>NZ_JBSRXT010000001.1:1815000-6615000 GCF_054055915.1 Bradyrhizobium sp. USDA 4516
TCCGCACTCGATCAAAATGGTGGGCCTGGGAAGACTTGAACTTCCGACCTCACGCTTATCAAGCGCGCGCTCTAACCAACTGAGCTACAAGCCCCTAACACGAGAGACATGCCGGCGCGCACTCGACCTGAAGTCGGTGCATCGCACAGCGCTCAGCCCCTGGCGCGTGTTCGTCCGCGAAGAAAGAGAAACGAAGACGGCGAAATCCCGCCAATGGAGCTCAACAATCCTGAAACTGTTGGCCCCTGAATGTTTCTAAAACGATCCGATAGATAGCGTGAGCTGATCTGAAGGATCATCCTTAGAAAGGAGGTGATCCAGCCGCAGGTTCCCCTACGGCTACCTTGTTACGACTTCACCCCAGTCGCTGACCCTACCGTGGCCGGCTGCCCCCTTTCGGTTAGCGCACCGTCTTCAGGTAAAACCAACTCCCATGGTGTGACGGGCGGTGTGTACAAGGCCCGGGAACGTATTCACCGTGGCGTGCTGATCCACGATTACTAGCGATTCCAACTTCATGGGCTCGAGTTGCAGAGCCCAATCCGAACTGAGACGGCTTTTTGAGATTTGCGAAGGGTCGCCCCTTAGCATCCCATTGTCACCGCCATTGTAGCACGTGTGTAGCCCAGCCCGTAAGGGCCATGAGGACTTGACGTCATCCCCACCTTCCTCGCGGCTTATCACCGGCAGTCTCCTTAGAGTGCTCAACTAAATGGTAGCAACTAAGGACGGGGGTTGCGCTCGTTGCGGGACTTAACCCAACATCTCACGACACGAGCTGACGACAGCCATGCAGCACCTGTCTCCGGTCCAGCCGAACTGAAGAACTCCGTCTCTGGAGTCCGCGACCGGGATGTCAAGGGCTGGTAAGGTTCTGCGCGTTGCGTCGAATTAAACCACATGCTCCACCGCTTGTGCGGGCCCCCGTCAATTCCTTTGAGTTTTAATCTTGCGACCGTACTCCCCAGGCGGAATGCTTAAAGCGTTAGCTGCGCCACTAGTGAGTAAACCCACTAACGGCTGGCATTCATCGTTTACGGCGTGGACTACCAGGGTATCTAATCCTGTTTGCTCCCCACGCTTTCGTGCCTCAGCGTCAGTATCGGGCCAGTGAGCCGCCTTCGCCACTGGTGTTCTTGCGAATATCTACGAATTTCACCTCTACACTCGCAGTTCCACTCACCTCTCCCGAACTCAAGATCTTCAGTATCAAAGGCAGTTCTGGAGTTGAGCTCCAGGATTTCACCCCTGACTTAAAGACCCGCCTACGCACCCTTTACGCCCAGTGATTCCGAGCAACGCTAGCCCCCTTCGTATTACCGCGGCTGCTGGCACGAAGTTAGCCGGGGCTTATTCTTGCGGTACCGTCATTATCTTCCCGCACAAAAGAGCTTTACAACCCTAGGGCCTTCATCACTCACGCGGCATGGCTGGATCAGGCTTGCGCCCATTGTCCAATATTCCCCACTGCTGCCTCCCGTAGGAGTTTGGGCCGTGTCTCAGTCCCAATGTGGCTGATCATCCTCTCAGACCAGCTACTGATCGTCGCCTTGGTGAGCCATTACCTCACCAACTAGCTAATCAGACGCGGGCCGATCTTTCGGCGATAAATCTTTCCCCGTAAGGGCTTATCCGGTATTAGCTGAAGTTTCCCTCAGTTGTTCCGAACCAAAAGGTACGTTCCCACGCGTTACTCACCCGTCTGCCGCTGACATATTGCTATGCCCGCTCGACTTGCATGTGTTAAGCCTGCCGCCAGCGTTCGCTCTGAGCCAGGATCAAACTCTCAAGTTGGACTTGAAACCTTGAACCGGCTGATCACAACGTTTGACGAGGTCCCACCATTCTTCGTCGACCGAAGTCAACGAGCCGCCTGCGATTCACATCGTTGGCAGCGATGGTGTAACCTTTAAAACGTGTACCGCCGAAGTCTTTCGTCCACTCTCAGAAGTCAAAAGCCGAAGCTTTCAAGTATTCCGAGAGACGCAAGGACTCCGCCGTCCACGTTTCTCTTTCTTCATCTTCACTTGTCAAACAGCCCGGGATCCGATGACCCCACACCCTTAGAGGGTGGTTCTACCCTTCACCGGCCGACGGTGAACTTCAACCGATTTATGTCGGCTGTTGTGTCACTCATCGAAGTGAGGAGCATCAGTGGCGCGTTCGCTCGCCTTGGTCAGTGACCCGGCGGCGCCGCGCTCAGTGGTTGGTTTATAGTCCGCACCCCTCGGGATTGTCAACGGCCATTGTCAACAAATCGTCGCACGCCCAAATCGCTTGTGCAGTGCGAAGAAATTCTCGTGCTTTCCGTGGCTTAGGTCGGAGGTAAAAATTCGCCACCCAGCCCTCGCGGCAAAAAACTTTAAAAAAAGTTCGTCGCCGGGCAGCCCGTGAGGCCCTCCAAAACGGGTTCCGACCGCCCCGGGGCCGGGCGGCGCGCATCGACCTGCTTTCAGGGAAGCTTTTCCACCTCAAATGCCGCACTTGAGCCACAATCCTGCGACGTTCTGGCTATAACGAATGCATTGAACCGCTCGTAACCTGTGGGGGCTGGGGCGGTTTTTCTGGGGGACCAGGCGATTTTCTCCAAGAATCCGTCGCCTCTTCCCTTCGCGGCCGAGCAACATCGAGAGATCTGCACACCATTGACGTTCGAGATCGCGGCTAGCTAATGGCCATCGGCTTCTCGAATTCGATGCGTGTAGCTCGCCACACTGCCGCGATTCCTCTTCGGGGGATCAAGGTGGGGACGAGGACGAGCTGAGGTCGATCGCAGTTGCTGGAATTTGGGGGGATATCGGGTTGAGCCAACGGGCGTCACGCGGAAGCGGAATTGGGCGCGAGACCGGGATGATCGATCTCGGTCACGAGCCGCCGCTTTCAGTCGACGGCACCGAGGCCGCGGTGATCGACCGTCGCCGTGTCTCCGTTCAATGGTTTAGCGGCACCATTCTGACTGGACTATGTGGCGCGGCCCTGATCGGCGGCGCCGTTTTTGCGTCGCTCGACGGCGAGATGACCTTCGCCAAGGTGCCGGAGCGTGTCGAAGGCGCGCTCCGCGGCGCGTTCACCGGCAACGATCGCGTCGTCAGCCTGCACAAGGGTGACCGCCTGCCGCCGCCCAGCGAATCCTCCGCCTCCCGCAGCCTGGTGCGCGTGTCGACCGTGACCCGCGTCGGCAATCGCGACGTGATGCGGGTGCGGCCCTTCATCCGAATTTCCGGCAATCTCTCGATGACCACGAGCGACCTGTCGGCCAAAATCCCGGCGTTCAACGCGCAGCGTCTCTTGACCGATGTCGGCTCCGACACGCCGGCGGCGGCCGAGGATCCGAATGCCGCGGCCGAGCCCGACGCCGAGGTCTCGTTCGTCACCAAGGATCTCGGCTCCGTGCTGCCGAAAGCCAAGCTCGCCGCCGTCGTCGCGCTCGACGACGTGCTGATGCGGGTCCGTGACGCCGCCAACTGGCGCGGCTCCGGCGGCTCGGTGCGCTACGCTTCACTCGCCAATGCCGCGGCTGACGCGAGCGGCGCCGGCCCCGACATGAGGATGGCCTACGCCACCGAGGGCAACACCTCCGATCCCTATGCCGGCTTCGAGACCCGCGTGGTGCCTGAGAACGTCACCCTGCTGCCGAAGACCAAAGAGCAGGTCACCGGCGGCAATCCGGTCGGCGAACGGGTTCACGTCGTCAGGAAGGGCGACAGCATCACCTCGATCCTGCGCGATCAGGGCGCAACGCCCGACGAGGCGAAGGCGATCGCCGCAACGCTCGGCCCGCGTGGCCGCGAGGGCGGCCTGAAGGAAGGCCAGAAGGTACGAATCCTGATGGCGCCGGCCGCGCCCGGACCGAATGTCAGGCTGCAGCCCTATCGCGTGATCGTCGCCAACGAATCCGTCATCGAGGCCGTCGCTGCGCTGTCCGATCTCGGCAAATACGTTGCCGTCGACGTGCAGAGCATGAACACCGTCACCGAGACCGCCGACAATTCCAGCGACGATGACGAGGATGATGGCAGCGGCGTGCGGCTCTACCAGAGCATTTACGAGACCGCGCTGCGCAACAAGGTGCCGCCGACCGTCATCGAAGACATGGTCAAGATCTACTCCTACGACGTCGATTTCCAGCGCAAGGTCCAGCCCGGCGACTCGTTCGACGTGTTCTTTGCCGGCGAGGACGAGGGCGTCACCAGCACCGAAAAGACCGAAGTGCTCTACGCCGCGCTGACCGTGGGCGGCGAAACCAAGAAGTACTACCGATTCCAGAGCTCCGACGACGGCCTCGTCGACTACTATGACGAGACCGGCAAGAGCGCGAAGAAGTTCCTGGTGCGCAAGCCGGTCAACAACGCGATCATGCGTTCGGGCTTCGGCGGCCGCCGCCACCCGATCCTCGGCTATGTGAAGATGCACACCGGCGTCGACTGGGCCACCGCCTACGGCACGCCGATCTTCGCGTCCGGCAATGGCGTGCTCGAGAAGGTCGGATACGAGGGCGGTTACGGCAAATATATCCGCATGAAGCATGCCAATGGCTACGAGACCGCCTACGGCCACATGTCGGCCTTCGCCAAGGGCATGGAGATCGGCAAGAAGGTGCGGCAGGGCCAGGTGATCGGCTTCGTCGGCTCGACCGGCCAGTCGACCGGCCCGCACGTCCACTACGAAATCCTGGTCAACGGCCGATTCGTCGACCCGATGCGCGTGAAGCTGCCGCGCGGCCGTTCGCTCGAAGGCCCGATGCTGGCGAACTTCGAGAAGGAGCGCGACCGGATCGAGGCCCAGATGTCCAGCCGCGGCAGCTCGCGAATCGTCTCGGACGCCACCAGTTCCACGTCGCAGACGCGCTCCACCACCAACCGCTGACGGCGGAAACCTCGCTCAGGAAGCCGTTCCATCCGGAACCATCCGCGCCGGTCAGGCTTTGTCCGCTTAGGTAAACCTTGCAGAGGAGGCGCGCATGGCAAGCCTCACCCGCGACGATGTGCTGAAGGCCGTCGGCTCCGCCGACGACGTCACGATCGCGAGGATTATCGCGTCGGGGGCGACGATCACCGAGCTTGCCGAGGCGCAGGCCTGGCTCGCCAATGACGAGCCGCTGATCAATGCCGGCAAGCCGCTGGCCACCGGCCGCGCCCGCGAGCTGGTCGATATCCTGTCCGAACTCGAGCCCGGCGAGGACGACGAGCCGTCACCGCCCATCGCCCCGCCGGAATGACGGGTCCGGCAAGATTTACGGCGCGAGGCTGGCGCAGATCAGGAACACGATCCCGATCGCGGTCAGCCCGAATGCCACGGACGCGAGCGGGAGCAGCATGTCGATGGTGGCATGGGTGCTGTTGATCGTGCTGCCCCAGACCGCGAATTCGCCGGTCCGCCACTCCCGGAACGGAATCGACCGCTGATGCAGATCGTGCCGATCGTCGTATTTCCGCCAGATCAGCGAAAGCACCCACGGCAATAGCACCGCGACGAACAGCAATACGCTGACGAACATCAGCGACAGCTCGACGTCGTCCTGGCGGTCGAACAATATCCATGCCGCCGCCGCGAACCACGCGACAAGGCCGGCGGCTGCGCCGTAAACGCGCGGATGAAGATCGTCATAGACGGGCCGGTTATGGGCAATGAGGTCTCTGCTCATGCAATTCGCCTTCTGCTGAGGGCGACCGGCGGAGTGGCTTTGCAGGATGATGCAAGGCGGCGCGCGAATCAGCGCTGCGATTCGGGCCAGATAGTTCCTTTGCAGCTGCGCGGGACGTTTGCCACGCCAGCCGATCATCAGGATGAAAACGAACGCCGTCCCGAGGCGGTTTCATTAATTCGGGCTCACAAAACCGGCCGCCGAACAGGAACTCCGTCGCATGCGGCCCGCCGATGTCATGGCGATGGATGCGGCCTGTCGCCAGGCCGCATCCGGTTTCGCTATCGAAACGCTCAGTTCAGCTTGCGCTTCGAGACCGGGGCCTCGAACTGCACGATCTCGGCGGTTTTGGGCACCTGACCGTTGAAGGTCAGCACGTTGCCCTTCTCCGAGATCACGACATGATCGCCGTCCTTGACCTCGCCGGCGAGGATCATCTCGGCCAGCGGATCCTGCACGCTGCGCTGGATCACCCGCTTCAGCGGGCGGGCGCCGTAAGCCGGATCCCAGCCCTTCTCCGCGAGCCAGTCCCGCGCCTTGGCGTCCAGCGTGAGCTCGATCTTGCGATCCTCGAGCAGCTTGGTCAGCCGCGCGAACTGGATCTCGACGATACGGCCCATCTCGCTCTTCTGCAGGCGGTGGAACAGGATGATCTCGTCGATGCGGTTCAGGAATTCCGGCCTGAAATGCGCCCGCACGACGCCCATCACCTGATCGCGGACCGCCGCGGTGTCCTCGCCCTCCGGCTGATTCACCAGGAACTCCGAACCGAGATTCGAAGTCATGATGATCAGCGTGTTGCGGAAGTCGACGGTGCGGCCCTGACCATCGGTCAGGCGGCCGTCGTCGAGCACCTGCAACAGCACGTTGAAGACGTCGGGATGCGCCTTCTCGATCTCGTCGAACAGCACCACCTGATAGGGCCGGCGCCGCACGGCTTCGGTCAGGGCACCGCCCTCGTCGTAGCCGACATAGCCGGGAGGCGCGCCGATCAGCCGCGAGACCGAGTGCTTCTCCATGAACTCGGACATGTCGAGGCGGACCATCGCGGTCTCGTCGTTGAACAGGTCAGCGGCGAGCGCCTTGGTCAGCTCGGTCTTGCCGACGCCGGTGGGGCCTAAGAACATGAACGAGCCGGTCGGCCGGTTCGGATCCTGCAGGCCCGCGCGGGCACGGCGCACGGCGGTTGCCACCGCACGCACGGCTTCAGCCTGGCCGACGACGCGCTTGGCGAGACTGTCCTCCATTTTCAGGAGCTTGTCCTTTTCGCCCTCGAGCATCTTGTCGACCGGCACGCCGGTCCAGCGCGAGACGACCTGCGCGATGTGGTTGGCGGTGACCGCCTCCTCCATCATCTCGCCGCCGCTCGGCTTGCTGTTCGCTTGCGCCTCGATGTCGGCGAGCTTCTTTTCCAGCTCGGGAATCCGGCCATAGGCCAGTTCGCCCGCCTTCTGGAATTCGCCGCGACGCTGCGCATTGGCCAGCTCAACGCGGAGCGCGTCGAGTTCGCTCTTCAGCTTCTGGGCATTGGAGAGCTTGTTCTTCTCCGCGCTCCAGCGCGCCGTCAGCGCCGTCGATCGCTCCTCGAGCCCTGCGAGCTCTTTCTCCAAGGTCTGCAAGCGGCTCTTGGAGCCGGCATCGTTCTCCTTCTTCAGCGCCTCCTGCTCGATCTTCAGCCGGATGATGTCGCGATCGAGCGAATCGAGCTCTTCCGGCTTCGAATCAACCTGCATCTTCAGCCGCGCCGCCGCTTCGTCCATCAGGTCAATGGCCTTGTCCGGCAGGAAGCGGTCGGTGATGTAGCGGTTCGACAGCGTGGTCGCGGCCACCAGCGCGGAGTCGGTGATGCGCACGCCGTGATGCTGCTCGTATTTGTCCTTGAGGCCGCGCAGGATCGAGATGGTGTCCTCGACCGTCGGCTCGCTGACATAGATCGGCTGGAACCGGCGAGCCAGCGCCGCATCCTTCTCGACATGCTTGCGGTACTCGTCGAGCGTGGTCGCACCGATACAGTGCAACTCACCACGCGCGAGCGCAGGCTTCAGGAGGTTGGACGCGTCCATTGCGCCGTCGGTCTTGCCGGCGCCGATCAGGGTGTGCATCTCGTCGATGAACAGGATGATGCCGCCCTCGGCCGACGAGACCTCCTGCAGCACGGATTTCAGCCGCTCCTCGAACTCGCCGCGATATTTCGCGCCGGCGATCAAGGCGCCCATGTCGAGCGACAGCAGCTTCTTGTCCTTCAAGCTCTCCGGCACGTCGCCATTGAGGATGCGCAGCGCCAGGCCCTCGACAATGGCGGTCTTGCCGACGCCGGGTTCACCGATCAGGACGGGATTGTTCTTGGTCCGCCGCGACAGAACTTGAATCGTGCGGCGGATCTCCTCGTCGCGGCCGATCACCGGGTCGAGCTTGCCGTCGCGCGCAGCCTGGGTCAGGTCGCGGGCATATTTCTTTAGCGCGTCGTAAGCGTTCTCGGCGGTCGCACTGTCAGCAGTGCGGCCCTTGCGCAGCGCTTCGATCGCCGCGTTCAGGTTCTGCGCCGTGACGCCGCCCTTGCTCAGAATGCTTGCCGCCTCGCTGCCCTTCTCGAGCGTGAGCCCGAGCAGCAGCCGCTCGACGGTGACAAAACTGTCGCCGGCCTTGTCGGCGGCCTGTTCCGCCGCATCGAAGGCGCGCGCCAGCTCCGGCGACAGGTAGACCTGCCCGGCACCATTGCCCGAGACCTTCGGCAGCTTGTTCAGCGCCTCTTCGGTCGCTTTCAGGATTGCTCTGGAATTGCCGCCCGCACGGTCGATCAGACCGCCGGCGAGTCCCTCATTGTCGTCCAGCAGCACCTTCAACAGGTGCAACGGCGAGAATTGCTGGTGACCGTCGCGCATTGCGAGCGATTGGGCAGACTGGATGAATCCGCGCGCGCGCTCGGTGTACTTCTCAATGTTCATTCGTTTTCCCTCGGCCTGCCATCGTCACCCATTCAGGCATGACAACGGCATCTTCATTGGGTTTCCGCGGGCCGCGTTGACGTTCCTCAACCAGCCTCTGGTCGTCGCCATCATTGTTCAGGCTTGCCGCAGATGTGGGCACTTGGTTCCAAAACGGAAGAGCCACAGCCTGCGATTTCGCCCGGTGAAGCTCAGCGCCGCACGATGGCGACAAGGTAGCGGCAAGGCTGAGCGGTTTCGTTACGGAAGACGATGTCCGACGGCGGACCGAGCTCGACGCGGTCGCCCGCAGCGAGCTCGTGGCGCTCCGCTCCTTCCATCAAGGTGAGGCGGCCGCTGATCACCCAGACCACCTGGCGGACCAAGTGATAGGCGCTGGCGGGGAAGCCGGCTTCCTGCCTCGCAGGCAGTTCGATCTCCACCAGCTCCAGCGGATTGGCCGGATGCAGGAACACCTGCCGCCGCAGATAGGCCGCCTTCGGATCGCGCCACACCGGCTGATCCTTGGCCCGCTGCAGGCGGGAATTGTGTGAGGCAACTTCGAACAGCGCAGCCATGGTCAGGCCGTAGGCCGTGGCGATCCGCGACAGCGTCGCCGCCGTCGGGCTTGCCTCCGCCCGCTCGATCTTGCTCAGCATGGCCTTGGACACGCCGGCCCGCCCGGCGAGGTCCGCCAGCGACCAGCCGCGGCCCTCCCGTTCGGCGCGAACCCGCCGCCCGAGAGCCTCATCGGTCTTGTCCTCTATAATTGACATATTGTCTTATATAGTAGACGATGGGGTCCATTCAAGAGGCGCGTCAAGGAACCACCGATGATTATCCGCCCCGCCACCGAGCAGGACATCCCTGAGATTACCGCGATCTTCAACGAGGCGGTCGCCAACTCGAACGCGATCTGGACGGAGAAGCAGGATTCCGAGGCCGAGAGGCTGGCCTGGATGACGGCGCGGCTGGCTCTGGGCTATCCCGTGCTGGTGGCCGTCGAGGGGACGACGGTGCTCGGCTACGGCACATTCGGCGACTTCCGGGCCTTCCCGGGCTACCGCTACAGCGTCGAGCACAGCGTCTATATCCATGCCGATCATCGCGGCCGCGGCCTCGGCCGGATCATCGTCGACGAGCTGATCGCCGCGGCCACCGCGCTCGGCAAGCACGTCATGATCGCCGGCATCGACGGCGGCAATCTCGCCTCGCTGCGGCTGCACGCGCGGGCCGGCTTTGTCGAGGTCGCCCGGATGCCGGAGGTCGGACGCAAATTCGGCCGCTGGCTCGATCTCGTGTTCATGCAGCGCCAGCTGGACGCTCCTGGAGCGGCGCGCGCCGACTAGTACCTTCCCGCGGGCGGCAGTTCTCCTCGCACGCCAAACAGGCTAGAGCGGGCGAATGGACACGCACGCTTCCTCTGCCCGGATCACCGGCATCTATCGCTACCCCGTCAAGGGTCTCACGCCCGAGCCGCTGCCGCACGCAGAGCTCAAGGCCGGCGAGACGCTCCGCTCCGATCGCCGCTATGCGATCGAGAACGGCCCGAGCGGTTTCGATCCCTCGGTGCCGAAATGGCTGCCGAAGCCGCATTTCCTGATGCTGCAGCGGGACGAGTGGCTGGCGCCGCTGCGCGCCCATTTCGACGATGACAGCCATGTGCTGACGCTGCGCCGGGATGGCGCGATGGTGGCCCAGGGCGACCTCGAGACCGCGGAAGGCCGCGCGGCGATCGAGCGGTATTTCGCCAATCGTCATACCGGCCAGATCAAGGGCCCGCCCAAGGTGCTGGTCAGCCCCGGGCACAGTTTCTCCGATGTGCCGCGCAAGGTGGTCTCGATCATCAATCTGGCCAGCCTGCGGGCGATCGAGGAGATGGTGCAGGCGCCGGTCCATCCGCTGCGCTTCCGCGCCAACCTCTATGTCGAAGGCTGGCCGGCCTGGCATGAAGCCAGCCTGCTCGACCAGACCATCGCGATCGGCAGCGCCCGGGCCAGGGTGGTGAAGCGCATCACCCGCTGCGCCGCGGTCAATGTCGATCCCGATACCGGCGCGCGCGACCTCTCGGTGCCGAACACGCTGATGCAGCGTTTCGGCAACAATGAGTGCGGCATCTATGCCGAGATCATCAGCGATGGCGGCGCCGCCGTCGGCGACACGATTGCCGCTCAGGGACCTGTAGCGTCGTAGGCCGGGCAAGGCGCGTGCGCGCCCTGCCCCGCTTTCGAGCGATCAGTTGGTCGGCATCACATAGGCGTAGATGCGGCCGCGCGAGACCCGCGTCTCGCGGACGCGGTGGCCGCTGTTGCCCGAGATCATGATCGGATTGCCCTTGGCATCGACGCCGGTGATGATGCCGACATGGCCGCCGCCGCGGCGGCTCATCACGGCGATGGCGCCGACCTGCGGTCCCGAAACGCGCGTGCCGTATTTGGCGAACGAACTCGCCATGTCGGAGCCGGTGCCGCGATGGCCGGTGTGCTGCAGCACCATGTTCATGAAGCGGGCGCACCACAGGCTGGAGCGGCCGGTCGGATTGCCGCCGAGATAGCGGCGCGCCTCGGCCACGATGCCGGACGAGCCGAAGCCGCTTGCCGCAATCACGCCGCCCGTGTTGGGCACGGGGTCAGCGCTGCCGGGCAACGGCGCTGCGTTGGTTTCGATGATCCCGCCCGGCTGCGCGAGTGCGCGACGCTCGGCGCGCGACAGCCGCGCTGCGTGCCGATAGTGATGACGGGCATAGTGACGCGCGTGATGGCCGGCATGGGCCGAATGCGCGTGACGTGAATGATGCGGACGGGCGGAGGCCGGAGCGGCGGAGATCACGGCGAGAGTGAGCGAACACAGAGCCAGCGCCAAAACACGAAGCGACCGGCGACACGCAAGCAACTGAACCATACTTCACTAGATCCTCTGTAACGCCCCCCAATTCCCCGTCGCGTTCCTGGGGGAACACGGCGGTGGTTTTGAAAATCGGGATGGCGCGAGGAAGATTTCATGCGGCGTTGCGGGAACAATTTCTGGGTCATTCCGCGATGATTCGATGACGAGAAAGGAACCGGAGCTGCCGCATTGCGGCCTCGAAAATTAACTGCAAATCTGGAGGCGGCCAACGAGAGGAGAATTTCAATGCCCTACGCCACGACGAAAGATCATGTCCGCCTCTACTTCGAAGAGGCCGGCAGCGGAACCCCGATCATCTTCCTGCACGAGTTCGCCGCGGATCACACCAATTGGGAGCCGCAGATGCGCTATTTCGCGCGCGGCCACCGCTGCATCGCCTATTCGGCGCGCGGTTACACGCCGTCCGACGTGCCTGCGAGTGCCGACGTCTACACCTACCAGCACTTCTATACCGACGCGCTCGCCGTGCTCGACCATCTCGGCATCACCAAGGCGCATTTCGTCGGGCTCTCGATGGGCTCCTATTCGTCGCTGCAGGTCGCCCTCAATGCGCCGGAGCGCGCGCTGTCGATGACGCTGGCCGCGGTCGGCTCCGGCTCCAGCCTCGAGCATCTCGATGCCTTCCGCGCGCAGTGCCGTGCCAATGCCGAGCAATATGAGAGCATCGGCGCGGTCGAGGTCGCCAAGGTGACGCGCGAAGCGCCGAGCCGGATTCCGTTCCTGGTCAAGGATCCGCGCGGCCACGCCGATTTCTACGCCGCGCTCGCCCGCCACGACGCCAGAGGCTCAGCCAACACGATGCGCAGCTTCCAGGGCGGCAGGCCCTCGATCTACACCATGACCGATGCGATCAAGCGCGCCGCGACGCCGGCGCTGATCCTGTGCGGCGACGAGGACGACAATTGCATCGCGCCCAGCATGTTCCTGAAGCAGCATCTGCCGGCCGCCGGCCTCTCGTTCTTCCCGAAGTCGGGCCACGTGCTCAACCTCGAGGAGCCGGCGCTGTTCAACGAGATGGTCGAGCGCTTCATCGCGCTGGTCGAGGCCGGCCGTTGGCCGGTACGCGATCCGCGGTCGCTGGTGGCAGGGTGATTGTCCCGTGTCGTCGCGGTCGCGGGGTGCAGGACGCAGCCAGAGCCTGCGCGGTAAAGGCAGACAGCGCGCGCAGTCTGCGTCCGGAATATGGGCAAAGGAAATCCATCAACGTTCCGATGCCACCGGGCGAACTATGAGAGCAGGTTACCTTCTGCTGCTCTGCGTTATTTCCATCGGACTTGCGGTCGTCTCCAGGACGGTTTGCGCGGAAGGCTTCGTTGAGGAAATGAAACTGGAAGCCGCGGGCGCCGCAGCGAACACGTCCTATCTCCTGGATGGGAAGCCACAGCCTTCGATCCCGATCGGCTGGGCCGTAATGAGCCCAATGATCGTCGTCATCGGCGACGATCAGTACGCGCCCATTTTCGCGCCTTGCGATCCTGCCAATCCAGGCCTGTACTGCGTCGAAATCCTGAGAAACGGCGAGAGGTTCGCGCAACCGCTCGATATGGGGCACGCCTTCGCGCCGGACGGCTTTCAGGCCGAGCTCGCTTATCATCCTCCGCTGTTGTTTACCGACGGAACCAGGCTGCTGGTCGCTTACTGGGTCCGCGCCAAGGATCACCGTTCCATCATCCAACTGCTTTCGCTCGATCCAAAAGCCTCCGCTCCCGCCCCATGGACCCTATTATCGAGGCTCGAGAACCCCGGTGACGAGCTTCTGAGCTATCTCGGAGGAGCGATGGGGCCCACCGGCGAAATCGTGATCGCTGGATACGGGACCGGTGGACCTGCGCGGAGCCACCGGCTCGAACTCACCAGGATAGTTCCGCCCTACACTGGCCCGTGGATGCCGAAACAGCTCATCGCCGAATATCCCTCTCCAGCCTACGCGCCGGAATATCCTCATGTCGCCATCCGTGACGATGGCAGCATCAGCATTTTGACCGTGCTCGCCAACTACACGCCATGTCCGGAGAATCAGGTCACGTATTCGGTCTACAAGAACGTCATCGCCTTCGAAGGCCGTTATGGCGAGCCTTTCGTCGCGCGGTGGAGCGACGCTACGGCCGACACCGTGGCCGATCCGGCGAATCACGGCGACAGCTGCCTCTATGGAGCGGACCGTTATCCGTTGGCGCATTTTTGGGACAAGCAATCGCACGCTATCTATTCGATCGTCCGCAGCGCCAATCTCGATGGAGTCGACGCCACGAACAGGGTGGGATCGAACGCCCGCTTTTCACGGACATTCAAGCTCTATCGCGACGGCACCCTGGTCGTGCCCGACCTTGCGCCCTACTTCGCGCAATATTTTGTCGACCCGGAGCATCCCTGCTACCGGCCAGAAAGCGCCTGTCATATCCATGCCATGACGATGACCCGTCTCGATAATGGAGAATTCGTCATCTTCGCCAACGCCCGCGACGATGACGCCGCGTTGACCTACTCAAAGATCGGCGTGATCTGGTCGAAGGATCTCCAGACCTTCTGCGAGCCGGTCTATCTGTCGACCTCCTACGGTCCCGGATACAGCATATTCGTCGCGCAACCCGACAAGAATGGCATGCATTCGGTGCGCAAGCTTGAGTTTCTCAACGCCGGCAACACGTATAATCCGGTGCAGCTCAATTACAATCAGCGTATGACCTTCTGGCGCTATTCCCTCGAATAGCACCGGCGCGATTTCGCAGACACGCAGCAATCAACAAGGGCGCGAGCAATTCGCGCACGCGCCGCTATCATTCGCCGCTTGTCGCCTGAGCGAACGTCGCGCGGATGTCTCTTTCCATCTCCTGTTCGAAATTGCACTTCCCGCAGTACTGCGCCTGCTTGTAGAACTCGTAGTTCCTTCCGCGCCTGACCGCCTGTTTTGTCACGGTGAGCGACAACGGCAGCGATGTCATGTCCCCCGCCGGATCGGGAAACTTCACATCGAGCGCGATATGGCCTTGCCCGTCGGGCCGCAATACTGGGAAATCTTGGATGAACGCCATCTTGGTGATGCGGTTGCCGACCATATCGGCGACGATTCCCTCCAGCCGATAGCCGTAGCGCACGTCGTCAGGGTGAATTTCCAGCTTGCGAAGCAAAGGATGCACGATCAGCTTTGGGCTGGTCTTCTTGACGAAGACAAAGTTGGGCTGCTCGGAACCGGGGGCGAACATCCAGCGGCTTTTTGCGACCTGGTCCTCCGTGTTGACGATATGCTGTCCGGCCAAAGGATAGAGCTCGTTCGAGGGATTTTGCGCAAACTCCATTTCCTTCGACGTCGGCGTCAGATTGTCCGCATCGACCAAGGCCATTGTCGCATTGCTGCGCGGAAGTGGCTTCGCATCGGCCGGCGCCAGCTGGCCGCCGAACGCGACGCCAAACCGGGCCTTGATTTCCCCGCTGGTCAGTCCCTTGAGATCGGTTGGCCCGCTATTCGCAAAGGGGACAAAGTTTTCGTTCTGCGACCCGAAATACAGCCGGAAAGTCTTGCCGGCGGAATCGTTCCAGAAAATCCGGTCGTTCTCGAAGAGCATGGCGACGTCGCCATTCGCCGGCACGGCCATATCCTTCAGATCGAAATTCGTCGTCGCTCCCTCGGACGGAACGTGAATATTCCTGAGCGTAACCACGCGGAACGGGCGATTCGCCGATTCGATCATGATGTTCGTTCGGTTGCGAAGGAACGCGCCATCGACGGCATTGATGCCGCGCCGCGGCAGCACCAATCCAGTGGGGAACCGCTCCGCCGTAACATTCTGGAAGGTAATGTTCTCGGTCTGGGAATTTCCCCCGATCGCAAAATCAGTATCCATGTGGCGTTCGCCGCCATAGGCGTAGACGTTGCGGATCAGCGTGTCCCGGACGTAGGGGATGAACAGCGCGTGCCGGCTGACATTCCAGACCGTGATATCCTCGATGAGGCTCTGGGAAGGATGCGGCGCAAGTAGCTTGTGATTCCAGATCTCGACCCCGTCGGTCGAGCCGGCGGCGTGGTTGCGTGCGAAATACAAATCGACGTCCGACGTCGAAATGCGGCCGTCCACATCGGCGTTGACTCGATTATCGGTGTTGCGTGCGTTGAAATAGGTACGGTTGCCGCCTTCCGCGAACGAATAACCGAACACGACGTAGGCTCCCGCGGCGTGTCCAAAAGCCCAATTATCCGCTACCCGGACGCCGGCGCTTTGCATCCAAAAGCCATGCCCCTGATGGCCATTGTCGAAGATCCCCATTCGGCTGACGATATCCTCGCCTGATCCGGTCGATCGGATGGCGAGATTGCCCCGAAACGATCCAATCTCCGTGCCGTTCTCCGCCAGGAAATGCGAGCCGGCGATCGCGAACGTCACATTGTTTTCTGCCAGGAGATGACCGCCATGGTTGACGATGCCATGCTTCGGACTTCCCCTCACGACACTGTTGCGCACCACGTGAGGCGGAATATCGATTCGCGCGCCTGAGACGACGTGGAAATGAAGCGCGTATCGACCAATAGTGTTGTCGTCGGATCCAGGGACCAGCTTTCCGGTCTCGTCGAGATCAGGTGCGGTCTGGGCCCGTTTCGTGTCGGTACGGCCGAGATCCCTGAACTCGGCGCCGTCGATGTTCACACCGGTCTGCCGATGCAGGAACATGATATGGCCGCGCGCCGAAAAGGACGCCGCAGCCTCGGAGCTAACCCTGACATTTCTCGTCAGGTTGCCAATCGGGACGGAGGTGCCGTCCGGCGTCAGATGCGAATATTTGAGCGGCCTATCGAGGACGATGCGCTCACCCTCGACGCTGACGATAATTGGCGTTTCGTCCTCGCTATTTAGATCGCTGGTCCCAGGTACGATCAGCTCATCTCCGGCCGACCAGTTCGACGCAGGCCGATCGAACTGGAACACTGCCACCCCGGCCACGAGTTGGCTCTGCGGTATCTTCCAGGCCGTCTTTTCGGCGCCATGAATCCGGATGGCGCCCATCGAAATGAGGCCACCGGCCATGTCGAATGGGTCGTGCTCCCGGTCTCGGAACGTCCGCGCGGCAAAGGTGAGCTTTGCGACGACAGTCTTCGAGACGGGAAGATCTACGGTCCCCATTTCGAGGGCGCCGTCGGGCGTCACCACAATCGTTCCGACCTTGACGGAAGTGGCCTGATCGGTACTCCAGACGAGAGCCCCATCGACGCGAATCCAGTCGATTTTGGCCGTGATCTCCTTGTCGATCTTGACGGTCAGCCCGGATGGAATGCGGACTTTCGCGCCGTCGGCAGGCGGCTTCCCTTGTACCCAGGTGGACGGCGCACTCCAATCGCCCGACGATGCGGCGATATCGGTCTCGGAGCACAGGGCTACCAGATCGAGCGCGGCGGAATGCTCTCGATGGCGAGCAAGGTCGGGGACGTGATCTGCCGCATGTCCGGACGCATGCGTGTCGCAACCTCCATTCAGCAGCGCCAGATGTCCGAGTTGATGCCCATCGGGGATGGACATATTGGCGGCCCACAAGACCCCGGACAGTGCAACGACGAGCAATAGCGCAATCGAGAAACCTGTTCGCATTGTCTTCCCCAGCAAGTGACCATTGCGCGTCAGCCCGATGACCACCAGTTCACGACTGATTCCATCATCTCTGATCCGCATGAGCCACTTTTACACGGCGAGCGCGAACAGGAAAGCTGTACATCGACAACCCAATCCTGTCATCGCCGACGATCTGCATCGGCGGAGATTCCACGTGTTCCTTTGAAGGGTCGAGCACCGGCCTCTGGCCGGTGCTGTGTGCGATCCGATGTCGCAGGTGGCGGCGACGGGTTGACGCTTCACACGGCTTTCACTTGGCCTTGTCGCTCGCCCCCTCCACCCCGGCTGAGCAGGAACACGCCCTGCTCGCCGAACATGTTCCACACCCACCACGGCAGGTTGAGCGGCACCGGACGGCCGTAGAGATCGAGCGCCACCGCGCGCTCCATCTTGACGTTGATCTCCTCGCAGAGCTGCACGAAATCCTTGATGGTGCAGAAGTGGATGTTCGAGGTGTCGTACCAGCTCGCCGGCAAATTCTCGGTGCGCGGCATGTGGCCGCCGATCAGAAGCTGCAGCCGCATCTTCCAGAACCCGAAATTCGGGAACGAGACGATGGCGCGCTGGCCAATCCGCAGCAGATTCTCCAGCACCACCTTGGGCTGCCGCGTCGCCTGCAAGGTCTGCGACAGGATCACGTAGTCGAACGCATCGTCGGGATAGTTGACGAGATCGGTGTCGGCATCGCCCTGCACCACGGCGAGCCCCTTGGCGACGCAGCCATTGACGCCCTCGCGCGACAGCTCGATGCCGCGGCCGTCGATGCCGCGGCTTTCCAAGAGCTGCAACAGCTCGCCATCGCCGCAGCCGACATCGAGCACGCGCGAGCCCGGCCGCACCATGTCGGCGACCAGCAGATGATCGGTGCGATGGCCGCCGGTCCGCTCCGGCGCGATGCCCGGCAAGGGCAATGTCTGCTGCATGCTCATGACCGGCCGCCGTCCTTCAGTCCGCGCGCCTTGGCTGCGGCCAGCAGGAAGGCACGGGAGATCTCGAGGAATTCCGGCACATCGAGCAGGAAGGCGTCGTGGCCCTTGTCGGTCTCGATCTCGGCGAACGACACCCGTGCGCTCGACGCGTTCAGCGCATGCACCAGCGCGCGCGATTCCGAGGTCGGAAACAGCCAGTCGCTGGTGAACGACACCACGCAGAACCGGGTCTGGATGCCGGTGAACGCCTTCGCCAGCACGCCGTTGTGGTCGGCGGCGATGTCGAAATAGTCCATCGCGCGGGTCAGATAGAGATAGGAGTTGGCGTCGAAGCGCTCGACAAAGGACGAGCCCTGGTAGCGCAGATAGCTCTCGACCTGAAAATCCGCATCGAACGAGAAGGTCGGCAGCTCGCGGTCCTGCATCCGCCGTCCGAACTTGCGATGCAGCGCGGCGTCCGAGAGATAGGTGATGTGCGCGGCCATCCGCGCCACGGCCAATCCGCGGTGCGGATGGGTGTCCTCGTCGACATAGCGGCCGCCGCGCCAGTCCGGATCGGCCATCACGGCCTGGCGGCCGAGCTCGTGGAACGCGATGTTCTGCGCCGAGTGGCGCGTCGAGCAGGCGATCGCGAGCGTCGAGAACACGCGCTCCGGATAGGCCGCGGTCCATTGCAGCACCTGCATGCCGCCCATCGAACCGCCGACCACACAAAACAGCGTCGTGATGCCGAGGCGATCGATCAGCATCGCCTGCGCGCGCACCATGTCGGGGACGGTGATGATCGGGAAATCGAGTCCCCACACCTTGCCGGTCGCGGGGTTCAACGACGCAGGGCCGGTCGAGCCCATGCAGCCGCCGATCACATTGGAGCAGATGATGAAGTATTTGTCGGGATCGATCGGCCGGCCGACGCCGACCATGGTCTCCCACCAGCCGGGCTTGCCGGTGACGGGATGGATGTTGTTGACATGCTGATCGCCGGTCAGCGCGTGGCAGACCAGGATCGCATTGGAGCGGTCGGCGTTGAGCTCGCCATAGGTCTGGTAGGCGATCTGGAACGGTGCGAGATCGACGCCGCAATCGAGCTTGAGCGGCTGGTCCATCCCGAACTTCGCCACCAGTGACGACGGACGGTCGGCCTCATGGGCGCGATCATCGCTCGGGGTTTGTGGGCTCGGTATCGGACGCACGTTGCTCATCTAGGCGACCCTGCCTCCGCGCGGGAGGGCTCGACGGACCTCAGGCCAATAAAAAACCCGGCCTGAACAAAGGTTCGGCCGGGAGCTGATAAGGTCCCCGGCCTGTTTAGCGAGTTGTTTAACGTGGCTGCAAGCCGGCCGGCTCAAATGACCACGGGACGCAGGGAACGTAGTCCCCACGCCCCCCGCCGTCAAGACAGCCCTGCCCACGGCCAATTGGTTAACCGAATGCGCAAGGCACGCCTGCGACGTTTCTCTTTGCTTTCGCTGCCCGTCTTTCCTAATCAGGGACCCTGTCCGACGCGGCACCGGGCCGCCCCGACGACAAGGTTTGAGAGCATGTCCAACCCACCCCCGTCGCCGCCCTCGCTGCAGGATCTGCGCAAGGAGATCGATGCGATCGACGAGCAGGTACACCGCCTGTTGATGGCGCGCGGCGACATCATCGACCGCCTGATCCAGGTCAAGAAGACCCAGGAGGTCGGCTCGGCATTCCGCCCGGCACGCGAGGCCAGCATGATGCGCGAGCTGGTGCGGCGTCATCGCGGCATCCTGCCGCTCGACACCATCGAGAGCATCTGGCGCGTCATCATCTCGACCTTCACCTATGTGCAGGCGCCGTTCGCGGTGCATGCCGATGTTTCGGTCGGCGAGTCGGCCATGCGCGACTCGGCGCGGTTTCACTTCGGCTTCGTGGTGCCTTACGTGTCGCATTTCAGCGCACAGGCCGCGGTCGAGGCGGTGGCGAAGTCGAAGGGCGACCTCGCGCTGGTCTCCGCGATCGCAAGCCGTACGCCGTGGTGGAATGCGCTCGAGGCCAGTGGCGCGCCGAAGATCATCGCGCGGCTGCCGTTCCTCGAACGCGCCGACCATCCCGCCGCGCTGCCGGTGTTCGTGATCTCGCGGGTCGCCGACGACGCCATGGTCACCGAAGTGCAGACCTGGAGCGTGCGCGTCTCCGGCTGGAACGCCGATGTCGCCCGGGCGCTTGCGCCGCTCGCCGAGATCGTCGCGGTCCCCGACACCGCTTTCGACGGCGCGGCGCTGCTGGTCTCGGTCACCGGACAAGACCTTAAGAACAAGGGTTTCGAGGCCATCAAGCTCGCCCTGATCAAGGCCGGCGCCTCGGTCCGCTCGTCGGCCCTCGTCGGCAGCCACGCAACGCGCTATACGGTGCCCTCTAACGGATCGGCCAGGACCTGAAGTAAGAGCCAGCCGCCCGTCCAGGCTTTTGTTTTGACGCGTTTTCTTCACGCGAACCGGTATCCACTTCGCTCGAAAACGCTCTGTTCGGAGTTGATGATGTCCCGCCCCGTGCCGAACCCCGGCATCCTCGATATTGCGCCCTACACGCCCGGCAAGAGCCCGGTGCCGGAACCGGGCCGCAAAGTGTTCAAGCTGTCCGCCAACGAGACGCCGTTCGGGCCGTCTCCGAAGGCGATCGCGGCCTACAAGGCGGCGGCTGACCATCTCGAGGACTATCCGGAAGGCACCTCGCGCGTGCTGCGCGAGGCGATCGGCCGCGCCTACGGGCTCGATCCCGACCGCATCATCTGCGGCGCCGGCTCCGACGAAATCCTCAACCTGCTGGCGCACACCTATCTCGCGCCCGGCGACGAGGCGATCTCGACCACCCACGGCTTCCTGGTTTACCCGATCGCCACCATGGCGAACGGCGCCAGGAACGTGATCGCGGCCGAGACCAATTTCACGGCCGACGTCGACGCCATACTCAAGGTGGTGACGCCGCGCACGAAACTGGTCTGGCTCGCCAACCCGAACAATCCGACCGGCACCTACATCCCGTTCGACGAGGTCAAGCGGCTGCGCGCCGCGCTGCCGTCGCATGTGCTGCTGGTGCTCGACGCCGCCTATGCCGACTACGTCTCGCGCAACGACTACGAGCTCGGCATAGAGCTGGTCGCGACCACGGACAACACGGTGGTGACGCACACCTTCTCGAAGATCCACGGCCTTGCGGCGCTGCGGATCGGCTGGATGTTCGGGCCGGCGCATATCGTCGATGCCTGCAACCGCATCCGCGGTCCGTTCAACGTCACGACGCCGGCGATGCTGGCGGCGGTGGCGGCGATCGAGGACACCGCGCATGTGCAGAAGTCGCGGACCCACACCGAACAATGGCGCAACTGGCTGACCGAGGAGATCGGCAAGCTCGGGCTGAAGGTGACGCCGAGCGTCGCCAATTTCGTGCTGATCCATTTCCCGACCGACACGGGCAAGACCGCGGCGGAAGCCGACGCCTATCTCACGCGGCGCGGCCTCGTGCTGCGCGCACTCAACAATTACAAGCTGCCGCATGCGCTGCGCATGACCATTGGCACCGAGGAGGCCAACCGCCTCGTGGTCGAGGGGCTGCGCGACTTCCTGGCCGGAAAGTGACATCGTGACCACCGCTCCGCTCTTCAAACGCATCGCGCTGATCGGCTTCGGCCTGATCGGCGGCTCGATCGCGCGCGGCGCGCGCGCGCAAGGGCTGGTCGGCGAGATCGTGACCACCGCGCGCTCGGAGAAGACGCGTGCGCGCGTCGCCGAACTCGGCATCGTCGATCGCGTCGTCGAGACCAACATCGAGGCGGTGAAGGACGCCGACCTCGTCATCCTCTGCATCCCGGTCGGCGCCTGCGGCCCGGTCGCCGCTGAGATCGCGCCGCATCTGAAGCCCGGCGCGATCATCTCCGACGTCGGCTCGGTGAAGGGCGCCGTCGTCAAAGACATGGCGCCGCATCTGCCTGACGGCGTCCACTTTGTCCCGGCGCATCCGGTGGCCGGCACCGAGCATTCGGGGCCGGATTCCGGCTTCGCCGAGCTGTTCATCAACCGCTGGTGCATCCTCACCCCGCCCGAAGGCACCGATCCCGCGGCGACCGACCGATTGCGAACGTTCTGGGCCGCGCTCGGCGCCAAGGTCGAGATCATGACGCCCGACCATCATGACCTCGTGCTCGCGATCACCAGCCATTTGCCGCATCTGATCGCCTACACCATCGTCGGCACCGCCGACGAGCTGGCGCAGGTGACGGAATCCGAGGTCATCAAATTCTCCGCCGGCGGCTTCCGCGACTTCACCCGCATCGCGGCCTCGGACCCGACGATGTGGCGCGACGTATTCCTCGCCAACAAGGACGCCGTGCTCGAGATGCTCGGCACCTTCAACGAGGATCTGTCGAAGCTGACCCGTGCGATCCGGCGCGGCGACGGCGAAGCGCTGTTCGACCACTTCACCCGCACCCGCGCCATCCGCCGCGGCATCGTCGAGACCGGCCAGGACTCCGCCGCACCCGACTTCGGCCGGCCGCATGCGAATTTGAAGACGTAAGCGGGACGACTTCTCTCCATTCGTCGTCCCGGCGAAAGCCGGGACCCATACTCCGCGGCGGGTGTGGTTGACGGGACTCGTCGTCCCAGCATCGCGCAACAATGACCAGCTGTGGTTATGGGTCCGGCTTTCGCCGGGACGACACCGAGTGTGTTGCGCTGCTTGTGGGTCACACGTCCGCATTCTCGCGACATGAATCGCTGATTGCCCGTCGGATTGTGTCGCCGCAGGGCCGACCCACCTACCGGCGGACGGAGCGAGCTGATAGCCTCCAGCAGGAAAGCCGGCGCGTCGCTGATGACAGGGAGCGATCAGATGATACTCAGTCCGGATCATGTGACTATCGCAGTGGCAGATGCCGGCCCGGCGATCGAATTCTTCGCACTGCTCGGCTTCAAGAAGACTCACGTCGCGACCATCGACGGCGGCGTTCCCGCCCGGTACATGGGCATGCCGGCCATGAGAGCGCAGCACATCACCCTCGCACTCGAAGGAGCGGATTTCGAAATCCAGCTGCTTCAGTTCGACCCGCTCCCGGGGACCGATCCGGGGGTGCACCCGACCAATCTGCGAAAGCTGGGCTTCAATCACCTCGCCTTCCGCGTCGACGACATCGAGGCGGCCACCGCGCACCTGGTGGCCAACGGTGTCACCATGCTGAGCGAGGAGATGGACTACATCAGCCGGAAGCTCCGGCTGTTCGAGGGCCCAGAGGGCATCACCTTCGAGTTGGTCCAGCGGGACGCCTGAGACTACGCTGGCCAGGGCCGTTTGCATTGCCCCAAGCGGCGCGGAATGATGTCGGCTTTTGACCCGAGCGGACCCGATCTTCGGCTAGCCCGGGCCAATATCCCGCCCCATTATCACGAGACCTCGGGCGCGCTATCATCCGGCCATTCTTTAGACAAGACTGAAGGGAGTGCTGGAGGCTGATCGCCCCTGACGGATAGCCGAGTCGGCACTCTTGGGTGACATTGGACGGAAAGGGAAACGTCAATGAACTCCACGCCCACTCCGAACCCAGTTGGATCGAACGATAGCCCGAGCGCGCGCGCCGACGAACGACTCGCGGAAGCCCAAAAGCAGATTGCGCGCGCCGATGAAGAACTCACGCGCTTGAGTGAACAGCTCGCAAGAATGGAGCGCGATGCCGCGTCCCACCCGTCGGCAAAGCCAAACCCGCCCTCGGTCGGACCCAACCCCGTTTCTTCCGGGCCCAGCCCTGCTTCTTCCGGACTTGCCTCGCAATCGCGGCCCGGAAGACCGGTATTCCGCGCCCTCACCGCCTTGTCGGTGGCAGCATGTATCGTGGTCGCTGCCCTGGCTTTGCAGTCGTCATATGGCGGGGAAGCCAAGCTGCTTGTCGCCCGTTGGGCGCCGCAGCTCGTTTCAACTCCAGCATTGCCGCCGGATGATCCGCAGCCTCCGGCGCAGCCCGCTCCACCTGCCGTTCAGGTCGCCGCGGCAGACGCCGCTCCGCCCCAAGCGACGCCGTTGCCTCAGACCGCACCACCGCAGGACGCCGCGCCGACGGCCAACACAGCCCTTCCCGATCAGACGCAGCTGCTGCAAACGATCGCACGCGACCTCGCAAATGTTGAGCGAAATATCGAGCAACTAAAGGCGAACCAGCAACAGATGGCCCGCGAGAGCTCCAAAGCCATTGAGGAACTCAAGGCGAGCCAGGAAGAAATGAAACGAGCGCTCGCGAAGGTTTCCGAGCCGAAGGCGTCACCGGCTCCGACGCAGCCGGCGCCGGCCGCGCGCAAGCCCGAGCGGACGTCTATCCCGCCATACGCAAGAGCGCGGCCTCGTATCCCGAGGGAGTGGTTCTACGACGAATGGTGACCGTCGATGCAGCCATCCTTCAGTTCCGGATCGCTTCAGGCCGGCGGCAGGCCGAGTGACTGCGCGGCCTCCATCCAGACCGGCAATTCGCGCTGATACAGCGCATTGCTGTCCTTGAAGCCGATCGCGGGCTCCAGCACGAAGGTCGCGAGCACCTCCTTCACCTTCGGATCGTTATTGGCGGCGACGCAAATCTCCGACAGCCGATCGACGATCGGCTGCGGCGTCGCCTTCGGCAGTGCCCAGCCCGAGAAGCCGCTCACGGTGAAGAACTTCGACGTCGCGCCCTGCTCGGGCAGCGTCCTGATCTCGGGGATCGCGTCGACCTTCTTCGAATGCACCCCGAAGACGACGCCGCGACCGCTTTGCAGGACGGTTTGCGCGGCGGTGCTGCCCATCGCGACATCGAGCGTGCCTTCCGCAAGCCCGGTCCACATCGGTGCCTCGCCGCGATAGTGGATCGGCTCGATGGTGAGGCCATACTGCTTGTTGAGCTCGTTGATCGTCATGTGCGGCGCGGAGCCCGCGCTATAGGTGCCGAAATTCACCTTGCCGCTGCTGCGCGCATAGGCGACGAATTCCGCCAGTGTCTTGACGCCCAATTTCGGGCTCGCGACCAGCAGCAGCCCGGCGCCCGGGATCACGCTGACCAGCGTCAGATCCTTGTCCATGTCGTAGCCGGGGTTCTTCATCATCGCGCGGTTCATCACGTAAGTGGTCGAGATCGAGCACAGGATGGTGTGACCGTCAGGCGCGGCACGCGCCACCTCGGCGGCGCCGATCGAGCCCGAGGCGCCCGCCTTGTTCTCGATGACGACGGTTTGCCCGACTTGCCTTGCGATGAATTCGCCGAAGGCGCGTGCCAGGAGATCGGTCTGTCCGCCGGCGGGGTAGCTGCAGATCATGCGGATTTGTCGCGAGGGCCAGGCGGCTTGCGCCGAGGCGCCGCGTGACAGGAAGGGCATCGCGGCAGCCGCGGTTCCGGCAGCGATGACGTGACGGCGGCTGAATTTCGCTGGCATTGAAGTCCCTCCCCGATTTTTTGGTGAGGGTATCGCATCGGCCGATCGCAGCTACGGGACAGATTGGCGCAGCGGGGCCGCAGGTCTGCGACCGTACTCACCGCCGCAGCCGTTGATCCCGGATCGGCCCCGTCGACAGCGCGGCGGCCTTCTGCGCCGGCCGCTGACGGCCGACGAGGCCGGCGGTTGCCAGCATGACGCCGCCGCCGAACCACCAGGTGCCGATCACGAACTCCCAGGCGCGCGGCGGAATCTCGTCGAAGATGATGCCGTAGACCGACACCAGCGCAGCCAGCGCGGCAAGGAAGATGCCGCCCGCGCTCATCAGCTCGACGGCATCGATGCGACCCGTGCCGCGCATCACCGGCTTGGGAACATCGATGCCGAGATAGAAGCCGACTGCACCGATCACGATCGTCGTCGCGATGAAGCCGAGCGTGCCGAAGACAGCGACATGGCCCTTGGCGAGCTGGGCGGCGACGAAGGTGCCGGCCATGGCACCGGCCATCGCGAGGCCAGTTCGCTGCAGCACATGCGCGGCGCGGCTAACCATCATCAGTTCGCGCGCGATCACGGCCCTCTGCTTCGGTCTGGTCACGATCCTCATGTGCGGTGTTCCTTTGCCGGTGGTGCACTCCCTCTCCCCGTTCTTACGGGGTCGAGACAAGCGAAGCGTGCTCTTGGAGGGTTGGGGTGAGGGGCCGTCTCCGCATAGATGGTGATAGCAACGTTTGCGGAGGCTCCCCCTCACCCGGAGCGCATCTAACGATGCGCTCCGACCTCTCCCCGCGCGCGGGGCGAGGTAACCAGAGTTCGTAGCTCGGCTCGAAATGACATCGTCACGTCCTAGAACGGGTAGTAGCGGATCTGGGTCATGACGATGTGGTCGTCGGTCTTCGGCGCGCCGCCGACACCCTGGAAGGCGAAGCGCTGGGTGTAGGAATATTGCGCGCCGGCCTTGATGGTGCCGTAGGAGCCCTTGAAGATCGTGTCGTAGAAGCCCGCGGTGTACTGCCTCACCTCCGAAGTGTTGCCGTTACAGGTCGCGGCCGGCGAGTTCTCGATGTTGCAGCCGAGGTTGTTGTAGAGCGGATTGCCGTAGCCGAACGGCACCGTGCCGACATTGGAGAAGGTCGCCTTGGTCTTTTCGAGCCCGGCATAGGCGTAGAGATCGAGCGACGGCGTCGTGTGCCAGACCGAGCCGACCAGGAAAGCCGTGATCGGCAGCGGCTGGATCGAGCCGTCCTGGCGCACGGTTGCATCCGGGAATGGCGTTGCGGTGAAGCGGCCCAGCGCACCGTAGGAGGCGGAGGCCTGCACCTCGAGCAGCTTCGGCACGATCTCGGCCGAGAGGTGGCCGCCGAAGCTGACCGTGTTGACGTCGTGATTGGCGAAGTTGAAGCGATCATAAAAGTCGCGGTAGAGCGCCCACGCCTCGACATGCATCTTGTAGGGCCCGAGCCGCGGATCCCACGCGCCCTTCACGGTGAAATCCGGAACGTGGTTGAGGCTGACATTGTTCAGGCTGTTGAAGAAGCTGCCGCCCGGACCGGTGAGATTGACCAGCAGATTCGGATTGAGCACGCCCTGCGGGCCAACCGCCGGCGTGCCGACCAGCGGGTTGTTGCCGCCGAAAAAGGATGTCTGCGGGTTCTCCGCCGAGACCGCGAGCTTGAACTCCGGCCCGATATCCTGCCAGACCCGGACGCCGGGTTGGCGCGCGCCGAGGAAGCCCGGCACCAGTTCGAAATCAATCACGCCCGGCGTATCGGCGCCTCGCGGATCGATGCCCGCCTTGCTCGGCGTGTTCAGCGACCATGATTGGCCGGCGAGGACATGCAAGCCGAGATCGCTGCGGTCGATCTCGATGCTGGCCTGCCGCAGCCGCGGATTGAACGAATTGGTCGCGACCGAATTGGCGGTCTGCGCCGCGCCCTCGAAATCGAGCTCGCCATAGCCGGCGACGTGGATGTTCTCCGTG
The DNA here is from genome assembly GCF_054055915.1 of Bradyrhizobium sp. USDA 4516. Lineage (NCBI taxonomy): Bacteria > Pseudomonadati > Pseudomonadota > Alphaproteobacteria > Hyphomicrobiales > Nitrobacteraceae > Bradyrhizobium > Bradyrhizobium sp. USDA 4516. The sequence continues at coordinate 1,842,392 of NZ_JBSRXT010000001.1, forward strand.
GCGTTGGCTTCGGCGAGCACCGAGAAGCGGGTCTGGCGCGCGGTGAAGCGCGACTCGCCGGTGTTGTAGTTCTTGCTCTGCGGGAACGGGATGAAGTTGTAGACCGAGCCCGAATCGGAGGCGAGGTTGCGGCTGCGATAGATGCCGGTGAGATCGACCCAGCCGCCGAAGGTGAAGGTGACGCCCTTGTAGCAGAGCTTGCCCGATGCGCAGGGATCGAACGGCACCGGCGCCTTCGCCGTCATCTGCGCGTTCTGAATTGCGTTCTGTCTTGCGGCCAGCGCCTCCTCCTTGCGCGCCTGCGTCTCCATTTTCTGCTCGAGCTGCTTGAGCCGTGCCTTCAGCGCACGCAGCTCGGACGCATCGTCCTCCGCCAACGCCGAGCCTGCCGACAGCAGCATGCTGCCGAGCAGAATTCCCCCGAGAATTCGCATCGCTTCTCCTCCACACGAGGTTGCTTCCTCAGGCGAGAGAGCGGTACTCGGGGAGTGATATTCGCGCCGGGGCGCATTATTCCGGTCACGTTTTTCTCATCGCGGCGGCGGGAATAGATCGCGGTAATCGACGATAGCGCGCGAGGAGATAGTGAGCGGCCTTACCGGTAAGCTTTGTCATTGCGAGCGAAGCGAAGCAATCCATCGCGCGGCATATGCGGAGCCATGGATTGCTTCGTCGCTATCGCTCCTCGCAATGACGGATGTTTCCGCAGCGTCCATCCGCTCAGAACAGCGGCGGAATCTGCGCGACTTTCAGCGGCCCCAAGAACACCGCGCCGTCGGCGAAGCGCAGCGGGAAGCTGCGCGCCTTCTTGCCTTCGAGGGTAGCCTCGGTGCCGAGCGAATTGACGCCGGCGGAAATGCCGGCATTGGCGTTCTGCTTGATCACCTTGCCGAGGCCGGGGATGGCGCGATCCAGCGCGCCGAAGAGATTGCTGAGGTCCTGGCTCTTCACGCCGGGCGCGACGCGATCAAGCGTTGCCTGCGGCACGCCCTCCTCCAGCATCTTGTCGATGCCGAGCGCGGGGATGACGCGCTCGAGGCCGGCGACCGTCATCTGCAATTCGCCCTCGATGCGCCCTTGCGCGTTGAGGCGCAGCGTGCCGGCCGCGACCGACAGCACATCGCCCTGCTCGATCCGCGACTGCTGGATCTCGACGCTGCCGCCGGCGGCCTGGATCTCGCGGAAGCGATCCGGCCAGGGTTTCGGCGAGAAATCCTTCAGGCCATTGAGCCGCGCATGGATGTCGGCGTTGAACGGCTGGGCGAGCAGCGGATGCACCTCCTGCAAGGTGCCGCCGGCAATCTGCAGCACGGCCTCGATCGCCGGACTGTCCGGCGCCGAGCCGTCGACCTGCCTGCCGTGCAGCTCGATGTGATTGACCCGCGCCAGCGGCACCGGCGCCGCGCCGCCGGTGCGGTCGATGGCGAGATCGTCGAACACCAGCGAGGCGCGCTGCGGCGGCGCCGGCAGGCCGACCACGCTGCTGCGTGCCTTGCTCCAGCTCACCGACAGCGTCGGCTGCGCGCCGCGCTCGGCGATCGTGGCCGGTCCCTTGAACTCCGCGATCACGAGCTTGGGATCGTAGACCTGCGCCACGACCAGGATCTCGGCGAGCCGCGCCACGAACGCCATCTGCGGCGAGGCGGTCTGCGAGACCAGCATCACGTTCGGATCGGTGCAGCGGACCTCGAACCGGAACGGGTAGCCCGCCACCGAACGGTCCCCGCAATCATAGACCCGGCCGGCCTTCGCCTCCTGCGCGCGCCAGGCATCGGCCTGCACGCCGACCTGCGAGGCGGCGAAGAACCAGAAGGCACTCCACAGCACCGCGGCGATCAGGACCGCGACCGGGACGGCATAAAGGCCGAAGCGCGAGCGGCGGCGGGGGGCGGAGGTCTGATCCGACATGCAGGTCCTTTGGCGGGCGAATTTGTCAAAATCTAAGCGGCCGCGGGGCTTGAACAAGCCCCGAGCAACCCTTGAGCGAGCCTTCAGCAAGCCTTGGAAACTTCACGGAATCCGCTTCGCTTCGACGGCCCGTTCTGCTAGCCCATCAGCGCCATGTCAGCAAATCCTCCCCATTCCGAAACCGACGGCGACCTCTGGGTGTTCGGCTATGGCTCACTGATGTGGAAGCCGGGCTTCGAGTTCCTGGAACAGGTGCCGGCGCGGCTGATCGGCGAGCATCGCGCGCTCTGCGTCTATTCGTTCGACCACCGCGGCACGCCGGAGAAGCCGGGCCTGGTGCTCGGGCTCGACCGCGGCGGCGCCTGCCGCGGCATCGCATTCCGCGTCGCCGCCCGCCTGCGCCACGACACCATCGCCTATTTGCGCGGACGCGAGCAGACCACCAACGTCTATCGCGAGGTGATGCGCTCGGTGTGGCTGGAGAATGCGGCGCGCGAGCGCGTCAGCGCGCTGGCCTATGTGGTCGATCGCGGTCATGTGCAATATGCCGGGCGGCTGTCGCTCGCCGAGCAGCAGCGCCTGGTGCTGCAGGGCCATGGCCGCTCCGGCAACAACCGCGACTATGTGCTCTCGACAGTGGCCTCGATCGAGAAGCAGGGCTTTCGCGACACGCAGCTGCACCAGCTAGCGACGATGCTGCATGATGCCCACGCGGCGCGTCACCCGCTGCAGGATGCCCGGGATGCGTAAGGCTGCGTCGCGAGGCTCTACTTAGTTCGCTTGGCCAACCGTCGTTTAACGACCTCGCCGAGCGGACTATCCGGCGACTTGCGGAATGCCTTGAGCTTCTTCATTTGGCCTTTGCGCAGTGCTTGCGACTGCGCTTCACCACCATCATCGATCAGCCTTTGTAAACGGGTTTTGCCAGATCCTCGTTTTTCGGCGTGCGCCGCGGTGCATCCGGCAAATCGCGGCGGCGGTATGGCGCCGCCCTGTGACATTTAGGCTTTTGCATCCCGGCGCGGACGGATAGAAGCTGATCCGCAAACAGCGCTCGCAAATTCGATGAACCTCTCCGCCCCCTTTGTCCGACGGCCGGTCGGCACCACGCTGCTGTCGCTTGGACTGGTGGTGGCGGGCATCATTGCGTTCTTCAAGCTGCCGGTGTCGCCGCTGCCCGACGTCGACATCCCGACCATCATGGTGCAGGCGACCCTGCCCGGCGCCAGCCCGGCCGACGTCGCCTCCACGGTGGCAAGCCCGCTCGAGCGCCACCTCGGCCAGATCGCCAGCGTCACCGAAATGACGTCGGTGTCCTCGCTCGGCTCTGCCCGCATCACGCTGCAGTTCGATATCGACCGCGACATCAACGGCGCCGCGCGCGACGTGCAGGCGGCGATCAACGCGGCGCGGGCGGACCTGCCGACCAACCTGCGCGCCAACCCGACCTACCGCAAGTTCAACCCGGCCTCGGCGCCGATCCTGATCTACACCTTGACCTCGGACACGCTGACGCCGGCCGAGCTCTATGACGCCGCCTCGACCGTGCTGGCGCAGAAGTTGTCGCAGGTCGAGGGCGTCGGCGAAGTCTCGGTCGGCGGCGGCTCGCTGCCGGCGGTGCGCGTCGAGCTGATCCCGCCGGCGCTGTACAAATACGGCATCGGGCTCGAGGACGTCCGCGCCGCGCTCTCGAGCGCCAATGCGCACAGCCCGAAGGGCGGCATCGACGTCGGCAACCAGCGCTACCAGATCTACGCCAACGACCAGGCCCGCAAGGCTGCCGACTACAGGCCGCTGGTCGTCGCCTACCGCAACGGCGCGGCGGTGCGCCTGACCGATGTCGGCGACGTGATCGATTCCGTCGAGAATGTGCGCACGCTCGGCCTTTCCAACGGCAAGCCGGCCGTCGTGATGATCGTGTACCGGCAGCCGGGCGCCAACATCATCAAGATGGTCGACACCGTGAAAGGGCTGATGCCGCAGCTGAAGGCCTCGGTCTCGCCTGCGGTTGACATCACCCTCGCGATGGACCGCTCGAAGACAATCCGGGCCTCGCTGCACGACGTCGAGATCACGCTGTTGATCGCGGTGGCGCTGGTGATACTTGTGGTGTTCGCCTTCCTGCGCAATGCCCGGGCCACGCTGGTCCCGGTGGTGGCGGTCGGCGTGTCATTGATCGCGACGTTCGCCGTGATGTATCTACTCGGCTACACGCTCGACATCTTCTCGCTGATGGCGCTGACGGTGGCGACCGGCTTCGTGGTCGACGACGCCATCGTGGTGCTGGAGAACATCACCCGGCACATGGACGCCGGGCTGTCGCGGCTCGAGGCCACGCTGGTCGGCACCCGCGAGGTCGGCTTCACGGTGCTGTCGATGAGCATGTCGCTGATCGCGGTGTTCGTGCCGATCCTGCTGATGGGCGGCCTGGTTGGCCGCCTGTTCCGCGAATTCGCCATGACCATCACGATCGCGATCGTGATCTCGCTGGTGGTCTCGCTGACCACGACGCCGATGATGTGCGCGGTACTGCTGCGCAAGGAGGAGGGCCGGCCGCACGGCCGGATCTACCGGATCAGCGAACGCATCTTCGAGCTGATGCTGAACGGCTACCGCGCGACGCTCGGCCTCGCGCTGCGCCATCCGCTCCTGGTGATGCTGATCCTCTGCTCGACGCTCTATTTGAACTTCCATCTCTACAAGGTGGTGCCCAAGGGCTTCGTGCCGCAGCAGGACACCGGATTGCTGGTCGGCTCGATCCAGGCCGACCAGAGCACCTCGTTCCAGCTGATGCAGCAGAAGCTGACCCAGTTCATCGACATCGTGAAGTCGGATCCGGCGGTCGACACCGCGGTCGGCTTCACCGGCGGCGGCGGCGTGGGTCCCGGCGGCACCAACACCGGCACCGTGTTCGCCTCGCTGAAGCCGATGGACGAGCGCCGGCTGCGCGCCGACAAGGTGATCGAGCGGCTGCGCGAGCCGTTGGCAAGCGTCGCGGGCGCCACGCTGTTCCTGCAATCGATCGGCGACCTCGGCGCCGGCGGACGCTCGGGCAATGCGGCGTATCAGTACACGCTGAAGGGCTCGACCTTCGAGGAGCTGAACGAGTGGACGCCGAAGCTCGTCGCGGCATTGCAGAAGGAGCCGACGCTCGCCGACGTCAACAGCGACCAGCAGAACAAGGCGCTGCAGGCCAATCTGATCATCGATCGCGATGCCGCCTCCCGGCTCGGGATCACGGTCAGCCAGCTCGACAACACGCTCTATGACGCGTTCGGGCAGCGCCAGGTCTCGACCATCTTCGTCGCGCGCAACCAGTATCATGTGATCATGGAGGTCGCGCCGCGCTTCTCGCAGGACCCGCAGACCCTGAAGGAGGTCTATATCTCGACCTCGGGCGGCTCGGCGAGCGGCACACAGAGCACCAACGCGGTCGCCGGCACGGTGGCCTCGTCCTCGCAAAAAAGCTCGGTCAGCGCGGTCGCCGCCAATGTAGTGCGCAACCAGGCCACCAATTCGATCGGCGCCACCGGCAAGGGCGTCGCATCGACCGGTACCGCGGTCTCCACCAGCGCGGAGACCATGATCCCGCTGTCGAGCGTCGCGCGCTTCGAGCATGGCGAGACGCCGCTTTCCGTCAACCACCAGGATCTCCTGGTCTCGAGCACCATCTCGTTCAACCTGCCGCCGGGCGTCTCGCTGAGCACGGCGACCACCACAATCGAGAACGCGATGCACGCGCTCGGCATGCCCGCGGGCATTTCCGGCGGGTTTGCGGGCTCCGCGAAAATCTTCCAGCAGGCGCTGGCGAACGAGCTGTTCCTGATCCTCGCCGCGCTGGCGACGATCTACATCTCGCTCGGCATGCTCTACGAGAGCTACATCCACCCGCTGACCATCCTCTCCACCTTGCCGTCGGCCGGTGTCGGCGCGGTGGCGGCCTTGATGCTGTCGCACACCGATTTCGACATCATCGGCATGATCGGGGTGATCCTCCTGGTCGGCATCGTCAAGAAGAACGCCATCATGATGATCGACTTCGCGCTCGATGCCGAGCGCCAGCGCGGGCTGTCGTCGCGCGATGCGATCTACGAGGCCTGCCTGATGCGCTTCCGGCCGATCATGATGACGACGCTGGCTGCCTTGTTCGGCGCGGTGCCGCTGATGATCGGCCTCGGCGAAGGCAGCGAGCTGCGTCAGCCGCTCGGCATCGCGATCTTCGGCGGGCTGATCCTGAGCCAGATCCTGACGCTCTACACGACGCCGGTGGTCTATCTCTATCTCGACCGCGCCAGGCTCTGGACCCAGCGCCGCCGCGCCGCGCGCCGCGCACGCCGGGCCGCGGCATCAAGCGCCGCCGGTCGTTGACAGACCGGTATCGATCTTGCCAACCTTGCGCCGTGAGCGGACGCAAGGAACCGATCTGTGACTCTCGCACCTGAACTCGCCGCGTCGCGCTGGTTCAACACCAGCGAGCCGCTGACCCTGGCTGGGCTGCGCGGCCGGCCGGTGCTGCTGCACGCGTTCCAGATGCTGTGCCCCGGCTGCGTCGCGCACGGCACGCCGCAGACCCAGCGCGCGTTCGAGCTGTTCAAGCATTCGGACCTGCAGGTGATCGGGCTGCACACCGTATTCGAGCACCACGCGGCGATGACGGAGGTGTCGCTGGAAGCCTTCATCCACGAGTACCGGCTGACCTTCCCGATCGGCGTCGACGAGGCCGGCGAAGGCACGCCGATCCCGGTCACCATGCAGCGCTACGGCATGCAGGGAACGCCGACCAGCATCCTCATCGGCCGCGACGGCAACGTCGTGCATCATGGCTTCGGACAACAGAGCGACATGGCGCTCGGCGCGATCATCGCGGCCGAGCTTGCCGCGCCGCATGGCCGATAGCGGCCCGCCTCGGCTGCAACCCGGCTCACGCGACTGCGTTATGACGGCGTCGCGCAATGCGTGATAGCGTTCCGCCAACCAGAACCATCGCCTTGCGGGAGGATGTCATGAAAACCTATCAGCTCTACATCAACGGCCAGTATGTCGACCCCGCCAATGGCGAATGGTTCGACAGCATCGATCCCTATCGCGGCGAGGCCTGGGCGAAGATTCCGCGCGGCACGGCCGCCGACGCCGACAAGGCGGTGAAATCAGCCAATGAGGCGATGTGGCGCGGCCCCTGGGCGAAGATGACGGCCTCTGCACGCGGCAAGGTGATGCGCAAGCTCGGCGACCTCGTCGCGGCCAATGCCGAGCGCCTTGCCGAGATCGAGGTGCGCGACAACGGCAAGCTGATGGCCGAGATGCTCGGCCAGTTGCGCTACCATCCGGAGTGGTGGTGGTATTTCGGCGGGCTCGTCGACAAGCTCGAGGGCGGCCTGGTGCCGATCGACAAGGCGGAGACCTTTGCCTACACGACCCATGAGCCGGTCGGGGTGGTCGCGGCGCTGACCGCCTGGAATTCGCCGCTGCTGTTCGTCGCCTGGAAGTGCGCCGCCGCGCTCGCCGCTGGTTGCGCCGTGGTCGTCAAACCGTCGGAATTCACCTCGGCCAGCACGCTGGAATTCGCCGCGCTGACCAAGGAAGCCGGAATTCCCGACGGCATCTTCAACGTGGTGACCGGCTTCGGTCCCGAGGCGGGCTCCGCGCTGATCGCCCATCCCGGCGTCGCCAAGATCACCTTCACGGGATCCGATACGACCGGCGCAAAGGTCTACGAGACCGCGGCCAAGAGCCTGAAGCGCGTCTCGCTCGAGCTCGGCGGCAAGTCGCCCAACATCGTGTTCGAGGACGCCGACCTCACCGCCGCCGCGGCCGGCGCGATCTCCGGCATCTTCGCTGCCACGGGGCAGACCTGCATCGCGGGATCGCGCCTTCTGGTGCAGAGCTCGATCAAGGAAAAATTCGTCGCGCGGGTGCTGGAGCTGGCAAAGTCCGCCAAGATCGGCGATCCCATGCAGTCCGACACCAATGTCGGCCCGATCACGACGCCGGCGCAGTACAAGAAGGTGCTCGACTATATCGACATCGCCAAGGCCGAGGGCGCGCGCTGCCTGCTCGGCGGCAAGCCGGCCACCGGCGACGGCATCAAGGGCGGCCAGTTCGTCGAACCGACCATCTTCACCGACGTCGACAACACCATGCGGATCGCGCGCGAGGAGGTGTTCGGACCGGTGCTGTCGATCATCTCTTTCGACACCGAGGAGGACGCCATCCGGATCGCCAACGACACGATCTACGGCCTCGCCGCCGGCATCTGGACCAAGGATCTCGCGCGCGCCATCCGCGTGCCGAAGCAACTGCGCGCGGGCACCGTGTGGGTGAACACCTACCGGGCCATCAGCTACATGATGCCGTTCGGCGGCATGAAGCACTCCGGCGTCGGCCGCGAAAGCGGCATCGACGCGGTCCGCGAATATCAGGAGACCAAGAGCGTCTGGATCTCGACCGCGACGGACGTGCCGGCCAATCCGTTCGTGATGCGGTGAGTTTTCCGCACTGACATCGCTTGCTTCACCGCTCCCGGACGGACAGCGGTACGACGGCACCCGCGCGCCGAGCTGTCGCACTTGACGTGCAGGGTGGAGCAGCGATCATCAGCCCCACGGCACACGCCGAAGAGCGTGGCCGATACTTGGGGAGATTCGCCATGACGTTTCGTTACTCACGCGCAGTGTTCTGCGCGCTGATGCTCGCCACCGCCCAACCTGCCCTCGCCGACAAGAAATACGGCCCCGGTGTCACCGATACCGAGGTGAAGATCGGCCAGACCATGCCCTATAGCGGCCCGGCGTCCGCCTACGGCACCCAGGGGCGTCTCGAAGAGGCCTACTACGCGATGATCAACGCGAAGGGCGGCGTGAACGGCCGAAAGATCAAGCTGATTTCACTGGACGACGCCTATTCGCCGCCGAAGACCGTGGAGCAGACGCGACGCCTCGTCGAACAGGACGAGGTGCTGGCAATCATCGGTACCATCGGCACGCCGACCAATTCAGCGATCCAGAAGTATCTGAACCAGAAGAAGGTCCCGCAGATCTTCATTTCGACGGGCGCGGCAAAATGGGACGACCCGAAGAACTTCCCGTGGACCACCCAGCTTTATCCGCCCTACCAGATGGAGGGCATGATCTTCGCCAAATATCTGTTGAAGAACAAGCCCGACGCGAAGCTCGGCGTGTTCTCCCAGAACGATGATGCCGGAAAGGATTACGTCAAGGGGCTGAAGGATGGCCTCGGCGACAAGGCGAAGACGATGATCGTGAAGGAAGTGACCTACGAGGTTTCCGATCCGACGGTCGATTCGCAGATCGTCTCCCTGAAAGCCTCCGGCGCCGACACGCTGTTCACGATGGCGACGCCCAAGTTCGGCGCGCAGGCGATACGCAAGGTCTACGAGCTCGGATGGAAACCGCTGAACTACGTGGTCAGCGTCTCCTCATCGATCAAGGGCGTCATGGAGCCGGCCGGCATCGAAGCTTCGAAGGGATTATTGACCGCGCTGGCGTTCAAGACGCCGACCGATCCCACCTGGGAGAACGCCGCCGACGTGAAGGAGTTCAAGGAATTCCTGGCGAAGTGGTATCCGCAAGGCGACATCGCCGACGGCAGCAACGTCACCGGCTACATCTCGGCCTATATGACGGTGAAGGTCATCGAGATGTGCGGCGATGATCTGACGCGCGAGAATTTGCTGAAGCAGGCAACCAACCTCAACAAGGTGGTTGCGCCGTTGCTGCTGCCCGGCATCGCTATCTCGACGCGGCCGGACCGCTATGCGCCGTTCACGCAGATGCAGATCGCGACGTTCGACGGCAAGAGTTGGGTGCCGCAAGGCGAGACCTTCAACACCGACGCGGCGGCCGGTCAGTAGTGGCGACGCCATTCGCAATACGGTAACTCTCCGCATCGTCATGGGCCGGGCAGCCGCCCGAAGGACGGCATCGCTTCGGCTTGCCTGTGCCCGGCCATCCACCGTCTTGCTTCGGGCCGAACCAAAAACGTGGACGCCCGGGACAAGCCCGGGCATGACGATTTCTGAAGGGACCGACGAAACCGCGCGCACGAAATTCCCGGCAGCAACCGCACCAGGGCTTGTGCTGCGCCCTACCCTTTCGCCGCGTTCGGCACACCGCCGAACAATTTCGCCTGCTCGGCGCGGCCGGCCTCGACGATGCGGGTGGTGGCGGTTTCGATCTGGTCGCGCAAGCGAGCCATGAACTCATCGCGCGGCAATCCCGGCGGCAGCGGATCGAGGAATTCGACCACCAGCGTCCCCGGATAGCGCATGAAGGTGCGGCGCGGCCAGAACAGCCCGGAATTGAGCGCGATCGGCAGGCACGGCACGCCGCTCTCGGCATAGATCTGCGCGACGCCGGCCTTGTAGTTCGGCGGCGCCCCTGGTGCGGTACGGGTGCCCTCGGGAAAGATCACAAGCTGCCGGCCGAGCTTCACCTCGGCCGCCGCGCGCTTCAGCGTCTTGATCAGCGAGCGCGGGCCGCCGCCGCGCTCGACCGAGATCATGCCGACCTTCTTGAGGTACCAGCCGAACACCGGGATCATCATCAGCTCGCGCTTCAGGATGAACAGCGGATGCTCGAAGAAGCGCACCAGCGCGAACGTCTCCCAGAACGACTGGTGCTTCGAGGCGACGACCAGCGGCCCGCTCGGTATCTTCTCGATCCCGCGAAACTCGATCCTGATGTTGCAGATCACGCGCATCAGGAACAGGCTGGTGTTGGCCCACGCGACTTCGAGCGCCATCAACGCCCCCCGCGGCAACAGCAGCGCCGGCAGCGCGATGATGCAGAGCACCACCAGCACGAGATAGAACAGCACGTTGAAGATGAGCGAGCGCAGGAAGATTGAAGTCATTCTCTCAACACTATCCTTTACACCGTCATTCCGGATGGTGCGTCAGCACCAGACCCGGAATCTCGAGATTCCACAATTCGCAATTACGAATTGGGGTTCGATGCCGCGCATCGCCCCGGAATGACGGTGCCTGATACATCAATTCGCCTGCGCCGTCGCCGGGCGGCGCGGCGCGGCAGCCGGCTCGGCGAGATCGGAGGTCAGGTCGAGGCCGAGACCGGCCAGCCGCACCCGCATCTCGGCGGCGACATATTTGGCGTATTCCGATAGCAAGAGACGGAACGTCGCGCCGCTCGTCCACCACGGCTCGTCGCGCCATTTGTCGCCGACCACCGCGAATGGGATCAGCGTGACGTCGGGCATCGCATGTGACAGTTCCACGATCGCCCGCGGCATGTGGTAGTTCGAGGTCACCACGATCAGCGACTTGAAGCCGCGCTCGCGCGCCCAGCGCCGCGTCTCCGCCGCGTTGCTGCGGGTGTTCAGCGCCGAGCGGTCGAGATCGACGCAGCAGCTCATCAGCCCCTTGCTGTCCGGCACCGAGCGAGAAATGTCGCTGGCGTCGTTGGTCGGATGTACGCCCGAGATCAGCAAACGCTTGCCGTAGCCGGCGGCCAACAGTTCCATGGCGTCGGACACCCGCGACGAGCCGCCGGTCAGCACCACGATGCCGTCGGCATTTTGCGGCGGGTCGGTCTCGACGCCGCGCAATTGCGAGAGGAAGCCGACAAAGCCGACCGCCGCGGCGACGAAGGCAAGCGCCAGCGGCGCGACGATAACGGCGCGCAGCCAGCCGCGCGGGCGCGCGGCAAAGCCATTCGGCGACGTATCGTCGGACTGCAAACTCATGTGATGCGGTTATCCTTCCCCCCGGGCGATTTTAAAGCATGATCCGGAAAAGTGGAAACCGGTTTTCCCCGGGACCAGTGCCGCGTGCACGCGCGCGAAATCACACTTGGGCGACGAAATGCGATCACGAGGCGGCGCCATGATTTCGAGTTTCGCAGCGCCGTCAGTCGATGTCGTCGAGCGTGGCAAACAGGGTGCGCCGCGATGCCCACGCGGTGATCGCCGCGATCAGCACCGCCTGCATCGCCAGCACCAGATAGCCCGACGGACGCAGCGAGAACGTGCCGAGCAGGGCCGCGAACTGGTCGCCGACCGGCGTGCCGGAGAACCAGTTGGCGATCGACTCGGAGAAGCCGAACGCCAGCATCGCCGCACCGCCACCGATCAGCCCGCCTTCGAGGCCGAGCCGAAGGAAATGCCGCAGGAAGCGGTTGGCGATGAAGCTGTCGCCGGCGCCGACAAAATGCAGCACCTCGACGATCGGGCGGTTGGCGGCCATCGCGCCGCGGGTCGCGAACGACACCGAGATGATGGTTGCGATGATCACGAGGATGAGGATGCCGACGCCGGCGAACGTCGTGGCGCCGGTCATCGAGCGCATGCGCTCGATCCAGGCGCGGTGATCGTCGACGCTTGCGGTCGGCGCCGCCTGCGTCACCCGCGCGCGTAAGCCGGCGAGATCGAGCGTGGTGCCGGGCTGCACCCGCGCCACGATGACGCGCGGCACCGGCAGTTCGTCGATCGAGAGCCCGCTGCCGAGCCACGGCTCCAGCAGCTTGGCGGATTCCTCCCTGCTGAACGGACGGACCTCGAGAATGCCGGGCTGCGCCCGCATAGCGTCCACCGCGGCCTGCGCGTCGCGATCGAGGTCGCGGCCCGGCGAGGGGCGCACCTGGATGGTGATCTCGCTCGATACTTCCGACTGCCATTCGGCGGCTGACGCGCTGACCAGCAGCACGGTGCCTGTCGTCAGCGAGGCGAGGAAGGTCATGATCGCGACGACCGCGACCAGTGCACGGCCCGAAATCGACGCCCGCGGCACGATCGGCGACATGTTGCGCGCAGTGGCCGGGACCTGCGGGCGTTCGCGCCCGAGATCGACCAACGACACTTTCTCGTCGCCGCTCCTATTCATAGATGTGCAGCCGTCCCTGATGCAGCACCAGCCGCCTCGCTTCGTATTGATCCATCAGCGTGATGTCGTGGGTCGCGATGATGACCGCGGTGCCGGATTTGTTGAGCTCGATGAACAGCCGCAGCAGGCGGCGCCCGAGCGTCGGATCGACGCTGCCGGTCGGCTCGTCCGCCAACAGCAGTTGCGGCCGCGAGATCACCGCGCGCGCGATCGCGGCGCGCTGCTTCTCGCCGCCCGACAGGATCGGCGGCAGCGCGTCCATGCGCTCGCCGAGGCCAACCCATTTCAAGAGATCGATCACCTCGCGGCGATAGCTCGATTCCTCGCGGCCCATCACGCGGAACGGCAGCGCGACATTCTCATAGGTGGTCATGTGATCGAGCAGGCGAAAATCCTGCAGCACGATGCCGATCCGCTTGCGCAGGTCGGCGACCTGATCCTTGCTCAGCAGCGAGACGTCCTTGCCGAACAGATTGACCAGCCCGCGGGTCGGCCGCAACGACAGGAACAACAGCCGCAGCAGCGAGGTCTTGCCCGCGCCCGACGGCCCGGTCAGGAACTGGAACGAGTGCGCCGGGATCATGAACGAGAGGTCGCGCAAAATCTCCGGGCCGAGCCCGTAGCGCAGACCGACATTTTCGAACCGAACCAATGCGCTAGCTCCGTTCGAGAGGGCCGATGGCCCAATACCCTACACCGACGGCGAAGACGGCCCGAACCCCGGCCGAGCGCCCGCGAACCGCACAGAAAGCTTGTGCTTCGGTTATGGTTTCCGATTCGTTAACGGTCGCTAAGTAGCATCCGGGCATCCACACGGTGGAGATTCGGCCTCCATGCATATTGTCTGCCCGCATTGTACAACATCCTACGCCATCAATCCGGCCACCCTTGGCGAGGCCGGACGTACCGTCCGTTGTTCCCGCTGCCGGGAGGTCTGGCTGGCCCGGCCGGAGGACGCCATCGGGGCGACCGCGCCCACTCTGGCCTATCAGTCCGCCGGATCCGACCTCGCCGCCGAATGGGAGGCCGTGGGCCGGGAGGAGGCTGACGCGACCCCGATGGTCGAGAGCCCCTCGATTTCGGCCGATTTGCCCACCGAGGGCAGCGACGCCGACACGGAATGGCCGGCGCTGGCCGAGGCGGATGCAGTGGCCCATGCCGGGGATGCGGGAACCAGGGGCCGCTTCCGCCTGCCCCGGCTTCCCCGCCTGTTCCGCCTGCCCGCCCTGCCCCGAATTCCGTTCATGCCGGTGATCGGCGCCCTGCCGACCACCTGCGGCGCCATGGCCGCGCTGATCATCGCGCTGTTCGTCTGGCGCAACGACGTGGTGCGGCTGCTGCCGCAGACCGCGCTGTTCTACAAGATGGCCGGGCTCGACGTGAATCTGCGCGGGCTCGCCTTCAAGGATCTCAAGATCACCAACGAGACCGTGGACGGCAAGCCGGTGCTGGTGATCGAGGGCATGATCGTCGGCCAGACCAGGAAGCCGGTCGAATTGCCGCGGCTGCGCTTCTCGGTCCGCGACGCCCAGGGCGCCGAAATCTATGCCTGGAACGCCGTGCTGGAGCAGCCGGTGCTCAATCCCGGCGAGCGGGCCTTCTTCAAGTCGCGCCTCGCCTCGCCGCCGCCCGAAGGCCGCAATATCGACGTACGCTTCTTCAACAAGCGTGATCTCACCGGCGGCCGCGCGTGAGCCGCCGGCCAACTCCATCGGGAACCGACCAATCACCATGACGCGTGTTCTGATCGCCGACGACGAAGACTCAATGCGCTCGCTGGTGGCGCGCGCCATCGCCATGGACGGCCACGAAACCGTGACCGCGCAGGACGGCGCCGAGGCGCTGGAGGTGCTGACGCGCGACGAAGGCGCGTTCGACCTTCTGCTCACCGACATCCAGATGCCCGTGATGGATGGCATCGCGCTGGCGCTGACCGCGGCGCGCGACTTCCCTGCGCTGAAGATCCTGCTGATGACCGGCTTCGCCCATCAGCGCGAACGCGCCTCCGGCCTCGAGGCGATCGTGCATGACGTGGTGACGAAACCGTTCTCGGTGGCCGATATCCGCACCGCAGTCGCGGACGCGCTGGCGGCGCGGAAGGCCGGCTAGTGTGCTGAATGCGAAGTTCGTGCGATTTCGCGGCAGCCACTTTCACGAACTTCGCATTCATAAGGCACACTAGAATCATAAATTTGCTAGTGTCCTTATCGAATCCGAAGTTCGCTCCGAAGGTGCGGCAAATGATGCGAACTTCGGATTCGGGACACTAGGGTTATGAGCTCAACTCGGAAAGCATGCCCGGGCGGTCAGCGTCACCGGGGACAGATTGAGAAATTGCGCAAATTGAAATGCATAACTCGCGCTGACCACGTTGCCGCAGGCTGACGTGGAATAGGTGAATGTCTGCGCCGGGAGCGTGAGGCCGAACGCCTGCTGCGCGGCGTAATTCGTGATGGCGCTGCCGCTTGGACAGAGCGTGCTGTTGACGGTCGCGCAACGCGCCGCCATTTCGGTGCCGTGCTGCAGCCCGAGCTGAGTCCAGAACAGCAGTCCGAATTCGATGATGCCAAATATGAACAGGAAGAACACGGGAGCGGTCAGGGCGAATTCCAGCGCGGAGGCCCCTCGATTGTCCCGCCATAGCGGTGTGAGTTTCACTGCAGCCTCGCAGTGGACTGGGCGCTATAGGTGTAGGTGGCCGCCACAATCTGATAATTGATCAGCGTGTAGTAGGTCCCTTGCGCCGAAACCATGGCATATGTTCCGGCCTGCGCGCCGCTGGGGCAGACCGCACCGCAACTGACGGTGCTGACCCCCGAACTGGTCGGGCACCCGCAAAACTGGTACGGCTTGGGCGAAGCATTGATGGCTGTGGAATTCGTGGCGGCTGTTACGGCGCTGGTGACGCCAGTCTCGTCAAAGCCGCGCACGATGGCGTATTGCGCTCCCGCCTGCGCGGCATTCTCGACCTGCATCTTGCGATAGAGCGCGAGTCCGATGTCGGTTACCGAGACGACCATCAGGGACAGCAACGGGATCATGATCCCGAATTCGATGGCCGCGACGCCGCCCCTGTCGTGAACGGCGGTGCGCACAAGCCGCGTCAGAGAGAAAACCAATCGACCACGGCTGTTGGATGAGGATCTCTGGATTTGCATCGGGGCCAACCTCACTCGATGAGTTGCGCGGTTTGCGTGCCTATCGTCGCGGTGCCGAGCGCCGAACAATTGACCTGAAGGTTCGACGTGCCGCTGAACGTCAGCGTGTCCGCGATGATCTTGGTGCATGATGTGCTTGTGCCGTTGCCACCGCCGAAGCTGAGGTCGGCCTTCGGCAGGTAGATGGCGCCGCCGAAGTTCTGGGTGGCACCACCCGTGAGATTAAAGGTAGTCCCGGCCGGCATGTTGCGGTCGCCATACATGACGATGCCCTTCGTGGAGCCGGAGGTCGGCGCCGTCAGATCGACGATCGCGTTGCTGCCGATCGAAGCCGTGCCCCACTTGCTTCCCGAGCCCGTAAAGACCAGGGTCACGCCGCTGCCCGTGATGGTGGCGTTGCCCGCGACGCTCAAGCTCGAGCCGTCCAGGTAATAGATGCCTGGATCGAGGTTCAGCGTTGCGCCGGCGTTCACCGTAATGCTGCCCGAGTAGCAGCCGGGGCTGAGGGAGTTCGTCTTTCCGTTGGAATTGACCGTAATCTTGGCGTTCGTGCAGCTCGGCTTCGACGGCGGCGAGACGTTCGCATACGGGTCAGCCATTGGCTTCACATGCGTCTTGACGCCGTTGGTGGCCGTGATGTTGCTGGTGCCGGAGACGTCGCCGACGACGCCGACCTGATTGGCGGCGACCGTCGCGCTGCCGGCCACGTTGAGCGATGGGCTTGCACCCGAGTTGCTGTAAAGGTTGCACTTGATCAGGTTGAGCTGGTTGCCGCCGCTCACGTTGACCGCGGGACTGGCGCTGGCGTTGAGCGCAAGCACGCAGCCCGTCCCGGAATTCGGCAGCGCGACCGCGCGCGCGGTGACCGGCACCGGGGCCGAGCCGAACAAGGCTGACAGCAACCGCTGTTGCGGTTGGCTCACGATGACTTCGACCGCCTGCAGGTTCGACGTCTGACTGCCGGTCTTCGGCGGTTGATTCACCCTGACCGTGACGTTGTTCGCCCCGTTCGCGTAACCGTAGTTTGCCGTGACCGCATTGGCTTCGGACAAAAGGTCGGCGCCTGCACTTGCCGCCGTTGCGGCGCTCACCGCGCCGGAGTCGGCGGCACTCTGCATGTTCTTATGTTTGTAGTACCACCATCCCACTTCGGTACCCAGCCCTGCCGTGCCGACCAGGACCGGCATGAGCAGCGCTGAAATGATCACATAGCTGCCCGACTGGTCTCGAACGAATTGTCGAACCAAGCTGGTCTGATGTTGGTGCCGGCGAGTAATACCCAATGGCCGGTATGACGATGCAATGAATAAACGGCTGTGCCTCATGTGCTCTCCTGAGACGCTTGCCAATTTTCCGAAGTAAGGTGACGCAAGCGACTTAAATGCGCACCAACGGGAACCCGACAATTTTAGGAAAATTGTGCGAAACGGGCGGACGACACCCGGTCCCGATCGCACCCGATTGGAACGCGGGGCGCGTAGCCCGCAGAAGCTGACGTCCGCAGGCTTACGACCGTCGTGCAGATTCCGCGTCATTCCAGTGGAAGCGCGGCATACAGGTCGCCGTGGCCGTTCGATTCAAAGCGCCGATGTCTCGTGAGTAGGCACGAGCTTTCACGGATGACGACAGTCGAAGGACGAGGCGCTCAATAATCCTTCAGCAGCCGCTCGATGTAGTCGAGCTCGATCTGCGGCCGCGACGGATCGGCGAGGCGGCGGCGCAGCTCTTCGAGGATGCGGCGGACGCGCTGCACGTCGATCTCGCCGGGGATCTTCACCGTGTAGTCGTCGCCGAATTCCCGGCCATGCAACGGGCGGCCGAGCGGATCGGTCTGGTTGCCGCCGCTCTGCTGGCGGCCGGCGCGGTTGCCGGGGCTGTCGCCCGGCTGGTCGCCATCGCCCTGCTGCATCGCGTCGGCGAGGCTCTGGGCGCCCTTGCGTAGCGCATCCAGCGCACGGCCCTGCGAATCCACCGCGCCGTCGGCATTGCCCTCGCCGAGCCGCCCGGAGGCATCGCCCATCGCGGAATCGGCCTGGTCGAGCCCGTCATCGCCGTCATCGCCCTGGTCGCCGCCTTGATCGCCCGGCTGCGCCTGGTCGCCCTTCTGACCCTGGCCTTTCTGGCCCTTCTGGCCGCGCTGGTCCGGTCCCATGCCGCGCTTGGCGAGTTCTTCCTGCAGCTTCTTCAAGCGGTCGCGCAGCGCCTGCTGGTCCTGCTGCAGGTCGCCCATCGACTGCTCGCCCTGCTTGCCGCGCATGCGGTCGCGGCGGGAATCCTGGCCCTGCTTGAAGGTCTTGTCGCGCAATTGCTGCTGCTTGCGGATCATGTCGCCGAGCTCGTTGAGCGACTGCTGCATGTCGTCGTCGCCCTGATTGGGCTGCGCCATTTGCAGGTTTTCCAGCATCTGCTGCATCTGCTCGAGCAGCTGCCGCGCCGCATCCTTGTCGCCGGAGCGTGACAGCCGCTCCATGCGATCGAGCATGTTCTTGAGATCCTGCTGGCTCAGCACCTTGGCATTGGGATCGAGCGGCCGGGCGAGCTGCTGCGGATTGTTGCGGAACTGCTCGACCATCTGGCGGAGGAAATTGTCCAGCGCGGCGCGCAGATTGTCGGTGAGCTTCTTGATCTCCTCGTCGGTCGCGCCGCGCTCGAGCGCCTGCTTGAGCGCGTCCTGCGCCGCGCGCAGCGCCTTGTCGACGTCCGAGATATTGCCGTCCTCGATGGTGACGGCGAGCGACCACAGGCTGGCGACCACCTCGCGCAATTGGTCGTCGGTGCGCGCCGCCTCGAGCTGCCGGCTCACGGTGTGCAGGCCAAGGTAATAGCCGGTCTCCGGCATGAACATTTCGGGCGCGATCATCAGCGCCTCGAGCGCGGCGAACACCTGGCCGTTCTGGTTGGCGTCGAGCGCCAGGATACGGCGCTGCTCGATCAGCGCGCGCGCCAGCGGCTTGGTGAACAGGCGCTCCGGCAGCCGCATGTTGAACGGCTCGCTCTTGCCCTCATTGCCGGCCTCGTCCTTGGCCGTCAGCGTCAAGGTCACGTCGGCGCCGGCATAGGGATCCTCACTGAGGTCCTTCACGGTCTGGCCGACGCCGTTGCGGGTGCGCGCATTCGGCAGCACCAGCGCGAATTGCGGCGGCTCGAACAACGGCCGTGGTTGCGCCGCCTTGCCGTCGGCATCCTTCTTGCCGTCAGCCTCCTTCGGCGCATCGGTCGGCCGCACCGCGAATTGCGCGCGCGCTTCGCTGACGCCGTAATCGTCCTCGAGCCGGTAGGACATCTGCAGCGCGCCGCGCGCCTGCCGCTCCGGATCCTTGGCGAGCGCAATCGACGGCGGGCGGTCCGGCGTCGCGGTGAATTTCCACTGCGGCTGGCCGGCCGGCGCACGGACATGCGCGGTGCCGTCGCCGGTGATCTTGAAATGCCGCTCGTTGGTGCCCTTGGGCGCCTGCCCGTCCGGCGCGACCTCGGTAACACCGCCACCGACGACGACGTCGATGCTGCCGCCGCTGGAGCGCACCAGGAGCGTGCTGCCGGCCGGAACCGCGAGCGGGGTGGTGTCCGCCGCGTTGGCGTCCTTGCTGGCGTTCGACAGAATGATCGGCGGCTTGCCGGTGTAGTTGGGCGGCGTCACCCAGGCATCGACCCGGACATTGGCCGGCGCCATGATGCCGTTCCAGTCGAATGCGGAGGCGACCCGCAGGCCGCGCTCGTCGCCGGCGGCGACATAGCTCGCGACCAGCATCACGATGACCAGCGCGCGCAGCGCCCAGGGGTCGTGCAGCGACACGCGCGGCCGCGGCAGCCCGGCGCGGATGCGCTTGATCGAGGCCAGCGTGCGCTCGCGCTGCGCCTGCCACAGCGCCAGTGCAAACGGGTCCTTGTTGGTGAGCGTGTCGGAGAGCGTGGTCGCCGGACGATGGCGAGTGCCGGCGCCGCGGTCGAGCCGGCTCAGGCCCTCCTCGCGGCTCGGCCAGCGGAAGCGCACCAGCGGCGACAGCGCCGCGAGCGCGGCAATCGCGAACAGGCCGGCGCCGGCCACGCGTACGACAAACGGCAGCACCAGCCACAGCCCGGCCCAGGACGCGACCAGGAACAATCCTGCGACCGTCAGGAACCGGGCCAGATGCGGCCAGGCCCGTTCCCACCCAATCGCGAACCTTGCCCGCTGCAGAGCCTCTGTCAGTTTCAGCCGCGCGATCGCATCGCTGTCGCGGACGGCGCGTGACGGGTCAGAGGGGTCGATGTTGGCTCCGCTCAATAAAATCTCCGGGGTAGCCGGCAGGTCAGCCTAGCACGGCGGCGGCTTTGAGGCACCCGTTCCAGGCAGTAACCCACACCGGGAAATACGCATAACACGAAGGCGTGACTGCGGCGGTTCGACCCCGTAACGTCCCGGCCGAACCATCGCATTAACGCATGAGGAACGCGATATGGACCAAAAAACGCACGACAAGGGGCTCGAAATCCGCAAGGCGGTGCTGGGCGAAGCCTATGTCAACAATGCGCTGAAGAATTCGGACAGCTTCAACAAGCCATTCCAGGAACTCGTCACCGAATATTGTTGGGGCGCAGTCTGGGGCCGCGAGGAACTGCCGCGCAAGACCCGGAGCATGCTCAACCTCGCCATGATCTCGATCCTGAACCGGCCGCACGAATTGAAGGCCCACATCAAGGGCGCGCTGACCAACGGCGTATCCCGCGACGAAATCCGCGAGATCTTCATGCAGGTCTCGATCTATGCCGGCATCCCCGCCGGCGTCGACAGCTTCCGCATCGCGCGCGAAGTGTTCGCCGAACTCGACAACAAGGCGTGAGCGAGCTCCACTCGTTGTCGTCCCGGCCAAGCGAAGCCGAGCCGGGACCCATAACCACAGCTCGTCGTGGTTACGACGGCTGTGGCCCCGACTGCACCAAACAACTTAGTCCTGGGGTTATGGGTCCCTGCTTTCGCAGAGACGACATCGTGTGGGAGGCGCGCATATCGCACATAACGACATAGAGGAAACGACTCATGGAAATCGGATTCATCGGCCTCGGGAAGATGGGCTTCCCGATGGCGCGCCGGCTGATCGAGGCCGGCCACAAGCTCACCGTGTTCGACACAGGCAAGGACGCGCTCGACAGGCTGGTCGCACTCGGCGCGGTGGCCGCAACCTCGCCCAAGGACATCGCCGACCGCGTCGAGACCGTGATGGCGAGCCTGCCCTCGCTGCAGGCCTCACTCGAGGTGGCGACCGGCGCGGGCGGCGTGATCGAGGGCACGCGCGTCAAACGCTTCATCGACCTCTCCACCGTCGGCTCGCGGATGGCGGTGAAGATCCACGAGCTGTTGGCCAAGAAGAACATCGTGCAGATCGACAGCCCGGTCTCCGGCGGCGTCGCCGGCGCCGAGAAGGGCACGCTGGCAGTGATGGTGTCGGGCCCGCGCGCCGATTTCGAACTGGTGAAGGGCGCGCTCGACGTCATCGGCAAGGTGTTCTTCATCGGCACCAAGCCGGGCTCCGGCCAGACCATGAAGCTCGCCAACAACTTCCTGTCGGCGACCGCGATGGTGGCGACCTCGGAGGCTGTTGTGATGGGCGTCAAGTCCGGGCTCGATCCGGCCGTGATGATCGACGTCATCAATGCCGGCTCCGGGCTGAACACCGCGAGCCGCGACAAGTTTCCGCGCTCGGTCTTGCCGCGCAGCTTCGACTTCGGCTTCGCCACCGGCTTGATGGTGAAGGACGTGCGGCTTGCGGTCGAAGAAATGCGCGCGCTCGGGCTGTCGATGGAAGTCGCCGAGGCGGTCGGCCGGCTCTGGGAAGTCATCATCCGCGACGAGGGACCGGAGTCGGACTTCACCGCGGCGATCAAGCCGATCGAGAAGGCCGCGGGCGTGATCGTCGGCGGCGGTAAAGGCGGCGCGCACGCCGCGAAGTAACGCTCTCGCCGAAATAAACGCTGTCGTCCCGGGCAAGCCAACGGGTCGGCGCGAAGCGCCGCCCGATGACAGGCTCCGCGCGACCCGGGACCCATCACCACAGGACTTCGTGGTTTAGCTGAGCTGCGGCCCCAGCTCAGGACAACAATCAGGAGCGGTGGTTATGGGTCCCTGCTCCCGTGCGCAATTGCGCACTAGGCAGGGACGACACCGTTAGTGAAGCGCGACACCGGCCATCACAGCCACGGCGCCGGCTTGTCCATCGCGATCAGGGCGTCGACGTCGATGCGCGGGCGGACCACGGCGTACTGGTCGTCTTTGACCAGCACTTCGGGCACCAGAGGCCGCGTGTTGTAGGTGCCGGACTGCACCGCGCCGTAGGCGCCGGCGGTCATGATCGCCAGCAGATCGCCGGCCTTCGGCTGCGGCAGCGCGCGATCGAGCGCGAGGTAATCGCCGGTCTCGCAGACCGGGCCGACTACATCCGCGACCATGGTCGGGGTGCCGGGCGCGGGCTGGCGCACCGGCAGAATGTCGTGATGCGCTTCGTACAGCGTCGGCCGGATCAGGTCGTTCATCGCCGCGTCGATGATGACGAAGTTCTTGGCATCGCCCGGCTTCACATGGATCACGCGGGTGACGAGGATGCCGGCATTGCCGACGATCATACGTCCCGGCTCGAACATCAGCGTGCAGCCGAGATTGTGCGTGACGCGCTTGACCATCGCCGCATAGGCGTCCGGCGCCGGCGGCGCGGCGCGATCCATGTAGTAGGGGATGCCGAGGCCGCCGCCGAAATCGATATGCGAGATGTCGTGGCCGTCGGCGCGCAGCGTCTGCACGAATTCGGCGAGCAGCCGGAAAGCGACCTCCAGCGGGCCGAGATCGGTGATCTGGCTGCCGATATGCACATCGGTACCGGTGACCTTGATGCCCGGCAGCTTTGCCGCGCGGGCATAGACCTCGCGGGCGCGGGCGATCGGAATGCCGAACTTGTTCTCGGACTTGCCGGTCGAGATCTTGGCATGGGTGCCGGCATCGACATCGGGATTGACCCGCACCGAGATGCGGGCCGTCTTCTTCATCTCGACCGCGAGACGCGACAGCATCTCGAGCTCCGGCTCGGACTCGATATTGATGCAGAGGATGTCAGTTGCGAGCGCGGCGCGCAGCTCGCCTTCGGTCTTGCCGACCCCGGAGAACACGATCTTCGAGGGCGGAATGCCGGCCGCCAGAGCCCGCTTCAACTCGCCGCCGGATACCACGTCGGCGCCGGCGCCGAGCTTGGCCAGCGTGCGCAGCACCGACTGATTGGAGTTCGCCTTCATGGCGTAGCAGACCAGCGCCTTCTCGCCGGCGAAGGCTTCGGTGAAGACGCGGTAGTGACGCTCCAGCGTCGCGGTCGAATAGCAATAGAACGGCGTGCCGACGGCCTCCGCCAGCTCAATGAGATTGACCGCCTCGGCATGCAGCACGCCGTTGCGATAGTCGAAATGGTTCATGACACGCTTTTAAATACTAATTGCCGAGCAGCGGATCGAGGAGGAAGGGCCGTTTATTGCCTCGCGGCGCGGCCGGCGCGGCCTCCGAGCCATAGGTCGGATTGAACACGCTGGGCTGCGCCGCCCGCTCGCTCTCGGTGTCGCTCGGTGCCGCGCCCGGCGCGACGTTCGCGGTCGGCGGCAGGTCGAGCGGTCCCTTGCGGCCGCAGCCGCCGAGCGCCAGCGCGGATACGCCCAGCACAACGATGGCCCATCCCGAGGGGGTCAGGCGGTTCTTGCTAATCACGACGAATTCCCCAATTCGGGCGGCACCATACAAACATTGGCGTGCTCTGGCGAGAGGCGGAGCGCCATGAAATCACGGCCAAATTTTCCGGTTCAGCCCAATTTTCGCTCTTTTTCCAGCCGCTTGGCCCAGGCCTTGGCCTGCGCCATCACATTCTTCGGCGCCGTGCCGCCAAACGAGGTCCGGCTCTGCACAGAGGATTCGACGCTGAGCACCCTCAGCGCGTCGGCCGTGATCTTCGGCTCAACCTCCTGCATGGCCTTGAGCGGCAGCTCGTGCAGCGCCACACCCTGCTTCGATGCCAGGCCGACGATGCGCCCGGTAACGTGGTGGGCGTCACGGAACGGCATTTTCAGGGTGCGCACCAGCCAGTCGGCAAGATCGGTGGCGGTGGCGTAGCCCTCGCCGGCGGCGGCCTTCATCTTTGCTTCGTCCGGCACCAGGTCCTCGACCATGCCTGTCATGGCGCGAATTGCCAGTGACAGCGCCTCGAAAGCCTCCATCGCGCCCTGCTTGTCCTCCTGCATGTCCTTTTGATAGGCGAGCGGCAGGCCCTTCATCACGATCAGCAGCGCGGTGAGCGCGCCGATCACGCGGCCGGTCTTGGCACGGACCAGCTCGGCCGCGTCCGGATTGCGCTTCTGCGGCATGATCGACGAGCCAGTGGTGAACTTGTCGCTGAGCTTGACGAGGCCGACCAAGGGCGAGGTCCAGATCACGATCTCCTCGGCGAAGCGCGACATATGCACTGCGCAGATCGCGGCCGCCGACAGCGTCTCCAGCACAAAATCGCGGTCGGATACCGCGTCGAGCGAATTGGCCATCGGACGGTCGAAGCCGAGCGCCTTTGCGGTCGCGGCGCGGTCGATCGGAAACGAGGTCCCGGCGAGCGCGGCCGCGCCCAGCGGCGATTCGTTCAACCGCTTGCGCGCGTCGGCGAAGCGGCCGCGGTCGCGGCTGGCCATCTCGACATAGGCCAGGAGATGATGACCGAAGGTCACGGGCTGCGCGGTCTGCAGATGGGTGAAGCCCGGCATCACCGTGCCGGCATGCTCCAGCGCGCGCGCGACCAGCGCCTGCTGGAACGCGGCCAGCGCCGCATTGGTCTCATCGATGGTGTCGCGGACATAAAGCCGGAAATCGGTCGCGACCTGGTCGTTGCGGGAGCGCGCGGTGTGCAGCCGGCCCGCCGCGGGCCCGATCAATTCGGACAACCGCGACTCGACATTCATATGAATGTCCTCGAGCGCGCGCTTGAAATCGAAATCGCCCTTGCCGATCTCTGACAAAATCGTGTCTAGACCTTTGCCGATATTTTTCGCATCAGCGGACGTGATGATGCCCTGCGCAGCGAGCATCGCGGCGTGGGCCTTGGACGCGGCAATGTCCTGGGCATAAAGGTGACGATCGACGTCGATGGAGACGTTGATTTCCTCCATGATCGCGTCGGGACGTTCCGAGAAGCGGCCGCCCCACATCTTGTTGCTCATGACATCTCGCTCACGAATTCGTATTTCAGCCTTGCGGTTTCATGGCCGGAGGCGGCGAAACAGCACCGCAGTTCCGGTCGTATTCCCGGCACTGCTTAGCCACATCGACCCAGGATGACAAACGATATGCCCGAGACGACCCAACCCAACCCGACCGCCAGGCCGACCGCCAAGTGGCGCATCCCGCTGGTGATCGGCGCCGTGCTGGCCGGGGCTGTGATCGGCTATGCGGGGGTCTCCAGCCTCAAGCATCCCGCGGGCGGCGATATCGCCTGCAACAGCGCGGTGGCTCTTGCGAAGAAGATCGCCCCGCTTGCCCACGGCGAGGTCGCGGCGCTGACCATGGCGACCACCCCCTTGATGCTGCCCGACCTGACCTTCGAGGACGCCAACGGCCAGCCGAAGAAGCTCTCGGACTGGCGCGGCAAGACCGTGCTGGTCAACTTGTGGGCGACCTGGTGCGTGCCCTGCCGCAAGGAAATGCCGGCGCTCGACAGCCTGCAGACCAAGCTCGGCGGCAAGGATTTCGAGGTGGTCGCGATCAACATCGACACCCGCGACCCGGACAAGCCGAAAAACTTCCTGAAAGAGGCCAATCTGACCAGTCTCGGCTATTTTTCGGATCAGAAAGCCAAGGTTTTTCAGGATCTTAAGAACATAGGCAAGGCGCTGGGCATGCCGACCTCGGTGCTGGTCGACGGCAAGGGCTGCGAAATCGCCAATATCGCCGGTCCCGCCGAATGGGCGAGCGACGACGCGATCAAGCTGGTGAAGGCCGCGCTGCAGCCAGCCGCAGCCGGGTTCTGATCAGGCGACGGTGTTGAGGTTGTCGCCGATGCCGGGCGACAAATTCGCGGTGGAAGGCGTGCCGAGCAGGGTCTGAACCGCGAACTTCTCGGCGTCGAGGTTCTGCTTGGTCACGCGGGTTGCGATCTCACCCTGCAGACTACCCTGCTGCATCGACAGGATGCTGGTGACCATGCTCATCATGTCCATACGCGGCACTCCCAAAACTGGGGTTTGAGGTAACGCGCGAAAGTTAATGCTTGGGTAATCGATGGCCGCGTCAGGCTGACGCATCGGCCTCGAAATTCCCGCTAGCGCGATGATCCGCGTCTCAGGCCGCGTTCGCCGCGAAGGCGGCGCCGAGGGTGCGCAGCGCTTGCCGTGTCCGCGCATCGGACAGTTTTGAGTGAAGCATGACGTCGCGGGACGGCAATGGCGGCAGGCCAAGCCGCGGCCCGAGATCGACGGTGTCCGCCGGCGCCACCCGGCGCGCCAGCGCCGCGACCGCAAGGCCTGCGGAGATCGCAGCTCCGATCGTCGACAACCCGCCGCCGACGAATGCCTCGGTCCAGGCGATGCCGGCGGCGTCGAGCGCTTCGACCGCCATGGCACGCACGCTGCACGGCTCGGCTTGCGTCGCGAGGCGCAACGGCTCGCCCGGTCGATGGTGAAAATCGGGTGCGGCCATCCAGCCGAACGGCTCTTCGAACAGCACGTCGCCATCGCGGCGCTTGGCGTCGTGGCGGAGCACGATCGCAGCATCGAGCCCGCCGTCGTCGAATGCGCTAAGCACCGAACGCGACGTGTCGACGTGCAGCTGGATCACCAGCCCGGGATCGGTGCTGTTCATCCGCTTCAGCAGCGAGGCGAGCTCCGAGCCGACGATGTGGTGGCTGATGCCGACGACCAGCCGCCGATGCTCGACGGCAAACGAGCTGATCGCCGATTGATGCGCGGCCACCAGATTGCGCGCGGCGCCGAGGAAGGCGGCACCTTCAGCTGACAGCCGAACCAGCCGCGGCGTTCGCTCCAGCAACCGCCGGCCGAGGCCGTCTTCCAGACGCCTGATCTTCAGGCTGACCGCGGACTGCGTGGTCTCCATCGCCTGCGCCGCGCGCGTGAAGCTGCTGAGATCGGCCACCAGGACGAACGCCTGGACCGCCTCGAGGTCGAGCGCCTTCATGGTCATTCATTTAAATATGAAATCATTGAAATGCTTTATCATACCGTTTTTCAATGAACAAGGAGCCTCTAGGATCGGCGGCACGTCACGCCACCAGGAGAGCCACCATCATGCCGCTGACCCGCGTTTCATTGCGACGGGGCAAGCCCGCCGCCTACCGCAAGGCCGTTCTCGAAAGCCTTTATCGCGCCATGCGCGAGACCTTCGACGTGCCGGAAGGCGATCGCTTCATGACAATCTCCGAGCACGATGACGATGATTTCCTCTATGGTGCCGACTATCTCGGCATCAGGCGCAGCGATGATCTGATCATCATCCAGATTACTGTCAGCAATACCCGCCCGGTGGCGCAGAAGCAGAAGCTCTATCGACGGATCGCGGAACGGCTGACCGAAAGCCCCGGCCTGCGCGCCGAGGACATCTTCATCAACCTTGTCGAGGTGCTCCCCGAGAACTGGTCGTTCGGCAACGGTGAGGCGCAATACGTCCGATGACCGCTGCACCGCTTCTCTCACCGCGCATGAGCGGCATCACGGCATCGCCCGCATCGGTGCTGCGCCGCCGCGCCCGCGAACGGCGCGCCGCCGGGCGCGACATCATCGAGCTGTCGTCGGGCAATCTGGACTTCCCGACACCGGAGCATGTGATCACGGCGGCGCATGACGCGGCATTGCGCGGCGAAACCCGTTACACCGATGTCGACGGCACGCCGGAGCTGAAGCGGGCGGTGCACGCCGCGCTGCTGCGCGACCATCATCTCGACTATGGTCTGGACGAGATCGTCATCACCAACGGCTCGACGCAGGCGCTGTTCAACGCGCTGCTGGCGACCCTGGCGCCCGACGACGAGGTGATCATCCCCGCACCGTATTGGGCGCCCTATCTCGATCAGGTGCGGCTGGCCGGCGCGGCGCCGGTGGTGGTGCCGTGTGCGCAGAACGACGGCTTCAAGCTGCGCGCGGAGGATTTGCAGGCGGCGATCTCGGCGCGAACCCGCTGGATCATCGTCAACAATCCGGTCAACCCATCCGGCGCGCTGTATTCGCGTGATGATCTGTCCGAGATCGCCACGGTCCTGCTACGGCATACGGACATCTGGGTGCTGGCCGACGGGCTCTACGAGCACATCGTGTTCAACGGATCTCCGGCGCCGACGCTTGCGGAAATCGAGCCGCGCCTGAAGCCGCGGACGCTGACCGTCAGTGGCCTCGCCAAGAGCTACGCCATGATGGGATGGCGCATCGGCTATGCCGCAGGACCCGCGGCGCTGATCCGCGCGATGATCACGATCCAGTCGCAGACCACGTCCGGCGCGTCGTCGATCAGCCAGGCCGCGGCAATTGCCGCGCTCGACGGCGCGCAGGATGTGCTGCTTGCGCGTGCCGCCATCCTGCGCGCCAAGCGTGACCGCTTTGCCGAACTCGTGAACGAATGCGCCGGGCTGTCCTGCACACCGCCGGAAGGCACGTTCTATCTGCTGGTCGCCTGCGCCGGCATAATCGGCAAGCGCGCGCCCGACGGCAGAGTGATCCGGACCGACCGCGATTTCTCGGCCTATCTGCTCGAGGCGGCCGACGTGGCAGTGTTTCCCGGCGAGGATCTCGGGCTGTCGCCCTATATCCGCCTCAGCTTCGCCAACCCGTCATCGACCATCGAGGAGGCCGCAAGGCGGCTGAAGCGCGCCTGCGCGGCACTGCAATGACGCCTCACGGACGGACCCCGCGCCTCGCGCTGACAGCACATCTGCTCGGACTTGGAACGGGTGTGACGATGATTGTCGGTCTGGTGCCCGCGACGCTTGCGCTGCTGCGGGCACTGATCTGAAGACGCGACGATTACCGCGTCGGGATCGGCTTGTCGCCGCGATAG
The DNA here is from genome assembly GCF_054055915.1 of Bradyrhizobium sp. USDA 4516. NCBI lineage: Bacteria > Pseudomonadati > Pseudomonadota > Alphaproteobacteria > Hyphomicrobiales > Nitrobacteraceae > Bradyrhizobium > Bradyrhizobium sp. USDA 4516. The sequence goes on from NZ_JBSRXT010000001.1 coordinate 1,871,358, forward strand.
TCGTAGAAGCCGCGCTGGCTCTTGCGTCCGAGCCAGCCGGCCTCGACATACTTCACCAGCAGCGGACACGGCCGGTACTTGGAGTCGGCCAGCCCCTCGTGCAGCACCTGCATGATCGACAGGCAGGTGTCGAGGCCGATGAAATCGGCGAGCTCGAGCGGGCCCATCGGATGGTGCGCGCCGAGCTTCATCGCGGCATCGATCGCCTCGACGTTACCGACGCCTTCATACAGCGTGTAGATCGCCTCGTTGATCATCGGCAACAGGATGCGGTTGACGATGAAGGCGGGGAAATCCTCCGACACCGCGACCTGCTTGCCGAGCTTGGCGACGAACGCCTTGGCGGTGTCGAAGGTCATGTCGTCGGTGGCGATGCCGCGGATCAACTCGACCAGTTCCATCGCCGGCACCGGATTCATGAAATGAATGCCGATGAACTTCTCCGGGCGGTCGGTCGAGGCGGCGAGCCTTGTGATCGAGATCGACGACGAGTTGGTCGCGACGATCGCCTCCGGCTTCAGTACCGCACAGACCTCGTGGAAGATCTTGCGCTTGGTCTCTTCCTTCTCGATCGCGGTCTCGATCACGAGATCGCAATCGGCGAGCGCGTCGAGCGACTCGGCGGAGGCGATGCGGTCGAGCGCCTGCTTGCGGTCGCTCTCGCTGATCGCCTTCTTCGCGACCTGCCGGGTCAGATTGCCGTTGATGGTCGCCAGCGCCGACTTCAGCCGGTCGCCGGACACGTCATTGAGCACCACGTCGAAGCCGGCCAGCGCCGCCACATGGGCAATGCCATTGCCCATCTGGCCCGAACCGATCACGCCGACCTTTTTGATTGCCACCGTCATCTTGTCATCCACCGGAACGGCGCGCACATCGCGCCTGCCCAATTCCAACGATACCCGAAGTAAAGCCTTCCGGGTTGCCCAATCCGCCGGAAAACGTTTCCCGGGACCATGATGTGATGACAGGTCATCATACCCGGGTCCCATTTTCCCCCGTCGAGCATGATCCTTTCGGAAAAACGTTTCCGGATCATTGCCTCGAAAATAATAACACCGGCCGGAGCTTACCCACCCGGCCGGTGTCTTGTCGCTTACTTTCCGAGCTTGCCGAGCGCTTCGGTGAGCTCCGGAACCGCCTGGTAGAGGTCGGCGACCAGGCCGTAATCGGCGACCTGGAAGATCGGCGCGTCCTCATCCTTGTTGATGGCGACGATCACCTTGGAGTCCTTCATGCCGGCCAGATGCTGGATCGCGCCGGAGATGCCGACCGCGACATAAAGTTCCGGAGCCACCACCTTGCCGGTCTGGCCGACCTGCCAGTCGTTCGGCGCATAGCCGGCATCGACCGCGGCGCGCGAGGCGCCGACGCCGGCCCCTAGCTTGTCGGCGAGCGGCTCGATGTACTTGGCGAAGTTCTCGCGGCTCTGCATGGCGCGGCCGCCCGAGACGATGATCTTGGCCGAGGTCAGCTCGGGACGGTCGCTCTTGGCGACTTCCTCGCCGACGAACGTCGACAGGCCGGGATCGGCGGCCGCAGCGGCGTTATCGATCGCAGCGCTGCCGCCTTCGCCGGCGGCGGCGAAGGTCGAGGTGCGCACCGTGATCACCTTCTTGGCGTCCTTCGACTTCACGGTCTGGATCGCGTTGCCGGCATAGATCGGCCGCTCGAAGGTGTCGGGGGCGACGACCTTGATGATCTCGGAGACCTGCATGACGTCGAGCAAGGCCGCGACGCGCGGCATCACATTCTTGAAGCGCGAGGTCGCGGGCGCGACGAACGCGTCATAGCCAGGAGCCAGCGCGACGATCAGCGCGGCCAGCGGCTCGGCAAGGTCGTGTTCATAGGCCGGGCCTTCGGCCACCAGCACCTTGGTGACGCCGGCAAGCTTGGCGGCTGCTTCCGCCGCCGCCTTGGTGCCCTGGCCGCCACCGGCAACCAGCACATGGACATCGCCGCCGAGCTGGCTCGCCGCGGTCAGCGCCTTGTTGGTCGCGTCCTTCAGCGTCTCGTGGTCGTGTTCAGCAATCAACAGCGTCGTCATCAGAGAACCCCGGCTTCGGTCTTGAGCTTGTTCACGAGTTCGGCGACGTCCTTGACCTTGACGCCCGCCTTGCGGCCTGCCGGTTCCGCGGTCTTCAGCACTTCCAGACGCGGCGTCACATCGACGCCGTAGTCAGCGACGCTCTTGTCGTCGATCGGCTTCTTCTTCGCCTTCATGATGTTGGGCAGCGACGCATAGCGCGGCTCGTTCAGGCGCAGGTCGGTGGTGACGATCGCCGGGCCCTTGAGCTTGATGGTCTGCAGGCCGCCGTCGACTTCGCGGGTGACCTTGAAGTCGGATCCTTCGACCTCGAGCTTGGAGGCGAAGGTCGCCTGCGACCAGCCGAGCAGCGCGGCCAGCATCTGGCCGGTCTGGTTCGAGTCGTCGTCGATCGCCTGCTTGCCGAGAATGACGAGGCCGGGCTGCTCCGCCTCGACCACCGCCTTCAGGATCTTGGCAACCGCGAGCGGTTCGACATTGCCTTCGGCCTTGACCAGGATGCCGCGGTCGGCACCCATCGCAAGTCCGGTGCGAATGGTCTCGGAGGCCTGCGCCGGTCCGATCGACACCACCACCACTTCGGTCGCCTTGCCGGCTTCTTTCAGCCGCAGCGCTTCCTCGACGGCGATTTCGTCGAACGGGTTCATCGACATCTTGACGTTGGCGAGCTCCACGCCCGTCCCGTCACTCTTGACGCGGACCTTGACGTTGTAGTCGATGACCCGCTTTACCGGCACAAGAACCTTCATCGATCCTCTTTCGCTTTGATTTTATGGGTTTCGGTTGGCTGGCGCGGAACCTAAAGGTCCCGTTTCTCCCGGTCAACGCGCCAAAGCCAAAAAACCGTCCCCCGGTTTTGAACCAGTTTAGCGGTTCTGGCCCGGCACCCACAACACGTCTCCCGCTCCCTTACTGTTCTGGAAGCGGCTGGCAACGAACAGGAAATCCGACAGCCGGTTCATATACTGGATGCCAGCCTGATTGACCGGCTCGTCGGGTTGGGCGGCGAGTTCCACCATCATCCGTTCCGCGCGGCGACATATCGTCCGGGCGAGATGCAGATAGGCAGAGGCAGGCGTGCCGCCGGGCAGCACGAACGAGGTTAGCGGCGCGAGCTGGTCGTTCAGGCTGTCGATATCGCGCTCGAGCCGCTCGACCTGGCTTGCCAGCATCCGCAGACGTTCGGCCTTGCCCTCGCGTTCGGGCACCGCGAGGTCGGCGCCGAGATCGAACAGATCGTTCTGGATCCGGCCGAGCATCGCATCGACCGCGGGGCTGCCGGCAAGATGCAGCCGCACCACGCCGATCGCGGCATTGGTCTCGTCGACCGTGCCATAGGCGGCAATGCGCAGATCGTATTTCGGCCGCCGCTCGCCGGAGCCGAGCGCGGTGGTGCCGTCATCGCCGGTGCGCGTGTAGATCCGATTGAGAACAACCATGGCAGGCTCCGGTGTTCGATGTTCGAGTCCACCACTCCGATCGGGAGAGGTGGAGAATAGCCCGACAAATCTACCTCACCTAACGCCCCATCGCCCAGACCGCGAGCATTGCGATGACGATGGCGACGAACTGCAGCAGCACGCGCAGCCGCATCAGCTTCTGCGACGTGTTCGACGAGCCGCCCTTCATCATATTGATGAGGCCGAGCAGGAGCACCAGCGCGACGGCGCCGACGGCGATGGGAAGAATGATCGTGCTGAGGAGAGATGTCATTTGCGGTACATAACACCGCAGGACGCGGACTTCCACACAGCCCGGCCATGCAACCAACTGGCTTTTCAGCGCGTAATATCAGATGCTGGGTCGGTTCTCGGGCCGAGCGGTTTTCGACAATGCCGGGTGGAATGTGAAGCAGCTTCGTTACGTCACCCACGTCGTGATGGATGCCTTTTACACGTTCCTCGCCGACGACGGCTGGGCGATCGCGAGCCACATCGCGCTGTCGACGCTGATGGCGCTGTTTCCGTTCCTGATCGTGCTGACCTCGGTGGCCGGCTTCTTCGGCTCCAAGCAACTCGCCGACCAGGCGGTCGGGCTGATGCTGCAGGTCTGGCCGCAGCAGGTCGCCGAGGCGCTGTCCGGCCAGATCCACGACGTGCTGACCAACACCCGCGGCGATATCCTGACCATCGGCGCGGTGCTCGCGGTCTACTTCGCCTCCAACGGCGTCGAGGCGCTGCGGGTGGCGCTGAACCGCGCCTATGCCGTGATCGAGCCGCGGCGCTGGTACTGGCTGCGGCTGGAGTCGATCGGCTACACGCTGGTCGCGGCGTTCACCTCGCTCGCGATGGCTTTCCTGATCGTGCTCGGACCGCTGATCATCGAGGCGGCGCGGCGCTATATCCCGTTCTTCGTCGAATCAAACGAGAGCCTGCTCAACACCGCCCGCTACGGCGTCACGATCCTGGCGCTGGTCGTCGCGCTCTTCATCCTGCACGCCTGGCTGCCGGCGGGCCGTCGCAGCTTCACGCAGATCCTGCCCGGCATCATCTTCACCATGGTGGCTTCGCTGCTCTCGGGCATCGGCTTCGGCATGTACCTGGCACGCTTCGCCAACAACTACGTCACGATGTATGCGGGGCTGGCCTCGGTGGTGATCGCACTGGTGTTCCTGTATTTCATCGCCGCGATTTTCGTGTTCGGCGGCGAGTTGAATGCGGCGATCATCAAGTCGCGGTTGCCGCACGGCGTGTCGCTTCATGCAGCGCAGTCGCGAGCGCCCGCGGGGACACAGGCTTGACCAGGAAGCCGTCTGCACCTGCAGCGCGCGCCGCGGCTTCGTCCTCGGCCCGGCCGGAAATCCCGACAATCATGATGCGACCGTGCGGTGGCGGCAGCGCGCGGATGCGCTTGATCGCCTCGATGCCGCCGATGCCGGGCAGCACCATGTCCATCAGCACGGCGTCGAAGGCGCCCTGCACGAGCCGGTCGGGCGCGGCCTCGCCCTGACCGACGAATTCGGCGTGGTGGCCGAGCTCGGTCAGGATCGTGTTGAGCACGACGCGGCCGAACGGATTGTCCTCGACACTGAGCAGCCGCAGCCCTTGCGATAGCAGCGCCGCCGCGCTCTCGCCGGAGGCGGTGCCGGCTGGCCCTTCGGCGGGCGCCAGTTCCACCTTGAGCGTGAAGGTGGTGCCCCCGCCGGCGCGCCGGTCCGCGACGATGTCGCCGCCCATGGCGCGCGCGAGCTGCCTGACGGACGACAGGCCGAGCCCGGCACCGCCGAACCGCGCGGCGATCGAGACGTTGGCCTGCGAGAACGGCCGGAACAGGCGCTTGACCTCCGATAGCATCAGGCCGATCCCGCTGTCGGAGATCGCGAACGCGACGCCGATCTTGTCGCCGGACCTTCCCTTCACCGCGCCCACCGGCACGATACGCAGCTCAATGCTGCCCTGCTCGGTGAACTTCACCGCGTTGTCGATCAGATTTTCCAGCGCCGCGCGCAGGCGGACGGGATCGCCGACCGCGAAGGCAGGCAACTGGTCGGAGACCTCGACGGAAGCCTGCAGCCCCTTGGCCGCCGCGCGGCCGGCCAACGAATCCGCTGCGTGACGCGCCAGCGTGCGCAAGTCGAAGAAATCCTGCCGGATCTCGAGCCCCGGCCCCTCGCTCCGGGCGGCGTCGACGAACAGGGTCGCAAGGCTCGCCAGATGTTCGGCGCCGGCCTTGATGGTGTCGACCCAGCGCCGCTCGCGCTCGCCGAGATCGGATGTCGCGAGCAGATTGCTGATCGCAAGGATTCCGGTGAGCGGCGTCCGCACCTCATGGGCAAAGGCGGCAAGCGCGGCATCGACCATGCCGGGACCGGCCTTCGGGGCCGGCTTGGGCACGGCCCGCTTGCGACGCGGCCTGGCCGCCACCTTGGCGGCGCGGGCCTTGGCCGTTCGTGTCTTGGCAGTCGGTGTCTTGGCAGTCCGTGTCTTGGCAGCACGCGTTTTGGCGGCGCGTGTCTTCGGCGGCGTCCCTTTGGATGGCCGCTTGCTGCGCCGTGCGCGCGATTTTGACGCCATGGTCTCCGTGATCCCCGCCCCGGTCAACAACATGGCATGCCAGGCGTGCCGGAGTCACGGCGACGTTTACGGCGCGCCCGCGCAAAACGCCATCATGCGATCAATTGGCCAGAATCTACGGCAAGCCGACCAGGCGGCGGATATCGGCCGGGCTCGCCCCAGCCGCCCGCAATTCGCGCAGTCCGGTCGCCTGGGTCGATTTCGACAGCTTTTGGCCGGCCGCGTCTCGGATCAGCCGGTGGTGCCGGTAGCTTGGCACGGGCAGGCCGAGCAGTTCCTGCAACAGCCGATGCACGCTGGTCGACCAGAACAGGTCAACGCCCCTGACGACATCGGTAATGCCCTGCAGGGCGTCATCGATCACGACGGAGAGATGGTAGCTGGTTGGGGTCTCCTTGCGCGCCAGGATCACGTCGCCCCAGGCCTCAGGCCGGGCCACGACGTCTCCGCTCTCGCCAGCCGGCCCCTCGCCCGCTTCCTGCCAGCGCAGCTCGCCGGCGTGCGCGCGGGCTGAGGCCATGTCGAGCCGCAACGCGAACGGCACGCCCTGCCCGATCAGCCGGTCGCGCGCCTCGGCCGACAGCGATTTGGCCAGCCCCGGATAGAGCGGCGCGCCGTCCGGATCGCGCGGCCACGCGCCCCCGGCCTCGCGCTCCGCGACCAGCCGCGCGATCTCGGCCCGGCTTTCGAAGCTCGGATAGACCAGCCGCTGGGCCGACAGGCGGTCGATCGCCGCGCCATACGCGGCAAAATGCTCGGACTGCCGCCGCACCGGGGTCTCCCAGGCGATGCCGAGCCAGGCCAGATCCTCATAAATCGCCTGCTCGAATTCCGGCCGGCAGCGCGTCGCGTCGATGTCCTCGATCCGCAGCAGCAAGCGTCCGCCCGACTGCCGCGCGAGGTCGTGGTTGAGCAGCGCCGAATAGGCGTGGCCGAGATGCAGGTAGCCGTTCGGACTCGGCGCGAAGCGGAAAACGGGTGGCATGGTCATCGGTCACGCGTCATTGCCGGGCTTGCCCCGGCGACTCTGGTTCATGCGCCCGGACAAGACTCTGTTACGATAGGAGATCGATGCGCGGGTCAAGCCCGCGCCTGACAAGCCGATGCAGACCCCGCAAATGCTGATTCACCTCGAAACCCAGGCCGACCTCGAAGACGCGATCCAAAAACTGGTCGAGCAGGACCGCCGCCTGCGCCCGATCCTGGAGCTGACCGGCATGCCGGCGATCCGGCAGCGCGAGCCCGGATTTGCCGGGCTTGCCGCGATCATCTGCGGCCAGCAGCTCTCGACCGCGAGTGCGGCGGCGATCTGGGGGCGCGTCAGCACGGCGTTCGACCCGTTCCACCATGACGCGATCCGCAAGGCGCGGGCCGACCGGCTCGACCGGCTCGGGCTGTCGGCGGCCAAGATCAAGACGCTGAAGCACATCGCGCGCGAGCTCGCCGAGGAGCGGCTGAACCTCGACGTCCTTGCCAATGAGGAGGCCGATGCGGCGCACAACACGCTGACGGCGCTGCCCGGGATCGGCCCGTGGACCGCCGATGTCTATCTGCTGTTCTGCCTCGGCCATGGCGATGCCTGGCCCGCGGGCGACCTCGCCGTGCAGGAAGCGGTCAAGGTCGGGCTCGGCTTGAAGGATCGGCCGACGCCGAAGCAGATGGCGCCGCTTGCGGAGCCGTGGCGTCCGCTGCGCGGCGCCGCAGCGCATCTGTGGTGGGCATATTATCGCGTGCTCAGAAATCGCGAGGGCGTGATCGCCGGTGCAAAGTAGTCGTGGAGAAAAACACACCAACTGCGTGATCGCGTGATATAGAATCAGCAGAGATATAGTTTTTCAATTTGCCGGCCTCGCCCATTTTGCACGCGCAGCACGTCCTTATTGCAAGGAGACGGACCTGATTTCTCTCCGTATCCCGCTGACGCTTCTCTCGTTATCCCTGGGCGCGATCGCCGCGGCGTGGTGGTGGCTCGGCGTCCCGGTCAACCTGCCGCGCGCGCCGATCGATCCGAACGACAAGGTGCAATGCATCTCGTACGCGCCGTTCCGTAACAATCAGACATCGCTTTCGCCGGCGACGCAGGTCTCGCCGGAACAGATCGCGGAAGACCTCGCGCAACTCGCGAAGATATCCGACTGCATCCGCACCTATGCGACCGATCTTGGTCTCGATCAGATTCCCGCACTCGCGGCCAAGGCGGGGCTGAAGGTCATCCAGGGCATCTTCCTCGATCGGGACCGCAAGAAGAATGCAACGCAGGTCGCCACCGCGATCCGCCTCGCCCAGGAATATCCGGAAACCATCATCGCGCTCGTGGTCGGCAACGAGGTCTTGCTGCGCAAGGAAATGTCGGCTTCCGACCTTGCCGCCACGATCCGCTCGATCAAGGCGCAGGTCTCCGTGCCCGTCACTTACGCCGACGTCTGGGAATTCTGGCTGAGCAATCGCGAGCTTTCCGACGCCGTCGACTTCGTCACGGTTCACATCCTGCCGTATTGGGAAAATGTTCCAATCCGGGCGGAAGATGCCGCTGCTCACGCCGACGAGATGCGCCGGCAGATCGCCGCGGTCTTTCCAGGCAAGGAAATCTTTATCGGAGAGATCGGCTGGCCCAGCGAGGGGCGCATGCGCGAGTCCGCGCTGCCGTCGCGTATCAATCAGGCGCGGGTGGTTTCGGAGGTCCTCGACCTTGCCCGGCGCGAGCATTTCCGCGTCAACCTGTTCGAGGCCTATGACGAAGGCTGGAAGCGGGAGATCGAGGGCACAGTCGGCGGCTCCTGGGGCCTGTTCGATTCCGAGCAGCGCATGCCGAAATATCCGCCGGGCCAGCCGGTCAGCAATTTTCCGCTCTGGAAGCTGCAAATGGTCAGCGGAATGGCGCTGGCGATCCTGGTCTTCGGCGCGGCATGGCTGACCTTGCGTCGCAAGCCGAGAAAGCCCGCATTCGCGTCATGGCTTGCGGTCGCGCTATCGGCGACCACGGCTGGCATCCTGTTTGGCGTCGCCGAGCAAAGATTGGTCTATGAAAGCTACGGAACGGGAGGCTGGCTTGTCTGGGGCTCGCTGCTGGTGGCGGCCACGGCTTCGCCGGTGTTGAGCGCCAACGCCCTGATGTCGGGCCGCGCACCGCCCAGCTTTTTCGAAGTGTTGGGTCCGAAGGGCCACCACACTGAATCGGTGCTGGCGACCCTGCACGGACTGGCCTTGATGATCACCGTCGTGATCGGCACGGCGACCGCAATCGGCCTCGTGTTCGACCCGCGCTTCATTGATTTTCCCTTCGCGCCTCTCACCATGGCGGCGGTGCCCTTTGCTGCCGTGACGCTGCTCAATCCTCCCACGAAGGGAATCCGCCCACTGGCGGAGTCGATCTTTGCCGGCATTTTCATTGCAACGGCGATCTACACAGGATTCAACGAAGGGGCGGAGAACTGGCAGTCGCTATGGACCTGCGCGGCCTTCCTTCTGCTCGCAGTGACGCTGTTGCGGGCGCGTGCCTGACAACGCGCTCTAGCCGCGCAGCCTGACGCGATCCTCGCGCGCGCAGTCGGTGACGAAGCCGATGACGGCGCGCACCGCGGGAAGCTCGACCAGATCGGGATGGGCGAGCAGCCAGAGATCGGAGAGGCTCGAGAGCTTTTGCGGCGCGACCCGCACCAGATCGGGGTAGTCGGCCCCGACCAGGCAGGACAGCGCGCAAATCCCGAGCCCAGCCCGCGCCGCTGCCAGCATGTCGCCTTGCGAGGAACAGCGCATCACCAGCGTGCCCTGCCGGGTGATGACATCGCTCCAGCGCGCCAGATGCGCGTTCGAGGCTTGGTCGGCAAAGCCGATCACATGGTGGCCCCGCCACTCGTCCCGCCGCTCCGGCAGCTTGCGGCCTGCCGCATAGTCGCGGGAAGCGTAGAAGCCGGTGCCGAGCCGCCCGATCTTGCGCCCGATCAGGTTCTCCTCGCCCGCATCGACCGGCCGTAGCACCACGTCGGCCTCGCGGCGGCGCACGCTGGCCGGGAACGGATGGGTGATGATCTCGAGCTGGATGCTGGCGTGATCGCGCAGGAACGGACCGAGGCGCGGCATCAGCCAGTGCGCGGCCAGCGTCGCGCCGATCGACAGCTTCACGACACCGCGCGCCTGCCCACCGGTGGCGGACGCGGCCGCCTCCGCGCGCAAGGCAGCCGCGGCCATCGCTTCGGCGTGCTCGCGGAATTTGCGGCCATGCGACGTCAGCGACAGGCCGTCATTGGAACGCGCGAACAGGCGGGTGCCGAGTTGCTGCTCGAGCGCCGCGACGTTGCGGCCGACGGTGGGATGGCTGATGCGCAGCCGCCGAGCCGCCCCGGCAAGGCTGCGTGTCTCCGCCACCGCGACGAATGTCTTGCAAAGCTCCCAGTCCATGCCACTCCCCTTCTTGCGACATCGTTCATTTCTGGTCGATCCGATGTTCAATATTGAACGTCATGACCGAGCCGTCCAGCCTTATATTGCCGCGCCAAGAGCGCCACCGCTCCAGCCATCACAATAAATCGCGATCCGCCCCGGCTGCCGGCCGGGCGACGCGCATGGAGGATCCGAAAATGACGCTGCCCGTTTCGCTCGCCAACAGGCTTGAACTGCCGGTCGTCGGCTCCCCGCTGTTCATCGTCTCGGGGCCCGAGCTCGTGATCGCGCAGTGCAAGGCCGGCATCGTCGGCTCGTTCCCGGCGCTGAACGCCCGCCCGGCCGAAAAGCTCGACGAATGGCTGACCCAGATCGAGAACGAGCTCGGCGAGTACCAGGCGCTGCATCCGGAAAAGAAGGTCGCACCCTACGCCGTCAACCAGATCTGCCACGCCTCCAACGACCGGCTGATGCGCGACATGGAAACCTGCGTGAAGCACAAGGTACCCGTGATCATCACCTCGCTGCGCCCGCCGTCCGAGATCGTCGAGGCCGCGCACTCCTATGGCGGCGTGGTGTTCCACGACGTCATCAACGTGAAGCACGCGCGCAAGGCCGCCGAGCAGGGCGTCGACGGCCTGATCCTGGTCTGCGCCGGCGCCGGCGGCCATGCCGGCACGCTGTCGCCGTTCGCGCTGGTGCGCGAGGTCAAGCAATGGTTCAAGGGCACGATCCTGCTGTCGGGCGCGATCTCCGACGGCTGGAGCATCGCATCCGCGCTCGCGCTCGGCGCCGACCTCGCCTATATCGGCACCCGCTTCATCGCGACCGAGGAAGCCAACGCGGATATCAGGTACAAGCAGGCGCTGACCGAATACGCCGCGCACGACATCATCTATTCGAACCTGTTCACCGGCGTGCACGGCAACTATCTCGGACCGTCGATCGCGGCGGCAGGCCTCGATCCGGGCAATCTGCCGGCCGCCGACAAATCCAGCATGAACTTCGGCTCCGGCGGCAACATGAAGGCCAAGGCCTGGCGCGACATCTGGGGCTCGGGCCAGGGCATCGGCCAGATCACCGACGCCCCGCCGGTCGCCGAACTGGCGGCGCGGCTCAAGTCCGAGTTCGCCGCGGCGCGCGGCGACTTCCTGCGCGCCAGCGCCTGACGCTGTTTCACAAAGTCCGGGAGCGAACCATGAAACGAGCGCAACACGCGCTGGCAGCTGCGCTTGCGGTCTGCGCGATCGCCAGCACGGCCGCCGCCGACAACGGCAACGAAGCGATCCGGATCGGCCAGACGCTGCCCTATAGCGGACCGGTCTCCGGCTTCGGCACCATCGGCCGCGCCCAGGAAGCGTTTTTCGCGAAGGTCAACGCGGAGGGCGGCATCAACGGCCGGCAGGTGAAATTCATCACGTTGGACGACGCCTATTCGCCGCCGAAGACCGTCGAGCAGACCCGCAAGCTGGTGGAGCAGGAGGAGGTGCTGATGATGTTCGGCTCGCTCGGAACCGCCACCAACAACGCCGTGCACCGCTATCTCAACAGCAAGAAGATCCCGCAATTGTTCGTGCTGAGCGGCGCGACCAAATGGGCCGACCCGAAGACTTATCCGTGGACCATGCCAGGCATGGCGTCCTACGAATCTGAGGGCGTGGTCTATGCCAAATATGTGCTGCAGGCCAAGCCCGACGCAAAGATCGCGATCCTTGCGCAGAACGACGATTTCGGCCGCGACTATGTCGCCGGCTTCAAGCGTGCGCTCGGCGGCAAGGCCGCGAGCATGATCGTCGCGGAAGCGAGCTACGAGACCTCAGCGCCCACCATCAGCTCGCAGCTCGCGACCCTGAAGGCGTCCGGTGCCGATGTGCTGTTCGGTGTCGTGCTCGGCAAGTTCACGCCGCAGATGATCAAGGGCGTGGCCGAGATCGGCTGGAAGCCGGACCTGTTCTTCGTGCCGACCTCCGCGTCGTCGATCTCGTTCCTGGAGCCCGCCGGGCTCGAGAACGCGGTCGGCCTGATCTCGTCCAGCAACCAGAAGGACACGATGGATGCGCTATGGGCCGATGATCCCGCCGTGAAGGACTATCTTGCCTTCATGAAGCAGTACCTGCCCAATGCGGACCTCAGCAACTCGAACTACTCGGCGGGCTATCATTATGCGACATTGCTGATGGCCGTGCTGAAGGCCTGCAAGAACGATTTCAGCCGCGAAAACATCATGCGCCAGGCGGCGTCATTGCGCGACGTTCCGCTGCCGCTATTGTTGCCGGGCATGACGGTATCGACCGGGCCGGACGACTACCTGCCGTTCCAGCAGTTGCGGCTGCGCCGGTTCAACGGCAAGAGCTGGATCAGCTTCGGCGAGATCCTGGACGATCGCTAGAAGACGAGGCGCGACATGATCATCAGCGGCGAAAGACAGATCAGCTACGGCGACATTCACGCCCGCATCGCGCGGGCGGCCAGCGGCTTCCGGGCGCTCGGCGTGCAGGGCGGCAAGCCGGTCGGCATGATGCTGCGCAACGATTTCGCGCTGTTCGAGGTGGTCGCGGCTTCGGCCGCGCTCGGCAGCCCGGTGGTGCCGATCAACTGGCATCTGAAGGCCGACGAGGTCGCCTACATCCTGTCCGACAGCGGCGCCGACACGCTGGTCTGCCACGCCGATCTGCTGCCGCAGATCCGCGACGGGCTACCGCCGGCAATCAAGCTGCTCGTGGTGACGACGCCGCCGGAGATTGCCGCGGCCTATGGCGTGGCGCCGGCGCTCACCCGCGTGCCCGACGGCATGACCGACTGGGACGTCTGGCGGGAGACGCACCAACCACTGACCGACGCACCGATCGGCGCGGCGCCGATGTTCTACACGTCGGGCACCACTGGACTGCCGAAGGGCGTCAAGCGCAAGCCGATGCGGCCCGAGCAGCAGGCGGCAGCCGCGCGGGTCGGTGCCATCACCTACGGCGTCAAGCCGAACGAGGATCAGGTGATCCTGATGAACGGCCCGATGTATCATTCGGCGCCGCACTCCTACGGGATGCTCGCGTTCCGCAACGGCTGCGTGATCGTGCTCGAGCCGCGCTTCGATCCGGAGGATCTGCTGCAACTGATCGAGCGCCACCATGTCACCCACATGCATATGGTGCCGACCATGTTCGTGCGGCTGCTGCGCCTGCCCGAGGAGACGCGGCGCCGCTACGACCTGTCGTCGCTGCGCTTCATCGTCCATGGCGCGGCGCCCTGCCCTGTCGACGTCAAGCGCGCGATGATCGAGTGGTGGGGACCGGTCATCAACGAATATCTCGGCTCGACCGAGACCGGCATCCCGGTCTGGCATTCGTCAGCCGAAGCGCTGGCCAAGCCCGGCACCGTCGGCCGCGCGATCGAGGGCGGCATCGTCAAGATCTTCCGGCCCGACGGGACGCAATGCGACGTCGGCGAGCCCGGCGAGATCTTCATGCGTCAGACGTTGATCTCGGACTTCGACTATCACGGCAATGCCAAGGCGCGCTCCGAGGCCGATCACGACGGCCTGATCAGCGTCGGCGATGTCGGCTATCTCGACGCGGGCGGCTATCTGTTCCTGTGCGACCGCAAGCGCGACATGGTGATCTCGGGCGGCGTCAACATCTATCCCGCCGAGATCGAGAATGCCCTTATCGGCATGGCAGGCGTCCGCGACTGCGCGGTGTTCGGCGTTCCCGACGACGAATACGGCGAGCGGCTGTTCGCCTGCGTCGAGCCGGAAGCCGGCGCGACCCTGTCGATCAGCGCGATCCAGGATTTTCTCCGCGGCAAGCTCGCCAACTTTAAGGTGCCCAAGGATATCCGCTTCATGGACGCGCTGCCGCGGGAAGCCACCGGCAAGATCTTCAAGCGCAAGCTGCGCGACCTCTACCGCGAAGGACAGCTTCGCTGAACGATGTGACGGCGAAGCGAACGGCGTTTGAAACTTAGTTGCTGTTGCAAAAGGCCGGCAATCGACGCAACGATGCCGGCGCATCGGAAGCTGGGATCATCGCCATGAACTCGACCGACTTCATCGTCATCCGCAACGACCTGCAACAGTGCAAGGTGATCGAGACGCAGTTGCCCGATGCCGCGGCGCTGCCGGCCGATGCGCTGCTGGTGAAGGTGACCCGCTTCGCCTTCACCGCCAACAACATCACCTACGCCGTGATCGGCGAGCAGCTGAAATACTGGCATCTGTTCCCGGCGCCCGAGGGCTACGGCATCATCCCGGTGTGGGGCTTTGGCGAGGTGCTGATCTCGAAACATCCGATGATCGCCGTCGGCGAAACGCTGTTCGGCTATCTCCCGATGGCGGCCCATCTGGTGATCGAGGCGGCCGACGTCAACAAGCGCGGCCTGCGCGATGGCGCGGCACACCGGCAGGAGGTCTCGCCGGTCTACAACGCCTATGCCGCGTCTCCGGCGATCCGACCTATGCCGGTCAGCAGGGCGATTTCCGCGCACTGCTGCTGCCCTTGTTCATGCTGTCGTTCCTGGTCGACGACGCCCTCGCCGAGAATGCGTTCTACGGCGCACGCCGCGTCATCCTGTCGTCGGCCTCGAGCAAGACCGCGTTCGGCCTCGCCCATCTCGTGCACAAGCGGGGTATCCCCGTGATCGGGCTGACCTCCAAGGGCAATGTCGATTTCGTCAGCTCGCTCGGTTGCTATGACGAGGTCGTCACCTATGACCAGGTCGCCGCGATCCCGGCGGCCGAGCCGACAGCCTATGTCGACATGGCCGGCAACAGTGCGCTGCGCGAAAGTCTGCACCGGCACTTCGGCGCGCAGATGGTCTATTCCGGCCGGGTCGGGCTGACGCACCGTGCGAGCGAGCCGGAGGAGCCGACGCTGCCAGGCGCCAAGCCGGTCTGGTTCTTCGCCCCGGACCAGATCCGCAAGCGCGCCAAGGAATGGGGTCCCGGCGGCATCGACCAGCGTTTTGGCGCCGCATGGGCGGAGCTCGTGCCGCATCTGCCGAATTGGCTTGACGTGGTCGAGCGGCGCGGCCCGGCCGCGGTGCGCGAGGCCTATCTCGATACCCTGCAAGGCCGCGTTCCACCGGATCAAGGCCTGATCCTGTCGCTGGCCGAATAGGCGCTATCTCGTCGCGCCCTTTCTGCACGCCTTCGAATGGGTATAGGCTTCGCGGAAAGGGAACGCCGCCAAGAAAATATCAGCAAGGCGGCCGATGGCGAGAAACGCTCAATGCTCGACAAGACGGACGATATTTCGGTCGCCGCCGACAATTGGCTTGTGCAGTTCGAAGATGCGCTGGCGAGCCCGGACGATGTGCTGCTGAAGCCACTGTTCCATCCCGACAGCTACTGGCGCGACGTGCTGGCGCTGAGCTGGAACATCCAGACCGTCAACCGGGCCTTCGCGATCATCGAGGAGCTGCCGGCGCATGCGCGTCGCAGCGCGCCGCATGACTTCCGCATCGATGCCGAGCGCGCGGCGCCGCGCCGGGTGACGCGCGCCGGCACCCATGCGATCGAGGCGATCTACAAATTCGAGACGGCGGTCGGCCGCGGCCATGGCATCGTGCGGCTGATCCCCGATGCCGCCGACGACGATCGCCTGAAGGCCTGGACCTTGCTGACGGCGCTCGAGGAGCTGAAGGGTTTTGAGGAGCAGCAGGGCCACACCAGGCCGCGCGGGCAGGCCTATTCGCGCGACTTCCGCGGCCCCAACTGGCTCGACCTGCGCAAGGCATCCGCCGAATACGCCGACCGCGACCCCGACGTGCTGGTGGTCGGCGGCGGACAGGCGGGGCTTGCGATCGCCGCGCGGCTGCAGCAGCTCAAGGTCGACGCGCTGATCGTCGACCGCGAGGCGCGCGTCGGCGACAATTGGCGCAAGCGCTATCACGCACTGACCCTGCACAACCAGGTGCAGGTCAATCATTTGCCCTACATGCCGTTCCCGCCGAACTGGCCGACCTACATCCCGAAGGACAAGCTCGCCAACTGGTTCGAAGCCTATGTCGACGCCATGGAGCTGAACTTCTGGACCGGTACGGAATTTGTCGGCGGCAGTTATGACGATGCGAACGGACGCTGGAGCGTCGAGTTGCGCCGCGCCGACGGCACGACACGCAAGATGAAGCCGCGCCATGTCGTGATGGCGACCGGCGTCAGCGGCATTCCCAATCTGCCCGACATCCCCGGCCTGAAGAATTTTTCCGGCAAGGTGATGCATTCCAGCCGCTACGAGGACGGCGAGAACTGGACCGGCAAGCGCGCGCTGGTGATCGGTACCGGCAACAGCGGCCACGACATCGCGCAGGACCTGCACTCATCGGGCGCCGAGGTCACACTGGTACAGCGCTCCTCGACGCTGATCACCAATATCGAGCCGTCGGCGCAGCTGGCCTATGCCGCCTACAATGAAGGTACGCTCGAGGACAATGATCTGATCGCGACCTCGATGCCGCTCGTGCTCGCCAAACGCAGCCATGTGCTGATGACCGAGCAGTCGAAAGAGCTCGACAAGCCGCTGCTCGACGGCCTCACGCGCAAGGGCTTCAAGCTTGATTTCGGCGATGGCGGCACCGGCTGGCAGTTCAAATACCTGACCCGCGGCGGTGGCTATTACTTCAACGTCGGCTGCTCCGATCTCGTCGCGAGCGGCGCGGTCGCCCTGCAGCAATTCACCGACATCGACACCTTCGTCAGCGAGGGCGCGCGGCTGAAAGACGGCGAGATCAATGCCGCCGACCTGATCGTGCTCGCGACCGGCTACCGGCCGCAGGAAGAGCTGGTGAAGAAGCTGTTCGGCGAGGCGATGGCCGCGCGCGTCGGCCCGATCTGGGGCTTCGGCGACGGCCAGGAGCTGCGCAACATGTACACCCGCACGCCGCAGCCCGGCCTGTGGTTCATCGCCGGCAGCCTCGCGCAATGCCGCATCAATTCGCGCTATCTCGCATTGCAGATCAAGGCGATCGAGGAAGGCCTGTTGCCGCGCGACGTCGGGCCACGGGCGGATTTTTCCTAACCCCACCATCGTCATTCCGGGCTGGTCGAAGGACCAGACCCGGAATCTCGAGCTTCCGGGTTCGATGCTGCGCATCGCCCCGGAATGACGGCTCAGAGGAGAGACAACATGCCAATCACCCTCGGCACCGGCGAACACCGCTATCGCGTGGTGGAGAACTTCGCAAAACTGCCCGACGGCTGGAGCCTGACCGATGTCGCGTCCGTCGCAGTCGACAGCAAGGACCGTGTCTATGTCTTCAACCGCGGCGACCATCCGATGGTGGTGCTCGACCGCGCAGGGAATTTCATCAAGAGCTGGGGCGAAGGCGTGTTCTCGCGTGCCCACGGCCTGCATATCGACGCCGACGACAATCTCTATTGCACCGATGACGGCGACCACACCGTGCGCAAATGCTCGACCGACGGCAAGGTGCTGCTGACGATCGGCATCCCGAACAAGCCGGCGCCGTTCATGAGCGGCGAGCCGTTCCACCGCTGCACCCATACCGCGCTGTCGCCGAAGGGCGAGATCTATGTCTCCGATGGCTACGGCAATGCCTGCGTCCACAAATACGCGCCGGATGGCAAGCTGATCAAAACCTGGGGCGAGCCCGGCACCGACCCCGGCCAGTTCAACATCGTGCACAACATCGCGACCGACGCCGATGGCTGGGTCTATGTCGCCGACCGCGAGAACCACCGCGTCCAGGTGTTCGACGGCAACGGTAAATACGAGACGCAGTGGAACAACCTGCACCGGCCCTGCGCGCTGTGCTGCTGCGGCGGTGGCAAGCAGCCGAACTTCGTGATCGGCGAACTCGGCCCTGGCATGGCGGTGAATCGCAAGGTGCCCAATCTCGGCCCGAGACTGTCGATCGTGGATCACACCGGCAAGCGCATCGCGCGCCTCGGCGGCGAGCAAGGCCCCGGCGTCGAGACCGGCAAATTCCTGGCGCCGCACGGCATCGCGCTGGATTCCCGCGGCGACATCTATGTCGGCGAAGTCGGCGTCACCGACTGGAAGACCAGCTTTCCGGACACCGAGATGCCGGCCGCGGTGCGCGTGACGCGGTGCCTGCAGAAGCTGGAGAAGGTTTAGATTCAGTCTCCCACCGTCACTCCATCACCGTCACCCTGAGGAGCGCGCATCGCGCGCGTCTCGAAGGGTCGACGGCCCCCGGCTGGTGGCCGTGCATCCTTCGAGACGCCGCTTCGCGGCTCCTCAGGATGACGGGTCGAAAAGCGTTCCCGCGCAATCAAATCTCGCCGATCACCTCGCGGCGGCGCTGCTCGGATTCTTCCGCGTAGCGCCGCATGGCGTGCGCTTCGGTGAGCAGGCCGATCGGCCGGCGGTCACCTTCGACCACGGCGAGCGATTCCGCTTCGGCCGCGTCGAACACCGCGATCGCCTCCTGCACGTTCATGCCGGGATGCAGCACCACATCGGCATAGCGCAGAATCGCGGCAAGCCCCTTGTCGGCCTCGATATCGGGCGCATGCGCTTCGGCGACCAGCGCAAGCCCGGCGTAATGCCCCTCGCCGTCGACCGCGACGACCTGGGTCTTCGAGCCCGGGGGGAATTCCTCGCGGAACGCCTCGATCGGCATCGCGGCGTTCACCGTCGTCATGTCCTGCCGCATCATCTTGCCGACCGTGAGATCGCGGATCCAGCCGATATCGGCGGCGCTGCGGATGGTCTCGCCGCGCAGATGCAATCGCCAGGTCGCGAACGAATAGCCGAACAGCTCGCGCGTGATCGTGGTCGAGATGATGACCGCGACCAGCACCGCGGTGGTAAGCCAGAGGTTGCCGGTGGATTCCAGCGCGATGAACGACATCGTCAGTGGACCGCCGATCACCGAGGCCGACAGCGCGCTCATGCCGATCACCGCATAGGCGTTGGGGTCGAGGTTCAGCCCCGGCCACACGATGTCGACGCCGGCGGCGAACAGCCGGCCGCCGAGCGCGCCCATGAACAGCGTGGCGAAGAACAATCCGCCACGAAAGCCCGAGCCGAGCGAGATGATCGAGGCCACCGCCTTCAGCGCGAACACGCCGGCGATGAAGGCAAGCGGCATCGCCACGATGCCGGCGAAGCGCAGCGCGCCATGGCCCGACGACATCACCTGCGGCGTCAATAGCGCCATCGCGCCGACCGCAAGCCCGCCGAGCGCCGGCCGCAGCGGCGGCCACAGCCGGCTCTTGGTCAGCAGCGCCTCGCACAGCGTCACCCCGCGCATGATCGCAATGCCGGTCAGGGCCGCGACCATGCCGAGCAGCGCTGCAATCGCAAGATCCCGTCCAAGCACATCGCCGACGGTTCCGACGCCGACGCCGAGCGGCAGCGGTTCGAAGGCATGGGCAACGAAGTAGCCGGTCACCGCCGCCACGCCGACCGGGGTCAGGCTGGCCGGCGTATAGCCGCCGATCACAAGCTCGAAAGCGTAGAACGCACCCGCAAGCGGCGCGCTGAAGGCGCCGGCGATCGCCGCCGCCGCACCGCAGCCCACCATGATTCGCTGGTCGTTGCGGCGGAGGTGAAAGCCGCGCCCGAGCGAGGCGGCGAGGCCGCTGGAGAGCTGGGTGTAGCCGGCCTCGAGCCCGACCGAGCCGCCGACGCCGCTTGACCAGATCGTCTGCAGCACCACGATCACGCTGCCGCGGAACGACATCCGCCCGCCATAAAGCGCGTTGGCCTCGATCGGGTCGATTTCGCGGGCCGGCCGCACCCGGAGCAACAGAAGGAATGCAAATCCCAGCAGGCCGCCGATCGTGGGAACCACGAGCGCGCGCACGGGATCGATGCTGGGCTGGCTCGACAACCGGTCGCCGAGCGGCAGATTGAACAGTACCGAATGCAGCACCGTGACGAGGCCGCTCATGACCGCCACCACGAGGCCGCCAATGGCGCCGATCAGCACCGCCAGCACCACAAGGCTCGTCTCGTGCGCGCGCACGAACGCGCGCAACCGGCGCGGCGCCTCGAGATAGCTTGAGGTCGTGGTCATCGGCAGGGTCCGTCACTGGCCGACAGGGCCTTGCGGCTCCCTTTACGGGCCTCGCGGGCGGGAGGCAATCGGGGCAGGAACATGGCAGGGCGCGGCGGATAAGCCGCTCATTGCTCTTCACAATCCCGTCACGCTGCCTGTAGTATGTGAGTGCATGCTGCTTCGCAGCTAGTGGGAGTCAGGAGCGTTATTTGAACGCACATGTCTCGCAAGGCGGTTGGCCGGTGCTGGTCTTGAATGCGGACTTCCGGCCGCTGAGTTATTACCCGCTGTCGCTCTGGTCCTGGCAGGACGCGATCAAGGCGGTGTTCCTCGATCGTGTCAACATCGTCGAATATTACGACCGGGCGGTACGAAGTCCTTCCTTCGAAATCCAGCTGCCGAGCGTCGTATCCCTCAAGTCCTTCGTCAAGCCGACCACCCACCCCGCCTTCACCCGGTTCAACGTTTTCCTGCGCGACCGATTCAGCTGCCAGTATTGCCTGTCGGGCGACGATCTCACCTTCGATCACATCATTCCGCGCAGCAAGGGTGGCCAGACCACCTGGGAAAACGTCGTCGCCGCCTGCTCGCCCTGCAATTTGCGCAAGGGCAATCTGACGCCGCAGCAGGCCAGGATGTTTCCGAAGCAGACGCCCTACGCCCCGACCGTGCATCAGCTGCATCGCAACGGCCGGCTGTTTCCGCCGAACTATCTGCACGAGAGCTGGCTCGATTATCTCTACTGGGATACTGAGCTCGATCCGTAGACCGCGCTGGCGCGCGCCATCCTTACACCGAATGCAAGCCGCACTGCTGTGATCTGGATCAGGCGGGTCGCTTGGTGAGGGCCGCTTCACCCTCCTCGCGCCCGGGAACGCTGACGTGGACCTCGTGCCCCATCCTGATCGCCAGAGCCGCGGCGGCCGCCGCGGATTCGAATGCAGCTTCCTTGGTGGCGTATCCGCCGTTGAGATTGCCGTCGTGCAGGACGCCCCATTCCTCGCCGGCTGCAATCACCGCATATTGAGCCAATCCCATCGTCTCCTCCTTGCGCCAGCGGCGCTGCGTCAGGTCTCATTCCGCTTGTATCGCTCGCGGACGACCTCCTCGCCGGCCTGCACCGTGCGCCTGCTGCGAAAATGGTGTTGAAGCACGCCGAAGATCAAAGCGGTCAGCAGCGCGAGCGCTCCGATGCCGTAGATGATCTCAAGGCCCATATCCATTTGGTCTCTCCAGGCCTTGTTCTCAAAGCCTTGTTCTCGAAGCCTTGCTCTCTTGCCGCCCGCCGGGGCGGCATCGTTCATCCGCTCTTCGCGGCACTGTCGATGCTTTCGCGGTGAATTTCGCGGGCGTCGCTGCCGATCACCGAGATGTAGCCGCGGCCCAGATATTCCTGTCGGGTCTCCGCAAGGTCGATGGCGAGCCGCTTGGCCACCGCAATGGCTTCATCGCGGTCGGCAACCGGCTGACCGGTTGCATCGATCACACGCTCATCATTCACGATCGCGAAATGAAAGGCGGACATTGGCTATCTCCGCGCATCAATGCGTGTTCGATTCATGCCACTTTTCCAGGTCCGGCTTCTCGTCTCCGGAGGCCTTCGCGTCTCCTGAGCGCCTCGCATCTCCGGAGCGCTGCTCCTTCTCCGGGTTTCCCTTCCACGGCTTGTCGGTTTGCGCGTGGGAACCCCAGTCGCTCGAGCGTCCGGAATCCTGCGTTACCGGCTTTCTGTTCATGACAATCTCCTCAAGAACAGAAGCATCTGTATCCCGATGTGTTCCTAACCCGCCGCGCTCAAGGTCCGCCCGCAACCGAGCATAACCAGCGCATCGAGGTCGATCCCGCAGCAGTACTGACACTCCCTCACGCAGGATCGCATTCGCGTGATCATCCGCGATGTTCGTACTATATCGTTGCATCCTAATAGTTCGTATCCTATCTAGTTTACATGCCTTCACAGTCCCATATCCACGCCGAGATCGGCCGCCTGGTGACCAGGCTGGCCCGGATCTGGCGCCGCGAGTCGGATCAGGCCTTGTCCGACCACGGACTGTCCTACGCGACGGCGATTCCGCTGCTGGTGTTGTCGCGCCAGGGGGAAAACGTCCGGCAAGGCGTGCTTGCGGATGAATTGGGAATCGAGGGGCCTTCACTGGTGCGGCTGATCGATCTGCTGCAGTCCGAAGGCCTGGTCGAGCGTCGCGAGGACCCGACCGACCGGCGCGCCAAGACGCTGCATCTCACCGCGGCCGGCGGAGCCAAGGTCGAGGAGATCAATCGGGTGCTGCGTCGCGTACGGGCCAGCCTGCTGAAGGATATCGGCAGCGCGGAACTTGCGGTAACCTTCGAGACGCTGCAGCTCATCGAGCAGCGGGCGAGCCGCCTGCAGGACGCCAGGACTGCGCCAGCCAGGACTGCTCCAGAGGCGAAATAGTCATGCGCGCGGAAGAGCCGTTCATGGTCCGCCACGCGGATCTCATCTTCGCGTTGAAGACGTTCGCGGCGTCGATGCTGGCGCTTGTCATCGCCCTGGCGATCGATCTGCCGCGTCCCTATTGGGCGATGGCGACGGTCTACATCACCTCGCAGCCGCTGGCCGGCGCGACCAGCTCGAAGGCGTTCTTCCGCGTGATCGGTACGCTGGTCGGCGCGAGCGTCACGGTCGCCCTGGTGCCGAACCTGGTCAATGCACCGGAGCTACTGTGCCTCGCGATCGCGCTCTGGGTCGGGCTCTGTCTCTATTTATCGCTGCTCGACGGCACGCCGCGCAGCTATGTCTTCATGCTGGGCGGATATACCGTCGCGCTGATCGGCTTTCCGTCGGTGGCCGAACCGGGCAGCATCTTCGATGTAGCGCTGGCACGAGTCGAGGAGATCTCGCTCGGCATCATCTGTGCGAGCCTGGTGTCGACGGTGGTGTTTCCCCGCAGCGTCGCGCCGGCGGTCGGCGGCCGCATCAGGAGTTGGCTGTCGGATGCGCGCCGTCTGTCCCGCGACGTGCTGCTTGACCGCGGGACCGGCGAGACGCGCCGGGCCCAACGCCTCCGTCTTGCGACCGACATTGTCGAGATCGATACGCTGGCGACCCATGTCGCCTATGACCGGCTGGCCGACGCCGGCACCGTGCGTGGCCTCGGCGAGGTCCGGCTGCGCATGCTGATGCTGTTGCCGATCATCACGTCGATCGAAGACCGGCTTACCGCACTTGGCGAAGCGGCGCTGCAACGGCAACCGGAGCTGCGACGCCTGATCGGCGATCTCGCCGCATGGATCGTGGACGAGGACCGCCAGCGGCAATCCGGCGAGCAGATCCGCACCGCAATCGCCGAGCGGCAATCTGCGCTCGACGGTATCGCGCCGCGGGAACGCATCATCACGATCAGCCTGCTGCTCCGGCTGCGCGAGCTTGCCGACATTTCGGCCGACTGCCGCGCGCTGGGCGATGCGATCACCGCGGGCCGGGATATCTCCAGCGTCCAGCTGGCGTTCCACCCGGAGTCGGGGGCCGCACCGGTCCGTCATCGCGACCACGGCATGGCGCTGTGGTCGGCCGCGGGCGCGGCGGTCGCCATCCTGATCTGCTGCGGCCTGTGGATTGCGACCGGCTGGGCCGATGGCGCCTCGGCGCCGATGATGGCGGCGGTCGCCTGCTCCTTCTTCGCCGCACAGGACGAGCCTGCGCGCAGCATCCGGGCCTTCGGCCTGTTTTCACTGGTCGCGATCGTCATCGTGGCAATCTATCAGTTCGCGCTGGTGCCCGGCATCTCCCATGTCGAGGTCCTGATCGCGGCACTGGCGCCGACCTTCCTCCTGTACGGCTTTTTGATCGCACGACCCAAGACCGCGCCGATCGGCATGGCGCTCGCCGCCAACACCGCGACGCTGCTCGCGCTGCAATCGACCTACAGCGCGGATTTCGCCAGTTTCGCCAACACGTCGGTCGCCTTCTTCCTCGGTGTTGTGATCGCGGAGATCGTGACGCGGATCGCGCGCGGCGTCGGCGCCGAATGGATCGCCAAGCGGTTGATGAAGTCGAGTTGGCAGACGCTCGCGGTCGCGGCCGAACGGCGCGGCCACGGCGATCGCGCGCAGTTTGCCGGCCTGATGCTGCATCGGCTCGGGCTATTGGTCCAGCGGATCGCCTTCATCTCCGAGAGCGACCGCCGCGATGCCGACAGCCTGGTCCAGCTCCGCATCGGGCTCAACATCATCGACCTCCGGCGGGCCCGCTACGGCCTCGCCGCAGTGACCGTGCGTGCCATCGACGACATGCTGGACGACCTCGCGGCGGCGTTTCGCGCCCGTGCGGACCAGGCAATGCCGGCCGAACTGTTGTCATGCATCGATGCGGCGCTGACCGCGGTCGTCAAGGACCCCAATGAGCGCGCGCGGGACGATGCGTTGCTCGGCCTCGTCGGCATCCGCCGCGGCCTGTTTCCGGATGCACCCGCGTATCGATCGCAGCCCGAGGAGAGCTTTGCCGCATGAGATATGAGCTCGACATTTACGGCGTGCTCGTTCCGGCGCTGCTGCTGTGGCTGATCGTTGCCTATGCATTGAGCGCGGTGGCGAGCCGGATCATGCAGCGCTTCGGGTTCTACCGGCTGGTGTGGCATCGCGCGTTGTTCAATTTCGCCCTGTATGTATGCCTGCTCGGCGTCGTGGTTTATCTTTCGGAGTTTCTGCCATGAAAGGGAATTTCGCCTGGCTCGGCCGGGTTGCGCTGACCGCGGTCGCCGTCATCGCTGCACTCGCTGTCGCTCGCGCGCTCTGGGTCTACTATATGGAATCGCCGTGGACCCGCGACGGCAGGGTTCGCGCCGACGTGATCCAGGTGGCTCCCGACGTCTCCGGCTTCGTCACCGACGTGCTGGTCAGGGACAATCAGCCGGTGCGTCGCGGCGACATCCTGTTCCGGATCGATCGCGCCCGCTTTGCCCTGGCGCTGAAGCAGGCCGATGCTGCGGTCGCCGGCCATCGCGCGACGCTGGATCAGGCCGACGCCGACCTCAAACGCTACAGCTCGCTGACCACCGATGCGGTGTCGCAGCAGAAGCAGGAGCAGGTTCTGGCGACGCAGCTGCAGGCCAAGGCGGCCTATGACCAGGCGGTCGCCGACCGCGCCGTCGCGCAGCTCAATCTGGATCGCAGCGAGGTGCACGCTTCGGTGAACGGCACCATCACCAATATGGACCTGCGGCCGGGCGCTTACGTCACCGCAGGCAAGGGCGTGATGGCGCTGGTCGACACCGACACGCTGCATGTGGAGGGCTATTTCGAGGAGACCAAGCTCGCGCGCATTCGCGTCGGCGACAAGGCGCAGATCCGGCTGATGGGCGAGCCGGTGCGGCTCACCGGACATGTCGAGAGCATTGCGGCCGGCATCGAGGATCGCGACCGCGCGGCAGGCGCGAGCCTGCTCGCAAACGTCAACCCGACCTTCAGCTGGGTTCGGCTCGCACAGCGCATCCCCGTGCGCATCGCGCTGGACCACCTGCCGGATCGCATCGCGCTGGTCGCCGGCCGTTCGGCGACGGTCGAGATCATGGACTAGCCGGCTGGCCGGGCGCATCCGCGGCGACAGCATCGAGCCGGTGCACCTTACTGCGGCTCGTCGACCACTCGCCTATCGCACGCCGTAGCGTGTGAAATCGTCGCCGATGCTGCCCTGGATCGCCTTGGCCGCCGCCATGTCGGTATTGCCGCCGGCCTTGTCACCCTGCTTCAACTTCGCCAGGCCGCGGCCATAAAGAGCGCTTGCCAGCTTGGGATCGATGCGAAGTGCGGAGCTGTAGTCGGCGATCGCCGCGCCCAGCTCGCCGGTCTTCAGATAGATAAGGGCACGCGAGTCATACGTCGCGGCGTTGGTTGACGCCAATTGAAGGGCCTTGTTGCAATCTTCCAGCGCCGCCTGCAATTCGCCGAGGATGGCCCGGCTCCAGCAGCGTCCGTTCCACACCCCGTCGAGCTTCGGCTCGAGGCGAATTGCCTCATCGTAGTCCTGCGCCGCGCGTGCATAATCGTTCTTCTTCAAATAGGCGCCGGCGCGGTTGGTGAAGGCCTCGCCGTAGTTCGGGTTGAGCTTGATCGCCTGATCGAAGGCGTCGGTCGCGCGATCATATTCGCGCTTCCTGAGATAGGCCACGCCGCGGTTGTTGAACGGCTTGCTGTAGGTCGGATTGAGTTCGATCGATCGATCGAAATCCCGGATGGCGCCGTCATAGTCTCCCTTGGCGGCGTAGGCGTTACCACGGTTGTTATAGGCGATCGCGAGGCCAGCCTGGGTCATGTCCTGCCCCGCATCGATCAGCGCCGTGCAGGCAGCAATGCGCGCGTCGGCCGGTGTGCGATCGAGGCCGCTGCACAATCCGATAGTGCGGAGATAGCTGTCCTTCTTCGCGTTCTGCGCGACCGCCGGCAACACGGGGAGCGTCGCAACGAGAAGCGATATCAGGCTGACAATTGCGCCGGCGCTTGCACGAAGTTTCATATCGGGCCTTGCTTGCACGAAACTGGCTGCGCCTGGCCTAGCACCCTCGACAGATGTTGGGATTGAACTTGTGAAGGGTGTTTTGCTCAGGTTGCTGCGGCGTTCGAGTCCCGACCTTCCTGACCTTGCTCTTGCCCTCTTCAACGAGCGTGGCGAACCTCACCGTTCCATCGTCCGATATCTCGATGCGTGGCGTGGTGCCTCGAATGCCCATCGTTGCGACAGGGGTGTCGATCTTCATGTCTCCGGTCTTCGCAATGTTGCCGGCAACGAAGGTGAACGTCCCATTGGTCAGTTTGAGCAAGGTCGAGTTCGACTTGCCGTTCGGGTCGTACACGAACTCGGTCATCGCCATCTTGGCGTTGCTCGACAGATTGAACGAAGTGCCGTCGGAGAAATTGATCCCAACGCGTCCGTCGGCTCCAGTTTGCACCACGTCGCCCAGATACACGGGGTCGCCCACCTGCGCCTGAGGCAGTTTGCCGGGCAGCCCTGCCTGAACGACGACTGCATTCGGATGCTCGATCGTGACCGAACCGGTGGCGGCTACGACCCTTCCGATGAATTTCAATTGGATATTGTCCGGTTCGGTTTGCGCCTGCACCTGGCCGGGCGTGAGCGTTGCGAGCGCCAGGACGAAGCTTGCAAGCAATTGAACAATCAAATGGATGCGCACGATCCCCTCCTCGAAAAGGTCTTGTCGTGCCGGGGCTCGATGGGTGACCGGGACCACCGGGCCGAGACCGCAGGACCTTGAGTGCCAAACGAGTTGTCGCAGACAGGCCTAAATGCCTGACGCAGTTCGACTAAAAATTAATAAGTGGACAATTTGCATGGTAATCATACTATTAATTTTGCGGGGCTGCACGCGCGATAAAGGACAGCTGTTCTGTCCTTTTCGTAAGGCTTCCCCGCAGTATTGGAATTCCATTTTTACTGCCGAATTTGGTTTCAATCAGGACGTTTCAGCGGACAAGCCTATGGCTGACGGCGCGGGGTTTTTCGCCGCGTGGCCGAACCAAGCCAAAATAAAAAGACTGCGGCGCCACTTTCCGCTCGAACTGCCTAACAGGCAAAAAGCCAATGTCAGTTGCGTCCGGCGTAGAGTTCGGGGACGCGTGCATGGCCGTTTTGGGCCAGCCGCCCCGCTTAGTTGGCACTGTTCGGACGGCGATCGGCTGCGGCACGATCGCGGGTGCCCGCGGCATACCGATTCAAATCGTAGCTGGCGATCCCGTTCGCCAGGGTGACGTCATCGAGGTCGGAGCCGGCGGGCGGATCGAAATCCGCCTGGTCGATGGCAGGGTGCTCAATTTGCCGGCCGGCACCCGGCTGGAGTTGGACATCGCGCAGGACCCCGGCGGGGGCTTGCGGCCGCGCCTGTTCGCGAAAACCAGAAGCCTCTTCCGCCTCATCGGCAGCCGGCTCGCGGGGTCTGGCGTCCTGACGGCGGACACACCGGTTGGCACCATCCGCGCCAGCGGCCTCGGCATGCTGTCGCTGGCCGCCCTGACCTTCTCGCTGCTGGAGGACGCCCGAGCCGCGGAGCCGAACGTCACGCTCCTGGACGACGACAACATCAAATACAAGGACCTCCACCACGGCGTGTTCGAACTCGTCACCAAGGAGGCGATCCCCCGTCACATCATCGTCGAGGATCCCGAAGAGACGATCATCCTGAGCAGAAGAGGCTCCTCCGTCGGCGTGAACCATGCCACGAATTCCCCTTCGCACATGGAGGAATTACGGGAGGCCCAACAGGAGACCCTTGCCTATTTCGAGAAAGGACCGGCATCGAAAGGATCCGGCATGCCTGCTCTCGAAGGCGGACAACTCCTGCTGCCGATCAATTTTATTCAGCAGTCTCCGCTGTCGCCGGTGCAAGATACGCTCGGGCCGCTGCCGGTAGCGACCTTCGCGAAAAATGATCTCTTCAAGCTGCCGCCGGTTCCGCCGAAGCTGAACCTCGGAGCGGGGCCGACTGAAATCGATACGGTGATATTTGACGACTTCAATGCGGCGAGCGGGACCTTTTCCGCGAGCAGCATCAAGGGCGGCGCACTGAAATTCGGCATCAGCGGAGGCGCCACAGGCGATACGGTGCTGGGACAGGCGACATACGACGTGTCGAGCGTCGGTACTTTTGGCACGCTCTATCTCAACAGCGCGACCGGAAGCTACACCTTCGTTCCGAACAATACCGCAATCAACGCGCTGAAGGCCAACACGACCCAGAGCTTCGTGATCACGGTCTCGGACGGCGCGCTTTCGGCCAGCGAGAGCTTCGACATCAGCATCCTGGGCGCCGACGACGCCTCCATCATCTCCGGCACCATGGCCGGCTCGGTGGTGGGTGCGGTCGGCGTCAGTCATGCCTCGCCCGGCCTGCTCATCGCAAAGGGCACGCTCACCGACACCGATGTCGACGATCCCGCCAATACCTTCACCGCCGTGAACGCGCCGACGACAAGCGCAGGTGGCTACGGCTCATTCACGCTCACAACGGCCGGCGTGTGGACCTATACGCTCGACAACGCCAACAGCTCCGTGCAAGCCCTCCATGTCGGCAACACGCTGACCGACAGCTTCACGGTGACCACGATCGGCGGAACCCCGCAGACGGTGACACTCACCATCCACGGCCCGCTGATCGAGGTTGGGACCGCGCCATCGCTGACGTTGAGCGAGACCCATCTGACAGCGACGACGCTGGACGACAATATCGCCGGCTCGGCA
Source organism: Bradyrhizobium sp. USDA 4516 (assembly GCF_054055915.1). Classification (NCBI taxonomy): domain Bacteria; kingdom Pseudomonadati; phylum Pseudomonadota; class Alphaproteobacteria; order Hyphomicrobiales; family Nitrobacteraceae; genus Bradyrhizobium; species Bradyrhizobium sp. USDA 4516. The sequence continues at coordinate 1,901,005 of NZ_JBSRXT010000001.1, forward strand.
CCGGACGCCGCGCTGACGACGACATCGGGCGAGTTCTCGGCGGCATTCGTCACCGAACCGGGTCTGACGGTCAGCTACGCACTGACGATCACCGGCGGCAACGGTACGGCGTCAGGGCTGATCGATTCGCATACCGGCCTCGCTGACCTGCTGGTTCTGAACGGCAACACCATCGAAGGCCATGTCGGCACGGCAAGCGGGGCGCTCGCGTTCACCATCACGGTTGACCCGGCCACGGGCCGCGTGACCTTCGTCGAGCACCGCGCGGTCGAACAATCGTCGGGCACCAGCCCTGACAGTGGCGAAGGGATCGCGCTGGGGACCGGCCTCGTCAACCTGATCGCGACGGTCACGGAGAGCGACGGCCAGTACCAGGATCTAAGCATCGATCTCGGCAAGCAGCTGACAATCACGGACGATGGCCCGCGCATCGAGGCGGCGGGCACAGCCCCATCGCTGACGCTGAGTGAGACGCATCTGACGGCAACGGCGCTGGACGACCACATCGCCGGCTCGGCACCGGACGCGGCGCTGACGACGACTTCCGCCGATTTCTCGACCGCGTTCACTTCGGTGCAAGGCGCCGATGGCGCGACCATCCGCTACGCGCTGACGATCACCGGCGGCAACGGCACGGCATCGGGGCTGATCGACTCGCATACCGGCCTCGCTGACCTGCTGGTTCTGAACGGCAACACGATCGAAGGCCGCGTCGGCGCGACCAACGGCATACTGGCATTCACCATCACGCTCGATCCGGCTACGGGACGCGTGACCTTCACCGACTACCGGCCGGTGGAGCAGCCGCTCGGCACCAGCCCGGACAGCGGCGAAGCCGTATCGCTGGCCGCGGGCATCGTGGGCCTGACTGCCACGATCACGGACAAGGACGGCGACTTCCAGAGCGCCGGCCTCGACCTCGGCAGCAGGCTGACCATCAGCGACGATGGCCCCTGCATCCGGGCCAATTGCACCGCTCCGTCGCTGACGCTGAGCGAGACGCACCTGACGGCAACGGCACTGGACGACCATGTCGCGGGCTCGGCACCGGACGCGGCGCTGACGAAAATTTCCGCCGAATTCTCGACGGCGTTCAGCTCGCTCCAGGGCGCCGACGGCGCGACGACTCACTATGCACTGTCGATCAACGGAGGTGACTGCACCCCATCCGGTCTGATCGATTCGCATACCGGCTGCTCCGACGTGCTAGTTCTGAACGGCAACACCATCGAAGGCCATGTTGGCACAGCAAGTGGCGCGCTGGCATTCACCATCGCGGTTGATCCGGCCACGGGATGCATCACCTTCACCGAATATCGCGCGGTGACGCATCCGGCCTGCGCCGGCCCTGACAGCGGCGAAGCCGTGTCGCTGACCGCCGGCGTCGTAAGCCTGGTTGCCACCATCACGGACAAGGACGGCGACTTCCAGAGCGCGTGCATCGACCTCGGCAAGCAACTGACGATCACGGACGATCACCCGACCATTTGCGGCTTCCCGGAGACCTTCGTCGCCGCTCAGGATCATCAGACTGCGACAGGTACCTACGATATCAATTTCGGCGCGGATGGCGATGCCGCGATGTTCGTTGCCGTCCACAACGGTCCGGTCGGCTGCTCGGGATATGATCTGGCCACATCATGCCTGGGCAACGGCATCACCGCGGTGCACGTCACCGGACATGGCGATGATTACAACTTCTACTATACGACCCATGAGGTGGGCGGCGGCGTCGAGCTCGACGCGTATCTTACCGATTGCGGCGGTAGGTTGGACGATCCTTATTTCAAGTTGCTGATCAATCCGGATGGAACATTCTGCTTTGATCTCGAGCACGCCGGGCCGTCGAAGGACGTCACCGTCCATGGCTCCGATTTTGATGCCCCGATCTGCGGCACGCCGTCATTGACGGCTCCGGACGGACAACTGGTTATTACCGGGTCGGACTGCGCCGGCCAGCCGCTCGATGTCAAGGCATCGGACTGCGGTATTGCGGTCGGCGACAGTGGACTGCAGATGGACCCGGCCGAGCAGTTGAATCTCGCGTTCACCGAGAAGCAGTCGCAGGTCGGCTTCAATCTCACGGAATGGCAGGGCTACGGCACCGCCGGTGTGATCCTCAAGGTTCTTGATGGCAGCGCCGACGTTCACGACTTCTGCATCGATGTTCCCAGGCCGCTCTGCGGCAGTGCCGGCTTCGTGGTGCAGGAGACATCGGATGCTTCGCTGATCGACACCTACACCTTTGATGCCACGACGACGACGTATACGCTTTACGTTGACAGGTCGTTCGATCAAGTCCAGGTCGACTACGATCGGGTGGAAGCCGGGTGTCCCACCTTCGCGATCAACAACATCAGCTATACCGAAAAGACGAGCATCAATGCGGATCTGCTGTTCGATGTGACGGCGGTCGATGCGGACGGCGATTCGGCCACGAGCAGCCTTCAGGTCGATATTCAGTGCCACACGGCGGGGATGGACACCTTCATATTCGCCGCCAGCCAGGACAGCCCCGCGCCGCCGGTCGGCGCCAGCGCTCCCGCACCCGATGTTAGTCCGATGTCAACGAGTAGCCACGAGGACGCGGCGTTGTCTCAGGCAATCTTGCCCTTTGTAGACGGCGGAACGTCGGGAACGACCGAGCAGTCCTTTCATTTCGCGGAGCCTTCGAGCCTTGAACAGCAGGGAGCTTCGTCCCCTCCACAGTTTGATCAAAGCCTCGCATGGTTCGGCCGCCACGACGATTCCGCCGGATTTCAGCTGGCGCAAGGAGTTGCAACTGGTGGAACGCCGGCAATGGGGCCGGCTGTCCCGGAGCACCAAACAGATTTCTTCCCGGACCATACGCCGGACGCCGTCGTGACCCATCCGCTACACGATCTGATCATGTAGCGATCGCTTCTTGTAGCGATCCCTTCGTCTAGCGATCCCTTGGGCGCGTGGCCGGCACTCCGGCCCGCGTCGGACGTTGACGCGGGCGGCCGGCAGCGTTTCTCGTGTCAGTGCCAGCCCTCGCCGGCCTTCAGCGCCGCCGAGAGGCTGCGCACCGGGCGCGTCACCAGCGGGTCGAGGTCGAAGCGCTTTTCAAGCATCTTGAGGATCGACGTGGTGTCGAAGTCCTCGTGCGCGACGCCTGACTTGTTGAAGCGCTTGGCGATCAGGAGCGCCGGAATGCGGGTGCCCGGGCCCCACTGGTCCGCAGCCTTGGCTTCGGCACCATGGCGGTTGAACGGAGGCGGGGGAACGTGATCCCACTGCCCGCCGAACTCGTCATAGGTGATGACGATCAGCGTGTCCTTGCCATCCGGCCCCTCGACGATCGCCTTGACGAGATCGACGAGATGCTGGCTGCCTTCGGACTCGCTGGTGTAGCCCGGATGCTCGTTTTCCTCGCCGATCGGCTTGATGAAGCTGACCTGCTTCAGCCGGCCGGTCTTCGCCGCCTGGATGAACTCCGCCTCGTCCTTCAGGCGATCTTTGCGGGCCTGCGTTCCGGGCGCGTAGTTGGCGAAGTAGTTGAACGCCTGATGGTGGTACTGGAAATCCACGTCCGGGCAGTTCGGGAACACCGCCGTGGAAACATGGTTCGGGTCGGTGCAGGTCGTACCGTTGCCGTTGGTCCAGCCCGAAGCGCCGACGTCGCCGTTGGCGTTCGACCAGCCGCCCGAATACCAGGCCCAATCGACGTGCTTTGCCGACAGCCGATCGCCGATGTTCGGCGTGTGCAGCGGCGGCAGACGCTTGATGTCGGCGGTGCCCGGGGAATAGGGCTGATAGAACGGCTGCGTGGTGTTGACCGCGTAGTCGCCGCAGGCGAGGCCCGCCGGCAGGCCGGCCTGATTGCACTTCGCCGTCAGCTGCGCATCCTTCACGGTCGAGAGCGGCGTGTAGAGCGGCGTGCTGGTCGGCATGCCGTTGGCATCGACGATCGAGTGGAAATCGTTGGCGCTGCCGTCATTCAGGGCACCGACGAACTGCGGCGCCGCGGCGGCGACCAGGAACTGGTGGTTGAGGAACGAACCGCCGAAGGCGCCCTGGAAGAAGCTGTCGGCAATGATGTAGTTCGGCGCGCCGTTGCCGTGGAGATAGGTGTAGATGGGCAGCTTCTTGGTGTCGTAATAGCCCATCACCAGACCCGCCGCATCACTGCCGGTCATGTAGCGGTTCTGCCGGCCGCCGTTGAGCTGGTACTGCTCGCTGTAGAAGCGGTGCACGATGTCCGCGGTGCAGCCGCCGGGCGCGCCGGTGCCGTTGAGGAAACCGTGAGCCGCGAAAGCGCCGAGCGGCTTCGGGCAGGTCGTGGCCGAGGTCGGAATGAATTCATTGATCTCGAACGGCTTGTTCTTGAAGGCGCTCAGGATCGCGACCGTGCCCGTATTGTCGGTGCAGCTCGTCGGTTGCGGCGACGGAGAAGTCAGGTTGACGTCGTTCTGCAGCAGACAGGCATAGACGGTCTGGTTGTCCTGCCGAACCTGCAGGGTGTGCGCCTGATCGGCATAGGATGTGCCGTTGATCCGGTCGCGGCCGACGTCGCCCCAGTGACCGTAGAGGTTATCGAAGCTGTGGTTCTCCTGATAGATGACGACGATGTGCTTGTACTGGTGCACGCCTTCATGGCCACGATCCCGCAGGTCGCGCAGCTCGTCCTTGATCTCGTGCTTGAACTCATCAACGATCTTTTCGACCAAATTCTCTGCGTTTGCTACCGGCGAGATGGCAACGGCGCCAGCAACAACCGCGAGCGCCGGAATGGCTCCCCAAAGCCGCATAGTGCTCTCCTGATTTAGAAAGAAATAGAAATGGAGCTACACGCTATGCAAAACACATTTCGCTGGGATGACTGTTTTTCGACGCGCGCGCAAACGCGCGGAAAGATGCTCGCGCACCAACAGACTTTCATCGTGTCAAACGCAGACTGCGTTGCGCTTCGCTGATCGCGCGTCATCAAACCGCAATCAAAATTCGTCTATCCAGTCAGATGGTCATTGATCCTGCCGACAGGAAACTGTCACCTCCGTGACATCTTCCGACGCGCGGCAGCGCATATACATTTGTGACAGGGACGTTTTCGCGCGATGGCTTGGGATATTCTGGCGTCCGGCTCCGGAAAACATCGCGCGACAGCCGCCGATCGCGGCGTCAGACCGGCACGGGGCGCGTGGCTGGCGCTCGTCGTTGCCCTGCTCCCGTTGCGCGCGACGGCGTTCCCGCTCGGCGGCGACCAGACCGTGCTGCCGGCCGGCACTGAATTTTCCGAGGAGGCGCTGGCGCGGCCGCGCGAACTCTTTCATTCCGAAGCCGTCGGTGGGCGAAAGTCCTATTTGGTCAATCTCGGCGATCTCGCGTTCAACTCGCCTTCCATCCTCGGCGGCAAGGCGCGTCAGGCCGAGATGAGCTGCGGCACCTGTCACGTCAACGGCGCATCGAACCCGAAACTGTTCGTTCCGGGCGCATCCTCCCGGCCGGGCACCTTCGATACGACCAGCCTTGTCTTCAACGCGAAGACGTTCAACAGCATCCTCGATCCGGTGAGGATTCCGAGCCTGCGCGGCGCCCGCTTCCTCGCCCCCTACGGACATGACGGACGCATCACCTCGCTGCGCGACTTCGTCTACAATGTCATCGTCAATGAATTTTCCGGTCCGAAGCCGCGTGACGAGGTTCTCGACGGCCTGGTCGCCTATATCAACGATATCGATTTCCTCCCCAATCCGAAGATTGCGCCCGGCGGCAGGCTTGCCGCGCAGGCGAGCCTGGCCGAGCGCCGCGGCGAAGAGCTGTTCTTCAAGCCGTTCCCGAAGCAGGCCGAGCTGAGCTGCGCCGGTTGTCATGTTCCGGGTGGAACCTTCAACGACCAGATGCGCCACGACGTCGGATCCGGTGGACTGGTCAAGACCCCGACTTTGCTGAACGCCAACTTCAACGCCCCGTATTTCCACGATGGCCGCTACGACAGCTATGAACAAGTGGTCGATCATTTCGATCGTGTGTTCGACCTCGAACTGTCAACCCAGGACACCCAGGACCTCGTGGCCTATCTGAATGCGGTCGGCGACGGCGAACGCCCGTTCGACAAGGACGGCGTCATGCTCCGGATGAAAGAGGTGCTCGAGCTCTCGAGTGTCCTCGAGGTCGCGATCCCGGCTGCCGACACCGCGGTGGTGTCGCTGGCCGTGACCGGGGTCGGGGCCGAACTGCGCGAACTGACCGAGCGCATCCCGGACATCAGGAACACGGCGATCGGTGGCAAGGACGAGCGGCTGGCGGCGCGCGCGATCCTGAAGGACCTCGTTCTCACCCTGCGCCGCATCGATCTCGACGTCGGCGCCGGCCGTATCGACGATGCGATGGCCGAATATCGCAACTTTGCGCAGCTGGTGCACTTCGACGTACCCGTCGCTCTGAAAAAGGCCGAACCCTGGTCGCTGTTCAACAGCAACGTGCATCAGTCGCACTACACCGCGCTCGGCCGGATCCTGCCGGTGACAAGCCAGCAGTCGCAATAACGGACAGCGTGCTCACTCCGAAGCCGGCGGCTCAACCCACACATCGCTCTGCTGGATCCGACGGATCAGCGCTTGCGGGTCGAACTTGCGCAAGCCTGCGGGAATTTCAAACGTTTGCGCCGGCTGCGGCTCGTCACGGATGTGATCGGCAGCGATCACCGTCCCATCCGCGGTCCTGATCCGTAGCGGAAATCTGCGCGCGCGGTCGATCCAGCCGACAAAGCTCAAACCGGACGGCGCGGCGATTCGAAAGACGTCGGTGTCGTGCCCCCCGATCCTTTCCACTCCATCGCGCTGGCAGTGCCACGTCGCGAGGTCGATCGGCGCGGACAGCTGCGCCATCGCCAGCCATTGCCGGCAGGGATCATCCGGATCGACCGGAATGAACATCCGGGTGAGCGGGCTCGATTGCCGCGCGTCCATGTAAACCCGTGCCGCCGGACGGACGAAATAGGCTGCGGGCTTACCCGTATCGATCAGGAAGAACCCGTCGGGCAGCGCGCTTGTCTCGATCCGTGCTTTTCGGCCCGAGACGCGCAAGGCACCCATGGCGGTTGCCGCATCGTCCTTGTTCGCGACGAGGTCGGCGGAAAACTGCTGCGCCATGGCCGGGATCGCCGCGCCGGCCAGGACGGCAACGGCAAGCAGGCCGGCCGCGACGCTGCTGCTGATCGCGCACGTCTTCTCATTGCGTTTCATCGCATGTCTCCGGTCGATCAGGTGGCAGGGATAGAACATGACGGCGCCGACCGAACCAGTGGTTCGATCGGCGCCGCCCTTGGATGCAGTCAAGACCTCGCCGTGGGCGAGAGCTTGATCACTCGGTGTAGGACAACGTAACCGGCTTGCTGAAGTCGAACGCGTCGAACATGTCGGACAATGCCGGGCTGTTGGTCGGAACGTACTCGTTGTTCTTCGAGTAGGTCGGGTTCGGCAGGTTGTCGCGGCTGCGGTTCGTGAGCGGCTGGAGAGCCCAGTTGCGCTCGATGAACTTCAGCAGCGAAACGTGGTCGGCGTAGTTGTGGTTGACCTTGCCGCCCGTCGAATAGGGCGAAAGGATCAGGGTCGGAATGCGCGGTCCGTCGCCGAAGAAGTCGATGGACTGCTGGTAGCCGGAATCCCAATAGCCGCCGGCCTCGTCCCAGGTGATGAAGACCGCGGTTTCAGCCTTCAGCTCCGGATTGTTGTCCAGCGAGTTGAGCACGTTCAGGACATAGGCCTCGAACAGATCAACCTTCGAGCTCTGCGGATGACCGTCGAGCAGGCCGTCCGGCTTGCCGAACGACACCGCAGGCAGCGTGTTGTTCTGGATCGCCGTGATCAGATCGGCAGTGTCCTTCATGTGAGCCTGACGCACGGCCGGGTTGGCCATGATCGAGGTCGCATACTGGAACGGATTGCAGATCTGGCAGTAGGCAACACCGAGCGCGTGCGCCGGATCGGCGACCGCAGCGGCGCTGAGGTTGGGGTTCGACGGATTGGCGGCAACCGCGGCGTTGGAAAGCGCCACGGCGTCGTTGAACGCGCCACCATAGAACGCCCAGGAGACGTTCTTCTCCATGAGCGCATCGCCGATCGTGCGAACCGACGACGGCGGCACGTTGTTGCCGCCCGACAGCGCGCCGTTCGGCAGATAGCCCGGGTTGACGTTGTTGAGCATGTAGTAGTGGTTGGGCTTGCAGTTCGGCTCCGCCGCGTACGGCAGATTGTTGAGGTAGGTGACGATCGGCTTGACGCCGGGCTGGAAGACATCAGAGCAATTGCTCCAATTGCCGTCGGCAGTGTAGCGGTTGACCGAACCCGCGACCGGATTCGGATTGGCGATCAGGTTGGCCGGCGGCGTCACCGGATTGCCCTTGCCGTCGCTCCAGAAGGCCGCGTCGCCGGTACCGAGCATGAAGTGGTTCGCGCCGGTGCCGCCATGGAACGACTGGTGGAAGTTGTCGCTCAGGGTGAAGCGATCGGCGAGCATCTTCAGGACCGGAGCCTGACCCTGCTGGGCGTTGTAGTAGCCCATCGAGTTGGCCATGCTCTTGTTGGACGCCGAATAGGTCGCCATCACGAACGGGAACAGGTCGTTCAGGCAGCCCGAATTGTTCTTCTTGGTGGCGTTGGCGGCGCTGCAGTCTTCCTGCTGCCAATCCTGGTAGAAGCGATGCGTCGAGTCGCCGGTATAGTCGTCGTCGCTGATCTGCTCACCCTGCAACTGGAACGGTCCGTTCAGACCGCCGGCGCCGGGAATGCGGGTATCCAGCACACCGGTCGGCAGGCCGCTGAAGCCGGTGGTGAGGATATCGAGATCGGCCGGGTCCATGTCCTTCTCGACGCTGGCTTCGGCGATCGTCTTGAACGGGGGCGCGGTGTCGCTCTGCGCGGTCGGCGTGCCGGCCGTGTTCGGCTGCGGCATCGGGTTGGTCGCGTTGTAGGGCGACTTCGCGATGGTCGGCGCGCCGATATAGTACAAGGGCTGGCCCGCGACCGAGGACTGCTGCGCCTGCGCAAAGTTCGGTCCCGGCGTTCCATCCTCGTTGACGATGCCCTTCGACAACAGGTTGGAGATGGTCTGCCCCTTGCCCTTCGGCTTGTAGATACCGAAGGTGTGATCGAGGCCGCGGTTCTCACCGATCAGGATGATGACGTGCTTGATCGGCGACGCGGTCTTCACGCCGTGATCGCCGTCACCATGATGGCCATGGTTCCCATGATTCGCACGATCGCCCTCTTCGTGCGCCTGGTGATTGTGATGCGGACGCTTGTCCCAATCACTGCGGCCGCCCGGATAGTGAGCAGCATATGCGGCCGTTGCGACGAGCACCGTTGACGCGATGCAGAGCGCGGTGCTGGTTCGCCAGTGCTTTTTGTAATTCAAACTCATTGTCGACCTCAGGGTGTTTGCGGTTAGCAACACACACTGTTTAGTGCGACAATATGACGCATGGTTTTCGCTTACATGAAAGCGCGCAAGAAATTTCGAAACGTTCAAATATTTTCTGAGGAGACATCTGCCGCCGCGCGGTGCATCTCCACAATTCAATCATGCAACCAATGATCGAAAATTGATCGAGCATCCGCGCCCGCAGCGCAGATCGCAAAATCACTTCAATACAACGCAATCAATGCGAAAGGTGCCTGGAGCGCATCACCTGGCGAAGCGCAGCATAATGTTGGTCATGCACGCCCTGATTGAATAGCGACCACGGCTCGGCGCTGGCCAACAGCGCCGGCACTGCAGCAGCCATCAGATTGCGATAATTCCTGAACTCGGTTGCGGCATCCGCGTTGCGCCCTGCCGCAACCGCCATCTCGATTCGCCGCAGCGTGAGCACGAGCTCCTTGAGGCCGTTGCGCGCAAGTACGCGCTGCTGCTCCCCGCCCGAGACGCTGGTGTTCTTGCGGTCGGGATACTGCTCGGTCAACTCGCGCAGTTCGCGGCCGATCGTATCGACCGCCAGCGCGACGATGTCCTTGTCACCTGCCGGAATCGCAGTCGCGAGCACCATCGAGAAATCGTTGATCTCTTTCAACGTTGCACCGGCACCGTCGCGCTCATAGGGCTGAACGCCATCGCCGACTGCCGTGAGATAGGCGACGAGGTCGCCCTTGTCCTGCGCCGAGAGCTCGAGCTGAAAGGTCCGGTCGAAATAATCGACAACCTGGTCGTAATTGTCGAAGCGGCCGTCGTGAAAGTACGGCGCGTTGAAATCGGCATTGCACAGCGTCGGCGTCTTGAACAGGCCGCCCGAACCGACATCGTGCTGCTGGTGATCGACAAAGCCGGACGACGGAACGTGGCAGCCCGCGCAGCTCAGCGCGGGATCGTGCGGGAACGGCTTTGCGAACAGCACCTCGCCGCGGCGCTCCGCGTCGCTGATCTTGCCGGCCAGCCGTCCGGCGGGACCAAGGCTCGGATTGGGCAGGAAGTCGATGTCGTGAATATACGCCACGATCGCATCGAGCGTTGCCGGCGACGGCTCGGGACCTGCGAACTCGTTGGTGATGACGTTGTGGACGAAGTCGCGCAGCGAGGCGAAGCGGCCGTCGGCGCCGTAGGGCGCAAGATAGCGGGCGCCGCGCAGGCTCGGGATCCGCACGGGATCGAACGCCAGATTGTTGGCCTTCGGATTGAACAGCGGACCGGTGGTGTCGAACGTGCCGGGCCGGCTCGACATCTTCGGCATGAAGAATTTGGCGTTATTCGCGCCATTGACGTGGCAGGTGCCGCAGCTCACGCCGGCCTGCCGCGCCACGTCACCGAGCAGCCCGGGCGAATTGAATGCGAGATCGCCGAGATTCACCAGATACGACTTGGCTCCGGTCCGCTCGGACTGGAACACCTCGCGCGGCTTGTCGAGCGCATCCTCGTTCAGTTCGGTCGCGACAGGCAGCACGGTCTTGTCACCGTCGACCGGAAACGCCACCGCACGCCCGAGCAGTGCCAGGGCGATGACACCGGAGAGCAGCGTGGCCAGACGTAGGTGAAGCGATGTCATCGCGCCTGGGCCTCTAGGGTCGGCCGCTGCAGCCCGAGCTTTGCCGAGGCGCTCTGCAACGCAACCACCAGTTCCTCGCTAGTCTGGCGCAGATCGGCAATGTTGACATGCGGCAGGTCGGGCGTAGCGACGATCGCTTCGAGCTGCTCGATCCGGTTGGTCACCATCTCGTCGAGCTTGCCGTCGACCGTGTTGAGCGCCGCCGAGAAGATCGTGTGGTAGGCGAAGTCGATGCCGGCGATGTTGTTGCGCATGTCGTCCAGCGAGGTGCCGCTAATGCGCGACTCGCCGCCATCGGCCTTGCTCTCTCCGACCTCGTAGGCAAGCCGCACCGTGCCATCCAGAAGGCCCTGCGGCGTCAGCTTGATATCCTTGAGCTTGCCGTGGAGATCGTTCAGATGCTCGACAAGGCCGGTCGCATCCGTTGCAACGTCGGTGCTGGCAGCTCCGAACAGTTTCGCCTCGATGGCGTGGAACCCGCTGTCCGCGTTGGGCCAGGCGTCGATCTGCGCATCGAGCTCAGGCACGAAGCCCGCGGTGAACACCTCCGAGCGCTCCCAGCCGGCGCGCGCCGACAGCCAGGCCTTCTTCGCTCCGGGCAAATCCGCCGCTGCGGCGCGCTCGCGCAGTGCATGCGCGCCTGTCAGCGCACTGGCGACGCCCTCGATCAAATATGGCCGGTAGCGCTCGGCGCCCTCCTCGAGAGCGCCGGCATTCGCGGCGCGCACGCCTGCGAACGCTGCCAGCAAAGCAAGGCACGCCGCCACTTGCATCTTGTGCATAGTCAACCCACTCGTCTGCCACGAAGGGCTCGCGGCATGTAGCGGGGCGAACTATTGTCGGTATCCTATGCGGATTTGTGACAGCGCAGACTTTTTGTCGCATCTTTTCTGCTTCGCGATCGTCGATGACGATCACAATCTCGCAAACTCGTTGGCGCTGCTGCAGACGGATTGAAATTGGACTGTTCAACGCGCGTGAGTTGTTGCAACACAACGTTCGCACCCGTCGCACTTGTCCGTCGTCATGCAGATTGATCGCGAAGCTCTCTATTTTATCGGATCTTACGGCGCGCTTTGCATGTTTTGCTGCGCGGTCGCGCTGATCGATCTTCGCCACGGCATCATTCCGAATTGGCTGAACCTTGCGATCGCGGCGCTCGGTCTCGCCAACGTCGTCGTCACCGAAGGCACGATGGCCGCCTTCACCGCCATGGCGATTGCGGTCCTGGTCGGCATCGTGTTCCTTCTACTGCAGCGTCTTTACTTCGCCTTGCGGCATGTCGACGGATTGGGACTTGGCGACGTCAAGTTTCTTGCCGCCGCGGCGATCTGGGTCGGCGCGACAGGCGTTCCGACCTTGCTGCTGATCGCGGCACTCGCGGCGCTCGGTGTTGCCGGCGGCCTGCAACTCGCAGGTCACGAGATGAAGCGCCAGACCTCGATCCCGTTCGGCCCGTTTCTGGCGCTCGGGCTTCTCGTGACGCCGGCCCTTCAGAGCTGGCTCGCGTTGAACTAGCATCTCGGTCCGACGCGCAATCACATCTGGCGCCGCGCGGCCAAGGGCTTCCTTTCGGTGCTGACCGGAACCAGGCGGACATCGCCGCTCTCGTCGCCACCGGGCTGGGGCAATGTGAGCACGGCCCCCTGATCGTCCTTCTGCATCGTGACTTCGCGGCCGTTGATGGACCGCAGCTTCCATCCCTGGAAGTCATCGCCGATCTTCAGCCGCAGCGCCGTCTTGTTCGACTGATCGAGAAAGATCCCGAAGCTTTCGTCATCTCCCGCAATCGTGCCGACCAGCGACAGCGGCGGTGGCTCGATCGCGAGCTTGCGCGGCGGCGGCGCTGGCTTGCTGACCTCCGGTTCCGCAACGACGGCAGGTGGCGGTCGCCGCGACGGCGAGAACACCGGCCGGTCGCGCGTGTTGGACAGCGTCTTGAGCGGGATGCCCCACAACGGATTGGCGCTAAGCGGCCGGGGTGTCGGTGCCGGCGACGGGGTCACCCGGACCGACGTCACCGGCTCGGACGGCGGCGGTGAACTCAGCACCGGTCCGCCGAGACGGGTATCGTCGAGCATCCCGGCGTCCAATGCATCGCCGGACGGGGCAGGCACCGCGGCCGGCGCCGAATAGGCCGACACTGCCAACAGCACGATGGTCGCTGCGAAGCGTCGCATCATTTCGCTCCTCGCCATTGTCCGGAGACGCCGAGCAGCACGCGCAGCTTGCCGGGATCGGCGCCCTTGGCGCCCTCGTCGGCGACGGGTTGCACGACCAGTTGGTCGATGAACAAAAACGGCATGCCAGCTTCCAGATCGTAGAGCACCTGCTGCAATTGCGCCTGCTCGATCTCGCTGCTCGCGACCATGCTGATGAAGCCGGCCTTGGCCGGCGCGTTGGGAACATCGAGCTGCGTCGACAGCACGTTGCCGCCGGCCTTGATCACCGCACCCGACACGCGTTGCAGCAAGGTGGCGCCGGCCACCGTGACGGTCGCCCCCTCGAGATAGGCCGAGCCGGTCGGCATCGCCGGCTGACCTGGCGCGGTATTCGCCCTGGATCGCCCCTCCAGTTGCTCCAGCAATCCGGCCGCTGCCGCGACATCGCTGCGCAGGCCGATGATGTCGGAGATTGACGAGATGACGACAAAGAGCAGCAGCACGAACAGGCCGAGATAGCTCGCGGTCGCGACCATTGGCGAGGTGCTGACAGCGGTCAGCGATCGGGATGCTGCGCTCATGAGCCGGACCCAAAATAAGCAGTGATGTTGGCCTCGACGTGGAACCGCTCGGCCGATTCATTTGCCGCACGCGTCGTCGGCGCGAAGAACGTCGCGCGGGTGAATTGCGGCGACTGCTCCAGCAACCGGATCAGGGATGGCGCATCCTGGGTCAGTCCGACCACCTGCACCTTGTTGCCCTCGATGCGAAGCTCCGTCACATAGGTCGTGTCGGGCAGCACGCGCGAGACCGCTTCCAGGACCATGACGCTCGACGGCGTCGTCTGCTTGCGCTTGGCCAGCAGGCCGAGCCCGGACGAGTCGCCATTGGCATCGAGACGCAGCGCGGCGCGGCGCTGCGCGATCCGGTGTTGCAGATCGTCCTGCTCGGATTGCAGCCGCCCGCCGAGATAGATGTTCAGCAGCAGCGAGCCCGCGGCCGCGGCCGCTGTCGAGACCAGGCCGACGCGCAACAGGCGCGGAACCGAAGGCCCGGCAAGGCCGCGCAGCGACTTGTCGAGCAGCGTCACCTGCTGCGCGGCGCCGTCGCCGCCAACCGCCGGCGCGAACACCGCGATGGAGGCGGCGCCGAGCATCCTCGCCATCCGGATCAACGGATCGACCTTCGTCGCCGCGGTCGCGCCGAACGCGACTTCAATGCGGTCATTGGCGATCGGCTGCGGCGAACTCCAGCCAAAGACAGCATCGGCGGCGCTCCATGGTGTCAGCCGGTCGACCTGCGCGCGGATCATGCCGTCGAGGAAGTCGCTTGCCTGGCTCGGGAAATCGAGCACGCGGCTGACGATTTGATCCGATCGCAAACGTACCTCGATGCGGCTGCCGTCGAACGCGGTCTTCCACTCCGCCGGCAGCGGAGGCTGCGGCGCATCGTGATCGAGCCGGAACGAAACCGGCATCGAAGGCGAGCCACCCTTCGAGACCGCGAGGCGGGCGGTGAACGTGCCGTCGCCATTCTCGTCGAGCTCGATGCTGCGCCGGCGCATGAACCTGCCGGCGACGCCGTCGACGGTGGTCGCGACCGCGGTGATCCATTGCTCGAACCATTGCCGTGCCTCGGCAAGCATTGCCATCATCCTCTCTTGCGCAGCAGAACCGGGTTTCGCGGCTCGACGTCGTTTTGCCAGGACAACACCCGATAGGGCTCGACCTTGTCGCCGAGTGCGATCACCGCCTCGGATGTGGTGCGGTGACCGTTGCGGAAGCGGATCGAGATTGCGATCCGATAGCACGGGCTCTGCGCCGTCGATGCCGCGCTTTGCTGGCTTGGGGCCTGCGCGGCCGCGGCGATGCTGTTCGGCGAAGCCGGACGCGCCCCGAAGCCGTCCCGGTCCTTCCCCGACGCCTTATCGACGGCGAGAGCGACTTCCGGCGCAGCGATGGTCGGATCAACATCCGGACCGCCGTTGAACACCGTCACGAACGGCAACACGCGATCGACAAACGCTTCGGGGATGCCGGCGACCAGCGCCAGCTCGTTGACATGGGTGAACAGCCCCTGCCGCGGCGAATAGCCAAGCGCGTTGTAGCGTGCCGCCTCCACATTCTCGCTGCCCGGCGCGGGCCGGGTTCGCCAGCCGACGATCCGGTCGGCATATTCGGCGGCGGCGTCCTTGCGGGCACCGAGCACGACGAACAGGCCGATCAGCATCTCCTTCGATGCATAATTCAGATCAAGGCGGCCGGCCTCCGACGTGAAGGTGACATCGACGCTGGCATCGTCGAGACCGAAATGAAACGTCCCCTGCTGCGGCCTCGTCTTCTCGTCCGTCAGCGTCAGCTGATAGGCGGTGAGCTCAACCCCGGCCGACACCAGCGCCTCGGTCTGCAACGACAGATCGCTGGCCGCCAGCGCGCGCGCCGACGCGGCCAGATAGGCCGAGAAGATGATCGCCAGCGACGACAGCGCCAGCAGGATCCAGAGCACCGCAACGATGACGAAGCCGCGATTGGCCGGCGATCGGCCGACATTGCCGGACGCGCGCATCACGTCTTCCCCTGATCGGTGGCACTGCCGGAACTCTGCCTGTCGCCGCAATTGCCGTCCGGCTTGGTGCAGTCGCTCGGAATCTGGACATGGACCGGCGCGATGGTCGAAACCGACAGGACGCGCTGGCTCGCCGCATCGCGCACGGTCAGCCGGATCATCGCCGGCAGTCTGTCCGCGTCCTTCCACGCGCTCTTCCAGGCCCGGTCAGCACCGGCATAGGCGAACGACAGCCGATAGGGCGCGCGCAGCAGCACCACCGGGCTGGCGAGATGGACCTGTTCCGACAGCGACACCCCTTCAGCCAGCGGCGTGAACCGCGTCTGCGTGCGAACCGTGACGAACTCGCCGCGATCGCGCGTCTCGCCAAGGCGCACCACGTCGAGCCCCGCCCCGGCATTCGGCCCCACCGACGTGCGCACAAACATCACGGACAACTCCGATCCGTCGAACAGCGGCTTGTGGCTGTCGCGGTTGGCGGCAACGAACTCCGCGGCCGCAAGATCGGCGCCGATCCGCTCCAGCGCGATCCCGATCAATTCGCTGCGCTGGATCCGGTCGAGGCCCCTGTTCCAGCTCGGCAGCCACTGCGCCGTGATGCTGGCGAGCGCCGACAGCAACAGCCCCATCAGCGCCAGCGCGACGATGGTCTCGATCAGCGTGAAGCCGCGCTCGCCCGTTCGCTGGTCTGCCCATGCCCGGGTCATTCCGACGACCTCGGCATCAGGCGCACGGTGCGAATGTCGGACAGCGCACCGCCCGGAGATTTGACGCGAATCCGTACCAGCTCCGGAGCCCAGGGCACATTGCCCTCGGGCACCTTCCAGTCGCCGCCGAGCGGACTGACATCAATCGTCCAGCGGTAGCCTTCCGCCTGCCCCGTCGAGGTGCCCGACTGCAATTCCGCGCGGGGCGGGATGCCGACCGTCATCAAGGTGCGCACCGCCTGCATCAGCGCCACGTGCTGCTCCAGCGCCCGCACGCCGCGCGTCTTGACGCCCATGAGGGCGCCGATCGCAACGATCGAGACAGCCACCAGCGCCAGCGCCACCAGCACCTCGATGATGGTGAACCCCGCATCAGCGCGGTTAGTTGGCGGCGACGTCGCGAGCAACGATTTCAACCCTTCCGGTAAGCCAGTTGACGCGGACCTCATATCCAGCATCGAGCCGCGTCAGCGCGATGGAGCCGCCGCAGGAACCGCCATTGGCGAAGAAGCGGATCGTCGACAGCGCGGCGCGGCGCTGACAGCCCTGCGGCAGAACGGCATCGAGCCGCACGTCTTCGGGGATCCGCACCATCATGCGCGACGCACCGGAGTGGATCACCCGGCTCGGCGCATCGACCAGCGTCGCAACGCTGGTGCTGCGCTCGATGGCGGCATTCCGATCCGCCTTCAGCAGCGTCGCGGTCTGCAACGCATAGGCCTGCAGGCGCGATCGCGAGGTCTGGTGCGGAATGAACGGAAGCAGCACGGCCGCCAGCAGCGCGATGATGGCAAGCACGCACACCATCTCGAGCAGGGTGAAACCGCGCTGCGTCGCGTCATTCATGCTTGCCATGCATCCTTATTGGTCGTTGTTGGCGGCGGTGGTCTTCTCGAGCGAGATATCGGCCGAGGTGCCGCTGCCGCCCTCCTGACCATCGGAGCCGTAGGAGACGATGTCATAGGGTCCGTGCTCGCCGGGCGAGCGATAGAGATAGGGGTGGTTCCAGGGATCGTTTGGCACGTTGCCGCCCTTCAGATACGGGCCGTTCCAGGCCGCGACCCCCGGCGTGCGCCGCACCAGCGCGGCAAGCCCCTCAGCCGTGGACGGGAAGCGCCCGGCGTCGAGATAGAACAGGTCGAGCGCGCTGGAGAAGCTCTGCAACTGAATGCGCGCGGTCTTGACCTTGGATTCGCTGAGATAGTTGAGCACGCGCGGGCCGATCAGCCCCATGATCAGGCCGATGATCGCGATCACCACCAGCATCTCGACCAGCGTGAAGCCCTCCTGCCCCGAACGCCTCTGGCTTTGCGACGGCGCGCGAGCGCGTTCCACTCGCGTGGCGAATGCCTTTATGATGGTGTTGCGCGATATCATGGCCGATGACCCCTGCTCTAACCGACTAGCTGCGTGACCGAGAGCAGCGCCGTCATGACCGACACGATCAGTCCGCCGACGACGGTGCTGATCGTGATGATCGCCAGCGGACCGACGATGCCGACGACCCGGTCCAGGCTGCGCTGCAATTTTGCTTCGTAGAATTCCGCGACCCGCCCGGCCAGCACCGGCAGCTGCCCGGTCTCTTCACCGAGCCGCAGCATGCGGACCGCCATCGGCGGCAGACTGTCCGCCACGGCGAGTGCTTCCGACAATTTGCCGCCATGGCGGACGCGGTCGGCGGCGGCGGTCCAGTTCGCCTCGCTTCCGGTCACTGACATGATGTCGACCAGGATGCGCAACGCGGCGGTGAGGTTGACGCCGCTGCCGAGCAGGACGCCGAGATTGCGGCAGAACAGGCTGGCGCGATAGAACTGGAAGGCGCTGCTGATGCCCGGCACCCGCGAGATGGCGTTGACCAGCGCGGCGCGGACGCCCGACTGCCGCAACAGCCACCATGCGAGCGCAATCGTCGCCGCGCTGATCAGGCTTGCCGCGGTGGCATTGGCGCGCAGGAAATCCGACACCGCGATGAAGCTGGCGAGCGCCGTGTCCGACTTGCCGCCGAAATCGCCGAGCACGGTCGAGAATTGCGGCAGCACGAACAGCAGGAAGAACAGCATCACGCCGGACGCCGCGACCAGCACGAAGGCCGGATATTGCATGGCGTCGGTCAGCTTGCGCCGCATCTGCTCGGAACGCGCGCGCTCGGTGCCCAGCATCTCCAGCACAGAATCGAGCGTGCCGGAGATTTCTCCCACCCGGACCAGGGCGATGTACATCGGCTGGAACAGGGTTGGATGATCGGCGACCGCGTCGGCGAAGCTCTCGCCGGTGAGCAGGGCGGCGCGAATTTTCGCCACCACCGGACGCATCCGGCCCACGTCCGCGTCGCCCGACAGCAGCTCCAAGGCATCGTCGAGACGCGCACCGGCCTTGAGCAGCAGTGCGAGATCACGCGTGAACGTAGTGACCTCGGCCGCGCTCGGCCCGCCGAACAGGCTGCGGGCGCCGACGGCGCCGGATGCGCGCTTGTCCTCGGTGGTTTCGATCGGCAGCAGCTTGAGATATTCGATCCGCCGCGCCACCTCGGCCGCCGTCGGGGCGGAGATCGTGCCGTTCACGATCTCGCCGGCCTGGGTCAGAGCGCGATAGCGATAATTCGGCACGGCGTCACCGCACCGTTGCGACGCGGAGGATCTCGGCGGGCGAGGTCAATCCGGCGCGGCATTTGGCGACCCCATCGTCGAGCATCGTGGTCATGCCCGAGCGGATCGCCATCGTATCGATCTTCAGCCCGTCGGTTCGCTCCCCGATCAGTTCGCGCAGTTCATTGGACAGTTCGAGCAGTTCGAACACGCCGAGGCGGCCGCGATAGCCGGTCCCGCCGCAGCGCTCGCAGCCGCATGGCTCGTGAATGATCTCGTCGGCCTTGAAGCCGAGCGCGGCGAGCCGGGGGTCCTCGGCGAAATCGGCTGTTGCAAGCGGCCGCGCCGTCTTGCAGCGCTCGCAGAGTTGCCGGACCAGACGCTGCGCGATCACGCCGCGCAGCACCGAACGCAACAGATAGCCTTCGACCCCGAGGTCGAGCAGACGCGGCACCGCGGCAGCCGCGGTCTCGGTGTGCAGCGTCGTCAGCACCAGATGCCCGGTCAGCGCCGCATGCACCGCGACATGCGCGGTCTCGGAATCTCTGACTTCA
Source organism: Bradyrhizobium sp. USDA 4516 (assembly GCF_054055915.1). Lineage (NCBI taxonomy): Bacteria > Pseudomonadati > Pseudomonadota > Alphaproteobacteria > Hyphomicrobiales > Nitrobacteraceae > Bradyrhizobium > Bradyrhizobium sp. USDA 4516. The sequence continues at coordinate 1,920,577 of NZ_JBSRXT010000001.1, forward strand.
CCGACCATGATCACGTCAGGGTCCTGGCGAACGAAGGACCGCAGGGCGGTGGCGAAGGTCAGGCCGATCGCGGGCTTGATCTGGGACTGGTTGACGCCGGGAAGCTCGTATTCGACCGGATCCTCGATGGTCAGGATCTTGCGGCTCGGCTCATTGAGGATCGACAGGATCGTCGCCAGCGTCGTGGTCTTGCCGCTGCCGGTCGGCCCCGTGATCACGACCATGCCGTGCGGCAGCTTCAAGAGCCGCCGCAGCTTGGCTTCGTCAGGCTCGGAGAATCCGAGCTTTTCGACCACCAGCAAGCCGCGATCCTTGGGCAGGATGCGGATGACACAGGATTCGCCGTGCTGCGTCGGCATGATCGCGACGCGGATATCGATGTCGGTGCGACCGGCCCGCAGCCGCGCCGCGCCGTCCTGCGGCAGGCGGCGCTCGGCGATATTGAGGTTGGCGATGATCTTGATGCGGGAGACCACCGCCTGGGGCAGCACGCCCGACAGCGCGGCGACCGGCCGGAGCAGACCATCGATCCGTAAGCGCACCATCAGCCCGCCGGAGAACGGCTCGATATGGATGTCGCTGGCGCGAAGCTCGACCGCCTTTTCGATCAGATCGTTGACCGCGCGCACCACCGGCGCGCCGCTGGCGAGATCGCGCAGGCTCTCGATGTCGTCTTCGCGGGGCAGCGCCGCCGCGCTATCGGCGGCCTCGGCCTCTTCAGTGCTGGAAGAGTTGTTCAGCGCGATGGCGACGTCTTCTGACGATGCCACTTTCACATTGATATCAGCGCCAAGCACGATCTGTGCCGCGCGCAGCGTCGCCTGATCGGTCGGGTCGACGACGGCGAGCACCGTGGTCCCGTCGACCGCCCGGCACGGATAGACCATGGTCTCGCGCAGGAAGCGCGGCGAGAACGCCCCGACCAGCGGCTCGGCCGACGTCATCTCCTGGAGCGTCAACCGGCCGAGCGCAAAGAAGCGCGCGGCTTCGTCGGCGAAGTCGGTCGGCGAGAGGCTGGTGACCTCCCACAGCTTCGATTGCCTTGCGTCGGCGCCCTGCCCGGTCCGCTCGGCCGTTCCATCGCTCGGCGCCAGGTGATTGTTCTGACGCAGATAATCCACGAACCGAACGGACAGGTCGTTGGCCATTCTCGATATCCCGCCACACTATCCCGGATCAGTTCGTGCCAAGTGCCGCTGCGTGCCGTCGCGTTCGGCTCCCGGCAATTGTGCGGTTATCGATCCGAAGTGTGACAGCTGTGCGAAGTCACATCATTCGTCGCGCTCAAGAAACTTTGAGGGTGGCATCGCGGACACAAGCAGCGCGCCGGCTGCACAGTTTAGGTGCGATGCGATGGGCAGGTCGCGAACGACAATCATGTAACCAATTTATTTCTGTCATGTTCGATCGCTAAGAGTCCCTCCGGGGCAGGACCGATCGTCGCAAGCAATCGAAATTTCAGTTAGTCAAAGCGAAGGGCCTTCATGCAACGCGTAGGCACAGTGGGCCGCTGCCCGACGATCCGTGGCGGCCTCGCAGCCATTTTTGCCTTGACGTCATTGGGGCTGTTGGCGTCCTGCAATTCTGCGACGGTCGGCGAGAGCGTGGACGCATCCCAACTCGACGTCACCGACAAGGTGCGCTCGCTGGACCTGGCGCAGCGCCAGCCGCAACCGGCGAACGCACTGGCGGCGACGGGCGGCAGCCAGAGCGGCAGCGTCCGCGCGGCGATGTATGACGGAAGCGAAGTGACGGCGGTCGCGGACGCGCGGCCTCAGCCGGCGTCGAACGGCAATGGCTTCGATCTGAATTTCGAGAGCACGCCGGTGGCGACCGTCGCCAAGGTGGTGCTCGGCGACATCCTGCATGTCGGCTACACCATCGACCCGCGGGTGCAGGGCACGGTCAGCCTGGTCTCGGTCCGCCCGGTGCCGAAGTCCGACATGGTGTTCGTGCTTGAAAACGCACTCCGCCTGAGCGGCGTTGTGCTGCTCAAGGATACGGCAGGCTATCGCCTGACGCCGCTCGGCGACGCCGTCGGCGGCGGCCGCGTCGATGCTGCGGCGGCCAATCCCGAACCCGGATTCGGCATCTCGGTGGTCCCCCTGCAATATGTGTCGGCGCAGACCCTCATGAAGCTGACCGACAGCTTCGCCACCAGGGCGGGCGCGATCCGCGCCGACACGACACGCAACCTGCTGCTGATCCAGGGCACCGGCGCCGAGCGCCGCACCGCGGTCGATACCGTGCTCAGTTTCGACGTCGACTGGATGCGCGGCCAATCCGTCGGCATCTTCCCGATCTCGAGCGGCTCGCCCGCGCCTGTCATTGCCGAGCTGGAGAAGATCGTCGATTCCGGCGAGAACGGCCTCAGCCAGAATGTCATCAAGTTCATGCCGATCGCGCGCCTGAACGCGATTTTGGTGGTGACCAAGAAGCCCGACATGCTGCACACGGCCGCGACCTGGATCAAGCGCCTCGACCGCAACGACACGGCGCGCACCTCGGTCCATGTCTACCGCGTCAAATACGGCGATGCGCGCCAGATCGCGCGGGTCCTGACCGACATGTTCCTTGGCGGATCGTCTGGCAACCTGCTCGACAGTGCCGACAGCCAGCTCGCGCCCGGCTCCGGCACCTCGTCGACCTCGAGCGTCGCCGACCGTCTGTCGCTCAACAACAACAACGGCGCGAATTCAGGCATGAGCGGCTTCGCATCCCGCGGCACGTCGGGGACAGGCGCAACAGGCCAGGGCCTTGGCCAGGGATTCGGCGCCGGCGGGCAAGCGAACAATCCCAACAATCCGGGCCAGGGCAACAATGCCGCGCTGGATGCCGGACGCGGTGCCGGCGGCGGCAACGGGCAGCCCGTCATGCAGGACGTCCGGATCACGCCCGATGTCGTGAACAACAATCTCCTGATCTATGCCGACCAGGCCAACTACCGCATTATCGAGTCGACCCTGCTGCAGATCGACGAGCCGCAGCTCCAGGTCGCGATCGACGCGACGATCGCCGAGGTCACGCTCAACAACACCTTGTCCTATGGCGTGCAGACCTATCTCACCAGCCAGAACCTCGGCCTGAAGCCGAACACCGGCTCGATCCTCGGCACCCAGGCCACTTCCGCTCCCGCGACCACCACCGACGCGACCACCGGCGCGGTCTCGGTCGCGGGGTCGCTCACCAATGCCTTCATCAACCAGAGCTTCCCGGGCTTCAACTTCCTGATCGGAAATGCAACGCAGCCGAGCCTGATCCTGGATGCGCTGCACGCCGTCACCAGCGTCAAGGTGCTGTCCAATCCCTCGCTGGTGGTGATCAACAACCAGGTCGCGACCCTGCAGGTCGGCGACGTCGTCCCGGTCTCGACCGGCAGCGCGACGGTGCTGACCACGAGCAACACCGTCGTCAACACCATCGACTATCGCAACACCGGCATCATCCTGAAGGTCTCGCCACGCGTCAGCGTGAACGGCACCGTGCGGCTCGATGTCGAGCAGGAGATCAGCAACGTTCCCCAAAGCAGCGGCAGCACGGTCAACCTGACGCCGACCGTTTCGGAGCGACGGGTCAAGAGCCAGATCTCGGTGGCCAACGGTCAGACCGTGCTGCTGGCCGGCCTGATCAGCGAACAGCAGAGCGGCGCCCGCAACGCGCTTCCGGTGCTCGACCAGATTCCGGGCCTCGGTGACGCCTTCGGACATCAGAGCAACGGCACCCAGCGTACCGAGCTGATCATCTTCATCCGCCCGCAGATCATCCGCAACGGCTCCGACGCCCAGACTGTGGCCGAGGAGCTTCGATCGAAATTGCGCGGCAGCATCGCCACGACATCGACCAATGCGCCGATCACCACCAGCTATCACTGAGCCGGGCAGCAGGATGCGCCGCGTTCTCGCACAACGGACGGGCCTCTCGGCTTCGCTTGCGATCGCGCTTTGGGCGATGACCGCCTCTGTCGCGAGCGCCGACAGCGTCGCGCGCGGATCGGCCGCCTTCCATCGCGGCGACTATGTCCGGGCGGCTCGGGAGCTCGCGCCGGCCGCCGAGCGCGGCAATCCGCGCGCTCTCGGCATGCTCGGCTTCTTGTATGAGCACGGCTTCGGCGTGCCGCAGGCCTACGCAGCCGCCGCCGACTGCTACTATCGCGGCGCCGTGCAGGGCGACCCGTTCGCGCAGGCCCAGCTCGGCCTGATGTACGACAAGGGTCACGGCGTTCCGACGGATTTCGTGCTGGCCTACAAATGGCTCAATCTGGCCGCGGCCCGCTCGAACGGGCGGCAGCGCGATGCCTATCTCCGTTTCCGCGATGCGGTCGCATCCAAGCTCTCGACCTATGAGATCATCGCCGGTCAGCGGTTTGCACTGGAATGGGCCCCCGATCGGCCGGCGCCGGACGTGCACCTGACCGCCAAGTAATCGCGCCTTACGGGGGTGTGCGCACGAGGCCCGCCGACACGCGCCTGCCTCGTACCTTCCGCCGCCGCAACCGGCGCCACCCGATCACGATCCCGCTGATCGAGATAATCGTACCAGCCGCCGATAGCAGCCACACCACGACGTCGCGCGCCGGCCAGATGCGCAGCAGCAGCGGGACATCGAGGCTGTGCAGCGCGTTGAACAGCCAGCGGTAGGACCGGCGGCTGTCGTCGCTGCGCTCGAGGATCTCGCCGGTGACGGGGGAGATGTGCAGCCAGGTGCGGGCGGGATCGTCGAACCCGATCCGCAATACCGGAAGCTCGCGCGCCTGGTGCAGCGTGTACCAATAGGCGTCGGGTTCATCGAGCTGCCGCGCTGATGTCATCGCAGCGCCGGGCATTGCGTGTCGGGCGGCAGCGATGACCTCGTCGCGCGAGAGGGTCATCCGCGCACCGGTCACAGGATCGGCGATGCTGCGGCCGCCGTTGCCGTCGTCGAGCAACATTAACCGGTGTCCGCCGATCCAGACGAAGCGGGCCTCCACCGCAGGCATCGATGGCGACGACTGGAAGCCGGCGACGATGTCGGCCGTGTCATGGCCGCTATAGCCGATCGCGATCTCGCGGGTGACGCCGCGGCCGGAGAACGCGCCGCCGGGATTGAGCGACAGCCAGCCGCTAAACATCCAGGTCAAGACGCAGATGCCGCCGACCAGGCCGGCGATGTGATGCCAGGCCATCCAGCCGCGATAGGGCGAGACGGCGCCATCAGCGTAGCGGCGCATCAGCCGCAGGCGGAGGACGCCGATCCAGAAGCCGGTGACCGCGACGACAAGACAGACACCCGAGATCCACAGCACCACATCCCGCCACAGCGGGCCGTCCTTGCGCAACACGGTCGGATAGATCCAGTGCGGGATCGAGCCGAGCCAATTCCAGATCCGCTCGCAACGCGTGGTGTCGAGCGCGATCTCGCCGGTGCGCGAGGAAACATAGAGCTCGGTGCCATCGGCGTCGCCGAGACCGATCAGATAGAGCGGCCGCAACGGATCGAAGCGCGACGTGACTGACCATTGGTCGCGCGTGATCGTTTCGATCAAGCGAGGCTGCAAGGCATGCGGATGATGAGCGGCAATGGCCAGCGCCTGGTCCGGCGTGATCCGGTCAATCACGCTGCCGTCGGTCGCCGAAATGGTGATCGTCCCTCCCTTCCAGCCGGTCACCCGATAGACGGGCGTGTCGTCCATCATCGAAAGCCGCAGGTCACGCGGATAACGCTCGACACCTGCGATCGCCATCGCGCGATCAGGCGTGACCCGCACCTTGCTCCAGGGAATGACAGGAAGCGCGGCGAGGCGCTCGCTGTCGGTAAGGCGCGGAAAGGCCACGTACATCATGACAAGGCCGGAGATGAACCACATCGCGAACAGGAGACACGTCGCAATGCCGATCCAGCGATGGACGATATAGAGCCACCGCCGCCCGCGCCGGATCAGAGCGTTGCGCATGGTCAGAACTTCACGTTGACGGACAATTCGGCGGTACGCGGCATGCCTAGCAGCCACTGCCCGGTGCCGTTCGAGGTCACCGCGTAAGCCTTGTCGAACAGGTTGTAGACGCGGAACGCGACCGTGGTGCGGTTATCCGGCTTCCACCTGACGCCGCCATTGACCACATTGTAGCCCGGACGCAGCTGGGTGTTGGCAAGATCGGAGTACATCGCACCGACGATCTGCACGCCGCCATAGACCGACCAGTTGGGCGCGAAATCCCAGGTCAGCCAGACATTCGAGACCTGCTGCGGCACGTTGACCGGGACATTGCCGTTGAAGCTGACGATCTTGCCGCCGACCACCTGGCTGTTGTTGTCGTATCTGGCGCGCAACAGCGCAAGATTGGCGTCGACGCGCCAGCCGTCGTTCAGCGCGAGCCCGATCGATCCTTCGACCCCGCGGGATGATTGCTGGCCGATCTGCAATGCCACGCCGCCGGTAGGGTTGCCGGGATCGGGAATCGTGAGCCCGGTCTTGACGATCTCGTAGGCAGCCAGCGTCCACTCGCCGCGGCCGCCCCAGAACGACTGCTTGACCCCGATCTCGGTCTGCTTGCCGGTCGCAAGCTGGAATGTCTTCTGCGTGGTCGACAGTGAGATCAGATTGCTGACCGGATCGACGCCGACCGCGTACTGGCCATAGAACGCGAGGTTCTTGATCGGCTCGTAAACGAGGCCCGCGCGCCAGCTAGTGCCCGATAGCGTCGTCTCAAAACTGTTTGCCGGCGTCTTGTAGTCGGTGCGGTCCACTTCGGGGCGATCATACCTGACCCCGGTCACCAGCGACAACTGATCGGTCAGCGAGAGCCGATCCTCGGCGAACAGCGCGTATTGATTGACGATCGCGTTGAAGCCCGGCGTGGTCGCCGTCGTCGTGGCGAAGAACGATCCGGGATCGAACACATAAGGATTGACCGACGACGCGCCGCCATAGGGCGAGTTGTTGGTATGGGTGAAGTCGATCCGGTTGACGTCGAACCCGGCGACGACCTGGTTCGCAAGGCCGAACACGTGGCCGCTGAAGGTCGTATCCATCCGGTTGCCGAGCTGCTTCTGGTCGTGGAAGATCTCGATATAGCTCGTGCGATCGATCAGCTGGGTCTTCGGATTCCAGGTGTAGTTCTCGATGTCGCGCCAGTGCCGCTCGCTGGTCAGGTAATACAGCGTGTTGTTGACCTTGATGCCGTCGGCGACGTCCCACTCGGTCTTGAACCGGGTCCAGCTGTCCTGATAGCGGATCGCGCTGTCCGCTGCATTGTAGTTCTTGAAGCGCAGCGCGTCCTGGATCGCGCCGTTGATCAGCGGCGTGCCGAAATAGCGCGACGGGCTGCGATCGCCGTAATCTTCCGAGAGCGTGAAGGCGAGATTGTCCGACGCCTGCACCCGCACGGCAGCGGAGACCACCGCGTTCGAGGTCTTGTCGCGATCGACCCAGCTGTCCGACATGTTGCCGGTGGCGTTGATGCGGTACGACACATTGGGATTGATCGGACCGGTGCTGTCCACCGAGAGCCGCCGCGTCATGTTGCTGTCGAGCGAAACCTCGGCCTCGTTATAGGGCGTGCTCTGCGGCTTCTTCGGAATCACGTTGATGACGCCGCCGATCGCGCCTTCGCCGTACAGCACCGAGGCCGGGCCGCGCAGCACTTCGATGCGCTGCGTCGACCAGGTGTCGTAGGGGAACGTCAGCGTGCCGGAGCCGATATAGAAGCGCGTGCCGTCATACAGCGTCATCACCGAGTTGCTGCCGGCAAAGCCGCGGGTGCTGAACGACAGGCCGCCATTGCCTGGCGCCGGCGTTGCGACGAACCCGGCCGCGTCCTGGGTGACGGCATCGAGCACATTATGCTGGCCGCGTTCAGCGATGGTCTGCGCCGTGATGATCTCGACGCTGGCCGGTGTCTGCAGCGGCGTCAGGTTGAGACGACTGCCGGTGCCGCCCTGCGTGGTGGCATTGAGCGTCGGCGATGCCGATCCCCGTACGCCCGACGCTGCGACGCGCGGCGTGTTGCCGGTTGTTGCGATCGTCGCGGGCCTCGGCCGCGCCGCGGCGGCCACGGCACGGCTTCGCGCCGCGGGCTTCGGCCTTGCCACAGCGGAAGGCGCGACCTCGATCGGATCGAGCCTGGTTGGTGGCGGTGTTTGTGCCGAGCCTTCGGCCGGCAACAGCGATGACAGGGAGCAGACGAGACCGAGGCGCCATTTGCGCGCAACGGGAGAGGACGGAGACATGAAAGGACTCGCGGTAACGTGGCACGTCACCGCGAACGCGGATGGCGCATTGCCGAAAAGGCAGTGCTCCGATCCCACCAGGACGCCCCCGCCCGATGTGCTCGCGTATGACCACGACTGACGGCAGGTCTCCTGGCTCACGGGTCATCGCCTGTCGACGCCTTCCCGGGCCGCTGGCCCAGTGGCAAATTGACGAAAGGCTCGCCGTTTACAGTTGCGGGGACAGCTGCGGCATTGGGGTTACCCTCGCACCGCATTCCCTTTTGATCCCCGAAGGGAACCGTCGGCAAAAACGATAGGTGGTGCCGGCAAGGCTGTCAATTCGATGCGATTGTCGCACACATGCTTTGCGAGATGCTGCGGCGGCGATGACACAGCGACGTCGAGGGCTGACGCCGAAAGGCAACCCGTCATCCTGAGGAGCGGGGCACGCGCGTCTCGAAGGATGCACGGCCCGGCTGGCGGCCGATTCATCCTTCGAGACGCCGCTTCGCGGCTCCTCAGGATGACGGGAAACGTAGGTTCGCGTCACTGAGCCTCGACGCATCCCTGCATCACCTCATCAATCTCCGCGCGCGACAGCGCACCCATCTCGGCGATGAACACGATGCGCGTGCGCGGCACGCCGGGCGACGGCACGCCGCCCGCAGCCAGGGTCGCCCGGCCGCCGGCGAGTTGAAGCACGGTCAGCCGCCCGGGCTGCTCCACCGTCTCGAACAATCCCTTCGCCCGCGCCAGCTTCGGCGCCAGTCTGCCGATCGCCTGCTGCAAGCGCGGCAGCACGACGGGCCGCTCCGAGGTCCAGCTCAGCGTGTCGAAGCGATCGGACGACGGCCGTCGCGGCGCGGTCTCGCGCGGCGCCGACACATGATCGAGGTCCGCTGGGAACAGCAGCGCGGCCGGCACCTCGCCATGCAAGGCATCGACCACCACGGCCGCCGGACGCACCGCGCGCACGGCGTCGCGGATCGCGGCGCACGCAGCGGCGTCAGTCAGATCGACCTTGCTCAGCGCCACCACATCCGCCGCCCGGAGCTGCGAGCGCAGCAGCGCATCGTTCAGCATCGCCGCAGGCTGCGTCGCGTCGACCACGCACAGCACGGTCTCCAGCGGCGCCTCCTTCCAGATCACGGGATCCATCAGGTTGCGCACGATGTCGGCGGGATCGGCGATCCCGCTGGTCTCGATCACGATGAATTCGGGACGCGGATCACGCCGCAGCAACGTGGCGAGCGTGCGCAGCAGGTCGCCCTCCAGCGTGCAGCAGATGCAGCCATTGCTCAGGCTGACCACGCCGTCGCTGGCGCCGGCGATCAGCTCGGCGTCGATATTGATCGCACCGAAATCGTTGACCACGGCGGCGATGCGCCGCCCTTGCGCATGCGCCAGCAGATGGTTGACGACCGTGGTCTTGCCCGCCCCGAGGAAGCCCGCGACCAGCAGGATCGGGACCGGCACCTCAGCCCCCCGTGATAGGCCGGCGCACCGGCCGGCCGGGACGCGCCGCGACATCGAGCACACCATCGCTGATCAGCGGCTGGCCGCTGACCACGAGATGCCGCACGCCCTCCGCCGGACGATTCATCGCCGAGAAGGTCGCGCGATCGCTCAGCGTCTCGTAGTCGAACACCACAACATCGGCGTCGGCGCCGACCTGCAGCCGGCCCTTGGCCCGCATCGCCGGCGTGCTCGCCGACAGGATCTCGGCCGGGATCAGCGCGCATTTGCGGATGCCCTCGAGCAGCGACACTTTCTTGCGCTCGCGCACCCATTCACGGATGAAGCGGGTGAAGCAGCCGGCCGAGCGCGGATGCGAGGTGGCATCGTCGGGCAGCGGCCAGGCGTCGCCGCTGTAGGGGCGGCCGTCCGACAGCGTCCACGGCATCGCGTCGGAGGCGATCGCGCCGCCCGGATACAGCACCGCCATATCGAGCAGATCGCGATGATGCGCGTTGTTCTCGATGTCGAGCACATGCCACAGCACCAAGGTCGAGGGCTCTTCGGCCTGTGCCGCCAGCAATTCCTCGCGGCTGCCGAAGCGGTGACCGTCGGTCACGCGCTGCACCGAATCGTAGCCGAGGCCGTTGCGCTCCTCGAATTTCGGATCGCTGAAGAAGGTCGCCGCCAGCACGGTCGAGCCGGTGCCGTAGGGATAGGCCTCCACCGTGATCGGCAGGCCCTGCGCCTGCGCTTTCGCGATCAGCGCGACACAGCGCTCGATATCCGTCTTGCTCGACGAGTTGAAGTGGCAGATGTGCATATGCGCGCCGGTGGCGCCGGCATAGCCGATCAGGCGGATATAGGCTTCCGCCGCGCTCTCGGGATCGATCCGCGACATGTAGGCGACGTGGGTAAAGGTCGGCACCGCATGATCCGCCGCGAGCTGGCACACCGCGGTCAATTCCTGCACGCCGGCGCCCGGCGCATAGGCGTTGAGAATGCCGATGCCGATGCCGCCCTCGTTCAGTGCATTGGCGAGGCGCTCCAGGATGCCGCCGACCTCGCCTTCGGTCGCGACGTTTTCGATCCAGCGGCGATCGCGCATCGCGGCACCAAACGATTCCAGCGAGCTCTCCGAATTCGAGCCGGTCATCGCACCGATGCGCGCGAAGGCCCAGTTGGCGGCGGCGCCGTAGTTCAGCACCCTGCCCTTCTCGGCCTGGCGCTTGTACCAGGACGCGACCGGCAACACGCCGGCCTCGAGGTCGAGCGAGGTCGTCACCCCGTCGAACGCCTGCATGCGGTCGGCTGGAATGGTCTGGCCATGCGCGTGCAGGTCGATGAAGCCCGGCGCCACCACGAGCCCGGTCGCGTCGATCTGCCGTTCGGAACCGCCGAGGCCGGTGCCGACCGCGGCGATCTTGCCGTCGACCACGGCGACATCGCCGATCGCGTCCATCCCGCTGGCCGGATCCACCACCCGGCCGCCGCTGATCACCAAGCCACCCATCTCGCCACTCCCCGCATTCCGAAACCGACCGGTCTCCTGTCGAGCACAGAGAAGCGCATCGCACTGATCGCAGCAAGCCGGCCAGGGTTGTGGCGACATGCTGTGACGGAATATCCGCCGCGCCGTGATGGCGATTGCAGAGTGAGGCCCTTCCTACGTTCCGGTTGCACGCCGCGACGGCAGCCCGCGCCAGAGATCGGGGCCGGGCTTCACGCGGCTCGTCACGAGTTTCGGCGGCGTGCGGTCCCTGGCGATCGCCGCCTCGACCGCACGTTTGAGCCTGACGTTGTCGATCTTCGCCAGGAATCGCCGGATGACGGCCTCCTGATCCGCGCCCTGACCGGAGATCGCCGCGCACAGCTCCGCGGTCGTCCTGCGGAAGAAGTGGAAGGCGTCATCGGCCGCGCCACCCAGCCGGTCGACCTCGCCGGCCACACCGAGCGCGTGCATCCGATCGTCGTCGCCCAGCGTCACTGCGAAGCGCAGCACGGCAAGCTGCCAGGCACGGAGCAGCTTGCTCTCCGGTTCGGTCGCATTCTCGCGCATCAGTCGAACACCCCGCGCGCCTGACGTCCTTCGGCTGTCGAGGGAGGTCGGGCGCGGCGCGACTATCCTTGCGCGGGAATAGGTTTTCGAGGGGAGCGCGCGCCCGATCGCATAGGAATCGCATAGGCGGAGCGCGCCGAGGCCCAATTCGCTCAGATCCCCTCGAACTGCAGTCGCGCCAGCCGGGCGTAGAGTCCGCCCGCGGCGACCAGTTCGGCGTGGGTGCCCTGCTCGACGATCCTGCCCTGGTCCATCACCATGATGCGGTCGCAGGACAAGACGGTCGCCAGCCGATGCGCGATCACCAGCGTGGTGCGGTGGCGCATCAGTTCCTCCAGCGCGGTCTGCACCAGCGTCTCGCTCTCGGCGTCGAGCGCCGAGGTCGCCTCGTCGAGCAGCAGCAGCGGCGCATCGCGCAGGATCGCGCGTGCGATCGCGATGCGCTGGCGCTGGCCGCCTGACAGCGTCACGCCGCGCTCGCCGAGCTGGGTGTCGAAGCCTTCGGGCAAGCGGCGCAGGAATTCGGTGGCATGGGCGAGATCGGCGGCACGCTCGACCTCGGCGTCGGTCGCATCGGGCCGGCCGAACCGGATGTTCTCGCGGGCGCTGGCGGCGAACACCACGGAATCCTGCGGCACCAGCGCGATGCGCGCGCGCACCTCGGCCGGATCGGCCTGCCGAATCGACACGCCGTCGAGCGAGATGGTGCCCGATTTCGGATCGTAGAAGCGCAGCAGCAGATGGAACAGCGTGCTCTTGCCGGCGCCGGACGGGCCGACGATCGCGACCTTCTCACCTGACCGGACCGAGAGCGACACTTCATCGACCGCAAGCGCGTTGGGCCGGGTCGGATAGGCGAAGCTGACATTGTCGAAGCCGACATCGCCGCGCGCCGGCTGCGGCAGCGCGCGCGGCGACGCGGGCGCCGCGATCTGCGGCCTGACGCGCAAGATCTCGAACAGCCGCTCGGCGGCGCCCGATGCGGCCGAGACCTCGCCCCAGACCTCGCTGAGCTGGCCGAGGCCGCTCGCGGCGAACGCCGTATAGAGAATGAACTGGCCGAGCCGGCCCGGACTGATGGTTCCGACCAGCACGTCGTGCGAGCCGACCCAGAGGATCACGACGACGCTGGCGAACACGATGAAGATGACGATCAACGTCAGCACCGCCCGCGCTTTGGTCGAGCTGCGCGCGGCTTGATAGGCCTGCTCGACCTCGCCGGCAAAGCGCGTCCTGGCAAGCCGTTCGCCAGTATAGGCCTGCACGGTGCGGATCGCGTTGACCAGCTCGGAGGCATAGGCGCTGGCATCGGCCAGCGTATCTTGGGCGGTGCGCGACAGCCGCCGCACCCAGCGGCCGAACGCCACCAGCGGAATCACGATGATCGGGATCGCGAGCAGCACGAAGCCGGACAGCCGCGGGCTGGTGATCACCATCATCGCGGCGGCGCCGAAGAACAGCATCAGATTGCGCAGCGCAATCGACACCGACGCGCCGACCGCGGACTTGATCTGAGTGGTGTCGGCGGTGAGCCGCGACACCAATTCGCCTGATCGCGCGGAATCGAAGAACGAGGGCGACAGCGAAATCAGATGCGCGAACACGTCGCGCCGGAGATCGGCGACGATGCGTTCGCCGATCGTCATCACGAGGTAATAGCGCGAGGCGCTGGCACAGGCGAGCACCGCGACGACCGCGATCATCACGCTGAAATAGCTGTTGATCATCGCGATGCCTTCGGGCGTGAAGCCCATGTCGATCATCCGCCGCACCGCGACCGGCACGATCAGCGTGGTGATCGCGGCGATCGTCAGCGAGATCAGCGCGAGGATCGCCCGGCCCTTGTAGCGCGCCACATAGGGCGCGAGCGCAAGCAACGGCCGCAACCGGGCACGGCTCTTCGCCGGCTCCGTGATCTGGCTCTCGATGAAGGCTTCCTCATCGAGCAACGCGTCGCGCGGAGGCTGCGGGGCGCCGCGCGGGGTCTCAAGCTGTTCGGCTACGCTCATCAATCTAGACCGGTTCTATCGCCCCCCACATAGGCCCGCCGACCCCCGGCTGGCAAATCCGGTAAAGTCCCAATCCGGTGATGGGCTTAGGCCCTTTCTTGGCTTGTTTTGGCGGGCTCCATGGGTTATAGACCCGCGCAAATCCCGTATTCCAGACATCTTGAGACGGGCGCCGGCGCGCCGAAGGAACTGTCATGAAAGCCGATATTCATCCGAATTATCATACGATTAAGGTCGTCATGACCGACGGCACCGAGTACCTGACCCGCTCGACCTGGGGCAAGGAAGGCGACACGCTGAACCTTGACATCGACCCCAAGTCGCACCCGGCCTGGACCGGCGGTACCCAGCAGCTGATGGATCGCGGCGGCCGCGTCTCGCGCTTCCAGAAGAAGTTTTCGGGCTTCCTCAAGAAGGACTAAAGTCCGCTTCGGGATCGCCCCGGCGACCACACGCAAAACGCCCCCGTCTCGGGGGCGTTTTTGTTTTTGGGGGCCGCTCCGGACCGGCGGGCTGAACGGGCCCGCGATCCTCCCGATGCGTCGTCCTGGCAAAGGCCAGGACGACAGCGAATGTGTGGCACGGCCTCCATCCACAATCGTCGCCCCTGCCTAGTGCGCAATTGCGCACGGGAGCAGGGACCCACAACCACAGGGCTGTGTTGTTGAAGAGGGCTGCGGCCCCAGCGTCGCGCAACTACTGTCATTTGTGGTTATGGGTCCCGGGTCAAGCCCGGGACGACACTGAATGTGTGGCTCGACTTTTGGGTCATACATCTGCAAGCAAGCATGGATGGGCTACTTCTTTAAGCGCGCTGCAGTCAGCCGGCGGCCTCGCGCAGACTTGCTTCGTAGCGCGCGCTCGCCCGTTCGAAGTTGCGGCGCGCTTCTTCGCGGTCGGAGCGGCCCTCTTCAAGCGTCAACGAATCCCATTTGCTCCGTTCCGTGGCGAAAAAATCGCCGCCATAGACGTGGATTGCGCCGCTCAGCCGGTCGATTGGATTGATCACCGAATGGATGATGTCGGTGCCGAGCGGCACGGTATCGCGCACGCACAAGGCCCTGGCGCCGGCAGCCTCGATCCTGTTCGGCTCGCTCGGAATGCGCCGCCAGAAGACGTTGTCCTCACGGCCCCCATAAACGCCGATCACGGCCCACATGTGATGGTCGTGAGGTGGCACGATATAGCCGGGGGGCCACACCACGTTGAGGATGGTCAGCGTCTCGGAATGGAAGAGCGCGCGGCTTTCGGGACGCTGCGGCTCGCCGAGTCCCTTGAATACCGCAGCCGGTTCAGACATCGCGCGGGCAACGACCTCATGAATGGCTCGGTGAGACGGGTCCGCCGCGAACGCTGCGCGGCAGTCGGCAACGAAACGCTCGGTGTCAAACATCGCGATTCCCCTTTTGGACAAATCTCGGCTGGGCCGCGTAAGGATGTCGCGGCTTGCTCAATGTGTCCAATGCATTTATTATCCATCTATTCATGCATTTGGTGCATTGAAAATGGACCTTCGACAGCTGCGCACCTTCGTCGTCGTTGCCGAGGCAGGCGGCTTTGCCGCCGCTCAACAACAGCTGCGTCTGAGCCAGCCGGCGGCCTCTCGCCAGATCCAGGCGCTCGAGGACGAACTCGGGATTCCGTTGTTCGATCGCGTCGGCCGCGGGATCAAACTGACTTCAGAAGGCGAGGATCTGCTACGGCGCGGCCGCCGTCTCCTGCAGGATGCCGAATCGTTCGGCGAGCGTGCCCGCGCGCTGAGAACCGGCAAGGCCGGCGCGCTGCGCGTCGGCTGCAGCACCCAACATATGGAAACGGTGCTCGCCAATTTCCTCCCCCTGTTCCGGCGCAAGCACCCCTCCGTGGCCATCGATTTGATCGAGGATGGTGGTGCCCGCGTTCCGGATCGTCTGCAGCGGGGCGACGTTCATCTCGCGATCATTCCGGCCGCCGACGACGGCTATCACCGCCGGTTGCTGGCTCCCGTCCATATGCTTGCTGCGGTTTCGCCGCGGCATGGCTTCGCAAGCAGGCGGAAGCTGGAGATTGCCGAACTCGCCGAAGAGTCATTGCTGCTCCTGCGGCGGGACTTCGCATCTCGCGGCTGGTTCGATGCCGCCTGCAACGTCGCACACATCAGGCCACGCGTGATCCTCGAAAGCGCAGCGCCTCACACCTTGCTCGCGCTGGCAAAAGGCGGCAACGATGTCGCCATCGTGCCGTCGAATGTCCAGATCCCGTCCGCAGGCGTCCGCGTCTTTCCGCTGATTCACAGGGGCGCCTCGATCGGGCGATGGACTGCGGTGGCTTGGGATCCGCAGCGCTTTCTGGCTCCTTATGCCAAATCCTTTATCGACGAACTCGTCGCCTATTGCGGCCAGCACTATCCGGGACGCGAGTTTGCCAAGCGCGTCTCCCCTCTACCGAGGCCGGAAGAAACAAAGGCGTAGTCGCCTTGCGGGAATTGCCGCGGATGGCCTGCTTCCGGGACCCGCAACAACGACTCAATCACGAACATGAAATGGTAGCTCGCGCCGTCGCGCGGATTCCGACGGCGAACCTAGCGCGGACGTTTCGGTCGCTTGAGTTCGGCGACCTTAAACTTCCCCGCGGCCTGCAGGCTGCTGCAAAGCCACCAGGCCCTGTTTCGGTACTCGCCCAGGAACCATTTGGTCTCGACGCAATCGACGTAGGACTTGTAGGTGAGGTTGTCTCGGCACGTCGACGAGAACGGTCCGTGGGTTTGTCCGCCCGTCGACTCGCTGCACCCGACCCAAGGGTCCTTGCCATGCGGGAGGCTCGATTCGCAGCCACCGTTGCAATTGCTGGCGACTTTCTCCAGCGCGGCAATCCTGCCCAGCACTGAATCCGGCGCCGGCGACGGCGCTCGAGCGGTTGACGACGACGTCTGGGTGGTTCTCGATCTCCGGTGAGATACCCCCGTGGTCACCACCTGTGTCGGACGATTTGGCCTTGCCACCGGCTTCGGCGCCTCGACCGTGATGGAGGGAAGCGGCTTGGCTGGGTCTGTTTGCGACGCTGCCGGGCCGCACAGCCAGACAGTTGACAACACGGCGACGGCTGAAGGCGCGACAAGGCTCGACGGCAATCTCATGACATAGCCCTCCCAAATCCGGGACGGAAATGCCGTCCCGACGAGGGCACGGTACCATACAGCCCGAGTTTGGCTACCTAGGGTTGAGGATAAATCTCCCGGTGTCTCACGATCGACGTCGACATGGCGGCGAGAGAACGCCCACCGCTCGCACCGTTCCGGCGTCTAGCCCAAAGCTGAGCTCGAACGGCTCTTGCCGATATTCGCCTTTGACCCGGAGCGGTTACTTGAACGACGCCGACACGCGGCGGAATCGGGTCGATTTTGCAGGCCCACGCCGTTAGGTCAGCGGTTCTGCCCCATGGTCTCTTGTTCAGAAGTTGCTGGCGCCCCCTACTCTCGATCCAGCGGCCATGCTTTGGTCAAAACTGCGTTGAGTGTTTGGCAGGGGTCATCGACTTGGCGAAAATACGATCGCCCTCCTTCGGGTGACATGGAACCGGGTGCCAGGTCGTTCCCTACCGCATTCTTGAGGTGCCCACCGCAAAGGCTTGTGATGGAACGGGCAAGGTTCGATAAGGCCGGGATTTTCGCTTTTGGCGATGCTCGGAGCGCTGTGACCTACTCGATCGAACTTTTTATCGTCACCGCGATCTACGGGAGCCTTGCGGCCTCCGCACATTTCCTTCCCGCTATCAATCCGACCGCGACACCGCTGTGGCCGCCAACCGGGGTTGCGCTCGCGCTTATGCTGCTGCGTGGCTACCGGATCTGGCCCGCGATCCTGGTGGGCGCCGTCGCGCCTTACCTGATAACCGACCGATCGCTCCTGGAATTTGTCGCCGCCGGGATCGGCACCCTCCTTGCTGCACTGGCCGGGACATGGCTGATCGGACGCTGGTCGAACGGTTGCCAGACGTTTGCCACGCCATCCGGTGTCGCAAAGTTTGCAGGTGTCTCCTTTGCGCCGACCGCGATGATCAGTTCATTCTCCGCCTTGGCCGGATCCATCTTCGTCAACGAACCGAGCTTTCCCGATTCCGTCGCCGCCGGGCTGACCTGGTGGCTTGCCGACGCAGCCGCGATCCTGGTGATTGCTCCGGTCATCGTGCTCTGGGCGATGATGCCCTTACGGATTTCCTCCAGATGGGATCTGTTGGAATCGATCGCAGTTATCGCTCTCGCTGGTCTCATTGGGATCGTAGCCTACAGCCCGCTCATCGGCAGTGACCTCGTCAGCGACGATCTCAACGTGGCGTTGCCGCATCGCAGCCTGCTGGGTTTTCTGGCTTTGCTCCCGTTGATCTGGACCGGTCTGCGCGGCAATCGATGCACCGCGGCTACGGCTGCGCTCATTTTCACCGGAATCGCAGTCTGGGGTTTCGCGTTCGGTAATGATCCGTTTCCGAAAACGGATCCGAACGGAGCATTGTTGTCACTGCTCGTGCTTTCGATCACCGTATCGGCCCCCTCTCTTGCCCTGGCAGCGGCAATCGCCACGCGTCACACCGCGGAAGCCCATCTGCTTTCCGTGCAGGACCAGTTGAACGGTCAACTTGAACGGAACGCTTCGGCGCTCGACAGCATCAGACGGCACTTCCAAACCCTTATCGAAGGCGTCGTCGATTATGCGATTTTTGCGCTTGATAGAGAAGGACACGTTACGAGTTGGAATAGCACCGCTCAAAAGATCATCGGCTACACCTCGGAAGAAATCATCGGCAAGCATTTTGGAATATTCTATCGGCCGGATGAACGCCGCGCGGGTTCGCCGACACACGCGCTGGAGACGGCAATCGAAAGAGGCAAGTACGACGTAGAGGGTTGGCGCATCAGAAAGAATGGTACGCCGTTCTTCATCACGGGCTCGGTCTCGTCGAGCCATGATGACTCAGGAAATCTGATCGGCTTCATCAGTATTCTGCGGGACGCAACCGAGCGACGCGACGCGGAAGAGAAGCTGGTTCAGGCACGCGAACAGCTCGCGATGTCGCAGAAAATGGAGGCAATCGGCAAGCTGACCGGCGGGATTGCACACGACTTCAACAATCTATTGATGATCATCGGAGGCAGCGCCCAGATCTTCACACGCCTGCTTGATCCAAAACTGCCCAAGGCAATTGAAGCCATACAGACCGCGGCCAAACGCGGCGAAAGCCTCACACGCCAATTGTTGACATTCTCTCGTCATCAGCATCTCAGCCCGACGGTCGTCGATCTGAATGCGTCCATCAAGAACATGCGGACCATGATCGAGAGCTCGCTGCGCGGGAACATCGTGTACAATGAGAACGTCGGCGAGGGTGTCGCGTCGGTCAAGGTGGACCTCGCCGAGCTGGAACTTGCGATCGTCAACATCGCCGTCAATGCGCGCGATGCAATGCCAAGCGGCGGCACGTTCACCTTATCCGTGCATGCGGTGACCGCGAACCAGGAAACCGGCGGCGATCGCCGCGCAAAGGCTTTCTTTGCGATCGCGCTTGGCGATACCGGCACCGGCATTCCGCCAAACCTGCTGTCCAAGATGTTCGATCCGTTCTTCACGACCAAAGAGGTCGGCAAGGGTACCGGGCTCGGCTTGTCCCAAGTCTATGGTTTCGCGCACCAGGCCGGCGGAACGGTGACGGCGGACAGCAAGGTTGGACAGGGAACAACGATTACAATCTACTTGCCGTCCTGCGCAGACGAGCAGACCACCAGTAAAGAGCTGGCCGCTGCCAGAACAAGAGCAAGGCAGCCGCAGCGGCAGACGGTTCTCGTTGTCGACGACAGCCCCGAGGTGGCGGATGTGACTTCCTCGCTGTTCGAGCATCTGGGTTATGACACGATCTATCGAGATTCGGCCGAAGCGGCGCTGAAATTGCTCGACGCCGGTACAAAGATCGATCTCGTCTTCAGCGATATCGTCATGCCCGGGACCATCGATGGCGTCGGGCTCGCGAGAGAAGTCCGGTCGCGATACCCCGGTTTGCCGATCGCCCTTACAACCGGCTACAGCGATGCCGCAAAAGCAGCCCCGCCAAGTCTAAAAATCCTCCGCAAGCCGTTCGATACCGACGCACTGAGAGATTTTATCCACGATCTTGCGCCGCCGCGACCACCGCGATCATCCGGCACGCCCATGACGTCAAACACGACTGAAGCCTCACGCAGAAATTGACCGGTCGCGCCATTGCAGCAGCAGCTCGTCGCGCAGCCTGGCGAAGCGTTGATCCGTACCATCGCCGCTGATGGACATGACTGCTGCTAGCGATCCTGGAAGGCCAGCCGCGCGCCGAGCGCGACCAGGATGCTGCCGCCGATCCGCTGCATGATGCGCTGCGACCGCTTCGAGCGCTGCAGCTTCGACATCACGGCGCTGGCGAAAAACACGCAGACGATGTCGACCGCCGAGAAGGTCAGATTTACCGTTGTGCCGAGCAGAAATAGCTGGGCCCAGACCGGCAGGCCGGCCGACGCATCGACGAATTGCGGCAGGAACGCCAGGAAGAAGATCGCCGTCTTCGGATTGAGCACCTCGACGACGATGCTTTGCGCGAAGGCGCGCTCCGCGGAGAGCGGCGCAAGTGTGGGGCGCTTTGCATTGTCGCGGTCGCGGAACAGCGACAGCCCGAGCCAGACCAGATAGGCCGCACCGGCAAGCTTCATCGCCATGAACAACGGCGGCACCGCATGAAACAGCAGCGCGAGGCCGGCCGCCGCGGCGACGACATGGACATAGCCGCCGAGATGCAGCCCGAGCGAGGCCATCAGCCCCGCGCACCGGCCGCCCGCCAGCGTGCGGGCCGCGGCGTACAGCATGGCGGGACCCGGGATCAGCGCGAAGGTCGCGGTCGTGACCGCGAAGGCAACGTACAATTCCATGTGTGTGCGTCAATCTCTGAAGGGTTGAGCGGGCGCAACTTCCTCCGCCGTCATTGCGAGCGAAGCGAAGCAATCCATCTGCCCGCATATGCCGATAGATGGATTGCTTCGTCGCTATCGCTCCTCGCAATGACGGTCTGGAATTTGTTCAAGGCGTTTCAGCTCGCCGGAATCATTGCCGCGACCTCGCGATCAGTCGGATTGTCGCTGGCCTCAAGCCCCGCGATCACGCCGGCGCGATCCTCGAGCTTGCGGTTCTGGCTCATCTTCTTCTTGGCATCGATCCGCGTGATTGGCATCCGGAAGCCGACGATCCCGCGCAGCTGCGCCTTGATGAAATCACCAGGCGCGTCACTGACCTGCCAGGCTTCCGGGCGCGAAGTCTCGTGCAGCTCGGTCAACCGGGTCACGACGTCCAGCAGACGATCGGCATTCTCGAAGAACTCGGCCGCGCCATAGGCGTGGACGGCGACGTAATTCCAGGTCGGCACCACCTTGCCGTGCTCGGCCTTGGTCGCATACCAGGACGGCGTCACATAGCCGTCGGGCCCCATGAAGATCGCCATCGCCTCGCCGACCGCGGGCAGCTTCCACTGCGGATTGGGCCGCGCGACGTGACCGTACAGCGTGCCGTAGTCGCCCTCGTTCTCATTGAGGATCAGCGGCAGCGGCGTGCCGATCAGGCCGTCGGCGGTTGCGGTGACCAGCGTCGCAAGCTCTGAGGCCCGCATCGCGGCGTGGATCGGACCGAGCTCATCCATCTTGAAATGCGGCGGCAGGTACATTGCGAACCTCTTGGCAGACACTCTGGCAGGCCTGATCAATTGCTGCTCGCACCATAGCGTTGAATTGGCCTATGATAAGGGCCACTTTCGATCAAACTAATTGGTCCACTATGCCCCGCCTGCGCGCCACGATCAGCATCCCTTCGCTCCGGGCCGTCGACCGCGCCGCCGGACAGGTCGGGCGGCAGATCGCGCAGGCCCTGCGCGCCGCGATTGCGAGCGGCGAGCTGAAGGCCGGGGATTTTCTGCCGTCGACGCGCGCGCTGTCGGCCTCGCTCGGCGTCGCGCGCGGCACGGTGACGGAGGCCTTCGAGCAGTTGCTGGCCGAGGGCTATCTGGAATCGCAGGTCGGTGCCGGCACCCGCGTCGCGCCGACGCTTGCCGAGCAGGCACGGCCCGTCGTGGTCAATCGCAAGCCTAACAAATCAGTGCCGATCCGGTTGCCGCCGCGCGCGGCGCGGCTTGCCAAAGTGGCGGCGGCCTTCAGGCCGATGCCGGAGGTCCCGTTTGCGATCGCGGTCCCCGGCGGCGCGGTCGCGCCCGACGACCATTGGCGCCGCCTCGGCAACCGCGTGCGCGCATCGCGCGCCGCGGCGCCGGCGAGCTATGGCGATCCGCGCGGCCTGATCGAGCTGCGGCAGGCGATCGCCGACTATGTGCGCAAATCCCGCGCGGTGCATTGCGAGCCCGAGCAGGTCGTGATCACGGCCGGCACCCAGCAAGGCCTCTATCTCGCCGGCCGCGTGCTGCTGTCGTCAGGCGATCCTGTCTGGGCCGAGGATCCCGCCTATCCCGGCATGACCGCCGTGCTCGACGATCTCGATCTCGTCACCACGCGCGTTGGCGTCGATGCGCAGGGCATCGACGTCGATGCCGCCACCGCCGCGTGCCCGCACGCACGCGCGGCGTTCGTGACGCCGTCGCATCAATATCCGCTGGGCATGCCGATGAGCATGGCCCGCCGCAATGCGCTGGTGGCGTGGGCGCAACGAAGCAATGCGTGGATCGTCGAGGACGATTACGACAGCGAGCTGCGCTACGCCGGGCATCCCTTCCCGTCGATGCAAGGCCTCGCCCCATCGCGGGTGATCTATTTGGGCACGCTGAGCAAGGTGTTGTTTCCCTCGCTGCGGCTCGGCTATGTCGTGGCGCCTTCGCCGCTGATCGACGCTTTCGCCGGCGCGCGGGCGCTGCTCGACCGGCATTCGCCGACCGCCGACCAGCATGTGCTGGCAGCCTACATGCGCAAGGGGCTGTTCGAAGCGCATATCAGGCGCATTCGCGGCGTCTACGCCGCACGGCGTGCGACGCTGATCGCGGCGCTGACGCACCACATGCCTGGTGACGTCACGCTGCAGCCGAGCGACCAGGGCATGCATCTGCTGTTGTGGCTGCCCCACGACCTCGACGATGTGCAACTGGCAAAATCAGCGCTTGCCGCCGGCATCGTCGTGCGGCCGATCTCGCCGATGTACAAGGCCGCGCCACGCCCCGGCCTGATGCTCGGCTTCGGCGGTTTCGAACCGGAGGAGTTGGAGGCGGCGGCGATCAGGCTGCGGCGCGTGATGGATCAGCACACGTCGCCGCGGCGGACCAGGCCACGCCGCGCGGACGCGTCACACTGATTTGCTGTCCGGATTACTGCTCGAACGCCGCCTTGAGGCGGTTGAGCTGCGGCACCAGCGGGTTGCCGATCGTCGAGCGGTCCGGCGCCGGCGCGTGGATCGTGGTGTCGAGGCGGCGGACGCGCGCCTGCAGATCCATCGAACGGGCGATCAGCTGCTGCAATTGCTCGGGCAGCTTGGTCACCATGTCGGCCGGGCCGGGATCGGCGGCCGACAGCTTCACCTTGGTCTTTTCGCGATTGGCCTGGGTCAGCGTCATCTCGCCTTCCTTGACCGCGCGATGCAGCAGCAGCCAGGAGGCGAGCTGCATCAGCCGCGTGGTCAGGCGCATGCTTTCGGTGGCATAGGTCAGGCTCACGGACCGTTCGAGCGCCTTGGCCTCGGCACGTCCGTCGCCGTCGAGATAGGCGGCGGTCTGCTCGACCAGGTCCATGCCTTCCCGGAACAGCACGCCGAATGCCGCAGAATTGGTCAGCCGTTCACTGAACAGTACAAGCCCGGCTTCGCTCTGGGAACGATCGGCCATGGTTAACGCCCTCACACCACCGTAACGCCCGCTGGCATCTGACGCGCCAGCTTATGATGAACAAATCATTGCGCGGGCGCGCCGAAGAGTCCAGCCGCAACCGGATTTATGGTTTCCAGCCGCTAGGACGCACAAAAAAGAGCCGCCGTTTCCGGCGGCTTTGAAGTTGATAACAGGGAGGCGTCAAACAGAGTGGACAGGAGCCACTCGGTGTCCAAACGAGGACAATGCAGTCATAATCGAGAAAGCTTAACCGATCGTAAATGAACGGATTTCTTCAGGCTTTGTTTGCCATGTCGGCCATTGACCTAGTTTGGGACAGGCCTCTTCTCCTTCCCCTTGAGAGGGGAAGGTCGGGATGGGGTCAACCGCAGGCGACGGCGTATGTGAAGAGAGCTGATCCCCACCCGCTTTGCTCTGGCGAGCAAAGCGACCTCCCCTTTTCAAGGGGAGGTGGAGCAGCGTAGCCCGGATGGAGCGCAAATCCGGGCTACGAGGACCGAATGATGTGGCGACCTACGACTTGAAGAACGCGTTGGCGGCGTCCTTCGACGCGCGCTTCTTCGTCATCGCCTCTTTCAGGCGATCGACTTCGGCGTTGAGCAGCGCGATGCGCTCCGTCAACTCCTCGACCGACAGCAGCGAGAGATCCTGGCCGATCTCATGGCTGATTTTCTTCCGCGGCCGGTCCTCATCCTCAATCGGCATGTGTCCTCCCCGCGATGCTGGTCTGGCGCCGTGCGTCCAGCGATGATAGATATCCGTCCAGAGGAGAATTTTGCAGTGACTTTCGTGTGCGCGCAACATCTGACGCGAATGCCCCGGCCCGACCGCAAGGAGTCTGACCGGACGGGATAGTTGCGCGCCAGCGCGCTAGGCATGAGCCGACCCCAAGCCCTTCCGATCATGCGGGAGGGCTTTTTGATTTTCCGCTTTGATTCTTGCGGGGTCGGCATCACCGAACGCGAAAGACCTTAATCCATGACCAAGATTCTCATCACCAGCGCGCTGCCCTACGTCAACGGCGTCAAGCATCTCGGCAATCTCGTCGGCTCGCTGCTGCCCGCCGACGTCCACGCCCGCTTCCGCCGGCAGACCGGCTGCGACGTGCTCTTCATCTGCGCGACCGACGAGCACGGCACACCGGCCGAGCTCGGCGCCATCGAGGCCGGACAGGATGTCCGGGCGTTCTGCGACGCACAGCACGCCGTCCAGGCCGACATCTATCGGCGCTTCGGTCTGTCGTTCGATCATTTCGGCCGCACCAGCTCGCCGCACAACCATGCGCTGACGCAGCACTTCTATCGCCGGCTCGATGACGCCGGGCTGATCGAAGCACGCACCTCCCGACAGGTGTTCTCGCCGGCCGACCGGCGCTTCCTGCCAGACCGCTACGTGCTCGGCACCTGTCCGCATTGCGGCGACGCCGGCGCGCGCGGCGATCAATGCGACCATTGCGGCACGCTGCTCGACCCGCCGGACCTCATCGATCCCCGCTCGGCGCTGTCGGGCGACCGCGCGCTCGAGATCCGCGACAGCCGTCATCTGTATCTGCGCCAGTCGCAGCTGGTCGAAAAAATCGGCGCATGGATCGACAGCCGCACCGGGTGGCCGCCCTTCGTGGTGTCGACCGCGAAGGGCTGGCTCAATGCGGAGCTGCGCGACCGCTGCATCACGCGCGATCTCGCCTGGGGCATCGCGGTGCCGCGCGGCGGCTTCGACGGCAAGGTGTTCTATGTCTGGTTCGACGCGCCGATCGGCTACATCGCGGCGACGCAGGAATGGGCCGACGCCGCGCCTGGCCGCGACTGGCGGCAGTGGTGGTGGCAGGCCGATGACGTCAGCTACATCCAATTTCTCGGCAAGGACAACATCCCGTTCCACACCGTGAGCTTTCCGGCGACGCTGATCGGCTCCGGCGAACCGTGGAGGACCGCCGATGTGATCAAGGGATTCCACTGGCTGAATTACGAGGGCGGCAAGTTCTCGACCAGCAGGAAGCGCGGCATCTTCACCGATGCGGCGCTGGCGGAATTGCCCGCCGATCTCTGGCGCTGGTGGCTGATCGCCAACGCGCCGGAGAGCGCCGACACCGATTTTGGCGTCGCCAGATTCGTCGCCGACGTGAACAAGGATCTCGCCGATATCTTCGGCAATCTCGCCAACCGCATCATCAGCTTCGCGCATCGCGCCTTCGACGGCCGCATCCCGGATGGTGGCGCTCCCGGCGATGCCGAGCGCCAACTCGCGCTTGAACTGGAGCAGCGCATCGCAGCGCTGCACCGCCATCACACGGCGCTGGAATTTCGCGCAACGGCGGCCACGACCCGCGCGATCTGGGACACCGCGAACGCTTATCTGCAGCACGCAGCACCCTGGACGGCGATCAAGTCCGATCCGGCACGCGCGGCAGTCATCACCCGCACCGGGCTCAATCTTGTCGCGCTCAGCGCCACGCTGGCGTGGAGCATCGTGCCTGATCTCGCGGCGCGCGTACTTGGCGCGCTCAGTTGCGACGATGTGATCCCGCGCTGGCCCACTGGCCCACTCCTCCCGCTGCTGGATCGCGGCGCGGGCACGCCGGTCGCTAGGCTCGGGCCGCTGGTCGAGAAAATCACGCCTGAGAGAGCCGACCAGCTCACGACGCGGTTCGGGGTTTAATGGCGTTTCGCTTCGGTGGAAAAGGCGGTATGCCATCCGCCGATCCTCTCCACTGACCAGGGACCAGCCATGCCAAATCTGCCCGCGCAAATGACCGTCGTTGCCATCAGCAAGCCGGGTGGCCCTGAGGTGCTGGTGCCGGAGACCCGCGCGGTGCCGGTGCCAAAGGCCGGCGAGATTTTGGTCAAGGTCGCGGCCGCCGGCGTCAATCGTCCCGACGTCGCGCAGCGCTCCGGCTCCTATCCGCCGCCGCCCGGCGCCAGCGACCTGCCCGGCCTCGAAATCGCGGGCGAAGTGGTCGCGCTCGGCGAAGGCGCAAAGCACAAGATCGGCGACAAGGTGATGTCGCTCGTCGCCGGCGGCGGCTACGCGCAATATTGCATCGCGCAGGACGCGCAGGCGATGACCGTGCCGCCCTCGCTGTCGATGCAGGAAGCGGGCGCGATTCCGGAAACGCTGATGACGGTGTGGCACAATGTGTTCGAGCGCGGCGCACTCCAGGCCGGGGAGACGCTGCTGATCCACGGCGGCTCGTCGGGCATCGGCACGATGGCGATCCAGCTTGCCAAGGCGTTCGGCGCCAAGGTGATCGTCACCGTCGGCTCGCAGGACAAGGCCGATGCCTGCCTCAAGCTCGGCGCCGATCACGCGGTCAATTACAAGACCGAGGATTTCGTCGAGGCGGTGAAGAAGGCCACCGGCGGCAACGGCGCCAATGTCATCCTCGACATGGTGGGCGGCGATTATATCGACCGGAACTATGACGCCGCCGCGGTCGAGGGCCGCATCGTCCAGATCGCGTTCCTGTCGGGAACACCGAAGGCCACGGCCAATTTCGCCAAGCTGATGGTCAAGCGGCTGCACCACACCGGGTCGACCCTGCGCCCCCGTAGTAATGCGGACAAGGCGGCGATGGTCGCGGCGATCGAGGCGAAGGTGCTGCCCTTGCTGCGCGAAGGCCGCGTCAAACCGCTGATGGACAGCACATTCCCGCTGGAAAAGGCCGCCGACGCGCACCGGCGTATGGAGACCAGCGAACATATTGGCAAAATTGTGTTGGCGGTTTAACCCTCGCGACGGAAGCAGGGGCGGAAACCCTTTGATTCCCTTCGCTTTCGTGTCATTTATCGCGCCACCGCCGGGCCGGTCGCCGGGTCCGGTCAGTTTGTCGATCGCGGAGTACTGACATTGCGTCTGATCAGGTGCCTTGCGCTGCTCGCGCTGGGCCTCATGATGTTTGCCGCCGCGCCTGCCGCGTATGCGATCGACGCGGTCAGCGTGCGCAGCGATGCGCCCGCGATCGATCTGACGGCGGTTCTCGACCATCAGCGCAGTGAAGCCGACCGCATCCAGGTCTCCACCGCCCCCGGAACCGACGGCATCGTGCGCCGCATCGAGGTTCGCGCCCGCGAAGGCGGCCAGAACTGGGTGGTGTTCGCGCTCGCCAACAACACCGACGACCAGCTCGACCGCCTGATCGTTGCGCCGCACTACCGCATCGTGTCGTCCGGCCTGCTGTGGCCCGACCTCGGCCTGTCGCGCATCGCCACCATCACTCCGTCGGTCGGCGATCGTCCCGAGCGGCAGGAGAGCCCGACCGCCGACGTGTTCCGCATCACGCTCGATCCCGGCGCCGTCGTCACCTATGTCGCGGAACTGCGCACCGACAAGCTGCCGCAGCTCTATCTGTGGGAACCCGACGCCTACAAGGACAAGGTCAACTCGTTCACGCTGTACCAGGGCATCGTGATCGGCATCTCGGGCCTGCTCGCGCTCGTGCTCACGATCTTGTTTGTGGTCAAGGGCAGCATCATGTTCCCGGCCGCCGCGGCGCTGGCCTGGGCGGTGCTGGTCTATATCGGCGTCGACTTCGGCTTCTGGGGCAAGGTGCTCGACATGTCGAACAACGCCGAGCGCGTCTGGCGCGCGGCGGGCGAGGCGATCCTCGCCGCGACACTGCTGGTGTTCCTGTTCGCCTATCTGAATTTGAGCAGATGGCACGTCCGCTACTCGCACATCACGATCGGCTGGCTGGTCTTCCTCGGCTCGCTGGTCGCGCTGGCGCTGTTCGATCCCGCGGTCGCCTCCGGCATCGCGCGCATGTCGCTGGTCATGATCGCCTTCGCCGGCTTCGCGCTGATCGTCTATCTCTCGACCCACGGCTTCGACCGCGCGGTGCTGCTGATCCCGACCTGGTTCCTGCTGGTGGTCTGGGTGGTCGCGGCCGGCATGACGGTCGCGGGCTCCGTCACCAACGACATCGTCGGCCCGGCGCTGCTCGGCGGCCTGGTGCTGATCGTGATGCTGATCGGATTCACGGTGATGCAGCACGCCTTCGCCGGCGGCGGCGCCACCACCGGCGTCGTCTCCGATGTCGAGCGCCGGGCGCTGGCGCTGACCGGCTCCGGCGATCTGATCTGGGATTGGGACGTGTCCGCCGACAAGGTGTTCACCAGTCCCGAGACCGAGGCCCTGCTCGGCCTCAAGCGCGGCACGCTGGAAGGCCCCGCCGCGAAATGGCTCGAGGTGCTGCACCCGCTCGACCAGGACCGCTTCCGCGCCGCGCTCGACAGCGTGCTCGACCAGCGTCGCGGCCGCCTGGTGCAGGATTTCCGGCTGCGCACGCCGGACGGCCACTTCATGTGGTTCGCGCTCAAGGCGCGGCCGGTGGTCGGCTCCGACGGCGAGGTCTCGCGCGTGGTCGGCACGCTCACCGACGTCACCGAGTTCAAGAACTCCGAAGAGCGGATGCTTCATGACTCCGTCCATGACAACCTGACCGGCCTGCCGAACCGCCGGCTGTTCATGGACCGCCTCGGCGCAGTGGCGAATCTCGCCAAGACCATGCCGAACCTGCGGCCGACCCTGATGGTGATCGACCTCGACCGCTTCAAGCAGGTCAACGATTCCGTCGGCATCGCGGTCGGCGATTCCATTTTGCTGACGCTGGCGCGGCGGCTGACCCGCATCCTCAAGCCGCAGGACACGCTGGCCCGCATGGCCGGCGACCAGTTCGGCCTGATCCTGCTGTCGGAGCAGGACCCGGCACGGATCACCAATTTCGCCGAGACCATCCGCAAGACCATCCGCGCGCCGATCGCGTTCAACGACCGCGAGATCTTCCTGACCGCCTCGATCGGGCTTGCGCTGTCCGACCCGGCGGCGCCGCTGACCGACGAGATCATCAAGGACGCCGAGCTTGCGATGTATCATTCCAAGCGGATCGGCGGCGACCGCATCGACGTCTACAAGCCGGCGATGCGGGCGCGCAAGACCGACCGCCTGACGCTGGAGAGCGACCTGCGCCGCGCCATCGAGCGGCAGGAGATCACGATCCTGTACCAGCCGATCGTGCGGCTGGAGGATCGCGCGATCGCCGGCTTCGAGGCGCTGGCGCGCTGGGACCATCCCAAGCTCGGCCGGATGTCGCCGTCGGAGTTCATCAACGTCGCCGAGGAGACCGGCCTGATCGTCGATCTCGGCATGTTCGTGATGGACCAGACCGCGCGCCAGCTCGCGGTGTGGCAGCGCGCGATGCGCGCCCGCGAGCCGATCTTCGCCTCGGTCAACGTGTCGTCGCGGCAGCTGCTGCGCCACGATCTGATCCACGATATCCGCACCGTGCTGTCGCGCTCCTCGGTGGCGCGCGGCACGCTGAAGCTTGAGCTGACGGAATCGCTGGTCATGGAGAACCCGGAGCACGCCGCCCAGATGCTGGCGCGGATCCGCGAGCTCGGCACCGGGCTGTCGCTCGACGATTTCGGCACCGGCCACTCCTCGCTGTCCTATCTGCAGCGCTTCCCGTTCGACACCATCAAGATCGACCAGTCCTTCGTCCGCACCACCAGCCGCGGCACCCGCCCGGTGATCCTGAAATCGATCATCGCGCTGGCCCACGATCTCGGGATGGAGGTGGTGGCGGAAGGCGCCGAGACGGATTCGGATGCCGTCGAGCTCTACCAGCTCGGCTGCGAATACGCCCAGGGCTTTGCCTTCGGCGAGCCGATGGACGCCGATGCGGCGACCCGGCTGCTCACCGAGGAACGGCTGGAAGCCGCGAGCTAACTCTTGTCGTCCCGGCCTCGTGCGCAATTGCGCACGGGAGCCGGGACCCATACGCCGCGGCCCATCCATGACGCGCTGGGGCCGGTTGCCTTCGTAACAACAACGCCCTGTGGTTATGGGTCCCGGCGAAGGCCGGGACGACGGTTGGGCATGCGCTTGAACCTGACGCTTTTGCCGTCGGCCTGGCGGGTGGCGATGTAGCCGGCCTCGAGGCAGGCCTCGCGCTGCGGCATCTTCTCCTGCGGGCTGCGCAACGTCTCCCACCACGAGGCCCGGTGCGCGGCGCGCGGCAGCGCCGCATCGATGATCGCCTCGATCTCCTCGAAGGTCAGCACGAATTCGGGCAGATGCTGCTTCTTCAGATAATCCCGCAATGCGTCGTAGTCGTTCACAACGTCCTCGATGACAAAAGTCCGGCAACCACCCGTTAACCCATTCGGCGGCTGCTGTCGCCATTTAAGGCGACAACAAGATTTCCCGTTGCATGACGGCGCATTGGAGCGGGACATGTCATTTCGACGGCGAAACGACGCAAGGCGGCGCTGGCGACTATCGGCAAAGCTGCTGATCGCGGCGTCGATTGCGACTGTCCTCGGCTTCTCCGCGGTCTGCGCCGGCGTGATGTTCGACATGCGCCGCGGCGAGGAGGAACTGGCCCGCCGCACCCTGGAGAATCTGGCGTCGGGGATCGAGGCCGACATCAGCCGCAACATCGAGCTCTACGACCTGTCGCTGCGCGCGGTCGCCAGCAATCTCGAGATGCCGGAGATCCGCAATATCAGCAAGGAACTGCGCCAGCTGATCCTGTTCGATCACGCCGCGACCGCAAAACATTTCGGCGCGATCCAGGTGTTCGACACCAAGGGCAATTTGACCATCGACGCGGCGAGCCTCGATCCACGGCCGGAGAACCGCAGCGACGAGGAGTATTTCACGGTCCAGCGCGACAATCCCGATGTCGGCCTTTACATCAGCCGGCCGATGCTGCATCGCGGCGCCTACGCCATCGTGCTGAGCCGGCGCATCGTCGACGACGAGGGCCGCTTCCTCGGCGTCGTGGTCGGCTCGATCCGCTTCAGCTATTTCCACGATCTGTTCGGGCGGCTGAACCTCATGCCAGGCGACACCATCACCGTGCTGCGCAACGACCGCACCATCATCATGCGGACGCCGTTCGATCTCGACGTGATCGGCAAGAACCTCGCGGAGCAGCTGGACTGGAAGGCCGAGAACCTGAAGGTCGGCGGCGCCTTCTCCGGCAAGGGCCCGGTCGACGACATACCGCGGCTCTATGTCAGGCGCAGCAGCTCCGGGCCGCTTTACGTGGTGGTTGGCAAGCCGCTCGAAGCCGTCTTCAACCTCTGGCGCACGGAGGCCATTCGCATCGGCGCGATCATGGCGTTTCTGATCCTGTTCGTGCTCAGCGGAACGCTGGTGCTCGCCCGCGAGATCGTTCGCCGCGCCGACGCCGAGGACAAGCTCGAGGAGATGGCGACTACCGACGCCCTCACCGGCCTGAAGAACCGGCGCAAGTTCGACGGCGAGATCGAGCGCGAATGGCGCCGTGCCGGCCGCTACGGCCAGCCGGTCGCGCTCTTGATGATCGATGCCGATCATTTCAAGGCCTACAACGACACCTATGGGCATCAGGCCGGCGACCAGGTGCTGGTCGGGATCGCGATCTGCATTTCGGACGCGGTGCGCCGCGCCGGCGATTGCCCGGCTCGTTTCGGCGGCGAGGAGTTCGCCGTGCTGCTGCCCAACATGACCGCGCTCGAGGCCTTCAACCTGGCCGAGACCATCCGCCGCAAGGTCCAGCAATGGTGCGCGGGCGAACTGATCACGACAGTCAGCATCGGCGTCGCCAGCATGCGGCCGACCGCGGGCCAGCAATGGTCCGATCTGATCGAGGCCGCCGACAAGGCGCTCTACGCCGCCAAGGCCAACGGCCGCAACCAGTCGGTGCTCGCGACCGTGCCGAAGATCGCGCTGGTGGCGTGAGGGGCCAAGCGGCTGCAAAATACCGGGCGTCACAAGCAATCAGTTAGACGCGAAGCCCTCTCCGCATCGTCGTCCCGGCGAAGGCCGGGACCCATAACCACAGGCGTTCGTTGTCGAAGCGAGCTGCGGCTCCAGCGTTAGGCAACAATGAGCATT
Source organism: Bradyrhizobium sp. USDA 4516 (assembly GCF_054055915.1). Lineage (NCBI taxonomy): Bacteria > Pseudomonadati > Pseudomonadota > Alphaproteobacteria > Hyphomicrobiales > Nitrobacteraceae > Bradyrhizobium > Bradyrhizobium sp. USDA 4516. The sequence goes on from NZ_JBSRXT010000001.1 coordinate 1,953,025, forward strand.
CGGGGTAATGGGTCCCGGCCTTCGCCGGGACGACGGTGAGGATGTGGCACGGCTTGTGACTCACACATCCGCACGCCGCCTCAGCCCCGCCGCTTCTTCTTCGGCTTCTTGCCGAACTTCGGCTTCGCCGACACGTCCGGCCACTGCGTGGGTCCGGCGTGGCTGGACTTGCCCGGATGCTTCTTTTTCTTTCCGAACCGGGGCTCGTCGCCGGATTTCGGCCTGAAGCCTTTTCCGTCCCGATCGGATCGGAACGAGTCCCTGGATTCCTTCTTTGACGCGTATTCCTGACGCGAACCGCTCGCGCCTTCGCTCGAAAACGCTCTGGCCTCGCGGTCCGGCGTGCCGCGCCGCTTTCCTGCACCCTCGGCGCGCGGCCCCCCGGCGCGCGGCGCGCTGTATCCGCCGTCGCCATCGTCGCGCCAGGGCTTGCGCGCCGGCTTCTCGCGCACCTCTCCCTGCGGCGCGCCCGCCAGCGGCTCGATGCGGATGCTGTCTTCCTTGTCCGGACGCTTGATCTTGACCGCGAAGGAATCCGCGACCCGCGCGGCGATCTCGAATTCGGTGCTCGTATCCATGATCTTGATCGCGCCGATGTCGCGCTTGTCGATGCCGCCACGGCGGCAGATCATCGGCAGCAGCCAGCGGGCTTCGGCGCTCTTCCGGCGTCCGATCGCGGCGCGGAACCAGACGGTCGCCTCCTCCATGCCGTGACGCGCGGAGGACTTGCCGGTCTTCGATCGCGGCCCCGCGGCACGATCATCGCGGCGCGAGGCGCGCTCGCCGCGACGATCGTCGCGGTCCCGACCGCGTCCCTCGCCGGGATCGAGAATGTCTTCGGGCGCAGGCAGCCGCGCACGGTAAAGCCGGGCGAGCGCTGCGGCAATCGCCTCGGGCGCGCGTTCGGCGAGCAAGGCCTGCGCCAGCGCCAGATCATCTGACGTCGCCTCTTCGGAGAACACTGCATCCTGCAGCAGGCGATCATGGTCGAGCTTGCGGATCTCCTCCGCCTGCGGCGCGGAGCCCCAGACCACATCGATGCCGGCGAGATCGAGCAGCAATTCGGCGCGCCGCCGCCGTGCCGGCGGCACCAGCAGGATGCTGACACCCTTGCGGCCGGCGCGGCCGGTGCGGCCCGAGCGATGCTGCATGACCTCCGGATCTTTCGGCAGATCCGCGTGAATGACGAGATCGAGGCTCGGCAGGTCGATGCCGCGCGCCGCGACGTCGGTCGCGACGCAAACCCGCGACCGCCCGTCGCGCAACGCCTGCAGCGCCTGGGTCCGCTCGTTCTGGGTCATTTCGCCCGACAGCGCGGCGACGGAGAACCCGCGCTCGAGCAGCGCCGCCTGCAAATGCCTGACGGCCTCACGCGTGTTGCAAAACACCAGCGCGCTCGGCGCCTCATGGAAACGCAGCACGTTGACGACGGCGTGCTCGACATCGTCGGCGGCCACCCGGATGGCGCGGTACTCGATATCGGCATGGCCGCCTTCGTCACCCGCGACCTCGATCCGGAACGCCTGCTCCTGATACTGCTTGGCGAGCGCGACGATGCCGCGCGGAAACGTCGCCGAGAAGAGCAAGGTGCGGCGGGTGTCCGGCGTGGTCTCGAGGATGAATTCCATATCCTCGCGGAAACCGAGATTGAGCATTTCATCGGCCTCGTCGAGCACGACGACCTTGAGTTCCGAAATGTCGAGACGGCCGCGCCGCAAATGGTCGCACAACCGGCCGGGCGTCCCGACCACGATGTGGGCGCCCTCGGCAAGCTCGCGCTGCTCGCGGCGCGGGTCCATGCCGCCGACGCAGGAGACGACGCGGCCGTCGGCGTGTTCATAAAGCCAAGCAAGCTCGCGCTGGACCTGCAAGGCGAGCTCGCGCGTCGGCGCGACGATCAGGGCCAGCGGGGCGGCGGCCGGCTCGAACCGCTCGGCGCCGTCGAGCAAGTCCTTTGCCATGGCTAGGCCATAGGCAACGGTCTTGCCCGAGCCGGTCTGGGCCGAAACCAGGAGATCACGGTCGACCGCGTCGGCGGCGAGCACGGCGAGTTGGACCGGGGTCGGTTGATCGTAGTTGCGCTCAGCCAAGGCGCGGGCGAGCGGCGAACTTGTGGTCGGAAAGGGCACGAGATGGGAAACCTTGATTGGTCCGGGCGCAGAACGTCGAGCGGGACGACCTGGAGCTGCGTACCCGGCAGGCGGCACAGCCGCATGACGATTTGGGCTGCTTTACGCCAAGAAGCGCCAAATCGCCATGCCCCCGTCGCAGAAAAGCTGGCGCCCGGATCAGGCGGCCTGCCCGATCCGGGCCGTAGGGCTGGTCAGCGCGATGGCGGGTGACGGCTTCGCCTAACCTGCAAGACCGTCCGGTCGGCGACAGCCGCCGCTACTTTGCCGCCTTGGCGCATTTGAGAGGTCAAGAGGGACGAGAACGGGACGAGCACCGTTGCGGGACTCCCTGGACGCGGCATCACTTCGCCTTGAGCGCCTTCTCGTGGCTCTCGAGCGCCGCTGTCATCAGCTTCGGCAATTGCGCGGCATAGACCTCGATGAAGGTGGCATCGCCGCAGGCCTCCGGATTGCGCGCGGCCTGCTCGGCGATGCGTGCGGCCCTGGCCTCGCATTTCGCGAACATGTGCCAGAACCAGTCGGCATTCTTGCCGAGTGCCGGCTTGTTCTTCTTGATGACGGCGGCGCCGACCGCGCTCATCGCGCTGACGACGCCGGCGCCCAGCGTGCTGATGGCGCGCGCGTTGAGGATGTCCTCGCGCCCTTGCGCGGTGGCGTTGGTGGCGGTCGCTCGTCCCTTGGCCGGCATGCTGTGAGCTCCTTCGATCCCTGCGGCGGATGCAGCATCGGCCGCGGAAGTTGAGGAAAGCTCAAGGGGCATGGTTGAGAACCGCTATGGATTTCATTCCGGTTTTATGCGCTTCCGAGCGATCGGGCCTGGAGGGGCGTTTTGCCCTCTTCTCTGCGCGGGAATCCGTCAGGCGTCGTTACCCTTTGGCGCCGTAGCGGCGGATCAGCTGACCGGCGACATCGTCGAGATCATTGCCGACGACCTGCGGCTGCGGGCCGACGCCGAGGACATCGTTGCCGGGACGCTTGATCAGCGCGGCCTCCCAGCCGGCCGCGACCGCGCCCAGCGTGTCCCAGGTGTGGCAGGCGATCAGGCAGAACTCCGAGGGCTTTGCCCCGAGCTCCTTCTCGACATAGCCATAGGCCTGCCGCGACGGCTTGTGATGCTTGACGCCGTCGGCGGAGAAGCGCCGCTCGAACAGATCGACGATGCCGCCATGGGTCAGACTGCCGGGTCTGCACCTCGAGCAGATTGTCGGTCAGCGTGAACAGGCGGAAACCCGCCGCGCGCAGCCTGCGCAGCGCGCCGGGCACTTCGCCGTGCGGCGGCATGGTGGAGAATTTCTCGGTCAGCTCCTGCTTGTCGGCATCGTCGATCCTGATGCCGCGGGTGTCGGCCAGCATCTTCATGACCGCGGCGCCGATATCGGTGAACGGCACGTAACACCCCGCGACGGTGAGCGAGGCCGAGTACATGATGAAGTTGGCGAACCACAGCCGCATCGCGCTCTTGTCGTTGAAGATGCGCGCGAACACCGGCTCCATGGTCTCGAGGTCGAGCAGGGTTTCGTTGACGTCGAACACGATCAGGGGAAGTGCCGCCATTTTGTTGGGCTCCTGTTGGGCTTTGTTTTGAGCATGATCTTTTCGGAAAACCGCTACGCACTTTTCCGGATCATGCTTTGGTGGTCTCAGCCCCTATCCTTCATCCGGCTGCGGTGCGCGGCCTGCTTGGCGCGGTTGCCGCAGATCGCCATGCTGCACCATCGGCGCGCCCGCGCCCGCGTGTGGTCGGCAAACATCAGCGTGCAGGCCGGGCCCTCGCACGCCTTGATGTCGGAGAAGCTTTCCTCGCAGACGACCCTGGCCATCGCTTCCCCGATCGGCAGCAGCAATGTTTCGGCCGAACGCCAGCGCCGCGTCCGCTCCAGCGCGAAACCGTCATGGCCGCCATCGCCGTCCTTGTGGCGATGCGCCACGATCCGGCTGAACGCCTGATCGCTTTCCAGCAGCCGGTTCAGCGGCTCGATCTCCTTGAGCGCACGCGGCGCCAGCGGCCGGCCCATATGCTTGCGCACGAAGCCGCGGAACCACTCGCGCAAATCGCGGGCCTGACCGGCGACGTCGTCGAGCTCGCCCGACGTCGCGCGCGCCTTGAGCTCGTCGAGCACATCGGGCGGCACCAGCTGCGCCTGCGCGAGCCAGCGCAGCAGGCCGTCGCCATCGCCGATCCAGTCGACCGGCGTATCGACCGGCGTCGCGATCGAATTGATGAAATCGATGCCCAGGCTGTCTGCGATGAACATCGCGGGCGGATGGGATTGCACGGTGACGCCCTCCTGGCGGCTTTCTGACGGCTTCCTCAGTCACGGAAATAGTAACCTGATAAAATTCATTTGACAAGTTACGCGTCCTGGACCATAAGCGCGATAACCTGTAAAATAGCATTTTAGAGGTTACGGCCAAAACGGGCCTGAAACGAGGGAGCGGACAATGTCGAACAAGGATGTCAGCGTGGTGCTTGCGCATGGCGCGTGGGCCGACGGCTCGAGCTGGGCGCGGGTGATCACGGCGCTCGACGCCGAGGGCATCAGGGCGGTGGCGGCGCCGCTGCCCCTCACCTCGCTCGCCGACGACGTCGCCGCGCTGAACCGCACTCTGGACCGCGTCGCGGGCCCGGTGGTGCTGGTTGGCCATGCCTATGCCGGCGCCGTGATTGCCGAGACCCGCTCGCCGCGCGTCAAGGCGCTGGTCTATGTCGCGGCGCTGGCGCCGGATGAAAGTGAGACGGTCGCCGACGTATTCTACCGGCTGCCGCCGCATCCGTTCGCGCCGAAGCTCGCGCCCGACGCCAATGGCCTGATCTGGCTGCCGGAGTCCGCTTTCGCGGCGGCCTTTGCGCAGGGCGCGCGGTCCGAGGACCTTGCGGTACTCGCCGCGGTGCAGCGGCCGATCTCGCCGGCCTGCATCACCGTGCCGGTCGGCCGCCCCCTGTGGAAGGACGTCCCGAGCTGGTTCCTGGTTGCCGAGGACGACCGGATGATCGCGCCCGAGACCCAGCGCAGCATGGCGGCGCGGATGCAGGCGAGCGTGCGCTCACACCCGGTCGATCACACCCCGATCATGACCGCGTCGAAGCTCGTCACCGACATCATCCGGGAAGCGGTCGAGAACGTTACAGAGCGCTGACCTCTTCCCACGATTTCGGACAGGAGAGCTGCCATGCAGGAGAAACGTCTCTCGGCCGACCGGCTCGGCGCGTTTTCCGATGCGGTGATCGCCGTCATCATCACGGTGATGGTGCTGGAGCTGAAGGCGCCGGAGGGCTCGCGGTTCGCCGACCTGCTGCCGCTGTGGCCGACCGCGATCAGCTACGCCGCGAGCTATCTGTTCATCGCGGTGATCTGGGTCAATCATCACCATCTGCTGCATCTGGTGCGGCAGCCGACGCCGCGGTTGATCTGGCTGAACTTCGTGCATCTGTTCGCGGTTTCACTGCTGCCGTTTGCCACCGCATGGGTCGCGCGATCGCACATGGCCGCCGCGCCGGTGGTGGTCTATGCAGTCATCTTCCTGCTGATCGATCTCGCCTATCTCGCCTTCGAGCGCACGGTGCTGACGCAGGCAGACCAGAGCCTGATCTCCGAGCGCGTGCGGACATGGACGCAGCGTCGCACCTTGCTCGCCGTGCTGGTGTTCGCGGCCGGCGCCGCCATCGCGCCGTTCATGCCGCTGCTGGGCTTTGCCACGGTGTGCTGCGCCCTGCTGCTCTATCTGCGTCCCGAAGCGATCAGCGGGCTCGCGAAGCAAATCAAATCCTAAGTCCCGGAACTCACCAACGCACGATCACAAGGAGTGACAGATGTCCCAGGTCAAATACCGCATTGCCGATGTCGACGGCTTTAACATCTTCTATCGCGAAGCCGGTTCGCCCGGCGCGCCAAAGCTGCTGCTGCTGCACGGCTTCCCGAGCGCCGGCCACATGTTCCGCGATCTGATCCCGCAGCTCGCGGACAAATTCCACATCGTGGCGCCGGATTTGCCCGGCTTCGGCCAGACGGACATGCCGCCGCGCGACAAGTTCAACTACACTTTCGACAGCATCGCCGGCGTCATCGATCGCTTTACCGAGGTGATCGGCTTCGATCGCTTCGCGGTCTATGTGTTCGATTATGGCGCGCCGACCGGCTTCCGCCTGGCGGTCAAGCATCCGGAGCGGATCACGGCGATCATCTCCCAGAACGGCAACGCCTATCAGGAAGGCCTCAGCGACGGCTGGACGCCGATCAAGGCCTATTGGCAGGATCCCTCGCCGGCGAACCGCGACGCCTTGCGTGCGTTCCTGACGCCGGAGACCACGCGCTGGCAGTACACCCACGGCACATCAGATCCGCAAACGGTGTCGCCGGACGGCCAGAACCTCGACAACTACTACATGGCGCGGCCCGGCGCGCACGACGTGCAGCTCGATCTGTTCGGCGACTACAAGAGCAACGTCGCGCTCTACCCCACCTTCCAGACTTACTTCCGCACCCACCAGCCGCCGTTCCTCGCGGTGTGGGGCAAGAACGATCCGTTCTTCCTGCCGCCGGGCGCCGAGGCGTTCAAGCGCGACAATCCGAAGGCGGTCGTCAAATTTTTCGACACCGGCCACTTTGCGCTGGAAACGCACGCCGCCGAGATCGCGCAGGCTATCCGCGAGTTCCTGAACCGCTGACTCAAGGATGTCGGCACCCACAACTCTATCCGCGTCTTTGCGAGCGAAGCGAAGCAATCCATAGCTCCGCACAACGGAAGGATGGATTGCTTCGTCGCTGTCGCTCCTCGCAATGACGGGCTCACATCCACTCAGTCGCGCCGACCACTGCAAGGAAGTACACATGACTACATCCGTCGCCATCGTGACCGGCGCCAGCTCCGGCATCGGACGCGCCGCCGCGCTGCGGCTCGCGCGGGATTTTTCCGCCATCGTCCTCGTCGCGCGCAGCGGCGAGAGGCTGCGCGAGGCCGCTCAGGAGATCGAAAGACGCGGCAGCACGCCGCTGGCGCTCGAGCTCGATCTCGCCGCGCCTGATGCCGCTGATGAAATCGTCAAGGCCACGCTGGATCGCTTCGGCCGCATCGACGCGCTGGTCAATGTCGCAGGCTCAGTGCCCGGGCTCGATCTGTTCGAGCTGACCGACCAGCAATGGGACGCCGGCCTCGCGCTCAAGTTTCACGGCGCGAGGCGGCTGACGATCCGCGCCTGGGACGCGCTGAAAGCGTCGCAAGGCGCTGTCATCTTCACGTCAGGCAATGCCGCCGTGCTACCCCGCGCCGGCGCCGCCGCGGTGGGCACGATCAACGCCGCGATCGAGGCACTTGCAAAAGCCTTCGCCGAGCGCGGCATCGACGACGGCGTGCAGGTGAACTGCGTGTCCCCGGGCGCCGTGATGACCGGCCGACGCCTCGCGATGCTGGAGAAGATCGCAGCGGCAAGGCAGCTCGATGTCGACGCGGCCAAGGCCGGCTTCCTCAGGCAGGCCGGCATCAGGCGGTTCGGCACGCCGGAGGAGATCGCCGACCTCGTCGCCTATGCCGTGTCGCCGCCGGCGCGCTGGATGACCGGCACCGTGCTGCGCATCGATGGCGGCGAGATCAGGACTGTCTGACATCGCCGCGCTATTGCCGATCCGCGCGCGGTCATGCTTTCGGCCCCTGCGCGGCGCGTGCCGCGAACATCGCGAGCAGCCGGCCCCAATCGCCTTCGGTATCAAAGATGCGGCGCATCTCGGCGGCGCGGGCGCCGTAACGGTCGAGCTTGCGGTGCTCGAGCTCGACGCGGGTGGCGTCCTTGCCGTCGGCAATGAAGCGCACCTCGATCTCGGTCTTCAGGTTCGGATCGTATTGCCAGTCCGCGGTGATATCCCACGACAGCACGAGGCGCGACGGGGGCTCCCAGAGCAGCACGCTGCCCCAGTCGCAGGTACTGCCGTCGTCGCCGCGTTCGTACCAGCGGCCGCCGACGCGCGGCTCCATGATTGCATCGACCGCATTGGTCTTGCCGATTTTGTAATGCGCGAGCGGCCACCACGTGCCCATCTGCTCGGTGAAGACCCGCCAGGCCACCGCCGGCGGCGCCTCGACATTCATCACCTTGCGGACGCTGTAGGGATCGTAATTGTCGGAGGTCGCTTGCATCGTCATCGGGATCTCCTCTCTTTGGCGGCTTCGCGTTCGGCCGCTTGCTTGAAGGCGGTCAGTGTCTTGTCCCAGAATCCGTCGAGCCAGCCGCGCAGGCTCTCCAACCCGCGGGTGTCGATGGCATAGAGCCGCCGCGTGCCTTCGATCCGCACCACGGCAAGGCCGGCGTCCTTCAGCACCCGAAGATGCTGCGACACTGCCGGACGGCTCACCTTGAGGCCGTCGGCGATCTCCTGCACCGATCGATTGCCCTCACGCAGCCGCTTGAACACCAGGCGGCGGGTCGGGTCTCCCAGCGCGTCGAGCGCGCGTTCGGCGCTGATCATAATCGTGTCGTCCGTTGTTGGATTTAACGTAAGTCTACACTTACGGTAAGTCAAGGCTAACGCTCTGTTCCAAATGAAACGGCGCGGCTCCGATCGAAGCCGCGCCGTTCAAATCGTCTTGCCGCAAGTGCAGGCGCTTACGCCGCCGTCACGCGCCAGATCACGTTGCCGACGTCGTCGGCCACCAGCAGCGAGCCGTCGGGGCCGAGCGCGACGCCCACCGGGCGGCCGTACGACACCTTCTCGTCGGGCGCGAGGAAGCCCGAAAGGATGTCGCGCGGCGGCCCCGCGGGATGGCCGTCCGCGAACGGCACGAACACCACCTTGTAGCCTGACAGCGTCGAGCGATTCCACGAGCCGTGCTGGCCGATCACCATGCCGTCGGGAAAACCCGGCAGCGTGCCCTGCGGCATCCAGCACAGGCCGAGCGAGGCGGTGTGGCCGCCGAGCGCGTAGTCCGGCTGGATCGCCTTGGCGACCATCGCCGTATCCTGCGGCACGCGATCGTCGACCGTCTTGCCCCAGTAGCAATAGGGCCAGCCGTAGAAGCCGCCGTCGCGTACCGAGGTCAGATAGTCCGGCGGCGTCTCGTCGCCGAGGCCGTCGCGCTCATTGACGACGGTCCAAAGCACATTGGTGCTCGGCTCCCACGCGATGCCCACCGGATTGCGCAGGCCTCCGGCGAAGATGCGGCTGGTGCCACCTGCGAGATCGAGCTCGTAGATCGCGGCACGGCCTTCCTCGACCGCAAAACCGCTCTCGGCGATGTTGCTGAGCGAGCCGACGCCGGCATAGAGTTTCTTGCCGTCGGCGCTCGGCAGCAGGCTGCGCGTCCAGTGCCCGTCGGGCTTGAAGCTGACGAGCTTGCGTCCCGGCGCGGTGATGCGATCGGCGCCCGCAGTGTAGGGAAAAGCCACGACGCCGTCGGTGTTGCCGACATAGAAGGTGTCGCCGACCAGCGCCATGCCGAACGGCTGGCTCAATCCTTCCATGAAGGCGCCGCGACTTTCGGCGACGCCGTCGCCGTCACGGTCGCGCAGCAGCGTGATGCGATTGGCGCTGACGCCGAGCGCCGCGGCGCGCCGCATCGTCGCCTGCATCGCGTAGTGGAAGACGCTGCGCGGCTTTCCTGCGATCTGCGTCGCCTCCGCGATCAGCACATCGCCATTGGGCAGCACATTGATCCAGCGCGGATGATCGAGCCCGGCGGCAAAGGCGTTGACCTTGAGCCCGGGCGCGGCGACCGGCTTCTGGTCGTTGTCCCAGCCCAGCGCCGTCGGCATCTTGAGCGTCGGGATCGCGCCCTGCGGTTTGGCCTGCGGGATCTCTGGCGCGCTACCCCAGGCGGGCGCGGGCTGCGCGCCCTGCATCCGCCGCCACGCCAGGGCGCCGGCCCCGATCGCCGCGACGACGCGGGCAAAAACTCCAGACGTGCTCATGAAACTTCCCCTGTAATTGCGCAGTGTTAGCGCGCCTTGTCATTCCCTTGCCGGCCGGCCGCGGCCTCTAGAGCATTCGCATAATGCCGCCCCTGATGACAGTAGTTATACGATCTTCGCAGCCGCGCACGAATCGGGGAGACTGGCTGCACGCTCCCTTGTCAGGGCGCTTTCCTCCCTGAGACCTTGCCCGCCGCAGTGGCGGGCTTCCTTTTACGAACCGCCCCGGTTTTTCGAGGCGCCGCTCGCGCATCCGCCGTTATAGCCATGGAAGCATAACGGGCCGGCGACGGATGCATCCTGCCGGGCAGAGCCCGGCAGTGCCCTCCCGGAACACAAGCCCCCTCACAAGAACCTGATCCCACGCTCGCGCAGATTTGCCCTTGCGAGATGCATGGCAGATCAGGAACGCCGCTCCATGGCGGTCGTTGGTCGGGACACCAGTAAGGAGAGTGTGAATGCAACGAAAGACCAAGATATTGTCCCTCGCCGCGGCGTCCCTGATCGCAACAACGGCAGGCGCGTTCGCACAAGGCTACTATCCTTATGGGAACCCTGGTCCGAGATATTACGGCGGCCCCCGCTATCAGGCCGTGCAGCCTGACGTGATGTACTCTCCAGCGGAGCCGGGCTGGTACGGTTCGTTCAACGGCACCAACCACCCGACGCCGAGCTCGACCCAGGGTGACGTGGGTCCTGAAGGGAACAACAACGGTACGCTGACCGGCGTCTACAGGCGCTGGTAGCCACGCAAGATTTAAGGTCCGTCGCTCAGCTTGAGCGACGGACCTTTTTGCTGTTCAACGTTCCACGTATGCAAAACGTGGGAACGTGAGGTTCGACTTTTCTGCTGAGGCGTTACTTCACCAACGCGCCATAGACGATGTCCTGCACATTCTCGCGATAATATTTACGCAGCTCGCCCGGCGCCGCGGTTCCCACCACAACGACAAGACGCTCCTTCGGATCGCAGAAGAACTGGGTGCCATAAGCGCCGTTCCAGGTAAACTCGCCGGGATTGCCCGGCACTGACGACAGCCCCTCGCTGGTCCGCACCGCGACCGACAGCCCGAAGCCGAATCCGCCGCGATGCGGTTCGACCGCCGCGACGTTGTTCCTGATCTCGGGCCCGAGATGGTTCGACGTCATGTGATGCACCGTCTTGGGGCTGAGGATGCGCTTGCCGTCGAGCTCGCCGCCGTTGAGCAGCATCTGCCCGAAGCGCAGATAGTCGCCGACGGTGGCGAACGAGCAGGCGCCGCCGCAATCGAACCTGGACGGTGTATCGAGCAGCTTGATGGCTTGCGGCTTGCCCGTGAGCGGATCGTTGGGGAACGGACGCGCCAGCCGCGCGCGCTGCGCCTCGGCCGGGTGGAACGTCGCATCCTTCATGCCGAGCGGCTTCCAGACATTGGCCGCGAGATAATCGCCAAGCCGCTGGCCGGAGACCTTCTCGACGACGGCGCCGAGCACGTCGATCGAGAAGCCGTATTCGAACTCAGTGCCGGGCTGATGCACCAGAGGCAGCTGGGTGATGCGGTCGATGAAGGCCTGGGTATCGCCCTCGACCGCCGGCGCGGTGCCGTCGGGATAGAGTCGCGCCAGTGCGCTCGAGCTGTCGGGCCGGCCGCCATACATCAGGCCGGAGGTGTGGCGATAGAGATCGTGGATGAAGATCGGCTGCGCCTGCGGCTCCATCTTCAGCGAGCCGTCGGCCTGCTGCACGCCGACCTTCATGTCGGCGAACGCCGGATAGAACTCGGCGACCCTGGCCTGCAGCGGCAGCTTGCCTTGCTCCATCAGCGTCAGTCCTGCAACCGCCGCCATCGGCTTGGTCATCGACGCCAGCGCGAACACCGCGTCGATCGGCATCGGCGTGCCCTTCACCGGATCGAGCTGGCCATACGCCTTGTAATGCACGAGCTTGCCGTCGCGCGCGATCGCCACCACGGCGCCGGGCACGCGCTTGGCCGCGATCTCGCGCGCGAAGAAGTCGTCGAGCCGCGCCAGCCCCCGCTCCGAGAAACCGGCCTGGTGCGCCGACGTTTCCGGAAGCGGCGCGGCGTGGGCGATGCTGACAGCAAGGCTAGTGGCGGCGGCAGCCGCGGCAATAACGGTTTTTCTCATTGTTTCCTCACCGGGGACCGCGGGCGATTTGTTATGGCGTTCGTTGCCCGCAGCTCGCAGGATTAGATCACGCCGGCAAGGGCGACAAGACTTCGCGGCGCGCGGCCGCGTCACGCCGGTGCATGCCTTCGCGAACAAAGAACGGCTCGACCTCGTGCTCGAACGTCTTCAGCGCCGCGCCGATCGCCTGGTGCATGTCGAGATATTTGTAGGAGCCGAGCCGGCCACCGAAAATGACATTCGGCCGCGACGCCGTCATGGCGTGATAGGAGGCGAGCATGGCGCGGTCGGCGGCGGTGTTGATCGGATAATGCGGCTCGTCGCTCCGGCCCGCGAAGCGGGAATATTCGCGATAGATCGTCGTCCGGCCTTGCGCATGCGCGCGCTCCGGATGCAGATGCCTGAACTCGTGGACGCGGGTGTACGGCACCTCGGCGTCGGCATAGTTGATGACCGCGGCGCCCTGGTAGTCGGCGACGTCGTGCACCTCGCGCGCGAAGTCGACGGTGCGCCAGCCGAGATGGCCGCAGGCATAGCCGAAGAAGCGGTCGATCGGACCGGTATAGACCACGAGCTGCCGCGGATTGATGCGGTCGGCGACGTCGAAATAGTCGACGCCGAGGTGGACCGCGATCCTGGGATGATCGAGCATCCGGCGAAAGATCGCGGTGTAGCCGTCTGCCGGCATGCCCTCATAGCGATCGGCGAAGTAGCGATCGTCGAACGTGAAGCGGACCGGCAGGCGGCCGATGATGTCGGCCGGAAGCTCACGCGGATCGGTCTGCCACTGCTTCTGCGTATAGCCGCGGATCAAGAGATCGTAGAGCGTGCGGCCGACCGAGGCGATTGCCTTGTCCTCGAGATTGCCGATCCCCGCGGCGCCGTGCGCGGCCGCCTCCGCCGCGATCACGACGCGGGCCTCGTCCGGCGTCATGGCGCGCCCGAACGCCGCGCACACGGTCGCAAGGTTGATCGGCATCGAATAGACGCGGCCCTTCGCCACCGTGAAGACGCGGTGACGGTAGCCGGTGAACTCGGTGAAGCGGTGCAGATAGCGCCAGACGGTCTCGGAATTGGTGTGGAAGATATGCGTGCCGTAGCGATGCACCTCGACGCCGCTGTCGGGGTCGAGCTCCGAATAGGCGTTGCCGCCGATATGCGGACGGCGGTCGAGCACGCAGACGGAGCGGCCGAGCCTGCTCGCCACCTGCTCGGCGATCACAGCGCCGAAGAAGCCCGCCCCCACCACGACGACGTCGAAGCCATCAAGCTGCATGCGCTCTCGCCCTCATGTCGGATCGCGACGGCGCCCGACGCAGCTTCAACGTGACGACACGGCCGTTTCCGGCGAAATAAATCCGCCCATCAGGATAATTCCGAGCCCGGAACGGCCGGCTCGGCCGTTCAACTGACAGCAAGCAAGGCGACGGAAATGCCCGCGCGAGCAGCAACACCATCAAGCGCGGAGGTCCCATGTCCGTGATCTGCGTCCTGTACTCCAGCAACACCACCTATGATTCGCTGCGCGGCATCCTGGCGATGGCCGCCGCCGAGTTCGACCGGCTCGGGCACGAGGTCAGGATGCTCGATCTGCTGGCGCCGGATTTCTCGGCCCGGCTCAACGCCCTGCTGCCGCGGCGTGCCGAGACCATGGCGCTCGGCTTCTCCGGCATTGGGCTCGATATCCATACCAAGGACGGCAGGCTGTTCTGGGACGTCGCCGAGATTCCCGTCTTCACCTGGTTCTGCGATCATCCCTGCTATTTCGCCATGCGTCACGGGCTCGAGAGCCGCTACACCGCGCATGGCTACGTGTTTCCGGACCATGCCGCATTCAACCGCGATCATCTGGGGGCCAACGACGCCGTGTTCGCGACTCATATGGGCATTCCCGATCCCGGCTTCTTCGGCGGCCTGCCGCCCGAGCAGCGCAACGGCCGGCTGATCTTCGCCAAGTCCGGCTGGAATCCGCTGGCGCTCGAGCGCGGCTGGCGCAAGACGATGCCGCCAAAACTGTTTGCGCTGCTGTTCGATGCGATCGCCGAGGCGCGCGGCAAGACCTGCGGCGCATTTCCGAAGATCATCGTCGACGTCGCCGAGCAGCACCTGGTTTATCTGAAGCCCGGCGGCGACCTGTTCAACGTGATCCTGACCCGGCTCGACAACTACACACGAGGCGTGCGCACCCGCGAGGTGGGTGCGGTGCTCGCCGACTATCCGGTCGACTTCATCGGCGGCGGCTGGAGCGATCTCGACGTCAGCGGGCGTCCGGCCCGCGTGCTCGGCGCGATGACCTTCGATGCGATGCGCGAAGGCCTCGGGAGTTACCTCGCCGCGGTCTCGCTCAATCCCAATATCGATCTGTCGGTGCATGACCGGGTGTTCTTCGCGCTCGGCGCGGGCACCGTACCGGTGTTCGACGCCAACCGCTTCTCGGCCGCCGAGATGCCGCATCTCGCCCGCTTCAGCTTCGGCCAGGACACAACCAGCATCGCCGCCGCCGTCGAGGCCGTGCTGGCCGATCCCTCGGCGGCGCAGGCAGCGGCCGCGACCACCTTGCGCGAGCTTTATCCGCGCTTCTCGATGCAGCGGTCGGTGCAGGACATCCACGAGATCACGATGTCGATCGCGGGCGCCGCCGGCGGCAGCTTGTTGCCGGCTGAGCCGGTGCCGGCCGGCGTCTGGACGCCGAAGCAGGCGGCCTGATCGCGCGCCATTTCCATGGCCGCGTCGCGCCCGCTACGCTACCATGCGCCCGTCACTCCGATCGGGGCCAGCATGAACCGCCGCGCGTTTGTCTCGGGACTGGCCGTTGCCGCGGCGCTGGCGGGCTTCGCCGTGCCGGCTGCGGCCGACGGCAAGCGGGTGGCGCTGGTGATCGGCAACGGCGCCTACAAAAGCGTGCCGGCGCTGTCCAATCCGCCGAATGATGCCGGCGATATCGCAGCAGCGCTGAAGCGCCTCGGCTTTACCGTGACGCTCATCACCAATGCCGGCTTCGACGAGATGCGGCGCGGCCTGATCGCATTCGGACCCAATGCCGCCGGCGCCGACATGGCCGCGGTGTACTTCGCCGGCCATGGCATGGAGATCAACGGCGACAACTGGCTGATCCCGGTCGATGCCGAGCTGAAGCGCGATACCGACGCCGCCAATGAAGCGATCAGCCTGCAAAGCGTGATGCTGCAGGTCTCCAACACCACAAGCCTCGGCCTCGTCATCCTCGATGCCTGTCGCAACAATCCGTTCGCGGCGAAGATGCGCCGCTCGCTCGCCACCCGCGCCGCCGCCGGCAGCGGGCTCGGCCGCATCGAGCCGGTCGGCAATATGCTGATCGCCTATGCCGCACGCGACGGCACCATTGCGCTCGACGGTGACGACCGCAACAGCCCGTTCGCCGCGGCGCTGCTCCGCAACATCGAGACGCCGGGCGTCGAGGTCACCTTCATGTTCCGCAACGTCCGCGACGACGTGATGGAGGCGACGCGCAACGCGCAGCAGCCGTTTGTGTACGGCTCGCTGTCACGCAAGGCGATCTACCTCGTGGCCGCTCCGCCCGCCGACGCCGCCGCCACGAAACAGGCGAACGCTGCGCCGGCAGCCGCCGCATTGTCAGCGCCATCGGCGACAGCAGCCGGCGCGATCGATCCCGCGCTGGTCGGCACCTGGGAGATCATGGTGCCGGGTGGCCGCGGCCAGTCGCGCTGGATCTGGAAGATCATGGCCGACGGCACCTATCAATTCCACGCCGAGCCCTCCCGCGCCGCGCGCCCGCACGAAGGCACCGTCAGCTTCGCCAACGGCCGCTGGACGCTGCATGCGCTGAGAGGACTGAGGAACTACAGTGACGGCGGCTCCTACGAAATCCGCGACGCCATTGCCGTGATCACCGGCAAGCTCGGCACCGGCTATTGGAAGCGCAGTATGGAGTGAGTGGGCGCGGCGCGACGGTGCAGCCGCAAGCCTCACTCCTTTCATAAATCCAGTTCACCCGTAGCCGGATAGACCACCGTGCCGTCGCCCTGGACGACGGCGCCTTCGGTAAGACGGGCGGGCTCGAGGCGCCCCTCCCCCATGATGTGGACGACCGTCTCGCCGGACGCGATGAGGTAGTCGGCGACGATGCGGCGGTGGCAGCGCCACCACACGGCTTCCGAGCACATCATCGCACAGCGTTGCCGGCGCCCCTCGTCGCGCAGATGCTGGAGCGCCGCATGAAACTGCGGCGACAGCGCATAGTCGGCGTAGTTGTGAAAACTCTCGTTGCTCCAGAACCCGTTGACGGACGGCGCCACGCTTCGCGCCTTGCCGCGGAGCCCGCCGAGATCGGCCAGATGCTCATACGAGATGCCCGCGGCCTTAAGCGGCTTGGGCAGCGTATCCTTGTTGAACTGCGGATTGGTTCGCGACCGCGGCACCGTTCGGATGTCAACGATACGCTCGATCGTGGCCGCGCCGAGGAGAGCGATGAAATCCTCGAGGCTGCGGGTGGAATGACCGATCGTGAAGAACGGAAGCGCCACGTCTTTGCTAGGCATGATGCAGCGCGCTGCCCTTGTGGGCCGCGACATGATCGGTCTTGTCGCTCTTGATCTCGTATTGCGGATCGGCTTCCGAGGCGCGGTGGGTGTGCCCCTTGTAGTCGAAATCGCTGATGTGGACCGCGATGATGGTGCCGGAGACGCGGCCGGCCTCGGAATTCCAGCTGACGTGATCGCCGATCTTGAATTTCCTGGCCATCGTTGCAGGCTCCTTCAGGCGCGAAAAATTGATCGTACGATACGCCGCCAATCGACGACACGGGACTAAAAAAGCCCGCCGGAGCAAACGAGCTCACAGCCGGCCAAGTTCCTGCCTCGCGTTGGGGTTCAAGCGCAAACTGATGGTCTGCGTTGCGGCATCCCGGAAGCTTGCCGCCGCCATCCGGAATTCGATAGCGGGATTGATCGACGAAGCGACACCGGCAACGGACGCAGCAAGTTGCAAGTTATATGGCTCAACGCGCAAGCCTAACGGAAGCTCGGTCAAATTCCCTCGTTACTTACGTGGATCCGCGGAATCAAGTTGCCGCTCTGCTCAGATCTTCTCCTTCGAGGGCCGCCGCGGATCCAATGCCGACATTGGTCACGATTGCCCTCGCCTGCAACATCGACATGCTCAGAGGACGAATGCGATCGACCTGGCAATATCTGACAATGCCGACCAGCGGCGTCGGCGCCTGCGGAACGAAGACAGCCACCCAGTCGTTCTCGAGTGTCTCGAGGAGATATCCGAGCTGCCAGCCACCCTCGACGTTCACCAGCACCGGCTTGAACTCATCGCTGGCGCCTTCGGCCTGAGCAAGGCCTTGAGCCATACTCTTCACCATCTGGTACTGCGGAAGGCTGCCAAGAAATGATTTTTCGACCCACGCGCTAATCCGAGAGCCGGTTTTGGTTCGCGCGACGATGCCGGCGAGGAACGACACCAGGATCAATAAAGCCACTGCCACGACTGTAACAATTCCAATGCCCGCGACCTTTCCGATCTGGTCGAAATGAAGGGCATGAGACACCGGAAGTGCGGCCTTCACCGCCAGACGCATCGCGTGGCTGAGAATCGCCAGTACAAGAGCGACGGGCAGGAGAAACAGTGCGCCTCCGATTAAGGTCGTTTTCAAAAACTCCTTCATTGCCGCGCCCTCTCCATTTGCACACGCCGTTTGAAACCGGGCCTTTCGCCAACAGCCGAAAGAACTCGCCCGGATCGACAAGAACGGCCATGGCCACCGGGCGTCAACAGACCGCCCACGTCGCCACAACCATCGCGTCCTGATGCGGATCATTGCGATGCTTGGCGAGTGAACGGGCAGTGCAGCGAGACATCCCGGTCTCGCCGCACCGGTTGCCTCGGGGAGCCGCCGATCATTTCTCGTTCTTGAAGAGAACGTCGATGGCCTGGATCACCTTGAGTTTCGGGTGGGCCTTGCAATACACAATGACTTCGTGCTCGCCGGATTTGGTCCGCGTAATATGGGCAAAATGCTTCTTCGCGAGGCCGTTGTACCAGCCGCTGTACCAAATCGCGAGAAAGTCGGCGTCCTCCTGATAAGTGTTGGCGAGTTGCGCGCAGGTCAAAGCCTGCACATCAATGAACCCTTTCGAGTCCATGTAGGTCGAGAGCGGGACCTGGGCATGAACAGAAGCAATCGAGATGACGAGAGCGCCAAGGCTCAGCCCAATCTGGTTCATGAAGGATTTGCGTTTCATGATTAGCTCCTCTTGATTTTGGTCCACCACCCAAGCCAGCGAACACTTTGAACAAACCGATCATTTCTGCGATGGGTCGGCCGTTGCGCTCGCCGGAGCGGGCGAGCGAAGCGACTCGTAGGAGATGTAGTACTTGTAGATCTTGCCGACGTACTGAACCGTCTCCTGCCCGACGATCGCAGCCGCGCCGTTCTCGACATTGTCGAACCAGACGGTCGAGTCGAAGCCGTGCTTGCTCGCATAGTCCCGGAAACGCTTCAGGTTTCCCGGGCCTGCATTATACGCCGCCAGGGCCATGAACACGCGCTCGCGCGGATCGGTGACCGAAGCGTCGACATAGGTATCCGCCAGGTAGCGCAGGTATTTGGAGCCGGCGTGGATATTGGTGTCGGCGCTGGCCGCGACGCCGGTGATCTCGATCGGTTTCTCCTTCGCGGTACTGGGCTTGATCTGCATGATGCCGGTGGCGCCGGAGGCATTGTGGCAGGCCTGGTCGAGCTCTGACTCCTGATAGCCCTGTGCAGCGAGCAGGACGGGGTCGATGGAGTATTGCACCCCGTACTTTTCGAAAGATCCGCGCAGCGCCTTGAACTTCTCCGCCTCGGTGTGCGCGAGGGCGTTCTTCAGCGGTTTCGCCGTCTTGAAATAGCGTGCACGCAGGTCGTTGCCGAACTCAGTTCCGACTTTGTGAGTACTGACGAATTCAGCGAGCTCCTTCCTGAGCGCCGGACTGTCCTTGCGGATCGCCCAGGCGATGTCGCCGCCTTCGTTGATCGCAATATCGTCGCGCACCGTCAGCCCCTTCAGGAGGCCCGCCCACGCCTGCGCCTTGAAGCGGTCGACGACGGCCCAGGGCAACAGGCCGGTGCTCACCATCTTCAGCAAGTCCTCGTCCTCGAGGTTCTTGTCGGCTGGCTTGACGACGATGCGTTCCAGCCCCTTGGCTGCCCGGTCCGCATTGAGCGCGTTCAGGTGCTCGAAATAGCTGCTGGCTTCCCGGACGAAAATCGTCTTTCCACCGAGCTCGTTCAGCGAGCCGATGCTCGGCGCCGCAGATCCCGTCACGAGCACTTCGCGAACGCCGGATGCCCAAGGATCAGCGAAGTCAACCAACTTGCTCCGATCCGGCATGACCGTGAGCAGGCCGGCGGCGATATCGCCCTTTCCGGCGATCAAGTCACCCAGCAGTCTGTCGCGCCTGGTGGGGACGAAGCCGACATAGATCCTCTGCTTCTTCTTGCCGTACCGCTTGTTCAGCCAGCTTTCGAACTCGGCGCCGAGCTCGGCTTCGAAGCCGAGTGTCTCGCCCTTGTCGATGAAGAACGATGTCCTGTCGGTCGGCACGAGGATGCGCACGAGTTTGCGCTTCAGCATGCCATCGAAGTCGCCCTCCCAGACCTTCAGGGACGGCAGCGCCAGAACCTGTGGATCGGCCCTGGCGGATTTTTCTGCCACGACGACGGCGGCGGCGGTTGCGAAGGCCATGGCGAACATCCTGGAACTTGCGCAGGTTGATGAAGAATTCATGATCCAACCCAATCATTTGAAACGTGCCGCTGAAATCTGCCTGGACGTTACCTCTCTTCGTGGAAGATGTATTGTAATTATGCAGCAACCTGGGCGTCGCAGATGTCGACGCGCGAGCCCAGGCACTCTGATCAGCGCCGCCGGCCACCGCCATGGAAACCGCCCCCTCCCCGGAAGCCGCCACCTCCGCGGAAACCGCCCACGCGGCCGCCTCCGTGGAAGCCGCCGGCCCGCATGCCGCCGCGAATCGCGGCCGGCCGGCCGCCCGCGTGAACACGTCCGCTGACGCGCGAGCGCGTGACGCTCCTGTGCGAGACCGCCGCGCGATTGCCCGCACCCGTACGCGCATGCGTGACACTCCTGCTGCTGGTGCGGCGCGATACCGAGGCACCGCGATTGCCGGCGCGTTGCGAGACCGCGGTCCTGGCCCGGCCGGCACCCGCATTCGAGATCCTGCCGCCGGGACCACCGGTGCGATTGCGCAGCGCCTCGCGCGCGGCGGGGGTATTGCCACTGCCGAACCGCCTCGCCACGCCGGCATCGCGATAGGCGACACCGCCGCGATGCGCCGGATTGTGGGCCCAATTGGTGTTTCTGATGTTGGTGCGGTTGAACTGGTTATATCGGTTGACGTTGACGTAGACGTTGCGGCCCCACCAGTTGCAGCCGCCCCAGATCGCAGCGCCGACGGCCACGCTGGCGGTGAAGCCGATCACGCCCGCGGCGACATAGCCTGGCGGAGACCAATAGAACGGCTGGTAGTCGGGATAATCCCAGGCCCCGTAGACGACACCGGGATCGTAGACCGGGACGTAATACTGGTCGGGATCGACCGGCTCGATCGAGATCGCCTGCTGCATGCCGGAGGGCGCGGTCACACCGGCAGGAGGCGCGCTCTTTATCACCTTTTGCTGCGGCGTCGACTTGAGATTGCCCGCGGCCTCCGCGCGCTGGCGCAAGGTCTGCACGGCGCTCATCACGTCCTGCTCCTGCGCGAGGAAGGCATCGCCAAGCTGCTGGGTCCAGTCGAGCTTGTCGTTCATCATCTGAAGAACCTGCGGCACCGCCGCGAGGGCCTTGACGCTCGGATCCCACGACTGCTTCTGCATGGCATCTTCGAGCGCCTTGCCGGTGACGGTCTTGTTGTCTTGCGACCAGCGCGCCGCCTCGACGACTTCCAACGGATAGGTCGATGCCATCAGGATCTGCGACAGCAGCGCGTCCGGGTAGAGCGCGATCGGCGCGACCAGTTGCTCGATCTGTCCGTTCGGAAGCTTGCTGGCTGTCGGGGCCGGCGCCGGCGCGGCAGCCTGGTCCTGGGCCGGCTTCTGGTCCGCGGGTGTCTGCGCGTATGCCGAGCCTCCGAGCATCAGGCCAACCGCCAGCGCCGCGTTCGCAATGGTGAGCCGGCGCAATCCTGGAAGAAGTCGTGTCATGATGCCTCCTCGTTCTTCGTCTCGCTTGCATCACCGGCGGCGCCGGCGCGCTCCGCGGCGCCGGGCGTCAGCGATGCCTACGCAATCGTTCGGCCTCTATTCAAAGCGGAACATGCGTTTCCAGTCGTCCTTTATGCTGACAACGATCCAGCCATTGGAGTTCGCCGCGTCGAGCGCCTTGTCGAGTTTGCCGAATGAGGACTTCCGATCGTATGCATATTCTCGTTCGGCATCGGTGTGATGCACGATCAGGCCGAAGCGTTTCCCCGATGATTGCGTCGCCCATTGCAGCATCTGGAAGTCGCCGTCCGAATTGCCGAAGGCCGCGATCGGCCGGCGGCCGATATGCGAGTTGATGCCGACCGGCTTGCCGGGTCCGTCGTCGACGAGATCGATCGCCGGCAGCCGGATCAGTGTCGGTTTCCCCTTGTCTATCTCGAACTTCGTCTTGATGCTCGATCCGACGACCTGCTCCGGCGGGATGCCATAGACCCGCTCGCTCCATGGCCGCATGAACTCGATGCCGCCGCCCGAGACAATGAAGGTCTTGAAGCCATTGGCCCGCAGACAGGCGAGCAGTTCCAGCATCGGCTGGTAGACGAGATCGGTATAAGGCCGGTTGAACTTCGGGTGACGCGCCGACTTGATCCAGTCGCCGGCGATCTGCGCGAACTCGGCCGTTGTCATGCCGGCATGGGTCGCCATGACCAGTTCGACCAGGCCCTTCTCGCCGGCCTTGGCCAGCGCTGCGATGTCGTTGTCGAGAACCGCCCTGAACGGCTGCTTCTGCTTCCACTCCGGATGTTTGGGGGCGAGGGACTTCACCCGGTCGAGCGCAAACGCAAGCTGCACATACATCGGCTGCTCGCACCACAGCGTGCCGTCATTGTCGAATGTCGCGATGCGTTCCGGCGCCGGCACGAAATCCGGCGCTCCTTCCTTGGTCACCGCGGCGACGAAGTCCAGGATCGACTGCTTCGCCCGGCCGTCATTCCAGGAAGGAAGAGGATCACTCTGCGCGCGTGCGATACGGCCGGAGACCGACAGCGTGGCCGCCGACACCAGCAGACCGGCCAGGATCGTACGGCGGTCAACCAAGCTTCCGTTCACGAATCTCCGTCCTCCACTTCAGCCGTTCAGAGAGGAACGACCCCCGAGAGTGGGGGCCGCTCCATTTGCATCGATCAGTTGCCGGTAGGCAAGCCGATCTGGAAGCCGTCCTTGGCGAGTTGATCCCTGAAGAACGCGAACCGCTCATACTGTTGGATCGTGATCGGTCCCGCGTAGGTCTCGCTCTGAATCTTCCGTGGCGGATACTTCACATAGGTCTGCATCAGATCCTTGATCGCAGCATTGATCGAAACCAAGGACCAGGTGTGCTCGGTGTAGTTGTTCATGAAGATGTCGTACCGCTCCTGGGGGTCCTGCCAGAGATCGAAGACCTGCGGAACGGTCGCCACATAGGACTCCGGCCCCTTCCAGCCGAGGTTGCTGTCTACCGCCAGGCCGCCGGTCTTTGCGCCGTTGTCGCCGCGCAGATTGAACACCGCTTTGTAGTTGCCGACACGGGCGGCGCCAGGCGAGAGCTCGGATTCCGTGAAATAGAACCAGTTCTTGCGCTCGGACTTGCCGGTTCCGAACAGGATCGGCGACATATCGATGCTGTCGAAGATGATAGGCTTACCCTCGCGATCGTTCTCCGGCAGCTTCACGCCGGCGAGCTTTGCGAAGGTTGCCATGTAATCGAGGCCGCCGACGATGTCGGAATTCTTCGTGCCGGCCTTGATGCCTGGGCCCCATGCAAGGGACGGGACGCGGTTGCCGCCCTCGCGAACCGTGCCCTTGGTGCCGCGGAACGGTGTGTAGCCGGCGTCCGGATAGACGTCCTGCCAGGCGCCGTTGTCCGTCGTCCAGAACACATAGGTGTTCTTGTCGAGGCCGAGGGACCGCACCTTGTCCATGATACGGCCGATACGCGTGTCGTTCTCGACCACGGAGTCGGCATACTTGCTCTTGGACATCGACTTGCCCTGGAATTCGGGCGCCGGCATGTTGGGCTGGTGCACCTTCATGAAGTTGATGCTCATGAAGAACGGGCCCGATGACTTGTTGCGGTCCAGATACTCGAGCGAGGCCTTCTCGACGTAGTCGTCGAAGAAGGGAATGCCGACCACGCCCTTGTCCGGCGTGTTGACGTACTGGCCGTTGATCTTGAAATCTTCCTTCGCCGGCTGCCCGGCATTTCCGGAAAGTGCGCCTTTGGTGACCTTCTCGAACATCGCCCTCAATTCGGGGTCCATGTCGGGAAACCAGGTCGGATCGGCGTAGGTGTACGCATTGAGATGATAAAGGCCGGCATACTTCATCTCGTCGTAGCCTTGCGCGCTCGGCAACGCATAGTCGGCCTCGCCAAGGTGCCATTTGCCCGTGAAGAACGTTTTGTAACCGCCGGTCTTCAAAACCGAGGCAAGCGTCCATTCCGCCGCCGGCATGCCGCCGCCCTGGCCCTGGAACGCGACGGTCGTCATGCCGCTGCGATTTGGAATTCGGCCGGTTTGCACCGCGGCACGTCCAGGCGTGCAACTCGGCTGCGCATAGAAGGACATGAATTGCAGTCCTTCATTCGCGAGACGATCGATGTTCGGGGTTGGCATGCCGCGATTTTCGCCGCCGCCATAGGGCCCGGAGTCACCATAACCGAAATCATCCGACAGGATCAGGATGATGTTCGGCTTTGCGCCGCCGGCCGCGCTCGAGGGTTGCGTGGTCCCTTGCGCCTGGACGGTCTCGATGGGCGCCATCGCCGAGAAGGCGGCGATGGTGGCGAGCGAACTCGAGGCAGCGAGCAGGTTGCGGCGGCTGAAGGTGTCTGTCGTTGTCTTCTCAGTCATCACTTTCTCCCTGAACGTGTAATGCAGCGAAATCCGAGATGGCTGGTCGACGTATCGATCGGCTCGGCATGGCGCGCCGCCGGTCGATAGCGCCGGCAATAGTTCGGCGCGCAGAGATGCGAGCCGCCCTTGATCACCTTGCGCGGTATCCTGCTAAGCGGCAGCGACGGATCGTGGCTGTCATGCTCGCAGCCGCCCCGCGGGTTCTGGGGAATGCAGCAGGCCTTCTTTGCATCGGCGCGGTGTTTCGGAGCCCACCAGTCGCTGGTCCACTCCCAGACATTGCCGATCATGTCGAACACGCCATAGCCGTTCGGCGGATAGGTCATCACCGGCGAGGTGCGCGCATGGCCTTCCTCGCACCGGTTCTCGAACGGAAAGTGACCTTGCCACGTATTGGCTTGATGCACGCCGCCCGGCACGAATTCATCGCCCCAGGCATATTCAGCGCCATCGAGGCCGCCGCGCGCAGCAAACTCCCACTCTGCTTCGGTCGGCAGATCCTTGCCGGCCCATCGCGCATAGGCGAGTGCGTCAGCATGGGTGACGTGCACCACGGGATGGTCGTCCAGCGACTTGATGTTGCTTTTCGGACCGTAAGGATGCCGCCAATTCGCGCCCTTGAGCAGCGTCCACCATTGGCTGTAGTCGCGCAGATCGACCGGATAATCCGGAGGCGTGAAGACCAGCGATCCGGTGAAGAGCATGTGCGGGAGCGCATCCGGATAGTCCTTGGGATCCGGCGCGACCTCGGCGAAGGTGACGTGGCCCGCGGCACGCACGAACGCCTTGAATTGCCGGTTCGTCACCGGCGTGCGGTCCATCCAGAACCCGTCGACGCTCACCATGTGGGACGGCGCTTCTTCCGGATAATGCCGATCCGATCCCATGCGAAACGTGCCGCCGGGAATGAAGATGCTGTCTGACGCGCCGGTTTCGTCCACGTTCGCGACCGGCCTCTCGGCAATATTCAAGAAGATCGCCTCCAGTTACTCGTTGCGGCCGATTGCGTGCTTGGTCGGTTCGGCGGCCTCGCTGCGCAGGTTCTGTGTCTGACCGATCGCAGCACGCAGCATGCCCGCGGCAAGCACGCCTGATATCGAAAGGTTGACGAGAATCGTATTTTTCACGCACTGCTCCAGTTATGCGAACGCCCCCTCGATCACGGCCGGTTCAGATGAACCAGAGCCTCGGCTTCCAGTTCGGTAACGAGCCGTTCGTAATCCGCGGCCTTCCGACTTCCTTCGCGGTCTCCTTGCTTTGCCGCTTGTTGCCAACGACGAAGCGCTTTCACAGCTTCGTCATAATCTGCGCAAATCGCTCTAAACTGCGCGTCGCGATTGAAGCAGCGCCGAATGTCAAGTTCGCGCAGCGGAAAGCGGGTCACAATCGCGCGGAACTCCTCCATGATGAACTCGCTTGTGGCCAACGTGACCTTTGCTGCTGGTTCATCGAGGCTTCAAGGTACGAACATGTTCGTACACGGCGCGACGCTCGTTGAGCGCGCCGTCTCAGGCGCGACGGCTTCAAGGCCGATGCGACCAGCTGTCGCTGCAGTCGGGAACCCGTTGTTCCGATGATTGAAAGCTGTCGCGTCAGCGCCGGCTGCTTGCTTCGCTTACGAGTTGCAACATGTACTGAGAAGGCCTACCGTCGACCGACGATTGGGGTTGCCGGTTGATGCCTGATGTACCCTTCGCTCACGATGCCGTCGGCGGCTCATCCGATATCCCGCGTTGTGATGATTCCGCGGTGCCGCCGGCGCATGTAGCGAAAGAGCTGGACCGCATCCTCTCGAGTCCGCATTTCCAGGCGAGCGAACGGCGGCAAGCTTTCCTTCGTTTCATTGTCGACGAGACGCTTGCAGGCCGCGCTGATAGCCTGAAGGGCTACACAATTGCCTTGGCCGTGTTTCGGCGCGACGACTCTTTCGATCCCCAGGCTGACCCTGTCGTCCGTCTTGAAGCTCGACGATTGCGCCGCGACCTCGATAGCTACTACATGGATTCGGGCCGCGATGATCCGGTACGCATCACAATTCCAAAAGGCTCCTATGTGCCCCATTTTGAGTGGCACAAAATGCATACTGCCGACGCTCCATCTCGCGAGCCTGCTCTTGAACTGCACGATGATTCGACAACTGCTGCTGCTACACGTGCGAATTGGACGACCAAGCCTGGCATCAGGCGCTATGGGCCCGTCGCTGCCGCGCTGGCAGCCGGCGTGGTGGCTTGGATATGGCTTGCAGCAAGACCGCCTCCGTCCCCAATGACGCCACGCGAACCCGCGGTCCTCGTGATGTCATTCACGCCACTGACTCCCGGGGAAAACACGCGGCTCTTCGCCATCGGCATGGGACACGAACTGACCAGCAACCTGTTTCGCTTCGGAGGATTCCGGCTCTACACGTCGCCGTCGAATGCGCTCTCCGCAAAAGGCGACGAGGCGCCCCAACCTAGTCGTCCTCTCGGTGCTTCCTATGTCGTCCGTGGAAGCGTTCAAACGAGCGCCGAAGAAGTGCAAGTCACAACGACTGTCTTCAACGCCGAGAACGACGAGATCGTATGGATGCGGACATACGCTCGACCGTTCGATCCCCAGTCGCTCATGAATGTCCAGCGCGAGCTCGCGAGCGAAATCGCAACCGTCGTCGGCCAATCCTACGGCGTGGTTAGAAACGACATTCGCGCGGACCCACCGAGGAATATGGAAAGCTATCTCTGCGTCTTGCGCGCTCAGGCCTATCGCAGCACGTTCCGGCGCGTCGACTTCGATCCGGCCATGCAGTGTCTTCAGCAAACCGTTCAGCGGGATCCGCAGTATAGCGATTCATGGGCCATGCTTGGATGGCTGCATCTCGACGCCGGACGGTTGGGCTATTCAGCCGACGGCAATCCGCAAACGGAGTATGACAAGGCCCTTGAGGCAACGTCGCGCGCCATCGCCCTGCAGCCGAACAGTCCCCTGGCGCTGAAGGCCCTGGCTGCGGCCTACCATTTCACGGGACGTTACGCCGATAGTGATCGCATCAGCCATCTGGCGATCGACCTCAACCCCAACGATCCCGACATTCTTGCCCAATTCGGCTGGCGTCTCGCCATCCGCGGGAACTTCTCGGAAGGCGTGCCGATGCTCAAGCGCGCGATCGAGCGCACGTTGCATCCGCCAGCCTGGTATCTTCATTTCATCGCGGTCGACCTTTACTTGAAGGGTGAATACAAGCAGATGCTCGACGTGGCCGAGACGGCATCGTTGCGCGATTCCGGATTCAGCCAACTGTTGATTGCGATAGCGAATACAGAGCTGGGGCGCCGCGATGCGACCCAAACGGCCTTGAAAGGAATGTCGCGGTACAAAGCGTTGGCCGATGATCCGGCCGGCTTCTTGCGCCGCAACGGAGCGGCGGATCAGGTTGTCGACACTCTCGTGGCCGGATTGCGCAAGGCCCAGGCTCTCGTCGCAAGCTGACCTTCCCTGCCGTTTCGGCGCCGTTCAGCCGGCATCTTCGGCTTTCGACGGCCATGCCGCCGTCGCCGTTTTTCACTGCGCATGGAATAGACCGCCCGAAGGCGGCCTTCCATGGGTTAGCGGAAACCAAAGCGGCTTACGGGCGAATGCCGTTCTTCCGCGCGCAATCCCGATAGGCGGAATAGCCCGCCGAGTTTCGGGCGGCAGTCGCCCCGCTTGTCATGTTCGCACCGCCGGCGGCAGCGGCTTCATTCGCCTGCCTGAAGCATTCAGCACGAATTGAATCGACATTCTTGCCACTATTCTTCGGAGCCGCATTTGCCGGAACCGCAACCAGCAAGACCAACGTACTAAGCACACATATCTTCCACATAGTCGTCTCCCTGTTCCCTGTAGTGGACCAGCTGCCGTACCAGTTCGCCAATTTGCTGCGTCGGCAGTAAGCGTCAGCATTGTTTCACACAGGGAGGTCTTCAAGGTACGAACACGTTCGTACCTGCCTCGCGCCGCCGGGGTCCGAAGGATCGAGCTTCACCATGCCCGCGGGGGTCGCTTGCGCCCCGAAGCCACGACGCGCTGTATTGAGCATGCATCTTGTGCCAGCGTGGCACGCAGTTGAACCAACGGAACGAAGCACGTTCAGCGGGATTGGTTGAGACACCCTTGCAAGGAGTCCGGATATGCGACCAACCAAGGCTTTGCTGGTTCTCAGCTTCATCGCATCTGCAGCAATGATACTCCCTTATGACGCCCAGGCCCGGCCCAGAGGAGCCGGCGCTCGATCGGCTCACTTCCACGGCGGAGGAATGCGGCCTGGTTGGCACGGCGGCGGCACGCGATGGCATGCCGGCGGTTGGCACGGCGGCCGCGCACGTTGGGCCGGCGGCGGCTATTACCGCGGTGGCGGTTACTATCGAGGCGGTTGGGGCGCCGGAGCTGCCGCAGCCGGTTTGGCGACTGGCGCAGCCATCGGAGCCGCGACGGCCTACAACTCCTGCTATCAGACGCGAAACGTGTGGAACGGTTACGCGTATGTTCAGCAAAGCGTGAGGGTCTGTTAGGCACTTCCTCGTCCGCTATGCCTGCGCGAGTGCGTTTCGCCGACCCTGTCTGGGCCGGCGTCACGCCCTCGCGCGCTACCAGTTAACGCGCAGTCCGGCTTTCCCGCCGTAGGAGAAGCCGCCACCGTCGAACCGGCTCTGATAGGAAGCGTTGGCATAAAGCGACGTGGTCGACGTGACCTGTCCGCTGATGCCGGCATTGATCTCGCCCCACAGGCCGCCAAGGCTGGCCTGGAATGGAACGAAGCCGGTGTCCGACGAGAACAACGTTTTCGGGTTACCGAGGAATTCGTTCCACAGGCTCGGACGGATCCAGGCCGTCAGCGTACGCGGACTGTCATCGACCGCCCATGTTCGGCCAAATCGGGCACCGATCCGGGTTGCGAGCGAATCCACGTCCGCAAAGCGGATTTGCGCCGCGATGTCGCTGGCGTCGTTGATGTGGATGTTCTGATACACCAGTTGCGCCTGCGGCTCGATGAAGAAGCCGCCGGCGAACTTGAAGGGATATCCGCCCTCCACCGACGCAGCACCACCCTGAGCACCGGTCTTCAGCGCCGGAATGCCGCGATTTGCGCTGCTCGTGATGTCGTAGAACGTGCCTTGCAGGATCGAGTCGATGTACCAGCCGGTCGGCCCGAAATGCGTCCAGTAGCCACCGAGCGTGTAGGCGGAGAAGATGTTGTCACCCTGGCTGCCATCGAAATGGGTGACCCGCCCGCGCGCGCCGCCGATCGCGAAATACGCCCCCGCCTGGTCGCGCGAACCGTCGGGACCGTCGTGTCGATAGACATCCATGCCCGCCTGCAGCGCCAGGAAATCATAGCTGAAGTGCGGTCCGGCTTCGCCGCCCAGCACGCCAAAGCTGTCGCCCTGATGCACGCCGTTGACCCCAAGCACGCGACCCCATCCGACCCTGGCGTTCTCGGGATTGGCGCGGAAGCGTTCGTCCTCCTCCTCGCCCACGCGTTCATGCAGCGTGTCGAGCAGGCTGCGTCCGTACAACAGCGTCATCGATGGAATTGCCGCGTAGAGCGAAGTCTCCTCGCGGTAGTCGGGAATATCGCCGCCGCCACCGTCGGCTCCGCCTCCACCTCCACCGCCACCGCCGCCTCCTCCGCCGCCGCCGCCTCCACCTCCGCCGCCGCACCTAGGCACGTTGGGCAGATTGGAGCAGTTGATGAGACCGCCACCGCCGCAGGCGCGCAGATTGGGATGAGCGACACAGTCGAGGGTGTCGCGCAAATACCAGGCTTGCGGGTTGCTGGAGTCGACGCTCGAACGGAACAGCGAATATTGGTAAGGGCCGGCCAAGACCGGGTGAGACAGGCTGAAGGCACCAGCCGTCGTCGTCGCGCCATTGATCGCGTCGACGACGAGGATGCCGTTGCCGGTGGTGAGCGCGCCGCCGCCCGTGGTGTTGCTGATCTTCAGGAACGTGTTGCCGCCTGCGGTGCCGCCATTGATGACGAGCTTGTCCGACGGCGAACCGTCCGTGCCAAGATATGTATTGAGCCCGATGGTGCCGCCCTGGCCGACATAGTTCACTGCCGTCAACGTCTTGTAGCTCGACAGCTGCGTCGGATCACCGACAGGAGACGTGAACTGGATCATGCTCGAAGCGTTGATCAAATTGGTGACGTTCGAATTGCCGGTCATGGTCCAGAGCGAATTGTTTTTCAGCGCGACGCTGGAGGTGCTGCCGGAGTCGGTGAGCGCAACGCCCTGCAGGGTCGAGCTGTCCGCGACGAGGTTGAGCGTGGAGCCGCCGCTGACGTTCAGCCACTGATTGTTGTTCACGACTGCAGTCACGCCGGTCAGGTTTACGCTGCTGGTGCCGCCCGGGGCGGCGATCGACGCACCGTTCGGACTGGTCATGGTGACTCCGGAGAGCGTCGCTGCACCGCCACTGATGTTGAGCGCGTTGGCATCGGCTCCATTGGCCGTGAGTGAGCCACTGGTCATGTTTAGCGTACCGCCGCTTGTCACGCCGGCCGCATGGGTGCCTGCGCCGGAGGTGGTGACCGCCGAGTTGCCGTCGAGCGTGACGCTGCCCGAATCGTCGGCCTGCACTCCGCGGCCTCCGCTGCTGTTCGGAACCGTTACCGTCACGCCGCTCGCCGTGAGCGTGCTGCCGGTGCCGCTGGCCTGCAGGCCGATCTCACCCCCGCCGCTGCCCGTCGCGGCGACGCTGCCTCCCCTCAAGATGATCGCACCGCCGTCGAGCGCCTTCGCGCCGACATCTCCACCGCCGCCGGAGACCGTGACCGCAACACCGTTTGCCGTGACAGTGCTTCCGGACGATTGCGCCAACAGGCCGGTTTCGCCGCCGCCGTTCCCCTCAACGCTGACGATGCCGCCGGTCAGCGTGACCGCCCCACCGGTGTCCGCGCGCGCGCCAACGTCGTTGCCGCCGCCGCCGGGCATCGAAATGGTTGTACCCGTCGAGGTAATCTGGCTGCCGGTGCCCGTTGCCCACAGGCCGGTGTTGCCGCCACCGCCGACCGCATAGGCGATTGAGCTGTTGAGCAGACTGACCGTCGCCGCGTTGGTCGCCTTCGCAGCGACGTTGTTGCCGGCGCCATTGAGACCAATGGTGAGTCCTGTCGCGCTGATCTGACTGCCCGTTCCATCAGCGCTCAGCGCAGTTCCTCCGCCGCCGAAGGCCGGGTTGATGATCGAACCCGACTGAAAGATGATCTGGCCGCCGCCTTGTGCCGACGCGGCAGTGCTCCAGTTGCCGTTGATGCTCGCCCCGGAACTGAAGATGATCGTACCTGCAGCATCGGCCAAACCACCGATACTGCCGCCATTGAAGGGATTGATGTTGACGTTGTTGGTCGTGATCTGAGCGCTCGAACTTGCGTGAACGGCAGGCGTTCCGGTCAACGTCGTATTCGCGTCGATCGCGCAGCTTCCACTCATTGCGGAGACAGTCGAATCCGGCGCGACCGTGCAGGACTGAGCCGAGGCCGCATCAACCAGAGCGGCCGACGCAATCAAGGCAAGCGCGGCGAGCCGGAACCGGCTCCGACAGGCCGCGACACATGGTCTCGGCTTATTCCTGAAGAACTGGACCAATGATTGCAGGGCGGCGCGCACCGACGCCTGTTCCATGCGATTGCGCGCGCAAGATCCAAGGAGAATCGAGCCGGTAAAGCACTTCATTTGCGCCGCCTTCCAAACCTGTCGTTCTCAACAACGTCAAATTGAAAAGAACGGGTTGCTTGGTCGCGGTGCAAAAAGCAGGAGCGGCTACAATTCAAGATCGCATCATCCGACTATCAGGACGAAGATCAACTCGAATGTGGCGATCCGAAACGCGCGCTGCCGTTTGTTGGCAGTTGATGCTTTCGCATCACACAACTTATGCAGTTCGCGCCAAACGTCGCGCTCTCTCGCGCACGTCCGGCGCAACTTGGTGTGACCGTCGTGCAGTTGCGCGATGATGCAACCTTTCATCAATTTGCATTCTCGCCTCCGTCCGGAGTCGTCGGACCAATGGAATTGCCGTCCCATCGTTTGGCATTGATCGCGGCATCCTTGCTCGCCGCGACTCCCTGCCGCACCCATGCCGCCTCTGCTGAAGTCGGCATTCCAAATCGATCGGCAAGTCACGTCGATTTGATGCCGCGCACGAGATGCACAGGAACCACTTCCGGAGGTTGCATTTGGTCAGGTGCGAGAAAACGGGAACCTGCGGACCTGGCATTCAGTCATGCCAAGCTTCGCAAGGCTCGCAAGCAAACCAAATCCAGGGAGCAAGCCATGATGAGTCTAAGAGTTCTTGGCGCGGCCGTGATAGTGGCGTCCGCAGTTTCGAGCCCCGCATCGGCGCAAGCGGTCTTCTCCAACCCGGCCGCCTGTTCATCTCAATTCGCCAGTGCCAACTGCCTCAACAGAGGAGCCGGGAGCCCGTACGACAGCAGGCGGGGCTATTATCAGCGGCGAACCGCCTATCGCGAACCCGTGGGGCCGGTGGGGGCCGCTGCCGGCGTGGCCGGCGCTGCCGTCGGAACCGCCGCGGCGATCGCGACCGCTCCCTTCGGCGGCTGGCGCAATTCCTACGCCGCATACGGCACCTACGATCGGCCCGCCGCATATGGCGACTACTATGCGTGGAACGGCGACTGGAACAGTTACGCGTCGCACAAC
This sequence comes from Bradyrhizobium sp. USDA 4516, assembly GCF_054055915.1. Classification (NCBI taxonomy): domain Bacteria; kingdom Pseudomonadati; phylum Pseudomonadota; class Alphaproteobacteria; order Hyphomicrobiales; family Nitrobacteraceae; genus Bradyrhizobium; species Bradyrhizobium sp. USDA 4516. Next base: position 1,985,967 of record NZ_JBSRXT010000001.1, read on the forward strand.
GGCATCGTCTGCAGGCCCGGCACCTTTTTCAAGGGATCCGACGGACTCCAGCACCCCTGCCAATAGGGCTCTTCTGCTCTCAGACTAATCTACAGGCGGCCTGCATGGGCCGCCTGCTCCAGTCCTGCCGGTCGCGTCGACAGCGCCTGCGCGGCTGAAGGATCGTATGCGCCCGAGCTGCCTAGTCGGATCGACGACAATATCCGGCTTCGTCCTCCGCGCTGCGCCGGAACGAGCGCCTGCGCGGAGCGATTGCTGGATGCGCAGCCCACCGATACCGACATTCAGTGCAGGTTTCGATGCGGCCCGAGCTGCTCGTCCGACTCAGCAATCATCCGATCCGACGTCGGCTTCTGATGATATGTCGGCCACTAACCTGCGCGGGAAGATCCGGCTCTGTCGAGCCGTCCACGCAGTCGAGGCAATCGACCTATCTGGGTTGGGATCGATCGATGGCCCCGCTGTCCAGCAATGGCGCGGCATCGATGTTGTGCGCGTCCATCAGCATGGCCAGCCGCTCTACTGCAGCAAGGATCATGGCCTGCTCCCATTGCGGCAACTGGACGAAGCGATCTGTAAACGTCAGGTGAAGCAAGTCGGGTGCGTTGGCCACGATGTCCCTGCCTGCCGGCGTCGCCGTCAGAAGGAACTGGCGCTTGTCGTTTGCGTTACGCTGGCGCTGCACTAGATCGAGCGCCACAAGCCGATCGACGATCGTCGTGATCGTTGCCTGACCGAACTGAAGCGCCTGCGCAATGACACCCGGTGTGGTTTTCTCGCGCGCGTCGATCTCTCGCAACACGAGCCATTGCGATGTCGTAAGGCCGGTCGCAATGGCCAGCTGGCGACTGCCGATCTCAGTTGCCCGCAGCACTCTTCGCAGGGCGCGCAGCGTCAGTGAGGCGATCTCTGATTTCATGTGGCTTTTCTTATAGCTACGGCCGCGCCGAGGCGAATCGTAACCGGTTCCAAGTCAGCCCTTCAAATTTTATTCGGATAACGAAATATCTACGAAGCTTTTGATGTGAGATCTCAAGCCAATTTTCAAGATTTCGCCACTTATTTTCCTATAAGGTAAAGCGCTATATATTTCGGAGAATGAAGCGATTAATTCGAAATCTGAAGCAATAGCCGGCCCTCGGGTCGACGCTTTCGGTGGATCCTCGCCAGTGGCTTTCGACGCTGCTCCGGATGTCAACGAAGCGTTCCAGTTGAGAAAGCCGTCGCCCGCTGACGGCCCCGCGGTTACCCGCCTGGTCGCAGCCTGCGCGCCACTGGACTCCAATTCCGCCTATTGCAACCTCCTCCAGTGCACGCACTTCACGGACTCCTGCCTCGTTGCGGAACGTCACGCGCAAATTCTAGGATGGGTTTCAGGTTATCGCCCGCCTTCGGAACCGAACAGCTTCTTCGTCTGGCAGGTCGCGGTCGCGAAGGCGGCGCGCGGCAAAGGCCTTGCTCAGCGCATGATCAACGCGCTGCTGGATCGCCCTTCCGCCGAAAGTGCCAAGTATCTCCTCACCACAGTGACCGACGACAACGCTCCATCCTGGGCATTGTTCAACGGACTGGCCCGCGCGTGGGGCGCTCCGCTGATCCGCAGTGTGATGTTCGAGTGCGACGCGCATTTCGCCGGTAAGCACGCCACAGAGTGGTTGGCCCGCATTGGCCCCCTGCCAAACCGACAGCCCGGAGCCAGAGATCAGGAGAACTGACGACATGACCACAACAACCACACTTGCTCGCCATACACGACCCAAGCCGACCAGCCATATCCCGGACCGATCCATTTACGAACGCCGGGAGTCGGTCGTGCGGAGCTATGCGCGCACCATGCCGCGCCAGTTCAGCCGAGCTGACAATGTCTGGATGTATGATAATCAGGGCGGACGCTATCTAGACTTCCTGTCGGGATGCTCGACGCTTAATTACGGACACAATCATCCCGCGCTGAAGCAAGCGCTGATCGACTACATCTCGACTGACGGCATCACGCACGGGCTTGACCTGCATACCGACGCCAAGGCGGAGTTCCTCGAAACATTCGAGTCGCTGATTCTGAAGTCACGCGGGCTGGACTACCGCGTGATGTTCACCGGACCGACCGGCACTAACGCGGTCGAGGCCGCCATCAAACTGGCCCGCAAGGTGACCGGCCGTGGACTGGTGATCGCTTTCACGAACGGTTTCCACGGCATGACCCTCGGTGCGCTGGCCTGCACCGGCAATGCCGCCAAGCGCACCGGCGCGGGCGTACCACTCAGCCATGTCAGCCACGAGCCTTACGATGGCTATCACGGCCCGGATCTCGACACCGCCGCGCTGCTGGAACGGCGGCTGTCCGACCCTTCCAGCGGGCTCGATGCGCCGGCCGCGATTCTAGTCGAGACGGTTCAGGGCGAAGGCGGTCTCAACACCGCATCGCCGGATTGGCTGCGTGCAATCGCCGATATCGCAAAACGCCACGGCGCACTCCTTATCGTCGACGATATTCAAGCCGGATGCGGACGCACCGGTCCGTTTTTCAGCTTTGAAGGCATGGGTTTTACGCCCGACATCGTCACCATGGCAAAATCGCTGTCCGGCATGGGGCTTCCCTTCGCGCTGACACTGTTCCGACCCGAGTTGGATCAATGGTTGCCCGGCGAACACAACGGCACGTTCCGGGGCAACAATCACGCCTTCATCACGGCCACCGCGTCTCTGCGGAACTTCTGGAAGGATGACGAGTTCGAGCAGGACATCCAGCGCAAGGGACGATTGCTCGCACGACGCCTGGATGCCATCGCTTCTGGATTCGGCCTTTCGACACGCGGCCGCGGCATGATGCGCGGCATCGACGTCGGGTCCGGTGAAACTGCCGATGCCATCACCAGCGCCTGTTTTGCCGCCGGACTCATCATCGAAACGAGCGGCGCACACGACGAAATCGTCAAGGTGCTTGCACCTCTCATTATCGACGACGCCGCTCTCTCGGCCGGCCTCGACATCATCGAGGAGTCGGTCCGCGCGGTGCGGACCGGCAGCTACGGCATTGCAGCCGAATAACGAAAGGAAAGAACAATGATCGTTCGTCAACTCCGCGACATTCAAAAGACCGATCGTCTCGTCAAATCGAAGGGCTGGGACAGTGCCCGCCTTCTGCTCAAGAGCGACGGCATGGGCTTCTCTTTCCACATTACGACGATGTACGCGGGCGAAGAACTCAAGATGCACTACCAGAACCATCTCGAGGCGGTTTTCATACTGAAGGGAACCGGGACCATCGAAGACCTCGGGACCGGCGAAACGCACAAGCTCGCACCGGGCATCATGTACGCACTCAACAAGAACGACCAGCATATCGTTCGCCCGGACACTGACCTCCTGACGGCCTGCGTGTTCAACCCGCCGGTCACCGGCCAGGAAGTGCACGATGAGACTGGTGCCTATCCGACTGATGTCGAAGCGCCGCGCGAGGCGGCCGTTAACTCCTGAAACAACTGAAAGAGGGAAAGGCATTGACAGACATTTACCCATCCCGTCTCACCTCGGAGGCCCAGATGCTTCCGCGTCTCGATCCCGTTATTCATAGCGACTGGAGCGAGAGCGCACCGCTAACGCGGCAGCAGGCCGAGCAGTTCGATCGCGATGGCTTCCTCGTGCTCAAGGATGTCCTCTCTCCCGAGGAAGTCGACCACCTGCAGACGCAGGCAAAGAAACTGCTATCGAGCCCTAACGGCCTCAATCCGGAAACGATCATCGCCGAGCCGGACAGCCAAGAAATCCGTTCGGTCTTCGAGATCCACTCTCAGAGTAGAGTGATCGGGCGCCTCGCCGCCGACGCACGCTTGGCAGGCATCGCTCAGTTCCTGCTGAACGACAAGGTCTACATCCATCAGTCACGCCTGAACTACAAGCCCGGCTTCGAAGGCAAGGAGTTCTACTGGCACTCCGACTTCGAGACTTGGCACGTGGAAGACGGCATGCCGCGCATGCGAGCACTCTCCATGTCAGTCCTGCTGGCGGAAAATACGCCGGACAATGGCCCCCTGATGCTGATGCCCGGATCGCACCGCGTCTTCCTGACCTGTATTGGCGCGACGCCGGAAGACCACTATCGCACGTCACTGAAGAAGCAGGAGTATGGCGTGCCCGACCGGCAAAGTCTGACCGAGTTGGCGCACCGCCACGGCATCGTGGCGCCAACCGGTAAGGCGGGCACGGTGGTGATCTTCGATTGCAACACGATGCACGGATCGAACGGCAACATCACGCCATTTCCACGCGCTAACGCGTTCTTCGTCTATAACGCCGTGAGCAACCGGCTGCAGGCGCCATTCGGCGTCAAAGAACCGCGGCCGAGCTTCGTTGCCGCGCGCAGCGACCCGAAAGCTCTCGTGCCTCAGCACGGCCCGTTGATGGAGGATGCTCTCGCATGAGCGGTTTTCATAGTGTCGAGAAGATCGGCGGCACATCGATGGCCGCGACTGGCACGCTATTCGACGACGTTCCGATCGCGGAGCGCAAGGGCGAGGACCTTTACAATCGCGCCTTTGTCGTCTCCGCCTGTGCCGGGATGACTGACCTGCTGCTGGAGCACAAGAAGACCTACGAGCCTGGTATCTATGCACGCTTTGTTGCCGATGACGGCGCGGACGGATGGCGTCAAGCGATGGCCGACAGCGACATCGCTTGGCCAGGCTTGGTGTTCGATGCGCTGCGAGCCCTCGATAACGCACGAATCGACGTGATTGCGACGCGGCATCAGATTCGCAATGCTGACGTTCAGTTCGTCGTGACCGTTTGCCACTTCGATGCTAGCGCTAGGGTTCTGCATCGTGTCCCGGTGGAGGCCGACGGGGAAGCGGAAGGCCGGCGCCCGGCCTGACGGCGCGCGTCGCAATCGTCATGCTCGCGGCAATCTCCCCGGTTCGTAGCCTGCTGCTCGCCATCTTTATGCTCATGGCGGGAAGCGGGTTTATGGCGACGCTCCTGAGTTTGCGGCTCGAGCGGGCGGGACAGGGCACGATCGTGATCGGCGCGGTGGCGACCGCCTATTTTGCCGGGCTGGTCGTCGGAGCCCTGCGCTCGGGGCGTATCGTCCGGCGCGTGGGACATATCCGCGCCTTTGCGGCGTTCGTTGCGCTTCTCTCCGCGAGCACGCTCGGCTACGCGCAAATCGTCCATCCTCTGCTCTGGTCGGGACTGCGGCTGATCGACGGCTTCTGCGTCGCCGGCGTCTTCGTCTGTCTCGAGAGCTGGCTAAACGAACGCGCTGACGCGGCCTCGCGCGGCAGCATTCTAGCGGCCTACATGGTTGCACTATATTGCGGACAGGCGGTGGGACAGTTGCTGCTTGGAGCCAGCGGTGATTTGCCTGCTGTTCCGTTTCAACTAGCGTCAATGCTAATCTCGCTCGCGATCATTCCACTTTGTCTCACACGCAACTCGGCGCCGCCGCCTGCCGAAGCCGCGGCGTTCGGAACCCGAACACTCTTTGCCGCATCACCCCTCGGTGCTGTCGGAGCAATGACGACCGGCTTGATGTTAGGGGCATTTTACGGATTGGCCGCAGTGCAGGTTCGACGCCTAGGGTTCGATTTATCGCAGACAGCCCACTTCATGATGATCGTGATTCTTGGCGGCGTGATCCTGCAATGGCCGCTCGGACGCATTTCCGACCGTTATGATCGTCGCCAGGTCATCGTGCTCAGTTTCGCGGCAACCCTGTGTATCAGCTTGGTCATCTCCTTTCTCTCGTCGGTCGGCCCGTGGCTGCTGATTCTCGGAACAATGTTTGGTGGCCTCAGCTTCGCGCTCTATCCACTCTGCGTGGCCCATTGCAACGACCGTCTGCACGCCGCACAACGTATCGCCGCAAGTGGACGGCTGGTGCTGCTGTATTCCGTCGGCGCCGCGCTCGGGCCGATCGGTGGAGCGATATTCATGACAGGCTGGAGCAGCGGCGGGCTTTTCCTTTTCATCGCCCTTTGCGCCGGCGGCGCGGCCGCGTTCGGCATGTGGCGGCAGACGGCAACCCCGCCTGTTCCTGCACCCGAGCAGCAGGACTTTCAGATTCTTCCACGCACGACGCCGATTGCATCGCTGCTTGACCCCAATACGCCCGACGCAGCGGTGATCGGAGAACAGCAATCGTGAATGCCCCCGTTTCCGCACCTGATCCAACTGCTGATCGCGCCACGTTGCGCCGTGCGATTGCCGCCTCTGCCGTCGGCAATGCGACGGAATGGTTCGACTACGGCATTTATGCGTATGGCGTGACGTACATTTCCGCGGCACTGTTTCCCGGCGACGTCGGGGAAGCGGTGCTTTTTGCGTTGGCCACGTTCGCGATCTCCTTCCTCATACGGCCGCTAGGCGGGATATTCTGGGGATCGCTGGGAGACCGGGTGGGCCGAAAATCCGTGTTGGCGCTAACGATACTGCTGATGTCGGGCGCGACGCTGTGCGTCGGGCTTATTCCCCCCTACAACAGCGTCGGCTTCTGGGCGCCACTGTCGCTCGTTCTTCTCCGCATCGTACAGGGCTTTTCGACCGGTGGCGAATACGGCGGCGCCGCGACGTTCATGGCCGAGTACGCTCCCGATGACCGACGCGGCTTTTATGGGAGTTTCCTGGAGTTCGGAACGCTGGCCGGCTTCTCGCTGGGCGCATTCCTGATGTTATCCTTCTCGCTCTTTCTGGGTGATCAGGCGATGCACGACTGGGGATGGCGCGTTCCGTTTCTGGTCGCCGCGCCAATGGGCCTCGTCGGCGCGTATCTGCGCGCGAGAATGGAAGATACGCCGGTCTTCCGTGCCCACGAAACCGCAAGCCAGGCACGATCCTCACCAGGCCTGATCGCCCTTCTGGCACGTCACCGGCGTCCTATGCTCGTCGTCGGCGGCCTGGTGGTTGCGCTCAATGTCGTCAATTATACGCTGCTCAGCTACATGCCAACCTATCTACAGAGCCGCATCGGCCTGTCGCCGGATGAGGCGCTTGCGGTGCCCCTCCTCGGCATGCTGTTCATGATGCTGTTCCTGCCATTTGCTGGCCGGCTCTCGGACCGAATCGGGCGCCGTCCGATGTGGAGCTTCTCCCTGATCGGGTTGTTTCTGCTGGTGGCCCCTCTCTACATGCTCATGGGCACGGGCCTCGTCGGCGCCTGTGTCGGCTTCATTCTTCTCGGGCTGCTCTACGTACCGCAACTCGCGACCATTTCGGCGACTTTCCCGGCCATGTTTCCCACCCATGTGCGTTTCGCCGGCTTCGCCGGCGCTTACAACATTTCGACATCCATTTTTGGCGGCACGGCGCCGGCAATCAACAGCGGCCTTATCTCTGTTACCGGGAACGAGCTGATGCCGGCCTACTACATGATGGCTACATGCGTTGTTGGGCTGATCGCGCTGCGCTTCATGCCGGAGACAGCCGGACGGACTCTTTATGAAGATCCTTTCGCGCGATAGGCCTAGCTAGCACGCCAAGCTTCCGAGGCCGAGGAACGGCTGGAGCGCCTTTATGCGGCCATTGAGAGCGGCGCTATCGATGGTACCGATGGATCCGGATCCCTCAAGAACCGGATCGCCGCGTTGATGGCAAGCCGGGGTAGGGCCGTTGTGACTCTCCATTATGCGAAGAAGTCGAGTGCAACCCCATCCAGATTGACCCGATCGCTATCGATCGGTTCATCCGCCTGATGCGTCAGCAACTCGTGTCGGGCGACGTCGCTGCTCGGAAGGCCTATCTCGCAAGCGTGGTCGACGCGATCATCGCGTCGGAGGACCGTCGGCTCAAATGACAACATCCGGTCCGTTCTCGGCCGAAAGGGTCAACCCAAACCTTGGTTTCATAAATCTGTTCAGGAGTGGTGCCCAGGGGCGGCTCCGCACTACGGAGATAACGCGTTGATAAGACCAATGTATTTTGAATCCGACGGACGGACTACCAACGTCTCTACCAACAATTTTGCGAATGTTGGTAGTTGGGGATAATGAATGCCCGGCGGACGCACCAACAGACAACAACGGCGCCATTCCCGACGTGGGTAGGTGCGCTCTGATTTGTTCGTCTGTTTACGCTTATTTTGAACGTTGAGCTGCTGAATTTTCGAGGCGATTTTCTCGAAGCTCGGTGACCGACGACAAGACTGCATTCCGATGCCGATCAATGCGACGCCGATCATTACCGTATGCCACCATCCGCGCCGCGTCAGACCTGCGCCAGCAGTCACCTAAGGACAAAAGCCTACTCAGGCGACGCGTCGGACTCGGCAATGCGGTGGAGCAATGAACGCTCTTACGACGCACTCATTTTCAACTAGCGAGCTGCGCGCCGGACGAAAAGCCAACGATTGGTCACAACGAATTTGTCGCGTCCAGAAGTGCGAGAAGTGATCGCACTATCACCAAGCGCCGACGCCCGATCGTTGTCGTGATAATTTGGCCAGTTCCTATCAACTCGTAAACTTTTGTACGTCCCAAGCCAGTTACGACGCAAGCTTCGTCGACGGTGCAACTGAGCCGCTCAGCAAACGGGACGAATTTCGCATCGTGACCATTTGGAGGAGACAATCTATTTGCAGCCTCCTTTCGTGAATCGTTCTCCAATTGGCTGCCCGTCATCGTCTCTCCTTGTCGCGAATGCAGTTGCTTGATTAAAGCGTGCTGGAGACAGATCAGATGATATAAAGAGCAACAGCGAGAACACTTCAACAGCCTGAAAAATCGCGAAGAAGAGCTACGGCAATTTCAAGCCAGTTTTCCTGTATCCACGTCCAGGTCCGGCAAGTTTGGACGCATGTGGTGATGCAGTACAATAAAGCGTGAACCGTCGAAGAGCTTCAAAGCCGCGGCACGACTATCCTTGCACCGCCCGGGCGATTGCGTGACTTCGCGTCCAGCGCCGCTTGCCGCGTCTAGCCGCCTCCGCGGTGAGCGGCATATTCCTCGCCATCGATCGGCGCCAAATGGGCAGGTCAAAATTGAGATGGGGACGCGCGACGCCAACTTCGCCACCACTTCCCCCTCAAGCAAGAGGTCAACGAACACTTTGGCCGCACTCGACGCGCCGGAGGTCCACGGGAGGGGACCCTCCCGTCAGAACCGATCGAGGCGCGATCTGCCGACGAGCGGCGGACAAATTAGCGAAGGAATCCGAGTTCGCATTGTCGTTCGACAAAGCAACGGTTCGTTCGATCCTAATTCTTTGTTCTATCCCGTCCGTACCAATGTCCGAGCATGAGGATGAGCAATCCAGCGATCAGCATTGGGACACCGGCGACATAGAAAATGTGCTGCGCGCTGAGGTGATACGCGAGCAATGCCCCAATCAACAGCGGCCCACCGATGCCGCCTAATCTGCCTATCCCGAGAGCCCAGCCCACGCCGGTGGATCTGATCGAGGTCGGATAGTAAATCGCCGCCAACGCGATCACGCTCTTCTGTCCGCCGCTGACGCAAAAGCCCGCGCAAAATGCCGTCGCCACCATCCTCCAGCTCTGCTTGTCGATCGAATAGCCGAACAAGACAACAAACAGAACGCCGGCCAGATAAACCGTGGCAAGGGACCCATAGGGTCCGATACGATCCATCGCTGGTCCGATCGCGAATGCGGCGACGATGCCACCGACGGTGGTCATTGTGGTGGCGAGCGCGACTGTGTTGAGAGAATGGCCGACATTCGTCAGCATCGACGGCAGCCAGCTTTGCAGCGCGTAGAATTCGGCGAGATTGAGCATAAACACGGCCCATATCACCAGTGTTCCGACACCGCGACCAGACGAAAATAGACTTCCAACCGTGCTGCGCGGCTCAGCCACCTCAGTGACGAACTGCGCCGGCCCCTGCACCGGCAACGCGCGATCCACTCGACGCACTACACGCCAGACGGCTTCCGGCTTCGCGTTCGTGCGGATCAGGAAGTCCATCGACTCAGGTAAGAACATAAGCGTCAGGATTGCGAGGACCGTGGGCGCGGCTGCGCCGATCCACAGCATCGATCGCCAGCCATATTCAGGAATAGCCCAGGCTGCAACCGCGCCCGCAGCGACGAAGCCGAGCGAGAATCCGCAATAGATTGCCAACACGAACGTCGCGCGCAGGCGAGCGGGGCTGAACTCCGTCGTCAGGGCAATAGCGCTGGGTATCACGGCCCCAAGCGCGATGCCGGTGACGAAGCGCAACATTATCAATTCGGTGACATTCGTTGCGAAGATGGTGGCGAACGTCGGCAGCGCGAATGCAAACGTCGAAATAACCACTAACCTGCGATGGCCGAAGCGATCCGACAACGGCGAGACAAGTAGATAACCGACCATCAAGCCGCCCAACGCCGACGAAAAGATCGGCCCGAGAAGTTGCTTCGTGAGCCCGAATTCTTTTGCAATCGCCGGCGCCATGTAGCTGATGGCTTGCGTATCGAAGCCGTCGAGGAACATGACAAGGCCACACAAGGCGACGATCACGTATTGTGTGATACCGGTGCGACGCGAGTTAATGAATGATGGGACGTCGAAAGCAACCTCGGCACTCCTCATTTCCTCACCTATGCTGGCCAAATGATTTTGGTCCGATAAGTTCTTGTTGTTGGTCGGTTGATCCGATCATACGGCGCCGCAGGTCTTATGGAGTGCGGGCAACTGTCAGTCGACCGTTTGCAGGAGCCGCGCCGGCGGCGTGTCCGACGAGCCGCTGGGGATGAACGCGTCCGCGTAGAAGTGATCCCTCGGCAATCCGCCAAGCGTCTCGAATTCGCTACGCGCGGCATCGATCATCATGGGATTGCCGCAGGCATAGACACGTCGGTCCGACAGATCCGCAAGATCATCAAGCACCGCAGCATGCAGCAGACCGCGACGCCCAGACCAATCGGCGTCAGGTTGAGATAGCACCGGAACGAAGGTGAACCACGGATATCGCTTGGCCCACTTCTCGCACGTGTCCGCGAGATAAAGATCAGCCTTGCTCCGTCCTCCCCAATAGAAGCGTACTTCACGATTGAGCCCACGACGGATCATGTCATCGAGGATCGATTTCAGAGGCGCGAAGCCAGTGCCGGTCGCGATGAACACATAGCGCGCCTGCTCATCTTCCCGCAGATAAAACTCGCCGAACGGCACCTCGACCTCGAGCTTGTCGTCGAGCCGCAACGAAGCGAGAACTTTTTCGGAAAACTCGCCACCGGGCACGTGCCGAATGTGCAACTGCACGCCATCGCTCTGCTGCGGAGGGTTGGCCATCGAGAAGCTCCGCTCGTCGCCGTCCGGCGTGCGGATGCGGAGATACTGCCCCGCCTTGAATTTGGCGCGAATGCTGGCCGGAAAGCGCAACTGCAGGATGGCCACGTCATCCGTCGGGCGCGACATGCGAAAGACCCTCGCCTGAATATTCTTCCGCGCCAACGGATCGTGGCGTTGGATTCGTCGCGGCCGAATAGTTAGATCGCTCTTAGCGGTCGCTGAGCAGAACAACACCTTGCCGGAGGGACCCACAATCTCTTTTGATCGCTGTTTGACGTTGCCCTTGCTTAGAAAGCCTTCACAGGACGCGCAAACGCCCTTCCTGCATGAGTACGGCATTGTGAAACCTGCGCGCTCCGCCGCGACGAGAATCGTTTCGCCGTCATTGCAGGGAAAGCTTATGTCGGCGTCTTCGACCGCGATTGTATACGTCATACGGTTTCCCTGAATTGATTGGCGCCTGCGACGAGCTGGATGCATCGCAGGACGGGCGTCGGATCGGCAATGCCTTTGCCCGCAATGTCGAAGGCGCTGCCATGGCCGACGCTTGAAAACATCAGACCGGCACCAATCGACATTGCAGCCGAATTCCGGCCCGCCATCAGCTTGATCGGGATGTGTCCCTGGTCGTGATACATTGCCACGAACGCATCGAAGCCTTGCCGACCGAGCATCAGGTCGGCGCCCACCGGCCCCTCGATATCGATGCCTTCCGCCTTCAGCTGTTCGACCAGTGGCTTGACGATACGATCATCATCATCGCCGAATAGACCGCCTTCGCCTGCGTGGGGATTGATGCCGAACACGCCAAGCCGTGGTTGGGCAATGCCCTGACGTTTCAATGCATCGATCGTTGTGCGAACGGCGCGTTCGATCAGTGTAGGCGTGATCCGCTCAAGTGCACCGGCAAGCCGCTCGTGCAATGTCACGTGGACGATGCGCAGCCCCGCGCCGACCAGCATGAGAAACACTTCATCCTCGGACACCTTCTTCAACCGCGCCAGCAGGCTCGGATAACCGGAAAACTTGATGCCGGCCGAGTTCACGTTGGTCTCGGAATGCGGACACGCCACGATACTGTGGGCGCGCCCTCGCGCCATGAGGTCGAGCGCCGCCTCGACATAGGCGACGGTCGCACGGCCGCCTTCTGCGCACCCTTGCCCCGGCTGGAAGGCTTTGGGCCCCAAAGCCGTAACGGGATGATAACGCAGGGCCGACTTGTCAAGGAATGACCCGTCTCGTGTCAGCGGCCAGCCCGCCGCGAATTTGTCCGTGTAGAAGCGGATTACGTGCTCATCGCCCACCAGAATCGGACGCGCTTCAGACTGCGCCTTCGCGCACAGCATCGCGGCCTTGACCGCGATTTCGGGGCCGATGCCATTAGGATCGCCGATTGTCAGCGCAACAGCTTTCGGAGTCATAACGGCAGCGCCAGTAATGTGTCGATCCGCGAACTGTCACACACCACCGTGCGCTCGTGCAGTCGCGCTGTATCACTCACGATCTCATAGACGTCAAAATAGCGGCCGGTGGCGTAGATCGACGTGTCACCGTCTTGCACGATGCGTGCCACCATGAATGGCGTCTCACTCCTCACCATTGCACCATCTTCCGACAGGATTGACGGCAGACCGAGGATGTGGCGATAGCTCTGCCGCTCGTAGATATTGGCTTCGCGCAGGGCGGAGACGCGGTCGGTCAGCATGCCACGTGAGTTAGCGAACACGATGCCGGCCTCGAGCCCGTCGCGATAGTTTGACGCGGTGGTGATTTTGTAGAGGCAGGGACCGTGAAACAGGCTCGGCCATTCCTCAAGACGATCATCGTCGATGCACCGCGCATAATCGGCCTGCGCTTTGGTGATGTATTGCAGAGAGTTACCACTCATGGCGCAGTCCTCAGATTCCCATGTTGGCGCGATACGCCTTCCAGAAGCCGCGCACCGACGCTTCGGTCACCCGGCTCTCGCTGCTCTTGGCGTCGGCGCCCCCCATCTCGAGTACCGCCTGATCCTCGCTTGCGCCGGCTATGCCGCGCTGCACAAAGCCGCCGACACAGCCGTCTTCCATTGAGATGTAACCGGCCGGACCAACCAGATTGCCCTGCTTGATGCGCGTCAGACGCTGCTCAGGCGTGTCGTCGGCAAAGCCGAGATAAGTCCAGTTCAAGTCGGTCCTGTCGACCGCGCGCGGCACGATCTGACGCACCGCGATCGCGTTCTGGATCTGCTGCAACACGAATGTCGGGAACACCGACAAGATCTGCAGGGTGCAGCCGTCGTGATACTCGTCAAAACTTTCCAACAGGGTCGGATCAGCCAGCTTGTACTCGCTCTCGGACCGCAATTGCTGCTTGGCGTAGTCAACGTCCTTATCCGCCTCCCGATCGATTGCCGAATAGCTGACATGGTGTCCGCCACTTTCATCAACAATTATGCCGCCCTTCATCGACAGCCGGTTTAATTCGAAGGTCGTGAAGAAGAGATGCAAGATGCTGGCGTGGTAGGAGTCCTTGACGTTTTCCATGTAGAGCTTCCAGTTGTTCGGAAGCGCTTGAGTGAATCGCCCGAGCACCACCGGGGTACGGCCGCCGAGCACCCGCTCGATGCGGTTCATGATCTCCTCGCCGAGATAATCCTCAATCGATGGCACATCTTCGGAGAATGAACCGAATATCAGACCGTGAATGACCGCGATGCGCAGCTTGCGCGGTCCGTGCTGCTCCATCTTGAACGAGTCGGGCATGCCCCCTTTGCCCTTGATGCCGTCCTTGAAGGCAACGCCCGTCAGGTTGCCCTGCGGGTCGTAATTCCAAGCGTGATAGACGCAGCTGAAATCCTTGCGATGCTTGCCGCGGCTCTCCAGACAGATCAACGCACCTCGATGGGCGCAGCGATTTTCGAACGCGTAGATTTCGTTGTCGGTGTCGCGGGTTACGATCACGGGCGTTTCGCCGATGAGCGTCGTGAGGAAATCGCCCGAGTCCGCCAGTTCAACTTCTAGCGCGAGATAATGCCAATTCGGTCCCTGGAAGATCTTGCGCTGCTCCTCCGCATAAACCGATTGATCCTGAAACACCCAATACGGAACGCGGGTGAGCCCCTCCGGCCAGTTGACCGGATTTGCTCGTTCCGGCGGCAAAACGTTCTTGTTCATCGGCGTTTCCTAACGCTTGACTTAGCATTTCGTTTGTTCGAATATCGAACATATACTCATATTTCGAACACCTTGAGCCACTCTAAAACGGCTGTCAAGGTGAGCTCAGCTATGGCGATCGCGGAAACTAAAGAGAGACGTGAAGGGATGGCGGGGCTCGCGAAAGGCCTCGCGATCATCGAGGCATTCTCGGTTCACCCGGTGATGAGCGTCGCCGACGCCGCGCGCGCTTCAGGTGCCACACGCGCAGCGGCGCGCCGATGCCTGCTCACGCTGGTCGAATTGAATTATTTGGAGCTGTCGGGACGAGACTTCCGTCCCCTGCCTCGCTTGCGCAGGCTTGGCGGCATGATGTCGAAGCGCGATAAGCTCGTGCAAATCGCACAGCCACTGCTGGAGCGCGCCCGCGACGAAGTCGCGGAATCGGTTTCGCTGGCGGTGCTAGACGACAATCAATCGCTCTTCATTGCGCGCGCGCAAGCCGAGCACTACGTCCAGACCGGCGTTCGTGTCGGCGCCTATCTTCCGCTCTATTGCTCGGCGACAGGCCGCATCCTGCTCGGCCACCATACCGATGACGAAATCACGCGACGACTGAGCCAGCAGCAGATGAGCGCGCGCTCGCCGCGAACGCTAACAACCATCCCGGACGTTCTGTCTGCGATCCGGACTGCCGCGAAGAACGGTTATGCGATCAGCGACGAGGAGCTGGCGCCGGGCATCAGGTCGATGGCCGTCCCGGTGCTGGCCCCCAACGGTGACATCGTCGCCGCCGTCAGCGTGAGTGCGGCGACGGCCCGCGTCAAAGTCAGCGATTTGCGCAAACGTCTGTTACCGGTGCTGCTCAACTGCGCAAATCAGATTGCCCAGCCGTTGAACGAGCTGCGCTGACGGGTCAGTTCGCTTCCTATGCCCGAGGATTTTATCGCTCTGGCGCGGCGGAGAGCATCCGTCAGCCGTCGTGGATCATGCAACTATCGGCCATAGGACTTCGCGCTTCAATGCTCGGCGGTTCAAACATCCGCCTATGCTTCCGCGGTCAATCGTGGTTGGAGAACTTTCTTTCCAAAGCGCGTCGCAGGTTAACTTCACTTCAGTCTCTAACAAACACTCTCGGGAACCCTGAGGAAGCCGCGAACCAGATGATCCGCCGAAACGCGCCCAGGTCCCCAGGCATGATGCCGAGCGCCATCGCCGCCCATGTGACGTGGATCGGCCAACCATCGGGAACGCTGAACTCAACGATCAAGGCAGGAAAGTCGCGACCATATTCCGAATAGCAGCGGTGAGGTCGACGGTGTGGCGCGGAGGTGATAGCGCGCCATCGCGCAGAAGAATTTGACCCCGGTAATGCGTTGGACTGCCGGGATAGACAGCGGCCAACGCATTTGATGAGACTGACGGTGATGTTGTTGCGATAGACATTATAGCGCTTCACGGCCGCCTTGCGCCGGGGACCGCAGACCACTGCCGGGGGCGCGCGCTCTGGTTTGACAAGCGCCGATGCGAAGGCCGCGTATGACGACAGTTCCTGCTCAAGCCGCTGCATGGCGCACCTCTCTCTTGCAATGATCAAGGATCGCTTGCGAGGCCGCGGCTTCGGCCCTCAGGATCGGCCAGTCGGGAACATTGCTGTCCCATTCGATCAACGTGGGGACGCACCGCAACGTTCGATTACGATCTCATAAAGCTTCCATAGGGCATCGGCCACCGGTCCGTCGTGGCTGTCGAGCAGAAGCGTGTCGCCCTCATCGTCAGCTTGTTCAGTGTGGCCGGCTAGATGGCTCTCGCTCACGCGGGACAGTGGAAAATCTGAAAGATAGTCCAGTGCCGAAAAGCCTTGATTGGTTGCGGAGACAAACACGTTGTTGATGTCGAGCAGCAAACCGCATCCGGTACGCTCAGCAGCGGGACGAATGAATTCCGCTTCACCCATTGTCGATTCGTTCAACGCTAGATAGGTAGATGGGTTCTCCAGCAGAAGTGGACGCCAGATAGCATCCTGTACTTGGTCGATGCGGTCGCACACGCGACTAAGCGTCGCCTCGTCGGAAGGCAGCGGCAGCAGATCATTGTAATAGGTCGTCTGATGCGTCGACCATGCCAGATGCTCCGAGGCCAGCGCGGGCTCGTAGCGCTCGACCAATGCGCGGAAACGCGCGAGATGTGCCCTGGCGAGTGGTCCCGGACCTCCGATCGACATGCAGACCCCATGCAACAATAGGGCATGATCGCGGCGCAACGCCTCCAGCGCGCGATGCAGCGGCCCACCGGCTCCCATATAGTTCTCAGCGTGAACCTCGAAGAAGCCACGCTGCCGCCATTCGTCGAAAATCGCGGCGAAGTGCTCCTGCTGGAAGCTGCTGCCGGCAAGGCCGCGTACTCCGAGTGCAGGAAAGCGAGGGGATTCGATTGCAGACAACCCGGCCGACACCGTCGCATCCACGCTCTCTCTCCGCTTTCCCGCCGTTTCGTTATCGTCCGTCCAACTATTAGACCGGCTTGAGCGAGCCCGACTTGCCGTTCGGAAGCTGGATATTGGCGCTGGTGCGACCCTTAACGAACTTCCATGCGTTGCCCTGGAAATCGACGGTCGAGGTGCCCTTGCAGGTGGTGCCTGGACCAGCGGCGCAATCGTTCTGCCCCTTCAGTGCAACGCCAAAGCACTTCTTCTTAAAGAAGAACCCTGCCTATGGGAGGTCAGATTGGCCCTACCGCTGTTTGAGTCCTGCCGGGCCCACCAAGAAGATCAGTATCTTACTGGGTCCTGATTGCCCGCAGTGCGACGACCGCACCAGAAACCGCACCAGAAACGTGCTCTTTTCGTTCACACGAAAGTTCGCAGCGGCGTTAGGCAAGCTCGCCTGCTGATGAGCGGACGCGGCAGTGCCACCCACGATCCTCGCCTTCGGCCGACGGAGAGGCACCGACAGAAGCAATCTCTCCCTTTTGCGGAGAAGTCGGCCTTCTTCGGCAAAGCGGAAGTCAGCCAAAGGTCCGGCGCGGGGGGCCTCGCGGATGGCATCGATTCAATAACCAATGGTCATTAGAAATCGAGTTTCGGGTTTCTACTTTCGTCTCGTCAACCAAAGAATTCGGAAGATTGGACGATTGTGAAATACACGACGAGATTATTTGCCGAATTTCTTGCGCTTACATTCGTTGGAGGAATTGGGCTTGCGGTCGATACCACGGGCATATCTCTTATCCTGTTTCCTGAGATTGCCGCTTTAGCGTATGATGTATTCACGCGCCCCCACGGAAAATGGGCAAGCCAACCAATCAGACTAATTGCTACCCCTACGATCACCGCGATCCTAGGCGTGATGATAACCCGACACTGGGAATACAGCGCCCTCGCTGTAACTGTTGTTGCCCTCCTGAGCCTATTTGCTATTAAACTGCTTCGGTCGAACATCGGAGCAGCGATCTCTGCGGGTGTGCTTCCAATGACCCTCGGCGTGATGAGTTGGGGGTATCCCGCCGCCATTCTGGCGGGACTCGCAGTACTCGCTATTGCGTTGACGCTCTGGAGGCGCCTTGATCCCCATCGTTACCTGTCTGAGGGGGGCAAAGAGGGCCAGATTATAGAGACCGCCGAAACGCCGCCGAGAAATCGGTTCTGGATCTTCGCACTGACGGCCTTCGTCTTCGCTCTGGGAGCGGTGGCTCAAGCAACGAGATTGCACTTCCTGTTATTCCCTCCGCTGATCGTCGTAGCCTATGAATTATTCGGTCACCCGGACCTTCCCGGCTGGATGTCGCGGCCGGTATTGTTTCCTCTCGTATGTTTCCTGACCGCGTCCGTCGGCTTACTCTTGAGCACGAGCTTTCACGCGGAATTTTTGGGCGTGACGGTTACCATGCTTTGCTCGATTGCTATTTTACGGATGTTCAAGGTCCATATGCCGCCAGCCCTCGCCGTCGGTTTGATACCGTTCGTCATCGTCCATCCCACCTTTTGGTATCCGATCTCGGTGTTCTTGGGCGCCGCCGCGCTCATCGCGTCCACCAGAGCGTACAGCTTTATTACTCATCCGTCGGCAGCATAGGCGACACTCGGCGCTCTGGAGAATGACCGGATGGGCCGGGTCGCGGCCTAGAGACGAGCCAACTGCGCCTTCGGCCCTGTCCGCTAGCACCGCCAAAGGAGCGTTCGACTCGCACAGCAATGTCCGCTATGGGCCCAGGCTGTGTGAGAACCTCTTTTGGGCAGGTCGGGAGTCCGGCATCGGCTCGATTTGGGCGGTCCGATGGCGGCGCGAGGCTTCTGAACCTGAAGGTCGCCGATCGGCGCACAAATATCCCTTACGTCTGCATCGCCTCCAGCAGTGTTCGGCAACCCAAAATCGCTATGACACGTTTCATATTGTAGGCGAGTACATTCAGCGCCATCTCGGTCGCAACCTTGTTTCGTCTTTGCATCAGGAAGTGCGTCGCACCCATCCAGGCCTTTATGGTCCCGAACGGATGCTCGGCCGTTTGACGGCGTAAGGTCATCTTGTTGGGTTGGTCGAGCCGCCGCCGAACCTTCTCCAGCACGGCCTCGTGCTCCCAGCGCGTGATGCGCCGCTCGGGGCCGGTCGTGCTCTGAGCTTTGAGCGCGCAGCCTTGGCAAGCCGTCGTCCAATAACGGCGCAGCATCTTACCATCCTCTTGGCCGGCAAAGCGGTAGGTGAGCCGTTCTCCAGCAGGGCAGCGATAGACATCCTCGGCCGCAACATAGACGAAGTCCTGCTTGCCAAAACGGCCGGCGGCTTTCGCCCCTGAGGTCAGCGGTTTCGGCAATGTGACCGTGACGCCAGCCTGCTCACAGGCGCGAAGTTTTTCGCCGTCGTAGTAGCTACGATCCGCAACAACCTCGAGCGTCTCGACAGCCATCTCGGCACGAACCTGCCCGGCCATGTTAGAAAGTTGGTGACGGTGGCTGCCCACGTTGATCACATCGTGAGCCACAATGAGATGATGCTGCGTATCAACGGCAATCTGCACATTGTATCCTCGGCCACATAGTCATCGAGCGATGCCTGAAACAGTGTGCTCTGCCCGCGATCCAACCCTTCGAAAAAGCGCTTCATCAGAGGCCCCGCGAAATCGCCGGGAATCTTATCGCGCGAATCACTTCAAACAGAGCGTTTTCACACAGCCTGGGTCCACAAGCCGACCACGACGCCTCGGCTCGACCTTGGTCGGCTTTTCCTCCCGACAGCGGACATAGCGGCATTCTGAGCAAGCATCGGCTGAGGGCCAGAAGCAGAAATCAACGAATGTGCTTCTTTATTGTCGGCTGCTAGGTTGACGGACATGATGACTCAGCCACTCCCCCAGCCAGCCCGCGACCGCTAGGCTATTCCTGTCCTGCATTATCATGTGAGAGTTGCCGTGAAAGCCGACATCCGGAAGTGACACGAGCTCTGCAGTGACGCCTGCGGCCTTTGCGGACCTGACAAATTCTTGGCAGCCCTTGAAGCGGTTCGTCCACGCTTCCGACTTGTCGACGAAGTCTCCGAACAGTACGAGAACCGGAATATTCTTCAACGCACTCATATCATAGTCGGCCGCCGGACAAGCGCCAGGCTCCAGAGAGATGATCGCGGCAATTCCCTTGCTGCTGATCATTGCCGTCTGGAACGGATAAATGCCCGATTGCGAATGGCTGATCAGGACAGTATTCCCCACCTTTTGAGCAAGTTCGGAAAGTGCCGGCACCGTCGGCACCGGTGGCTTCATTGAATATCCCCAGTCGGGCACCATCTGTTTCCAGAATTCTCCCTGTGCTTCGAGCGGAAACTGCATCCCGGGGAATACTTTTGGATACTCCGGGCCAAAGCGGAAAATGGTCCAGGCAGATTCGTGTCCCGCCGAGATGAATGCAGGCAACGTGTCTGCCCCGGCTTTGCCGGCTTTCACTGCGTTGACAGCAGCCGGGTTCGCTGCCGATCGGCCGCGCCAAGCCTGATCGATCACGTACACGGTAAAATTCTGCCTCAGAAAATATTCATCCCATCCCATCCGGCCGTCTGGAGTGGTCTCCCAGCTCTTGCCCGACAGGCAGCAGCCATGAATAAGCGTGATCGAATAGCGCGCAGGACGGACGGGCGTTTGGTAACGCACATAGACCTGGTCCACGCTGATCGTGCCGCTCGAGGCGAAGTTGGGGATGGTCGACAAAGCATCGCTCTGCACATCGTGCCCGCCAACGAAGAAGCTTCCCTGCTTTGAGATGATCAATGGCCGATCTGCGTCGACTTGAGCAGCCCGCGCGCCGGAGGCTGCTGATCCAGCGGCAAGGATGATCGCCAACGTCGTTCGAATGCTCTTCGACATCATGTCGTACCTCCGCTCACTATTGAAAAAGCACATCTAGTTCGACGACCGATACTCGGCCCGATTCAGCAGCCAACCGGCGCTCGCTTTGAGGTCGGGCTCGATTCCAAGTCCAGGCTCATCCGGCAAAGGGAATAATCCGTCTTTGACTCGCGGAAACGGCTGGCTGAGAGCTTCACGCAGCGGGTTTTCCATGACGTCATGCTCCAGCATGCCAGGTCCGCCTACCGCCGCCAGCACTTGAGCCGCGGCCAGTAGTCCTACCCCGCTCCCAAGCCAATGGGGACAGTAGGACCGCCCCATCTTCACAGCCCGTCGGCCGACCGCGTACGCCCCGGTGACGCCGCCCCATTTGAGCATATCGGGTTGCACCACTCCGTGATGGCCTCTTTCGATCAAGCTCGCGAAGGCATCGTAGCCCATGACGTTCTCGCCACCCGCGAGCGGCACTGGCGACAGGAGCGCAAGCTCGGCCCATTCAGACGACGGCCGGTCCGCGGCGATGGGCTCCTCGATCCAACCCAGTCCGTATTCACCCAGCAGGGGCACTGATCGACGTGCTTCAGCCAAATCCCATCCCTGGTTCGCATCGACCATGAGCTGTTCACCGTCACGAAGATTGCGAGCAAGGCCCGACACAACCCTTTCATCGACCGCTGTGCCGAATGCCACCTTGACCTTGAAGGCGCGAAAGCCTGTCTCACGGCAGCGAGAGACGGTCTCCTGCGCTGTGTCGGGATTGAGGCCGCTCGCATAGGCTGCGATCGACTCCGCCGTTTGCCGGCCGCACAACATTGATCTCAGCGTTTTCTTCTCACGGCGCGCGACCAGATCCCACAACGCTAGATCCAGTCCACCGAGACACGCGGCAAATGGCCCGGGTTCAGCGCCCTGTAATGCCCAACGATGCGTACGAACGGACAGTACGTGCCATGCATCAGACGGATCGTGGTAACTTCCAGACAAAGCCGCCGGACAGATTATGGTTTCGAGCAGCCGCATCTTGTTGTCCGCACTAAATGGCGGGAAGTTGCACCAGATCTCCCCCCAGCCGTGAGCGCCGTCCTTGTCTTCGACGCGCAACAACAAGACGCTGCGGCGCGGAATGCTGCCGAACGACGTCTTAACCGGCTCCTTAACGTCGGCTCGGAAGAGAAATGCCTCAATGCGCGCGATTTTGATGCTCATCACGAATCCTTTTCAAAGCGGCGACGTTTGGACCACCACCACGTTCCAGACAGGGTTGATGGAGTTGTGGAGCCTCCGCCCTCCCGGGTCGCGATCGCAGCCTTTTCTGCGGAAGCTCCGCCTATGCTTTCTTCAGGGTCGGACCGGCCCGTGGTGCGCCCACGAAGCGCGCATTCACGACGATCGGCGTGATCGCCGCTCCGAGGATCGAAAGAGCAGCCAGAAAGTAAATGCCTGCCTCGAAGCTGTGCGATGATTCCTTGATCCAACCGATGACATACGGTCCAACGAAGCCACCCAGGTTTCCGATTGCGTTGATGAGCGCTATGCCGCCAGCTGCGGCCCGCCCTGTCAGGAAAGTTGACGGGAGCGGCCAGAACGGCGGCTTGGCTCCATAGATGCCGATCGCAGCAACCGCCATGAACGCGACCGCGATGAGCGATCCGTGGAGAAGACCGGCCGCGAGCAGGCCGACGGCCGTTACGGCAAGCGCGACAAACAGCGTCCATCGTCTTTCATTGTACTTGTCCGATACATAGCCGAACGCGATAATGCCAAGCGTACCAAAGATGTAAGGAATTGACGTGGTGATACCCGTCTGCATGTCGGTCAAGCCCAGACCCTTTAGGATTTGCGGCAGGAAGAACGCTAGTCCCAAATTTGCAGTCGTGTTGGCAAACCAGATGAAGGCGAGAGCCAGCAGCCGCCGGTCCGACAACGCCTGGATAGTCGTCAAACCGTGGGCCTCTGCAACTGCGCGATCGTCGTCAGCGATCGCTTTTTGCAGGGCGTTCCGCTCGTCCAGGGTCAACCATTTGGCGTCCCGAGGCTTGTCGGGCATGACGGCAAGGAAGAAGAAGCCGAAGATAACCGTTGGGATGCCTTCCAGAAGAAACAACCATTGCCATCCCTTCAGCCCGGCAAATCCATGAATGCCAAGGATCGCCGTTGAGATCGGACCGCCGACAGCCAGCGAAACAGGCACCGCGACGATGAAGGCTGCCACGATGCGTGCCCGATATGCCTGCGGAAACCAGTAGGTGAGATACAGGATCACGCCTGGGAAAAAGCCGGCCTCGGCGGCTCCGAGCAGAAACCGGATGACGATGAAGCTCGTCGGCCCCTGCACGAGCGCCATCGCCGCGGAAATCAGACCCCACGAAATCATGATCCGGGAGATCCATTTTCTGGCGCCAAATCGCGCAAGGGCGAGATTGCTGGGTATCTCAAAAACGAAGTAACTCAGGAAGAAGACGCCCGCCCCCAGGCCGAAGATGTAGGGCGAAATGCCGGCGTCGTCGTTCATCTTAAGGGCCGCGAAGCCTACATTGATCCGATCGATATATGCCAAGACGTACCCGACAAAGAGTATGGGCATGAGCCGCATCGACACTTTCTTGATGGTGCTCTCGGAAACTGCGGTCGACATACTCGCCCCCGTTTGGCCTGCTATTTGTTGGCGTCACGCTGCTCGGCAGTGTCCTGCTTCTTTCTCGACGGAGCGGCTCAGGCCGAGCAATCTGCATCGACCGCAGACCACGGCATGGTCCATCCGCAGCGCAGCGCGTTAGCGGTAACTTACAGCTACGGCGCGATGTCTCGGGTAATGGTTTTTTCCGATGCCGCTATCTGCGCTTCAGATTGGCCAAGGGCCCTGTTCTCGCGTAATCCGCCGCGAACAGCACTGCCCCTCACCAACGTCTCCTTCGGAAGGCCCGCGAATGATGACCTTGCGTATCTCCGCGACTTCGCCATTTGCCCGCAAAGTCCGGATAGCCATCTCCGTTCTGGAGCTCGATCACCGAATCGAAGTCAGTCTGGCGGATACCTACGACCCGGCCGACGAGATAAGATTGGAGAATCCGCTCGGCAAAGTACCGACACTCCTGCTGGAGGACGGCCGAACCTTGTACGATTCCCTGGTCATTCTCGAGTATCTGAACGAGCTCGTCGGCGCCGACGCTATCATCCCGCGCGGCCCGGAACGTATCGAAGTTTTGCGTATGCATGCGTTGGCTTCCGGTCTGACCGACGCAGCTCTGTTGGAGGTCTACGAGCGGCGCTGGAGAAAGCCGGAAAAGCTTAGCGAAGATTGGCTCGAGCACCAGAATGGCAAGGTCGTGCGTGCTCTCGATGCCATCGAAGCAACGCCGTTCGCGTGGCGGGGCACGCCGCATATCGGAGCGATTGCCCTCGCGACCGGACTTGGCTTTCTCGATCTTCGGTTCGATGGAAAGTGGCGTAAAGGCCGGCCGAAGCTGGATCGATGGCAGGAGAACTTTTCGAGCGAGGTGCCGGCCTACGAAGCGACAGCGTTCAAAGGATAGCCCGCTGCAAGCAAGGTCTAGCCGGCCGACGGGGCACCCAGCTTGGACCTTCTCGCCTGCTCATCCGACGCTTCCTGCATCGCGCTCTCCTCCCGCAGCCAGTTCCTGAAAAGCTGCAAGCTGGGATCATGTTCCCTGGTCGGACGACGGATCAAATACCAGGCCTCGATCTTCGGTATCGACAGCGGGAACGGGGCGATCAGGCGGCCTGCAGCGAGCTCCGCCTCGACATATGCGCTCATCGCCAGTACGGCGCCAAGACCGTCCGTTGCGGCTTGAACTGCCAAACCATAGTAATCGAAGACCGGACCGGGCGTCAGCTTCGCGAACGTCTCGGTCGGCAACGACGCAGCGAGCCACCAGCGCGACCAATCATTTG
Organism: Bradyrhizobium sp. USDA 4516; assembly: GCF_054055915.1. Classification (NCBI taxonomy): domain Bacteria; kingdom Pseudomonadati; phylum Pseudomonadota; class Alphaproteobacteria; order Hyphomicrobiales; family Nitrobacteraceae; genus Bradyrhizobium; species Bradyrhizobium sp. USDA 4516. Next base: position 2,010,567 of record NZ_JBSRXT010000001.1, read on the forward strand.
GCGCGTGACGGACACGAAGCAGGGAAATGTTTGCCAGATCGGCCGGCCGGCGGAGCCGTCGCGCAACATCTGGGGAACACACCAGCACGAGGTCCATGCTGAACAGCCGATCAGCGATGAACCCCGGCCATGGATCCTGTCCAAGCCGCACGGCACAGGTCCACTCTTCGTTGAACGGCGCGACGGCTCCGCCGGTCGCTATTCGGATCTCGATATGAGGATGGGATGATGCAAACCGGCCAAGTCTCGGAATCAGCCATCTCGCTGCCAGGGTCGGTCCAATGCCAACCGTCAGGACGTTGGTCTTCTGCCCGCGCTTCTTCGTTTCAAGCATCAGTTGTTCGATGCGGGCGAACGAGGCTCCTAGCTCGGGGGCCAACGCCGCGCCTACTTCGGTAAGTTCAAGTCTGTTGCGCTGACGGTCGAACAGTTTGACGCCGAGATTCTCCTCCAGGATGCGCACGAACCGGCTGACAGCCGCTTGGGAGACGCCAAGCTCGGTAGCTGCCGCGGTAAAGCTGACGTGCCTCGCAGACGCTTCAAACGCGCGCAAGGCGTTCAGGGGCAGAAAGGAACGAGACATACGTACCGGGCCGGGTGCGAGAATTCTACAAGGACGAAACCTCGGCAGATGAGGCTTAGTGCGACGCCCGCGCAATCCCACGGCCGTTTAGCCCTAAGCCAGCTCGGTCTGACCGATTGCAAAAGATAATTGCACGGCCAGAATCGCGCAAGTTTTTCATTATTTCCGGGCATTCTCCCTCGATCAGGGCCAACTTTTCTAAGGCACCCCCTAACTATCTCTGTTTGCGCTCGGTCACGCGCCTGAGCCACAACGGGCTATGACAGCCCTAGCAGCTTTAGGCCTAGCGATCTTGATGACCGCGACGGCTTTCCTCTCAGGCATCTTCGGGATGGCAGGTGGTCTCATCCTGATAGGCGTCCTGCTCGCCATAATGCCCGTTCCGGCCGCCATGGCCCTGCATGCCGTGACACAGATGGCCTCGAATGGGTGGAGGGCCTTCCTTTGGCGTCGCCACATCGTGTGGCGTCAACTCGGCTATTACGCCGCCGGATGCGTCGTCGCGCTGCTCGCCTGGTCTGCCATCTTCTTCGTACCCGAGAAACCGGTCGCCCTGCTTTGTCTCGGCGTGACGCCATTCCTGGCGAGAGCGCTGCCAATGAAATTACAACCGGATCCGGAGCGGCCTTCGCACGGGCTCGCCTACGGCTTGATCTGCATGTCCCTGATGCTGCTCACGGGCGTAACCGGCCCGTTGCTCGATACGTTCTTCCTTGGGTCCAAGACCAACGATCGCCGCGGCATCGTTGCCACCAAAGCGACGGCTCAGGTCTTGGCACACGGATTCAAGCTAGCCTATTTCGGCGGCCTCGCGGCGGGCGTTTCGGGACTGGACCCCATGCTGCTCGCTTATGCTGTCATAGCGTCCGTCCTTGGAACGACCTTCGCCCGACGCGTCCTGGAGTCGCTGAGCGATACTCAGTTTCGGCTCTGGGCCGGACGCCTGATTACGGCCGTGGCGACTTGGTACTTGCTGCAAGGAGGTTGGCTCCTCATCGCCCGATGAGGACGACGATTGATCTCGGAGTCTCGTGACGTTAGCGACCTTGATGGTACCCAAACATGGATGTAAGCGATCTGAGAGCGTTTGAGGCGGTCGCCCGCCTGGGCAGCATGAACCGCGCGGCCGCAGAGCTGAATACGGTGCAAAGCAACGTCACGGCCAAGATCCGCAATCTCGAATTTGAGCTGAAGACACAGCTCTTTCAACGCAGCGCGCGCGGCGTCGAACTCACCCCTGCCGGCCGAAGAATGCTTCCCTTCCCGCTGCGACTTAAGAAGCTACTATCGGACGCCAGGGCGGCAGCTCGTGACGACGGACCGCCTAGCGGGCGCCTGGAAATCGGGACACTCGAAACCATCGCGGCTCTTCGGTTGCCGCACGTTCTCGCCGGGTTTGCCCGATCGTATCCAACGGTACAGATCTCTCTGAAAACTGGAACCACTCGCGCCCTCGTTTCTGATGTCATCGACGGACGGATCGATGGGGCACTTGTAACCGGTGCCGTCGAAAGCATCGTGCTAAATCATGCGTCAATGTTTCATGAAGAGCTTGTTTTGGTGACGTCGGCATCGATCCATTCCGTCGATGAACTTGTCTCGATACCGAATGTCCGAGCAATCGTGTTTCGGCAAGGATGCGTGTACAGGGAAAAGCTGGAGATGCTGTTAGCCGCACGGGGAGTATCGACGGTTGCGACGCTTGAATTCAGCTCGCTCGAGGCCATCCTTGGCTGCATCGAAGCGGGCGTCGGGCTGTCGCTTCTGCCGATAGGCATCATAAACCGCGTCAAGCGTGATGGCCTTGTAAAGGTACACCAGCTCCCGCCAGAAGATGCAAATGTACAGACCGCATTTGTCCGCAGACACGACACCTATCTCTCCAGCGCCATGACTGCCTTCATCGAACTGCTCCGTGACGAAGCGCTTACGTTTCCGAACCGCTAAACTGTTCGACCAACGGCGCGCCGGACGCATTGCAACCGTCCTTGCCTCGGTGCCTCACTGCGAAGTCGACGAAATGGATCGGCTTGAAATGATGGTCGGCTAGATAAATTGCCGTAAAGTATTGTCGTTGCTGACAACTGCGACGGACAGTGGGCCGAATGGGTTGAGCGTGTCTTGCACGCGGCGCGGCCGCCCGGATCGCCTTTGTTGGGCTCAGGAATGATCGCAGTCAGCCATGCGTGCACTGCGTTCGGACAGCAAGTCGTTTTCCCGCTTCTGGTGCGCTCGACCGACGGTGGTGCGTACGTCGGGACCCTTTCTCCATTGACCGAGGCGTACCAGATAGCCCGTCGCGTCGTGTTCACAGAATTGCCGGCCGAGACGTTGTTCGAACGCGCTGCGCATTGGTACCAGCAGAGCGAGAACATCGAAGCGAAGCTTGCCGAGCTGTCCCCCGGAACAGCGGATAAGGATTCCTGGCCGGCGGCGATCCCCAGCGCGGTGATCCGAGTAGGTGAGGTGGACGTGGAGATAGTTCCGCTGACCTCGAGGACCATGCTGGTCGACGAAGCGAGGGCAGGAATCGACGCCCAGGGGGTCGCGGGGCTAAACCATCGAATGGCTGCAAAGCGCTATGTCGAGAGTTGTCTCAGCGGTATTGGGCGTATCGTCTCATTGCGTTGTAGCGACGACGCCACAGCCATCAAGCGGCTGTCCACTGCGAAGATCGCGTTCGAGTTTGGAGGGGACGGCGCACCCGGGGAGCCGCTGTATGTCCGGTTGCATCGCGGCCGCGATGCGGGTGCGCCTCCTGCCGAGGCCGTGAAGGCTATCGAGACGTATCTCGCCCAACTAAGCGGGACCGATCCGCTGCTTCACGTGAATCTCACGGCGTATCGAGCTCGTCCAAGCTCCCGGTCCGTCGACACCATGTGCGGCTACGACGCGGCAAATGATGCCAACATCGAGTTCGCGCTGCGGCTCTGGGAGGAATATCTGCCGGAGCGATTACGTGGTTTGTCTCTCGACGCGTTTGCGATCGCCCTCGGCATCCCTCAGCTCAGGCGCAACGGTCCTGTGTAGAGGCGTTCCGCGCCTTTCGGTAAAAGGCCAACCGTGTCGACGGTTGGCGTAGAGGACCGGCGTGGGAACGAACAGCTTGACTGAAGGATGACCTGAGGGGCGGCCGCGGCGTGCGGATAACCTACCCCTATGAGGGTCTATCCCGAGAGCTTGTCCGCGCTAGTCCCAGCGAGATTCCAGAATTTTCCGCGCGACAAATCCGAACGGAGCATCAGACGAGTTCTTGTAGGAGTTTGAAACGCTTGGGTACGTTATGGCGACACGAGGTTTGTCAATGGCGCTAACCTTTGGATGTGCAGACAACGACTTGGCCGCCCTTCGGCGACAGTGCTTTTATCTTGCGATACTCCCTACCCTGCTCTGCCCTCAGACTTGGTTAGTCTGACTTTGCTCAAATTGCCAGGTCGATTCATCCGCGCTCAGTCTTTGCGACAGGAAATCGAGGCCTTTCGCGCGGCAAAATGGAGAGCAATTCGAGCTCCGAATGCGGGTCATTGCTGCCCGTGAGACACACGAAAGAGCACCTCCGACGATCGAAAATCCGAGCCAGATCCGACGCGAAAATCTGATCGCTCGGCCCTGAATACTGCACCAAAATCCATCCATCGATCGCTTTTTCTCAGGCGGCGAGGCCCCCTTTTCGATCCGAGAATCCCCTTCGACTCCCTCCCAAAGCGGCGCAAGCAACGCAAAAAGCCCCGCCTCCGAAGAGGCGGGGCCTTTGAACCGCGGCGATCAATCGCCGCTGCGGCGCGACCAGATCAGGGTGAAGCCCTCGTCGCCTTCGATCTTGACCAGCGAGGCGTAGATCGGAGCCGGGAAGCTCGGATCGTCGAGCTTGACCGAGAGATATTCGCGATCGCTGTCGCGAACGGTCTTCTTCCAGGCGGCTCCGAACTCGGTCGCACCAGCGAAGATTCGGTAGTCGGGAGCCTTGTCGTTGTCCTTCTCGGATGCTGTGAACTTGGCCTTGATGTTGAGCGTCAGCGTCTTGATCGAGCCGCTGTAGCCGTTGTCGGAAGCGGTGAAAGTGCCGATGGTCGCCATGGTGATCTCCGTCTGTTTTGCCCGGGCCGCGCCCATCGCAGCCTCGATGGCGATCCCTTGCCCGGGAAGCGATCGGCCCGCAGCCACAAGGCCCGCAGCGCCAGCGGAGGACGGCGAAAGCCTGCTTTTTTGTCGTCCGCGAGGAATGCCGCCACTTCGCGGCAGAGGAAAAAAGCAGGCTTGAGGTGTTGCGGGAAGGCGATCGAGGCGCTTGCCGTGCCTCGGGCCTGATCAGCCCAATCGAGGGTGCGTTGGACGCGCGCCCATACCCGAACTGATGGCGATGACCATGGCTGCCGGCGCCCCACCGCGGCATCGGACAACGGCGCGATCGATCCAAAGAAGAGCCAGCGTCTACGCATCAATGGCAGGGACGACGCCCGACCAAACGAACCCGAACCAACCGCATTTGCGCGCGAGAAACCGACGTCGCCGCCAGGATGATCCGCCCGCTTTGCGCTCTCGCACGAGGTTCTGGGCACGACCAAAGCTTCCAGCCCGATTGCCTCGTCCCCGCAAAAAGAAGGCGCGGCACAGCCGCATCGGCCGCTGCAAACAGCGTGACTCGGACGGATCGTGGCCCGGATTTGGGGAGGGTCCAACGTGAGCAGTCGCCGCTGTGCATTGATTGAACCGGCCGCGCGCCGTCAGGTGCGCGGCCGAAAATTTTGGAGCCTGCCGGAGCCGCCACGCGGCCCCGGCGCGCATCTTACTCCGCAGCCTGCGAGCGAAGTTCGCTGCCCTTCACCTCGCTTTGGCCCTGCGGCGCGGCCGTCCGCAGCAACATCGGCAGCCAACCGGTTGCCGCCAACAGCTGTTCGGCAGCTTGCGCCATGTCGGCCTTTTTCAGCGACGACAGGCGCTCTGCCGCCTCTTCGCTGACGCCTTCCCTGACCGCTTCCAGAATGCCCGCCTTGGTGACTCGGCCGAGATAACTGCGCACGGTTGGACACCAATAGGAGGTCATGTCGAGGCCCACGGCCTCGGCCAAACGGTCCGCTGCCGAGAGGGCGCAAGGCCTCCGGTCAAACGGCAGTTTGACCGCATTGACCGTCAACGCCGTGCAGTGCGCGAACAGGGACATGCGGCTGTCGTGGTCGAGCTCGGCCACAAAATACCACAGTCCGGCGACGTCCTTGGGCATCTGCCGTGCCCAATTGGTGTGCCGGTCCGACCAAGACTTGCCAGCCGCGGTGTCCTCGATTCCGACCGCATGCACGGCCAAATCCGTCTTCACCGGCTGGATGCCGACCACATGCGCGTTGGCCCCGAAATAGAAGATTTGGGCGGCGAGCGCATGAGTGACCGCCACGATAGCGACCTCCGGCTGCTCACTCAAATTGAGCCGCAGCCCCAGCGTTCGGTGCGCGGTGAGATCGCGGACGAGCGTGTCAGACAGCCTCGGCACCTCCTCTTCTTCCTCGTTTTCTTCCTCCCCTTCTTCACCATCGCGCTTGGCTTCGTCACCTCCGACGCCCTCCTCTTCCAGCGCCTGGGCACTGCTGTCCTGCCCGGTCTCAGCATGGGCTTTCTCGTCCTCGGGGCGAATAAAACCCCGTTCGATCCGCACTGCACCGTCGTGATTGAGGATTACGAAAGCGCCGCCGCGCACGATGTCATCGGGATCGTAGGCCTGCCGTTTTGATTCCAGCCGGTCGATTTCGGTCTCCAGTTCACCGAACCGCGCGTCCACCTCATCGGACAGTTCCTCGGCCGTCTGGTGCTGCTCGGTCAGCCGGTCGAACTCGCTCTGGACCGCCTGAAGGGCGGCCTGATCTTCCGCCGAAAGCTCTACCGGATGCGGGTAGACCCGGCGCATGCCGTGGGCATGCGGGAAGTCGAGATGAGCTTCCGTCCACCGCCATCCCTCGGCCGCCCGCAAGCTATCCGCCTCGCGGCCAAGCCTTGCCGTCACCAAGAGATCGAGCAGCGAGACATCCTCCAGATAGCCGCCGCGATCCTCAGTGAAGAGGTCGCGCAGGACGGTACCGCCCGCTTCCGTATAGGCCTCGAGGCCGACAAAACGCGCACGGCGATCGGTGGCCGCGACATGGGTTTCGGTGAGCAGACGGCGGATGGTAGAGGCATCCCGGTCATAGGTGAGACGCTCATAAACAGCCTCCTGCCGTGCTTGATCGTCGGTGATGGCAAAGGCCATCACCTGCTCAAGCGCAAGATCGCCATCGCGATAGAGCTGGATCAATTTCGGGGAAACCGCGCCCAGCCTGAGCCGTTGCCGCACCACATTTGGCGTGACGCCGAACCGCGCGGCGATCTCCTCAGCGCCGAGCCCGCGCTCGTCCGCCTGCTTCCTGAACGCCTCGAACTGGTCAGCGGGATGCATGCTTTCCCGGGTGACGTTCTCGTCCAGGCTGATTTCGTGGGGGTCGTTCGCGGTATCGACGATGCAGCGGATCGGCTCGGTCTTCTTGATCTCCTTCCGCTTGACCCGCAACAACTGGGCCAGCCGCCTGCCCTCGCCGATGGTCACCAGATAGCACCCGGTAGCCGCTCCCTCGCCATCCAGCTCCGGCTCGACCACTAGATTTTGCAGGATGCCTTTCGCGGCGATGCTCGCCGCATAGGCCTCGACCATCGCCTCACTGTGCGGCGTCTTGCGCGCATTGTTCGGTGACTTCTTGAGCTTGTTGAGCGGAATGAGAACCTCGGTCCCGCTCACGGGGATGATTTCAACTGACTTGGCCGACATGATCAAACTTCCTTTTGCTTCCATGGGTGCAAGGCGCACTCCGCGCCTGCACCCCTGCCCGTCGGCGAGACCGGGGTTAGCAAGGGCCAGGGCGACCCGAGCGGAGGGGGATCGCCCGCCCGATAAGGGCCGCTTCGCAAGAAGCGGGTCTGCACAAGCGCGTGCTTCTTGTCGTCCAAAGTCGGCAGAATGAAATCAGCGCGGAAGACCGGGGAGACCGCTCGGGTCGGCGCCGGCAAGCCGGCGCTTCACCCTGGCGCGCGCGAGGGGCAGCGCCCCTGAGATCCAACCATGAGAAAAATGCGCAACCCTGCAGTCGTGACGACATGGCAGAAGTGCCAGCATCAAAAGAGCAGCCGACGACAGGGCAGTGATAGCGACGCGGGCATGCAATGCCCGCGGGCACCGAGGCGACTGCAGTCGTGAGACCGGTTAACAAGGCACCCGAGCGCGGGACAGCGATAGCGACGCCGGCATGCAATGACGGCGGGGCCCGCGGGCGAGTGCCTCCGGCGAGCGACTCATTATAATCTGTCTCTTACTTGCGCGAGGGATCGCAGCCGCATGGCCGCGACGCGAAGCGGCACCGTTCACGAGAGCCCGGTCCGCGACCAGCGGACGCGCCCCACCCCAACGAAGAACGACCTACCGGACGGACCACAATCGCTTGTCAACAAGCGCAGTCCTGTCCTGAAGGAAGCGACAAGAAGTCCCGAATACGTGTCCGCAAATCCGCGCGCAAGATTCCAGCGTTGACGGGCAACTCGCCTATGCGCCATTGCCGGAGAGAGGCCCGCGACAGAACTTCCGATTCCGAGACGGAAGACATTTCGCGCGCAACATAAGTTCAATCCTCAGGAACTTGGCAACGCAACTCTCGCAGAAGCTCAAGGAAGAGCCGTCGCAGCGAAAGGAAAGTTATGGAACAGTCCCCCCAGGTCGGCGACAGGATCACCGACAAATCAGCCTCGCCCGATGACAGCGTTGTCCGCGATTGGATCGGACCGGGTGCGTTCAAGCATTGGACCCACCTCCAGAACTGGATCGAGAAGTTCTACCCCGGCATTTTCGCGCCGGAATGGCTCTATGGTGGCAAGAAACGGGGTTGGTCGCTGCGCTACAAGAAAACAAAGGCGTTCTGCACCTTCCTGCCCGAGTATAAGCGGTTTTCGGCCGTGGTGGTCTTGGGGAGAGCGGAACGAGAACAATTTGAAGAGCGGCGCTATCTGTGGCGCTCGCGGTTGATCAAGCTTTATGATGAAGCCAAAACATACCCAGACGGGAAGTTCCTAACGGTAGCGATCTCATCGGCCGATGACCGGCATGATGTGACTGAGCTTTTAACTATGAAGCGCCCGCCGCAACCGCGCCGTTAAAATCCGCGGAAATCCTAAGTTTCGCGACCGGCTCGGCGACGCTGGACCTTCGGAAGCGCAAGACGACGCTATCCAGCAGTTAAAGTACATCGTTCGCAAGTAATGTGGAACGCTGCAGCGCTCGTGCCGGAGCGTCGCGGCTGCATTCCTCATTGCTATAGACACCATACATACTGGCTATTGGAAAGCTTCGCCTCGTATTGCGATCAATCCGCACCATTTTCGCGGATTCATGAGTGATGTTGATTGGCTCACTGCTCACTCCCAGCGCGCTCAAGAGGCATTCATGGCTTTCACACTGAAGATCAACGGCTCACTTCATGAGGTCGATGTCGACGGCGATATCCCTTTGTTATGGGTACTGCGCGACGTGCTCGGCATGACCGGGACCAAGTTCGGTTGCGGCCAGGCGTTGTGCGGCGCCTGCACCGTGCATGTCGATGGTCAACCGGTCCGATCCTGCCAAACGTCGATCGATAGCATCGGCAACAGTGCGGTCATCACCATCGAGGCGATCGGCCGCACGTCGCAAGGAGCCGCGTTGCAAAAGGCCTGGTTGGATCTGGAGGTCGTGCAATGCGGCTACTGCCAGTCCGGCCAGATCATGTCGGCGGCGGCATTGCTCAAAAATACTCCGAAGCCGAGCGACACGGATATCGACGCGGCGATGTCGGGGAATGTCTGCCGTTGCGGCACCTATCAGCGCATCCGTGCGGCTATCAAGCAAGCAGCGGGAGTTTGAGCTCATGGATATGCCGATTCTGAAGGACCGCGCCGAAGACGAAATGGCGATTTCGCGGCGCGCGTTTGTACGGGGCGCAGGTTTGATGCTCGGTTTTGCGTTGAGCGGTGCCGGCGCGGAGCCGGTGTTCGCGGCGTCCGCGTCGCAGTTGGTCGAAAGCGAGGTCACCGGTACCTTCGCGCCGAACGGATTCATCCGAATCAATCCGACCGGCGCCGTGACCCTGATCATGCCCATGGTCGAGATGGGACAAGGAGTTTACACGTCGCTCTCGATGCTTCTCGCTGAAGAACTGGAAGTGAGGCTTGACCAGATTCAGGTACAGCATGCACCGCCAAATCATGCGCTTTACGTCAATTCGATCATAGGCATTCAGAATACGGGTGGTTCTGCCTCCATCCGCGCCTTCTGGATACCGCTTCGCCAGGCGGGCGCGGTGGGTCGTAATTTGCTGCTTGCGGCGGCCGCCAAGCGGTGGAATGTCGATCCGGCGACTTGCCGCGCCAGCAACGGCGTCGTGTCCGATGCTTCGGGTTCGAAGCTTCTGAGCTATGGCGAGCTTGCGGAAGCTGCGGCGAAATTGCCTGTGCCGCCGGCGGCTAACGTCAAATTGAAGGATCCGAAGGATTTCACGCTGATCGGTACTCGCGCCAAGCGCGTGGATTCTCCGATAAAGGTCGACGGACGCGCGCTCTACGGTATCGATACGCGACTGCCGGGCTTGAAGGTCGCAGCGGTTGCTATTTCGCCTGTGCTCGGTGGCAAGGTGAAGGCGGTGAACGAGAAGGCCGCACTGGCGGTGAAGAATGTCCGGCAGTTCGTCAATATCGGTGAAGCCGTCGCCGTGGTGGCGGATCACATGGGGGCGGCGAAGAAGGGTCTCGAGGCCGCCGCCATCAGGTGGGACGATGGCCCGAACAGCAAGATCAGCAGTGCCGATATCGTACTGCAACTGGAGGAAGAATCGAAGAAGCCGGGCGCTGTTGCCCGTCACGTCGGCGATGCCCGAAAGGCGCTTGCGGACGCTGCGCAACGGGTTGACGCCGTCTATCAGGTGCCTTTCCTGGCCCACGCGACGATGGAGCCGATGAACTGTACTGTTCATCTGCGGAAGGATCGTTGCGACATTTGGGTCGGTACGCAAGCGCCTACGATCACGCAGTCCCAAGTGGCCGAACTCACCGGCCTGCCAAAGGATGCGGTCAAAGTCCACAATCATCTGATTGGAGGCGGCTTCGGTCGAAGGCTGGAAGCCGATGGCACGATTCTCGCCGTCAAGATCGCCAAGCACGTCGACGGCCCGGTGAAGGTAATCTGGAGCCGCGAGGAAGACATCCAGCACGACATGTATCGGCCCTACTATTTTGATCGGCTGTCGGCAGGACTTGATACGACTGGCCAGCCGGTCGCCTGGACGCATCGGATCGCCGGCTCCTCGGTCATGGCGCGCTATTATCCCCCTTATTTCAAGGACGGATTGGACCCCGATGCCGTGGAAGCGGCGGCCGAGCCACCCTATGCACTGCCCAATATCCACGTCGACTTCGTCCGGGTCGAGCCCCCTGGTGTCCGGACGTCCTGGTGGCGCGGCGTCGGACCGACTCACAACGTTTTTGTGGTCGAAAGCTTCATCGATGAGCTCGCTCATGCCGCGAAGCAAGACCCCCTCGCCTATCGCAAGAGATTACTTGGCCACAATCCGCGAGCGCTCGCTGTTCTGTCGCTTGCAGCGGAAAAAGCGGGATGGGGATCCCCCCTTCCGACGCGGCATGGCCGCGGAATTTCGGTACAGTTCGCATACGGAAGTTACACATCGCAAGTCGCCGAGGTCAGCGTCGGCGTCGATGGCTCTGTCAAAGTCAGGCGCATCGTCTGTGCGATTGATTGCGGCACGTACGTCAATCCGGATACAATCGAAGCACAGATTCAAGGCGGCACGCTTTTCGGCCTGACCGCCGCTCTCCATGGATCAATCACTTTCAAGGATGGACGGGTCGAGCAGAGCAATTTCGACAGCTATCTGCCGATGCGTATCGACGAGGTCCCGGTGGTGGAGACGCACTTGATCAAGAACGCAGAGGCTCCGGGCGGCATTGGTGAAGCTCCGACAGCCATCGTGAGTGCTGCAGTGACCAATGCGATCTTCGCCGCGACCGGCAAGCGTGCACGCAGCCTGCCGATCGATACGGATTCGCTGAAGTCGTCATCCTAGGTCCTTGCCCTTCATCCCGCGTGACAGCTTTCTTGGCGCGTTCATCGCGTGCCGCGCTTTTCGATGGTGGCGTCGAAGACTCGTCGTCAGCATCTCGACCTGAAGGCGGTTCAGGATTGATCTGCAAACGTTTCACTTCCATACTCCGGTACTCTGATCATGATTGCGCCATCGGGCACTGGAGGAAGGCCGAGCAGTGGTAGGAGCGAGAATGGCGCCGCTCCCACTGATCCTTGGAGAACAGGCGTAGGAGCACTATCGGCGCCAGTAGCCAGCAATAAAGGGCCACTCTCATGCACACGAAAGCGGTTCCAAAGCACACACTCACCAGGCAGAACGTGTTGCTGTCCACGGGGTCCACGGTGAAATTGTCTACAACGGACCTCGACAACCTAATGCAGGCGCTCGACATCGATGTCATCGCGCTGACCGAGATACTGGTGCCACACGGTCACCGAGTGAAATTCGGGACGATTGACGTACCTGGAATCCACTACAACTTGAGTGGCGTGGGACGCATATCGATCAACAGCGGACCAGCGATACCGTTGAGCCCTCATTTACTCATCATCGTGCCGCCAAACACTCCCTTCATGATCGAGGTTGACGGTGGGAGCGGCCCACCGAAGCTCATTTCGAAAGACTGCTGGACCCATCAGGAAGGCATTCTCCGCGTCGCAGCGCCGAATGAGCGACCCGAAATCGTCCAGGTATGCGGCTTTTTTAACGCATCCTTTGGTCAGTCGGTGAGGCTGTTCGGAGAACTCCGCGAACCAGTGATCGAGCAATTCGAGCCGGCTGACAAAATCGACCTGAAGCTTCGCGAGGCTATGGACGAGCTGCTGCAGCAAGAGGTCGGCGTGGGAGCCATGACAGCGTCTCTTCTCAAGCAGATCGTCGTCTCTTTGGTGCGGCGGTCCCTGAGGTCTTCCCAGCGGTGGACCGAGCGATTCTCGATACTTGCCGACAGGCAGGTGACCCGTGCTTTTGCGGATATGGTGGCGCGGCCGGGAGCAGCCCATTCAGTTCAAAGCTTGGCGCACAGTGCGGGATTGAGCCGCTCGGCATTCATGGCTCGCTTTTCGGCTATCTTTGGACAATCGCCGATGGCCATCTTGCGGGACTTGAGGATGCGCCAGGCCGCAGTCGATTTGACGACGACGACGATGCCGATCGACGTCGTTGCTCTTAATGCGGGGTACGAAAGCCGTTCAAGTTTTGTGCGGGCTTTTCGAAAGGCGTACAAGCGAGATCCGAGCGACTATCGGCGGACAGCCGGCGAGCGCAATGCCCGGCAGGATGTCTGAAACGACCTGTTTAGCGCGTGCGGGCTGGTCACCCAATCTCCAAACAACGATGGCCGCCGCTGTGCGCTCTGCAATGGCAACCGAAGCGCAATTGCCCGAAGCTCTGATGGTTGACGTGAGCGGCCAAGTCACGAATCCTCTGAGAAACTGGCGACATTACGCTTCAAGTTGGCCGCGGCGAAGGCATATCCCCCGGAAGCACCATCAACGAAGTGCACGTGATCGGCTCTCGTGGGTGATGGCACATAGCACGTCAGATTCGCAGCCTTCTGTCGGTGCGTCCCGAAAAAGCAGGCGCCTCGTCGCTGGGCCTCCTCCAGGCGCGCGCCTATCGCATTGGCGAGCTCGGATGAGCAATCCACCGTCATGCGCAGGCCGTCATCGAATTTTCGGTAATCTGTATTCTCCACAAGCTCACGTCGGAACCGCGCTTCATCAAAGCCTTCAATCGGAGGCCCCGACCGGGCGCCTACCCAAGCCAGAACGGCGCGCCGGGACTCCGCGACCCAGGTCGCAAAGGGCATCTTCCGCCTGCTTTCCTTGATAGCATGATCAAGATAGTCGCCCGTCATTGCGGGAAGCGGACCTTCGGCGGGCAGCGGACGCAGGTCGAGATCGTTGGAACGAAGCGTTTGCAGGAGCTCCTGTATAGTTTCCGCGAAGAAAGCCGGATCATCGCGCGAAATGACGATAAGAGACAGAATGATGCCGTTCTTGGTATCGATCGGGGCAAATCGGCACGAGAGACCTGTGAGGTCGGCTGAAACTCCGAAAGGCGCGCGTGGAACGATGTATCTGCCTTCCTTGAGTTCGCGCTCGGCCCAGGCAAGCCCCCCGCCGGCGAACATCGCGTAGCTGACATTCGAAGAGGGCGCGAAGCGGGCGACCAGGACGTCCAAGTGCTGAGCGCGAATGTCTGCGACCGGAATGACCGCAACGCGCAATGTGAGATCCAACACGTCTTCAGCCCAAGCGGCAGTTCTTCCCAGGGTATCCTTGACAACGGACGAACGGGCGCCGGGCGCTGCGATGCTCGCGCCGTCGCCTCCGAAAGTGGACGGAAGATGTAGGTCTGGTAGTGCATTGCTGATGGCGGCAAGAACCGCCGCGCCGGCCGTATTCACATCTCGGTACCGTCCTTGTTCAATCGCTTTGGTCGAATGGCTGACATCTGTAACGGCGATGATCCAGTCTTCCGGCAGCGGGCGGTACAGATCTCGCTGCATTACGTCATCGAAGGAATCGAAGGGCACAAGCGCCCGATAGAAACCATCGCCTGATCGATTCAACATCGTCTGCAGACCCTCCGGTCGTCTTCGGAGTTCGGAGCCAGGCGCAGTTTCGCTGTTCGATAGCCTTGCCGGAGCTTCTCAGGTGCGCTTCAGATCCTCGACCAGCATCGCCGTCGCATGGCGTGCGAGCGCCTGGGTTGGCGCGTTGGTATTGCCGCTGGTGATGTTCGGCATGATCGAGGCGTCGATCACCCGAAGGCTGTCGACCCCGCGGACCCTGAGCCTGGCGTCGACCACCGCTCGCTCATCCTGTCCCATCCGGCACGTTCCGACCGGGTGCCACATCGTCGTTACGACGCGCTTCACCCATTCGCCGATCTCCGCGTCCGACTGGATATGCGGACCGGGATCCATCTCTTCCTCGATCACCGACGCCAAAGACTCCTGGGCCATAACCTCGCGGATCGCCCGCACTGATTCCACCGCGGCCCTCAAGTCTTCCGCCTCGCCGACGAAGTTTGGATTGATGAGGGGCATCGACGTCGGGTCGCTGTCGGCCAGCCGCACCCAGCCGCGGCTCTTGGGCTGAAGCACCACGAGCTCGAAGGTGACGCCCGAGCGGTTGCCTGTCGGACCGAGTTGCTCGTTCAAAATGATAGGAGCGTGGTAGCATTGGATCGTGGGGTCGGCGGCGAAGTCTGACGGGCTCCAGTGAGTAACCGTCTCAATGCCGTTGCCCGACGCGGGGCCGTCCTTGGTGACGAGATACCGCAGGCCGGCCTTAATTGTGCCGAGTCCCTGAGCGGCGGCCTGATAGCCGAGATCTCCCTTCACATAGGCGCGAACCGGGACCATCGGGTGGTCGTGGAGATTTTCGCCAACTCCCGGAGAATCGACAACCACCGTGATGCCGTGCTGCCGCAGCTGCTCGGCCGGTCCAATGCCTGAGTGCATGAGAATTTTGGGGCTATGAACGGCCCCGGCCGACAGAACGACCTCGCCGGCCATGACCCTCTCGAGGCCGTTATCCTTCAGTTCGATCCCGACAGCCCGCTTGTCGTCGACGAGAATCCGAACGACGGTCTTGCCGGTGAGAAGTGTGACGCGGCCCGAGGCGAGATACGGACGCAGATAAGCGTCGACCGCGCTACACCGGCGTTGATTTCCGACCGTCGACTGCACCGGCGAGACGCCGATCTGGCTCTCGCCGTTATAGTCGGGATTGTAGGGCAGCCCATATTCCTGGAACGCCTTGAGACAATGTTGATTCAGCTCGTTGATGCCCTTGGGCAACTGGACCGCCAGACCGCCGTTGATGCCGTGATATTCATCATGGAAGGTGTCGTTGCGTTCCTGCGCAATGAAGACGGGAAGCAGGTCTTCATACGACCATTTGCCAGTGTCGCCGACCGCATCCTGCCACGCGGCGAAGTCGCGTATCTGACCACGGACGTAGCACATCGCGTTGATCGAGGAGCCGCCGCCGAGCACCTTGCCCGAACGATATGCCCTTTTCTTGCCATGCTGGGGAACCGTCTCATACTTCCAGACATGCCGGTCGTGGACCAATATATTGGCGAAGCCGGCGGGGATGTGGATGAACGGATCGCGATCCAAGTCGCCCGCTTCGATCAGCGCAATCGATGCATCGGTGTGTTCGGCGAGATAACTCGCGACGACGCAACCGGCCGCACCCGCGCCAACAACGACGATGTCGTACCTCTCCTGGGACATCCGTATCTTTCTCTTTCGCGCCATTTTTAGTTCAATCTCGCCCCGGGAGCCGCTCTATCGCGGCACCTGGTTCGGAGCTTGATTACACCTTGCTCTTGGAGGGTGATCCTTCTCGACCGGCGAGGGAAATCACCTCTCGCCATGGAGTTGATAGACGATCGTTATTGTCGCTTCACCACACCGCGCGATGGCGTACGCTGAGACAGAGCAGGTGACGCGCTGTTGTCGCTTTTAACCCGCCGCGCGCCTGCCCAATGTCGAGCCCGTAGCGAGCTGTTCCTCAGGCGCATTCAAGACTGTCGTCGTGAGCAGAACGGCGGCGGCGAGGACCCAGTAGTACCAGGCATCGAGCCCGACGAACTTGAACGCAAACGGAGCGATGATAAACAACACGCCGACGGCGCGATCGACCCAAAGGTGAAGCCAGTAGGGAATGATGCGGACGAGCCCGGTGGGATGGTCAGTCAGGGCGGCCAAGAGCAGCGCGGTCGCACCGACAACGACCGAAAGCCACGTTGCGACCGGGTTGTTCTGGCCGAGATCCAGCACGAAAGGCGCTGCGATCAAGACGATAGCGACCGGATAGTCGATCAAGTAAGCATGAATGGATTTGGTGATGAAGCGAAGCGACATCGCTGTCTCCTAGTTGTTGGATTTGTTTAGTTGAGCGGGTCCTTACGGTGCGGAGAGTGCATCACCCGACGGTGATCAGGACGATTGCGCCGCCCTGCGCTGTAGCACTTCATTCAACCGTCACAGGTCAGCCCCGTTGGATGAACAGTAAGCAGGCACGCGAACCATTAGAAATGCCCGGTCGTTATCGTTTCCATTCCGCCTCATTCAGCGCCGGGGAGGCGAGGTTTGTGTCTGCGTGGCGTCGGCCACCAAGTCGAGAATGGTGCTTCAGTGTCCCGCTATCGCAGCCCAGGACTACGTCATCCGCTCATTCCCGGGTCGCCGCCCTATTCTCGTCCTTGCTCCTTTAACCTGGAGCCCATAGCCCAGAGCGGCCCGATCTTGCCGGAGTATGTCGTCAATCGGGTCGGACGAGATGCTCGCGAGCTGCCACTGCGCCTTCTGCCGGGTGGAATGGCTCGCTTCTATCGACCCGACGCGTTCCACGGCACGTCAGCCCTCGAACTGCTGCGTTGCTTGCTTCATACGCGGCGCGTTGGGCTGGCTTTTTAAGTAGCAACAGCGAGGTATGCGCTGCATGCCGTCCCACTGAACTGCAATTTCACGTCGTTCGCACAACGGATGACCAGTCGCGAAGGCGCGTGACCTTGACGAAAGCGTCAAGCGCCGGCGAGTAGCGGCGCCCCTGCACGGCCAGTAGCCGCACCTCGCGCGAAGCCAGGTCGCCTTCGAGCGGGATAGTCTTGAGCATCGGAAGATGCGGCATGTGCTCGGGCGCGAGCATTACGCCGAACCCAGCGGCGGCCATATGCTGCAGGTGCAAGTCGTTGCCGCTGCGGTGGCCGAGGTGAAGCGGCTTCTCGGGAAAATAGGCCTGCTGGATTTTTGCTGCCACGTCGCAGTCGGCACGTTCCAGCAGGATGGTCTCACGGAGGTCCTCGATGCCGATTGAGGGACGGTTTGCCAGCCGATGTGTCGGCGCGAGGACCGCGACATAGCGCTCCTCGAACAGCGACCAGTCGTCGATCCGGTCAGGCATGTCCCGCACGTCCCCGACCATTGCCGCGCTGATCTCCCCCTTAAGCAAGAGGTTGACAAGCTTCTCTGCTGCTCCTTCACGCAACTCGACGTGAAGTCCGGGGACGCCCCTCGTAGTCTCGGCGATCGAGTCGAGCACGAGCGACGCCGAGATCGAAGGAGCAAGGCCGATCTTCAAGGGCGCGACCTCTTTGCGTTGGAAATCCCGGGCCCTGCGGCGCACCGTCTCCGCAGAGGCGAGTGTGCGCTCCAGCATCGGAAGGACTTCCTTTCCAAGGTCGGTGAGCTGCGTTAGCCGACGCTCGCGGTAGATCAACTGGCCGCCGAGTTCCTGCTCGAGCTTCTGCACCCCCTTGGTCAGCGCTGGCTGCGCGACATTGCACTGCTCGGCCGCGCGAGTGAAGTTGAGCGTAGACGCGACGGCGAGGAAATAGCGAACCTGATGAAGCTCCATCGTTGATTCTCCGTCAAGTCGCGGCGAGTCTTGAGATGCTACGATGACCCGACACGCGTCGCATCCCATCTTGACGGCTTGGGGTATTGCGGTCGATTCCGCGAAGGTACCGTGAAGTTCACTTGTTGCTGATTGTGCTAAGCGTTCGCTTAGACGCAAGACGTAAACGGCGCGCGCCCGGATCCGCTAGCCGGATAAGCGCGCCAATTGGAGATGTCGGCACAGCAAGAGGCCGCAGAAATGCACCCTCACGCGAAGCGCGGAGTAAACACCTTCTGGGTTCAGGAGTTGTGCGGGTGATGGAGACCTTCGTTGAGAAGGTCCGCCATTCGGCTGAGTTCGGGAAGCGAACGCGCCTTCATCTTCCGCATCAAATTCACGCGATGCACCTTCACCGTAGATTCGGAGATGCCGATATCATTGGCAACTTGCTTGTTGAGGCGACCGGCGACGACGCCGAACATGACTTCACGCTCTCGGGAGCTGAGTGTGTCGAAACGCTCCTTGAGCGCGGCCACTGCGCTTTCACTCTCTCGACGGGCACGATCGCGAGCGAGGCCTGCCTCGACGGCATCAAGAAGATCCTGATCACGGAATGGCTTTGTAAGGAACTCAATCGCACCGCCCTTCATCGCTTGCACGGTCATCGGCACGTCGGCATGTGCTGTGATGAAGATGATCGGCACTTGCCTGTTTGCGGCGACAAGGTCGCGCTGAAGCTCAAGACCGCTGCGTCCCGGCATTCTCACGTCGAGCACCAAGCAGGTAGGACCGTCCGGCGGATCGGCCTTGAGAAAATCGGAAACAGACGAAAATTGTCGGGCAGGCAAGCCGACTGTCCGCAACAGCCGCGCGACCGAGTCGCGAAACTCCGGATCATCGTCGATTACCAAGACACTGGGATTTGCCTCACCCACTCTCGGCATCCTGCGTTGGCAAAGCGTTCTCCTACTACCAACATCATTCTATGCCCAATCGACCGCAAGAAACAATGTTTGTCGCCTAAGCGGACGGCCGAGGGGCTAAGCCATCGCTTAGGAACGGTAACATTGCGTTATTGAGGAAAGTCGATGACATTAAGCCGCATGCTGCGCGAGGTCTTGCCGTGCCGCTCTGCGGAGGCGCTTGGAACCTGCAATGGTGAACCGAACACTGATATCAATCGTCGACGACGACCAGCCATATCGTGAGTCAATGCGAAAGCTCATAATGTTGCTAGGCTACACCGTCGAGGCATTTCCGTCGGCGGCCGATTTTTTGGCATCGGGTGTCTTGCCCGAAACCACTTGCCTGGTCACCGACGTTAATATGTCCGGAATGACCGGTGTCGAGTTGCACCGGCGCTTGGTAGACGCGGGTTACGCGATCCCGACGATCCTTATTACTGCTTACCCCGATAAGGTCGCCAAGGATCAAGCGCTAAAGGATGGAGTTGTTTGCTACCTCAGCAAGCCGTTGGACGACGAAGATCTCGCCCGGTGCCTACGTTCGGCTCTGCAGCCTGGTTTCGCCAGCTGAAGACCATTCATGAGCCGTGTTCGTGGGCAACGTGAATTGAAAGACGGCGCCGCGAGGTTCGTTTGCTTCCGCCCACAACTTGCCCTCGTGGGCGTGAATGATGGAGCGGCATATCGCCAGGCCCACCCCTGTTCCACTGGACTTCGTGGTGTAAAAGGCGTCGAAGACTCGATCGAGATGCTGCGCATCAATTCCGGGCCCCGAATCACGCACGGTAACGAGGGCGCCTGTCTGATCCTGCTCGGTGCTAATCAACAGATGTCGTGGCCCTTCATCAACCGAACTCATTGCTTCGACCGCGTTCAAAATCAAGTTCAGCAAGACCTGTTGCAGCTGAACGCAATCCCCCATAACCGGAAGAAGTTCATCCGCGAGCCGCGTATCGACTGAAACGCCGTTCCTGTGAACCACGCTTTGCGCCAGTACAATTACTTCGTCGATAGCCGCATTGAGATCAAACCGCTCCTTTCGCAGAGGCGCCTTCTTGATGTGATCACGCATCCGTCCGATGATATCCTTCGCTCGATCCGCGTCCCTGACAACGCAAGCGAGCGCTTCCTTGATCTCATCCAGATTTGGCGGTTTCATCTCCAAAAAGCGCATCCCCGCACGGGCGTTGTTACGAGCGGTAGCGATCGGATGCAGAATTTCGTGAGACAACGAGGCCGCCAATTCTCCCATTACGCTCACGCGATTCATATGAGCGAAATCCAGCTCGAGCTGGCGCAGCTTTTCGCGTTCGTCCTGCGCACGCCTTCGTTCCGTCACATCGACGCTTGTGGCGATAGCCTCAACCGGTGCGCCCTGGGGGGAAAACACAAAATGGCTGGTTCCTTCGATCAATTTCACTATTCCATTAGGCAAGAGGAGTCTGAATTCGGCCTTCAAACCTCTTCTCTGGTGCACGGCCTCCTGAACCGCTCCTGACACTCTGTCGCGGTCCTCTGGGTGGATGCGTCGCCACACATCGTCATGGCTTGGAAGGCCCTGCAGTGGATCAAACCCCCAGATCCTGTAACACTCGTCCGACCAATAAAGGAAACGCTTTGTTGTTGCGTCGTAGATCCAGTTGCCGGTGCGGCTCAGTCTCTGCGCTTGGCTGAGCGCTTCCTCTATGCGCTTGCGCTCGGTCAAATCAAGTACGAATGCGAGGCCCTCGTCGCCACCTTCTTTAACTAGAGCGGCGCCAACGAGCACAGGAACGCGAGTGCCGTCTTTCCTAACATACTCCTTCTCGTAGGGCGGAACTATCCCGGTTGAGTTCAGTTTCGCCAGAGTCAATGTGTCGCGCTCACGCCATTCGGGCGCGGACAGCTCGGTCCAGCGTACGCGGCCCGAGACCAACTCCTCACGGCTATATCCTAAGATGTGCAGAAACGCGTCGTTGGCTTCAATAATCCTACCTTCGCGGTCGGCAATGATGATCCCAATGATGTTCGCATCGACCAAACGCCGGATCTTGCGTTCGCGGTCTTCAATGTCGCGATAAAGCCGTGAATTATCGAGCGAGATCGCCGCCTGCGACGCAAGCACTTTCAACAAAGCGACGCGATCCGATGTAAAGACCCCGGGCGCCAGATTATTCTCCAAGTAGAGAATGCCCGTAAGGTTTCCTTGATTGATCAATGGAAAACAGAGAATAGAACGAAGATGGCCTTCAACCAGGTACGGATCGGACGAAAATGGATTAAGGGACGATGCGTCGTCGAGAATCACGTTTTCTTGGGTGTGCAGGACATGGTGGAGCATCGTCTTCGGCAGCTCGGTCGTGGCCACCTCCTCGTCGCGCAGATGCACGATCACCAAATCGCCGTCGGTCGTCGCCTCGGCGGCAATTCGCTGCACGTCCCCTCGTAAAACAATCAACAAGCCCCGTTCGGCGCCGGCCTGCTCGAGCGCTGTCCGCATAAGCGTTTCGAGCAGTTTCTCCAGAACAATCTCGCTCGATATCGCTTGTGACGCCTTGATCACCGTCGCGAGGTCGAGTTGTTCGGCAGACGCTGCGATCGTTTTTGTCGGAGCAGGTGTGGGCCCTTCCATCCTGACGCGCGGATACATCGCGTAGAGATGGCGCACTTTGCCGTTCGCGCCCCAGCGCAGGTAACAGTCCCGGGCGTTTCGCAGATAAAGGTGCGTGATTTGATCGAACCCGCTGCTGGCGTAGAAGCGTGCAGCCAACTCGTTGGCAAGCGCCTCGTTGTGGACAAAGCCACTCGCCTGCGCCGAACGTATCGCTTGTTCGTAGAGGTTCATTGCAGCGAATGCGCGGCCATCAATTCGGGCAATCTCCGCATCAACCAACGCCGCGCGGTCCGCGAAGTTTTCCGGACATGCCGCGGCCCAGCTGGCGAGCTGACGGTGATGAGGAGCCAGTGCCTCCAAGATTGACACCCGCTGGTCTGCAGGCGTCAAGTCGTAGAACGCCGCGTATGACAAGGCGCTGTAGAAGTGATAGTCGGCGGCCTCCATGACAGTGAGAGAGAGGCTCAAAAGGGGTCGCGCCCTCGATGCGGCATCAATCGCTGCCGGGTAATCACCAGCCATAAAGCGAGCCTGCAACTTGCAAATCCAGTACAAGCATTGGCCGGCCGTCCCTTTCGAGGCGCCCACGAAATCGCGTTCGAATCGTTGCTCATCAAACTGATCGTGATCCAAGGAGCCGAATCTTATCGTCTTGCCGCGCAACATCCGCACTAATGCGACCGCTACACTGATGAATTCGACGTCCGTGCCAAGCTGTACTTGCCGAAACCTTGCCCTCTCAGCTTCTCGTTCGATGTCGACGAGCGCGTCGCCGACTGTAAGAAGATTGAGCACCCTTAGATGGGAGCAGATGCGCGCATACACGAAGTCGCCGGTTTTCCGGGCCGCATCGAATGCGCGATCCATAAGTTCGCAGCACGCCCGGATATGCTTCCTCCACGGCATGACCATATTTCCGCAATTCAGATAGACGCCCGCTTGGAAACGCCACAGTGCTCGCTCCTCCACGAGTTCATAGGCGAGCCGCCCGACGCGATATGCGCCCTCATAGTCACTGAACCGTAGCCCGACGATCATTCCAAGCCGGGCATAGGCGACCGCAGACGCGTCGCTGTTGCCACTATCCAAGGTAAGGCGGAGCATTTGGCAGACCACGAGCGTGTAGAGATTGAAGTCGGTGTATTGCGCCGGCGAAGAGAGCCGGTTCAAAACATCCAGCACGACGAGAGACGCCGAGTCGGTCATGATGGGAAGCGCCTTCAGCTCCTCGCTCGTGCGCCGGTTGAGTTCCGACCAGACACGCTGGTACGCTTGGTGCGCTTCCTCATCCGTCGGATGCGGCGACCAATTGATTCCTAGATAACTTAGGTAATCAAGACCGACCACGACCGCGCGGCCGGGTCGATTAAGCCTGATGTAAACGTCGACACCGAGGCGCGCCACCATCGCTCGATCGCCCGCACTCGTGACGCGAGCAGACAATGCTGCAAAGTGGCTTTCCGCGTCCGAAAGCGCGCCCGTCAGTAGCTCGCATTCGGCGCGACGAAAATCGAGTGCGAAGATAAGCTCCCTACGGCGTTCCCAGCAATCCTCTGCCAATAGACTTCGACCTGCAATAAAGTAACTGAGCGCCGAGACGTAAGCCGTTGATGCGTTCGCGCGCCGGCCTGCCGCCAGGTTCAATTCCGCGGCCTGCTCGCGCTCTTCGATCGATTTGATCAAATGAAGAGCTCGGTTGAGCTGGTTAACGATTTCAAAGATCGCTTCGTCCCGCTTCTCCGGAGGAGTCCTCGCCGCGAGCAGCCTTCCTATTCGAAGATGCGTCTCGCCACGTAGCTGATCCGGGATCAGTGCATAGGCGGCCTCTTGAACGCGATCGTGGGCGAATCGGTAGCCACCTTCCGCTTGCTCGACCATCTCCTGAAGACGAGCCGGCCACATAACCGTATCGAGCTGCGCCTCCGACATCCCGAGAACAAGCGAAAGTGCTGTGCTCTCGACAATGCTTCCAAGACAAGCCAAATGCTGCAACGCATCTTGAGTCGCGACGGGAAGCCGGCTGAGCTTTCCCACCATAAGATCAACGACATTGTCGGTGTAGCCCTTGGCGTGAATGCGGTCGATATCCCAGGACCAACGCGCGCCATCACGATCGAATGCAAGTAGACCTTCTTCGGCGAGCGAGGACAGGAACTGAATGGCGAAAAACGGATTGCCGTCCGTCTTGACATGCAACAGTTTCGCAAGCGGAGCGGCGCGCTCTGGCTGACAGCGAAGGGCGTCGGCGACCAGTTGACCGAGATGCTCTTGGTCGAGCCGCGAAAGCTCGATCTCAACTACTTTTCCGTTGGCGGCCTTGATGGCGTGGAGCTTTTTCATGAGAGGATGGGCGGCAGCGACCTCGTTGTCGCGATAGGCGCCGATCAGCATCAGATGCTGGATATCTGACCGCAAAAGATCTTCCAGCAGATCAAGCGTCGCCGCGTCGAGCCACTGCAGGTCGTCGAGGAAGAGCACAAGTGGCTGGTTCGTGCGGGCAAACACGCTTATGAAGCGACGGAATACCAGTTGAAATCGGCTTTGCGCCTGCTGTGGCGGCAACTCAGGGACCGGCGGCTGATCCCCGATGATTAGCTTGAGCTCGGGTATGAGGTCGATTAAGAGCCGCCCGTTCGATCCCAGCGCCTCTAAGAGCGCGCGACGCCAGCTCGCCAACTCCATGTCGCTTTTGCTGAGAAGGGGCCGGATGAGGCTTTGGAACGCCTGAACCAGTGTCGCGCAAGGGATATCGCGCTTATACTGGTCGAACTTACCAGACGCGAACAAGCCGCGCGACTGCACGAGCACTCTATGCAGTTCGTCGATGACGGAAGATTTTCCGATGCCGGAGTATCCCGAAACCAGGACCAATTCTGGAACACCAGTTTTCGTGATGCGATCGAAGCAGGAAAGCAACATCGCGATCTCACGATCTCGCCCGTACAGCTTGCCGGGATTCAGGAGCTGGCTCGACAAGTCCTGCAGGCCGAGCGGAAAATCATCGATGCGGCGGCGGGCTTCCCATTCTGCCAGGCAGCGTCGCAGATCGCGCTCGACACCGACCGCGGTCTGATAGCGATCCTCAGGTGTCTTGGCGAGCAATTTCATAATGATCGCCGAGACCGGAGCCGGAGCACTCACAAGCCGTTCCCCTGGCGGCATCGGTCGCCTTGCTATATGGCAGTGCACCCATTCCATTGGATCGGTCGCCGTGAACGGCAGCGCGCCCGTGAGCATCTGGTAAAGCGTGACTCCGAGGGAGTAGAGGTCGCTGCGGGCGTCGATCGAGCGATTCATCCGCCCGGTCTGTTCTGGTGCCATGTATGCGAGCGTACCGGCCAAGGTCTCGGGCGGCTCGGGTGCCTTCCGCTCGCGAGACAAGCGCGATGCGATGCCAAATCCGGTGAGCCGCACGTGTCCATCCACGCAGTTCACCACAATGTTGGCTGGCTTAATGTCTTTATGGATGAGCCCGTGCTGATGAAGCTTGCCCAGAGCCGAAGTAACCGCGATACCCAGAGTCAAGCACGACCCTATCTCCATAGGCCCATCGAGCAAATGGTCGAGCGGCTGACCGCCCCGATCATCCAGCACCAACACGGTCCGGCCGGCGTCGCGCATGAGGGCTAGCGGCCGCGCCGCCCATGCCCCATCGAGTTCATCCTTCAGCTCATATTCGTGCGTAAGGCGATCGAGCGCCGGCCGAGACGGGTGGTCGGCAGCAACGGCGACGAGCATCACCGCGATCTGGTTGCCATCGTCGTCCAGTCGCCAGCCGCGGCTGAACACTCGTTCGCCGTCCTCCCAAATCAGCTGAGAGTCACTGTCAGAGCACACGACGTTGAGCGGCTGCTGCACCACCTGCGAGACTCCGGCGTCGAGCTTCACACACGAGACCTCTCCGGCCCGGAGAGAACGTACCCCGCCGGTCGAGAAATGTCAGTCATCCCTTGGTCGCGCGGACGCGGAACCTTCTCCTTCAGCAGCAATTTAGCAATTTTGAGCCACTTGCCGACTTTATTCGTGGGGGCAGCAGCGGCTCATTCGGCCGCCGCTGTCGTCCGGGCGGCCGGCCTGCCCTCATTCTTTCCTTCGGCGAGGTTGCGCACCACCATGTAGAAGATCGGCGTGAACAACAGACCGAACAGGGTGACGCCGAGCATCCCGAAGAATACTGCAACGCCGACCGCCTGGCGCATCTCCGAGCCTGAGCCGGTCGACACCACCAGCGGCAGCACGCCGAAGATGAAGGCGAATGACGTCATCAGGATCGGCCGCAGTCGCAGGCGGCAGGCCTCAATCACAGCCTCCAGCCGAGGCCGGCCCTCGAGCTCGATGTCCCGGGCAAACTCGACGATCAGGATGGCATTCTTGGCCGCCAGCCCCACCAGCACCACGAAGCCGATCTGGGTCAGGATGTTGACGTCCTGGCCCATGATGCGCACGCCGATGGTGGCCGCGAACAGACACATCGGCACGATCAGGATCACCGCGAACGGCAACGTCCAGCTGCCATATTGCGCGGCCAGCACCAGATAGACGAACAGCACGCAGATTGGGAACACGTAGAGGCCGGCATTGCCGCCTGTCGCTTGCTGATACGACAGATCGGTCCACTCGAATGAAAACCCGCTTGGCAACGTCTTGTCGGCCAGCAGCTTGATGGTGTTGAGGGCGGTCGCAGAACTCACACCCGGAGCCGGCTCGCCCTGGAGTTCAGACGCGGTGTAGAGATTGTAGCGCGCGACACGATCAGGTCCCGAAACATCCTTGAAGTCTACCACGCTGCCGAGCATCACCATGTCGCCATTGGCGTTACGGGTTCGCAGCCGCGCAAGATCAGTGGTCTCCTTGCGGAACGGAAGGTCCGCTTGCGCGGTCACATGATAGGTACGCCCAAACAGGTTGAAGTCGTTGACATAGGTCGAGCCGAAATAGGTCTCGATCGTGTCTGTGATGCTGCCAATGGGGACGCCGAGCTTTTGCGCCTTAACGCGATCGATATCGACAAACAGCTGCGGCGTGTTGGCTGTATAGGGCGAGAACACAGAGGTCAGGTTCGGCGACTTCCGTGCGGCGGCGACGAGTTCGTCGGTCGCGGCCGCGAGCAATTCGGGACCGCGTCCCTGTCGATCCTGGATACGGATGGCGAAGCCGCCACCGGTGCCGATGCCGGGCACAGCAGGCGGCGGAATGACGATAATAAAGGCGCCCTGGATCACCGACAGCCGTTTGCGCAGGTCAGCCGTGATCGCGCTGGCCGACAATCCCTTCTTTTGTCGTGCCTCCGGCTCGTCGAACACCGGGAACAACGCCGCGGCGTTTCCGGCTTGCGTGCGTGTTGCGCCAGAGAAGCCGCTGAACGCTCCAACACGGACGATACCTGGGGTATCCAGTGCAATCCGCTCGATTTCGCGGACCACCTCAGCGGTGCGCGCGAGCGACGCAGCGCCCGGCAACTGCACCGAGATGATGAGGTAACCGCGATCCTGCGCGGGGATAAAGCCCTGAGCGGTGGTGGCCAGCAGCCAGCCGGCGCTCCCGATCAACGCGATATAGAGCAACAACATCGGCGCCGAATGCCGTATCACAAGGGATGCCGTCGCCGCATAGCCACTCGATAGCCGGTCGAACACACGGTTGAAGACTCCTGTGAAGACCGACCAGCCGCGCGCGATCACGTTCCAGCGCGCCGGCGGTCGCTTCTCCTCGTGCGGGACCAGGATCTGCGAGGCCAGCGCGGGTGACAGAGTCAAGGAGCAGAAGCAGGAGATCGCGGTTGCGACTGCGATTGTCACAGCAAACTGCTGAAAGAACTGCCCGGAAATGCCACCAAGGAATGCTGTTGGCACGAACACTGCGCACAGCACGAGCGCGATCGAGACAAGCGCACCGCCAACCTCCTCCATGGTCTTGAGCGCAGCCTCGCGTCGGCTCATACCTTTCTGAAGATGTCGCTCGACATTCTCGACTACCACGATCGCGTCGTCGACTACGATGCCGACCGCCAGCACCAGACCGAACAGCGTCAGATTGTTGACCGAGAACCCGAGCACTGCCATCACTGCGAAGGTTCCAACCAGCGATACCGGAATCGCTATGATCGGAATGATCGCAGGTCGCCATCCCTGCAAAAACACCAACACAACAATGACGACGAGCGCCATTGCCTCGTAGACCGTCTTGATCAGCTCGTGGACCGATTGGGTGATGAATTCGGTGGGGTTGTACCCAATATTGTAGTCGAGGCCCTTGGGAAAGCTCTCCTTCAGTTTCGCCATGGTAGTCGAGATTGCCTTGGCCGTCGCGAGCGCGTTCGATCCGGGCCGTTGCGTCACTACCATCGCGACCGCCGACTTTCGCAGGATGCGGCTACTCGTGGCGTAGGAAAGTGCACCGAGTTCGACCCGGGTGACGTCGCGCAACCGCACGGTCCGCCCGTCGGAGCCAGCCTTCACCACGATGTCCTCGAATTGCCTGATATCTTTGAGGCGGCCGGTGAAGACGAGGTTCGGCTGGAATGCGCGATCGGCGATCGGCGGCTCCGCCATTTGACCGCCGGTGATCTGCAGGTTCTGGGCTCTGACTGCGGCGACGACATCACTTGACGTCATGCCGAGATTGGCGATCTTGTCAGGGTCGAGCCACAGCCGCATCGAGTAGTCGCGCGCGCCGAACATCTGGATGTCGCCAACTCCGTCGAGCCGCAGGAGCTGGTCGCGCACCTGCAGCAGCGCGTAGTTGGAGATGTAGAGCTGGTCGAACGTGTCGTCGGGCGATAGCACGAACACAGCCATAAGGATGTCAGGTGAGTTCTTCTGCGTGACGACGCCGTTGCGCTGCACCTCTTCCGGCAGTTGCGGCTGCGCGATCGCGACGCGATTCTGTACCAGCACCTGAGCTTTGTCGAGGTCGATGCCGAGCTTGAAAGTGACGGTAATGGTCAATTGACCGTTCGAGGTCGCCTGGCTGTACATGTACAGCATGTCCTCGACGCCGTTGATCTGCTGCTCGATCGGCGCCGCAACGGTGTCGGACACGGTCTGCGCCGAGGCGCCCGGATATTGCGTGGTTACCGTGACAGTCGGCGGCACCGCCTGCGGATACTCCGAGACCGGCAGCGTCTGGTAGGCGATGGTGCCGACGATCAGGAGAACGATCGACAGCACCATCGCGAGGATAGGCTGGTTGATGGAAAGCCTGCCGAGATTCATGGCTTGGCACCTGCCGCGGGCTTGTCGCCTGCCGCCGGCGTGGCTGCTGCCGGAGCTTTGTCACCCGCCGGGGCTTTGTCACCCGCCGGGGCCTGCGCCATTTTCGGCGTCACCTTGGCGCCGACGCGGGCACGCTGCAGCCCGTCGACGATCACGTGGTCTTCCGGCTTGAGGCCTTCACGGATCACGCGCAGGCCCTCATCCAGCGGCCCGAGCGTGACCGCGCGGGCTTCCACCGTGTTGTCGTCCTTGACCACGAACACGATCTTGCGCGACTGGTCGGTGGCGACAGCGGTGTCCGGGATCAGCAGCGCCTCATAGGGCGAGGAGCCGATCAGGCGGACGCGGCCGAACTGGCCGGGCAGGATCGACAGATCCTTGTTCGGAATCACCGCGCGGCTGCGCAGCGTCGCGGTCGAGACATCGAGGCGGTTGTCGAGGAAGTCCATCTTGCCTTCATGCGAGGGCTTGG
Organism: Bradyrhizobium sp. USDA 4516; assembly: GCF_054055915.1. Classification (NCBI taxonomy): domain Bacteria; kingdom Pseudomonadati; phylum Pseudomonadota; class Alphaproteobacteria; order Hyphomicrobiales; family Nitrobacteraceae; genus Bradyrhizobium; species Bradyrhizobium sp. USDA 4516. The sequence continues at coordinate 2,039,894 of NZ_JBSRXT010000001.1, forward strand.
TCTCGCCGGTCAGCGCCACCTGCACCGGGTTCGCCGTGTCGCGCGAACTCGGCCGCCTTCCTTCGAACCACAGCTTGCTGTTGCGCTGGTAGGTTGCCTCGTCGACGTCGAAATAGACGTAGATCGGATCGAGCGACACGATCGAGGTCAGCAGCGTCGCGCCGCCCTCGCTGCCCTGCACCAGGTTGCCCGGAGTGACCAGATGCCGGCTGACGCGACCGGTGATCGGCGCCAGCACGTGGGTGAATTCGACGTTGAGCTGGGCCGCCTTCAGTCCACCATCGGCTTGTGTCTCGGCTGCAAGAGCAGCCTGCAAGGCCTGACGGCGCTGGTCGACGACCTGCTCGGAGACCGCGCTGGTCTGCACCAGTGTCAGCCCACGGTCGAGTTCGCGCTTGGCAAGCTCGCCCTTGGCGCGCGCATCGGCGAGCTGGCCTTCGGCCTGCAACACCACCGCCTCGAACGGCCGCGGGTCGATGATGTAGAGCAGATCGCCGGCGTGGACGATCGCGCCATCCTTGAACTCGACGCTGTCGACGAAGCCGCCGACGCGGGCGCGAACCTGAACCTCCTCGACCGCCTCGAAACGGCCGGTAAATTCGTCCCAGTCGGTGACCGTACGCTTGACCGGTTGCGCAACCGTCACCGGCGGCGGAGGCGCGGCAGCCTGCGATTGAGCCTTCTCGTTGCAACCAGCGAGCGCTAGCGTCAACAGCAGGCCGATAGGTGTGTAGCCGAATCGAGGAAGGCTACGAAACGAACCGCGATTGAGCCAGAGCACTGGAGCCCGATGCTCCGTTCTATCAATCGTACTCACTTCCGTCCCTCCAAAGACCTAGGGTGTTGCAATCGAAGTACTCAACTTGCGCTGTCACCAGCGGCATCTCTCTCGATACCGGCACGACCATTGGCACCGTTATTTCCAACGACGATCGTGGATTACTTGATTTCAATGACGCGCCGACAGATCGCCGAACCTCGCCGAGACCCAAAATCGAACTCCAATCGCATCGTCATCAGACTGGAGTCGAACGCTTGCCAGAAGTTCTTCGCCCACCGCGCCACCGCCAACGGCGTGCGCGCCGCCATCTTCCGCTGCCGCAAAGGGTCCCGCCGGGTCGTAATGTCAGCCTGACCATGGTGCGACGATTTCGATCGTGTCGTTGCTCTGCATGTCGACCCTCTGCCGTTTTGATCATTCGTCGCGTTTTGCGCGTCGATCTCGGAACTGCAGGTTTAGATTCGACGATGCCTTGGAGAATGACCGCGCAATGCCGGCGGAGGAAATCACCTCTCGCCATCGAGTCGATAAACGGTCGTTATGGCCGATCGCTGCGCGAGCGTGACGCAAGAAGTACCGCAAGCCGGATGGCACTCAAAGCCACCGCACCCTTATCCTGCAGAGACGGACGTCACGCGCACGGTCATGCGGATCATGCAGAACGTCGATCGGCAGCAGATGGCGAAGGCGCGTTCACCCGGCGCAAAGGTCAGATTGGCTATTGTTACCTGAATGGACGCACGATCATGCCCGCCGAGCTGTTCACGGATTTGCTCACTGGAGACTCGACGTGCACTTCACGCCGAGCATTCCTGGCGGCTATGGATACGATACCTTTACCCGAACGGTCGTTGGATCTACCTGCTGAAAGCGCCGGTTGGACGCAGGCACCAAGGTCTCGAATGCTTTGGGATCTATTTTGTGCTGCCGCAAGCATTCGTCGAAGCCGGCGGATCAGTCATTCAAACGATCAGGCCACAATCATGACCAAGATTCGCGAAGTCGTCGTCGCAAGTGACCTCACCAACCATGGTGCGCTGGTGTGCCAGGTCGGCGACTCCCGGTTTCTCGTCGGCGGCCCAGACGGCGTCGGTCACGTCTCTTCTGGTCCCAATCCGTACGACCTTCTTAGCGCATCTCTCGCGGCGTGCACCGCTATGAGCGTTCGTTTTCAAGCTCGGCGCCAGAAGCTGCCACTGGAGCGGGTGGAGGTGAGCGTCAGCTTCCACCATGGTGCGCAAGGCAAGAAGGACTCGTTCCAGCGCACCCTGGTGCTGGATGGCGAACTCGACGCGCAACAACGCGCTTTCTTGCTGGAAGCCGCGAACCTCTGTCCCGTAGGTAAAGTTCTCGGCGCCAGTGCGGACATTAGTACGCGCCTGGGCGTTACTGCGTCCGGCCGCAACGAAAGCCCTCGGGCCAGTTACGAAAATGATCTGACTGAACTCTCGATCCCGAATATTACTCCGGATTGACTGTCTCTCACGCCACCGATCTCCGGCTCAATGAACAAGCCAACCCATCGCGTCGAAACAGGCCCTGTCGTCGGCGGAAGCGCCCGACCTCCCCGCGTCGAAGAAGATCTCGCGCAACGTTTGACCCGTCACGACGCTTAATCCCAACCGTATCCCACTATCGCCGGCGCCCCATTCACCGTCGTCCTTTCTTCGGCCAGCACGACCGTATCACCGGGCCGCGGCTTGTTGAGGGCAATTCGGCCGACTCTTGGTCTGAGCCAAGCCACGTCGATGGCATCGATTCCATAGCCACAGGTCATTGGACCATCGAATTTCGCGGTCGTACTTTTTTGCTCGGCTGCAAGGAAAGACATCCCACACACGAGGAGATGAGCGATGAAGGCAATCGTCGTAGCGGATCAAACCGCGGGAGCCGCTGGCATGACGCTCGTTGAGCGGCGCGAGCCGCAGGCTGCCATCAACGACGTCGTCGTTCAGGTACATGCGTCAGGATTTGTTCCGACCGAGCTGGCGTGGCCCTCGACCTGGAGCGATCGCCTCGATCGTGACCGGACACCGTCAATCCCTGGCCACGAGCTGGCCGGGGTAGTGACAGCCCTAGGGTACGGCACGACGGGCTTGTCGGTAGGGCAACGGGTGTTCGGGCTCGCGGACTGGCACCGCGACGGCACACTGGCCGAGTATGTGGCGATCGAGGCGCGCAACCTCGCGCCGCTGCCGGGCGACGTCGACTTCGCCGTGGGCGCGAGCCTGCCGATTTCGGGTCTGACTGCTTGGCAGGGGCTGTTCGAGCACGGACGCCTTCAAGCGGGGCAGAGCGCCGTCGTGCACGGTGCGGCCGGCGCAGTCGGATCGATGGTAACGCAACTCGCGCGAGAGGCCGGCGCCTACGTCATCGGCACCGGGCGCGCGACCGATCGTCAGAGGGCGCTCGACTTCGGCGCGAACGAGTTCGTCGACCTTGAGACCGATGCCCTCGAAGACGTCGGTGGAGTCGATCTCGTGTTCGATGTCATCGGCGGCGACATCGGCAAGCGATCCGCGCGCCTGGTTCGCGCTGGAGGTAGGCTGGTGTCCATCGTCGGGCCGGTCGAGGCACGGCCCGCCGACGTCCTCACGGTCGACTTCGTGGTCGAGGCCGATCGCCCCCAGCTAAGTGAGATTGTTCAGCGGGTGCGGGACGGACGACTGCGGACGAACATCGGCAACATCGTGCCTCTTGACGATGCCGTCGCCGCTTTCAACGCGACCAAGCGGATCAACGGGAAGACGATTATCCGAATTCGTCCGTGAACGCGCACCGTGCCCGCACCACCTCGAGCAACGAGAATGAAAAACCGTTGCCTCAGCCACCCCTCGCACCCAGGACCTGCCATGATTAACGAGACAACCATGACCAACGCCGTCATCGAATGCATCCTCAGCCGCAGCGCCGCCAAGTACTACGATCCTGCCGCTATCTTGAGCGACGATCTGATCCGCGAGCTGGTACGAATCGGCACCACCGCGCCGACATCCTTCCACTTGCAGAACTGGCGCTTCATTGCGGTCCGCTCGCCTGAAGCCAAGGCACGGTTACGTCCGATTGCCTGGGATCAGCCCGCGATCACCGAGGCGGCAGTCACATTCATCGTCTGCGGCCAGTTGGCCGACTCCAGTGTCGTGCCGGAGCGGCTAGCACCCTTGGTGGAAGCCGGCATCATGCCGGCGAAGATGGTGCCGGAATGGGAAATCCCCGCACGCGACCTGTACATGGAATACCCGCAGCGCCAACGCGACGAGGCAGTTCGCACCGGCACGTTCGGCGCGGCGGCGATAATCTATGCGGCCCGCTCGCTAGGGCTGGGCTCGACGCCGATGATCGGTTTCGATGCCGACGCGGTGCACCAAGAGTTCGGACTGGCCGAAAACGAAGTGCCGGTCATGCTGTTGTCCGTAGGGGCGCTGCGTTCGGGGAACTGGGCGCAAAAGCCGCGCCGTCCGGTGGCCGACGTGTTGGATCTCGTTTGACTTTCCGCGCACCCAGCAACTTACGGAGCCTATCATGCCAAGAACTGCCGCTTTAAAGCCGGAACGAGTGCCCGCCGACTCGAAACCGACCCTCGATATGTTCACCAAGAACATCGGGTTTACGCCAAACATGATGTCCACCTTCGCGGCAAGTCCGATCGCGTTCAATTCATGGGCAACCCTGCTCGGGTCGTTAAGCAAGGCGCTGGACGTGAAAACGCGTGACAGCATCGGCCTCGCGGTCTCCGAAGTGAATGGCTGCGACTATTGCCTCACGGTTCACAGCTTCACGGCAGAGCATATGGCCAAGTTGCCGGCGAATGAAATCATTCTCGCCCGGATGGGCCATGCCAGCGACCCCAAGCGGGATGCCGCCATTCAATTTGCGCGCAAAGTCATCGTGGCCCGGGGCAAGGTCAGCGACGCCGATCTGAAGGCCGTCCGAGACGCGGGCTACACGGATGCGAACGTCATGGAGATCGTCGCGCTGGTTGCGATGTACTCTCTGACGAATTTTTTCAATAATGTCTTCGATCCGGAGAAGGACTTTCCCGTTGTTGCGCCGGCTGGCGCGATCTGAGCTCGGTCCAGTCGCAACGGCCACTGCCAAGGGTTTCTTGGAGCTTTGATTGACGCGAGCGTGAGCCCAAAAGCCACTTGTTCATTAACGATACCAGCGAGCACGTGCGGAACTATCTCGAACGTGCTTCGCGTTCCGGCAACGTTTCTTGGTCGAGCTTGCGGCCCAGAATATATGGCCATGAGGCCGGCCTGGAACGACGACTAAACGTGATTGTTCATTCGCGAATCAAGCCGAACAGGCCGAATAGCCCGTCCGCATCCTGCCAATCTTCGGCAACCTTCCATCCGCCGGAGCGGGCAAGCCCCGCGAAACTCTGCTCCGAGGGAAATTGCGCTCGATGGGGCGGACCCAGAGCAACGGGAAGCGTGAAGCGATCCTCTTCGATGTTTCTTCGAGGAAAGCGTCGGCGATGTCGATCGGCACGTAGCCCCGCGGATCACGCGGTCCCGCCAGCACAAACTCCGTTTTAATGCCAGCTCCCGCACCATACTCGATCGCGCCAGGCTGTACAAAATCGGCAATGTCACTCTGCCGCTCTCGCAGGATCGACATTTCGGCTCGGGCCAGGTTCTACTCATCCAGCCTCGTATCTCTTCAAAGAGTGCAGATCCGCGCGCGTCGTATAACTAGCTAGCGGCTCGGTAGTGTCTTCACTTCAGCGGATAATCCGGTCACGACGTCTCGGGCGGATGCTTTTTCAACTGGGTCGATGCTGTTGTTGGCGTGAAGCACATTTCCGCTTTCGGTGACGCGGCGGATGACCGCCGCGCTAAACTCGCGGTCGATATCATCATTGTGGATTCTTGCTTGGCGCAGCGAGCAGGTTATTTGACGGGCGTCGTCAGCTGCTTGTCATCGACGCCGAGGACGAAGACGGCGAGCAGCTTTGCCGGCTCCGTCTTGCTCGCGTTGCGGCTAATCGAATGAGTGGCGCCCGGCGGTTCCGACCAGCCCTCGCCTGCCCGATAGATGCGCGTCTCACCGTCATTCACCTTCGATTCGATCGCTCCTGAGATCACATAGGCGTAGATGAAGGCCGACTTCGCGTGCGTGTGAGATGGAGAGGCCGCGCCCGGCGCGTAATCGACCTCCACGACGACCAGCGACTTGCCAAGGATGTTGGGAATGGCCGCCTCGAATTTCTTTGTGACAGTTTCCGCCTCGCTATCATGGGCGTGGATGGGGCCGCCCATCGAGAAGGTAGCGCAGACGATGGCAATAATGGTTCGGATTTTCATGAGCTTTCTCCTTCTGCCCTTAAGTTGGTCTTCGTATTTCAGCGTTCCCTTTCGGGCCTTGCTGGTTTGCTGATTGCAGAGACCGAACGGATCAGTCTCTCGGGATAAAGTCGACGTGGGGTCCCGGCTCGATAATGAACACTGCGAGTGTTGCGAGAACGCAGGCGACCGCGGCGACAGCCATCGCCATGTGAAATCCCTGGAAAAGCTGAGGACCGCCCTGCTGCAGGACGCCGCCGAGTAGGGCAATGGCAAAGAGCGACCCGGCGCGCGAGACCGCACCGTTGACGCCTGACGCGGTTCCGGCGCGATCGGGCTCAACGGAGGTGAGGACCAGAGTTGTCAACGGCGCGATCGCCAAGCTCATGCCCAGCGCCAGCAACAGGATACTGGGGAAGATATCCGTCCAGTAAGTCGCGTTCGGACCGATACGAAGCGCCGTCGCGCATCCCAAGGCGGCGACGGCGCCGCCGGCGAACAATGGCAAGCGGCGGCCGAACCGACGGCAGAGCATGCCGGCAAGCGGCGAGATCACCGTAATCAACACTTGCAGTGGAATGAAAGCCAAGCCCGCCAGCAGCGTTGGCAGATGCGCACCCCGGATCATCACAAACGGGATCAAGGTTAGCGTGACAGTGAATGCGCCATAGAGGAACGCTGTGAACAGGTTCGCACCGACGACCGACCGCGAGACGAAGAGAGACGGCGGCAGCAGCGCTTTGTCACCCGATCGCCGTTGACTGACGATGAGGCCGGCTAAGCCACCCAGACCGACGATCAGAGTGACGACCACCCCAATGTTCAGCGCGGAATCGTTGGTTAGGCTGGTCAGCCCCGCACCAAGCCCACCGAGCCCGATTGTCGAGAGGATCGCGCCTCCGACGTCGACCCGGGCTTGGCCAGTCGGGGTGTCCTTGGGTATCCACGCGGCGCCGACGGCCAACGCACCGACGACGACGGGCAACAGCATCAGAAAGGTCGTTCGCCAGGACCCGTGATCTAGGATCGCGCCGGCGATCGCAGGCGCGACGCCGCTGGCGACAGCCGCCGCCGCGGACCAAATGCCGACCGCACTGGCTTTCTCGTCGGCAGGAAAGGCCTGCCCGAGCACGGAAAGGCCGTTGGGCAGGATCACAGCTTCGCCAAAGCCTTGCAGGAAGCGGCCGACGACGAGCGGCGTGAAGCTCGGCGCAAGACCAATCGCGGCCACGCCCAGACCGTAAATCGCGATCCCCCCGAGAAAGATCCGCTTCTGTCCGAACCGGTCACCCAGAGCGCCGGCGACCAAGGTCAGCGCCGCGAGCGGCAGGAGCTCAGCATTCATCACCCACTGCAGCTCGAGCGGCGACAGGCGCATGTCTCGGCCGATCGCCGCAAGCGCGACCGTGACGACGGCACTGTTGACGAATACGAGGCAGCCACCCAGACTCGACGCGGCGAGCACCTTGGTGCTGTCCTGTGTGCCGGCGGCCTTAGGCTCGCAGAGTGCCAGGCCACGGTCGGCAAGGGTCAAGGACGTGCTGCTCACGACCTGATCCCTCAGGTGAGGTCGCGCGACTCACGGCGCGCAAACCTACTGGCCAGCAGCCCGAGGCCGAGCCGTCGTGTCCGTTCGCGGATTACTCCTCGCAACATGGAACCAATCCCAGGCAGACCCTCAAAACCGCCGTCACTTCCAACCCGCGCTGCACCCCGGACGCGCGAGGCCACGGTCGAGCCCCGGCGTGCACGTGAAGAAAGCGGTAGATCGCCACGATCCACAAGGTGACGTGAGGGATGGACAGGCCCCCTGTGCCCTTTTTCCCAGATCATTACGGACGAACGCGGATGATCGTCTTTCCGCTCATCCGCTTGGTCGGATTGAATGCAGCGACGGCCTCGTCGAGGGTCGCGATCTTGCCAATGTTCGGCCGCAGTCGTCCGTCCCGCACTCGCTGGACGATCTCACCCAGTTGAGCGCGATCGGACATCAGGACAAAGTCAATCGTCAGGCCGTCGGCGGGCCGCGCCTCGGTCGGTCCGGCGATGGTCACCAGTGTTCCTCCAGGCCGGATCGCTCTAGCGGAACGCGTCCCTATGTCGCCGCCGATGACATCGAACACCAGATCGACTCCGGCGGCGTCTTCGAGGACGTCGTTCTCAAGGTCGATAAACTCGTGCGCGCCGAAATCGAGCGCCTTCTGACGATCGGCGGCACGCCCGGTCCCGATAACGTAGGCGCCGGCCGACCGCGCGAGTTGCGTCGCCATCGATCCGACTGCGCCGGCTGCGCCGTGCACGAGAATACTCTGTCCTGCCTGAAGGCGTCCGTGCACGAACAGTCCCTGCCACGCGGTCAGACCTGGCATCGCCACGCTCGCGCCTACCGTGAAGTCGACGTCGCTCGGCAGAGGCGCGAGGTTGCGCGCCTCGACAGCCACATACTCTGCCAGCGTTCCGCCCCGATACGAATCCGAGAGTCCGAACACGCGCTGCCCCACCGACAGGCCCGTCGTGCCATAACCGAGAGCAGTGACCACTCCGGCCAGCTCCTGCCCGGGGATCGACGGCGTTCGATCGCGGTCAAGGCGATCGGTCCACGTCGAGGGCCACGTCAGTTCACCCGCGGTGAATCCCGACGCACGAACCCGAACTACGACGTCGTTGACCGCTGCGCGTGGTTCGGGCCGCTCTACGAGCCTCATCCCGGCAGTTCCCGCGGCCTGATCCGTCACGACAATTGCCTTCATGTGAACTGTCCCTTTGGGTACTTATCTCTTCTGGATGTGTCCCAGCGGTGAAAACCCGTTCGACATCTCATGCCCGCAGAATTCACCCGGGTGCCCTCCCTGGGCATTCTCAATGACATCGGCAGCTGTGGCAGCCATTTGTTCGCAGCGCGGGACGAAGTTTTCCAATAGCCAGCACGCATCGTTTCGATAGCGGCGGGGAATGCCGCCACGATGATCCTCTCCACCATTCGTAAATCAAGGCAGGTTGGCAGGTCGCGACGGCATCGCTGCACTCAGCAGCGGCGATAGCGATCGTCTATCGATTCTATGGCGAGACGTGATTTCCCTCGCCGGGGTTCGACCGTCACGGTGTGGGACATTTTTCGGTGAGCTGAGAAGAGGGATTGTTTAGTGCCTCGAACACCAGACATGTCCAACGCGGAGTGCAATTGTAATGCTGCAGAATAACGACGTCTTTCCTGCTCTCACCTTTGCTCGCGTCAGCGGCGGCGAAATCCATTTGCCCGCCGATCTGGCCGGTTGGTTCGGTGTGGTCTTGTTTCACCGCGGTTCCTGGTGCCCGTACTGCAACGCCCAGCTTGCTGCTTTCGCGAGAGCGGCCGACAAGTTCGCTGCGGAAGGCATCAAAGTCGTCTCCGTATCGGTAGATGATCGCGAAAAATCGGAGATGCTCGTCGAACAGCACAAGCTCGGCTTCCCCGTCGCTTACGGCGCCAACGCGCGAGCCGTTTCCGCGGTCACCGGCGCCTTCGTCAATGACGATCCTGTCTGTCTCCAGGCAACCGGCTTCATCCTCAATCCAGAAGGCCGGGTGGTGACGGCCGTCTATTCGACCCGCGCGATTGGCCGTCTGATGCCCGATGATGTGCTCGGCTTTGTCCGCCACCTCAAATCTTTGGTAAGGAAATGAACCCCAATGGCGACGTGCGCGGAGGTCGACGTATGGCACAGCCGCTCGTGGAACCGTGCAGCCGCGGCGCTATCGATGCTGAACCCTGCCCCCGAGAACTCGGGCGCGAGGGGTCGCCTCGGTGCCGGCGCATGGTCCTCACGGCCTGTGTGCTCGCGTCTTCGATGGCGTTCATCGATGGAACAGCGCTGCCCGTCGCGTTACCGAGACTACGCGCTGATTTCGCAGCGGACATCGCTGCGGTTCAATGGATTCTCAACGGGTATATGCTGGCGCTCGCCTCGCTGACATTGATCGGCGGCGCACTCGCGGATGTCTATGGCAAGGCGCGCATGCTCGCGCTGGGTTGCGTCCTGTTCGGTCTGGCGTCCGCCGCTTGCGCGTTGGCGCCTTCGCCGGTCTGGTTGATCGCTGCCCGCGTTGCTCAGGGAGCGGCCGCGGCGATCGTTACTCCCGCCAGCCTCGCCCTGATCGGGGCCACCTATCCACGCGCTGAGCGGAACCAAGCGATCGGCGTATGGGCCGCCGCATCGGCTCTCACCACCGCCGCGGGGCCCGTCCTGGGCGGCTGGCTGACCGAGGCCTTTGGCTGGCCATTCGTGTTCTGGATCAACCCGCCACTCGCGATCGTAGCGGTGGGAATTCTGCTGGTCTTCGCGCCAAAAGATAGCCGCATTCCGCGCCAGTTCGATGTGATCGGCGCTGCGATCCTGGCTTCGGCGCTCGGCGCGCTGGCCTGGGCGCTCAGCCAGATCGGCCCCAGTGAAGCTCGGGTCGCCGCCGATGGTTCCGGTGGGACGACCACGGCGCTCGTGGTCGCCACCGGACTCGGCATTGCCGGCCTCGCCGTCTACGCGATTTGGGAGCGCAGAAGCGCAGACCCGATGACGCCGCCCCGTCTGGTGGAGAACCGCGCTTTCCTCGGACTGAACGTCGCGACCGTGATGATCTATGCGGGGATTTCCATCATGTTCTTCGTGCTACCTTTTGACCTGATCGACCGCCGCGCCCTGTCATCGACCGATGCCGGGCTTGCATTCCTGCCGTTCACGCTCGGCGTCGGGCTGTTGTCGAATGTCTTCGGTGGTTTGGCGGACAGGACTGGCGGACGGCCCATGCTCATTGCGGGACCGGTAGGCGCTGCACTGGCCTATGTCTGGATGGCGCTTGCTCAGAATGAAGCCTTGATGCTTGCCGTGATCATACCGATGGCGCTGCTTGGTCTGTCCTTCGCCGTGCTCGTGGCGCCGCTTACCGCGTCCGTCATCTCTAGCGTTGACCAGGCGGACGAAGGGCTCGCCTCCGGCGTCAACAATGCTGCGAGCCGGATTGCGCAACTTGCCGGCGCGGCAATGGCCGCCGGTGTCGCGTCGTTCGAGTCCGGCTACGAAGTCGGTCTTTTCGTAGCCGCCGCGACCTCGGTCTGCGGCGCCTTTGCGGCTGCAGCAATGCCGACGCTCGCTGCGGCGAAGGTGGAGAGTTCGGGAGAAGCTTAGAATGCCAGATTACGTTCTGATCCACGGTGCGTTCCACGGCAGTTGGTGCTGGACCCGCGTGCGCCGCCTGCTGGCCTCAAAAGGCCACCGGGTGTTCACGCCGACGCTGACAGGTCTCGGAGAACGGTCGCATCTCTTGAGCCGTGAGGTCAGCCTCGGCACCCACATCGCGGATGTCACCAACCTCATGACTTGGGAAGAACTGCGCGACATTGTCCTGGTCGGACATTCCTATGGTGGATTTGTCGTGCGTCACGTCGCCGACCAGATGTCGGACCGCATTCGCTCATTGATCTATCTTGATGCCTTTGTTCCAGATAACGGCAAAGCTCTTTTCGATTACGTACCTGACAAGGGCAACAAGTTCCGAGCACTCGCAGCGACGAACGGCGATGGCTGGAAGCTCCCACCACCCCCGGCGTCGTTCTTGGCGGTGAACGCCGCAGACGCCGATTGGGTGGACCGACAGTGCACGATGCAGCCGTTGTCCACTTTTGAAGTGCCAGCGCAGATCAGCGGCGCTTGTGACGAGGTTCCAGACATCGGATACATCCGGGCGCGGGGCTATGACAGTCCATATTTCGACGGTTTTTACGCCCTCGCGCGGGAACGCCGCTGGTGGCGCGAGGAGTTTGCATGTGGGCACGATGTGATGCTCGACATGCCAAACGAACTGACGACCCTGTTGCTGCAACGAGGATAAAGAGAGACACCTATTCGGTCCCATGGTAACCGGCTGACGATGAGACACGCATTTCGCTAGCAGAGCGCGCCGGCGCCGGTGATCCCGGCGCCTAAGGCGTAGGTTCGTACGCGGTGTGTACCGGAGCCCAGACCGGGACGGCGCGCACATTGCCACGCAGCCGTCGACAAAGAGCCGGGGTTTCGCATTTGACCGCTATCTGAACCAGCGAGCGCTGCTGGCAGCGCCCCCCATCAGAGCGAAGACCATTCCGGCCACCAGGCAAAAGACCACGCCGTGATGTCCGCCCAAGCCGAAGATCAGCGAGACCAAGGCGGAACCAAGCGACCATCCGATGTAGCGAGCCGCGGCATTCATCCCACTCGCGGCGCCACTGCGTCCTATGGGTCCGGCCGTCATCATCGCAGTGTTGTTCGGGGTCTGGAAAAGGCCAAAGCCGACACCGCAAAGCGCCAGCCGCCATACGACGTCCCACTTTGCCGGAACTGTCGGCAGGAAGACCATCAGAAACAAACCAGCCGCCAACAACCCCAAACCGATGCTGCTAATCACCGAGGCGTCGTAGCGGATTGTCAAGCGGCCGGCGATTGGAGCCGTAATGGCAGTCATGAGCGGCCAAGGCGTCAAGAGAAAGCCGGTCTCCACGGCCGAAAGATGGAGCTCCGTCTCAAACAGAAACGGCAAAGAGACGTAAGCCAGAATTTGGGCGGCATAGGAGCAGACAGAGGTCCAGACCGATAAAGTAAACGGACGTATACGAAAAAGATCGAATGGCAGCATTGGCAGGGGATGCCAGAGCTGTTGTCGAACGAAGAGGCCGAAGCAGAAAAGACCGGCCAGCATCTCTCCCATCGCAATGCGCCCATCGCCAATACCCAGCGTGCCGACACCGGCAACGAACAACCCGAACGCCAACGCATTGAGAGCAATCCCTATCAGATCAAGAGAGCGAGGAATCCGAACATCTCGTGGTGCAACAGCGATGAACAGTGGTACCGCGAGGCCGAATGGCACAGTCGCCAGAAACAACCAAGGCCATTTTGCCACCGCAAGTATCGTCGCCGCGATGGTCGGCCCCACTGCTCCGGGTACCGCCACCGCTAGCGCGACCAACGCGAAACCCTTGCTGACCATGCTATGCGGATAGATCACGCGTACAAAAGCAACGCCGGCCACAGAAACTGCGGCCGCTCCGACACCCTGGATCAAGCGCGCACTCACCAGCATCGGCAATGTTGGAGCGAAAGCGCAACCCAACGACGCGAGGACAAAAATGGCGAGGCCGGCGGCGTAGACGGACTTAAGACCGAGCGATTCAAGCAGGCTTGCGACGGGCAACAGGCAGACCGTTGCCGAAAGCTGGTAGGCATTCACGACCCAAACGGTCGCCGCTTCACTACTTGCGAAAGAACGCGAGATATCAGGCAACGCGATATTCACGGTCGCGCTTGCAAGGGAACTCAGACCAAGTCCAAGCAAGATGCAGAGCATCGCCCAGCGGCGCTTCGACGCCGTCAGCATTCAACACCACCCATCAGGATGCGAACTCCGCGAATAGCGATTTTGAAGACTTCAGCACCGTGCCGCGCCCTGCCTTCACGAGTAGTCGCCGCCGCTCTGCTGACTGAGATTGCCGAGGTAGTCGCGCTTCCCGATCTTTGCTCCGGCGTACCGAAGGATCGCGTGCGCAATCGAGATGTGAAAGAAGAAGTCAGGCAGCACCAGGTGACGGATATAGTCGTCGCCGCCGAACCACCCGCGCACGATAGGCGGAGTCAGCTCGTAGGTGTGAGACTGCGCGCCGGCAATCTCATCCGGCTGCATGTTTTGCAGGAAGTCGCGCGTCTCGAGGAGACGCGCCTTCAATGCCGGATACATCATGGGGGTGGTACGGCGTGCTGGCGCGTCGCGCTGCATCAGCTTCGCCATGTGCGCATGGACTTTGTTGCAATTTACGAGGAACTGCTCTCCGAAAGTTAGCATATCGGGCGCAAGCCGCTCGCCAAGGATCCTTCCGGGTTCAACACCGCCGACTCGCTCCAGCGCCTGGGCGTGGTCGAGATAGTCGGCCATCACGTTCAGTCCGTGCAGCATGACAGGGACCGTGACGTCATACACTGAGAAGGACACGCCGAACTCCGTTCGCTCATTCGTGCTTGACCTTCCGCCTTGGCGCACAAGCGCACGGAATTCGACATTGAATTCAGCGATGCCGCGGCGGGCGGAGGTCTACGCATACGGTCGTCTAGTGACGCAGGACGGGGTATCCATTCACGTAAATCCAGTCCGTGGCCTGGGCCGGCACGTGGCACCCCTGACAATCGGAATGGTAGTCCGTCGAGGTGGTCTTGAGCGGCTTATCGGCGTCGAACCACGACCACCCCCACCCGTCGCCCCACAATGGGTTGCCCGGATGCGTTCCCTTGCCGTCCCTGACCATCACGAACCAGCCCTGGAGCTTGTCGGCGTGGCTCACCGTACCCGTGGTCATCTCGTTCGTTGAAGTCGCGAATACCTCTTTCACCAGAACGGCACCATCCGGGAAGTGGCCCGTCTTCCGATAGGCGTCGATCGCACCCGGGGATGCATAGACGGCGTGAACTTCTTTCGAGCCCTGGCCGCTGTCGGCGGCAATTGCCCAGCTGCCGAGCGCTTGGTAGAGGGTTCGGTAGTCCGCCGGCACGCGCAGGTGCCCTGCGGCATCCACCACGTCCGCGGCCGGGCCGACCGGCCCAGCTCCGCTGATCTGCGCGAGCGCCGTCACGGTGCCGGCGACCAGCGAGACGGCGACAGCCAATCCGACAGTCTTCGAGAATTTCATTGACGGTCTCCTTTGCCGTCCGCGCGGCGTGCTGACTTGGCGCGGTTTCAATCACTGGTTCAATCGCCGCGGAGCCGACCGCATGCGCTTGGCTAGCCAGCCTCAAAGATCGGACGCAGCCGACAAAATTAGAAATTCCCTTTGGACATGTATTCGATAGGCGCAAGGTATTGTCGCCCAAGAGCGCTGCGCGGTGGCGTCCCATCCGTCCACGATCAGCCGTCGAGGAGTGCGCCGTACTCGGAATGCCGAGACGCGTAGAACGACATGAAGGGGCACTTTGCGATCACTCTTTTCCCGCGGCTTCGCAAGGCTTCGAACACGCCATGCGCCAGCCTCGACCCGTACCCCTGGCCAGATAGCTCTTGCGGCACCTCCGTGTGAAGCAGGACGACGCGTCCGTCTTCGATCTTGTAGTAGGCGACTGCGAGCAAGCCGCCGCCGAGGGGCATTTCAAACCGGCTCATTGCCGGATTGTCCCGGAGGTCACTGTCCACCTTCGGCCCCCTTCACCTGGATGTCGAAGCGGCCCGGCGCAGCGAAGCCAGGATTTGCGCCGGATCTTCCCGTATTGTGAAGTCAGGCTCGACGAATGCGCTGCGGATCCGGCCTTCCGCGTCGATCACGTAGGTCGCGGGAATCGGCAACATCCACGTTGATGACCCGTGCCGTGCGCCGAAGTCGAACCCTAAGCCGGAATAGTGTGCCTTGGTCTCGTCGGGCACCCGGAACAGGACGCCATACGACATGGCAACGCCGTAGTCGACGTCGGAGAGTACTTTCAGGTCCAAGCCCAGGTTTCGCTTGAGTTGCCGCGGAAAGTCCCTCGTCTCGGGCGTCACGACCGCGAGGGTCGCGCCGATGCTCTCGAACTCATCCTTCGCGGCCTGGAGGGCACAGAGCTCAGCGGTGCAGAACGGGCACCAGCCGCCCCGGAAGAAGCTCAGGACGAGGGGTCCGTTTCGGCGCAGCTCTTCAGAAGAGTGAAGACGGCCATCAGCGTCCGGCAAAAGGAAATCCGGCGCGTCGTCTCCGACCTTCAACGCGTGCGATGCCACGTCTGTATCGCGGAGCCAGCCCACGAGGTGGTTGTATGACTCCCAATCCGCGGCGCTGAACGTCGTCAGCAACTCGGTGCGCATCCGGGCGAGTGTCTTGTCGGTTTGGCTTAGCATCGGCAGGGAGTTGTCAAGCTGAGGATCGACGGGTTGGAAGTGGTTTGTCGACTGGGTGCGTGTGTGGGTCATGCGGACGCTCTCGTCACATCCGAAACCGTTGCGTTCGGTCCGGCCCGGTCGGTGACTTCGAATGACCAGTCGCGAAGGCGCGCGACCTTGACGAAAGCGTCAAGCGCCGGCGAGTAGCGGCGCCCCTGCACGGCCAGTAACCGCACCTCCCGCGAAACCGGCGAGCCTTCGAGCGGTATGGTCTTGAGCGCTGGAAGGCGAGGCATGTGCTCGGGCGCGAGGATCACGCCAAAGCCGGCGGCGGCCATGTGCTGAAGGTGCAGGTCGTGACCGCTGCAATGGCCAAGTTGGGGCGGTTCCTCAGGGAAATAGGACTGCCGGATCTTCACGGCTACGTCACAGTCGGCGCGTTCCAGCAAGATGGTCTCACGGAGGTCGTCGATGCCGATCGAAGGACGGTTTGCCAGTCGATGTGTCGGCGCAAGGACCGCGACGTAGCGCTCCTCGAACAGCGACCAACCGTCGATACGATCGGGCACGTCCTGCACGTCCCCGACCATTGCCGCGCTGATCTCCCCCTCAAGCAAGAGGTCGACGAGCTTGTCAGTCGCGACCTCGCGCAGCTCGACGTGGAGGCCGGGAACGAACTTCGCAATCTCCGCGATCGGATCGACGACAAGCGAGGCCGAAATAGACGGGGCGAGGCCGATCTTCAGTGGCGCGACGTCCTTGCGCTGGAACTCCTGGGCTCGGCGACGCACGGCCTCTGCCGAGGCCAGCGTCCGCTCCAGCATCGGAAGGACTTCCTTTCCTAGATCGGTGAGCTGCGTCAGCTGACGCTCGCGGTAAATCAACTGGCCGCCGAGTTCCTGCTCGAGCTTCTGCACCCCCTTGGTTAGGGCGGGCTGCGTGACATTGCACTGCTCGGCCGCGCGGGTGAAGTTGAGCGTCGATGCGACGGCGAGGAAATAGCGAACTTGATGAAGCTCCATGGGGTGCGTTCTCTATCAAGGTGCGGCTGTCGATACTGACGGGCCTTCTCCACGACGTGGCGGGCACGTCAAATCATAGGGCGTAGATGCAACTTGCATGCGCACATTGAAACGGCCTGTCCTATTGATTTGGACGCACGGACACGCTTTCAGGAGCTTCTGAGAGCCGAGGCTCGCTCTGCGAAGTCGGCCGAGAACAGGACGTCCCCAAGGCGAGCCAGCGTCCCGGGAAGCTCCGCCTGGCGGGCTGGCGCCATCCCAAGCGGGGACCCGGTCTTGACGGCGCCTTCGCGACGGAGCGCGTCAGACAAGAAGGGTCTCACCGCCCTTGGTATCTGCGTAGTATTGCGGCGCCTCGCGACGGTCGTATTTCCCATAGTCGCGAATAATCCGGACCCTTCGGACTCTTGCCTTGTCGATCGGCGCGAAAGCATCCTCATAGGCCCGCGCTGCAGCGGCGTCCTTCCAGCATATGAGCAGAATCAGGTCGCCGGGCGTCAGCACCGCATCGAAGATGTCCCAGGACATACAGTCGGCAGCCCAAGGGTTCAGTCCGAGCCATTCGGCGCAGTCGTACGGGTTGTCGGTCCGCTTCCATTCCGCGGGGCGAGTCGCGTTGATCAGCGTGACCGTCGTTCCCTCCCCGACCTCAGTCTCGTCGAGCCGCTGCTCGGTCAGAACGTATCCCGCAGGCAACTGGTTGTCGGCTGTGATCTCACCAACGCGCAAGTGGTAGTCCGCGAGGATTTCGTCGCGGCTCTTCTGCTGGACTTCGCGGTGGCGCATGTTGGTCCGCCAGCGGACAAGTGACTTCTCGTCCCGCCAGCTCGAAAGCGAAAGGAACCACCCGTCGCGGATCAGGCTCTTGTAGCCGATGTTGTCGACGAAGCCCTGGACGCGCTGCAGTTCGGGGCACAGCATCTTGGCATTGTCAAGGTATTCATCCCAATTCCCATCATTCGGGCGGATCTCGAAAATCACAGAAAACATGATCGTATCTGGCTCCTGGAACGCTTCGACGTACCCGATCTCGATGTTACGCGCCGGCCAAGCGCAATATGGTTGAAGCATCGAATTGCCTGCGGCGAATGGGAAGTGACGTCACGCCATAAAGTCGATAGCCGGGCGTTATGATGGCCGCAGGCGTTCAGCATCGGGCCGGCGTGCACCAAGCGGCTGCTTCAGCAACCTGTCTCGCCCATGAGGTCACCGCACGCCGATTGGGCGTCGCAAGGAGTTCCGCTCGGCAAGTCTCGCTGGGTAACCGGCGCGCCTCCGCTGCAGCTAGTCACCGGCCTTTCAGTCAATCCGATAACGCTCGGCTATCGACTTCATGGCGAGAGGTGATTTTCCTTTCGTCCGTCATGAACTCAGTCTCCAGGCATGAAGTTCGCGTCCAGACGGGCAAGTCGCTGTTCCCCTGAAAGATCGCAGGTCAGAGGTCCGATATGCAGATCAAAGAGACAATCGGCGTTTCATTGCCCAGCTCTGTCGAAGTCCCGCCGCTAGAGGATGTGGTCGTGCTCGTGGACAGCGCTGGCGTCGCGCTCGGAGTAAAGTGTGCGTTTAGCGCAAGGGTGCGAGGCACCCGTGACTGCGGTTGCGGTCTCATCGCCTCCAAGTACGTGGAGATCCCGCTCGTCGGGTCCGATGGCGAGGTGTCCGGGATTTTATGCCATACCGGCGCGACCTCCGACGCGCGCGGTGTGGTCGCTCCTCGCAGGCGAAATGGGATGCGCGCCATAACGGAGCCGACGCAGCTCCTGGTCCACAACATCAACAACCTCCTTGTCGTGATCGACAGCGGCTCGTTGCTACTGGAGGGCCAGAGCGACGCCGCACACCGAAAGGCCGTTCTTGGCAAAATGCAGGAGGAGATTGCACAAGGCGCGTTGTCCAGCCGGCCGCTCGACGCCGAGCAACCATGCCCGAAGCCGATCGACGGGTTTGTCTCAGGCATTCGCCTCGCAGCGATCGCAGGCACGCTTTACTGGACGTTGCCCGCGGACATCGCGGTCCGCATCGACATCGCCCCTGACTTGTGGGCCTTCAATGCCGACCCGGAGGAGCTGTACTTCGCTTTGCTGGATCTTTGCCGAAACTCGGCCAATGCCATGCCAAGGGGCGGCACGATATCGGTCACGGCACATAACGTCGAGCCCTCCGCCGACGCGGCCTGGAGATTCGTCGAGATCGTCGTCGCCGGCGACGGTGACGGCACGCCCGAGAAGGCCCTCTTGCCGGCCCCGTATTTCACGACAGAGGCCGAAGGCGGCACGGGCCGCGGGCTCACCCAGATCCGGCGCTTCGCTGAAGGACGGGGCGGCACGATCTGTATTAAGAGCGAGCGGGGTGCCGGCACGCAGGTACGTCTCTTCCTCCCGCGCGTGCACACAGCTCCGCTCCAAGGCGCTATCTTCGGCACGGAGATCGCGTACAGGCCGTCATCCAACGGCGGAGTATTTTACGTTGTAAGCCCAGCAACGGCCATGACGCCCTCTTGGCCGGCGAACAACTCTGGAGACCACTTCGACAAGTAAGCCCGTGATCCGCTTGGTCGTCTCGACCGTCCGGTCGACCGCAATACAGACCACTTGTCGGGCAAGCAAGTGTCGTAGCTGTCGCATCCTGAAGAGGAGATCTTTCGATGATTCTACCTATCGGTACGACAGTAGCAGTCGCTGACGGCAAGACGATTCGCATGTTCCACAATACAGGCGTGAAACCCGGGGTACACTTGGTCGAGATTACGGCGGCTTCGCCTGTCCGGTTCCCCACCAGCTCGAGTGCACGGGCTCACGTCGGCGTTGTCAACTTCCAGGGCAGGCGGCTCGTCGAAGACGACTTCGCGGCGATCACGGCCGCATTCCTGAACAAGCTCTGCTTGGACGGGACCATAGAACACCTGGTCGTTGTCTCCGACCAAAGGACCCTAGGTAAGATGCGCAAGCATTTCCACGGCGACCTGAAGGGAAAGATCATAGGTGAGCTCCCGAATGATTTCAGCGGGCGACCGCTCGAGGACATCGCCTCACTCATCGCCGACGCTTGACCTGCCCTCTGGAAACGACTGGCAGGCAAGCCTGTTCTGTCAAAGCCCGCGCGAATAGCTACGATCAATTAGTCCCGCAACCGATTTCGAAGGCGATGGAGCTGCTGATCCTCACTGCTCAATGAGCCAATGTCCTAATGCATTACCTGCGGCGCGGGCCATCGCCTTCAATGACCCTCCCCTTGCGCGTCTGACGGATGCCGCAAGAAATCGGGAATGATGGTCGATCGCAAAGCCGCGATCGTTTGGAGCGATGCCGCAAGCGGCAAATTTCCGAACGCGAGTTGGCACATCAAGTACGTAGCCCCCGCCTCAACGGCTTGCTCCTCGAGCGCCTCTCGCACGGTGGATGGCGATCCGACCAAGCAGAACCCCTCCTCCTGTGCCTCTTCAAAGGACTTCGGCAGATTCGGCGGTAGGGGCAAATTGCGAGTTCGCGAAAGGAAGGTAAATGTCTCGAACCATTGCGCGTAGGCGGGAGCTGCAAGAGCATTTGCCTCAACGTCCGACTCGGCTATCACGACAATGCGAACCATGCCGAGCAATGGCATCTTCTGCGTTGGTCGCGCTATCCAATGCGCGCGGTACTCATCCGTGATTGACCGAATTGCGCTGCTCGTTCCGACGCACGCGATGTTGATCGAATTCTGGGCCGCCCATCGAGCCGTTTCCGGCTTCGTCGTCCCATACCATAGCGGCGGATGCGGCTTTTGGATCGGTGAGAGCGTGATCGGCACGTCAGGGATGCTGAAATGACGGCCGCTATACGTAAGGGCGTCCGCTTTCATCGCTTTGATAACGATTTCGACTGCCTCGTTGTAGCGATCTTGCGCCTCAGCGATCGCAACGCCAAAAAACGACAGTTCGAGCGGGACGCCGCCGCGGCCGATACCAAGGTCGAGTCTGCCCCCACTCAGCTGATCCAGCATGCAGATCTCTTCAAATGCACGCAACGGATGATACAGATTCAACAACATGACCAATGGCCCGACCCTCAGCCTGCTTGTACGTTGCGCCACGGCGGACAAGAACAGGTTGGGTGAAGCGGCCAGGCCGTGTGGCGTGCCATGATGTTCGGCGACGTGATAGGAGCGAAAGCCAGCCTCATCGCAAGCTGAAGCGATTTCTAGTCGGTCGTTATACTGCTGGCGAAGGTTGCCGCCTGCGTGATCCAAATGATCAAAGACACCAAAGCTGAGGGCTGGCGACATTGCGTGGTTCATAGCAGCTTCTCCTTAATCTCATGCTCGGACGTCAGATCGCCTAGCTGGCTGTCCTGGTGGTCTTCGAAGTAGCGCCGGCCGCATAGACCGGTTGATGTGACGAGTCCCTCAAGCTTCGCGAGCATTTCTCTTTGATCATGCTTCTTCGCTTGGACATATGTCGCGAAGCGCAGACCGTCCAATCACCTCCAGCTATCGAAACGATAGCCAGGCGGTCGCGGCATAAGGTGTTTAGATTAGTGGCGTCGGTTCACTCGATCGAAACGATGCGTGACATTGATGAATTGGGATCGTTGATCGACGTTCGTCGCGACAGACCGCGCGTTAGCGCGGCTCATTAATCCCGCTACCAGTGGCTAGTGCCAGCGTCGACCCAAAGGCTTCGACGATATGCTTGACCGATTTGACCAATGCCCCTCAGACGAATCCCTTGCCTGGAGCTCCATCGGTGAGCCGACAAATCGCTATAGCGACTGTAAGCCAGCGAAACTATCACAATTGTAACGCGCTTCATCCGCGTTGAAACCATGCTGTGACCGCTTGTCGCCTCATACTGTCGCGCAATTCGACACTAGCGTGCCCAGGACGAATTGGCATGAGATGAAGACTGAGATGGTCTCAGCCTTTCCAGCTCTTCCGGGGAGTACCAGCTCATACAACGCGTCGGCTACGACCTCAGAATAAGCAGCGAAATTGTGCAGGCGACTTATGCGCGCGCGGCGCGCGCCTTTTGGAGCTGTCGGCCCAACCCGTCTGAGTTCGGGAGCCTCGCGCATGGAGGGTGGTCACCGACTGCTGCTCCCTTAAGCGGCACAGCAATCGCCTCTGTCCAAACGAGATTCCTCGGGTTGGGGCCAGATCGGAAGTGACTCTTCTGTCAAGACTGTTCGTGCTGGTGGCAGTTGCACTTTTGCCGGCGATCGCGATACAGGGATACAACGAATTCGATCGACGGCGTGCGCGCCAGTTCGACGTGCAGGACCATGCGCTTAGCCTCGCCAAGCTTGCGGCCGCGGACCAGCAACAAATCGTCCAGGGAATTCGCCAGGTCTTGATCGCGCTGTCGGAACTCCCATCAATCAAGTCGAGGGATAGTTCGCGATGCATTGCTTATCTCAGCGCGATAAAGCAGCGGTTTCCGGCATTCATTACCATTATCGTAACCGACTTGAACGGGCTTAGCTTTTGTCACACTGACGGCAAGCAGGTTGCCGTTGCCAAGCGCTCATACTTCACCCGCGCACTCGCAACCGGCGCTTTTACGGTCGGTGAGTTTTCGATAGGCCTATCGTCCGACCGAAACGTTATACAGTTTGCACTGCCGTTCTACGACGACAACCGGAGTATGGGCGGCGTCATCATTGCGAGTCTCGGTCTGGACTGGCTTGGCGACTACGTCGCTCGAAAGGCTTCGACAGGGTCCGCGCTCGCCGTCACAGACCGCAACGGCACCTACCTCGCTCGCTATCCCGATAACGACCGGTTTGTCGGAATGAAGATGCCCGGGTTCAAGCATCTGATGATGGACGGCCGCGACGCGGTCGATATTGTCGACGTCGATGGTATTGAGCGAATTCAAAGCCGCGCCGTCCTCGAGGACGAGTCTGGCGGATTCGTGATCAGCTTCGGTCTCGATAAGGCGCAGGCTTTCACCGAGATCCAACGTGAGACGCTGCGAGATATCCTTCTCATCCTATTGAGCACTACGCTGGTGTTGGCGCTCGCATCATTAGGCGCCCGACAGTTTATCCACCGACCGCTTGGACGGTTGGTGGATGCCGCAAACCAATGGCGACGGGGCGAGTTTTCCCGACGTGTGGACATTGGCGCAGATGGGGAAATCGCGCTAGTTGCCGACGCGTTCAACACTATGGCTGATGCGTTAGAGTGCCGCGAGAGGGAATTGTCCAAAGCGAAGGATGCGGCCGAAGAAGCCGCCGCTCGGATCACGACCATCTTTGAAAGCACGAATGACAGCGTGCTCATCGTCGATCGGGACTGGTGCATTCAGTACCTTAACGGGCCGGCCTGGGCGTCGATCGCCGAGGGCCATGATATCATCGGCAAGACACTGTTCGAGGCGTTTCAAGACGATCGCCAAATTGAAGTCTTGCAACAAATCGAAGAGAAGACTTCAGAGCAACAGCCGGCATTCGTCGAAGTGTACTGCCCACGTCGAAATATCTGGTACGCAATCAATGCGTTCCCTTCAAGCCAAGGCTTCGCGATTTTTCTCCGCGACATCACCGAGCACAAGCATGCATTGGAGGCTCGACACCAGATGGAGGAACAGCTCCACCAGAGCCAGAAGATGGAGTCCGTCGGTCAGCTTACTGGCGGTGTCGCGCACGATTTCAACAATCTGCTCACGGTCGTTTCCGGGAATCTCGAACTCGTCGAGACGGCTACGGATGTCCGCAAGGTCCGCAAGTACGCCGCTGCCGCGCAGCGTGCGATTGACCGTGGGACAAAACTGACAGCACAGCTCTTGGCGTTTTCAAGGCGCCAAACACTGAATCCAAAGGTGTTCAATGCCGGCCAGCGCATTTCAGAGTTTCAAGATCTCGTTCGTCAGGCGGTCGGAGCGGGATACGAAGTCAAGCTTAGGACCGATGATCAATTGTGGCTATGCTATGTTGATCCATCGCTGCTAGAAACCGCTCTGCTCAACTTGGTGCTGAACGCACGCGATGCCATGCCCGATGGCGGCGCGCTCCAGATTGAGACCCGAAACATCGTTGTAGAAGAAGGTGCCCTGACGGGGTGCGTGGCGGGACCCTACGTCAGGCTATCCGTAACCGACACAGGGTGCGGCATACCTCCGGAAGTCCAGGATCGGGTGTTTGAACCGTTTTTCACGACCAAGGAGGTTGGCAAGGGAACCGGGCTTGGTCTCAGCATGGTCTATGGCTTTGTCCGACAATCCGGAGGACATGTCGCGATTGAAAGCGCGCCTGGAGAGGGAACCACGATTTCGTTGTATTTGCCTAAAGCAGCGCAGAAAGCTGAAGTCGAGGAAGACGTCAAACCGGCTCAATTGATAACGTCCGGCTCGGAACGCATCCTGTTGGTCGACGACAACAAGGATATTCTCGAGGTCACGTCGGAAATGCTGACCATGCGCGGGTATCAGGTTTCTTGCGCCCGTAGCGGAGCGGAAGCGCTTCGAATGTTGCAAAGCGACCAGGAGTTTGAATTATTGCTTACAGATATCGTGATGCCAAACGGCATGAGCGGAGTTGAGCTTGCACGCGACGCGCGGCGACTGCGGCATGGCATCAAGATACTGCTCACATCGGGATACGCGAGAGATGCGTTGCAACGGCATAATGCCGTGGATGAATTTCCGATCATCCGCAAGCCTTTTCGCCTTACAGAGTTGGCGCGCAGCATTCAGGCAGTCATGAAGTGTACAAAATCCGCGACCGCTGACCGATAGGCTCGCGTCACTGAATTTTGTCGCGGTCTCCTTCGAGCGCGAGCGTCTAGGCCGCGAACCGTTCATTCAGTTGATGAATGACGCGCAGGCCAAGATCTCTCCGTTCAAATCTCTTCGGGCGGGCATGGCGGGTATAACCGATGAGGTCGGAGGCCATGGTATCGAACTCATTTTCAGCTCCCGCAATTTAGGAAGAAGTTCATCCAGGCCTTTTTCGTGAAATTTGCGCCGGCAAGGGCTGACCTCCAGTATCATGAAGCCTCCACGGAAAGAGTGAAGACGTAGCCGACACCGCGTTCGGCGCGAATGATGGAGCGGCCGTGCTCCGCGTCCCCGAGCTTTCGGCGCAAGCGCATGACTTGCATGTCGATGCTGCGGACAAATGCGTGGTCGTGGACACGTGTAGCCTGCAGCAGATATTCGCGTGAAAGGGGCCTTTGCGGCGCCTCAAGAAATGCCCGCAACAGCGCATATTCGCCCTTGGTGAGGGCGACCGGGTCACCGCGCGGATTGGTGAGACGGCGTGTCCGCCGTTCGAGCCTCCATCCGCCGAAGCAAAGGTGGCCCGCTTCATTTCGGCTCCGCCGCTTGGTCAATCCAGCCTCACGGCCTCTCAAGACAGCGCGGATACGAGCCAGCAATTCCCTCAAGCTAAACGGCTTGTTGATGTAGTCATCAGCTCCTAGCTCTAGCCCAACGACTCGATCGGCTTCGTCCCGGAGGCGTCCAGTAATGATAATGATGGGTATACTGGATAGAGCGCGAAGTTCGCGAAGGAGATCGAGGCCACATTCTTGCCCGAGCTGCAAATCAAGCAAGATCAGATCGGGTTGAATTCTTACAAGCAACGGCGCCACTTCGCGCGGCCGAGAGGCGCAGACCACGCGGACGCCATATTCTCCCAGATAGTTCGTCATCAAGTTGCGCAAATCATGATCGTCGTCGACGAGGAGGCAAGTGACGTCGGAGCGGCCTTCCGGGCCGAATGATGTCATGCGCGGTCTCAACACTTGAATGCCACGCCCGCGGACCTCAACGAGTGAGAAGCCTTGATCCTGGCTTAAAGTCCAGTGCTCCGGCAGGCCGGCGTTTCCGCCCGCCATAGTTCGTTCCGGGCACCTCAGCGTTGCTCGATGAAATCTGCGTCTCAACTGCCCAATTGTCGCAGTCCGCAACGAAATCGTCCAATGCGCGGCGAATATGGTTTTCATAGCTGCGGAGAATGCTTCCGCGTCCGCTCGGCATCGTTCGTATGCCGAGGCGAGTTGCGGACCAGGTCTTATCAGCGAGATCAACCGACCATACGGGGCGTACCGAAAGCGCATCGATCGCGGAGGTCTCGCACAACTAGTCCATCAATGGACAGGCGCCGTCAGACGCGCGACCAGCCGCAATGCTGATGAGCAAAGCCGATCTGAGCATGGGCTCCGGTCACCGCTTGACGCAGGTGGATCTCAAGTCTGTCGATATCGATCTCGCCGGGTGCGGCAAGGCCTATTTCCTCAGCTCTCGGCAACAGCGTGCGCAAGGTCTCTGCCGCCCATGCGTAAAGAGGCGAATCAGGGCTGCCTCCCACCGGGGTCTCCGAAAACAAGCGCGGCGATCTAACCCCTGCTTTGTGGAACAACTCCACCATACGAGCACCGGCATCCGGGTACGTGACAACCGAGCGAAACGTCTTAGAGATGAGGTCGCCGGTATTCTCCCACAACGGCACCATGGGAAAGGACCACCACGTCCCGAGAAGGAACACCTCATGGAAGGCAACTACGCCCCCCGGCCGCAGATGAGTGACCGCTGCGCGGATCAGTGCCACCGGGTCGCTCTGGTGCACCAAGACATAGCGACCGATAGCCAAGTCGAAGTTTCCAGGACCAATCATTTCGGAGGCATCGCCTTCCACGAACTCGATATTTGCATGACCAGCGGCGCGCGCCCGGTCACGCGCCATTGCGATCGCAGCGGCATTACGATCGATCGCGACGACGGCTCCGCACGCTCCGACAATTTCAGCTGCGAGCATGGCCACATCCCCTGCTCCGCAACCGAGGTCGACGACTCGCATGCCTGGAGCCAACCCGATCTCGCGAAGTAGCCGCGTCGTGATCGGGCGCAGGTTGTCTGCCTGCAGCATCAACCGGCGAAGCTCCCGCTTCGAATGCCCCAAAACGTAATCTTGCATCAAACAGTCTCCCGTGTTGCGCTGCGGTCCGGATGGTCGATATCGGCGATTTCTGACTGAACCTACCTAACGCTTTCAGTGCATGGTGGCCGTTCGCTGTCACATCAGGATTACAATTTCCCATAACTCAGCTACGGCGGTGATTGTGCGGCACCTGCTGGCGAGGAAAGCTGCCAGCTCGAAAAACGGATGATCATCCGAACGGCAACGATCTCTAGCAGTGCCGTACATTGGCCGTTGAATGTATCGGGCCGGTGTTTGTCATGGCAGGGCGTTTACGATATCCGCAAGCTCGTCGAAGCCTGGATATGCAAGGACATCGACCGCGCGGAGCTTAAACTACTGCCGCTCTGCATCTCTCCGTGCAAGCTGCTATCAAACTGAGGCCAACCGTGCCAAGGCTACTCGTGCGATCCAGCTCGCTATACCGTTCCTGCCGATCGCTCCGAACCCCGACCGGCGCCGGCGCTAACCCTGTGCCGCGTGAGAAGCGAGCGCGCTGCTGCCGCCACATCGGGCTGCCGCATCAAACTCTCGCCGACCAAGAACGTCGACATGCCGACCCGTTCCAGCCTAGCCAAGTCATCCGGCGTGAAGATGCCGCTTTCGCCGACCATCAGTCGTTCTTTCGGTATCAGCGGCGCCAGCGCCTCGCTGGTGTCGAGCGTGGTGTCGAAAGTGCGGAGATTGCGGTTGTTGACGCCGATCATCGGCGAGCGGAGTTTCAGCGCGCGATCAAGTTCGGCGCGGTCGTGGATTTCGATCAAGACGTCCATGCCGAGCGCCAACGCGGTGTCCTCGATTTCCTTCGCGGCACTGTCATTGAGCGCGGCCATGATGATCAAGATGCAGTCGGCGCCATGTGCGCGCGATTCAACAACTTGATATGGGTCGAAAATGAAATCCTTTCGCAACACTGGCAAATCAGTTGCCGCGCGCGCCGCGACCATAAAGTCGAGGCGTCCTTGGAACGAGGGCGTATCGGTCAGCACCGACAGGCACGCCGCGCCACCGGCCTGGTAGGCCTTTGCGAGCGCCGGCGGATCGAAATCGGCGCGAATGAGTCCCTTTGACGGAGAGGCCTTTTTGATCTCGGCGATCAGCGCATACTCCCCGGCCGCATGCTTATCACGGACCGCGCTGACGAAATTGCGTGGCGGTCGCGCCGTCTTCGCGCATGCTTCGACTTCGGAAAGAGGACACGCTCGCTTGGCGGCGGCGATCTCCTCGCGCTTATAAGCTTCAATCTTCTTCAAGATGTCTGACATTGGCACCTCAATTGTCGACGTTGCGATTTCTTCGAAAGATCGTCGTTTCGCCAACTGAGTACAAATCAACCGTCATCGACGCAAAGTCACATCTTAGATAGCGCCGCGTTAAGAAGTAGAGCGCCGCGCAATGCCATAAACTAGACAATCGCAAGGGATTGCTTCGGCGAACTGCCTCCCGGCTGATAGGAAAGCCGCGCCATTCTTCACTGCGCGGCCAACACAGTTGCAGAACGACCAAGCGCCCCTCGCCTGCGTCAGACACAAATGGCATAGAACGAGTCAGTGATGACGCTCGCAAAGGCTCTAGAAAGCGTGTCCGTGCGTCCAAACAATAGAGCCGGACCATTCAAACGTTTGCATGCAGGTTACATCTACGCTTCATCGTTGAGGCATACCCCGTCACGTCGTATTGGAGTGATATCGACCCGTATGCAGCTTTATCAAGTTCGCTATTTCCTCGCCGTCGCATCGACGCTCAACTTCACCCGCGCGGCCGAGCAGTGCAATGTCACGCAGCCCGCCCTAACCAAGGGGGTGCAGAAGCTCGAGCAGGAACTCGGCGGCCAGTTGATTTACCGCGAGCGTCAGCTGACGCAGCTCACCGATCTAGGAAAGGAAGTCCTTCCGATGCTGGAGCGGACGCTGGCCTCGGCAGAGGCCGTGCGTCGCCGAGCCCAGGAGTTCCAGCGCAAGGACGTCGCGCCACTGAAGATCGGCCTCGCCCCGTCTATTTCGGCCTCGCTTGTCGTCGATCCGATCGCGGAGATTGCGAAGTTCGTTCCCGGCCTCCACGTCGAGCTGCGCGAGGTCGCGACTGACAAGCTCGTCGACCTCTTGCTTGAGGGGGAGATCAGCGCGGCAATGGTCGGGGACGTGCAGGACGTGCCCGATCGTATCGACGGTTGGTCGCTGTTCGAGGAGCGCTACGTCGCGGTCCTTGCGCCGACACATCGACTGGCAAACCGTCCTTCGATCGGCATCGACGACCTCCGTGAGACCATCTTGCTGGAACGCGCCGACTGTGACGTAGCCGTGAAGATCCGGCAGTCCTATTTCCCTGAGGAACCGCCCCAACTTGGCCATTGCAGCGGTCACGACCTGCACCTTCAGCACATGGCCGCCGCCGGCTTTGGCGTGATCCTCGCGCCCGAGCACATGCCTCGCCTTCCAGCGCTCAAGACCATACCGCTCGAAGGCTCGCCGGTTTCGCGGGAGGTGCGGTTACTGGCCGTGCAGGGGCGCCGCTACTCGCCGGCGCTTGACGCTTTCGTCAAGGTCGCGCGCCTTCGCGACTGGTCATTCGAAGTCACCGACCGGGCCGGACCGAACGCAACGGTTTCGGATGTGACGAGAGCGTCCGCATGACCCACACACGCACCCAGTCGACAAACCACTTCCAACGATCGCTTCACCGCCTAACGCCCCCTATTGACGCCAATCCAAAGAGACAGCACGAGGGCCAATCGCGAAGGTGCCGGACGACGGCGCCCACGACACATTTGAAAGAGATGTCCCGTTTGAAAGAGATGTCCCGTTTGAAGGAGGTATCCCGTCTATCAAATGCATGTCCAAAGGGAATTTCACACTTCATCGCAAGCGTCCGATGTTCCGGTGCGCTTCCGTCCAAGCGCACTCGCTTGGTTTCGCCGCCAGTGAGATACTGACCGAAAGACTTGCGTTCCGGTCGCTCACCGCGCGCGAAGGGTAACCGAGACCTCCGTGAGATTAGCTACGAATATGCCATGGCTTTAGTCTCTGCTCGTTCGCTGCCGTCTGATCGAAAATCGAGAAGCGCTACCACCTCGGTCATCTACCTATTACCGCAGCATGGACTAAGCGGCGCGCACCGACTTTTACAAGACGCACCCCAGCTTGGGGACGTTGCGAGGAGCCACTGGTGCGCTGCAGGGTAACAATGACTTCGAAACGGAAGACGCGAGTTGCGGGAGTTTCCATGAGAATATCCGAGGAGACAACAGCATGCATTTGATGGAAGAACTCGCAAGCGGGGTTGCTCACGACTTTAATAACAGACTGCAGAACATGGCGAGCGCCCTCAGTCTAATGCGTGCGCGTGTCGCGGCCGGCTGCACGTCTGACTTAGATTCTCTCATAGAAGTTGCAGAGCGGTCGTTGGTCAGCGCCAGTAAACTGGCGCATCATCTTATGAACATTGGGCGTAACACGGACGTTCAAGCGGGCAATGTGTTTCAGCTCAACGACGCTCTCCTTTCAATGAACGATCTGCTGCACTGCGCCGCCGGAGACCGCGTCGACCTGCGCTTGATTATGTCGGCTTCAACAACTGCAGTCCGATGCGACCCCCACCTGCTCGAATGCGCGATCATCAACCTCGTAATAAATAGCCGGGACGCCATGCCCAAGGGCGGCACTATCACAATCGAGACGAGCACGACTTGCTCATCCGAAGGCGACAATGGCTACCGCTATGTTACGCTATGCGTCACGGATTCTGGCGACGGCATTTCATCCGACGTCATAGCGAAGGTATTCGAACCGTTTTTTACGACGAAGCCAAATGGTGTTGGAACGGGGCTCGGGCTTCCGATGGTACGCCATTTTGTTGATCAAGCGCGCGGACACATTGAAGTCCACAGCGCGCCGCATCAGGGCACTTGCGTAAGAATCAACTTACCGATCGCAACCGAACGTTAGAGATCCGCGATTCGTGCTGCGGGTGAGAATATTCAATGCTAACAGTCCAATCCAGCCCATCGACAACAGAGATCTTGATATTCAACTCCGATCGCGAACATCCAGAATCAGGGCTAGTGAGCCGTGGGCCGCAGCAACGCTCGGTTCTTCCACGGCTCCGTCGTCAGCATTTCGGGAAAGCGCCGCAAACTTGCGGTTCCTTGTTTGTGTCAGGAATACTCATCAAGAATGCTTTTCAGTCGGCGCCAGAATAAATCAGACCCCTTTGCACAATTGCTCGTCCATTGCTCTGAGGCTGATTCATCAGCGCCATCAGTTACGTATTTGAACGCGCGCCAGGCAACGTCAAATCGCCGACATACGTGGGCTATGGCGAACAATTCCATGTCAACCACATCGACGTTGTTCGAAATGAGCCAGGAATCGACTGAGGTGACGAAACTGTCACCCGTCCCGCATACAGCGGAGCCATGACCAGAGGCCAAGATTGGCTCAGCATGGCCAAATGGCGTTGTGCCACGTGGCGCTAACGGCATTGCCATCATGTCTCGCTGAAGCACATGAGATACTTCGACCAAACCGCGCAATTCTTTCGTGATCTTGCCACAGGTTCCGTAGTTTACGAGGAGACTTGGCTTCTCGGCCAATATCTCTGTCGTAGTGGCGATCGCGGCGTTAATTTTTCCAACACCCGCGTAAACGACCTTAACGTCACCGACAGCGCTTGCGGCGTCAAGTTCGCTCTCCAGTGCCGTTAGCACGACGATCCGCGGCATCTCCTTTTTGGTCGGCGCTCTCCATGCCTTCCCTTTTGGATCAAGCATCGTTTCTCCGTTCGCAGTGAAGCCATCACTCGGAGTCTGGGCACCATTCGCTACCGATTGATTTCAATTTCGGATTATTGCGTTACAGATGCAATCTGATCGAACATATTTGAGCGCGCCCCTAGTTCGCCTCATATGCACTCGAAAGGACGTTGAAATAAGGACACCGCTCTCCGAAACGTGTGCTGCGATACCGGATGAGGTCCCATATACCGCTAGCGCGTCGTGGAGGGCCGGAGAGATTCGGTGACGACAAAGTATAGAGGGTGAGCCACTGCGCGCTACTGCATCAATGGACAATCAAGAAGACGATCAGCCGTTCGTGTCGGCTGAACCATCGGCAACGAGTAACGCGGCAGGCCGCAAATCGCCGACATGCCTGGTCGTGGAAGACGACAGCACCATGCGGCATCTAGTAACGAGCTATCTCGAGGATCACGACATCCGCGCGGTGTCCACCAGCCGTCGTGACGAGGTCAGTGGATTGATGGCACGTAGTCAGCCGGATCTGGTGGTGCTCGACTTGCGGCTTGGTCATGACGACGGGCTCGATCTGCTTCGCGAGATACGCGCTCAATCCAACGTTCCCATCATCATCACGACGGGCCAGCGCCGCGACGAGATTGATCGCGTGGTCGGGCTCGAACTGGGCGCGGACGACTATATCACCAAGCCGTTTGGCTTGCGGGAGCTGCTGGCCCGTATCCGCGCGGTGCTGAGGCGCCGCGAAGCCGGCCAGACCAATTCACCGCGCGATATGGAAAAAGGCCGCTACCGATTCGGTGACTGGCAGCTCGATCGTCGAACCCGGCTCTTGACGAACTCCGGCGGCGAGCCAATCGCCTTGACCAAAGGCGAGTACGCCCTTCTGACCGCTTTTCTCCAAGCGCCGCTGCGGCCACTGTCGCGCGAGCACCTGTTGCAGGCCACGCGCATTCACGAAGATGTCTTCGATCGCAGCATCGATGTGCAAGTGCTGCGGTTACGACGTAAGCTCGAACTTGATCCCGGCATGCCGTCCATCATCCGCACCGAGCGGGGCGTGGGATATGTCTTCTCGCTACCCGTCGAGTTGGTGTGACTTCGGCACCGCCGGAACCGCCGACGTTTCGTGCCAATGACATGGACCGATCCTTGCCGCCGCGGTAAGGCGCAGGTTCCCATGACAATTGTAGCCTTAATCTCCGTCATTGGAATAATTCAGAAGCATGCGCGCGAGATGGTCTCCCCCGAACTTGACCCCAAGGGAGACGCACCAATGGCAGTCGCAAAGCTCTTGTCCTACGTTAACCCGCGATCGCGAACAGAGCGGCCGCGACGAACCAATGGAGCTCCGTCCTATCATCTCCGCATTCATTCCGATGAGGAGTCTGACGCACGAGCGATCATCCGATCGCTCCCAGTTAAGTACAGACCGACGTTCTCGACCGCGGCACGCTGTATCGGAGCTCTCGGCGAGAGCCTGTTGGCAATCGCGGCGTGGCTGGTCGCAGAAATGCTTGCTGGATGCGCCGCTTATGCCCAGGCGATGCACGGAATACCTCCAGCAATGCATGACGAAGACGCAAACCCCTCCGCGCCAACCGGTCTTCCTGTGAAGCGGCAACGACCCACCCTGCACCTTATTTCGCACAACATCAGACTGGGTGACCCCGTCGTGCCGATGGAAGCTCAACCTGGCGCTGTCACCCAACGCGAAGCTCGATCAACGTATGTGGCCGGCGCTTGTTCGACCCCGCGCGAGGCTGCGCCATAAAGCGGTTCGAGCT
Source organism: Bradyrhizobium sp. USDA 4516 (assembly GCF_054055915.1). Lineage (NCBI taxonomy): Bacteria > Pseudomonadati > Pseudomonadota > Alphaproteobacteria > Hyphomicrobiales > Nitrobacteraceae > Bradyrhizobium > Bradyrhizobium sp. USDA 4516. The sequence continues at coordinate 2,073,261 of NZ_JBSRXT010000001.1, forward strand.
ATCAGAATTCTCGTCACGCCCCGCCCTATTACAGGCATCCTTGCTGCTGTGTACGTTTGATTGCAAGGCTGGGCTATTCGGATGCGTTTTCGTCGAGCTCAATCGCAACGCTCCGAGCAGGCTTCTTCGCGCGGTTCCGATCGCATTCGCGATCCGCCGGCCATGAATTTGGCGATAAGCGGCGCGGTCGCAATTTTGTAGTTGACGCCAGGATACAGCGTCGGCCTCCGTCTTCGAGATCGGGCATCGCCTAGATCAACTTGACCAAAAGGTGAACTGGATGGCGCAAGGAGTATGTCGAGGTATCGCGCTCCTGCGAACGATTACCGCCCCAGCGGATAGCACATTGAGTGTTATGCGGGAGCTGCCTCAAAAGCAGGAGCAGGATGCACCTCCGCAAAGCTCGCAACACACCTGGTTACATCGCGAGGGGATATCCAGATGGACGGCAAGATCCTCTGCGTCACCTTGTTGATCGTCGTGGTGTTCCTGGTCCACCTCAGTATCCGCCTGAGGTCACGCGCGATCGCGCTACAGCGCAGCGCAAAGCTTGCACATGTGATCACCGATATATCCATGCGCTTTATCGGCGCGCGGTTGGAGAACATCGACAAGGAGATTGATCGCGCCGTGGCTGATCTGGCGGCCTGCATCGGATCAGATCGCGCCTATTTCGTAATGTCCGGTTCAACGCCGCGGCTCCATCTTTGGCACAGGTCGAGCTTGCCGCCTCCTCCCGGCTGGCCCGTTGCGGCCGTCGAACTGGCGACACAGGTAAAAACGTTCGCCGATGGTGCGATTCATGTTCCCCATGTCGGTCGAATGCCGGTCGGAGAAAGAAGGACTCGATGCCTTGAGTGGGGCCTCGGAGGATGGGCCTGTGCGAGGATTAGCGGCAAAGATGAAACTCGCCTCGTGCTCGGCTTTGATGCGGTCGGAAACAACTGCATGATCAGAACGCATGAAGAGCTTTCGCTCCTTCAGACGGCGCTCGATTGCATCGCCAGGGCCGTCGAGCGACACGAGACCGAAACGGCGCGCGCGCGCCTTGAGGAACGTCTGCAGAAGGCACGGCGCATGGAAAAGCTCGGTATCTTCGCGAACGGCTTAGCGCACAGTTTTAACAACATATTGGGGGGCATTCTCGGCCATTCCGAGATGATGGAAGAGCGTGCGGAACTGGACAACCGGTCCATGTGCAGTTTAGCTGCAATCCGCCGGGGCGCGGAGTGCGCACGGGACCTTGTGGACCAGATGGTAGCCTTCGCGTCTGGGCACGGCGTGCATCGCCAGCCATTAAAGGTCAGCGCCCTGATCGCTGAGACCGCATCGCTGCTTGGTGCCTCGCTACCAGAAAACATCGAATTCATCATCCGTGAAGCACCAGTTGCGACTATCGTGTTGGGTGAGAATGCTTCGTTACAGCAGGTCATTATCGACCTTTTTGATAACGCCGTACATGCCATACGTGACGGCGGACGCATCGAGATTGCGGCCGAACTACGCGATGTTCCAGATACTCTTGCGCTCAGCCATGATGAGCTCAGACCAGGTCAGTACGTCTGCATCACCGTGACCGACACCGGAGATGGCATGGATGAGGCGACGCAGGGACGAATTTTTCAACCCTTCTTCGCTAGCAGATCGTCCACCAATTCCCTCGGATTGGCGACCGCCCGTGAGATCATTTCTGATCACGGCGGGGCAGTGCACGTGCAGAGCGAGCCGAACAAGGGAAGCCGCTTCGAGATCTGGTTGCCGGAAGCCCCGTCGATGTCGGCCTCCCACGACGTCACGGTTCCCAAAACCGTGATCCTCGTAGCCTCGGATCGCGAGCGCGTTCGGTGCGACGAGGAAATGCTCGCTGCACTTGGCTATGAACCCATAGGATTTACCAATCCGGACGCGGCGCTGGCAGCCTGTCGTGCCGACTCGAACCGATTCGATATGGCCGTGGTGGGCCACTTTGAGTCGACCGCACGCTCACTTGAATTTGCGACAGTCTTGCACGCGTCCGTCCCGCGACTTCCGATCGTGCTAGCCTCCTTAGCCGTCATCGGATTGAGTTCTGACAAACTGATGACTGCCGGAATTTCTAGCGTCGTGAGCTGGCCTATCATTCCGAGAGAGATCGCGGCCGCGCTAGTCCAAAGTACGGTATAGACGCACTCCGAGTGTCGAACCCGGCATTGAGCGAAGGCCGCCGTCTCGCCACGGTGACGTCACCACGCGTTGCGACTGCAATCATATTGTGCTCCGCGGAAATCAACGCGTAACGTCGATCTCGATAACGTCCCTCTGTTTGCCTAGCGGCCCCTCTCCCAGAGACGGTTGCTCCTATCGCCAAACCAGAGGACTCCCTGCATGAAAATTCTAATCCCTTCGACACCGGCGACCGGGCATCTCAATCCACTGCTGGCGATTGCGCGCATCCTTATCGGCGATGGTCACGAGGTTGCCTTCCTGACGGGCAGCGCTTTTCGCGAGCGGATCGAAAGTAGCGGAGCCGCATTCTTTGCCTTGCCACCGAGCGCAGATTTCGATCCGGGAGACATTTCCTCGGTAGTCCCAGGACTCAAAAATGCCACGCCCGGACTTGGATGGATTCGGGCTGCCTTTGAGCACGTCTTCGTCGACGCGATCCCGGCGCAACACCATGGCCTGCAGCAGTCCCTGCGATCGTTTCCGGCCGACGTCATCGTCGGCAACGACATGTTCCTCGGCGCATTGCCGATGTTGCTGCAATTACGAAGGCAACGGAAGCCGATTGTTCTCTGCGGCACATCCGTTCTCCACTGGCCAAGGGAAGACGGGGTACCGAACTTTCTCGGTCTGCCGCCAGCAACGACCGCGGAGCAGCGCGCGAAGTACGGCGTTATCGCCCGAGAATTTGAGGTAGCGGTCGATCGGCCGGTGATTGATCGCGCGAATCACCTGCTGACAATTCTAGGTGCAAGCAGGATAGCAACTCCGCTGTTCGAAACTATCGTCAAGTTCGCAGATGCCTCTCTGCAATTGTCGATACCAAGCTTTGAGTTTCCACGCGAGATGCCTTCATCAGTGCATTTCGTCGGTACGCCTCCAATTATCCCCGGCCAGGTCCCGCTGCCTCCCTGGGCCGATGAACTCGATGGGTCGCGCAAAGTCGTGCTGGTGACGCAAGGCACCGTCGCAAATCACAATTTCGGTTTGCTTGTTGCTCCGACGCTCGCGGCCCTGGCCAATGAGCCCGACGTGCTGGTGGTCGCTACGGCCGGTGGCCGCCCGATCGAAGCGATCCCGGGTCGCATTCCGTCCAACGCCCGCGTCGCGAGCTTCTTGCCGTTCGAGTGGCTGCTGCCGCGGGTCAACGTACTTTTGACCAATGGAGGCTATGGCACCGTCAATGAGGCAATGAGCTTCGGCATTCCGCTGGTTACCGCGGGGCTGACGGAGGACAAGGCTGACGTCAACGCGCGCGTCGCGTGGTCAGGCGTCGGAATCGACCTCGCGACCAATGAGCCAACACCGGAAGCGTTGCGCAAGGCGGTGCGCACAGTGCTAGATCGGCCCAGCTATGGCCTCCGCGCCGCTGAATTGGCGCGCGAGTTCGCGAGGATAGACACCCGATCGGAGATCCTGCGAATCATCAATCAGGTTGTCGCCGGCAAAGAACGCAAGCCCCGGGCTCGCGCAGTAGCGGACAGCCGCACCCGCCAGATCGCCAGCCAGTAAACCGAACCACCATCAGTTGCGAAAGGAAAGTCACCCTCTCCTTCGCACCTTGCTCTCTCGTCAGAATCGCAAGAAACCTTTCGAAGGTAGGCATCATGCAAATCCGGCAAACATCTTTTGCCTTCACCCTGCTGCCCGGCCTTCTCGCGGCCGTGCCGTATTCGGGCATCGACATCAATCTGCCGGCGCTCGCGGCGACCGGCGCCTCGCTCAGTAGGAGCGCCTCTGATGTCGGCCTGACAATGAGCGCTTTCATGTTTAGTCTTGCCGTCGCACCCCTCCTCTATGGTCCCATCTCCGACCGGCTTGGCCGAAAGCCAGTCATCGTATTCGGCCTCGCACTGTTCATTGCCGCGAGTTTAGCCTGCACGATTGCGCGGTCCTTACTTGAACTCCTGATTTATCGATTCACCCAAGGCGTCGGTGCCGCCAGCGCTGCGATGACTTTTGCCATTATTCGCGACCTCTTCGATGAGGCAGTCGCTAGCGCAAAGATCGGGAGCGTCATAGTCTCAACCAATGTTGTGACCATCATCTCGCCGACCGCGGGGGCCGCGCTGCTGTCGATCGGAAGTTGGCGGTTGATTTACGCGATTCAAGCTGGGATCGGCACCGCGCTGCTGTTAGCTGTGTTTTATGGACTTGCCGAGAGCGTGAGGCTCGATCCGACGAAACACCCGGCTCCGGCCGCCGGAGTCCGATCCTTTCTTCGCGTTCTGACCCATCGCCTTTCGCTTGCGTACATCCTGGTCGGCGCCGCTGGTGGCGCCGAGGTATTTGCCTATGTCACTGGATGCTCGCTGTTCTTCATCGGCATCGTGAGGTCGACGGCAGGCCAGTACGGTCTGATCCTCAGCGCTTGTTCGGTAGCCGTGATGAGCGGAGCCCTTCTCGATGGCTATTTCGGCTTCTACGGCGTTCCGTCGCGGCAGGTTCTGACGATAGGTCTCTCACTGCTCGTCGCAGCCTCCTCGACGCTACTCGCACTAACACTGACCGGGTGTACGCCCCCGGCGCTGATCGCAGTACTCTTGATGACTGTAGCGCTCGCCTTTGGCATGACCATGCCGAACATATTGAACGCCACCTTACGGTCACTGCCCGATATCGCAGGAGCCGTCAGCGCCGTCGTCGGAAGCACACAGGTGATGGCCGGTGCAGTGTCCAGTGGGTTGGTAGCGATCCTGTTCGATGGGCGGTCGACGCTATCGATGGCGGCAGTTATATTCATGTTTGCCTTCATCGCGTATTGGCAGCTTGCTTATCCTATCGAGTGCCGCATCAGTTTCGCCGAAACCCACGAAACGCGTTCGAATCTCTGATCTGTTTCGCCGGGCTCTCGCCGCTCGCACCGTTATCAGTTGAATATCCGAGCGGCGCATTGGGCGGCGGCCGGTTTGCGGATCGGCCAGACGAATATTTTGCACGACACTTCGTTCGACGGGCTAGAATGCTGACAACGATCGGGATCGCGGGGACTTCGCGATCGACAGGACGGTTCCTAACCTGCGGAGGTCGTCCAGATAATCCGCGTACCACTGCATCATCGGGACGCGTTCCTCCCAATATTCGGCGCCGTTGTAGGCAGCGCGAACCTCGTCTTCCTCTTGGTGCGCTAGCTGACGCTCGATAGCATCGCTATCCCAACGGCGCTTGCCATCCGAACGGCGGCTTTCGTTCAGTAGTGTCGAAGCCGTCGAGCGAAAGCCATGCGCGGTCACTTGCGCTTTCGTATACCCAAGCCGGCGCAGCGCAGCGTTCAGGGTGCCGTCCGAAATTGGGCGATGCCACGAGCGGATTTGCGGAAATAAGTATCGTGACGTACCCGTCACTTCGCGAAGGTCATTGATGATCGCAATCGCCTGTGGAAAGCGGAACCTTGTGCGGCCGCGGCATCTTCATTTTTTCCTTCGGAATGTTCCAGATCGCGCCCTGCAGATCGAATTCATTCCATTCCGCGTGCCGCAGTTCGCCCGGCCGAACGAACGTAAGGGCGATCAACTGCAACGCCGCTCGTGTTGTGATCTGACCGTCTATATCGTCGATCGCGCGGAGAAGCGCACCGACAGCCTTCGGCTCGGTGATGGCGGCCCGGTGATTAACTTTTGGAGCTATGAGGGCTCCCGCCAGATCAGCCGATGGGTCACGCTCGGCGCGATTGGTGCTGATCGCATACTTGAAAACACGACCGCTTATGCTGCGGGCGCGCCGGGCCGTATCATACCGCCCTCGCCTCTCGATCTTTCGAAGCACATCCAGCAATTCCGACGCCTTGATCTCGGCGATCGGTCGATCGCCCAAATCGGCGTTGATAAAGCCGAGAAGCCATTTTTTCTTTTCTATTGTCTTGGGGTCGTCGCCCTCGGCTTCGAATTTCACGATCAGTTCGTCGGCGACGACCCGGAAAGTATTGGCACGCGCGATGCGCGCGGCACTGCGATCCAACTTGCGCTGCTCGGACGGATCAATGCCCTTGGCCAGAAGCACCTTGTTCGCGTCCCGACCGGCGCGGGCGTCGGCGAGACTGACCGCCGGATAGGCGCCCAGAGCGATCAGTTTCTGCTTCCCGTCGAACCGATACGCCTGCCGCCAAAGCCGCGATCCGTTCTTTTCAACGAGCAAATGGAGCCCGCCACCGTCACTGATTTTGTAGGGCTTTTCGGCGGGTTTGGCGGAACGGCAGGCGGCATCCGAAAGTGGCATCGATTCGATCCCCGCGGTCAAATCTACCAACACGCGACCAACGAGATACCAACAGAGATACCAACAAAGTCGGCGACTGCTGGCGGAAGGTCGCGAATGTCAGCGAACGAGAAAGCGCTTAGATTCAAGCACTTCTAGCACATCGGCGAACAAAGGGGGAAGCTGGGGAACGTGCTAATGGTGCCCAGGGGCGGGATCGAACCACCGACACTGCGATTTTCAGTCGCATGCTCTACCAACTGAGCTACCTGGGCATACCCGCGGGGCCGAAAAGGCCGGAGCGAGCGGGCGGTTTATAGAGAGGTCGGAGCGTCGTGTCCACCCGCCTTCGCCAAAGGCTTCGCCGGCCGCGGCCCGCCCGGCACTCTTTCCCCAACTTGTTGGGAAATCTTGGCTATTCCGGGTCCTCCGCGTCGTCCTCGCGGCCGGGGACGACATAGCGGCCGGTCAGCCAGCGGTTGAGGTCGACGTCGCGGCAGCGCGCCGAGCAGAACGGGCGGAAGGCCTGCTCGACGGGCTTGCCGCAGATCGGGCAGGCGCGCGGGGTGGCAGAGGGTATGGCCTTGGGCGTTCGGGCTTGGTCGGTCATGGCTGGGCCGGAGTTTACATCATCTGCCGCATGTTCCGCTGCGCTCCCCTCTGCTTGCGGGTAGGGCAATCGCATATGCGTCTTTGCCGGCCGCGCAGGTGCTTGGCCTCGTGGATCGAGACGGCGGCCTCGCCCGCAAGCGCAGGGCGATAGCCTCGGAGCGAAGGGCGTCTCCGCGATTTCTGGATAATGGAAGAATGCCGCTGATTTGCCCGACGAGTCAAGTTGTCGTGTCGAACGCTGTCAGTAGCTCGTGATCTGTCGCCTGTTTGTAGCTCGTGAAGTGTCGTGTTTTCGGTGCTCCGGAACAAGGGGGGCACGATGGGCACGGCATCCATTCACGAGGGTGTACGACGGATGCGGTTTTCAGATTTGCTGGATCGGACGGAGGCGAAGGAACTGACGCAGGAGGCAGCATCGGAGGTTCTTGGGATCAGTGTTCGGACGTTTCAACGCTGGGCGGAGCGCTATGAGGCGGAGGGCGACGACGGGCTTGTCGACCGCCGGCTGGGGCGTCGTTCGCCACGGCGGGCGCCGGAGGAGGCGCTGGAACGGATGCTTGCGCTGTACCGGGACAAGTACGCGGACTTCACGGTGAAGCACTTCCACGAGCAGATGCAAAAGCGGCACGACTATGTGCTGGGCTATACGGTGACGAAGCTGGCGCTGCACGCGGCGGGGCTGGTGCGGAAGGCTCCGAAGCGTTCGGCGCACCGCAAGAAGCGGCCGCGGCGGCCGCTTCGGGGCATGCTGCTGCACCAGGACGGATCGCGCCACGTTTGGATCGAAGGCCTGCCCGCGAGGGACCTGATCGTCACGATGGACGATGCGACCAGCGAGATCTACTCGATGGTGCTGGTCGAGGAAGAAGGAACGGCCTCGACCTTCCAGGCCTTGCGCGAAGTGATTGGCGAGCATGGCCTGTTCTGCGCGCTCTACACCGACCGCGGCAGCCATTATTTCCTGACCCCAAAAGCTGGCGAGAAGGTCTCGAAGACGCAACAAACCCAGGTGGGACGGGCTTTGTCGCATCTTGGGATCGAGCATATCGCAGCCTATTCGCCGCAGGCGCGCGGGCGTTCCGAGCGGGTGTTCGGCACCTTGCAGGATCGGCTGCCGAAGGAGCTGCGGCTTGCCGGGATCACGACGGTTGAGGCTGCCAACGCGTGGCTGAAGGCGCATTACATCCCCGGGCACAACGCCGCGTTTGCGATCAAGCCCGAACAGGAAGGCACGGCATTCGTGGCCGACCGGCATGAGGCCTGGCGCGAGGCGCTGTGCGTGATCGAGGAGCGAACCGTCGCCAACGACAATACCATCGCATGGAACGGTCGGCGGCTGCAGCTGCCGCAGAGCCGGCTCAGGCCTCACTTCGTCAAGGCTGTGGTGCGCCTCCATGAGTATCCCGATGGCACCGTCAGCGTGTTCCTTGGACCGCATCGATTGGCGAGGTTTGCGCCTGACGGACAGCAGATCAGCCCCGACGCGCTTCAGCCTGGCGGCGTGCTCGGAGCCGTCAAGGACAAGCCCTGGCGGGCGCGCAAGCGCGCGTCCTTGACCGCTCCACCGCGCGCCGCCGTCGAGAAAGCGCGGGTCGGGACGGAGAAACGGGCTTCAAGTCGAACAAAGAAACTCACCCACAGGGCTAAAACCGCCACAACAGCCGTGGCATGATCAATCAGGGAAAGCCGTCCCCGCCTTCCGGCTCCCCTGCAAATCAGAAACGAAGGCGACAGATCACGAGCTACAAAAACACGACATCTTCACCCGCTACGGACAGTTGTCGTGTCGAACGCCCGCAGCCGCCGGCTACTTTGCATGGGGTTGTTTTCGATATTTTGGCAGCGCGCCCCTGCGGCAGGCTATCGCGTCCGGCTATCGGCCTCGTTGCATAGCCCGGCCATGACGATGTGGAGCAGTTGGGGTGGGGTCTCATCGCGAGTCGTTCACGAGGAAAGAGCCCCATCCGTATCGCATCTGCGATGCGATACGACCTCAGTGGATACCTCACACCGCGACGGAGTTGAGCCAGCCGTGGCGGATCGGAAAGCCCTCGCCGCCGAGCAAGGTCACGGTCTCGTAGAGCGGAAGGCCGACCACATTGGTGTAGGAGCCGACCATCTTGACCACGAACGACCCGGCAATGCCCTGCACCGCGTAGCCGCCGGCTTTGCCGCGCCATTCGCCGGAGCCGATATAGGCCTGGATGTCGTCCTCGCTGAGCCGCTTGAAGCGCACGCGCGTTTCGACCAGGCGCTGACGGAATGCCTCGCGCGGCGTCACCACACAGATCGCGGTGTAGACGCGGTGATTGCGGCCCGACAGCAGCCGCAGGCACTGCGCGGCCTCGTCGACCAGATTGGCCTTGGGCAGGATGCGGCGGCCGACCGCGACCACGGTGTCGGCGGCAATGATGAAGGAGCCGCGCAGGTCGTCGTCAAGATGCACCGATTTCAGCGCCGCGTCGGCCTTGGCGCGCGCCAGGCGGTTGGCGCAGGCCCGCGGCAACTCGCCCCGCCGCGGGGTCTCGTCGACATCGGCCGGGCGCAGCGCATCGGGCTCGATGCCGGCCTGGTTGAGCAGGGCCAGCCGCCGCGGCGAACCGGAAGCAAGAACGAATTTGGGACGGCCTAGCATGCGGGCTTTTGGGCTGAATCGGGGGGACAGACGCGGGCGGAACCTATCGGATGGGGCATGGATGCACAACCTTGGAACCGGCCGCGAATCGCGACCCCGCCTGAGACCGGGCCCCATAAGCACAGCTGTTTGTCAGTCTGGCGACAAGCGGCGGTTCTGCGAATCGGAACAAGCTGGTCCCCTCGCCTCGCCGAGCCTCACAGGTTTGCCGCGCCGGCCCTGGCAAAGCGGCGGCGGATGCGCAGCAACAGGCCGTCGCAGACCTCGCGGTAGGCGGCGAGCTTCTGCTCGCGGTTGCCGCTGGTGCCGGTCGGATCCTGCGTCGGCCAGTATTCGACATCGGCGGCGAGCGTGCGGGTGAGATCCAGCGCCCTGTGGTGCGCCTCCGGCGACAGCGTGATGATGAGATCGAAGTTCAGCCCCTCCCAGTCCTCGAGCTCCTCGAAGGTTTGCGGCTTGTGGCTGGAAATGTCCTGGCCGAGTTCGGCCATGACCGAGACGGCGAACGGGTCGAGTTCGCCCTTCTTGACGCCGGCCGAGCGGACATAGAGGCCTTGCGGAAACATCTGCTGCAGCAGGCTTTCGGCCATCGGCGACCGCACGCTGTTCAGGCCGCATGCGAACAGCACGGCCTGGGGGTTGCGCGCGCGCGGCGCTTCCATGCGATCAGGCTTTTTTCGATCGGGGTACGCCCCCGTCAATCACCGCTTCACCGATCATGCGCCACTTCGATTGGCGCATAATCTGATCCGAAAACCGGTATCCACTTCTCGGGATCATGCGCCTTCACCCTTCCAGTGCAGCACAGTGATCAGCGTGAACAGCCGCCGCGCGGTCTCGAAATCGACGCGCACCTTGCCCTTGAGCCGCTCCTGCAGCGTGCGCGAGCCCTCGTCATGGATGCCGCGGCGGCCCATGTCGATCGCCTCGATCTTGTCCGGCGTCGCGGTCCGGATCGCCTGATAGTAGCTGTCGCAAATCATGAAGTAGTCCTTCACGACGCGGCGGAACGGGGTCAGCGACAACAGATGCGCGACCACCGGCGCGCCGTCCTCCTTGCGGATATCGAACATCAGCCGGTTGCCGGTGATCGCGATATGCAGGGTGTAGGGCCCCGGCCCGGCGGCGCCCTCGGGCGCGAATAGGTTCTGCTCGATCAAATCGTAGATCGCGATCGCCCGTTCATGCTCGATATCGGGCCCGGAACGGCCGATCGATTCCTCGTCGAGCGTCACCGCGACGATGCGATTGTTGGAATCCTCGTCGTCTGGTGGCTTGTTCATGAGAGGTTGAGGCGCAATCCGACGGAACGTGAATGGGCATCGAGACCCTCGGCCTGGCCGAGCGTCATCGCGGCGGGCCCGAGCGCACGGAGTTGATCCGGCCCGCACCGCAGGATCGAGGTTCGCTTCATGAAGTCAAGCACCCCGAGGCCCGAGGAGAACCGCGCCGAGCGCGCGGTCGGCAGCACATGGTTGGAGCCGCCGACATAGTCGCCGATCGCCTCCGGGGTATGGGCCCCGAGGAAGATCGCCCCGGCGTTGCGGACCTTGTTCGACAGGCCCTCGGCATCCGCGGTCATGATCTCGAGATGCTCGGCCGCGATCGCATTGGCGAGCTCGACCGCGTCGTCGAGTTTTGCCACCTTGATCACGGCACCGAAGTCGTTCCACGAGGTGCGGGCGATCTCGCCGCGCGGCAAGGTCGCTAGCTGCGTCTCGACCGCGCGCTCGACGTCGGCGGCGAGCCGTGCACTGTCGGTGATCAGGATCGACTGCGCGCTGACGTCATGCTCGGCCTGGGCCAAGAGGTCGGCCGCGATCCAGTCGGCATTACCGGTGTCGTCGGCGATGACCAGCACCTCGGAGGGGCCGGCGATCATGTCGATGCCGACCTTGCCGAACACCAGCCGTTTTGCCGCGGCGACATAGGCGTTGCCGGGGCCGACGATCTTGGCGACCGGCGCGATTGTCGCGGTGCCGTAGGCCAGTGCCGCCACCGCCTGGGCGCCGCCGACGCGGTAGATTTCCGAGACGCCGCCGAGATGGGCGGCGGCGAGCACCAGCGGGTTGAGCTTGCCGTCCGGCGCCGGAACCACCATCACCACCCGCGGCACGCCGGCGACCTTGGCCGGCACCGCGTTCATCAGCACCGAGGACGGATAGGCCGCGGTGCCGCCGGGCACGTAGAGGCCGACCGCATCGACCGCGCTCCAGCGCCAGCCGAGCTCGACGCCGGCGGCATCGGTGAAGCGCTCATCCTTCGGCAACTGGCGGCGGTGGAAGGTCTCGATCCGGTCGCGCGCGAACCTCAGGGCGTCGACGGTCTTGGGATCGCAGGCCGCAACCGCGGCGTCGATCTCGGCTGCGGTAATGCGCAGGCCGGCCGCCTCGATATCGAGGCGGTCGAACTTTTTGGTCGCCTCGAGCAGCGCCGCGTCGCCGCGGGCCGCCACGTCGTCGACGATCGTGCGGGTGGCGCGCTCGACGTCGGCCGACACCTCGCGCTTGGCCGCCAGGAAATCGCGGAATCGCTGCTCGAAATCGGCGCTCTGTCGGTCCAGGCGAACGGGCATGACGGCTTTCTTAGGAGGAATTCGGGTCCCTGCTCAATGGCGCGACGGATAATGGCCGTCAACCCTTGGGGGATGTCATTCCGGGATGGTCCCAAGGACCAGACCCGGAATCTCGAGATTCCGGGTTCGGTCCGGAGCCTGTCATCGGGCCGCGCCTTGCGCGGACCCGTTGGGACCGCCCCGGAATGACGTGCCCAATCACCCCGGCGCCACGCCGAGATCGTCGATGCCCAGATCAGTCAATTCGCACTCCAGGCACTCGACATCCAGCCGCAGCGCCCCACCATGGCCGAACATCAGGAGCGCGCTGCCGCCCGGCGGGTCGGAGGCATAGAACTCGATCCCGAGCAGTTCCAGGGTGGCCTCCGGGGCTTCCAGGTCGATATTGCGCGACTTGCATGCCAGAACCCGGTCGAACCTGAGCGCGGCGATCAGCCGGCGCGAGCAGGCGCCGCCCGACAGGGTCTGCTCCCAGTCCAGCCGGTTCAGGCCGACCACGAGCCGCTTCTCGTCCTGGCGCCAGACGATGTCGCAGGGCTGGACGCGGGCGTCCTGCACATGGGCCGAGATGACCGCGAGGTCATCGGCATCGAGGGCGATCAGCTTCAGCGGCGCGGGTGGGGACATGACGGTGGTTATAACGCCTCGCGGCCCGGGAGGTACCAAGAGACCTGGCGAAATCGCCGCTCGAGGGAACCGGCCCACCGCGCTTCAGAGGCGATTGATGTCCTCGCTCTCCAGCACCGGCCTGGGGTAGCCGTCGCGGGCGACCTTCAGCATGGCGCGGCCGAGCTGTTCCGACGTCGTCATGTAGTTCGGGGCGACCCGCACCAGAAAGGAAAGCAGCGGCGAGGTCGCGAGATAGATCGCCTGCACCCAGCCGGTCTTGGAGCGGACGCCATGCAGCGGCTGGATCCCGGCGGGCCGGAACATGTAGGCGGCCTTGAACGGCAGCTTGAGCAAATCGTTCTCGGTCTTGCCCTTCACCCGGGCCCACATCAACGGGCCGCGCTCGGTGGAATCGGTGCTGCGCCCCGTGACATAGGTGAACACCATGCCGGGATTGAGCCGCGCCAGCACCGTCGCCGCGGCCAGTGTGATGTCGTAGGTGAGATGGCGGTAGCGTGCCTCGTCCATGCCGATCGAGGAGACGCCGAGGCAGAAGAAGCAGGCGTCGTAGCCGGCAAGCTGAGGCTCGATCGCGCTGTAATCGACGAAATTGTCGTGGATCAACTCGACAAGCTTGGCATCGCGCTGCCCGGTCGGGCTGCGCCCAACCGCGAGCACGCGCTCGACGCCGGGATCGAGCAGGCATTCGCGCAGCACGCCCTGCCCGACCATGCCGGTCGCGCCGAACAGGATGACCTTCATGTCGATTGCCCCGCTGCCGCCCGATCCGTTCAGGCGGCGGTTGCGACCTGATCAAACGATACACCGGTCAGCGCAGCCGAGATATCCCATAGCCGCTGCGCTACCGCGATGTCCCTGGCGTGCGGCATGATGCGCGCCGGCGCAGGTGGGCCCTTCAACTCGTAGAACCCGTTGGGCCCGTAATAGCCGCCCGGCTGGGCCGCGGCTGACGTCGCCGCGAACAGCGTCGGCAACGCGCCCGCCGCCGCGGAGTGGCTCATGATCGGCTGCAAATATCGGCCGAGCCGCCACGACAGGCTGTCGGTGCCGGGACCGTTCGGGATCAGCTCGGTGCGCGCGTAGCCGGGATGCGCGGCATTGCTCATCAATCCCCAGCCGTTGATCGCACTGCGACGCTGCAATTCGAGCGCGAACATCAGCATCGCAAGCTTCGACTGGCAGTAGGCGCGCCACGGCGCGTAGGAACGGCGGGCCTGCAGATCGTCGAAATTGATGACGCCGGAGCGATGCGCAAGGCTGGAAAGATTGACGACGCGGGTGTTGTGGCCGCGGCGGAGCTGCGGCAACAGCAGCGCGGTCAACGCATAGTGGCCGAGATAGTTGGTGCCGAACTGCATTTCGAACTCGTCAGCGGTGACCTGCCGCTTCGGCAGCGACATCACCGCGGCATTGTTGATCAGAAGATCGAGCGCGGTATGCGTGGCGGCGAAGCGCCCGGCGAAATCGGCGACCGATGCGAGGTTCGCGAGGTCGAGCGTTTCATAGGTCACCGCGGCATCGGGAAGCTGCGCGCGGATCCGCGCCAGCGCGTCCTGCCCCTTGGCGCCGTTGCGGCCGGTGAGCACGACATTGGCGCCGGCGCACGCCAGTTCCAGCGCGGTCTCGTAGCCGAGTCCGCCGGTAGCGCCCGTGATCACGGCGGTCCTGCCGCCCTGCCGCGGAATGTCTGCAGTGCTCCAGCCGGTCATGCTTATATCTCCTTGCGACACGATTCGGGTTTCTCGTCGGGTTCCTGCGGGTCCAGCCGCATCCGACGAAATGTGCACTAAGTGCATTTTTGCAAGGGGTGAAAAATTGCAACGTCCGGCGCCCGCGCGCAAACCGGCCAGGAAATCGGCCAAGAAACCGGTCAAGTCGGCGCAATCCAAAGCGAATCCGGCGCCGCCGGCGGCGGGCCTGCGCGCACGCAAGCGGCAGGAGACCCGGGAACGGCTGACCAAGGCGGCGATGATGCTGTTTCTCGAGCGCGGCTTCGAGGCGACCACGCTCGACGACATCGTCGCCGCCGCCGACGTCTCGCGCCGCACCTTCTTTCACTATTTCGCCTCGAAGGAAGACGTGGTGCTGGCCTGGCAGGAGGACGGTACCGCGGCACTGATCGCAGCCGTTGCGGCGCGCCCGGCCACTGAATCCATGCTGCAGGCCGCCGAGAACGCCATCGCCGACATGGTCAAGCAGATCGACCCGCGCGAGGCGGTCGCGCTGGCGCGGCTGAAGCGCGACAATCCAGCGCTGCAGGCGCGCGATCAGGCCAAATATGAAGGGCTTGAGCGCGAACTCGCCAACGCGTTGCTCAAGCGCGCCAACCACAGGAGCGACCGGATGAAAGCCCGGCTGGTCGCGATGATCACGACCGGCGCGATGCGCGTCGGCAGCGAACTCTGGGCCGACGATGGCGCCCGCGAGAAGCCGGACCTGGTCGCCAAGCGCCTGTTCGCCGCGATCCGCGCGATTTTTGAGTGAGCGAGCCGATCACGGCGCTTCCGAAACATAGTCTCCGTAAGGCGAGCACATGCTTCGGACTCCTCCCCCTTGTGGTAGGGCAATCGCATATGGCCGTTTGAGGCGTTCGGAGTTCCCACAAACTCGTCATGCCCGGGCTTGTCCCGGGCATCCACGTCTTCGTTTCCACGCGAAGAAAAGACGTGGATGGCCGGGACAAGCCCGGCCATGACGGCGCGGAAGAATCGGTTCATTCCATATGCGATTGCCCTGCCCCTTGTGGGGAGAGGAGTGAGCCACCGGGCGAGGTGGATTGAGGCTGCGCAATGTTGAGACGCGCGGCGTAGAGCACAGCCTCTCTCACCTTCAGCCCTTGATGAACGCCAGCAGGTCGGCGTTGATCGTCTCGGCTTCGGTGGTCGGCATGCCGTGCGGAAAACCCTTGTAGGTCTTCAGCGTGCCGTTCTTCAAAAGCTTGGCCGAGAGCGGGGCGGAGTCGGCGTAGGGCACGATCTGGTCGTCGTCGCCATGCATCACCAGCACCGGCACGTTGATCTTCTTCAGATCCTCGGTGAAGTCGGTTTGCGAGAACGCGACGATGCCGTCGTAATGCGCCTTGGCGCCGCCCATCATGCCCTGCCGCCACCAGTTCTGGATCACGGCCTCCGACGGTTTTGCGCCGGGCCGGTTGTAGCCGTAGAACGGCCCGGCCGGCAGATCGCGGTAGAATTGCGAGCGGTTGGCGGCGAGTTGGGCCTGCAAGCCGTCGAATACCGACTTCGGCAAGCCGCCGGGATTATTCGCCGTCTGCACCATCAACGGCGGCACCGCGCTCAGGATCGCCGCCTTCGCCACCCGGCTCTCGCCGTGGCGGGCGATGTAGTGCACCACCTCGCCGCCGCCGGTGGAATGGCCGACATGGACGGCGTTCTTCAGGTCGAGATGCGCGGTGACGGAAGCGAGGTCGTCGGCATAGTGATCCATGTCATGACCGTCGGCGACCTGGGCGGAGCGGCCGTGGCCGCGGCGGTCATGGGCGACGACGCGAAAGCCGTGCCCCACGAAGAACAGCATCTGCGCGTCCCAGTCGTCCGACGACAGCGGCCAGCCATGGCTGAACACGATCGGCTGGCCCGAGCCCCAATCCTTGTAGAAAATCTCGACGCCGTCTTTGGTGGTGATGGTGGGCATTGGAAGCACTCCTTCAGCTGATCGTCATTCCGGACACGCCAGGCGTGAACGAACCTTGGGCGACGGCGCATCGCGGACACGCCACCGCATCTCGTCTTCTATGCTGCGTGTCGCTACGAAATGAGGTCATCCGCCCCGGATCAGGCGAACGTGACCGCCCTGAACCGGCGCCAGGCACCGATGGTCACCAGGACGAAGAACACCAGCACGATGCCCTGCACCACGGCAAAGACCGGCCCGGATGGCGGGTTCGGCGGCACGGCTGGCGCCAGCGCCTGCAACGCCGGCACCTTGAGGAAGCTCTGGATGACCAGCACGAAGACGTTGAGATAGAGCGAGACCATCGCGGTCACGATATAGATCGGACGCCAGGCGCCCTTGAGCTGCATCGCATAGAGCGCAATGCAGGCGATCGCGAGCAGCACCAGCGAAAGCCCGCCGATGATGTGCGACGGCAGCAGCTTCTCGGTCACCAAAGGCGGGATCACGAAGCCGGTGGCGCTGGTCAGGATCGTGAGCGCGAGGAAGATCGCGGTCAGCCCCGGCATCGCGCGCGAGCCGAGCAGCCCGAACATCACGAGCACGCCGGCGACGATTGCAATCAGGCTGATAATGACGTGCACGAGCACCAATGTCGTCATGTGGCGCACTCCCCGTTGAGACCCGCGTGCGAGGTTACGATGCGTGACGGAAAATTGCTACATGCTTCGATGGCAGGACGGCCGACATCCCATCAAAAATTGCCGGCGCGGGCGATTGCTGAAAATTTTCGCACATATGTCACACGATGCGGCACGTGCGCCGTGCGAGAAGCCTCATCAATAATAGCGCGGGATCGGTCCGTTATGCGGCGTCTTGCGCTTCGACAGGTCGAACAGCACCTCGTCGACATAGCACCAGCCCCAGCCTTCCGGCGGATCGTAGCCCTCGATCACGGGATGGCCGGTGGCGTGGAAATGCGCCGTCGCATGCCGGTTCGGCGAGTCGTCGCAGCAGCCGACATGGCCGCAAGTGCGGCAGATGCGCAAATGCAGCCAGCGGCTGCCGCTCTTCAGGCATTCCTCGCAGCCAAGCGCACTCGGCGTGACATCCTGGATGCCGGCGATATGGGTGCAGCCTTTCGTCATTTTTCGGCCCTTACCTGTCGCAGCTATCTGATCCGTCATCCTGAGGTGCGAGCTCTTGCGAGCCTCGAAGGATGCACGGCCACACTGTGGCCGATTCATCCTTCGAGACGCCGCTTCGCGGCTCCTCAGGATGACGGGAAAACGTTTGCGTGCGTCGCATCGACGTTGCTACAGTGTGTGATCACCCGCGTCAGCGAGATAGCCGTGCAGCGCGGCCACCACCTGAGCGCCCTCGCCGATCGCGCCGCCGACGCGCTTGACCGATCCGGAGCGGACGTCGCCGACCGCGAACACGCCGGGCACCGTGGTCTCGAGCAGCGGCACGGCGCGCGCGCCTTCGCCGGTCTGCACGCCGGTCATCACGAAGCCGCCGCGGTCGACCTGCACCCCGCAGCCATCGAGCCAGCCGGTCGCCGGATCGGCGCCGACAAACAAAAAGAGATTGCGGATATCCATGGTGAACTCGTCGGGCGCGAGCCGGCTGCGCCAGCGCACCCGCTGCAGCGTCTCCGCGCCGTCGAGCCCGATCACCTTGGTGTTGAACATCAATTCGATATTCGGCGTCGCCTCGATGCGCTCGATCAAATAGCGCGACATGCTGGCTCCGAGCCCGCCGCCGCGGATCATCATGTTGACCTTGCGGGCATGCGCCGACAGGAACACCGCCGCCTGCCCCGCGGAGTTGCCGCCGCCGACCAGCACGACGTCCTGGTTGGCGCAGAGCCGCGCCTCGATCGGCGAGGCCCAGTACCAGACGCCGCGGCCTTCAAAGGCATCGAGATTGTCGATCTCGGGCCGGCGATAGCGCGCCCCGCTGGCGACCACCACGGATTTCGCGCGCAGCGTATGCCCGCAGGCGGTGTCGAGCACGAATGCGCCGGACGCTTTCGTGCAGTCGAGCGATTTGACCGAGACCGGGATCAGCATCTCGGCGCCGAATTTCTGCGCCTGGTTGAAGGCGCGCCCGGCCAGCGCCTGGCCGGAGATGCCGGTCGGAAAGCCCAGATAGTTTTCGATGCGCATGCTGGCGCCGGCCTGGCCGCCGAAGGCGCGGGAATCGAACACCGCAACCGACAGGCCTTCCGACGCCGCATAGACCGCGGTGGCAAGCCCGGCCGGGCCGCTGCCGACCACGGCGACATCGTAGAGTTTTTCATGCGCGCTGTTGCCGATCATGCCGAGCGCCATCGCAAGCGCGGTCTCGGACGGATTGCGCAGCACCGTGCCGTTGGGACAGACCACCAGCGGCAGCTCGGCGCGCGTCGGCGAATAGCGCGCGACGAGGTCGGCGGCATCCTTGTCGGTCGCGGGGTCGAGGAGGTGGTGCGGCTGGCCGTTGCGCGCCAAAAAATTCTGCAGCGACGCCATGTTGCCGACCGAGGCGGGGCCGATCAGCACCGGCCCGCCGGCGCCGCCCTGGATCAGGCTGACGCGGCGCAGGATCAGCGCGCGCATGATGCGCTCGCCGAGATCGGCCTCCGCAACCAAGAGCGCGCGCAGCCGGTCGGGCGGCAGCAGCAGCGTCTCGACCACCCCATCGGCATGGCCGTCGACCAGCGCCGGGCGGCCGGAGAGCTGGCCGATCTCGGCGAGGAACTGGCCCGGTCCCTGGTCGATGATCGGCGCGACATGGCCGAGGCCGTCGCGCTGGGTGATCGAGACATTGCCCGACAGCACCACGAACATGCCGGGCCCGGGCTTGCCGGTCTCGAACAGCGCCTCGCCGTCCTGGTATGAGCGCGGCTCGCCGAAGCGGCGCATCCGCTCGATCTCGTGCGCGGTCAGGGTCGGAAAGGTCTGCTCATGGCGCGGGAAGGCGTAGGCGGTTGCGCTCAGCCGATCGATCGTCGTCTCATCTACAGCCATCTCGGCAACCCGCTTCCTTATAACAATGCGCACGAACCGGGTTAACGGCGCGGCTCGTTTCCGCCGGCGTCATCTGGTGAGCCGCCATCTAGCGAACCATGGGCGGCTTCGGAAGAGGCCGCACCGTCACGACCGCGCGCCTGCGATTTCCGCCGCTTCAGGTTTTCGCGCAGCGCGAGCTTGAGACGATCCTGTCGTGAATCCTTCACGCGGGCTCCGGCCTGCCCGCCGCCTCTGTCCTGGTCGCCTGTCATTGCATAACTCTCGAACCGCCGCCGCCCTGCGCAAGGGGAGGATAGGCCGAGCATAGCCAATGGCGGATGCCCGCGCACCCTGCCCGGTCGGCCAGTTGCGGCGATATGATTCGGCGGCAAGCGCGGATCGGGATAGTTTCGGCGCAATCGGGAACCCAATCCGGCCGAAATCGGCCAGATTGGCCGGAATCATCGGCGAGGCGGTCGATTTCTGCCGATTTCAAGGGCGGCAGGGGCGCTCTTTCGCTTGCGCCAAAGGGAGGCCTGTGGCAAGAACCGCCCGCTTGGACGGGCCCTTGGGGCCGATTCAATTTTTCCCGGGCATGCTGCCGTAGCTCAGTGGTAGAGCACTCCATTGGTAATGGAGAGGTCGACAGTTCAATCCTGTCTGGCAGCACCAGGATCTTCGCAAACGATGGCAGTCGCAGGCACGCGGTGCGCCCGCGTGCGCTGGAATCAACGCGCCAGCAGCACACCCATCCCGCCGATCGTCAGCACGACGTAGAAGGCGAACACACTGCCGACCCATTTCCAATCGATCTGATCGTGTTCGGGGCTGAGGCTTTCGATGATGCCGTGCATGATGGTTTCCTTTAGAACTCGCCTGCGTGGCGTATAACCCGCGCCTCGAGCACGTCATGTGACTCACTTCACATTTTGCCATCGCGGAGCGGACCAAGCGTGACCGGCCCAGAACTGAAGAAACTGCGCGAACATCTCGGCGAGGCGCTGGGCCGCGAGCTGACGGCGGCTGACATGGCAAAGCTGTGCGGGCTATCGGCCGCCGGCGGCGCCGAAAAGCTGCGCAGGTGGGAAGTCAGCGGCCCGACCCCGAAGGTCGCCGCCCTGCTGCGCGTGCTGGCGATGGCGAGCGAGCACTATCCGATCCTGGAGAAGTTCGACGTGTTCGATCGCCACGACGTCCCGGTCAAGGATCGCGCCGCCCGCCGCCAGGCGTTCCGCGAGCAGATGCGCGACGATGTGCGCAAGCGCCTGGCCTAAAGCGCGATGACATTAGGTTGAATCATCATCGCGCTTTAGCTCCTTGTTTGAGCATGATCTCCGCGCAAACGCGTTCCGCGTTTGTCGCGAGGGAAAACCGCTTCGCACTTTTCCGGATCATGCTCTAACCGACGGCTTGGTTAACAGGAAATGCGCGCCGCGCACACCGCGTTAAGCCTTGCTTCATTCCACCTTAAGCGTTCGTTAGGCACAACAAAACGTTTCGCCGCAAAGGCTGCGACTTAACGCTCCGCGCAGCGTTCCGGTGACTGCATTTTATTCAAATGCGGTCTAACCCATCGCCGTGGATGGCGCCATTCACGCTGCGCCTCATGACTTGTCCGGAGACTGCCCCCATGAAGAAGTTCCTGCTCGCAACCGCCGCCGTCGCGGCGGCCGTCGCTGCCTTTGGCGCGACCGCCAACGCCGCCGATTTCAACCGTGGCTACTATCAGAAGGCGCCCGCGCCTGTTTACGCCGCGCCGCTCTACAACTGGACCGGCTTCTATCTCGGCGGCCATCTCGGCGGCGTGTTCTCCCAGAACAACAATTTCAACGGCCTCGCGCTGTCCGACTCCGACGCCCGCTTCATGGGCGGCGTGCAGGCCGGTTACGACTGGCAGCTGTCGCCGATGTGGGTGATCGGCCTCGAAGGCCAGTATTCCTGGGTCGGCGGCCATCAGCTCAACGCGATCTTCCCGGGCGGCTACGTCTACAACAACAACCAGCGCGGCATCGGCTCGATCACCGGCCGCGTCGGCTACACCTGGGGTCCGGGCCTGATCTATGTGAAGGGCGGTTATGCCTATTCCGACAACAACGAAACGGTGACGCTCGGCGGCGCGCCGGTCGGCTTCACGCTCAGCGACAACCACAGCAACGGCTGGACCATCGGCGGCGGCGCCGAATACATGTTCGCGCCGAACTGGTCGGCCAAGGTCGAGTACCAGTACTATGACTTCGGCGACAGCCGCTTCACCGCGCCGGGCGCGCTGGTGCCGGTCGGCAGCTTCCACAATGACGAGCACACCGTGAAGGCGGGCCTCAACTACCGCTTCAATCTCGGCAACCTCGGCGGCCCCGCTTACGGCCGCTACTGAGATCGCCCTTACAACCAGGCGTGGAAAAGGCCGGCTCACGCCGGCCTTTTTGCATCCGATCGCGTGCATCGATTCCGCACAGCGAACCGAGACGTCGCCACTGCGCGGCAGCCCTGAAAAATCCCGCAGATCGTCGCAATTTTCCCGATTTTGTTAACCGGCCGCACCGATACTCCCGCGCCGGGGAAACATCCAAGAGTAGTGGCCAAGGATAGTGGCCAAGCGTAGTGGGCCAGGGGGCACAGGGGCAATGGCGTTTCGGTTCAAGCTCGGCAAACCAAATCTCAAGCGTATCCATCTGCCGCAAATGGGCGTCAGGGGCAGCCTGTTCGCGGCGTTCGCTGTGATCGCAGGCATGGCGCTGGTGATCAGCGCAGGCGCCGGCATCGTGCTGCATCAGCTCGGCGGCACCATGACCGATCTCTCCGGCCGCGACATTCCGCGGCTTGCCGCGAGCCTGCAACTTGCCGCGCAAAGCGCTTCGCTCGCGGCGCAAGGCCCCGGCCTGCTCGCCGTGCAGAGCGAGGACGCGCTGAACGATCGCACCAAGAAGGTGCAGGACGTCGCGCGGCTCACCAGCGCCAAGCTCGGCGAGATCATCGAGCTCGGCGCCGACAAATCCGTGGTCAGCGCGCTGCAGGAGAACGTCAAGAACACCGATGAGGCGACCAAGAGCCTGATCTCGGCGGCGCGCGAGCGGCTCGAGGTCGGCGCGCTGCGCGACAAGCAGTACAACGCGTTGCGCAAGGCGCAGGCGGCGTTCGTCTCCGCCGCAAGTCCCGCGATGCTCGACGCGCAGACCCGGCTCAACGCCATCCTCGCCGCGGCCGAGGTGTCGGCGGACGACGCCACTGAAGCTGCCCGCACCGTCGGCCAGATCAGCAACGTGCTCGCCGCCGGCAATCTGATGGCCGCCGACATGACCGCGGCGCTGTCGGCCAATTCCAGCGAAACCCTCGATGGGATCGAGGCCGAGTTCAAGGCCGGGCGCGAACGCGTCAAGTCCAACCTCGAGGACCTGCCGAACAATCCCGCGATCGTCGCGGTGCGCGACACCGCCTCGAGGCTGCTCGTGCTCGGCGAAGGCAAGACCGGCGTGTTCAAGATCCGCCAGAAGGAGCTCGACGCGATCGACTACGGCCAGACCATCCTGGAAGAGACGCGCAAGCTCAATGTCGGGCTCGGCATCAGCGTCCAGCAGCTGGTCGACGCGGTGCAGAAGGAGACCGACAGTTCGACCTTCCAGGCGCGGCAGCAGATCTCGCTTGCCACCATGGTGATGATCGGCCTCGGCGCCCTGACGCTGGTCGGCTCGTTCCTGTTCGTCTGGCTCTATGTCGGACGCAACATCCTGCGCCGCATCCGCGGCCTGCAGCGCTCGATGCAGCTGCTGTCCGACGGCGACCTCGACACCGAGATCCCGCAGAGCCGCCAGCGCGACGAGATCGCCGTCATGGCCGACGCGCTGCAGGTGTTCCGCGAGAGCATGGTCGAGAGCCGCGAGCTCACCGAAAACCAGAACAAGGACCGCAGCGCCAAGGCGGAGCGCGCCTCGCGCATGGAAGCGCAGATCGTCACGTTCGAATCCAACGTCCGCAGCGCGCTCGGCAGCCTGCAGACCGCGGCGAACTCGATGCAGTCGACTGCGCAGAGCATGTCGGCGACCGCCGACCAGTCGAGCGCGCTGGTCAATGCCGTCGCGTCGGCCGCCGAGGAAACCTCGGTCAACGTGCAGACGGTGTCGGCCGGCACCGAGGAGCTGTCGTCCTCGATCCAGGAGATCGGCCGCCAGGTCGTGACCTCGGCGGAGATCGCCCGCAAGGCGGTGGAGGAAGCCAGCGCCACCGACAGCACGATGCAGGGGCTCGCCGACAATGCCGCACGCATCAGCGTCGTGGTCGACCTGATCCAGACCATCGCCTCGCAAACCAATCTGCTCGCGCTCAACGCCACCATCGAGGCGGCGCGCGCCGGCGAGGCCGGCCGCGGCTTTGCGGTGGTCGCCTCCGAGGTGAAGAACCTCGCGAGCCAGACCGCGAAGGCAACCGAGGAAATCCGCCAGCAGATCGTCAGCATGCAGGAGGTGACGACGACGGCAGTCTCCGCCATCCGCAACATCTCGAGCACGATCGGCGAGATCAACGACGTCACCACCGCGATCGCCGCCGCGGTCGAGCAGCAGGGCGCGGCGACCCGCGAGATCGCCCGCAACATCCAGCATGCGGCGGGCGGCACCAGCGAGGTGTCGAGCAACATCGTCGGCGTCTCGACCGCCTCGGCCGAGGCGGGCACTGCCGCCGGCGAGGTGCTGAGCGCCTCCGACGCGCTGCGCCGCGAGGCCGACGTGCTGCGCTCGGAGATCGACGGCTTCCTGTCGAACATCCGCGCGGCGTAGGTACAGCGTCGTTCCGGGGCTATGCGAAGCATAGAACCCGGAACCTCGAGATTCCGGGTTCGCCTCTTCGAGGCGCCCCGGGATGACGGGCACGTATTCGCAAGACCGTTCGCTTCATCCGGGCTTCTGTAACGGGCCTTGGTTAGTCAATCCCTTTTCGCGTCATCCACTCGCCGGGCACTTGCTTCTGTACGGGATCGGCGCGAAGGCCGTCGCCTGATGGGGTGCATTGAGGAGCCGGCCGGCCAATCTACGGATTGCGTGGTCGTGAGCCACTTCCCGGATGGCGGCCTGACCGGATCCATCGTCCCAGCGGAGGGACTTCGCTCGGGGAGAGCCTGGTGTCGTGGCCCGCCCGGAACCGATTGCTGCTCCTGGCTAGATGGCCTTGGTCATCGGGTTGAACGGTTTGGTGTCGGCGAGCATGCGATGCAGGATCACGGCGAGCTTGCGAGCCAGCGCTACCTTGGCCTTGCGCATGCCTGCGCGCCGGGCGATCCGCATCGCCCAGCTCTTCAATGCCGAGCAATTCTTGACCGGCTTGGTCAGCATGACGTGAGCTGCCTGGTAGAGCGCCTCGCGCACGGAGGCATCCCCGATCTTGCTGATGCGGCCGGTGTAGTCGGTCTCACCGGACTGGTACTTCTTCGGGGTGAGCCCAAAGTGGGCTCCCGTGGCCTTCGAGGAGCGGAAGCGCTTCGGGTCGTCGATCGCCGCGGCATAGGTGAGCGCCACGATCGGACCAACGGACGGCGTTGTCATCAGGAGCTTGGCGGATGGATGCGTCCTGGCGAGCTTCTGGGTGTGCTTGTCCAGGCTCTTGAACTCCCGCAGCAGCACCGCATGGGCTTGGAGCAGCGCCGCCGCGACCAACTCCAGTCCGGGATGGCCGGTCACGAGCTCGCGGATGCGCCCGGCGAACGTGCGCTCGGTGGTCGCACCGACCTTCAGGCCAAAACCGCGAAGTATGCCGCGCAGGCTGTTCTCGACATCGCGAAGCTTGGATTGCAGCAGCTTGCGCGCCGTCAGGATGGCGCGGGTCTCCTGCGCCGCGACCGACTTGCAGTGCACCGGCCGGAACCAGCCGAGCCGCATCAACTGCGCGATCCGGCGGGCATCGTTGCGGTCCGTCTTCACCGGCATCGACTTGAAGGCTTCGCGAACGTGCCGCGTTTCCAGCAGCTCGACCGCAAGCCCTGCGTCTCGCAGACCCGCATACAGCCATTGCGACAAGGGGCCTGCCTCCAGCCCGATCCGTTCCAGTACCAGACCCAGCGACCGGAACCAGGCGATCAGCGCCGCCGGCTCGCTCGCAACCTTCGTCTCGCGCAAAATCTTGCCTGTCCCATCGACAAGGCAAACGCTCGAGCATTCCAAAGACACGTCAATTCCTGCATAGTGGTACATGGTCGTCCCTTAATGATGCTTGGAGCGGGCTTGCCCGACTCCGTTGGAACACCATCAGTTTGAGGGACGACCGCCTTCCAACCAACAGGCCGCTCGCGAGCGCGCTTCCAAATTGCGCCGTAGCGAGCGGGCGGCCGGCCCGTTACCCCATCTACGGAATTCCGGCGATTTCTCGTCCCATTCTCCGGACGACTATCTGATTTTTCGGCTGGCGCGGCGGCCCGTGTGCCGCTAAGCCGGTAGCATGCATACGAAGACCGACCCCGTGCACTCCTCGGCGGAGGCACTGCGATACCCTTGGGAGAACCATCCCGGCCACGACCAGGTCGTGGAGGTGGCTCCCGGCGTGCTGTGGGCGCGGCTGAAGCTGCCGTTCCGCCTCAACCATGTGAACATCTATCTGCTCGCCGACGGCGACGGCTGGACCATGGTGGACGCCGGCTTCGGCAATGAGGAATCGATCGCGGCCTGGACCACGCTATTCGAGGGGCCGCTGAAGCACGTCAAGGTCACCCGCCTGATCGTGACGCATTCGCATCCCGACCATGTCGGTCTCGCCGGCTGGATCACCGAGCGTTTCGGCTGTCCGCTGTTCATGTCGCAGGTGGAATATCTGCAGTCGGTCTATCACCAGAACCGCGGCACCGAGGAGCGGCGCAATGCGCAGCGGCTGTTCTTCCGCCGCCACGGCATGGACGAGGACCTCACCGAGAAGCTGCTCGGCCGTGGCCAGGATTACCTGAAGCGCGTGTCGGTGCTGCCGCCGTCCTATCACCGCCTCACCCATGGCGACGAGGTCGTGATCGGCACGCGGCGCTTCAAGGTGATCACCGGCGGCGGCCACGCGCTCGACCAGGTGATGCTGTATTGCGCGGCCGACAAGCTGTTCCTGTCCGCCGACCAGGTGCTGAGCAAGATCTCGCCCAATGTCAGCGTCTGGGCGGTCGAGCCCGAGCAGAACTCGCTCGGCGAATATCTGGCCTCGCTGGCAAGCCTGACCACCACCCTGCCCTACGACGTGATGGTGCTGCCGGGCCACGGCGTGCCGTTCTACGGGCTGAAGACCCGGATCAAGCAGCTCGCCGATCACCATGAGGAGCGCTGCCGGCTGATCGCCGAGGCCTGCCGCCAGGTGCCGCAGACCTCCAAGGAGCTGGTGCCCGTGGTGTTCCACAAGCACGTGCTGGACGAGCACCAGATGGGCTTCGCCGCCGGCGAGCTGGTCGCCCATGTCAACTACATGCTGGTCGAGGGCCGCCTGACGGCCGAGATGCACGCCGACGGCATGCTGCGCTTCAAGACGACCTGAACCCGGCCGGGCGGCAAGGCATCGCCCGGCGATTTGACCGAAATCGAGCCGAACGGTCCCGGCTAGGGCAATTTGCCCAACTGCGGCGCATGCCCAGATGTGGGTCAATGCATGGACATTAGAGCTGGAAAAGCTCTAAGAAGAAGCAGTCATTCCGGTCAGGTTCCGCTCTCTGGGTTTGCCGATGGATTACAGCCAGTTCTTCAATACCGCCCTCAACCGCCTGCACGACGAGCGGCGCTACCGGGTTTTTGCCGACCTCGAACGGATCGCGGGCCGCTTCCCGCACGCCACCTGGCATTCGCCGAAGGGCAGCCGCAACGTCGTGATCTGGTGCTCCAACGACTATCTCGGCATGGGCCAGCATCCCAAGGTGGTCGGTGCCATGGTCGAGACCGCGACCCGGGTCGGCACCGGCGCCGGCGGCACCCGCAACATCGCGGGCACCCATCATCCGCTGGTGCAGCTCGAGGCGGAACTCGCCGACCTCCACGGCAAGGAAGCCTCGCTGCTGTTTACCTCGGGCTATGTCTCGAACCAGACCGGCATCTCGACGCTCGCCAAGCTGATCCCGAACTGCCTGATCCTGTCGGACGCGCTGAACCACAATTCGATGATCGAAGGCGTGCGCCAGGCCGGCTGCGAACGCCAGATATTCCGCCACAACGACGTCGCGCATCTCGAGGAGCTCTTGATCGCCGCCGGTCCCGACCGGCCGAAGCTGATCGTCTGCGAGAGCCTTTATTCGATGGACGGCGACGTCGCACCGCTCGGCAAGATCTGCGATCTCGCCGAGCAATACGGCGCCATGACCTATCTCGACGAAGTGCATGCGGTCGGCATGTACGGCCCGCGTGGCGGCGGCATCGCCGAGCGCGACGGCGTGATGCACCGGATCGATATCGTCGAGGGCACGCTGGCAAAAGCCTTTGGCTGCCTCGGCGGCTACATCGCGGGCCGCGCCGAGGTCATCGACGCGGTGCGCTCCTATGCGCCGGGCTTCATCTTCACCACCGCGCTGCCGCCGGCGATCTGCTCGGCCGCGACGGCTGCGATCCGGCACCTGAAGACCTCGAACTGGGAGCGCGAGCGCCACCAGGACCGTGCCGCCCGCACCAAGGCGATCCTGACCGCCGCCGGCCTGCCGGTCATGTCGAGCGACACCCATATCGTGCCGCTGTTCGTCGGCGATCCCGAGAAGTGCAAGCGGGCCTCCGACCTGCTGCTCGAGGACCACGGCATCTACATCCAGCCGATCAACTATCCGACGGTCGCCAAGGGCACCGAGCGGCTGCGCATCACGCCCTCGCCCTACCATGACGACGGCCTGATCGACGCGCTGGCCGAGGCGCTGCTCCAGGTCTGGGACCGGCTCGGCCTGCCCCTGCACCAGAAGTCGCTGGCCGCCGAGTAACCCTATCCGCTTCCGACCCCGAATTTGGGCCGGCCGTGCATCGCGCGGCCGGTCCTTTGCGTTATAATCCTGACAACCGGCCCTTCCCCAGCGGCCGGGACAGGAGATGAGCAGCGATGCTGCACGACTGGGGCGTAATCGCCACGGCGTTCGCCTACATCGGATTGTTGTTCTTCATTGCCAGCCGCGGCGACCGCAGCTCGCCGGGCGAGCGCGGCCGCGCCAGCCAGTGGATCTATCCGCTGTCGCTGGCGATCTACTGCACCTCCTGGACCTTCTTCGGCTCGGTCGGCTTCGCCACCCGCACCAGCATCGACTTCCTGGCGATCTATGTCGGCCCGATCGTGATGGTCGGATTGTGCACGCCGCTGCTGCGCCGGGTGATCGCGCTCGCCAAGTCGCAGAACATCACCTCGATCGCCGACTTCATCGCCGCGCGCTACGGCAAGAGCCAGGCGGTGGCGGCGACCGTGGCACTGATCGCGATCATCGGCTCGGTGCCCTACATCGCGCTGCAGCTCAAGGCGGTGGCGGCGTCGCTGGAGACCATCCTGAGCGAGGACCAGGCGTTCTCGAAAATCCCCGTGATCGGCGACATCGCGCTGATGGTCACGCTGGCGATGGCGGTGTTCGCGGTGCTGTTCGGCACCCGCCACACCGACGCGACCGAGCACCAGCACGGCCTGATCCTCGCGATCGCGGCCGAGTCCATCGTCAAGCTGGTCGCCTTCATCGCCGCCGGCGCTTTCGTCACCTTCTGGATGTTCTCGCCGGTCGAGCTCTACGAGCGCGCCCTGAAGACGCCGGAGGCGGTGCGCGCGATCGAATATGTCCCGTCGATCGGCAATTTCCTGATCATGACGCTGCTGTCGTTCTGCGCGGTCATGCTGCTGCCGCGCCAGTTCCATGTCAGCGTGGTGGAGAATTCGACGCCCGCCGAAGTCACCCGGGCGCGCTGGCTGTTCCCGCTCTACCTCATCGCCATCAACCTGTTCGTGATTCCGATCGCGATCGCCGGCCTCGTCATCTTCCCGTTCGGCGCGGTCGATGCCGACATGTTCGTGCTGGCGCTGCCGATCGAGGGCAATTCGCAATTGCTCAGCCTCGCCGTGTTCGTCGGCGGACTGTCGGCGGCGACCGCGATGGTGATCGTCGAATGCGTCGCGCTGTCGATCATGGTCTCCAACGACATCGTGCTGCCGCTGGTCTTGCCGCGCAGCGACGACGCCAGCGCCGGCCAGAAGGACTTTGGCGATTTCCTGCTGAAGGCGCGCCGCTTCTCGATCTTCGCCATCATGGTGCTGGCGTATTTCTACTATCGCGCGCTCGGCAACACCCAGCTGGTCGCGATCGGCCTGCTGTCGTTTGCCGCGATCACCCAGCTGGCGCCGGCGTTCTTCGGCGGCCTGTTCTGGCGCAGAGCCACCGCACGCGGCGCCATGGCGGGCATGCTGGTCGGCTTCGCGACGTGGCTCTACACGCTGTTCATCCCGAGCTTCCTGGAAACCTCGACCACCGGCCTGATGCTGCTGCAGCACGGGCCGTTCGGGATCGAGGCGTTGCGGCCGCAGGCGCTGTTCGGCGCCGACCTGCCGCCGCTGCTGCACGGCGTGCTGTGGAGCCTTGCGCTCAACATCCTCACCTATGTGCTGTTCTCGCTGGCGCGCGCGCCGTCCTCGATCGAGTTGTTGCAGGCCGACGTGTTCGTGCCCAACGCGCTGGCCCCGATCGCGCCCAGCTTCCGGCGCTGGCGCACCACGGTGACGGTGGAGGATATCCAGAGCACGGTGACGCAATATCTCGGCCCCGACCGCACCCGCGAGGCCTTCGCCTCCTTCGCCGTCGACCGCAACATCGTGCTGCTGGCGTCGGCTCCGGCTGATTTCGAGTTGCTGCAGCATGCCGAGCGGTTGATCGCCTCCTCGATCGGGGCCGCGTCCTCGCGCCTTGTGATGTCGCTGCTGCTGCAACGGCGCACGGTGTCGGCCAAGGCCGCGCTGAAACTGCTCGACGACTCCCACGCCGCCCTGCACTTCAACCGCGAGATCCTGCAGACCGCGCTCAATCACGTGCGCCAGGGCATCGCGGTGTTCGACGCCGATCTGCAGCTGATCTGTTCCAACCGCCAGTTCTCCGAATTGCTGGGGCTGCCGCAGCATCTGGTGCAGCTCGGCATCCCGCTGTCCGAAATCCTCGAATTCATGGGCGCGATCAGTCCGCCTGCGTCCGGCGACGGCGACAGCCTGCTGCAGGCCCGCCTGCGCGCCTACACCACCGAGGGCGAGCCTTATCTGGAACGCTTCACCGACCGCCATCTGGTGATCGAGGTGCGTGCCAACCGCATGCCGGGCGGCGGGCTCGTCATCACCTTCTCCGACGTCACGCCGAGCTTCGAGGCGGCGGAGGCGCTGGAGCGCGCCAACGCGACGCTGGAAAAGCGGGTGCGCGACCGCACCGAGGAGCTGACGCGGCTGAATTCGGAGCTCGCGCTCGCCAAGGGCATCGCGGAAGACGCCAACGCCTCGAAGACACGCTTCCTTGCGGCCGCCAGCCACGACATCCTGCAGCCGCTCAATGCGGCGCGCCTCTACGTCACGAGCCTGGTCGAGCGCCAGAACGGCGGCGAGGATTCGCGCCTGGTCGAGAACATCGACGACTCACTCGAGGCGATCGAGGACATCCTGGGCGCGCTGCTCGACATTTCCAGGCTCGATGCCGGCGCCATGACGCCGGCGATCACGAGCTTCCGGATGGCCGACCTGATGCGCTCGCTGGAGATCGAGTTCATGCCGATCGCCCGCGACAAGGGCCTCGACCTGCGCTTCGTGCCGTGCTCGCTGCCGGTCGAATCCGACCGCTCGCTGCTGCGCCGGCTGCTGCAGAACTTCATCTCCAACGCGATCAAATATACCCCGCGCGGCCGCGTCTTGATCGGCTGCCGCCGCCGCGGCACCACGCTCCAGATCAGCATCTTCGACACCGGCGTCGGCATTCCCGTGCAGAAGCGCGGCGAGATCTTCAAGGAGTTCCACCGCCTCGAGCAGGGCGCCCGGATCGCCCGCGGCCTCGGCCTCGGCCTGTCGATCGTCGAGCGGCTGGCGCGGGTGCTCAACCACCGCATCGCGATCTCGGCCAATGTCAGCGGCGGCTCGGCGTTCTCGGTCACCGTGCCGGTCGCGACCGCGGTCAACCATACTGCGGCCGTCACCACCGCCACGCCGCTGTCGAAGACGCCGATGAGCGGCTCGCTGATTGTCTGCATCGAGAATGATCCTGCCATCCTCGACGGCATGAAGACGCTGCTGACGGCGTGGGACGCCGAGGTGATCGCGGTGCTCGACGCCGACGGCGCGATCAGCGCGATCGAGGCCGCCGGTGGCCGCGTCACCGGCGTCCTGGTCGACTACCATCTCGACCGCGGCAACGGCGTCGCCGCGATCCGCGAGATCCGCCGCCGCTTCGGCGACGGCATTCCGGCGATCCTGATCACCGCCGACCGCAGCCCTGCGGTGCGCGCCGCCGCGCGCGAGGAAAACATCGCGGTGCTGAACAAGCCGGTGAAACCCGCCTCGCTCCGCGCCCTACTCGGACAATGGCGCACCCAGCAGATGGTGGCGGCGGAGTAGCGCGCGGCGGCGCAATCCGGGCGCGCATCTCGCATTGGATCATGATGCGACTGGATCGAATCGCATCATGAAGGCACGGCAAAGACACGGCGCTCCCTCCCGCAAGCGCGTGAGGTGAAGCGAGCCTGCGCAGTGGCCGGCTCAACCGAAAATCACATGCTCCAGCAAGATCGCCAAGCGTCGGTTCAGTTCGGTCCCATTCCGGCCGACGCCGGGTGCCCTGGCACCTGAAAGCGCTTGCCTGTGTCGGTGACGTTGGTTCCGTCGACCTTCAGGATCGAGAAATCCTGGCTGAGGTAGTTCCCGACCAGGATGTATTTTCCGTCAGGCGTGAAGACCGCGGCCTCAGGCAGTCCGCCGACTTCGATATCTCCGGTCTTGGTCACTTTCTTGCCGTCGATCTTCAGGACCGAGACGCTGCCGTTCTTCTCATGGAAGAACGCATTCTTCATGTTCGAGCCGCGCAGGATCACCGAGACTGCGAGATCCCCCTTCGGACTGACGCCAAGCCCCTCCGGTCCATCGCCGACCACCACGCGATCGATGATGCGCGGCGGCTTCGCTTCGAGATCGATGACGCTGGCCGTGTCGACGCTGCCGTCCGACGCGCCTGAGTTGCCATTGTCCGACGTCAACGCGATCTTGCTGTTCGGGGTCACTGCCACATTGTAAGGCCATTGGCCGGTCGGCAGGTCTATCTTGGCGTAGGTGACTTTGTCGCCGGCGATATCGAGCACCGATATCTTGTGCCCGGGAAAACGCGCGACCAGCGCGTGCTTGCCGTCTGGCGCGAACGCGACATGTGCGACACTGTCAGGCATCGATATCGTGTCGGTGATCTTGACGTCAGTGCCGTTGACCGAAAGCACGCTGATCGAATTGTCCCCGCGGTTGGCAACCAACGCCATCTTGCCATCGGGACTGAAGCTCAACCCTGATGGCTGCTTTCCGCCGGCAATGGTCGCTGCCAGCTTGGGCGGGGTCGCCTTGAGATCGATCACATAGATCTTGTTATCCGGCACCTGCTTCAGAGCGTCGCCTTCCTTCACCACGTCGACCGAATCCGCGACCAGCGCCACCGTTCCGGTCGGATCGATAGCGACGTTGACCGGGGGGCCGACTACCGAGTTCTTCAATGGGAGAGAAGCCGCAATCTTCGGGTTCTCGGGATCGGCGAGATCGATGATCAGCACTTGATCCTTGCCGGGCGCGGACAGCACCGGCTTGCCGTCGTCGTCCCACAACAGCTTCTCGTCCAGGCCGACGATCATCAAGGGCTTGGCCTGAGCGCAATTGAAAGAGCTGGTACCGAGAAGGATTGCCGCAGCCAGAGATAGTCCGGCGACGCGAGTGACGGAAATCATGGCGTTCTCCCCAAAAGCACGCGGCCTCTCACGGGCCGGTGTCGGACAGGATACTCGGTTTTCGACCGATGCGCAGTTTGAATGGGATCTGGATGGCTTCGCGAAAGCGTGCCATCGGGCGCTTTCGCGCCCCTTTTTTCAATGCCGTGGCCCGAGCCCGGCGATCACAGCTGGAGTTGCTCGGGACTACGTCGGCGGCGTGCCCTGGCGCCACTGGCCGCCGGCGATCTTGGCGGCGGCGATCACGGCTTGGGTGCGGCTTTCGACGCCGAGCTTCTGCAGGATCGCCGAGACATGGGCCTTGATGGTGGCTTCTGAGACGCCGAGCTCATAGGCGATCTGCTTGTTGAGCAGCCCCTCGGACAGCATCATCAGCACCCGCACCTGCTGCGGGGTCAGCGTCACCAGCCGGTCGCGCAGCCGCGTCATGTCGGGATCGCCGGCCGCCGACAGATCGGTGTCCGGCGGCACCCAGACGTCGCCCTCCATCACCTTCATGATGGCATCCCGCAGCGTCTCGACGCCGAAGCGCTTGGGGATGAAACCGGAAGCGCCAAAGTCGAGCGAGCGGCGGATGGTCCCGGCATCGTCACTGGCGGATACGATCACCACCGGGATCGCCGGATACTGCGCCCGCAGATAGATCAGGCCGGAGAAACCGCTGATCCCCGGCATGCTCAGGTCCAGCAGGATCAGGTCGACCTCGGAGTCCCGTTCCAGCAGCGCGGTCAGATCCTCGAACGATCCGGCCTCGCTGATCGTGGCCGAACTCACGACGCTCGACACCGCCTGACGCAACGCATCGCGGAACAGCGGATGGTCGTCGGCGATGACAAGATGAGTATTGGCAGCAGCAGTCATCTCAGTCCCACAAGCGGGCTTTAGGCAAACCCGCGTCGCTCGGTTTTCGCCCGCGCGGCAGTATCACGCAAGCGCTTGATAATACCAGATGCCAACGCGGTTAACCCGCGCAGCTTGTGCGCCGCAATAGACGCCTGCGGAGGCGTTCCATCCTGCTCTTCCTTCAGAAGATAGGTTCGATCCTGAAAAGGCCAAAAGTCTTATTGGGGCGGGTTTCACTGCGATGTTACCTTCATCTCAAGCCGAGGGCCTATTCGGGCCTCACCCGCCAGCCGGGGGCGAGCATGGCAGCAATATTTCGGGGGGAGCAATCCAGATGTCCACTATGACTGCAACTTCGGCGCGGCCCGCCGGCATGACAAAGGATGAGCGTTTCGTCATCCTCGCGTCGTCGCTCGGTACCGTGTTCGAGTGGTACGACTTCTATCTCTACGGTTCGCTGGCCGGCATCATCGGCGCGCAGTTCTTCTCGGACTATCCGCCGGCGACCCGCGACATCTTCGCGTTGCTGGCATTCGCCGCGGGCTTCCTGGTGCGCCCGTTCGGCGCGATCGTGTTCGGCCGGGTCGGCGACATCGTCGGCCGCAAATACACCTTCCTCGTCACCATCCTGATCATGGGTCTGTCGACCTTCATCGTCGGCCTGTTGCCCAACGCCAAGACCATCGGCATCGCGGCGCCGATCATCCTGATCTCGCTGCGCCTGCTGCAGGGCCTCGCGCTCGGCGGCGAATATGGCGGTGCCGCGACCTATGTCGCTGAGCATGCCCCGCCCGGCAAGCGCGGCTACTACACCTCGTTCATCCAGACCACGGCAACGCTTGGACTGTTTCTGTCGCTGCTGGTGATCCTGTTCACGCGAACCCTCACCGGCGAAAAGGACTTCGCCGACTGGGGCTGGCGCATTCCATTCCTGGTGTCGGTGCTGCTGCTCGGCATCTCGGTCTGGATCCGGCTGCGGCTGAACGAATCGCCGGTGTTCCAGCGGATGAAGGAGGAGGGCAAGACCTCCAAGGCGCCGCTGACCGAGGCCTTCGCGACCTGGAGCAACGCCAAGATCGTGATCCTCGCGCTGCTCGGCCTGACCATGGGCCAGGCGGTGATCTGGTACACGGGCCAGTTCTACGCGCTGTTCTTCCTGCAATCGATTCTGAAGGTCGACGGCTACACCGCCAACCTCTTGATCGCCTGGTCTCTGTTGCTCGGCACCGGCTTCTTCCTGGTGTTCGGCGCGCTGTCGGACAAGATCGGCCGCAAGCCGATCATCCTGGCGGGCTGCCTGATCGGCGCACTCACGCTGTTCCCGATCTTCAAGATGATCACGACCAACGCCAATCCGGCGCTGGAGAAGGCCTATGAGACTGTCAAGGTGCAGGTGGTTGCGGATCCGGCCGGCTGCGGCGATCTGTTCAACCCGGTCGGCACCCGCGTCTTCAGCGCGCCTTGCGACACCGCCCGCGCCTTCCTGGCCCAATCGTCGGTGAAATATTCGACGGTGCCGGGCCCGGCCGGCTCGCCGGTGAAGATCCTGATCAACGACAAGGAAGTGCCGTATACGGACGCCAAGACGTCGAACCCCGCAATCCTCGCGGCGGTGCAGGCGGCGGGCTATCCGAAGCCGGGTGACGCCGGCATCGTGAAGATGTCGCACCCGTTCGATGTCTTCCGTCCGCAGGTGGCCGCGGTCATCGGCCTGCTGTTCATCCTGGTGCTCTACGTCACCATGGTCTACGGCCCGATCGCCGCCATGCTGGTCGAACTGTTCCCGACCCGCATCCG
Organism: Bradyrhizobium sp. USDA 4516; assembly: GCF_054055915.1. Taxonomy (NCBI): domain Bacteria; kingdom Pseudomonadati; phylum Pseudomonadota; class Alphaproteobacteria; order Hyphomicrobiales; family Nitrobacteraceae; genus Bradyrhizobium; species Bradyrhizobium sp. USDA 4516. The sequence goes on from NZ_JBSRXT010000001.1 coordinate 2,109,267, forward strand.
CTACACCTCGATGTCGCTGCCCTATCATATCGGCAACGGCTGGTTCGGCGGCCTGCTCCCGGCGACCGCGTTCGCGATCACCGCCTCGACCGGCGACATCTACTCCGGTCTCTGGTATCCGGTCATCTTCGCCGCAATCACCGTCGTGGTCGGCGCGCTGTTCATTCCGGAAACCAAGGACGTCGACATCACCAAGACCTGACCGTCGACATCGCGATCAGAATTGCATCGGCCGCGGAGCGATCCGCGGCCGAGTCATTTGGAGGCCGCGTCTTAAAAGACAGGTCGCGCGCGTCAGCGCGTGGCGCCGATGAATTGCAGCACGATCTCGCGCCGGTGCGGACGGGCGCGATGCTCGATCAGATAGATGCCCTGCCAGGTGCCGAGCGCCATCTCGCCGTCGAGCACGGGGACCTGCAGCGAGGTCGCCGTCAGCATGGTCTTGATGTGCGCCGGCATGTCGTCAGGGCCTTCGGTGTCGTGACGCCAGCCGCCGTCTTCGGGCGCTGCGCGGTCGAGCGCCGTCTTCAGATCGACCAGCACGGTCGGATCGGCATTCTCCTGGATCGTCAGCGAGGCCGAGGTGTGGCGGATGAACAGCGTGACCACACCCTCGCCGGCACGCGCCTCGCGCAGGAATTTGGCGACCTCGCGCGTGATGTCGGTAAAGCCGGCGCCCGACGTTTCGACCGCCAGGCGCGACGACACGATGCTGGTTGCCGCGACGGAGGATGGCGCCGGGTGCGACATTTGCTTCGATGAACTCATCTTACCTCTAGACCGTCGTCCCGGCGAAGGCCGGGACCCATAACCACCGATGTTCATTGGTTACGCGAGATATCAACTCCGAGTCGTCGAAATCGAGAGGCTACGGCGTATGGGTCCCGGCTTTCGCCGGGACGACGCTGGAGAGACAGCGCCAGCACAACATCAAATCTTGCCGCCATTGATGTCGCGCTGCACGCGGTTGGCCATTTCGATCAGTCGCCGCCAGGCCCGCTCCACGAACGACATCATGCGATCCATGTCGCGGTCGCTCGGCAGCGGGATCTCGATCTTGCGCTCGCCCTCGGCGACCTTCGGCTCGGTCTTGGGCTCCGGCTTCTTCAGCTGATCGGATTTCGGCAACGCTTCGTCGGTCTTGGCCGACGGTGCGCGCGCGGCGAGCTCATCCTTGAGCTTGTCATTGTCGGCTTGCAGGCGCCCGATCTCGGCATCCAGCGCCGCCCGCTCGTCCGGCACCATGTAACAGGCCCAGCCGGCGCTGGAATTGGTGCAGGTCGACACCGCGCCGGTGCGCGTGTCGAGCCGCAGGAAACCATCGCCGGCGGGTGATAAGGCGTAGCGGCCATTCTCGGTGTCCGGCACGGTTTGCGCGATCGCCGCGCCGCTTGCGATCAGGATGGCAGCAATTGCGATGGACAATTTCGACGGTGACATCGCGATGGGCATGGCTTGCTCCGCCTCAACCTGATTCCTGCCCTAGACCACAGAGCTATAGGGCTTACGGCCTGACTTCAACGCGTCTTCAAGCAATTCGATCCGGTCCTGGCCCCAGAACACCTCGCCATCGAGCACATATCCGGGCGAGCCGAACACGTCGGCGTCCAATGCATTCTGGCGATTCTGCTCATAGGCCGCGCTGATCGCTTCAGTGCTCGAGCGCTCGACCAGCTGCCGGCCGGGCAAACCGGCATCGTCGGCGAGCTTCACCAGCGTCGCAGGATCAGCAAGATTAAGCTGCTGCTCCCACACCGCGGGATAGGCCCGTTGCAAGAACGGCTCGGGGTCGAGGCCGGCCTCGAGCATCGCGATCACCACGCCATCGGCAAGGCGCCCGTTGAACGGCCAGTTGGCCGGCTGCAAATGAAAATTCAGTCCGCGCTTGTCGCGCCAGCGCTGCAACTCGATCATCCGATAGCGCTGCCGCACCGGATGGCGCTTGGCGAGCGGCAGTCCGCCGGTCTCGGAGAACAGATCGACCAGCAGCACAGGCCGGTAATTTACCTTGAGATCGTAAGTGCTTACGAGTCGAACGAAGGGCTTGTGGCCGATATAGGCCCAGGGGGATTGCAGCGAGAAGTAGTAATCGATCTGGCGCGACATGCGGAACCTGACTGCGTGAGAGGACGGGACTTTCGGCGATCCCAGCAGAGCGGGAATAGCCACGCAATATCGCTCAATGCCACGCAAGCTGTTGCACTGCGATCACTGCGTCACTCTGACCTTGAATATCTCCAAATAAAACCAGCAGAATCAAAGCAATAACTGGTTACGACGCAATCTTGACTTGATTAGACGCGGTAAGTATGGTCCGCGCGGCTTTTGACGGGGACGGGCGCAATTTCCATCATCCGCGGCATCGGTTAGTGTTTCCAGCATGGCTGAGAACACCAACGACGGCGCAAATGGAAGTCGCGATCAATCGCCTCCTGACGAAGCTGCGCTTTCCGCAAGGCTCGGAAGTCTCGATCATCGGTTGTCAGAAATTCGCGACAGCCGCAGGAGCAAGACTGATCAATCCGGTAATGAAAGCGGGGACAGTGCGGCCAGAGCTTCGGCTATGGCGCTCGGTTTTCGTCTTTCCTCGGAGCTGATCGCGGGCGTTGCCGTCGGAGCGGCGATTGGCTGGGGGTTCGACCGTTTGCTGTCGACGTCGCCATTCGGCTTCATCGTGTTAACGCTGCTCGGCTTCGTCGCCGGGGTGGTCAACGTGGTGAGGTCCGCGGGCGTGGCCTCGGGCAAGCGCTGAGCGCTGGCGGGAAGTCACGACATTTGAAATTCGATTACCGGCACGATAGCCGGTGGACCAAGAGCCGCGCGGATGAAAATCGACCCGATCCACCAGTTCAATATCGAGCCCCTCTTCACGCTCGGCCACATCGGCAATCACACGATCGCCTTCACCAATTCCTCGCTCTTCATGCTCATCGCGGTGCTGCTGATTGCGCTGCTGATGCTGGCGAGCGGCCGGGAACTGGTTCCGGGACGGCTGCAGTCGGTCGCCGAGATCTCCTACGAGTTCGTCGCCACCACGATTCGCAGCACGGCCGGCGCGGAAGGCATGAAGTTCTTCCCGCTGATCTTCTCGCTCTTCATGTTCCTCTGCGTCTCGAACCTGGTCGGCGTCATCCCCTACACCTTCACGATCGCGAGCCACCTGATCGTCACCGCGGCGCTCGCGCTTTTGGTGTTCTTCACCGTCCTGATCTACGGCGTCTACAAGAACGGCCTGAAATTCTTCAGCATCTTCGTGCCCCACGGCGTTCCGATCTACATCCTGCCGCTGGTCATGTTCATCGAGATCCTGTCGTTCTTCCTGCGGCCGGTCTCGCACAGCGTTCGTCTGTTCGCCAACATGCTGGCCGGCCACATCGCATTGAAGGTGTTCGCGGGCTTCGTCGCGATGCTCGGCTTCTCGCTGGGCGCGCTCGGCTGGGTCGGCGGCGTGCTGCCGCTGGCGCTCACGATTGCGCTGTATGCCCTCGAACTGCTGGTCGCGTTCCTGCAGGCCTACGTGTTCGCGATCCTGACCTGCATCTACCTCAACGACGCCATTCATCCGGGACACTAAGCGGTCCGGGGAATCTCCACCCACCAATCTGTCTATCTTTCTCAAGGAGCTACATATGGAACCGGCAGCAGCAAAACTTATCGGCGCGGGCATCGCGTGCATCGGCATGGGCGGCGCGGGCGTCGGCGTGGGCATCATCTTCGGCAACTACCTCGCCGCTGCGGTGCGTAACCCGTCGGCCGCTCAGGGCCAGTTCGGCAACCTGATCTTCGGCTTCGCCGTGACCGAAGCGCTCGGCATCTTCTCGCTGCTGATCGCGCTGCTCCTGCTGTTCGTTCCGCTCTGAGCGGCACGCCGGTTCCGCTCTGCGGTAACCCGGTTCCGCTTTGCGGTAACCCCTTCGCGCCGCCCAAGGTTCGTTCCAAGGGCGGCGCGCATGACAGCAACAGGAGAACACCATGGCTGAGAGTCATGGCGAGGCAAAAGGCCAGAAGGCCGGCGCCCACACCGAGACCGACGGCGGACATCACGGCGGAGCCTTTCCGCCGTTCGATTCGTCCAACTTCGCCTCGCAGCTGGTGTCGCTGGCGATTGCATTTGTCGCGCTCTACCTGATCGTGTCGCGTATCGCCCTGCCGCGCGTCGGCGGGACGATCGATGCACGTCAGAACAAGATCGAGGGCGATCTGGCCGAGGCGCAGAAGCTGAAGGACGAGTCCGACGCGGCGCTGAAGGCCTACGAGACCGAGCTGGCGAATGCGCGCGCCAACGCGCAGGCGATCGGCAACGAGACCCGCGAAAAGCTGAACGCGGCCTCGGAAGCCGAGCGCAAGGCACTGGAAGAGAAGCTGGCGGCAAAGCTCGCCGACGCCGAGAAGCAGATCGCAACGACGAGGACCAACGCCATGAGCAACGTCCGCGGCATCGCGGCGGATGCGGCCGGCGCCATCGTCCAGCAACTTGCCGGCGTCACGCCGGACGCCAATGCGGTCAACAGCGCCGTCGACGCGTCGCTGAAGGGATAGACGATGTTTTACGAACCGGAAACCTGGGTTGCGATCGCCTTCGTCCTTCTGCTGGTCGTGTTCGGCTATCTCGGCGTTCATCGCACCCTGCTGACGGCGCTCGACCACCGCGCCGAGCGCATCAAGGCCGAGCTGGAAGACGCCCGCCGTCTGAAGGACGAGGCCAACAAGCTGCTCGGCGAGTACAAGGCGCGCCGCGCCAGCGCGGAGCGCGAGGCCGAGGAGATCATCTCCAACGCCAAGGCCGAAGCCGAGCGGATCGCGGCCGAGGCCAAGACCAAGATGGAAGATTTTGTCGCGCGGCGGACCAAGACCGCCGAGAGCAAGATCGCCCAGGCCGAGGCCCAGGCCGTGGCCGATGTCCGCGCCGCCGCGGCCAACGCCGCGGTGACGGCCGCCTCGACCATCCTGTCGCAGTCGGTCAAGGGCTCGGTTGCCGACGACCTCGTCGGCAAGGGCATCGCCGAAGTCCGCTCCAAGCTGAACTGACGTGATCTGAACTCCTTAAAAAAAGGCCGGCGCGAGCTAATCGCGCCGGCCTTTTGTTTTGTCCAAATTCGTCCGTTTGACGCGTTTTCTCCACGCGAACCAGCGTCCACTTCGCTCGAAAACGCGCTGTTACTTCTTCTTGTGCGGCGCGCGGGCCTTGGGCTCCGGCTTCAGGGCCTGCGGGTCGAAGCCGATATAGAAGATGTAATTGTCGTTGTCGGCCGGAGACGGCGCCGGATAGACGACGTCCTCGGCGACCAGGCTGAATGGCACGCTGCCGCTTTCGTCCATCTGCACCGTGGTGGTGTAGGCCTTGGTCATGATGGTCTTCTCGCCGACGCCGCCCTGCACCACGGCAACGCGCAGCGGCACCTGAATGCTCGGTGGCGCGCCCTGGGGACCGACAATGATCCGCCCCTGAATACCGATCTTGGCCGTGATCTGGCCGCTGTTCAGATTGCATTGCCGCGCCGTGCGCGTGATCGAGGCCAGGAACTTGACGTCGTTGCCGACCGCTTCCTTGCCGTTCGCGGCCACCGAATAGGTCGAGGCTCCGGAGCGGATCTGCACCGGCGGGCAGGTCAGTTCGGCGTCGGCATCGTTGAGCTGCTGCGGCGCTGCGGGCGTCGCCGGCTTGTCCTGGTCGGACGAGCCGCCGCCGAACAGGCTCTTGAAGCGGTCGCTCAGCGACTGCGCAGGAGCTGCCGAAGGCAACAAAGTGGCACCGAGACCGATCGATACCGCCGCTGCGAGCGCGAACCTGATCACCCTTTCACCCATCAATGTCCTCAAATTTCCCAACCGGGTTCCCTGTTTCGCGGCCGTTATAGCAAGGCAATGGCGGCGAACCCAAGGCATCGAAGGCGGCACCGCCATCCGCAAAAAGGCTTACGGATCAGCCGCGGAAATCCTCGTGCAGCAGGCCGAACAGCAGGTGGTCCTGCCAGATCCCATTGATGCAGAGATAGCGCCGCGCCAGGCCCTCGCGGGTGAAGCCGCACTTCTCCAGCACGCGGATCGACGAGGCATTGGAGGGAATGCAGGCCGCCTCGATGCGGTGCAGATTGAGCTCGCCGAACAGCGAGGGCAGCAGCACCCGCAGCGCCGTCGTCATGTAGCCGCGATGGGCATGCGGCAGCCCGACCCAGTAGCCGATCGTGCCGGCCTGCACGATGCCGCGCCGGACATTGGCGAGCGTGATGCCGCCGATCATCACCCCGTCCGATTCGCGGAAGATGATGAACGGATAGGAGCGGTCGGCGGCGATGTCCTCGGTGTAGCGGCGCAGCCTGCGGCGGAAGCCGGCGCGGGTCAGGTCGTCGGAGGGCCAGATCGGTTCCCATGGCGTGAGATAGGCGCGGCTGAATTCGCGCAATTGCGCCCATTGCGGGAAATCCGACATCTGCGGCGCGCGCAGCAAGAGCCCGTGACCGCGCGGCATCAGTGCAGCGGGTCCATTGGACGGCAAACGAAACAGGGCCATGGCCCAACACTCCCCGCCACTTCTCCCTCGCCCCGCCCTTGCGGGGAGAGGGTCGGGGTGAGGGGTCTTACCGCAGATTCGGTCTCGCGGCTCTACCCCTCACCCGAAGCCTTCGGCCATAGCTGAGGCTCCGCCTCGGCGTATGTCCGTCAACGGCCGCCGGTAGGCGGCCTATGCTCTCCCCGCAAGCGCGGGGCGAGGTAAGCAGAATACTCAATGCAATAGCGTCTTTGCCTTCGAATTCGTCAATCCTTCCGCAAAAGCCACCGCCGTGTCCAGACCCCTGCCGCTGCCGAGCGCGACAACGGCGGGCCGGCTGCGCGCCAGCAGGGCACGGGCGGCGTTGCGGCTCGATTCGACGCTGACCGCATCGATCCGGGCCACCAGTTCTTCCACCGTCTGCGGCCGGCCATAGGCTAGCACATGGCGTGCCAATTGTTCGGCCCGCGATGAACAGCTTTCCAGCGCCATCAACAGGCCGGCCTTCATCTGCGCCTTGGCGCGGGCGACCTCGGCCTCGGTCAGGGTTTCGACCGCGTCGTTGATGACGTCGATGATGACTTCCATCATTTCCGGCGCATCGGCCGGATCGGTCCCGGTGTAGAGGCCGAAGAAGCCGGTGTCGGTGTAGGGCGCATGGAAGGTATAGATCGAGTAGCACAGCCCGCGCTTCTCGCGCACCTCCTGGAACAGCCGCGACGACATCCCGCCGCCGAGCGTGTTGGTGAAGACCTGCAGCGAGAACAGCGACGGGTCGGTCTGCGGCACGCCTTCGAGCGCCAGCGTCAGATGCGCCTGCTCGAGATCGCGATGCACCACCCGCGAGCCGCCTTTGCCGAACATCGCGACCTGCGGCTTCGGCGCCGGGGTGGCGTCGAAGCTCGCAAACTTCTGCGTGACGTCCTCGACGATCCGCGCGTGATCGACCGCGCCGGCGGCCGCGACCACCATGTCGGGGGCGCGGTAATGCGTCGAGAGATAGCCGCGCAGCATGTCGCGATCGAAGACCTTCAGCGTCTTGGCGGTGCCGAGCAGCGAGCGCCCCATCGGCTGCTCCGGATAGCAGAGCTCGTTGAGATGCTCGAACACGACGTCGTCGGGCGTATCCTGCGCCGCGCCGATCTCCTGCACGATGACGCTCTTCTCGCGCTCCAGCTCGTCCGGCACGAAGGACGGGTTGGCGAGGATGTCGGAGAGCACGTCGAGCGCCAGCGGCACATCCGCCTTCATCACCCGCGCATAATAGGCCGTGGTCTCGGTCGAGGTCCCGGCATTGAGGTCGCCGCCGACCGCCTCGATCTCCTCGACGATCTCGCGCGAGGAGCGCCGCGCCGTGCCCTTGAACGCCATGTGCTCGAGCAGATGCGAGATGCCGTGCTCGTTCGGCTTCTCGTCGCGCCCGCCGACGCCGGCCCAGACCCCGAGCGCCGCGGTTTCCAGATGCGGCATGGTGTCGGTGACGATTGTCAGTCCGCTCGGCAGCTTGGTGATTTCAACGCCCATCAGGCGACTCCCTGCTTGGCAGCACGGCTGACCGACAGCACGAAGCGCTCGACCTCGGCGGAATCATTCTTCATGACCGTGATGTGTTCGGATTTGCTCATCAGGCCTCCGAGCCAGACCGGCAGCTGCGGACGCACCCCGCAGGCGGCTTCCACCGCGTCGGGGAATTTGGCCGCGTGCGCGGTCGACAGCACGATGTTCGGGATCCTGGAATCCGAGGTGTCGCGGTCGGCGACTGCGAGCGCCACCGCGGTGTGGGGATCGACCAGATCGCCGGCCTCGCGCCAGGCGGCGCGGATCGCGGCTGCCGTCTCGGTCTCGTCGGCGCGGCCGGCGTCGAAATCACGGCGCACGGCGGCCAGCGTCGCATCCGGCAGCACGAAACGGCCGGACTGCTTCAGCGAGGCCATCAGGCGGCGGACCTGATCGGCGTCGCGGCCGCTCGCCTCGAACAGCAGCCGCTCGAAGTTCGACGACACCTGGATGTCCATCGACGGCGACGTCGTGGCGTGCACCTCGCGGACCTCGTAGATGCCGGTCTTCAGCGTCCGCGCCAGGATATCGTTGACGTTGGCGGCGATGCGCAAGTTCCGGATCGGCAGCCCCATCCGCTTGGCGACATAGCCGGCGAAGATGTCGCCGAAATTGCCGGTCGGCACCGTGAAATCGACGGTGCGCTGCGGCGAGCCGAGCGCGACCGCCGAGGTGAAGTAATAGACCACTTGCGCGACGATGCGCGCCCAGTTGATCGAGTTAACGCCCGACAGCGCCACCTGGTCGCGGAAGCGATGGTTGTTGAACATCGCCTTCACCAGCGCCTGGCAATCGTCGAAGGTGCCTTCGATCGCGAGCGCGTGGACGTTGGCGGCGCCGGTCGTCGTCATCATGCGGCGCTGCACCTCGGAGATGCGGCCGTTCGGGAACAGCACGACGAGGTCGACATTGTCGAGATTGGCAAAAGCCTCAACCGCGGCGCCACCGGTATCGCCCGAGGTCGCGACCACGATGGTGGTGCGCTGTGCGCGCTTGGCCAGCACGTGATCCATCAGCCGCGAGATCAGCTGCATCGCGACGTCCTTGAACGCCAGCGTCGGCCCGTGGAACAGCTCGAGCAGGAACTGGTTCGGCCCGGCCTGGTCGAGCGGCACCACCGCGGGATGGCGGAACGTGGCATAGGCCTCGTTGGCCATGCGGCCGAGCTCGGCGTCGGAAATCTCGCCGGCGACAAACGGACGGATGATCTCGACCGCGACCTCCCAATAGGGACGGCCGAAGAAGGTGGCGATGGTCTCGGGCGACAGCTGCGGCCAGGTCTCGGGCACGTAGAGCCCGCCGTCACGGGCAAGCCCGGTCAGCATCACATCGCAGAAGCCGAGCACCGGGGCCTCACCCCTGGTCGAAATATACCGCGTCAAACCGCCCTCCAAAGGCTTCGATCCGAGCCTTAAGCCTTTGATATCATGGAATTATCGAGTTCGCCTCATGCGACCCGAACGGTTCACCATAGAAGATCGGACCAGCAATGGGTAGCCCGAAGCGCGCGCCTCGGGGTCGCGGGCGAGTGCGTGGCGTTGCTGAGGGAGATTGGCGGGCGCGCCGCAAACACAACCGTCGTCCCCGCGAAAGCACGCGAAGCAGGGACGACAGCAAATGTGTGGTGCCGCTTGTGAGTCATAATCATGCGTTCTCGCGACATCCGCGCGCGAGGGGTACACGCCAATCAGCGTGGGTCGCGCCATCCACTAACCGCTCGGCGGCGCCAGCGGCTGCACGATCTCCTGGAACGGCGGCAGCGCCTCGCAGCACGCGGCGTGGGCCTCGAGCGCCGGATAGCGCGCGTCGAACAGATGCGGATGCGCCTCGCCGGTGAAGCGCAGCGCGCAGGCCACCGCGACGTCGGCATGACCGATGCGATTGCCCAGCCAGTACGGCGTCGGCACCGCCGCGCGCTCCTGCTCCAGCACCGCGAGCACGCCCGCGATCTGCGCCTCGCAGCGCTCGACCCAGAGCTTCAACTGCTCCTTGCGCAACACGCGCTCATAGACAAGGCTCACCGCCTTGTCGGCAAGCCCGGTCGCCAGCGCCGTGATGCGCAGATGCTTGCGCCGCTCGGCGCCTGAGCGCGCGATCATCGCCTTGTCCGGCCCGACCAGCTCGTCGAGATAATCCAGGATCGCACTACTCTCGATCAGCGCCTCGCCGTCATCGAGCACCAGCGTCGGCACCCGCCGCACCGGATTGTAGGCCGCAACCTTCTCCGCATCGCCGAAGGTCGACCACGGCTTGTGCTCGAACGGCAATCCATAGAGCCGCAGCGCGATCGCGGTCCGACGGACAAAGGGCGAGTCGTACTGGCCGATCAAAAACATCTGTCATCTCGTCGGTCATGCCGCAGCAAGCCGCCTCGAAAACAGAGATTTCGAAGTGTGCGAATGCCGGGGACAAAGGTTGCACTTTGCACCATCGTAGATGGGCCGCGCCGCATTGCAACCGGATCCTGATCCGGTCCGTTAGGCGAGCTACCCAATCACCGGCACGTGCCTCGCCGCATCGCGCGGCAATTTGCCGTCGAGCCTCGGATCATCCGCCACCTCGATCTGCCGCAGGAACGGACGGAAGCCGGAGCGCTGGTAGAACGCGACGGCCGAGGGATGATCGAAGGTGCAGGTGTGCACCCAGACGCGGCTGACGTCGCGTGACCAGGCGATCTCGAGCGCGCGGTTCATCAGGAAGCGCGCGGCGCCGGTGCCGATGAATTTTGCGGTGACGCCGAAATACAGCAGCTGGCATTCGCCGGCCACGCTGAAATCGAGTTCGAGCAGGCCCTCATCCTGGCCGTCGACGGCCAGCCCGTAGAGCTCGTTGCCGGGGGCGTGGATCCTCGAGGCGAGATCGGAATCATCGAGCCCGGTGCGGGTGAACCACAGCCACTCCTCGCCGACCCGGCGATAGATATCGCGATACCAGTCGAGCGCGGGCGGATCGACCTTGCGCAGGCGCCACGCGCCGGGCGGGTCGACGCGCAGCGGCGGACGCGCGGTCATTTCCAGATGGGTGACGACGGCAGCGATCTTGCCGTGGGGGATGTCGGAGTAACCATCGGGCAGCAGCATCGCGCGACCTCTGTTTGCAGGCTGTCGGCGGGACATAACCGCACGTCGCCGCAGATGCAATGCAACGCTGCACGCAATGCCTGGTCAGGAGAAGAAGAGGTAACCCGCCGCATCCGCCGCTGCTCATTCGAGCGGCCAGGTCCAACGAGCGGGATAAACCAGTTTGAACGCGCTTTGAGGGAGGGCCCCCCAGGCCCTCCCGTACCCGGTTAGTTGCCGACCCAAACGTTGCCGTTCGCGTCGAAATCGTTCTTCGGGTTGTAGCCGGACTCGCGAAGACTCCGCATGCGCATCGCGCGGTCGCTGACATCGCCATTGAGTGCGTTGGCATTGAGCACGGCAGGACTCAGTGCGGTACCCATCACGAGACGCTGGTGGGTCCGGTGTTGTGCCGTGCGTGCATCGGCGAGTGCCGCCGTGGACAGACAAACAACTGCGATCGAAACAAGAATAGTTTTCGTCATGGTCAGCTCCTGTGAAGTAACCAGCTGAGCTTTCAATCGCTTCCAGAAAATGCGTGCTCGCGCCGGATGTGAGAACCGTCACAGGCCGGCGGCGATCACGATCGGTCAGACTAACAGGCAGAAGCCAACGCTTCTTGGACGCCCGCGCACAGTGTTGCGGGAAGTCCGTGCGCAAATCGCAAACGTCAACTTGTAGTGATCCAGATGCGCCGCCGCGTTGATGGCACGAGGTGAATAGTGGCTGGCCGCCGCAGTCCGCGTCGGCATTCGCATGGATGAATCCAGGGTCGCGCTTCCGCTTCCAGGAGAAGCAGGAAAAGTGAGCGCGGTGCTCGCCACACGTTTGACGTCGTCCCGGCGAAGGCCGGGACCCGTTACCACAGGACTAGGTTGTTGAACGACGCTGCTGCGGCCCCAACATCGCAGGACAATTGGCATTCGTGGTTATGGGTCCCGGCCTTCGCCGGGACGACGGCGGAGTTTGTGGCGCAGCCGATGAGACGCACTCGCTCCCTCATCTCGGCGTCAGCTGATCGCGTCCGCGGTTGCGGCTACAGTGTGCCGAACACTCGGTGTCGTCCGGCGAAGGCCGGGACCCATTACCACAGAGTTGGGTTGTTAAGGCACGCTGTGGCCCCAGCACCGCAAAGCAATCGGCATTGGTGGTTATGGGTCCCGGCTTTCGCCTGGCTTTCGCCGGGACGACGTTGGAGTTTGTGGCGCAGCCGGTGAGACGTACTCGCCCCTCACCTCGGCGTCAGCGTGATCGCGTCAGCGGTTGCAGCTTCCACGGCGCCGCGGCTGTAGAGCAGCGGCACGTACTGGCCCGTCGCCCATAGCGGCGCGAGGTCGCGGTAGTGGCCGCTGAAGGGATCGCCGGATTGGCCCGGCGTGTTGACGGCGCGGCTCGCATCCCAATTGCCGACATCGAGCACCATGCGGAATGAAGCGCCGGAGATCAGATGATAGTCGGAGCGGCGATAGGTGGCGGCGCGCGGCACGTTGGCGGCGCCGCCAAAGGCGAGCGGGCCGACCTGCATCTGCGCCGCGGTCGCCTTGTCGGCGAGCGGCATCAGCGCGTGATTGAATTGCGCGACATGCAGCCGGCCCCAGCGCCAGGTCGACGCATCGGGACCGAGCTTGTCGGCAACATCGGTGACCGCCTCGCCGAGGCTGTCGCGCAGCACGCGGTCGCGCTCGCCTGAGGGATCGCTGCCGAGCGCCGCGTCCGGCTTTTCGAGATAGCCGACAATGGCTGAGATGCTGGAGGCCTCCGGCGCGATCAGCTCGGCCGCCTTCGGCGCGGTGGTCTTGAGCAGCACCGGGCCGAGATGGTTTGCGATCCACACCTCATAGACCGCGGCGGCCGCGCTATCGGCCGCATCACGCGCATCCCACGCCTTGAGCAGATCGAGGCCCTTCCTGACGCTCGCATCATCCGACGTGAGCGGCTTCAGCAGCGCGACGAGGCGCCGCGCGAGCATGCCGGTGTCGTCGTTCTGCAGCGCCATCGCGTCCGCCAGCGTCACCTTGCTGTTGGCCTGCAGCACCTCGGTGATGCGCTGCCAGCGCGCGCTGTCGGCCCATTCGAATCCGACCCTGCGCTCACCCACCGGATAATCCGCCGGCAGGTTCATCTGGTTGGCGGTGGCGATGAAACCCTGCTTCGGCTGGTACAGCTTCGGCAATTCGTCGAGCGACAGAAAGCCCTGCCACTCGTAGCGGCCGTCGCCGGGCACCGGCATCAGGCCGTCGAAACTGGCTCGGCGCGGCGTCTTGCCGGCGGCGACCCAGCCGATATTGCCTGACGTGTCGGCATAGACCTGGTTCTCCGACGGCGCGCCCCAGCGCCGCATCGCGCCGAGGAAGCCGTTCCAATTCTTCGCCGTCATGTAGTCGGACGAGCCGAAATAGGCCGAGGTGCCCGGCTCGAACCAGATCGAGCGCACGGCGAACGCATGCTTCTTGTCGGCGTCGACGAAGATCACCGGGCCGTGGCGGGTGAACCTCAGCTCGAGGTCGCGGTCGGCCTCGCCCTTCACCGCTTCCTTCTCATGCACGATCCGCATGTCCTCCCAGCCGCTGCCGTAGCGGTACTGGTTCGGATTGTCGGGGTTGAGTTCGTAGACGTAGAGGTCTTCCTGATCGACGTTGAAGATGGTCAGCCCGAACGCGATGGTGTCGTTGTGGCCGATCGAGATGCCCGGCAGCGCCGGCTCGCCGGCGCCGATCACGGAGATGCCGGGCGCGTTGAGGCCGACGATGTAGCGCAGCGACGGCACCGAGTGCTCGCGATGCGGATCGTTGGCGAGGATCGGACGTCCGGTCGCGGTGCGCGATGCCGCGATCACCCAGTTGTTGGAGCCGATGGTGTCGCGCTGCTGGTCAGCCTCGGCGAGGTAGGTGTCGGGATCATGCGCCAGCGCCGCCTTCTGGTCCTTCGGCGCGGCGAACTTCACCGGCCGCGTGGCAAGATCGTAGGCGGCGAGCACCGCCTTCGGCACGCTGCAGGGATCGAGCCCATCGGGGATCCTGGTGGTCCAGGTGGGCTCCAGCTTGACGCGGAAACGATCGGCATCGAGGCCGGCAGCGCAGGCGACCCGCGAGCGCTTCACCTCGGAGGCGACGTTGCGGGTCAGGCCATGGCTGCGGACGCGCACGACATCCTCTGCCGACCACAAATCCGGCATCGTGCCTGCGATCCTGAACTCGATCGGTAGCGCGCGCTTGCCCGCCTGGACGTCGGCGACATAGGCGTTGACGCCGGCGACGAACGCCTCCGCATAGGATTTCGCCTTCGGGCCATAGGCGGCCCATTCCGCATTCATGTCGCCGCGATAGAGGAACAGACGCAGCGCCTTGTCCTGCTCGGCATAGGCAGGGCCGAAATCCTTCGCCAAGAGGCCGAGCCCGCGCTTGCGCCAGAGATCGATCTGCCAGAGCCGATCGCGCGCGGCGTTGAAGCCTTGCAGGAAGAACAGGTCGTGCTCGTTGCCGGCATAGATGTGCGGGATGCCCCAGACATCGACCAGGATCTGCCCCGGCGCCTTCAGCCCGGCGACGTCGGTCTTGACCTCGCGCGCCGCGACGAGCGGGCTCGGCTTCTCGCGCGCGGTGGCGGGTGCAACAAGTATTGCGGCGCAGAGTGCGGCAGTGAGTAGCTTGGCGACGCGGTTGAGATCCGTGTTCATGTTGTTCTCCGATGGTTGTTATTGATTGTTGCGCACACTTGGCGAGATTGAGCGGCAGCCGTAGCGTCGCCGCTTGCTTGGTGTGGAAAGAGACCCCACCCGTAGCGCATCTGATGATGCACTACGACCTAAGAGCGAGATTCGCTCGTCTCGACCCCGCTAGCGGGAGAGGTGCAGCGAGCTTGCCGCAGCATCAGTTCATCATTCCCCCTCGTCGCTCGCCAGCACGCCCTTCACGGCGCGGGCCCAGCCGGCGAGCTTGCGCTCGCGCGTCGCCTGGCTCATCGCCGGCCTGAAGCGGTGCTCGAGCCGCCAATTGTCGGCGAACTTGGCGGGCTCCGGATAGACGCCGGCATCGAGGCCGGCGAGATAGGCGGCCCCTAACGCCGTGGTCTCCTGGATCATCGGGCGGTCGACCGGCGCGTTGAGCAGATCGGCGAGCCGCTGCATGGTCCAGTCCGAGGCGGTCATGCCGCCGTCGACGCGCAGCACGGTGTTGGCGGCGTTGGCCTCCGGCCAATCGGTGCGCATCGCGGCCCACAGATCGAAGGTCTGGTAGCACACGCTCTCCAGCGTCGCATGCGCGAGCTCGGCCGGGCCGGTGTTGCGGGTCAGCCCGAACAGCGCACCGCGCACGCGCGGATTCCAGTACGGCGCCCCCATGCCGACGAAGGCGGGCACCAAATAGACGCTCTGCATGGAGTCGGATTTATCGGCGAGCGGCCCGGTCTCGGCGGCGTGCTTGATGATGCCGAGCCCGTCGCGCAGCCACTGCACCGCGCTGCCGGCGACGAAGATCGAGCCCTCGAGCGCGTAGGTGCGCTGGCCGCCGAGCTGGTAGGCGATGGTGGTGAGCAGCTTGTTCTTCGAGGCCACCGGCGTGGTGCCGGTGTTGAGCAGCGCGAAGCAGCCGGTGCCGTAGGTCGACTTCATCATGCCGGGCTCGAAGCAGGCCTGGCCGAT
This sequence comes from Bradyrhizobium sp. USDA 4516, assembly GCF_054055915.1. Classification (NCBI taxonomy): domain Bacteria; kingdom Pseudomonadati; phylum Pseudomonadota; class Alphaproteobacteria; order Hyphomicrobiales; family Nitrobacteraceae; genus Bradyrhizobium; species Bradyrhizobium sp. USDA 4516. The sequence goes on from NZ_JBSRXT010000001.1 coordinate 2,125,012, forward strand.
GGTCGCGGCCTGCTGGTCGCCGGCAATCCCGGAGATCGCGATCGGGCCGCCGAACAAGTCCGCCGTGCTCTCGCCGAACCGGGCGGAAGAATCCTTCACCTCGGGAAGCATCGAGCGCGGTACGCGCAGCAGCCTGATGAGGTCATCGTCCCAGGCGCCGGTATGGATGTTGAACAGCAGCGTGCGCGAGGCGTTGGTGGCGTCGGTGGCGTGGACTCTCCCGCCGGTGAGCCGCCACAGCAGATAGCAGTCGACGGTGCCGAACAAGAGTTCGCCGCGCTCGGCGCGCTCGCGCGCGCCCGGCACGTGATCGAGGATCCAGGCGACTTTGGTGCCGGAGAAATAGGGATCGATGATCAGACCGGTCTTGGCCGAAATCACCGACTCATGGCCCTCGGCCTTGAGTTTTGCGCAGATGTCGGCGGTGCGGCGGTCCTGCCAGACGATGGCGCGGTGCACGGCCTGTCCGGTGGCGCGGTCCCACACCACGGTGGTCTCGCGCTGGTTGGTGATGCCGATCGCGGCGATATCTTTCGCCTTGAGGCCGGCCTTCTCCAGCGCCTCGCGGCACACCATCACGGTCGAGGTCCAGATGTCCTCCGGCTCGTGCTCGACCCAGCCGGAGGCGGGGAAATGCTGCGGAAACTCCTGCTGCGCGACGGCGGCGATGGAGATGTCGCCGCGAAACACCATGGCGCGCGACGATGTGGTGCCCTGATCGATGGCCAGCACGAAAGACATGAGCGTTTCCCTTAAACAGCTTCATCCCGAGAGGGATTGGTGCAGGCGCCAAGGGAGCGGATTACCGCGGCGAGGTCAAGATTGGTGGTGAGTGCCGAGATGGTCGAGGCAAGAGTCCGCGAGGGTATCAGTCCCGTCATCCTGAGGTGCGAGCGGAGCGAGCCTCGAAGGATGCACGGCCCCCCAAGTCGGGCCGTCGACCCTTCGAGGGCCGCTGAAGAAGCGGCCACCTCAGGGTGACGGTGATGGAAATGAGCGCACCGCCTCAACCGTCATTGCGAGGAGCGAAGCGACGAAGCAATCCATCCATCAGCGCAAACGGACGAATGGATTGCTTCGCTTCGCTCGCAATGACGGTTGGAGCGGCCGGGCAGCCCGATCACATCGGCCGGTAGGTCCGCACATCGGCGGGGACGTTGACGCCGATCTTGATCGCGCCGACCGAGCGGATGATGTCGTCGCCGAGCAGCTGGGCGAAGCAGGCATAGCCCCAGTCGTTCATGTGCAGGCCGTCGGCGATGACGAAATCGGTGATCGGGATCGCCTGTTTCTCGTGCCAGTCGCGCATCACCTCGAAGCGCGGGAAGATGCCGACATGACGCAGGGCGGCGATGCGGCCGAGCAGCTTCACCATGCCGCGCGCGCTTTCGGGGCGCTCGGTGACGCGCGGCGAATATTGCGGATCGACCAGCACGACGTCGGCGCCGGACGCCTGAAGGCGCGCCACGCCGTCCTCGACCTGCCTGGCGGTCTCGGTCGGATCGAGGTTGCGCAGCACCGCGTTGGTGCCGACCTGCCAGATCACCATGTCGGGATGGACGTCGATCACTTCGGTCTGCAGCCGCTTCATCATCTCGGGCGCGTCCTCGCCGCCCTTGCCGCGATTGAGCACGGTGATGTCGGCGGACGGATACTGCCGGCGCAACTGTCCGGCGAGCCGGTTCGGATAGGTGAATTCCGGCGCCGACGAACCATAGCCCTGGGTCGAGGACGAGCCGAATGCGATGATCACGACCGGCTTGCCGGCGGCGAGCTTGGCCGCGACATGCGGCAGCGAACCGGTGCTGTTCGGCACGCCCTTGGGCTGCTGACAGGGCACGCGGTGGAAGATGTCGCTGGCGGATTTCGCGGCCTGCTTCACCCTGTCGAACGCCTTCGCGGCGATGCCGGGTTGCGGCGGATTGGTCGCATCGGCCGTCGCAGCGGGCTGCGTTGCATCAGGCTTTGCGGCCTCGGTCTTGCCGTCGGACGAAAGCGCTGCATGCTGGTCGGTCTGCGCGCGCGACGGCACAACCGCGAGCAGCGTCAGCACCGCAACGGCACAGAGACCTCGCCCTGCGGAAGCGCGAAAAGGGAAGGCAAAACGCATTTACTCTGCTTCCTTAATTCTGCTGCACCGGGCCCAGATGGGCCGCATCGATCACGAATTTCGCCAGTGCGCGGCCGAGACAGGCATGAACCTTCTTGGCCAGATCGACACCATGCGAGGTGCTGAACAGGTCAAAATATCCGGCGTCGCTCCACTGCTTCATAATCGCGAACCGGTCGAACAGCGGAACGTCGTGCTGCTGCGCCACCACCTTCATGTTGTCGAGATAGGGCGGTGCAGAGATCATCGTCTCCGTACGCGGGCTGTATTGCAGATTGACCAGCACCACGTCGGTCCCGGCGTCCCGCAACGCAACAACGCCTTCGTTGATGGCGGTACGGAAATCGTCGGGATCGACTGCTCGCATAGCATCGACGGTTCCGGTCTGCCAGATAACCAAAGTAGGCTTTTTTGCTTCAACAAGCTTAACAAGAGTTCCCGCGGTCTCCTCGGCGGTGCTCTTTCCCTGTAATTCTACGGATAGATCGATCGTCGACGACGGCAACGCTTCCTTCAGCGCCGCCTGCAGCGTGGCCGGATAGGCGCTCGCCTCGTTGCCCTGGATGGTCGAGGAGCGGCTGCCGACCACCAGCACGTTGAGCGGCCGGTTGGACTTGATGGCGTCGGTGACCTTGGGCAGCGAGCTCTCGCTCGTAAGCAGATAGGCGGGCACGTCGCAGGGCGGCGGCGGGGGCGGCTCCGCGGTGTCGCCGGCGCACGCGGGCGCCGCCGCCAAACCGGCCGTCAGGCAGGCTGCGAGCAGCGTCAGGCCCAGCATCGTCCGCGCGGACTTCATGCTCCCCCTCCCGCCAGATCGGCGTTGCCGGCGGCGCCTTTTTTCGAGGCGCCTTTGTCGGCGGAGTGCTTGTACCACGAAATGATCCACGCCATGCCGCACATGATGAGGATGCCGCAGACGCTGATCAAGGCGTGCAGTGCGGCACCGCCAGATACTTCGGCAAGCACGAAGTGACCGGCGAAGGCGAGGAAGACCCCGAGGCAGAATATCTCAAGCGAATGCTGGCCACACAGGATCAAAGGTCGCAGCCAGGGCGATTTCAGGCCCGGCCAGTCCTTGGGCAGGAAGCGCACGGTGAGCGCGGCGAGCGCCAGGAAGTGCGCGAATCGCAACACGTCCAGGTCGGTCTTGTTGATCGGATACATCCACTGCTCGATCACCTTCGGCATGATGTGGCCGAGCTGCGGCACGTACCAGGTCAGGGTCACGAAGAACGCCGCGACCAGATAGACGATGCAGATCCACATCGTGATGTTCGACGACAGGATCCGCGACATCCGCCGCGCCCCGCCGAGCGCGCACCAGGCGCCGAACACGAACAGCAATTGCCAGGCGAACGGATTGAACGCCCAGAAGCCGTTCGGATAGGCCGAGAGATAAAGGTCGAACTGCCAGGTCAGCGCGTAGAGCACGACCGAGAGACCGAGCGTGACGTCGGGCTTCCACTTCATCAGCCACAGGATCAGCGGCAGGAACAGCATCAGCACGATATAGAGCGGCAGCACGTCCATGTTGACGGGACGGAAGCGCAGCAGCAGCGCCTGGACGATGGTGACGTCGGGCTGCTTGAGGAAGTCCATGATCCCCATTTCCTCGCTGTAGAGCGGGTTCTCGAACGAGGTCGCGACATAGGAGATCTCGGCGAGGAAGATCGTGAACAGGAAGACGTGCGCGACGTAGATCTGCCAGACCCGGCGCAGGATGCGCGCGGTCGCGATCACGAAGCCGCCCTCCAGCATCGCGCGGCCGTAGACGAAGGCCGCGGTGTAGCCGGAGATGAAGATGAAGATCTCGGTGGCGTCGGAGAAGCCGTAATTGCGGATCGTCAGCCAGGTCAGAAGATTGGTCGGCAGATGATCGATGAAGATCAGCCACAGCGCGAGCCCGCGGAACAGATCGAGGCGGAGCTCGCGCTCGCCGGTCGCCGGCAGCGTGATCGCGGGCGCAGCAACCTTCGCCTCGGCCTCTGCCTTTACTTCGGCGTTGACGTCAGCCACCGGCGAACCGGCTATGGGATCGGCAATCGAGCTCATCAAACACCGTGTCGGCCGCGGACGCCCCGCACGCCGTGCTGAAAAGATAATATCGGTCCGCGAGTTGCCGACAAAGCACGGAGTGCGGCGGCATGCGGCCGCGCTTTAGAGCGGAACTATGTTGAAACCGCGATGAACGGGCCGCCCCAAATCCGGCTTTCCAAGCCCGCCCTTTCGCGGCCTGGCAGGCGATTGGTTCCGGCGGTTCAATTGGCTATGATAGCGCCCTGTTTGAGCATGATCCGGTCGAAAACGGACCATGCGCCAGGACCATCGGATTGAGCCGCATGTACCGCGCCGTTACCCGCCAGATCGAAGTTACCGTCGAGCCGAACTTCATGCCGGAGCGCTCGTCGGTCGACCGGCGCGAATATTTCTGGTCGTACAAGATCGTGATCGTCAATTCGGGCCCGGATACGGTGCAGCTGCGGACGCGGCACTGGATCATCACCGACGCCACCGGCCGCCGCCAGGAGGTGCGCGGCGAGGGCGTGGTCGGCGAGCAGCCGGTGCTCGCGCCCGGCGAACGCTTCGAATACACCAGCGGCGTGCCGCTGCCGACCGCCTCCGGATTCATGACCGGCAGCTATCAGATGGTCACCGAAGCCGGCGAGCGCTTCGACATCGACGTGCCGACATTTTCGCTGGACAGCCCGAGCCCGGGCGGCAAAAGGGTGCTGAACTGACGCCTGCGTAGCCCGGATGGAGCGAAGCGCAATCCGGGGCAGGTGCATCCGCGGTTGGAGCGGCCCCGGATTTCGCTGCGCTTCATCCGGGCTTCTGTAACGGGCCTTGGTTAGTCAATCCCTTTTCGCGTCATCCACTCGCCGGGCACTTGCTTCTGTACGGGATCGGCGCGAAGGCCGTCGCCTGATGGGGTGCATTGAGGAGCCGGCCGGCCAATCTACGGATTGCGTGGTCGTGAGCCACTTCCCGGATGGCGGCCTGACCGGATCCATCGTCCCAGCGGAGGGACTTCGCTCGGGGAGAGCCTGGTGTCGTGGCCCGCCCGGAACCGATTGCTGCTCCTGGCTAGATGGCCTTGGTCATCGGGTTGAACGGTTTGGTGTCGGCGAGCATGCGATGCAGGATCACGGCGAGCTTGCGAGCCAGCGCTACCTTGGCCTTGCGCATGCCTGCGCGCCGGGCGATCCGCATCGCCCAGCTCTTCAATGCCGAGCAATTCTTGACCGGCTTGGTCAGCATGACGTGAGCTGCCTGGTAGAGCGCCTCGCGCACGGAGGCATCCCCGATCTTGCTGATGCGGCCGGTGTAGTCGGTCTCACCGGACTGGTACTTCTTCGGGGTGAGCCCAAAGTGGGCTCCCGTGGCCTTCGAGGAGCGGAAGCGCTTCGGGTCGTCGATCGCCGCGGCATAGGTGAGCGCCACGATCGGACCAACGGACGGCGTTGTCATCAGGAGCTTGGCGGATGGATGCGTCCTGGCGAGCTTCTGGGTGTGCTTGTCCAGGCTCTTGAACTCCCGCAGCAGCACCGCATGGGCTTGGAGCAGCGCCGCCGCGACCAACTCCAGTCCGGGATGGCCGGTCACGAGCTCGCGGATGCGCCCGGCGAACGTGCGCTCGGTGGTCGCACCGACCTTCAGGCCAAAACCGCGAAGTATGCCGCGCAGGCTGTTCTCGACATCGCGAAGCTTGGATTGCAGCAGCTTGCGCGCCGTCAGGATGGCGCGGGTCTCCTGCGCCGCGACCGACTTGCAGTGCACCGGCCGGAACCAGCCGAGCCGCATCAACTGCGCGATCCGGCGGGCATCGTTGCGGTCCGTCTTCACCGGCATCGACTTGAAGGCTTCGCGAACGTGCCGCGTTTCCAGCAGCTCGACCGCAAGCCCTGCGTCTCGCAGACCCGCATACAGCCATTGCGACAAGGGGCCTGCCTCCAGCCCGATCCGTTCCAGTACCAGACCCAGCGACCGGAACCAGGCGATCAGCGCCGCCGGCTCGCTCGCAACCTTCGTCTCGCGCAAAATCTTGCCTGTCCCATCGACAAGCAAACGCTCGAGCATTCCAAAGACACGTCAATTCCTGCATAGTGGTACATGGTCGTCCCTTAATGATGCTTGGAGCGGGCTTGCCCGACTCCGTTGGAACACCATCAGTTTGAGGGACGACCGCCTTCCAACCAACAGGCCGCTCGCGAGCGCGCTTCCAAATTGCGCCGTAGCGAGCGGGCGGCCGGCCCGTTACCCCATCTAAGATGACGAACGCGTCTACTCCACGCCGGCTTCCTGCGGCGTGAATTCATACACCGACGAGCAGAACTCGCAGGTCACGACGACCTTGCCGTCCTTGACCATCTCGGCGCGGTCGTTCGGCGCAAAGCTCTTCAGCATCGACGACACCGCGTCGCGCGAGCAGGAGCACTGCGCGCGCAGCGTTTGCGGGTTGAAGACACGCACGCCACGTTCGTGGAACAGGCGATAGAGCAGCCGCTCACCGGACAGATCGGGATCGATCAGCTCGACGTCCTCGACGGTCGAGATCAGCGACTGGCCCTCGACCCAGGCGTCATCGTCCGGCACGCTATGCGTGGCCGTGCCTTCCGGCGCATCGCCGGGATGCAGATCGGCCTGCTTGGCGCGCTCGGGCGCCTTGGGCAGGAATTGCAGCAGGATGCCGCCGGCACGCCAGTGCAGCTTGCCGCCCTCGCCGCCGCGCATCTCCTCGCCGACCGCAAGCCGCACCCGCGTCGGAATCTGCTCCGAGCGCAGGAAATATTCGTGGGCCGCCTCTTCCAGGCCGCCGCCGTCGAGCGCGACCAGTCCCTGGTAGCGGCTGGTGTTGGAGCCCTGATCGATGGTCATCGCAAGGTGGCCCTTGCCGAGCAGCTCGCCCGAGCTCTGGCCATTCTTGAGGCGCGATGCGTCGTAGCGCGCATAGGCGCGCAGCCGGTCGGGCGCCTGGAAATCCACGATCAGGAGCGAGACCGGACCTTCGGTCCGGGTCTGCAGGATGAAGCGGCCCTCGAACTTGACCGACGAGCCGAGCAGCGTGGTCAGCACGATCGCCTCGCCGAGCAGCTTGCCGACCGCGGGCGGATAATCGTGCTTGTGCAGGATCTCGTCGAGCGCGGGGCCGAGCCGGGTCAGCCGGCCGCGCAGGTCCAGCGCGCCGACCTCGAATGCCAGCACGGCATCGTCGACCGGAACCGCTGAGGGCGCGCGAACCGGCGCCTCGGGCGTATTTTTGATGTCGGGGGATTGTGAAACCATGGCGCTCTATCTGGGGTCTCGGACCATGAAATAAAGGGGTTCACTAACGCGGATGTTTCCGTCGTCCCTGCGAAAACATGCGAAAGCAGGGACCCATAACCACCGATGTGAGTTGCTTGCATCAAGCTGGTGCCCCAGCCTTCGCAACAATTGACAGCGATGGTTATGGGTCCGGGGTCGCGCTTCGCTTGCCCGGAACGACAACGCTTACTGATCTCCGACTACGCGACCGCGTCGAAACACCAGGCCAGAATGCCCTTCTGCGCATGCAGGCGGTTTTCCGCCTCGTCGAACACCACGGATTGCGGCCCGTCGATCACCTCGTCGGTGACCTCCTCGCCGCGATGCGCGGGCAGGCAGTGCATGAACAGTGCGTCCGGCTTGGCGAGCGACATCAGCTTGGCATTGACCTGATAGGGCCGCAGCACGTTGTGGCGGTGCTCGCCCTCCTTGTCGCCCATCGACACCCAGGTGTCGGTGACGACGCAGTCGGCGCCGCGCACGGCGGCTTCCGGATCGGTGCCGAGCATGATCGGCGCGCCGGTCGCCTTGATCCAGTCGCGCATCGGCTTCTTCGGCGACAGCTCCGGCGGGGTCGCAACATTGAGCTGGAACTTGAACCGCTCGGCGGCATGCGCCCAGGAGGCCAGCACGTTGTTGTCGTCGCCGGTCCAGGCCACGGTCTTGCCCTCGATCGAGCCGCGGTTTTCCTCATAGGTCATGAGGTCGGCCATCACCTGGCAGGGATGCGAACGCCGGGTCAGGCCGTTGATGACGGGAACGGTGGCGTGAGCCGCGAGCTCGAGCAGCGCGTCATGGTTGAGGATGCGGATCATGATCGCATCGACATAGCGCGACAGCACGCGCGCGGTGTCGGCGATGGTCTCGCCGCGGCCGAGCTGCATCTCGGCGCCGGTCAGCATGATGGATTCACCGCCGAGCTGGCGCATGCCCACGTCGAACGACACCCTTGTGCGGGTCGACGGGCGCTCGAAGATCATCGCCAGCGTCTTGCCTTCGAGCGGCTTACTGCCCTTCTCATGCGCCTTCAGCTTCGCCTTCATGGCGGCTCCGGCGGACAGCATGTTGCGCAGTTCGCCGAGCGGCAGCTCGTTGATATCGAGGAAGTGACGGACCGGCTTGCTCATTATCCAGCCGCCTTCTTCGGCTGCGCCACCGACAATGTCGCGCAGGCGCGCTCGAGCGCGGTGATCGACTGGTCGATCTCGGACTCGGTCACGATCAGCGGCGCCAGGAACCGCACCACATTGTCGCCTGCGCCGACGGTGAGCAGCTTCTCGCTGCGCAGCGCTGCGATCAGGTCGCCCGACGGCACCACGGCCTTGACGCCGATCAACAGCCCCTCGCCGCGTACCTCCGACAGCACGCCGGGATAGCGGTCGACGACGGAGGCGAGCTTCTGCTTGAGCAGCAGCGACATCTTCTGCACATGCTCGAAGAAGCCGGGTTTCAGCATGACGTCGAGCACGGCATTGGCGGCGGCGACCGCGAGCGGATTGCCGCCGAAGGTCGAGCCGTGCGAGCCGGGCGCCATGCCGGCCGCGGCCTGCGCGGTCGCCAGCACCGCGCCGATCGGGAAACCGCCCCCGAGCGCCTTGGCCAGCGACATCACGTCCGGCGTGACGCCGGTGCGCTTGTAGGCGAACAGCTCGCCGGTTCGGCCCATGCCGGTCTGCACCTCGTCGAAGGCGAGCAGCAGGCCGTGCTCGTCGCACAGCGCGCGCAGTGCCTTGAAGAACGCCTGTGGCGCCGAGCGCACGCCGCCCTCGCCCTGCACCGGCTCGATCAGGATGCCGGCGGTGTGCGGACCGATCGCCTTCTTCACCGCGTCGATGTCGCCATGCGGCACCTGGTCGAAGCCGTCCATCGGCGGGCCGAAGCCCTCGAGATATTTCGCCGAGCCGGTCGCCGCCAGCGTGCCCAGCGTGCGGCCGTGGAAGGCGCCCTCGAAGGTGATGATGCGGTAGCGCTCGCCATGGCCCTTGGAGAAGTGATAGTGGCGGACCAGCTTGATCACGCCCTCCATCGCTTCCGCGCCGGAATTGCAGAAGAACACGAAGTCGGCAAAGCTCTGCTCGCACAGCCGCGCGGCAAGCACCTCGCCGTCCGGGCTCTTGAACAGGTTCGACATGTGCCAGAGCTTGGTCGCCTGTTCCTGCAGCGCCTTGACGAGATGCGGATGCGCGTGCCCGAGCGCGTTGACCGCGACGCCCGAGGTGAAATCGAGATAGCGGTCGCCGTTGGTTGCGATCAGCCAGGCGCCCTCACCGCGCTCGAAACCGAGATCGACCCTGGCGAAGACGGGGAGCAGATGCGACGTGGCAGCGTTGGTCATGACGATCACTGACGGTTTTTAAGCCGACAATTGCCGCGCGCCTTGACGCCAGCGCAGCAACGGCCAGCTTCGGAAAACAAAACGGCCGCCTTTGCGGGCGGCACGTGGCGGGCATTCTATGCTGCGGTCGGTAAGTGTCAATCGCCACGAAGTGGCCTTCCTGCAATGCGAAACGAGCGCAATCCGGAGCATTCCGGTGCGGTGGAAAAGCCTCATCGCGATGCTTAACTGTGTGGGAACATGTGGACGCACGACCGCGGACTCTTGCGCCAGAGTCACGCCATATTGTAGCGTTTGGCCTGTCGGGTACGACATCTCGTGCGGCGGTACTGGACCCTCTAAGTAGCCTTTGTGTCTCGCGTAAACGTTCGGGCGCAACACCGTGCCCGGCGAGGGCTAAGGGATTCTGGCCGCAGGGATATTTGTCCAGATTGGCTCGCAGCGCCGCTCCAATGATTGGCCGGCGCTACGCGAAGGGAAGAATGCGATGACTGTATTGACCTGGTCCGACGATCGCGTCGAGCAGCTGAAGAAGCTCTGGGAGTCCGGCCTGTCGGCCAGCCAGATCGCGGCGGAACTTGGCAATGTGACGCGAAACGCCGTGATCGGCAAAGTGCATCGGCTCGGCCTCTCCGGCCGCGCCAAGGCACCCTCCACGGCCGCGCCGCGGCAGCGCAAGGCCCGCCCCGCCCAGCACATGATGCGGGTGGCGCGCCCGGTCTCGCGCGGCAACACCGCGCTGGCGCACGCCTTCGAGGCCGAGATGGAGCCCGATCCGATCTCCTACGACAATGTGGTGCCGATGAGCCAGCGGCTGTCGCTGCTCGAGCTCAACGAGGCCACCTGTCACTGGCCGGTCGGCGATCCCTCGAGCCCGGAATTCTTCTTCTGCGGCGGCAAAGCGCTCGGCGGCCTGCCCTATTGCGCGCATCACTCGCGCGTCGCCTACCAGCCCGCCGCCGATCGCCGCCGGCCGTCGGCGAAACCGCAGATCAAGTGAGCACTCGGGAAAACGACGGAAGACCTCAAAGACAAATCCCCGCGAAAGCGGGGATTTTTTTGTGTGACGCAGCCCGGATGGAGCCAACGGGGCGCTCGTTCGCGCGACCCGTCGGCTCCATCCGGGCTACCGCTACATCACCGGCCTCGTCCCGGCGCAGGCCGGGACCCATAACCACGAATGGGTGTTGTTAGAAAGCCGTCTGGCCGCGTGCCGATTGCGCTGGCCGCGGCGTATGGGTCCCGGCTTTCGCCGGGACGACGCCGTGTTGCGGTTTATGAATGCCGCATGGCCGTTACGGCTGCGGCTCGGCCTTGGCAAAGCGGTCGTCGAGCGCGTAGCCGGCGCCGCGCACAGTGCGGATCGGATCCTGCTCGCGGCCCGGATTGAGCAGCTTGCGCAGGCGGCCGATATGCACGTCGACGGTGCGCTCATCGATGTAGATGTCGCGGCCCCAGACGCTGTCGAGCAATTGCTCGCGGCTGAACACGCGGCCGGGATGCTCGAGGAAGAATTCGAGCAGGCGATACTCGGTCGGCCCGAGATCGATCGGACGGCCCGAGCGCGCCACGCGGCGCTTCTCGCGGTCGAGCTCGATGTCGCCGTAGGTCAGCACGGTCGCAAGCCGCTCCGGGCTGGCGCGGCGCAAGAGGCCCTTCACCCGCGCCAGCAGCTCCGGCACCGAGAACGGCTTGACGATGTAATCGTCGGCGCCGGTGGCAAGCCCGCGCACGCGCTCGCTTTCCTCGCCGCGCGCGGTCAGCATAATGATCGGAAGCTGCTTGGTCTCGGGCCGCGCCCGCAGGCGGCGGCACAGTTCGATGCCGGACAGGCCCGGCAGCATCCAGTCCAGCACCACGAGGTCGGGAACGCGCTCCTTCAGCCTTGTATCCGCATCGTCGCCGCGCCCCACCGTCTCGACATCGTAGCCTTCCGCATCGAGATTGTAGCGCAATAGCGTCGTCAGCGCTTCCTCGTCTTCGACTACCAGAATGCGTGCGCTCATCGGTTTAAGTTCTTTCTCTGTGGTGATCCGTTGCCCGGACGCAAACCGAAACGCTTACTTCCTTGAGCATAGTCCCCGCGGAAACGATTTGTCGCGAGGATCGTCCAGTTTCGCTCTTGCCGGTTCCGTGCTTGCCGATCATGCCTCAGTTGCCCGGCACCGTGGTGGCAAAAGTGGTCATGTCGCCCTTCGGGCGCTTGTCGGTGATCTGCTGGCCCTCGATCATGTAGAACACGGTCTCGGCGATATTGGTGGCGTGATCGCCGATCCGCTCGATGTTCTTGGCGCAGAACATCAGATGGATGCAGAACGAGATGTTGCGCGGATCTTCCATCATGTAGGTGAGCAGTTCGCGGAACAGCGAGGTGCAGATCGCATCGACCTCCTCGTCGCCCTTCCAGACGTTCATCGCCGCCGGCAGGTCGTGCGCGGCATAGGCGTCGAGCACCGACTTGACCTGCGACAGCACGAGGTCGGTCATGTGCTCGAGGCCGCGGATCAACTTCAGCGGCTGGAAATCGCTCTCCAGCGCCGCGACGCGCTTGCCCATGTTCTTGGCGAGGTCGCCGATCCGCTCGAGATCGGTGGCGACGCGCATCGCGCTGACGATCTCACGCAGGTCGATCGCCATCGGCTGGCGGCGCGCGATCGTCAGCACCGCGCGCTCTTCGATGTTGCGCTGTAGATTGTCGATCTCGATGTCGGCGGCGACCACGCGCTTGCCGAGCGCGACGTCGCGACGGATCAGCGCGTCGACCGACTCGGTAATCATTCGTTCGACCAGGCCGCCCATCTCGGCGACCAGGCGGGTCAACTCCTGCAGGTCGCTGTCGAATGCCTTGGCGGTATGTTCAGAAGCCATCGCTTGTCTCCCTCAACCATGATCCCGGGGATCATGGTTTCGTGTCCTGAATTTTAGCATGACCTGATCGGAAAACCGGTTTCCACTTTTCCGGATCATGCGCCGGTCAACCGAACCGGCCGGTGATGTAGTCCTGGGTGCGCCGATCGCTCGGTGAGGTGAAGATCTTGTTGGTGTCGTCGAACTCGATCAGCTCGCCGAGATACATGAAGGCGGTCTTGTCGGAGACGCGCGCCGCCTGCTGCATGTTGTGGGTGACGATCGCGATCGTGTAGTCCTCGGAGAGTTCCTGGATCAGCTCCTCGACCTTGGCGGTCGAGATCGGGTCGAGCGCCGAGCACGGCTCGTCGAACAGGATCACCTCGGGGCGCACCGCCACGGTGCGCGCGATGCACAGGCGCTGCTGCTGGCCGCCGGAGAGCGACAGGCCGGAGGCGTTCAGCTTGTCCTTGACCTCGTTCCACAGCGCGCCGCCGCGCAGCGCCTTCTCGACCCGGTCGTCCATCTCGGACTTCGAGATCTTCTCATAGAGGCGGATGCCGAAGGCGATGTTCTCGTAGATCGTCATCGGGAACGGCGTCGGCTTCTGGAACACCATGCCGACCCGCGCGCGCAGCAAGTTGAGGTCGAGCTTGGGGTCGAGAATGTTGGTCTGGTCCAGCATCAGCTGGCCGACCGCGCGCTGACCCGGATACAGGTCGTACATCCGGTTGAAAATGCGCAGCAGGGTCGACTTGCCGCAGCCGGACGGGCCGATGAACGCCGTGACGCGGTTGGTGCCGAGCGTCAGGTTGATGTTCTTCAGCGCGTGGTGCTCGCCGTAATAGAAGTTGAGGTTGCGCACCGTGACTTTCGGCGGCGCTTCCGGCAGCGGAACCTGGGGAATGTGGCCTGCGGCAGTCGTGGAGACGGAAAGCTCGGTCATTTTGCGGCCCTTTCGGCACCAAGGATACGCGCGCCGATATTCAACGCGAGCACGGTGAATGTGATGAGCAGCGCGCCGCTCCACGCCAGCTCTTTCCAGTAGGCGTAGGGGCTCTGCACGAAGTTGTTGATGGTCACTGGCAGGTTGGCCATCGTCTTGGTCAGATCCAGGCTGAAGAACTGGTTCGACAGCGCGGTGAACAGCAGCGGCGCGGTCTCGCCGGCGACGCGGGCGGTCGCCAGCAGCACACCGGTGATCAGACCCGATCGCGCGGCACGATAAGCGATCCGCTTGATCACCAGCGAACGCGGCAGGCCGAGCGCGGAGGCGGCCTCGCGCAGCGGATTGGGCACCAAGAGCAGCATGTCCTCGGTGGTGCGCAGCACGACCGGGATCACGATCACCGCGAGCGCAAGGCTGCCTGCGATCGCCGAGAAGCCGCGCATCGGCACCACCACCGCACCATAGATGAACAGGCCGATGATGATCGAGGGCGCGCTGAGCAGGATGTCGTTGATGAAGCGGATCACCGAGGTCAGCTTGTCGTGCTTGCCGTATTCGGCGAGGTAGGTGCCGGCGAACAGGCCAAGCGGCGCGCCGATGCCGACGCCGATCACGGTCATGATGACCGAGCCGACGATGGCGTTGAGCAAGCCGCCTTCGGTCGAGCCGGGCGGCGGCGTGTTCTGGGTGAACAGCTGCACGCTGAGGCCGGCAAGGCCGTTATAGAGCAGCGTGATCAGGATCAGCGCCAGCCAGGTAACGCCGAACAGCGCCGCGCCGACACAGAGTGCGCGGATGACGATGTCGCTGCGGCGGCGGGATTTGTAGATCGGGTTCATGGCGTTACTTCCCCGCCTTCTTTTCAAGCCGCATCAGCATCAGCCGCGCGCCGGCGAGCACGAAGAAGGTCAGCACGAACAACAGCAGGCCGAGCAGGATCAGGCCGGACTGGTGCAGGCCGTCGCTCTCGGCGAATTCGCTGGCGATCGCCGCCGAGATCGTGGTGCCCGGCGCGAAGATCGACGACGAGATCCGGAACGAGTTGCCGATGATGAAGGTCACCGCCATGGTCTCGCCGAGGGCGCGGCCGAGCGCCAGCATGATGCCGCCGATCACGCCGACGCGGGTGTAGGGGATCACGACGCTGCGAACGACTTCCCAAGTAGTGCAGCCCATGCCGTAGGCGGCCTCCTTCAGCACCGGCGGCACGGTCTTGAACACGTCGACCGAGATCGCGGTGATGAAGGGCAGCACCATGATCGCAAGGATCAGCGCAGCGTTGAACAGGCTGAGATAGGACGGCGGGCCGGCGAACACCGCGCCCAGCACCGGGACGCCCTCGAAGATCCGGATCATGAAGGGCTGGAAGGTGTTGGCCAGGAACGGGCCGAGGACGAAGAAGCCCCACATGCCGTAGATGATCGAGGGGATGCCGGCGAGCAGCTCGATCGCGATGCCGATCGGGCGGCGCAGCATTTGCGGGCAGAGCTCGGTGAGGAACACGGCGATACCGATGCCGACCGGAATGGCGATCAGCATCGCGATGACCGAAGTGATCAGCGTGCCGTAGATCGGGCCGAGCGCGCCGAGCACCGGCGGATCGGCCGAGGGCGCCCAGCGCTGCGTCCAGAGGAAGGCGAAGCCGTATTCCTTCATCGCCGGCCAGGCGCCGACGATCAGCGACAGGATGATGCCGCCGAGGATCAACAGAACCGAAATCGCCGAGATACGGGTGATCCAATAGAAGGTGAGGTCACCGAGCTTGAAGGCGCTGAGGGCCTTGGCGCGATCGTAAGGTCCCGCGGCTTCCATCACATCGCTCTGAACAGCCATGTCTGCCACGCCAATCCCCTCTTTAGTATGCAAAAGCCACGCAAACCGCTACGCCCCGAAGCGATCTTCACTGACGCATTTGGCCGGGCGTCGTCGTTCCAGCCACGCCCCTTGAGGCGCGAACCCGGCCTCGATCGCGCGCTTGTTGCCGCGGTGATGGAGACCGGGTCTTGGTCGCTCAACCTGTGCCGCGATCGAGTCGGCACAGGCCCTGTCGCAGCGTCGGACTTAGCTCTTGATGTCCGACGACCAGGTCTTCTCGATCAGCTTGACGACCGAGTCCGGCATCGGGATGTAGTCGAGCTCTTCGGCCGCCTTGTCGCCCTTCTCGAAGGCGTACTTGAAGAACTTGAGCGCTTCCTGCGAGGCCGCCTTGTCGGTCGAGTCCTTGTGCATCAGGATGAAGGTCGCCGCGGTGATCGGCCAGGAGGCCTCGCCCGGCTGGTCGGTCAGGATCACGTAGTAGCCGGGAGCCTTGGCCCAGTCGGCATTCGAGGCGGCAGCCTGGAAGGCAGCCATGGTCGGCTGCACGGTCTTGCCGGCCTTGTTTACCAGCCCGGTGTAGGTCAGCTTGTTCTGCTTGGCGTAGGCATACTCGACATAGCCGATAGCGTTCTTGGTCTGGCTGATGTTGCCGGCAACGCCTTCGTTGCCCTTGGCGCCGACGCCGACCGGCCACTCGACCGCGGTGCCGGAACCGACCTTGGACTTCCAGTCGGCGTTCGACTTGGAGAGATAGTCGGTGAAGTTGAAGGTGGTGCCCGAACCGTCCGAACGGCGCACGACGGTGATGGCATCGCCCGGCAGGGTCAGCTTCGGATTGAGCTTGGCGATCGCCGCGTCATTCCACTTGGTGATCTTGCCGAGATAGATGTCGCCGAGCACTTCGCCCGACAGGATCAGGTCACCCGGCTTGATGCCTTCGAGGTTCACGACCGGGACGATCGCACCCATCACCATCGGCCACTGCACGAGGCCGTCCTTCTCGAGTTGCTCGTGCTTGAGCGGCGCGTCGGTGGCGCCGAAGGTCACGGTCTTGGCCTGGATCTGCTTGATGCCGGCGCCGGAGCCGATCGACTGGTAGTTCAGACCGTTGCCGGTCTCCTTTTTGTAGGCGTCAGCCCACTTCGAATAGATCGGGAACGGAAACGTCGCGCCCGCGCCGGTAATATCGGCAGCGAAGGCCGACGTCGAAGCGGCGATCACGCCGGCTGCGACGATTGCTTTGATGAAATTCATGGGTGGTCTCCATCAGTGAGCGAAGCGCCGAATGCGCCCGATCGCGCTCACGCCGGTCCATCTAGGAGCGGTCGGTGCTGCTTTTACGAAGGTTGGATGACAGTTGGATGACAGTACTAAGCTTCTGAAAACGCTTAGCTTTGAGTTGGCAACGGGGTCTTCGGCCGGGGAAAACAGGCGGTAAAAGTGGCCCCGTTCTTCGGCACGCTCTCGATCAAAAGACGCCCGCGATGACGGTTAAGAATATGTTTCACCAACGATAATCCGAGGCCCGTTCCGCCCTGGTTGCGGCTGTCGCCGACGTCGACCCGGTAGAAGCGCTCGGTCAGCCGCGGCAGGTGCTCGGGGGCGATGCCGGGGCCGAAATCCCGTACCATGACACGGATTTCGGGGGCCCCTTCGCCCGATGCACCCGAAACGGCCTGATTCAGCGACACTATGACGCGCCCCCCGGAGGCGCCGTATTTGAGGGCATTCTCGATCAGGTTCTCGAACAGGCGGAGCAGTTCCTCGCGGTCGCCGGCGATCATGACCGGAGCCTGAGGCAGGTCGACCTCGATCTCGACCTGGCGCTCGCTGGCCAGTGCCTCGAGCCCGTCGGCGACCTGGCGGATGATCGGCACGATGTCGATCGAGGCCTCGGGCCGCACATGGGCCGACAACTCGACCCGCGACAGCGACAGCAAATCGTCGATCAGCCGCGCCATGCGGGTCGCCTGGGTGTGCATGATGCCGAGGAAGCGCTCGCGCGCCCGCGCGTCCTCGCGCGCCGGCCCCTGCAGCGTGTCGATGAAGCCGGACAAGGCGGCGAGCGGCGTGCGCAGCTCGTGGCTGGCATTGGCGACGAAGTCGGCTCGCATCTCCTCGACCCGGCGCAGCGGCGTCAGGTCGTGGAAGGTCATCAGCATGCACTTCTCGGTGCCGCCGAACTGGGTCGGCACCGGCACCGGCGTGATCACCAGTTCCATCCAGCGATCGACCGGAACGTGGTCGGTGTAGGTGGCGCGGCGTGGCTCGGTGGTCGCGATCGCCTCGCGCAGCGCGGTGATGATCTCCGGCGAGCGCAGGGCAAATTGCGCCAGTTCGTTCTTGCGCAGCGCAGGCGCGAGCTGCGCCGCTGCGGCGTTGAGATGGATGACGCGGCCGGCGCGATCGAGCAATACGGCCGGATCCGGCATGCCGGCGACGACCGCGCTGACGGCGGCGGCCTCGACCGGATTGACGCCGCGGACATCCTCGCGCGAGGTTCCGGCATCATGCAGCCGCCATGGCACCAGCGCCGCGGCCGCGATGCAGACGAACACGGCGCAGGCGCGCACCAGCGACAATTCGCCGAGCGCGACCACCACGCTCAAGGCCAGCGCTGCGGCAAGCAGGATCAGCGCGGAATGGCGCAACCGGTCGGGCCAGGGCGAGAAGATGGAGGAATGCGAATCGTCAATTGCCATCGCGGCGGCTTTCATCCCGTCGGTTCATGTCTCGCCCAGGCGCGGTCATAGCGACCTTCCCTCGGGAGGCATCGGGCCGCTTCATCAGACCCCGGAGTCACCGCGCTTTCGAACCAGAACCGCCTCATGGTGCGGCTCGGCGCGGGGACCCGAATCAGCCTGCGGCAGCCGTTTGAGTCGGGCGCCGACGATAACCTCCCGAAACGTCAGCAAGATTACAGATATGACGAACGGCGCAATATAGTAGAGGAGCCGGAACAGCAGCATACCGCCGAGCAGGTCCTCGCGGTCCATCTGCCAGAGGCCGACCAGCATGGCGGCGTCGAACACCCCGAGGCCGCCGGGGGAGTGGCTGGCGAAGCCGAGCAGGGTCGCCGACACGAAGATGACGGCGACCACGACGAAGCCGAGATTTGGCTCGTCCGGCACCAGCACGTACATCGCCAGCGCGCAGAAGCCGAGGTCGAGGATGCCGATCGCGATCTGCAGCAGCGTCAGCGGGCCGCCCGGCAGGGTCACCGTCCAGGGGCCGCGGCCGACCACCCGCGGCTGGGTCCAGACCCAGACCACATAGGCGACCAGCGCGGTGATGATCGCGAATGCCAGCGCCCGGTTGAGCCAGGGCGGCAGCTGGTCGATGTTGGCGGCCGCCTCCGGGTGGTAGGCGATGCCGAGCCCGAGCACCGCGGCATTGCCGAGCCAGAAGGTGAGCCCGGCAAGAAAGCAGATCTTGGCGACGTCGATCGCATTCAACCCCCACGCCGAATAGATCCGGTAGCGCACCGCGCCGCCGGTGAAGACGCTGGCGCCGACATTGTGGCCGATCGAATAGGAGGTGAAGGCCGCGAGCGCGTTGATGCGATAGGGCACATGGGCGTGGCCGATCGCGCGCACCGCGAACAGATCGTAGAAGGTCAACGTGAAGTAGCCCGCCGCGACGAACAGTCCCGCCAGGGCAATCTGCCGCGGCTCGGTGCTCTTGATGGCCTCGAGCACCTCGTTGGTGTCGATGCCGCGCAGCATGTGATAAAGGACGTAGCAGGCGATGCCGATGACGGCGATGCTGATGACAACACCCAGCCGATGCAGGATTTGCTTCTGGCGCAGAAACGCCATCGCCCTGCGTATTGCTTCCAGCATCTAGACCTCGAATTGCGATCCCGCGACGACGGCTCCCGGGCGATCTCCGCCGGCGCTTCGCTGTGCCCTGGCCCGTGTAGCGCGTTTTAAACCGGAGTGGAATTCGTCAAAAGACAATAAAACGCGCATCTTCAAGATATTACGGATGATTCATGACAGCGGGTGCACAAATATGCGCGTTTCCCGCCGCCTTCGACAAGACTTGACATGCGCGTGCGGCAGTTAGCCCGCCGAACGGTCCGCAAGGCCATCCGGAAAACTACGGTGAAGTACCGGCACGGCCGAATAGAGAATGATCTTCCGTACCCGCCGAGAGGCGCTCCGCCGATCAGCAATCCCGCGCGGCCGTGACCGCGGCGACGATCTCGGCGGCATCGGGAAAATGTCCCTTGGCGCGCCTGGCGACAACCTCGTCGCCAAGCTTGACCTCGAAGATGCCGCCCTTGCCGGGGATCAGCGTCGCATCGACGCCAAGGCGCTCGCGCAACAGCGCCGCGGCTTCCTTTGCACGCTTCTCATAGCCGCACGGCCGGCAATAGGTGATCGAGACATTCCTCATGTCACGCCCTCCGTGCCCTCATGCGGCGTCGCGCTGCGCGGAGGCAGCCTCGACGCCGGCGATCCAGCCGGCCACAGAACGGCCGATCGCCTCCGGATGATCCTCCTGCAGATAGTGCGCGCCCGCGCCGAGTTGAATGACCGCGCAATGCTTGAGCGTCTTGGCGAATTCGGCGGCAAAGGCTGGTGACACCAGTGCCCCGGGCGTCGCCGCGAACAGCAGCTTCGGATAGGTCGATGCCACGAGCGCCGCATGCGCCACCGTGAGCGCCTCAGCGACATCGGCCGGCTCGCCCGCGATCGGCAGCTCGCGCGGCAGCATCAGGGTCGGCTTGCGGCTCTCGCGCGTCGCAAACGGCGCGCGGTAGGCGGCCATCTCCTCCTCGCCGAGCGTGCGCAGGATCGAGCCGGGCAGCACGCGTTCGACGAACGCATTGTTGTCGAGGATCATCGCTTCGCCCTCGCCCGGCGTGCGGAATTTCCGGAACGTCTCCCGCGCGGCGTCGTGCTGGTGGAAGTCCGACCAATCACGCATCGGGCGGATGAACTCCATGAAGGCGAGCCCGCGCACCAGTTGCGGACGGCGTGCCGCGAGATGGAAGGCGAGCGCCGTGCCCCAATCCTGGGCGACGAGATAGGCCGAGGCGATGCCGAGCTCGTCGATCAGCGCGTCGAGATAGTCCGCCTGGTCGAAGAAGCGATAGCCGATGTCGGGCTTGCCGGACTGGCCGTAGCCGATCAGGTCGGGCGCGATGCAGTGCCCGACGGGGGCGACCAGCGGCATGATGTTACGCCAGATGTAGGACGACGTCGGATTGCCGTGCAGGAACAGCACGTGCGGCGCGTCGCTGCGGCCGGTCTCGCGATAGGCCATCGTAGACCCAAGCACGGCGCGATGATGCAGGCTGATATCGGGGGATCTGGTCATGGCAACTCCTTGAACACGGTTTGGAATGCGATCGTCTTGAAACGCGTCAGCGCCGCTTCGCTGCGTTCGACCTTCATGCGCAGCATCGCGCCCTGCCAGGATGCGAGCAGGAAATCGGCCAGCTGATCGGGATCGAAGTCGGAGGCGATCTCGCCGGTGGCCTGAGCCTCGGCGATGCAGGCCGCAAACGGCGCGCGCCATTCCCGGAAGATGTCGTCGAGCTGCTCGCGCAGCATCTCGCTCGAGCCCGACGCCTCGAGGCTGAAATCGCCGATCAGGCAGCCGCGGGTGAAGCCGTCATGCGCGAGCTTGCCGGTGATCAGATCGAGATAGCTCCTCAGCCTTTCGCGCGGCGTCAGCGTCGTGTCGCCCAGCGCTTCGGCAACGAGGCCGCGCACATAGACGAAGTAGCGGTCCAGCACCTCGGATGCGAACAGCTCCTTCGAGCGGAAATGGTTGGTGAAGGAGCCCTGCGGCGCGCCGGCGGCGGCGGTGACGTCGCGCACGCTGGTGCCGTGATAGCCGGTCCGGAACATTTCCGTCAGGCCGGCGTCGAGGATGGCATCGCGGAGAGAGGGTTTTGGCATGGACGGATTTAATACGTACGTACGTATTGATGTCAAGCGCTAAAACGAATGCAGTTCGCCCTGCGCTTGGCGACGCCGCTCAGGCCTGTCGGATCAGGGGATTGAGGTCAGCTCGCGGGCTTGCTGCGCGAAACCACCCAGTCGCGCAGCCAGGAGCCGATCGCGCAGCCGACGAGATAGAGCGCGAACATGACCAGGAAGAGATCGAGCCAGTAGCCGAACCGGCCGGGCACGATCCGCGCGAACGACGCCGCCACCAGCGCGGCGGCGAGCAGCGCCAGCCAGCGCATCCAGACCTTCGAGACGCCCCGCGCCCGATGCACCACCGCGATCCAGCCCATGCAAAAGCCGAGCAGCGCCGCGCCGAGCAGCCAACCCCAGAAGAATGTCGCGAGCACGGTCATCGCTACTTCACCACGAATTCGATGCGGCGGTTCTGCGCCTTGCCGTCTTCACTCTCGTTGCCGGCTAGCGGCTGCGTGCTGCCATAGCCGATCGGCGTGAAGCGGCTGGCAGGCAGCCCGGCGCGCACGAGGTAATCCACCACGGCCTGCGCGCGGCGTTCCGACAGTGCCTGGTTGGCGGCCTCCTCGCCATCGCTGTCGGTATGGCCGGCGATCTCGATCGTCGCATTGGGGCAGCGCAACGCGGTCTCGATCAGGCGGTCGAGCAGGCCGGCGGAATCCGGCACGATGTCGGCCTTGCCGGACTCGAAGCGGATCTTGCCCTTCGAGAGGATTTCGGAAAACAGCTGCTGGCACACCGTGGGATCGACCGGGGCAGCCGCAGGCTTGACCGTGACCTCGGCCTTGTACTGCCAGCCCTGCGGAAAATCCTTGCCGAGCCCGTCGCGGATCTGGCCGGCGGCGGCATCGTAGAGCGCATCGCCCGACAGCTTCACCTCGCGGTCCGATACCACCAGCGTTCCGGTCGAGAGCCGCGACAGTGCGCCGAGCGCGGGCCCCACCGCGGCAGCGAAACCCGACGGCGCGCCGATGCTGGCCTTGAGATTGTCGACCACCTTCTCGCTGAAGAACTTGCGGCCGGCGGCGGCGACCAGCGCGGCGTGCACGTTGTTGTCGGGCACGTAGCCGGTCAGCGTCAGCGTCACCGCGACCGGGTCCTTGTAGGCCTGGAACACGTAGGGCGGCGCCTTGATGTCGTTGGCGGCGATCGAATAGCCTTCCGGCAGGTTCTTCAGCGCCGCGGCGACCGCTTCGCGTCCGCCGAGCTCGCGCGCCATGCCGGCGAGATTGACCTTGTTGTCGGTCAGCGTGATCTTGCCTTCCTTCAGCTTGCCGATCTGGTCGAGCAACAGCAGCGCCGCCGCGTCGAACCGCAGCGGCGCGCCGCGGGCGAGCACCATCTGATCCACCACCTCAACGCCGCCGAGACCGGCCTTCGCGGCTTCGGTCAACTTGCCCTTGCTCGACGGCAGCGGCGCATTGCCACCGAGTGTGACCCGCACCACGTCGCGTTCGGCGGACCAGACAAAGGGCTTGGCTTCGGGAACAAGGCGGGTCTCGTCGTTGACCAGCCGCACGCCGGGCACGGCTTCGACCGACGCCACCGCGCTGAGGCGGCCGTCTTCAGAGAAGGCGTTGGCCGCGAACGTCACGTCGCGGCCGTCGACGCTGATGCGGCGCTTGTCGAGAACGGTGTCCTTCAGTGCGGCATTAGAGCGCGCGGCAAGGTCCGCTTCGACCGTTGCAGTGCTCGTCCAGGCCGCAATACCCCAAAGCACGACCAGTGGAATCACCCCCGGCCACCACTTGCTACTCCACTTGAAAAGTCCGTGCATTCAGCGTCCTGCGGGGTCGGGAACCAGAGAGAAAACAAACCCTTGGCTGACTGTCAAACCCCAAATGACGCGCCATGGCGGGGGCGCCATGTCGGACCGGGATAACAGTTTCTTCAGTGGTCTTTCGCTAAGTTTGCCGCGGAATGCAAATCGGCCGGCCCGCGCCCACATGAAACAACTCCGCAACACCGTGATCCGTGCCGGCATGGAGGCGTTGTATTTCTCGGGTGCGCATATCCTGCTGCGGCCGATCTTCGCCGGCGTCGGCGCCATCTTCATGCTGCACCACGTCCGCCCGCGGCGCGGCGACGCGTTCCAGCCGAACCATCATCTCGAGGTCACGCCGGACTTCCTGCGCGCGATGCTGACGCATCTGCGCGCGCTCGACGTCGACGTGATCAGCATCGACGAGGCGCATCGCCGTCTCGCCGAACGGAATTTCGCGCGGCGCTTCGCCTGCTTTACCTTCGACGACGGCTATCGCGACAACCGCGATTTCGCGCTGCCTGTGATGCGCGAGTTCGGCGCCCCGTTCACGGTCTATGTCGCGAGCGATTTCGCCGAGGGCTGCGGCAGATTGTGGTGGATCGCGCTGGAGCGGGTGATCGCGGCGGCGTCCGCGATCGAGGTGCCGATCGACGGCACCATGACGCGGATCGACACTGCGACACCGCAGGCCAAGCGTACTGCCTTCGGCCGCATCCACGACTGGCTGCGTTCACTGCCCGGCGAGCAGGCGATGCAGGCCGAGATATCCGCGCTGTGCACCCGTCACGGGGTCGACGAGACCGGCATCGCGCGCGAGCTCTGCATGTCCTGGGACGAGTTGCGCGGCTTCGCCGAGGATCCGCTGGTGACGATCGGCGCGCACACCATCACCCATTGCAATCTCGCCAAGCAGAGCGAGACCATCGCATCGTTCGAGCTCGCGACCAGCCGGGCGCGGATCGAGGATGCGCTGCAGCGGCCGGCATTGCATCTCGCCTATCCCTATGGCGACCGGATCGCCGCCGGGCAGCGTGAATTCGCCCTCGCCCGGTCGATCGGCTTTCGGACCGCGGTGACGACGCGGCCCGGCATGCTGTTTCCCGAAAGCGCCGACCATCTGACCGCCTTGCAGCGGGTCTCGCTGAACGGCAATTACCAGGACGCGCGCCTGCTGCCGGTGCTGACATCAGGCGCCGCTACAGCGGTGTGGAACGGCTTTCGCCGCATCGACGCGGCGTAAGCTACTCTTCGTAGCCCGGATGCAGCGAAGCGTAATCCGGGGCCGTCGCATCCGCGGATAGCATTTTCCCGGATTTCGCTTCACTGCATCCGGGCTACCGATCCCTTCCCTCTCCTTGACTCGCTCCCCGGGCGCGCCCAGAACCACTGGCAACGCAAAGGAGGAGCGCATGTTCAAGGATCTGTTCTCGCTGAAAGGCCGCGTCGCATTGGTGACCGGGGGATCGCGCGGCATCGGCAAGATGATCGCGGCCGGCTTCCTCGCGCAGGGTGCCGCCAGGGTCTACATCACCGCGCGCAAGGCAGGTCCCTGCGAGGCGACCGCCCAGGAGCTGTCCGCCGCCTATGACGGCGAATGCATCGCGCTGCCGATCGACATCTCGACCGTCGAGGGCTGCGAGAAGCTCGCGGGCGAGATCATCAAGCGCGAGCCGAAGCTCGACATCCTCGTCAACAATGCCGGCGCGGCCTGGGGCGCGGATTTCGACGAATTTCCGGAGAGCGGCTGGGACAAGGTGATGAACCTCAACGTCAAGTCGATCTTCTTCCTGACCAAGGCGCTGGCCAAGCCGCTGCGTGCGGCGGCGACGCACGACAGGCCGGGCAAGGTGATCAACATTGCCTCGATCGACGGCATCTTCGTCAACCCGATGGAGACCTATTCCTATGCCGCCAGCAAGGCGGCGGTGATCCATCTGACGCGCCGCATGGCGACCCGCCTGATCAAGGACAACATCAACGTCACCGCGATCGCACCGGGCGCCTTCAAGTCGGACATGAACCGCGCCGCGCGCGACCACGCCGACGAAGTCGCCAAGCGCGTGCCGGCGAAGCGCGTCGGTACCGACGAGGACATGGCGGGCACCGCGATCTACCTCGCCTCGCGCGCCGGCGACTATGTCGTGGGCAACACCATCGCGGTCGATGGCGGCGTGGTCTATGCGACGGCAGGGCTGGAGATCGCGGGCTAAGCGGCCGCGCGACCGACCTACGGCAACGGCTCCGCCGAAGGGCGGGGCCGTTTTCGTCGCTGGCTCACCTGCTTCCATAGGGCTGTGGGCGCTTGTCATTCAAATGCATTACATTGGATGCGAGTGAAGGAGATCGCTATGGCTTCGAATGCCCTGGTCCAAACCCGCATCGATGCGGACGTAAAGGAAAAGGCCACCGAGGTTCTGGAGAACATGGGTCTCACGGTATCCGGCGCCGTGCGGATTCTGCTGACACGCACGGCCAATGAAGGAATGCTTCCACTGGAACTCGTGAGCAACAGCCAGGCTTACGACAGCTGGTTTCGCGAGAAGGTGCACCAGGCGGCCGAGAATCCTCGCGCGGCGGTCCATGTTGACGAACAGATTGCCGATGCTGCGCGGCGCCTGCTCGACTTTCCTGTGGCCGGCCCGGGCGTGTTGCCGGCACGCGCGAGTTGGTCATCCCGCGCACACCTTATGTCACGGCGTACCTTGTTGACGGTGAGACTGTTCGCATCTTGCGCGTGCTTCACGGTGCGCAGATGTGGCCCGACGAACTTACAAATGACGATTGAGGCCGCGCCTCCGTACCGGCATCTGACCAAAAAGAAAGGGACGAGCCCCGGGACCTTTTCGGCTCGCCCCTTCCTGTTCTCTCCCTGCGGAAAGAAACTGTTAGGTCACGATGCGATTTTCGCATCATGACCTATCCGTTGTTTGAGCATGATCTCTTCGGAAAACCGCTTCACACTTTTCCGGATCATGCTCGCGCCGATCAGCTCTCGATCCTCACATACTCGAAGTCGCCCGGCTTGTTGTCGATGCCGACCTTGGGCGGCGAGATCCAGGAGGCGAACTGGCCGGGTTCGGTCACCGGTTTCATCAGCGAGGCGATGAAGTCGCCGTCCGCGGTCGACGGCAGCCAGTCGTTCTTGCGCTTGGCCCAGGTGGCGTCGTCGATCAAGAGGCCATCGGGCGTCGCATGGACGTCCTTGAACTCGCCGATCTGGCGGTGGAAGGCAGTGTTCGGCACCGCGAGCTTGTAGTCGATGCCGGCGGTCGAGATCACCTTGTTCCAGCGCAGCATGCCCTTGACGCAATCCTGCGTGTAGTCGTCGCGCAGCCGCATGTTGAGCGCGGTCAGCGCCGGCTCGTCGACCATCTTGATCTGGCCGTCCACCATCTTCATGACCGGATAGGTCGAGCTCTTGAGCTGGTGGTCGTCGTCGATCGTGGTCTCCTTGTAGCGGCCCTTGATGCCGGCGTTGAAGGCATTGGCCGCGTTGGTCGACACTTCCGAGCCGAACAGGTCGAGCGACAGCGAATAGTGCAGGTTCAGCTTCTTCTGGATGGTCGGCAGGTCGATCACGCCAAGCGCGCGGATCTTGGCGATGTCGTTCGGATCGGTGATGCCGGCTTCCTTCATCGCATCGCAGGTGCGCTGCACGACGCGGGTGATGCCGGTCTCGCCGACGAACATGTGGTGGGCTTCTTCTGTCAGCATGAAGCGGCAGGTGCGCGACAGCGGATCGAAGCCCGACTGCGCCAGCGAGTGCAGCTGCATCTTGCCGTCGCGGTCGGTGAAGTAGGTGAACATGAAGAACGACAGCCAGTCCGGCGTCGCCTCGTTGAAGGCCCCTAGCATGCGCGGGCTATCCGCGTCGCCCGAGCGGCGGCGCAACAAATCATCCGCCTCCTCGCGGCCGTCGCGGCCGAAATACTTCTGCAAGAGGTAGACCATCGCCCAGAGATGGCGGCCTTCCTCGACATTGACCTGGAACAGGTTGCGCATGTCGTAGAGCGAGGGCGCGGTCTTGCCGAGATGGCGCTGCTGCTCGACCGAGGCCGGCTCGGTGTCGCCCTGGATCACGATCAGGCGGCGCAGCATGGCGCGGTGCTCACCGGGGACTTCCTGCCAGGCCGGCTTGCCATAGTCCTCGCCGAACGGAATGACGCGGTTCTCTTCCTGCGGCGCGAGCAAGATGCCCCAGCGATATTCGGGCATCCGCACGTAGTCGAACTTGGCCCAGCCGCGCGGATCGACCGAATAGGCGGTGCGCAGATAGACCAGCGATTCCTGGAAGCCGTCCGGACCCATGTCGCTCCACCAGTCCATGTAGCCGGGGTGCCAGCCTTCCAGCGCCTTGAGCACCTGGCGGTCCTCGGCGAGATTCACATTGTTCGGAATCTTGGTCGAGTAATCGACGTTCATGATGTTCATGGCCGTGCTCCCTTAAACTCGCGTCATGTCGAATTGCGCCTTCTGGCCGGTGCCGTAGCGGCGCAGTGCGCCGTCCTCACCGACCGCGTTCGGCCGCTGGAATATCCAGTTCTGCCACGCCGTGAGGCGGGAGAAGATCTTCGATTCCATGGTCTCCGGGCCGACGAAGCGCAGATTGGCTTCCATGCCGGTGAGACCGTCGGGCGAGAACGAGGTGCGCTCCTCGAAGAACACGCGGACCTCGTCGTCCCAGTCGATGTCGTCGAGCGCGAAGGTGACGAGACCGAGCTCCTCGGCCTCCTCCGCGTCGAGCGCCTTGCCGATCGAGCCTTGCGCGCGCTCCAGATCCGACGGATCGGCCTGGAAGCGCGATTGCAGCCGGGTCAGGCCGTGGCTCATCGGATAGGGCCCGAAATTCATCGCCGTCAGCTCGATCGCCGGCGGCGGGCGGTTGTCGCCCTGCTTCTGGCCGATCAGCATGTAGGAGCGGTCGGCGGCGAACACGAGCTCGGCCAGCGTGCCGACGAAGCAGGAGCCGGGCTCGACCAGCGTCACCAGCGTGCGCGAGGTGACGTCGATGCGCTTGAGCACGCGCTTCCAGTAATGCCTGACCTCGTTGACCAGCCAGTGCGCCTTGTTGGCCTCCAGGAACGCATCATAGGACACGACATTGGCGCGGTCGCCATGGCTCTTGAACACCAGCATCGCGATCTCGAGCTCGTTGATGCGCAGATGCAGGATCGCGTCATCGAGCTCGCGGGCGACCTGCAGCGGCCAGAACGCAGCGCCCTGCGCGATCATGCCGTCGATGTCGGCGGGCGCCGTGGTTTCCGGCGCCTTGATCGAGATGGTGGCGATGCGCGCCGCGCGATCGATGTCGACGCTGACGAAGCCATAGCGGATGGCGCTGTCGTCGATGGTGCGCGTCAGCGGCGCCAGTGCGATGCCCTTGCCGGCGCCGTTGCGCTTCGACTTCGCGGCGAATTCCTTGACGCGCTCGGCCAGCTTGCCCTCGAGCTTGGAGTTCGGCGCGATCTCGTCGACCAGGCGCCAGGAAACGGCGCGCTTGCCCTTGATGCCTTCCTCGATGGTGCAGAAGAAATCGGCATGGTCGCGGCGCACCTTGCGCTTGTCGACGACGCGCGTGAGCCCGCCGGTGCCCGGCAGCACCGCGAGCAGCGGCACTTCCGGCAGCGCGACGGCGGCAGCGCCGTCGTCGGCCATCATGATGTGGTCGGTCGCGAGCGCCAGTTCATAACCGCCGCCGGCCGCGGTACCGTTGACGACGGTGATGAAGCTCTGCCCGGAATTCTCGCTGGAGTCTTCCAGGCCGTTGCGGGTCTCGTTGGTGAATTTGCAGAAGTTGACCTTGTGGGCATGGGTCGAGCCCGCCAGCATGCGGATGTTGGCGCCGGCGCAGAACACCCGGTTCTTGCCCGAGCGCATCACCACCACCTTGACCTCGGGATGCTCGAAGCGCAGCCGCTGCACGGCGTCGGCAAGCTCGATGTCGACGCCGAGGTCATAGGAATTGAGCTTGAGCTGGTAGCCTTCGAACAGGCCGGCGTTCTCGTCGACGTCCATGGTCAGCGTCGCGACGTCGCCCGCAGCGTCGAGCTTCCAGTGCCGGTAGCGCGACGGGTCGGTCTGGAAGTCGATGTACTTCGCCCCGCCTGCAAGGACGCGCTCGTCACCAGCCATGGGCCACCCTTATCTGCTGTCTTGCTGTTGTTCGTTTGAAGGTTCGTCGTCGAGGTCTTCATGCACAATAATGCATGTTTTTGATCTGGTCTAGTTCAAAACGCAAAAACATGCATTTTGTTTCATGTTCGCGAAATTCACACGCTCGGCCAATGACCTGGCATCGGCACCAAAGGTCAGGCCGCCAGTGCCGGGTCGTCGCGCAGCGCCGCTTTGGCGAATTCGGCGACCGCCTCGAGCGTCACCGCGGGCGCCTCGCGATGCGGCGAATGGCCGGCACCATCGATGGCCGTGACATCGACCGGGCAGTAGCATTCCTCCTGGGCGATCTCGACCTGGCGCATGGTGCCGTACTGGTCGGCCGCGCCCTGCACGATCAGCACGGGCACGCGGATATAGGCGAGATAGTCGGAGATATCCCAGTCGCGGAATGCCGGATCGAGCCAGGCGCCGTTCCAGCCATAAAAGGCGTTGTCGACATCCTTGTGCCAGCGCGCCAGCTTCTCCTTCAGATTGGTGGTCTCGTATGCGGTCTTGATCTCGGCGATCGACTTCACCGAAATGTCCTCCACGATGAAGTGCGGCGCCAGCAGCGCCAAGCCGTGCAGGCGATGATCCTGTTGCGCGCCGGCATAGATCGCGGCAATCGACGCGCCGTCGGAATGACCGAGCAGCAAGCCGCGGCGAAAGCCGATCCGATCGAGCAGCTTCGGCAGCACGTCGAGCGCCTCGCGGTGCATGTAGTCGACCGGACGCGGCAGCTTCGCCGGCGACGAGGCGCCATAACCCGCGCGCGAATAGGCGAACACGCCGGCGCCGGTCGCCGCCTGCAGCTTCTCGGGGAAGTCGCCCCACAGCCCGACCGAGCCGAGGCCTTCATGGAGCATCACGATGGTCGGCGCCGCGTCCGGCGAGGGACCGATCATGCGGTATTCGAGCTCGGCGCCGTCGATGCTGAGGAAGCCGGAGGGTTTCAAGTTTGTCATGGTAGGCCTTCCTCATCGTCGTCCCGGCGAAAGCCGGGACCCATAACCACAGGCGTTAGTTGTTGCGCAAAGCTGTTGAACAGCGTCTCTCGAAACGAAGGCCGCGGCGTATGGGTCCCGGCTCCCGTGCGCAATTGCGCACTAGGCCGGGACGACGCGGGGAGCTAGTGCTCGTGTTCCCGCAATTTGAACCGCTGGATCTTTCCGGTCGCCGTCTTCGGCAGATTGTCGACGACATCGATCCAGCGCGGATATTTCCACGGGCCGATCTTCTGCTTGACGTGCTCCTTCAGCGCCTCGTGCAGGCCGGCGGCTGAACTGTCGGACCGCAGCACCACATAGGCCTTCGGCTTGAGCAGGCCTTCCGGGTCGGCCTCCGGCACGACCGCCGCCTCCAGCACCGCGGGATGGGTGATCAGCGCGCTCTCGACCTCGAACGGTGACACCCAGATGCCGGAGACCTTGAACATGTCGTCGGCGCGGCCGCAGAAGGTGTAGCGGCCGTCGGCATCGCGCGTGTATTTGTCGCCGGTGCGGGTCCAGGCGCCCTCGAAGGTGGCGCGGCTCTTGGCCCGTTGATTCCAGTAGCTCTCGCCGGCCGAGGGCGCATCGACCAAGAGTTCGCCGACCTCGCCGTCCGCGACGTCGGCGCCGGCCTCATTGACCAGCCTCACCTTGTAGCCGGGCACCGGACGGCCGGACGAGCCGTATTTGATGTCGCCGGGCGCGTTCGACAGGAAGATGTGCAACAGCTCGGTCGAGCCGACGCCGTCGAGGATGTCGACGCCGAACCGCGTCTTCCAGGCATTGCCGACCGACTCCGGCAGCGCCTCGCCGGCCGAGGTGCAGACGCGCAGGCGATTGCCGCCGG
The DNA here is from genome assembly GCF_054055915.1 of Bradyrhizobium sp. USDA 4516. Lineage (NCBI taxonomy): Bacteria > Pseudomonadati > Pseudomonadota > Alphaproteobacteria > Hyphomicrobiales > Nitrobacteraceae > Bradyrhizobium > Bradyrhizobium sp. USDA 4516. The sequence goes on from NZ_JBSRXT010000001.1 coordinate 2,156,068, forward strand.
ACTGCGCCTTGGTCGCCTCGTCGTTCAGCATCGCCGCGAACAGGGTCGGCACGCCGAAGAAGATGCTGGGGTGATATTTGTTCATCAGCGCGAACATCACCGCCGGCGTCGGCCGCTCGGAGTTCAACACCGTGGTGGCGCCGACCGACATCGGGAAGGTCAGCGCATTGCCGAGCCCGTAGGCGAAGAACAGCTTGGCCGCCGAGAGGCCGACATCATCCTCGCGGATCCCGAGCACCTGCTTGGCGTAGGTCTCCGCGGTCGCCGCGAGATTGGAATGCAGATGGCGCACGCCCTTCGGCATGCCGGTCGAGCCCGACGAATAGAGCCAGAATGCCGGCTCGTCGGCATGGGTCGGCGCGGTGGCGAACACGTCGCTCTCGCGCGCGATCTCATCGGACAGCTTCTTGTGGCCATGCGCATCCTTGCCGGAGACCACGACATGCTCGAGGTCGGGCATGCGCGCGATGATGTCCTTCACGACCGGCAGCAGCGCTTCCGACACGAACAGCACGCGGGCGCGGCAATCACCGAGGATGTAGGCGTATTGCTCCGCGGTCAGCAGCGTGTTGAGCGGCACCGGCACCACGCCGGCGCGGATCGCGCCGAGGAACACGATCGGGAAATCGACCGTGTCCAGCATGATCATGGCGACCCGCTCTTCGCGGCGGACGCCGAGCTGGCGCAGCATGTTGCCGACGCGGCGGGTCTGCTGCTGCAACTGGCCATAGGTGATTTGCGACACCGTATCGTCGAACACGACCTTGTCGCCGCGGCCTTCATCGACGTTGCGGTCGAGCAGCCAGGAGACCGCGTTGTAAGTCATGCTCCGCTCCTCGGACCCGGACGTGCCACGCTTCCCTCTCCTGTGAATTTAAGAATTATAATTCATACAAAGCCACCACGTTGGCTTGCTGTCAATCCTTATCGGCACTATGTTTCCTAGAACCTCGGTCTGATTCAGTCAGGACCGCGCGTCGCACAGGGATCATGACCGCAGCCAACGACCCGGAAACCGACTTCCTTGAACAGCTCGGCCAGCGCGTGCGCACGATGCGCGCCCTGCGCGGCATGTCGCGCAAGGTGCTCGCCAAGGTTTCCGGCATTTCCGAACGCTACATCGCCCAGCTCGAAAGCGGCAAAGGCAATGTCTCGATCGTGCTGCTGCGCCGTGTCGCAGGCGCGATGGGTGCGCATCTCGAGGACCTGATCCCCTCCAGCGAGCCCGTGCCGGACTGGGCCGTGATCCGCGACCTGCTGCGCAAGGCGTCGCCGAACCAGATCGCGCAGGCCAAGGACATGCTCGCCGGCAGCAGCCCGTTGGCGCCGCGGCGCGCCTCGTTCTCCGGCATTGCGCTGATCGGCCTGCGCGGCGCCGGCAAGACCACGCTCGGCCGGATGCTGGCGAGGAAGATCGGCTGGAGCTTTGTCGAGCTCAACAAGGAGATCGAGGCGCAGAACGGCCTCTCGGTCGCCGAGATCATCGCGCTGTACGGCCAGGAAGGCTTCCGCCGCATGGAGCAGGCCGCGCTGACGCAGCTGTTGGCGCGCAAGGAATTGATGGTGCTGGCGACCGGCGGCGGCATCGTCTCCGAGGCGCTGACCTTCGATTTGATCCTGTCGTCGTTCTACACGATCTGGCTGAAGGCCGAGCCGGAAGAGCACATGGCCCGCGTCCGCCGCCAGGGCGATCTGCGCCCGATGGCGGACGATCGCTCGGCGATGGCGGAATTGCGCAACATCCTGGTCAGCCGCGAGCCGCTCTATGCCCGCGCATCGGCGGTGGTCGACACCGCCGGCCTCTCGGTCGACGCCGCCGCCGCGCGGCTGATCGATTCCGTGCGGCCGGTACTGCAGAACGAGGCGCGCTCGTTCGGTCTGCGCAGCGTGGCGCTGTAATCTCACAGCACAAAAAGAAACACTACCCCCGTCATTGCGAGCGAAGCGAAGCAATCCATCTCTCCGCGCGCGTGGATGCATGGATTGCTTCGTGCTATCGCTCCTCGCAATGACGAAAATCGTCAGCGAAGTTGGACTACCTTAGAGCAGCCGGCTCTTCACATCATCAGCACCATCCCGCAGCAGCGGCAGGAAGCGGTCGATCAATTCCTGCATCGGTACGCGATCGACATGCGCGCCCATGTTGATCGCGGCGACGATGGTGCCGTCGTAGCGGCGCACCGGCACCGAGATGGAGCGGAAATGCGGCTCGGCCTCGCGGTCGACCAGTGAATAACCCTGCGCGCGATCGGCGATGATGGTGGCGAGCAGCCTCTTCGGATCGGTCGTGGTCTGCGGCGTCACCGGATCGCGGCGCATCGCCTTCAGCCGCGCCGCGAGCTCGGCATCAGTGAGCCGGCCGAGCATCGCGCGGCCGACCGAGGTGCAGAACGCCGGCAGCCGGTAGCCGATGTCGAGACCGGCGGAGAACACGCGGGTCGGGCTCGAACGCGCCACGAACACGACATCGTCGCCGTCGAGCAAGGCGAGCGAGGCGATCTCCTGCGCTGCCGTCGCGATGCGGTCGAGCACCGGCTGCAGCACCGTCACCACCTGGTTGGATTGCAGGAACGAGCCCGCCAGCGTCAGCACATGCGGCGTCAGGGTGAACAGCTTGCCGTCGGTGGCAACGAAGCCGCCATGCGCGAGCGTGAACAGGATGCGGCGCGCGGTGGCGCGCGGCAGATCGGCGGCACGCGCCAGATCGCTCAGCGTCGCAGGACCCGACACGGTGCCGAACACCTGCAGCAGGCGCAGGCCGCGATCGAGCGCCTCGACGAAGTCGGTGGCGCGCTCGTCCTGGTCGGTCCGCTTCAGCTTGGGCATGGCGTTTTAGGTTGGGTCGCGGCTTTGAACGGTTCAAAAATTGCACTTGCTGTCCAAACCAGACATGGCATAATTCGCACATTCGTTCAATAGGCGAACAAATCCAATCCGGGAGACGCCGCCATGATGAGCCAGGAAGCGAACGATCTGATCACCCGCACCGGCCGCAAGGACCCGTGTGGCAGGCTGATGCGGAGTTACTGGCAGCCGGCGGCGCTGGTCGACGAGCTGGAAGGACCGCGCCCGGTTCGGCCGGTGCGGCTGCTTGGCGAAAACCTGGTTCTGTTCCGCGGCGAGGACGGAAGCTACGGGCTGATCGACCGCCACTGCGCGCATCGCGGCGCCGATCTCGCCTTCGGCCGGCTCGAGCATGGCGGGCTGCGCTGCGCCTTCCACGGCTGGCTGTTCGACACGTCAGGCCAGTGCATCGAGACGCCGGCGGAGCCGGCCGGCTCGCAACTCTGCAAGGGCATCAGGCAGCGCTCCTATCCGGTAGTCGAGAAGAGCGGCATCCTGTGGGCCTGGCTCGGCGAAGGCGCCCCGCCCGCCTTTCCGGAGCTCGACTGCTTCGTTGCGCCCGGAAGCCATACGTTTGCGTTCAAGGGCCACATGAACTGCAACTGGCTGCAGGCGCTCGAGGTCGGCATCGATCCGGCGCACGCCTCCTTTCTGCATCGCTTCTTCGAGGACGAGGACACCTCAGCGGCTTACGGCAAGCAGTTCCGCGGCGCCTCGGCCGGCAGCGACATGCCGATGACCAAGATCCTGCGCGAATATGACCGGCCGATCATCAATGTCGAGCACACCGAATATGGCCTGCGCCTGATTGCGCTGCGCGAGCTCGACGCGGAGCGCACCCATGTGCGCGTCACCAACCAGCTGTTCCCGCACGGCTTCGTCATCCCGATGTCGACCGAGATGACGATCACGCAGTGGCACGTGCCGGTCGACGACGAGAACTGCTACTGGTACGCGATCTTCACCAGCTATGCGGCGCCGGTCGACAAGCAGAAGATGCGCGACCAGCGGCTCGAGCTCTATACGCTGCCGGACTACAAGTCGCGCAAGAACAAGAGCAACGATTACGGCTTCGATCCGCACGAGCAGGCGACCGAGACCTATACCGGCATGGGCACCGACATCAATGTCCACGACCAGTGGGCAGTGGAGTCGATGGGGGCGATTCAGGACCGCACCAACGAGCATCTCGGCCAGAGCGACAAGGCGATCGTGCAGTACCGCCGCCTGCTGCGGCAGGAGATCGAGAAGGTCTCCGGCGGCGAGAAGCCGATGCTGTTCCTCGACGACGCCTCCGCGCGCAGTATCCAGGGCCCGGCCACGATGGACGGCATCGGCCCGACCCAGGGCTGGGAGCTCTACTGGATGGAAGTCGACGTCAAGCGCCGCCGCGGCGCACCATGGGCAGCTCCCGTGCCGCGCGAGATCGCCGGCAAGGTGCATCATCTGACGGCGGCGGAGTGAAGATGGTATCAATGGCTCCGCATTGTATCCTTCACCTCGCCCCGCTTGCGGGGAGAGGTCGGATCGCGTTAGCGATCCGGGTGAGGGGGTACAGGTCTATCGGCATATCGAGTCGGCGGAGAGAGCCCCTCACCCCGACCCTCTCCCCGCGAAGAGCGGGGCGAGGGAGAAGTGAAGGAGTGACGCGGTGAGCTTCGTCGAGCGTCACGGCCTGTGGTCGGATGAGCAGAAGGAGGCCGCACAACGCCTCCGCCGCATCGTCGAGGAGAAGAACCTCGAAGTCATCCGCCTGTCGTTCCCCGACCAGCACGGCATCCTGCGCGGCAAGACGCTGATCGCCGGCGAAGCGGTGCGCTCGCTGGAAAGCGGCTGCTCCATCACCACGACGATGCTCGCCAAGGACACCTCGCACAAGACGGTGTTTCCGGTGTTCACATCAGGCGGCGGCTTCGGCATGAAGGAGATGGAAGGCGCGGCCGACGTGCTGATGGTCGCCGACCCCACCACCTTCCGCGTGCTGCCTTGGGCGCAAAACACCGGCTGGCTGCTCTGCGACCTCTATTTCAGCGACGGCCGGCCGGTGCCGTTCGCGACCCGCAACCTCTATCGCAAGGTGCTCGATCAGCTCGCCGGCCGCGGCTACGATTTCGTCGCCGGCCTCGAGGTCGAATTCCACCTGTTCAAGCTCGACGACGCCCACATGGCGCCGGAGGATGCCGGCCAGCCCGGACGGCCGCCGTCGGTCAGCCTGCTATCGCACGGCTATCAATACCTCACCGAGCAGCGCTACGACCTGATGGAGCCGGCGCTCGAGATCATCCGCCGCGACATCATCGCGCTCGACCTGCCGTTGCGCTCGGTCGAGGTCGAATTCGGTCCGAGCCAGTGCGAATTCACTTTCGCACCGACTGTCGGTCTTGCGCCGGCCGACACCATGGTACTGTTTCGTTCGGCAGTGAAGCAGATCGCGCGCCGCCACGGCTATCACGCGACCTTCATGTGCCGGCCGAAACTGCCGAACGTGTTCGCGAGCGGCTGGCACCTGCACCAGTCGCTGGTGTCGCGCGCCAATGGCGAGAACGTCTTCATGGCCAAGGAGACCGGCGAGCCGCTCAGTGCGCTCGGCCGCGGCTGGCTCGCCGGCCTGATCGAGCACGCCCGGGCCTCGACCGTGTTCACGACGCCGACCATCAACGGCTACAAGCGCTACCGCTCCTATTCGCTGGCGCCGGACCGCGCGATCTGGGGCCGCGACAACCGCGGCGTGATGATCCGCGTGCTCGGCGGCGCCGGCGATCCGGCGACCCGGCTGGAGAACCGGATCGGCGAACCCGCCGCCAATCCCTATCTCTACATGGCAAGCCAGATCCTCTCCGGCCTCGACGGCGTCGACCGCAAGCTCGACCCCGGCCCGTCGGCCGACACGCCCTACGAGGCCAAGGCCGCGCTGTTGCCAAAGTCGCTGCGCGAGGCCGTGTTCGCGCTCAACGACGATCCGTTCTTCCGCCAGGCGCTCGGGCCGGAATTCGTGGACTATTACGTCTTCATCAAGAACGCGGAGATCGAACGCTTCCAGGCCGAGGTGTCGGACTGGGAGCACCGCGAATATTTCGAGATGTTTTGACGGAAGCGTCGGCGTAGGCGCTCCGCCGCTCTAGAGCATGATCCGGAAAAGTGTGAAGCGATTTTCCGCAAAGATCATGCTCAAACAAAGAGCTAAAGCGCGATGACGATTCAACCCAATCTCATCGCGCTTTAGACGCTTGCAAGGTGAGCCGCGACGGCCGCTTCGTTCCATTCCAGACCGACACCAGGCGTGTCGGGAATATGCAAAAGACCATCCTTGATTTCATACGGCCGTTCGAGAATCGGATCGGCCCAGTCCTGCCATTCCAACCAGTGAGCGGTCTCGGTTGCGCGCATGACGTGAGCGGCGACTTCCGGATAAAGATGCGTTGAGATGGGGATACCCGCGGCGCCGGCGATCGCAGCCGCCCGCATCCAGCCCGTCACTCCGCCGATACGCATGAAATCCGGCATCACCAGGTCGCAGGCCTTTCTCGCGATCGCCTTATGCATCTCCCTCGGACCATAGAAGTTCTCACCGATCTGGATCGGCGTCTTCAGCTCCGCCGCCAGTCGGGCGTGCCCGTCAAGATTGTCATAGACGACGGGCTCCTCGATCCAGTCGAGGCCATAGTCATCGATCGTATGGCACCGCTCGATGGCTTCGGCGAGATTTAGGCCCTGGTTGTAGTCCACCATCAAATGCATCCGATCCCCGACTGCTTTTCGAACGGCGTCAAGGGTCGTCAGATCCTCGCGCGGATCGCTTCTGCCGAGGCGCAATTTCAGGGCTGAGAACCCTCCTTCGTCGCGCAATTCCAAAGCCTCGGCCGCGACGGCGGCCGGCTCCTTCAGCCAAAGGCCGTTGCTATTGTAGGATCTCACGGCGCCGACCGTCGCCCCCAGCAGCACGCACAGCGGCTTGTTTGCGGCTTTCGCCAACGCATCCCACGCGGCCATGTCGAGGCCCGACGCCGCGATCATCGACAATCCCTCATAGCCGACAAAGTGAAGCGATTTGCGCGCCGCCTCGAACAACTCGACAGGCGCCACGCTCCGACCTCTGAGCAATTCGCCGAGATCATGCAACGCCGGAACCAGATATCGCAGCGATTTCACGATGTAAGGCTCGAGATAGCTTCGCCCGACAATGCCCTCCTCCGTCACCAGATCGATGAGGACGAGCGGCCACTCTGATATCGTGACAATGCGCGCGACCACGGGCCGCTTCAGCTTGAGCACCACCGGACGAGCTTTGATTTCTCTGAGCGTCAACGAATCGGGCATGGCAATGGCTTTCGCAGCGCGAGGAAGCTGGCTGGCGCGGGCCGAAAAATCCCGGAAGCCATTCCAATTGGTTTTTCAACCGATGTAAATTCACTACCCGGTATATTTAAGAGGTGACTGCATGGCGCGATCTGCAGAACCGACACGGCGGCGCATCCTTGCTGCCGCATACGTCCTGTTTCGACAGCGCGGATATAGCCGCGTGAGCATGGACGAAATCGCATCGGCGACGAGGGTGACGAAGCGCACGCTCTACAATCATTTTCAAAGCAAGGATCAGCTGCTCGCCTTCGTGCTCGAAGCTCAGAACGAACTGGCCCTGGCCGCGTTCGCGACGTTCGGCGACAAGCTGTCCGGCTCGCCGGCGGCGATCATCGACGGTCTGTTCCGCGACCTCGCGGTCTGGGCGGACAGGCCGCGATGGGCCGGCTCGGGATTCACCAGGCTGGTCATCGAGCTGGCCGATCTCCCTGGCCATCCCGCACGCGCAATTGCGCGCCGGCACAAGGCCTTGCTCGAAACCCATCTCGGCGCGCTGCTGAAGCGCGCCGGCGTCCGCGAGGCTGACCGCCGCGCACGCGAGATCTGGCTGCTGTCCGAGGGCGCGATCTCCCTGATGCTGGTGCATGGCGATCGCGCCTATGCAGCAGCAGCGGCCGACGCAGCGAAACGACTGCTGCGAGGCTCTTCACGATAAGCCGCGGCAGCCCGCCTCTCTGATCCGTCATCCTGAGAGTCTGAGGAGCGCGTAGCGCGTCTCGAAGGATGCACGGCCACCAGCCGGGCCATCGATCCTTCGAGACGCCTGCTACGCAGGCTCCTCAGGATGACGGCGATACGGCAATGCTTGCTGCTCAAATCCCGAGATACTTGTGCTGCAGATCCGGCTCGGCGAGCAGCTGCTCGCTGGTGCCGCTCCACACCGTGCGGCCGCGCTCGATGATGTAATGGCGGTCGGCGATGCGGGCGAGGTTTCCGACGTTCTTGTCGATCACCAGCACCGACTGCCCGCGCTCCTTCAGCATCGACAGGCAGCTCCAGATCTCGTCGCGGATCAGGGGCGCAAGACCCTCGGTCGCCTCGTCGAGGATCAGCAATTTCGGATTGGTCATCAGCGCGCGGCCGATCGCCAGCATCTGCTGCTCGCCGCCGGACAGCGTGACGCCCATATTGTTCGTGCGTTCGGCGAGCCGCGGAAACAGCGCGTGGATCCTGTCGATGGTCCAAGGATCGGAGGCACTGAAGCGATTGCCCGACGCGGCGACGAGATTTTCGCGCACCGTGAGGTTGGGGAAGATCTGGCGGCCTTCCGGCACCAGGCCGATGCCGAGCTTTGCGATCTTGTAGGACGGCAGGCCGCGCACCGCCTCGCCGGCGAAGCGGATGGCGCCTGACCGCGCCGGCGTCAGGCCCATGATCGAGCGGATCGTCGTGGTCTTGCCCATGCCATTGCGGCCCATCAGCGCGACCATCTCGCCCGACTTGATCTGGAGCGACAGGCCGAACAGCACCTGGCTCAGCCCGTAGCAGGTCTCGATGCCATCCACTTCAAGCAGGGTTTCAGCCATTCTGGTATCAGCCATGGCGCGTTACCGCATGCTGTTCGCCGAGATAGGCGCGCTTGACCTCGTCGTGCTTGCGGATCGCATCCGGCACGTCGCAGGCGATGACACGGCCATAAACCAAGACCGTGATGCGGTCGGCCAGCGCGAACACCGCCTCCATGTCGTGCTCGACCAGCACGATGGTGACTTCCTTGCGCAGCTCCTTCAGCAGCGCGACCATCCGCGCCGATTCGGTGACGCCGAGCCCGGCCATCGGCTCGTCCAGCAGCAACAGCTGCGGCCTGGTGGCGAGCGCGACCGCGAGCTCGAGCTCGCGCTGCTCGCCATGGCTCAACTGCGACACCACGATATCGGCGCGCGTGCCGAGGCCGACGCGCTCGAGCGCCGCGCGCGCGGCCTCGCGCAGATGCCGCTCCTTGCGCGCATTGCCCCAGAAGCGGAACGAGTGGCCGTCATGCGCCTGCGCCGCCAGCGCGACATTGTCGATCGCGGAAAAATCCTTCAGCAGCGAGGTGATCTGGAACGAGCGCGCCAGCCCGAGGCGGCTGCGCTTGTAGGACGGCAGGTTCGTCACGTCGCGGCCTGCGAAGCGGATGGTGCCGGAGTTCGGCATCACCTGCCCGGTGAGCTGGCTGATCAGCGTGGTCTTGCCGGCGCCGTTGGGGCCGATGATGGCGTGCAACTCGCCCGGCACCACCTCCATCGAGAGGTTGTCGGTCGCGGTGATGCCGCCGAAGCGGCGGACCAGATTGTCGACGCGGAGCAAGGGATCAGGCAAGGAATCAACCACGGCGCATCCTCCCGAGCAGGCCCATGATGCCGCCGCGCGCGAACAGCACGATCAGGAGCAGCACCGGGCCCAGGATCAGCCCCGAATATTCGGTGAACTGCGATAGCAGCTCCTCGAGCAGGAGATAGACGATCGCGCCGATGACGGGACCGAACAGCGAGCCCATGCCGCCGAGGATCACCATCACCATGAGATCGCCGGAGCGCGTCCAGTACATCACGGCGGGGCTGACGAAATCGGTGTTGTTGGCCAGCAGCGCGCCGGCCAGGCCGCAGATCGTGCCTGATATCACGAAACAGACCAAGCGGTAGCGGTTGGCATGGAAACCGATCGCCTGCATGCGCTGCTCGTTGGAGCGGACGCCCTGCACCACGAGGCCGAAGCGCGAATTGACGATGCGCCAGATCAGGTAGAGGCCGCCGAACAGGCAGGCCAGGCAGAGGTAATAGAACTGGTTGCGATCCGACAGGTTGATCAGACCGGCGAAATCGCTGCGCTTGTAGACGGTGAGCCCGTCGTCGCCGCCGTAGCGCGACAGCGCGGAGGCGATGTAGTAGGCCATCTGCGCAAAGGCCAGCGTGATCATGATGAAGTAGACGCCGCGGGTGCGCAGCGAGAGCGCGCCGATCAGCAGCGCAAACAGCGCCGAGACGGCGAGCGCCACCGGCCACTGGATGAAGCCGGAGCCGACCCCCTCGGCGGCGAGGATGCCGACGGCATAGCCGCCGATGCCGAGATAGGCGGCGTGGCCAAAGCTCATCATGCCGCCATAGCCCATGATCAGATTGAGGCTCGCGGCGGCGAGCGCGAAGATCACGATCCGGGTGAACAGCGTGAGGATGAAGATATTGCCCGTGACCGCCGAATAGAACGGCAGCAGCATCAGGGCGGCACACATCAGCGCCGCGACCGCATTGGAGACGTTGAGCTTTCGCATCATCGTTTGGCCGCCGGGAACAGCCCCTCGGGCCGCAGCACAAGGATGATGGCCATCAGGAGGTAGATCAGCATCGAGGACAGCGCCGGCGCCGCGGTGGACGCCGCCGCCCCGCTTAGCACCTTGCGCAGCAGGTCCGGCAGGAAGGCGCGGCCCATCGTGTCGATGATGCCGACGAAGATCGCGGCCATGAACGCGCCGCGGATCGAGCCGATGCCGCCGATCACGATGATGACGAAGGCCAGGATCAGGATGTTCTCGCCCATGCCGATCTGCACGGTGAGGATCGGTGCCTGCATCAGCCCGGCGAGGCCGGCGAGCGCCGCGCCAAGGCCGAACACCAGCGTGAACAGCAGCTTGATGTTGATGCCGAGCGCCCCGATCATCTCGCGGTTGGAGGCCCCGGCGCGGATCAGCATGCCGATGCGGGTACGCATCACGACGAGATAGAGCATTGCTGCGACCGCCAGCGCGACCACGATGATCATGAGGCGGTAGGCCGGATAGTAAACGCCGGGAATGATCTGCACCGGCACGGTGAGCCAGGCCGGCAGCGGCAGCGCGAGGCCCGCCGGGCCCCAGATCAGCCGGACGGCGTCGTTGAAGAACAGGATCAGACCGAACGTCGCCAGCACCTGGTCGAGATGGTCGCGGCCATAGAGATGCCTGAGCGCGACATATTCCAGCGCGAAGCCGAGCAGCAGCGTGGCGCCCAGCGCCATCAGCGCGCCGAGCACGAAGCTACCGGTCCAGGCCACGAAGGTCGCCGCGAAATAGGCGCCCATCATGTAGAGCGAGCCGTGCGCCAGATTGACGAAGTCCATGATGCCGAACACCAGCGTCAGCCCGGCCGCCAGCAGGAACAGCAGGAGGCCGAATTGCAGGCCGTTCAGCAGTTGTTCGACGACGAGATACATGGATCCTTCATACCGGGCTGAAACAAAACAGCGGCAGCGCAAGCACGCCGCCGCATTGCACATTGCGGGTTCTCCCTCGCCCCGCTCTTGCGGGGAGGGGTTGGGGTGAGGGGCTCTTTCCGCAAACCGAATGCCGGGAAAGAGCCCCTCACCCAATCGCTTCGCGATTGACCTCTCCCCGCAAGAGCGGGGCGAGGTAAAGAGAAGCAAGCCGCGCGCCAAAAAGACGCCCGACAATCACTTCATCGGACACTTGTCGTGGAAGCGGTCCTGGTCGTCCTTGACGATGGTCGCGACCGTCTTCAGCGAGAGCTGGCCCTCGGCGTCCTTGACCACGTCCTGCAGATAGAAGTTCTGGATCGGAATGTGGTTGTTGCCGTACTTGAACGGACCGCGCACCGATTTGAAGTTCACCTTCTCCATCTCGGCCTTCATCGCGTCCTTCTTCGTCAGGTCGCCCTTCACCGCGACCACGGCGCTGTTGATCAGGTTGGCAGCGTCGTAGGACTGTGCGCCGTAGAAGGTCGGCCGCAGGCCCGGATACTTCTTGCGGTAGTCGGCGACGAACTTCTTGTTCTCCTCGTTGGGCAGGTCGTTGACCCATTGCTGCGCGCCGGGAACGCCGAGCGCATTGTCCTTCTGCAACGGCAGCGACAATTCGTCGATGGTGAAGGCGGTGTAGAGCGGAATCTGCTGCTTGATGCCGGCCTGCGCATACTGGTTCAGGAACTGCACGCCGGCCGCGCCCGGATAGAACACGAAGATCGACTCGGCCTTGGAGTTCTTCGCCTTGGTGAGCTCGGCGGAGAAGTCGAGCTGGCTCGGCCACACCGTATATTCCTCGCCGACGACCTGGCCCTTGAACGTGCTCTTGACGCCGGCCAGCATGTCCTTGCCCGCGGCGTAGTTCGGGCCGATCAGGAACACCGACTTGACGCCCTTCTGGTTCATGTAGGTGCCGACCGCTTGCGGGGTCTGGTCGTTCTGCCAGGAGGTCGAGAACACGTAAGGCGAGCACAGTTCGCCGGCGAGCTGCGACGGACCGGCATTGGCCGAGATCAGGAAGGTCTTGGAATCGACCGCGGTCTTCAGCGACGCCAGCAGCACGTTCGACCAGATGTAGCCGACGATGAAGTCGACCTTGTCGGACTGCACCAGCTTCTCGGTCTTCTGCTTGCCGACATCCGGCTTCTGCTGGTCGTCCTCGTAGATCACCTCGACCGGCTTGCCGTCGATCTTGCGGCCGAGATGGTCGAGCGCGAGCTCGAAGGAATTGCGCATGTCGTTGCCGATCACGGCGGTCGGACCGCTGAAGGTCGAGACGAAGCCGATCTTGACGCTGTCAGCCGCCATCGCGGGCTGCGCCAGCGCCACAGCCATGGCGCCTGCCAGCCAAAATGCCTTTTTCATATTCACTCCCCTCCTCAACCAAAGATCCCACGAGGCTCGATCACGAGGGCCCGGGGGTCACGCTTTGCGCGCGTCGTTCTGTGACGTATTTTGTGCGCGATATCGCAAGTCTGCAGCAAGCATGAACCGACGGCGCTGACTTAGAACCTTCGGCGCATACCCCAGCACCTTGCATCATAATTCGTCTAAATCGACCATGGCAAGAAATATAATGCCGGTTGCGTGGGCAACGATTGTCGCAGGCACCGGCCTTCCGCAACGACCCACGCCCGCACTGCAGCAGGCTTTAACGATCCGGTAAAGCACCCGGAAACCACAGGCCGGCAAGCGCCTGCGGGCTTCATGGTCCGGAAAGCATCCCTGGCCGACGCTGCCGCCAAAGGGGTGCGTCACATGCTGAATTACATCTTCGGCTTCAATGCCCGGATGGGCCGACTGGCTTTCTTCTTCTGCACCTTCGTGGTGGGCCTCGGCTTTATGATGCTGGTCTACGGCGTCACCGGCAACGCACCGGCGAGCGGCAGTATGGACGTGCTGCTGGCGCAGGCATCGAGCAACTCCGTGCTGGTCATTGCCTTCTACGGCATGCTCGTCATCTGCTTCATGCTGCAATCGATGCGGGTGCGCGACATGGGCTGGGATCCGGTCTGCGTGATGGCGGCATGGATCGCCCTCCTCGTGCTCGACAGGGCGATTGCCGGACGATTTCCCGAATATGCGCTGACCTATCAGCACACCGAAACGGTGGTCGGCGCCGCCGTCAATGGCGCAATGAACATCGTCCTGCTGGTCTGGCGGAGCGGCGGCTATTACGAAGAAGCCCCGCCATCGCCGCGCGAGACCGGCGGCGATGGCCCGTTCGAAAGACGCAGTACGCCGGCCACAGGCGGCAGCCGCGTCGCGCGGATCGCCAACGGCGAATTCGGCGGAAAGACGCGGTAGCAGCCGTCGTCCCTGCGAAAGCAGGGACCCATAACCACAGGATCAGGGTGTTGAAGACCGCTGGGGCCCCAGCGACCAAGACGATTCCCATTGGTGGTTATCGGTCCCGGATCGCGCGGAGCCTGTCATCGGGCGGCGCTTCGCGCCGACCCGTTGGCTTGTCCGGGACGACGCGGAATTTGCCGCGCGATCACTGAGCCAAAGGCTGGCGGCGAAAGCCGATCACCCCTTATCCACCGCCCATTCGGCGCCGTCGATCGCATAGGACGCGTGGCGGAAATCCCTGATCGTCGCAACCTTGTCGGCCGACCAGTCGAGCAGCATGAACGATCGCGGCGTGTCCAGAGCGGTCGGATCGAACACCAGGATCGCGGGGCGTCCCTCGACCTGTCCGGTCACCAAGTGCCAGTCGTCGATCTTCGAATAATTGCCGAAGTAGCGCGACACCTCGGCCTTGCCGTTCAGCCGCGTGCGGTTGACGAGCTCGAGCCTGATGTCATCGGCGATCATGGCGCGGATGGCGTCGAAGTCGCGGGCGTTGAAATGGCTGACATAGGCGTTGAGCCTGACGCGATCGGCCGGCGACAGGCCGGGCCGCGGCGCGTCGTCCGGCTCGGCGGCAAACTCGCGCAGCTGCGTGCGTCCACGGTGCAGCGCGGCTTTCACTGCAGGCAGGCTGAAATCCATGATGCCGCAGATCTCCTGCAGGGAGCAGCCGAGCACGTCCATCAGGATCACGCTGGAACGCTGCGCCACCGGCAAGCGCATGAAGGTGCGCAGGCCGGTCGCGGCGATCTCGCGGCGGCCGACGTCATCGAGCTCTCCGGCCATCATGTCCACCTCCTCCGGCGCGTGGAGCGCTTCCTGGCGGTTGCGCCGCCTGAGGAAATCGAGCGCGGTGTTGTGCGCGATCCGGAACAGCCAGGCTTGCGGATTCTGGATCGGAGCGGCGGACCCGAAGGCTTCCACCGCCTTGATCAGCGCGTCCTGCAGCACATCCTCGCCGTCGATGACGGATCCGACCATGCGGGCGCAGTAGCGATGCAGCCTCGGCCGCATCGCCGCCAACAGCGTGTCGACGTCGGTCGCGGCCGGCGCTTGGTGTGGTGACGTCATGATGGCTCCGCCAGATCGGTGCACTGCCCGCCGGTTCACGGCTCATCCAGCATACGATAATTCCCGACAATCACCGCACTGCGAACCAGCGGCGGCTCGGCGCAACGATCGCGGATGCCGTCCTGGAACGCCTGGAACGCGGCCAGTTTCGGGATCGGGCTCGAACCGTCCTCGGCCGTGGTCTCGACCATGTGGATGAAGGTATCGTCCTCCAGCCGCAGGGTCAGATAGCGCACGCCGTCGGGCCTCGCCGCCTTCAGCTCGGCGAACACGGCCGACACCAGCGCGGCATTCTTCTCCGCCATCTCCGGCTTCGCCTTGTACCTGATCAGGGTCCGTCTCATCGCAGCCTCCTTGGCCTGGTTCTGCGGCCTGAACCGGCCGCCTCAGACCCAAGGACGTTCGCGAACCGCCAAAGGATGCGGTCCGGCAAAAAAAACTTCGGCCGCATCCTTTGCCCGTTCCGGTTCGTCCTTGCCGGCGAAGCGCGCCGCAATCTCGCGGCGCGGCAACGGAGAACGACCATGCAGACCCCTCGAGAGCGCGCCGAACAGCGCTGGGTGCTCGGCCTCACCGCGCTGGCATCCTTCATGATGGCGCTCGACGCCATGATCATGACCACGGCCTTCGCCACCATCCGCGCCGATTTCGGAAGCGCCGTGGAGACGCTGCAATGGACCGTCAATGCCTTCAACCTGACCTTCGCGGTGCTGCTCCTGACCGGCGCGGCGCTCGGCGACCGTTTCGGGCGGCGCAGGATGTTCGCGGCCGGGATCGGCCTGTTCGTCGTGGCGTCCGCGGCCTGCGCGCTGGCCGGCAACGCCGCGGCCCTGATCGCCGCCCGCGCCCTGCAGGGCGCGGGCGCGGCACTGGTGATGCCGCTGGCGATGGCGATCCTGAGCGGCGCGTTCGGCCGGGAGGAGCGCGCCCGCGCGCTCGGCATTTTCAGCGGCATCACCGGATGCGCGCTGATCATAGGTCCCGCGATCGGCGGCTTCATCACCGAACATCTCGGCTGGCGCTGGATTTTCTGGATCAACTTACCGGTCGGCCTGATCGCGATCGCCCTTGTGATCACGCGCCTGCGCGAAAGTTTTGGGCCGACGGCGCCGCTCGACATCACCGGCCTCACGCTGGTCGCGCTCGCGGCGCTGGCGCTGGTCTGGGGCCTGCTGCGCGGCAACGGCGTCGGCTGGGCCAGCGCGGAAGTGACGGGCGCGCTGATCGCCGGCGTCGCGCTGGCGGCGCTGTTCGTGCTGTGGGAGCTGCGTGCCACAAGCCCGATGGTGCCGATGCGGCTGTTCGCGGCACGGCCGTTTGCGTCAGGCATGGCCGCAAGCGTGCTGTTCTACGCCGCGATGTATGGCGTGCTGTTCCTGCTGCCGCAGTTCCTGCAGATCGCGCTCGGCTTCGACGCCTTCGGTGCCGGGCTGCGTCTGCTGCCGTGGACGGCGACGCTGTTCGTCACCGCGCCGATCGCCGGCGCCGCGGTCAACCGGTTCGGCGAGCGCACGCTGGTCGTCACCGGCCTCTTGATGCAGGCGATCGGGCTCGGCTGGATCAGCGAGATCGTGAGCCCCGCAGTGCCCTATTCGGCGCTGGTCGCGCCGCTGGTGCTCGCCGGCGTCGGCGTATCGATGGCGATGCCGGCCGCGCAGAACGCGGTGCTGGGCGCGGTCGCCGTCAGCGAGATGGGCAAGGCCTCGGGCGTCTTCAACATGGGCCGCTTCCTCGGCGGCATGTTCGGTATCGCGGCGTTGGTGGCGAGCTTCTCCGCCAATGGCGCAGCCGATTCATCCGGTCATTTCGCAAACGGATTCGCGTCGGCGATGAGCCTTGCCGCAACGCTGTCATTCGCCGGCGCGGTCGCGGGACTGTTCCTGCCGATGCGGCGGCGGGCCGTGGCCGCGGCCGCGCCGCAGGATGCGTGAAGCTTGCGGCGATTGGGTTTTGCTATCGGGCGATCAGGCATTTCGTGTTGGAATGGGGCTGCGAATGAATACATAATCAAACGACGAAGCCGTTCGAAACCGGGAGCGACATCAGATGACGCAAGCGCCGGCCAAACCTCATCGCGTGGTGATCGTCGGCGCCGGCTTCGGCGGCCTGGAAGCCGCTTTCGGTCTCAGATGGGCGCCGGTCGAGATCACGCTGATCGACCGTCGCAACCACCATCTGTTCCAGCCGCTGCTCTATCAGGTCGCGACCGCTTCGCTTGCCACCAGCGAGATCGCCTGGCCGATCCGCTATCTCTTGCGCGACCGGCCCGAGGTGACGACGCTGTTCGCCAATGTCTGCGGCATCGATGCCGCGGCGAAGCGGGTAGCGCTCGACGACGGCGGCAGCATTCCCTACGACACGCTGGTCCTCGCCACCGGCGCGCGCCACGCCTATTTCGGCCACGACGAATGGGAGCCGTTCGCGCCCGGCCTGAAGACGCTGGAGGACGCGACGACGCTGCGGCGGCGCATCCTGGTCGCCTTCGAGCGCGCCGAGCGCGAGACCGATCCGGACAAGCGCGCGGCGCTGCTGACCTTCGTCATCATCGGCGCCGGCCCGACCGGCGTCGAGATGGCCGGCACCATCGCCGACCTCGCCAAGGACACGCTGCCGCAAGACTTCCGTCACATCGACACGCGCAAGGCGCGCGTGGTGCTGATCGAGGCCGGCCCGCGCGTGCTGGCCGGCTTCCCCGACGATCTCTCGGCTTACGCGCAGGCGTCGCTGGAAAAACTCGGCGTCGAGGTGATGCTGGGCGAGCCGGTCACCGAATGCTCGGCCGACGGCGTGGTGTTCGGCGGCAAGAGGCTGGAGGCGCGCACCATCGTCTGGGCCGCCGGCGTGCGCGCCTCGCGCGCCGCCGAATGGCTGAACGCACCGGCCGATCGCGCCCACCGACTGCAGGTCGAGCCGGATCTGACCGTGCCGGGCCATCCCGATGTCTTCGCCGTCGGCGACACCGTCACGATCAAGGATCCCGACGGCAATCCGGTGCCCGGCATCGCGCCGGCCGCCAAGCAGGAGGGACGCTATGTCGCCGCGCTGATCAAGGCCCGGCTCGACGGCAAGACGCTGCCGCCGTTCCGCTACAAGCATGCCGGCAGCCTCGCCCAGATCGGCAAGAAGAAAGCGGTGATCGATTTCGGCTGGCTCAAGCTGCGCGGCTCGCTGGCATGGTGGATTTGGGGCCTCGCCCACATCTACTTCCTGATCGGCGTGCGGCATCGGATTGCGGTGGCGATGAACTGGCTCTGGATCCACACCCGCGACCAGCGCGCCGCGCGGCTGATCACGCAAGGCAGCAGCAAGGTCGCGCAGTAGGTGGCTCGGCACTGCGCTATCCTGTTATCCGTCATCCCCGCGCAAAGGCTCCGCCTTTGTCGCTGGAGGAGCGCGGCACGCGCGTCTCGAAGGATCGACGGCCCCGCTAGTGGCCGTACATCCTTCGAAGCTCGCCCAGCGCCGCAATTGCGCCGCAAGGCTCGCACCTCAGGATGACGGATAACAATCTGTCTTAGCCTCTCAGCGCTGTACGCATTCTCACCCCATCACCTGGTGCGGCGAGCGGCCGAACGCGGCCTTGAAGGCGCGGCTGAAATGCGAGACGTCGCTGAAGCCGAAGCTCAGCGCGACATCGGTGACATGGCTGAAGCGCCGCTCCGCCAGCGCCTGATAGGCGGCGGCGAGGCGCTGCTGCCACAGCCATCGGATCGGGGTCGTGCCTTCGCGCGCAAACAGGCGATTGAGCGTGCGCGGCGCCATGTTCTGCGCGGTGGCGATCGCATCGAGATCGAGCCCGGGATCGTCGAGATTGGCCAGCATGTAGGCCTTGACCCGCGCCAGCCTTTCGTCGCCGCGCTGCGGCCCTTCGTCCGTCAGCTCGGTCTGCAGCGTGGTTGCGAAAATATCGAGCGCCGCCGCGCCAAGCCGTGTCGCCGCAGGTCCGGCCGCGTCGTCGAGCCGCGTCAGCCGGCGGATCAGCGATCCCGCCAGCGCTCCCACTTTCGACGCGTTGCCGACCCGCCGCGCCGTCAGGCGCTGCGCATCCGGCAGGCGTGCGAGCAGCAGCGGCCGCGGAATCGACACCATGATCGCGCGCGCGCTCGGGGCGAATTCGAGCGTGAACGGCTGCGCCTGGTCATGCAGCATCAGATCGCCCCGGCGCATGCGCACGTCGCGGCCGCCCTGGGCGAAGCTGACCTCGCCGCGCAGCGTGAGCCACAGCATGAAATAGTCGCGCGGATCCCTGCGGACGTCGCTCGCACTGCGCATCACCCGGATGCGGTCGGCGGCCGGCGTCGACGACCAGATGTCGTTGATGGCCAGCGGGCCGAGATGGCGGATCGAGATCGATGCCTGGAACGCCTCGTCGGCGACGCGGCGGCATTCGGTCAGCGAGAATTCGCGGCAGGTGACGTGATGCCAGCGGTCGAAACTGTCACCCGGCGCGACAAGCGTTTGCGCGACGACTGTGTGATCTGGGGTCTGCATCGGACCTTGCTCCCGCCCAACCCGGCAGCGCGACATTCTGCGTCCAGCCCTCCCTTCTGGCAAGCAGAGACCAGCGACTGGCCGGCGCAGCCAAGAACGATCGCGGGAACCGGCGTAGAAATTGTCTCTCACCAGGAGGAGACACCACATGGGCTACCAATGCGAAATCATCGATCCGGCGCGAACCGTCATGATCGTCGTCGACATGCAGAACGATTTCGTGGCCGAGGGCGCCAAGTTGCGTTCGGCGCAGGCCGCCGCCATGGTGCCGCGGCTGGCGCAGACCCTGAAGGCCTGCCGTGACAAGGGCATCCGCGTCATCTACACCGCGCATGTGCATCGCCGCGACGGCAGCGACATGGGGCTCTATGACGATCTCTATTCGCCGATCGCCGACCGGTCGTCGCTGGTCGACGGCAGCGAGGGCGTCGAGATCTTCAACGACCTCGCCCCCGCCCCCGGCGAGCACGTCATCAAGAAGCACCGCTACAGCGCGTTCTTCGCCACCGATCTCGATCTCATCCTGCGTGAATGGGGCATCACCACGGTGATCATCTCGGGGACCACGACCGAGAACTGCTGCCACGCCACCGCGCGCGACGCCATGTTCCACAATTACAAGGTCGTCTTCCTGTCGGACGCGACCGGCACGTTCGACTATCCCGATGTCGGCCAGGGCGCGCTGTCCGCCGACGAAGTACACCGCGCCACGCTGACGATCCTCGCATTCTCAACGGCACATGTGATGACGGCGGCCGAGATGCTGGCGCGGGTGAAGGTGGCGGGCTCGAAGGCGGCGTAGCGAGTTCACGAACAGCGCATCGCACATTCGGTCCGCCTCTCCCCTTGTGGGAGAGGCCGGAACGCATGAAGCGAAGCGCAATGCGATCCGGGTGAGGGGTTGCGGTCTCTCCGGTCCGTACGCCGCGTGGAGAGATACCCCTCACCCCAGCCCTCTCCCACAAGGGGAGAGGGAGCGCAGCAGCATTCGCGGCGAAGAGCTCACTTCACCAGTGAGCAGCCGCCATCGGCCAGCGGGCGGAACGCCTGGTCGGCCGGGATGGTCGCGATCAGCTTGTAATAGTCGTAGGGGTACTTCGACTCCTCCGGCTTCTTCACCTCGAACAGATACATCGGATGGATGACGCGGCCGTCCTGGCGGATCGTGGTGTCGCCGAACAGCTTGTCCTTGCCCTTGAAGGTCTTCATCTGCGGCACCACCGCCTTGGCGTCGTCGCTGCCGGTGGCGGCAACCGCGTTGAGGTAGGCGAGCGTCGAGGCGTAGACGCCGGCCTGGTTGCCGCTCGGCATCTTGCCGTTCATACCGGGACGGGCGGCGAAGCGCTTTGCGAACGCGCGGGTGTCGTCGTTCATGTCCCAGTAGAAGGCTTCCAGCAGCTGCAGGCCCTGCGCGACCTTCAGGCCCATGCCGTGGATGTCGTTCACGAACAGCAGGAACGCCACCATGGTCTGGCCGCCCTGCTGGATGCCGAACTCGGCCGCCTGCTTCACCGCGTTGATGGTGTCGCCGCCGGCATTGGCAAGCCCGATCACTTTTGCTTTCGAGCTCTGCGCCTGCAGCAGGAACGACGCGAAGTCCGAGGTGCCGAGCGGATGCTTGCTCGAGCCCAAAACCTTGCCGCCGTGCTTCTCGATGTAGTTGGTCGCCTCGGCCTCAATGCCTTTGCCGAGGGCATAGTCGACGGTCACAAAGTACCAATCCTTGCCGCCACGCTGCATCATCGCGGCCGCGGTCGTGTTGCCGGTGGCCCAGGCGTCGTTGACCCATTGAATGGTGTTCGGCGAGCAGGACTTGCCGGTGAGATCGGAGCTCGCGGTCGACGACGCCAGGAACGTCATCCTTGAGTCGCGCAGGATGGTGTTGATGGCGAGCCCGACCGCCGAGTTCGGCACGTCGACGATGGCATCGACGCCTTCGACATCGAGCCATTTGCGCGCGATCGCAGAGCCCACGTCGGCCTTGTTCTGGTGATCGGCATAGACGATCTCGACCTTGATGCCCTTGCCGCCACCGCCAAAATCTTCCGCGGCCATGCGCGCGGCTTCCACCGAACCCATGCCGTTGGTGTCCTGGAAGATGCCGGAAATGTCGTTGAGCACGCCGACGCGGACCACGTCGCCGGAAATCTCCGCGCGTGCGCTGCCCGCGGCGCAGGCCAGTGCCAGCGCAAGTCCAATCCTAGATCGCCCAACCCCGAAGCCCCTCATCGTCTCCCTCCCATGTTTCCTCAATCGACCTTTTGCTGGTCTTGAGCGTCTCGTCAGGCCGGCGTGATCTCGACCGGCAGGCTGCTGAGCCCGCGCAGCGTGTTGTTGAAAAGGCGCTTCGGCTCGCCGGTGATGTCGATCCTGGCGACACGACGCGCCAGCGCCGCCAGCATCACCTCCCCTTCGAGGCGGGCGACGAGCTGGCCGACACACATATGGATGCCCGAACCGTAGCCGACGTGGCCCGACGTACGACGGGTGATGTCATAGCTATCGGGCGCTTCCCAGCGGCGCGGATCACGATTGGCCGCTGCCAGGAACATCAGCACTTTCTCGCCTTCAGGAATGCTGGCTCCACTGAGCTCGACGTCGCGCGTCGTGGTGCGGAAGAAAGTCTGGACCGGACTTTCGAACCGCACGGCTTCCTCGAAGGCGTTGCGCGCCAGCGTCGGATCGGCGCGCAGCTTCTGGAACTGGTCGGGGAAGCGGGCGAGGCAGTAGACGGCGGCGCCGATGCCGTTGACGGTGGTGTCGAGACCGGCCGACAGCAACGAGCGCACCAGCAGCGGCGCCTCGGTAGCGGTAATGGCGCCGCTATCGACATGGGCGTGAATGCAGGCGCCGATGCCGCCCGGGGTGAGATTGTCGCGCTGGCATTGCTCGGCAACATAGGCCTGATGCGGCGCCGAGCGCTCGATCGCCTCCTTGCGGAGCTCGTTCGGCGGGCCGAAGGCATTGAACACCAGACTGGCGTAGGGCAGCAGATGCTCGCGGCCCTCCGGCCTCAGGCCGAGTGCATCCGGGAAGATCGACAACGGATAGGCTTCCGCAAGGTCCGCGATCGCGTCGAACCTGCGCTTCTCCAGCAGCGCATCGAGGCGGGCCTCCGCGGCGGCGGCAAATTGCCCGCGAAGCTGCTTCATCACGGTCGCCGACAACACCGTGCTCAGCACGGCGCGGGTCCGGGTATGGGCGGGCGGGTCGGCCTCCAGGATCAGGCTCGCCGGCCGCCACGGCTTCTCCTTTGAAAAGTCGCTGAGGCCGACGCCGCGGCTGGAGCAGAAGGTCGCGGGGTCGTTCAGCACCGCATGGACCTCGGCGTAGCGCGCCACGCCATAGACATTCCACTTGTCGAGATAGACCACCGGCCCGGCCTCGCGCAGCCGCTCATGGGTCGGGAATGGATCGGCGAAGAACTCGAGCGCGAACGGATCGACGTCGAGATGCGGGACGGACGCAGCTTCTGTTGCAGTCATCGGGACCTCCCGAGGTTTGATCTTGTCAACACGGGCCGCATATCTATTGCTCCCGGACAGTTTCGCAGCGATGATTTGAGAGATGAGCAGCCAGCCCCTCCCCCGAAAGCCCCGCCGGCCGAGACCGGCCGATCCCGCAGACGCCAGTGACGGCCCGCTGCTGGACCTTGATCGCTATGTGCCGGCGTTCATCACCTTCATCGGCAACAAGCTGTCGAACAGCGCCACCGCGTTTTACCAGAAGAATTTCGGCGTCAACGTCACCGAGTGGCGGATCATCTCGCAACTGGCGATCGAGCCGGGGATTCCCGCTTCCCGGATCTGCCAAGTGATCGGCTTCGACAAAGGGCCGGTCAGCCGCAACCTCGCGGCATTGCAGAAGCGCGGCCTGCTGACCATCCGCACCGCTCCGGACGACGGCCGCACCCATTCGATTACGCTGACCGCGCGCGGCCGCGCCGTCCATGACAAGGTCATCGTCGCGGCGCTGGAGCGCGAGCGGCGGCTGCTGGCGTGCCTGAAGAAGGACGAGCGCGAGGTGCTGATCGAGCTGCTGCGCCGGCTGCACGAGAATCTCGGCGCCGTCACCGGGCAAGGCACGACCTGACGGCGCAGCCGTGCCATGGTCGCCGCGCTGCGCCCCCACAGTATTCGCCCGATCTTCCATGCGTGCCGTTCGCGCCGTGCTGCGCAACATTCTCCTCCCAAACGCGTGGCCGTTGACCGGCCCTGTCCCTATGGGTGCGGAAACTCGCACAGCTTAGTTGCTATGGCAACTAAAAACGCAGCCGCGTGCAGCGCGGCAAGTGGAAGCAGCGGGGACCTGGCGGGTTGGACAGCTGAAACTTGGATGATCCGTGCCACAAACGCAGTGTCGTCCCGGCCTCCGAGCCGCGACCCATAACCACAAATGCTGATTATCGCATGTCGGCGGAACGACGAACTTTGTTCACAATTTCGGCCGCGGAGTATGGGTGCCTGCTTCCGCAGGGACGACGGCAGTGTACGCGGCGCGCTGCTGGCGCGTCAGATGCACAAATCGCCTCACACGCCCGCGCAGGCGATCGCCTCACCCGACCCGTCGTCCTCCAATACCGCCACTGCTGCGGCGCGGCGCGTCAGCACGGCGCGCTGGTTGATGTAGCCCTTGTCGGTGATCTCCCCGCCGTCGACCGAGGCAGGCTCGGCCAGCAGCAGCGCGCGCGTGGCATGGCCGGAGGAATGGCCGCCTTGCGCCTTCAGCGTCGCCAGCCCCCGCCCAACCGCAGCACGAACCGCCGGATGGCCGATCACCTCCCGCGGATCGGCGCCCTCGGGCAGCCCTGCCAGCGCGCGGCAGGCGG
Source organism: Bradyrhizobium sp. USDA 4516 (assembly GCF_054055915.1). Taxonomy (NCBI): domain Bacteria; kingdom Pseudomonadati; phylum Pseudomonadota; class Alphaproteobacteria; order Hyphomicrobiales; family Nitrobacteraceae; genus Bradyrhizobium; species Bradyrhizobium sp. USDA 4516. The sequence goes on from NZ_JBSRXT010000001.1 coordinate 2,180,225, forward strand.
CGAGGTTCGGAAACACCAGGAAGCGCACCTCGTCGCGGCCATGGCCGGTGACGACGATGTCCTGCGCGAGCGGCGCCAGCGCCGCGATGCCGGCGACGCGCAAGGTGCCGACGCTGACCCAGGTGCCGGAATTGAGCTTGAAATCCTCCGCCACGCGGCCGTCGAAGAACAGGCCGAGATCGGGCCGTGCGGGATCGGCGAAGGTGACGGCGTCGCCGATCTTGTAAAAACCCTCGGCATCGAAGGCCTCAGCGGTCAGCTCGGGCGCCTTCCAGTAGCCCGGCGTGACGTTGGGCCCGCGCACGCGAACCTCGAGCTTGTCGCCCGACGGCACCAGCTTGAGCTCGGTGCCGGGGATCGGCACGCCGATATTGCCGGAGCGCTTGGCCAGGAAGTGGCAATCGGTCGCGAGCGGCGAGGTCTCGGTCGAACCCCAGGCCGACACCATCGGCAGCCGGCGACCGACCGTCCGCAGCGACAATTCCTCCAGCGCGTCCCACAGATTCTGCGGCAGCGCCGCGCCGGCATAGAAGGCGAATTTGGTGCCCTCGAAGAATTTTCTGCGCAGTTCGTCGTCGGTGCGCAGCGCCGCGATCAGCATGTCGAAGCCGCGCGGCACGTTGAAATAGACCGTCGGCACCACGCTGCGCAGGTTGGCCAGCGAGGTCGCGAACAGCCCGGGCGCCGGCTTGCCGCCGTCGATATAGAGCGTGCCGCCGTTGCGCAGCACCAGGTTGAAGTTGTGGTTGGCGCCGAAGGTGTGGCTCCACGGCAGCCAGTCCAGGATCACCAGTTCCTCGCCCGCTTGCTCCAGGAACGTCCAGGTCTGCGCCTTGGCTTGCTGGCTCGAGGTCAGCATGCGCTGGGTGTTGATCACGGCCTTCGGCGTGCCCGTCGAGCCCGAGGTGAACAGGAATTTTGCGATCGTGTCCGCCGTCACCGCCGCGAACGCCTTGGCGACCCCGGGCGCTTCCGGCGTGGCAGCGACGGTACGGAACGACAATGCGTCGGCGTCGTTCGGATTGCCGCTGACGATGGTTGCGCGATGCAGCGGCTTGATTGCGGCAAGCGCCGCCGCGAACGGCCTTGTGCTTGCGACGTAGATCGCGCCGGGGTCGAGCAGCTCGATCATGCTCTTCAGCTTGTCGAAGTCTTTCGACATCAAGGAATAGGCCGGCGAGATCGCGGCCGAGGGCACGCCGACATGCTGCGCGGCGAGCGCGAACAACGCGTGATCGATGCCGTTGTCGGAGAGGATGACGAGCGGACGTTCCGTGCTCAGCCCTTGCGCTAGCACCCACGATGCGGCCCGCCGCACGATGCCGAGCGCGTCGCGATAGCTGACGGTGCTCCAGGGCGCATCGGCATTGGCGCGCTCGCCGAGAAAGATGCGATCCGGCGCCTGCCGCGCCCAATGCTCCAGCCAGTCGCCGACGCAGCGGGCGCCTTGCTTCAGCGGCGTGGTGGAGCGAACCAGGATGCTGCCGTCGTCGCGGCGATCCGCAACGATCGCGGGCGTCGCGAACAGGCTGCTCGGATTGTCTCCGCTGGCGGCGGCCATCGTCATGGTTTCCTCCTCGCCCGTGTCTTTGCGGGATCGCGCCGCAACATGGTGCGGCGCCGCGGTCCTGGCCGGGCTCTTTGGTGATAATGTTGCGGACATCAATTGTTGTCGTCAACAACAATCTTTCCCTCTCGCCTTGGGCGCGCTAGCCTGAGCTCATGGCGAGCCAGCAAAAGACATCGCGCAAGGCGGCAGGAACGGTAGCAGCAATCCGCCGCCCCCGGTCGCACAGAGCAAATGGCGGGGCGCCCGGCGGCGAGGCCGGCGACGACATCGGCCTCGACGCGCTGGTCGGTCACGCCGGCTATGCGGTGCGGCGCTTCCAGCTCTGGATCTTTCAGGACTTCATCAAGACGCTGGCGACGGTCGATATCCGTCCAACCCAGTATTCGGTGATGACCGTGATCGGGGCCAATCCGGGCCTCAGCCAGATGGCGGTGGCAAAGCGGCTCGGGATCGAGCGCGCGCGGCTGGTGCATCTGCTCGACAGCCTGGAAGACCGCGACTTCGTCAGCCGCGTCCCCTCCGCGACCGACCGCCGCTCCCATGCGCTGCATCTGACGGCGCGCGGCAAGACCGCGCTGGCGCAGTTCAAGCGGCTCGCCGCCGAGCATGAGCGGCATGTCGCCGAGAAGATCGGCAAGGAAAATCGCGAACAGCTGCTGCAGATCCTCGCCTGCTTCACCTGACCTCGCGACGAGACTTCGGCCTGACCGGATTTGCCTCTAAATTGGGCAGACACGCTCTCAGGCCAGCCTGCGCTCGCTCCCGACGAGCGTTTCAAGCAACTGATATTGTGCAATAATCCGCCTCGCAACGGACGCGGGCGAATTGTACACAATGGCACATTGCTTGCTTCGATCAGGCTGCAATTCCCTTGCGGATGGCGTCCGACGCCTCCCGCTCACGAGATGAGGCCAAGCACGTGACTGAAACTGTCGCCGCGATCGTCGCCGCGCACCGCGCCGGGACCATGACGCCGGCCCAAACCGTGGCGCGCAGCTACCAGCGCATCCGCGAGCACAATGACCCCGCCATCTTCATCAGCCTGCGCGACGAGAAGGACGCGCTTGCCGAGGCCGAGCGGCTCGCCGATCCGACGTTGCCGCTCTATGGCGTGCCGGTCGCGGTGAAGGACAATATCGACGTCGCGGGCCTGCCGACCACAGCCGCCTGCCCGGCGTTCTCCTATCTGCCTGCGCAGGATTCCACCGTGGTCGCGAAACTGCGCGCGGCCGGCGCCGTCATCATCGGCAAGACCAATCTCGACCAGTTCGCCACCGGCCTGGTCGGCGTGCGCTCGCCCTACGGCATTCCCAGGAACCCGGTGCGCGGCGATCTCGTGCCGGGCGGGTCGAGCTCGGGCTCCGCGGTCGCGGTCTCCGCGGGCCTGGTGCCGCTGTCGCTCGGCACCGACACCGCGGGCAGCGGCCGCGTGCCGGCGATGCTCAACAACATCGTCGGGCTCAAGCCGAGCCTTGGGCTGATCTCGACCACCGGCGTCGTGCCGGCCTGCCGCACGCTCGACTGCGTCTCGATCTTCTCGCTCACCGCCGACGACGCGCTGGCCGCGCTCGCCGTCATGTCCGGGCCCGATCAGTCCGATCCGTATTCGCGCGACCGGGCGCTGGCCCCGCTGGCGAGCTTTCCGGCCAAGCTGAAGCTCGGCATTCCCCAAACCGGCCAGTTGAAATTCTTCGGCGATCGCGAGGCCGAGGAGGCCTATGGCGAGGCGTGCAAGCGCTGGCAGGCGCTTGGCGCCAACCTCGTCGAGTTCGACCTCGCGCCGTTCTACGAGACCGCACGGCTGCTCTATGAGGGCCCGTGGGTGGCGGAACGGTATCTCGTGATCCGCGACCTGCTCGCGTCGTCGCCCGAGGCGGTCCATCCGGTGACGCGCGAGATCACCGTCGGCGGATCGCGCCCCACCGCTGCGGACACCTTCTCGGCGCTGTACCGCCTCGAGGCGCTGCGCCGCATCGCCGAGCGCAGCCTTGCGCAACTCGATGCGATCGTGCTGCCGACCGCCCCGACCGTGTATTCTACCGCTGACGTGCTCGCCAATCCGATCGAGCTGAACTCGCGGCTCGGCACCTACACCAATTTCGTCAACCTGCTCGATATGTGCGGCCTGGCGCTGCCGGCAGCGATGCGGCCCGACGGCGCGCCGTTCGGCATCACGCTGCTCGCGCGCGCCGGCCGCGACGCCGAGCTTGCCGGCATCGGCCGCGTGTTTCACGCCGACACCGGACTGGCGCTCGGCGCCAATTCACTTCCGCAGCCGCCGCTCACCGCCACACCGACGCAGGCCGGCTCCGACGACATCACCATCGCGGTGGTCGGCGCGCATCTCTCCGGCATGGCGCTGAACCACGAGCTGACGACGCTCGATGCGCGCCTGCTGGAAGACGCGGTCACCGCACCGGACTACAGGCTCTACGCACTCGACACCACGCCGCCGAAGCCCGGCATGCTGCGTGTCGAGACCGGAGCGGGTCATGTGATCAAGCTCGAACTATGGGCGATGTCACCGGCAGCATTCGGAACATTCGTCGCCGCGATCCCGCCGCCGCTGTCGATCGGCACGATCAGGCTCGCCGACGGACGGCAGGCCAAGGGCTTCATCGTCGAGCCCGCCGCGATCCAGGGCGCGAAGGACATTTCCGCCTATGGCGGCTGGCGCGCATTCATGGCGGAGAGGGCGAAAGCCTAGCCGTTCGGGAAAGCGAGCGCCTATTCAGACCCTCTCATCAATGTTGACGCGACGGCGCTATCAAAGTCGCCGGTCCGGTTGCTTCTTGATAAATGCGTTCAGGCTAGCGACGGTGACCTTGATGTGATCCTGAAGGCGGCCGCACGCAAATCGATCGTACCACTTTGCGGTATTGGCAATTCGTTTGCCCAGATAAATCAGCCACGCCGCGAGACGCATCAAAGTAGATATACACAAACGCCTGTACAAGCGTGGCTTGCGCCAGTTTGATCGCGTATTATTTCATGGAGTCGCCCGAACACAAGCTGCGGTTGCACATTGCAGGGGATAAGAACTAGACCTTAAGTCGCATGCAGTCAGCGCAGACCGGCAGCAAAACGTTGTGGTCTGACAAAGGGTCAGCACTAGAAGCTTAACCTCGTAAACCGTTCAAACAGAAGATGCCGCCTATCCTGCGAGGGCCACTACACCGACACCGCATAGGTCTCGTACTCCCCGCGCACCTGCTCGATATGGGCGCGCATCGCCGCGGCGGCGCCTGTCTTGTCGCCGCGCATGATGGCGACGACGACGCGGTCGTGCTCGGCGTGGGATTTTGCCAGACGGCCGAGGTTGCGGAACTGGGCGCGGCGGAACGGCTGCACGCGCACCCGCGTCGCCAAAGTGATCTCGGCGATGTAGGCGTTCTGCGACCCGGCATAGATCGCGTTGTGGAAGCGCTCATTGACCTCATGGAAGCGCTCGGGATTGCCGGTGTAGCTCAGCACCCGCAACTCCTCGTGGATCGCTTCCAGCGCGTGGCGCTCCGCCGCCGTCATCCGCTCGGCGGCGAGGCCGGCACAGATCGCCTCCAGCTCGGCCATCGCCTCGAACATGCCGGTGAGCCGTTCAAGCGAGGGCCGCGCCACCACGGCGCCGCGATGCGCGCGGGCATCGATCAGGCCGCTGGCGGCGAGCTGCCGCAGCGCTTCGCGCACCGGGGTGCGCGAGACGTTGAAGCGCCGCGCAAGGTCGGTTTCATCGAGCCCGGCCCCCGGCGGCAGCGTGCCACGCACGATCTCGTCGGCGAGTTGCAGCCGCAGCTCTTCGGCACGGGTGACCTTGTCGACCAGCGACGACGGCCGATCGATGCGGCGCACCGTCATCTCGGATTCTGCGCCCTGCGGCAGATCTTCCAGGCTCATCCTCAAGCGCCCTTCAAGCACCTTTGGGTTCGTCGATGACGCTGACATGGGCGGCGACGATTCTCCAGCCCTCGGGGAAGCGAATCCACGTCTGCATCTGCCGCCCCACTCTGCCCGGCGCGCTGTCCCGGTAGAACAGCGTCGAGGCGATCGCGGTGTCGCGGCCATAGGTCGTGATCACGGTCCGCTCGATCTTGCGCATCAGCCCGACCGGCGAGCGTCCGGCGCGAAACGCCATGATCTCGGCATAGCCATAGAGGTTCTCGCCAATGCCGTAACGCAGCGTGCGGCGGTCGTCGCGGAACAGCTCGTCGAGCACCGCAACATCGTTCGAGACCAGCGCTCTCTCATATCGCTGGAACTGCGCGGTGACCTCGGCGACGACGTCGGGAATATCGATTTCCATATCAGAGTCCTCTCGGCGCCGGCGCGGCCGCAACGCCCATCTGTTCCAGCGCATAGGCGACCCGCAGCGCGACGTCCTCGCGCCAGGGCGCCGCGATGATCTGCACGCCGATCGGCAGCGGCTCAAGCGGCACCGGCACGGCGACCACCGGCAGACCGATGAAGGAGATCGGCTGGGTGTGGATGCCGATATTGGCGCGCACCGGAAGCTCGACGCCGTCGAGCGTGAAACTGGCCTGACCGATCTTCGGCGCGGTGCACGGCGTCGCCGGCGCCAGGATCACGTCGACCGACTGGAACAGCTCCAGCACCTTCGCGCGATACCAGCGGCGGAATTTCTGCGCCTTGTCGACATAGACCGCCGGGACCATCGCGCCCGCAATGAGACGGTCGCGCACCGCCGGATCGAAATCGTTGGGACGCTTGCGCAGGCGATCGAGATGCAGCGCGGCACCCTCGGTCGTGGTGATGATGTAGGCCGCGGCGCGAGCGCGCGCAGCTTCGGGAAGCTCCACGATCCGCGCGGCACCGAGCGCCTTCGCGACACGCGCGACCGCCTCTGCCGCCTCCGGAAACAGATTCTGCTGGAAATAGCCGCCGGCGATCGCAACCCGCAACCCGCCAATATCGTTGGCAAGCAACGGCACGGTCGGCTCGACCGACTGCACAATGCAGGCCGGATCATCGGCATCAGGCCCCTGCATGGCGTCGTAGGCGAGCGCGAGGTCCTTCACGCTGCGCGCCAGCGGGCCGAGATGATCGAGGCTGGCGACGAACGGATAGGACCGCGCGCGCGACAGCCGGCCGTAGGTCGGCTTCAAACCGAACGTGCCGCAGAATGACGACGGCACGCGGATCGAGCCGTTGGTATCGGAGCCGAGCGCGATCGGCACCAGCGCGCCGCCGACGGCGCTGCCCGAGCCGCCGGAGGAGCCGCCGGTCATTCGCGCCGGATCATGCGGATTGCGCGACGGGCCGTCATGCACATTCTCGCCGGTGAAGTCGTAGGCGTATTCGCCCATGTTGAGCGCGCCGACCAGCACCGCACCGGCCGCTTCCATCCGCTCGATCAGCGTCGCATCGCGCGGCGACGGCGGCAGGTCGCGGTTGATCTTCGAGCCGGCGCGGGTCGGAAGGCCCTGCACATCGAACAGGTTCTTGACCGCGAACGGCACGCCGGCGAGCGGGCCGACCGGTTGACCGGCGGCGATCCCGGCATCGACCGCGCTGGCCCTGGCGCGCGCGCGATCGGCGGTGACGTCGGTGAAGGCATTGAGGACCTTGTCATGCGCGGCGATCCGCGCCAGCGCAGCCTCGGTCGCGGCAAGAGCCGTGATCTTGCGGTTTGAGACGGCCTGCGCGATCTCGGCGGCCGACATGGAAGCGGGAGTTTCGGACATCGGGGTCTCAGGTCGAATAGACGGCGGCCGACACGACGTCGTCCGGCAGCGGGAAATCATCGACCAGCCGCGCCAGTCGCAGCGAGACGTCGAGATTGGCGCGCACCGCCGGACGCCAGGCGTCCTCCAGCGGCAACGCCATCGCGCCGGCGACGGCGTTCAGATAGTCGTCGAGATGATCGGTCATTTCGCTCCCAATAACGATTTTGCGCATGATCTCCGCGCAAACGCATTCCGCGTTTGTCGCGAGGAAAACCGGTCCCCACTTTTCCGGATCATGCGTCAAGACACCGGCAGCGGCGGATGCGGGATCGCCGTCAGCAGCTCCCTTGTATAGGCATCCTGCGGATTGCCCAAGACGTGTTCGGATGTGCCCTGCTCCACGATGCGACCGGCGCGCATCACGATGACGCGATCACACAGCAGACGTACGACGTTGAGGTCGTGCGACACGAACAAATAGCTCATGCCCATCGAATGCTTGAGGTCCTGCAGCAAATTGAGCACCACCGCCTGCACCGAGACATCAAGTGCCGCGGTCGGCTCGTCGAGGATGACGAGCTTCGGGTGCAGCACGATGGCGCGTGCGATGCCGACGCGGGCCTTCTGGCCGCCGGAGAGCTGGTGCGGGAAGCGGTCCAGCAGATTGACCGGCAGGCCGACCAACCGCGCGAGCTCCTCGCAGCGGGCGCGGAGCGCGTCGCGCCCGCTGATGTCGCCGAGCTGCATGATCGGATCCGCGATCGCGCGCGCCGCGGTGAAGCGCGGATTGAGGCTGTCGGTCGGATCCTGGAACACCATCTGGATCTGGCTACGCCGAGGCAGCCGCGCGAAGGACTGCGGCGCGATGCCGCCGATGTCCTGGCCATCGAACATGATGCGGCCGGAGGTCTGGTCCAGCAGCCGCATCACCATCATCGACGTCGTCGACTTGCCGCAGCCGGATTCGCCGACCAGCCCGACACTCTCGCCATGATCGATCGAGAAGCTGATACCGTCGACCGCACGGAAGGTCTCTTCCTCGACCGGCGGCTTGCGCCCGAACAACTTTGCCAGCATCCCGCCCGCGCCCTGGCGCGGGTATTCCTTGACGAGCTTTTCGACTGATAGGAGAGGCTCCATCAGCCCCCTCTCCCCGTTCTTTACGGGGAGAGGGTTGGGGTGAGGGGCCGCATCCGCAGGCACGGCCCGTGGAGGGTCCCCCTCACCCGCCACGCTCTGGCGCGCGAGTGCGCTGCCGAGCGTGTCGGCCTCTCCCCGCACGCGGGGAGAGGCAAGCGAATCCTCCTCCGGCAACAGATCCCGTAGCGACACCCCGAGCCGCGGCGTCGCGCGCATCAGCTTCCTGGTGTAGGCATGCCGGGGCGCGGCGAAGATGTCGGCCGACTTGGCGGTCTCGACCACACGGCCCTTCTCCATCACCACGACGCGGTCGCAATAGGCGGCGGCGAGGCCGAGGTCATGCGTGATCAGAATCGTCGACATCGCCCGGCGCCGGGTCAGCTCGACGATCAGGTCCATCACCGCCTTCTGGGTGGTGACGTCGAGCCCGGTGGTCGGCTCGTCGGCAATCAGAAGCTGCGGATTGCAGGCCAGCGCCAGCGCGATGACCACGCGCTGGCACATGCCGCCGGACAGCTCGAACGGATAGGCATGGTAGCGCTCGCGTGCGCGCGCGATCTTGACCTGCTCCAGCGCCTCGATCGCCGTCTCGCCGCGATCGGTGACCTGCGCCTGCTGCACATGCTGGCGCAGCACGTCCTCGATCTGGTGACCGACCTTGCGGATCGGATTGAGCGCGGCGCGCGGGTTCTGGAAGATCATCGAGACCTCGCGGCCGCGCAGATCGCGCATCTGGCTCTCCGAGGCCGACTTGACGTCGATACCGGAGAACATCACCGAGCCCTCGGCGATCCGGCCGGCGCGGTCGAGGATGCGCATCACGGCATAGGAAGTCACCGACTTGCCGGAGCCGGACTCGCCGACGATGCCGACGGTCTCGCCCTTGCCGACGGATATGTTGACGTGCTGCACCGCCCTGACGATGCCGCGGCGGGTGGTGAACTCGACCGTGAGGTCGCTGACGTCGAGCAGCGGCTGGGCGGTCATGCGCACCTCCCCTCATGCGGTGCGTGATCCAAAAATCCGCAAAACAACCCCATGCAAAGGAGCGGAGCGGTAGCACGGCACCGGACCGGGACAGGCATCATGTTCTCCGCCTGTCCAGTGCGCCCCCTCGCCCCGCTCTTGCGGGGAGAGGGTTGGGGTGAGGGGCATCTATCGGCACGTACAACTGGCTGAGGAGTGCGCGGAGCGCCCCCCTCACCCGGTCCGCTAACGCGGCCCGGCCTCTCCCCGCACGCGGGGAGAGGCGAAGAAAGCGCGCATGCGTTAGCCAGGTCCACATCATCACGTCCTCCGCTGCGGGTCGACGATGTCGCGCAGACCGTCGCCGAGCAGGTTGAAGCAGAACACCGCGATCATCAGCGCCAGGCCCGGGAACAGCGCGATCCACCACTCGCCCGACACCATGAAGCCCGCGCCCTCGGCGACCATGATGCCCCACTCCGCGGTCGGTGGCCGGACGCCGAGCCCGATGAAGGACAGGCCCGCGGCGTTGAGGATCGCATAGCCCATGGTCAGCGACATCTGCACGATCATGATCGGCATGATGTTGGGCAGGATGTGCCCGAGCAGAATGCGGTACTCGCCGTTGCCGGACAGCCGCGCCGCCTGCACGAAGCCGGCATTGCGGCGGACGTTTGCTTCTGCGCGTGCGACGCGGGCATAGAGCGGGAAGTTCACGATCGCGGTCGCGATGATGATGTTCTGCACGGTGTTGCCGAGCGCCGCGACGATGCCCATCGCCAGCACGAACAGCGGAAACGCCATGATGGTGTCGGCGATGCGGCCGACGATGCGGTCGGTCCAGCCGCCGAAATAGCCGGCGGCGATGCCGGCCAGCCCGCCCATCAGGAACACCAGCACGACGGAGGTGACCGCGATGAAGGTGTCGAGCCGAGTTGCGACGATGACGCGGCTGAAGATGTCGCGGCCGAGCTGATCGGTGCCGAACCAGTGCGCGGCCGACGGCGGCTTCAATGCAGCCGCGGTGTCGGAGGCGAGCGGGTCGTACGGCACCACGTAGGGCCCGAACAGCGCGGCAAACAGGATCAGGACCAGCAGCGCGAAGGCAAAGCCGGTGACCTTGTTTTCGCTCAAGACGTAGCGGGTTTGCTCAAAAGCAGCGGCAAGCCCCGACGTGCGGGCGGGTCCTGCGGGTTCGACGGTTGGAGCTACGGTGCTCATGCTCTAGCCCTCCAGCCTGACGCGGGGATCGATCACGCCGTAGAGGATGTCGATCAGCAGATTGAGCAGCACGTACATGACCGCCATGGTCAGCACGAAGCCCTGCACCGGCGCGAAGTCGGATGCGATCAGCGCCTCGACCGCGTAGGAGCCGATGCCGGGCCAGGCGAACACCTTTTCCACCAGCACATTGGCGCCCAACAGGAACGAGAACACCATGCTGAGCGTGGTGATGACCGGCAGCATCGCGTTGCGGAAGGCGTAGGTGACGATCACCTTGCCGGGCGACAGGCCGCTGGCACGCGCGGTGCGGACGAAGTCGGACGCCAGCACCGCCAGCATCGAGGCCCGCGTCATCCGCGCGATCGGCGCCAGCGAGAAGATCGCGAGCGTCACCGCCGGCAGGATCAATTGGCTGAGCGCGGAACGAAACGCCTCGAAGTCCCGCGCGATCAGCGTGTCGACGAGATAGAAGCCGGTGACGGTCGGCGGTGCGCTAGCGAACACGTCGAGCCGGCCGAGCGGCGCCGGCGACCAGCCGAGCCGGAAGTAGAACAGATAGACCAGCACGAGCCCGGTGAAGAACACCGGCAGCGACACGCCGGCCGTGGTGGTGACGCGGCAGAGATGGTCGATCCAGGAGCCCGGCCGCGTCGCCGCCAGCACGCCGAGCGGGATCGCGATCACGATGGAGACGACGAGGCCGAGCAGAGTGAGCTCGGCCGACGCCGGCAGGCGGTTGCGCAGCTCGGCCGCCACCGGCTGGCCGGTGGTGAGCGATGTGCCGAGATCGCCATGGGCGAGATCGTTGGTGTAGCGGACGAACTGCTCGATCAGCGGCTTGTCGAAGCCGAGCTTCTTCCGGATCTGGTCGACCGCCTCCTTGGTGGCCGCGGGGCCAGCAAAATACGCCGCGGGATCGCCCGGCAGCGCACGCGTCAAAAGGAACGTCACGATCACGACCCCGATCAGCGACGGGATCGCGAACAGCAGCCGCTTGCCGATCATCGCAAGCATGAGCGCCTCACCCCTTCGCCATCGCGCGATAATCGAGGCGGCGGTGGAACCAGTATTGGTAGCCCGTCACGTTCTTCTGCATCGCGACGTTGACGAAGGGCTGATAGAGCGGGATGCGCGGGATGTCGGCGAAGGCGAGATCGACGAAGCCCTTGACGTCGGCGTCGTAGGCCGCGGTGTCGCCATTCGCGGCGGCAATGCGTGCGCCGTCGATGAGCTTGTCCATCTCGGGCGATTTGTAGCTCATCGTGTTGAAGATCGAATTGTTGCCGTGATAGCACCAGTAGAAGAAGTACTCGGGGTAATCGAGCCAGCCCGAGAACACGTTGGTGAACAGCGGCATTTCCTTCTTGGTGAGCTCGGTGCGCCAATTGGCGCCGGGCACCTTGTTGATCGTGGTCTTGATGCCGAGCTGCGCCAGACTCTCCTGCACCAGCACGCAAAGCGGCTCGTTGACACCTGCGAAATTCAGGTCGAACGAGATCGTGGTCTCGAAACCGTTGGCGTAGCCGGCCTCCGCGAGCAGCGCCTTGGCCTTCTCCATGTCGGTAAAATACTTGGTCGGCTGCGGCCAGGCGACCTCGGTCGGCTTGTCCTTGGCCGCGCCGAACATCGGGTTGGCGAGACCGAACAGCACCGCATCCATGATCTTCTGATACGGCATCGCGTAGGCCATCGCCTGCCGTACCTTGGGATTGTCGAACGGCGGCTTGGTCACGTTCATGCCGATATACTGGATGCCGTTGGAGAACGGCAGCGAGACCACGTTGAGCTTGCCGCTCGCCTTCATCTCCTGGAAGTCCTTGAACGGCAGCTCATAGGAGATGTCGGCATCGCCGCGCTCGAGCAGCGCTCGGCGGTTGCCGGCCTGCGGCACCATGCGCCAGATCACGCGCTTGATCTTCGGCAACGGGCCGCAGACCCACTCGTCGTTGCGCTCCATGACGACTTCGGTGCCGGCGGTCCACTTGGTCACCTTGTAGGCGCCGGAGCCCGCGGTCTGCTGCTTGGTGAATTCGAGACCCCACGGATCCTTCTCGCTGGCGTTCTTCTTCACCAGCTCGGAGTTGACGACGCAGGGCACGATGACAGCGAGGTCGGGGATCGTCAGCTTGTCCTTCTTCAGGAAGTCGACGCGCACCGTGGTGTCGTCGATGACCACGAACTGCTCGGGCTTGGTCAGCGAGCCCGCGCTCATCTGGAAGGTCGGGAAGCCGCCGACGCTGACAGCACGGTCGAGCGACCATTTGACGTCCTTCGCCGTGACAGGCGTGCCGTCGTGGAATTTGGCGTTGTTGCGCAGCTTGAAGGTGGCCGACATGTCACCGATGTTGATGTCCTCGGCGAGCTCGGGCTTGAACTTGTCGCGGTCGTAATAGGGCACGCCGCCCGGACCGCTCTTCATCTCGTGGCTGATCAGGCGGTCGTAGCAATTCCACGACACCTCGTAGCCCGGCACGTTGGTGCCGACGCCGTGGATATCGAGATTGTTGGGACCGCCTTCGGAGACGATGAGCAGCGTCTCGGAGCGCGCGTCGGCCTTGGCCGGCGACCAGATCGCGGGCGCGGTCGGCGCCAGCGCCCCCGCGGCCAGCCCGGACACCGATTTGAGGAAATCGCGACGCTTCATGTGATGCTCCAACGCCTTGGGAAACGGCCTTGGAACTCAGATCGCAAGGATTGTGCCAACCCTTAACGAAATCTTATGTCCTGCTAATGCCTTGCCGGAGCGAGGTAAAACGTCGGCCGGTATCCCGGTCGGGCAAAATCTCAGATCGCCAATTGCATACAAAGACAGGCTATATGCTCAATAAATGAGCATGAAACGGCTTCTGCTTGCTTTGTGGCCGGCAATAGAGGCCGCGCTGAAGCGCGCTAATCCGGCCAGATCAGCTCCTGCAATTGCACGAAGTCGTCGACCCGGTCCGGCCAGCCGTCGATGCAGATGTGCCGGAGCGGATCGCTGGCAGAGTGCAGCATCAAGAGCGCCATCAGCCGCCGCTTCAGCGTGAACGTCACATCAGTGCGCGAGATGCCGAAACCGTCGAACAGGCTGCGCACCCGGCGCGGATGCCCGGCGGCCATGAAGGCGCTGGGACCGAGCAGGTCGTACTCGCCCCATCCGGCCCGGACGTCGCCGAAGTCGAACAGGCCGGCGACGTGCCAGCCGTCGGCCCGGCGTCCGAGCAGAAAGTTCTCCGGGATGTATTCGCCGGTCAGGATCACCGGCGGCGCGTTCATTGGGATCAACTCAGCGGCGTCACGCAGGAGATCGTCGAGCGAGGTGAGGAATTTTTTGGGCAGGCCGAGCCGCTCATGGCGCGCCCGGCACTGCGCGATCTGCCCGCGCATGAAGGCCTCCCAGCGCGGCTCGATAGCGCGCAGGCTGCCGGGCGGCACGCGCTGCACCTCGGCAATCACGGCCCCGATCTCGGCGAGCACGCGCTCGCGCTCGGCTTCCGACAGCGATGGCCAGACCTCCGAGCCGACGGTGCCGGACAGGCGAGTGATGACGAGATACGGCCAGCCGTCGCGTTCGCCCTCCGCGACAAGGTCGGGAATCGGAATGCCGAGCCGTCCGCGCAACCCGGCAAGCGCGCCGCGCTCGGACACGAATTGCGGGCGCAGAAACGGCGGGAAGAGTTTGAGGATCAGGTTATCGTCCAGCCCGACAACCAGATTGGTGCCGGTCGAGAACACATGCGGCGCGACGCACGACAGCCCGTGGCCATCAGCAATATCGCGCGCGACCGGCAACCAGCGCGACGTGTCGCTGCGCCAGGCGCGGTAGCTGTCGTAGTTGGTGAGGAGTGGAAGGGAAGCGATCATCTCTCGGACCGTCATTGCGAGCCACCCGGTCGGCGCGAAGCGCCGCCGGATGAAGCAATCCATGGCACCGCTTGTACAGCGAATGGATTGCTTCGTCGCTTCGCTCCTCGCAATGACGGGAAGCTATTTCGTAGCCCGGATGAAGCGAAGCGTAATCCGGGATTCTGTGCCGCCTGAAAGACCGGCCCCGGATTTCGCTTCGCTTCATCCGGGCTACACAGCCGTCTTCTCCTTCCCCCTGAAAGGCAGGGGTGTCCGGGGAAATTCAGGCATAGCGGAGCTCCATCTGGTCAGGTGAGATGGTTGATTTCCGACGGCTGGGGTTGATGGGCGGAGGTTTGTCGATGGCAGCGAGGGATCGACGCGTGAGCAGGAGCTGGCCGACGAGTTCGGCGAACCTGAGCGGGAGCATTTTGATGCAGTTGGTGTGAGCGGCGATGCGCAGCAGCAGGTAGGCAATCATCGCAGCGAGCACCTGAAGGCGGATCGCGTTGTCGTTGGCGCCGAGGAACTTGCGAATATCGAGATGCTGCTTGATCCAGCGGAACAGCAGCTCGATTTGCCATCTGCTCTTGTAGAGGGCGGCGATCTCGACGGCGCTACGGGCAAGGTCGTTGGTCAGGAGTGTGATCTTGCCGCCTTTCTCGCGTCTGATCTTGATGCGGCGGAGCGGGATTGGAAGGCGCGAATCGCCCTTGCTGGTGAGCTTCACCTCGTCATCGGCAAGGATTTCGAAGCCATCCCCGTTACGCTTGCGGATGGCGCGATGCCTGAGCGAGCGAAGACGGATGCTCGTCTTCGCCCGGGTAACGAAGAAAGCCTTGCTATCATTGATCTTCTGCCACCAGTCGAAACGGCAATAGCCCTTGTCAAACACATAGGTGGTGGCGGGCTGGATTGGGGTCTGTCGGCCGATCTCGATGTCATTGACGTTCGCGGCCGTCATCTCGACGCAGGTCGGGACATCGCTCCTTGGGTCGTAGACGACATGCAGCTTCATGCCGCGGATGCGGCCGTTCCACGTCGCCCAACTGCAGACCTTGCCGAGCGGGATCGGACTGGCGTCGATCAGACGCACCATCTCCATGCCTTCACTCCGCAGCTGGCGACGCGCCATCGCCGACAGCGCCGCAAAGGTTTGCGCGAAAATGCCGATCGGACGGCGGGCATTGGCATCGGACAACGTCGAGCGCGACAGCTTGCCGGTTCCCAAGTGATAGTGATGCTGCGAATTGGCGTTGAAGCCAGTCACCACCCCGCGCAGACTGCTGTTGCCGCTAAGCTGGGCATAGATCAGCGCCACCAGATGATCCCAGCTCCTGAACGACTTGTCGTAGGCATCCCCGTCCAGACGATCCACAACCGTCTGAAACTGCCGTCGATTGATCGGTTCAAGCAGCCTTCCAAAAATGCTACCGCGATATCGCATGCTCGGCCCTCTGTGTCTCGACAACCAGAAAAGACCGATTTGCCTCGGTCCTGCCGAGCATGCACCGCGACACAGTGAATCATTCCCCGGACACCCCTGCCTGAAAGGGGGAAGGTCGGGATGGGGGTCAGCTGCAAGCGACGCTGCAAGTGATGAGAGAAGATCCCCGCCCGCTTTGCTCTGGCGAGCAAAGCGACCTCCCCTCTTCAAGGGGAGGTTAAGGCAACGCATAACCTCATCACCTATCCGGATTGGCGCGCTCGAACTGGCGCAAGAGGCGGTTGCCGCGCTCGACGGCGTTGTCCATCGCGGCCTGCGCCGATCGCTTGCCGGCAAACACCTGCTCGAGCTCCTCCTCGATCACGTCGCGGATCAGGACGAACGAGCCGAGGCGGATGCCCTTCGAATGGTCGGTCGGCGGCTTCAGCGTCACCTCCTCGATCGAGATCGAGGCGCCGGGATTGCGATCGTAGAAACCCTGCGCGCGGGTCAGATCGAATGCGGCGCGGGTGATCGGCAGGTAGCCCGTGTTCTGGTGCCAGGTGGCCTGCACCTCCGGCCGCGACAGATAGGCGAAGAACTTCGCCACGCCGGCGTATTCGGCGCGCGGCCGGTCGCGCAGCACCCACAGCGTCGCGCCGCCGATGATCGAGTTCTGCGGCGCGCCCTGCACGTCGGGTTCGTACGGCATCATGCCGTAGCCGACCTCGAATTTGGAATTGGCCTTGATGTCGGCGCGCGTGCCCGACGAGCCGATGAAGATGCCGCACTCCCCTTTCTGGAAGCGCGGCTCGGCCGCCTGTCCGCGGCCGCTATAGTCGAAGGTCTTGTCGGCCTGCCACTGCGCGAGCTGCGCGATGTGGCGCACCACCAGCGGATTGTTGAAGATCAGCTGGGCGTCCAGCCCGGAAAACCCGTTGGCCTTGGTCGCGATCGGCAGATTCTGGAAGGCGGAGAAGTTCTCGACATTGATCCAGGACGGCCACGACGTGGTCACGCCGCACATCGCGCCCGCCGCGCGCAGCCGCTTGGCCACGACGCCGAGCTCCGGCCAGGTCCTGGGCGGCACACTCGGATCGAGCCCGGCGGACCGAACATATCCTTGTTGTAGTAGAGGATCGGCGTCGAGGCATTGAAGGGGAACGACAGCATGTTGCCGTCGACATCGGCATAGTAGCCGGCCACCGCGGGCAGATAGGCCGACGGCGCGAATGCCTCGGACTGATCGCGCATCAGCTCGAACACCGGATAGATCGCGCCGCGGGCCGCCATCATGGTTGCGGTCGCGATCTCGTTGACCTGAACGATCGCCGGCTGGCTGCGCGATCGGAAGGCGAAGATCGCCGCGGTGACGGTCTCGGTATAGTTGCCCTTGTAGGCGGGCACGATCCGGTAGTCGGATTGCGAGGCGTTGAAATCGGCGGCAAGCTTCTCGAGCTGCTTGCCGAGCTCGCCCGACATCGCGTGCCACCACATGATCTCGGTGGCCGCCCGCGCCGGCGACACAAGCAGAAGAGCCGCGACGACGAGGTACAAAAGCTTTAAGGCGAGCTTCAAAGCGAACTTCACGACGAGCCGTTCCCGGATGCCACCACGCCCTCATAAGGCGCCACAACCGCAGATTCAACCTACACCGCAGGTTGCACCGCGGATTTAACGTTTGGCCGATGGCGAACCAGCGCCATTCTGCTAAAAATGCGTTGAACCTTTTCTTCCCGCCCTGGACACAATTCACAAGGGGAATAGTAGCCTGTGTACCGCCGCGCCGGCCTTTCGCGGATAACGATGCTTGCCGTCGCGCTGTCATGGGCAGCGGTCCCGGCGAGCGTTTTTGCGCGCGAATTCCGGACCGCCGATACCCAGAATGAGGACTATCCGACCGTCCAGGCGCTGAATTACATGGACCGTCTGATCGCCGAACGCACCGCCGGCCGGCACCGCATCGTGGTCTTCCATTCCCGCCAGCTGGGTGAGGAGAAGGAGACGCTGGAGCAGACGCGGGCCGGCGCCATCGATTTGAACCGGACCAATGTCGCGCTGATCGGGACAATGGTGCCGTCGGTCAACGTGCTGGCAATGCCGTTCCTGTTTCGATCGCCCGAACACCTGCAAACCGTGCTGGATGGACCGATCGGCAGCGAGATCCTGAACAGTCTCGGGGATCACGGCTTCGTCGGGCTGGCCTTCTACGATTCCGGCGCCCGCTCGATCTATAACAGCGTGCGCCCGGTGCGTTCGCTCGACGACCTCAAGGGACTGCGGGTGCGCGTGCAGCAATCCGAACGGATGTCGGACATGGTGCGCGCGCTCGGCGCCCAGCCGGTCCAGATGCCCTACGGCCAGGTGCTGACCGGATTCGCCACCGGGCTGATCGACGGCGCCGAGAACAACTGGGCGTCCTTCGTCACCACCGGCCACTACAAATATGCCGGCTACTACACGCTGACCCGGCACACTTTCAGTCCGGACGTGCTGCTGATGTCGCAAAAGGCCTGGGCCAGCCTCTCGGCGGAGGAGCAGGCGATCTTCCGCGAGGCCGCGCAACGCTCCAGCGCCTACATGCGCGAGAGATGGCGCGACCTCGAGGAGCGCTCGCGCCAGCAGGCGGAGCTGGCCGGCGTCAAGATCGTGACCGACATCGACCGCAAGCCGTTCGAAGCCGCGATGGCCGGCATCTACGCCAGGGCCGAGCGCGATCCTGCGATATCAGCGCTGATCGAACGCATCCGCAACATGGAGTAACCGGATCTTGGACGCACCAGAGCAGGACGGGACGAAGCGACGGCGGGCGGCCTTCGGGCCGCAGGGCCGTTTCCGCATCGTCCAGTTGCTGCGTGCGGTCCCGATCCGCTGGCGCATCCTTTCGATCGCCCTGCTCAACTCCGCGGTCGTGATCGTGCTGGCGGTGCTGATCTGGAACGGCTCGAAGGTGCTCGGCTCGGCCTGGGAGGATGTCCGCCAGGTGCGGGAATCCGACAAGATCCTGGCCAAGCTCGAAAGCGAGACCAGCCGTCTGCAGAACCTGATCCATCGCTACATCAATCAGCCGAGCCCGGACCTGTTCGCTGAAATCCTGCTGCTCCGCGAGGCCGTGCTCGGCACGCTGACCAACCGGGCCTCGACCGACCCGATGCTGTCAGGCTCGGTCGAGCAGCTGGAGCGCGTCACCAGCCGTTTCCTCGACGGCTTCGGCGAACTGCGCACCGTGCAGACCAGGATCGCCAAGACCTATGACGAGCAGGTGCTGTCGCCGACCAAGGACATGGCCGGGCTCTATTCGATCATCGAGGGCGCGACCGGCCATCGCGATGCACTGATCTGGCCCGCGCTCGGCAAGTCGCGCGAGGCGTTCACCTCGCTGCTGGTCGCCGCCAACGCCTACTACCTCTCGCTTGCCTCCTCGTCGGCCGAGGAAGCCCGCCGCAACATCGATACGATCGAGCGGACGATTCCGGTCATGACCGATCTGGCCGAGAACGATCTGCAGCGCATGGCGCTGGCGCGGCTCAAGGTCAAGACCGCCGAGCTGCGCGACGGGCTCGGCAAGCTCAGCGAGCAGCTCACCAACCGCACCGATCTGCTGCGCAACTCGATCGACGCCAGCCAGGCGGATGCGATCGGCGCGATCGACGATCTCTCGGTGAAGATGCGCCAGCGCGAGCAGAAGGCGCAGGAGACGTTCGACAAGACGCTGACCTCGATCTCGCGCCGGGTGCTGTCGATTGCCGTGATCTTCCTCGGTGTCATCATGTCGGCCGGCGTCATGATCGCGCTGTCGATCCGGCTGCCGCTGGCGCAGATCATGGCCGCGATGCGCACCATCACCTCGGGGGACCTCGACCGGCCGGTGCAGGGCACGTCGGCCAAGGACGAGGTCGGCGCCATGGCGCGCGCGGTCGAAGTGTTCCGTGAAAACGCGATCGCCAAGCGCAAGACCGAGGACGAGCTGCGCACCGCCAAGGAGGAGGCCGAAAGCGCGCTGCTCGAGCTCAACACCGCGCAGCAGAACCTGATCGATGCCGAACGTCTCGCCGCGCTCGGCGGCCTCGTTGCCGGCGTCGCCCACGAGGTCAACAACCCGATCGGCATCAGCCTGACGGTGGCCTCGAGCTTTGCCCGCCGCAGCGAGATGTTCGAGAACGATTTGAAGACCGAGCCGCTGCGCCGCTCCAGGCTCGACGAGTTCGTCCGCGCCTCGCGTGACGCATCGCAGCAACTGGTCTCGAACCTGACGCGCGCCGGCGAGCTGATCCAGTCGTTCAAGCAGGTCGCCGTCGACCGATCGCATGCCGAGCGCCGCCAGTTTGCCTTGAGCGAATCCACCGACCAGATCGTGGCGAGCCTGCGGCCGGTGCTGAAGAAGGCCGCGATCGCGCTGTCGGTCGATGTGCCCGAGGGGCTCTTGATCGACGGCTATCCCGGCGCCTATGGGCAGATCTTAACCAATCTTTTCCTCAACGCCGTCAATCATGCCTTTGCCGATGGCCGCTCCGGCACCATCACCATCTCGGCGCGCGGGCGCGGCGCCGACGATGTGGAGATCATCTTCGCAGACGACGGGGCTGGCATGACGCCGGACGTGCAGCGGCAGGCGTTCGACCCGTTCTTTACGACGCGCCGCAACGAAGGTGGTACGGGCCTTGGCCTCCACATCGTCTATAACCTCGTCACCCAGCAGCTCGGTGGACGCATGATGCTGGAGTCAAGGGTAGGACAAGGCACCACTTTTCGCATTATCATGCCCAGGATCGCCAAGGGGGCTGCCAAGGGCGAGCCCACGATCGCTGACGCAGCAGCCGACGGAACCAGTCAATGGCCGAACAGGACGATGTCCTCCAACTGATCGACGATACCGAGAGCCCCCAGGAGGACTCGTCGGCCCGCAAATGGAAGATCGCCGTCATCGACGACGATCACGCCGTCCATGAAGGCACCCGTTTCGCGCTGAGCGATTACAACCTGAACGGTTCGACGCTGGAGATCCTCTCGGCTTACTCTGCGGCCGAAGGCCGCACGCTGATGCGGGACAACCCCGACATCGCGGCCGTGCTGCTCGACGTCATCATGGAGACCGACGTCGCCGGCCTCGAGCTCGTCGAGTTCATCCGCAACGAGATCAAGAACGAGACCGTGCGCATCATCCTGCGCACCGGCCAGCCCGGCCAGGCGCCGGAGCGGCGCGTCATCGTGCAATACGACATCAACGACTACAAGGCGAAGACCGAGCTCACCGCCGACAAGCTGTTCACGTCGCTGACCGCCGCGCTGCGCAGCTACCAGCAACTCGAGCGCATGGTGCAGACGCGGCGCGGGCTCGAGATCATCATCGACGCGGCCTCGACGCTGTACGATTTCAAATCGATGCAGCGGCTGGCCGAGGGCGTGCTGACCCAGCTCGCCTCGCTGCTCAACGTCGACTGCGCCGGCATTCTGGTGCTGCGCGACGACGGCAATTCGGCCGCGGCCGATTTCTCGGTGCTGGCCTGCTCGGGCTGCTACAGCCGCTTCATCGGCACCACCTCGTCGAAGGCGCTCGATCCGGATCTGCGGCACATGGTGGAGGAAGCATTCCAGCGCCGCAAGAACGAGTTCGCCGACCACCGCAGCGTGCTCTATTCGCGCACCGGCAGCGGCCGCGAGGTCGTGGTGCTGCTGCAGGCCGAGCGCCAGCTCTCCGACACCGACCGTGCGCTGGTCGAGATCTTCTCGAGCCGGCTGTCGATCGCGTTCGACAATGTGATCCTCTACCAGCAGCTGCACGAGGCCAACACCCAGCTCGAGGACCGCGTCGCGCAGCGCACCCGCGCGCTGATGCAGGCCAACCGGCGGCTCTCGGCGCAATGGCTGCGGCTGCAGCGCGCCAACGGCTTCAAGAACGAAATCCTCGGCACCGTCGCTCACGATCTGAAGAACCCGCTCGGCGTCATCCTCGGCCGCACCGAGATGCTGACCGAACTGATCGGCGCCGGCTCGCCGAAGGAAAACGTCACATCGCAGGTCGAGCACATAAGGGACGCGACCAAGCGGCTGACCTCGATGGTCGACCATCTGATCTCGGACGCGATGGCCGATGCGTTCGACATCACCATCCGCCGCGAGCCGGTCGACGTCGCGGCCCTCGTCAACGAGGTCACCGAGGCGAATTTGCCTTCGGCGGTCAACAAGCAGCAGAGCATCTCGGTCTCGGGGCCGCAGCAATTCGTCACGATGTGCGACGCCGACCGCATCCGCGAGGCGATCGACAACCTCGTCAGCAACGCCATCAAGTACTCGCCGATCGGCGGCAAGATCACGGTCACGGTCAGCCATGAGGGCGACGACACCGTGATCCGGATTGCCGACCAGGGCCCCGGCCTCAGCCCCGAGGATCTCGGCCGGCTGTTCGGCCGGTTCCAGCGGCTGTCGGCCAAGCCGACCGCGGGCGAAAGCTCGACCGGGCTCGGCCTTTCCATTGTCAAGCGCATCATCGACATGCATGGCGGCCATGTGACCGCGCAGAGCCCGGGCCCCGGACAGGGGTCGACCTTTACGGTTACACTGCCGGCAACAGAGACATCATGAGCCAGAACCCGCATATCTTCATCGTGGACGATGAGGCGCCGGCCCGCGAAATGGTCGGCGATTACCTCAAGATGCACGGCTTCGGCGTGACGCTGTGCGACGGCGGCAAGAGCCTGCGCAAGGAGATCGAGGGCTGCACGCCCGATCTCGTGGTGCTCGACCTCAACATGCCCGAGGAAGACGGGCTGTCGATTATTCGCGACCTCAAGAGCAAGATCAACGTCCCCGTCATCATGCTGACAGCTACTGCCAGCCCGATCGACCGGGTGGTCGGGCTGGAGCTCGGCGCCGACGATTACGTGGCCAAGCCCTGCGAATTGCGCGAGCTGATGGCGCGCATCCGCTCGGTGCTGCGGCGGAGCGGACCGGCGAAAGCGACGGCGCCGGAACCGGCGAGCGCCAAAGCCGAAAAGGAGCAGCTGGTGCGGTTCGGCACCAAATGGCTCGATCTCGAGGCCCAGGCGCTGCGCGACGACGAGGGCAACGAGCATCCGCTGACGGCCTCCGAATTCGGCCTGCTGAAGGTGTTCGCGGCCAACCCGAAGCGGGTGCTGTCGCGCGAGCGGCTGCTGGAACTCGCCAATGCGCGCGACGCGGAGGCCTTCGACCGCGCCGTCGACCTGCGCATCATGCGCATCCGCCGCAAGATCGAATTCGACCCGACCAAGCCGTCCGTGATCCGCACCATCCGCGGCGGCGGCTATCTGTTCTCGCCGACCGGCGACAAGGCGTAGTCATTCCGGTGCCGTCCCCGTCATCCCCGCGCAAAGGCTTCGCCTTTGTCGCTGGAGGAGCCGCGCAGCGGCGTCTCGAAGGATGCACGGCCCCGGCTGGTGGCCGTCGATCCTTCGAGGCTCGCTGCGCTCGCACCTCAGGATGACGGGACTACGCCCTGCATCATCCTCGAATTTATCGATTTGGCTGTGCGACACACCCAGAATCCACACAGCAAAGGCTGTCAATCCGCGCAAAAATCCCTAAGTTTCGGCCATGCCGAAAACAGCCTCCAAAGCCCCCGCCAAGCCCGCATCGAAGACCGCCGCCAAGCCCGTTGCCGCCAAGGCCACGGCGAAGGGCGACCATGTCTTCCTGGTCGACGGCTCGTCCTACATCTTCCGCGCCTACCACGCGCTGCCGCCGCTGAACCGCAAATCCGACGGGCTGCAGGTCAACGCCGTGCTCGGCTTCTGCAACATGCTGTGGAAGCTGCTCCGCGACATGCCCGAGGACAACCGGCCGACGCATCTGGCGATCGTGTTCGACAAGTCGGAGATCACGTTCCGCAACAAGCTCTACCCCGACTACAAGGCGCACCGGCCGCCGGCGCCCGACGATCTGATCCCGCAATTCGCGCTGATCCGCGAGGCGGTGCGCGCCTTCGAACTGCCCTGCCTCGAGCAGGTCGGCTTCGAGGCCGACGATCTGATCGCGACCTATGCGCGGCTCGCCAGCGAGCGCGGCGCGACCACGACGATCGTGTCATCGGACAAGGATCTGATGCAGCTCGTCAACGACAAGGTCGTGATGTACGACACGATGAAGGATCGCCGCATCGGCCGCGACGAGGTGATCGAGAAGTTCGGCGTGCCGCCGGAGAAGGTGGTCGAGGTGCAGGCGCTGGCCGGCGACTCCACCGACAACGTGCCCGGCGTGCCCGGCATCGGCATCAAGACCGCCGCGCAGCTGATCATCGAATATGGCGATCTCGATCAGCTGCTGTTCCGCGCCGGCGAAATCAAGCAGCCGAAGCGGCGCGAGGCGCTGCTCGAGAACGCCGAGAAGGCGCGCATCTCGCGCCAGCTGGTGCTGCTCGACGACAAGGTCGAGCTCGAAGTGCCGCTCGACGACCTCGCCGTGAACGAGCCCGACTCGCGCCGGCTGATCGCCTTCCTCAAGGCGATGGAGTTCACCACCCTCACCCGCCGCGTCGCCGACTACGCGCAGATCGACCCGGCCAATGTCGATGCCGATCCCGGCAACAAGAGCGGCGCGAGCGTGTTCTCGCCGTTGCCGCCGTCGGATGTGACGCCGGCGCCCGGAGACGCTCCGGCATCGGCCGCGGCGCCGCTGCCGAAAGCCAAGCCGACCGGCGCGCGCGACGACAAGAATTCGAACCTCAAGGGCACGCCGGCAACGCTGGCCGAGGCCCGCGGCGAGGCGATCCGCAAGACCGGCTTCGACCGCAAGGCGTATCAGGCAATCGGCAGCCTCGAGCAGCTCCACGCCTTCATCGCCCGCGTGCCCGACACCGGCTATGTCGCGATCGAGGCGATGTCGGAATCGATCGACCCGATGCAGGGCGAGCTCGCGGGCCTTGCACTGGCGCTGGCGCCAAACGATGCGTGTTACGTCCCGCTCAGCCACCGGCAGGCCGGCGGTGGCGCGGGCCTGTTCGATGCCGGCCTCGCACCCGGCCAGATCAAGACGGCCGAGGCGCTGGCGGCGCTGAAGCCGCTGCTGGAGTCCGTTGGAATCCAGAAGGTCGGCTTTGACGTCAAGTTCACCTCGGTGATGCTGGCGCAGCACGGAATTACCCTGCGCAACATCGACGATGCGCAGCTCATGAGCTACGCGCTCGATGCCGGCCGCGGCTCGCATGCGCTGGAGGCGCTCGCCGAGCGCTGGTTCGGCCACGCCGTCGTCAATTACGGCGGCCTCGTCGGCAGCGGCAAGGGCAAGTTGACCTTCGATCAGGTCACGATCGACAAGGCCAGCGAATATGCGGCCGAAAGCGCCGACGTGATCCTGCGGCTGTGGCGGGTGCTGAAGCCGCGTCTCGTCGCCGAGCGGATGGCGACGGTGTATGAGACGCTGGAACGGCCGCTGGTCTCGGTGCTGGCGCGGATGGAACGCCGCGGCATCTCGATCGACCGCCAGGTGCTGTCGCGGCTGTCGGGCGATTTCGCCCAGACCGCTGCGCGCGTCGAGGCCGAGATCCAGGAGATCGCCGGCGAGCCGGTCAATGTCGGCAGCCCGAAGCAGATCGGCGACATCATCTTCGGCAAGATGGGATTGCCCGGCGGCAGCAAGACCAAGACCGGCGCGTGGTCGACCACCGCGCAGGTGCTCGACGAGCTCGCCGAGCAAGGCCACGAATTCCCGAAGAAGATCCTGGAGTGGCGCCAGGTCTCGAAGCTGAAATCGACCTACACCGACGCGCTGCCGACCTATGTCAATCCGCAGACCCATCGCGTCCACACCACCTACGCGCTGGCCGCGACCACCACGGGCCGGCTGTCGTCGAACGAGCCGAACCTGCAGAACATCCCTGTTCGTACCGAGGACGGCCGCAAGATCCGCCGCGCGTTCATCGCGACGCCGGGCCACAAGCTGGTGTCGGCCGACTATTCCCAGATCGAGTTGCGGCTGCTCGCCGAGATCGCCGACGTGCCGGTGCTGCGCCAGGCCTTCCGCGACGGGCTCGACATTCACGCCATGACCGCATCCGAAATGTTCGGCGTGCCGATCAAGGACATGCCGAGCGAGGTGCGCCGCCGCGCCAAGGCGATCAACTTCGGCATCATCTACGGCATCTCGGCGTTCGGCCTCGCCAACCAGCTCGGCATCGCCCGCGAGGAGGCCTCGGCCTACATCAAGAAATACTTCGAGCGCTTCCCGGGCATCCGCGCCTATATGGACGAGACCAAGGACTTCTGCCGCCGCAACGGCTATGTGACGACGTTGTTCGGGCGCAAGTGCTACTACCCCGACATCAAGGCGTCCAACGCCTCGGTGCGCGCCTTCAACGAACGCGCCGCCATCAATGCGCGGCTGCAGGGCACCGCGGCTGACATCATCCGCCGCGCCATGATCCGCGTCGAGGACGCGCTCACCGAGAAAAAGCTCTCGGCGCAGATGCTCTTGCAGGTGCATGACGAACTGATCTTCGAGGTGCCCGACGACGAGGTCGCGGCGACGCTGCCGGTGGTGCAGAAGGTGATGCAGGACGCGCCTTTCCCGGCGGTGATCCTGTCGCTGCCGCTGCAGGTCGACGCCCGCGCCGCGAACAATTGGGACGAGGCGCATTAGCGCTTCCTCACCTCGCCCCGCTTGCGCAGGGGTGTCCGGGGAATGATTCACTGTGTCGCGGTGCATGCTCGGCAGGACCGAGGCAAATCGGTCTTTTCTGGTTGTCGAGACACAGAGGGCCGAGCATGCGATATCGCGGTAGC
Source organism: Bradyrhizobium sp. USDA 4516 (assembly GCF_054055915.1). NCBI lineage: Bacteria > Pseudomonadati > Pseudomonadota > Alphaproteobacteria > Hyphomicrobiales > Nitrobacteraceae > Bradyrhizobium > Bradyrhizobium sp. USDA 4516. The sequence goes on from NZ_JBSRXT010000001.1 coordinate 2,206,808, forward strand.
ATTTTTGGAAGGCTGCTTGAACCGATCAATCGACGGCAGTTTCAGACGGTTGTGGATCGTCTGGACGGGGATGCCTACGACAAGTCGTTCAGGAGCTGGGATCATCTGGTGGCGCTGATCTATGCCCAGCTTAGCGGCAACAGCAGTCTGCGCGGGGTAGTGACTGGCTTCAACGCCAATTCGCAGCATCACTATCACTTGGGAACCGGCAAGCTGTCGCGCTCGACGTTGTCCGATGCCAATGCCCGCCGTCCGATCGGCATTTTCGCGCAAACCTTTGCGGCGCTGTCGGCGATGGCGCGTCGCCAGCTGCGGAGTGAAGGCATGGAGATGGTGCGTCTGATCGACGCCAGTCCGATCCCGCTCGGCAAGGTCTGCAGTTGGGCGACGTGGAACGGCCGCATCCGCGGCATGAAGCTGCATGTCGTCTACGACCCAAGGAGCGATGTCCCGACCTGCGTCGAGATGACGGCCGCGAACGTCAATGACATCGAGATCGGCCGACAGACCCCAATCCAGCCCGCCACCACCTATGTGTTTGACAAGGGCTATTGCCGTTTCGACTGGTGGCAGAAGATCAATGATAGCAAGGCTTTCTTCGTTACCCGGGCGAAGACGAGCATCCGTCTTCGCTCGCTCAGGCATCGCGCCATCCGCAAGCGTAACGGGGATGGCTTCGAAATCCTTGCCGATGACGAGGTGAAGCTCACCAGCAAGGGCGATTCGCGCCTTCCAATCCCGCTCCGCCGCATCAAGATCAGACGCGAGAAAGGCGGCAAGATCACACTCCTGACCAACGACCTTGCCCGTAGCGCCGTCGAGATCGCCGCCCTCTACAAGAGCAGATGGCAAATCGAGCTGCTGTTCCGCTGGATCAAGCAGCATCTCGATATTCGCAAGTTCCTCGGCGCCAACGACAACGCGATCCGCCTTCAGGTGCTCGCTGCGATGATTGCCTACCTGCTGCTGCGCATCGCCGCTCACACCAACTGCATCAAAATGCTCCCGCTCAGGTTCGCCGAACTCGTCGGCCAGCTCCTGCTCACGCGTCGATCCCTCGCTGCCATCGACAAACCTCCGCCCATCAACCCCAGCCGTCGGAAATCAACCATCTCACCTGACCAGATGGAGCTCCGCTATGCCTGAATTTCCCCGGACACCCCTGCGCTTGCGGGGAGAGGTCGGATCGCTCTTGCGATCCGGGTGAGGGGGTACAGGTCTCACCTCGGTCCTTGCACGTTGAGAGAACCCCTCACCCCAACCCTCTCAGAGCGAGCTTCGCTCGTCTCGACCCCGCATCCGCCTTCGCCCGAAGGCGGGCTTCGGCGGACAAGAGAGCGGGGCGAGGGAGCGCACCACCGCCCCGCCACATTGCTCCGAGAGCAATTCCGCGATGGCCGCGCGGCGGACGGCACGCTAGAAGCGTGCGCATCCCTCGCGAGACCCGTCATGCCCCACACCTCCGCTTTGCTCGGCTTTGCGCTCATCTGCCTTGGCATGGTGCTGACGCCGGGGCCGAACATGATCTACCTGATCTCGCGCTCGATCACGCAGGGGCCCGCGGCCGGCATCGTCTCGCTCGGCGGCGTGGCGCTCGGCTTCGTGTTCTACATGCTGTGCGCGGCGTTCGGCATCACCGCATTGCTGTTTGCGATTCCCTACGCCTATGACGCGCTGCGCTTTGCCGGCGCGGGCTATTTGCTGTGGCTGGCATGGCAGGCCGTGAGGCCCGGCGGCCGCTCGCCGTTCCAGGTCAAGGCGCTGAAGGTCGACGGCCCGCGCAAGCTGTTCGCGATGGGCTTCGTCACCAATCTGCTCAACCCGAAGATCGCGATGCTTTATCTGGCGCTGCTGCCGCAGTTCATCGATCCCACCGGCGGCAGCGTGCTGACGCAGTCGCTCGCGCTCGGCTCGATCCAGATCGTGATCAGCGTCAGCGTCAACGCGATGATCGCGCTCGCCGCCGGTTCGATCGCGGTGTTTCTCGGCACTCGCCCGACCTGGCTCCTGGTGCAGCGCTGGCTGATGGGCACGGTGCTCGCAGGGCTGGCGATGAAGATGGCGCTCGAAGCGCGGCGGGCCTAGCTTTCTTCACCTCGCCCCGCTCTTGCGGGGAGAGGTCGGCGCGTAGCGCCGGGTGAGGGGCGCATCCGCAAATTCAATTCCCACCGTTATCGGGGAGATAGCCCCTCACCCCACCCCTCTCCCCGCAAGGGCGGGGCGAGGGAGAAGATCAATCCAGCTTCGCCTCCATGCCCCGCTTCGTCGCCGGGCGAGCCATCAGCGTCTCGTACCAGCGCTTGACGTTGGGGAAGTCGGCCAGCTCGACCTTGTGGCGCGGATGGCGCCAGGCCCAGCCGAGGATGGCGAAATCGGCGACCGAGAGATCGCCGGCGACGAATTCGCGCTCCTGAAGCCGGCGGTCGAGCACGCCGTAGAGCCGCCGCGTCTCGGCCATGTAGCGCTTCAGGCCGTAGGCGCGGTCCTGCTCGTTCTCCAGCGCGATGAAATGGTGCACCTGGCCCGGCATCGGGCCGAAGCCGCCCATCTGCCACATCAGCCACTCATAGACCGGGATCCGCTCCGCCAGCGGCTTCGGCAGGAACTTGCCGGTCTTCTCGCCGAGATAGAGCAGGATCGCGCCGGACTCGAAAATGCTGACCGGCTTGCCGCCCGGCCCATCCGGATCGACGATCGCCGGGATCTTGTTGTTCGGACTGATCGCGAGGAAAGCGGGCGCCATCTGCTCGCCCTTGCTGATGTTCACCGGGATCACCTTGTAGGGCAGCCCCATTTCCTCCAGCGCCACCGAGATCTTGCGGCCGTTGGGGGTGTTCCAGGTGTGCAGCTCGATGGTCATTTCCGCTTCCCGTGCAAGTGTTTGGGCAAGTGTTCGGCCGAGTGTTTGGCGCCTGCTTACGGGGAACGGAACGGCCGCACAACCGCGCTTTGCGGAAAGCACGCCCGCGGAAATCGCGGCTTGGGCACTGTTGACGGCCCGATTTCCACGCTGGAATGTGCCGGTAAGCGTGGATAGATTGCCGCCCGCCTCAAACCCTCAAGGGAAAAAGTCTTTGTCCAAATCAGCCTCCCGCGCCCGCCTCGCCGAGATCATCCGCAAGCGCTCGTTCGGCCGCGGCGAGATCACGCTGGCGTCGGGCCGCAAGAGCGACTTCTATTTCAACCTGAAGCCGACGATGCTCGATCCCGAGGGCGCGGCGCTGCTCGCCGAGCTCACCTATGAAGCGCTGAAGGACGACAAGCTTGATTTCGTCGGCGGGCTCGAGATGGGCGCGGTGCCGCTCGCCGGCGCCATCGCGCAACTGTCCTGGCTGAAGGGCCACCCGATCGCGGCGTTCTTCGTGCGCAAGAAGCCGAAGGAGCACGGCGCGAAGCTGTCCGTCGAAGGGCTGGCGAAGGGCGAGAGCCTTGCGGGCAAGCGCATCGTCATCGTCGAGGACGTCACCACGACGGGCGGCTCGGCGCTGAAGGCGGTGGAAGCCGTGCGCGAGGCCGGCGGCGAGATCGCCCTGGTCTTCACCATGGTCGACCGCGAGGAAGGCGCCACCGAGACGTTCGCCGAAGCCGGGCTCCAATTCCGCGCGCTGTACAAGGCGGGCGAGTTCCTGAAGGACTGAGTTTATTCCCTCCCTCTCCCCGCAAGCGGGGCGAGGTGGAAGGGGCGGTTCGCGCGACCTCGCCTTCGTGTGACGCCGTCACCCCAAATCAATCGCTCGTTTACCATCACGCCTTAAGGTGAAGCCGCCGGGGCAGCTTGTCGCCGCGGCGTGGCGCGTCGGGTGGAGTTGGCGTTGCGTACAGAGTTGAGTGATCGGCGCATGCGGCGCCGCGTGATGCTGGCCGCCGCGGCCTTTGCGGGTTCCATCCTGGTGGTGCCCGCGCCTGTGTCGGCCGAAGGGCTGTTCGACTTCTTCTTCGGCGGTTCCCAGAAGCAGCAGAGCCGGCAGGCGCCGCCGCAAGCCAATTTCTTCGCCGACCCGTTCGGCCTCAACCAGCAGGCTGAACGGCAGCCGTCCGCCCCCATCTCGGCGCCGCGCGTGGCCGGTTCCGGACCGGCGTATTGCGTGCGCAGCTGCGACGGCAAATATTTTCCGCTGACGATGCGCGGCAACGCCACGCCGGCGCAGCTTTGCCAGGCGTTCTGTCCGGCGAGCGCGACCAAGGTCTATTACGGCAGCCATATCGACAGCGCCGCCTCGACCGCCGGCGAACGCTACGCCGACAGCGAGAACGCCTTCGCCTATCGCAAGGCGTTGCGCGCCGACTGCACCTGCAACGGCCGCGACCCGGCGGGGCTCGCGCCGGTCGACCTCGCGCTCGATGCCTCGCTGCGTGCCGGCGACGTGATCGCGACCACCGACGGCCTCGTCGCCTACACCGGCATCCGCGTCGGCAACGAGCAGTCGTTCGACTTCACGCCGGTCGCCTCCTATCCCGGGTTGACCTCGGCGGTCCGCGCGCGGCTCGGCGAAATGAAGGTCGCCCCCGTCAGCGCCGAGATCGCCGGCGACGCGCCGCTGCCGGAAACCAGAAGCGATGTCGCGCCGTCGCCGCCGTCGTCTGTTGCGCCGAAGGGCAACGCCGCGAAGCCGGCAAGGCGCGCCGAAGTGAACTGACGGGCGTCAGCCCGTCATTCCGGGATGGTGCGTAAACGCCAGACCCGGGATCTCGAGATTCCGGGTTCGATGCTTCCCATCGCCCCGGAATGACATCGCGACAACTATCAGCGCGCCACGATCACGCCGATCACGTTCGGCGCGGCCATGTATTTCTCCTCGATCGCGGCCCGCGCGGCCGCGCGGTTCTCCGGATTGAGGATGCCGCGCTTCTCGGCAAGGATCATCCAGCAATAGCCCCACCAGTCCGTCAGCATGCCGTGGTCGTCGACGAGATCATAACCCTGCTCGCCAGCGAAGATCCGCGCATGCGCTTCATCGAGCGAGTCGAGCCAGGCATGATCCTCGTCCGAGAACAGCTCGTCGCTGAAATCATCCGTGGTGTAGCCCCAGATCGACATGCAGACCGCGTTGAACTCGCGATCGAGCTGGTCGTCGTCGATCGGCTGGCGGCGCGAGGCCTGGTGCAGCCGCGACAGCGACCGCGCGAAATCGGCAATCCGGGTCAGGGCGAATTGATCGAAGGCGATGGTGGACATGTAGTCCTCGCAGAGACTGAAAGACCATAGATATTGTGTCGGCGCAGCCGCCGAATCACAATGATATATCAAAGACTTGCTAAAGTGTTCTTAATTCGTTCTGATTGGTTTAATGATCGTTCCCGGACGTCGTCCTGGCGAAAGCCAGGACCCATTAGCCCAATAGGCCGACATCTCGCGAGATTGGGCCAAACGATGAGCGCAGCAAGCAGCTACTACGTCTACATCCTCGCAAGCCGGCATCACGGCACGATCTATATCGGGGTCACCAACGATGTCGGCGCGCGGCTTGAATTGCATCGCTCCGGTCGAGGCTCCAAGTTTGTGTACAAATACCAAGTCTTCCGCCTCGTCCATGTCGAGGAATTCGCCACGCCGCAGGAAGCGATCGCCCGCGAGAAGCAGCTGAAGTTCTGGAAGCGCGACTGGAAGATCAAGCTGATCGAAGCAGAAAATCCGGATTGGAACGACCTGTCGGGCCTCATCTGACTATTGGGGTAATGGGTCCTGGCTTTCGCCAGGACGACGGCTGAGGCGCGAGTGAGTATCATCGCCCCGTCGCGCGCATATGCCGCCCCAAAAAGCAATTCGGGCCGCTGACCAGGTCAGCGGCCCGTTGAAAATGGCTTCGGAATGAAATGCGTCGGAGCTGAAAAATGTGCCCGCCCCACGAGCGACAGCTGTGTTTGTAAAGGCTCCGTTAAGGCTTGGAAATCCGTATCACCACGGTGTCCCGATTGAGCGTGAAAGCGCGTTGCGCGGCCGCTCAATTCATCGCCGAGAGCAGCTTGTCGCCGCAGGCATTTGCGTAGAACTTGCCGCCGCATTGCCGCTTGATGGCGGCACAGCGCGCGGCGGGCGATGCGTTCTGCGCCACGCTGAAGCCGCAATTCAGGCCGTCGGCGCTGCGGCCCGGTCTGCCCGCGGCATCGGCTGCGCTGGTCGCCGTGATGCACACCACGAGCAACGCCGCGGCCGCGATTTCGATCAAGAGTCTCATCACGCATCCTCCGGTCAATTGTCGCGAAATCCCGGCTTCTGCAGCGCCATCGTAACACCCATGACGGCTGGTCCGGAAGGTTCCCGAAGCGGCCCGGTCCTTGCATAAAATCACGGCAGCGCTGTGTATGGCACCGTCCCTGACGGTTTCGATTGCCATGCAAGGCGGGTATCATTGCGCTGGAGCGTAATCGGAAGGCCGCGGAACCGGGATTTCCGGGGAACCATGCTCCACCAATGAGATGGGGTCATGATGCGCATCACCGCATCATGTTCCGGTTGAACGGCAGGGATTGGGCGCGTTGCAGGAACAGACAAACTACCCGGCATTGAACCAGCCGATCGACGAGCTGGCGCTGACCGAGATCAAGAGCGCGATCCTGGCCAAGCTCCGGCTTGCGATCGGCAAGGACGCCACCGTTGCGACCAGACGCGACTGGTACAAGGCCGCGGCACTGACGCTGCGCGACCGCATCGTGCACCACTGGCTGACGGCCGAGAAGCAGAGCTACGACGCCGGCGCCAAGCGCGTCTATTATCTCTCGCTCGAGTTCCTGATCGGGCGCCTGTTCACCGACGCGCTCAACAATATGGGACTACTGCCGCTGTTCGAGGCGGCGCTCGGCGACCTCGGCGTCGATCTCTCAGACCTGCGCAAATGCGAGCCGGATGCGGCGCTCGGCAATGGCGGCCTCGGCCGGCTTGCGGCCTGCTTCATGGAGAGCATGGCGACGCTGGCGATCCCCGCGACCGGCTACGGCATCCGCTACGATTTCGGCCTGTTCCGCCAGATCATGAACCATGGCTGGCAGCAGGAATATCCCGATGAATGGCTCGCCTTCGGCAATCCGTGGGAATTCCAGCGGCCGGAGGTGGTCTACAACGTTCACTTCGGCGGCCATGTCGAGCATGTCGACGAGCGCGGCCGCGACCGCGCGACCTGGCATCCGGCGGAAACCGTGGAGGCCATGGCCTATGACACGCCAATCGTCGGCTGGCGCGGCCAGCACGTCAACGCGCTTCGCCTGTGGTCGGCGCATGCTCCCGATCCGCTCGAGCTCGACGTCTTCAATACCGGCGACTACGTCTCGGCCAGCGCCGAGCAGGCGCGCGCGGAAGCAATCTGCAAATTCCTCTATCCGAACGACGAGAGCGCGGCAGGCCGCGAGCTCCGGCTGCGCCAGGAATACTTCTTCGTCTCGGCCTCATTGCAGGATCTCGTCAAGCGGCATCTCGCCTCCGACGGCGGCCTGCGCAATCTTGCGCAGAAGGCGGCCGTGCAGCTCAACGATACCCATCCGAGCCTTGCGGTCACCGAGCTGATGCGCATCCTGGTCGACCTGCACAATTTCCGCTGGGACGAGGCCTGGAAGATTACGGTCGCGACCCTGTCCTACACCAACCACACGCTGCTGCCCGAGGCGCTCGAGACCTGGCCGGTCGAACTGTTCGAGCGGCTGCTGCCGCGGCATCTCGAGATCATCTACCGCATCAATGTGGCCCATCTCGCGCTCGCCGAGGAGCGTTTCCCCGGCGACATCGAGTATCGCGCCTCGGTCTCGCTGATCGACGAGCGCAGCGGCCGCCGCGTGCGGATGGGCCAGCTCGCCTTCGTCGGCTCGCACCGCATCAACGGCGTCTCCGCGATGCATTCCGACCTGATGAAGGAGACCGTGTTCCACGACCTGCATCATCTCTATCCGTCGCGCATCACCAACAAGACCAACGGCATCACGTTCCGCCGCTGGCTGATGCTGGCCAATCCGCGGCTGACCGCGCTGCTGCGCGAAACCTGCGGCGAGGCCGTGCTCGACGACTTCTCGCTGCTCGAGCGGCTCGAGACCCATTCGAGCGACCTGGAATTCCAGCGGCGCTTCCGCGACGTCAAGCATCACAACAAGCTGGCGCTGGCAAGGCTGATCGGCGAGCGCAACCACATCAAGGTCGACCCGTCGGCGCTGTTCGACGTGCAGATCAAGCGCATCCACGAATACAAGCGGCAGCTGCTCAACATCCTGGAGACGATCGCGCTGTACCACGCGATGAAGGATGAGCCGCGGCGCGACTGGGTGCCGCGCGTGAAAATCTTCGCCGGCAAGGCGGCGGCGAGCTATCGATACGCCAAGCTGATCATCAAGCTGATCAACGACGTCGCCGAGGTCGTCAACAATGACGCCTCGCTCGGCGGCAGGCTGAAGGTCGCCTTTCTCGCCGACTACAATGTCAGCCTCGCCGAGGTGATCATTCCGGCCGCCGATCTCTCCGAGCAGATCTCGACCGCCGGCATGGAGGCCTCCGGCACCGGCAACATGAAGCTTGCGCTGAACGGCGCACTGACGATCGGCACGCTCGACGGCGCCAATATCGAGATTCGCGACAATGTCGGCGAGGAGAACATCGCGATCTTCGGCCTCGAGGCCGGCGACGTCATGGTCCGCCGCAAGCAGGGATTGGACGCCAGCGATGCGATCCGCAAATCGCCACGGCTGGAGCGCGCGATCCGCGCCATCGAGAGCGGCGAGTTCTCGCCCGGCGATCCCGCACGCTTCGCCTCGATCGGGCACGCGCTGCGCTACCTCGACCACTACATGGTCTCGGCCGATTTCGATTCCTACTACGACGCGCAGCGCGGCATCGACGCCCGCTGGATGGTAGCGCCGGCATGGACCCGCGCCTCGATCCTCAATGTGGCGCGCATGGCCTGGTTCTCCTCCGACCGCACCATCCGCGAATATGCCGAGGACATCTGGCACGTGCCGATGCATCCGGGTGCCTCGCCGCAGCTCGGCAACCAGCGCGAGGCGAAGGGATAATCCCGGGACGCGGAAATCGATTACGCCCGACGTCATTGAAATCAGCGCAATGCTCGCGATATTGCATGACGAACGTCATTGCTCGTCATTGCGTATGGCGATACGGAAGCGCCAGTCGATATTGAAAGACCTGCATGCTCACCAAGACCCCGCACCTTTTCGATGAAGCCACCGCCGTGACCGCCGGCGACAGCCGCTGGCAGGGACGGACCAGTCCCGATTACTGGGCGTTCGTCGGCCCGTTCGGCGGCTGCACGGCCGCGACCATCCTGCGCGCGCTGATGCAGCATCCGCAGCGCGCGGGTGATCCGCTGGCGCTGACAGTCAACTACTGCGCGCCGGTCGCCGAGGGCGCGTTCGATCTCGATGTCCGCCTGGTCAAGGCCAACCGCTCGAGCCAGCACTGGTCGGTCGAGATGACGCAGGGCGGCGGCGAGGTCGCGACGCTGGCAACCGCCGTGTTCGCCGAGCGCCGCCCGTCCTGGTCGCACCAACCGGCCGGGTTTCCGGGCGCCGTGCCGTTCGACGAGTTGCGGTCCTTTCCGAAACTCAAGATGACCTGGGCCAACCAGTACGATTTCCGTTTCGCCGAGGGCGAGCCGAAGTTCGCCGGCGGCGGCGGCGCGAAACAGCCGTCGAGCCCCTATTCAAAGCTCTGGATCGCCGACCGTGTGCCGCGCAAGCTCGATGCGCTGTCGCTGATGTCGATGTCGGACGCGTTCTTCGGCCGCGTCTTCCACGCAAGGCACGAGCTGGTGCCGTTCGGCACCGTGTCGCTGACCACCTATTTCCACGCCGACGCGGCCGACCTGGACGCGGAGGATACCACCCGCGTGCTCGCCACCGCCGACGCCAAGAGCTTCCACAAGAGCTACGGCGACCAGCACGGCGAATTGTGGTCGCCGTCCGGCCGGCTGCTCGCGACCACGACGCAGATCGCTTATTTCAAGGCGTAGCCAAATATCCACATTGGTCTGTTACGACCGCATTGCCTATTTCAAGGGTTGAGGGAACATTGGCACGTCGCTTCTGTTCCACACCTTTGGGAGCACTGCTGCATGTCCGAAGCCGACACGTCAAAGCCCTCGCGCATCGCCCTGCTTGGCGTTCCCATCGAGATCGGCGCATCGCAGGCCGGCCCGCTGATGGGACCGGATGCGCTGCGCACCGCGGGCATCGCGCGCCTGCTCGAGCAGCTCGACTTCCAGGTCGATGATCACGGCAACCTTGCGATCCCCGCCGTCGTCGCCGACGGCCCGGTGCCGGCCAACACCAGGTTCTATGACGAGGTGAAGACCTGGACCCGCGCGCTCTCCGAGCGCGCCTATTGGCTGGCGCATTCCGGCGCGATCCCGATCTTCATGGGCGGCGATCACTCGCTGTCGATGGGGTCGATCAATGGCGTCGCGCGCTACTGGCAGGAAAAGGGCCGGCCGCTGTTTGCGTTGTGGGTCGACGCGCATGCTGACTACAACACGCCGGCCACCACCATCACCGGCAACATGCACGGCATGTCGGCCGCGTTCCTGTGCGGCGAGCCCGGTCTCGACGATCTGCTCGGCGGACTGCCGCGCGCCTCGATCCCGCCCGATCAGCTCGACCTGATCGGCACGCGCTCGGTCGATCCGCTGGAGCGCAAGCTGCTGCGGCAGCGCAACGTGTCGATCGCGGACATGCGCCAGATCGACGAGTTCGGCGTCGCCGTGCTCACGCGCCGCGTCATCGAACGCGTCAGGGCGAAGAACGGCGTGCTGCATGTCTCGTTCGATGTCGACTTCCTCGATCCGGCGGTGGCGCCCGGCGTCGGTACCACGGTGCCCGGCGGCGCGACCTATCGGGAAGCCCATCTCATCATGGAGCTGCTGCACGATTCCGGGCTGGTGCGCTCGCTCGACATCGTTGAGCTCAATCCCTTCCTCGACGAGCGCGGCCGCACCGCGCGCGTCGCGGTCGAATTGATCGGCAGCCTGTTCGGCCTGCAGATCACCGACCGGCAGACGCCGAGCAACGCGGTGCTGCCGGAGATGGGTGAGTAGTGGAGCAACACGCGCGATGTCGTCCCGGCGAAAGCCGGGACCCATAACCACCGATGGTCATTGTTGCGCACCGGTGGAATGACGAGCCCAACCACAACATCCGCTGCGGAGTATGGATCCCGGCCTTCGCCGGGACGACACTGGAGTATGTGGCGCCGTTGGCTGCTCAGCTTGCCGGATCGAAAAGGTGCGCGCTTCGTTGACTGCGTAAAAATCAAAAAGGCGGCCACGAGGGCCGCCTTTTCAAATCGCGTATCGCTTGCGCGGCTTACTCCGCCGCCAGCTTCACTTCCGGTGCGGCGGCGCGGACTTCGGCGTCGACCTGCGCTTCGAACTTGGCGAAGTTCTTCTGGAACATGCCGACCAGCGCACGCGCGGTCTTGTCGAACTCGACCTTGTCGGCCCAGGTCTTGATCGGATCGAGGATGTGCGGCTCGACGCCCGGCAGCGAGGTCGGCACCGCGAAGCCGAAATACTTGTCGGTGCGGAAGTCGGCGTTGCGGAGCGAGCCGTTCAGCGCCGCGGTGAGCAGCGCGCGGGTCACCTTGATCGGCATGCGGCGGCCGGTGCCGTACTTGCCGCCGGTCCAGCCGGTGTTGACCAGCCAGCAATCGACATTGTGCTTGGCGATCAGCTCGCGCAGCATGTTGCCGTAGACCGACGGATCGCGCGGCAGGAACGGCGAACCGAAGCAGGTGGAGAATTCCGGCTGCGGCTCGTTGCCGAGGCCGCGCTCGGTGCCGGCGACCTTCGCGGTGTAGCCGGACAGGAAGTGATACATCGCCTGCGCCGGCGTCAGCTTGGCGATCGGCGGCATCACGCCGAAGGCGTCGGCGGCGAGCATCACGACGTTCTTCGGATGCGGCGCGCAGCCGGTGCGCGAGGCGTTCGGGATGAAATCGAGCGGATAGGCCGAGCGGGTGTTCTCGGTCTTCGAGCCGTCGTCGAAATCGGGCACGCGATCATTGGCGCCGAGCACGACGTTTTCCAGCACCGCGCCGAAGCGCTTGCTGGCGGCATAGATTTCCGGCTCGGCTTCGCCGGACAGCTTGATGCATTTGGCATAGCAGCCGCCTTCGAAATTGAAGACGCCGTCCTCGCTCCAGCCATGCTCGTCATCGCCGATCAGCGTGCGCTTGGGATCGGCCGAGAGCGTGGTCTTGCCGGTGCCGGACAGGCCGAAGAAGATCGCGGTGTCGCCGTCGGAGCCGACATTGGCCGAGCAGTGCATCGGCATCACGCCCTTCTCGGGCAGGTAATAGTTCAGCGTGGTGAACACGCTCTTCTTCATCTCGCCGGCATATTGCGAGCCGCCGATCAGGACGATCTTGCGGGCGAAATCGATCGCGACGACGTTCTCCGACTTGCAGCCGTGACGCTTCGGATCGGCGCGGAAGCTCGGCAGGTCGATGATCGTGAGCTCTGGCACGAAGCTCGCGAGCTCCGACGCCTCGGGACGAATGAGCAGCGTGCGGATGAACAGCGAGTGCCAGGCAAGCTCGGTGAAGACGCGGGTCTTGATGCGATGCTTCGGATCGGCGCCGCCGTAGAGATCCTGCGCGAACAGCGTCATGCCTTCGGCATGCTTGAGGAAGTCGGCATGAAGCGCGGCGAACTGCTCCGAGGTGATCGACTGGTTGCCGGCCCACCACATGTTCTTGTCGGTGAGATCGTCGCGGACCGTGAACTTGTCCTTCGGACTGCGCCCGGTGAACACACCGGTATCCGCGCAAAGCGCGCCATCGGCCGACAGCACCGCTTCGCCATTACGCAGCGAATGCTCGTAAAGCTGAGGTGCGCCATAATTCCAATGCACGCCCTTGAGATTTTTTAAGCCGAATTTGTCGGCGCCGAAGGCACCGTTATGCACGCCCGTCTCTTGCACGAAGAACCTCCTCGAACCCGCGTATCCTTGTTCGCGCGAATGTCGCTAGTCGCGCCCCGCCGCGGTGACCGTGATCAGAATATAGCCTCTCGGCTTCGGTCCGGCGACCTAATAGTGGGGATCGCCGGGCTTGCCAAGCCAATCGAACGGCTTTTGGCTGATTCCAAGGCAGGCCCATCATCTGGCGCAAGTACCGCAGCGCGAAACCCTTTCGTCTTGCTTTCGTTTTCTCATTGTTTTGCCGGCAGTCGGGCGACGTTTCATCGCCTTTCCCGCCGCGCACGGAGCTTTGCGATGCACAAAAAGTGCCAGCCGGCGGGCGGCGCGTTCGCCGATCGAGGCGAACGGCGCGGAGAATGCCGGGTATGCATTTCGCGCTGAGGATGTATCGTTGAGATGAGCCGCCGCGCGTTGACGCAGCGCTGCAGAGCCGAGCATGACCATCGTGTTGCACGCGGCACCACCTGATCGGCATTGAGCTGCAAGTGAGAAGCTGCTGATGAGCAGTTTCGACTGCGCTCAACACACCTTCGTTGAAGCCCGATTGGTACAACGCTCAACTGCCGTGAACGTTCCGCAACGCGTAGCGTTGGGCGGCGAGGCGATCGCTGAGCCCGCGATCGATGATAACGCAATCAGCGTGGTCGCACGCGCGCGTCATCGCGGTCGACATCGCGATCCGGCTGATTTTCGGATGCAGCCGCGCCAGACATTCTTGCATGCAGATCGAGCCAACGGGCGATGACACGACACGCCCGTGCGAAATGATCGCGCTGTCAAATCCGGACCGCGCAATCGCGCCGCCGCAGCCATGCGACACCATGCCTCGCCACAGCCGCAGCGCCGCCGTGAGGACAGGTCTTTCTCCTATCCTTGCTATCCCTTGGCGCGCGCCTCGCCGGCGAGCCGCACCAGCATCTTGCGCAGCTCGGTGCCGGTGGTGACGCGCTCAGGGAAATCCAGCCGCAGCGTGTCGCGGCCGGCCTGCATGTCCATGCCATCAGGATCGCAGCCGGTGCAGAGCCATTCGGCACTTTCCGCGCCGAGCAGCCGCGTCGCGTAAAGGTTCATGGCCTCGCGGTGATCCTCGTTCATATGCGCCACCGCGCCGGGCTCGGCTTCGAGCAGCGCCTCGGCTCCGCCGAGATCGGTCAGGAATTGCGCGGGTTTGAGGTCCACGATGCGGCCGAACCCGGCGACCAGATGGGCACCGCTTGGCTTGATCCGGAAGAACGAGAAATCCTTAAATTCCACAAAGGCTTCCGCTGACGGATGGGCAGCGAGATAGCGTCTTCGGACGAGCTCCTGCCCGGCCTCCCCGACCTCTTCCGCCTTGCCCGCCAGCATGATCCGGGCGCCCTCCAGCGGATCACCCTCGGCGCGCTCGTCCAGCATCAGCGATACCCGGCTATCGGCCAGGACGTTCTTGGTATGCAGCGCCAGCCGGGAAATCAGCAGGATCGGCGAGCCGTCGGGATGGCTGGCCAGATTGACCAGCGAGCAATAGGGATCGCCGGTGCCGGCCATCAACGTGGCGAGGGCGCCCTGGCGGCTGCGGCGGAGCAGCGAGCGGGCAAGGTGGGCAGGATCGAAGTCGGCGGTCGGTTGCATGGGCCTATCGGGTCATTTTATGCGCGAATCGGGTGGGTTCCCTATGAAAAAAGGGCCTTTTCTCATGGTCTAAGGGTGCTATATGGGGACCCATCGCGTGGGTCGCAGAAGCGGATTTTTGCGGAACTCGGTCACACTTCAGCCCAGCTTGCATTGCTCGTTGACCGCGTTCGAAGCCCAATTCTACGGCGCGTCGCCAGAGTGCCCGCCGTCTAAGCCACTCTCATTGTGAAAGCAGCACATGCCCACAATCGCCCTGGTCGACGACGACCGCAACATTCTCACTTCGGTTTCGATCGCGCTCGAAGCCGAAGGCTATCGCATCATGACCTACACGGACGGTGCGTCGGCGCTGGATGGGTTTCGCACGTCGCCGCCCGATCTCGCGATCCTCGATATCAAGATGCCGCGCATGGACGGCATGGAAACGCTGCGCCGGCTGCGCCAGAAGTCCGACCTGCCGGTGATCTTCCTCACCTCGAAGGATGAGGAGATCGACGAATTGTTCGGCCTGAAAATGGGCGCCGACGATTTCATCCGCAAGCCGTTCTCGCAGCGCCTGCTGGTCGAACGGGTCAAGGCGGTACTCCGCCGCGGTCAGCCGAAGGATCCGACCGCCGCGCCGAAGGAGCCGGACGCCCGCGCGCTGGACCGCGGCCTGCTGCGGATGGATCCGGAGCGCCACACCTGCACTTGGAAGAACGAGCCGGTGACCCTCACCGTGACCGAATTCCTGATCCTGCAGGCGCTCGCCACCCGCCCCGGCGTCGTAAAGAGCCGCAACGCGCTGATGGACGCGGCCTATGACGACCAGGTCTATGTCGACGACCGCACCATCGACAGCCACATCAAGCGGCTGCGCAAGAAGTTCAAGGTGGTCGACGACGACTTCGAGATGATCGAGACGCTGTACGGCGTCGGCTATCGCTTCAAGGAAGCCTGATCTGCGCTTCCCGGGCGGCTTGTTAACTGACAGGCTCCGCACGGCTGGGGTAAGCTCGGGCGAACGATTGCTTCGCGGGACGACATCCATACCAACCGGCAGCTTTGCCAGTGCTTGATCGAACGCAGCTCGAGCAAGGCCTGAACACCGAGGACGCGTCACAGCTCCTCGATCAGGACGCCGTTGCCGAAGACGTGGCGCAGGACAAGGGCTGGCGCCGTCCGCTCGGCTGGCTGCGCCGCGCCGGTCAGTTCTTCTTCGCGCTGTCGTTCTCGAGCCTGACGCGCCGTATCGTCTCGCTCAACCTCGCCGGCCTCGTCGCGCTGGTCGCCAGCATCCTCTATCTCTCGCAATTCCGCGCTGGCCTGATCGAGGCGCGCACGCAGAGCCTCCAAGTCTATGCCGAGATCATCTCGGAGGCGATCGCGGCCTCGGCCACCGTCGAAGGCAACACCGTCACGATCGACCCCGATCGCCTGCTCGACCTCAAGCCCGGCGAAAGTTATGGCCAGCCGGATGAATCGGCGGATTTCCCGATCAATCCCGAGCGGGTCGCGCCGGTCCTGCGCCGCCTGATCGCGCCGACCAAGACGCGGGCCCGCATCTTCGACCGCGATGGCGGCCTGATCCTCGACAGCCGCAATCTGTTCGCGCGCGGCGACGTGCTGCGCATGGAGCTGCCGCCGCCGTCGGAGAAGCCGTCGCTCTATGAAAGGACCAAGGCCACCATCAAGACCTGGCTCAACCGCGGCGACCTGCCGATCTATCGCGAACTCGGTCCCGAAGGCGGCAAGGGTTATTCCGAAGTCGCGCAATCGCTCGAGGGCATGAAGGGCAGCGCCGTGCGCGTCACCGAGCGCGGCGCGATCATCGTGTCGGTCGCCGTCCCGGTGCAGCATTTCCGCGCCGTGCGCGGTGCATTGATGCTGACCACGCAGGGCGACGACATCGACCAGCTGGTGATGTCCGAGCGCCTCGCCATCCTCAAGATCGGCGGCGTCGCCTCCGCCGTCATGATCATGCTGTCGCTGCTATTGGCGAGCACGATCGCTGGCCCGGTGCGACGGCTCGCCGACGGCGCCGAGCGCGTCCGCCACCGCATCCAGACCCGCGTCGAGATTCCCGACTTCACCGGGCGCCGCGACGAGATCGGCCATCTCTCCGGCGCGCTGCGCGACATGACCAACGCGCTGTACAGCCGCATCGAGGCGATCGAGATGTTCGCCGCCGACGTCGCCCATGAGCTGAAGAATCCGCTGACCTCGCTGCGCTCCGCGGTCGAGACGCTGCCTTTGGCGCGCAACGACAACAGCCGCGCGCGGCTGCTCGCCGTGATCGAGCATGACGTCAGGCGGCTCGACCGCCTAATCTCCGACATCTCCGACGCCAGCCGGCTCGATGCCGAATTGCAGCGCCAGGACATGGCGCCGGTCGATCTGCGGCGGCTGCTGACGACGCTGACCGGCGTCGCCAACGAGACCAGGCTCGGCCACGACGTCGCCGTCGAAGCCCGCTTCGAGGGCCGCGGACCGACCGATACGCTCTCTGTGCCCGGCCATGATTCACGGCTCGGCCAGGTGATCTCGAACCTGCTGTCGAACGCGCAATCATTCTCCAAGCCGGGCGACAAGGTGCGCATCGTCTGCCGCCGCAACCGCGGCGAGGTCGAGATCGTGGTCGACGATGACGGGCCCGGCATCGGCGAGGACGCGCTGGAGCGGATCTTCGAGCGCTTCTACACCGACCGGCCGCACCAAGGGTTTGGCCAGAACTCCGGCCTCGGGCTTGCGATCTCCAAGCAGATCATTGAAGCCCATGGCGGACGCATCTGGGCCGAGAACCGCGCTGGCCCTGCGGACGCAGACGGCAAGCCCACCATCGCCGGCGCACGCTTCGTGGTCAGGCTGCCGACACTATGAGCGACAATTCAAGCGTGCACGCATCCGCCGTTCTGGTCGGCGAGCGTGCGGTGCTGATCCGCGGCCCGTCGGGCGCCGGCAAGTCGCGTCTGGCCTTTGACCTGATTCTCGCCGGGCGCACCGGAGCGCTTCCGCCGGCCATTTTGGTGGGGGATGACCGTGTCCGTCTCGACACAGCCGGCGAACAATTGTGGGTTCGTCCGGTCCAGCAATTGGCTGGTCTGATCGAGATCCGAGGCCTCGGAATCCGCCATTGTCCGTTCGCAGATGAAGCCGTGGTGGGGCTGATCGTCGACCTCGCCGCTAACGACGCCGAGCGACTGCCGCCGCCGGAGGCGCTCACGATTCGCCTTAATGGTGTTTTGTTACCGCGAATTCCCATCGGCGTTGGCTTCCAACCCCTGCCGCTGGTTGTCGCCGCGCTGACGACAACCTGAAAGTTCATGTTCCCGTAATCTTGCGGCCAATTGTGGGAAGGGAATTGGTAACCATATCACATCCACTATCGCGTCGGATTTTGCCGGCGCAGCCTCCCCTCTCTACCGCCAGGAACCGGGAGACTAGCCAAGATGCCCTCTTGCGTAGGGCCTCTGGATGGTCAAAGTGGCGCGTTCGTGCGGTGCACCAAAGGGCGCCCGCGAGGAGTTTCCAATGATTGGTCTAGTGCTGGTGACCCATGGGCGCCTTGCCGACGAGTTCAGAGCGGCGCTCGAACACGTCATGGGTCCGCAGAAACAAATTGAAGCGATCACGATCGGGGCCGAGGACGATTCCGATCTCTGTCGAAGCGACATCATCGAGGCGGTGAACCGCGTCGATAGCGGCGACGGCGTTGCGATCCTCACCGACATGTTCGGCGGCACGCCGTCAAACCTTGCGATCTCCTGCATGAGCCGCCCGAAGGTGGAAGTGCTCGCAGGCATCAACCTTCCCATGCTGGTCAAGCTTGCCAAGGTTCGCGAGGAGCGTTCGCTGCCCGACGCGATCGCGATGGCCCAGGAAGCCGGCCGCAAATACGTCACCATCGCCAGCCGCGTTCTCGCAGGCAAATGAGCGACGAGGCCCCGGGCGGAAATCAGGTCGGCCCGGGCGTGCCAGCGGGCGCCATTTCCCGTGAGCTCCTGATCGTCAACAAGCGCGGCCTGCATGCGCGGGCATCGGCCAAGTTCGTCCAGCTGGTCGAGCGATTCAACGCCGAGATCTGGGTCACCCGCGGCACCGAGACCGTCGGCGGCACCTCGATCATGGGCTTGATGATGCTCGCCGCCGGGCCCGGCACCACGGTCGTGGTCTCAGCAAAGGGCGACGAAGCGCAGCAGGCGCTCGACGCCATCGCCGAACTCGTCGCCAGCAAGTTCAACGAGGAAGGCACGTAAGGCAGTCACCTCTCACCTCGTCCCGCTTGCGGGGAGAGGTGAGATCGCATCGAACGATGCGATCCGGGTGAGGG
This sequence comes from Bradyrhizobium sp. USDA 4516, assembly GCF_054055915.1. Lineage (NCBI taxonomy): Bacteria > Pseudomonadati > Pseudomonadota > Alphaproteobacteria > Hyphomicrobiales > Nitrobacteraceae > Bradyrhizobium > Bradyrhizobium sp. USDA 4516. The sequence goes on from NZ_JBSRXT010000001.1 coordinate 2,225,640, forward strand.
GTACAGGTCTATCGATAGATCGCCATCGCGGCGAGAGCCCCTCACCCCAACCCTCTAAGAGCGAGCTTCGCTCGTCTCGACCCCGCAAGCGCGGGGCGAGGGAGCGAAAGCTACTTCGCCGGCGGCACCAGATAGACCTTCCAGACCGTCGACGGACCGGGATGGCCGTTGAAGAAGCGCATGGTGGTCATCACCAGCGGCTCGGCGTCCTTGGCGTGCTCCGCCATCCACGCCTCGCAGGGCTTCAGGAACACCGGATCGGTGGTGTCGCAGACGCCGATGAAGCCGAGACGCTTGGCTTCGTCGAGCGACGTCAGCCCCGACGACCAGGCTTCGCCCGGCACCAGCGACGCCGGATGATCCGGACTGTAGAACGTCATCGGCTCGCCGATATCGGACCGCGCGACGACCACGGCCCAGCGTGAATGGAATCTGTCCTGCCAGGTCTGGGTGAGTTCGCGCGCGAGCTCGGAGCGCGCGGCGTAGGTCGAGCCGCCGACATGGTTGGACGCGATCTCCTGCGTGGCGATGCTGGGCGCGGCGATCAGCGTGGCGATCGTGGCCACGAACCAGATCGCGGTGATCGAGAACAGCGCCATGCGCGGGAAGCGAAGCGAGGGAATCGCGACCAGCGCAAGCGGCACCAGGAAGAACAGCGGGATGCCCCAATCGGTCTTGATATAGACGGTGAACGCCAGCGCGCCGAGCGGCGGCCCGATCGCGACGATCAGCTGGATGATCCAGACGTTGAGCGCCTGCGGAAGGTTGACGGCGGGATTGGGTCCGCGCAACCAGACCCGCGCCAGCACGTCCGACGGCCGCCACGGCACCGAGCCCAGCAGCAGCGCCACCAGGCCCAGCACGACGGGAATCGCGAGCAGCCCGACATTGTGCACGACATAGCCGATCACGAGCTGCACATTGAGTGCGCGGCTCGACAGCGCGTAGACGTCACCGGCATAGGTGAACGGCACGAAGTCCACCTCCTCCAGCCACACCAGGTGCGGGATCATCGCCACCGCCATCGTGCCGATCGCAACCCATGGCGCCGGCGAGCGCAGGAATTGCGTCCGTTGCGGATGGATCAGCGCGGCCAGCCCGACGGCGCCGATCATCGTCACCACCCAGTACTTGGTCATCAGCGCCAGCATGCCGGCAAAGCCGAGCCAGAGACCCGAGTTGAAGCTGCGCTTCTCGAATGCGTTCAGATAGGCCAGCACCAGCAGCGGCAACGGCACCAGTTGCGCGAGATCGGCGTTGTATTTGAAGCCCTTGAAATTGAAGATCGGGTAGAGCGCGAGCATCACCACCATGAAGAACGCGCGGCGGCGATCGACGACACGCAGCGCGATCAGCCAGCACACCACCAGCGCGAAGCTGACCGTCGTCATCGCAAGCGCATAGGTCGACCAGTTGGTGACCGGAAAAATCCTGAACCAGACCCCGGCGATCCAGCCCGACAGCGGCGGGTGCTTGCCATAGCCGAGCAGGAAGCGCTGGCCCCAGGCATAGGCTTCCGCAACATCCATATGGATGTCCTGTGCGGCCTTGAGCTTGACCAGGATCAGCGTCCACAGCACCGCATGAACCAGCGCGAAGCCGATCACGAACCACAGGCTGGTCCTGGGATCGGTGGCGCGCGAGGCGATCCAGGCGGCAATCCGCCGGATCGTCAGCTTGCGTTTGGTGCGCCGGGCGGCGGGGAGCGTGGAGGCGGTCGACATGGCCTGTGCCTGAGGCATGCCCCGGAAAAGTGGAAAGCGGTTTCCCGGAAGGATCATGCCCGAATGGAAGCGGAAGCGCGATGAGTGCTCATCCGCATTTCAGCGCGCTTTAGCGCGTTTTTGTGGCCAGTGAAATCAGCTTGGCGTGAGAACGCCTCCAGCCAGCGGATTCACTTTCGGGGAAGTCCGGCCGGTGCTCGAAATGCATGGTATCGTAGTGACACCATTTGCCGCCCCAGATGAAGCCGTGACGCTCGAAGATGTCGACGATCTCGCGCGGCATCCAGTTGTTGCAGGGGATGGTCTTGCCTTTGCCGGCCCACAGCCGGTTCATCCCGAACTTTCAGGTTGAGGTCGATGGCGGCGGCGTAGCCGTGCATGCTCATCCGCCCGGTGTCGGCGACGCGAAAGACGATTTTCGGGCCGCCGAACCTGGCAGGAACATGCCCGGGAATCGGTCACGGCAACCCAGCCGGAAACGGCGCCGTGATTCGTCGTCACACCGCTGCAAAATACCGCAATTTGGTTGCCCGCGCGGGGGTGCGGATGCTATCCCGCGCCCATGACAACTGCCCCGATTTCGAACATCCGCAACTTCTCCATCGTCGCCCATATCGACCATGGCAAATCGACCCTTGCCGACCGCCTGATCCAGATGACGGGCGGCCTGTCGGATCGTGAAATGGCGGGCAAGGAGCAGGTGCTCGATTCGATGGATATCGAGCGCGAGCGGGGCATCACCATCAAGGCGCAGACCGTCCGGCTGAACTACCGCGCCAAGGACGGCAAGGATTACATCTTCAACCTGATGGACACGCCCGGCCATGTCGACTTCGCCTACGAGGTCTCGCGGTCGCTGGCGGCCTGCGAGGGTTCCCTGCTCGTGGTTGACGCCAGCCAGGGCGTCGAGGCGCAGACGCTCGCCAATGTCTATCAGGCGCTCGACAACAATCACGAGATCGTGCCGGTCCTGAACAAGGTCGACCTGCCCGCGGCCGAGCCCGAGAAGGTCAAGCAGCAGATCGAGGACGTGATCGGCATCGATGCGTCCGACGCCGTGATGATCTCGGCCAAGACCGGCGTCGGCGTGCCTGACGTGCTGGAAGCGATCGTCACCCGCCTGCCGCCGCCGAAGGGCGACCGCGACGCGACCCTGAAGGCGTTGCTGGTCGACAGCTGGTACGACGTCTATCTCGGCGTGGTCGTCTTGATCCGCGTCGTCGACGGCGTGATGAAGAAGGGGAGCCGCATCCGCATGATGGGCACCGGCGCGGCCTACGATATCGAACGCGTCGGCTTCTTCACGCCGAAGATGGAGCAGGTCGAGGAGCTCGGCCCCGGCGAGATCGGCTTCATCACCGCGGCGATCAAGGAAGTTGCCGACACCCGCGTCGGCGACACCATCACCGATGACAAGAAGCCGATCAGCGAGATGCTGCCGGGCTTCAAGCCGGCGATTCCGGTCGTGTTCTGCGGCTTGTTTCCGGTCGACGCCAACGACTTCGAAACGCTCCGCGCGGCGATGGGCAAGCTGCGGCTCAACGACGCAAGCTTCTCCTACGAGATGGAAACCTCCGCCGCGCTCGGCTTCGGCTTCCGCTGCGGTTTCCTCGGCCTGCTGCATCTGGAAATCATCCAGGAGCGGCTGTCGCGCGAATTCGACCTCAATCTGATCGCGACCGCGCCGAGCGTGATCTACAAGATGAAGCTGACCGACGGCACCGAGCTCGAGATCCACAACCCGGTCGACATGCCCGACGTGGTCAAGATCGCCGAGATCGAGGAGCCGTGGATCGAGGCGACGATCCTCACGCCCGACGAATATCTCGGCAGCGTCTTGAAGCTGTGCCAGGACCGCCGCGGCTCGCAGAAGGAGCTCACTTATGTCGGCTCCCGCGCGATGGTGAAATACGACCTGCCGCTCAACGAAGTGGTGTTCGACTTCTACGATCGCCTGAAGTCGGTCTCCAAGGGCTACGCCTCGTTCGACTATCATCTGACCGACTACAAGCCGGCCGATCTGGTCAAGATGCAGATCCTGGTCAACGCCGAGCCGGTCGACGCGCTGTCGATGCTGGTGCATCGCACCCGCGCCGAGGGCCGCGGCCGCGCCATGGTCGAGAAGATGAAGGAGCTGATTCCACCGCACATGTTCCAGATCCCGATCCAGGCGGCGATCGGCGGCAAGGTGATCGCGCGCGAAACCGTCCGCGCGCTGCGCAAGGACGTCACCGCGAAGTGCTACGGCGGCGACATCACGCGCAAGCGCAAGCTTCTGGAGAAGCAGAAGGAAGGCAAGAAGAAGATGCGGCAGTTCGGCAAGGTCGACATCCCGCAGGAAGCCTTCATCGCCGCGCTCAAGGTGGACAGCTGAGGCGGCGCTACCGGCGCGACTGTTGCCCATTCTTGTCCCAGCAACAAAACGCACCATGATTTGAATCGCCACTGCATCGCGCTCCGACTAGACTGCGATCATGTTGCGCATCCTGTTCCTCCTTATCGTCATCCTCGCACTGCTGCAGCCGGACCTGAGCTCCGCCGCCTCCTCGAAGAAGCGGCACGGCACCCGCTGGCACGGCTATGGCTTCCTGCCCGGCTACCGGCAGCCGCCGAACCAAACCATTCCGGTGTTCGGCCCCGCGCGGCGCCGCCCGCGGCTACCCGGACTATTCGCCGCAATATTGGTATGGCGGGGATTGGTACTATTTCGGCCGCCCCGGATTCTACCGCGGCCGCTACAATGGCGGCAGTTTTGGCCCGTGCTGGACCTGGACGCCGATCGGGCGCGCCTGGCAGTGCGGCTAGAGCGTTTTCGAGCGAAGTGGCTCCGGTTCGCGTGAAGAAAACGCGTCAAAGCAAGAATCTAGAGCCCCGTTCCGATTCTATCGGAACGGAAAAGGCTCTAGCCGCACCTCGGCTGCGACATCTTGCGCATGCAACGCACAATCCGCTGATCCCGGAATGAGAGGCATGTTGCCCGTCATGTTGCCCCTGGACCTCAGATAGGCCAGCATCCTCCCTGCGCGCACCACAACAAACAACAGCGCCGGGGAAACGCATGAGCAAGGCCGCTCGGTTGGACTATGGCTGGGTCGTCGTCGGCGCGGGCGCGCTGATGACCTGCGTCGGCTTCGGCACCATGCTGTCGCTCGCGGTGTTCCTGCAGCCGATCTCGGATGCGATGGGCTGGTCGCGCGCCGGCGTCTCGGCGGCGGCGACGCTGGATTTCCTCTGCATGGGTTTTGCGGCGTTCGCCTGGGGCGCGCTGTCCGACCGCTTCGGTACCCGCATCGTGGTGCTGGCGGGCAGCCTGTTGCTCGGGCTTGGCCTCGTGACGGCAAGCCAGGCGCAGAGCCTGTGGCAATTCCAGCTCTGCTTCGGCGTGCTGATCGGGATCGCGGCCGGCAGCTTCTATGCGCCGATGATGGCGCTCGCCAGCGCCTGGATCGACAAGCATCGCAGCCTCGCGGTCGCGCTGGTGTCGGCCGGCATGGGCGTATCGCCGCTGACCGTCGCGCCGTCCGCGAGCTGGCTGATCACGGCCTATGACTGGCGCTTTGCGATGTTCGTGATCGGCATCGCCGCATGGGCGTTGCTGATCCCCGCATCGTTCCTGGTGCGCCCGGCGCCGCAGGGAACGGACGTCGCAATCCCGACCGCCGCGAACGTGCCGCAAACTGAATGGACCGCGGCGCAGGCGCTGCGCACGCCGCAATTCATCACGCTGGCACTGGCGCATTTCGCCTGCTGCGCGGCGCATTCGGGACCGATCTTCCACATGGTGTCCTACGCCATGGTGTGCGGCATCGCGCCGCTCACCGCGGTCACAGTCTACAGCCTCGCCGGCTTCTCCGGGCTCGGCGGCCGGCTGCTGCTCGGCGTGCTCGCCGACCGGCTCGGCGCCAAGCCGGTCCTGGTCGGCGGCCTCCTGGTGCAGGCGCTGTCGATCGCGACCTATCTCGCGGTGGCGCAGCTCGGCGAGTTCTACGCGCTGTCTGTCGTGTTCGGGCTGGCCTATGGCGGAGTGATGCCGCTCTACGCCGTGCTGGTGCGCGAGTTCTTCGGCGCGCGCATCATGGGCACGGTGTTCGGCGCGGTGTCGGCCTTCGCGAGCCTCGGCATGGCGCTCGGGCCGTGGGCCGGCGGTTACGTGTTCGACACGTTCCACGGCTATACGTGGCTGCACGCCGGTTCCTTTGCGATCGGCCTCGCCGCGGTCGCCGTGGCGCTGAGTTTCTCGACCAAGCGCCAGCCGTCGCTCGATCTCGGCCGCGCCGCCGCCTGAGCGCGGCTGCATTCGTCACACTCGCGCGCACCGGCACAGCGGATGGATAGCTGATCTGCATCGGCGCCGTCCCGCCTTGCCTTCCCTTGCCCTCTCCTGCCGGATGAGCCACCATCGCCCGGCCTGCCCAACAAGAATGACAGAAGGCGCCGAGGACACGCATGAACAAGCCGCAGGGATTCGACCTTGTCGAGCGGGCGCGCGCGCTGGCGCCGCTGATCACGAGTGAAGCCGACGAGATCGAACGGACACGGCGACTGACGCCATCCGTCACCGCGGCACTGGTCGAGAACGGGCTGTATCGCGCGCTGCTGCCGAAGCGTTTTGGCGGCGCCGAGGCGACACTGGACGCCTTCATGCAGATGCAGGAGGAGATCGCCAAGGCCGATGCATCGACCGCCTGGTGCCTCGGCCAGTGCAGCGTCTGCGCCATGACCGCGGCCTATCTCGAACCCGACGCAGCTAACGAGATCTTCAACACCACGCCCGGCATCCTCGCCTGGGGCGCTATCGCCCATGAGGTGCGCGCCGAGCCCGGCGGCTATCGCGCCAGCGCGCGCTGGGATTTTGCCTCGGGCTCGCGGCAGGCGAGTTGGCTCGGCGCCCATGTCCGCGTCGTCGAGGCCGACGGCTCGCCGCGCAGGAAGCCCGACGGTTCGCCGGAGGTCCGCACCATCCTGTTTCCGATGTCGCAGGCCGTGATGTACGACGTCTGGGACGTGATCGGTCTGAAAGGCACCGGCACCGATTCCTATTCGGTCGACAACCTCTTGATCCCGGAAAAATTCGCCGCGCTGCGCGACGATCCCGCCGCGTGCCGCGAGGGCGGCCCGCTCTACAAGCTCTCCACCAACATGGTGTTCAGCATGGGCTTTGCCGCCACCTCGCTCGGCGTCGCGCGCGCCATGTTGGACGCGGCGACCGAGCTTGCCCGCGGCAAGACCCCGCAAGGCCTCAAGGCGATGCGCGACAACAATGCCGTGCAGGGCCAGATCGGGCGCACCGAGGCCAGCCTGCGCGCCGCGCGCGCCTATCTGTACGCGACGGCCCACGAGGTCTGGAGCGATCTCGTCCGCGGCGACCTGATCACCGAGGCGCATCGCGTCGCGATCCGCATCGCCTCGACCTGGACCATCCACCAGTCGGCCGCAGTGGTCGACATCGCCTATCACATGTCGGGGGCAACGGCGGTGTTCGCCAAGAATCCGTTCGAGCGACGGTTTCGCGACATGCACGCAATCGCGCAGCAGATCCAGGCCCGCGACACCCAGTACGAGGACGCCGGCAAGGCGATTTTGGCAGGCAATCTCGGCGCTCCGCCGACCGCGCGCTAAAGCATGATCCGGAAAAGTGCGAAGCGGTTTTCCGAAAAGATCATACTTGAACAGGAACTGAAGCGCGATCAAGTCAGATTGCATCAGGGCGTTGACTCATAAGTCCGCTGTGTCGGCTCTGCTCCCTAAAACACGACATCGCCGGGTAATCATGGCATGTCGGTTTTGGGCCCAACAGTGGGCATGACGACTGGCGGCCCTCGCAATCTGAATTCTGTCCCCGACTGTGCAAAATGGATTCTGTCGACTGCCCGGATTTTTCAGCGGTGCGGTAACGCATTGAGCTCGCAGAGGGCAGCCGTCGCGCTTGGTACAGCCAAAATTCGCAATCTTGGTGCTGTTTTATGAGCAGGCGCAGCGCATCTATTCGTTCGTACTAAGCAACCGAACTGCCCTGGCAGTTCTTGGTTAGTCGGCGCGTCCGCGCGCTCTGCAGCAGTTCCACCAAGAGACAAGGAGTATTCCCATGAAGGCCATCGTTGTAACGGACCAAGCCGCGGGAACGGCCGGGATGAAGCTGGTGGACCGGCCCGAGCCGCAGGCAGCGATAAACGACGTCGTCGTTCAGGTTTATGCGTCGAGATTTGTCCCGACTGAGCTGGCGTGACCCTCGACCTGGACCGATCGCCTCGATCGTGACCGAACACCGTCGATCCCGGGGCACGAGCTGGCCGGAGTGGTCACCGCTCTCGGATATGGCACTACAGGGCTATCGGTGGGACAGCGGGTGTTCGGTCTAGCTGACTGGTATCGCGACGGCACGCTGGCCGAGTATGTGGCGATCGAGGCGCGCAACCTCGCGCCGCTACCGGGCGACGTCGACTTCACAATGGGTGCAAGCCTTCCGGTCTCGGGCCTGACGGCATGGCAAGGACTATTTCAGCACGGCCGCCTCCAGGCGGGGCAGAGCGTCCTCGCACACGGCGCGGCCGGCGCAGTCGGGTCGATGGTGACGCAACTCGCGCGAGAGGCCGGCGCGTATGTGATCGGCTCCGGGCGGTCCGCCGATCGTCAGACTGTGCTCGACTTCGGCGCGCAGGAGTTCGTCGATCTCGACAACGACGCCCTTGAGGACGTCGGCAAAGTCGATCTGGTGTTCGACGTCATTGGCGGTGAAATCCAGAAGCGGTCGGTAAAACTGATTCGAGGCGGAGGAACGCTGGTGACGGTCGTTGGGCCGGCCGAGGCGCGCCCCTCCGACGGCCTGGCGGTCGACTTCGTCGTCGAGTCCGATCGTTCCCAACTGAGTGAGATCGTCCAGCGGGTGCGGGACGGACGCCTGCTGACGAACATCGGCAACGTCACGACTCTCGACGAGGCCGTCGCTGCCTTGAATCCGACCGGTCGACGCAAAGGGAGTACGATCATCCGCGTTCGCCCCTGAGTGACACATGCCTATTGATGCGCGCAGCCGGCCGGCCCTGTCAGGCCAGACGTTGAACAGTACGAAAGTAGCACCGGCGGCCATGGTCGCGGCACGAATACCGGCGGCGCAACATCCGGTTGTTAAGCTTTTTCTGCGACTTTGCGGACGGCGCTAATGCCTGGAGTTTCGCTGGTCCCATGTTCACGCTTCGATCGATTGCCGCCCGCCTGATACTGGCGATTTCGCTGACTGTCGCGGTCGCCTGCGCCATCCTCGGCGGCTTCTCCATCAGCCAGCAGCGGGCGCTGACGCGGCTCGCGCTCGATCAGCAGCTCAAGCTGCAATATGACAGCGTGATTGCGGCGATCGACTACGAGGGGCGCGCGGCGCTCGCGGTCTCGGCGGTCATCGCCGCCCTGCCGCCGGTCGAGGACGCCATCGCCAAGGGCGACCGCGACGGCCTCGGAAAGCTGCTCGGCGCCTCCTGGGCGTCGATGAAGGCGCAGGGCATCCCGCTGATCTCGTTCTGGCAGCCCCCGGCGACCAGCTTCTACCGGGTCCATGCGCCGAAGACTTTCGGCGACGACGCCTCGACGCGGCGCACCACGGTGGTGGAATCGAACAGGACCGGCAAGCCGATCGTCGGCGTCGAACCCGGCCGCGAAGCGCTTTCGATCTTCGGCATGACCCCGATCATGCACGAGGGCAAGACGCTGGCCAATGTCGACGTCGGCGCCGCCTTCGGCAAGGAATTCGTCGACCGCGCCAAAAAGCGCTTCGGCATCGACCTTGCGGTGCATTCCTTCGACGGCCAGAGCTTCAAGCGGCTGTCCTCGACCTTCGGCGATACCGTGGTCGCGACCCAGGACGAGCTCAAGCGTGTGATGAACGGTGCGGCGCTGCTGCGCGACGCTGTTCTCGACGGCCATGCGGTGGAGCTCTATCTCGGCCAGATCAAGAACTACGCCGGCGAGCCGGTCGCCGTGCTCGAGATCGTCAAGGACACCAGCGACTATGAAGCCGCCGCGGCGAGCGCGCAGCGCAATCTGATCCTCGGCGTGATCGCGATCATGGCCGCCGCCGTGCTGCTCGCGTTCCTGCTCGGCCGTGGCCTGTCGCGGCCGCTCACCGCGATCACCGCGGTCATGAACCGCCTGTCCAGCGGCGACACCAGCGTCACCATACCCGGCAGCGAGCGCCGCGACGAGCTCGGCACGATGGCGAAGGCGGTCGACGTGTTCCGCCGCAGCATGGTCGAAACCTCCTCGCTGCGCGAGGCGCAGGAGGCCGATAAGGTGAAGGCGGAGGCCGACAAGCAGGCGCTGCAGCGGCAGATGGCCGATCGTTTCGAAGCCGACGTCAAGGGCATGGTCGCCGCCGTCGCGCGGTCCTCGGGCGACATGCAGCGCGTCGCGGGCGAGATCACCGCCAGCGTCAACGGCGCCTCCGAACGGACCTCGGCGGCAGCCGCCGCGTCCGAGGAAGCATCCGCCAGCGTCAATGCGGTCGCAGCCGCAACCGAGGAGCTGGCGTCCTCGATCACCGAGATCGGCCGCCAGGTCACCCATTCCAGCCGCGTCGCCGACAGCGCCGTGACCAAGGCCATGGAGACCACCGAGATGGTGACGAGCCTCGCCGCATCGGCAGAGAAGATCGGCGACGTGCTGCGCCTGATCAGCGCGATCGCGAGCCAAACCAATCTGCTGGCCCTCAACGCCACCATCGAGGCCGCGCGCGCCGGCGAGGCCGGCCGCGGCTTTGCCGTGGTCGCTGCCGAGGTGAAGGACCTGGCGAGCCAGACCGCGAAGGCGACCGAGGAGATCGCCGGCCAGGTCGGCGCGATCCAGTCCGCCACCGGCAACTGCGTCAGCGCGATCGGCGACATCAGCGGCACCATCCGCGAGATCTCGGGTATCGCCACCGCGATCGCGGCCGCCGTCGAGCAGCAGGACTCGGCGACGCGGGAGATCGCCCGCAGCGTGCAGCAGGCGTCCACCAGGACCGTCGAGGTCTCCGCCAATATCGCGGGCGCGAGCGAGGCCGCCAGCCAATCCCGCGCCCTCACCGGCAATGTGCTGGATACGTCCGGCCAGCTCGGCGATCACGCCGCCGCGCTGTCGCACAGCGTCGACACCTTCCTCGCCGGACTGCGCAACGCCGCCTGAGCGGCGGCGCCGGGCTTCAAGTCATGGCCAGGGCAGCACGGGCGGCGGAGCGGACCGGTCGGACTTGTCGTCCGGCCGAGCGTCGACCCGCCCCCAATCGCGCATGAACGGCATCTTCAGCAGGCCGCGCAGCGACTGCTTCTCGGGATCATCGAAGCCGTCGAGGCCATAGCGCAGCTCCGCGAAGCGTGGACCACGATTATAGGTGCCGCCGAGCCGGTCCCAGATCGAGAGCAGGTTCGAATAATTGCTGTCGGTCTCCGGCTGATGACGCGAATGATGCATCTTGTGCATGTTCGGCGTCACGAAGACGAGCCGCAGCCAGCGGTCGAGCCGCTCGGGCAGGCGGATATTGGCGTGCTCGAATTGGGCGTTCAGCGCCGACAGCGTCAGATAGGTAACCAGCACCCAGGCCGGCGTTCCGAACACGAAGACGCCGGCGACGTGCCAGCCGATCCGCCACAGCGTCTCGCCGGGATGCTCGCGGAACGCCGTGGTGACGTCGACGAAGCGATCGGCATGGTGCATGCGATGGAAGCGCCACATCCAGCCGAGCTTGTGCATGGAGACGTGGGCGAAATAGGCGAACAGGTCGAGCCCGATGATGCCGAGCAGGAGCTGGTTCGGGGGTGACAGGCCGAGCCAGTGCGACAGGCCGAATTTCGCATCCAGCGTCCATTGCGCGGCCAGCGGCGACAGCGGGCTGAGCAAAAGGTTCACGCCGACGAAGATCACGGTGATGGCGGCGTTGCGGCCGATATTGCGCATCCGGTCGCTGCGGCCGTAGCTGAACAGCGGAAACGCGGCCTCGAACAGCAGCACGATCGCGAACGACGCGAGCAGGAACGCGATCCGCGCGCCGGTCGACGGCAGCTCGACATGAGCCATCTCAGCCGCGCCCGGATGCCACAGAAGCTTTGCAAAGCCGATCATGCCGTCAGCCTCCCCTCTTTACAAAACGAATATTCGTTCTTTATAATGGCAACGAATGATCGTCAAGCCCGCCGCATCGGCCGGCCGCGACCTGACAGGGACCCGACTATGCCGAAGGTGAAACCCGAGACGCTCGCGATCCGCCGCGAGGAGATCCTGCAGGCCGCGGAGATCTGCTTTGCGCGCCAGGGATTTCACCAGACCACGATCCAGGACGTGATCAAGCAGTCCGGGCTCAGCGCCGGCTGCATCTACGGGCATTTCAGCGGCAAGGAAGAACTGATCCAGGCGATCGGCGAAAGCCGCCATGGCCGCGACAGCGCGCTGCTGGCGCTCAAGGGTCCACCGGACGACGTGTTGCAGAGCCTGCGCTCGATCGCCCGCGGCTTTCTCGGCGACCTGCAGAAGGAAGAAGGCCTGCGTGCCCGCCGCGTCGCGTTGCAGCTCTGGGCGGAGGCGCTGCGCGACGACGTGGTCCGCGACCAGGTGCTGAGCGGAATCCGCCAGCCGATCGCCCTGATCGTGGACCTGCTGCGGCGCGGCCAGAAGAGCGGCGCGATCGACCGCGGCGTGCAGCCGCGCGGCGCGGCGCGGGCAATGGTCGCGATGTTTCAGGGCATCGTGCTGCAACGGCTGTGGGGCGAAACCGTCTCGACCGCGGAAGCGATGCACGCCTTCGACATCTTCCTTGCCGGCCTTGCCGCCAGGCGCTGACGGGGGATGCGGTGATCGTCCACGACCTCCTCGCCGGCATCGGCACGGGCCTCGCCGGCGGTCTGACCGCCGGGCTGCTCGGCGTAAGCCCCGGCGGCGGACTGGTCGTGTTCTCGGTGCTACTGCTCGGCGCCGGCCAACATGTCGCGCAAGGCATCTCGCTGGTCGCGCAGGTGCCGCCGACCAGCCTCACCGGGATCCGGCGCTATTGGCAGAGCGGCAACCGCACGCCATTGCGCTGGATCGCGCTGCTGACAGTCGGCTTTGTCGCCGGCGGCGCGGCCGGCGCACTCGCCGCCAACCATGTCGCCGAGCCCGCGCTGCGCTGGACCTATGTGGCCTATCTCGTCGTGCTCGACGCGATGCTGATCCTGCGCGGCGGACGCGACGAGGCGAAGCACGACGACAAAGTCACCGCGCGCGAAATATCCTGCCCGGCGCTGCTCATTGTCGGGCTGCTGGCGGGCCTGTCGTCGGGCTTTCTCGGCATCGGCGGCGGACTGGCGACCGTGGTGGGCTTAAGCGCCGTGCTCGGGGTGCCGCAGCATCAGGCGCAGATGGCAAGCCTCGTGATGTCGCTGATCCCGACCACGATCCCCTCGGCCTGGATCTATTGGAGCGAGGGCTCGCTGGCGTCCTGGCCGGTGCTGGCGGGCGTGATCGTCGGCCTGCTGGCCGGCACCGATCTCGGCGCCCGCGCCGCCAACCGCATCGACCGCGCGCGGTTACGCAGCGCGATAATCGTCTTCGTCTCGCTGATGGCGGTCTATATGACCTTCAAGGCGCTGTGGTAGATAGATATAGGTACGTCCTCCTCACGGAGCCCACCATGCGCAAGCCGGCAGCATCGACCAGCAAGGCGGCGCGACGGCCGCACGCCAAACCGGCAGCTGCGCTGTTCGACACGTACCCTGCCCCGGTCAGAGCCAAGCTGCTGGCGCTGCGGCGGCTGATCTTCGAGACCGCGAAGGCAACCAAGGGCGTCGGCGCGCTGGAAGAGACGCTGAAATGGGGCCAGCCGAGCTACCTCACGCCGGAGACCGGCAGCGGCAGCACGGTCCGGATCGATCAGGTCAAACCGGCCGCCGACCAGGTCGCGGTCTACTTTCACTGCCAGACCAATCTGGTCGAGACCTTTCGCGAGCTCTATCCCGAGCTCAGCTACAGCGGCAACCGCGCCATCCTGCTCGATGTCGCGGGCAAGCTGCCGGAGCCCGCGCTGCGCCACTGCGTGGCGCTGGCGCTGACTTATCATCTCAACAAAAAAGAATCGTAGGGCGTGAAGGCGACGGCGGTGCGCTCCCTCTCCCCGTTCTAACGGGGAGAGGGTTGGGGTGAGGGGCCGTCTCCGCACATGCGGTAATAGCTGCGTTCGCGGAGAATCCCCCTCACCCGGAACGCATCTAACGATGCGTTCCGACCTCTCCCCGCACGCGCAGGGGTGTCCGGGGAATGATTCACTGTGTCGCGGTGCATGCTCGGCAGGACCGAGGCAAATCGGTCTTTTCTGGTTGTCGAGACACAGAGGGCCGAGCATGCGATATCGCGGTAGCATTTTTGGAAGGCTGCTTGAACCGATCAATCGACGGCAGTTTCAGACGGTTGTGGATCGTCTGGACGGGGATGCCTACGACAAGTCGTTCAGGAGCTGGGATCATCTGGTGGCGCTGATCTATGCCCAGCTTAGCGGCAACAGCAGTCTGCGCGGGGTGGTGACTGGCTTCAACGCCAATTCGCAGCATCACTATCACTTGGGAACCGGCAAGCTGTCGCGCTCGACGTTGTCCGATGCCAATGCCCGCCGTCCGATCGGCATTTTCGCGCAAACCTTTGCGGCGCTGTCGGCGATGGCGCGTCGCCAGCTGCGGAGTGAAGGCATGGAGATGGTGCGTCTGATCGACGCCAGTCCGATCCCGCTCGGCAAGGTCTGCAGTTGGGCGACGTGGAACGGCCGCATCCGCGGCATGAAGCTGCATGTCGTCTACGACCCAAGGAGCGATGTCCCGACCTGCGTCGAGATGACGGCCGCGAACGTCAATGACATCGAGATCGGCCGACAGACCCCAATCCAGCCCGCCACCACCTATGTGTTTGACAAGGGCTATTGCCGTTTCGACTGGTGGCAGAAGATCAATGATAGCAAGGCTTTCTTCGTTACCCGGGCGAAGACGAGCATCCGTCTTCGCTCGCTCAGGCATCGCGCCATCCGCAAGCGTAACGGGGATGGCTTCGAAATCCTTGCCGATGACGAGGTGAAGCTCACCAGCAAGGGCGATTCGCGCCTTCCAATCCCGCTCCGCCGCATCAAGATCAGACGCGAGAAAGGCGGCAAGATCACACTCCTGACCAACGACCTTGCCCGTAGCGCCGTCGAGATCGCCGCCCTCTACAAGAGCAGATGGCAAATCGAGCTGCTGTTCCGCTGGATCAAGCAGCATCTCGATATTCGCAAGTTCCTCGGCGCCAACGACAACGCGATCCGCCTTCAGGTGCTCGCTGCGATGATTGCCTACCTGCTGCTGCGCATCGCCGCTCACACCAACTGCATCAAAATGCTCCCGCTCAGGTTCGCCGAACTCGTCGGCCAGCTCCTGCTCACGCGTCGATCCCTCGCTGCCATCGACAAACCTCCGCCCATCAACCCCAGCCGTCGGAAATCAACCATCTCACCTGACCAGATGGAGCTCCGCTATGCCTGAATTTCCCCGGACACCCCTGCCGCGTGCGGGGCGAGGTAAGGGGAGCCCGACGCTCGATCGAGGTAACATCTCTGCCTCTAGGCTCCACTACGCCACCAGCGCCGTCGCGACGCGCTGCGCCTTGAGCAGGCTGATGACCTCGGGGTTCGGCCGGGCGCGGCTGAACAAGAAGCCCTGGCCCTCGTGGCAGCCTTCGGCGCGCAGCCGGCTCAACTCCGCCTCGGTCTCGACGCCCTCGGCGGTGATGGTGACGCCGAGCCCGATGCCGAGGCTGACGATCGAGCGCACGATCGCCTGCGCGTCCGGGTTCGCACCGAGGTCGCGCACGAACGACTGGTCGATCTTGATCTTGTCGAACGGGAAGCTGCGCAGATAGCTGAGGCTGGAATAGCCGGTGCCGAAATCGTCCATCGACATCCGAACCCCGAGCGCGCGGAGCGCATGCAGCGTCGCCAGCACCTGGCTGCTCTTCTCAAGCAACAGCGTCTCGGTGATCTCGAGCTCGAGCCGCCGCGCCGGCAGGCCGGATTGCCGCAGCGCGTCGGTGACCAGCGCCAGCAGATTGCCGGTACGGAATTGCAGCGGCGACAGATTGACCGCGACGCGCACGTCATCCGGCCATTGCGCCGCGTCCATGCAGGCGCGATGCAGCATCAGCGCGCCCAGCGGATTGATCAGCCCGGTCTCCTCGGCCACCGGGATGAACTCGCCAGGCGAGATCATGCCGCGCTCCGGATGCGGCCAGCGCACCAGCGCCTCGAAGCCGGTGATGCGCCCGGTCGCAAGATCGACCAGCGGCTGGTAATAGGGCCGCAGGCCTTCGTTCTGGATCGCATCGCGTAGGTCGATCTCGATCTTGCGGCGGCTCTGGGCACGCGCGTCCATCTCCGCCTCGAAGAAGGAGAAGGTGCCGCGGAATTCGCTCTTGGCGCGCGACAAGGCCATGTCGGCGCTCTTCAGGAGCTTTTCGGAATCCTCGCCGTCGCCGGGCGACATCGCGATCCCGATGCTGGCGCCGATCACCACCGAGTGCCCCTCGAGCAGATAGGGCTCGCCGATCGCGTCCAAAATCCGCCGCGCCAGCAACACCGCGTCCTCGGGCCGCATCACGCCGCCCTGCACGATGGTGAACTCATCGGAGTTGAGACGGGCCAGCGCATCTTCCTCGCGCAGCGTCGAACGCAGGCGCTTGGCGACCGCGCGCAGCAGCTTGTCGCCGATGCCGTGGCCGAGCGTTTCGTTGACCGCCTTGAAATTGTCGAGACCCAGCATCAGCACCGCGACCTTGTCGGTGGAGCGGCGGGTGTGCTGCAGCATCTCGTCCATCTGCTGGCGCAGCAGATTGCGGTTGGGCAGGCCGGTCAGGCTGTCGTGCTGGGCCATGAAGGCGAGCCGCGCCTCGGCGCGCTTGCGTTCCGTGATGTCCATCAGCGCGAGCAGCATCGCCGGCTGGTCGCCATGCATCAGCTGGCGCGAATAGATCGCAAGGTCGATCAGCGTACCGTCGGCGCGTACATGCTTCCAGGTCCGCGCCGCCTGCTCGTCGCTGCTGCGGCCTGCCGCCCAAGGCAGCTCGGCATCGAACGCCTGCAGGCTCCTGATCGTCATCCGCTCGAATTCGGCGCGGACGTAGCCGTAATGCGGCGATCGCGGCGTCGTTGACGGCGAGAATCCGCTCGCCGTCGAGCGCGCACAGGATCATCGGCACCGGATTGCCGTCGAACAGCAGGCGGAACGACGCCTCGCGCTGCTTCAGTTCGGTGATGTCGACGCGCAGGCCGACGATGCCGCCATCTGCGGTCAGCCGCTCCTCGATCAACACCACGCGGCCGTCGGCCAGCACCTGCTCGTGCCGCTCGCCGGGCTGGTACATCTTCCTGAGCCGTTCGGCGATCCACTCTTCCTCGCGGCCGGCAGCCTCGGGATAGTCGCCGCGCGCGACGCCGATGCGGATGGTGTCTTCGAGGCGCGCGCCGTGCTCGAACAGGTCGGAGCTGCGCTTGTAGATTTCCGAGTATTTCTTGTTCCAGAGTGTGTAGCGGCCTTCCGGATCCAGGAACACGATGCCCTGCGGCAGGATGTCGATCGCCTCACGCAGCCGCGCGTTGGATTTGCGCGCCTCGGCGATCGCGGCTTCGGCCTGCGCGCGCTGGCGCACCAGTTCGCCGATCTCGACCGCGGGGCGGCGCGATCTGCCCGACACTTTCGGCATCGGTGTGGGACGACGGCCCCGAGGACGGGACAGTTTGGCCTGGTTCGGTTTCTTGGTCTTTTTCTTCGGCCGCATCATCGGTATCGCACGCCCCACGCGCATTCCAGTTCGGCGATATATCTGCGATAAGTCTCTGAAAAATTGGTATCTCTTGGCGAGTAGCTGCGGTGCCTGAGAAACCCTTGCATGCCTGCTTTGCAGGCGAATTCACGCCGGGCGCGAGTTTGCTCCCGGCGCGCCGGCGGCGCACGGCACAGATTCGCAGCGTGGAAGTGCCGGCGCTTGGTGAAGGAAGCGTAAACCGGCGCGCGATTGCACAATGAATGCGCCGAAGACGCTTCAAGCGCATCAATGTTCGTCAGCGTGCGGCAGGGTTATCGCGCGGTTAATCCGCGGTGCGCCTCAGCCTTCGGATTTTGCCGGATCATACCTTAGTTGGTGATTTCGATGCGCGTGCCGCCTCGGCCGTTGCGCTCGACCAGCCCATAGAGCATTGCGGCGTGCGAGGGATGCAGGCGCACGCAGCCATGCGAGGCCGGCCCGCCAAGGCGCGTGAGTTCGTATGTTCCATGGATGGCAAAGCCGCGGTGGAAGAAGATCGAGTGCGGCATCGGCGAGTTATAGTACTTCTTCGAGTACCAGCGGCGCGCCAGCATCTGCGGACGGAACACCCCACTCGGCGTGCCATAGCCGCGGCGGCCGGTCGACACCGGCCAGTTGTACCGTCTCGCGCCATCGACGCTGACCGCCATGCGCTGCGATGATTTATCGATGTGAACGACGACGTCGGCCCGCGCCGGCGAGAGCGCCAAAATCGGCGCGGCAATCGCGGCGGCAAACGCCAGCCGTACGCACGATACGCTCGTCACAATAACGCCTACCCTGAAATTATTGCGGACATGATGTCGCCCACAACGTGCGCTTGTAAAGTGGCGTGGCTCACATCGGAGCCTGGAAGCCGCAGGTAATCTTAATCCACCCTGTGGGCGATCAAGCGAATGGGATGAAAGCGCGGTCCGCCTGCTCCGAATCCATGCTAGCCTTGCGCCGACAGAGTGATCCGAATGACACCCCGCCTGCGTCTCTTCCCACTCCTGATCTTAGCCCTCGTCGCCTGCACCATCTCCGCGCGGGCGCAGGACAGGGGCTCGCTCAATCCACAGCCGCTGCCGCCGCTCGCCAACCCCAATGATCCAAAGATCGGGGCGAAGCAGCTGTTCGCGCGCAAGGTGCTGCCGGCGGCGTTGCCGACCCGGTCGATCGGCGGCTACACCAAGGGTTGTCTCGCCGGCGCCGCGCAGATGCCGCTCAACGGCGAGACCTGGCAGGTGATGCGCTTGTCGCGCAACCGCTACTGGGGTCACCCCAACATGATCGCGCTGCTGAAGCGGCTTGCGGCCAACGCGCACAAGGACGCCGGCTGGCCGGGCATCCTGGTCGGCGATATCGGCCAGCCGCGCGGCGGCCCCGCGCTCTCCGGTCATGCCAGCCACCAGATCGGACTCGACGCCGACATCTGGCTGACGCCGATGCCTGATCGCAAATTGTCGCGCGAGGACCGCGAGGAGATGTCGGCGGTGATGATGGTGCGCGACGACCGGCTCGACATCGATCCACGCGTCTTCACGCCGGGCCACGTGCTCGTCATCCGCGACGCGGCGCGGGAGCCGGCGGTGCAGCGCATCTTCGTCAATCCCGCGATCAAGAAGGCACTGTGCCGCGAGGCCACGGGCGATCGCGGCTGGCTGTCGAAGATCCGGCCGTGGTGGGGCCACGACTACCACTTCCACATTCGCATGCGATGTCCGCCCGGCAGCCCTAGCTGCGAGGGACAGAAGCCGCAAGCGGAGGGCGAAGGCTGCAAGCCGTCCGATCTCGCCTTCTGGTTCAAGGATTCGGTGCTGCATCCGAAGCCTCCGCCGAAGCCGCCGAAACCCCGCCCGCCGATGACGCTCGCGCAGATGCCGGCTGACTGCAGGACGGTGCTGAACGCCCCCGACGCCAAACAGCAGCTGCCAGGGCAATGACATCTTCGTCAGGCGGCTATGCCGGCCGGCTCGAACTGCGATATGATCTCGTGCCGTCGCGCCGTAAGCGCGTTCGGGCGATGGATCGGGGCGGCTGATCTATTCTATCCGTCGTCATGAATGGACCAGACATGCGCAAATCGCTCCTCGCCGCATCGCTCGTACTCGTCTCGACCTCCGCTTTCGCGGCGGAGGAGCCGAGCGGTTGTGACAAGTTCAAATGGTCGATCGAGCGCGCACGCGCCGCGCTGACCGCACCCAATCGTGCCCGGGTCGTATCGGGAAGCGAGCAGGCCGCGCTGCCGGCGACCGCGATCACGCTGGCGCTGGTGGCCCCCGGCGACGCCAAATTGCCGACCCCGCCGGAGCGCACGCCGAAGGAAGGCACCTCCGCCGGCTTCACCAACTTCAAGGCCGCGCCGAAGGCCGGGCTCTATACCGTCAGCCTGTCGGCCGGGGCCTGGGTCGACCTGGTGCAGGGCGGGCATCTCCTGAAGCCCAAGGCGTTCAGCGGCGCGACCGATTGCGACGGTATCCGCAAGACCGTGAAATACGACCTCGCCGCCAGCCCCTTCGTGCTGCAGGTCAGCGGCTCAAAAGAGAACTCGCTGTCGATCGCGATCCAGCCGGCGGACGAATAGGACGAGCGGTTAGACAAACGGTCGCCTTTACCGTAAGCCTCAGCCTGCTATGTTTGCAGCGCGATATCCCTGAGGACCGTAAGTCCATCGGGGACCAGCGGAACAGCGCTTCCGTCCGTCGCAGGCCAGACCCCACTCAACGCCTGATTTGCGCGCCCGTTCGCGCGTGAACCCGCACGGAGCGCTTTCCATGTCACGACTTTCAATTTCAAGGCTTGCCGGACTTTTCACCGCCTTCGTCATCCTGCTCGGTGCGATGCATTCGCCCGCGAGCGCCGAGGACAAGACGCTCACCATCTTTGCCGCCGCCTCGATGAAGAACGCGCTCGACGACATCGACGCGGCCTATACCGCCAAGAGCGGCGTCAAGATCACCGCCAGCTATGCCGCGAGTTCGGCATTGGCAAAACAGATCGAGCAGGGCGCGCCGGCCGACGTGTTCGTCTCCGCCGACACCGACTGGATGGACTATGCGATCAAGCAGAAGAACATCAATGAGCAGACGCGGGTGAACCTGCTCGGCAACTCGATCGTGCTGATCGCGCCGAAGGATTCCAAGCTCGACAACGTCAACATCGGACCCGGCTTCGATCTCGCCAAGCTCGCCGGCGACGGCAGGATCGCGACCGGCGACGTCAAGGCGGTGCCGGTCGGTAAATACGCCAAGGCCGCGCTGGAGAAGCTCGGCGCATGGCAGGCGGCGGAGCCGAAATTCGCGATGGCCGAGAGCGTGCGCGCCGCGCTGACGCTGGTGGCGCGCGGCGAAGCCGTGCTCGGCATCGTCTATTCGACCGACGCCAAGGTCGAGCCAGGCGTCAAGATCGTCGGCACCTTCCCGGCCGACACCCATCCGGCCATCATCTATCCGGTCGCAGCAACCACGACCGCGAAACCGGAGACCGCCGAGTACCTGGCCTTCCTGCGCTCCTCCGCGGCGAAGACGATCCTCGAGAAATACGGCTTCAAGTTCCTGATCAGCCCGACGACCTAAGCGTGTTTGAGATCTCGCCGACCGAATGGACGGCGATCCTGCTGTCGCTGCGGGTCGCCGTCATCGCAACACTGGTGGCGACCCCGTTCGGGGTAGCGCTCGCCTGGCTGCTGGCGCGGCGCGATTTCTGGGGCAAGTCGCTGCTCGATGCCGCCGTGCATCTGCCGCTGGTGCTGCCGCCCGTCGTCACCGGCTATTTGCTGCTGTTGACCTTCGGCAAGCGCGGCCTGGTCGGCGGCTGGCTGGCCGACCATCTCGGCATCGTGTTCGCATTCCGCTGGACCGGCGCGGCGCTCGCCTGCGGCGTGATGTCGTTTCCGCTTCTGGTGCGCCCGATCCGTCTCTCGATCGAAGCGGTCGACCGCCGCCTCGAGCAGGCGGCCGAGACGCTCGGCGCCGCGCCGTGGCGGGTGTTCGCAACCGTGACGCTGCCGCTGGCGCTGCCCGGCGTGCTGGCCGGCATGGTACTCGGTTTTGCCAAGGCGATCGGCGAGTTCGGCGCGACCATCACCTTCGTCTCCAACATTCCCGGCGAGACCCAGACCATTTCGTCGGCGATCTATTCGCTGATCCAGACGCCGGATGGCGACCCCGCCGCCGCGCGGCTCGTGATCATCTCGATCGTGCTCGCGGTCGGCGCACTGGTCGCGGCTGAAGTGTTCGCGCGTCGCGCCACCGCGCGCCTGCATGGGCAATAGAGCATGATCCGGAAAAGTGTGAAGCGGTTTTGCGAAGAGGCCATGCTCAAACAAGGAGCTAAAGCGCGATGACGATTCAACTCAATCTCATCGCGCTTTAGCCATGCTGCGCGTCGACATCACCAAGCAGCTCGGCGAGTTCTCGCTTGCGGCCTCGTTCAGCAGCGAGGGCCGCGTCACCGGCCTGTTCGGCGCGTCCGGCTCCGGCAAGACCTCGCTGATCAACACCATCGCGGGACTGTTGCGTCCCGACCGCGGCACCATCGTGATCGACGGCGAGACCGTCGACGATACCGCGACCGGCATCCACGTCCCGAGCTGGCGCCGCCGCATCGGTTACGTGTTCCAGGACGCGCGGCTGTTTCCGCATCTCGATGTCCGCCAGAACCTCGACTACGGCCGCCGCATGAACGGCCTCACCGAAGATCCCGCCCAACACCGGCGCGTCGTCGACCTGCTCGACATCGGCGCCCTGCTCGACCGCCGTCCCGGAAAGCTCTCCGGCGGCGAGCGCCAGCGCGTCGCGCTCGGCCGGGCGCTGCTGTCCAAGCCGCGGCTGCTGCTGCTCGACGAGCCGCTGGGGGCGCTCGACGAAAGCCGCAAGCTCGAGATCCTGCCCTATCTGGTGCGGCTGCGCGACGAAGCCGGCATCCCGATGGTCTATGTCAGCCACGACGCGGCCGAGCTGCGCCAGCTCGCCACCCAGATCGTGATGCTGCGCGGCGGCCAGGTGACCGCGTTCGGCGGTGTCAAGGTGCTGACGGCGGGCGCCTAGCTGGCCGTTTTTCCGAAAGTCGGCATAAGATAGCCTATCTTGTCTGCCAGGCCCGCGTCGGGACGTCCGATCGGGCATAGGGAAGGGTATATTTGTGCGACTGACTGGCTGGGTGTTGCTGCTGATCGGCGGGCTGCTGTGCGCCACGATTTCGTGGGCCGCGCTCGGCTTCCTGCTGATGGGCGTCGGCCTGATCGCACTGCAGGTCGACGAGCGGCGCCGGCGTCCGGCCGATGCCGCCGTGCCGGCCGGCGCCTCGGGATTTACCCCGCCGCGCCTCAGCGACGGGCTGCAGCCGCCGACCCTCGATCCGATCGCAGGCCAGGATACCGGGCAGCGTCAGTCGCGCCGGGTGGCCTGGCCCGACAAGAAGGGGGACGCAGCCTACGGCCGGGAGACTTACGACCGCGAGGCCTGGCGCCGGCTTGTCGACAGCGATCCTGATCTCGCCCAGATCGCCAATGTGCTCGCCGATTACGGCCCGCAATATGTCGATGAGCTGGCGGCGAGCTATCTGGCCGCCCCCGATAAGGGCCGCCTGGCGGCGATCGTCGACGGCATCATCGCGCGCACCGGGGACGGTCAGCCGATCCCGCCGCCGCCCGCACCAGTCGAAGCATCTCGGCCGCCGCCGCTGCCGCCCCCGCCGCAGCCAAAGCCGGTGATCATTCCTGCCGCCAAGCCGGCGACTTCGCCAAGCAATCGCGCAAACGCTCTCGAAGCGTCCCTGCTCGCCACAGTCGAGGAGGCTTCCGCCAAGATGGCCGCCGAACGCGCGGGTCTCTTCAAGCCTGCCAAGGAGCCTGGAACGGAGCCGGGCAAGGCCACCGACAGCCGACCGCAGGCGGCGAGCCAGCGGGAACCGCTGTTCGGTCGCGCCACCCGGGACGCGAAGCCCGCCGGGCCGCCGCCGGTGCCGGTCACACCGCCGCCGATGCCGGCTACACCGCCGCCCATGCCGGCCGACACGCCCGCCGCTCTCGAAGCATCGTTGATCGCCGCCGTCAGCGAGGCTGCCGCCCGGCGGGCGGACGCCCCCAAGGATGCGTTCAAGGATGCATCCAAGGATGCGTCCAAGCCGGCACCGGAGTCAGCGCCGCCGGCGCGGCGCGAGCCCGAAATCCGTGCGGTCGCGCCCACTCCACCGACGCCATCTCCGCCGGCTCCCGCTGCGCCCGCCACGACGCCAGCTGCGACGACACCACCTGCGAAGACAGCGGCCGACAATCTCGACGAGACGCTGCTCGCGGCGCTGGCCGAGATTTCCGGCCAGAAAATCAAGGGCGAGACCAAGCCGGACGCGGCGTCCAAGGGCCCATCCGGTCCGCCGGCCGACGACGGGCTGTCCGACATGATCAGGAAGTTCGCGCCGGATTCGAGCTTCCTGCGCAAGACGTAACGGCGCGCCTCAGACCCCCGCCACCGACGCCCAGATGTCGGCGAGCTTGCGCTTGACGATCTGCATCCGCGTTTGCGGCACGACCTTCTCCTCTTCCTCCGGCAGGCGCAGGCCGACCACGTTGACGCGGCCGCCGCTGATGCTGCGCGCCACCAGCACGATCTCGTCGAGCGCCAGTTCGGCCCCTTCCTTCGGCGCGCGGTCGAGATTGACGTCGAAATAGTCGGCGAGCGTCAGCTTGGCCTGGTGCTCGTCGACCTTGACGCCGTAGATCTCGGCGAGCTCGCCGAGCGTATGCTCCGCCGACACCATGAAGTCGCCGAGCAGATGCGGATCGGGCGCGCTCGACGGCGCCATGTCGACGAAGAAGCGGTCGAGCGCCTCGGCGCGCTCCGGCGGCGCCAGCAGGTAGATGTAGTCGCCGGGCGCGACCGGATCGGCCTCGGTCGGCGTCAGGATCCGCTCGTCGCGGATCACCAGCGTCGGCTTCGACCAGGACGGGATCAGCCCGCGGCGGAAGTACAGGCTCTTCGGCCGCACCGGATAGCCGACCAGCTGCTGCTCGAGCTGGCCGGGCAAATCGAGCTCGACGCGGCGCGGGCCGCGTTCGGCGCGCGGCAGCGCGACATGCAGCCGCCGCGCCGCCGGCGCCAGCGTCCAGCCCTGCAACAGCAGCGAGATGATGACGACGACGAAGGCGACGTCGAAATAGAGATAGGCCTTCGACAGACCGACCAGCATCGGGATCGAGGCGAGGAAGATCGCGACCGCGCCGCGCAGGCCGGTCCAGGCGATGAAGACCTTCTCCCGCCAGTTGAACTTGAACGGTGCGAGGCAGATCAGCACCGCCAGCGGCCGCGCCACCAGCATCAGCGCGAACGCCACCAGCACGGCGCCGCCGGCGCTGGAGAGCAGGCGATGCGGCGAGACCAGGAGGCCGAGCAGCACGAACATCACGATCTGCGCCAGCCAGGTCGCGGCGTCGAGGAACGTCACCACCGAATTATGCGCGCGGGTCGGCCGGTTGCCGATGATGATACCGGCGAGATAGACCGCGAGGAATCCCGAGGCGTGCACGATCTGCGAGCCGCCGAAGATCACCAGTGCCGCGGTGGTGACGAACGGCGCATGCAGGCCCTGCGGCAGCGCTACATAGTTCAGCGCGATCACCACCAGCCGGCCGCCGATCACCCCGATGATGGCGCCGAACACCGCCTCCTGGATGAACTCCAGCGCGATGTGCGAGGCCGAGCTCTGGCCGATCGAGATGAACTCGACCAGCATCAAGGTGAGGAAGATCGCGAACGGATCGTTGGTGCCGGATTCCGCCTCCAGCGTCGCGCCGACGCGTGGGCGTAGCCGCAGACCCTGGGTGTGCACCAGCAGGAACACGGCAGCCGCGTCGGTCGAGGCCACGACGGCGCCGACCAGCAATGACTCGGTCCAGTTGAGGTCGAGCACGAAACGGGCGACCGGCGCTGTGATCAGCGCGGTCAACAGCACGCCGGCGGTCGCCAGCACCATCGAGGGCACCAGCACGGTGCGGATGCTGGCAAACCGCGTCTTCAATCCGCCGTCGAACAGGATCAGCGCCAGCGCCACCGAGCCGACCAGATAGGTGGTGCGGACGTCGTCGAACTGCAGCCGGCCGGGGCCGGAATCGCCCGCCAGCATGCCGACCAGCAAGAACACCAGCAGCAAGGGAGCGCCGAACCGCAAGGCCAGCAGGCTCGACAGGATGCCGGCCATCACCAGCACCGCACCGAGCAGGATCGCTATACTGACGGAGTCGAGGGATGCCATGCGCCTTCGGAGGTCTCAAATACTTGCAATTGCATCCTTATCGTCGCCACACTGGGACGCCAACCGATTTCTGACATAAGCGGCAATGTGCCCGGTCTCATCAGCCCTAGGTCGCCCCGACACTGTGTTGTATCGATGGTCGCGTGTGCGCCTTTGTGGGATTCTCGCGGGGCATTCGAATCACATTTGGCTGACCCGCGCTTCGAGTTGAGATTTTGCCGATGGACATGAACTGGAAGGACGTCCTCGAATCGATCCAAATGGCGGCGCGCTCGGTCGGCGCCGAGGTCGCCTCGCCCTGGTTCTATCTGCAATTCGGCATCATCCTCGCCGCCGCCGGCCTCGCCTACGCCGCCGACACCGCCATTCATGCGCGGGTCGACATGTCGTCGCTGGCGATGCGCTGGCCGCTGCCGCTCCGGCACTTCGCCCGCGTGATGGTGAAGAGCGCTTCCACCGCCGTGTTCGCGGTCCTGATGATCATCTCCCGCATCGTGATGTGGCACGCGACCTGGCCGAGCCGCAGCTATCTGATCGCGGTCTCCGCCAAGCTGGCGCTGGCCTGGCTGGTGATCCGCCTCGTCACCTCGGTGATCGACAACGCCTTCATCGTGAAAACAGTCTCGATCGCGGCCTGGGTGGTCGCCGCCCTCAGCATCATCGGCCAGCTCGATTGGGCGGCCGACACGCTGGATGCATATGCGGTCGTGGTCGGCGGCCTCCGCCTTTCGCCGCTGCTGCTTATCAAGGCCGGCGCGCTCCTGATCGTGGCACTGTGGCTGACCAACCTCGCCGGCAATTTCGCCGAGAGCCGGATCAACCGCGCCACCGATCTGACGCCGTCGATCCAGGTGCTGCTGGTCAAGATCATCCGCATCGGATTGATGGTGACGGCGATCGTGATCGCGCTCGGCGCGGTCGGCATCAACCTCTCGGCGCTCGCGGTGTTCACCGGCGCGGCCGGCGTCGGCATCGGTCTCGGCCTGCAGAAGATCGTCGCCAATTTCATCAGCGGCCTGATCCTGTTGGTCGACAAATCGGTGAAGCCCGGCGACCTCGTCACGATCGGCGACAATTCGGGCCGGATCAGCGCGATGAAGACCCGCTACATCTCGGTCGCCGCCGGCGACGGCCGCGAGTTCCTGATCCCGAACGAGGACCTGGTGACGCAGAAGGTCACCAACTGGACCTATACCGACAAGAACACGCTGGTGAAGATCGCCTTCTCCACCAACTACGACGCCAATCCGCGGCAGGTCTGCAAGCTCGCGATCACGACCGCGGCGGCCCATCCGCGCGCCACCAAGGGCCGGACGCCGAACTGCATCCTGACCGAGTTCGCCGAGGCCGGGATGAAATTCTCCCTGACCTTCTGGATCGCCGACCCCGACGGCATGGACAATGTGAAGAGCGACGTCATGCTGTCGCTGTGGGACGCCTTCAAGCAGGAGGGGATCAGGGTGCCCTACCCGGTGCGGGAACTCCGCATCCGCGGCGGCGCGCTGCCGGTCGAGAGCGTGGTCGAGGTCTCCAATTAGCGCTTGAGCGCGGTCTTTTCGCCGCAGCGGTGGTCGCTGTTCCGGATATGGCCTGAAAATCAAGCCGTTTGGGCATGTCCCCATGCCCAACCTTGGCTTGCGCCGGGCGCGCCGATCATTAAATTAGGGCCTGAAATCAGCCCCTTGCCCGCAGAAACAGCAAGCCCATGAGCTATATCGACGCCACCGACACCTCGCTTCGCAAGACCGGTCAGATCAAGCTGCACGGACCGAGCGGCTTTGCCGGCATGCGCAAGGCGGGCGCCCTGGTGTCGAAATGCCTCGATGCGCTCACCGACATCGTCAAGCCGGGCATCCCGACTTCGGTCATCGACGAGTTCGTTCGCAAGTTCGCCTTCGACCACGGCGCCTATCCGGCGACGCTGATGTATCGCGGCTATCGCTACTCGACCTGCACCTCGATCAATCACGTGGTCTGCCACGGCATGCCGGGCGACCGGCCGCTGAAGGAAGGCGACATCGTCAATGTCGACGTCACCTTCATCGTCGACGGCTGGTACGGCGACTCCAGCCGCATGTATGCGATCGGCGCCATCGCGCGGAAGGCCGAGCGGCTGATCGAGGTGACCTATGAGGCGATGATGCGCGGCATCGCCGCGGTGAAGCCCGGCGCCACCACCGGCGATATCGGCCATGCCATCCAGAGCTATGTCGAGCCGCAGGGCATGAGCGTGGTGCGCGACTTCTGCGGCCACGGCCTCGGCCGCCTGTTCCACGACGAACCGAACATCATCCATATCGGCCGCCCCGGCGAAGGCGCGCCCTTGAAGCCCGGCATGTTCTTCACCATCGAGCCGATGATCAATCTCGGCAAGCCGCATGTGAAGATCCTGTCCGACGGCTGGACCGCGGTGACCCGCGACCGTTCGCTGTCGGCGCAGTTCGAGCATTCGGTCGGCGTCACCGCCGACGGCGTCGAGATCTTCACGCTGTCCGAACGCCATGGCGAGAAGCCGTGGGTTCAGGTCTAATCGGGTTCAGCTGTAACCGTCCTCGTCAATAATCGCTCCGCGTGCGCTCGATGATCTCCTCGGGCGTATGGTTCTCTCCGATCGACATCGCGCAGATCCGCGACAGATGCAGATAGGACAGTCCGGTCTCCTCCGCCCAGGCGTTGAACTGCGCCTGCACCTTGGCGAGATCGCGCTTCGACTTGACCTCCTCGGCGATATCGAGGCCGGCATCGCGCAGGCAGGCGACGACGTCGCGCGAGGTGACGAAGCCGTCCCAACCGAGGAAGCGCAGCAGCATCTGTCCGGTGTTGCCGCCGAGCCGGCTGCCGCGCTTGGCCAATAGCTCCAGCAGTCCAACCTCATCCGATGACGGCCAGGCGCTAAGGAATTTGCCGAAGCTGCCATGCTCGCGCGCGATCTCCTGCACGAAGCGGCCGTTGTCGCGCACCGACATGATCTTGGCGCCGTTGCGCACGATCCTGGCGTCGCTGACGAGCTTCTCCCAGAATTCGTCGGGCTTGAAGGCGAGCTTGGCGGGCTGAAAGCCGAGGAACGCCTCCTCGAAGCCCGGCCATTTGGCGTCGATCACGCTCCAGGCAAAGCCCGCGCAGAACACGCGCCTGGTCATCTCGGCCAGCACGCGGTCGTCACCGAGCTTGGCCAGCGCCTTGGCGCCCGCCGGCGGCCGCAGCAGCTTCTCCAGCGCCTTTGGCCCGCCCTTGCGCTTCTCGGCGCGCGAGCGGATCACCTTGAATGATGCCACGCGACCCTCCCCCTCTTTGCTCTCGAACCGTTGCGGCCGACGGTAATTCGCCGGTCGCATTGTGGCAAACCGGAGCGGCATCGGCCCTTCAGGATCGCCCCTTGCAAAATGCGGCCGGCACGGCATGGTTGTGGCCGATGCCCACCAAGCCCGATACCAGCGGCGACGAAGCCGACGAGACGCCACATTATCACGGCCATCGCGAACGGCTGCGCGAGCGCTTCTATGCGGCCGGTCCCGACGCGCTGACCGACTATGAGCTGCTGGAAATGGCGCTGTTCGCCGCGATCCCGCGCCGCGACACCAAGCCGTTGGCCAAGGCGCTGTTGAAGAAGTTCGGCTCGTTCGCCGAGGTCGTGCACGCGCCGGTGGCGCGGCTGCGCGAGGTCGAGGGCGTCAAGGATGCCTCGATCAACCAGCTCAAGCTGCTCGCCGCGGCCGCCGGCCGGATCGCCAAGGGTGAGATCAGGCGCAACGTCGCGCTGTCGTCCTGGAACGACGTCATCGACTATTGCCGCACCGGCATGGCGTTCGCCGACAAGGAGCAGTTCCGCCTCCTGTTCCTCGACAAGCGCAACCAGCTGATCGCCGACGAGGTGCAGCAGACCGGCACCGTCGATCACACCCCGGTCTATCCGCGTGAGGTGATCAAGCGCGCGCTGGAATTGTCCGCCACCGCGCTGATCCTGGTGCACAACCATCCGTCCGGCGACCCGACGCCGTCGCAGGCCGACATCCAGATGACGAAAGCCATCGTCGACATCGCAAAGCCGCTCGGGATTGCCGTGCACGATCACATCATCGTCGGCAAGAACGGGCATACCAGCTTCAAGGGCATGCGGCTGATTTAGCATTGCACTCAACAAGCCCTCCGCTGTCGTCCCGGCCTAGTGCGCAATTGCCCACGGGGCCGGGACCCATAACCACAGGGTTGCATTGTCGAAGCACGCTGTGGCTCCAGCTTTGCAAGCCAATTTGCTTTCGTGGTTATGGGTCCCGGGTCGCGCTGCGCTTGCCCGGGACGACATCGAGATTGTGGCAGAGAGTCATACGTCCGCATTCTCGCGACATCTCTTGCCGAGCCTTGCATCTCGTTCCGCCCGCGTCATACGAACCAAGCGTAACTGCCGCTAAACTAGCCCGATGCAACGTTTTCCGCGCGGCGGCGTTTGTTGCAGGTTGATCTCATGGCTGGGGGACCGATGTCCGATTTCGTCATTGAGGAAGGGCTGCCCTATCCGCTGGGCGCCCACTGGAGCGGCCACGGCACCAATTTCGCGGTGTTTTCCGCCAACGCGACCAAGGTCGAGGTCTGCCTGTTCGACGGCGAGCGCGAGACGCACCGCTTCGAGCTGCCCGAATATACCGACCAGGTGTTTCACGGCTTCATAAATGGCGTGCAGCCGGGGACGTTCTACGGCTATCGCGTTTACGGTCCCTACCAGCCGGACGGCGGCCACCGCTTCAACCCGAACAAGCTGCTGCTCGATCCCTACGCCTGCGCCCATGCCGGCAGCCTGACCTGGAATCCGGCGGTGTTCGGCTACAAGATGGAGAGCGGCGACGACCTCACCTTCGACGAGCGCGACAGCGCGCCGTTCATGCCGAAATGCGTGGTGGTCGATCCCAATTTCGACTGGGTCCAGGAGGCGCAGCGGCAGGACGTGCATTGGGACGAGACCGTGGTCTACGAGACCCACGTCAAGGGGTTCACCAAACAGCACCCCGGCATCGACGAACATTTGCGCGGCACCTATGCCGGCTTCGGCTCGAACGCTGCGATCGACCATCTCAAGGCGCTCGGCATCACCTCGGTCG
Source organism: Bradyrhizobium sp. USDA 4516 (assembly GCF_054055915.1). Taxonomy (NCBI): domain Bacteria; kingdom Pseudomonadati; phylum Pseudomonadota; class Alphaproteobacteria; order Hyphomicrobiales; family Nitrobacteraceae; genus Bradyrhizobium; species Bradyrhizobium sp. USDA 4516. The sequence continues at coordinate 2,256,499 of NZ_JBSRXT010000001.1, forward strand.
AGCTGCTGCCGGTGCATTCCTTCATCAACGACAGCAACCTGCTGGACAAGCACCTGACCAATTACTGGGGCTACAACACCATCGGCTTCTTCGCGCCGGATCCGCGCTACGCCGCCGACGTGCCGAACAGCCTGCGCGAATTCAAGGAGATGGTGTCGCGGCTGCATGGCGCCGGCCTCGAAGTCATTCTCGACGTCGTCTACAACCACACCGCCGAAGGCAATGAGCGCGGCCCGACGCTGTCGTTCAAGGGCATCGACAATGCGAGCTATTACCGCCTGCTGCCGGACAAGCGGCGCTACTACATCAACGACACCGGCACCGGCAACACGGTGAACCTGTCGCATCCGCGGGTGATCCAGATGGTGATGGACAGCCTGCGCTACTGGGCCGGCCACATGCATGTCGACGGCTTCCGCTTCGATCTCGGCACCATCCTGGCACGTGAGGTCTACGGCTTCGACGAGCAGTCCGGCTTCCTCAAGGCGATGAACCAGGACCCGCTGCTCGCGACCGTCAAGCTGATCGCCGAACCCTGGGATTGCGGCCCCGGCGGCTACCAGGTCGGCGGCTTCCCGGCGGGCTGGGCGGAGTGGAACGACAAATACCGCAACGTTGTGCGCGATTTCTGGCGCGGCGAGGCGGCGCCAGGCAGCCTGGCACCGCGGCTGCTCGGCTCGCACGACGTGTTCAACCGCGAGGGCCGCCGCACCTGGGCCAGCATCAACTTCATCACTGCCCATGACGGCTTCACGCTGAACGACTGGGCGAGCTACAACAACAAGCACAACGAGGCCAACGGCGAGCACAACAATGACGGCTCGTCGGACAACCATTCCTGGAATTGCGGCGCCGAGGGCCCGACCTCCAATCCGGATATCCGCACTTTGCGCGAACGGCAGAAGCGCAACATGCTGGCGACGCTGCTGGCCTCGCAGGGCACGCCGATGCTGCTCGGCGGCGACGAGTTCGGCCGCACCCAGCGCGGCAACAACAATGCGTACTGCCAGGACAACGACATCTCGTGGTTCGACTGGAATTTTTCCGACGACGGCGGGAAGCTGCTCGCCTTCACCAAGCGGATGATCAAGCTGCGGCGCGACTACCCGATCCTGCGCCGCAGCCGCTTCCTCTCCGGCGATCGCGATCCCCAACTCGAGATTCGCGACGTGGTCTGGATCAGCACGACAGGCGCCGAGATGACGCAGGCCGACTGGAGCACCGGCTGGATCAAATGCTTCGGCGTCGTGCTCGACGGCCGCGCGCGCAAGACCGCGATCGCGCGTGAGGGCGAGGACGACACTGTGCTTGTCATCCTCAACAGCTACGAGGGCGAGGTCGACTTCAAGCTGCCGCCGACGTCAGCCGGACCGCGCTGGTCGCGGCTGCTCGACACCAACGCGCCGGAACAGCCGGCAGGCGCGCAGTTTGCGTTCGACGGCACGTACAAGGCGGTAGGGCGTTCGTTCGTGCTCTTCACCGCCGGCGAGGTGAAGTCATCCCCGTAGCCCGTTGGCTCCACTCGGGCTGCGATCCGCCTTCTCCTTCCCCCTGAAAGGGGGAAGGTCGGGATGGGGGTCAGCCGCAGGCGATGCTGCAAGAGAGCAGATCCCCACCCGCTTTGCTTTCACCAGCAAAGCGACCTCCCCTTTGCAAGGGGAGGTAAGAGTCCCGCGACGCCGTCGGCCAATTGACATTCGGCCGCGGACTGCCAGACTTCGCGGAAAATTAGGGGTGGAGACCTCTGGATGGCCAACCTTTCGGCCTCAAATCACGTCGCCCGTGTTCTGTCGGCGGCCAACCAGGTGGCCGGCGTCGACACCGAGACGCGGATCGCCGCGTCCTGGCGGCGCTGCCTTGTCAATCACAACCTCGATCCGGCCCGGCGCGGGCCGCCGCAGACCCTGACCGAGGCCGAGATCCGGCACATCGCCGAGCCGATGGAGGATTTGATCCAGGTCGCGATCCCCGAGCTCGAGGACCTCGCCCGCGTGCTCCACGATTCCGGCTACTGCGTCAATCTCGCCGACCCCAACGCCACCATGCTGGTGAGCCGGTTGCCCGGGGGCGACTACGCGCGGATGTTCCTTGAGTGGAAGATCTACACCGGCTCGAACTTCGCCGAGACGTTCGAGGGCACCAACGGGCTTGGCACCGCGCTCGCCGAGCAGCGGCCCATCCTGGTGCATGGCGACGAACATTTCCGCGAGCAGTGGCACATGTTCACCTGCGCGGTGTCGCCGCTGTTCGATCATGCCGGGCGGCTCGCCGGCGCCGTCAACATCACCTCGTGCCGCAGCGACCTCGGCCGCAGCGCGCATGAGCTGGCGCTCGCCGTCACCACGGAGGCGACGCGGCGGATCGAGCAGTCGTTCTTCCGCCGGCGCTACCGCGCCTCCTGGATCGCGATGCTGCCCGGCGACGGGCACGGCATGCTGGCCTATGACGACGACCGCCGTGTCGTCGGCGCCTGCCGCACCGCGCGCGCGGCGTTCGGCCTGACCGATGCGATGATCGACGACGGCATCGACCTGTCGCATCTTATTCAACTCGACGATCGCGCGACACGGGCCGCGGACGAGCAGGTCGCGCTGCGCCGCGCCGACGGCACGCCGTGGGGACGCGGCCATCTGGCGCCGCCGGTGCGGGCGCGTTCGCCGCGCCTGCCATCCACACCGCCGCGCGAAAAGCCGGCCGGACAGTTTTCCGGCCTGCACCGGCTGGCGGGCCGCGATCCCGTGCTGATCAAGGGCGTGAAGCGGCTGATGACGGTCGGCAATCTCGATCTGCCGATCCTGCTGCATGGCGAGACCGGCGCCGGCAAGGACGTGTTCGCGCGCGCCATCCATGCGGCGAGCAATCGCGCCGGCCGCAACTACGTCGCGCTGAACTGCGCAGCGATGCCGGAGAGCCTGATCGATGCCGAGCTGTTCGGCTACGAAGCCGGCGCCTTCACCGGCGCGCGGCGCGAGGGATCGAAGGGGCTGATCGTGCAAGCCAGCGGCGGCACGTTGTTCCTCGACGAGATCGGCGACATGCCGCTTTCGCTGCAAACCAGGCTGCTGCGCGTGCTGGAAAACCGCGAGGTCTGGCCGCTCGGCGCGCTGAAGCCTGTCGCGGTCGACATCCGCCTGATCAGCGCCACGCACCGCGACCTGGCGCGGATGGCTGAGGACGGCAGCTTCCGCTCCGATCTGTATTATCGGCTGCGCGGCATGGAGATCCGCCTGCCCGCGTTGCGCGAGCGTGCCGACCGCAAGGACGTCATCGCACAGATCGCCGACGAGGAAGCGCCGCACTGCCGCATCGCGGCCGACGCCTGGGCGCAGCTGATGGCCTATCCGTTCCCCGGCAACATGCGCCAGCTTCGCCACGTGCTGCGGCTCGCCGGCGCCACCGCGGAGGACGGCGTCATCACCGAGGCCGATCTCGATCTGCCGCCGTTCAGCGCACGCGGCGCGGAGGCCGATCACACAGCGAGCGAGCGCACCGCGATCATCGATGCATTGCGCGCCAATGACGGAAGAGTGACGGACGCGGCCAAGGCGCTCGGGCTCAGCCGCGCGACGTTGTACCGGAAGATCAAGGCGTTAGGGATCGCGCTGGACAGCTAGACCAGAACGGCCCCTGCTGTTCCGGCGGTGCGGGAAAGGTGATATCGTACGGTTTTCGCCTTCAACGCCACGGAGCGGGTCCCATGACACGGTTTCCCCTCGCTGTGGTCGTTGGCCTCATTGCCGCGACCATTTCGCAGCCTGCCGCCTCGGATTCCACTGAGCAACGATTGGGCAAAGTCCATTTTGTAACATCCTGCAAGCCCGAAGCGCAGGAGCTGTTCGATCGCGCCATGCTGTATCAGCATTCGTTCTGGTACAGCGCGTCGCGACGAACCTTCGAGGAGGTGCTGGAGGCGGACCCGCAATGCGCCATCGCCTATTGGGGCATCGCGCTCAGCTATCTCTACAATCCGCACGCGCCTCCGCCGCCGGAAAACCTTCCGCTCGGCCTTGAAGCAGCGAAAAAAGGCCAGGCGCTGAATGCCGGCACCCCGCGCGAGCGGGAATACATCGATGCGATCGCGGCGATGTATGTCGACTACGACAAGGTCGATCACCGCACCCGCGTGCAGCGATTCCTCGCCGCCGAAGAGCAGGTCGCGACGCACTATGCCCACGATGACGAGGCGCAGATCGCCTATGCGATCACGCTCAACGTCGCGGCCTCGCCGGGCGACAAGACCTATGCCAACCAGCTGAAGGGCGCGGCGCTGCTCGAACCGATCTTCAAGCGCCAGCCCGAGCACCCCGGCATCGCCCACTATCTGATCCATCTCTACGACTACCCGGCGCTCGCGGAGAAGGGCCTCCCCGCGGCGATGCGCTATGCCAAGATCGCCGAACACGCGCCGCATGCCCAGCACATGCCGTCGCACATCTTCACGCGGGTCGGCTACTGGAAGGAGTCGATCGCCTCGAACAAGGAATCCGCGCGCATCGCCAAGCAAGACGGCGAACAGCAGGACCAGGCACACGCGATGGACTATCTGGTGTATGCCTATCTCCAGCTCGGCCAGGACAAGGAGGCACGTGCTGTGATCGACGAGCTCGGCAAGCTCCAGTTCAAGCTCGACCGGTTCGCAGGCCCCTTCGCGGTGGCGGCAAGCCAGGCCCGCTATGTCTTCGAACGCGGCGACTGGAAGGGTGCCGCCGCGCTTCAAGTGCATCCCACCAAATACGCCTATGCGGATGCCATCACCTATTTCGCCCGCGCGGTCGGCGCCGCGCGCTCGGGTGACCCCGCCGCCGCCAAAGCCGATGTCGCCAAGCTGGTCGAGTTGCGCGACAAGTTGAAGGACGCCAAGGACGCCTACTGGTCCAACATCGTCGACATCCAGCAGCAGATCGCGAGCGCCTGGGTGCTGTACGCGGAAGGCAAATACGACGATGCGCTCAGCGCGATGAATGCCGCCGCGGAGGCGGAAGACAAGACCGAGAAGCATCCCGTCACGCCGGGACCGCTGGCGCCGGCGCGCGAGCTCTACGCGGCGATGCTGCTCGATCGCGGCACGGCCAGGGAGGCGCTCGCCGCCTATGAGGCCGTGCTCAAGAAGGAGCCCAACCGGCTAGCGACTTATCTCGGCATGATCAAGAGCGCCAAGGCGGCCGGCGATCAGGCCAAGATCCGGGAATGCGCTGATCAGATTGCCCGGCTCACCGCGGATGCCGATCTGTCGCGGCCGGAGCTGATCGAATTGCGCCAGACGACCGGAAGCAAGCTGTGATGCCACGGGCGACATGGCGCAACGGTGGAGCGGCGCTGCTCGGCGCCGTTGCGCTATCGCTTTGCCATACCCTGCCGCTTGGCGCGATGGAGATCCTCGGCCAGGCCGGCGTGCTCGGCGAATGGGAGCTGACCGGACATCTCACCGAAAGCGCGCCGGGCGCGCCGAGGCAGTTCTCCGGACCGCTCAAGATGAAGCATGTGGGCATCTGCACGCAAGACGGGCCGGACGAACGCGCCGGAGAAATCAAGCTGCAAATCACGGGCGCGGATTCCCAGGTCACCGCCGAGCTGGTGCTGGACGGCGCGCCCTGCACCTACAGCGCCCGCAAGACGCGCAATTACGAGGGCACGCTGTCCTGCGAAGGACGCGCGCCCGTCCCACTGCTGGTGTGGCTCAAATAGCCGATACCGTCAGGCCGCCGGTCGCGCGCGGCGCAGCCATTCGTTCAGATCGATCCGGCCGAGGCGCGCCTCGCCGAGCGGCACCAGCGAGTGCTGCTCGACCCGGCCGCCCCAGTAAAGCGCGTCAGGGTCTTTCACCACCTCGCGCGGGTCGCCCTTTGCCTTCAGATAGCGCGCCACGATCTCGTTGAACGGCGCGCGGTCGGGACCTGCGATCTCGACGATGCCGTTGCGTGGCGGCTCGAGCGCGATATCGGCGACGAACGCGGAGACGTCCTCCGCCGCGATCGGCTGGAACAGGCCGGGCGAGAGCCTCACCGTGTTTCCGACTGCGCCCGCATCGGCGATCGCGCCGACGAATTCCATGAACTGGGTCGCGCGGATGATGGTGTAGGGAATCCCGGACGCCTCGATCAGCTTCTCCTGCGCCACCTTGGCGCGGAAGTAGCCGTTCTCGGGCGTCCGGTCGGTGCCGACGATCGACAGCGCGACATGGTGCTTGACGCCGGCCGGCTTCTCCGCCGCCAGCAGGTTGCGGCCGGAGGTCTCGAAGAATTCCATCACCGCCTTGTCCTCGAACGAGGGCGAATTGGCGAGGTCGATCACGACGGCCGCGCCGGCCAGCGCCCCCTTCAACCCCTCGCCGGTGATGGCGTTGATGCCGTTCTTCGGCGAGGCGGCGACGACGTCATGGCCGCGCTGGCGCAGAATGGCAACGGTCCTTGAGCCGATCAGTCCGGTACCGCCGATCACAACGATCTTCATGGTGATACTCCTTGTCGGTGACGAGGTTTCTTGAGACATGCTTTCCGGATTTGCCGGCGGCAATCGTCATTGGTACGTCGCGCGACCTCTTGTGTCGCTCTCTCGCACGCAACCACACTATAGCACGCCACGGCTGTTCTGATGTCGCGGAGTCTGTCGTCTGACGAGCATGAGCCGTTGGTGTCTACGCTTGCTGAACCTCTTACCGTCACGTAGACTAATGCGTGCGTTCCAGCCAGCGTGCTGGGGTACCGAAAGCTTCGGCCGCTGCCGGGATATAACCGCGGGCTCTCTTTCGTGCTGCAACGCAAATGCTGGGCATGACGTATAGCCCGCTGTGCACTCCTTGATTTGATTTCAGCAAACGCAGGAGGAGTCTATGCGGAATTTTATCACCTTTTTCGTTTCCAGCGTGGCAATCGTCGTTGCGGGGTCGACCGCGTTAGCGGGTGAGAAGGTGCTCGAGTTCAAGCTCGTCACCAAGCCTGTCGACGTCAAGGTCATCGAGGCAGCAAACGTCGAGGGGCAGACGGTCGTTTCCGGCAAGTTCTTTGGTGTCGCCATCTTCAGTGATGGCCATATCGGGGTGAAGGAGTTCGTCCATTCAGGAGACATGCTGAAGGGCTCGGGCTCCTATTACGGTTACAGCACCTACACGTTCGAGGAAGGCGCGATCACCGCGCGTTACACCGGCGCGATCAAGGACGGAAAATCAAACGGCGAATATACGATCCTTTCGGGCACGGGCGCTTATGCGAATGCAACGGGCACAGGAACGATCGAAAGCGCGCCGAACCCCTTCAAGGGGGTCAATCTTCTGAACATCAAACTGGTCGTGAGAACGCCGGGGTCATAGCAGCGCAGCGTCCGCGGGACCACGGCAAGGACAGCGACGCCTCACATGAGCGTTGGCTCGGCCAGCGGTCGCACGGCCGGGCCAAAGCCATCAAACGCGTGCAAGACGGGTCGTCAGCATTGCGCCCTCAAGGCGACGCAGCCCGACAGCTCTCAAACGATTGAGAGAGGATCGGGTACCTGGACCCGTCCGCCTCGCAGATGTCAGTACGTTTCAGGAAAATTCGTTCCAGCTCACACGCCGCGCATCGACGTCGCCGAGCTCGACCGGATCATGGATGTTGCGCACGCTCTGGAAGCCGGAGCGCAGATAGATCAGCGGGTCGACTGTGGTCGCGGCGCGGACGTGCTGGACCTCGCCGATGAAGATCGAATGGGTCTTGGTCTCGAGCTCCTGCGCCAGCACGCAGTCGAACGCCGCGACGGCATCCTCCAGCACCGGGGCGCCGGTGGCGCCGGTGGTCCAGCGCCCAAACGCAAAACGGTCGTCGCCGTTGACGCCCTTCTGTCCGGAGAAGGTCAGCGCCAGCAGCGCGTGGTCCTCGTTCAGGAAGTTGATGACGAAATGGCGCTCCTCGCGGATGCGCTGATGCGCGCTGGCGTTACGGTTAACGCAGACCAGCACCGAGGGCGGATTGTCCGACAGCGAGCAGGCCGAGGTCACGGTCAGGCCGGTGCGCTGCCCGGTCTCCGAGCCGACCGTCACCAGCGCGACGGCGCCCGCGCAATGGCGCATCGCCTGCTTGAAACTCTGTGCGTCGACCGTCATGCCGCAAACCCTGTCTGAGCATGATCCGCCGGATCATGCTTCGGTAAAAACATTTCGTTCAAGATATGCGAGGCGGGGTGCGAGGCAAGCCCCGCACCCCGCGCAGCTGTCATGCAGCCTTCTCGAACTCGGCTCCGAGATGCTTGAGCCGCGGCATCACCTCGTTCTTGAGCAGGTCCAGCGAGTGCCGCCAGGCTTCCGGCTTGTGCTTGTAGTCGAAGCCGAACACACAGAGGACGCCGAAGCCGCCGACCTCCCGGTAGATCTTCTCGATCCTCTCGGTGACGGTCGCGGGCGAGCCGACGATCCAATTCCGGCGTGCGCAATATTCGACGGTGACGTCGCTGTCGGGCACGTCGGGCGCGTGCTTCAGATAGTCCTTGAAGCCGAAATGGCCGAGCAGCGGCAGGAAGTACTCGCCCATCATCCGGCCCATCATGTCGCCGGTCGACAGCTTCCACGCCTCCTCATCGGTATCCGCCACGAACACCTCGCGCACCAGCCGCCAGTCCTTGCGGCTCGGCTTGCGGCCGGTCTTGGCGGCGCCGGCCTCGACCGAATCCCAGTGGCTGCCGACATAGGCCGGGTTGAGGTTGAGGCTCATCGGGATGAAGCCGCGCTCGCCGGCGAGCTTCAAGGTGTCCGAATTCTTCGACAGGCCGGCGACGCCGATCGGCGGATGCGGCCCCTGCAACGGCTTGATGTGCGGCTTGAGGAAGTCGAACATCGTGTCCGGCTTGCTCACTGTCCAGTACTTGCCCTTGTGCGTCCAGGGTCCCGGCTCGGACCACATCTTCAGGATGATCTCGAGCGCCTCGCGGGTCATGTCGCGGTTCTGGCCCGACATGCCGTCGACATTGAACATCGCCCAGTCGCTGGGCAGGCCCGAGGCCGCGACGCCGAAGTTGAGGCGCCCGTTCGAGAGATGATCGAGCATCGCAACGCGGTTCGCGAGCTCGGCGGGATGATGATACGGCAGCAGGAAGCCGCCGGGCCCGATGCGCAGATTCTTGGTCTGCAGCAGCGCCTGCGCCACCAGTAGGTCGGGCGACGGGTGCGGCTCCCAGGGTGCGGTGTGATGCTCGCCGATCCAGGCTTCCTGGTAGCCGAGCTCGTCGAGCCAGCGCAGCGTCTGCAGGTCCCAGTCGTGGCCCTCCTTCAATCCGCACTCCGGCGGGTGCGAGGGCATAGTGAAGTATCCAAGCTCCATGTGCGTTTCCTTCCTTCGCGTTGGGTTCAGTCGTGCAATGCGTCTTGCCGCGCATTGCATGACGATCAGCAAGCGCTGTGCCAGCGGAGGAAGTCGCAGGGAATGGGTGAGAACGGCCGGATTTCGGCCGGCTGCGCGCCGGTCAGCGGGCTTGGCAAGGCTGGCGGCGTCTCACCGTCGCGAGACGTGTCGCAACCATGAGACGCGCCGGCAAGCATTCCCGCTGGTTGGCTCGGGCTGCCTTCGCACACACGGAAGCAGATACTCTCGCGGAGACTCCCCCTCACCCGAATTCGAGCTTCGCTCGAATTCGACCTCTCCCCGCAAGCGGGGCGAGGTGAAGCGGAGCGCCGGATCAGCCCGCCGCGCGGCGCGGCTGGGCGTTGGTATCGGGCTCGGAGGGTGGAGGAAGCTGCATCAGGATGGTCTGGCCCATCGAGGCGATCTCGATGCCCTCCTCCTGGAAGCGCCGTTTCATGCGGCGGTTGAACTCGCGTTGCACCGCCCAGCGTCCGCTATCGGTGCAGCGGATCTGGCCGACGATGGTCACGACCGAGCCGTCGACCTTGTCGACGCCCCACAATTCGAGGTCGCCTCGAATGAATGCGCGATACGCCGTCTCCTGGCGCATCTGGGCGACGATGTCCTTCAGCACCTCGCCGGCGCGGTCGGTGTCCTCCTTGTAGGACACGTTGACGCTGACCGCGGCATTGCCGGCGCCGCGGCTGGAATTGGTGATCGTCGTCACCGCGCTGAACGGCACGACGTGCACCGAACCGTCGCCGGCGCGCAGCCGCATGGTGCGGATCGAGACGTTCTCGACCACGCCCGAGAGGCCCGACACCGTGACGTTGTCGCCGACCTGCACGGTGTTCTCGATCAGGAGGAACAGCCCGGTGATCAGGTCCTGCACCAGCTTCTGCGAACCGAAGCCGATCGCGATGCCGACGATGCCGGCGCCGGCCAGCAGCGGCGCGACATTGACGCCGATCTCGCTGAGCGCCGTGAGGCCGACCACCGCGACGATCATGCAGAACAGCGCGGTTCGCAGCATCGGCTGAAAGGTGCGCAAGCGCGCGGCGCGGGCGTAATGCCCGTCGCGCGACAGGGTCTCGATCTGCCGATCCATCAGCGCATTGGCGACTTCCCAGATCACGGCCGCGGCCAGCGCGGCAATGCCGATCGTCACCAGCGCCGAGATCAGGCGGCTTCCGATCTGGCCGCCATAGAACCAGACGATGGCATCGACGCCCCAGACCTCGAGCAGCGCGACGAAGCCAATGAAGGCGATCACTGCCGTGACCACCTTGCGCAGCAGCGGCAGATAGCGGTTGGCGCGGGTCTCGAGCCCCGGGAAGCGCTGGATCAGCTCCGGGCTGATGCGAAAGCCGCGATCGATCAGGCTCAGCACCACCATGGTGACGAGGCGGGTGACCAGCAGCACCGCGACGGTGCCGACGAAATACTGCAGCAGCAGCGAGTAGCCGTTGCGGATGTTGAGCGCCCACACTGCCCACAGCGCGAGGTCGAGCGCGATCGCCAGCACATGCCAGAGCGCCGCGAGCCGGTTGCGCGTCCGCGCCGCAAGCCCGGTGCGATCGGCCGGCGCGCGGATGGCGTCGGCGACCTGGCGGCGGCACTGCAGGATGATGACGACGACGAACAGATGCACGACCAGCATCACGAGCCGGATCAGCGCGGCGTAGCCGGCGCGATGCAGCCCGAGCAGCAGCGCGACATTGGCAAAGGCGATGCCCGAGACGCCGACGGCGACGATGCGCCGGGCCCAGATCTCGATATAGGCCGCGGTCTCGGCACGGACGCGGAACAGGCCGAACGGCCCCGCCAGCGCGCGCACCGCGCAAATCAAGACGCGCGAGAACACATAGGCGTTGACGACGGCCAGGATCACGAGCCGCGTGGTCGATTGATCGCCGATCTCGGTGCCGAGCAGCGCGGTGGCGATGCCGCCGAACACGACGACCGGCAGCAATTCGAGCAAAAGGCGCCCAAGCACGAAGGGCAGCCGGACCAGCGACTGCCAGGCCCGCGCCAGGCTGAGCCGGCGCCGCTGCAACTCGGGCGCCGGCGTGACGTCGGCAACCGACGACGGCGGATCGACGATGGCGAGCGTCTGCACCGGCATGCGCGCGGTCTGCGGCAGCCGCGCTTCCAGGAACGCGACCGGCCGCTTGATCAGGCGGAACACCACCCATTCGGCGGCCAGCGCGCAGCCGAACACCAGCGCCAGCTTCCAGGCGATATCGATCAAGAGGCCATAGGCGACCGGATCGTTGGCGGTACGCACGAACCAGTAGTAGAACGCCGGGAAATGCGTCAGCGTGCGCGCGACGTCGGCGACCTCGCGCGACATCTCGCCGACCTGCTCGGACACCATCAGCAACAGCTGTGCGCCGAGGCTGTCGGCGGTGAGCGGGATCGGCGAATGCTGCTCCGGCGCAGGCGCCGGCTGGGCCGCCGCCTGCGGCGAGGCATTGGCGATGGCGCGCAGCGTGTTGATGATCTCGCCGCGCTTCTTGTCGTCCTGCAGCGTGTCGAGCGCACGTTTCGCCTGCTCGGGCGTCAGCGCGTCGCCGGTAGCGGGTTGCGGCGGCGCCGGCTTGGCGGCCGGCTGCGCCAGCGCGGGAGAGACGAACAAGGTGAAGACGAGAAGCAGCGCAAGGCGAAGTTTGTGCGACACGAGGGCCTCATAAAATAACTGCGCGACCGCAAACCCTTGGGAGGAATCTGCTCTCGCGCTCGCGCCATGTCGGATACTCCTTTTCGCCCCGATGGTGTGTCGGAAGTTTGCCGCTGTGACGGCCATCTCTTGGCATTTGCCGCAACACAATCGTCACAGGCGTTGAGCCGCGTTTACACTTCCAGTGCGCGTTCCCGGCCGGCTCACTACACGTCAGGGGTGAGACCGCAGAATCTTTCGCTTGACGCGCAGGAGCCGCCGTGATGTTCTTACTTTGTTCTTTTGTTCCCAATTGCGTTTCGGGGGTTTCATGCACGACGTTTTTGCCGAGAACGGTCCGGTCAGGCTCTTCATCCATGATGACGACGAGACACCGATAGAATTCATGCGCAACCTGCTGCGCACGGTATTCGGCAAGTCCCGGAAAGAGGCTGTTGCCGTCACCGCGCGAATCGAGGCCCAGAACGGATTCGCATGCGGCCCCTATCCCGCGACGGTGGCCAAGGCACTGCTGGAGTCCGCCCAACAGCTGATCCGCAACAACGGGCATCCATTGCTGATCACCGCATCGGCCGCCGACGCGGCCCGGCCGTGCGATCTCTGTGGCGCGCTGGAGCCCGTCACCGACGTGTTTCTCATCCGCCGGACAGTCTGCCTGTGCGGCAACTGCCTGATCGCCGCGCGGGCAAGCTCGGAAAATCTACCGAGCGAGGAGTTCAGATATGCCTTCATGGCGCTCGATTGGCATTTTGCCGGGACGCCGCGCAATCAGATCATGACCCGGTCGCGACAATTTCCCGGTCACATGCGAGCGGACGTTCAGATCGCGATCGACAGGTTGTTCGATGTGCCGATCCATTTCTTCGGCATTCATGAGCAACACCGCTATGAGACCCTCGCGATTGCCTCGCTGATGGAGAACAGCCGCAACGCGCCGCCGATCGCGCCGCCGCAGTATCACGACGTCGACGTTGGCGAGCCTGAGTCGGTGAAATGCCTGACCAATGGCTTGTGGCTATGCCAAACCGGAGAGCTGCGCTACGCGGTGCTGCTCAGCTACCATCGTGATTATCAGACCGAGCCGGGCTTGCGGATCGAGCTCGCGGTGCCCGCAGGCGTCGCCGGAAACGCCTTGGTGCAGCGGACCTTTGCCGAGCTGGAAGCGGCCGTGTACGCGGCACGATCCTATCGCGGCAAGATCCTGTCGCTCGAGGATGCCGCCGACTATCGCGGCCGCGCCCGCGGCGTGACCGTGCATCGCCTGCCGACGGTCGCGCGCGATGACGTGATCCTGCCGGACCGGACGCTGCGGCTGCTCGACCGCAACGTGCTCGACTTCGTCGAAAGCCGCGATCTGTTGCGCAAGCTCGGGCAGTCGACCCGCAAGGGCATCCTGCTCTACGGCCCGCCCGGCACCGGCAAGACCCACACCATTCGCTATCTCGCCACCAACCTGCCGGATCACACCACGCTGATCATCACCGCCGAGCAGGTCGGCCTGCTCGGCGCCTATATGAGCCTCGCGCGGCTGCTGCAGCCGACCATGGTCGTGATCGAGGATGTCGACCTGATCGCGCGCGACCGCGAGGACATGGGCGGACCGTGCGAGGAATCGCTGCTCAACAAGCTGCTCAACGAGATGGACGGCCTGAAGGAGGACTGCGACATCCTGTTCGTGCTGACCACCAACCGGCCCGAGGAGCTGGAAGGCGCGCTGGCCGGCCGGCCCGGCCGCATCGACCAGGCCATCGAGGTGCCGGTGCCCGACGAGACCGGGCGCGGCAAGCTGATCCGACTGTACGGCAAGGGCCTGCCGCTCGAACCGCCCGTGGTTGACGCAGCGGTGCAGCGCACCGCCGGGGTCAGCGCCGCATTCATCAAGGAGCTGATGCGCCGCATCGCTCAGGCCAGCATCGCCCGCGGGGGAGGCCAGGATGTCACTGCTGACGACATCGACGCAGCGCTGAACGAGATGCTGTTCGACGGCGGCCGGCTCAACGTGAAGCTGCTCGGCGGCGCGCAGGGGATGAGTGCGGGGTGATGGCCGGTCAACGCGCTAAACGTGCCGGCAACAGCAACTCGCGCTCTCCGCCGGCGAGCCGCGCGAGTTCGTCCGACACGCGCGCCAGCGCGCGATCCCAGGCCTGCGGTCTGTCCTGGCGGAACAGCCGCATGGTCGGATACCAGGGCGTGTCGGCGCGATCGCGCAGCCAGCGCCAGTCGAGCGCATAGGGACACAGCATCCAGACCGGGCGGCCGAGCGCGCCGGCGAGATGCGCCACCGAGGTGTCGACGGCGATGACGAGATCGAGCGCGCAGACGGCCGCCGCGGTGTCGGCGAAATCGCCGAGCGTCGGCGCGAGGTCGATGATGTCGGCGCCAAGGCCCCGCAGCACCGGAGCATCGTCCGGCCGCGGCTCCTTCTGCAGGCTGTACAGCTGCACGCCCGATGTGACCAGCCGCGGCAGCACGGCGTCCGCCGGCAGCGAGCGCTGGCGGTCACCCTTGTGCCTGGGATTGCCGGCCCAGACCACGCCGACCTTCAGCGCGGTCACGCCGGCGAGCGCCTCGCGCCAGCGCGCGAGCTTGACGACATCCGCCCGCAGATAGGATATCGCTGCAGGAATGGTCTCGACGGTGGTGCGGAAGATCCGCGGCAGGCTCAGCAGCGGCAGTTGCAGATCGAACGGCGGCAGCGGCTCGCCGCGCGCGAACACCGCAACATCGGGCAGCATCGGCCGCAGCAGCGCGACCAGCCCCGGCTGCACCTGCAGAATGATCCGACCGCCCCTCCCCTCCAGCATCGGCACATAGCGGACGAAATTGATGGCGTCGCCGAGTCCATATTCGGCAAACAGCAGCAGCGTGCGTCCAGCGAGCGGCTCGCCCTGCCATTCCGGCTCGTCGAACACGGGATCGCCGTCGCTGAGCATCCTGGTCTTGCGGCGCCACTGATACTCCTCAAAGCCCTCCTCGAACTCGCCGTTCATCAGGAGGAAATGCGCGTGATTGTAGTGCGCGAGCGGCTGCTCAGGATCGAGTGCAATCGCCCGGCGCGAGGCCATCAGCGCCGCATCGATCTCGCCGGCATTGCGCAGCGCGACCGCAAGGTTGGCGTGGCCCTTGGCATAGAGCGGGTCGAGCTCGATGGCGCGCCGATGCGCCGCGACCGCCGCCTCGACCAGATTCTGCGCCTCGAAGATGATCCCGAGATTGGTGTGCGCGGCGGCGTAGTCCGGCTTGAGCGCGAGCGCGAGCTCGGCGCAGGCGATGGCGTCGTCGACCTGTCCGAGCTCGAACAGGCCGGCGCCGAGATTGTTGAGGATGACGTGATCGGACGGGTCGCGGGCCGAGACCTGGCGATAGATGCGGACGGCCTCCGCGCGCTCGCCCAGCTCGTGCAGCACCATCGCAAGCAGGCGCTGCGGCGCGAGGTTGCCGGGATCGAGCGCGATCGCGCGGCGGTAGTGCAGGATCGCATCCTCCAGCAAGCCCTGGCGATAGAGCGCGGCGCCAAGGCCGCAATGCAGCCCGGCATTGTCAGGATCCGCGGCAAGTCCGCGGCGATAGGCCGTGGCGGCCGCTTCGTGCCTTTTCTGATCGGTCAACACATTGCCGAGGTTGAGCCAGACGCCGCGATAGACCGGATCGCGCGCGATCACCTCGCGATAGGCCTGTTCCGCCTCGACCGGTCGCTGCTGCCCGGCCAGCGCGACGGCGAGGTTGAACCGCGCCCGCGTCAGGCCACCATCGAGCGCAATCGCGCGCCGGAACGCGGCCTCGGCCTCGTCGAAGCGCGATAGATCACACAGCGCAACGCCGAGCTTGATGTACAGGCCGGCATCCTGCGGCCGCAGCGTCACGCCGCGCTCGAACGCCGCCACCGCGCCCTCGTGCTCGCCCTTCACGGCGAGCGCATCGCCGAGGGTGGCGAAGGCCGGTGCATGGTCCGGATCGAGGTTGAACACCCGGTTGAGCAATACCGCGCCTTCCGCGGCACGATCGGTCACGAAGGCGATGACGGCGGACAGATGCAGCGCCGGAACATGGTCGGGATCGGCGGTGAGGATGTCGCCGCACAGCGTGCCGGCCTCCGCCGCGCGGCCCGCGCCATAATGCGCCACCGCATCCCGCAACATCCGATCGACCGCCACGCTGCCCACGATACCGCCCCTGCCAACGACCCCGATGCGGATTAAACGGGCGACGCCGCGAAATCCGGCACGCTATTCCAGATTGAAGAATCACAACCGGGCGCAGGCTGATCTTCTCCTTCCCCCTGAAAGGGGGAAGGTCGGGATGGGGGTCAGCCGCAGACGACGCTGCAAGTGGAGCGAGCTGATCCCCACCCGCTTTGCTCTGACGAGCAAAGCGACCTCCCCTTTTCAAGGGGAGGTAGGAGGGCGACAGACCATCGCCCCCTTGACGGCCGCCGCTTCATGTAACATATGAAGTTACATGATACGTGATAGCCGCCTGTCGAGCGTCCTGCATGGCCTGCTCCACATGATCGGGGCCGGCGAGCCGGTCACGTCGGAGCAACTTGCGCAGGCGATGGCCACCAACCCTGTGGTGGTGCGCCGCGTGATGGCGGGGCTGCGCGAGCAGGGTCTGGTGCATTCGGAGAAGGGCCATGGCGGCGGCTGGACGCTGGCGCGCGATCCGGCCGACATCACGCTCGCGGACATCTATCGCGCGGTCGGCGCGCCCACGATCGTTGCGATGGGCCATCGCTCGGAAAATCCCGGCTGCCTGGTCGAACAGGCCGTCAACGACGCGCTCGGAGACACGTTTCGCGAGGTCGAGGCGCTGTTCCTGAAGCGGCTCGGCGCGGTGACGCTCGATGTGCTCGCGAAGGATTTCAAGCGCCGGCTCGCCAAACACAAACAAAGTCTCGAGGATCAGATTCATGCAGTCAAGTGAGCAGGCGAAACCTCTGCCGTACAACGATCCCGCGCACTGGGACAAAATGGTCGCCGCCTATGAGGCGCAGTCGCAGCCGTTCACGACATTGTTCGCCGACGCCGCGGTCGCAACGCTTCCGATCGACCCGTCATCCAGGGTGATCGACGTCGCCACCGGCACGGGCGCCGCGGCGCTGGCCGCCGCCCGCACCGGAGCCGAGGTCACCGCGATCGATTTCTCCGCCGGCATGGTGGCACGTGTCCGCGCGCATGGTGTGGCGAATATCGAGGCGCGGCAGATGGACGGCCAGGCGCTCGACCTGCCGGATGCCGCCTTCGACGCGGCAGTGTCGGTGTTCGGCGTGATGCTGTTTCCGGACTGGCGCGCCGGCCTCTGCGAGATGGCACGGGTGACGCGACCGGGCGGATCGGCGGCGATTGCGGTCTGGAAGAGCGCCGATGGCGCCGCCGTGCATCTCCTGCTCTCGCAGATCATCCGGCGGCTCTATCCCGACAATGTCACGCCGATGCCGTGCACGGGCCTCGCCGAGCTCGCCGACCCCGACCGCCTCGCCGCTGCGCTCATCGCCGCCGGCTTCTCCGATCCGGCGATTGCCGAGATCACCCACGACTTCAAGCTCAATGTCGCCAATCCCGCCGACGTCGACAAATTGTTCGAGTTCATGCCGCATTGGAGCGGGCTCGATGCCGACCAGAGCGCCGCAGTCGCGCGCGCCTTCCGCGCCGAGATCGAGCGCAGGCGGGTCGGCGACAGCTTCGCGATTCCGTCGACCGCGCTGATCGCGACGGCCCGGCGGGCTTGACCGAAACGGCCGCGATCCGGCCATGCGAGGTCACGGCCGCCTAGCGCTTGTCGTCGTCCGGCTTTTCTTCATCGCTCGGCGGCTGCAGGCCGGGACTGTTGGCCCAGCGATCGAGTTCCTCGATGACCCGCCGGTGGCTCGGCCGTAGCGGCTCTGCACCGCCGGGCTCTTGCGACAATTTTCGGGGCAGCTTGACCTGATCTGGCATGGCTAGGCTCCAGAGCTGGGGGCTGTACGCAGTGGCATTCGCAGCGATTGCTACGCGCGTGACTTGAGGAGATCGCGGATCTCGGTGAGCAGCTCCTGATCCTTGGTCGGCTTCGGCGGTTCGGCCGGCGCCGCGGGCGCTTCGCGCTTGAGCTGGTTCATGAGGCGGACCACGATGAACAGCACGAAGGCGACGATCAGGAAGTTGAGCGTGAGGGTCAGGAAGTTACCCCAGGCCAGCACCGCGCCCTGCTTCTTGGCATCGGCCAGGTTGGTCGCGGTCACCGACTTCGAAAGCGCGGTGAAATAGTTGGAGAAGTCGAGCCCACCGCTGACCGCGCCGATGATCGGCATGATGACATCGGCCACCATCGACGAAACGATCGCGCCGAATGCCGCGCCGATGATCACGCCGACGGCGAGATCGACGACGTTGCCCTTCATGGCGAATTCCCTGAATTCCTTCAGCATCTGATCTCCTGTTTTCCAAATGAATGCGGTGGCACGGCCCGGCGACCGGGTCGCCGGCCGCTCCAAGGGGGCGAAAGACTATTTGCGATCGGCCGGCTTCGCGGGCGCCGCGACTGGCTGCGCAGGCGCGGCCTGCTCCCATGGCGCCGGCAGGATGACCCGCGCCGGAGGCGGGTTCTGCGCGGCGCGCTGCACATTCGCATTTTCCGACCGCGGCTCGTCGCGGGCGTTATCCGCGCGGGCGGTGGCGACAAGGATGCCGAGCGTCAGCGCGACGGATCCGAGTGCCGCGCCGACCAATGCGACGGACCGCACCACACCAGCGCGCGGCCTGTTCAGGATGGCAGGATGAGATGAGGTCATCGCAACTGCTCCTCACGCAATACACATCGTTCGGAGCCGTGCGGGCGCGAGCGCCGCGCACGGCTCGAGGCGGGACGTCAGGTCTTGATGTCGTCCGGCAGCTTGCCGCCATTGGCGGCGAGCTTCGCCATCACCTGCTGATGCAGCCAGACATTCATGGCGGCGCTGTTGCTGGTGTCGCCGGTGTAGTGCAGCTCCTTCGCGAGCTCCTTGCGCGCCGCGAGGCTGCTGTCGAGGCCGAGCGCCTTCATCAGGTCGACGATCGAGCTGCGCCAGTCGAGCTTCTCGCCGGTCGCCGCGGCCGCCTTGTCGACGATCGCGGCGACGTCGACGGTTTGTGCCGCCGCCGTGCCGGGCGCAGCAGATGCAGACGTCGATGTCGATGGCGCTGCGCCGGGCGCAGCCGCCGTTGTGCTCTCAGCGGTTTTGGCCTGGGCGCCGTGGCCGAAGATTGCACCCATGATGCTTCCAAAAATGCTCATGATCTCTCGCTCCGTGCGCCCGAGACACCGTTCGTCCCGTGGCTGTTTCCAGTGACGGGGCGGACGATAGGCAGGCCATTGGCCGAGCGGAAGATGACCATCGTCACTATCGGAGTGTGGGACGGCGTGGTGCTGTCGGCGGAGAAAGCGTGCGGCTTTCTGCGGCCGCGCGAGAGCCTTTCATCGTACGCCCCACGTGCGATGAAGTCAGCCGTCCCGGCCCGATTCGCCAGCCCCGAGAAGTCGGGGCGGCTGACACAGACGTGTGCGCGTTGTCGCTAGCTAGAGCTGGCGGCGGCGGATGGTCTGGGCGAGTTCGACAAAGCTCTCGGCGATGCCGACGCCGGTCTTGGCGCTGACCGATTTGACGCTCGACTTCGCAAGCCCGGCAATCGCGCCCGCGCTGCCCGCGGCTTCCGGCAAGTCGATTTTGTTCAGCAGCGCCCGGTAGGGCCGGCCGGGGAAGCGCTCCTCGAAGCCGCGGACCAGTTCCACCATGCGGGTCACCGTCTGCGGCCGCGTGACGTCGGACACGATGATGGCGGCGGACGCGCCGGTGACGTAGACGGTGTCGAAGATCTGCGTGCCGAAATCGCCGTCGGTGTCCCACAGCACGAGGCGCGTCGGATCGCTGCCACCCGCCGGCGCCACGTCGTGGCTCAGGATCTCGACGCCCAGCGTCGATTTGTACTGGCCCTCGAACCGGTTGTAGATCAGCCGATAGAGGATCGACGTCTTGCCGACCCCCATATCGCCGAGCAGCATGACTTTCGCGGTGAGCATCAGCGGGCCACTTCGCCTCGATAGACCGTCTCGAACGCCACGCGGCGATTACCGCCGACGGTGGAGTCGACCCGGTCGGTGATCGGCATCGTCGCCGCGCGCGAAACCAAAATCAGCCGCGACGAATCGACCCCGAGCGCGGTCAGCCTGCGCTGGACCTGCTCGGCCCGCTTGCGCGCCAGCGTCCGGTTGGTACCTTCCGTGCCGCTCTGATCGGCATAGCCGACGATGCGCAGCCTGAGATCGTTGTTCGCCATTAGTCCGGCGAGTTCGCGCAGCTGCTGCTCGGCCTGGTCGTTGTCGAGGACTTCGTCTGAATTGTTCGCGAAGAAGATCGCGGTGGTGGCGATGAAGCGGTCGAGCCGCGCCGCCGGGCCATCGGCGACGGATTGCAGCTTCGAATATTGCTCGGCCAATTTGGCGTACTGCTCGCCGAGCTTGTCATATTGCTCGGTCAGGGCGGCATATTTCTGGTCGGCCGACTTCGCCTGCGCACCGATCGCCTCGCGCATCTGGTCGAGGCTCGCCTGCAGCCGCGTCAGGCTCTGCTGCAGGCCCGCGATGCCGGCCTGCGATGCCGCGACTTGCTCCGGTGCGGACACCAGACCGATGTGGTTGACGATTTTGTACGGCGCCGCGGCCGCGGCGAGCGCATCGATCAAGGGCGCGGTCTCCAGCTGGCTCGGCTCGATGCCTAAAACGGCCACGCTTCGGCTGCCGTGATCGAAGTCGAGCCGCAGCGGGAACGAGGCCAGCAACGGCTGCTTTGCGGCGAGCTGTTCCAGCGCCGCCTGGGTCCGCCGCTCCAACAGGCCGCGCGTCACCGATGTCGCGGCAAGCCAGAGCAGCAGCGCGGCCAATGCCGCGAGCAAGGCGAAAAGGATCACCTTGCCGCGCCGGCTCGCGATCCGCCGTGGCGTATCGTCGGTCTCGATCGCGGCAGCCAGCGACGCCAGCATCGGCCCGTCGCAATCCGCGCCGCGGTCGATGCGCTCGATCGCATCGAAGAACAACGAGTTGATCCTGGCGTTGTCGGCGGGCCGCAGCGGTCCCAGGCACTCCGCCGCCAGGATGAAGCGGGGCGAGGCGCGCAGCGCGAGCTGCCGTCCGCCGAAATCGAGCGTCTGCAGATTGCCTTCGCCGGCCAGCGCCTGCACGGAGAATTCCAGAATCGCCGCGACCATCGCGCTGAGCAGGTCGGCGCGTTCGTCGGCGGTCGCATCGCGCTTCCAGTCCGCGATCAGGCGGCCATTGCCGCGTTCGATGATCAGGAGCCGGTTGATCTGCGGCGGCTGATCGGCGAGCACGAATTCGCTGATCGGGCGTCCCGTCACCAGCGACTTGACGCGGCCGACCCACAATTGCGCCGAGGTCAACGCATTGATGCGCTGCTCGAGCGAGGCAACCAGCTCCCTGAACGAATTTGCCACCGCGGCGCTGACCAGACGGCCGACGATCGGATAGAGCGCCTCGATCATCTGCTCGCGCGAGTTCTTGATCTCGCTGCGGATCGCCGAGACCACGACCGGCGCAATCGCGCTGGCGAGCTCGCGCGGCCGGTTGACCTCGGCGCGCTCCAGCGCCTCGACCAGGATGCCCGCGGTTGCCGTCTCCAGGCGGTCGGCGTTGCCGACATAGCGCTGCAGCGAGTCGAGGTCGGCCTCCAGCGACGTCAGACGCGTCGCCTCGGGCTGAAACAGCAATGTCTTGAGCTGCTCGATCTCGCGGTTCTGGCCGGCAGCAGCTGCCATGCTATTTGCCCGTGCGGCCGGATCCCAATCCGCTGATGACCGAGCCGAGCTGGGTGATCGCCGCGCCGACATCCTTCAGCGAGTCGAGCCGCTTCTGCTCGGTATCCCGCTCGAGGTCGGAGAGCCGCGCAGAAAGCGCGGTGAGCTCGTTAGTGAAGTCCGCCTGCATCTGCTTGAGCGATGCCTGCATCTCCTCGCGCAGACCCGAGAGGTTGGTCTCGAGCGAACGTTGCGCGCCGCCGAACAGCAGGTCGCGAACCTGATCGATCGCCGCCATGCCATGCGCCGCCGGATCCACGCCGTTGCCGGCCGCCGCAGCGTCCGCCGGTCCGTCCGTACCTTTGGTCTGGCGCTCGATACCCTTCATGGTCATTTCCCGCTTACTCGTAGCCGCGCAATCCGGACCTGCGGTGTCAAAAAGCAAATCCGAAACAACCCTATAGCCAATTTTGCGGGCGCGGCCCAGAGAAAGGCGAGCAATCTCAGCCGGATCAACCGCGTGGTTGTGCGATCACGGCCAATTATTTCTAGTAAGTTATTGCCTTTATTGCGAGTTCTGTACGGTTCTTGACCTGGCACTTCTCCAGAATCGTGCTGACATAGTTCTTCACGGTTCCTTCGGCCAAATGCAGCTGCTCGCCGATCTCGGTGTTGCTCTTGCCCTCGACGATCAGCGTAAGAATTTCATTCTCCCGCGCCGTCAGCCCGTCGCGAACCGGCAGCTTCGCCGAGACGCGCGGGCCGCGCAGCCGCTTGAACTCGTCGAGGATGCGCGCGGCGACGCCGGGCGAAAGCCCGGACTGGCCGTTGATGACCGCGCGGATGGTCGAGGCGATCTCCTCCATCCTGGCGTCCTTCAACAGATAAGCCTTGGCGCCTGCGCTCACCGCCTCGAAGATCAGGTCGTTGGTCTCGAACGTCGTCAGCACCACGATATGGGTCTGCGGCAATTCGCGGAGAATCCGCTGGGTCGCGGCGATGCCGTCGACCCGCGGCATCTGCAGATCCATCAGGATGACATCCGGCCGGTAACGCCGCGCGAATTCGATGGCCTGCTCGCCATCGGCCGCGCCGGGAAGGATCTCGAAATCGTCGTTCTGCTGGGCGAGCAGCGTCGCGATACCTTCCCTGATCAGCGTCTGATCCTCGGCGATCAGCACCCGTATCTTCTCAATTCTGCTCACGGGCTTTCCGTCATCCTCTCGAAAACGCGTTGCATGCGCGGCAACGAATTCAATCGGCCAGCACGCCGGCAGACGCCGCCGGCGGCACCGCCACGGGGAGCGAGATCCGGACCAGCGTTCCCTGCCCGGGCGCGCTCTCCACCGCGCAGCTGCCGCCGACAAGTTCAGCAAATTCGGCCATGCCAATCAATCCGAAATGTCCTGGCGTCGGGACCGCGAGATCGAAGCCGCGGCCGTCATCGCGGATCTCGACAATCAGCTTGCGGCCGACCGCGGCCGGTTCGTCGAAGGCGTGAAAGAAGACGCGGCGCGCCCGCGCATGCGTCTGAACATTGCGCAGTGCCTCGCTGAGGATGCGCTGAACCGTCAGGCCGCAATCGCGCAGGCCGGAGCGCGCCGCTTCGTCGATCTGGATCGACACCCTGACACCGCTGCGCGCGGCGAAGTCGCTGAGCAGCCCCTCGACATCGGGATCAAGCTTCAGGTCGTCGGGCGTGCGCAGGCGGTCGATGGCTTCGCGGGCGCGGTTCAGGCCGCTCGCGGCCGCATCTTCAGCGGTCGCGAGGCTGTCCGCCACACGGGCGGGATCGGCCGACAAATAATGCCGGATCAGCCGGATCTGGGTCAGCAGCGCCACGATCGAGTGCACCAGCGTATCGTGCAGATCGCGAGCCAGCCGCAGCCGCGTCCGCGCCAGCGAGGCAAAGCGCACCTCCGCGCTCGCCGCCTCGAGCTGCTGCTCCATCAGGCGCCGGGCGCGACGCTCGCTGCCGAGCAGCGTTTCGACCTGACGGCCGGCAAAATCCGGCATGGCGATGACGAAGTAATGCGACTGCGCGCCGTTCCACAGCACGACCGCCGTCATCGGTTGCGTGATGTCAGGCGACGCGCCACGCACACCGGCCAGCGCGATCATGTCCCGCTGGCCTCCGGCAAGCGCCGCCAACTCGGCTTCCATGCCGACCAGCAACACACACTCGCAGCAATCGACGCCGGTTGCCGGAAGCCACTCGACCAACCGGCCGATCTTCCGCTGCATGCTTCGATCGGCGCCGATGACGGCGAGACCGATGACGTCGGCTTCTGCGGCCGCAAGCAAATCCGCGCTCAGATCGATCATGCGTTGCCCATCAGCTCAGCGAGCAGCCCACTCTGGCGTAAGCCGGCAGCGGTCGCAAACGAATATGACTTTCGTCACAACCGGTCCTGACCTTCGTCAGATGCCGCCGCTGCTCGAAATGCGGTTCTGTCCCACGAATGAGCAACAGCGCAAGCCATGATGTGCCACATGCCGGCGTCCATGGCGATGCCGGCCGGGCGCCGGGCCTCGCGAAAGGTCGCGCCAGTCGGCCGGAATGTGAGCTGACAATGAAGGGCGCACCACGGAAACCGTCGGGCATCGAGCTGCGCATGCTGGCGGAAGCAAGCAAGCCCGCGCGGCGCCGTCGCCTGAGCGCGACCCAGAAGGAGGCGTTGCAGGAAGCGCTCGCCGGCCGCCTGCAGCTCTATCCGCGCGGATATGCCGCGAGCAAGACCGGACCATTCCACTCCCGACGCGCCATTCTCGGACTGGTGCGCGCCGGCCTGATGAGCCTCAGCGCGACGGCGCGCTATGCGGCCGTGACCAGGCGCGCGCGCGAGATGTACGAGGCCGCGGCAAGCAGCGACCCTGCGCCCGAGTAAGCGCGCGCCATTACGCTGAGGCGCTCAAAACCCTCACCGTCCATTTCATTTCTTCGCTGAGACCTGGCCGGCGTCACGCACGCGCGGGCGCTGTCGCGTGCCGCGCCGATTCCGGCCGCGAGCAGCGTCAGACCAGCCGGTTGGCTGCAGCAGGACACGTATGCAGATAAACTGCGAAGATAATCTTTACAGTTTACCTTCATATATGCTATCCGATCCGGCATGAGCAATGGACCGGCCCGCCCCGGCTCGGCGCGCACATCCGCGCTGGCCGAAGATCTTCGCCTGTTGATTGGAAGGCTGAAGCGGCGGCTTCGCGAGCAGGGTCAACGCGAGGACCTCCCGCCTTCCCAGGTCGCGGTGCTGCTTCGCCTCGAAAAGGATGGCCCCGCGACCGTGTCCAGCCTGGCGCGATCGGAGGGTATGCGTCCGCAATCGATGAGCTCGGCGATATCGGCGCTCGAGGCTGCGGGCCTGGTCCGCGGCGCGCCGGATCCGGACGACGGCCGGCAGACCATCATGTCGCTCACCGATAGCTGCCGCGAGCGGCTTCGCACCGGCCGCGCCGCACGGCAGGACTGGCTGTCGCGCACCATCGCCGCGCGGCTGTCGGCGCGGGAGCAGGACGAACTCGCCGCCGCCGTCGGCTTGCTGAAGCGGCTGGTCGAGGATTGAGGCGGGCTGCGGCGCGTCAGCTTGCGAGAAAGGTAACGACCATGGCCCTGACCACGCTCGA
This sequence comes from Bradyrhizobium sp. USDA 4516, assembly GCF_054055915.1. Taxonomy (NCBI): domain Bacteria; kingdom Pseudomonadati; phylum Pseudomonadota; class Alphaproteobacteria; order Hyphomicrobiales; family Nitrobacteraceae; genus Bradyrhizobium; species Bradyrhizobium sp. USDA 4516. The sequence continues at coordinate 2,281,872 of NZ_JBSRXT010000001.1, forward strand.
TCCGATCACCGCATTGATCGTCATCGATCTACAAAGCGGCCTCATGGGCTGGCCCTTCGCCCATCCGATCGGCGACATCGTGGCTCGCGCGGCCGCGCTTGGCACTGCGTTCCGACGGCACGGTCTGCCGGTCGCGCTGGTCAATGTCGACGGCAGCTCGCCGGGACGAACCGAGCAGGCGCCGCGCCATGGAAATCCAATTGGAAATCCAATTGGAAATCCATTTGGCGGCCCGCTTCCCGACGGATGGACCGATCTCATTCCGGAGCTCGACCGACAGACCGGCGACATCGTTGTGACCAAGCGAACGCGAGGCGCATTTGCCAGCACCGACCTCGAAAGCCTGCTGAGAGCGCGCGGCGTCACGCAAGTCGTGATCGCCGGCGTCGCCACCGCGGGCGGCGTCGAATCGACGGCGAGACAGGCCTATGAGGCGGGCTTCAACGTCACGCTCGCAATCGACGCCATGACCGATGCGCGGTCGCACGCACATGAATACAGCATCGAGCACGTGTTCCCGCGGCTTGGCGAAACCGGCTCGACGCAGGCGATCATCGATCTCGTTGAAAGGACCAACTCGCATGAACTGGCTTGATCTCGTCGCCTATTTCTTCGGCGGCGTCTTTCTCACCAATGCGATCCCCCACGTCGTCGCCGGCATGATGGGCGAAGCGTTCCAGAGCCCGTTCGCCAAACCGCCCGGCGAAGGCCTGTCCTCATCGACCGTCAACATCGTGTGGGGCTTCTTCAACCTCGCGGTCGGATATCTTCTGGTCTGCCGCGTCGGCGACTTTGGCTTGCGAACCACCAGCGACGTTGCAGCGCTCGGGCTCGGCGGTCTTCTGATCGGCCTGTTCCTGGCGCGGCGGTTCGGGCGGTTTCACGGCGGGAATGAACCTCAGGGAACATGAGACGCGTATTTCGATCGCTCGCGAGCTTCAACTACCGGGTCTGGGCGGCCGGCGCGCTGGTATCCAACATCGGCACCTGGATGCAGCGCGCGGCGCAGGACTGGCTGGTTCTCACCCAGCTGACAAATCATAGCGCGTCCGCCGTCGGCATCGTGATGGCGCTGCAATTCGGGCCACAACTATTATTGATGCCGTGGACCGGCTTTGCCGCCGATCACTTCAACCAGCGCAAACTGCTGATGGCGACCCAGGCGACGATGGGCGCGCTGGCACTCATCCTCGGCATTCTCACCGTCACCGGGCTGGTGCAGCTCTGGCACGTCTACACCTTCGCGTTCCTGTTCGGCTGCGCGGCGGCGCTCGATGCCCCGGTGCGACAGACCTTCGTCGCCGAACTGGTCAGCGATACCAATTTGTCGAATGCGATCGCGCTGAACTCGACCTCGTTCAACGCCGCGCGCATGATCGGCCCCGCCGTCGCCGGCCTGATTATCGCCTCCGTCGGCACCGGCTGGGCATTCCTGTTCAACGGCGCATCGTTCCTGGCGGTGCTGACCTCGCTGACCCTGCTGCGCACCTCCGAGCTGCGCCCGAACGCGCGCGCCCATCGCACCAAGGGCAGCGTGATGCAGGGCTTCCACTATGTCTGGTCGCGGCCCGATCTCAGGGCGACGCTGATCATGCTGTTTCTGATCGGGACCTTCGGACTGAACTTTCCGATCTTCATTTCCACCATGGCGGTTGGCGTGTTCCACACCGATGCGCGCGGCTTCGGCCTGCTGTCGTCGATAATGGCGCTCGGAACGATGTCGGGCGCGCTGCTGGCAGCGAGCCGCGAGGAGCCGCGCTTCGGCTCGCTGATGCTGGGTGCCGCGATCTTCGGGCTGGGCTGCACGCTCGCCGCATTGGCGCCGAGCTATTGGCTGTTTGCCGCGGCGCTGGTCGTGATCGGCGTCGCCGCGCTGACCGTCACCAACACCTCGAACGCGCTGATGCAGCTCTCGACCGAGCCGGCGATGCGCGGACGGGTGATGGCGCTGCGGCTCGGCGTTGCGCTCGGCGGCACGCCGATCGGCGCGCCGATCGTCGGCTGGGTCGCCGATCACCTCGGCCCGCGCTGGGCCCTCGGCGTCGGCGCCGCCGCCGGCTTTGCCGCAGCGATCGTGGCGATCGGCATGCTGTCCCGATCGGGCGGCGAAGCCGAGCGCCGCAGCCAGGAGGCGCGAAGGAGCGAGGTCAACCTGCCGCAGCAGCGTTGAGCATGGCGCCACCGACCGGCGCTGCTACCCTGTGTTTGAGCACGTGTCCTTCACGCGAACCGAAAACGCTAGTAGGCGTAGGACGTCTTGCCCGGCTGCACGGTCAGCCGAAAGGCGACGTCGGTCGAACCATCCATCAGCTCGATGATGTGTTCGCACACCAGGCAGCGAAACTCACCCGCGGCGCCGCCTTTCGACGTCAGTTCGATCCGGCGATAGAGGCGGCTCCCCAAGGGTGGGCACGCCGCTCTCTCAGGCAAGTCTTGCGCCGCCGGGAAGAGATTATCGAACCGGAGCGGAAGCCGGACGAAGAGGTTCAAGTAATGACGATCTCGCAAACCGGAGAGATAAGGCCGCGGGCGGCTGGGAAAGGACGAAATCCTCCGGAATGGTTGGGCATGTACTTTGAGGATAGCTCGTCAACCTGGTTTCGAGCGCGGGCCGGCGACGTGGTGTTTTCCTCGATTGACCTCTGGAAAGGCTGCGTGTCGGTCGTTCCACAACACATGGATGGCGCTCTCGTCACGAAAGAGTTCCCCATATATCGGATCACAGACCAGGACTTAGACCCGGAGTTCCTCTCAGTCCTTCTCAGGAGCCGATATTATCAACGCGCGTTCAGAGCTATTACCACCGGGCATAGTAACCGGCGGCGTACTCAGGTGGATGACTTCGAGAGTCTCGAAATAGCATATCCACCAACCCGCGATGAACAGCACGCTCTGATTGCCGAAATCTTGAGGGCTCGTGCGGCTCAGCGGGGGGCGGCCAACATCTTGGCTCAGGAAATGCTCCGCTTTAGCAACGTCATCGACGGCCGAGGTGACGAGGTGTTACCTGAGGTCACAGAAGACGTGGCAGCCGAAGAAATTGAAGCAGAGTGAATGCTTATTTGGAGAGGCACTGACATACTTGTTGGCAGCCAGCTAGATCATGGCTAGCCACCGCTTTAGTTACTCTGAGGCTCACACCAGGCGTAGCGGCTCGTACAACCTCTACCCTTCGTTTCTTGCAAGGGCACGCCGAAAACGAACGAGCGCTCACTAAGAAAATTTCATTCTCCCCCTTTTCCGAGTGCCGTTTCGTGGGCTAGGAATTAGGCAAAGGCGTAAAGCCCGGCCCGGACCAGCAACAAAATGAAATGGTCCGGGAGCATAGCCAGGGAGGCAACGTGGGTCTCGCGCGTCAGCGACCGGGGACGGCGAATGCGTTCGCGATGGACGTGCTTTGCGCACGCATCCTCGAACGTCATCGGGATTCCATCCGGGTCCAGAAAACCCATCTCGCCGTTCCGAATCTCACGCGCATCATCGGCGCCACGCTCACGCTTTCCAACAAGCACGGCTTTCACGCCACCACGCTGCGCCAGCTCGCGGAGGCCTCGGGCCTCAGCATGGGCGGCCTTTATACGTATTTCGACAGCAAGCCGACGCTGCTGTCGATGATCCTCGGCGAGGTCGCCGAGACGGTGGCGGAGGTCCTCAACTCGCCGCCCGCCGACGTGAAGCAGGATGCGCGCAAGCATCTGCACTGGATCATCGCGACCCATGTCCGGATGAGCGAGGCGATGCAGCCCTGGTTCGTGTTCTGCTTCATGGAAGCGAAGTCGTTTCCGCCGGCGGAGCGGCAGCGCGCCATCGAGATGGAGGTGATGACCGAGAAGATCATCGCCGGCGTCCTCAAGCAGGGCGTCGCCAGCGGCGTCTTCACGATCGATCAGGTCACGCTGACGGCATCGCTGATCAAGCCGCTGCTGCAGGACTGGTACGTCAAGCGCGCCAAGTACCGCAGACGTGGCACCTCGATCGAGGCCTACATCAACACCGTCGGCGCATTCGTCGACGCTGCGGTCGCAGCCAGGACGCGGCCCGGCCGTGTCGCGACCGGCTCCCGCACCAGATCCAGGCAGACGGCGCACCTATAGACGCAAGGAAGGACGGGGCAATGAAGCGATTGCGGTTCAATCAACAGGAGATCGTCTTCGCCGTCTTTGCCGTGCTGTTCCTGGCGTTCTCGATCTTCCTGCGCGGCTTCCTGACGCCGGAGAACATGCTGACGCTGCTGCAGAACGTCGCGGTGCTCGGCATCCTCGGGCTTGCGATGGCGATCGTCGTGATCGGGCGCGGCATCGACATCTCCCTGATCGCAGCGCTCGCGGTGCCGCCGGGGCTTGTGCTGCAGATGGTGCAGAACGGCCACTCGCTGCCGACCGCGCTGGTGACGGCCGTGCTGCTCACGATCGCGTTCGGCCTGGTCAATGGCTGGCTGATCGCCTATGCCGAGGTCCCTTCGCTGTTTGCGACGCTGGCGACCGGCCTGCTGCTCGCCGGCCTCGGGCAGGCCGCGCTGTTTCGGCTCGACGTCGTGCAGTGGAGCGACGGCATGAAAGGCTTCGAGCGGCTCGGACAAGGCACCATCCTCGGCATCCCGACCTCGATCGTGATGTTCGCGATCGCTTGCGTCGTGGTCGCGTTCCTGCTGCGCCAGACGCGCTGGGGCGCCTATATCTACGCGATCGGCGATAATCCCTACGCCGCCCGCGTCACCGGCATCCCCTCGCGCCCGATCATCGTGCTGCAATACGTCGTCGCGGCGCTGATCGGCTGCTTCGCGGGCCTCGTGATGGCGGCATCGGTCAACTCGATGCCGACCCGCATCTTCAATTCGACCCTGATCTACGACGTCATCCTCGTCGTCGTGCTCGGCGGCATCGGCCTGTCGGGCGGCCGCGGCGGCGTCCTCAACGTCATCATCGGCACGCTGCTGATCGGCACCATGCTGAACGGCATGACCATCATGGACATTTCCTACGCCGGACAAAATCTCGTCAAGGGTGTCGTCCTGCTGCTCGCCGTCATCGCGGATTCATTCCTGAATCCGCGCAACGAAGAAACGGCACAGCAGGGTGACATCTGAACCAAGCCACAAGAACATTCAATCACGACCAAGGAGGAAGCAATGAAATACGCTGTCAGCACTGCAAAGGTGATCGCCGCGGCGCTTGGGCTTGCCGCCATCGCCGCCCCGGCTCTGGCCCAGCAGGGCCTGGACGAGCCGTTCCAGAAGCCGTTCAGGGAAGCTCTCGCCGGCAAGACGGTGGCCTACGTTCCGGTCGCCATGAACTTCGACCTCACCGAAGGCTGGTACGCCGGCATGAAGAAGGAGCTCGAGCCCTTCGGCGTGAAGTTCGAGATCCGCGATCCCAACTGGAACACCAATGCCGGCGCGCAGGCAGTGACCTCGCTGATCTCGGAGAAGCCGGCCGTGATGGTGATCCACAATCCGGACGTCCAGACCTACGCCAAGTTGCTGCAGCGCGCCGAGAACGAAGGCATCTACGTCATCCAGATCAACATGGGATCGGCCTATCGCTCGTCGGCCTTTGTCGGCGCCAACTGGATCGAGATCGGCGAGCGGGACACCGAGGCGGTTGTGAAGGCTTGCCAGGGCAAGTCGAACAAGATCGCGATCGTGCAGGGCGCGCTCTCGGCGGCCGCCAGCGCCTACACGCTCAAGGGCGTCGAGAACGTGCTCGCCAAGCATCCGGAGATCAAGGTGGTCTCGAGCCAGGCGGCCGACTGGGATGCCGCGAAGGCCAAGGCGATCACCCAAACGGTGCTGAAGCAGAATCCTGATCTTTGCGGCATCGTCGGCTTCTGGGACGGCATGGACATCGGCACCGCCGCTGCGGTGAAGGAAGCCGGCCTGACCGGCAAGGTGTTCGTCGCGACCTCTGGCGGCGGCGAGCGCAAGGGCGCCTGCGAGCTGGTGAAGTCCGGCGCGTTCGATCTCAACATGAGCTACGACGTGCCGACCCAGGCCGCGCAGATGGCCGGCACGATCAAATGGCTGCTGTCGTCGGGCGCCAAGGCCGGCTCGATCAAGGGGTCGGAATACACGACGCTGATTCCGATCACCAAAGAGAACGCGGACAGCCAGACCGCGTGCTGGAATCTCAGTGACCTGAAAAAATAGTCGAACCATTCCCGCTCGACGTCCCGGGCGATCTCACCCGGGACGTCGATTTTCCCAAATCGAACGCCTTGCTGGAATGCCGATGCGCGACACCCTGACGAGCCTGCGTTACCGCTACTGGCCGGATCATCTCCTCGGCGAGATCCTGTCCAAGCGTTGGACCGAGACCGCAATACCGGTGATCCTGCTTTTGATCGTCGGCTTCGCGCTCAGCCGTTCCATCGATCACTTCCTGTCGCCGTCGAGCCTTGCCGACACCGCGCGGCAGGCCGGCGAAATCGGCTTCATCGGCCTCGGCATGGCGCTGGTCGTCATCGTCGGCGGCATCGATCTGTCGGTCGGCTCGATCTTCGCGCTGACGGATTTCTGCGCGCTCTATCTGCTCGACGTGCTGAACTGGCCGGTGCCCGCGGTGGTCGTCGCCACCCTCGTCTGCGGTGCACTGCTCGGCGCCGTCAATGGCGTCCTGATCGGCTACTTAAGGCTGCGCGCCTTCATCACCACGCTGATCACCCTGATCATCTACCGCTCGGCGTTCGATCTGCTGATCCAACGCTACTCCAATTCGATCGCCGCGGCCTTCCCCGACATCCCGTCCTGGAATTTCATCGGCGGCGGCGACGTGTTCGGCATTCCGAGCGTCGCAATCGTCTACATCGCGATCGCCATCTTCGGCCATATCTTCATGACCCGGCTGCGTCCCGGCTGGCACATCACCGCGATCGGCGGCTCGCGCCGTTCCGCCTACAATTCCGGCATTCCGGTCCGCCGCACCATCGCGCTCTGCTATGTCGCAAGCGGCGTGCTGACCAGCATCGCAGCGCTGTTCTTCGCGGCCCGGCTCGGCACCGTCGGCGGCGACATCGGCGTCGGCCTCGAGGTGATCGTGCTGACCGCGACCGTGCTCGGCGGCATCACGCTCGGCGGCGGCAAGGGCTCGGTCGCCAAATCGCTGGTCGGCGTGCTGATCGTGCTCCTGATCACCAACGGCCTGACCACGCTCAATGCACGTGGCGGTATCAACCGCATGGCGCTGGCGGGCATCCTGCTGGTCGCAGCGATGGTCGACATCCGCTGGCAGAAGAACCGCACCCGCATCATCAGCAAGGTCTATGTCGCGCCGACCTATCATGCGCTGCCGCCGCCGCCGGCCACCGAGATCGGCCAGGGCGGCCCGTTCGAGCAGAACGACAAGCTGCGCGACGTCGAATTGATCGGCCTCGGCCGCATCGAGGCGCCGGAGGACGTAATCCTCGATCGCAACAACAATCTCTACGCCGGCTCGCGCCATGGGGACATCATCCGCTTCCATGCGCCCGATTATCAGCGGATGGAGGTGTTCGCCCATATCGGCGGTCAGCCGCTCGGCATGGCGTTCGACCGGCAGGACAATCTCTATGTCTGCATCGGCGGCATGGGCCTTTACCGCATCACGCCCGACGGCACCGTGGAGAAGGCGACCGACGAGACCAACCGCAGCATGCATTCGGTGAACGACGACAGCCGCCTGCGGCTGGCCGACGACCTCGACATCACCGACGACGGCCTGATCTTCTTCTCCGAAGCCACCGTGCGCTACGAGATGGACGAATGGCCGATCGACGGCCTCGAGGCGCGCGGCAACGGCCGCATCATCTGCTACGACACCAAGACCGGCGCCACGCATACGGCACTGCGCGGCCTCAAATTCCCCAACGGCATCTGCGTCGCCAGCGACGGCCAGTCGATCCTGTTCGCCGAGACCTTCGGCTGCTCGGTCAAGCGACTGTGGTTCGCGGGGCCGAAGAAGGGTCAGGTCGAGGTGGTGATGGACAATCTGCCGGGCTATCCCGACAACATCAATCTCGCCTCCGACGGCAATTACTGGCTGGCGCTGGTCGGCATGCGCAGCCCCTCGCTCGACCTCGCCTGGAAGATGCCGGGCTTCCGCCGCCGTATGGCCAAGCGGGTGCCGGTCGATGAATGGCTGTTCCCGAACATCAACACCGGCTGCGTCGTCAAATTCAACGAGCAGGGCAAGATCCTCGAATCGTTCTGGGACCTGCGCGGCGAGAACCATCCGATGATCACCTCGATGCGTGAGCATCGCGGTTATCTCTATCTCGGCGGCATCATGAACAACCGGATCGGCCGCTACAAGCTGGAGAACGCCGACCCGAACTTCGTGCAGTATGACAAGCGCTGGGGGAAGCTGTCGTGATCGCGGCCGTCAGGGAATTCGCCAACCGCTTTCTCGGCCGTGGCGAGGCCACCATCACCGTGCCGTCGTTCGACGGCGCGCTCAAGCCGAATCAAAAACTGGAGGCGGCGACGACCTTGCTGGAATGCGAGGCGCTAGAGGATCTCGCAACCGACGGCCGCAACCTCTATGTCGCCGACGGCCGGCGCCTGCTGCGCCTCGACGGCGGCGGAGCGGCCGAGCTCCGCAGCTTCGAGCAGCCGATCTCGGCGCTCTGCGCGCTCACCGGCGGCGGCATCGCGGTCGCGCTCGGCGGCCGCGAGGTGCGGCTCTATACCGATCCCTCGTCGGGCGAGCCGAGCGTGACGTTCAGCGACGCCGTCTTCAACGCGATCAACGCGCTGACGCAGGCCGGCGACGGGACCCTGATCGCAACCGACGGCTCGGTGACCTGCGGCATCGATGATTGGGCGCGCGACCTGATGGAGCTGAACCGAAGCGGCCGCGTGTTCCGGCTCGACCCCAGGACCAAATCGGCGCAGCCGCTGGCCTCGAAGCTCGGCTACGCCTTCGGCGCCTGCGCACGCGGCGACGGCGTGCTGGTCAGCGAGAGCTGGCGGCATCGCCTCGTCCTCGTCTCGAACGGACGGCCGCTGCAGGTCGTGCTCGGCCATTTGCCCGTCTATCCGTCGCGGCTGTCGAAGGCCGCGGGCGGCGGCTATTGGCTCACCGCATTCACCGCACGCACCCAGCTGATCGAGTTCGTGCTGCGCGAGCCGGCCTACCGGCGCCGCATGATGGCCGAGATCGAGCCGGCCTATTGGGTGGCGCCGCGGCTGCGCTCGGGGTTCTCGTTCAAGGAGCCGATGCAGGGCGCGCACATCAAGACGATGGGCGTGATCAAGCCGTGGGCGCCGCCGCGCTCCTACGGCCTCGTCATCCGGCTGAGCGAGGACGGCAAGCCAAAGTATTCGCTGCACAGCCGGGTCGACGGCATCAATCACGGCATCGTCGCGGCGCTCGAGCTGGGCGGTGACCTTGTGCTGATCGCCAAGGGACCGGGCCGCGTGCTGAAACTGCCCCTCGCCGGGCTCGCCGAGGAGACAGGCTCATGAGCGACACCGTGTTGTCCCTGCGCAAGGCCACCAAGCTCTACGCCGGCGTGCCCGCCATCGAGGGCGTCGACTTTGATCTGCGCCGCGGCGAGATTCACGCGCTGGTCGGCGAGAACGGCGCCGGCAAGTCGACGCTGACCAAGGTGATGGCCGGCGTCGTGACCTTGACGTCCGGCGGCATGAGTGTCGATGGCACGGAGGTCGCGCCGCGCACGCCGCTGGAGGCGCGCAATCTCGGCATCGCCATGGTGTTCCAGGAGAACAGCCTGGTGCCGACCATGACCGTCGCGCAAAACCTGTTCCTCGGGCAGGAGAAATTCTACAACCGGCTGCGCGGCATCTACATCGCCGCCCAGCAGTTCCTGCAATCGCTGAATTTCGACGTGACGCCGACCGCCACCGTGAGCGGGCTCGGCGCCGCCAAGAAGCAGATGGTGGAGATCGCGCGTGCGGTTCTGCACAAGGCCAAGGTCATCATCTTCGACGAGCCGACCGCGTCGCTGACGCCGGAAGAGAAGAAATACTTCTTCGACCTGGTCCGTGACCTCAAGAAGCGCGGCGTCTCGATCATCTTCATCTCACACGCGCTGGAAGAGGCGCTACTGCTCGCCGACCGCATCACCGTGCTGCGCGACGGCAAGCATGTCATCACCGACGACACGGCGAAATTCGACCGCGCGGCGATCGTGCAGGCGATGGTCGGACGCGACCTCTCCAACACGCTGTATGGCGCGCGGAAGACCAGCGTCCGGCCGGCCGGTGCGCGCGTGCTCGCGGTGCAGAACCTCAAGATGGCGCCGATGGTGAAGAACAATTCGCTGTCGGTGTTTGCCGGGCAGATCACCGGCGTGTTCGGCCTGGTCGGCGCGGGCCGCACCGAGACCTTCAAGATCGTCTCCGGCGTGTTGAAGCGCGACTTCTTCCACGGCGGCGAGATCCTGCTGCATGACAAGCCGGTGCGCTACCGGGTTCCGGCGCCGGCGGTCAAGGCCGGCATCGCCTATGTGACCGAGGATCGCAAGGTCGAGGGCTTCTTCGAAACCGCCTCGATCGCCCGCAACATCTATCTCGGCCTGCTTTCCAAGTTTCCCGGGGGCCGCATGATGTTGTCGCGGCGCGAGACCAATTCGGTCGGCAAGACCTGGACCCAGCGCCTCAAGGTTCGCGCCATCGGCGACGAGGCCAAGGTGGTCGAGCTGTCAGGCGGCAACCAGCAGAAGGTGGTGATCGCCAAATCGCTGGTGCAGGAGCCCGAGCTGATCATCTTCGACGAACCGACCCGTGGTGTCGACGTCGGCGCCATCGTCGAGATCCACGAGCTGATCAACCAGCTCGCCGACGAAGGCAAGGCGGTGGTGGTGATCTCGTCCTATCTGCCCGAGATCATGGCGCTGTCCGACCGCATCCTGGTCTCGCGTCAGGGCAAGGTGGTCGAGGAATTCTCCGCGCTCGAAGCCACCGAGGAGAAGATCATGTACGCGGCGATTCATTGATGCCCTGAAACGCGATGCGATTTTGGTTGAAGCGTCAGGTGCGGCGCGGGAAGCCGCCTGCCGCGATCCTGGTCGAACGCTACTTCGGTCCGACGGTTCCGGTCACCTTCAGTCTCGCCGATCTCACCCAACCCGAGACGTCGTTGCCCGTCCCCGGATTGAGATACATCACCGACGACCAGCCATCCCTGGTTTGCGCATACGCGATCAGTGCGTCATTCGGAATGACGAACACGCCGCGGATCGGACAGTGCAGATTCGGTGCGGAGTAGAATTGCAGCCGTCCCGTGCCCGTCACCACATTGGCCAGCGGCGGCGACAGCATCGGGACGCGGCTGGTGCCGGTCTGCGGCTCCTTGCAGTTCGACGGCGTCTGCGCGTGCACGGTCGCTCCCGGAGCCCCCAGGATCAGCGCACAGCAGACCATGCAGACGACAACGAACCTGTCCGACATCACTGACCCTCCTGACGTCGCCGGTTGCGGCAACCGGCGAAGGGATTGATTCAGTTCGTGCCCGCGATGATGACGAGATTGTTCAGGACAGGCGTGGAGCAGAACGCGACGACGAGAGCGATGTTGTAAACGTTGTTGCTCCGCCAAAGCAGCCACGTGACCACGAACGTCAAGCCAAGCTTGGGCACCAGCCACCAGACACCGAACCATGTCTGCGCCAGATGCATGAACGGGTTCAACTCACCCAATCCGAGACTCAGGATCACATTCGTCGACTCAAGGTCGGCGTAACCCAGCAGCAGAGCGAGGAGCACCAAAAGACCCTTAACCCAATTCATTCCGAGACTCCCGATGCCAGTAATGCCGAAGATGCCGGATTGGCCAGATCACACTGTTGATGATGTCCACGCGCTCAGCCGGCACGAGGCCCGTTGCAGGATATTCGCCCGGCTTCGGTATCCAGGCCGTGCCGAACAGAATGTCGAGAAACGGAAAACAGGCAGCGAAGTTTTTGTCCCTGTGCTCGGGAAGGACCGAATGATGGATCCGGTGCCATTGCGGATTGTTGATCCATGTCACATACCGACCGAGCGGAATGCGGACGTTGAGATGGGCACACGCATCGGGCATGAAGAAGATAAATCCCACCGCGATCACCATGTCCGGCGGGATGCGGAACAGGATCGCCATGATCGGAAGAAAGGCGTCGGACAACACCCGCTCCAGCCAGAAATGCCGGCCGCCGGTAATGAACGTGACGCCGTTCGCGCTGTGATGGAAGGAGTGCATCGCCCATAGAAAGGGGATCGCATGTTGGAGGCGATGATACGTGTACTTGTAGAGATCGAATGCGACCACGATGATCGCGAGTGAGACGTACCACCAGTAACCGTCGGTCGGCAGCTTGATCCAACCGAGACCGGTATAGCTCGCAATCTTGCCCGCGCTGATCGCCGCGATCGGAGCGAGCATGGACGACAACCCGAGGCTCACGATCACCGCGAGCCAATCATCACGAAACTCGGCGTAGGGAACGTCCGCAATCGGCCATCTTTTTTCCAGGATGCGGCTGGTGTAGACGATGCCCAGAAACACGGCCGCATAAAATACGGCGTTTGCGATGTCACTCTGCATGAGGGATGACTCGCCGGTTCAAAAGGACAGACAATAAGAATAAAAACATTGCTGTGCCTATAGGCTAAAAAAGCTTATTTTTTCTCAACGCTCCGGCCGGGGGCAAGCAGGGTTTTTACGGGGCGGCCCTCGTCTTCGGCACGATTCTGGCCCGCGCGGGCGCATTTTTCCGGGCCGGTCTCCGATCCGGTGCGGCGATAGCCCGCTGAAGCGAACCCCGCGCCCGCCCGCAGGACATTGTGCGCACCGTGAAGGCGCGTGGTGCATCCCTGAGGGGCTATACAGAGCAACCCATCAACACCAGCACAGCAGCGGGCAAGCGCTTCCTGGACATGCTCGGTGTGTTCACCGAGTTCGAGACCAACCTCCGCAAAGAGCGGCAGCTTGAGAGTATCGCGGAGGCCAAGGCACGCGGGGTCTACCAAGGCCGCGAACCGTCCATCGACACCGCCAAAGTGAAGGCGCTTAAGGCTGAAGGCATGGGAGCGTCCGCTATCGCGAAGGCGCTCAAGATTGGCCGCGCGTCGGTTTACCGGGCTCTTGAGGACTGAGGAGGGAAGCCAATGACACCCACAGCGCCCTCCAACTGTGACCACGGGCTGTGTGAGTGCAGTGGAACGCAATCGATCCAGAAGTGTCTGGGGATGCTCTACTGAAGACGAGCACGCATCAGCTGCCCGAACCAATGGGAGCTTGCGTGAATGGCGCGCCGTGGCCGATGAAGATGGGCACTACGTGTTCGCCGTGGCGCTATGATGCAACGGTTCAATTTTGCCGACCGCCTTGCGACAGGACGGAAAGGAGGTGCCCATGCCGAAAACGATCGCGGTATTGGGCTCTGCCTTCTTCTTTGCGGTTGCGCCCAGCTCGGTGGCGGGGCTCGTTCCCTGGTGGATTACGCGTTGGGAGTTTCGGCCGCCCTTCTTCGATCTCGACGCGACGCGCGCCGTCGGGATCCTGTTGATCGTCGCCGGTCTACCCGGGCTTGTCGACTCGTTTGCACGCTTTGCGCTGCAAGGATTGGGCACGCCGGCGCCGGTCGCACCGGCGCAGAACCTCGTGGTGACGGGTCTCTATCGCTATGTGCGCAATCCTATTTACGTTGCCCTTGTCGCCGTCATTCTGGGCCAAGCGGTCTTGTTCGGCGACCAGCGCCTTCTTGGGTACGGTGTGTTGGTGTGGCTCGCCTTCCACGCGTTTGTCGTGGGGTACGAGGAGCCGGCGCTCGTTCGTATGTTCGGAACGGAGTACGAGGATTTCCGGGCCAATGTCCCGCGCTGGATTCCGCGGCTCACGGCCTGGCGAGCCGCACGACGCCGGAATCATTCGTGACGCGGGCGCCACCGCGGGAAGGGCGTGGTACCGCGCCCTGTCGTAAAATGGCGCGCCCGGAACGATTCGAACGTCCGACCCTCAGATTCGTAGTCTGATGCTCTATCCAGCTGAGCTACGGGCGCATTTTCGCGGGTGGGCTTGAGCCCGCATGGTCCCGGGAGGCCCGGAACGTCGCGAAAGAGCGCTCTAGCTACAGGCTCCGGGTCCGGTTGGCAAGGTCTGGAAACGCCAATTTCGGCCGCAGTTTTGGCCGCCCCGGAATACCGGAACGGCCTCAGGCCCTCGCCCGCTCGCTGCGGACCGACAGCAGTTCCACCGGACGATCCGGGATCGAAATCCGGAAGGTGGCGCCGATCGTGCCCTCGACCAGGTGGATGTGGCCGCCGTGGGCCCGGATCAGCTCAGCGGCAATGGCAAGGCCGAGTCCGCTGCCGCCGGGGCGGCCGGAGGTCTGGAATGCCTCGAACAGATGCTCGCGCGCCTTGGTCGGGACGCCCGGACCGGTGTCGGAGACCTCGATGATCGCAACCGTCCCCTCGCGGCGGCCGGTGATGCGGATCTGCTGCGCGCCGCCGTCACCTGCGGGCCGGGTTTCCAGCGCCTGCGCCGCGTTGCGCACCAGATTGAGCAGCACGCGGAACAGCTGGTCCGGGTCGGCGTCGATGGTCAGGCCGCGCTCGATCGCGCTGATCCAGGTGATCGAGACATCGGTGGCAAGCCCGGCCGACTCCCGCACCTCGGCGACCGCGGGCTCCACCATGATGACGCGGCGATCAGGCGCTGCCTCCTGCGCGCGGCCATAAGACAGTGTCGACTGGCAGAAGGCGATGGCGCGCTCCAGCGAGCGCAACAATTTCGGCGCAAAGCGTTGCACCCGCGGGTCGGGCACGCTGGCGAGCTGGTCCGACAGCAATTGCGAGGACGCCAGCAGATTGCGCAGATCATGGTTGATCTTGGAGACGGCGAGCCCGAGCGCGGCAAGCCGGCTCTTCTGATGCAGCATCGAGACGAGGTCGCGCTGCATGTCGGACAGCTCGCGCTCGGCAACGCCGATCTCGTCGCCGCGCTGGCTCGGCACGATGATTCGCGCCGAACTCTCCGGATTCTCATGGAAGCCGACCAGGCTCGCGGTCAGCCGCCGCATCGGGCGCACGAACAGATAATGCAGCGCCAGATAGACCAGACCGGCGGTCAGGCCGGCGATCAACAATGCAACGACCAAAACGTTGCGCGAGAAGCGGTACATCGCCTGCCGCAGCGGCTTCTCGTCGATCACGACCTCGATGAATTGCGCCTGGCCCGGCGCGGGTCCGACCACGCGGATGGTCTGGTCACCGTGCTCCAGCATGATCTCGAAGGCATCGACGATCGCCGACCACACCGTCATGGTGCGCATGTCGACGTCATGGTCGATCGCCGCCGGCAGATCGGCGCTGGCGAGCAGCCTGCGCTGCTGTCCCAATTTGATGGCGACGGCACGGGCGCCGATGCTGGTCAGGATCTGCCGCGCCAGCGAATCCGGCACCAGGCCGGACGGGGCGGCATCGAGCACCAGCGCCGCGGTATTGGCGGCGGCCAGGCGGTCATTGAGCCGGTTCATCCGGAAGTTGGCGATGGCCGGGACGTAGATCAGGAGCCCGGCGATCATCACCAAGGGAATCGTCAGCAGCAAAAGCTTGCCCGACAGCCCGAGCCGGGGGGACGGCTTGGGCCGCTGCTTCTGCGCGGTCGCCTGATCGTCAGTTAGAGCCACAAGATAAGGCCTTGTTTGGCTTAGGGGTCGGAAGATGGGGCCCGGCCCCCAAGCCGGTCAAATTACGGATCGCTAATGTGGGCGGTTCCCCGAACGCCCCAAAGCGTCTCCATACCGTCAAATACCCCGCGAAATCAGATATATTCGCCCCAATTGCGACGTTTCGAAGAAGCCTTTTTGCGACGGCCTGTGACATTGACGAAAACAGGGCGCTCCCTTATAAGCCGCGCCAACTGTCCGCGATGGCCCGGTTCTTGACCCGGGGGCGGCTCTTTGGGGCCGTCAACGGCTCGTTTGGGCCCGCCAGCATCACCGGACTCCATCTCAATACAACGGCAAATTGCCCGGTCAGCGGAGAATTACCCGTGAAGCGGACTTATCAACCCAGCAAACTGGTGCGCAAGCGCCGTCACGGCTTCCGCGCCCGTCTCGCCACGGCCGGCGGCCGCAAGGTCCTCGCTGCGCGCCGCGCGCGTGGCCGCAAGCGCCTGAGCGCCTGAGCCCGGACGTCTCCTCTCCGGAGATACCCATCATGGATCGGCTGAGGCAGCGGGCGGATTTCCTCGCCGTTGCCAATGGCGCACGGGCGAACACCACAGCTTTTGTGCTGCAGGGCCGCCGCCGCGACGATCAGGGCCCGATCCGCGTCGGCTATACCGTCACCAAGAAGAACGGCACCGCGACCGAGCGCAACCGCATCCGCCGCCGGCTTCGCGAAGTGATGAGACAGGTCGACGCCGTATTCATGCGGCCGCACCATGATTATGTGCTAGTGGGCCGTCGTGACGCGCTGACCCGCGACTTTGCGACCATGCTTGACGACCTGCGGTCGGCGCTGCGCCGCCTCGACCGGCCTGCGCCCAACACGGGTAATAACAAGACGGGTACCAACAAGGCGGGTAACAAGAGCGCGCCCAATCCGAATGGAATGACGAGACCCTAAGAGATGTCCGACAACCGCAACACGATCCTTGCCGTCATTCTGTCCGGCCTCGTCCTGATCGCCTGGCAATATTTCTACAATGTGCCGCAGATGGAGAAGCAGCGCGAGGCGCAGCGCCAGGCGGAGTTGCAGAAGCCGGCGCCGCAGGCGACTCCGGGTGCTGCTCCCGGCACCGCTCCGGGTACCTCGGCGACTCCCTCTCCGGCTCCCGGCGCGCCTGCTGCTGACGCTCCGGTCGCGAGCCGCGAGACGGTGCTTGCCTCCGGCCCGCGCATCAAGATCGAGACCCCGCGCGTCACCGGCAGCATCGCGCTGAAGGGCGCCCGGATCGACGACCTGGCGCTGGTTCAGTTCCGCGAGACGGTCGATCCCAAATCGCCGGCTGTCGTGCTGCTTTCCCCGTCGGGCACGGCCGAGCCTTATTACGCCGAGTTCCTGTGGCTGACCGCCAACGGCTCATCGGTGAAGACGCCGAACGCCGAAACCGTCTGGCAGCAGGAGGGATCGAACACCCTGTCGCCGAGCACCCCGGTGATTCTGAAATACGAGAACGGCCAGGGCCTGACCTTCCGCCGCACCATCTCGATCGACGATCGCTACCTCTTCAGCATCAAGGACGAGGTTATCAATCAAGGCAGCGCGCCGGTGACGCTGTATCCGTTCGGTCTGATCTCGCGCGGCGGCAAGCCGCCGGTCTCCGGCTACGCGATTCTGCATGAAGGCCCGATCGGCTATCTCGGCGAACACGGCCTGCAGGAATTCAGCTACAAGAACATCGACGAGGCCAAGACCTCAACCGGCGGAAATTCGCGCGGCATCGTGTTCACGAAGGTCACCGACGGCTGGCTCGGCATCACCGACAAATACTGGGCCACGGCACTGCTCCCGGAGACCACCGCAACGCTCGAAAGCGCCCGCTTCACCACCGGCGACAAGCGCTACCAGACCGACTACATGCTCGGCGCGCAGACCATTCCGATCGGCGGCACCGGCGTTGCCAACGGGCGGCTGTTCGCCGGCGCGAAGGAGGCCGCCACGGTCGGCCTCAACTTCCCGCTGGTCGGCTTCGGCGGCTACAACAAGCAGCTCGGCCTCAACCATTTCGATCTCCTGATCGACTGGGGCCATTTCTACTTCATCACCAAGCCGATGTTCCTGGCGCTCGACTGGTTCTATCGCCTGGTCGGCAATTTCGGCATCGCGATCCTCTTGGTGACCGTGATCGTGAAGCTGTTGTTCTTCCCGCTCGCCAACAAGTCCTACGCCTCGATGGCGAAGATGAAGTCGGTGCAGCCGCAGCTGCAGGCGCTGAAGGAACGTTATCCTGATGACCGCGTGAAGCAGCAGCAGGAGATGATGGAGATCTACAAGAAGGAGAAGATCAACCCGATCGCGGGCTGTCTTCCCGTCGCCTTGCAGATCCCGGTGTTCTTCTCGCTCTACAAGGTGCTGTTCATCACCATCGAAATGCGGCACGCGCCGTTCTTCGGCTGGATCAAGGACCTCTCGGCGCCTGATCCGACCAATCTGTTCACGCTGTTCGGCCTCATTCCGTTCGATCCGATCGCGCTACTCGGACCGCATTTCGGCGCCTATCTGGTGATGGGTATCTGGCCGATCATCATGGGCATCACGATGTGGGTCCAGATGAAGCTCAATCCGGCGCCGCCGGATCCGACCCAGAAGATGATCTTCGACTGGATGCCGCTGATCTTCACCTTCATGCTGGCCGGCTTCCCGGCGGGTCTCGTGATCTACTGGGCCTGGAACAACCTGCTGTCGGTGCTGCAGCAGAGCTACATCATGCGGCGCAACGGCGTGAAGGTGGAGCTGTTCGACAATCTGAAGTCGACGTTTCAAAAAAAAAGCGTGACGACTGAGACAAAGAAGGCGACGTAGCTTCCAGCAACGGCGCTTCGTCACCACGTCATGCCCGGCCTTGTGCCGGGCATCGACATATTGGAGGACGGCCAGAACCGAGGCTCTGGACGTTGACCTGGATGGCCGGGTCGTCCTACGCCAAGGACCCGCCTTGGGCCTTTGTCTGGCCGCGACGAGATGGAATCCTTCGCATGAGCACCGACCCCGATGCGGCGCTAATTGAGCAAGGCCGGAAACTGTTCGCCGGCGACTGGCGCTTCATCTGGGCCTCGCCCTCGATCGAGACGCTGCCGCCGATGGCCGGCCTCGAGGTCGCCTTTGCCGGCCGCTCCAATGTCGGCAAGTCGAGCCTGATCAACGCGCTGACCGGCCGCAGCAACCTGGCTCGCACCTCGCACACGCCCGGGCGCACCCAGGAGCTGATCTTCTTCGAGGGGCCGGAGAAGGCGGGCTTCCGCCTGGTCGACATGCCCGGCTACGGCTACGCCTCGGCGCCCAAGACCAAGGTGGCGTCGTGGACGGCGCTGATCCACAAATTCCTGCTCGGGCGCGCGACACTGGCGCGGGTCTACGTGCTGATCGACGCGCGCCACGGCATCAAGGACGTCGATCTCGACGTGCTGAAGACGCTGGACAAGTCCGCGGTGAGCTATCAGGTCGTGCTGACCAAGGCCGATCAGGTGAAGGCCGGCGAACTCAAGACCGTCATCGCCGACACGTCAGCAACGCTCGCAAAACATCCCGCCGCCTTCCCCGAAGTGCTGGTGACCTCGTCGCGCACCGGCGACGGCATGCCGGAGCTGCGTGCCGCCATGGTGCGCCTGATCGAGGAACGGCGCCGATGAGCGGCGCATCCCGCTTCCTGATCGGCCTTGCCGCCATCATGGGCGCTTGCGGCGTGATGCTGGCGGCGGCCGCAGCCCATCTGCCTGACGCCACACGGCTGGCGGCGGCATCCTCGATGCTGCTGTTCCATGCACCCGCCGTAGTCGCGACCATCGCGGTCGCGGATCGCGCGATCATCCATGCGAAGCTCGCAGTCGTGGCGGCGGCCGGCTTCGTCATCGCGGCGTCATTGTTCGCGGGCGACCTCGTGCTGCGCCAATATGCCGGCCATGGATTGTTTCCGATGGCTGCGCCGACCGGCGGAACGCTCTTGATCCTGAGCTGGCTGGTACTGGCGGTCGCGGCGGTGTGGCCGAAGCGGTGATGACCGCCATACTTCCTTCTCCCCTTGTGGGAGAAGGTGGCGCGGATGCAATCCGCGCCGGATGAGGGGTCTCTATCCGCGGAGACAGACCCCTCACCCGGCTTCGATGCCGCCGCATCGAAGCCACCCTCTCCCACAAGGGGAGAGGGTCAAGACCGCTTTGCGCCCTGCCCGCCAATCAGATAGAACCGCGCCACCCCTCCGCTGACGACGAGACCAGCCCCATGACCGACCAGCACATCAGCCCGCTCGATCAGGCCCGCATCCTGTCCGAGGCGCTGCCGCACATGCAGGAATATGACGAGGAAACCATCGTCATCAAATATGGCGGCCATGCCATGGGCGCCGAGGACACCGCGAAGGCGTTCGCGCGCGACATCGTGCTGCTCGAGCAGACCGCGATCAATCCGGTGGTCGTGCATGGCGGTGGGCCGCAGATCGCGACCATGCTGAAGCGCCTCGGCATCCAGTCGGAATTCGCCGCGGGCCTGCGCATCACCGACGCCGCGACCATCGAGATCGTCGAGATGGTGCTGGCGGGCTCGGTCAACAAGCAGATCGTCGGCTACATCAACGAGGCGGGCGGCAAGGCCGTAGGCCTCTCCGGCAAGGACGGCAACATGGTGAAGGCGTCGAAGACGACGCGCACCATGGTCGATCCGGATTCCAACATCGAGAAGGCCATCGATCTCGGCTTCGTCGGCGATCCCGAAAAGGTCGACCTCACGCTGCTCAATCAGCTGATCGGCTATGAGCTGATCCCGGTGCTGGCGCCGCTCGCGACCTCGCAGGACGGCCAGACCCTGAACATCAACGCCGACACCTTCGCCGGCGCGATCGCGGGCGCGCTGAAGGCCAAGCGCCTGCTGCTGCTGACCGACGTGCCGGGCGTGCTCGACAAGTCCAAGAAGCTGATTCCGGACCTGTCGATCAAGGAAGCCCGCAAGCTGATCGCCGACGGCACGATTTCCGGCGGCATGATCCCGAAGGTCGAGACCTGCATCTACGCGCTCGAACAGGGCGTGCAGGGCGTCGTGATCATCGACGGCAAGACGCAGCACGCGGTGCTGCTCGAGCTCTTCACCAACCAGGGCACCGGCACGCTGATCCACAAGTAATGGCAGACGCGGGACACACGGCGAGGATCCCTCGCCGGTCGCCGGCGGCGCGGCTCGCGATGGCGCTGCCGGCCGCGCTGGTGTCGTTCCTGTTCTCGTCGGCGCCGGCGCATGCCGATCTCAAGCTCTGCAACCGCATGAGCTATGTGATCGAGGCCGCGATCGGCATCGACGACAAGGCCGCGACCGCGACACGCGGCTGGTTCCGCATCGATCCCGCGACCTGCCGGGTCGTGGTGCAGGGCGCGCTCACCGCCGACCGCGTGCTGCTCAATGCGCGGGCGCTCGGCGTCTACGGCGCCTCGCCGATCCCGCAGAACGGCACCGACACGCTCTGCGTGGCGCAGGACAATTTCGTGATCGCCGCCGCGCGACAATGCCGTTCCGGCCAGATGCCCGCGCAATTCACCCAGATCACGCCGACCAAGACCGACGACGGCCATCTGGTCGCCTATCTCGCCGAAGACAGCGAATATGACGACGAGCAGGCGCGCCTCGCCGGCATCCAGCGCCTCTTGGTGATCGCGGGCTACGATGCCGCGCCGATCGACGGCGTCGACGGGCCGAAGACCCAGAGTGCGCTGGCGGCATTCCTCAGGAGTCGCGGGCTCGCCAGCGACATCGTGCAGTCGCCGAATTTCTTCGCCACCATGATCGATGCCGTGCAGAAGCCGTCGCCATCGGGGCTGACCTGGTGCAACGACACGCCGCACAAGGTGATGGCCGCGGTTGCAACCGACGACGGCAAGGTGGTGACCAGCCGCGGCTGGTATCGCATCGACCCCGGCAAGTGCCTGCATCCGGACGTGTCAGGCACGCCGAAGCAGATCTATTCGTTTGCTGAAGCGGTCGACAACGACAACCGGGCCATCCGCATCAAGGACAAGCCGCTGAACTGGGGCGGCGGGGTCCAGCTCTGCACCCGCGAAAGCAAGTTCGAGATCAACGAACAGGGCGACTGCAGCACCCGCGGCCTCGCCGCACTCGGCTTCACCACCGTCGACATGACCAGCGGCGGCAAGACGCTGCGCTTTGCGATGCCGTGATGAAGATAATGAGGCCGCAAACATCGATGTCGTCCTGGCGAAGGCCAGGACCCATTACCACAAGACTGCGTTTGGCGAAGAACGACGAGCACCGTGCCACATTGATAGATTCCGCGGTATGGGTCCTGGCTTTCGCCAGGACGACGGCGGAGGGCGGAACGACGTTCACGCTGACAAGTGGAGAGCCACAATGAATACTCCCCGCAGCTTCAGCCATGTCGAGACCTGGGTGTTCGACCTCGACAACACCCTGTACCCGCATCACGTCAACCTGTGGCAGCAGGTCGATGCGCGGATCGGCGAGTTCGTCAGCAACTGGCTGAAGATCTCTCCCGAGGAAGCACGGCGGCTGCAGAAGGACTACTACCTGCGCTACGGCACCACGATGCGCGGTATGATGACCGAGCACAGCGTGCAGGCCGACGACTATCTCGCTTATGTGCACAAGATCGACCACTCGCCGCTGCAGCCGAATCCGGCGATGGGAGCCGCGATCGCAAAACTGCCGGGGCGCAAGCTGATCCTGACCAACGGCTCGGTCGACCATGTCGATGCGGTGCTGGGCCGGCTCGGCATCGGCAACCATTTCGACGGCGTGTTCGACATCATCGCCGCCGATCTCGAGCCGAAGCCGGCACCGCAGACCTACCAGAAGTTCCTCAGGCTCCACGACGTCGATCCGGCGAGGGCTGCGATGTTCGAGGACCTCGCGCGCAACCTCGTGGTGCCGCATGAGCTCGGCATGACCACCGTGCTGGTCGTGCCCGACGGCAGCCAGGAGGTGGTGCGCGAGACCTGGGAGCTCGAAGGCCGCGACGCCGACCATGTCGACCATGTCACGGACGATCTCACCGGCTTCCTGCAGGGGCTGAAGCCGTAGCCTCTCAACAGGTGTCGTCCCGGCGAAGGCCGGGACGACGGAGACGACGGAAGAGAGACCACTCGGCGACGGAGGAGTTTGCCTTGACTCCGCGGCCCCAAATTCCGAAAAAAGCCCCGCAAAATCCCGTCATAATCCCCGATACGCCAAGGATTGTCCCGATGTCGCTGTCCGCCCTCGAAACCACCGTCAACACCGCGTTCGACGCCCGCGAAGGCATTTCGACCTCGACCAAGGGCGAGGTCCGCGAGGCGGTCGACCACGCGCTGGAGCTGCTCGACAAGGGCGAGGCCCGTGTCGCCGAGCGCGAGACGAGCGGCAAGTGGAAGGTCAACCAGTGGCTGAAGAAGGCCGTGCTGCTGTCGTTCCGCCTCAACGACATGGGCCAGATCGCGGGCGGCCCGGGCAAGGCATCGTGGTGGGACAAGGTGCCGTCGAAGTTCGAGGGCTGGGGCGAGAACCGTTTCCGCGACGCCGGCTTCCGCGCCGTGCCGGGCGCGATCGTGCGCCGCTCGGCCTTCATCGCCCGCAACGTCGTGCTGATGCCCTCCTTCGTCAATCTCGGCGCCTATGTCGATGAAGCCACCATGATCGACACCTGGTCGACGGTCGGCTCCTGCGCCCAGATCGGCAAGCGCGTGCACATCTCCGGCGGCGTCGGCATCGGCGGCGTGCTCGAGCCGCTGCAGGCCGAGCCCGTGATCGTCGAGGACGACTGCTTCATCGGCGCGCGCTCGGAGGTCGCCGAGGGCGTGATCGTGCGCAAGGGCGCGGTGCTGTCGATGGGCGTGTTCCTCGGCGCCTCGACCAAGATCGTCGACCGCGAGACCGGCGAAATCTTCGTCGGCGAGGTCCCGGAATATGCCGTCGTGGTGCCCGGCACCCTGCCGGCCAAGCCGCTGAAGAACGGCCAGCCGGGACCTGCCACCGCCTGCGCCGTGATCGTCAAGCGGGTCGACGAGCGCACCCGCGCCAAGACCAGCATCAACGAGCTGCTGCGGGATTGATCGCTTTTTCGCCGCGAGATCAGTCCATCACCGTCACCCTGAGGAGCCTGCGAAGCAGGCGTCTCGAAGGGTCGACGGCCACCAGCGGGGCCGTGCATCCTTCGAGGCTCGCCCAGCGGCGCAATTGCGCCGCAAGGCTCGCACCTCAGGACGACGGGTCTGGACTGATCGAACCAATTTCGATCCGACGCCGACATATCTCCGGGCCGCGAAGAATTGCCGCAGCCCGGAGCTTATTTTCATGGACTGGGCCAATTACCTGTTCGGCTTCAAGGGCCGCGTCAACCGGGCCAAATTCTGGCTCGCAGGGCTGATCATCGTCTGCTGGATGATGTTCCTGGCTTTGCTGGCGGTCTCGGCCGGCCTCGGCGGCAAGAACGGGTTCAGCTTCAATGTCGACGACATCTTCCGGGCCTTCGACCCCGACAGCTACAAATCGCTGAGCTGGGCCGGATTGCCGGCATTGCTGGTCAAGGCCTGCGGAACGTTCTTGTTCGTTTGGGTCTATGTCGCGGTCTCGATCAAGCGCCTGCACGACCGCGACAAGAGCGGCTGGTGGATGGTCCCGTTCTTCGCGATCCCGGGTCTCATGAGCCAGTTCTCGGACCGGCTCTCCGATGAATCCTATTGGGTGACGGCCGCGGGCCTGATCGTCTTCGTGCTTTACGTCTGGGGCTTCGTCGAGCTCGCCTTTCTGCGCGGCACCAGCTACCCCAATCGCTACGGCCCCAATCCGCTTGGGAAAACCCATGTGCGGCAAGGCCGCGACAGCGGGTCGCGCTCCGCGCGCGGCTGGGATCAGCAGAGCGAGCTCGATATCGTGCCGCACAAAGCTGGTCCACCCGCCGTGTGACGTGTTAAGCGAGGCGCATGAGTGATGCCGTCTCGATTACCCGCGATCTCGTTCGCTGCCCCTCCGTCACCCCGGCCGACGCCGGCGCGCTTGGCGTGCTCGAAAACCTGCTGAAAGCCGCAGGCTTCGAAGTCCACCGCGTGACCTTCTCCGAGCCCGGCACCGCCGATATCGACAACCTCTATGCGCGCATCGGCACCTCGGCGCCGCATATCACCTTCGCCGGCCACACCGACGTCGTGCCGCCTGGCGATGAAGCCGCGTGGACGCTCGGCGCGTTCTCCGGCGAGGTGAAGGACGGTTATCTCTATGGCCGCGGCGCCGTCGACATGAAGGGCGGTATCGCCTGCAGCGTCGCCGCGGTGCTGCAATATCTGCAGGACCACGGCGGCAAGCCACAAGAGAATGGCAACGGCTCGATCTCCTTCCTGATCACCGGCGATGAGGAAGACGTCTCGATCAACGGCACCGTCAAGCTGTTGAAATGGTGCGCCGAGCGTGGCGAGACATTCGATCATTGCGTGCTCGGCGAGCCCTCGAATGTCGAGGTGCTGGGCGACATGATCAAGATCGGCCGGCGCGGCTCGCAGTCCGGCACGCTGGTCGTCGAGGGCGTGCAGGGCCACGTCGCCTATCCGCACCGCGCCTCCAATCCGGTGCCTGATATCTCGCGGCTGATCGTGGCGCTGAGCGACGAGCCGCTCGATCACGGCAGCGCGCAGTTCCAGGCCAGCAACCTCGAATTCACCACCGTCGATGTCGGCAACACCGCGACCAACGTGATCCCCGGCCAGGCACGGGCGAAGTTCAACATCCGCTACAACGACAACCACACCCAGGAGAGCCTGCGGCAGATCGTCGATGAGCGGCTGGCGAAAGCCTGCGGCAATCGGATCCGCGCCCATATCGATTGGCAACCCTCGAACTCGAACGTGTTCGTCACCCAGCCCGGCCCGTTCACCGACCTCGCGGTCGCCGCGATCGAGGAGGTCACCGGCCGCAGGCCGGAGCTATCGACCTCCGGCGGCACCTCGGATGCGCGCTTCATCTCGAGCTATTGCCCGGTGATCGAATTCGGCCTGGTCGGTCAGACCATGCACCAGGTCGACGAGCGCACGCCGGTGGCTGATCTGGAGAAGCTGACGAAGATCTATCGCGGCGTGCTGGAGCGATATTTCGAGTAGGCCAGCCGCCCGGCTGGACAAAAACATCGAAAACAACCCCATGCACAGTAGGGGTTGGGGCTACCAGTCATCCACCTGCACCAGATACAGCGTGGTATTTCGGGTAGGCTCACACCCTACAAGATCATTCACACCGCCTAGTAATCCACCCGCATCAGGTAGAGCCCGTCCGGCGGCGCCACGGGGCCGCAGGCGGCGCGGTTGCGGGCGGCGAGCGCACCGGCAAGATCGTCGGCGCTCCAGCGACCCTCGCCGACCCAGACCAGCGAGCCCACCATCGAGCGCACCTGGCTGTGCAGGAACGAGCGCGCCGACGTCACGATGTTGATGGCGGCGCCATCACGGGTGACGTCGAGCTGATCGAGCGTCTTCTCCGGCGATTTGGCCTGGCACTCGGTGTCGCGGAAGGTGGTGAAATCGTGCTTGCCGAGCAGGCGCTGCGCGGCGGCGTGCATCGCGTCAGCATCGAGCGCGCGCGGCACGCGCCAGACGCGGCCGATGTCGAGCGCGAGGTTCGCGCGCGTGTTGGTGATGCGATAGAGATAGTGCCGCCTGGTCGCGGAGAACCGCGCCTCGAAATCGTCGGGCACGATGTCAGCCGCGAGCACGCCGATCGGATTGGGCCGCAGATGCGCATTCAGCCCGTCGCGAAAGCGGCCGGGCGGAAAATGCTTGGCGATGTCGCAATGCGCGACCTGGCCGCGCGCATGCACTCCGGCATCGGTACGCCCTGCGCCGTGGACGCGCACGTCCTCGCCGCAGATCGCCTTGACCGCCGCCTCCAGCGCGCCCTGCACGGTCGGCGCGGTGTCCTGGATCTGCCAGCCGGAGAACGGCGTGCCGTCATATTCGATGGTGAGCTTGTAGCGGGGCATCAGCCGAGCCGCGCAGGCGGCTTCAACGGCGTGCCGCGCAAGAAATCCGCTGCCTTCATCGGCGCCTTGCCGGCGCGCTGCAGTTCGAGGATCCGGATCGCGCCGTCGCCGCAGGCGATCGCGAAGTTGTCGTCGAGCACAGCGCCCGGTGCGCCCGAGCCTTTCGCCAGCTCGCAGCGCAGGATCTTCAGCCGCACCGGCTCGCCTTCGCCGGCAAGCTCGCACCAGGCGCCGGGAAACGGCGAGAGCCCGTGAATGTGCCGCAGCACCATATGCGCCGGCTGTGTCCAGTCGATCCGCGCCTCGGCCTTCTCGATCTTGGCCGCATAGGTGACGCCGTCCGCGCTCTGCTTCGTCAGTTGCAAGCCGCCGCGCCCGAGCGCCGCCATCGCGCGCACCATCAGGTCGGCACCGAGCGGCGCCAGCGCGTCGTGCAGATCGGATGCCGTCATACTGTCCGTGATCGGCAACCGCTCGGCCATCGCGACGTCGCCGGTGTCGAGGCCGACATCCATCTTCATCACCATCACGCCGCTCTCGGCATCGCCCGCCATGATGGCGCGGTTGATCGGCGCGGCGCCGCGCCAGCGCGGCAGCAACGAGGCATGCAGGTTGAAGCAGCCGAGCTTCGGCGCGTCGAGAATGGCCTGCGGCAGGATCATGCCATAGGCGACGACGACGGCGGCGTCTGCGTCATGCGCGCGAAACTCCTCGAGTGCTTCCGGCGTTTTGAGGGTCTTCGGCGTCAGCACGGGAATGCCGAGGCGGCGCGCCTCCTGCTCGACCGGCGTCGGCCGCAGCTGCAGGCCGCGTCGCCCGCCCGGCTTCGGCGCGCGGGTGTAGACCGCCACGACCTCATGGCCATGGGCTACGAGCTCCAGCAGCGTCGGCACCGCGAAATCGGGCGTGCCCATGAAGATCAGGCGGAGAGGCATTAAACAGGCTCGGTAGCAGTTGGAGTGCTTAAGCGCGAAGCGCGTCTTCGCACAAGAAGCCCCGGGCATCCACGTTTTCGGCGACAGCGAAGCAAGACGTGGATGGCCGGGTCAAGCCCGGCCATGACGCGTCCGGGAAAGCGACCGCGCCTACTCCGCCGCGCGCTTGGCGGCCTTCTCGAATTTCTTGAACACGCGGTCGCGCTTCAGTTTCGACAGATAATCCACGAACAGCACGCCGTTGAGATGATCGATTTCGTGCTGGATGCAGGTGGCGTAGAGTCCTTCCGCATCCTCCTCATGCACCGTGCCGTCGAGATCGGTGAATCGCACGCGCACCCGCGCCGGCCGCTCGACCTCCTCGTAATATTCGGGGATCGACAGGCAGCCCTCTTCGTACACCGACAGTTCTTCCGAACGCGCAATGATCTCCGGATTGATGAAGACGCGCGGCTTCGCCGTGGTCTCGCCGTTCTCGTCGCGCTTGGCGAGATCCATGGTGATCAGCCGCAGCGGCTGCGCGACCTGAATCGCCGCGAGCCCAATGCCGGGCGCGTCATACATGGTCTCGAGCATGTCGTCGGCCAGCTTGCGGATCTCCGGCGTCACCTTCTCGATCGGTTTCGACACCAGCCGCAACTGCTTGTCCGGCAGGATGATAATTTCTCTTAATGCCATGGCGGCGATTTAAGCTGCTGACTTCATGGGGTCAATGCGCTCAGGAACCCGTTAGGACAACGTTAACCACGTTTCTTCACTCCGCATTAACCCGGAAAATCAGGGATGCATTTCCCATAAGCGTTCCCTCTTCGTTCGCGCCGGGCCGCGAATCGGCTACAACTGCCGGCATGAACGAGATTCTCCTCACGATTGGCGACCTTCCCGTCCGTGTCTCCGACGCCTTGATCGGCCTTGGGGCGCTGGCGCTGATCCTGTTGTTCGCCATTGCGCTGGTGATCGCACGCGCCAGCCGGCGCGGCGCGGAACTCGCGATGGCCCAGGCCATCCGCGCCGACGAGCTGGAGGAGCGCCTCGCCGACATGCTCCGGGCCCAGAGCGAATCCTCCGGGCGGGTCGATGCCAAGGTTGATACTATGGCGCAGGCACTGGCCGGCCGCCAGGCCGAGATGGCCCGCGCCGTCAACGAGCGGCTCGATTCGGTGACCCACCGGGTCGGCCAGTCGATGGAGCAATCGACCCGCAACACGATGGATTCGCTGCGCGTGCTGCACGAGCGGCTCGGCATCATCGACCACGCCCACAAGAACCTCAACGAGCTCACCACCCAGGTGACGACGCTGCGCGACGTGCTCGCCAACAAGCAATCGCGCGGCGCCTTCGGCCAGGCGCGGATGGAGGCGATCGTCCAGGACGGCATGCCGAAGGGCTCGTTCGAGTTCCAGTACACGCTGACGTCGGGCAAGCGGCCGGACTGCGTGGTGTTTCTGCCCGACCAGCGCCCGCTCTGCATCGACGCGAAATTCCCGCTCGAGGCCATGACCGCGCTGCACGATGCGCGCAGCGACGAGGAGCGCAAATTCGCCAGCCAGCGGCTGCGCGCCGACGTGCTGAAGCATGTCAGCGACATCGCGGAGAAGTACCTGATCCCGGGCGAGACCCAGGACACCGCGCTGATGTTCGTGCCGTCGGAATCGGTCTATGCCGAGATCCATGACGGCTTCGACGACGTGATCCAGAAGGCCTATCGTGCCCGCGTCGTGCTGGTGTCGCCCTCGCTCTTGATGCTGGCGATCCAGGTGATGCAGCAGATCCTGAAGGACGCCCGCATTCGCGACGCCGCCGACCAGATCCGCAACGAGGTGATGCATCTCGGCGACGACCTCGGCCGCCTGCGCGAGCGCGTGCTCAAGCTGCAGACCCATTTCGGCCAGGTGAACGAGGACGTCAGGCAGATCCTGATCTCCGCCGACAAGATCGAGAAACGCGCCGGCCGGATCGAGGAACTCGACTTCAGCAAGTCCGAGACCCCGATCGAGGTCCCCCGCTTCGTCAAGCCCGCCCCCGACCTGTTCCCCGCCCCGCGCAAGCTGCAGGCAGGGGAGTAGCCACCTCGCCCCGCTTGCGGGGAGAGGTCGAAATTCGCGCATCGCGCGAATTTCGGGTGAGGGGGAGCTTCCGCATACTGCGCACGGCATAATTCGCTGAGAAAGCCCCTCACCCCAACCCTCTCCCCGCGAAAGAGCGGGGAGAGGGAGCCAAGGCAGCTGCGGTCGAATCTGCTAACAGAGGGGCATGACCGCGCCCGAAGTGACCGCGACCCAGTCGGAAAAGAATCCCCCCGCCGCCACCTCGTGGCGCGACAGTTTTGCGGTGTATCTGCAGCCGCGGGTGCTGATCGTGCTGCTGCTGGGCTTCTCCTCGGGGCTGCCGCTGGCACTGTCGGGCTCGACGCTGCAGGTCTGGATGAAGGAGGCCGGGGTCGATCTCGGCACCATCGGGCTGCTGGCGCTGATCGGCACGCCCTACACGCTGAAATTCCTCTGGGCGCCGCTGGTCGACGCGCTGCATGTTCCGCTGTTCACGCAGATGTTCGGCCGCCGCCGCGGCTGGCTGCTGTTCTCGCAGCTGCTGCTGATCGCGGCGATCCTGGTGCTGGCGATGGCCGATCCGGCGCGATCGCCGTGGTTCGCGGCCTTCGCCGCGCTGCTGGTCGCAACCGCATCGTCGACGCAGGACATCGTGGTCGATGCCTTCCGCGTCGAAAGCCTGCCTGAAAGCGAGCAGGCCGCCGGCATGGCGTCCTATGTCGCGGCCTACCGCGTCGGCATGCTGGTCTCGACCGCAGGCGCGCTGTTCATCGTCAGCGGCTTCGAGTCCGCTGGCCTCGTGCGCCTGTCGGCCTGGATGTGGGGCTATGTGGTGATGGCCGCGCTGGTCGTGATCGGCATCGTCACCGCGCTTGCGGCGACCGAGCCGACGCAATCGAAGGGCGCGGAGGCGGCGACGCATGCGCAGAACGCGGCCGAACGCGTGCTACATGCCGCGCTCGGCGCGTTCTCCGAGTTCCTCAGCCGCAAGGACGCCTTCGCGGCGCTCGCCTTTGTGGTGCTGTTCAAGTTCACCGACGCGTTTTCAGGCACCATGACCGCGCCGTTCGTGATCGACATCGGCTTTTCCAAGGTCGATTACGCGGCGATCGTGAAAGGCGTCGGCCTTGCCGCGACCCTGATCGGCGGCTTTGCCGGCGGCTTCGTGGCGCGGCGCTATTCGCTCGCGACCAGCCTCTGGATCGGCGGCGTGCTGCAGGCGGTCGCCAATCTCTCATTCTCCTGGCTCGCCCATGTCGGCGTCGATCAATGGGCGCTCGCGCTTGCGATCACCGCGGAGAATTTCACCAGCGCGATCGGCACCGTGATCTTCGTCGCCTATTTGTCGGCGCTGTGCCGCAATCCGCTGCACACCGCGACCCAGTACGCGCTGCTCACGGCGCTCGCCGCGGTCGGCCGCACCTATCTGTCGTCAGGCGCCGGTTATGTCGCCAAGGCCGTCGGCTGGCAGATGTTCTTCGTGATCTGCGTGCTGGTCGCGATCCCGAGCCTGATCCTGCTCGCCTGGCTGCAGCGGCGCGGGCATTTCGACGAACTGGGGCCGGTCAGGGTCTAGCTCCCCTGTCATCACCCGTCAGTGATCTGTCCGGGCTAAACACTCGACCGGGTGATCCAGTATTCCAGAGGCGTTCGTGATTCGGTGGAGAAGCTGCGGCGTACTGGATCGCCCGGTCGAGTGTTTAGCCCGGACAGATCACTGACGGGTGTTCGGAGACATAGCTGACACATCAACATTGGCTGGATTGGTCCGATTCGGGAGGCCGTCCATGCCGTGGAGTGAGGTGTCAGTAATGGATCAGCGCCACGAGTTCGTGCGGCTGGCATTGCAGGAAGGCGCCAACCGGCGCGAGCTGTGTCAACGGTTCAACATCAGCCCTGACGTTGGCTACAAATGGCTGCGGCGCTGGCAGGCTGGTGATCGGGAACTGGCTGACCGCTCCCGGCGTCCGCATGCGATGCCCAAGCGCAGTGAGGCTGCCATCGAGGAGCAGGTGCTTGCGGTGCGCGACAAGCATCCGGTCTGGGGCGCGCGCAAGATCGCCCACTGCCTGAAGCGGGACGGCAAGACGGTGCCTGTGCCCTCGACGGTGCACCGGATCCTGTGCCGGAACGGCCGCGTCAAGCCGAGCGAGAACGCGCCGCCAAATCCAGGGCACCGCTTCGAGAAGGAAGCTCCCAATCTACTGTGGCAGATGGACTTCAAGGGCCACCTGCCGCTCGCCGACGGAACGCGGTGTCATCCGCTAACGATCGTCGACGATCACTCGCGCTATGTCCTGTGCCTGAAGGCCTGCGCCGACGAGCAGCGTTTCACCGTGCAGGATCACTTGACGACGACGTTCCGCTGCTATGGTTTGCCGGAGGCCTTCTACACCGACAACGGCTCACCATGGGGCGATACGTCCGGCATTCGCTGGACCGGATTGAAGGTCTGGCTGCTCAAGCTTGGCGTCAGGGTGGTGCATGCCAGGCCTTGCCACCCGCAGGCCCGCGGCAAGAACGAACGCTTCCATCGCACCCTGAAGGCCGAGGTCTTTGCGATGCGCCGCTTCCGCACCCTACCGGAAGTCCAGCGTGCCTTGGATGCCTGGCGGCCGATCTACAATCTGCAGCGCCCTCACCAAGGCCTTGATATGCACGTTCCCGCCGATCGCTTCCGACCCAGTGCCCGCGCTATGCCGGCCCGCGTCCCGAAAATCGAGTACGACAGCGGCGAGACCGTGCGCAGGGTCTCATCGACGAGGCCCTACATCTCCTTCAAGGGACGCTTCTGGAAGGTTCCACAGGCCTTCGCGCGCGAACGGCTTGCCATCAGGCCGCTGGATCGCGACGGCCATTACGGCGTCTTCTTCGCCAGCTGGCAGGTCGCATCAATCGACTTGACCAACCGCCAACCTGTCAGTGATGTGTCCGAACAGGTGTCAGCCATGTCCCCGGACTAAACAGCAAGCCGGGCGATGACACCGAAATTGGGGTGGCTACTTCGCCACTACGCTCCACTTGGTGACGATGGCTTCGCTCATCTCGCCGGCATCCTTGGCGCAGGCGACTTCGTCGACCTTCACCGAGATTTCCTTGCCGGAGAGGCTTTTGAGCTGCGCGGCCTGGGCGTCGTTGGTCGGAATCAGCTGGAAGGTTTCCGGCCCGGTCTCGAGATTGCACAGACCGTTCGGCGGCGGCAGCCGGCGCGGCTCGCTGGTGATCTGGTAGGTCGCGACGCGCTTGCCGCGGTTCTTGGCGTCACGCACCTTCATGACGCCGAGCTCTCCCGACAGCACGTCGCCGGCGTGGATCATCTTGCCGGGCTTCTGCGGGGCGTCGGCCTGCTGCGCGAGCGCGCAAGGCGCGGCGAACGTTGCCGTCAGAAGCGCAAAGCCCAAACGTACGCCGAACAAGCGTACGCCGAATCGGTGTGCCGTCATTGTCAGTGGTTCCGTATCTTGATTCGTCAGAGCGTGAATGACCGTCCCCGAATCGGCATCCACCCTACCATTTTGTTTCGGTGCGATCTTTTCGGATTGTGACCGATCGCTTGGCGCCTGACGCGCGCTCGGCGCCAGCATCGCGCGCTAGAACAGCGTCCGCTGCCGCATGGCTGCAGATAGCGTACCTTCATCGAGGTAATCAAGCTCTCCGCCGACCGGCACGCCATGCGCCAGCCGCGTCACCCGCACATTGGCCTCCGACAACAGGTCGGTGATGTAATGCGCGGTGGTCTGGCCATCGACGGTCGCATTGAGCGCCAAAATGATCTCGCTGACCTCGGGCGCATGCGCGCGCGCCACCAGCTGATCGATGGTGAGATCCTGTGGACCGACGCCGTCGAGCGGCGACAGCGTCGCGCCGAGCACGTGATAGCGGCCATTGGTCGCATTGGCGCGTTCCAGCGCCCAGAGGTCGGCGACGTCCGCGACCACGACGATGATCGAGGGATCGCGGCGCGGATCCGTGCACACGGTGCAGGGGTTTTGTGTATCGATGTTTCCGCAGGTCTTGCAGACCTGGATCTTGTCGATCGCGACCTGCAGCGCCGCGGTCAGCGGCGTCATCAGGGCTTCGCGCTTCTTGATCAGATGCAGCGCCGCGCGCCGCGCCGAACGGGGCCCGAGCCCGGGCAGCCGCGCCAGCAACTGGATCAGGCGTTCAATCTCGGGGCCGGCAACGCTTGCAGCCATTTAAGTCGGACCAAATCCCGGCGGCAGGCCGAGCCCGCCGGTGAGCGCCATCATCTTCTCCTGCATCGCGGTCTCGGCCTTGCGGCGTGCATCGCCATGCGCGGTGACCAGGAGATCCTCGAGCACCTCGCGTTCCTCCGGCTTCATCAGCGACGGATCGATCTTGATGCCCTTCACTTCCATCTTGGCGGTCATGCGCACCGTGACCAGGCCGCCGCCGGAGATGCCTTCGACCTCGACATTGCCGAGCTGTTCCTGCATCTCCTGCATCTTGGATTGCAGCTGCGCTGCCTGCTTCATCATGCCGAGAAAATCAGCCATGCGTGCGTCCCTATAGCCAAATATCAATCGTCGTCGCTGTCGGAAGTTTCAATCGGGTCTTCGCCTGACGCATCCGAAACCGGAACCTCGGCGGCAAGGCGGCGAACCTCGACCACCTTGGTGCCGGGGAAGCGCGCCAGCACCTCCTGCACGCGCGGATCGGCCTCGGCGGCGCGCTGGTGCTCGCTGCGCGCCAGTTCGTTCTGCGAGCGCACCGTGGGCTGGCCGGCCTCGTTGGAGATGATCACGGTCCAGCGCCGCCCGGTCCATAGTTCGAGCTTGCGCGACAGATCGGTGACCAGCGCGCGCTGCGCCTTCGGCTCGAGGGCGATCTCGAGTTGGCCGTCCTCGATGCGCACCAGCCGCACATCGGCTTCCAGCGCACTCTTCATCATGATGTCGCGCTTCTCGCCGGCGAGCGCGATCAGTTGCGGAAAGCTTGATATCCGCAGCGCCGGCGCGGCATCGGCGACCGGCGCTGCCATCTGCGGACGCGCGGCGAGATCGCCGCGCGGCGCGGCCTGCGGCATGCGCACCGGCGCGGATGACATCGCAGGCATCGCCGAGGATGGTGCGCCGCGCGACGGTTGCGAGGCGGCGGAGCCAGAGGTCGCGGGCGCAGCGCCACCGCCATTCTGCTCGATCATCCGGATCGCCTCATCCGGCGTCGGCAGATCGGCGACATAGGCAATCCGCACCAGCACCATCTCGGCCGCGGCGGCCGGGCGCGTCGCGGTCTGCACCTCGGCGATGCCCTTGAGCAGCATCTGCCACATCCGCGACAGCACCCGCATCGACAGCTTGGCGGCGAACTCGCGCGCCCGCACCCGCTCGGTCTCGCCGAACGCAACATTGTCGGCCGTCCCCGGCACGAACTTCACGCGGGTGACGAAATTGACGAACTCGGCAAGGTCAGACAGCACCACGACCGGATCGGCGCCGACGTCATATTGCGCGCGGAATTCGTCGAAGGCGGCGGCGATATCGCCGCGCGCCAGCTGTTCGAACAGATCGATCACGCGGGTGCGGTCGGCGAGGCCGAGCATCTGCCTGACCGCGTCGGCCTTCACGTCGCCCGCGGCATGCGCGATCGCCTGGTCGAACAGCGACAGCGAATCGCGCACCGATCCCTCGGCCGCCCGCGCGATGATGCCGAGCGCCTCGGGCTCGACCTCGACACCTTCCTTGGCCGCGATGTTGCCGAGATGCTTCATCAGCACGTCGGCTTCGACGCGGCGCAGGTCGAAGCGCTGGCAGCGCGACAGCACCGTGATCGGAACCTTGCGGATTTCGGTGGTGGCGAACACGAACTTGGCGTGCTCCGGCGGCTCCTCCAGCGTCTTCAGGAAGGCGTTGAAGGCCGCCGTCGACAGCATGTGGACTTCGTCGATGATGTAGACCTTGTAGCGTGCGCTGGCCGGCGCGTAGCGCACGCTGTCATTGATCTGGCGGACATCGTCGACGCCGGTGTGGGAGGCGGCGTCCATCTCCAGCACGTCCATGTGCCGGCTTTCCATGATCGCCTGGCAGTGGATGCCGAGGTCGGGCATGTGGATGGTCGGCCCCTGCACCGAGCCGTCCGGCTTGGCGTAGTTCAAGGCGCGGGCGAGGATGCGCGCGGTGGTGGTCTTGCCGACCCCGCGGACGCCGGTGAGAATCCAGGCCTGCGGAATTCGCCCGGTCTCGAACGCGTTCGAGACCGTGCGCACCATGGCCTCCTGGCCGATCAAATCCTCGAAGCTGGAGGGGCGGTATTTGCGGGCAAGAACGCGGTAGGGTTTTGCGGCGTCCGGCGCGCCACCGAGATCGAAACCGCCGTCAAGGGTGCCTTTGCCTGCGCCGTCGGACGGATGGGAGGGGTCGCCAGCGTCATTCATGCATCGATCCGCAACTTGGGAATTGTCTCTTCAGCCGGCGTGCGGATAGGAGCCAAAATCGAGCGCCGGGCGCGGAGACCGCCATTCCAGCGCGATTCGCTCGGAAAAACAGGTAGGAGACTGACGAGCGACCCGATCCGGACCTCGTTAGGGCTGCTTCCTTCCGGACCTGACCCGGTTGGCGAGTGGCTCGTCCACCGCCAATCTCCCGGTCCCTATTTGGGGCCAAAACCGCCGGAAAGCAAGCGGCCTGACCCGGCTTTGTAAGGCTGGCTTTGCGGGGCTTGTCTGGGAACACGGAAAGGCATTATTTGCCCCCCATGCCCGCCTCCAATTGGTCGCTGCATTCGCAGCTCAAGAAAGACACCATCGACATCGGCGACCTGCCGCTGTGCAAGGTGCTCGTCATCAAGGATGCGCATTATCCGTGGCTGCTGCTGGTGCCGCGGCGCGACGGCGCGGTCGAGATCATCGACCTCGACGAGGTCGCGCAGGCGCAGCTGATGACGGAAATCACCCGCGTCTCGCGGGCCCTGAAAGAGGTCACCAAGTGCGACAAGCTGAATGTCGCCGCGCTCGGCAACCTCGTCCCGCAGCTGCACGTCCACGTCATCGCGCGCCGCACCAGCGACGCTGCATGGCCGCGTCCCGTTTGGGGCGTGATGCCGCCGCTGGCGCATGACGCCGAGGAAGTGCAGAATTTCATCAGCGCGCTTCGCCGCAAGATCTGGTTGGGTTGAACATTCAATGTCTGCATTCGATTCATTTCCGCTCGGCCAGCCGGCCTTCGTCACCCACGTGCTGGACCGCGCCGCGCATCTGCGCACCAACGACGAGAAGCTGTTCGCGCTGGAAGGCCACCGCGAGGCTAGAGCCTATGTGATCTATCGCGACTCGCTGGTCGTGAAGCAGGAGGACGGCGGCGCCCGCGCGCTGCTGTCGCTGGAGGAAGCCCGCAGCTACGGCGCCAATCCCGGCACGATCTTCCTGGGGCTGCGCAACGCCGCGCCGATCTTCGGCATGGGGATCGCGCCGCAGGCGGCCGAGAAGCTGGTCGGACGCGCCGACGTCGCGATCACCGAATTGCGCGGCATGGCGATGCAGGGCGTGGTGCCGCCCGAGCAGCTCTCGGCCATCGCGATGGCGAAATCGATGGTGACCTGGCATCAGCGCCACGGCTTCTGTCCGAACTGCGGCACCCGCACGGCGATGAAGGACGGCGGCTGGAAGCGCGAATGCCCGAGCTGCAAGGCCGAGCACTTTCCGCGCACCGACCCGGTGGTGATCATGCTGGTCACGTATGGCGATAAGGTGCTGTTGGGACGGCAGAAGCAGTTCATGCCCGGCATGTATTCCTGCCTCGCCGGGTTCGTGGAAGCCGCGGAGACCATCGAGGACGCCGTGCGGCGCGAGATTTTCGAGGAGTCCGGCATCCGCTGCACCGACGTCAATTACTACATGACGCAGCCCTGGCCCTATCCGTCATCGCTGATGATCGGCTGCACCGCGCGCGCGACCAACGAGGACATCGTGGTCGACCGCACCGAGCTGGAAGATGCGCGCTGGTTCGACCATGCCGAGGCGTCGCTGATGCTGAAGCGCCAGCATCCCGAAGGGCTCGCCGGCCCGCATCCGTTCGCGATTGCCCATCATCTGCTCGGCCGCTGGGTGCATCACCAGAACCCGTTGGACAAATAGCGGGAACCGGACATCGTTCTGCCGATTAAAGCTGGACACAGTTCTGGCAGTAACGGAACCATTGCGACGGATCCCCGCATGAATTTTCAGAACGGCGCCCCGAAAGTCCCGCCCCGCATCCTCTGCATCGGCCTGCCGGTGCGCGACCTGACCTTTCGCGTCAGCGTTCCGGCGCGCGGCTCCAAGGAGAACGCGACGCATTTCGACGAGATCTGCGGCGGCAATGCGCTGAACGCCGCCATCGGCATCGTCCGCTTGGGCGGGCGCGCTTCGATCTGCGGACCGATGGGCGATTCGCAGGAGACCTCGAGCCGCTACATCTTCGACAAGCTCGCCCAGGAAGGCATCGAGACCAATCATCTGATCCACATGCCGAACCTCGTCACCCCGATCTCGGCGATCATGATCGACGACAGCGGCGAACGCACCATCGTCACCTTCCGCGATCCGGAGCTCTGGAAGGTCAAGCTGCCGCCGACCGAACTCTTGCTGGAGGATTGCGCGGCGATCCTGACCGAGAGCCGCTGCGCGCCGTTCTGCACCGAGCTTTGCGCCGAGGCGGTCAAGCGCGGCATCCCCGTGGTGGTCGACGTCGACCGCGCGATGTCGATGCGGGAGGGGCTGCTCACCGCCTCCTCCCACCTGGTGTTCTCCAGCGAGCCGCTGCAGGAGACCGCCGACGTCACCGACGACGGCCAGGCGCTGCACAAGCTCGCCAAGCTCACCCCCTCCTTCCTGGCCGGCACCCGCGGGCCGATGGGCACGATCTGGCTCAACGAGAACGGCGAGCTCGAGGAAACCCCGGCCTTCCCGGTCCATACCGTCGACACGCTCGGGGCCGGCGACGTCTTCCACGGGGCCTTCGCCCTCGCCATCACCGAGAAACAGCCGCTACGGGACGCGCTCCGCTTCGCCTCGGCCGCTGCAGCGCTGAAATGCACCCGCTTCGGGGGTGCTTATGCCGCACCGCAACGTACTGAAGTTGAAGAGTTTTTGGGTCAGCACGCCGACGCCAAGCCAGCCTGAGCCGCCACGAATCGCTTGATTTGGAAGATTCTTCTCTATATGAGGGATATTGAACCTCCATATGGAACTTTCTTCTATGACCGATGTCGCCATTCAGCTTCATGACAACAGCCGCCGCCTCGATGCGATCGATCGCAAGATTCTAACCGTGCTGCAGGAGGATGCGTCGCTCTCCGTCGCCGAGATCGGCGACCGGGTCGGCCTGTCGTCGACGCCGTGCTGGAAGCGCATCCAGCGGCTGGAGGCCGACGGCGTGATCCTGCGCCGCGTGGCGCTGGTCGACCAGAACAAGATCGGCCTCGGGATTTCGGTGTTCGTCTCGGTCGAGAGCGCCGACCATTCGGAAGCCTGGCTGCGCAAATTCGCCGACGCCGTCAGCGCCATGCCCGAGGTGATGGAGTTCTACCGGATGGCCGGCGACGTCGACTACATGCTGCGCGTCGTGGTCGCGGACATGCAGGCCTACGACGTCTTCTACAAGAAGCTGATCAGTGCCGTGCCGCTGAAGAACGTCACCTCGCGCTTCGCGATGGAGAAGATCAAGTCGGTGACGGCGCTGCCGGTGCCCGCGGCGTAAGCGCCGCCGCACAACCCCACACGAGACGTCGATACGCTCCCAGGTAGTTCGCCTGTTCGGCATTTACCTGAAGTTAGCGCCGGCAGCGGTATCCTGCTGCGATGGAGCCGGGGGAGATCATCCCAGCGAGACGACGGCCTGCCTGGCTGGGCGCGGCCGCATTGCTGATCGCGAGCTGGATCGCGGTCGCAACGCTGTCGCTAAAGGTGCGTGCGGGCAGCGACGTGGTGGCCGTGGCCTTTCCGCCATGGTGGCGCGCCGAGCGCGCGCTGCTGGCCGCCGCAGCCGCCAATGCGTCGATCGTTCGGATGACCGCGATCCCGGCCCTGCTGGTGGTGCGGCCTGACCGCAATGGAGGGCTGGGCCGGCTGTACGAGGCCGGCGCCTTGCTGACCATGGATCCGCAGGCGATCGCCGGCTGCTTCGGGGCGGATGACGATCTGGGGGTTGGGGATGACCTTCGAAGGCGATGAAATGGCCGCGCTGCGCGAGACGGCGAGCAAGATCCTGCTCGTGGTGCTGTGGCTGCACGTTCCGATCGCGATCATCGTCGGCATCACGCTGCACACCGACTGGCTGATGCCGGCCGGCTTCATGGTCGCGATGGCGCTGGCCGCGACGGTGGCGTGGCGCGTCTCGGGGAACGGCGTTTCAACCCGCCTGATCGTTGCCGTGGCCCTGATGGCCGGCGTGTCGATGCTGGTCTACCAGTTTGCCGGCCACCGCTGGCAGGTCGACATGCACATGTATTTCTTCGCCGCGCTGGCGTGCCTCGTCGCCTATTGCGACTATCGGCCGATCGTCGCCGGCACTTTGGCGGTTGCCCTGCACCACCTGACGCTGAATTTCATCCTGCCGGCCGCGATCTATCCCGGCGGCGCCGATTTCGGTCGCGTCGTTCTCCACGCCGTGATCCTGCTGATCGAGGCCGGCGTGCTGATCTGGCTCGCGCACACGCTTGCCGAACTGTTCAGGACGTCGGCGCTGAAGGCGGCGGAGGCCGAGGCCGCCGGTGCCGCCGAGGCGCGCGCCAACGCCGAGCGCATCGAGGCCGAACGCGCCAAGCACGATCGCGATGCCGCGCGGCGCGAGCTCGCCGCCGGCTTCGAGCGCAAGATCGGCGAGGTCGTCGAGGCCGTCGCGGTGGCGGCCGGCGCGATGCAGGACCTGTCGGCAACGATGAACGGCAGCAACGCGGAAACCATCCGCCAGGCCACCGCCGCCGCCTCCGCATCGACGCTGGCCTCGAGCAATGTGGAAACCGTCGCGTCCGCGACCGAGGAGCTGACGGCCTCGATCAACAACATCGCCGAGCAGGTGACGCGCTCGGCGCGGATCGCCGCCAAGGCCGCCGACGAGGCACGCCGCACCAACAGCGTCGTCGAAGGCCTTGCCGCCGGCACACAGAAGATCGGCGAGGTGGTGACGTTGATCCAGAGCATCGCCAGCCAGACCAATCTGCTCGCCCTGAACGCAACCATCGAAGCGGCGCGCGCCGGCGAGCATGGCCGCGGTTTCGCCGTGGTCGCAAGCGAGGTCAAGGCACTGGCCAACCAGACCGCCAAGGCGACCGAGGAGATTTCGGCCCAGATCCAGGACATCCAGAGCGCGACGGGTGCTGCCGTCAGCGCGATCGGCAGCATCGGCACCACGATCGCGGAGATCGACCAGGTCTCCGGCGAGATCGCGGCCGCCGTCGATCAGCAGGGCGCGGCGACCCGCGAGATTTCCAGCAATTTGCAGCAGGCCGCCGATCGCACGCGGGACGTCAACAAGGGCATCCTCAACGTCAACCGCGCCTCCGAACAGGCCGGCAGCGCGACCGCACAACTGCTCGATGCGGCCAACGGCCTGTCGTCTCAATCGGAGTGGCTGAAGACCGAGCTGGACCGCTTCCTGGCCTCGCTGCGGGCGGCGTGAAGCTGCGGACACCGACCATCGCACGCTGGCTTGACCCGCGTGCCCATCGATTTTCAAGAAAGCTTTTCCGAGATGGATTGCCGGGTCAAGCCCGGCAATGACGACCCAGGAGCACCCAGCTCAAATCTTCTGATTATACTCGCCGACCTCGGGATGCGTGCGCAGCACGGCATCCATCGCCTCGAACATGTCGTGCATGCGCCGCTCGCTGACCGGGCTTTCCACCACGACCACGAGCTCCGGCTTGTTCGAGGACGCGCGCACCAGGCCCCAGCTGCCGTCCTCGACCGTGACACGCACGCCATTGACGGTGACGAGGTCGCGGATGTTCTGGCCCGCGACCTTCCCGCCCTGCTGCTGCAACGCCTCGAAGTGCTTCACGACAGCGTCGACGACGCCGTACTTCGCCTCGTCGGCGCAATGCGGCGACATGGTCGGCGACGACCAGGTCTTCGGCAGCGCGTTCTTCAGGTCGGCCATCGACTTGCCGGGGGCGCGGTCGAGCATCTCGCAGATCGCGATCGCCGACACCAGGCCGTCGTCATAACCGCGGCCGAACGGCTTGTTGAAGAAGAAGTGGCCCGACTTCTCGAAGCCGGCGAGCGCGCCCAGCTCATTGGTGCGCCGCTTCATGTAGGAATGGCCGGTCTTCCAGTAGACCGTCTTCGCGCCCTGCTTCCGCAAGACGGGATCGGTCACGAACAGCCCGGTCGACTTCACGTCGACGACGAACTGCGCGTTGGCATTGATCGCCGACATGTCGCGCGCCAGCATGACGCCGACCTTGTCGGCAAAGATCTCCTCGCCGGTGTTGTCGACCACGCCGCAGCGGTCGCCGTCGCCGTCGAAGCCGAGGCCGACATCGGCCTTGTGCGCCAGCACCGCATCGCGGATCGCGTGCAGCATCTCCATGTCTTCGGGGTTCGGATTGTATTTCGGGAAGGTGTGATCGAGCTCGGTGTCGAGCGGGATCACATCGCAACCGATCGCCTCCAGCACCTGCGGCGCGAACGCGCCCGCGGTGCCGTTGCCGCAGGCCGCGACGACCTTCAGCCTGCGCTTCAGCTTCGGCCGGCTGGTGAGGTCGGCGATGTAGCGCGCCGGATAATTCTCGTGGAATTGATAGGAGCCGCCGGCCGTGTTGTTGAATTCGGCGTTGAGCACGATTGCCTTCAGCCGCGACATCTCGTCAGGACCGAAGGTGAGCGGACGGTTGGCGCCCATCTTGACGCCGGTCCAGCCATTGTCGTTGTGCGAGGCGGTGACCATGGCGACGCAGGGCACGTCGAGATCGAACTGCGCGAAATAGGCCATCGGCGTCACCGCGAGCCCGATGTCATGCACCTTGCAGCCCGCCGCCATCAGCCCCGAGATCAGCGCGTATTTGATCGAGGCGGAATAGCCGCGGAAATCGTGACCGGTGACGATCTCCTGGCGGATGCCGAGCTCCGCGATCAGCGCGCCGAGCCCCATGCCCAGCGCCTGCACGCCCATCAGGTTGATTTCCTTGTTGAACAGCCAGCGCGCGTCGTACTCGCGAAACCCGGTCGGCTTCACCATCGGCTCGGATTCGAAGGCATAGGTGTTCGGAACCAGCGCGGATTTCGGCTTGGGAAACATGGTTCGGCCTTATGGTCGTATGCAGAAAAACATCGTCGCAGCCTTTAGCGAATGCGCGGGCCGGGCGAAAGCAGAGACTGGGGCTGGTGGCTAATAATTGCGCCAGATTTGGCGTCGGCCAATACTTGTACGCCGGCGCAATACGCCGCGCTGTTGCGCCCTACGCGCTGCTTGACCGCTAATCGCTCCGACCCAGCAGCGCGCCGAAATCGGCCACCGCAGCGAGCCGAACTGGCTGACGGCCAAGGCCGCCCCCGCCGACAGGCGGGCGTCCGGCGAAGACTCGCTCGTTCCCGTTGACCACGACCCGTTCGCCGCGGATGGCGTAACTCAACAGGCGCAGATTCAGCAGCCGCCGACATCGACTCAACTAACGCAGCCACAGCCGCAAACCCAGCCGCAACAGCCTGCGACAGCAGCCGGTCAGCCCGGCGTCAACGGGCCGGCGACTGGCAACAGCCCCAGCGGATCGGGTGGCGTCGCTGGCATCAAGCGCTTTGGCGGCGCCGAAGGTGGCGACTTTCCGAGCCGCAATGCGGGGATCGGTTTCGAGAGCGCGGAGCGCGCATGGGACGCTGCCCGTAAGGAAATGATAGACCTTGGTGCCCAATATTACCCGGAAGAGACCAAGAGCAGGGGTTTTATCACGGAACTGGGCGTGGAAATTCATAAGCGCGGCGGACTATATTACTACGATCAGATAGCGCGCGGATTCCAAGACGGAGCGCTGGGCGGTGGTGTGGGGTTTGGCGACAGCGGTGCGGTGGCACGTCGGCACATGCACTGGGATGATCAGCACGAGATTGATGGAGATCTAGACAATGCGAAGGCTTATTCGCAGAAAACTCCGGATTATCGAGCGTGGGTTGGATCTTGGGATGGGAGCTATCTGTATTGGCTTCACGGCAAGCCAATCGGGGTCGAGAATGCCTGATTGGAATCGATACAAATATTGAGTCATGCCGATGAAAATGTTCGTGCTCGCCGGAGCCTTATGCCTTCTGCTCGCCAATTCAACGGTATGCAAGGCAAACTCGGGCCCCTG
This sequence comes from Bradyrhizobium sp. USDA 4516, assembly GCF_054055915.1. Lineage (NCBI taxonomy): Bacteria > Pseudomonadati > Pseudomonadota > Alphaproteobacteria > Hyphomicrobiales > Nitrobacteraceae > Bradyrhizobium > Bradyrhizobium sp. USDA 4516. The sequence continues at coordinate 2,325,740 of NZ_JBSRXT010000001.1, forward strand.
GTGTAAGCTGGATGTCGTGACTTTGGCTTTCAAAAATCAACAAAGCGGGATCTTGCGAAGATCGAACTTCGCACCCTCAAGGCAGTTTGCGACCGAAACCCGGAAAAGAAAGGGTTTGGGGTAGGCTTGGAACGGTCGATGCGCATTGAACACAATGGGCAATGGATTGATGTGCCGAAAGATGTCGACGACCCGCCCGGCTATATCAGAGAGTGCAGTAGGGATTTACAGTGAGGACGCCGGGAGATCGGCGCGACGCTCTGCGAAAGCGCCTAAGGTCTGACGTTGCCCGCGAACGTCTGGCGCAAATGCCGCGCCGTCGCGAGGATCGACTCGATTGCCCTCTCATTCCCAAAATGTGAACAAGCAGCGCCCTGAATTCCCTCGCAGTGCGAAAGTGCGGCCTATTGCTCCAGCAACAATTTACCGTTGGCATATTCGAAGCGCTTCAGCTTCGACAGGAAGGACAGGCCGAGCAGGTTTTCCGACAGCGCCTCGTCGGGCAGCACCAGGGCATCGACGTCGCGCACGGTGAGGCCGCCGATCTCGATCATGGCGATGCGGGCGCGCGCGGCCTTGATGGTGCCGTTGGCAGTGGTGACGCGCGAGGTGTAATCGCCCGGCACCGGACGCAGGCCGAAGCGTGCCGCGGACGTTTCGTTCAGGGCTACCACCGAGGCGCCGGTGTCGACCATGAAGTTGATGCGCTGGCCGTCGATCCGGCCGTCGGTCGCGAAATGACCGCGAGGATCGGGCGCAATACTGAGCGTGCGGGCGCTGGCCTGCGCCACCGTGACGGCTGGGGCCATGATCTGCTTTGTGGTGGTCGCGGCGGCGGGCGACATCTTGCTGGCCATCTGAGCCATGAAGGTGCCCAGCCCGATCAGGATGGCCGCGAAAATCATCAGGTTACGCATGACACCATACTCGGAAAACCGAACACGCAATTTCACCACGCCGCCCGCCCCGCCGCGAGCGAGGGCGGCGGCACGAGCCTGCCATTTTGGCGAAAAGGATGAGCGAAGGGTTAATGCGAGCCCCAAGGGGCGGCCGAATGACGTCGGTCGCCCGCGAGGGCCGCAATTTCCGGCCCTCAGGCCGTCTCTCAGGCCGTCCTGGCGACCGGGCTCGGCATCGCAACGCGCAGCGCGTAATAGACCGTGCCCGCGATCCCGACACCGAAGAACCAGCCATAGACCGCCCACCACGCCGGCAGGATTGAGGTGAAGTTCGGCAGTACCGACGAGAACAGCGCGCCGATGCCGGCGGCGATCAGCGCGCTGACGTTCCAGCCGTTCTGAAAGCGATATTCGCCGTTCTCCTGATACAGCGCCGGCACGTTCACACGGCCTTTGGCGATCAGGTAATAGTCGACCATCATGACGCCGAAGATCGGTCCCATCGTCGCGCCGATCAGCCCGACGAACGAGGCGGCGCTGCCCTCCCAGGGCGCGAACGGATACAGCGCCAGCGCGATCAGCGCCGCGATATAGCCGCCCTTCTTGAAGTCGATATGCCGCGGAAACACGTTCGAGAAATCGAACGCCGGCGAGACGAAATTGGCGACGACGTTGATGCCGAGCGTCGCCACCGCGAAGGTGACCGCCGCGAGCAGCGCCAGGAACCAGCTGTCGAACTTCGCCGAAATCTGGTCGGGATGCAGCAGCACCTCGTGATAGACGTTGAACGCCGCGATCGTGGTGACGCCGGCGACCAGCGAGAACAGGATCAGATTGACCGGCAGGCCCCAGATATTGCCCTTGCGCAGCGCGGCTGCATCGGGCGCATAGCGCGAGAAGTCGCAGAAGTTGAGATAGAGCGCGGCGAAATAGGTGATCCAGGTCGCGGCGACGGCGCACAGCGCCGGGAACGAGCCGGGCACGCCGGGTACGCCAGCCTCCTTGGTCTTCTCCAGCAGCACGTCCTGCGGGATCGGCGCGGTGAGCGAGATGCCGCCGGCCGCGATGCACAGATAGATCGCAAGGATCAGCATCATCAACCATACCGCAGGTCCCGCCCAGTCCTGGAAGCGCCGCACCGTTTCCATGCCGCGCTGGATGATCAGGAGCTGCAAAGCCCAGACCACGACGAAGCAGATCACCTCGAGCGTGGAATGGCCGAGCATATGGCTGGACTGGTGGAACGCCTTGAAGCTGTCGATGCGCGTCAGCAGCGCGACGATCGCGCCCGAGGCCGCCGCGGTCTGCGCCCCGTACCAGAAGCAGGCGACGACGGCGCGGACCAGCGCCGGAATGTTGGCGCCCCAGACCCCGAACGAGGCGCGCGCCAGCACCGGATAGGGCACGCCGGTCCTCACGCCGGCATTGCCGATCAGGCTCATCAGCACGAAGATCACCAGCGACCCGACGCCGATCGCGAGGATGAAATTGACGAAGCTGCCGCAGAGCAGGAACAGGCTGGCGGCGAGATAATAGCCCCACAGGCTGTGCACGTCCGAGGTCCAGACGTTGAAGATGCTGAAGGCGCCCCAGTTGCGTTCCTTGGCCGGCGCCAGGTCTTCGTTGTACAGCGACGGCGATGCGTTCTTGATCTCCACGGTGACCTCCCCAAACTGCGAGCCCGTGATCCCATCCCAGCGTGCAAATCTAACCACCGTTTGCGGACGCTCGCCAGCGTTACGTCCCGGATGGTGCGGGTCTATGCCCGTCATTGCGAGCGAAGCGAAGCAATCCATCGTGCGGCATGCGCGGAACGATGGATTGCTTCGTCGCTATCGCTCCTCGCAATGACGGCGATGCATGAGATTCGCGACCCGTCACGTGCCGCGCGGTTTCACGCGCCTGGTCGGCATCGCGCTGGCGGGATCTTCCGGCCAGGGATGGCGCGGATAGCGGCCGCGCAGGTCGGAACGCACCGCAGCGTAACTGCCGCGCCAGAAGCCGGGCAGATCGCGCGTCACCTGCACCGGCCGCTGTGCCGGCGACAGCAGTTCCAGCACCAGCGGCACCGCGCCCTTGGCGATCGAGGGATGGGTGTTGAGCCCGAACAGCTCCTGCAGCCGCACCGCGATGGTCGGGCCCTGCTCGGCCTCGTAATCGATCGCGAGCTGCGTTCCGGTCGGCGCCTCGAAATGCGTCGGCGCCTCGCGATCGAGCCGCGCGCGCAATTCCCACGGCAGCAACGCCATCAGCGCGTCCGACAGGTCGCCGGCGGACAGGTCCTTCAGCGCGGTCTTGTCGTAGAGCGCTCCCACCAGCCAGTCGTCGGCACGCGCGGCGAGCGCGGTGTCGGACAGATCGGGCCAGCTCTCGTCCTCGGCCTTGCGCAGGAACATAACACGGTCGCGCCATTGCTTGGAGTGCTTCGACCACGGCAACCGGTCGAGCCCGGCCGCGATGAGCCCGTCGGCGAAGACGCGCGCGGTCTCGGCCGAGGGCGACAGCGACATCGGTGCTTCCGACAGCGTGATCGCGTGCAGCGAACGCCGGCGCCGCGCGCGCAGCGCCATCGCGCCGCGGTCGAACGTCACCTCTTCCACGTTCTCGATCTGGTCGGCGAAACGCTGCTCGATCTCCTCCTGGGTGATCGGCGCCGCCAGCAGGATGCGGCCGCTCGCGGCCGTGCCGGTCAATTCGGCGACCGCGATATAAGGCAGCCGCGCCAGCGCCGCGGTCTGCTCGACGGCGGCGCCGCGGCCGTTGGCCAGCACGAAGCTGCCATTGCCGCGGTTCCGGGCGACCCGATCCGGGAATGCGAAGGCCAGCATGACGCCGGTGGAGAGATCCTTCGCTTCGCCGACAGCCGACTTCACCTGCGCGGCCCAGCGCGCCGCCATGCTGCGAGCGCTCGATGCGCGCTGCGAACGGTCGCGGCGGAACTGGTCGAGCCTGACGTCGAGATCGACACTGTCGCCGCCGAGCCCGCGCTCGGTCAGAACCGCGGCGATCTCGGCCGCCTCCTCGCCCATACCGAAGCGAGCGGAATCCACGATCATGCGCGCCAGCCGCGGCGGCAGCGCCAGCGCGCGCAGGCTCTGCCCTTCCTCTGTCATGCGGCCATCACCGTCGAGCGCCCCGAGCTCCGACAGCAGCGATCTGGCTTCCTTCAGCGCCGGTCCCGGCGGTGGATCGAGGAAGGCAAGGCCCGCGGGATCGCTGACGCCCCATTGCGCGAGGTCGAGCACCAGCGAGGACAGATCGGCGGAGAGGATTTCGGGCGCGGTGTAGGCCGGCAGCGACGCGGTCTGCGGCTCGTCCCAGAGCCGGTAGCAGACGCCGGGCTCGATGCGGCCGGCGCGGCCGCGCGCCGCTGATCGACCGCGGCGCGCGACGCCCGCACGGTCTCGAGCCGCGTCAATGCCATGTCTGGCTCGTAGCGCGGCACCCGCGCAAGGCCAGAGTCCACCACAATGCGGACGCCCTCGATGGTCAGCGAGGTCTCGGCGATCGAGGTCGCCAGCACCACCTTGCGGGTGCCCTTCGGCGCCGGCGCGATGGCGCGATCCTGCACGCTGGCATCGAGCGCGCCGAACAGCGGCACGATCTCGACAGAGGCGTCGTGCACACGCTCAGTGAGGAAGGTCTGGGTGCGGCGGATCTCGGCGGCGCCCGGCAGGAAGGCAAGCACCGAGCCGGCATCGGCACGCAGCGCGGTCGCGATCGTCTCGGCCATCTGCCGCTCCAGCGGCGCGTCGACCTTGCGGCCGACGTAACGGGTCTCGACCGGAAAGGCGCGCCCCTCGCTTTCGACCACCGGCGCGTCGCCGAGCAGTTTTCCGACGCGTGCACCGTCGAGCGTTGCCGACATCACGAGGATCCGCAGATCCTCGCGCAGGCCGGTCTGCGCGTCGCGCGCCAGCGCCAGCCCGAGATCGGCATCGAGCGAGCGCTCATGGAATTCGTCGAACAGCACCGCGGCGATGCCGTTGAGCTCGGGATCGTCGAGGATCTGCCGCGAGAAGATGCCTTCGGTGACGACCTCGATCCGCGTCGCGCGCGACACCTTCGAGCCGAAGCGCACGCGATAGCCGACGGTCTCGCCGGCACGCTCGCCGAGCGTCTTCGCCATCCGCTCCGCGCTGGCGCGCGCGGCGATGCGGCGCGGCTCCAGCACGATGATCTTCTTGCCCCTCGCCCAGGGTGCATCGAGCAACGCCAACGGCACGCGCGTGGTCTTGCCGGCACCCGGCGGCGCCACCAGCACCGCGGCGTTGTGGCCCACGAGCGTGCGATCGAGCTCATCGAGCACGGCGTCGATCGGCAGCGGACTATCGAATTGGCGCGGCAAGGATTCTCATCATCGCAGCGGCGCTCGGGCCGGGCTGCGTCCCATGGTTAACAAACGGTCTCTTCTCTTGGATTCCACGGCCTCTTAGACCATTCGCCGGCTACGGGAAACCCGCGGAAAGGTCCGGTTTGGTGGCACACCATTTGTATCAATAAAGGAGAAAGCAACCGATCGGGCCGATGATAGGCACGATCACGCCGGAACGAGACAAAGATGACCACGAACGGCACAGCCGCTGCGACAGATCGTTCCGCCCCAGGCGCGAGCGGACGCGTCGACTGGGTCGACTACGCCAAGGGCATCTGCATCATCATGGTCGTGATGATGCATTCGGTGCTGGGGGTCGAGAAGGCCGCCGACCAGACCGGCTTCATGCACTACGTCGTGATGTTCGCGAAGCCGTTCCGGATGCCGGACTTCTTCCTGATCTCGGGCCTGTTCCTGTCGGTCGTGATCGATCGCGACTGGCGCACCTATCTCGACCGCAAGGTGATGCACTTCGCCTATTTCTACGTGCTCTGGGTGACGATCCAGTTCGGCTTCAAGGCGCCGTCGCTGGCCGCCGAGACCGGTTGGCCCCAGGTTGGACTGCAATACCTCGAATCCTTCATCGAGCCGTTCGGCACGCTGTGGTTCATCTATCTGCTGCCGATCTTCTTCGTCGTCACCAAGCTCGCGCGCAACGTCCACCCGCTCGTGATCTGGCTGATCGCAGCAGCGCTGGAGACCGCGCATGTCGCGACCGGCTGGACCGTGATCGACGAGTTCTGCTCCCGCTTCGTCTACTTCTACACCGGCTATGTCCTCGCCGATTACGTGTTCGCGCTCTCGGACCGCGCGCGGGCACGGCCTGCGCTTGCCCTGCTCGGGCTTGGGCTCTGGGCGCTGATCAATGGCGGCCTGGTTGCGCTCGAGGTGAGCGAATGGCCGGTCGTCTCGCTGGCACTCGGCTTTGCCGGCGCCTGCGCGATCATCGTGACCGGCACGCTGCTGGCGCGCGCGCACTGGCTTGGCTTCCTGCGCTTCTGCGGCGAGCATTCGATCGTGATCTATCTCGCCTTCTTCCTGCCGATGGCGGCGTCACGCACCCTTCTGCTGCGCTTCGGCGTCATCCACGACATCGGCCTGATCTCGCTGATCGTGACCGCGGTCGGCGTCGCCGGCTCGCTCGTGATCTGGCGGCTGGCGCTGGCGGCGCGGGCCAATTTCCTGTTCGAACGGCCCGATGCGTTCTGGATTGCCCCGAAAAAGGCGGCGCCCTCGCTGCAGGCGGCCGAATAAGCCCCGACAGTGCCAGAAGTCATAACAGCCGGATTCGTTCCGACGGCGGGAATCCGGCCGTTCGAATTTTCCTCGCATTGAAATTATTGGCTTTTTGGTCCCGAATGTTTCGTCGTCGGGCCGGCGACGAAACAATTCTCCCGTTCACGAAACCATTTTCCGCTTTTCGCGCAGACATCCGGAAACGGGCCGTAACTAACAATTCTCCCAACGAACCGCCGCCCAACGGCGAACTGGGAGCCTGTCATGCCGAACGTCATCGCCATCAACTCTGCAGCCACGAAGCATATCGACGCTGCTCGCGCGACCTCGGATGAAACGCTGCTCGCGCGTATCGCCAAGAATAACCGCACCTCGATGCACACGCTCTATTCCCGTCATAACGTCCGGGTTTACCGCTTCGTGCTCCGCATGGTGCGCGACACCACGATGGCCGAGGACCTGGTGAGCCAGGTGTTCCTGGACGTCTGGCGCACCGCGGCCCAATTCGAGGGCCGCTCGCAGGTCTCGACCTGGCTGCTCTCGATCGCCCGCTTCAAGGCGCTGACCGCGCTACGCCAGCGCAAGCATGAGGACATCGACCAGGACGACGTGCTGGAGATCGCCGACGGCGCCGACACGCCGGAAACCTCGCTCGATCGCGCCACCACCAGCGAGATCCTCCGCGCCTGCGTGGCCAAGCTGTCGCCGGCTCACCGCGAGATCATCAATCTGGTCTACTACCATGAGAAGTCGGTCGAGGAGGCCGGGCAGATCATCGGGATCCCGCAGAGCACGGTGAAGACCCGCATGTTCTATGCCCGCAAGCAGCTCGCCGACCTCCTGCGGGGTGCCGGCGTGGATAGCGTCGCCGCATAAAAGACTGCAAATTCAATACCTTAAAGGGAAATCGCGCGACCCGGGCAATTATCCACGAAGCCGAAAAATTCAGGCGACGAAACAATTGAAACAATCGACGACATCACCCGGAAAAACGCGACCTCTATACCTATATCCAACGACGCAACCCCAACTCCAATCCACTAAACCGATTTCGATACCTCTTCGTTCTAACCTCCCAAGTAGCCTCCAACGACCCGGCCGGGATGCCCCCCAGCCGGGTCGCTCTGTATTTGGCGCGACGTCGTGAAGCCGAGTGCACCTCGCCTCACACAGACGTGACGCGGCCCGCGACCGGCCCGCCGTAACGGCCAAACCGTCCTCGCGAAGAACATCAGGCGTACCCGGCACGGCCCTCTGGCGCGCCGGGACTCTGATGGACGGATGACGATGCTCAGCCTTGCCCTTGCCCTGCTTGCCGGTGTCGCCACCGTCGCCGCCCCTTGCACCCTGCCGATGCTGCCGATCCTGCTTGGGGTATCGATAGGCCAGACCGGCAAGGCGCGGCCCGCGATGATCGCGCTCGGTTTCGTGATGTCATTCTCTGCGGTGGCATTGCTGCTGAGCGCGATCACGCGCGCCTTCGATTTCGATCCGAACGTGCTGCGGACCGGCGCGGCCGTGCTGCTCGCGGGCTTCGGCCTCCTGATGATCTGGCCGGCGCCGTTCGAATGGCTGTCGATCCGGCTCACCGGCGCTACCAAAGCGTTTTCGAGTGAAGTGGATACCGGTTCGCGTCAAGAAAACACGTCCAAACAAGGGGGCAGCCTCGGTCATGCCGCGCCGTCGCAAAGCCTGTTCGGCGGCTTCGTGCTCGGCTCTACGCTCGGCCTGGTGTGGACGCCGTGCGCCGGCCCCGTGCTCGGCTCGATCCTGACCATCGTCGCGACCTCGAAGGACACCGCGTGGGCGAGCCTGCAGCTCGTCACCTACGCGATCGGCGCCGCGATCCCGATGCTTGCGATTGCCTATGGCGGACAGGCCGTCACCACGCGCGCGCGCAGCATGGCGCGGATCGCGCCGCGCCTGCAGCAGGGCTTCGGCGTCGTGATCGTCGCATTCGCCGCGCTGTCCTACCTGCAATACGACACGCTGATCGTGGCGTGGCTGACCCAGTTCTATCCCAACGGCCAGATCGGCCTGTAAGCCCAAAGGAGATATCGATGTCCCTGCGCTTGATTGCCATATCCGCTCTGGTTACGGGCCTTGGCCTCGGCGGCGCCGTCATTCCCGGCCTCTGCACCGAGTCAGACGCGCCGGCACAGCCGGTGCCGCGGGCGATCGCCATGACAACCGGACAGAGCCAGACCGCGCCCGAATTCGTCGGCATCAGCAACTGGTTCAATTCGCAGCCGCTCAGGCTCGCCGACCTGCGCGGCAAGGTCGTGCTGGTGGATTTCTGGACCTATGGCTGCGTCAACTGCGTCAACACGCTGCCGCACGTCACCCAGCTCTATTCGAAGTACCGGGATCGCGGCCTCGTCGTGATCGGTGTCCACACGCCGGAATTCCCGTTCGAGCATTCGGCCTCCAACGTGCAGGCGGCGCTGAAGCGGCACGGCATCCTCTATCCGGTGGCGCAGGACAACAATTCGCAGACCTGGAACGCCTACCGCAACCAGTATTGGCCGGCGCAATACGTGATCGACCAGAACGGCAAGATCGTGTTCCAGCACGCCGGCGAGGGACAGTACGACGAGATCGACCGCACCGTCGCGCGGCTGCTCAACGCCAACAGCTAAAGCCTGATGAAATCAGGTTGAGCTGGAACGGCGTCGAAAGCTCACCTCTCCCCGACGGGGAGAGGTGAACCGGGACCGCACCAAGCCGATCCAGCCAAAACTCAACCCGCTCCAGTCGGACAATCCGCCCTCTTTGTCGTCACAGCTGACGTGGTAAGGTCCACGCCAGGTCGACGACGGATGGTGCGTAATGTTCGAAGGCTGGGATGCGGTCGTACTCGCCCGCGCGCAATTCGCTTTCACGATGTCGTTCCACATCGTGTTTCCCGCATTCTCGATCGGGCTTGCGAGCTATCTCGCGGTGCTGGAAGCGCTGTGGCTTGCCACCAGGCGCGAGGTCTACATCAACCTGTTCAATTACTGGCTGAAGATCTTCGCGGTCGCGTTCGGCATGGGCGTGGTCTCGGGCATCGTGATGTCCTACCAGTTCGGCACCAACTGGTCGTCCTTTGCCGACAAGACCGGGCCGGTGATCGGCCCGATGATGGCCTATGAGGTGCTGACCGCATTCTTCCTGGAAGCCGGCTTCCTCGGCGTGATGCTGTTCGGGCTCGAACGCGTCGGCCCCAGGCTGCACTTCGTGGCGACGCTGATGGTCGCGATCGGCACGCTGATCTCGGCGTTCTGGATTCTGTCGGCCAATTCCTGGATGCAGACACCGACCGGCCACGCCGTCAACGCCGATGGCCAGTTCGTCGCCGCCGACTGGCTCAAGGTGATCTTCAATCCGTCGTTCCCCTATCGCCTCGTGCACATGGTGCTGGCGGCGTACCTTACCACCTCGCTCGTGGTCGGCGCGGTCGGCGCCTGGCATCTGCTGCGCGACCAGCATCTGGCGGGAGCGCGCGTGATGTTCTCGATGGCGATGTGGATGGCCACCCTCGTGGCGCCGATCCAGATCCTCGCCGGCGACCAGCACGGCCTCAACACGCTGGAGCACCAGCCCGCCAAGGTGATGGCGATGGAAGGGCATTACCAGAGCCACAAGGACGGCGCGCCACTGATCCTGTTCGGCTGGCCCGACCAGCGTGAAGCGAAGGTCAAGTATGCGATCGAGGTGCCGAAACTGTCGTCGCTGATCCTGAAGCATTCGCTCGACGCGCCGCTGGCCGGCCTCGACACCGTGCCGCGCGAGAACTGGCCGCCGGTGCCGATCACCTTCTGGTCGTTCCGCATCATGGTCGGCCTCGGCTTCCTGATCATGGGGCTCGGCCTGCTCAGCCTTTTGATGCGCTGGCGGGGGATGATGTACCAGTCGTCGCTGCTGCATCGCTTCGCCGTGCTGATGGGCCCCGCCGGCTTCATCGCGGTGCTCGCGGGCTGGATCACCACGGAGACCGGGCGGCAACCGTTCACGGTCTACGGGCTGCTGCGGACCGCCGATTCGGCGTCGCCGCTGGCGGCGCCCGCGGTGGGCTCGTCGCTGATCGCCTTCATCATCGTCTATTTCGCCGTGTTCACCGCGGGCGTGATCTACATCCTGCGGCTGATGGCGCAGCCGCCGCATCCCGGCGAGCAAGGCCCGACGAAGGATCTTCCGGCCCGCGCGGCCGGCATCACGCCGGCGGCGGGCGCAGCCGTGGAGGGCGCGCGATGATCGATCTCGCCACGATCTGGGCCTTCATCATCGCCTTTGCCGTGTTCGTCTATGTCGTGATGGACGGCTTCGATCTCGGCCTCGGCATCCTGTTCCCACTGTTTCCGCAAAAGACCGACCGCGACGTCATCATGAACACGGTGGCGCCGGTGTGGGACGGCAACGAGACCTGGCTGGTGCTCGGCGGCGGCGGCATGATGGCGGCGTTTCCGCTGGCCTATGCGGTGCTGATGCCGGCGCTCTACACGCCGATGATCGCGATGCTGCTCGGCCTCGTGTTCCGCGGCGTCGCCTTCGAATTCCGCTGGCGGACCCAGAAGGCGCGCAACAAATGGGATATCGCTTTCGCCGGCGGCTCGCTGCTTGCGACACTGGCGCAGGGGATCGCGCTCGGCGCCATCCTGCAGGGCATCCATGTCGAGGGCCGCCAGTACGCCGGCGGCTGGTGGGATTGGCTGACGCCGTTCAGCGTCCTGACCGGCGTCGCGCTGGTGATCGGCTACGCGCTGCTCGGCGCGACCTGGCTGGTGATGAAGACCGAGGGCGAGTTGCGCGACCGCGCCTATCATCTGAGCTGGATGTTGTTGGTCGCGATGCTCTGCGCGATCGGCGCCGTCAGCATCGCGACGCCGTTCCTCAGCGTGCAGTACACCCAGCGCTGGTTCGCCTGGCCCAACATCATCCTCACCGCGCCGGTGCCGATCGCGGTCGCCGCCGTCACCGCGCTGCTGCTGCGCGCGCTGAGCAACAAGAACGACCATCAGCCGTTCTTCCTGACGCTCGGGCTGTTCGCGCTGTCCTATGCCGGACTCGGCATCAGCATGTATCCGTACATCGTGCCGCAGAGCATCACGATCTGGCAGGCGGCGGCACCGACCAACAGCCAGGTCTTCATGCTGGTCGGTGTCTCGATCCTGGTGCCGCTGATCCTCGGCTACACCGCCTGGGCCTATTGGGTGTTCCGCGGCAAGGTGCGCCCCGGCCACGGATACCACTGATGCCCGAGAGCCCGAATCAGCGGCCGCTCGGCCAGCGCCTGCTGTGGTTCGCAGCGCTCTGGCTCGGCGGCGTCGGCACCGTGGCGCTGATCTCGTTCGCCTTACGACTCTGGATCGCGCCGAAATGAGGCGGCCCGCGCAACGTGCCGCGACAATCAATGACAAAAAACAGAAGCATTACAGGGATATACCTGTGGTGCGGCCCTAAGCTTGCCATCAAGCTGCCGCTGAGATTTGATGCTGCCTGATTTGCGGGTGGAGCAACCATTTGGCCGCGTGCCAACGAGGAGAGCTTTCAATGACGAAGTTTCGTCACCTGGTCTGGATGTTGATCGCGACGGGCGCGCTCGTGCTGTCGACGTCGCAGGGTTTCGCCCAAAACCGCCCGGACGCCGACGAGCCCGGCCTTGTTGCTGACGACGGCTACGAGCTCGACCCGGAATGGCAGAAGCAGGTCGTATATTACCGGACCAGTGAGGCGCCGGGCACCATCATCGTCGCGACCGCCGAGCGCCATCTTTATTTGGTGCAGGGTAATGGCCGCGCGCTCCGCTACGGTATCGGCGTCGGCCGCGAAGGCTTTCAATGGCAGGGCTTGGTGAGCATCACCCGCAAGGCCGAGTGGCCGGACTGGGTGCCGCCGCCGGAAATGATCGCACGCCAGCCCTATCTGCCGCGCTTCATGGCGGGCGGCCCGGGCAATCCGCTCGGCGCACGCGCGATGTATCTCGGCACCACGGTCTACCGCATCCACGGCACCAACCGGCCCGACACCATCGGCACCGCCGTTTCCTCCGGCTGCTTCCGCCTGGTCAACAACGACGTCGCCGATCTCTACAACCGCGTTCCGGTCGGCACCAAGGTGATCATCCGGCAGAAGCCCGAACTCTGATCTCTACCCGCCTTCGATATCCGCCCCGCTTTTCCCCCCGATCCTTCGCGAGAGAGAACCCATGCGTACATTTCGAGGCGGCCTGACGATCGGGCTCGCGATCGCCGCACTGGTTGCGGCCGCCGCCATCACCTATGAGCGTTACGACACCCGCACGCTGAAGCGCACCGTCCGTCGCGGCGACGTGCTGTGCGGCGTCAACAAGGGCCTGCCGGGCTTCTCGATTCCGGACGACAAGGGTAACTGGACCGGCTTCGACGTCGACTTCTGCCGCGCGGTCGCGTCGGCGATCTTCGACGACCCGTCGAAGGCGAAGTTCGTTCCGCTCGACGCCAGCGAGCGTTTCAAGGAGCTGCAGAACCGCAAGGTCGACATCCTCTCGCGCAACTCCACCTGGAGCATGTCGCGCGAGACCAATTACGACCTCTATTTCCCCGCGGTCGCCTATTATGACGGCCAGGGCTTCATGCTGCCACGCTCGCGCAACATCGATTCCGCGCTCGACCTGAACGGCAGCAAGGTCTGCGTGCAGGCCAACACCACGACGCAGCTCAATCTCGCCGACTATTTCCGTGCCAACAACATGAAGTACACGGAGATGAAGTTCGACAAGCTGGACGACGTCGTGAACGCCTACAACTCCGGCCAGTGCGATACGCTAACATCGGACGCCTCGCAGCTCTATGCGCTGCGGCTCAACCTCGCCAAGCCGAGCGACCACACGATCCTCGCCGACATCATCTCCAAGGAGCCGCTGGCGCCGGTGGTGCGCTTGCGCGACGACGACTGGATGATGATCGTGAAGTGGACGCTGTACGCCATGATCAACGCCGAAGAGCTCGGCATCACCTCGAAGAACATCGACGAGGCGCTGAAGTCGAAGAAGCCGGAGGTGATGCGGCTGGTCGGCACCGAGGGCAGCTATGGCGAGGATCTCGGTCTGACCAAGGACTGGGCGGTGCGCATCATCCGCCATGTCGGCAATTACGGCGAGGTCTACGACCGCAACGTCGGCGCCGACTCCAAGCTGAAGATCCCGCGCGGCATGAACCAGCTCTGGAACGCCGGCGGCGTCCAGTACGCGCCGCCGATCCGGTAGACTCTCCATCGTCATTGCGAGCGAAGCGAAGCAATCCATTTCGCCACAAGTGGAGAGATGGATTGCTTCGCTTCGCTCGCAATGACGAGCCTATGCCAAGCCGCCCTCACCGCTGTCATCACCCGCGAAAGCGGGTGATCCGGTACGCCGCGGCTTCTCGGCTCAAGCGCCGACGTCTCTGGAATACTGGAACGCCCGGTCCCGTCTACGCCAAGGCTTCGACGAGGCTTTCGCTTTCAGGCGCGCCGAAGCTCGAGCGAAGGCGGCGAGCCGGGCGATGACAGCGTGTTGCGTAGCGACAATGACGCGGCGAAGATCAATACCCCTTGCCGCTCGCCAGCTGGTCGGTGTGGAAGTTGCTGTCGCCGAACAGCTCCTGGCAGACGCGGGCGCGCTTCATGAAGAAGCCGATGTCGAACTGGTCGGTCATGCCCATGCCGCCATGCATCTGCACGCCCTCCTGCACGGCCAGCGTCGCAGTGGTGCCGGCGCGGGCCTTTGCCACCGCGACCGCGGTGGCCGCCTTGTCGATGTCCGTGTCGAGCGCCTGCAGCGCCTTCAACACAGCGGCGCGCGTAATCTCGATATCGATGTAGAGCTGCGCGGCACGGTGCTGCAGCGCCTGGAATTCGCCGATCGCCTTGCCGAACTGCTTGCGCTCCTTCAGATAGGCCACGGTGCGGCCGAACACCTCGTCGGAGAGGCCGACCATTTCGGACGCCACCGCGCCGCGGCCGATATTGAGCACGCCCTCGAGCAACCCAAAGCCCTGATCGACTTCGCCGAGCACGCTGTCGGCGTTGACCTCGACATTGTCGAACACGATGCGCGCCGCGTTGTGCGAATCGACCATCGCGGTGCGCTCGACCGCGAGCCCCTTCGCCTTCGGATCGACCAGGAACAGCGTCAGCCCGTTCTTGTCGCCGGCGCTGCCGGCCGTGCGCGCCGCGACGATCAGGAGGTCGGCGGTGTGGCCGTCGAGCACGAAGGCCTTGTCGCCCGACAGCTTGAAGCCGTTGCCGGAGCGCGTGGCCTGCAACTTGGTCTGCAGCGGGCGATGCTTGGCGCCCTCATCGATCGCGAGCGCCGCCAGCAGCGAGCCGTCGGCGATCTTCGGCAGATGCTGCGCCTTCTGCGCCTCGCTGCCGCCGCGCGACAGCGCCGAGGCGGCGAGCACCGAGGTCGCGAGGAACGGCGACGGCATCAAGGTGCGGCCGATCTCCTCCATGACGATGCCGGCCTCGACGCAGCCGAGCCCGCTACCGCCGAACTGGTCCGGCACCAGGAGGCCGGAGAAGCCCATCTCCGCAAATGTCTTCCAGAGCTCGCGCGAGAAGCCGGTGGCATCCTTGGCATCGCGCAGACCGCGCAGATGCGCCACCGGCGCCTTGTCGCTGATAAGGCCGCGCGCACTGTCGCGCAGCATGGATTGTTCTTCGGTGAGGACGAGGGCCATAGGAAATCCGATCTAACGTTCTAAGCAACGGTCTGAGTTCGTCATTCCGGGGCGATGCGACAGCATCGAACCCGGAATCTCGAGGTTCCACAATGCGCAACTGCGCATTAGGGTTCGCCGCTTCGCGACGCCCCGGAACGACGGTGCAGCGATCACGCGCCCGGCAAATCGAGGATGCGCTTGGCGACGATGCCGAGCATCACCTCCGAGGTGCCGCCCTCGATCGAATTGGCCTTGGTGCGCAGCCAGGCGCGCGGGCGGGCGCCGCCTTTGGAGCGGTCGCTCTCCCATTCCAGCGCATCGATGCCGCCGGCCGACATCAGGATCTCATAGCGGCGCTTGTTGAGCTCGGTGCCGTAATATTTCATCGCCGAGGAGAACGCCGGATGCGATTGCCCGGCCTTGGCGAGATCGACCGCGCGCTCGGCGGCGGCAGCGAGCGCGGCCTCGTCGACCTCGAAGCTCGCGATCTGGCTGCGCAGCTGCGCGTCATCGAGCTTGCCCTGCGCGTCCGCACCGACCGAGTCGGCGGCGATCTGGCCGAGCGGACGACCGACGCCGCGCTCGCCCATGCCGGAGATCATCGCGCGCTCGTGCTGCAGCAGATATTTCGCGACATCCCAGCCGCGATTGACTGATCCGACGACATGCGACTTCGGCACGCGAACATTGTCAAAGAAGGTTTCGCAGAACGGCGAATAGCCCGAGATCAGGAGGATCGGCTTGGTCGACACGCCCTTCGAGGTCATGTCGAACAGGATGAAGCTGATGCCGTCATGCTTCTTCGCCGCCGGATCGGTGCGCACCAGGCAGAAGATCCAGTCGGCGTAGTTGGCGTAGGACGTCCAGATCTTCTGGCCGTTGATGATGTAATCGTCGCCGTCGCCGACCGCGCGGGTCTGCAGCGAGGCGAGGTCGGAGCCGGCATTCGGCTCGGAATAGCCCTGGCACCAGCGGATCAGGCCCGCGGTGATCTTCGGCAGATGCTCCTTCTTCTGCTCCTCGGTGCCGTATTTCAGCAGCGCCGGTCCCAGCATGGAGATGCCGAACGAGGTCAGCGGCTGACGCGCGCCGATCGCAGCCATCTCCTGGCGCACGATCTTGGCCTCCTCGCCGTCGAGGCCTCCGCCGCCATATTCCTTCGGCCAATGCGGCACGGTCCAGCCCTTGTCGCGCATCCGCTCGAACCAGACGCGCTGCGCCTCGGACGAGAATTTCGTGTTACGGCCACCCCAGAAGGTGTCGCCATCCGAGGTCATCGGCTTGCGCATCTCCGCCGGGCAATTCTGCTCCAGCCAGGCGCGGGTCTCCGCGCGGAATTTCTCGAGGTCGGCCATGGTGCGTTTCCAGTCAAAAAATCGTCGAATTGGATTCGACCTTAGACCTACGCAGCCGCCGAATTCAATATGCCTCGCGGCCGCGCCATGCTCTGGCGTCGCTACTCACTGCGCGCGATCGGGTGTATCGCCGAGATGGGGTAACGCTTGAAAAACAAGAGGAAACGGACATGCGGCTGAAGCTGCTTTCGCCTAGCGAAATGAACGCCGCCCAGAAAGAAACCTACGACGAGTCGATCGCCGGCAAGCGCGGCGCGCCACCGGCGCCGATGATGGCCTGGCTGAACAGCCCGGAGATGGCACGGCATGCGACGCGGCTCGGCGAGGTGCTGCGCTTCGACACGATCTTTTCCCCAAAGCTGTCGGAGATCGCGATCCTCGTCACCGCGCGGCACTGGACCGCGCATTACGAATGGTATGCCCACAAGCGCCTGGCGCTGAAGGGCGGCCTCGACCCGAAGATCATCGAGGACATTCGCGTGCGCCGGACGCCGACGTTCGACGATCCCAAGGCCAGGGTGATCTACGACGTCGCCAAGGCGCTGCACGAAGGTCACGGCCTGCCGAAGGCACTGTATGACGAGGCGGTCGAGGTGCTGAGCCAGCGCGGCCTGGTCGAGGTGATCGGCCTCTGCGGCTACTACACCATGGTGTCGATGACGCTGAACACGTTCGAGTTCCAGCTGCCCGGCGGCGAGCTGTCGGAGCTCTGCTAGACGCCGGCGGACCGTGGCGCCTTTCGAAAACCTTGCGTTTCCGGATCGAACGCTCCGGCGTCGGCAAATCCGGACTATATCAGGTGGCGAAACCTCGCCCCTGATGGCAGGGGCATTGACGTCAACGGAGTCCGCTCATGCCAGAGAATCCCCCCATCATCGCGGGCACCCGGATCGGGCATGTCCATCTCAAGGTGGCCGATCTCGAGCGCGCGCTCGGCTTCTATTGCGGCGTGCTCGGCTTCGAGCTGCAGCAGCGCCTGGGCGCGGACGCGGCCTTCATCTCGGCCGGCGGCTATCACCACCACATCGGCCTCAACACCTGGGAAAGCAAGGGCGGCCATCCGCCGCCGCCGGGCACCACGGGCCTGTTCCACACCGCCATCCTCTATCCCACCCGCCCGGCGCTCGCCGACGCGCTGCACCGGGTGCTGTCGGCCGGCATCGAGCTCGACGGCGCCAGCGACCACGGCGTCAGCCAGGCGCTGTACCTGCGCGATCCCGACGAGAACGGCGTCGAGCTCTATTGGGATCGCCCCGAGGCCGAATGGCCGCGCAGCGCGGACGGCAAGCTCGCGATGTTCACGCGACGGCTGGACCTGGACGACCTGCTGAAACAGCGTGCGACGTAATTCCGCAAGGCGATAATTTCGTAGCCCGGATGAAGCGCAGCGAAATCCGGGGTTCGCTCCATGAGGTAATACTGCTCCCGGATTACGCTTCGCTCCATCCGGGCTACGAGTGCTTTCCCCTTCCCCCTGAAAGGGGGAAGGTCGGGATGGGGGTTAGCCGCGGGCTCTGCTGCAAGTGGAGAGAGCAGATCCCCACCCGCTTTGCTCTGCGAGCAAAGCGACCTCCCCTTTCCAAGGGGAGGTGAAGAGGTAGCTCGGATGGAGCCAACGGGTCGCGCGAGCGCGCGCCCGATGACAGGCTCCGCGAAATCCGGGGTTGGCACCGTGGGGTGATACTGTTCCCGGATTGCGCTTCGCTCATCCGGGCTTCTGTAACGGGCCTTGGTTAGTCAATCCCTTTTCGCGTCATCCACTCGCCGGGCACTTGCTTCTGTACGGGATCGGCGCGAAGGCCGTCGCCTGATGGGGTGCATTGAGGAGCCGGCCGGCCAATCTACGGATTGCGTGGTCGTGAGCCACTTCCCGGATGGCGGCCTGACCGGATCCATCGTCCCAGCGGAGGGACTTCGCTCGGGGAGAGCCTGGTGTCGTGGCCCGCCCGGAACCGATTGCTGCTCCTGGCTAGATGGCCTTGGTCATCGGGTTGAACGGTTTGGTGTCGGCGAGCATGCGATGCAGGATCACGGCGAGCTTGCGAGCCAGCGCTACCTTGGCCTTGCGCATGCCTGCGCGCCGGGCGATCCGCATCGCCCAGCTCTTCAATGCCGAGCAATTCTTGACCGGCTTGGTCAGCATGACGTGAGCTGCCTGGTAGAGTGCCTCGCGCACGGAGGCATCCCCGATCTTGCTGATGCGGCCGGTGTAGTCGGTCTCACCGGACTGGTACTTCTTCGGGGTGAGCCCAAAGTGGGCTCCCGTGGCCTTCGAGGAGCGGAAGCGCTTCGGGTCGTCGATCGCCGCGGCATAGGTGAGCGCCACGATCGGACCAACGGACGGCGTTGTCATCAGGAGCTTGGCGGATGGATGCGTCCTGGCGAGCTTCTGGGTGTGCTTGTCCAGGCTCTTGAACTCCCGCAGCAGCACCGCATGGGCTTGGAGCAGCGCCGCCGCGACCAACTCCAGTCCGGGATGGCCGGTCACGAGCTCGCGGATGCGCCCGGCGAACGTGCGCTCGGTGGTCGCACCGACCTTCAGGCCAAAACCGCGAAGTATGCCGCGCAGGCTGTTCTCGACATCGCGAAGCTTGGATTGCAGCAGCTTGCGCACCGTCAGGATGGCGGGTCTCCTGCGCCGCGACCGACTTGCAGTGCACCGGCCGGAACCAGCCGAGCCGCATCAACTGCGCGATCCGGCGGGCATCGTTGCGGTCCGTCTTCACCGGCATCGACTTGAAGGCTTCGCGAACGTGCCGCGTTTCCAGCAGCTCGACCGCAAGCCCTGCGTCTCGCAGACCCGCATACAGCCATTGCGACAAGGGGCCTGCCTCCAGCCCGATCCGTTCCAGTACCAGACCCAGCGACCGGAACCAGGCGATCAGCGCCGCCGGCTCGCTCGCAACCTTCGTCTCGCGCAAAATCTTGCCTGTCCCATCGACAAGGCAAACGCTCGAGCATTCCAAAGACACGTCAATTCCTGCATAGTGGTACATGGTCGTCCCTTAATGATGCTTGGAGCGGGCTTGCCCGACTCCGTTGAACACCATCAGTTTGAGGGACGACCGCCTTCCAACCAACAGGCCGCTCGCGAGCGCGCTTCCAAATTGCGCCGTAGCGAGCGGGCGGCCGGCCCGTTACCCCATCTACGAGTTCAGGAACGGGTGCGCGAGCCAGCCGGCCGCATAAAGCGCCCAATCCCAAACACCGTGTGCGTCACGAGGCTCTGCAGCCGCGCCGCCCATCGATGGGGCGTACGGCTCGCGGCAATGCCGGCGCCCATCGCGGGCTGCATCACCAGGAACGGCGCGGCCACGCTGCCGATCCCGACCATCAGAGCCGGAGCGATGGTGGGCTGCCGCGCCCAATCGAGGCCGAAGATCGCAAGCAGCACGCCGGCAAAGCCGATCCCGATCAGATAATGCGCGGTCCATCCGATGATCCGTTCGCCCACGACCTGTGGTGACGCGGCGATGCGGTCGTGGCGCAGGCGAGCGGATACGAGATGGCCGAGCCAGCGACCGACCAGGGCATAGTCCAGCGACGGGATGCCAAGCAGGCGCTTTCGAACCATCCCCCAGATGTCCATCACGACGGTCGCACCGATCCCGGTCAGCACCGCGCTCGCCACAAATTCCGCGGCTTCAACCATGCGCGGCCTCCGCCGGCGCTCGTGCCGCGACCATCCAGCACGCCGCGGTGAAGCGAATCTCGGTCCCGTGGATGTAGCGATCGAACGCACCGCGCACGGTCTCGATCACTCGCGTGCGGCGCGGCTCCTCCATCGCCTGCAGCATCGTCCCGACCGGGCCGAGCCAGCTCACATAGTGGGCCAGCTGTGATGCCGGAAAGCCGAGGGCGACATCGACCGGTTCGATCGCGATCGCGTCCCAGCCGCTATCCTCCAGGATAGTTTCGACCCGCTTCCGGTCGGCAAAGCCGAACTGCCCCGGCGCATCGGGACGCCGCGCCGGAAGATCCGGCAGCAACGGCTTCGCTGCCTGTTCCGCCGTCGTCATGAACGGGTTCTCGGCGGCGCCGCGCCAGGCGATGATGCGGAGCGCAGCATCCGGCCGGGCCGCGCGGCGCAGATTGGCGAAAGCCTGCACCGGATCGGCAAAGAACATCACGCCGAGGCGCGAGATGATCATGTCGAAGCTCGCGGGCGCGAACGGATAGGTCTGCGCGTCGGCGCAGATGAAGCTGACCGGCCGCCCTTCCCCCTCCGCGCGGGCGCGCGCCGCCGCGATCATCGGCTCGGAAACGTCGATGCCGGTGCAATGCCCCTGCTGGCGGAGCAATTGGGCAACGGCGAACGTTGTGGCGCCCGTGCCGCAACCGATATCGAGCACCCGGCTTGCCGCGGCATCGGACACCGCCTGAACGAGCAGTTCTTCAAGCGGCCTGAACATCCCTTCCAGCACCTCGCGCGTCTCGACCCAGGCGCGGCCGGCGGCGCCGTTCCAGAGTTTGACCTGCTCGTCGTCGACTTGCGCTGCGACACCCATGATTCTCGTCCTTGTTGATGCTTGCCTTACGCAAGCGATAGGCTGGATACTGCCAGTTCAAGTGAACTTGAGGTCAAGGGCCATGCGGGACATCGATATCGCGGAGGTGGCGGAGCTATCGGGCGTGCGCGCCTCGACCTTGCGCTTCTACGAGGAGAAAGGTCTGATCGCCTCGCATGGCCGGCGCGGGTTGCGCCGCCTGTTCGATCCGGCGGTGCTGGACCGGCTGGCGCTGATCGCGCTCGGGCGCGCCTCCGGCTTCTCGCTCGACGAGATCGCAAGGATGTTCGCGCCCGATGGAAGACCGCGCATCGACCGGAAAATGCTTTCTGCCAAGGCCGACGAGCTCGACCGCACCATCCGCAGGCTCAACGCGATGCGCGACGGCCTGCGCCACGCCGCCGTCTGCCCGGCGCCGAGCCACATGGAATGCCCGACCTTCCGCCGCCTGCTGCGGGTCGCGGCGGCCGGCAAGATCGGCGAGAAGAAGGCGCGGAAGTCACGCCGCAAGTCGTAGAACGTAGCCCGGATGAGGGAAGCGATATCCGGGGGTCTGGCGCAAGTTCAGGGACGGGTCCCGGATATCGCTTCGCTCATGCGGGCTACAATCTACTTCCCTTTCGCCATGATCGTCGCCGCCGCGATCAGCTCCAGGCCAATGCAGCCGTAGAACGGCAGCGAATAGCTGCCCGAGAGATCGCGCAGCAGCCCGACCACGCCGGGGCCGAAGGCGTAGGTGATCTGGTTGATCGCGGTGATCAGGCTGACCAGCACGCCGAACGCACGCGGATCGAACTCGCGCTGCACGATCAGCGCCGGCAGCGTGATCAGATTGCCGACCGAGAAGCCGAACAGCGCGCAGGCGGCGATCTGCGCCACGTCATTGTGCACATTGATGATGACGGCGAGCGCGACCGCCTGGCTGATAAAAGACAGCGCCGATGCCAGCCGCTGGTTGAGCCGGTCGATCACGAAGGAGAACGAGACGCGCCCGACCACGGCCATCGCGGTCAAGAGCGCCATCGCCACCGTCGCGCGCTCGCGGCCGATTACCTGATCGAGATAGGCGATCAGATGCACGATGAAGCCGACCTGGGCGAACAGCACCAGCGCGAAGGCAAGCGAGACCGAGAGGAAGCGGATGTCGCGCAGCGCCCGGCTGCGCACCTGGGTCGCTGACGGCGCGTCGGCAGCGGCGGCCGTGACCGCGTGCAGATGCGCCGGCGGCCCGCCCGACAAAGATCAGGATGACAGGCACCATCACCACGATCAGCAGCGCCGCAGCCGCGATCATCGCGCCGGAGAAGCCGAACGTGCCGATCCCCGCCACCAGCAGCGGCACGCCGACGATGCCGCCGAAGCTCGCGCCGTTCAGCGCCAGGCTGATCGCCATGCCGCGCTTCTTGTCGAACCACAGGCCGAGCGTGTTGGTGATGATGCCGAGGCTGGTGCCGGCCCAGCCGAACGCCAGCAGCGCATCGGCAAGATAGAGCTGCCAGGGCTCGCGCACCTCGCCGATCGCAACCGCCGCGATCGCCATCGCAAAGGTGCCGGCGATCAGGCAGCTGCGCGCGCCGAACGCCTTGATCGCCTCGCTGACGAAGGCGACCAGCGCGGCGCCGAACAGATAGAAGAAGGTCGTGCCCGACGAAATCAGCGACGCCCGCCAACCGTGCAGCCGCTGCAGCTCGGCAACATAGACGCTCTGGCCGTAGAAGCCCAATCCCCAGCCGAAGGTCGCAAGCAGGAAGCAGACGACGACGATGCGCCAGCCTTCGTAGCCAAGCGAGGATTCATCAGGCAGCGTGGCTGAGGATGCGTCCATTTCTTGCTCTTGCTTCTCACATCGTCATGGCCGGACCAACCCGATCCCATGATGTGAACAGCGTTGCAAGCGGATCATTTCGAAGCTGATCGAAGTGTCAGCAATTGGCAGCAGCATGGTCCGGAAAAGTGCGAAGCGGTTTTCCGAACAGACCATGGTCAAACGACAAGCTTTAGATGCTGGGATCCGGGATTTCTTCCACCGCGCGCAATTTCGCGCGTCGCTTGGCGAATGAAGCGAACGAAAGCACGGCAAGGCCGAGCAGCACAGGCGGGAACACCACCCAGTTGACGGCATTCCAGCCGTAATGCGCGAGCAGCTGGCCCGACGAGAACGAGCCGATCGCCATCATGCCGAACACGAGGAAATCGTTGAACGCCTGCACCTTGTTGCGCTCCTGCGGCCGGTGCGTTTCCAGCACCAGCGCGGAAGCGCCAACGAACGCAAAATTCCAGCCGATCCCGAGCACGAACAGCGTCGCCCAGAAGTGCGGCGCAGTGACGCCTGACAGTCCGATCATCGCGGCGACCGCCTCGAGCGCCAGCCCGAGCGCGACGATCACGGGCGCGCCGAACCGCGCGATCAAGGAGCCCGTGAAGAAGCTCGGGCCATACATCGCCACGATGTGCCACTGGATGCCGAAATTGGAATCGCTGACCGACAGCCCGCACATCTTCATGGCGAGCGGCGCCGAGGTCATCACCAGATTCATCATCGGATAGGCGATCACGCCGCACAGCGCCGCGGCGATGAAGCGCGGCTGCTTTGCGATCTCGAGCAGCGGGCGGCCGCCATGCAGGTCCGCCGCCGCAGGCTTCGGCGCGTCGACGCCCGAGAGCACCGCCATCGCCACCAGCGCGACCAGCGCCTGCATCACGAAGGAGAACGCGAACAGATAGAGCGGCCAGATGTCCATGGTCCATTGCACGAGCTGCGGCCCGAGCACGCCGGCGAATACGCCGCCGGCCATCACCCAGGACACCGCCTTGGGCCGGAACGCGACACTGGCGCCATCGGCCGCGGCAAAGCGGTAGGACTGCGCGACGGCGCCGTAGAGCCCGCCGAGGAAGGTCGCGCCGCAGAACAGCCAGAACGATGAATGCAGGATCGCCCAGGCGCCGAGCGCGCCGGTGAGCGTGCCGCAGAAGGTGCCGATGATGAAGGCGACGCGCCTGCCATAGGCGCGCGAGATCGCGCCGGTCGGCAGCGTGCCGGCGGCAAGCCCGAGCACATACATCGAGAGCGGCACCGTCGCGAGCGAGACGTCGGGTGCCAGCGTCGCGCCGACGATCGAGCCGGTGGCGAAGATCACGGCCGAATTGGCGCCGGTCAGCGCCTGCGCCGCCGCAAGCCGCCACACATTGCTGCGCGCCCGCGCGTCGTCGCTCGCCTCATCCGCAGCCGTCACGTCAATCATCGGTGGTCCCGCCTCGAAGCCCCGGCGGGAGCCCCCAATCGGGCGCACTATGGAGAGCGGGTCGAAGCCGATCAACCGGCGCAAACGGACGTACGCCATGCAGGAGGCGCACGAGGGGATCGCTTGCTCTCACAGAGTGACGTCACAGCAGCCCGGCACTTCTATCAGTACCGTCATCCTGAGGAGCGCGTAGCGCGTCTCGAAGGATGCACGGCCAACAGCCGGACCGTCGACCCTTCGAGACGGCCGCTCTGCGGCCTCCTCAGGGTGACGGTGAGAGAGCTGCTCGATGATCGATCGCCTACCGCGCCGGCTTCTTGCCCATCCGCTTCTCGGCGCGCAGCGCGCCGGTCTTGTGCACCTTGGAGCGCGGCCCGACGAGGTGCGGCTTGTGAACGTGCCATTCAAGCGCAAGCGTCGCGGCGAAACCGAAAAAGCTCGAACGGCTCATGCCGAGTCCGGCGGCATGCTTGTCGATCCGTGTGATCAGGCTCTTCGGCAAATAGACGTTGACGCGCTCGGACGGGTCGGGCGGATCGACGCCGACCATGAAGAAGGCTGCAACGTCGGAGCCCTTCGGCGCCACGATGCGCTCGATCGGGGTCGGCTCCGGCAATGGCTTGCCTTGCTCGACCCAGCCGTCGACGGTTTGCGCCAGCGTCTGCTCGGCGCGCTCGATCGCGTCTTCCTGCGATCGTCCCGCGGCGACGCAGCCGGGAAAATCCGGAAACCACGCCCCGAACGCGCCGCGCGGACCGCGCTCCAGCACGGCCGGATAAAGCCGTCTCTTCATTCTGGCCTCCGTCGCCGCAGTATGCTATTTCACACACCTCGGTGTGTCAAATCACACAACACGCGACATCGTGGGAGCGCGCGGCAATGGACCCGCAAGCCGAACTCCGCATCGTCCGCGCGGCCTATGCCAAGCAGATCCTGGCCGCCGCCAACACCATCAATCCGCGGCTGACGGAGGCCTTCGCCGCCATTCGCCGCGAGGACTTCGTCGGCCCGGGACCATGGATGATGCTGCGCTGGTGGAGCCGCGACTATGCGCCGACGCCCGATGCCGACCCGGTCTATCTCTACACCAACGATCTCGTCGCCTTGCGACCCGAGCGACGTCTCAACAACGGCCAGCCCTCGCTGCATGCCTATCTCATGCACCAGGCCGCACCCACCGCCGGCGAGCACGTGGTGCATATCGGCACGGGCACGGGGTACTACACCGCGATCCTCGCGCATCTGGTCGGACCGTCCGGCCGCGTGACCGGCATCGAATACGATCCGGACCTTGCGGCAGACGCTCGCGCCAATCTCGCCGCTTGCGCAAATGTCGAGATCATCCAGGGCGACGGCACACAGGTCGCGTTCGAGTCCGCCGACGTGATCTATGTCAACGCCGGCTGCACCCGGCCTGTCGCGCGATGGCTCGACGGGCTCGCCGCCGGCGGCCGTCTGATCCTGCCGCTGACTTCGGATGAGGGATTCAAGGGCGGCGCGCCGGAGCAGGTGGCGCGATCCGGCGCCGTGTTCCGGATCCGGCGCGAGGAGGCAGCGTACCGGGCGGACTGGATATCACCGGTCGCGATCATTCCCTGCGACGGCGGCCGGGACGAGACGTCCGAAAAAACGCTCGCCGAAGCCTTCGCCCGCGGCGGCTGGCAGAAGGTGACGCAGCTCTATCGCGACGCCGGGATCCCCGATGAACGTTGCTGGCTGCGTGGGCCAGGCTGGTGCCTGGCTTACGATTGAGCGCGGCTACTTGCGGGCAAAGACCAAAATCATGTTGTTGGCCGGCATCTCGAAGCTGCCGGCGAGCTTGAGCCCGACGCGCTCCGCAAGCGTCTCGAGATCGGCGATATCGCGCACCCCCCACTCGGCGTCGCGCTCGCGCAGCGACGTGTCGAACACGGCATTGCTGAGCGCGGTGTGCTTGCCGCCGCGCTTGAACGGGCCGTAGAGGAACAGCCGGCCGTCGGCGCGCAGGTGCCGCGCGGCGCCGGCGAACAGGCCCTCGGCCACGCGCCACGGCGCGATGTGGATCACATTGGCGCAGAAGATCGCGAGCAGTTTGTCCGGACCTTTGCCGTCCGGCGGCGCCGGCGACCAAGCCGGGTCGGACAGATCGATCGGCTGCGGCGACCGGATGTTCCGAAGGCCGGCATGCGCGCGCCAGGCCTCGATGCTGCGCAGGTGCGCCGCATGGAGATCGCTCGGCCACCAGGTGATGTCGGGCGTCTGACCGGCGAAATAGACGACATGCTGGCCGGTGCCGCTGCCGGCTTCCAGCACGTCGCCGGATTGGCCGGCGAGGCAGTCCTTCAGGACGGTCCAGATCGGCTGATGGTTGCGATGGAACGCCGGCGCATCGAGCCGCCCGTCCGCCTCGACCGGCCGGCCGTCCTTGCCAAACTCCGCCACGAATTCCGCCACCGCGCTTCTCCCTACGCCTCAGCCACATCTCAACCGCACAAACATGACAGGCGGAAGGCGCAGGACATGCGCTCCAGTGCCGGACTGCCCCTGTGGCATTAACCCCGTCGCAACGCGCCTATTCTCCGTGTTGCCAGCCGATGGCCTTTGTGCTTTCCACGCTTTATATTGCGATGGGATCATCGAGATTGAAGCCCGGGAAACGTCCTTGATCGCCACTTTCTCCAAGCCAGCCTTCGTCCTGGCGCTGCTGGCGGGCACCGCCATGGCCGCGCCCGCGCAGGCCCAGTCCGCCGCCGAGGGACAAAAGCTCGCCTTCGACCGCGGCAAGGGCAATTGCCTGACCTGCCACGTCATCAAGGGCGGCGACCTGCCCGGCACGATCGGCCCCGAGCTGAGCGGCCTGAAGGCCAAATACAGCCGTGACGAGCTGATCGCGATCGTGACCGACGAAACCAGGCGCAATCCGCAGACGGTGATGCCGCCGTTCGGCCGAAACCGGATTTTGAGCGAGAAGGAAATCGACGCGGTGGTGGACTTCCTGCAGACGCTGTGACGCCGCGACCGTCGCTTGAGGAGATTTTTTTCGATGAACATCACGACCAGCGAATTTTTCAAAGCGCGCCGCATGGTGCTGAAGGGCGCCGGCGTCGCCGCGCTGATCGGCCTCGGGGTCATTCCGTTCGACGTGCCGCGGGCGCTCGCCGCCGCCAACGACAAATATCCCGAAGACGCATTCAAGCAGAAGAACGAGGCCGACGCGATCAAGGCGCTCTATGGCAAGACCGCCGAGCCGTCGGACAAGATCAAGATGGATGCGCCGGAGATCGCCGAGAACGGCGCGGTGGTGCCGATCTCCGCCACCACGACGCTGGCCGACGTCACCTCGATCTCGTTTCTGGTGAGCGAGAATCCGATCTCGCTGGTCGCCTCATACAGGATTCCGGCCGGCACGCTGCCGACCGTCTCCAACCGCATCAAGATGGCGAAGACCAGCAACGTCACCGCGATCGTCGAGGCCGGCGGCAAGCTCTACAGCGCCAAAAAGGAAATCAAGGTCACCGTCGGCGGCTGCGGCGGCTGAGTACGCATGATCCGGAAAAGTGGGAACCGGTTTTCCGACAAGATCATGCGCAAACAATAGGGATAATCAGATGGCATCGAGCATTCGCGTGCGCGCCACGTCAAACGGCGACACCACCGAGGTGCAGGCTCTGATCCAGCATCCGATGGATTCCGGCTTCGTCAAGGACGCCAAGGGCGAGATCATTCCGCCGCATTTCATCCAGCAGCTCACCTTCGAATATGACGGCAAGCCGGTGTTCGTCGCCGACTGGGGCGGCGGCGTCTCCAAGGATCCCTATGTCAAGTTCGCCTTCAAGGGCGGCAAGAAGGGCGACGATCTGAAGGTCAGCTGGGTCGACAACAAGGGCGCGACCGACACCGCCACGGCGAAGATTCAATGACGCGGCGCCTCGCAATCCGTGCAGCACTCGCGACGTTCGCGCTCGGCGTGCTGGCGCTCGCGCCGGCCGCGCGGGCGGCCGACACCGTCGATCCCGCCGCCGACAAGGCCGCGTTCCAGAAATTCTTCACCAGCAAATTCCCCAAGCTGAAGCTCGAGGATTTCGTCAACGGTCCCTATTCGATGAATGAGGACCTGCACAGGCAGTGGGAGGAGAAGGAGCAGTTTCCGCCCTACGAGTTCTCGCTCGAAGCCGGCAAAGAGATGTTCGCGACGCCGTTCAAGAACGGCAAGACCTACGCCGACTGCTTCCCGAACAAGGGCATCGGTATCCGCCAGAACTATCCCTATTTCGACGAGAAGGAAGGCAAGGTCGTCACGCTCGAGCTCGCGCTCAACCGCTGCCGCGAAGCTAATGGCGAGGCGCCGTTCTCCTATGTGAAGGACGACATGGCGGCGCTCACCGCCTACATGGCCTTCACCTCGCGCGGCAAGCCGATGGACATCAAGATCCCGAACGATCCGCGCGCGCTCGAGGCCTATCAGAAGGGCAAGGAGTATTTCTACACCCGCCGCGGCCAGCTCAATTTCTCCTGCGCCACCTGCCACATCCAGAGCCCGGGCGAGCGGATCCGCGCCGAGGTGCTGGCGCCGGCGCTCGGCATCCTGAACGCGATGCCGATCTACCGCTCCGAATGGAGCGGCATGGGCACGACCAGCCGCCGCTTCACCACCTGCAACAGCCAGATCCGCGGCGTGCCGCTCAATCCGCAGGACGACGAGTACCGCAACCTCGAATACTATCTGTCCTATGTCAGCAACGGGCTGCCGATTTCGGGTCCGGGAGCACGGCCATGAGCGCGGCCATCAAAACTGTCCTCGCAGCATCAGCCCTGCTGATCGCAGCGGCGACCTGTGCCCTCGCCGCCTCCGAAGCCGACTACAAGGCCGCCTACGCCGCCGCCGAAGCCGCCAACAAGGAAGCAGGCAACCTGCGCAACCAGTGGACCACCACCGCCTCGACACTATCTGCCGCAAAAAAGGCCGGTGAGGCTGGTGATTTCGACACCGCAGTCGCCAGGGCCAAGGAGGCCGAGGCGCTGGCAAAGGCCTCGATCTTCCAGGCCACCAGCGAAAAGGAACGCTGGAAGGACATGGAAGTTCGCTAAGAGCGCGCAGGCCAGGGGCCGCGCGGAGAGAATGATGATCATCCGCCGCCGGGAATTCCTGAAAGCTGCGGCCGCCGCAACGCTGACGGCCGGCCTGCCCCGCCTCGCGCGCAGCGCCGATACCGCCAGCGTCTACGACCTCGAGCGGTTCGGCAACGCCCGCATCCTGCACATGACCGATACGCATGCGCAGCTGAAGCCGGTGTTCTTCCGCGAGCCCGGCGTCAATCTCGGCGTCGGCGCGATGGCCGGCCAGCCGCCGCACCTCGTCGGCAAGGCCTTCCTCGACCGCTTCGGCATCCGGCCCGACAGCGCCGACGCCTATGCCTTCACCTGCGTCGAATTCGAGAAGGCCGCCGGCCGCTTCGGCCGGCTCGGCGGCTTCGCCCACCTGAAGACACTGGTCGACAAGCTGCGCGCCGATGTCGGCGAAAAGCGTTCGATCCTGCTCGACGGCGGCGACCTCTGGCAGGGCTCGGCGCTCGCCAACGCCATGAACGGCGCCGACATGGTGGAGGCCGCCAATCTGCTCGGCATCGAGGCGATGACCGGGCACTGGGAATTCACCTATGGCGAGCAGGTGCTGCGCGACAACCTCTCCCGCTTCAAGGGCGAGTTCCTGGCGCAGAACGTGTTCCTGACCGAGGAAGCCGCGTTCAACGACGCCAAGGCGTTCGACCCGGCTTCGGGACGGGTGTTCAAGCCGTCCTTCATCAAGGAGATCGGCGGCCATCGCGTTGCGATCATCGGCCAGGCCTTCCCCTACGTGCCGATCGCGCATCCGAAGCGCTTCACGCCGGACTGGAAGTTCGGCATCCGCGACGAGGAGCTGCAGAAGCTCGTCGACGGCCATCGCAACAACGACAAGGTCGAGGCGGTGATCCTGCTGTCGCATAACGGCATGGATGTCGACCTCAAGCTCGCCAGCCGCGTCACCGGCATCGACGTCATCCTCGGCGGGCACACCCACGACGCGATCCCGATCCCGATCACGGTGACCAATGCCGGCGGCGTCACGCTGGTGACCAATGCCGGCTCCAACGGCAAATTCATCGGCGTGCTCGATCTCGACCTTGCCAAGGGCAAGGTCGCCAATGTCCGCTACCGGCTGCTGCCGGTGTTCGCCGAACTGCTGAAGCCCGATCCTGCGATGCAGACGCTGATCGACAAGATGCGCGATCCGCATGCCGACGAATGGAACAACAAGCTGGCCTCGGCCGACCGGCTGCTCTACCGCCGCGGCAATTTCTCCGGCACCGTCGACCAGTTGATCTGCGATGCGCTGCTGAACGAGCTCGACGCCGAGATCGCGCTGTCGCCGGGCTTCCGCTGGGGCATCACCACGCTCGCCGGCCAGCCGCTGACCATGGAAGACGTGCTGTCGGAAACCGCGATCACCTATCCGGAGACCTACGTCGCCAAGATGACGGGTAGCCAGATCAAGGATGTGCTGGAAGACGTTTGCGACAATCTGTTCAACGTCGATCCCTATTATCAGCAGGGCGGCGACATGGTCCGCGTCGGCGGCCTCGCCTACACCTGCACGCCGGCCGAGACTGTCGGCAAGCGCATTTCCGAGCTGAAGTTGGGCAACGGCAAGCGTCTCGAAGCCGGCAAGCACTACAAGGTCGCAGGCTGGGCCTCGGTCAACCAGCAGAGCGGCGCGCCGATCTGGGATGTCGTCGCCAGGCACCTGCGCTCCGGCCGGCCGCCGAACCGCGACGAACCCGGCGTGACGCTGAAAGGCGTCGAGGACAACCCGGGCATCGCGAGGCACGGATGACGCGCCGCGCGCTGATCGCGGCATTCGGCCTTGCTGCGCTCGCGCTGGCGACGCCACTCGCGCGTGCCCAGCAGGCGCCGTTGCAGGACAAGCCGTTCGCCGAGCACAAGGTCGTGCTGCAGCTCTCCGACAACGATCCGAGGAAGCAAGGCCTCGTCATCAGCGTCGCCAACAATCTGATGAAGCACTACGACCCCGACAAGGTCGCGGTCGAGATCGTCGCCTTCGGCCCGGGCATCGACCTGCTCAAGCCCGACAACCCGAACCGCAAGCTGGTCGAGAGCCTGGTCGCGCAGGGCGCGCGGGTCGACATCTGCCTCAACACCGCCGACACGATCGAACGCGACAGCGGCAAGCGGCCGGACTACATCGC
This sequence comes from Bradyrhizobium sp. USDA 4516, assembly GCF_054055915.1. NCBI lineage: Bacteria > Pseudomonadati > Pseudomonadota > Alphaproteobacteria > Hyphomicrobiales > Nitrobacteraceae > Bradyrhizobium > Bradyrhizobium sp. USDA 4516. The sequence continues at coordinate 2,357,241 of NZ_JBSRXT010000001.1, forward strand.
CGCCGCCACCCCCGTGCAGGTCGGCGTCGCGCAGATCTTGCTGCTCACCGAGAACGGATACACGCTGGTCCGGCCGTAACGGCCCCGTCGTCATTGCGAGCCAACGGGTCGCGCGAACGCGCGCCCGCAAGAGCAGGCTGGAGTTACGTGCGGCCGTAACTTCGTCTCTTCCACGACCTCGATGCATATCCCGTCATCCTGAGGCGCGAGCGGAGCGAGCCTCGAAGGATGCACGGCCCAGATGCCTTGTCCCATTCGCGGAAAGACCCGGGCCGTCCACCCTTCGAGACGCGCGCAAGAGCGCGCTCCTCAGGGTGACGGGATTCGGCTGGGGTGGGGATGGATTTGCTTTGAACAGACCCTATCTATGGAATAATATCCTCCATGTGACTCGGCCCGGAGAATAGGTAAGCCGTCATGATCTTTCGCCAGCTCTTCGACAGCGTATCCGGAACCTACAGCTATCTGCTCGCGAGCCGCGCCGGCGGCGAGGCACTGATCCTCGATCCGGTGCTGGAGAAGGCCGATCGCTACTGCAAGCTGCTCCAGGAACTTGACCTCAGGCTGGTCAAGGCCGTCGATACGCACCTGCACGCCGATCACGTCACCGGCCTCGGCGAGCTGCGCGACCGCACCCAGTGCATCACCATCATGGGCGAGCAGAGCAAGGCCGACGTGGTGTCGATGCGCGTCTCCGACGGCGACAAGGTGACGATCGAGGGCCTTTGCCTCGAGGCGCTGTACACGCCCGGCCACACCGACGATTCCTACAGCTATCTGATGGGCGACCGCGTCTTCACCGGCGACACGCTGCTGATCCGCGGCACCGGCCGCACCGACTTCCAGAACGGCAGCGCGCGGGCGCAGTACGATTCGATCTTCAACCGCCTGCTGAAGCTGCCGGAGGAGACCATGGTGTTCCCCGCGCATGACTACAAGGGCGACACCGTCTCCACCATCGGCGAGGAGAAGCGCTACAATCCGCGGCTGCAGGTCAAATCGATCGACGACTATGTCGAGCTGATGAACAACCTCAATTTGCCGAACCCGAAGCTGATGGACGTCGTGGTGCCCGCCAACATGCATGTCGGCCTGCACCAGGACGAACTCGCCAAGGAAGGCCTCTCCCTCAGCGCGCGCGACGCCATCGCGAGTCTCGGCCGCCCCGATATCCTTCTGGTCGATTTGCGCGAGAGCGGCGAGCGGGCCAAGCACGGCACGCTCGCGGGCGCGCTGCACGCGCCCTATCCGGGGATTTGCGCCACCCTGCAGCCCGGCGGCATGCTGCGCGAGGTCGCCGCCGCAACCGGCCGCCGCGTCGTGTTCTTCTGCGCCTTCGGCGAGCGCTCGGCGATGGCGGTGGCCGCCGCGAAGAAGGCGGGACTGGCCAACACCGCGCATATCGATGGCGGCATCGATGCGTGGAAGAAGGCCGGCGGGCCGGTGGTGATGGGATAGTCTCATAACCCTTTAGCCCGCTCGCAAATATCTCACCGTCTGAGGTGCGAGCGAAGCGAGCCTCGAAGGGCGACGGCCACACTCCTTCCGCGAACTCCTGGAAGTATCCGGGCCGTGCATCCTTCGAGACGCGGCTTCGCCGCTCCTCAGAGCCTGACTGAAAAATGGGTGAGTGATCTCAGTGGGGTGTGATTCCATCGGATTTGCAAAGATTCGAGGGAGAGCACGATGCCCTGGACCAAGATCACTCGGGAGCAATATCGGCGGGACGATCTGCGTTATGCAAGCGATATGACCGATGCGGAGTGGGCGGTGATCAGACGCCTGTTGCCGCGAGCGAACCGGCGCGGCCGGCCGCGTAAGACGGAGCTGCGTCGTGTGATCGAAGCGATCCTCTATATCGTTTCGACCGGCTGCCAGTGGCGGGCGTTGCCGCAGGAGTTCCCGCCCTATTCGACGGTGCAGGGCTATTTTTATAGATGGCGGGATACAGGCCGGTGGCAGAGGATTGTCAGCGTGCTTGTCCGACGGGCGCGAAAAAAGCTTGGACGGACACCGAAGCCGACGGCAGCCGTGATCGACAGTCAAAGTGCGCCAACCACGCAAGCTGGCGGACCGCGCGGCTACGATGCAGGCAAGCGCATCTACGGCCGCAAGCGGCATATCGTGACGGATACCAATGGCCTCCTCCTTGGGGTTCATGTTCATCCGGCCAACGTTCAGGACTGCCATGGCGCCGTACCGCTGCTGAAGAACGTGCGGATGAACTTCCCCCGGCTGCGCCACGTCTTTGCCGACCGGATCTACCGCGGAAATCAACTCCTCGACGCGCTCTCAGACTGCGGTCCATGGACTGTCGAGATCGTCGAGCGGCCTCAAGGCGTCAAAGGCTTCCAGCTTCTGCCGAGGCGGTGGGTGGTTGAACGCACATTCGCTTGGTTCGGCAGATGCCGCCGCCTCGCCAAGGACTTCGAGGCGACGGTGGCAACCGAAGCTGCCTGGCTGCTGATTGCACACATCAGGCTCCTGACCCGCAGACTCGCGGCTGCAGCTAAGGTTGGGTGATTTATGAGTCAGACTCTCAGGATGACGGGTTTGGAAGGTCACTGCGTCACTCGCTGCAACTCTTCCGTCAGGCGATCCAGCGCATCCGCCAGCATCACGCCGCCGCACACCGTGAGCCGCTCCGGCAGCACGATGCGCTTGCTTTGCGGATAGAAGCGCTCCAGCGCCGGATGCAGCAGGAAGGCGCGACCGTCATCCTCGGCGCGGTCGCCGGCTTCCGACACCAGGATGAAATCCGGCCGGAGTTTTACGATCGCCTCCAGCGAAGCAAACCCGCCTGCGCCGACGCCAAGTTCGCCGGCGGCGTTGGCGAGGCCGGCTGCCGCCAGCAGCGAGCTGACCAGGCTATGGTCGCCCGAGACAAAGCCGCGCCGCTCCAGCGGCAGCACGCGGTAATGATGCGCGCTTGCCGCCGCCCGCGCATGCGCGATCGTCGCATCGAGGCGCGCGATCTCGGCCTCCGCGCGATCGGGATGCTGCACCACATCGCCCATCGCGCGAATCTGGTCCTTCACCTCGTCCAGCGTGCGCGGCACGGTGAATTCGACGAGGTGCAGCCCGTGGGCCTTCAACAGATCGCGGGTCGCGCGCTTGTCGAACAGGCTGACCACGACGAGGTCGGGCTTGAGCAGCAGCACGTCCTCGGCCTCGCCGGACAGGCGCGGAAAGTTTCGCGCCTTCTCCGCGGCCCAGGATTGCCAGGCATCGCGCGAGAAGCGGCTGAGGCCGATGATCTGGTCCGGGTCGGCCAGCGACAGCACGAGTTGGTCGCTGCAGACATTCATCGAGACGATGCGTGGTCCAGCGGCGAACGCGGCACCGGCTGACATGAGCCACACGAGGAGTGAAAGCATCAGGGCAAAGCAAGACGACGCAAGATAGCGTCCGCGCGAAGACAGTGCCCCCTCTCCCGCTTGCGGGGGAGGGTCGGGGTGGGGGTCGTACCGCAATGAACGCTCTTTGAGTGGAGAGAGCCCCCACCCGCTGCGCTCTTCGAGCGCAGCGACCTCCCCCACAAGCGGGAGAGGTGAACTGAGCTCGTGGTGAGGCCGTGGCCACATCACACGTCCGCCCACGGCACGATGACGGCTTCGCGCTGAAATTCGGCGCGATAGGCGCTGATGCGGAACACGCTGGCGAGGACGCTCTCCGACAATGCCTCGACGGGCGCGCCCTGCGCGGCCAGCCGCCCTTCCGACAGCACCAGCACGTGATCGGCGAAGCGCGCGGCAAGTCCCAGGTCATGCGTCACCACGATCACCAGCACGCCGCTGTCGGCGACATTGCGCAGCTTCTGCATCACGTCGATCTGGTGGCGCGGATCGAGCGAGGCGGTCGGCTCGTCGGCGAGAATCACCGGCGCCTCCACCGCGAGCACCCGTGCCAGTGCGACGCGGCTGCGCTCGCCGCCGGAGAGTTCGGTGACGCGGCGATCGCTGAATTCGGTGACGTCAACCGCCTGCATGGCGCGCAGCACCGCCTCCATATCCGTCTGCGACAGCCGCGCCGGATCGGTCGCGCCGTGCGGATAGCGGCCGAGCGCGACGATGTCGCGCGCCGGCAGCGGCCAGTGCACCATGTGCCCCTGCGGCAGGTAGGCAAAACGTTTCGCACGCTCGCGCAGCGGCAGCGACGCCAGCGGATCGCCGCCGATCCGGATCTCGCCGCCCGACGGAATCAGCCCGGAGAGTGCGCGCAGCAGCGTGGTCTTGCCGGCGCCGTTCGGCCCGACCAGCGCGACCAGATGGCCCGATGGCAACGACAGCGAGACATCGTGCAGCACCTTGCGGCTGCCGAGCGAGGCATTGAGAGCGGCGGCGGAGAGCAGCGTCATGCCACGCCTCCGCCGAGCGCGCGGCGTTCGCGCATGATCAGATAGAGGAAGAACGGCACGCCGATGATCGAGGTCAGCACGCCGACCTTGATGTCGGAGGTCGAGGGGATGATGCGCACCGCGATGTCGGCCGCGAGCAGCAACGCCGAGCCGGTGAGCGCACTGGGCACCAAGAGCCGCGCCGGATCGTGACCGATCACGGGACGCATCAGATGCGGCGCGACGAGGCCGATGAAACCGATCGTGCCGGTGACTGCGACCGCGCCGCCGACGCCAAGCGCCACGCCCGTGATCACGAAGAGCCGCAACCGCCCGACGTCGACGCCGAGGCTCTGCGCCGCCTCCTCGCCAAGCGTCAGCGCGCGGAAGGCGCTCGCCTGGCTGAGCAGGATGGCGGCGCCCGCGACGATGAAGGGCAGCGCCAGCGCCACGTGCTGGAAGCTGCGGTCCTCCAGCGAGCCGAGCAGCCAGAACGCGATCTCCAGCACCACAAACGGATTGCTCGAGAGATTCATCACCAGTGCGGTCGCGGCTCCCGCAAAGCTCGAGATCGCGAGCCCAGCGAGGATCAGGATCAACAGCCCGGCATTGCGGCCGGCGATCGCAAGCAGCGCGAACACCGAGCCGAACGCGGCGATGATCGCCACCACCGGCAGCGCGTAGGAGCGCACATCGGCGAGGCCCAGCGCGATCACCAGCACCGCGCCGAACGCCGCCGATTGCGGCGCGCCGAACAGCGACGGCGAGGCCAGCGGATTGCGCAGCAGCCCTTGCAGCGCCGCACCGGACAGCCCGAGAATGCCGCCGATCGCAAATGCCAGGATGGTGCGCGGCAGGCGGATCTCGCGCACGATCACCTGCGCCACATCGCTGCTGCCGCCGAACAGCGCCTCGACCACCGCGAGCGGCGACAGCCGCACCGGCCCGATGCCGAGCGAGAGCACACACAACAGGACCACGAGCGCGAGCAGCGCCGCCGTGGCGCCCCACCGGCGCCGCGCCGCGACCTCGGCCGCCAAGGCAAAATCCTGCACGCTCATCGGATCCATGCTCTTACAGCGATCGCCGTGGCAGACAAGCGACACTCGACAAAAACCGTGGCCGCGCGGCCGCCGCCCGACTTCCGCCGGATTGACTTTGCTACCCGGCCGAACCCTAGATGAACATGACGGTTCTTTCATGAGATGAAAAGGGAATGCGGTACGGGGAAACTTCCCCAACGCCGCGGCTGCCCCCGCAACTGTATGCGGTGAATCCTTCGTCACAGGCCACTGGGAATCTCGGTCCTGGGAAGGCGACGAAGGGTAACGACCCGCGAGCCAGGAGACCTGCCGTCAGCCGTGGTCACACGCGATGCTGCCGGTCGGGGAGTACAGGCATGAGCTTCACCTGATGCTGTGAGCACGATGGTGAGACTGGTTCGCGGTGACGTGCCACTGACGTTGCCGAGGCCTTGCTTATGTTCTCCTTCCCTTTCCATCGGCGGCGCCGCGCGCTTCTGCTCGCGTCGACGATGATCGCGCCGGCGATCCTTGTCTCCGCAGCGCGGGCGCAGGAGGCACCCGCTCCCGATCAGCTGCCGGCGATCGAAGTCACCAAGCCGGGCGACCAGAACGTCACGCGCGCCAGGCCGGCCGCTGACGAAGCGCCGGCGCCGCGACGCCCGGCGCCGGGCACCTCGCAAGGCAACAATACAGGCAGCGGAGCCGGATCGGGCACGACAGGGACCGGCGTGGCCACCGGAACGGGCGGCACCGGCGGCCGCCAGTTCGCCGGCATTGTCGGCTCCTCCTCGGCCGTGATCACCGCCGACGACATCGCGCATTCGCCGGTGCAGTCGTTGCCCGAGATCCTCGCGCAGGTGCCGGGCGTGCAGCTGCAAACGCCCTATGGCGGACCGAACGGCGCCAAGACGTCGGTCGACCTGCGCGGCTTCGGCGCATTCGCGACCGACAATACCCTTTTCCTGCTCAACGGCCGCCGCCTCAACGACGTCGACAAGGCCGGCTTCGACCTCACCACGATTCCGCTCGATTCGATCGAGCGCATCGAGATCACGCGCGGCAACAGCGGCGCGGTGCTCTACGGCGACAACGCGGTGGGCGGCGTCGTCAACATCATCACCAAGACCGGCGTCGGCGGCCCGCCGACGACGATGCGGGCCGAGGCCGGAGTTGGCTCGTTCAACACCCGCATGGCCGCGGTCTCCGCGGCGCTCAATTCCGGCCCGTGGTCCACCTCGTTCTACGGCAACGGCATCAAGTCGGACGGCTACCGCGTCAACAATGCGCTCGACCAGCGCAACGCCGTCGGCAACATCAACTACACGACGCCTGATCTCACCGCCTTCCTGACCGTCACCGGCAGCGACCAGAAGCTCGGCCTACCCGGCGGACGGCTGGTCGATCCGTCGATCGGCGTGAACGAGCTGCTCACCGATCGCCGCGGCGCCGCGACGCCCTTCGACTATGCCAACCAGCAGACCGCCAGCGTCACCGCCGGCTTCACCAAGACGCTGATGAACGGCGTCGACCTCATCGTCGACGGCGGCTGGCGGCAGCGCGAGACGCAGAGCGGCTTCTTCGGCACGGTGCCGACCATCAGCTTCGCCTCGACCTACAATGACGCCGCGCTGCAGACCTGGTCGCTGACGCCGCGGCTCAGCGTCAAGAATGTGATGCTGGGCGTGCCGTCGACGATCCTGACCGGCATCGACTATTACGATTCGAGCTTCCGCGAGGCGCGCGGCGCCTATCAGGGCGTCGACCCGTTCCACATCTACAATATCGAGCAGCAGAGCGTGGCCGGCTACTGGCAGCACACGATCGGCGTGCTGCCGACGACCGACTTCGCCTACGGCGCGCGCGTGCAGAACACCAGCATCTCGGCGCGCGATCGCTACGACCCGAATGCGCCATTCGCATTCGACACCCAGGCGGCACCGCTCGACAGCAACGAGACGCAATACGCGCTGCATGTCGGCATCGAGCATCGCCTGACCGACACCTTCTCGGTGTTCGGCCGCGCGGCACGCGCATTCCGCACGCCTGATGTCGACGAACGCGTCGCGTCGGGTCCGTCATTCGACCCGCTGACCTTCGCCCCGATCCCGCAGAATTTCCAGCTCAAGACCCAGACCTCGCAGGATGTCGAGGGCGGCTTTCGCGTCAGGACCAACCGCTTCCAGGTCCAGACCAGCGTCTATCTGATGGATCTCGAGAACGAGATCCATTTCAACCCGGTGCTGTTCTTCAACACCAACCTCGACCCCACCCGCCGCTATGGCTCGGAAACCAGTGCCTCGCTCAAGTTCAGCGATACGGTGACCCTGCGCGGCGGCATGGCGATCACCCGCGCGGTGTTCCGCGAAGGCATCTGGGCCGGCAACGACGTGCCGCTGGTGTCGCGCTACACCGGCAATCTCGGCGTCACCTGGAATATCTGGCAGAACTATCTGGTGTTCGACGCCACGGTGCGGTCCTGGAGTTCGCGCATCATGGACAACGATCAGGCCAACACCCAGAGCCGGATTCCCGGCAACGCCACCGCCGATATCAAGCTGAGCGGGCAAGTTGACCGCTTCTTCTGGTCACTGAGCGTGAACAACCTGTTCAACGCGCTCTATTACGATTACGCCATCGCGAGCACGTTCACCGAAGGCCGCTTCTCGGCCTATCCGCTGCCCGGCCGCACCTACATGGTAAAGGCCGGCGCGACGTTTTAGAGCGTGAACCGGTGGGGCGGGTCTGCCCCGCGCACCGTCTCCGAACATTACAAACGCACCGAAACTGGGGTAGAGTTCCGGCAGCTGATTTGACCCGCGCAGGGGAAACGCATGGCCAAGGCCGGGAAGCAGACCAAGGGCGGCACGAAGACCAAAGACAAGGCCGACGAAAAGTCGAAGAAACCTCCGCCACCCGCAGCGCTACAGGACGACGAGTACTACGAGGACGGCGACATCGCCACGCCGAAGCTCGACCGCTACGGCAATGATGACGAGCCGTTGTGAGGCCCGGCGAATATCGATCCACAGATCCTGCGCGCAGTCGCGCGCGGCGGCCTCGTAGCTCGCGAGCTACCGAGCCCGGCTCGTCGTCGCCAAGCAGACATTAGGTCGCAGCGAGGTCATCGGCCGGACCACCCTTCCGGATTGGTTGCCCACCCCCTGGATGCTAGGCTTCGCATGGACGCTGGGTCCTTGCTGGGGGCGGTGCCATGAGGTTTGCGAAGGCGGTGCTCACGGTCTTCTGCATGATCGCGTCGATGTGCGACCCGTCCGATGCGCAACAGGCCCCCAGGAAAGTAGGAATCCTCGTCAACGGCAGCCCGTCGCCGCTGTTCGACTCCATCAAGAAAAACCTTCTGAGCGACTTCGCCGAGCGCGGCTATCTCGAAGGACGCGACATCGTCATCGAACCGCGATTTGCCGAATCGAAGCTCGAGCGCCTTCCGGGCCTCGCCTCGGAGCTGGTCGACGCGAATGTGGATGTCATCCTCGCACTCGGCGGCCCGGCGTCGGTCGCGTCGCAGAAAGCCACGTCGACGATCCCGGTGATCTTTGCGATCGTGACCGATCCGGTCGCGTTGAAGCTTGTCGCCTCGATGGAAAAACCGGGAGGCAACGTCACGGGCCTCACCAACCTCGATCCGCGGCAGGCCAGCGACCAGTTCAAGCTTCTGAAGGAGGCATTCCCCGGGATCAAGCGCGTTGCGATTCTCAGTGATCAAACGATCCCCGGCGCGGATGAACGCGGGCTCGCCCCGATTGATCGTGCCAACGAGGCCGCAGCCAAGGCCCAGGGGGTGGAGCCGCAAATCGTGAAGGTCAAGGGTGCAGACGATCTGGAGGCCGCGATTGCCGGGATGGCAAAGGAGCGCGCGCAGGCGCTGCTGGTCCTTGAAGTGCCGGTGCCCTGGAGCAATCGAAAACGAGTCGGTGAACTGGCCATCAAGAACCGCTTGCCGGCAATGTTTCCCGGCGGCCAGGCGGACGCGGGCGGGGTGATTACTTATGGGGCCAACGTCGCCGATACATGGCGCGAGTTTGCGACATTCGCCGACAAGATTTTCAAGGGCGCGAAGCCGGGCGACCTGCCAGTCGGCGTCGTCACCAAGCGAGAGCTGATATTCAATCTCCAGGCGGCCCAGGCCGTGGGCGTCGAGATTCCACCGGAGCTCTTGAAGCGCGCAGACAAGATCGTGCGGTGAATTCGCGCTGGAGGGATACTAGCGGAAATCGCCATTCTCGATCGCCTTGATGCTGCCGCGATCGAGCAGATGCGCGCCAAAGCCGCCGCGCGCCAGCGATGAGGCGATCTGCGGTGATGCCAGCAGCAGCACTGTCGTCATCGCAAGCGGCACGGCGCTGAGCCAGTCGAGCCCCACCGGCGTCAGCTCTTCGCTGCTTCCCCGATAGTGCCCTTCGCCCGCGGCGATGCGGCCGCATTCCCGGATCAGGTCACGCCGCGTACCATCGCGCGACGCACTGCCGAGCAGCGCCTGCATCGCCAGATGCGTCCGCACCCCGGCGCGCCCCTCGGCCAGCGGCGCCGGCGTTTCGCCGCGCGAGACGCGCAGCAGCAGGTCGACCAGATCGACGCCCGACTGAAAGGCGTTCATCGGCTCGACCAGCCGCGGGTTGCAGTCGATCAACAGCGGCGTCGCGCTGTCGAGCGGCATGATGACGTCGACCGAGAGCGCACCGTGCCAACGAAGATGCGCGCCGATGGTCTCGAGGCCGGCGCGGATCGCCGGCCGGCTCACGCTCTCCTTGATCGCCTCGCCGCCGCCGACACCGGCCGCAATCTGGCGGTACGCATGGAAGCCGACGAGCGTGCCGTGGCAGAACACCGACTGCGCCTTCTCGACCGTGCCGGTGACCAGATCCTGCGCCAGCACCTCGCCGGCAAGATCGCCTGAGGATTCGAGGTCGTAGAGCGCGCGATTGAGATCACCAGCGTCGCGCACGAACCAGACACCGCGGCTGGCGGTGCCGACCGACGTTTTGACAACGGATGGAAACCGCACCGCCTCGCGCAGCTCCTCGGCCGAATTCACGATCCGGGTCGGCGGCTGCGGCAGGCCGAGCCGGTCGAGCAGGCGGCTGAAGCCGGCCTTGCTGTGCACGGCGCGATAGCTGGCGAAATCCGGCAGCGCGAGGCCGGTACGTGAGGCCAGCCCCGCCGCGGCGCGGGCGAACAGAAATCCCTGTTCATGGGTCGGCAGCAGCACATCGAAATGCCGCGACGCCAACAGGCGCTCGACGAAGCGCAGGAAGCCGGCCGGATCCGACCGCAGCGGCGGACAATGGTGGTATTTGCGGACAAAGCGCGAGTAGCGCGCCAGGCACCAGCGCGAGGGGTCGCAAACCTCGACGTGATGGCCGGCCAGGCCCAGGATCGTGATCGCCTCGCGGCCGGAGGTGCTGGAGCCCTCCGACACCAGCACGCGGAGCTGCTTTTTGGCGTCGATCATGGCCGATCATCGCCGTGCCGCCGTGCTTTGTCGCCGCATTTAATGCCGCATGGGTCGATCCGGCACGCCCGCGCCGGGGGCAGCCATGCGCCCGCGTTCATAGACAATTAGCGGCCAATCTCTATTTTCGGCGGGCCCTGCCGGGCATTTTGTTTGACGCGTTTTCTTCACGCGAACCGGTACCCACTTCGCTTGAAAACGCTATGGAACTGGGGTTTTCGACGACATGGTCGACGTTCTGGCCGCACCGCAGCAAGCGAAAGCCGACAGTGCGCTGCGCACGCTGACGGGGATTTCGGTCGCCCATTGGGTCAGCCATTTCCATATCTTCGTGCTGCCGATGCTGTTCCCGTTCCTGAAGCAGCAGCTCGGCGTCGGCTATGTCGAGCTCGGCCTGGCGCTGACGGTGTTCGCAGTGGTCTCCGGGCTGACCCAGGCGCCGATCGGCTACCTCGCCGACCACATCGGCGCGCGCAAGATCCTCCTCATCGGGCTGACGGTCGGCGGTTGCGCGCTGATCGGGCTCGGCCTGCATCTCAGCTATACCTCGCTGATCGTCTGCGCGGTGCTGCTGGGCCTTGCCAACAGCGTCTATCATCCGGCTGACTACGCGATCCTCTCGGCGCATATGGACGAGGCGCGGATGGGCCGCGCCTTCTCGATCCACACCTTCGCCGGATTCCTCGGCGGCGCGGTGGCGCCCGCGATCATGGCGGCGCTCGTGGCCTCGATCGGCGGCCTCGGCGCGCTGATCGTCGCCGGTGCGGTCGGGCCGCTGGTGGCGCTGTTCCTGATCGTGCTCGGCATTCCCGATGCCGGCGCCAACAAGAACAAGTCAAAGGACGATGCGGCACCAAAGGCCAGCGTGATCACACCGGCGCTGATGGTGCTGACGGCCTTCTTCACGCTGCTCAGCCTGTCGACCTCGGGCATCAACAATTTCGGCGTGGTCGCACTGATGGGCGGCTACGGCGCATCGTTCTCGACGGCCAATATCGCGCTGACCGCATTCCTCGGCGCCAGCGCGGCCGGCGTGCTCGCCGGCGGCTACCTCGCCGACTGGACCCACCGCCACAGCCAGGTCGCTGCGGGCTGCTTCGCGGTCAACGCCGCCCTCGTGCTGCTGATTGCGCTGCTCAACCTGCCGCCGGTGGCGCTCACGCTGGCGATGGGGCTTGCCGGATTCCTCGGCGGCGTGATCGCGCCGTCCCGCGACATGATGGTGCGCAACGCCGCGCCGCCCGGCGCCGCCGGCCGCGCCTTCGGCATCGTCTCCACCGGTTTCAACTTCGGCGGCATCGTCAGCCCGCTGCTGTTCGGCTGGATCATGGACCAGCACATGCCGCACTGGGTGTTCGGCGCCTCCGTGGTGTTCATGGTGCTGACCGTGCTGCTTGCCCTCGTCACCGAGCGCAAGCCGCAGGCTTCGGGATACGAGGCCGAGACCGCCAGCCCGCGCGCCTGAAACGCGAAACGTTGCGCACGCAGCGCGCTCACTCCGACCGTCGCGACAGCACCTGCTTCAGGAGCGGCTCGATGCGCGACAGCTCATCGAGATGGACCGCCGACAATTCGGCGAGATGATCGGCCGCAAGGCCGGTTAATTTCAGCAGCACCCGCCGCTGGTCGGCGGGATCGAGCACGCGCTCGACCAGTCCGGCCTCGGACAGCCGGTCGACCAGTTCGACCGTGGTGTGGTGACGAAGCCGCAGCCGTTCGGCCAGATCACCGACCGCAACCGGCCCGCCCCCCGGATACCCCCGGATCGCCAGCAATGCCTGATGCTGCCGCGGTGTCAGGCCTGCGGCCTTCGCGGCGTCCTGGCTGAACTCCAGAAACCGGCGGATCAGATAGCGAAATTGCGACAGCGTTTCGTAATCGCCCTGGCTGGGAACCCGCTTCTGGTCCTGCCTCGGCGATTTCGACGGTGCCATTCGATGTCTCCCGCTTGTAATTATATCGCAATGCGATATGACGCCGCATCCACTTCACCCGAGCCTTACGCCACCAATGAGCGTCATTTCCACCAAATCGAGCGTCTCCGCCACGAACACCGCCCCAAACACTGCCAAAATCGGCGAGAAGGCCAGCCACCTCCTGAGCGACTTCACGACCGATCCGCGCGTCGTGGTGATCTCGGCGATCGCCGTGTTTGTCTCCGCCGCAGGCGTGCTGGCCGGGGCGGGACTGCTGCAGCTGATCAAGCTTGCCACCAACATCGCCTATTTCGGCCAGTTCAGCTTCGCCGACCTGAAATTGCAGGATTCGCCGCTCGGGCTCTGGACCGTGCTGGTGCCGGTCGCGGGCTCGCTCATCATCGGGCTGATGGCGCGTTTCGGCAGCGAGAAGATCCGCGGCCACGGCATCCCGGAAGCCATCGAGGCCATCCTGCTCGGCCGTTCCCGGCTCGACCCCAAGGTGGCGATCCTGAAGCCGTTGTCGTCGGCGGTGTCGATCGGCACCGGCGGCCCGTTCGGCGCCGAGGGCCCGATCATCATGACCGGCGGCGCGATCGGCTCGCTGATCGCGCAGATGCTCCCGGTCAGCGACAACGAGCGCAAGACCCTGCTGGTGGCGGGCGCCGCCGCCGGAATGACCACGGTGTTCGGAACGCCGATCGCCGCGATCATGCTCGCGGTCGAACTGCTGCTGTTCGAATGGACGCCGCGCAGCTTCATTCCCGTCACCGTCGCCGCCGTGGTGGCAGCGGTCGGGCGCACCTTCCTGCACATGCCCGCGCCGCTGTTTCCGTTCACCGGCGGCGTCGACATTTCGGTGCTGCAGCTCGGCGCCTGGATCCTGATCGGGATCCTCTCCGGCCTGCTGTCGGGCGTGCTCACCCAGCTGGTTTATGGCTGCGAGGACATCTTCCTCAAGCTGCCGATCCACTGGATGTGGTGGCCGCTGATCGGCGGCCTGGTGGTCGGCCTCGGCGGCTTGATCGAGCCGCAGGCGCTCGGCGTCGGCTACGACAACCTCGCGTCGATGTTGCAAGGCGATGTGGTGCTGAAGGCCGCGCTGCTGCTCGTGGTGAAGGCCGTGATCTGGTCGGTCGCGCTCGGCTCGGGCACCTCGGGCGGCGTGCTGGCGCCGCTGCTCATCATGGGCGGCGCGATGGGAACGGCGCTGAGCGGCTATCTGCCGCCGGCGAGCCCCGGCTTCTGGGCGTTGCTGGCGATGGCGGCGACAATGGGCGGCACGATGCGCTCGCCGCTGACCGCGACCTTCTTCGCCGTCGAACTCACCGGCAACACCCATGTGCTGCTGCCGCTGATCGCAGCCTGCGGCACCGCGCACGGCGTCACGGTGCTTTTGATGCGGCGCTCGATCCTGACCGAGAAGGTGGCTCGGCGCGGCCATCATCTGGTGCGCGAGTACCGTGTCGATCCGTTCGCGCTGACCCGCGTGCGCGACGTCATGACCAAGGCGGTCGAGACCGTCGCCGACACCATGACGCTGCATGGCGCGGCCGCCTTCCTGACCAACCCGAAGACCGGTCACCCCAGCTTTCCCGTCGTCGACGCCAACCACCACGTGCTCGGCGTGATCGACCCGCCGTCCGTGCTGCGCTGGCGCCGCGCCGGCAAGCATCGCACCGCGACGCTCAAGCAGCTGCTGGCCGGCAGCAAGATCACCGTCGCCTATCCCGACGAATATCTCGACCGGCTCGCCGACCGCCTGATGCAGGTCAACGTCTCGCATCTGCCTGTGATCTCGCGCGAGGATCAGCGCCTCGTCGGCTATATCGGCTGGAAGGACCTGATGCGCGTCCGCGCCAGGCTGCAGGCCGAAGAGACCCAGAAGACAGCGTTCTTCGGCGTGCGCTAGGTTCGCGGCGATTTGCCCGGCGGAACAAATTTCCGCCGGGCGGCAACGTTCGATCCCAGCTGGCAAATCAGCATCAGCGCATCCCAGAGCTTCATCGGCGCTGGTTGACAGCATCAGGGGCTGACCCATGATGCCGTCAACCAAAAACAGCCTCGGGATGAAATGCCATGACCTCGACCCCAGACCTCGTGATCCGCGGCGGCACCATCGCCGACGGCAAGGGCGGCGACCTCTATGAAGCCGATGTCGCGATCACAGGCGGCAAGATCACCGAAGTCGGCAAGGTCTCGGCAAAGGGCAAGGAAGAGATCGACGCCCGCGGCAAGCTGGTGGCGCCCGGCTTCGTCGACGTCCACACCCATTACGACGGCCAGGTGACCTGGAGCCAGGACATCACGCCGTCGTCGCAGAACGGCGTCACCACGGCGATCATGGGCAATTGCGGCGTCGGCTTCGCGCCGTGCCGGCCGAGCGACCACACCAGGCTGATCCAGCTGATGGAAGGCGTCGAAGACATTCCGGAGCCGGTGCTCTCCGCCGGCATTCCCTGGGCGTGGGAGAGCTTCCCCGACTACATGGAGTGGCTGTCGAAGCGCAATTTCGACATGGACATCGGCGCGCAGCTGCCGCATGCCGCGCTGCGGGTCTATGTGATGGGCGAGCGCGGCGCGCGCCGCGATCCCGCAACGGCCGAGGACAACAAGGCGATGGCGGCGCTCGCCGGCGACGCGGTGCGGGCGGGCGCGCTGGGTTTCTCGACCTCGCGCACGCTCAATCACCGCACCTCGACCGGCGACTACACGCCGACGCTGAAAGCCGGCGAGGATGAACTGACCGCGATCGCCGGCGCGATGCACGGCGTCGGCCGCAGCGTGCTGCAATTCGTGCTCGACCAGAGCACCGTGCACGAGGACCTGCCGATGATGCTGCGGGTCGCCGAGAACACAAGGTGCCCGATCTCGTTCTCGGTCGCCCAGGCCGACAAGGCGCCGCGACGCTGGCGGCAGACCATGGACACCATCAATGAAGCCGCCGCCCGCGGCCTGTCGATCACGACCCAGATCGCGGCGCGGCCGGTCGGGCTGCTGCTCGGGCTCGAATTGTCGCGCAATCCGTTCCAGACCCATCCGAGCTATCGCGAGATCGCCAAATTGCCGCTGGCCGAGCGGCTCGCGCATCTGCGCCGGCCCGAGGTGCGCGCGGCGATCCTGAGCGAGAGCGCGACGGCGACCGACGATCCGCTGTTCTTCCGGCCGAACTACGACAAGATGTATCTCTTGGGTAATCCGCCGAACTATGAGCAGCCGCCGGAAAACGCGCTCGGGCCGCAGGCGCGGCGCCAGGGCCGTCAGCCGGAAGAGCTTGCCTATGACGCGATGCTGACCGACGAGGGTCGCGGTATGCTCTATGTGCCGTTCCTGAATTACGCCGACGGCAATCTCGACGCCGTGCATGAGATGCTGCGCGAGCCCAGTGCCGTGCCCGGCCTGTCCGACGGCGGCGCGCATTGCGGCATCATCTGCGATGCCAGCTTCCCGACCTATCTCTTGACGCACTGGACGCGCGACCGCAGCCGCGGCGAGAAGCTCTCGATCCCGTTCGTGGTCGCGGCGCAGTCGCGCAAGACCGCGCTGTCGGTCGGTCTGTATGATCGCGGGGTGATCGCTCCTGGCTTCAAGGCCGATGTCAACGTGATCGATTACGACCGGCTGCATTTGCACCCTCCGAAGGTGCATTACGACCTGCCGGTCGGCGGCCGCCGCCTCCTGCAGCAGGTCGACGGCTATGACGCCACCATCGTGTCGGGCATCGTGACCCAGCGCGAGGGCAAGGCCACCGGCGCACGCCCGGGCAAGCTCGTCCGCGGCGCGCAGGGGATGAATTGAGAGACGCAGCGATCCGGGCTACAGGACTCCCGCCTCTCCCCTTGTGGGAGAGGCCGGATCGCATGCAGCGGAGCGCAATGCGATCCGGGTGAGGGGTTGCGGTCTCTCGAGGGACGGAGCTCGCGGAGGCAGACCCCTCACCCGGATTTCCCGCTGACGCGCGAAATCCGGCCTCTCCCACAAGGGGAGAGGCGAAGTGGAGCGAGTTGCCAGAGGTGCGCCCCTTACGTCGGCGACATCGCGCCTTTGATCGTGCCTGCCGGCTGCGACGTGCCGGTCAACCGCGCCCGCTCGGTGTTCGGCCACAGCAGCAGCAATCCGAGCAGGCCGGAGCCGGCCATGATCGCCGCGTTGATGGTGAAGCCGGACATGTAGCCGGCCATCGGCGTGGCCGCGTGCTGGATCACATTGCCCATCACCATCGGCGCCAGGATGCCCGAGATCGTGTAGAGCGCGCCGTAGATCGCGATGATCGCGCCGCGCTGCGACACCGGCGTGAACTCGCCGAGCATCGGCGGGCACACCACGTAGATCGAGCCGCACAGGCCGGAGCCGATCACCAGCAGCGCGATCATGATCCCGCCGGGCGGCGCATAGGGCAGCATCGCAAGGATGGCGCCGCCGAAGATCAGCGGCACCGAGCCGAGCACGCCGCGCGCGCCGCGGGTGGTGAAGCCGCGCGCCAGCATCAGCTGCGAGATCCAGCCGGTCAGCAGCACGATCGTCGCGCCGAAGATCCAGGGCAGGATCGAGACGAAGCCGGCCTGGTGCTGCGAGAAGCCGAGCCCCTCGATGATGAAGGACGTGAACCAGGTGAGCCCGAGCGACAGCGCCCAATAGGCGCCGAAGGTTGCCACCACGCAGCCGATGAAGGTGCGCGAGGTCAAAAGCTTCCAATACGGAATCCGCGGCTCGTCAGCCGCCACGGCAGACGTCGACACCAGCGGCCCTTCCTTGCCGAGCGCGAACCAGGCGACCGCCCAGATCAGGCCGACGATGCCGAGCGCGCCGAAGGCGTGATGCCAGCTGTGATTGACGATGATCCAGTTCAGCGCGGGCACCGCGAGGATCACGCCGAACGCGGAGCCCTGCGACAGGATCGCGGTCGGCAGCGTACGCTTCTCGTCCGGAAACCATTTGTAGATCGCGTGCGCCGCGACCGAGAACGCCGGCCCCTCGCCGGCGCCGAGGATGATGCGGCAGATCACCAGCGTCGTGAAGCTGACGGTGCCGACCATCGGAAATTGCGCCAGCGACCAGATCACCGCCAGGATCAGCAGCACCCAGCGGGTGGCGACGCGGTTGACGATGAAGCCGACCACGATCGCCGAGATCGAGAACAAGAGGAAGAATGACGAGCCGAGATCGCCGAACTGCTCCTGGGTGAGGCCCATTTCCTTCTTGATCGGCACGCCGGCGAGCCCGACCACGATCTTGTCGGCAAAGTTCACCACCATGAACAGGAATAGAAGGAAGGTGATTTGCCAGGCGCCCTTCGGCGTCCCCTTTGACAGCCCCTCTGACGTCCTCTTGGACGTCGCTTGCGTCGTCATGTCCGGCTCCCCGTCGTTTCGTTTTGGCTTCGTAAATCGGCCCCGTCCGGCGATGCTAGCCACGCCTCGCCGTGCAACGCAACACCGCATTTCCTCGGGGTTGTGCGCCCCGGAGCGCTTCTAACGGCCCGATCACGATCGCGTCGGTCGCGCCAGTGGAGCGGTGAACTGTCATGTCCCGACTGCTATGTTCAGGGCCAACGAAAAGCCCGGGGTTATTTCATGAACAGATTGATCCTACGTGCCACCGCTTGCGCTGCACTTATGTCCGCCGCGCTGCTTGCCGCGCCTCAAGTCCGCGCGGAAGACGCCGCCAATCCCGACTACGCCGCGATCGTCGCCGCACCCGATCGCAGCGATGCGGATCGCCAGGTCGACCAGCGCCGGCAGCCGGCCAAGATGCTCACCTTTGCCGGCGTCAAGCCGGGTATGACGATCCTCGACATGGCGGCGAGCGCCGGCTACAGCACCGAACTGTTGGCGCGCACCGTCGCCCCGTCGGGCAAGGTCTACGCACAGGATTCCGCGACAGTGCTCGAGCGCTTCGTCAAGGACAAGTTCGACACCCGCGCCAAGGCGCCGGCGATGAAGAACGTGGTCCATGTGGTGCGGGACTATGACGACCCGATCCCGCCCGAGGTCAAGGACCTCGACATGATCACCTTCTTCTTTTTCTATCACGACATCACCTATCTGCCTGTCGACCGCGCCGCGATGAACAAGAAGATGTTCGCCGCGCTCAAGCCGGGCGGCTTGCTCGTGATCGCGGATCACTCGGCCAAGACGGGCGCAGGCACCGGTGTCGCCAAGACGCTGCACCGGATCGAGGAGAGCACCTTGAAGCAGGAGATCGAGGCGGCGGGCTTCAAGCTGGTGGCCGAGGGCGATTTCCTGCATCATGCGGAGGACCCCAAGGACATTCCCGTCTTCAAGGCACCGGTGCCGATCGACGAGTTCGTCCTGAAATACCAGAAGCCGCAATGAGGCCCAGCCATCGCTTCATCTGACCAGACCGCCGCGGTGCTTCGCGTCACCGGCCTGACCAAGAGTTACCGTTCTGCCGGCGAAGACGTCGCTGTGCTGCGCGGCGTCGACCTTGCCGTTGCGACCGGCGAGAGCGTGGCGCTATCAGGCGAATCCGGCAGCGGCAAGAGCACGCTGCTGCATCTGATCGCGGGGCTCGATGCCGCCGATAGCGGCGAGATCGCTCTCGCCGACACCGTCGTCTCCCACCTCAGCGACGCCGGTCGTGCCGAATTGCGCCGCAACCGGCTCGGCCTCGTGTTCCAGCAGTTCAATTTGATCCCGAGCCTGACGGTCGCGGACAATCTCGTGTTTCAGTCGCGCATCGCCGGACGGCATGACGCCGTCTGGCACGACGAACTGGTCGAGCGCCTTGGGCTGAAGCAGCTGCTGAAGCGCTATCCCGAGCAACTGTCCGGCGGCCAGCAGCAGCGCGTCGCGATCGGCCGCGCGCTGGCGCCAAAGCCGCTGTTGCTGCTCGCCGACGAGCCGACCGGCAATCTCGACGAGGACACCGCCGACGAGGTGCTGGCGCTGGCACGCGATCTGGTGACCCGCACCGGCTGCGGCTTCCTGATGGTCACGCATAGCGCGCGGCTCGCGGCGACGCTCGACCGCCAGATCACCCTGCATGCCGGGATCGTCGCATGAGGCGCGCGCTGTGGATCCTCGCGGTGCTGCTCAGCCACTGGCGGCGGCATCCGATGCAGCTCGCAACGCTCTTGATCGGACTGATCTCGGCCACCGCGCTGTGGAGCGGCGTGCAGGCGCTGAACCAGCAGGCCCGCATCGCTTATGATCGCGCCGCCGCGACCTTCGGCGGGTCGCGGACTGCAATGCTGGTCGCCAGGGACAGCGCGACCCTCCCGCAACAACTGTTCGTCGATCTGCGCCGTGCCGGCTGGCCGGTGTCGCCGATGCTGGAGGGCCGGGTCCAGATCGACGGGCGCAGCTTCCGCCTGCTCGGCGTCGAGCCGGTGACGCTGCCGTCCGAGGTCGGCAACGCGCCGGCGGTCGGACGCGGCAGCCTGCAGTCCTTCGTCACGCCGCCGGGCGAAATGCTGGTGGCGGGCGAAACGCTGCGCGATCTCGGCCTCAAGGAAGGCGAGCGGCCGCAGGCCAACGGCATGAGCTTGCCGCCGCTGCGCGTGCAGGCCGAGCTCGCGCCCGGCGCACTGATCGTCGATATCGGCATCGCGCAGGACATCCTCAAAGTGCCCGGCCAGGTCTCGCGCCTGCTCGTCGGCAAGTCCAAAGCGCCGCACACAGCGTTCGAAAACGTGGCGGGTGACAAGCTCCGCCTGGTCGAGCCGAGCGCGGAGAGCGACCTCGAACGCCTCACCGACAGCTTCCATCTCAACCTCACCGCGTTCGGGCTGCTGTCGTTCTTTGTCGGCCTGTTCATCGTCAACTCCGCGATCGGCCTCGCCTTCGAGCAGCGGCTGCCGATGCTGCGCACACTGCGCGCCTGTGGCGTCTCGGCGCGAATGCTCAACACCGTGCTGGTGATCGAGCTGGTGTCGCTGGCGCTGGTCGCCGGCCTCATCGGCCTCGTCTGCGGCTACTTCATTGCGGCTGCCTTGCTGCCGGATGTCGCGGCCTCGCTGCGCGGGCTCTATGGCGCGCAGATTCCCGGACAGCTTTCGCTTAAACCCGCCTGGTGGTTCGCCGGCATCGCTATCAGCATTCTTGGCGCGCTCGCCGCGGCGGCTGCGAGCCTTGCCAAGGCGATCCGGATGCCGGTGCTGGCGACGGCGCAGCCGCAGGCCTGGCAGCAGGCGCAGCGGCGCTGGCTGCTGCTCCAGAGCGCGGCGGCACTCGCGGTGTTTGCGGTCGCCGCGGGCCTGATCTGGTTCGGCGATTCCCTGATCGCGGGCTTCGCCGTGCTCGCCGCGCTGATGCTCGGCGCGGCGCTGATCCTGCCGATGGTCCTGCAGATTGCGCTGGCCTTCGGGCAGCGCAGCGCGCGGGCGCCGGTCGGCATCTGGTTCTGGGCCGACAGCCGCCAGCAATTGTCGGGACTGTCGCTGGCGCTGATGGCGCTGCTGCTTGCGCTCGCGGTCAATGTCGGCGTCGGCACCATGGTGGAAAGTTTCAACCGCACCTTCCTGGTCTGGCTCGACGGAAGGCTCGCCGCCGACGTTTACATCAGCGCCGCCAGCGATCAGCAGGCAAAGGAGATCAAGGCCTGGCTGCGCGATCGGCCCGAGGTTCAGGCCATCCTGCCCGGCGGCCGCGCCGACACCCAGCTCGACGGCGCGCCGATCGAGGTGCTCGGCCTGCCCGACCACGCCACCTATCACGACAGCTGGCCGTTGCTCGAAAGCGTCGCAAATGCGTGGGTTCGGCTGCGGCCCGGCGACACCTGCCTCGTCAGCGAGCAGCTGTCGCGGCGGATGAAGCTGGCGATCGGCGATCATATCGAGGTACCCGCCCCCGGCGGCAACTGGCCGCTCGAGATCGTCGGCATCTATGCCGATTACGGCAACCCCAAGGGCCAGATCGCGGTCAACTTCGCCGCGCTGACCCGGCGCTTCCCGCAGACACCAATGACACGGATGGGCCTCCGCGTGGCACCGGATAAGATCGCACCGCTGATCACCGCGCTACAGGAGAAATTCGGTCTCGATGATCGCAACATCGCCGACCAGGCCAGGATGAAAACGGAATCGAAGCGGGTCTTCAACCGCACCTTCTCGGTGACCGCCGCGCTCAACGCCTTCACGCTCGGCGTCGCCGGCATTGCGCTTTTGACCAGCCTGCTCACGCTGGCCAATTCGCGGCTGCCGCAGCTGGCGCCGCTGTGGGCGATCGGCCTGACCCGGCGGCGGCTCGCCGCGCTCGAACTGTTGAAGACCATGGCGGTCGCGCTGATCACCGCGCTGTTTGCGCTGCCGCTCGGCCTGCTGGTGGCGTGGTGCCTGCTTGCGATCGTCAACGTCAAGGCGTTCGGCTGGCGGCTGCCGTTCCACATTTTCCCGCTGCAGCTGATCGAGCTGCTCGCGGTGGCGCTGGCCGCCGCATTTTGTGCCGCGGCGCTTCCGGTCGCGAGGCTGGCGCGCATGCAGCCCGCCAGCCTGATCAGGATCTTTGTCAATGAGCGCTAGCGGCACCATCACCCGTCGCGCCTTTGCCGGCGGTGCGCTAGGGCTCGCGCTCGGCGGCAAGACGTTCGCGCAGGGCTTCGCCGGGCTCGGCGAGACGGCGGAAGGATTTGCCGCCGTCACGCCGGGCAAGCCATTCACGTTCCCCGCGGACCACGGCCCGCATCCGGAATTCCGGATCGAATGGTGGTACGTGACCGCCAACCTGTCCGACACGAGCGGCGCGGCCTATGGCGCGCAATGGACGCTGTTCCGCCAGGCGATGAAAGCGGGCGGACCGGCCGAGGGCTGGGCCAATCAGCAGCTCTGGATGGGCCACGCCGCCGTGACCAGCGCCGGCACGCACCGCTTCAGCGAAACCTTTGCCCGCGGCGGCGTCGGGCAGGCCGCTGTCGAAGCCACGCCGTTCCGCGCCTGGATCGACGCCTGGGAGCTGCGCGGGCGCGACGCGTTCGATGCTCAGCGCGTCGCACCGCTCGAGCTCAAGGCCTCCGCCGCCGACTTCAGCACCGCGCTGCGGCTCGAGGCCGACCGCGCGCTGGTGCTGCAGGGCGACCGCGGCTACAGCCGCAAGTCGGATCGCGGGCAAGCCTCCTATTACTACAGCCAGCCGTTCTACAAGGCGTCCGGCCGCATCGTAATCGACGACAGACCGGTCGACGTCACGGGCTCGGCGTGGATGGATCGCGAATGGAGCAGCCAGCCATTGGCGGCCGATCAGACCGGCTGGGACTGGTTCTCGCTGCATCTGCCCGGCGACGAGAAGCTGATGCTGTACCGGCTGCGCCAGAAGGACGGCCGCGAAAACCTGTTCGGCAACTGGATCACGCCGGACGGCCGCTCGGCCGAGATCGCCGCCGGCGGCAACAGCATCGTGCCTGTCACAATCACCGAGATCGACGGCCGCAAGCTGCCGACGTCATGGCGCGTCAGCCTGCCCGCACGCGGCCTCGCCATCGAGACCACGCCGCTCAATGCACGGAGCTGGATGGGAACCAGCTTCCCCTATTGGGAAGGCCCGATCCGCTTCTCAGGCAGCCACGCCGGAATCGGCTATCTTGAGATGACGGGGTACTAGGACGTGACGGAATTGGTCCGAATGGGGCCGCGGCATAACTGTGCTCCCTCGCCCCGTTCTTACGGGGAGAGGGTTGTTGGGGTGAGGGGCTGTCTCCGCGTACTCGGTGACAGTTGGTCTCGCCGAGGCCCCCCCTCACCCGGAACGCATCTGACGATGCGTTCCGACCTCTCCCCGCGCGCGAGGAGAGGTAAAGCAAGGCCGCATGTCACACCGGGCTTCACTGTCCCGTCATGACATCGGGGCCAATGGAAAGAGGACACGCCTGACATGTACCACTACACCGCCATCGTCACCTGCCTTGCGGTCGCGCTGCACTTCTTCTTCGCGCTGCAGGTCGCCCGCGCCCGCGCGGTCTACGGCGTCAAGCTGCCGGCGATCACGGGCAATCCGGATTTCGAGCGCATCTACCGCATCCAGATGAACACGCTGGAATGGATGCCGATCTTCCTGCCGTCGCTCTGGCTGTTCGCGGTCTATGTCGGCGATGCCGCCGCGGCGGCGGTCGGCGCGATCTGGGTGATCGGCCGCATCGTCTATTTCATCGGCTATCGCGAAGCGGTGGCGAAACGCAGCCCCGGCTTCGCCATCCAGGCGCTCGCCTGCGTCATCCTCTGGGTTGGCGCGATCGGCGGCGCGGTGTGGCGGCTGGCGCATTGAAGGCGCGGTCGCGCCATAACCACTACCGTCGTCCTGGCGAAAGCCAGGACCCATAACCACAGAGCGTGGTTATGGGCAATCTGATGGCCACAGCGTGGTGCAATAACATCCAATCGGGGTAATGGGTCCTGGCTTTCGCCAGGACGACACCACCCGTGGATATTCGCCTCACTTGGTCAGCGGGCAGCCGCTTTCCTTGGCGGTGAAGAAGGCCTTGTCGCCGGGCACCACGGCGATCTGCTTGTAATAGTCCCACGGCTTCTTCGACTCCGAGGGCTTCTTGACCTCGAACAGATAGAGGTCGTGCACCATGCGGCCGTTCGCGAGCACCTTGCCCTTGGCGAAGGCGTCATCGACCGGCAGCTCCTTCAGCTTGGCGGCGACCGCCTCGCTGTCCTTGGTGCCGGCGGCCTTCACAGCCTTCAAATAGCTCAGCGTCGCCGAATAGGTGCCGGCATGGATCATGCTCGGCATCCGGCTGGTGCGCTTGAAGAAGCGCTCGCTAAAGGCGCGCGAGGCGTCGTCGTGGTCCCAGTAGAAGCCCTCGGTGAGCACGAGACCCTGCGCCGCCTCGAGCCCGAGACCGTGCACCTCCGACAGCGTCATCAACAGGCCGGCAAGCTTCTGGCCGCCGCGCACGATGCCGAACTCGGCCGCCTGCTTGATCGAGTTGGTGGTGTCGAGTCCGGCGTTGGCGAGCCCGATGATCTTGGCCTTCGAGCTCTGCGCCTGCAGCAGGAAGGACGAGAAGTCCGACGAATTGAGCGGCACGCGGACCGAGCCGACCACCTTGCCGCCCTTTGAGGTGACGATGTCGCTGGTGTCCTTCTCCAGCGCGTAGCCGAAGGCGTAGTCGGCGGTCAGGAAGAACCAGGTGTTGCCGCCGGCTTCTGTCAGCGCACCGCCGGTTCCGACCGCGAGCGCGCGGGTGTCATAGGCCCAGTGGAAGCTGTAGGGCGTGCAGGCATCCCCGGTGATACGGGAGGTCGCCGCGCCGACCACGATGTCGATCTTCTTCTTTTCCTTCGACAGCTCCTGCACCGCGAGCGCGACCGACGACGTCGTAAGCTCGGTGATCATGTCGACGTTCTCGACCTCGTACCAGCGCCGCGCGATCGCGGTCGCAAGATCCGGCTTGTTCTGATGGTCGGCGGTAACGATCTCGATCTTCTGTCCCAGCACCTCGCCGCCGAAATCCTCGACCGCCATCCGCGCGGCTTCGAGCGAATATTTGCCGCCGTAGTCGGCATAGACGCCGGACTGATCGTTCAGGATGCCGATCTTGACGCCCTGGGCCATCGCCGGCGCCGCAAGCATCAGGCTGCAGGCCGCGACCGCGGCCAAAAATCCGGACTTCATTCTATGCTCTCCCAGCAGTTTCTATCAGGAAAATCGGCGCGACATTATTTTATAACCCCACGCCTGCCCATCTCTTTCCGCTCAGCCAAAAGTATGGGCTGCGTCGACAGCACTTGCTAGCTTCCCGTCACCCTGAGGAGCGCGGAACGCGCGTCTCGAAGGGTCGACGGCCCGGCCGGTGGCCGTGCATCCTTCGAGACGCCTGCTTCGCAGGCTCCTCAGGATGACGGGGAAGGACTTGCTGCTGCGGAACGTTGGGTGCCGCCCTCAACCCGCCACGGTTGCCTTGGGCTCGGCCGGCTTGCCCTCGTTCTTTCCTTCCGCGAGGTTGCGCACCACCATGTAGAAGATCGGCGTGAAGATCAGGCCGAACAGGGTGACGCCGAGCATGCCGAAGAACACGGCAACGCCGACCGCCTGCCGCATCTCCGAGCCCGAACCGGTCGATACCACCAGCGGCAGCACGCCGAGGATGAAGGCGAACGAGGTCATCAGGATCGGCCGCAGACGGAGCCGGCAGGCCTCGATCACCGCGTCCAGCCGCGACCTCCCCTCGAGCTCGATGTCGCGTGCAAATTCGACGATCAGGATCGCGTTCTTGGCGGCCAGCCCCACCAGCACCACGAAGCCGATCTGGGTCAGGATGTTGACGTCCTGGCCCATCAGGCGCACGCCGATCGTGGCCGCGAACAGGCACATCGGCACGATCAGGATCACCGCGAACGGCAATGTCCAGCTGCCATATTGCGCGGCCAGCACCAGATAGACGAACAGCACGCAGATCGGGAACACGTAGAGGCCGGCATTGGCGCCGGTCACCTGCTGATAGGACAGGTCGGTCCACTCGAACGAAAAGCCGCTCGGCAATGTCTGGTCGGCGAGCTGCTTGATGGTGTTGAGCGCCGTCGTCGAGCTCACGCCGGGTGCCGGCTCACCCTGCAGTTCGGACGCCGAGTACAGATTGTAGCGCGCGACGCGGTCGGGTCCCGAGACGTCCTTGAAGTCCACGATGCTGCCGAGCATCACCATGTCGCCGGCGACGTTGCGGGTGCGCAGCCTTGCGAGATCGGGGCTGTCTTTCCGGAACGGCAGATCGGCTTGCGCGGTAACGTGATAGGTGCGGCCGAACAGGTTGAAGTCGTTGACATAGGTCGAACCAAAATAGGTCTGGATCGTGTCGTTAATGTTGGCGATCGGCACCCCGAGCTTCTGCGCCTTGACGCGATCAATGTCGACGAACAGCTGCGGCGTGTTCGCGGTGAACGGCGAGAACACCGACGTGAGAGACGGCGATTTGCGCGCGGCTGTCACCAATTCATCGGTCGCGGAAGCCAGCAGTTCGGGTCCGCGCCCCTGCCGGTCCTGGACGCGGATGGTGAAGCCACCACCGGTGCCGATGCCGGGCACGGCCGGCGGCGGAATGACGATGATGAAGGCGCCCTGGATCACCGACAGACGCTTGCGCAATTCGGCCGTGATCGCGTTCGCCGTCAGCCCCTTCTTCAGGCGCGCCTCCGGCTCGTCGAATACCGGGAACAGCGCCGCGGCGTTACCCTGCTGCGTGCGCGTCGCACCGGAGAAGCCGGCGAAAGCCGCGACGCGAACGATGCCCGGCGTATCCAGCGCAATCCGCTCGATCTCGCGCACAACAGCGGTGGTCCGCGCCAGCGACGCGGCGCCCGGCAGCTGCGCCGAGATGATGACGTAGCCGCGGTCCTGCGCCGGAATGAAGCCCTGCGAGGTGGTCGCGAGCAGCCAGCCGGCGCTGCCGATAAGTACGAGGTAGAGCGCAAGCATCACCACCGTATGCCGGATCACAAAGTCGGCCACCGATGCATAGCCGTGCGCGAGCCGGTCAAACACGCGGTTGAACAGCGCGGTGAAGCTGTCCCAGCCGCGCGCGATAATGTTCCAGCGCGCCGGCGGGCGTTTCTCCTCATGCGGCACCAGGATCTGCGAGGCCAGCGCCGGCGACAGCGTCAGCGAGCAGAAGCAGGAGATCGCGGTCGCGACCGCGATGGTGACCGCGAATTGCTGGAAGAACTGCCCGGAAATGCCGCCGAGGAAGGCGGTCGGCACGAACACCGCGCACAGCACGAGCGCGATCGAGACCAGCGCGCCGCCGACCTCCTCCATGGTCTTGAGCGCAGCGTCGCGCCTGCTCATGCCGTGCTCGAGATGCCGCTCGACATTTTCGACCACCACGATGGCGTCGTCGACCACGATGCCGACCGCCAGCACGAGGCCGAACAGCGTCAGATTGTTGATCGAGAAGCCGAGCGCCGCCATCACCGCGAAGGTGCCGACCAGCGACACCGGGATCGCGATGATCGGGATGATCGCAGGCCGCCATCCCTGCAGGAACACCAGCACCACGATGACGACGAGCGCCATGGCCTCGTAGATCGTCTTGATCAGCTCGTGGACCGATTGGGCGATGAATTCGGTCGGGTTGTAGCCGATATTGTAGTCGAGCCCCTTCGGGAAACTCGCCTTCATCCGCTCCATCGTGTCGGAGATGCTCTTGGCGGTGGCGAGCGCGTTCGATCCGGGCCGTTGCGTCACCAGCAGGGCGACCGCGGATTTGCGCAGCAGGAAGCTGTTGGTGGCGTAGGACAGCGCGCCGAGCTCGACGCGGGCGACGTCGCGCAGACGTACCGTGCGGCCGTCGGAGCCGGCCTTCACCACGATGTCCTCGAACTGCCTGATGTCCTTGAGGCGGCCGGTGAAGACGAGGTTCGGCTGGAATGCGCGATCGGCGATCGGCGGCTCGGCGATCTGGCCGCCGGCGATTTGCAGGTTCTGCGCCCGGATCGCCGCCAGCACCTCGGTCGAGGTCAGACCGAGATTGGCGATCCGGTCGGGATCGAGCCACAGCCGCATCGAGTAATCGCGCGCGCCGAACATCTGGATGTCGCCGACGCCATCGAGCCGCAACAGCTGGTCGCGGACCTGCAGCAGCGCGTAGTTGGAGATGTAGAGCTGGTCGAACGTGTCATCGGGCGACAGCATGAACACGACCATCAGGATGTCGGGCGAGTTCTTGCGCGTGGTCACGCCGTTGCGCTGCACCTCTTCGGGCAGCCGCGGCTGCGCGATCGCGACGCGGTTCTGCACCAGCACCTGGGCCTTGTCGAGGTCGGTGCCGAGCTTGAAGGTCGCTGTGATGGTGAGCTGGCCGTTCGACGTCGCCTGGCTGTAGAGATACAGCATGTCCTCGACGCCGTTGATCTCCTGCTCGATCGGCGCGGCGACGGTGTCGGACACGGTCTGCGCCGAGGCGCCCGGATATTGCGTGGTGACGACGACGGTCGGCGGCACCACTTGCGGATATTCCGAGACCGGCAGCGTCGGATAGGCGATCGCGCCGACGATCAGCAGCACGATCGACAGCACCATCGCGAGGATGGGCTGGTTGATGGAGAGCCTGCCGAGATTCATGGTTTGGCACCTGAGGCGGGCTTGTCAGCGGCCGCGGGCTTGTCGCCTGCGGCGGGCTTGGAATCCGCCGGAGCCTGCGCCATCTTCGGCGTCACCTTGGCGCCGACGCGGGCGCGCTGCAAGCCGTCGACGATCACGTGATCCTCCGCCTTGAGGCCTTCGCGGACGACGCGCAAGCCCTCGTCGAGCGGCCCGAGCGTGACCGCTCTTGCTTCCACCGTGTTGTCGTCCTTGACCACGAACACGATCTTGCGCGACTGGTCGGTGGCAACAGCGCTGTCCGGGATCAACAGCGCCTCATAGGGCGAGGAGCCGATGATACGGACGCGGCCGAACTGGCCGGGCAGGACCGACAGATCCTTGTTCGGAATGATCGCGCGGCTGCGCAGCGTCGCGGTCGAGACGTCGAGCCGGTTGTCGAGGAAGTCCATCTTGCCTTCATGCGAGGGCTTGGTCTCGCCGGTCAGCGTCACCTGCACCGGGTTCGCGGTGTCGCGCGAGCTCGGCCGCCTGCCTTCGAACCACAGCTTGCTATTGCGCTGATAGGTCGCCTCGTCGACGTCGAAATAGATGTAGATCGGATCGAGCGACACGATCGAGGTCAGCAGCGTCGCGCCGCCCTCGCTGCCCTGCACGAGATTGCCCGGAGTCACCAGATGCCGGCTGACGCGGCCGGTGATCGGCGCCAGCACATGGGTGAATTCGACGTTGAGCTGCGCGGCCTTCAGCGTGCCCTCGGCCTGGGTCTCGGCGGCGCGTGCCGCCTGCAACGCCTGACGGCGCTGATCGACGACTTGCTCCGAGACCGCGCTGGTCTGCACGAGGTTCAGCCCGCGCTCGAGATCGCGCTTGGCAAGCTCCCCCTTGGCGCGCGCGTCGGCCAGCTGGCCTTCGGCCTGCAGCACGACCGCCTCGAACGGCCGCGGGTCGATAATGTAGAGCAGATCGCCGGCGTGGACGATCGCACCATCCTTGAACTCGACGCTGTTGACGAAGCCGCCGACACGGGCGCGGACCTGAACCTCCTCGATCGCCTCGAAGCGGCCGGTGAACTCGTCCCAGTCGGTGACGGTGCGCTTGACCGGTTGCGCGACGGTCACGGGTGGCGGCGGAGGCGCGGCCTGCGATTGCGCGCTCTTGTTGTCGCAGCCGCCGAGCGCCAGCGCGGCCAGCAGCCCGATCGGCGCAAGGCCGAGCCAAGGCTTGAGCGACGGGCCACGCGAGGCATGGCGGCGAAGCGAATGACGCTCGACGCCGGTCACCGGAGCCACACGCCCCGTTCTGTCAATCGAACTCAATTCCCTCTCCCCAAGGATCAGTGCAGGGCTACGAAAGTCGCAATTAAACTTGCGGTGATTCAACGCGGATGGACCACCGCAATGTCGCGGCAGCGGACGTCACAGATGTAGCCGCTCCCCAGTCTGTTCAAGATGGCCGCCGGATCAAGCGAATAGTTGCGCAATCTGAAAGCCTTACGACGTGATCGCGAAGCCGTGACGACAGGAAGGGACAGATTCACTGGCCTTTCGGGTGAGGAGAGATCACAGACGGCTTGCCGGGAATCAATCCCAAGGCGAATCACCGACACATGTTCGTCACACAACGACAATTCCGCCTGCGGCGCAGAAACCACCGGGGGTCGCACAAGATTAAAAATGGTCGAGTTCCCACACTCTACCTCCCGCTGCATGGCCGAATCGTGGTTAACGGCGCGGTGTCACGTGGACACACATTGACACTCGGAAGCATCGACAATACGGTCGTGGTTGCCAACCGGTAAATTTTCTTGGCCGCCGCGCTTTTCTCGAACATTCATTGGGCTTTTCTCGCGGCGTGAGTGAGTGGAAGCGATTACGTAATGGCAAGCGCATTTGAACTTGCTGATGTCGGGACTCCGCAACCGTCGCGGTGTCCGCATATTGCGAGCGGACCGGTGCGATCTCGGATCGCAAGTAGTCAACCTCAACGTGTGAACTCCTTCACACCTCGTCGTCCCCAAAAATTGTAGTTAGTTGATCGGCTTTCACGCCGATCGCGGGAGTGCTCATGACGACCATACCTGCCTATACAATCGGTGGTTTAACCCGCCCCGAGCTTCATCTCGATCCGAGCGGCAATATCATTCTGGATCCGGCCGCGCAGGCGTTCATCAATACGTATGGTCTGCAATATCTTTACCTGGGTTGTCCTCCCGGCACGCCGTGGCCGCCCGTGCCCGGCTTCCTGTCGCCTCCGACCGACGCCAATGCCGGCGCCAACACGGTTGTTGAGGGCGCCGCAGCCAATACATCGGTCGGCATCACCGCGCAATCCACCAGCCTGATCGGTCTTCCGGTCACCTATTCGCTGGCGTCCGATTCCTCGCATGGCGGCTTCAAGGTCGATCCGAATACCGGCGTCGTGTCGATTGCCGATCCCTCCAAGGTCGATTTCGAGAGCTCCGGCGGCAGCTACGTTGTCAATGTGCAGGCGACCGACGGTATCTTCGTCTCGTCGCAGAGCTTCACGATCGCGGTCAGCAATGCGCCGCCCTCGACACCGACCGACGGCAACGCCACCGCCAACGCCGTCAACGAGGGCGCCGCGGTCAACACCTCGGTCGGCATCACCGCGTCGTCGGCCGACGTCAACGGCCCCGGCGTCACCTACTCACTGACATCGGATTCCTCCAATGGCGGCTTCAAGATCGATCCCACCACCGGCATCGTCACCGTCGCCAATTCCGCCAAGATCGACTTCGAGACCGCGCCGGGCCACGCCTACACCATCACGGTCCAGGCCAGCGACGGCCATGGCGGCGTCAGCTCGCAGAGCTTCACGATCAACGTCAACGACGTGGCGGTCAGCACCCCGGTCGACATTAATGCCGCCGCCAACAGCGTCGTCGAAGGCGCTGCCGTCAATACGCTGGTCGGCATCACCGCCTCCGCGGTCGATCCGAACGGCCCCGCAACCACCTATTCGCTGACCGGCGACACCTCCGGCGGCGGCTTCACCATCAATGCCACGACGGGTGTCGTCACCGTCGCCGATCCGAACAAGCTCGATTACGAGAGCGCGCCGGGCCACGCCTACACCATCACGGTGCAGGCGACGAGTGGCGCGACCACGACGACGCAAACCTTCACGATCGGCGTGACTGACGCCCCGCCGTCGGCTCCCACCGACTCTGACGCCGCGACCAACACAGTGGTCGAAGGCGCCGCCATCGGCACCGCCGTCGGCATCACCGCGCACGCCACCGACATCAATGGCGGCACCGTGACCTATTCGCTGGTCGGCGATGCCCACGGCCTCACCATCAACGCCGCGACCGGCGTCGTCACCGTCGCCGATCCCACCAAGGTCGATTTCGAAACCGCGCCCGGCCACGCCTACACGATCACCGCGCAGGCCAGCGACGGCACGCAGACCAGCACGCAGACCTTTACCGTCAACGTCACCGACGTTGCGCCGTCGGCCCCGGTCGACAGCAATGCTGCCGCGAATACCGTCGTCGAAGGTGCGGCCGTCGGCACCACGGTCGGCGTCACCGCATCCTCGACCGACATCAACGGCCCGGCGGTAACCTATTCGCTGACCGGCGACAGCTCCGGCGGCGGCTTCACCATCAACGCGACAACAGGCGTCATCACCGTCGCCGACCCGAGCAAGCTCGATTACGAAAGCGCGCCCGGCCACGCCTATACCGTTACCGCGCAGGCCAGCGACGGCACCCTTGCGACCTCGCAGACCTTCACCATCGCCGTCACCGAAGCCCCGCCCTCGACCCCGGTCGACAGCGACGCCAGCGCCAATGCGATCGCCGAAGGCGCCGCCAACGGCTCGACCGTCGGTGTCACGGCGTCGTCGATCGACGTCAACGGCCCGCCGGTGACCTATGCGCTGATCGGCGACACCTCCGGCGGCGGCTTCACCATCGACGCGACAACCGGCGTCATCACCGTCGCGGATAGCACCAAGGTCGATTACGAGAGCAGCGGTCCGACCCATTCCTATACCGTCACCGCGCAGGCCAGCGACGGCACGACGGCGAGCTCGCAAACCTTTACGATCGCCGTCACCGACGTCGCGCCGTCGACCCCGGTCGACTCCGACGCCGGCGCCAACACCGTCATTGAAGGCGCAGCCAACGGCTCGACCGTCGGTATCACCGCGTCGGCGACCGACATCAACGGTCCGGCCGTGACCTATTCGCTGATCGGCGACAGCTCCGGCGGCGGCTTCACCATCAATGCCGCAACCGGCGTCGTCACGGTCGCCGATTCGAGCAAGCTCGATTTCGAAAGCTCGGGCGGCAGCTACACCGTCACCACGCAAGCCAGCGACGGCACGCTGGCGAGCTCGCAGACCTTCACCATCAACATCGCGGATGTTGCGCCATCGACGCCGGTCGACGGCGACGCCGCCGCCAACAGCGTTGTCGAAGGCGCGGCCGCCGGCACTGCGGTCGGCATCACCGCGCATGCGACCGACGTCAACGGCCCGGCCGTGACCTGGTCGCTGATCGGCGACACCTCCGGCGGCGGCTTCACCATCGACCCGACGACCGGCGTCATCACCGTCGCCGACCCGACCAAGATCGATTATGAGGGCAGCGGCCCGACCCATTCTTATACGGTGACCGCGCAGGCCAGCGACGGCACGCTGGCGAGCTCGCAGAGCTTCACCATCGCCGTCAACGACGCCGCACCGTCGACCCCGGTCGATGCCGACGCCGGCACCAACACGATCGCCGAAGGCGCTGCCAACGGCTCGACCGTCGGCATCACCGCGGCGGCAACCGACGTCAACGGCCCGGCCGTGACCTGGTCGCTGATCGGCGACACCTCCGGCGGCGGCTTCACCATCAACGCGACGACGGGCGTCATCACCGTCGCGGACAGCTCCAAGATCGATTACGAAAGCCCGGCCGGGCACGCCTACACCGTCACCGCGCAGGCCAGCGACGGTTTGCTCACGAGCTCGCAGACCTTCACCATCGCCGTCACCGACGTCGCGCCGTCGACCCCGGTCGATGCCGACGCCGGCGCCAACCGCGTTGCGGTCAACGCACCGGTCGGCGCGGGAACCAGCGTCACGGCATCCTCGACGGACGTCAACGGCCCCGCCGTGACCTATTCGCTGGTCGGCGACACTTCCGGCGGCGGCTTCACCATCGATGCGACCACCGGCAAGATCACGGTCGCCGATCCCAGCAAGATCAACATTGCCGACCCGTCCTATGACGTCACGGTCGATGCGAGCGACGGTACGCTGCACAGCCAGCAGACCTTCACCATCGCCGTCGTGGTCGACCAGGCGCCGGTCGTCACCGCCGGCCACACGCTGAACTACACCGAGAACCAGGCCGCGACCGTGATCGATTCGGCGATCACCGTCACCGACGGCGATGACGCCAATCTGGTGTCCGCGACGGTGCAGATCACCGGCAACTATGCCAGCGGCCAGGATGTCCTCGGCTTCACCAACCAGAACGGCATCACCGGCTCGTTCAATGCCGCGACCGGATCGCTGACGCTGACCGGCTCCTCCAGCGTCGCGAACTACCAGGCCGCGCTGGCGTCGGTGACTTACATCAACAGCAGCGACAATCCGTCCGGGCTGGCGCGCACCGTCACCATCACGACCAATGACGGCACGCTCGACAGCTCGCCGGTCACCGACACCATCAACGTCACCCCGGTCAACGACCCGCCCGTCGTCACCGCCGGTCACACCCTCAATTACACCGAGAACCAGGCCGCGACCGCGTTCGACCCGGCGATCATCGTGTCCGACGTCGACAACACTACGCTGACCGGCGCGACGGTGCAGATCACCGGCAACTACGCGAACGGTCAGGACGTCCTCGCCTTTACGTCCCAGAACGGCATCACCGGCTCGTTCAATGCGGGAACCGGCATGCTGACGCTGACAGGCACCGCCAGCGTCGCCGATTATCAGGCGGCGCTCGCCTCGGTGACCTATCAGAACACCAGCGACAACCCGTCGGGCCTGGCGCGCACCGTCACGATCATCGCAAACGACGGCACGGCGACCTCCACGCCGGTCACCGGCACCATCAACGTCACGCCGGTCAACGATCCGCCGGTCACGACCGCCGGCGGCACGCTGAACTACACCGAAAACCAGGCCGCGACCGTGATCGATGCGTCGGTCAACGTGACCGACGTCGACAGCGCCAATCTGACCGGCGCTACGGTGCAGATCACCGGCGGCTTCGCCGCCGGCCAGGACGTGCTGGGCTTCGTCAACCAGAACGGCATCACCGGCTCGTACAATTCCGGGACCGGCGTGCTGACGCTGACCGGCTCCGCCAGCGTCGCCAACTACAAGGCCGCGCTCGATTCCATCACCTATTTCAACTCGAGCGACAACCCATCCGGGGCGGATCGCACCGTCAGCTTTACGGTCACCGACGGCACCGACAGCAGCAACACCTCGACCTCGACCATCCACGTCACGCCGGTCAACGATGCGCCGGTCGTGAGCTTCGGTGCCATCACCGGCTTCTCCGAGCCGCCGAACGGCACGCCGGCAGCGAACTCGACGCCGGTCACGATCACGCCGAACCTGACGATCACGGACGCCGAAGGCAATAACCTGACCGATGCGACCTTCGTTCTGAACAATCTGAAGCCGTCGGATGCGCTGTCGATCGCAGGCCACGCCGGCAACAGCGGCGATATCGGCGGCATCCACTTCGAGATCACCAGCACCGCCGGTACCGAAACGATCAGCTTCACCGGTACCGACACGCTTGCGCACTACAATGCGGCGCTGGACCTGATCCAGTTCAACAACACCAGCGAAAACCCCGACACCGCCGCGCGCTCCTACAGCCTGACTGTGCACGATGACGGCGGTACCGCGAATGGCGGCAGCAACACCGGGACGGGATCGACGACGGGAAGCGTCACCGCGGTGGACGACGGACCCACCGCGTCGGTGCCGGCGGACAATTCGATCGGCACGGCATTCTCGCACACCGACTTCGCGATTTCAGGACTTTCGGTCGCCGACATCGATGCCGCCAGCGGCAACGTCACGGCGACGATTGCCTCAAGCCATGCGAACCTGACCTTCAATACCGCCGGGCTCGCCAGCTCCACCAACAACAGCAGCCACACGGTGACGCTGACCGGCACCGTCGCACAGGTCAACACCGCGCTGGCGACCTTGACATACAACAGCGACGACGGCTTCACCGGCTCGGATACCGTCACGCTGAACATCAACGACAACGGCAACACCGGCACCGGCGGGCCGCTCACGTCGGGCGCCCAGACCTTCCACGTCGGCGTCGTCCCGCAGGTGTTCTATATCGACAACTCGCCCACGGCGCTGGCCAACAGCGCCAATCTCGGCACCGCGGCCGATCCATACACCTCGATCGCCGCCTACAACGCGGCGAATCCGGCCGGCTCTGGCGACTATGTCGTGCTGAGGTCCGGCACCTATACCGAGGCCAACGGCATCAACCTCGCCAATGGCGTCAACCTGGTCGGCGGCAGTCACTCCCTGACGTTCACCAATCCGGTGACCGGCGCCGTGGTGACCGCCAACACTGCGACCGGCACCGATCCGGTGATCAAGGTGACCGGCGCCGACAACGGCATCGACCTGCTCGGCACCTCGGGCCACAGCATCAGCGGCGTCAGCATCGATACCTCGGCCTCGACCGGCATGGGCATCAGCGACGACAACAACAATGTCGGCACCGTCACGATGTCCGACATCACGGTCAAGACTGCCAGCGGCACCGGCATGAGCTTCACCCATGGCGGCACCATCACGCTGACCGGCACCAACAACTCCATCACGTCGGGCACCGGCACCGCGCTCGATGTCGAGAACACCCAGATCGGCTCGTCCAACTTCATCCTCAAGAGCATCACCTCGAGCGGCGGGTCCAACAACGGCATCATCCTGTCGAATACCGGCACCGCCGCCGGCAACGGCGGCCTGCACATCACCGGCGACGGCTCGACGGCGGGCAGCGGCGGCACCATCGCCAACAAGACCGGCGCCGACGGCAGCACCACGCAGGGCAGCGGCGTCTATCTGAACAACACCAAGGACGTTCAGCTGTCCTATCTGGCGATGCACGACTTCCAGAACTACGGCATCGTCGGCACCAGCGTCACCGGCTTTACCCTCGGCAACACCACGGTGACCGGCACCAACGGCACCAACGTCGGCGGCATCGGCGAGGGCGACGTCTACTTCACCGGCCTGTCCGGCACGGCGTCGGTAACGAATTCGACCTTCACGGGCGCAGCGCTCGATGCGTTCCACGTCTTCAACAACAGCGGTCAGACACTCAACCGCATCACCATTACCGGCTCGACCTTCGCGACCAATTCGGCGGCCGGAAACAGCTCGGGCGATGCCCTGGTGTTCCAGGCCACCGACGGAACATTCAACGCGACCGTCCAGAATTCGACATTCACGTCGGCGCGCGGCGACCTGTTCCAGCTCGATCTGCACGGCGGCGTCAACTCGGACCTCGTGCTGAACGGAAACAGTTTCTCGAACAACAACCAGAATATCGTCTCGGGCGGCGGCGGCATCACCATCAGCTCCGGCGGGACCGGCGACCACGCCAACCTGACCTTCAACATCGCCAACAATACCATGCGTGATGCCCTCGGCACCGCGCTCGGCATCAGCACGGGATCAGGAGCAAGCTCGTTCAACGGCACGATCGATTCCAACACGATCGGCGTCGCGGGCGTCGCCAACAGCGGCTCCGCCCAGGGCAGTGACATCGGCTTCGTCACGATGGGCGGGGCCAATTCCAGCGTCACGATCACCAACAATCATCTGTATCAGTACAACAACGACGGAATCGAACTGCAGACCGGTGACGCTGCGAA
Organism: Bradyrhizobium sp. USDA 4516; assembly: GCF_054055915.1. Classification (NCBI taxonomy): domain Bacteria; kingdom Pseudomonadati; phylum Pseudomonadota; class Alphaproteobacteria; order Hyphomicrobiales; family Nitrobacteraceae; genus Bradyrhizobium; species Bradyrhizobium sp. USDA 4516. Next base: position 2,394,886 of record NZ_JBSRXT010000001.1, read on the forward strand.
CGGCGGCAACGCCCTATTGACCGCGATCGTCATGGGCAACACGGTGTCCAACCCGGGTGCGTTCGGCGCTCATGGCTTCGAACTTAATGCCGGCACGGTCGCGGGCGATGCGCAGAGCGTCTCGTTGACGCTGGGCGGCACCGGCGCCCAGGAAAATCAGTTCCTCGGTTCGGGCGCGACCGGCACCGACATCCGGCTGCGCGATCGGTTTGCCACCACCGTCGGCCTGCACGCGGGCGACGGCTCGTCCTATGGCGGCGGCGCGACCGATACCGCCGCAATCTCGAGCTACGTCCTGGCGCACAATACGGTCACCACGGCGCCGACCATCAGCGTCACGGCGGGCAGCACCAACGGCTTCGGCTCGTCGCCGCTGCTCGCCGCGGATGGCGGCGTGCAGGCCGCCGTCGCGACCCCGGGTGAAACCCACCTGACGCAAAGCCAGCTCGACTCGGTCGTCTCGGCGGCCAATACCCAATGGGCAAAGGCTGGCGTGGACGCGGATCAACTGGCCGCGCTGCATGCCGTCACCTTCAGCGTCGCTGATCTCGCCGGCCAGGTGGTCGGCCTGGAAAGCGCCGGCCACATTACGATCGATGCCGATGCCGCCGGCCATGGCTGGTTCGTCGATTCGACACCGTTTGACAATTTTGAGTTCCCCCACGCGCTCAATGCTTCCGGCTCCGATCTGCAGACCGATTCGTCGACGGCCGCAGCCGGTCATCTCGATCTATTGACCGCCGTGGTCCATGAGTTGGGACACGTGCTCGGCCTCCCCGACCTGACGTCGTCATCCGATGCCAACGACCTGATGTATATCAGTCTCACCGACGGCGAGCGGCGGCTCCCAACCGCCGCGGATGTCACGCAGGCCAACGTGGGATCGGCGAAGGCGATGCCCATGCAGAGCAACACATCCTCGACTCTGAACCGCGACGGCTTCGACTTCTCGTCGTTCACCCAGACGCCGTCGCAGGCCAGCACGAGCCACGCGGACCTGGCCGCGAACACCCAGACCTGGTCCGATCTGTTCAGCGGGCACGCCAATGCCGGCACCCCATGGTGGGTCGGCCATGAGGCGACGTTTGCCGCCATGGGCGGCACGCCGACCGACAACCACGCCCAGTTGCACCATGACCTGATCGTCTGACCGGGCACCGTATCGACTACACAACGCCTGCCGAAGCGTTCCGGCAGGCTTGCCTCAGATGGATGGGATCCGCGCTTCCGTCGACCCGGCAAACTTCAATCGCCTCATGATGTCCGCTTGGACATGTCCGATTCGTGACAACGGTCCCGTCAGCAGCGATACCGTCTCGTCGCGAACTGCGAATGGCTCGCGCGGCCGCGGAATCGAAAAAATCGCGGAAACCAGACAATCGTTGAGGTTGCACTAGCCACAAAACACGCTATCGTGCAGACGTTGCACACGCAGCATCATTGCTTCGAATTTTTCACAAATCGTACGACGTATTCGCGGAGGACCGATGGCCGATCCGTTTCTTTCCGAAGTCCGCATGATGTCGTTCGGCTTTGCGCCCAAGGGTTGGGCATTTTGCAACGGCCAACTGCTTCCCATCGCTCAGAATCAGGCACTGTTCTCGTTGCTAGGTACGACCTATGGCGGGGACGGGCGCGTCACTTTTGGCCTGCCCGACCTTCGAGGCCGGGTGCCGATAAGTATGGGCCCCGGCTATACGCTCGGCCAACGCGGCGGCGAGGAGAGCCACACGCTCACGATCAACGAGATGGCGCAGCACAATCATTTGGCCAACGCCACCAACAGCAACGGTAGCCAGCCGCTCGATTCGGGGGCCTATCTCGGTGCCTTCAACAACGGCTACAGCACGTCGACGACCGACATCACCCCGCTCAATCCATTGACCGTGGGCAATGCCGGCGGCAGCCAGGCCCATCAGAACATGCAACCGTTCCTGACGATCAATTTCAGCATTGCCCTACAGGGCATTTTCCCCTCGCAGAATTGACGAGAAGCGCCGATGTCAGAATCCTATTTAGGCGAAATCCGTATGTTCGGCGGCAGCTTTGCCCCGGTCGGATGGAATTTCTGTGACGGCAGCCTGTTGGCGATCTCCCAGTACGACGCGCTGTTCAATCTGATCGGCACCACCTATGGCGGCGATGGCCAATCCACCTTCGCGGTCCCCGATCTGCGCGGCCGTGTGCCAATCCACACGGGCACCGCCAGCAGCGGCACGACCTATGCCATGGGGCAGACTGGCGGCGTCGAAAACGTAACACTCACGACGCAGACGATCCCACAGCATTCGCACGCCTTCATCGCCGCGAAGCAGACCGGCACCGCGTCGAACCCGCAGGGAAATATTCTCGATCAGACGACCGGCACAATCGCGATGTATATCGACGGCCAGCCGCCCGACGGGCTCATGGCAGGCGGAATGCTGACGAATACCGGCGGAAACCTGCCGCACAGCAATTTGCAGCCGCTGCTTTGCGTCACCTTCATCATTTCGCTGTCCGGCATTTTCCCGAGCCAGGGCTAGGAGCGCGACACCATGGCCGACCCCTTCGTCGCCGAAATCCGCATCTTTCCGTTCAACTTCGCTCCCAAGGGCTGGGCCTTCTGCAGCGGCCAGATCCTGCCGATCTCGCAGAACACGGCGCTGTTTTCGCTGCTCGGCGTCACCTATGGCGGCAACGGCACCTCGAATTTCGCGCTTCCCAACATGCAGGGCAACGCGCCGCTGGCGCCCGGACAGGGCCCGGGGCTGTCGCTGTATGACCTCGGCGAGACCACCGGCTCTCCCAATGTGACGCTGCTGCAAAACCAGATACCGCAGCACAACCACCCCGTGAACGTCGGTACGCAGGACACGGCCGACGTTCAAGTCCCGAGCCCGACCCGCATCCTCGGCAAATCGGCCAACGCGTTCGCCTACGTGCCCGGGAGCCCGGCGCCAACGCTGACGCAGATGAACGCCACCATGATCGGCATGACGGGCGGCAACCTTCCGCATAACAACATGCAGCCTTACCTCACGCTGAACTTCTGCATCGCACTGCAGGGCGTCTTCCCGGCGCGAGGCTGAGCTCGTTTTGGCTCTCGAAGCGCCAGGCACCATCATGCCCGCGTTCGGCTGGGCGCGCGCGGCCGAAGTCGGTTGCGGCTTTCGCCGCCTGTCGGAGGCGGACCTGCCGTTCCTCGGCCGCCTCTATGCCTCGACGCGCGCCGAGGAACTTGCGCCGGTGCCGTGGAGCGAGGCCGACAAGGCTGCCTTTCTCGAGCAGCAATTCCGCGCCCAGCACGCGCACTACCAGCAGCACTATCCGAACGCCGATTGGCTGGTGATCGCGCGCCAGGGTGAAGACGTCGGCCGGTTCTATCTCGAACGCTGGCCGAGCCAGCACCGCATCATCGACATCGCCTTCCTGCCCGAGCATCGCGGCAGGGGCTACGGCGAAGCGTTGCTGCGCGACGCGATCGACGAGGCGAAGGCCGCCGGCAAGGACGTCTCGATCCACGTCGAGAAGCTCAACCCGGCGATGCGGCTCTACCGGCGGCTCGGCTTCATCACCGAGGAAGACAAGGGCGTTTACGACCTGATGCGCTGGCGGGCGGCAGAGCGTCAGGTGAAGATCGCTTGATAACCATTGCCGTCCGCGACCGGACCGATCGGCACCAGGAACATCTCGATCACGCCCAATGCCGGATGGCGCACCGGATAGATCGCCTGCGGCAGCCACGCGCCCTTCGGCGCCGTGAACAGCAGCGAGAATGGGCCACCCGGCCGGCCGCTGTTGCCCGCGGGCTCGACCTTGGCGAGCTTCAGCGGCACGACGCGATCCCTCTCCGCCTGCATCTCGAACTCCGCTTCCTGATGCGGCGTGAAGTCGTCAATATGCAGTTTCGCGAGATCGACGGTCGATGTCATGCGCACGTCCCTGTTGCTTTCGAGGTGTAACACATGCCGCGATGTTGCCGTCAAGATTTCTGTCGGTCATCCGATTTCGACCTGAAGCTCTCACCGTCATTCCGGGGCGCCCTCTGCTTCCAGGGGGAGGCAAGTAAACGCAAGACTCGGATGCAGCGCGCCGCGAGGATGCGGATGTATGACTCACGCGAGTGCCACATATTCGATGTCGTCCCGGGCAAGCCACCGGGTCGGCGCGAAGCGCCGCCCGATGACAGGCTCCGCGCGACCCGGGACCCATAACCACCGATGCCAATTGTTTAGCCAGCGCGCGGGCCACAGCTCACTTCAACAACGCAACCCTGTCGTTATGGGTCCCTGCTTTCGCACTAGCGTGTCTACACGGTTTTGGGGCGCGACAGATTGACTCGGTGCAGCAAGAAGTGGCGTCTCTGCAGCATGTTGTATGATTCTCTCACTGGCGCTTTGATTCGAAGGAGCGCCAGCGATGCAGCCGGATTTGTCTTTGGGTGAGTTCGGGACGTTCGTCTCGACAAAAGGGGGCGACGCTTCTCCGGGCTATGCTTTGCACGCGCAGCGTCTGCTTGCGCCAGATGGCCCGGGGCGATTGGGCTGCCAATATGGCGTTCTGGCGGTTTGTGAACAACCCCCAAGTCACGATCGATAAATTGATTGAGGGCTGGAGCACGCAGACGCGGACTGCGGTCAGCGGGCGTCATGTGCTGGCGATCCAGGATACGAGCGAGGTCAAGTTCCAGACCCAGGCGGGACGGCGGCGCGGGCTGGGCAAAGTCGGCAAGGGCAATGCTCGCGGCGTGCTGTTGCATGCGATGATGGCGGTGGATGCCGACAGCGGGGTCTGTCTTGGCCTTACTGGCGGCAACGTTTGGACGCGCAAAGGCAAGGTAAAAATCCCGCATGAGCGGCGCGCCTTGGCCGACAAGGAGTCGGCGCGCTGGGTGACGGCCGCCGAGCAAGGCCGCGACGTCCTGGCAGATGCCCGACATGATCACCGTCGTCAACGACCGCGAGGGGGATTTCTTTGCTCACTGGGCGCTGACGCCAGCTGAGAATGTCCATCTTCTGTCGCGTGCCATGCACGACCATGCGCTGGTCGATGGCGACACACTTTATCAGGCGGTCGAGCGGAGCCGCTTCTGCGACAACGCGGTGATCGATCTGCCGCAGCGAATGGATCGGCGCGGCCGGCAGGCCCATCTCTCGATGCGCTTCGGAACCGTCGTGCTCAAGCGGCCGCAGAGGCCCGGCGTCACCGACTTGGCGGAGGGCATCAAACTCAGCTTCGTAGAAGTGGTCGAGTTGCATCCGCCGAGAGGTGCGGAGCCCATTCGCTGGCTGCTCCTGACCACTTATCCGGTCGCCACCGTTAAAGACGCCTGGCAGATCGTCTCCTGGTACCGCCAGCGCTGGATCATTGAGCAACTCTTTCGCTCGCTGAAGAGCCAGGGTTTGCGCATCGAGGATAGTCAGATCGAGAGCGCCGAAGGCCTGATCAAGCTCGTGGCGGTCGCCACCAGAGCGGCATGTATCGTCATTCAACTCGTTCAGGCCCGCAACAGTGGCGAAGAATTGCCGGCTGAATTTGTCTTCACCGCAGAAGAGATCGAGACGCTCAGGGCCATCAACAAAACCATGAAAGGTCGCACCGAGCTTCAGAAAAACCACCATCGCCCCAACACCCTTGCTTGGGCGGCATGGATCATCGCAAAACTCGGCGGATGGACCGGCTACGCCTCCCACCGTCCACCTGGACCAATCACCTTCCACACCGGAATGGCCCGCTTCCAAATCCTCGCAAATGGCCCGACAAACGTGTAGATGCACTAGTGCTTTCGCAGGGACGACAGCGGAATGGGCGGCGCGACCGTATCAAACCACCGGCCCACAGCCCTGATGACGGCCCCGATTTCCTCCGCTAACCTCGCCGCAAAGGTCCGCCAGCAAGGCGGACCGTGTTGAGGGAGGACAGGCGCTTGCATCAAGGCCGTGTCGTATTCGGTGCCATGGACGAGGTCGTGTTCGGGCGGCCCGCGCGTGAGGCCATCATCGAGCAGCTGGACCGGATTGGCGCCGAGCGCGCCTTTCTGATGGTGTCGGGCACGCTGAACCGCGAGACCGACGAGATCGAGAAGGTTCGCGCGGCGCTTGGGCGCCGCTGCGTCGGCACCTTCGACAAGATGCCGGCGCATACGCCGCGCGCCGCGGTGATCGCGGCGGCGGAGCAGGCGCGCGGCGCGAAAGCGGATTTGATCGTCACGATCGGCGGCGGCTCGATCACCGACGGCGCCAAGGCGGTGCAGCTTTGCCTCGCCAACAACGTCACGACGTCCGACGGCATCGAGACGATCCGCACCCATGGCGGCGTCTCGCCCGCGATGAACCCACCGACCGTGCGCCAGATCAGCGTGCCGACCACCATCGCCGGCGGCGAGTTCTCGTCGATCGCCGGCGTCACCAACGAGGCCAAGCGGCAGAAGGAGATGCTGCGCCATCCGCTGGTGATGCCGCGTGCCACCATCCTCGATCCGGAACTGTCGGTGCACACGCCGGAATGGCTGTTCCTGTCGACCGGCATCCGTGCCGTCGACCATTGCGTCGAGGGCATCTGCTCGCGCGAGGCGCATCCTTACGGCGACGCGCAGGCGCTGAAGGGACTCGAGATGCTGGCAGCCGGCCTGCCGCGGGTGAAAGCCGACCCGAAGGATATTTCGGCGCGAATGGATTGCCAGATCGGCACCTGGCTCTCCACCGGCCCGCTCGCCTCGGGCGTGCCGATGGGCGCGAGCCACGGCATCGGCTACGTGCTCGGCGCCGAATTCGACGTGCCGCACGGCTATACCTCGTGCGTGATGCTGCCCGCGGTGATGCGCTGGAACAAGCGCGACAATGCCGACCGGCACGCGCTGGTCGCGGCCGCAATGGGACATGCGGGCGCGGACGCCGGCGACGTGCTCGACCTCTTCATCCGCGACCTCGGCATGCCGCGCAGCCTGCAGGAGATCCACGTCGGCCCCGAGCATTTCGACCGCATCGCAAAGCAAGCGATGCGAACGCCCTGGGTGCCGCGCAATCCGCGCAAGATCGACGATCCATCCCAGGTTCGCGAGATTCTGGAGATGGCTGCATAGAGCGCTTTCGAGCGAAGTGGGTACCGGTTCGCGTGAAGAAAACGCGTCAAACAAGAACAAGCACGATCAAGGGGGATCTGGAGTTCGATGTATACCGGCAAGCATGCTTACCTGCGCCCGCTGCAACCCGCCTTCATCATGGCCGGGACCGGCGAGACCGTCACCTATCGTGAGCTCGAGGCGCGCTCCAACCGGCTCGCGCATCTGTTCTGCAAACAGGGACTGCGGCGGCTCGACCATTATTCGATCTTCATGGAGAACAACAACCGCTACCTCGAGGCCTGCGGCGCCGGCGAGCGCGCCGGGCTCTACTTCACCTGCGTCAACTCCTACCTCACCGCGGGCGAACTCGCCTACATCCTGACCAACAGCCAGTCGCGGATCCTGATCACCTCGAAGCTGAAGCTCGACATCGCGCGCGAGGCGCTGAAGGAGTGCCTGCGGGTCGAGCTCTGCATCGTGGTCGACGGCGAAAGCGAGAGCGATCGCATTGTCGGACTGCGAGAGGCCACCGCAGGCCTGCCGTCAACGCCGATCGCGGACGAATTTGCCGGCACCGCGATGCTGTATTCCTCCGGCACGACCGGCCGGCCCAAGGGCATCGTGCGGCCGCTGCCGGAGCAGCCGCCATCGCAGAACCTGCCGCTGTTCGATTTCCTGACCAAGCTCTGGCACTACCGCGAGGGCATGGTCTACCTCTCGCCGGCGCCGCTCTACCACTCGGCGCCGCAGGCCGCGGTCAATCTCACCATCCGGATGGGCGGCACGGTCGTCATCATGGAGAGCTTCGACCCGGAGCGCTATCTGCAGCTGGTCGAGCAATGGGGCATCACCCACAGCCAGCTGGTGCCGACCATGTTCTCGCGCCTGCTGAAACTGCCCGAGGAGGTTCGCGCCCGCTACGATCTGTCGACCCTCGAGATCGCGATCCATGCCGCCGCGCCCTGCCCGGCGCTGGTCAAGGACGACATGATCAAATGGTGGGGCCCCATCATCCACGAATATTACGGCGCGACCGAGGGGCTCGGCTTCACCGCCTGCAACAGCGAGGAGTGGCTCGCGCATCGCGGCACCGTCGGCAGGGTCCTGCTCGGCGATCTGTATATCCTCGACGAGAACATGCAGCCTTGCCCCAAGGGAACGCCGGGCACCGTGTGGTTCAAGACCGCCACGCCATTCGAATATTTCAACGACCCCGCCAAGACCTGCGAGGCGCGCTCGGCCGACGGCAGCATGAGCACGGTCGGCGACGTCGGCTATGTCGACGACGACAACTTCCTCTATCTCACCGACCGCGCCACCTTCATGATCATCTCCGGCGGCGTGAACATCTATCCGCAGGAATGCGAGAACCTCCTGATCACCCATCCCAAGGTCGCCGACGCCGCGGTGTTCGGCGTGCCCAATGTCGATCTCGGCGAGGAAGTGAAGGCGGTGGTGCAGCCGGTCGACGGCATCGCGCCGGGGCCGGAGCTTGCCGAGGAACTGATCGCGTTCTGCGCCGGCTCGCTGTCGCGCCAGAAGGTGCCGCGCTCGGTGGATTTCGAAGCCGAGCTGCCGCGGCTGCCGACCGGCAAACTCTACAAGCGCCTGCTGCGTGACCGCTATTGGGGCAACAAGACCTCGCGGATCGTGTGAGCGGCGGTGCGGCATCCGGACTGATGCTGCCAACCAAGCCGACGGACGCAACGGACTCGCCGGTCGCGCGGATTTCGCGCTATGCTCCGGGATCGTAAGCCAGCTTCGCCGGAGGCCGCCATGCCATTGCCCCAGCCGCGCGAGCCGGAGCCGGTGCAGGCCGGAAGGCTCGAATTCACTGCCGCCGAGATCGGTGCACTCGCCCATCTCTATCGTGGCGAGGTCTATCGCAGCACGGTCTGGCGCACCCGTCTCGACAGTTCGACCAACTGGGCGGTGGTCACGACCGGGATCGCGCTGTCGGCGACCTACAGCAGTGCGGAAGCCTCGCCCTTGCCGATGGTCCTGGTCGGACTGCTGGTGACCGTATTCCTGCTATTCGAGGCGCGGCGCTATCGCTATTTCAACGTCTGGCGCGCCCGGGCGCGGTTGCTCGAAACCGATTTCTACGCACCGATGATCCGCGGCGAGGGCCCCACACCGAACGCAGCCTGGACCGACCTGCTCGCCAACGACTACCGCCGCCCCAGCTATCACATCAGCTATGTCAGAGCGATCGGCCGGCGCCTGCGACGGACTTATGGCTGGATCTTCGCGATCCAGGCTATCGCTTATTACGGCAAGCTGGCGATCCACCCGCTACCGCTGACCACGATGAGCGCGATCTTGGACCGCGCTTCGATCGGTCCGATTCCCGGAACCATCGTGATTCTGGCCGGTGTCGCCTTCCATTCCAGCTGGGCGCTGTTCGCCTTCGTCACACATCGCATCGAGGTCGCGGACCGGCGCACGCGGCACAATCTGATCGCAATGGGCTGAGGCGCCGCGGGCCGCGTTGCCGATCGCGGGCTTTTCCCCTAACCTCGCCGCAACAACAAAGAAAAGGGAGGACTTGCGATGGAAGTGATCCCACTGCGTCCGGGATTCGGTGCCGAGCTGCGCGGCGTCACGCTGTCAGACGTTGCCGCCAGCGATGCCGCCTATGCGGCGGTGCGCGCGGCGTTCGAGGAACATTCGGTGCTGGTGTTCCGCGGCCAGGAGGTCAGCAACGACACCCAGCTCGCCTTCTCGCGCCGGTTCGGTCCGCCCGAGGTGACCAAGGTCGGTTCGATGGGCACCGGTTCGCATTTCGTGATCCTCTCGACCTTCGGGCCCGACGGCAAGGTGGTTCCATCCGATCACCGGCAGCAGCTGCGCGCCAGGGCCAACCAGCTCTGGCACACCGACTCTTCCTTCAAGCAGGTGCCGGCGCTGACCTCGATCCTGTCGGCGCGCATCATTCCTGAACATGGCGGCGAGACCGAATTCGTCTCGATGCGGCTTGCCTTCGAGCGGCTCGACAAGGACGCGGCAAGTCGGCTGGAGAACGCGTTCGCCTGGCACTCCTACGCGCATTCGCGCAGCAAGGTGGCCACCGGCCTCGCAACGACTGAAGAAGTCGACGCGCTGCCGCCGGTATGCTGGCGGATGGTCTGGCGCAATCCCGTCAACGGCCGCGGCGCGCTGTATCTTGCCTCCCATGCCTATGGCGTCGAGGGCATGGATACCGAGGCCGGCAGGGCGCTGATCGAGCAATTGACCGAAGCCGCGACCGCGCCCGGCGTCAGCTATCTGCATCAATGGAAGCAGGGCGACGTCGTGATGTGGGACAACCGCGCCACCATGCATCGCGGCCGCCCCTGGCCGGCGCATGAGGGCCGCCTGATGATTCGCACCACGATCTCGGCGACCGAGGCCGATGGCGTCGCCAACATGCACCTGCCTTCGCCGCAGGCGGCGGAGTGAGGTGAATGCGAATGTTTCCCCGTCATCCTAAGGTGCGAGCGGAGCGAGCCTCGAAGGATGCACGGCCACCAGCTGGGCCGTCGATCCTTGGAGACGCGCTTCGCGCTCCTCAGGATGACGGAGAGCGTGTGCAGTGCGCGGCTTACATCGGCGACATACTGTCGCTGATTGCAGCCCGCTTCACGCCGCACACATCGGCATCGGCAACCGAATTCAAACGGAGTTTCGCCGCTGCATAGCAAAACGACCCAGGTTCCCCGCAATCACAGCCATTATTCCCGATCCGTGGAAATTTTAATGTTGTGGGGTCATCCGAATTGCCAATCCCCGCGCGATCCTCGCTGGTTGCCCGACAGCCTCACCGTGGTATCGTCGATGCCAATCGGCCATTGAGACCGAAATGTGGGAGGGGACCATGCGGAGCGTGCAAGCGCTGGCCGTCGCGGTGTTGTCTGTGCTGATCATCAGCGACGTTTCACGCGCAGCCGAGCCGAAACCGGGCGGCATCTTCAGGATCTATCACCGCGACAGCCCCGGCAGCGCCTCGATCCACGAGGGCGCGACCTATTCGCTGAACGTTCCGTTCATGCCGATCTTCAACAATCTCGTCATCTTCGACCAGCACATCGCCCAGAACAGCACCAGCACGATCCGGCCCGAGCTTGCGGAAAGCTGGGCCTGGAGCGGCGACAACAAGACGCTGACCTTCAAGCTGCGCAAGGACGTGAAATGGCACGACGGCAAGCCGTTCACCGCCGCCGACGTCAAATGCACCTTCGACATGCTGATGGGCAAGTCGCAGCAGAAGTTCCGGCAGAACCCGCGCAAGTCCTGGTACGAGCAAGTCGAAGAGGTCACGACCAACGGCGACCATGAGGCGTCGTTCAAGCTGAAGCGGCCGCAGCCGGCGCTGCTGTCGCTGCTCGCCTCGGGCTACTCGCCGGTCTATCCCTGCCATGTGTCGCCGGCCGAGATGCGCACCAAGCCGGTCGGCACCGGCCCGTTCAAGTTCGTCGAGTTCAAGGCCAACGAATCGATCAAGCTCACCAAGAACCCGGATTACTTCAAGAAGGGCCTGCCTTATCTTGACGGTATCGAGTTCACCATCATCCCGAACCGCTCGACCGCAATTCTCGGCTTCGTCTCCGGCAAGTTCGACATGACGTTCCCGACCGAGGTCTCGATCCCGCTGCTCAAGGACGTCAAGTCGCAGGCGGCCAATGCGGTCTGCATGGTGGAACCGAACAACGTCTCCACCAACATCATCATCAATTCGACCGCGCCGCCGTTCGACAATCTCGACATCCGCCGCGCGCTGGCGCTGGCGCTCGACCGCAAGGCGTTCATCCAGATCATGTTCGAAGGCCAGGGCGACATCGGCGGTACCATGGAGCCGGCGCCGGACGGGCTGTGGGCGATGCCGAAGGACATGCTGGAGCAGATCCCCGGCTACGGTCCCGACATCGAGAAGAACCGCGAGGAGGCCCGCAAGCTGATGCAGAAGGCGGGCTATGGCCCGGACAAGCACCTGCAGATCAAGGTCTCGACCCGCAACATCGCGGTCTATCGCGATCCCGCGATCATCCTGATCGACCAGATCAAGAGCATCTACATCGACGCCGAGCTCGACGTCGTCGACACCGCGCAATGGTTCCCGAAGATCGCCCGCAAGGACTATTCGCTCGGTCTCAACCTCACCGGCAATGCCGTCGACGAGCCCGACCAGTCGTTCTACGAGAACTACGCCTGCGGCTCGGAGCGGAACTACACCAACTACTGCAACAAGGAGATCGAGAAGCTGTTCGACCAGCAGTCGGAAGAGACCAACGTCGACAAGCGCAAGAAGCTGGTCTGGGAGATCGACAAGAAGCTGCAGGAAGACGTCGCGCGTCCGATCATCTTCCATGCCCGCACCGGCACCTGCTGGCAGCCTTACGTGAAGAATGTCACGATCATGTCCAACAGCTCCTATAACGGCTATCGTTACGAAGACGTCTGGCTGGACAAGTAGGCCTAGCGTTTTCGGGCGAAGTGGATACCGGTTCGCGCAAAAGAAACAGCGCGCCGGAGGACAAGACACAGGCGGGATCAAGGAGAGAGCCAGGGTGTTTGCCTATATCGTGCGGCGACTGTTCCTGATGCTGGTGACCCTGTTCGGGATCTCGGTCATCATCTTCGTGCTGCTGCGCGTCGTTCCCGGCAACATCGTCGACATCCTGTTCGACGCCGCAGGCTTCGTCGATCCCGCCGACAAGGCCAATCTCGAGCGCGAGCTCGGGTTGAGCCAGCCGATCGTGATCCAGTATCTGCACTGGATCGGCGGCCTGCTGCACGGCGATCTCGGCTATTCCTACGTTTCGGAAAAGCCGGCGCTGGAGGAAATCCTGCCGCGGATTCCGATCACGGCGCGGCTCGCCGGGTTGGCGCTATTGTTCTCCGCCTCGATCGGTATTCCGCTCGGTGTCATCAGCGCCGTCCACCAGGGCTCACGGCTCGATTATGCGCTGCGCGTCGTCAGCCTCAGCGGCCTGTCGCTGCCGTCTTTCTGGCTCGGCCTCTTGGTCTTGATGGCCTCGGTCTCGCTGTTCGGCACCATGCCGATCTTCAATCCGAACCCGAAAACCTGGCTCGAGGCGCTGACCATCTATGCGGTGCCGGCGATGGCGGTGGGCTTCCGCAGCGCGGCACTCACCATGCGCATCACCCGCTCCTCGATGCTGGAGATCCTGCGCCAGGACTATATCCGCACCGCGCGCGCCAAGGGCGCATCCGAGGCCTCCGTGAACTATCACCACGCGCTGAAGAACGCGGTGCTGCCGGTCATCACCGTGATCGGCATCGAGGCCGCGTTCCTGATCGGCGGCCTGATTGTCACCGAGACCGTGTTCAACATCCCTGGCATCGCCCGCTTCCTGGTCGAGGCGCTGCGCTGGCGCGACTACCCGATCGTGCAGAACCTCGTGATGTTCATCGCCGTCGTCGTGGTGGTGGTGAACTTCATCGTCGACATGCTTTATGCGGCAATCGACCCACGTATCCGGTTTGGAGAGTGACATGACAGGATTGGTCGAAGGCCGAGTCCAACTCTTACCTCGCCCCGCTTGCGGGGAGAGGTCGGATCGCATCGCAGATGCGATCCGGGTGAGGGGGGCTCACCGCGAATCCAACGCCCACCGCGCTTGCGGAGAGCCCCCCTCACCCCAACCCTCTCCCCGCAAGCGGCAGGGGTGTCCGGGGAATGATTCACTGTGTCGCGGTGCATGCTCGGCAGGACCGAGGCAAATCGGTCTTTTCTGGTTGTCGAGACACAGAGGGCCGAGCATGCGATATCGCGGTAGCATTTTTGGAAGGCTGCTTGAACCGATCAATCGACGGCAGTTTCAGACGGTTGTGGATCGTCTGGACGGGGATGCCTACGACAAGTCGTTCAGGAGCTGGGATCATCTGGTGGCGCTGATCTATGCCCAGCTTAGCGGCAACAGCAGTCTGCGCGGGGTGGTGACTGGCTTCAACGCCAATTCGCAGCATCACTATCACTTGGGAACCGGCAAGCTGTCGCGCTCGACGTTGTCCGATGCCAATGCCCGCCGTCCGATCGGCATTTTCGCGCAAACCTTTGCGGCGCTGTCGGCGATGGCGCGTCGCCAGCTGCGGAGTGAAGGCATGGAGATGGTGCGTCTGATCGACGCCAGTCCGATCCCGCTCGGCAAGGTCTGCAGTTGGGCGACGTGGAACGGCCGCATCCGCGGCATGAAGCCGCATGTCGTCTACGACCCAAGGAGCGATGTCCCGACCTGCGTCGAGATGACGGCCGCGAACGTCAATGACATCGAGATCGGCCGACAGACCCCAATCCAGCCCGCCACCACCTATGTGTTTGACAAGGGCTATTGCCGTTTCGACTGGTGGCAGAAGATCAATGATAGCAAGGCTTTCTTCGTTACCCGGGCGAAGACGAGCATCCGTCTTCGCTCGCTCAGGCATCGCGCCATCCGCAAGCGTAACGGGGATGGCTTCGAAATCCTTGCCGATGACGAGGTGAAGCTCACCAGCAAGGGCGATTCGCGCCTTCCAATCCCGCTCCGCCGCATCAAGATCAGACGCGAGAAAGGCGGCAAGATCACACTCCTGACCAACGACCTTGCCCGTAGCGCCGTCGAGATCGCCGCCCTCTACAAGAGCAGATGGCAAATCGAGCTGCTGTTCCGCTGGATCAAGCAGCATCTCGATATTCGCAAGTTCCTCGGCGCCAACGACAACGCGATCCGCCTTCAGGTGCTCGCTGCGATGATTGCCTACCTGCTGCTGCGCATCGCCGCTCACACCAACTGCATCAAAATGCTCCCGCTCAGGTTCGCCGAACTCGTCGGCCAGCTCCTGCTCACGCGTCGATCCCTCGCTGCCATCGACAAACCTCCGCCCATCAACCCCAGCCGTCGGAAATCAACCATCTCACCTGACCAGATGGAGCTCCGCTATGCCTGAATTTCCCCGGACACCCCTGCGCAAGCGGGGAGAGGGAGAAGACCGTTCTGCAATCATCAGGCGAAGAAGCTGACACGTGGCGACGATCAATTTCGACAGCGAATTGCGACGTGCCGGGGCCAACGCCACCGGTGGCTGGGGACGGTTTGCGTTCCTCGCGCAGCGCCACGTGCTCGGCACGGTCGGCCTCGTCATCATGCTGCTGTTCGTGCTGACCGCGATCTTCGCTAACGTCATCAGCCGCTACGATCCGCTCAGCGTCGATTCCGCGCACCGGCTGGCTGCGCCGTCCGCGCTGCACTGGTTCGGCACCGACTCCTTCGGCCGTGACGTCTGGAGCCGCATCATCCATGGTGCGCGGATCTCGCTTGCGGTCGGCATCGGCTCGACGACGCTCGGCGCCACGCTCGGCGTGATCGTCGGCCTCGCCTCTGGCTATCTCTCCGGCTGGGTCGACCTCGTGTTCCAGCGGGTGACCGACATCCTGCAGTCGCTGCCGCTCTTGGTACTCGCACTCGTCATGACCGCGGCGCTCGGTCCCTCGCTGCCGAACGTGATCCTGGCGATCGCAATTCCCCTGATCCCGACGGTCGCGCGCGTGATCCGCGCCAACACGCTGGCGCTGCGCGAGCAGCCGTTCGTCGAGGCCGCCAAATCGATCGGCATGAGCGAGATGCGGATTGCGCTGCGCCACGTGCTGCCCAACACCATCGCGCCGCTGATCGTGCTCGCCACCGCGCAGCTCGGCTCAACCATCCTGACCGAAGCGTCGCTGTCGTTCCTTGGCCTCGGCATCCCCGAGCCTTATCCGTCCTGGGGTCGCATGCTGTCCGAATCCGCCGCCGAATATGTCCGCACCGCGCCATGGCTGGTGATCTTCCCCGGCATTGCGATCAGCCTTGCGGTGTTCGGCACCAATCTGTTCGGCGACGCGTTGCGCGACATTCTCGATCCGAGGCAGCGCGGCTGATGAGCGAGGCCAAGACGCTCGATACGATTCTCGACGTGAAGAACCTGCAAACGGTGTTCTTCACCAACTCCGGCCTGTTCCGCGCGGTAGACGACGTCTCGTTCTCGGTCCGCCGCGGCGAGACGCTGGCGATCGTCGGCGAGTCCGGCTGCGGCAAGAGCGTCAGCGCGCTGTCGATCATGCGGCTGGTGCCCGATCCGCCCGGCCGCATCGTCGGCGGCTCGGTGACGCTCGAGGGCACCGATCTGCTGAAGCTCGACGATGCCGCGATGCGCGACATCAGGGGCAACCGCATCTCGATGATCTTCCAGGAGCCGATGACCTCGCTCAATCCGGTGATGCGGATCGGCGACCAGATCATTGAGGCGGTGCGGCTGCACCAGAAGGTCAGCAGCAAGGAGGCCTGGAAGCAGGCGGTCGACATGCTGCGGCTGGTGCGGATTCCGGAGCCGGAGCGCCGCGCGCAGGAATATCCGCATCAGCTGTCCGGCGGCATGCGCCAGCGCGCGATGATTGCGATGGCGCTGGCGTGCCGGCCGGCGCTCCTGATCGCGGACGAACCGACCACGGCGCTCGACGTCACCATCCAGGCGCAGATCCTGGCGCTGATCGTCGATCTGCAAAAGCGGCTCGGCACCGGGCTGATCCTGATCACCCACGACCTCGGCGTCGTCGCGCAAACCGCGCAGCGCGTGATCGTGATGTATGCCGGCAAGAAGGTCGAGGAGGCGACGGTCGAAGCTTTGTTCGAGACGCCGCTGCATCCCTACACCCGCGGACTGATGGCCTCGATGCCGGCGGTGATCGCGCTCGGCGCGAAGACCGATGCGCGGCTGACCGAAATCCCCGGCATGGTGCCGTCGCTGACCAAGCTGCCGCCCGGCTGCGCCTTCGCGCCGCGCTGCAAGCTGGCGGTCGACCGCTGCCGTCAGGAATATCCGCCGCTCGACGAGATCAAGAGCAATCACTGGGCCGCGTGCTGGCGCGCCGGCGAGATTGCGGAGGCGTAATGACCGAACAGCGCCCGCTCCTCGAGGTGACCGACCTCGTCAAGCACTACGCGGTGCGCGGCGGTGTGCTGCGCCGGCAGGTCGGCACCGTGCATGCGGTCGACGGCGTCAGCTTCGCGCTCGGCGCCGGCGAGACGCTCGGGCTGGTCGGCGAATCCGGCTGCGGCAAGTCAACGGTGGCGCGCACCGTGCTGCGGCTGGTCGAGCCGACCAGCGGCGCCATCAAGCTGGATGGCGAGGACATCGCGCCGCTCAGCAAGACGGCGCTGCGGCCGTACCGGCGCTCGATGCAGATCGTGTTCCAGGATCCGTTCGCCTCGCTCAACCCGCGCATGACGGCCGGCGACATCGTCGGCGAGCCCCTCATTGTGCATGGCCTCGCGCCCGGCGCGAAGAAGCAGGAGCGCGTCGCGGAACTGTTCCAGCAGGTCGGCCTGCGGCCCGACCAGATGAAGAATTTTCCGCACCAGTTCTCCGGCGGCCAGCGCCAGCGCATCTGCATCGCGCGTGCGCTGTCGCTCGGGCCGCGGCTGATCGTCTGCGACGAGCCGGTGTCCGCGCTCGACGTCTCGATCCAGGCGCAGGTGATCAATCTGCTGATCGACCTGCAGCGCAAGCAGAATTTCTCATACCTGTTCATCGCGCATGATCTGGCGGTCGTCGCCCATATCAGCCACCGCGTCGCGGTGATGTATCTCGGCCGCATCGTCGAGATCGCCGACAAGCACGAGCTGTTCGCCAATCCACGCCATCCCTACACCCAGGCGCTGCTCGCCTCGGTGCCGATCGCCGACCCGAAGGCGAAACGCACCGCGCCCCTGATCGACGGCGATGTCCCGAGCCCGATCAATCCACCTTCAGGCTGCGCCTTCCACACCCGCTGTCGCTACGCGATGGATCGCTGCAAGAGCGAACGCCCGGCGCTGCAGGCGGCCGGCCCGGCGCATCAGGTCGCCTGCTGGCTGAATGACGGGACCGGGCAAGCGGCCTCATAAATGTCGTCCCGGCGAAGGCCGGGACCCATTACCCCGAATGCCCGTTGATTTGCCAAACTGGGGCCACAGCTTGCTCCAACAACATACAGCGGTGGTTATGGGTCCCGGCCTTCGCCGGGACGACGGT
The DNA here is from genome assembly GCF_054055915.1 of Bradyrhizobium sp. USDA 4516. Lineage (NCBI taxonomy): Bacteria > Pseudomonadati > Pseudomonadota > Alphaproteobacteria > Hyphomicrobiales > Nitrobacteraceae > Bradyrhizobium > Bradyrhizobium sp. USDA 4516. The sequence goes on from NZ_JBSRXT010000001.1 coordinate 2,412,959, forward strand.
CTTTATGCCGCCGCCTCGATCTCCACCACGATCTTCCCCGTCGTCACCTGCTCCCCCTCGGCGACATCGATCGACGATACCGTGCCCGCGACACCGGCGGTGTGGACGTGCTCCATCTTCATCGCTTCCAGCGTCATCACCGGCTGGCCGGCCGCGACCTTGTCGCCCGGCTTCACCAGCACCGCGACGACCCGGCCGTTCATGGCGGCGCGGACCTTGCCGTCACCGCCGGCCGCCGTCGCGCTCTCCGGCGGCGCCAGCGTGAGATCGCGCACCGACAGCGTGACGCCGCGATGCAGGATATAGAGCCGGTCGCCATCGCGCAGGAATTGGGCATGCTCCATCACCCCATCGTGGTGGAAGCGGATGCTGTCCCGGCTGAGCTCGTCGATCACGAAGCTGAAGCGATCGCCGTTGCGGGTCGCGATGTAGCTGCCGTCGCGCTCGCGGACAATCTCGATCTCCTGCACGCCGTGGCCGAGATCAATCCGCAGGCCGAGCGGGAATGTCGCTGCGAGCGACCGGCCGCGCCGCCATGGCGGGGCGTGCGGATTGGTGACGTAGAGCAGCAGCGCCGCAAGCGCGAGGTCGCTGCCGCGATCCGGCCGCGGCGCCAACAGCGCGTCGCGGTTGTCGCCGATGAAGGCCGTGGTCGCCTCGCCCCTGGCAAAGACCGGATGGCGCAGGCAATCGATCAGGAAGCCCTGATTGGTGGTGACGCCGAAGGCCGTGGCCTGCTCCAGGGCACAAATCAGCTTGCCGCGCGCTTCATCGCGGGCCGTGCCATGGCTGATGACCTTGGCGATCATCGAATCATAGAACGGCGGAATCTCCGAGCCGGACTGCAGCGCGTGCTCGACGCGGATACCGTCGGGCATCTGCCACCGCGCCATCGTACCGGACTGCGGCATGAAATCGTGCGCAGCATCCTCCGAGCAGAGCCGCACCTCGATGGCATGGCCGGAGAACTTGACGTCCTCCTGGGTCAAGCCGAGCGGCGCGCCACTGGCGACGCGCAGCTGCAATTCGACCAGATCGAGCCCGGTGATCGCCTCGGTGACGGGATGCTCGACCTGCAGCCGCGTGTTCATCTCCATGAAGTAGAAATTTCCGGCGCGATCGAGCAAAAATTCCAGCGTGCCCGCACCCTCGTAGCCGATCGCCTTGACCGCCTGCACCGCGACCGCGCCCATCCGCGCGCGCAGCTCCGACGTCACCGCCGGCGACGGCGCCTCCTCGACCAGCTTCTGGTGCCGCCGCTGCACCGAGCAATCGCGCTCGCCGAGATGGATGGCGTTACCATGGCGGTCGCCGAACACCTGGATCTCGATGTGGCGGGGATTGACGATCGCGCGCTCCAGAATGACGGTGGGATCGCCGAACGCGCCCTGCGCCTCCGACCGCGCACTGCGCAGCGCGTCGGGAAATGCCGCCGCGTCCTCGACCAGCCGCATGCCTCGGCCGCCGCCGCCGGCGACCGCCTTGATCATGACCGGAAAACCAATGGCCCTGGCTTCCGCCAGCATCACGGCATCGCTCTGGTCGGCGCCCTGATAGCCGGGCACGCAGGGCACGCCGGCCCGCTGCATGATCTCCTTGGCGCCGGCCTTGTTGCCCATCGCAAGGATCGCTTCCGGCGACGGACCGATGAACACCAGACCCGCATCGCGGCAGGCCCGCGCGAAATCCTCGTTCTCGGCGAGGAAGCCATAGCCGGGATGCACCGCGCCGGCGCCGCTCGCCTTGGCGGCGGCGATGATCGCGTCGATCTTCAGATAGGATTGCGCCGGCAGCGCCTCGCCGATCCGCACCGCCTGGTCGGCCTCGCGCACATGCAGCGCGTCACGGTCGGCGTCCGAATAGACCGCGACGACGCCATGGCCGAGCCGCCGTGCCGATCGCATGATGCGCAGCGCGATCTCGCCGCGGTTGGCGATCAGGATCTTGAAGAACGGCGTCCGCTTCACGATTGCCCCGCTCATGGCCGCGCCACCGAGAACTGCATGCGCTGCGGGCTGCGCACCTCGGCCTCGCGGCAGATCGAAAGCACCTCTGACAGCACCGTCCGCGTGTCGCGCGGATCGATCACGCCGTCGTCGAGCACCCGGGCGCTGGTCGAGAACACGTCCATCTGGCTGTCGAACACCGCGGTGATCTGCGCCTTCATCGCGTCCAGCTTCTCCTTCTCGATCGGCTTGCCGCGCCGCGCCGCCGCGGCTTCGGTGACGATCGCCATGGTTTCGGCGGCCTGCTCGCCGCCCATCACGGCGGTCTTGGCGTTGGGCCAGGAGAAGCAGAAGCGCGGGTGAAAGCCGCGGCCGCACATGCCGTAATTGCCGGCGCCGAACGAGGCGCCGCAATACAGCGTGATCTGCGGCACCGTCGCGGAGGTCACCGCCTGGATCATCTTGGAGCCGTGCTTGATCATGCCGGCCTCTTCATAGGCCTTGCCCACCATGTAGCCGGTGGTGTTGTTCATGTAGAGGATCGGCGTGCGCGACTGGCAGCAGGCCTGGATGAAATGCGTCGCCTTGTTGGCGCCGGGCACGTCGAGCGGGCCATTATTGGTGATGATGCCGATCGCTTGGCCCTGGATGCGGGCTTGGCCGCAGACCGTCGCCGGACCGTAATTGGCGCCGAACTCGGTGAAGTCGGAATCGTCGATGAAGCGCGCGATCGCCTGGCGCATGTCGACGGGACGCTTGTGGTCCATCGGCATGATGCCGAGCAGTTCCTCCGCGTCGTAACGCGGCGGTTTGAACGCGGCCGGCGCCGGTGCCGGCCGGTCCCAAGGCAACTTGGCCATGATGTCGCGCGCGATGCGCAGTGCGTCGCGGTCGTCCTCGGCGAGATAATCGCCAAGGCCCGAGATCGAGGTGTGCATCTCGGCGCCGCCGAGCTCCTCCTCGGTCGCGATCTCGCCGGTGGCCGCCTTGAGCAGAGGCGGCCCGGCAAGGAACGCGCGGGTGCGGCCGCGCACCATCACGATGTAGTCGGAGAGACCGGTCTGGTAGGCGCCGCCCGCGGTCGAGGAGCCGTGGGTGACGGTAACGACGGGAAGCCCTGCCGCCGACAGCCGCGCCAGGTTGCGGAAGATGTTGCCGCCACGGACGAAGTCCTCGACACGGTAGCGCAGCAGGTTGGCGCCGGCGCTCTCGACCAGCTGCACATAGGGCAGCTTGTTCTCCAGCGCGAGCTCCTGCACCCGCAGCGTCTTGTCGAGGCCGTAAGGCTGCAATGCGCCCGCGTCGATGCCGGCATCATTGGCGCTGACCATGCAGCGGATGCCGGAGACGAAGCCGATGCCCGCGACCAGTCCGCCGCCGGGCACGCTCTTGTCCGCATCCGCTACGTCGAACATGTAACCGGCGAGCGTCGACAGTTCGAGGAAGGGCGAACCGGGATCGAGCACCAGCGCGACGCGCTCGCGTGGCAATAGCTGGCCGCGCTTGTGGAAGCGGTCCTTTGCCGCGGCGGAGGCTGCGCGCGTCCGCTCCTCCAGGGCGCGCATCCGGGCGATCAGCGCCAGCATGCCGTCGCGATTGCCCTGGAAGGCGGCGCTGCCGGTGGAAATCGTGTTCTCGATGATGGCCACTAGGCGCGCTCCACAAAATGCCCACTGTATTGCTGCCGCAGCTCGACCTTGCGCAGCTTGCCGGTCGCGGTCATCGGCATCTCCTCGAGGATACGCACCAGCTTCGGCACCTGGAAGCCACCGAGATGCTTTCTGCAATGCGCCTCGATGCCGGCCTCGTCAGCCTCCGCGCCGGGTTTCAGCTTGACGAAGGCGGAGACCGCCTCGCCCCATTGCGGATGCGGCAGGCCGACCACGGCGGCGTTCTGCACGGCGGGATGCGCCAGCAACGTCTCCTCGATCTTGACGGAGGCAACGTTCTCGCCGCCCGACTTGATCATATCCTTCTTGCGGTCGAGGAACAGCACCTCGCCATTGCCGTCGATCAAGGCTAGATCGCCGGTATGGTGCCAACCGAACTTGCGCGCCTCCTCGGTCGATTTGGGGTCCTTGTAGTAGCCCATCATCACGTTGGGCCCGCGATGCACGAGCTCGCCGATCTCGCCACGCGGAAGCAGGTTGCCATTGTCGTCCATGATCGCGGTCTCGTTGACGATCAGCGATTCGCCCCAATAGTTGCCGAAGCGGTCGAGCTGCACCTCCGGGCGGGACATCGTCGTCGCCGGATACATCTCGGTCTGGCCGCTGGACAGCACGAAGTTCGGACAGAGATCGGCGATGGCGCGCTCGAGCAGCGGTTTGCCCATCGGCGCCATGGTGTAGATGCAGCAGCGCAGACCCGACAGGTCGTAGTCGCGGCGGCGCGGATGGTCGAGGATCGCCTGATACATCAAGGACAGGCCGACGAACACGGTGAGCTTGTCGCGCACGATCGCCTCCATGCACGCGACCGGATCGAAGCCGCGCATCAGCGCCATGCGGCCGCCGACCGAGAGATAGCTGAGCAGCAACACGTGGCCGGCGCAGTGGAACAGCGGAAACTGTCCGGTGATCCCGTCATCGCGCGAGAGCTGCATCTCGATACAATTGCTCATCACGGCCATGACAACGGCGAGGTGACAATGCATCGCGCCCTTCGGCCGCGAGGTCGTGCCTGACGTATAGATGATCATCGCGAGGTCGCGGTCGTTGATCTCGATGTCAGGCTCGATATCGGACTGTCCCTCCAGCAGACCGTTGAACTCCTGCAATCCGGTCTTGCCGGCATTGCCGGTCAGATCGATCGCGATCATCTCCATGCCGCGCGCTTCCAGCGCGGCGCGGCGGTCGGCCTGGGCATGAAGGGCGTCATCGATGATGGCGAAACGCACCTCGGCATGGCCGAGGATGTAGTCCATATCAGCCGGTCCGAGCATGGTGTTGATGGGCACCCAGACCAGCCCGGCGCGGTGAATGCCAAACAGCGCTTTGACGAATTCGACAGAGTTGTTGCAGATGGTCGAAATCTTCTCGCCCGGCTTCAGCCCGCGCTGCACCAGATGATTGGCGAAGCGATTGGCGTCGCGCTCGAGTTCGGTGAAGGTGACCTGCCTGCTGCCGTCGGTCAGCGCGATGCGATCCGGAAACCGCCGCGCGGCGCGCTTCAACAGGTCGCCGATCGCGACCCGGCCGATACGACCCGGCCCGGTGACGCCGCCGGTTGCTGCGAGATTGTGCATGCGTTTCTCCTCCCGGGCTCCGTCATTCCGGGATGCGCGAAGCGCAGACCCGGAATCCAGAGGTGTGGCGCGAGATTCCGGGTTCACGCTTCGCGTGCCCCGGAATGACGGTCAGTGTCGCGTTCCAAAAATCTGCCGCGCCTCGGCCGGGCTCGCGATCTCGCGGCCGGCGCGGCGCGCGCAGGCGGCGAGACCTTCGACGAGCTGCCCGTTCGACGTCACCTTGGTGCCGTCGCCGAGATAGAACGTATCCTCGAGCCCGCTGCGCAGATGGCCGCCGAGGTCGGCGGCGCGCTGGTGCAGCGGCCAGATCTCGGCACGGCCGATCGCGGTGACCTGCCAATGCGCCTCCGGCGCCTTCAGCTTCAGGAGGATCGGCAACAGCTCCGGATCGGCCGGCATGCCCGAGGCGACGCCCATCACGAAATTGTATTCGAGCGGACCGGAATACATCCCGGTCTGCCGGTACATGCCAACGCAACGCACGATGCCGACATCGAAGCACTCGAATTCGGGAATGGTGCCGGCCGCCTTCATCACGTCGAGATAGTCCTGCACCTTCTCGACCGCGTTATCGAACATCATCGGCGGCCAGGCCCAGGTGTTGTCGGCCTTCACCTTCAGATAATTCAGCGAGCCGGCATTGCAGGCGGCGATCTCGGGCCGCGTCTCGCGCACGCAATCGAGCGCGCCCTGGTAGTTCGGGCCAGAGGTGCCGGTGGTGTGGTTGATGATCACGCCGGGGCAGGCCTCGCGGATCGCCTGCTGGATCTCCTTGCTGACGCCGACATCCCACGACGGCAGGTGGCCCTTGTTCGGCTCCTGCTGCCGCAGATGGATGTGCATGATGCTGGCGCCGGCGTTGAACGCGGCCTTGGCCTCGCGCGCCATCTGTTCGGGCGTCACCGGAACGTTGTGCTGCTTCGGGTCGGTAAGCACGCCGTTCAGCGCGCAGGTGATGACGGCCTTGTCGCTCATGGGTCTCTTGTCCGCTTTGCAGCGCACATGCGCTGCTGATTTCGCCATGATGAGAACTTTGCCTTCGCGCCATCTTGCGTTGACTGGCTAAGTGGATGCGGCCGACGACACGATCTGCCGCCAGCCGGTTAACACAAGACGCGGCGCCCGTATCACGCCTAACCTTGCTGCCAAGCAGAAGCGGCGCAACAAGCCGGCATCACGGGGAGAACGTCATGGTCTCGATCAACCGACGCACATGGCTCACCGGCGCGGCAGGCGCGGGACTTGCCGCGGTCGCGGGTCTTAAGCCTTCGCTGGCCGACGACACGCCAGGCGTCACCGCGACCGAGATCAGGATCGGCAGCACCACCTCCCTGAGCGGCCCGGTATCCGCGCTCGGCGTGCAGGCGCGCTGCCAGGAAGCCTATTTCAAGATGCTGAACGAGCAGGGCGGCATCGCCGGCCGGCAGATCAAGTACATCTACTATGACGATGCGTTCAACCCGGCGAAGACGGTCGAGCAGGTGCGCCGCCTGATCGAAAGCGACAATGTCGCCTTCCTGTTCAACATGCTCGGTACCGCGCCGAACTCGTCGGTCGTCAAATACATCAACGCCGCCAAGGTGCCGCACCTGTTCCTGTCGGTGAATGGCGACAAATGGGGCGACTACAAGACCTATCCCTGGACCATGGGCTTTGCGCCGAGCGCGCGGACCGAGGCGCAGGTGTTCGTCAAATATGCACTGAGCCAGAACAAGAACGCGAAATTCGCGGTGCTCTACCAGAACGACGACCTCGGCAAGGATTTCGTCGCCGGCGCCAAGGACGTGCTCGGCGAGCGGTTCGCGACCGCGGCCGTGGTGGCCTCGCACGAGGTCACCGATCCCACGATCGATTCCCAGATCGTTGCGCTGCGCGGCGCAAACCCGGATGTGCTGATCTCCGGCACCACGGCAAAGTTCTGTGCACAGTCGATTCGCAAGATCTATGAGCTCGGCTGGAAGCCGATGCACTTCATCGCCAGCGGCGCCGCCTCGATCTCCTCGACCATCGCGCCTGTCGGCCTCGACAAGTCGCAGGGCACGATCTCGTCGGCCTATGTCAAGGACGTCGCCGACCCCGCCTGGGCCAATGATCCCGGCGTGAAGAACTTCCTCGCCTTCATGGAGAAGTACTTCCCCGACGGCAATCCGAAGGAGGGCTACAACCTCTACGCCTACACGGTGGCGCAGGTGCTGAAGATCGTGCTCGAGCAGTGCAAGGGCAATTTCACGCGCGACAACATCATGGCGCAGGCCAACAACCTGAAGGACATCGAGGTGCCGACGCTGTTGCCCGGCATCCGCGTCAACACCAGCCCGACCAATCATCACCCGCTGCAGCAGCTTCAGCTGCAACGGATCGAAGGTCCGGGCTGGCTGCGGTTCGGGGAGGTGATCCAGGGCGCGAATTTGTAGCGGAGAACAACCCCAATGTCGTCCCGGCGAAGGCGGGGACCCATAACCACCGCTGCTCATTATTTAACAGCGCGTCTGCCATCCCGCATCACGGATAGATCACGCGGTATGGGTCCCGGCGTTCGCCAGGACGACAGCGGAGGTTACGTCAGCGCGCGCTCGCTCGCGGTTTGCCCGGTGCGGTAGATCGCAAGGTCCCGCGAGCCGGAGAAGATCGCGCGCGGCTTCAAGCCATAGAAGCGGCGGATCGAGTGGCTGAAATGCGTGCTATCGGGATAGCCGATATCCTGCGCGAGATGCGCGAGGTTGATGTCCTGGTTGGCGAAGTGCAGCAGATGCCGCGCGCGCTTCCAGGCGCGGAAGGAGCGGAACGAAATCCCGGTCTCCTCCTTGAACAGATGCAGGAAGCGCGAGGGCGATAGCCCGGCCTCGGCGGCGCAGCCTGCCGCGGTCACCGGCTCGCCGGAGAATTGCCCGATGCGGCCGATCGCGCGCACGACACGCGGATCGAGCACGCGCTGCGGCAGCGCGTCGCCGAAGCACATGGTGTCGAACTCGGCATTCGCGATCGCATCGCGATGCTGCATCTCGGCGAGCGTCGCATAGGCGTTGCGAATGCGATTGGCGAACAGATGGGAGTCCGATCCTTGCAGACGGCGGGCGACGGCTTCGAGCGTGCCGTCGGGCACGCTTTCCGGTTCGATCGCGACGCAGATCGCCGAGCGATATTCGCTGGTGATGGTGTGGCGGAGGTTCGGCATCGTCACCGCGAGTTCGCCATGCGACTCGCGGCCTTCGCTGGTCGACAGATGCAAGCCGTCGCGGATCGCGACATAGACATGGAATGCACCGGGACAGCGCTCGCGCGGGCGTCCGAGCAGCCCGGCATAGAACACCCGTTCCGGCGTGATCAGCATCCGGTGACCGGATTGCTGGCTGGAGCTCTGGCACTTCGCGTCCACGATCGCGTCCATGGCGGTTCCTCCTCGCGCGGCTCTTTGGGCCGCTGCGGCGGAGCTACCATAACGCAAATTCGCACGCTGTCACTGCAACGAAACGTCGTCATTCCGGGGCGATGCGACAGCATCGAACCCGGAATCTCGAGATTCCGGGTCTGGTGCTAACGCACCATCCCGGAATGACGAGCGCTAACGCCGCGCCCGCGGCGCAACGTTCTGTTCCTGACCGGCTTTTTGCTCCGCCGCGACCGCGCGCTGGTAACCGTCGCGCTGCTGCAGCCGCGCCCAATAGGCCGCGACATTCGGCCCGAAATCCTTGGCGAGGCCGATATTGCTGGCGAGACGGAGCGCATAACCGTTGGCGATGTCGGCCGCGGTGAAGCGTTCCGCGCAGAGGAATTCCGACTTCGCGGCGGCGGCCTCGACCGCGCGCAGGCGGCCCAGGAACCATTTTGCATAATCGCCCGAGACCTGCGGGTTGCGCCGCTCCTCCGGCTCAAGCTGGCTGTAGCGGAGCACCAGCGTCTGCGGGAAGGTCAGCGTCGCGTCGGAAAAATACATCCAGTTCAGGAACGCGCCATAGGCCGGCTCGTCGACGCCGACGATCAGCGGCGTCGGGCCGTATTTGGTGCCGAGATAATGGCAGATGCCGGAGGACTCCGTCATCCTGGTCTCGCCATCGATCATGAACGGGATGGTGCCGAGCGGATTGATGCCGAGATATTCCTTGGCGAACACGCGCGGCGGGAACGGCAGCATCTTCAGCTCATAGGCAAGCCCGAGCTCCTCCAGCATCCACAGCGGACGGAACGAGCGCGCGGCGTCGCAGTGATAGAGCGTGATCATCAGGCGTTTCCCTTTTGCTTCAGGCCAGGCAGCGTGCCCATCATCTTGCACAATACCATGAGCATGACCTCGTCGGCGCCGCCGCCGATCGAGGTCAGGCGGCTGTCGCGATAGGCGCGGCTGACCGGCGTCTCGTTGGTGAAACCCATGCCGCCCCAATATTGCAGGCAGGCATCGGTAAGCTCGCGGCCGAGCCGGCCGGCCTTCAGCTTGGCCATGGTCGCGAGCCGCGTCACGTCCTCGCCGGCCACCAGCGCCTCGCCGGCACGATAGATCAGCGAGCGCAGCAGCTCGACCTCGGTCTGCATTTCCGCGAGCTTGAAGTGAACCACCTGATTGTCGAGGATCGAGCCGCCGAACGCCTTGCGGTTGCGAGTGTAGTCGATGGTCTCGTTGATGATGAATTCATGCGCCTTCAGGCAGGCGGCCGCACCCCACAGCCGCTCCTCCTGGAACTGGATCATCTGGTAGGTGAAGCCCTGGCCCTCCTCGCCGATCCGGTTGCGCTTCGGCACCCGGACATTGTCGAAGAAGATCTGCGCCGTATCCGACGAACGCATGCCGAGCTTGTCGAGCTTGCGCGCGATCTGCACGCCCTTTGTCTTCATGGGCACGCAGATCAGCGACTTGTTGCGATGGACCGGGCCGTCGCTGGTGTTGGCGAGCAGGCAGATCCAGTCGGCCTGGGTGCCGTTGGTGATCCACATCTTGCCGCCATTGATGACGTAGTCGTCGCCGTCGGCGCGCGCACTGGTCTTGATCGAGGCGACGTCGGAGCCGGCGCCGGGCTCGGAGACGCCGATGCAGGCGACCTGATCGCCGGCAATCGCCGGGCTGAGGAATTCGCGCCGCACCTCGTCGGAGCCGAACCGCGCCAGCGCCGGCGTCGCCATGTCGGTCTGCACCCCGATCGCCATCGGCACGCCGCCGCAGGTGATGGCGCCTAGCTCCTCGGCCATCATCAGCGCGTAGGAATAATCCAGTCCCTGACCGCCGAACTCGACCGGCTTGTTGAGGCCGAGGAAGCCAAGATCGCCGAGCTTCTTGAACAGCTCATGCGCCGGGAAGATGTCGGCCTTCTCCCATTCGTCGACATGGGGATTGATCTCGGCCGCGATGAACTTCTGTAGAGCGCGGCGCGGTTCGTCGTGGTCGGCGGTGAAGAGCATGTTCTCGAACTATCCTTTGTCATTCCGGGGCGATGCGAAGCATCGAACCCGGAATCTCGATCCATTACCTCTGGATTTCGGGTTCGCGCTGGCGCGCGCCCCGGAATGACCTTGCCTTCTCACCTCCCCCTGAAAGGGGGATGTCGGCACGTTCGGCTATGCCGAGCGGGCCGGGTGGGGGTCAAACTAGCAGTCCGACTCGCGGCTTGACCCCCACCCTGCCCTCCCCCTTTCAGGGGGAGGGTTCACAATCCGCCTTTTCGCCGCGACCACATCATCACCTGACGCGATCACAACCCCATCTGCCGGCTCGCGAGGTCCTTCATGATCTCCTCGGTGCCGCCGCCGATGGCGTTGACCTTGACCTCGCGGTAGATACGCTCGACCTTGACGCCGCGCATGAAGCCGGCGCCGCCGAAGATCTGCACCGCCTCGGAGGCGCAATGCGCCATGGTCTGGGTCGCCTGATTCTTCATCATGCAGATCTCGGCGACCGGGCTTTCGCCCTGGCCGAGCCGCCATGCCAGCATTTCCAGCATCGCCTGCGAGGCCGCAACCTTCTGTGCCATGTCGACGATCTTGTGCCTGATCACCTGGTGCTGCGCGATCGGCTTGCCGAACGTCTTGCGCTCCTTGGCATAGGTGACCGCCTCGTCGAGGCAGACCCGCGCATAGGCGGTGCAGCTCGCCGCCATGCCCATGCGCTCGCTGTTGAAGTTCTGCATGATGATCTTGAAGCCCTGCCCTTCCTCGCCGATCAGGTTCTCGACCGGCACGCGGCATTCGTCGAAGTGAAGCGTCGCGGTATCCGACGCCCACCAGCCCATCTTCTTCAGCTTGGTGCGGGACAGACCGGACGTATTGCCTTCGATCAACAGCAGGCTGACGCCGCCGGGACCTTCGCCGCCGGTGCGCACCGCGACCGTCAGATAGTCGGCGCGCATGCCCGAGGTGATGAAGGTCTTCTCGCCGGAGACGACGTAGTGATCGCCGTCGCGCCGCGCCCTGGTGCGCAGGTTCGCGACATCGGAGCCGCCGCTCGACTCGGTGATCGCGAGCGCGGAGATCTTCTTGCCGGCGAGCACCTCCGGCAGCACCCGCGCCTTGACCTCGGGTCGCGCGGCACGGGCGATCGGCGGCGAACCGATGGTGTGGCTCATCAGGCTCGAGGAGACGCCGCCGGCGCCGGCACGCGCCAGCTCCTGCGAGGCCACGATTCTCATGAACTGGTCGGCGGCGATGCCGCCATATTCTTCCGGGAAGCCGAGGCCGAGTAGCCCGATCGCGGACGCCTTGGCATAGAGCTCGCGCGGAAACTCGCCGTCCTCGTCCCATTGATGGGCATAAGGCTCGATTTCCCTGGCAACAAAGCGCCGCATCACCTCGCGAAAGGCCTCATGCTCGCCGGTGTAGAACGGGTTTGCCATCCGCGTGCTCCGTTGATTCTTCCCTCCGACGATGTCCGGATTTCTCCCGGTTCACTTGCGTCGAGTGGCTGCCATCGGTGCCGACGCCCGGTCCGGCGATTTGCCAGCCACTAAACGCAAGACAGTATCCTTATACGCCCCCTCCACTGCCAATTCATGGCATCAATTGAGCCAGGAACAGGCGGCGCAAGACTGCCGTTCCGGAGGAGGGAAATTTGCCGGTTCGTTACTACGACTGGATCGCGCATCATCGCCGGCGCACGCCGGACAAGATGGCGCTTGTCGATCTCGCCAGCGGACGCCGCTTCAGCTATGCGGAGCTCGACGCCCGCGTGTCGCGGCTCGCGGCCTGGCTGCGCGATGGGCTCAAGGTTGCCAGCGGCGACCGCGTCGCGGTGCTGGCGCTGAACACGACGGATACGCTGGAGGTGCAGTTCGCCTGCTTCCGGATCGGCGCGATCTTTCTGCCGCTCAACACCCGCCTCACCGTTCCCGAGCTGCGCTACGTCACCGGCGACGCCGCGCCGAAGGTGATGATCCATGACGACGACCTCGCCGAGACCGCGCTTGCGGTGGCAAAGCTCTGCAATGTCGCTGCGACCGTGAGGCTCGGCCCGGGCGGCGCCTATGAGACCGGCATTGCGGCAGCCGCGCCGCTCGAACGGTTCGAGGAGGTCATGCTCGATGACATCTCGACCATCATGTACACCTCGGGGACGACGGGCCAGCCGAAGGGCGCGATCATCACGCATGGGATGACGTTCTGGAATTGCGTCAATCTCGGCGGCCCCGCCTACATCTCGCCGGCCTCGGTGCTGCTGACGGTGCTGCCGCTGTTCCACACCGGCGGGCTGAATTGCTACACCAACCCGGTGCTGCATGCCGGCGGCACCGTGCTGATCATGCGCGCGTTCGATCCCGGCGAGGCGCTGAAGCTGATCGGCGATCCCACGCAGGGCATCAACGTGTTCTTCGGCGTGCCCGCGATCTACCAGTTCATGGCGCAGCATCCCTCCTTCGCCACAGCGGATTTCAGCCGCCTCGTGATTGGCGGCGTCGGCGGCGCGCCGATGCCGGTGCCGCTGCTCAAGACCTGGGAGGCGCGCGGCGTCGCACTGCAGCAGGGCTACGGCATGACCGAGACGTCGCCGGCGGTGATGGTGCTCGACCGCGAGGATGCCGCGCGCAAGGCCGGCTCCTCCGGCAAGCCGGTGCTGCACACCGAGGTCCGCATCGTGCGGCCCGACGGCAGCGACGCCGCAATCGGCGAGCTCGGCGAACTCTGGGTCAAGGGCCCGAACATCACGCCGGGCTACTGGAACAGGCCGGACGCCAATGCCTCCTCCTTCACCGACGGCTGGCTGCACACCGGCGACGCCACGCGGATCGACGAGGAAGGCTTCTACTACATCGTCGACCGCTGGAAGGACATGTACATCTCGGGCGGCGAGAACGTCTATCCGGCCGAGGTCGAGAGCGTGCTGCATCAACTGGCCGCCGTCGCCGAAGCCGCCGTGATCGGCATCCCCGACGAGCAATGGGGCGAAGTCGGCATGGCGATCATCGCCGTGAAATCCGGCCATTCGCTGACCCCGGCCGAGGTCCACGCGCATTGCCAGGCCAATCTGGCGCGGTTCAAATGCCCGCGCCGGATCGAATTCATCGAGGTCCTGCCGCGGAACGCGACAGGCAAAATTCATAAGCCGACGCTCCGGCAGCAATTCAGCCGGCCGAAGCCAACCGATACCGCAGCGTGAGCCAGACGCGCGCCGCGCGTTCCGGATTCGCCGCGACAAGGATTGCCCCGCTGCCGTCTGCCGGGACCGGCTGCGGGTTCGTTGCGTAAGTCCCCAACCAAGATCAATCGAGGAAATTGCCTTTATGAAAACAACAACACTGTCGCTGTTGGCAGCCGCCACGGCGCTCTGCCTGCTCTCCACCAAGGCCGCCTTTGCACAAAAGAAGTATGATACCGGCGCCTCCGACACCGAGATCAAGATCGGCAATGTCGAGGCCTATAGCGGTCCCGCCTCCGCCTACGGCGTCATCGGCAAGACCGAAGAAGCCTATTTCAAGATGATCAACGACCAGGGCGGCATCAACGGCCGCAAGATCAACTGGATCTCCTATGACGACGGCTACTCGCCGCCGAAGACCGTGGAGCAGATCCGCAAGCTGATCGAGAGCGACGAAGTGTTCCTGGTGTTCAACGCGCTGGGCACGCCGACCCAGACCGCGGTGCAGAAGTATCACAACGCCAAGAAGGTGCCGCAGCTGTTCCTCGCCACCGGCGCCAGCAAGTGGAACGATCCGAAGGATTTCCCGTGGACCATGGGTTTCCAGCCGAGCTATCGCGTCGAGGCGCGGATCTTCGGCAAGTACATCTTGAAAGCCAAGCCGGATGCCAAGGTCGCGATCTTCTATGCCAATGACGATTTCGGCAAGGATTACCTGGTCGGCCTGAAGGAGATCCTCGACAAGTCGAGCGTCAAGATCGTCGCCGAAGAGAGCTACGAGACCACCGAACCGTCGATCGACTCCCACATCGTCAAGCTGAAGGACACCGGCGCCGACGTGTTCGTCAACATCTCGACGCCGAAATTCGCGGCGCAGGCGATCAAGAAGATCGCCGAGCTCAACTGGAAGCCGATGCAGGTGATGACCGACGTCTCGATCTCGATCGGCGCGGTGATGAAGCCCGCCGGGCTTGAAGCTTCCGAAGGCGTGCTGTCGGCCGGCTATCTGAAGGACGCGTCCGATCCGCAATGGAAGAATGACGAGGGCATGAAGAAGTTCATGGCCTTCGCCGAGAAGTACATGCCGGGCGGCAACCTCGCCGACGCCAATCTGGTCTATGGCTACGCCGCCGCGCAGACCATGGTGCAGGTGCTGAAGCAGGCCGGCGACAACCTGACGCGTGAGAACGTGATGAAGCAGGCCGCCAGCCTGAAGGATTTTGCGCCCGACACGCTGATCCCCGGCATCAGGATCAACACCAGCGCGACCGACTTCGCACCGGTCGAGCAGCTCAAGATGATGCAGTTCAAGAACGGGCAGTGGGAGCTGTTCGGTGACATCATCAGCGCCGAGACCGGCGGCTAGCGCGACGCGCACCGCCACCAAACATCAGCCATCGCGAAGCCGCCCATCCGGGCGGCTTCGTTGCTTTTTGCGGATCGCGGGTGAAGCCGAGCGACGCGCAAGCTATCTCACCGTCACCCAGAGGAGCCGCGAAGCGGCGTCTCGAAGGGTCGACGGCCGGGCTCTCTCCCGAGTCGATGCATACGGGCCGTGCATCCTTCGAGGCTCGCCCAGCGGCGCAATCGCGCCGCAAGGCTCGCACCTCAGGATGACGGACCTAACTCTGCCGTTGTCATCCCGGCAAGAAAATCGCGAACGGCTCATCGATCGTTCGACGCAAATGCTCGCGATAGGCGGCGTAGTTCGCGTCATCCGCCGACACCCGGCCGAGGCTGGGCTTGGGCACGTTCTTCACCGGCAGGAACGCGATCGGCGCGGCGACCGGCGTCAGCAGCGAGCCGCGGCCGGCGAGCAGCGTCGTGATGATGCCGTACATCTCGCCGGAATTGCGCGGGCGCGACACCGTGATCACGCGATGCTGGCCGTGCCTGTTGGTCACGAGGTAGACGAAGCCGGATTCATTGGGCACCGCGACTTCGCCGTATTGCGTATAGTCGGCGTCCTGCCGCTCGCCCTCGCGAAAGCCGAGCGATGACGCCGCTTCGTCCCAGGCGATTTCGGTGCGATAGGCGTAGAGCGCGCCCTGCTCGCCGAACGACGGCCGCACCGTGATGTAGGTCCCTTCGATCCGCGCCACCGCGCGGCGCGAATAGGACCCGAGGCTGTCGGGTGCGATCCCGCCATTGGCGGGTGCGGCCACCGTGATCGTCTCCGGCAGCTTGCGCAAGGACACACCCAGCGCCTGCTCCAGCCGCACGGTGGTCGCAAGCGTGAACGGGCGGCGGCCGCCGAGCACCTTCTCCAGGGTCGAGAGGCTGAGCTTGGCCTGCTCGGCCAGCGTCTGCCGCGAGATGCGGCGGCGCGCGATTTCCTCGCGGATGGTCTCCGCGACCTGCTGGCTCTGCTCGGCGGATAGCTGCTTATCAGGCGTCGGCATCCAGATTCCTGCCCGGTTCCCCTTGATTCCGCGCAGTCTAGCAGACCGGACAATCCATCACCAAACCGCACAAATCCGCCTTACCGGCGGCGGGGCGCGCCGGACGGCGGCCAATCATTGCCGATCATTCTGCTCGCGCCAAAACCGCCGTTCTCCATGATCGCGAGGCAGCGAAAGCCTCGCTCGGGAGTGACGAAAATGACGATTTACGATGCAGGTGAGAGCAGCCCGCAGATCCGCCTGTCGCGCAGGATGCGCATTGCGCTGTTCTTTCTGGTGGAAGGTGTGGCCGCGCTGGCGATCGGCTTTGCAGCCTTGTTCGTGAGCTTCGATCCGGTGTGGTCGGCCGAGCTGCCGCGACAGGCGGTGCTGCGGCCGAGCGATGCACGTTCCGGCTCGCTGCTGTTCAAGACCGACGACGGCTATGCCGACGCGACCAGGCTCGGCATCGACGTCGACCTCACGGTGTCGGGTCCGACGGTCCGCGCCCGCGTCACGCAGATCTTCCGCAACCCGACCAAGGACTGGGTGGAGGCGACCTATGTCTATCCGCTGCCGGCGGGCGGCGCGGTCGACACGCTGAAGATGGTGGTCGGCGACCGCGTCGTGGTCGGCGACATCAAGGAGCGGCAACAGGCTCGCGCCGTCTACGAGCAGGCCAAGCAGAACGGCCAAAAGGCCGCGCTCACCGAACAGGAGCGGCCCAACATCTTCACCAATTCGGTCGCCAATATCGGCCCCGGCGAAACCGTGCTGGTGCAGATCGAATATCAGGAGCCGGTGCAGCAGAACGGCAGCGAATTCTCGCTGCGGGTGCCGATGGTGGTCGGCCCGCGCTACAATCCGCGCCCGGTGGTGCAGAGCGTCGACCTTCGCGCCGATGGCAACGGCTGGGGCGCCACGTCAACCGATCCCGTGCCGGACCGCGACCGCATTGCCTCGCAAGTGCTCGATCCGGCGGAGAATGCGCCGGTCAATCCGACCAACATCACGGTGCGCCTCAACGCCGGCTTCCCGCTCGGCGAGGTGAAGAGCCATTTCCACCAGGTCAGGATCGAGAGCCCCGACAGCACCACGCGGCTCGTCAAGCTCGCCGAAGGCCCGGTGCCGGCCGATCGTGATTTCGAGCTCACCTGGAAGCCGGCCGCCGAGAAGGCGCCGTCGGTCGGGCTATTCCGCGAGCATGTCGGCAATTCCGACTATCTGCTCGCTTTCGTCACCCCGCCGTCGGTCGAGCAGGCGCAACAGAAGCCGTTGCCGCGCGAAGTGATCTTCGTGATCGACAATTCCGGTTCGATGGGTGGCACCTCGATCATCCAGGCCAAAGCGAGCCTGACTTACGCGCTCGGTCGCCTGCAGCCGACCGATCGCTTCAACGTGATCCGGTTCGACGACACCATGGACACGCTGTATCCGGCACCGGTCGCGGCAAACAACGCCAATGTCGGCAACGCGACGGCGTTCGTCAGCGCGCTGCAGGCCCGCGGCGGCACCGAGATGGTGCCGGCGATGCGCGCAGCGCTGTCCGACACCAACCATGACGACGCCAATTACGTCCGTCAGGTCGTGTTCCTGACCGACGGCGCCATCGGCAACGAGCAGCAATTGTTCGAGACCATCAGCGCGCTGCGCGGCCGCTCGCGGGTGTTCATGGTCGGCATCGGCTCGGCGCCGAACACCTATCTGATGACGCGCGCCGCCGAACTCGGCCGCGGCACCTTCACCCATATCGGCTCGGTCGAGCAGGTCGACGAGCGCATGCGCGGCCTGTTCGCCAAGCTGGAAAATCCCGCGGTGACTAGCCTCTCCGCGAAATTCTCCGAGGCGACGGCCGACCTGACACCGTCGGCACTGCCTGACGTCTATCGCGACGAGCCGCTGGTGCTGGCCGCCAAGCTCGACAAGCTGGCCGGCTCAGTCGAGATCAAGGGTCGCATTGGCGACCACCCGTGGAGCGTGACGCTGCCGCTCGCGAATGCCGCTGAAGGCAAGGGCCTGTCGAAACTGTGGGCGCGCCGCAAGATCGCCGATGCCGAGGTCGCATGCACCACGCGGCAGCAGAACCCCGAGGACGCCGACAAGACCATCCTCGCGCTGGCGCTGGAGCATCAGCTCGTCACGCGGCTGACCAGCCTTGTCGCGGTCGACAAGACGCCGAGCCGCCCGGAAGGCGAGCCGCTGAAGTTGAGCGAACTCCCGCTCAACCTGCCCGCCGGCTGGGATTTCGCGAAGCTGTTCGGCGAGCGTCCGAGTCTGCCGGCCGTCCCGGGCGAGCGGCGCGCCGGCGACGGCAAGCTGCAGCTCGCTGCGCTGAAGCGGTCACCGGTCGCCACGCACGGTCCCGGCACGATCCAGCTGCCGAAGACCGCGACCGATGCGGAGCTGAAGATGATCGCGGGCGTGATCCTGCTCACGGTGAGCATTCTCCTCCTGGTGTTCAACCGGCGTCAGACGTCGCCCCAATGACGTCGGATGAAAGGAGGAGGTGCCCCCCAACCTCCTCCTTCAAGAGCGCGCGCGGCGTTCCCACCCGTCCCCCAGGGGCCGCGCGCGCAACTTTTTTCCAACCCGCAATGTCATTCCGGGGCGATGCGCAGCATCGAACTATGGTGCGCGCTTGCGCGCCTGAGAATCTCGAGATTCCGGGTCTGGTCCTTCAGACCATCCCGGAATGACAGCAACAGGCGCAACAATGCCCCGCTTCATCCCACTCCTCGCCTTCGCCCTCATCGGCCTGATCCTGTTCGGCCAGGGCGCCTATATCCACGCCAAGGCGCTGCTCGCACAGGTGCTGCTGGAGCGCGCCTTCACACAAAGCATCGCGACCGGCCAGCCGGTGAGGCCGTGGAGCTGGGCCGATACCTGGCCAGTGGCGCGGATCGAGGTGAAGCGTCTGCACGCCTCCGCGATCGTGCTTGCCGGCAGCAGCGGCCAGGCGCTGGCGTTCGGCCCCGGCCATGTCGAACAGACAGTCGATGCCGGCGAGCGGGGCGTCGCGGTCTATTCCGCTCACCGCGATACGCATTTTCACTTTCTCAGGGATGTCACAATCGGTGACGAGATCGACGTCACGCGCAGCGACGGCAAGATGTTTCGCTATCGGGCCGATCGCAGTTCGGTGGTCCGCTTCGATCAATCGGGGATCGATCCGCTCACCGACCGTCGTGAACTGGTGCTGTCGACCTGCTGGCCGTTCGATGCGCTGACATCGGGGCCCGAGCGTTATCTGTTGCACGCGACTTTGGTCGAAACGGATTCGCGCCCGCGCGGATCGGGTTCCTGATACGCAATCAATTTTGCGCCTGCCGGGATATTGCGCGCGGTGCCCTGACCTGCGCCGGCATGAGTTGCTACCCCCTTTCCCTCGCCATAAAAACAATGAAAAATCGCGCGTCTCACGGTGATCCGCCGTGGCCAGAGGAAACAAAGACAACAAGGATAAGGGCAGGCTCCATGGAAGCTTTCGCAAGCACCGCGTCTCATGTGTCCCACGAATGGGCGCCGCCCGCTGACGCCAGTGATATCGTCAAGAGCATCCACGCGATGCTGCATCCGCGCAACATCGTGCTGGTCGGTGCCACCGACAAGCCCGGCAATTACGCCGAACGGATCTGGAACAATCTGGTTAAATACGGATATGCCGGCGGCCTCTATCCGATCAACGCCAAGCGCGAAGCGATCTGGGGCGTCACCTGCTACAAGGACTTCGCCAGCCTTCCCGAAAAACCCGACCATGTGCTGGTGCTGGTGCCGGCCCGGTTTGCGGTGCAGGTGATCCGCGATGCGGCGGCGGCCGGCGCGCGCTCGGCGACCATCGTCACCTCCGGCTTCAGCGAATTGCAGGATGAAGAGAGCCAGCGCCTCGCGGTCGAGCTGAAACAGGCGATCAAGGAGACCGGGCTTGCGGTCACCGGTCCGAATTGCCTCGGCAATCTCAGCGCCGGCGAGAACCTGTTCACCAATATCGACGACCGCATCGTCACCATGGAGCAGGGCGCGGTGGCGATCGCCGGCCAATCCGGCGCGATCGTGATGGCGATCCGCCAGGCGCTGGAGGATCGTGGGGTCGGCGTCGGCTACATGGTCACGACCGGCAATGAATCCGGCCTCGAGACCCCGGACCTGATGAGCTATTTCGCCGCCGATCCGAGCATCCGTGTCATCGTGGTCTATCTCGAAGGCGTCAGGAATACGAAGGTATTCCGCGATGCCTGCAAGGCCGCGCGCGCCGCCGGCAAGCCGGTGATCGCGCTCAAGCTCGGCGCCTCCGAAGGCGGCCGCGCGGCGGCGATGGCACATACCGGCGCGCTCGCCGGCTCGATCGAGACCTTCGATGCGATCTCGACCCGCGAAGGCGTGATCCGGGTGCGTGGGCTGGATGAACTGATCGAAACCACCGAGTGCTTCGTCCATGCCGATCCGCCGAAGGGCAACCGCCTCGCGGCGGTGTCGCTGTCGGGCGGCAAGCGCGGGCTCCTGATCGACGCGTTCTATTCCGCCGGGCTGAACTTCGCGCCGCTGAGTCCGAACGCCTCGGAGCAGCTGGCGAAGATGCTTGGCCCCGGCAGCATCGTCGGCAATCCGCTCGACGCCGGCTTCGCGGCGGTGGTCGATCCTTCCGTCTACATGAAGTCGATCAAGATCATGATCGACGATCCCGACACCGATATCGTCATCATCGATGCCGAGCTGCCGAAGGCGCCACACGAGCTGCGCGAGCGCAATCTGCGCATCGTCAACGAGATGGCGGGCCCGGCCAACAAGCCGGTGATCTATATCAGCGCGATGTCGATCGGCTTCACCGAATTCACCAAGGGACTGCGCAAGTCGCTGCCCGATATCGCGGTCATGCAGGGCCTCGACCGCGCGGTCGGCGCGATCAAGTCGCTGATCGAATATGCCGGCCTGCGCAAGGAAGTGCCCGATATCGCGTCGAGCTCGACGGCATCTGCGCGCGCGGTGCTGGAGAAGACGCTGAAGGCCGCCAACGGCGCCGCCGCGCTCGACGAGGTTGCCTCGAAGAAGCTGCTCAAGGCCTATGGCATCCCGATCTCAAAGGAAGAGGTCGCGCAGACCGCGGCGGAGGCCGTGAAGATCGCCAAGCAAATCGGCTTCCCGGTGGTCGCCAAGGTGGTCAGCCCCGACATCCTGCACAAATCCGATATCGGCGGCGTGGTGCTGAACCTTGCCAATGCGGCCGAGGTGAAGAAAGCCTTCAACGACATCACCGCGCGGGTGAAGAAGCTGAAGGGCAAGCCGAAGCTCGAGGGCATCCTGATCGCGCAGCAGGTCAAGGCCGACCTCGAGCTCGTGGTCGGCGCCTCGCTCGACGCCGAGATGGGCCCCGTCGTGCTGTTCGGCACCGGCGGCGTCGATATCGAGCTGATGAAGGACGTCGCGCTCGCCGGCGCGCCGCTCGACGCCGCCGAGGCGAAGGAGCTGATCGCCAGGACCAAGGCCGGGGTCAAGATGAAGGGCTATCGCGGCAAGCCCGCGCTGCACGAGCCGTCGGCAGTGAAGGCGCTGGTCGGGCTCTCCAACCTGATGGCCGACGCCAATGGCCGCATTGCCTCGATCGACGTCAACCCGTTCCTGATCAACAGCAAGCTCGGCGTCGCCGTCGACGGCCTGATCGTGCTGAACAACGCCGCCGCGAACAAGGCCGCGGGGCATTAGGGTTCGATACTCGCTTTTTCCTTCCCCGTCATCCTGAGGTGCGAGCGGAGCGAGCCTCGAAGGATGCACGGCCCGGCTGGTGGCCGTGCATCCTTCGAGACGCCGCTTCGCGGCTCCTCCAGCGACAAAGGCGAAGCCTTTGCGCGGGGATGACGGAACTCTGAGCCCGTCAGCGCTTCGACCGCCACCGCGCGCTAGAGCTTTTCCCGTTCCGATGGAATCGGAACGGGGCTCTAGATTCTTGTTTTGACGCGTTTTCTTCACGCGAACCGGTATCCACTTCGCTTGAAAACGCTCTAAAAGCTCGCACCCCACTGCCGCGCGGTCTGCATCACCCAGTCGCGATAGAGTGTCAGCGGCGTCACGCCGGTGATGCCGCCGCAGCCGGCGGCGCCGTTCGGTCCCGTCGACCAACTCACCACGCCGACGATTGCGGGGCCGCCCTGCTTGTCCTCGAACACCGGCGCGCCGGAATCGCCGGTGCAGGCCCCGAGCCCGTCGCGCACGCCCTGCCCGACCGGATCGACGAGACGGATCTGCAACGTGCCGGGCTTGCCGCTCGCGATCAGGCCGGCGACGCGGGTGGCGCCGCCGCTCTTGCCGTCACCACGCACGGTGACGCCGACGCCCGCGATGGTGAAGCGGCCGCCGACCTGGATCGGAATGTTTGGCATGCCGAGCGCGGCCGGCGCCTTGCCTGCGGCCGGCGCCTCGAGCTGCAGCAGCGCGACATCGGCGGTCGCGACATGATTGGTCATCGCCTGCATCCGAAAGCCGGGATGGATCGCAACCGTCCTGACGTCCTGCAGCTTCGGCTGCCTGTCCGCGCCATATTCGACAATCTTGTAATCGGCGCCGGGCTGCACGCAATGTGCCGCGGTCAGCACGACCTTCGGCGCGATCAGCGCACCGGTGCAGAAATTGCCGCGCGAGCCGACGATCGTGACGACGGAGCGCGCAACGCCATCCGTCGACGGCGCGCCGCCGCCGACGATGGCGAAAGCCGGAGGGCAGACCAGCGACACGAGAACGGCGAGGATCAGGCGGGATGTCTTCATCGGCGAAGCAATAGCCCGCTCCGCGCGGGTCGCCAAGCGCCGAACGAGCACCGAACAAGCGCCGGATCGGGCTGGTCCCGGTCTGCGATCCGTGTTAGCCGCTCCTCAAGCAACGCATCATTGGGCAGGAAAGCATGATCGAGGCAGTGATCTGGGATTTCGGCGGCGTGTTGACCACCTCGCCGTTCGAGGCGTTCGCGCGCTATGAGACCGAGCGCGGCCTGCCGATCGACATCATCCGCCGCACCAACGCCGCCAATCATCTCGAGAACGCCTGGGCCAAGTTCGAGCGCGCCGAGATCGATATCGACGCGTTCGACGCGCTGTTCGCCACGGAATCGAAGGCGCTCGGCGCCGAGGTGCGCGGCAAGGACGTGCTGCCGCTGCTCTCCGGCGACCTGCGCCCCGAGATGGTCGAGGCGCTGAAGCGCATCAAGGCGAAATTCAAGACCGGCTGCATCACCAACAACCTGCCGGCGAACGCGATCGGCAGCCGCAGCGGACGCACGCTCTATGTCGCCGAGGTGATGGCGCTGTTCGATCACGTCATCGAGTCCGCGAAGATCGGCCTGCGCAAGCCCGACCCACGGATCTACCAGATGATGGTGGAGACGCTGCAGGTGAACCCGAAGAACTGCGTTTATCTCGACGATCTCGGCGTCAATTTGAAGCCGGCGCGCGAGATGGGCATGACCACGATCAAGGTCGCGAATGCCGCGCAGGCGATCGGCGAGCTTGAAGCCGCGACCGGCCTCACGCTGAGGTGAAGCGGGCTACGCGCCTGTTCATGCCGCATTCACGCGGCGGCTTCTAATTGTCGGCCTCCCCCCGGGTCACGGCGCGATCGCATCGTGACCCCTTTCCTGGTCTGAGCATGACGTTCCGGAAAACCGACGTCCACTTCTCCGGATCATGCCTCGCGGAGGCACTTCCCATGAAACGTCTTGTCGTCGCCCTTGTCTCCGCTGGTTCGCTGCTGATCCCGGTCGCAGCGCTCGCGCAGACAACACCAGCCCCCACAACAGCGCCGGTGGCAGCTCCCGCGCAACAGAGCGCGTCGACGGCGGCGCCCGTGCCCGGCGCGAAGCGCGCGGCCTGCCAGAGCGCGGCGAAGGCGCTGAAGGGTCAGGACCGGCACGACCAGATGCAGCTCTGCATGGCGCAGGCGCATCTCGACTGCCTGAAGCAGGCCATCGACCAGAAGATCACGGGCCAGCAGCGCAAGGATTTCGTGAAGAGCTGCGCGGGTTGACGGTAGCCGGGCTACGAGATTCTTCTCCTTCCCCCTGAAAGGGGGATGGGGGTCAGCCGCAGACGCCGGCGTTGATGGAGAGAGTAGATCCCCACCCGCTTTGCTCTGGCGAGCAAAGCGACCTCCCCTTTTCAAGGGGAGGTTCGAACTACACGCTAACAAGCGTAGCCCGTATTGCGCTTGGCGGAATACCCCGGAACCATGCGCTATGCGGGCCAAACGAGCCTTGTGCTTTGTCCGCAACGGGCGCAGAACAGGTCCGAGTTCAAGGCAAATTCGGAGCTGATCCTCGTGGCTGACACCAGGCCCACCGCCTCGATCGAGGCCGTGGAAAGCGGCCTCGCCGCGCAAGGCTATATTGCGAGCCGGCAGATCGCGACCGCGGTCTATCTGTCGCAGCAGATCGAGAAGCCGATCCTGGTCGAGGGCCCTGCCGGCGTCGGCAAGACCGAGCTGGCGAAGGCGATCGCCGCATGGCGCGGCATGAAGATGATCCGCCTGCAATGCTATGAGGGCCTCGACGAGGCCAAGGCGCTGTATGAGTGGAAATACGCCAAGCAGCTGCTCTACACCCAGATCCTGAAGGACAAGCTCGGCGAGGTGCTCGGCGGCGCGCAGTCGCTGGCGGCTGCGCTCGACCAGCTCCACACCTTCGGCGATGTGTTCTTCTCCAAGGAGTTCGTCGAGCCGCGGCCGCTGTTGCAGGCGCTGGAGCAGCCGGCCGGCTGCGTGCTCCTGATCGACGAGATCGACAAGTCGGATGCCGAATTCGAATCGCTGCTGCTGGAAATCCTCTCGGACTTCCAGGTCACGATCCCCGAGCTCGGGACCGTCTCCGCAGTGGCGCCGCCGACCGTGATCCTGACCTCGAACAGCGAGCGCGATCTTGGCGATGCCTTGAAGCGGCGTTGTCTGCATCTGCACATCGGCTTCCCCGAACAGAAGCTGGAGGAGCGCATCGTCGAGAGCCGGGTGCCCGGCATCTCGCAGACGCTGCGCAAGCAGATGGTCGGCTTCATCCACGAGATCCGCTCGCTCGACCTGAAGAAGCTGCCCTCGGTCAGCGAGGCGATCGACTGGGCGCGCGTGCTGGTGCTGCTGCAGGCCAGCGAGCTCGACCACGAGATCGTCAAGGACACGCTCAACGTGCTCCTGAAATACGAGGCCGATATCGAGGCCGCGACACCGCAGATTTCGTCCTTCATCGCCAAGGCGTCGCGCCAGGGCGTGTTCAGCTAAACCAAGATGCGCGAGAACCTGCATCGCTTCTTTCGTGCGGCGCGGGGAGCCGGGGTCCGGGTCTCGCCCGCCGAAAGCATCGATGCGATGCGGGCGGTCGCCCAGGTCGGCTTTGCCGATCGCGACATCCTGCGCGACACCTTCCTGCTGACGCTGGCCAAGACCCAGGACGAGAAGCGCGCGCTCGGCGAATGCTTCGACCTGTTCTTCAGCCAGCCCGAGCCGCAGCAGGAGAACGCCGAGCAGAGCAAGACCGACGACGGCAGCGAATCCGGTGCCAACCCATCGGCCGACGAGCATGGCGATGCGTCGGGCGGCGCCGCCAGCGAGAACGTCGGGCCGCTGGCGCAGATGCTGCTGTCGCAGGATCGCTCCGCGATATCGAGCGCGATCGCCAACGCCTCCGGCGCCGCCTCGCTGCCGGATATCCGCTACTTCACCCAGCGCGGCATCTTCCAGACCCGCATCCTCGATGCGATGGGGATCCAGCGCCTGCGCGACGACATCGACGACCAGACCACGCGCAATCCCGCGCTCGCCGAACGGCTGCAGGAGGCGCTCAACGGCTTGCGCGGCACCGTTCGCGATGCGGTCTCGCAGGCCCTGCTGCTCTACGGGCGCGAGGAAGCGGAGAATCTGCGCAACGAGATCCTGCGCAACGCGCCGCTGGCGCGGATCGAGCCGCGGCAGGTCGAGCAGATGCGCGCGCTGATCCGCCAGATCGCGCGCCGGCTGCGCGAGCGCTATTCCAAGCCGCGCAAGCGCCAGCGCCGCGGTCATCTCGACGTCCGCCGCACGCTACGCCGCAACGCAGCCTGGGGCGGCGTCCCCTTCCTCACAGCGTGGAAGCGCAAGCATCGCGACCGGCCGAAGATCGTCGCGCTATGCGACGTCTCGGGCTCGGTCGCCCGCGTCTCGGACTTCTTCCTGCTCCTGATCCACAGCCTGCACGAAGTGGTGGACGACGTCCGCTCGTTCGCCTTCTCGGGCCACCTGATCGAGGTCAGCGACATCCTGGAATCGAAATCGCCGGAAGAGGCGATGAAGGAGATCATGTCCAAGGTCGGCTTCGGCTCATCCGACTATGGCAATTCCTTCGCCGATTTCGAGGACAATTGGATGAGCGCGATCACGCCGCAGACCACGGTGATCGTGCTCGGCGACGCCCGCAGCAACAACCTCGATCCGCGCGCCGACATCCTGCGCCGGATCGGCGAGCGCTCCAAACGGCTGGTCTGGCTCAATCCCGAGGGCCGCATGGTCTGGGGTTTTGGCGATTCCGAGATGCCGCGCTACGCGACCTTCTGCAGCGTGTTGCGGCAGTGCGCGACCGCGCAGCAGCTCGAGCGTGCCGTGTCGGATATCGTCGCGACCTATCAATAGGCCGCCCGCCGCACTTAGATGGCAAGCGACTCGCCGTGGAACAGCCACCCGACGAACGCAGCCAATGTCAGAGCGATCGAGGCGAAGATGCCGACCAGCTTGATCGTCGTGATCGCCTTCAGGATCGAGACAGACCGCGCCGCCGCATGCGGGTCGCCGTGCAGCAGCAGCCATACCAGGAGACAATCCTCGATCAGGTCGCTGAGCAGGTACACCGCCGGCACGACCAGGCCGAGCCACGCAGCGGACGGGTAGATCCGGCTGAGCCAGTGCGATGACGCCGCCCCCATCGCACCCGCCAGCGCCAGCATGACGATCAGGTCGAGCGGAAACAGGATCGGAAAGACATATTTCATCCGCAGATCGGACTGCACCAGCTCGCCGAGCTGGTCGCCGGTGTAGCTCAGCGTCTTCTCCGGAAAGCGGGTGCGGAACCTGCTTGCGAACACGCGATCGGAATAGCTGCCGACCCACCAGAACAGCCCGAACGCCACCACCACAAGTCCCAAGAGAATGGCCGTCACGAGAGCTTGAGGGCTCATGCCGACCTGTTCCTGTTGCTGCTGAGGAAGCTGCGGGAAGCCGCAGGAAAGATGATCGCGTGCACCGCGGAGTCCCTGAAAGGGAGAAAATGTCGACGCATATAGCAATGATCGACGAGCAGATTTCCATCTTTTCCGAAGTGTTGCAATTGAATTTTGAGAGCGCCATTGGCGGCCGACTCAACGCATCGCAAACGGAATTGGATCTCTCGTGGCCGGGCATCCGCGAGCTGAAGCGACGCCGTCCTTGGCGCAGCTTTGCCGGCCGTGGCGAGATTCAATTCGAGAGCCAACGGCAGGCAGCGTCGACGCGCATCGCGCTTCGGCTACCCGGCACCACCGGCGGTCACGCCGCCGCCACAGAACCGTCTTCAATTGGAGATTGAATTTTCACCGCATTCTGCCGTACATAGAGGCTGCGAATTTTCACGGCGGCCGCGAGGGCAACGGATGCCGAAGGATATTGTGATTTGCTGCGACGGCACCGGCAACGAGATCGGTGACAATATTTCCAACGTGCTGAAGCTGTTCCGCGTCGCCGACAAGAATGACCGGCAGCGGATCTACTATCATCCCGGCCTCGGCACCATCGGCCTGCAAAACGCCTGGGGCCGCTTCAAGCAGCAGATGCGCGGCTTGTTCGGGCTGGCCTTCGGCGCCGGTCTCGACCAGGACACGCTCGGCGCCTACCTGTTCCTGTGCCGAACCTGGGAGCCCGGTGACCGGGTCTGGATGTTCGGCTTCAGCCGCGGTGCCTACACGGTGCGCGTGCTCGCGGCCTTCGTCCATGTGATGGGCCTGCTGCCCGTCGACCAGCTCGACCTCGCGAGCTACGCCTTCGGCACCTACAAAAAAGCCAGCTCCGACGCCCAGAAATCCGACGGCTCGTTCGACTATGCTCCGTTGAAGGAGGCCTGGCATTTCAGCCAGATTGCCGGCGGCCGCAACATCGATATCGAGTTCGTCGGGGTCTGGGACACCGTGGCCTCGATCATCGTGCCGCGACAGGACAATTTCCTGTTCGACTTGCAGACGCTGCTGTTCACCCGCACCAATTCCAGCGTCAAACGGTTCCGCCAGGCGATCTCGATCGACGAGCGCAGGCGCATGTTCCGACTCAATCGCTGGATCGAGCCGCAGAAATTTCGCTCGGATCCATTCGATCCGGCAACGGAGGTGGAGCAGGACATCCGCCAGGTCTGGTTTGCCGGCGTGCACTCCGACGTCGGCGGCGGCTATCCGGAAGACCAGAGCGGGCCGTCGAAGTTTCCGCTGATCTGGATGCTCGAGCAGGCCAAGGCAGCCGGGCTGCACATGGATCAGGCGCTGATCGATCATCTCGCCTGGGGCATGCCGTTGCCGCCGCACAAGCACGAATATGTGCCGCCGAGCGCGACCGCTCCGCTGCACAATTCGCTGACCGCCGCCTGGGAAATCCTGGAATGGATTCCGAAGAGCGACAAATGGAAGGAATGGCCGGAGCGGAAATGCTTCCTCGGCTTCTATCTGCCGCGCGGCGAGCCGCGGCCGATTGCGGACGGCGCGACCATCCATGCCTCGGTGTTGGAGCGCATGGAGAAGGATCCGGCCTACAAGCCGATCAATATGCCGATGACCTACAACGTCGAGCCGATGACGCCGCCCCCGGCTCCCCCTGCTGCAACGGCTTGACCGCATTACGCGTCGATCGCGTCCTTGATCCGTTTGCGGCTGAGCGGCAGCTCGCGCAGCCGCTTGCCGGTTGCATGCGCGATGGCATTGGCGAGCGAGGCGGCGGCCGGGCCCTGCCCGGTCTCGCCGCTGCCGAGGAATGGCTGGCCGGGGCGGTTGATGATGTGGACGGCGATACTGTCGGGCACCGCATTGAAGCGCAGGATCGGGTAGGTCTGCCAGTCGATGCTGGTGATCCTTGTCTCGTCGAAGGTGACGCTTTCATAGAGCGTCCAGCTGGTCGACTGCACGATCGCGCCCTCGATCTGGTTGGTGATGCCGTCCGGATTGACGACCTGGCCGGCGTCGACGGCGGCGACCGCGCGCACCAGCCGGGCCCGCCCGGTTTCGCGATCGACCTCGACCTCGGATGCAATGGCGCAATAGGCGGCGAGATTCTTGTAGCGCGCGAAAGCGAAGCCGTAGCCGCGATTTCGCGGCGGCTGCTGTCCGCGCGTCCAGCCGAATTCCTCCGCGGCCTTCTCGACCACCGCGCGGCCCCGCTGATCGTCGAGATGCCTGAGCCGAAACTCGACCGGATCGGCGCCGGCGAGAGCGGCCAGTTCATCCATGAAGCTCTCGGTCGAGAACACGTTGTGATAGGCGCCGAGCGCGCGCATCGCGGAGATCCGCAGCGGCATCGCGGGGATGAAGTGATGCATCACATGCGCGTTCGGAAAATTGTAGATCGGAATCGCGTTGCGATCGCCGCCACCTTCCGGCAACGGCAACGGCTTTGGTGCGGGCACCGCGAATGATCGCGCCATGTGCTGGGCCGCAAGCAGCGCGCCGGCGCCGCCCGGCCGCATCGAATGGGTGTTGCTCCACACCGCGAAATTCCAGTCGGCGATCTTGCCGTCGGCCGTGAGTGACGCGCTCAATTTTGTCACCATCGCCGGACCATACGGCTCCCAGCCGTGCTCCTGCTCGCGCATCCACTGCACCCGAATTGGGCGCCCTGGCAGCACCCGGGCGATCAGCGCGGCGTCGGCCGCGGCATCGTCGGCGCCATTGTGGCCGTAACAGCCGGAGCCTTCGACATGGATCAGGCGGACGCTGGCGGGCGTCATGCCGAGCATCTCGGCGATCGCCTGCCGGTCGGGATAGACGCCCTGCGTGTGCGTCCACACCGTTATCGCGCCGTCGACGAATTGCGCGACCGCGCAGGACGGCCCGATCGAGCCGTGCGACTGGTAAGGCCGCGCATAGGTCGCTTCGAGCGACCGCGCGCCGCTCACCGTGGGATCGCTACGCTGCAAGATCGCGAAATCCTGAGAGGGCAGCGTGGTCAGCACGTTGGCCAGATCGTGCTGGTTCGGCAGTTTCGCGCTCTCCCGCCACTTCGCCGCGGCGGCCAGCGCGTGCATGGCCTTGACCGCCGAAAATTCCTTCTCCGCCACCACGGCCAGGAAGTTGCCGTCGCGCACGATTTGAATCACGCCGGGCAATTTCTCGATCGCGGCCGTGTCGCATTCCACGAGCTGCGCGCCGTAGCTCGGCGGGCGCACCACGCGCGCATGCACCATGCCGGGAAGCCGCATGTCCTGCACATAGGCGGCGCCGCCCGTGACCTTGGCCGGAATATCGACGCGTGGCACCGGCTGGCCCATCACCTTGAAGCTCGCCGGATCCTTCAGGCTCGATGTCGGTTGCGCCTGGACGTGCAACATGTCCGCGGCGACAAGCTCGCCATAGCCCAGACGCCGGCCATCGGGAGCGATGACGGCCGCATTCTCGGTTCGCAAGCCGTCGGGCGGCAAGCCGAAACGCTTTGCCGCCTCGGCCACCAGCAACATGCGCGCCTGCGCCGCGGCATGCAGGATCGCCGTGCCGCTGTCCTGCATCGAATGACTGCCGGACGTGTAGCCCTCGTTCGCCGTGAGTTTGGTGTCGGCGGTGATCACCTTCAGCGCATCGAAGGGAATATCGAGCTGCTCGGCCGCAATCTGCTGGAACGCGGTGCGGAATCCCTGGCCGAGTTCGGCCTTGCCCGTGAAGGCCGTGACCTGGCCATTGGCATCGATACGGATCCAGGAATCCAGATTGGGCGTTTTGGCCAGGCTGCCCGGCAACGCCGGGCCCTGCGCAGCCTTCTGCTCCTGCGCCACCGCATGGCGCAGCGAGAAGCTGACAATCAGCGCACCGCCGCCGGCCAGCACGCTGCGGCGATCGAGAATTACCGGCGCGGTCATCGGACGCTCCTGTCGCTTGCGGCGTCGGCCGTATCCATCAACCTGGTGGCGCGGTGCACCGCGCGCAGGATGCGCATATGGGTGCCGCAGCGGCAGAGATTGGGCTCCAGCTCGGCGCGGATCTGCGCATCCGATGGCTTCGGGTTGCGCATCAGCAGCGCCTGCGCGCGCATCATCATCCCGGCGATGCAGTAGCCACACTGCGCCGCCTGCTCCTCCATGAAGGCGCGCTGGATCGGCGCCGGCGCGGCCACGGTGCCGAGCCCTTCGAGCGTCGTCACCTGCTTGCCCTCGACCAGGACCAGCGGCGTGACGCAGGACAGCACCGCCTTGCCGTCGACGATCACCGTGCAGGAGCCACATTGCCCGAGCCCGCAGCCGAACTTGGCGGCATTGAGCGCCAGATCATTGCGCAGCACATAGAGCAACGGCGTATCCGGCTCCGCATCGACCTGATGATCCCTGCCATTGACCTTCAATGTCATCATGGCTTGCCTCGCTGTCTGGATTCCGCTGGCGTGTCGCGCGCCGCAAGCGACGTGGCCTGCACCGCCCGCGCATCGCGCACCGCCTTGTCGAGATTGGCCCACGCCGGCCGCTTGCCGAACCGCTCGCGCAGATAGGCCGTGAGCGCGACCATCTGCGTATCATCGATGCTGCTGGCGAAGCCCGGCATGATCGGGCTGCGCTCGCCTTCGACGGCGCCGACGCCCGACAGCACGATATTGAGGAGATTGCGCGGGTCGGGGCTTGCGATCGCCGTGCTGAGCGCGAGATTGACGCCGCCATAGGGCAGCGCGCGGTTGCCCTCATGGCAGGAGGCACACGCCGCGGCATAGATCGCTGCGCCGGCCGCATGGGTCTGTGCCGCATCATCGGAAGACGATTGTGCGACGACGTCGGCCGGCCGTTTGCGATCCGGCGCCGGCGCGCCCGAGATATCGGCCATGTACACGGAGATGGCCCGCACGTCGCTGTCGGGCACCGTCGCCAGATTGCCGATCACTTCGGCCATCGGCCCGCGCGCGGTGCCATGATCGGCCTGCCAGCCGTGGCGCAAATAGGCGTAGAGCGCGTCGGCGGTCCAGCGCACCGGGGCGTGCGAGGTGTCGTTCAGCGCGTAGGCGTGCCAATTGTCGACCTCGCCGCCCGCGAACTGCGCATTGACACGCTCGGCGCCGAGCGCGTTGCGCGGCGTGTGGCAGGCGCCGCAATGCGCGAGCCCCTCCACCAGATAGGCGCCGCGGTTCCATTCCGCGCCCTTCGCCGAGTCCTGAGGGGCATCGCCGCTGCGCAGATACAGCAGCTTCCACCCTGCAATCAGCGGTCGATAGTTCAACGGAAACGAAAGCTGATTCGCCGGCGGCGACGCGCGGACCGGCTGTCGCGTCATCAGGAACGCATACAGCGCCCGGTCGTCCGCATCCGAGACGTTGGTGAAATGGTCATAGGGAAAGGTCGGGTAGAGATGCTGGCCATCGCGGGCGACGCCGGAGCGCATCGCGCGGACGAACGCCTCCTCCGGCCAGCGCCCGATGCCGGTTTCGGCATCCGGCGTGATGTTGGATGAGAAGACGATGCCGAACGGCGTTGGAACCGGGAGCCCGCCGGCATAAGTCGCGCCGCCCTGCACGGTGTGGCAGGTGTTGCAATTGCCGATCGCGGCGAGTTCGCGGCCGCGTTTGACCACATCAGGGTCGAAGGTATCGGCCCGCGGCGGCGCAATCGCGGCAATCTGCGGCCGCCAGGCGACGGCAAAGGCTGCCGCCGCGCCCGCGACCAGCACGATCGCGGCAATGCCTGTGATGATCCGCAGCTGACCAGTCATGCTGAATTGAGTTTGTTGTTGGGACGTGTATTAACACCTTTCATTCCGGTATCGTTCGGCCAGAAGACCTCGATCACCGCCTGTTGACCTCAAGGAATCCTGGAAAATCCCAAAGGGATCGCGCAAGGGATCATGACCGCCCAGCCCGCCCTCGATCGCGCCTCCGCCCCGTCTCGCGATGCGCTGTCCATGCTCAGTTCCGTGTTCGGCCTGTCGGGCTTCCGCGGCGCGCAGGAAAACATCATCCGTCACGTCACCGATGGCGGCAATTGCCTGGTGCTGATGCCGACCGGCGGCGGCAAGTCGCTGTGCTACCAATTGCCGTCGCTGCTGCGCGACGGCTGCGGCATCGTGGTATCACCTTTGATTGCGCTGATGCGCGACCAGGTCGCGGGCCTCACTGAAGCCGGCGTCAACGCCGCGGTGCTGAACTCGACGCTGTCCTATGAGGAAGCCTCCGAGGTCGAGCGGCGGCTGCTCGCCGGCGATCTCGACCTGCTCTATGTGGCGCCGGAGCGGCTGCTCACGCCGCGCTGCCTCAGTCTGCTCGGCCAGGCGCAGATCGCGCTGTTTGCGATCGACGAGGCGCATTGCGTCTCGCAATGGGGCCATGACTTCCGCCCGGAATATATCGGCCTGTCCGCACTTGCCGAGCGCTTCCCCAAAGTGCCGCGCATCGCGCTGACCGCGACCGCGGATGCGCTGACCCGGAGGGAGATCGCCGAGCGGCTGCAGCTTACCGACGCGCCGCAATTCGTCGCGAGCTTCGACCGGCCCAATATCCGCTACGAGATCGTCGACAAGCAGAATGCGACCACGCAGCTGAAGAATTTCATCAAGGAGCGGCATGCCGGCGATGCCGGCGTGGTGTATTGCCTGTCCCGCGCCAAGGTCGAGGACGTCGCGGCGGCGCTGAGCGAGGCCGGCATTCCGGCGCTGCCCTATCATGCCGGGCTCGATGTCGGCGTGCGCGCCCGGCACCAGGACCGCTTCCTCAACGAGGACGGGCTCGTGATCGTCGCCACGATCGCCTTCGGCATGGGGATCGACAAGCCCGACGTACGCTTCGTCGCGCATCTCGATCTGCCGAAGAGCATCGAAGCCTACTACCAGGAGACCGGGCGTGCCGGCCGCGACGGCAAGCCGTCGGCGGCATGGATGGCCTATGGCCTGTCCGACATCGTGCAACAGCGCCGCATGATCGATGAATCGACCGGCTCCGATGCCTTCAAGCGCGTCTCGGTCGGCAAGCTCGACGCGCTGGTTGCGCTGGCTGAAACGGTGCATTGCCGCCGGCAGCG
The DNA here is from genome assembly GCF_054055915.1 of Bradyrhizobium sp. USDA 4516. Lineage (NCBI taxonomy): Bacteria > Pseudomonadati > Pseudomonadota > Alphaproteobacteria > Hyphomicrobiales > Nitrobacteraceae > Bradyrhizobium > Bradyrhizobium sp. USDA 4516. The sequence continues at coordinate 2,447,289 of NZ_JBSRXT010000001.1, forward strand.
CCTGCTCGGCTATTTCGGCGAGACCCGCGCGGAGGATAGCTGCGGCAATTGCGACAACTGCCTGACGCCGCCGCGCGTCCGCGACGGCAAGGTGCTCGCACAAAAGCTGCTGTCCTGCGTCTACCGCACCGGCCAACGTTTCGGCGCCATGCACCTGATCGACGTGCTGGTCGGGCGGCTGACCGAACGGGTCAAGCAGTTCAACCACGACCAGCTGTCGGTGTTCGGCATCGGCCGCGAGCTCAACGAGAAGCAATGGCGCGCGGTGCTGCGCCAGCTGGTGGCGATGGGCCATCTGCGCGCCGACAGCGATGCCTTCGGCGCGCTTGTTCTGACCGACAGCGCCCGCGGCGTGCTGAAGGGCGAGACCGCGGTGATGCTGCGTGAGCAGCCGGAGGGCGCGCGCAACCGCGCGGTCCGCGGCAAGTCGCGCCGCGGCGAGCTTGTGCCCGCGGCCGACAGCCCGGGTGGCGCCGCAAATCCCGCGTTGCATGCGGCGTTGCGCGCCTGGCGCTCGGATGTCGCGCGCCAGCGCGGCGTGCCGGCCTATGTCGTGCTGCACGATTCCACCATCGACGGCATCGCCGCGATGCGGCCGGACACGCTCAGCGAGCTGCGCAACATCGCAGGGATCGGCGACAAGAAGCTCGAGCACTACGGCGACGAGCTGATCCGGATCGTGAAGACGACAGGAGCGTGACCGGTCCTCTCCACGCCGAAGCGACGACAGTCGCTTTGGCCGGCGCTGAGACCGAGGGAGCCGCAGCTCAACGCTGGTCAGCGAGACAGCATTTCTTGTATTTCTTGCCGCTGCCGCACGGGCATGGGTCGTTGCGCCCGACATGGCGCAAGGGATTCCTCACGGGTTCGGTGTGGCTCCACAATGTATCGAGATCGTCCCCAAAGGGGGCATCCAGATCGTCGAAGGTCTCGTTGTAGCCGTAGTCGGTCCCTTCCATTTCCTGGACCGCATCCTTGATATAGCCGAGGCCAACTTCCTCGAATCGTGCGATTTCCTCGGGTCGCTGCTCGGCATCGACGAGCATTTCGTCGAACTCGCGGCGTTCTGTCATCCAATCGGGTATACGCCCGTCATCGAAAGCGCGATACGCCAAGGGCGCCAGCTCGCGCAACCCCAGGAGGGCAATTGCCTGCTGCCACGCGTACCAGGCATGGTTCTCGTCATCCGCCAGGTTTTGCTCGTGGAATGCTTTGAGCAGGCGCTGCATGCGCTCCCGCCCGATCATCCCATTCCATGTGAGGAAGGTGGCCGCGCCGAGAACCTGCTCGCGCGCAAATTGATCGACGGACTGATCCACGACCAGACTCAACAAGGCGTCGACGTCCCCGTCAAAGACACCCGCGACAATGCGCGCCATGCTTTCGGTCAGGCAGTCACCCAACAGGTCATCAAGTTCGCTTTCGGGTCTGCGCAGCAGTCGCAGCAGGTCGCGGCAAACATCCGTGTCACGAGCTCCACCGAGGATGTAGACACCTCGGAACAGCAGCCTGGCCTCATCGTCGGACAGTTCCTCGCCGTTCCCTGCCCGGGCGACGATGGCGCGCAGCGCGGGGGCCGCTTCTTCCATTCTGATCAGGCACATTCCGACTGCGGCCGCAGGCAATTGTTTCTCGGTCGCGACGGCCTCAAGATAGTCTTCGATCGGCCCCAAATCGCCCCGCTCGAAGATAGCTTCTACTTCTTCCTTCTTCATGGGACCTCGATCTTTGCCGGCAGATGAACGGTCACGACAGAACAACTACCCGATCACCGCTTACCCTCATCCTCTCCCAGAGACAGCATAGGAGCTATTCGCTGGACGGCAATACGCTTGCTTGCGGGCCGCGCCGCCCTCGCCCTAATCTTTGCCTACCGCGTCCAACGAGGCGCGGACAAGACATAACGATATAGGGAAGAGACGGCCCATGGCTCAGGAGAGCACCGCGCGCAAAACTGTGCGCCCTGCCGAGACCGGAACGTTCGATGCCGTGGTGATCGGCGCTGGGTTCGCCGGCATGTACATGCTGCATCGGCTGCGCGGACTCGGCTTCACCGCGCGGGTCTATGAGGCCGGCGGCGGCGTCGGCGGCACCTGGTACTGGAATCGCTATCCCGGCGCGCGCTGCGACGTCGAGAGCCTGCAATATTCCTTCTCGTTCTCCGAGGAACTCGATCAGGACTGGAGCTGGTCGGAGAAATATTCTCCGCAGCCCGAAATTCTCGCCTACGCCAATCACGTCGCCGATCGCTTCGATCTGCGCAGCCAGATCGTGTTCGACACCCGCGTCACCGCGGCGGCCTTCGACGAGCAGGCAGGCACATGGCTGATCGAGACCGACCGCGGCGACAGGGTCACAGCAAAGTTCTGCATCATGGCGGTCGGCTGCCTGTCGGCGCCGAACCGGCCGGCTTTCCCGGGCATGGCGGATTTCCGCGGGCCGATCTATCACACCGGCGAATGGCCGCATGAGGGTGTCGACTTCAGCGGCCTGCGCGTCGGCGTGATCGGCACCGGCTCGTCGGCGATCCAGTCGATCCCGATCATCGCGCAGCAGGCCTCCGAGCTCACGGTGTTTCAGCGCACCGCGACCTGGTCGGTGCCGGCGTGGAACGAGCGGCTGTCGGCGGAATATCTCAAGGAAGCGAAGGCGCATTATCCGGAGCTGCGCGCCAAGGCCCGTGCGCGCCCGACCGGCTTCTATTTCCAGTTCAACGCCCAGCCCGCCTTGCAGGCGAGCGAGCGGGAGCGCGAGCAGCAATACGAAGAAGCGTGGCAGCGCGGCGGCCTGCCCTTCCTCGGCGCGTTCGGCGATCTCCTGTTCGAGAAGGCCGCCAACGACACCATCGCCGATTTCGCGCGCGAGAAGATCCGCGGCATCGTCAAGGATCCTGCGACGGCCGAGCTGCTGTGCCCGCGAAACGTGTTCGGCTGCAAGCGGCTCTGCGTCGACACCAATTACTTCGAGACCTACAATCTGCCGCATGTGAAACTGGTCGACGTGTCGACGACGCCGATCGATCGCTTCACGACGGAGGGCATTGTCGTCGACGGCACCGAATACAAGTTCGACGCGATCGTCTCCGCCACCGGCTTTGCCGCCATGACCGGCTCGTTCGACAAGATCGCGATCACCGGCCGCGGCGGGCAGACGCTGGCCGAGAAATGGCGCGCGGGCCCGCGTGCCTATCTCGGCCTTGCCTCCGAGGGCTTTCCGAACCTGTTCATGATCACCGGGCCCGGCAGCCCGTCGGTGCTCGCCAGCATGATCCAGGCGATCGAGCAGCATGTCGATTGGCTGGCGGATTGCATCAGTCATATGCGCGACATCGGCGCCGGCACGATCGAGGCGGTCCGCGACGACGAAGACGCCTGGGTCGCCCATGTCAACGACGTCTCAACGGTCTCGCTGCGCTCGACCTGCAGCTCGTGGTATGTCGGCGCCAACATCCCGGGCCGTCCCCGCGTGTTCATGCCCTATATCGGCGGCTTCCCGATCTATGTGCAGAAGTGCAATGAGGTGATGAACTCGGGTTACGACGGCTTCGTGCTGCAGGGTGGGCGCAACGGCAATGCACCGCCGCAGGTGCGCTTCACCGAGCGCTGGCAGGTACCGCTCGACATCGAGGTGATCTCGCCGGCCGCGGTCGCCGCGAAGCGGGTTCCCGTGGTCTGAGTGCCGGCGGTATCCCCACCGGGATTGCGCATGATAGTGTCGCGCCGGTCCGCGCTTGGCATCGCGGAGCGCACGGGGGACGATGGCCGACACGGCATTGCAGGGACTGGTCGAGCGGATCGGCGCGGATCACGTCGTGCGCCGGCTTGGGATCGAGGCCGCGCATGAGAAGCAGGTGTTCGGCCAGGGCACGCTGCTGTTCAACGTCGAGAACTGGAAACTGGCGCCGCGGATCATCGAGACCGCGCTCAAGGTGACCGGCCTGCACGGCCGCGCGCGGCGTAATGCCGATAGGGTCGAAGTGCGACGCAACCTGGTGACGTCGGCGCGCCTGCCGGCGGCCTTCGACGGCTTCGCCATGCTTCAGCTCAGCGATCTCCATGCCGACATCAGCCAACGCGCGATGCGGCATCTGATGGACATCGTGAGCGATATCGCCTGCGATATCTGCGTTCTCACGGGCGACTACCGCGGCAAGACGTATGGGCCGTTTGAAACGAGCCTCGCGTTGATGCGGGATCTGTGCGCGCGGATCAAGCTGCCGCTCTACGGCATCCTCGGCAATCACGACAGCATCCGCATGACGCCGGCGCTGGAGGCGATGGGCATCAGGATGCTGTTCAATGAGCAGGAGTCGATCACGCGCGATGGCGCGACGATCCACCTCGCCGGGATCGACGACGCGCACTTCTACCGCACCGACGACATTGCAAGGGCTGCCACGGCGATCCCGCGCGATGCATTCTCGATCCTGCTGGCACATACGCCGGAATCCTACCGCGCGGCGGCGGCAGCCGGCTTCGACCTGATGCTGAGCGGCCATACCCATGGCGGCCAGCTCTGCCTGCCCGGCGGCATCGCGATCAAGCTGGAGGCGCGGCTGCCGCGCCGGATGGGCCGAGGCGCCTGGCGCTTCGGTGAACTTGCCGGCTACACCTCGGCCGGCGCCGGCACCAGCCTCGCGCCGGTGCGGCTGAATTGCCCGGCCGAGATCACCGTGCATACTCTGCGGCGGCTCCGTTGAGCTCCGCCCGTACCTGGCAGGCGCCCATTGCCAAAATATCGAAAACAACCCCATGCAAAGGAGTCGGCGGCTGCCCGGACGTCGCAAGGAAAGACGTGTGGCCGGTAGCCAGATGCAGTCGCCCTGCCGTAAGGACGGGAAGAGGGCGTAGCGGAGGTCTCAATTGCCCTTCTTCGCACTCGCGCTCTGCTCGTTCACCGTGCAGGTGATCAGCAGCGTGTAGCCGCGCGCATTCTTGGCAATCTCGGCGGTTTCCTTCTTCATCTCCTCGCGCCACTCGGCGGTCCGGTACGCCACCGCGCTGTTGTCGAGAAAGTCGCGCAGCGCGCCGGTCTTGATCGCGAAATTGATGTTCTCCGGGATGGTCCCCGTCGCCCGCGCCATCCTGACCGCGTCGAGCTTGGCAGCCACCACGCCGACCACCGCGCCGGTAAGGTCGAACAGCGGACCGCCGCTGTTGCCCGGCTGCACGGCGGCGCTGATCTGCAGATGACGGGTATCGTTGAGGATGCCACTCAGCGAAGAGACAATGCCCGTGGTGACCGTGAAATCGGATGTCAGCAATCCGTGATAGGGATAACCGATCGCCACTACGCCGTTGCCGACCAGGATGGGGTTTTGCCTGAGGCTGACGACATCCTTGAAAGGGGTCGGCGCCTGCAGCAACGCGAGATCATTGGTCTCGTCATCGGACACCAGGCGCAGCTTGACCGGCGCCTCGCCGCTCAGGTTGCCCGTGATCTCGCTGCAGCCGCCGACGACATGGTGATTGGTGACGACGTGGCCGCTGCTGCTGACCACAAAGCCGGTGCCGGTCCCCGATCTCGCCTGCTTCGCCGGCGGCGCGCTGGGTGCTGCAGCCTGCTGCGGCGGCGCCGCCGCAGGCTTTGTCGCGACCGCGAACTCGCCGGCATTGGAGACGCCGTTCTTCTTCACCGAGACGACGCAGTTGAGCAGAGCCGGCAACAGCTGCGCGGTCTGATTGAGGTTGAACTGAAACAATTGTCCCTGCGCGAATGCCGTCATCTGGCGCGCCTTGCGGAACTGGTTGATCAGGCTGGAATTCACCGGCATCTCGACATTCACGAGCTGGGTGCCGAGCGGCATGCCGTAGACGTTGAACGCCGGCTGGCCGTCAAAGGTCAGCGCCAGCGGAAAGGCCTCGCCCGGCGTCAGACGCCAGCTGTCATGGGCAAAGCCGAGACGCCAGCTGCCATTCTCGGCGATCGACACCATGAAGAAGATGCCGCTTTGATAGGTGGTGCCCGCCGAGCAATGGGTGAAGGCGCCATTCTTGTCGTTGGTGAAAGCGCCGCCCTTCCAGTTGCCGACCGTGATCGAGCCGTAGGGACCGCGGGCGCTCGACGGAGTTGCAGACGCAAACAGCCACGCGGCCGCAACGGCCGCCCAGATCGCAACTCTCATGACGCGCACTCCCCCAGCCACAACCCATCATAGGAGGCGTCGAAATTCATCCGCAAGTGGTGCGCGGCTTGGTCTTTGGTCCTGCGGCCACGCAAGTCCGCCGCGGATGAGGCGATCGCCACACCCTCAGGTTACAGTACCTATGTTCCTACTATGTTCCTATGTCAACCGAGGTACTGGCCGTATTTAAGCCCGTGTCCCAAGTTGAATCTTGGAGTATCTTAATTCCGATTAAGCGAACGAAAACCGTAACTTGGCCGATGTTCTCGGCAAGACTACTGAGTCGCACGCCAGATGTTCTGGCTTTTGCAATCCGCCAAGTGTTCTCGCTCCACAGGGCAGAAGTGTTACCGGGGTTCTCCGTGGGTGAACGGAGTTCCAGCCTCCGCTACCGTCCCCCTTAGCATTCCGATGGAATAAGCCCGCCATCGCAGGGGTTGGAAGCTGAGGGAGGTCGACCAAGCCATGGAAAGCGAAAGTGCGCCTTCAGGGCCGGGTGAAGCCGCGTGGGAAGCGTTGACATTCGATGAGCCCGTCATCGTCGCGCTAGCTATTTGGGCCGCGCTATTGGTGGCCCACGTCATCGCGGCGTCGGTGTATTGGCGGGAGCAGCGCAGCCCGGAATGGTTGGCCGTTCTTGCGATCTTGGCCTACTGGCCAATCCTGGTGTCGATCATAGGTCTCGGCCTTGTTCTAAAATATCTGATCCGACCGCTGATCGGACAAATAAAACTGTTCCGGCGAAGGTCCGATATCAAAGGCGTCGTTGAGTAAGGCCGCCTCAGTTGGCGGCCTCTCCGTTTATGATCTCGATCCATCGGCGCAAGCTCGATTCAAATCGCTCGCGCACTTCTGCTTCCGAGTTAGCCGTCACGCCAAATGAGAGCGGCGCCTCCCTTCCTGTGGTTGCGATCCATCCTCCGCAAGCTCGCGGCTGAATCTCCGGCACAATCCCCGGCTTGGGGCTGAAACATAGGCAAATGCAGCCCCGTTCGAATCGCCTTCTGATACGACACCATGACGTCGGAAGAGATGCGAGCGATGGCAGCACAGTGCGATGATGTGGCCGTGAAGCTACTCGCTCCCGAGCGCGCCATTGTCCGGAACGTCGCAGCCCAATCGCGTATGCTGGCACACCAATCCGAGATGCTACGTAGAGAGTGGCGATCAATCAGGCCTTCCAGCGAGACTGTTCCCCGTGACGCCCTCAAGGAAACGGCCCCAGCGCGTTGGAACGAACGCTGAGGCCGCCTTACCGCGCCGCTGAGAATAAGGCGGCCCCGGCACGTAGCTAGCGCCGGGGCCAGAGGGATTGTCATTCCCATGAGAACTCGACCCTGCGCCCAATAGGTCTGTTCCCGCATTTGCATAGGAAAGTCAGCTTGCGTTTCATCGCAGATGCGATGCGGCACTCAAGCAAACGGCCCCAGCACTCGGGCAAGGAGGCTGAGGCCGAGGAGCGCCCGTGGGGTAGGGAAAGATTATGGACACCCCCGCGTGAGCTAGAACCTCGATGGTACGGAAGGGCATTTGCATATGTGAATGAGTGTCCTGATTTCCCCAAGCGAGCGTCCTAAGTTGATTTTGGAAGTGTCCTGATTAGAAAACGGCCCCAGCGCCGGGAGAGCGCTAAGGCCAAGTTGACGTCTCCAATGAGCTACGCCAGTTCAGCCTATCAGAAGCCAGCCTAAGCTGATGATGAACGCGACGAGCGATATCCCCGCCAAGCCTATGAGGCTGAACTCGACGCCATCTAAATCGGTCCTGAACATAATGTTCAAAGCATTACACGTCGGATCGGCGGGCGCTTTAGCGTATGTCAGTCAGCGGCTGTGTCCAATTTCCAGATTCCACCGGGCATCAGATGTCCTAATTCCCCTCTCCGAGTGCCCTAACCAGGACAGCACCTCAACCGGAGCATTGCCGCCAAGGCGGACGCTACTGCGGCTCCCCGACCGAGGAGCGCGCCGGCGGATTTGGATCGCTGAACCAGTACCAGGATGCGAGGGCATGGACGCCGACGCCGATCAGGAAGATGCCGGCATAGAGTTCGACTGCGTGATTCATCGCCAGCAGGCGGGGATGCGGCGCGGCACCCTGGCCCTGGTAGGTCCAGATCCAGTGCCCCACGGCGACGATGCCAACGCCGAGCGCGGCGATGGCTCGGCCGGCCGCATTCATCATCCTCACGCGATGGTCTCCCAACTCGCCCGGCCAGGCAAAAATACCGGGCGAAGCTGACGCGGACCTGACATGGGACGGGAGGCGTGCAGCCCGGATGCAGCCGACGGGTCGCGCAAACGCGCGCCCGATGACAGGCTCCACGAAATCCGGGATAATCCCCGAACGACACGGGCCCCGGATTACGCTTCGCTGCATCCGGGCTACGAAGCGTGGCTCGCCTCAGCCGTTCCTGAACGCGTAGGCGTAGCCGTTGAGCGCCGGTGCGCCGCCGAGATGGGCGTAGAGCACCTTCGATCCGGCCGGGAAATAGCCCTTCTGCACCAGATCGATCATGCCCTGCATCGACTTGCCCTCGTAGACGGGGTCGGTGATCATGCCTTCCAGCCGCGCGCTGAGCCGGATCGCCTCCTTGGTCTCCTCCGACGGCACGCCGTAGGCGGGATAGGCGTAGTCCTCGATCAGCACGACATCATCCTCGACGATGTCGCGGCCGAGCTCGACGAGCTTTGCGGTGTTCTGCGCGATCGACAGCACCTGCGCCTTGGTCTGCGCGGGCGTGAACGAACCGTCGATGCCGATCACGTTGCGCGCGCGCCCATCGGCGGCGAAGCCGACCAGCATGCCGGCATGGGTCGAGCCGGTCACCGTGCAGACGATGATGTAGTCGAACTTGACGCCGAGCTGGCGCTCCTGCGCGCGCACCTCCTCGGCGAAGCCGACATAGCCGAGCCCGCCAAATTTGTGCACGGAGGCGCCGGCCGGAATCGCGTAGGGCTTGCCGCCCGCGGCCTTGACCTCCTCGATCGCCTGCTCCCAGCTCTTGCGGATGCCGATGTCGAAGCCTTCGTCGACCAGCCGCACATCGGCGCCCATGACGCGCGAAAGCAGGATGTTGCCGACGCGATCATAGACCGCGTCCTCATGCGGCACCCAGCTTTCCTGCACCAGCCGGCACTTCATGCCGATCTTGGCCGCGACCGCCGCGACCATGCGGGTGTGGTTCGACTGTACGCCGCCGATCGAGACCAGCGTGTCGGCATTGGAGGCGATCGCATCGGGGATGATGTATTCAAGCTTGCGCAGCTTGTTGCCGCCATAGGCGAGCCCGGAATTACAATCCTCGCGCTTGGCATAGAGCTCGACCTTGCCGCCGAGATGCTTTGACAGCCGATCGAGCTTCTCGATGGCAGTCGGCCCGAATGTGAGTGGATAGCGCGCGAACTTCTCCAGCATGCTGGCATCCTCTTTGGTGGTCTGAAACGGCGGCCACAGCTATCACCCCAGGCGCGAAAGGTGCTCTCTAACTCAGCTTGCACAATTGCCGAAGATTGCCGGATCTGGCCCTGATGGTATATTTTCTCTCATGAAATCGACCAATAGTGAGAGATTCTTCCATGTCCGCCCGACTCGACCGCATCGACCTCAAGATGTTGAGATTGCTGCAAAAGAACGGCCGGCTCAGCAATGCCGAGCTGGCCGATCAGGTCGGCGTCAGCCCCGCCACCTGCCATCGCCGGACGCAAGCGCTGTTCGACGAGGGTTATCTCAGCGGCGTCCGCGCCATGGTGGCGCCGCGCAAGCTCGGCAAGGGCACGTTGGTGATGGTCGGCGTCGTGCTCGACCGCTCGACACCGGAAAGCTTTGCGAGCTTCGAGCAGGCGGTGGCGAAACTCAAATGCGTGCTCGACTGCCACCTCGTCGCCGGCGATTTCGACTACTTCCTCAAGATCCGCGCCGGCGACGTCGACGACTTCAAGCGCATCCATGGCGATCAGCTGATCGCGCTGCCCGGCGTGCGGCAGACCCGCACCTTCTTCGTCATGAAGGAGGTGGTGGACAATGCGGCGCTGGAATTTTGAACCTGACGTGATCCCGACCCGGGCCGGGCGCCGCGAGCCGCCAGATCGGCCGGCCTGCCCGAGAGAAGTAATCCCTTCATCCGACTTGATGGCCGGCGCAAACCGGCGCAGTCTCTCACTAAATCCCCGCGGGGGGCGGGGGTCGCGCGCGGATGCGCGGGGGACATCATCCGCGGATGACAATCATGAACGCCACGGCGATCCGACTGGTCATTCCGTTGCTGGCACTTGCCGCCGGCGGCACGGCGGCGCTCGTCTTCGGCATCCGCCAAACCCAGCAAATCCTGGGCGGGAGCACGCCTTTGACGGCGACGGCACCATCCGCGCCAGCGGCTCCGGCGCGAGACCAAAACAAGACCGCGCTGGCAAAGGCGCAAACCGAGACCGCGGCCTTGGCCGACGTGCTGGCGGGACCGGCGCCAGCACCAGGCGGCGACGCGGTGCCGGAGTTCGACGTCGTCAACATAGAGCCGACCGGCGAGACCGTTGTTGCCGGCCGGGCGCTACCGGGCACGACGGTGGAACTGCTGCGCAATGGCGAGGTGCACGATCGCGTCGTGGTGGACAAGTCCGGCCAGTTCGTCATGGTCCCGCGCCCGCTTCCGCCGGGAAACTATGACCTCACCCTGCGCATGACGCGCGACGGCAAGCAGGTGACCTCCAAGCAAAGCGTGGCGGTGGCGCTCGAGGCTGCGACGCGGGAGCGGCCGATGGTGGCGCTGATGACACCGGACAAACCGGTCCGCGTGCTGTCGCAACCTGCGGCCACGGCGCCGGCGGCTGGGAAAGTGGCCATCGAGGCCGTCGAGACCGAACCGGACGGCAAGCTCCATGTGAGCGGTCAGGCAGCTCCCGGCGCGACCGTCAGGCTCTATCTCAACGGCAGCTTGATCACGTCCGCGACGGCCGACGAGGCGGGACATCTCTCGGTCACGATCAACAAGGGCGTGACCGCCGGCAACTATCAGGTGCGGCTTGACGACGTCGATCCCAGCTCCGGCAAGGTCCGCGCGCGGGCCGAGGTGCCGTTCAACGTTCCGGACACGATGACGACCGCATCGATCCCGGCATCGCCAACCTCGTCCGGCCGCGCGGATGTGGTCAAACCGCAGCTCGCCGCGGCGGCAACCGCCACCGCATCCGATGTGAAGTCCCCCTCCGCCGTGATCGTGCCGAAGATCACGACGACCACCGTCGCCCGCGGCGACAGCCTGTGGCGGATCAGCCAGCGCGCATTCGGCGCCGGACAGCGCTACGCCGTGATCTATCGGGCCAACTCGCAGCAGATCCGCAATCCCAATTTGATCTATCCCGGCCAGGTCTTCGTCGTGCCGGCAAGGTGAGACCGGCCTTCCGCCAACGGTCACTTGCCGGGGGATTTCAGGAACGCCACGATCCTGGCGCGATCCTCCGCCGAACGCACGCCGGTATACGGCTTCATGCCGTTGCCCGACACCACGGCCTCGGGATCTTCGATGAAGCGCAGCAGCGTGCTCTCATCCCAGACGATGTCGGATGATTTCATCGCCTCCGAATAAGGGAAGTCCGCAACCGACCCGGCTTTGCGGCCGACGACATTGTGCAGGTTCGGGCCAACGCGGTTGTCGCCGTCCTTGACCGTGTGGCAGGTGCGGCAGGAATTGTTGAACGCCTGCTCGCCGGACACGCCCGCATCCTGACCATGGGACGGCGATGAGGCCAACGACATCAGCCCGCAAACGACGACGATGAATCCCGGCCGCATCGATCACTCCGTCGGCAATTGCGCCAGGCAAACAGGCGCGCGCAGCACCACGCCTCGGGTGCCATGCCGTCAACGCAGAGGCGGCGTGAAAGGTCCGCTCGCGGCAGGCCCCACATCTGGCGCAGATACGCACGCCGCACTAGATGTGCTGCCATGCCACACCCCGCCCTCGAGGATTTCGTCGCCGGCCACCAGCGCCTGTTTGTCCTGACCGGGGCGGGCTGCAGCACCAATTCCGGCATTCCTGACTATCGCGACAGCGACGGCAACTGGAAGCGGACGCGCCCGGTCACCATCCAGGCGTTCTTGGGCGAGGCGGCGACGCGGCAGCGCTACTGGGCGCGCAGCATGGTGGGCTGGCGACGGTTCGGCCGCGCCGCGCCGAACGGCGCGCATCGCGCGCTGGCCAAGCTCGAACAGCAGGGGCGCTGCGAGCTGCTGCTGACCCAGAATGTCGACCGCCTGCACCAGGCCGCCGGCAGCCGGCGGGTGATCGACCTGCACGGCCGATTAGACGTGGTGCGCTGCCTCGGCTGCGGCGCGACGATGCCGCGCGAACAATTCCAGCACGAGCTCGCGCAACGAAACCCCGCCTGGCTCACGCTCGATGCCGCCGACGCTCCCGACGGCGACGCCGATCTCGAGCAAGATTTTTCGTCGTTCGTGGTGCCGGCCTGCGAAGCCTGCGGCGGCGTGCTGAAACCCGATGTGGTGTTCTTCGGCGAGAACGTGCCGCGCGATACGGTCGCGTCGGCGCAGGCGCATCTCGAGCAGGCCGACGCCGTGCTGGTGGTCGGCTCCTCGCTGATGGTCTATTCCGGCTTTCGCTTCGTCCGGATGGCAGAGCAGCACGGCCTGCCGATTGCCGCCGTCAATCTCGGCCGCACCCGCGCCGACGAGCTGCTCACCCTCAAAGTCGAGGATAGTTGCGAGAGCGCGCTGGCGTTTTTGCTGTAGGTCGCTGCTCTCTCCACGTCATTGCGAGGAGCGATAGCGACGAAGCAATCCATCGAGCCGCCTATGCGGAAAAATGGATTGCTTCGCGGAGCCTGTCATCCGGCGGCGTCTTGCGCCGACCGGGTGGCTCGCAATGACGACGGGAGAATTATCGCACTACGCGCGGTGGCGCGGCGCCTTGGCCATCGGCATGTTGGCGTTCCAGTGCGTCCAGCTGACGCTGGCGAGGCTGCCGAGGTCCGTCGCCAGCGGGCGACGGGTCCGGCGCTCGTACTCCGCGATGCAGCGGCCCGACTCGCCGATCTTGCGCTGCAATTCGTCGATCGTCATCTGCGTCGCGCGGCCGCAATTGGCCTTGCCGAGCTGATCGGCCTCGATCGCCCTCAACGCCGCCCGCAGCTTCTTGAGCTGCGCGCGCTGCCAGGCAATGTGACTATCGCTGTCTGCCGTCATGTGGCCGCCACCATCTTCGATCGTTGCACGCCATTGGGAACCTCGATGTCGACCTCGAGCATCGAGACGAACTTGCCACGGTCCATCCGGACCACGACCTTGTCGGGGTCGACGTCGATATGCTTGGAAACCACGCTCAGGATTTCCGAGCGAAGTGTCTCCAGGAGATCTGGCGCGCCGGTCCGGCCACGCTCATGCGAAAGCAGGATCTGCAACCGCTCCCGCGCGACGGGCGCCGATGCGGCGCGGCCGCCGAACAGCCGCATTACGTTCATCATGCCGCCCTCCGTCGCAGTAGCCGATCCATCAGTCCCTTGCGTTGAACCGGCACGGTCATCTCCACCGCCTCGCCCATCAGGCGGCGCACCGCATCGGTATAGGCCCGCGCCGGCGCGCTGCTTGCTGCGTTCAGCGTGACCGGGCAGCCGACATTGGAGGCGCGCAGCACGTCCTGGCTTTCCGGGACGATGCCGAGCAAGGGGGTCGCAAGGATCTCCAGGATATCGTCGATCGAGAGCATCTCGCCGCGCGCCGCGCGGCCGGCATCATAGCGGGTGACCAGAAGATGCTTCTCGACGCGCTCGCCGCGCTCGGCGCGGACCGTCTTGGAATCGAGCATGCCGATGATGCGGTCGGAGTCGCGAACCGACGACACTTCCGGATTGGTGACGATAACGGCCTCGTCGGCGTAGCGCATCGCGAGCGTCGCGCCGCGCTCGATGCCGGCCGGGCTGTCGCACAGGATCCAGTCGAACTTGGTCTTGAGGTCGGCGATCACGTGCTTGACGCCCTCTTCGCTCAGCGCGTCCTTGTCGCGGGTCTGCGACGCCGGCAGCAGCCAGAGATTCTCCAGCCGCTTGTCGCGGATCAGCGCCTGCGGCAGCTTGGCGACGCCCTGCACCACGTTGATGAGGTCGAACACCACCCGACGCTCCGCGCCCATCACCAGATCGAGGTTGCGCAGGCCGACGTCGAAATCGATGACGACGACGTTCTGACCCATTTGCGCGAGCGCCGCGCCGAGCGCGGCGGTTGAGGTCGTTTTGCCGACCCCGCCCTTCCCAGACGTCACGACCAATACCTTGGCCATTCTCTCTCTCCTTGTGGTCGGTCAGTTCAATGGTGTAATGCGCAGCATTTCGCCCTCGAGCCACGCCTGGGCGGGCCGGTTGCGCAAGCTGTCGGCGATTTCTTCCGCAGTCTGGTAGTAGCCATCGATCGCGAGCAGCTCGGCCTCGATCCTCTGGCAGAAGATGCGGGCCGCCGAATTGCCGTTGATGCCGGCCATCGCGCGGCCGCGCAGCGTGCCATAGACATGGATCGAGCCGCCGGCGACGATCTCGGCGCCGGAGCCGACCGAGCCGAGCACGGTGACGTCGCCCTCGGCAAACACGATCGACTGGCCGGAACGGACCGGGCTCTCCAGCAGCAGCGACGGCAACTTGGTCTTGTCCTTGTCCTTGTTTTTTTCCTGCACCTGCGGCTTCTGCGGCTCGACATGGGTGATCGCGCAGGCCCTGCCGCCGGTCAGAAGCGGCGGCATGTTGGCGCCGAGCTTCGATTCGTCGACGCCCTCGATGCCGAGGATGCGGATGTTGCGCTCGCCGAGGCTGCCGATCAGATGCGCGATCGCGGTCTGGCTGAGATCGACCGCCGAGAGGTCGAGCACGATGGGCTTTCCGGTGAAGAAGCCCGGCGACTTCGCCAGCGTCGCGTCGATCTCGGCCAGCCAGGACACGACAGGCACGACCGGCGAGAAAACGAACGCAACGTAGGAACGGCCGCGCATGCGGACCTGCTGACGTGCGACCTGTTGAGTTGCGTCCATCGCCCCTGACTCGGTTGTCTTGTCGAATGGTTAACAATCGGACCGCATGGTTAATCAAAGGTTAACGCGGTCAGGGTTTTCACCGATTTGAGCAGCGCTCGCCCCGGGGCCTCGAAACGCGCTTTGGCGTTTGAACAGGTGCGGAATTGGAGGAGATGCGGCCGCGTTTTTGAGCTGGATCAATTTTCTTCGCGCCAGTCGGGGTTATCATTGCGCGAGCGTTTGCAGACGACGTCATGACCCAAACCTACTGGATTGAGATCCTGCGGTGCCCGAAATGCCGACGCACGGGCCACGCTGAGCTTTCCGAGGTCGCCCCGCTTCGCAACCGAATTGTTCGGGTTTCGGAGGAATTCGAAGTTCGCGCCGACGAGCGCGGCGACGATTTCCAGTGCCGAGCCTGCAAGCTGCCAGCCCTGCCATGACAGCGGATGCCTTAACGCGCATCTGCCGATCACGCCGAAAATCATCGTTGTAGCTATTCCGCCTTGATATTCGCCGACTTGACGATCGGCCACCATTTCTCGACCTCGGCGACTGCCTCAGGTCGATCACCCGGACGAGGTCGACGCCGCAATCAAACTCCACCTGCGGGAGTTCGCGCCAACGGCGTGAGGCGCCACTTGGCGGCGGCGAGCGGCGCGAGCTTGCATCGGACGCAGCTGAGCGCGCGATGTATTTGCTCTACGCCCGCCGAAGACCCGCGACGTCGTCGCGGGCCTTCCGGGAACGGCTATGCCGATCAGTGGACCGAGCGGTCGGTGCGGGCAGCGGCCCGCGCGGTCGTCATCTTGTTGCGGGGCGTCAGAACGCTGAGCTGATGCGGCGTCGCCGATGTGGTCGCAACAGGCGCCTGCTCGCGGGCGTTGGCGGCGCCAATCACGCCGGCCTGCACCGCCGAGATCGGCAGGCCCGCAGCCTCATAGGTCGGAAGCTCCGCAGCGGACGCGGCGGTTACGATCGCGAGAGCGGCGGCAAGGGTGGAGAGGGAAATCTTGATCACGGAAGGCTCCTCAGTGGCGCGTGAGAAGCAGAGTTAGTCAGCTATTATTGCAATGCAACATCAATATTGCCGCACCGCACAAATAATTGATCGCCGACGCGCTTGGCGAGTACCGGGGCGGGGGCCGCCGTGAAACGCTGCTTACTGGCTTCGGGCATTGGTATTGCCGCACGCTTCCCTGACCATCCGAGAGATCTCGGCGCGTCCGGCGTTATTCATAAGAACTGCCTGCGCTGAGGCGTGCTTGCCCTGACCGAATCGCTAGCTCAGCCCGGCAAGCCCGCACGATTTCGGCTAGCCTCCTCTATCGAGGCAAATCGCTTATTGGCAGTTTGAGGCAATCGGAGTTCCCACAAACTCGTCATGCCCGGGCTTGTCCCGGGCATCCACGTCTTCATTTCCACGCGAAGAAGGACGTGGATGGCCGGGACAAGTGTTTAGTCCGGGGACATGGCTGACACCTGTTCGGACACATCACTGACAGGTTGGCGGTTGGTCAAGTCGATTGATGCGACCTGCCAGCTGGCGAAGAAGACGCCGTAATGGCCGTCGCGATCCAGCGGCCTGATGGCAAGCCGTTCGCGCGCGAAGGCCTGTGGAACCTTCCAGAAGCGTCCCTTGAAGGAGATGTAGGGCCTCGTCGATGAGACCCTGCGCACGGTCTCGCCGCTGTCGTACTCGATTTTCGGGACGCGGGCCGGCATAGCGCGGGCACTGGGTCGGAAGCGATCGGCGGGAACGTGCATATCAAGGCCTTGGTGAGGGCGCTGCAGATTGTAGATCGGCCGCCAGGCATCCAAGGCACGCTGGACTTCCGGTAGGGTGCGGAAGCGGCGCATCGCAAAGACCTCGGCCTTCAGGGTGCGATGGAAGCGTTCGTTCTTGCCGCGGGCCTGCGGGTGGCAAGGCCTGGCATGCACCACCCTGACGCCAAGCTTGAGCAGCCAGACCTTCAATCCGGTCCAGCGAATGCCGGACGTATCGCCCCATGGTGAGCCGTTGTCGGTGTAGAAGGCCTCCGGCAAACCATAGCAGCGGAACGTCGTCGTCAAGTGATCCTGCACGGTGAAACGCTGCTCGTCGGCGCAGGCCTTCAGGCACAGGACATAGCGCGAGTGATCGTCGACGATCGTTAGCGGATGACACCGCGTTCCGTCGGCGAGCGGCAGGTGGCCCTTGAAGTCCATCTGCCACAGTAGATTGGGAGCTTCCTTCTCGAAGCGGTGCCCTGGATTTGGCGGCGCGTTCTCGCTCGGCTTGACGCGGCCGTTCCGGCACAGGATCCGGTGCACCGTCGAGGGCACAGGCACCGTCTTGCCGTCCCGCTTCAGGCAGTGGGCGATCTTGCGCGCGCCCCAGACCGGATGCTTGTCGCGCACCGCAAGCACCTGCTCCTCGATGGCAGCCTCACTGCGCTTGGGCATCGCATGCGGACGCCGGGAGCGGTCAGCCAGTTCCCGATCACCAGCCTGCCAGCGCCGCAGCCATTTGTAGCCAACGTCAGGGCTGATGTTGAACCGTTGACACAGCTCGCGCCGGTTGGCGCCTTCCTGCAATGCCAGCCGCACGAACTCGTGGCGCTGATCCATTACTGACACCTCACTCCACGGCATGGACGGCCTCCCGAATCGGACCAATCCAGCCAATGTTGATGTGTCAGCTATGTCTCCGAACACCCGTCAGTGATCTGTCCGGGCTAAACAACAAGCCCGGCCATGACGGCGCGGAAGAATCAGTTCATTCCAAATGCGATTGCCCTGCTATCGACCCGATGCGTCGCTCGACCTTCCGAACCGATGATGGTGCAGGTCCACGTCGGGGTACCCAACAATGATGATCCGCCCTCCTAGAATAGCGGCTTGCCGTCCGCCTCACCGTGGTGCGATGACACCACTTTGATGCGTCGAGCTCGTCGCAGTCGTCGGAATGTTCGCCTCATCCGGAGACACCAATGCCGCGGTATTTTTTTCATATCCACGGCGGCCATTCAGTGCTCGATGATGTCGGCCTGGATCTTCCCGACATTTTCGCCGCACGGACGACGGCGATTGAACTGAGCGGCGAGATACTCAAGCACGACGTGACGGAGCCATTCTTGCGTCATCTTCGCTGGCATGTCGAAATCAGCGACAGCCCCGAGCCGGGCGGCCAGTCACTGTTCGTCCTTCAGTTTTCCATTGCGGCATGAATCGCAGCGCTCGCCTGCGGCGCCTCGTGGCCATCTTCTTCGCGATGGAACGAAGCGTGCAAGCTTGATGTCCAGGAGGAGTACTCTGAAAGCCCCGGCGACACGCTGAGCGAAAGCTGCAATTCCCGTCCATTGCGGACGGACCAATCGCCGGCTTGCTTTGGCTCGCAGAAACCAATCACGACTACACAATGGAGAAGAAGCTTTCTGCCGATCAGCTTTCAGATATCACCGCCTGGTGTCTCGAATTTGTATTCGCGCCTAGACCTGACCTCGGAGGTCCCGCATGACAGCAAGGCACATCTGGTACGTCTCCTTCATTGATCAACGCGATGCTCCGCCCGACAGGCACGCACGAAGGACTGCGACATTCGTATCCGAACAGGATGCGAAGCAGTTCACAAGGAAACTGGCGGAGGACCAGCGCATCGAGAGACTTTCAGCCGGAACGATCAACCCATACCGGCCCAAACGGGTCATCGGATCCAGAGACATTGGCCAGTGGCTTGGCAAAACCTAGCCCGCCATGGTGATCCGCAGTTGAGCTTGCCCCCATCGTGCAACGACGATCCATCTCTTTAAAACGGCCGCGCCTGAAGAGTAGTTGCGAATGCGAATGATGAAACCAGGTTACTGCGCTCTTGCTGAACCACAAGGGATGACGCAAGCCGTATTCCGATGCTTGGCTTGGGGTTTGATCCTAGGCCTCTTCATCGTCACCGATACACCGCTGGCATTCCGTCCGCACACGTTGATATCGGCGAACATCGATCGTTTTGCAGCTCTGTTCATTATCGGGGGCGCCTTTTCGCTCGCCTATCCGAAGCACGTGCTGCCAATCCTGCTCGTCCTTCTCGCTATCGTCGTCGGCTTCGAACTCATCCAAAGACTGCTCCCCGACAGACATGGATACGTAAAGGACATGTTCGTCAAAGGCGCCGGCTGCTGTGCAGGCGTTTTCATCGCAACTGCCTTGCGACGCTCGTTTTCCGCAATCTCCAGGCGTACAGACAGCCCGTTGGCCTAGCGGGGATGATCATCGCGCATGAAGCTCGATGAAAAACGCCGGTCCGTCGCCGCTATTCGACGGATGGAGACCCGGTCGGCCCGGAATATGAGACGGCAAGCGTAGCAAGGACGGTCCTGTTACTGATCTCGAGCTTGCGGAAGATGTGGTGCAGATGAACCTTGATGGTACCGTCGGCCACCTTCAGACGGCGGCCAATCTCCTTGTTCGACAAGCCCTCCGACACCAAACGCATGATCTGACGCTCGCGGTCCGTCAGCACCGCAAGATATTTCTCCGGGATCGTCGTTTGCGCATAAGGGATGGCTTCTTCGTACGAGGGCGGAGGCAATGTCTTCTGGCCGTCGGCGACTTGCCGCAACGTCTGCAAGAGCGTTTCGGGCTCCTCCTCGCTCAGAAGAACACCGCAAGCTCCCGCTGCTGCGAGCATGGCGAGATCGCGATCCTCAACCGAGGCGGCAAGAAACACGAGCCGCACACCAAGCGCCCCGGAGTTTGCGACCTCGAGCATGGCCTGCCCAGAAATGTCAGGCATCGACATGTCCAAAATGGCGATGTCGGGCGCGAGGCTCTGTATTGCCTTGAAGCAGCTCGCAATATCATTGCAGCGAGCAACAACTTTGAAATCACGCTCTGCTTCGAGCAGGCAGTTCAGACCCAATAAAACGACTGGATATCTACTGGCAATGACTACACGACTGAAATGCATTTCCGATCAACCCTCAATCCCCCTCAGTTCAGATCGGCGCCCATGACATTAATAAGCTACTCCAATATGAGGCATTTCAGTAAGGTTTTGTTGTCGTTTGGTCCCGTGAATCTACCGCCTGGAGCGCGCCGATAACCAGATTCCACAACGCGTAATCGCAGCGACGATCCGAGGCACCCTCAGCGAGTGCCTGTCGACGAGGACCGAGAGACCACCCTCGTCAGTTTGGCGGCCCCAAATGCCTATAACCAACGGTATATAGGGATATTGGGGATTAGCATCTAACATTCTTAAATATTTTCGGAGTGGGTTAAGCGCTTTTCGTCCCAGGTTTGTTCTATCGACCGAATCTGAGGAAGCTTGTTTTTACGTCGTTCTTTTCAGCTGGGCGGGCCACCAAAAATGAATCGGGTTCAACCCTTCAACCGCTTGTATCATTGTAGCGTCCGGGAGAGTTTCCATGAGACGACGATATCCTTTTGCCATTGCACTGGTTGGTGAAAATAGTCTTCGCAAAGAAGGCCTTGCAAGAATTCTAAATTCGGAGAATTTCGTCCTAACCTCGATATACGACGCCGATGATTGGCCCAGCGATGAGGCGCTTCAGAAAGCCCCCGCGAGTCCGTCATTGTTCCTCATCGTTCATAGTGGCGATGATTTTCGCCCGACAGTCGAGCAAATCGACTCGTTCAAGCGCCGTCACGCGGATGCACGTGTCGCAGTTGTCGCGGATCACTTTCATCTGAATGATCTGGTTGCCGCATTCCGAGCCGGCGCCACCGGATATTTCATCGACGTGATGAACTGCGACGCGTTCATCAAGTCCATCGAACTCGTCATGATGGGTGGGACGGTATTCCCGCCGGCATTCTTGGAGTCCGCTCTCGAGACCGAGAAACGCGAGGTGGACGATGCTCCTGTACCCAACGATGACGATCATGCCGTCGCAACGGCAGATGACACGCTGGCTCAGCAACTTTCGCCGCGGGAAGTTTCAATTGTGCAGTGCCTGATTGAAGGCGATTCCAACAAGTGCATTGCGCGCAAGATCAAGATTGCCGAAGCCACGGTGAAGGTTCACATCAAGGCGATCCTTCGCAAGATTCGGGTTCAAAACAGAACGCAGGCAGCAATCTGGGGATTGAACCATCGATCTGCGGCTTGGTCGAGAAACAGCAGTTCGGCGCATCAGATCGTTGACGTGACCGAGCGGCTCCTCCCACCCGGCCGGGAAATTCCCAAGATCGCGAGAGCGGGCCGGCCGGCGCCACTTGGCGGGATCGACCATGCGGAGAACTACTTCGAAGTCTCCCTCGCCAACGGCCATACCCGCAAGGACATGAGCTCAAAAGCCGACGGGGCGATCCGACTGCGGAAATAGCTGAGACTCGTCCGGTCTGGCGCATCGGCATCACCGCGCGGGATGATTTCCCGCGCGCGGCGAGCATTGACCACGCAGACGCGAAACGGAAGCGGAAATGATCTTGTTGACCGGCGGTGCCGGCTATATCGGATCCCACATCGCTGTCGCCCTACTCGACGCCGGGCTCGATGTCGTCGCGGTCGACAATCTTTCCAACAGCAACAGCGCCTCTCTCGAACGGATACGAGCCATCTGCGGGCGATCGGTCATT
The DNA here is from genome assembly GCF_054055915.1 of Bradyrhizobium sp. USDA 4516. Taxonomy (NCBI): domain Bacteria; kingdom Pseudomonadati; phylum Pseudomonadota; class Alphaproteobacteria; order Hyphomicrobiales; family Nitrobacteraceae; genus Bradyrhizobium; species Bradyrhizobium sp. USDA 4516. Next base: position 2,468,999 of record NZ_JBSRXT010000001.1, read on the forward strand.
TTCCGGCATGCCGATATTCGCAATGAAGAGGCGATCTACCAGATCCTGCGCGCCCACGACGTGACTGCGGTCATTCATCTCGCCGGCCTCAAGGCGGTGGGCGAGTCCAGCGCTCAACCCATCACCTATTACGACAACAACGTCGTGGGAACGATGCGGCTCGTGTCGGCCATGACGCGAGCATCCGTCAAGACGCTGGTCTTCAGTTCATCCGCAACCGTTTACGGGACACCCGCGTACCTGCCGCTGGACGAGAAGCATCCCGTCGCACCGATCAATCCGTACGGCCGCACAAAATACTTCATCGAAGAAATACTGAAGGACCTTCATGAGTCCGACAAGGATTGGCGGATTGCCATCTTGCGCTACTTCAATCCGGTTGGCGCCCACGAAAGCGGACTGATCGGAGAAGATCCCCTGGATGTGCCGAACAATCTGTTGCCTATTGTGGCACAAGTGGCGATCGGACGACGTCCGACGGTGCATGTTTGGGGAAACGACTATGATACTCCGGACGGCACCGGGATCCGCGACTTCATTCACGTTGTCGATCTTGCATCCGGACATCTGAGCGCCCTTAGCCAACTGAGACAGCCCGGCCTTCTGACGGTCAATCTCGGAACAGGAAGCGGCAGTAGCGTCATGGACGTGATCCGGACATTCAAGGAAGTGAGTGGCCGGCCCGTGCCGTATGTGATCGACCAACGCAGGGTCGGTGACGTCGCAATCTGCTATGCCGATCCAACTGTCGCGAAGAACCTGTTGGGCTGGACATCAGCGCGATCGCTGACACAGATGTGTGCCGACCATTGGCATTTCCAGATGAAGAACCCGAATGGCTATCGCGGCACGTAGTCGGCGAGAGCCATCTGCGTCTTCGAGAATTTCTGTCTTGTTCGAGGCCTGCTCAATCCCGCGCAAGCCAGACGACTGCTCTCATCGGCAAGCTCAAGTCGCGCCGCTGCCTGGTTCCGCCACCACTCACCAATGGTCGCAATCGGCAGGATGGCAGGATGACGCACCGAATATTGGCTAATCCTTAATTGCTAGCTTCACTTGCTGTACGGCAAGGCATCTTCGGGAGCGGCGGGCTATGGTCCTGCCAACCGACTTACGTTGTTCAAGGTAGGACGGAATGCTTCTGGACAACGAGACGCCTGGCGCCACCATGTGTTCCGAGAGCTTCCACGCTCGCGACCATGGGGAGTCGGAAGCCCGGCTCACAATAAGCCAGGTCATAGGTCGAACTGCCAGTCGGTTTCCGAACCAGCCGGCGATCGTCTCGAGCGCTTTCGAGCCTCTGACATACAACGGTCTTGAACGCCAGTTGAAGGCAATCCGCCGGCGGCTGCGCTTGGCCGGTTTCGATTGCAATACCCGGATCGGGGTCTTGATGCCGAACGGCCCGGAGGCGGTTCTCGCCATCGTGGCAGTCGCCTGCTGTAGCGTCGCGGTGCCCCTCGACCCACGCCTCTCCCTGCCTGAAATCGAGCAGCGCCTCGACATGCTCAACTTGAGCGCCCTCGTTGTGCTGCAGGGCAGTGCCCCTGAAGCTCGCCAGGCCGCAGCACGCAGAACGCTTGCCATCATAGAAGCCGCTCCGGTCGGACAGGGCCAGCTTGGACTCGAGATCGCCGTGCAAGTTGCCGGCTCACCTGCCATCGACGCCGAGCCGGATCCGCGCTCCCCCGCCTTCATTCTGCAGACGTCGGGCACGACCGCGCAGCCGAAGCTCATTCCGTTCAGCCATGACAATATGCTGGCGGCGGCCGAACGCCTTCAGGCCTGGTTCGGCCTCACGTCCCGGGACCGATGCCTGAGCGTGTCGCCCCCCTACTATTCCCATGGGCTCAAAGTGACGGTCTTCACGCCGTTGCTGACGCGAGGCAGCATTGCCATCCCGGCGAACAGTGCCGTCGTCGCACTCGATGAGTGGTTCGATGTCTTGCGGCCGACCTGGTACTCGGCAGGCCCGACGCTTCACGCCACGGTGCTGGACAAGGCACAAAGCCTCGAGAATGCACACCCGGCGCACACTTTGCGGTTCGCGATGTCGGGCGGCGCGCCGCTCGCGAGGGCCGTGCAGGACGGCCTGCAACACGCTCTCTGCGTGCCGGTGCTCGAGCATTACGGCTCCAGCGAGGCGGCCCAGATCGCCGCCAACCAGCTGCCGCCCGGTCCGAACAGGCCGGGCACCTGCGGAAGACCCTGGCCCGATACCGTGGCCATCGTTGGCGAGGATGGACATCCCCTGGCAGCCGGCGAGCGCGGAGAGATCTGGATTCGTGGACCGACCGTGACGTCGGGCTATCTCGATGCGCCGGAACTCAATCAAGCCGCTTTCACGAAGGGTTGGTTTCGCACCGGCGATATCGGCAGCCTCGACGAAGACGGCTTCCTTTCGCTGCACGGCCGCCTGAGCGAGCTGATCAATCGCGGTGGTGAGAAGATTTCTCCCGCCGAGATCGAGGCCGCGCTATTGCGACATTCGGCCATCGCCGAAGCTGCGGCCTTCGCGATCTCGCATCCGCGCCTGGGCGAGGACGTCGCAGTCGCCATCGTCCCTCATCGCGGCGCGCAGGCGAGCGCTGCGGAGCTTCGCCTGTTCCTTCAACGCGAGCTGGCCTCGTTCAAGATTCCGAGACGCATTCTGACGCTCGACCATCTGCCGAAGGGGGTGACGGGAAAGGTTCAGCGGCGACGTCTGCGCGAGCTGGTCGACCGGCCACGGGGGCACCAGGCGACGGTGCCGGCGCCCGTCGCGAACGGGCCGTTGAATTTGGAAGCCGAGTTGCTGACCCTCTGGCGCAGGCTGCTCAAGAACGAGGTCGTGACCGTCGACGATGATTTTTTTGCCAGCGGCGGAGACTCCCTTCTCGCGATGGAGATGCTGGTCGAGGTCGAGCGGCTCGTCGGCTATCCCGTGCCGGAAACCATCATGTTCGGGGCAGAAACCGTCCGGCAATTTGCCGCAAGGGTTTCCGCACCAACGGACACGTGGACGACGCCGTTCTTCCAGCCCCATGCGCCTGGCACGCGGTCTCCGCTGTACTTTTTCAACGGCGACCTTGTCAGCGGCCACGCGAGTGTGCGGCGGGTGGTAGAGCTTCTGGGGCCGGATTATCCGATCATCTCGATCAATCCCCACGGTCTTCATGGCGAGCCGATTCCGGGCTCGATCGAGGCGATGGCCGCCGACCGCCTGCCGTTCATCCTGGCAAGGCAAGCGAGCGGTCCCTTTCTTCTGGGCGGCAAGTGCAATGGCGCCATGGTGGCGTTCGAAGTGGCCCGCCAGCTGATGGCTGCCGGCCACACGGTTGATTTGGTTACGATGGTGGACCCGCCGACCGTCAGTGCCCGTCCAATGCCACGGGCGATCCTGGGGCTGCTGAAGCCGCTGGTTTCGCCTTATCTCTTGCGTTGGACCTTCGAGCAAATGGTGAGACTGGAGCGATACCTGAAGCTCCCGGCGAACGAACAGCCTGCGATCGCCAAAGTCGCAATTCCAACGGCGTTGTGGGACGCTCATTCAATCGCAATGGCGCGGTATTGTCCGGCGCCGCTCGAGATCCCGGTGGCCTTTTACGCGGCCGACCACGATGGCCGAGCGTGGCGGCGTCTCAGCCCTCAACTGGAATTGATACAGGTGCCTGGCGGACATCCTGGCTGCCTGTTGATCGGTGCGGAACTGCTCGTGGATCACCTGCGGCGGAGATTTGAAAAACTCGCCTCGGGATCGAGCGCCACGTGAGAAATCGGACGTCAGCCATGACACGCCCCGATGAGCGGGCGGAGCATCGAGGCCGTCGGACGCCGAAGGCCGGAGCGCGCTGCACCAGCCTCGAACCCGGTCGATCACAGCTTCACCTCGGCACAGTTGCTGCGCTGGCACAAGCAGCTACCGTGGGTAATCAGAAAGGGTCCGCGCCTCGATCGAATTCCGGATATAGTTGCCGTCATCGGCCTCCGCCGAGACAACGGTCAGAGACGCCCAACCAGGACGTGTCTGCCAGAGGGATATCCGCGCGTGACGAGCCATCCATCATCGGATCTTGCGCGAACACTGCAGCTCGATCCTTCGGTATTCCCGTCACATCGCGCATTCAGCCCTCCGGCGTTGGAACGGGAAAGCATGCCTGAGACGGTCACCGATGTCAGCCTGGATGCCCTGGAAAGCATCGCCTGGCTTGAAACCTCATGGAAGGAGCTCGAAGCGCGAGTGACTCACTCGTTCTTCCTGTCCTGGCTCTGGATCGGCACTTGGCTGCGGCATATCCCGGATGGCGCGCGACCGCACGTCCTCGTGGCTCGGTCATCAGGCAAGATCGTTGGCCTGGCGATTATTTGCCGGCGGAGGGCGTGGAGTCTCGGGCCGCATGCGCGGACGCGCTGGCTGCTCAATGAAACGGGAGATACTCGCTTCGACCGATTGTTCATCGAGTACAACGGTATTCTTGCAGAGCAATCCGATGCCATCATATCGGCAGGCCTCAATGCGTTGACGTCCCGCTTGCACCGCTCGGATCAGTTGGTGCTCTCCGGAATTGATCCGGACCTTGAGGCGACGGCCAGTCGCGCCGCAGGCCGGGCCGGGCTCGTGACCGAGGTGAAAAAGGCTGATGCGGCATTGTGGGTTGATTTTGCCCCGGTCCGCCAGCGCGGGGGGGATTATCGCGCCACATTGGGCCGCAGCACACGCCAGGCCGTGAATCGCGCCATGCGGTTGTATGCCGAACGCGGCCCCGTTGAACTCCGGATCATGGAAACGACGACGGAGGCCCTCGCCGCATTCGAATTGCTGGGCGACTTTCATCGGTCGCGATGGGGACGCAGGGGAGCCTTCGCCAATCCCGGCTTCCGTCCGTTTCACGAGGAGCTGATTGCGCGCGGAGTCCCGACGGGGGCCATTCGCATCTCACGGACGCTGGTTGGGAACGAGACAATTGGGGTCGTGTACAATTTCGTGCACGACGGCCGGGTCCTGAACTACCAGAGCGGCTTTCTCTATGAGAGCGATAGCCGGCTCAAGCCCGGGCTCGTCAGCCATGTGCTGGCTATTGAGGACAGCATTGCACGCGGGGAAAGTGGCTACGACTTCCTGGCCGGTGGCGGCGGGCACAAGTCCCATCTGGCCAACAGGGAGCAGGCCATGACGTGGATCGCTGTCGGCAGAGACAGTCCAGAGCGCCACATCGAGGCCAAGCTCCGCAGTGCCAAGCGGATGCTACGGACCATTGCCACGAATCTTCCAAAAAAGACCGCGGCTCTGTATTCCGTATTCGGGGCTGGCTCCTAGTCGATCGGTTTGGGCTCCTTGGCGAGAACCAATGTCCAGGTCAGCGATGTGGCCATGTCGGTGCTTCTCCCCCTCTGACTGCCGGCCGGGGCAGGCTGACGCCTGGACTGCATCCATTGACCGTTTAGCGGTCCGATTCCCCCAGGAATATTCCCCCGCTTGCGCTTTTGGCGGAAGGACGCGGCACTTTGCCACCAGGTCACTCAACTCAAGCAGTCCGATCCGGGGCACCGGACGGGAACTGGCAAAAAATGGGTAATTACGATGGTCCATTGAGCCATGGCGGTGCGCGATTAAAATTTCAATCAGCAGTCCGCTCGAATGCCCATCGCAATACCGTTCGCAACCTACCGGCGGCAATCCGGATCGAGGCTAATAGAAAGCAAGTTGTGATGGCTTTTCGCACAGGTGCCTGTGAACAGAGCGAGTGGGAAAATAGTCGTTCCTTTGACGGGCGAGGCTATCACAAACTTGAACGTGGGGCTCGCGGAGCCGGCACCGCCCCTTTGAGCTTTTTGGACAAAGCAGTTGAGCTGAGACCCGGGGTCATCACGCCGGTTCTCGAGCATGATGGTCTGGAGCTCCTGGCATTCATGCTCCATGTGGAGCAGGACGTCATCCGGGAGCTAAGCGCTTGCCTCAACGAGGAAGAACATCGGCGCGCCGCGGGATTGAGATTGGAGCGCGATCGCCGCCGCTTCATTGTTAGCCGCGGGCAGCTGCGCCAGGTCCTCGCTTCCAGACTGGGAATTTCGCCTTCAGAGATCGAGCTGGAATATGGACGGCTGGGCAAACCCCACCTCTCCCGCCGCATGCCCGCCCGCGACGTGCGCTTCAGCGTCTCGCGATCTGGAGAAGTAGCGGTCATCGCCCTCTCGATCAGGCAAGAGGTCGGCGTGGACATCGAGGCAATCCTCCCTGTGCCCGAAGCGGACGAGATCGCAGCGCTCTGCCTTTCCACCTCCGAATACGAGTCCTACGCCGCCCTCGATCCGGAAGACCGGCTGGAAGGCTTCCTCCAGCGTTGGACCCGGCTGGAGGCTGTCTCCAAGGCGCTGGGGTGTGGCTTGGGACAGCCGATTTCCTGGGATGAAAGGGATTGGGCTGTCCGAAGCTTCGTACCGCAACCTGGATATGTTGGGAGCGTGGTCGTCCGGAAATGAACTGTCATCCGGAGTCGAAGTCACCGCGATGGCGCACGGAACAGGAAATGTCAGCTTCATCGATGAAAAGCCCGATGTCAGCGCACGTGATGCAGTTCTCGGAGCTGCTCGCAGACCTCGCGGTCAAGGACATCAAGGTCTGGGTGGATGGCGACCGGCTGCGCTGCAACGCCCCGGCCGGCGCGCTGACGGCGGAGCTTCGCGATCAGTTGCAGGGGCGGAAGGGCGAGATCATCGCGTTTCTGAACATGGCCACGGCCGCGGCCAAGCAACCGTCTGCAATTGTTCCGTTGCAGTCTCGCGGCACACGCACGCCCATTTACGCCGTACCCGGTCATGTCGGGGCACCGTCCTCATTCCTGGACCTCTCGAAGCACCTGGGCGTCGATCAACCGTTCTACGCCCTCCAACCGCCTGGCTTCGATGGGCAGAGCGAGCCGATGGATCGCGTCGAAGATATCGCCGAGTACTTCGCCCGCCAGATCGTCGAATATCAGCCGACCGGTCCGTACATCATCGTCGGCTATTGCTCGGGCGCTCCAACAGCTTTTGAACTGGCGAGAATCCTGGGACAGCGCGAGTCCGAGGTCTCATGCGTTGCGCTGTTTGGCCCGCTTCACCCCACCACCTATGGGGAATGGCCGCGCCGGCTGTATTTCATTGCCAGGGGCAAGGCGGAATCGTTCCTGCATGAGACAGCGAAGCTGCCGACATTCGGCGCCCGTCTCCGATATTTCGGCAGTCGCCTGCGCGAGCACGTCCGCGCCCTCGTACCCCTCGTTGGCAAGAGCAATGAGCCTGTCGCGACAGACCCGGTATTGGCGAGCAGGGCTCTGCTCAAATCCACGGCGATCGCGGCCTTTCAGCGCTACACTCCCACTCCGTATTCCGGTCGGGTTTGCATCATCCTTCCCAACAAAGCCTGGCTGCGATCGGGCGCCGCGCCACACCGATGGCTACAAGTAGTGCCGCATGCCGAATTTTACTTCGGGCCCGATGACTGCAACGAAGCCTCGATGCTGATGGAACCTGACGCACCTGCCATCGCAGACCTCTATCGCCAGGCTACCCAGAAGCAGAACGATTGACGTGATTTTCTTTTTTGGTTTTCCCGACGGGAGCGTATTTCATGAACGAAGTCCTACCTATCGCGCCGGAGGGCGTAGCGCTTCCCCTGCTGAAGGATTCCGATCATCAGGCGCTGGTTGTCGATTACAACGCCACGGCGGCACGCTATCCGTCGGACAGGACGATCATCGATCTCTTCCGCGACCAGGCGACGCGTAATCCTGACGCCGAAGCGATCCGCTTTGGCGATGCGACGCTGACCTACCGGCAGCTCGACGAACGCTCCAACCAGATGGCCGCGTATTTGAGCTCGATCGGCGTGGGCCCGGGCCGGATTGCCGTTGTCTTCATGGAGCACTCCATTGAAGTCGTCGTTGCGATCCTGGGCGTCCTGAAGTCCGGCGCAGCCTATGTGCCGGTGGATGCGGCAACGCCGAAGGGGCGTATCACAACAATCCTGCAAGACATTTCCAACGGGACCGACGGGCGGGCCCCCGTGGCGATCACCCAGTCGCGCCTGCGTTCGGGCATTGCCTCGAACCTTGCCGACATTTTCGTACTCGACGCCGATCTCGATTCGATCTCGAATCAACCGGCCTCGGCTCGACCGTCCGCTGCCACGCCGGACGGCGCCGCCTATATCATCTTCACCTCCGGCTCGACCGGCGCTCCCAAGGGCGTCGAGATCGAGCACCGAAGCCTGGTGAACTACATCTGGTGGGCCGCCCAGGTGTACAGTTCCGACGAAAGCCTCGCATGGCCCCTTTTCTCATCTCTCGCATTTGACCTGACCGTCACAACGCTCTTTACGCCACTCATCACCGGCGGCCGCATCGTGGTCTATCTTGGCGATCCCGGAGTGCAGAGCATGGTCGTGCTGAAGGTGATCGACGACAATGCAGTGGATATCATCAAGCTGACGCCGGCGCATCTCGCGATGATCCGCGACCGCAATCTAGAGACCACAAGACTGCGCAAATTCATCGTGGGCGGTGAGGACTTCAAGGCCGCGCTGGCGCGCGATATCACCAACGCTATTCCCCATCCTATCGAGATCTACAACGAGTATGGACCAACCGAAGCCACGGTGGGCTGCATGATTCACCGCTTCGATACCGACCGGGATCAATCCGCATCGGTGCCGATCGGCATTCCGGCCGCGAATGCGGGAATCTACGTCCTCAGCAAAGAATATCAGCCCACCGGCCCCGGAATCATCGGTGAGATGTTCATTGCCGGCGACGGTCTCGCGAGAGGCTATTTCAATCGCCCCGATCTGACCGACGAGCGCTTCCGCACGGTCGCCGATCCCCGAGATGGGCGCTCGAAGCTGCGGCTCTATAAAACGGGCGATCTCGCCCGCTGGAACTCGGAAGGACGCCTGGAATTTCTCGGCCGCGCCGATCATCAGGTGAAGGTCGGCGGCACCCGTATCGAGCTCGGCGAGATCGAAGCACGGCTTCTCAAGCACCCGGACGTTCACGAATGCGCCGTCGTCACCTCGATGACGAAAGGAGCGACACAAAAAACGGCCCAAATCGGCCATGGCGAACCGTCGACGCCCGAAGACGGCATCGCACGACTTGTGGCCTACTATGTTGCGTCGAAACCCCTGACCGTGGCGGACCTGCGCGCGCACCTCGCCGAAGAACTGCTGGAGTCCATGATTCCGACGCACTACGTTCGCCTCGAGCGGATGCCGCTCACGCCCAACGGCAAGATCGACCGCTCATCGCTTCCCGAGCCGACGGCGGAAAACATCCAGCCGGCGCAGGTCTTCGCCGCCCCCTCGACAGAGACCGAGAAGGCGCTGGCCGCTCTATGGTGTCAACTCCTGAAGCTCGAGTCGATCGGACGCCACGACAACTTCTTCGAGCTGGGCGGGGAGTCGCTCCTGGTGGTGCGGGCGGTGTCGCGCATGCGAAAGATCTTCGGCGTTGACGTGCAGCTTCGCAACCTCTTTGAGCGGCCGACACTGGCCGAACTGGCGGAAGTCATCGACGGAATGCGCTGGGTGGCCGATTCCAATGCCCCTTCCCTCTCGGAGGGACCGAGAGAGGAGGTCGAACTCTAGCCGGAAGGTCTCCGCCTGGTCTTGGGCGGGACAGGAGCCTTTGAGTCAGGCTCGTAGCAGATCGGATGAAGATGATGGACAAAGCTTGGAAGGCGTCACGAGAGCCGGAGCTGCCCTGGATGGCGGCGGAGTATGAGCTCTTGCGGGACCAGGTCCGCCGGTTCGTCAAGGAGGAAATCAAGCCCTGCGCGGATCACTGGGAAGAGAACGGGTTCATTCCCCGTTCGATCCTGCGCCGCATGGGCGAACTCGGCTTCTTCGGCATCCGCTACCCGGCTGAGTATGGTGGCGCCGAAATGGACTCTGTCGCATCAACGGTCTTCGCCGAGGAGCTCGGGCGCTCGACCTATGGCGGCGCCGCCGACGCGATGCTCGTCCATGCCGACATGGCTTCCTCGTACGTCTTTCACGACGGGACCAAAGCCCAGCGGGCGCGCTGGATGCCGGGCATTATCAGCGGCGAGGTGATCACCGCGATCGCGATCACGGAGCCGGATGCGGGCTCGGACGTGAAAGCCATCCGCACGCGCGCGGTGCGGGACGGCGACTCTTACGTGCTCGACGGCACCAAGCTCTATATCACAAACGGCGTCCACGCGGATCTCTACTGCGTCGCGGCCAAGACTGATCCCTCGGCCGGGAGCAACGGGATCACGATGTTCCTCGTCGAGAAGGGAACGCCAGGCTTCAGCGTCGCGCGCGAGCTGGACAAGCTCGGCTGGCGCTCCTCCGACACGGCGGAACTTGTCTTCGACGGCTGCCGCATCCCCGCCGAGAACGTGCTGGGCGCGGAGGGACAAGGCTTCTACTCCATCATGCGCAACTTGCAGAACGAACGCCTTGTCCTCGCCGCCATGGCGATAGGGATGGCCGAGGCAGCGATCGACATGACCCTCACCTACGTGAAAACCCGCCGGGCATTCGGGGGCGTCCTTTGGGACATGCAGGCGATCCGTCAGCGGCTCGCGATGCTGTCTGCGAAAGTCGAGTCAAGCCGCGGGTTTCTCTATGCCACCGCTTGGCGCATGGCGGCCGATGACGATTGCCTGCGCGAGATCTCGATGTTGAAGGCCATCTGCGGCGAACTCGTCAACGAGGTCGCGTATGATTGCGTGCAGTTCCACGGCGCCATGGGCGTCATGCGCGAGAGCGCGATCGAGCGCGTCGCGCGTGACGCCCGCGTCCTTTCGATCGCCGGCGGCGCGACCGAAGTGATGCTTGAGGTGGTCGCATCGATGTCATGATCCTGACGCGGCGTTGAGGCGTCGCTCTGGCGTTGCTTGCAGAAAGGCCAAGTGCCGGCGCTTCGCGCGGCGGGCCGGGCTTTGAATGGTCTCGGCATCCGGGCCGGGTCGCGGCGACCGACGCAGCATACGGCGCGCCGGATTCACCCACGAAATCGGGCAGGCGTCATTGCCGCCGAAGACGCTGTGTGGAATCCGAAATTCACTTGAAGGACGATTTCACTCCGCCGCTGCAACCCGTCCGCCCGATGGGGCCTTCGAACTGTTGAGGTTTTCAACTGACCGAACATGATCAATGGCCTGAACGTGGATCCCTTTCACTGCCCTTCCGGATGGGTCATTCATGCTCGCAAATTGCTGAGACCAAAGAAACGCGGTCGGCGTGGAGCATGCGATCGAAGGACCGACGGGCACAGTCAGGCAGGCTGTCGGGTTGTTGAAAATGCCATCAAAGATGGTCCTGTAGAAATATCCCTCTTTGGACGTCGGCGTTTGCCGCGGAAAGCGCTTGCTCGCCTCTGCGAGCATCTGATCCGAGACTTTATTCTCGGCTTGATGCTTCAAGCTTTCAATCCAGCTGTACCCTACCCCGTCGGAAAACTGCTCCTTTTGACGCCACAAGATCGCTTGCGGCAACAGATCGGTAAATGCTTCCCGCAATATGCCCTTCTCGATTTTCTCGCCAGGGCACATCTTCTCGGCGGGGTTTATCGACATTGCGTAGTCCAGAAATTCCTTGTCCAGGAAAGGCACACGGGCTTCGACCCCCCACGCCGCCATTGCCTTGTTCGCGCGACAGCAATCATACTTGCTGAGCGCAAAGATCTTTCGGACAGTCTCGTCGTGGAATTCTTCTGCTGACGGCGCCATGTGGAAGTAGAGATAGCCGCCGAATACCTCGTCAGCGCCTTCTCCGGACAACACCATTTTGATGCCCATTGATTTGATTTTGCGCGCCATGAGATACATCGGCGTGCCGGCACGAATGGTGGTGACGTCAAAGGTCTCCAGGTGCCGGATCACGTCCGGCAATGCGTCCAATCCTTCCTGCACGGTAAAAACAATCTCGTGATGGACCGTGCCGATGTGAGCTGCCACGTCTCGCGCATGCTTCATGTCAGGTGAGTTTTCGAGGCCGACCGAGAACGAGTGCAGCCTCGGCCACCATGCCTCTTCGGTTTCTCCCGACTCGATCCGCTTGAAGCGGTGGCGCGCCGCGAGCGCCGCGATAAGCGACGAGTCGAGCCCGCCGGAAATAAGCACCCCGTAAGGCACATCGCACATCATCTGCTGCTTGACCGCAGCTTCGAGCGAAGATCGGAGCTCCTGCAGCGACACCTTCCTGCTTGGAAGAGTATGTGCCCACTGTGGATCATACCACTTGACGAACTTTCCGGCCTTGGCGCTGTAATGATGTCCCGGAGGAAACTCCCGGATCGTCTCGCATACGCCATCGAGGGCTTTCATTTCGCTCGCGACGTAAGTCGTGCCGTCGCTGCCCCATCCGATGTAAAGCGGAACAATGCCAATGTGGTCTCGGGCGACGAAGAAATCGCCACTGCGCTCATCGAAGAGGGCAAATGCAAAGATTCCACTCAGCATATTGCACACGGCAGGGCCGTACTCGTCGTAGAGATACAGGATGATTTCGCAGTCGGACTTCGTTTTCCATGCGTGCGGCAGCTTCAGCGCCGCGCGCAAACCGACATGATTGTAGATCTCTCCGTTCACGGCCAAAGCGCGACCCGCGGTCACGTCGAGAAGGGGTTGAGCGCCGTGCTCCACGTCGACGATGGAAAGGCGCTCGTGCGCGAGCACTGCGCTGTCGCTGGAATAAATGCCGCTCCAGTCTGGCCCGCGGTGCCTGACCGTTTTGGCCATCTCGAGCGCCCGGCCGCGCGCCGTCTCGAGCGATTCTTTAAATCCAAAGATGCCAACGAAGCCGCACAAGGAGGTTGCCCCTTCTGTAAGTTCAGATCGCAGCGAAGCGGAACAGCGGATCGAGAACGGCAAAAGTCACAAAATATTCAAGGTTCAGATCAAGCGGAATTACCCTATGCCTATGCCTAAGCGGCGACACCGTCGCATAGGCTAAAAATATACGGACAAGCGGCATCAAACTCCGTGGCTGCTCGTGTCTTCTCGACGTGCCAATTCCGATCACTCTGCCGCTTCCGGCTTTGTCACCTGCTGTCACTCCGCGAGTCTGCCGCGGTCACGTCGGTCCGGCCTATCACGACCGGAACGTTTGAACTGCTCAGCTTTCGGGGTGCCGCGTCGGGACCATCCTGGTATCGCAGCGAGACCTCGATGGTGTCACCGGGCTGCAACTCGGCATCCTCGTTCACGACAATCCGTTCCGGTCCTTTCTCGCTCTTTCTAATAATAGCAATATCGGGCTTACTGCCGGCTCCCCGTGCGAGCTGCGATCGAACCATCGAAGTGTATTGAAGCTTCTCACCGACGCTCTGCAGTTTCTCGCGAATCTGATTGAGCTTTAAGCTGGTCTCTTGCAGCTCACGGAACAGATCAAGCTTCCGCTGATCGTCGAGCTTTGCCAACCGTCTGGCGTACTCGTCCTGCAATTTCTTGACCTGGAGCAATTGCGCAGAGGTTTGCAGCCTCCGGGTCGCCGACAGCAGAACCGCGCGACGCGCATCCGTCACGCGAGGGCTGATCAACGATCCCTTGCCGAACAAATCGGTCGCTTTCTGAAGGTCCTCGACGTCGGACTGAAGTCCCTCTTCATCTTTCTTTTGCTGCTCCGACAGCACGCGGACCTCGTCGTCTCCCTGCCGAACGCTGCGCTGCAAGTACGCCTTTTCCTGCTGATAGTCGCTCTGCTTCGTCTTCAGGTATTCGGCTTCCGCATTGACGATTTCCGAAACCGCCGACCGGGCTATCGGCAGGTCGGCAAGAGAAGCGCTTGGATTGATCTGCGTCCCTTCCCCGAGCTCGCTCTTGATGCGCCACATACGCGCCTGTTCCTTGGCGAGTTCTGTCCAAAGCGAACCATACTCGCTTCTCAGGTCGGCCGACTCGAGATACGGGTTGTTCATCCTGATATGCATGATGTCGTAGCCACCCGCCATGGCGATGAGCTGGCGCGCGGTGCTCGCCGGACGATAAGGGTACTCTCCCGGCTTCGACACGTCCCCGTTGACGTAAACAGGCCTGTACTCCGCAACGATCGCCGTGACCTGATCTGCATCTATCACGACCACGACCTCGCGGCCGTCCACGGTCCTCTGTCGAAAGACCTTGCTCGTCATTGCGGCCCCGACCTTGGCCCGAATCTCTTGCAACGGCAGGCCGGCGACCGGGACCATCCCGACCAGCGGCAAAGAGATATTGCCATCGACCTGGACGGGCGCGCGCTGCCGCAGCTCCGGCACGCCGGCTACCGCGACCTCCAGAACATCTCCGACGCTCACTCGATATTCGGCTTTCGCCTGCGCGGAAATCGTCAGGCCAACAGCCACCAGGCCCCACCTGACGCAATGGCCTGTTTGACCGCGACGGTTGTCAAGACGGAGGAAATTACGCAGCTTGGCGTGCGGCATGGCGTGCTCGATGGCTCGGTCTCACGGATTGATCGACAATCTAATCCCGCAGCGCCTCGGCTCAACTGACCATCGTAGTTACTCCCGGCTACCCATTTATTGCCAATCCGCCTCCTGACCCGAATGCTATGTTTTTGTCAGGGGGACGGACTGCGTGACGGACTGCTTGGGAGTAACCGGTGAGTTATGCGTTTTTCACCAATTCGCCGGCCCCTACCGAGCGTTCGGCGCATTCGGTCACTGGCCGCAAGGCGATTGCGGCTGACCTTGGCAAGAACAGATTGGCCGCCTTGCTGGTGCTGGCGGCAGGCGCCGAGTTCCTCCTCGTAGCCGTTGGGGCTTTTGCCGCTGCCGTCCTCTATTATCGGCTGGTCCTTGCGCTCGACTATCCGGACACTCCCAAATACATCCTGGAATCTCTTCTGATTGCCACGTTGCAACTGCTCGTATCCGTTGGGCTCCGGCAGTATTCGCGGATCCAGACGCAGCCCCGCCACATCTTCCTATGGAGCGGCGTCAGCGCCGTCTTCTTCGTATTCTCCTTCTTCATCTCAACGATATTTCTTCTCAAGATCTCGGATGGCTACTCGCGCGCGACCGTGATGGCCCAGGCGGCAAGCGTTATCGTCATGGTGCTCTTCGCGCGGGCAATATGCTTCTCGTTGCTGCAGCCTGCCATCGCATCCGGACTGATCGACGCCAGGCGCGTCATCCTCATAGGTGAACCGAGCCACTGCCTGGATTTTTCCGCACGAGTAAGCGCCACCGGAATCCGGACCATTCGCTCGTTCGAGTTGCCGACCTTTCGCAAGGGCTCTTCGGCATCGGAGCACTTCGGGGCGGTCGAAGTGCTATCCCATGTCCGCGAACTGATCGCAGAGTGCCGGCCCCTGCGAGCGGATGACATTGTCATTCTGACTTCGGAGTCGGATGTTCGGGCGGCCCTCGCGCTCGCCGGCGCCCTGTCAGAGCTCCCGGTCGACGTTCACGTCGTCCCGGTCGGTGCAATCGACCTCATGGCCGTGTCGCGCATCACGCAATTCGGCAACATGGTGACGATGCGCATCTTCCAGTCTCCCCTGACGCCGTTCCACCGGGCGATCAAACGAGCCTTCGACATCGCGGCCGCAATTGCCGGACTTGTCATCATCAGTCCCCTCTTCGTCATCATTCCAATCGCAATCAAGCTCGATTCCCCCGGGCCGGTGCTATTTCGTCAGACGCGGCACGGCTACAACAACGAGACTATTCGCGTGTTGAAATTCAGATCGATGACCGTGACGGAGGACGGCGACAATTTCAAGCAGGTGACCAGACACGATCCACGCGTGACCCGGTTGGGACGCTTCATGCGCCACACCAATATCGATGAGCTTCCACAGCTCTTCAACGTGCTGGTCGGCGATATGTCACTCGTCGGGCCTCGTCCGCACGCGACCTCGCAGAACGAGAGCTTCGCCCGGATGATTTCGTCATTTTCCCGCCGCCACAACGTCAAGCCCGGCATTACCGGCTGGGCACAGGTCAACGGCTATCGTGGCGAAACCGACACCCTGGAGAAAATGCAACGTCGTGTCGAGCATGACCTGTATTACATCGACAATTGGTCATTCCTTCTCGATCTCAAGATCATCGTCATGACCCTCTTCTCCAGAAAGGTCTATTGGAATGCCTTCTAGCGCGATGACGATTGCTGCATGCAGTCTGTACAGCAAGATCGCAAGGGCATTGCAGTCGATCCCGTTCCCGTTTGATCGGCGGAGGCTTCGGTAGGCCACCAGTAACTGCAGGTTCGAGACAATGCTGCAAACTCACAGAACTGACAATTCGGCACCTCAGGACGCGATGCCGCCTGAATTTGGCTCGCCGGCCGAATTCGTGGCGGAGGTTCTCGCCTTCTTGCGCCGCCGCCTCTCGATCATACTGCTGACGTGTTCCTTGATGTTTGGCGCCGGCTTGCTCTATCTCGTTGTCGCAGTTCCGACGTTTACGGCAACCGCGCAACTCATCGTCGACGCCAAGACGACTTCTTCCAACGACACGGCGTCGGCAACGACGGCCGTCGAAAGTCAGGTCGCAATCTTGAAGTCGGAGAGCGTCGCTCGCGCAGCGATCGCGAAGCTCGGTTTGGCAGGAGACCGGGAATTCTCCGGCGGCGCCCTGCACCACCTCAGTCGGTCGACATCCCGGCTGCTCGGCTGGAGCAGGCAGGACACGGACGTCGTCACGCGTGATGCGATGGAAGCATTCGCGCGCAAGCTCTCGGTGAAGCGCGCCGGTCTCACCTACATAGTCGATCTCGCCTTCAGCTCCGCCGACCCCGATCGGGCCGCGCAGGTCCTGGACACCGTCGTAGAGACCTACATCACGACGCAAATGGACGCGAAATACAAATGGGGTCTGCAAAACGAGAAATGGGTCAAGGAACGTGTCAACGAATTGAGCAACCAGGCGTCGACTGCCAAAAAGGCCGTAGCGGATTACAACAGGCCCAGGAATGGCATCGCGGCTCCTGCGAACACCACCGGGGCAGGTCCACCCTCGTCGCAGTCGACCGGAACGGCGCAAGACGAACTCCGCGAACTGGAAGCCACGGCGGACGCCGCCACCAGAACGTATGACAATTTCCTGCGGATGTTGCGCTACATGGACGCCATGCAGCAGCAATCCGCGCCGGTGTTCGAGGCTCGTCTGCTCACCGGAGTGTCTCATCCCTACACGGCCAGTTCGCCAAACGCCCGTTTGATACTTGGATCAGCGATCCTCGGCGGCATGCTACTGGGGATTGGAATAGGATTGCTGCGCGACAGGTCGGACCGGGAACGCGCGCCCGCGCGCAGGTCTGCAGCCACCGCATCCGGAGGAACTGCAGTCGTCCAGGGACTCAAGGCGAACGGCGTGAAGCCCCATTTCGATGGTTCGTTCAAGGTCGAGAAACAACACACCTACAAGGAGGCCAATCCTGACTTATAGTCGCATGAATTGGCTCCCGATCGCGATACCGCAAGCTCGATTGAAACGCCCCGTACATCACCCGTCGAACAATGCTCGTCGGCGAACCGCCTTCATCGCGACGAAGGCAGCATGTTTCTCGTTACGGCCACCGGAGTGGGTAATCCAGAAGGGCCGGACGCTCTCCGCAGCCGTGGGGTTATATTCGACCCTGCGACAATGTGCCGATTTGACAATGTGTAACATTTGAACGCTCAGCCTCCGCGCAGTCCGCTCCTCCGCCCACGAGGTGCGCCGAACCGGGAATTCCGGGCAAGAGCTCGATCACAATTACTGGGCGCCGCGTGGCGCCCACCAACGTTGGCTTGAGCAATGACGAGCTTTACTCGACCGTCCGGCGGACCGGCGACCATGTTCAGCAATGTCTTCCGGCAGTCATGGCTGGCCTTGGCATACCGATGCTCGGGCGCCGTCGTCTCCCTCCTCTTCGGCGTAAGTTTTGCGCGGATGATGAACATAGAGGAATACGGTGCGCTCATGTCGTTGATGACGTTCGCGCTCGTCGCCTCGACGGTCGGCCTCATCGGTCAGCAATTTCGCGTGTTGCGGGAAATACCAAGCATCGCCGCCCGGAAAAACTACCCGGAGATCGGCTCGATTGTCGCGAAGCGGGTTCGCGTGGCATGTCTGGGCAGCGTTGCCGTGGCCGTACTCGCCCTCCTTCCGTTCGTCGCCGCTCACGGCCGCGACGGAATATTCGGAGGCTGGCAATATGCCACGAGCGTGCTCCTGATATTGCCGTTGTCCTTGATCGAAATGCAGAGCTCGCTGGGGCGCGCGCTCGGCTCCGTCAATCTCGCACTCGTGTCGAAGGATGTGCTGTGGAGATTTCTCATCATATTGTTGGGCGCCGTTCTCTTCGCGACGTCTGGCAATCCGCTGCCGGCTGAAGACGTTCTGCTGATTGCGACTGGAATCCTGATCGTGTTGATCGCCGCCCAGAACATCTACCTGCGGCATCTCGCGGAGGGGTGTAAGGTATTCACCATGGCGGTGGGGCGATCGAATGACCGGCTTCGCGACATCGTGTCCACTTCGGGACCGTTCTGGGTAACCAGCGTCACGAGCATCATGGGCGGCACAGTCGACCTCGTCGTCATCTCGGTCATGGTCGGCCCGGAAGCCGGAGGATATTACTACGCTGCCAGCCGGATCGCGCTCCTTCTTGATTTCTTCCTGGCGACCTTTTGTATTCCCGCGGCGCCCCTCATCGCACGTCTGTTCGATGAGAATCGTCATGCGGAAATCACGCGCGTCACGTCGGGAGCGTCATTGGCTGCGTTTGTCGCTGTGCTCGGCTGCGTTGCGACGTTGGCGCTTGGTGGCGACCTCGCGTTGATGGCGTTCGGAGCGACTTTCACCCGCGCCTACGGCGTCCTGATGGTCCTGGCAACCGGCATGCTGGTGTCGACATATTTCGGGATCGGCCCCATCGCCCTGAATATGACAGGCCATCAGCGCGCCGCGATGCACATCGTGGTGATCACTTGGGTGTCGGGAATCCTAGCCATGGTCGGCGCGACTTGGGCCTTCGGGACGATAGGAGCAGCGGTTGCTGGCTCCTGCGCGGGCATCGCGACCAGGGTGTGGACTGCGGCCTACATTTATTCGGCGGAAGGGATCGATATCACCGCCACCACGGCGCTCCGCGCGTTGGTTAGGCGCGCAACGAGCCGAGGAGTATCCGAACCGCGTAGCGAGGCAATACGGCCAGAAGCCAGCGGCACCATTCTTGACCTGCAGCCTGCTCGCGGCAGTCGGGACACACGTACATGAATTGGGGAGATAGTTGAATGCGTTCGCTGTCATCCGAGGACGCGACTGCTGCAATTGGATTTACGCGCGGGAGGCGGTACCTGATGGGCCGGTCTACATTCGATTACGAGGTGTCAGGAAGCCGGCTTTCCATGGGGCTGGTGAGGCTTCTGCACACCGTTGTTGCGCGGAGTACCGGGCGCGGTATGGGACTTGCCATGCGGGCGGTCAAGCCGCTTCTGCATTCCCAGTTGTCTTGCGTCCATTTCGCCGACGGTAGCCGCTTGTACTTCGAGCTGAACGACGTCTATTGGAATGCGTTCTTCATCGGCCAGCCCGGCATGACCTACGAGCCGGACATAGCGACGCTTCTGCTGCGGCTGAAGGATACCGACTATACGTTCTTCGATTGCGGTGCAAACATCGGATACTGGTCCGTTCTCGTCACGTCGGAAATGCTGGGTCGCAAGCGCGCGATTGCCGTCGAGGCTTCACGGGAGACGCTTGCAATTCTCGAGCAGAACCGTGACGCGAATGATCAGCGCTTCGAGATCTGCCGAAGGGCATTGTTCGAGTACGACGGGCGCAGCCTGTTCTTCTCCGACGACGGACCTCATTCGGCCCGGCACATCGTAACGTCGCAGAGCAGCCGTCCGTCACACACCGAACCCGTCATGTCGATAACGATCGATGCGTTGGCAAGGGACCAGCAGCTGACCGACAGCGATCGGCTCGTCATCAAGCTCGACGTCGAGGGCCAGGAGGTTGCGGCCCTGAAGGGCGCTCGGCAGGCTCTGAAGCGCGACACGCTGATCATCTACGAAGATCATGGCCAGGATCGCAGCCACGCGACCACGAGGTATGTGTTCGAGGCACTTGGACTTCCGGTGTTTGCTCTTGCTGCAGACGGATCAATCACGAAGGTCAGTGACCTCGGCACACTGGATCGCCTGAAGGTGAACCCCAAAATCGGCTACAATTTCGCGACCTGCCCACCCGGATCCGGCTTCCACCGCTGGATATCAGGAATCGCCAGTCAGGCCTGATCGTGTCGGGCGCCGATCCTGGGCGCGAGATCGCCGGCGGCTCAACCTAGTTCGCGCGCCCGAGCCAGAATTCGCGTGCACTCAACTCTTCGACGCGATCGGAATGCACGATATCAGTCGCCGCGACCGAACAGCATCTGGACCGCCGACTGGACGCCATTCATTCGCCCCTCGAACGGAATTCTCCCGTCGGAAGGACCTCCGACCGCGATGCGGGGGAGCCCAAAAGGATTCAGCTTCCGATCAGATATCTGTCCATGCCGGGTTGTGACTGCGGTCGAAAAACCGACCTCCACCGCGAGATGTTGTTCTCGATCACCGCATGCCCTGGAGTTGCCGTAGGGAAAAGCGACGTGCCGAACCGGGCGCTGAAGCAGTCTCTCCAGATAGGTGCGATTACCCGCCATTTCGGCGCGCGCTGAAGCTGCATTCAGGTACGCGAGCGCTGGATGCGATTCCGTATGCCCGCCAATCGTAGCCAGGGGGTGTCGTGCCAGGAGCTGAAGCTCCCGCTCGTTGATGAAATAGGCGTCGTTCAAGGCCTCCAGCGACAGATCGGCCTTGCTGAACGTAGGGGCGAGCATCTCGACTCGTTGGTAATCTTCATGGACCCAGTTGCTCACCTTCTCCAGGGCCGATGCTTTCTCGTCAAAATCGCGACAGCTGAATCGCATGTTCATTGCGTCGATCGCAAGACTGTCTCTCGAGCGAAACAGGTCGCGCAAGCCCAGCCACCACGGTTGCAGCGTTCGCTTCACCGCACCCGTTGGAACATATACGGTGAAGGGCGCGTTATTTCGCTCAAGGATCGGCAATGCCGTCGTGACGTTGTCCTTGTAGCCGTCGTCGAAGGTAAGCACCGCATAGCGGCGGGGTTCAGGATCCACCGCCAGCCGCTCGAGACAAGCATCGAGACTGACAATCTCCCATCCCTGCTGGCGCAGCCACTTCAGGGTGTATTCAAAGAAATCAGGCGATGCACCGGTCTTCAGCTCCGAGCGCCAATCCGGCTGAATCTCGTGGAACATCAGGATAGTGGCCCTGCCGGCAAATGCCATGCGCAAAGCAGGCGCAAGTCCCGCCCAACTTGCCGCATGGAATATCGTTCGGCTGAGTAGTCGCTTCACGCGAAATCACCACCGGACAGGTTGATTGCGCGCAAGCCGACCAAGCGTCGTCGGTGCTCATGTGATTGCGTGCGCGATCTGCCCATGCTCATCTCAAATAGCCCTCGTGAACACAGCAGTGTTTCCGATGGGAAACACCCCTCCATTTATCGACAAACCGCGCCGCTCTGGCAACCACGGCGCTGGTACTCACTACTGGGTACCCCAGATTTCATCGCCTCCACTCTGAATGCGCCGCCTGCATCGAACTGCTTTCACGGTAGCTTTTCGTCAGACACAGAGTGCACCGGCCACTGGTGATGCCGGCCTTCGTGATGCGCGTGTCGAGGGCCTCAATGAAAGTACTGCTCGCCAATAAGTTTCTGTTCAACAACGGTGGCGCAGAGGCAGTGCTGCTTCAGGAGAGAATGTTCCTGACGAGCAGCGGGGCGGACGTCATTGACTTCGCGATGCAGCACGAGCGGAACATCGAATCCCGCTATGCAAATCACTTCGTGTCTCGCCAGGAATACCGGACCGGCGGCCATCTCGCCAAGATCAAGAGCGCGCTGTCATTGATTCACTCACGCGAAGCCGTGAGCAAACTCGCATCCCTGATCGAGGAGACTCGGCCAGACCTGATGCATTGCCACAACATCTATCATCAGCTGACCCCGTCGATTGTCGGCGTCGCCAAGTCGCGCGGGATTCCGGTCGTGCTCACACTGCACGATTCGAAGCCCGTGTGTCCGGTGCACACCCGCATGCGAGAGGACCAATTGTGTTCATCGTGTCTCTCAGGCGATTTCCATCACGTGCTGATGCACCGTTGCGCTGACGGCTCGATCGCACAGAGCGCCACGCTTTACATGGAAGCGGTCATTCAGCGCTGGTTTGGCAGCTACGAGAAGGTGGATCGCTTCCTCGCGCCGAGCCAGTTCATGCGGGAGTCGGTGTTGCCTCGGTTCGCCGCGGACCGGGTACAGGTGCTCTACAACGGCGTGGATGTCAGCGGCATTTTGGCGAGCGATCGGGACAAGGGATACGTGCTTTATTGCGGCCGGCTCGCGCCGGGAAAAGGTGCGGAGACGCTGTTGCGCGCCCACGAAGCAGCGGACTGCCGGTGGCCTCTCGTCATCGCAGGCTCCGGCCCGCTGGCGGATAGTTTGAAGACGCAATTCACCCGGAATGTGCGTTTCGCGGGCCAGCTATCCGGCGAGACTTTAAACGAGACGATCGCCGAGGCTTCCGTGGTGGTTGTGCCTTCGGAGTGGTGCGAGAACTGTCCGATGTCGGTGCTGGAGGCGATGGCCTATGGCAAGGCGGTCATAGCGACCCGCGTCGGCGGCATTCCGGAGCTCGTGGACGATCAAGTGACGGGGCTTTTGTTTGAGCCCGGCAATACGGACGAGCTTCGTCAGCACGTCGACTGCCTGATGAACGACGCCTCACGCCGTGCAGGCATGGGAGCAGCAGGAAGAAGTCGCGTCGAAGCGGACTTCTCCCTCGAGAAGCATAACACCGAGCTGATGGCCGTCTACCGATCACTGGTGAGCGAGCGGCATTCATCGCATTGAGGATTGCAAATGGACCTCACCGTAATCTCCACGTTTCGTTGCAACTCGAGATGCCAGATGTGTTACATCTGGAAGAATCCGACCGATCCAAAGGAAGAGGTCACGCTCGAGACCCTGGCGAAACTTCCTGCGGGGTTCGATAATCTCAATATCTCCGGCGGAGAGCCGACCCTGCGGAAGGATCTGGCCGAGATGGTGGACCTGCTCCACCCAAAGGCCCGGATCATAGAGATCAGCTCGAACGGCCTGCATCCCGAGCGTCTCCTGCCCATCGTCAAGAAGCACCCGAAGGTCAAGGTTCGTTTCAGCCTCGAGGGTGACGCGACCACCAGCGACTGCATCCGCGGCGAGAAGGACGGCTACGCCACGAAGGTCTCCGGACTTCGCATGCTGCAGGAGGCAGGTGGGCAAGACCTGGGATTCGCTTTCGTCATCCAGGATGAGAATGTGGCGCAGCTCGTTCGAACCTATGAACTGGCGCGTTCGATGGGGTTCGAACTTGCGACATCGACGCTGCACAACGCGTGGCAATTCTACAAGAACGACAATTATTTCTATGAACGCGTCGCGGTGGCCCGGCAAGTCGAAGGGCTTATCACTGCGATGCTCAAGAGCAACAAGCCGAAGAACTGGTTTCGCGCCTACCTGAATCTGGGCTTGATCGAAAAGATCCTCGGCCACCCACGGTTGATCCGCTGCAGCGCGGGGACGGATTTCGCATTCATCGACCCATGGTCCGATGTGTGGGCCTGCAACGTGCGGTCGGACCTGCCGCTCGGTAATTTGGCGCGCCAGTCCTGGAGCGAGATCATGGCCAGTGACACGGCCAAGAACTCCGTCGCCAAGGTTCACGCTTGCCAACAGAACTGCTGGATGGTGACGACCGCGCGCACGGCAATGCGGTCAACGCTGATTCCGCAGGCACCGAAGATGGGGCCGCTCATCTGGGTGCTGAAGAACAAGCTGAAGGTCGAGCTCGGCCGACCGATCTGTTTCGATCAATACATTGATTATTCCAATGTCGCGCCTACTCCGCGCGTCCAGCGAACGTCATTCCTCAACGAAAAGCAAAAGGCACGGTTGGTGCGCGGGAGAGATACGGCCGACGCCCGATATCCACTCAAGGAATTCATCAATAACTAATTCGACAGGAGGGTGCAGTGAGTGCGGATCATCTGGTACTGCGGGTGATCATGCTTGGCTTGCGTGGATTTCCCAATGTGCAGGGAGGAGTGGAAGTTCACGCGGAGCACCTGTGCCCCCATCTCAAGGAACTGGGCTGCGATGTCGAGGTAATCGTTCGCTCCTCCTATATGCCGCCTGATCGCGGCGACGAGTGGCACGGCGTACGCTACCAGCGGGTATGGTGTCCGAAGACCTCGGGTCTTGAGACAATCGTCCATTCGTTCCTCGGGGTGCTTGTCGCTGCATGGCAGCGGCCGGACGTGCTGCACATCCAGGCCATCGGACCGGCCCTGATGGCGCCACTCGCGCGATTGCTGGGACTGCATGTTGTGGTGACGCACCACGGCCCGGATTACGAACGGGAGAAATGGGGCCGATTGGCCAGGATGGCCCTGCGCGCCGGCGAGGCCTGGGGCATGCGATTTTCCGACGGCCGCATCGTCATCTCCCAGACCATCCGAAAGCTGGTGCGGGAAAAGTACGGCCTGAATTCGGACCTCATTCCAAACGGCGTCACCTTGCCCGACGTGCCGAAAAGCACCTCGGTGCTGGACAAGCTTGGGCTTACGCCGGGACGATACGTGTTGATGGTGGGCAGGCTGGTGCCGGAGAAGCGGCACACCGACCTGATTCAGGCCTTTGCCGATGCCAGGCTCACCGGATGGAAGCTCGTGTTCGTCGGCGCCTCCGAGCATCCAGACGCCTATACCGAGATGCTTGCGGCACGCGCTGGGGCGACTGCTGGGGTCATCATGGCGGGCTTCCAGTGCGGGCTCGCACTGCGGGAGCTATACGCCCACGCAGGCATTTTCGTTTTGCCATCCTCGCACGAAGGCTTGCCGATCGCGCTGCTGGAAGCTCTGAGCTTCGGTTTGCCCGTGGTGGCCAGTGACATTCCTGCTCACCTGGAGATCGGATTGAATGACGCGCACTATTTTCATGTGGGAGATGTATCAGCGCTCGCGGATCGCCTGGCATCGTTTGCACACAGTCCGTGGCCGTTGGAGTTGCGCGAGAAGACACGCAACTGGTTGGCCGAACGGGAAGACTGGCGCTCGATCGCAGAGCGCACTCTCGGATGCTATCGCAGGGCGATTGAACCTCGTCGAGGCGGTCCTCATGCGCGGTCCCGGACGGCGCCGCCCAGCACCGCCTAGCGAGCTGCGCACGCGGCGCATCGGCCAACGCGCGATTCCCGTCCCGCAGTTGAGGTATCGCCTCAAACCGATCGAACCAAAGCGACGTTCAAGATGAATATGCTTTTGCTGTATTTCCTCATCTATACGTTCTTTCGATCGATCTCCAACGGCCTCGACCGTCTGTCCGGGACGAGCTTTTCCATGATCCTGTCGCTCACCGTCATCGGGATCGGTGTTGTGGCCGCCTGGCATGCGCGACATGTCAGGATACATAAAAGACTGTTCGTGCTCTTGATAGCCATGTCCGTCTTTGTTGCCGCTTGCATCCTGTCTTTTGTCACCAATGGCTTCGGAGCCGGCAAGATCGTCAACCAGTATGCCGCCTTGTACGAGATGTTCAGGTACGTGCACCTGATCATGTTCGTCACACTACTTGCTGCCCTTTATCGTCATCCGGATTTTTGCCCGCGCCTCCATCGTGTTTATATGTGGCTGTTGTTCATCATTTCCGCGGTGGGGCTCGGTCAATACCTGACCGGTCATGCAGAGCTCGTCACGCAATACGACAAGTTTGAACGGGTGGCGGGTCTTTCTTCGCACCCCGTACCCTACAGCCTGGAGATCGTGCTGACCTTTTTCGTTTGCGAGCTGTCGCGACGGAAAATGCGCCTTCCCATTCAGCACTTTCACCTCGCGGTGTACTTGCTGTTTGTTGTTGCCCTGGTCCTTTCTGCTTCAAGGACCGGCGTCGCGCTGCTCGGGGTGGCCCTCAGCGTATACCTCTTCATCCAGAGGCCTCGCCTCCTTCCCGCGTTCGCGGCAGCATTCGCGATCCTCCTATGGCTGTCTCCATTTGGAGAGTTGTTTTCGGACCTGAAGACCGTTCCGGACTACATCATGAACGGCGAATATGTGGTGTGGGACTGGCAAACCGCGGTGACCTCGGTCCATTGGCGCATTCACCACTGGTACTATCTGTCCACGCTTGGGTTGGAACGAGCATGGATCGGATATGGCCCCGGTCAAACCCCGATCTACAGTCCGTTCCTTCTGCAGGCACACAATCAGTTCGTGGAGATATTCTTCGATACGGGCATGGTAGGCCTGATCTCCTTTGCCGCGTTTTGGTTCAGCCTTCCACTGGCTGCAATGTCCGACCGGCGACGGATCATCAACACATTCGGAAAGAAATCAGCGGAAGCCGGAATTCTGCATTTCTGGGTTGCCATCTTTGTCGGCGTGACGCTGGTTGCATTACTCGATCAAAGCTTCAACCGGGAAACAGTGGCGTTCTCGCATTTGATCGTCACCGTTTTCATAATCCTGTCTCAGCCGGAAGCGGTCACCGCGCGAAACCCCGGATGGTCCTTCCGCCAGCTTTTGATGACCGCCGGTTCGCCGGCCAGCGCAGCATTTGGAGAACGTAACCTTGCAGTCGCGGAAGAACGGCGTTCCACCTAGATCTCGACCTGGATTGAGCCGGCGTCACGCACTTCGGGCCGCCGCCTGCGCGGCTGCGTACGGCGTGACGCGATCGCCGGTCTTCGGACAGCCAACCGCCGCGCCGTCCCTTGATCGCCAGTCGGACGTCGCGTTCACGTCGTCGCACGACCGCCTGCGCGGCATAAACATCCAGCAGCCTTTCGCGCATTGGCAGAAAGGTGAGCCCTGGAACATCCGCAGGGGCTGGGACAGCTGGATGCCGAAACAGCGGCTCGAAAGAATCGCTGCCAGCGGAGTCGACTTCCTGCGCATCTGTGTCGATCCAGCGCCGCTACTCGCTGTCGAGACCAAGGCCGATTTGACCTCAGGCATCGAAACTGTCCTTCGATCGGTCGACGCCGTCCTTCAGGCCGGCATGAAGGTGTTATTCGACGTTCACGTCAGTACGGAGCACGAGGACTGGAACATTCAGACGTTGACCGATGGACTCGCAGGCCCGCATTTCCTGCGTCTTGTCGAAGTCGAGACGAGCATCGCAGCGGCATTGCAGACGAGATATGAGCCCAAGTCGGTCGCGTTGGAGCTGTTCAATGAACCGCCGCCGCCGTCGGATTTCAGCTCCAAGACGGCTTGGGCGGAACAGCTCAAACATCTTTACGACGCAGTACGATCAGCCGCTCCGAAACACACGCTGCTACTTTCAGGAATGAATTACGCGAGCATCGATGGTCTGCTCTCGATCGACGTAAAGGCCTTCGACGCGAATACGATATTCGTTTTTCACTACTACGAGCCGTTCATATTCACTCTTCAGGGCGTCAATCTATCCTATAGCAAATATTTGCATCGCCTCCAGTTTCCCCCGCAACCCGGCGACCGCGCTCGGGCGATCGAGCGAGCGATAGGTCTGTTGAAATCGGATGAGCAAACCTCCGTGTTGCGAAAGGAGTACCTTGTCCAGCAGCTGATGAGCGGCGCCGATCAATATTTCAATGTCCCTCAGGATATCGAGTTCATCCGTCGCAGAGTGGGCGAGGTCGCCGCTTGGTCCGACCAGAACAAGGTCGATCGCAAGCGCATCATGTGCGGTGAGTTCGGATGTTTTGGCGACTTCGCCGGTCGCACCGGTGCCGCGTTATCGGATCGGGCGATGTGGTTGCAGTCGGTGCGTCAAGCCGTCGAGGACAACGGATTTGGCTGGTGCGTTCACGACCTTGATGAGTCGTTTCGCATCACCAGCGACAACGGCGCATTTATCCCAGAGCTCTTGGCAGCGCTCGGTCTGCGCAAGCCATGAGACCGTAGGCTGAGCCAGGCGAAGCCGACGCGACGTTGCAGAAATCAAATATGGCGTGAAACCGACCACCGCGGCAAATGTCAGCGGAAAATCGCCCATGTGGAGTAAATGCCGGTCAGGTATACGTGTGTATAAATCACACTTTGAAAGTTTTTTTGCCATTTTTGATTATTAACCAACCGGCTCAGCAGTCGGGGGGGCCAACTTCCAAAAAACCCACTGCTTGAAATCTCCTCGCGGTTCGAGGCTGCAAGTCATTGGAATCTGTTCGCGACTGAAGTCGCGAGCATGCAATCTGTCGCACATCCCTGATGCGCGGCAGCGGAATTCCTCGTCCTTAAATCTGGTCTGCAATGGAGAACTAAAGTGGCGCTGACCGATGTCACCTATCAAAATACGCCTGGCAACAGCGAAGGGTTTCCGCTTGGCGTTCCCACAAGCTATTCCTGGTACGGCGGGAGCACCGGCCATACAGGTAGCACCCCGCCCTCCAATTTCACCGCCGTCACAGGGTGGGGACAGGTCTATCCCCAATCCGGGGCAAGCAACGATTCTAATCCGGCCAACGTCCAGATCGCGAACTTCCAGACGTGGGTGCATCTGAAAACTGGCGGCTGGTCTCTCGTGCAAGATCAGGCGACGGACCCGATCGCCGGATCTCAGTTTCTCGCTGACTTTTCCGGAAACACGAACTCTGCCTGGAGCGTGACAAGGCAGGCGGACGGCAGCGCGATGGGCGCTGCGCCCCTCAGCGGATACAACGACCATTTCTGGCCGGGCTCGCGCGGCACCTATTCTGCCGGAACGGTCGATGGCGTCTATGTCCAGGCCGATATGAGGACCACTGATCCGAACGAGCATCTCGTTGCCGATCTGGGAGCTGATTGGTGGTCGAACTCGACGGCCGCATACGTCGATGGCTTCTCCAACAATCCCGGTGCCGGGATGAGCGATTGGGTCGCACTGACGACGAACTACAAGACCCTTTACTTCACCTCGATGACTTCTGCGCAGTTGCAGGCCGATCTGCCGCCTCCGCTGAAGGGCACCTCTTCGCCGACGACGCCCACGACACCGACGACGCCGACGACGCCGACCGATCCCACGATACCGGCGCAGCCGACGACGCCGACCGACCCCACGACGCCGACAACCCCCACGACTCCAAGCGTGACCGCACCGGTGCTCGACGTCGCGGACAAGTCGCTCTGGGTGGCCGGCAGAGGCGGTCAGGTCGACCTGGGGACGACCATTACGACGACCGACCCCAACGATAACCTCACCCTCAGTATCATGGGATTGCCGCGATACGAGACGATCACGACCGGCGACGGCACGACGCTCAGGGGCAACAACATCACCCTGACGTCCGCGCAGGTCGACAGCGGACTGACGCTGACATCGTACTACAGGGGCAATGCTCATCCGGTCGCGAACCTCACGCTGACCGCGAGCGCTATGGATCCGACCACCGGCGCTGTGATGTCGTCGGACCCGCAGACGATCCGCGTGACGGATCCCCGGCCGTCCAGCTGGACTGGCGGAAACGCAGGGAGCTGGGCAAACCACGGCTTTGCGCAGTTGCAGCAGCAGATGGGCGACACCAGCACCCTGGCGAACACAGCATCGCAGACGACCGGTGGGGCCGATCAAGGCGCGCGAGCGTCCCAGGCAAGCCAGGGCTTTGCGCTGCTGAACCAGTATCTGGCCGGCAGCTCCGGTCGGGTCGACGCTGGTCAGATCGCGGCGGCCATGTCGAATGCGAACAGCTGGACGCACAACTCGTTCCTGAGCAAACCTCAGGGTTGATCCGGCTACTGCACCCGGGGGCTCTGCGCCCGGGTGCAGTACCATCAACGTGTTGGGAATTGGAAACGGGCGGTCGATCGCGGACGGTAACGGCGAAGGGACTGCCACGCGCGGGTCCTGGTCTCGGTTGGCTTCATCGCTCGCATCTGTTTCCAAGCGATCAAAATGCGTGCTGGCGCAACAGCTTCGGGTATGCGGCAAATTTGCGCGCAACATAACGGTGCAAAAATCAAGATTTGAAACTTTTTTCGCCATTTTTGCGCATTAACGAACCGGTTCAGCAGTCGGGGGGCAGGTCTAAAATCCCACTGCTTTGAAATCCCCTCGCGGTTCGAGGCCCTAGTGCTTTGATGTTGCTTGCGCCTTTTTGGCTGCGAGCAAGCGGTATGTCGCATGCTCTGTCGATGCGCGGCATTGGAATTCCCAGTCTTTGGAAATGCATGAGAAGGAACACTAACGCGGCCGGGTAGCCGCGAAGGGTTGAGTAAGAATGGCGATCCAGAACGGAAATGCCCCCGCCGCAGATCTAGGGCTTCGCGCGCTAGCTCTGTTCCTGCGCCTCCATGGCGTGAATACTGTGCCGGACCAGCTCCGCGATCGTTGCGGGAGCGACGAGATCGGCGTCCGCGCGATGCTTCGCTGCGCGCGCGAATTCGGAGTCAAGGTCCGCTCGCGGACAATGGATTGGACCCGCCTTGCGGGTATCCAGCTGCCCGGAATCGCCTCGCTGCGTGACGGTGGATTTCTGCTGCTGGGCAAGATCGACGACCAGGTGGCGCTTGTGCTGCACCCGACCTCGCCGCATCCGAGCCGGATGACGCGCGCGGAATTCGAAGCGATCTGGGATGGCGGTTTGATCTGTGCTGGATCACAGAGCCTCGCGCAGCGCGCACGTCATGCATTTGCCGGCATCCGCACGCGCTCGTTTGACCTGGGCGCCGGCCTGATGCACCGCGCCGGCGAGGGCCTGATGCGGGCTCGTGACGGTCTCACGAAGAGCTTCTTGGCGATGAGACCTGGCATCCTGATGCGCGGGCCTCGCGACGATGCCGCAATCCATCCGGCGAACACAAACACCGAATCCCCGGCCGCCGGCGTCGAATCCGAACATGACGATGAATCCGGGCTCATTGCGCTGGCGATCTTGCTGCGTTGCCATGGCATCGCTGCCGACCCCGGCCAAATTCGTCACCGGATCGGCGCGGCGCGCCTCGGCGTTACTGAAATCCTGCGCTGCGCCAAGGATTTCGGACTCAAGGCAAAGGTGCAGAGGACGAGCTGGAACAGGCTTGCCGTCACCCCGCTGCCGGGAATTGCGGTGCTGCGCGACGGCAGCTTCCTGATCCTCGGCAAGGTTATCGACGACAAGCTTCTCGTTCAGCGCCCGCTGTCTCCGCGGCCCGAAGCAATCACCCAGGCCCAACTCGAGGCGATCTGGGACGGCGGCATCATCCTGATGGCCCGGCGCGCCAGCCTGACCGACCTCGCGCGGCGCTTCGATATCTCCTGGTTCGTCGGCGCCATGCAAAAGTATCGTCGCCTGCTCGGCGAGGTGCTGGCGGCGTCGTTCTTCCTTCAGATCTTCGCCGTTGTCTCACCGCTGTTCTTCCAGGTGGTGATCGACAAGGTGCTCGTGCATCGAAGCATGAGCACGCTCGACGTGCTGGTCGTCGGGCTTGTCGTACTGACCGTGTTCGAGGCCGTTCTCGAGACGCTGCGCGTCTATCAGTTCGCGCATACGACAAACCGTATCGACGTCGAGCTCGGCGCCAGGCTGTTCCGTCACCTGCTGGCGCTGCCGATCGCCTATTTCCAGACCCGCCGCGTCGGCGATTCGGTGGCGCGCGTCCGCGAGCTCGAGAACATCCGCCAGTTCCTGACCAGCTCGGCGCTCACGCTGGTGATCGATCTGCTGTTCACCGTCGTCTTCCTTGCGGTGATGTTCTATTACTCGACGACGTTGACGTGGATCGTGCTGGCGTCCTTCCCGCTCTACATCGGCATCTCCGCGGGAGCCGCGCCGCTGTTCCGTCGGCGCCTCGACGAGAAATTTAATCGCGGCTCCGAGAACCAGGCCTTCCTGGTCGAGAGCGTCACCGGTATCGAGACGCTGAAGGCCATGGCGGTCGAGCCGCAGATGCAGCGCCGCTGGGAGGAGCAGCTCGCCGGCTATGTGTCCGCAAGCTTCCGCGTGCTCAGCCTGAACAACACGGCGAGCCAGGCGGTCCAGATGATCAACAAGCTGGTCATCGCCGCGACCCTTTACTTCGGCGCCCGCCTGGTGGTCAGCGGGGACCTGACTGTCGGTGAGCTCGTCGCGTTCAACATGCTGGCCGCGCGTGTCAGCGCGCCGGTTCTGCGACTCGCGCAGATCTGGCAGGACTTCCATCAGGCCCGCCTGTCGATCGATCGTCTCGGCGACATCCTCAACACCATTCCCGAGCCGAGCTTCACGCCGGCCCGCGCGGCGCTGCCACCGATCCGCGGTCAGGTCACATTCGAGCACGCGACTTTCCGCTACCGCATCGACGGCCCCGAGGTGCTGCACGACGTGTCCTTCAGCGTCGAGCCAGGCCAGGTCATCGGCATCGTGGGTTCGTCGGGCTCGGGCAAGAGCACCATCACCAAGCTGATCCAGCGTCTCTATGTCCCGGAAAGCGGGCGCGTGCTCGTCGACGGCGTCGACCTCGCGATGGTCGATCTGAGCTGGCTGCGGCGCCAGATCGGCGTCGTGTTGCAGGAGAACGTACTGTTCAACTGCACGGTTCGCGACAACATCGCGCTGGCCGATCCGGCGATGCCGATGGAGCGCGTCATCGAAGCGGCGGAGCTAGCCGGCGCCCACGACTTCATCCTCGAACTGCCGGAGGGTTACGACACCGTCGTGGGTGAGCGCGGCAGCAGCCTGTCCGGCGGGCAGCGCCAGCGAATCGCAATCGCGCGTGCACTCATCACCGATCCACGCATCCTGATCCTGGACGAGGCGACCAGCGCGCTGGACTACGAAAGCGAGCGCGCGATCCAGCAGAACATGAGGCGGATTTCCGCCGGCCGGACCGTGTTCGTCATCGCCCACCGGCTGTCGACGGTGCGCAATGCAAGCCGGATCATCACCCTCGAGCATGGCCGCATCGTCGAGGACGGCAGCCATGACGAGCTGATCCGCACCAACGGCCGTTACGCCAACCTCCATTATCTGCAGGCCGGTATCCATGACGTCCGCTAGCCGCAATGTCGTCGCGTTCCCGAGACGCGAACCTCGCCGCCGCGAGCACGAAATCGCCTTTCTGCCGGCGGCGCTCGAGATCGCCGAATCGCCGCCGTCGCCGATCGGGCGCGCGATCGGGGCCTGCATCATCGCCGCGTTCTGCATCGCGCTGTTGTGGGCGACGCTCGGCAGCGTCGATATCGTCGCCAGCGCGACCGGCAAGATCGTGCCGGGCGGGCGCACCAAGCTGATCCAGCCGTTCGAGACCGGTGTGGTCCGCGCCATCCGCGTCCGCGACGGCCAGAGCGTCAAGGCCGGCGACGTCCTGATCGAGCTGGACCCGACAATGACGGAAGCCGACCAGGAACGCCAGAAGAGCGATCTGCTTGCAGCCGAGCTGGACGTCGCGCGGCTGCGCGCCGCGCTGGCCGCAGACCCGCTCGCGGCCTTCCGGCCGCCGCAAAACGCAAGTGCGGCCGAAATCGAGATGCATCGCCAGTTCCTGATCAGCCAGCGCGCCGAACAGAGCGCAAAGCTTTCTGAAATCGAGCGCCAGCAGGGGCAGAAGGAGGCGGAACGGGCGACCACATCGGCGAGCGTCGACAAGCTGGAGGCGACGATTCCGGTACTGAAGGAGCGCGTCGATATCCGCAAGGGTCTCGTCGAGAAGGCATTGGCGTCGAAGGTCGTCTATCTCTCCGAATATCAGGAACTGGTCGCCATGCAGCAGGACCTCGTCCTGCAGCAGAGCCGGCTGCGCGAAGCCGATGCGGCGATCGCGCTGCTGAAGGAGACCAAGGACAAGACTGCCGCGGAGTATCGCCGCGCGACCTATGATGCTCTTGCGAAGGCCGAGCAGAAAGCTGCGAGCGCCGCGCAGGAGGTGGTCAAGGCGGATCGGCGAACGAAACTGCAGAGCCTGACCGCACCGGTCGACGGCGTCGTGCAGCAGCTTGCCGTTCATACGGTGGGCGGCGTGGTGACGCCCGCTCAGGCGCTGGCCGTCGTGGTCCCGAGCGAGAGCCAGCTCGAGATCGAGGCCATGCTGTCGAACCGCGACATCGGCTTCGTGCATCCCGGCCAGAAGGCGGAGATCAAGGTCGATACGTTCAACTTCACCCGGTACGGGCTGCTTCATGGCGATGTGCTCAGCGTGTCGACGGATGCCATCACGCGCGACAAGCAACAGGGCAACCCCAATGACCGGACATTGGGCGCGGCGCAAAGCAGCAGCGAGCCTAAAGGTCAGGAGCTGGAATACGCCGCGCGCGTTTCGCTCGACCGGACGCACATGCAAATCGAGGACAAGCTCGTCAAGCTCGGGCCGGGCATGGCGGTGACGGTCGAAATCAAGACCGGCACGCGCAGGATCATCAGCTACCTGCTGTCGCCGCTGGCACGCTACCGGCAGGAGGCCCTGCGCGAACGCTAAAGCGAAGCCCGTCGCCGGACGTTGCGCCCGGCTGGGCGCCACGCGCGTGAGAGCGAAGCTCGTCGCGGTGGCGCCCGTCGTTAGGACGATTGCGGTGAAATTGCCGGTGGATTGGCACATGCGCTATCGGCGCAGCGCTTCCAGACGCGATTTCGCCTCATGGACTCCCGCGGCGTTGGCCTTGGCGTAGAGGTCTTGCGCCCTGCGCTCGTCGCCGCGCGTGCCGTAAGTCCCCCACTTCGCAAGAATCAGGGGATCGTAGGTTTCTGCCAGCGCGAAGCTCGCCTGGGCGCTGCCCATTTCCACGGCGCGCTCGAGTACAAGCCGCGCCGCGCCTATGTCGCCCTGACGCAACAAGGAGCTCGCCCGCGCAACCAACCCTCCGGCTTCCGCGGCCTGCTCGGGAGCAGGCTGGGCAACCGCGCGAGCAGGCGCCGCTCGCGTCTGTTCGGCGGTTGGATTGGTGGCCACTTCGATGGACTTGTCCCGCGCGGTTGCACCGGTCGTCAACGCCGCGCCGTGCGCCTTGCGATCCTCGGCTTCATACGCATGGATTGCGCTCCGCGACAAAGGGAGGTGCTGGGGCTGCACGTCGATCCTGGCGCGCAATTGTCTCAATTCGGCAGCGCTGGCTTCCGCCGCCTGCTTCTGCAGCAAGATTTCCTCGCCTGCCTTTGCCGCCCGCGCCGTCTGGGTCTCGCTGTCGCGATGCGCTGCCGCCAGATCTTGCTCCAGCCGCGTGGACCGCTCACGCTCCTTTTGCAGGTCCGCCGCAGCGCTCTTTCCCACAGCTTGCAGCCGGGACGTTTCCTTGCCCGCTTCGGTCACCAGCACGGCCTTGCTCTCGACGTCACGTCGCGCCGCCGCGAGATCCTGCTCCAGCCGGGCGGACCGCTCACGCTCCTTTTGCAGCTCGGCCGCACCGCTCTTTTCCACCGCCTTCAGCCGGGACGTTTCCTTGCCCGCCTCGGTCACCAGCACGGCCTTGCTCTCGATATCACGGCGCGCCGCCGCAAGATCCTGCTCCAGCCGGGCGGACCGCTCATGCTCCTTTTGCAGCTCGGCCGCACCGCTCTTCTCCACCGCCTTCAGCCGGGACGTTTCCTCGTCTGCTTTCGTCGCCAGCGCCGTCTTGGTCGCGACATCGCGCCGCGCTGCCGCGAGTTCCTGCTCCAGCCGGTCGGCCCGCGCCGCTTGCAGTGAGTTCTGCAACTCCGCCGCACCGCTTTCCCTTTCCCGCTTCAGTCGGGCGGTTTCCTCGCCTGCTTTCGTCGCCAGCGCGGTTTGCGTCTCGACATCGCGGCGCGCAGCCGCAAGATCCTGCTCCAGCCGCACCAGTCGCTCACGTTCGTCCGGTGTGGATTTGTGAACCGAAGCCGCGCCGCTCTCGGCCGCCTGCCTGAGCTCCGCTGCTTCTTCACCGGCTTTGCGGGCCTGCGCCTCGAAGGCGTAGATCGTGCTTCGCGTCTGGGAAAGCTCCTGTGTCAGCGCGTCGGCCTTGGCACGCGAGTCCCGCAGCTCGGCGGCCCCGGCCTCCACCGTCCGCTTCTGCCGCAGGGCTTCATCGGCCGCCTTTGCCGCCAGCGCGGTCTGAGTCTCGGCATCACGCCGCGCGACCGCAAGATCCTGCTCCAGCCTTTCGGACCGCTCTCGCTCCTTTTGCAGGGAGCCCTGCGACTCGGCCGCTCCGCTTTCGCTTTGCTGTTTCAGTCGGGAAACCTCCTCGCCGGCTTTGGTCGCCAGCGCGGCCTGGGTCTCGACGTTGCTGCGGGCAGCCGCAAGGTCCCGCTCCAGCCGTGCGAACCGCTCACCTTCGTCGGGTGTGAATTTGCTGACCGAAGCCGTGCAGCTTGCAACCGCCTGCCTGAGCTCCGTCGCTTCGTCTCCGGATTTACGGACTTGGGCTTCGTATGCATAGATCGA
The DNA here is from genome assembly GCF_054055915.1 of Bradyrhizobium sp. USDA 4516. NCBI lineage: Bacteria > Pseudomonadati > Pseudomonadota > Alphaproteobacteria > Hyphomicrobiales > Nitrobacteraceae > Bradyrhizobium > Bradyrhizobium sp. USDA 4516. Next base: position 2,505,339 of record NZ_JBSRXT010000001.1, read on the forward strand.
GCTCCGCGACAGCGAGAGGTCTTGCGCCAGCGCCTCGGCTCGTTCGCGCAATTGCCTGAGCTCGGCAGCTCCGACGTCCGCTGCCTGCTTCTGCCGCAGGGCTTCTTCCTTTGTCGTTGTCGCCAACGCCATCTGGGTCTCGACATCGCGCCGCGCTGCCGCCAGATCCTGCTCCAGCTGCGCGCTCCGCTCGTGCTCCCTTTGCAGGGCCGACTGCAGCTCCGTAGCGCCGCTTTCACGCATCCCCTTCAGCTGGGAAACCTCCTCGCCTGCCTTTGCCGCCAGCGCCGTCTGAGTCTCGACGTTGCGGCGCAATGCCTCGAGATCCTGCTCGAGCCGCGCGGACCGCTCGCGCTCCCGCTGCAGATCCGCCGCGCCACCTTCCGCCGCTGCTTTCAGCCGAGACGCTTCCTCACCCGTTTTTGTCGCCAGCACGGTCTGGGTTTCGACATCACGCCGCGCTGCCGCCAGATCCCGCTCCAGGCGATCCGCCCGCTCACGCGTCTCTTGCAGGGAGTTCAGCAACTCCGCGCCGCCCTGCGCGGCCTGCTTCTCTTCGGCCGCCTTGTCCGTCAACGCGGCCTGGGCCTCGATATCGCGGCGCGCCGCCGCGAGACTCTGCTCCATCGACTCGGCCCGATAGCGCTCTTGCTCGAGACGTTGCAGCAACTCGATGTCACGTCTTGCATTCGTCAGTTCGCAGGAGAGCGACTCCGCCCAGTTGTATTCCCGTTTCGAGGCCTGCCCCGTGTCGCCGACGCTCGCTTGGGCGACCTGCACCGGTCTGTCATTGCCGCCTCGACCCGGCGGCAAGGCTTCGGGAGCGCCGTTCCTTGCCGCTTCGATGAAAGCGGGACTACCGGCAGCCGCCGAATGCTGCGGTTGCGTCGAAGGGCGCGCCGGATCTGGGGAAGCCCGTGTTTCCGGCGCGCACACCATTGCGAGCATGGCAGCAGTCGTCCACGACAGCGCGGACCGTCCCGCCTTGGGCAGCAGGCGGCGCGACGAATCTGCGATGTCGCAGCCGGCAACTGCCTTGTCCTTGAGGATCACCGGGCCCATCCGCAATCACCTGTCGCGTGGCGACACGATCTGTTGAGGTACGGCATTATGCGCCGTACCGCAGCGCGAAGCCTACAGCCCGCATGGAGGACCCCACCCACCCCTTTCGGGTTAGGCCACAGGTCACGGCTTCACATAGGACCAGCCCTTCTCCTGCAGTTCCATCACGCGCACGACGCCTGACTTCACCACCTCCGCCTGGCGAACAATCGGGATATCCTTGTTCTCGGCCTTGTGCATTTTTTCCTGGGTATTGCCACAGGCCTTGAACGAGACCTCCGGCGTGCTCAGCGCCATTTCCTCGAGACGGGCTTTCACCGGCGAGGTGTCGTCGCGCAGCATGTGCAGGCCGGGTCCGAAGGTGACCACCTCGATTTTCACCTTCTCGCCGAGATCCTTGTAGTATTGCGCAACGTTGACTGCGTTGTTGAGCGCGAGATTCATGGCTGCGGGATCGTTCGTGTTCACCTGCAGGATCAGGTTGTGCGACTTGGCGTTGGATGGAAGCCGGGCGTTGGCGTCGAGAGGAGATCGTTCCCTCTTGTGGGTGGTCGCCTTGCGCGAGATATGAACCCTTTGGACCTTTTCTGAAACGTGCTGATAGTCCGCAGTGCGGTTCGTTGTTGTCGGTGTCCAGTACCGTCCGCCGCCTTGCTCCGCCGCAGCGTATGAAGCGGCCAGGAGCGCCGTTGCGGCTCCGATGATGGTTACCTTCGCAATATGCTGAAACACGCGCATGGATACCTCCTGTTAAAGACACGTTATTGAAATCCCTAGCCGTTGGGTTTTGCGGTCGGTTGTGGCCACCTGCAGGCAGCGGTGATCTTCGCGCGCACCACATCCATCCCGCCCAACGGAAACACCGCATCCAGCGCCGGTCCGGTACGGGGTGCGAGGTGAATATTGAGACCTCCGCCGTCCGGAAGGGACTGCAGCAAGCGAACCACGTCACCGCCGAACGCAACGCCGGTCCCGGACGCAGGCACAGCTGCCGCTACTTGCTGCGGCGGACCGTCGTTGATGCGGTAGGAAATCGCATATCCATCGCCGCGACCGGACACGCGGGAGCCCGCGACGATCAGTTCGCTCCGCCCGCCATGGCAGCGAATCGAAAGCGTCATTGCGCTTTCGCCAGCACCGTCGCGCGATGACGTCGTGGCGGTGGCGACCGGTGAATAGTCGAGCGGTGAAGTCGTCAGGCTGACGACCCAGCTGTTACCCAGGTTCGCCTGGGGCAGCGCCGACGCCCGCGGTGTCTTCTCGGAGCACTCCGGCCGTTCGGAGCGTTCCTTGGCGGAGCAATCGCGGAGCTGAGCGATCTGGCGATATCCTGCCGCCTGCGCCGAAGCAATGCCGCTTGCGAGCAAGACTCCAGCCACCGCGCAGGTCGCCGCGCGTCTCATTGCGATGTATTTGCGGCGGCGCGCGGCTCGCGATCGAGCCACGCCTGCGCTGCGGGGAAGCGCGTCAGGCCGGGAACGGTCGCGGCGAGATTGATCGTCTTCCACTTTTGGTCGAAGCCCGGCTGCTGCAGCTTGTCGATCCGCGAGAACAGATACTCCACGAAGCGCGCAAGGCGCTCATAGCGGTTCGATTTGGCCGGAAAGTTGAAAGCCACCAGGGCGGTCGGCACGGCGATTGTCGTGACGCGCTCGCCCTGCTTGATGAGATTGGGATACTCCGTGGCCTCGAGCGAGGCGGGAAGATAAAAGTCTTCGAACCTCCTGTCATAGGGAACAGGCAGGAACTTGAACCCCGGGTCCCAGCGGCCGCGCACGAAGGCATCCACCGGCTTCGAGGTGATGAAGACGACCGCGGCCATCTCGCCCTTGCGCATCTGCTCGAGCGCGACCTGATGGGGAATGAACGTTTTTTCCACATCGAGGCCAAGGCGGCTGAAGATCAGCGGCCCCGAATAGGCCGCCGCGGTACCCAGATTATTGAAGTTCACCTTCTTGCCGGCGAGATCGCTCAGGCTTTGGATCTCGGGACGAACGAAGATATGCAGTTCGGACGGAAACAGGTTCAGCACGAAAGCCAGCCGTTGCTGGATATCCGGCACCTGGCTCCTGTATTCCTCGAGCACGTCGGAATTGATGATGGCGGCATCGATGCCGCGCAAATACAGCAGTGAGTTCACATTCTCCGTCGGCCCGCGCGTCACGACCGGCAACACATGCAGCTTGTCGCCATCGTCTACCACGCGGGCGATTTCGGCCGCGAGACGAATGGGCGCGCCCTCGAGCAGGCCCCCGGCGAGGCCGATCGTCCAGGCATTCATCGTCACCTGCGGCTTTTGCGGCGGCGGCTCACGGCGCAATTGACGCGGTGCAGCAGGTTGCGCCTGTGCATCCACATTTGACAGCGGAACGGTCGTGAGCAGCGGAATCAGCAGCGCCAGCATGCGCAACGGGTGCAATTCCCTTTTTGCGGTCTGTCCCATGGGATCTCCGCCCTCGCCGATCGGTGATTTTGTCGTAGTTTCATGCAGTTCATCGGCGCGCGCTATTTCTCCCCATGGGGGAGCCCACTACTCCTTCCGGATTATCCATTGTGCGTGTCCCCACGCCGCGGCAGCGCGGGACCGGTCACCGGCACCAGACATCCGGGATTTCCCTCACTCCAGCCCCGCGGACGGCAGACGTATCGCCACTCGAAGTCCCCCGAGTGGAGACCGGTCCAGGCTAAGGGATCCGGCGTAAAGCTCGGCGAGTTCCCGCGTGATCGACAGCCCGAAGCCGAATCCTGGAGAGCTTTCGTCGAGCCGTTGGCCGGCCTGCACCGCCTGCGACATCTGCTCCGGCGAAAGCCCCGGTCCATCGTCCTCGACGACGAGGACGACACTTCGCGTCTCCTCGCGAGATTCGACGACAACCTTGCTGCCGCACCAGGAGAAGGCGTTCTCCAGCACGTTTCCCAGCATCTCGTCGACGTCCTGCTGTTCGCAGGCTACCGCCAGGCCGGCTGGTATATGATTGACGAAATCGATCGTCTTGTCGGCGTTCACTTTGCCGAGGACGAGACCGAGATCCGCGACGCGTGGCGCGATTACTGTTCTTGTCCGAACCGGACCGCAAAGTGCGGCCGATCGGGCGCGGCCCAGATGATGCCGGATGCGCCGGTCCATTAGGACGACGAGACCGTGAAGATCCTCTGAGCCTGACGATTGCTTCTGCAGCGCGACCGCCAGCGTCGCAAGCGGCGTTTTCAGTCCGTGCGCCAGATTCGAGACGTGTTTGCGCGCCCGCTCCAGGTTGGTGGCGTTCTGAACCAGCAGCGCATTCAGTTCGGTGGCCAATGGCTGCACCTCGCCCGGCTGCGCGTCGGGCACGTTGTCGCGAAGTCCAGCTCTTACATCGGCGACCGCCTGACGAAGTCGTTCGAGGGGACGCAACCCCAGACGAACCTGGATCAGCATCGCTAAGATCAATGCGATGCCGAGCACCGCGAGCGACAAGGCCAACGTGCGCATTGCTTCCCACAACGGCCCGCGCACCGCGTCTCTCGGCGCGGAGGCCACGATCGTGACAGGAGTGCCGGACACCGCGACGTTCAAAATGCGAAAGTGGAGTACGTTGTCGTATGGACCCTTGCCGTCGGCAGGCAGCGGGCGTTCTCGCGGAGGCGGATCTTCGCCGATCGGGGGAGGCGGCGGCGGGGGCGGCAGGGGTCTGTTGCTGATATCGGGAGGAGCCAGATCCGCTCCGTCGAGCGACCGCGACCGCAAGGCGTTCTTTGGCCCCAAAATCTGCCAGTACCAGCCGCGTCGGCGTCGATCGAATGGCGGCCCGTCGGCGGATCCCGCCAGACGAATGTTGCCGGCGCCGTCGGCTTCAAGCATGGACGCGAGGAAGAGGATCTGCGCGTCGAGCCTCTGATCGATCTGCCCCTGCACGAATCGATGCAGCACGAACGATATCAGGATCGCGGCGACGATCAGGGCCGCGGTGATGAACACGCCGGCTCCGATCATGAGGCGCCGGCCGAGCGATGCATTCCGGCTCATCATGGGGATCCCGAGTTGAGCTTGTAGCCGCGGCCCCTTTCGGTCTCGATCAGCGCCTTGCCGACCTTGCGCCGGAGCCGCGCGACGATCACTTCGATGGAATTCGAATCCGTCCCGACGTCGCCCTCATAGACCTTTTCCGACAGCAGGCCTCGCTCGACCACGGTGTCCTTGCGCAGGATCAGGCATTCGAGAACACGCCACTCCAACCCGGTCAGCTTCAACGGCAATCCATCGAGCTCGAACACGCCGGTCTGCGTTTCGAAGCTCAGGGGTCCGCAGGAAATTCGCGGCACAGCATGCCCCGAGGCGCGACGGACCAGCGCGCGAAGGCGCATGACCAGTTCCTCGATCCGGAATGGCTTGGTGAGATAGTCATCGGCCCCGGCCTTGAAGCCTTCCACCTTGTCGGTCCAGCCGTCGCGCGCAGTCAGGATCAGCACCGGCAGGTGCCGGCCCTGCTTCCGCCAACCGCGCAGCACCTCGACGCCGGGCACTTTGGGCAGCCCGAGATCGAGCACCGCGGCATCGTAGGATTCGGTTTCGCCGAGGTGCTGTCCGTCCTCGCCGTTGGCGGCGATGTCGACCGCGAAATTCTCCTCACGCAGGGCTCGGGCAATCTCTTGCGCGAGCAGGCGATCGTCTTCGACCAGAAGGATTTTCATTCGGCTCACACCTCGGACCGGAACTAGGCGCCCAAGCTTAACTCAAGCTGAACGGAACGGTTCAGGCTGGATTGGGGACAGTGTCCTAGGCTTCAGGCATCGCAATCATGAAAGGAGCGTCCAATGACCGAAAGCGATGCACAGAGGGATACGAGCCCGTCGCTGCCTGGGCGTCGGCAGGTCCGGCATCGTGGCCTGTTGGCAGGGGCCGCGCTTGCCGTGCTTGTCGCCGGCGCAGCGGCCGGTGCCGCTGGCGTTCGCGTCGCCCAGAATTGGCCGCCGCGCAACGTCATGCTGCTGCAGCCGACCGCGATCGACAGGCTGCAACCCGGCGGTCCGTCCGCCGTGCGCGGCAACGTCGCTGAGATCTTCGGCCACATGTTCTTGATGGAGGACGGCGGCGGCCGCGCCCTGATCGATCTCAGACCGCGTGGGGATAATGCCGATGCCGTCACCAGGGGAGAGATCGTGACGGTCCAGGGAATGTTCGATCAGGGGATCTTCCGCGCTCAAATCGTCTCGCATGCCCACGGCCGAACCGAAGCCTTCGGTCCTCCGCCGCATCCGCCTCGCGGCGCGCCACCGCCGCCTCCGCGGGCCGACGGGCCGCCTCCGCCGCCGCCCCCAGGGGCACCACCCCCACCACCGCGGGCTGACGCCCCGCCACCACCGCCCGGAGCACCGCCACCGCCCCCTGGGCCCAAAGCGCTTTGAGCAAATCACGAACAGTAGAAAATCAGGAGATCAGGATGTCGGAAGACCAGATCAAATTGTCCGGCAGGATCGTGCACGTTTTTGCGCACCGCTTTGTGGTTCAGACCCCGAAAGGCATGGTGCTTGCCGATCTCACGCCGCATGGAGCAGACCTCGTCAAGCTCCGGATCGGAGCCGATGTCGAACTGGAAGGCGAGCAGAAGCCTTCTGAGCTCAAGGTGACGCATTTCGCGTGCGATGGCGCGGGCGTGACGATCCAGCACAAGAAGAAGCCCGAGCACGCCCACCACGAACCCGCAGACCCCGCCGCAGCGATCGAGGCCGCTCGCTCGGCCGGGTTCGAACCGATGGGTACGCCCCGTCGCAAGCCCAAGCATTTCGAAATAGACGGCCGGCGCAACGGCGAGACCTACGAACTGCACGTCGAATTGGGCGGACGAATCCGGAAAGCCAAGCTCGTCGGCAACGGACACGAAGCTGCTTGACGCTTAGGGGACGACTGACGCCGCTCTGAGCAGCCGTAACAGGAAACCGGACCCGAACCGGACTCAACCGGCTCGGGTGCGTCGAGGATCTCATCGGACAGGCAGTTTGTTTAATCAAGCATCGGGATGCAACGTGTCGATAGCACCGACGGCCTCATACAGCGCAAGTCCAGAGAAGGCGCTCCGTCCGCTGCTCGCGCTGAACTTCTTCATCGCCGACATGCAGGCCGGCATCGGGCCGTTCCTCGGCGTATTTCTGCTCGCGCAGGGCTGGCAGGCCGGCTGGATCGGGACGGTGATGACGGCGGGCGGCGTTGCCGGGATGTTGATGACGACGCCGGCCGGAGCCCTGATCGACGCCACGCGCAGCAAGAAGCTGTTCGTCATCATCCCCGGCATCTGCAGTGTCGTCGCCTCCGGCATCGTGCTGCTGTCACAGGAGTTCTGGCTCGTGGCAGCCTCACAGGTCGCGACGGCGATTGCCGGCGCCGCGATCGGTCCGGCCGTCGCCGGCATCACGCTGGGTATCGTCCGCCAGGCAGGCTTCAATCGACAGAACGGCCGTAACCAGGCCTTCAACCACGCCGGCAACATGGTCGGCGCCGGGCTGTCCGGATTCGTCGGCTGGGTGTACGGCTTCACCGCGGTGTTCTGGCTCGCGGCGGTCTTCGGTGTTCTCTCGATCGCTTCCGTTATGATGATCCCGAGCGCGTCCATCGACGACGACGCAGCCCGCGGGCTCGAACGCGAGAGCACGGACGACAAGCGCGCGAGCGGGTTGCAAGTGCTGATCGAATCGAAGCCATTGCTGATCCTCGCCGCAACTCTGCTGTTCTTCCACCTCGGCAATGCGGCGATGCTCCCGCTGTACGGCCTGGCGGTCGTGGCCGACAAGCAGGCCGACCCCGCGAGCTTCGTCGCGATGACCATCGTCATCGCCCAGGGCACCATGATCCTGACCTCGCTGGTTGCGATGCGGATGGCCGAAAGGGAGGGCTACTGGCTGGTCATGCTGGTGTCGTTCATCGCCTTGCCGGTCCGGGGCATCATCGCGGCGTGGCTCCTGAACAGCTGGGGCGTTTATCCGGTACAGATTCTTGACGGCGTCGGCGCGGGATTGCAGAGCGTGGCAGTGCCCGGCCTCGTCGCGCGGATTCTCGACGGGACCGGGCGGATCAATGCCGGCCATGGCGCGGTCATGACGGTCCAAAACATCGGTGCCTCGCTCAGCCCTGCGATCGGTGGCTGGATCGCGCAGGAGTTCGGGTACGGGCCGATGTTTCTCATTCTCGGTGGCTGCGCCACGGTCTCAGTCGCGCTGTGGAGCGTCTTCGCGCCGTTGTCGAAGCCTGCTTGTGCGACAAAGCCCGGGCACGCATCGGATGCAATGGTTTCAAGCGCCGCGAGCGTCGCCTGATGTTCACTCACAACGCCGCGACCTGGGGAATCGCCGGTCTTGCGACCTTGGGCGTCATTGCGCGCCCCTGGAATCTGCCGGAATACATCTGGGCAGTGACCGGCGCCGTCCTGCTGATCGCCTTCGACCTGTTGCCGTGGCGAGACGCCGTCGCGGCGGCAGGCAAGGGAACGGACGTCTACTTCTTTTTGATCGGCATGATGCTGCTGGCCGAGGTCGCTCGGAAAAAGGGCTTGTTCGATTGGTTCGCCGAACTCGCCGTCAAGCATTCGCGCAACTCAGCGTCGCGGTTGTTTTCGATCGTCTATGCGGTCGGTACGCTGGTCACCATTTTCCTGTCGAACGACGCCACCGCCGTCGTGCTGACGCCCGCGGTCTACGCCGCGACCCGTGCCGCGAAGGTCGAGCCGCTGCCGTATCTTTTCGTCTGTGCGTTCATCGCCAACGCCGCCAGCTTCGTGCTGCCGATCTCTAATCCGGCCAACCTCGTGTTGTTCGGCGCGCGGATGCCGACGCTGCCGCAGTGGCTGCACTACTTCCTGCTGCCCTCGATCGTGGCGATTGCAGCGACCTTCATCATGCTCCGGCTCAGCCTGCGGAACAGCCTGTCGGGTAGTGTCGATGTGCGCGACGGAGAGCCGGCCGTGCTTGCCAGAAGTGCCGCGATCGTCGCCGCCGGCATCGGCGCGACGGCGGCGGTCCTGCTCGCCACATCGGCGTTGGGTCTGGATCTTGGAATCCCGACATTTGCCTGCGGGGCGATGGTGACCGTGATCGTGCTCCTGCTCGGCCGCACATCGCCGCTATCGATCGCGCGCGATATCTCATGGTCGGTCCTTCCTCTCGTCGCCGGACTGTTCATCCTGGTCGAGGGCCTCAATCGCACCGGCGCGCTGCCGGCACTCGCGGAAGAGCTCGAGCGAACCGCCGCGCTATCGCCGCACGCAACCTCATGGGGCGCCGGCGTCATCACGGCGATCGCCTCGAACCTCATCAACAATCTGCCGATGGGTCTGATCGCGGCGACGACCATGCAAGCCGCGCAGGCGTCGCATCACGTCACCGGCGCAATCCTGATCGGCGTCGACCTCGGACCCAACCTTTCAGTCACCGGTTCACTCGCCACAATCCTGTGGCTGATCGCGCTGCGGCGCGAGGGTGAGCATGTTGGCGCGCTTCGCTTTCTGCAACTCGGCATTGTGGTCATGCCGCCGGCATTGGTACTTTCGCTGCTTGCGCTCTCGCTGTCTGCCTCATAAGAGCGGTTGCGGCTTCGATTGCCAGAAACGGGGGAGCTCCAAGAGGGCTCAACTTCTCTTGGCGGGGCCGCGCATGTTGTGTAAGCGCTGCATACGCGCCGCCGGTCGCACAAAATCGTAGAAGATCGCGGCTTGGCGCACTAAATCGTGGAAATGGCGGAGGGAGGGAATCTAGAAAAAGAATTGCTCGACTGCTGCAGCTGAGGTCGTCTCCCCCGGGGAGAGAACCGTGCTCCAGGACAGGCCCCACGCTCTCTCAGTCCACCAAAATCCGCATCAGAAAATCCGCTCAGGTGCGCGAGTGCCTGCGTGATGCTATATATTCCACCCGAAAGGACAGCAAATGCGTAACATCCTACTTGCGACGGTTTGTTTGCTGGCCTTGCCGACATCAGCATCCGCGAGCGAGATCGACTGCAACGGCTATCGCTATGGGATGAGGGTCCGCGACTTAGTTACGCTTGATATCAACGACGAGAACGCGCCAGCATGCGAAATTCCCAACAACAGCAGGGCATGGCCGGACGTCCAGAAATACTGCAACGACGATAACTTTTGCACGTTCAGGGCGCACGTCGAGCGGCGGAACGGCAATACGTATATCATCGACCAGATTGTCGGACCCGTAAAATGGGGTGATTAGCCCCTTGCGCTCGCCTCCTTCGATGCCTTCAAGTGCTGAGCGCCAAAGATTCGCTCGATGGAGAAGTGACCGGTATCGGGATTATGCCAATTTTCACCGCCGCTTAGCCCCCATCGCAGCTCCAATTTCTTTAGCACCTCGAGATTGGCAGCTATCCATTGGCCCACGTCAGACGCAACATCATTCCGGCCGCGCTGTGCCCAATCGACTGCGAATCCAATGGGATGCTCCGAAGGATTTCCGCGGAGCCCGAAGCCACCAAGGCCCTTGACGGGCGCTCCGAGTTTAACGAGATCGTTGAAGAATCCGCGGAACTGTTCCGCGACCGCCTTATTGACGGTTACAGCTTGATCATTATCGAGTGTGATCGTTTGGTGATCTTTTGCGGGAGCAATTGGTGTGCCTGCGCTCACATTGAACTTGCCCCCGGGAGGACCGTACCCCTCCGTATCGCCGTCCATATGCTCGGGAGGCTCACCGCGATCCGATAGCTGCTCTGACAATTTTCCTATTGGCAGCGATATAGATTCCGTACCCTGAAGCCGCTTAAAAGGAAACCGAAATGGGGGCTCATAGAAATAGCTTTCCGGATGTCCAGGGAGAGCCGTCGGCAGATCGCCGCCTTGCGTTCCGCGACGATACTGCTCGGTAGACGTTGGCGGTGAAGCGTTGCCCGTAGCAATGAAGTGGAGCAGTTCTTCCGACTTGTTCGAGCCAGCAACGACCTCCGGAAAAACGTTTTTCTGGAAGTCCTCGAACTCTGCGGTGGTTGCCGGACGGGAATAAGTCCCTTTCGGGCCGCCCTGATAATAACCGCGTATCCTGTCTTCCGAGGTTGAGAGCAGGGCTTGCGCAAGCGAATGGCCGCGAGCAATGGCACGATTGAACACCGTCTCCAATTGGACGATTTTAGTGTCGTGCGGAGCATTCCAGCCTACTTCGCCCTTCACCATGTCCGCCAATTTCCTTACGATGGTTGGGTTCCTGAGCTCGTCAAGAAACTGCCTGCGATCGATGCCGTTCTTCGCGCAAGGGACGCTTTTTGTCGTCTGGATTTCCGAACCACGATTGCCTGCGCCTACTGGAATCGGCGCCGCCGAACTTTCGGGGACGTTGTCGCCGAAAATGTTAGAGTCAATCTGACTAGCTATTCTACCCGCGTCGGCAAAACCCGCATTTAGCGCGGTCTCGCAAACCGCAACCGCTTGCTCGATGGTTGCGGTCCCGTCGGCACTAAAAATGTTCGCATTGCGCGCGAAGAATGCAGTTCGTACGGCAGTCTCCGGATAAATCGCTTTGATGACAGCTTCTGCCGACTGCGTCTTATTCTCGTTCATGGCCCGGAGAATTACTGCCACCGCATCCGATCCAAAGTTTAGGGTGTCGGCAAAAAGATGGGCCAGGAAAAGATCCAGGGCAGTCAGTTCGCGGTTCGTGATCTTTCCTTTCAGCAGCTTCGCTGACTTCGCGGCGCAGATCGCCGCCACAATGCATTGAACTTCCGGAAATTTGATCTCTTCGGGTAGAACATTTGTCGCTTCGGGTTCCGATATGAGGCGCTGCCACGTCTCCTTCGGGAAACGAAACACCCCAACAGCCGGGGCATCAACGGGATCGTCAGTCTTGACGTCGCTAGCGCTCCATTGATCACCACTCAATGCAAAAGCCAATGCGTAAAGATACGCCGGATTGGTTACATTCAACGCGGCCTGCAAATAGCAGGTGCTCGCAAAATCCTCTTTATTGACCTGCGTAGCGAACGGCTCAAAACCTCCTGATACAGGAATCGCAGTGCCATCCGGCCCCAAAAATTCGTCTGAAACAAATCCTTTTCGTTTTTCGACTTGCTGGCCTGCGGTTGCTTCGGCGAAGACCCATTTGAAGGATCTGCCATCGACTGTCTCATCAACATCTGGTTTTGCGCCGACGTTCACCTGCTCGCCGAATAGAACTTGTAATTTGCCGCCTCCGTCACCGGGGTCGATAAAGGTGAGCGGCAAGAATTTCGGCTCGCTCCGTAAAAACTGCGTCACGATGACTTTCTTCATTGCGGTCATGTCCCGCCTCCCGGGAGCGAATGTGCCTAACGACGGGAGCCTCGAATACAGGTCCCGCTTACCGTTTCGTACGACTTCTCGTCCAACTTATCTGTCTTCCTGCCCGTAGCCACAGAGATTGCGTCACGCGTTCTTTGATCGAATACTCCGGTCGGCTCAACTTTCGGGTCACACCCGGCGAGCACCTTTTGTAAGTCCTTAATTGAGGCATCGTCGGCAAATCGGTACTTCTCAAAAGCTGTCGCGTACGCGCGATCTGTGCCCGAGCGGTCTAGTTCGCAGTGTTTGGCGCTGAGGAAAATTTGGGCCTCGTCGTTCGTGGCAATTTGGTTGTTAGCAGACTTAAAGAGCGAAGCCGTTGCCCTGTTGGCCCTACTCATGTTCGCGGCCACTTTTGCCTGACGAATGGCTTCCCGCGTCTCTGCTCCAAAGTCGCCATCGGGCACCGAAACACACAGATTCCCTTGGATCTGTTTACCAAGGGAAACAGACAAACTTCTTTCCACCTCCGTTTGTGCTCCCTCAATCACAGGTTCGGATTTGGGACCGCCGGGTTGCCCGGCCACGCCTGGCAACGGAGATCGGGGACTACTCGGGATGGATTGGCGGATCGTGAAGCCGACGCGGCGAGCAAGAGGTGCTGACACGTCGACGATCGGCTCTGCGGCACTTTTCGCATCGGAGACCGCTGCTGGATTTGGTCCGTTCTGAGATTTGGCCTGATCAGCGTTACGATCCGCATTTGCCACGGTCTTCGAAAGACCGATAAGAGCGGACGCAATGGTGCCGGCCTGATAATAGGTTTCGGCGTCGGATAGCGCCATTGGCAACGTATATTCGGCAATCGACGTTACGATCTTTGCGTTGTTGCCGGCGTTCTTATACATCTTGGCAAATATAACCGCTGCCTGCATCTTTCGGTCCGCTCGCATTTGCGTTTGCAGGGCTTGCATCGTGTTACTTAGTAATTCCTTTTCGTTGTAAGCTTTGTCCGCTCCAATGACAGCAGCGGCGGTTCCTGACAGGATAGATTTCGTCGCAACGGGAGTTACCAAAGTCGATGCCGTCGTAAGACCAAGACTTGCCAAAGTCGCGGCGACTCCTTCCTCCTGCATCTCCCTGGTCAAGCGCGCTTCGTAATAGTGATACTCCATGTCGGCGACATACATTCGCGCGGTAAGAATTTGATTTCGGACAGATGCCTGCGTCGAAGGAGGCGCGGCATAGAACGTCGACAGGTCTTGCTCTGCAAGAGGCCTAACGTATGCGACGTCGTCGGCAATCGCGATGGGACGCACAGGGCCGACCTGCGTTGAGGTACAGCCAGCAACGGCGAACATCGATGTCCCAAAAGCAACGCACACGAAAGTACGCATGCAACATCCCCCCACCGCCCACTAGGATCGTGGCGACGAAACCAAAGCTCTTCAGGAAAGCACTGCAGCCAATATGATAAAATCGGTCTCGTAGTTCTCTTTTGCACAAACTGTCACGTTATCGCGGCATCTTAAGGTAGCGCACGCTCGACCAAGTAATTCGACAATTTCCATCCCGGTTTAGATGGCGGCGAGAGAGTCGAGATATGGCGACCTCCGCCTTATCGTAAAGGTTAGTTGACGATTGGCGCCGCGATACTTTTCGCATCGGAGACCGCTGCTGGATTTGGTCCGTTCTGAGATTTGGCCTGATCAGCGTTACGATCCGCATTTGCCACGGTCTTCGAAAGACCGATAAGAGCGGACGCAATGGTGCCGGCCTGATAATAGGTTTCGGCGTCGGATAGCGCCATTGGCAACGTATATTCGGCAATCGACGTTACGATCTTTGCGTTGTTGCCGGCGTTCTTATACATCTTGGCAAATATAACCGCTGCCTGCATCTTTCGGTCCGCTCGCATTTGCGTTTGCAGGGCTTGCATCGTGTTACTTAGTAATTCCTTTTCGTTGTAAGCTTTGTCCGCTCCAATGACAGCAGCGGCGGTTCCTGACAGGATAGATTTCGTCGCAACGGGAGTTACCAAAGTCGATGCCGTCGTAAGACCAAGACTTGCCAAAGTCGCGGCGACTCCTTCCTCCTGCATCTCCCTGGTCAAGCGCGCTTCGTAATAGTGATACTCCATGTCGGCGATATACATTCGCGCGGTAAGAATTTGATTTCGGACAGATGCCTGCGTCGAAGGAGGCGCGGCATAGAACGTCGACAGGTCTTGCTCTGCAAGAGGCCTAACGTATGCGACGTCGTCGGCAATCGTGATTGGACGCACAGGGCCTACCTGCGTTGAGGTACAGCCAGCAACGGCGAACATCAATGCCCCAAAAGCAACGCACACGATCGTACGCATGCACCCCCCCACCGCCGACGATTACGGCGGCGACACAGAAGACTGTTCAGGAAAACAACTGCATCCGAAATAGAAAAATCGTTCCTCGCAACTCGTTAGTTCAACTGAGAATACTTCTTGCCAGCCAATTTTGGCTCACTGGCCTATGTGATCGTTGCAGGGGTCAACAGCGACGTGAAGCGGCGAGCTATCGACGGGCGGCGTCACGCACGCCGCTCTCAACCACACGAAAAAACCTGCAGATGGAACATGCGACACGCCTGCCCCTCCAAGCGCGTAAATCAATTTAATAATTGCGTAACAATCTCACCACCCTTATAGATTGTCAATCGCCGAAAGAGACATTCTATTTCAATGCAATCTATAGGGGAGCCAGGGCTTCGTTCGAGTTTCGCTTATTGGAAATCATGGAATTCGTGCAGCGTCAGCAATCGATGAGATTGGATTGGTCGCACTCAAGATTTTCGAAAGGGGAGTACACCGGGATTGCCTTGATCGAGCTGAGCCCTAGTTCGTGCAGCCCAATACGGACAGCTGCGCTGTCCAATCTCGGGAAGCCGCTAGCCAGCAAGATTGCCCTTGATCTTCCTTAAGTAGCGCATCAGACTAGTTACAATTTAAGGGATGCCTCGCTATCCCACCCAAAGATTTGCCACTCGCGATTTATTGAGGGCCGCCGTGCGTGCCGGATATCGATTAAGTGTTTCGCCCGAGGAAGGGGACGAGTTCAAGCTCGTTTGGAGTGATCATTTCAGCGATTTGCAGCCCTATTGCGTAAGCGGCACTCTTGTTACAAAGGCCAGTGAAGGGGTCCGAGAGGTTCTCAATGCTCTGAGCGAACATTATCGCCAGTGTGAAATCACGAAAACGAAGCCGGATTACTCGTCCTACTACGTGGACTTAGTTCGCGCCGGCGCTCATCTGGCCGAAGCTTTGCTAAACAGATCCAGCGGCGATCAAGGTTCGGCTGATGAAGCGCGCTCGTTGATATCGTCCATCAGCGGGCAAGTTCCTCTAACAGTCGTGATCTCCGGAACGCCGATACATGTCCCCTGGGGCTTCGTCTTTCGGGGCGACCTCGATTCGCTACCGCCGGCTTCGGGGACCTTAGACGACTTTCGGGACTTCTGGACAAACGTATTTGACATCAACGTTAGCTATAGCCGGACGACGTTTCTGAAGGCCCCTCAAAGCGAAAGCCGCGCCCCCTTTGTTTTACACGCACTACACGCAAAGCACTTCAACGACGCCAAGTCGCTCCTAACCGATGCTGAAACGACAGTCGTTGATCACTTGCTGAACCTCGAAATTGGCAACACGACAGACTGGGACAGTTGTAGGCAGAAATGGCGCAAAAGCGAGGACGCTGACAGTATCATCTACATCTTCGGCCATTCGGATGGTCAGAACATCTTCCTCTCGGAGGACACTGATGATCCAAAGTATATACTAGACGCCAATGGCTTTTCAGCCACGTTCCGAAAGCGCGCGGGCGCAAGGTCAAATACGATCTGTTTCATAAACGGATGTCGTACGGGCGCTGGGCTACTAGGCAGCAGCTTCCTCTCGGTGACTGCCAGCAAAGGTTTCTTTGGCTTCGTTGGCAGCGAAGCAGAACTATCTAATGTCTTCGCCACCCGATACGGCGCTGCATTTATGCAGAAGATGTGCGTAGACAGGGTATCCGTGCAAGAAGCCTTCGCCTCCTTGAGGGCACGAGACGACTTCTTCCCACTCAACCTGCTTTACTCCTGCTACGCCCAACCGGATTTCAAATTAGCCGCCCCTCCGAGGGGAGAAGCTGCATGATCTTGCTCGCCCCAGAAAAGCTTGAAGTGAGGGCTGCCTCGGAGGCAATAATTCAATGGCCGGCAGAACCATACAAGGGACTAAATTTTTTTCAACGAACAGACGCGCCGCTCTTCGGCGAGCGAGATTCGGACGTAAGCAATTGCGCGGCGATCCTCGGCTCCGCAACAAACAAGGTACTTCTACTTCATGGTCGAAGCGGAACTGGCAAGTCTTCGTTCTTGCGAGCAGGCCTTCTTCCGGAACTTCGACGTGCTCGATTCTATAGTTTTGAGAGCGCAGGCGCTGGCGAAGAGCCATTGCTGGTTAGATGCACGGCGGACCCTCTCCGCCAACTTCGACACACCCTGCAACTTCGCCTGATCGACCCTGACTGCTCCGCCATATTGGGACAGATCGGCAGAGAGAAAGCTCTTTCATTGCTCCAGGCGGAGCCAGCAGTCGACCAGATCTCAACTGCTGACCGCCTCCTGGAGGCGTTCCACTATGTCTCCGCGGCATCATCTCGACCCATTCTCTTTACAATCGATCAGGGTGAGGAGATTTTTACTTTAGGAAGCTCCCCCGAGACCAAGGCGGCCTTTTTCTATCTGATCGAAGAGCTGTGCATCAGACATATAGACCTGAAGCTCATTGTTTCGATCCGAACCGAGTATTACGGGCAGTTTTGCGATCAGCTTCGTATCGATCCTAACTTGATCGTATCGACCTCGCGAACTTCCCTCGATCAATACATGCTGCATGGTCTAAGAACCGAAGATCAAATAGTAGCAACCATCGTGCGTCCCACGCTTGATGAATCTATTGGTCCATATGGTCCTCCGCGGAAAATCTATAACTTCGCGTTTGAGGAAAGCGTTGCACGGCAGATCGCGACTGATCTACTCCAACATTGTGGCGAGTCCAGCATTCTACCTGTGATGCAGATAGTCTGTCGCGATCTCTTTCGCTCTGTTGTTGGAGATAGTCGGCCGGAAACGTGCCGTATGATTTCCCTGCGAGACTACGACCGACTTGGCCGCGTTGACGGACGGGTGAATGCGTTTATTGAAAACTCGATTCGAGACGTCCTAAGGACTTTAAAGCGTGCGAACCCAAGCGAAGTAGAGATTTCCAGGTGGCAGGAGGTGTTAGCCAATCTCGTCGCAAGGCAAGAAGGCGGAGTCTTGACCAGCCTGCTTGTCGACGAGGAGGGTATTGTCGAAGATGCCAAATCAAGAGGAATCGATGGGAACATCTCACAAGGCCTCAAGGAGATGGCGTCCGAGCACTCAGGGTTGCTTAGGATCTCGGAGGGAGCAGGAGCCACCCAATTCAGTCTAGGGCATGATGCATTGGCCCCTTCGCTGTTTCAATGGCGTGAAGCTCGCGAAGATATTCTGAAAGAACGTCGCGCTGCGCGCCGCTTCAAAATTGCCCTCGCAATTACCTCAGGGCTCATCCTCATCGGTGCAGCGATCGTGCTCTGGCAAATCTATCAGAACAGATCGCAGTCCTTGCAGTTGATGGCAACATTATCCGACAATGACAGCACCCCAATTTATAGGAGCCGCGTCCTCCTAACTCTCGAAGCAGCAATTGAATCGAGCGGATTATTATCGAAACAACTGTCGCATGCGGGGCATGTCCGCAGTCTCAGGCAGAACCTAATACGGTCTCCGGTCTTCGTGAGCCAACCATCAATGGCAATTGGCTTCAATGACGATCGAATCGTGAGCCTCGACCGGCAGGGAAAGGTTTGGGTTCAGTCAATTGACAAGCCTCAGACCGAGCAACTCATTGGAAACATACCTCCCCGCTCAGCAGACGATCAATCTCAATCGGCAGTCGGGTACATTTCGGGCGCAGCGAGACCAGTCGCATATCAAAATGGCTATCTATATTGGTGGCCAACGGACGCCAAGCCAGATCAACCGCTGAGGCTTGAACTCAAGTCCTTATTGCCAGCCGAGTTCGGGACTGCTGGGTTCACATGGGTCGAAATCACAGATGGGCGCGTGCGCGTAACTCAGGTTACAAATTCTCCGCGAGTATATCACTTTCTCGACATTTCGCTTTCTGGCAACAAGTTTGTTGCGAGTGAGGTGAGGCATTTCGCTTGGAGCTATCCTCTCTGGCCAGTTTATTCTCAGTACAGCGACAAGATTGCGTTTCTTTCGAGCAACAAAGAACTCTTGCAAACTAGTCGGTCTACGCCTTCCTCCAAAAACCAGGTTGGCGCGATTGCAGAGCAATCGAAGCTCGGCAAGGAAGGCCGGGATATGGTCGGCCAAGGACCCGAGCTATTCTTAGAACCGATCGGCTTCGCCCGAGATGATTCAGCGATATTGATCCGACCGTCCCGATCAGAGATTTTGATTTTCCGCACCGGAACATCGGAGCCACTGCGACTTGGCATATATGAAGCGAGACAGAGTGCACCTATTAGACCGCGATTTGGCTTCTCGCGGCCCTTAATCACTGGCGTAAAACTTGATAATCTTTGGCGGCTGGCCTGGCTGGGAGCCGAAGGCATCGACCTGCTCGAAGCCTCAAAAGAAGGATTAGGTACGCTCGTTCGAGCACAGCCCTTACTTCCGGCAGCGCCTCTCGATTCGATCGTTCGGATAGAACTTAGCCCGGACGGTCGTTGGCTGGTCGCAGTATCACAGTCGGGTTTTCTCGATCCTGCCGTATTTCGGATCTGGGACTTGAGTTCGGCTTACGAGACTAAGCTGGACGCGATGACATTGGACGAACTACGTGATCTCGCCTGTGCAGTCGCCGGGTTCGAAGGAAGCAACAGATTCTCACCTATCGAAGTTAGAAACTTATTTGCAGGACGTGACCGCCAACCTTGTGAGGGCAAATGATGATGGCTTCATTTCTGGAAAGATTGGAGAGTCTGGCGAGCCGGATCATATCATCGCCTTATCCAACCCCGAGCCTGCTCAGAGTGCCAGCAACGATGTGCGAACCTGCAGACGCGTTTGGAGCTAGAATTCCAAAAGATGCAGGCTACTTTGCTGTGAGGGTGAATGAGCTCTTTCTAAAGGAAGGAAGGTCGCTCTGGGACACCTATGATCCAATGTTAATTGCGGTTACAGAATTCTTGTATGACGGAAAGAAGCTATCCGTTCCGTTCGTCGTCGGCTCCGACCTACTCAAGCAAAAATCCAACCAAGCAGCTCACGCCCTCCTATTCAATGACATTTTGGTCGCTGGACCTCATCCGTTCCGCGGCGGTAACGTCGCACTCAGTTTGATGCTCTATAAGGTGAAGCGAGACAATTTCGCAAAGAAGACACTTAAGTTCGTAGAGGGCCTTTCCACCGCCGTGGGAATTCCTGCCGACATTGGTCTTCTTTCGAAAGTTGGCAACGCCTTCATCGATGGACTAGAGGCATTGATCGATCTGGGTGATACGGTCCCCCTTTTCGGAAATCGCTTGGAAATAGACACATCGGACATCTCTGGCCTTTCATCCTCGTGTTGGCTTCTGACGGCCACAGGCGACCTTCCTTACAAGGATTTAGTCGTAGAAAATGGCCGGTTGTCGGTGGGGAAAGATGCGAGCAGGCAGCAGAAATTCGAATCTCAAGACTACGTCTTGTATTCCCTGCTCGGATACGCCCGACGAGCGGACGAAAGCAGCTTGCCCTTTTATTCGCTTCGGAAACAAGCACTCGAATCCGTCCTTTCGGGAGAGGAAGGATGGAAACGAGCAAAAGCTCTTCTTCTTACGCTATACCAGCAGATGATCACGAGCCCCGACCTAACGTCGGACGAAGCGAACGAGCTCTTCGAACGCTACAAAACTGAGCTGCTTAGTGCGAGAGAGGTTCTACAGAAGACGGCCAAGCTGTCGCTTTCAAAGGATCGGCTTTCAGCGGAACTTGTTCACCTGAATGACGCGACGAAGCTGCTGGACCTTAACTGACAGCCCCCGATCTTCGCATATCCATTGTTATGGAAGAACTCGGCCTTTGGCCGAATGAGCAAGTCCTGACAACGGCTTCTCACCCCACGATCGCGAGCCCACGTAAGCTGTCTAGCCTTCCACCCCCCAGTGAGAAGCAGTCTGGCAGCCGAGGGCTCGGGCTGGGATCATGTGCGGTACTTCGCGCGATAAATGAAGGCGAATCTGTCCTCTGCTTCCAATCCTTCGTCGATGACAATCTCGACGTTCCCCGGCGCCTCGAGACGAGTCAATATTTGAGCTGGCTCGACGAATCCCATTTCCTTTCTCGGAATGCGGATGACCGTCCTTACACTTCGATACTGTTGATGCAGCAATTGGTTTTCTCTCAACGACTTCGTCGTGAAGAATTGCCGAAACTCCGGGTCAATTTGAGAAAGATGCTGCTCACCCACAACTCTCTCCAGAGCCGGCTTCGGACTCTCCGTCAGCCACACAGTGT
Source organism: Bradyrhizobium sp. USDA 4516 (assembly GCF_054055915.1). Lineage (NCBI taxonomy): Bacteria > Pseudomonadati > Pseudomonadota > Alphaproteobacteria > Hyphomicrobiales > Nitrobacteraceae > Bradyrhizobium > Bradyrhizobium sp. USDA 4516. The sequence continues at coordinate 2,526,197 of NZ_JBSRXT010000001.1, forward strand.
CCGTAGTTTCTTTTGTCTCCATCCGCAAGATACCTTGCGAGGGAGTGATCCTATGTGGAGCAGGCTCCGTCAAACATGGAATCCCACCCTTAAATTCAACGACGTAATCAGCAGCACTCCAGTCTGCAGAAATGCCGCGATACCGAGGATGGCGTTCGGTGAAATTCAAAGCGGTAAGAGTGCCAGAATAGGCTGCAACGGCAGATGGACGGCGAGTTCCAGGTTGAAGCGTCCCGCGATCATACAGATAAAGCCATACCGCAGCCGGCGGTCGCATCGCTTTGTCGTAGTCTGTGTTGTCCGGCAGTAGATGCACGAACCACGGATGAGGTTTCAAGACCGTGTGGCATTCCGCGTGGATCACCAACGTCTGCTCGGGGGTCAAGGGTGGTGGCGGATTAAGCGGATCGAAAAGCATTGCCTCCGCGCGGCACTGGTTTAGATGCGTTAGCGCGTCGGTGAACACGGCCTCACCTCTATTGCCCTCGATCAGAACCGCCGCTTCACAGTTAACGCCCTGCATGGCGGAGGCGGTCAAGTTATGGCTGCCCGTCCAGAGCCGGCACTGCTCTCCGGCTCTGGCGAAAAATACTTTGGAATGCATGAGTCCCGGTCCTACGCCACGCTCGACCGGCGTCAGCGATCCCAAATGAACATATAGCTTGCCGGGGATGAATGTGTGCAGCTCGTTTAAGGCGTCGAGACTGGTGGGAGTGTCCCATGCTACAACCACGAAGGAATTGGGTTGTTTCAGCCGCGCGGCATGTCGCTTCAGCGTCTCCACTCCGCCCGGCGTCAGAAAAGCACACGCGATAGCCAATTGATCCGTTCCATGGGACAGCAGATTATCTAAATCTGGTTGCGCTCGGTTTCGCGGGTCAAGAGCAATAAATCGCACATTCATGGTTCGATCTCATCGCTTCGGTTTTTTCGAGCTTCTTGTAGTGGGGCGTAGGTGAAATCGGGGAAATGACAGGCAGGCGGGGAGAGGGGGCGCACGACCAGCCTGGGGTCAGCACGTCCGCCGTCAACCGCGAATTGTCGTGGATCAGAGCACCGACGCCAACTCCAGATATCTGCAAAAAGCGTTAGCCAACTGCATTTGGCGCGGTGTTCGGCATTCGACTTCAAACAGGCGCGGAGAGGCGACTATTACGCAGATACACTTCGCACGCGAAGTCGCCACGTTCAGGCGGTTCGCACTATATAGAAATTCCATTCCCCGCGGCGCGTCCGAATGAGTCGAGGTGGTCATCGAGTAAATTACGATCGGCGCCTCCTGTCCTTGAAATTTGTCAACCGTGCCAATGCGCGCGCCGGGCAATCGCTCCTGAAGTTCGAAGACTTGCGCGTTGTAGGGAGCGATGATCAGGATGTCCTCCAGCCTGAGGGCGGCTTCCTTCCCCGTACCGTCGACCCAGCTCGCGTTGCTGCTGAGAATTTCATCGACGAGCCTCTTGATCTCATCGGCCTCCTCGGGAGACGAGTTCTGGTTACCTACATGTTGGACGGCAAGGTAACGAAGGCCGACCCCATTTACAGGGCTCGATGATCTGATCTCCTGCCGCTCCAATCCCGCGTGCGAGCGAAGCCGGCCTTCGTAGAAGAGCTCCGACGTGAAAGCGCAGATGTCGGGGTGCAAGCGCCAGGTTTCCCCAAGGAAAAGTCCGTGGCTGGCCTCGATCGTTGCGTGCCCGCCCAGGACATGGTCAAGCGCCGATGTCGCGACGCCGTCCGGATGGCTCCCCTGTATCGGCTGCTCAAGCTGCCTTGGGTCGCCCAGGAGGATGATGCTCTCGGCCGCCTGCGAGACGGCCAGCACATTTGCCAGTGACATTTGCGCCGCTTCGTCGACGAACAGAACATCCACAATGCCCGACGCGTCCGGACGCGCCCAAAACCAGCTGGTGGCACCGCCGACCTGGCAACCGTTGCTGAGCCCGTCGATAAAATCTGGATTCTCGGTCGTTTGCTGGAGCCCCGGCAGGGAGACCGGCTCATCTTTGACCTTTTGAATGCACTGAATTGCAAGACCTTGCTCAGTGGCCGCCTCTCGCGATTTGTCAAGCAAGTGGCCAATGACCTTATGGCTGTTGGCAGTAACACCGACCTTCCGCTTGTCGCGCGCAAGCGCGCAGATCATGCGTGCACCAGCATGGGTCTTGCCAGCGCCTGGTGGGCCCTGGACCGGGAAGACGCTCTGATCCAGCGAGAGCGCAGCGCGCAGTGCGGCTGTCAACGGCGGCTCGCCAGCCTGCTCCAATACCTGCCCGCGAAGACGTGGAGCGACTTTGAGCAGCAAATCGCGAGCAGCACGATAGGTGCCCGGCCCGAGGATCCCTTTATCCGCCACATGCTCGCCGATTCGGAAGACCGATTCTGCAAGAACCTGATTGCCGACAAACTTGTGCGCGAACACGGCTTCGGGATGAAAGCTTGCCGTGTCCTGTCGTTTCTTAATGTCAATTGTTCTCTCGTCATCGGAAATCGCAACGACGCAGCCAAACTTGTCCCCACCAACGCATTTCAAATCGTCATCGGGGCGGACATCGGTCTCCTGGACCGCAAACCTGTAGCGATGAATCGGCGTCTTCACCGTCCCGCCAACAGCGCCAAGAAAAGTCAGCTCTCCCACCCCGGCGCGCTCGTGCAAGAGATCCTCGGCCGAGAGGTCGCTCAGCCGGAAATACTCCCACCAGACTGCCTTGTTCTCGCGGCCGAAGAAGTCGATCAGGTGGGCCAGCAACCAGCGCGCCTGCTGCTCATCGCTGCGTTCGGCCACGTCGTCCGGGACGTCGGCGGTCAACCGCGCCACAAGTCCGGCGACCCGGCGCTTCCAGGCACTTAGATCCTCGCTGATCTCGGCGGCCTTCGGCTGCGGCCGATCGATCGTCTTCCCCTGTGCGATTAGCCCGACCCGTACCCCCTCGAGCCAGTCCCGCAAGGCGCGCGTCGAGGCGCAGTCGTCGCGGTTGTAGCCGATGATGGCGGCCTGATCGCCTGGGTCAATTCCATCGGCGTCGGCCAATTCAAGGCAGGCCTGCACCCGCGCCATGGCGCCGCCGACATCGATCAGCGGGACGCTACGGTCAAACCGGTACAGCGGCTCCAGCTTCTTGATCGAGTAACTTTCGACGCTGGCGCGGATGCTTTGCCGGACAATGGCGTACAAGTCCACGAACACGCCCGCCCGGAGCAAGTTGTCGACCTCGTCCTCTCGCGTGGCGTACCGCCCCATCAGCCGCTTTAGCGCGGCCGGCTCATAGGGCGCGAAGTGATAGATGTGCAAACCGGGATACTTGGTCAGCCGCTCTGTGACGAAGTCGATGAAGCGTTCAAACGCTGCCCGTTCATGCTGCCTTGTCGTCACCCAATCGCCAACATAGGCGTCCGTGCTGTCTGTATTGGCATAAAGATAGCCGAACAGGAACTCGAGCCCCCCGCCGTCCACGAACGGATCGCCCTCGAAATCGAAAAAGATATCGCCGGGCGAAGGCTCAGGCAGCCGGAACAAGCCAAATTCAGCGACCAACGGCAGCGTCTCGTGAAGCAGCTGGCCCGCCCTGCGTCCCTCGACCTGAAGTCTCGCCTGCTCGCGCATCTTCTCGTAGCTCGGCGCAGTGCCCCGATCAGGCCGCCATTGCAGCGGGATGGGTAGCGTGGCGAGCTCTGCCATGGTGCCCACACCTCGCCCGACCAGCTCCTCAATCTGGGTCTTAGCTATCCCTGCGACAAAGGACAGGTGATCGTCGGCGCGCCGCCTCGAAGCACAGGGCTCGCGCCATCGGCAGACCTCGCAGTGCTCGACCGGGTCGGGATAGAGACCATCAGGCCGGGGCGCCGCCGCAAAGGTCTCCAGGCTTCGTCTGACGCGTCGGTAGAACGCCGCAAAATCGGCCACGCGGTAGGCCTCCGGCAGGTACTCCGTCCCGGGCGTCACGACATGGGCCGTCTCCGGAACCTTCTGCTGCAACGTCGCCAAGAGGTCCGAGTAGAGGCTGAGCTGGAGGACCGTGTTGCCCTTGGTCTCGCGGGCCAACTTGGTGTCGGTGACCTCGTATGTCCAGGCGCCCAAACCGCTTGGTGTCTCGACCCGTCGCAGCACGTCGGCTCGACCGCTCCAATGCCCATCCCGTAATGCCGCCTGAACGATCACCGCGTCACCGCGCGTCATCGCCTGCCGCGTTTGGGTAACCGAGGCCTCATCGATGCCAACGCCGGCAATGACGGTGACGGCCCCGCCCTGCTCGGCGAGATGGTCGACAAAGCCCTGCTCATGGGTCTTGCCGCGCTCCACCAGCGCATCAAGGGTCGGATCATCGCGGAGCTTTGGCTTGGCCAGTTCGCCCTGCGCGACCTTGAGGTCGAGGTACGTGAGGTAACGACAATTCAGGTGCCCAATCAGGTCGCCAGCGCTGAAGACGATCGCCCCACCGTTCTTTTGCATCCTTCCCCCTAGACTGCTGCCGGAGCCCTAGGGACGCGGCTTTCGTAACTACGATACCGGCCTTTAGGCCGGCGCGAAAGGGAAGGCTGAGACACGCAAGGCGCGAATTGATCCGGCCAGGCTCCGCCTCCTCAAAGGCGCGGCATACCTGAGGGCGTCCGGCGAGGAGGGCCGCGCCGATGCCAATGACATGAGATGCGCTCTGGCAATCATTCGGCAGCACCAGCGGTGCCGGGTTAAGGGTTATAAGCGGAAACCGCCTCGTCTTAAGGTTGAGCTTGCCTAACCGCTTGAGTTCTGGCCCTCTCTCCATTTTTAACCGGGGAAGCATATGACGCAAAGTTCAGGGGTCTTCTTATTGCAAGGCGAGCACTCGCTGGTCCCGATGGAGCCCGGTCAATTCGCCAGCGAAGATGACTTTCAGCGGCTGTTATCCCGTTTTCCAGAATTGTTGGTCGGAGATCAGGTTGATCCTCAGAACCCCAGACGCTGGATTCTGGTCAAGCGCGAGCAATCAATTTCAACGGGGGAAGTTGGAGCGTCGCTCTGGTCGATCGATCATGTGTTTCTGGACCAGGACGGCATTCCAACGCTAGTCGAGATAAAGCGACAGACCGACAGCCGGCTTCGACGTGAAGTTGTCGGCCAAATGCTAGACTACGCAGCAAACTGCATCACCTATTGGTCGCTCGAAACTCTACAGTCGGGCTTCGAGAAAACTTGCCGAGAGTTGGGGCGCGAGTCTGATGCGGCACTCCGCGAGCTCTTAGGAGCGGATGATGGCGTCAGCGACTTCTGGGAGCGCGTGAGAACCAACCTTCAGGCCAAGAAGATCAGGTTGCTCTTTGTCGCAGACGTAATTCCGATCGAACTGCGGCGCATCGTCGAGTTTTTAAATGAGCAGATGGACCCTGCAGAGGTACTGGCCATCGAACTCCGTCAGTTTGCCAGCAAAGATCTCAAGACGATTGTACCAACCGTGTATGGCCAGACACAAGCGACCGCTCGAAAGCGGGCCGGTCCAGTGCAACGGTGGGACGAAACCACACTGTTCGAGAAACTCTCGCAGAACGTAGGTGAAAAGGAGCTAGCAATCGCGCGAGCAATCTACAATTGGATGGGAAAGGGTGGGAGTCGTCCACTCGCCTTTGGGACAGGTAAAGAGAACGGGTCCGTCTATCCGGTCTTCAAGCCAAACGGCATTCCGATCAATCCCGCTTATCTTTCGTCCGACGGCAAGCTGTGGCTCCAGTTCGGCGCCTTGGAGGGCAAGCCCGTCTTCGGACCGATTGAGGCTCGCCGTGCGCTGATGGAGCATTTCAATACGGTTCGCGGAGCCAATCTGAGAGAGGCTGATCTGAGCAGATATCCTTCCATTCCGCTGCGTACCATAACAGCTGACCCGGAGGGCGAGGCGAAAATCATGAGCGCGTTGAAGTGGATGGAAGAGAAGATCGATCACGCCTGATCCCCTCTCCCGCAGCAACTTGCCAAATCAAATCAGACTAAGCGCCGAGGAGCATCTGAGTGACCAACGTATTTTACTTTGCCCGTTATTCTCAGCGCGAAAATTTTGCAACAAACAACACGCTTCTGCTCATGTATCGGCTGTACGAGACAAGTCGGCGGCGATTTCAGGAATTTTTGACGAGGCTACTAGATGAGACCGCCGACGTTCCCATTGCAGCGCTAGGGCTCCAGATGAACCAACAGGAATCCTCGGGAAGGAGCGTGCTAGACGGATTCCTTTACCAGAGCGCCGTTCGAATCGGCATCGAAGCCAAGGCCCCTCGAACCGAGTTCGATAAACAGCAATTATTGAATCATCTCGAGCGTTTCGACGACGGTGGGTCGGGATACCTGCTTCTTCTCCGGCCAGACAAGGTCGACCTTGCAGAAGACGCCTGGAGGGAGCTCCACGATGCGGCCAAGAAAAAACGTGTCATCGTGAGCTCTATAACATTCCAGCAGATCATTGAGAGTTTTCGAGACTGTCTGCGACCTCATGATGATGAACTGCATGAGCTAATTCAGGACTTTGAAAGCTTTTGCAGCGAGCACGACTTGCTTGGCACGGACGACGTGACAATCTTTGTCCCGCCCTGTGGACAGTCGTTCGAGATTAACGTGAAGCACAAATTATACTTCTGCCCTTCCGACTGGAGCAGACGCAAAGTAAAATATCTAGGGATCTACCGCGAGAAAGCAGTGCAATATATAGGCGAGATATCGAAGATCGTGCATTGCGAACTACACGGGGAGCAGTTGCTCAAGGTGGGCGGAGGTCAGCTCTCGCTTAGCACTTCCGAAACGACGCGCATCGCAGGAGCGATTGGCGACGCCAGGAAAACCACGGGGTGGGATATCACGACTGGCCACAAATTCTTTCTGTGCGACGACCTAATACCGACGGACTTTAGAAAGTCAGACCGCGGAGGGATTATGGGACATCGCTATCTAAACCTGCAGGGATATTTTTCGGGCCGCAAGAGGATGTCACTGCCTGAGATCGCCGCTGAGTTGGCCGGAAAGACCTGGGCATAATCTCATTATCTCGACATTCGCGGGTTCCGCCGCGAAAGCCTTCTTGGCGGCTATTTCGCAAACTGGACGTCGGAGAGCACGTTTGAGCGAAGAATTGCTGTTTCAAGATCGGGTCAGAGAGCGCGACCTTGATAACTTCCTGGTCGAGGAACTGCACTCTTCACCTAAGTTTCGGTCTTGGTTTATTGCTCGCCTAAGCGACTGGTTCGTGAGCCCCCGAGCTGCATTGGTCCGACTTGGTAAGTCGCCCAAGCGGCTTCAGGACAATCGGCAGACCGACGTTCGCATGGGATGGTTTGATCAGGAGCAACGGCTGCTCGCCTGCATTCTGATTGAGAGCAAAGTGACTGCCGACTTTCAGAAGGGGCAAGCAGAGTCGTACGCAGCGGAACTTGAACATTGTCGAAACTTGTTAGGTGCGCAGGCGGCATGCGCAGTTCTTGTCGCTCCAGCTGCGAAACTTTCGACAATGGTTGGCCGCGAAGCCTTCGACGATTGCCTTCCAATCGAGGAAATCGTTCAATTTCTTCGAGCTCGCGTGGAGAATGAAGCCATGCCCGCCGAACTCATCAGCCGTCTGGAGACGCGCATTGACATATTGGAAGCACTTTGCGGAAAGCGAATTGGTGCAACGTGGTCGCCAATCACGCTTCCCGAGAAGCGGGCATTTTCAGAACTTTACGCGCAGATGGCGGCAGAGATAGTCCCAACCCTGACGGTTAGGGCATCAAGCGACGGGCCCAAGGCAATTACCAAGTTCTTTGATGGTGCCAGGCTGCCCGCGAACTTTCCTGCTACACGGATCAAGCACGAGTTCGGCTCGAAGACGGCCACCAAGTATGCAAACGTCCAGTTTGATAACTTGGCCGGTGCGAAAGACTCACTCGCTCGGAGTGAATTGTTGGCGGGCTCTGGATTTTCGTTGGAAGTCACAAACAAGACTCTATTCGTCCGCAAGTCGACGCCAGGCATCGATCCGACAGCCCCCTTCGAGCCTCAACGCCAAAAAATACTGGAGGGGCTTCACGCTATACGCGACCTTACAGCCTGGCTCGAAAACAATGCCGAGAAGCTTGGCGATCTATTTCAACCGCGCCACGTCTCGCCTGCATCTACTGAGACGAATCGAGCCAAGGAACGAGAACTCCGGGAAGCACTACTTGAGATCTACCGGAAGTGCGATCGCCTCGGCTATCGACCGACAGGTATGCTCGATTTGATGCAGGAGTATGGCGCCGTCGGGGCGGTCAAACGGCTCATCGCCAATCCGATATCGGATGGATTTAAGAGATTGGTGCTGCTGGAGCGCCTCGACTTAACAGTTGAATCGTTGGCTTTAGAAGAGCGATGGGCTGGCCTGTTCGATGAGGCGGAGCTGGCTACGTGTCGACGGCGTGTGCGCTGATACGCATTTCGAATTGCGTTCGCATTGCACTGCAAGATCGTTCGTAGGCCCCGCTGGTAGCTCGCTAGCTAAATCGGACGCCGGCACCAAGGAAGGCGCTCAAAACGATGACGTCTTCACCTACTCTGTTTCGAACGTTGCGGAAGAAACGCGGCTCGGCGGCAAACTGAGAGTAGGTCGGCGACGGGATTTGTCTGGTGTGCGGCGCACAACAACTTCCTATAATTGCCAATAGAATTCCTATTTTTCTTGTGGTTTGCCTAACGCCTTCGCATGAGGCTGCATAAGGCGCTCCGATGACAAGCCTACCAAGCCATGGCCGCATTAGCTGTACACGTTGCTTTCCATCAGGCGCAACTTGGGGGGCGACCAGCATCGAACGAAACGGGTGGATTCTCGAAAACAATCCATTGTCATGGGGGTCGAACAATCCGCGCTATCTCGTCCTAGGCTTTTCAAAGGGAATACGGCAGTGCAACCTGCTGCAGTCTGCTCAGCATGAGCAGATTCCGTTCGCCGGCTTTCGACAAAATGTAACGGCAATCGTTCGGAAGCTTGGCCTGTTGGGTCCACACGAGCAGATTGAAGACCGCATCCACGACAAGGAGCAAGACTTCGGGTTTGGTTCGCTGATTCGCTGCAGCGTTGCTCATCTGGACCCTGTTACGAGCAAACCGCTCAAATCGGGAGACATTATCGGCCGCCTCGCGAAGCGCGCTGCAGGAGATGATTGGGCGTATAACTGCATGCACAACTTCCTTTCTAAACTACCCGCGAGACTGGAGGTGGTCGTCCTGCTATCGAACGATGACAGCTACATCGACGCCTGCTTTAGCAGGCTTGGTCAGCTGTATCCCGGTATACGCAGAATCAACCCTGTCGCTTATTCAGACGGTCGGGTGACGTGGGTTCATACCGTACATGGCAGTCCACTCGCACAGAGCCACATAAATGCTTGGTTGGCCGGTGACCGCTCAACACAGGGCGAGAAGCAACGTAGCGCCGTTGCGGCTGTTAATCAGATCAGCTCTGCACCCCCACTCGCCTCGAAACCCAGCTCGCTCCAATCAAAGCAACAGGAGCGTCCATTGGATCAAAAATTCGTCGGCACCCAAACAAGTCCCGCTTCGGAAGACTTTGCCTCAACAGGGAGCCACGAACTGCGCGTCACGGTGCAACGAGGCCGCGCCAAAGGATCGATCCTCGTTCCACATCGACACAGTGACGGCCGCTTTGTTGTAAGCATGACCCGCTTTGAAAGCGACTACATCCGGCTACAAAGCATCAGAGAGGTGGTCGAGCATCTACGGCGCGGCTACTCGCTTCGCATGAGCGGCGACCACACATCAACAAAGTCGCCGAGCCTTATTTCTCCGTCCTCAATTGTGGGATGGAAGTAGGCTACCGCTTGGTGACATGAACCAATTTGGATTCGCAAATGAGACGTTATGGAAGAGATCGGCCAATGGCCGATTTCGACTGCGGCCCATCTTGCGCCCCACATCTGGCGTCCCGTGCTGAGCTCGACCTTTGCTCTTCGCCTGTGTCGAGCTTACGTTCATTGCGCTACGGCCGGGCGTCACAAACGGGACGCAGACTCTTCTGGAGTATGTCTTCCTAAGGCGATTTCGACCACGCGCTCTCGCTCCATCACGTCAGCCGGGACTCTAATGGCCCATCTGGCCAACCGAAAACGGGCGCCCGGTGAGACATGTCTTCGCACCAAACGCAATTTCGATCCGCTTAGCCCTAGCAGCCAGCAAGTCCTTGTTCCTCGGCGGGGCGCTGCACCTGGGAAATATCCTCGGCCGATTCGCACCTGCTACTTTAACCGGTTATTCGCCTAGCACAGCTTGGGTTGCCCACAAACAAGCCGCAATGCGCGCTCGCCCCAATACCGCAAAGATTCTGGAGAAGCGATCGACACTACTTCAATAGTTCGACCTCTTCTGCTCTCCGCTTTCCTACAGCGTTTTGACCAAGTCTGAATGCCACGCGGCTGCCAAGATGAATCGATCTGAACTCGCTAGGACTCAAACAGGTGTCGCGGTGAAAGAAGACACTGCCACCGACATCCATTCGAATAAAGCCGTGCGCGACAAAGAGGGACATCACTTCTCCCAATAGCTTGTCTGCACCTACGGCAGCTTCTCTCGTTCCAATCGGCCTGACGTTCTTCGCACACACCCCTTTGCTATTCGCACCAACATCGAAATCAACGATTGTCCCTTCCTGGTAGGCCGAATGGCGCGCATCTCCTTTCCAATCACTCTTATGGAAAAAGAAGCGTTGACCGCCTGTGTCGATAAAAGCAAATGTCGGATGCAACTGCACAAGTCTCCCTCGATTGGGAGGGAGCTCGGAATCGTTTAGCGAAGGTGTCGGCTCGCTCTGCATCGCACCTGACGGAGGCGATGAAACGCCATTCCCTCCACACCAACCGGTTGGGTTCATAAGCCATTCCAATACCGCCCCAAGCCGACGCTCTTCCGCTAACCCCTGAAAGGCACGTGCGAGGGCTGTAAACTGAGATGACCGCCGCAAAACGTGTCTTGTGGTTTCGGGATCTATCAATGAATTCGGTGCTTTTTCCAGTATCGCTCTTGCAGTTTCCAAACTTTCGAGGGCCCCCATAAAGTCGTGCTGACTTGTAAGATACTCGGCTTGCCTTAGCTCGTTTTGCAACGAGAGATCCAGATGAACCCTTCGCGTCCTGGAGGACAGCTTATCTATGCCAAGTATCGCCTTTAGACGGCTGGCTGCCTCAGCAAATTTCCTTTGATATTGCAGAACTCGAGCCATCTCGAGCTTGATCAGCGCCGATTCCGGAGCGAGCCTTTCAGCTACAATCAATTGTTCAACTGCCCTGTCTTGATCGCCTAGCTTCCTCGATAAGAATCCAGCAAACCATAGCCGCAATGAGGGGCGCTCCTGACCCAGAGATATGGCTGTTTCATACGCCGCCTCGGCTGAGAAGTAGTCCTCTTGTTCAACATGCAAAAGCGCCTTAACGCGATACACTTCAAAGTAGTTCGGAGAAAGATCTCTGGCGCGTTCGATTTCTGTTTCAGCTACATCAAGCTTCTTCTTGAAAATTAGCGAGACTGCTTTTGTGAGCATCTTCGCGACTATGTAATCATCCTTATCACGAATGTAGACATTATACATGTCGACGACATCGGTACCCGCGCGAGCTGAGTATTCCTCGCGCGCTGATCGGAGCTCACTCTGCTTTTGCAAAAGCTTCTTTTGATCCCCAACATTCGGGCGGATGAATTTTTGAAAATACAGCCTAGCGAGGGGACTCAGCGTGTAACGATCTTCATCCTCCGAAGATCTTCCCCTTTCAGTGGATACCAGATTGGAGGTAATGAGCACCGAGAGAGCGCTCTGCACACCCAGGCTGTCCAGATCTGAATAGAACGCAATGCTGGCTACCGATTGAGCGCCACTCACGCTAGCCAAAATGCTCGCGACCTTCTGCGCCTCCGGAGAAATCGAGTTGAATACGTTCTGGAGACAGAACTGAAGCAGAATTCGGGGATCGCTGGCAATCACGGACGGTCTCTTGCCCGCCCGCACGCTCTGTATAAACCATTTTATGAACAATGGATTGTGCTGAAGCTTTTCGCAGTAACCCTCAACGACCTGATTCGTAGCGCTGGCTAGATCACTGACACCGAACACCTGGGCAGCTCGACGGAAATAGAATGCCGCTTCCTTCTTCTGGAGAGGCGCCAACGGAACAGGAAAGTCGAACGCCCCCAATCCGATCCGTGTCGTGAAGAGTATCTTGCTGCCTTTTGGCAAGCGCTTAACGAGATCGCGGATAGTGTTGTCGATAACCGTCTCTAAGTTATCAATCACTAACAGAATCTTGTTGTTGCTTAGGTGGCTGAGCAGATCATCGATCGCAGCTCCTCCCTGCTCACGCCCTAGCAACGCGGTAGCGCTCTCGATGATCCCCAATGAAGTAGAGATTGAGCCTTCAATGGATTGAATCTCCGAGACGGTTAGCTTGGTGGCTTTGGCCGTGGTCCATACGATAGCATCGAGGTTTGCTTCGTCATCGTCCAGGAGGTCATAACAGACCTTCATTGCTAGCGCGGTCTTGCCGAGCCCTCCCTCGCCCACAACTGTCACGACAGGATAGGAACCCAAGATCGCGCGCTTTAGCTCTCCTAGTTCTTTTTCTCTAGCGACGAAACCAGTATCGTCGAATTCAACTTGCGGAAGATTATGAAGGATACGAGCATTCTCGTCGGCAGTGTCTGGAATAACGATCTTCGTGGCAAAATCCGGATCTCGATCTAACTCGCGGCGGGTTGTTCTGAGGTTTGCCCAGAGCGAGCGATGGGATTTTACTAGCTCAGACGCCAGATTTGACACGTTGTAGTAGTCATCAAATTCGAGCGGCCGCGAATGCATTACCCGATTGCGAATAGAAATCAGACTTTCGAGCTGTGGGTAGAAGCGCTTGATGTATGACTTGGTAATCGGGTCAAGCAGCTTGTCGTGAACTCTGATAGCTTGAACTTCCTCGCCTAGATCGAGGTATTCAATTAAGTCCGCCGTGTCCGGCACAGAGTCTGGATTGTCCTTTACGAATCTCTCGGAGGCCTTTTCGGCCAACGCGTCAGACAGCACCTTCTTGGAAGACACAAGAGGAGCGATGTAGAAGGACAAAAAATCTCGAAGGTCTCGTTCAAGAGACGAAATTAGAGCGTAGAGCGTTAGTCGCTGAATAGTATGAGCCATGTATTCACCTTGTAGTTGGTGAATTAGATCGACTTCGTATGATGAGAGTCAAGGTGGAAGAGACACCATGCGCCGAAGGTATTGTTGGATTGTGAGGCACGTGATGCCTCGCCCCGGAGGACACATTTCGGGATGATCTCTGGATCGCAACCGTGGCGATTCTAAATTGTTTCGGAACGAAAGCCTGCCGATCGGGATGCGCGACAAAATCTGCACGGCTCCATCAATGCGTCCTCATTCGGTGGGACATGCCGCTTCCAAAGAGACCTGCGGGTGGCTTTTTGTATTTAATTTCAACTTTTTGCCTGCAAACCAGGGAGACCGGTCGACGAGAACAACTCGTAGACTTCTGACCCACCCCCCCCGTTAAACAGGCCACAACCGCTTTCTCAGCCTTACGGCCACCGTCGCGTCCGCATCTTTCACCGACGGCGGAGCCCTCGAATGTTCGGTGGTGAAGGTTTGTTGCGGAGGACATAGGCGAGCAATCCCAGCGCTCTCACGCCGAGATGCTTCCCATGTCCTCAGCGATCATGCTCGGCGGAGCCAGGCCCGTCGCTATCGGACCCCGTGCATGCGATGGTGCCACACAGGTCGCGTCTACTTGCGGCGATCATCATCTCGCCGGCAGCCGCCCTCACGCTCGAGGCCGGGCTTGCTTTGGCTGCATCCCACGGTAGGCGATCAATATGCGCCGCCGCCGTTAACCGACCAGCGCATACGAACTCAAAAAACGAATTAAGAGCGCGCCGATGATAACAGGCCGGCGACCCTAGCTCTCATGCTGGCGCGGTGCTCCTCGCTAAACTCGACGATCGGCTCTGCCGCAAGAAGCCGGTGCAGCGTTCGGGTTTGCTTGTAAAGGGGGAAGGTCACAGTGATAGCAAGCTTCTTCAGCACGAAGGGAACGGGCCGCCATGCGCAGTCGTACGGTTCCCCGTGTTCATCGTTACCGCAGAAACCGCCGCTCCAGCTATCGATCGCAATTTCGACTGCCCATGATGGCACGTCCCTAAGTGCCAGAAGATAATGCTTCCCGGCTAGTTCGGCCTCTACAGCCGTGAGCCGCGCATTGCGAAATTGGCTCATGAGCAGCACTGTGATCTTGGCCAGCGTCGCCCGCTCCCAATCTTCATGCTGAGCTGGCGTCTGCTGAAAGAGGGCATTCACCTCTGAGACATAACGCTCAATCACCACTCTCTGATCTCGGGTCAAAACCAAGTTGACGGGGAGCGTCGGCAGCGTCCTGTATTTCCCGTCCACCAACGACCGCTGGCACTCGTCTTTCATCGATCGCACGCGCAAGTCGACCCATTCCGGCCAACACGGCATCTGGTCCAGATTGCGAACGTTGGGAAGCGGGATAGGAAGGACGGGCATAGATGCGCTCCGCGGCTGCAATTATCCAATTTCGCCAAGTGGCACTCCAGTCGCGTTTCGTAGCACCGGCGCCGACTTTGGCTATCCAGTAGTTCGTGAATTTTTCGGCTTCAGCCAGCGCACGCTCGTGGCTGAGACCACGGTCTAAGGCGAATTGCATTTCATGTGGCGTCGGCCGCCACCCGGCTGGCAGGCGGCAGCCACGTCCTTGATCCTGCCTCCGAACGGGAAGCGTTCCCTTCTTGGCCCGCTCAAGAGCCGCGACAAATGGCACTGCGCCATCAATCGAGCCTCCATGTTCAAAGTAGGTCTGGAGCTCTTGCGCGATCGGAGTAGGTCCGACCGAGGGATTAGCCTGATCGAATAAATCGGCGCTTTTGGATTTTGCTGCCATGACGAGCGATCGGATCAGCCTGCCCGACGATGTCCGTCGGCCCACGCAAGGAGATCCTGTTGCCGATAACGGACCGCGCGTCCCAGCTTAATGAAGGATGGACCGACGCCTGTCCTCCGCCAAGCTTGCAGCGTTCGAAATGAGATAGCGAGCAAACGCGCGGCCTGCTTCTCATTGAGCAGGGCGATACTGCCAAACTCGGGGGTAGTCATCGGAACCTCCTGGAGCGCGATCAAATACGATTCAGCGCTTCAAGGGGTAATTGGGCGGCGAGCCGGATCCAACCAGCTGTACGTCTGAACTGGACAATTTGGATTGCGTGTACGTCCGAACTGGCGAATTCGGAGTTGAATCCGTTACGGCTTGGCGCCGGCTTCCTTCAAAGCTGCACTCAAATGGTCTGAAATGGACTTCACGGCGAGAGGCTCTCGACCGAGCCCTTGCTTCTTCCGTTCGTCGTTTACGGCTTCTTCGATCTTCTTAGCTGTATTACGACTTTGGCCGTTCAGCTTCGGATGCTGCTTCCAGAATTCTTGTGCAATCGATAAGATCGATTGACGCTGCAATTCTCCCTTCGACTTCTTGGCTTGCCATCCTTTCGCTCTGTTGCCTCTTGAAATGTTCGCCTCGACCGCCAGCTCGTTAAGTTCACCAGCAGAGGAATGGAGGTGATGGAGGTACATCGCGCGGTATATATCGCTCAGCTCGTCGTCTCTGAATTTAGCAAACAGACGGGTGATCGCATGAAGAAGCTCGGCCGCTAAGCGGTCTTCGCTCAACGGCTCTGTCGAATCGCGCGCTATCTCAAACCAGGCATCCTCGCTTGCCGCGGCGGCAAGCTCCTCAGGCGTATATGCATGAGCATTTTCAATAGGCGCGAGAGGAGTTTTATCGGTAGGCAAGTGGCGAGCAATTAAGTGAGCACGCAGTCGGTTGGCAAGAGCGCTCAAAACCTCCTTCCCATTCGGCTGAAAGAAGAGCTCACTGAGGGCGCCCGTGTGGGTCTTGATGCCGACGTCGAGCAGGAACCCCCTCCGCCTGGTGCTGACAATTACCGGCTCCTTCTCTTTGGAGTACAATAGCTCTCTTACCTCCTGGAGAGGGACCGATCCGCGCTTCTCTTTTGACATGCAAAACCTGTGCAGTGATTCGGGTGTTCGACCGCAATTAAGTGCAATAGATCGTCTTCAAGACAGGAAAATCTGCAAATCATCCACGGCGACCATTTGCGATGCACCGCGTTTGACGCCCGCCAGCTGCGGCAAGCCAAAATCGACCTAGCGCGCGTCTTCAGTCGAATGCAGCTTGCTGGTCATGCATTCAGACGCTCTCCATCGCAATCAAGACGACCTGGCCGAATTGGGCTCGTTGCTGGCCGCCGGCCTCCAGCGTCTTCTGGAGCGAAAGTCCAGTCCTTTATCGCACCGCAGCGAAGAAAATCCGCTCGACTGTGGAGCGGTCGTTGAAGGTCATGTCCGGCGAAACAGCAAGGAAATGGCCCTGTGAAGACCCACGTCCTGTCGCAGCTGGCGGCCCTGAAGAGCGCCCCTGTCGACGTCCTTAAAGCCCGCTGGCGCGAGCTCTTTAATACCGAACCTCCGGCATACAACAGGCGCTTCCTGGAGAACCGATTGGCCTATCGCATTCAGGAGCTGGCTTATGGCGGCCTCGGTCGCGAGACCCAAGACCGCCTGAAGGCTATGGCCAAGCAATATGCCAATCAGGAGCCGGCTGAGCGTAAAGCTCGGCTCGCCTTGCGACCGATAGCTGGAACCAGACTGATCCGGGAATGGCAGGGCGCGGAGTATTCCGTGACGGTCCGGTTGAATGACTTCGAGTACCTTGGCCGCCCCTACAAGTCCCTCTCCTCTGTTGCCCGGGAGATCACAGGCACCAAATGGAATGGCTGGGTCTTTTTCGGCCTTAAGAACACTCTGGATCGCAAATGAGCTTGCGCCATCGCCCCAAAGCTGGCGCCAAGCGCTCGAGCAGCCTGTTTGATGCCGCTTCCCCTCTTAACGCTGTTCGTAAAGCGCGTTGCGCCGTCTACACTCGCAAGTCGAGTGAGGAAGGACTCGACATGGACTTCAACTCGCTCGACGCGCAGCGGGAGTCCTGTGAGGCCTACATCACCAGCCAAAGAGCCGAGGGCTGGGCCCCCGTTTCAGACCGCTACGATGATGGTGGCTTCTCGGGTGGCACGTTAGAGCGCCCTGCGCTCAAGCGACTCCTGGCGGACGTTAAAGCCGGGAAGATTGATGTCATCGTCGTCTATAAAATCGACCGCCTCTCTCGCTCGATGCTCGATTTCCTTCGGCTGGTCGAGTTATTCGAACAGCACGGCGTCACATTTGTCTCTGTGACTCAGTCCTTCAATACAAAGGACGCTATGGGCCGCATGGCGTTGAATATCCTGATCACGTTTGCGCAGTTCGAGCGAGAAGTGATCGGCGAGCGGATCCGCGACAAGGTCGCGGCGTCCCGTAGGCGTGGCAAGTGGATGGGCGGCTGGACGCCCCTCGGCTACGAAGTCCGCGACCGCAAGCTGCTCATCCACGAGCCGGATGCTGAACGCGTGCGATCGATCTTTCGACGATTTGTGCAGCTTAAGTCTGCAACGCTGCTGGCTCGCGAACTCGTCGCCGCCGGTGCGAAAAACCGATATGGCCACGTGCTCGACAAAGGGGTCCTGTACAAGATCCTCCACAACCGGGTTTATATCGGCGAAGCGGTGCATAAGGGTACGTCGTATCCCGGCGAGCACGAAGCGATTATCGATCGCAAGCTCTGGGACCAGGCCCACGGCATCTTAAAGGTGAGCCCCCGCAAGCGAGCAAACAACGCTCGGGCGCGATCGCCAGCACTGCTGAGAGGCCTCCTCTTTGCTCCTGACGGGGCAGCCATGACGCCAACCAACACACGGAAAGCCGGGCGGCTCTACCGCTACTACATCAGCCAGACGGCTCTGAAGCAGGGCAGGTCCGACTGCCCGGTCAGAATGGTGCCAGCTGCCGAGATCGAACGGATCGTCGTTGATCAGGTTCGCCTCATCCTCCAAACGCCCGAAGTCATCGTCCAGACTTGGCGTGCCGTGCGCAAGCAACGCAAGGACGTCAATGAGAACGATGTCCGCGAAGCGCTCCTCGGGTTTGACGAACTATGGAATGAGCTGTTTCCGGCGGAGCAAGCTCGCATCGTTGAGCTGCTCGTTGAGCGCGCCGATCTTGGGTCGGACAAGCTGGACATCACGCTCAAGGTCGAGGGCCTAACCTCACTCACTAACCAACTCAGCACACAGCCCGTCGTCCAACAAGCTGCCGAATGACCCGCCCCGCTCCCATTACCATCGGCGTACCCGGCCGCCCCAAATTGGGCCGTGATGGCCGCACTATTGTTGTGAGCATACCGATTTCGCTGCGCCGACAGGGAGGCCGGAAGCGCGTTGTTACCCCGGCCGACTCATCGCCCTGGTCACCGGCCCCCGCGTATGTCGATAACACCATGATCAAGGCGCTTGTTCGCGCTCATCGATGGCGCGGTATGCTCGAGTCCAACCTATTTGCCTCGGTCCGAGACTTGGCAAAGGCCGAAAAGATCAATGAATCTTATCTCTGCCGCGTTCTTCGGCTGACTCTTCTGTCACCGACGATCACTGAGGCCATCCTTAACGGCCAACAACCAGAGGGCTTGGATCTCGCACGGCTACTCCAATCGCTTCCAGTCGAATGGGATCAACAGCGGGCTCTTCTCCAGGCAACGACGTGCAATAGGTAACTCGCGCCCAAGTACAGGCAGACTACACCCGCATGATGCAGACAGCCGTCGCCGTTCCGGGGGCTCTAAGTGAACCGATTGGGCTAGCGCAGATCAAAGCAGCTTCTGTTGCCAGAGTACGCAGATTTCTTGAAAGTCAGCAGCGTACTTGCCCTTGATGGCGGCGATCTTAGCCTCGGTCTCCTTTTGCAGGAGGCCGTAGTTGCTCATGTTGAGATAGATCACAAGCTTGCACTTCTTGCCGTAGCCCTTATTCTTCTTGCGCTTGATTGCTTTCTCAAGCTGCACCGGAATATCCAGGGCGCGGCGTCTCCAATTCTCAGCGTCGCCATCGAGGGGCTTCGCACCGTCCTTGTATTCGTCCCCTCGTTTTCGTCCTTCTTCCATCACTTCCGTGACTTCGATGTTAATGGGCTGTTCGGGCGTGCCTATTTGTCCGTCCGGCCATTGATCACTGGGTTGAGCCAACCGAACTTTTTCCGTCGTTCGGCATCGCGTAAACGTCTCGAGTGCCATGGCGTCGCGAAGGAATTGGGTTTCGTTGCGGTTAAAGAGCGCCTCGCTGTCGACCGCATCGGCGAGTTCGTCAATCTTCTTCTTAAATTGCTCAGGTGTTTGCCACGCTTCGAGCGCCTTGCGCCCATCTGCCAGTTTCACGAGATCCAGCTCTGCCATGCAATGCTACTCCGGCTGCTTCTAGCGTGCGACTCGGGGGTGGATCCGATGTTAGTTATCCGGTGTTGCTCGCTCAATTGGAAACCCAGCAGCGACGTAAGCGATGTTGTGAGGTGAAAGTACCCTTTCGCCGGACCACCGATAAGCGGTCAGAAACCCGCCCTTTGCCACGCTGAAATCGAGGCAAGCCGCATATTCACTCGAGAGCGACGGCTCTCCACGAAGCCAGTAATGGCCGAAGAAGACCGGCGTTTCGTCTTTGTATTGATAGTCCGTCACCAGCGGCAGATCGGGCAAGGTGGTCTCCTCCCCGTCCATGCCCAGCGCCGCGGTTCGATAGGTTACCGCCGCTGCATCCCACCAGCGAATGCGCACGTCCTGGCGCCTGTGGCCATCCTTGTCGAAGAAGAAGCGTCCGTCCGGGAGTGGTACCTCGGGCCCCTTTAGCAACACCTCGGCAGCCTGGTAGGCAGGAGTACCGCGCTGGTTAGCCGTTCGGAATCCTTGCTGGGTGAACCGATGACCAGGATCGAGGCAGCCGGCCAGTGCCCCTTGCGCTACGCTGTTCCAGCACGCATGGATTACGCGCAGGCCGGGAAGGTCTAGCCAGACCGGTAATTCTCTGAACCACTCAAGCGCTTGTTGGTACGCACCCGGCTTTTCTCGAGCCTGCCTAACAAACTCCTCGTGCTGATGGTTATTCTTTTCCGTATGCGGTCGGAGGAAGCCTCCCTTCCCATCCGGCTCAGCCCACCCCAGCGCATTGAACTCGTGGTTGCCCATAACGGCCAAAGCCAGTCCTGTCTCGCACATTCGCTTCGCGATTTGCAGAACGGCTAGCTGCTCAGGCCCACGGTCGACGAAGTCACCGACAAAAATCACCCGGCGCTCCGGATGGCGAAAGAGACCATCGACCTCTTGATATCCGAGAGCGGCCAAAAGCCGCCGCAGAGCGTCAGCGTGGCCGTGGATGTCACCGATGATATCGAATTTGTCTGTCATCAGGAGCAGGAACGTACAGTCATTTGCGGCTGAACTGGCCTATCAGGCCAGCGCAGATTCGCCCATCGAATGTTATGGAACAGTCTGTCCGGCAGCGCCAGATAAGCCCTTCTAGTAGCTTGAACTACCTGAAATGACTGCCATAAACTCCCTTTCGGCGCCACAACGGTTCCACAGAAGCGAGGGTCAGTGGCGGGGCGGGTGCGTTATCTCATTGAGGAGACCTGCTCGATCCTCTGGCGAGCGCCCGAAGCCTCGTTTGGTTGAGCGACCGACAGCCTGCACCTCGATCAGAACCCTCAGTGCGAAAGTTCGCCTTTCGAAGACGCCGCTGAGCCGAGAAAAGGGCTTCCTACCGAAGCCAAAGCCATCCTGAAAGCGTCGCGAGCTTATCCGGGCCCTCCAAGGAGCATCCGACGATGACGGCTCCCAAGCGCTGGGCACTCTTCTTGCGGGCTCTACCATTGGTGTAGTTGAAGATGGAAGATGTTAGGCAAGAAACTGCCATCGACATGATAGCGCTATGTTGAGTGCTTGGGCCGGACAAAACACCAGGCGTTTTACCTTTTGGGGCGGGACCTATGAATGCCGTTGAAATCGAAGAGGCTATTTCGGCTTTGGCCGAGCAGCCCTTCAACGCGACCGAGTTTCCCTTCGCTTTCCTTCAAGCTTTCGGCAACAAGGAAACGACCCTCAAGCGCTTGCGAAAGGGCGAGTCGAACAAGTCGGACCTTTGCGGCGTCCTTCAGACTAACAACATCCACATCGCCGTTGCCGCGCCCGGCGAGGTCACGAAGACCTTGGCTGCCCTAAGGGTAAGTCCGGCGACCGCAAAAGCGAAGGCTAAGTTCGTCCTGGCGACGGACGGTGACTCGTTTGAGGCCGAAGACCTTACAAGCGGCGAAGCGCTTGCGTGCGCCTTTAGGGACTTCCCCGACCACTTTGGTTTCTTCCTACCCCTGGCCGGTATCGCGACCATTGCGCAGGTTCGTGAAAGTTCCTTCGATATCCGCGCGACCAGCCGCCTCAATCGCCTCTATGTCGAACTGCTGAAGGACAATCCCGATTGGGAAACGGCGACCCGCGGCCACGACATGAATCATTTCATGGCGCGGCTGATCTTTTGCTTTTTTGCCGAAGACACCGACATCTTCCGCAAGGTCGACCTGTTTACCGACACAGCCGAGCAAATGAGCGAGAAGGATTCGTCCAATACGCATGAGGTGATAAGCACAATCTTCCGCGCGATGAACACGAAGATCGATGATCGAGCGGCTGCAAAGCTGCCCCGGTGGGCAGACGCATTTCCCTATGTGAACGGCGGCCTGTTTGCGGGCAGCACCGAGGTGCCACGATTTAGCAAGATCGCTCGCTCTTACCTTATCCATATCGGTAGGCTCGATTGGAGGAAGATCAACCCCGACATTTTCGGATCGATGATCCAGGCCGTCGCCGACGAAGAAGAGCGTGGCGCCCTCGGCATGCACTACACTAGCGTGCCAAACATCTTGAAAGTGCTGAACCCGCTGTTCCTTGATGAGTTGCGCGCGCGGCTAGAGGAAGCCGGAGATAATCCCCGCATGCTGCTCAATTTGCGCAAGCGCATGGCGAAGATCAGGGTATTCGATCCGGCCTGCGGCTCCGGCAATTTCCTCGTCATCGCCTACAAGGAAATGCGGGCGATTGAAGCCAAGATCAACAAGCGACGCGGCGAGGCTGGTCAGCGAACCGAAATTCCCCTGACCAATTTCCGAGGGATCGAAGTGCGCGACTTCCCGGCCGAGATCGCGCGCCTTGCCCTCATTATAGCGGAATATCAGTGCGATATCCTGCATCGCGGCCAGAAGGAGGCTCTCGAGGAATTTCTGCCGCTAGACACGCAGAACTGGATCACCTGCGGCAACGCGCTGCGACTCGACTGGCTAAGTATCTGCCCGCCTACCGGAACAGGGGTGAAGCTTCAGGCGGACGACCTGTTTAGCACCCCGCTCGATCAAGCGCAGATTGACTTCGAGAACGAAGGCGGAGAAACCTACATCTGCGGGAATCCGCCTTACCGCGGCAGCCAATGGCAGACCGATCAACAGAAGTCCGACCTGAAAGCCATCTTTGAGGGACGCACGAGCAACTGGAAGTCTCTCGATTATGTAGCCGGCTGGCTCATAAAGGCGGCCGACTATGGCGCGGCTACCAGAGCGGTTGCTGCGTTCGTGACAACGAATTCAATCTGTCAAGGACGGCAGATTGATACGCTCTGGTCGCTAATTTTTTCGACCAAGCACGAGATTGCCTTTGCCCATAGCTCCTTCAAATGGGCGAACCTAGCGAGTCACAATGCAGGCGTGACCGTCGTAATTGTGGGTATCTCAAACCACGCCGGCCGAACACGATTGTTGTTTTCGGAGACCGAGGGTGCCGAAGCCATTGTGAAGGCCGTCGACAACATCAATGCCTACTTAGTCCCAGGGCCAAACGTCGTCGTAGGCCAACTCTCGCGTCCCCTCAGCATGGTCAACGAAATGACCTTTGGCAACATGCCGAACGACGGCGGCCACCTTCTGCTGACTGCCGAAGAGGGATCGTTGGCTGTAGATCGTCACGGCGTCGAGCAAACGTTCGTTCGCCCGTTCTTAGGCTCGCAGGAGTTCATCAACGGCATCGAGCGTCGATGCATCTGGGTAGGCGAGGCCGACCAGAATAAAGCCCGGAATAATGCTTGGCTCTTCAGTCGCTTCGAAGCCGTGGAAGCACAACGGCTTGCGAGCAGTCGAGCAACAACGGCGAAACTTAGCAGCGTGCCGTTCAGATTTGGTGAGGTCCGACAGAGAGGAGATGAGACAGTTATTATCGTGCCGAGCGTCTCATCTGAGAGGCGCCAGTACCTACCGGTGGGATACTCGCCTGCGGGAACGATTGTCAGCAATCTAGCCTTTGCATTTTTTGATGCCCCGATTTGGAATATGGCATTGATCGCTTCGCGATTACATCTCGTCTGGATAGCGACGGTTTGCGGCAAGCTGGAAACTCGATACCGCTACTCCAACACACTCGGTTGGAACACCTTCCCCGTCCCCACTCTTACTGAGAAAAACAAAGCCGACCTTGCCTGCTGCGCGGAAGAGATCCTGTTGGCTCGCGAAGCGCATTTCCCGGCGACCATTGCTGACATGTATGATCCCGAAAACATGCCCACCGATCTACGGGAAGCGCATGAGCGCAACGATGAAGTCTTGGAACGCATCTATATTGGTCGCCGCTTCCGCAACGATACTGAACGGCTGGAGAAGCTGTTTGATCTCTACACCAAAATGACCGCGGCGAGCGGAACGGCCAAGAAGGCAAAGCTAGAGACAGGCACATGACCGACGGAACGAAATTAATCCCATCCATTTCAGTCAATTATGCCCGCAACGGCAACTCGACCAAGGCAAACGCCCTTGGGATGCGGCCAATGCAGGAGCGCGCGTATGAGCGGCGTGGCGAGCAATACCTGCTTATCAAGTCGCCGCCTGCCTCCGGCAAGAGCCGCGCGCTCATGTTCATCACTCTAGACAAGCTCGCTAATCAGGGCATCAAACAGGCGATCATCGTGGTGCCGGAAAAATCCATTGGCGCGAGCTTCCATGACGAACCTCTGACTAAACATGGGTTCTTTGCCGACTGGACTGTTGAGCCGAAATGGAACCTCTGCGACGCCCCTGGCTCGGACAACGGCGGCAAAGTCAATTCCGTCGGGACATTCTTGGAAGGCGGCGACAAGGCGCTGGTCTGCACGCACGCCACCTTCCGCTTTGCAGTTGAGAAGTTCGGAGTCGAGAAGTTTGACGACCGGTTGATCGCCGTCGACGAGTTTCATCATGTTTCGGCCAACCCTGACAACAAGCTCGGATTTCATCTCGGCCAGTTCATCGCCCGCGAGAAGGTCCATATCGTTGCGATGACGGGTTCTTATTTCCGCGGGGATGCGGAAGCGGTGCTCGCCCCGCGAGACGAGGCCAAGTTCGATACCGTCACCTATACCTACTACGAACAGCTCAACGGCTACGAGTATCTCAAGCAACTCGACATAGGCTACTTCTTCTATTCGGGCTCCTATACCAACGACATTCTGAAAGTTCTCGACTCTACGGAAAAGACAATCATCCATATCCCCAGCGTCAATTCGCGCGAAAGTACGAAGGACAAGATCAAGGAGGTGGAACACATCATCGAAGAACTGGGCGAGTGGCAGGGAGCCGATCCCACGACCGGTTTTCAGTTGGTCAAGACGGCCTCAGGCCGCGTTATCAAGATCGCCGATCTGGTCGATGATGACGTGACCAGCCGCGACCGCGTGTCCGCCGCTCTAAAAGACTCGGCGCAGAAGAACAATCGTGACCATGTGGACATTATTATTGCGCTTGGCATGGCCAAGGAAGGTTTTGATTGGATTTGGTGCGAACACGCGTTGACCATCGGATACCGGGCGAGCCTGACCGAAATCGTGCAGATCATCGGCCGCGCTACCCGCGACGCGCCGGGCAAGACTCGCGCTCGTTTTACGAATCTGATCACCGAGCCGGATGCGGCGGCGGACATCGTCGCGGAAGCGGTGAACGATACACTCAAAGCCATCGCGGCCAGCTTATTGATGGAGCAGGTGCTTGCGCCGCGTTTCGAGTTCAAGCCTAAGAACCCAGACAACACGGCGACGCCCGGCTTCAAGTATGGCGAGGGCGGGTACGATCCGAACAAGACCAATGTCGGCTTTAACGAACAAACTGGGCAATTCCAGATCGAGATCAAGGGACTAGTCGAACCCAAGAGCAAGGAAGCCGAACGCATCTGCCGCGAGGATTTGAACGAGGTTATTGCCGCCTTCGTGCAGGACAAAGCCACCATCGAACGCGGCTTGTTCGATGAAGAACTTGTGCCCGAGGAACTGACGGTCGCTCGCATGGGCAAGATCATCAAGGACAAATACCCCGAACTGGACGAAGCGGATCGGGAATCCGTGCGCCAGTACGCTGTCGCTGCCCTGAATCTCACGCAACAAGCTAAAAAAATCGTCCTCGCTGACGTGGGAGGCTATGATCAGCCGAGCGCAAACACTGCCCTGATTGACGGTGTGCGCAAGTTTGCGATGGACGTACGCGAACTGAACATTGACCTCATCGACCGTATCAATCCTTTCGGCGAGGCCTATGCCATCCTCGCCAAGACGATGAGCGAGGATAGCCTGAAACAGGTGGCAGCGGTGATTTCCGCAAAGCGCGTCAGCCTCACGGTCGACGAGGCACGCGAGCTTGCGAAGCGGGCTTTGAAATTCAAGCAAGAACGTGGGCGCTTACCCTCAATCACATCAAGCGACGCTTGGGAAAAACGGATGGCTGAGGGGGTTGCCTTCCTTGCGCGCAAGAAGGCGGAGGCAGCCCGTGGCGAATAAGTTCACCAACGAGGACGATGCCCTTCTCGAAGAATTGGGCGTTAAGGTCGAGACTAAGAAAGAGACGGGCCGCACGGCGCGAGAGGAACGTGTCATCGCAGGGTTTGAGGAAATCCAACGTTTTGTCGATCAGCACGGCCGTGCGCCCCAGCACGGCAAAGGCCGCGACATATTCGAGCGATTGTATGCGGCGCGTCTCGATCGGCTGCGTGAAGCCGATTGTCTGGCTCTGCTAGAGCCGGTCGACCGTCAGGGCCTCCTGGCGGGCGCAACACCTGCGCCGGTCGCCACCGTCGATGATTTGAACGATGATGCGCTTCTAGCGGAATTGGGAATGAATGTAACCGAAGGCGACATCACCAAACTCAGACATGTCCGCTCCGCTGCTGACAAAAGGGCGGCGGAGGAAATCGCCAATCGAACCAAATGCGAGGATTTTGACCGGTTCAGGCCCCTGTTCGCGCGGGTCAAAAAGGAGCTCGACGGTGGAGTACGCGAAACGCGCCCCTTCCAAATGATGGCCGAAATCAAGAAAGGCGAGTTCTTTATCGTCGGCGGACAGATCGCCTATGTCGCGGAATTGGGAAAGGAATTCATTTCGCGATATGACCGCCGCGACAGCCGGCTGCGCGTGATCTATGATAACGGGACAGAAAGTGATGTTCTGTTACGCTCACTTCAGCGGGCGCTTCACCGCGACGAAGCCGGACGGCGCATAACCGATCCTGTTGCGGGGCCGCTGTTCGGCAGCGAAGGCGAGAGCGGCGATCACGCAAGCGGCATCATTTATGTCGCCCGAAGCAAATCCGACCATCCAGTGGTCGCCGCAAGCCGCGACGTTTTGCACAAGATCGGCGTGACGGGCAGTAAGGTTGAGACGCGAATCACCAACGCGCGGCTCGATCCGACCTTCCTGATGGCGGACGTAGAAATCGTAGCCACATACAAACTTTCCAATATTAGCCGCACTAAGCTTGAAAACCTCATCCACCGAATCTTTGACCCCGCACGGCTCGATATCAAGATTAACGATCGCTTCGGGAATCCAGTGACCCCGCGCGAATGGTTTCTGGTGCCGCTGTTCGTAATCGACGAGGCAGTTGATCGCATCAAGGACGGGACGATCACTGACTATGTCTACGATCGAAATAGCGCGGCCTTGGTGCGTGCGAGGCACCTACGATAGTCTTGCATGGACGTGATCGAGAAATAATACGAAAATTCGGTGAAGCTCAGCTCCAAATACGCGTGCAACCGAACGAAGGATGAACTCGCCGCCCACGCCGACATTCCCAGTCTCCTTTTTGATCACGGAGCCTCTGCTTGCGGAGCCTGTTCGCGCCCCCGTCGTCGTGCAGGGCGAGCCGCCACTTGCAATGGTGCAACAGCACGCTCGTAGAGAGCCAACAAAAACGTAACGCGGTCTGCGTCAGATTGAAATCCCGATTGCCTATAAAGGCGATCGACGGCCACGTCGAGATTGCGGTGCGCCCGCCGAAGGTTGGGGGTCATCGCTATTGGGTCATACATATCTTCGTAGCTTACTGAGCCGGCCTGGGTCCGAGCATCAAGAACACGTTGAGCGAGATTTGAAATTCGTGACCGCTGGGTGGCGTTGGCTTCGGGCCATACGAAGCAATTGTAGTTGATGCCCGAAGAGTATCGGAGCCGGCTTTCAAGACGGCCACCTATTAGCCGCGCCCAAGCCATATGCATACGGGACGTGATTATGCCGAAATGCCAGAGATCCGCGCCTTCGATGATCCGCAACAGGTTGGACGGAATAGTTGGTGGGCTAAGCCATCCGATGGGGATGTATTCCCGGTTTTCCGAGCTGACCTCAGGAATGGCCAAATAATCGGCGGTAGGTATGCTCTCGACATTGAACCGAGTTGGGAAGTCGGCAATTCGTAGGGTTTGCGCCCTCTTACTTGCCTTCCTAAATTTCTTCACAAGCGCTAGCCGGTTCCGCACGCGGGGCATCGCCCTCAGCTGGGCAGGCGTGGCGTTCTGGAGCGCCAGAATCCACCTGCCCGCCCCGCTCAGAAATTCCGTGGTGCCCCAAAAGGGGCGCATGAACCGCCTAGCTTTGGGCTCTTGTCTCAAAAACACCGCACGTTCATCGGCGTTGAAAATCAGATGAGAATTGTCAATCGGCTGCGTTCCTGACTCGATAGCAGGCACATCCGCCAACGGCCGATTTCTTTCTGTTACAACCACGTGAGGATCGGCAAGCCCTGACGCATCCAGTAGGTAAGCTGATAGCGCAGGGTGCCTTGTTTCGTGCGGATTTGCGTAGGGGTCGCTGTAGGAGAACAAGCGCTTAAAATTGGGCTGACGGCTTCGAGGTGCGAGGCCAATAATCACAACATGAACGTGAGCGGCCCCCCTTGCCTCTGACTCCCAGGCGAATGTCCGGTGGGCAAATGAAATCTCCAACTGATACCGGCCAAAAAGGGATGGCCACAATTGTGCTACCTGCTCGCCTTGGGTAATGGAATTTGTCGCAACAAACCCAATCAGCGCATTGCCACCTCGTTGGACAAACTCTCCGGCCTTAAAAAACCAAGCCGTCACGAAATCCAGCGTTCCACCGGACCGACCAAGATTTGCGATTCTCCGAACCTGAGCCCTCTGGAATGTGCTCTGATATTTTGCGCCACCGAATGGCGGGTTTCCGAAAACAAATGAGCAGTCGGAGGGAGAAAGGACTTCCGTCCAATCCATCTCAAGTGCGTCCCCGCAGCGGATTGAGGGAGATGTCTTTAGCGGTATACGAACATATGATTCACCAAATTCTTCGGAGAGTTGATTGTTCGCGATATGGTCAGTTAGCCAAAGCGCGACCTCCGCAATCAGGGTCGCAAACTCATCCAACTCAATCCCGAAAAACTGGTCCACGTTCACATGGGACAAAGAGGCTACGTCTAGCCAGCCTTGCCGCCGGTCCGGAAACAGCGACTTTAGTATTTCGAGCTCAAGCAGACGCAGCTCGCGATAGGCGATGACCAGGAAATTTCCGCAGCCACAAGCTGGATCAAAAAGGCGTAATCCAGCTATTTTGTCCTGCAGTCGATGCAGCGCAGCCTCTCGTCCTCTTTGCAAGGCCTTGCACCTTGCCAGCTCTGCCCTTAGCTCGTCCAAAAACAGCGGTTCGATTACCTTCAGAATGTCACGCTCGCTTGTGTAGTGAGCGCCTTGCTTTCGCCGCTCAACGGGATTCATAACAAATTGGAACAAGGAGCCAAAGATCGCAGCAGATATCTCCGACCATCGAAAATCGCACGCTTCCAGCAGCAGATTCCGCATGTTCGTGTCAAAGATAGCCGCCGGCAGATGCTCCTCGAATAGCCTGCCGTTGATGTAATCGAACCGGGCTAAGTCCGGATCAAGTGTTGATTGCCGTTGTTCTCGCGGAGTGTTCAACACCTCAAATAGATGGTTCAGCCAAAGACCTAGATCGCTGCCGTCCTCGCGAGTACGATCTTGGATAAGTGCGGCGAAATCTCCGGGTTCGAAGATGCCAGTGTGCTCTGCGAAGAGACAAAAGAGCAGGCGAACTAGCAATCGCTCCAACGCATGGCCTCTATATCCTGTTGCCTCCAACGCGTCGTGCAGCTTCCCCATAAGATTGGCCGCATCGATACTCGCGGGATCGTGGTCCCGAAATTGGCGTGTTTGGATTCCGAGCATAAAACCAAACGTATTTACGTGCCGGGGAAATTCCTTAAGCTTGAACTTGAGAGGCGGCGCGCCCTCGTCCAAATCGTACAGTTCGAACGTCTGAAAATCGCTCAAAAGGATGTAACGCGGCAGCTCCGAGTCCTTAAGACCCGGAAAGTAGTCCAGCGCCTGTGTCTTGGCGGGTGCGAGATCGCGGCCGGCGCTCTTTTGCTCAACAAGCAACGTGCCTTTCCAAAACAGGTCTATGAAGCCCCTTCTCGCACCGAGGAGGCGGACCGGCTCTTCATAGCTCGCAACTCTTCGGCGACGAACGCCGAAGACCTCAAAAAACTCATTGTAAAAACTTTGAGTATCGCCCTTCTCGTAGCGCGCGTCCTTCCACTCGTCTGCGAACCGTGCTGCTCGCACACGAATCTCGTTCCAGCCTATGTGCATTCTAGAGCGCCCCTTACCCTCCGATTACGACGACGACGCTCTCCGCCTTTGAGATACGTTGGGGCAAGCGCGCATGGACTATCGAGCTGCACAGGGATGGTAGTGCACCCTTCCTAGAAATCCATGTCGGAGGCAATAGCACGAAAATAGTAGTTAAGCGCGGCTTCGAAACCAAGATTGTGGACCAATGGACGAGTAGCCAATTCTCACATGCGTTCTAGTGAGCGTGCAGGGGTGTCGCCTAAGGAAGCGTGGAGACCACCGATCGGGGGCCTCATCAAAAAAGAAGGACCTGAAGGATCTTGGCCTCGGCGAGAACGCGTCGCTTGAGCGAGAGAGATTCAAAACCGGCCCCCTATGAGGGCTTTGTTTTCCGTGAAATGTCGTACCGTACCGATTTCTAGCGTTCTAGGATTCGGAGAAAAATGCATTCTCCACCGCCATTGACGACCTCGTTTTTAGTACGGCCGCATTCTCCAGGGCGAGAAAATGCACGAAAACGGCCGAGTTTTCGGGCCTGTCTCCGTTTCGAGGTACGAAAATCCGGGACAAAGTGGCGGAGAGAGTGGGATTCGAACCCACGGTACGGTTTCCCGCACACACGCTTTCCAAGCGTGCGCCTTAAGCCACTCGGCCATCTCTCCGGGAGGCCCTCTCTTGAAGGGCTGAGGCGGATTTTGCAAGGGAGCGCAGGCCGGGAGCGCGAAATTTCCACAACAGATTGAAAACATTGGGTAAATTGATAGCGACGGCAGCCGCGCGCTGCGGCCTTGCGCGTGGACGCGCGCGATTTTGGCCGGCGGTCGGTCAGGGACCGGCGCAAATCAATGAGTGCATCCGATCAGCCCGCCTCTTCGTCCGGAGGCTCGCCGCAGACGAGAGCCGGGAATCTATTGGACCGCATCGCTCCTGGAAGAACGGATGCCGGATTCCCGCTTTCGCGAGCCCCGTCGCGGGAACGCGAAGTTACGACCACTGGCCGCGCAACACATTCAGTGTCGTTCCCTGCCTAGTGCGCAATTACGCATTAGCAGGGACGACAGAACCGCGGATGGGCGAACTAACGCACCCACCCTGCATCGTCATGCTCGCTCAGTGATAGCGCGCGGCAAAATCCGCCGTGCGGCGCGGCCACAGGGTTGGTGGCTCCGGCAGCGCCGCGTTTCCCGCATTGTGCGTATCCTGCAGCGCCTCGATGAAGTCGGCGAACCATTGCTGGATGGTGCCGCTGTTGAGCTTCTCCATCATGGCTTCCCAGCGCATCCGCCGCTCGGTCAGCGGCATCGCGAGGGCCGTCGCCAAGGTGCGCGCCATGCCGTCGATATCGTGCGGATTGACCAGCAGCGCCGCGTCGAGCTCGTTCGCCGCACCGGCGAATTTCGACAGCACCAGCACGCCGGGGTCCGCCGGGTTTTGCGCGGCGACATATTCCTTGGCGACGAGGTTCATGCCGTCCTGCAGCGGCGTCACGACGCCGACCTGCGCGGTGCGGTAAAGGCCTGCGAGCACGCCCTGGCCAAAGCCCTTGTTGAGGTAGCGGATCGGCGTCCAGTCGACCTCGCCATGCACGCCGTTGACGTCGGTGACGAGCTTCGCCACCTCGCTCTGCAGATTGCCGTAGGCTTCGATCGCGCCGCGCGAGGGCGTTGCGATCTGCAGCAGCGACACCGAACGTTTCAGGTTCGGATGCAGCGTCCACATCTTGTCGAACGCCTTGATGCGGTTGACGAGGCCCTTGGAGTAGTCGAGCCGGTCGACGCCGATCGCGAGCTTCTCGCCGTTGAGACTGCGCCGCAGCCGCGTCACGTCGGGATGCGTCATCGCCTTGGTCGCCTGCTGCGCGAACTTGCCGGGGTCGATGCCGATCGGAAACACCGCGGCGCGGGTGCGGCCGAACGACGAATTGATCACGCCGTCGCGCACCTCGAAGTCGAGATCGTGCTGCACATAGCTCAGGAAGTTCTCGCAGTCCTCATCGGTCTGGAAGCCGATCAGGTCATAGGACAGCATCGCCTCGATCAGCTCGCGATGATTGGGCACGCCCGCGATTACCGCGCGCGCCGGCCATGGCGTGTGCAGGAAGAAGCCGATCGGCTGCGTGACGCCGAGATCGCGCAGCTCGGCGCCGAGCGCGAGGAAATGATAGTCCTGGACCCAGAACACGGAATCCGGCTTGCGGAAGCGCAGCAACGCGCGCGCCATGAACGCGTTCACTTCGCGATAGCTCGCGTAGTCCTCGCGAGACGCACGAATCAGATCGGCGCGCGAATGCATCGCGGGCCACAGCGCCGAATTGGCAAAGCCTTCGTAATAGCCGCCATAGTGCGCGGCCGGCAGATCGAGCATCGCCAGCGCGCCCGCCCCGAGCGCTTCGACCTCTGCGAAAGGTTCCTTCAGGTTCCCGTCGCGGACGCGTCCGCTGGAACCCACCCATATTGCCCCTGTCTTTTCCACCACCGGCAACAATGCCGCAGCCAGCCCCCCCGTCATGGGTTCATTGGGTTTTCCGCGCGAGACGCGGTTCGATACGACGACGAGGTTCACCAGGTCCCCTCCTGTTGGTCAACTCGCGTATTAACAACCATTCATCAAGATGGTTCCTGATCAAGGAATCTCCCAATTGAAACCAAATTCTGGCGAACACGCACGGAACTCGCGGGAACTCGCGAAAAGAAAATTACGCGCGAGGTTGACGCCACGACGCAAAAGCACCGTATTCGATTCGCCTGCGATGAATGCGTTTCGGTTAGGACAGGCTGACGTCCCTATCAACGTCGAGCAGATGCGCGAGGAATTCGCGCACATCGCTCGGTCCGTCGAAATGTCCGGCGACGCCGGTTGCGCGACGGCCGACGGAGAACGCTAGACCGTCGAAATCGGGCATGATCGCGAACACGGTCTCGTCGGTGACGTCGTCACCGATGAAGAACGGGCGCCGTCCCTTGAACGGCTCATGCGTCATCAGCTCGAGCACGCCGGTCGCCTTGGTGAAGCCGGAATGCTTGATCTCGCAGACGCTCTTGCCCGGCAGCACCTCGATCGGCGCATTCGGCAACTCGGCGCGGATCAGCGACACCGCTTCATAGATCGCCTTCTCCGCCTGCGGCGCCAGCCGGTAGTGCAGCGCCAGCGAATAGCCCTTGTCCTCGAGCAGAATGCCGGGGCTGAGCTTTGCGATCGCGGCAAGACGGCGCTTCAACTCCTTGTCGAGCGGCGGCGCGTGTGCGGCGACCGCCTCGCTGTCCGGCTGCAGCCGCATCTCGGCGCCGTGGCCGCCGATCGCGGGAAACACTTCCGGCGCGAAGATCAGGTCGATGTCGTTGAGGGAGCGGCCGCTGACCAGCGCCAGCGCGCCGTGGGTGCGCTCATGCAGCTGCTTCAGCGTGGTCGACAGTTCCGGCGGCACCCAGACCTCGCGCGGCGTCGGCGCGAAATCGAGCAGGGTGCCGTCGATGTCAAGCAGCACCGCGGCCTGGCGGAGCGGCGGGATCAGCGACGCCGGCGTCGGCACGCTGTCCGTCCTGGCGTCAGGGGCGATGTCATCATCCATGGGCATTTCGGCCACGTCATGCTTCGTCATAGTCTACTCCACACATGCCAGTGGTCGCGCGACAGATTCGAGCGATTTCCGCTCGGCCGCGACGGCATAGCGCCATGCGACCGCTGCGGCGACCATCATGAGCGCCGACCCCAGCAGGTAGCCGGCGAAGACACTGTTGCGCGATCCGGTGTCGATCAGCACGCCGAACAGCGCCGGTCCAATTACGCCGCCAATGCCGGTGCCGATCGCATAGAAGGCGGCGATCGCGAGCGCGCGGACCTCCAGCGGAAACGTCTCGCTGACGGTGAGATAGGCGGCGCTCGCGGCCGGCGAGGCGAAGAAGAAGATCACCATCCAGGCGATGGTCTGGGTCTGCGCGCTGAGCACGCCGATCGA
This sequence comes from Bradyrhizobium sp. USDA 4516, assembly GCF_054055915.1. Taxonomy (NCBI): domain Bacteria; kingdom Pseudomonadati; phylum Pseudomonadota; class Alphaproteobacteria; order Hyphomicrobiales; family Nitrobacteraceae; genus Bradyrhizobium; species Bradyrhizobium sp. USDA 4516. The sequence goes on from NZ_JBSRXT010000001.1 coordinate 2,560,057, forward strand.
GAACAGATAGCCGGACAGCGCCAGCAGCACGCCCGAGATGCCATAGGTCAGCGCGATCATGGTGCGGCGGCCGAGCGTATCGAACAGGCGGCCGAGCAGCAGCGGCCCGAGGAAGTTTCCGGCGGCGAAGGGCAGGATGTACCAGCCGACATTGCTGGCGGCGACACCGAAGAAGTCGGTCAGGATCAATGCGAAGGTGAAGAAGATCGCATTGTAGAAGAACGCCTGCGCGGCCATCAGCGTGAGCCCGACCAGCGAGCGCTGCCGGTAGGTGGAGAACAGCGTCACCGCGACCTCGCGCAGCGGCGTGTGATCACGCATCCGCAGCCTGATCTTCTCGAAGTCCGCGCTCGATTGTTCGTGGCCGAGCACGGAGGTCTCGATATCGGCGACGATCTTGTGGGCCCGGTCGGGATAGCCGTGGATCATCAGCCAGCGCGGGCTCTCCGGAATCCACATCCGCATCAACAGCACGACGAGGCCGAGCACCGCGCCGGTGAAATAGGCGATCCGCCAGCCGTGGTCCGGCGCAAGGAACGCGGGATCGAGCAGGATGATGGCGCTCAGCGCACCGATCGCCGCCCCGATCCAGAAGCTGCCGTTGATGACGAGATCGGTCCAGCCGCGATAGCGCGCCGGCACCAGTTCCTGGATGGTCGAGTTGATCGCGGTGTATTCGCCGCCGATGCCGGCACCGGTGAGAAAGCGAAACAGCGCGTAGCTCGCGACATTCCACGACAGCGCGGTCGCGGCGGTCGCCGACAGATAAAGCGCGAGCGTGATGAAGAACAGCTTCTTGCGCCCGATCCGGTCGGTGAGCCAGCCGAAGCCCAGCGCGCCGAGCACGGCGCCGGCGAGATACGCGCTGCTGGCAAGACCGACATCGGCATTGGAGAAGCTCATCGTCGGGCTGTCCTTCAGCGCACCCGACAATGCACCCGCGAGCGTCACTTCCAGCCCGTCGAGGATCCAGGTGATGCCAAGCGCCAGCACGACGCGGGTGTGAAAGCGGCTCCAGCTGAGATTGTCGAGCCGGACCGGAATCGAGGTCTCGATGATGCGGTCATCGTCCGGCGTGACCGGAGCCACGGCCTGTCGCGTCGTCGCGGAACTCAATTGTGTCGGCTGCACTGTCATCAGAATCGACCAATGAGAAAAACCCCGGAACGATCTGTTCCAAGGTTCACTCACCCGGAATTGCGGCAAACGGAGTGCCCGCCACGCGGTGTCAACGCGGCAGGCCGGCAAGGGTTCCCGCAATGCGGCATAGGAACCACGATCGCGGTGAACTGTTCTCGGCTCAAAACACACGGAGGCATCGATGGCCGCACACAAGAAAGCAACACGCAAGACGGCAAGGACATTACCGGCACGGTCCATGGGCACGACGCGTCGCAGGCGCGGCGCAAGCAAGAGGACGGCGAAGCGCTGGTCGCAGCGGGTGACAAAGGAGAGCGACGCGCTCGACCTCAAGCGCGGCGTGTTCAAGCAGACCAGCGCGAAGAAGATCGCATCATCGCTGAAGCGGTCCGCCGAGCACAGCGCGCGCCGCAAGAGCGGCGCCTATCGTTCCGCGCTCTCGATGCTGACCTTCTATATCAACCGCGCCGGCAAGACGCTGCCGAAGACCGAGCGGTCGCGGCTGGAGCGCGCCAAGGTCGAGTTGAAGCACCAGTTCGGACGAGATTAATCGCATCATCTCGCCAACCAAACAGCGTCGTCCCGGCGAAAGCCAGGACCCATACGCCGCGGCCCAACAAAAGGGCACGCGGCGAGTTGCACTTAAAACAATAGTGAGTGGTGATTATGGGTCCTGGCTTTCGCCAGGACGACGATGGATAGATCCGCGCGCGCCTTATGCCGCGCGGATATTGGCCATAAAGCGGTCGAGCTCCTCGCGCAGCCGCGAGCTCTCGACCGACAGCGAGCGGGCCGAATTCAGCACCTCTTCGGAAGCAGCTCCGGTCTCGGTGGCGCCGCGATTCACCTGGGTGACGCTGGACGCCGCTTCCTGTGTGCCCTGCGCGACGTTCTGCACGCTGCGCGCGATCTCCTGCGTTGCCGCGCTCTGCTGCTCGACCGAGCTTGCGATGTTGGTCGCGATGCCGGAGATCTGCCCGATAGTGCCGCCGATCTCCTTGATAGCGGCGACCGATTCCTGCGTCGCCGCCTGCATGCCCGAGATATGGGTGGAGATCTCGTCGGTGGCCCTGGCGGTCTGGCTCGCCAGCGACTTCACCTCGGCCGCAACCACCGCGAAGCCGCGGCCGGCATCGCCGGCGCGCGCGGCCTCGATGGTGGCGTTCAGCGCCAGCAGATTGGTCTGCTCGGCGATCGCCGTGATCAGCTTGACGACGTCGCCGATCTCCTGCGCAGCGCGCGAGAGCTTGCCGATCCGCGCGTCGGTCTGCTCGGCCTGACGCACGGCGGAATCCGCGATCTGGCTCGACTCCTTGGCGCGGCGGCCGATCTCGTCGACGGACGCCGACAGCTCCTCGGTTGCGGAGGCGACCGATTGCATGTTGCTGGAGGCTTCCTCCGAGGCGCCGGCGACCTGGCTCGACAGGTTCTGCGTGGTCTCCGCCGTCCGGGTCAGCGTACCGGCCGCGGATTCGAGTTGCACGGCTGAGGCCGACACGTTGGAGACAATCGAGCCGACCGCGGATTCGAATTCGTCGGCAAAACGAATCAGCTCGTTGCGCCGCGCGGTCGCACTTGCCTTGTTCTGCGCTTCCTGGGTCGCGGCATCGCGTTCGGCCTTGGCGATCGCCTGGACCTTGAATTCCTCCACGGCGCCGGCCATCTCGCCGAGTTCGTCGCGGCGGCCGAGGCCCGGCAGCACGACGTCGAAATTGCCCGCCGCGAGCTCGCGCATCGCCGCACACATCGCCGCGATCGGTCGCGAAATACCCTTGCCCAGCAGGAACGCCCAGACCAGCCCGAGCACGAAGCTGCCGGCGGCGAGCATCAGGATCAGCTGCTCGGTCTCGCCGATCATGGTGTGCGATTCGTTTTCAAGCCGCTTCTGGTCGGCGAGCAGATCGGACTTCATCGCCGCCGCGCCCTGGCTGATGGCGGCCGCGGACTCCGTCATCTCGACGGTCAGTTCGTCGATCGACTTCGCGTTCGCGATCAGCTTGGCGAGCGCCTCGCGGTACTCTTCGAGCAGCGCGGTGATGTCCTTCACGCTCTGGGTGATCCGCTCGTTATTCGAGGTGATCGCCTTCACCAGATTGTCGGCGAATTTCAGCCGGGCGAGCGCGCTCGAAGCGACCGTCTTGTCGCCGTTGACGACGAAGGTATTGACGGCCCCGGTGATCGACTGGAGCTGGTCGGTCACCTTCTTGGCGCCGAACTGGATCGACTGCAGCTCGGAATCATCGGCATTGCTCGGAAGATCGTCGAGCTTGTAGCGCATCGAGGTCGCGCTGCGGGTCAGCTTGTTCTGCGCGGTCTGTGCGCTGTCGTCCTTGATGCGGACGATCTCGGTGAAGATCTTGGTGAAGGCGCGGAATTCGCGCTCCAGCTTGGTGATCTGCTCGAGCCGGGCCGGATTGGTGGTGCCCTTCATCGACGCCATGATGGCGTCCTTCAGGCTGCCCTCGGCGGCGAGCGCGGCCTTGGCGTCGTCCTCCTTGCCGGTCGCGACGAAGTAGCGCGCCAGCGAACGGTAGGAGATCAATTCGCGATCGATGTTGCGGGCCAGATCGGCTTCCGCGACGCTCTGGCGATAGGAGCCGACGCCGGCGGAGACCCGCTCGAAGCCCATATAGGCAAAGCCCATGGTGGCTGCCGAAAGCGCCAGCGTGACGGCAAAGCCGAGCATGATCTTGGCGCGAAATCTGAGGGTTGGGATCCTGATCGACAACGATCGCTTCAGCCCCGGCATTCCAACCCCCGTCTTCATTCTGAAAACCACGCGAGGTCCGGCAGCAACCCGCCCCAGACCCCGGAGCGCAAAACTAAGGCAGAATCGATAAGGCCCGGTAAATGGGCAGCGGCCGCCGGGCCCGGCGCGATACTACCTTGGTCGGGCTAGGCGGGTGGGTAAGGTGATTGACGCGCAGGTCCGGCCCGATAGTTTAGAACCGATCAAATCCTGTCCCTGCCCGGGCCAGGAGAACACACATCGGGAGGTGTCCCATGTCATCGCGTCGACCGGCGCCATTGGCGCTTGCGGCGAGCGTAGCTGCCGGCGCAATAGCCCGGCCAATGGCATTTCCCCTCACGACCTGAAAGCCGCGGGCAAGCCGGAACGCCAGCCATCGCGGCATGGTCCGGATGCCCTCACGACCCGCGCGGGTTCAATCGGCCGCGCCAAGAAAAGCAAAAAATTCTGGTCAGGGAGAGCGCCTTTGGCGAAGCAGAACGGTAGCACCGCCGACAGTATCGTCGTGGTGCAGGCAAAGACCGACGGGCCGCGGGAAGCAGCCGACGAGATCGCGCGCCAATTGGCGGCGGCTGATCTCGCGATGCTCGTGGTGTTCGTGTCACCGGTCTACGAGCCGCAGACATTCATTGCCGAACTGTCCAGCCGGATGCCCGACGTACCGATCTTCGGCTGCACCACGGCCGGCGAATTGTCGCCCGGCGGTTGGGACGAGGACAGCGTCGTCGCGATGGGCTTCAACGCGGCCGATTTCGTCATCGCGGCCCGGCCGCTGTTCGACCTTTCGACATTTCGGGTCGATCACGGCCGCTCGATCTGCACCGAATTGCAGAACGAATTCGCGCAACGCACCGAGCATTGCGATCACACCCACGATTCCTTCGGGCTGCTCTTCATCGACGGCATGTGCCAGCGTGAGGAGACCATCATGTCGGCGATCTATGCGTCGCTCGGCGACATCCCGGTGGTCGGCGGCTCCGCCGGCGACGGTCTGCGCTTCGAGAAATCGTGGGTCTTCCATGGCGGCGAGGCCTTTACCGATGCCGCGGTCCTGATCCTGATCCGGACCCGGCTGCCGTTCCGCCTGTTCAAGTGCGATCACTTCGAACCGACATCGACCAAGATGGTGGTGACCGAGGCCGACATCGAGCACCGCATCGTCAAGGAATTGAATGCCGAGCCGGCGGCGCTGGAATATTCCCGCGCCGTCGGCCTCAGCGACAGCAAGCTCGAATTGTTCTCGTTCGCCGCGCATCCCGTGCTGGTTCGCGTCGGCGGCGCCTATTACGCGCGGTCGATCCAGCGCACCAACCCGGACGGATCGCTGCAATTCTTCTGCGCCATCGACGAGGGCATGGTGCTGACGGTGGCGCGCGAGCGCGACCCGATCGACGTGACGAGCCGCCTGCTCAAGGAGCTGACCGACGATCTCGGCGAGGTCTCGATGTTCATCGGCTTCGAATGCGTGCTGCGCCGGCTCGACGTCGAGCAGCGCCAGCTGTCGCGGGAGATGTCGGAGCTCTATCGCCGCAACAAAGTGATTGGCTTTCAGACCTATGGCGAGCAGTATCGCTCCATGCATGTCAACCAGACGCTGACCGGCATCGCCATCGGCAAGCGGGCACTCGCGCCGCAATGACGGATACCAAGACCACGCGAATTGCGGCGCTTGAACGCGAGGCCGAGAAGCTGCGCAAGATCAACGCGGCGCTGATGTCGCGCGTCGAACGCTCGACCGATCAGCAGCTCAACGCCTTCTCGCTGTTCGAGACCGCGATCGCGCTGGATCAGCAGGTGCGCGACCGCACCCAGCAGCTCAAGCAGGCGCTGCAATCGCTGGAGAAAACCAATGGTCGCCTGCTGCAGGCCAAGCAGCAGGCCGAAGCGGCGAGCTCCTTGAAATCATCCGTGCTCGTCTCGGTCACGCACGATCTGTTGCAGCCGCTGAATGCGGCGCGGCTGACGCTGTCCGCGCTGACCGAGATGGCAACCGAGTCCAAGAGCGTCGCGCTTACCGATCAGATCGATCGTTCGCTGGCGACGCTCGAGGACATGCTGCGGACGCTGCTCGACATCTCCAAGCTCGATGCGGGCGTGCTCAGGCCCGAATTCGGGCCGGTCGCGATCGCCTCGCTGTTCGAGCCGCTGGAGCAGGAATTTGTCGCGACCGCCGCCAAGCGCAATCTCGGTTTCCGGATCATGCCGTCGTCCGCGGTCGTTCGCTCCGATCCGCTGATGCTGCGACGGATCCTGCAAAACCTCGTCGCCAATGCGCTGCGCTACACCCAGCGCGGCAGCGTGCTGATGGGATGCCGTGCCAGGGGCGATGACATATGCATCGAGGTGCACGACACCGGGCCGGGCATTCCGGAAGCGCAGCGCGAAGCCATCTTCGTCGAGTTTCAGCGCGGCGAAACCAGCGCTGGCGACAAGGCCGGCATCGGGCTTGGTCTCTCGATCGTGCGCCGGTTTGCCGACCTGCTCGGCCATGACATCAGGCTGAGCTCGCGCGCCGGCAAAGGCTCGGTGTTCTCGGTCACCGTGCCTCGCACGCTGGATCCGGTTGCGATCCCGGTGCGCGAACAGGCCAGCGTCGACTATCGATATGGCGGCATGGAGGGCGCCAAGATCCTGCTGATCGAGAACGACCTCTCGAGCGCCGAGGGGCTCGCCCATTTGCTGGAGAAATGGGGCTGCGACGTCGCGGTGACGATCTCCAAGACCGAGGCGCTCGAGCGCATCCACGCGCTCGACGGCATTCCCGACGCCATCATCGCCGATCTGCATCTCGACAATGGCGAGACCGGCATTCAGGCCGTCGATGTCATCCGCGGCGCGATCAACGCCAAGGTACCGGCGATCATCGTGACCGCCGACTACTCGGCCAAGGCCGCCTCCGACGTATCGGCCTTCGGCCATGAGCTGTTGAAGAAGCCGATCAAGCCCGCCGAGATGCGCTCGCTGCTGTCGTTCCTGCTGGCGGCGGAGCAGTCGGGCGCGCGGTTATGAGCAGAGCGTTTTCGAGCGAAGTGGATACCGGTTCGCGTGAAGAAAACGCGTCAGACAAGAACCTGGAGCCTTTCCCGTTGCGATTCCATCGAAACGGGAAAGGCTCTAGGCGCCATGCGACGACGGCGAGGCCGTCACCGGCGCGTGGTCGTGCTTGCCGAAGTCCAGCTTCGACAGCGCGATGATGGCCTCGGTGCGGCTGCGCACGCCGAGCTTGCGCAGGATCTCCGAGACATGCACCTTCACGGTGGTGACCGAGATATCGAGCTCATAGGCGATGTGCTTGTTCTGCAGGCCGCGGCAGATCATGTCGAGCACGCGAAGCTGCTGCGCGGTGAACTGGCCGAGCTGCTGCACCAGCTCGCGCGCCTCGGCCTGGGCCTTCCGGGCGGCGGCGGTATCGCGAAAGCGCGGCGGCAGGCACACCGCGCCTTCGAGAATGCCGCGCAACAGCCGCGCCAGCTCGAGCTTCGGCGTCGACTTCGGGATGTAGCCGGAAATCCCGAGCGAGATCGCGCCGCCGACGATCCGGGGATCGTCATGCGCCGACACGATCACAAGCGCGCTGCGCGGCGCGGCGGCACGCACCCGGTAGGCGCCGAGCAGGCCCGTGGTGCCGGGCATCGACAGATCGAGCAGGATCAGATCGAGCCCGTCGCGCGCCGCGATCACATCCAGCGCACCGTCGATCGACGTCGCCTGCAGCACCTCGGCATCGGGAAACTCGGCCCCGATCACGCCGATCAGGGCGGCACGGAACAGCGGGTGATCCTCGACAATCAGCAGTCGAGGCGTACCCGCCTTGCCGAGCGGCGGCTCGTCCGCCAGGGGCGCGGTCGTGGTCAATGCTGCGCCGTCCTCCCTCGGATGCTCATAACAGCCATTGTGCGCACGACGTTATCTCAAAGCCGGATGGCAGCCTATAGGCAGGATTTCCAATGCGCCCGCCTCGCAGTGCAGCACGGCTAGTGTCCCGAATCCGAAGTTCGCATCATTTGCCGCACCTTCGGAGCGAACTTCGGATTCGATAAGGACACTAGCAAACTTATGATTCTAGTGTGCTTTATCAATGCGAAGTTCGTGAAAGTGGCTGCCGCGAAATCGCACGAACTTCGCATTCAGCACACTAGGGCGCCTTCTCCGCCTTTGCGCCCGAACAGGCCTCCGGGACCGGAAGCGGAATCTTGCCGAGCTCGATGATCGCCTTGTTGCGGCTGAACAGCTTCAGCTTGCGCAGGATCTCGGTGACATGCGCCTTCACGGTGGATTCCGCGAGCTTGAGCTCGGCGGCGATCTCGCGGTTCTGCAGGCCGCGGATGATCAGATGGAGCACCCGGATCTGCTGCGGCGTCAGCTTCTGAATGCGTTCGCGCAGCGTCCGCGCCGTCTCGGACTGTTCCAGCGCACCGACCGCGACGAAATCCCGCGGCGCCGAGACCGAGCCGCTCAGCACGCGCGCGATCGCCTGCGAGAGCTCGCCGAGCGAGGTCGACTTCGGCAGATAGCCGACCGCGCCCATCTCGAGCGCCTCGCGGATGGTGTGCTTGTCCTCCTCGCTCGAGACGATGGCGATCGGCAGCCGCGGATAGCGATCCCTGATCTTCTGGAAGCCGGAGAAGCCGACCACGTCGGGCAGCAGCAGATCGAGCAGCGCCAGGTCGATATTCGGCTCGCTGGCGAGGATGCCAAGGGCCCCCTTGATCGAGGTGGCCTCATAGATCCGGGCATCGGGATGCGAGATGCGGATGGCGTTGCCAAGCGCCTCCCCGAACAGGGGGTGATCGTCGATGATCAGGAACCCCATCATGAGGACCCTCGCACTGCCCAAGCCTCCGTTCCGATTGGATCGGAACGGGGCTCTCGATTCATGTTCTGACGCGTTTTCTTCACGCGAACCGGTATCCACTTCGCTCGAAAACGCTCCTCTTGCGAACCGCAGCTTCTAGTTCGATCCGCCGGTATCCTGCACGCTCTGCAGATAGACATATACGTTTCTGAGCTCGTCGTCGTTGAAGACGTCCTTCCAGGCCGGCATGCCCTTGGCCGGCCGCCCGTCATGGACCGTCTTCCAGAATGTCGATTCCATGTCGTCAGCATAGCGCTTCTTGAGCAGCCTGAGATCGATCTTTCGCTCGGCCTGCACCGCGTCCGGGCCGTGGCAATGCGCGCAGGTTCCGTTGAAGACCTCCCGCCCGGCGGTGGCATCCCCCTTGGCGTCGCCGGCGGTCGCGGCGGTCTGAACCGGTCTCTCGGCCGCCGCGGCCGCGGCCTGCCCGACCGTGACGGGCTCGCTGGCGCCGACGGACGACGTCGTCGCGCGGTCGGCCTCGCCGAACTTCACCGGTGCGCCGTTCGGCACGCCATATTTGGCAAACAGGGCGGCAATCTCCGGCTGCAGCGCCGGCAGCACGCCGTCGACTTCATCGCGCAACGCGCCGGACGCCTTGGCGAAACCGATCGCGGTCGCCCAGAGCAGGCCGTCGCCCTCGGTGGACACGATCTGATATTTGTCGCCGAAGCTGGTCTTGTTGAGCCAGCCCGCCACCGGCGCCCAGATGAAGGCGATGTCGGCCTTGCCCTGTTCGAGCGCCGCCATGCCCTCCTCCGGGCTGAGCACGGTCACCTTCCGGACGTCGTCGCGCAGCGCGAGCAGGTTCTGCGGCGTCGATTGATACTGCACCGCAACCCGCAATCCCCTGAGGTCGTCGACGCCGGCAAGCTTGCGGTCCTTGCTGCCGACCAGCGCATAGCCCTCATGGGCGATCGGCTTCGAGAAGATCACCGCCGGGCCCATGAAATCGTCGATCAAAGGCAGGCCGACCATGGCGTCGCACTGCTTGCTGAGCAGCGTCTCCCGCACCGTGCGCTTGCCGAAATAGGACTTGTACCAGTTGGTGCTCACCGTGCGGCCGAGCGTCTGCGCCACCGCCTGGCCGATCTCGAGATAGAGGCCGGGCTTGCCCGGGTCGTCGCTCGAGAAAGGCAGGTTGGTCGGGTCGGCGCAGAGCCGCAGCGGCGGCTTTGTCTCGTCGGCGCCGGCCGCTAGGGCCAGCACCATGAGCAGGGCGGAGAGCAGCACGGTCCGGATTGCATGTTCCAACCGCGTGTTGCGCGAGGGGGTGCGCAGTTCGTTTCGGGCGATGCAGGACACGGACAATGCTGCCTCCTAGACGATCGTTTACTGCAGGGCGAACACGAACAGCGAGCCGCCTTCGGGCGCCGCGGCGACCATCTTCTTGCCGATGTCACCGAGGAAGGCCGGCAGCGCCGCGGTGCGTCCGACCACGATCGCGACATACTGCTTGCCGTCGACCGAATAGGTCACTGGACCTGCACCGATGCCGCTGCCGAGGTTCTTGCTCCACAGCACCTTGCCGTTCTTGGCATCGATGGCGCGGAAGTCGCCATGCAGGTTGCCGGAGAACACCAAATTGCCGCCGGTCGTCAGCGTGCCGCCGTTGAAGGGCAGGTCTTCCTTGATGCTCCACACCTTCTTGTTGGCGATCGGATCCCAGGCTACGAGCTCGCCGAGGAAGCCGCCGGGGCCCGGCTTGGTCGGGAATTCGGCGCCAAGATAGAACACGCCGCGCTTGTAGTTCACGTCAGAGACCGACCAGTCCATGCACACATTGTTGCTCGGGATGTAGACGAGGCCGGTCTGCGGGTTGAACGACATCGGCTGCCAGTTCTTGCCGCCGATCAGGTTCGGGCAGATGTCCTTGGCGGGATGGCCCGGGCCCGGACGCTTGTCCGGATCCTCTTCCGCCCGCATCGTGTTGATGTCCCACTTCTTGGCCCAGTTGGCGAAGACGTATTTCTCCGCGGAGATCATCTTGCCGGTCTCGCGGTTGGCCACGAAGAAGAAGCCGTTGCGGTCCGCCTTCATCAGCACGGGCGTCTCGGTACCCTTGATCTTGAGGTCGGCGAGCAGCAGTTCGTTGACGCCGTCATAGTCCCAGGCGTCAGCCGGCGTGCCCTGGATGTGCCACTTGATCTTGCCGGTGTTGGGATCGATCGCCAGCGTCGAGGCCGTGTAAAGGTTGGTCAGCTTGCCGAAATTGCCGTCGCCGGTGGAGCGCACCGCGGTATTCCACGGCCCCGGATTGCTGGTACCCCAGTAGACCGTGTCGGACTTGGCATCGTAGGAGCCGACCAGCCAGGCGGCGCCGCCGCCGTGCAGCCCGGTGTCGCCCTTCCAGGTGTCGCTGCCGGGTTCGCCCGGCGCCGGCACCGTGTAGGTCTGCCAGAGCAGCTTGCCGTCCTTGAGCGAGAACGCCTGCAAGGCGCCGCGGACGCCATATTCGCCGCCGCCGAAGCCGGTGATGACCTTGTCGCGGACGACGAGCGGCGGCGAGGTGATGACCGAGCCCTGCTTGTAGTCGACGACCGTCGAGGTCCAGAGCTCCTTGCCGGTCTCGGCGTCGAGCGCGGTCAGCTTGCCGTCGAGCCGGCCGACGAAGATCTTGCCGTCGGCATAGGACACGCCGCGATTGTTGACGTCGCAGCAGGCGTATTGAAGCACGTCATCCGGAATATCGGGCTGCCAGGTCCATTTGCGCGCGCCGGTCGCGGCATCGATCGCATAGACGTATTTCGGACCCCACGAGGTCGACACATACAGGTTCTTGCCGATCACAACCGGCGACGACTCGTTGGAGCGGAGCGAAGCCAGCGACAGCGAGTAGACCAGCTGCAGCTTGCCGGCATTCTCGGAGTTGATCTGCTTCAACGGGCTGAAACGCGTATTGCCGTAATCGTGGCCGGCAATTGCCCATCCGTTGGGATCGGATGCCGCCTTCACGACGGAATCATTGGCTTTCGACGCACCAATGCCTGCCAGCACCATGGCGACCAGCGACACGCCGGCAAAGAAAATCCCGCTCCTCAGCTTCATTGGCTTCCTCCAATATGATTTTGTTGCCGCGATGGATGCATCGCGGGCGCGGATCGCTACCGAATTTCATGAACCAGCGATCTTCTGCCGCTGCGTCGGCGATGAAAATGACAGCAACGCCCTTGCGTCGTTATAGGCGGAAGGTAGTAGCGATCGCGGCGACGATTTTGGCGTGCGGCGAGCACCGTCAGTTTGCCGAAAACCGCTTGCGCTGCCGGGCAATTTCGTCGCGCTGGAGTGCGTCGCAGGCTGCTTGCAAATTGCCCATTGAACGGCTGCCTGCTAGGATCGCAGGCACTGCCCGGCGCCTTCATGACAGGGCCGCGACTACGACTTTGATCGCGGTTACGACCCACATGAAGCGTGGTCTACTGGGCCCATAACGAAGCTATTGGGAGAAACGCGTGTCTACAGTCAAACTGACGGTAAACGGCAAGGCGGTCTCGGTCGACGTTGAGGACCGAACCCTCCTCGTGCACCTCTTGCGCGAAAACATGAACCTCACCGGCACCCATGTCGGCTGCGATACCAGCCAATGCGGCGCCTGCGTCGTCCATGTCGATGGACGGGCGGTCAAATCCTGCACCATGCTGGCCGGCCAGGCCGCGGGCTGCAACGTCACCACGATCGAAGGCCTCGCCAAAGGCGACGAGCTGCACCCGATGCAGGCGGCGTTCCGCGACAATCACGGCCTGCAGTGCGGCTATTGCACCCCCGGCATGATCATGTCCGCTGTCGACATCGTGCACCGCCATGGCGGCAAGCTCGACGAGGAAACGGTTCGCCACGAACTCGAAGGCAACATCTGCCGCTGCACCGGCTACCACAACATCGTCAAGGCGGTGCTCGACGCAGCCGGCCGCATGAAGGTTGCGCAGGCCGCCGAATAGCGCGCCACGCACCGCACACGATCAAGCTCACCACCGCCGGTCTCGATGGAAACGGCGGCAAATCGAATCTCCGGTCGGGAGGACTAGACAATGGGTGTTGAAGGAATTGGCGCACGTGTCGTGCGCAAGGAAGATCGCCGGTTCATCACCGGACAAGGACGTTACGTCGACGACGTCAAAATGGTCGGCATGAGCTACGCTCACTTCATCCGCAGCCCGCATGCCCATGCCAAGGTCAAGGGCATCGATTCCGCCGAGGCCATGAAGATGCCCGGCGTGATCGCGGTGCTGACCGGACAGCAGATCGTCGACGACAAGGTCGGCAATTTGATCTGCGGCTGGGCCATCACCTCGAAGGACGGCTCACCGATGAAAATGGGCGCGTGGCCGGCTATGGCGCCGGAGACCGTGCGCTTTGTCGGGCAGGCGGTCGCGGTCGTGATCGCCGAGACCAAGAACCAGGCCAGGGACGCCGCCGAAGCGGTCGTCGTCGATTACGAAGAACTTCCCGCGGTGCCTGACATCAAGGCCGCGATCAAGCCGGGCGCCGCGCAGCTTCATCCCGAAGCTCCCGGCAACATCGTATATGACTGGCATCTCGGCGACGAAGCCGCGGTCAAGGATGCCTTCGGCAAGGCGGCCAATGTGGTGACGCTCGACCTCACCAATAACCGCCTGGTGCCGAACGCGATGGAGCCGCGCGCGGCGATCGCGCATTACGACCAGGCCGAAGAGCACTACACGCTCTACACGACGTCGCAGAATCCGCACGTCGCCCGCCTCGTGCTGTCGGCGTTCTACAACATCGCGCCCGAGCACAAGCTGCGCGTGATCGCGCCCGACGTCGGCGGCGGCTTCGGCTCCAAGATCTACATCTATCCCGAAGAGATGGTGGCGCTGTGGGCCTCGAAGAAGGTGGGCCGCCCGGTGAAGTGGACCGGCGACCGTTCGGAAGCCTTCCTCACCGACGCGCATGGCCGCGACCATGTCTCGAAGGCGGAGTTGGCGTTCGACAAGGACAACAAGATCCTTGGCCTGCGGGTGAAGACCCACGCCAATTTCGGCGCCTATATGTCGCTGTTCTCCTCGGCCGTCCCGACCTATCTCTACGCGACGCTGCTGTCGGGCCAGTACGTGATTCCGGCGATCTATGCCGAGGTGATCGGCGTCTACACTAACACCACGCCGGTCGACGCCTACCGCGGCGCCGGCCGCCCCGAGGCCAGCTATCTGATCGAGCGCATGATGGAGACGGCGGCGCGGCAGTTGAAGGTCGATCCGACCGAGCTGCGCAAGAAGAACTTCATCACCCAGTTCCCGTATCAGACGCCTGTGATCATGGCGTATGATATTGGTGACTTCCACGCTTCGATCGATGCCGCGATGAAGGCGATCGACTATGCCGGCTTCCCGGCCCGCAAGGCCAAGGCCAAAGCCGACGGCAAGCTGCGCGGCATCGGCATCTCCTGCTACATCGAGGCCTGCGGCATCGCGCCGTCGAAGGCGGTCGGCAGTCTCGGCGCCGGCGTCGGCCTGTGGGAGTCGGCTGAGATCCGCGTCAACCCGGTCGGCACCATCGAGGTGCTCACCGGTTCGCACAGCCACGGCCAGGGCCACGAAACGACGTTCTGCCAGATCATCGCGGAGCGGCTCGGCGTGCCGATCAGCCAGGTCTCGATCGTCCATGGCGACACCGACAAGGTGCAGTTCGGCATGGGTACCTACGGCTCGCGCTCGCTCGCGGTCGGCGGTACGGCGATCGTGAAGGCGATGGAGAAGGTCGAGGCCAAGGCCAAGAAGATCGCGGCGCATGCGCTCGAGGCGTCCGAGAGCGACATCGTGATCGAGAACGGCGAGTTCAAGGTCACCGGCACCGACAAGTCGATCGCGCTGCCGATGGTCGCGCTCGCCGCCTACACCGCGCATAATTTGCCCGATGGCATGGAGCCCGGGTTGAAGGAGACGGCGTTCTACGACCCGACCAACTTCACCTTCCCGGCCGGTGCCTATATCTGCGAACTCGAGGTCGATCCCGGCACCGGCAAGACCTCCTTCGTCAACTTCGTCGCAGCCGACGATTTCGGCCGGCTGATCAACCCGATGATCGTCGAGGGCCAGGTCCATGGCGGCCTTGCGCAGGGCATCGGCCAGGCACTGCTCGAAGGTGTGGTCTATGACGGCACCGGTCAGCTCATGACCGCGTCCTTCATGGACTACACCATGCCGCGGGCCGACGACCTGCCCTCGTTCCAGCTCTCCCACACCACGACGCTGTGTCCGGGCAACCCGCTCGGCGTCAAGGGCTGCGGCGAAGCCGGCGCGATCGGCGCCTCGGCTGCCGTGATCAACGCGATCACGGACGCGATCGGCAACAACAAGCTGGAAATGCCGGCGACGCCCGATCGCGTCTGGCACGCCATTCACGGTTGAGGGAGGAAGAGCCATGTACGAGACAAATTATCACCGCGCTTCCTCGGTCGCTGACGCCGCCGCAACCTTCGCCAAAGGCGCGGAATCAAAATTCCTCGCCGGCGGACAGACCCTGCTTCCGGTGATGAAGCAGCGTCTTGCCGCGCCTTCCGACGTGATCGACCTGTCCAAGGTGCAGGAGATGATCGGCATCGAGGTGTCGGGCGACACCGTCACCATCAAGGCCGCGACTCCGCATTACGATGTGGCGCAAAGTGATGCGGTGCAGAAGGCGATCCCGGCGCTCGCCAATCTGGCGTCGCTGATCGGCGATCCCGCCGTGCGCTATCGCGGCACGATCGGCGGCTCGCTCGCCAACAACGACCCGGCGGCGGATTATCCGGCGGCGGTGCTGGCGCTCGGCGCGACGGTCAAGACCAACAAGCGGTCGATCGCGGCGGATGATTTCTTCAAGGGCCTGTTCACGACGGCGCTCGAGGATGGCGAGATCATCACTGCGGTGTCGTTTCCGGTCCCGGCCAAGGCGGGCTACGCGAAGTTTCCGAACCCGGCCTCGCGCTTCGCGCTGACCGGCGTGTTCGTCACCAAGACCAAGTCGGGTGACGTCCGCGCCACCGCCACTGGCGCATCGCAGAGCGGCGTCATGCGGGTGGCGCCGATCGAGCAGGCGCTGAAGGCGAACTGGGCGGCCTCGGCGCTCGACAGCGTCAATATCCCGGCGAGCGGCTTGCTCGCTGACATCCACGGCTCGGCCGACTACCGCGCCAACTTGATCAAGGTGATGGGACAGCGGGCGGTCGCGGCCGCGGGCTGATAGCGCCTAAACACAAGTCCAGAACGGCGCGCAGCGATGCGCGCCGTTCGCGTTTTTACCGGCGGCACAGGACAAAAGGTGCTTGCCACATCCGGCTTTAGGCGAGACAATTTAGCTAATCAGCTAATTAAAAATACCGTCCCACGGACGGCTGGGAGAACGCATGAAGTTCGGCACCAAGCCAGCCGTGACATCTCAGCCGCCTAGCGCCCCGCAACCAACGGAAGAACAACGTGCTCGATAAACCTGCCTCCCAGACTGCCGCCCGCACCTCGGGCCCGCTCGCCGGCTTCCGCATCGTCGAATTCGCCGGCATCGGTCCCGGCCCGTTCGCCTGCATGCTGCTCGCCGACATGGGCGCCGAGGTCATCACGCTCGATCGGGTCGGCGCCGGCAAGAATCTGAAGGCGGTCGCAACCCGCGGCCGCAAGGTCATCGAGCTCGACCTCAAGAACAAGGCGGCGATTGCTGAAGTGCTCGACCTGCTCGGCCACGCCGACGCGCTGATCGAGGGCTTTCGTCCCGGCGTGATGGAGCGCCTCGGCCTCGGCCCGGATGTCGTGCTCGCGCGCAATCCAAGACTGGTCTATGGCCGCATGACCGGCTGGGGCCAGGAAGGCCCGCTGGCGAATGCCGCCGGCCATGACATCAACTACATCTCGATCACGGGCGCGCTGGCCGCGATCGGCACCAAGGAGAAGCCGGTGCCGCCGCTCAACCTGGTCGGCGATTTCGGCGGCGGCGCGCTCTACCTCGTGGTCGGCGTGCTCGCCGCGCTGCTGGAAGCGCAGAAGTCCGGCAAGGGCCAGGTGGTCGATACCGCGATGTGCGACGGCGCGGCCTCGCTGATGTCGATGTTCTACGACATGGCCGCGCAGGGCCGCTGGAGCGGCGGCCGCGACCAGAATTTCCTGGATGGCGGCGCGCATTTCTACGGCGTCTATGAATGCTCCTGCGGCAACTTCATCTCGATCGGCTCGATCGAGCCGCAGTTCTACGCGCTGCTGCGCAAGCATGCCGACCTGACCGACGCCGACTTCGACGCGCAGATGGACCGCAAGGCCTGGCCGGCGCTGAAGGAGAAGCTGACCCGGGTGTTCAAGAGCAAATCGCGCGCGGACTGGTGTCAGATCATGGAAGGCACCGACATCTGCTTCGCGCCGATCCTGACCATGGAGGAAGCGCCCAAGCATCCGCACATGGCCGCACGCCAGGTGTTCGTCGACCGCCACGGCGTCACCCAGCCCGCCCCCGCGCCGCGCTTCTCGCGGACACCGTCCGCGATCCGCGAGCCGGAACTGGCGAATATCGGGGATGTGACGGCGGCTTGGAAAGCAGCGAAGTAAATCTCGTTGTCGTCCCGGCCAAGCGAAGCGCGAGCCGGGACCCATAACCACGACACGCGGTTGTGGCGCGCGGCTTTTTCCGCGGGACTACTACCCGGCACACGCGATAGATTCCGCGGTATGGGTCCCGGCTCCCGTGCGCAATTGCGCACGAGGCCGGGACGACACCCTTTGCTGTGCGCTGGCGCGGCGCGCCATGGCTCACGCCGCGTGATCGACCTTCAGCACGCCGCGGCGGATCTGGTCTTCCTCGATCGATTCGAACAGCGCCTTGAAGTTGCCTTCGCCGAAGCCATCGTCGCCCTTGCGCTGGATGAACTCGAAGAAGATCGGCCCGATCGCGTTGGCCGAGAAGATCTGCAGCAACACCTTGGTCTGGCCGCCGTCGACCACGCCCTCGCCGTCGATCAGGATGCCGTTGGTCCTGAGCCGGGCGACGTCCTCGCCATGCTTGGGCAGGCGGGCGTCGATCCGCTCGAAATAGGTATCGGGCGGCGACGGCATGAACGGCAGGCCGTCGGCGCGCAACCTCTCGACGGTCGCGTGGATGTCGCGCGCGCCGCAGGCGATGTGCTGGATGCCCTCGCCGCGGTAGGCGTTGAGATATTCCTCGATCTGACCGGAATCGCCGGCGTCCTCGTTGATCGGAATCCGGATCTTGCCGTCCGGACTGGTCAGCGCACGGGAGAACAGGCCGGATGCGCGGCCCTCGATGTCGAAGAAACGGATTTGACGGAAGTTGAACAGTTTTGCATAGAAGCTGGTCCAGACATCCATCCGGCCGCGATGGACGTTATGGGTGAGGTGATCGACGTAATACAGGCCCGAGCCTGCGGGGCGCGGGTTGGCCGCGCCGAGCCATTCGAACTCGGCATCATAGGCCGAGCCCTTGGCGCCGTAGCGGTCGACGAAATAAAGCAGGCTGCCGCCGATGCCCTTGATCGCGGGCACATCGAGCGTCTTCGCTGCAGGCGAGACATCCGCCGGCTCCGCGCCGAGCGCGATCGCGCGCTCATAGGCATGCTTGGCGTCGACGACGCGGAACGCCATCGACGGGGCGCAGGGACCGTGCGCGGCGACGAAGTTGAAGCCGTGGCTGCCCGGCTCCTCGTTGACGAGATAGTTGATGTCGCCCTGGCGATAGACCGTGATCTGCTTGGTCCGGTGGCGGGCGACCGCGACGAAGCCCATCAGCTTGAAAAGCGCGTGCAGCTCCGCCGGATTCGGATGGGCATATTCGACGAACTCGAAGCCGTCGGTGCCCATCGGGTTCTCAGTGCTGATTTCGGCCGGCGGCGCATCGTGCGGAAACGGACCCATGGCGGCAACTCCCTGATTTGTCTGGGGGTCAGTTTCCGTCACTTGCTGCGCAACGTGCGTGCAAAATAGGTCCCTTTTTGCTATTGTCGCGCACGATCCATGCATGAAATGGACATTCTTCGCATGCCTGAAGTCGATGCCTTCGACCTGAAAATGCTCGCCGCGCTGCAGGACGATGGCCGGCTGACCAACCAGCAGCTGGCTGACCTCGTCGGGCTCTCCGCCTCGCAATGCTCGCGGCGGCGGATGCGGCTGGAGGAAGAGAAGGTCATCGCCGGCTACCACGCCGATCTCGCCGGCGAGGCGCTCGGCTTCGGCCTGATCGCCTTCATCCACATCACGCTGGCGACCCACTCGCCCGACAACGCCAAGCGGTTTCGCGAGCTGGTCAACCGGGTCGATGATATCCAGGAGGCCTATGCGCTGACCGGGGATGCCGACTACGTGCTCAAGGTGATGTTGCGCGACCTCAAGAGCCTGTCCGACATCGTCAACAACGTGCTGATGCCGCACCAGAGCGTGGCCCATGTGCGCTCCTCGATCGTGCTCGACCGGCTAAAGGAGAGCACCAGGCTGCCGCTGAAGTCGCTACAGGCGTGATGGCTCGAATCGAGGGAAATCCGCCATTCGCTTTTGCGGCTTGGCTTGCGATCATTCCGACAACGGCAAGAGAGACGAACCATGGCGCTGCAGCTGCGACCGAACTGCGAATATTGCGACAAGGACCTGCCACCCAGCGCAACCGACGCGCGGATTTGCTCCTATGAATGCACGTTCTGTGCGGATTGCGCCGAGACCAGGCTCGGCAATGTCTGCCCGAACTGCGGCGGCGGCTTTGCGCCGCGGCCGATCCGCCCGGCCAAGCCGTGGCGGCCAGGTGTCTGCACGGTCAATCAGCCGCCGTCGGACAAGCGGGTGCACCTGAAATACAGCCTCGAGGACGTCGCGGCGAATACGGCGCGCTTGAGGGATGTCAGGCCCGAGGAACGGTGAGGTTTGCACGCCTGCCTGGCTCCTTCCCCCTGAAAGGGGGAAGGTGGGATGGGGGTCAGCCGCAAGCGCTGGCGTCTACGGAGAGACCGGATCCCCACCCGGTTTGCTGCGCAAACCGACCTCCCCTTTTCAAGGGAAGGTGAAGCCGCGGAATGCGCGGGGAGCTACTCCGTCGCGACGATCGTGCCTTCGACCTCGCCGAAGCCGACGCGATAGCCGTCGCCCTGGCACCAGCCGCGCATCACGAGCGAATCGCCGTCCTCCAGGAACGACCGCGTCACGCCGCTGGCAAGTTCGACCGGCTCGGTGCCGTTCCAGCTGATTTCCAGGAGACTGCCGCGCTGGTGCTTCTC
Organism: Bradyrhizobium sp. USDA 4516; assembly: GCF_054055915.1. Lineage (NCBI taxonomy): Bacteria > Pseudomonadati > Pseudomonadota > Alphaproteobacteria > Hyphomicrobiales > Nitrobacteraceae > Bradyrhizobium > Bradyrhizobium sp. USDA 4516. The sequence goes on from NZ_JBSRXT010000001.1 coordinate 2,579,995, forward strand.
GGGGCCGGAGATCGTGCCGCTGCCGAGGAGATCGCCGACATTCATCGCGCAGCCGCTCGAGGCATGGTGCACGAGCTGCTGCACCGACGACCAATACATGTATTTGAAGTTGGTGCTGCAGATTGTCTTCGCCTCGTTCATTGCACCGGCGCGCAGCGCGACGTCGAGCTGCATGTCGTAATTGTTCGGCTGGGTCTGCTTGAGGTACGCCAGCGGCTCCGGCTGCTGCGCCGGGCCCTGCATGCGGAACGGCTCGAGCGCCTCGCGCGTCACCACCCACGGGCTGATCGAGGTCGCGAACGCCTTGGCCTGGAACGGGCCGAGCGGCACATACTCCCACTGCTGGATGTCGCGCGCGCTCCAGTCGTTGAGGATGACGAAGCCGAAGATCATCTCCTCGGCCTGCTTCTCCGTCAGCATCTCGCCCATCGGCGAGGCCTGGCCGACGACCACGCCCATCTCGAGCTCGAAGTCGAGCCGCTTGCAGGCGCCGAAGCTCGGCGCCTCAGCGGTCGGCGGCTTCAGCTGGCCGCGGGGGCGGCGCACTTTGCTGCCCGACACGACCACCGTCGAGGCGCGGCCGTTGTAGCCGATCGGCATATGCAGCCAGTTCGGCTGCAGCGCATTGTCCTTGCCGCGGAACATGACGCCGACATTGGTGGCGTGCTCCTTCGACGAATAGAAATCGGTATAGCCCGAAACCGCAAACGGCATGTGCAGCCTGACGTCGGCCATCGGCACCAGCGCCCGCGCCCGCAATTCCCTGTTGTCGCGCAGCTCCGGATGATCCGAGCGGAGCAGCTCGCTGATCCGCGCCCGCGTCGCCGACCACACTTTCGGCCCGAGCGCCATGAAGGCGTTGAGCGACGGCTGCGAGAACACGCCGAGCGGCCCGACATCGAGCCGCGAGTCCTGCTCGAGCTCCCACAGGTCGAGCACATAATCGCCGATCGCAACACCGACGCGCGGCGCAAGGCCATCCTTCGACGAGAACACACCATAGGGCAGGTTCTGGATCGGGAAGTCGGAGGTCGGGGCGACGTCGATGAAGGAGCGGAGCTTTGGGTCGTTGGGGTGGGTCACTGATTCCTCCAATCAAGAAGCTGTCATGCCCGGGCTTGACCCGGGCATCCATCTTCGGAAAGCGCGATGGATCGCCGGGTCAAGCCCGGCGATGACGAGGGACACAAACTCACGGCTTGTTCGGGTCGAACTTCTTCTCCAAGCCCTTCCAGCAATCCGAGTAATCGTCCTGCAGCGTCGACGATTTCGCCGCATGTTCGGTCACGCGCTGCGGGAACCGGGTCTCGAACATGAAGGCCATCGTGCCGGTCAGCTTGACCGGCTTCAGCTCGCTGTTGCTGGCGTGCTCGAAGGCTTCGCGGTCGGGACCGTGCGGCAACATGCAATTGTGCAAACTGATGCCGCCCGGCACAAAGCCCTGCGGCTTGGCGTCGTAGACGCCGTAGATCAGCCCCATGAACTCCGACATGATGTTCATGTGGTACCACGGCGGACGGAAGGTGTTGTCGGCCACCATCCAGCGCTCCGGGAAGATCACGAAGTCGATATTCGCGGTGCCCGCGGTCTCCGACGGCGAGGTCAGCACCGTGAAGATCGAGGGATCGGGATGATCGAAGGCGATCGCGCCGACCGGCGAGAAAGTACGCAGATCGTATTTGTAGGGCGCGTAATTGCCGTGCCAGGCGACCACGTCGATCGGCGAATGCGGCAGCGTGGTCTTGAACAGCGAGCCGCCCCATTTGACGTAGAGCTCGGTCGGGGTGTCCTTGTCCTCGTAGCTCGCGACCGGCGTCAGGAAGTCGCGCGAATTGGCGAGGCAGTTGGCGCCGATCGGGCCGCGCTCCGGCAGCGTGAACGCGCCGCCGTAATTCTCGCAGAGATAGCCGCGCGCCGGGCCGCCGGGAATTTCGACGCGGAATTTGACGCCGCGCGGGATCACCACGATCTCGCCCGGCTCGGCGTCGATCCGGCCGAACTCGGTGACGAAACGCAGATTGCCCTGCTGCAGCACGAACATCATCTCGCCATCGGCATTGTAGAAATGCTGATCGACCATCGATTTGGTGATGAGATAGATGTGTGCGGCCATGCCGGCCTGGGTGTTGGCATCACCCGCCGTGGTCATGGTCTGCACGCCCTGCAGGAAGGTCATGTCCTCCTTCGGGATCGGCGCGGGGTCCCAGCGCAACTGTGCGATCGGCATGTCGTATTCGTGGCACGGCGCGGTGCGCCACAGCCCGCTATCTGCCTTGGCGAAGCGGCCGGAGTGCCGCACCGACGGGCGGATGCGATAGAGCCACGAGCGCTCGTTGGTGCCGCGTGGCGCCGTGAACGGCGAGCCGGACAATTGCTCGGCATAAAGCCCGTAGGCGCAGCGCTGCGGCGAATTGCGCCCCATCGGCAGCGCGCCGGGCAAGGCCTCGGTCTCAAAGCTGTTGCCGAAGCCGGACATGTAGCCCGGGGTGACTTGCCCTGAGCTGCGGACGATCTGATCAGGCGAGGTATTGATGTTCATCGCTATCCTCCTTGCAGGGCGGCCCACATTTCCTGGTCGCGCTTGTCGGTCCAGATCACGGGATCGTCGATCCCCGACGCCTCGTCATAGGCGCGCGAAACGTTGAACGGCAGGCAGTGCTCGTAGATCGCAAAGCTCGAGAACTTCGGATCCATCACCTCGCGCGTTGCCGACATCGATTCCTTCAGGCTGCGGCCCTTGGCGACGGATGATTCGGCCGCGCCGTAGAGCGTGGTGACGAAATCGCGGGTCATCGCGATCGCATCGCGCCCGGTGGCGAGGCCCTTCAGCGCATCGCCACGGCCCGGCGCGATCGCCTTCGGATTGAAGGCGCGGATCTCGTTCAAGGTCGTCGGCCATTCGCGCAAATGCGCATCGCCGCAATAGCACGCCGAGTGATATTCGATCAGATCGCCGGAGAACATCACCTCGGCATCCGGCACCCAGGCGACGATGTCGCCCGAGGTATGGCCGGCGCCGAGCTGCATCAGCCGCACCTCGCGCTTGCCGAGATAGATCGACATCTCGCCTTCGAAGGTCAGCGTCGGCCAGGTCAGGCCGGGAATGCTTGCCGCATCCTGGAACAGGCGCGGGAAGCGGCCATATTCGGAATCCCAATCCTGCTGGCCGCGCTCCTCGATCAGGCGATAGGTCTCCTGCGAGGCGACGATGCCTTGCGCGTGATAGGCGGAGGCGCCGAGCACGCGCACCGCATGATAGTGCGACAGCACGACATATTTGATCGGCTTGTCGGTGACGGTCTTGACCCGCTCGATCACCTTGTTCGCCATCGCCGGCGTCGCCTGCGCGTCGAACACCAGACAGCCGTCGTCGCCGACGATCACGGCGGTGTTGGGATCGCCCTCGGCGGTGAAGGCATAGAGGTCGGTGCCGATCTCGGAGAAGGTGACCTTCTTCTCCGAAAGATCCGTGGTCGATGCGAAACCTTTGGCCATCAGTTCAATCCTGTCCGTTCAAGAGCATTCGCCCCCTCTCCCCGTTCTTACGGGGAGAGGGTTGGGGTGAGGGGCTGTCTCCGCATACACGGCGACAGATGTGTCTGCGGAAGCTCCCCCTCACCCGGACCGCATCTGACGATGCGTTCCGACCTCTCCTCGCAAGCGGGGCGAGGTGAGGCGGAGGCTGCTGCGCGACTTGATAAAGATCCATCCTGATTCAGCTCGTAACTATTGCTGTTGCTGTTGTTGCTGCTGGCTGGCGTCCAGCATCCGCCGCTTCGCCAGCGCGATCGCCTCGCGCAGCACGTCGAGATCACCGATATGGTTGGCGAGCACCAGAACCAGCGCAGCATCGAGATCGGCGCTCTGCGCCTCGGTGAGGCCGCGATGGGCCTCGACGATGGCGCGGAAGGCGTCGTCGGGCTTTGCGAAATTCGAACCGGTCGACAGCGCCATGACTGCTCCTCAGTTCAGGCCGGCTGCGCGCGCCAGCGCCGCATCAAGTGCCGGCCGCGCCGCGTTGCGGAAGCGTGCCGCGACATAGCCGTCCGGCCGCAGCAGATAGGCGGTGCCGGGCTCGGCATCGTAGCGCTTGCCGGCAAGGCCCTGCGCGTCGACCAGCCCATCCTCGCCGCCGACTCGGATGCTGCCGACGCCATCGGGCACATCGGCAGCCGCGCCATTGCCAAACTCCAGCAGCGTGAAGCGCGTTCCCTGTCTGATGAAAACATCGGTCAGATAGGTGGAACCTCCGCCCTGCTCCGTCACCGGAGCATCCGGCATCGAGGCGCCGGGCCGCGGGCCGCCGCGCCAATCATCGCGATCGCCGCTCGACAGCGGCGTATCGTAGACCGACGGCACCGACAGCCGCCCGCCATTGACCATGCGCTTGCCGAACTCGGTATCCTTGGCGAGCGACAGCACCGCCTGGCGCAGCCGCGCCTCCTGCCGTGTCACCGGCGCCATGAAGTCGGTCGAGCGGGTCGACTCGCGGATGTTCTCGTCCGCAGCCGCGCTGCGCTCGATGTGATAGCTCTCCAGCAAGCCCTCCGGCGACAGCCGGCGCAGCACGCGGTCGAGCTTCCACGCCAAATTCTCGGCGTCCTCGAGCCCGGAATTGGCGCCGCGCGCGCCGAACGGCGAGACCTGATGGGCGGAATCCCCGGCAAAGATCACCCGGCCGTGGATGAACTTGGCCATCCGGCGACACTGGAACTTGTAGAGCGAGATCCATTCGAACTCGAACTTGTCATGGCCGAGCATGCGCTCGATCCGCGGCCGGACATTCTCGGGCTGCTTCTCGGCCACCGGATCGGCATCCGGGTTGAGCTGCAGATCGATCCGCCAGATGTCGTCCGGCTGCTTGTGCAGCAGCGCCGAGCGTCCGGCATGGAACGGCGGATCGAACCAGAACCAGCGCTCGGTCGGGAACGCCGCCGTCATCTTGACGTCGGCGATCAGGAACTGGTCCTCGAACACCTGGCCCGCGAACTCCGCGCCGACCATCTGCCGCAGCGAGGAACGAGCACCATCGCAGGCGACCACGAAGGTCGCGTGCACCTGGTAGGAGCCGTCAGGGGTTGCGATGGTCAGCGCAACGCCATCGTTGCGGCTCTCCAGCGCGATCACCTTGTTGCGCCAGCGCAGGTCGATTTCAGGCAGTTGCCCGACCCGGTCGACCAGATAGGCCTCGGCGTAGAACTGCTGCAGGTTGATGAAGGCGGGCCGCTTGTGGCCTTCCTCGGGAAGCAAATTGAACTGGTAGAGCTGCGAGGCGCCGTGGAAGATCTTGCCGACGCTCCACACCACGCCTTTCTCGACCATGCGGTCGCCGACGCCGAGGCGATCCCAGAACTCAAGCGAGCGCTTCGAGAAGCAGATCGCGCGCGAGCCTTCGCCGATCCGGTCGGCATCGTCGAGCAGCACCACGCGCTGGCCGCGCTGCGCGAGATCGATCGCGAGCGACAATCCCACCGGCCCGGCGCCGACCACGACGACGGGATGCTCCGCGACATTGGCGCCCGAGCGCTCCTGGTCGGGATGACGGCGATAGCCGAACTGGGTTTTGGCCTGTGCCGTGTTGGCGTGTGCCATTGCGTGACCCTGGATGTTTCCCTTGCGCCGCGGCCTCTGGCTGCGGTTCTGTGTGACCGGCGTGCGACCGGGACCTTGCGAGCCGGCCGCGACCTTGCTAAATTAGTCTCACTTGCAACTATCTTAAACCCCCAGTCGGGGCTGCCGTCAACTCAAATTGGAGGGATTTTTGGCACGGACCTCTGCAAGCCAGCCTCCAGCCCGGCCGCGCAGTGCCGTGGAAGCGGAGCTGCGCGACACTATCGCGCCGACCAAGAAGCGCCTCGATCTCTTCCATTTCATGCCGTTCCGCCTGAACCGGCTGGCGGCCGAGGTGTCCTCGGCGCTGTCGAGCGAATATCAGGCGCGCTACGGCCTCGACATTCCGGAGTGGCGCGTGCTCGCAACGCTCGGCTTCCGCAGCGATCCCTGCAGCGCGCAGTACATCGCGCACTGCACGCGCACCCATAAATCCACCATCAGCCGCGCGGTGTCGGCGCTGATGGAGCGCGAGATCGTCGAGCGCGTCGAGAACGCCGACGACCGCCGCGAATTCCGCCTGCGACTGACCAAAACGGGCCAGGCGCTCTACGAGGAACTGATCCCGCGCCTGCTGCGCAAGGAACAGGAGATATTGTCCTGCCTCTCCGCACAGGAACGCCGCGACCTCGGCCGCCTGCTCGGCAAGGTCGAGAGCACCCTCGAGTTGGTGCAGACCAGCGAAGAGGCCGACGCGAAGGACGCGTATTAGACACGCGCTCCGCGTTGGACACACGCTACGCTGTCGTCCTGGCGAAAGCCAGGATCCATACGCCGCGGCCGGTGTTGTGAACGGGACCCGTCGTTGCAGCGAGCCAAACAAGCGAGATTTGTGGTTATGGGTCCTGGCCTTCGCCAGGACGACGCCGGGGTTGGCTTCGCGCCTCGCCCTACGCAGCTTGATCTCACCGTCATTCCGGGGCGTGCGCAGCACGAGCCCGGAATGACGACGGGGCGAGCTATGTCCGCTCGATATACTTGGCGATCACCGGAAAATAATTGTCCTTCGATCCCTTGTCGATCGCTTCCTGCAGCACCGTGCCGATCAGCTCCGCGCCGCGGATCTTGATGCCCGCATCGGCGGCGAGCTCCAGCGCGTAGGACAGATCCTTCAGCGCATATTCGGTCGAGAATGCGCGCTCGGGAAACACGCCGGGCACGATCGCCTTCATGCCATGGTTGCGCAGCGCAAAGCTGTCGGCCGAGCCCTTCGACAAGGTTTCCAGCAGCAGCTTCGGATCGACGCCGTTATGCTTCGCCACCGCGACAGCCTCGGCCAGCGCGTTCACGGTCTCGAACAGCACCATGTTGTTGAGGATCTTGGTCACCTGCCCGGCGCCGACGTCACCGCAATTGGTGACATCGGTGGCGAAGCAGCGGATCAAGGGCTCGATCGCGGCATAAAGCGCGGGCACCGCGCCGACCATCACGCTGAGCGTGCCGTCCTGCGCCGCCTGCCGCGTGCGCGCGATCGGTGCGTCGACCCACGCCGCGCCCTTGGCCTGCAACTGCGCGGCGAAATCGCGGGTCTGGCTGACTGAAGACGTGCCGAGATCGACCACGATCTGGCCGCTTCTCGTGTTCTTCAAGATGCCGTCGCCTTCGAACACCGCGCGCACGTGCCTGGCGCTCGGCAAGCAGAGGAACAGCACATCGCTCCGCTTGATGACGTCGGCGACCGACGCCGCAACCTCGGCACCGTCGGCGCGCAACCGCTGCAGCGGTTCGGCCGAGAGGTCGAACACGACAACGCGCTTGCCGCTCTTCTTGATCAGGTTGCGGCAAATCGGCTCACCCATCACGCCGAGGCCGATGAACCCGAGAGTCTTGGTGTCAGTCGTCTTGGTGTCAGTCATATCGCTTCTTTTGACGTTTCTTGACGTGTTGCAGACGAGCCTCGCCCAATCGGCGAGGCTATTTCGCGAACGATCGCGATGGCGCGAGATGCAGCGCGAACGCATCGACCTTGTCGCTGGCGCGCGGATAGATCTCGCTGACGATCGGATCGTGACCGGGAATGAAGCGGTCCGGATGACCGGCGAGCCGCTCGACGGTCTCCCAGCCCTGCGCCATGTCGCCGACATTGTAGACGATCGGGAACGGGCTGCGCTTGTGCAGGTTCGCATAATAATGCGCGGCGTCCGACGCCAGCACGACCGGGCCGCGCGCGGTCTCGATGCGCACCACTTGCAGGCCGTCGGAATGGCCGCCGACGCGATGCACGGTGACGCCGGGTGCGATCTCGCCGTCCCCGGAGTGGAAGGTGACGCGCTCGCCATAGACGTGGCGCACCATCTGCGTGACGTGCTCGATGGAGAACGGATGGCGCAGCATGCCGTTGCACATGCAGCGGCCGGTCGCATAGCTCATCTCGCGTTCCTGCAGATGGAATTTGGCGTTCGGGAAGCGATCGAGATTGCCGGCGTGGTCGTAATGCAGGTGGGTGACGACGACGTCCTTGATGCTATCGGCACTGACGCCGAAGCCGGCCAGCGCGTCGACCGGGTTGAGCGTCAGCTTGCGGGCGCGCGCCTTGGCCTCCTCGGCGTTGAAGCCGGTGTCGACCAGGATGTCGCGGCCATGGCCACGGATCAGCCAGACGAAATAATCCAGGTCCTGCGCGGTGGTATCGTGCGGATCGGGCACCAGGAAGTTGAGGTGGGGCGTGCGCGGCGACATCGTCGCATAGCGCAGGGCGTAGATCTCGTAGGCGTTTCCCATCGGTTTCGCTCTTGTTTGCAAGGCCCGTTTTGAACGGCTTGTCTTTGAATAGCCTGCCGTCCCGAACACAAAGCCATCGCCTCGCGCAAAGGTCAAACCGCGCGGCGTGCGACGAGCGCATGACAGGGTGGCGACAGCCTTCGTGAGGCAGGCACGTTATCGGCCCGCAGGAACCAGCACCGTGCCGGATGACGATGGCCGCCATGACCGCATGCTGCTGCACTGCGGTCTGGCTGGCATCACCGCGATAAACGATGCTGCCGCAAGCCGTTGACGGGGTTTGGCCGTGGTTTGATAATGGATTTTCGCTAGAGTAAGGTTCCCGAGGCGCAGGCTGGAAGCGGCGCCGTTTCACTGGAATGCCGCGATCTGGATTTGCTGCGATTATGAAAATCCGCCTTGCCTTGCTCGCCACGCTGATTTTTTCAATCGCGGCGCCCACTTTGTCCTTTGCCGCCGGCGACCGTTTCGCGCTGGTCATCGGCAACGCCAAATATCCCGACGCCGACGCACCGCTGAAGGAGCCGGTCAACGACGCCCGTGACGTCGGCGACGAGCTCAAGCGCGACGGCTTCACCGTCGAGGTCGGCGAGAACCTGACCGGCGACGGCATGCGTCGCGCCTTCGACCGGCTCTACGGCAAGATCAAGCCGGGCTCGGTCGCCCTGATCTTCTTCTCCGGTTACGGTATCCAGTCGAACCGGCAGAGCTACATGATCCCGATCGATGCGCAGATCTGGGCCGAGGCCGACGTTCGGCGCGACGGCTTCAGCCTCGAGACCGTGCTCGGGGAAATCAACAGCCGTGGCGCCGGTGTGAAGATCGCCTTGATCGACGCCTCGCGGCGCAACCCGTTCGAGCGGCGCTTCCGCAGCTTTTCGGCAGGGCTCGCCCCGGTGATCGCCCCGAACGGTACATTGGTGATGTATTCGGCCGCGCTGTCGTCTGTCGTCTCCGACAATGGCAGCGACCACAGCCTGTTCGTGCGGGAACTCCTGAAGGAGATCCGCACCCCCGACCTGATGGCCGAGGAAACGCTGAACCGCACCCGCGTCGGCGTCACCCGCGCCTCGCGGCAGGAACAGGTGCCGTGGATCTCGTCGTCACTGGCCGAGGATTTCTCGTTCATTCCGGCCGGCACGGCCGGGCCGTCGAACGCCGCGCCGGCAACCGCCGCGTCGCCGTCACCGGAAGTGGCAGCGGCACCGCCAGTCGCGCCTCCGCCGGCTCCGCCCGCAGCAACGCCGACACCGCCCGCGGCGACCCCGACGCCACCAGCGGCAACAGCGCCGACACCATCACCGGCGCCGCCGACGCCTCCGATTGCGGCAGCGCCGACTGCACCGCCACCCCAGCCCAAGGCGCCCGAGATCGCCCTGCCGCCGCCCGCGGCTCCGCCGCCGGTGGTGATCCAGCCCACGCCGGCCCCGAGCAATTCGCCTGTGCTCGCCGATGATCCGACGATCAAGAGCTTGAGCGAAAAGCTGGACAAGAATCCCGATGACGCAGCGGCGCTGTATCGCCGCGGCCAGGTCTATGCCAGCAAGGGGGCCTACGACCTCGCGGTGAAGGACTTCACCAATTCGCTGCGGCTGAACCCAAAGGATGTCGAGGCCTATAACAACCGCTGCTGGGTCCGCACCGTGATCGGCGACCTGCAGGCGGCGCTGAAGGACTGCAACGAGGCGCTGCGGCTGCGCCCGAACTTCGTCGATGCGCTCGACAGCCGCGGGCTGATGAACCTGAAGGGCGGGCAGAACAAGAACGCGATCGCCGATTTCGACGCCGCGCTGAAGATCAACCCGCGGCTGACCTCGTCGCTGTACGGGCGCGGGCTCGCCAAGCAGCGCAACGGCGCGGTCGCGGAGGGCGATCTCGACATCGCCAACGCCAAGGCGATGGACCCGAACATCGTCAAGGAATTCGCCGACTACGGCGTGCAGTGACAATGGACGAAGGTCTGCCCGCGGCGCGAACCGCTGACGGAATTGAGCGACTAATCAGAGGGTGCGAGCCGGGCAGCGATGCCGGCAATCAATCTGAATAGTCGTTGGAACCGCGCCAGCTTGCGCAGGAGGGACCGAAATGTTCAAGCCGTCGGCAAAGGCCGCGATCGTTTCAATCACCATTGGCGCCGCGCTGTCGTTTTGCCTGGCGGCCGCCCGCGCCGGTGACGATGTCACCGAGGACCAGATCATCAGAGCGCTGACGCCCGACAAGAAGCCGCTGACCCGCGGTCTTTCGGCCGGCCCGCAGACCACCTCGCCGGAGCTGAACGCCGACCAGGCCAAATTCGTGCAGAGCGTCCGCGGCCGCGCCACCCGCTCGCTGTCCTCGGCCGAGCGCGAGGAAATCGCGACCATCGTCCAGGACAAGCCCAAGATCGATCTCGAGATCAACTTCGACTACAACTCCGCCGACATCAGCGCGAAGTCGCTGCCGTCGGTGCAGGCGCTCGGCCGCGCCTTGACCAATCAGGACCTGAAGGGCTCGACCTTCGTGGTCGCCGGCCACACCGACGCCGCCGGTGGCGAGGACTACAATCAGGGCCTCTCGGAACGCCGCGCCGATGCCATCAAGCGCTATCTCGTCGACAAATACGGCATCAACGGCACCGATCTCGTCACCGTCGGCTATGGCAAGAGCAAGCTGAAGGACCCGAGCCACCCGATGGCGGAGGTGAACCGGCGCGTGCAGGTCGTGAACGTGGAAAACAAGGCCGCCGCCGCCAAGTGATGGGCGGTGGCGTGGCCCCTTTTTGAGGCTACAATGCGTCCCGCACCCCGGCGGGGCGCATTTGCTTTAGGGCCAATGCTGTTTGGGCCGAGCCCCAATGTGGCATAACAGGTGACCCGCCTCACATGACGTCAGGGCATGATCCGGAACAATGGCACCGGCCTTCCGAATGCCCAGGCAATACGATAGCGAGCGTGATGAGACTTCGACCAACACCCATGACGCGCCAAGCTCCGGATTGATCAGGCGATGAATTTTTCCCAATACCTCAAGCCTGCGCTCGGCACGGTGTTCTTCCTCGCCCTCGCGATCGCCTATTACGCGTTCGAGCATCGCTCCCATCCCGAAGAGAAGGTGACGCCGGGTCAGGCGCTGGTCGTGGTCACGAAGTCGACCAATGCCTGTTTCTCCGACATGGTCCGCGTCACCGGCTTCATCGTGCCGCGCCGCGAGGCGCAGGTGAATGTCGACCAGGACGGCTCCAAGGTCACCGACGTGCTGGTCCGCGAGGGCGACACCGTCACCGAGAACCAGGAACTGGCGCGGCTGACCCCGCCGCCGCAGCAGGCCGCACAGGCCAATGCCAAGCCGCTTGTGCTGCGGGCGCCGGCGGCCGGCCTCGTCACCGAAGTGCGCACCGCGCCCGGCGCGCCGGCCTCGCCGCAGGCTCCCCCGATGTTCAAGATCTCCATCAACAACGAGATCGAGCTCGACGCCGAAGTGCCGGGCTTCCAGCTCCTGAAGCTCAATCCCGGCGCCAATGTGCGGATCAGCCGCGACGATGCGCCCGACATGGTCGGCAAGGTCCGCCAGATCTCGCCGCAGATCGACCGCACCACCCAGCTCGGGCACGTCCGCATCACCATCAACAACAATCCGACGCTGAAGGTCGGCATGTTCGCGCGCGCCAATATCGACGCCAAGCGCTCCTGCGGCGTCGCGGTGCCGCGCACCGCGATCGACCGCCTGACCCTGCAGGTCGTGAAGGGCAACACCGTCGAGACCCGCAGGGTGCGCGTCGGGCTGACCTCCGACACCTCGACCGAAATCCTTGAAGGCCTCGACGTCGGCGAAATCGTCGTGGCCGACGCTGGCACCTCGCTGCATGACGGCGACCAGATCAAGACCATGTTCGCCGACGAACTCGATCGCACGCGATCACGGTAATTCGGGCACGCTAATGGCTTTGAACATCTCGGCATGGTCGATCCGGAACCCGCTTCCCTCGATCGTCTTCTCGATCATCCTGCTCGTGCTGGGCTGGGTCTCCTTCACCAAGCTCGCGGTGACGCGGCTGCCGAGCGCCGACATTCCGGTGATCTCGGTCGCGGTCTCGCAATTCGGCGCCGCGCCGTCGGAACTTGAATCGCAGGTCACCAAGACCATCGAGGACGGCGTCTCTGGCGTCGAGGGCGTGCGCCACATCTCCTCCTCGATCACCGACGGCCTGTCGGTGACCACGATCCAATTCGCGCTGGAGACCAACACCGACCGCGCGCTCAACGACGTCAAGGATGCGGTGACGCGCGTGCGCGCCAACCTGCCGCAGAATGTCACCGAGCCGTTGATCCAGCGGGTAGACGTGATCGGCCTGCCGATCGTGACCTATGCCGCGATCTCGCCCGGCAAGACGCCGGAGCAGCTGTCCTATTTCGTCGACGACGTGGTCAAGCGCGCCCTGCAGGGCGTGCGCGGCGTCGCCCAGGTCGAGCGCATCGGCGGTGTCGAGCGCGAGATCCTGGTCTCGCTCGATCCCGACAAGCTGCAGGCGGTGGGACTCACCGCGGTCAATGTCAGCCAGATCCTGCGCGGCACCAATGTCGACGTCGCCGGCGGCCGCGCCGAGATCGGCAAGAACGACCAGGCGATCCGCACGCTGGCCGGCGCCAAGACGCTGAACGAGCTCGCCGGCACCATGATCCCGCTGTTCGGCGGCGGCGAGATCCGGCTCGACGATCTCGGCACCGTCACCGACACCATCGCCGACCGGCGCACCTTCGCCCGCTTCAACGGCGAGCCGGTTGTCGCGCTCGGCATCAAGCGCTCCAAGGGCGCCAGCGACGTCGTCGTCGCGGCCGCGGTGCAGAAGCGGATCGACGCGCTGAAGGTGGCCTATCCCGATGTCGACCTGAAGCTGATCGACACCTCGGTCGAGTTCACCAAGGGCAATTACGAGGCCGCGATCTCGACCCTGTTCGAGGGCGCGATCCTCGCCGTGATCATCGTGCTGCTGTTCCTGCGCGACATGCGCGCCACGATCATCGCGGCGGTCTCGCTGCCGCTGTCGATCTTCCCGGCCTTCTGGGCGATGGACCTGCTCGGCTTCTCGCTCAACCTCGTCTCCTTCCTCGCCATCACGCTCTCGACCGGCATCCTGGTCGACGATGCCATCGTCGAGATCGAGAACATCGTCCGCCACATGCGGATGGGCAAGACGCCCTATCGTGCCGCCCTCGAAGCGGCCGACGAGATCGGCCTTGCGGTGATCGCGATCTCGCTCACGATCATCGCGATCTTCGCGCCGGCGAGCTTCATGTCAGGGATCGCCGGGCAGTTCTTCAAGCAGTTCGGCATCACCGTGTCGGTGCAGGTGTTCTTCTCGCTGCTCGCCGCGCGCTTCGTGACGCCAATGCTGGCCGCCTATTTCCTCAAGCATCATGACCACGACGATCCACCGCCCGGCCCGATCCTGCGCGGCTATCACAGCCTCGTCACCTGGTCGGTGAAGCATTACTTCGTCACCGTGCTGATCGGCTTTGCGATCTTCGCCGCGTCGATCTGGAGCATCACGCTGCTGCCGCAGGGCTTCCTGCCGGCGCAGGACACCGCGCGCTCGCTGCTGGCGATGGAGCTGCCGCCCGGCTCGCAACTCGCCTACACCGAGAAGGTCACCGAGGAGATCGTGGCGCGGCTGCGCAAGCGGCCTGAGGTACGGAGCGTGTTCGTCGATGGCGGCCGGGTGCCGCCGGGCCTGCAGGAGGTGCGCCGCGCCGCGCTGATCATCAACTACACGCCGAAGGCCGACCGCAAGATCACCCAGCGCGAGCTCGAACTGTCGATCGGCAAGGAGCTCGATAACGTCCCGGATATCAGGTTCTGGTTCCTCGACGAGAACGGCCTGCGCGCGATCTCGCTGGTCGTCACCGGTACCGACAGCAACATCGTCAACAACGTGGCCAGCGAACTCGCGACGCAGATGAAGCGGATTCCGATCATCGCCAACGTGATCTCGGAGACCGCGCTCGACCGGCCCGAGCTGCGCATCCGCCCGCGCGCCGAGCTCGCGGCCCGGCTCGGCGTCTCGACCGAAAGCCTGTCGCAGACCATTCGCGTCGCCACCATCGGCGACGTCGGCCCGGCGCTGGCGAAGTTCGACGCCGGCGACCGCCAGGTGCCGATCCGCGTCCAGCTCGAGGACAATGCGCGCAGCGATCTGCAGATGCTGGAGCAGTTGCGGGTGCCGCTCGGCCAGCGCGGCGAACGCGGCGGCGTGCCGCTCTCCGTCGTCGCCGACATCCAGCTCGACCAGGGCCCGACCAGCATCAACCGCTACGACCGCGAGCGGCAGGCCACCGTCGCCGCCGACCTTGTCGGCAATGCCGCGCTCGGCGACGCCACCAAGCTGATCTACGACCTGCCGGTCATGAAGACCCTGCCGAAGGGCGTGCGGGTCAGCCCGTCCGGCGACGCCGAGAGCCTCGCCGAGCTGTCCGACGGTTTCGCCACCGCGATCACCGCCGGCCTGATGATGGTCTATGCCGTGCTGGTGCTGCTGTTCGGCACCTTCCTGCAGCCGATCACCATCCTGTTCTCGCTGCCGCTCTCGATCGGCGGCGCGATCGGCGCACTGCTGTTGACCGGCAAGCAGCTCACCACGCCGGTGTGGATCGGCATCCTGATGCTGATGGGCATCGTCACCAAGAACGCCATCATGCTGGTGGAGTTCGCGGTGGAGGCGATCCGCGACGGCAAGGCGCGCGAGGAAGCCATGATCGACGCCGGCATGAAGCGCGCCCGCCCGATCGTGATGACCACGATCGCGATGGCCGCCGGCATGATGCCGTCAGCGCTTGCGTTCGGCGCGGGCGGCGAATTCCGCTCGCCGATGGCGCTCGCAGTGATCGGCGGCCTGATCTTCTCGACCGCGCTGTCGCTGGTGTTCGTGCCGGCGATGTTCATGGTGATGGATGATGTCGGCGGCCTGATCTGGCGCTTCGGCAAGCGGCTCGTGGTCTCGCATGCCGACCACGAGCTGACCCCGAACGAGCACCAGTCCGACGACACCAAGCGCCCGCCCGGCCCGCCGAACATGATCTCGCCCGCCGCGGAATGAGCTGAGGCCGCGCCTCGCCAGCGGTGCGACCCGTACGAGATGACGTACTCCAAAATATCGAAAACAACCCCATGCAAAGGAGCCGACGGCGGCCGGAATCCGACACGGCGACTTGACACGTCGGGCAAATCAGCGATATTTTTCCATTATTCCGAAATCATGGTGAGTCTACGACTCCTCCAACACGTCGTCCCTGCCTGGTGCGCAATTGCGCACGGGAGCAGGGACCCATACGCCGCGGCGGACCTTGTTGCAGCGACTCGTCGTTCCAGCATCGCCCAACGATTGGTAGCTGTGGTTATGGGTCCCTGCTTTCGCAGGGACGACGGTAAGGAAGGATATCGATTCAGGGCGTTACACCAGGCGGTGTCATCGCCTGCGCATGCGGGTGATCTCAAGTTCTAATACAGCCGCGTCCGATAGGCCTCTTCCATCGCCTTCTCGGCGACTTCGACCTCGATCGCGGCGGTCTGCTCGGCGATGATCCGGCCGAGCGTCGGAAAGCTGTGGCGCTCGACTTGCGCGGCGGGATTCCAGAGCTTCGAGCGCATCAGTGCCTTGCCGCAGTGGAAGTAGGTCTCATCGACATGCACCTTGAGCCCGATGATCGGCGTGACGTTCTGCACCGTCAGCGGCGTCAACAGATCCGCCTCCTGCGAGATTTCGGCCCGCCCGTTGACGCGCAGCGTTTCGTTGATGCCGGGCACCATGAAGATCAGCCCGATCCCGGGCGACGCGATGATATTGCCGAACGTATCGACCCGGTTGTTGCCGCGCCGATCCGGGATCAGCAGCGTCTTGTCGTCGAGCACGGAGACGAAGCCCGGCGCATCGCCGCGCGGGCTGGCGTCGGCATGACCCTTGCCGTCGCTGGAAGCGATGACGAGGAACGGCGACAGCGCGATGAAGTCGCGGCAGAACTTGTCGAGATGATAGAGCACCTTTTTCTCGGCGAGCGGGCTCAATTGCCCGAAATGCGCACGAAGATCCTCGTGCGATTTGACCGGCGGCTTGCCGCCCGCACTCTGGTCACCCATAGCGAACCTCCCGTTTGGTTTGTCTCAATTCGTTGAGCATGATCTCCGCGCAAACGCTCCGCGTTTGTCGCGAGGGAACACCGCTTCGCACTTTTCCGGATCATGCTCTATACCGCGTCGATCCCGCACCAGCTCGCGACGAAGAGGGCGTAGGCCTTGGTCACCTTCTTCAGCGAATCGAGCTGGACCCGTTCATTGAAGCCGTGCGCGTTCTCCATCCTGGCGCCGAAGCAGAATGCGGGAACACCATAATCCAGGCCATAGAAGCGCGCATCCGTCAGCGCGGTCGAGGGAAAATCCGTCAGCTTGCGCCCGAACACATGCTCGTAGACCGAGCCGAGGACCGCCTCGCTCTCCTGCACCTCGGTCGCTTCATAGCCCGGCGACAGGAAGCCGGACCAGACGATCTCTGGCGGATTGTTGGCGAGGAACGGATGGGCCCTGGCAGCCTTGGTCACGCACTCGACGATCTCGGCCTGGCAGTCGGCGATTTTCCATCCCGGCAGGATTCCGATCCGGCAATCGACGTCGCACCACGCCGGCACACTGGAGGCCCAATCGCCGCCCTTGATGATGCCGGGATTGAAGTTGAGCGGGTGATGCACCGCGCCGAAATGGCGATGCGACTTGGCACGCTCGTTCCACTCCGCCTCGAGCGCGTCGAGATGGCCGATCAGATGATAGGCGGCGCGGATAGCGTTGGAGCCAGTGCCGGCGCGCGCAACATGGACCGGGATTCCGCGAACCCTGAGGCGAAACCAGATCACGCCGACCTGGGCGCGCATCAACCGTTCCTCGGTCGGCTCCGGCAGCAGGCAGGCATCGGCGCGGTAACCTCGCTGCAACGTCGACAGCGCGCCGAGACCGGTGCTTTCCTCCTCGATCACGGATTGCAGATGGATGCGGCCCTTCGGCGCAAAGCCCGCGGCCTTCACCGCATCGAGCGCGTAGAGCGCGGCAATGGTGCCCGACTTCATATCGCCGGTGCCGCGGCCATAGAGCCAGCCGTCCTCGACCACCGGCTGGAACGGCGACCGCTCCCACATGTCGAGCGGCCCGACCGGCACCACGTCGCAATGCCCCTGAAGGATCAGCGAACGTCCCTCCTCGCGCGCCGGCCGATAGGTGCCGACGACGGTCCGCGCGCGGGAAAAATCGGTCTCGACCGGCCCGTAGCCGGGCAAGGTCTTCAGCTCGTCCTGATTGATGACCCAGTCGTCGACCTCATAGCCGCGCTCGCGCAGCAGCTTCGCGAACATGTCCTGGCACGGACCTTCCTGGCCGCGCGTGCTGGGAATCGACGAGAAGGCGATCGTGGTCGCGAGCTGCTGCTCGAAGGCGGCGTCGACAGCCGCCTCGATGCGCTCGCGCGCGCCGGCCGGAAGGGGAACTGAACGGCTGTCGGTCATGAATTGATCCTTGCTGTGGAGCGTGTATCGGCCACGGCCGCAAAGCCCGGCTGGTCGAAGAAATCGCGCCCGGGAATCGCGTCGAGCAGATCGCGAGTGTAGGCCTGGCGCGGCGCGGTGAACACTTCGGCGGTGGTGCCTTCCTCGACGATACGCCCCTTCTGCAGGACGATGACGCGGTCGGCGATCTCGGCGGCGATCCGCAAATCGTGTGTAATGAAGATCATCGCAAGCCGCATCTCCTGGCGCAGCTCGGCGAGCAGCGCCAGCACCTGGGCCTGCACCGAGACGTCCAGCGCCGACACCGCCTCGTCGGCGATCAGAACCCGCGGCTTCAGCGCCAGCGCCCGCGCGATGCAGATGCGCTGGCGCTGGCCGCCCGAGAACTCGTGCGGGTAGCGATCGGCGGCGGTCGCCGACAGGCCGACCCGCACCAGGAGCTTGTTCGCCTGGGCCATCGCCTCGGCCCGCGACGTCCCATAGGCCATCGGTCCGCGCGCGATGGCATCGCCGACCTTCTGGCGCGGATCGAGACTGGCAAACGGATCCTGGAACACGATCTGGAGCTGGCGCCGCGCCTGGCGCAACGCCTCGCCGCGCAGCTGCCGGAGATCCGCGCCGCCAAAGCGGATGGCGCCGGCGTCAGGTTCGGTAAGCCGCATGATCATGCGCCCGAGCGTCGACTTGCCGGAACCGGATTCACCGACCACCGCAAGCGTCTCGCCCTCGTGCAGCGTCAGCGAGACGCCATCAGCGGCGATCACCTCGCGTGGCGGCTGCAGCCAGCCGCGCTTGACCCGAAAGGTCTTTTGCAGGCCGATGACCTCGAGCAGCGGCTCGGGACGCAGGATGGCCTCGTGGATGTCGGCGAGGCGCGCCTTCGGAACCGCGTCGATCAGTTCGCGCGTGTAGGCGGCCTGCGGATTGCGAAGCACCTCGCTGGCCGTGCCCTGCTCGACCACCTTGCCATGGCGCAGCACCACGACGCGATCGGCAACGTCGGCGACAACGCCGAAATCATGGGTGATCAGCAGCACGCCCATGCCGCGCTCGCGCCGGAGATCGTCGATCAGGCGCAGGATCTGGCGCTGGGTCGTGACATCGAGCGCGGTGGTCGGCTCGTCTGCGATCAGGAGCGCGGGGCGGTTGGCCATCGCCATCGCGATCATCACGCGCTGGCGCTGGCCACCGGAAAGCTCAAACGGGTAGCTCTTTTCCAGCAGCTGCGGATTCGGCAGTCCGACCTGGGTCAGCAGCGTCAGCACCCGCTCGCGGAGTTCGGTCGCCGAGGGCGCAGGCCGCTGGTGCGCCAGGATCATCTCCTCGATCTGCCTGCCGACGCGCTTCAGCGGATTGAGCGAAGACAACGGCTCCTGAAAGATCATCGCGGCGTTGCCGCCGCGCAGCTTGCGGAGAGCGCGGCCGTCGAGCTTCGACGGATCCTGCCCTGCGACCGCCACGGCGCCGGACGCGATGTCGACGCCCCGCGGCAACAGCGACAGCACCGCATGCGCGATCATCGACTTGCCGGAGCCGGACTCGCCGACCAGGCAAACCACTTCGTTTGGCTTGATCTCAAAGGAGACGTTCTCGACCGCGAAGGGCCGATCACCGCCCTTGGGGAGCGCGATCGAGAGACCATCGACGGCAAGAACAGGCGCACCGGACTGCATGGCTTCGCTCATGAGCGGCGCCTCGAGACGCGCGGGTTGAGGACATCAGACAGTCCCTCGCCGAACAGGTTGATCGCCAGCACGGTGACGAGGATGGCGAGGCCGGGAAACACGCTCATCCACCACGCGTTCCGGATCACGGTGCGGCCCGCGCCGATCATGAAGCCCCACGACATCAGATTGGGATCGCCGAGCCCCATGAAGGACAGCGCGCTTTCCAGCAGGATCGCAGTGGCAACCGTCAGCGACGTCACCACCAGGATCGGCGAGATCGCGTTCGGCAGGATATGGCCGAGCACGATGCGCCAGGTGCGTGCGCCCTGGCACAGCGCGGCCTCGACGAATTCGCGGTGCCGCAGACGGAGGAATTCGGCGCGCGTGAGCCGCGCCAGCGGCGGCCAGCTCACCGCGCCGATGGTCAGGATGATCGTGAGCAGCGACGGATTGAAGGTCGCGACCAGCAGGATGGCCAGCACGAAGGCTGGAATGGTCTGGAACAATTCCGTCATCCGCATCAGCACCAGATCGACCTTGCCGCCGAAATAGCCTGAGATCGCGCCGATCACGACGCCGATCGCCATCGCCGCGAGCGCTGAGGCGATGCCGATCAGGAGCGACACGCGTGCGCCATAGGCGACGCCGGCGGCGACGTCGCGGCCGAGCGTATCGCCGCCGAGCCATAATCCGTCCTCGCCGGGCGGCGTGAACGGCGCGCCGACCATCTCCCAGGGCGAGACCGGAAACGCGATCGGCGCAACGATCGCGACGACAACAACGACGAGCAGCAGGACGAGGCCGATCATTCCGCTCGGATGACGCAGGAAGGCGCGCACCGTGTCCATCACGCCGCTCCCGTGGTCATGCGGGGATCAATCAACCGGTAGACCAGGTCGGTGAGCAGGTTGAGCGCGATCACGACGATCGAGAGGATCAGGAAGATGCCGAGCAGGACCGGATAGTCGCGCTGCAACAGTGCCTCGAAGGTCAAGCGGCCAAGGCCCGGCCAGGCAAACACCGTCTCGATCACCACAGCGCCGCCGACCAGCGCGCCGGCCTGCATGCCGGCGACGGTGACGACCGGCACCAGCGCATTGCGCAGCATGTGGCCGACCACGATGCGCGTTCCGGACAAGCCCTTGGCGCGCGCGGTCTTGATGAAATCCTGCTGCGCGACCTCGATGATCGAGGATCGCATCAGCCGCGCATAGATCGCCAGATAGATCGCCGCCAGCGACGTGACCGGCATGATCATGTGTTTCATGATGTCGAGCGCATGCTCGACCGGCGAGAGCTGGACGTTGATGGTCTCGTAACCGAACGGCGGCAACCAGCCGAGCGTCACCGAGAACACCAGCACCAGCATCAGGCCGAGCCAGAACACCGGCGTCGCGTAGAGCACGAGCGAGAGCACGGTGAACACCGTGTCGAGCACGCTGCCGGCCGCGAGCCCGGCCAGCGCGCCGAGCGCGGTGCCGATCAGGAGCGCGAGGCAAAACGCCGTGACGGACAGCAGCAGCGTCGCCGGCAGCCGTTCGAGGATCAGATCAACGACCGGACGACGCTGGCGATAGGAATAGCCGAGGTCGAGCCTGATGACGCGGCCGAGGTGGCTCACGAGCTGCACGAAATACGCCTTGTCGAGGCCATACTCCTTGCGCAGGTCGTCGAGCAGTTTTGGATCGGACGCGCCGGATTGCCCGGCCATGACCTGGGCCGGATCGCCGGGCGCGGCGCGCACCAGCACGAAATTGAACGTCGCGATGACGAGGATCACGGCGACGAGCTGGGCGATGCGGCTGACCGCCTGAAGTCCGATCGTCGCGGCGCTGCCGAGCCGGGTCACGATTTGTAGACCGACCCGAAGGTTTCGTGCGAGCCGATGCCCGTCGTCACGATGTTCTTGAACGCCTTGTCGTAGATGATGGGATATTCGATCTCGAGCGTCCAGGCCACCGGCACTTCCTCGACCAGGATCTGCTGCACCTTGCTGTAGAGCTCCTGGCGCTTGGCTTCATCGAGCGTCACCGCGGCCTCGTCGAACAGTTTGTCGACTTCGGTATTCGAATAGCCTTGCGTGTTGGAGAACAGGATGCCCTTCTTGATGTTCGACGAAATATAGGTGCGGGCGACGCCCAGCGCGGGATCGCCGAGCTGGTAGAGCAGATTCTGGGTCATCTCATAATCCCAGTTGCCGACCTTCTCGGCCCATCCGGCCATGTCGGTGCCGACAAGCACGAGATCAATGCCGACCCGCGCAAAACTCTGGCGGAAGAATTCGCCGGCCCGCTGATAGGACTCGCCATAGGGCGGCACGATATACTTGATCTCGGCGCGCTTGCCGTTGGCGCCAGGCTTCAGTCCCATGTCGTCGAGCAGGGCCTTGGCCTTGTCGACCGAAAACTCGTAGCGCTTCACGTTCGGATCGTAGAACCGCGTCTTCGACGAGATCGGTCCGGTCGCCACCTTGGCATTGCCGAAATAGACCCGCTTGCTGAACGCCTCGCGATCGATCAGGTGCATCACCGCCTGCCGGAACCGCTTGTCGTTCATCGGCGCGATGCGGTTGTTCATCTCGAGCCACTGATGCGGCGCGAAATACTCGTAGCCCCTGGTGGTGAATTCGAGGTTCTTCTGCGCCTTGAAGCGCTGGACGTCGTAGAATTCGACGTCGGACCATTGCACGAGCTGCACCGTGCCGTTCTCGAGCGCCAGCGCGCGCGAGGCCGCATCCGGAATCACGCGGTAGACGATCTCGTCGAGATAGGGCTGGTCCTTCTGATAGTAGCCATCGTGGCGGACGAGATGAACGTGCGAGCCGCGCACCCACTCCTTCAGCTTGAAGGGGCCGGTGCCGATCGCCTTGTCGTTCTCCGGGTTCTTGCGGTAGTCGGTGCCGTCATAGATGTGCTTGGGTACGATCGGTGCAGACGTGCAATCGAAGCAGCCGATGAAGGGCGCGAACGGCTGCTTCAGTTTGAACACGACGGTGAGCGGATCGGGCGCCTCCGCCGACGCCACGCGGGCGAAATTTTGCCGTGCGCGCGGATGCGTCTCCACCAGCAGCTTCATGCAGCTGAAGACCACGTCCTCCGAGGTCATCGGCTTGCCGTCGTGGAAGGTGATGCCCGGAAACAGCTTGAACGTATAGGTCAGGCCGTCGGGCGAGATCTCCCAGGACTGCGCCATGCCCGGCATCGGCTTGAGATCGGCGCCGTATTTCAGCAGGCCTTCGTAAATCTTGCCGCCGAGCGTCAAGGTCGGCTGCTGCTGGTTCAGCGCGGTCACCAACACCGGCGGCTCGGGCTGGATGATGGTGTTGAGCGTCCCACCGCGGGTCTGGCCCGCCGCCCGCGTGATGCCGAACGGGATGGCTGCACCGCAGGCCAGCATTGCCTTGGTGAATTCGCGTCTGTTCATCGGACCTCTCCGTCTCCGCGCTCTCACATTCGATTTCGGCGAATGCCGCGGGGTGAGGCATTGTTGCCAAACGCCATATCCCGCGCTACCTGAAGGGGGACAACAACCATCGCGATCGGGCCAAGTGGCCCGGAAGATGCATGAGCACCCTGCGAAAACGACGATCGATCAGGAGCTCACGACACTTGAAAGTCGCAGCGCGACGAAATGACACCACCGGCTTGCGCGTTTGCCGCAAGCAATCGGGTCCTGCAGCCGCCGCGCACTATGCCGGACAGCTGCAACAGGTCGAACGGCCGCTCGCGGCGATGGCGGCCTCCTATCCGAACGAAAGCACCAGCGCGCGGCACGCGCACCGACGCGATCAATTCATCCTGCAGACCGCGGGCGTGACCTCGATGATGACCGAGCGCGGCCATTTCGTCGTGCCGCCCGGCCACGGCCTGTGGATTCCGGCCGGCGTCGCGCACCAGTCGCGGGCATGGGGCGAGGTCGAGATCCAGACCATCTATGTCACGCCTGACCGCATCAGGAATGCTCCGGCGACATGCCGCCTGATCAAAGTCTCCGCGCTGGTCGAGGCGTTGATGGAAGAAGCGGTGCACATGCCGACCCGTTACGATCCGGAAGGGCGCGACGGCAGGTTGGTCGATTTCCTGCTCGACGAGATCGGCAGGATGCCGGAAGTGTCGCTGCATGTGCAGGTGCCGCCCGATCCGCGGCTCGCCGCGATCTGCGAAGCCGTGCTGGTCGATCCGAGTTCCGATCTTACGCTCGACGAATGGGCCGATCGCTGCCAGCTCAGCCGGCGGACGCTGACGCGTCTGTTCCGGCGCGAGACCGGCCAGAGCTTTGCGGCCTGGCGCCAGCGGGTGCGGCTGCTCGAAGCGCTGGCGCGGCTCGGCGCCGGCGAGGCCGTCACCTGCGTTGCGCTCGACGTCGGCTATGAAAGTCCGAGCGCTTTCGCCGCGATGTTCAAGCGCGAGCTCGGCGCCGCGCCGCGCCAGTATCTGCGCTGGGCCGATCCCGAAGTGGTGATGCGGTAGGCGCCCTCGCGTCACGCATCTATCGAAATGCAAAACCCCTGCGGTCAACGGGAGAGACCGCAGGGGTTTGCAGGTGGATGGCGTGAGGCCAGCAAGGCTGGGTGTCACCCCAAGGACCGGCGGCCGGATGAAAGCGGTACCGGCCTCATCATGCAAGCACGTCTTTTAGGCAGGAGTGCGTCAACATCGGCAAGCAGAGCACGCGAGAGAATTGAATCTTCCCGCGCGCGTTGCATGCAGTCCGCTCTAGTCGTTGCGGGCGACCGCGGTCAGCTTGGTCATGTTGTGCAGCATGATCCGGCCGCGTTGCAGGTCGACGATGCCGTCCTTGCGCCAGGTCTGCAGCTGCCGGTTGACGCTTTCGCGCGCGGCGCCGACGAAGATGCCGAGCTGTTCCTGCGAGATGTGCACCTCGGAACCGAAATCCTCGGCCAGCGCGCACAGCCGCCGTGCGAGGCGGACCGGCAAAGGCTGCAGCACGGATTCTTCCATCCGCTCGCTCTGCCAACGAATTCGCTGGCACAGCAATTCGATCAGCCTGACCGCAACCTTCGGCTCGCGCTCGAGGAAGCCGAGGAAATCCTGCCGCCGCAACACGAATAATTCGCTGGGCTCGCCCGCGGTCGCATCCGCGGTGCGGTCCTGACCGTCGAGCACGGCGACTTCGCCGAACAGGTCGCCGGATCCCATGAAGTTCAGTGTGAGCCGGCTGCCGTCGGAAGCACCGGTCTCGATCCGAATCTGGCCGCGGCGGACCCCAAACAGGGCATCGCCGGGATCGCCTTTCTGGAACAGCACCTCACCGGTCGCGAGTTGCTGGGTGTGGCAGAGGCCGGAAAGCCGCTGCAACTCGTCCGCACCGAGATCGGCGAACATCGGATTCATCTTCAGAATGACCGCAAATTCGGCCTGTTTGCTCATTGTACTGCCTTCCAAATCCATCCGAGCAGTCCCCTGACGCCCGGTTAGCAAAAATCACCCTCATAAGAGTGTGGGAGAGGTCACATAAGTTCATGCGGTAACGGATTATTTTTCCAGTCATTGGAGCCAGATCCCGCTTGCGGGATAAACTCGTGTGATCGGCCGTGACTTTCTGCAACGGAACCCCGCTTGCCCGGCCTGGAACAGCGACATGAGAGCACTGAAATTCGCCGGGGCCGCCATCGCTGCCGTGATCGTGATCATCGCATTGGTGGCCGTGGTCGGGATCCCGTCCTCGTTCCTCACATCGACCATCACCGATCGGGTCGAGCGCGAGACCGGCTACAAGCTCACCATCAAGGGCGGCGCCAAGATCGGCCTTTGGCCGAAGATCAATCTGACGCTGAGCGACGTCGTGCTGCAGGACCCGCGCGGACGCGACGTCAACAACCGGTTCGCGGCAAGCAGCGTCGAGGCCGAGATGACGCTGTCGAGCCTGTGGTCGGGCCGGCCCGACATCACCGACCTTTCGATCGTCAAGCCGGTGATCAACCTGCCGCTGCAGCGCGAGCGCACCCGCGACCACAATCCGCCGGCGAAATCCTCCGCGTCCGATAGCAGCGGCATCACGATCCGGCATGTCAGCGTCAGCGGCGGCACCATCGTCTTCGCCAATGTGCGCGACCGGATCGAGAGCCGGATCGAGACGCTCAATGCGGACGCGACCATCGGCGACGACCGCAAGATCGTCGTCACGGGTGACGCACACGCCGGCGACAAGCCGCTGAAATTCGAGATCCGCGCCACCGCGCCGCAAGCACCGCTGGAGCGTCAGAGCGTGCCGGCCGAATTCAGCATCGATGCGCCCGGCCTGTTGCCCGCGGCGATCAAGGCGAATGCGGAAGCGCGGCTGAACGGCACGGTGGTGATGTTCAACGGCGTCTCCGGCACGCTCGGCGACGGCGGCTTCACCGGCTGGGCCTCGGTCGATTTCGCCAGCAACAAGCCGCTGGTGAAGCTCGATCTCGACTTCCAGCACATTGCGATCGCGATGCCGCCGGGGCAGGCCGGCTCCAAGCAGCCGCTGGGTACGAATACGTGGAGCAACGCGTCGGTCGATCTTGCCGGGCTCAACTATGTCGACGCACAGGCGCGCATCTCGGCGGCGGAGCTCGTGATCGGCGACGGCCGCTTCACGCAGGCGGCAATCGATGCGTCCATCGACAGCGGCGTGCTGAAGGGCCGGTTCGCCAATCTCGGCGCCTATGAGGGCACCGCCGATGGCGACGTCACCATCGACGCGCGAGCTCCGAATCCAACCTACGCGTTACGGCTCGACCTCGCCGGCGCGCGCGCGCTGCCGGTGCTGAAGAGCCTCGCCGAGTTCGACAAGCTCGACGGCAAGATGCAGGCCAAGATCGCGCTGACCTCGCAAGGCAGCAGCGAGCGCGCCATCGTCGGCAATCTCGCCGGCACCGCCTTCGTCGTGTTCCAGGACGGCAAGATCCTCGGCCTCAACGTGGCGCAGATGATCCGGAGCCTCACCACCAGCACCTTGTCGGGCTGGCAGGAGAGCCAGGAATTGTCGACCGATCTCAGCCAGCTCTCGGCCTCGTTCAAGGTCGACAAGGGCCAGGCCGTCACCACCGACCTCAATCTGATCGGTCCGCTGGTGAAGATGACCGGGGTCGGCACCATCGACCTCAACACCCGCCAGATCGGGTTCCGCGTCGAGCCGCAGCTCGTGATGACCACCGAAGGCCAGGGCCGCGCCGGCAATCCGGTCGGCCTCGGCATCCCCGTGATGCTCGAGGGACCCTGGGTATCGCCGCGGATCTATCCGGAGATGCAGGGCATGCTCGACAATCCGCAGGCGGCCTATGCCAAGCTCAAGGAGATGGGCAAGGGCCTGTTCGGGGCGAACGGCCAGGGGCTGAGTCAGGGCATCAACGGGCTGACCAATCTGCTCAACGGCGTGCAGGGCGGCGGCGCGCAGCCCGGCAGCAGCGGCCAGGGCGGCGGCGCCGGCCAGAGCAACCCGCTCGGCGGGCAGCTTGGCGACACCATCGGCAATTTGCTGCAGCAGGGCCTTTCCACCCTCAACCAGAGCAACGCATCGCGCCCGAGCCGCGACCTGAGCCAGCCCGCGCCGCCGGCCCCCGACCAGGCCCCGCCGCCACCGCCCCCTCCGCCCGGCGAGACCGCCGAGCAGCACGACAGTCCGGCGATGAAGGACGTGCTGCGTCAGCTGTTCAATCGCTGATATTCCCGGATATCCCCCGCCGATATGAAGGGATAACCATGCGGCCCGAGCGGCCGCCCCGCCTCGCCGATCCGTGCTAAACAGCGGCGGATCATGCGGCGCACCCGATTGGGGGCCGGACGAGGCTGGATGAACGCGGCTACGGACAAGGGCAAGAACTGGTTCCTGCGCGGCGGCCTGTTCGCCAAATATGTCCTCGCGCTGGTCGGCCTCGTCGTGTTCGTGCTCGCGGTCAATGGTGCGCTCGAAACCTGGATCAGCTACCGCGGCATCAAGGGCACGCTGACGGACGCGATGAGCGAGAAGGCGAATGCGACCGCCAAGCGCATCGAGCAGGCGATCTCCGACCTCGAGCGGCAGATCTCCTGGGTGACCCGCGCCTCCTCCAACACGATCGAGCTGCGCCGCGCCGACTACGCCCAGTTGCTCGGCCAGGTGCCGGCGGTGAGCCAGCTCAGCTTGATCAGCGGCCAGGGCCGCGAGCTGTTGCGGCTGTCGCGCCAGACCACCACCGTCAACTCCAACGCCGACTTCTCCCGCGATATCAGATTCACCGAGACCATCGCCCGGGGCACCGCCTACGCGCCGGCGTATTTTCGCGACGGGCGGCCGTTCATGTCGATCGGCGAGCAGCATTCCGGCTTCAATGCCGGCGTCACCATGGCCGAGATCGACCTGCGCTTCCTCAATGATTATTTCGGCGATTCCCAGGTCGGCCGCCTCGCTCATGCCTATGTGGTCGATGGCAAGGGCCGCGTGCTGGCGAGCTCGTCGAAGGGTCCGGAGGTCGGCAAGGACCTTGCCGCGCTGCCGCAGGTCGCCGCGGTGCTGTCGCCTAGCGGCAGGCCGATCGTCTCCGGCAAGGATGTCGACGGCAACGCGGTGCTGACGACAGCAACGGCCGCGCCGAACCTCGGCTGGCACGTGTTTTATGAGCAGCCGACCGCGCAGGCGCTGTCGCCGATCCGCGACCAGCTGGTGCGCATTGCGCTTTTGATCGCGCTCGGCCTCGTGGTCGCGATCATCGCCGGCACGATCCTGGCGCGGCGCATGCTGGAGCCGATCACCGCGCTGCGCATCGGCGCGCGGCGGTTAGGGGCCGGCGACTTCGGCCATCGCATCGAGGTGAAGACATCCGATGAGCTGGAAGAGCTCGCCGGCCAGTTCAACAGCATGGCCACCCAGCTTGCCGAGACCTATTCCGACCTCGAGGCCAAGGTGAAGGAGCGCACCCGCGACCTCGCGCAATCGATCAACGAGCTGAAGGTGCTGGAGGAGGTCGGCCGCGCGGTGGCGTCCTCGCTCGACCTCAATGCGGTGCTGCCGACGGTCGGCGCCCGCGCGCTCGAGATCACCCATGCCGACGCCGTGCTGATCTATGGCTATGACGCCGCGCAACGCAGCTTTAACCTGACGCAATCGATCGGCATCGACGCTGCGACCGAAGGCCATCATCGCGCGATCGATGCGGCGAACAGCAGCCCGCTCGGCGAAGCCGCCGCGAAGGGCGAGCCGCTGGCGTTTCCCGATCTCACCGACCAGCCAAATCATCCGCTGCGCGATGTCGTGGTCGGCGCCGGCTTCCACTCCGTGCTCGTGGTGCCGCTGGTCGACCAGCAGGGCGTGCTCGGCGCGCTGGTGGTGCTGCGCAAGGCGGCCGGCGACTTCCCGTCGAGCCTGATCGGCCTGATGAAAACCTTTGCGCACCAGGCGGTGCTGGCGATGCGCAACGCGCGGCTGTTCACCGAGGTGGACCAGAAGAGCCACGCGCTGGAAGAGGCCAATGCCACCGTGCGCGAGCAGGCCGACAAGCTGCGCGAGCAGACCGAGGCGCTCAAGGACTGGAACAAGTCGCTGGAGCAGCGGGTCGAGACCCAGCTCGGCGAGCTCGAGCGCGTCCGCCGGCTCGAGCGCTTCCTGGCGCCGCAGGTTGCGCAGCTGATCGCCTCGTCGGACAATCCCGAGGGCCTGCTCGACAGCCACCGCCGCGAGGTCACCGTCGTGTTCTGCGACCTGCGCGGCTTCACCGCCTTCACCGAGGCGACCGAGCCGGAAGAGGCGATGAACGTGCTGCGCGAATATCACGCCGCGCTCGGCAAGCTGATCTTCAAGTATGAAGGCACGCTCGACAAATATGCCGGCGACGGCGTGATGATCCTGTTCAACGCGCCGATCCAGCTCGCCGACCACACCGCGCGTGCCGTGAAGATGGCGGTGGAGATGCGCGACACGGTCGGCCCGCTGACCGAGAAGTGGCGCAACCGCGGGCACAGTCTCGGCTTCGGCATCGGCATTGCGCTCGGCTATGCCACGCTCGGCCAGGTCGGCTTCGAGCAGCGGCTGGAATATGCCGCGATCGGCAGCGTCACCAACCTCGCCTCGCGCCTGTGCGGCGAGGCCAAGGCCGGCCAGATCGTGGTGAGCCGCCGCGTCTACGGCATGGTCGAGCCTTACGTCGAAGGCCGCGCCATCGACGACCTCGTGCTGAAGGGATTCAATCATCCCATCCTGGCGGCGGAGATCCTGAGCTGGAAGGGCGAGCCATCAGCGGAAGCGGCGGCGGAGTAGTCAAGACACGGCTCCCTCCCACGTCGTCCCGGCGAAAGCCGGGACGACACTGAATATGCGGCCCCGTTTCTGATTCAACTATCAAACAGCCAAGGGATAGACCCGAGGGGAGAAGCACACGCCCGCATCCTCGCGACGCGATCGCGCCCGAGTCATGCGATCAATCCAGCCTCACACAGGAGAGGGCGCAGGGAAGGCCGGGCGCCGATTGCCACGAGCCTCAAATCAACATCCAGTGAATCTGATCACCTCCGCAATCACGATCCCGCCCCCCTCCCTCCCCTGCCAGGAATAACCCGTCCCCCACCTCGCTCGCGTCATGACGGGCGCGTGCGAACGCGCGCCCGGCGACAACAAGAACAAGCAGGATGGGTTTGATGACAGGTTTGGATGGGACGCACGCGGCGGCGTCGGTGGTGGCGCTGCATTGCTCGCTGGGGTCGGGACGGCAATGGACCAAGCTTGCGGCTGCGCTCGGCGGCGATCGGTTCATGGCGCCGGATATTTCCGGCTATGGCGTTGCCGCCTGCGGGCGCGACTGGCCACAGACGCTGGATGGCGAGATTGCGCGGCTCGAGCCCTGGCTCACCAGGGCCGACGGGCCGTTCCATCTGATCGGGCATTCCTATGGCGGGGCGATCGCGTTTCGGCTGGCGACGGCAACGCCTTATGCGCAGTACATCCGCAGCCTTACGCTGATCGAGCCCGTCCTGCCTACGTTGCTCAGAGACACGCCTGCCGATGCGCGGCTGTACGACCGCTTCGCGCGGATCGCGCAGATCGTCTCAAAGGATATTGTCGATGGCGCCGTGCTGGAGGCGGTCGAGGCGTTCACCGCGTTCTGGGCCGGCTCCGGGCCGCGCGAGCAGTTCTCGCCGAGCGGGCG
This sequence comes from Bradyrhizobium sp. USDA 4516, assembly GCF_054055915.1. Lineage (NCBI taxonomy): Bacteria > Pseudomonadati > Pseudomonadota > Alphaproteobacteria > Hyphomicrobiales > Nitrobacteraceae > Bradyrhizobium > Bradyrhizobium sp. USDA 4516. The sequence continues at coordinate 2,610,615 of NZ_JBSRXT010000001.1, forward strand.
GCTGCGGATGATCGAGCAGGCCGACAAGCTGCCTTGCGATTTCAGCGCCGCGCTCGACCTCGACGCCGTGGCGGAAGCCGCGCGCGCCTTGAAGGTGCCGACGCTGCTGATCTCGGGCGGGCTGTCGCCCTATGTGACGCAGCGCATTGTCGCCAAACTCGCCGCGCTGATCGATGGCGCCGAGCTGCGGCATCTGCCGGGTGCCGGCCACATGCTGCCGGTGACGCATGCCGATCGGGTCAACCCGGAGATCCTGCGGCACATCTGGCGCGCCCAGGAGTTGGCGAAGCTGGAGCTGGCGAATTTGGAGCTGGCGGCGGATGCGGGGCCGGCCGAGGCAGCGCAGGCGGCTGGTTCGGCCCGGCGGCATCTGGTATTCAGGAGGCCCTCATTTTGGGAATAGTTTGCCAATGATTTTGCCTCGCACGCGCGCCCCAGCCCTTGCCGCCTCCGCACTGCTCGTGCTCGCGGCCTCTCCCGCGCTTGCCGCGGGCGAGGCCGACGCCGTGCCGAAGGGCGCGGCGGTGACGGTGCTGAAGGCCTTGAAATTCTGCTTCGGCAATATCGTCGAGGTTTCGGGCATCGTGCTGCCGCGCGATGAGCAGCAGATCCGGCCCGACCGTTTCGGCTTGAAGGTGGCGGAGGTGATGGTCGATCCCGGCGACACCGTCACCGCCGGCCAGGTGCTGGCGAAGCTGACCGATGGGGCCAACTCGGTCAACGTCACGGCGCCGGTGGCGGGCACGATCTCCGCGTCGTCGGCGATTGTAGGCAGCCCGGCCTCGGGCAAGGACGCGCTGTTCTCGATCATCGCCAAGAGCGAGTACGATCTGGTCGGCATGGTGCCGACCCGCGACATCGCCAAGCTGAAGACCGAGCAGACGGCGCAGCTCAAGGTCCTCGGCGCCGGCGATCTCGATGGCAAGGTGCGGCGGATCGCGCCGACGGTCGAGCCGAACAGCCAGCTCGGCCAGGTGTTCATCGGCATCGGCGCGAACAAGCGGCTGCTGGTGAATTCGTCCGGCCGCGCCCAGATCAAGACCGGGCAGAGCTGCGGCGTCGCGGTGCCGCTGACCGCGATCCTCTATTCCACCGCCGGCACCGTGGTGCAGGTGGTGCGCGGCGGCCGCGTCGAGACGCGGCGGGTCGAGACCGGATTGATGTCGGCCGGCCAGGTCGAGATCCGAGATGGCATCCAGGAAGGCGACATCGTCGTCGCCCGCGCCGGCGCGCTGCTGCGCGAGGGCGATCCGGTGCGGCCGGTCGGCGCCAGCGCGGATGCGAAGTAGGCGGCGCTCCATCTACAGCGTCGTCCCGGGCAAGCCAACGGGTCGGCGCAAAGCGCCGCCCGATGACAGGCTCCGCGCGACCCGGGACCCATAACCACCAATGTGAATTGTCTGAAGAGCTGTAGCCACAGTGCACTTCAACAATGCGGCCCTGTGGTTATGGGTCCCGGCTTTCGCCGGGACGACGTGGGGAAAGAGTCGGGCTCAGCCGCCGAGCTTGATGTCTTCCAGCAGCGAGGACGACACGCTCGGCACCTGCTCGCCTTCGCTGGCGCGCGAGATCGCGACGCGGGTCTTGTTGAAGGCGCTTTCGGCGCCGGCCTGGGCGTTGAGGTTGTTGAGCAGCTCGGAGACCAACACGCTGTTCGGCGCCTTGCTATCGTCGGCGACCTTGCCCGGCGTTGCCGAGCTCAGCACGATGGTGTTCTCCGGCGGGCTGATCGGGGCGAGGCCGTGCGAGAACGCGCGAAAGCGGCGCTCATAGGGATTGCGGCGCGAGGCGTCGAGCACGACGAGCTTGGCCTTGGCGCCGCGCTCCTTCATCGCATCGAGCACGGACTCGACGCTGACGCCGGTGCGCTTGACGTCGGCTTCCTTCCAGATCGTGGCATCGACCGGGATCATGTAGCTCTCGCGGCCGACCTGCACGCCGTAGCCGCCGAAGAACAGCATCACGACGGTGTCGGGGCGGATCTTGGCCTTCATGCGCTCGACCGCGCGGAACATGTCGTCCTTGGTCGCATCCTCGACCACGTCGACGTCAAAGCCCTCGCGGCGCAGCGCCGACGACAGGGTGCGGGCATCGTTGATCGGCTGGGCCAGCGGCGCCGCGGCGTCCGGATAATGGCCGTTGCCGATGATCAGCGCGAGGCGGGACGTGCCTGCCGGAATGCTGCCGGTCAGCTCGGTGGGGGCGATCTTGTCGCCACCCTTGGCGACATCGAGGGTGCGCTTGTTGAGCGCGGCATGGGCGCCAATCGCCAGCGACACCGTGCCGGCCACCGCCACGCAGACGGCGATGGTGCGGCGGGAAATGCGAAGCTGCCTAAGGTCCATAGCGTTCCTAAGTCCCAATTCTTATCCCGATGGCGCTCAAGCGAAGATCGCGCCAGTTAGTCGCGTCAAAGACGTTCAGGTTTAATGGGGTTGAGGTGTGTGTGTGCCGTTGAATTGAACTCAATTTGCGGCGCCGCAACAAACGCTCCTTTAACCCGGACGGCCGCCCGGGGCAACCCGAATTGCCGCATGCTGCCGCCCGGCAGAGGCCATTGACGCCGTTAAGATCCCGTTACGTGATCTCTGTCACATTTGTATTCTTCAGGGATTCATGTAGCTTTCCAAAGGCTTGCGGGTTTGGGGCAGAGCGACAGGAAACTCCGTCGGGCGGCGGCGTTAACCGGTTCCTCGGGAAAGGGGATTGTTTGAGCTTCTTGGGCCTTCACGAGATCGCAGGCGCGGTGTGCCGGTCGCTGACTGTCAAGAAGGACGGCCCGTCGCTGTACGATGTCTGCGACCCCGTGCTGCAGGCCTATCGCGGCGGCGATGCCCATCTCGGAAAATTCTACCGGACCGCGCTCGGCAATCCGCCGCTGCGCGCGCTGCTCCGCCGCACCGGCCTGCCCGGGCTCAACGATCCCGACCGCCTTGCCGGCCTGCGCGCGGCGCTCACCGCGGCGCGCGACGTCGCGGCGCCGGACTGGGCCGCGATCGGCACGCCCGTCGCAGCATTGATGGACGGTATCGGCGTGCGCCACCCGGCCCCGCCCGTCGCGACGGCGCCGGGCCGTCCGCCGGAGATCGCCGAGATCGACCGCGTGATCCGCCTGACCGGCGCGCATCTGCTCGGCTCGTTCGGCAGGAACGGCTTCATCCCGACCTATGCCGCCTTCAACCTGATCGGCGACCCCGACGTCGGCGGGCGCGAGCTGCTGATGGCGCTGACCGGGCTGAACGCGCGCGGCTACAAGAACTCGACCTTGCTGTTCAATCTGGCGCGGATCTTCATCGCGCATTCGCCGGCGCGCGCGCTGATCAACCCGGCCTGGCGCGGCATCGCCGAGCCGATGTGGGAGCCAGTGCAGATCCGCCACCGCTCGGCCTATTACGACGCCTTCTTCACCGAGGCGCTGCTCGGCTTCGTCGAGACCGGGCTTGCCTCGCCGGATGAAGCTGTTACCGCGCGGCGCGCGATCGCCGACATGGTGGACTTCTGCCTCAAGACCAGCGCCGAGGAGGTGCCGTCGCATGACGGCTCGACAGTGAAGGTCATCACCGCGCTGGCGCCGGGCCGGCATCCGCGCTTCTCGCGCTTCTTCGCCCAGATCAAGCAGGATCTCGGCTTCGGCATCTATGTGCCGGACTGCGACACCACGGCGTGCTCGTTCTCGGCCGCGACCCAGGCCGGCTCCGACGATCCGATCCTCAAGCAGCCGCTGCTCGACTTCTACCGCGGCTACCAGGTGCGATCGGGCGCCAACGAGCCGCGCGTCACCGTGCCGCTCAACGACAATATCGACTACGAGGGCGGCATCGTCACCTGGATCGACAATCTCGCCGGCGAGCGGCCCTATGGCAACGACCTCGATCCGACACTGAACCTCGACATCCTCGAGGTCTCGTTCCGCAACCTCGCGCGCTGGCAGATCATCGAGACGCCGCAGCTGCTGGAAACCGTGCATCGCATCATCGCCTTCCAGAAGAATCTGGTCGAAAGCGGCGCGTTTAAAAATCCGCGCTCGCACATCTATTATCTGCCCGAGCTCTATTCGGCCTATTTCGGCCGCTGCTATGCCGCCTTCGTCGCGCTGCCGCTGGCGGCGCAGCGCATCATCGATCCCGGCAACGTGTTCGCGCTGATCCGCGCCCGCGTGCTCGGCTATGTCACGCTCGAGCTGATCGCCCACGAGATGAACCCGTTCGACGCCGCGCTGGCGCTGATGGCGCTGGCGCATCTCGGCGCCGAGGTCTCGACCTTCACGCCGGCGCTGCACTGCATCGTGCAGGGCCTCGGCGAGGGCGGCCGCAAGGGGCCCTACCGGGCCTATGAGTGGAATAAGATGAAGACGCCGACCCGCATCCTGGTCGGCGGGCCGGAGGTGACCTCGGCGTTCGTGCTGATGGCGCTGGCGCTGGCGAAGCGACGAATGGCCGCGGTGTAGTTTCGTAGCCCGGATGGAGCGCAGCGTAATCCGGGGTGTTGCCCGCCGACAAAGATTCCCGGATTGCGCGGAGCTCCATCCGGGCTATGGATAAAGACCAACGCCTCGTCGATACCCGATGACGCTGCACTCTACTCATCCGGGCTGCGGGACTTCACCCTCCCCTGGAGGGGGAGGGTCGTATCGCGTCGCGCGAAGCAAGATGCGATATGGGGTGGGGTGATCTCTCAACACGGGCACTGCTCAAGTGGACAGACCTTCACCCCACCTCGGCTCGCATTGCGCTGCGCTTCATGCGACCCGATCCTCCCCCTCCAGGGGAGGATGGCGGACATCGGGGATGACGCGAAGTTGAAACTGGCGGAAACGCAACAGCACTGGCACGGTTGCCCAATTGCCCGCACAATCGTTGGGCACTGACCACTGCACGCTAAAAGCCATTTTGAACGATAAGAACCTGGCCGGGAACGCCGATGTTCAAGACGCTGCTCACCGCGGGCCTGCTGCTCTCGCTGCCGACGCTGGCTGTCGCCGCCGACATCACCGGCGTGCCGAAGATCCGCGACGGCGACCAGCTCATGATCGGCAGCGTCCGCATCCGGCTCGCAGGCGTCGACGCGCCGTCGACCGACCAGCTCTGCCTCAACACCAAGGGCGAGCGCTGGACCTGCGGCGTCGCGGCGCGCGACGAGCTGATCAAGCATGCCGGCAGCAAGAGCTGGACCTGCCACGCCCGCTCGGTCGATCGTCGCGGCCGCACCATCGCGCGCTGCGAGGTCGACGGCGAGGACATCCAGAAATGGCTGGTCGCGAGCGGCTGGGCGCTGGCCTACACCCGCGCCTCGCATGACTACGAAGCCGACGAGAAGGCCGCGCGTGAGGCAAAAGCCGGGATGTGGCAGGGCGCCTTCATCGCGCCGTGGGACTGGCGGGTGCGCAACAAGAAGACCACCGTGCTCGGCGCGGTGAAGCCGCCGGATGGCGCCAATGCGATCCTGCTCGCCTCGGCCTCCGGCCCGGTGGCGCCGTCACCCGACTGCACCATCAAGGGCAACGTCAACCGCTCCGGTGAATGCATCTTTCACCAGCGGACCAGCCGCTGGTACGCCAAGATCGAAATGAAGATCAGCAAGGGCACGCGCTGGTTCTGCTCGGTCGAGGAGGCCGAGGCAGCCGGCTGCCGCGAGACGCGGCGCTAGTCGGAAGTGCGATTGAGTTGTAGCCTCATCGGCACCGCTTGCGACGCTCTTTATGAGGAGAAAGCCCCCATCCGGATTGCATCTTCGATGCAATCCGACCTAAGAGCGAGCTTCGCTCGTCTCGACCCCCGCAAGCGGGAGAGGTGAAGGACCACGGCATGACCGATGTCGAGATCGATCCGCCTTCCGTGCGCCGGCGCAGCCGCCTCAGGCAAGCGCAGATGGCATTGCTGCTCGTCCTGGCGATCTACCTGATCGCAGCCTATCTGCTGCTGCCGGCACTGTGGACGCATTACGAGCATCAGAAGGGCCTCGCCAATCTGCCGATGGTGACGCGCACCGCGCAGGGCATTCCCGGCGATCCGATGAATGTCGGGCTGATCGGCGACAAGAGGGATGTGGTCTGCGCGATGCACGAGGCCGGCTGGTTTCCGGCCGATCCGGTGACGCTGAAATCCTCGATCGAGATCGTGGGCAGCGTGCTGCTCGATCGTCCCTACAAGGATGCGCCGGTGAGCAACCTGTTCTATCTCGACCGCCGCGAGGATCTCGCCTTCGAGCGGCCGGTCGGATCGAGCGCGGACCGCCGCAACCATGTCCGGTTCTGGAAAGTGCTCGACCAGGGCGAGGAGAAACGCCCGGTGTGGCTGGGCGCTGCGACGCTCGACCGCAGCGTCGGCGTCAGCCACTACACCGGCGCGGTGACGCATCACATCGCGGCCGACCTCGACGCCGAACGCGCGCTGCTCGCCACTGACCTCGAGTCCGCCGGCATGGTCACCGCGAAATATCAGGTCACCGGCATCGGCCCGACCTTCAACGGCCGCAATGGCGGCGGCGATCCCTATTACACCGACGGCGAAATCTGGGTGCTGCTGCTGGTCGAGGCCTGCCGCAAGAACAACGGCACCGTCGAGCAGCTCCCGAGCCCCGCCGCGACCGAGTTGAAGGACCAGATCTGGCGCGCGGTCGTCGAATCGATCGGCAAATAGCATTGTGTCCCGCGGTTTTGGAAACGCTGGATTGCTTCGTCCTGCTCGCAATCGAAGCCGCGATGGAATAGTCTCCGCGCTTGACCCCTCACACGCATGATTTGCGCGCTTTATCCAAAAGGAACAGGACGATGACCGTTCGCGCGGGCCGGGAATTTCTGGCCATCCCCGGGCCCACCACGATGCCCGATCAGGTGCTGCAGGCAATGCACCGCCCGGCGCTCGACATCTACTCCAACGAGATGGTCGAACTGACTGAGAGCCTGCTGCGCGACCTCTCGAGGCTGTTCGCCACCCAGGGCAAGTCCTACATCTACATCTCCAACGGCCACGGCGCGTGGGAGGCGACGCTCTCCAACGTGCTGTCGCGCGGCGACAAGGTGCTGGTGCTGGAGAGCGGGCGCTTCGCGATCGGGTGGGGCCAGGCTGCGGCCGCGATGGGCGCCGAGGTCGAGGTGCTGAAGGGCGACTGGCGCCGCGCGATCCGTCCGGCCGAGGTCGAGGCGCGGCTGCGGCGCGACAAGGAGCACACGATCAAGGCGATCCTGGTGGTACAGGTCGACACCGCGTCCGGCGCCTATAACGACATCGAGGCAATCGGCAAGGCGATCAAGGCCGCCGGCCATCCCGCATTGTACATGGTCGACACCGTGGCCTCGCTCGGCTGCATGCCGTTCGAGATGGACAAATGGTATGTCGACGTCGCGATGTCGGGCTCGCAGAAGGGCCTGATGACACCGCCCGGCCTCGGCTTCGTCGCCGCCAATGACCGCGCCTGGGACGCCCACAAGAAGGCCGATCTGCGCACGCCCTATTGGGACTGGACCGAGCGCGAGGGCTCGGAGCACTACCGCAAATATGCCGGCACCGCGCCGGTGCATCTGCTGTTCGCGCTGCGCGAGGCGATCAACATGCTGCACGCCGAAGGCCTGGAGAATGCCTTTGAGCGGCATCGCCTGCTCGGCGAAGCGGTGCGCCGCGCGGTCGCGGTCTGGGGTGAAGGACAGGTGCTCGGCTTCAACATCGCCGAGCCCGCCGAGCGTTCCAACACCGTGACGACGGTGACCGTGAAGGGCGCCGACCCCGCCGCGATCCAGCGCTACGCCAAGGAGAAATGCGGCGTCGTGCTCGGCACCGGCATCGGCGATTTGCAGGGCCAGGCCTTCCGCATCGCGCATATGGGCCACGTCAACGCCCCGATGATTCTCGGCACCCTCGGCGTCGTCGAGGTCGCGCTGACAGCGCTGAACATCCCGCACGGCAAGGCAGGCGCCGACGCCGCCATCCAGTGGCTCGGCGAGAACGTGAAGGCGTAGCTTGAGCCGGTCTGAGGCTTTAACCCGTCATCCTGAGGAGCCCGCCAAAGTCGGGCGTCTCGAAGGATCGACGGCCGCGCTCCCGCCGTGATCGAATCGGAGTGCGCGGAAGTAGCCGGGCCGTCGATCCTTCGAGGCTCGCTCCGCTCGCATCTCAGGATGACGGAAGAGTGGTCGGGGAATAACGCAACGAAGAGGTGCCACGACTTTTTGACGGGGCACGAGCACTTTTCGTCGTCATCATTTTCCGCTTTACTGCCGGCAACAGCCGGGCACGGATCCCTGCGACACAACAAAATGGAGGGACCGCTTGGCATCGGTGGAATTGCGCGGCCTGGTCAAGCGGTTTGGATCGTTTGTCGCGGTTGATGATGTTTCGCTCACGATCGATCATGGCCAGCTGGTCTGCCTGCTCGGGCCGTCCGGCTGCGGCAAGACCACCACGCTGCGGCTGATCGCCGGGTTCCTCGAACCATCCGACGGCGAGATCCGCGTCGGCGAGCGCGTGGTGTCATCGAAGGCGCGCACGCTGCCGCCCGAGCAGCGCAACATGTCGATGATCTTCCAGAGCTACGCGCTGTGGCCGCATATGACGGTGGCGGAGAACATCGTCTACGGCCTGCGCTTGCGCAAAATGGATCGCGAGACCATCGCCAAGAAGCTCGCCGCGATCCTGGCCACCACCAAGCTGGAACCACTGGCGCAGCGCTATCCGGGCGAGCTTTCCGGCGGCCAGCAGCAACGCGTCGCGCTGGCGCGCGCGCTGATCGTCGGTCCCGAGACGCTGCTGCTCGACGAACCGCTGTCGAATCTCGACGCCAATCTGCGCGAGGAGATGCGATTCGAGATCCGCCGTCTGCACGACGAATATCGCTACACCACCGTCTATGTCACCCACGACCAGTCCGAGGCGATGACGACCGCCGATCTGATCGCGGTGATGAATGCCGGCAAGATCGACCAGCTCGGCGCGCCTGAGGACATCTATGCGCGGCCGGAATCGGAATTCGTCGCGCGCTTCATCGGCGCCGCCAACGTGATCAAGGGCACCGCGCGCGATGCGAACCACGTGGAGTTCGCCGGCGCAACGCTCGAGGTGGTCGGCGCCACGCTGACGACCGGCCAGAGTGCGCCGGTCGCGATCCGCCAGCACGAGATCCAGCTCGCGACGCAACCGCCCGCGGCAGCGCAGAACACGCTCAAAGCCATCGTGACGCGGCAGGTCTATCTCGGCATGAATCGCGACTACATGCTGGAGACCGCTGACGGCACGGCGCTGCGGGTGACCACGCCGACCGAAACCGCAGTCGAGAAGGGCAGCGAGGTCTGGCTGACCCTGCCGCCCGCGCGCTGCCGGGCGCTCAGCCGATAACAACGAGTAACGGAGCGAGCGATGCGGAAGCCGATTTCCAGACGCGATGTCCTGAAAGGCTCTGCGGCGCTTGCGGTCGGCACGGTGTTCGCGTCACCGGCACGCGCTGCCGCGCCCGAGCCGGTCGCAATCACGCCCGATCTCGTCGCCGCCGCGACCAAGGAAGGCAAGCTTGTGTTCTATTCGTCGATGGACCTGCCGGTCGGCGAAAAGCTCGGCAAGGCGTTCGAGGCCGCCTATCCCGGCATCACCGTGCAGATCGAACGCTCAGGCTCGGAGCGGCTGTTTCAGCGCGTGGCGCAGGAATTCGATTCCAACATCCACGCCGCCGACGTCGTCAACAGCGCCGATGCCTCGCATTTCATCCCCTGGAAGAAGAGCGGTTGGCTGATGCCGTTCGTGCCCGAAGACGTCGCGAAGCATTTTCCCGACAATTACCGCGACCCCGACGGCATGGCCGTGACCACGCGGCTGTGGCTGTCGTCGATCGCCTACAACACCAATCTGGTGAAGGCGGAGAACGCGCCGAAGAGCTTTGCCGACCTGCTCGATCCCAAGTGGATGGGCAAGATGGTGAAGGGTCATCCGGCCTACAGCGGCACCATCATGACCACCACATTCCAGATCGTGCGCGAGCTCGGCTGGCCTTACCTCGAAAAGCTCGCAAAACAGCGTGTGATGCAGGTGCAGTCCTCGACCGATCCGCCGAAGAAGCTCTCGCTCGGCGAGCGCGCCGTGATGGCCGATGGCAATGAATATGGCATCGTGCTCCTGAAGGAAGCCGGGCAACCGGTCGAGCCGGTCTATCCGGCCGAAGGCACGCCGACGATCTCGGGTCTCACCGGCATCTTCGCCGGCGCGCCGCATCCGAACGCCGCAAAGCTGTTCCAGGCCTGGCTGCACAGCCGCGCGACCCAGCAATTCTTCGTCGACTTCACCGGCCAATATTCGCTGCACGCCCAGGTGCAGCCGAAGGCCGGCCGGCGCAAGCTTTCCGACATCAAGCTGATGAAAGAGGACCCGGCGGGGGTGGAGGCGATGACCGAAGAGATCAAGACGCGCTATGCGCGCTTGTTCAGGGTTTGAGCGATGAAGGTCGCCGTGCACGCTTTCTTGCCTCGCCCCGCTTGCGGGGAGAGGCCGACGCGCATCGCAAGATGCGCGGCGGGTGAGGGGGACTCTCCGCGCATTCGGTGTCTGCGGAGGCAGCCCCTCACACCACCCCTCCAAGAGCAAGCTTCGCTTGTCTCGACCCCGCAAGAGCGGGGCGAGGGAGTCGAAACAGCTTGCAGCGTGTCAACATGACAACAACCGCCTCCCCCGCCGCAAAGCCCCGCATCGACTGGACACGCCCCGTGCTGTGGCTGTTCGCGGCGCTGCTCATCCTGCTGATCCTGCTGCCGCTGTCGTGGCTCGCGGTGTTTGCCTTCACCGACAAGAGCCGGCATCCGACGCTGCAAAACTTCGTCACGCTGTTCAGCAACCCGGATTTCCTCGATCCGCTGCTGACGACTGCGATCATCGCGACCACGTCGGCGCTGATCTGCTGCGTCGTCGCGGCGCCGATCAGCTGGCTGGTGTCGCGCACCGACATGCCGGGGCGGCAGACCATTCGTGCCTTGGTGACGGCCTCGTTCGTGACGCCGCCGTTCCTCGGCGCGGTCGCCTGGGAGTTGCTGGCGGCGCCGAATTCGGGACTGTTGAACCAGCTCTACCGGCTGTTCGCCGGCGAGGATGCCGACGCGCTGTTCAACATCTATTCGATGACCGGGATCATCTTCGTGATCTCCTGCTACACGTTTCCGTTCGTGTTCGTGCTGGTGGCCAATGCGCTCGACACCATGCCGGGCGAGCTGGAAGATGCGTCGGCGATCCTCGGCGGCAATGCCTGGACCACGGCGCGGCGGGTGACGATCCCGCTCGCGCTGCCCGCGCTGGTCGCGGGCGCCCTGATCGCGTTCCTGCAGGCGATGACGCTGTTCGGCTCGCCGGCGATCCTGGCGCTGCCCGCCGGCTTCCACACCATGACGACCAAGATCTGGAGCCTATTCCAGTATCCGCCGAAGCTCGAGCTCGCCGCCGCCGCCGCGGTGCCGCTGCTGGTGCTGACGATCCTGCTGCTGCAGGGCCAGAAGGCGCTGCTCGGCCGCCGCGGCTATTCGGTGATCGGCGGCAAATATGGCGCGCCGCGCCGGGTCGAGTTGCGCGGCTGGCGCTGGGCCGCGCTCGGCTTCTGCCTCTTGGTGCTGCTCAACCCGGTGTTCCTGCCTTACCTCGCGCTGCTCAACGCCGCGTTCTCGCCGAACGCGACCACGCTGGTGACGCCGTCGACGGCGACGCTGCACAACATCGTCTTCGTATTCACCGAGCTGTCGTCGACCCAGCTCGCGCTCAAGAACACCGTGATCCTCGGCACCGCGACCGCGACGATCGGCACCATCCTCGCGCTCGTCATCGCCTATGTCACGACGCGCAAGGTGATCGCGGGCCACCGCGTGCTCGGCTTCCTCGCCACCGCGCCGGTCGCGGTCCCCGGCATCGTGCTCGGCGTCGGCCTGTTCCTGAGCTACACGCGGCCGCCCTTCGTGCTCTACGGCACGCTGTGGATCCTGCTGCTGGCGTTCCTCACCATCAATTTGCCGTCCGCCTATCAGCAATTGCAGGCGGCGTTCGCGACGATCCATCCCGAGCTCGAGGAGGCAAGCCGCATCCTCGGCGCGACCCGGCTGCAGGCGCTGCGCCAGATCACCGCGCCGCTGTTGCGCACCGGCGTGATCGCGACCTGGTGCTTCATCTTCATCGGCGTGATGCGGGAACTGTCGGCGGCGATCGTGCTGTTCACCTCGCAGACCAAGGTGCTCTCGGTCCTGATCTACGACCTCAACGAAGGCGGCGACCTCGCCGCGATCGCGGTGCTCGGCATCGCGATGCTGGTGATCACCTTCGCCGTGGTGCTGGCGGTGAACCGGATTCCGATGTCCGGCGGCAATGCCGGCGCGCGGCTGCGGAACGGGTAGTTCGCCCTAACCACGTCGTCATTGCGAGGAGCGAAGCGACGAAGCAATCCATTCTATCCCTTCGGGGAACGATGGATTGCTTCGCTTCGCTCGCAATGACGAGGCAACCAAGGATGCCCGCCCCATCTGGCAATCGCCACATTCATCCCGATATAGAGCGGAACCCCGCACCATGAGGATCGTGTGACCAAATCCGCCACCACAACATCGCCCCCGGTCGCGCCGCGCCGGCCGCATTCCTTCACCACCCACGGCATCACGGTGACCGACGACTATGCGTGGATCAAGGATCCGAAATGGCAGGAGGTGCTGCGCGATCCCTCGATCCTCGATCCCGACATCCGGGCCTATCTCGAAGCCGAGAACGGTTACACCGAGAGCCTGCTCGGCCATACCGACGTGTTGCAGAAGCGGCTGGTCAAGGAGATGCGCGGGCGGATCAAGGAGGACGATTCCAGCGTGCCGTCGCCGGACGGCCCGTTCGCCTATTTCCGCAAGTTCCGCGAGGGCGGCCAGCACGAGCTGTACTGCCGCACGCCGCGCGACGGCGGCGACGCCCATGTCGTGCTCGACGGCGACGCGCTGGCGAAGGACCACAAATATTTCAAGTTCGGCGGCAGCCGGCATTCCAACGATCACCGCCTGCACGCCTGGAGCGCCGACACCAAGGGCTCCGAATATTTCTCGATCCGGGTGCGCGACTGGGCCACCGGCGGCGATCTCGACGACCTCGTCGAGGAGACCGACGGCGGCGTGGTCTGGGCCGCGGATTCCAAAAGCTTCTTCTACGTCAAGCTCGACGACAATCACCGGCCGATGCAGGTGTGGCGGCACAAGCTCGGCACCAAACAGGCCGACGACACGCTGATCTATGAGGAGCAGGATTCCGGCTGGTTCACCCACCTGCACGAGAGCGCGAGCGGCCGCTTCTGCGTGATCGCGGGCGGCGACCATGAGACCTCGGAACAGCGGCTGATCGATCTCTCCAGTCCCGACGCGCCGCCGCGGCTGGTCGCGGCACGCGAGGAAGGCGTGCAATATTCGATCGCCGACCGCGGCGACGAGCTGTTCATCCTCACCAACGCCGACGACGCCATCGACTTCAAGGTCGTCACCGCGCCGCTCACCGCGCCCGAGCGCAGCAACTGGCGCGACCTGATCCCGTATCGCGAAGGCGTCTATGTGCTCGACGTCGAGCTCTATGCCGGCCACATGGTGCGGCTGGAGCGTGCCAATGCGCTGCCGGCGATTATCATCCACGACCTCAACAGCGGCGAAGAGCACGCGATCGCCTTCGACGAGGCGGCCTATTCGCTTGACACCATGGGCGGCTACGAGTTCGACACCACCAACTTGCGTTTTGCCTATTCGTCGATGACGACGCCGTCGGAAGTCTATGACTACGACATGGCGACGCGGACGCGGGTGCTGCGCAAGCGCCAGGAGATCCCGTCCGGCCACAACCCGGCCGACTACGTCACCACCCGCATCATGGCGACCTCGCATGACGGCGCGCAAGTGCCGGTCTCGATCCTGCATCGCAAGGATTTTGTCCGCGACGGCAAGGCGCCGCTCTTGCTCTATGGCTACGGCTCCTACGGCATGGCGATGCCGGCCTCGTTTGCCGCCAACCGGCTGTCGATGGTCGACCGCGGCTTTGTCTATGCGATCGCGCATATCCGTGGCGGCGCCGACAAGGGCTGGGGCTGGTATCTCGACGGCAAGCGCGAGAAGAAGACCAACACGTTCGACGATTTCGCCTCCGCCGGGCGTGCGCTGATCGAGACGAAATACACCGGTGAGAAGCGCATCGTCGGCCATGGCGGCTCGGCGGGCGGCATGCTGATGGGCGCGGTGGCCAACCGCGCCGGCGAGCTGTTCGCCGGCATCGTCGCCGAAGTGCCGTTCGTCGACGTGCTCAACACCATGCTCGACGACACGCTGCCGCTGACGCCGCCGGAATGGCCGGAATGGGGCAATCCGATCGAGAGCGAGAAGGATTTCCGCACCATCCTGTCCTATTCGCCCTACGACAATGTCGCGGCCAAGGACTATCCGGCGATCCTGGCGATGGGCGGGCTCACCGATCCGCGCGTCACCTATTGGGAGCCGGCGAAATGGATCGCGCGGCTGCGCGCCACCATGCGCGGCGGCGGCCCGGTGCTGCTGCGCACCAACATGGGCGCCGGCCACGGCGGCGCCTCCGGCCGCTTCAACCGCCTCGACGAGGTCGCGATCGTCTATGCGTTCGCGCTGTGGGCGGTCGGGATGGCTGACAAGGCGGAGGTGTAGGGTGCCGGTTGGCTTGCGCGGTCCCCTCCCCATCGTCGTCCCGGCGAAGGCCGGGACCCATACCGCGTGATCTATCGAGCAAGGCAGTCACAGTACCACGGCACACAACGCAACTGCCAGTCTTCGCCAAACTCCTCCCTGTGGTTATGGGTCCCTGCTTTCGCCGGGACGACGGCGGGATGTATGGCGATCGCTTATCAAGGACGACGGCGGAGAGTGAGGCGCTACCGCCCCTTCGCCTTCCGCCACGTCGCAAAATCCTTCAGCGTCTGTTCGTCGGTCGCAGGATAGAGCCCGAAGATGCCGCGGCCGCTCTGGACCTGCTCGGTGACGAAATCCTCGAACGCGGTCATCTCGAACGTCTCGTCGGCGATCTCGTCGGCGAGATGCGCCGGGATCACGATGACGCCGTCGCTGTCGCCGAGGATGACGTCGCCGGGAAACACCGGCGCATCGCCGCAGCCGATCGGAACGTTGATCTCGATCGCCTGATGCAGCGTGAGGTTGGTCGGCGCGCTCGGGCGATGATGAAAGGCCGGGAAGCCGAGCCGCGCGATCTCGGCCGAATCCCGGAAGCCGCCGTCGGTGACAACGCCGGCGCAGCCACGCTTCATCAGCCGCGTCACCAGGATCGCGCCGGCCGACGCGGCGCGCGCATCCTTGCGGCTGTCCATCACCAGCACCGCGCCCACGGGGCACTCCTCGATCGCCTTGCGCTGCGGATGCGCGCGATCGCGGAACACCTCGATCTTGTTGAGGTCCTCGCGCGCCGGCATGTAGCGCAGCGTGAAGGCCTCGCCGACCATGGTCGGCTGATCCGGGCCCAGGGGATGAACATCCTGGATCATCTGGATGCGGAAACCGCGCTTGAACAGCGCGGTCGCGACCGTCGCGGTGGAGACGGATTTCAGCTTGTTGCGGGTGGTGTCGCTGAGTTTTGACATGATGATTTTTCCGATTGTCATTCCGGGGCGGGCGCTACAGCGACCGAACCCGGAATCTCGAGGTTCCGGGTTCGATGCTGCGCATCGCCCCGGAACGACAGTGATCAATAAATCGACGGCTCGCCAACCGGCTTGCCAAAGCCGGTCTCGAGGAAATCGAAGTCGCAGCCCTCATTGGCCTGCTTGATGTGCTTCGAGAACATCCAGCCGTACCCGCGCTCGAAGCGCAGCTCCGGCGGCGTCCATTCGGCGCGGCGCCTGGCGAGCTCGGCCTCCGGCACATCAAGATTGATGGTGCGCGCGGCGACGTCGAGCGTGATGCGGTCGCCGTTCTTCACCAGCGCCAGCGGGCCGCCGATATAGGATTCCGGCGAGACGTGCAGGATGCAGGCGCCGTAGCTGGTGCCGCTCATCCGCGCGTCCGACAGCCGCACCATGTCGCGCACGCCCTGCTTCACCAGCTTGGTCGGGATCGGCAGCATGCCCCATTCCGGCATGCCCGGCCCGCCCTGCGGACCGGCATTGCGCAGGATCAGCACGTGATCGGCCGTGACGTCGAGATCGGGATCATCGACCGCCTTCTTCATCGACGGATAGTCGTCGAACACCAGCGCAGGCCCGGTGTGCTTGAGGAAACGCGGATCGCAGGCGCTTGGCTTGATGACGCAGCCGTCGGGCGCGAGATTGCCCTTCAACACCGCGAGCGCGCCCTCCTTGTAGATCGGGTTGTCGACGGTGCGGATGACGTCGTCATTGTGCACCTCGGCGCCATCGATGTTCTCGCCGAGCGTCCTGCCTGACACGGTCATGCAGTCGAGATGCAGATGCGGCTTGATGCGGTTCATCAGGCCGGGCAGCCCGCCGGCATAGAAGAAATCCTCCATCAGATAGAGGTCGCCGCTCGGCCGCACATTGGCGATGACAGGCACCTTGCGGCTCGCTTTCTCGAAATCGTCCAGCGAAATGTCCTGGCCGGCGCGGCGCGCCTGCGCGATGAGGTGAATAATGGCGTTGGTCGAGCAGCCCATCGCCATCGCGACCGTGATCGCGTTCTCGAAGGCCTTGCGGGTCTGGATCTTCTGCGGCGTGAGATCCTCCCACACCATCTCGACGATGCGGCGGCCGGCCTCCGAGCTCATGCGGATGTGGTTGGCGTCGGCCGCGGGGATGGACGAGGCGCCCGGCAGCGTCATGCCGATGGCTTCCGCGATCGCGGTCATCGTCGAGGCCGTGCCCATGGTCATGCAGGTGCCGTAGCTGCGGGCGATGCCGGCCTCCATGTCGACCCAGTCCCTGTCGGAGATCTTGCCGGCGCGGCGCTCGTCCCAGTATTTCCAGGCGTCCGAGCCGGAGCCGAGCGTGCGGCCCTTCCAGTTGCCGCGCAGCATCGGTCCGGCGGGCAGGTAGATCGCCGGCAGGTTCATGCTGGTGGCCCCGAGCAGCAGGCCGGGCGTGGTCTTGTCGCAGCCGCCCATCAGCACCACGCCGTCGACCGGATGGCCGCGCAGCAGTTCCTCGGCGTCCATCGCCAGCATGTTGCGGTAGAGCATCGTGGTCGGCTTCAACAGGGATTCCGACAGCGACAGCGCCGGCAGCTCGAGCGGAAAACCGCCGGCCATCAGCACGCCGCGCTTGACGTCGTCGACCCGGCTCTTGAAATGCATGTGGCAGGGCTGCGCATCCGACCAGGTGTTGATGATCGCGATCACCGGCCGGTCGCGCCACTCCTCCGGCGCGTAACCCATCTGCATCGCCCGCGATCTGTGGCCGAAGGCGCGCAAATCATCGGGCGCAAACCAGCGCGCGCTGCGCAATTGATCAGGGGTCTTCTTCGTCATCGGCATGGGTCTCGACATTGCTCGCACGCGCGCGGTTCCGGCGCGCTTGCCCTGCGTCAGGCATACACTCGATTTTCAGACATGTCGTCCCGCCCCCGGCGCAGACGTGCCGTTCGCTGAACGTGCGCCGCACACGCTCCGCAATGTGGCAATCGGAACGTAAACCGGCCCTAGGTTATTTTTGCTGCGCCGTCATCACGATGCGGACCAGATCGGCGGCGTTGCGCGCGCCGAGCTTCTTCATGATGTTGGCGCGGTGATCCTCGATCGTGCGCGGACTGATCCCGAGGTGGCGCCCGGCTTCCTTGTTGGAGGCGCCCGCGGTGAACTGCTCGAGCACCTCGCGCTCGCGGCGGGTCAGCGGCTCGCGACCCGGGAAGTGCAGCGCGGCGATCCGCGACGCGGAGGTCTCGGCCTGGCGCCTGGTGTAGGCGTCGATCGCCTCGTTCAGACGGCTCACGATCTCGTTGCCGCGGAACGGCTTCTCGATGAAGTCGAGCGCGCCGTTCTTGATGGCACTGACCGCCATCGCGATGTCACCCTGACCGGAGATCATGAAGATCGGCGCCGGATAATCCTCGCCATGCAGCTCTCTCAGGATATCGAGGCCGGATTTGCCGGGGATATGCACGTCGAGCAGGATGCAGGCTGGCGTCCTGCTGCGCGCCACCGCGAGCAACGCCGCGCCGTCCGCAAAGCAGATCACTTTGTAACCAGCGGTCGACAGGACCACTGAAAGCGTCTCGCGAACGGCAGGATCGTCGTCGACTACAAAGATTTCCCCGCGCGGAGCGCCATTTTCAACCATATGCATCGTCCATCAGTGGTGAAGCGTGCTGCCCTGACCGCACAAGAACTAACTCGACCATCTCGATCAATGGACCCGTATTTGTACGGGACGTCCGCTTAACGCACAAGTAGCACCGCGTTCCCTAAAAGTGGGGGGCAGTGGAGAAACATGCATGGAAAATGCAGCGTCGGACCGCGTTGCAGCGCGCTTGGACGAGGGCCATGATCCCTACGGTCTGATCGTGACGGACCTGGTCGCGCTGATTGGCCATGTCCAGGCGAGCCTGCGGCTGATCGAAGCGGCGATCGCGCGCGAGGCCGTGCTGGCCGCGCGGCAGGCCGACGTCGACACCGTCGTTCTCGACGACGTTACCCCGCGCTATCTCACAGCATCCACCGCCCTGAAGACATGCGATGCCGGCCTCGGCACGACGCTCGACCGCCTGCGCGATTCCGGGGCAGCAGCGCGTCTGCTGAACTGACCCGCCGCCACCGACGGGTTCGGCCCAATCACCTCGATTGTCCCGACGACGCCCAACCCATCAGGCGACGATCCGTTCCACGCATCGTCCGGATTGGCCGCGGGCCTTGCCCGCCCGGTCGGATAGGCCTTCTTGACGTCAGGCCCTGGCCCGCTCTTCGTCCGCGGCCGATCGGCGTTTGCTCGGCTTGCCCTTGAGGAAACTGACGTCCATTTCGGTGCCGTTGACGCGGACCAGTTCGCAACGGCGATAGGCAAGTCCGGTCGAGGACAGCAGGAGGAAAAACTCCTTCAGGTTGAGCCCCTGAATGGAACCTTCGACCGTCAGCGAGGCATCGGTGTCGGAGATGGCATTGAGCTGGCAGTCGCGCCGCCAGGTGCCGTCGATGGCCATGATGCAGACATCGACACCCCGGCTGAAGGTGACCCGCTCAATGGATTTGCCGTCCTCGGTCATCGCTCAATATCCGACCGCCATGGCAGGCTTCGGCATGGCGAGCCCGCCCCGCACCCCGCTCGGCCGGTACAGACCGCGCCGCTCGGGAATCGGCTTGAACGTGTCGGTCAGGCCGACCACGGTTTCGGCGGCGCCCAGCACCAGGAAGCCGTCGGCCTCCATCAACCGGGCGAGACGGTTGAAGATGTTGATCTTGGTGTCCTGATCGAAATAGATCAGCACGTTGCGGCAGAAGATCACGTCGAACGTGCCGAGCTGGGAGAAATCGTGCAGCAGATTGAGCTGGCGGTGCTGGACCATCGCGCGCAACTCGGGATTGACCTGCCAGAACTCACCCGACTGCTTGAAGTACTTGACCAGCATCTGGATCGGCAGTCCGCGCTGCACCTCGAACTGGCTGTAGATGCCGGCCTTCGACTTCTCCAACACCTCCTGCGACAGATCGGTCGCGATGATCTCGACGCGCCATCCGGCAAGCGCCGCGCCCATTTCCTTCAGGCACATCGCCAGCGAATAGGGCTCCTGGCCGGTCGAGCCGGCGGCGCACCAGATCCGGACGCTGCGGCGCGCGGCGCGTGCCTTCAGCACCTCCGGCATGATGGTATCGCGGAAGTGCTCGAACGGCACCTTGTCGCGGAAGAAGAACGTCTCGTTGGTGGTCATGGACTCGACCACTTGGACGGTGTGCGTGGACGAGCCCGCCTTGATCTTGGCGACAAGGTCGGGAATGCCGGACAGGCCGCTTTTGCGCGCCAGCGGCAGCAGGCGGCTCTCGATCAGATATTGCTTGTCCGCGGACAGATCGAGACCGGACTGGTCCTTCAGGAGCTTACGCAGATACTCGTAGTCGGGGGGCGTCACGGGAGCCTCACAAGGGACTGAATGGTGAAACTGGGTGTCAGGCTTCGGCCGACGCGTCGAGCGCCAGCAGGCCCACTTCCTGGAATTTCGCGATCACGATGTCCTTGTCGAACGGCTTCATGATGTATTCGTTGGCGCCGGCATGCAGCGCCCGCGAGATGTGGTCGATGCCGTTCTCGGTGGTGCAGAACACGACCTTGGGCTGATCGCCGCCGGGCATGCGGCGGAGCTGCACGAGGAATTCGAAGCCGTCCATGACCGGCATGTTCCAGTCGAGCAGCACCGCTTCCGGCAGCGCGCGCTTGCAGGCCTCGAGCGCGACCGCGCCGTCCTCGGCCTCGATGACGGTGAACTCCATTCCTTCCAGGATGCGGCGCGCGATCTTTCGCACCACGCCGGAATCGTCGACGACGAGACATGTCTTCATGTGTTGGCCTCCCTGTGGAATCCACCGTCTCCGCGGTGGAGTGTTACGCTGCAGCAGCTGTTTTGGGCACCAGTTCGAGCACGCGATCGATATCGAGGACGACCATGAGCTGGCCGTCGAGGCGGTGGACGCCGCCGGCGAGCTTGGCCATGCGGGGATCGAGGTTGACCGGATTGTCCTCGCGGCTGTTTTCGGAGAGCCGCAGCACTTCGCCGATCTGGTCGATCAACAGGCCGTAGGATTCGCCGCGCTGGTCGACGCCGACCGCCATCGGAGGCTTACCGTCGTCGGCCTTCGGCAGCCCGAGCCGGGCGCGCATGTCGACCACGGTGACGATGCGGCCGCGCAGATTGAGCACGCCGGCGATCTCGCTGGAGGCCAGCGGCACCCGCGTCAGCCGCTCCGGCATGAACACGTCCTGCACCCGCGAGATCGGCAGGCCGAACAGCTGCCCGCCGATCACGGCGGTGACGTATTCGGCCATCGCGCCTTCGCTGGTCTCGGTCTTGCTGGTCATCAATGAACCCTTTGTTTGAGCATGATCCGATCGGAAAACCGCTTCACACTTTTCCGGATCATGCTCTCTCCCCTCAAGCCGCGCGGCGCAGTTCGGCGGTCTGCTCTTTCAGCGCCGCGATCAGCCCGGGACGATCAAACTTGGCGACATAGTCGTGGAAGCCGGCCTGCCGGCCGCGCTCGATCGCCGCCGGCGACACCATCGCCGACAGCGCGATGATCGGCAGCTGGTTCAGATTGTGGTCGCTTCGGATGTTCTCGGCGAACTCAAAGCCGTTCATCTCGGGCATCTCGATGTCGGTCAGCACGACGTCGAAGCTCTGTCCCGAACGCAGCGCGGCGAGCCCTTCCTGCGCGCCGCCCGCGGTCCTGACCTTGTAGCCGGCGGCCTTCAAGACCGGCGCCAGCATGTTGCGGAAGAAGGCACTGTCATCGACCAGCAGCACCGACTGCGCCGAGGCCGACGGCCGCATCTCCTTGCGCGAGAACCAGTCGGCGAACGCCATCGGCAGGAAGTGGCCGACGTCGATCACCTCGGTGGCCTGGCCCTTGATCACGGCCGAGCCCAAAATGCCGTCCTGCGAACCCGCGACCTCGATGTTGAGCCGCTCCTCGACGATGTCGATGATCTCGTCGACCACGAGCCCCATCGAGCGGCCGTCGTCGGCGAACACCAGGATCGGCTGCGAGCCCTGCGACTGCACCTCGACGCCGGCCATCTGCACCAGCGGCATCAGCTGCTCGCGGTACTGCACCATGTAGCGGCCGTTCGAGAGCTCGATCTTGTCGGTTGCGATCTCCTCCAGCCGGGTGACGAGGCCGAGCGGCACCGCCTTGGGCTGCGAGGAGCCGGCGCGGAACACCAGCAGCGAGGTCAGCTGCTCGCCGCTTGCGGCGTGGGCGTTCGCATTGTCGTCGGCGAGGTCATGGGCCGAGGAGCCGGACGCGCCGAGGGCTTTTGCAATCCCGTTGGGGTCGATGATCATGATGACGGCGCCATCGCCAAGGATGGTGTTGCCGGAGAACATGTCGATGTGCCGCAGCTTGGTCGACATCGGCTTGACCACGATCTCCTCGGTGTGGAACACGCCGTCGACCACGATGCCGAAGGTCTGGCTGCCCACCTGAGTGACCACGATGAAGCCATTCTCGGCATCCGTGGTCGTCGCGCCGTCGTCGATCTTCAAGAGCTTCTTGAGGTGGATCAGCGGCAGCAGCTTGTTGCGCAGGCGCAGCACTGCGGTGTCCTTGATCCGCTCGATGCGGTGCTCGGAGTTGGCGCGGGCCCGCACCAGCTCGACGACAGACAATTGAGGAATCGCAAAGCGGTCGCCGCCGGCTTCCACGATCAAAGCGGAGACGATCGCCAAGGTCAGCGGGATCTTGATGGTGACCGAGGCGCCCTCGCCGGCCACGCTCTTGATGTCGATGGTGCCGCCGATCTGGTCGATATTGGTGCGCACCACGTCCATGCCGACGCCGCGGCCGGACACCGAAGTCACTTGCGCGGCGGTCGAGAAGCCCGGCGCGAAGATGAACTTGTGGATCTGGGCCTCGGTCATCTTCTCGAGCTCGGCCTCGGTGACGAGACCGTTTTGGAGCGCCTTGGCCTTGATCCGCTCGGTGTTGAGCCCGCGGCCATTGTCGGCGATGCAGATGATGATGTGGCCGCCTTCGTGGTAGGCGGAGAGGCGAATGGTGCCCTGTTCCGGCTTGCCGGCTGCGAGGCGCTCGGCGGTGGTCTCGAGCCCGTGATCGGCGGAGTTGCGCACCATGTGCGTCAGCGGATCCTTGATCAGGTCGAGCACCTGGCGGTCGAGCTCGGTGTCGGCACCGTGCATCTCGAGCTCGATCTGCTTGCCGAGCTCGCCGGAGAGATCGCGGACGATGCGCGGCAGCTTCTGCCAGGCATTGCCGATCGGCTGCATGCGCGTCTTCATGACGCCTTCCTGCAGCTCGGCGGTGACGTTGGAGAGCCGCTGCAAGGGCACCTTGAACTCGGTGTCCTCGTTGCGGCGGGAGATCTCCAGCAGCTGGTTGCGGGTCAGCACCAGCTCGGAGACCATGGTCATGAGGTGTTCGAGGGTGTCGACATTGACCCGGATCGACTGGTTGGCGATCTTGTCGCCTTCCTGGACGTCCTCAGCGGCCGCCTTGCGGGCCGGCTTCTTCACAGCCTCGGCCGGCTCGGCGGCGGGAGCCGCAGCGGCAGGCTTCGCGGCCGGCGCCGGTGCGGCGACTTCGGTCTCGGTCTCGCGGAAGGCGCGCTCGAGCTCGTCGAGCGAGACCTCGCCCGGACGCAGCGGACGCTCCAGCGTCTGCACCACCAGCGCGCCTTCGGTCATTGCCGCCTGCACCGACGGGGCTTCAACGACAGGCACATCTTCATCAGCAGCAACCGCCATCGACTGCGTCGAGCCTGACGATATCGACTGCGTCGAATCGGACATCGCCGCCATGCCGTGCTCGACCATCGCTTCCAGCTGATCGATCAGATCGCGGTCGTTGCCCTCGGGCTCGGCCTCGGTTGCCTCGAGGCCGCCGAGGATCTCCTTGATGCGGTCGATCGAGGACAGGATCAGCGTCACGGCTTCCGCCTTCACCGGCATGCCGTCGCGGAATTTGCCCATCAAGGTCTCGCCGGCATGCGCCAGCGCCTCGAGCCGCGGCAGCCCGAGGAAGCCGCAGGTGCCCTTGATGGTGTGCACAAGCCGGAAGATGTTATCCAGGATCTTCGCGTTGTTCGGATCCTGCTCGAACTGCACCAGCTGGTTGTCGACCGTATCCAGGCTCTCGCTGCTCTCCGTCAGGAACTCGCGCAACAGATCGTCCATGGATAGGTCCCCTCAAGGTGCTACGGAACGCTCGCCTTGCATCGATAACTTGGCCGGCTTCACGGCGACGTTAATTTTGCCGTCCGTGCAAATACGGACGATGAAGCCCTTCAGCAGTTCGACGACGCATCACGACATCACGGCCGGTCTCAGGCCCTTACCACCCGGACGGGAAAGAGCCCGTTCCACCGGTCATCGCAATTTGAACTAATTGGAATTGAGGACCTCTAAGTCTGGCAAAACGTTCGCGACATGACGACCGCCTGCATCCGAACGCGATCGCTCATTGGTTGAACCCGGCGGGATGGCTAAGCGCAGCCAAAGAAAAGGCGGCGGAGTTTCCTCCGCCGCCTCGATAGTCGATGCCTGTCGCGGCTACGCTTAGCGGAGCAGCTGCAGCACGCTCTGCTGCGACTGGTTGGCCAGCGCCAGCGCGGACACCGCGATCGACTGGCGGGTCGACAGCGCCTGGCTGTTGGCCGCTTCCTCGTTGGTGTCTGCCAGCGTCAGGTTGGACGAGCCGGTCTGCAGCACGTTGATCAGGTTCTTCGAGAAGTCCTGGCGGATCTGCACGATCGACAGGTTCGAACCAAGGGTCGAAGCCTGGGTGCGCAGCAGGCCGCTCGCGCTGTTCAGCGTCTTCAGCGTCGCGTTGGCCGAAGCGTTGTCCACGAAGTCCGTGCCGGCGGTCAGCTTGGTGAGGTTGAGGCCGGTGGCGTCGAAGGTCACGCCCTGGATCTTCAGCGTCGAGGAGCCCGTCTCGTTGAAGGTCAGCTTGAGCTGATCGCCATTGAGCAGGTTGATGCCGTTGTACGACGCGTCCTGGGCGGTCGTGGTGATCTGGTCCAGGATGTTGTTGTACTGGTTGACCAGGTTGGCGCGGTTCGCCAGCGCAGTCGGGTCCTGCACCGGAGCGCTGCCCGCAAGGCCGTTGAACAGCTTGCCGGCGCCGGCCGCCGTGCCGCCAATCGTGCCGATGGTCGCCGAAGCGGCATCGTTGGTGGTGCTGATGGTGAGCGCACCGGCCGCACTGAGCGAGGCCTGCAGGTTGTTGGCCGCCAGCGCGGCGTTCAGGTCGTTGAGGGACTTCACCTTGCCGGCACCGGTGCCGAAGGTGATGTTGGTCGCGGTGCCGTTGCCGGTTGCGCCGATGGTCAGCGTGAGGGTGTCCAGCGGGCTCGCGCCAGCCGTGCCGGTTGCGGTTGCCGTAGCACCGGCCGGGAGGCCGAGCTGCGTCGCGTCGCCCGAGCTGAACGTACCGACGGTGAGCGTGTCGCCGGTGCCGGCGGTGTTGGTGCTGGTCAGGACCAGCTTGCCGGTGCCGTCGATCGAGGCGGCGACCTTGGCGCTGGCGCCGACCTGCGTGTTGATGGCGTCGCGAACCTGGGTGGCGGAGTAGTTCGTGCCCGAGTTCAAGGTCACAGTCTGGCTGTTGATCTGGAACGTCAGGTTCGCGCCGGCCGCGGTGAGGTCGATGCCGGTATAGGCGGCGGTGCTGGTGAGGGTTGCGTTGGTCGGGGTCGCGGTGCCGAGCAGGTTGTCGGCGGTCGCGCCGGGGATCGCGGCGGTCGTCACCGACGACTTCGCGGAATAGCCGACGGCGGCCTGCAGGGCCTGGTTGGCGACCGACTTGGCGCTGTCGACCAGCTTCTGCAGCGAGGTGATGCCGGTGTTGGCGGCCTGCAGCACCTGCACGCCGTTGCCGATGCCGTCCAGCAGGTTGTTGATGTCGCTGGCGCGGTTGTCGAGCGACTGCGCCGTGAAGAAGTTGGTCGGATTGTCGAGCGCAGTGTTGACCTTCTTGCCGGTGGACAAGCGGTTCTGCGTGGTGGCGAGCAGGTCAGCGGTCGACTGCAGCGAAAGCAGGTTTTGACGGACCGATGCCGAAAGAACGATGCCGGACATACTGGATACCCTTCTGGATGAACACGATTGACGCGACGCCGTAAATTTCGCACGGCGACCCACGTCACACTGGTCCGTCCGCGCTACCCGTTCGTTAAAGGGCTGGTCCGTACAAATACCCAGGACGGCCTTGCCGGTGATTCGACGGGCGGCCGGCGCGATGGCTGGCCGCGGCAGCGCGCGGTCGGCGCCGGACCGACGTCATGGCCGTGAATTTCCTGCGCATGTGCAGGACTTGCGACATCCCGGCGCGGCAGGCCCGGCGCGTCGATAGCCGGCGTTGCAGGTCACCACGATGCAAAGTCCAGCGAGGAACAGAGTTAATGGAAATCAATAAATGAGAGACAAAGTCGCGCTGGGATCTCGCGCCGCGCGGATCGACGTCGATCACCGGTCCCGGCGGCGGCCACGCCGTCTGCCCTCCAGAGGGTATAGTTTCAACACCACAACCCTTGTGCAATTGGACAGGCAAGCTATGTTCGCAGTCCTTCCACACGCCAAGAGTAGGTGATGCGAGACCGTAGTGCTCCCGCCCTCGGCAGGAGCAGCAATGTCCGCGGTATCGCGTCCGCCCAATCGTCTGTTGCAAGCACTTCCCCCCACGGAGTACGCGCAACTTCATCCCCTCCTGGAAACCGTCGACCTGACCAAGGAAACGGCGCTCGCCGATGCCGGCGCGCCGGTGCAGCGGGTTTATTTTCCGCATAGCGGCGTGGTCTCGATGATGATCAATCTGTCCGACGGGCAATCTGTCGAGATTGCAACCGTCGGTCGCGACGGCGTCGTGGGCGCGTCTGCCGCCCTGCACGAGCGGCCGCTGCTTGCCGATGCGATTGTCGTGGTGCCAGGCTCAGCCTCGATGATGCGGGCGGAGGATTTCCGCGAGGCAGCAAATCGCAGCGCGGATTTCCGGACCCTGGTCGCGCTCTATGAGCAGGCGCTGATGGCGCAGACGCAACAATCCGTCGCCTGCAATGTTTCGCATCCGGTGGAGGCACGGCTGTCACGATGGCTGCTGCGCGCACGCGATCTGTGCGGCAGCGAGGCGTTGCCGCTAACCCAGGAGATGCTGGCGCAGATGATCGGCGTCCGGCGCAATGCGGTTTCGATTGTCGCACATGGGTTTCAGCAGGCCGGCATCCTGCGTTACAGCCGCGGTCATATCGAGATCACCGATATCGACGGCCTGCGGAAGGCGGCGTGTGAATGCTATACGACGGTCAGGGCGCACGCCGAACAATTGATCGGGCCGGAAGACTGACTGGCGCGCCGCCAGCCCCAACTGTGATCGAGCAGACAACCCGAATGTGCGGCGATAGGTCTATTCCTATTGGAACCAAGACATGTTTCCATTGGAACCCTGGCGTGCCAGAATAGGTTGCAAGGACGTCCAGCCGCACGTCAGCCCTGGGCCCAGAGACAAGCTTTGCCGGCAGGCTGGAGGTTGCTTTGGAAACGGTTCCTCGATCACCCAACGGATTCCTGGCGTCGCTCTCGGCGAGCGATTTCGAATTGATTCGGCCGCATCTGCGGACGGTCGACCTCGCGGCCGATTCGGTCCTGGTCGAGACCGACGAGATGCTCAAGCGGACATACATGCCGCACAAGGGCGTGATCTCGCTGGTGGTCAAGCTGGCTAGAGGCGAGCGCGTGCAGGTCGCGATGGTCGGCCGCGACAGCGTCTATGGCGCATTCGCCCCGCTCGTCGAAGGGCCTGTCCTCAACAACGCCACGGTGCTGGTGCCCGGCGTCGCCTCGACCGTGGAACTCGAGCCGTTGCGCGCAGCTGCCGGCCAGAGCCCGACGCTTCGCGCGAGATTGATCCGGCACGGGCTCGCCGTCTATGCCCAGATCCAGCAGACCGCCGGCTGCAACGCCGCGCACACCGTGGAGTCACGGCTGGCGCGATGCCTGCTGCACACGCGCGATCTCTCCGGCAGCAACAAGATCGTCCTGACGCAGGAGGCGATGGCGCAGATGATCGGCGCGCGCCGCAACAGCGTGTCGCTGGTCGCGCATACCCTGCAACAGGCCAATTTCATCCACTACAGCCGCGGGCACATCGAGATCACCAACGCGGATGGGCTGATCAAGACGGCGTGCGAATGCTACGCCGCGGTCAAGGCGCAATATGCCGGACTGCTGAATTGTCAGGAAGTCGGCCGTTAGAGTTTGTTGTTTTTGCCGCGTCTTCTTCGCGCAAGCCGGCACCCGCTTCGCTCAAAAGCGCTCTGACCGCTGTGCAAGCCGTACTTCTACGGCGTGCGATTTTCATCGTCGGATAACGCTGTTTCCTCACATTCACGTGGACGCACGGGGGAGCCGATGTTCACGTACCAGACGACCGACCGGAAGGAAGCCCGGCGCTTCCGCATGGCCCAGTTCAACGGCCGGACCGCCACCATACGGTCGGCCGGCGCGACCGTCACGGGACGCGTGCGCGCGATCGTCGAAAGCAGGTCTGGCGCGACCGCGGCATGGGTGGTCACGATCGTTCCGGATGAACCGAAGGCATCCGCGACGGCCGCGCGGCTCGCACCGCGCCTGTGCTTCGCCGCGGAAGACGATTTCTGAAAAGACGATTTCTGAGAACCGGGTCCTAACGAACCGAACACCGCTCAGAGCCCCATTCCGATGGAATCGGAACGGGGCTCTGGTTTTCAGTTTTGACGCGTCTTCTTTGCGCGAACCACTTCGCTTGAAATCGCTCTATGCGGAATGCAGCAAGGCCTTGCGGACGAGATCGGCGGTGTTGCGCGCGCCGAGCTTGCGCATCGCCTCGGCGCGATGGCTCTCGAACGTGCGCGGGCTGATGTTCATCCGCAGCGCACCCTGCTTGTTGGAATAGCCGTCGCTGATCAGGCTTAGCACTTCACGCTCGCGCTTGGTCAACGGCTTGCGGCCGGCTTCCGGCGCGAACATGACATCCGGCGGCTGGGAGCCTGCCGGCTTGTCGTCGCCCGGCGGCTTGAGGTCTGCGGCCGGGACGGCATTGGGATAGAGGTCGGAAATCTGCTTCAGCATCGCGGACACGCGCTCGGTCTGCTCGAGCGCGTTCTCGATCACCTGCCGCAGATAGACGCCGTTGCCGGGCGCGTGCGCGAATTGCTGACTGTGCTGCTTGAGTTCGTTCATATAGAGCAGCAGCGCCGTCACCGGCCCATTGAACTGCCGGACGATCGCGGCACCGGCGTCCGCCTGCGGCCGCGGCCCTGCGGGTCCCTGAGTGTCAAGCGACTGCGGCTCGAGCGTCGCGGTTCCACCCGTCCATGCCGGAGGGCGCGCCTCGGCTCGGTTGTCATGTTGCGTCATAAGTATGGTTTACCAAAGGTGAACTTGTGGCCGCGTTAACATGGGGCTCCGTAGAACTACGGGTGACGCAACTGTGACCTCGGTCCCCGACCTGCCAAGCAGGCGCAGGTTACCGCTGATTTGGCAACGAATCTCGCATATTTGAGTCGAATTACAGTATTCTTACGGGACGGATGGGCGAGGCTGCCACCGGCGGGATTCTCCGCCGGGCATCGACCTTCAACGGTTCGGGCAGCCATTTCCGGCCCCCCTGGTTCGGATTGAAAAAGGCCGGAATTCGCGGCCCGGCGCCTCAGGGGCGCCGGAGCCGAAGGAATTTCTGCAGGAACCGCCCCGAAAGAACGAACCTGAACCACCAATACGCCATTCGCCGGGTCGTCATCGATCATCCCTCTGGGCATCGGGATGGCCCCGGCATACCGCACGCGGGCGCGCGCACCTATGAGACGGTTCACATCAACCGAGAAGCGTCGGGCAGGCACCGGATCAGGCGAATGTCAATTTACAGCCCCGGCAGGCGTCGCGATGATCGCCGCCTCTCGATCAGCAATAAGGGCGCGGCCATGGAGCGAGGGCGGAACGGATCCTGGATTTCCTGGATGACGATTGCGGCGCTCGCCGCGGCACTGCTGCTTGGCGCAGGCGCGCAGGCCCAGACCCCGCCGACCAGCGATGCAACGCCGACGCCCGACACCGCGGTCATGCTCACCATCTTCTTCAAGCATGATCAGTCACGACCGCTCGGTGAGCTCAATGCCCAGCTTGAGCGGCAGGGCTTCTACAAGGCGTTTCCGCCCGAGGGTGTCGAGGTAGTCAGCTGGTACGTGATGATGGGGATCGGCCAGGTGGTGACGCTGCGGTTGCCGGCATCGCGGCTGCGCGAGGTCAACCGCGTCATCGAGAACAGCGCCTGGGGCGCCTACCACACCGAGTTCTACCCGACCTACGACTACAAGGCGGTCGGGATCGGCAATCATGAAAAAGCAAAGCAGTAGCCGGTCGCATCGAGACCGATGCCGGGAGTCACGGCCGCGCGCCGGACTTGCCGGTTTTGGCCGAAGACCGGGCTGGCGATTGGATCCGATCCACCGCCTATGCGTGAGCCCGCGAGCGCTGGCTCAATCGCTTTGCCAGTGTCCGCAAATCCTCGGCGCGCCCGCTGCAAAGCAGGCGGCTGAATTCGTCAGGATCGATGGAGGCAGGCGGAAAATCGGCTGGTTTGCGTGCGGCCCGACGTAGCCAGGTCAATCGGAAGAGACGCTTGAGCATCTTCATGGTTGTCAGCCCCGATGAGCGTCATTGTTAAATCGCGGCAATGAAATTTGGTTCCACACCTTGTGGTCGCCCGACGCAAAATTTGGTTCAACGCCGTCAGGCGAACAGCGCCTTGCGCTTTTGCACGCGCGCAATGGATCGCCGCACCGCGGCCTGATCGAGTGATCCATCCTGCACCGCACCCGCGACCGCCGCGGCGATGCCGGCCATCCCCTGCTCCTGGTCGAACAGATTGTTGCCGATGCAGATCATGTCCATGCCGGCGGCGATCGACTGCAGGCTGGCCGCGCTTGTGCCGAGCGCCTTCTGCAGCCCCTGCATCTGCATGTCGTCGGTGATCAGCAGCGTCTCGGGCAGACGACGGCGAAGCCGGCCGAGCCCGGCCGATGACAATGTCATCGGACGCTGCGCGTCCCACTGCCGGACAATGGCGTGGCTGACCAGCACCGCATCGCCATAGGTGCGCGGCGCCAACGCGTAGAACAGCTCCTCCTGCTCGGGACGCAGCGCATCGGAAATGTCCATGAACTCCAGGTGCGAATCGACGCTTGCACCGCCGATGCCCGGAAAATGCTTCAGGCAGAGGCCTACTCCCGCCTGCCGCGCCGCAGCGTCGACCAGCCGGGCATTGGCCTCGACCTCACCGATATCGGGCGAATAGGACCGCTTGATCCTGCCGATGTTGGGATTGTCGGGATTGTAGTCGACGTCGATGACAGGCGCGAAATTGTAGCGGATGCCGAGCCGGCGCAGCTCGCCGTAGCTTGCGGCCAGCACCGTCTGCTTTTCCGCGCGCGCGAGCAGGTTGAACTCCTTCGCGCTCGGCAGCGGCTGAAAACCGCAGCTGTCCTTGAGCCGGCGCACCAGGCCGCCCTCCTGGTCGATGAAGACCAGCGGCCGCGACGGCAGCGCCGCGATCTCGGCGCAGAGCGACTGCACCTGCGCGGGCGAGGCGATGTTGTTGTCATACTGCCGGGTCTGGCAGGAATAGTCGAACAGGATTACCCCGCCGAGCCCGAACTGCGCGGCAAATTCCTTCAGCCAGGGCGGAACGACCTTGCCGTAAAAGCCGAGAATGAAGAGTTCGCCGACGGACATGGCCGCTCGATTCAGTTGCCGCATGGAATCAGCCGCACCCGATGGAATAGCACGCTGCAGCGGCGGTAAGAATATGACGCAGCTTGCTGCTCGACTGCGTTCCCCGTGCTCGCATCACTATGTTAAGACACGCCGGCGGGCCTCGGTCGCCCGCCACGACACAAGGACTTTCGGAAACCGCCCATGACAGCAGCTTATGTCCCGCAAATGGCTCTTTACCGCCAATGGCTGAAGCAGACGCGCGGCCTTGAATTTGCGGATTTCGAGGCGATGCGGCGCTGGTCGGTCACCGATATCGACGCCTTCTGGCAGAGCGTGTGGGATTATTTCGACCTGCGCTCGCCGACGCCGCATTCGGCGGTGCTGGCCGAGCGCAAGATGCCGGGCGCGGTGTGGTTTCCCGGCGCTTCGGTGAACTACGCGCGCCAGGTCTTCCGCCACGTCGCGCCGGCGCATGCCGCAGGCCTGCCGGCCCTGATCTCGAGCGGCGAGGACGGCAAGCTCTCGGAGACGAGCTGGCCCGAGCTGCAGCGCAAATCGGCAGCGCTGGCGCTGCATCTGAAGGCCAACGGCGTGCGCGCCGGCGATCGCGTCGCCGCCTACTTGCCGAACATTCCCGAGACGATCATCGCGTTCCTCGCGACCGCGAGCCTGGGCGCGGTCTGGAGCGTCTGCGCGCCTGACATGGCGGCACCCGCGGTGATCGATCGCTTCAAGCAGATCGAGCCGAAGGTGCTGATCGCCTGCGACGCCGTGACCTATGCCGGCCGCCGCCACGACCGGCAAGGTGTGATCGAGGAATTGCGGCGCGCGCTGCCGACCGTGCAGCATGTCATCCTGCACAGCGACGCCGCGCCGTCCGAGACGCGATTGTCAGCGATCCTCGCGGGCCGGAGTGCGGAGATCGACGCCTTCGAGCCGGAATGGCTGCCGTTCGATCATCCGCTCTGGATCGTCTATTCCTCAGGCACCACCGGATTGCCGAAACCGATCCTGCACAGCCATGGCGGCATCATCGTCGTGGCGCTGCCGCTCTCGACCCTGCACAACGACATCGGCTGCAGCTATCAGCCAAACTCGTTCGGCGAACGCTTCCACTGGTACTCTTCGACCGGCTGGATCATGTGGAATTGCCAGGCCAACGGCCTGCTCAACGGCACGACCTGCTGCATTTTCGACGGCAGTCCCGGCGGCACCAAGGACAAGCCCGACTGGACCACGCTGTGGCGCTTCGTCGCCGACGCCAAGGCCACCTTCTTCGGCGCAGGGGCGGCGTTCTTTGCCAATTGCACCAAGGCGGAAATCGATCTCGCTGCCGTCGGCGACCTCTCCGGCCTGCGCACGCTCGGCTCGACCGGCTCGCCGCTCAGCGCCGACACCCAGGCCTGGTTCAACGAGCGCTTCGCCGCGCTTGCGAAGCAGAACGGCAACGCCGCGCAGGCCGATATGTGGTGGGCCAATATTTCCGGCGGCACCGACTTCGCCGGCGCCTTCATCGGCGGCAATCGCGAATTGCCGCAGACGCCGGGCATCATGCAATGCCGCCTGCTCGGCTGCGCGGTGGAAGCGTTCGACGAGCAGGGGCGCGCGGTGATCGACGAGGTCGGCGAGCTCGTCTGCACCGAGCCGCTGCCCTCGATGCCGCTGCGCTTCTGGAACGATCCCGGCAATGCGCGCTACCTTTCCAGCTATTTCGAGACCTACCCCGACAATTTCGACGGAAGTGGCCGCGGCCCGGTGTGGCGGCATGGCGACTGGCTCAAGATCAACCCCGACGGCTCCTGCGTGATCTATGGCCGCAGCGACGCCACCATCAACCGCCATGGCTTGCGGATGGGCACCAGCGAGCTCTATTCCGCGATCGAGGCGCTGCCGGAGGTGCTGGATTCGATGGTCGTCGACCTCGAATATCTCGGCCGCGACAGCTACATGCCGCTGTTCGTGGTGCTGCGCGAGGGCATCGCGCTCGATGCCGCGATGAAGGCGAAGATCAACAAGGCGGTCGAGGCCGGGCTGTCGCGCCGCTTCCTGCCCAACGACATCTTCGTGGTGGCGGAAATTCCGCGCACGCTGTCCGGCAAAAAGCAGGAGCTGCCGGTCAAGAAGCTGCTGCTCGGCCACCCCGTCGAGAAGATCATCAATCGCGATGCGATGGCCAATCCAGGATGCCTCGACTGGTATCTCGATTTTGCAAAGAGTTATCTGAGCAGGCAGGCCGGCGCGGCGTAACGGCCGCTGAATGCCACTCGCGTTTGGGATTTCACGACATGCCTTCACCCAGCTACATCGACCCGCTCAACGGAAAGCTCTATCCGCTGGATATCCCGCGCTGGTGCTCCGACGAAGGCAAGCCGCTCCTGATAACGCCGCTGCCGGGCATCTCCCGCCACGACATCGATCGCACGACGCGGTCGCTGTGGCGCTACCGCGCGGCGCTGCCGGTCGAGATCAGGCGGCCGATCACGATGGGCGAAGGCTGCACGCCAGCCGTCGAGAAGGCGTGGGATGATCTGCGGCCGCATTTCAAGCTCGAATGGTTCAATCCGACCGCAAGCTTCAAGGATCGCGGTACCACGGTGATGCTGTCGTTCCTGCGCCAGCTCGGCGTCGATGCGGTGCTGGAGGACTCTTCCGGCAATGGCGGCGCGTCGGTCTCGGCCTATGGCGCGGCCGGCGGCATGCGGGTCAGGATCCTTGCGCCGGCGACGACGTCGCCGATGAAGGTGGCGCAGATGCACGCCTTCGGTGCCGAGGTGCAGCTGATCGAAGGCCCGCGCGAGGAATCCGAGGCAGAGGCGATCCGCCAGTCGAAGCAGATCTTCTACTCCAGCCACAACTGGCAACCGTTCTTCCTGCAGGGCACCAAGTCGCTGGCCTATGAGATCTGGGAAGATTTCGGCTTCACCGCGCCGGACAACGTCATCATGCCGGTCGGCGCCGGCAGCAGCCTGCTCGGCTGCTATATCGGCTTCAACGAGCTGCTGGCGGCCGGGCAGATCGCGCGCCTGCCGCGCCTGTTCGCGGCACAGCCGCTCAACTGCTCGCCGGTCGATGCCAGCTTCGCCGCCGGCGTCGACACGCCGGTCGATCGCGCGGTCCGCAAGACCATCGCCGAGGGCACCGCGATCAAGCATCCGCTGCGGCTGAAGCAGATGATCGCGGCGCTGAAGGAGAGCGGCGGCGGCACCGTCGCAATTTCCGAAGACGGCATCGTCGCCGCGTTGAAGCGGTTGGCGCAGACCGGTCTGTTCGTCGAGCCGACCTCGGCCTCGGCCGCCGCCGCGCTCGATGTCCTGAAGGCGCGCGGCGCGATCCGGCCGGCGGAGCGCACCGTCGTCATCATCAGCGGCACCGGGATCAAGGCGGCGGGGCTGATCACGGAGCTGCTCGGAGCGAGCTAGCCTTTAGCACGCTCCGATTGGCTGTCCCTATCCCGCCTTGCGCAGCCTCAGGGATTCGTAGAACGCGGTCTCGAAATTGATGTAGCCGATAAAGGACGTCGGATCGCCAAACGGCAGGATCTGCGTCGCCCAGTATCCGCCAAAACCGTTCTGCCGATCGATCCAGTAGAACAAATTGGCCAGCCCAGCCCAGCCGAGCGCGCCGGCGGGGCGGCCGGTCGGAGCCTGCTCCTCATTGATCATGAAGCTCAGCGCCCAGGATTTCGACTGACCGGGGAAGAACTCGGCGTCGTTGGCGAGCGAGGTGATCACGCCGGTGATCGCGGTGACCTTGTTGTTGCCGAGATGGTTCTTCTCCGCCATCCGCACGGTCTCCGCCTTCAGGACCCGCCCATGCTCGCCGGCGCCGTCGTTCAGCCACATCCGGATGAATCGCATGTAGTCGCCGATCGTGCCGTAAAGCCCGTGGCCGCCCATGTGGATCTCGGGATTGGCCGGCAGCTCGAAATCCATCGGCGTGAGTGAGCCGTCGGCGTTGCGGGCGTGGATGCCGGCGAGCTTGCGACGCATCGCGTCGGTGAGCTCGAACGTCGTGTCCATGATCCCGAGCGGCTCGAAGATCCGCGTCCTGAAGACCTCGCCGAGCCGCCTGCCGGCGATGGCCTCGACGATCTGGCCGCACCAATCCATGTTGGTGCCGTATTCCCAGCGCTCGCCTGGATCGAACAGCAGCGGCGTCATCAGCGAAGCCTTGGATGCCGTGATGACGCTGGGCTGCCCCTTCTCTTGCGCCAGCCGGTTATAGGTGTGATTGATGAAGTCGTAGCTCAGACCCGCGCTGTGGACCATCAGCATGCGGGTGGTGATGTCGCGCTTCGGCGGACGCAGCCGCGGCTCGCCCTTGTCGTCAAAACCCTCGATCACCTGGAGCTTGCCGATGTCGGGCGCGTAGGTCCTGGCGGGTGCGTCGAGATCGAGCTTGCCTTCCTCGACGAGCTGCAGGACGGCCGTCCCGGTGATCGCCTTGGTGGTCGAGAAGATCGCGAACACGCTATCGGCCGTCATATCGGCGGGCTGGTCGAGGCGGCGCTTGCCGGCGGCACCTTCATAGATGTTGCGATGGCGGTCGGTCACCATCGCAACGACGCCGGGAACGCGCGGGTTTGAAGTCACGACGCCGTCAAGGATTGCATCGGCGGCTGCACTGAAATTCGTGCTCATTGTCTTCCTCCTGTGTTTTGTGATGTTGACCCGCGCAGCCCGGATTACGCTTCGCTCCATCCGGCTACGCGGTCGAAATGCGGTCAGCCCTACTGCGTGGCAAAACCGCGATAGCCGCTCGCGGCGACCTCATCGCATTTCTGGCGATAGGTGCCGACACCGCCGCAATAGGACAGCACCCGGCGCGGCTTGCCCTCGACATTGGAGCCCAGGTACCAGGAGTTGGTCTTGGCGATCAGCGTTGCGTTGGCGGTCTCATCGTGATGCGCCACCCACTGATCCTCGGTATCCCTGGTCGGCTCGATGACGTTCAGGTTCTTGCCGCGCAAATATCTGATGCAGTCGGCAATCCACTCCACCTGCTGCTGCAGGCAGGTGGTCATGTTGCAGAGTGCGGCCGAGGGCGCGAGCGGCACCGCCGTTGTGAACAGATTCGGATAGCCATGGACCTGCAAGCCCATCGTGGTGCGGATGTCCCTGCCCCAATCGTCCTTCAGCGATCGCCCGTCGCGGCCGCGGATGTCGATCCGCGTCAGCGCTCCCGTTCCGGCGTCGAAGCCGGTCGCCAGGATGATGACGTCGAACTCGTGCACCGTGCCGTCGGCGGTCTGGATGCCCTCAGGCGTGATGCGGGCGATCGGATTGTTCTTGACGCTGACGATCTCGACATTGGGCCGGTGGAAGGCCTCGAGGAAATTGCTCTCGAGCGGCACCCGGTGCGTGCCGAAGCCGTA
The DNA here is from genome assembly GCF_054055915.1 of Bradyrhizobium sp. USDA 4516. Lineage (NCBI taxonomy): Bacteria > Pseudomonadati > Pseudomonadota > Alphaproteobacteria > Hyphomicrobiales > Nitrobacteraceae > Bradyrhizobium > Bradyrhizobium sp. USDA 4516. Next base: position 2,647,343 of record NZ_JBSRXT010000001.1, read on the forward strand.
GTCGGCGGGAATCAGCTGTTCGCACAGCTTGGGGTCCTTGATCCGCTCGCGCATCTTCTCGCGGACGAATTCGGTGATCTCGGCGTTGACGGCTTCGTCGAAGAACAGTTCGGCGAAGGACGAGACCCACAACTTCAGGGATCCGTCGTTCCAGCAGTCCTCGATCACCTCGCGGCGCTGCTGTGGCGTCAGGTCGGCCCAGGCGTGCTCGAAGTCGAATTCGAATCCGGTGAACGTCTTCGGCAGCCGCTCGGTGAGGAATTTGAACTTCGACTTGTAGGCCTCGGCATCCGACGCGTCCCATTTCGGGTTCTTCATCGGGATGATGTATTGCGGGGTGCGGATGAACACCTTGAGGTGGCCGACCTCACCGGCGATCGACTGGATCACCTGGATCCCGGTCGCGCCGTTGCCGACCACGCCGACGCGTTTGCCGGCGAGCTCGATCGGCCCCTTGGGCCAGCGCGCGGTGTGGAACAGCTCGCCCTTGAACGTCTCCTGTCCCGGGAAGGACACGTGCGGGGCCGAGAGCATGCCGCAGCAGGAGACGAGGAACTGGGTATCGATCACGTCGCCCTGGTCGGTCGCGACCAGCCAGCGTTGCGTCGCCTCATTGAAGTGCGCGCTCTTCACCGTGGTGCCGAACTGGATGTCCTTCCTGAGGTCGAGGCGGTCGGCGACGTAGTTCAGCCAGCGCTCGATTTCCGGCTGGCCCGGGAAGCGCTCGCTCCAGCTCCAGCCTTTGTAGAGCTCCTCGGAGAACAGGTACTGATAGGTGTGGCCTTCAGAATCGAAGCGCGCCCCGGGATAACGGTTCCAGTACCAGGTGCCGCCGACGCCAGACCCGGCATCGATCGCCTTCACGCTCAGTCCCTGCTCACGCAGGCGGAACAATTGATAGAGACCGGCGACGCCGGCGCCGACGACCACGGCGTCGAGCTTGGTCGTTGCATGCGCACCATTGCTTCCATTCGACCTTGTGACGGTCTCGGTCATGGTTTCCTCCTGTGTCTGGCTTCTCGCACGCACCTTCCCACCCGCGGTGTCGCCGGATGATGGTGCGTTGCGTCAATTTGGGTTTCGGCCGTTCGCGTTGTCGCCGAAACGCAGAGCAGGCTACGGGCCGTTCGGCCGCGCGGCTTGGATGAAACCGACAATCTCTGGAACGCGACCGTGCAATCGAGCACCAGCCGTTGGTCGGCTTGGCAAATGGCGAAAGCGGCCTATTCTGCGCTCAGCCGTCCGGCCAAGAACAAGCGGTCAACCGCGCCACCAATCCCAGGGAGGAGGCTCACGCGATGGGCCAGTTGATCACGGTCGAGGAGCTGCCGCGCTACGCTCCCGGCGAGATGAAGCTGGATAGTTTGGCGGTCGGGAGAAGTGATTTCCGGCTGCGAATTTTCCGCTATGCGCCGTCGGACATCTGGGTCCCGCCGTCGGCAAACTTCCTCCTGGTGCTTTATCGCGACGGCGTGACGTCGATGAACCGCCGCGTCACCGGCGCGTGGAAGCAGGATCAAGTCGGTCGCGGCGTCACGTCGCTCATGACGCGCGCAGAGCCGTCAAGCTGGCATTGGAACAACGACATTGAGGTCAGCCATTTCTACATCTCTCCTGCCCTCATGACGAAGACCGCGAGCGATGCCTTCGACCGCGACGCCGAAACGATCGAGATTCACGACCTGCTCAAGGTCGAAGACCCAATGCTGACCTGGATCAACGATCAAATGGTCCAGGAAGTCGCCGCGGGCGGTCCCGGTGGACGGCTCTGCTATGATGCACTGGCGCTGCAGGCGAGCGTGCATATCCTGCGGAAATATGCGGCGATCGAGTTCAAGATGCCCTGCGCGCAAGGACCCTTTCGCCCGGCGCATGCCCGGCTGATCGAGGATTATATCGAGCAGAACATCTTCCGGAACATCACGCTGGAGGAGCTCGCGAACATCTGCAATTGCACGCCGGTCCAGTTCGCCCGCAAGTTCCGCGTGCATTACGGCATGCGGCCGCACGCCTATGTCCTGCGGCGCAAGGTCGAGCATGCGTGCCAGCATCTGCGCAAGGACCGCGTCGCGCTGAAGGAGATCGCGCTGCTCGCCGGCTTTGCCGATCAAAGCCACCTCAATCGCGTGTTCCGGCAGCACATGAACGTCACCCCGGCGGAATACCGCCGGCAGGTCTGCGAGCACACCGTCCAGGCGTGAGACTGCGACGGACTCACACCGGCGGCGGATTGAGGCGCGCGAAGCCTTCCTGGATTCGGTAGGGATAATACGGATAGGCCGGCATCACCGCGCTCGCGCGGTCGAGACGCGCGATCTGGTCCGGCGAGAGCGACCATCCGACCGCGCCGAGATTGTCGCGCAACTGCGCCTCATCGCGGGCGCCAATGATTACGGACGACACGCTCGGCCGCGCCAACAGCCAGGCAATCGCGATCTGCGGCACGCTGCGGCCGGTCTCCGTGGCGACCGCGTCCAGCGCGTCGACGATCGCGTAAAGCTTCTCGTCGTCGACCGGCGGCCCGAACTGCGCGGTCTCGTGCAGGCGGCTGTTGGTCGGCAATGGCTGCCCGCGCCTGATCTTGCCGGTGAGGCGGCCCCAGCCGAGCGGGCTCCAGACCAGCGCGCCGACGCCCTGGTCGAGCGCGAGCGGCATCAGCTCGGATTCATAGTCGCGGCCGACCAGCGAATAATAGACCTGGTGCGCCACATAGCGCGGCCAGCCGTGCCGCTCGGCGGCACCGAGCGATTTCATCAGATGCCAGCCGGAGAAATTCGAGGCGCCGACATAGCGCAGCTTGCCGGCGCGCACCAGCGCATCGAGCGTCGACAGCACTTCATCGACCGGCGTGAAGGCATCGAAAGCATGAAGCTGCAGCAGGTCGATATAGTCGGTGTTGAGCCGGCGAAGCGCGGCGTCGACCGCGGCGGCCAGGCGATATCGCGACGTACCGGCATCGAGCGGGCCGTCGCCCATCGGCAGGCCGGTCTTGGTCGAGATCAACACCTTGTCGCGGCGGCCCTTGATCGCGGCGCCGAGGATCTCCTCCGACGCGCCGTTTGAATAGACATCGGCGGTGTCGAACAAATTGACGCCGGCCTCGAGGCAGATGTCGATCAACCGGCGCGCCTCGCTGGCGTCGCTGCGGCCCCAGGCCGAGAACAGCGGCCCCTGGCCACCGAAGGTGCCGGTGCCGAAGCTAAGCACGGGGACCTTCAGGCCGGATGCACCGAGATTGCGGTATTCCATGGTCATGCTCCCTTGATCCGATTCATTCCGCCGGGCACTGCGCGGCGAGCGCGATCGGCCGATCGAGGCGCAGGCTCCACAGCGCGAGCAGCAGGCCGATTGCAGTGATGACGGCGGCCACCAGCGGCAGCGCGCCGAGGCCGAGGCCGCGATCGATGGTGACGCCGCCGGCCCAGGCGCCGAGCGCGTTGCCGAGATTGAACGCCGCGATGTTCAGGCTGGAGGCCAGCGTCCGCCCTTCGACGCCGGCGGCTTCGAGCACGCGGAGCTGCAGCGGCGCGACGGTCGCGAACGCGGCGATGCCGAGAATGAACAGCAGCACGACCGCCAATGCCTTGATCGAGACGACCGCCGTCAGCGCGACGAGCACGGCGGCGAGGCCGCCGAGCGACACCAGCAGCGCCCGCGCAAGTCCCTTGTCGGCGAGCCGTCCGCCGGCGACGTTGCCGATCGCAAGGCCGGCACCGAACACCAGCAGGATCGGCGACACCGCGGCGTCGGAGAATCCGGTGAGCCGCGTCAGGATCGGCTGCACATAGGTGAAGACCGCGAACAGCCCGCCGAAGCCGAACACCGTCATCGCCAGTCCGAGCAGGACCTGCGGGCGGCCGAGCACGGCGAGCTCCTCGCGCAGCGGCGCAGGCTTGTCGTTGGCGCCGACATGGCCGGGGACCAGCACCGCCAGCACGATGAACGCAATCACGCCGATCGCGGCCACCGCCCAGAACGCCGCGCGCCAGCCGAGCATCAGCCCGAACCAGGCGCCGAAGGGCACGCCGAGCAGGGTCGCAACCGTGAGCCCGATGAACATCGTGGCGATCGCCGACGCGCGCTTGTCTTCCGGGACGAGGCTTGTCGCCACCACGGAGCCGACGCCGAAGAAGGTGCCGTGCGCCAGCGAGGTGAGAATGCGTGCCGCCATCAAGAGCCCGTAGCTCGGCGCCAGCGCACACGCTGCGTTGCCGAGCGTGAAGATCGCCATCAGCGCCAGCAAAACCGCCTTGCGCGGCATCCGCCGTGTTGCCAGCGTCAGGATCGGCGCGCCGACGAATACGCCGAGCGCATAGCCGGAGATCAGCAGGCCAGCCGCGGATACGGATACCTGCATGTCGGCGGCGACTTGCAGCAGCAGTCCCATGATGAGGAATTCGGTGGTGCCGATACCAAAGGCACCGGCGGTCAAGGCAAGGACTGCAGCAGGCATGTGTCGCTCCGGACAAAAAGGATTCCGCAAAGCGAGATAGCGGTCCGGGCGGGGAAGGATTAGAATGACCGCAATCCAATCATTTGTGACTTGAATTCAAGATGGCCCGCACAGATACCAACCGCTCCGGCGAGATGGACGTATTCGTCCGCGTCGTCGATCTCGGCGGCTTCACGGCTGCCGCGAACAGCTTGCGCCAGACACCGTCCGGCGTCAGCAAGCTGGTCTCGCGGCTCGAGACCCGGCTCGGCACGCGGCTGGTCAACCGCACCACGCGCAAGCTGCAGCTCACCGAGGAAGGCCAGGCCTTCTATCAGCGCGCCCAGCGCATCCTCGCCGATATCGACGAGGCCGAACGCGAGGCCGCCTCATGCGTGCCGCGCGGCCATCTCACCGTGAACAGCAACATCCCGTTCGGCATGCTGCATGTGATGCCGCTGCTGCCGCGCTTCATGCGCGAACATCCCGATATCACGCTCGACATCGTGCTGACCGACACGCTGGTCGATCTGATGCAGGCGCGCGCTGATGTCGCGATCCGGGTCGGCCCGCTCGGCGCCTCGCGGCTGATCGCACGCAAGCTCGGCACCAGCCGCATGGTGGTGGCCGCCGCGCCGTCCTACCTCGCCCGCTTCGGCACGCCGAAGACGCCGGCCGACCTCGCCGACCATCGCGGCATCGGCTGGACCTTTCCACGCAGCATCCGCGGCTGGCCGTTCCGCCGCGCTGAACGAATCGAGGAAGCGCTGCCGCCGCCGGTCGCCCGCGTCAGCGACGGCGAAGCCGCGCGCCAGCTCACGCTCGGCGGTGTCGGGCTCGGCCGGCTGGCGCTGTTCCACATCGGCCCCGATATCGAGGCCGGGCGTCTGGTGCCGGTGCTGCAAAATCTCAATCCCGGCGACCGCGAGGACATCCACGCGGTCTATGTCGGCCATGCCGGCCCGCTGCCGGCGCGGGTCCGCGCTTTCATCGATTTTCTCGCGCAAAACATCCGCATCGGCGATCCCTCGCTGCGGCGCGGCGCCGATGGAAAATGGAAGGTCGTGGGCGACAAGTGAGCATTCGATGACGCACGAGCCCCCGGCCTTTCAGTCCGTCACCGAAACGATCCGCATCGCTGCCGAGCCAAGGCAGGTGTGGGACGCGATCATGGACTCCAAAGCGGGCGAGAGATGGCGCAACGCGCATTTCAGGACCGATTGGCGGATCGGCGCGCCGATCGAGATCGAGGCGGAGATCGGCACAACGCGCTATCGCGACAGGGGCCGCGTCCTCCATGTCGAGCCGCCGATGCGGCTCGAATACTCCTATTGGTCGCAGGTCTCCGGCCTGCCGGATGTTCCGCAATCCTATGCGACGATCACGATGACGCTCGTGCCTGACGGCGGCGAAACGGTGCTGACCGTCACCCAGCAGGTGCCGCCTTCGCCGACCCGCCGCGGAAGCGGCTGGGAAATCGGGCCTGACTCAGGCGCCAAGCATGTTTCCTTCTACTGGCGCATGACGCTGCCGCGCCTGAAGCAGGCGGTCGAGCAAGGACGCGCCGCGCAATAGCGTGGTCTAGATCCGCTTCAGCAAGAAGAGCTGCGTGACGTAGGGAAACACCACTTCGTCGGCGTCGCCGAGACCGGCTTCGCGCAGGATATTGTCGGTTTTGTCGCGCAGGATCGCCTTCTCCGCATCGGGTAAATTGGCGACATAGCTCGTCGATGCGATGCGCTCGAAGACGTCCTGTCGCTTCATCCGGTGCGGATGGTCCTGCACGATTTCCCTCTCAAGCACGAAGCGCGGGTCCTTCAGGATCCAGCGCCAGCGTCCGGTCCGGTGCCGGGGCGTGTCGCCCGCATAACCCTCGATCATGACGGACAACGCGTCGACCCACGGCGTGCGGTCGTCCCTGTTGTTCCAGACCAGCGCAAGCGTCCCGCCGGGATGCAGCAGTCGCGCGATCTCGGCAACCGACGCCTCGTTGTCGAACCAGTGAAACGCCTGGGCGCAGGTGACGAGGTCGACGCTGCCGGTATCAAGATTGATCGCATCGGCGCGCGTGTTGATGACCTCCACCCCGGCTTCCCTGGCCAGCCTGGCCGACATCTCGGCGACGGGCTCGACCGCGACCAGGCGCGCAGTCGCGGGCAAATGCTGCAGCAGCAGGCGGGTGAATTTGCCGGTTCCGGCACCGAGGTCGACGGCACAGCGCGCGGCCGCAAGCGGCAGCGCGGCGACGATCTCCGCAGGGTAGCTCGGCCGGCCCGCCTCGTAGGCGGCGACCGCGACACGATAATTCTCGGCAGTGGGGTTCAGTGTCATTGTTGCTTCTCCTGCGCGCCAACCATCCGCGGTGCGATCCGCGGAACGGTATAGAGCAGCGCCTGCACAGGACTGGAAGAGCGCGTCGATTCAAAATTCGCTGAAGATCTCTCACCTTTGCGTCAGCCCCGCAGCTCCACTGCTCCCCGTTGAAGATGCGCGCATTTTGAATGATTTGCTTCGGCGGGTTTTGCATAGCAACCTTACGCGCTTGTGGCACATCAACATCGCAGTTCCAGGTTGCAAGTTGCGGTTGGCTGAACGACAGTCCGCGATGGCGGACGCGGTCTGTCGCGCTTGTGCGGGACAAGCCCGGTCCCTCCCCCGCACCGGAGCGACCATGCAGCGATCCAGGGCAGTCTTCATCACGGCTATCGTCTACGCCCTGATCGGCCTGGTCCTCGCGGGCGGGGGCATTTGGCTCGCCGCACTAGGTGGATCGCCCTTCTACATTGTCCTCGGCGTCGGCATTCTCGCCACGGCTGCGCTGTTGCTGGCGCGGCGCCATCAGGCGCTCTGGCTGTTTGCGATCGTGCTGCTCGGCACGCTGGCGTGGGCCGTCTATGAGGTGCGGTTCGACTGGTGGCCGCTCGCGGCGCGTGGCGACATCATCTTCCCCATGGCGCTTTGGCTGCTTACGCCGGTGATCGTTCGTGCCCTGACACGAAGCGGGCCGGTGCCTTACATGCGCGCGACGGCGCCACTCTGGATCGGCGTCGTCGCTGCTGCGGCGGTGCTCATCGCCGGGCTGCTGTCCAGCTATCACGACATCAACGGCACGATTGCCGAGTCCGGCTCTGCCGTGCCGCAAAGCGAAGCCGACCCGCAGCCGGACGGCGACTGGCGCGCCTATGGACGCACGCAGTTCGGACAGCGCTATTCGCCGCTGAAGCAGATCACGCCTGACAATGTCGGCAACCTCAAGGTCGCCTGGACCTTCCGCACCGGCGACGTGAAGACACCAGACGATTCCGGGGAGACGACCTTCGAGGTCACCCCGATCAAGGTGCGCGACACGCTCTATCTCTGCTCGCAGCACCAGGTGCTGTTCGCGCTCGACGCCAAGACCGGCACGAAGCGCTGGCGCTACGACCCCAAGCTCGTGCACAACAAGACGTTCCAGCACATGACTTGCCGCGGCGTCTCCTATCACGAAACCGCGCAGGGCGCCGTCGACTCTGGCGGCAATTCGGCGCCGGCCGAATGCCCACGGCGGATCTTCCTGCCCGTCAATGACGGCCGCATGATCGCGCTCGATGCCGACAGCGGCAAGCTCTGCGATGGCTTCGCCGATCACGGCATCCTCGACCTGCAGCAAGGCATGGGGATCAAGACCGCCGGCTTCTTCGAGCCGACGTCGCCGCCGGTCGTCAGCGACAAGATCCTGGTCGTGGCCGCCGCGGTGATCGACAATTATGCGGTCGAGGTGCCGTCGGGCGTGATCCGCGGCTTCGATGTCTATACCGGCAAGCTGGTTTGGGCCTGGGATTCCGGCGCGGCGGACGAGAACGCATTGCCGTCGCCGACGCGTCATTACACCAACGGGTCGCCGAATTCCTGGATCACGGCCTCGTTCGATCCGAAATTGAATCTGGTCTACATCCCGACCGGCAACAACGGACCTGACATCTGGGGCGGCAATCGCGATGCGCTGGTCGAGCGCTATTCCAGCGCCATCGTCGCGCTTGACGTCAACACCGGCAAGCGCGTCTGGTCGTACCAGACCGTGCATCATGATCTCTGGGACATGGACGTTCCCTCGCAACCGAGCCTGGTCGATGTGACGACGGCCAAGGGCGTCGTTCCCGCGCTGATCCAGCCGACCAAGGTGGGCAACATCTTCGTGCTCGACCGCAGGACCGGCGAGCTGATCGTGCCGGCGCCGGAACGCGCGGTGCCGCAAGGGCCCGCGCCCGGCGACCGCTCTGCAGCGACCCAGCCGTTTTCCGAACTGACCTTCCGCCCGGAGGCGAAGCTGACCGGCGCCGACATGTGGGGCGGCACGATCTTCGACCAGTTGCTGTGCCGGATCATGTTCCACCGCTTGCGCTACGAAGGCACCTTCACGCCGCCCTCGTTGCAGGGCACGCTGGTCTTCCCGGGCAATCTCGGCATGTTCGAATGGGGCGGCATCGCGGTCGATCCTGTCAGGCAGATCGCCATCGCCAATCCGATGTCGTTGCCGTTCGCCTCCAGGCTCATTCCGCGCGGTCCGCTCAATCCTCCGGCGCCGACGGCCGAGAAACCGGTCGGCAGCGAGGTCGGGGTGCAGCCGATGTACGGCACGCCGTTCGGCGTCGGCGTCTCGAGTTTCCTCTCGCCGCTCTCCGTGCCGTGCTACCGGCCGCCATGGGGCTCGATGGCCGCGATCGATCTGAAGACGATGAAGATCGTCTGGCAGCATCCCAACGGCACGATCCGGGACACCACGCCGCTGCCGCTTCCATTCAAGATGGGCGTGCCGATGCTGGGCGGGCCGATCACTACCGCCGGCGGCGTTGCGTTCTACACCGGGACCTATGAGTACACGATCCGGGCCTACGATGTCCGCAACGGCAAGGTGCTCTGGGAGGATCGCCTGCCGGCCGGCGCGCAATCGACGCCGATGAGCTACGAGGCTGGCGGCAAGCAATACGTCGTCACCGCAGCCGGCGGCCACGGCTCGTTCGGCACCAAACGCGGCGACTACGTCATCGCCTACGCGTTGAAGGATTGAGCCGCGTCATCGAGGCCGTCATCTTCCTTCTCCTTCCCGAAGGTCGGGATGGGGGTCAGCCGCAGGCAATGCTCTCTGCGGAGGGCGCGGATCCCCACCCGCTTTGCTCTGGCGAGCAAAGCGACCTCCCCTTTCCAAGGGGAGGTCGAACTGGCCCAACTGGATAGCTCCAGACGGGTTGGCAAATCCGGCCAAAGCCGCTAAAGGTCCGCCCCCTTTCACAGACAATCCGAGCATGACATGTCGAGCGCCCCGCCCGCCGTCTCGATTGGCGTCGATTTTGGCACCAGCAACACCGTGGTCGCGCTGTCCGACGGCGATGGCCGCGTCGAGGCTGTTCGCTTCGACCACGGCGGCCGCACGCATAGCGTCTATGTGTCTGCGCTGTGCTTCTGGGAGGAGCGGCCGGGCGCGGGCCTGCATCCGCGCGCCGAGGGCGGCCCGTGGGCGATCGAGCAGTTCCTCGAGGGACGCACGATCCATCGCTTCATCCAGTCGTTCAAGACGTTCGCGGCAAGCTCGGCCTTCAACACCACCCAGATCTTCCGGCAACGCTACAAGTTCGAGGACCTGCTCGCGGCGTTCCTGCGCACGCTGACGCGCCATGCCGGCGAAGGATTCGATCTCGGCGCGCCGACCATCATGGTCGGCCGTCCGGTGAAATTTGCCGGCGGCAATCCCAATGACGAGCTGGCGATGCAGCGCTACCGCGCTGCGTTCGAACGGCTCGGCGCCGGCCATGCGCGCTATGTCTACGAGCCGGTCGGCGCGGCGTTCTCCTTCGCACGCACACTCGACCACGATGCCACGGTGCTGGTCGCCGATTTCGGCGGCGGCACCAGCGACTTTTCCGTGATGCGGTTCTCGCGCAAGGGCGGCGTGCTGCGCGCCGAACCGCTGGGCCACGCCGGCATCGGCATCGCCGGCGACACCTTCGATTACCGCATCGTCGACCACATCGTCTCGCCGCGACTCGGCAAGGGCACCAGCTACCGCTCGTTCGACAAGGTGCTGCCGATCCCCAATCACTATTATTCGAGCCTCGCCCGCTGGCACCAGCTGGCGATGATGCGGGGCAATGGCGATTTGCGCGAGTTGCAGCAGCTCGCGCGCACCGCGCTCGATCCGGCGCCGCTGCACGATTTCATTACCATCGTCGACCACGATCTCGGCTTCGCGCTTTATCGCGCCGTGTCCGACACCAAGGTCGCGCTGTCGAGCCGCGACCGCGTCGAGTTCCGCTTCGCCCGCGAAGGCATCGATATCGGCGCCACCGTGACGCGCGACGATTTCGAATCCTGGATCGCCGACGACATCGAGCGGCTCGGCGCGACGGTGGACGAGGCGCTGACCAAGTCGAGCATCACCGCGCGCGACGTCGAGAAGGTGTTTTTGACCGGCGGCACCTCGTTCGTGCCGGCCGTGCAGCGGCTGTTCGCCGAGCGCTTCGGCGCGGCACGGCTGACTTCGGCGGATCAATTCGAATCGATCGCCTACGGCCTCGCTTTGATCGGCCACACACCCGATCCAGACCGCTGGACCTTCGCCGAGGCCGCGTGACGGCTTGCTTCGCGCCTTGATCCCGGCTCAATAGATGACTACATCACGCCAATCATCAATCCACGAGGATGCCGACGGCCATGGATTTCACCCTGACAGCAACGCCCATCAGCCTTGCCCTCGGGGATATCCATGCCTGCATCGATCGCGCTCTCTCATCTGACCCTGTCCGCGCCTGACGGCCGGGTTCTCCTTTCCAATGTCGATCTGAATTTCGGACCTGAACGCACCGGCCTTGTCGGCAGGAACGGCGTCGGCAAGACGACGCTGCTCGGCCTCATCGCGAGGGTGCGCACGCCGCAATCCGGCACGGTCTCGGTTCAGGGACGCGTCGGGATGCTGCATCAGACGGTTCAGCTAAAGCCGGATGAACGCGTCGTCGACCTGTTCGACGCGCGCCGCGCATTGGCCGCGCTACGTCGTGCCGAACAGGGCCTTGCGAGCTCCGAGGAGATTGCCGACGTCGACTGGACGCTCGATACGCGCATCGCGGCCGCGCTCGAGCGCGTCGGACTGAGCGATGCACTCGACGCGCCGCTGGCAGCGCTGTCCGGCGGCCAGGCCACCCGGGCGCGCCTCGCCGCCCTGACCTTCGCGCAACCTGATTTTCTGCTGCTGGATGAGCCGACCAACAATCTCGACCGCGCGGGACGCGAGGCGGTGATCGACCTGCTCGCCGACTGGCGGCAAGGCGCCATCATCGTCAGCCACGACCGCGAACTGCTGGAGACGATGGATGCGATCGTCGAACTGACATCGCTGGAAGCCAGGCGGTACGGCGGCAATTGGAGCCAGTACCGCGCTCGCAAGGCCATCGAACTGTCGGCAGCACGGCACGATCTGGCGGATGCCGAGATGCGCGTCGCCGAGATCGACCGCAACGCCAGAGAAGCCAACGAACGCAAGGCGCGCAAGGACGGCGCGGGCGCAAGGAAGCGCGCCAAGGGCGATCTGCCGCGCATCGCCGCCGGGCTGCGCAAGGACCGCAGCGAGGACAGCGGCGGCGAGAACGCCCGTCTCGCCGAACGACGGCGGGCGCAAGCGCTCGAGCTTGCCACCGCGGCGCGGCAGCGCATCGAGGTGCTGCAACCGTTCTCGGTGCAGCTGCCATCGACGCATCTGCCGGCGAGCAGGATGGTGCTGCGGATCGACGCGGCCGATGTCGGCTACAGCGCGGACGCGCCGATCCTGCGCGACGTCACCTTCTCCATGTCGGGTCCGGAGCGCGTCGCGATCACCGGCCCCAACGGTGCCGGCAAGACGACGCTGCTCAAGCTCGTCAGTGGCGACCTGACCGCGGCGCGCGGCACCGTCGAGGTGATGACCCGGTTCGCCGTGTTCGATCAGGCGGTCAGCCTGCTCGATGCGTCGGCCTCCATCCTGGAGAATTTCCGCCGCATCAATCCGGACGCCGGCGAGAACGCCTGTCGCGCGGCGCTGGCGCGATTCATGTTCCGCGCCGATGCCGCGCTGCAGGCCGTTGCGAGCCTCTCCGGCGGCCAATTGCTTCGCGCCGGTCTTGCCTGTGTGCTGGGCGGCGTGAGGCCGCCGCCTTTCCTGATCCTCGACGAGCCGACCAATCACCTGGATATCGAATCCATGGAAGCGGTCGAGGCCGGCTTGCGCGCCTATGACGGCGCGCTGCTGGTCGTCAGCCACGATGAGGCCTTCCTCGAGGCCATCGCGATCACGCGCAGACTGGATCTCGCGTCGTGGAGGTGACGCGGAGAGCGGAGCAATTGCCATTGCGCAATCAATGTTTCGAACGACGAAGATTGGTCAGGAAAGTGAACAGCCGAGCACGCGTCACCTTGGGCAGGTCGTAAGGCGCGGTGCTCGGCTGTCAGGCCGCGCGGCGGTGCGGCCATCCCGCCAGCCTCGCTTGTCCCCAAGCGCGAGGCCGTCGGAGCTGAATCTGGTCTGTTGCTAAATCCGCGCCGTCGAATGAAGCGCGTTTCTCCAAAGGCCAAATGCGACGAAGCCAGCGAGCAACAAAAAGCCGCCACCGGCCGCGATCAAGACATGCGCGAGCGTCATCTTGGAACATCCCAATTGAAAGGCTTCTTGCGGAGCGATATGCGCCGCAACCTGGCAATCAAAAGCACTTCAAAATTGATTTGCCCCGCCGGCCGCCGCCGGACAGCCCGAAAGGTGGCTGGCACTGCGCTCTGCCCACCCTTCGATTTCAGAGCGGTCGTCCAGCCACTCGGCTGTTGCCGCTCATCGTGCGGTTCGTCACACCGCTCAACTGCCACGAGGATAATCGATAAAACTTTATCGACAATCGAAAGGAAAAATTAAGGTTACCGGCGCGACCGCGCGAGGTTCGACCTCGCTGCCGACACCCGGTGATGATGGATGGGATTGTCGGGGTCAACCTTCGGCGAGGTCGATCGCCCCCGACGCGACCGCGGCTCCCGCCAAAATATCGAAAACAACCCCATGCAAAGGAGCCGGCGGCCGCCGCTCCCGGCCTGCGTGGCGGTCAATTGGAGCAACATCCTCCGGACGAAAATTCGCAGGGCATGTCACGTTTCGACGCGCTGTCTTCTTGGCTTCTGCAAGGGCAGCAGCAGAGGACAGCATGCACACACTCGGAACCGGCGGCGGTCGCACCCTGATCGCAATCGTCTATCATAGCGCCTACGGCCATACCGGCGGCAGGCGGAGGCCGTCAGGTCCGGCGTCCAGGATATCGATGGCGCGGAGGCGCTTCTGGTGCCCGTCGAGAACGTGGAACAGAACTGGGATCGGCTGATGGATGCGGAAGCGTTGATCTTCGGCACGCCCACCTACATGGGCGCCGCCTCCGCGGCCCTCAAAGCCTTTCAGGAAGCAACGTCACGCGCGGTGATGTCCAAAGGCTATCGCTGGAAAGACAAGCTCGCGGCGGGCTTCGCCAATTCGGGGGCACACGCCGGCGACAAGCTGTCCACATTGATCCAGCTTGCATTGTTCGCCGCGCAGCATGGGATGCATTGGAGTCAATCTCGATCTGCCCCCGGGGAACAACTCCGCATCGGGATCGGAAGCCGATCCGAACAGGCTGGGGTTCTGGCTCGGAGCCGACGCACAGTCGAACACCGACGAGGGCGCGGACACCGCCCCGCCGGGATCCGATCTCGCAACCGCCGGTCACCTGGGAAAGCGGGTCGCGAAAACCGCGCTTTAGTTCGTGCGCGGCCGTGACGCGGCCTCGGTGCCCGTTCCGGTGGCGTCATGACAGATGCAGCCGAAGCGTCGGCAGCCGAAATCTTCGCCGAGCTGCGTCCGCGCCTGATCCGGCTAGCCTTTCGGATGCTGGGCTCGGTCGCGGACGCGGAGGATGTCGTGCACGACGCCTGGCTGCGCTGGCTCGCGTCTATTCTCGACATGGATCCAGCCGATCATCAACTTCGGTCGTCATCACCGAACCGTCCGCGTCGAACAGGCCAACCGCTCCGCACGGTGAAGTCGAAACGTCGAAATCGAGCGGACCGCAAGTAATCATGCAATAGTCGTAAGCCGAACGTTGATCGTTTCCCATTAGAAACTGATAGTGAATCTGCATAAAATCGAATCGATGACGTCTGAAGCGGATTGGACTTATCATTGAATGTATTTGGACGCGCCGAATCCTTGGGTGGCCACCTGAATGGTCTCGACTGACACGTTTCAGAGTGACGGGGTCGAAGCGATAGAAGCTGATTGCGTCATCTCGAGCCTGGTATTCGACCCAGCCTATCGCAGACGCTCCGGCCACAAGTTGCGCCGCTTTCCGTATTTGGCCGCCCATCGGATGCAGCGCGAATTTAGGAATGGTAGCGCCCACCGTGAGAACGCATAGTTTGGGTCCACACGTTTCGAGCGGAGGATCCGATGTCAGCGCGCGCGCCACCGCCGCAATTGTGAGCGCTGCGCCGAGGGAGTGGCCAACAATCAGAACTTCATCAACTTCTGCGGCCCGAACCGTTCTTGATATCAGGTTCGCAAAAGCGCCGAGCCGCTCGTCAAGTTTGTTCTTCTGCCCGTAAAGAAATTGGTGGGAGAAAATGGCATCATCGAGAATGTGATTTATCCTACGCTTTGGTCCGATCCAGAGCATCGCGCCGACAAAGATGGCAAGCGACAAAGAAAGTCCAAGCAGTAATTCGATCCAAAATGTAGCGTGTATGAGCCTGATCACCAGATATGACAGCCCGAGGCTGCAAAATGCGATCAATAGCAAGCAGCAATATGGAAAGATGAAAAAGACAGCGTACTTCCAGCTCGCGATCGCATATCTAAATATTGTTCCCGTCACGATGAAGTCGAATAGCGCTTTCAAGGATTGAACGAGACGAGACACGAAGCCGGCTTTCGAATCGCACCGAATGAGATCATCCCAGCGGAGTATTTCGAAGGTGACGTGAGTTTTCCAGTTTGGCCCCCATGCTTCCAGGCTGCATGAAGCACTAATTGCAGACGTGTTCGATATCTCCGACAGCCGTGAAGAAGCGCCCCAAATCTTTTGGAAGCTCGAGAGCGAGCGCCGCAAGCGCTCGACCTGCTCTTCGGGGGTGATTGGATCGTAACCACCAATGTGAAAGACGTGCCGTCGTCGAATCATCCAGCAGCTCGAATTCTGTAAAGATATTGATCGGCGCTCATTCTGTAAGACGGAAATGCATGGACACTTTGGCGCTACTCCTCGTTGACCGCAGCCCTTGGCGAACCTGACATGGATGATGCGGATCTCGGCTTGTAAAATTACCACTTCGTCCGCGGGGTGGCACTCGTTGAGTTTGGCTTTGAGCAAAAAAGCGCAGGGCGCCGGAGTCACTGACAGTAGAGGGTCCTGACGGTCGCGGCACGATCGCTTTCTTCGTGTGGCAAATCCGCGACAGCGAGCCAATTGCGCGCCTCAACGCGTTTTTCGAAGCCGTTCAGGATTGTCACGATTCGTAAGTCTGATTTAATGCGTCTCGACCTGAGGTGGCGGGGATTCTGACAATGGAGAGATTGCGTTGCAGCACGGCGCTGATTTGCGCCGGCTTGACGATTCTTTTGGCAAGCAGTCTGCTTTTGAACAATGGGGCTCAGGCGAAGCCCGGAACGGCGGTGGCGCTTAGATCGACAAATTCGCCCGCTCGACTGCACTCTTCTGCGGCGCACGTTTATTTATTCCGCGGATTGTTGAACGTCTTTTCTTTGGGCATGGACGACCTTGCCGCTCAGTTGCAAGCGGCTGGCGTTGTCGCGGCTGTCGCAAATCACACTCAATGGAGAAGCGTCGCCGACGAAATCATCGTAAGATATAGGGCAGGCCAGCGCGGGCCTATCATACTGGTGGGGCACTCTCTTGGTGCTGATGCCGTGATGTCGATGGCAGAGCACCTTGGCCAAATGGGCGTGCCGGTTGCTTTGGTCGTCCCATTCGACGGAACATCGTCGCATATGGCATCGGCCAACGTAGGGCGCGTTCTAAATCTGTACAAAAATGAAGGCGTTAGAATAGGTCGCGGACCCGGCTTCCGCGGCGAGCTGACGAATTTCTATGTTCGTAATGCAAACGTCACTCACTTCAACATCGATAAAGACACGGCGTTGCATAGCATGGTTCTACGAAAGATCAGGGCAATCGGATCGGCTGTCGCGCGCCCACGAAGAAATCAGAGTCCTTCGAACCCGGTTTCATCTGCAGCCCGAGCTTCGACCAACTCTTAGCATACCGTCCAAAAGGACAGTTTGAAGTTGGCGTTGACGCAAGATGTGAGGCTTTAGATTAGGTCCCTGCAGGAGCCCGGTGTCGGTGTTGTTTTTGCTTAGCACTTTAGGCCGGGAGACAGTCAGTGACGCCATTTAGAAAACTCTCAGCCGCCATCGCCATTTGTTGCGTGGCGGCCGTGTGTGCAGCCTTCACAAAGCCGATTCATATCGTGGCAGTCGGCGCAAGCAACACCCAAGGCTGGTACGTTGGGAGGCAAGGCGCTTACCCGGCCAAGCTAGAAGCCCTGCTGAGGGAGAAGGGCGTCAATGCGACCGTCGCCAATGCCGGAGTCCCCTTTGACACCACCGCCGGCATGTTGAAGCGCATTGATAGCGACGTGCCAAAGGGAACCGACATCGTCATCTTGCAGCCTGGAGGCAACGATAGGCGCTTCCTTGTCACGAAGGAGCAGCGGGCGGCCAACATCGCGGCGATGGAGCGACGGCTCCGTGATCGCGCCATCAAAGTCATTTTGTACGACGAAGAGATTCCTCCGCAGTATTACGCTTTCGATCTTATTCACCTCACGGCTGCCGGGCATGCTTTCATAGCGTCGCAATTGCTCCCGCGAGTGTTGGAGATAGACCGGAGAGCCACCGTGCCTCCGCCGCGCGCGAGATAGAAAAAGCCTTGCCATGCCGGCATTGTGCTATCCGGTTCGATAGAGCGAACCGGGCGACGCATCCACCCAGGATCCACCTGTCGGACTGCCAACTAATCGGTGGAAACGACCCGCAAGCCCTGTATGATTGGTTCATGCCGGTCTGTGGACGTGCTTCTGTCAGATCTCAGACGCTCGCCAAGGATGCTACCCTTTCGATGATCGGCGAAGATGGCGCGCCAGCGAAACAAGCGCGTGGTCCATGATGACGCCCGGTATTGCCAAGTTCGTGTTCGTGATGATGGCGGTCGGTTGGTATCTCATCCGCTACAGACACGCGCGTCGTGCTCGCCGTGAAAAGGTCGCGAGAAGCGCCCGAGGCTCGCGCGAAAACACCCTGCTGCTGATATCGCTCACGGGTCTTGGCATTGTGCCGCTCGTCTACATCGCAACGGCCATGCCTCATTTCGCATCATACGCTTTCCGGCCAGCTCAAGCCTGGCTGGGTGTTTTCGTCGCGGTTGCGGCGCTGGTCATGTTCCGGCTGACCCACCGAGCTCTTGGTCGGAATTGGTCCTTAAGCCTCGACGTGCGGGAAAATCATCGCCTGATCACAGACGGTATTTATCGGACAGTTCGCCATCCTATGTATACTGCATTCTGGCTTTGGGCTGCTGCTCAGGCATTGCTCCTTCCGAACTGGGTGGCCGGTTTCGCAGGCCTGATCGGATTTGGAACCTTGTTTTTCGGGCGAGTTGCCCGAGAAGAGCAGATGATGCTGGAAGCCTTCGGCGACGAGTATCGCGAATATATGGCCCGGACCGGACGCCTTTTACCGAGGCTGTTCTGAGCCGGCCACAAGAGACTCCTCTCGCCGAACTCACGTCCGGATACTCACACAAAGCAATAATGCCGTGCCGTTTTTGTCACACTCGGCAAGGAAATGACCGCGCAAGCGCCAGCTTTGCTACAGCGTTAATTACGCCATGGCCTTTAGAGGGTAGGCTGTTCATGTTCACGCTACCCATCTCGGAGATCACGATGTTGAAGTTCCTGGTTGCTGGAGTTGCGACGTTTGGTTTTGTGGCTGCCGCCAGCGCGGCAGATCTTCCTCATCCGCAGCCGGTTACTGCTACGGCTCCGGTTGGCAAGATGCCGATCGGCAAGTATCCGGTTGGCAAGTACCCCGTCGGTAAGTACCCGGTTGGAAAAGCTCCTGCTCCGATCGTGACGAAGGGTTAGCTCGAGGATCGCTCAGTCAGCGCACGCTTTAGTTTTGCTGAAGGCGCTGCTTGGGGCCGACTACCCTTGTGAGGGCTTGAACGTGCCAGAATCCAATCGGACACGGGGCGGCTTGTGGCTGCTTGCCGGAATTGGTGTCATTGTGGCTTCCGTGACTTTGGGAGCCGGCATCGGTCATGCGCAGCAATTGGCTGCGCAAACGGATCAAGCGCCGCTGCGGCAGGACAAGCCGCGTAAGCCGTCGACGAGGTCGGTTGTGGCAACGGCCGTCGCGGGTTCAAGCGGTCCCGCTTCCGGAGCAGCCGCGAAGCTGGTTCGAAGGTCCTCGGCCAAAGGGCCGTACTACGTCGACTTTCGTGCCCGCACGGCGGCTTCTTATGGGCATGCGTTTGTTTGGTACGGCAAGACAAGCGAGAAGCAGGTCGAAGTCGCCGGGCTGCACCCGGCGGGCGATGTCCTGCCTTATGTGCTCGGACATCTTACTTGGGTGCCCTCCGAGACCGGAGCGAGCTACGGCGACCTTGACGAGCAGTATCTGACGGCCAGCTATCGCGTGTACTTGAGCGAGGCCGACGCGAAGAAGGTCTTTGCGTACATCAAGCACCTCCAGGCGACCTCGCCTGTTTGGAATGCGGAAACGACCAATTGCACGGCCTTTATTGGTCGCATCGCCAACTTCATGGGCCTGAAGGCGCCATTCCATTTGTTGAAGCCTGAGGAATACGTAAATCAGTTGAGAGAGTTGAACGGCGGGCGCCAAACGGCGCAGTTGGCTGATTCGGATCGCTAGTTTTCCCGCTAAGGCTGTTCGAAATACCGGGAGGTCGAGGCTGTAGCGGATCGCGGCTGCCGCAAAGGTCCAGTTGCGCAAGGCAAGCGCCGCCTCGGTGGCGTAGCCCTGTCCGTCATAGAGCAGCCAGCCAAGCTCCTGCTCCGGAAACAGCGGTCCATGGTTGATGCCGACCTGGCCGACGCACTGCTTCGAAGCCGTGACCTCAATCATCAACGCGCCATGGCCGAACAAGCGCCAGCACGCTAGGTCGTGGCAAAACATCCCCCACCGCCGCGCGCACGTCGATCGGGCCGCCCATTCCGGCCGATCGGAGCGAGGCCAGGAACGCCTGATCGGCGGGGAACTCGTCAATCGCCTGCGGACGCAGCGTCAGGCGAGCGGTCGTGATCGTGTGGAATGTCAGCGCGCAGCGGAGCCCGCTAGGCAGGGTGGCCTGCCACTCGAGCCCGGCAGGGCGAAGGGTGGCGGAGAGGGAGGGATTCGAACCCCCGATAGGCTTGCACCTATGCCGCATTTCGAGTGCGGTGCATTCAACCACTCTGCCACCTCTCCGATGGCCCGGGTGATTTGCGCCACCCGCGGTCGGGGCGTGTTCTAGGCGAGGATGGCGGGCCAGACAAGGCGCTGCAATAATATTTCCGTCACCCGTGCCTCGCGCCACCAAAGCACCAGGACGGCCGGAGAAAGCGCGCGGAAACAAAGCGCTAGCAGAACGGTTCTGGCTCGATCGGCGCGCGAGCGAACCAGCCGGAGCAGGAGCGGGCCATGGAGCATGTGACGATTCGAGCCAATGGCGCGGCGTTCCACGTCGCGCGGACCGGGACGGGCAAGCCGCTGCTGCTGTTGCACGGCTGGCCGGAGTTCTGGCTGACCTGGAAGCCTGTCATGGCGCGCCTCGCCGGCCGCTACACCCTGATCGCCCCCGACCTGCGCGGCTTCGGCGACAGCGACAAGCCCGAAGGCCCCTATGGCCCCGATCAGCATACCGACGACATGCTGGCGCTGCTGGACGCGCTCGGGATCGACAAGGCCGGCGTGGTTGGCCACGACGTCGGTGGCGCCGTGATGCAGCCCCTCGCCCGCAAGGCGCCCGAGCGCATCGCCGGATTGTTTTTCTTCGATTTCGTCTATCCCGGCATCGGGCCGCGGATGGCCGCGCCCGACCGGCTGAACCACATCTGGTACCAGTCGTTCCACCAGATGGAGATGGCGCCGGCGCTGGTCGGCGCCAACAGAGACAGCTGCCGCACCTATATCGGCCATTTCCTGCACAACTGGTCGCACCGCAAGGCTGCGTTCGACGACGTGATCGAGGACTTCGCCGACAACTTCTTCAAGCCCGGCAATCTCGCCGGCGGCTTTGCGCATTATCGCGCGTCGCATGCGGCGCGCGTGAAGATGATGCAGGGCGAAGCCCCGGCGCTGCCGCCGATCACTGTTCCGACCTGCATTCGCTGGGCCGAGCACGATCCGCTGTTTCCCTATGCCTGGACCGACCGATTAGGCGAGACCTTCTCCAATCTGGACCTTGGGATGTTTCCCGATGTCGGGCATTTCCCGCATCGCGAGGACCCCGACCGCGCGGCCGCCGAGATCGCCGGCTTCTTCGGGCGGATCAATTGGAAGTAGAAGTGGTGGGACCGCCAGGACGCGACAAAAACTGGCGGTCCCGTGCCGCTTCTAAATATTGCTGGCCGGGAAGTGCGGCTTCGCCGGTCGGCGGGAGCGACACGGGCCACGGTAGCGAGCGACGTCGAAACGGCAACGCGAACCCGATCTTAACCTAACCGATCAACCTTACCGTGCGTAATCCGCGGCCGCTGGATCTGCGGATGGAGGTGCCCCGGATTTCGCGGAGCCTGTCATCGGGCGCGCATTCGCGCGACCCGTTGGCTGCATCCGGGCTACGCATGCTTACCTCCCCTTGAAAAGGGGAGGTCGCTTTGCTCGCCAGAGCAAAGCGGGTGGGGATCTGCTCTCTCCGCAAACAGCATCGCCTGCGGCTGACCCCCATCCCGACCTTTCCCCTTTCAGGGGGAAGGAGAAGGCAGACCGTAGCCCGGATGGAGCGCGCACGATCGCTGAAGCCCGCACGGCTCAGGCGTCGGCTTTCCTGGCTTTTTTGGCCTTTTTCTCGCTCTTTTCGCTCTCGTCATCCTTGTCTTTCTTCTCGGCCTTCTTCTCGTCCTTGCCGTTCTCCCGCTTGCGATTGGTGTAGCGGGCATTGCCAAGCCCGGTTCCGATCGTCAGCACGCCCCAGCGCGAGACGTCCTGCATGAACGGGACCTCGGCCAGCCCCTGCACCACGCCGTCATTGTGCATCACGATCGCGGTGTCATGATCGCCGATCTGCGGGATCGCCTCGACCAGACTCGCCGGCAAGTTGAATTTGCTGCTCTCCCAATTGCCGGGCAGGTTCTGCGCACCTTTTTCGATCGATCCGTCCTCATTGATGACGCCGGGACAGGCGATGCCGATGAACGGCGCGAGCTTGAGATTCTCCTTCTCGGCGGCGGCAATCAACTCCTTCAGCATCTTCACCAGCCGCTTCACCGCACCTTCGCGCGTCGGCTCGTCATCGGCGTGGCGCCACAGCTCCGATTTCCAGACCGCGGCCTTGGAGAGATCGGGCGCCTTCTTCCAGCGCGTCTCGACAACGCCGCAGCGGATATTGGTGCCGCCGATGTCGACGGCGAGGACGCCGTCATGGGCTTCGAAAATCCACGATGGCGCCAGATGCAGCGTGCCGATCAGCCCGGCATCGTCGGGGTGGAAGCGAATCGGCAGCAAATCGACCTTGAAATCCTCCGACTTCAGGATGATCTCGGTGCGCGCGATGGCGAGCTCACCGAGCCTGGAGTCGCGGAAGCCGCCGCCGACCACGATGCGCTCGGTCTTGGCCCAGGCCTTGGTGTTGAGGAAGCGCCGCGTCACATAGGCGAGCTCCTGCGCAAACTCCTCGATCGCGCTGTGCACGACCGCCGAGGCCTCGGTGTCGTCGCCGACCAGCAACTCATCGAGCTTCTTCTTGCTGATCTTGTCCGACGGCTCGTCGCCGAACGGATCTTCGTCCGATTTGCGCAGCGGCTTGCGCCAGCGGTCGAGGATCTTGCGGAACGCGCCCTTCGAGGCGCGATCGCCGAGAAAGCCCTCGTCGTCCTTCAGCTCGATGTTGAAGCTGTCGATGTCGACAGACGGCAACCGCGCGGCACCGTGGTGCGCGATGCCCGTGGTCAATCCAGCGTCTTCAGCCATTCGCCCTTGCCTGCCCGCTTGAGGTTGCCTGCACTATTGTTTGAGCATGATCATTTCGGAAAACCGCTTCGCACTTTTCCGGATCATGCTGTAACGGCCGGGAACTCAAATGGTTGCGTCCCGCGCTGCGCCGTCTGGCCAGGCGCGGGACGCAATTTTCGCAGGGGCGTCAGGCGGCCTTCAGCCCGTAGCGCGCCGCAGGCGTGCTGCGCGACAGGTTCGGCATCAGCTTCTGGCGGGCTGACTCATAGGCCTGCCAATCGGCGGCATCCGGCAGCGCAGGCACGGTGATGACCTCGCCCTGATCGAGACCGGCGAGCGCGGCATCGACCATGTCCTCGGCCTTCATCACGATCTCGCCGGGCAGATGCTCGACCGGCGTGCCGGCCACGTTCCAGAACTCGGTCGCGGTGGCGCCCGGCAGCACGGCCTGGACCCGGATGTTCTTGTCCTTGAGCTCGTGCTGCAACGACTGCGTCAAGGCGAGGACGAAAGCCTTGCTGCCGCCGTAGACGCCGTTGAGAATTTCGGGCGCGACACCGACGATCGAGGCGATGTTGACGATGGTGCCGTTGCCGCGCGCGACAAATCCCGGCACCGCCGCATAGGTCAGGCGCATCAGCGCATCGACATTGAGCGCAATCATGTCGCTCATCTTGTCGACATCGGATGCGAGCAGCGGCGCGGTTGCACCGACGCCCGCATTGTTCACCAGCAGGCTGATGCCGGTATTGCTGCGCAGAATGGATTCGATCCGTGACACGTCGCCGCGCTTGCCGAGGTCGGCGGCAACGATCTCGATCGATCGGCCCGTCTCCGCCGACAGACGCCTGGCAAGCCCGTCGAGGCGCTCGCGGTTGCGTGCGACGAGGATCAGATCGTAGCCACGCCGTGCGAGCCGGTCCGCGTAGATGGCACCGATTCCGGACGACGCACCGGTAACGAGCGCCGTTCCTTTGGCTGACTTGGTCATGTTGGTCTCCTGTTTGACCCGAACGGCCGGTTTTGGCCGCTGTTCAGGTTCTACAGGCCCCCTTGCATGTCTCAAATGTCATATATACACCTTTTTAGGACATGAATTGCGGCCGGAGGGTTCCATGCAGCACATCGGCTTCGTCGTCTTCCCGGGCTTCCAGGTGATGGGCTTCACCGCCATCACCGCCTTCGAGATCGCCAATCTGGTGGCCGGTGAAAATTTCTACCGGGTCACACTGCTGTCCGAGAATGGCGGCCCGGTGCGGTCATCCGCGGGCTTCAATGTCGAGACCGATGCGTTCAGCGAGCGCAGCTTCGACACGCTGTTCGTCGGCGCGGGCACCGAGCTGCATCCAGCGTCACCGAAGCTGACCGACTATGTTCGCCGCGCCCTGACGGCGTCACAGCGCATCGCCGCGCCCTGCGTCGGCGCCTTCTCGCTCGCCGAAGCCGGCCTGCTCGACGGCCGGCGCGTCTCCACGCATTGGCAATACGCCGCCGAACTGCAGGCGCGCTTTCCCAAGCTGAAAGTCGAGCAGGACCGCATCTACATCGTCGACGGGCCGATCTGGACCTCGGCCGGCATGACCGCGACGATCGATCTGGCGCTGGCGATGGTCGAGCATGACCTCGGCGTCGAGGTCGCCCGTTCGGTGGCGCGCAAGCTCGTCGTCTATCACCGCCGCACCGGCGGACAGTCGCAGTTTTCGGCGCTGCTCGAGCTCGACCCGAAATCCGATCGTATCCAGAACGCGCTCAATTACGCCAAGGCGCATCTGCGCAACGAGCTCTCGGTCGAGGAGTTGGCCGCCGTCGCACGGCTCAGCCCGCGCCAGTTCAGCCGCGCCTTCCGTTCAGAGACCGGCCAGTCACCGGCCAAGGCGATCGAGCATCTTAGGGTCGAGGCGGCGCGCGAATTGATCGGTGACGGCCGCCATTCGATGGACGAAATTGCCGTAGAGACCGGCTTTGCCGACCGCGAACGGATGCGGCGGGCGTTCTTGCGGGTGCTGGGCCAGCCGCCCCAGACCATCCGACGCCACGCGAGGATCGCGGCCCAGGCGCAGGCTTGAGCCGCCAATCTCGGCCAAAACCATGCCAAACCCTTCATTTTTGGCCGGTTTTTGCCCTGCTTTACCTTGACTCTCGGTCGTTTGCGGCTATAAGTCCCCCCATCCGGCGCGGGGATTTCTCGCGCCGATCGTTTTTGTGCGGACCATTTGGGAATTCATTCCCTTCGCACGAGACACGCAACCCATAGCGACTGAACAAAAAGCCGACCCGGGCGAATCGTCCGAGGCCGGGATCGAACACGAAGGAATCAAACGATGTTCGCAGTCATCAAAACCGGCGGCCGGCAATACCGTGTCGTTCCGAATGATGTACTCGAGATAGGCAAGATCGCCGGCGATGTCGGCACGATCGTGCAGCTTGGCGAAGTTCTGGTGCTCGGCGGTGACACGCCGGTGCTGGGAACGCCCACCGTGGCAGGCGCGTCCGTTGCAGCCGAAGTGCTGCAGCACAAGCGCGGCGCCAAGGTGATCGCGTTCAAGAAGCGTCGCCGCAAGAATTCACGCCGCAAGCGCGGCTATCGCGACGAGCTCACGGTGCTTCGCATCACCGAGATCCTCGCCGATAACGCCAAGCCGACCGTCGGCCCGCGGCCGAAGAAGGAAAAGGTCGCAGCGCCCGCCGATGGCGAGGATGCAGCGCCAAAGGCGGCCAAGAAGAAGGCGCCCGCAAAGGCGCCGGCCGCCAAGAAGGCTCCGGCCAAGAAGGCCGCGGCCAAGGCTTAAGAAGAAGTGATCGTCGCGCTTTCAGATGTGAAGCGTGACAAAACGTGAAATGATTCCGTCAAGGAATTGATCTAGAGATCAAAGCGAAGTCGGAGACGAGCCATGGCTCACAAAAAAGCAGGCGGTTCATCGCGCAACGGGCGTGATTCCAAGGGCAAGCGCCTTGGCATCAAGGCGTTCGGTGGCGAGCGCGTGATCCCCGGAAACATCATCGCGCGTCAGCGCGGCACCACCTGGCATCCTGGCCTTAATGTCGGCATGGGCACCGATCATACTCTCTTCGCCAAGGTCGAGGGTCATGTCGAGTTCCGTGCCAAAGCCAACGGCCGCACATTCGTATCGGTTATTCCGATGGCAGAGGCGGCCGAGTAGACGGTGGACACACATGAGTCCGCCGGGTCCTGTTGAACCGGCGGAGTCGCAAAGGGCTCCAAGGGGAGGCGGGATGACCGGCCTCCCCTTTTTGTTGCGCGCGTTCCAGTTCGACCGCGCGTGACGTTCCAAGCGTTGCGTACCGATTTTTTCGCATCACAGGAGCTCGACATGTTGCAGGACATCCCGACGCCGACCTTGCGTGAGGCAAGAGCTTGCGTCCTCGAGACAGAACGGCTGACATTGCGCAAGCCGACGCTCGCGGACGTAAAAGCAATCGCACGCCTCGCCAATGACCGCCGCATCGCGGAGAACACCCGCCGCCTGCCGCATCCCTATACCCAGGACGACGCCATCGACTTCGTGCGCGCGCTCGGCGCCGGCGGGCGCGAAACCGTTTTCCTGATCGAGAACAATCACACGCCGATCGGCATGGTCGGCATCGACTGGCGCGAGGAGACATCGGCCGAACTCGGCTACTGGCTCGGCGTCGACTATTGGGGCCAGGGCTTCGGCACCGAGGCTGCGCGCGCGGTGATCGATTACTTCTTCGAGGAGTTCGATCTCGACCAGCTGATCTCGGGCGCCCGCGTCGTCAATCCGTCGTCGCGCAACATTCTCGAGAAGTGCGGCTTCCAGTGGGGCGGCGTCGAGCTGCACCGCTTCGAGGCGCTGGGCTCCTCGAGCCCGGTCGACTGCTTCCGCCTGTCGCGCGGCGTCTGGGCGTCGCTGAAGAGCTGGAACAACTCGACCCGGCGGGAGAGCTGAGGCTTTTGGCTTCACCCTCCCCTGGAGGGGGAGGGTCGTTGCGCATGAAGCGCAGCGGGGTGGGGTGATCTATCCACTCGGGCACCGTTGGATGAGGAGAGACCTTCACCCCACCCCGCCGCTCATTGCATTCGCGTCGACCCTCCCCCTCCAGGGGAGGGTAAACATCACGCCGGCGGATTCACTGCGGAGTCCGGGCGTCCAAGCTGTTGCTCGCGGACGAAGATGTAGAGGCCAGCCGCGATGATGACAGCGGCACCGATGATGGTGGCCCAGGACGGCACGTCGCCGAACACCACGAAGCCGAAGATCACCGCCCAGACGATCATCGAATACTGGTACGGCACCACCACGCTCGCCGGCGCGAGCTTCAGCGAACGATTGACGCAAAGCAGCGCCGCGACCGAGATGATGCCGGCGGTGAAGAACA
This sequence comes from Bradyrhizobium sp. USDA 4516, assembly GCF_054055915.1. NCBI lineage: Bacteria > Pseudomonadati > Pseudomonadota > Alphaproteobacteria > Hyphomicrobiales > Nitrobacteraceae > Bradyrhizobium > Bradyrhizobium sp. USDA 4516. Next base: position 2,674,342 of record NZ_JBSRXT010000001.1, read on the forward strand.
GCACGAGGCTGCCGGCTGACGGCGTCACCCAGCCGAACGGCGAGAGCACGAGGCCCAGGATGAAGGTGCCGCCGAATTGCGACGTCGCCAGCACGATATCGGGGGTAGCGCGCAGCGAACGCGTGATCAGCATCAGCACCGCGAACGACAGGCTGCCGCCGAGCGCGATCATTGCCGGCCAGCTGATGGTCTGCGCCGACGGCCGAAGCGCGATCAACACCCCGCAGAAGCCGACCAGGATCGCGGTCCAGCGCCGCCAGCCGATATGCTCGCCGAGCACGAGGCCCGACATCGCGGTGACGAAGATCGGTCCGGCCAGATAGTAGGTGATGACGTCGGCGAGCGGCAGATAGACGGTCGCCAGGAAGAACGCCGCAACCTCCACCGTCGACAGCGTGACGCGCAGCAATTGCAGCCACGGGCGTTCCAGATGCAGAAAATCCGCGCGCCGCTGCCACACGATCGGCAGCAGCACGAGCAGCGCCGCACAGGCGCGCAGCCACAGCAATTGCCCGACCGAATAGGTGGCGACGATGAATTTGCCCATCGCATCGCCGAACGAGAACATGAAGATCGACAGCAGCATCAACCCGATGCCGGCGAGCCGCGCCGATCGGTCGTCGTAGGAGGACAGCTTTGCGAACAGGCTCATGAGCAGACTTGCGCTTTTGTTCCCGAGTCGTCCGGTTTTAAAGACGTGGATGCCCGGGACAAGCCCGGGCATGACGAATTGAACGGATTGCCGCACCTGCGCCGCTGCGATACCGGTAGCTGATCCCGGCAACAAAAAGAGCAGGAAACGCCGCATGAGCGACTTCGACCCCACCCAGCATCGCATGGTCCCCGCGCAGCGCTGGTTCGAGGATTTCGTGCTCGGCGAGCGCTTCGTGATTCCGAGCCGGACCCAGACCTCGGCTGTTTTCGCTGCGTTCCAGACCGCCAGCGGCGACACCCATCCGATCCATTACGACGTCGAATATTGCCGCGCGCGCGGCATGCCTGATTTGCTCGCGCACGGCTTCCAGACCCTGGTGCACACCGCGCCCGGCGCGGGATTATTCCCCTATGTCGTGGAGGAGTCGCTGATCGGCTTCCTCGAGCAATCGAGCAAGTTCCTGAAACCGGTCTATGCCGGCGATACCATCTACCCCGCGCTGGAGGTGATCGAGCTGTCGCCGGGCAAGACCACCGGCGTCGTGACGCTGCGCTCGACCGTGCACAACCAGCGCCGCGAGCTGGTGCTGGAGGGGATGCAGAAATTCCTGGTCCGGCGGCGGCCGAGTTAGCCGCAAGGGCCGTAAAAAGGCCCGAAAATTAAGGCTTTTCGCTGAAGTCAGGGCCTTTCCGGGTTGCCGCCGCGGCCACCCTGCCCTAACTAGTGAAAATCATGAAATTCCTCGATGAAGCCAAGGTCTATATTCGCTCGGGCGACGGCGGCAACGGCTGCGTCGCGTTCCGGCGCGAGAAGTTCATCGAGTTCGGCGGTCCCTCCGGCGGCAATGGCGGCCGCGGCGGCGACGTCATCATCGAGTCCGTCGACGGACTGAACACGCTGATCGATTACCGCTACCAGCAGCACTTCAAGGCACAGAAGGGCACCAATGGCATGGGCAAGGACCGCCATGGCGCCAACGGCAAGCCGATCGTGCTGAAGGTGCCGGTCGGCACCCAGGTGTTCGACGAGGACCGCGAGACCCTGCTGCACGACTTCACCGAACTCGGCGAGAAATTCGTGCTGGCTGAAGGCGGCAATGGCGGCTTCGGCAACGCGCATTTCAAATCCTCCACCAACCGCGCGCCGCGCAACGCCAATCCCGGCGCGCCCGGCGAAGAGCGCGGGATCTGGCTGCGGCTGAAGCTGATCGCCGACGCCGGGCTGGTCGGCCTGCCCAATGCCGGCAAATCGACCTTCCTCTCGGTGGTCAGCGCGGCACGGCCGAAGATCGCCGACTATCCCTTCACCACGCTGCATCCGCAGCTGGGCGTGGTGAATTTCGGCGGCCGCGAATTCGTGCTCGCCGACATCCCCGGCCTGATCGAGGGCGCGCATGAAGGCGCCGGCCTCGGCGACCGCTTCCTCGGCCATGTCGAGCGCTGCCGCGTGCTGCTGCATCTGGTCGATGCGACCTGCGAGCATGCCGGCAAGGCCTACAAGACGGTGCGCACCGAGCTCGAAGCCTATGAGGGCCATCTCGCCGACAAGATCGAGATCGTCGCGCTCAACAAGATCGACGCCGTCGCGCCCGACGAACTGAAGAAGCAGAAGGACCGCCTCAAGCGGGCGGCGAAGAAGACGCCGCTGTTGCTCTCGGGCGCGACCGGCGAAGGCGTGCAGGATGCGCTGCGCGCGCTGGTCGAGGTGATCGGCGAGGCGCCGGTGTCCAACAAGGCCAAGGGTGGCCAGGCGGAGCCGTGGGCGACGCCGGTGCCGCAGGGTTGAACGGCACAAGCCGCGCAACGCCTGGACTTCCCAAGCCACATTGTGGCGTCTATTGCTTCCACCTTCCTGCCAGACCAAATCCATGAAACGCCCCGCGCTCAAGAACTTTCGCCGCATCGTCGTCAAGGTCGGCTCATCGCTGCTGGTCGACTCGCAGGCCGGCGAGGTGCGCGCGTCCTGGCTCGCCGCGCTGGTCGAGGACATCGCAAAGCTGCACAAGCGAGGCTGCGAGGTCATGGTGGTGTCGTCGGGCTCGATCGCGCTCGGCCGCAGCCGCCTGAAGCTGCCGCGCGGCCCGCTGAAGCTCGAAGAGAGCCAGGCTGCCGCAGCGGTCGGCCAGATCGCGCTGGCGCGAATCTGGTCGGAGGTGCTCGGCCATCACGGCATCGGCGCCGGGCAGATTCTGGTGACGCTGCAGGACACCGAAGAGCGCCGCCGCTATCTCAACGCGCGCTCGACGATCGCAAAGCTGCTGGAATGGGGCGCGGTGCCCGTGATCAACGAGAATGACACGGTCGCGACCACCGAGATCCGCTATGGCGACAATGATCGCCTCGCCGCCCGCGTCGCCACCATGGCGAGCGCGGATCTTCTGATCCTGCTGTCCGATATCGACGGCCTCTACACCGCGCCGCCCGCGCTCGATCCCGACGCCAAGCTGATCCCGGTGGTCGAAAGCATCACCTCGGAGATCGAGGGGATGGCCGGCTCGGCCGGGTCCGAATTGTCGCGCGGCGGCATGACCACCAAGATCGAAGCCGCGAAGATAGCGACCACGGCCGGCACCCACATGCTGATCGCATCGGGCAAGATCGAGCATCCGCTTGCTGCGATCGCCGACGGCGGCCGCTGCACCTGGTTCCTGACCCCCGCCAATCCGGTCACCGCGCGCAAGCGCTGGATCGCGGGCTCACTCGAGCCAAAGGGTACCTTGACCATCGATGCCGGCGCGGTCGCGGCGCTGCGCGCCGGCAAGAGCCTGTTGCCGGCTGGCGTGATCCGGGTCGACGGCCAGTTCGCCCGCGGCGATGCCGTGGTGGTGCGCGGCCCCGACACCCATGAAATCGGCCGCGGCCTGGTCGCATACGACGCTGAGAACGCCGAGAAGATCATGGGCCGCTCCTCGCCCGACGTGATGACCATTCTGGGCATCAGCGGGCGGTCCGAGATGATCCATCGCGACGACCTCGTGATCGGCCCGGCCGGGGCGATCCCGCCCAAATAAGCCACTGGATAGGCCATTGGCCGAGCGGGGCGGCCTGCCGCCCACCTGCCATGCCGGTTCCGCGCCTCGCCACCCTTCAATTGCCATGCTAGAACATGGCCTTAGTCCAAAGCTGGTAGTTTCATGAGCGCCCCCCTGAAGGCGATCGACGGCAACGCCGATCTTACTGCCCTGATGACCGACCTCGCCGCCAAGGCGCGCGCCGCGGCGCGCGTGCTGGCGCTGGCGCCGCCGGAGCAGAAGGACCGGGCGCTCGCCGCGATCGAGCGCGCGATCCGCGCCGACGCGCCGGCCATCCTCGCCGCCAATGCCGAGGATGTCGCCGAGGCGCGCGCGAGCGGCATGACCTCCGCCTTCGTCGACCGCCTGACGCTGACCCAGGCGCGCGTTGCCGGCATGGCCGATGGCGTTGCGACCGTGCGCGAGATCATCGATCCGGTCGGCGCCGTCACCGAAAGCTGGCAGCGGCCGAACGGCATGACCATCGAACGCGTCCGCGTGCCGCTCGGCGTCATCGGCGTGATCTTCGAGAGCCGGCCCAATGTCGCCGCCGACGCCGGTGTGCTGTGCCTGAAGTCCGGCAACGCCGTGATCCTGCGCGGCGGCTCGGACAGTTTCCGCTCCTGCCGCGCGATCCATGCCTGCCTGGTGCAGGGCCTGCGTGAGGCCGGCCTGCCCGAGGCCGCGATTACCCTGGTGCCGACCCGTGACCGCGCGGCCGTCGGCCTGATGCTGACGGGATTGAACGGCGGCATCGATGTGATCGTGCCGCGCGGCGGCAAGAGCCTGGTCGCACGTGTCGAGGCGGAGGCGCGCGTTCCGGTGTTCGCGCATCTCGAGGGCGTCAACCACATTTACGTCGACGCCAGCGCCAGGTTCGATATGGCCAAGGCGGTCGTGCTGAACGCCAAGATGCGCCGTCCCGGCGTCTGCGGCGCCGTCGAGACCCTGCTGGTCGATCGCAACGCTGCCGCGACGCAGCTGAAACCGCTGGTCGAGCTGTTGATCGATGCCGGTTGCGAGGTGCGCGGCGACGACGCCGTGCAGGGCGTCGATGCCAGGGTGAAGCCCGCATCCGACGAGGACTGGGACACCGAATACGAGGACGCGATCATCTCGGCGAGGATCGTCGACGGTCTCGATGAAGCGATTGCGCATATTCAAAATCACGGCTCGCATCACACCGATGCGATCGTGACGGAGGATGCCGCTGCCGCGCAAAGATTTCTCAACGAGGTCGATTCGGCAATCGTGCTGCACAACGCCTCGACCCAGTTCGCCGACGGCGGCGAGTTCGGCTTCGGCGCGGAGATCGGAATTGCTACCGGCAAATTCCACGCCCGCGGGCCTGTCGGCGCCGAGCAGCTGACGAGCTTCAAGTACCGCGTCCACGGCACCGGGCAGACGCGGCCGTGATCATTGTCGCACGCGCACGGTAAGCCATTGCAGCAAGCATCGAGCGTGTCGTTATCCGCAGCCCAAGCGCTTCCGTTCTATACCAACGGCATGCGCATCGGGCTGCTTGGTGGCTCGTTCAATCCGCCGCACGCCGCGCATCGCGCCATCAGCCTGTTCGCGCTCAAGCGCCTGCAGCTCGACCGCGTGTGGTGGCTGCTGACGCCGGGCAATCCGCTGAAGAACCATGATGGCCTGCACGCGCTCGCCGAGCGCGCCGAGGCAGCGCGCCGCGTTGCCGACGATCCGCGCATCGACATCAGCTGTCTCGAAGCTGTCATTGGCGTCAGCTACACTGTGGACACGATCATCCACTTGCGCCGCCGTGTCTCCGGCGTGCACTTCGTCTGGATCATGGGCGCTGACAATCTCGCGCAATTTCATCGCTGGAAAGATTGGCGGCGCATCGCGTCCGATGTGCCGATTGCCGTGATCGACCGTCCGCCCCAAAGCTTCCGCGCCCTTGCCGCACCGGCGGCGCAGGCGCTCGCGCGCTATCGCATGCCCGAAAATCAGGCGACACGGCTGGCCGACCAGCAGGCGCCGGCCTGGGTGTTCCTGACAGGAATGAAATCCAATTTGTCTTCGACCGGACTTCGGAACCCGGACGGGAGCTGGAGAACGGCATGAAGCGCAAAAGGGTTACTGGAATATTGAAACCATTAACCCCACATGCGTAGTATGGCGCGTGGGGCCGAGGATTCGGCACCCGCGATACAGTGAAAGGAATGGTCCCTGGCCACATCTGTATTGTCAAAGTCTGTTTTACCCAAGGTTCCAAAGACTGCGCGTAAAACATCGACCAAAACCGCGGCCTTGCAGGCGCAACCGGACGCCGACAAACCGGATGCCAACAAGACGCTGAGCCTGATCCTCTCCCGCCTTGAGGACATGAAGGCGGAAGAGACGGTCACCATCGACCTTCGGGGCAAATCCGCATATTCCGACTACATGATCGTCACCACCGGCCGGGTTAACCGGCACGTTGGCGCGATCGCGGAAAATGTGACGAAGAGCCTCAAGGAGAACGGGGTCAAGAACATCCATGTCGAGGGCTTGCCCAATTGCGACTGGGTGCTGATCGATTCCGGCGAGGTGATCGTGCACGTGTTCAGGCCTGAGGTGCGCGAGTTCTACAACCTCGAGCGGTTGTGGACTCAGAACCCGGCGGTCGCGGCGGTCTAAGGGGGTTCGAAGCCGATGCGAATCGGCTGCAGCGCAGCTAGTCTGCGTTGATGCGCCTTGTCGTGATCTGCATCGGCCGTCTGAAACAGGGCCCTGAACGGGAGCTCGCCGAGCGTTACCGCGAGCGCTTCGAGGATATCGGCCGCAAGCTCGGGTTTCGCGGCCTCGACATCCACGAGATCGCGGAAAGCCGCGCGCGCGACACCGCCGCGCGCATTGCCGAGGAGGCTGCGGCGATCTCCGCATTGCTGCCTGAGAAGCACGCGCTGGTCGCCCTCGACGAACGCGGCAAGAGCATCGACAGTGCGACCTTTGCCCGGCAGCTCGGTCGCTGGCGCGACGAGGGAACAGCACATACTGTCTTCGTGATCGGCGGCGCAGACGGACTTTCGCCTGAATTGCAGCGCAAGGCTTTGTTGCGAATTGCATTCGGCTCCGCGACCTGGCCGCATCAAATGGTCCGCGTCATGCTTCTGGAACAGATTTATCGCGCCGCAACCATTTTGGCCGGCCACCCCTATCATCGCGCGTAAGGCGTGGTGACGGACAGTCGAAACCACTGAACTCACGCGAATGCAGCACAAGCGGGACACAGCTTCGTATTCGGCTTCGCATGCCGGCACCGCGCGCCGCCGCCGGCTGCCGACATCGCTGCCGCTGTCGATCGCGATGTTCGCCGCCTATCCGCTGGCCGCGGCGCATGGGCAAGCGACACCACCAGCGCAGCAATCCGCGCCGCCGGCGCAGCAGGCCGCAACCGCGGAGCCATCGCCCGATGCGATCAAGCAGCGCGAACAGGAACTCGAGGCCGCGCGCGAGCAGCAGCGCAAGGCGACCGAGCTGCAGGAGAAGCTGAAGGCCGACATCGCCGCGATCGGCCAGGACCGCAGCAAGCTCAATCAGCAGCTGATCGATATTGCCGGCCAGGTCCGCGGCGTCGAGACGCGGATCGCTGACGCCGAGGCACGCCTGCAGCCGCTCGACGGCCGTGAGCGCGAGATCCGCGCCTCGCTCGATTCACGCCGCTCCGAGGTGATCGAGGTGCTGGCCGCGCTGCAGCGCGCCGGGCGACGCACGCCGCCGGCGCTGCTGGTGCGGCCCGAGGACGCGCTGCAATCGCTGCGCACCGCAATGCTGCTCGGCGCCGTGGTGCCGGAGTTGCGCGTCCGCGCCGAGAAGCTTGCGGCCGATCTCGGCGAGCTGGTGGCGCTGCGCAAGACCATCTCGACCGAGCGCGATGCGCTGGCGGCCGACCGCGACAAGCTGAAGGAAGACCAGACCCGGCTGGCGGCGCTGGTCGACGAACGGCAGCGGCAGCAGAGCGCGGCCGAAAAGGACATGGAGGCCGAAGGCGCCCGCGCCATCGCACTGTCGAAGCAGGCCGACAATCTGCAGACCCTGATCGCCAAGATGGAGCAGGATATCAAGAGCGCGGCCAAGGCCGCCGCCACCGCCAGCCTCCAGGGAGCGCCGGCGACGGTTAACGGCAAGCCGAATCTGGGGGCGCTCAAGGACCCGGCCCGCATGAGCCCGGCGGTCGCTTTCGCCTCGGCCAAGGGCCTGTTCTCCTATCCCGTGAATGGCACCAAGATTCGCGAATTTGGCGGTTCCGACGGCGCGGGGGGCGTACAAAAAGGCATTTCTTTGGCAGCCAAGCCGGGCGCGCAGGTCACAACCCCGTGTGACGGCTGGGTTGTTTACGCTGGTCCTTTCCGTAGCTATGGACAACTCTTGATCCTCAATGCCGGGGGCGGGTATCATGTCCTGATCGCCGGGATGGAGCGTATTTCGGTAAACATCGGCCAGTTTGTACTTACGGGGGAGCCGGTTGCGACCATGGGGTCGACGTCCCAAGTTGCATCCATTCTCGCGACAAATGCGAGCCAGCCAGTGCTCTATGTCGAGTTCCGGAAAGACGGCACTCCAATCGATCCAGGTCCATGGTGGGCCGCAAATGAAGGCGAAAAGGTTCGCGGATGATGCGCAAGACTTCGGTAATTCTCCTTAGCGCCGCCACCGGCGCGGCCCTGACGCTTTTCGTTACGCAGCCCCGCGCTGTGCTGATGGGATCGAGCGCGCGCGCCGCGACGTCGGACACCTATCGCCAGCTCAATCTGTTCGGCGACGTGTTCGAGCGGGTGCGCAGCGACTATGTCGAGAAGCCCGATGACAGCAAGCTGGTCGAATCCGCGATCTCCGGCATGCTGACCGGCCTCGACCCGCACTCGAGCTACATGGACGCCAAGAGCTTCCGCGACATGCAGGTGCAGACCCGCGGCGAGTTCGGCGGCCTCGGCATCGAGGTCACGATGGAAGACGGCCTGATCAAGGTCGTCTCGCCGATCGACGACACCCCGGCCTCGAAGGCCGGCATCATGGCCAACGACATCATCACGACCCTCGACGACGAGGCGGTGCAGGGTCTGACGCTGAACCAGGCCGTCGAGAAGATGCGCGGTCCGGTCAACACCAAGATCAAGCTCAAGATCATCCGCAAGGGCCAGGACAATCCGATCGACGTCACGCTGGTGCGCGACAACATCCGCGTCCGCTCGGTGCGTGCGCGCGTCGAGGCCGATGACATCGCCTATATCCGCATCACCACCTTCAACGAGCAGACCACCGAAGGCCTGAAGAAGGAGATCACCAATCTGCAGGGCCAGATCGGCGACAAGCTGAAGGGCTACGTCATCGATCTCCGCAACAACCCCGGCGGCCTGCTCGAAGAAGCGGTCACGGTGTCCGACTCCTTCCTGGAGCGTGGCGAGATCGTCTCGACCCGCGGCCGCAACGCCGAGGAAACCCAGCGCCGCGCCGCCCATCCGGGCGACCTGACCAAGGGCAAGCCGGTGATCGTGCTGATCAACGGCGGCTCGGCATCGGCCTCCGAAATCGTCGCCGGCGCGCTGCAGGACCACAAGCGGGCGACGCTGGTCGGCACCCGTTCGTTCGGCAAGGGCTCGGTGCAGACCATCATCCCGCTCGGCTCGGGCAATGGCGCGCTGCGCCTGACCACCGCGCGCTACTACACGCCGTCGGGCAAGTCGATCCAGGCCAAGGGCATCGTGCCCGACATCGAGGTGCTGCAGGACGTGCCGGAAGAGCTGAAGGCGCGCACCGACACCAAGGGCGAAGCTTCGCTGCGCGGCCATCTGAAGAACGACGGCGACGAGAAGACCGGCTCGCAGTCCTACGTCCCGCCGGACGCCAAGGACGACAAGGCGCTGAAGATGGCCGACGACCTGCTGCACGGCATCAAGTCGACCTCGAGCGCACCAGCGGCGCCGGAGGCCGCGCGCGACAAGGCCGCGGTCGACAAGCCGGGCAACAAGGCCGCGAACTGATTTAATCCGATCGATTCGGCGAACAGGGCGGCCCGCGGGCCGCCCTTTCTGCTTTCGGTGTCCACCCGTAACCGTGCTTTGCCGGGCAGGCCGGCGCGCGGGATTGCACCGCATCGTGCTATCGTTCGCGCTGTTGATTCGGGGAGGGTCATGGCAGAAGCGGCCGACGAACTGAGCACGCCGCTTGGGCAGACGACCGTGGGCAGGACGCGCCGGTTTCGCCTGCCATTCACGGCGATGCAGGCGCTCGCCGTGCTGCTCGGGCTCGTGCTGGTCGGCTTTGTCGGCATCGCGCTGTTCAACGACAACCCGCTCGGGGGCGAGCCGATCGCCCGTGTCACGCTCCGCAATCCTCCGCCCGCCGCCGCTGACGACAAGCACGCTCCAGCCGCCCAGGCGGCGGCCGAACCGGCGGCCAAATCCGCCGCCAAGACCCCGGCCGCAGCCAGTGACGCGAGAACCGTCACCATCATCGACGGCTCCAGCGGCAAGCGCCAGGACGTGGTGATCGGCGCCGGCGATCGGGCCGACAAGGCCGATGGCGATACGCCGCCACTCGCGATGACTGGCATCGATCCGCGCCTGCTGGAAAAGTCACGCTACGGCATGATCCCGGTGGTCGCCGACGGCCTGAAGCCGTTCACGGTCTACGCGGCCGAGGCTGACCGCGCCAAGGCCGCCCGGATGCCCGTGGTCGCCATTGTGGTCGCCGGCCTCGGCGTCGGCGCCGCCAAGACCACCGACGCCATCATGAAGCTGCCGCCGGCGGTGACGCTGGCCTTCACGCCCTATGGCTCCGATCCGGGCAAGCTTGCGGAACGTGCCCGGACCCAGCGTCACGAGATCCTGCTGCAGATCCCGATGGAGCCGTTCGACTATCCCGACAATGATCCCGGGCCGCAAACCCTGCTGACCACGCTGAGCAGCGAGCAGAACCTTGACCGCTTCCATTGGCACCTCAGCCGCCTGCAGGGCTATGCCGGGATCGCCAATTTCATGGGAGGCCGGTTCGTTGCGGCCGATCCCGTGATGCAGCCCATCGTCCGCGAAGCGGCAAAGCGCGGCCTGAGCTATTTCGACGACGGTTCCACCCCGCGTAGCGTCGCGCAGACCCTCTCAGCGGGGCAGGCATTGCCGTTCGCCAAGGCCGATTTCGCCATCGACGCAGTGCCGACGTCGGCGGAAATCGACCGCGCGCTGGTCAAGCTGGAAACGATCGCCAAGGAACGCGGCATGGCGGTGGGCGTCGCCTCGGCGTTGCCGGTCTCGATCGAGCGGCTCGGCGCCTGGCTCAAGACACTGGACTCCAAGGGCATTATGCTTGTGCCATTGACAACGGCGATGCTGAAATCAAAATCGGGCTAAAGATTCAATCCGTTGGTGCAGCTCGAGACCTTGCCGGGGGGCCGGGTCGGGCGGCTCCAGAAAATGTGCGAGGTAGCGGCAGCATGGCACGTTATGAAGACCTGCCCTATCGAACCTGCGTCGGCATCATGCTGCTGAATACAGCGGGGCTGGTCTTCATCGGACGCCGCGCGGGCGGCATCGAGCATGTCGACGACGCGCATGTCTGGCAGATGCCGCAAGGCGGCGTCGATCCCGGCGAGGATACGTTTCAGGCGGCGCGACGCGAGCTCTATGAGGAGACCAGCATCAAGTCCGTGGAGAAGCTCGGCGAGGTCTCGGACTGGCTGATCTATGATATCCCGCGCACCGTCGCCGGCCGCGCCTGGAAGGGCCGCTATCGCGGACAGCGGCAAAAATGGTTCGCGTTGCGCTTCACCGGCAATGAGAACGAGATCAACGTCGCCAATCCGGGCGGCGGCCACAAGGCCGAGTTCATCACCTGGCGCTGGGAACCGATGAAGAATCTGCCGGAGCTGATTGTGCCGTTCAAGCGTCCGGTCTATGAGCGCGTCGTGAAGGAATTCGCCGGTCTGGCGGCCAAGTAGCCGACCGGGTCAACGCGCGACGTACCCACCGAGATGTCATCAGATAAGCCCTATCGCCCCAATGTGGGCATCGCGCTGTTCAACGCCGACGGACGCGTGCTGATCGGCCACCGGATCAAGGACGACGGTCCGGAGATCGTGCTGCCCGGCCTCGAATGGCAGATGCCGCAGGGCGGCATCGACGCCGGCGAGGATCCGCGCCAGGCCGTGATGCGCGAATTGTGGGAGGAGACCGGGGCGGTCAACGCCGACTATCTCGGCGAGACCGACTGGATGACCTACGAATTCCCCGCCTATGACGGGCCGGCATCGCACCGGCTCGCCAAGTTCCGCGGCCAGCGGCAGAAATGGTTTGCGCTGCGCTTCACCGGACGCGACGAGGAGATCGATCCATTGACGCCGCGCAACGGCCAGCCCGCCGAATTCAATCAATGGCGCTGGGAGCGCCTCGACCGCGTCGCCGATCTCGTGGTGCCGTTCCGCCGCGACGTCTATCGCGCGGTGGCGACCCGGTTCGCGGAATTCGCCGGCTGATCCTGCGGCGGTATGCGCCGCGCGTCGCCCGGTGTCATGCCGTAGGTCGAACGGAAGACGCGATAGAAGGTCGCGATGCTGTCGAAGCCGCACGAGAACGCGATCTCGTCGATGCTGCGCTCCCGTATGGCGTAGAGCGCGCGCCTCGCCGCCTTCAACCTTGCCGCCGTCAGCGTCCGCGCAAATGACAGGCCGGTCGGCTCGAACAGCGCATGCAATTGCCGCAGTGAGATGCCGAGCGCGGCGGCAACCGCGGCCGGCGTGAGCGAGGCGCGATGCAGGTCGCGGAACAGAATTTCGCGGGCGGCATGAAGGTAGCCCGCATGCAGCGCGGCACGGATTTCGTCCTGGCGTGGCCGCACGCGTCCGCGCGCGAGCAGCGCCAGGCGCACCATATGCGCAACGTCGTCGGCGAACTGCCCGGCTTGCGCGAGATCTCGCGTCATCGAGCGGAACATGGCGCCGACAAGCCGGGTCAGGCTCGCATCACGCGCCAGCGCGACCGGCGGCGCATCCTCGATCCGCGCGCCGAGCACGAGCTCGTCGGTGACCGGGATCTTGAGGCTGAAGAAGTCAAAGCCGTCGGTCCGTTCGGGTGTCGAGGCAAACGGAAGATTGGAATGGCCGAACACCAGGTCGCCGTTGCGCACGAACTGGACGCGATCGCGACCGATATTCATGTGGCCGGGACCGCGCACCTGCCAGGCGAGATGCAGACTGTTGCTCGGAACGCGCGCGATGTCGGATGCGGTCCGGCTGACGCGGTAGGAGGAAGCCGACATTTGCGCCAGCACGGCACTGCCCACGGGCGTCGCCGAGAAGTGTCCGCGGAAATCGGCTCTCTTGTCGCGCTCGAGCTCGATCGTGACCCCGAACAGGCTCTTGCCGCGCACCTCGCACCAGTGCTCGAAACGGTCCTGCGGGCGGAGAGCATCGGTGGTGAAGGTCAGCACGGCAGCTTGTCCGTTATGTCAGGAATGAAATCGCGATGCGGTCGGGCCAAATCGTAATCGCGCTGCAGCTTGTCATTTGTGCACGATCCCTGCTGCAAGCTGCTTCACATATTTGCAGGTCGTTCGTTCGGGCCGACCGCGAAGAAGCGGACTTGTCGAGAAGAGGCGAGCCGCCGCAGCGTCTCTTCCTCATCGTCGGCAACCAATCGGCTCTGACTTGCGATATCGGCCGCGAGGATCGCTGCGACCTTGCGCTTCATGAGTAGCGGCCCCCGAACCCAGATATGCCGAGGAGAATGCCGCCAGACGATCCCGCGCGCAATAAACATTGAACGCTCGCCACGGCGTGGCGAGCGTTGAATTATTCAAGCCTTCTCAGGCGATGATCGAAAAAGTGTGAGCTATTCCACTAAGGGGTCGGCTCACTCGACATGGCGGCGCGATCGCCGGTCGGCAACCGCGCCTTAGTGCATAGCCGTCGTGTTGAGCTCTTGCTGGATGCTCTTGAAGTGGTCGAGCCGCTCGATCGCGTGGTCGAGCTCGGAGCCCTCCTTCTCGGCGAGCTTCTCCTGCATCTCGTTGATCGTCTCGGCGAATTTCGCGCGATCGATGTCCGCAAGCGCGGTCGCGACGTCGGCGAGCACGGTGAGGCCCTTGTCCGACACCTCGGCAAGGCCGCCGAGCACGATCACCTTCTCGCGCTTGCCGGCGGTCGTGATCGTCAGGATGCCCGGACGAACCGTGGCGATGACCGGAGCGTGTCCGGCGAGCACACCGAAATCACCCTCCACACCGGGGACGTCAACCTGATCGACCTCGCCGGAGAAGGCGAGCTTTTCGGGAGAGACGAGATCGAAGTGGAAGGTGGCCATGGTCTTTCCGTTCTTTGCGCTGTCACCCGCGGGCTCGACCCGCGGGTCCATCAGTCAAAATACTTCACGTGCGATGGATCGCCGTATCAGGTCCGGCGATGACGACATCCCAAAGCTTAGGCGGCTTCGGCCGCCAGCTTCTTGCCCTTCTCGACGGCTTCTTCGATGGTGCCGACCATGTAGAACGCCGCTTCCGGCAGATGGTCGTACTTGCCCTGGCAGAGATCGCGGAAGCCCTTGATGGTGTCGGCGAGGTCGACGAACTTGCCCGGAGAGCCGGTGAAGACTTCGGCGACGTGGAACGGCTGCGACAGGAAGCGCTCGACCTTGCGGGCGCGGGCGACCGTCAGCTTGTCCTCTTCCGACAATTCGTCCATGCCGAGAATGGCGATGATGTCCTGCAGCGACTTGTAGCGTTGCAGGATCTGCTGGACCATGCGCGCGGTGTTGTAGTGCTCGTCACCGACGACGAGCGCCGACAGCATGCGCGAGGTCGAGTCGAGCGGATCCACCGCCGGATAGATGCCCTTTTCCGAGATCGCGCGCGACAGCACCGTGGTGGCGTCCAAGTGCGCGAACGAGGTGGCGGGCGCCGGGTCGGTCAAGTCGTCGGCCGGCACGTAGATCGCCTGCACCGAGGTGATCGAGCCCTTCTGGGTGGTGGTGATGCGCTCCTGCAGCGCGCCCATGTCGGTGGCGAGCGTCGGCTGATAACCCACCGCCGAAGGAATACGGCCGAGCAGCGCCGACACTTCCGAACCCGCCTGGGTGAAACGGAAGATGTTGTCGACGAAGAACAGCACGTCCTGGCCCTGGTCGCGGAAGTGCTCGGCAACGGTGAGACCGGTCAGACCGACGCGAGCGCGGGCGCCCGGCGGCTCGTTCATCTGGCCGAACACCAGCGCGCACTTCGACTTCACGCTCGGATCCGGATTGTGCGGATCGGCGTTGACCTTCGATTCGATGAACTCGTGATAGAGGTCATTGCCTTCGCGGGTGCGCTCGCCGACGCCGGCGAACACCGAGTAACCACCGTGCGCCTTCGCGACGTTGTTGATGAGCTCCTGAATCAGCACGGTCTTGCCGACGCCGGCGCCGCCGAACAGGCCGATCTTGCCGCCCTTCGCATACGGAGCAAGAAGGTCGACGACCTTGATGCCGGTGACGAGAATTTCGGCTTCGGTCGACTGGTCGGTATAGGTCGGCGCTTCCTGATGGATGGCGCGCAGGCCGTCGGACTTGATCGGGCCGGCTTCATCGATCGGCTCGCCGATGACGTTGATGATGCGGCCGAGCGTGCCTTCGCCGACCGGCACCCGGATCGGTTCGCCGGTGTCGGTCACTTCCTGGCCGCGCACGAGGCCCTCGGTGATGTCCATCGCGATGGTGCGGACGGTCGATTCGCCGAGATGCTGCGCGACTTCGAGCACCAGGCGGTTGCCGCCGTTCTTGGTCTCGAGTGCGTTCAGAATCGCCGGAAGGTGGCCTTCGAACTGCACGTCGACCACGGCGCCCGTGACCTGGGTAACGCGACCGATCTGGTTGGCTGCTGTAGCCATGGACTGTTCTCCTTCGAAATCTGCCTTAGACCGCCTCAGCGCCGGAGATGATCTCGATCAGCTCCTTCGTGATCTGGGCCTGACGGGTTCTGTTGTAAATCAGGGTTTGCTTGCGAATCATCTCGCCGGCATTGCGGGTCGCGCTGTCCATCGCGCTCATCTGCGCGCCATAGAACGAGGCGTTGTTCTCCAGCAGCGCGCGGAAGATCTGCACCGCGAGGTTGCGCGGCAACAGGCTGCCGAGGATCTGGTCTTCCTCAGGCTCGTATTCGTAGGACGTGGAGGGCGCCGCATTGGCCGCGGGCGCAGCCACCTCCAGCGGGATGATCTGCTGCGCGGTCGGGATCTGCGCGATCACCGACTGGAAGCGCGAGTAGAACAGCGTGCAGACATCGAACTCGCCGGCCTCGAACCGCGCCAGCACCTTCTGGGCGATATCCTCGGCATTGACGAAGCCGATCTGGCGCACCGAACGCAGGTCGAGATGCTCTACGATGCGCTTCTCGAAGGTCCGCCGCAGCTGCTCGTAACCCTTGCGGCCAACGCAGAAGAACTTCACTTCCTTGCCCTGCGCGAGCAGCGCGTTCGCCCGTTCGCGCGCCAGGCGCACGATGGCGGAGTTGAACGCGCCGGACAGGCCGCGCTCGCCGGTGCAGACCAGAAGCAGGTGCACCTGGTCGTTGCCGGTGCCGGCGAGCAGCGCCGGCGCGCCGGGCGTGCCGTTGGCTGCCGCGGCGATGTTGGAAATCACCGCATCCATCTTGGTGGCATACGGCCGCGCCGCTTCGGCGGCGTTCTGCGCGCGGCGCAGCTTCGAGGCTGCGACCATCTGCATGGCCTTGGTGATCTTCTGCGTCGCCTTGGTCGAGGCGATGCGGACCCGCATGTCTTTTAGTGACGCCATTCTTCGTTCACCCCGGCGATCCGACCACAATGGTCAGATCGCAAGCCTCCGTTCGTCACGCCCGGCGGCAAGCCGGGCGACGCCCCATTCGTTATGCAAACGTCTTGGCGAAACCCTCGACGGCCGTCTTGAGCTTGGCGGCGGTGTCGTCGGACAGATCGCGGCTGGTGCGGATCGCATCGAGGATGTCGGCGTTCTTGCCGCGCAGCAGCGATAGCAGGCCGTCCTCGAACGCCTTGACCTTGTTGAGCGGCAGCGGATCGAGATAGCCGTTGGTGCCGGCCCAGATCACGCAGACCTGCTCTTCCATCTTCAGCGGCGAGAATTGCGGCTGCTTCAGGAGTTCGGTCAGGCGCGAGCCGCGGTTGAGCAGGCGCTGGGTCGAGGCGTCGAGGTCCGAACCGAACTGCGCGAACGCCGCCATTTCGCGGTACTGCGCGAGTTCACCCTTGATCTTGCCGGCGACCTTCTTGGTCGCCTTGGTCTGCGCCGACGAACCGACGCGCGACACCGACAGACCGACGTTCACGGCGGGACGGATACCCTGGAAGAACAGATCGGTTTCCAGGAAGATCTGGCCGTCGGTGATCGAAATCACGTTGGTCGGAATGTAGGCCGACACGTCGTTGGCCTGGGTTTCGATGACCGGCAGCGCCGTCAGCGAGCCCAAGCCATGCTCCTTGTTGAGCTTGGCGGCGCGCTCGAGCAGGCGGGAATGCAGGTAGAACACGTCGCCCGGATAGGCTTCGCGGCCCGGCGGACGGCGCAGCAGCAGCGACATCTGGCGATAAGCGACGGCCTGCTTGGACAAGTCGTCATAGATGATCACGGCGTGCATGCCGTTGTCGCGGAAGTACTCGCCCATGGTGCAGGCGGTGAACGGCGCGATGTACTGCATCGGCGCCGGATCGGACGCGGTGGCCGCGACGATGATCGAGTATTCCAGCGCGCCCTGCTCTTCGAGCACCTTGACGAACTGCGCGACGGTGGAGCGCTTCTGGCCGATTGCGACGTAGACGCAATACAGCTTGAGGTTCTCGTCCGGCTGGGCGTTGAGCGGCTTCTGGTTCAGGATGGTGTCGAGCGCGATCGCGGTCTTGCCGGTCTGACGGTCGCCGATGATCAGCTCGCGCTGGCCGCGGCCGATCGGGATCAGCGCATCGATCGCCTTGAGGCCGGTGGCCATCGGTTCGTTCACCGACTTGCGCGGAATGATGCCGGGCGCCTTGACGTCGACGCGCTTGCGTTCGGTGGCCTGGATCGGGCCCTTGCCGTCGATCGGGTTGCCGAGCGCGTCGACGACGCGGCCGAGCAGGCCCTTGCCGACCGGCGCGTCCACGATCGCGCGGGTGCGCTTGACGGTCTGGCCTTCCTTGATCTCGCGGTCGGCGCCGAAAATCACGATACCGACGTTGTCGGTTTCGAGGTTGAGCGCCATGCCGCGCGTGCCGTTCTCGAACTCGACCATTTCACCGGCCTGAACGTTGTCGAGACCGTAGACGCGGGCGATACCGTCACCGACCGACAACACCTGGCCAACTTCGGTGACCTCGGCTTCCTGGCCGAAATTCTTGATCTGGTCCTTGAGGATCGCAGAAATTTCTGCGGCGCGGATGTCCATCAGCCTGCCTCTTTCATCGCGTTCTTGATCGAATTGAGTTTGGTGCGAAGCGAACTATCCACCATGCGGCTGCCGAGCTTGACCACCAGGCCACCAATAATGGAGGGATCGACCTTCACGTTGAGCGCGACGTCCTTGCCCGTCACTGATTTCAGTGCGGCCTTCAGCGCGTCGAGATTCTTGTCACTGAGCTGCTCGGCGACGGTGACTTCCGCAGTCGCCTCGCCCTTGAACTTCGCCACCAGCGCGCGATAGGCGCGGATCACATCGGCAACGGCGAACAGCCGGCGATTGGCGGTGAGCACCTTGAGGAACTTGGCCGACGTGCCGGCGATGCCGGCCTTGTCGAGCACCGCGGTCAGCGCCTTCAGCTGGGCGTCCGCCGCGAACACCGGACTGCGGACGAGGCGCTTGAGATCGGCGCTCTCGTTGAGCAGGGCCTCGAACTTGTCGAGGTCGGCCCGGACTTGATCGACGGATTGCTCGTCGCGCGCCAACTCGAACAGGGCCGTTGCGTAACGACCGGACACTCCCGAAACGGACGGATCTTCAGCAGCCACGAGCTCGCTCTTTTTTGCTGTCAAATTCGCAAGGGAAAAACCGTCGCCACCAAAGCAGCGCCTAGCGATCCAAGCCCTTGGAATTCAAGCGGGACTTCGATTTTCGACCGGCACAGGACGTGCCGGGACCGTTAAAATCGCGGCTTTGCTAACATAGCAATCGCGCAGGTGCAACATGACGGCATCGTGAGTGCCGCCTTGTCGCATGCGCTTTTTGCCGACCGCAGCCGGTGGCCGAACCGGAAAATTTGGCGCGCGGAAATTCGGCGCGTCGGCTCCGATTCGCGCCGCCGCGATTTTGTTCCATCGAAATTTGCATAGGCCTATGGCCGAGCGCGCAGGGAACTCCGGGCCGGCTGCGGTTTCATTTAGCGATTACTTACCGAAAACTTACCGTCGCCTCGATAATCAGTATTGGTAAGTATATTGATCGTTAAAAATTGGTTAAACAGCAAGATTACGGGACCTCGATTGACTACCCCAAGGCGGTAACAAGATATTTCAGCACGAGATAATCCGGATTTACTGCCCAATTCGTGCCTCATTGGGAAACCAAACGGCCTTGGTCAACGAAGGGACGGGGGTTCCACTTGCCGCGTTAGCGGCAATACTGTCTGAGGGTCTTATCAATGCTGAATATCAAGAAGGCGGCGGGCAACGTAACCCGCTCGCGTACGGCGCTTGCGTTTGTAGCCGCAACTATTCTGGTCGGGGGCAGCGTGACCGAGGCGTCCGCGAAGTCCCGGCACCACCATCATCGCCACCACCATCATCACCACGCCCGCGCCGAAGGCTCGTCCTGGCGCGACGCCAATGCATCGATCCAGCCGTCCGGCGGCCACTCGTTCTCGGGGATGGCCTCCTTCTACGGCAATGAGTCGGGCAGCCGCACCGCTTCCGGCCAGCGCTTCAACCAGAACGCCATGACCGCGGCCCACCGCTCGCTGCCGTTCGGCACCAGGCTCCGCGTCACCCATGGCGGCCGCAGCGTCGTCGTCACCATCAACGATCGTGGCCCGTTCATCCGCGGCCGCGTGCTCGACCTCTCCACCGGCGCAGCACGCGCCATCGGCCTGACCGGTGCCGGCGTCGGCCGCGTCACCGCTGAGGTCGTCTCGTAAGCGCCTTCAGTAAGCGTTGCGTTGCGTAACGGCCGCGAGGCCTGCTTCGCGCCAAAAAATGGCCTGCCGTCGCAAATGACGGCAGGCTTTTTCTTTTGCGGGACGTGCTGCCAGCCGCCGTCATTGCGAGCGGAGCGAAGCAATCCATTTCACCGCGTTTGCGGACACATGGATTGCTTCGTCGCTTTCGCTCCTCGCAAATGACGGTCAAGATTGAAGCTGCTTACAAAAAGCTCTGCGGATCGACGTCGACCTCGAGCTTCAGATTGCCCTTGGTCTTGGGACCGGATTCCAGCCATTCGCGCAGATATTGCGACAGGTCGACATTGCGCAGCGACTTCACCAGCAGGCGGAAGCGATAGCGGCCCTTGATGACGGCGAGCGGCGCCTCGGCGGGGCCGAGCACCTGGATCCGCTCATCGAGCGGCGCCACCGCGGCGAGCTTGCGGGCGAAGCCTTCCGCGGTCGGACGGTCGCCGGCGGAGACGATCAGGCTCGCCAGCCGACCGAACGGCGGGTAGCCGGTGCGCTCGCGAATCTCGATCTCGCTGGCATAGAACGCCTCGCGGTCATTGGCGATCAGGGCCTTGATCACCGGATGCTCCGGCTGATGGGTCTGCAGAAAGCCGACGCCGCGGCCCTGCTCGCGGCCGGCGCGGCCGACCACCTGGTTCAGCAGCTGGAACGTCCGCTCGGCGGCGCGCGGATCGCCATTGCTCAGGCCGAGATCGGCGTCGATGACGCCGACCAGATTGAGCCGCGGGAAGTTGTGGCCCTTCGCCACCAGCTGGGTGCCGATGATGATGTCGACGCGGCCCTCGGCGATCTCGTTGAGCTCGCTGCGCATGGTCTCGATCGAGGTGATGAGATCGCTCGACAGCACCATCGTCCGTGCCTCGGGGAAGATGTGGGCGGCCTCCTCCTGCAGGCGCTCGACGCCGGGCCCGACCGCGACCAGCGATTCCTCGGCCGCGCAATGCGGGCAGATATTCGGGCGCGGCATCGAGAAGCCGCAATGATGACAGACCAGCCGCTGTCGGAACCGGTGATCGACCAGCCATGCATCGCAGATGGTGCAGGCGAAGCGGTGGCCGCAGGCCCGGCACAGCGTCAGCGGTGCATAGCCGCGGCGGTTGAGGAACAGCAGCGCCTGCTCGCGGCGCTCAATGGCATGGCCGATTTGCTCGGCCAGCACCGGCGAAATGAAGCGGCCACGCGGCGGCGGCGCGCGGCGCATGTCGATCGCCTCGATATGCGGCATGTGCTGGCCGCCGAACCGCGACGGCAGCGCCACGCGCTGGTAGCGCCCCTTGCGCGCATTGACCTCGCTCTCGACCGACGGCGTCGCCGACGCCAGCACGATCGGGATCTTTGCGATATGGGCGCGGACCACCGCCATGTCGCGCGCGTGATAATGCGCGCCGTCGTCCTGCTTGTAGGCCTGGTCGTGCTCCTCATCGACGATGATGAGACCGAGATCGGCATAGGGCAGGAACAGCGCGGAGCGGGCGCCGACCACGACCGGCGCCTTGCCCTCGGAGATCGCGGCCCAGTTGCGCGCGCGCGTGCGCGGCGTCAGCTCCGAATGCCACTCCAGCGGCCGCACGCCGAAGCGCTGCGCGAAACGGTCAAGGAACTGGCCGGTCAGCGCGATCTCCGGCATCAGGATCAGCGTCTGCTTGCCGCGGCGGATATTCTCGGCGATCGCCTCGAAATAGACTTCGGTCTTGCCGGAACCGGTGACGCCGTCGAGCAACGCGACGTGAAAGCTGCCGCTCGCGGCCAGCGTCCGCATCACGTCGACGGCGCTGCGCTGCTCGCGCGAAAAATCCGGCTGCGCGTAGGAGGGATCCGGAACGGGCGGCGGTCCCGGCGGCGGCATCGCCTCAACCGTCAGGGTGCCTTCGTCGACCAGGCCGTCGATCACGCCGGAACTGACGCCGGCCTCCCGCGCCGCCTCTGACTTGCCGTGCAGCAAGCGGTCCGACAGCACCTCGATCACCCGCCGGCGCGCCGGCGTCAGGCGCCGCGGCGGCTCGCCGACCAGCCGCACGCCGAGCCGCATCCGCTCCGGCCCGAGATTTTCGCCCATCCGCAGCGTCATCCGCAGCACTGTGCCGCGTGCCGACAAAGTGTAATTGGAGACCCAGTCGACCAGCTGGCGCAGCTCCGGCTTCAGCGGCGGAACATCGAGCTTCTCGCTGACGTCCTTGAGCCGGTTGTGCAGCCGCGGATCCGGATTGGCATTTTCCGCCCACACCACCGCGACGACCTCACGCGGCCCGAGCGGAACGCCGATCACGTCGCCCGGCGCAAGCTCCATGCCGCGCGGAACGCGGTAGGAATAGGTCTGGTTCAGCGCGACAGGCACCAGCACGTCGACGACACGTGTCGTCGATGCGGAGGCTGGGTTGTGGCGCGTGGTGTGGTCCATTGAATCCGAACTTTGCGCCGGGCTAGCACCGCTACGCGGTCTTAGCGATCGGTAAACGAAGGCAGTGCGATATAATCAGGAGATTCGTAGTGCCAATAGCCCCTAACAGATGGCCCGGACCGATCAGCCCATCCAACCGCTCGAACTCGACTGCGCCGACGCATCGGTTACGCAGGAGATGACGCGCTGGCTGTCGCATCTGCGTGCGGAGCGGCGGCTGTCGCCGAAGACGCTTGAGGCCTATGCCCGGGACGTGCGCCAATGCCTCGCCTTCCTGGCCGGGCACTGGGGCGCGCGGGTGACGCTTAAGGCATTTTCCGCGCTCGAGGCGAGCGATGTGCGCGCCTTCATGGCGATGCGCCGAACCGAGGAGATCGGTGGGCGATCGCTGATGCGGGCGCTGGCGGGCCTGCGCTCGTTCGGACGATTCCTGGAACGCGAGGGCAAGGGCAAGGTCGGCGCGCTCTCGGCGATCCGCGCGCCCAAGGTGGCGAAGAGCCTGCCGAAGCCGATTCACATGGAAGCGGCGAAACGCTTCGCCGACGCCGACGAGCGCGCGGACGAAACCCGCGAGACCTGGATCCTGGTGCGTGACGCCGCCGTCATGGCGCTGCTCTATGGTTCGGGCCTGCGCATCTCCGAGGCGCTGGGGCTGAAGCGCCGCGACGTGCCGAAACCTGGCGAAGGCGACGTGCTCGTGGTGACCGGCAAGGGCAATAAGACCCGCATGGTGCCGGTGCTGCAGAACGTGCTGCAATTGATCGCGGACTATGAGGCGATCTGCCCGCATCAGCTCAGCCCCGCGGGGCCGATGTTCGTCGGCGCGCGCGGCGGCCCCTTGAGCCCGCGCATCATCCAGCTCACCATGGAGCGGCTGCGCGGCGCGCTCGGCCTCCCCGACAGCGCAACGCCGCATGCGCTGCGGCATTCCTTCGCCACGCATCTGCTGAGCCGCGGCGGCGATCTGCGCGCGATCCAGGAATTGCTCGGCCACGCTTCGCTGTCGACCACGCAGATCTACACCGGCATCGACAGCGAGCGCCTGCTCGAAGTCTATCGCTCCGCGCATCCCCGAGGTTGAACGTTCGGTTCTGAAAAAATAAAGCGCGGGCTTTGGCCCGCCGTCATGCGCCGTTCATCTTCAGACGGTTACCCAAAACCGTTCGGCCCTTGCCTTGTGCACCGCATTCGGCAATCGTGGCGCGGTCTCATCCGGAGGGGAATCATGAGCGCACATGAAAGTATGGAGCACGCGGAGCATGCCGAGCATGCCTCGGGCGAGAACAAGAAGATCGCGCTCCTGATCGCCGTGATCGCCCTGTGCCTGGCGCTGTCGGAAACGCTCGGCAAGGGCGCCCAGACCGAATCGATCAGCAAGAATGTCGAGGCCTCCAACCTGTGGGCCTTCTTCCAGGCCAAGAGCATCCGCCGGACCGCGGTGCAGACCGCGGCCGAACAGGGCAAGCTGAACCTCGCGACCACCACCGACGAGGCGGCCAGGGCCGCGCTGCAGAAGCAGATCGACGATTGGCAGAAGACCGCGGCGCGCTATCGCTCGGAGCCGGAAACCGGCGAGGGTTCAGAGCAGCTCTCCGAACGCGCCAAGCACGCCGAGCATGAGCGCGACGAGGCCACCGCGAAATATCATCATTTCGAGCTTGCCTCCGCCGCCTTCCAGATCGCCATCGTGCTGGCATCGGCGACCATCATCACGGGCATCATCGCGTTGGCCTGGGTCTCCGGCCTGGTGACGCTCGCCGGCATCGTGATGACGGCGCTCGGCCTGTTCCAGCCGCACTTGCTGCATCTGCATTGAGGCGCAGCGCGCCGCTTTCGAACCGTCATCCTGAAGAGCGCGCCCTTGCGCGCGTCTCGAAGGATCGACGGCCACCGGCCGGGCCGTGCATCCTTCGAGACGCGCGTTCCGCGCTCCTCAGGATGACGGAATAGAAAGTCTTGATCAAAGAGGCTTGCTGGTCTGATGCACGCTTTTGCGGAAGCGCGCGATCACGCGCAGCGTGCGCGCCGCCCAGCCCTCGCCGTCGCCACTGATCATCTCGCGAATGCGCCGCTTGATTGGCTCGACCAGCGCGGTGGCCTTGGCCCGCAGCGCCATCACGAAATTATAGAGTGCCTCGAACCAGGGCATCTCCAGCAGTTTCGGCCGCGTCACGTCGAACAGGAAGGCCGTCACGCCGACGCCGACGAACTTGGCGAACAGGATCAGCGAGACCGCACTGAACCAGTATTGGTTCGCGAGCAGCCAGAGCCCGATCAGCTTGAGCGGAAACAGCGGGATGACCGGCACGACAAAGACAATCAGCGTCATCGCCGGCGACAGCGAATCGACCCGGTCGGCAAGCCACTGCTTGAGCGCGCGGAGCGGAATCCACGCCACCGCCCGCGCCACGATCGGCTCGAGATGGTCCCATAGCCAAGCCTCGACCAGGAAGATGATCGCAAGCAGGACCCAGAACGGCTGAAGCAGGCGGCGCAGCATCGCTATGATCTCAACCCGGCTGACGCCGGACTTTCGATCATCACATATGGATGGCGCGCTTGCCCACCGCAAGCGCGGCTTCCTTGATCGCCTCCGAACGGGTCGGGTGCGCGTGGCAGGTGCGAGCCAGATCTTCGGCCGATCCGCCGAATTCCATCAGAACGCAGGCTTCATGGATCATTTCGCCGGCTTCGCGGCCGACAATGTGGACGCCAAGCACCCGATCCGTCTTCGCATCTGCGAGAATTTTCACGAAGCCGTCGGTGGTCTGATTGACCTTGGACCGGCCGTTTGCCGTGAACGGGAATTTGCCGACGGTGTAGGCGACGCCGGCCTGCTTGAGTTCTTCCTCGGTCTTGCCGACCGACGACACTTCCGGCGTGGTATACACAACACCTGGAATGACGTCGTAGTTCACGTGGCCGGCCTGGCCCGCGATGATCTCCGCACAGGCAACGCCTTCGTCTTCCGCCTTGTGCGCGAGCATCGGCCCGGCCACGACGTCGCCGATCGCATAAATACCCTTCACGTTGGTCGAGAAGTGCGCGTCGATCTCGACGCGGCCGCGATTGTCGAGCGCGACGCCGGCTTCCTTCAGCCCGAGGCCCTCGGTGTAGGGCACCCGGCCGATGCAGACGAGCACGACGTCGGCTTCGATGGTTTCCGCAGCGCCACCCGCGGCGGGCTCGACCTTGGCCTGCAGCGTCTTGCCGGAGCTATCGACCGCGGTGACCTTGGCGCCGAGCTTGAAGACGAAGCCCTGCTTCTCGAGCATGCGCTGAAATTGCTTTGCCACCTCGCCGTCCATGCCGGGCAGGATGCGGTCGAGGAATTCCACGACCATGACGTCCGCACCGAGACGCCGCCAGACCGAGCCAAGCTCGAGCCCGATCACCCCCGCGCCGATGATCAGCAATTTCTCCGGCACCTTCTCCAGCGACAGCGCGCCAGTCGAGGACACGATGCGCTTCTCGTCGATGTCGATACCCTTCAGGCGGGCGATATCGGAGCCGGTGGCGATCACGATGTTCCTGGTCTCGACGGTCTCGGACTTGCCGTCGCCGGAGACCTCGACCTTGCCGGCACCGAGGATCTTGCCGGTCCCCTTGAGCACGTCGATCTTGTTCTTCTTCATCAAGAACTCGACGCCCTTGACGTTGCCGTCGATGCCCTGCTGCTTGAAGTTCATCATCGCAGGCAGATCGAGCTTCGGCGCCGGGACGCTGACGCCCATCTTGGCGAAGGAGTGCCCGGCTTCCTCGAACATCTCGGAGGCGTGCAACAGCGCTTTCGACGGCATGCAGCCGACGTTGAGGCAAGTGCCGCCCAGCGTCGCGTCCTTCTCGACGACGGCGACCTTCATGCCGAGTTGCGCCGCGCGGATCGCGCAGACATATCCGCCCGGGCCGGTGCCGATGACGACGAGATCGTAAGAAGCCATGATGGAAGGTCCTGTAGCTAAGCTCTGTGACAATTGCGCGGGGCGCGATCGTGACGGCAGACCGCCGCCCGCTCTTGATCGTGTGCTAGCGACCGCCCGACACGTCGAGGATCGCGCTGGTGACATAGGAAGCCTCGTCCGAGATCAGCCAGACGATGGCGTTGGCGATTTCATCGGCGGTGCCGACACGCTTCATCGGCACCATATGGGCAAGCCGGTGCGCGCGATCGGGCTCGCCCCCCGCGGCGTGGATGTCGGTGTCGATCAGTCCGGGCCGGATGCCGGCGACGCGGATGCCCTCATTCGCGACTTCGTAGCCGAGGCCAATCGTGAAGGAATCGATCGCGCCCTTGGAAGCGGCATAGTCGACATAGGTGTTGGGCGCACCGAGCTTCGCCGCCACCGAGGACAGGTTGACGATGACGCCGCCCTTGCCGCCGTGCTTGGTCGACATGCGCTTCACCGCCTCGCGCGCACACAGGATGCTGCCGGTGACATTCACTGCCATCATCTGCTGGATACGCTCGGCCGACATCTCGTCGACACGCACGCCGCTCTTGCCGACGATGCCGGCATTGTTGACGAGCGCGCCGAGCGTGCCGAAGCCGTCGGCCGCCTTGAACAGCGCCAGGATGTCCTGCTCGCTGCCGACATCGCATTTCACCGCGATCGCCTTGCCGTTGCCGGCTTCGATCGCGGCGACGACCTCGTCCGCCGCGGTCTTGTTGGATGCATAGCCGACCACGATGCGATAGCCGCGCGCGGCGGCAGCGAGCGCGGTGGCGCGGCCGATGCCGCGGCTGCCGCCGGTGATGACAACGACCTTATCCGTCACTTTGATCCCCAAATGTGAGCAACCAACAGATCGCGGCGCCCGAGCCGATCGGACGCCGCGCGCGATACGACCTTAGAGGTCCAGCACCAGGCGGGCCGGATCCTCCAGGCTCTCCTTGACGCGCACCAGGAAGGTAACCGCTTCCTTGCCGTCGATGACGCGGTGATCATAGGACAGCGCCAGATACATCATCGGGCGCACCTCGATCTTGCCG
The DNA here is from genome assembly GCF_054055915.1 of Bradyrhizobium sp. USDA 4516. NCBI lineage: Bacteria > Pseudomonadati > Pseudomonadota > Alphaproteobacteria > Hyphomicrobiales > Nitrobacteraceae > Bradyrhizobium > Bradyrhizobium sp. USDA 4516. The sequence continues at coordinate 2,701,491 of NZ_JBSRXT010000001.1, forward strand.
CCGACCACCATCGGCCGCTCCTGGATCTTGTGCATGCCGAGGATGCCGGACTGCGGCGCATTCAGGATCGGCGTCGACATCAGCGAACCGTAGATGCCGCCATTGGTGATGGTGAAGGTGCCGCCCTGCATCTCGTCGATCTTGAGCTGGCCGTCGCGGGCGCGGCGGCCGTAGTCGGCGATCGACTTCTCGATCTCGGCGATCGACTTGTGGTCGCAGTCGCGCACCACAGGCACCACGAGGCCGCGGTCGGTGCCGACCGCAACGCCGATGTGATAGTAGTTCTTGTAGATCAGGTCAGAGCCGTCGATTTCGGCGTTGACCGCCGGAATGTCCTTTAGCCCCTGCACGACCGCCTTGGTGAAGAAGCCCATGAAGCCGAGCTTCGAGCCGTGTTTCTTCTCGAACGTGTCCTTGTAGAGGGCCCGCAGCTTCATCACCTCGGTCATGTCGACCTCGTTGAAGGTCGTCAGCATCGCGGCGGTGTTCTGCACGTCCTTGAGGCGGCGCGCGATGGTCTGGCGCAGCCGGGTCATCTTCACGCGCTCCTCGCGCGCGGCGTCGTCCGCCGGCGACGGCGCACGAACCTGCACGGCGGCGGCCGGCTGGTTGACCGGGGTCGGCGCCGAGGCGGCCTTCTCGATCGCGGCCAGCATGTCGCCCTTGGTCACGCGGCCGTCCTTGCCCGAGCCGGGAACGGTGGACGCATCGATGCCGCTTTCAGCGGACAGCTTGCGGACCGAGGGTGCCAGCGGCGCATCCGCCGGCGGCGCCTTCGGCGCAGCGGCAGCAGCCGGCGCAGCAGCGGCAGCCGGTGCGGCGGCCTTGGCGGGAGCCGCAGCAGCCGGCTTGGCGGCCGGAGCGGCGCCGTCATTGATCTGTCCGAGCAGCGCGCCGACGGCGACCGTCTCGCCGTCCTTGGCGATGATCTCGCCGAGCGTACCGGCCACCGGCGCGGGCACCTCGATGGTGACCTTGTCGGTCTCCAGCTCCACCAACGGCTCGTCCACCGCGACGGCTTCACCGGCCTTCTTGAACCAGCGGCCGATCGTGGCCTCGGTCACGGATTCGCCGAGCGTTGGAACGCGAATTTCAGTCATGGTCTTTTCCTCGATAACCCTGCGGTCGCAAAATTTGCGGTCGTGAAACTTGTCCGCCACCGCCCGCAAAGCGAGCGATCCGGTACTCCGTGACGACAGCACTTCTGCTGGATGACGCGGGATACCGGATGCCCCGCATTCGCGGGGCATGGCTTCAATGAAAGTCGTTAGTTCAGTGCGTCGTCGAGCAGCGCCTTGAGCTGCGCCAGATGTTTCGACATCAAGCCGGTCGCGGTTGCCGCCGATGCCGGACGGCCCGCATAACGCGGACGCCTGTTGGGTGCGTGGATCTGGTTGAGCACCCATTCCAGATAGGGCTCGATGAAGTGCCAGGAGCCCATATTGCGCGGCTCTTCCTGGCACCAGACCACTTCGGCGTTCTTGAAGCGGCCGAGCTCCTGCACCAGCGCCTTCAGCGGCACCGGATAGAGCTGCTCGACGCGCATCAGATAGATGTCGTCGATGTCGCGCTTCTCACGCTCCTCATAGAGATCGTAGTAGACCTTGCCGGAGCACAGCACGACGCGGCGAATCTTGTCGTCCGGCACCAGCTTGATCTTCTCGTCCGGCAGCATCTGCGCGTCATCGTACAGAATGCGATGGAACGTGGCGTTCTTGCCGAGCTCCTCGAGCTGCGACACGGCGCGCTTGTGGCGCAGCAGCGACTTCGGCGTCATCAGGATCAGCGGCTTGCGGATCTCGCGATGCAGCTGGCGCCGCAGCACGTGGAAGTAGTTCGCCGGCGTGGTCGGATTGACCACCTGCATGTTGTCTTCGGCGCACATCTGCAGGTAACGCTCGAGACGCGCGGAGGAGTGCTCCGGCCCCTGTCCCTCGTAGCCGTGCGGCAGCAGGCAGACGAGGCCCGACATGCGCAACCACTTGCGTTCGCCCGAGGAGATGAACTGGTCGAACACCACCTGCGCGCCGTTGGCGAAGTCGCCGAACTGCGCTTCCCAGAGCGCCAGCGCGTTCGGCTCGGCCAGCGAGTAGCCGTATTCGAAGCCGAGCACCGCCTCTTCCGACAGCAGCGAGTTGATGACCTCGTAGTGGCCGGTGTCTTCGCCGCCGAGATGGTTGAACGGCGTGTAGCGGCTCTCGTCCTCCTGGTCGATCAGCACTGAATGGCGCTGCGAGAAAGTCCCGCGCTCGGAATCCTGGCCGGACAGTCGCACATGATGACCTTCCTGCAGCAGCGTGCAGAATGCCAGGGCCTCGCCGGTGGCCCAGTCGATCCCGACACCGCTATCGATCGCCTTGGCGCGATTGTCGAGGAAACGCTGGATGGTGCGGTGGACGCGGAAGCCGTCCGGCACCTTGGTGATCTTGCGGCCGATATCCTTGAGAACGGCGACATCGACGCCGGTGACGCCGCGGCGGGCGTCCTCTTCCTGGTCGGCGATCTTGAAGCCTGCCCACTTGCCGTCGAGCCAGTCGGCCTTGTTCGGCTTGTAGCCGGCGCCGGCTTCAAGCTCGGCGTCGAGCCGCGCGCGCCAGTCGGCCTTGGCCTTCTCGACCTCGCCCTCGGTCAACACGCCGTCAGCGACCAGCCGCTTGGCGTAGATCTCGAGCGTTGACGGGTGAGAAGCGATCTTCTTGTACATCACCGGCTGGGTGAAGGCCGGCTCGTCGCCCTCGTTGTGGCCGTGGCGCCGGTAGCAGAACATGTCGATGACGACCGGCTTGTGGAATTTCTGCCGGAACTCGATCGCGACCTTGGCCGCGAACACCACGGCCTCCGGATCGTCGCCATTCACGTGGAAGATCGGCGCATCGATCATCTTCGCCACGTCGGACGGATAGGGCGACGAGCGCGAGTAGCGCGGATAGGTGGTGAAGCCGATCTGGTTGTTGACGATGAAATGCAGCGAGCCGCCGGTGCGGTAGCCCTTCAGATCTGACAGGCTGAAGCATTCAGCCACCACGCCCTGGCCCGCGAATGCCGCGTCGCCGTGCATCAGCAGCGGCAGCACGGAGATACGCATATCCGGCGGATCGCCGTGCTGGTCCTGCTTGGCGCGCACCTTGCCCATCACGACCGGATCGACGATCTCGAGATGCGACGGGTTTGCGGTCAGCGACAGATGGATGTTGTTGCCGTCGAACTCGCGGTCCGAGGAGGCGCCGAGGTGATACTTGACGTCGCCCGAGCCTTCGACCGAGTCGGGGTTGGCCGAACCACCCTTGAACTCATGGAACAGCGCGCGGTGCGGCTTGCCCATCACCTGGGTCAGCACGTTGAGGCGGCCGCGATGCGGCATGCCGACCACGATCTCCTTCACGCCGAGATTGCCGCCGCGCTTGATGATCTGCTCGAGCGCCGGGATCAGCGATTCACCGCCATCGAGGCCGAAGCGCTTGGTGCCGGTAAACTTGGTGTCGCAGAACTTCTCGAAGCCGTCCGCCTCGATTAGCTTGTTGAGGATCGCGCGGCGCCCCTCGGGCGTGAACGAGATCTCCTTGTCCGGCCCCTCGATGCGCTCCTGGATCCACGCCTTCTGCGCGGCGTTCGAGATGTGCATGAATTCGACGCCGAGCGTCTGGCAGTAGGTGCGTTCGCAGATCTGCACGATCTCGCGCAGCGTGCCGTATTCGAGGCCGAGCACGTGGTCGAGGAAGATCTTGCGATCGAAGTCCGCCTCGGTGAAGCCGTAGGAGCGCGGATCGAGCTCCTCGCGGTCGCGCGGCGCCTCGATGCCGAGCGGATCGAGCTTGGCGTGGAAATGGCCGCGCATGCGGTAGGCGCGGATCAGCATCAGTGCGCGAACCGAATCGCGGGTGGCCTGATGGACGTCGGCATCGGACAGCTCGGCGCCCTTGGCCTGCGCCTTGGCTGCGAGCTTGGTGCCGACCGCCTTCTCGACCTGGGCCCAGTTGCCGTCGAGCGCGGAAGTCAGATCGTCGCGCGGCGTCACCGGCCAGTTGTCGCGGCCCCACGAGGCGCCCTCGGCGTTCTTCTGGACGTCGGCCGGGGCGTCCTTCAGGCTTTTGAAGAAATCCTGCCACTCGGCGTCGACCGACGACGGGTCCTGCTCGTAGCGGGCGTAGAGGTCGTCGATGTAGGCGGCGTTGGTGCCCTGCAGGAATGATGAGAGTGCAAAAGCGGCGTTCGCGTCTTGGCGAGACATGGGCAGTCCTGGTGATTTTTTCGGTTCGCGCGTAGGAGACGGCGCTGATGCCGGTCTGGAAGTGCGCCGGCTGGATTGATACCCTTTACCCTATCTAGGACAGATATTCCTGCCTAAAAGAACTAAGAAGTGAATTTATTTTCATTTTTTATTGATCGGCATTCCGGCACCAAAACGCAATAAAAGAGCGGGTTCCCCAAGGAGAACCCGCCCCAAATCACGTCAAACCTCGAAGGGAACTCGCCGGACGGCGGTTACTTCAGCATTTCCGCGAGCGTGTGCCCGAGGCGGGCCGGCGATGGCGACACCCTGATGCCGGCGGCTTCCATCGCCGCGGTCTTGGAACCGGCGTCGCCCTTGCCGCCCGAGATGATCGCGCCGGCATGGCCCATGCGGCGGCCGGGAGGTGCGGTAACACCGGCAATGAAGCCGACCATCGGCTTCTTGCGGCCACGCTTGGCCTCGTCTTTGAGGAACTGGGCGGCGTCCTCCTCGGCGGAGCCGCCGATTTCGCCGATCATCACGATCGACTTGGTCTTCTCGTCGGCCAGGAACATCTCCAGCATGTCGATGAACTCGGTGCCCTTGACCGGGTCGCCGCCGATGCCGACCGCGGTGGTCTGGCCGAGACCCTCCTGGGTGGTCTGGAACACCGCCTCATAGGTCAGGGTGCCGGAGCGGGAGACGATGCCGACCGAGCCGGGCTTGAAGATGTTGGCCGGCATGATGCCGATCTTGCATTCGCCGGCGGTCATCACGCCGGGGCAGTTCGGCCCGATCAGCCGCGACTTCGAGCCCGACAGCGAGCGCTTCACGCGCACCATGTCGAGCACCGGGATGCCCTCGGTGATGCAGACGATCAGCGGGATTTCCGCATCGATCGCCTCGCAGATCGCGTCGGCTGCGCCCGGCGGCGGGACATAGACCACGCTGGCGTCGGCGCCGGTCTTCTCGCGCGCTTCGGCGACGGTGTCGAACACCGGCAGGTTGAGGTGGGTCGAGCCGCCTTTGCCCGGCGCCACGCCGCCGACCATCTTGGTGCCGTAAGCGATCGCCGCTTCCGAATGGAACGTGCCGTTCTTGCCGGTGAAGCCCTGGCAGATGACCTTGGTGTTCTTGTCGATCAGAATGGACATGGTTCGAGATGCTTTCGCGAGACGATCGGTGATGGGACTCTATGGTTTGAGCATGATCTTGTCGGAAAACCGGAGACCACTTTTCCGGATCATGCTCAGTGAATACGCCGGTACACGCCGGTGAGCACGTCGGCCCACCCTTCCGCGTCAGGCGAGAACTGGATTTTCATGTTGTAGGTGTTGTCGTCGACGACCTCGTAGACGTGACGGGCATTGCCGCGCAGCGAGCCGCGCACCAGGATCAGCGACTTGCCCGCCCATCTACCGGACGCCGGTGACGGCGGGTAGTAGCCGAGCGAGTCGTGCCAGAACAATTTGTAGGCCCGATCGTCGCGGTCGTAGGTGAACACGCCGTGGGTGGCGAAGCTCTCCTTGCCGTCGCGGGTCTGCACGCTGTCCTGGATCAGGTAGAAGCCGTTGAGCGCGATGCGCGCAACGACCTGCGAGGTGGCCGGACCGCCCGCGGTCCAGCGCGACGGATAGACCATCTCTTCGCCGCTCCACTCGCCCGCAAACGCCGCGAGCTTGCGGTGTTCGTCCAGCGGTGTCGGAGCGTCGAGATGATCGGCCATCGTTAGCCTCCCTTGACGGCTTTCACGATCTTCTGTGCAGCGTCATCGAGGTTGTCGGCGGGCAGGACGTTGAGGCCGCTCTCGCGGATGATCTTCTTGCCCTGCTCGACATTGGTGCCTTCGAGGCGCACCACCAGCGGAACCTTGAGGCCGACCTGCTTCACCGCGGCGACCACGCCCTCGGCGATCACGTCGCACTTCATGATGCCGCCGAAAATGTTGACCAGGATGCCCCTCACGTTCGGATCGGCGGTGATGATCTTGAACGCGGCCGCGACCTTCTCCACGCTGGCGCCGCCGCCGACGTCGAGGAAGTTCGCCGGCTCCATGCCGTACAGCTTGATGATGTCCATGGTCGCCATGGCAAGGCCGGCGCCGTTGACCATGCAGCCGATCGTGCCATCGAGCGCGACGTAGTTGAGGTCGTATTTCGACGCCTCGATCTCCTTGGCGTCTTCCTCGGTCTCGTCGCGCAGCGCGACCACGTCCGGATGACGATAGAGTGCGTTGCTGTCGAACGACACCTTGGCGTCGAGCACGCGAAGCTGGCCCTGCTTGGTGACGACGAGCGGATTGATCTCGAGCATCGCCATGTCCTTGGCGGCGAAGGCGGCATAGAGCTGGCCGGTCAGCTTCTCGGCCTGCTTGGCGAGATCGCCGGTCAGCTTCAGCGCCTTGGCAACCGTGCGGCCGTGATGCGGCATGATGCCGGTCGCGGGATCGACCGAGAACGAGACGATCTTTTCCGGGGTCGAATGCGCGACCTCTTCGATATTCACGCCGCCTTCGGTCGACACCACAAAGGAAATTTCGGAGGTCTCGCGATTGACCAGGATCGAGAGGTAGAACTCCTTGTCGATGTCGGAGCCTTCCTCGATGTAGAGGCGATTGACCTGCTTGCCGTGCGGACCGGTCTGCACCGTGACCAGCGTCGCGCCGAGCATCTGCTTGGCGAATTCGGCGACCTCGGCGGCCGATTTGGCGATGCGGACGCCGCCCTTGTCGCCGGCCGATGCTTCCTTGAACTTGCCCTTGCCGCGGCCGCCGGCATGGATCTGGCTCTTCACCACCCAGATCGGGCCGGGCAGCTGCTTGGCCGCCGCGTCGGCCTCTTCCGGCTTCAGCACCGGCACGCCGCGCGAGATCGGCACGCCGAATTCATGCAGCAAAGCCTTGGCCTGGTATTCATGGATATTCATGGAAAGACGCTCCCAAACCCTCGTGCGGCGACCTTTTACATCAGCCTTGAGACTGGCATACCATATACCAAAGCTCGCGCAACTAAAAAATCCGCCGGAATTTCATCGCCTTGCACCCGACAGGCGATTGAAACCGCCTATCGGGCCATTGCCAATCGAGATTACTTGCCGAGCAGATCGGGCGCGATCTTCTTGCAGGCGTCGACCAGGCCCTGCACCGCACCGACCGACTTGTCGAAAGCCTCGCGGTCCTTGCCCGCCAGTTCGATCTCGACGATGCGCTCGACACCCTTGGCGCCGACCACGACCGGCACGCCGACATACATGTCCTTCACGCCGTACTCGCCGTTGAGATAGGCGGCGCAGGGCAGCACGCGCTTCTTGTCCTTCAGGTAGCTCTCGGCCATCGCGATCGCGGACGCAGCCGGCGCGTAGAAGGCGGAGCCAGTCTTGAGCAGGTTGACGATCTCGGCGCCGCCGTTGCGTGTGCGATCGACGATCTCATCGATGCGCGCCTGCGAGGTCCAGCCCATCTTGACGAGGTCGGGCAGCGGAATGCCGGCGACAGTCGAGTAGCGGGTCAGCGGCACCATGGTGTCGCCGTGGCCGCCGAGCACGAAGGCGGTGACGTCCTCGACCGAGACGTGGAATTCGTCGGCCAGGAAATAGCGGAAACGCGCGGAGTCGAGCACGCCGGCCATGCCGACCACCTTCTTGTGCGGCAGGCCCGAGGCCTTCTGCAGCGCCCACACCATGGCGTCGAGCGGGTTGGTGATGCAGATGACGAAGGCGTCGGGCGCGTACTTCTTGATGCCGGCGCCGACCTGCTCCATGACCTTGAGGTTGATGGAGAGGAGATCGTCGCGGCTCATCCCGGGCTTGCGCGGCACGCCGGCGGTGACGATGCAGACCTTGGCGCCGTCGAGCGCTTCATAGGAATTGGCGCCGACCAGATTGGAATCGAAACCGTCGACCGGCGACGACTGCGCGATGTCGAGCGCTTTGCCCTGCGGCACGCCCTCGGCAATATCGAACAGCACGACGTCTCCGAGTTCCTTGAGGCCGACGAGGTGCGCCAGCGTTCCGCCGATCTGTCCGGAGCCAATCAGAGCAATCTTGTCGCGTGCCATGGGAAATCAGTCCTTTGAACTGTGTACGGGAGGGAGGGAAGTCGGTTGCAAGGGTGGTTATCCCTTTCGAATGATCCATTCAAGTCGCGGCCTGCCCGATTGCGGGCCCTGCCTGGAATTCGATCAGGCATGCCAGCAACATCCGCCGCGGAGACACGAAAAGTTGCTCCGAACCGGACCGCGCGCAAGACGGAATCTCGAGACGGAATTTCGAGGCTGAATTTCAGGTCTCGACCAGGCCGGTCGACGCGCCGCTCGCGGAGGAGTCCTTCCGGCCGTGCGGCAGCGCCAGGTAGGATTCCGAGCTCATCTCGATCAGGCGCGAGGATGTGCGCTTGAACTCCATCGCCTCGACGCCGTCGGTCGCAAGGTACAGCGACACCGGATCGGCCTCGGCCGAGGCCATCAGCTTCACGGCATTGTCATAGAGCGTATCGATCAGCGAAATGAAGCGCTTGGCGGCATTGCGCTCGGCGTAATCCATCACCGGAATGTGGTCGATCAGGATCGTGTGGTAGTCGTGCGCGAGCCTGAGATAATCGGACGCGGCAAGCGGCTTCTCGCAGATGTCCATGAAGCTGAAGCGCGCGACGCCGTGCGCCGAGCAGGGCACGTTCAGGATGCGTCCCTTGATCGGAATGAGGCGTGCCTTGCACGGGGCATTGCCGGTCATCTTCCGCCAGGCCGCGTTTAGCGCGGCATCGGCCGCGTCATCCGCGGGCACCAGCCACATCTTGACGCCGACGAGTTTCTCCAGCCGGAAGTCGGTGCGCGCATCGAGCCGCAGCACGTCCATGTGGTCGGAGATCTGCGCGATGAACGGCAGGAACAGCGCGCGATTGAGCCCGCCCTTGTAGAGATCGTCAGGCGCAACGTTCGAGGTCGCGACCACCACGGTGCCGAGATCGAACAGCTTGGCGAACAGCCGGCCGAGGATCATCGCATCGGCGATGTCGGTGACGTGAAATTCGTCGAAGCAGAGCAGCCAGGCTTCGTCGAAGATCGCCTGCGCTGTGAGCGCGATCACGTCGCCGTCCGCGATCTCGCCGCGCGCGATCTGCTGACGGTAGCCGTAGATGCGCTCATGCGCCTCGGCCATGAATTCGTGGAAGTGCGCGCGGCGCTTGTGTTCGACCGGGCTCTGCTGGAAGAACAGATCCATCAGCATGGTCTTGCCGCGACCGACCTCGCCGTGGACGTAGAGCCCGCGCGGCGGCTTGTCGTCCTTGTCGCCGCCGAACAGCCGCCCGAACAGGCCTTGCTTGCGCTGCGGCTTGTAGCTCGCGAGCCGCTCATCCAGCGCGCCGAATGCCTCGGCGGCGCGGGCCTGGGCGGGATCGGCCTCGATCGCGCCGGAGGCGACCAGGGATTTGTAGAGCTCGAGAAAGGAACTGGGCGAGGTGGACAGCATGAGCCCACCTTACGGCCCTAGTGTGCGGCAAATTGCAAGCCGTGAATTGTGCCAGTGGGGTATGCACTTTCCTCTCCCTCGCCCCGCTCTTGCGGGGAGAGGGCTGCGGTGAGGGGCTCTCACCACCCGACGCGCTCTATCGACGGACCCGTACCCCCTCGCCCGGATCGCATCTTCGATGCGATCCGACCTTTCCCCGCAAGCGGGGCGAGGTGAAGAGGCTCACGCGCAGAGCGCGTAGGAATCCTCGACCACATAGGGGCCGCCGCCTGTCGACGCGCGCGACGAGAACAGCACGAAGCGGTCCGCCAGGAAGCTGCGGCTCGGGAAGTAGCCGCGCACGGACAGATAATCCGCGACGTCCTGGCTCGAAGCGTCATGCAGACGAGCGAGCGTGACATGTGGCGTGAATTTCCTGCCCTCGGGATCGAGCCCCATCCGCTGCATCATCCGCTCGAGCTCGGCCTGCAGTTCGATCAGCGGCCGGCTCGGCTCGACGGCGGCAACCACCGCGCGCGGCTTGCGTCCGCCGAAGCTCGACAGGCCCTGCAATTTGACCTCGAACGGCTTGCGGTTTACCCGAAACAACATCGTCGCGATCTCGTTGGCCCACATGCCATCGATATCGCCGATGAAGCGCAGAGTGACATGATAATTTTCGGGATCGATCCAGCGTGCGCCGGGAAGGCCGCCACGCAAGCTGGAGAGGGTTTGGCCGATATCGGCCGGAATTTCCAGTCCAGTGAACAGACGCGGCATCGCAATAATCCTCGATGCTTGGCGCGGGTTTTGGGAGCCCGCACCCTGTAACGGCCCGGCGACGAATCACCGATGCCTATTTGTACCCGAGATATGTGACTCTGCGAAGCATGACCCGTTAACAGCTCGTAAACCTACGGACACGGCACGGCTCACTGCCTGCGCTTCAACTGCGTTGCCCTGATATTGCGCCGAGAAATGCCTCCACTGTGGGCAGGATATTTTTCACAACGATGTCCACACCTGCTGCCGTCGGATGCATGCCGTCGGCCTGGTTGAGTTTCGCGTCGGCGGCAACCCCATCGAGGAAGAACGGATAGAGCGGCACGCCAAGGGTCTTCGAGAGGTCCGGATAGATCGCGTTGAACTTCGCTGCATACTCACTGCCATAGTTCGGTGGCGCGAGCATGCCGCACAAGAGCACGGCGATCTTGCGCGCCTGCAACTTTGTGATGATGTCGGAGAGCGCGGCACGCGTGACGGCGGGATCGATGCCGCGCAAGGCATCGTTGGCGCCAAGCTCGACAATCACGGCATCGGTTCCATCAGGCACCGACCAGTCGAGCCGCTCGCGGCCGCCCGAGGCGGTGTCGCCGGACACCCCGGCATTGCTCATCTCGACCTTTATCCCCTTGGCTTCCAACGCCTTTTGCAGCCGGATCGGGAATGCCGCCGGGCCCGGGAGGCCGTACCCGGCGCTCAGGGAATCGCCCAGAACCACCATCTTGATCGGCTTCGCCGGGCCCTTCTCCGGGCCATTCTCCAGCCTTGGCGTCTGCGCGCTGGCCGCCGTCATCAAGCCCATAAGCAACACGAGTATGTGCACGAAGATTCTCAACCGGCCCTCGACCGCAGACGCGGAAGTGCCATATGACCGAACCATGGACAGTCTCATCGAATCCTCTTCACTGACCGACGTCGAGCCGGACACCATTGCCGTCAGGAACGTCAATCTCTCGCTCGGCACCGGCGCGGCACGGGTCCATATCCTCAAAGATATCAGCCTTCGTGTGGCGGCGGGTGAGGCCATCGGCCTGATCGGCCCGTCGGGCTCGGGCAAGTCGACCTTGCTGATGGTAATGGCGGGGCTCGAACGTCCTGACAGTGGAGAAGTGGTCGTCAACGGCACCTCGTTCAATGCCCTCGACGAAGATGCGCTGGCGCGCTTCCGCGGCCGCCAGGTCGGCATCGTCTTCCAGTCATTCCATCTGATCCCGACCATGACGGCGCTGGAGAACGTGGCGGTGCCGCTCGAGCTCGCCGGCAATCCCGATGCCGCTGCGCGCGCCGCGCAGGAGCTGCAATCGGTCGGGCTCGGCGAGCGGCTGCATCATTATCCGACGCAACTCTCCGGCGGCGAGCAGCAGCGCGTCGCGATCGCGCGCGCGCTCGCGCCCGATCCCGCGATCCTCGTTGCCGACGAGCCGACCGGGAATCTCGACGAGACGACAGGCAAGCAGATCGTCGACCTGCTGTTCACCAAGCACGCCGAGCGCGGCATGACGCTGGTGCTGGTGACGCACGATCTCGCGCTCGCGCAGCGCTGCGACCGCGTCGTGCGGCTGCGCTCCGGCCGCATCGACGGACAATCCACGACATGAGCATCGCGTCCGAAGCCGCGGTGCAGGGCCGCGCGTCGTCGCTTGCCTTCCGTTATGCGCTGCGCGAATTGCGCGGCGGCCTGCGCGGCTTCTACGTGTTCATCGCCTGCATCGCGCTCGGCGTGATGGCGATTGCCGGCGTCGGCTCGGTCGCCGCGAGCCTTGGCGACGGCCTGTCCCGCGAGGGACGTACGCTGCTCGGCGGCGACGTCGCATTCTCGCTGATCTCGCGCGAGGCCAAACCCAACGAGGTCGCCTATCTGCGCACGCGCGGCGAGGTTTCGATCGCGGCCACGCTGCGCGCGATGGCCCGCAGCAATGACGGCAAGCTGGCGCTGGTCGAGCTGAAGGCCGTCGACGGCAAATATCCGATGCTCGGCGAGCTGACGCTCGAGCCGAACATGCCGGTCGCCGATCTGCTTGCCGAACGCGACGGCGTCTACGGCGCGGCCGCCGATTCGACGTTGCTGGCGCGGCTCGACCTGAAGCTCGGTGACCGCGTCACCATCGGCAGTGCGACCTACCAGATCCGCAGCGTGGTGGTGGCCGAGCCCGACAAGCTTGCCGGCGGCGTCGGCCTCGGGCCGCGCTTCCTGGTCAGCGAAGCCAGCCTGCACGCCACCGACCTGCTGCAACCGGGCAGCCTGGTGCGCTGGATCTACCGCGTGAAGCTGCCTGACGGCGCCAACGACGATCGCGCCACCACCGCGCTGATCGACGGCGCGCGGACCGCGGCGCCGGAGGCCGGCTGGGAGGTCCGCAGCCGCAGCAATGCCTCGCCGCAGCTCGAGCGCACCATCAACCGCTTCACCCAGTTCCTGACCCTGGTCGGCCTCGCGGCGCTACTGGTCGGCGGTGTCGGCGTCGCCAACGCGGTGAAGAGCCATATCGACCGGCGCCGCGACGTCATCGCTTCGTTCAAGGCGCTCGGCGCCACCGGCCGCGACGTCTTCACGATCTACTGCACGCAGGTGGTGGTGCTGGCCGGGATCGGCTCGGTGATCGGGCTCGTGCTCGGCGCCGCGCTCCCCTTCGTCATCGTCGGCCTGTTCGGCAAGCTGCTGCCGCTGCCGGTGGTGCCCGCGCTGCATCCCGACGAGCTCGCGCTGTCCTTCCTCTACGGCCAGCTCACCGCGCTGGCGTTCGGGCTGTGGCCACTCGGCCGTGTCCATGACGTGCCGGTCGCGGCGCTGTTCCGCGAGACCGTCGCCAGCGAGTGGCATCGCCCGCGCTGGAGCTATCTGGCGCTGATGGCCGTGGTGATCGCGCTCCTGATCGGAGTCGCGATCGGGCTTGCCTATGACAAGCGGGTCGCTGCCGTGTTCGTCGCCTCGTCGATCGCGGTGTTCCTGCTGCTGCGCGGAATCGCCGAGCTCCTGATGGCGGTGGCGCGGCGGCTGCCGCGCAGCCGCATGACCATGCTGCGGCTCGCGATCGCCAACATCCACCGGCCGGGCGCGCTGACGCCGTCGGTGGTGCTGTCGCTGGGGCTCGGGCTGGCGGTGCTCGTTACCATCACCCAGATCGACGGCAATCTGCGCCGGCAATTCCTGGCCGCCCTGCCGGAGCGGGCGCCGTCGTTCTTCTTCATCGACATCCCCTCCACCGAGGCCGACCGCTTCAATGCCTTCCTGGCGAAGGTCGCCGCCGGCTCGACCGTCGAGGATGTACCGATGCTGCGCGGACGGATCGTGGCCGCGCGCGGCGTCAAGGCCGACCAGCTCAAGCCGTCGGTCGATTCGGAGTGGGTGCTGCAGAGCGACCGGGGCCTGACCTACACCGGCGAAATTCCCAAGGGCTCGAAGATCGTCGAGGGCGAATGGTGGGGGCCGGACTACAGCGGGCCACCGCTGGTCTCGATGGAGAAGAAGATCGCCGACGGCCTGTCGTTGAAGATCGGCGACGAGATCGTCGTCAACGTGCTCGGACGCGACGTGCCGGCGAAAATCGCCAACCTGCGCAACATCGACTGGCAGGGCCTCGGCATCAATTTCGTGCTGGTGTTCTCGCCGAATGCCTTCAGGGGTGCGCCGCACAGCCATGTCGCGACCCTGACGGAACCACACGCCGATTCCGCCGACGACGCGCGCATCATCAAGCAGGTCGCCGACGCGTTCCCGATGGTGACCAGCGTGCGGGTCCGCGAGGCGCTGGAGACGGTCGGCAGCGTGGTCAGCAATCTGGTGCTGGCGATCCGCGGCGCCAGCGCCGTGACGCTGATCTCCGCGATCCTGGTGCTCGGCGGCGCGCTCGCCGCCGGACACCGCCACCGCGTCTATGACGCCGTGATTCTCAAGACGCTCGGCGCCACGCGGGTGCGACTGCTCGGCGCCTACGCGCTGGAGTATCTGATGATCGGTTTTGCAACCGCGGTGTTCGGGGTGATCGCCGGCTCGATCGCTGCCTGGCTGATCGTGACTAGGCTGATGACGCTGAGTTTTATCTGGCAGGCCGGCAGCGCCGCGCTGGTCGTGGTCGCCGCGCTGGTCGTCACGGTCGGACTGGGGCTCGCCGGGACGCTGCTCGCGCTAAACCAGAAGCCGGCCTCAGTGTTGCGGAATTTGTGACAAAATGTAGCGGCGCGAGCGCCGTTTTTGCCTATGATGCTAGGGCAGAGCGACATTCGGCCGCGCGTGGAAGCTTGCGTCGGATGTGTTAATTTCCCACATACCAATCGGGTCGGATAGTCGGTTTGAATGACACGGAATTAATGTTCCGCAAACCGAGCCATCTGAGATAGATTTACGACCGGCGCCGCAAATCCCTTGCGCTCCACCGGGACCAACCACGGGAATTCGACCATGTCGGACCTAGACCGCAACTACGCTTCTCCTTTCGGCCGGGCCGCCGGGCGCATTGACGCTGCGGCCGTCGACGCCGGTCTGCGCGCCTACATGCTGCGCATCTACAACTACATGAGTATCGGCCTGGCCATCACCGGCCTCGCCGCGCTCGGCGTCTACATGGGTGCGGTGACGACCGACCAGTCGGCCGCCGTCGCCAAGTTCGGCAACGCCTATCTGACGCAGTTCGGCTACGCGATGTTCGTGAGCCCGCTGAAGTGGCTGTTCATCCTCGCCCCTCTGGCGATGGTGTTCGTCATCTCGGCCGGCATCAACCGCCTGCAGCCCGCGACCGCCCAACTCCTGTTCTGGGTGTTCTCGGCGCTGATGGGTCTGTCGCTGTCGTCGATCTTCCTGGTGTACACGCACACCTCGATCGTGCGCGTGTTCTTCATCACCGCGGCAACGTTCGGTGCGCTGAGCCTCTACGGCTACACCACCAAGCGTGACATGAGCGGCATGGGCTCGTTCCTGTTCATGGGTCTGATCGGCATCATCATCGCGAGCCTGGTCAACCTGTTCCTGGCGAGCTCGGCGCTGCAGTTCATCGTGTCGGTGGTCGGCGTGCTGGTGTTCGCGGGCCTCACCGCCTGGGACACCCAGCGGCTGAAGAACGACTACATCTACGGCTATGCCGCGCAGGGTGGCGTGATGGCAGAGCGTGCGGCAATCACTGGTGCGCTGTCGCTCTACCTGAACTTCATCAACCTGTTCACGCTGCTCCTGCAGCTGCTCGGCCAGCGCGACTAAGCGCCTCGAGCGAGCCGATCAAATCCAAGCCCCGGCCATTCCGCCGGGGCTTTTCTTTTGGGCGAGGCGAGATGTGATGTAGCCCGGATGAAGCGCAAGCGAAATCCGGGACAGGCTCATCCGCGGCTTCAACGGCCCCGGATTGAGCGGAGCCTGCCATCGAGCGCGTTCGCGCGGCCCGTTGGCTCCATCCGGGCTACAAGCGGACTGACCTGACGCGCTTACACCAGCGACAGCTTGCGATCGATCACGAACAGCACGCGTTCGAGTTCATGGCCACGACGGAGGATCAGGCCGGTCGCGGAAATCACGCTGTACATGCCCTGCTTGCGCGCAAGCCGGGGGTCCTTCTCGATCCGGTAGATCGGCACTTCCGACGCGCGCCGGAACACCGAGAACACGGCACGGTCCTTCAGGAAGTCGATCGCATAATCGCGCCACTCGCCGTCGGCGACCATGCGGCCGTAGAGATTGAGAATGCGGTTGAGTTCAAGTCGATTGAAAGTCACGCGATTGGGCTGAGGGGTCGCGGCGGCGGTGCGCGCCGCGGCACGACTCCCGCTCGGATCAGTGTCCTCCGAGATCAAACTCATCGAGCGCCTCCTGTCACCTCGGTGGCGATCGGGTTCCGAAGGCCCCTCTTCGGGATCGTCACGAGAGTGACATGATCGCGCTAAGCGCGCGGGCCCGCAAGGGGCCAATCGCAATGCAACCGGGCCTTAACCACCGCCGCGCGCGGCGGATTGTCCGAAAAACCGCAGAGTCACGGGAACGTTAGCGGAATCATATTGCTGCCCCACTTCCGCCCATCGCCCGCCCCGCTGCCCTGCGAAAACGAAATCCTGCGTTGGCCCGGTCCTTTCGGTTCCGGATTCCTCAGCCCCCAGCCCCCCGGGGCCGTCGGGATCGGGCCTGTTCGCAGGGGAGTCAAATCCCAACACTGGGCCAACGAAAGTTGGTCCTTTTTGTTTTGGGACCTGCGCAAGCAAGACGCGCGCGCCAAGCACCGGCGCCTTCCTTTCGGCAGATCACTGAATGCAGGTTTGTCGCCATGCGGCTGCACGAAAACATGCGTGCGACCGGCGGAAGCCAGCGCATCGCGCCTTACCGCAGCGAGGCGCTAGTGAAGTGAGGTGAAGGCAGCGCCGAGCATCGGGCCCGGCTTGTCGCGGTTGCCGTCCTGGACGTACACCGCCGCAGCATCGACACCGTCACGCGTGATGTTCTCCAGCGGCACGGTCCAGCTCCCGGACGAACCGTTCCAGTCACCGACCTTGAGGAGATTGCGCACGACGTTGTGGTAGGTGATCTCGCGGCCGCGGTTCTCGCCGCGCGCGATCGAGATCGGCACCGACTTCGAGATCGAGCAGATCCAGACCTCGCCGCGCGACACGGCCGGCGACTTCGATGCGGCGACCGACACGTTGATCTGCTTGCCGCTCAGCGTCATCGTCACGGGCACCGACATCACGCTGCCGCTCCTTTCGGTGTCCTTGATGGCGTCCTCGATACTGGCGCGATCGCTGCCGATCACATGCGCGGAGCCATTGATCACGGCTTGCGGCGTGTAGACGTCGCGGTCGCCGCGAACATGCGAATAGGCCTTCTGGCGCGCGCTGAAACGGGAATCGGCCAGCGTGTCCTTCCAGCCGAGATAGTCCCAATAGTCGATCGGCATGCTCAGCGCGATGACGTTGGGGTCCTTCGCGAGGTCACCGATGATCTTGTCCGCGGGCGGACAGGACGAGCATCCCTGCGAGGTGAAGAGTTCGACGACGGCACGCGGATCGGCGTGGGCGGGGCGGATGATCGCGACGATTGCGCAGATACCAAGGGCGCTGGACCATCGCGAGATACAGTTATAGGCCATCATCGCTGTCATACTGCGAACCAGTCGTGATGATTTCCATCCGTAATTGTACGGAGCATGAAGTCTGTCCCTGAACTTGCGTGCCCCAAAACGCGAGAAAGCGGCCTTTTCATAGGCCGCCTTCTTTTTAGCCGCTACTCACTAAGCAGTGAGGCACCGATCACAAATCCGCGTTGGAGCATGGTCCGGAAAAGTGTGAAACGGTTTTCCGGACAGACCATGCTCAAACAAAGGGGCCTTAGGCCGCGAGTTTGCGCAGCACATAATGCAGGATGCCGCCGTTGCGATAGTAGTCGAGCTCGTCCAGCGTATCGATGCGGCAGAGCAGCGGGACATCCTTTTTGCCGCCGTCAGCGGAGACGATCTCGGCCGTTAGCGTCTGGCGCGGCTTCAGGTCGCCCTGCAGCCCGCGGATCGTGACCTTCTCGTCGCCCTTGAGGCCGAGCGAGGACCACGACGTGCCGTCCTGGAAGGTGAGCGGAAGCACACCCATGCCGACCAGGTTGGAGCGATGGATGCGCTCGAAGCTCTGGCAGATCACCGCGCGCACGCCGAGCAGGCGCGTGCCCTTTGCGGCCCAGTCGCGCGACGAGCCGTTGCCGTATTCGGCGCCGGCGAACACCACCAGCGGCACGCTCTCCTGCTGGTACTTCATCGCGGCGTCGTAGATCGACATCTGCTCGCCGTCGGGCCAGTGCTTGGTCAAACCGCCTTCCGGAATATTGCCGTCGGCACCCTTCAGCATGAAGTTCTTGATGCGGATGTTGGCGAAGGTGCCGCGCATCATCACTTCATGGTTGCCGCGCCTCGTGCCGTACTGGTTGAAGTCGGCGGGACGCACCTGGTGCTCGCTGAGGAACTTGCCGGCGGGTGAGGTCAGCTTGATCGAACCGGCCGGCGAGATGTGGTCGGTGGTGATCTTGTCGCCGAACATCGCGAGGATCCGCGCGTCGACCACGTCGGTGACCGGATCCGGCTGCTTCTTCATGCCCTCGAAATAGGGCGGGTTCTGCACATAGGTCGAGCTCATGTTCCAGCGATAGGTCTCGCTTTCCGTGGTCTTGATCTTGCGCCAGTTGGTATCGCCCTTGAACACGTCGGCGTACTTCTTCTTGAAGATCGTCGCGGTGACGTACTTCTTCATGAAGGCGTTGATCTCCTTGGCGGTCGGCCAGATGTCCTTGAGGAACACCGGCTTGCCGTCCTTGCCGATGCCGAGCGGCTCAACCGCGAGATCCTTGGTCACGGTGCCGGCGAGCGCATGCGCGACGACGAGCGGCGGCGAGGCGAGGTAGTTCGCCTGCACGTCGGGCGAGACGCGGCCTTCGAAGTTGCGGTTACCCGACAGCACGGCGGCGGCGACGATGCCGTTTTCGTTGATTGACTTCGAGATGTCTTCCGGCAGCGGGCCGGAATTGCCGATGCAGGTCGTGCAGCCGAAGCCGACGAGGTTGAAGCCGACCTTGTCGAGATCGGCCTGCAGGCCAGAATTGGCGAGATACTCCGCCACCACCTGGCTGCCCGGCGCGAGCGAGGTCTTCACCCACGGCTTGGCCTTGAGGCCCTTGGCGGCCGCCTTGCGCGCCAGCAGGCCGGCGCCGATCAGCACGCTCGGATTGGAGGTGTTGGTGCAGGAGGTGATCGCCGCGATCACGACGTCGCCATGGCCGAGATCGAAGTCACGGCCCTCGACCGCATAACGCTTCTGCTCGCCCTCGGGCTTCTTGTATTCGCCGACCAGCGCGGTCGCGAAACCGGTCGACACCGCCGGCAGCGCGATGCGGCCTTCGGGGCGCTTCGGCCCGGCCATCGACGGCACGACGTCGCCGAGGTCGAGCGTCAGCGTGGTAGTGAACACCGGGTCAGTCGACTTGGCGGTGCGGAAAAGGCCCTGCGCCTTGGCGTAGGACTGCACCAGCTTGACGCGATCGGCCTTGCGGCCCGAGGTCTTCAGGTAATCGATGGTCGCGGCATCGACCGGGAAGAAACCGCAGGTCGCGCCGTATTCGGGCGCCATGTTGCCGATGGTCGCCTTGTCCGCGACCGAGAGATAGTCGAGGCCCGGGCCGAAGAATTCAACGAACTTGCCGACCACGCCGAGCTTGCGCAGCATCTGGGTGACGGTCAGCACGAGGTCGGTCGCGGTGACGCCTTCCTTGAGCTGGCCCTTGAGCTTGAAGCCGACCACTTCGGGCAGCAGCATCGACAGCGGCTGGCCGAGCATGCAGGCCTCCGCCTCGATGCCGCCGACGCCCCAGCCGAGCACGGCGAGGCCGTTGACCATCGTGGTGTGCGAGTCGGTGCCGACCAGCGAGTCGGGATAGGCGACCTCGAAGGTGCCGGTCTTCCGGCCGACCGTCATCTTCTCCTTCTTGGTCCACACCGTCTGCGCGAGATATTCGAGATTGACTTGGTGGCAGATGCCGGTGCCGGGCGGCACCACCGAGAAGTTCGAGAACGCCTTCTGGCCCCACTTGAGGAACTCGTATCGCTCCTGGTTCTGCTTGTATTCCTCGGTGACGTTCTTCGCGAACGCCTTGTTGTCACCGAAGAAGTTGACGATCACCGAGTGGTCGATGACGAGATCGACCGGCACCAGCGGGTTGATCTTCTCGGCATCGCCGCCGAGGTTCTGCATCGCGTTGCGCATCGCCGCGAGGTCGACCACGGCCGGGACGCCGGTGAAATCCTGCATCAGGACGCGCGCCGGGCGGAACGCGATTTCGTGCTCGAGCTGGCGCTTCTTCAGCCACTTCGACACCGCAACGATGTCTTCCTTCTTGACGGTGCGGCCGTCCTCGTTGCGCAGCAGGTTCTCCAGCAGAACCTTCATCGAATACGGCAGCTTCGAAATCCCCTTCAGTCCGTTCTTCTCTGCCTGGGGCAGGCTGTAATAGACGTAGGACTTGCCGCCGACCTTCAGGGTCTTGCGGCATTTGAAGCTGTCGAGCGAGGTCATGCGAGGAATCCCAATTCTCAGTTATACCCGGCAAGGGTAACTAAACACCGGCGATCGACACTGGCCAAGGGATGGCCTGGGGTGGGTTGCGGCCGCCGATTGTGTGTGCTGCATCAAGTTCCGGGCTTATAGAACCTTTCTAGAAGCGCCGCCACACCGACAAGCGTGCGATAGCGTTGCGCGACCCAAAAATTCTCACGCGGTAGCGAAAGATTTCAGAGGGCTGTGACAAGACGAACCATGCGGCTCTCGGGACGAAATCTGAAATGCGTGCGCGGCGGACGCGAGGTGTTTTCCGGCCTCGATCTGTCGGCCACGTCAGGCGAGGCGCTCGCCATCACCGGCCCTAACGGCGCCGGCAAGACCTCGCTGCTGCGCGTCCTCGCCGGGCTATTGGTTCCCGCCGAGGGTGTGGTCGCGCTCGACGGCGGCGACGCCGAGCTCAGCCTGCCTGAGCAGGCCCACTATCTCGGCCACCGCGACGCCCTGAAGCCGGCGCTGAGCGTTGCGGAAAATCTGTCCTTCTGGCGGGAATTCCTCGGCGGCGAGACCGAGGACGCCGGCCGCTGCCTTGCCGCCGTGGCGCTCGACCACGCCGCGCATCTGCCGGCGGCCTACCTCTCCGCCGGGCAGCGCCGCCGCCTGTCGATCGCGCGCCTGCTCTCGGTGCGGCGACCGGTGTGGCTGCTGGACGAGCCGACATCGGCGCTCGACGCGGCCGGACAGGCGCTGTTCATCGACCTGATGCGCGACCATCTCGCACGGGGCGGCCTGATCGTCGCGGCGACGCATCTGCCGCTCGGCATCGATGCGCGCGATCTGCGGATGGGAGGCGCGGCATGAGCGCGCTTGGCGCCTTGATCCGGCGCGACATCCGCATCGCGCTGCGCGTCGGCGGCGGTGCGCTGATCGGCGTGCTGTTCTTCCTCACCGTCACGGTGCTGATGCCGTTCGCGGTCGGACCGGATCTCGCGCTGCTGTCGCGGCTCGGGCCCGCCATCCTCTGGCTCGGCGCGTTGCTGGCGAGCCTGCTCACGCTCGACCGCCTGTTCACGGCCGACCACGAGGACGGCTCGCTCGACCTCATCGTGATGAGCCGGACGCCGCTGGAACTCGCCTGCGCCGCCAAGGCACTGGCGCACTGGATCGCCGCCGGCCTGCCGCTGATCATCGCAACCCCGGTGCTCGGCCTGCTGCTCAATCTCGACGGCACCGCGACGCTTGCGGTCGCCGCGACGCTGCTGGCGGGAACACCGGCGCTGACCTTCACCGGCATGATCGGCGCGGCCCTGGCGGTGACGCTGCATCGCGGCGGGCTGCTGCTCGCGGTGCTGGTGCTGCCGCTGTCGATCCCGGTGCTGATCTTCGGGGTTGCGGCCTCGCAGGCGGCGATATCGGGCCCTTTGCCGTTTGGAACGCCGTTCTCGATCCTCTGCGCGCTGTCGCTTGCCAGCCTCGTGATCGGCCCCTTTGCCGCCGCCGCGAGCCTGCGGCACGGGCTGGACTGAAATGAGCCCGATCAAATCTCGCCCGGAGGAAATCGGCCAATTGCCTGCGACACGTCGGACGATTATCAGGGTGCCATGACGCTGACCGACCTCGCCAACCCGACCAAGTTTCTGGCGCTGACCGCGCGCATCCTGCCGTGGCTCGCGGGCGTGACCGCGATCCTGCTCGCGATCGGGCTCTACCAGTCGGCGATGGCGCCAGACGACTACCAGCAGGGCGCCACGGTGAAGATCATGTTCATCCACGTTCCGAATGCGTGGCTGTCGATGTTCGTCTGGGGCGTCATGAGCGTGGCCGCCCTCGGCACGCTCGTCTGGCGGCATCCGCTCGCCGACGTCGCCGGAAAGACCGCCGCTCCGATCGGCGCCGCCTTCACCTTCCTTGCGCTCGTCACCGGCTCGCTGTGGGGCCGGCCGATGTGGGGCACCTATTGGGAGTGGGATGCGCGCCTGACCTCGGTCTTGATCCTGTTCCTGATGTATCTCGGCCTGATGGCGCTGTGGCGCGCGGTGGAGGATCCGTCACGTGCGGCACGGGCGGCGGCGGTGCTGACCTTGGTAGGCGCGATCAACATCCCGATCATCAAGTTCTCGGTCGACTGGTGGAACACGCTGCATCAGCCGGCCTCGGTGTTTCGCGCCGGCGGGTCGACGCTCGACAAGGCGTTCCTGTGGCCGCTGCTGGTGATGGCGATCGCGTTCTCGCTGCTGTTCATCACCTTGCACCTGGCGGCGATGCGCAACGAGATCCTGCGCCGGCGCGTGCGCAGCCTGCAGATGATACAGGCCAGCCGCGTCTCGTTCACGACCGGTTCGCGCGATCAAAGCGCGTCAAACGAAATTGGAGCGGCGTGACACGATGGCGCTTGGTCCCTACGCCTCCTTCATCGTGACGTCCTACGCGCTGGTCGCGGCGGTCGTGCTGCTGCTGATCGTCTGGATCATCGCCGACTATCGCCGGCAACAGGCGCGCCTCAGGGAGATCGAGGCCAGCGGCGTGACGCGTCGCTCCGGCCGCAGCGCGGCGGATATAAGATGAGCGATCAGGCAACCAACAGCCCGCCGCAAGCCCGCCGCCTGCTGGTGGTGCTGCCGCTGCTGATCTTCCTCGGCCTCGCCGGGCTGTTCCTGCTGCGGCTCTATGGCGGCGATCCCTCGAAAATCCCATCGGCGCTGATCGGCCGGCCGGCGCCGCAGACCGCGCTGCCCGCGCTCGACGGCCTGGTGCGGGACGGCGCGCCTGTCCCCGGTCTCGATCCCGCCGCCTTCAAGGGCAAGGTCTCGGTCGTCAATGTCTGGGCGTCGTGGTGCGTGCCCTGCCACGACGAGGCGCCGCTGCTGACCGAGCTCGGCAAGGACAAGCGCTTCCAGATCATCGGCATCAACTACAAGGACTCGCCCGAGAATGCCCGGCGCTTCCTCGGCCGCTACGGCAATCCGTTCGGCATCGTCGGCGTCGACGGCAACGGCCGCGCCTCGATCGAATGGGGCGTCTATGGCGTGCCCGAGACCTTCCTGGTCGGGCGCGAGGGCACCATCGTCTACAAGCTGGTCGGCCCGGTGACTCCGGACAACGTCAACCGCGTGCTCAAGGCCGAGATCGAGAAGGCGCTCGCGGCGGGCAGTTGATAGCCGTTACTTGCGCTCACCTCTCCCCGTCCTTTACGGCGAGGGGCTTTGGACGGTGTTTGTAAATAAACTCCGAGCCTATCCGTGGAGAGACCCTCACCCCACCCTCTCCCCGCATCCGCCTTCGCCCGAAGGCGGGCTTCGGCGGACAAGAGAGCGGGGCGAGGGAGCAGAGTGCTGATCACCCCTTCCGCACGTCGCCCGCGTCGGCCTCGCTCGCCTCCAGCGAGACCGGCTCAAGGTGATAGCGCTTGGTCAGCGGCATCTGGGCGATGGCGAAGATCATGGTCAGCGGCGTCACGCCGAACACCTTGAAGTTCACCCAGAAATCCGTGGTCTGCGTGCGCCAGACAAGCTCGTTGAGCACCGCCATGCCGGCGAAGAACAGCGCCCAGCGCAGGGTGAGGATGCGCCAGCCCTGCGGCGTCAGGTTGAACACCTGGTCGAACATAATGGCGATGAAGGACCGGCCGAACAACAGCCCGCCGCCGAGCACGGCCGCGAACAGCCCGTAGATGATGGTCGGCTTGACCTTGATGAAGGTCTCGTCGTGCAGCACCAGCGTCAGCGTGCCGAACACCAAGACGATCGCGCCGGTCACCAGCGCCATGATCGGCACGTGCCTGGTCACCACATAGGATGCGATCATCGCGGCCACGATCGCCACCATGAACGCGCCGGTCGCGACGAACAGATGGTACTTGGCGTTGGCGATAAAGAACACGAGCAGTGGCCCGAGTTCGGTCGCCAGCTTGAACAGCGGATGCGGCTGGGTCTTGTCCATCAACTCTCTACTTTGATTTGAGGCATGACCCGATCCGAAAACCGGTGTCCACTTTGCGCTAACGCGGCCCTTCGGGTCGGGGTCATGCCTCGATTCCAGCAATTGCCTTGGCAAAATCCTTCGCCGCGAAGGGCGCGAGGTCCTCGACGCCTTCGCCGACGCCGATGAAATGCACCGGCAGCTTGTGCTTCTCCGACAGCGCGACAAGGATGCCGCCGCGCGCCGTGCCGTCAAGCTTGGTCATCACGAGCCCCGTGACGCCTGCCGTACGATGAAACGCCTCGACTTGCGACAACGCATTTTGTCCCACCGTGGCGTCGAGCACGAGCAGCACCGCGTGCGGCGCCGACGCATCGACCTTCCTGATGACGCGCACGACCTTTTCCAGCTCGTTCATCAGTTCGGACTTGTTCTGCAGGCGGCCGGCGGTGTCGATCAGCAGCACGTCGCGCTGCTGCTCCTTGGCCGCGGTCAGCGCGCTGAAGGCAAGGCTCGCCGAATCCGAGCCCTGGGCGCCTGATATGACCGGCGACTTGGTGCGCTCGCCCCAAACCTTGAGCTGCTCGATCGCCGCGGCGCGGAAGGTGTCGCCGGCGGCCAGCATGACCTTGCGGCCCTCGGCGGAGAATTTCGCGGCCAGCTTGCCGATCGTCGTGGTCTTGCCGGAGCCGTTGACGCCGACCACCAAGATGACGAACGGCTGCTTCGCGGTATCGATCTCGAGCGGCTTCGCCACCGGCGACAGCACCTTCTCGACCTCGGTCGCGACGACGTCCTTGACCTCGTCGGCCGAGATCGCCTTGTCGTAGCGCCCCTTGCCGACAGCCTCCGCAATGCGGACCGCGACATCGGTACCGAGATCGGCGCGCAGCAGCACATCCTCGATGTCATCGAGCATGGCCGAATCGAGCTTGCGCTTGGTGACGAGGTCGGCGACCGCGGTCCCGATCGAACTCGAGGTCCGCTTCAGGCCGCCCTTCAGCCGCTGCCACCAGCTCTGTTTTGGAGTTCCCGCAGTGGTATCGTTCATGGCGCGGACGTGTTAGCCGTTTCGGCCCACAAACGAAAGTCTCGACGAATTGATCGATGTTCCCCAACTAACCGCGGAAGAAATCCTGGGCCGGGTGCTCCACCGCGACGGCCTGATGCTGGTGATCGACAAGCCGGCCGGCCTGCCGGTGCATCGCGGTCCCAAGGGCGGCCCCAATCTGGAGGCCTCGTTCGAAGCGCTGCGGTTCGGCCTGCCGCGGCCGCCGGTGCTGGCGCATCGGCTGGACAAGGACACCTCGGGCTGCCTCGTCCTGGGACGTCACCGCAAGGCAACCGCCTCGCTCGGGCTGTTGTTCAAGCACAGCAAGATCTCGAAGACCTATTGGACCGTGGTCGAGGGCGGCCCTGCCGAGGATGAAGGCACCATCGACATGCCGCTCGGCCGGCTCAACGCCGAGCGCGGCTGGTGGCAGAAGCCGGACCCGGATGGCCAGAAGGCGATCACCAACTGGAAGGTGCTGGGGCGTGGCGATGGCCTCACCTGGCTCGCGATGGAGCCGGTCACCGGCCGCACCCATCAGCTGCGGGTGCATTCGGCGGCGATGGGCTGGCCGATCGTCGGCGACAATATCTATGGCAATGGTCCGCGCTTCGGTGAGCCGACCCTGCATCTGCATTCCCGCGAGATCGGCATCCCGATCTCCAGGAACAAGGACCCGGTGCATGTGGTCGCGCCGGCACCCGAACACATGCGGGAGCGGCTCAGGGCCTGCGGCTGGAACGGCGACTAAGCATGATCCGGAAAAGTGCGAAGCGTTTTTCCGAAAAGATTATGCTCAAACAAAGAGCTAAAGCGCGATGACGATCCAGCCCAACCTCATCGCGCTTTAGCCTCCGTGATTTTACGGAGAATTATCCTTTACGGAACATTCAGGCCCATCCGCTAGTCCTGAAGGCAGCTTAGAAAAGCGCGCCGCGACGGCTCAGGACGAGCAATGCTGAATGATGGACAAGCAATTGTCGACGAGGTCGAGGCTGCGATACGCGCCGGCTCCGCCGATAAATGCCTGGCCACGGCAAGGCGCGTCACCAGCCTCTTCCTCGCATCCGCCGGCAAGTTCAACAGCGAACAGATCGAGCTGTTCGACAACGTGCTCGAGCGTCTGGTGAAGACCATCGAGTTGCGCGCGCTCGCTGACATCAGCGCCCGGATGGCGCTCACCGACATCAGCGAGCAGCTCGCACCGGTCGCCCAGGCACCGCCCGCAATCATTCGCCGTCTCGCCAGCAATGACGAGATCAGGATCGCGCGGCCGATCCTGCAGGAATCGTCGCGGCTCAGCGCGGACGATTTGGTCGAGATCGCACGGACCAAGAGCGAGCAGCATCTGCTCGCCGTCTCCGGCCGCTGGTGGCTGAAGGAGGTCGTCACTGACGCGCTTCTGGCGCGTCGCTTTGCGAGCGTGAGCCACCGCCTGGTCACCAATCCCGGCGCCAAAGTATCGCCGGGCGGATTTGCCGTCATCCTCGCGCAGGCCGAGCACGATCCGGTGCTTGCGGTCGAGACCGGCATTCGCGCGGACCTGCCGTCGGAGCTCCGCCTTCAACTCCTGCGCCGCGCGACGGAAGAGGTTCGCGGCCGTCTGCTGGAACGCGCCCCGCCCTATCTGTTCGAAGAAATTCGGCATGCGATCGCAGCGGTCGCCGCCGGCGTCGAGCGCGACATGTCGCAAGTCCGCGACTTCACCGCGGCCAAGCACCACGTCGCGAAGCTGAAGGACGACGGCGAGCTCAACGAAGCCTCACTGCTCGGCTTCGCCAGGCAGCGAAAATATGAAGAGACCATCGTTGCGCTGGCGTATCTTGCGCAGTCGAACATCGAGGTGATCCGCTCCCTGATGCAAAGCCTGCGCAGCGAAGGCCTGCTGGTGCCGTGCCGGGCGGCAGGCCTGAGTTGGGATACCGCCGCCGCGGTGATGGAATGTCGCTATACCACCGGCTCCATGGGACCGGTCGAGCTCGCCCGTGCGAAGAGCCAGTTCACGAAATTGACCCGCGAAAACGCCGATCGCCTGCTGCGGTTCTGGCAGGTTCGCGCGTCGCAGCCGGCAAGGCTGGGCGGGCGCACGCACTGAGTGCGTCATGCACGATGCGCATGTAGAGATTCAACCTGTCAAATAGCTGGTTCAGTATCATCACATGCGAAATGCAGGTGTCCGCTGCTCCGGACGCGCCATGCGCGGCTCCCCACATTCGTTGTCGTGGCGAAAGCCTGGACCTATAACCACCGCATTCTGTGACCGTGCGAGATCGCGGCCCCAGCGTCGCGCAGCAATTGAGATCTGGGGTAATGGGCCCCGGCCTGCGCCGGGAGAACAATGGGAGCGAACTTTCTCAGCGGCCCGATGCAATGAGCCGCGCACCGTCATGGCCGCGGATAGTCATCGCGCGTACCATGCCCGGCACATCTCTCTCGATCGCGACCGGCAGGAAGTGCTCGGTGCGGCCTTGCCGCTCGCTCTCGATCAGCACCTCGCGCATCGCGCCGACTTCCGCGTCAAGCCGGCGCAGCAGCGCGGCTTCGCCTGCCGCGCGCAGCCGCCTGGCGCGCTCCTTGATCGCGCCGCCATCGACCTGCGGCATCCGTGCGGCGGGCGTTCCGGGGCGCTTCGAATAGGGAAACACGTGCAGGAAGGTAAGATCGCATTCCGCGACCAGATCGAGCGAACGCGCGAACATCGCTTCAGACTCGGTCGGGAAGCCCGCGATGATGTCGGCGCCGAGAGCGATGTCCGGCCGCAGCCGGCGGACCTGCGCACAGAAATCGATCGCGTCCTTTCGTGAATGCCGGCGCTTCATCCGCTTCAGGATCATGTCGTCGCCGGACTGCAACGACAGATGCAGATGCGGCATCAGCCGCGCATCGTCGGCGATGACATCGAGCAGGTCGCGATCCGCCTCGATCGAATCGATCGACGAGATGCGCAGCCGCTTCAGCTCGGGCACATGGCGCAGGATCTGCCGGGTCAACTGGCCGAGTTTTGGCGCGCCCGGCAGGTCGGCGCCATAGCTCGTGAGATCGACGCCGGTCAGCACGATCTCGGCATGGCCGCGCTCGACCAGCGCGCGGACCTGATCGACCACCGCGCCCATCGGCACCGAGCGCGAATTGCCGCGGCCGTAGGGGATGATGCAGAAGGTGCAGCGATGATCGCAGCCGTTCTGCACCTGCACGAATACGCGAGGCAGGCCGCGCTCGAAGCCGTCGAGCAGATGCGGCGCCATCTCGGTCACCGCCATGATGTCGGCGACCGCGACCTTCTCGCTCGCATCGATGCCGAACGGCGCCTCGAATGCTGAACGTGTCACGCGCCACGCCTCGCCGCGCATCTTCTCGTCATTGCCGACGACGCGATCGACCTCGGCCATCTCGGCGAACATCTGGCTTTGCGTCTGCGCCGCACAACCGGTGACGACGATGCGCGCATGCGGGCGTTGGCGTTTCAACTTGCGGATCGACTGCCGCGCCTGCGCCACCGCCTCGTTGGTGACGGCGCAACTGTTGATGACGATGGCATCGGTAAGCCCGGCCTGCTCCGCCTCGCGCCTGATCACCTCGGATTCAAATGAATTGAGGCGGCAGCCAAAGGTGACGACATCGACGCCCATAACCGATCTCACGCCCGATCAAGCGACGCTGGCGAATAGCGCCGGATCGAAGCGGCCCTCATATTCGAAATCGGCGGTGCCGGTCATCAGCACGTGATCGTCGCGCTCGCGCCACTCGATGCCGAGCTTGCCGCCGGGCAGCGTGATCTCGACGCTGCGATTGGCACGCTTCAGCCGCGCCGCCGCAACCGCCGTCGCGCAGGCCGCCGAGCCGCACGCTTTGGTGAGACCGGCGCCGCGCTCCCAGGTGCGGATCGTGATGTGGTCGCGATCGACGATATGGGCGAGGGTGATGTTGGCGCGCTCCGGAAAGATCGGGTGGTTTTCCAAAAGCGGCCCGAAACGTTCGAGGTCGTAGGCATTGACGTCGTCGACCCAGAAGATCGCATGCGGATTGCCCATCGAGACCACCGAGGGCGAATGCAAGACCGGATTGTCGATCGGCCCGACCTGCAGCTCGATGTAGCGGGTGTCGCGAAATTCCTCAGCCAGCGGAATGTCCTGCCAGCCGAACTTCGGCGCGCCCATGTCGACGGTGTAGAGATCGGGCGCCGGCCCCTGCCAGCAATTGAGCAGGCCGGCGCGGGTCTGGAACGTCGCTGATGTCTGGCCGGTCTTCTCGAAGATCCGCCGCACCACGCAGCGCATGCCGTTGCCGCAGGCCCCGGCCTCCGAGCCGTCATTGTTGTAGATCGAGATGAACGCTTCGGTGCCGTCGAGCCGAGGCGGCTGCAGCACCATCAGCTGGTCATAGGGCACGCCCGCCGGCGAAGCCACGGCGCGCGCCTCCGCCGCCGACACCTGTGCCCGACCTTGTGCCGCTGAATCGCGCAGGTCGACGACGACGATCTCGTTGCCGATGCCGTTCATCTTGGCGAATGCGTGATTGGCGAGCGCGCTCATCGATTTTCCCAAATTCTGCCCGGTTATATGGCGAGTGGTGGCCAGTTAGCCAGCCTGAATGGCCCCATGACACATCTGTCATGGGACGAATGCAGAACTTGCGTGTTAGGAATATCGCACCTCGCGGACCGCGCGCCGGGACAGATCGAGCGGCCGTTCGAGGCAGGGGATGGAGAAAAACCAATGAACCGTATCAACACGCTCCGCGCGGCCCTGGTCGCGCTGCTGCCCTTGGCCGCGATCGCACTGGCAAGCCCGGCCCCTGCCCAGTCGCCGTCAGCCTCGCCCGCTCCCGCAGCGAGCCCGACCCCTGCCCCTGCACCGTCGGCGACACCGGTGCCCCCGCCGGCCGAGACCAAGTCGCCGGCCGACAGCCCGGCCGCAGCGCAGACCCCGGCGCCGGCGCCGGCCGCCCCGGTGCAGACCGCCGATCCCTTCGGCGAGCCGTTCACGCTGGAGCCGAAAAAGGTCGTGATGCTGAAGGGCACGGCCAATTGGGATTCCGCCTTCGACGCCCTGATCGAGGCGTTCAAGCAGCTCACCGCGCTGCTCGACAAGGACGGCGTCAAGGCATCGGGCAATCCGATGATCGTCTACACCTCGACCGACGACACCGGCTTCACCTTCATCGCCGAGATCCCGGTCGATCAGGACGTCAAGAACCTCGGCAAGAACATGAGCATGGGCAATTCGCCCGACGGCAAGGCGCTGAAGTTCGTCCATCGCGGTTCCTACGACAACATGGACAACACCTATGAGGCGATCACCAACCACCTCGACGACAAGAAGCTCGAAGCCAAGGACACCTTTGTCGAGGAATACATCACCGATCCGCTGAAGACCGCGGAGGACAAGCTTGTGATCAACGTCTACGTACCCCTGAAGTGAGCCAGATGACCCATCGCCTTCTCCTTGGCCTCCCCTTCGGCCTCTCCTTCGCCGTCCCCCTGATCGCGACCACGCTGCTGGCTGCGCCCGTACTGGCCAATGACGACTTTCCGCCTGCGATTTCGGTCACCGGCGAGGCGACCGTGTCGGCGCCGCCCGACCAGGCGCAGCTTGACGCGGGCGTCACCACCGACGCCAAGACCGCACGCGAAGCCGCCGAAGCCAACAATGTGACGATGGGCAAGGTGCTGGCCGCACTGAAGGGCGCCGGGATCGCGGAGAAGGACTTTCAGACCTCGCGGCTGTCGCTGCAGCCGCAATTCGCCAATCGTGGGCCGTCGTCGCCGAACGCCCCGCCCAGCATCGTCGGCTACCATGCGAGCAATCGCGTCACGATCAGGCTGCACGATGTAAGCAAGGTCGCCAGCGTCATCGACGTGCTGGTCGGCGCCGGCGCCAACGATATCGGCGGGCTCAATTTCTCGGTGTCACAGGCCTCGAAGCTGCTCGACGAGGCGCGCGAAAAGGCGATCGCCGACGCCCGCCGCAAGGCCGAGATCTACGCCAAGGCCGCCGGCGTCACGCTCGGCGCACCCGTGAATATTGCGGAGGTCGGCTCGGCGCCGGTCCCGGTGTTCCGTCCCAAGATGGCGACGGCAGGCTTCGCCGCGCCGACGCCGGTGGCGCAAGGCGAGGAAACACTGACGGTCAATGTCAGCGTCTCCTGGGCGATCAAGGAGAAGTAATTCAAGGCAGCCAATTGACGTCGTCCCGGCGAAGGCCGGGACCCATTACCACCGAGTTTGGTTGTGAACGGAATCGTGGCCCCAGCGTCGCGCAACAATTAATATTTGGGGTAATGGGTCCCGGCCTTCGCCGGGACGACAGCATTTAGATTTCGAACACCTGCCCGGGCTTCAACGCGACAAACTTCCCGCGCGGCACCTTGGCGGCGTCGAGCGCTTCGCCAAGCGCCATCGCGGGCGCGTCGATCGCCTCGTCGGTCAACTGGAATGTGCCGTGGTGATGCGCCAGCGCCTGGGCGGCGCCGCAATCGGCCAACGCCTTCACCGCATCCTCCGGGTTCATGTGCTGGTCGCGCATGAACCAGCGCGGCTCATAGGCGCCGATCGGCAGGATCGCGAGCTGCAACGGTCCATACGCCTCGGCCACCCGGCGGAAATGTCCTCCGTCGCCGTAGCCGGAATCGCCAACGATGTAGAGCTTGCCGGCCGGCGTCTCCAAAACAAAACTCGCCCACAACGCCTTGTTGCGATCGAACAGCCCGCGCGCCGACCAGTGCCGCGTCGGCACCAGTGTCACGGCAAGGCCATTGCCGAGCTCGACGCGCTGATGCCAGTCGAAGGCCTCGGCTTTGATCGCGGCATCGGATGCGCGCATCGTGACGTCGTTGCCGAGCGGTGTGATCACGCGAGGACCAAATGCCCCCGCGAGCTTCGACAGCGTCGCGACGTCGAGATGGTCGTAGTGGCCGTGCGACACCAGCACGACATCGATCCTGGGCAGTTTATCGAATGCGATGCCGGGATCGTTGTGCCGCTTCGGCCCGGCGAAGCTGAACGGCGAGGCCCGCATCGACCACACCGGATCGAACAGGATGTTGAGGCCCGCGGTCTGGATCAGCCAGCTGGCATGACCGACAAAGCAGAGCCGCACCTTGTCGCCCTCGACGCGGGGCGGCGGCGTATCGGCATGGGGGCTCGGCGCCCATTCCGGCCAGACTGCGCGCTTCCGGCCGCCCCCGAACTGCCAGCGCAGCACCTCACCAAGCGATTTCGGCGGCGAGCCGTCCGGATCGAAGAAGTGCAGACCGTCGAAATGATCGGAGACGGGGCCGTCGTAGGTTTTCATAAGAGACATCCAGATCGAGGGCACGCCGATTGCGGCGGCGGCTCCGGTCAAGGTTGCGAGAAGGCGGCGGCGGGTGATCAGCACGCGGGTTCCGGAATAGGAGGCAGGCTCCGGTTATATGGGTGGCAGCGGCGAATTCGGAACCAATAGGGCAAATCGACGTGATTTCAGTACCTTACGGTCGATACTGAGCGAATTTCAGCGAAACTTTCCTTGACTTTGCCGCCCCGGCGGCGTTTAACGCGGCCACTTTCTCGGAAAGCTCCGTCTTTTCGACCCGCCGACTGGTCCTGGAGGCCAGAGGCCAACGCCCGACAGCGCGATGCGCCCTCGGGCGCGAAAGTGTTTGGATTTCCTTCTCCCTCGCCCCGCTCTTGCGGGGAGAGGGTCGGGGTGAGGGGCTCTCTCCGCGCACTGTGCGTGTGGATAGCCCTGTACCCCCTCACCCGCCGCGCAAGTGCGTGGCGACCTCTCCCCGCAGACGGGGAGAGGTAAAAGAGGACAACGGCATTGTTCGACAATCTGTCGGAACGGCTTGGTGGCATTCTCGATCGTCTGACGGGGCGCGGTGCGCTGACCGAAAAGGACGTCGATGCCGCAATGCGCGAGGTGCGCCGCGCGCTGCTCGAGGCCGACGTCGCGCTCGAGGTGGTCCGTAGCTTCATCGACCGGGTCCGCGAGCAGGCGATCGGCGCCACCGTCGTCAAGTCGGTGACGCCGGGCCAGATGGTGGTGAAGATCGTCCATGACGAGCTCGTCGCCACGCTCGGCTCCGACGGCCAGACCATCGATATCAACTCCGTGCCGCCGGTGCCGATCATGATGGTCGGTCTGCAAGGCTCCGGTAAGACCACCACCACCGCAAAGCTCGCGCGCCGCATGGTCCAGCGCGACAAGCGCAAGGTGCTGATGGCCTCGCTCGACGTCTACCGCCCGGCGGCGATGGAACAGCTCGCGGTGCTCGGCCGCGACCTCGACATTCCGACGCTGCCGATCGTCGCCGGCCAGATGCCGCCGCAGATCGCAAGGCGCGCGTTGGAGGCCGGCAAGCTCGGCGGCTACGACGTCGTGCTGCTCGACACCGCCGGCCGCACCACGCTCGACGAAGACATGATGAAGGAGGCGGCCGAGATCAAAGCCGCCGCCAACCCGCACGAAGTGCTGCTGGTCGCGGATAGCCTCACCGGCCAGGACGCGGTCAACCTCGCGCGCTCGTTCGACGAGCGCGTCGGCCTCACCGGCATCGTGCTGACGCGCGTTGACGGCGACGGCCGCGGCGGCGCGGCGCTGTCGATGCGCGCGGTCACCGGCAAGCCGATCAAGCTGATCGGCACCGGCGAAAAGACCGACGCGCTGGAGGACTTCCATCCGAACCGCATCGCCGGCCGCATCCTCGGCATGGGCGACGTGGTCTCGCTGGTCGAGAAGGCCGCCGCCAATATCGACGCCGAAAAGGCCGCGCGCACCGCCGAGCGGATGCGCAAGGGTCAGTTCGACCTCAACGACATGCGCGAGCAGCTGCAGCAGATGGCCAATATGGGCGGCATCGGCGGCCTGATGGGCATGATGCCCGGCATCTCCAAGATGAAGAACCAGATCGCGGCGGCCGGCATCGACGACAAGATCTTGAAGCGCCAGGTCGCGATCATCGACTCGATGACGCGGCAGGAGCGCAAGAACCCGGACATCCTGAAGGCGAGCCGCAAGAAGCGCATCGCGGCAGGCGCCGGCCAGAGCGTCGAGCACGTCAACAAGCTGCTGAAGATGCATCGGAACATGGCCGACATGATGAAGGCCATGGGAAGCGGCAAACGCGGCCCGCTCGCCGGCATCGCGCAGGCGATGGGATTCGGCGGTGGCATGAAGCCGCCCTCGGCCGAGGAGATGAAGGCGCTCGCCGAGAAGATGCAGGGCGGCGCCGGCGGCGGCCTGCCCAATCTGCCGAAGGATTTGCCGGCCGGGCTGCGCGGCGGCCTGCCGAACGTGCCGGGCCTGACCGGCCTTTCCGGCAAGCCGATGCTGCCGGGCCTCGGCGGCTTCCCGGGCAAGAAGAAATGAGGAATTCGTCGCGACGGCTCGCATACGGCCGGCGCGACGCGGAATGCCAATCAATCGAACACATCGACCTTTGAAGGAGAACTGAATGTCCGTTGTTATCCGCCTCGCTCGCGCAGGCACCAAGAAGCGTCCGGTCTATCACGTCGTCGTCGCCGACTCGCGCTTCCCGCGCGATGGCCGCTTCATCGAGCGTCTCGGCCACTTCAACCCGCTGCTGCCGAAGGACAACGAGTCGCGCCTGAAGCTCGACATGGACAAGGTGAAGGCCTGGCTCGCCAAGGGCGCGCAGCCGTCGGATCGCGTGACCCGCTTCCTCGACGCCGCCGGCGTCATGAAGCGCGCGCCGCGCAACAACCCGGAAAAGGCCGTGCCGCGCAAGGAGCGCAAGGCGCAGGCCGAAGCCGCCGCCAAGGCTTAAGGCTGAACGGCGACCACGGTGGCTGCACCGGTCTGTGTCGCCCGCATCGGCGCTGCGCATGGCGTGCGCGGCGCCGTCAGGCTTTGGACCTTCACCGAAGATCCGCTGGCCGTGAAGGACTACGGTCCGCTGATGACCAAGGACGGCACGCGCCAGTTCGAGGTCACGCATCTGCGTGAGGCCAAAGACCATCTGGTGGTGACGCTGAAGGGCGTCGCCAGCCGCGATGATGCCGAACGGCTCAACGGGCTCGAGCTCTACGTTCCGCGCGACCGGCTGCCGGACACCGACGACGGCGAATACTACCACACCGATCTGATCGGGCTCGCCGCGGTGACGACGACGGAGCAGCCGCTCGGCAAGGTGATCGCGATCCATAATTTCGGCGCCGGCGACATCATCGAGATCGCCCCGCCGCAGGGCGCGACGATGCTGCTGCCGTTCACCAATGCCGTGGTGCCGACTGTCGATCTCGACGGCGGCCGCGTGGTGATCGACCTGCCCAAGGAAATCGACGGCGACGATCCGTCGGCGGCCTGATCGAAAATAATCTTCAACCCGTCATCCGGCCCTGCTGCTCGAGCCAGTCGCAGAACACCGCGCTGTGCGGATCGTTGCTGCGCCCCGCCGGGAAGTAAGCGAAGTAGCTCCGCGCCGGCAGGCTGACATCCGGAAACGGCGTCACCAGGCGCCCGGCCGCGAGATCGTCCGCGATCAGCGCGGTCGGTCCCATCGCGACGCCGAGACCATCGAGCGCGGCCTGGATCGTCAGATAGAAGTGATCGAAGGTCAGCGCGGCCGCCGGCTCCAGCGCGGATTGCCCGGCCTCGGTGAGCCAGTCGCGCCATAGCCGCGGCATCGACGTGACATGCAGCAGCGTGTGCCTGGAGAGGTCCGCGATCTCATTGAGCGGCAGCTGCGCCAATAGCGACGGACTGCATACCGGCAATCTCCGCTCCGACACCAGGAAGCGTGACGAGAAGCCGTGGAAGGTGTCGGGGCCACCGCGGATCACGACGTCGAATGATTCAGGCAGCGCATCCACCGGATCGTTCGACGTGCTCAGGCGCACCTCGATATCGGGATGCTCGGCGCGAAACCGGCTCATCCGCGGCAGCAGCCAGCGCAGGCTGAAGGTCGCGAGTGCATTGACGCGCAACACCGCGACCGCCAGATCGCCGCGCCGCTCGCGATGCTGCTGCACGGCGGCGGAAATCCGGTCGAGCGCGGGCGCGAACTCTGCCAGCAATGCCGCGCCTGCCGGCGTCAGCACCACGCGCCGCACCGATCGCCGAAACAGCGACGGCGCGCCCAGCCATTCCTCGAGCAGGCGGATCTGCTGACTGACCGCGCCATGGGTCACGCTGAGCTCGGCGGCGGCTTCCTTGAAGCTGCCTAGCCGTGCGGCGGCCTCGAAGGCACGCACCGCATTGAGCGGCGGCAGGCTGCGGCGTGGGACGAACATGATCCCTCAATACAAGATTTTCTAACGTATGATCCGATTATTACTGATTTGTGACAAGCGCCTTGGCGGCGCATACTGCCATGCAAGCTCCTTGTATAGCTTTCTTTTCTGAGGTCCCCTCCTGATGCTCGCCCGCGCAATCTTTAGATTTTCTTGCATTGGAGGGCGGCAATGAGCGTGTCGGCCGAAACCGGCACGACGCGGCCCGACCGTGCCCGGTCAACCCGCACCCTGACCGTGACCGGGCTCAACCACGCCCTCCACGACGGCTACACCGACGTCATCTACGTGCTGCTGCCGGTCTGGCAGGCCGAATTCGCGCTGAGCTACGGCCTGCTGGCGCTGCTGCGCGGGCTCTATGCCGGCGCCATGGCCGGGCTGCAGATTCCGGTCGGACGCATCGCGGAGCGGATCGACGGCAAGGTGATTCTGATCGCGGGCACGGCGCTGTCCGCAGTCGGCTACGCGTTTGCTGGATGCTCCGGCGGTGTCATTGGCCTCGGCCTGGCGCTCGCGCTCTCCGGCGCGGGATCGAGCACGCAGCATCCGATCGCTTCCGCCGCGGTGTCGCGCGCCTATGGCGCAGCGGCGCGCGGGCCGCTCGGTATCTACAATTTCTCGGGCGATCTCGGCAAGGCGGCGATCCCGGCCCTGACCTCGATCCTGCTGGTGATCATGTCGTGGCGGCACGCGCTGCTCGTGCTCGCTCTCGCAGGCTTGCTCGTCGCGGTCTGCATTGCGCTCTGGATGCCGGCCGTCGGCAAGGGCGCCGAGCACAAGGCGGCATCAGCATCGCGCGGCGCCAGCACAGGCCGCGGCTTTCACTGCCTGCTCGCGATCGGAATTCTCGACACCGCGGTCAGGATGGGCTTTCTCACCTTCCTGCCGTTCCTGCTGCGCGACAAGGGCGCCTCGCTGCCGACCAACGGCCTTGCGCTGGCGCTGGTCTTCATCGGCGGCGCTGCGGGAAAATTCACATGCGGCTGGCTCGGCGCGCGGGTCGGGACGCTGCGCACCGTGCTGATCACCGAAGGCGGTACGGCGGCGCTGATCGCAGCCGTGCTGGCGCTGCCGCTCGCACCCGCTATCGTGCTGCTGCCGCTGCTCGGCGTGATGCTCAACGGCACCTCCTCGGTTCTCTACGGCACGGTGCCCGAGCTCACCCCCGCGCATCAGACCGAGCGCGCCTTCGCGCAGTTCTATACCGGAACGATCGGATCGGGCGCGATCGCGCCTGTTATCTA
Organism: Bradyrhizobium sp. USDA 4516; assembly: GCF_054055915.1. NCBI lineage: Bacteria > Pseudomonadati > Pseudomonadota > Alphaproteobacteria > Hyphomicrobiales > Nitrobacteraceae > Bradyrhizobium > Bradyrhizobium sp. USDA 4516. Next base: position 2,739,377 of record NZ_JBSRXT010000001.1, read on the forward strand.
CGGCCTGCTTGGCGACGCGCTCGGCCCGTCGCTCGCGACCGCAGCAACCGCGCTCACGGCGCTGGCGATCTGTCCGCTTGCCGTCGCGCTCGCGCGGCATCTCGCTGACGATCCGACGACGGCGTGACCATAACGTGGGTTAGCCCGTAGCCCGGATGAAGCGCAGCGCAATCCGGAGCCGCTCGTCATTGCTTGCGTGATTCCCGGATTGCGCTTCGCTCCATCCGGGCTACTTAAGCAATGGTCTCACGGAGCATCCCAATGACAAGCACGCACAAGGCCTGGCGGCTGCACGCCCACAACGATCTGCGCTTCGAGGATGTCACGACGCCGATGCCCGCGCCCGATGGCGTCGTGGTGCGGATCGAAGCCGGCATGGTGCTGTCCTACACCAACAGGCTGCTGTCCGGCGCACTGCCCTACAGCCTGCCACCGATGCCGTTCGTGCCGGGCACCAACGCGATCGCGCGCGTCGTCGCCGCCGGCGACAACGTCACGCACGTGCAAAGCGGTGACCGCGTGTTCCTGAGCCCGCATCTGCGCGGCGACGTGCCGGATCGCGATCCGCCGCAGATCCTGATCGGCCTCACCGCCACGGTGACGACGCCGGAGGCGCTCGCATTGCAGGCGCGCTGGCGCGACGGCGTATTCGCGGAGATCGCGCACTGGCCGGCCGCCTGCGTTACGCCACTTGCCAATCTCGACGACAAGCCGGCGACCGAGCTGATCGGGCTCGCAAAACTGATCGTGCCGTTCGGCGGCTTGCAGCGCTCCGGCCTGCGCGGCGGGCAGACCATCATTGTCAACGGCGCGACCGGCTATTTCGGTTCGGGCGGCGTGATGCTCGCGGTCGCGATGGGCGCGGGCCGCGTCGTCGCCGTCGGCCGCAAGGAGGCCGCGCTCGAGCAGTTGCGCGACGCGTTCGGCCCTCGCGTCATTCCCGCCGTCGTCAGCGGCGATGCCGCAGCCGACCTTGCGGTCATCCGCCGCGCCGCTGGCGGCAGCGCCGATGTCGCGCTCGATCTGCTCGGCACCGCCAAGAGCACCTCGACCACGCTGTCCTCCCTGCGCGCGCTCAGGCGTGGCGGCCGGATGGTGCTGATGGGCAGCGCCGAGGTGCCGCTCGAACTCTCGTTCCGCGAGATGCTGGCCAACGACTGGGAGGTGGTCGGGCAGTTCATGTACGACCGCACGGCACCAGGCCAGCTCGCCGGCCTCGCCGCCGAAGGCCTGCTGGACCTGCGCAAGATCAATGTCGCGACTTTCAAGCTTGCCGACTTCCGACGCGCGGTGGACGCGGCCGCGATGATGCAGAGCCTCGACCTCACGGCCGTGGTGCCGTAACCAGAGGCCATGACATCGCAAGACACCACAGCCCAGGCGACACCATGGCGCGCCACCGTGCTGACCCTGTTCCCAGACATGTTTCCGGGGCCGCTCGGCGTGAGCCTCGCCGGCAAGGCGCTGGCTGGCGGACTCTGGGCGCTGGAAGCGCGCGACATCCGGGCCTCGGCCACCGACAAGCACCGCAGCGTCGACGACACGCCGGCCGGCGGCGGCCCCGGCATGGTGCTGCGGGCCGATGTGCTGGCGGCGGCGATCGACGCCGCTGATATCGCGCCTGACCGTCCGCGCCTCTTGATGAGCCCGCGCGGTCGGCCATTGACCCAGACCCAGGTCGCGGAGCTTGCGGCCGGCCCCGGCCCCCTCATCGTCTGCGGCCGCTTCGAGGGCATCGACCAGCGGGTGATCGAGGCGCGGGGCCTCGAGGAGGTCTCGATCGGCGATTATGTGCTGTCCGGCGGCGAAATCGCCGCGATGGCCCTGATCGACGCCTGCGTCCGCCTGTTGCCAGGGGTGATGGGCAAGCAGACCTCGGGAACCGAGGAAAGCTTTTCCGAAGGACTACTGGAATACCCCCAATACACCCGCCCGCAGGAGTTCGAGGGCAGGCAGATCCCGGAAATCCTGATTTCCGGCGATCACGCCAAGGTCGCGGCCTGGCGGCTGGCCCAATCCGAGGCCCTGACGGCGGCCCGGCGGCCCGATCTCTGGGCCCGCAAGGCCGGCCAAAAAGCCGCTCGGCGAGGGACAAAAAACACGACAGACGGGTGACAAACCCTGCGCTTTGCCTTATACGGGCGGCCAAATCCGCACCCGCGCAGGATAGATGGACGTTTGCGCAGCCCCCATACAGGCTGGGCGCGCCGCCGATGGAGATTTCGATGAACCTTATTCAGCAGCTCGAAAAAGAGCAGTTCGACAAGCTCGCCGCCACCAAGGATATCCCGGAATTCGGCCCCGGCGACACCGTCATCGTCAACGTGAAGGTGGTCGAAGGCGAGCGTACCCGCGTGCAGGCCTATGAGGGCGTTTGCATCGGTCGTTCCGGTCAGGGCCTCAACGAGAGCTTCACCGTGCGCAAGATCTCCTACGGCGAAGGCGTCGAGCGCGTCTTCCCGGTGATGTCGCCGATGATCGACTCGATCAAGGTCGTGCGTCGCGGCAAGGTTCGTCGCGCCAAGCTTTATTATCTGCGCAACTTGCGCGGCAAGTCGGCCCGCATCGTCGAGAAGCAGGACCGCCAGACCGCCGTTGGCGAGTAACGTTTCCCTCAGGGGATGTGACCAAAAGCGCGGGGCCTGCCCCGCGCTTTTTTGTTGCGGCATACCTATCTGACGGACAGGCCCGCGCATCGATCGATTGTCGCGGGCGCGAGCCCTGTGTTAGAAATTTAGAATGGTTCCGGATCAAGCAAGCCAGCGCTGTCCAAGTCAGACCTGCCAGCGCGTCGTGATCGACGATCGCTCGCGGCTGCCCGGCCGCTTCTTCGGGCGCTTTGCGACGTCGGCAACATCAGAGCTTAGACGCGCAGCGTAACGCTGCCTGGACGCTTTCGCCTGTCCGCGCGCTTAAGACGCGCTCATGCCATTCACCACCGAATTTCTTCTGGAGCTGAAGCTCATGTCCAAACCGACAACCCTGTACGACAAGATCTGGAACGACCATCTGGTCCACGAGGCCGACGACGGCACCTGCCTGCTCTATATCGATCGCCACCTGGTGCACGAGGTGACCTCGCCGCAGGCGTTCGAGGGGCTGCGCGCCGCCGGCCGCAAGGTGCACGCACCTGAGAAGACACTCGCCGTCGTCGACCACAACATCCCGACCACCGACCGCTCGAAGCCGAACCCCGATCCTGAAAGCATCGAGCAGATGCGGGTGATGGCGGAGAACGCCAAGGAATTCGGCATCGAGTATTACAACGAGTTCGACAAGCGTCAGGGCATCGTCCACGTCATCGGCCCGGAGCAGGGTTTTACGCTGCCCGGCACCACCATCGTCTGCGGTGACAGCCACACCTCGACGCATGGCGCGTTCGGCGCGCTCGCGCACGGCATCGGCACGTCAGAGGTCGAGCATGTGCTGGCGACGCAGACCCTGATCCAGAAGAAGGCCAAGAACATGCGCGCGGTCGTCGACGGCAAGTTGCCCGAAGGCGTGACCGGCAAAGACATCATCCTGGCGATCATCGGCGAGATCGGCACCGCCGGCGGCACCGGCTATGTGCTGGAATATGCCGGCGAGGCGATCCGTGCGCTCTCGATGGAAGGCCGCATGACGGTCTGCAACATGTCGATCGAAGGCGGCGCGCGCGCCGGCCTGGTTGCGCCCGACCAGAAGGCGTTCGATTTCCTGCGCGGCCGCCCGAAGGCGCCGAAGGGCGCCGCCTGGGACGCCGCGATGCGCTACTGGGAGACGCTGCGCTCCGACGAGGGCGCGCATTTCGACCACGAGATCCGGCTCGATGCGGCCAAGCTGCCGCCGATCGTCACCTGGGGCACGAGCCCTGAGGACGTGATCTCGGTGACCGGCTTCGTGCCCGATCCCGACAAGATCGCCGACGAGGCCAAGCGCATCTCCAAGCATCGCGCGCTGAAATATATGGGCCTGACCGCCGGCACCAAGATCACCGACATCAAGCTCGACCGCGTCTTCATCGGCTCCTGCACCAACGGCCGCATCGAGGACCTGCGCGCTGCCGCGAAGATTGCCGAGGGCAAAACCGTCAACGCCAACGTCAACGCGATGATCGTGCCGGGCTCGGGCATCGTGAAGGAGCAGGCGGAAGCCGAAGGCCTCGACAAGATCTTCATCGCGGCCGGCTTCGACTGGCGCGAGCCGGGCTGCTCGATGTGCCTTGCGATGAACCCGGACAAGCTCAAGCCGGAAGAGCGCTGCGCCTCGACCTCGAACCGCAACTTCGAGGGCCGCCAGGGCTTCAAGGGCCGCACCCATCTGGTGTCGCCCGCGATGGCCGCGGCCGCCGCGATTGCCGGCCACTTCGTCGACGTCCGCGACTGGCGGTAAGGTACGCGCCAGATTCTTTTTTGACGCGTTTTCTTCACGCGAACCGAGGCCACTTCGCTCGAAAACGCTATTGCTTCGTCTCAAGCTCGAGCCGTTTCGGAAACGGCTCGTTAACGGGGCGCACGCACACTGCCTCCTTGCGAAAACAAGCCTTCGCAAGGAGCGCGTGCCGTGGCCGATAAACCCGAATTCGTCGACATGATCAGCGACGCGACGCGCCAGAAGCGCCGTCGTGCCGTGGCGCGCATCATCGATCCGCTTCCCGAGGTGAAGGAAACCTCGCGCCTCAGCCACTGGCCGCCGGAGCGCTGGACGCAATGGCGGATGGAAAACCTGACGCCGTGGAAGATAAAGTCCTGGAAGCTGAAGAACTGGGACTAACGCCCCTTTCTTGACGCGTTTTCTTCACGCGAAGCGGCGCCCACTTCGTTCGAACACGCTCCAGCGCGCAAAGAGAGGGACCCAACAAGACGGGCGCCGTGAGGCGCCCGCTGTCATTTCAAACTTTACCAATAGACGCGATACGGCCGCCAGTAGTGGCGGTGGTGCCACCACGGCCGGCAGATCCGGCGCGGTCCGTAATAGGTCCAGACCACCCGGCAACGGCGGTGATGATAATAGGCCGGGTAATAGTAGGACGATCCGTAGAAGAAGCGCCGGTGATGGAAGTGCCGGCGGTAATAGGGCCGATAGCCGTAGCGGTAACCGCCGCCGTAGAAGCGGTGGTAGCCACCATAATGGCGATGGAAGCCGCCATAGCGATAGCCGCCATGGAACGCCGGCGCGGCGCGGAAGCCGCCACCACGGAAGCCGCGGCCGTGAAATCCGCCGCCGTGGCCGCCACCGCCGTGCCGGACCTGGGTCGTCATGGCATCGGCCGCAGACCTTGCCGCGGGCGCGGCGGCCGGGCTTGCCAGCGACAGCGCTTCGGCGCGCTGCTGCGAAGCAACCGACAATGCGAAGACAGCGGCCGCCACAACGCCGAGACGGCGCACCAATCCGCGCCGCAAATAGCTCTCCCTCATCTCTGAACCTCCCTGACAACGGCAACGAGCACCAAGCTGCATGGCAGCCGGTTTCATTGCGTTCATTGCAGTCGCTCCCGGCATGACGCTAGAAATCGCTGAGTGAATGCGCCATGAACGCGCAAAACGCTGCGGCGAAACGTCCGGGAGAAACGTCAGTGACTGTCTATGTGATCGCGCAACTCAAGATGACCGATCGCGCCGCCTATGATCGGTATCAGGCGCGCTTCTTCGACGTATTCAGGAAGTTCAACGGACGCCTGCTGTCGGCCGACGAACAGCCCGCGGTGCTCGAGGGCAGCTGGGATCGCGACAAGCTGGTGCTGATGTCATTCCCTGACGAAGCCGCATTCCGCGCCTGGTCGGAGTCGCCCGAATATGTCGAGATCTCCAGGGATCGCAAGGCGGGTGCGCAGGGCATTGTGCTGCTGGCGAAGGGCTTCGCGCCCTGAGGCGGACGGAGCAGCTCCGATCGGAGAGCTGCTCTCTTGTTGCACGGCTGATGTCGCGCACGGCGCGACTGCGTGCATCACCAGAACGGGCCGAACCCGAAGCCGAAGGTGAATGGCGCCGGCGCAGCATAGGGGTACGGCCGATAGTAATAGGGCCGCCCTAAATAATAGGAGCCGTACGGCCGATAATAGGAATAGGGCCGGTAGTACGGCCGGTAATAAGGACGGTAGCCGTAGTGATAGTGGCGACGATGGTAATGATGATAGCGCTGCGCGCTGATATCCGTTGCCTTGCCTACTTGCCGCTGCGGTGCCGCGGCCTGCGGCTGGGCTGATGCCGCGGCGGTTGCCGATGCCGGCGCCGTCAACGCGAATGTACAAGCGACAGCCGCGACACCGATCCATCTCATCATGATCAACTCCTGCAGATTGCGATGGATATCATCTCGCGTGGGCGAATCTGCCGGTTTGATGGCTGAGAACGACAACAGGCCCGCTGCTCACGGGCCTGTGTCTCAACTGCGCTAATACGCCGCGCGATCAACGGCGCCAGTGGCGACGATGCCCCCAGCCGCGGTGATGTCCGCGATGCCAGCCACGATGCCACCCGCGCCCACCCCAGCGTACCTGCGTGGTCGCCTGGTTCGCGTTGTCCTGAACCGTGGCGGCTGTGCCCGGCGTGGCGAGCGACATCGCGCTTGCACGCTCGGCCGGCGCCGCCAACACCAACACGGCACCGACAGCCGCGAGCCCCAGAACCTTCATCGCCTTCATGAATTGTCTCCTTGATCCTTTGATGTCACGTCTTGCAGCGACGACTTGAACTTCTGCTTGACGCGTTTTCCTCACGCGAACCGGTGTCCGTCCCGCATCACGCGCGGGACAGGCTCCGCTGGAAAACGCTTCAGCTTTCGAATCGACGCCGTTGCCGCGACGCAGATCGCTAGCAGAATGCGGACGACGTGAATGGGAAGTGAATGACTGCGCCACGAACATGAATGCTGCCGGCGCGCTTCAGGTTCCGGCACTGCGCGCGATTTTTCGCGTTGGTGTGCAAACGACATAGACGATGGTCGTATCTCGCGTTCTGTCCGTTGCAGGATTGCCATGACACAAACGCGCACGCAGGTGGCTGCTTCGAACAGCCCTCGCGGCGCTCAGCTGTTCCATCATGCCCGGCGATGTCGCGCTCGCCGCCAAGGACCGGGCGACGACATCGGCACCGCAAGCCATCGCACGCGGATGCTGATGGCGGCGGCGGTTTTATGGGCGACAGGTTTGATCGCGGCTGTTGCGATGATCGGCGCAACGCGCCGACATACGCGTAACTAGCCCGGCCGCCAGAAGCAGTTCATGCGCGGCGTGATCACGGTACCGCTCGGCCGGTGCTCCTGCACATAGGTCGCGGTGCAGTCGCGCACGGCGTTCGGACCGGGGTTGTAGCGCGGGATGACATCGGGTTCCCAATGATCGGGCCGGGACCGGTAGATCGGCACGCGCTTCAGCCGGCGGCGCTCGACGACGCGCGTGCGCGCGACCGGTGCCGCCTCGCCGACGCGCGCCTCAGCCGCCGCGCTCTGTGCCTGCGCCTTTGTCGCCGGGAGCGAGAGCCCGACTGCTACAGCCAACAGCGCTGTCGCCACGATCCGTTTCATTACGCCCACCCAAGCTCGATTCTTGAGCCCCATTCGTGGGCGGCACGGTCTCCCATTGCGCCGCCAAGGTCAACTGCGCTGGCGCCGCCGATAGCACTCGCGCTAAAGGAGTGTCATGTGGACCACAGAAAAAGCCCCCTCGCTGGCCGAGATGGAGGCCATGGCGCACGAGGTTTTCGAGCGCCTGCCCAAGACGTTCCGGGCCCTCTGCGAGGGCCTGATCATCCGCGTCGACGACTTTCCGACCGACGAGGTGCTCGACGAGATGCAGGCCGAGAGCGAGTTCGACCTGCTCGGCCTGTTTCAGGGCATCGGCCTGCCGCAGCAGAGCCATAGCGACGTGGCCCGGCTGCCCAACCTGGTCTGGCTGTACCGCCGGCCGATCCTGGATTACTGGGCGGAGCACGACGAGACCCTCGGCCACATCGTTCGCCACGTGCTGATCCATGAGATCGGGCACCATTTCGGCCTCTCCGACGCCGATATGGAGGCGATTGAGGCCGATGCGGGCTAGCCCTGCAGAAATGGCCCTTTTACCGCTGTCACATTCGCGATAAACATCCGGCCGATATCCGCTATTTTTTGCCCGGGAAGAGCACCGATGGATAAGTTCACCACGCTGGAAGGCGTCGCGGCGCCGCTGAAGATCATCAATGTCGACACCGACATGATCATTCCGAAGCAATACCTCAAGACAATCAAGCGCACCGGCCTTGGCAAGGGGCTTTTCTCCGAGCAGCGCTACAAGGATGACGGCAGCGAGAACCCGGATTTCGTCCTCAACCAGCCCGCCTATCGCAACGCGAAGGTGCTGGTCGCCGGCGACAATTTCGGCTGCGGCTCGAGCCGCGAGCACGCGCCCTGGGCACTGCTCGACTTCGGCATCCGCTGCGTGATCTCGACCTCGTTTGGCGACATCTTCTACAACAACTGCTTCAAGAACGGCATCCTGCCGATCCGCGTGTCGCAGGAGGACCTCGACAAGCTATTCGACGACGCCGAGCGCGGCGCCAACGCGACGCTGACCATCGACCTCCCCAACCAGGAGATCCGCGGTCCCGACGGCGGCAAGGTCAAGTTCGAGATCGACCCGTTCCGCAAGCACTGCCTGATCAACGGCCTCGACGACATCGGCCTGACGATGGAAAAGAAATCGTCGATCGACAGCTACGAGACGAAGCTTAGGGAACGCGCCTGGGCTTGAGGCTCAGCGCATCATCGTGCCCCGGTGCCGTCAGGCGCCGGGGCTTTTCTTTGCCGAATTCGCTCGCCGCAAACCCGCTGATAGCTGACGCGCATGCTGCCTGACATCGTCACCTTCTGGCACGGCTCGATGGACGCGCTGCGCCAGACCTGCCTGCGCTCGCAGGCGGCGGCGGGGCACAAGGTCACCGTCTACAGTTTCGATCCGATTCCCGGCCTGCCCGACGGTATCGGCAATGCCGAAGCCGAAGCCGTGCTGCCGCATTCGTTCGCGGAGAAGCTGCGCCCGGCGGAGCCCGACGGCTCGTGGCGCGACTGGACCATGCTGCAGTTCAGCGACTTCTTCCGCATGCGGCTGATGGCGCGGCGCGCCGGTCTCTGGCTCGACGCTGACGTGCTGCTGCTGAAGGGCGTCGAGCTCGATCCGGCCAAGCCCTATTTTGCCTGGGAGCGGCCGCGGCAGCTCGGCAACTCCGTGCTGTATCTGCCGACCGACGATCCAATCGTGCGCGCGTTCGAGGCGCTGATGCAGCAGGACGAGCTGATCCCGGACTGGCTGGCGCTGCGCCATCGCCTGACCTTCGCGATGCGCCGGCTGCGCGGCAAGTCCAATCGCCTCGCCGACATCCGTGTCGCGATCTACGGCCCGGCGGCGCTCACCGCGCTGGCGCGCCGCGCAGGCGAATTGCAGCACGCGCTGCCGAAGCGATCATTCTACGCCGTGCATGCCGAGCCGAAGCTGTTCTTCGAGCCGTCGGATTTTTCGCGCTACCTGAACGATCCCGGGATCATCGGCCTGCACATCTCGCCGAAAGGGCGCGGCAAGGAGGCGCCGATCCCGGGCAGCCTCTACGCGTGGGCGGCGGAGAGATTTGGAGCGTAACGCAAACACCGCTGCACCCTCTCCCACAGGGAGAGAAGGGAAGACGCTTCGCAGGGCTAATGCCCCATCGCGGCGATCGCATCGGCGATCGCGATGGTGCGCCTGGCCATCTCGGCGTGCAGGCGCTCGACCATGCGGCCGTCGAGCTGGATCGCGCCGCGCGAGGCGTTCTCCGGCTTCTCGAAGGCGGCGATGATCTTGCGCGCCTCGGCGACCTCGGCCTCCGGCGGCGTGAAGATCGCGTTGCAGGCATCGATGTGGCTCGGATGGATCAGCGTCTTGCCGTCGAAGCCGAGATCGCGGCCCTGCGCGCATTCCTCCGCGAAGCCGTCGACATTGCTGATGTCGCTATAGGGCCCGTCGAGGATCTCGAGCCCGTGCGCGCGGGTCGCCAGGATGCAATGCGTGATCATCGGAATCATCGCCGCGCGGCCCGGCTTCATCCGGATCCGGGTTTCGCGGGCAATGTCGTTCGGCCCGAACACGAAGCCGGCGAGCCGGGTTTCGGAATCCTTCGATGCCGCGGCCAGCTTGTCGGCGTCGAGCACCGCGCGCGCGGTTTCGATCATCGCCCAGACCCGGATCGAGGCAGGCGCATTGATGTCGCTGAGGCGATCGGCGACGGCGTTGAGATCGTCGACGGTCGAGATCTTGGGAACCAGGATCCCGTCCGGCTGCGACTTGCCGGCCATGCCGATGTCGTCGACCCACCAGGGCGTGTCGAGCGCGTTGATGCGGATCAGCACCTCGCGCTTGCCAAAGCCCTTGGCCGCGACCGCCGTGGCGATCTGCTCCCGGGCTGTGGCCTTGGCGTCGGGGGCAACGGAATCCTCCAGGTCGAGGATAATGCCGTCCGCCGGCAGCGTCCGGGCCTTTTCCAGCGCCCGTGCATTCGATCCCGGCATGAACAACAAGCTGCGGCGCGGACGGGTCATCGACATTCTCCTGGAGGCTCGGGCTCCGCCGGTGGCCATTGTTTAGGCATCGGGCGGGAACCATTCTTCAACGCTGCCGTATCATCTCAGGCCACACGCCGAAAGTCTTGTTCCCGTTACCCGCATGTGGTTAGCCAGAGGCCATGAAATTCTTTCCGAAGCAGTTGATCGACGGCTACCGGACGTTCGCGACCCAGCGGCTGCCGACCGAGCAGTCGCGCTACCAGGATCTCTCGGAGCGCGGCCAGTTTCCCGAGACGATGGTGATCGGCTGTTGCGACTCCCGCGTCTCGCCGGAGGTGATCTTCGACGCCGGCCCCGGCGAGTTGTTCGTGGTCCGCAACATCGCCAATCTGGTTCCGGTCTATCAGCCCGACAGCAACGCCCACGGCGTCTCGGCCGCGCTGGAATATGCCGTGACCGTTTTGAAGGTGAAGAACATCGTGGTGCTGGGCCACGCGCAGTGCGGCGGCATCCGCGCCTTCGTCGACAAGATCAAGCCGCTCACGCCCGGCGACTTCATCGGCAAATGGATGCAGATGTTCATCAAGCCCGGCGAAATCGTCGAGCAACGCGAGCATGAGACCATGCAGGACTTCGTCGTCCGCATCGAGAAGGCCGCGGTGTTCCGCTCGCTGGAGAACCTGATGACGTTCCCATTCGTGCGCGAACGCGTCGAGAGCGGCGAGATGCAGCTGCACGGTGCCTATTTCGGCGTCGCCGAGGGCTCGCTGTTCGTGCTCGACCGGGTCGCGAAGGAATTCATCAGCGTCCGCGACGAGCTGAAATCAGACCAGTAATCTACTCGTTGCCGTGATGGCCGCTGCCCCAGCGGTCGGAGATCGCGAGCATGAAGGACGACACCACGAATACCAGGTGCACGCCGACCAGCCAGGCGAGCTTGCTGGGGTCGAACGCGGTATCGAGGTTCATGAACGCCTTCAGCACCTGAATCGCCGAGATCGCGACGATCGACGCCAGCAGTTTTTGCTTCAGGCCACCGAAATCGACCTTGGTCATCCAGTCCGGCCAATCCGGATGCCCTTCCGGATCGATCTTCGAGACGAAGTTCTCGTAGCCTGAGAACACCACGATCAGGATCAGATTGCCGGTCAGCGAGATGTCGATCAGCGCCAGCACGCCGAGAATGATGTCGGATTCCTTGGCATCCGGCACATGCAGGATGAAGTGCCACAGCTCCATGCAGAACTTGAACAGCAACGCCGCGAGGCTGATGACGAGGCCGAAATAGAACGGCGCCATCAGCCAACGGCTGTTGAACAGCAGGTTCTCGAAACGACGTTCAACCCGCTTCAGCGTCGGATTGGGCCGATAGGTCCCCGGTTGTTCCGCTTCCGCCATGCCACGCGCTTCCTGACGCCGTATTCCCGCGGCAGCTTTTATGCCGCCTTTTGCTTGGCGGTGATCAGCTTGCGGTTGATCAGGACTTCGGCGATCTGCACGGCATTGAGCGCCGCGCCCTTGCGCAGGTTGTCCGACACGCACCAGAACGACAGGCCGTTCTCCACCGTCGCGTCCTCGCGGATGCGGCTGATATAGGTCGCGTCCTCCCCGGCAGCCTCATAGGGCGTGACGTAGCCGCCCGGCTCGTGCTTGTCGATCACGAGGCAGCCCGGCGCGCGGCGCAGGATGTCGCGCGCCTCGTCCGCCGTGATCGGATTGGCGAACTCGACATTGACGGCTTCGGAGTGACCGACGAAGACCGGCACGCGTACGCAGGTGGCGGCGAGCTTGATCTTCGGATCGAGGATCTTCTTGGTCTCCGCCATCATCTTCCACTCTTCCTTGGTGTAGCCGTCTTCCATGAAGACGTCGATCTGAGGAATGACGTTGAAGGCGATGCGCTTCGGAAACTTCTTATTGACCAGCTCGTCATTGGTGTAGACGGCCTTGGTCTGCGAGAACAATTCGTCCATTGCGTCCTTGCCGGCGCCCGACACCGATTGATAGGTCGAGACCACGACGCGCGTGATCGTCGCCTTGTCGTGCAGCGGCTTCAGCGCGACGACGAGCTGCGCGGTCGAGCAGTTCGGGTTGGCTATGATGTTCTTCTTGGTGAAGCCGGCGGTCGCATCCGCGTTCACTTCGGGCACGATCAGCGGCACGTCGGGGTCCATGCGCCAGGCCGAGGAGTTGTCGATCACGACGGCGCCGGCGGCGCCGATCTTGGGTGACCATTCCTTGGAGACCGAGCCGCCGGCCGACATCAGGCAGATGTCGATGTCGGAGAAGTCATAGTGCTCGAGCGCCTTCACCTTCAGCGTGCGGTCGCCATAGGAGACCTCGATGCCGACGCTGCGGCGCGAGGCCAGCACGACGACCTCGTCGGCGGGGAATTTGCGCTCGTCGAGAATGTTGAGCATTTCGCGCCCGACATTGCCGGTCGCTCCGACCACCGCGACTTTGTAACCCATCGTTCACTCTCCGACGAAAAATGCCCGTTCCCCCGCAAGCTGCAGAAAGGGAAGAGGCAGCGCTTCTATGCGAGAAACCCCGTCAAGACAACGTTGCGTAGCTTTTGAGCGTTTTGATGCGTTTATTTCGGGCCGATCCGGCCGCGCCCCATCATACGAGAATTCCGTCAGCACTGACGAGCTTCGTCGACGAGGTGTACGCCACGCTCTCCCGGCTGTTCGCCTATGTCGCCGTGCTCGCGCTGTTCGTCGTCCTCGGCAACTATCTATGGAAGCAACTGCCCGACGCAACGGCGATGGCGGCCCCTGCCGCCGCAGGCTGGAGCCCGGCCGGCCGCACGGCGCCGGCCTTTGCCGTAAGCCAGCTCGATCTGCGAGATAAAACAGAGACTTACGAGATCTTCCGGCACCCCGAGGGCGGCCGCAAGGACGCCTTCCGTTGGGCCGATGCCAACGGTGCAACAGTCGCCGAGCTGGAAATCTATCGCCCCGGCGGCGAGGCCATGGGGCCTGCGGTCACCGAGATTGCCGGGCGGCTCCACCCGGGCGGCGTCCGCGAGTTCGAGGCTGCCGGCATCGTCGACAGCAAGTTCGGCAGCGTCACCTTGCTGCGCCCGGCGCGGCAGGACGGCGACCGCGCCTGCCTCGGCTTCCTCAAGCAGGCCGACGCGCCTGACCTCCGGATCTCCGGCTGGACCTGCCAGGGCGCCAGCCTGCCGGCCCGGCGCGCCGCGATCATCTGCATGCTGAACCGCCTGACCCTGCTGGCCGCGGGCAACGATCCGCGGCTCGCCGCCCTGTTCGCGCATGCCGAGCTCAAGCGCACCGACTGCGTTACTTCCAGCGCGCCGGCCCTGTCGGCCGACTGGGTCATGGGCAGCGAGAACCCGCGCCTGCGCGGCGCCCTTTGATGGCGAGACCGTGGCAAAGCACTGGTTTTCATGAAACTTTTGCGCTTGGACACTCATTATCTCGGCCGGTGTGGCGCAATTGACCTAGTGACGGCCTCCCCACCATGGCTACAATGTGTTCCGAGTGATTTTGGCGGACGCGCCAGCCCCGACGGGGCCGTAATGACGAGGATGCGATGACCCTAGAATTCCCTGCCGCGAACAAGCTCGTGGTGTTGCTTGCCGCGGCTGCCGTCACCGCAACCGCGTTCGGCATGACCGCAGCCAGCGCGCAGAGCCCGAGCACGCGCAAGCAGCAGGAGCAGTATGACCGCGATGGCCGCCGCTACTACGGCGCGCAGGGTCCGAACCGGGTCTATCAGCAGGGTCCGCGCACCCGCGTTTACGTCACCACGCGCTCGTGGCTCGACGCCGGCACCGAAGTGCTGCCGGGCGACCGCAAGTTCAACGACTACGCCTATCCGCCGGAGATCGGTTATCCCTCGTTCGCGCGTGAGAACAACAACCGCCCGATCGATCGCCAGCCGCTCAGCCCGCCGGCCGATCTCGGCGGCTATCCGCGGAATTTCCCGCTGTACTGAGAATTTCGGCGAGCAGCCGATACGAAAATGCCCGGCTCCGGCCGGGCATTTTCATTTTTGGTGCTGTCATTCCGGGGCATCGCGCAGCGATGAACCCGGAATCTCGAGATTCTCAGGTGCGCAAGCGCACACCATAGTTCGATGCTACGCATCGCCCCGGAATGACGGCAGAGCCGTCACGCGTGCAGCTTCTGCAATTCCTTCAGGATCGCCTCGCCCATCTGGCTCGTGCTGGCCGGCGTGGTGCCTTCCGACTTGATGTCGGCGGTGCGCAGGCCGCTGGCGAGCACGGCCGCGATCGCGGCATCGACCTTGTCGGCGAGCTCGCCCATGTCGAAGGAATAGCGCAGCGCCATGCCGAACGACGAGATCATCGCGATCGGGTTGGCGAGGCCTCGGCCAGCGATATCGGGCGCCGAGCCGTGCACCGGCTCGAACAGCGAGCGCCGCTTCTTCGTCTTCGAATCGACTTCGCCGAGCGAGGCCGATGGCAGCATGCCGAGCGAGCCGGTCAGCATCGCCGCGATGTCGGACAGCATGTCGCCGAACAGATTGTCGGTCACGATGACGTCGAACTGCTTCGGCGCCTTGACGAGGTTCATGCCGCCGGAATCGGCGAGCTGGTGCTCGAGCGTGACGTCCTTGTATTCGCGCGCGTGGACCTGGGTCATGACCTCGTTCCAGAGCACGCCCGACTTCATGACGTTGCGCTTCTCCATCGACGTCACCTTGTTGCGGCGCTTGCGCGCCAGGTCGAAGGCGACGCGGCCGATGCGCTCGATCTCGTAGGTGTCATAGACCTGGGTGTCGACCGCGCGCTTCTGGCCGTTGCCGAGATCGGTGATGGTCTTCGGTTCGCCGAAATAGACGCCGCCGGTGAGCTCGCGGACGATCATGATATCGAGCCCCTCGACCACGTCGCGCTTCAGGCTCGAGGCCTCGGCGAGCGCCGGGTAGCACACCGCCGGGCGCAGATTGGCGAACAGGCCGAGATCCTTGCGCAGCCGCAGCAGGCCGGCCTCGGGACGCACCTCATAGGGCACGCTGTCCCACTTCGGGCCGCCGACCGCGCCGAAGATCACGGCGTCCGCCGCCGTCGCCTTGGCCATGTCGCCCTCGGAGATCGACACCTTGTGGGCGTCATAGGCGGAGCCGCCGACCAGGCCCTGCTCGGTCTCGAACTTCGCGATGCCCTGCGCATTCAGCCAGTCGATCAGGCGCTGCACCTCGGCCATCACTTCGGGGCCGATGCCGTCGCCGGGGAGAAGCAGCAGTTTATGGGTCGCCATGGTGTTACCTCGAGCTAATCGTTGTTGTCGTTGCCGGGCAAGAGCGCGAAGCGCGTCCTCGCACAGATGACCCGGCAATCCATCCCGCTTCGAAAGGCCTCTGAAGATGGATGGATGCCCGGGTCGAGCCCGGGCATGACGAGCGGGGGAAATCCGGCCGGAGTGCTAAAGCGCCGGAGCCGGATTGGCAAGGCACCTCGGATCGGCCCAGAATGGTCCCAACGGGCAACCCGCGCCTCTAGAAGCCAACAAGACGGACCTCATGACCGCAGCCATCGTCTACGCCTTCGCCTCGGCGATTTTCCTCGGCGCCGGGGTGGTGCTGGCGCAGCTTGGCCTGCGCACCGTCGAGCCGCTGTCGGGCGCCGCGATCAGCGTGCCCACTTTCACCCTGCTATTCCTGGTGCTGTCGCCGCTGATCCTGCATGGCGAGCCGGTGGTCTGGCGTGCGCTGCCGATCTTCATGGCGATCGGGCTGTTCTTCCCGGCCTCGCTGACGCTCCTGACCTTTGCGTCAAACCGGGCGCTGGGACCGGTCATCACCTCGACGCTGGGCAATCTGGCGCCGCTGTTTGCGGTCACCGCCGCCGTGGTGCTGCTGCACGAGCCCTTGCTGCCGCAGCAGCTCATCGGCCTCGTCGTCGCGGTCGCGGGCGCCGCCATCATCACCGTGACGAGGCCGCGCGACCTCGGCCATTGGCGCAGCTGGGCGCTGCTGCTGCCGCTTACCAGCGCGCTGGTGCGCGGCATCGTGCCGCCGATCGCCAAGCTCGGCCTTGCGATCTGGCCGAGCCCGCTATGGGCCTGCCTGGTCGGCTACGTCATGTCCTCGCTGGTGGTGCTGACCGTGCAACGGGTCCGCAAGGGCAGCTTCATGGTGCAGGCGCCGCGCGAGGGCCGGTTCTGGTTCGCGCTGACCGGGATCAGCAACGGGCTCAGCGCGCTCAGCCTGTTCGCCGCGGTCCGCAACGGCCCGATCACGCTGGTGGCACCGCTCGCCGCGATCTATCCGCTGGTCACCGTGGTGATGAGCGCGGTGGTGCTCAAGCATGTCGAGATCACCGCGCGGATCGTCGGCGGAACCCTGCTGACCGTGATCGGCGTCGCGCTGGTCCTGATCGCCTGATTGCCTGATACGCAAGACAGTGTTGCGGGCATCGGCGCTGGGCAGCGCCGCCGCGGCCTGTCACAATGGCCGCATTGCCGGAGTGAATTGTGAGAGCCCCCGCCCCGTCCTACCCGCATGCCGCGCGGCTGATCCTTATTCTGTCGCTCGCACCGACGGTCGGTCTCGGCATCGGCCGGTTTGCCTATTCGCTGGTGCTGCCCGACATGCGCGAGCAGCTGGCCTGGTCCTATTCGGCCGCCGGCTTCATGAACACGATCAACGCCGCCGGCTATCTGGTCGGCGCACTGCTCGCCTCACGCCTGATCGAACGCTTCGGACTTGCCGCGTCGGTGCGCTGGTCGACGCTGGCCTGCGCGCTGTCGCTGGCGCTTTGCGCCCTCTCGGGCAATTTCGTGGTGCTGAGCTTTGCCCGCCTGCTGGTCGGCTTCGCCGCCGCGATCGGCTTCGTCGGCGGCGGCGCGCTTGCGGCAACCATCGCGCAATCGCGACCCGAACGCGCGAACTTCCTGCTCAGCCTGTTCTATGCCGGGCCGGGCGTCGGCATCTTGGCATCCGGATTGATCGCGCCCTTCGTGCTGCAGGGTTTCGGCGCCGGCTCGTGGTCGATCGTGTGGTGGGCGATGACGCTGCTTTCCGCGATCATGACCGTGCCGCTGATGCTGGCGCCGCTCCACGCCAACACCGCCGCCGGCGGTATCGTGCGGACCCAATTCGCTGTCATGCCGGTCCTGATCTACCTCGCCGCCTACTTCCTGTTCGGCGCCGGTTACATCGCCTACATGACTTTCATGATCGCCTATGTCCGGGACGGCGGCGGCGGCGCAGCTGCACAGAGCGCGTTCTGGAGCCTGATCGGCGTCAGCGCATTCGTCACGCCCTGGGTCTGGGGGCGGGTGCTGGCGCTCGACCGCGGCGGGCTCGCCACCACCATCATCCTCGGCGTCAACGCGCTCGGCGCCAGCCTGCCGATCTTCGGGCATTCGCCGCTGCTGCTGGCGATCTCGGCGCTGGTGTTCGGCGTCGCCTTCTTCGCCGTGGTCGGCTCGACCACCGCCTTCGTGCGTTTCAACTACCCGCCGCAATCCTGGCCGACCGCGATCGCGGCGATGACCATCGCCTTCGGCATCGGCCAGACGCTCGGACCGATCGTGGTCGGCGCCATCACCGACGCGGTCGGCAGCCTGTCATTCGCGTTGAACGTCTCGGCCGCGATGCTCGCGCTCGGCGCGCTGCTGTCGGCGTTTCAGAGGAAGGTCCCCTCCCAGCGTCGTCCCGGCGAAGGCCGGACCCATAACCACAAGCGGTTGTGATGGAAGGGAGCGTCTCCCCTCGTACCTATTCCCGCGGCCGCGGGGTATGGGTCCCGGCTCCCGTGCGCAATTGCGCATTAGGCCGGGACGACAGCGAGTTAGCTCCCGCTGAACGAATTGTAGCCCTGGTCTTCCCAGTAGCCGCCCTTGTAGTCGTTGGTGACTTCCATCGAGAGCACGTATTTCGGGTTCTTGAAGCCGAGCTTGGTCGGGACCCGGATCTTCATCGGAAAGCCGTAGGCGCGCGGCAGGATCTCGTCGCCGAATTTGAACGTCATCTGGGTCTGCGGGTGCAGCGCCGAGCGCATGTCGAGCGGCGAGTTGTAGCCGTCCTTGTCGGCGCACTGGAACCAGACATATTTGGCACGGGTGTCGGCGCCGACCAGCTTGAGGAAATCGCGCAAGGGTGTACCGGTCCAGCTGCCGATCGCGCTCCAGCCTTCGACGCAGATATGCCGCGTCACCTGCTTGACCTGCGGCAGCTTGTACAATTCGTCGAGCGTCCACGACTTCTTGTTCTCGACCAGCCCGCGCACCTCGAGCTTCCAGTCCGCTGCCGCAATCTCAGGCGCGTCGTCGAGATCGTAATAGGCGTTGAACGGGAACGGCTTGGTGATCATGCTCTCGGGGAAGGTCGGCGCCAGCGCATCCGGATTGAACATCCAGGCCTGCACCGCATCGTTGAACTTCGAGACCTGCTTGAGCATTTCCTCGGCTGACGACGAATCGACCACATCGCAGCCGGTGAGCAGCGTCAGCGCGCCGAGGCTGGTGCCCGCCGTGATGAAGCGGCGGCGCGTCAGCTCCGGCATCGTCTTCATCGCATCGCGCACGAGCAGCTTCTTGTCGACACCGGGGATCAGGAGCTTGCGGAGACGACCCATGACTACCTCCCTAGCGTCCGATGATCATGGCGCGCAGGCTCTTCGGCACCAGCAGCGCGAGCGCGACATGGATCACCAGGAAGGCGACGATCAGCGCCATGCAGGTGAAGTGAACGTAGCGGGCGAAATCGTAGCCGCCGAACAGCGACACCAGCCAATGCAGCTGCACCGGCTTCCACATCGACAGGCCGGACAGCACGATGACGACGCCGACCACGATGATGCCGGCATAGAGCAACTTCTGCACCGAATTGTATTTGCTGAGATCGTCATGCGACAGCTTGAAGGCCAGCGCCGCCTTGGTGTCGGCAATCACGCCGCCGGGGGTGATCGGCAGCAGCTTCTTGCGGAAGCGGCCGGTGGCGAAACCCAGCGCCAGATAGACCAAGCCGTTGGCCATCAACAGCCACATCGCGGCGAAATGCCAGAGCAGCGCACCGCCGAGCCAGCCGCCGAGCGTAATGCTCCGCGAGAAGGTGAAGCTAAATAGCGGCGAGGCGTTGTAGATCTGCCAGCCGGACATGATCATCAGGATCATCGCGAAGGCGTTGATCCAGTGCACCATGCGCACCCAGACCGGCTGGATCGCCTTCGCGGGCGTCGCGGTCTCTGCCTGGTGGTCGCTGACGGCAAGGCTCGTCATGGGATGTCTCTGCTCGTGATCGTTACCAGGTTATACGCCCGGAACCGGCGTTCCGTTACGGGGTCAGGCATCATCAGTTTGATATAGGCTGCTTCACATGGTCACAAAAATGCGAGCCGGGCGAGGCGCCGGCTCGCTATGTCGCGGGTCCTTTGAGGGACTAAAGCAGGCCGCCAGGTGTTACGTCGCCGGCATCAGCACGGTATCGACCACATGGATGACGCCGTTCGACTGGTTGACGTTGGAAATCGTCACCATCGAGCTGCCGCCCTTGGCATCGACGATCCAGACCTTGCCGTCCTGCTTCTTGACGGTCAGCTCCTCGCCCTCGGCGGTCTTCAGCTTCTTGCCGTCGGTGAGGTCGGAGGCCTCGAGCTTGCCCGGCACCACATGGTAGGTGAGGATCTTGGTCAGCGTCGCCTTGTTCTCGGGCTTGACGAGGGTGTCGACGGTTCCGGCCGGCAGCTTGCCGAACGCGGCATTGGTCGGCGCGAACACCGTGAACGGGCCCTTGCCTTCCAGCGTGCCGACCAGGCCCGCAGCCTTCACTGCGGCGACGAGCGTGGTGTGATCCTTCGAGTTGACGGCGTTCTGCACGATGTTCTTCGACGGGAACATCGCGGCGCCGCCGACCATCACGGTCTTTTCCTCGGCACGGACCGGCGCCACGACAGTGGCGGTGATCGCAAGCGCGCTGAAGGCGGCGGCGGCGAGATAGGCAATACGCTTCGACATGGTTTCATCTCCCGATGAGTAGGCCGACCGGCGAGGCTTCGCCGGCGTTGAAGGGGCAACAACGGCGCGTGCTGGTTGATCAGTGCGTCGTCGTTGGCTGAGCTACGGCAGGCTTTCCGGACGGTTTCCGGAAATAATTCTTTGTGATTGTTGAAACCGGCCGGCGCGCGCTGCGTACACGCGACGCCTCGCGCTGCCCGGCATGCATTCCATTCAGCGGAATGGACGCGTGCGCTGCCGCGAGCAATTTGCTTGCCGCAGTCAGCTGATTGGTTCAGCTTGAGGTTGCGGCACAGCTTCGCAGAAAGCGGCCGCGGGGAGGCATCATGAGCAGCATCACGGCTGACGGCCACGCCGCACCTGCGGTGAACGATGCAAGTATCGACATCGGTCCGCTCGAGCAGAAGCACCTGCAATACGCCAACTACCGCGCGGTTGCGGACACAACCGAGATCACGAAAACGCATTGGCATATCGCCACTGCCAACGCGCTCGGCTGGGGCTTCGACGGCATGGACGGCGTGATCTTCGCGCTGATCTCGCCGATGGTGATCAAGGAATTTTCGCTGAGGCTGCCGGAGTACCGCTCCGGCATGCAGATCGCGCTGTTCGTCGGCATCGCGGGGCTTTACTTCTGGCCATGGCTCGCCGACCGCTACGGTCGCCGCACGCTGCTCGCCGTCAATATCGCGCTGTTCTCGCTCCTGATGCCGGTCGCGGCGATGTCGCCGACCTTCGCGGTGTTCGTGATCGCGCGCTCGCTATTGTTCTTCGCGCTCAACGGCGAATGGTCGCTGGGCTCGATGCTGGTCGCGGAGACCTGGCCGGCCCGGCTGCGCGGCCGCGTCATCAGCATCACCCGCTCGGCCTGGTGCCTCGGCGCCACGCTCGCCGGCGCAATCACCGGGCTCGTGGCTGCCAATTTCGGCTGGCGCATCGCAGTGATGGTGCCCGGCGTGATCGCGCTGCTTGCGATCTATATCCGCTCCACCTGCCCGGAATCGCCCTATTGGGTGCGCGCGCAGGACCGCAAGCGGCGCATCTCGGAGACGCTGGCGCGCGGCGGCACGGTCAGCGCCGAGGACAGCGCCTGGTTCGGCAAGGCCAAGTCGGTCGGCATCCGCCAGGTGTTCATGCCCGACGTGCTGCCCGCCACGCTTGTTGCGCTGTTCGTCGCCTGCGCCTCGACCTGCATCTACGGCACGGTCGGCGCCTGGATGCCGCTGTATCTGTCGACCGAGAAGCACTGGTCGACCGCCGAGTACAGCCTGTTCTACGTGTTCTACGGGCTCTGCGGCTTCCTTGGACTGTGCTTGGTGGGCTGGCTGATCGACAAGATCGGCCGCCGCCGCACCTTCATCATCACCCTGATCGAGGGTGCGATCTTCATGACGCTCTGGGTCTATTCCGAAGACCGCGTGCTGCTATGGACGTTCGGGCTCGCCTGGTGTCTCGGCTTCCTCGGCTTCTGGGGGCCGAGCACGACGCTGACCGCGGAGATCTTCCCGACCCGCATCCGCGGCGCCGCCAACGGCGTGGTCTGGGCGATCGCCTATTTCGTCGGCTTCGTGCTGTTTCCCTTCGTCTCGATCGCGCTTCAGCAGCACACCGGCTCGTTCGCGCTGTCGTTCCTCTGCATCCCGGTGCTGATGATCGCGATGGCGATCGGCGTGTTCCTGTTCGTGCCGGAGCATACCGGGAAAGAGCTGAACGAGATCATCGAGTGAGTCGCGCGGGACTCCGTCGTTTGTAGCCCGGATCAAGCGCAGCGAGATCCGGAACCAGCCTCTCCGCGGGCAGACCGTCGGATTACGCTTCGCTCCATCCGGGCTACGGAGCTCCAACCTCCCCTTGAAAAGGGGAGGTCGCTTTGCTCGCAGAGCAAAGCGGGTGGGGATCAGCGCTCTCCGCATACAGCATAGCCTGCGGCTGACCCCCATCCCGGCCTTCCCCCTTTTCAGGGGGAAGGAGAAGACGGTCCTCATCTAATCCCGGTTCGCCGGCGTCTGGATGAAGCCGCGGTTGTGGGTCGGGCTGATCAGGATCTCGTTCATGCACACCCGTGCCGGCATGCTGGCGACGAAGGCGATGGTGCGGCCGCAATCCTCGGGCTGCAGCATCTTGGCCTGCTCGGCTTCGCTCGGCACCACCGGCCGCTGCTTCAGGATTGGGGTCGCGACCTCGCCCGGCGACAGGCAGCAAGCGCGCAGGCCGTTGACGCATTCGTCCATGTTGAAGGAATGGGTCAGCGCCAGCACGGCGTGCTTGGTCGTGGTGTAGGCCGGGCCCGGCATCTTCGAGACGTGGCGGCCGGCCCAGGAGGCGACGTTGATGATGCAGCCGTCCTTCTGCTTGCGCATCGTCGGCAGCACCGCGCGCATGCAGTAGAGCACGCCGTTGAGGTTGACCTCGACGAGCTTGTCCCAGCCTTCCAGTTCCATGTCGGCCCAGCTGCGCTTCGGCACGTTGATGCCGGCGCTGTTAACCAGGAGGTCGATGCGGTCGTGCCTGCCGACGATCGCCTCGGCGGCCTTGTTGACGTCGGCCTTGTTGCTGACATCGAGCGGGATCGCCTCGGCCTTGCCGCCCTTTTTGGTGATGTTGGCCACCACGCGGTCGAGCTCTTCCTTGCGGCGGCCGGAGACCACCACCGTCCAGCCGTCCGCAGCCAGGAATTCCGCCCCGGATTCGCCGATTCCAGTGCCGCCGCCGGTAACCCAGGCCACGCGTTTCCCATTATTTGTCATGCAAACTGTCTCCGTTGCTTTCCGAAGGGCGTTTTTGCTAATCCAGCCGAAATCTTCCGGCCCTTCGCCCCCCGGGGAATGTTTGCATGAACACGACCACCAACGCCAACCTGTTTTCCCGCCTGTTCGACGGCCTCGACGACCCCAACCGGCTCGCGATCGAGCAGCTCGACGGCAGCCGCATCTCCTATGGCGATTTGATCGCGCGCGCAGGCCAGATGACGAACGTGCTGGTTGAGCGCGGCGTCAAGCCGGGTGACCGCGTCGCGGCGCAGACCGAGAAGTCCGTTTCGGCCCTGGTTCTGTATCTCGCCACCGTGCGCGCCGGCGGCGTCTACCTGCCGCTCAACACCGCCTATACGCTGAACGAGCTCGAATACTTCATCACCGACGCCGAGCCGGCGCTGGTGGTCTGCGATCCTTCCAAGCAGGACGGCATCAAGGCGATCGCCGCCAAGGTGGGCGCCAAGGTCGAGACGCTCGGTGCCAGCGGCAAGGGTTCGCTGACCGAGGCCGCCGACAAGGCGGCGAAGGAATTCGCCACGGTGCCGCGCGGCAACAATGATCTCGCCGCGATCCTCTACACGTCGGGCACCACCGGCCGCTCCAAGGGCGCGATGCTGTCGCACGACAATCTGGCCTCGAACTCGTATTCGCTGGTCGACTACTGGCGGTTCACCGACAAGGACGTGCTGATCCACGCGCTGCCGATCTATCACACCCACGGCCTGTTCGTGGCGAGCAACGTGACGCTGTTCGCGCGCGCCTCGATGATCTTCCTGCCGAAGTTCGATCCGGACGTGATCATCAAGCTGATGGCCCGCGCCACCGTGATGATGGGCGTGCCGACCTTCTATACCCGCCTGCTGCAGAACCCCGGCCTGAACAAGGACGCGACCAGGCACATGCGGCTGTTCATCTCCGGCTCGGCGCCGCTGCTCGCCGACACCCATCGCGAATGGTCTGATCGCACCGGCCACGCCGTACTCGAGCGCTACGGCATGACCGAAACCAACATGAACACGAGCAACCCCTATGACGGCGACCGCGTACCCGGCGCAGTCGGCTTCGCGCTGCCCGGCGTCTCGGTGCGGGTGACCGATCCCGAGACCGGCAAGGAGCTCGCGCGCGAGACCATCGGCATGATCGAGGTCAAGGGCCCGAACGTGTTCCAGGGCTACTGGCGCATGCCGGAGAAGACCAAGGCCGAATTCCGCGCCGACGGCTTCTTCATCACCGGCGACCTCGGCAAGATCGACGACAAGGGCTATGTCCACATCCTCGGCCGCGGCAAGGATCTTGTGATCTCGGGCGGCTTCAATGTCTATCCGAAGGAGATCGAGAGCGAGATCGACGCCATGCCCGGCGTGATCGAGTCAGCCGTGATCGGCGTGCCGCATGCCGATTTCGGCGAAGGCGTCACCGCCGTTCTGGTCTGCGCCAAGGGCGCCGATGTCAGCGAGGCCGCGGTGCTGAAGGCGCTCGACGGACGGCTGGCGAAGTTCAAGATGCCGAAGCGCGTCTTCGTCGTCGAGGAATTGCCGCGCAACGCGATGGGCAAGGTGCAAAAGAATATTCTGCGGGATACGTATAAGAATATTTACGCGAAGGGATGAAGCCGCAAGAACGTCGTGAGGGGTAGATGGAGCGGGAGCAGGCTATCCAGATTAACGATCAACTCGTCATCGCGCACGAGGCGATGAAGAAGGCTCGAATCGCGATTGCGGAGCTCGGAAAGCAGGAGCGGCTTGAATTGGATGGCCGGCTTTATGACCTCCTGCTCGAACTGGAATGGCAGGTGATGCTACCGCTCTACGAACAGTTTCGCGACCTGATGAAGCTGGAGCTTCACGAAGAACTGCCTCCCCCGACCTCCGAACTGAAGTGGAGTGACGTGCGTCTTCCCCGTGGCGCTACGGAAGCTGCGCTCGACGACGTCATCATGTCGGCCCTGACATCGCGATGGCAGAAGGTCGCGATGATTATAGGGGTCGCGATGGCAGACTGCGAGAAACTGAAATTGCCGATAGCTCCTGAAATGATCGGAGCACGCTTGCGATTCCTGTCCCACGCCGATCGGATCGAGGGCGTCGGAGACCTCCGACCGTGGGGTCACAGCGAAGTACGGCTGAAGGACGAGCCGATCAGTGCCCGCCCAGCAGGCTGATCACGAACCGTCCGCCGACGATGAAGAGATAGGCCCCGAACGCCACCTCCAGCGCCCGCTTCGACAGCGCGTGCGCAACCTTGACGCCGAGCGGCGCGGTGACGAGCGTGGTCGGCATCACCAGCAGCGCCCCGATCAGTGAGACGTAACCGAGCGCGAACGGCGATTGCAGCGCGGCGACGTCGGGGAAGCGCGCGGCCGCGGGCCAGCCGGCATAGACGTAGCCCAGCGCGCCGGGGATCGAGATCAGCACCGCAAGCGCGGAAGAGGTCGCGACCGCCTGATGGATCGGCCGGCCGTAGAAGGTCATCAAGAGGTTGGCGAACAGGCCGCCGCCGATGCCCATCAACGTCGACAACAGGCCGACGAAGAAGCCATAGGCGCGCATCAGGAAGCCCTTCGGCACGTCGTCGCCGAACTTCCAGGTCTCGCGCGCCAGCAGCAGGCGCGCGGCCGCCGACCACGCCACCATCACGAACACGATCTTGAACAGCCGCTCCGGCGCGAACCGCGCGGTGACGCTGCCGGCGGCGACGCCGATCACGATCGGCAGCCACCAGCGCTTCAGGATCTCCATATCGACCGCGCCGCGGCGATAATGGGCGCGGAACGAGCTCAGCGAGGTCGGGATGATGATCGCGAGCGAGGTGCCGATACACAGCGGCATCCGCACCTCGAGCGGCACGCCCGCCAGCCGGAAGCATTCGTAGAACACCGGCACCAGGATCGCGCCGCCGCCGATGCCGAACAGGCCGGCGAGAAAGCCGGACAGCGCCCCGACCGCAATCAGCAGCAGCGCAAGTTCGAGCAATTCCTTGGGATCGAGGCCGGCCATCATGTCCTTCGCATCGTCAGGAGGCGCCTGCCTCGGTGCGGTCGGCCAACCACAGTGCGACCAGCGCTGCCACGGGAGCAGCGACCGCAATCAAGGCAAAGCGGAGTGGGATCGAGGACGTCGCGCCCTGCATCGGCAACGTCAGCACGTCGATTAACAGTCCGACGCAGGAGAAAACAAGCAGGATGGCCGGATCGTCGGCGCCGGCACGTCCGCGCCGCTCGAGCGAATTTGGACGGATGGACGTTGAGGCCATGTCGAACTCCTCAAATCGTGGAGCCGTCAGGCTAGACCCTTCTGAAAGACGGGGGTATTGCTGCAGATGAGCAGGCTCTCTTGCGAAATGCGGAAGGATCGGGCTTGGACCGGCTTGCGGCGATGGCGGCCTTTGTCCGCGCGGTCGAGAGCGGCAGCCTGTCGGCGGCCGCGCGCTCGCTGCCGAGCTCGCTGACCTCGGTGAGCCGGCAGATCAGCGCGCTCGAGGAGCATTTCGGCACTCGCCTGCTGTTGCGCACCACCCGCCAGCTCGCGCTGACCGACGACGGACGCATCCTCTACGAGCGCGCGAAATCGATCCTCGGCGAAGTCAGGGAGATCGAGGCGGCGCTGGCGCGCGACCCGCATCAGCCATCGGGACGGATCCGCGTCAGCTCGCCGAGTCTGATCGGACGGCTCGTGATCGCGCCGCTGCTGGTCGAGTTTCTGCGCCGCTATCCGGCGCTGTCCGTCGACCTTCTTCTGGTCGACCGCGCCGTCGACATGGTCGAGGAGGATATCCATCTGGCTATACGCATCGGCCGCTTGCGCGACTCGCAGCTGGTAGCGCGCAAGCTCACCGATCTGCAGATGATTGTGTGCGCGTCGCCGGACTATCTGGCCCGGCGCGGCGCGCCGCAGACACCGGTTGATCTTGCCGGGCATGACTGCCTGGTGTTTTCCGATTCGCCCGGCAGCGCGGAGTGGCGCTTTGCCGACGGCAGCAACACGGGTCGCAAAATCCGCATATCCGGTCGGCTCTGGATGAATAGCCTCGACGCGCTGGTCAGCGCGGCGCGGGAGGGCGCCGGCATCGTCCGCGTGCCGTCCTGGCAAGTGCAGTCCGAACTCGCCGACGGTCGCCTGACGCGCCTGTTGATCGACCATGAGCCGGCGCCGACGCCGCTGCATCTGATGCTTCAACCCTCACGTCTCGCATCGCCTAAGATCAGGGCATTTGTCGATTATCTGGTGGAACGCTGGGGCAAAATCGACGCCTTGCGACCCCCGTTTGCGGACAGCTGAGCGCGCCAATCGATCCTCGAACATCTCAATTCACTACTTGGTTCGCTCAGCCTTGCATCTGGTATACCACACTGCGGATCAACCAGAATTCGGCAACTCTAACAATGAACTTCGGTTCGACCGAAGGCTATTTGGCCGTTGCGCGGGGTGATCCGACTCCGTAAATAGAACTCCTCTACCGCGTTCCCCGATGGGCCGGCCGCGGTCCCTCACAACATAAAGCCCGCCGATGACCGCCAGGATCGAACGACCGCTTTCACCCCATTTGCAGACCTACCGGTGGACGCTGACGATGGCGCTGTCCATCGTCCACCGCGCCACGGGTCTGGCCCTCTATTTCGGCACGCTGCTGCTGGCCTGGTGGCTGATCGCCGCAGCTTCCGGCCCCTCGGCTTACGCCAACGTCCAGGCCTTCACCGGCAGCGCGATCGGCAAGCTGATCGTGTTCGGCTACACATGGGCGCTGATGCACCATCTCTGCAGCGGCATCCGGCATTTCGTCTGGGACCTCGGCTACGGCTTCAAGGCCAATGAGCGCGAAGCCCTGACCTGGGGCGCGCTGGTCGCCGGCATCGCGTTGACCGTTTTGGTCTGGATCATTGCCTACGCCGTGGGAGGTGGACGATGAGCGGCCCCTCCTCGATGCGCACGCCGCTGGAGCGCGTCCGCGGCCTCGGCTCCGCGCACACCGGCACGGGCGATTTCTGGCGCCAGCGCCTCACCGCGGTTGCGATGACGCTGCTGATCGTTCCCGTGATCGTCGTGGTGATCACGCTGATCGGCCGCAACCATGCCGGCGCGGCGCAGATCCTCGGCTCGATCCCAATCGCCATCATCCTGCTGCTCTTCATCGTCGCCAGCACCTGGCACATGAAGATCGGCATGCAGGTCGTGATCGAGGACTACATCCATAACGAGAAGCTGAAGATCGCCAGCGTGATGGCGAACAACTTCTTCTGCGTCGCGGTCGCATTGGCCTCGATCTACGCAATCCTCAAATTGTCGTCGGGAGTTTGATCCATGGCCGGTGAAGGAAACGGCAAGGCCACCAACGGTGGCCCGGCCACGAACGGCAAGGCCTACCCGATCCAGGACCACACCTACGACGTCGTTGTGGTCGGCGCCGGCGGCGCGGGCCTGCGCGCAGTGGTCGGCTGTTCGGAAGCCGGGCTGCGCACCGCATGCATCACCAAGGTGTTCCCGACCCGCTCGCACACGGTGGCGGCGCAGGGCGGCATCTCGGCCTCGCTCGGCAACATGCATCAGGACGACTGGCGCTGGCACATGTACGACACCGTGAAGGGGTCGGACTGGCTCGGCGACCAGGACGCGATCGAATACATGGTGCGCAACGCGCCCGACGCGGTCTACGAGCTCGAGCACTGGGGCGTTCCGTTCTCGCGCACCGAGGACGGCAAGATCTATCAGCGCCCGTTCGGCGGCATGACCATCGACTTCGGCAAGAGCCAGGCACAGCGCACCTGCGCCGCCGCCGACCGCACCGGCCACGCCATGCTGCACACGATGTACGGCCAGTCGCTGCGCCACTCGGCCGAGTTCTTCATCGAGTTCTTCGCCATCGACCTGATCATGGACGATCAGGGCGTCTGCCGCGGCGTCATCGCGCTCAAGCTCGACGACGGCACGCTGCATCGCTTCCGCGCCCAGACCACGATTCTGGCGACCGGCGGCTATGGCCGCGCCTATGCCTCCTGCACCTCGGCGCACACCTGCACCGGCGACGGCGGCGGCATGGTGCTGCGCGCCGGCCTGCCGCTGCAGGACATGGAATTCGTCCAGTTCCATCCGACCGGCATCTACGGCTCGGGCTGCCTCGTCACCGAAGGCGCCCGCGGCGAAGGCGGCTATCTCGTCAACTCCGAGGGCGAGCGCTTCATGGAGCGCTATGCGCCGTCGGCCAAGGACCTCGCCTCGCGCGACGTCGTCTCGCGCGCGATGACGATCGAAATCCGCGAAGGCCGCGGCGTCGGCAAGAAGAAGGACCACATCTTCCTGCACCTCGACCACCTCGATCCGAAGGTGCTGCATGAGCGGCTGCCGGGCATCTCCGAATCGGCAAAGATCTTCGCCAATGTTGACGTCACCCGCGAGCCGATCCCGATCGTGCCGACCGTGCACTACAACATGGGCGGCATCGCCACGAATTATCACGCCGAGGTGCTGACCAAGCGCAATGGCGACGACAATTCGGTGGTGCCGGGCCTGATGGCGATCGGCGAAGCGGCCTGCGTCTCGGTGCACGGCGCCAACCGCCTCGGCTCCAACTCGCTGATCGACCTCGTGGTGTTCGGCCGCGCCGCGGCGCTGCGCCTTGCCGACAAGCTGACCGCGAACGCCAAGCAGCCGGAGCTGCCGAAGGATTCCGCCGACCTCGCGCTCGGCCGGCTCGATCATTTCCGCCATGCCTCCGGCGGCACGCCGACTGCGAAGCTGCGCGACAGCATGCAGCATGTGATGCAGAACAATTGCGCGGTGTTCCGCACCGGCGACGTGCTGCAGGAAGGCCAGAACCTGATCCACAAGGTCTATGGCGGCGTCGGCGACATCTCGGTGTCGGACCGCTCGCTGGTGTGGAATTCCGACCTGGTCGAGACGCTGGAATTCGACAATCTGATCGTGCAGGCGGTCGTGACGATGGATTCGGCGGCCAACCGCACCGAAAGCCGCGGCGCGCATGCGCGCGAGGACTTCCCGGACCGCAACGACAAGGACTGGATGAAGCACACGCTGACCTGGATCGATCCGGCCGGCAAGACCGCGATCGAGTACCGTCCGGTGCACAGCTACACGATGACCAATGACGTGCAGTACATCCCGCCGAAGGCGCGGGTCTACTGAGAACGAAGGCGAGCAAGCATGGTTGAATTCGCACTTCCGAAGAATTCGAAGATTTCCGGCGGCAAGACTTGGCCGAAGCCGGCCGGCGCCACCGAGACGCGCGAATTTCGGGTGTATCGCTGGAACCCGGACGACGGCAAGAATCCGAGCGTCGACACCTATCATGTCGACACCAATGATTGCGGTCCGATGGTGCTGGACGGCCTGATCTGGATCAAGAACCACATCGACCCGACGCTGACCTTCCGCCGCTCCTGCCGCGAAGGCGTCTGCGGCTCCTGCGCGATGAACATCGACGGCCAGAACACGCTGGCCTGCACCAAGTCGATGCACGACGTCGGCGCGGGCGGCGCGGTGAAGGTCAATCCGCTGCCGCACCAGCCGGTGGTGAAGGACCTGGTCCCGGACCTGACCAATTTCTACGCCCAATATGCCTCGATCGAGCCGTGGTTGAAGACCACGACGCCGACGCCGCAGAAGGAGTGGAGGCAGAGCCACGAGGACCGCGAGAAGCTCGACGGCCTCTACGAGTGCATCCTGTGCGCCTGCTGCTCGACCTCATGCCCGAGCTACTGGTGGAACAGCGAGCGCTTCCTCGGCCCCGCCGCGCTGCTGCAGGCAAACCGCTGGGTCACCGATTCCCGCGACGAAGCGACCGGCGAGCGGCTCGACAATCTCGAGGATCCGTTCCGCCTCTATCGCTGCCACACCATCATGAACTGCGCCAAGGCGTGTCCGAAGGGCCTCAACCCCTCCGAAGCGATCGCCGAGCTCAAGTTCAAGCTGGTCGAACGCCAGATCTGATCCGTTGCAGCCGCGGCTGGCGCTGTTATCAGCGGCCAGCCGCAGCAGGCCGGATCAGGATATCGGCGCCGACCGCATCGACGCCGGATCGATCGAGGTCGAGTACGACATCGACGATGCTGTGATCGTCCGGATCCATCGTCACGGTGAAGCCGAGATCGCGGCACATCCCGATCATCGTGGTGTTCTCGGTCAGCACCTGGCCGGACAGACGCTTCAATCCCTCCGACCGCGCATAGTGGATCAGGAGCTGCATCAGCGCCCAGCCGAGCCCTTTGCCCTTGAGATCGGACTGCAGCAGGATCGCGTATTCGGCATTCTCGTACAGCGAGTCCGAATGCAGCCGGACCGCACCCATCATCTCGCCGGTGTTCGGATCGAGCGCCACAAACGCCATCGCCCGCGCATAGTCGAGCTGGGTCAGGCGCGCGATGAAGGCGTGCGAGAATTCCTTCATCGCATGGAAGAAGCGCAGCCTGAGGTCTTCGGCGGTGACGCGCTTGAAGAACTCGCTGACCATCGGCTCGTCTTCCGGCCGCATCGGGCGTACCGTGACACGCGAGCCGTCGCGCAACGCAAGCTCACCTTCCCATTGCGACGGATAGGGCCGCACCGCGAGCCGCGTTTGGCCGGCAAACAGCCGCGCCGGCTTGCGGATCGCGACCCGCGCATCGAGCGCGAGCACGCCGCTCTCGTCCGCCAGCATCGGGTTGATGTCGAGCTCGGCGACCTCGGGAATGTCGGCCGCCATCTGCGCCAGCTTGACGAGGGTGAGCGGCACGACGTCCGCCGGGACCGCCGGCACATCGCCATAGCCGCCGAGCAGCCGCGAGACGCGGGTGCGCCCGATCAGTTCGCGAGCGAGATTCATGTCGAGCGGCGGCAGCGCCAGCGCCTTGTCGTTGATCACCTCGACCGCGGAGCCGCCACGCCCGAACACGATCACCGGACCGAAGGTCGGATCTTCGGCGATGCCGAGGATCAGTTCGCGCGCCGCGCGCCGCACGATCATCGGCTGGATCGTCACGCCTTGCAGGATGGCATCGGGCCGGGCACTTCGTGCCCGCGCCATGACGGTCCGGGCAGCTTCAACGACGCTGTCTTTCGTGCGCAGGTCGAGGATCACGCCGCCGACGTCGGAGGCGTGCCGGATGTCGCGCGAGAACACCCTGACCACGATCGCATGTCCCTCGGCGAGGAACGGCGCCGCCTTCTCGGCAGCGTCCTCGGCACTGTTGGCGACGAGCGTCGTCGCGATCGGAATACGATAGGCCGCGAACAGGGCGACGATCTCGGCCGGATCGAGCCAGGCGCGCCCTTCCGACAGCGCGTTCACGACGACATGGCGCGCCGCCGCCGTCTCCGGCGTGAACACCGATGCGACCCCAGGCGGGGTTGCGGCGAGCGCGGTCGAGGCCTCGCGATAGCGCACCAGATACATGAAGGCGCGCACCGCATCGTCCTCGGTCGGGAAGTGCGGAATCCGTGCCGCCTCGAAGATCGCGCCGGTGCGCTCGTCGGCGCCGACCCAGGCCGCGAGCACCAGTGCGGCGACCGCACTCCGCTTCGTCCTGCGGTCGCGGACGCATTGCGCCACCGCCTCTGCAATTCCTTGGGCCGGCGCAACCGCGGTTTCCACATTCGCGACCAGCACCGCATCGCTGTTCGCATCATCGAGCAGTGCGCTGAGCGCCACCACGTAGCGGTCGGCATCGGCATCGCCCGCGATGTCGACCGGATTGGCATAGGACCAGCCCGGCGGCAGCACCTTGTCGAGCCGTTCGATGGTCTCCGCCGTCAGTGTCGCAGGAACGCCGCCGAGCTCGGCCAGCCGGTCGGTCGCGAGGATGCCGAGCCCGCCGCCATTGGTCAGGATCGCCAGCCGGTTGCCGCGCGGAACGAAGCCGCGGCCAAGCAGTTCGGCGCAATCGAACAGCTGACGCAGGTCGTAGACGCGCAGCATGCCGGCGCGACGGAATGCGGCGTCGTAGACCGCATCGGAGCCGGCCAGCGCGCCGGTGTGGGTCGCGGCGGCCTTGGCGCCCTGCTCCATCCGTCCCGACTTGACGATGACGACCGGCTTCAGCCGCGCCGCGGCGCGCGCCGCCGACATGAACTTGCGCGCGTCCTTGACGGCTTCGAGATAGATCAGGATCGCGCTGGTGTGGTCGTCGAGCGCGAAATAGTCCAGGAGGTCGGCGACGTCGACATCGAGCTGGTCGCCGATCGACGCGATGCCGGAGAAGCCGAGCCGCCGTTCCGCCGCCCACTCGATCATCGCCGACGCGACCGCGCCGGACTGCGAGATCAGGGCAACGTGCCCGTCGGACGGCTGATGCGAGGCGAAGCTCGCATTGAGCTTGGCGCGCGGCACCATGACGCCGAGGCAGTTCGGCCCGATCAGGCGCATACCATGCCGTCGCGCCGTCTGCCCCGCGGTCTCCGCGAGCGAGCCCGGGCCATGGCCGAGACCGGCCGACAGGATCGCCGCGCCGGCAACGCCGGCCGAAGCCGCCTCCGCGACGATCTCCGGAACCGCAGCCGCCGGTGCGCTGATGACGACGAGGTCCGGAACGAATGGCAGCGATTTCAGGTCGGGAACGGTCGGCGCACCATCGACGTCGGCATAGTTCCGATTGACGACGCCGACGCGGCCGGTGAAGCCGCTCGCTCTGATGTTCCTGAGCACCGCCGCGCCGAGCGACGACGGACGCGGGCTGCCGCCGACGATTGCGATGCTTCGAGGCGAAAATAGCCGCTCCAGGCCGTACGTCGACATTGCATGGTCTCGCAGGGAACACGCGGAGGCGCCCGCTTCATGCGCCCTCGACCAACTCTACTGCTTCGCTTGGTTGCATGCACCTATCGCAGTTTCGAGTCGAGATGATGAAACTGTGTTGCCGATCAATGCAGGCCGAGCGCCTGCGCGAGGTTGAAGGTCAGGAAGCTCGCGACATAGGCCAGCGCGAGCATGTAGACGAACGTCACCACCATCCACTTCGCGCCGCCGGTCTCGCGGCGGATCACCGCGAGCGTCGAGGCGCATTGCGGGGCGAAGATGTACCAGACCAGCAGCGAGAGCGCGGTCGCCAGCGTCCATTTCTGCGCCAGCACCTGGCCGATCTGGTCCGCCGCCTCCTTGCCGCCCTCGATCGAATAGACCGTGCCGAGCGCCGCGACCGCGACCTCGCGCGCCGCCATGCCGGGGATCAGCGCCACCGCGATCTGC
The DNA here is from genome assembly GCF_054055915.1 of Bradyrhizobium sp. USDA 4516. Lineage (NCBI taxonomy): Bacteria > Pseudomonadati > Pseudomonadota > Alphaproteobacteria > Hyphomicrobiales > Nitrobacteraceae > Bradyrhizobium > Bradyrhizobium sp. USDA 4516. The sequence continues at coordinate 2,773,740 of NZ_JBSRXT010000001.1, forward strand.
CAGTTGAAGCCGATCGGCCGCAGCAGCGGCTCGAGCGCATGGCCGATCATCGCGGCAAAGCTGTAGTTGATCGCCGGCCCCTCGGCGCCGGCCGGCGCCTGCGGGAACGAGGCCAGGAACCAGATCAGCACCATCATCGAGAGGATCGTGGTGCCGGCCCGGTACAGGAACATCTTGGCGCGGGTGAACACGCCGATCGCGATGCTCTTCGGCCGCGGCATCTTGTAGTCGGGCAATTCCAGCATGAACGGTGCCGGCGCGTGATCGCGCCACAAGAAGAATTTCGCGATCGCCGACACCGTCAGCGCGCTGGTGATGCCGGCGGCGTAGAGGCCGAACATCACGAGTCCCTGCAGATTGACGAAACCCCACAGCGTGGTCGCTGGAACGAAAGCGGAGATAATCAGCGTGTAGACCGGAATGCGCGCCGAGCACGTCATCAGCGGCGCGATCAGGATCGTGGTCAGGCGGTCGCGGCGATTGTCGATGACGCGCGTCGCCATGATGCCGGGAATGGCGCAGGCAAAGCTCGACAACAGCGGAATGAAGGCGCGGCCATGCAGCCCGGCGCCGCCCATGATGCGGTCCATCAGGAACGCGGCGCGCGCCATGTAGCCGAAATCTTCCAACAGCAGGATGAACAGGAAGATGATGATGATCTGCGGCAGGAACACGATCACGCTGCCGACGCCGGAGATCACGCCGTTCTGCAGGAAGCTCTGCAACAGGCTCCAGCTTTCGGGCAGCAAATTGTGGATCAGCTGCCCGAGCGCGGCGAAGCTGTCCGACAGGAACTCCATCGCGGGCTGCGCCCAGGTGAACACCGCCTGGAACATCACGAACAGGATCACGGCCAGGATCACGAGACCCCAGACCGGATGCAGCACGACCGAATCGATCCGGTTGGTCAGCGTGTCGGGCTTGGTCGGCAGCGTCACCGCCGCCGCGATGATGCGGTCCGCCTCGCGCTGCGCCGCCTTGAGGTCGGCAATCGTCGGCGTCGTCCATTCGCTGGCCGCCGCCTCATGCGACTTGGAGAGGAATTCGTCGGTCCGCTTCAGGAGCTCGTCGATGCCGCCCTTGCGGACCGCGACCGAGGTCACGATCGGCAGTCCCAGCTCCTGCGACATCCGGTCGATGTCGATCGTGACGCCGCGGCGCTTGGCGATATCGATCATGTTGAGCACGAGCATCATCGGCCGGCCGACGCGCTTCAGCTCGAGCACCAGCCGCAGGGTCAGCCGCAGATTGGTGGCGTCCGCGACGCAGAGCACGAGGTCGGGCACCGCCTCGCCGTCGAAGCGGCCCAGCACGATGTCGCGGGTGATCTCCTCGTCCGGGCTGCGGCCGCGCAACGAATAGGTGCCGGGCAGGTCGAGCACGGTCACGCTGCGGCCCTCGGGCGTGACGAAGCCGCCGGACTTGCGCTCGACCGTGACGCCCGGATAGTTGGCGACCTTCTGACGGCTGCCGGTCAGGCTGTTGAACAGCGACGTCTTGCCGGTGTTCGGCGCGCCGACCAGCGCCAGGCGCAGGGATGCAGCGGTCATTCGACGATCACAGCCATGGCTTCGCTCCGGCGCAGCGCGATCGTGATGTTGTCGACGCGCACCGCGATCGGGTCCTTTCGGATCGTGCCTTCATGCAGGATTTCCACGCGCGCGCCCTCGACAAATCCCATCTCGACCAGGCGCTGCTCCAGCTCCTGCGGAGACAGCGATGAGCCCGTCACGAGCGCATCGAGCCTGATGATCTTTCCGACAAAACCGCGATCCGCATGTCCGAGCCGGACGTCCTGCAAATCATCCCGGGAGCTGTTTGGATCGCCTGTCATGCGGCCTGTTTTTCAGCAGGTAGTCACAGGGTCAAGCGTTTGCCCGTGAGAGGTTTTAGAACTCCTAAAAACAGCGCCCGGAAGCGCCATCCAGGCCGATTTTCCGCTTGACTGCCGGCGAGGCGCTAACGAGGTCGTGATGCCGCCGCGCCGCAGCCGCCCCGTGCTGCCCCGGACGCGAGCCGGCTGCGAATTGATCGATCCGGGTTGGCCTCCGGTAACCTTGACGGGTCGCGGAATGGCGAACGGGCGTCCGCGCCGCGCCCGGCGGCGCCGTTTCGCTTCCTCCCGTGCAACGGTTTGCGCTATGGTCCGCGCGGAGCCGGAGCGCCCGTGCAGACCGCACAACGCAATTCGCTGAGACTGCTGCAATGGATGATGGCCGCCGCGCTGGCCCTTCCGCTGGCGCTGTTCGTTTTTGCCTCCGCAATGTCCTGGATCTCGATCAGCGAGGCCGCCGACCGGGAGATCCAGCGCACGCTCGATGTCGCCCATGAGCATGCGCTGAAGGTGTTCGAGACCATCGATCGGGGCCTAGCCGAGGTCACCGAGGTCGTCCGCGGCATGGGCGATGCCGATATCGGCGCGCGCGAGAAGAGCCTGCACGAGCGGCTGCGGCAGGTCGCCATGGCGCTTCCCCAGGTGAAATCGGTCTGGGTGTTCGATGCCAACGGCCGTGCCCTCGTCAACAGCCTGGTGCAGCCGGCCCCCGACGTCGACTTCTCGGACCGGGATTACTTCCGGATCCATGCCCAGGGCGACATCGGCACCTATATCGGCGAGGTGCTGACGCCGCGGCCGCCCTATCAGGGCTCGCGGTTCTTCAGCGTCGGCCGGCGCCGCAACGGCGACGACGGCAGCTTTGCCGGCGTGATCCAGGCCTCCGTGCTTCCGGAATATTTCGAGAATTTCTACGCCAGGATCGGCCGCGAGCCGGGCAGCTTCCTGGCGCTGATCCGGACCGACGGCGCCGTGCTGGCGCATTTCCCTGCCGTTGGCCACGATGTCCGGTTCCAGCCGAGCGGCCCGCTCGGGCGGCAGATCGTCGCCAATCCCGAGGCCGGGACGATGACGATCCAATCCCCAGCCGACGGCATCGAGCGGCGCATGCGCTATCAGCGGCTGGCGGAATACCCGGTCTATGTCAGTGCCGGCCTTGAAACCTCGGCGATCCAGTCGCGCTGGATGTCGACCATGGCCCAGCACCTGATCTTCGGGATCCCGGCCACCGCCCTGCTGTTCGGCCTGCTCGCACTCGCCTTCCGACGAACCCAGCGCCTGCAGGAGGAGGCCAACCGGCGCATCGAGGCCGAGGAGGCATTGCGGCACGGCCAGCGGCTCGAGGCACTCGGGCAGCTCACCGGCGGCGTCGCGCACGACTTCAACAACCTGCTCACCGTGATCCGCGCATCGGTCGACATGTTGCGGCGGCCGGACCTGCCGGAGCCGCGGCGGCAGCGCTACATCGATGCGATCTCCAACACCGTGAACCGTGCCGCCAAGCTGACCAACCAGCTGCTTGCATTCGCGCGGCGGCAAACCCTCAAGCCCGAGGTGTTCGACGCCTGCCAGAATGTCCGCACCCTGAGCGAGATGATCGCAACCCTGATCGGCGCGCGCATCGAGATCACAGCGCAGGTGCCGGACGAGACCTGTCTCGTTAACGCCGATGCCGGCCAGTTCGAGACCGCCATCATCAACATGGCGGTGAACGCGCGCGACGCCATGGACGGCGTCGGCCGGCTCACGATCGCGGTCCGCGCCGTGGACAGACTGCCGTCCGCGACCAGCACGCCGCCGAACTCGCCCGGCCACGTCGCGGTGTCGGTGACCGACACCGGCGTCGGAATTCCACAGGAGCTGTTCGGCCGCATCTTCGAGCCGTTTTACACCACCAAGGAGGTCGGTCACGGCACCGGCCTTGGCCTGTCGCAGGTGTTCGGCTTCGCCAAGCAGTCCGGCGGCGAGGTGACCGTCACCAGCGAAGTCGGCAAGGGTGCGACATTCACGCTGTATCTGCCGCGCGTCGTCGGCGGGCATGGCGCGCGAGCGCAGCGCACCGAGGACGCGCCCTCGGTCGATCGGACCAACGCATCGGTCCTGATCGTCGAGGACAATGCCGAGGTCGGAAAGTTTGCCGCCGACACGCTGACCCAGCTCGGCTGCACCTGCGTGCTGGTGGACAACGCCACCCACGCGCTGGAGGAGCTCGCCGTCGACGCCGACCGGTTCGACCTGGTGTTCACCGACGTCGTGATGCCCGGCATGAGCGGCATCGAGCTTGCGGAAGAGATCCGCCGGCAGCGCCTCGATCTGCCGATCGTGCTCGCCTCCGGCTACAGCCAGGTGCTGTCGCAGCAGGGCAGCGGCGGCTTCGAGCTGCTGCAGAAGCCCTATTCGGCCGAGCAGCTCGCGCGCGTGCTGCACAAAGCAACGCGCTCGCGCCGGCTGAAGCGCGATCAGGCGCCGGCGGAGTGAGGTAGTTGCGCGGCACATCTCAAGCACGTTGTCGTCCTGGCGAAAGCCAGGACGACGATGAGGATAGGTCTCGTTTCAAGATATCGAATATCGGTGTCATCACCCGCGGGTGATCCAGTGTCCCAGAGACGGCTGTGCTTGAATCAAGAGGTCGCGGCGTACTGGATCGCCCGCATGCGCGGGCCTCAGCCCCTGAAGTCGTTGCAATCCGCGCGACTGACCGCCGGTCCCAGTGCGGAACCGGGTAATTTGCCTGGCGTTATCGTGCCATGGGCAAAGCTGAGGCAAAATCCAAATCGTCGGACGGGCCGTCGTCGGCCAGGACTTCATCGTCTCGGAAAGCGAGCGCAAAGGCGGCCGGTCAAGAGCGCAAGGATCCCGCGGCAAGCGAAGGGGATGAGAAGTCGGAATTCGTCGAGGTGATTGCCGAAGGCGGCGAGGATGTCGAACCGCCGCCGCCGGAAATCGTCGAACCCGATCCCGAATTGTCGGCCGAAGAAGCCGAACAGGCGCGCAAGGACTATTTGCTGACTCGGTTCTGGATCAGCGCGCGCGGCTATTGGGGCCGGAGCGGCGACCGGCTGGCGTGGCTGTTCACGGTCGGCCTGCTGCTGCTGATCGTCGCCAATGTCGCCGTTCAGTACGGCATCAATGTCTGGAATCGCGCGATCTTCGATGCGATCGAAAAGCGCGACGCGGCCAGTGTCTTCCACCTGACGGCCATCTTCTTTCCGCTGGCGATCGGCAGCGTGCTGCTGGGGGTCGCCCAGGTGTTCGGCCGCATGGGTATCCAGCGGCGCTGGCGCGCCTGGCTGACCAACGCCGTCGTGTCGCGCTGGCTGACGAACGGCCGCTACTACCAGCTCAACCTCGTCGACGGCGATCACAAGAATCCGGAGTACCGGATCGCGGAGGATCTGCGGATCGCGACCGATTCTCCGGTCGACTTCATCGCCGGCGTGACGTCGGCGCTGCTCTCGGCCGTTACCTTCATCGTCGTGCTCTGGACCATCGGCGGCGCGCTGACGGTGACGCTCGGCGGCTCGTCGATCAGCATCCCGGGCTTCCTGGTCATTGCCGCGATCATCTATGCTGCGATCGCGTCGGGCTCGATCACGGCGATCGGCCGCAGCTTCGTGCAGATCTCCGAGGACAAGAACCAGGCGGAAGCGGAATTCCGCTACATACTGACCCGCGTGCGGGAGAATGGCGAAAGCATCGCGCTGCTCGGCGGCGAAACCGAGGAGCGCGACGGCATCGACAAGACGTTCTCGAATGTGTTGCGGCAATGGGCGCGGCTCGCTGGGCAGCACATGCGCACGACGCTGGTGTCGCAGGGATCTAACCTCATTGCGCCGGTGGTACCCTTGCTGCTGTGCGCGCCAAAATTCCTCGACGGCAGCATGTCGCTCGGCCAGGTGATGCAGGCGGCCTCGGCCTTCACCATCGTGCAGACCGCGTTCGGCTGGCTGGTCGACAACTATCCGCGGCTCGCCGACTGGAACGCCTGCGCCCGGCGCATCGCCTCGCTGATGACGTCGCTTGACGGGCTCGAACGCGCCGAGACCGGCGACGGCTTCGGCCGCATCGAGCGCGGCGAGACCGCGGGCGAGGCCATGCTGAGCCTCAACGATCTCTCCGTCACACTGGACGACGGCACCGCCGTGGTCGGCGAGACCGAAGTGGTGATCGAACCGGGGGAGCGGCTATTGGTCGCCGGCGAATCCGGCACCGGCAAGAGCACGCTGGTGCGCGCCATCGCCGGGCTGTGGCCGTGGGGCGGCGGCAGTGTCGGCCTGCACGCGGACCGCCGATTGTTCATGCTGCCGCAAAAGCCCTACGTGCCCTCGGGCACGCTGCGGCGCGCGGTGGCCTATCCCGGCGCGGCGGAAGACTGGACCATCGATGAGATCAGCCGTGCCCTGCACAAGGTCGGCCTCGACCATCTCAAGGACAAGATCGAGGAGGACGCGCCGTGGGACCAGACCCTGTCCGGCGGTGAGAAGCAGCGGCTCGCCTTTGCCCGACTGCTGCTGCATGCCCCCGACATCGTCGTGCTCGACGAGGCGACGTCCGCGCTCGACGAGAAGAGCCAGGACAAGATGATGGAGACGGTGACGACGGAACTGCCGAAGGCGACTATCGTCAGCGTCGCCCACCGCGTCGAGCTCGAAGCGTTCCATAGCCGCAAGATCGTGCTGGAGCGCCGCAAGGGCGGCGCCAAACTGGTCAGCGACGTCGATCTGATCCCGCGCAAGGGCAAGCGAAGGCTGCTCGGCCGCTTCCTGCGGTAACGGCAGGCAGCGGGCAGGGCGGCGTAACGGGCGTTGGCGCTGCCGGCAAAACCGGCTATGCATGCCGCGCTTTCGACGAGGCCATGCGTGATCCCGAGCAACGACATATCGCCGGCGCCGTTCGGCGCCTTCGCGCCCAATGCGGCGCAGGCCGCCATCATCCGCCTGGCTCATGGCTCAGGATTGAAGCGCGGCGCGTTCCGGCCCTGGCTGTCGAAACTGGTCAATCTGTTCGGCGCGGGGCCGCTGGACGTGACCTATCAGGGCGCATCGTTCCGCTTTTATCATCAGCAAAGCGCGACCGAGCGCGGCGCGCTGTTCAATCCCGATTACAACCTTGAAGAACTCGCCTTCCTGCGGGCGCATGTCGGCGCGGATGGCACCTTCGTCGATCTCGGCGCCAATGTCGGCACCTATGCGCTGGCGCTGGCGCACGATGTCGGGCCCGGCGGCAAGGTGATCGCGATCGAGCCGCATCCGGTGACGCATGCGCGGCTCAAATTCAACACCCAGGCCTCCGGCTTTCCGCAGGTGCGCCTGGTTGCGGCGGCCGCCGGCCCGACCGATGGCGAACTGATGATCGAGACCGACGGCGACAATCTCGGCGCCAGCCACATCGTCACCGGCACGCCGACGGGCAAGGCGTTCAAGGTGCCCTCGCTGCGGCTGCAACGCATCCTCGACGAGGCCGGCGCGAGCAAGGTCGATGCGCTCAAGATCGACGTCGAGGGTTTCGAGGACCGCGTGCTGATCGGCTTCTTCCGCGACGCGCCCCAGGCACTGTGGCCGCGCGCGGTGGTGATCGAGCATCTGTCGAAGGACGAATGGACCGACGACTGCATTGCGGACATGCATGCGCGCGGTTACGTCGAGCACGGCCGGACGCGGAGCAACACGCTGCTGGTGCGGAGTTGAGACCTGGCCGCGGCTGAGGTTGCCCGGATGAAGCGCAGCGAAATCCGGGACCAGACCATCCGCGGCTAGAGCAGCCCCGGATTGCGCTTCGCTTCATCCGGGCTTCTGTAACGGGCCTTGGTTAGTCAATCCCTTTTCGCGTCATCCACTCGCCGGGCACTTGCTTCTGTACGGGATCGGCGCGAAGGCCGTCGCCTGATGGGGTGCATTGAGGAGCCGGCCGGCCAATCTACGGATTGCGTGGTCGTGAGCCACTTCCCGGATGGCGGCCTGACCGGATCCATCGTCCCAGCGGAGGGACTTCGCTCGGGGAGAGCCTGGTGTCGTGGCCCGCCCGGAACCGATTGCTGCTCCTGGCTAGATGGCCTTGGTCATCGGGTTGAACGGTTTGGTGTCGGCGAGCATGCGATGCAGGATCACGGCGAGCTTGCGAGCCAGCGCTACCTTGGCCTTGCGCATGCCTGCGCGCCGGGCGATCCGCATCGCCCAGCTCTTCAATGCCGAGCAATTCTTGACCGGCTTGGTCAGCATGACGTGAGCTGCCTGGTAGAGTGCCTCGCGCACGGAGGCATCCCCGATCTTGCTGATGCGGCCGGTGTAGTCGGTCTCACCGGACTGGTACTTCTTCGGGGTGAGCCCAAAGTGGGCTCCCGTGGCCTTCGAGGAGCGGAAGCGCTTCGGGTCGTCGATCGCCGCGGCATAGGTGAGCGCCACGATCGGACCAACGGACGGCGTTGTCATCAGGAGCTTGGCGGATGGATGCGTCCTGGCGAGCTTCTGGGTGTGCTTGTCCAGGCTCTTGAACTCCCGCAGCAGCACCGCATGGGCTTGGAGCAGCGCCGCCGCGACCAACTCCAGTCCGGGATGGCCGGTCACGAGCTCGCGGATGCGCCCGGCGAACGTGCGCTCGGTGGTCGCACCGACCTTCAGGCCAAAACCGCGAAGTATGCCGCGCAGGCTGTTCTCGACATCGCGAAGCTTGGATTGCAGCAGCTTGCGCACCGTCAGGATGGCGCGGGTCTCCTGCGCCGCGACCGACTTGCAGTGCACCGGCCGGAACCAGCCGAGCCGCATCAACTGCGCGATCCGGCGGGCATCGTTGCGGTCCGTCTTCACCGGCATCGACTTGAAGGCTTCGCGAACGTGCCGCGTTTCCAGCAGCTCGACCGCAAGCCCTGCGTCTCGCAGACCCGCATACAGCCATTGCGACAAGGGGCCTGCCTCCAGCCCGATCCGTTCCAGTACCAGACCCAGCGACCGGAACCAGGCGATCAGCGCCGCCGGCTCGCTCGCAACCTTCGTCTCGCGCAAAATCTTGCCTGTCCCATCGACAAGGCAAACGCTCGAGCATTCCAAAGACACGTCAATTCCTGCATAGTGGTACATGGTCGTCCCTTAATGATGCTTGGAGCGGGCTTGCCCGACTCCGTTGAACACCATCAGTTTGAGGGACGACCGCCTTCCAACCAACAGGCCGCTCGCGAGCGCGCTTCCAAATTGCGCCGTAGCGAGCGGGCGGCCGGCCCGTTACCCCATCTACGCTTCTGAGATCTGCTCCCTCTCCCGCTTGCGGAGGAGGTGCAACGAGTCTGTAGCGTCACACAACAAGGGAGGCTCGCGATGATCGACCATATCGGCTTTTCCGTCTCCGACTATCAACGCGCGAAGGCTTTCTACCAGACGGCGCTGGCGCCGCTCGGCTACGGCCTGATCATGGAAGTGCCCGCGGAGGTGACCGGGCACGCGCCCGCCGCGGGCTTCGGCGCCGACGGCAAGCCGGACTTCTGGATCGGCGGCGAAGGCGCAATGAACAAGCCGGTGCATATCGCCATCACGGCCAGGGACCGCGCTACCGTCGACGCCTTCTACAAGGCCGCGATGGCGGCCGGCGGCCGTGACAACGGCGCGCCCGGCATCCGTGCGCATTACCACCCGAACTATTACGGCGCATTCGTCCTCGATCCCGACGGCCACAATATCGAGGCGGTCTGCCACACGCCCGGGTGAAACATCGGAACGCCGCGGCGCGCGATCCGTTGTCGCTTCGAACTTCGATGGAGCGATCAATGCGCGCGACGCGATCTGGCGGCGGCAGCCGCGGGGCCTCGATATGATGCCGATCGAGCCTCCCGAGATTCCGCCGACGACGCCGGGCACACCGAGCGAACCGCCGCCGGGAATTCCGCCCGGCAGTCCGCGCCCCGAGATTCCGGAGCCGGTGCGCGAACCCGGCGAGCCGCCGCGACCGGACGAGTTGCCCGGCAAGACACCTGACGAATCACCGGTGCGCGGACCGCCTGGACCGTCCGGCCCGCCGCCTGCGACAGATCGACTCGCCGCCGGTGAGTCGCCCTTGCGCCCAAGTTCCACGTCGATTGCAAATGTGTAGGCGCGTTTCTTCTGAACGCACGGTGAACAACCACACATGCAACCCGTTATAATGTCGAAATAAACTTCGCCGATGATTCGTGGCTCGCCACAATCCGGCCTAACGGCTGGCGGTTCATCGTCCTGCCGAATTGTTCGGTTCTCACTTTGCTTTCCTGCCCAGACTTTCCGCCGGGGACTCCTAGACAATGACAAAGCTTCGTCTCGTGCTGCTTGCCACGACTGCGCTGACGGTGATGCAATTCGCCACCTCGGCGTCGCACGCCCAAACTTCGCCTCTTGTCGTCGCACAGGCGCAGCAGAAGGAAGAAACCGGACCTGACGGAAAGCCGAAGGCGCGGCCGGCGCCGGGTGCGCCGGGTGCTCCCGCACGTCCCGCACCGCCGGCCGCAGCACCGCATCCGCAGGCGCCACCTCCCGCCGCGGCACCCGCGCATCCCGCTCCGCCGGCCGCAGCACCCGCGAAGCCGACCCCGCCTCCAGCACCTGCCCGGCCCGAGCCGCCCGCAGCTGCACCGGCAAAGCCGACGCCGCCTCCGGCAGCCGCACCGCATCCGGCACCGCCGCCGGCTCCCGCACGGCCCGAGCCGCCTGCGGCGCGCCCGACGACACCTCCGCCGTCGGCTGCTCCCGCACATCCCACACCGCCGCCGCCCGCGGCCGCACCCGCGAAGCCATCGCCGGCACCGGCACGGCCGGAGCCGCCCGCAGCAGCGCCTGCGAAGCCAACCCCGCCACCGCCGGCGGCTGCCCCCGCACATCCGACGCCGACCCCACCGCCGCCGGCCGCAGCACCGCAGCGACCGGGCACGCCGCCACCCGGCGCAGGGCCCGCGCACACGCCTCCGACGCCAACCCCCGGCGCCACGCCGAATGCCGCGCCGGCAGCACGCCCCGGCACCCCGCCCACAGCGGCAACGCCGACACCGACGCCCGCAACGCCCGGCGCTCCGACAACGGCGCCGGCCGAACGCCGCCCTGGCGATCGTCCGGGTGGCGAACGCGGTGAACGTCCTGGCGGCGCCAAGCAACCGCCGGGCACGCCGCCCGCGGCGACGTCAACGCCCGCGCCTTCGGCAACGACAACCCCTCCGGCAGCAGGGGCACGACCGGGCACGCCGCCCGCCGCGACAGCTCCCGGTGCGACACCGACGCCGACACCTCCGGCAGCCGGCGCACAGCCCGCACGGCCAGGCACCCCGCCTGCCGCGACGCCTCCGGCACCCGGCGCGACGCCGACGCCAGGTCAGCAGGGACGTCCGGCGACACCGCCCGGAACGCCGGCGACCCCGGGCGCGGCAATGGGCGCGCCTGGCGCAACCCCGGCTCCGGGTCAGCCGGCAGCACGTCCCGGCGTCGCGCCCGGCGTCTCGCCGGCCCAGGGAGCAGCCATGGGCGCGCCGGCACCGTCGGTCGTCCCCGGCTCGGCCGCCGCAACGCCGCCGCCCGGCCGCGCGCAATACGCCCCGCCGACGGTTGCGCCCGCCTTCCGGGCCGCGCCTGCCGTCGCAGCACCGCTGCCGCCGCCGCCGCGGCATGACAACATCAAGCCGCTCGCGATCGGCGCCGCGGTCGGCGCCGGCGTGGTCGCCGGCGCCATCATCGGCGGCAGCATCGCCGACCTGCACAGCCAGCGGCAGGAGGTGGTCGAAGGCGGCCGCACCATCTACACCGAGCCGGACCGGGTCATCATCCGCGATCCGGGTGGGCAGGCCTATGTGCGCGGCGACGACGTCTATCGCTTCCGCTATGGCGCGCGCGACATCCGCACCGAAACGGTCGGCGGCGAAACCCGCACCGTGGTGGTTCGTCCCGACGGCAGCGAGATCATCACGGTGGTCGGCTCCGACGGCCAGATGTTGCGCCGGATCCGCAGGGATACTGGCGGACGCGAGGTCGTCATCATCGACAACAGCTATCGCGATCCGCGGGCGGTCGGCGGCTTCTATGTCGACGCGCCACCGCCGGTGGTCAACATTCCCTACGATCGCTACATCGTCGACGCGCAGGACGCGTCGCCCGACGTGATCTACGAGACCATGGAGGCACCGCCGGTGCAGCGGATCGAACGGCGCTACTCGCTGGACGAGATCCGCTACAGCCCTAATATCCGCATGCAGATGCCGAGCATCGACGTCAACACGATCAACTTCGACTCCGGATCGTGGACCATCCCACCGGACCAGGCGGCGAGGCTGCAAGTGATCGCCGACGGCCTCAACCGGGCCATCCAGCGCAATCCGCGCGAGGTGTTCCTGATCGAGGGCCACACGGATGCGACCGGCAACGACACCGACAATCTGTCGCTGTCCGACCGCCGCGCGCAATCCGCCGCCGAGCTCTTGACGCAGCAGTTCGGTGTGCCGGCTGAGAACCTGACCTCGCAGGGCTATGGCTCTCAATATCCGAAGGAGCAGACCGACGGACCGAGCCGCATCAACCGGCGCGTCACCGTCCGCCGCATCACCCCGCTGCTCAACGGCGGCACCGCCTCGGCCGCGCCGCCGCGCTGAGCCGGCGCGACATCACGATACGAAATGGCCGGGAGCGATCCCGGCCATTTTTGTTTGTTCTCCTTCCCCCTGAAAGGGGGAAGGTCGGGATGGGGGTCAGCCGCAGGTGACGGTGTCTACGGAGAGAGCAGATCCCCACCCGCTTTGCTCTCGCGAGCAAAGCGACCTCCCCTTTTCAAGGAGAGGTCGGAGAAGCCTCGCCGCTCACACCAACCCTCCAACAGCAAACTTTGCTCATCTCGACCCCCGCAAGCGGGAGGGGTACAGCGGGCATGCCTCGTCTCAATCTCATCATGCGTTACTTGCCCGCACCCAGTCCCAGCGCCTCGACCATCACGCGGAACACCTCAGTGTTGTCCATCGAGCCATGGACGCGCTCGCTGCCCGGTCCGGTCGCGGTGAGGATGACATCCTCGCCGGAATGCACGCTGGCGCCGATCATCGCCGGCAGATTGCCGAACCGCAGCACAACGCCGGGGACATCCTTGTACCTGTCATTGGCCTTGAACGTGTCGGGCTGGTCGCCCCTCACGGTCGGCTCGTTCGGATCGTCGAGCTTCGGGCGGAACGTCTCGTAGTGATCCGGCAGGCTGGCCGAGAAGATCGCAAGGCGCCGGCTGACATCGACCCTTGACGGATAACCTTCGGCGTCCGGCGCCGGATAATTCGGAAACCCGGCTTTCTCGTAGACGCCGACGCGCTCGCGCAGCGGCACGTTGGGTGTCGCCGCCATGTCGTCATTGATGGTGCCGACCAGGCTGTTCGGATGGTTGTGGTCGGCCACGACCAGGATCAGCGTGTCGTCGTTGCGCGCTTTCGCCCAGTCCTTTGCGAGCCGCACCGCGTTGTCGAGCATGATGGTGTCGTGGACCGCGCGCTCCATGTCGAGCAGATGGGCGTATTTGTCGATCAGGCCGGACTCGACCATCAGGAAGAAACCGGCCTCGTGCTTCGACAGCACCGTGAGCGCGGCCTGGACCTGCTCGGTCAGGTCCGGCTGTTCGGGGAATTTCCTGACGCCGCCTCCCTTGAGGAATTTGCGGTCAAGCGCGCCGTCCATGTTGCCGGCGGCGAACAGGCCGAGCAGTTGGCGGGTGTCCGGTTTGGCCGCGAGCGTGGCGAGTTCGCCTGCGGTCATCGCTACCGGATAGCCGGCGTCGCGGAAGCGCGCGAGATAGTCGACATCGTCCTTGCGTTTCGATCCGGACGCGGATTGCGGCAGGAAGTTCGCGGAGCCGCCGCCCATCAGCACGTCGGGCTTCGCGTCAAAATATTGCGCGACGATCGCGTCATAGGCGGCGCGGCGGCGGGTATGCGCAACCATCGCCGCCGGCGTCGCGTCCTCGACCTCGGTGTTGGTGACGATGCCGACCGCGAGGCCCGCCCGGCGCTTGGCGAGGCTCGCGATGGTCTCGACCCTGGGATCGTCGAGCGGATCGGGCGTGCGATCGGCGTAGACGCCGAGCGCATTGACCGCGGCCTTGTGACCGGTGGCGTAGGCGCTCGCGGCATTCGCCGAATCGGTGATGATCGAGTCCGAGCCGGCGGTCGCGACCAGCGCCATATGCGGCATGTCGTCGATCGCGAGCTTGCCGCGGCTCTTGCCCTCCGCGATTCCCTTGGAGAGGATTCGCGCGGCGACGCGATGCGACGGCGACATCCCGTCGCCGATGAACAGGATCACGTTCCTGGCCTTGCGTGCCCCGGTGTCGTAGACGGTCCAGGTCACGGTCCGGCTCTGCGTGCCGTCACTGACTTCGACGGCGACCTGCCCGGGCTTGACGAGCGAGACATCGCGCAGCAACAGCGCCGACTGCTCCCGGCCGGCCTCGTGCGCGGTGAATGTGCCGCCCTGGCCGAACACCGCGGCATAGTCCGCGCCGTTCAGCGTGACCTTGAGCTTTGCTTGATCGACCAATTCCGGAAGCTCGACCTTGAAGTCGAATTTGGCGCCGACGAGGATATCGGCGCGATCGATCGGATAGATCGTCTGGGCGAACGCCGGCGCTGCCGACAACGCCAGCGTGACGGCCATACCGGCAACTTGCTTGATCATGATCGATGCTCCGCTCTCGCGCATCATGCGCATCGGAGCGGAGGCTAGTTGCGGCGGATGACGGCGCAATGAGGCGCGCCGGGGCGTATTGCCGCAAGGGCCGGCGCGATTTCAGCGCGCCATCTGCTGCGGATCGTAGAAGAAGCGCTCTTCGACCAGCTCCTCGTCGCGCCAGATCTGCCAGGCGACCTCCTCCATGCTGCGGACCTTGCCGTCCTTGCCGGTGAATTCGAAGCGCCAGCAGATCGCCGAATGATCGCCGTCGAGCAGGAGCGGCCCGAGCCGCGTGGTCTTGACGCCGGCGACCGCCGCCAGCACCGCCGCCTCGCGCGCCGCCAGCGCCTCGCGGCCGACCCGCCACTCGCCGTCATTCTCCTGGGTGCGGGCATCGACTGAATAGAAGTTCCTGATCGCGCCGACATGGTCGTTGGACTCGACCGTGTCAGCGAAGGCTTGCAACGTCCTAAGCGAGGGCATCGGGCATTCTCCATTTACCGACTTACAGTCGGTATTTATCGACTAGTAGTCGGTAAGTCAATTGGCTTGCGTCTGGAACTGGGCTAGAGATGCGCCATGGCAACCCAGGCCGAACGGCGCGAGAAAACCAGAGCCGCCATCGTCAAGGCGGCGCGGCGCATTTTTGGCGAGCGCGGCTTCGCCGCTGCGACGATGGACGACATCGCCGCCGGCGCGCGTGTCGCCAAGGGCGCGGTCTATCATCACTTCGCGACCAAGGAGGCGGTGTTCGAGGCGGTGTTCGAGCAGGTGTCGATCGACCTTGTTGCCGATCTCGACCGCATCTCGCGCGCCGAGAACGATCCGCTGGCGGCGATGGCGGCGGGCACGCAGGGCTATTTCGCGGCGTGTTCGAAAGGCCCGACCGGCCAGATCATCTTGCGCGACGGCCCCGCCGTGCTCGGCTGGGAACGCTGGCGCGAGATCGACGCCAAGCATTTCGGCGGCAAGTTTCCGCGCGCGCTGGCCGCCGCGATGGATGCCGGCGTGATCGCCAAGCAGCCGATCGAGCCCCTGGCGCGGCTGCTGCTCGGCGCGGTGACGGAAGCCGCGGTTGCGGTCTCCGCGGGGCCGGATATCGGCAAGACCGGCACCGATTACGCGCGCGCGTTCCGCTCGCTGCTGGATGCGCTCAGGGTGAAGTAGGCAGGCCTCTCTCCCCACGTCGTCCCGGCGAAGGCCGGGACCCAACCACAGGGAGGAGTCGTGGAAGCGCTGGAGCACCAGCGTGCTTCATAACCATGGCCGGTGGTTATGGGTCCCGGGTCGCGCTTCGCTTGCCCGGGACGACAAGGCGAGAGGGTGCCGCCTCAGTCCTTGTCGTTCTCGAGCTGGAAGATCTGCGAGCCTTCGCCGCTCGAGATGAGGCCAGTCTTGTTGTACAGGCCGAGCTTGGCGCGGGTGTCAGCAATGTCGAGGTTGCGCATCGTCAGCTGGCCGATGCGGTCGGCCGGCGTGAAGGCGGCGTCCTCGACCTTCTCCATGCTGAGCCGCTCCGGCGCGTAGGTGAGGTTCGGGCTCTCGGTGTTTGATATCGAGTAGTCGTTGCCGCGGCGCAGCTCGAGCGTCACCTCGCCGGTGACGGCACGTGCCACCCAGCGCTGCGCGGTCTCGCGCAGCATCAAGGCCTGCGAATCGAACCAGCGGCCCTGATAGAGCAGGCGGCCGAGCCGCATGCCGCTGATGCGGTACTGCTCGATCGTATCTTCATTATGGATGCCGGTGACGAGACGCTCATAGGCGATGTGCAAGAGCGCCATGCCCGGCGCCTCATAGATGCCGCGGCTCTTCGCTTCGATGATGCGATTCTCGATCTGGTCGCTCATGCCGAGGCCGTGGCGGCCGCCGATCGCATTGGCCTCGAGGAACAGCGCGACCGGATCGGCAAACGTCTTGCCGTTCAGCGCGACCGGCTGCCCCTCCTCGAACCGCACCACGACCTTCTCGGCCTTGACGTCGCAATCGGCGCGCCAGAACGGCACGCCCATGATCGGGTTGACGATGGTGATGCCGCTCGCAAGGCTCTCGAGATCCTTGGCCTCATGCGTCGCGCCGAGCAGATTGCTGTCGGTCGAATAGGCCTTCTCCGCGCTCATCTTGTAGGCGAAGCCTTGCGCGGTCATGAACGCCGACATCTCGGCGCGGCCGCCGAGCTCGTCGATGAACTGCTGGTCGAGCCAGGGCTTGTAGATGCGCAGGCTCGGGTTGGTCAGCAGGCCGTAGCGATAGAAGCGCTCGATGTCGTTGCCCTTGAAGGTCGAGCCGTCGCCCCAGATGTTGACGCCGTCCTCCTGCATCGCCGCGACCAGCATCGTGCCGGTCACCGCGCGGCCGAGCGGCGTGGTGTTGAAATAGGTGATGCCGCCGGTCGAGATGTGGAACGCGCCGGACTGGATCGCGGCGATGCCCTCATGGACCAGCTGGGTGCGGCAATCGACGAGGCGGGCCTTCTCGGCGCCGAAATCC
The DNA here is from genome assembly GCF_054055915.1 of Bradyrhizobium sp. USDA 4516. NCBI lineage: Bacteria > Pseudomonadati > Pseudomonadota > Alphaproteobacteria > Hyphomicrobiales > Nitrobacteraceae > Bradyrhizobium > Bradyrhizobium sp. USDA 4516. The sequence goes on from NZ_JBSRXT010000001.1 coordinate 2,790,699, forward strand.
ATCGCCTTGCGCGGGATCGCGTCGTAGTCGGCCTCGTCGGGCTGGCCGAGATTGGCGGTATAGGCGAAGACCTTGGCGCCTTTCAGCTTCATCCAGAGCAGCGCCGCCGACGTGTCGAGCCCGCCCGAGAACGCGATGCCGACTTTTTCGCCAGTGGGCAGGCTTTTCAGAATCGTACTCATGGGACGGTCCAATCGGTCGAAATCAATGATGTTTCCGGGGTGGCGATATCAAATTTCCGAAGGCTGAGCACGCCTTTAATCAGGCCCAAATCAGGCCTCGGGCTGGCTGGACGCCGCCTTGCCGCCCCGGCGCCAGCGCTGCATCCACCGGTAGCCGGGCATCGCAAGGCGCGTCAGCGCGGCATCGACCTGGGCGTCGGTCAGCCGGGTCGCTGCCCAGCGGTAGATCAGCGCGTAGAACAGCCAGACCGTGAAGAACGACACCAGGCCCGCGATCGCCACATCGGTGAAAAAATGGCCGCCAAAGGCCATGCGAAGCCCGCTGGTGACGATGCCGAACACGGTGGCCCCGGCAAAGGCCAGCGGCCGCCACGCGGGCGGTGTCAGCGCCGCCGGTGCATAGGTCCAGAACGCGGTGGCGCCCTCGCCGGAGAAGAACGAGCAGTTGCGCGGGCAGCCGCCGCGCGGGTCCCACCACGGCATGAATTGCAGGTCGCCGCCGAACTGCGTCACGAACACCGGCCGCGGCCGGCCCCAATAATTCTTGAAGGTAAGGTTGGTGAGCACGCCGGCCGAGAGCAGCATCGTGGTGAGCAGGAACACCGCGGCGCGGCCGGACATCAGCATCGGCCGGTCCGGCCGGATGAATTTCCAGACGATGGTCACGATCGCCGGCAGCACCAGCGCCCAGGCGATCCACATCGCCGCATCGCGCGCAAACGACGCCACCGCGTCGAGCTTCAGCGGGAAGGTTTTCTGCGCCACATCGTAGAACAGCGCTGCCAGCTTCAGGTCGAGCTCGGGATAGATCCCGAACAGGATGCCGATGATGAGCGCCAGCGCCAGCGCAATGAAAAGTCCGGTCCGGTTCATGGCGCGCGGTTTAGCCGAGGCGGATGAGGCGACGCAATCATTTCAAGTAAGCCCGAAGGGCATTTGCCGCTTGATCAAACAGGTGATCGACACCTTCATTTTCGTCGTAGTTAAACTGCCGCGGAGTATTGAGCGCTGCAGCACCATTTTTCGTCTGCGCCTGAAAAACGCTCAATACTAGTCCATCCAGAAGTTCCCGGGTCGCTCTGGGCAAGGTTGAGTCGATCGCCGGCAATTGAGCGAGGATATCTCGTTCAAGCTCGGGAAGTGACAATTTGCCCGACTGCGCGCTTATCACGCTTCCCAAGATTGCGGATGCGGCTCTCTGGTTCGAATCCATGTTGGCACTCTGGACGAGGTCACGGCCGCTGCGATTGCGACGGCAATGGCGGGGGCGGCGGCAACGGTCGCGCCGGCTCGCGCCAGGCGCCGGCGGTGCGGCCGGCGATCAGCCAGTAGACCAGGCCCGCGACGATGCCGGCCCCGGTCATGATCTCCATGTGCCGGCGCACGATGCCATGGAATTGCATCATGTCGGGATCGAACGGAACCAGGCCGAGATAGCACGCCGCGCCGACGATCGCGCCGCCGACGGCATAGGCCAGCACGCTCCGGATGAAGAACGCCTCGGTGATCAGCACCACGATCAACGCCGGCAGCAGCGCAAAGCCTGAGATAAAGATGAACCCGAAGCCGAGCACAACGTTGATCGCGCTCTGGTCGATCTGCCCGCCGAAATCGCTGATCTCGGGATACAGCACCGCGACGACCACGATGATCCCTGCCACGAAGCAGGCCATCAGGAAGCCGAAGGCGACGACGAACAGGCGGCCGATCAGGGCCATGCTACGACCTCCCCGTCATTGCGAGCGGAGCGAAGCAATCCATCTCGCAGCTCGCCGAGGCATGGATTGCTTCGTCGCTTCGCTCCTCGCAATGACGGATTGCATGGAGGGCGTCACACTCAATCCGTCATCGCCATCGCGCGCAGCGCCTGGCGCTCGCGGGCCGAGAGCTTTTCGGTCTCCGACTTGAGCTGGCCGCAGGCGGCGAGGATGTCGCGGCCGCGCGGCGTGCGCACCGGCGAGGAATAGCCGGCGTTGAAGATGTATTCGGAGAATTTTTCGATCTGCTCCCAGTCCGAGCATTCGTAGGCAGTGCCCGGCCACGGATTGAACGGGATCAGGTTGATCTTCGCCGGAATGCCCTTGAGCAGCTTCACCAGGAGCTTGGCGTCATCGAGCGAATCGTTGACCCCCTTGAGCATCACATATTCGAAGGTGATGCGCCGGGCGTTGGAGGCGCCGGGATAATCGCGGCAGGCTTGCAGCAATTCCTTGATCGGATATTTGCGGTTCAGCGGCACCAGCTCGTTGCGCAGCTCGTCGCGCACCGCATGCAAGGAGATCGCGAGCATCACGCCGATCTCGTCACCGGTGCGCTGGATGTTCGGCACCACGCCCGAGGTCGACAGCGTGATGCGCCGGCGCGAAATGCCGATGCCTTCATTGTCGGCGACGATCAGCAGCGCATCGCGCACCGCGTCGAAATTGTAGAGCGGCTCGCCCATCCCCATCATCACGATGTTGGTGACGCGGCGCGTGCCGTCCTCGCGGTCGGCCCAGTCATTCAGCCGGTCGCGCGCCACCATCACCTGGCCGACGATCTCGCCGGCCGTGAGGTTGCGCACCAGCCGCTGCGTGCCGGTGTGGCAGAACGCGCAGTTCAGCGTGCAGCCGACCTGCGAGGAAACGCACAGCGTGCCACGATCGGTCTCGGGGATGTAGACGCACTCGACCTCGTGCGGCCGCTCGACCTTGTCGCCGCTCGGCAGCCGCAGCAGCCATTTGCGGGTGCCGTCGTTGGAGATCTGCTCGGCGACCACCTCGGGACGATCGACGGTAAAATGCTTCTCGAGCTCGGCGCGCATGTCCTTCGAGACGTTGGTCATCTCGGCAAAGCTCTTGGCGCCGCGGAAATACATCCAGTTCCAGAGCTGCTGGGTGCGCATCTTGCGCTGGCCGGCCTGCACCCCGATCTCGCCTAGGCGATCGGCGATCTCGGCGCGCGACAGCCCGATCAGCGACGGCTTGGCCGGCGGCACGTAGGTCTCGAGCGGAACCTTCTCGACCAGCGCGCTGGCGCCGGAGACGGCATGGGTGGTCACGGTGTCGGTCATGAAACCTCAAATAGGCCTTCCAGCCGGTGCTGGAAAGCCACCGAATACCTCGATTTCAGGCCTTAAGTCGATTTTCAGAGCATGATCTTTCCGGAAAACCGCTTCACACTTTTCCGGATCATGCTCTAGCGCCGGCAGTCCTGCCCGAGCCGGTCGAGCGCCTGCGCCAGGCCCTTCAGCGAGAAGGTGTCTGTCGTCTCGGTGCCCTTGGCCGAGACGGCTTTTACCGTCAGTTCGGCCGATTTGCGCATGGATTCCACCATCCGCTCCTCCTCGGCCGCATTCTTGATCCAGAGGCCGTCGCCCTGCGTGTACATCGCATAGGTCCCGCCGCCGACCTGAAGCGTCGATTCGGAGCCCGGCTTCACCGTGTAGCCGATCATGATCGAGACTTCGTTGACGACCTTCTCCGCCGGACGGGTGGAGATGAAGGCATAGGCCGGATCGCGCGGCCGGTTCGCCGGATTGGTCTTCGACGACGACGGCTTGGCGAGCGCAAAGCACACCTTCTTGCCGTTGGGCGATGCCGTGTACGCGCCCCAGGTCCCGAATTGGCCGATCAGCGTCGGCTCCGCGCCGCCGGCCGCAGCCGCCGCGGCCGAAGGCGCCGGCTTGGCTGCTTCCTTGGCCGTATCCTTCTTGGGCGCGGCCTGCGCCGGCGCGAGGGTGATGAACCCGCCCAGGATACAAGCAACCAGTGATGTCAGAATCTGCCGCACGGCCAACTGGTTCCCCCATCATTGTGACTGCAAGATGGCCCGGCGATTCCCCTCCGCCGGCTCGGATGGATAACCGGGAAACGCTTTTTTGGGAAGGCAGTTAGGCCGAAAGGCGAACGCCGCTCACCGTCGGGCGCGTAATCGCGACGCGTTATCACTTGGCGCGCGCAGCGCGCTGCTTCTCCCACTGCGCATCGGTCCATTGCAGCAGGTCCTCGGCACCGGAACTGCGTAAGTGCGAGCCGCCATCCTGCACCACCATCTCGCCGTTGATGTAGCCGGCCTGATCCGAGATCAGAAAGGTCGCGAGATTGGCGAGCTCCGAATGCTCGCCGGCGCGGCCGAGCGGATTGCGATGCGCCCAGCTCTCGCCGCGCCCTTCGGGGCGCAACTGTCCGGTCGCGCCTGCGGTCGGGAACGCGCCGGGCGCGATCGCGACGGTGCGGATGCCCTTCGGGCCCCACTCCACCGCCAGGCTCTTGGTCATCGCCAGCACGGCGGTCTTCGCCATCGCGGACGGCACCGTGAACGCGCGGCCGGTGATGGTCGAGGTCGACAGGATCGAGAGCACCACGCCCTTGTGCTTGCCGTCGATCCAGCGGCGGCCGGCGGCGAGCGTGCAGTACATCGTGCCATGCAGTGTCGGCGCGAGGATCGCGTCCGCCGCACGGAACGACAAATGTTCGCTCTGCGCAATAAAGGTTGCGGCAGCATTGTTGACGAGCACGTCGATCGGCGCGTCCTGCCAGACCTGATCCATCATCGCTTCGACCGCTGCGCCGTCGCGGATATCGCAGCGCGCGATGGAAACCTTGGCGTCGAGCTCGCTACGGAATTTTGCTGCGGTTTCCTCCAGCAGCCCCTCGCGCCGCCCGCAGATGATCAATTCGGCGCCGAGTTCGGCGAAGCGGTAGCCCATCGCAGCACCAAGGCCGGAGCCGCCGCCGGTGATCAGGATGCGCTTTTTTGCTAGCAGGCCTTTTTCAAACATAGTTTGATCCCTCCGCTTTGTATTGTCGCTCCGCCGCAAATCCGGCATGAAGCTTGTAGTCCAAGATCTTGCAGCTCTTTCTGCGTCCGAAACTCAGGTGTGTCCATGAAAGCCATCCTCTGCTCGCAATACTGTCAACCTGACGATCTCGTGCTGGCTGATGTGCCCGATCCGGTGGCGGCTCCCGGCGAAGCCGTGATCGCGATCAAGGCGGCGGCGCTGAATTTCTTCGACATCCTGATGATCCAGGGCAAGTACCAGATCAAGCCGCCGTTCCCGTTCTCGCCGGCTGCCGAAGTTGCCGGCGTGATCGAAAGCGTCGGCGCCGGCGTCACTGACCTGAAGGTCGGCGATCGCGTCGTCGCGTCCTGCGGCCACAACGGCGCGCGCGACAAGATCGCGCTGCCGGCGAATTCGATCGTGAAGATTCCCGACAATCTCGACTACGACCGCGCCGCCGGCATCATCATCATCTACGGCACCGCGCTGCATGCGCTGGAAGATCGCGCGAACCCGAAGCCGGGCGAGACGCTCGCGGTGCTGGGGGCCGCCGGTGGCACCGGCCTTGCTGCGTGCGAGCTCGGCAAACTGATGGGGTTGAAGGTGATTGCCTGCGCCTCGTCGGACGAGAAGCTGGCATTCGCCAAGCAACACGGCGCCGAGCTGACGCTGAACTATGCGAAGGAAGATCTCAAAGAGGGCCTGCGCAAGCTGACCAACGGCAAGGGCGCCGACATCGTGTTCGATCCGGTCGGCGGCGCCTATGCCGAAGCCGCGTTGCGCTCGACCGCGTGGGAAGGCCGCTTCCTGGTCATCGGCTTTGCCGCCGGCGAGATTCCGAAGATCCCGCTCAACCTCGCACTGCTGAAGGGCTGCGATATCCGCGGCGTGTTCTGGGGCGCCTGGGCGCGGCAGAATCCGGACAAGAACCGCAAGAACCTCGAGAAGCTCGTGCAGTGGACCGCGGAAGGGAAGATCTCCTCGCATGTCGACCGCACCTTCCCGCTGTCGCAGACATCAGAAGCCCTGAAGGTGCTCGCCGGCCGCAAGGCGATGGGCAAGGTGATCCTGCACCCGGGAAGCTGAACCGAGATTGCGCAGCCCGGAAGGAGCCGAACGGACTACCATGGCACTCCCTACCGTCTCCGTCACCCTGAGGAGCGCGCTCTTGCGCGCGTCTCGAAGGGTCGACGGCCCCGCTGGTGGCCGTACATCCTTCGAGACGCGCTTCGCGCTCCTCAGAGCCTGACTGAAAAATGGGTGAGTGATCTCAGTGGGGTGTGATTCCATCGGATTTGCAAAGATTCGAGGGAGAGCACGATGCCCTGGACCAAGATCACTCGGGAGCAATATCGGCGGGACGATCTGCGTTATGCAAGCGATATGACCGATGCGGAGTGGGCGGTGATCAGACGCCTGTTGCCGCGAGCGAACCGGCGCGGCCGGCCGCGTAAGACGGAGCTGCGTCGTGTGATCGAAGCGATCCTCTATATCGTTTCGACCGGCTGCCAGTGGCGGGCGTTGCCGCAGGAGTTCCCGCCCTATTCGACGGTGCAGGGCTATTTTTATAGATGGCGGGATACAGGCCGGTGGCAGAGGATTGTCAGCGTGCTTGTCCGACGGGCGCGAAAAAAGCTTGGACGGACACCGAAGCCGACGGCAGCCGTGATCGACAGTCAAAGTGCGCCAACCACGCAAGCTGGCGGACCGCGCGGCTACGATGCAGGCAAGCGCATCTACGGCCGCAAGCGGCATATCGTGACGGATACCAATGGCCTCCTCCTTGGGGTTCATGTTCATCCGGCCAACGTTCAGGACTGCCATGGCGCCGTACCGCTGCTGAAGAACGTGCGGATGAACTTCCCCCGGCTGCGCCACGTCTTTGCCGACCGGATCTACCGCGGAAATCAACTCCTCGACGCGCTCTCAGACTGCGGTCCATGGACTGTCGAGATCGTCGAGCGGCCTCAAGGCGTCAAAGGCTTCCAGCTTCTGCCGAGGCGGTGGGTGGTTGAACGCACATTCGCTTGGTTCGGCAGATGCCGCCGCCTCGCCAAGGACTTCGAGGCGACGGTGGCAACCGAAGCTGCCTGGCTGCTGATTGCACACATCAGGCTCCTGACCCGCAGACTCGCGGCTGCAGCTAAGGTTGGGTGATTTATGAGTCAGACTCTCAGGATGACGGATCGAAAGTTTCGTAGCCCGGATGGAGCGCAGCGAAATCCGGGATGCATCATAACCTTCCCTTGAAAAGAGGAGGTCGCTTTGCTCGCGAGAGCAAAGTGGGTGGGGATCAAATCTGCCGGCTTGCAGCGTCGCCTGTGGCTGACCCCCTTCCCGACCTTCCCCCTTTCAGGGGGAAGGAGAAGGCAGATCTCACTCCTCTTCAGGCACCCCGCGCTTCAGCGCGGCGCGGGCGGCATCGCGATGCTCCGGCGTGATGTGGCTTGCCACCATGCGGAGCGCAGTTGCGAGCACTGCGGCGTCATCGGTGAAGCCGAGGATCGGCAGCATGTCGGGCACGAAATCGAACGGCAGGATGAAATAGGCGATTGCCCCGAGCAGCGCCGCCTGGACATGGCGCGGCGTCTGCCGGTCAAAGGCGCAGTAATAGGCGGCCAGCAGGTCCTCCGCGAAGGGCAGGCTCGCCACCACCTTCTTGAACTTGATCCAGAAACGGCGGCGCACGCTTTCGGGGTCCTGCGCCAGCCGATCGGCAGGCCCAAATCCCACGCCGGGTTCGCTCGATGTCATCGCAAGGTTCCTCGACGCCGCGCCAGTTCGGCGGCGGACGATGCGAATCTGGGGACATCGGCGGACCCGCGCAAGGTTCCACGCGCCGGAGTCAATTGACCCCAAGCTGCCTTGCGATCGCGTTCATGGCCTTGGCGAGGTCGATATCGCGCTTGGTCACCCCGCCGACATCGTGGGTCGACAGCACCACCTCGACGGTCTTGTAGACGTTTTTCCACTCGGGGTGATGGTCGCTCTTCTCGGCGACCAGGGCGGCGCGGGCCATGAACCCGAAGGCCTCGTTGAAGTCCTTGAACACGAAAGTCTTGGCGATCGCCTCGCGACCGGACATCTCCGACCAGCCGGCCAGTTCCCAAAGGGCGGCCTTCTTTGCTTCCGCTGACAGCCGTTCGACCATGGTAACCCTCCCGTTTGACGCCGACTTTAGCCTAACAACCGGCCTCCGGGATGGGATCCACGCCCAAATTAAGGCCGAAATCGCGTCCTATCGCCGCTGGTAACCATGACGGAGTTGTAACATCTGTCCGTTCAGTAATTTGCTACACATAGAGGATGTTTGCGCGTTGGTAGTTTTGCGAGATTGAGCCCCGACGATTGTTTGCGAGATCGATGACAGACGGCTCCGCCAGCATGTCGCCCAAGCCGCTGCGTTCGGCAAAGCGGCGGCTGATGTTCGTTTTGATCGCGGGCGCGCTGGCCATCATCGGCACGTTGCTGGCCGGCTATTATTTCGCCGTGCGTCCGGTGACGCTGCGGATCGCGGTCGGTCCTGCCAACAGCGATGACGTCAAGGTCGTGCAGGCGCTGGCGCAGGCCTTCAACAACCAGCAGAACACCCAGGTCAAGCTGAGGCCGGTGCAGACCGAGGGCGCCACTGCCAGCGCCCAGACGCTGGCCGACAGCAAGGCCGATCTCGCCATCATCCGCGGCGATCTCGAGGTGCCAAAGAATGCCCAGGCGGTCGCGACCCTGCGCAAGAATGTCGTGGTGATGTGGGTTCCGCCCGCCAAGGGCAAGGTTCGGAAATCCGCGCGGATCACCAAGATCGCGCAGCTTGCCGGCCGCAAGATCGGCGTCGTCGGCCGCACCCCGGCCAATGTCAATCTGCTGAAGCTGATCCTGACGCAATACGGCGTCGACCCGATGAAGGTCGAGATCGTTCAATTCCCGGCCAATGAGGCGGCGGAAGCGATCAAGAACCTCAAGGCCGACGCCTATCTCGCCGTCGGCCCGGCCAACAGCAAGATCACGATCGATGCGATCACGGCGTCGGTCCGCGACGGCGGCGAGCCCAGCTTCCTTGCGATCGACGCCTCCGAGGCGATCGCGCAGAACCATCCGGCCTATGAGGCCGCGGAAATCCCCGCCGGCTCGCTCGGCTCCGCTGACCGGCCCGATGATGAGGTGAAGACGATCAGCTTCTCGCACCACATCGTTGCGCGGAAGGGCCTGTCGGACTCGACGGTCGCGGCATTCACGCGGCAATTGTTCGCGATCCGGCAGTCGCTCAAGACCGATTTCCCGCTCGCCGCCAAGATCGAGACGCCGGACACCGACAAGGATGCCACCATTCCGGTGCATCCGGGCGCCGCCGCGTTTGTCGACGGCGAGGAAAAAACCTTCCTCGACCGCTACAGCGACTACATCTGGTGGAGTCTGATGGCGTTCTCGGCGATGGGCTCGGCCGGTGCGTGGTTCGCCGGCTATCTCAAGCAGGACGAGCGCAACACCAACACCTCGCAGCGCGAACGCCTGCTGGAGATGCTGAAAGCCGCGCGGCACAGCGATTCGATCGAGGAACTCGACCAGATGCAGGCGGAGGCCGACGACATCCTGCGCCACACGCTGGACTGCTTCGAGCACGGCGCGATCGAGGAAGGCACGCTGACCGCGTTCAACATCGCGCTCGAGCAGCTTCATAACGCCGTCGCCGACCGCAAGGCGCTGTTGTTCAGCATGCCGCAGAATTTGCAACGGGCTGCGACACAGTTCAGGGCGGCGGGCACGGCGTAGGGGCGCCGCCAATCTTTATCCGCAAATCCCCCTTGCCTCCCCCGCACTCGGGAGAGGGAGCCTGACAGATGCGCTTCCCTTACGTCCCGCACTCCCGCCGCTGTAATCTCTCCGTCATGGAATTTTTCTAGGTCTTGGCGCGCCTGCGGCGCATTGTCGCTGTGACCTGAGGAGGCTCCCCATGACGATCCGGTTCTCGCGAAATCTCACCCGCCGACGCTTTCTCTCCACGGCGGCTGCGGCCGGCGCCGGCGTGATTGCGATGCCCTATCTGTCGCGCGCCGCCGACCGTCCCGTGATCACCCATGGCGTGCAGTCCGGCGATGTCGGCGTCGACGGCGGCGTGGTGTGGGCGCGTGCGGACCGGCCGGCGCAGATGATGGTCGAGGTCGCGACCACTGAATCGTTCAAGGACGCCCATACACTGCCGCCGATCACGGCGCTGCCCGAGAGCGACTTCACCGCCAAGATGCTGCTGGAGAACCTGCCCTCCGGCCAGGACATCTTCTACCGCGTCCGCTTCCGCGACCTCGCCCATATCGACATCGTCGGCGAGCCGGTGGTCGGACGCTTCCGCACCGCGCCGAGCGACCGCCGCGACGTCTTCTTCGTGTGGGGCGGCGATGTCGCCGGCCAGGGCTGGGGCATCAATCCCGACGACGGCGGCATGATCACCTTCGCCGCGATGAAGAAGCACGCTCCGGATTTCCTTCTGCACTCCGGCGACACGATCTACGCCGACGGCGTGATCCCGTCCGAGGTGAAGCTTCCCGACGGCAAGATCTGGAAGAACGTCACTATACCCGAGAAGGCGAAGGTGGCCGAGACGCTCGACGAATACCGGGCCGCCCACAAGTATAACTTCCTCGACAACAACGTCCGCGCCTTCAATGCCGAGGTGCCGATCTTCGTGCAGTGGGACGATCACGAGGTGACCAACAATTGGTCGCTGTCGAAACAGCTGCCGGCGGCCTACAAGGAGCGCGACATCACCGTGCTCGCGGCGCGCGCGGCAAAGGCCTTCCACGAGATGTATCCGATGCGCGAGAGCATCGTCGAGCCGGGCCGCGTCTATCGCACGCTGAGCTACGGTCCGCATCTCGACGTCTTCATGCTCGATGAGCGCAGCTATCGCGGCCCCAACGGCCCGAACCTGCAGGAGCAGTACGGCCCCGACGCCTATTTCATCGGCCCGGACCAGATGGCCTGGCTGAAGCGCGCGCTGCTCAACTCGCGCGCCACCTGGAAGGTGATCGCCTCCGACATGCCGCTCTCGCTGATCGTCTATGACGATGCCGCCAACAAGAAGGGCTCGGAAGCCTTTGCGCAGGTCGATGGCCCGGCGCGCGGCCGCGAGCTCGAAATCGCCGACATCCTGCGTTTCATCAAGACCGCGGGAATCGTCAACACGGTGTGGCTGACCGCCGACGTGCATTACGCCGCCGCGCACTACTACAACCCGAACAAGGCCCAGTTCCAGGAGTTCGATCCGTTCTGGGAATTCGTCTCCGGCCCGCTGCATGCCGGCACGTTCGGTCCGAACGAGCTCGACAACACCTTCGGCCCCGAGGTGAAGTTCATCAAGGCGCCGGGCGAAGGCAACCAGAACCTGCCGCCGTCGGCCGGCATGCAGTTCTTCGGCCACGTCAAGATCGACGGCAAGAGCGGGCAGATGACGGTAAGCCTGCGCGACCGCGTCGACGCCGAGCTGTGGGCGATCACGCTCGACCCGAAGCCGGTCTAGTGTGCTGAATGCGAAGTTCGTGCGATTTCGCGGCTGCCACTTTCACGAACTTCGCATTCATAAAGCACACTAGAATCATAAGCTTGCTAGTGTCCTTATCGAATCCGAAGTTCGCTCCGAAGGTGCGGCAAATGATGCGAACTTCGGATTCGGGACACTAGTTCGGTCACAGCCACGACGGAACCGGACTCTTGGTCTTGACGGCCTTGCCGCCAAGGCGAGGCAACGCGATTGCCGGGGATGGACCTCCCCGGCATCTTCCGGTACCGATGTCAGAGCCGTTATGCTGGGGGCCCGGAGGGGCGGAGCATGAGGCGCTGCGAATTCTTTCGCGTGCTCAGTGGTAGCGTTGCGAGGTTTCGGCCTCGCCGCTTGTTGGTCGTCGCGATCGCAGTGTTCGCGCTGCTGCCGATCGAAGTCAGCGATGCCGGCTGGCTGCCCGATCTCTTCAGGAGCTCACCCAAGCATGCCAAGTCGCCGAAGCGCGCGAAGGCGACAAGGGCTGCCAAATTGGCAAGGCACCGCGCTCCGCCCAGGCACCGCGCCATGCGGCTGGCCGCCCTTGGGCCAGTCACCCTGCCGCTTTCGGCTCTCAAGCCGGCCGCTGCCAAATGCGATCCCGCGACGTTCCGGATCGTGCTGGATGTCGGACATACCGCGCAATCGGAAGGCGCGATCAGCGCGCGGAATGTCGCCGAGTTCACCTTCAACCTGCGCCTTGCGCGGCTGATCGAGGAGAGGTTGAAGGCCGAAGGCTTTACCGAAACCAGGCTGCTGCTGACCGAAGGCAAAGCGAGACCGAGCCTCTTCAAGCGGGTCGCCGCCGCCAACAATCTGCACGCGGATCTGCTGATGTCGATCCACCATGACTCCGTGCCCAACAAGATGCTCGAGGACTGGGAGTTCGAGGGCAAGAAAAGCCACTTCAGCGACCGCTTCAGCGGCTACTCCGTGTTCGTCTCCCGGGACAATCCGGACTTCAAGACCAGCCTCCGGTTCGCCGAACTGGTCGCCGGGGAAATGAAGGCCCAGGGCCTGCATTATGCCGAGCAATACAGCCAGGCCATCATGGGTCGTTACCAGCACCCGTTGCTGAACAAGGATACCGGCGTCTACAGCAATGATGAACTCATCGTGCTGAGAAAGACCGCGATGCCCGCGATCCTGCTGGAGGCGGGCTCGATCATCAACCGGGACGAGGAACGCGAGATGGACTCGCCCGAGCGCCAAAACCTCATCAGCAGCAGCGTTGCTTCCGCCGTGAAGGAATTCTGCGAGCCGCGATGGGCGCTGCTCGGTCCACCCTGACGGCCGAGCGATCGACTCCTCCTCAGCCCGGCTTGCCCGACTTGATCTCCTTGAACTTGGCAAGCGCCTGCTCAAACTTGGCGTTGAACAGCCACATCGCATCGAGGATCTCGCGGAAGGTCGCGGATGTTCTTACCCGGTCGGCCCGGCCGAACGCGAAGACGCTGTTGTTGCGCAGATATCGCATGATCCTGGGATCGGAAATTCTGTAGCCGACGAGGTTGCCCGATTTGAGCGCTGCCCTGGTCGGCGTGGGAATGATCTGGATCAGCTCAAAGACCTTCATCTGATCGATCGGGTCCGGCAGCGCTTTCTGGATCGCCGCGACCTGCGGGAAAAGTTCGGCGTGTGCGTTCATGAGGCCGTCCCGCACGGCGGTCCAGTGATTGAACCTGTGGTCGAGGTTGCCGACCCGCGCCTCTTCCCGGTCGTCGCGACGGCTCAGCGCAGGATCGAGCGTCGCGATCGACCCCTTGATGGCGGCCCATTTCCTTCGGCCGTCGCGATCCTCGGACGGGCCGGTCTGCAGGCTTCCTTTATAGGTGTTCGATCGTGCATTGCCCGCATTCTGCTTGCCGTTCGTCTCGGCAAAGAAGAGGCCGAGGCTGATACGGCCCGCGACGGCGGCGTCGGCGGCATCCAGACCCTTGGCGCGCGCGATCACCGTCGCCAGATCGACCACGTCCTTGAATGGCGTATCGGATGTTTGCGCACCGGCGGGCGGCGCCTCCATGACGTCGAAGAGCTTCCTGTACTCATCGAGCAGCGGCTCATTGTCGGCGTCGAAATAGGCCGGGGGGATTCCGAATCTGTTGGGTCTTCCAATCCTGGACGGAAGCGCATCGGTGAGGTCCTTGTAGGCGCTCATCATCTCGACACGGGCCAGATAGATCGCCTGGCCCGGCAAGTCGGGCAGCGGCTGCTTCGAATCGACCTGCGCGCGGCGCTGGCGCAGGATTGACTCGAAGCCCTTCAGGGCATTGTCATAGGTCTCAAGCGCGGCCGATTGCTCGCTGGAAAGTGCGGCCGGCGTAGCGAGAGCTGGCGACACGAAGCGACCGACGACGGCCGAGCCGAACGGCGGCGCTGGCAGCAGCCCGAGAGCGAGCGCGGCAAATATCCTGACCACCATGACGCTTTCCCGAAGCCCTTGCGTCACCGAATCCGACAGGCTGGATGGTAGACGACGAACGCGCCGACGGCGAGGCCGAAGCCGGCAATGCGTCAACGTCCGTTTCGCAGCGCCGCCTCCAGCGCCTCGCTCGAGCACGGCTTGGTCAGCCGCGGTTTGTCGGCGAGCGATGCCGGCAGCCGGATGTCCGCACCATAGCCCGTGACGAACGCGAACGGCACCTTCAGCGCATCCAGCCGCTCGGCGATGGCGAACGTCTTCTCGCCCCTGACGAGGCCGACGTCGAGCAGCGCGAAATCCGGCGCGCGTTCGGCGATCAGCTCGAGCGCCCGGGCGACGTTCGTGGCGGTGCGCACCGTCCGAGCGCCGAAGCCGAGGATGGTGTCCTCGAAATAGAGCGAGATGATCGGATCGTCCTCAACCACGAGGACGTCACCGGGCGTGCCGGCATTGGGGGTGAAGTCCATGGCGTGCCAGTTTCCGTTTTTAAAGCATGGATGAAAGACCGGATCAGTCCGGCCGGATTGGCCCGCGACCGGCGCCTGAAAGCACGCCGGCTGTTCCCGAGGTGAAACCCATCACATCGCGGGCTGCCGCGTCTGTTCACTAGTGAACATAAATCCGGGAACTTTCCGATTATGGTCCGCGTTGGGTTCTCAGGATTTCCAATGATCACGAAACGGACCGAGTTGGCCGGGACGAGTGACCGGCCGTTCAACAATCTTTTGCGCCGGCTGAACGCCGCCGATTACGAACTGATCGCGCCGCACCTTGCCTTGGTCGAGGCCGCGGCCGGCGATCTGCTCTACAATCCCGGCGACGACGTCCAGACCGTGCATTTTCCATGCGGGCCAAGCCTTGCGTCCTACATGGTGCCCAATGAGGACGGCCGCGATGTCGAGACCATCCTGGTCGGTCGCGAGGGCGCGGTCGGCGGCATCGTCAGCCAGGGCTTCCTGCCGGCCTACACCCGCATCACCGTCAAGTTCGGCGGCCCGTTCGCGCGGCTGCCGGTCAGCAAGCTCGACGCCGCCAAGCTGACGTCGATCTCCGTGCGCAACATCTTCGCGCGCTATGCCGATTGTATGCTGGCGCAGATCTTTCAGTCGACCGCCTGCAATGCGATCCACTCGATCGAGCAGCGCGCGGCGAAATGGATCATCTCGGCGATGGAGCGCACCAATGGCAACGGCATGGTGCCACTCACCCATGAACAGCTCTCGACTTTGCTCGGCGTCGGCCGCAGCTACACCAGCCGCGTGATCCAGAACTTCAAGGCGGAAGGCGTGCTCGAGACGCGTCGCGGCGCGATCGTGATCCGCGACGCGGACAAGCTGCGGCAGCGCTCTTGCCTGTGCAACGACGCCGTCAAGGATCATTTCGAGGAAGTGCTGCGCGGCGTGTATCCAAGCGAGGACAACCCGCAGAACTAGGGTGTGTACTCATTATTCGTCGCATCCGCCATGCTTCCGGAAGCCGACGCTGAACCCGACATCGCCTTAGGGATTCGTCCTATCGCCCCAACCCCGCGCGCTTAATGAGCGCTTAACGCTTTTGCGCAACAGATAGGATTACCAGCGCGGAATTAGTCCTAGTTATGAGTGCGAGCCGAGCTCCCGAGGAGGGGAATCGGATGGGACTGCTTTTTGTCGGAGCGCTGGCAGGAATCCTGATCGGCTTTGGCTGGTTCGCGCCTTCCCGAGGGGATTTCCTTGGGTGTGAGTCAAGACCCTGTTTCGACAAGGTTGCAGTCGCCCGACCCACAGAACCAGTGCCGGCGGCGTTAGCGCCTGCGCCTGCGATCGTCAAATCGAATTCTGCAACCCCGGCAAGATCCGGCAGGAGACCATCATCGAAGAAACACGGACCGCCCGACCTCGCCAAGGCGGCGTCCCCGCGGACGAGGATCAACGTCCCGACACCCGAACACGCCGCGGACATGGCAGATCCTGTCCTCACCAAAGCGAAGGTCACGATTGCAGCGCAGATAGAGGATCCGGGATCGGCCGAATTCAGCGACATGAAGCGCGCCATGCGAAAGAACACGTTCGGACGCGCCGTGGATACGATTTGCGGGCGCGTGAAAGGAAGAAGTGCGTCGGGCGGAGAGACTGGAGGGAGGCCGTTTCTGTATCTTGTGAAGGAGGATGAAGCGTATGTCGTCGACGGCAAGTCGGGGTCGGCGGCGTCAACGGCGTATCGAAATATCTGCAAATAGGGGATGCGTCGACCGCGCCACGGCGCGCGTCCAAATGATTTGAGCGGAAAGAATTTCCCACCGAGGCGCCAGGCTATCCCGCAATGGATGCGATCCTGATGTCGGGGCTGCGCGTGATGATGCATTCAGGATGAATGCCGCAACGGTAAATGCGCAATACGGATCGATGGGACTGTCGCAGAAATTCTTTTCATTCCGAGGAAATCATGGACGACATAACCTCAAAACGGCTCAATGGAGCGCTTCACGTACCGGTTCTGGTGATCATCGAGCCGCACCTGTTGCCCCGCACATGTATTCTTAACGTCCTCAGGCGGGAATTGGCCGACTTCGAGATCCTCGACATGGCAACGGTCCGAGGCCTGGACTGCATGTCAACCCGCGACGTTCGTCTGGTGCTGCTGAGCATCGCGGACAAGCCCATCGGCGATCCCTCGGTCGAGGACGATCTCGCCTTCGTGGCCGAGCACTGTCCCAATGCCGCCGTCGCAATCCTGTCAAACCATGACGACGAGCCGACCGCGCAAGCCGCGATGCAGCGGGGTGTTCGCGGCTTTCTTCCCACCTCGCTACCAATCGAGGTCGTCATAGCCGGCCTGCGCCTTGTTCTTGTCGGCGGCGTCTACAGGCCGTTGCCGGTCGCCGAGATGAACAGGATGCCGGGTTTCGATCCGCCGGACGCGCGCGGGCTTGCGTCCGCATATCTGATGAACGAGGCAGCCAGGGCGGCCATCGACAGGAGCGGTCTCACGCCTCGAGAGCAGCACGTTCTGGCGGAATTGGAGCTCGGCCTGCCCAACAAGCTGATCGCAGCCAAATTGAAGCTCTCGGAAAGCACCGTCAAAATGCACATTCAGCACATCATGAGGAAATGTGCCGCTCACAATCGCACGGAAGCGGTCCTCCGCTGGCGCGGCCGGTCGCTCGCGCAGAATCGCGATCACGACCCGGGCACAGCCCCAATGCCGGAGACCTAGTCACACTGAGCGGGATCAATCCTCTCTGAATGCACCGCGGAAGCTGTCGAGCAGGGGCCTGAGCGCGTAAAGTGCGACGGTACCGCGCCCCGTGGTGATGAACACTTGAACCGGCATACCGGGGACGATCTGGAAGTCGTTTGCGGCGATCTGCGCGTCGTCGATCCGGATCTTGGTCGCGTAGTATGGCTGGTCGGTACGCTTGTCGAGTAGCCGGTCTGCCGATACGTGCACGACGCTTCCCTTCAGGCGCGGTACGCGACGCTGATTGTACGGCACGAGATGCACCTCGGCATTGAGGCCGGGATGAACCACATCAATGTCCTCGGGCCTCAGGCGGGCGGTCACGATGAGGCGGTCTTGCCGAGGCACCAGATCCATGAGCGGAGCACCCGCCCCGATGACGCCGCCCGCTGTGTGAATCCGCAAGTCGGTTATCACGCCGTCCTCAGGCGCCTTCACCTCCGTTCGCGATAGCTGGTCCCTGGCCGCAAGCAACCGCTCGCGGAGCTGGAACATCTGGTTCTGTGCTTCACGAAGCGACTGTGCGATCTCGCTCTGCCTATCGCTCTCGAGCTTGAACAATGTGGCCTGCTGCTCGCTGATGACCTGCCCGGCGCGAGAAATCTGCGCGGTGATCTCGCCGCGGCGACCCTCAACGTCGGCCAGTTCACGTTGCAGGTTCAGAAGCCGCGGCCGCCGTTCGAGTCCCTTGTTCACGAGCGTCGTGACCATATCCAGTTCTTCCCGGACGATGTCGACCCGCTGCCCGGTGGCGTTCTGCTGAGCCTTGAGACCTTCGATCTCCCTCTCGACTTGAAGCCTCCGTTCGCGAATGACCGCAAGCTGCGACTCATGAACCTGCCGGCGCGCCTGAAAAATGAACTGCTGCGCCGATACCGCGGCGGCGGCCACCCCATTTCGCTTGCTGTCCTGTTCCAGCGCGCTCGGGATTGCGATGCTCTCAAAGTTCTGCTGCTCGGCCTGAAGCCGTGCGGCACGAGCAATTGCATCCCACAACTGGCCTTGAAGGCTTTGCACCTCCGAACCGGGCCGTGTGTCGTCCAGCGCGATCAGCGTCTGTCCGCTTCGCACGATATCGCCGTCCGCAACCAGGATCTTCCTGACGATCCCGCCTTCCAGGTGCTGAATCGTCTTGCGGCTCGATTCTGATTCCACGACGCCGGAAGCGATCGCGGCGCTCTCGAGAGGCGCGAGGCACGCCCATGTGCCAAGCCCCAGCATGAAGCAGAGCACCAGCAGGTTGCCCGCCAGCGTGATACCGCGAAGCCGTCTACGCGGAGAGATGGGTGTCGGGGTCGCACACCATGGATATTCGAGCGGCTCGAAATCGTCGATCGCGGTAACCACGACTCCGAGCCGTCCGGCGAGCGGGGGGCTTGCCGGCGTTCGCACGAGCTGGTCCCAGATCGCGGGTAGCCTCGATATCGTGGGAAGCTTCCAGATGGTGAGAGGGTTCCGGATCATGGCGCAATCCGCGATGTAACCTGGGGTCGGTTCAGGTGCCGCTCAAAGATTTCCTCGCTGTCGCCGAAAGCGACGACCGCCCCCTCTTCCATAATGGCAATCTTGTCTGTGGCTGCGAGGAGACCCATACGATGAGTGACGACGACCAGGATGACACCGGCGAGCTTCATGCGCTCGATAGCGTCCAGCAGCATTCGCTCGCCCCCGTAATCGAGACTGGCATTCGGTTCGTCGAGAACGATCAGGCGTGGACCGCCGAAAAAGGCCCGGGCAAGACCGAGGCGCTGCCGATATCCGCGCGAGAAGGATTTTTCACGGTGAATCACCGTGTCGTACCCGTTCGGCAGGCGCATGATCGCCTCATGAATTCCGACCAGCTTGGCCGCTTCCACGACCTTCCGCCGATCGGCATCATCAAGCCGTGCGATGATATCGCTTATCGTATCGCCGAGCAGGTCGATGTCCTGGGGGAGATAACCGAGACGGTGACCGCTTAGGCCCTCGCGAAGCAGCGAGACGTCGGTATTGTCGAGCAGGACACAGCCATGGGTTGGCGTCGACAGCCCGGCAATCACCTGGCCAAGCAGCGACTTGCCTGACCCGGACGCACCGATAATGCCAAGGCATTCTCCGCTCGCGAGCGTGAACGATACACCATTCAGCAGAACGTGGTTGGTCCCCGATAGCCTCACGCCGACGTTGTCGACAACGAGACCGCTCGACGCCTGCCGCTGCGAAACCTCCGGATCCTGCCGTCCGGCGGCGGCGGGGGACGCGGCGAGAACCGCACCGAGCCGCTGACAGGCACGCACGGCCGTCCTGAGTGACTTCCAGCCTGCGATCGCACTTTCGACCGGCGCGAGCGCGCGGCTGAACATCAGTGTCGAAGCAAAAATGATCGCCGGACTCTTTCCGTGCTCGAGGACAAGCCACGCGGCAGCCCCCATTATCAACACCTGCGACAGCGCGCGGACCGGCTTGGTGACCAGCATCACGATCTCGCTTCGCCGGACTGCCACATCGTGCTCTCTGCGTGCCTGCTGCGCGTCATGATAGATCGCGCGCGCAGCGCTATCGAGCATTCCCATGGCGCGGATCATATGGATGTTGCCTGCGGCGGCCTGGAGGCGGCCGTAGCTTCTGGACAGCGCGGCGCCGGATCTGAGCAGAACGTCCTCTGTAACCAGATCTCCGGCAACCGTGAGAGCGAAGAGGAAAGCCACACAGCAGGCGCCTACCACGCCAAGCAGGGGATGGATGAGAAAGAGGACCAGGAGGAACAGGGGCGCCCAGAGTGCGTCGAACAGCATCGGACATGCGCCGGAATCGATGAACTGGCGCAGCGCGGTGAGATCCCGATATGCGTCCGACGCCCGCGTCCAATCGCTGCGAAACGCGGATTCGAGGCTGGCCGAAAGCACGCAGGGACGGAGCCGATCGTCGAGCCAGGCGCCAAGGCGACCCAGGACAGCGCGCCGCAAGGCATCGAACACGCCGCCGACCACGACCGTGATCGCGACAATGAGCGTGAGCAGGAGCAGCGTGTCGCCGCTCCGGCTCGACAACACCCTGTCGTAGATCTGAAGAAGGTAGATGGAGGGCGCAAACAAAAGCAGGTTGTAGCTGCAGCTATACGCGAATACGAGACCAAGCGGTCCCGCACAGGACCAAAGGGCCGCGTGCAGTGGCGTCGAGATCTGCGGCAGGACAGGCAACCGAATGGGCGGCATCAGCATGATCGTCACCGCCTGAAATCGGAGTCCGGCGCACTTGCCCGACGGCCAACGCGATCTGCCAAGAAGCGCATCGGCAGGGCATCGGCGGGCATCGGCTTGAACTGCGGGACCGGCAGCAATGGCCGCCGGTCCCGCCGTGGTCGGACGAGCCGATGGTCAGAATGTATCGAGGTGGAAGCTCACTTCTCCACCCAGCGCGGCGTTGCCGTCTCCGCCATTGCCGCCGATGCCGGCCAGGACCTCCTGGTGCTGGTCCACCGCGAGCTTGTTGATCTGAGTGGCATCCGTATTGGCATATACCTTGGAGGTATCGTGGCCGCTGTAGGATTTCTGGCTTCCGTTCGACTCGGCGCTTCCGCCATGGGCCTTCGCAAACACCGAGGCCGTCGCGTTTGCGCCGCCGGCGTCCCAATCTGCGGTCTGAGTGACGTGGTCGCCGGTGTTCACATGCACATCGGCGCCTTCTGCCTTGTTGGTTGGATCGAAGTTGAGGGTCGGCTTGCTGATGATAGCTCCCTTGAAGGTACCGTCGCCGCCATTTCCGACACTTTGACCACCGGTGTTGATCGATTTGAATTCGATCGAATCCGAGATGCTGATCGCCTTGGGCAACATTTGAGCCTCCGTCCTTGTGTTGGCTGTCGTGCATCATCCATCCCGATCAGGCGGACGCGCACGGGCGAGTCTGATCCGGCGATGCGCGCTGCCGATAGATGTCAAATCGGACACCATCCGGCTTGGTCGACCTACGTACGAAAGTATGACATTCGTCGCGCAACATCGGAGCTCGAAACATCGGGAGGCGCCCCTGCGCGAGATTTGCATGCGCAGGGAGTCCGCTACCTTGCGACCGGCCTGCGCGAGCGGTGCGATGTTTCGCTATGCCAACAGGTGAAGATCGGACAGAAGATGGGCGGAAAGATCGCCACCCAGCGCGAGATTGCCGTAGCCGCCGTCCCCACCAAGTCCGGCAATCTGGACCGCACTCTGGTCGATGTGCACATTGTTGACCTGATCGGCCACGGCCGTCGAATGGGGCCCCGCGATTGCGATATTGATGGGTGCATAGATCGCGACGCTGACATCGATCAGGCTGCCGGCAAAATAGCCGTTGCCGCCGTTGCCTGCGCCGTTCGAGCCGGTCGCAATGGTGTCGGAGCCGCCCCACAAGCCGTGGGAAAGAAGGCTTGCATGGCCGCCCGTCGCGGCGTTGCCATTGCCGCCGTGCCCGCCCATAGCGGCGATCTGAACTACGGATTGATCCACGTTGGCGTCATTCGTCTGGACTGAATGAACGTTGGAGCCATAGCCCGCGACTGCGATGTTGATCGGGTCGTACACCAAGATCGAGGAATGCACGAGACTCCCGTGGAACGCGCCGTCGCCGCCATTGCCGGCCTGACTCCCGCCCGTTTGAACGTCCCAGACACTCCCTCCGTTGCTTGATCCCCAGCTGGGGTCGAGCGTGATGATGCTGCCGCCGACGGCCACATTGCCATTTCCGCCACTGCCGCCGACGCCCGCGACCTGCGTAGCCGATTGATCGATGTCGACTGTGTTCGATTGACTTGCATGGGCCGTGCCGCCTGAGCTCGCCACCGCAATATTGATCGGATGATAGATCACCATGGGAGCGTCCACCAACGCACCCGAGAAATGGCCGCTGCCGCCATTTCCGGCGCCGTTGTCGCCGCTCCCGATCACGCCGGGGCCCAGGGAAGCACTGATGCTGCCCCCCGATGCAAGGTTGTCATTCCCACCATGTCCGCCGACGCCGGCGATCTGAAAGGCGGATTGATCGACATTCAAATCGTTGGACTGGTTGGCCAAGGCGGCCGAGCCGTATCCCAAACTCACCGAAATGTTGATCGGTTCATAGATCAACAGGGACGCGTGAATGATACCTCCGTAAAAGTAACCGTCTCCGCCGTTCCCGGCGGTGTTCGCCCCGCTCTCGATCGAAACGATGCCCGTCGCGGAATGGGATGCGCCGGCAGCAGGCTTCGTTGCCGAAGCATCCAGGCTCGCCGCAGTGTGGTTGCCGACGTGGCCGTACGTGTCGACCCCCGACGCGGTGGGATGGTCGGATTGGCCTGGGCCAGAGTCATAGGGCGGGGAATTCGACGTCGCGGGATGCGCATCGAGCCCTGCAAACGGGCTGCTCGGTGCCGGACCCGACTCGTCGTCACCATCGTGCCCATCGTCGCGATGAAAGGCGTGATGCAGCCGGATCCCGTCCGACATCCGCGAAAAATCCATCGTAGCCTTCCTCATCGCAATCGCTCCGCGCAATCGGGACGGGTTTTGCACTCCGGACAGAATGTCATCTTGGTAAGGTCGAAAGCCCAGCCGTCAGTTCGGATATAGCGCTTCGGATGGACGCCGTAACATCGGCTATATCCGTTCTGGCGCGGTTACAGCCTTTGTCGTTTTGCGCGGGCTCGCGTCGCCGGTGTGGTCCATCAGCCCGCCGCTCCCAGGCGGACGGGTTATAACCTCGTTCCGCCATTGCAATCGGGAAGCCGCTATCGCGGACCGCGAAAACCGCGCTACACTCGCCTCATGAGTGGGGCTGAACTTCACGCCGTTTTCGACGTCGCAGCATGGGGCGCGGCGGCCATCGCGATGTGGTGGCTGTCCCGGGTGCGGGGGCTGCAATTCCCGCGGCAATCCTTCGAGCTCACCTACATCGCCGCGCTGGTATTCGGCGCCGGCATCGGCGCCTACATCTTCGGCACGCTGAACCTGTGGTTCTCCGGCATGTCCGGCATCGCCCGCTCGGTCGAGGGCGCGCTGGCCGGCGGCATCGTCGCGATCGAGCTCTACAAATGGCGACACGGGATTTCGTTGCGCACCGGCGCGCGGTTCGCGCTGCCGCTTGCGATCGGCGTCGCGGTCGGCCGTCTCGGCTGCTATTTCGCGGGGCTCGAGGACTTCACCTATGGCACACCGACCACGCTGCCCTGGGGCCATGATTTCGGCGACGGCGTGCTGCGCCATCCGGTGCAGCTCTATGAAAGCTTGGCGATGGCGGGGTTCGCGGCATTCTATGCCTGGGCCGTATTGAACCGAAATGCCGCCGTCATCACCAACGGATTCTACCTCGTGCTGTTCTACTACGGGCTGCAGCGCTTCCTGTGGGAATTCATCAAGCCCTATGGCGCGCTGATCGGACCATTCTCGCTGTTTCACCTGCTGTCGCTGTTTGTCATGATTTACGCCGCCGTCATGCTGGCGACGGCGCCGAATGTGAGCTTGAAGCATGAACGCGCCGCTGCGTAACGCACGCCCTTACATCTTCTGGGGCCAGACCCAGTCGCTATGCGAAACTTGCCTCACCCTGGTGCCGACCAAGATCCAGATATCAGGCAACGAGGTCTGGTACGAGAAGCGCTGCAAGCAGCATGGCGTGCAGTCGACGCTGGTCTCGACGGATGCGGCCTATTGGCGGCTGTGCAAGGATTTCATCAAGCCCGGCGACCGGCCGCTCGCGTTCCAGCGCCACACCGAATTCGGCTGCCCCTATGATTGCGGACTGTGCCCCGACCACGAGCAGCACTCCTGCCTGGCGCTGATCGAGATTACCGAGCATTGCAATTTGACCTGCCCGGTATGCTTTGCGGATTCCTCGCCGGCGCGCACCAGCTTCACGCCGCTGGCGAAAATCGAGAAGATGCTGGACGCGCTGGTCGCGAGCGAGGGCGAGCCCGACCTGGTGCAGATCTCCGGCGGCGAGCCGACGCTGCATCCGGATTTCTTCGCCATTCTGGATGCGGTGCGCGCCCGCCCGATCCGCCATGTCATGATCAACACCAATGGCCTCAGGATCGCGCGCGAGCCCGACTTCGTGGCGAAGCTCGCCGAGAACAAGCGCGGGCTTGAGGTCTATCTGCAGTTCGATTCGCTGCAGCGCGAGGCGCTGGTCAATCTGCGCGGCGCGGACTTACGCAAGATCCGCCAACAGGCACTGGAGAATCTCGAGCGCCACGGCGTCTCGACCACGCTGGTCGCGACCATTAAGCGCAGCGTCAACGACGGCGAGATCGGCGACATCGTCCGTCACGCGCTGACCTGGAAGTGCGTCCGCGGCGTCACGCTGCAGCCGGTGCAGGATGCCGGCCGCAACGAGCATTTCAACAAGGACACCGACCGCATCATGCTGTCGGAGATCCGCCGGCGCGTGATCGAGACCGGGGTGTTCGGCGCTGACGACATGATCCCGTTGCCCTGCAATCCCGAGAGCATCTCGATCGGCTACGGCCTGCGCAACGGCGACAAGGTGCTGCCATTGACCTCGCTGATCCCGCAGGAGCAGCTCATCGCCGTGATGCCCAACACCATCAGCCCGGAGAAGTATCCGGTGTTGCGGGAGAAGTTTGTCGACCTGTTCTCGCTGTCGTCGGGGCCGCTGAACACATCGGAGCGGGTCTGCGAATTGCTGTGCTGCCTGCCGAGCTTCGAGGTGCCGGAGGGGCTTACCTACGAGAACGTGTTCCGCGTCACCATCGTGCAGTTTCTCGACCGCTTCAATTTCTGTGTCGGCAACGTCAAGCGAAGCTGCATCCACTTCGTCACCGAAAGCGGCGCGATCATCCCATTCGACACCTACAATCTGTTCTACCGTGACGGAAAGATCGACGGCATCCGCGCCGCGCTGGCCGGCCAGACCTATCGTGAAGCCCGGCAAGGCGAGGAGGCGCCGCGATGAGCGAGACCAATCCACCGCCCATCCCGCCTGCACCACCGGAGCCACCCTACCAATACGTCCCGCCGCCACCGTCACCACGCAGCGGTTGCGCCACCGCGTTCATGGTGCTGTTCGGGCTGGTCCTGCTGCTGCCGGGGCTCTGCGCCCTGCTGTTCGGGTTCGGCGTCCTGAGCGAGTCGAAAACCGATCCCTCCATTCTCTTCCTGATCCTGCTCGGGCTCGCGGTCTGCTTCGCCGGCGTGATGCTGATCCGCGCCGCGATTAAGGGACGCTAGTCCGGGGTATCGTGAGCAGTTTTCAGCAAAACCCGGAACAGAGACAGCGCAACGGCTGCCTGACCGCCCTCATGCTGGTGGTAGGGGTGATCCTGCTGATCCCTGGCGTCCTGTGCGCCATTCTCAACGCCAAGATGGGCGCCGGGGCCGGCGGCGACCCCATCACCATGTTCGTGATGATGGTGGCGCTGGGAGGGCTTGGCCTGATTGTGTTCGCGATTACCCGGAAGTAAGACCTGAAAGCCCCCCAAAACCCGCCCTTGGAACCAAAATCAGCCCTCCAAACAGCCAATAAATCATTGTTTTTTGGCGTTTTCTGACTATATTGCGCCGCAACGCGCAAGGTGCCCGGTCCTCTGACCGGGCTTCCTTTTTGGGGTGATGCGTCCCCGTCAAATTTCTTGGGTATGAGCGTGATCCGGGCCCGAATGGGCCACGCGAGCGAGCGGCCGGCCAAACTGGTCCGGCGAGATCGCGCATCGACCATTGCACGACCAGAAGAAGAGCCATGAACCTTCGCAACGTCGCCATCATCGCCCACGTCGACCACGGCAAGACCACCCTCGTCGACCGCCTGCTGCAGCAATCCGGCACCTTCCGCGAGAACCAGAAGGTCACCGAGCGCGCCATGGACTCCAACGACCTGGAGCGCGAGCGCGGCATCACCATTCTGGCCAAGGCCGCCTCGGTGCAGTGGAAGGACATCCGCGTCAACATCGTCGACACCCCCGGCCACGCCGACTTCGGCGGTGAGGTCGAGCGCATCCTCAACATGGTGGACGGCGCGCTGGTGCTGGTCGACGCCGCCGAGGGCCCGCTGCCGCAGACCAAGTTCGTGGTGTCGAAGGCGCTCAAGATCGGGCTGAAGCCGATCGTCGTGATCAACAAGGTCGACCGTCCCGACGCGCGCCCGACTGAAGTCATCAACGAGGTGTTCGACCTGTTCGCGGCGCTCGACGCCAGCGAGGAGCAGCTGGACTTCCCGATTTTGTACGGATCGGCCAAGCAGGGCTGGATGGCGGAAAGCCCGGAGGGTCCGAAGGACCTCGGCATGCAGCCGCTGTTCGACCTGATCGTGCGCCATGTCGAGCCGCCGAAGGTCGAGGAAGGTCCGTTCCGCATGATCGGCACCATCCTCGAGGCCAACCCCTATCTCGGCCGCATCATCACCGGCCGCATCTCCTCGGGCTCGATCAAGCCGAACCAGCAGGTCAAGGTGCTGTCCGCCGACGGCAAGCTGATCGAGAGCGGCCGCCTGACCAAGATCCTGGCCTTCCGCGGCCTTGAGCGCACCCCGCTCGAGGAGGCCGAGGCCGGCGACATCGTCGCGATCGCGGGCCTCACCAAGGGCACCGTTGCCGACACCTTCTGCGATCCCACCGTCGAGACGCCGCTGCCGGCGCAGCCGATCGATCCGCCGACGGTGTCGATGTCGTTCATCGTCAACAACTCGCCGCTCGCCGGCACCGAAGGCGACAAGGTGACCTCGCGCATGATCCGCGACCGCCTGATGCGCGAGGCCGAGGGCAATGTCGCGCTGCGCGTCGTCGAGGCCGCCGACAAGGATTCCATGGAAGTCTCCGGACGCGGCGAATTGCAGCTCGCGATCCTGATCGAGACCATGCGCCGCGAGGGCTTTGAGCTCTCGGTGTCGCGCCCGCGCGTCGTGCTGCAGAAGGACGAGGCGACCGGCGCCTGGCAGGAGCCGATCGAGGAAGTCGTGATCGACGTCGACGAGGAGCATTCCGGCGTCGTCGTGCAGAAGATGAGCGAGCGCAAGGCCGAGATGATCGAGATGCGCCCGTCCGGCGGCAACCGCCTGCGGCTGGTGTTCTACGCGCCGACCCGCGGCCTGATCGGCTACCAGGGCGAACTGCTGACCGACACCCGCGGCACCGCGATCATGAACCGCATCTTCCACGGCTATGCCCCTTACAAGGGCGAGATCCAGGGCCGCCGCAACGGCGTGCTGATCTCCAACGACCAGGGCGAAGCGGTGGCCTATGCGATGTTCAAGCTGGAAGACCGCGGCCCGATGATGATCGAGCCGGGCTGGAAGGTCTACAGGGGCATGATCGTCGGCGAGCACACCCGCGACAACGACCTCGAGATCAACGTGCTGAAGGGCAAGCAGCTCACCAACATCCGCACCACCTCGAAGGACGAGGCGGTGCGCCTGACGCCGCCGATCCGGATGACGCTGGAAAAGGCGCTCGCCTATATCGAGGACGACGAGCTCGTCGAGGTGACGCCGAAGTCGATCCGGCTGCGCAAGAAGCACCTCGACCCGAACGACCGCAAGCGCGCCGAAAAGGCCAAGGAAGCTGTAGCTTAAGCGGTGGCGTAGTAGCCTGTCGTGCCCCGGCTTGTCCGGGGCATCCAGTACGCCGCGACCTGTCGGCTTGAGCTCCTCTGTCTCTGGAATACGGATCACCCGCCTTCGCCTGCGCGGGTGATGACAGTCATGCATGTGGCGGCTTCAGGCCCGGCGGCGGACGTGCTAGAGCCGGGACATGACTTCCCTTCCCTCCACGGTCGATGTTGCCATCATCGGCGCCGGCGCCGCCGGCCTCGGTGCCGCGAATGCGCTGAAGGACTCCGGCCTCTCCACGATCGTGCTGGAAGCCCGCGACCGCCTCGGCGGCCGCGCGCATACGATTCAGGCCGCGCCTGACGTGGTGTTCGACGTCGGCTGCGGCTGGCTGCACTCGGCCGACCGGAACAGCTTTGTCGGCATCGCCCGGCAACTCAACTTCGAGCTCAACAAGGACTTGCCGCCGTGGCGCGAGCGCGCCTACGACGAGGCGTTCCCGCAGGCCGCTCGCGACGACTTCACGCACGCACTCGACCAATTCTACGACCGCATCGAGCAGGCCGCGCGGCACGGCAAGGACTGCCCGGCCAGCCTGTACCTCGAGCCCGG
This sequence comes from Bradyrhizobium sp. USDA 4516, assembly GCF_054055915.1. NCBI lineage: Bacteria > Pseudomonadati > Pseudomonadota > Alphaproteobacteria > Hyphomicrobiales > Nitrobacteraceae > Bradyrhizobium > Bradyrhizobium sp. USDA 4516. The sequence goes on from NZ_JBSRXT010000001.1 coordinate 2,818,919, forward strand.
CAACCGCTGGAACCCGATGATCGATGCGATCTCCACCTATGTGAACGGTTGCGAGCTCGACCAGGTCTCGATCCTCGACGTCGACGCCTATGAGGACACCGACATCAATTGGCGGGTGCGGCGCGGCTATGGCGCGCTGGTCGCGGCCTATGGCGCGCAGGTGCCGGTGGCGCTGAACTGCGAGGTCAGGCTGATCGATCACTCCGGCAAGCGCATCCGCATCGAGACCTCGCGCGGCGCGCTTGAGGCGGACAAGGTGATCGTCACCGTGCCGACCAACCTGATCGCCGACGAGGCGATCCGCTTTTCGCCTGCGCTGCCGGACAAGCTCGACGCCGCGCGCGGCCTGCCGCTCGGCCTCGCCGACAAGGTGACGCTGGCGCTCGCCGAGCCCGAGGCGCTGCCGAAGGAAGGCAATCTGCGCGGCGCCACCATGCGCACCGAGATGGGCACCTATCACATCCGCCCGTTCGGCCAGCCCTGCATCGAAGGTTTCTTCGGCGGCCGTTTTGCGCGACAGCTTGAAGATGCCGGCGACGGCGCCATCGCCGCGCACAGCATCGACGAGATCGTCTCCTTTCTCGGCAGCGATTTCCGCCGCAAGCTGAAGCCGCTCAGCGAATCCCGCTGGGCCCACGACCCGTTCGCCCGCGGCTCCTACTCGCACGCACTGCCCGGCCACGCCGACAAGCGCGCCGTGCTGGCCGCGCCGGTCGACGGCCGGCTGTTCTTCGCCGGCGAAGCGACTTCGCCGGAGTTTTTCTCGACCGCGCACGGCGCGCGGGACAGCGGCGAGCGGACGGCGAAGGAAGTGGTGGGTGCGGCTGGCCCGAAGACCTGACGAAGACTGGACGCCGATAGAGGATTAGTCCATTTTTCGGGCATGGCAGCAGGGGAGCGAAAAGATTGGACGGACGACGAGCTCGACCTCATCGTCGCCGACTACTTCTCGATGCTGAACGACGAGTTGCGTCGTGCACCTTACGACAAGACCCAGCACCGACGGGTATTGATGGGTCAGATCGGCCGAAGCAACAGCTCCATCGAATTCAAACACCATAACATTTCAGCGGTCCTTCAGCTGCTCGAGATCCCAGGGCTCATTTTCAGAAATCAATTGTGGGCGCAGTCGAACGATACATTACCAATCATCCCGCCGCCCTTCATCCGGAGCTGCTGCTGTCGAACGAGATCGGCGAGCGACCACAGCTCTTCCTGGAGCCGCCGCCTGAGCTCGCGAATAAGGCGCCCCGTCCTGACGCGGCTCAACGCCTTATCCGTAAGTTCAATCCCGCCGAACGTGATTTTTTGAATCGCAAGTTAGGGCATGACGGCGAGCAAATTGTCTTTCATTTTGAACGACAGCGGCTCCGGGCGCTCGACCGATCTGACCTTGCCAAAAAGGTGAGGTGGGTTTCGATGGAGGATGGCGATGGTGCCGGCTACGATGTCTTGTCGTTCGATGCTCAAGGCAAGGAGAGATTTCTGGAGGTAAAGACTACTGTCGGTTCGCAGACTGCGCCTTTCTATATGACCCGCAACGAGCTTTCGTTCTCAAGGGAACGACCGAAAGAGTTTCGGATTTGCCGCTTGTATGATTTCTTGAAGGCCCCAAAAATGTTCGAGTTGGCGCCTCCGCTGGAAAAACTAGTTTCGCTCGAACCTCTCTCGTATGAGGCTTCGTTCAATCGCCGCGATTGAACGCATTTACTCCAGCACCCTCGCCCGCATGTCGGCGTCGGGCACGAAGCACGTCTCGTACTTCCCGAAGATGCGATAGCGGTTGCGGGCGATCAGGCTGTAGACGGCATCGCGCAGCGGCTTGGGGACCGCGAACAGTGTGCGGGTCCAGCGCCAGCCGGGCAGATGGCTCAGCACCGTCAGCGCCGCGTCGGACTTCATGTAGGCGACGCCGCCATGGACGACGGCGTTGGTGTCGGGGTCGTCAGGATCGATGCCGAAGCTCTTCGCCAGCCGCGTGCCGTAGCCGGACTGGATCGGCGTGAAGCGAAAGCGGCGTGCCGTGTCGCGGGCGATGACGAAGCGGACCCAGCGCGAGCAGAAGATGCAGACGCCGTCATAGAGGATCACGTCGTCGTCGGGCCAACTGCTCATCTCGATTCCCTCAACGCGTTTTCTTCACGCGAACCGGTTCCCACTTCGCTCGAAAACGCTACCGGTTATCCAGGATCAACAGCGCGACCAGCATCAGCACGATCGCAGGTCCCGTCTTCACCAGCGCGCCGAGCGGCTCGATCCAGAGATCCGGCGTCAGTATCGCCGATCCCGCCATGTAGCCGAGCGAGGCGACGATGCCTGCGATCAGACCGAACGCCGCGGTGCGACGGATCGCGATCAGCACCCCGATGCTCATGTCCATCAGGCTGGTCAACACCGTCACCGGCCCGACCAGCGCCGCCGGGAAATGGTGCGCACGCAAAATGCCCGCCGCGGCGTCATAGGAGATCACCAGCGCGATGAAGCCGGATGCGACCCAGAACAGCACGAGGCTTGCGAAGATCAGCGCCTTGATCAGGAACAGCCGCGCGAACCATTTATCCTGAATGGTCGCGGGGCGGCCGCCGACCGCTTGCGCGATTGTCGTCGGCACGATGCCGGTCGCTTGCATCCAGCCTGCGGGATCGCCGGTGACGCCGCGGCGCAGTTCGGCGATCGCGGTGGAGCGCAGCGGCGGCATCCAGCCGAGCCGGCTCGCGAGATCGCCGAGGCGGGCGCCGAGATCGATCAGGACTGGCGGCGTCGCGATGCGGACATGCTTTGCCGTGCCGAACGACCGGCGGAACTGGGCGATGACGCCGCCGAGCGAAATCGGCTGCTCCTGCATCAGGTCCCATGTCACCGATCGCACCGCTTCATCGGCGACATCGCGCGCCGCAAGCCAGGCGATGGTGGCGGCGATATCCTCGACTGCGACCGGCTGGAACGGCGTCGCAGCCTCCTCGGCCGGCAGATCGACCGGCAGCGCCGCCAGCGCGCGCAGCATGGCGCTGCCGCCATAAGCCGACGGCGCGATGACGAAGCCCGGACGCAGGATCGCATGGGGAATCCCGGACGCCGCGATCAGCCGCTCGGCCTCGCGCTTGGTGGTGCTGAAGGCGGTGCGGTCCGCCTCGGCCGTGCCGGGAATCGAGATGTGGACGAGACGGATGACGCGGTGGCTGTCACGGATCGCCTGCAACAGCCGCGCGACGAGGTCGCAATGCACCGCGCGGGTGTCGCTGCCCGGACCATCCTGCAGCACGCCGAGGCAGTTCACGACGATGTTGACCTCGTGCGTGCGAAGCAGCTGCGTCAGCGCCGCGGCATCCATCGACATGACGGTTAGCTCGATGTCGGCTGCGCTCATTTTCTGCGCCGGCGTGAGATGCCGCGCGACCCCGATCACGTGAAAGCCGCGCGCCCGCAGATCGTCGGTGATGGTGCGCCCGATCAGGCCTGAGGCGCCGAGCACGAGGATGTTGTGTGATGCGTCGTCACTCATGAGGCCCCAGACTATTTGGCGTCATTCCGGGGTGCGAAGCGAACCCGGAATCTCGAGATTCCCCGATGCGCAATTGCGCATCTGCGGTTCGATGCTTCGCATCGCCCCGGAATGACGACACTGCGCTAAAATGGTTTCGCGATCATCAGCCAGAGGATGATCATCACGGAGCCGAAGCCGGGAATACCGAACAGGAACCAGCGGCGAAACAGCGCAAAATAACGCGGCGGCAGCGGAAGACCTTTTTCGACGGCCGCCTGCGCGAGATTGCGCATCTCCATCTGCATGAAGACGACGGGAACCCAGAACACGCCGGCCAGCGCGTAGAGCGCAAGCGAAACCGCCAGCCAGCGCTCGGTGATGCTGGTTTCCGACTGCAGCATCAGCAGTCCACCGCTCACCGGCTGAAGCAGCACGGCACTCAGCGTAAAGATCATGTCCGCGATCACGACGGTCGCCGCCGTGCGCGCGATGAACGCCGCATCCTGCGTGCGATGCGCCGCCAGCATGAAGAAGGCGATGCCGGTCCCGGTGCCCAGGATCACGATGGCGCCGAGTACGTGCAGATATTTGATCAGGAGGTAGAGCGTCATCGCAGTCCGCTCGTGATCAGGCCAACTTCGGCGCGCACAAATACCGCCGCTGCCATAGGCCGGTCGGGCGCGAAAATCCACTGCGGCGGGGCAGGCGTGGCGCGGTCGGAGTACCCACATCGCGTCTGGATTCGCCCGCAGAATCCTGGCCGCGAATCAGCCCCCGAATGAGCTTTTTCCAACTATGGCAGTGTCATACTGCGCTCGCGATCCACGCTTTGCACAGCTCCGGATCGGCGGTTGGCCGCTTGAACTCCGGCAAGTGTCCTCTTTCGGAACAAGTTCTCACGACACTGATGCAAAAAATCCACAGATTAACCGATAATTAACGATGGACCTTGAAGGCGGCCCGCCGACTTGCTTTGATTACACCCATGAGCACAACGCTAATCGAGGTCCGGCCGGCCAAAGCTGCAGACGCGGCGGCGGTGGCGTCTACCCATGACGAAGCCTGGCGCTCGGCGTATCAGGGAATCATCCCCGGCGCCGAACTCGAAAAGCTGATCAATCGCCGCGGCCCGCAGTGGTGGGACAGCGCCATCCGCAAGGGCAGCCGCGTCAGCGTGCTGGTGTTCGGCGACCGGGTCGCAGGCTACGCCAATTACGGCCGCAACCGCGCCCGCAGCCTGCATTTCGAAGGCGAGATCTACGAGCTCTATCTGCGGCCGGAATTCCAGGGGCTTGGCTTCGGCCGGCGCCTGTTCGCCTCCGCTCGCCGCGACCTGATGCAGAGCGGCCTCAAGAGCATGGTGATCTGGGCGCTCTCCGACAACGAGCCGGCAACCGAGTTTTACCGTGCGCTGGGCGGCCGGATGGTGGCGCGCTCCTCGGAGCGGTTCGGGCCCAAGTCGCTCGACAAGGTCGCTTTCGCCTGGGCCAACTGAAAATCCTGCTTCTCTCGCAGCTGCAGCAAGGCTAAACCAGCCTCCAGCGCTGCGCGCGTCGGCCAGCCCGGCCCCAAGGCCGGGCCGGGAGCCGTTTCGCGGCCCGGCGGCGCCAACCAAAAAATCACATCGTTCTCAACTTCCAGAGGCCACGCGGAGCAATCCATGCGTATCGACGCCATATCGATCGGAAAAAATCCGCCCCACGACGTCAACGTCATCATCGAGGTTGCCGTCGGCGGCGAGCCAATCAAGTACGAAATGGACAAGGAAGCCGGCACGCTCGTGGTGGACCGCTTCCTCTACACGCCGATGCGCTATCCCGGCAATTACGGCTTCATCCCGCACACGCTGTCCGGCGACGGCGATCCCTGCGACGTGCTGATCGTCAACACCCGCGCGATCGTGCCGGGCGCGGTGATGAGCGTCCGCGTGGTCGGCGTGCTCCTGATGGAGGACGAGGCCGGCGGCGACGAGAAGATCATCGCGGTGCCGTCATCGAAGCTGACCCAGCGCTACGACAAGGTGCAGAACTACAGCGACCTGCCCGACATCACGCTGCAGCAGATCCAGCACTTCTTCGAGCACTACAAGGACCTCGAGAAGGGCAAGTGGGTGAAGGTGCTGCGCTGGGGCGACGCCGACGAAGCCCGCAGGCTGATCCTCGAAGGCATCGAGCGCGCGAAGAAGAAGTGACTAACCTCGCCCCGCTTGCGGGGAGAGGTCGGATCGCATGTAGCGGAGCGGAATGCGATCCGGGTGAGGGGGTACAGGTCTTTCGACAGTCCCATCTCGGAGAGGGGCCCCTCACCCCAACCCTCTCCCCGCAAGAGCGGGGCGAGGGAGCATTTCACACCGCCGGCGCCGGCAGGCCGGCAATCGCGCAGGCGGCGCGCAGCGTGTTGACCAGGAGGCACGCCACCGTCATCTGCCCGACGCCGCCGGGCACCGGCGTGATTGCGCCGGCGACATTGAGGGCTTCCTGGAACGCGACATCGCCGACCAGTTTCGGCTTGCCGCCGGGCACCGGGATGCGGTTGATGCCGACATCGATCACCGTCGCGCCCGGCTTCAGCCAGTCGCCCCGCACCATCTCGGGCCGGCCGACCGCGGCATAGACCAGATCGGCCTGGGCGCAGAGCTTTGGCAGATCGCGCGAGCGCGAATGCGCGATCGTCACCGTCGCATTCTCGTTCAGCAGCAATTGCACCAGCGGACGGCCGACCAGATTGGAGCGGCCGATCACGATCGCGTTCATGCCTTCGAGCGAGGCGTGCACGCTCTTGGTCAGGATGATGCAGCCGAGCGGCGTGCAGGGCGACAGCGCGGCCAGGCCTCCGGCGAGCCGGCCGGCATTGTTGGGGTGCAGGCCATCGACGTCCTTGGCCGGATCGATCGCGTTGATGATGGTCTCGGTGTGCAGCGACTTCGGCAGCGGCAGCTGCACCAGGATGCCATGCACCATGGGATCGCGGTTGAGCCGCGCGATCAGCGCCAGCAGATCGGCCTGCGACACATCCTCCGGCAGCTTGTGCTCGAACGAGGCCATGCCGGCGGCCTGGGTCTGGGTGTGCTTGCTGCGGACATAGACCTCGCTCGCGGGATCATGGCCGACCAGCACGACGGCGAGCCCCGGCGTGAGCTGGTGGTCGCGCTTGACGCGGGCGACCTCGTCGGCGACGCGGGCGCGAAGCTCGGCGGCGATGGCTTTTCCGTCGATGATGCGGGCAGTCATGTCAGTCCCTTGTCTGCTGGTTCGGCTTGGCCGCAGTCAGCTTCCTCAATGTATCGCCGAGCCCTTTCGGATCGCCGTCCACCGCGACCTGCTTGAGCCGCGAGGTGGCGCCGGACAGCAGCTTCACCCTGGCTTTCGGCACGCCGAGCGCCTTGGCCAGCAGCTCAGTCACCGCACGGTTGGCCTCGCCGCCCTCGGCGATGGCGCGCACCCGCACCTTCACCACCGAACGGCCGTTGGCCAGCGTTTCGATCCCGTCGATGTCGTCGCGGCCGCCGCGCGGCGTCACGCGCAGCGCGATGCTGATGCCCTCGGTGGAATAGCGCCACGGATCCATCAAGGCCACGTCGAGAAAGGGTCAGATCACGTTGGGATAGATGTAATAGGCGATCACCCGCTGGATGAACATGATGATCAGGATCACGATGATCGGCGAGATATCGAGCCCGCCCAGATTCGGCATCACGTTGCGGATCGGCCGCAGCACCGGCTCGGTGATCCGGTAGAGGAACTCGGCCACCGCGGAAACGAACTGGTTGCGCGTGTTGACCACATTGAAGGCGACCAGCCAGGACAGGATGGCGGAGGCGATCAGCAGCCAGACATAGAGGTCGAGGATGATGATGACGATGTCGAGAACAGCGCGCATATGAGGGGGGCTCGCGGGTAAGACAACCGATTGAAGCGCAACGAGACCGGACTGAGCCGCCATCGCGCTTCTTGTTTGAGCAGGATCGTTTCGGAAAACCGCTATGCACTGGGCGCTCGGGCGGTCCACCGGGTCGGGATCACGCCCTAGATATCGGTTCATCCCCCCGCAAACAAGGGAAGTTCCCGGCGGGACGGGCCGAAAACCGCGCTTTCACCGTTCTTGACTTGACCTTGGGCGGGACTGTAAATGGCGCCCGACTGACGGCCGGGATACTCAGCAACACCCGGCCGCGATGGGGCCATAGCTCAGCTGGGAGAGCGCGTCGTTCGCAATGACGAGGTCGGCGGTTCGATCCCGCCTGGCTCCACCAGCCTTCGCGGGCTTCGGCTCGGCAAGCCCGGATAGTCCATCGCAGCGATGCGAGCGAAGGCTACCGCGGCGTAGCCCGAAGGGCGAAGCCGGGCCGAGGCAATCTGCCCGCAGGGCGAAGATGGACTTTGTCCGTTAGCCCCTCACGTCCCCGTAAACCGTGGCGGCCGCTTCTCCACAAAGCTCGCGACGCCTTCCCGGAAATCATTGCCCTTCAGCGCGATCTGCATCTCGCGGTTGGCATCGATGGTGGCTTCGGCGAGCGTCTGGAACGGCACGTCGTAGATCTGGCGCTTGATCACCGCGATCGCGCTCGGCGAGACGAAATCGGCGAGGTCGCGGGCATAGGCATAGGTCTCCTCGCGCAGCTTCTCCGGTGAGGAGAGCCGGTTGACGAGGCCGATGCGCAGCGCCTCCTCGGCCGACACCCGCCGCGCCGACATCAACAGATCGAGCGCGTTGGCGTGGCCGACGATCCGCGGCAGCATCCAGCTGATGCCGTGTTCGGCGATCAGGCCGCGCCGCGCGAAGGCGGTGGTGAACACCGCAGTGTCGGCGGCGAAGCGCAAATCGCAATAGAGCGCGTGAACCAGGCCGATGCCGGCGGTGGCGCCGTTGAGCATCGCGATCACGGGCTTCCGGATCGCGGGATAGTAGGCGTAGCGCGTCTGCCAGTCGGCGCGGCGGTTCATGTCGAACGGGATGTTCTCGCCGCGCCTGACCTCGTTGGGATCGATCCCCTTCAGCGCGTCCATGTCGGCGCCGGCGCAGAAGCCGCGGCCCGCGCCGGTCAGCACGATGACGCGAACGTTCTCGTCGTTGGCCGCCGCCTCCATGGCGTGGCGCACGTCGCGCTCCATGATCGCGGTCCACGCATTCATGCGATCGGGGCGATTGAGCGTGATGGTCGCGATCCTGTCGCTGACCTCATAGAGGATGTGCTCGTAGCTCACGGCGATCTCCCTGTGCCTTGTTGTTATCGATACGCGCGGCGATGCGGCCTGCGCGCGGCGGCCGACAGTAGCACATTCACGAGAATGAAAAGCCGGCGCGAAATTCCGCGTGGCGGCTATTCAGCGGCCTGCAGCAGCTGCCGCTGCGGCACGCGCGCGATCCAGCCGTCGATGAAATGCTTCAGCCACGCGCGCTCGGCGGCATCGTGCACGGCACGCTCGGCGAAGTGCAGATGGCCCGGTTGTGCGCCCGGCGAATCCATCCGTGCGCAACCGCGTGTGGTCCAGCGATGCATCATCGCGTAGGTCACGTCGGGATGGAATTGCAGGCCGAAGGCGTTGCCGAACTGGAACGCCTGCACCGGGAAATCGTCGCCCGCCGCGAGCAGGTCGGCGCCGGCGGGCAATTGAAATCCCTCGCCGTGCCAGTGATAGACCCGCGCCGGCCAGTCCGGGCAGAGCGCGCGGCCCGCCTCGGTCGGCCTGACCAGATAATAGCCGACCTCGACACGGCCTTGCGGATGCGGCGCGACCTCGGCGCCGAGCTGCCGCGCCAGCATCTGCGCGCCGAGGCAGATGCCCAGAAACGGACGCTGCTCGCGCAGCGGAACGGCGATCCAGTCGATCTCGCGCCGCACATAGTCGTCGCCATCATTGGCGCTCATCGGACCGCCGAAGATCACCGCGCCGGCATGCGCATCGAGCGTTTCGGGCAGCGCGTCGCCGAAGCGCGGGCGGCGGATGTCGAGGCGGTAACCCAGCGCGCGCAGGGCGTTGCCGATCCGGCCGGGAGTCGATGTCTCCTGATGCAGCACGATCAGCACCGGCCGCAACGAGATCTGATCCAAGACCTGATCCCTGGGCGTGACCGCGGCCGGCCTTCGGCTGGCGAAGGGCACCACGACACGGCTCTGGTCAGTCCGGAACGACATTGCCTCTGCTTAAAGTTTCGGCACGTAAGGCGCGATCATAGCTAAGTGGTCGTTAACATCGTGTGAGTTTGCGCACACCCCAGGCGAAGCAAATCGCGGGCCAGAAACAGCCTTAACGGCGACGAGTGGCTTTACAGGGAAGGTTAGCGCTTGCGGAGCTGAAATCCGCCGACCGCTGTCAGGATGAAGGCGCGCGGAAACAGCCGGAGCAGGAACGGCACCAGCTTGATGAAGGCGCCGGGCAGCACCGCGCGCTTGTTGGCCATCAGTCCGCGATAGGCCTGACGGGCCACCTCTTCCGGTGAAACGTTGAGGATGGCGGAATCGAATCCGGGGGCAAATCCGGCGCGATCCTGAAACTCCGATGGTACCGGGCCCGGGCAACACACGGTGACACGCACGCCCTGCGGCGCCAGCTCACAGCGCAACGCCTCGGTAAACGACAGCACATAGGCCTTGCTGGCGTAGTACACGGCCATGCCGGGGCCCGGCAGAAATCCGGCGATCGAGCCGAGATTGAGGATGCCGCCGCGGTTGCGGATCAGCTGGTCGGCAAAGCGCAGCGTCAGATCGGTCAGCGCGCGGATATTGACATTGATGATGTTGAGCTGCTCGGCGCGGTCGCGCTCGATGGCGCGGCCGAACAGGCCGAAGCCGGCATTATTGACGAGAAATTCGACCTCGACCCCAGCGTCGGTCAGGGCCTGCGCGATCCGGTCGCCCGCATCGGCGTGCTGGAGATCACAGGGGATCACAATCGGCGCTGCGCCGCCCTTGGCCCCGAGTTCGTCGGCGAGCGCCTTCAGGCGGTCGGCGCGCCGCGCCACGAGCGCCACACGGTGACCATTCGATGCAAACACGCGCGCCAGTTCGGTGCCTATGCCCGCCGATGCCCCGGTTATCAGCGTCACACGCTCGGTCACGTTTCAAACTCTTACTGCAAATTCTAGTGAGGTCCCCAACAAGCCGACGAGAGCATAGGCATGCGGTGGGACGCAAGCCGTGTGTAAGCTTGTGGACAGTGGCGAGGCACCAGTTTTGTGATGAAACGCCAGATTTTCAGTCGGATCGCCCACAATCGCGGCGGACATTAAAATTTCGTCATCCCTGATACCGGTGACGATGCGTCCGCCGGCGCGGGCAATCGCGTCAGATTGCGGCGTCCGCCGTGCCCCAGGGGCCCTTTGGCAGCGCCGCCTGCTTCTCGGCAACCCGATGCTTGAGATCGATGCGGTCGCGCGAGGAAATGCCGAGCAGATCGGCGGCGCGCCAGACCACATTGTCCTCGAACTCGCTGACCTGACCGTCGGCATAGACCAGCTCCCACATCATCTCGACGATGCGCAGGCGTCCCTCCTCGTTCACCGAGCGCATGATCACACTGGTAAAGTGATAGAGATCCACGGCCTCACCCTCGACGCGCATGGCAGAGGCGATCAGCTTGTCGGCCGCGCCGCGGTCAAGCTGGAAACGGCTCTCGATCAGGCCGTGCAGCTTGCGCGTCTCGGCCGGCGTCGGCTCGCCGTCCAGCGAGACGACATGGACCAGCAGCGCGGTCGCCGCCAGGCGATAGTCGCCGTCATCGAAGGTGCGGTCGGCCTGGGCGTCGGGGGAAACGATATCGGCAATGAATTGGCGAAGTCCGTCGAGCATCGTTCTCTCTGTGGAATGAAGTCTGCCTGATTTGAGCGCGATCTATCCGGCTATCAAGTTTTTCCGGATCCCGCTCCGTTGAAATCTATATGGCGTGGAAACAGAACCGGTGCAATCCGCGCAGGTTCCCGCTGCGACATTACGTTTCGGCAACATGGATTGAGTCATTCCGGGGCGATGCGAAGCATCGAACCCGGAATCTCGAGATTCCCCGATGCGCAATTGCGCATCTGAGGTCTGGTCCTGACGGACCATCCCGGAATGACGATGTGCTCAACTACGGTATCTCGTACACCACGAGCTTGTCGGCAATGCCACGCAGTGCCGCTTCCTTCTGGATCGGCTTGATCGCGGCGCGATCGAGGATGCCCGCGACCTCAGCCGATTCCATCACCGGCTGGGTCAAATGGATTTCCTGCGACGTCGACAGGCTCTGCACCCTGGCTGCGATATTCACGGTCTGGCCGAAATAATCCTGCCGCTCGTTGAGTGTCACCGCGAGGCACGGCCCCTCATGGATGCCGATCTTGACGATCAGATCTTCCTTGCCGCGCTCGGTGTTGAGCTGCTTCATCGCCGCCCGCATGCGCAGGCCCGCCGACAATGCATGCTCTGGCCGGATGAAGGTCGCCATCACGGCATCGCCGATCGTCTTCACCACGGCGCCGTGCTCGGAAGCGATGATCTCGAGCAGCGCGTGGAAATGCGCGCGCACCAGATCGAACGCGGCGAGATCTCCGACCCGTTCATAGAGCGCAGTCGAGCCTTTGAGGTCGGTGAACAGGAAGGTGAGCGCGGTGATCTTCAGCCGCTGGTCGACCGTGAGGTTGTCGGCCTTGAACACATCGCGGAAGGTCTGGTTCGACAGCATCCGCTTCGCGGTGAGGATCGGCTTGCGCTTGCCGAGCAGCTCATGCAGCGCATCGGCCGCTACCCAAACAGCGGGCAGCACGCGGGTGTCGGTTTGGTTGTCCAGCGACAGCCGGAGCGGCCCCGGCCGCAGCACCGTGGTGCCGGTCGGCGCCTGCAGTTTGTTGAACACGATCGAGAATTGCTGGCGCTCAGTGGTCGGCTCGCCCTGCACGTCGAAGAAATGCGCCGAGTGCGTCACCGGCTCGAACACGATCAGGAACTGCTTCGGCAATTGCAGCGACAGCAGCGCCTTCTCGCCGGCCGGCAATTCCAGCGATTCCAGCGTCACCTCCTTGAGCAGGCGCTCCAGCGAGTCTTCGTTGAGCTCGATGCCCGAGCTCCAGAACATCTGGCGGACATATTCCCAGATCGGCAGCGTGTTCGGATCATGCGCGCCGATGCGGCGCACGCGCGGGCTGACGGTGAAGGCGACCTCGACCAGATCGTCGACGGACGCCTCGTAACCGGCCGCGCACAGCGCGCAGTTGTAGTCGTCATGGCGCAACGACTTCAGCGTCGAATGCGCGTCGAGCACGCCGCCGCAGCCCGGGCACAGCACATTCCAGCTCATGTCGAACAGGCCGAGCCGCGACGCATGCAGGAAGCCGGAAATCACCTTTTCCTGGTCGAGCCCGGTGCGGCTCGAGAAATCCAGCAGATTGATGCGATTGAGATCCCGATCATGACCGTCCGCGATCAGCTGCTGCATGGCATCGACGACGGCCGGATCGGTCGTCTGCCTGAGGACTGCGAAATGGGCCTGCGTATCGCTCATGGTGAGCCCCTAGATGAGCATTGGGACACCGCCGCGCAAGATCAGCGCGGCTTGATCGTAAACACCGGCGAGCGGCTCGGCTGTGTCGTCACCACGCCGATCGGCAGCACCGGATCCTTGTCCGCCAGCGCGACGCGGAACGCGCCGATGATCTTCGCAAGCGCGAGCGTCGCCTCGACCAACGCAAAATGCGCCCCGATGCAGACCCGCGCGCCGACCCCGAACGGCAGATAGGCGAACCGATCGGGCGGCGTTCCCGTCATGAAACGCGACGGCACGAACGCGTTCGGATCGCGCCACAGCTTCTCATGCCGGTGCAACAGCCACGGTGCGATCAGGATTACGTCACCCTTCCTGACCGGACGGCCCGCGATGGTATCGGGACCGCCTGCCGCACGCGCGATCAGGAACGCCGGCGGATAAAGCCGCATGGTTTCGTCGATCACCGCGCGGGTGAATTTCAGCCGCTCGATGTCGAGCGCGCCAGACGTCGCCGCGCTCCCGACTTCTGCCGCCAGCTGTTCCTGGGTCAGGGGATCGAGCGCCAGCAGATAGAGCGCCCAGAACAGCGCGGTCGCAGTCGTCTCGTGGCCGGCCAGGATCATGGTGGCGACCTGGTCGCCGAGTTGGGCATCGGTGAAGGCCTCGCCGGTTTCAGGATCACGCGCGGCGCCCATCAGGTCGAACAGGTCGCGGGCCGGCGCGTTGTCATCCTTGCCGGCCGCACGTCGCTCGGCCATCAGCATGCCGACGAATGCGGTCCAGCGCTTGCGGAAACGGGCGCGGCGGAAATCCTGCGGCGTCGGCCAGTTCAACGGCAGCACCAGATCGAGCATGTGCGGCCGCGCCAGCGTGTTGCCATACTCCATCACGAAATCCCGCAGCGCGGCGCCGTGGCGATCCATGCCGAACGAGAACATGGTGCGGCCGGCGATCTCCAGCGTCATCCGCTGCATCGCCTCGCGCAGATCGACCGGGCCGCCGCTGGCCGACTTCAGCTTTGCGATGGTCTCGTCGACCGCCGCAATCATGTAAGGCACCAGCGTCGTCACCGCGCGCGGCGTGAACGCCGGCGCCAGCGTGCGGCGCTGGTGTTTCCATGCACGCCCTTCGGCGATCAATAGCCCCTCGCCGAGCATCGGACGCAGCACGCGAAGGCCGGCCGGCGTGCGGGTGTAGTTCTCGTAATTGTCGACCAGCACATGGCGGATCGCATCCGGCGTGTTGAGGATAAAGCTCGAGTGGCCGAGAAAACGGCCCTGGACAATGTCGTCCTTATAGGCGCGCTGGCTCCAGGTCTCGATCGGCGAGTTGCGCATCACCCGCATGCGCTGGAATGCACCCATATCGTCCGGCGCACGCGGCGGGGCCGGCGGGACCAGGGGACGCCGCGTGACCGTGATATCGTAGACCTCGGCTATGCTCATGGTCCTCGCTTCCTGCCTCACGCGACGGCCGATCCGGCCATGCGATCCCGGCGCCAAGAAGGCGCGCGGACCCTGCACCAGACCTAATAAGTCAGCTCGGCGACCGCAATGCGATTCTCCGATGCCGGCCAGGCCCGCATCATAATGCGCTCCCCGTTGAAGATCGCGGCGACCGGACGGCCGACGTCGTCCGCGGCGAGCCGCAGCGTCGTCACCGAATCGGTCGGCACGCCCGGCTTTACATCGGCCGGCTCCTTGCCGTCGAACAGCACGATATCGCGCGGCAGGCCGAAATAGCCGCGCGGCCGCGACATCAGCACAACCGCACCTGCGCCGGCATCGGCCGGTCCCAGCGGCCGCGCCGCGCGCAGATGCACGATCTCGGACGAGCGCGGAAACGGCGAGCGATAGATGTGCGTCGTTGCCGTACCAGGTGACGTCAGCACGAATTCGAGCGGCCACGACGGATCGACCTGCGCCGGACCCCAGCGACCGTCAGCGCCGGTCTGCGAGCTGTGCAGCGGGCCGCCGATGCGCTCGCCGGTCTCCGCCGCGACATGATAGATATCTACCGTGGCCCCCGGCACTGGCCGGTTGGTCGGCACGCCGCCGGGCATGCCTGTGACGAGGCCGCTCAGCCTCACCGCGGTCTCCGGCACGATCTCGATCCGCGACGGCTCGTGCCTTGCGATGAATTTGTAGATCTCGCGAAAGGCCCGCGGATGAAAGGCGGTCTCGCGATGATCGACCGCGCCAAGCACCAGATTGGTCGCGCCTTTCAGCGCCGGGCCGTCCGTCGTGACGTTGGTCGGCGTGCCCGGCTTGCCGACGAAGCGGCCGTCGGCCTGCGCATATTTATCGAGGCCGTCGCTGCGCAGCGTCAGGAACAGGGTGCCGACAGTCACTTCGCTGTCGCCATCGTTCAGTCCGCGCAGGAACGGACCACGCCCGTTGAACTCGTTGCCGAGCCCGTCGTCCCACGCATACACACCGTGATTGGGCGTGCCGCACAGCACCGCGTGGCTGATGTCGCCGCCGCCACCATTCTTGATGTAATTGCGGATCGCGTTGCCGCCGCGCGAACTGCCGACCAGCGCGACCCGCGGCGCGCCGGTCTTCTGCTTCAGCTCCCTGATCGCCTCGGCGAGCTCGCGGCGCTGATCCTCGGTCGAGGAGCGGCTGGCCTGTTCGACCTTGTCGTCGGTGCGTGCCAGCGGATCGGTGAAATTGATCGCGGCCATGCGCTCGCGCGGCACGCCGTTCGATTCCATCCGCCAGCACGTCGTCATCCAGAGCGGGGCGTGATCGCCATTGCCGTGCACGAACAGGATCGGCGGGGTGTCACCGGCGGGCGCCGGCTGAGCCAAGGCCGACTGAGCGAAGGCCGACTGAGCCAAGACCGGTTGAGCCAAGGCGGGGGCGCCGAGGCGGCCGGCCAGCAGGGACAGGGCGCCGGCCCCTTGCAATATTCTCCGCCGCGACAGCGCCATTGCCCCCTCCCCAAGCCTTCCTCAGCTCTTTCAGTGCCTTAGCTGTGCCCTGTCCCCGCCAAGGATGCCGTAATCGCTGGACAGAACACGCGTTTCGCGGGCATCAGTTGGTGCAGCCGGAATCGTCCAACAAGCCATAGCAGGCCAACCGGAACTGGATATGACCGAACCGCGCGATCGCTCCGACAGTATCACTGCACCGTTGCGGCATTCAATCTTCAGGCGAATCTGGCTCGCGAGCCTGCTCTCCAATCTCGGCATCCTGATCCAGGGCGTCGGCGCGGCCTGGGCGATGACGCAGATGACCTCGGAGGCCGACAAGGTCGCGCTGGTGCAGACCGCCTTGATGTTGCCGGTGATGCTGATCTCGATGCCGGCCGGGGCCATCGCCGACATGCACGACCGCCGCATCGTCGCGCTGGTGTCGCTGGCGATCGCGCTGACCGGCGCCACCAGCCTGACCGTGCTGGCCTGGCTCAATCTGGTAACGCCGAACATCCTGCTCGCGCTGTGCTTCGTCGTCGGCAGCGGCATGGCGCTGTTCGGCCCGGCCTGGCAGTCCTCGGTCAGCGAACAGGTGCCGCCGGAGACGCTGCCCGCCGCGGTCGCGCTGAACGGCATCAGCTACAACATCGCGCGCAGCTTCGGTCCGGCGATCGGCGGCATCGTGGTAGCGTCCGCGGGCGCCGTGGCCGCCTTCGCCGCCAATGCCGTGCTGTATCTGCCGCTGCTCGTCGTGCTGTTCCTGTGGAATCGCGTCAGCGAGCCGTCGCGGCTGCCGCGCGAGCGGCTGAACCGCGCCATCGTCTCCGGCGTGCGCTACATCACCAATTCGCCGTCGATCAAGATCGTGCTAACCCGCACCATGGTGACCGGCATCATCGGTGGCTCGGTCTCGGCGCTGATGCCGCTGGTGGCGCGCGACCTGTTGCACGGCGGCGCGCAGACCTACGGCATCATGCTCGGTGCCTTCGGCATGGGCGCGGTGATCGGCGCGCTCAACATCAGCGAGATTCGCAGCCGGCTCAGCGGCGAAGCCGCCATCCGCGTCTGTGCGTTGACGATGGGCGCGGCGATCGCCGCGGTTGCCGTGAGCAAGCAGCCGGTGATCACCGCCGCCGCGCTGGTCGTTGCCGGAGCGGTGTGGATGCTGGCGATCGCGCTGTTCAATATCGGCGTGCAGCTCTCCGCACCGCGCTGGGTCGCGGGACGTTCGCTGGCGGCCTTCCAGGCCGCGATCGCCGGCGGCATCGCGATCGGCAGCTGGTGCTGGGGCCGCATCACGGATGTCGGCGGCGTCGAGATGGCGCTGTTGATCTCCGCCGGTCTGATGCTGCTGTCGCCGCTGCTCGGCATCTGGCTCAGGATGCCGCCGATCGGCGCACGCAACGAGGACGCGACCGATGCGCTGGCCGATCCCGAGGTGCGGCTGCAACTGAGCGGGCGCAGCGGGCCGCTGGTGGTCGAGATCGAATACCGGGTGGCGCAGGACAATGCCCGCGCCTTCCACAATGTGATGCAGGACGTGCAGCTCAGCCGCCAGCGCAACGGCGCCTATGGCTGGTCGATCGCCCGCGACATCGCCGATCCCGAATTGTGGACCGAGCGCTACCATTGTCCGACCTGGCTCGATTTCCTGCGCCAGCGCAACCGCGCCACGCAGATCGAGCGCGAACTGCATCAGAAGGCGGCCGACTTCCACATCGGCGCCGAGCCGATCCGCGTGCGCCGGATGCTGGAGCGTCCGTTCGGATCGGTTCGCTGGAAGGACGAGACCCCGGACCGCGCCGCCAAGGAGGTGATCCCGGTGGTCGCGACCGCAGCGGGCAGCAGTACATAGTCTCTCCATTGTCATTCCGGGGCGCGCGAATAGCACGAACCCGGAATCTGGAGATTATCAGCTCGAGATTCCCCGATGCGCAGTTGCGCATCTGAGGTTCATCGCTCCGCGATGCCCCGGAATGACAGCTGATGGGTCTACTGCCCGTGATCGGCGAGCGTCTGCTGGCAGGCCTTGCTGAGGCGGCTGCGATGCTCCTTCAGGCACGCCAGCACGACCTGATCGCCCTCGCTGAGATGGGCGCGGCAGAACCGCGAGGCATCGCGTGAGCAGGCATCGCGCCCCTGCTGCTGCGCCGAGGCGGCCGACGTCAACAGAACCAGCGGAACGACGGCAAGCAGAAATCGGGTCATCTCTCAAAGCCTCTCAAGCGTTTTCGCGCGAAGGGGTGCGGTTCGCGTGAAGACAACGCGTCAAATAAGGAATCCGGAGCCCCGTTCCGAATCATCGGAGCGGAAACGGCTCCAGGGAATGCGACGCCGGTTTTATAGCGTTTCCGTGCCGCGAAGAAGCTTGAAACCGACTGTGACGGTCATCACGCATGGTAACGCCCGCTTTTTCTTGTCCTTCCGGCGCCTTGTTGGGATCGCGTTAAGACCTTGTTGGCATTAATCGCTCGTTACGGCTGTGGCGTATCCTTAAGTTCCGAGAGAGTGTGTAGCGATGCGTAGTGCGTTGGGCCTGATGCTGGCCAGTGTTGTAACGGCGATCGTGATCGCCGGCGTGTGGTTCTGGACCTCCTCGCCGCGTGCCGACGCGGCTCCTCCGCAAACCACGGCTGCGGCCAAGGCCGATCCGCTTCCCGCGGCGGCAAAACAGGCCGCCAGGGACGATGTCGAGACGACCGCAGCGCTGTCGAAGCGCGCCGATGCCACTCAGGCCGCGGCCCCGGCCGCCACTCCTGCGCCGGCGCCGGCCCCCGTCGCGGCCGCGGCCAAATGCGCCAACCCCGACGCGCTCGGCATCAGCCGCACCGTCGTGGTCGACACCAATGGCGGCCCGGGCTTCGGCTTCCTGCAGTACAAGCAGTATGACTTCCTGACCGACAAGGAGGTCGTGCTGACCTTCGACGACGGTCCGTGGCCGACCACGCCGGCCGTGCTCAAGGCGCTGGCCGACGAATGCACCAAGGCGGTGTTCTTCCCGATCGGCCTGCACACTACCTATCACCCGGACATCCTGCGCCAGGTCGCCGCCGCCGGCCACACCATCGGCGCCCATACCTGGTCGCATGCGCATCTCGCCAGCAAGAAGCTGACCGAGCAGCAGGCCAAGGACGAGATCGAAAAGGGTTTTAGCGCGGTGAAGCTGGCGCTGGGTGCCAACCCTGCTCCGTTCTTCCGCTTCCCGGCGCTGGCGCACACCCCGGCGACAACCGCCTATCTCGGCACCCGCAACATCGCGATGTTCTCGGTCGACGTCGACTCCAACGACTTCAAGTCCAAGAGCGCGGACGAGGTGATCAACAACGTGATGACCAAGCTCGACAAGGAGCACAAGGGCATCATCCTGATGCACGACCTGCAAAAGCACACCGCGCAGGCGCTGCCGACGCTGCTCCGCAAGCTCAAGGCCGGCGGCTACAAGGTGGTCTGGATGAAGGCCAAGACCCAGCTCGAGACGCTGCCCGAATACGACGCGATGATGGCGAAGACCGAGAAGCCGATCGCAACGGGCCGGCCGATCGGCAACGTCGTGCAGACGGTCGCCGAGTAACGCAGCCAACACACTCTCAACTCAAAGCGCCCCTGGATCCGATCCAGGGGCGCTTTCGCTTTCTGATCGCAGCCACCTTCTGCGCCTGTGCGCCTTCGAGAGTGGCACCATCGCGCCCGGCGGCTGCGGCTCCACCAAAATATCGAAAACAACCCCATGCAAAGGAGCTGGCGGATGCCGGCGCTCGACAAGGCAACTTGACCCGTCGGGCAAATCAGGGATACATTTCCAATATTCCGAAATCACGCATCCCTCGCCCGTTGGTGGGGGAGACCAGCCACGTCGAGCCCATTTTGTGAGATGCATCACGCTGTCAGCACAGCAGTTGCCGACGGGTTGGCGTGGTCCAGTCGGATTGTTGAAACTCGGTCCTATCGGTGGGCCCGTATCGCTGTAGTTTTTGCGCCTTGAGACATGGTCTCGGCGCAACGCCGCTTGCCCGTGCACGCCGGCATCTGCAGCACCAGCCTGTGTGCCGCGCCTTCGACGATGATCCGGGAATAGATTCGTCGGTTTGGCCCTCTCTTTCACGATGCCCGAACCTTGGAGAGCTCAGTGAGTGCACTCGAACAAGGCCGCGTACGGCCCGGCGGCGATGGCTTGGCGAATACGGCCGCCGAAAAGCTGCGTTCGATGGTCCCGGCGGCTGGAGCGATGGCCTATCCGTTCCTGCTCGATGCATTTCACCTCGCGGTCTCTCCCGCTGCTGGTCCGATGTCGTTTGGGCGACTGGCCCTGGCGGCGCTTTGCCTGTTGGCCGCGACCGCCGCGCCCTTGCCGGGTCTTGCCTGCGCGTACCGGATGACCAAGGACGAGTCTTCGTCGTTCGATCTGCGCGCCCGGCGGCTCGCCTATCTCAGCATCGCCGCGCCGCCCTTGTTCGTGCTGACCGGCGTCGGTCTCGGCTTGCTGCACATCCCCGTCAGCGACGAGCTTGTCTGGGTCGCGGGCTGGTTGGCCGCATGCCTCTTTGTTCTGCTCGGCAGCGAGCAGGAGCGCCCGGCAAGATCAGCCGCGATTGCGCCATCCATCGCCAAATGGCGCGTGACGCACGGCGTCGCCGCAGCGGTCATCCTGCTCTACGTCGCGTTTCACCTCACCAATCATCTGCTGGGTTGGCTCGGACCCGAGGTTCATGCCGCCGTGATGAAGATGGGGCGCTCGGTCTATCGATCGTCCCTCGTCGAGCCCATCCTCATCGGCCTGATGCTGTTCCAGGTCGCCGTCGGGATGCGGCTCGCCTGGCGCTGGAGCTCGGCGCCTGCGGATGCATACCGCGTGTTTCAGATCGGCTCCGGCGTCTACCTCGCGGCGTTCATCGTCACCCATCTGAATTCCGCATTGGTCTCGGCGCGCGCCGTGCACCACATCGACACCAACTGGGCCTGGGCGTCGGGCGCACCGACCGGCCTGATCCACGACGCCTGGAGCATTCGCCTGGTGCCGCACTACGCGCTCGGCGTCTTCTTCGTCCTCGCGCATCTCACGTCGGGATTACGCGGCGTTCTGATCGCGCACGGCGTTGCCACGGCGGTTGCCAACCGGATCTGGGCAACCGGGCTCGCGATAGGCGGGCTGGTCGCGATCGCGATCATGAGCGGATTGTGTGGGGTGCGGATCTAGGCTTCAGCGGGCGGCCCGAGCGAGCCCGGTTGAGAAGAACATCGATGCCGTCAAGCTGAG
Source organism: Bradyrhizobium sp. USDA 4516 (assembly GCF_054055915.1). Lineage (NCBI taxonomy): Bacteria > Pseudomonadati > Pseudomonadota > Alphaproteobacteria > Hyphomicrobiales > Nitrobacteraceae > Bradyrhizobium > Bradyrhizobium sp. USDA 4516. Next base: position 2,840,035 of record NZ_JBSRXT010000001.1, read on the forward strand.
GTTGACTTGCTGCGGTCACGCCAAAGCGCAAAGATCGCTGTTGCGAGCTTGTTCGGCCGATCAGGCCTCGCATAGCTGACCACCGGCTTGCTGGAATGATTTTCCATCAGCTCCCCTAGTATCTCGTAGTCAAGTTCGAGACCGAACTTTTCGTACGGTATGGATTCGGACTCAGCTCCCCCCGCAACATAAACGATATCGACTCGCGCCATGTCTTTCGCGATCGCCGCGGCTTCCTGCAAGGTGTCGCAGCCGTACGATTTGTATTCCCAGGAAGGATCGCTGAAGTGAAGTATCTTGCGGGTGCTTTCATCGAGCTTGCCGCGCTCTTCTTCAGAGAGCCCTATGATTATCACGTGGGCGATTTTCGGAAGCATCTGCCCAACCCCTTGAAATAGCGCCTCTAGAACTTGGTCTACCGGCGCGAGCGAGGGGTTCGACGCTCTGAGCAAGTCGTATCCGGGCGCCTTGATGCGCGCTGGGAGCAAGCTTCACTTCTGGCTGGGAAATGGTGCCGCAAGAGGGACTCGAACCCCCGACCCCGTCATTACGAATGACGTGCTCTACCAACTGAGCTATTGCGGCGAACCGTTCGGCAACGGCCGGATCACGCGGCCACCTGATATCGGGCATGACCCCGATTGGCAAGGACAACGCGGTTATCGAACCATACACCCGTTACCTAACCGCGAATTAGCTTCCCAAACGTGACAGAAATCCGCGCCAACCGCCCGCCTGGGCCTTGGGCGGGCCGATTTGTTCCGCAAATTCGTCCACCGGGCCATCCTCGTCGACGCCGGGATCGTCGGGAGCCCGGATGATCGGGATCACGGCCGGAATGGGCGCCGGTGCGGCCTTGGGCAGGTCGGCCCTCGACCGGAACAAGGGGGCCGGCGCCGGGGGCGCCGATTCGGCGTCCGGAGGGGGAGCTGGTTCCGGCGCGGCGGGCTCGGCCGGGGCCGGGGCGGGCTCGGCCTCGATGGCCGCCGGCAGCGGGGCGTTATCCTGCACCGTCGGCGCGGCCGGCTCCAAGGGCTTGACCTCGACTGGCTTGACCTCGGCCGGCTTGACCTCGACCGGCTCAACCGGCCTGGCCACTTCAGGCTCACTGGCGACTTCCTTTGGCGGCTCGACCCGGCGCGGCGCCAGCATCGCCTCCTCGAAGGGCGACGGCTCGATCGCATGGCCCTTGTCGGACGGCAGCGCCGCCACCGGGGTCTGCCACTGGAAGGCGTCGAGCCGGCCGGTGACCGGCGAGACCGGACGCCAGCGGTCCGACACATAACCGTCGGCGGTCCAGACCGGATCGTGCAGCGCGCGCACGGCGCGCAGGGTCCAGGCCCGCGCCCGGCCGCTGTCGCCATGCTCGGTGCGCTCGATCTCGGCCATCAACAGCGCGACGCGTTGCGTCGGCGCCGCGACAAACGGCTCCAGCGCCGCGCGCGCCCTGGCGAACTCGGCGGCGTCGATCGCGGCGCGCGCGATCGCCAGCGCGCCCTCGATATGGCCCGGCGTTTTCGCCGCCAGCGTCTCGACCCGCACCAGGCGCTGGCGCGCGGAATCGCCGAGCCGCACATGGGAATAGGCGTCGGCGAGATCGGGATGCGGCTGCGCCAGCCACGCGGTCTCGACGATGCGCATCGCGCGGCGCACCTGATGCGCCTCGCTCTCGAACTTCGCTGCGAGCACGGCGGCCGGGATCAGCGTCGGCGCCAGCTTGACCGCCTCCATCGCGCTCGAACGCGACAGGTCGCGATCGACGGTCTCGAACTCCAGCGCCCGCGCCGTCAGCAGCACGCCGCGCTGCCGCCGATAGGTCGCCTTGTCGATCAATCCGGCGCTCTGGTTGTTGTCGATGATCGACAGCGCGCCGGCCCAATCGCCCTTGGCGCAGCAGAAGCCGAGCACCGCATGCGAGGCCCATGACGACGACGGCGACATCTTCAGCGCTTCCTCGGCGATCATCACGGCCGCCACCGGATCGTCGGCGCGCTGCGCCTCGATGAACAGACCGCGCAATCCAAGCAGCCGCGTGTCCTCGCGCTCGGCCATGGCACGGAAGGCGCGCTGCGCGCCGTCGCGATCGCCGTCGAGCTGCGCCGATTGCGCGTGAAGCAGCAGTGCCAGCGGATCGCCTCCGGCGTGGCGCCGCGCCACTTCGGCGTGCGCGCGCGCCGCCGAAGAATCGCCATGCCCGATCGCAAGCAGGCCTTGCGTGATGGCGTGGCGGCCGCGGGCGTGACGGCGCTCGCGCCGGCCGCGACGGATGTGCGAGGGGATCTTCCAGAGCCCGCGCAGGATCACGCCGGCGACCATCGCGACGACGACGACGAGGCCGAGCAGGTACATCGGCTGCTTGGACGTGAAGCGCAAGCCGCCCCAGTTCAGCACGAGATCGCCGGGCTGATCGGCCATCCAGGCCGCACCCGCTGCAGCGAGCGCGATCAGCAGCAGGAACAGAATGATCCGGATCATCAAAGACCTATTGCGAAGACTTACTGGTTGACCGTGGCGAGCGCCGCCATGGCGTTGTCGGCAAATTTACGCGACGCGTCGAGCGCGGCGCGACGCGCGTCCACCTTGGCGAGCCAGGCTTGTGCCGCAGTGCGATCCGCCGGCGGCAGCGACTTCAGTTCACGCTCGGTCAATGCGAGGTCATTATGCAAGGCAGCCGATGTCACGCGCGCGACGATGCTGCCGCGATCGGTCCCCGTGCCGTCGGTCCGCTCGATCTGGATCAGCGTGGAGGCACCGGCCTTCAGACGATCGACCAGCCCGGCACTGGCCGCCGCAGCCTCAGGCGGAGGCGGCGCAAGTTTCGGCACGATCTCGATCAGCTCGCGGCACAGCGCGTTCGGGCTCGGCACGCCTGACCTCGCAAACGTCTCGAGCGGCTTCAGCACCTCGGCATCGTCCGACAGCGCCTTCGCGGCCTCGAGCGCGGAGGCATAGGGATCGCCGTGACGCACCGCGACGTCGAGCAGCGATGCCGCGACGACGCGGCGCAGCGGCACGTCGTCGGCCTTCGCCTCGGCTTTGGTGTCGGCGATCTTGCCGTCCTGCCTCGCGATCGCCGCACCCTGCGCCTTCACTGCGTTCTCGACCTTGTCGATGCGCGCCATGATGCCGGAGAGATCAAGCGCAGCCGCGCCATCGCGCGGCGCGGCTTTCGCGTCATTGACCGCCGCCGCAAGCTTGTCGGATTGCGCCCGCGTCGCGGCGAGTTCGGTGCGCAGTGCGGCGATCGATTTGTCGAGCGCCTCCAGCCGCGCCGTCGCCGCGGGATCGGCGGCCGCCGCGACCGGCCTGCCGGCTTTCGATTCCAGCGCACTCAGGCGCGTGCCGAGTTCGTCGATGGCGGCACTGGGTTGCGGCGCCGGGACCGGCTGCACGACGGGCCAGCCGAGCAGCCAGCCAACCCCGATCACCAGCGCCGCCGCGACGGCGCCGGATATCGGAGCCACCACCCAGGGCGACACCGGCCGCGCCGGTTCGGCGTCCGGCGCCGCGGAGGCGGTCTCGGGCTGCGGCTCCGCTTGCGGTGCGGCGTCGCCTTGGGGCTCGGCCTCAGGCGTCGCCGCGTCCGCGGACGCCTTGGCAGCATCCTTGCCGGCATCCTGGTCAGCCTCCCTGGCGGCTTCCTCGGCCCCCTCCGCCTTCGACGGTTCGCTGGAGATTTCGGTCGCCTGAAGATCGATGGTCGGCGGCGCGCGCTTGGGCCGGGAATCCGGCGAAGATCCTGGGTCGTCTGGCCTTTCTTCAGCCATCGCGGGGGTCCTCAAAACTACTGGCCGCATACTGTAGAGCATGATGCGATCCGATTGAATTGGATCATGCTCTTATCCTTTTGTTTGGTCGCGTTTTCTTAACGCGAACCGGTCCCCACTTCGCTTGAAAACGCTCGCCAGAATCGGCCCAGGTTCTTAGAGCACGATCCGAATAACCGAGCATTGCCTAACATCATGGTCAGACGAAAGAATTATTCCGGTCTCGGTCGCAGGGTGCGGCTGAGCGCCTCCAGCAGGGCATTTTCGTCCGGCCGCGCCGCCACCACCACCTTGGTCGCGCCGGCGTCATGGAGCACCGCGGCGACGGCCGCCGAGATGCAACATTGCGGCAGAGCGAGCGCCGAAATCTCGATCCCGTCGGCGCGCACCGTGTCCAGAAACGCCCGCGCGCTGCGGCGGGAATAGTGCAGCACCGCGGTGATCCGGTTCGCCATGAAGGCGTCGCTGACTTCCCTCGGGAAGCCGGCCACCGGCGCCATCCGGTAGGTGGTGTGGGTGACGACGCTGAGCCCGCGCTCGCCGAGCTCGCCGGCGAGATCGCGCGACAGGTCGGCGCCGGCGAGATAGAGCAGCGTCGCAGACGCCGGCAGCTCGCCGGCCTCGACCCGTGCGAGCACGAGCTTGCGCAGCGAGACCGCATCGCCCTTCGCCACGATCACCTTGTCGAAGCCGGCGGCACGCGCCGCATCGGCGGTGTGTACCCCGACCGCAAACAGCGGCAGCCGCAACAGCGGGCTGGTCGCGAGATCGACCGCGCGCAGCGCATTGGCGCTGGTCAGGATGACAGCATCATAATCCGCATCGTCGTCGCCGCGGAACGGCACCGGCTCGAAGCGCAGCACCGGCGCCGACAGGGCGTCAAAGCCGCGCTGGCGCAGCGTCGCGAGCGTCGCGTCATTATCCGGATGCGGTCGTGTGACAAGGATTGTCAGGATTTCAGGCCTCCAGCCGTATAAATTGGACGTTGGCGACCGATTGCACTTTAAGACCTCGCAATGCTACCCCGGAGCGGACGTTTTGATGAGCATCATCTTGCCGGACACCGGTTCCGGCCTGTCCGGATTATGCTCGTAGCACAAGGACCGAAATTGGGACACGAACCACCGATGCTGGTGCTGGGGATCGAAACCACCTGCGATGAAACCGCGGCCGCCGTGGTCGAGCGTCAGGCTGACGGGCAGGCGAAAATCCTCTCCAACGTGGTGCGCTCGCAGACCGACGAGCACGCCCGCTTCGGCGGCGTGGTGCCGGAGATCGCGGCGCGCGCCCATGTCGACCTGCTCGACGGCATCGTCGCCACTGCAATGAAGGAGGCCGGCGTCGGCTACGGACAATTGTCGGCGGTCGCGGCAGCCGCGGGCCCCGGCCTGATCGGCGGCGTGATCGTCGGCCTCACCACCGCGAAGGCGATCGCGATGGTGCACGATACGCCGCTTATCGCGGTGAACCATCTCGAGGCGCACGCGCTGACGCCGCGGCTGACCTGCGCGCTGGCATTTCCCTATTGCCTGTTCCTGGCCTCGGGCGGACACACCCAGATCGTCGCCGTGGTCGGCGTCGGTGAATATGTGCGGCTTGGCACCACGGTCGACGACGCGATGGGCGAGGCGTTCGACAAGGTGGCGAAGATGCTGTCGCTGCCCTATCCCGGCGGACCGGAGGTCGAGCGCGCGGCCGCCGGCGGCGACCCGACGCGGTTTGGCTTTCCACGTCCGATGCTCGGCCGCGCCGATGCGAATTTCTCGCTGTCGGGACTGAAGACGGCGGTGCGCAATGCAGCCAGCCGGCTGGAGCCGCTCGAGCCGCAGGACGTCAGCGATCTCTGCGCGAGTTTCCAGGCCGCGGTGCTGGAATCGACCGCGGACCGCCTGAGCGTCGGCCTGAAGCTGTTTCAGGAGCGGTTCGGCACGCCGCGCGCGCTGGTCGCGGCCGGGGGCGTCGCCGCCAACCATGCGATTCGAAGCGCGCTGCAGGAGGTCGCGGCGAAGGCGCAGACCACGCTGATCATCCCGCCGCCGGCGCTCTGCACCGACAATGGCGCGATGATCGCCTGGGCCGGCGCCGAGCGGATGGCGCTTGGCCTCACCGACACGATGGAGGCGCCGCCGCGCGCGCGCTGGCTGCTCGACGCCAACGCCAAGGCGCCGGCCGGCCACGCCAACAGCCGCGCCGGATATTGAACAATGTACGACGGGGCGCGCATCAGGCACCGTCGCATCTCGCCCCGCTTGCGGGGAGAGGTCGGATTGCGCAGCAATCCGGGTGAGGGGGTACAGGTCTCAACACTCGGCTCGCTCGCGGATAAAGCCCCTCACCCCAACCCTCTCCCCGCAAGAGCGGGGAGAGGGAGCGAAGGCAGGCCCGCCTGATGCCGGCGCATATGTCAGTGAGCGTGATCGGAGCCGGCGCCTGGGGCACGGCATTGGCCGATGTCGCGGCGCGCGCCGGGCGCAAGGTGACGCTGTTTGCGCGCAATGCCGAGCATGCCGCGCAGATCCAGGCGACGCGGGTCAATCCGCGGCTGGCTGGTGTCCAGCTTCATCCCGGCATCGCTGTGACGTCGGATATCGCCGTCGCGGCACTCGCCGACATCATCCTGGCCGTGACACCGGCGCAGCATCTGCGCGCGGCGGTCGGGCATCTTGCGCCGCATCTCAAACCCGACACGCCTGTCATCGCCTGCGCCAAGGGCATCGAGCACGGCACGCATAAATTCATGACCGAGGTGATCGCGGAAGCCGCGCCGCGCGCGGTCCCCGCGATCCTGTCGGGGCCGAGCTTTGCCGACGACGTCGCGCGCGGACTGCCCACCGCCGTAACGCTGGCCACCGGGGACGAAGCGCTGGCACGCGCGCTCGTCCAGGCGCTCGGCTCGGCGACCTTCCGGCCCTATCACACCACCGATGTGCGCGGCGTCGAGATCGGCGGCGCGGCCAAGAACGTGCTGGCGATCGCCGCCGGCATCGTGGTCGGCAAGAATCTCGGCGCCTCCGCGCTCGCAGCGCTGACCACGCGCGGCTTCAGCGAGCTCGCGCGCTTGGGCCGCGCCTGCGGCGCCCGCGCCGAGACGCTCGCCGGCCTGTCGGGATTGGGCGATCTGCTGCTGAGTTGCTCGACCGCGCAATCGCGCAATTTCGCACTCGGCCTCGCGCTCGGCCGCGGCGAAGCCGAGCCGATCGGCAAGCTCGCCGAAGGCGCGTTCACCGCGCCGGTGCTGTGCGAGCTCGCCGCCGCGCAGAAGGTCGACATGCCGGTGTCAAACGCGGTCGCCGCGATCCTGGGCGACCGGCTGACCATTGACGCAGCGATCGAAGGCCTGCTGACGCGGCCGTTCAAGGCGGAGTAACGCACGTCACGGTCGCGCGTGGCGGAGCTTCACCATCCGCGCACATCGTAATAGCGTGGCGGCGAACCGTCGGATCCCGGTCCAACAAATCGAAAAACGGATCCCAAGGGAAAACCCATGCGTCAACCGCATCGCGCCATCCTTTCGATCAGCCTCGCCGTCGCATTCACCGCCTCATCCGCCATAGCCCACGCCCAAACGGCCACGACCTACGACGACCTTGCCAAGAGCGAGGCCGCCGCCAATGCGGACAACGGCAAGCGGGTCGCGCCGCTCAAATCGATCGGCAATCCAACCGCCGACGTGTCTGCCGAGATGCAGGCAATGATCGGCGCGCCCTATCCGCCGCATTTCAATGCCGACCCCAAAACCCCGGCGGAATGGAAGGAGTTGATCGATCGCCGCGCCAAGCTTCTGATCGCGGGTATTCCGGCGCTGAAGGCGAAGCTCGGCGTCAAGGTCGAGGAAACCAAGCTTGCCGGCGTGCACTGCTACATCGTCACCCCGAACAAGATCGCGCTCGAGAACAGGCGACGCCTGCTGATCCACGTCCATGGCGGTGGTTACGTGTTCGGTCCCGGCGAAGCCGCGCTGCCGGAAGCCATCATGATGGCGGGCTTTGGCGGCTTCAAGGTCCTCTCGGTCGACTACCGGATGCCGCCGGACTTCCCCTATCCGGCCGCGATGGACGACGCGATGGCGGTCTGGAAGGAAGTTCTGAAATCGCACGAACACCGCCGGCTGGCGATCTTCGGCACCTCGACGGGCGGGGCGATGACGCTTGCGATGGTGTTGCGGGCGAAGGATGAGAAGCTGCCGCTGCCCGCCGCCATCGCGCCGGGCACGCCGTGGTCCGATATCGACAGGATCGGCGACAGCTACGCGAGCAATGAATGGGTCGACAATGTGCTGGTGACCTGGGACGGCTGGCTCGGCCGCGCGGCGAAGCTTTATGCAAACGGCACCAGCCTGAAGAATCCCTACATTTCACCGATCTATGGTGACTTCAAGGGCTTCCCGCCGACCATCCTGACATCGGGCACGCGCGATCTGTTCCTCAGCAACACGGTTCGCACGCATCGCAAATTGCGCCGCGCCGGCGTGATCGCCGATCTCAATGTCTATGAGGGGCAGTCGCACGCCCAGTACCAGTTCAACGCCGACGCGCCCGAGACGAAGGAGGCGTTGGCCGACATCGCCAGGTTCTTCGATCGATATTTGAAGCAGTAGGTGCCGCGCCGGGATCAGATGCCCGTGCTTGTCGCGGGCATCCGCGTCGCTGTAGATTGCAGCGCAATCGAACGGGGTGAGTTGCGATGAATTACTGGCTGGTGAAATCCGAACCGTCGGTCTGGTCGTGGGACCATCAGGTCGCCAAGGGCGCGAAGGGCGAAGCCTGGACCGGCGTGCGCAACTTCACGGCACGGCAGAATCTCGTCAACATGAAGAAGGGCGACAAGGCGTTCTTCTATCATTCCAACGAGGGCAAGGAGATCGTCGGCATCGCCGAAATCATCAAGGAAGCCTATCCCGACCCGACCGACAAGACCGGCAAGTTCGTCTGCGTCGACATCAAGGCCGACAAGCCGCTGAAGACGCCGGTGACGATGGCCGCGATCAAGGCGGACAAGAAGCTCGCCGACATGGCGCTGGTAAAGTATTCGCGGCTTTCAGTGCAGCCGGTCACCGCGGAGGAGTGGAAATACGTCTGCAAGATGGGCGGGCTGTGATGTCTCGTCCAACTCTACTGTCGTCCCGGCGAAGGCCGGGACCCATTACCCCAAATGTCGATTGCTGAAACGAGCTGGGGCCACAGCGAATTCTAATCACAGGCGGCTGTGGTAACGGGTCCCGGCTTTCGCCGGGACGACGGCTTGCGGGACCTACGCCCCGGCCGCCATCACCACCTGCGCCAGCAGTTGCTCGCGCTTGGACTGGGTGCGGTAGCCTCCCATCGTCGCGGCGAAGCGCTCGAGGATGCCGTCCTCGAAGGCGGTGACGATGGTGTCGTGGACATAGCTCTTGCGGCAGATCGCCGGCGTGTTGGACAGCTGGTCGGCGGCGGCACGGATCGCATCCAGCACCTGGCGCTTGCGGCCGCGCTGGCTGGTGGCCGGCGTGATCCGGGACAGCGATTCCACGACGACGGCCGACGCCATCAGGGTGCGGAAATCCTTCAGCGAGATCTTGATGCCGGCGATCTCGCGCAGGAACGCGTTCACCGCCGTGGTCGAGGCGGCCCGTACCACGCCGGAGCGGTCGTAATACTGAAACATGCGCTTGCCCGGGACGCCGCGCAGGATGCTGATCGCACGCACCAGCTTGGCCGCATCGCATTCCTTGCGCACGGCCTTGCCGCCCTTCGCCTTGAAGGTCAGCACCAGGGAGTCGTCTTCCAGCGTGACGTTGGACTTCAAGAGCGTGGTGGCGCCACGGGTGCCGTTGAGGCGCGCATAGGATTCGTTGCCAGGCCGGATCGCGGTGCGCGCGATCAGCTCGATCACCGCCGACAGCGCGAACTCGCGCGTCGGCTCGTCGCCGGACAGAAACGCCGAGACCTTGCGCCGGATCTTCGGCAGCGCGGCCACCAGCTTGGCCAGGCGATGCGCCTTGCGCTGCTCGCGAACCTTCTCCCAGTCGGCGTGATAGCGATATTGCAGCCGGCCCGCGGCATCGCGGCCGACCGCCTGCAGATGCGAGCTCGGATCGCTGGAATAGCGCACCTGGCGATAGGCCGGCGGGACCGCCATCGCGTGCAGCCGGCGGATGGTGCGCGCATCGCGGACCCGCGAGCCATTGGCACGGACGAATGAATAGGTCTTGCCTCGCTTGATGCGGCGGATGGTCAATTCGTTCTGGTCGCCGAGCCGCAGGCCCAGATCGCGCGCCAGTTCTTCAACCGTCGTTCTGATGGCAGCCGGCGCGTCGAGCTTGAGTTTTGCCGGCGGCTGCAGCCTGGCCCGCGGCGGCTTGGACGGCCACTGGCCCAGTGCCTTTGCCAAGGCGACAGCGGGATCGGCGGAAACGGGCCGCACAGCCGCGATATTCTGCTGATCCATCATTACTCTCGCAAGACGCCTTGTTCCGCTGTTCTCCCGGTAATGCCGTTGCTTCGGGCTTCGTTCCGGTGGGCCGTCTGACCTCGGAAACGCGATTTAGGGCGTCGGGGCCGACATTGCGAGTCGCGAATCAGTTATTGCCTGTATTAAATTACCTTTCATGGGTGCCATTCGCCCGCTAGCGTTGATTTTGGGCTGCCCGGGATCGGACAAAATGACGCGAGCGCGGTGCCGGAAACCGGCGTTTGAACGCCCGGAGGTCCACCGCGGTCCCCCAGATCAGGTCAGCGACCTTGCCCTTTCGCGCGCCGCTCTCGCCGGGGCGCGGCTCGAGCTCGGCAGCCACGGGACGGTCCAACCGCTGGCCGCAATCAAGGATTATGCGGTCACGAACGTGTTGACGCAGCTCATCGTGGCGGCGTCCGACAATTCGTTCAATTGTACCTGAAGCCGTCCATCAAATTCAGCGTCAGCGCATCGTCATCGCACGCGGCACTGCTGCGGTGGTGGCGAACGGCGCAGAGAACGATACCACTACGACCAAGAGACCAGTGACCCCGAGCAAGCGATGGCGCATAGGTTTCTCTCGTCGATGCGTTGCGGTAAGCCGTCTTGTCACAAGCGGAAGCCGGCGGACTATCCGACGGCTTCCACGCGACGAAAGTGACAGTCCTTTTTCCTTGCCGGGCCGGAATGCGGCAACGCATAATCGCGGCAATGATCAAGACGGCTTGCCGTCGCGTCGTGCGCGATCGGCAATGAGTGGAGGAAAATGATGTCCGAGAAGATCTATGACGTGTCGGCCGACTGGGCCAAGCGCGCCTATATCGATGACGCCAAATATCGCGAGATGTATGCGCACTCGGTCAAGGACCCGAACGGCTTCTGGGCCGAGCACGGCAAGCGGATCGACTGGATCAAGCCCTTCACCAAGGTCGAGAACGTCTCCTTCGCACCGGGCAACATCTCGATCAAATGGTTCGAGGATGGCGTGCTGAACGTCGCCTGGAACTGCATCGACCGCCATCTCGACAAGCGCGGCGACCAGACCGCGATCATCTGGGAGGGCGACGATCCCTCCGAATCCAAACACATCACCTACCGCCAGCTGCACGACGAAGTCTGCAAGATGGCCAACATCCTGCGCACGCGGAACGTCAAGAAGGGCGATCGCGTCACGATCTATCTGCCGATGATTCCGGAAGCGGCCTACGCCATGCTGGCCTGCGCGCGGATCGGCGCCATTCATTCGGTGGTGTTCGGCGGTTTCTCGCCGGACAGCCTCGCGCAGCGCATCAAGGACTGCGACTCGAAGGTGGTGATCACCGCCGACGAGGGCCTGCGCGGCGGCAGGAAAGTGCCGCTGAAGGCCAATGTCGATGCCGCCATCGCCAAGACCGGCGGCGTCGATTGGGTCGTAGTGGTGAAGCGCACCGGCGGCAAGATCGACATGAACCCGACCCGCGACCTCTGGTATCACGAGGCCGCTGCCATGGTGACGACGGAATGCCCGGCCGAGCATATGCACGCCGAGGACCCGCTGTTCATCCTCTACACCTCGGGCTCGACCGGAACGCCGAAGGGCGTGCTGCACACCTCGGCCGGCTACCTCGTGTTTGCGTCGATGACGCATCAATATGTGTTCGATTATCACGACGGCGACATCTATTGGTGCACCGCCGACGTCGGCTGGGTCACGGGCCACAGCTACATTCTCTACGGGCCGCTCTGTAACGGCGCGACCACGCTGATGTTCGAGGGCGTGCCGAACTATCCGGACAATTCGCGCTTCTGGAACGTGGTCGACAAGCACAAGGTCAACATCTTCTACACCGCGCCGACCGCGATCCGCGCGCTGATGCAGGGTGGCGACGAACCGGTGAAGAAGACCTCGCGCAAATCGCTGCGCCTGCTCGGCTCGGTCGGCGAGCCGATCAATCCGGAAGCCTGGGAGTGGTATTACCGCGTGGTCGGCGACGACCGCTGCCCGATCGTCGACACCTGGTGGCAGACCGAGACCGGCGGCATCCTGATCACGCCGCTGCCCGGCGCGACCAAGCTGAAGCCCGGTTCGGCGACACGGCCGTTCTTCGGCGTGGTGCCGGAGATCGTCGATGCCGACGGCAAGACGCTCGACGGCGAGACCTCGGGCAATCTCTGCCTGACCAGGTCATGGCCAGGCCAGATGCGCACGGTCTATGGCGACCACGCGCGGTTCGAGCAGACCTATTTCTCGACCTACAAGAACAAGTATTTCACCGGCGACGGCTGCCGGCGCGATGCCGACGGCTATTACTGGATCACCGGCCGCGTCGACGACGTCATCAACGTCTCCGGCCACCGCATGGGCACCGCCGAGGTCGAGAGCTCGCTGGTCGCGCATGAGGCGGTCTCGGAGGCCGCGGTCGTCGGCTATCCGCACGACATCAAGGGCCAGGGCATCTACGCCTATGTCACGCTGATGAAGGGCACCGAGCCGACGGAAGCGCTGCGCAAGGAGCTGGTCGCCTGGGTCCGCAAGGACATCGGGCCGATCGCCTCGCCGGACCTGATCCAGTTCGCGCCCGGCCTGCCCAAGACGCGCTCCGGCAAGATCATGCGCCGCATCCTGCGCAAGATCGCCGAGGACGAGTCGTCGAGCCTCGGCGACACCTCGACCCTGGCCGATCCGGCCGTGGTCGACGACCTCGTGCAGAACCGTCAGAACAAGAAGGGCGCGCCGGCGTAAGGCCAGCAGCAGCAAGGATCAGAAGACCAAAGAAGGGCCGCGCGCGATCACCGCCGCGGCCCTTCCCGTTTCCTGCAACGGGCGCTTCACGGGATTGTCATAGGCAAGGCGCGATTGAGGCGCGTTTGTGGCCAAGTGTTGTTTCCAGGTCATTTACTTTAATCCGAACTTTTCATTCTCTCCCGCCATCAAGACGTGTCTCGCGGCCGGTGTGAAACCACCCGGTTAACACACGCAGTTAATGTTGCGTGCGTGAGACCGGCAGGCCCGGTTTTTCAAGGGCTCTGCATCTTCGTTTTTGGCTTCCTTGCGGGAGCTGTTGGGAAGTGGAGAGGTTGATGTCGAGGAAGTTTGCGGTGGCGCTGGCTGCCACCCTTGGTGCGGTTGCTTTGATATCGCAGGCGGCCGAAGCCCGGCCGGAAATGGTGGGAATACACGCCGACAACTATGAGCCAGGCACCATCGTAGTGAAGACCAACGAACGGCGGCTCTACCTCATTCTCGATTCCGGCCACGCGATGCGTTATCCGGTCGGTGTCGGCAAGTCCGGCAAGCAGTGGGCCGGCACCACGAAGATCGACGGCAAATATCGCAACCCAGCCTGGTCGCCGCCCGCCGAGGTCAAGCGCGACAAGCCCAGCATCCCGAACGTGATCGCCGGCGGCTCGCCGCATAACCCGATGGGCGTCGCTGCGATGACGCTGGCCGGCGGTGAATATGCGATCCACGGCACCAACGTGCCGGGCTCGGTCGGCGGTTTCGTCTCCTACGGCTGCATCCGCATGCTCAACACCGACATCACCGACCTCTATTCGCGCGTCGAGATTGGCACGACGGTCGTCGTCACCCGCTGATCAGGCACAGCGCCTCGTCCAAAGCAAGGCCGCGCAGATGCGCGGCTTTTGTTTGCCCAGCCTGGTTTGACGCTGTCGCCTAGCGCGCGAAATATCCGCACCAGCCGAACCGGTGCCCGCCATTGTAGGCCCGCGCATGACCGGCCGCGAGCAGCGCGGCCGAGACGTTGTCGGTCTTCCTGGTCGCGACGTCGGCGACGACACGGCCCTGATATTTGTCGGGACCGACATTGTAGATCGCGACGTCGCCCTGGCCGAGCAGGTCACGCAGCGCCACCGTCGCCGCTTGCGCCATCTGCAGTTCGCGCGCACAGGACGCCTTCAGCTCCGGCGCATCGATGCCGCGCAGCCGGACTCGCGTGTACAGATCCGGGCCCGGCGAGAAATGCACCCGCGCCTCGAACGTGTCGCCGTCGATCGTCCTGATCACATCAACGTTGTGCCTGATGTCGGGCGCGCCGGCCCGCTGCCAGATCACGTCGGTGTCGCGCGACCTGCCGAGCGACCAATGCGGCGGCAGATGCACCCATTGTCGGATCGGCAGCGTGCTGCCGACGGCAATGCCGAGCACGAACACCCATGGCAGCGCCGCCGAGACGCGGCGGCCCCAAGGTGATCTTCGGAAGGGCGGACGTCCCGTCCCACGATAAGCATTTATTCTTTCGTATGGGGACATTTTCCCAGACTGGCGCGAGTCGAGCCGTCAGGCAAGGCTCTCAGAAGTCCGAGGCGATGCCCTTGGTCTCCCAATCGCCGTAACGCGTCGGTTCCGGCCCCTTCGGACCCTGGAACTCCTTCGGCCGCGCCGCCGCGTTCTGCGCGGCCGCCTCCTCGGCAGCCCTGCGCCGCGCCGCGGCCTCGGCGAGCGCGCGTTGCGCGGCTGGCGTCAGCGGCTTGCGCGGCGCGGCCTCCAGCGGCGATGACAACGGCGATTTATCAGACATGGCAAAACTTTCTGCCTGCGGATTCCGTATCTCTGTACTGGCTCAGTGACGACATCACGATCACGAAATCCCGCAAGGCGATTCTTACATTTGGCATATTCGCATGCCAGAGGTGGTATGGAGTTGATGGGCATGAGCCGAATGTAACTCAGCACCTTCGAGATATCTCCGCTTCATGCCTCCTTCAAGATTTGCAGTACCTGCCGAAGTCCCCGGTCTCGCGGCTCGCCGCATCGCGGCCGACATCCTCGATGGCGTGCTGCACAAGCACCGCACGCTCGACGACCAGCTCGACGGCGCCGGCGCGCATCCCGGCCTGAAATCGCTCGCCGATCGCGACCGTGCGCTGATGCGCCGGCTGGTGTCGACCATCTTGCGCAAGCTCGGCACGCTCGGCCATCTGCTGTCGCGCCTGCTCGATCGCGGCATCCCGACCGATGCGCCGCGCGCGCAGAGCGCGCTCCTGATCGGCGCGGCACAGATTCTCTGGATGGACGTGCCCGACCATGCCGCGGTCGATCTCTCGGTGCGGCTGGTGCAGTCCGACCGGCGCGCCGCGAAATATGCCGGGCTCGTCAACGCCGTGCTGCGCCGCTGCGCGCGCGAGGGCCAGGGCCTGATCGACGAGATCAGCATGCAGACCCTGGACCTGCCGCCATGGATGCTGGCGCGCTGGAACGCGCATTACGGCGAAGCTACCGCGCGCGACATGGCGCTTGCGCTCGGCCACGAGCCGTCGCTCGATCTGACGGTGAAGTCGGACGCGGCGCAATGGGCGACCCGCCTGCACGGCGAGACGCTGCCGACGGGAACCGTGCGCACGCTGCTGCAGGGTTCCGTCACGATGCTGCCCGGCTTTGCCGAAGGACAGTGGTGGGTGCAGGACGCCGCCGCCGCGCTGCCGGTGCGGCTGTTCGGCGACATCAAGGACAAGGCGGTCGCGGATCTCTGCGCCGCGCCCGGCGGCAAGACCGCCCAGCTCGCGCTGGCCGGCGCGCACGTCACCGCGGTCGACCGCTCGCCGGCGCGCGTGGCGCGGCTGCGCGACAATCTCACGCGTTTGGCCTTGCAGGCCGAGACCGTCGTTGCCGACGCCGCCGAATGGCCCGCCGAGGCCGCAAGCTTCGACGGTATCCTGGTCGATGCGCCCTGCAGCTCGACGGGAACCATCCGCCGCCACCCCGACGTCGCCTGGCTGCGGCAGGAAGGCGACATCGCCGCGCTGTCGGCGCTGCAGAAGCGGCTGCTGCAAAAAGCCGCCAATCTGCTGAAGCCCGGCGGCACGCTGGTCTACTGCACCTGCTCGCTGGAGCCGGAGGAAGGCGAGCACGCGATCGCCGCGCTGCTGGCGAGCGAATCAGGCCTGCGCCGTGCGCCGGTCGAGACAAGCGAGGTCGCCGGCCTCGACGACATCATCACCGCCGACGGCGATCTGCGCACTTTGCCGAGCCATTTGCCCAATGCCGACCCGCGGCTCGGCGGGCTGGATGGATTTTACGCGGCCCGGCTGGTTAAATCCTGATTTTAAACTTCAGTCCTCTAAGCTCGAAGTGATTCGTGCGGTATCAAGAGGGTGCCTGGGCAGGTGTCTTGGCAGGTGTCTTGGCCGCGTTTCCGGACTAAATAAGGATTCGTTGAAAATTCCCTCCCCGCAAGGTAAGGCGTGTCGGTCGCTCAAAGCAGACGCATCTCGACGCTGATTGCTGGCCGCTTTGCCCGCAGCATGCTCGCACGCGCCAGCGGGAGCACGATTGCGCTGTCGCGGCTCTGGCCCGGCCGCACCGACCGGCTGGTCATCGCCCCGCACGATCTGCGGACCGCCGACGCCACCCGCGCGGCCGAGATCTATGCCGGACGATTCGTCTTCGCCGGCAAGATCGTCACCTGCCACGGCCGCTCGATCTTCGATCTCGAGCCACCGTCGGAGGATTGGGAAGCCGCCCTGCTCGGCTTTGGCTGGCTGCGCCACCTGCGCGCCGCCGACACCGCACTGACCCGCGCCAACGCCCGTTCGCTGGTCGACGACTGGATCTCCAACCAGGCGCGCAAGCGGCCGCTGGAGCGCCGCGCCGATGTGCGCGCGCGGCGGGTGATCTCGCTGTTGTCGCAGGCTCCATTGGTGCTCGGCGACACCGACGGAAAATTCTACCGCAAATATCTGCGCGGGCTGGCGCGCGAGATCCGTTATCTGCGCCACGCGACGCTCGACAATGACGGCGTTCCGCGCCTGCAGGTGCTGATCGCGCTGTGCTACGCCTCGCTCTGTCTCGCCAACCAGGCGCGCAACATCAAATCGGCGACGCGCAAGCTGTCCGACGAATTGCAGCGCCAGATCCTGCCCGATGGCGGCCACATCTCGCGCAATCCCGGCGCGCTGGTCGAACTGCTCAGCGATCTCCTGCCGCTGCGACAGACCTTTGCTGCACGGAATATCGCGCCGCCGCCGGCGCTGCTCAACGCCATCGACCGCATGATGCCGATGCTGCGCTTCTTCCGGCACGGCGACGGCAGCTTCGCGCTGTTCAACGGCATGAGCACCGCGCCGTCCGATCTCGTCGCGACGCTGCTCGCCTATGACGACACCCGCGGCGTGCCGATGGCGAGCATGCCGCATACCGGCTTTCAGCGGCTTGATGCCGGCAACACCGCCTTGATCATCGATACCGGCCCGCCGCCGCCGGCCAGCGTCAGCCAGGACGCGCATGCCGGCTGCCTGTCGTTCGAGCTGTCCTCCGGCGTGAGCCGCATCGTCGTCAATTGCGGCATGCCGAGCACCGGCCGCGACAATTGGCGGCCGTTCGCGCGCTCCACCGCGGCGCATTCGACGCTGACCTATCGCGACGCCTCGTCATGCCAGTTCGTCGAGCTGTCGGCGATGAAGCGGCTGCTGCGCGGCGCGCCCATCACCAGCGGCCCGAGCAATGTGGAGAGCTACCGCGAAGCCGTTCCCGACGGCGACGTGCTGACCGCCTCGCATGACGGCTATCTCTCGCGCTTCGGCGTGATCCACCGCCGTGTGCTGATGGTCTCGCAGGACGGCACGCGGCTGGAGGGCGAAGATTCGCTGTCGCCGGCGCCGGGCGGCCGCATCAAGGGCAGCGAGGCCGATTTCGCGCTGCGCTTCCATTTGCATCCCTCGGTGAAGGCGAGCCGGCTGTCGGATGCCCGCGGCGTGATGCTGGTGCTGCCCAACCGCGACGTCTGGACCTTCGAGGCGATGGACGACAAGGTCGATCTCGAGGACAGCGTGTTCCTGGCCGGCAATGACGGCCCGCGCCGCACCTCCCAGATCGTGATCCGGCAGGACGCGAGGCAGGCCGGCACCATCCGCTGGAGCTTCGTGCGCTCCTCGACCTCGGCCTCCGCCACCACCGCGCGCCGCAACGCCCGCCGCGAGCCGGAACTGCCGCTGTAGGACGGGTGAGTCCTCCGACCCGTCATCCTGAGGAGCCGCGAAGCGGCGTCTCGAAGGATGCACGGCCCCGCCGGTGGCCGTCGCCCCTTCGAGAGGCGCGGAGCGCTCCTCAGGGTGACGGGGAAAGAATACCGGACCACCCTCAATTTGCGGGGAATCAGGCGCATGTACCGGTTTCGTACGGCACAAAACCATGCTACCCGGCTGCCTTAACAGCCAGGGATTTTCCGATATGACCGAGCAGCTTCGCCGCGTGACCCGCGCTCTGTTGTCCGTTTCCGACAAGACCGGACTGATCGATTTCGCCAAGGCGCTGGCCGACCGTGGCGTCGAGCTGGTCTCGACCGGCGGCACCGCCAAGGCGATCGCGGCGGCCGGGCTGAAGGTCAAGGACGTCTCCGAGCTCACCGGTTTTCCGGAGATGATGGATGGCCGGGTCAAGACGCTGCACCCGAAGGTGCATGGCGGCCTGCTCGCGATCCGCGACAACAAGGAACACACCGCGGCGATGGCTTCGCACGGCATCGCGCCGATCGACCTCTTGGTCGTCAACCTCTATCCGTTCGAGGCCACCGTCGACAAAGGCGCCGGCTTCGAGGAGTGCATCGAGAACATCGACATCGGCGGTCCCGCGATGATCCGCGCCGCGGCCAAGAACCATGACGACGTCGCCGTGGTGGTCGAGGCGAACGACTATTCTGCCGTGCTCGACGAGCTCGCCGCGCACAAGGGCGCAACCTCGCTTCAGTTGCGCCGCCGGCTCGCCGCCAAGGCCTATGCGCGCACGGCGGCCTATGACGCCGCGATCTCGAACTGGTTTGCCGTACAGCTCGACACCAAGGCGCCGGACTTCCGCGCCTTTGGCGGCAAGCTGATCCAGTCGCTGCGCTATGGCGAGAACCCGCACCAGACCGCGGCGTTCTATGCCACGCCGGAGAAGCGGCCGGGCGTCGCGACCGCGCGCCAGCTGCAGGGCAAGGAACTGTCCTACAACAACATCAACGACACCGACGCGGCCTATGAATGCGTCGGCGAGTTCGACCCGCAGCGCACCGCGGCCTGCGTCATCGTCAAGCACGCCAATCCCTGCGGCGTCGCCGAGGGCCCCGATCTCGCCACCGCCTATGCCCGCGCGCTCGCCTGCGACTCCACCTCGGCCTATGGCGGCATCATCGCGGTCAATCGCACGCTCGATGCGGATGCCGCGCGCGCCATCATCGGCATCTTCACCGAGGTGATCATCGCGCCCGACGCAACCGAGGAGGCGATCTCGATCATCGCCGGCCGGCGCAATCTGCGCCTGCTGCTCGCCGGCGGCCTGCCGAACGCGCGCGCGGTCGGCCTCACCGCCAAGACCGTCGCCGGCGGCCTCCTGGTGCAGAGCCGCGACAATGCCGTGGTCGAGGACATGAACCTGAAGGTCGCGACCAAGCGTGCGCCGACCGACGCCGAGCTGCGCGATCTCAAATTCGCGTTCCGCGTCGCCAAGCACGTCAAGTCGAACACCATCATCTACGCCAAGGACCTCGCGACCGTCGGCATCGGCGCCGGCCAGATGAGCCGGGTCGATTCGGCACGGATCGCTGCGCGCAAGGCGCTGGACGCGGCCGCCGAGCTGAAGCTCGCCGAGCCCCTGACCAAGGGTTCGGTGGTCGCCTCCGACGCCTTCTTCCCGTTCGCCGACGGCATGCTCGCCTGCATCGAGGCCGGCGCCACCGCGGTGATCCAGCCCGGCGGCTCGATGCGCGACGACGAGGTGATCAAGGCCGCCGACGAGCACGGCATCGCCATGGTGTTCACCGGCGTGCGGCATTTCCGGCACTAGAGCAACCTGTCGTCCCTGCGAAAGCAGGGACCCATAACCACAAGCGTGTCTTGTTGGAACGAGCTGAGGCTCCAGCGCCGCGCAACACGAGCAGCGGTGGTTATGGGTCCCGGCTCGCGCTTCGCTTGGCCGGGACGACAGTGTTTATTATTCCCGCACCTTCGCCAATAGCGCCAGTCCCGCGACGAAGAACGCCACCAGCACCGCCATGCCGGCCTTCTGGCTCGCGGTCGCCGCGGTGATCGCGCCGATCAGGAGCGGGCCGATGAACGACGTCACCTTGCCGGTAAGCGCGAACAAGCCAAAATACTGCGCGATGCGATCCTTCGGCGCGAGGCGGATCAGGAGCGAGCGCGAGGCGGCCTGCAGCGGCGCACCGGTGGCGCCGATCAGGCAGCCCAGCACGATGTAGGCGCGCTCGGCGGCGCCCGCGAACAACGGACCGCCAGGCACCGGCGGCACGACCTGGATGAACAGGACGGAATCCTTGTTCACGGTGAGGATCACGACGATCGCAAGCAGCAGGATCAGCAGGCTGGCGGTGATCACGCGCTTCGGTCCGAATGCATCATCGAGCTTGCCACCGATCCAGCCGCCGAACGTGCCGGCCACCGCGAGGATGATGCCGAAGGTACCGATCCGGATCGTGTCCCAGCCGAACGTGCCTGCGGCATAGATGCCGCCGAACGCAAACAGCGAGACCAGCCCGTCGGTGTAGATCATGTTCGCCAGCAGGAAGCGCGCCAGTGACGTCTGCTTCGGCAGGCTCGACAACGATTGCCTGAGCTCGCGCAGGCCTTCGCCGAGCGCCGCGCGCATCGGGCGCTTCGTCGGATAGTCCGGCGTGAACAGGAACATCGGCGTCACGAAGATGATGAACCACAACCCGGTCAGCGGACCGGTGATGCGGTCGCCTTCATGCATGGCGGGATCGAGACCGAACAGCGGCGTGAAGCCGAACAGCGTGCGGCCGGTCTCGGCATTGGCGGCAAGAAAGCCGAGCACGAGAACAAGACTCAGGATGCCCCCGGCATAGCCGGTGGCCCAGCCGGTGCCCGACAGTCGCCCGATCCTGTCGGGCGGCACCAGGGTCGGCATCATGGCATTGTTGAACACGGTCGCGAACTCGACGCCGACGCTCGCAATCGCATAGGCGAGCAGCAGCGCCGGGATGATGTCGGGATTGCCGGGCTTGCCGATCCACATCGCGCTGGCGCCGATCACGAGCAGCGCGCCGAAGCCCGCGATCCACGGCTTGCGCCGGCCGCTGGCATCGGCGATCGCACCCAGCACCGGGGACAGCAGCGCGATCGCAAGTCCGGCCGCCGCGGTGGCAAAGCCCCACAGCGCCTGGCCGCTCGCGGCATCAGGCGCGACGAAGCTCGCGAAATAAGGCGCGAACACGAAGGTCGTGATCAGCGTGAAATATGGCTGCGCAGCCCAATCGAAGAAGATCCAGCTGATGACGGCAGCGCGGCCAGGATAAACCTTGGTGGTGGCCTTCGCGTCACCGGCGCCCGTCTGCATTGTTGCCGTCATCGCGAAAGATATTCCCCAACTCGAACCACAGGCAGGCTTTTGCCGCTCCAATCCGCTCCCATATAGCATGGGCCGGTTTGACCGATACGGCGATGAACAGGGCAGGACATTTCGATGGCGCTGACGGCAACGATGTCGCGACGGCTGTTTGCCGCTCTCCTGGTGATTGGTATCGCGACGCCTGCCCTCGGCCAGGTCCAGCGCCGCTTCTATGAACCTTCGGCCGCGGACACGATTCGCAGCATTCACGCCGAAAACGGCATGGTGGTGGCGCAGGAGAAGCTGGCTGCGCAAGTTGGCGCCGACATCCTGCGACAGGGCGGCAACGCGGTCGACGCCGCGGTCGCCACCGGCTTCGCGATGGCGGTGACCTATCCGCGCGCCGGCAATATCGGCGGCGGCGGTTTCATGGTGATCCATCTCGCCGGGCGCAATGAGGATGTCGCGATCGACTATCGCGAGACTGCGCCGCAGGCCGCTACCCGCGACATGTTCCTGAACGCCGACGGCAAGCCCGATTCCGACAAGTCGCGCAACTCCGCGCTCGCGATCGGCGTGCCCGGTACGGTCGCGGGTCTCGCGCTCGCACTGGAGAAATACGGCTCCGGCAAGTTCACGCTGGCGCAGATCCTCAAGCCCGCGATCGATCTCGCGCGTGACGGATTCATCGTCACCGACGACACATCGGACACGCTGAACGACATGTATCGCCGCATGTCGCGCTGGCCGAATTCGGCCAAAACATTCTCGCACGCCGACGGCACGCCGCTGCGCGAGGGCGACCGCCTGATCCAGGGCGATCTCGCCGGCGTATTGACTGATATTGCCGAACAGGGCCCGCGCGGCTTCTACGAAGGTCCGGTTGCCGAGAAGCTTGTCAGCGGCATCAAGAATGCCGGCGGCATCTTTACGCTCGAGGATCTGAAATCCTACCAGCCGGTGATCCGCACGCCGATCCGCGGCAGCTATCGCGGCTACGACATCGTCTCGATGCCGCAGCCCTCCTCCGGCGGCGTCGTGCTGCTGGAGATCCTCAACATCCTCGAAGGCTTTCCGATGTCCGACATGAAGCAGGGCTCGGCCGCCTCGCTGCATGTGATGATCGAGGCGATGAAGCGGGCCTATGCCGATCGCGCGCGCTATCTCGGCGATCCCGCCTTCGTTGACGCGCCGACGCAATTGCTGATCGACAAGGACTATGCCGCCAAACAGCGCGCCACCATCGATCTTGCCCGCGCCACGCCCTGGACCGATGTGCGCAACGCCAAGCAGCCGCACGAAGGCGACAACACCACGCATTACTCTGTCGTCGATGCCGGCGGCAACGCCGTCAGCAACACCTATACGCTGAACTTCCCGTACGGCGTCGGCCTCGTCGCCGACGGCACCGGCGTGCTGCTCAACAACGAGCTCGACGATTTCACCGCAGCGCCCGGCGCCTCCAACGCCTTCGGCCTGGTCGGCTTCGAGGCCAATCTGCCGGGACCCGGCAAGCGTCCGCTGTCGTCGATGTCGCCGACCATCGTGCTGAAGGACGGCAAGCCGGTGCTGGTGACGGGCTCGCCCGGCGGCAGCCGCATCATCTCCGCCGTGACGCAGATCATCGTCGACGTGATCGACTACAGGATGGACATCGCGGCCGCGGTCGCGGCGCCCCGCATGCACCATCAATGGCTGCCCGACGAGGTCCGGATCGAGCGCGGCTTTCCCGACGAGGTGCTGGGCGATCTGCGCGCCAGGGGCCACAAGCTGGTCGAGCCGCTCGGCTACTCCTCCGCGAACTCGATCCTCGTCACGACCAACGGTCTGCTCGGCGCGCCGGATCCGCGCACGCGCGGCTCGGAAGCCGCGGGGTACTAAAGGATGATCCGCACCTAAGGCGTGCAAACGCGGCTTTGCCCCGCCTGCAACATCGCGATAGATTGGCGGTCCGCGCACCTCCGGCCGCGGATCGCAAACAGCCGGTGAAAGATTTCTCCGGGGAACGCGCATGAGCACGGCCGAATCCAAGTCAATGGAAGTCGCAGAGATCGAGGACACCAGCCTCCTCGCCTTCTATCGCGACATGAACCTGCAGGAGCGGCGCACGTTCTGGGCCTGCGCGTCGGGCTGGACGCTCGACGGCATGGATTTCATGATCTATCCGCTGGTGATCGGCACCATCATCACGCTGTGGAAAGTTGACCCCGGCACCGCCGGCCTCGCGGGCACCGTGACGCTGCTGGCCTCGGCCGTCGGCGGCTGGCTCGGCGGCTATCTGTCCGACCGGATCGGCCGGGTGAAGACGCTGCAGCTCACCATCATCTGGTTCTCGTTCTTCTCGCTGGTCTGCGCATTGGTGCAGAATTTCGATCAGCTCTTGATCGCCCGCGCGCTGCTCGGGCTCGGCTTCGGCGGTGAATGGGCCGCCGGTGCGGTGCTGATCGGCGAGGCGATCCGGCCGCAGTATCGCGGACGTGCGGTCGGCTCGGTGCAGTCGGGCTGGGCGGTCGGCTGGGGCCTTGCGGTGCTGGCGCAGGCGATCCTGTTCTCGGTGCTGCCGGCGGAGAACGCCTGGCGCTGGATGTTCGTGATCGGCGCACTGCCGGCGCTGCTCGTGTTCTACCTGCGCCGCTACGTCACCGAGCCGGAAATCTCCGCCGCGACCATGGCGCAGGCGCAGGCCTCTGGCAGCGGCCCCGCCGCGTTGTGGGAGATCTTCCACGGACCGATCCTGAAGACCACGCTGCTGGCCTCCCTGGTCGGCACCGGCATGCAGGGCGGCTATTACGCCATCACCTTCTGGGTACCGCGCTTCCTCACCACCGAGCGCAAGCTCTCGGTGGTCGGCTCGACCGGCTATCTCGCGACGCTGATCATCGGCTCCTTCATCGGCTATCTGGTCGGCGCCTGGCTCGCCGACCGGATCGGCCGGCGCAATCTGTTCCTGATCTTCTCGATCGGCGCGATCGCGGTGGTGCTGCTCTACACCCAGCTGCCGCTGTCCAACGAGGTGCTGTGGGTGCTGGGCTTCCCGCTCGGCTTCTTTGCCTCAGGCTATTTCTCCGGCATGGGCGCGTTCCTGACCGAACTGTATCCGACCCGGCTGCGTGGCTCCGGCCAGGGCTTCTGCTACAATTTCGGCCGCGGCATCGGCGCGCTGTTCCCGTTCCTGGTCGGCGCGCTGTCGACCACGACCACGCTCGCCAACGCGATCGCGATCTTCGCGGTGGCGGCCTACGGCGTGTTCTTCATTGCCGCCTACGCGCTGCCGGAAACCCGCGGCCGCGTGCTGCATGCGGATGGCTGAAATTGAGCACTGACCTGTCAACTTGCGCCGCTTCGCCTCTCCCCCTGTGGGAGAGGCCGGATTGCATCGACAGATGCAATCCGGGTGAGGGGTTGCGGTCTCTCCATGCAGTATACCGTGTGGAGAGATACCCCTCACCCCAGCCCTCTCCCACAGGGGAGAGGGAGCCATCGTCTCGTGCGTCCCTCACAGGAGGCTCTCATGACGTCGCTCAAAGGCAAGACGCTGTTCATCTCGGGCGCGAGCCGCGGCATCGGGCTGGCGATCGCGCTGCGCGCCGCGCGTGACGGCGCCAATGTCGCGATCGCGGCGAAGACCGCCGAGCCGCATCCGAAGCTGAAGGGCACGATCTACACCGCCGCCGACGAGGTCCGCGCCGCCGGCGGCAAGGCGCTGCCGGTGCTCTGCGACATCAGGGACGAGGCGCAGGTGATGGCGGCGATCGAGCAGACCGTCGCCGAGTTCGGCGGCATCGACGTCTGCGTCAACAATGCCAGCGCCATCAGCCTGACCAATTCGCAGGCGACCGACATGAAGCGGTTCGACCTGATGATGGGGATTAACACCCGCGGCACCTTCATGGTGTCGAAATACTGCATCCCGCACCTGAAGAAGGCGGAGAATCCGCACATCCTGATGCTGTCGCCGCCGCTCGACATGAAG
Organism: Bradyrhizobium sp. USDA 4516; assembly: GCF_054055915.1. Lineage (NCBI taxonomy): Bacteria > Pseudomonadati > Pseudomonadota > Alphaproteobacteria > Hyphomicrobiales > Nitrobacteraceae > Bradyrhizobium > Bradyrhizobium sp. USDA 4516. The sequence goes on from NZ_JBSRXT010000001.1 coordinate 2,865,485, forward strand.
ACGAAATGGTTCGAGCACTCGACCGCCTACACGATGGCGAAGTTCGGCATGAGCATGTGCGTGCTCGGGCTCGCGGGCGAATTGAAATCGGCCGGCATTGCCGTCAACGCGCTGTGGCCGCGCACCACGATCGCGACCGCCGCGGTCGGCAATCTGCTCGGCGGCGACGCCATGATGCGCGCGAGCCGCACGCCCGAGATCATGGGCGATGCGGCCTACGCGATCATCACCCGGCCGTCGCGCGAATTCACCGGGCATTTCTGCATCGACGACAAGGTGCTCTATGCCAATGGCGTCCGCGACTTCGAGCGCTACCGCGTCGATCCCTCGGTGCCGCTGATGTCGGACTTCTTCGTGCCCGACGACGACGTGCCGCCGCCCGGCGTCACCGTGCAGCCGCTGCCGTCACACTAGGCTACACCGCGAACGCATTCAGCTCCGCGCGCCAATGCTGCACGCGCTCCTTCAGCAGCGTGTCGCGCACATAGGCGAGCTCCTCGTCCTCGATCCGCTCCAGCGTTTCGAGCGAGAGATTGTCCGCGCCATGCCCCGACCAGGCGCGCTGCAGCTCGGCGTTGCGATGACTGCCCATCCGCAGCGTGAACCAGATGCGGTTCTCGATCTTGTCGAGGTCGAGCGCCTGCCCGACCCAAACCTCACCGGTCGCGCGGCAACGGATCGCGAACACGCCGGCGACGCTCGCGCGCTTCTTGTAGTCGGCGATGGCTTGCTTGCGGTCCTCGGTCTTCATGGTGACTCCTGTCGTTCTGTCGGGCTATTTATATCCGGGTATTATTGACAACGCAATTATGCCCGGGTAAAAAGTGCCGTCAACCTTCGATGGGACACCGACATGGACACCGCCGCCTGCTATCTCGAGCCGACCTGGAACGCCGGGCGCGACTTTGCCCAGCGCGAGATCGCGGGCGAGCTGGTGATGCTCAATTTGTTGCGCTTCCGCGCGATCGCCGACTATTCGCAAAGCCCGGAGCTCGCCCCGCCGCAGCCAATCACGGGGGCGGAGGCCTACGACTGCTATGTCGCGCACACGCTGCCGCATCTGCGGAAGAGCGGCGGCGATATCCTGTTCATGGGTGAAGGCGGCCCGTTCCTGATCGGGCCGGAGGGCGAGCGCTGGGACCGCGCGATGCTAATCCGGCAGAAGAGCCGTGGCGCGTTCCTCGCCTTCGCGGTGGCGGAGGCCTATCTCGCCGGCATCGGACACCGCACCGCGGCGCTGGCGGATTCGCGACTGCTGCCGCTGGTCGAGCTGCCGCGATGACCGCGTATTTACCGGCCGACCTGGTACGGCCCGCCCTTCTCCAGCGCCCGCGCATAGGCCGGGCGGGCGTGAATGCGCTCCAAGAACGCGACACACTTGGGATGGCCGTCCTCGAGCCCGCCGCGCGCCGCGGCGGCCTCGAGCGGAAAGCTCATCTGGATGTCGGCGCCGGAAAACTCGCTGCCGGCGAACCATTCGCTCTTGCCGAGCTCGCCTTCCCAATAGGCCATGTGCTGCTTGAGCTGCGGATTGACCAGCGTGGACAGCGCCGTGTTGGATACCTTGCGCACCAAGGGCCGCAGCAGCGCCGGCGCGCGCTTCGGCATCAGCGTGAACAGGAGCTTCAGCAGCAGCGGCGTCATCGCCGAACCCTCGGCGTAGTGCAGCCAATAGGTGTAGCGCAGCCGCTCCGGCGTATCGGCCGGCGGGATCAGGCGCCCGTTGCCGTAGGTCGCGATGATGTATTCGAGGATCGCGCCGGATTCCGCGATCGTGTGGCCGTTGTCGGTGACGACGGGCGACTTGCCGAGCGGATGGATCGCGCGCAGCTCCTTCGGCGCCCGCATGTCGGGCTGCCGCTGGTAGCGCACGATCTCGTAGGGCACACCCAATTCCTCGAGCAGCCACAGTACGCGCTGCGAGCGGGAATTGTTGAGGTGATGAACCGTCAGCATGGGCATCCTCTGAAAGATCAGCGCAATCGGGCGACGTTTGGTGCCAGCGGGAAACCAGAAAATCGAGATCCACGCGCCGCGATTGCCAAGAATTATCCGGCCAGTATGTCGCGCAATCTGAGAGGTCTACCATGAATCCTGCCTATGTCGCGTTCGAAGGCGAGCACCGCATCGGGGCCGGCGACCTCCCGGAGGTTGCGCGCGCCGCCAAGCAACACCTCGACCAACGCAAGGACGCCGCGATACTGGTGTTCAACGGCCGCACCTCGGCGCTGGTCGATATCGATTTCCGCGGCTCGGTCGACGACGTGCTGGCGCGGCTGCCGCAGCCCGCACCTGCGCGCGACGAGGAGCCGACGCCGACCGCGCCGCGCGGCCCGGGACGTCCGAAGCTTGGCGTCGTCGCGCGCGAGATCACGCTGTTGCCACGGCATTGGGATTGGCTCGCGCAGCAGAAGGGCGGCGCGTCGGTTGCGATCCGCAAGCTGGTCGACGAGGCGCGGCGCTCAAGCGGCGACAAGGACCGCACGCGCAGCGCGCAGGATGCCGCCTATCGCTTCATGACTGTCATGGCCGGCAACCGGCCGAACTATGAAGATGCGATCCGCGCGCTGTTCGCCCACGACCGGCGCCGCTTTGCGACGCTGATCGCGGACTGGCCGGCCGACATCCGCGATCACGCGATCCGGCTCGCCTATAGCGATCAAGCGGACTGACTGGTTTCGAGTGACATGGATGGCGGCCCGGCCTGCCGGCGATTCGGTTCTGATCGAACTGAACCGCAGCCCTGGTCCGCCGCCGTCCCTGACGTCGCAATTTTTGGAAGTTGAACGTGTCCAACCCTCCCTCCCTGCGCAAAGCCTTCCTCGCCTTCCTCGCGCCGATGCTGCTCAGCAACGTGCTGCAGTCGCTGTTCGGCACCATCAACGGCGTCTATCTCGGCCAGATGATCGGCGTCGACGCGCTCGCCGCCGTCTCGGTGTTCTTTCCGGTGATGTTCTTCTTCATTTCCTTCGTGATCGGCCTGAGCGCCGGCGCCTCGGTCATGATCGGCCAGGCCTGGGGCGCCGGCGAGCCCGACCGGGTGAAGGCGGTCGCCGGCACCACCATGACCGTGACGCTGCTGCTCGCGCTGGCGATCGCGGTCCTCGGCGGCCTGTTCGCCCGCCCGCTCTTGATCGCGCTCGCGACGCCATCCGACGTCCTCGACGCCGCGGCGGCTTATGCGCGGATCATGATGATCACGATGCCCATCACCTTCGCATTCCTGCTGCTGACGGCGATGATGCGCGGCGTCGGCGACACCGTGACGCCGCTGGTTGCGCTGACGGTCTCGACCGCCATCGGCCTGGTGGTGACACCGGCGCTGATCCGCGGCTGGCTCGGCCTGCCGATGCTCGGCGTCGCCAGCGCTGCGGTTGCCTCCGCGGTCTCGGGCGTGGTCACGCTGCTGTGGCTGCATGTCCATATGCTGCGGCACCGCCATGCGCTGGCCTTCGACGCCGCGTTTCTGCGCGCGATGCGGCCGAACGGCGCGCTGCTGCGCATCGTGCTGCGGCTCGGCATTCCGACCGCGATCGGCATGGTGGTGGTCTCGCTCGCCGAACTGGTGCTGCTCGGCCTCGTCAACGGCTTCGGCTCGGACGCCACCGCGGCCTATGGCGCGGTTAACCAGGTGATCGGCTATGTGCAGTTTCCGGCGATCTCGATCGCGATATCGGTGTCGATCTTCGGCGCGCAGGCGATCGGCCGCGGCGATTCCGCCCGGGTCGGCGCCATCGTCCGGACCGGGATCGAGATGAATCTCGCGCTGACCGGCGGGCTGGTCGTGCTCGGCTATCTCTTCGCGCGGCCGCTGATGGGCTTCTTCATCGTCGACAATGCCGTGCTCGGGCTGGCGCAGCAGCTGTTGTACATCGTGCTGTGGAGCATGGTGCTGTTCGGCATGGCGACGGTGTTTTCGGGCGCGATGCGCGCCGGCGGCACGGTGTGGATGCCGCTGTTGCTCTCGACGCTGGCGATCGCGGTGGTCGAGGTGCCGGTCGCGATCCTGCTCAGCCGCTCCATCGGAGTCAGCGGCATCTGGATCGCCTATCCCGTCACCTTCGCAACCATGTTCGTGCTGCAGATGGCCTATTACGCCCTGGTATGGCGCAAGCAGACCATCAAGCGGCTGATTTGACATCGCGCGCCGCGGCTCACATGATGACTATCATATTCTACAGATGGCGCCTGCGACAGCAGGTCCATGCTAAATAAGCCCAAACTAGACAGGCCGAGGGAGAGACCGCCGTGAGCCAAAATCCGCAATTCCTGTTCGATTTCGGCAGCCCCAACGCTTTCCTCAGCCATGAAGCAATCCCGGCAATCGAAAAGCGCACCGGCGTCAAGTTCGAATATGTCCCGATCCTGCTCGGCGGCATCTTCAAGGCCACCAACAACAAGTCGCCGGCCGAGACGCTGGCGGGCGTCAGGAACAAGCCGGAGTTTCAGAAGATCGAGACCGAACGCTTTCTCAAGCGCTTCAACGTCAAGCCCTACACCTGGAACCCGTTTTTCCCGGTCAATACGCTGAACCTGATGCGCGCGGCGGTCGCCGCCCAGTTTGAGGGCGTGTTCGAGAAGTATATCGAGGCCGCCTTCCACCACATGTGGGTCGAGCCCAAGAAGATGGACGATCCTGAGGTCGCCGGTAAAGCCATCGCCTCCTCCGGCCTTGACGCCGCGAAACTGTTCGCCCGCGCACAGGACGCGGATGTGAAGGCCAAGCTGATCGAATATACCTCATCCGCCGTCGAGCGCGGCGCGTTCGGCTCGCCGACCTTTTTCGTCGGCAACGAGATCTTCTTCGGCAAGGAGCAGCTGCGCGAAGTCGAGGAAATGGTATCGGGAAAGTGAGATGAGCGAATGGCCAATAGCCAGTAGCGAATAGTCGAACAGTATCCTTATCTATTCGCTACTCCCTATTCGCTCGCCTCCTCGGGCAACAACAAAGAAGGACAAATTCCCATGCGCGTTCTCGTGGTCGGCGCCGGTGCGATCGGCGGTTATTTCGGTGGCCGGATGCTTCAGGCCGGCCGCGACGTCACTTTCCTGGTGCGCCCTCGCCGCGCTTCCGAGCTCGCCTCCGCCGGGCTCGTGATCAAGAGCCCGAACGGCGATGTCACGCTGAACAACCCGCCTTCCGTGCAGGCCGACAAGCTGTCGGACAAGTTCGACGTCGTGCTGTTGAGCTGCAAGGCGTTCGATCTCGAGGATGCGATCAAGTCCTTTGCGCCCGCCGTCGGCAACAAGACCGCGATCATCCCGCTGCTCAACGGCATGCTGCATCTCGATACGCTCGACAAGACGTTCGGAGCTCAGCATGTGCTCGGCGGCCTGTGCGCGATCGCGGCGACGCTGAACGAGAAACGCGAGGTGGTGCAGCTGCAGCCGATGCAGTCGCTCGGCTTCGGCGAGCGCGCCGGAGGCCTGTCGGACCGGGTGCGCGCGATCGCTGAAACTTTCTCGGCGATCAACGGCGCCAACGCCAGCGAGCATGTGATGCAGGACATGTGGGAGAAGTGGGTGTTCCTGGCCTCGCTCGCCGCCTCCACCAGCCTGATGCGGACCTCGGTCGGCAACATCCTGGCCGCGCCCGGCGGCAAGGATTTCCTGCTCGGCATCCTCGACGAATGCAGCGCGATCGCCGCCGACGCCGGCCATGGCCCGGGCGGACCGTTCTTCCAGCGCACCCGCGGGCTCCTGACCACCGAGGGCTCGCCGATGACCGCATCGATGTTCCGCGACATCAAGGCGGGGCTGCCGGTCGAGGCCGATCACGTGATCGGCGACCTGATCGTGCGCGCCGACGCCGCCAAGATCCCGGTGCCGAAGCTGCGCACGGCCTACACGCATCTCAAGGCGTATGAGAAGCAGCGGGCTGGGTGATCTTGTAGCCCGGATGGAGCGGAACGAAATCCGGGAATCATCTCGCGGCAGATAGAGCGCCCCGGATTGCGCTGCGCTCCATCCGGGCTACGCACATTTTTCGTACCTACAAATGCGCCAGATAATGCGCGAGCGCGGTGATCTCTTCGTCGCTCAGCGGATAGGCAACATCGGCCATCGCGGCCTGGGCGCCGCCGGAGCGCTGGCCCGACTTGTAATCGTGCAGCGCCTTGACGAGATATTCCTCGCGCTGGCCGGCGATGCGGGCCACCGCCTTGGTACCGGCAAACGTATCGCCATGGCATGAGGCGCAGCGGCGGCCGGCGGCGGCCTGCTTGCCCTTTTCGGACAAGTCCGGATTGTCGTCCTTGCCGCCCTTGAACGGCGTCAGCGACGCGAAATAGGCACCGAGATTGCGGATGTCGTCGTTGTTGAGCTGCTCGACGATCGGCTGCATCTGCTCGTTCTTGCGCGCGCCGGCGCGGAAGAACACCAGCTGCCATTGAACGTACTGGTCGAGCTGGCCGGCGAGCGAGGGAATGTTCTCGGTCTGCGAGATGCCGTTGTCGCCGTGGCAAGCGGCGCAGATTTCGGCCTTCGCCTTGCCGGCGGCGACATCGGCGGCATTGGCGGACGACGCAACTGCGATCACCGCCGCGAACAGGATTGCAAAGGACGCAACACGCATTGCCAGTTTTCTCCACGGGTCATTGCCGGGCCTGGCCCGGCAATCCATCTGGCTTGCAGAAGGGTTTTTGTTTGGATGGATGCCCGGATCAAGTCCGGGCATGACGAGTCTGTTCCGTCGTTGGGCTTGCCGAACCACGTAAACGGGGCTGCGGCTGCCTGATCGGCCACCGCAGCCCCGCATTGTTTCAACCGTTACTTCTTGCTGTAGCTGATGCGATAGATCGCACCGGCCCAGTCGTCAGCGACGAGAATCGAGCCATCCTTGTCGAGCAGGATGTCGGCGGGACGGCCGAGATAGCCCTGGTCACCCTCGATCCAGCCGTCGGCGAAGATCTCCTGCTTGGCGTTCTTGCCGTCAGGGCTCGCGGTGATCTTCACGATGCGGCCGCCCTGGTACTTATGCCGGTTCCAGGAGCCGTGCTCGGCGATCAGGATGCTGTTCTTGTACTCGGCCGGGAATTGGCTGCCGGTATAGAACTTCATGCCGAGCGGCGCGACGTGCGCACCGAGATTGTACACCGGCGGGGTGAACTCCGAGCACTTGTGACCCATCGCGAACTTGGTGTCCGGCAGGTTGCCCTGGTGGCAATAGGGATAGCCGAAGTGCTCGCCGATCTTCGAGATCATGTTGAGCTTGTCGCTCGGCAGATCGTCGCTGATCCAGTCGCGGGCATTCTCGGTGAACCAGTACTTGCCGGTGCGTGGATCGACGTCGCCGCCGACCGAGTTGCGCACGCCGAGCGCCCAGATTTCCGCGTTGCCGGTCTTCGGATCGACGCGGCGGATCTGCGACACCGAGGTCGGCGGAATGCCGATGTTGAAGGGCGGTCCGAACGGAATGTAGAACCAGCCTTCCTTGTCGACGGCGATGTATTTCCAGCCATGCGCCGCGTAGGACGGCATGTCGTCATACACCACCTTGCCGCTGCCGAGATTGTCGAGATTGGCTTCGGCGTTGTCGTACTTGATCAGCTTGTCGACCGCGATGACGTAGAGCGCGCCGTCGCGGAAGGCGAGGCCGGTCGGCATGTTGAGGCCCTTGAGAATGGTCTTGACCTCTTTCTTGCCGTTGTTGTCCTTGATCGCATAGACGTTGCCGAGCCCGAACGAGCCGACGAACAGCGTGCCCTTGTCACCCCAGGCCATCTGCCGCGCGGCGAGCACGTTCGAGGCATAGACCTCGATCTTGAAGCCCGGCGGCAGCTTGATCTTCTTCATCATCGTCGCGAGCTCGGAATCCGACGCACCGGTCGGCGGACCGGACGGCGGGGCAAGGCCCTTCTGCGCTTCGGTCTCGTCGCCGAGGAACCAGTCGTCCGGCGGATGGGTCCAGAATTCCTTGGTGCCCGATTCGTACTTCTTCAGCGCACGATTCTTGTCTGTCTGTTGCTGCGCACTGGCGAAGGTCGTCCCCGCCAGCAGCACGATCGCCGCGAACGCAAGTATTGATCGATTGAAAGCGGATTTCATCGCGTCACTCCCCTACGCAAGCCGTTGCAGCTTGCCTGTTATTGATTTTGAACGCCCTGAGAGATGATGGTGGCGGTCTGTGAGGTAGGTCAGACGGCAAAATGGTAGCACATCCATCGACGCTGAAAAGCGCGTCCGCCGGTGTGCGCTGCGTCAAAACTAGTTGAGACGATATTTGAGACGAAATTTTCCTGAGCAGCCTGCCTGATAACAAGGCATTCTGCACCGCAGCGTGATATTCGAATGAAGCTAACGCTCGTGATCGCCTCTATCGCGACGACAGGCGCGCCAGACCGAGCGCTTGCGCCTTGGCCTTCGACAGCGGCCTGAACAACACGCTGCGCCGCTGCCCGCTCGTGATCGCCGCGATCTTGAAGCCGTCATCGGCGGCGATGATGTCGCCGGTGCGAAGCGTCATGTCGTCCTCGATCGCAATCGGCGACAGGCCGGTGGACGCGCCGGCGCTGCACGAGCATTGCGGCACCATCTCGCGCTGGAAGCGGAATGCATTGGCGAGCGTCTTGTAGGTCTCGCCCGCTTCGGTTCGGGCGCTGTCGATATCGGAGCCGGAGTACAGCTTCACCTCGGCGGCGGGACAGGCCGCCTCGCATGCCTTGACGTCGGCCGTCTCGCTGACGCGCGGCAACGGAAAGAAGCGGCCGTCGCGGGTCCTGACGCAGAAATTTTGCTGGCCGCCCCGGTGCGACCGCGTCGTGATGTAGACCCGCGCTCGCGGCCGTTCGGCCGGCTCGAGGTCAGGCGCCGGCCCAAAGCCAGGCATGGGAGAGAAGCTGGGCGCCGGGGCATACGCCGAGTCGCTCGGCAATTGCTGCGCTGATGCGCCCGAACATGTCCAGACGCCGACGAGCATGACCAGCGCAGCAATGTTTACGCGAGCCGAGCGGCGATTTAATCCGGGAGCCGGCTTCCAACTGATCGACATCGTTCACGCGCTTGCCGCGCCGGCAAAACCGGCGGTGGCCATTCCAACGGCAACACAACCACAGATTTCTATCAGTTTTGAGAATGCAACGTTTGCCGGTTAACAAAAGCCGGAAACCGCCACGGCGGGCCGCGGCATCTTGACCTCGCGATCGCGGCCTGGAGATGCGACCTTGGGCCGGACAGCAAAAAGCCCGCGCCAGTGGGCTGGCCTCATCAACGGGCCTTCATCAGACTGTCAGCTCGGTCAGCGAGAAGTTTTGGAGCGGGCGAAGGGGCTCGAACCCTCGACCCCGACCTTGGCAAGGTCGTGCTCTACCACTGAGCTACACCCGCATCCGAAATGGCGGCGATCGCTCGCCGACAACGGCAGACCTATGCCAAAAGCTGTCTGTGAATGCAACACAAGAGCGCGGTCCGAACCTCACGAAATCGCACGGTTTCTCTAAAAATTGACCCCGAATCGGCCGAAACCGGCTGCGCCGCCGATTTCTTTTTAGATTTCCGCCGGAACCGGCCTCAGGGCCATCTCGTCCCGGAGCGATTCGAGCCAGGTCTCGAACCAGCCGGCCAGCGTCTGCGCCAGCTCGACGCGGCGGGTCGGGTCGCAATCGAACACGGCCCACCATTCGATAAAGGCCCGGTCGCCGTCGATCACCGGGGTTACCCGCAGGGTCGCGCTGAAATCCGTCACCGGCAGGGTCGGGGTGTCGACAAATTCGTAGGTCTGGAAGCGTTCGACGTCGGACTGCGCGAGCAGCCGCTGCCGGATCCGCCGCTCCCGGTACAGCACATTGCGCACGGCCCCGACGGTATCGCCGGATTTGCCGTCCTCGATCTCGCTCGTCCCCGCGCCATGGACCCAGACCGGGTAATTGTTGAAATCGCGGATGATTTTCCAGACCTCGCCGGCCGGCTGCTCGAACACCGTGCTGTAATAGGCCTTTGCCACGGGCGCTCCCCTGCTGTCATGAATGATCGCCATCATCGGCCGTTCCGCGGCACCAACCCACCCGATCTCCGATGGAACGGGACGGGCGGCCAAGCGATTGAATTTTGCTGGCTGACTGCCATTTACGGAGCATGATCCCGGAAACCGGTTCCCACTTTTCCGGGATCATGCTCTAGCTGACAGAACGGCTGAACGTGCCGTTCCGGGCGTGCTAGAACGCCCCCGGATTTCCGACCTCAGAAGCAGGCGAGGACAACGTGACGATAATGGAGCAGGGCGGCCCCACGCCCGAGGCAGCGCCCGATCTGATCAAGGAGACGACGACCCAGACCTTCGTCAAGGACGTCATCGAGGAATCGCGCCGTCAGCCGGTCATGATCGACTTCTGGGCGCCGTGGTGCGGTCCCTGCCGCCAGCTCACGCCGATCCTGGAAAAGGCGGTTCGCAACGCCAAGGGCCGGGTCAAGCTGGTCAAGATGAACATCGACGAGCATCCGCAGATCCCCGGCCAGATGGGCATCCAGTCGATCCCAGCCGTGATCGCCTTCGTGGGCGGCCAGCCCGCCGACGGCTTCATGGGCGCGGTGCCGGAGAGCCAGGTCAACGCCTTCATCGAGAAGATCACCAAGGGCGTGCCGGCCGCCGGCGAGCCCAATCTCACCGAGATCCTGGCCGAGGCCGACGCCGTGCTTGCCGAGGGCGACGCCGCCCAGGCCGCACAGATCTATGCCGAGGTGCTGGCGCACGACGCCACCAACATCGCGGCCCTCGCCGGCCTCGCCAAGTGCTACGTCACGTCGGGTGCGATGGAGCAGGCCAAGCAGACGCTGGCGATGGTTCCGGAATCCAAGCGCAACGACGCCGCGGTGAAGGCGGTGCAGGCGGCGATCGATCTCGCCGAACAGGCGGAAGCGGTCGGCCCGGTCGCGGAGCTGGAACAGAAAGTCGCCGCAAACCCGCTCGATCATCAGGCCCGATTCGATCTCGCCACCGCGCTCAATGCGATGGGCAAGCGCACGGAAGCGACCGAGCAATTGCTCGCCATCGTCAGGCGTGACCGCAAGTGGAACGACGACGGCGCGCGCAAGCAGCTGGTGCAGTTCTTCGAGGCGTGGGGCGGCACCGATGAGGCAACCGTCGAGGGGCGCAAGCGGTTGTCGACCATCCTGTTCTCGTAAAGCACGCCCGTCACAGCAGCGGGACCGCAGATGCCGATCAATGCCGAATATCGCGGGCCCGGCGAGCTCCCGGAGGTGATCCCGGTGTTCCCGCTGCCCGGCGCGTTGCTGCTGCCGCGCGGCCAGATGCCGCTCAACATCTTCGAGCCGCGATATCTCGCGATGATCGACGACGCGCTGCGCGACGGCCATCGCCTGATCGGCATGATCCAGCCCGACGTGACGCATTCGCAGAAAGAGGCGAAGCCGGTCCTGTTCCGGATCGGCTGCGTCGGCCGCATCACCCAGCTCGCCGAATCCGGCGACGGCCGCTACATCCTCGAACTGACCGGCGTCGCGCGCTTCAAGGTGGTCGAGGAGCTGACCGTGCAGACGCCGTACCGGCAGTGCAAGGTCGACTTCTTCTCCTTCGCCGGCGACTTCACCGCGCGCAAGGGTGAGGAGGCCGTCGACCGCAAGGCGCTGCTCGAAGTGCTGGCCGATTTCCTGGAAGCCAACAATCTGAAGGTCGACTGGGAAGGTATCGAGTCCGCGCCCAACGAGGCGCTGGTCAATGCGCTGGCGATGATGTCGCCCTATGGTCCCGCCGAGAAGCAGGCGATGCTCGAGGCGCCGGACCTGAAGACCCGCGCCGAGATCCTGATCGCGGTCACCGAAATGGACCTCGCCAAGAAGCGCACCTCGGGCGACCCGCCGGTGCAGTAGCTACCGACCGGGATCAGACGTTTGTTGTTTGGATCGGCTCGGCCCGCGATCGTCCACCTCTCCCCGTCGGGGAGAGGTAAACTTCCGGTGCGGCTTCAGCTTAAGAACGATTGCGCAGCTGCTTGCGGCCGGTGAACATCGCGCGCACCAGGTTCTGACGCTGCAGCAAACCGACCACGACGACGCCGAGCACATGCAGCCCGACCAGCACCATGACCGCATCCGAGGCATAGGCGTGGGTATCCTCGACCCACCAGACTCCGAAGAAGGTCACGGTGACCTCCATCACGCCCGTGATTGTCGAGATCGCAAGCAGCAACAGCAGCGCCACCAGCATCACGGTGCCCGCCGGATTGAGTCCGATGTAGCGCCCGGTGATGCCGCGCCGGAGATTCCAGATGTAGCGCGGCGCGGCGCGCAGGCGGACGCCGAGCCTGCCGAAACGCGCGTAGCGCGTGCCGGCAAAGCCCCAGATCAGCCGGAACGCCAGCAGGGCGATCACCGAATAACCCGCCAGCCGGTGCAGCCGGTCATAGGTGCTGGGCGTCACCCAGGCGACCAGGACGTGGATGGCGAGCGCCCAGTGCCACAGCCGCAGCGGCAGGTCCCAGACCTGCACGCTGGTCGCGCCGCGGGCGCCCCGCGCCGCCTCCGTCATCGCGCCTGCTTCACTTCGCGATCGTGTGCTTCAGGCTGAGGTCTTCCGGGCTGTAGAACAGCTCGTAGAGCTTGCCTTCCTTGACGCCGTACACCTCGTAGCAGGAGCCCTCGATTTTCGACCGGCGCACCTCGTAGCCGAGCGCCTTGGCCTTGGCTTCGGCCTCGCTTGCCGGCTTCCACGACGCCTTGTCGAGTTTGGTGCAATTCTTGTAGCCGTCGGCGAACGCCGCCGATCCGGTCAACCCAAGAACGCTCCCAAGGACGCATGCTGCAAGCGCAGCACTCGAAATCACTCTCACGCGCATATCCCCTCCGTTGACAATCATACCCACAACGCCTTCGCGCAGGGCATATGCGTGAAGAATGCTGAGGCGATTGCCAAGTCAAGGAAGCGCCGCGACGGCTGGCTTTAGAGGAATTCTAACGGTCGCCAAAACGGCTTTGCGCTCCACGCGCAGATCGGTTTTGAAGGCGTGCTGCGGCCTTAAGCCTCATGCGTATCGGGGCCGCCGGCGCAGCCCATCGATCAGGACGCGGCACCCGCCATTGCAAGACGGACCGTAGGCCGTTCGGCCGCTGCCGGGGTTCGCCCGCCGATCATCTGTGCGACCTTCTCGCTCTGCACCGGCGGGCTGAAGTGGAAGCCCTGCACTTCCACGCAGGCATCGGCGCGGAGGATGTCGAGCTGCTCCCTGGTTTCGACGCCTTCGGCCGTCGTGGTCTTGCCGAGGCTGACGGCAAAGCGCACGATCGCGCGCGCGATCCGGCGCGACTCGTCGCTCGCTCCCGAGAGCTCGGACACGAAGCTGCGGTCGATCTTGACCTTGTCGAACGGAAACTTCTGCAGAAAGCTCAGCGACGAGTAGCCGGTGCCGAAGTCGTCGAGCGCGATCCGCACCCCGAGATCGTGCAGTTGGCTCAGCGCGGTAAACACCGCTTCGCTGTCCTGAATGATGGCGGTTTCGGTGACCTCGAGCTCGAGGCGCTCCGGCGAAATTCCGGCACTCGCCAGCGCGCGCACGATCACCGGGACCAACTCAGGGCTCCTGAACTGCACCGGCGACAGGTTGATCGCGATCTTGAGGTCGCCCGGCCATTTGGCGGCTTCCGCACACGCGGTGCGCAGCACCCATTCCCCCAGCGGCACGATCAGGCCGGTCTCTTCCGCCAGCGGAATGAACTGCGCCGGAGATACCATGCCGCGGTGCGGATGGTGCCAGCGGAGCAGCGCCTCGAAGCCGCAGGTCTCCCCGCTCGCGACGTGGATGAACGGCTGATAGTGCAGCTCGAACTCGCCATTGGCGAGCGCACTGCGCATGTCGCGCTCGAGGCTGCGGCGGGCCTGCAGCAGCCGATCGAGCTCCGGCTCGAAGAAGCGGAACGAGCCGCGCCCGCCGCTCTTGGCCGAGTAAAGCGCGAGATCGGCGCTGCGCAGCACCTCGTCCGAATCGGTGCCGTCGCGCGGAGCGATCGCAATGCCGATGCTGGTCGTGGTGGTCACCCGATGATCGCCGAGATCGATCGGCTCGCTGAGCCGCCTTCCTGATCTTCTCGGCGAGCAGGCCCGCTTCCGTGACCGGATCGCTGACATGGTCGATCACCGCGAACTCGTCGCCGCCGAGCCGCGCAACCAGCGTCGTATCACTGACGGATCTGCGCAAGCGCGCGGCCACCGACTTCAGCAGCGCATCGCCCGCCGGATGCCCGAGCGTGTCGTTGACGTCCTTGAAGCGGTCGAGATCGAGCATCAGCACCGCAAGACTCGGTCCGCCGCACCGGGCACCGGAGAGCGCGCGCTCCATCCATTCCTTGAGCAGCACGCGATTCGGCAGATCGGTCAGCGCGTCATGCTGCGCCATATAGGTGATCTTGGCCTCGGAGCGCCGCTGCTCGGTGACGTCGCGATGCGTCGCCACCCAGCCGCCGCCGGGCATCGGCTGCCGCGTCACGCAGATCAGCCGGCCGTCGGCGAGCTCGTCGACCCGGCTGTTGATCTCGCCGGCCGGGAGCGCGTTCAGTGTCGCGAGCACCTGCGTCGCGGCACTGTCGCTGGTCTCGCCCTTGAGAATGCCGTTGGCGATGCGATGCCTGATGATCTCGCGATGGGCCGTGCCGGGCAGCAGCAGCTCCGGCGGCAGCCGGTACATCTTGGCGTAGCGATCGTTGCAGACGACGAGGCGCTTCTCTGCATCGAACATGCAGAGGCCCTCGCCCATGTGGTTGATCGCGGTATCCAGCCGGAACCTCTGCTCCTCCAGCGCCTTCTGCGACGCCTCGACCTGCTGTCGCGCCGACGAAAGCTGGCTGATGATCTCCTCGAAGCGGCGGGTGCGAAGCGCCAGCCGGCGATCCGCGAGCACGCCGACCAGGCTCATCCCGAGCACCGACAGCGCCACACCGGCGATCACGATGGCGAGGAAGGCAGGCGAGAGCGACAGGGCCGCCGGAGCCAGCAACGGATCCGGAACGATCTCGACCGCGCCCATCGCGGTGAAATGATGCGACACGATCGCGAGCGTCAGCAGCAGCGCAGCGACGAGCGACATCCAGCGGTCCTGACGGCGCACTGCGATCGCCAGCGCGGCGTAGCCGAACAGCATGCCGAGCACGACGGAGGCCGCCACGAGATCGAACGACCAGACCACGTGGCCCGGTACTTCCAGCGCCCACATCCCGAGATAGTGCATGCTGGCGATCCCGGCTCCGATCACGGCGCCGCCGACCGGCGCGCGCCAGCGGCTGGAGTCGCTGGCGGCAAGGCCGAGGCCGCCGGATGTCAGCATCATCGCCGCGGCGAGCGACAGCGCGGTGAGGACGATACCGTAGCCGGTCGGGATTCCCGGCTCATAGGCCAGCATGGCGATGAAATGCGTTGCCCAGATGCCGTAGCCGATGGCGGCTCCCGCGATCGCAATCCAGATCAGCCGGGTCCTCGCCTGCGATGCAATTGCGCGATGAAAAATATTGACGGCCACAATACTGGCAACGAAGCAGACCAGTCCGGCGAGCAGAACGAGCCGCCAGTCATGCTCACCTGAAAGGCACGTAAGAACACGAAACATGCGTCGGTCCATGGTTGTCCGTGCGCACAGGCTAGGCTGATTGAATTGTCTTCTCGATAATATTCTGCAACTTTCAGTGGCATGGTTATCCGCGCGTAAGCCGATTCCGCACCGAAATTGATGGCTCCATAAATTTCACAGTCATGCGCGATCCGCGCGGCTCAGCCTGGCAGCGGAACGAGCACGGTTTCACTGGTTGCAACCAGCGAGGTCTCACCTTGCTCGTTCTCCGCAAAAAGTTCCGCGCGCGCGAAGACCTGCCTGCGTCCGGCACGCAATGTGGTTCCTCTGGCGATGAAGCAGCGGCCCAGCGCGGGCTTCAGGCAATTCATCGAGAAATGCGATGCCGTGACGGAACCTGCGATCGACGCCGCGGCAAAGCCGCAGGCGGTGTCGAGCAGCGCCGCGATCACGCCGGCATGGAGGTGACCCGCATATTGGGTGAGATCGTCGCGCCAGGGCATCCGCAGTTCCACCGTGCCGGTGCCGGTGGAGACGATCTCAAAGCCGGCAAGCCGATTGAAGGCCGCCGACGCATTGGTCGCAACGAGACGTTCGAGATCGAAGCCCGGGCCAGTCGTCATGTAAAACTCCATTGCGGGGGGCGCCGTTCGAGATTCGCTCTGACGGCCTCGATGTGATTGGGCGAGCCGAGCAGAAGCGCCTGTTCGGCCGTTTCGGCCGCGAGTCCGGTCGCCGCATCGCGATCGGCTGCAAGATTGAGCAGCCGCTTGGCCGCGCGGATCGCATCCGGGCTGCGGTCCGCGATCGCGCGCGCCGTCTCCAGCGCGGCCTCGCGCGGCTGTTCGACGATGCGGGTGGCGAAGCCATGACCAAGCGCATCCTCCGCGGAGAAGATGCGCGCGGTGTAGGTGAGTTCACGGACCACATCCTCGCGCGCGAGATGACGCATCAGCTGCGTGCCGGCCATGTCGGGCACCAACCCCCATTTGGCTTCGATGATCGCAAGGCGC
Source organism: Bradyrhizobium sp. USDA 4516 (assembly GCF_054055915.1). Taxonomy (NCBI): domain Bacteria; kingdom Pseudomonadati; phylum Pseudomonadota; class Alphaproteobacteria; order Hyphomicrobiales; family Nitrobacteraceae; genus Bradyrhizobium; species Bradyrhizobium sp. USDA 4516. The sequence goes on from NZ_JBSRXT010000001.1 coordinate 2,882,004, forward strand.
GTGCCGGGTGCGAGATATCTGATGTCGGCACCAAGCATCAGCTGAAAGCCGCCGCCGAAGGCGATGCCGTGGACGGCAGCGATGACCGGCACCGGCAACTCGCGCCAGAGCCACGCCAGATGCTGCGCAAAGTTGGCAATGCCGTGGGTCCGCTGGCCGAGATCCGCGAAGGGCAGGATGGATTCGCCCGTCGTCGTTGCGACCAGACGCTCCATGTCGAGGCCTGCGCAGAAGGCCTGCCCTTCGCCCGAGAGCACCACGGCGCGGAGCCTGCGGTTGTCCGCGAGCTGCGCACCGATTTCGGCGATCGCGGCGAACATCGGCGGATCGAGCGCATTGAGCTTGTCGGGGCGGTTGAGCCTGACGTCCGCGACGCCATCGGCGATGTTGAGGCTAATGCGATCAGTCGTCATGGTCGTCCTCGCTAATAGCCGGCGGCGGCGAGCGCCACCACGGCGCTCATCGCCATCCAGCCGAAGTGGCGGCCGCGGGTCGCCACCGCGTTGGCGAGCGCCGCGATGCCGAACACGACGCCGAGCGTCGCCACGATCCAGTGCCGCGCGGCATCGGAGGCCATCGCGGGCGCGGCGATCAGCAGCACGCCGCCGCCGATCCAGGCGATGGTACCGGCCTGATAGACCAGGCGGAGCAAGAGCCGCAGCCGCGGCGGCTCGACGGTGGCGCGCGCGAATATCCTGGTCTCGCCGAGCACGCCATGGATCAGGCTGACCAGAATGGCGACGACGCCGGCGCCCTGCAGCAAAAGATCACGCATCGCGATGCCTCCATACACTACTGTATGGATATGATACCGGCCGCTGGCGCCTGTCAATACACTTGTGTATGGTGGCGGCGGGACGGGGAACCATGACGGAACAGCTCTCGGTCAAGGACTGGCTCGATCAGGGCCTGAAGACGCTGGCGCGACGCGGCTTCACGGCGCTCAAGGCCGAGCCGCTGGCCAAGGCCATGGGCGTCTCGCGCGGCAGCTTCTACTGGCATTTCGCCGACATCGGCGCCTACCGCGCCGCGATCCTGACCCATTGGCGCGAGGTCGCGGCCGAGCAGGTGATCGCCGAGCTCGAGACCATTCCGGAGGGCGGCGACGCGCTGGCGCTGTTGCTGCGCCGTGCCTTCTCGGCGCGGCTGGCGCTGGAACGCGCGGTGCGCAGCTGGGCCACCGCCGATGCCGTGGCGCGCGCCGCCGTGCTCGAGGTCGACGAGCGCCGGATCGGCTATATCGAAACCCTGCTACGGCAGGCCGGATTCCCGGACGACGTGGCGCGCGGCCGCGCGCAGATCTTCTACTGGGCGTTCATCGGCTACGCGCTGTCCGAGCAGGCGCTGCCGAAGCCGCGTCAGCAGGCCGCGATCGACGAATTGCTGCGGATTGCCAAACGCTGACAGCGCTTATTTGGATGTGCTACATCACGGCGAGCCGGAGACTCCCATGAATTCCACGACCGACCATCTCGAGAGCACTGCCGACCCAAAACTGCTCGAAATCCTGGTGTGCCCGATCACCAAGGGGCCGCTGGAATTCGACGCCGCGCGGCAGGAGCTGATCTCGCGCTCCGCCAAGCTCGCCTATCCGATCCGCGACGGCATTCCGATCATGCTGCCGGAAGAGGCGAGGAAGATCGATTGATGTCAGCGCGCAGCCCGGATGGAGCGCAGCGAAATCCGGGGAAGTCGCACCGCTGAAAGGCCGGCCCCGGATTTCGCTTCGCTTCATCCGGGTTACGAGGGCTAAAGCGCCTCGCCCTTCAGCAGCCGCGGCACCTCGCCTGACAGTCCCGCCGCCTGGCGGATGAACATCTCCTTCAGCGGCGGCGCGCGATCGACGAGCCCGAGGCCAATGTCGCGCACGGTGCGCAGCAGCGTCGATTCGTTGGAGAACAGGAAGTTCAGCGAGTTGGTGGCGACGCCCATCGCCATCGTATCGAAGCGGCGCCAGCGCTGGTAGCGCTCGAGCACGTCGGCCTGGCCGAGGTCCATGCCGAGCCGCGCCGCATCGACCACGACCTCGGCGAGCGCAGCGACATCCTTCAGGCCCATGTTGAGCCCCTGCCCCGCGATCGGATGGATCACATGCGCGGCGTCGCCGATCAGCGCCAGCCGTTCGGCGATGAACGAGCGCGCGACGAAATAGCCGAGCGGGAAGGCGCGCGGCTTGTCGAGCGGCTTGATCTCGCCGAGATGCAGACCGAAGCGCTGCTCGAGCTCGGCGTGGAATTGCTCTTCGTTCAACGCGACAATGCGCGCGGCATCGTTGCGCGTCTCGGTCCACACCAGCGACGAGCGATTACCGGTCAGCGGCAGGATCGCGAACGGCCCGGCGGGCAGGAAATGCTCCTCGGCGCGGCCGTGATGTTCGCGCTCGTGCCCGACCGTGACCACGATGCCGGACTGGTCGTAGTCCCAGCCATGGGTCGCAATCCCGGCGCGCTCGCGCAGCTTCGAGCGGGCGCCGTCGGCGGCAACCAGCAGGCTCGCATCGATCACGGTGCCGTCGGCCAGCGTAACGCTGACGCCGTCGGGCCGCGACGCGAAGCTCGACACCGCGGCGGCGCGCAGCTCGACGCCCTCGGCTTCGGCACGGCTCGCGAGCGCATCGATCAAATAGCGGTTCTCGACCATATGGGCGAACGGCTCGCCGGGCGCGACATTGCCGGCGAAGGTCAGGAATACCGGGCGCGTCGCGTCCTCCAGCTTGGAGTCGGTCACGACCATATCCGTGATCGGCTGCGCCGTCGGCGCCACCTGGCCCCAGACGCCGAGGGTCTCGAACAGCCGCCGGCAGGCCGCCACGATCGCGGTCGCGCGCGGATCGCGGCTCGGGCGCTGGCTCAGCGCCGGATCGGCCACGATGACCGGGATGTCGGGCCCGAGCCCCTGGCGCAGCGCCACGGCCAGCGCCAACCCTGCAAATGCGCCCCCGCAGATGACAATACTTCGCTGTGCCGGCATTGCCCTTCCCTTACGCGCCTCACGCTCTCAGACTATGCTTGCTACCTGATAATAGCTGGGCGAAACAGGGGCCAGAAACAAGGTCACGAACCTAACGGACGTCATTCCGGGGCGATGCGTCAGCATCGAACCCGGAATCTCGAGATTCCGGGTTCACGCTTGCCCGTGCCCCGGAATGACCGTTCAAGTCAAACCGAAAGCCGCCGATGTCCAAGAGCCTGATCGACCTGCTGTCCATCCTCGATCTCGAGCAGCTCGAGGTGAATTTGTTCCGCGGCAACAGCCCGAAGACGAGCTGGCAGCGCGTGTTCGGCGGCCAGGTGATCGGCCAGGCAATGGTGGCGGCCTGCCGCACCGTCGAGGGCCGGCTGCCGCACTCGATCCATTGCTACTTCATTCTGCCCGGCGATCCGCAGATCCCGATCATCTACCAGGTCGAGCGGCTGCGCGACGGCAAGAGCTACACCACCCGCCGCGTCACCGCGATCCAGCACGGCAACGCGATCTTCTCCATCATGGTGTCGTTCCATGCCGAGGAGGAGAGCAACTTCAATCATCAGGAGAAGATGCCCGACGTGCCGCCGCCGGAGAAGCTGACCGCGGAGGAAGTGTCGAAGCAGCCGATGTTCAAGGAGATGCCGGAGTTCATCCGCCGCTATTACGAGAGCGACCGGCCGATCGAGCTGCGCCCGGTCGAGCTCGGCCGTTATTTCGGCCAGAAGATCGACGACGGCCGCATCCATGTCTGGATCCGCACCGCCGCCAAGCTGCCCGACGATCCCGCGCTGCATCTGTGCGCGCTCGCCTATGCGTCGGATTTCTCGCTGCTCGATGCCGTGATGGCGCGCTACGGCCGCACGCTGTTCGACAAGCGCATGATGCCTGCGAGCCTCGATCACGCGATGTGGTTTCATCGCCCGTTCCGCGCCGACGAATGGCTGCTCTACGCGCAGGATTCGCCGAGCGCGCAGTCGGGCCGCGGCCTGACACGCGGCCTGATCTTCAAGCCCGACGGCACGCTGGTGGCGTCCGTCGCGCAGGAAGGATCGGTGCGCGAGCGAAAGGCGTAGCGCTCACAGCGCGATCCGGAAAAAGCGCGGAGCGGTTTCCGGAGGCCTCACGCTCGAACGGAGCCGGTGGGCACGATGAGATCGCGCTTACTGGCCGGCGTAGGCGCCGCGCTCGGTCAGCGCGAATTGGGAGACGAACCAGTTGCCGTACCAGCGCAGCACCCACGGAATCGGGATCAGGAAGCCGCAGGCGATGGTGAACACGATGGTTCGCCACAGCACCTCGATGCCGGACGCATTGAAGCTGACCTCGCGGCGCGTGCCGTCGATGTTGCGGCAGATCCAGCGCATCCAGGCGGTCAGCACCCAGGCCCAGCCGATGATGGTGATGGCCGAGACCACCATCGCCACGTACCAGCCGACATAGGCGACCGGGCTGCCCTTGAACGAGATCGGCAGGTCCTGGCCGCTCGAGCTGAGATGGCCGATGATCCAGCGCACGATCATCCAGCTCAGGAAGCCCTGCAACAGCAGCGAGAGCAGCGTCACGATGTTGCTGTCGGCCACGCCGGCATAGGTCAGAAGGCCGAGCACGATGAAGACCCACCAGATGTCGAGCGGCTGCCCGGTGAAGGCGAAATGCGGCCGGCCCGGCACGCGGATATAGGGGATCGCAAAGCGGTACAGGCCGGTCGCGGTCCACGGCGCCGGGATGACGAGAATCTGGCCGATGAACATCAGGAGGCTGCGGCCGAACAGGCCCCAGATCGGGAAGTCGGCGGACAGCGTGCCGCCGCTATAGCTTCCGGACGCCACCACCGGCGGCGGTCCGCCGGCTTGCGGAAATACCGGCGGCGCGCCGGCGCTCGGGACGAGGCCCGGAATCTCCCCGGCCTTCTGCCAGCCGGCCATGCCCTCGGTCCACACCAGGGTGTCGGCCCCCACCGTGCCCCGGGTGATCAAGTCGCGGAGCTGGGTTTCAGGCAGGGGGCCCTTTTGCTGGCCTTCGGATGCATAAAACCAGTTTCGGTTCGACATTTCTTGTTTCCTCGGGGCGCGCGCACAGGGACACGCGATAGGCGAAACGAACCAGCAAGAGCGCTGGCCGGGGCGGGAAAGCCACATTGTGGCCGAGCGTTTCCATTCCGTACAGTGAGGGAGCACACGCGCTGCGCATGTTTTCCGCTTCAACCTGCAAGTTTTTTATGCCATTTGCCCAGAAAGCTGCCAGATTTGGCGGACGCGAAGTGCCGCTCGGGGATGGCAAATTGCCGCTCCGGGAGGCAGCAGGTGCCGGCTCGCGGGACGGCAAGTGCCGCTCCGGGACGGGCGCACACGGAAAACCTCAAGGGAATGAAGGCCTGAACCATGAAACTCGTCGTCGCGATCATCAAACCGTTCAAGCTCGATGAGGTGCGCCAGGCGCTGACCGCGATCGGCGTCCACGGCATGACTGTGACCGAGGTGAAGGGCTATGGCCGCCAGAAGGGCCACACCGAGATCTATCGCGGCGCCGAATATGTCGTGAACTTCCTGCCCAAGCTTCGGATCGAGATCGCCGTCGATACCGAGCTCGCCGACAAGGCGGTCAGCGTCATCACCGAGCACGCCCGCACCGGCCAGATCGGCGACGGCAAGATCTTCGTGACGCCGATCGATCATGCGCTGCGCATCCGCACCGGCGAGACCGACAACGACGCGCTCTGAACCCTGGAGCCTGATCCCTCGCGACAAACGCGGAAAGCGTTTGCGCGGATATCATGCCCAAACAAAACGATCGAGATCATCGCCGGCAACGACGCCGGCGCACGCCACAACCGCACACCAAGAAACGACGACCGCCGGGGAATGATGATGGGGGCACGAGCTCTTCGTGCAGCGATATCAGCTGCGCCGATCACTGCTGCAATCCTGTTCGCGCAAGCCACGCCGGCCTTCGCGCAAGACTCGGCATCCAGCGCCGGCGTCAACGCCGCCGACACCGCCTGGATGATCGTCGCCACCGCGCTGGTGCTGATGATGACGATCCCCGGACTGGCGCTGTTCTACTCCGGCATGGTGCGCAAGAAGAACGTGCTGGCGACGATGGCGCAGAGCCTCACCGCCGTTGCGCTCGTCTCGATCCTCTGGGTCACCTTCGGCTATTCGCTGAGCTTCGTCGGCGACGGTCCTTGGCTCGGCTCGCTCGATCGCTGGTTCCTGACCGGCATCACCATGGACAGCATCAATCCGGCGGCGAAGACCATCCCCGAAGCGCTGTTCATGCTGTACCAGATGACGTTCGCGATCATCACGGTGGCGCTGGTCGCAGGCTCGGTCGCCGACCGCATGCGGTTCTCCGCCTATGTGCTGTTCTCGATCGGCTGGTTCATCTTCGCCTATGTGCCGCTGGCGCATTGGGTGTGGGGCGGCGGCTTCCTCGCATCAGCGGGCGTGCTGGATTTCGCCGGCGGTCTTGTGGTGCATCTCTCCGCCGGCATCAGCGGCCTGGTCGCGGCCAAGGTGATGGGCACCCGCCACGGCTATGGCCATGACAATCTTTCACCGTTCGATCTGTCGCTCGCGGTGGTCGGCACCGGCCTGCTCTGGGTCGGCTGGTTCGGCTTCAACGGCGGTTCGGCACTCGCGGCCAATTCGCGCGCGGTGATGGCGATCACCGCCACCCATCTTGCGGCCTGCGCCGGCGCGCTGACCTGGGGCGCGATCGAATGGGCGACGCGCCGCAAGCCGTCGGTGCTCGGCATGATCTCGGGTGCAGTCGCGGGACTCGGCACCATCACCCCGGCATCCGGCTTCGTCGCGCCGTGGCACGGCGTCGTCATCGGCATCATTGCCGGCCTGGTCTGCTTCTGGGCCTGCACCTGGCTGAAGCATCGCTTCAAGTATGACGACTCGCTCGACGTGTTCGGCGTGCACGGCATCGGCGGCCTGACCGGCACGCTGCTTGCCGGCGTGTTCGCGGCCTCGGCGATCGGCGGCACGTCCGGCCTGCTCGAGGGCAATCCGAAGCAGCTGCTGATCCAGCTCTACGGCGTCGCGGTCACCTTTGTCTGGTGCGGCGGCGTCACCTTCGTGCTGCTCAAGCTGGTCAGCGCCTTCGTCCCGCTGCGCGTCTCGATGCAGCAGGAGCTCGAAGGTCTCGACATCTCCCAGCATGGCGAGGCGCTGCAGTAAGTAGCCGAGGCGGCGGTGGCAGCCGGACTCACGGGGCCAGGACGACGACACCGGCCACCGCGAGGGCGAATTTGTAAAACAACCCCATGCAAAGGACCCGAGCGCCGCGACGTCACGAAGTACTGCGCGAGCAAGGTTCGGGCTTGCACGACACATAAGTGTATGCTTATGTGTCGTCATGGTCGACACCGACATCTTCAAGGCGCTGGCCGATCCGACCCGCCGCAAGGTCTTTGAGAAGCTGGCCGGCGGCAGCCTGAACGCCAGCGCCTTGCGCGACGGACTTGAGATCAGCCAGCCGGCGATGTCGCAGCATCTGGCGGTGCTGCGCGCGGCAGGGCTGGTGCGCGAGCAGCGACAGGGCCGCTTCGTGAATTATGAGGTCGACCCGGACGGCATCGCCAGCATCGGGACCTGGCTTGCCCGCTACCGCGCCTATTGGCCGAAGCGCATCGAAGCGCTCTCCGATCTGCTGAAGGACATGGATCAATGAGCGACACAGTTGAGCCTGATCATGCCGACGCCGACCTGATGCTCGAATACGAGCTCGATGCACCGCCTGAAAAAGTATGGCGTGCGGTGACCATTCCGGCTCTGCGCGAACGCTGGCTCCCGGATTGCGATCTCGCGGACGCTGAACCCCTGTCATCGATCGCTGGCGAAGAGGTGCGCTTCCGGCTGCGCGAGTCCGAGCCGCCGTTTCGCGAAAGCCATGTCACCTTCCGGATCGAGCCGAACGAGGCCGGCGGCACAAGGTTTCGCATCATCCAGCAAGCCTGCGACATCAGGACAAAACAGCCGCAACCGGCCAACAGCAACAACCGCACAATGATGCGCGCGGCCTGATCACAAACCTCGTCACCCGCTGAAACTTCATCACCTGCAGCAATGGAGGTCGCCGATGCGCGACATGATGCAACTCGTCCCTATGGTCGTTGAACAGTCGAGCCGCGGCGAACGTTCCTTCGACATCTATTCCAGGCTGCTGCGCGAGCGCATCATCTTCCTGAACGGCGAGGTCAATGATGCGATGTCCGGCCTGGTCTGCGCGCAGCTGCTGTTCCTCGAAGCCGACAACCCCAACAAGCCGATCAACCTCTACATCAACTCCTATGGCGGCGTGATCACCAGCGGGCTTGCGATGTACGACACCATGCAGTTCATCAAGGCGCCGGTGCACACGCTGTGCATGGGCACGGCGCGCTCGATGGGGTCGTTCCTTTTGATGGCCGGCGAGCCCGGTCACCGCGCCGCGCTGCCGAATGCGAGCCTCCACGTGCATCAGCCGCTCGGTGGCTTCCAGGGCCAGGCGTCCGACATCCTGATCCATGCCACCGAGATGCAGGAGACCAAGCGGCGCATCATCCGACTCTATGCGCAGCACTGCGGGCGCACCGAAGCCGACGTGGAACGGACCCTGGATCGGGATCACTTCATGTCCGCGCAGCAGGCGCTCGAATGGGGATTGATCGACAAGGTCTTTGCGGCACGCGACGCCGCCGAAAAACATGATCCGGTGCCGCGTTGATCTTCGTCGCGGAGCGGCCAAACCGTTTTATGACAGCGCCATCGATTTAGGCTTCACCTCGGCATGCTGCACCGTGACCCGCACGGCATCGGGACGGCTCGATCCTCCGCGCCTGCCGCCGCCGCGGTGGTCGATCAGGCGCGCGACGACAGCGCGCCGCGCATGACGAGGCGTCAGCGAATGGTCGGCGTTCGGCAGCGTCAACCGCGTCACTCCAGGTATACTTGTGAGCCGTTTGCCGTCCTGACCGAAATGCCGTGCGATCTCCTGCAGGCTGAGATCGCCGTCCGAGGTGACCATGAGGACGCGCACGCCGCGGCTACAAAGCTCGCGCATCCAGCGCTCGACGCGGTTACGACCAAGCAAGGCGGACGGATGCATCGCCGACAGCGTCGACTTGACGGCTTCCAATCCGCGCCGCACCAGCCGCCTGGCGCTATCTGACACTGACAGCTTCCAGGCGGACCTGGTCGTCATCGCAGGCCTGTCCGCCGGACCGATCTGCTGCTGGCTCCCGCGATTCGCCTTGGAGGTTTCGTATGCTTTCCAGGCCGTAAGCTCCAGCGCGTAGGAACTGTTCCAGGCAAAGCAGAGCGGGTTGATCATGGTGAGGGCGCGGACGCGGCGGTCCGCGCGCGCAGTGTGAAAGGCCTGGAAGGCGCCCGAGCATGTGCCCACAAGCTCGACTTTGGCAAAGCCCGCCCGCTGCATCCAGTCAATCGCCGCGCTGACGTCGAAGCGGGTGCGGGAATCATAGAGGAACAGACGATTGCTCCCGGCATCGTCGCTCAAGCCGAGGCCCGGCAGGTCAATGCGTAGCGACGCCACGCCGGCGGCGGCAAGCTCGCGCGCCGCCTCGACCGTGCCGCGCGCCCAACCGACATGCGGCACGCCGCCAGAGTTGAGGAAGATGACCGGATCGGCCGCAGCATGGCCGTCACGTGGCCGGGTCAGCACGCCACAGATCAATGGCGCCTGCCTGATCACAACCGGCTCTTCCGTGTAGCGCGATCCCTCCAATAACTCGCGGCCGGTCAGGGACTCGACGCCCTGAGCTACGCCGGCGACGGCCCGGTCGGACAACCAATCCGCCCAGCAATCGACAACGTCGGCCGGGATCCGGTTCGCGGTCGGGTCGCACATGAGCAGGTGATAGTCCTTGAACTCCGCGATTGTCGCGCCTTCGAAAGAAGTTCGACCGTCGCGGATTTCAGAGCCTGCCAACGGCTTTCCGTTCGCGATCAAAAGCATCGGCAGGGGCGGAAGGGCCGCGACGGCCCGCCGCCAATCCAGCCTCGACAGATCGGCGAGCGTCTCATGCGAAAGCCGGAAGCCGACGACCTCGCGGCCCTCGGCGAACGTCGCGTCGCTTGCGGCGCTGTTGGCGAGCGACCCATCGATTACGCGCGACATTGCGGTGATTTCGCGCACATAGGTTTTGCCGGAACTCGGTGGCGCAAGCAGCGCAAGGCCTGCCACGTCGTCCCGCCCCGCCGCAGCGAGCGGGGCCAGCAGCGCGCCGAGACGGAAGCCGGCGAGGATGACATCCTCCACGCCGCAATCCCGCTTCAACCGGTCGATCGCCGCGCCGATGCTGGCGGTCCAGGCCATCACCCGGCCCGGCGCCGAATGGTCGCCGGCGGCGTCGCCGCAGCCGGGATAGTCAAACAGCAGGACAGGCAGGCCCGCCGCGGCCGCCCTGTCGGACAACAGCTTCAGGAATCGGCGACTGCACAGATCCTCATGACCATGCGCGCCGGCGATGACAACGCCCCGCCGCCCCTTCGCTACGTTCAGCCAGCCGATGGTATCGGCAAAGACAACTGGTTTCATGTCATGCTCCCGGCGGACTCCCTTGTCCGCACGACTTCCAATTCTTCCGCTCTCGGCACCTCGTAGCTCGCGTCGCGATCGGCATTGAGCGCTGTCACCGCGCCGCCAGGCGTCGCCAGGGACGGACCGTCAAGGCCGACCTCCCGCTCGATGCCCGGCATCAGGTGGAAATTGTTCTCCGTTGGAACGAACCGATCATCCTGGATGGAGACGTGGTAGGCCGCGCGTTTGCAGGCCAGCCGCAGCCGCCACGCGTCCTTCCGACGCACCAAACTCACAGTCAGGCCGACGTCGCGCTGCGCGGTCATGACACCTGGCAGCACATGGAAGGCCTCGGCAAAGACCTTCCCGTCGTCGCCTTCCAGCCTTGCAACGGTGACTTCATGGCCGGGCGGCCCGAAGCGATAGGCGTAGGAAATATCGAAAAAGGCGCCGAGTACCGAGAAGGCCGAAAGCGACAGGCCGCCGTGCGCCGGCACGCTGATCGGTTGGCGCGCCGACACCACCGGCGTGACGCCGTCCCGCAGACAGGTCAGCGATAATGTCGCCCGAACGGTCTGCGCGGTATCGTTGACGGCATGGACGGTCAGCCCGTTGACGCCCTCGTCGCTCAGGATCAGCCGTAGCGGGGCAAATGCCCGCCTCAGCCCATGCCAGACGGGCTTAGGCCGGCCGGTCGAATCGACCACGCCCCAACCCGCGCCCGGCCGCAAGTCCTTCCAGAAGAACAGCAGCGCTCCAGCCGTCGGCGAACAGGGTCTGCGCCATTCGTCGATGGTGCGCTCCACTATCTCGGTCGTCACCGCACGGGAGAGCTCGAGGTAGCGTCTGGTATTTTCGATGCGCAGCCGGCGCGCGTCGACGGAAAAAAGCGTTTCCAGATAGTGCTCGCGCACATCCTCGAAGTCCCACGACGCGCCGACGTCGCGCGGCACACCCGCCTTCCAGCGCGGATCGTGCACCGGCGGCACCGGCAGATGCGCATCCAGCGTTGCCTGGTCAGGCACATTGGCAAAGGCAAGACATTCGCTCGCGAAGCGCACTTCGGCCCGGCGCGCGTCATCCAGCGGCCGGCAATAGGCGCCGACCCCGTAATAATGCATCGGCCCGCCATCAGCCGTGAAAGGCAGGTTGCCGCCGGATGGCGATGACGTCACAAGCACCAGGTCGGGACGCTTCGCTTCAGCGATGGGGCGCACCACCTTGTCGAACCAGGGCGTCGGATCCATCGACATCGGCATGCCCATCATCGCCGCCTGCTGTGCCACCTCGCTGCCGCCGCACAGAACGGCGAGTGACGGCGAATGCCTGAGCCGCCCGAGCAAATTCCCGACCTCGCGCGAGAGCGACGCCTGCCAGGCTTCGTCCTTCGCCGGATAGTCGAAATTGGCGAGCATCAGATCCTGCCAGACCAGGATGCCCATCTCGTCGCAGAGCTCGTGAAATGCGTCGCTCTCATAGACGAACGTGCCGCCGACCCTGAGCATGTTGACGCCCGCCCGTCGTGCAAGATCGAGGTCGCGCGCGATCTCTTCGCGTGAGGACGGCAGCCGCACCAGGTCGGACGGCGTCCACACCGCGCCACGACAAAAGACGGATACGCCGTTGACGACCAGCCGAAAGCCGCGTCCGTCGGTGCCGCGATCGATCTCGATATGCCGGAAACCGACGCGGCCGAGCGCTACTCGCATCGAGCCTAGCGTGACGACAACCTCGTGCAGCGCCGGATCGCCATGGCTGCTCGGCCACCATGGCGCAACGTTCGCAATATCCAGTTTCGCCGTCAGCCGCGTCGCTGTCTCCGAGGTCAATGCGGCGACAGCGCCCGCACAGGCGACCGTGGCCGGCGCGTCATCAAACGGCTCGACCAGCGTGATCGCGATGGAAAGATGCCCTGTTGTGCCGTCGAGGTCGGCCTGCATTTGCACATCGCGCACGCCTTGCCGGTTGGTATCGCGGATCAGCTTGATCGGTCGCCATGGTCCGACGATGTCGAAGCCAGGGCACCAACCCGGCATATGGCCGATCAGCGTGGTCCGTACGAGCCTCAGCCGCTGATCGTCGATCATGCGCGGCCGCCAGCGCGCGCGCGGACCGGTCAGGGTTTCCAGATGGCGGTCGAGGCTGCGGAATGCGATGGCCAGTTGCTCGCCGCCGGCAAGCGTCAGGGCCACATCATGGCGCTCGAACATCGAGGTCGAGGACAGCACGAGGCGATCGTCGAGCCAGACCTCTGCAACCGTCGCCAAGCCGTCAAATACGAGACGGGCCGGGCCGGCGACATCGAGCCGGCGACGATACCAGACGTCCTGGTCGTGCAGCGGAGTGGGATGGTTGCGGTCCCAGCGGCCAAGCCGTTCCAGCGCAGCAGCGGCCGTGCCGGGGCACGCCGCCTCCAGCCATTCGGCGCTGCCGTCGATCGCCGCCGGAGACGCCCACGCGCCGGCCGGCGAGACGACCATGCACCAGCCGCTGTCCAGAGGCTCGGCCGTGTCGGTCGTCGACACCAAAGCGTCCATACCCATGCATTCCCATGACCGGCAGGCCGGTCCTACGCTGCCTTGCTGGCGAGATCCGCCATGCGACTGTTCAGAGCGTCCATCACCGTTTGCCAGGCCTTGGCCATCGGCCCGATGGCGTCCGCGAGCCCATCGAACCGATGCCGGGCCATGGCGCGGGCGAGCTTGAATTGCATGACCTTGGCGCCCTCGGCGATTGCCGCGGCGGCTTCGATCGCCTCGGCCAGACCGGTCTCGCCGTGCCGTCCCAGCCATTCCAGATGACTGGAGAGGAGTTCGAAATTGGCGCCCACCTGCCGCAACGTGTTGAAGGCGTAGATGTGAAAATACTCCGGTGACCGGGCGGCCAGTGCCTCGGCATGGCCGCCGAACACGGCCGCATAGGCATCGAGCGGATTGCGCTTCGGCCTGCGCCGCAGATGCTGCGCGAGGATTTCCGTGGCCGCACTGACCGGATCGCGCGAGGGGCGCGTGGTATCGAACTTGACGAACTCGGCATAGGGAAACAGCGGCAGGCCGCCGGCCTGCGCGCCGTTGCGCTGCCCGAAAATGCCGTCATAGTCCTCGCCGTCCAGGGCGAAGTAGCCGTCGTTGTGGAAGTAGGCCATGTGGCGGCGCCCGGGATCGAGCACGTTGACGCCGATCGTCGTCTTGGAATGGCCGCTGCGATAGGTGATGCCCTTCGTGTCGGGCAGGTAGAAGGCATCGACCTCGACCAGCGGCAGCCGCCCGCGCTCGATCTGATTGAGAACGTGCGCCTCCAGACGATCGAACACGGACAGTTCCTGGATATCCAGGCCGGCCAATCGCTGCAGGTCGGCCGTCGGGAATTTGAAGAACGTGAACTGGTCGCCTTCGAAATCCTGCGCCACGGTGAAGCCGAGCGCAGCGACCGGGTCATTCCCGTTCGCATGCATGACTTCGATCAGAAGATCGACATAGCAGTTGGTCTGCGGCCATCGCCGCTCCGGATCGTGTAGCCGGTGCGGCTTGTAGTCGGCCGGATCGAGCCCGGCGATGGCACTCTGCATTTCAGTTGCCCCAAAGCGTGTCACGCACGGAAGCCGGCCATGCCTCGACGTCAGGGCCGTGATGGCGGAACAGCGCGAGCGCCACGCGCTCCAGCCCGAAGCCGACGCAGGCCGAGTGGCACAGGCTGCCATCCGCGAATTTGAGGCCCCAGGTCTGGCCAAAATGGTCGCGATGATAGTTGAAGGACAAGCAGGCCGTCGGTTTCTCGATGCTGGTCACCGGGATCAGCAGCTCGAACTTGAGTCCCTCGTCGCGCTGGTTGTTGGCCATCATCTTGCCGCCGCGACCGAAGAACGGATCGTTGGCGAGATCAACCTCGCAGGGCAGGTCGAGGGATTCGATCATCGCCTTGCCGCGCTCCAGCCAGCTTTCCCGGAAGGCGCACACCTGCTCGGCCGTACCGATGCGGACGAATTCGCGCATACGGAACAGCTGCATGCGCGCGGGATCCTGGGAAGGCTCATGACGGAAGCAGTAAGAGGAAAGCTCGAACAGCACACCGTCATCGGGCACCGGACCGCGCGCGGCAACGGTCGGATAGAGCGGATAGCAGGCGGCTGGCGTCAGCACGACGTTGGTCGCTTGCTGCAGTTCGGTCCAGTCCTCTCCCGCAGCCATCATGCCGAGAAGCTGCGCATGCTCGCGCTCGCCGCCCATGAAGGAATGCACGCAGCCTGCAAGCTGGGGGAAGCTTTTCATATAGCCACTGCCTTCAAGCGTGGCGCGGCTCATGCCCGGCGGGAAGTGGATGCGGGTTGCCTTGTCTGGCGCTCCGATGCTGGTCACGAGCCGCTCAAAGCGCTCGATCACGTCTTCGAAAACGCCGGAGCGGCCATAAAGCCCGTCTACTCCGGTCTTGAACAGGATGCTCTTGTCGAACAGGGTGTCGAGCAGGCTCTTGGCATCGAACGTCTTGGCGTCCATCTCAACCTCTCAGGCTGGTGTCAAAGCGGCTCATCAGCAGGAGCGTCGCGGTGTTGGAAAGAATACGGTCGTTCGAAATCATCAGCGGCGCTGAGCTCACATCGCGCAGATGCCTGCCGACGCTGAACGGCGTGCCGTTCTTGTAGCCGACGATGCCGTTGATCAGCATGGCGAGCCGCACGATCGCCCCAGCCTTCTCGCTCGCAGCGACCTTCAGCGCGTTGATCTCGGCGGTAAAGCCAATCGAGGAGAGCGCGTCGTCATTGCCCTTGGCCGCATCGAAGCGGTCAATGGCGGCCGTGAGATGACCCTTCATCTCCTGAAGCAGGGCGGCTGCCTCGGCGAGCCGAAGCGCACCCGGCGGCAGACTTCCATCCGCCTGCTTGCGCGCCGCAGCCCTGACGAATGCTTGCGCGCGATTGAAGGCATCGGTGGCGATACCGAACCAGGTCGCTGCCCAGAAGATATGCGAGCTCGCCAGCATCGACTGTGCCGCGATCTCCGAGAACGGCTTGGGGAAAATCTGCGCCGCGTCACCGTGCGCGACGAGATGAAAACCGTCCGAACAGGTGCCGCGCATTCCGAGCGTATCCCATACGGAGGTGCGCTCCAGCGTGCGGTTCAGGTCCGCGGGAATGACGACCATCACCTGATCGGAGCTTGCCGCGTCGGGAGCGCGCCGCGCCGTGGCAAGAATCGCGTCGGCGTGGCGGCCGTAGGAAATAACGGTTGCTTCCTTTGTCAGCGAGAAGCGGCCGTCTGCCACTTCGACCGCACAGATCGAATTGCGCAGATTGCCACCGATGCCGGCTTCCGTGGTCGCCGAGGCCATCAGCAACTGCTCCGCCGCAATGCGGCGCATATAGGCCAGATGCCAGTCGCTGGCGCCGCCATGGCTGACGAAGCTCGACGTCTTGATCTGGTGCATGGCGTAGATCATGGCGCTCGAGCCGCACGCCTGGGCGAGCTGAACGATCAGCTCCGCGATCTCCATCGTGCCCAATTCCTCCCCGCCATGCTCGACGGGAATCGCGACGCCGAGCAGGCGCTCGCGCTTCAATGCTTCGATGGTATCGGCCGGGAAGCGGCCCTCACGGTCTACCGCATCGACCTGCTGCGCCGCGACCTTGGCGACCCGACGCATGCGCTCGGCCGGCGTGGCGGCAGAGGCCGGCACGGGCTCTATCTTTCTCACCACGCTCATGGTCTTACGCCGCCCGCTGTGTCAGCCGTGAAACGGCGTCCGCGACGTTGGCGAGCGACGAGAAGGTCCGTCGCGTGAGCATCGCTTCGGGAAATTCGATGTTGAACTCTTCCTCGAGCGCCAGCATCACCTGCACCGTGGCGAAGGATGTCAGCCCTGCGTCATAGAGATTCGTGTCGTCGGTGATTGTGTTGAAATCCAGCGAAATCATCGGCTGCTGCTCGAGCAGCGCGCGGATACGATCAATCATTGGTTGCCCCACCTGTCATTGAAGTTCTTATGCGGCGGCAATAGCGCAACGACGGCAACCGCGGCGTTAACGCCGGAACGACAATGTTACAGACAGCTAACGATCGGTAACGAGCGCCGGCAAAAGTCCAGCATTGCTGTCCGGGCGGGCGTACCTGATGCGAGCCCTTGTCCGCTTCGCGCAGAACGACGCGGCGAGGATGCCCGCAACTGTCTTCGCGCCGGTCCCGTTTCGGGTGGGAACCCAAACAAGCCGATGAAGCCCAACATCAAATTCCCATCGCGCAATCGTCCGACAGACGCCAATGGCGAAATGATCGAGAGGGTGTTCGCGGACCGCGGGGCGGGCCCGGAAGCCCTCGCCGGATACCGCCTGCTGCCCCGCGGCTGAGCAGAATTGTGTCCGGAGTTAGCCGTGCCTGCGTTCTAGACAGGTCTGACCATATTTTAGGCGCGGCGGAATAGCGCAGGGGCACCTCCCACCCGTAAAGCGGGAAAAGGTCCGGATTCATAATCCATTAGCGAGCTCCGGCCGTTTGGCACGGCATTTGATTCTAAGGCTCCAGGCTGTGCCCGCGTAGTGGATGTCCTCCGCGTGGTGAACCTCAGTCGAAACTCCCGGTGTTCATTCGCACCGGGCCCAAGCGGGGATAGGACTCATGAAAATTGTTATGGCGATCATTAAGCCATTCAAGCTGGAAGAGGTCCGTGACGCCCTGACCGCCATTGGCGTTCACGGTCTCACGGTGACGGAAGTCAAGGGGTACGGCCGTCAGAAGGGTCACACGGAAATCTATCGCGGCGCCGAATATGCCGTGAGCTTCCTGCCGAAGATCAAGATCGAGGTCGCGGTCAACTCCGATCAGGTCGACAAGACCATCGACGCCATCACCTCCGCCGCCAAGACCGGCCAGATCGGCGACGGCAAGATCTTCGTCATCAGCCTCGAACACGCCGTGCGCATCCGCACCGGCGAGGCCGATGCAGCGGCCCTCTGATTTCGCGCTCAAACCTTAAGACCTCAGGAGTGAAATAACATGACGTTCAAGCGTCCCTATGGCGCGGGACTGGCGGCCCTTGCAGTCGGCCTGTTCGCCGCGACCGCCGCCTACGCCGAGCCGACCGTCAACAAGGGCGACAACGCCTGGATGCTGACCTCGACGGTGCTGGTGCTGCTGATGACCATCCCGGGCCTCGCGCTGTTCTATGGCGGCCTGGTCCGCTCCAAGAACATGCTCTCGGTGCTGGCGCAGGTGTTCTACACGGTCTGCCTCGTCACCGTGCTCTGGGCCCTCTACGGCTACAGCCTCGCTTTCACCGGCGGCTCCGACTTCATCGGCGGCTTCTCCAAGGCCTTCCTGATGGGCGTCACGCCGGACTCGAAGGCGGCGACCTTCTCGGTCGACGCCAACATCTCGGAACTCATCTATATGTGCTTCCAGATGACGTTCGCGGCGATCACGCCGGCCCTCATCGTCGGCGCCTTCGCCGAACGCATGAAGTTCGCGGCGATCGCGCTGTTCATCCCGCTCTGGGTGACGCTGATCTATTTCCCGATCGCGCACATGGTCTGGTACTGGCCGGGCCCGGACGCGATCCAGGATGCCGCCAAGGCGCTCGCCGCCGCGGCTGACGGCGCGGCCAAGACCGCGGCGCAGGCCAAGCTCGACGAGATCAACGCCGATGCCGGCTGGATCTTCAAGAAGGGCGCGATCGACTTCGCGGGCGGCACCGTCGTGCACATCAACGCGGGTATCGCCGGCCTGGTCGGCGCGCTGCTGATCGGCAAGCGGACCGGCTACGGCAAGGAGCTGATGGCTCCGCACTCGCTGACCATGACCATGATCGGCGCCTCGCTGCTCTGGGTCGGCTGGTTCGGTTTCAACGCCGGCTCCAACCTCGAAGCCAATGGCGGCGCTGCGCTCGCCATGACCAACTCGTTCGTGGCCACTGCCGCGGCGGCGCTGGCCTGGATGTTCGCGGAATGGATCATCAAGGGCCATCCCTCGCTGCTCGGCGCGCTCTCGGGCGCGGTCGCGGGCCTCGTCGCGGTGACCCCGGCGGCCGGCTATGCCGGCCCAATGGGCGCCATCGTGCTCGGCCTCGTGGTCGGCGTGGTCTGCCTGTTCTTCTGCACGGTCGTGAAGAACGCGCTCGGCTATGACGACTCGCTCGACGTGTTCGGCGTCCACTGCGTCGGCGGCATCGTCGGCGCGCTCGGCACCGGCATCCTGGTCAACCCGGCGCTCGGCGGTGCAGGCATCATCGACTACACCGCGATCCCGCCGAAGGTCGCCGATTACGACTTCGCAGCGCAGATGATCTCGCAGGTCTGGGGCGTCTGCACCACGCTGGTGTGGTCGGGCATCGGTTCGGCGATCCTCTACAAGATCGTCGACGTGATCGTCGGCCTGCGCGCCAACGTCGAGACCGAGCGTGAAGGCCTCGACATCACCGAGCATACGGAGCGCGCCTACAACATGTGAGTTCTCCCGGGACTCTGGCTCCCTCCGGGGCCGGGTCCAGAACTACGGTCCGGACACATACCCGGCAATGTCCGGGCCGTTGAGGGGCTCCAGCGCAAGCTGGGGCCCCTTTCTTTTTTCCGCGGCTTGAGAAAATATTGTCGGAATTGCCTGCCATTGTGGAATGACAGGCTACAAACAACGAAAACGGGAGGACGTCATGAAGGTGCAAGGCAGGTGCTATTGCGGCAACGTGCGCTATGAGGCCGAGGGCGAGCCGATGATCGCGGCGCAGTGCCTGTGCCGCGAATGCCAGTACATCACGGGCGGCGGACCGAACATGTTCATGGCGATGCCGACCACCGGCTTCAAATACACCGCCAGCGAGCCCAAGCAGTTCACCCGCAAGGATCTCGACCGCGCCGTGACCCGCGAGTTCTGCCCGGAATGCGGCACGCATCTCGTGACCAAGGTGCCGGGCCTGCCCGCCACCATCCTGAAGGTCGGCACCTTCGACGACCCCTCGGTGTTCACCCCGCAGATGACGATCTACACCTGCGACAAGCAGACCTTCCACCATGTGCCCGATGGCAAGCCGTCGTTCGAGAAGCTGCCGGCGCGGTAGAGGTCACCCATCGCGCGCGTAGCCCGGATGGACCGGAAAATTGGAATCGTCATGGCCGGGCTTGCTGTTTAGTCCGGGGACATGGCTGACACCTGTTCGGACACATCACTGACAGGTTGGCGGTTGGTCAAGTCGATTGATGCGACCTGCCAGCTGGCGAAGAAGACGCCGTAATGGCCGTCGCGATCCAGCGGCCTGATGGCAAGCCGTTCGCGCGCGAAGGCCTGTGGAACCTTCCAGAAGCGTCCCTTGAAGGAGATGTAGGGCCTCGTCGATGAGACCCTGCGCACGGTCTCGCCGCTGTCGTACTCGATTTTCGGGACGCGGGCCGGCATAGCGCGGGCACTGGGTCGGAAGCGATCGGCGGGAACGTGCATATCAAGGCCTTGGTGAGGGCGCTGCAGATTGTAGATCGGCCGCCAGGCATCCAAGGCACGCTGGACTTCCGGTAGGGTGCGGAAGCGGCGCATCGCAAAGACCTCGGCCTTCAGGGTGCGATGGAAGCGTTCGTTCTTGCCGCGGGCCTGCGGGTGGCAAGGCCTGGCATGCACCACCCTGACGCCAAGCTTGAGCAGCCAGACCTTCAATCCGGTCCAGCGAATGCCGGACGTATCGCCCCATGGTGAGCCGTTGTCGGTGTAGAAGGCCTCCGGCAAACCATAGCAGCGGAACGTCGTCGTCAAGTGATCCTGCACGGTGAAACGCTGCTCGTCGGCGCAGGCCTTCAGGCACAGGACATAGCGCGAGTGATCGTCGACGATCGTTAGCGGATGACACCGCGTTCCGTCGGCGAGCGGCAGGTGGCCCTTGAAGTCCATCTGCCACAGTAGATTGGGAGCTTCCTTCTCGAAGCGGTGCCCTGGATTTGGCGGCGCGTTCTCGCTCGGCTTGACGCGGCCGTTCCGGCACAGGATCCGGTGCACCGTCGAGGGCACAGGCACCGTCTTGCCGTCCCGCTTCAGGCAGTGGGCGATCTTGCGCGCGCCCCAGACCGGATGCTTGTCGCGCACCGCAAGCACCTGCTCCTCGATGGCAGCCTCACTGCGCTTGGGCATCGCATGCGGACGCCGGGAGCGGTCAGCCAGTTCCCGATCACCAGCCTGCCAGCGCCGCAGCCATTTGTAGCCAACGTCAGGGCTGATGTTGAACCGTTGACACAGCTCGCGCCGGTTGGCGCCTTCCTGCAATGCCAGCCGCACGAACTCGTGGCGCTGATCCATTACTGACACCTCACTCCACGGCATGGACGGCCTCCCGAATCGGACCAATCCAGCCAATGTTGATGTGTCAGCTATGTCTCCGAACACCCGTCAGTGATCTGTCCGGGCTAAACACTTGCCCCGGCCATCCATCCCGCTTCGCAAGACTCTGGCTTAGTCGATGGATGCCCGGGTCAAGCCCGGGCATGACAAGTTGTGGGTCACGCCATGGAGCCGCGTCAGTCGATCAAAACTTCCTCATCCGGCAGCTCGCTTGGCGCGCCGTTGCACAAATAGCGCTCCAGGATGTCGGCAAGCGACAGCGGCGTGAGGCGCTCGCTCGCACCGGATAGGTCGGCGATCGGCCACCAGCGGAAGCAATCGAGCACGCGCGCCTCGGCCTCGTCGGCCATCACCGGCGTGAAGCGATCCGCGTGAACGATCCGGTATTCCTCTTTCTGGGAAATCCGCCTGCCGCCCCAGTTGAAGGTGTGGTGCCGCCGCCATATTGCGGGCCCGGGCTCGAAATGATCAGCCCCAACTCCTCGGCCAGTTCCCGCTGCAACGTCGCTTCAGCCGTCTCGTCGCCCTCGACGCCGCCGCCCGGCGCGATCCAGAAGCAGTCGCCGCCGTGCGGCGAGCGAATCCGCATCAGCAGGACTTCGCGCTCGCCGGTGATGAGGAGCGCCCGGACGGCGCGGCGGTGGATCATGTCTCGGAGCAATTTCGATGCGGTGCCTTGGGATCAGCGCGGATATCACGCGTCGGCCGATCGTGCCGCACCGCCGATGGTTAATCGCGTCTTAACCTCGCCCTATCTATGGTGACTTGATCGGTTTACGGTCGGCGCCCCTACCCTCCGACCGCAGTGAAAGTGCTGGCATTTCAATCATGGCAATGACCGCCTCATCCGGCTTGGCGCAGGGCGCCGGCGATGTCGCATCCGCCGGCCAGGCCGAGCGTTCCCCTTTCCTGCGCACGACCGAGCTGCTGGCGCCGTATCAGCCTGCCAAGCCCTTGATTACGCTGTCATTAGGCGAGCCGCAGCACCCGGTGCCCGATTTCGTCGGACCGGTGCTGGCAAAGCATACCGCCGAGTTCGGCCGCTACCCGATCGCCAAGGGCATCGAACCATTCCGCCGCGCCGTCGCGACCTGGCTGGGAAGCCGGTTCCAATTGCCGCGGCCGGTCGATCCCGAGAGCGAGGTGATGGTGCTGAACGGCAGCCGCGAGGGGCTGTTCTTTGCCGCGATATCAGCCTCGCGCTACGTCGCGCCGCGCAAGGGCCGGCCGGCGATCCTGATGCCGAACCCGTTCTATCCGGCCTATGGCGCCGGCGCCCGCGCGGCCGGCTGCGAGCAGATCTACCTGCCGACCACGCTCGCTAACGGTTTCCTGCCCGACCTCGATTCGATCGACGAGGCGACGCTGGCGCGCACCGTCGCGTTCTTCATCGCCTCGCCCGCCAATCCGCAGGGCTCGGTCGCCTCGCGCGCCTACTTCACACGGCTGAAAGAGCTCGCCGATCGCTATGGCTTCATCATCCTGAGCGACGAGTGCTACTCGGAAATCTACACCCGCGAGGCGCCGGGCAGCGTTCTCGAATGCGCCGGTCCCGACTTCAGCAATGTCGTGGCGTTCCAGTCGCTGTCGAAGCGCTCGAACCTGCCGGGCATGCGGGTCGGCTTCGCCGCGGGCGACAGGAAGTTTCTGGCCGCATTCCACGAGCTGCGCAATGTCGCCGCACCGCAGGTGCCGGTGCCGCTGCAGCATGTCGCGGTCGCCGCCTATAGCGACGAGGCGCATGTCGAGGAGAACCGCAGGCTCTATCGCATCAAGTTCGATTTCGCCGACCAGATCCTCGGCAACCGCTACGGCTACAAGCGTCCCGCCGGCGGGTTCTGCGTCTGGCTCGACGTCTCCGGGCGCGGCGGCGACGAGGCTGCGGCGGTCAGGCTCTATCGCGACGCCGGCGTGCGCGTGATTCCCGGCAGCTATCTGGCGCGCCAGCAGACCGACGGTTCCAATCCGGGCGCGGGCTATGTCCGCCTTGCGCTCGTCTCCGACAGTGAATCGACGGCCGAGGCGATGCATCGCCTGGTCGAAACCCTGGGTTAATCGCGAAGCGCGAAGATTGAGTATGCCAGCGATCGAACGTGTCATCCCCCTGGTCGGCCATCTGCCGCTCTCGCTCCGCGAGGCGCTGGCGCGACGGCTGCGCGAACTCACCGGGCTCGGCCTGATCGCGCTGTCCGGCGCCATCACGGCGGCGCTGATGACCTGGTCGGTGCAGGATCCGTCGCTGAGCCACGCCACCTCGCGCACGATCCGCAACGTGCTCGGCTATCCCGGCGCGATCGGCGCCGACCTCCTGATGCAGATTCTCGGTCTCGGCGCGATCATGCTGCTGCTGCCGGTCGCGGTGTGGGGCTGGCGGATGCTGACGCATCGCCCGTTCGACCGCGAGGCGCTGCGGCTCGGCTGCTGGATCCTGTGCACGGTGATCGCGGCGGGCTTCGCCAGCTGCTGGCCGCACAACACCGCATGGCCGCTGCCGACCGGGCTCGGCGGCGTGGTCGGCGACGCGCTGCTGCGTGCGCCGGCCGTCGTGTTCGGCCCGCCCGGCTTCATCTATCGCGTCGTGCTCGGCCTGATCCTGTTCGTCGCGATGGCGGCAAGCTTCCTGTTCGCCTGCGGCTGGGGTGCCAAGGAGCAGGACGACGAGCTGACGCCGATCTCCGACGACGACGAGCCGTTCGTCGAGGAAGAAGACAACGACCGCAGCTCGGTCTCGCTGGGCTGGCTGTTCCATGCGCTGATGAGCGCCAAAGCGCGGCTCGGCTGGCTGCTGACCACCGCCTACAAATCGCTGATCTCGAGCGGAGCCCAGAGCCGCAGCGCTGCGTTCGAGCGCCAAGAGCCGAATATCGGCGGCGGCCGCTCGGCGCCCTCGATCGCGCCCGCGCATGAAGACCATGATGAGGACGAGGCTGAAGCTTTCGACGACGATGAGGAAGAGGAGGACGAGGAGGACGAAGCTCCCGCCGCCCGCGCCCCGCGCAAGAAGGCCGAGCCGAAGCCGAAGAAGAAGAATTCCGACAAGTTCGAGCTGCCCTCGGTCTCCGTGCTCAGCGCGCCGAAAGCCAGCGATCGACAGCCGCTGAGCAAGGCCGAGCTCGAAGCCAATTCGCGCTCGCTCGAGGGCGTGCTGCAGGACTTCGGCGTGCGCGGCGAGATCGTCAAGGCCAATCCCGGCCCGGTGGTCACGCTGTACGAGCTCGAACCGGCGCCCGGCATCAAGTCGTCGCGCGTGATCGGGTTGTCCGACGACATCGCGCGCTCGATGAGCGCGCTGTCGGCCCGCGTCGCGGTCGTCGCCGGCCGTAACGCGATCGGCATCGAGCTGCCCAACGCGCATCGCGAGAAGGTCTATCTGCGCGAGCTTCTGGTCGCCAAGGAAAGCGTCGATTCGGTTGCGAAGCTGCCGCTGTGCCTCGGCAAGACGATCGGCGGCGACCCCGTCATCATCGATCTGGCGCGCACGCCGCATATGCTGATCGCCGGCACCACCGGCTCCGGTAAATCGGTCGCGATCAACACCATGATCCTGAGCCTGGTCTACCGGCTGCGGCCGGATCAATGCCGCCTGATCATGGTGGATCCGAAGATGCTCGAACTCTCCGTCTATGACGGCATCCCGCATCTGTTGACGCCCGTCGTCACCGATCCGAAGAAGGCGGTGGTGGCGCTGAAATGGGCCGTGCGCGAGATGGAAGAGCGCTACAAGCGGATGGCCAAGCTCGGCGTGCGCAACATCGACGGCTACAATGCGCGCCTCGTCGAAGCCAAGGCCAAGGGCGAAGAGCTGACGCGCACCGTCCACACCGGCTTCGACAAAGAGAGCGGCAAGGCGATCTACGAGGAAGAGAAGCTCGACCTCGAGCCGCTGCCCTACATCGTCATCATCGTCGACGAGATGGCCGACCTGATGATGGTCGCCGGCAAGGATATCGAAGGCGCGGTGCAGCGCCTCGCACAGATGGCTCGCGCCGCCGGTCTGCATGTCATCCTCGCCACGCAGCGTCCGTCGGTCGACGTCATCACCGGCACGATCAAGGCGAACTTCCCGACCCGGATCGCCTTCCAGGTGACGTCGAAGATCGACAGCCGCACCATCCTTGGCGAGATGGGCGCCGAGCAGCTGCTCGGCCAGGGCGACATGCTCTACATGGCGGGCGGCGGCCGCATCAGCCGCGTGCACGGACCGTTCGCCTCGGACGAGGAAGTCGAGAAGGTCGTGCGTCACCTCAAGACGCAAGGCGCACCGGAATATCTCGAAGCCGTCACCGCGGAAGAGCCGACCGACGAGGACGGCGCCGTGTTCGATGCCACCGGCATGGGCGGCGACGGCGGCGGCGATCTGTTCACGCAGGCGGTTGCGATCGTCAAGCGCGACCGCAAGGCGTCGACCTCCTACATTCAGCGCCGGCTGCAGATCGGCTATAACCGCGCGGCCTCGCTGATGGAGCGGATGGAACTTGAGGGCATCGTCGGTCCGGCGAATCACGCCGGAAAGCGCGAAATCCTGGTCGGGGAGGAAGAAGGCCAGTTCTGATCGGGGACGATCATCACGGAAAAACCATATCTCCCTCGGAAGAGGCGGGATAAAATCCGGCGCAGCGGGACGACGTCGAACAGAGACCTGACATATCTGATGGCAAAACACCTCATTGACCGCGGCACGCGCACCGCGCTGGCTCTTCTCGTCACCGCCGCGATCGCCGGCGCTGCGACTGCGCAGAATGCGCCGCCCCCGAAGCCCGCGCCCAACGCCGGATCCAAGGCTGCGCCAAAGAAGGACGCCGGCGCGCAGACCAATGCGGACAAGGGTCCGACGACGACGGGCGCCACCCAGGCACCGCCGAACCCGGTGATTCCCGATCCGCGCCGCAACGTGCCCGCCAACATCTTCCAGACCTTCGACGCCAACCAGAAGGCGCAGGCCGCCAAGGTCTCGGCCTATCTCTCGTCGCTGCAAACGCTGGTCGGAAATTTCGTCCAGGTCGGCCCCGACGGCACCAAGACCAAGGGCGATTTCTATATCCAGAAGCCCGGCAAGCTGCGCTTCGAATATGACGATCCGAGCCCGATCGAGGTGATCGCGGACGGCTCCTCGGTCGCGGTGCGCGACCGCAGGCTCGCCACCCAGGACGTCTATCCGCTGTCGCAGACCCCGCTGCGCTATCTGCTGTCGGACCGCATCGACCTGATGAAGGACACCAACGTCATCAGCGTCACCGCCGACGACGTGTTCGTCAGCATCACGATCGAGGAAAAGCAGGCGCTGGTCGGCACCAGCCGCTTCCTGCTGATGATCGGCGCCAAGGACGGCAAGCTCAAGCAGTGGACCGTTACCGACCCGCAGGGCTACGACACGACAGTTGCGGTCTACAATCTCGACGCGACGCAGAAGCCCGATCCGGCGCTGTTCAAGATCGACTTCACGACCTATCCCGGCACCTCGCCGGGCTGACCGCCTTTCCTTCTCCCTCGCCCCGCTCTTGCGAGGTCGAGACGAGCGAAGCTCGCTCTTGGAGGGTTGGGTGAGGGGCTGCCTCCAGGAATCCGAAAGACGCGAGTACGCGGAGAGTCCCCCTCAACCCGGATCACATTGCGCTTCGCTCCATGCGATCCGACCTCTCCCCGCAAGCGGGGCGAGGTGGGAGCCTCCCTGTGGACAATTGAAATCCGCACCGAGAACCGTGCTAAGACGCACCTCTCATGCGGTTCTCCGTCACCACCTGGAATATCAACTCGGTGCGCCTGCGCATCGACACCGTCGCCAAGTTCATCAAGAGCGCGCGGCCGGATGTGCTGTGCCTGCAAGAGACCAAATGCATCGACGATGCGTTTCCGCTCAAGCGCTTCAAGCGGCTCGGCTATGAGCACGTCGCGCTGAACGGACAGAAGGGCTATCATGGCGTCGCCATCGTCTCGCGCCTGCCGTTCGAGACGACCGACATCAGGACGTTCTGCGACAAGATCGATTCACGACACATCTCGGTGTCCTTCGGCGAGAAGGCGCAGCTGTCAAAGCCGCTGGTGCTGCATAATTTCTACGTGCCGGCCGGCGGCGACATTCCCGATCCCGCGCTCAATCCGAAATTCGAGCACAAGCTGCAATTCCTCGACGAGATGAAGGCCTGCGAGCCGCTGCATCCGCGCGGCGACGACCGCCACATCCTGGTCGGCGACCTCAACGTCGC
The DNA here is from genome assembly GCF_054055915.1 of Bradyrhizobium sp. USDA 4516. Taxonomy (NCBI): domain Bacteria; kingdom Pseudomonadati; phylum Pseudomonadota; class Alphaproteobacteria; order Hyphomicrobiales; family Nitrobacteraceae; genus Bradyrhizobium; species Bradyrhizobium sp. USDA 4516. The sequence continues at coordinate 2,909,002 of NZ_JBSRXT010000001.1, forward strand.
GCCGCATGAGAACGACGTGTGGTCGCACAAGCAGCTGCTCAAGGTGGTCTCGCACACGCCGGTCGAGACCGAGAAGCTGCTCGCCGCGCAGGCGCATGGCGAATGGTTCGACATCGCGCGCGAGCGGATCCCGATGTCGGAAAAGGTCTACACCTGGTGGAGCTACCGCGCGGCGGACTGGACCGTCGGCGATCGCGGCCGACGGCTCGATCACATCTGGGTCTCGCGCGCGCTGAAGGATCAGGTCAGCGATTTCAAGATCACCCGCGACGCCCGCAGCTGGGAGCGCCCGTCGGACCACGTGCCGGTGACGGCGGTGATGGAGGTTTAAGGGCGCCGCCGACCCTCGACCCGTCATCCTGAGGAGCGCGCAACGCGCGTCTCGAAGGGTGCACGGCCCGGCTGGTGGCCGTCGACCCTTCGAGGCTCGCCCAGCCGCAAGGCTCGCACCTCAGGGTGACGGTTCAATGAACTTGCGGAATGACGCGCGGAAAGATCACGTACTCAGCTTCCCGCCCGCCATCAGGATATCGCTTGCGAGCTGGCTGGTGCGCAGCGCGAGCTCGTCGCGCAGCCGAAGGGCCGCGGCGGGATCGCTTTCCAGCACGCGCTGGAACAGGCTACGCGCGACTCGGATCACCGAGCCGCGCTCCAGCGCGGTGGCGGTCGATGGCCGCTTCATCGCGACGATCAATGCGAGCTCGCCGATCAGCGCGCCGGGACCGGCGATGATCTCGGCGCCGCCTTCCTCGACGCGGAAGGTGCCGCGCTGCACGACATAGCCGGCGTCCGCGGCGTCGCCGGCCTTGAACAGCACGTCGCCTGCGTTGAAATCACGTTGCTCGGAGCCGATCGCCAGCATGCGCAAGGAGCTTTCGCCCAACAGACGCATTGTCGGGACCCGCTCGAGCAGGGCTACGTCATCATCGATCGACATTCAGGTCCGGTAACCGCGGTGCGCCTCGATTTCACGAATCGTTGAGCGCAAAGCGTATCACGGCACCAGCTTGTAGCCACCGGCTTCCGTCACCAGGATTTCCGGGTTGGCGGCGTCCTTCTCGATCTTCTGGCGGAGGCGGTAGATGTGGGTTTCCAGCGTGTGGGTGGTGACACCGGAATTGTAGCCCCAGACTTCCTGGAGCAGCGTCTCGCGCGACACCGGCATCTGGCCGGCGCGGTAGAGGAAGCGGAGGATCGCGGTTTCCTTCTCGGTCAGCCGCACCTTCCTGGCATTGGCGCCGGTCAGCATCTTCGAGCCGGGCCGGAACGAGTACGGACCGACCGAGAACACCGCGTCCTCGCTGGCCTCGTGCTGGCGGAGCTGCGCCCGGATCCGGGCCAGCAGCACCGCGAAGCGAAATGGCTTCGCCACATAGTCGTTGGCGCCGGATTCGAGCCCCAGGATCGTATCGGAATCGGTGTCGTGGCCGGTCAGCATGATGATCGGAGCCTTGAAGCCGCCCTTGCGGAGCGAGCGGACCACTTCGCGGCCATCGGTGTCGGGCAGGCCGACGTCCATCAAGACCAGATCGGGGGAATTGGCTTTGGCGGCAGTGGCGCCCTTGGCGCCGGTGTCGACTGCGGAGGCTTCGAATTCCTCGTGCAGCGACAGCTGCTCGACCAGCGTATCGCGCAGATCGGTATCGTCATCCACGATCAAGATCTTGCGGGCATTGGCCATAGGTACAATCCTTCGGGGGCGGGCGGTCAGAAGCAGAGGACGCTTATCGCCGTAACATCGGCTAGATATGTGTTCAGGTAGGCGATTGTTACCGATTCACAAGGCAACGCAGTCTACCTCAAATCCGGCGGGGCAGGACGTGAATGTCCTGTAATGCCGGGAGATAGGATGTTCTGAACACCCAAGGCAAGCTCAGTTTGGAACGATTCTTAGGGGAAGGTCAGCTAGTTCAATCACTTATATGACAGCCAAACGTGATCGCCCGCTCTCCATCATCGAGGTCCGAGCAGCCGCCGGCGACCCGCGCCGGGGCTGGCTGTCGGCCGACGGCTGGACCGTGCCGGTGGCGCTCGGGCGCGGCGGAATCCTCGCCAACAAGCGCGAGGGCGACGGCGGCACGCCGCGCGGCGTCTTCCATCCGCGCCAGCTCTGGTGGCGCGCCGACCGGCACCAGCGTCCGGCGACTTTCCTGCCGACCCGGCCGATCCGCCGCGAGGACGCCTGGTGCGAGGACCCCGCCGACCGTCACTACAACCAGCCGATCCGGCTCGATCGGATGCAAGGCGGCGACCGCCTGACTCGCGAGGACCATCTCTACGACTTCATTATCGAGATCGATCACAACGCCGCACCGCGAGTCGCCGGCCGCGGCAGCGCGGTGTTCCTGCATCTGGCGCGGCCGAATTTCTCGCCGACCGCGGGCTGCGTCTCGATGACGAAGACCTCGATGCTGCGGCTGTTGCGGCGGATGTCGCCGCAGACCCGGATCGTTATTGGGTAGGGTGGTGGAATAGCTCAGCATCGGTTTTCCCACGCGACAGACGCGACGCGTTTGTGCTGAGATCGTGCACAACAGAAAATCATTCCCGCGGGGAGCGAAACAGCATGCTCGACAACAACAAGATCGCCGCCGCCTCGAAGGTCCTGCACGATCACTGGCACGCCGGCACCAAGCTCGCAGCGCTCGATGTCGCCATTCGGCCGCGCGATCGCGCCGAGGGCTATGCGGTGCAGGCCGAACTGGAAAAGACGTCGCGCAAAAAACTGTTCGGCTGGAAGATCGCGGCGACCAGCGCGGCCGGCCAGAAGCACATCAATGTCGCCGGACCGCTCGCCGGGCGCATCATTGCCGAGACGGTGATACCGGATGGCGGCACCGCGTCGATGCAGGGCAACGAGATGCGCGTCGGCGAGCCGGAATACGCCTTCCGCATGGCGCGCGATCTCGCGCCGCGCACGACGCCGTACAGCGTGCAGGAGGTGCTGGAGGCCGTCGGGACGCTGCATCCGGCGATCGAGATTCCGGATTCGCGTTTCGCCGATTTTGTCGCCGCCGGCGAGGCGCAGCTGATCGCCGACAATGCCTGCGCGCATCTGTTCGTGCTCGGACCCGCAACCTCGGCCGACTGGCGCGCGATCGACCTGGTCGAGGACCGCCCGGTCATCACGCTGCGCGGCGAGCGCTATATCGGCCACGGCAAGAACGTGCTCGGCGATCCCTGCGCAGCGCTCGCCTGGTGCGCCAACGAACTCTCCGCACTCGGGTTGACCTTGCGGGCAGGCGAGGTCGTCACCACCGGCACCTGCCACCCGCCGCTGCCGATCGCCTCCGGCGACGAATTCGCGGCCGATTTCGGCGCGATCGGAAAAGTGTCGGTGAAGTTCGCGTAGGCTGCGCACGCGCCACACACACCAATGTCGTCCCTGCGAAAGCAGGGGACCCATAACCACCGAAGTTAGTTGTTGTCCGCCGATCTGGCCGCGTGTCCCTTGCAATGGCCGCGGAGTATGGGTCCTGGCTTTCGCCAGGACGACACTAGTTATGCGGCGCCGTCCGTGTCCCGAAGATCGCCGAGCCCACCCGCACGTGGGTCGCCCCCATCTGGATCGCCACCGCGAAATCCGCGCTCATGCCCATCGAGAGATTCGTCAGCCCGTTGCGCGCGGCGATCTTGGCGCAGAGCGCGAAGTGCGGCGCCGGCGCCTGGTCGACCGGCGGGATGCACATCAGTCCCGAGATCGGCAGGCCGTAGGTGTCACGGCATGCCGCGATGAAGGTATCTGCGTCCTGCGGTGCCACGCCGGCCTTCTGCGGCTCCTCGCCGGTATTGATCTGGACGAACAGTTCCGGGTGCTTGCCTTGATTTTTGATTTCCTTGGCTAACGCTTCGCAAATGCTGGCGCGATCGACCGAATGGATCGCATCGAACAGCGCGACCGCCTCCTTGGCCTTGTTCGACTGCAACGGCCCGATCAGATGCAGCTGCAATCCCGGATGAGCCTGGGTTAGCACCGGCCACTTGCTCTTGGCCTCCTGCACGCGATTTTCGCCAAATACGCGCTGTCCGGCGCCGATAATCGGCAAAATTGCGTCAGCCGCGAACGTCTTCGACACCGCGATCAAGGTCACCGACGCACGGTCGCGCCGCGCTTCCTTGCAGGCATGGGCGATCTCGCGTTCGACGGCGGCGAGGCCATGTGGTGAATCGGCCGGTAACGGCGTGGTCGGGCTTTGCGTCATGCTTGTGCCGTTCTCTGACAGGTGCGGGGGGTTGGCTCGAATTTTACCAAATTCGGGAAAGGCTTTTTGAAGCCCTGCATTCTAACTTGCGCACGGGCAAGGGAATAGAATGTCGGGCGTCACTTTCAACCGCAACCGGGTCAGGCTCAAGAAGGTTCTGGGAATTCGTGCCCGGCTGGCCTTCCTTGCGCTGATGCTGGTCGCGCCCCTGATGCTGGACCGCGTCCGCACGCTGGAGGATTCCCGCAGCAAGCAGATCGCGCAGGCCGCGGCCGGCTATGCCAGCCTCACCGCGCATGCCGCGGAAACCCAGCGCGAGGTGGTCTCCTCGGTCGAGACCATGCTGAAATCCGCCGCCTATATCCGCGCCTCCGGCGGCATCGCGCAGAGCTGCGAGGTGCTGCGCGCCAGCCTGCCGACGGTGCTGCCCTGGATCCGCAGCATTATGTTTGTCTCCAGGGACGGGCTGGTGCAATGCTCGACCCTCAACGTCCAGGTCGGCCTCAATGTCGGCGACCGCGAATATTTCAAGAAGGCGCAGGACAACCGCGGCTTCGTGTTCAGCGACTATCTGCGCGGCAGGACCAATGGCCGCCCGATGATGATGGCCGCCTATCCGGTCGCCGCGATCAATCCGGAGCAGGATGCCGTGGTGGTCGCCGGCATCAATATCGACTGGCTGTCGCAGATCATGGCCAATCTCGGCGGCCAGCCCGGCATGTCGGCCGTGCTGGTCGACTCTACCGGCGTCGTGATCGCCGCGCCCGCCGATCATGCGAGCCTGATCGGCCGCTCGCTCGACACCATCCCGCTGATGGCAGCGATCGCCGAGAAGGCGTTGAGCTATGACGAGCCGTCCGGCTCGGTGTCGTTCACCGCGTCCGACGGCGCACAGCGCACGCTGAGCTTCGCGCGCATCGCCGGCACGCAGTCCCGGCTGATCGTGAGCATGGACGAGGCCAAGGTGACGGCGGCGATCAACCGCGAGATCCGCACCGCCTATCTGCAGCTTGGATTTGTCTGCCTTTTCGTCTTGTTGGGCGCCCTGGTCGGCGCCGAGCGGCTCGTCATCCATCCGATCGAGCTGATGACCGGCATGGCGCGGCGGTTCGGCGAGGGCGACTGGTCGGCGCGCGTCGCCAAGCACAAGCTGCCGGCGGAATTCGTGCCGCTGGCGCGTGCCTTCAACGCGATGGCGGCGCAGCTCAGCCAGCGCGAGCGCGAGCTGGTCGCCTCCAACGATCGTCTCACCGTGATGGCCTCGATCGATGCGCTGTCCGGCCTTGCCAATCGCCGCGGCTTCCAGAGCCGGCTCGACTTCGAGTGGATGCGGGCGCAGCAATATGAATGCGAGCTGTCGCTGATGATGATCGATGTCGATCACTTCAAGCTCTACAACGACACCTACGGCCATCCCGAAGGCGATGCCTGCCTGACCCGAATCGGCGAAGTGCTGTCGGGGATCGCCGCCGACACCATGGGCTTCGCCGGCCGCTATGGCGGCGAGGAATTCTGCCTCTTGCTGCCGAACACCGACGCCGCGCATGCGCTCGCGATCGGCGAGACCGTGCGCACCGCCGTGCTCGGCCTCGCCGTGCCGCACGCGTCCTCGAGCCATTGCGTCGTCACCGTCAGCGTCGGCGTCGCGACGACCAGACCGAACGAGACCCAGCGCCCCGGCGACCTGATCGAAGCTGCAGACGCCGCCCTCTACGCCGCCAAGCGCCGCGGCAGGAACGCCGTGATCGAGCACGGCTTCCTGCAGACGCTGGACGAAGCCGGGATGGCGCTGGCGAGTTGAGATCGTGCGTGATCGAGCCGCGCCATGAGCGCGGAACCATGACCATCGGCGACGCCGCATATTCAGCGTCGTCCTGGCGAAGGTCAGGACCGATTACCCCCACCGTTTATTATTGCGCGAAGCTGGGGCCACGATCCCTTCCTCGACAAAGCTCTGTGGTCCAGGCCTTCGCCAGGACATCGAGGAGGCTGCAGACGGCGCCCCTGCGACAGCGGCAGGGCGGCTGCGCGAGGGGATGGGACGTTTGGAGGCCCCAAGCCGTTGACCGCGCAGGCGCTTTTGTGGCCTAGTCCGCCGTCCCCGGACGGGACCCGAAAACCACCCAAAGCCACCCAAAATCCTTGCGATTTCATGACCGCCGAACGCTACAACGCCCGTGAATCCGAGCCCCGCTGGCAGCGCCTGTGGGACGAAAAGGCGATCTTCGCCTCCAAGAACGACGATCCGCGGCCGAAATACTACGTGCTCGAGATGTTCCCCTATCCGTCGGGGCGCATCCATATCGGCCATGTCCGCAACTACACGCTCGGCGACGTGCTGGCCCGTTTCATGCGCGCCAGGGGCTACAACGTGCTGCACCCGATGGGCTGGGACGCGTTCGGCCTCCCGGCCGAGAATGCCGCGATCGAGCGCAAGGTGGCGCCGAAGGCCTGGACCTACGACAACATCGCCGCGATGAAGAAGCAGCTGCGGTCGATCGGGCTGTCGCTCGACTGGTCGCGCGAGTTCGCGACCTGCGACCCCAGCTACTACAAGCATCAGCAGAAGATGTTTTTGGACATGCTGCGCGCCGGCCTCGCCGAGCGCGAGAAGCGCAAGCTGAACTGGGATCCGGTCGACATGACCGTGCTCGCCAACGAGCAGGTGATCGACGGCCGCGGCTGGCGCTCGGGCGCCGTCGTCGAGCAGCGCGAGATGAGCCAGTGGGTCTTCAAGATCACGAAGTACTCGCAGGAGCTCCTGGAAGCGCTGGATGGTCTCGACCGCTGGCCCGACAAGGTGCGGCTGATGCAGCGCAACTGGATCGGCCGCTCCGAGGGCCTGTTGATCCGCTTTGCGCTGGATGCGGCGACGACGCCGGCCGGCGAGAGCGAGCTGAAGATCTTCACCACGCGGCCGGACACGCTGTTCGGCGCCAAGTTCATGGCGATCTCGGCGGATCATCCGCTGGCGGTAGCGGCTGCCGCGAAGAACCCGAAGCTCGCGGAGTTCATCGCCGACATCAAGAAGATCGGCACCGCGCAGTCGATCATCGACACCGCCGAGAAGCAGGGTTTCGACACGGGCATCAAGGCGGTGCATCCGTTCGATCCGAGCTGGAAGCTGCCGGTCTATGTCGCGAACTTCGTGCTGATGGAATACGGCACCGGCGCGATCTTCGGCTGCCCGGCGCACGACCAGCGCGACCTCGACTTCGTCAACAAGTACAATCTCGGCAATACGCCGGTGGTCTGCCCCGAGGGCCAGGACCCGAAGACGTTCGTCATCACCGACGTCGCCTATGACGGCGACGGCCGCATGATCAATTCGCGCTTCCTCGACGGCATGACGATCGAAGCGGCCAAGGAAGAGGTCGCCAAGCGGCTGGAAAGCGAAGTCCGCGGTAATGCGCCGGTCGGCGAGCGGCAGGTGAATTTCCGCCTGCGCGACTGGGGCATTTCGCGCCAGCGCTACTGGGGCTGCCCGATCCCGGTGATCCACTGCCCGAAATGCGACGTGGTGCCGGTGCCCGACGACCAGCTGCCGGTGACGCTGCCGGAGGATGTCAGCTTCGACAAGCCGGGCAACGCGCTCGACCATCACCCGACCTGGAAGCACGTCAGCTGCCCGAAGTGCGGGGCCAAGGCCGTGCGCGAGACCGACACGATGGACACCTTCGTGGACTCGTCCTGGTATTTCGCGCGCTTCACCGACCCGTGGAACGAGACCGCGCCGACCACGCCTGCGGTCGCCAACCGGATGATGCCGGTCGATCAGTATATCGGCGGCGTCGAGCACGCGATCCTGCATCTGCTCTACAGCCGCTTCTTCACCCGCGCGATGAAGGCCACCGGCCACGTCGACATGAGCGAGCCGTTCGCCGGCATGTTCACCCAGGGCATGGTGGTGCACGAGACCTACCAGAAGGCCGACGGCAGCTGGGTCACGCCGGCCGAGGTGAAGATCGAGGTTGGCGGCGATGGCCGCCGCGCGGTGCTGATGGCGACCGGCGAGGACGTCGCGATCGGCCCGATCGAGAAGATGTCGAAGTCGAAGAAGAACACCGTCGACCCCGACGACATCATCGCGAGCTACGGCGCCGACGTCGCGCGCTGGTTCATGCTGTCGGACTCGCCGCCGGACCGCGACGTGATCTGGAGCGACGAGCGCGTGCAGGGCGCCTCACGCTTCGTGCAGCGGCTGTGGCGGCTGGTGAACGAATCGGCCGAGATTGCCAAGACGGCGCCGGCGGCCCGGCCGGCCACGTTCGGAGCCGAGGCGCTGGCGCTGCGCAAGGCGGCCCATGGCGCGCTCGACAAGGTGTCGTCCGGGATCGAGCGGCTGCATTTCAACGTGTGTCTCGCCCATATCCGCGAGTTCGCCAATGCGCTGTCCGAGGTGCTGGCAAAGGGCGACAAGCCGGCGCCGGACCTGGCTCCAGATGTTTCTTGGGCCGTCAAGGAGGCGGCGACCATCCTGGTGCAGCTGTTTTCGCCGATGATGCCGCATCTGGCCGAGGAGTGCTGGGTGGTTCTGGGCCAGACCGGGCTGGTTTCCGAGGCCGATTGGCCGCAAATCGAGCGCGATTTGCTGGTCGAAGACAGCGTGACCCTGGTTGTCCAGGTCAACGGTAAAAAACGAGGTGATGTTACAGTGCCACGGGCGGCCCAAAATGCGGATATAGAGGCTGCCGTTTTGGCGCTCGATGCGGTAAAAGCCGCCTTGGGCGGCAAACCCGTCCGCAAGGTGATCGTGGTGCCCATGAGGATCGTCAATGTTGTCGGCTAGGATCAGGATCGCCGCCCGGCTCGTGGCCGTGGCTGCCTTGGCCGCGCTGACGGCCGGATGCTTCCAGCCGATGTATGCCGAGCGTACCCTTGACGGCCAGTCGTCCGCGCTGCGCGAAAAGCTGATGGGCGTCGAGGTTCCGCCGGTCGACAAGCCGAACGCCTCGCGCGAGGCCCGGGTTGGCGTCGAGGTCCGCAACGCCCTCGCCTTCAAGCTCTACGGCACCGCCACCGGCATGCCGCCTACGCATCGGCTGGTGCTGCGCTTCAACACCAGCCGCTCCTCGCTGATGATCGATCCGGCCACCGCGCTGCCGACCAGCGAGAACTACGCCATCGACGCCCAGTTCAACCTGATCGAGATCGCCTCGAACAAGTCGGTCATGACCGGCACCACGTTCTCGCGCGTGTCCTATGACATGCCCGGCTCCTACCAGCGCTTCGCCCGCGCCCGCGCCTTCCGCGACGCCGAGGACCGCGCCGCGCAGGAGATCGCCGACAACATCCAGACCCGCCTCGCCTCCTTCTTCTCCACCGGAACCTGAGGCGGGAGGTCATTCCGGGGCGCGCCACCGGCGCGAACCCGGGATCTGGAGATGATGGATCGAGATTCCGGGTTCGCCTCTGACGAGGCGCCCCGGAATGACAGTTTAAGGCGAGATGGTCGCGCTTCGCGGAAAAGAGATCGACAGCTTCCTCGCCCGGCCTGACGCCGGCCGTCCGATCATCCTGCTGTACGGCCCGGACCTCGGGCTGGTGCGCGAGCGTGCCGACGCGCTGATGGCCTCCGCGGTCGACGATCCCAACGATCCATTCTCGCTGGTGCGGCTCGATGGCGACGAGCTCGCCGCCGAGCCGTCGCGGCTGGTCGACGAGGCCATGACGGTGCCGCTGTTCGGCGGCCGCCGCGCCATCCGCGTCCGCGCCGGCTCGCGCAACTTCTCGAGTGGCGTCGAGACGCTGACCGAGACCACGGCGCTCAGGGATTGCCGCATCGTGATCGAGGCCGGCGAGCTCAGGCCGGAATCGCCGCTGCGCAAGATCTGCGAGCGCGCCAAGAATGCGGTGGCGATTGGCTGTTATCCCGACACCGAGCGCGATCTCACCAAGCTGATCGAGGACGAGCTGCGCGCATCGAATCTGCGGCTCGCACAGGATGCGCGCGCGGTACTGATGTCGCTGCTCGGCGGCGACCGCATGGCTTCGCGCAACGAGCTGCGCAAGCTGGCGCTGTTCGCGCACGGCAAGGGCGAGATCACGCTCGAGGACGTCATGACCGTGGTGTCCGACGCCTCCGAGCTGAAGCTCGACCCGATCGTCGACGGCGCCTTCGCCGGCAACGCCGCGCTGGTCGAGAGCGAGTTCACCAAGGCAATGGTCGCCGGCACCTATCCCGGCGTGATCATCTCGGCCGCGCAGCGCCAGGCGGCATGGCTGCACAAATCAGCGCTCGCGATCGCGGACGGCACGCCGGCGTCAGCCGTGCTCGAAGGCGGATTCCCGCGGCTGCACTTCTCGCGCAAACCCGCGGTCGAGATCGCGCTGCGCAATTTCACGCCGCCGCGGCTGGTGAACGTGATCGATCAGCTCGCCACCGCGGCACTCGACATGCGCAAGCAGGCCTCGCTCGCCGCCGTCATCGCGCAGCGCGCGCTGCTCTCGATCGCGGCGAATGCGAAGCGGCGGGGGTAAATTGAAGAAGTCATTCCGGGGCATGCGAAGCATGAACCCGGAATCCAGAGATGTTGAAAAAGAGATTCCGGGTTCGCGCTGACGCGCGCCCCGGAATGACGAAACCGCTAGCCGCCCTCGAGTCGCCGCACCACCTCGTCGAGCTGCTCGAGGTTGCGGTAGCTGATCTGGACGGTGCCGCCGGGATCGCGATGGCTGACGGTGACGGCAAGGCCGAGCGCATCGCTGACGCGCTTCTCGAGCGCCAGCGTGTCGGCATCCTTGTCGACCTTGGCCGCGCTGCCGCTGCGCGCCTTCTGCGGCTTGCGCTCCGGCACGCCCTCCTCATGCGCCAGTGCCTCGGCCTGGCGAACGTTGAGACCCTCGCCGACGATGCGCTTCGCTGCAGCGAGCGGATCCGGCACGCCGATCAGCGCGCGGGCGTGGCCGGCGGAGAGATCGCCTTTCGAGATCAGCGCCTGCACCTCGACGGGCAGCTTGGTCAGCCGCATCATGTTGGCGACATGGCTGCGGCTCTTGCCGACGATCTTGGCGATGTCTTCCTGGCTGCGTTTGAACTCGTCGGCGAGCGCGTGATAGCCCTGCGCCTCTTCCATCGCATTGAGGTCTTCGCGCTGGACGTTCTCGATGATCATGATCTCGAGCGCGTCGGAATCAGAGACCTCGACCGGCACGATCGGCACTTCGTGCAGGCCGGCGAGTTGCGAGGCGCGCCAGCGGCGCTCGCCGGCGATGATCTCGTAGCGGTCCTGCGCGCCCTTGATCGCACGCACCACGATCGGCTGGATCACGCCGCGCTGCCTGATCGAATCGGCAAGCTCGCCGAGCTCGGTGTCGGCGAAGGTGCGCCGCGGGTTACGCGGGTTGGCCTTGAGGAATTCGATCGGCACCTTGCGCTGGTTGCGCGGCCGCTCGACATGCGCGGCCGCCTCGCCGCCGACATCTCCGATCAGGCTTGCCAGCCCGCGCCCCAGTCGCGAACGCGCTTCATCGGCCATTGTTGCGAGCTCCCTTGGATTCACACGCAGTACTCCAGACTTGAATTTCAAAAGAAACGTAGGATGGGTAGAGCGAAGCGAAACCCATCGCGGCTCGCAATGAGAGTGATGGGTTTCGCTTCGCTCTACCCATCCTACGCAACATCAATGCGTGCGCAGCTCGCGCTCGCGCTGGATCACTTCGGTGGCGAGCTTGAGATACGCATCGCTGCCGGCACATTTGAGGTCGTAGACCAGAACCGGCTTGCCGTAGGACGGCGCCTCGGAGATGCGCACGTTGCGCGGGATCATGGTGTCGTAGACCTTGTCGCCCATGAACTGGCGCACGTCGGCAACGACCTGGTTGGAGAGGTTGTTGCGCGAGTCGAACATGGTCAGCACGATGCCGTGGATCGAAAGGTTCGGATTGAGCGTCGAGCGCACCTGCTCCACGGTCTGCAGCAATTGCGACAGACCTTCGAGCGCAAAGAACTCGCATTGCAGCGGCACCAGGATCGCGTCCGACGCCGCCATCGCATTCACCGTGAGCAAATTGAGCGAGGGCGGGCAGTCGATCAGCACGTAGGTGTAGTCGGCTTCCGGCGAGACATTGTTGTTCAATCCTGCGATCGCATCGCGCAGCCGGAACGCGCGGCCCGGCGTGGTGCCGAGCTCGAGCTCGAGGCCGGAGAGGTCCATGGTGGAAGCCGCGATGTGCAGTCGCGGCACCGCGGTCGCGACCACGGCATCGCGCAGCGGCGCTTCGCCGATCAGGACGTCGTAGGTCGAGCAGCTGCGGTTGCGGCGATCGATGCCGAGGCCGGTCGAGGCGTTGCCCTGCGGATCGAGATCGACGATCAGGACGCGCTCGCCAATCGCAGCGAGTGCGGTCCCAAGATTGATCGCTGTGGTGGTCTTGCCGACGCCGCCCTTCTGGTTGGCGAGCGACAGGATGCGCGGATGGCCAGGCGGCTGGGACGCCTTATCCTCTTGATAAACCTCGTCCATCACAGTCATACCAAGATACCATTTGCTCTCGCGGAGTCCCCTAGCGCCGCTCGATTGACCCGAGTTCGACGATCCAGCCCTGTCCGCCGGTCCGGCTGGAGTGTAGCTTTGGCTCAATAATCCAATATTTAGTGGCCTCGGTCAATTCGGCCTCTACATCTTGACCCTTCAAAAACAGCGCCTTGGCGCCCTTTTTGACCCACGGCTCCGCAAAGCCGATGAGTTGATGTAACGGAGCCAGCGCCCGCGCGGTGACGCAATCGATGGGCCCCGGGGTTCTATCCACAGTATCCCCGATATCAGCCAGGTGCACCGTCCCCGGCGAGCCCGTCACCCGTATCGCCTCGCGCAAGAATGCCGCCTTCTTGGCGATTCGCTCAACCAAATGAATCGACGCGCCCGGAGTTTCGGCCAGTGCGCAGGCCAGCACGACGCCGGGGAAGCCGCCGCCGCTACCGAGATCGACCCACGACTTCGCCGTCGGCGCCAGACTCAGGAGCTGCAGCGAATCGGAGACGTGGCGGGTCCAGAGGGTCGGCAGCGTCGATGGCGCGACGAGATTGGTCTTGGCCTGCCACGCCAGGAGGAGGGCGACGTAGCGGTCGAGCCGCGCCTCTGTTTCACGTGAAACAGGCGTCAGCGCGAGCGCCGCGGCCTTGTCCTTGGCGGAGACACTGAGTTCGGCGGATTGCGAAATTGAAGCCATTCTCTGGAATGCCGGTCGAGCTCGTCGTTGCGAGCGAAGCGAAGCAATCCGTAGTGCCGCGTGAGGAAGCGATGGATTGCTTCGTCGCTTCCGCTCCTCGCAATGACGAGGGCCGCCGCCGTTTCACGTGAAACGTCAGGCAGAGGCCTTCGCAGTCTTCCGTCGCGCCTCGCGCCGCAGATAGGCCGCTAGGATACCCAATGCCGCCGGCGTCATGCCGTCGATCCGGCCCGCCTGCCCGACCGTCCGCGGCTGCGCCTTCTGCAGCTTGACGCGCGCTTCGTTCGAAAGACCGGGAACATCGGCATAGTCGACGTCGGTCAGAACCAGACCCTCGTCACGCCGGAAGGCATCGACATCGGCGGTCTGGCGCTTCAGATAGACATCGTATTTGGCATCGATCTCGAGATGCACCGCGATCGCAGGGTCAATGGCCGACAGCTCCGGCCAGATGGCCCGGACCGCGGGCCACTCGATCTCGGGGTAAGCCAGCAACTCGAAGGCCGACCGGCGGTGGCCGTCGCGATTGAGCGCGAGCCCGTGCTTGGCGGCCTCATTCGGCGTAATCGCGAGCGATTTCGCCAGCCGCTTGGCCGCCCCCAGCGCCGCCATCTTGGTCCGATGGCGCTCGGCGCGCGCCGTTCCGACGCATCCGAGCGCAATGCCCTTGTCGGTCAGGCGCTGGTCGGCATTGTCAGCACGCAGCGTCAGCCGATATTCGGCGCGCGAAGTGAACATGCGATACGGCTCGGTGATCCCGCGGGTCACGAGATCGTCGATCATCACGCCGAGATAGCCGTCGGCGCGGTCGAACACGATCGGATCTGCACTGCCGGCAGCGAGCGCGGCATTGAGTCCGGCGATAACACCCTGCCCCGCGGCCTCCTCATAGCCCGTGGTGCCATTGATCTGGCCGGCCAGGAAAAGCCCGCGCAGACGCTTGGTCTGCAGGGTCGGATCGAGCTCGCGCGGGTCGACGTGGTCGTATTCGATCGCATAGCCCGGCCGGACCATCTTGACCCGCTCGAGGCCCGGGATGCTGGCGAGGATCGCAAGCTGGACCTCTTCCGGCAGCGAGGTCGAGATGCCGTTCGGATAGACCGTGGTGTCGTCGAGCCCTTCCGGCTCCAGGAAGATCTGATGACCGTCGCGGTCGCCGAAGCGGACGATCTTGTCCTCGATCGAGGGGCAATAGCGCGGTCCGGAGCTCTTGATCTGGCCGGAATACATCGGCGAGCGATGCACATTGGCCCGGATCACCTCGTGGGCCGCCGGCGTGGTCCGGGTGATGCCGCACTGGATCTGCGGGGTCGTAATCCGGTCAGTCATGACCGAAAACGGCTCCGGAGGCTCGTCTCCAGGCTGCATTTCGACCGCGGACCAGTCGATCGTGGTGCCGTCGAGGCGCGGCGGTGTCCCGGTCTTGAGCCGGCCGAGCACAAACCCTGCCCGTTCGAAGGACGCAGACAGGCCCATGGCCGGCGCCTCGCCGACCCGGCCCGCCGGCCAATTCTTCTTGCCGAGATGAATCAGACCACGCAGGAAGGTCCCGGTCGTGATGACAACCGCCCCCGCCGACAGCCGGCGGCCATCGCCCAGGCAAATGCCGGTCACGCGACCATCGACGACGATCAGTTCATCCGCCTCGCCTTCGATGATGCTGAGGTTCGCGGTCTCGGTGATCGCCGCCTGCATCGCCGCAGCGTAGAGCTTGCGGTCAGCCTGGGCCCGGGGGCCACGAACCGCTGGACCCTTCCGGCGATTCAGCATGCGAAACTGGATGCCGCCGGCGTCGGCCACCCGGCCCATCAGACCGTCCAGCGCGTCGACTTCGCGGACCAGATGGCCCTTGCCGAGCCCGCCGACGGCGGGATTGCACGACATCGCGCCGATGGTCACGAAACGATGGGTTACCAGGGCGGTCTTGGCGCCCATCCGGGCAGAAGCGCTCGCGGCCTCGCAGCCGGCATGGCCGCCGCCGATGACGATGACGTCAAATGAATCTGCCCTGGAAGTCATGCCGGGACTTCTATCGTGGAGTCGTGAAAGCCGGAAGAACGAAGTTGGGATCGCCGCTCTGAGACCGAAGCCCGAGGCAAATATGGACTGCTTCGCCTCGCTCGCAATGACAGGCGGAACCGTTTCACGTGAAACAGTGCGGCTGTCTGACCGGCAATTGTTTCACGTGAAACAGGCCGAGGGCTCCTTAACCGGATCGAAACCACGTTTCACGTGAAACAAGATGGGCGCCCGCTACTTCCCGACGCAGAACTCGCGGAAGATAACATCAAGGATGTCTTCAACATCCACCCGGCCGAGCAAACGACCGAGTGAGTAGGCAGCTCGGCGCAGTTCCTCCGCCGCCAGCTCTTCCCCCTGCCCGACCACGTCGATGCTGCGCTGAAGGGATTCGACGGTCTCCTGCAATAATCCGCGCTGCCGCGTCCGACTGATCAAGCCGCCTTCGCTGGTTCCAAAATAGTCCTGAGCGAACCCGACCAGCGCGGCGATCAGCTCTGGCAACCCATCACCACGAGCAGCCGAGATCCTGAATTCGGGGTAACTGCCGCCCTCACCCGCCGCGGTCCTGACCAGGTCGATCTTGTTCCGCACCAGCCAGGTCGGCGTCGCTCCGCCATGTCCCGCCTTTGCATCGCCGCTGTCGGCCAGCCACAGCACCAGGTCCGCCTCCGCGGCGCGGGCGCGGGCGCGGCGGACGCCCTCCTGCTCCACCGGGTCGTCGGTCTCGCGAATGCCGGCGGTGTCGATGACCGTCACCGGATAGCCGTCGAGGTCGAGCTGCACCTCGATCACATCGCGGGTTGTTCCGGCATGCGGCGAGACGATCGCGACCTCGCGCTTGGCAAGCTGATTGATCAGGGTCGATTTGCCGACATTCGGCGGACCCGCAATCGCGACCACGAGGCCGTCGCGCAGCCGTTCACCTTGCCCCTGCCCTGCAAGGACTTGCTTGATCTCATCATGCAGCGCGCGAATCCGCTTGAGCGCCGGCGCGATCAGCTCGGCCGGCACATCGCCTTCGTCTGAGAAATCGATGCCGGCCTCGATCAGCGCCGACGCCGCGATGATCCGCTCGCGCCAGTCCCGCGCGCGGTCGCCGAGCAACCCCTTCAGCTGGCGCAGCGCCTGGCGCCTTTGACGGTCGGTGTCGGCGTGGATCAGGTCGTCGAGGCCCTCGGCCTCGGTCAGGTCGAGCTTGCCGTTCTCGAAGGCCCGCCGGGTGAACTCGCCCGGCTCGGCCGGCCGCACATTGTCGAATGCCGCGATCGCATCGAACATCGCCGCCAACACCGCGCGTCCGCCATGGACATGAAATTCGGCGACGTCTTCGCCGGTGGCACTGGCCGGGCCTGGAAACCACAGCACGACCGCGTCATCGATCGGTTGATGGTTCGAATCGCGGAGCAGCGCGCGGGTCGCCAGCCGCGGCACCGGCGTCTTGCCCGCCAGTCCTGCAATGACCGACTCGGCCATTGGGCCAGACAACCTGACGATGGCGATCGCACTCGGCGGCCGCCCCGAGGATAATGCGAAAATAGTCTGGTCGCGCGGATGCATCGCCTATTTCTTCCAGCAAATCGGCAAAGGCAATGCCGCTTCGATTTCGCACGCCTTCCCGCAGAAGAATGTTGCAGCGCAGCATCGTCTGGTTTCACTGCAAACAGCCGCGCAGCAATTTTGCTGCGGGTGTCGTCAGCTAGCTCACAAAGCTACGATATAAATATAAATAAATTCAGATAGTTAAATGAGAAGTTAGTGGGGGGAGCCGCTCCCTTTATGCTGCACTTCGCTGCAGCAAATCCGCAGCATGAAAAAAGGCGCCCCGTTTGTGCGGAGCGCCTGTTCTTTTCGGCCGTGGCCTCAGGTGTTCATGGAATCGAAGAATTCCGAGTTGCTCTTCGTATTGCGGAGCTTGTCGAGCAGGAAGTCGATGGCGTCCATGGTGCCCATCGGATTGAGGATGCGGCGCAGGACGTACATCTTCTTCAGCACCTGCGGATCAGTGATCAGCTCCTCCTTGCGGGTGCCGGAACGGGCAATATCGATCGCCGGGAAGGTCCGCTTGTCCGAAACCTTGCGGTCGAGGATCAGTTCGGAGTTACCGGTGCCCTTGAACTCTTCGAAGATGACTTCGTCCATGCGGCTGCCGGTATCGACCAGCGCGGTCGCGATGATGGTCAGCGAACCGCCCTCCTCGATGTTGCGCGCGGCACCGAAGAAGCGCTTCGGCCGCTGCAGCGCGTTGGCGTCGACACCGCCGGTCAGCACCTTGCCGGATGACGGCACGACGGTGTTGTAGGCGCGGCCGAGGCGCGTGATCGAATCGAGCAGGATCACGACGTCGCGGCCGTGCTCGACGAGGCGCTTGGCCTTCTCGATCACCATCTCGGCGACCTGGACGTGACGTACCGCAGGCTCGTCGAAGGTCGACGACACCACCTCGCCCTTCACCGAGCGCTGCATGTCCGTGACTTCTTCCGGACGCTCGTCGATCAGCAGCACAATCAGATAGCAGTCGGGATGATTGGCGGTGATGGAGTGCGCGATGTTCTGCATCAGCACCGTTTTGCCGGTGCGCGGCGGCGCCACGATCAGCGCGCGCTGGCCCTTGCCGATCGGCGCGACGATATCGATCACGCGGGCGGAAAGGTCCTTCTTGGTGGAATCCTCGAGCTCCATGCGGAAACGCTGATTGGGAAACAGCGGCGTGAGGTTGTCGAAATTGACCTTGTGCTTCGACTTTTCCGGATCTTCGAAATTGAGCGTGTTGACTTTCAGCAGCGCGAAATAGCGTTCGCCTTCCTTCGGGCTGCGAATATGGCCTTCGATCGTGTCGCCGGTGCGCAGGCCGAAACGGCGGATCTGCGACGGCGAAACGTAGATGTCGTCGGGACCGGGCAGGTAGTTCGCGTCGGGCGAACGAAGGAAGCCGAAGCCGTCGGACAGCACCTCGACAACGCCCTCACCGATAATGTCGGTCTCGGCGATCGCGAGCTGCTTGAGAATTGCGAACATCAGCTCCTGCTTGCGCATGGTGCTGGCATTCTCGACCCCATTCTCTTCCGCAAACGAGACGAGCTCGGCCGGCGTTTTCGATTTGAGGTCCTGGAGTTTGATTTCCCGCATTGGGGTCGTCCTGTGAGGAAGTAGGTAGGGAAGGGGTGCGAGGTGGCTCTGGAAAAAGCGGACGCCAAAGGAAGGTCCGCAGGTCTCAGCCAGGAAAGTGCCGTTTGGGCTTTCAAACCTGATGCGGCGCCGGTCCGAAAAGAACCGGAACGCGACCACATCCGCCTGCGTGGGGTGGGATAAATCCTATATAGAAAATCGATTCGTCCTTCGCAAGAAGGACTGAAGCATGCGTCTTGACCATCGTGATGTCTAGAACGGCTTCACCACCACCATGATCACGATCAGGATCATCAGAACCGTCGGCACCTCATTGATAATACGATAGAATTTCTGGGTTCGTTGATTCCGGTCGGCGGCGAAATCCTTCACGCAGCGGGACAAAAAGCCGTGGATACCCGACATGGCGAGCACCAGCGCAAATTTGACGTGAAACCAGCCGGATAGGTACCAGTGTCCGGCCCAGACCAGGAAAAGCCCGGCCAGCCAGGTCACGATCATCGCGGGGTTGATGATCCCCTTCAAAAGCCGCCGCTCCATGATCTTGAAGGTCTCGGACTGCCTGGAGCCGACCTCGGCCTCGCAATGATAGACGAACAGCCGCGGCAGATAGAGCATGCCGGCCATCCACGAGATCACGGCGACGATGTGCAGGGCCTTGACCCAGGCATAGATCGGCAGGGCGTTGATCCAGTCGAACATCGCAGTGATGCCTTTCGGGGAACAGTTCGGGAGGGCTCAGCGCTGCGCGCAAGGCTTCGCCGGCGAGGGACGGATACATATCCGCACACACGGCTCTCCTAAACCTAATTAATTTTAGAATCTAAGGTTTGAGTCTTAATGGCAGTGAATTTGACTCATGCAATCCGGTCCAGCGGTTGCTGCGCGCTTGTTCACATCCCTCAACATTCCGGTCGGCGGCGGCGGATATCCGGAATCTGTCGCAGGACTCAATTGGTTGTGCGCCTCTATGGCCAGCTTATGAAGAGACAAATCCACACTGCTTCACTATCATCTCCGCCATGACGTCGACTTATCCTTTTGCGACGTGCTGTGAAGAAGGGGGCGAGATATACAGGGGCCTGGCCATGGACCCGGATTCTTCTCCTCGACCTCCACAGGGATTCACAGGATAGACAGGGGCTCTGGTGCCGACGACTTCCAATTATTTCCACCTGCATCTGGTGTCGGACTCGACCGGCGAGACGCTGATCACCGTGGCGCGCGCGGTCGCCGCGCAATACGCCAATGTGACCGCGGTCGAGCATGTCTATCCCCTGGTGCGCAGCCAGAAGCAGCTCGATCGCGTGCTCGACGAGATCGAGGAATCGCCCGGCATCGTCCTGTTCACGCTGCTGGAGAAGGATCTGGTCGGCCGGCTCGAGGGCAAGTGCAAGGAGATCAACGTTCCGAGCCTGTCGATCATCGGGCCTGTGATGCAGTTGTTCGAGGCGTATCTGGGTGCCGCGACGACCGGGCGCGTCGGCGCGCAGCACGTGCTGAACGCGGAATATTTCCGCCGCATCGATGCGTTGAACTACACGATGATGCATGACGATGGTCAGCATGTCGAAGGCCTCGAGGAGGCCGATGTCGTGCTGGTCGGGGTATCCCGCACCTCGAAGACACCGACCTCGATCTATCTCGCCAACCGCGGCATCCGAACGGCGAATGTGCCGCTGGTGCCGGGCATCCCGCTGCCGCACCAGCTCGAGACCCTGAAGAAGCCGCTGGTGGTCAGCCTGCATGCGACGCCCGAGCGCCTGATCCAGGTCCGGCAGAACCGCCTGCTCACGATGGGCGACCGCGACAATGACACCTACATCGACAAGCAGTCGGTAGCCGACGAGGTCGCCTTTGCCCGGCGCCTCAGCGCGAAATTCAACTGGGCGCTGCTCGACGTCACACGGCGTTCGATCGAGGAGACCGCGGCCGCGGTGATGAAACTCTTCAACGACCGCCAGCGCGCGCGGCCGTCGGAATGATTCCCACGTCATGAGCATCTGGCGCGGCCCACAGAAGCTGATCCTCGCGTCGCAGAGCCGCGCGCGAAAGATGCTGCTTGAAAATGCCGGCCTCGATTTCGAGGCGCTGCCGGCCGACATCGATGAACGCGCGGTGCAGAAGAATTCCGGCCTTTCGGCCCCGGGCGAGATCGCATCGCTCCTGGCGCGCGAGAAGGCGTTGTTCGTCTCCAGGCAGAGGCCCGGTCAATATGTCGTCGGCGCCGACCAGACGCTGGCGCTGGGGCAGCGCATGTTCAGCAAGCCCGCCGGCCGCACGCAGGCGGCCGAGCAGCTCGGCCTGCTCGCCGGACGGACCCATGAGCTGCATTCCGCCGTCTCGGTCGCACGCGATGGAAAGGTCCTGTTCAGCGATGTGGGCGTGGCCCGCATGACGATGCGACGGCTCGCTGCCGCCGAGATCGAGAGCTATCTCAACCATGCCGGGGAGGCGGTGACGACCAGCGTCGGCGCCTACCAGCTCGAGGGCCTCGGCGTGCATCTGTTCGAGCGGATCGAAGGTGACCATTTCACCATCCTCGGCCTGCCGCTATTGTCGCTGCTGGCGTTCCTGCGTGCTGAGAAACTGCTCGCGGTGTGAGGCGTGGCGACGGGAGAGATGCTGAACCGATGTTGATAGTTGGACTGACCGGCTCGATTGGGATGGGGAAATCCACCACGGCCAAACTGTTCATGGAGGCCGGCGTGCCGGTGTACGACGCCGATGCGGCCGTGCATCAGCTCTACGAAGGCGAAGCTGCGCCGGCGATCGAGGCCGCCTTTCCCGGCACCACTGCCGGCGGCAAGGTCGATCGCGCGAAACTGTCGGCGCGCGTGGTGCACGATCCTGCTGCGATGAAGCGGCTCGAGCAGATCGTGCATCCGATGCTCGGCGCGTCGCGCCAGAAATTCTTCGCCGATGCGGAAGCCGCAGGTAACCCGATCGTCGTTGTCGACGTGCCGCTATTGTTCGAGACCGGCGGCGAGAAGCGCGTCGATGCCGTGGTTGTCGTCACCACGTCGCCGGAACTGCAGCGCGAGCGGGTGCTGGCCCGCGGCACGATGGATGCGGCCAAGCTCGACGCCATCATCGCCAAGCAGATGTCCGACGCCGAGAAGCGAAAACGCGCGGATTTCATAGTGGATACCTCGCACGGCCTAGATCCGGTGCGGGCGCGTATCCGCGACATTCTGGCCGAGGTTGTTAAGATGCCGAAGCGGCGCGCCTGATTCGCCCGCCTTTTCGGATTCATTCACGTCATGCGCGAAATCGTTCTCGATACCGAAACCACTGGCCTCGATCCGCTGCGCGGCGACCGGCTGGTGGAAATCGGCTGCGTCGAGATTTTCAACCGCATGCCGACGGGACAGACCTACCACGTCTACATCAATCCCGAGCGCGACATGCCGGCGGAGGCGTTCGCCGTGCATGGGCTGTCGACCGAGTTCCTGGCCTCCAAGCCGCTGTTCACTGAAGTGGTCGACGAGTTCCTGGCCTTCATTGGCGATACGCCGCTGGTGATCCACAACGCGTCGTTCGACATCAGCTTCATCAACGCCGAGCTCGACCGCATCAAGCGGAAGGCGATCCCGAAGGACCAGCTGGTCGATACGCTGCTGCTGGCACGGCGCAAGCATCCCGGCGTGTCGAACCGGCTCGACGATCTCTGTTCGCGCTATCAGATCGACAATTCCCGCCGCACCAAGCACGGCGCCTTGCTCGACGCCGAGCTGTTGGCCGAGGTCTATATCGACCTGATCGGCGCGCGGCAGTCGCAGCTGATCCTGGCATCGGAAACGTCGGATGCGCGTGTGGGCGGCCATAGTGGTGACATGCCGCGGCGGCAGCGCGAAACCCCGCTACTCGCGCGGGTCAGTGACGCCGATCGAGAGGCCCACAGGGCCTTCATTGCCACGCTCGGCGACAAGCCGATCTGGAACGATTACCTGCCGCCGCCAGCGCCTGCTGCGGCACCGGCGGCCTAATCAAGATTGCTCTGTATCCCCGTCATCCTGAGGAGCCGCGAAGCGGCGTCTCGAAGGATGAACGGCCCAGCTGGTGGCCCGTCGATCCTTCGAGACGCGCTTCGCGCTCCTCAGGATGACGGGGGTAAGGTCATTGAACTTTGCAGGATCAGCTCGGCTTGACGCCGGGAGCGGCTTGGCCGGCCGCCTGCCGCTCCATGTTCTGGCGGTAAAGACCGAGGAAATCGACGGGGTCGAGCAACAAGGGCGGGAAGCCGCCGTCGCGGACCGCGGTCGCGACGATCTCGCGTGCGAACGGGAACAGCAGCCGCGGGCACTCGATCATCACCAGCGGGTGCAGGTTCTCCTTCGGCACATTCACGATCCGGAAGACGCCGGCATAGGCGAGGTCGAAGCTGAACATCACCTTGCCTGCGGTCTCGGCCTTGCCCTCGATCGAGAGGATCACCTCGTACTCGTTCTCCGACAGGTTGTTGGCGGAGACGTTGATCTGGATGTTGATCGCCGGCTGCTGTTGCTGCTGGCCGAGCGAAGCCGGCGCATTCGGGTTCTCGAACGACAGGTCCTTAGTGTACTGCGCCAGTACGTTGAGCTGGGGAGCGGGTTGTTCGACGGGGGCGCCGTTGCCATTGGTCATGAAAATGTCTCCTGGAGCAGCGCTCGATGGACAGAATGTCCGACGGCACGCGTTAAGGTGTTGAGAATGCCGATGCCGGGCGAGTGGCTATCATAGGCCCGGCTCGGTCCACAAGGACGACGAAAGGGCGGGCGGGCGGCAAATTCTCCCGGCAAAGGGCAGCGCGCGCGAGCCTGTCCAATCTCTTAACAGCTTCCTAAATTATTGAAGATGCGCGATTTCCTGAAAAGGAACGGTTTCCCCCGGGGGTCAAAACGCGCTACACTACCCGTGCCAAAAAGCGCCATTGGCCGGGCATAGTTTCGTGCCTACATCTTCGGACTCTATCGGTGATGTGATCTCTGCTGTTCCCGACCGGGAACGCTTTGACGGCCGGCCCGTTGCCGGCAGAGACCAGAAAGCGAATTCGACGTGGATATTTACACCATCATCTTCCTGGCGCTGGCCGTGTTTATCTTCCTGCGCCTGCGCAGCGTTCTCGGACAGCGCACGGGAAGCGAGCGGCCGCCTTATGATCGCGCCGCGCCCAACGTCGTGCAGCGCGGTCAGGACAACAACGTCGTTCCGATCCCGGGATCGGTAATCGACCAGCCGGCCTCGGCGGCGCCCGCCGAGCCGGTCGAGCCCACGGAACGCTGGAAGGGCATCGCCGAGCCCGGCACGGCGCTGGCGCAGGGTCTCGACGCGGTGGCCGTCCAGGATTCCTCGTTCGATCCGCGGCATTTCCTATCAGGTGCCCGCTCGGCCTATGAAATGATCGTGCTGGCCTTCGCCAATGGCGATCGCCGCGCGCTGCGCGACCTGCTGTCGACCGAGGTCTATGAAAGCTTCGAGGCCGCGATCAAGGATCGCGAGAAGCACGAGCAGAAGACCGAGACGCGGTTCGTCTCGATCGACAAGGCCGAGATCGTGAGCGCGGAGACGCGCGACCGCTCGACTCAGCTCACCGTCCGCTTCGTGTCGCAGATGATCTCGGTCACGCGCGACAAGGCCGGCACCATCGTCGACGGCAGCCCGGACAAGGTCGCCGACATCACCGATATCTGGACATTCGCCCGCGACTCGACTTCCCGCGATCCGAATTGGAAGCTGGTTGGCACTGGAAGCGCTCACTAAGCATCTCAGCTACGGGCGGCTCGCGGTGGCGTGCTGCGCGCTCGCGGTGCTGTGCTCCACCGCAGCGATTGCCGCGCGCTACAGATCAAGCCGGCACCCTCCGCCGCGACACGAGCATAGCCACCCGATCCCCTATCCCAATCTGGAAATGCCGCTGCAGGTCAGCGGCAGCCAGTACGAGCCGCTCGCCTGGTCCAACGTCGCCGGCTGGAGCGCCGACGATCATCTCGCGGCCTACCAGGCGTTTCGCACCAGCTGCAAGCCGATCGCGGCCCAGCAGGGTGCGCCTGCAGATTCGAAAGCGCTTGGAAGCTCGCTGCGCGATCCCTGCCGGATCGCCAAGGGACTCGCGCTGAGCGACGGCGTCAAGGCGAAGGACTTCTTCGAGCAGAATTTCGTGCCGTTGCGTATCTCGCGGCTCGGCGAGGACGCCGGCTTCGTCACCGGTTACTACGAGCCGGTGCTCGATGGATCGCGGACCCAGACCGACGTCTACAACGTGCCGGTCTATCGCCGTCCGTCCAACCTGTTCGTGCGCGGCAAGACGCAGAATTCGGTCGGGCTGCCCAATGGCGGCGCGGTGTATCGCAAGATCGGCCGCCGCAAGCTCGTGCCCTATTACGACCGCGGCCAGATCGAGGACGGCGCGATCGCCGGCCGCGGGCTCGAGATCTGCTGGCTGAAGAGCCAGACCGATCTCCTGTTCGCGCAGATCCAAGGCTCGGCGCGGATCAAGCTCGAGGACGGCATCACGCTGCGCATCAATTACGACGCGCATAATGGTTATCCCTATACGCCGGTCGGACGCGTCCTGATCGACCGCGGCATCATCCCGAAGGATCAGATGTCGATGCAGAAGATCAGGGAGTGGATGGAGCAGAACCCCGACGGCGCCAAGGACCTGCGCCGGCAAAACCGCTCCTTCGTCTTCTTCCGCGAGGTTCCGCTGTCCGACAAGGACGAGGCCGTCGGCGCGCAGGGCGTGCCGCTGACGCCGGGCCGCTCGATCGCGGTCGACAAGGCGCTGCATGTCTACGGCACGCCGTTCTTCATCGCCGGCGAGCTGCCGATCGAATCCGAGCAGTCGAAGACGCCGTTCCACCGGCTGATGATCGCGCAGGACACTGGCTCTGCGATCGTCGGCCCGGCGCGCGCCGATCTTTATTTCGGCGCCGGCGCGGAAGCTGGAAAGGTCTCGGGCCGCCTGCGGCACAACATGCAGTTCGTCATGCTGGTGCCGAGGGGTCTCGACCCTGTCGCGCGCGGCCACAAGCTGCCTCTCCCGGATGAGCGGCCCTCGGCCAAGATCGCAAAGCTGTTTCCGCAGACCGAGCCGCCGAAGGACAAGCCGGCGGCGAAGGCTGCGGATGTGCCGACCGCCGGCATCGCCAGAAGCGCGGTGAAAGACTCAGGCAATAGCGCCGCCAGGAACCCGGCCGCGAAGGATGTCGCGCCCGCAACGCCGGCAGCAACGACCCCTGTCGCGCAGGCCGCACCTGTGGCAGAACCGGTGCCGCTGCCGGTCGCCCGGCCCGATATTCCGCAACCGGAGAAGCGGCGCTTCCGGCGCTATCGCCATTACCGCGATCAATGAAACGACCCGCGCCGATCCCCGATCTGTCCGCGCCGTCGCGGCGCAAGCGCGCGCTGAGCGAAGAGGAGCGCGCGCTCTGGGAGAGCGTGGCAAAGCAGGTCAAGCCACTGCGCAAGCGGCCGGTCGCCGCGAAGGCCCCCGCCGCCGCCTCTGACCCGGCCACCCATCACGCGATTGCCAAGCCCATCCCGGTCAAGCCGGCGACAGCGGTCAAGGCTGCGCCGGCGCAACGCCCGCACGCGCCGCCGCTGGCGCCGATCGGCCGTCGCGAACGTGCAAAGCTCTCGCGCGGCCGGCAGGAGATCGATGCGCGGCTCGATCTGCACGGCATGACCCAGCTGCGCGCGCATCGCGTGCTGTTCACCTTCCTGCAGCGCGCGCACAGCGACGGGCTCACTTTCGTGCTCGTCATCACCGGCAAGGGCAAGGTCGGTGGTCTCGATTCCGAACGCGGCGTGCTGCGCCGCCAGGTCCCGGAATGGCTCAGCCTGCCGGAATTCCGCTCGCTGGTTGTCGGCTTCGAGGAAGCGCATATCGGCCATGGCGGCGAGGGCGCGCTTTACGTGCGTGTCCGGCGCGCGCGAGCCTAAAGCTAAAACGGGCGGACGATCCCGACGCGCGGGATCAGCGTTACGATCCAGCCTGATATCGTCGTCTTGCGGTCGTCCGACGGGATCGCCGGCACGTCCTTCGACGCCGGCAGCATCCTGGTGGCATGCAGCATCAGGAACATGCAGACCGCCCAGTTCGAGATCCAGCGCGAATAGTCGAACACGGTCACGAACATCACGAAATAGCCGGCGCTGATCACAACGAGCGCTCCGAGCACGATCCGGCGATGCAGTTCACTCGCGAGCGCGCCAATCAGTCGCGCGAAATAGCGCCACAGCGGCGTGTGCAGCCAGATCAGCAGCGCAAACACCGGAACGCCCAGGATGTTCGAGGGCATGCGCGCCCAGGTGTCGGCGAACTCCTTCGACAGCGGCTGGTACCAGATGTAGCCGAACTGAAGCAGGTCGGTGCGTGACGGATCGGCCATCCGGCTCTGCAGATGACGGATGAATTCGTCATAGGGCACGTCGACCGTGCCAGCGAATTGCGCGACCAGGAACAGGATGCCGATGCCTGCGAGCGCTGCGATGCCGAAGACGGCGTTCCGCGGCGTCACGCCCTGCACCAGATAAAAGCGCAGCACCACGATCGCCGTGATGGTCGGCACATACATCAAGACGAAGATGTGATGGACCAGGATCAGCAGGATCGAGAACAGCGCGGCAATCAGCACATACGCCACTGAGCGCGCCGGGATCAGCAGCAGCACGATCGTCAGCGCACAGCCATAGATGTCGAAATGGCCGAGCGTGTGCATGAAGTTCTTCAGGAAGAACGGCGAGCCCGCGATGAAGACGAATAACGGCCAATGCGCGTCGTTGAAGCCGAATGTGCGGCGGAACAGTTTGATGAACAGCCCCAGCGTCACCAGCCAGATCGCGCCGGCCAGCGCGAACACCAGCCATACGGGCACCTTGTCGGTGAACAGCGACACGATCGCCCCGACCAGCGCGCGCTTGGTGAAGCCGTAATGATAGTCGACCAGCAGATGGATGTAGGGAACGAAGGGCGGCAGCGCGATCTTGTGCAGGAACACGCCGACCAGCACCGCCGCATTGACGGCCAGCATCAGGCGCCAGGGGTTTTGCCGCACCCGCAGATTCATCGATCGCCCACTCTCGTCGTCCCGGGCAAGCGAAGCGCGACCCGGGACCCATAACCACCGAAGGTAGTTCTAGAAGGAATGTCGGCCCGAGTCTTTGTCACCGCGGACTGTCGGGGTTATGGGTCCCGGCTTTCGCCGGGACGACTATGGTGGCCGCCTACAAAATAAATCGGCTCAGGTCGGTGTTCTTGGCGAGGTCGCCGACATGCTTGGTGACGTAGTCGGCGTCGACCTGGATGGTCTCGCCGTGGCGATCGGGCGCGGTGAAGGAGATCTCGTCCAGCACCCGCTCCATCACGGTCTGCAGCCGCCTTGCGCCGATATTCTCGACCGTGGAATTCACCGCCACGGCGACATCGGCCAGCGCGTCGATGGCATTGTCGGTGATGTCGAGCGTGACGCCTTCGGTCTTCATCAGCGCGACATATTGCTTGATCAGCGACGCCTCCGGCTCGGTCAGGATCCGGCGCATGTCGTCGCGGGTCAGTGCCTGCAGCTCGACGCGGATCGGCAGGCGGCCCTGCAGCTCCGGCAAAAGGTCCGACGGCTTGGCGATATGGAACGCACCCGAGGCGATGAACAGGATGTGGTCGGTCTTGACGGCGCCGTGCTTGGTCGAGACCGTGGTGCCCTCGATCAGCGGCAGCAGGTCGCGCTGCACGCCCTCGCGGGAGACGTCGCCGCCGGCGCGGTTCTCGCGCACGCAGATCTTGTCGATCTCGTCGAGGAACACGATGCCGTTGTTCTCGACCGCGTTGATCGCTTCCTGCACCAGCTGATCGGTGTCGAGCAGCTTGTCGGATTCCTCGTTGACGAGGATTTCGTGCGAGCCCTCCACCGTCAGGCGGCGGGTCTTGCTGCGTCCGCCCATCTTGCCGAAGATGTCGCCGAGCGAGATCGCGCCCATCTGGGCGCCGGGCATGCCGGGGATTTCGAACATCGGCATGCCGCTGCCGCCCGACTGCGTCTCGATCTCGATTTCCTTGTCGTTGAGCTCGCCGGCGCGCAGCTTCTTGCGGAACGACTCGCGCGTCGCCGGGCTCGATCCCGGGCCGACCAGCGCGTCCAGCACGCGTTCCTCGGCGGCAAGCTGGGCGCGGGCCTGAACGTCCTTGCGCTTGCGCTCGCGGGTCTGCGCGATCGCGACCTCGACGAGGTCGCGGACGATCTGCTCGACGTCGCGGCCGACATAGCCGACCTCGGTGAACTTGGTGGCCTCGACCTTGAGGAACGGCGCGCCGGCGAGCTTGGCCAGCCGCCGCGCGATCTCGGTCTTGCCGACGCCGGTCGGCCCGATCATCAGGATGTTCTTGGGCAGAACCTCCTCGCGCAGGGAACCGGCGAGCTGCAGCCGCCGCCAGCGGTTGCGCAGCGCGATCGAGACGGCGCGCTTGGCGTCGGTCTGGCCGACGATGAAGCGGTCGAGTTCAGAAACGATTTCACGGGGAGAGAAGTGAGTCATTGGCTCTAGCTAGGTTGGAATCGCGGTCTCGGCAAGCGGCAGTCCTCCAAGGCATCGTCCCCTAAAGAATCGGCGGCCCGGCCTGCCACTGCCTGATCGCCTCGAACGGGTGGATCAGCATGATGATGTTCAGTGTCAGATTGTCGCGAATGTGAAGCAGCAGCACGGTTTCGAACAACACGCCGAGCGCGACGGTCGCCGCGATCGGCAGCTTGCGCGCCAGCAGGAAGCCGACAACCATCGCAAGGGTGTCCGACACCGAATTGACGATGGTGTCGCCGTAATAGTCCAGCGAGATCGTGCCGGCGCGGTAGCGCTCGATGATCCAGTTGGAGTTTTCGACGAGCTCCCAGCTGCCTTCGATCAGCATCGCGACAATCAGCCGCCCGGGCCAGGCGAGGCGCGGCAACAGGAGGAAGGTCAGACCGTAGAACAGCAGGCCATGGAGCACATGCGACAGCGTGTACCAATCGGCGATGTGCTGCGAGTTCTCCGAGCTCTGAACCGAGCCATGCCAGAGCTTGACGTAGCCGCAGGCACAGATCGGCAGACGGCCCATCGCATAAAGCAGCGCCGCCTGCAGCACCAGCAGCGCTGCCGCGATCGCCAGCCAATGCCGCGCTGAAACGCCGGTGATGGGCTTGTGCGCGATCGTCATGCGTCGCGTGCCATCAGCAGCGCCGGCCCGTCCGGCGTATCGACCATACCCATCTTTCGAAAACCCGCCTTCTCGTAGGCGCGGATCGCGCGCGCATTGGCCGGATCGGGATCGGTGACGATGCGTGGCGCGCCCTGCGCCAGCCGGTCATCGACAAAGGCGCGGATCAGCGCCGAGCCGTGGCCACCTGCCATCATGTCGGGCTCGCCGATGAAGAGGTCGACCCCGCGCGTGCCCTCAGGCTGGACCCCGAAGCCGGAATTCCACGCCGTCAGGTCGTAGCACTGGATGTAGCCCAAATCGGACGCATCGGCCGCGACGATGAACTGGTCCATGGCCGGCTCATCGAGGTCGCCGCTGACCAGCGCATATTGCTCGGCCGGATCGCCCCACCATTCCCGGACATGCGGCAATGCCAGCCACTGCTTGACCAGCGGCAGGTCGGCCGGCGTCATCGGGCGGAAATGATAGGGGCTGGCCATGCTCAGCCGCCGATCGTCTCGATCGTCACGTTCCGGTTGGTGTAGACGCAGATATCAGCGGCGATATCCAGGGCGCGGCGGACGATGGTCTCGGCGTCCTTGTCGGTATCGACCAGCGCGCGGGCCGCGGCGAGGGCGTAATTGCCGCCGGAACCGATCGCCATGACCCCGGATTCGGGCTCCAGCACGTCGCCGGTGCCGGTCAGCACCAGGGAAACGTCCTTGTCGGCCACGATCATCATGGCCTCCAGCCGGCGCAGGTAGCGGTCGGTCCGCCAGTCCTTGGCGAGCTCGACGGCCGCCCGGGTGAGCTGCCCCGGATATTGCTCCAGTTTGCTTTCCAGTCGCTCGAACAGGGTGAAGGCGTCGGCGGTGGCGCCGGCAAAGCCGCCGATCACGTCGCCCTTGCCGATCCGGCGGACCTTCTTGGCATTGGCCTTGATCACGGTCTGGCCGATCGAGACCTGCCCGTCGCCGCCGATCACCACCTTGCCGCCCTTGCGGACCGTGCAGATCGTGGTGCCATGCCAGACCGGCAGCTCATTTGGGGATGCTTGCATAGGTTACCTCTCTTCCGGGCAGATTTAGGCGGTCGGGCAGGGGGTTACAATCGGGACGAAATCGGCGTGTTTTCAGGCGAAGTGGGTACCGGTTCGCGTGAGGAAAGCGCGGCAGAACCAGATCGACAACGAATTCCGGTCACCATGGCCGGAAGTTGGGGCGTTTCGAGGTCATCCCGCAGTAGCGAAGGTGACATCAGCCTGTTAAAAGACCGGCGTTTTCGGCACGGGAAAGCTTAATTTTCATGCGCACCGCAACCATCAAGCGCAAGACCAAGGAGACCGACATCGAGGTGACGGTCAACCTCGACGGAGCAGGCGTATCCACGGTTTCGACCGGGATCGGCTTCTTCGACCATATGCTCGACCTCCTGGCCCGGCATTCGCGCATCGACATCACGGTGAAGGCGGATGGCGATCTCCATGTCGATTACCACCACACCACCGAAGACGTCGGGATCGCGCTCGGACAGGCCGTGAAGCAGGCGCTCGGCAACATGGCCGGCATCACCCGCTATGCCTCGATCCACATGCCGATGGACGAGACGCTCTCGCGCGTCGTGATCGACATTTCCGGCCGCCCGGTGCTGGTGTTCAAGGCCGAATTCCCGCGCGACAAGATCGGTGAGTTCGACACCGAGCTGGTGCGCGAATGGTTCAACGCCTTCGCGATGAACGCCGGCGTGACTCTGCACGTCGAGACCCTATATGGCGAGAACAGCCATCATATCGCCGAATCCTGTTTCAAGGGTCTGGCGAGGGCGCTGCGGACGGCAATTGCGATCGATCCGCGTGCCCAGGGCGAAGTGCCCTCGACCAAGGGTCAGCTCGGCGGCTGATCTCTGGAGCATGATCCGGGAGAGTGGATGCCGGTTTTCCGAAAGATCGTGCTTTAACTAAGAGTCCATCCTCGGCGGAGCGTTCGATGCCGGTCTATACAGTGCATGCCCCCGTGGCCAACGGCGCCGATCTCGCGGCGACCGACAAGTTCGTCTTCGTGCGCGACGGCTTCCATTTCTGGGCCGCGGTTGCGGGCGTGATCTGGCTGGCCTGGCATCGGCTCTGGCTGGCGCTGATCGGCTGGTTCGTTCTTACTTTCGTGATCGATTACGCGCTGGCCAAGCTTGGTGTCGGCCGTAGCGCGATCTTCTTAGTCGACCTGGTGCTGATGGTGTTGCTCGGCCTCGAGGCCGCGACCCTGCAGCGCTGGACGCTGTCGCGGCGCAGGTGGCGCCAGATCGACATCGTCGTGGGCGACGATGCGGAGGCCGCTGAGCGCCGCTTCTTCGCGCGCTGGACCGCGCGGCATCGCGGCGCCGTCCACGATCAGCGCTCGGTCGATCGCGGCGCGCCGCCGCCGACCCGCGACGTTCCGGGTCAGTCATTCTCAAAACCCCCGTCGATGCCGCAAGGCGGCATCATCGGATTGTTTCCAGAGCCAGGAGGAACGCGATGACCGTTGCAATCATCGATTACGGCTCCGGCAATCTGCATTCGGCGGCCAAGGCCTTTGAGCGCGCCGCGCGCAGCATGGAGGATCCGCAAGCCATCAAGGTGACGCGCGATCCCGATGCGGTGTATCGCGCCGATCGCATCGTGCTGCCCGGCGTCGGCGCGTTCGCCGATTGCCGCCGCGGCGTCGACGCGGTCGACGGCATGCTGGAGGCGCTGACCGAGGCGGTGCGGGTCAAGGCCCGGCCGTTCTTCGGTATCTGCGTCGGCATGCAGCTGATGGCGACGCGCGGCAAGGAGCACGTGATCACCGAGGGCTTCAACTGGATCGGCGGCGATGTCGAGAAGATCGAGCCGCGCGACGAGAGCCTGAAGGTCCCGCATATGGGCTGGAATACGCTCGACATGGTGCGCGAGCATCCGGTGCTGGAGCGGCTGCCGCTCGGGCCGAAAGGACGTCACGCCTATTTCGTGCACTCCTATCACCTCAACGCCGCCAATGAGGCGGACGTGCTCGCGCGCGCCGACTATGGCGGGCCGGTGACCGCGATCGTCGGCAAGGACACCGCGATCGGCACCCAGTTTCACCCCGAGAAGAGCCAGCGCTTCGGCCTCGCTTTGATCGCCAATTTCTTGAAGTGGAAGCCGTGATTCTCTTTCCAGCGATTGATCTGAAGAACGGCCAGTGCGTGCGCCTGGAGCAGGGCGACATGGCGCGCGCCACCGTGTTCAATCTCGATCCGGCGGCGCAGGCGGCGAGCTTCGCCGCGCAGGGCTTCGAATATCTCCACGTGGTCGATCTCGACGGTGCCTTCGCCGGCAAGCCGATGAATGCGCATGCGGTGGAGGCGATGCTGAAGGCCGTCACCATGCCGGTGCAGCTCGGCGGCGGCATCCGCGACCTCAAGACCATCGAGGCCTGGCTCGACAAGGGCATCACGCGCGTCATTATCGGCACCGCCGCGGTGCGCGATCCTGAGCTGGTGAAGGGCGCGGCGAAGACATTCCCCGGCCGTGTCGCCGTGGGCCTCGATGCGCGCGACGGCAAGGTCGCGGTCGAAGGCTGGTCCGAGACCTCGCATGTGACCGCGCTCGAGATCGCGCAGCGCTTCGAGGATGCCGGCGTAGCCGCGATCATCTTTACCGACATCGCCCGCGACGGCCTGCTCAAGGGCCTCAACCTCGACGCCACCATCGCGCTTGCCGACCGCATCTCGATTCCAGTGATCGCCTCCGGCGGCTTTGCCTCGATCGACGACGTCAAGGCGCTGCTGGAGCCGCGTGCGAAGAAGCTGGCCGGTGCGATCGTCGGCCGTGCGCTCTATGACGGACGGCTCGATCCGGCCGCTGCCCTTCAGCTGATCCGCGGCGCGTAGGAGGAGATCATGTTCAAGGTTCGCGTGATCCCGTGCCTCGACGTCAAGGACGGCCGCGTGGTCAAGGGCGTCAACTTCGTCGATCTGCGCGACGCCGGTGATCCGGTCGAGGCCGCGATCGCCTATGACGCCGCCGGCGCCGACGAGCTCACCTTCCTCGACATCACCGCCACCCATGAAAACCGCGGCATCATGCTGGACGTGGTGCGGCGGACGGCGGAAGCCTGCTTCATGCCGCTGACCGTGGGCGGCGGCGTCCGCACCGTCGACGACATCAAGACCCTGCTGCGCTCCGGCGCCGACAAGGTCTCGATCAATTCAGCGGCCGTTAGCCGGCGCGAATTCGTCAAGGAAGCGGCCGAGAAATACGGCGAGCAATGCATCGTGGTCGCGATCGACGCCAAGCGGGTCAAGCGCGCCGGCGGCTCGGACCGCTGGGAGATCTTCACTCATGGTGGACGGAATGCCACCGGGATCGACGCCATCGAATACGCCCAGGAGGTCGTCTCGCTCGGCGCCGGCGAAATCCTGCTGACCTCGATGGACCGGGACGGCACCAGGCAGGGCTTTGACCTGCCGCTGACTCGGGCGATCGCGGACAGTGTCCCCGTACCGGTCATCGCGTCCGGTGGTGTCGGCAATCTCGACCACCTGGTCGACGGCGTCCGCGAGGGTCACGCCACCGGCGTGCTGGCCGCGTCGATCTTCCACTTCGGGGAATTCACCATCCGCCAGGCCAAGGATCACATGGTGCGCGCCGGCCTGCCGATGCGGCTCGATCCCTAGCGTGAGCGTGGTCAGGAAAAGTGGAAACCGGTTTTCCGTGAAGACCACGCTCAAACAGGGAGAGCTGGGACTCCTTGTCACAAAAATGCTAAGTCCCCACCTAAGGGATGGTACCCGTGCGGTGCCGCTGTGCATGCTTGAGTTGAGTTGATGTCGCGTTTCACGGTCCACGATCTGGCCGCCACCATCGACGCCCGCGCTGCAACGGGCGGTGAGGCGTCCTACACCCGCAAGCTGCTCGACAAGGGCGCGGAGCATTGCGCCAAGAAATTGGGCGAGGAAGCGGTCGAGACCGTGATCGCCGCGGTCGAGAATGACCGCGATCACCTCATCGCCGAAAGTGCCGATCTCGTGTTTCACCTGCTGGTTCTGTTGAAATCCCGCGGCGTGAAGCTGGAGGACGTCGAGGCCGCGCTGGAGAAGCGCACCTCGATGTCGGGACTGGAAGAGAAGGCGTCGCGCAAGCGCGACTAGCGCAAATGATCGAGCGCATCGAGAGGGGCGGCCTCATGGACATCCGGGCACCAGATCAACAGTACAACCCCTACCGCATCTTCACGCGCCAGCAATGGTCGCATCTGCGTGACGATACGCCGATGACGCTCGAGCCCGGCGAGTTCGATCGCCTGCGTTCGATGCACGATCGCCTCGATTTGCAGGAGGTCGAGGACATCTACCTGCCGCTGTCGCGGCTGCTCTCGATCTATGTCGATGCGACGCAGCGGCTGTATTACTCGCAGCGCCAGTTCCTCAACATCCGCGACCGCAAGATGCCCTACATCGTCGGCGTCGCCGGATCCGTCGCGGTCGGCAAGTCGACCACGGCTCGCGTGCTGCAGGCGCTGCTGGCGCGCTGGTCGCCGCGGCCGAAGGTCGACCTGATCACGACCGACGGTTTCCTGTTTCCGAATGCCGTGCTCGAGCGGCAGGGCATCATGCAGAAGAAGGGCTTTCCGGAAAGCTACGACCTGCCGACGCTGCTGTCGTTCCTCAGCGACATCAAGGCGGGACGGCGCCGCGTGCGCGCGCCGGTCTATTCGCATCTGACCTACGACATCGTGCCGAACAAATGGGTCGAGATCGACCAGCCGGACATCCTGATCGTCGAGGGCGTCAACGTGCTGCAGACCGGGCGGCTGCCGCGCGACGGCAAGGCGGTGCCGTTCGTCTCCGACTTCTTCGACTTCTCGGTCTATATCGACGCCGACGAGGCCGTGCTGCGGGAGTGGTACATCAAGCGCTTCCTGGCGCTGCGCGACACCGCGTTCACCGATCCGAGGTCCTACTTCCACCGCTATGCGCCGCTGTCGGACGAGGAAGCCACGGCGACCGCGATCGCGATCTGGGAGCGCACCAACCTCGCCAATCTCGAGGACAACATCCTGCCGACCCGCCCGCGCGCGACGCTGATCCTGAAGAAGGGCGCCGACCACGTGGTGCAATCGGTCGCGCTGCGCCGGCTGTAGTAGGAACCGTATCTCAGCGAAAGCGCCACATCACAGCTGTCGTCCCCGCGAACGCGGGGACCCATAACCACAGGTACCTGTGATTTGCAGCGCTGTAGCCCCAGCGGACGCAAAACTGGCTTCGGTGGTTATGGGTCCCTGCTTGCGCAGGGACGACACTGAGGTATTGGCTGCTACGCCGCAATGTGCCGTGCGGCGGCGAGGCCCGCGAGCGCTTCTTCCAGCTTTTCGCGGTCGAGCGGCTTGATCAGAAAACCGTCCATGCCGGCTTCGAAGCAGGCATAGCGGTCTTCCACCAGCGTATTTGCCGTCAGTGCCAGGATCGGGGTCCGGCGGACGGATTGTGCCGCTTCATGGGTGCGGATCTGCTTGGTGGTCTCGATGCCGTTGAGGCGCGGCATCTGGATGTCCATCAGCACGAGATCATAGGGCGTGCCGGCTGAGGTCGCCGACAGCCAGGACTCCATCGCCTGCTCACCATTGGTGGTGATGACCACGTTGTGGCCGAGCCGGGTGAGCAGCGAGCGCA
Organism: Bradyrhizobium sp. USDA 4516; assembly: GCF_054055915.1. Lineage (NCBI taxonomy): Bacteria > Pseudomonadati > Pseudomonadota > Alphaproteobacteria > Hyphomicrobiales > Nitrobacteraceae > Bradyrhizobium > Bradyrhizobium sp. USDA 4516. Next base: position 2,945,347 of record NZ_JBSRXT010000001.1, read on the forward strand.
TCAACAGCGCGTTGATCTCATTGTCCTCGGCGACCAGGATCGAGAGCCCCTTGTCCGGCAGCGCGGACGCAAGCGCTGTGGGCGCGGACTCGGCGGCCGCCTCGATCGCGAGGCTCGGCGCAGCGACTTCCGGCGATGCGGTCAGGCGCGCGGCGAGCGACGACGCGCGCAATGGCTTCACCAGGTAGCCGGTGAACATGGCTGACTCGGAAGCCGAAAGGTCCTGCCGCGTCGCCGGCGTGAACATCACGATGCGATGGGTTGCATGGAGGCGGGAGGCGTCGGCAAACGCCTCCATCGCCGGCGTGCCGAGCGTGTGGTCGATCAGCACCGCATGCCAGCTCCGCTCCGGCAGCAGCGCCTCGGCGACGTTGGCATCCGACACGATGCAGGTCTGTGCGCCCCAGCGCTGCAACCGCCGCGAGATCAGCGAGACCTCGATGCTGTGTGGCGCCACCAGCATGATCGACTGTCCCGTCAAGTCGGGCGCGGCGAAGCCGTTGGCCTCGCCGGTATCGGCGGCGACGAGCGGGATCGACACCTCGAAGGTCGAGCCGGCGCCCGGCGTGCTTGCGAGCGTGATGCGGCCGCCCATCCGCTTGACGATGCGGTCGCTGATCGAAAGGCCGAGGCCGGTGCCGCCATAGCTGCGCGCGATCCGGTCGTCGGCTTGCTCGAACTCCCGGAAGATACGCTGCTGCGCATCCGGTGCGATGCCGATACCGGTGTCGCGGACCAGGAAGCTGATCTCGTTCGGCCAGATGCCGGGCTCGACGATCAGCGCCACGCCACCGGTCGCGGTGAACTTGATGGCGTTGCCGGCGAGATTGAGCAGCACCTGACGCAGCCGCGCGGCGTCGCCGGTCACCTGCATCGGCAGCCGTTCGTCGACATAGGCGGCGATCTCGATGCCCTTTGTCTGCGCACGCGGCGCCAGCAGCTCGGTGATGTCCTCGATCAGGCCGGACAGCGCGAACGCGCGGTGTTCGAGATCGATCTTGCCGGCCTCGATCTTGGAATAATCGAGCAGCTCCTCGATCAGCGCGAGCAGCGCGTCGCCGGATGTCTTGACCGCCTTGACGTAGGTCATCTGCTCCAACGTCAGCTGCGTATCCATCAGCAATCCGCTCATGCCGATGATGCCGTTCAGCGGGGTGCGGATCTCGTGGCTCGCCATCGCAAGGAAGCGCGACTTGGCGCGGTTGGCGGCGTCGGCCTGATCGCGCGCTTCGGCGAGCGCGCGCTCGCTCTCGGTGCGGTCGGTGACGTCGCGGCCGACGCTCTGCATCTCCGCAGGCGCGCCGGCATCGTTGCGCACGAGGCCTTCACGCCACGCGATCCAGCGCGGTCCGAGCGGTCCCTCGATCTTCTGGTCGTAGACCCGCGTGCCGTTGGATTCGAGCGCGGTGTCGCCTTGTTCGAGCACCTTCAGCGTTGCGGTGCTGCCGATCAATTCGCTGCGGGGCCTCTGCGCCAGCTCGCAATAGGCATCGTTGGCATAGGTGATGAGCCCGTCGAGGTCGCGCAGCACGATCAAATCGTCCTGCGCCTCGAACAGGGTAGAGGCGCGCTGCTCGGCCTCCTGCAGTTCCCAGTTGCGGTCGGCCATCGCTTCATTGTGCATGGCGATGGTGCGCAGCCGCTTGCGCATCAGCCGCAGGCGGATGCCGAGCGTCACGATCCAAAGGCAGGCGAGCGCGAACAGGAAGCTGACCCCGATCGCGAATGCATTGGGATCGTAGCCGCTCTGTTGCGAGAGCGCGCCCGAAATGAACCCGAAGGCGCTGCCAAACGCGACGGAGAAGATCGTGAACGAGCGCACGATCGTCGCGAGCCAGGAATGGCGCCGGAGGAAGCGGCGAAGGCGCAACTTGATCCGGAAGAAACGCCCCATCAATGGTGACCCTGAGACAGCTTGATCTGGCGCTGACGATGCGTCGGCCAGCTTGCAAAGTGCTTGAAATTGGTGGCCATTTCGCGCTGCCCTCAGAACAAGGTTAGCGGGAGGTTAATTCCGCCATGACCCGGTTCGGGACGCGCTTGTCAGGTGCGGGCGTTGCGGCTTCGAGGCGGCGGTGTCCGCCGCGGGCGCTGACGATCAGGGCCGCGGCATCCCGCGCTGAGAACGTCTTCGACTGCACGAAGACACGATAGTCGGACGGGCCAGCATCACGCGTCAGATAGATGACGGGGCCGGTTGCCGAGGCATCGCCGGAAATCCCGATCAGCTGCGCCGTCGCGCTGCTCTCGCAGGCGCCGGCCTCGGCGTCGTCGATGTCGTCGATCACGGTGAAGTCGGCGGCGTCGGCGCTGTCGGCGATCTGGACCCGGACGGTGGCCTGGCTGGGGTCGTCAGTGAAGCTGACGTGAAGCTGCGCCAGCCGGGGGATCGATGCGATCTGCATCGTGGCGCCGCCCACCTCGATGCAGGGCCGCGGGCCCGGCAGGAATTCGGCGCGGGCAAGGACCGCGGCCACGGCAAGGGGGACCACCGAGGTCAAAATCTTCAAACGCAACATGACACAACTCGCTCGACCCAAGCTTGCCGCCGATCGCGGTGCTTATGGTTTGCGGAGCGTAAATGAGAGTGGTTACTGTCACGTTGACGCGGCGGGCACCGGCCGGAAGCCGGCGGAGATCACGCCGCGCGGCGCAAATCGTCGGCCAATGCACGATAAGACAGCGCTTCGGCGAGATGTAGCCGGCCGATCGTCTCGGCGCCGTCGAGATCGGCAAGCGTGCGCGCCACCCGCAGCACGCGGTGATAACCGCGCGCGGTGAGGTGCATGTTGTCGGCGGCCTCGCGCAGCAGCTTCTGCCCATGCGCGTCGGGTTGCGCGATGGTCTCGAGCAGCGAACTCGGCGCTTCCGCATTGGTGCGGACATGCGGCATGCCGGCAGCCGCATAGCGCGCGAGCTGGATGTCGCGCGCGGCCGCGACGCGGGCGGCAACCTCGGCCGATCCCTCCGCCGGCGGCGGCAGGATCAGATCGGCCGCGGTCACGGCGGGCACCTCGATCCGCAGGTCGATGCGATCCATCAGCGGGCCGGAGATCCGCATCTGGTAGTCGCCGGTGCAGCGGTCGAGCCGGCCGCGCTTGCAGGAATAGCCGGGTTCATAGGCATGGCCGCAACGGCACGGGTTCATGGCTGCGACCAGCATGAAGCGCGCCGGATAGGTGACGCGGTGGTTGGCCCTGCTCACCGAAACCTCGCCGTTCTCCAGCGGCTGACGCAGCGAATCCAGCACGCGCGGATCGAACTCCGGCAATTCGTCGAGGAACAGCACGCCCTGATGCGCCAGCGAGATCTCGCCCGGTTTGGCGCGCATGCCGCCGCCGGTCAGCGCGGCCATGCTGGCGGAATGATGCGGGCTGCGGAACGGGCGTCGCGCGGTCAGGGCGCCGTCGCGGATCTCGCCGGCAACCGAGGCGATCATCGAGACTTCGAGCAGCTCCGACGGCGACAGCGGCGGCAGGATCGAGGGCAGTCGCGCCGCCAGCATCGATTTGCCGGCGCCGGGCGAGCCGATCATCAGAAGATGATGACCGCCGGCGGCGGCGATCTCGAGCGCGCGTTTCGCGCTCTCCTGGCCCTTGATGTCGCGCAGGTCCAAAAGCGTTTCCTCGCGCTCATGCACCTTCGGCTGCGGCCGCGACAGCACCTGCGTGCCCTTGAAGTGGTTGGCGATCTGGATCAGCGATTCTGCCGCGATGATCTGGATGTCCGGACTGGCCCAGGCGGCTTCCGAGCCGCAGGCGGCCGGGCAGATCAATCCCTCGTCGCGCGAATTGGCGCCGATTGCCGCGGGCAGCACGCCCGCCACCGGCGCGAGCGAGCCGTCGAGCCCGAGCTCGCCGAGCACGGTAAAGCCGTTCAGCGCATCCGGCGGGATCGCGCCGATCGCCGCCATCAGGCCGAGCGCGATCGGCAGGTCGTAATGGCTGCCCTCCTTGGGCAGGTCAGCGGGTGCGAGGTTGACGGTGATGCGGCGGGCGGGAAGCGCGAGGCCGGAGGCGATCAGCGCCGAACGCACGCGTTCGCGGGCTTCCGACACCGCCTTGTCGGGCAGGCCGACGATCGCGAATGCCGGCAATCCCGGCGCAACCTGCACCTGCACGTCGACCGCGCGGGCCTCGATCCCCTCGAATGCGACGGTGGAAACGCGCTGGACCATGCTGCCCCTATTCTTCCGCAATCGAAGGTAGCGGAACCGAGCGGCAAGTGCAAGAACATTACAAGAACGTTCGCGGCGCCGAGGGCTGGTCGCCCGGTACCAATTCACCGCGCGGCGCTTCCGTTTCCGGCCGGCGCGGTGGCGTCGGGCGTCGCGCGCCATGACGCGCCTCGCGCGATCGAACACAGCTCGCATCGTCGACAACTGCAGGAATCATTCTCAAGAATCATTCCAGCACGACGAGCATCGCGCGCTTATTGTCGCAGCGCGTCGTCGATTTCCCCGCGGTTTCAGTGTTCGCACGCTGATCGCGCGCGCAGTCTCGATCTATTCCAACTGCCGAGGTCTGTACTCGCGAGCCCCGCGCTGTAGAGCCGGATCACAAATCCATCCAGGCTGACATCAGGGGCGCCTTCGCGTGATCGATCGACTTGCTTCGCATTCCACCCGTCAACATCCAGCGCTGCGAACGATCGGTCTGTGTACCGCCGCCGTCCTTGCCGCAGGAGTCACGACTGAACGCGCCGACGCGCAATCGGAACTGCCGCCGGTGAGCGTGGACGCGCCTCAGCAGCGCGCGATCACTGCGAATGCAAAACCGGTTCGTCGTCCGGTGGCCGCACGCGCGAGCCGCGCCAACCGCGTGGCTCGATCCCAGCAGGCGACGCCGCCAGCGGCGGCACGATCCGGTGCCGGCGCCGGCGAGCGAGCCGGCGGTCCGGTGGTCGGGTTCGTTGCCGCGCGTTCGGGCACGGCGACCAAGACCGACACGCCGCTGATCGAAATCCCGCAATCGATCTCGGTCGTCACCACGGACCAGATCAGGAACCAGGGTGCGGAATCGGTGGGCGCGGCATTGCGCTACACCGCCGGCGTCAGCGGCGACGTGAATGGCGGATCGGACACCCGCTTCGGCGGCCTGCAGATCCGCGGCTTCGACATGACGATGCCGGGCCTCTATCTCGACGGCCTGCGGCTGCCGAGCAGCAATTATGTGCACTTCCTCGGGCTCGATCCGTACGGAGCCGAGCGCCTCGAGGTCCTGAAGGGGCCATCCTCGGCGATGTTCGGCGGCAGTGGCACCGGCGGCATCCTCAACTATGTCAGCAAGCTGCCGACTGCACGCGAGTTCGGGGAAGTGTCGCTGTCGGGCGGCAGCTTCAACCGCTATCAGGGCGAGTTCGACATCGGCGGCCGCGCCAACAAGGAAGGAACGGTGCTGTGGCGCCTGACTGGCGTCGCGCGCGATGGTGAGACCCAGGTCGACTACACCAAGGACAATCGCGTCTTCATTGCGCCCGCCGTCACCGTGAAGCCGAATGAGGACACCACGATCACCTTCCTCGCGAACTACCAGAAGGAACGCACCGGCTGGGGCCTGCAATTCCTGCCGCCGTCCGGCACCGTCTGGGCCAATAACGGCCGCTACATTCCGAACACGCGCTTCGTCGGCGAGCCCGGCTTCAACCAGTTCGACACCGAGCAATCCTCGGTCGGCTACATGCTGTCGCACGACTTCAACGAGGCGCTGACCTTCCGCCAGAACCTGCGCTATTCGTGGATGCACAACGAGCAGAAGAGCTTCTACGGCACCGGCTATGCATCGGCGGCCGACGAAGCCGCGGGCCTGCTGTCGCGCGGCGGCGCCGGCGGCAGCTCGACGATCGATTCCTTCGCGGTCGACAACCAGCTGCAGGGCAAGTTCGTCACCGGCATGCTGAGCCATACGACGTTGTTCGGCGTCGATTACCGCAACACCTCGTTCCGCGACATGGCCTCGAGCTACAGCACCGGCAAGCTCAACGTCTTCGCGCCAGTCTATACCAACAGCTGGACCAACAACGGACCGTATGACGACACCGGCATCAAGCAGTCGCAGGCCGGCCTCTATCTGCAGGACCAGATCAGGCTCGGCCGGCTGTCGTTTCTGCTTGGCGGGCGGCAGGATTTCGTCACCACCGACCTCGACAACAATCTCGCGAAAACGTCGACGTCGACCGACGCCTCGGCATTCACCGGTCGCGCCGCCGTGATGTACAATTTCGACAACGGCATCGCGCCCTATTTCAGTTATTCGGAGTCATTCCTGCCGGTGCTGAGCACCAATGCCGCCGGCGAGCTGCTGAAGCCGGAGTCCGGCGTGCAGTACGAAATCGGCGTCAAGTACCAGCCGGTCGGCATCAATGCGCTGATCACGCTGGCCGCCTTCGACCTGACCCGGTCCAACGTCGTCACCTACGCCCCGCCGTTCTATTTCGCCGAGCAGACCGGCGAAGTCAGGTCGCGCGGCGTTGAGCTCGAGGGCACCGCGACACTAGTCGAGGGCGTCAACATCCGCGGCGGCTACGCCTATGTCGACGCTGAAGTCACCAAGGATCCCGTCAATGTCGGCAAGGCGCCGACCACGGTGCCGCTCAACCGCTTCTCGCTGTGGGGCGATTACACCGTTCAGGGCGGTCCGCTCGCCGGGGTCCAGTTCGGGGCCGGCGTCCGCTATGTCGGATCGACGTTCGGTGACGATGCCAACACCTTCAAGGTGCCGGCGTCGACGGTCGTCGATGCGCTCGTCGCCTATACCAGGGACAATTATCGCCTCTCGCTCAACGTCACCAACCTCGCCGACACGCGCTACGTGGCAGCCTGCTACGGCAACACCAGCTGCTTCTACGCGGAGGGCCGCAAGGCGATCGCGAAGCTGACCTATCGCTGGTGATCACCCCACAACTTGCTGAAATCCCCATGAGACCGATCTTCGGACGACTGCATCGCTGGGCGGGCCTTGTCACCGCGGCCTTCCTGTTCTTCTCGGGCGTCACCGGCGCGATCATCTCGTGGGACCACGAGATCGACGATGTGCTCAACAGGAAGCTGTTCGAGGTGACAAGCTCCGGACCGGCGATCCCGTCGGTGGAGCTCGCCCGGCTGATCGAGCAGCGCGATCATCGCGCCCGCGTCGTCCACATGTTCATGACGGCGGAGAAGGGCGAATCGCTGTGGTTCTTCGTGCTGCCGCGGATCGATCCGGCGACCGGCAAACGCTACACGCTCGACTACAACCAGGTCTTCCTCGATCCAAACACCGGCGTCGAGCTCGGACGCCGCTATTGGGGCGCGGTCTGGCCGGTGACCCGCGAAAACTTCGTCTCGTTCCTCTACAAGCTGCATTACACGATGCATATCCCCGAATTCTGGGGCAGCGATCGCTGGGGCATGCGCTTCCTCGGCGTCATCGCCGTGATCTGGACGATCGATTGTTTCGTCGGCTTCTACCTGACCCTGCCGTCGCGGCGGCGCGCAAGTGCACAGCGGGCGTCGGCGATATCAGGCCCGAGCGGCAAGAGCTTCTGGACCCGCTGGGCACCGGCCTGGAAGATCAAGACCTCAGGCAGCGCCTATCGAATCAATTTCGACATTCATCGCGCCTTCAGCCTGTGGACCTGGGCGTTGCTGTTCGTGATCGCATTCACGGCATTCTCGCTGAACCTCTATTTCGAGGTGTTCTCGCCGTTGATGAAGACCGTGTCCGACTACACGCCGACACCCTACGAGCAGCGACCATACCGTCATCTCGACGATCCGATCGAGCCGAGGATCACCTATGCGGAGATCGCCGCGCGCGCCGCGGCCGACGGCAAGGCGCGCGGCTGGACCACACCGATCGGTTCGATCAATTATGGTCCGGCCCATGGCGTCTATGCGGTCGCATTCTTCGAGCCGGGCGACGAACATGGCGCCGCGGGCGTCGGGCCGGCGCAGCTTTACTACGACAGCGAGGACGGCCGTCCGCTCGGCGAGCGGCTGCCATGGGTCGGCACCGCGGCCGACGTGTTCGTGCAGATGCAGCTTCCGTTGCATTCCGGCCGGATCGCCGGCTTGCCCGGGCGCATCCTGATCTCGCTGATGGGATTGGTGGTTGCGGCGCTGTCGGTGACGGGCGTCGTGATCTGGTGGCGCAAACGTCGTGCGCGGATTGGCGCGCGAGAGACGATGCGCACTCGCTCCGCGAGCCGCCTTGCGCCGGCGGAATAGGCCGGGCGCCCCGTGCACTCCTTACACCGGGCGGCAAATGCATTCGGGAGCGGCGGCGGCCGCTCCCGAGGCAGTCCGTCTTCGCAATCAGTCCGTCACAGGTTCATCTGCATCGGCTCCGGATAGTAGTGGAAGCCTTCGCCGGCCTTGGCGACGTGGCCGTAGCCCGGCCAAGCGAAGTGATAGGACATCACGGCCGTCTTGTTCGCGGCCAGCATTTCCAGCAGCTTGACCCGCGACGCCGCCGCCTGCTTCGGATCGGTGTCGTAGGAGAACTCCATCCGCGGCCGCTCCAGCAGCAGCACCGCGTGATGCGAGAGGTCGCCGAGGAAGGCGAAGGATTTGCCGCCCGAGCTCACCATGAAGATGGTGTGGCCCACGGTGTGGCCTGGCGCCGCGATTGCCGTCACGCCGGGCAGGAATTCCTGGCCGTCCTTGAAGAACACGATGCGGTCGCGCACCGGCAGCAGGTTCTTGCGGGCGTGCACGATGAAATCCTTCAACGGGCTGCCCATCTTGCCTTCGTCGGTCCAGAACTCGAGATCGCTCTGCGCGATGTAATATTGCGCATTCGGGAACAACGGCTTGTCGTCGGCGCCGACGATGCCGCCGATATGATCGATATGCGCGTGCGACAGCACGACGGCGTCGATGTCCTCCGGCTTGATGCCGGCTTCCTGCATACTCTTCTGCTGCCGCCCGGTGGTCTTGCCGAACAGTTGCGACGTGCCCATGCCGGTGTCGAACAGGATCAGCTTGTCGCCGGTATTGACGATCGGCGAATTCTGCTCGAGCACGACATTGTCGGGCGAGAGGAAGTTGTCGGAGAGCATCTTCTTCACCTCCTCCTTCGGCACACCGGTGAAGGTGCCGGAGGGATCGCCGAGCGGAAGCGGCCCGTCGGATACGACGGTCACTTCGGCTTCGCCGAGCATGAAGCGGTGCCAATAGGGTGTCTGCGTGCCGAGCTTCGGCGCGCGTGCCTGTGCGGTGCCCCCGAGCAGGGTGCTGGCGCCGAGACCGGCACCGAGCGCGAGCAAGGATCGTCGTGAGACATTGAGCGTCATAACGTCTTCCTCCAGAATTTTTATAAGATTTTCGCGTTGTGCCCGCGCGTTGACCCGCTGCTTGACCTGACGCAGGCAAGCGGATGCTGCCCTCGCCTGCGCAAGCTGGCAAGAAGAATAAGGAGAACGCATGCGCGATCGAACGCTGGCTAAAATTTCAGCCAGCTGTGCGGCGCACAAGGGAGGATTATTTCGCGGCGCGCTTCTTCTCGATGGTATCCCAGATCATCGCCGCGACGTCGGGGCCATTGAGCCGTTGGATTGCGCGGATGCCGGTCGGCGAGGTGACGTTGATCTCGGTCAGGTTGCCGTCGATCACGTCGATGCCGACGAACAGCAGGCCGCGTTCGCGCAGCGCCGGTCCGAGCGTGGCGCAGATTTCGCTCTCGCGATCCGAGAGTTCGGTCGCCGTGGCTGCGCCGCCACGGACCATGTTGGAGCGCAGATCGTCCGCCGCCGGCACGCGGTTGACGGCGCCGGCGAACTCGCCGTCGACCAGGATGATGCGCTTGTCACCATGCTTCACCTCGGGGAGGAAGCGCTGGATCACCCAGGGCTCCTTGAACGTGACGGAGAACATGTCGAACAGCGAGCCGAAGTTCATGTCCTGCGGCATCACGCGGAAGACGGCGGCGCCGCCATGGCCGTGCAGCGGCTTCATGACGACGGCGCCATGATGGTCGCGGAATGCGTTGATCTCGTCGAGATCGCGCGAGATCAAGGTTGGCGGCATCAGCTTCGGGAAGTTCATCACGAACAGCTTTTCCGGCGCGTTGCGCACGCTGGCCGGGTCGTTGACGACCAAGGTCTTCGGATGGATGCGCTCGAGGAAATGGGTCGAGGTGATGTAGGCGAGGTCGAACGGCGGATCCTGCCGCAGCAGCACACGACGTCGAAGCCGTTGAGCGCTTCGCGCTTCGGCTCGCCCAGCGTGAAATGATTGCCGACCTCGTCGCGCACGGTGAGAGGCTGCACCGGCGCCACCAGCTCCTCGCCGCGCAACGACAGCTTGTCGGGCGTGTAGTAGGAAATGCCGTGGCCGCGCTTCTGCGCCTCGAGCAGCAGCGCAAAGGTCGAATCGCCGCGAATATTGATGCGCGCGATGGGATCCATCTGGACGGCGATCTTCAATTTCATAGGCATGTTCCGCGAGGTCTGAGGATAACGTTAAGGGCTTGCATCGAATGCCGCTAACAAATGGCGCGGCAGGCTCTTCGGCGCAATCAGCACGGCGTCGAATCTGAGCTCGAATTCGGCATGTTCGGGATGCGCCATCAGCCAGGCCTGGGCGGCATTGATGATGCGCAGCTGCTGCCGCGGCGTCACCGCATAGGCGGCGTCGTCGAGGCTGGCCCGGGCCTTGACCTCGACGAAGGCCAGCAGATTGCGCCGGCGCACCACCAGGTCGATCTCGCCAAAGGGGGTGCGGAAGCGTCGTGCCAGGATGCGATAGCCCTTGGCGATCAGAAGCGCTGCGGCGCGGCTCTCCGCCGAGATGCCGGTCCGGAACGCCGCGACGCGCTCGGGCGAGGCGCTGTCAGTCTTCGCCATTGCCGTCCCCGATGGTCTTCGCAAGCTCGAGGGCACGGGCATAGACCTCGCGGCGCGGCCGGCCCGACAGTTCGACCGCATGGGCGACCGCATCCTTGACGCTGCCGCGGCCGAGCTGCGCCCGCAGCAGATCGTCGAGCGCATCCTGGTCCATCACCCCGGCATCATCGGCCGGAGGTCCGATGACCAGCACGAACTCGCCGCGCGTTTCCAGCGCGTCCGCGCTTGCCGCCAGCGCGGCGACCGGCGCGCGCGTGATTTCCTCGTGCAGCTTGGTCAGCTCGCGGCAGATCGCGGCATCGCGGCCGGCCATGATCGCGGCGAGATCGCGCAGCGTGTCCTGTACGCGATTGCCCGATTCGAACATCACGAGCGTCGAATCGACCCTCGCCAGCTCGTTGAGCCGGGCGCGGCGCGCGTGCTCCTTGGCGGGCAAAAATCCCTCGAAGAAAAACCGGTCGGTCGGCAATGCCGCGACCGACAGCGCCGTCAGCACCGATGATGGCCCCGGCACCGCGATGACGGCATGCCCGGCGGCGCAGACGTCGCGCACCAGCTTGAAGCCGGGATCGGAGATCAGTGGCGTGCCGGCGTCGGAAACCAGCGCGATCGCGGCGCCCTGCGCCAGCCGCTCCAGGATTTTTGGACGGGCCTGGGCCGCGTTGTGCTCGTGGTAGAGCGCAAGCTCCGCGGCGATCGCATAACGCTCGGTCAGCCGCCGGGTAATTCTCGTGTCCTCGCAGGCGATGACGTCGACACCGGCCAGCGTTTCCAGCGCGCGCAGGGTGATGTCGGCGAGATTTCCGATCGGGGTCGCGACCAGATGGAGCCCGGGTGCTGCCCTTGGCGCGGCCAATTGCTGGCCGCCGATCGAAAATGTTCTGGCCGCAGCGCCTGTCGTGGCATCCGAACTGTGGAGGGAACTGGCTTTTGCGCGCATAATGCCAATCTAGAGGGATGGCGGCGCTTGCGCCACATCCGCAAACGGCGGTGACGGAACGCTGGCTGACGGGGGAAATGGAGGCCGCGGCAAGGGCGCCGCGGGGCCATAATCCTTTTGTTTTAGTTAACTATTCGCCGAGAATATGCCTGAATCCACCCGCCTCATCAGAGCTGGATGGAGTCCTGGCTGATCACGGTCGGCCAAGAGAAGAGAGACGATGGAAGGCCCGCATCACCGCAAGTCCCCGCCGTCGGGCACCACCCGGCGGACCGCGCTCGGCCTCATCGTGGGCGCGCCGCTGCTGACGGCCTGTTCCGGCGTGCAGCAAAGCTTGAGCCAGTTTTCCAGCCCGTTCGGCGGCAACCAGGAAGGCGGTCCTGCCGGCCCGCAGCAGCAGCCGCAGGCGGTCGGCACCGGGCAGGTCAAGATCGGCCTGATCCTGCCGCTGTCGGCGTCCGGCAATGCCGGGCTTGCCGCCCAGTCGATGCGGAACGCGGCCGAAATGGCGCTGGCGGAATTTCAGAACCCGAACATCCAGCTCCTGATCAAGGACGATGGCGGCAGCCCGCAGGGCGCATCGCAGGGTGCCCAGCAGGCACTGTCCGAAGGCGCCGAGATCATTCTGGGACCGCTGTTCGCAGGCTCGGTGCCGGCCGTCGCGCAACTGACGCGGCCGCGCGGAACCTCGGTGATCGCGTTCTCCACCGATTCGAGCGTGGCCGGGCGCGGCGTCTATCTGCTGAGCTTCCTGCCGGAGTCCGACATCAACCGCATCGTCGACTACTCGGCGGGGATCGGAAAGCGCTCGTTCGCCGCGATGGTGCCGGACAACGCCTATGGCAACGTGGTTGAGGCCGCGTTCAAGCAGGCGGTCGGCCGCAAGAACGGCCGCGTCGTCGCATTCGAGAAATATGGCGCCGATCGCGCGACGCCGGCGCGAACCGTGGCGCAGGCGCTCGGCCAGGCCGATGCGCTGCTGATCGCCGACGATGGTGATTCGGTGGTCGCGACCGCCGATGCCTTGACCGCAGCCGGCGCCAATCTGCGCAACATCCAGCTGCTCGGCACCGGGCTGTGGGACAATCCGCGGGTGTTCGCGAGCCCCGTCTTGCAGGGTGGCCTCTACGCCGCGCCCGATCCGTCCGGCTTCCGCAGCTTCGCCGGCCGCTACCGCGGCAAATATGGCGGCGAGCCCGTGCGCACCGCGACGCTTGCCTATGATGCCGTGGCGCTGATGGCGGCGCTCGCGCGCACGCAAGGGGCGCAGCGCTTTGCGCCGGAGACACTGACCAATCCGTCCGGCTTTGCCGGCATCGATGGTTTGTTCCGCTTCCGCTCCGACGGCACCAATGAGCGTGGCCTTGCGGTCATGAAGGTGGCCTCAGGCGGCAGCACGCCGGTGGCAGGCTCGCCGAAGAGCTTTGGCGCTTGATTTTCGTCGGGCGGTCAAGCTGCCTTGTCGAGCGCCGGCACCCCCCAGCTCCTTTGCATGGGGTTGTTTTCGATATTTTGGCAGCGTGCACCTAGAGCGGTTTCGAGCGAAGTGGATACCGGTTCGCGTGAAGAAAACGCGTCAAAACAAGAATCTAGAGCCTCGTTCCGATTCAATCGGAACGGGATAGGTTCTAGGCGGCGAGATCCGCAACGACCGCGTCGAGCACCGGGAATCCCGACGTCGTCACCCGCAGTCGTCCGTCGGCGTCGACGGCGATCGCGCCTTCCTCGCGCAGCATCGCGATCCGGTGCGGGTCGAGCTGGCGGCCGGAGAGCTTCGCATAGCGCTTGGGATCGATGCCCTCGGCGAGCCGCAGCCCCATCAGCAGAAACTCGTCGGCGCGTTCTTCGCTGTTGAGGCTGTCATCGCTGACGACGCCGTGACCGCGCTCCTCGACGTTCAACAGCCACGCCTCGGGGCGCCGCTCGGTTGCGGTCGCGTGCCTGACGCCATCGATGTCGAGCCGGCCATGTGCGCCAGGGCCGATGCCGGCATATTCCTCGCCGCGCCAGTAGACGAGGTTATGCTTGCACTCCGCGCCGGCGCGGGCGTGATTGGAGATCTCATAGGCCGGCAACCCCTCGCGCGCGCAGACCTCCTGCGTCACGTCGTAGAGCGCGCGCGCAGTCGCTTCGTCCGGCGTCTGCAATTTGCCGGCGGCATGCAGCCCGAAGAACGGCGTGCCTTCCTCGATCGTGAGCTGGTAGAGCGACAGGTGCTCGGCCGCTTCCGAGATCGCCTGCTTCAGTTCATCGGCCCACATCCGCGGCGTCTGGTCGGGGCGGGCATAGATCAGATCGAACGAGTAGCGATCGAACGCAGAGCGCGCGATCGCGACCGCGTCGAGCGCCTCGCGCGCGGTGTGCAGGCGGCCTAGCGCCTTCAGCGAGACGTCATCGAGCGCCTGCACGCCGAGCGAGACGCGGTTGACGCCGGCTGCGCGATAGCCGCGAAAGCGCGTCGCCTCGACGCTGGTCGGATTGGCCTCGAGCGTGACCTCGACATCGCGCGCCACCGTCCAGTGCTTGCCGATCGCATCGAGCACGGCACCGACGGTCTTCGGCTGCATCAACGATGGCGTGCCGCCGCCGAGGAAGATCGAGGACACCTGCCGCCCCGGCACGCGCGCGGCCGTCGTCTCGATCTCGCGGGCGAACGCGCGCACGAAACGCTCCTCGTCGACCGGCGCATGCCGCACATGGCTGTTGAAATCACAATACGGGCATTTCGACAGGCAGAACGGCCAGTGCACGTAGACGCCGAAGGCTTCTCGGTCAGCGTGGCTCAAGGCAGATCTCCGCGAGCTTCACGAAGGCGCGGGCGCGATGCGACAGGCCGAGCCCGAGCGGCGGCAGGCCGTGCTTCTCGATGCTGGTCATCTCGCCGAAGGTCCGCGTGTAGCCGTCGGGCAGGAAGGCCGGATCGTAGCCAAAGCCGGCGGTGCCACGCGGCGGCCAGACCAGGGTTCCATCGACGCGGGCCTCGACCTGCTCGAGATGATCGTCGGGCCAGGCCACGCACAACGCCGACACGAAGTGCGCCTTGCGCCGGTCCGGTGCGGTGGCGCCGCGTTCCTGCAGCAGCCGCTCGATCCGCGTCATCGCCGCCATGAAGTCCTTGCCCTCGCCGGCCCAGCGCGCCGAGTAGATTCCGGGCGCTCCATCGAGCGCATCGACCACGAGGCCGGAATCGTCGGCGAAGGCGGGCAGTCCGGTCGCCTTCGCTGCCGCGATCGCCTTGATCGCCGCGTTGGCGCGAAAATTGTCGCCGGTCTCCTCGGGCTCGGCGAGGTCGAGCTCGCCGGCCGACACCACCTCCACGCCGTGCGGCGCCAGCAGTTCCCGCATCTCGGCAAGCTTGCCGGGATTATGGGTGGCGATGACGAGCCTTCCGGTGATTCGGCGGTGCATGCCCAATCTGACTACGCCACCGCGATCTGTTGCAAGTCGACCAGACGCGCGACACCTTTGCGCGCCAGCGCCATCAGCGCCAGGAATTCGCCTTCCGAGAACGGCGTCTTCTCGGCGGTGCCCTGCACCTCGATGATCCGGCCGTCGCCGGTCATGACGAAATTGGCGTCGGTGTCGGCTTCGGAATCCTCGGCATAGTCGAGATCGAGCACCGGCGTGCCCTGGTAGATGCCGCAGGAGATCGCCGCCACATTGTCGCGCAACACGTTGGTCTTCAGCATGTTGCGGGTCTTCATCCAGTTGATGCAGTCGGCCAGCGCCACCCAGGCACCGGTGATCGAGGCGGTGCGGGTGCCGCCGTCGGCCTGGATGACGTCGCAATCGACCGTGATCTGGCGTTCGCCGAGCGCCTCGAGATCGACGGCCGCGCGCAGCGAGCGGCCGATCAGCCGCTGAATCTCGACCGTCCGGCCGCCCTGCTTGCCGGCCGAAGCCTCGCGGCGGGTGCGTTCCAGGGTGGCACGCGGCAGCATGCCGTATTCGGCGGTGACCCAGCCGCGGCCCTGGCCCTTCAGCCACGGCGGCAATCGCTCTTCCAGCGTGGCGGTCACCAGCACATGGGTGTCCCCGAACTTCACCATGCAGGAACCCTCGGCATATTTGACGACGCCGCGTTCCAGCGACACGGGACGCAGTTCATCGGGTGCACGGCGGCTTGGCCGCATGAAATCCTCCAGAAATCCGAGAAAATTGGCTGGCCGTGCTTGTAGGAGCGGGAAGGGGCAGCGGCAAGGGTTTTGGCGAGGGTTTTCGGCCCCGGTAGGGTCCGGTACGACGGGGGCCGAATGCATGCTTGTCATCGGCCTCCCGGATCGACAAATTATGCAGTAATTGTGAGGGACTGGAGTGTGACTCACCACGATCCGATTGGCCTGATCGCGCCGCATGCCGGGCTCGCCCAGCTCAACGAGCGTTCGCGCGATATTTTTCGTCAAATCGTCGAAAGCTATCTCGCAACCGGCGAGCCGGTCGGTTCGCGCAACATTTCGCGCCTGATCGCATTACCGCTGTCGCCGGCCTCGGTCCGCAACGTGATGTCGGATCTCGAGCAGCTCGGCCTGATCTATGCGCCGCACACCTCCGCCGGCCGGTTGCCGACCGAACTCGGGCTGCGCTTCTTCGTCGATGCGCTGATGCAGGTCGGCGACCTCACCGAGACCGAGCGTCAGTCGATCCAGACCCAGCTTGCTGCCGTCGGCCGCGCGCAATCCGTCGAGGCCGCGCTCGGCGAAGCCTTGACGCGGCTGTCGGGACTGACCCGCGCCGCGGCGGTGGTGCTGACGCAGAAGTCGAATGCACGGCTGAAGCATATCGAGTTCGTCCGGCTGGAGCCGGAAAAGGCGCTGGTCGTGCTGGTCGGCGAAGACGGCCAGGTCGAAAACCGCGTGCTGGCACTGCCGCCGGGTGTTCCATCCTCAGCCCTGACCGAGGCGACCAATTTCCTCAATGCGCGGATCCGCGGCCGGACGCTGGCCGAAGCGCGGCTCGAGCTCGAGACGGCACTGACGCAAAACCGCGCCGAGCTCGATCAGCTCACGCAGAAGGTGGTCGCGGCGGGCATTGCGAGTTGGTCCGGCGGCGAGAACGAAGACCGCCAGCTGATCGTGCGCGGTCACGCCAATCTGCTCGAGGACCTGCATGCGCTCGACGATCTCGAGCGCATCAAGTCGCTGTTCGACGATCTCGAAACCAAACGCGGCGTGATCGATCTGCTCGGCCGCGCTGAGCGCGGCGAGGGCGTGCGGATCTTCATCGGCTCGGAGAACAAGCTGTTCTCGCTGTCGGGTTCCTCGACCATCATCGCGCCCTACGGCGACGCCCAGGGGCGGATCGTGGGCGTCCTCGGCGTGATCGGACCGACACGGCTGAACTATGCGCGGGTGATCCCGACCGTCGATTATGCCGCGCGCATCGTCAGCAAGATGCTCGGCGGCTGACCGGAGGGCGATTTCGCTTTCATTTGACGGGTTTTCTTCACCCAAGCCGGAGATCCCAGTTCCCGAGACCGGTATGTTGCGCTTGATTTTCGCCGCCCAAAGCACGATATCCCGGCAAGCAATCCCCAAGATTTGAACCGACGCGAGTTTTCGAGAAGGCAAGCCATGACCGATCCGAACCGGGCCAATGACAACACCGAGAATTCGGCGCCGACGGGTGAGCCCGTGGTCTCGAAGCCCTACATCATGCCTGACGAGCCCGAAGCCGGATCGGCGGAGGCGCTGACCAAGGAACTCGCCGAGGCGCGCGACCGGACGCTGCGCACCCTGGCCGAGATGGAGAATCTCCGCCAGCGCACCCGCCGCGAGGTCGCCGACGCCAAGACCTACGGCATCACCGGCTTTGCCCGCGACGTGCTCGATATCGCCGACAACCTGCAGCGCGCGCTCGATGCGGTGCCGGCCGAGACCAAGGAAGCCGCCGATCCCGGCCTGAAGGCGCTGATCGAAGGCGTCGAGCTGACCGAACGTTCGCTGCTCAACGCGCTGGAGAAGAACGGCGTCAAGAAGTTCGACCCGATCGGCGAGAAGTTCGATCCGAACTTCCAGCAGGCGATGTTCGAGGTGCCCGATCCGTCGGTGCCGTCGGGCACCGTGGTGCAGGTCGTGCAGGCCGGTTACATAATCGGCGAGCGCATCCTGCGTCCGGCGCTGGTCGGCGTCTCCAAGGGCGGCGCCAAGGCCGCCCCGACCGCCGACATCACCGCCTGATCCGTCCGATCCCGGACACCCGTCTGTGAGCTCGCGGATTGCGCGGGCTCACGGTCGCGGCTTCTCGTGTGCCTTCGGCCAATAGGTGCCGAAGCTCCAGAGATTTCCTTCCGGATCGCGGCAGGCGAAGTCGCGGCTGCCATAATCCGTGTTTCGCAGTTCCATCTCGATCTTCGCTCCGGCAGCCTTGACCTTCGCGTACAGCGCGTCGGGATCGTCGACGGCGATATAGATCGAGTCGGTGCGGCGGTTGTCGAGGTCGCCGACCAGCCTGCCATATGCGTCGTCGCGGCTCTGGCCCAGCATCAGCATCGAGGAACCATAGGCGAGCTCGGCGTGATGGATCACGCCGCCATCGCGGTAGACGACGTGTTCGGTGAACCCAAGCACCGTCGTGAGCCAATTGGTCATCGCCTCGGCATCCTTGCAGCGCAGGGTCGGGTAGATGCGGGGCGGTTCGATGTCGTGCGTCATGGTCGCTCACCTCCTTGGCTGACGGCGCCATCCTGCACGGGGCAACGCGGCGTTAGCTTGAAGGTTTGTTACCAGTCCGCCAGCCCATCGCCGGCGTGAACCAGCCGGCGGTCGGTCAGCGCCCGGCGGCGCGCCCAGGCGGTTGGCGGTTCGCCTGCGAATTCGACGAACTCGCGGGCGAGATGGGCCTGGTCGGCATAGCCGCTTTCCGCCGCGATCCCCGCCCAGCCAAGCGCTGCGCCGCTTTGCGCCAGCCGGCTCGCCCGGTGAAACCGCATCATGCGCGCCAGCGATTTGGGGGCGAGGCCGAGTTCGGACCGAAACCGGCCAGCCAGATGCTTGCGGCTCCAGCCGATCTCGTCGGCCAATGCCGTGATGCTGATAGCGCCGGCCGAACGCGCCAGTTTTCGATAGGCGAACGCGACTTCGGGAGACGGCATGTGGCCGGCGCGGCGCAGCACGAACGCCTCGATCAGGTCGAAGCGGCGCTGCCAGCAGGTCACGGCGCCGAGTTGCTCGCGCAGACGACGGCCATCATGGCCGAGCGCATCGTCGATATCGACCATGCGCCCGACTAGGTCGGTCACGGCGCCGCCGAAGAAGCCGTAGGCGCCGAGCGGGGTGAAATCGACCTGCACGCAGGCAGCGTGGCCGTCGGACTCGATGTAGACAGGCCCGGCATGCAGGCCGGCGGCGAAGCTGAGCTGACGGTCGGCCGCACCAGGTTCGCGCGACAGCGCGATCAGGAACGGCGAGCCGAAACTGATGATCAGCGGGACGATCAGCGGCGCGGTCTGTCGTTGTGCGAACCGGCCAGTTGCGGTCTCGCGATAACCGGTGATCCGGACGATCAGGCCAGCCATGCGCGGCGACGGCAGGCGCTGCGCGAGATCGAATGCATGAGGTGACGCAGGCTCGGCCATGCGAATCTCGCGAGGCGGCGTCCTAGGCGATATCCGAGGACTGGATGCGCTTGACGCCGCCCTTGGCCATGTCGTCCCAGGCCTTGGCGAGCGATCCCTGGGTGTCGATGCCGCGGCAGGCATCTTCCACCACATAGGTCTCGAAGCCGGCCTTGCGCGCATCGAGCGCGGTCCATGCCACGCAGAAATCGGTGGCGAGCCCGGCCACGAAAACCCGCTCGACGTTGCGCGCCTTGAGATAGGCGGCGAGCCCGGTGGTGGTCTTGCCGTCGGCCTCGGTGAAGGCGGAGTAGCTGTCGACGTCCTTGTGAAAACCCTTGCGGATGATCAGCTCGGCCTGCGGGATCGCGAGTTCCTTCGACAGCGATGCGCCGTCGGTGCCCTGCACGCAGTGGTCGGGCCACAGCACCTGCTTGCCATAGGCAAGGTCGACGGTCTCGAACGGCTTCTTGCCGGAATGGGTCGAGGCAAAGGAAATGTGTCCGGGCGTGTGCCAGTCCTGCGTCATCACCACATTGGCAAAGCTCTTGGCGATCCGGTTGATCACCGGCACCACCTGCTCGCCGTCCTTCACGGCAAGGCTGCCGCCGGGCAGGAAGCAGTTCTGGACGTCGATCACGAGCAGCGCGGAGCCGTCGTCGGGCTTGATCGCAGCCGCCCAGAGATGTTTTGGAACCAGCGCGGCAAGCGCCAGCGTACCGAGGCCTGCAACAACCTGTCGTCGATCCGGCATCGCGCCCCTCCTCGCTTTGATAATTGCACGAGGAGGCTAGTTCCGTTCGTGGAGCTGCGAAAGTCCGATTTTTCGGCGGGCCTGTCAGCCGCGCGGCTGGATGCCGTCGCGCACCGCGCGGAAGCGCGGGAAGGCCTTCTCCCAATCGGTGCGCGGGGAGCTGCCGATGATGCGCATCGATGTTTGCGCGCCGAACCGCAGCCACTGCACGATGGTCACCGGGGTATTGTCCTTGCCGCTGACGGCGTCGATGCGCGTCTCGAAGCCGGGCTGGCCGTCGATCCGGATCGGTTCGGACATGGTGATCCGCCCGTCGCGCACGCCGGGGATCGTGGTGGCGATCTGCTGGGCGAAGCGGCCGCGATCATCCGGTGTGGCCGGGGCCGAGCCGATGATGCCAAGCAGCATAAAGGGCTTGGTCTCAAGGCCCTTGTCGTCGCCGTCGGCCATCAGCAGCGCCGCGCCCGGCGCCAGCATGCGGACATTCTTGAAGCTGCTGAGCTCGGTGACCTTGAACGGCATCATGCTTAGCTGCTCGTCGACCGGCACCTCGTTGCGGATCTGGGCGGTGGCGAACATCTGCCGCACGGCGTCGTCGGTGTAGATCTTGCTCGCGTTCTCCGGCACCTGTACCGCGACATAGCCGGAGAAGGTCGGTCCCGGCAGGATCATGGAGTAGCGCCGCACATTGGTGGTGCCGTCACGCGCGCTCTCCACGGTGTAATAGGCGAGGCCCGCCGGCGTCTCGAGGCTCTCCGGCTTGATGTTTCCGCTGCCGGCCGGGTTGGCCTTGAAGGCGCTCACGACCTCGTTGTAGGCGTCCGCGGGCAGATCGGCGATCAAGACCTTCACGCCCTGGTCCTCGGTCTCGAAGCCGATGAACGACTTGGCGCGGTTGAGGCCCACCAGCGGCTTCATCCCGACATGCGCGCCCGGCGGAAACACCACGTCGGCGGCAAAGCCACGACAGGTGGCAGCAAGCAGCAAGGCAACCGCAACGAGAAGTCGAAAAGGCGTCATGGGGGATCTACCGGTTTTGCTTGGTGGCCGCGCAACGGGGCCGGTGCAGGGCTGGATGGCCTCTTTCAGTCGGACCGCTTTTAGCGGTTTTGATGACCCTGCAACAGGCCGCCAAAGCCGCGCTCCGGGCCTGCAGGCCCGATTCCAGGGGCTTTTCGTCCCGATTGGCCGGCACTTTCCAGTTTCCCGACGTTTCCGACGATCGGCCACCAGCGGCCAAACAGCGCGCCCTCGGCCTGCGCCCGCTTCCGCATACGACGTTTGTGAGTGTTCACTCAACAGCGCGGACATCGCGTGGCGGATGTTCGCGGTCGACGGCGTGCCGCATCATTGCCGATTTGTTAACTTGGATCGGGCTTGAACCGGCGCTGCGGCCGGGCTGACACAATCTTTCAAACGTCAGTCTTTTCAGGCCTCAACGTTGCGTCCAGTCCTTGCGGGCAGGACCCTCTCTCCTATATCAGGCTCACCGTCGCAATATCGCGAGTATGTGAACGTCTGGGGGTTCGGTACGGAGCGCCGTCAGGGCCCAACCAACCTGCCGTAGCAAAGAGGATATCAAAACCATGGGTAAGGTCATTGGGATCGACCTCGGCACCACGAATTCGTGCGTCGCCGTAATGGATGGCAAGAACGCCAAGGTGATCGAGAATGCCGAGGGCATGCGAACGACGCCGTCGATCGTTGCTTTCACTGACGATGGCGAGCGCCTCGTCGGCCAGCCGGCGAAGCGCCAGGCGGTGACCAATCCCGAGCGTACGTTCTTTGCGGTGAAGCGCCTCATTGGCCGCCGCTATGACGACCCGATGGTCGAGAAGGACAAGAAGCTCGTTCCCTACAAGATCGTCAAGGCATCGAACGGCGACGCCTGGGTCGAAGCCGATGGCAAGACCTATTCGCCCTCGCAGGTCTCGGCCTTCATTCTGCAGAAGATGAAGGAGACCGCTGAGGCGCATCTCGGCCAGAAGGTCGAGCAGGCCGTCATCACGGTTCCCGCCTATTTCAACGACGCGCAGCGTCAGGCCACCAAGGACGCCGGCAAGATCGCCGGCCTCGAAGTGCTGCGCATCATCAACGAGCCGACGGCTGCCGCGCTCGCCTACGGTCTCGACAAGTCGAAGTCCGGCACGATCGCCGTGTACGACCTCGGCGGCGGCACCTTCGACGTCTCGATCCTCGAGATCGGCGACGGCGTGTTCGAGGTGAAGTCGACCAACGGCGACACCTTCCTGGGCGGTGAAGATTTCGACATGCGCCTGGTCGGCTATCTCGCCGACGAATTCCAGAAGGAGCAGGGCATCAACCTGCGCAACGACAAGCTTGCCCTGCAGCGCCTGAAGGAGGCTGCGGAGAAGGCCAAGATCGAGCTGTCGTCGACCACGCAGACCGAAATCAACCTGCCGTTCATCACGGCTGACCAGACCGGTCCGAAGCATCTGACGATGAAGCTGACCCGCGCTAAGTTCGAGGCGCTGGTGGCCGATCTCGTCGAGAAGACCATCGAGCCGTGCCGCAAGGCGCTGAAGGATGCCGGCCTGACCGCCGGCGAGATCGGCGAAGTGGTGCTGGTCGGCGGCATGACCCGCATGCCGAAGATCCAGGAAGTCGTGAAGCAGTTCTTCGGCAAGGAGCCGCATAAGGGCGTCAATCCCGACGAGGTCGTCGCGATCGGCGCTGCGATCCAGGCCGGCGTGCTGCAGGGCGATGTCAAGGACGTGCTGCTGCTCGACGTGACCCCGCTGTCGCTGGGCATCGAGACGCTGGGCGGTGTGTTCACCCGCATCATCGACCGCAACACCACGATCCCGACCAAGAAGAGCCAGGTGTTCTCGACCGCCGAAGACAATCAGGGCGCTGTCACCATCCGGGTCTTCCAGGGCGAGCGTGAAATGGCGGCCGACAACAAGATGCTCGGCCAGTTCGACCTGATGGGTATTCCGCCGGCTCCGCGCGGCATGCCGCAGATCGAGGTGACCTTCGACATCGACGCCAACGGTATCGTCAACGTCTCGGCCAAGGACAAGGCGACCGGCAAGGAACAGCAGATCCGGATCCAGGCATCCGGCGGTCTGTCCGAAGCCGACATCGACAAGATGGTCAAGGACGCCGAGGTCAACGCGGCCGAGGACAAGAAGCGCCGCGAGGCTGTCGACGCCAAGAACCATGCCGACGGGCTGGTTCACTCGACCGAGAAGGCTCTGGCCGAACACGGTTCGAAGATCGCCGACACCGAGCGCCGCGCGATCGAAGACGCCGTCAGCGACCTCAAGGAAGCGCTGAAGGGCGACGACGCCGAGGCGATCAAGGCCAAGACCAACACGCTGGCGCAGGCTTCGATGAAGCTCGGCGAGGCCATGTACAAGCAGCAGGCCGAGGCCGATGCGGCCAAGGACGCTGCTAAGGATGACGTTGTCGACGCGGAGTTCACCGAGGTCGACGACGACAAGAACAGCAAGAAGTCTGCTTAAGCGCGGATTTGCGATCATGACCCTCACACCAATGAGCACGCGCCGCGTCTCGGAGGAGTGGGGGTCATTTTTCTTTAAGGCGATCGCTGCATCTTCCAGACAGGCGCAATCCTTGACGCAATCGTCAGCGCAATCTTTGGCGATCGCGATGAACTTCGGACGGAATTGAAGGATGTCCACCAAGCGCTGCTATTACGAGACCCTCGAGGTTGAGCGGAACGCGGACGAGACCAAGCTCAAATCGGCTTTCCGCAAGCTCGCGATGAAATGGCATCCGGACAAGAATCCGGGCGACGCCGCCAGCGAAGTCCGATTCAAGGAAATCAACGAAGCCTATGAGGTGCTGAAGGACGGCGACAAGCGCGCCGCCTATGACCGCTTCGGCCATGCCGCTTTCGAGCAGGGCATGGGCGGTGGCGGCCCCGGCTTCGGCGCCGGCTTCGCCTCATCCTTCTCCGACATTTTCGAAGACCTGTTCGGCATGGCCGGGCAGCGTCGCAGCGGCGGCCGCGAGCGCGGAGCCGACCTGCGCTACAACATGGAGATCACGCTCGAGGAGGCCTTCCAGGGCAAGACCGCGCAGATCGAGATCCCGGTCTCGGTCACCTGCGAATCCTGCTCGGGCACCGGCGCCAAGGCCGGCACCAAGCCGAAGACGTGCTCGCATTGCGGCGGCGCCGGCCGTGTCCGGCAGGCCCAGGGCTTCTTCACGCTGGAGCGGACCTGTCCCGGCTGTCAGGGTCGCGGCCAGATGATCGAGGATGCCTGCACCTCCTGCGCCGGTTCCGGCCGGGTGACGCGCGAGCGCACGCTGTCGGTCAACATTCCCCCGGGCGTCGAGGACGGCACCCGCATTCGTCTCGCCGGTGAAGGCGAGGCCGGTGTCCGCGGCGGACCGCCCGGCGACCTCTACATCTTCCTGTCGCTGACCACGCACCCGTTCTTCCAGCGCGACGGCGCCGACCTGCACTGCCGTGTGCCGATCTCGATGGTGACCGCAGCGCTCGGCGGCGAATTCGAGGTGCCGACCATCGACAAGGGCAAGACCAAGGTGAAGGTGCCGGCCGGCACCCAGTCCAGCCGGCGATTCCGCATTGCATCAAAGGGTATGCCGGTGCTCCGCTCGCGCCAGACCGGCGACATGTATGTCCAGGTCGTGGTCGAAACGCCGCAGAATCTGACCAAGAAGCAGCAGGAACTGCTGATGGAGTTCGAAAAGCTGTCGTCCGGCGCAACTCAGCCGGAGGCAGCGGGTTTCTTCTCTAAGGTCAAGGACTTCTTTGGCAATCGCTCCGTCTAGCCGCAGTCGTTATGCTTGACCGTAACGACTTCGATCTATACGTCTTTGTGACTGTTTTCTGACAACCGCTCGATTGTGCGGTCCCCGCCTGGTAGCGACATGCCTTTGCAATCGTCCGTGCGTGCGTCGAAGAAGCCCCTCCGTCTCGACGACGAGGTTCGATTTCTCCGTTCATGGATGGAGAAGCCGCTGCATATGGGCGCGGTGATGCCGTCCGGACGGCTGCTCGCCCGCACCATGGCGCAATATGTCGATCACGACGCCGAGGGGCCGGTCGTCGAACTTGGACCCGGCACCGGGGCGATCACCAACGCGCTGATCGAGCACGGCGTCGACCAGAAGCGTCTCGTCCTGGTCGAATACAATCCCGGTTTCTGCGCGTTGCTGCGCGAACGTTATCCGCAAGCCAAGGTGGTCCAGGGCGACGCCTACAGGCTCCGCGACACGCTGTGGGATGTCATGAAATCTCCCGCCTCGGCCGTGGTCTCCGGCCTGCCGCTCGTCACCAAGCCGATGCTGACCCGCCTGAGGCTGGTCCGTGACGCTTTCCTGGCGCTCGCACCCGGCGCGCCGTTCATTCAGTTCACCTATTCAGTGGTGCCTCCGATTCCGAAGTCGCTGCCGGGCGTGTCCACAGAGGCCTCCGAGCGGATCTGGATGAACCTTCCGCCCGCGCGGGTCTGGGTGTATCGCAAGGGCTGACCACCCGGCGCCGTCGCGCCGGGCGAGCGCCTTACCTGCGATTTCAAAATGTCCGCGCTGAAAATCCTCGTGATCCCCGGATCGCTTCGGTCAGGCTCGCTCAATGCGAAGCTGGCTGCCGTGCTGGCGCACGAACTGGCGCAATCCGGCGCCGACGTCACCCGCATCTCGCTCGGCGATTTTCCGCTGCCGATCTATGATGGCGACCTGCAGGCGAAATCCGGCGTGCCGCAGCATGCCGTGAATCTGAAGCGGATGATCGGCGTCCATCATGGCGTGCTGATCGTGACGCCGGAATACAATTCCTCGGTGCCGGCGCTGGTGAAGAACACGATCGACTGGGTGAGCCGCGTGCAGGATCCGCATGAGGTGCGAGGTCAGGTGTTCCACGGCCGCGCGTTCGCGATTTCAGCCGCATCCGGCAACCGGCTCGGCGGCACCCGCGCGCTGGCGGCGCTGCGCCTGATCCTGACGGCGTGCCGCGCCACCGTGATCCCAAACCAGCTCGCGCTGTCATTTGCCGAGCAGGCCTACGACGATATGGATCATCTGAAGCACCAAGCCGACATCGACGCGATGCAGGCGCTGGTGCGGCAACTGATCGACCAATCCCAACGCATGATGTGAGGTGACATGCAGCCAGCCAGGATCGCTCCAAGAGACCGGTTGATCGTGGCGCTCGATCTGCCGTCCGTCGCCAGCGCCGAGGCGATGATCGACCGGCTCGGCGATGCCGTCACCTTCTACAAGATCGGCTATCAGCTCGGTTATGCCGGCGGCCTCATCCTGGCGAAGCAGCTTGCAGGCAGCGGCAAGAAGGTCTTCCTCGATCTGAAGCTGCACGACATCGGCAACACCGTCGCGCGCGGGGTCGAAAGCGTCGCCGGGCTTGGCGCGACCTTCCTCACCGTGCATGCCTACCCGCAGACCATGAAGGCGGCGGTCGAGGCACGCGCCGGCTCCGGCCTGAAGATCCTCGCGGTGACGGTGCTGACCTCCTACGACGACACCGATCTGCATGCGGCGGGCTATCGCCTCAACGTCTCCGATCTCGTCGAAGCGCGCGCCAAACAGGCGCAGGCGCTTGGCGTTGACGGCCTCGTCAGCTCGCCCGAGGAGGCCGCCGCCTTGCGCAAGATCGTCGGCGACCAGATGAACCTGGTGACCCCGGGCATCCGCCCCGCAGGCTCGGCGACCGGCGACCAGAAGCGCATCATGACGCCGGCTCGCGCCATTGCCGCCGGCGCCGACTATCTCGTGGTCGGACGTCCGGTGATGGAAGCCGCCGACCCGAAGGCATCAGCCGAAGCCATTCACGCCGAAATCGCCCAGGCGCTCGCCTGAACAACAAGAGGGAGAACAGAGATGGCGAAGGGATACTGGATTGGACGCGTCGACGTTCACAATGAGGAAGGCTACAAGCCCTACATGGCGGCCAACCCCGCCATCTTCCAGAAATTCGGCGGCAAGTTCATCGTTCGCGGTGGCAAGTTCACCGGCGTGGAGGGCCAGAGCCGCTCCCGCAATGTCGTGATCGAATTCCCCGATTACGCGACCGCGCTCGCTTGCTACCAATCGCCGGAATACCAAGCCAACATCAAGGTGCGGCAGCCGCATTCGATCGCCGACCTCATCATCATCGAGGGGCACGACAGCCCATAGTCCGCACATCGGGTAGCCGGTTCGGTTGCCGGAACAGCCTTGGCTCGCTATATCGCGTGGAGAGGTGAGCCATGGCTGACATGCGTTTGATCGTTGCGGGAGCCGGCGGCCGGATGGGCCGCACGCTGACCCGGGTGATTTCCGAAACCCCGGGGGCGGTGCTGGTCGGCGCGCTGGAAGCGCCGGGCTCGGAACTGCTCGGCAAGGACGCCGGCGTGCTCGCCGGCCTCCCCGCCAATGACGTCAAGCTGTCGGCCGATCTGTGGTCGATGTCGGCCGGCGCCGACGGCATCCTGGATTTCACCGTGCCGGCCGCGACCATCGCCAACGTCGCGATCGCGGCCGAGCGCGGCCTCGTTCACGTCATCGGCACCACCGGGATGTCGCCGTCCGACGATGCGGTGATCCGCAGCGTGACCAATCGCGCCATCGTGGTGAAGTCAGGCAATATGAGCCTCGGCGTCAATCTGCTCGCCGCGCTCGTCAAGCGCGTCGCGCAATCGCTCGACCAGAGCTTTGACATCGAAATTCTCGAGATGCACCACAAGTCCAAGATCGATGCGCCGTCGGGCACCGCCTTGATGCTCGGCGAAGCCGCGGCCGCGGGACGCGGAATCGCGCTCGATCAGCATTCGGCGCGCGGCCGCGATGGCCTCACCGGTGCGCGGCGCGCGGGCGATATCGGCTTTGCCTCGTTGCGCGGCGGCACTGCGGCCGGCGATCACAGCGTGATCTTTGCCGGCCCCTCCGAGCGCATCACGCTCTCGCACCATGCAGAGGATCGCGCGCTGTTCGCGCAGGGCGCGCTGAAGGCAGCGCTGTGGGCGCATGGCAAGAAGCCCGGCATGTATTCGATGGCCGACGTCCTCGGGTTGAGCGACTGACACCGCTCGACGGAATGAAATCCAGCTAAGCGAAAACGGAATCTGAAATGAGTGATCGTCTCCTTGTGCTCGTTCGTCACGGTCAGAGCGACTGGAATCTGAAGAACCTGTTCACCGGGTGGAAGGACCCTGATCTCACCGAGCAGGGCGTCAACGAAGCGAACGAGGCCGGCCGCAAGCTGAAGGCGCAGGGCCTGTCGTTCGATGTCGCGTTCACCTCCGATCTTACCCGTGCGCAGCACACGCTGAAGCTGATGCTGGAGCAGATCGGCCAGACCGGATTGCCGACCACGAAGAATCTCGCGCTCAATGAACGCGATTACGGTGATCTCTCCGGCCTCAACAAGGACGACGCCCGCAAGAAGTGGGGCGAGGATCAGGTTCTGATCTGGCGCCGTTCCTACGACGTGCCGCCGCCCGGCGGCGAAAGCCTGAAGGACACGCTGGCGCGCACGCTGCCCTATTACGTACAGGAGATCCTGCCCGGCGTGCTGCGCGGCCAGCGCACGCTGATCGCCGCCCACGGCAATTCGCTGCGCGCGCTGATCATGGTGCTGGAGAAGCTGACGCCCGAGCAGATCCTCAAGCGCGAACTCGCGACCGGCGCGCCGGTGGTCTATCGGCTCAATGCCGATTCCACCGTTGCGTCCAAGGTCGATCTCGCGGGGTAGAGGTTTGATGTTGTCATTCCGGGGCGATGCGCAGCATCGAACCCGGAATCTCGAGATTCCCCGGTGCGCAATTGCGCACCTGAGGTCTGGTCCTTCGGACCATCCCGGAATGACGAGATAGAGGTTAGTGCAATCCGACCTGGCCGGCTTCCCAGCCCAGCATCGCCTGCTTGCGGGTGATGCCCCAGTGATAGCCGGTCAGCGCGCCGCTCTTGCCGAGTGCGCGATGGCAGGGCACCACGAACGACACCGGATTGCGGCCGACCGCGGCGCCGACCGCGCGCGAGGCTTTCGGGCTGTTGATCTTGCAGGCGATGTCGGAGTAGCTAACCGCGCGGCCCATCGGGACCTTGAGCAGCGTCTCCCACACCCGCACCTCGAAATCGGTGCCGATCAAGACGACGCGCAACGGCTGGTCCGCCCGCCACAACCTTGTATCGAACACGCGCTGCGCCAGCGCGGCGGTGCCGTCGGTGTCCTCGACATAGGTCGCGTTCGGCCAGCGCCGCTTCATGTCGGCGAATGCGGTCTGCTCGTCGCCGTGATCGGCGAAGGCAAGCCCCGCAAGCCCGCGATCCGTTGCGATCACGATCGCAGTGCCGAACGGCGAGGGATGGAAGCCGTAGCGCAGCGTCATGCCGCCTGCGCCGGTCTTCCATTCGCCCGGCGACATCGCCTCATGCGTGACGAACAGGTCGTGCAGCCGTCCCGGCCCTGACAGGCCGGAGTCGAGTGCCGCGTCGAGCACGCTGGCGGAATCGCGCAGCAGGTTCTTGGCGTGGTCCAGGGTCAGCGCCTGCATGAAAGCCTTCGGCGTCAGCCCGGCCCAGCGGCGGAACAGATGATGCAACTCATCCGGCGTGACGGCGGCGGCATCGGCCATCGCTTCGATGGTCGGCTGTGTGCGCCAATGCTCCGAGATGAACGCGATGGCGCGCCGAACCGAGTCATAGTCGCGCAGCGCGGCGCTCTGGAGGCCCGGCTTGGCCAGGCGCTGGTCGTGTATGGCGAGTGTCATCATGGTGTCTGATTTAGGAGCCATGGCGCGTCCAAACCACCCGATTTCTGACAAGCATGATCCGGAAAAGTGGGGACCGGTTTTCCGGCAAGATCATGCTCAAATAAGACCTAGTGGATGGGGTTGTAAGTCGGGCCGCGTTTTGCGGCGTTGAGCGCCGCCGTCAAGGCCTTGGAGAAGCTGGCCTTTTCGTCCGGTCCGAGGAAGCTGCCAACGCTGACCCGGCGGCCCCGGGAGACCAGATAGAGCCGCTCGATACCGAACTCCTCATGCGAGATTTGTTCGAACCGCACCCAGAGCGGATTGAGCACCCATTCGGCCACATGACCGCGATGGCTGATCCTGCGCACCCGCAGTTCCGACGGTGTGACGGTGATCTCCTCGCTCGCCTTGGCGGAGCGGAAATTGACCTTGAACGCCCAATAGATCACCAGCGCGTCGAGGCCGAAGAAGCCGAAGATCGGCCAGGCGCCCAGCCACCAGAACACCGCGCCGGCGATGAAGCTGACCACGGTGACGAACGACATCAGCACGATAAAGCCGGTGCGATTCAGCGAGCGGTGCGGCGTCAGCAATGCCGAGAACAGTTTGGGCTCGGCCTCAGCGGCATCAGCCGCGAGATCATTGGCCCTGCGGTCTTCGCCCGGATCAAAGTCGTTGCCTGCGGTCATGACGTATCAGTATATCCGGTTCATGGCCAAAATCATCCGCTCTCAACGCGCCAGCACATCAAGCGTTCGTTCCGCACCGAAGAAGAAGCCTGCGAATGCGGCAAGGCTGCTGCCCAAACGCGGGGCAAAGAAGGCGGCCAAGAAGGCCGCCAAGCGAACCGTAAAGTCAAAGCCATGGACATCGGAGGAGGTCTACGAGGCCTTCGACCGGTTCCGCAAAGCCAATCCCGAGCCCAAGGGCGAGCTCGAGCACCTCAATCCCTACACGCTGCTCGTTGCGGTGGTGCTGTCGGCGCAGGCGACCGACGCCGGCGTCAACAAGGCGACGCGAGCGCTGTTCGCGGTCGCCGACACGCCGGACAAGATGCTTGAGCTCGGCGAGGACAAAGTGCGCGACTACATCAAGACCATCGGGCTCTATCGCAACAAGGCGAAGAACGTCATCGCGCTCTCGCAGAAGCTGATCGCCGAGTTCGGCGGCGAGGTGCCGCGCACGCGTGCCGAGATCGAATCGCTGCCCGGCGCCGGCCGCAAGACCGCGAATGTCGTGCTCAACATGGCGTTCGGCGAGCACACGATGGCGGTCGACACCCATGTGTTTCGCGTCGGCAACCGCACCGGGCTCGCGCCCGGCAAGACGCCGCTCGAGGTCGAGCTGGGATTGGAAAAAGTGATCCCGACCGAGTTCATGCTGCACGCCCATCACTGGCTGATCCTGCATGGCCGCTACACCTGCCTCGCCCGCGGTCCACGTTGCGACGTGTGTCTGATCAATGATCTCTGCCGGTGGCCGGAAAAGACTGTCTGAGGCATGATCGTCGTCATGTGCTATCAGGGCGTTCTCGAGCGAAGTGGATGCCGGTCCGCGTGATAGGTTCGTCGGCTGTTCCGGTGCGTGATTGAGGGAGTGCGGTGTGGCAGAGCAGGTTGAAGATGGTCCGTCACCCGCCAGCCAGACCGCGCCTGCTGCGGCACCTGCCAAGCCGCAACCTTCGGCAAGCGGCTTCTGGAGCCGTTTCGCGATTCCGCTGTTTGCCGTGCTCGTCGCGCTGGTGTTCGTCGCGGTGGCGACCAGCCGCTGGGATGCCTGGGTCGGCAGCGCCACGATCCAGACCACCAATGATGCCTATGTGCGCGCCGAATTGACCCAGCTCTCCAGCCGCGTGTCCGGCGAGGTGCTCACCGTCGCCGTCTCCGATTTCCAGCACGTCAAGGCCGGCGATCTCCTGGTGCAGATCGATCCGGCCGATTATCAGGCGCAGGTGGCGCAAGCCGAGGCCGGCGTGGTCGGTGCTCAGGCCGTGCTCGACAACCTCAACAACCAGGTCGAGCTGCAATATGCGACCATCGCGCAGGCCGAAGCTGCGCGGCTGTCCGCGGAGGCGCAGCAGACTCTGGCACGCCAGGAGGAAGAGCGTCAGCAGTCGCTGTCGCAAACCGACGCCGGCACGCGGCAGCGGCTCGAGCAGGCGACCGCATCCTACGCCAAGGCGGAGGCCGACGTGCGCGCCAGCCGCGCTGTCATCGCGGCACAGCGCCATCAGCTCGAGGTCCTGCAAGGCACCAAGAAGCAGCGTGCCGCCGACCTCGACGCCGCCAAGGCGCTATTGGCATCGGCCAAGCTCAAGCTTGGCTACACCAAGATCGTCGCGCCGTTCGACGGCGTCACCGGCGAGCGCCAAGTCCAGCCGGGCGACTACGTCAACATCGGCGCCAATCTGATCAACGTCGTGCCGCTGCCGAACGTCTATGTGATCGCCAACTACAAGGAGACCCAGCTGACCAACGTCAAGCCGGGCCAGCCGGTCGAGGTCACCGTGGATACGTTCGCGGGCCAGAAGCTGCGCGGCGTCGTCGAGCGCATCGCGCCGGCGAGCGGATCGCAGTTCGCGCTGCTGCCGCCCGACAACGCCACCGGCAATTTCACCAAGGTGGTGCAGCGCATTCCGGTGCGGATCCAGTTCGACAAGGGCCAGCCCTTGCTCGAGCGCCTGCTGCCGGGCATGTCGGTCGTCACGCGGATCGACACCGGCGAGGCGGTCGCCAATGGCGGAAAGTGACGACCGCGACCGTGGTCCGGTCTCGCGCGGCGACGTCGCGCGCTATCCGCTGTTCGCGGTCGTCGCCGTGCTGCTCGGCGCGTTTCTGGCGAATTTCGACAGCCGCCTGACCTCGGTCGGCCTGCCCGATCTGCGCGGCGCGTTCTCGCTCAGCTTCGACGAGGGCGCCTGGCTCTCGACGGCCGCCATCGGCTCGCAGATCTTCGTCGCGCCTGCGGTGGCCTGGCTTGCCACCGTGTTCGGCCTGCGCCGCGTGCTCGGCATTCCGAGCCTGGTCTATGCGGTGGTCTCGCTGACCATCCCGTTCGTGCGCGACTACACGACGCTGATCGCGCTCAGCATCGCCCACGGCATGCTGCTCGGCACCTTCGTGCCGGCGACGCTGATGATCATCCTGCGCAATTTGCCGATCCGATGGTGGCTGCCGGCGATCGCGATGTACTCGATCCGCGTCGGCTTCGCGCTCGACTCGTCGAGCTCGCTGGTCGGTTTCTATGTCGAGCATCTCGGCTGGCAGTGGCTGTATTGGCAGGGCGTGGTGATCGCGCCGCTGATGGGGCTGATGGTGTATCTCGGCACGCCGAAAGAACCCGTCAATCGCGACCTGCTGCACCATGCCGATTGGGGCGGCATGCTGCTGCTCGGCGCCGGGGTGTCGATGGTCTATGCCGGGCTCGATCAGGGCAACCGGCTGGACTGGCTGTCGTCGGGCACGGTGATGGCGCTCTTGATCGGCGGCGGGCTGTTGATCGTCGCCTTCATGATCAACGAAATGATCGCGCGCCGGCCCTGGGCGCATTTCAACGTGCTGTTCTCGCGCAATGTCGGGCTCTCGCTGGTCGTCATCCTGCTGTACACGCTGACCAGCCTGTCGAATTCGTCGCTGGTGCCGAACTTCCTCGGCACCGTCGGCGCGCTGCGGCCGGAGCAGTCGGGCGTGCTGCTGTTCACCTACGGCGCGCTGCCGATGTTCGTGCTGGTGCCGATCTCGATTCTGCTGCTGCGCCACCTCGATCCGCGCATCGTCGTGGTGCTCGGCTTCTCGGCGTTCGCAGCCACCAATCTCTGGGGCACGCAGCTGAGCCACGTCTGGGCGCGCGAGGATTTCGTCGGCATCGTCCTGCTCACGTCGATCGGGCAGGCGTTCACGCTGCTGCCGATCATCATCATGGCGCTGTCGAATTCCGATCCGTCGCGGGCGACGGCGTTCGCGGCCTATATCCAGATCATGCGCCTTGGCGGCGCCGAGATCGGCGTCGCGCTGATGGGGACTTGGCTGCGGGTCCGCGAGCAGATCCATTCGAACTATCTCGGACAGCACGTCCAGAATGGCGATATCGACGTCGTGAACCTGCTCAAGCGGCTGGCGGGTGAATTTTCCGGCCACGGCATCGGGACGGCGACCGGGCGCGCCGTCGGCACGCTGGCGGCGCTGGTGCAGCGCGAGGCCAACACGCTCGCCTATATCGACGGCTTCTGGCTGTGCTTCTGGCTCGCGATCCTGGCGCTGGTCCTGGTCGCCTTCATCACGCGCGCGCCGCAGGGCCCGTTGTCGCCGGCGCCGCTCGGCTTGGTGAAGAGCGCGATGCGCAGGCTGGGCGCCACCGCTTCCTGATTTTCGAAGAGGCGGCGCGGATATCGGCGCCGGGTCAATTTATAGTGAATGCGGCGCCCGCGCGATGTCGCAGGCGTGTTGAAATATTTTGCTCATCGCGCGGTTCCAAGAGCGGGGGAAATGGAGCCATGATGATCGAGATAAAGCAGACGGCCGCGCTTGTTTCCCTGGCGACGGCGGTTCCACCGCATCTATTCCATCAGGGACAGGTCCTGCAGGCCGCGCACAATCTCCTCGCCGATCGCTATCCCGAATTCGAGACGCTCTCCAGCCTGTTCGCCAACACCGGCATCCAGCATCGCTACGGCGTCAAGCCGATCGAATGGTATCTCGAACGGCGGGGCTGGCCGGAGCGAACGCTGGCGTTCCTGGAGGGCGCGGAGACGCTGTACGTCGACGTGGCCCGCAAGGCGATTGCGCGCGCCGACCTGACCGGCGGGGACATCGATATCGTGGTCACGGTGTGCTCGACGGGTATAGCCACGCCGACGCTGGAGGCGCGCGTCGCCGGCAAGCTCGGACTGCGGACGGATGTGTCGCGCGTGCCGGTGTTCGGCCTGGGCTGCGCGGGCGGCGTGTCGGGCCTGTCGATCGCGGCGCGGCTGGCCGAAGCGCGGCCGGGAGCGAACGTGCTGCTGGTTGCGCTCGAACTCTGCACGCTCGCGGTCCGGCACGACGAGCTCACCAAGGCAAATATCGTTGCGGCCAGCCTGTTCGGCGATGGCGCGGCCGCGATCGTGCTGCGTGCCGGGGACGGTGGCGCGACGCGGATCGAGGCGATGGGCGAAAAGCTGTGGCCGGATACGCTCGACATCATGGGCTGGACGGTCGATCCGGAAGGATTCGGCGTGGTCTTTCAGCGAACCATTCCGGATTTCGTCCGCGACCATGTTGGACCAGCCGTCGCCGAAATCCTGGCGCGGATGCAGCTGACCGCCGATGACATCGACCGCTTCCTCTGCCATCCCGGCGGCGCCAAGGTCATCGCCGCGCTGGAGCGGGCACTCGCGCTCGATCAGGGCACGCTCGATCACGAACGCGACGTCATCGCGGCTTGCGGCAACATGTCGGGCCCGACGGTTCTCTTTGTTCTCGAACGAGCCTGCGCCAAGGGATTGCCGCCGCGCTCGCTGCTCACGGCGCTCGGGCCGGGCTTCACGCTCAGCTGCGTTGCGCTCAGGCACGCGGCGTGAGCTTCGCGTCGGTCATCCTCTCGCTGGTCACGCTGCAGCGTCTCGGCGAGCTCGTGCTGTCACGTCGCAACACCGAGCGGCTTCTCGCACGAGGCGCGGTCGAGGTCGGCGCCAATCACTACCCGCTCATTGTCCTGGTTCACGCCGGCTGGCTGACCGCGCTGTGGATCTGGGGCAGCGACCAGGACGTCAATCTGGCCGCGCTGGCGGGTTTCCTGGTGCTGCAAGGCTTGCGGATATGGATCCTCGTCGCGCTGGGGCCGCGATGGACCACGCGAATCGTCGTGCTGCCGGGCGCGCCGCTGGTCGCATCCGGGCCGTACCGATATTTCCCGCATCCAAACTACGCCGTCGTGGTCGGTGAAATCGCACTTCTTCCCC
The DNA here is from genome assembly GCF_054055915.1 of Bradyrhizobium sp. USDA 4516. Taxonomy (NCBI): domain Bacteria; kingdom Pseudomonadati; phylum Pseudomonadota; class Alphaproteobacteria; order Hyphomicrobiales; family Nitrobacteraceae; genus Bradyrhizobium; species Bradyrhizobium sp. USDA 4516. The sequence goes on from NZ_JBSRXT010000001.1 coordinate 2,981,062, forward strand.
TCGCGCTCCACCTGCCGCGATTGGCGCTGATCTTTACCCTCCTCAATCTCGCGGTGCTTGCGGTCCGGATTCGGATCGAGAACCGCGCGCTCTCCGTCTCCGATTGGCCGCGCACAAGCACGCCATGAGCAAGGCGGATCACCGAACCGACGGCCCATCGGCTGCGACCTGGACCGGCTTCCTCTTGATGTGCTTCGGCATGTTCATGGCGATTCTCGACATCCAGGTCGTCGCAACCTCGTTGCCGACGATCCAGCGCGCGCTTGCGATCTCGCCGGCGGCGATGAGCTGGATCCAGACCGCCTATCTGATCGCGGAGGTGATCGCGATCCCGCTGACCGGCCTGCTCACGCACGCGCTGTCGTTGCGTTGGCTGTTCGCGCTTGCGGTGAGCCTGTTCACTGTCGCCTCGGTCGGCTGCGCCCTCAGCGGCGGTTTTGCCGCGCTGCTGGCGTTTCGCGTGCTGCAGGGATTTTCCGGCGGCGTCCTGATCCCCGCAGTGTTCTCCGCCGTGTTCACGCTGTTTCCGGCGCGGCTTCATCCTGTAGCCACCACGATCGGCGGCGTCGTCGCGGTGCTCGCGCCGACCGTTGGACCCGTCGTCGGCGGCTGGATCACGCAGACCTGGTCGTGGCCATGGCTATTCCTGATCAATGTGTTTCCGGGAACGGTGGCAGCCTCGGTCACGCCGTTGCTGCTTCCGAGGGAAGGCATGCAGTTTCGCGCGTTCTCCAGGCTGGATAAATGGTCGCTTGTCCTGCTCGCAGCGACACTCGCAAGCTTCATGATCGGTCTGAAGGAAGCGCCGCAACGCGGTTGGGCCTCGATGCCTTGCCTCGGCCTGCTGATCGGAAGCATTGCCGGGATGGCGCTGCTGATCCGGCGCACGCTCCGCGCGGCCTATCCGATCGCGCAATTGACGCTTTTCAAGCGGCGTCCGTTCGCGATCGGTTGCGCACTGAGCTTTTGCCTCGGCATTGGCCTGTATGGATCGACCTATCTGATGCCGGTATTCCTCGGTTTCGTCCGCCGCCATGACGCCTTCGAGATCGGCACGATCATGCTGGTCACGGGGGTTGCGCAGCTCGCCGCCGCGCCGCTTGCGGCGATCCTCGAAAGCCGCGTCGGCGCGCGGCGGCTGACCGGCGCGGGCTTCGCCTTGTTCGCGCTCGGCCTCGGCTGGAGCGCCATTCAGCCGCGCACGGCGGATTTTGGCGAGATGTTCTGGCCGCAGGTCGTGCGTGGCGTCGCGATCATGTTCTGCCTGCTACCGCCGACGCGCATTGCGCTGGGCGCCCTGCCGGAGGCGGACATCGCCGACGCCAGCGGACTGTTCAACCTGATGCGCAATCTGGGCGGCGCGATCGGGATCGCCCTGATCGATACCATCCTCTATGGGCGAAGCCCGATCTATGGCGAGGATTTCCGCCTGCGCCTGCTGGCGGGAGATGTCACCGCGGCGCAGGCGATCGGGCTCGATCCGAAGTTGCTGATCGACCGCCCGCCGGGTCTGCCAGACGATGCCACGGTGGCGTTCATCCGGCCGTTGGTCGAACGGGCCTCGCTCGCACTCACCGCGAACGAGGCATGGGCGATGCTCACCTGCGTGGCGATCGTCGGACTGCTGCTCGTGCCCTTCGCAAGCGATCGGGTGCCGGCATCGCTGCCCGAGCTTCCGGATACCACCTAGACCGAGGACACGTTGGTTCGCCGCGCCGGTTCGATCAGCTCGCGCCGCGGGCCCGACAGCCGCTTGTACATGTGCACCATGAAGGCCATGCCGAACAGCGGCGTCGCCAGATTGACGATCGGGATCGAGACGAAGGCAGCGATGAACAGGCCCGCGGTAAAGACCGTCGCCGCGTTCTCCTTGCGCATCGCCTTGGCGTCATCAGGCGAGCGGAACCGCATCGCCGCAAGCTCGAAATACTCGCGGCCGAGCAGCCAGGCGGTCGCGAGGAAGAAGATGATGAAGCCCGCGCCCGCGAACAGCACGAACGGCAGCGCGACCAGATAGACCAGGATCGTCAGCAGCGCGGTCTTGACGCCCTCGATCGTCGCGAGCGTCACCGGCAGCGCCACGCCGGGATGGTCGGCCGGATAATGCTCGCGCTCGACATGGTCGGCGACGTCGTCGACAAACAGGCTCGCCACCAGCGAGGTGATCGCCGGCATCAGGAAGATGCCGCCGAGCACGACGCCAAGGCCCGCCGAGATCGAGACGATCCAGGACAGCACGTGCAGCGTGGAATGGAAATTGGGGCCGAGCATGCCTTCGGCCCAGACCTCTCCATAGTCGGCAAACCAGCTGAGCAGCCGCTGCAATCCGATCGCCAGCACGGTGATCAGCACCAGCGCGAGCCCGATCGAGCGCCACAGGATCGAGCGCATCGGCGGCGACAGGATTTGCGAAAGCGCCTTGACGGCGGCGGCTAACATGACTGGGTTACCTCTGCACAAATGACCCGCGAGAGGTAGACACCCAATATGGCTTCGGCAAGTGCCGTTTGTGCCGCGGCGAGAGCGTTTTCGAGTGAATTGCTCTAGGCGTCGAGCGGCCTGCCGCGGACGTTCGGTCCCCAGACACCGATGGCAATGATCACGATGACCATCGCCGCGGTGATCAGGCCGAACACGCCGCCGACGCCGGCCTCCTTCAGCATGAACGCCACGATGAAGCCGGAGAAGGTCGCGCTGAGCCGGCTCATCGAATAGACGAGGCCCGCGGCGCGTGCCCGGATCGCGGTCGGGAACACCTCGGTCTGGTAGGCGTGATAGGCGTAGGACAGCGTCATGTTGGCCCCCGTCACCAGCACGCCGCTGGCGATCAGCAGCACCGGCTCGGTGAGCTGCGAGAAGGCGAGACCGAACACCGAGATCGCGGCGGCCGCGCCGCAGATGATCCATTTGCGCTCGAAGCGGTCGGCGAAGGTTGCGGCCAAGAGCGGCGCGAGCGGATAGGCGAAGGCGATGATGAAGGAATATTGCAGGCTCTTGGTGACGTTGATGCCCTTCTGCACCAAGAGCGCCGGAACCCAGTTGGAGAAGCCGTAGACGCCGAATGCCTGGCAGAGATTGAAGATCATGAACAGCACGACGAGCGAGGCGTAGGGCGGCCTGAACAGGTCGGCATAGCCGGTCTCGGCCGGCGCACCTGCCGGCGCCATCGCCGCCGTCGCGGTCGGGCGCGGCGCCGCCGTCGGCGATGCGGCTTCGAGTGTCCGCATGATTGTCTCGGCCTCGGCAGCGCGGCCATGGCGGGCCAGCCAGAGCGGGCTTTCCGGAACGTAGAGCCGCAGCACCCAGATGATCATGCTGGCGGCGGCGCCGATCAGCACGACCCAGCGCCAGCCGTCGATGCCGTGCGGCGAGAGCGGCACCAGCCACCACGCGAGTGCCGCGACGATCGGCACTGCCGACAGCATCACCGCCTGGTTGATCGCAAACGCCCGGCCGCGCATCCAGCTCGGCACCAACTCGGTGATGTAGGCGTCGATGGTGATGACCTCGATGCCGATCCTGATCCCGGCGATGAAGCGCCACAGCAGCAGGCCGCCGGGTGTGGTCTGGCACGCCATGATCACGGATGCGGTGCTGTAGAACAGCAGCGACCAGGTGAAGACCGCCTTGCGCCCGAAACGATCGGCGAGGAAGCCGAGGCAGAACGTGCCGACGAACAGGCCGGCGAAGGTCGCCGCGACGAAGGCGCCGATCCCGGAGAAGCCGAAGAACGCCTGGGTCGTCGTGGTCATCAATCCGCTGCGGGCAAGGCCCGGCGCGATATAGCCAGTGAAGAACAGGTCGTAGATTTCGAAGCAGCCGCCGAGCGAGAGCAGGATCACCAGCCGCCAGACATACAAGGAGGTGGGCAGCGCCTCGAGCCGTCTCGAAATCTCGTCGGGTCCGCTTGTCGTGGTGGCGAGATCGGCGACCGAGCCGAGTTCGACGGCGCGCATGATGGTCCTCCCCGAATGGTGCAACGGCCGCCCTTCTTGCGAAGGCGTGCCGGTCGCGCATGTTTGGCAGCCGGGAGCCAGAAATCCAGACGAACATATCGAAGGAATCGTTCGATATTTTCGAACTCAGGGGGAGGGTTGCTTTGATTCACCTTTCAAACGGCTTGTTCAACTGTCGTCCCTGCGAAAGCAGTGAAAGGGACTCGTCGTCCCACTGGTGCGCAACTTTGCGGTTCGGTGGTTATGGGTCCCTGCTTTCGCACTAGTGCATCTACACGTTTGTCGGGCCATTTGCGAGGATTTGGAAGCGGGCCATTCCGGTGTGGAAGGTGATTGGTCCAGGTGGACGGTGGGAGGCGTAGCCGGTCCATCCGCCGAGTTTTGCGATGATCCATGCCGCCCAAGCAAGGGTGTTGGGGCGATGGTGGTTTTTCTGAAGCTCGGTGCGACCTTTCATGGTTTTGTTGATGGCCCTGAGCGTCTCGATCTCTTCTGCGGTGAAGACAAATTCAGCCGGCAATTCTTCGCCACTGTTGCGGGCCTGAACGAGTTGAATGACGATACATGCCGCTCTGGTGGCGACCGCCACGAGCTTGATCAGGCCTTCGGCGCTCTCGATCTGACTATCCTCGATGCGCAAACCCTGGCTCTTCAGCGAGCGAAAGAGTTGCTCAATGATCCAGCGCTGGCGGTACCAGGAGACGATCTGCCAGGCGTCTTTAGCGGTGGCGACCGGATGAGTGGTCAGGAGCAGCCAGCGAATGGGCTCCGCACCTCTCGGCGGATGCAACTCGACCACTTCTACGAAGCTGAGTTTGATGCCCTCCGCCAAGTCGGTGACGCCGGGCCTCTGCGGCCGCTTGAGCACGACGGTTCCGAAGCGCATCGAGAGATGGGCCTGCCGGCCGCGCCGATCCATTCGCTGCGGCAGATCGATCACCGCGTTGTCGCAGAAGCGGCTCCGCTCGACCGCCTGATAAAGTGTGTCGCCATCGACCAGCGCATGGTCGTGCATGGCACGCGACAGAAGATGGACATTCTCAGCTGGCGTCAGCGCCCAGTGAGCAAAGAAATCCCCCTCGCGGTCGTTGACGACGGTGATCATGCGGGCATCTGCCAGGACGTCGCGGCCTTGCTCGGCGGCCGTCACCCAGCGCGCCGACTCCTTGTCGGCCAAGGCGCGCCGCTCATGCGGGATTTTTACCTTGCCTTTGCGCGTCCAAACGTTGCCGCCAGTAAGGCCAAGACAGACCCCGCTGTCGGCATCCACCGCCATCATCGCATGCAACAGCACGCCGCGAGCATTGCCCTTGCCGACTTTGCCCAGCCCGCGCCGCCGTCCCGCCTGGGTCTGGAACTTGACCTCGCTCGTATCCTGGATCGCCAGCACATGACGCCCGCTGACCGCAGTCCGCGTCTGCGTGCTCCAGCCCTCAATCAATTTATCGATCGTGACTTGGGGGTTGTTCACAAACCGCCAGAACGCCATATTGGCAGCCCAATCGCCCCGGGCCATCTGGCGCAAGCAGACGCTGCGCGTGCAAAGCATAGCCCGGAGAAGCGTCGCCCCCTTTTGTCGAGACGAACGTCCCCGAACTCACCCAAAGACAAATCCGGCTGCATCGCTGGCGCTCCTTCGAATCAAAGCGCCAGTGAGAGAATCATACAACATGCTGCAGAGACGCCACTTCTTGCTGCACCGAGTCAATCTGTCGCGCCCCAAAACCGTGTAGACACGCTAGTGCTTTCGCAGGGACGACTCTGAACCTGTGCAACCACTGGGTCATACATTCAGATCAGCAGCGTCGCCTCCCAGGCGCCGCGGCCCACCTGGTCTGCGATCAGGGCGCGGATCAGGCGGCACATCTCCTCCATGACGTAAGTCATCGGGCGATTGCGCAAGCGGCAAAGATAGAGCGTGCGGGTCAGTTTTGGTTCGATGACTTCGCGCGCGACCAGCAATCGTGCCTTCAACGGCTCGCTGACGAAATGCGTCGTCGCGATCGTGCAGCCCAAGCCCGCGGTCAGCGCGCCGATCATGCCGCTGGTCGAGTTGAGGTGCATGATCGCATTGGCCTCGAGCCGCTTCAGCAGCACGGGATCATCCAGCAGCGCGCGCGCCGATAGTCCGTACCGCAACAGGATCAGGGGCAGCCGCGTCACCTCCTCGAAGGGAATTGGCGTTTTCTTGCCGATCAGCTTCTCGGTGCCGACGCAGAACATCTGTTCCTCCAGCACCGGCTCGGCGACCAAGTCTTTTTCCGACGGCGGATTGTAGACCAGCGCGAGGTCGACCTCGGAGCTCAGCAGATGCAGCAGCGTCGCGCCGGAGAGACTCTCGGTCAGCGACAGCTTCAGGTTCGGATATTTCGTCAGCACGGTGCGCATCAGCGGCACGCCGATCGCCTTCATCCCGGAATTGGCCATGCCGATCGAGATATCGCCGGCGATCACGCTGGCGCCTTCCTTGATCTCGCGCTCGGCCGCCGCCATCGCGCGCAGGATGATGCGGGCATGTTCATAGAGCCGCTCGCCCGCCGCGGTCGGTTCCATGCCGCGTGGCTTGCGCTCGAACAGCGGCGTGGCGAATTCAGCTTCCAGATTAGCGATGTGGTGGCTGAGCGCGGATTGCGCGACGTTGGCCTGATCCGCCGCCCGCGACAGGTTGCGCTGCTCGTAAACCGCGATGAAATAGCGAAGCTGGCGCGAATCCATGAGGGTTCAGCGTTCTAGAACCACGAATACTCTATTCGACAGATTATATTTTTCAGATAGCGTTGCGGAAGCCTAACCTGCGCCGATCACAAAGCGTTTTCGAGCGAAGCGGATACCGGTTCGCGTGAAGAAACGCGTCAGAACAAGAGCGCAACGAGCACGGAGAAACCGATGACCGGGAACGGACTGCCGCTGGAAGGCGTGAGGGTCGTCGAGATGACCCACATGGTGATGGGGCCGACCTGCGGCATGATCCTGGCGCAACTCGGCGCCGAGGTGATCAAGGTCGAACCGCCCGCCGGCGACAAGACCCGTTCGCTCGGCGGCATGGGCGTCTCGTTCTTCCCGCTGTTCAACCGCGGCAAGCGCAGCGTCGTGCTCGACTTCGCCAAGCCCGAGGACCGCGACACGATGCACCGGCTGCTTGCCAGCGCCGACGTGTTCCTGGAGAATTTTCGCGACGGCCAGCTCGACAAGCAGGGGCTCGGCGCCGAGGAGCTTCGCCAAAAATATCCGCAGCTGATCATCGCCGGCCACAAGGGCTTTCTGTCCGGTCCCTATGATCATCGGCCGGCGCTCGACGAGGTCGTGCAGATGATGTCGGGGCTCGCGGCGATGACCGGCACGCGCGACAAGCCGCAGCGCGTCGGCTCCTCCGCCAACGACATCATGGGCGGCATGTTCGGGGTGATCTCGATCCTCGCCGCGCTCTATCAGAAGCGTGGCGGCGACAGGAGCGGCGCTGACATCCGCATCGGCCTGTTCGAGAACTGCCTGTTCCTGGTTGCCCAGCACATAGTCGAGTACGAGATGACCGGACGCAAGCCGCGCTCGATGCCGGAACGCGAGCATGCCTGGCCGATCTACGACATCTTCGATACCGCCGGCGGCGATCGCATCTTCATCGGCGTCGTCACCGAAGGTCATTGGCAGAGCTTCTGCCGCGAGTTCGGCCTCACGGAATTCGCCGACGATCCGACGCTGCGCTCGACCACGGACCGCATCATGGCGCGCGACCGGATCATTCCGCGCGTTGCCGCGGTGATCAAGGATTGGAACGTGGCGGACCTCTCGGCGAGGCTCGACGCGCTTAACATCTGCGTCTCGCCGATCAACCGGCCGGAGGATCTGCTCGGGGATCCGCATGTGCTGCGTCCCGGCGGGCTGGTCAACAACGTGAACGCCGACGGCAAGCCGTTCCGCGTCCCCGCGCTGCCGCTCGAATGGAACGGCCGCAATATCGGCGAAGGTCTGAAGGTGCCGGTGCTCGGCGCCGATACCGAAGCGGTGCGCGCCGAGCTCGCACAACAGAAGATTTCATCAACCGGAAACGCTGCGTGAGGCTGACATGACCCGTGTCCACGATATCTATCCCACCGACAAGGTGAGCCTGCGAGAGGTCGGCCTGCGCGACGGGCTGCAACTCGTGAAGACGTTCCCGTCGACCGCGGCGAAACAGCGCTGGGTGCGCGATGAATACGCCGCCGGCGTACGGCATTTCGAGGTTGGCTCGTTCCTGCCGGCCAAGACCTTCCCGCAATTCGTCGATGTCCGCGACGTGGTCGCCTCCATCGCCGCGCTGCCCGGGGCGCACGGCGTCGCGCTGGCGCTGAACGAGCGCGGCGTCAACGAGGCGCTGGCCACCGGCGTTGCCGAGATCGCCTCGGTGGTATCGGCGACCGAGGAGCACAGCCAGGCCAACGCCAACCGCTCGCGCGAATCCGCGATCGGGAACATCAAGCGGCTTTGCGAGCTGCGCGATGCCAGCGCGCACAAGCCCCTGGTCAATGCCGCGATCTCGATGGCACTGGGCTGCTCGATCGTCGGTCCCGTCGATCCGAACGAGGTGCTGCGCCTCACCGAGAAGCTGTACGAGGTCGGCGTCGACATGGTCGCGATTGCGGACACGGTGGGTTATGCCGGGCCGAAGCAGGTCGGCGAGCTGACGCGGGGCGCGGTGAAGATGGCGGGATCGAAGCCGGTCTGCGTGCATCTGCACGACACCCGCGGCATGGGCATCGCGAATGCTTCCGCCGCGCTCGATGAGGGCGCCCGCGTGCTCGACGGCTCGCTCGGCGGCCTCGGCGGCTGCCCGTTCGCGCCGGGCGCCACCGGCAATGTCGTGTTCGAGGACCTCGTCTTTCTCTGCGAGAGCAAGGGATTTCCGACCGGCATCGATCTCGATCGCCTGGTCGAGGTGCGCGCGATCCTGAAATCGGAGATGCCGAACGAGGCGCTCTATGGCGGTCTCGCCCGCGCCGGCCTGCCGCGCGGCACCAAGGCGAGGGCGGCGTAGCGTATACATTGCGTAGCCCGGATGGAGCGAAGCGAAATCCGGGGCCTCGCCCGCAGACGGAGCTTCCCGGATTTCGCTGCGCTCCATCCGGGCTACGAGACGACACGCTCTCAATCGTGCCCGTGCCCCCGCTTGCGCGGCTTCTTGTCCGGGACGGTCGGGATCATCACGACGCGACCGTAACGCACACCGCGCTCGGCGATGATGTGATCGGCGAGATGGCGGACCTCGCTGCTGGCACCCTTCAGCGCCGTCACCTCCATGCAGCTGTCGTCGTCGAGATGGACGTGCAGCGTCGCCAGCGACAGGTCGTGATGGCCATGGAAATTCTGCACCAGCCGCTTCGACAGATCGCGCGCGGCGTGGTCGTAGACATAGACCAGCGCCGCAACGCACTGCCCTGACGGCGCCTCTTCCGCGCTCTGCTGCAAGCCGGCGCGTGCGAGATCGCGGATGATCTCGGAGCGGTTCTGATAGCCGCGCGCCTCGGCGGCGGCGTCGATCTCTGCGAGCAGGTCATCCTCGATGGTGATGGTGATGCGTTGCATGGATTATCCGTGGTGGCTCGATTGCCTGGCGGTATGACATTTTTCTTGTAACGTCATACTGTGCTTGCTAGCGTCGATTGCCGGGGTTGGTTGGACTGGTGCGGTCGTCGCGTGACTGTAACAGGTATCATGCGGGGGCATGGGCGTTGCGTCGTACTGCATGGCGGATATTTCCCGCCGCCGCCTCCATTGCAGCATTCGCGCCGGCCGCCGAAGCGCAGACGGTCGCCACCGTGCCCGGCCAGTTGCCGCCGGTGACTGTGACGTCGCCGGACCAGGGGCCACCCAGGCACGCCAGACCGTCCCAGCGTCCGCGCCGTGTAGCCGGCGGCGGCCGCAAGCCCGCAGCGCTCCAACCGAGCCAGCCCACCGCTGCGAGCGACGGAATCACCGGCGGCTCGGCGACCGTGTCCGCGTCCGATCTGCAACCGACCGCCGCCAGCGCGCGGCAGATCAGCGGCGACGAGGTGAATGCGCGGCCGGTCTCGCGCGTCGGCGAAGTTCTGGAGGCGGTGCCAGGCCTGATCGTCACCCAGCATTCCGGCGAGGGCAAAGCCAATCAATATTTTCTGCGCGGCTTCAATCTCGATCACGGCACTGACCTCGCCATCACCGTCGACGGCATGCCGGTCAACATGCCGACCCATGGTCATGGCCAGGGCTATGCCGACATCAATTTCCTGATCCCGGAGCTGATCCGGTCGATGGATGTCCGCAAGGGTCCATACTACGCGGACAAGGGCGACTTCGCTTCCGCCGGCGCGGTCGACATCAATTATCTGAACGCACTGCCGAAGAACATCGCCGAGCTGACAGTTGGCAGCTTCGGCTATCTGCGCGCGATGACAGCCAGCTCGGCCAAGGCCGGCGATGGCACGCTGCTCGCAGCCTTCGAGGCCAACAAATACAATGGCCCGTGGGACGTGCCCGACGACATTCGCAAGCTCAACGGCGTACTGCGCTATAGCCAGGGTACCGCGACCGACGGCTTCTCGCTGACCGCGATGGCCTATTCCAATGGCTGGAATTCGACCGACCAGGTCGCGCAACGTGCGATCGACCAGGGCCTGATCGGCCGTTATGGCACGCTCGATCCGACCGATGGCGGCACCGCCAGCCGCTTCAGCCTGTCCGGCAACTGGGCGCAGTCCAGCGACTACGGGCAGAGCAAGCTCAACGCCTATGTGATCCGCTCGTCGCTGCAGCTTGACAACAACTTCACCTATTTCCTCGACGACCCCGTCAACGGTGACCAGTTCAGCCAGACCGACAGGCGCACCGTCTATGGCCTCGACGCCAGCCATGCTTTCGACCTTCGTTTCGCCGGCGTCGATACGCAGACCCGGGTCGGCGTGCAGACCCGCTACGACGACATCAATGTCGGTCTGTTCAAGACCGTGCAGCGCGAGATCCTGTCCAGCGTGCGCAACGACCAGGTGCAGGAGGGCAGCGTCGCGCTGTGGGCCGATACCACCGCGCGCTGGACCGACTGGCTGCGCACCACGGTCGGCATCCGCGAGGATTATTTTGCCGGCCATGTGCTGAGCGACACGCCGCAGAATTCCGGCAACGCCCAGGCGGCGATGACGAGCCCGAAGGCCGGCATCGTGCTCGGCCCCTGGTCCAGGACCGAGTTCTACGGCAATGCCGGCTTCGGCTTGCATTCCAACGACATCAGGGGCGCGACCATCACCGTCGATCCCAATGACAAGGTGACGCCGCTCGAGCGCGTGCCGCTGCTGGTGCGCTCGAAGGGCGCCGAGCTCGGCATCCGCACCAGGGCGATCGACGGCCTCACCTCGTCGCTCGCCGTGTTCGTGCTCGATTTCGATTCCGAGCTGCTGTTCGTCGGCGATGCCGGCACCACCGAGCCGAGCCGGCCGAGCCGGCGCGTCGGCGTCGAGTGGACCAACCAGTACAAGCTCTTGCCGTGGGTGAGCCTCGATTTCGACCTCGCCTATACCCGCGCCCGCTTCACGGATGTCGATCCGGCCGGCAATTTCATTCCGGGTGCGCCGGCCTGGGTCGCCAGCGGCGGCGTCACCTTCGGCCGCGAGACCGGCTGGTTCGGCAGCCTGCGCGCCCGCTATTTCGGCCCGCGCCCGCTGATCGAGGATGACAGCGTGCGCTCGCTGTCGTCATTCATCGTCAACGCCCGCGCCGGCTACAAATTCGACAACGGGATGCGGCTGCAGCTCGACGTCCTCAATCTCTTCAACGCGCAAACCAACCAGATCGAATACTACTATCTGTCGCGGCTGCCGGGCGAGCCGATCGATGGCGTCGCCGACCGCCATGTGCATCCTGCCGAGCCGCTTGCCGTTCGACTGACGCTTGCGGCAACGTTCTGATCGTCACACCGGCGCGCGACCTTCCGCGGTCATTTCCGCAGCCGGAAGCGCCGTCTCTTCGTCAGTCGCTTCAGGAACAAGCGGCGGCGACTTACGTTCTGGAAACACACCGAATTCGCCCGCCACCTCCTGGAGCGGCTTCTGCTTGTCGGCCCAGTGCAGGGCCGTATAGTCGAAACCGTGCACGATGGTGGGTTTGACGACTTCGAAATAGGGCGAGATGTCGAAATCGCGAGGCATGTAGAGCGAAGAATCGCGGATATGCAGGATCTCGCGGCGCGCCTTGCGGCTGGCGGCGCGCGTGATCTTGGGCAGGATCGGATAGCGCACGGCGTCGAACGCCTGCGCGATCAGCGCCGAGCAGATGATCTTGGTCGGATCGCCGGAGCCGAACGCGATCATGCGGCGGCGCCAGCGCTGCGGGATCGGCAGCGGAAACAGATAGCGCGCGAGATCGACGATGTTCTTGGTGTCGTAGCCGAAGCCGATGCGGTTGATGGCGTAGCGGCACACCGTGGTGCGGTCCTCGAACGACAGTCCGACTGGACGGCAGAGGCGGGTGTGGTAGGCGAGATATTTCGACAGCGGCGCGGAGGTCACGCCTTCGCCGATATTGGCCTCGATCAGCACATGCTGTTCGCCGTCAGGCTCGAACGCGCCGTCGATCGGCCCGACAAACAGCGCGGCGTGCGACCAGGTCGACTGCGTGAGGTATTTGATGATGCCGGAAATCCGGTTGTTGCCTTCGACCAGCAGCACGTCGCCGGGCTGCATGATGGTCCGCAGATGGTCCGGGTCGCTCGGCGTGAACGGCTCGTAACCGGGGACTTCCTTCTGCAGGTACCCCGCGATCCATTTACCGACGGTATCGAGCATTACGCCCATGGATTCCCCCCAGCGGTTCTATGACCGCTTGTCTTTCACTTAATCATGGTCGCAAGCTGTTGCAATTTAGTTCATGCCATCGGCGGATCAATCATGATTGATTTACCGTGATGGTTGCTGCGGTCGGTGAGATGCGGCACAGTTCGCGAAGCGTTCCCGTTCTCCGCAAGTCCCCGGAAACCATGCCAGAAGCTATGTCATGACCGTGACCCGCCGCGATTTCCTGTCGGCGTCCGCAGCCTTCGCGCTGGTGCCTGCGCTGGGCGGCCGGGTGCTTGCGGCGCCGCCGCCGCGCGAGGCCGACATCGTCGTGATCGGCGCAGGGGCCGCAGGCATTGCCGCGGCGCGACGGATCGTTGCCGCCAACCGCAAGGTGATCGTGGTGGAAGCGGCAGGCCAGGTCGGCGGTCGCTGCCAGACCGACGCGTCGACATTCGGTGTGCCGTTCGACCGCGGCGCGCGCTGGATGCACAATCCCGAGACCAATCCGATGATCCGGCTGGCCCGCTCCGCGGGCCTCGACATCGTCACGGCGCCTGCGGGGCAGAAGATTCGCATCGGCCGGCGCTATGCCCGCCCCGGCGAGACCGAGGAGTTTTTGGCGGCGCTGGTGCGCGCCAATCGCGCCATCGACGACGCTGCGCGCAAGGCCGATATCGCCTGCGCCGCTGCGATGCCGAAGGATCTCGGCGATTGGGCCGGCACCGCGGAATTCCTGCTCGGGCCCAATTTCTGCGGCAAGGATCTGAAGGATCTCTCCGCCGTCGACAAGGTGCGCGCGCAGGATCGCAACACCGCGATCGCTTGCCGGCAGGGGCTCGGCGCGCTGATCGCAAAGCTCGGCGAAGGACTGCCGCTGGCGCTGTCGACGCCGGCGCAGCGTATCCTGTGGAGCAATCGCGACGTCATGGTCGAGACGCCCTCCGGCAAGATCACCGCGCGCGCCGCCATCGTCACGGTGTCGAGCAACGTGCTCGCGAGCGGCAATATCAAATTCGCGCCGGAGCTTCCGAAGCGCGCGCTCGATGCCGCCGCCAAGCTCAGCCTCGGCAGCTACGATCGCATCGCGCTGCAGATCCCCGGCAATCCGCTCGGACTGTCGCGCGATGACGTCATCATTGAGCAGAGCAATTCGACCAAGACGGCGCTGCTCTACGGCAATATCGCAGGCTCCTCGCTGTGTACGATCGACGTCGCAGGCTCGTTCGGCCGCGACCTGTCGGCGCAGGGCGAGCAGGCGATGTCGGCTTTCGCGGTGGAATGGCTGACCAAGCTCTATGGCAGCGAGGTCGGCGCCGCCGTGAAGAAGACCAGCGCGACGCGCTGGAATGCACAGCCCTTCATTATGGGCGCGATGTCGGCTGCTGCACCCGGCGCACAATTCTCGCGCCGAATCCTGGCCGAGCCGATCGGCGCGATGTATCTCGCGGGCGAGGCCACCCATGAGACGCTGTGGGGCACCATCGACGGCGCCTGGGACAGCGGCGAGCGCGCCGCCGACGCCGCGCTGCGCAGGATCGGCGGGGCGAAGGAAGCGACACCGGCGCCCGCAGCGCCCGCCGCAAAACACAAGCGCCGCACGTCGCCTCGCTCCGGGGCGATGAATTGACGGTCGGGCGAGGTGACGGTTGAGCGCGGCCGGCCTTACCGTCGTGTGTGCGATGATTTGATTTGGTGGCGAGTGCTGCCGCACAACAGATGTCGTCCCTGCGAACGCAGGGACCCATACGCCGCAGCAGATGTTGTGATCGGGACTCGTCGTTCCACCATCGTTCACCAATAACCGTTCGTGGTTATGGGTCCCTGCGTTCGCAGGGACGACACCGAGGATGTTGCGCAGCAGGTGGTCATGAATCCGCATTCTCGCGACATGATTTGTCCGATCACACCGGCAGCTTCAGCTCCATCAGATCCTTGGCCACCACGATGCGGCCGGAATAGTTCTTCTTCACGTCCCTCGTCCAGTCATCGTCGGTGACCTGCCGATCGTCGCCGGGGACGAAGTGACTGAGCACCAGCGTCTTCACGCCGGCGGCGGCTGCGATGCGGCCGACGTCCTCGGTCGAGGTGTGGCTGTCGAGCAGATGCTTCTTCAGCGTGGCGCCGTTCTTGGTCGTGGCGACCAGGCGGTCGACCGCGGGGACGTAGAGACATTCGTGCACCAGCACGTCGACGCCCTTGGCAAATTCGGCGAGCTTCGGGTTGTAGGCGGTGTCGCTGGAGAACACGATGGTGCCGTCCGGGGTCTCGAACTTGTAGGCGAAGTTATCCGTGATCGGCGGATGCGGCGTGCGGAACGCGGTCACGGTGACATCCGATGTCTTCAGCACCACACCGTCGTCGCTGATGTCTTTCGCGATCAGCAGCTTGCGCGGGTCCGGGCGGCCTTCGTCCTCGATCCGGGTCTCGACGTCGAACTTGTTCAGCTCCCAATATTCCTTGGTCATCGCCTCGATGCCCTTGGGGCCGAACGAATGGATCGGCGTCGAGAGGCCGGCCGCCCAGGCGTTGTAGAACAGATTGCCGTATTCCAGATTGTGATCGGAATGATGATGGCTGATGAAGATGTACTTGACCTGCGGGATCGGCACGCCCGCGCGCACAAGCTGGCGGCTGACGCCCATGCCGCAATCGATCACGAACGGGGTATCGTTGACGACGACGAGATTGGCAGGGTTCGAAGCGCCGTTGCCGACGCGCGGCCCGCCCTTGGTGCCGAGGAACACGATGCGGGTCCGCGCCTTGTCGGTTTGCGCGCGCACGCCCGGTGCCGCGAGCACGGCGGCGCTGCCGAGCGCCAGTTTCAATGCGTTGCGGCGATCGATCATCGGTGTCTCCCTGGTCTCTTTTTTGTGCTGCGACCCTAGCCGCCGCGCAGGATGCCATCAAGCGCCGGCAGGCCGACGATGACGGCAGCCGCGATCAGCGCGTAGCAGATCGCGCGAAACACATTTTCGCTCGCCTTGCCGAACAGCGCGGCGCCGAACCAGACTCCGATGCCGTAGATCGGGCCGACGATCAGCGAGAACTTGACCGATTCGATCGTGATCAGGCCGGTGAACCAGTAGCTGACCAGCGAGAAGAAGTCCGAGGCACCGAAGAACAGCACGATATTGGCGCGCGAGATCACCGACGAGATCGGGCGGCCCAGCCAGTAGGCGACGATCGGCGGGCCGCCGGTCTGCGCGAGGCCGCTGCAGAAGCCGGAGAGGCCGCCGACGCCGACGGAGAGGGCGACGTGCTCCTTGCCGTGATAGCGCCAGCCCGACAGCAGCAGTGCGAGCAGCGCCGCGACGAAGCAGGAGATGATCCAGCGCGTCGTGACAGGCTCGAGCACGGTCAGGAAATAGGTGCCGATGGGGACGCCGACCAGCGCGCCGGCGACCATGACCGCGGTCGCCTTGCGGTCGGCGTGGGTCCAGGCGTTCGGCAGCAGCGGCGTGGCGGCGATGAAGTCGATGACGAGCAGCAGCGCCGCCACCAGCCGCGGCGCCGCGACGCTGCTCGCGAGCGGCATGAAGATCAGCGCCGAGCCGAAGCCCGAGAAGCCGCGCGCCGTGCCCGACACGAAGGCGATCGCGCAAATCGCGAGCGCGATGCTGGTCGAGATGTCGGAGGGGATCAGGCTGAAGGAGGTCATGAAAGGATAACGAGATTCGACTAGCTGGCTGGCAACTCAAAGCGCCCCTACTCAGACCCGTCATCCCCGCGCAAAGGCTTCGCCTTTGTCGCTGGAGGTGCGAGCAGAGCGAGCCTCGAAGGATGCACGGCCACAGGCGGGGCCGTCGACCCTTCGAGACGGCCGCTACGCGGCCTCCTCAGGGTGACGGTGCAATAGACCGCCTGTGGTTCACATCACCCGCGCAGCGTGCCGCCGGTCTTCTTGGTCACATCGGCGACGACCTTGGCGGCGACCGCGTCGATCTCCTGGTCGGTCATGGTCTTCTCGCGCGGCTGGATCGTCACCGCGATCGCGATCGACTTCTTGTCGGGGTCGATGCCCTTGCCTTCGTAGACGTCGAACACGGTCACATCAGTGATCAGCTTCTTGTCGACATTCTGCGCCGCGCGGACGATGTCGCCCGCCTTGACGCTGCGATCGACGATGAAGGCGAAGTCGCGCGACACCGGCTGGAATGCCGAGAGCTCCAGCACCGGCTTGGCGCGCGTCGCCCGCTGCTTGCCTTGCGGGATGCGCTCGAGGATCACCTCGAACACGATCATCGGGCCGTCGGCGCCGAGCGCCTCGGCCGCACGCGGATGCAGCTCGCCGAAAGTGCCGAGCACGTTCTGCGGGCCGATCTGGATGGTGCCGGAGCGTCCCGGATGCAGCCAGGCCGGACCGCCGGGGACGATCTGCAGCGCCTGCATCGGCGCGCCGGCGGCCGCCAGCACGGCGAAGGCGTCGGCCTTGGCATCCATCGCATCCGCCGCAGCCGAGCCCGTCCAGTGCCGCCCGATCCCCTTCGCCGAGGCGAAGCCATGGCGCACGCCGGAGGCGGCGACCAACTGGTCCTCCGGGCGGTCGCCGCGGAACACCTGGCCGACCTCGAACAGCGCCACATCGGGATAGCCACGATTGATGTTGGCCTGAACCGCCGCGACGAGGCCAGGCAGCAGGCTCGGCCGCATGTCGGAGAGATCGGCCGCGATCGGGTTGGCAAGCACGAGCTCGCTCTGGCCGCCGCCGAACAGTTTTGCCGCGTCATTGGTGATGAACGACCAGGTCACGGCTTCCACCATGCCGCGCACGCCGAGCGCGCGCTTGGCACGGCGGGTGCGCAGCTGCATCGGCGTCAGCACCGGCTTGCGCGGCTCCTCGCCGCGCTCGAACGGCGTCATCGGCACCTTGTCGACGCCGACGATGCGCACGATCTCCTCGACGATGTCGGCCTTGCCGTGCACGTCGGTGCGCCAGGACGGGATCGCGATCTTCACCACGGGGCCGTTGCCGGCCAGCATGAAGCCGAGCCGGGTGAGGATCAGCTTCACCTCGACCAGCGGCACCTCGATGCCGGCGAGGCGCTTCACTTCACTGAGCGGGAAGTCGATGACGCGATCCTCGCCGAACTGCTTGCCGACCACGACGTTCTCGGACGGCGTGCCGCCGCACAGCGCCAGCACCAGCTTGGTCGCGAGCTCGAGCCCGGGCACCATGAAGGCCGGATCGACGCCGCGCTCGAAGCGATAGCGCGCGTCCGAATTGATGCCGAGCTTGCGGCCGGTCTGCGCGATGTTGATCTCGTTCCAGAGC
Source organism: Bradyrhizobium sp. USDA 4516 (assembly GCF_054055915.1). Classification (NCBI taxonomy): domain Bacteria; kingdom Pseudomonadati; phylum Pseudomonadota; class Alphaproteobacteria; order Hyphomicrobiales; family Nitrobacteraceae; genus Bradyrhizobium; species Bradyrhizobium sp. USDA 4516. The sequence continues at coordinate 2,999,067 of NZ_JBSRXT010000001.1, forward strand.
GCCGATTCGATCAGCACGTCGGTGGTGTTGTCGTCGCAGCCCGAGGCCTCGCCGCCCATGATGCCGGCGAGCGATTCGACGCCGTGCTCGTCGGCGATGACGCAGGTGTTGCTGTCGAGCGTATAGGTGCGGCCGTCGAGCGCGAGCAGCGTCTCGCCGTCCTTGGCGCGGCGGACGGTGAGGTTGCCCTGCACCTTCTTGGCGTCGAACACGTGCAGCGGGCGGGCGCGGTCGTAGGTCATGAAGTTGGTGATGTCGACCAGCGCGTTGATCGGGCGCAGGCCGATCGAGGTCAGCCGCTTCTGCAGCCATTCCGGCGACGGGCCGTTCTTCACGCCGCGCACCAGCCGCAGCGCGAAGCCCGGACACAGCGTGGCGTCTTCCACCTTCACCTCGACCGGGCAGGGGAATTCGCCCTTGATCGGCCTGATGCCGGGGTCTTTGAACTTGCCCATGTCGGCGGCGGACAGATCGCGCGCGATGCCGTGCACGCCGGTGCAGTCCTGCCGGTTCGGCGTCAAATTGATCTCGATGGTGGGATCGCCGAGCCCGGCCCAGTCGGCATAGCCCTTGCCGAGCGGCGCGTCCGCCGGCAGCTCCATGATGCCGTCGTGATCCTCGGAGATCTGCAATTCCGCCGCCGAGCACAGCATGCCGCGGCTCTCGACGCCTCTGATAGTGCCGACGCCGAGCGTGATGTTCTTGCCGGGGATGTAGGTGCCGGGCGGCGAGAACACGCTGATCAGCCCGGCACGCGCATTCGGCGCGCCGCAGACCACCTGCACCGGCGCGCCGCCGTCGCCGGTGTCGACCATGCAGACACGCAGCCGGTCGGCATTCGGATGCTGCTCGGCCGAGATCACACGCGCGATGGTGAACGGCGCCAGCGCCTTCGCCTTGTCCTCGATGTTCTCGACCTCGAGCCCGATCATGGTGAGCTTGTCAGCGAGCTTGTCGAGCGGCTCGTCGGTCTCGAGATGTTCCTTCAGCCAGGAGAGGGTGAACTTCACGGCTGCATGCCTCGGTTCTTGTTGGTGTTGACTAGCGTGCTTGCGACGGCGGCAGGGCTCCCTCCCCCTTTGCGGGGGAGGATTGGGGAGAGGCGCAAGCCACTTGCTCGGAAGGACGTTGCGCTGTCGGAGAGAGCGCGACGTAGGTCAAGGAGAACCTGACTCACGTACTCAGCCCTCCCGCGATCGACGGGATGTCGAGCGGCTTGAAGCCGTAGTGGCTGAGCCAGCGCACGTCGCTGTCGAACAATTGGCGCAGGTCGGCGATGCCGTATTTCAGCATCGCGATGCGGTCGATGCCCATGCCCCAGGCAAAACCCTGGTAGACGTCGGGATCGAGGCCGCAGGCGCGCAGCACGTTGGGGTGCACCATGCCGCAGCCGAGAATCTCCAGCCAGTCCTCGCCCTCGCCGAAGCGGATCTCGCCCTTATCGCGGCGGCACTGGATGTCGACCTCGAGCGACGGCTCGGTGAACGGGAAGAACGACGGCCGGAACCGCATGTTGATGTGGTCGACCTCGAAGAACGCCTTGCAGAACTCGTGCAGGATCCATTTGAGGTGGCCGAGATGCGAGCCCTTGTCGATCACCAGGCCCTCGACCTGGTGGAATTGCGGTGTGTGCGTCGCATCCGAATCGATGCGATAGGTGCGGCCCGGGCAGATCACGCGGATCGGCGGCTGCTGGGTCAGCATGGTGCGCACCTGCACCGGCGAAGTGTGGGTCCGCAGCAGCATGCGCGAGCCGTCCTCCTTCGGGTTGAAGAAGAAGGTGTCGTGCATCTCGCGCGCCGGATGGCCTTCGGGGAAGTTCAGCTTGGTGAAGTTGTAGTCGTCGGTCTCGATGTCGGGACCTTCGGCGACCGCAAAGCCCATGTCGGCGAAGATCGTGGTGAGTTCGTCCCAGACCTGGCTCAACGGATGGATGCGGCCGGTCTCCGCCGGCGCCTCGCGCAGCGGCAGCGTGACGTCGATGGTCTCGGCGGCGAGGCGCGCATCGAGCGCGGCCGCTTTCAGCACGTCGCGCCTGGCCGCGAGCGCCTGCGTCACCGCATCCTTGGCGAGGTTGATCTTCGCGCCTTCGGTCTTGCGCTCCTCCGGCGACATCTTGCCGAGGGTGGCGAGCAAGGCCGAGATCGAGCCCTTCTTGCCGAGCGCCGAGACGCGGACCGCCTCGAGGGCGGCCTCGTCAGCGGCTGAGGCGATCTGGTCGAGGATGAATTGTTCGAGCGTTGCGAGGTCGGACACGGTCAATTCCTGCGCTTGAGCGGAGCATGATCCGGTGGGAAGAACCGCTACCCGAACCGGTACCATGCGCCAAAATTCGGCTGGGTTGTCGCCGCCCGAAGGCGGTAACGTCAAGCGAAAAGCCGGTCATTTCGAGCCGGTGGCCGGCAGCATTGAACCCCGCGCGGAGGCCGGGCTACCCAAGGGGAGTTCAAGGAGGCCCACGCGATGTTGCTGCGATCTTGCCTGGCCGTGCCGGCGGTGCTGTTGATGCTCACCACGGCGCATGCCGCGACCGAGGAATGTCCCGCCAAATCGACCCAGATGGACGACATCATCGCGGAGCTTCAGAAGGCGCCGAGCTGCAACCGCGCGATGAAGATCTTCGAGGCGTGCGAATACGGCGCCAGCGGAGACGTCCAGTTCGGCGCCGTGGTCGAGAAGAGGTGCGAGGGGGACTTCCTGTCCGGCCTCGGAGCGTCGCAGAAGAAGGCCTATGCCGGCCAGCTCAAGCGCTGCGACCACAAATACGACCACGAAAGCGGCACCATGTACCGCTCGTTCACGGCGTTCTGCCGGGCGATCGTCGCCCAGCGCTATTCGCAGAAGGCGCTGAAGGCGGGCCCCAAATCGCGTTAGGGCCGCCCCGCCAGGATCAGGCGGCCAGCGCGGCCTTGGCCTTCTCGGCGATCGCCTGGAACGCAACCGGCTCGTGGATCGCGAGATCCGACAGCACCTTGCGGTCGACGACGACGCCCGACTTGGAGAGGCCGTTGATAAACACGCTGTAGGTCATGCCGAACGGACGGACCGCGGCGTTGATGCGCTGGATCCAGAGCGCGCGGAAGGTGCGCTTCTTGCGCTTGCGGTCGCGGAAGGCGTACTGGCCGGCCTTTTCGACGGCCTGCTTGGCGACGCGGATGGTGTTCTTGCGGCGGCCGTAATAGCCCTTGGCGGCCTTGTAGACTTTCTTGTGCTTGGCGTGAGCGGTCACACCGCGTTTGACGCGAGACATGACGGAAATCCTTGATCTGGAAGAGGTGACGGGGCGCCGCGCAGTCGCGGCGAGGGTTCAAGCGATCGGTGCGATCAGGCGTTCGGCAAGAAGTACTTCTTGACGTTGTCGCCGTCGGTCTTGAACAGCACGCGGGTGCCGCGGAGCTGACGGATCTGCTTCTTCGTCCGCTTGATCATGCCGTGGCGCTTGCCGCGCTGGGCGTGCATGACTTTGCCAGTGGCGGTCACCTTGAAGCGCTTTTTAGCGCCCGACTTGGTCTTCAACTTGGGCATTTGGCTCTCCTGTCGCACAGCACGAAAATCGCCCCGAGAGGCGTCCGGCCGGCTAAAATGCTCGTTAGAGCGTTGAAAGTGCTAAGGTTTTTTCCGAATTGAAAGAACCTGCACCAGACGTCGCCACGGCAGCCCTTGATCAGCCGGGCGGCGAAGGCCCGGCTTATGACAGAGGATCGGCGGTTTTGCAACGTTTGCGGCGCGAAATCGGGGTCGGAACCGTCTTCCCCTTCCCCCTGAAAGGGGGAAGGTCGGGATGGGGGTCAGCCGCAAGCGATCCCGTCTGCGGGGACAGCAAATCCCCGCCCGCTTTGCTCGGCGAGCAAAGCGACCTCCCCTTTTCAAGGGGAGGTGGATCCGGGCTACGGAAACGAAACAGCCCGCCAGATCGCCTGACGGGCCATTTCATTTCAACAAAGCGACAAATTCGAACTAGCGTGGCGCCAGAACCATCACGACCTGGCGGCCCTCGAACTTCGCGTCCTGCTCGACCTTGGCGAATTCGGCGACGTCGGCCTTCACCTTGTCCAGCAGCTTGGTGCCGATCTCCTGGTGCGCCATCTCACGACCGCGGTAGCGCAAGGTGATCTTGACCTTGTCGCCTTCCTCGAAGAAGCGCTGCATCGCGCGCATCTTCACGTCATAGTCGTGATCGTCGATCATCGGGCGGAGCTTGATCTCCTTGATCTCGACGACCTTCTGCTTCTTGCGAGCTTCGGCAGCCTTCTTCTGCGCGGAATACTTGTACTTCCCGTAGTCCATGATCTTGCAGACGGGAGGGCTGGTATTCGGCGAAATCTCGACGAGATCCATGCCGGCTTCCATGGCCATCTTGATGGCCACCATGGTTTCGACGGTGCCCTGATTGACACCCTCCGCATCGATCAGCTGGATCTGTGCGTTGCGAATCTCGTCATTGGTGCGCGGCCCTTCTTTGGCGACTGTGGGCGGGGCTCTATTGGGACGGCGAATGGGTAACTCTCCAAAGTTGTGAAAGGGAAGGCGGATATTTTGAAGCAAGATGCTGCAACGGGCAAGCGAACTCGCTTCTTTAAGCGGCAAAACCGCCAATTGCGAGGCATTTTGGCCACGCTCGGCACATATAGCGGGCTCGTCTGCTCCGCAAGGCAGGGGTCGCAGCCGTTGACCGGTGCCGCGCGACAATTGAAAAGCAGATGTCTGACACGCGAGTGACCGAACCATGAGCCAAACCGCCGCATCGGAACAGGAACCTGCCTTCATCGAGGTCGGCGAGGGCAGCGAGGCGCGCCGGATCGCGGTGCGGGCCCGTGCCGGCAGCAATCCCGGGCTGTTCTGGCTCGGCGGCTTCAAGTCCGACATGGCCGGCACCAAGGCGCTGGCGCTCGATGCGTGGGCGGCCGAGCACGGCCGCGGCTGCGTCAGGTTCGACTATTCCGGCCACGGCGAATCCGGCGGCGATTTCGCCGACGGCACCATCGGCCGCTGGCTCGAGGAGAGCGTGGCGGTGTTCTCGCAGTTCTGCAGTGGGCCGCAGGTCGTGATCGGGTCCTCGATGGGCGGCTGGATGGCGCTGCTGCTTGCGCGCGAGATCGCCAAACGGGCCAATGCTGGCGGCGGCAGCGCTTCGCTCGCCGGCCTCGTGCTGGTCGCGCCGGCGCCCGACTTCACCGAGGAGCTGATGTGGAAGGCCTTCTCGCCGGAGGTCCGCGCCGAGATCGAGGCCAAGGGCATGTGGCTGCGTCCGTCCGACTATGGCGACGGCACGCCCTATCCGATCACACGCAATCTGATCGAGGAGGGCCGCAAACATTTGCTGCTCGGAAGCAAGATCGACGTCGGCTGCCCGGTGCGCATCCTGCAGGGCGCGCAGGATCCCGACGTGCCGTGGAAGCACGCCTTCGCGCTGGTGCACCGCCTGCCGGCTGAAGATGTCGTGCTCACCATGATCCAGGACGGCGACCACCGCTTGTCGCGTCCGCAGGACATCGCCCGCATCATCGCCGCGGTGGCGGAGATCGGCTAAGCTTTTTTCCTTCTCCCCTTGTGGGAGAAGGTGGCGCGGACGATGTCCGCGCCGGATGAGGGGTTCTCTCCGCGGACACAGACCCCTCACCCGTCTCGAATGAGCTCTCGCTCATTCGATCCACCCTCTCCCACAAGGGGAGAGGGAAGAAGAAGCGAGGAGCCGGGAGAGACTACCAATGGACACGACAACAATGCTGCGCGCGTTCTGCGACGCGGTCGAACAGCGCAACGGCAAGGCCTTTGCAAATCTCTTCACCGAGGACGGCGTCTATCACGATGTGTTCTACGGTGCCTTCAAGGGCCACGGCAAAATCGGCGAGATGATCGACGACTGGTTCTACCGGACCGCGACCGATTTCCGCTGGGTGATGCATGATCCCGTGAGCGATGGCACGACGCTCTACGCGCGCTACACGTTCAGCTACCGCTCGACCTTGCCGGAAGCCAAGGGCGCGCGTGCGATGTTCGAGGGCGTCGCGATCATGCGGCTGCGCGACGGCAAGATCACGGAGTACCACGAGGTCGCCAACACCGCGCCGGCCTTCGTCGATTTGAACTTCGCGCCGGAGCGGATCGCCAAGATCGTCGGCAAGCAGGGCGCGGAGCTGAAAGCGCGGCCGGAGATGCAGCGGCATCTGGCTTAGTCTAAGCCTCAATCCCCCCGTCGTCATTCCGGGGCGCGCGAAGCGCGAACCCGGAATCCATTTCTCCGTTGGTCTTTACGGCCCGATGGATTCCGGGTTCGATGCTGCGCATCGCCCTCAGGTGCGCAATTGCGCACCTGGGAATGACAATCATGGCGGCGGCGGATTGGTCATCGGCTTGCGCTGGGCGAGCGCGGCCACCGTGGAGGTGCCGATCGGACCCTTCTCGTCATAGAGCCAGCATTCGCCGATCGCGATGCCGTCCGTGGCGTGATGGTTGACCACCTCGAAGCCGATCCAGTTGGTCACCGGCAAGCGATGCAGATAGATCGTGACGTCGCTGTTGATGTAGCCGAGCCCCTGGTCGCCGGCATTGGCGAAGGGGCTGGCGAAATCCGCGCCGGTCGCGACGTGGACGAACGGCGTCATCTTCACGCCCGCGACGAGCTCGCGCACCTCGCTCATCCAGAGCCGTCGCTCGCCGAGCGAGCCCATATGGCCGACGATCGGCCGCGTCTCCCATTTGCCGTTCATGCCGAGCCTCGGATCGGTCGGCTTCGGAATCTCCGATGGCGCCGGCACCTGCCAGTTCGGCGGCGACCACACATTGCCGGGGGCATTTTCCGTCCGGCGCAACAATTGGCAGGAGGCGCGCGCCATGCTGGTGCCGCCGGAGACAAACTCGGCCTCGATCATCTTGATGCGCATGCCGTCGCGCACGAGCTTGGTCGTCACCTCGATCGGCGTCGTGATGCTGGGCAGCCGGAACATGTCGACCGTCAGCCGCGCCGGGACGAATTCGTCGGAGCCGTGGCGCTCCTCGATGACGAAGGCGAGGAGGCCGATCACGACGCGGCCGTGCAGGGATTCCGGACTCCACGGTCCGTTCGCAACGGCCGTCGGCATGAAGCCGTCGCCGTGCCTGGTGAAGAAGGGCTGGTTTGTCATGGCGTGCGACCATGACGGGAATGGCGCGATGAAATCAAGAGGCGGTGGCCGCGCGCCACTCCTGCTGTACGGTGACGTCGGGCTCGCCGCCGGCCCGCGACGCCAGCGCCGCGAATGCTTCGCGGGCGGTCAGTTGCGACAGCGCCCACACCGCGGCGCCGCGCACCAGCGGGCTCGCGTCGTCGAGCAAACGCCGCGCTTCGCCGACAAGGCTTGCGTCACCGGAGTTGCCGATCGCGATCAGCACATTGCGGATGAAGCGGTCGCGGCCGATGCGCTTGACCGGCGACTTCGTGAACAGCGCGCGGAAGGCGGCATCATCGAGCCGTGCGAGATCGGCAAGCGCGGGCGCCCGCAGCGCATCGCGCGCGGCGAGCTTCTGCTCGCGCCCCGCTTGCGCGAACTTGTTCCACGGACACACCGCGAGACAATCGTCGCAGCCATAGATGCGGTTGCCGATGCTCTTGCGGAATTCGTGCGGGATCGGACCCTTGTTCTCGATCGTCAGATACGAGATGCAGCGCCGCGCATCGAGCTTGTAGGGCGCGGGGAACGCCGCGGTCGGACAGATGTCCTGGCAGGCGCGGCAGCTGCCGCAATGATCGGCCTCGGCAACATCGCGCGGCAGCTCGGTGGCCGAATAGATCGCGCCGAGAAACAGCCACGAGCCGAATTCGCGCGACACGAGGTTGGTGTGCTTGCCCTGCCAGCCGATGCCGGCTGCCTGGGCAAGCGGCTTCTCCATGACAGCGGCGGTGTCGACGAACACCTTCACCTCATCGCCGGTGATCGTGGCGAGCCAGCGCGCCAGGACCTTCAGCCGCTTCTTGATCACGTCGTGATAGTCGTCGCCCTGCGCATAGACCGAGATCGCGCCATGCGACCGGCGTGCAAGGATGTCGAGCGGGTCGTCGTCGGGCCCGTAATTGACGCCGAGCATGATGATCGAGCGCACGCCGCCCCACAGCACGCGCGGATCGGTGCGCCGCTCCGGATTGGCCGCGAGCCAGTCCATGTCGCCATGGCCGCCGGAGCCGAGGAATTCGAGGAAATATTTTCCGGCCTCGCTGGTCGCATCAGGCGCGGTGAAGCCGACGGCGTCGAAGCCGAGCGCATGCGCCTCGCGCTGAAGCGCTGCCTTGAGATCGGAAGGGGAGAGCCTGACCGCCTGGTTCAGAAGTCGAGGTCCACATAGGTGCGCGACGCCGGCACCCCCGCCAGCCATTCGCTGAGCAGCGGGCGGAACGACGGGCGGGACTTCACCCGCGCGTACCACGACTTTGCCGCGTCGTCCTCGCTCCATGGCACGTCGCCTAGATAGTCGATCGCCGAGAGATGCGCCGCGGCGGCGAGATCCGCGTAGGTCAGGCGGTCGCCGGCGAGATAGTTCCGCGTCTTCGCCAGCCAGCCGATATAGCTCAGATGATAGCGCACATTGACCTTGGCGGCGCGCATGATGTCGGGCGCCGGCGGGCCGCCGCCATTATCCTCGCTCATGAACCGCTTGTAGATCCGCTCGGTCACCAGCGGGTTGGAGGCTTCCTCGAAGAATTTCTCGTTGAACCACGCCATCAGCCGGCGCACCTCGACGCGCTCGGCCGTCGACGTCGGCAACAACCGCCGATCGCCGGCATCGAGGCCGTGCGTCTCGTCGACGTATTCGGCGATCACAGGCGCACCCGGAATCGGCGGAAAGCTCTCGGCGATCAGTACCGGCGTGGTGGCTGCCGGATTGAGCGCCAGGAACGCCTCGCGCCGTTCCCACACCCGTTCCTCCACAAGGCGCAAATCGAGCCCATACTCGCCGAGCACGAGCCGAATGAAGCGCGAATGCGGACAGAACGGATGGTGATACAGCGTGTACATGAAGCCCTTGGTAGTTTCGCGGCGCTTAAGAAATCATCAACCTGTGCGGCCTGGACCTGTGCTTTGGCCAGACCAGTTCCGGTCGTCTCTATGTCGCGTCAGCACGCAAACCGGTAGCCACCCCCGCAGATGGTGCGGGTCACAAAAACGCTATAGCTCAGCAAATCGGCCGGGTAACCCATTGTTTGACGATTTTTTGCGATTGCGGCCAATGTGCGAATAAGCGAGAAGAATCCCGTTTTCCACACAGGGCAGGCCACAACATGATGACGGATATGCTGCGGGCGGTGATTCTCGGCATCATCGAGGGCGTCACGGAGTTCCTGCCGGTCTCCTCGACAGGCCACCTGCTGCTTGCGGAGCGCTTCTTCAATCTGGGCGAAGGCAATTTCTGGAAGAGCTTTGCGATCCTGATCCAGCTCGGAGCGATCCTCGCGATCCTTGCGCTCTACTTCGTCAAATTGTGGCGCGTGGCGCTCGGAATGTTCACCAATCCCGACGACCGCCGCTTCGTGATCGGCGTGCTGGTGGCGTTCCTGCCCGCGGTCGTGATCGGCCTGATCGCCGGCAAATACATCAAGGAGTTCCTGTTCAATCCGTGGGTGGTCTGCTTCACGCTGATCGTCGGCGGCGCCGTGCTGCTGTGGGTCGATCAGCTCGATCTCAAAGTGTACGAGGACGATGCGACCCGCTTCCCGCTGCTGATGTATTTCTGGATCGGCGTCGCGCAGTGCCTGGCGATGATTCCCGGCGTGTCGCGCTCGGGCGCCAGCATCGTGGCCGCGATGCTGCTCGGCGCCGACAAGCGCTCGGCGGCGGAGTTCTCGTTCTTCCTCGCGATCCCGACCATGGTCGGCGCGTTCGCCTATGATTTCTACAAGAACCGGGCCGACTTCACCTCCGACAATCTCAGCGTCATCGCGGTCGGCTTCGTGGTGTCGTTCATCACGGCGATGATCGTGGTGCGGGCCTTCCTCAATTTCGTCACCCGCCGCGGCTTCACCTTCTTCGCCTGGTGGCGCGTGATCGTCGGCACGCTCGGCCTGATCGCGCTGGCGATGGGACGGTAAGGCGCGACGGACACCATCCCATCACCGCCACCCTGAGGAGGCCGCAAAGCGGCCGTCTCGAAGGGCGACGGCCCCGATCCCGGCCGTTCATCCTTCGAGGCTCGCACCTCCAGCGACAAAGGCAAAGCCTTTGCGCGGGGATGACGGGGAAGGGCTTGGTAGCGTGGGAAAAACGTAGTGGTGCCGTGCCGGCTCGCGCGGAGCCTGTCATCGGGCGCGCGTTCGCGCGACCCGTTGGCTTGGCCGGGACGACAGGTGGAGAGAGCTGCCTACGCGCTCTTCTTCTGGAACTGACCCGTCGCGCGGAAGCGCCAGAGATATTGCGGGGCGATCGCTTCCATCGAATCCGGCGAGATGCCGAGGCCTGCGAAGGTCAGGCCGGCGGCCTTGGCGGCGTCGGACACCACATTGTCCGAACGCAGCATCTCGACCTGGTCCGGCGTCAGCGTGAACGGCCCCGGCGCGAACTGCAGGAAGTACGACTGGAACTTGGCGAGGCCGAACGGTAGCGGCGCCAGCATGCGATCGCGCTGGGTGATCTTGAGGATGATCTGCATCACCTCGCGCATGGTCAGCACTTCCGGCCCGCCGAGCTCGTAAGCTGCGCCCTGCTTCGCCTCGCCGTCCACGGCATGGACCACGGCGTCCGCGACGTCGCCGACATAGGCCGGCTGCACCGTGTTGACCCCGCCGCCGACCAGCGGCAGCACCGGTGACATCCGTGCCAGCGCCGCAAAGCGGTTGGTGAACTGATCCTCGGGCCCGAACAGCAGCGACGGCCGCATGATGGTGGCCGACGGCAACGCCGCCAGCACCGCTGCCTCGCCGCCCGCCTTGGCGCGGAAATAGCTCGAGGGCGAATCCGCGTCGGCCCCGATCGCCGAGACATGGACCATCCGCCCGCCGGCCGCGGCCGCCGCCTTGGCGATGGTCTCGGCGCCCTTCACCTGCACGGCATCGAAGCTCTGCCCACCGCCCTCGGCCAGGATGCCGACCAGGTTGATGGCGATATGCGAATCACGCATCGCCGCCTCGACCGAGGCCGGGTAGCGCACATTGGCCTGGACGGCATGGATCTGCCCGACCCGGCCGAGCGGCTGCAGATGGCCGGCTAGCTCGGGCCGCCGCACCGCGACTCGGACGCGGTAATCGCGCTTGCACAGCGCCCGGACCACGTTCCGCCCCAGAAAACCCGTTCCGCCGAAGACCGTGACCAGCGTGTCCAGGTTCGATGCCATGGGGTGATTCCTGTGGGATTCGAGAGCGATTGACGTAGGTTAACCGTCTGGCGATACGCCATCGGCCTTATCCTGTACAGGGTATTTGAATTTCCAATCGCGAATTTGACAAGCGCGCAACCGATCCTTACTAAGCCGCTCCACATGCCCAGGTGGCGGAATTGGTAGACGCGCTGGCTTCAGGTGCCAGTGGCTTAACGGCCGTGAAGGTTCGAGTCCTTTCCTGGGCACCACCCCCTTTTTAAGCGATTGAAATCGCTCAGTATCCGGGGGGTGGGTGCGGGCAAGCCGTCACCCAGCGAGGGTAGAGGCGAGACAGCGATTCTACCGTTGGCCCTCATTTCTCGTCGTTAGACGCGACGGACGCAATCTCGTTCGATCCAAATCGAGTGCATGTAGCTGGACTCCTCGACCACCTCGCCGACTTCGAGTTCGACCAGTTCTCCCTTGAGATCGACGGTCGGAAAATGGCGGCCGAGACACCTCGTGAAGAATGTCCGCGTTCCCGTGTATTCCGGTAGCGTATCTGGAATCGCCACGACTTCGACTCTGTCCCCGATCTTCATTCCACCATCTCAGGACGGGCTTGACGAGCTTGGCAGGCACCCTGCTCACCTGGCGCTTGCGATCGTTCCCCCGTGGCGCCACCGCTCCAGTGCGCCGCAAATTTCGGGTTCTCCAGGGGTCGTCGCGCGAAGGCTTCGCGCTTCGCCTTAGATCGCCCATCCGTCGGCGGGATAGGCGACTGCCTCCGCGGGCTCGATCGTCATGCCGAGCCCGTTGCAGAATCGGCTGGAATAAAAGGCGAGCGGGGAACCGTCTCGCTGCCGGCACCCGCGGACCTCGCCAATGAACAGCGTGTGGTCGGCGACGTCAATTGACCGGACCACGTCGCAAGCGAACTGGGCGATCGCTTGCGACAGGACGGGAAACTCTTCCCGGTTGACCAGCGATGGCGAGCTTTCGGCCTGCGGCCTGCCGGAGAAGTGCGCGCAGAGTGCGAGATCTTCCGCGTGAAGGACATTCACGGCGTAACGCTTCGAATCCATGATCGCCTGCCAGGTCCGCCCTCGCATCACCGAGACCAGCACTGTCGGCGGTTTGGTGGAGACGGTCGTGAAGCTGTTGGCCGTCATGCCGACCGGAGTGCCGTCGCGGTCGATGCTCGCCACGACTGTCACGCCTGTGGGGAATCGCGCAGCGGCCGCCCGGAAGCTCGCCGGATCGGGATGCGGGTTCATCGATCGCGCTCCATGGCGAAACGGCAAGAGGTCGCGCCTTTCGGCGTGTGGTTCGAGAGATGGTTTGTCGGCACGCAGTCGCGGCCTGGTGCAAGTGGACCGTACGGCCGGCTCGCGATCATTGTTGCGTCAGGCAGCGAGCGGCGCGCGCCTGTCGATCCAAGCGTGGATGCGCTTGTCGGTCGCGACACGATCCCACTGACGCTCCGGGTAGTTGAAATTATCGGTGAACTCGTCGCAGAGTTCTCGGTCCTGCGCCATGGTGAGGATCAGCCGACCCATCGCCTCGGACGGCGGCCGCAGCATCAGATTCGTCCAGCGCGCAGCCGCGAACACTCGATTTTCGCGGGCGCGATCCACCTCCTCAACGAAGCGTGCGTCGAAGGCCACCGTTTCCACGATCGCCTTGCCGAGTTCGAAGGCGGCGTAGGAGGCGATGTTGGCGCCTTGGCCCATCAGCGGGTCGACCACTGAATGTACGTCGCCCAGCGCGACGGCGAATTTCTCACCATCGAAGGCGACCGACGATTGCCGCACGGTCGGCACCACCGCGCCTTGCAGCAGGTCGAGCGGCTGGGCAAGCCCGAAGCGATGGGTGTCGATCCGGTTGTAGGTGTGCGGATGATGCTTTTCCAGCTTGTCGAGAATTGTCTGGCGGAAGGCTGCAGGGTCCGCGTCGTAGCTCAGCGAGACCAGATCGGCCATGTCGCCGCCGGGAATGTTCTCCATCAGGAGCGCCGTCTTCATGCCGCTGAATGACAGCGTCGGAATGACGATCATCTCGCCATGTCCGGGCGACACCGAGAGCGTGACACCGCGCGGGTCGTCACCGTCCGGGCTGCCGTGATCGACGCCGTCATAGAGGCCCACGCAGAGCAGGCGCTGTGGCTGGCTGTAGGGGGACAACTCCGGCCGATGGGCGAACATTCGCCCGAGCGCACCTTTGCCGGTCGACACGACGAGAAGGTCAAAGCGTGAAACCAGAGCCGGGATGTCGTCGTCCTGGATGCTGGCATATTCGATGCTGCCGCCGCGATGCTCGAAATCCCTCATCAGCGCGGGCAGGTACATGCGGTAATCCACTGCCCGGCTCGGCTTCTTGAACGCGCCGCGAAACAGCAGCCCGTTGCCTGGGAAATTAAAGAAATGGTCGTGGTGGTGGTAGATTGTGGCGGCGTCATCCCAATGGTTCACGCCTAGTTCGTTCTCACGCGCGATGGTGACGCTGTGATGGGCGACCGTGTTCATCAGCCGCGCCGAGGCGTACTGCTCCGGAGTGCGGTCGGTCAGCACCGTCGCCTGGATCCCATGCTGTTGGAGATAAAGAGCCAGATGCAGGCCCCCGATTCCGGCGCCGACGATCCCGATCGATTTGTTCATTGTTGATCCTCCCTGGTTACCGAGAGGCTAGACCGGATCGACTGTGTCCATGTAGGGAATGATAAGAATATTACAAATTCCTGGGAGGAATGCATGGATCGAATCGATGCGCTGCAAACCTTCATTCGCGTGATGGAGGCCGGCAGCTTCAGCCAGGCCGCGAGCGATCTGGGCCTCGGACAGCCGGCCATCAGCAAGCGCGTGGCGTTGTTGGAGGCGGAGTTCGGCTGCCGGCTGTTCGTCCGCACCACGCGCAAGGTTCGTCCGACGCCGGAGGCCGATCGCGTGCTCAAGCTCGCCAAGGATATCGTCGCGCTGTTGGAAAGTGCCAGCACGCCGGCGCAGAGCCGGGTTCGCAGTCCGTCGGGGACCTTGCGAATCACTGTGCCGACCTCGTTCGGTCGCTACTTTTTCCGCGGCATTTTCGCAGAGTATCTTCGCCGCTATCCCGACGTGCGGCTCGATGCGAGCTTCACCGAGCAGTTCGTAGACCTGGTGGAGACAGGGACGGAGCTGGCAATTCGGATCGGAATGCTGAACTCCAGCTCGCTGGTGGCGCGGCGCGTCGGCACCATCAAGCGCCTCCTGGTGGCGGCCCCTTCACTGCTCGCACGGCATCAAGCCCCGCTCCTCCCCGACCATCTGCGCCGCATGCCGAGCGTAACGTATTCACGCTTGTCGCCGCGGAATCAGTGGACGTTCGAAGCCGAGACCGGCCGCCATGTGGTCGAGATCGCGCCGTCCATGACCTGCGACGACGCCGACGTGATGACGCTCGCGACGGTTGAGGGGCTCGGCGTCGCGGTGCTGCCAAGCTGGTGCGCCGTCGAACACATCGCCGCAGGCCGGCTTGTTCATCTGCTGCCGGATTATGCGGTACCATCGCTACCGATGCATCTCGTCTATCCTGACCCGCATTGGATGTCGCACCGCGCGAGACTATTCCGCGATCTGATCATTGAGCGTGCCGACATGTTTGCGATTGGCTGAACACGTCGGCCGATGCTGGGTATTTGAGAACGCCGGCGATCGCCGCCGCAGCCCCTGCCGTCACACGATCCGTCGGCCCGCGCGTCGCGCGAAGCGACAGCTTCATGACCAACGAATAAACGATGGAGGTAATCCCAGTTCTCTCGTCCTGCGGCATTTTGCCAATTTTGTCCCGACATCGAATTACGCTCAGATCGGGCGCCGACTGGACGGCCCCAGCCGCGCTCCGACTATGCACCACGACAGAGCTTGGCGATGATCGCGATCGAAAGCCGGACGGCGCGAGCTCAATCAGCGCGCATCGCCGCCGTCGACGTCGTCCAAGATCTCGACGCCGCCGAGATGATCTGGCGGAGTCTTGAGAACTCGAGTCATTCCATCACGCCCTTTCAGCGGTTCGACTTCCTCGCCCCGTGGCAGCGTGAGGTCGGTGAGCGCGCGGGCCTGTCGCCTTTCATCGTCATCGCGCGTGACGGCGATGGCCAACCACGGGGCTTGCTGCCGCTCGCCCTGCAAACGGCTCTCGGCGTGCGCCGCGCGAGCTTCATGGGCGGCGAGCACGCAACCTTCAATATGGGCCTGTGGGAGCGTGGGTTGGCCTTGGGTGCCACGAAGGCCGATCTCCACGCATTCATGGCGATGCTCGCCAAGCGTGACAAAGTCGACGTGCTGGCGTTGCGCCAGCAGCCGGCGCAGTGGCGCGGCGTGCAAAACCCGCTGGCGCTGCTGCCTCATGAGCCCCTGGTCTTGAACTGCCCGATGCGCACAATCGAGCCGGGCGCAACGGCCGCGAACCTGACCGGCAATCCCTCCCGCCGCATGAAGCTCAAGCAGCGCAAACTGCTGGAGCTGACCGGCTACCGCTATCACGTTGCCTCCACTGATGCCGATATCGCCCGCCTGCTCGACTGGTTTTTCCGCGTGAAGTCGGAGCGGTTGGCCGAGCGGAAGATGTCCAACGTGTTCGCCGAACGCGCCGTGGAGAAATTCATCCGCGCCGCCTGCACGACAAGGCTGCCCCACGGCGGCCGTGTCATCATCCATGCGCTCGAATGCGACGAGGAAGTGATCGCGATCTTCGCCTTGGCTGCCGATGGCCACCGCTTCTCGACGATGTTCAACACCTACACTTTGTCAGACAACGCGAAATTCAGTCCCGGCCTGCTCCTGATGCAGGAAATCATCCATCATTTTGCCGGCCGGCACTATCGCGCCTTCGACTTCGGCCTCGGCTCGCATGAGTACAAGCGGCTGTTCTGCAAGGACGACGAGCCATTGTTCGACAGTTTCATTCCGCTCACCAGGCTCGGCCGACAGCCCGCCGGAGTGATGTCCGCGGTGGACCGCACCAAGCGGCTGGTGGAACACCACCCGAAGCTCCGCGGTGTTGCGCAGCGCCTTCGCAAGGCCTTGCTTGACAAAGCATTCTGCGCAATTCCTCTCGTTTCCTCGCTTCAAATGTAGCTGCCGAAGCCTGCGTAGCCGGAACGAGTGGCCCCTGCCGTCACACGATCCGCCGGCCCGCGCGTCGCGCGATCGGCCGCTGCACGAAATACATCGCGATCATCGAAATGATGGTCGTTGCGAGGACGATGTAGCCCAGCCGGTCGAAATGCAGCAGCGAACCGTCGGGATTTTCCGCGATGATCGCCGCCGCAAAGACCGAGCCCAGCCCGCCCGACAGCTGCTGCACCGAGGCCGAGATCGCGCTGAACGATCCGCGCTGGCTGGCGTCGGGAATCGCCGACATCAGGGCCTGGGACGGGATCATGCGCGAGAAGATGCCGATGAACATCAGCACATTGACCAGGATCGCGGTCAGCAGCGAGACGTGGCCGAGGTTGGTGTAGATCAGCACCATGATGACGGACACCACGCAGCCGAACACGAAGGTCGGATATTTGCCGAACGCATCGCTGGCGCGGCCGACCAGCGGCCCGATGATGATGCTGAACAGGCCCGAGACGAGATAGATCGTCGGCAGGTGGACGATGTCGATGCCGAGATTATGCACCGTGAAGGCGCTGCCGAACGGCATCAGCATGAAGCCGCCGGTCGCGAGCAGCGTGGTCACTAGGAAGGCCAGCGTGTAGCGCGGCTGGCCGACGGTCGCGATCAGATGGCGGAACGGATTGCTGTCGTGCTGCAATTTGAGATGGGCATCGACCGGGTGCATCGCGATCGCAATCGCCGCGATCGCGGCAATCGACAGGCCGACGATGGCCACGAAGCAGATGTGCCAGTTCCAGTGATTGGCCAGGAACAGGCCGGCCGGGACGCCGAGCACCTGGCTCGCGGCGAACGCCGTCTGCAGGATGCCCATGGCGCGGCCGCGCTGTTGCAGCGGGAACAGGTCGGTGACGATGGCAAGCACGACGGAGCCGATCACCCCGCCGAACACGCCGGTGACGATGCGGCCGAGCAGCAGCACGTGGAAATTCTGCGCCAGCGCGCAGAGCACGGTGCCGAGCATGAAGCCGACATAGAAGAACAGCAGCAGCCGCTTGCGGTCGAAGCGATCGGCAAAGCCGGCGGCGAGGACGCCGGAAATCCCGGCCGCGAACGCGTAGGCCGAGACCGCGACGCCGAATTGCCCGGCCGTGATGTTCAGCGACGGCATCAGGATGGCGCCGAGCGGCGACATGATGATGAAGTCGAGGATCAGCGTGAATTGCGTGAAGGCGAGCAGCGCGATCAGGAACGATTGGTAGCGCGAGAAGCCGCGCTCCTGCTGGTCGTCGATCGGCGCGGCGATGGTCTGGTCGGACATAAGGCTCATTTCATTTGGGACGGCGGGTTCGGGCTGGCAACAAATAGGGTCGGCGCGGCCCGATTTCATGGGGCGCGCGGGCAACAGTTCCCTCGAAATTGAACGCGTCGCGGCAATGACTTGGCCCCGACTTGGCCGCGTGCCCACGTCGAACTTGGCGAGAAAATGGGGACAGCGGCGCACCCGAGACGCCATGGCGATTTTGTTTCCGGTTGTGTCGGTCGATAACTGCAACGGGTGAATGCTGTACTTCACAACCTTGAAAGCGTACGCACGTCAAGGATGTGAATCATGCGGATGCATCTCATGGTTCCGTCTGTGGCGACCGCGCAACAGGTCGCTGCAAATCGTTTCAAGTTTGAATGGAGCGATCGGCGGAGCTGAGAGCGGGGCGGGGGTGGCGGGAGGCCGGGCGCTCGGCTTCGCGCCGACGTTGGAGTAAGGGCATGGTTTCCTCGCGGCTCGCGGCGATCCTGTCGTGCACGGCTCTAAGTGGCGGTTGCCTGTTGTCCACGTCGCCGGCGTTTGCCGCCTGCGACAGTCTCGCGCCGGCGAGCGGGCAGACGGTAACCTGCTCGACCGCAGCGCCGAATCCCTCGCCGGCCGGCGTGCAGGCCGCTGCCGGCAGCTCGAACGTCACCGTGAACGTGCTGCAGGGCGCCGGCATCACGCCCGGCGCCGGAGCGACCGCGATCGGGCTTGTCTCCGGCAGTGCCGCCACCAATAACGGCACGCTGACCATCAGCGGCGGTGGCACCGGCATCTTCGGCAGCGGCGACGGCAACGTCTTCACCAACGGCGCGTCGGGCGTGATCACGACCTCGGGCGCCGGCAGCAATGCGATCGCCGCCAGCAGCAACGGCAACACGCTGATCAATAACGGTGCGATCACGACGCAGAACGGCACCTCGCGCGGCCTTGCCATCACCGGTCTCACGCAGCACAACAACAACACGCTGATCAATACCGGGACGATCACCACCCAGGGCCCGCAATCGCACGGCCTTTATGTGCAGACCGGCGACAGCAACACCTTCACCAATAGCGGCACCATCACCACGGCCGGCGCAGGCGCCCGTGCGATCTTCTCCGCCGGCCAGTTTGCGACCATCACCAATACCGGCACGCTGCTCACGACCGGTGGGGACGCGGGCGGCACCGCCAACAACACCGTGTTCATGCAGGGCAATGCGGGCGTGTTGCGCAACAGCGGTACGATCGAGGCGCGCGGCGTCAAAGCCGACGGCGTGTTCTCCAACACCGCCGGATCGTCGTTCACCGCCCGCATCGAGAACCTCGCCGGCGGCAAGATCATCAGCCAGGGGGGACCCGCGATCCGCACGCTCAACGGCGCCACCACCATCGTCAATGCCGGCCTGATCGCCGGCAACAGCGGTACGGCGCTCGCGGGCGGCGGCGGTGCGGTGACGATGATCCTGCAAACCGGCTCGCAGATCGTCGGGCTTGCCGATGGCGGCGGCGGCGGCAACCAGGTGCGGCTGCAAGGCAGCGGCGCGGCCAACAATGCGTTCGCGCGATTCCAGACGTTAACGATGGAGGGCAATGACTGGACCTGGGCCGGCACCGGCACCTTCGCCAACACCTTCGTCAACAGCGGCTCGCTGACGCTGCAGACGTCGCTGACCGGCAATGTGTCGATTGCGGCCGGCACCAGCCTGCTGGCGGGCAACGGCGCCAATCCGTCGATCACGCCGTTTCCGGGCGGCCCGCAGATCACCGTCACCAATGCCGGCGTCATCAACCTGACCAATGGCGGCGCCACCGCGGCGAACAGCCTGACCATTGCCGGCAACTATGTCGGCAATGGCGGCGGGCTTTATCTGCGCACCGTGCTCGGCGGCGATGGGTCGCCGTCGGATCGGCTCGTCATCTCCGGCGGCAATGCGTCGGGCTCGACCGCGGTGACCGTGACCAATGCCGGCGGCACGGGCGCATTGACCACCGCCGACGGCATCATGGTGGTGCAGGCCGTCAACGGCGGCACCACGGCTGCGGGCGCATTCGGTCTCTCCAACGCCGTGGTGGCGGGCGCGCACGAATATCTCTTGTTCCGCGGCGGCGTCTCCGCCGGCAGCGCCAACAACTGGTATCTGCGCTCGACATTGTTGCCCGGCACGGCCTCGCCTGCGCCGCCGGCTGCGCCCGCGCCGGCGCCGCCTTTATCGCCCAACGTGGTACCGCCGCCTCCGGGGCTGCCTGCGGAGGATCTGTCGTCGCTGACGCCGCCGCCGGCGGGCGCCGCACCGGTCCAGCTCTACCGGGAGGAGGTGTCGGTCTATTCGGCGCTGCCGCAGGTGGCTCAAAAGCTCGGGCTGGCGACGCTCGGCACCTTCCATCAGCGCCAGGGCGATCAGGCCTTGCTGACCAGCGGCGGCGAACAGCCGGCGGCGTGGGCGCGTGCCTATGGCTCGCACAGCTCGCAGAGCTGGGCCGGCACGGTCAGCCCCGCCTTCGACGGCACCATGGCCGGCGTGCAGGTCGGCGTCGACATCCTGCGCTTCCAGTCCGCGCCCGAGCATCATGATCGCGCCGGCTTCTTCTATGCGTATGGCTGGGCCAACGGCAACATCAGCGGCTTCGCGCTCGGCCTGAACGACGTCCGCACCGGCACGCTCTCGATCGACAGCCAGAATATCGGCGGCTACTGGACCCATGTCGGCCCGTCGGGCTGGTATGTCGACGCCGTGCTGATGGGCAGTTTCTACGGCGCAAGCCCGCAGTCGGATCGTCAGGTCGGCGCACGGGTGTCGGGCACCGGCGTCGCTGCATCGCTGGAAGCCGGCGCGCCGATCCCGCTGAACAGTTTTCTCGCGATCGAGCCGCAGGTGCAGCTGATCTGGCAACGGCAGTCGTTCGACAGCTTCAACGACATGTTTTCGAGCGTCGCGCTCGGCAGTGCCGATACGCTGACCGGGCGGCTCGGCGTGCGCATTCCCTCAACCTTCGTCGTCGGCACGGCCGAACTGCGTCCGTATCTCGAGGCCAATCTCTGGCACACGGCGGCGAATGACCGCAGCATCGCGTTCGCGACGACGGACCTGATCGGCGTGCAAAGCCGCGGCACCGCCGTCGAGATCGGTGCCGGCATCTCCGCGCAGCTCAATCGCACGATCAGCGCCTATGCGAGCGCCGGCTACACGACCTCGGTGGACAGCCTCCATCGCGAGGATATCACCGGCCGCTTCGGCCTCCGTGTCAGCTGGCAATGATGGCGCGCCCCCGTGGGGCGCGCGGCGGGGACGGCAACCCATTGTCTCCGCTGCACAATGGCGGTACACCCTGAACTGTCTGTGCCGGAACAATTAAGGATTCCCGCTGCTCGTGTCCGGCCCTGACGGGCCCCGATACCAATGCGCGATCCGAAGACTGGCGCATGCTCGCATGTCGGCGGATTGGACGGTAGTTTATTCCGACAGCGATTCGACGAGGTTTTTGACAGCATGACCATCCGCCTGCATCGCGGCGACCTGCCCGATCTGTCCCGCTACACCGATTCGGTGGCGATCGACACCGAGACCATGGGGCTGCATCCGCACCGTGACCGGCTCTGCGTGGTGCAGATGTCGAACGGCGACGGCACCGCCGACGTGATCCAGATTCCGAAGGGCCACACCGATTCGCCGAACCTGAAGGCGCTGCTCGCCAATCCCAAGATCACCAAGATCTTCCATTTCGCACGGTTCGACGTCGCGGTGCTCTACAACACGTTCGGCGTGATGCCGACGCCGGTCTATTGCACCAAGATCGCCTCGCGGCTGTCGCGCACCTACACCGATCGCCACGGCCTGAAGGATCTGGTGCGCGAGGTGCTGAACGTCGAATTGTCGAAGCAGCAGCAGTCGAGCGACTGGGGCGCGCAAAGCCTCAGCGAGGCCCAGCTCGCCTACGCGGCCTCCGACGTGCTGCACTTGCATGCGCTGCGCGACAAGTTGAATGTCATGCTCGCGCGCGAGGGACGGACCGATCTCGCCCAGGCCTGCTTCGATTTCCTTCCCGCCCGTGCCAGGCTCGATCTCGACGGCTGGGAGGCCGAGGACATTTTCGCCCATTCATGATGAGCGCCGAATTCGTCTCGGCCGGGGCAGTTCCGCCCCGTTTCGGCCAAACTGTTCACGCGTGGTCCGCTGCGGGGGCGCGAGGTGAGGTCCGGGCTGCATATTTGGGCGGCTCCGGCTAGAATAGGGGCAGTTTCGCGCCTCTGGAGCTCAGGTGAATTCGGTTCAGAATCCAGCCTATGTCACGGGCCTCGAGGCCCGCTTTGCCGCCGCCGCGCGGCACAGTCGCATGGTGCGGATTCTGCGCGTCGCGGTTCCCGCGATGGTCGGGCTGGCGATGGCCGTGATCATCTACATCGCGCTCTTCAATCCGTTCCACGACCTGATCCCCAAGCTGCCGCTCGAGATGGATAACCTCGTCGTGTCCGGCACCAAGATCACGATGGAAGCGCCGCATATCGCCGGCTTCTCCAACGACGGACGGCCCTACGAAATGTGGGCCAAGGCGGCGATCCAGGATGTCACCGATCCCGACCATGTCGAGCTGAAGACGATCCGCGCCAAGGTGGCGCAGCAGGATCGGTCGACGGTGACGATGGATGCGCGCACCGGCTTCTTCGACAACAAGAAGCAGCTGCTCGACTTGCGCCAGGACATCTTCCTGCAGTCGTCCACCGGCTATGAGGCGAGGCTGACGCAGGCCTTCGTCGACATCAACAAGGGCAACGTGTCGTCGGACGAGCATGTCGACGTCAAGCTGCTCGACGGCACGCTGACCGCCGACAGGCTCCGGATCTACAACAGCGGCGAGCTGGTGCGGTTCGAAGGCAATGTCGTGATGAATCTCGACAAGCTTGGTGACAACAATGCTGCCCCGCCTGCCGAGCCCGCTCCACCGCCGCCGCCGCCGAAGCCGCGCAAATCCGCCAACACGAAATGATTTTGATGATGAGACGTTTTCCGCACGGCATGGCAATTGCGGCGTTCCTGCTCGCGCTTTTCTCCGCGAGTGCCGCGTTCGCGCAGGGCTCGATGAGCGGCGTGCCCAACGCCATGCAGGGCTTCTCGCAGAACCGCGACCAGCCGATCCAGATCGAGGCTGCTTCGCTCGAAATGCGCGACAAGAAAAAGGAGGCGACCTTCGCCGGCAATGTGAAGGTCGTGCAGGGCGACACCACCATGACGTCGAAGACGCTGGTCGTGTTCTACGAGGATAAATCGACCCAGGCGCCGGCGCCCGCCCCGGCCGGCACCAAGGGGGCAAACGCCAAGGGCGCCGCGCCGATGCAGACGGCAACCCCGGGCCCCGGCGGCGCCTCCTCGATCAAGCGGCTGGAGGCGAAGGGCAATGTCGTCGTGACCCAGAAGGATCAGGTCGTCACCGGCGAGACCGCGATCTTCGACACCAAGACCAATCTGATCACGATGCTTGGCGGCGGCGGCAGCCAGGTGGTGCTGACCCAGTGCCAGAATGTGCTGCGCGGCGACCGCCTTTTGGTCGACATGACCACCGGCGTCTCGCGCGTCGAAGCCGACAATGGCAAGGTGCAGGGCCTGTTCATCCAGTCGCCGGGCGGACAGAGCGGCAAGTGCGGCACGCCGGCCGCCCCCGGCTCAGCCCCGGCCCCGTCGCCGATGCAGCTGCTTCCGGGCGGCAAGTCCAAGTAAGCTTCACGTAAGGTCAAGCAGAATCAATCAGTTAGATAATATTCTGCGGCCGCGTGGTTGAAGCCGGCGGGGCGAGACTGTATCTACTGCAGCGGCCCGGCCGAACAATGCGCCTCGAGGGGAATATGTCGGCCGGGACAGGGGCATCCATTCATTCAAGGCGCGGGTGATCGCGCTTTGCCGTGTTGTTCGAGCATGATCTCCGCGCAAACGCGTCCGCTTTTGTCGCGCGGGAAGGCCGGTATTCAGATTTCCGGCTCATGCTTGCGGCTTCGCACGCGAATCGATCGATGCGCAGGCGAGGTCGCGGGATCACCGTGAAAGGCTGAAGCGAAGCGGGGATGGTGGATTTTCTCGGCATGTTCCGGCGGCGCTCTGCGAAACGCAGTACCGGATTTGCGCGCTCGCATGACGACATCACGGCGCTCGATGACCAGTTCGGCGAGATGCTGACGTCTCCAGTGCGTGACGCGCCGCCGATGGCGCGCGCCGCGTCGGCTCCCGGCGTCGAGCTGCCGCGATCCCAACCGGCAGCAGCGCCGGCGCGTGCGAGGCCGGCCAGGAACAGCGCTCCCGCCGCGCCGCAGCTGATCAAGCGGCCGGGTTATCTGGCTGTGCATAGCGTGGAAAAGAGCTTCGGCAGCCGCCAGGTCGTGCGCGGCGTCAGCATCTATGTGCGCCGTGGCGAGGCGGTCGGCCTGCTCGGGCCCAACGGCGCCGGCAAGACCACCGTGTTCTACATGATCACCGGGCTGATCAAGGCCGATCGCGGCGCGATCGAGCTCGATGGCCACGACGTCACCAAGCTGCCGATGTATCAGCGCGCGCGCCTTGGCATCGGCTATCTGCCGCAGGAAGCCTCGATCTTCCGCGGCCTGTCGGTCGAGCAGAACATCCGCGCGGTGCTCGAGGTCGTCGAGCCCTCGAAGAAGAAGCGCGAGCACGAGCTGGATTCGCTGCTCGACGAGTTCAACATCACGCGGCTGCGCAAGAGCCCGTCGATCGCGTTGTCCGGCGGCGAGCGCCGCCGCGTCGAGATTGCGCGCGCGCTGGCGACGCGCCCCAATTACATGCTGCTCGACGAGCCGTTCGCCGGCATCGACCCGATCGCGGTCGGCGACATCCAGGACCTCGTCCGCCATCTCACCAACCGCGGCATCGGCGTGCTCATCACCGACCACAATGTCCGCGAGACGCTCGGCCTGACCGACCGCGCCTATATCGTCTATGCCGGTGAAATCTTGACTGAGGGAAGCCCGGAGGAGATCGTTAATGATCCCGATGTACGTCGGCTTTACCTTGGCGAGGAATTCCGCCTGTAGCGCATGATCCGCCAAAGTGTGAAGCGGTTTGGCGATAAGATCATGCGCTAATTAAAGAATTTGACGCGCGATCGGACGCAAAACAGGGGCGTCCACTTTTGCTGATCGCGGTTATCGCTATTTTCCAATCCGTCAAGCCGTGTACAAGGGCTTCGGACTAATATAAGCAAGAATCGAGCCAACTTTTAGGATCGTTCTTGCCTCCATGGCGCTGACCCAAAGACTAGAGTTCCGCCAGTCGCAGTCGCTGGTGATGACGCCGCAGCTGATGCAGGCGATCAAGCTGCTGCAACTGTCGAACCTTGATCTGTCGGCCTTTGTCGAGGAAGAGCTGGAGCGCAATCCGCTGCTGGAGCGGGCGGCCGACGGACCGGAGCCGCCGGTGGCGGGCGAGCCCGCCATGGAGCGGCCGGACTACGGCGATTCCGACGGTTCCAGCAGCTATGGGGACGATGGCGACGCCTCCGACATGGCCGCAGGCCCAGGCGGCGAGGCCGGATTCGATCCCGGCCAGGAGGAATGGCTGAACCGCGACCTCGGCAGCCGCGCCGAAATCGAGCAGACGCTCGATACCCGCCTCGACAACGTGTTTTCCGAGGAGCCGGCGGAGGCGGCGGCGCGCGCCGCGCAGGATGCACCGCCATCGGTCTACACCGAATGGGGCGGCGGCGCCTCCAGCGACGACGAGTACAATCTCGAAGCTTTCGTGGCCGCCGAGCTGACGCTTGCCGACCACCTCGCCGAACAACTCGCGGTCGCGTTCTCGGCGCCGGCGCAGCGCATGATCGGGCAGTATCTGATCGACCTGGTCGACGACGCCGGCTACCTGCCGGCCGATCTCGGCCAGGCCGCCGAGCGGCTCGGTGCGTCGCAGCAAGCGGTCGACGAGGTCGTCGCCGTGCTGCAGAAGTTCGATCCGCCCGGCGTATGCGCGCGAAACCTGAGCGAATGCCTCGCGATCCAGCTGCGCGAGCTCGATCGCTACGATCCGGCGATGCAGGCGCTGGTCGAGCATCTCGACCTGCTCGCCAAGCGCGACATCGCGGCCTTGCGAAAGCTCTGCGGCGTCGACGACGAAGACATCACCGACATGATCGCCGAGATCCGCCGGCTCGACCCGAAGCCCGGACTGAAGTTCGGCACCGCGCGAACGCAAACCATGGTGCCCGACGTCTATGTGCGTCCGGGTCCCGACGGCGGCTGGCATGTCGAGCTCAACAGCGACACTCTGCCGCGCGTGCTGGTCAACCAGACCTATTACGCTGAACTGTCGAAGACGATCCGCAAGGACGGTGACAAGTCGTATTTCACCGATTGCTTGCAGAACGCGACCTGGCTGGTCCGCGCGCTCGATCAGCGCGCCCGCACCATCCTGAAGGTCGCGACCGAAATCGTCCGCCAGCAGGATGGTTTCTTCACTTATGGCGTCGCGCATTTGCGGCCGCTCAATCTGAAGGCGGTCGCGGACGCGATCCAGATGCATGAATCGACGGTGTCGCGCGTCACCGCCAACAAATACATGGCGACCAATCGCGGCAGTTTTGAATTGAAGTATTTTTTCACCGCCTCGATCGCGTCGGCCGACGGCGGCGAGGCGCATTCGGCCGAAGCGGTGCGTCATCACATCAAGCAATTGATCGACGGCGAGGCCCCGTCGGCGATCCTGTCCGACGACACGATCGTGGAACGTTTGCGCGCCTCGGGCATTGATATCGCCCGCCGTACCGTCGCGAAGTATCGCGAGGCGATGCGGATACCATCCTCGGTGCAGCGCCGCCGTGACAAACAGAGCATGCTCGGTAATGCCCTTTCGGCTCCTGCCTCCTCGTCCGACCGGTCGCGCGACACGGCCTCCGTTTAGGTTACTTCTTGAGCGTGACCCCGTTCGGGTACGGACCGGGCCATGCGCTCGTTGCGTTCGCGCCAAATCGGGATAGTCTCAATCTTTCCAGGTCGAACGTCGTCCAGAAAGGGAGGTAACCGGAAGCCCAGCAAGCATCATGCTCCTGCAAGAGTGATCGAGGCATCCAGCAATTGAGGCATCAAATGACCCTTCGAATCTCGGGAAAGAGCATCAGCATCGGCGAGGCGCTTCGCGCGCGCGTCAGCGAGCGCACCGACGAGGTCCTGCGAAAGTATTTTGATGGCAACTATTCGGGTCACATCACGCTGAGCAAGGATGGCTTCGGCTTCCGAACCGATTGCGCGCTGCATCTGGATTCCGGCATCACGCTGGAAGCCGAATCCAACGCCACCGACGCCTATGCCAGCGCGGACGCCGCGCTCTTGATGATCGAGAAGCGCCTGCGCCGCTACAAGAGCCGGCTCAAGGATCGCTCCGCCCGCAAGACCTATGCCGCGACGGC
Organism: Bradyrhizobium sp. USDA 4516; assembly: GCF_054055915.1. Taxonomy (NCBI): domain Bacteria; kingdom Pseudomonadati; phylum Pseudomonadota; class Alphaproteobacteria; order Hyphomicrobiales; family Nitrobacteraceae; genus Bradyrhizobium; species Bradyrhizobium sp. USDA 4516. The sequence continues at coordinate 3,026,118 of NZ_JBSRXT010000001.1, forward strand.
CGCGCTCGCCGAATTGAACGGCGTCGGGCTCGACGCGCCGAGCTACGTCATCGAGGCGCCCGAGAACGAGGACGAGGTCACCGAATACAGCCCGGTGATCATTGCCGAGGCAACCACCGCGCTGAAGCGGCTGTCGGTCAGCGAAGCCGTGATGGAGCTCGATCTGACCGGCGCCTCCTGCCTGGTGTTCCAGCATGGCGGCAGCGGCCGGTTGAACATCATTTACCGCCGTACGGACGGTAATGTCGGCTGGGTCGATCCGCCGGCGGTGAGCCCTTGAGGATAGTTGGCAGATGGCATTGACGTCCGAAGCCGGCCCTGCTTATGGTCCGCCGCCTCCAGGAACAAGGGGGGCGGAACAGGGTTCGCAGGTGTTGGCACCGCCGATACGTTGGAGTAGAAGCCCTGCCAACCGGACCCGGGCTAAGCCCGCATCCCACCTCATCTTCTTGACGCCGCCGCTGTAAAGCCTATTTCGCAACCTGACGGTCATTCACCTCGGAACGTCCCAATGCCGATTACCGATTTGGTCGCACCCGAGGCGATTCTCCCGGCTTTGAAAGTCATCAGCAAGAAGCAGGCGCTGCAGGAACTCGCCGCGCGTGCCTCCGCTCTGACCGGGCAGAATGAGCGCGCCATCTTCGAGGTGCTGCTGCAGCGCGAGAAGCTCGGCACCACGGCGGTCGGCTATGGCGTCGCCATTCCGCACGGCAAGCTGCCCAAGCTGGAGAAGCTGTTCGGCTTCTTCGCCCGCCTTGAGCGCCCGATCGATTTCGAGGCGATGGACGGCCAGCCGGTCGACCTGATCTTCCTGCTGCTCGCACCGGAAGGCGCCGGCGCCGACCATCTCAAGGCGCTGGCGCGGATCGCCCGCCTGCTGCGCGACCAGGACGTCGCCAAGAAGCTGCGCGCCTCACGCGACGCCCAGGCGATCTACTCGGTGCTCGCACTGCCGCCGGCGAGCGCGGCGTAAGGCCGCCTGCCGTACGATTTTGCGGGCGCTTGGCGGCCCGTGGTATAGTTCGTTCGTGACGCGAACCGAAGCCCTCAGGAAGCTCCGTGACCAGGCCGATGCCATCAAGGCACTCGGGGCGACTTCGCTGTATCTATTTGGTTCGACTGCGCGCGACGAGGCTCGTGCAGGGAGTGATATTGATCTTTTCGTGGACTACGATCCTCGCAGCCGGTTCAATGCTCTCGACCTGGTCGCGACCAAGCGACTGCTCGAAGAGAGTCTCGGCGTCGAAGTCGATCTCACCACACGCAAAGGACTTCATCCACTGATTCGAGAGCGGATCGAGGCGGAGGCAACGCGGGTTTTCTGAATGATCGTGCGCTCCCCTTGCTTCGTATCCACGACATGCTCGAAAGCATCCGTGGCATCGAAAAGGCGTTGGCAGGAAAATCCATCCGCGACTACGAGCGCTCGTGGCTGCTGCGCTCCGCAATTGAACGCGGAATCGAAGTCATTTCGGAAGCGAGCCGCCACCTCGGCAGCGAGTTAAAGGCTCAGCACGAGAATGTCCGCTGGAAAGACATCGCAGGCATAGGCAACATCTTGCGGCATGATTACCAGCGCGTTGACGCCACGAGGTCAAGTATGATCTACCACCGCTGAAGGCCGCGCTGTTGGCGCTCAAGGCTTCATTGGAGTAGTCCGTAGCCCGGATGGAGCGAAGCGCAATCCGGAGCTACTCTAACTGCGGATAGTTCAGTCCCGGATTACGCTGCGCTCCATCCGGGCTACGGAGCGTTCGCAAACCTCTCAGCAGATCGTCGGCAGCAGACGGCGAACCTCGTCGAGCAGATCGGGGATTGCCTTCTCGTCATTGGCGAGATGCCGGAGCAGCGCGCTCTGGAACAGGCCGTCGAACAGCGCGTACAGCGCCGCCGGTGACGATGCCGGCCGCTTGTTGCCGAGCTCGGCGTAGCGCGTGGCGATGCGCCAGATCATCGCTTCCAGGCTCTTGTCGATCTCGAGCACGTCCTTGCGGAACGCCGGCTCGAACATCGCCTGCGAGCGCAGATCGTACCAGAGCCGATGCATGCGCGCTTCGTTTTCGAGCGTGGCCGCGAGCTTGGCGAGAAAACCTTCGGTCAATTCGTCGCGGCTGCGTGCTGTCGTCACCACCTCGTCATAGCGCGTCACGCATTTCGCCTTGTAGTGGCGGACGCAGCAGCAGATCAAATCGAGCTTGTCGCTGAAGTAGTAGTGAAACACGCCGTGCGTGAATGCGGAGTTTTGCGCGATCTCGCGCAGGCTGGTGCGCGCGAAGCCGAGCTCGCCAAGCGTCTCCAGCGCGGCCTCCGCGAGCTCGACGCGCCGCGCGTTGAACTTCTCGTCGCGCAGCGCCTCGGCCGCTACAGCCACCCGTTGGGCCGCTCCTGTCGCTTGCCGCGCCATTCCGTGCCTTCCCTCTGCTTCTTCCCTCGAGCAACTATACCGCGGCGACCGCGGCGCGCTCCATCTCTTCACAACCATCCTCTTTGACACTTGTCAAATTCAGACTTGACAAGTGTCAAGTTCCTGGACGAGGGTTGGCGAAATAATTTGGACAACCGTCAAGACGGCTGACCAATCGACGAACCAGGAGGAAATGCACCGCCGGGGCGCGCCAACGCTGCGCCCTGCCGACGCCGGCCGCGATCACCATTGCGCTCCAAATGCGCAGGCCCCGGCCCGCGCTGCCTCTGTCAGCACCACCATCAATCGGCAAGCAAAGGGAGGACTACGTCATGAGTGGGAAGAGCCTTGAAGGCAGGAAAGCCCTGGTCACCGGCGGCGCCCGGGGGATTGGCGCGGCGATCGCGCAGGCATTGGCGCGGTCCGGCGCCGCGGTCATGATCGGTGACATTCTGGATGACGCCGGCAAGGCCAGCGTCGCCGAGATCGCCAAGGCCGGGGTCAAGACCGGCTTCGTCAAGCTCGACGTCACTGACGATGTGCAATGGGAGCGGGCCGCCGCAGCGACGGTCGAAACTCTCGGCGGCTTCGACATCCTGATCAACAATGCCGGCATCGAGATCACGTCGCTGGTCGCCGACATCAAGGCCGAGGACGCGCGCCGCATGTGCGACGTCAACATCGTCGGCACCGTGCTCGGCATGAAGCACGCCTTCCGCGCGATGCGGCCGGGCGGCGCCGCGGGCAAGGGCGGCGCGGTCGTCAATATCGCTTCGGTCGCGGCGACGATCGCCTTCCCGAGCATCGCGGTCTATTCCGGCACCAAATCCGCGGTCGATCGCATGACGCGGGTCGGCGCGATGGAAGCCGGCAAGCTCGGCTATGGCGTGCGCGTCAACTGCATCTATCCAGGCCTGATCCCGACTGACATGGGCCTGCAGCTCGCCAACGACATCGTGAAGATCGGTCTCGCGCCCGACGTCAACGCCGCTGTCGGTTCGGTGGTGGAGCAGACGCCGCTCGGCAAGCTCGCGGAGGTCTCCGACATCGCCGACGCCGCCGTGTTCCTGTGCTCGAACGATGCGCGATTCATCACTGGCATCGGCCTGCCGGTCGATGGCGGCATGGGCATGTAGCAACAAAGCCGACAACAAGCATTTCGGAGGATCGCAATGAGCGACAAGAAGCCCGTCATCGTCTATGGCGCTTCCGGCTATACCGGCCGGCTGGTCTGCGAATATCTGCGCGAGTACAACATCCCCTTCATCGCCGCTGGCCGCAGCGCCGAGAAGCTCAACGCCGCGATGAAGTCGAACGTGGCCGGCATCGAGACCGCCGACTACGAGGTCGTGTCGGTGCCGCACACCGTGGCCGCGCTGACCGAATTGTTCAAGGGCGCCTCGGTGGTGCTCAACACCGTGGGCCCCTTCGCCAAGTTCGGCGGCGAGGTGGTGCAGGCCTGCCTGGCTGCCAGGTGCCACTATACGGATACGACCGGCGAGCAGGACTGGCTGATCACGCTCGAGCACGAGTTTGGCACGAAATTCGCCAATGCCGGCCTGTTGCTGGCGCCGGGCATCGCGCAGATGTACACCACCGGCGAGATCGCCGCGCAGCTGTGCCTGGAAACGCCCGGCCTCGACACACTCGATATCGCCGTGTTCTGGGGCGGCAGCCCGACCATCGCCTCGACGCAGACCATCCTGGTCAACGCCGCGATGGCCAAGGCCTACTACCTGGAGCAGAACAAGTACGTCGAGCATCAGCCCGATGCCGGCCTCTACAACCTCGCCATCCCCGGCCAACACGAGCTGGCGCTGGCGCTGCCGTGGGGCGGCACGTCGCACCCGGTGTGGTTCAAGCAGGATCCGCGCGTCGCCAACGTGAAGGTGCTGGGCGGCGTGTTCAATCGCGCGCTGATGCTGGGCGTGCCGCAGATCGTCGCCGCCGCGCTGGAGGCGACCAAGGACATGAAGCCCGACGAGCGCTACGCCGCGCTGGCACAGACCGCTGCCGGCGTGATGAACACCATGCCGCCGCGCGAGAACCCGCGTGTCAACAAGTCGCTGGATTCGGTGTATGCCTCCGGCCCGCTGGGGCGCGCGCACTGCGTCATCTACGGCAACAGCAACTACAAGCAGACCGGCATGCTGCAGGCCTATGCTGCCGCGCACCTGCTGCAGCAGCCGCCCAAGCGTGTAGGGTTCGCCTCCGGCTGTCAGGCGTTCGGCCATCGCGAGCTGCTCGGGCAATTGCGCAGTTTTGGGCTGGTCGGCAAGCCGGTCCTGACCGTGCATGATTGAGCTTGAGCCCCGCTCGGATCGGGGCTCGACACTCCTTCCCTGAAGCGTTTTCGTTTTGCTCGAAAACGCACCTTCCGCGGGTGACGCAGTAGCGCGTCACCCGCCTCTTGCGCGAGACCTGCCATGCGCTTCATCGATTATCTCGATAAGGGTGCCTCGCTCGGCGCCGACGTGCCGTGTCTCACCATGGACGGGCGCGACCTCAGCTATGGCGAGGTGCAGCGGCTGAGCTACCGGATCGCGCGCGGGCTCGAGCGGTCGGGTATCTCTCCGGGCGAGAAGGTCGCGATCCTGTCCGGCAACGATCCGCTCGCTTTCGCCTGCGTGTTCGGCATCTCGCGCGCGGCTGCCGTGTGGTGCCCGATCAATCCGCGCAACGAGGCGACCGAGAACAAGTTCATCCTCGATCAGTTCGATTGCAGCCTGCTGCTGTTTCATTCCAGCTTTGCGCCGATGGTCGACGCGGTCCGGCAGGACCTACCCAAGCTGCGCGCGCTGGTCTGTCTCGACGCCGAGCTGCCATTCGCGCCGTCATTCGACCGCTGGCTCGGCGGGCTCGCCGACGATGTCTATCAGCGCGCCACGATCGACGATCTCGCGATGATCCCGGGCACCGGCGGCACCACCGGCAAGCCGAAGGGCGTGATGCTGTCGGGACGCAACATCGAGGCGATGACCGCGCTGACCCTGATGGGCTATCCGTTCAAGGGCCGTCCGATTTATCTCGCGCTGGCGCCGCTGACGCATGCCGCCGGCGTGCTCTGTTTCCCGATCATGACGCTGGGCGGCCGCGTCGTGATCATGCACCACCCTGACATCGGCGAGTTCCTGGCGCTGATCGAGCGCTACCGCGTCACCCATACCTTCCTGCCGCCGACCGTGATCTACATGCTGCTCGATCATCCCGGGCTCGACGCGGCCGATCGCGGCTCGCTGCAATGTTTCTGGTACGGCGCGGCACCGATCTCGGCGACGCGGCTAGCGGAAGCCTTGAAGCGGATCGGGCCGATGGCGCAGCTGTTCGGCCAGACCGAGGCGCCGATGATGATCTCGATGATGCCGCCCGCCGATCACTACAATCCGGACGGCACCATTGCGATGGAGCGACTCTCGTCGGCCGGGCGGATCGGCCCGCTGGTGCACGCCGGCATCATGGATGGCGACGGCAAGCTGTTGCCGGCGGGATCGCGCGGCGAGATCGTGGTGCGCGGTTCGCTTGTCATGGAAGGCTACTACAGGAACCCCCAGGCCACGCGCGAGGCTTCGGCGCATGGCTGGCACCACACCGGCGACATCGGCTACATCGACGGTGACGGCTATCTCTATATCGTCGATCGCGCCAAGGACATGATCATCACCGGCGGCTTCAACGTGTACTCAATCGAGGTCGAGAACGCGTTGCGCGCCCATGAGGCGGTGCAGGATTGCGCCGTCATCGGATTGCCTGACGACAAATGGGGCGAGCGGATCGTCGCCGTGGTGCAGCCGCGCGTCGGCCACACCGTCGATGCGTCAGCGCTCGCCGCCTTCGTCAAGCAGCAGATCGGCAGCATCAAGACGCCGAAGCAGATCGAGGTCTGGGACGATCTGCCGCGTTCCAAGGTCGGCAAGGTGCTGAAGCCGGACATCCGCGCGCGGCTGGTGCAACGCTAGCCCGTGCGATCCGATGTCTACCTCTTGCCGTACTCGGTGAAGACGTAGTCGCGATTCTGTACCACCGTGTGGCACGCATGGCCGCACTTCGCGTCGTTTTCCTGGGGCGGATTGTCCGCCGTGGTGGCGGGCCTGAACACATCTGACGCTGCGTCATACTCGAACGCGCCGTATCCCCATCCGCCACTGTCTGCGAACCTCTTGCTGTCCTTGACCATGAAGTCGACGTCATGCTGCGCACCCGGCACCGTCGGTTGACCGGGATACGCCTCCTGCTTCTTCGGGATCCAATGGATCTTCGCCATCTTGGCGCCATCCGGGAACGGCTTGCCATTGCCGGGCACGCCCTCCCGGTAAGCGCCGATCATCGCCGGATTGCCCAGGATCACGGCGATGACGCCGTCGTTCTCGCTGATCGCGATCACCGGCCAGTCCTCGTATCCCCTGAACTCGGAGAACGCGAGCCCGTTGGGCACCTGCAGGCTGTACTTGTCCTGCGCGGAAATCGCGACACCTGTCGCGAGGACGGAAATCGACACCGAAGCAACGAGATTGATCAGCGAGCTCTTCTGCATGTTCGCATCTCCTTCAATCGATTTGGCGGCGAATAATTCGTGCTGGAAATTCCTTGTCGCAGTGCTTCTCGCGGGAACTTATTACAGCACGGAAATGCACAGAGCGAAATGGAGCCGCGGCCATGGTCCGCTGCCCAAGGCTGCGCAATGAATTGCTCAAGTTGAGCGAGCTTTCGCTTGGCGATCGAAGACACGAGCACCTATTGACAACCAGCCGATGACGCCGGAAGACGGACGCGCGCAACGAACCAGGGATGACTGATGTCCCGCGATTTTCGCCTTGATCGCGTTCCCGTCGACGTTCTCGCTTACGAGCTCACCGAAGAGAGGGCGAGTGCGCTCGGCCGCATGGGCCGCGCGCTGGAACAGGCACTCGCCAGGCTGCGCGAGTTCGATGCCGCCCATCCGCGCGCTGAAACATCGACGTCAACACAACAGGCACGGCGCCTCCTGGTGCGGGAGGCCGGCCATGCGCTCTGGATGTTCGTGGTGCAGCGGGAAGCCTGCGGGCTGCGCAACAACCGCATGCTGATGCGCGACTACAACGTGCCCGGCGAGGTGCAGCTCAGCATGGGCCCGATGCTCGCCACGTCGACCTCATCGCCATAAAAAATGCGCAGGCCCCCTCGGTGACGAAGCAGGCCCGCGCATTGAATTCGCGGATGCTGAATTCAGCCGTAGATTTGCGTCAGTGGACGCTGACGGCCTGCAGCTCGTTGCTCCACGCATTTGCGACCGCGGCTTCGCGGCTGTCGGTCAGCATGATCGGCGTGCCGTCGGCGGCGTGCAGTGCGAACAGCTTGAGGCCCGGCGCGATCTTCGGCGCTTGCGGAAAGAGATCCGGCACGTCCTCGGAGCGGACCTGCTTCACGTAGGCGATATGACCTTCGCCCAGATGGGCCAGCGCTTCCGGCGTGACGCTCTCGGATTCGATGGTGGTGGTACTCAGTTCACTCATGGTCTCGACTCCTCAGTCAGATAAGCGGTCGAGTCCGCTCGTTGTTTCTATTATTCGTGCTCATTGATAGCGATTGTCTTAATGACCCGTTCAGGTTCCGGCCTGGCCAGGTCGATCGACAACAACCCGTTCTTCAGATCCGCGCCCAGCACATGCATCCCCTCCGCCAGCACGAAGGTGCGCTGGAAGTGGCGCGCGGCGATGCCGCGATGGATGTATTGCCGGGCCTTGTCGTCCTGCTGGCGGCCGCGGATGACGAGCTGATTTTCCTCAATAGTTACATCGAGTTGGTCGCGGGTGAAGCCCGCCACCGCCAGCGTGATGCGCAGCCGTTCAGGCTGCCCGTTGGTACGGTCGCACCGCTCGATGTTATACGGAGGGTAGCCGTCGGCGCCCTTCACGACGCGGTCGAGCGCACGCTCAATCTCGTCGAATCCCAGAAGGAACGGACTGGACAACGATGGAACACGAGACATTACAAAGTCCTCTCGAAGCGACTTTGAGGGGCCCTTGCGGCGCCCCATGCAACCGGCGGGCCGTCTGGCCTCCGGTCAGTGAGGGATATGGGGGCGATCTGGATAGCGTTCAAGCAGCCCCGAAACCAGCCTAAACGCCCGCAACATGGGGGTAAATTCTTCCCGATCGGTTACTCCCCGACGCGCTTGCGGCCATCGGCGGTAAAAAGATGCAGCTTGTCGCGGGGGGCGACGGCCCGGATCCGCTCGCCGATGGCGGGACCCGAGACGCCGGGAACCCGGACGATCACCTCACCGGGCGGCAGCTCGCCCGGATTGGCGGCAACGCCCTGCTCCTCGCGCTGGCGGCTGCCGTAGACGAAGGTCTCGGCGCCGACATGCTCGATCGCCTCGACGGTGAGGCCGAGCGCGACGCCGCCGGATGCGGTCTCGCTCGAGATCACGAAGTCCTCCGGCCGGATCCCGACAATGCCGGCGCCGTCGGCGCCCGTGATCTGGGACTTCAGCTCGTCCGCGCGCAGCGGCATCAGGTTCATCGGCGGGGCGCCGATGAAGGAGGCGACGAAGGTGGTCGCCGGCTTCTGGTAGATGTCCAGCGGATTGCCGACCTGCTCGACCTGGCCGCCGTTCATGACGACGAGGATGTCGGCGAGCGTCATCGCCTCGAGCTGGTCGTGGGTGACGTAGATCGATGTGGTGTTGAGCCGGCGCTGCAGCTTGCGGATCTCGACCCGCATCGCGATGCGCAACTTGGCGTCGAGGTTCGACAGCGGCTCGTCGAACAGGAACACTTTTGGCTGGCGCACGATGGCGCGGCCCATCGCGACGCGCTGGCGCTGGCCGCCGGAAAGCTGGCGCGGCTTGCGCTCCAGCATCGGCGAGAGCTCGAGGACGCGCGCGGCTTCCTCGACGCGGGTCTTGATCTCGGCCTCGGCCATGCCGCGGTTGCGCAGGCCGTAGGCCATGTTGTTGTAGACGCTCATATGCGGATAGAGCGCGTAGTTCTGGAACACCATCGCGATGTCGCGATCAGCAGGCTCGACCTGGTTCACGACGCGGCCGCCGATGTCGATCTCGCCGCCGGTGATGGTCTCGAGCCCCGCGACCATGCGGAGCAGCGTGGACTTGCCGCAGCCGGATGGGCCGACCAGCACGCAGAACTGGCCGTCGCCGACGTCGACATCGACACCCTTGATGGCCTCGAAGCCGCCGGGATAGGTCTTGCGGACGCTGCGCAGCGTGACGTTAGCCATTACTTTTCCGTCTCCACCAATCCGCGCACGAACAGTTTCTGCATCACGACGACGACGAACACCGGCGGCAGCATCGCGAGCAACGCGGTCGCCATCACGATCGGCCATTCGGTCAGCGCGTCCGTCGTCGTGATCATCTTGCGGATGCCGACCTGGATGGTCTGCATGTCGTCGCGCGTGGTGATCAACAGCGGCCAGAGGTACTGATTCCAGCCGAGGATGAAGAGGATCACGAACAGCGCGGCCATGTTGGTGCGCGACAGCGGCAGCAGCGTATCCCAGAAGAAGCGGAACGGGCCTGCGCCGTCGATCCGCGAAGCCTCCAGCAATTCATCCGGCACGGTCATGAAGAACTGGCGGAACAGCAGCGTCGCGGTGGCCGACGCAATCAGCGGCAGCGACAGGCCGGCATAGCTGTCGAGCAGATGCAGATCGGCGACGATCTTGTAGGTCGGATAGATGCGTACCTCGACCGGCAGCATCAACGTGATGAAGATGATCCAGAAGATCGCCATCCGGAACGGAAACCGGAAATACACGATCGCGTAGGCCGAGATGATCGAGATCGCGATTTTGCCGACCGCGATCAAGAGCGCCATGACCAGCGAGTTCAGCATCATGTGGAGCACCGGCTCGCGGGTCGAGCCGCTCGTGCCGACAAACAGCGTCTGGTAGTAGGTCTGGAGGAAATGGCCGCCGGGCAGCAGCGACATCTGGCCGTTGGCGATCACGGCGTTGTCCTGGGTCGAGGCGACCAGCGCGAGATAGACCGGGAAGGCGACGATCGCGATCCCGATCCACAGGATGGCGTGAGCCAGATAGCGCTGGAAGCCTTCCTCCTCGACCATCAGTAGGTCACCTTGCGTTCGACGAAGCGGAACTGGATCGCCGTCAGCATGACGACGATGACCATCAGGATGACCGACTGCGCCGCCGACGAGCCGAGATTGCCGCCTAGCAGGCCGTCCGTATAGACCTTGTAAACCAGCGTCTCGGTCGCCCTGCCGGGACCGCCGCGGGTCATGGTGTCGATGATGCCGAAAGTGTCAAAGAAGGCGTAGACGATGTTGATGACCAAGAGGAAGAAGATGGTCGGCGACAGCAGCGGGAAGATCACGGTCCAGAACCGCCGCATCGGCCGGGCGCCGTCGATCGCGGCGGCCTCGATCACGCTTTTCGGGATGCTCTGCAGCCCGGCGAGGAAGAACAGGAAATTGTAGGAGATCTGCTTCCAGGCCGCGGCGAGGATGATCAGGGCCGCCGCCTGGTCGCCGTCGAGCAGCGGATTCCAGTCGATGCCCATGGCGCGCAGATAGCGCGACAGCACGCCGAGCGAGGGGTGCAGCATGAACACCCAGAGTACGCCGACCACCGGCGGGGCCACCGCATAGGGCCAGATCAGCAGCGTGCGATACAGCGTCGAGCCGCGCAGCGGCCTGTCAGCCATGACCGCGAGCAGCAGCGCGAAGGACAGCGAGGAGACCGCGATCGCGAACGAGAACACGAAGGTCCGGACGATCGCCGCGAAATAGGCCGGGTCCTTGAACAGCTCGAGATAGTTCTCGAACCAGACGAAGCTGGTGGAGAGGCCGAAGGCGTCCTGCAGCAGGAAGGACTGGATCACCGCCTGCAGGGCCGGCCAGTAGAAAAAGATCAGGACGATCGCGAGTTGCGGGGCAACCAGCGCGTAAGGCAACAGCTTTGACTGGAAAATCGCTTGCTTTTGCATGGGCTCGGAGGAAGGGCAGGCCGCGGATGCGGCCTGCCGGTTGATCGCCCTAAAGCGCGATGAGATGAGCTTGGATCGTCATCGCGCTTTAGCTTGTCGTCTGGGCATGATCTTTTCGGAAAGCCGCTTCGCGCTTGTCCGGTTCATGCCCGAAGGCATCATGTCAGCGGACGGCGGTCTTTTCAAACTGCCGCAGCATCTGGTTGCCGCGCTCGACGGCGGCGTCCAGCGCCTGCTTGGCGGTCTTCTTGCCGGCCAGCGCCTGCTCGATCTCCTCCGACCACATGTCGCGCAGCTGCACCATGTTGCCGAGGCGCAGACCGCGGGAATTCGCGGTCGGCTCCTTGTTGGTGAGCTCGAGCAGCGGGGTCTCGAGATAGGGCTGGTCCTTGTAGAAGCCTTCTTCCTTGGCCTTGGCATAGGCGGCCTTGGTGATCGGCAGATAGCCCGAGGCCTTGTGGATCCAGACCTGGCGGTCGGTGTCCGAGAGGAAGGTCAGGAACTTGGCCACGCCCTTGTATTCCTCGGCCGACTTGCCGCCCATCACCCAGAGCGAGGCGCCGCCGATGATCGAGTTCTGCGGCGCGCCCTTGGCGTCGGGATAATACGGCATCGGCGCCGCGGTGAAGTTGAACTTGGCCTGCGCCTTGACGTTGCCGAAGAACGCCGACGAGGTCAGGTAGATCGGGCATTCGCCCGAGGTGAAGCGGCCTTCGCCGGTGTTGGTGCGGCCGGCATAGTCGTAGGTCTTGTCCTTCTGCAGCTCGACCAGGTTCTCGAGATGCTTGACCTGCAGCGGGCCGTTGAATTCGAGCACGGTGTCGAAGCCGTCGAGGCCGTTGGCCTTGCTGGCGAGCGGCACATTGTGCCAGGCCGAGAGCTGTTCGAGATTGACCCAGGTGACCCACGAGCCGGAGAAGCCGCAGGTGTTATAGCCGGCTGCCTTCAGCTTCTTGGCGTCGTCGAACACTTGCGGCCAGGTCTTGGGAATCTCCGCGATGTTGGCCTTCTTCAGCGCATCGAGATTGATCCACATCACCGTCGACGACGAGTTGAAGGGGAACGACAGCATCTCGCCCTTGGAGGTCGAGTAGTAGCCGGTGATCGCGGGCAGATAGACGCCCGGATCGAACTTCTCGCCGGCGTCGGCCATCAGCTTGTAGACCGGTTTGACGGCGCCGGTGGCGGCCATCATCGTCGCGGTGCCGACCTCGAACACCTGCATGATATGCGGCGCGTTGCCGGCGCGGAACGCGGCGATGCCGGCGTTCATGGTGTCGGCGTAGCCGCCCTTGTAGGTCGGGATCACCTTGTAGTCGGATTGCGAGGCGTTGAAGTCGTTGGCCAGCTTGACGATGACGTCGTTGTTGGCGCCGGTCATCGCGTGCCACCACTGGATCTCGGTCACCGCGAACGCGGGCGACGCGAATGCAAGCGCGGCAGCGGCTGCCGCGGCAGCGCCTAGTCGTCGAAAGAACATCAAAACCCCTCCCAATTGGAACATCATCTTTCGTTGCGCGCGTTATCAGCGCCGGATGACGTTCAAATGACCGTATAAACGAAAGTCATGGTAGGGGGGAAGCCGAAGCGAAGGGAAGCGGTAAAAAAGGCGAAGACCGCAGCCGGCTCCGTGCGGTGCAGCGCCAAACGCGACGTTGCACCGCAGTGTTGATGCGTCGGCCGGTTCGATACGGGCCGACGCTCCAGCTTTGTCCTGACGCGAACCGGTGCGCATCCCGCATCGCGTGCGGGACAGGCTCGAAAACGCCTTTAGCGCTTGCGCTGGGGACCGCAGACCACGCCCTTCTCAACCAGGCCGTTGATCTCGTCCTTCGAGTAGCCGAACTCGCCGAGCACTTCCGCGGCGTGCTGGCTGAACTTCGGCGGCGTCCGGCGCAGGTTCGGCTTGGTGCGTTCGAGGCGGATCGGCGAGGCGACGCCCTTGTACCAATCCTTCTCGATGACGTCGCCGCGATGAATGGTGTGCGGGTTGGTCAGCGCCTGGTCGATCTTCTGCACCGGGCCAGCCGGCAGGCCGGCGGCGAGCAGCCGGTTGCACAGCGGCTCGGCCTCGTGCTGGCTGAACACCGCGGCCAGCTCGACGCGGAGCGCATCGCGGTTGGCGATGCGGTCCTTGTTGCGGGCAAAGCGCGGGTCGGTGCCGAGCTCGGGCTTGCCGATCTCCTTGGCGAGCTTGCGGAAGGTTCCGTCATTGCCGACGCCGATGAAGATGTTGTCGGTCTTGGTCGGGAAGATCGCGTACGGCACGAGGTTGGGATGCTCGTTGCCGGTGAGCGACGGCGGCTTGCCGTGCATGAAGTAGTTCGCGGTGTGCGGATGCATGATCGCGAGCCCGGTCTCGTACAGCGTCGTCTCGATGAACTGGCCGAGCCCCGAGCGCTGCCGCTCCGACAGCGCCATCAGGATGCCGATCGTGGCGTAGAGCCCGGTGGTGATGTCGACCAGCGGCACGCCGATCCGCATCGGGCCGCTCTCCGGCGAGCCGGTCGCCGCGATCATGCCGGTCATCGCCTGGATGATCGCGTCATAGCCGGGATTGCCGCCGCGCGGGCCGTCGGCGCCGAAGCCGGAGATCCGGCAATGCACGAGGCGCGGAAATTTCGCGCGCAGCGCGTCGTTGCCGATGCCCCATTTGTCGAGCGTGCCGGGCTTGAAATTCTCGATCAGCACGTCGGCGGTCTCGAGCATCTTCATCAGCACCGCGCGTCCGCCCTCGGAAGCGAGGTCGAGGCCGATCGAGCGCTTGTTGCGGTTGATGCCGACGAAATAGGCCGCGTCTTCTTCGTGGAAGGGAGGACCCCAGTCTCGCACCTCGTCGCCGGCGGGCGGCTCGACCTTGATCACGTCGGCGCCGTGGTCGGCGAGAATCTGGGTGCAATACGGACCGCCGAGCACGCGCGTCAGATCGATCACGCGCAGGCCGGTCATCGCGCCCGTAGCCGCTGGGGTATTCATGGAAGCAACCTTCGCTCAGTTGGGATCAGATAACGAGGGTCCCAGAGCTAACGGTCTTCAGCCGGGGCAGCAATGCTTCCGTCGGCGCAGGCCCATGCAGCAGACGGCGCATGCGTTCGCCAAGCGAACGCGCCGCTGAAAGAGCAATGGTCCGCCACGTGTTGCGGCGGACCATTGCGTGATGTGGAATTAGACGACGCTCAGCTTGACGTCGACATTGCCGCGGGTCGCGTTGGAATAGGGGCACACCTGGTGGGCCTTCTCGACCAGCGCTTCGGCATCGCTGCGCGCAAGGCCGGGCAGCGACACCGCGAGCTCGACGGCGAGACCGAACCCGCCTTCCGAGCGCGGGCCGATGCCGACCGTCGAGGTCACCGAGGCGTCGGCGGGAACCTTGGGGCCACCCTGCGACGCCACGAACTTCATCGCGCCGATGAAGCAGGCGGCATAGCCTGCCGCGAACAGCTGCTCCGGATTGTTGCCGGCACCGCCGCCGCCGCCACCGAGCTCCTTCGGGGTCGTGAGCTTGACGTCGAGTGCGCCGTCGAGCGTCGCCGCATGGCCGTCGCGGCCGCCGGTTGCCTTGGCGCTGGTCTTGTAGAGCACGTTCACAGACATCGTGGTCTCCCTTGGTGGGTTGGGCTTGAATTCGATGACGCATGTATTGCACGCAAATAGATTGCGCACAATATAAAATATGCGGTCTCACATTTAATTGTTCGCAATTGAATCCGCGGTCCCGTGAGCCCAGAATGACCCGGAAACGAGATGGATTCGATGGGAATCATGGCCAGGAAACCGACGGCCGCGGATCAGGCGCTGCGGCTCGACAATCAGATCTGCTTTGCGGTCTATTCGACCGCGCACGCCTTCAACCGCGTCTACAAGCCGCTGCTCGACCGGCTCGGGCTGACCTATCCGCAGTATCTCGTGATGCTGGCGCTGTGGGAGCGCGACGACGTCGCGGTGAAGGACCTCGGCGAGCGCCTGTTCCTGGATTCCGGCACGCTGACGCCGCTCTTGAAGCGGCTGGAGGCGGCGGAGTTGATCAAACGGACCCGCAGCACCGCGGACGAGCGGGTGGTGCTGATCGCGCTGACGCCGCAGGGCCACGCGCTGCGCGAAAAGGCCAAGGCCGTGCCGCAGTCGATCCTCGCGGCCTCGGACTGCACCGTCGGCGAACTGATGGCGATGAAGGACGAGATCGTCGCGCTGCGCGACCGGCTGAATGCGGTGCTGGGGGAGTAGGGGCGGTCGGGGCGGTTAGAGGCGCTTCTTGGCGAAGGCGCGGCCGGATGCGGACTTCAGATATTTTCAAAAGCGACGGCCTGCTTCTCGTCGCTGAAAGCGACGTAGGTCTTGAGCCGCCACGGTCCAAATTTGGATGTATGGGGCACTTCCCCGGCATTGTGCTTAGCCAGTCTAGCCCGCAGATCGGTAATCCCGACATAGAAGTGCAGGCAATCAAGGCTCTCGAGAATGTAAACGTATTTCATCTGTTCCCCCCAACACACGGCTGACGGGGTGGATGCTAACGCATTCGGATTTCGGAGAGAGCCCGGCTCCGCCCTTCGGGCTACGCCGCGGCAGCCTTCGCTCACTTCGCTACGATGGACTGTCCGGGCTTGCCGAGCCGAAGCTCGCGAAGCGAGCGAAGGCTGGTGGAGCCAGGCGGGATCGAACCGCCGACCTCTTGCATGCCATGCAAGCGCTCTCCCAGCTGAGCTATGGCCCCTTATCCAGTTGGGATGATCCTGGGGGATCGATCCCAGCCCGCGCGGCCTGGACGACTCGCGCGGCAGCACCGTTGATCATAGATCGGCGCCGATCTCAAGTCTCTTCGTCGCCGCCGACGTCACCAATAATGTCGGTCACGTCCTCATCGCCCTCTTCCTCGTCGGCGATGAAGGTCGAATCGTCGTCGTCATCGTCGTCGATGGTCTCATCGACCTCGATATCGTCCTCGGATTCGGGAACCTGGGCCTTGACCTTCCCGGTGTTCTCCTCGGCATCAGCCTCCTCGAGCGAGACCATCTCCTCGGCCTCGGCGGGCTCCGGCATGTCGGCTGCGGTCGCAGGCGAACTGACGGTGGCGCCACGGCCCCGCGGCGGGGCGATCGGCGCGATCGGCACGACTTCGCCGGTATAGGGCGAGATCACCGGATTCTTGTTGAGGTCGTAGAACTTCTTGCCCGTGGTCGGGCAAATGCGCTTGGTTCCGAGCTCGGACTTGGCCACGTGGTAATCCCAGAATTTTCCTGAAAAACGGAGCTTCACTTGGCTAGTTGAGGAGCCGCTGTCAATAGCGGTCTGCGCGCATTTGACGGGCGCGTGACGCGGTGTTGCCTATGTGATACCTGCCGCGACGCGAGAGGACACAATCTTGGCCCATTCTGACACCCCGACCTCGCTGGAATCGCGCGCGTGCGGCCCCCTGGCCGGCACGGTCCGCGTTCCCGGCGACAAATCGATTTCCCACCGCGCCCTGATCCTGGGGGCGCTTTCGGTCGGCGAAACCCGCATTTCCGGCCTCCTGGAGGGCGAGGACGTCCTCAATACCGCCAAATCCATGCGCGCGCTCGGCGCCAAAGTGGAGCGGTCGGCGCCGTTTACCTGGTCGGTGTCCGGCGTCGGGGTCGGCGGCTTCGCCCAGCCTGCCGCGCCGCTCGATTTCGGCAACTCCGGCACCGGCTGCCGGCTGGTGATGGGCGCGGTGGCCGGTTGCCCGATCGCCGCCATTTTCGACGGCGACGCCTCGCTGCGCTCGCGGCCGATGCGCCGCATCCTCGACCCGCTGGAGCTGATGGGCGCCCGAACCAGCGACATAAGGGAGGGCGGCCGGCTGCCGCTCACCCTGCACGGCGCCCGCTATCCGGTGCCGATCGTCTACAAGACGCCGGTCGCCTCGGCCCAGATCAAGTCCGCGGTGTTGCTGGCGGGGCTCTCCGCGCCCGGCATCACGACGGTGATCGAGCAGGAGGCAAGCCGCGACCACACCGAGCTGATGCTGAAGCATTTCGGCGCCGAGATATCCTCCGAGCAGGAAGGCAGCCACGGCAGGCGAATCTCGCTGCACGGCGAGCCCGAGCTGCACGGCGCCAACGTCGTGGTGCCCGCCGATCCGTCCTCCGCGTCATTCCCGATCGTGGCCGCACTGATCGTCGAAGGGTCCGATGTCGTGTTCTCAGACGTGATGACCAATCCGCTGCGCACCGGCCTGTTCACCACGCTGCGCGAGATGGGCGCCTCGATCGAGGAGAGCGATGTGCGCGGCGATGCCGGCGAGCCGATGGCGCAGCTGCGTGTGCGCGCCTCGAAGCTGAAGGGTGTCGAAGTGCCGCCGGAGCGCGCGCCGTCGATGATCGACGAGTATCTGGTGCTGGCGGTCGCGGCCGCCTTCGCCGAGGGCACCACGATCATGCGCGGCCTGCAGGAGCTGCGCGTCAAGGAATCCGACCGCCTTGAAGCCACCGCCGACATGCTGCGGGTCAACGGCGTCAAGGTCGAGGTCTCCGGCGACGATCTGATCGTCGAGGGCCGCGGCCATGTTCCAGGCGGCGGCCTCGTTGCCACCCATATGGATCATCGCATCGCGATGTCGGCGCTGGTGATGGGCTGCGCCTCCGATCGGCCGGTGAAAATCGACGATACCGCCTTCATCGCCACCAGTTTTCCGGATTTCATCCCGATGATGCGCGCGCTCGGAGCTGATTTCGCATGATCATCGCCATCGACGGACCCGCCGCCTCGGGCAAGGGCACGCTTGGCAAGCGGCTCGCCCACCACTACGGCTATCGTCATCTCGACACCGGCGTGATCTACCGTGCGGTGGCCTATGCGATGATTCAAGCTGGTGCCGAGCTCAGCAACGAGGTGCTGGCCGTGGCCGCGGCGCTCGAGCTCGACCCCGAAAAGTTCGGCAATCCGATCCTGAAGACCCAGAAGGTCGGCGATGCCGCCTCCGTGGTGTCGGCGATTCCGCAGGTTCGTGAGGTGCTGGTGAACTTCCAGCGCCAGTTTGCCGCCGATCCGCCCGGTGCGGTGCTGGATGGACGCGACATCGGCACTGTGATCTGCCCGGATGCCGACGTGAAGATCTTCGTGGTCGCCGACCCCCGCGTGCGGGCACGGCGGCGCACGCTGGAGGCGCGCGCCCGCGGCGAGGACGCCGACGAAGAGGCGGTGCTCGCCGACATCCTCAAGCGCGACGAGCGAGACAAGAACCGGGCGATTGCGCCTCTGCGGCCGGCTCCGGACGCCCACACGCTGGACAATTCAAATCTGGACATTGAGGCCGGCGTCCGCGCCGCCATCGCCATCGTCGAGGCCGCGCGCGCCAGGCGCTAGAATCGCGGGCCGTCGCGTCGCTCTCGGCCCGAAAACCCAGCAAAATGGGGCATTTCCTGCTTGCCGAAAGTCGCATGCAGGGCTATATCAGCGCCGTTCGGAGCAGCATCGACGATGTCGAGGCCGTGTCTGAGCGGGCCGGCGATGGGTTTGAACCAATCTCAAACGAAACCAACGCCGCATCTGGAGGAACGCCCGCTCCCAGGTCTTGCCGTCGATATTTTCGTTTCAGGCTCCGGATCAATCATACGTACCGAACGTGCAGTCTTGCTGCCGGCCCGCTGTTGCACCTCCTGCAATGAGCGGTCGTCAGGGTTTGCGGAACCCCGACACTTCACGCACGGTGCGCCCATCAACCCGAACGGCCGGCGAGATCCCGCATCTGGAGAACAAATGGTTTCGAATTCTGCGTCTTCCTATACTCCCACCCGCGATGACTTCGCGGCGATGCTTGATGAGTCCTTTGCCGGCGGCAATTTGCAGGAAAGCTCGGTCATCAAGGGCAAGGTGGTTGCAATTGAGAAGGACATGGCCGTCATCGACGTCGGCCTGAAGACCGAAGGTCGCGTTGCGCTGCGCGAATTCGCCGGCCCCGGCCGTGAAAGCGATCTCAAGGTCGGTGACGAAGTCGAGGTGTTCCTCGACCGTATCGAGAATGCGCTCGGCGAAGCCGTGCTGTCGCGCGACAAGGCGCGCCGCGAGGAAAGCTGGGGCAAGCTCGAGAAGGCGTTCCAGAACAACGAAAAGGTCAACGGCGTCATCTTCAACCAGGTCAAGGGCGGCTTCACGGTCGACCTCGACGGTGCGGTGGCCTTCCTGCCGCGCTCGCAGGTCGACATTCGTCCGATCCGCGACGTTGCGCCGCTGATGAACAATTCGCAGCCGTTCCAGATCCTCAAGATGGACCGCCGCCGCGGCAACATCGTGGTGTCGCGCCGCACGGTTCTCGAAGAGACCCGCGCCGAGCAGCGCCAGGAGCTGGTGCAGAACCTCGAAGAGGGTCAGGTGATCGACGGCGTGGTCAAGAACATCACCGATTACGGTGCGTTCGTTGATCTCGGCGGCATCGACGGCCTGCTGCACGTGACCGATATCGCCTGGCGCCGCGTCAACCACCCGACCGAGGTGCTGACCATCGGCCAGACCGTGAAGGTCAAGATCATCAAGATCAACCACGAGACGCACCGCATCTCGCTCGGCATGAAGCAGCTCTTGGATGATCCGTGGCAGGGCATCGAAGGCAAGTACCCGCTGGGTGCCCGCTTCACCGGCCGCGTCACCAACATCACCGACTACGGCGCGTTCGTCGAGCTCGAGCCGGGCATCGAAGGCCTGATCCACGTCTCCGAGATGTCGTGGACCAAGAAGAACATGCACCCCGGCAAGATCGTTTCGACCTCGCAGGAAGTCGAAGTGCAGGTGCTGGAAGTGGATTCGGTCAAGCGCCGCATCTCGCTCGGTCTCAAGCAGACCATGCGCAATCCCTGGGAAGTCTTCGTCGAGAAGTTCCCGGTCGGTTCGGTGGTCGAGGGTGAGGTCAAGAACAAGACCGAGTTCGGTCTGTTCCTCGGTCTCGAGGGCGATGTCGACGGCATGGTCCACCTCTCCGACCTCGACTGGAAGCTTCCGGGCGAGCAGGTCATCGACAACTTCAAGAAGGGCGACATGGTCAAGGCCGTGGTGCTCGATGTCGATGTCGAGAAGGAGCGCATCTCGCTCGGCGTCAAGCAGCTCGAAGGCGACCCCTTCGCCGAGCCGGGCGACGTCAAGAAGGGCGCGGTCGTGACCTGCGAAGTGCTCGAAGTGAAGGAGAGCGGCATCGAGGTCCGGATTTCGGGCACCGAGTTCACCACGTTCATCAAGCGGTCCGAGCTGGCCCGCGACCGCAACGACCAGCGCGCCGAGCGCTTCGCCGTCGGCGAGAAGGTCGATGCCCGCGTCATCCAGTTCGACAAGAAGGCCCGCAAGGTGCAGGTCTCGATCAAGGCGCTGGAAGTCGCCGAAGAGAAGGAAGCCATCGCGCAGTACGGCTCCTCCGATTCGGGTGCGACGCTTGGCGATATCCTCGGCACCGCGCTGAAGAACCGCGGCACCGACAAGTAAGCGTTCGCGCGATTTGAGGCGAACAATCGGGGCCCCGGCGCAAGCCGGGGCCCTTTGCTTTGGGGCATCCGTAGCCCGGATGAAGCGAAGCGAAATCCGGGACTTTCTATCCGTGCTGCTGAAGCCTCCCGGATTACGCTTCGCTTCATCCGGGCTACGGATTTGTCTTCCCCTTCCCCCTGAAAGGGGGAAGGACGGGATGGGGGTCAGCCACAGGCGATGCTGCTCATGGAGAGAGCTGATCCCCACCCGCTTTGCTCTGGCGAGCAAAGCGACCTCCCCTTTTCAAGGGGAGGTTAGGGCGCGGCTGGGATGAAGCGCACGTGCACCCGGGCTACGAGTGTCTCCGAATACCGGGCCTTGTTTTCTTCATATTGCGTCGCAATTGATGTATTTGGCTAAGCTGATAGTGACGCTGCGACTGCAAAACGCGCGGATTGCGCGCTGACCATTTCTGGAGAGATCGGATGTCGCTGGATTCGGACGTGATCGTCGATCGTCGCCGCATCAGGCGCAAACTGACGTTTTGGCGCGTCGCCGCCGCGGTCATTGCGATCGCGGCCATCGTCGGCGTGGGCGTGATCGCCGCCGGCGGGCGCGGCACCTTTTCGACATCGAACACGATCGCGCGGGTCAATATCGACGGACTGATCCGCAGCGACCAGGATCGCGTCGAGGCGCTGGAGCGGCTCGGCAAGTCGAGCTATGCGGCTGTTGTCGTGCACATCAATTCGCCCGGCGGCACCACCGCGGGCTCCGAGCAGCTTTACGACTCGCTGATGCAGCTGAAGGCGAAGAAGCCGCTTGTCGTCGTGGTCGAGGGATTGGCCGCCTCGGGCGGCTACATCACGGCGATCGCCTCCGATCATATCGTCGCCCAGCAGACCTCGCTGGTCGGCTCGATCGGCGTTCTGTTCCAATATCCGAACGTTTCGGAATTGCTCAAGACTGTCGGCGTGAAGATGGAGGAGATCAAATCTTCCCCGCTGAAGGCCGCGCCGAACGGCTTCGAGCCGACCAGCCCGGAGGCCCGTGCCGCGATCGACGGTCTCGTCAAGGACTCCTATGCATGGTTCCGTGGATTGGTGAAGCAACGGCGCGGCATGGACGATGACCTGCTGGAGAAGGTCGCGGACGGTCGCGTCTTCACCGGCCGGCAGGCGGTCGATCTCAAGCTGGTCGATCAGCTGGGGGACGAGAAGACCGCGATCGCCTGGCTGGTTGCCGAGAAGAAGGTCAAAAGCGACCTGCCGGTGCGCAATTACAAGCTTAATCCGCGGTTCGGCGATCTGACCTTCCTGCGCACGGCGGCGTCCGTGACGCTCGATGCGTTCGGTCTTGGTGCGATCGCGCGGCGGATTGAGCAGGGCGGCGTGGCCGAGGCGGTCGACCGGTTCGGGCTTGACGGCATGCTGGCGCTGTGGAGCCCGGCTGGAACCAACTGATCGGCTGCCAAAGGCGTGCTCGTCAGGCTATTCCCGCTTTGCGGGAATCGCCGCATGCCCCAATTGGGCTATTTGTCACGTGATTTCACGACGTCCTAAATCGATTTAGCGTCTTGACAGTGCACGGCATTTTCACGGAAATGGGTTTCCGCAAGAGCCCGGATCCCACTTTCGATGATCAAATCCGAACTTGTTCAGCGTATCGCCGAGCACAACCCGCACCTCTATCAGCGGGATGTCGAGAACATTGTGAATGCGATTCTCGATGAAATCGTCGCAGCGCTGGCACGTGGCGACCGTGTCGAGTTGCGCGGTTTTGGCGCATTCTCGGTGAAGCACCGCCCGGCGCGCGCCGGCCGCAATCCACGCACCGGCGAGCATGTGCCGGTCGACCAGAAGAGCGTGCCGTTCTTCAAGACCGGCAAGGAAATGCGCGAGCGCCTCAACCGCGACGTGACCGAGGCGGGCGCCGCCAAGGTCGATGCGCCCAAGGCTGATGCTTAAGGCCGACGCCTAAGGCGCGACGTCAGGCGTTGCCGTGTTGCGGGCGATATGCCCGCATTTGCTCCATCGCTGCGAGAGATGGTCATGCGAAAGTTCTTCACGGCAGTGGTCGTCGTTCCGCTCGGTCTGATCTTCATCATTTTTGCAGTCGCTAACCGTCACTGGGTGACGGTGTCGTTTGATCCCTTCAATTCGGTGACCCCGACGGTTGCGGTCACGCTACCGTTGTTCGTCGTCATCATCGCCTCCGCGATCCTGGGCGTGATCGCGGGCGGCATCGGAACCTGGTTCAAGCAAGGGCGCTGGCGCCGCGCGGCCCGGCAGCACGAGGCTGACGCCCGCCATGTCCGCGCCGAGCTCGCCGACCTCAAGGCCGCCGCCTCCCGGGACGACGCGCAGCGCCGTCCGGCCCCGGCGCAACTCGGCTTTTACGGGGCCGCCGGGCGAGACAAGCAGGGCGCGACGTTGTAGAACCCGCCCCACCGGACCAGGGTTCACCCCGGTTCCGGTCGCCCGACAACCCGTTTTGAGACCCGTTTCGAGACCATGCCCCTGCTCGTCAAAATCTGCGGCCTGTCCACGCGCGAGACGCTCGACGTCGCGCTTGAAGGCGGTGCCGATATGGTGGGGTTCGTATTCTTTCCGCCGTCGCCGCGTCACATCAGCCTCGAGACCGCGCGCGAGCTTGGCAGCCGCGCCAAGGGCCGCGCCGTCAAGGTCGCCCTCACCGTCGATGCCGACGATGCGATCCTGGAAAACATCGTCGAGACGCTGCGGCCGGATATCCTGCAATTGCATGGCAAGGAGACCACGGCGCGGCTGCGCGACATCAAGGCGAAGTTCGGCCTGCCGCTGATGAAGGCGCTGCCGGTCGAGACGTCGGCCGACCTTGCGCCGCTGCCGGGTTATGCCGGTGTCGCCGATCGCATCCTGTTCGATGCCCGCGCGCCGAAGGATGCCACGCGGCCGGGTGGCCTCGGCGCGCCCTTCGATTGGCACGTGCTGGAAAATCTCGATCTTGCGCTGCCCTACATGGTCTCCGGCGGGCTCAACGCCGACAACGTCACTGAAGCCGTCCGCGTCACGCGCGCCGGCGGCGTCGATGTCTCGTCGGGCGTCGAGCGCACGCCCGGTGTCAAGGATCCCGAATTGATCCGCGCCTTCATCCGCGCCGCGCGCGCAATCCAGCCTTCTTCACCTCTCCCCGTTCACGGGGAGAGGTCGACCGCGCAACGCGCGGGCGGGTGAGGGGCGCTGCAACGATGATCGAGCAATTGGAGAAACCCCTCACCCCAGCCCTCTCCCCGCAAGAGCGGGGCGAGGGAGCGGAAACAGCGCCGCAAGCCGGCAAGAAGAACTGATGGTTCGATGAATCCAAATCTGCCCAATTCCTTCCGCAGCGGTCCCGACGAGCGCGGGCATTTCGGCATTTTCGGCGGACGCTTCGTTGCGGAAACGCTGATGCCGCTGATCCTCGATCTCGAAAAAGCCTATGCCGACGCCAAGGCCGATCCGGCGTTCCAGGCCGAGATGAATGTCTATCTGAAGGATTATGTCGGCCGGCCCTCGCCGCTCTATTTCGCCGAGCGGCTCACCGAGCATCTCGGCGGCGCCAAGATCTATCTGAAGCGCGAGGAGCTCAACCACACCGGTTCGCACAAGGTCAACAATGTGCTCGGCCAGATCATGGTCGCGCGCCGCATGGGCAAGAAGCGCATCATCGCCGAGACCGGCGCCGGCCAGCATGGCGTGGCGACGGCGACGCTGTGCGCGCGGTTCGGGCTCGAATGCGTGGTCTATATGGGCGCGGTCGACGTTGAGCGGCAGCAGCCGAACGTGATCCGCATGGAGATGCTGGGCGCCAAGGTCGTCCCGGTGCAGTCGGGCGCGCGCACGCTGAAGGACGCGATGAACGACGCGCTGCGCGATTGGGTCACCAACGTGCACAACACCTTCTATTGCATCGGTACGGTGGCGGGTCCGCACCCCTATCCGATGATGGTGCGCGACTTCCAGTCGATCATCGGCCACGAGACACGCAAGCAGATGCAGGAGGCCGAGGGCCGCCTGCCGGATTCGCTGATCGCCTGCATCGGCGGCGGCTCCAATGCGATGGGCCTGTTCCATCCGTTCCTCGACGATCCCTTGATCGAGATTTTCGGCGTCGAGGCTGCCGGTCACGGACTGACGCAGCTGCATGCCGCTTCGCTGGCCGGCGGCCGTCCCGGCGTGCTGCATGGCAACCGCACCTATCTCTTGATGGACGCCGACGGCCAGATCGAGGAAGCGCATTCGATCTCGGCCGGCCTCGATTATCCCGGCATCGGCCCGGAGCACGCCTGGCTGCACGAGACCGGCCGCGTGAAATATCTCTCGGCGACCGACGAGGAGGCGCTGGCCGCATTCCAGCTGCTGTCGCGGCTCGAGGGCATCATCCCCGCGCTGGAATCGGCGCACGCCATCGCGAAACTGTCCGAGCTCGCACCGCAGCGACCGAAGGATCACCTGATGGTGGTCAACCTCTCGGGCCGCGGCGACAAGGACGTGCCGCAGGTCGGCGACATCTTGAAGGCGAGGAAGAAGTGACCACTCGTATCGACGCACGTTTCTCCGAGCTGAAGCAGCAGGGCCGCTCCGCTTTCGTCACCTTCGTGATGGCCGGCGATCCCGACGCCAAGACCTCGCTCGACATCCTCAAGGCGCTGCCGAAGGCCGGCGCCGATGTCATCGAGATCGGCATGCCCTTCACCGACCCGATGGCGGATGGCCCGTCGATCCAGGCCGCCGGTCTGCGCGCGCTCAAGGGCGGCATGACGCTGCGCAAGACGCTGGCGATGGTCCGCGACTTCCGCAAGGAGGACAATGCCACGCCGATCGTGCTGATGGGCTACTATAATCCGATCTACATCTACGGCGTCGACAGCTTCCTGGCCGACGCCAAGACCGCCGGCGTCGACGGCCTGATCATCGTCGACCTGCCGCCGGAGGAAGATACCGAGCTCTGCATCCCCGCGATGAAGGCCGGGCTGAACTTCATCCGGCTGGCGACGCCGACCACCGACGACAAGCGGCTGCCGGCGGTGCTCGCCAACACCTCGGGCTTTGTCTATTACGTCTCGATCACCGGCATCACCGGCGCCGCGACGGCCGATTCGAAGGTGGTCGCGGAAGCCGTGGCCCGCATCAAGCGGCACACCAAGCTGCCGGTCTGCGTCGGCTTCGGCATCCGCACCCCGGAGACGGCGCGCGCGATCGCCGAGAACGCCAACGGCGCGGTGGTCGGCACTGCGATCGTCGATGTGGTGCGTGCCAATCTCGATGCCGAGGGCCGTGCGACGCCGAAGACCGTGAGCGCGGTGGCGGACCTGGTGTCGGCGCTGGCGCAGGGGGTCCGGGGCGCCAAGCAGGCCGCTGAATAAGCCACATTTTGCGGCAACAAGGCCGCCGATGGCGGCTTGCCGGGCTCGCCCGGCCCGCCATATATCCAGCTGGTGCGGAACCGATCCGCATTTCGGAGCGAACCATGAATTGGCTCACCAACGTCGTCCGGCCGAAGATCCGCAACATCCTGCGGCGCGAGACGCCGGAAAACCTCTGGATCAAGTGCCCGGATTCCGGGCAGCTCGTGTTCTACAAGGACGTCGAGGCCAACCAGTTCGTGATCCCCGGCTCGAACTACCACATGCGCATGGGCGCGGTGGCGCGGCTGAAGTCGATCTTCGACAACGAGACCTGGTTCGACGTCGCGCTGCCCGAGGTGACGGCGGATCCGCTGAAGTTCCGCGACGAGCGCAAATATGTCGACCGTATCAAGGACGCCCGCACCAAGACCGGGCTGAACGACGCGATCAAGGTCGGCTACGGCAAGTTAGAAGGTGCCGGCGTCGTGGTCGCCGTGCAGGATTTCGATTTCATGGGCGGCTCGCTCGGCATGGCCGCCGGTGAAGCCATGGTGCGCGGGCTCGAACTCGCGGTCGAGAAGAAGTCGCCCTTCATCGTGTTCGCCGCATCCGGCGGCGCGCGGATGCAGGAAGGCATCTTGTCGCTGATGCAGATGCCGCGCACCACCGTCGGCGTGCAGATGCTGCGCGAAGCGCGCCAGCCCTACATCGTGGTGCTGACCAATCCGACCACCGGCGGTGTCACGGCGTCCTATGCGATGCTCGGCGACATCCAGATCGCCGAGCCCGGTGCGCTGATCGGCTTTGCCGGCGCGCGCGTGATCGAGCAGACCATCCGCGAAAAGCTGCCGGACGGCTTTCAGCGCGCCGAATATCTGCGCGAGCATGGCATGGTCGACATGGTGGTGCACCGCCACGAGATGAAGGCCACGCTGGCGCGGCTGTGCCGCCTGCTGACCAAGGCGCCGGCGCTCGAATCCGCATCGAAGCCCACGGCACCGGTCATCGAGCCGGCCCAGATCGTCACGGCGCCGGAGACAGTGCCGGCCGCGCCGCACGCGTGACCGCGAGCGCCGTCCCATCGCAAGCCTCGTTCGAGGCGTTGATCGCGCGGATATCGGCGCTGCATCCCAAGCGCATCGATCTCAGCCTCGATCGCATGCGCGGCCTGATGGAGCGGCTCGATCATCCCGAGCGCAAGCTGCCGCCGGTGATCCATGTCGCCGGCACCAACGGCAAGGGCTCGACCATCGCCTATCTGCGCGCGATTCTCGAAGCCGCCGGCCTGCGCGTGCACGTCTTCACCTCGCCCTATCTGGTGCGGATCAACGAATGCTACCGGCTGGGCGCCGTCGGCGGCGGCAAGCTGGTCGGCGACGAAGAGCTGCGCGAGACGTTCGAGCACTGCGAACGCGTCAACGCCGATAGTCCCATCACCATCTTCGAGATGGAAACGGCGGTGGCGTTCTGCCTGTTCGCCAAGCATCCGGCCGACGTCGCATTGCTCGAGGTCGGGCTCGGCGGCCGGCTCGATTCGACCAATGTGGTCGAGGCGCCGCTCGCCTCGGTGATCACGCCGGTCAGCATGGACCACATGGAATTCCTCGGCGACAATCTGACGGCAATCGCCGGCGAGAAGGCTGCGATCATCAAGCGCAAGGTGCCGGTGGTGTGTGCCGAGCAGGCGCCGGATGCGATGGCCGTGATCGAGGCGCAGGCGAACCGCATGCGCGCGCCGCTGCATGCGGCCGGCCAGCAATGGCATGTCGGCGTCGAGCGCGGCCGGCTGGTCTATCAGGACGAGCGCGGCCTGCTGGATCTCGCCGCGCCAAAACTGTTCGGCCGGCACCAGTTCGACAATGCGGGCCTTGCGATCGCGACGCTGCGCGCCATCGACGCATTCAAGCTCAACATCGCGGCCTTTGAAGCCGGCATCGTCAATGCGGAATGGCCGGCGCGAATGCAGCGGCTGGTTTCCGGCACTCTCGTCGGACAGGGGCCGCAGGGCTCCGAGGTCTGGCTCGACGGCGGACACAATGCCGAGGGCGGCCGCGTCGCGGCGGCTGCGCTCGGCGATCTGGAGGAGCGCGTGTCGCGGCCGCTGGTGGTGATCGTCGGGATGATGGCCAACAAGGATGCCGACGCATTCCTCGCCAATTTCGCCGGACTGACCCGCCACATCATCGCGGTCCCGGTGCCCGGCCGCGACAACGGCATGGCGCCGGACAGACTGGCTGACGCCGCGCGCGCGCTCGGCATGCGGGTCGAGATCGCTGATGGCGTCGCCGCCGCCTTGCGGCGGCTTGCTGCGCTGGCCTACGAGGTGCCGCCGCGCATCCTGATCACGGGCTCGCTGTATCTGGCCGGTCCTGTGCTTGCGGCCAACGGCACGCCTCCTGCATAACAGGTGACGCGTCCCGGATGCGGTGCGCATGAGGGAGGACGAGCATCATGCGTTTTGCTGCGATCGCCGACATCCACGGCAACCATCTCGCGCTCGAAGCCGTACTGTCGGACATCCGCGCGCAGGGCATTTCCGACATCGTCGACCTCGGCGACATGGTGAGCGGGCCGCTCGACGCCCGGCCCACCATCGATACGCTGATGGCGCTCGATGCGGTCCATCTGCTCGGCAATCACGACCGCTATCTGATCGACCGCCCGCATGAGAAAATGGGCTCCTGGGAGCGGCTGACCTATACCCAGCTCGAGCCGCGGCATCTCGACTGGCTGCGCACGCTGCCGGCGAATTCGATCTATCGCGACGAAGTTTTCCTCTGTCATGCAACGCCCCAGAATGACGAGACCTACTGGCTCGAGACGGTGCTGCCGGGCGGCGAAGTCTGCATGTCCCCGCTGGAAGCGATCGAGGCGAGAGCGGCCGGCGTGCCGCAATCGCTGATCCTCTGCGCACACACGCATACCGCGCGCGCCATGCGACTTCGCGACGGCCGGCTGATCGTCAATCCCGGCAGCGTCGGCTCGCCCGGCTATCGCGCCGGCAAGCCGCATCCGCATGTCGTCGAGGCCGGTTCGCCCGATGCGCGCTATGCGATCCTCGAACAGGTCGATGGTGGCTGGGACGTAACCTTCCGCCACATCCCCTACGACCACGCAGCAATGGCGGCGCTGGCGCGGCAGCACGGCCAGGCCGAACTCGCCTCGGCGCTGGCGACGGGATGGATTCGCTGACTTGCCTAATGGATATGCGCCTCATCCGAGACGCCGACATGCTCGCGATAGACCATCTCCCAGCCCTTCCAGCCGGTGAACAGCAGGATCAGGACCACGATGAACGATAGCGCGAGACCGGTCGGCACGATGGCGGATGCGCCGTGCTCGAAGCGCAAATACCAGTTGTAGAGCGCGATCAGCACCGCGATGACATTGCCGCCGGCGTGCTGCCATGCATCGGAAAGATTGCGGACCTGATCGTCTCCGAGGAGATCGATCACGCCGGCGATGGCGGCGAGCGCGGCCATGATCAAGCCGATGCCAAGCAGCCAGAGCGAGGCGCTGGCCCAGAAGTCAGTGCCCGTCTTCCAGAAAGCGAGATCGGCAACGAAGGTCAAAACAAAGCATACGACTGGAAATGGAATAAGCATCGGATGGATAGGATGTCCCGCGACCTGCGCGGTTGATCTGGGGTTCGACATGGGTCCCTCCTGAGGGCCATTTGATCCCTCAACATCGACTGCCTGTCCGGGTTCCTATTCGCTGCACCGCAACGGCAGTGCCGTTATCCCCTCAACAGCTTCATCGGGTCGGCCGCCTTCTGCTTCAGTTGCTCGAACGAGCATTGCTTCGGCGCCTTGTCCGGACGCCAGCGCAGGATCGAGGTGCCGTGGCGGAAACGATCGCCACTGAAATGGTCGTAGCAGACCTCGATCACGAGCTTCGGCTTCAGCGGACACCATTGCGCCGAGCGCTCGGTCGACCACCGGCTCGGGCCGCCCGGCGCATTCCCGGTAAAGCCGGGCTTTGCAATCAACGGCTCGAGACGGTCGGTGAGCGCCGGCTTCTCCTGCTGCCTGATCGCCGAGGTGAAGCCGACATGGTGCAACAAGCCGTCGTCGTCATAGAGGCCGAGCAGCAGCGAGCCCACCACGTTACGGCCGCCGATCCTGTTGCTGGCGTAGCGAAAGCCGCCGACCACACAGTCGGCGCTCCCAAACCTCTTAACCTTCTGCATGCCGTCGCGATTGCCGGCCTGATAGGGCAGGTCCAGGCGCTTGGCGATTACGCCGTCGAAGCCGCCGCCGGATCGCGCCAGCCATTTCCTGGCAAGCGCGTAGCTCGTCGTCGCGGGAGATAGCCGAAAGCTGGAATTGGATTTCAATTGCGACTTGGCGAACGCCTCGAGCTGCGGTCGTCGTTTGCTCAAGGGCTGGCCGGAAAGCTTCTTCATGGTTGGCGCGGCCAAGAGATCGAACGTCAGAAACAAGGCGGGCGTTTCCTGTGCGAGCCGCGTCACCCGGCTGGCGGCAGGATGGATGCGCTGCAGGAGATCGTCAAAGGAGAACGTTCGGCCGTGCGGCACCACGATCTCGCCGTCGAGCACGAACGATCTGGCCTTCACGTTCAGCGCCGCGGCGACCAGCTCCGGGAAGTAGCGGGCGAGGTCTTCGCCGGATTTCGAGCGCAGGTCGACTTTGCGGCCTTCGCGTTTCAGCAGGCAACGGAAGCCGTCCCATTTGGGTTCGTACTGCCACTCCTTGCCGCGCGGGATGGCATCGACCGAGCGCGCCTCCATCGCAACGAGCGGCGTGGACCTGGAAGCGGGCTTTTGACGCGGGGAGGGCAAGTGCCGGGACCTTCAAACGCAACACACACGGTCCCAACGCAAACGGCCGGCGAATCCGCCGGCCGTGCACGAATTTATTAATCAGAAGAAGCGGGATCAGACCGCAGCGGTGATCCACTGCTGCAGCTTGGCCTTCGGCGCGGCGCCGACCTGACGGGACGCCATCTCGCCGCCCTTGAAGATCATCAGGGTCGGGATCGACATCACGCCATACTTCGACGCCGTCTTCGGGCTCTCGTCGACGTTGAGCTTCACGATCTTGACCTTGTCGCCCATCGCGCCGGAAATCTCATCGAGAGCGGGCGCGATCATGCGGCAGGGGCCGCACCATTCGGCCCAGAAGTCGACGACCACCGGCCCGGTCGCCTTGAGCACTTCGGCTTCGAAATCGGCGTCAGAAACCTTGCCAACGGCCATGTGAGTACCTCGTTCGGTTGAGACAAAAGGGCGCGGTTGGGAATCGCGCCCGGGAGCATGGGTCAAACCTATGAACGCCCCCTTGCCGGGTCAAGCGTGCTCACGCCGACATGAACTTATGCCAGGGCAGCGTCCAGCGCGGAGGCGGAAATCTCCATGATTTCAGTCGTTTCGGTCCAGAGCAGGGCGGCCCGCACCGGCAGCTGGGGATAAAGCCTGGCGAGCACCGCGCGGTATAGCGCGAGCTGCCGGACATAGCCCCGCGGCGCCTCGGCTGCCGTCTTGGGCGGAGCGTGGTTGGTCTTGAAATCGACGATCAGGACGTCGGTCGGCGTCACCACCAGGCGGTCGATCTGGCCCGACACCAGCGCCTTCGGCTGGCCCGGCCGCTCCAGCCGCCCGACGATCGAGACCTCGGCGCGGCTGCCGGGCGCGAACACGGCGGCAAAGCGCGGATCGCCGATCAGGCCGAGCACCTGATCGGCGAGCGCGGCCTGCTCCTGTTCGCTCCAGCCGTCGGCATTGCGCGCGAGGAAGCCGAGCGCGGCGGCGCGCCGCCGCTCGAGGGCGACGACGGGCAGCGACTGCAGCAGCCGGTGCACCAGCGTGCCGCGTTGCAGGGCGCGGGCGCGCAGCTGCACCGATTCGCCGGTTCGGATCGGATGGCTGTCGTCATCAGCCGGATCGGACGGACGCAGCATGCTCGCCGCCGATGCTTCCGGTACGGCCGGAGCCCGCAGCCAGGACGGCAAAGCGATCGGCACCGCGGCCGCCGACGCAGTCGCGCCGGTGAGATCGGCGACGTCATCCGGCCGCGAATAGCGCATCACCTTGCCTCCTGGCGTCTCCAGCTCCTCGAGCTTGAGCCCGGAACCGGCGAGGCCCTTGGTGATCAGATCGTACCAGGACGATTTCCGCACCGTGTTCATGTTGCCCGGCATGCAGCCGCCGACGATCAGCCGATCGGCGGCGCGGGTCATCGCGACATAGAGCAGGCGGCGATACTCGTCCTCGGTGTCGCCGAGCATCGCCTTGCGCGCCTCGGCGACGCCGGGCGGATCCTCGGCCTTCTTGCCGGCCCACACCACGACGCCGGGCGCGTTCGGCGCGGCGTTGCCCTGCGGCAGATGGATCAGCCGCAGCCGCTGCGTGTCCGACGGCGAGGTCGTGGTGTCGACCAGGAACACCACCGACGCTTCGAGGCCCTTGGCGCCGTGCACGGTCATGACGCGGACCTCGTCGCGCGAAATCTCCATGTCGCGCTTCACTTCGGTGTCGGCGGCGCGCAGCCAGGCGACAAAGCCCTGCAGCGAGGCCGGCGCCTTGCGCTCGTAGCTCAGCGCAAGCTCGAGGAACTCGTCGAGCGCGTCGTTCGCCTCATGGCCGAGCCGGCGCAGAATGCGCGCCCGCCCGCCATCGCCGCCGAGCAGCCAGGCGTAGAACGCGAACGGCGTCTCCTGGGTGAAGCGGCGCTCGCATTGTTCGAGACGGCGCAGCGCGGCCGAAAATTGCTCATCGGTGGGTGCCTGCGCGGCCAGTGCCTCGCGCAGCGAGCCGCGACGCTGGTACGCCAGCTTGAATAGATCGTCGTCGTCGAGGCCGAACAGCGGGCTCTTCAACGCCACCGCCAGCGCGAGATCGTCCTGCGGCAGCAACAGCGCATCGGCGAGGTTCATCAGGTCGATGATCGCGATGTGCTCGGTCAGCTTCAGCCGGTCGGCGCCGGCGACCGGGATGCCCGCGTGCTTCAGCGCCTGGATCACCGCGTCGAAGGCGTTGCCGCGCCGCCGCACCAGGATCAGCATGTCGCCGTAGCTGAGCGGCCGCCGTCCGCCGGTGCTGCCGGTCATGGTGCCGCTGGCAACGAGGCGCTTGATCTCGGCCTGGATGCGACGCGCCAGTTTCACCTCGGGGCTGGTCACCGACACGCCGTCGAACGGCGCGCGCCAGCCCTCGATATCCTGGCGATCGTCGGCCACGGCGAGATCCCAGAGCTCGATCTGGCTGGGGCCGGCATCGGCCATCGCGTTGTGGATCGGGTAGCCGTTCTCGATCGCATGAATGCTGCGGAAGATCTCCTGCTCGCGGAACACATGGTCGACCGAATGCAGGATCACCGGCCCCGAGCGGAACGAATAGGTGAATGACACCGGGTCGAATTTCAGCCCGGCTTCCTCGAATCGCCGCTTCAGCTCGCGCCGGCGCAGGTCGAATTCGCGCGGCGCCGCGCCCTGGAACGAGAAGATCGACTGCTTCTCGTCGCCGACCGCGAACACGGTGCGCACCAGGCCGTCGCGCGCGCCGGCGCCGGAGGTGAATTCCGAGATGATGTGCGCGACGATGTCCCATTGCCGCGGGCTCGTATCCTGCGCCTCGTCGATCAGCACGTGATCGACGCCGCGGTCGAGCTTGTAATGCACCCAGCCCGACGAGACGCGGTCGAGCATCGCCAGCGTCTTGTCGATCAGATCGTCATAGTCGAGCAGGCCGCGTTCCAGCTTCTCGCGCCGGTAGTGCGCGGCGGCCGCGGTCGCGATGTGGATCAGCGCCTCGGTGCGGTCGCGCGCGACCACGGCGCGGCGGCGCTCGATCAACGGACCGAGACGGTCGACCTCCGCCTCGAACCGATGGCCCGCGACCGCATTCTTCTTGATGAAACTGTTGGTGACGACAGACGCGCGGGGGGCGCGTTCATCGGTCAGGAAGACGCCGAGATATTCGTCGACCTGGGCTGCACCGGTGAAGGTCAGCGCGCTCCGCAGCCGTTGGGCCTGCTTCTGATCCGCCTTGCTGCTGGTATCGAGCAGCATCGCCATCTCCTTCCAGCTCGCGCGCGCCAGGTTCGGCCCGTCGACGATCTCGCGCTCGACCTCCTCGATGCGAATGTCAGAGGAGACGCCGAGCGCGGCCGACATCTGCGCTGCGGCGGCCGCGGCGTTGCCGGCGGCATCGGTCCAGGCCATGAAATGGTCGCGGCTGAGGCAGGCTTCGCGGACCACCTCCTTGAAAGTGACGTCGGCGGCATTTGCCATCGCCGTCCGCAGCGCGCGGCCGATCGGACTGTCGGGAATCCGCGACGCTTCGAGGAACACCGCGAGGTTGGCGCGCTCCATCATCTCGTTCTGGTCGCGATCGTCGAGCACGGCAAAGCGCGCCGGCACGTTGGCCTCGAACGGAAACTGCTGCAGCAGGCGGGTGCACAGCGCGTGGATGGTCTGCACCTTCAAGCCGCCGGGGGTCTCCAGCGCGCAGGCAAACAGTTTGCGCGCCTCGCGCCGCAACGTGGCGGAAGGATGGGCAATGCCGGCCTCGCGGATCGCGGCGTCGAGCCCGGCGTCGTCGAGCGTCACCCAATGGCCGAGCGTCGTGAACACGCGCTCGGCCATGTTCGCGGCAGCCGCCTTGGTGAAGGTGATGCAGAGGATCTTTTCCGGCGGCACTCCCGACAGCAGCAGGCGGATGACGCGCTGCACCAGCACATGGGTCTTGCCCGAGCCGGCGTTGGCCGACACGAAGGTCGACGCTTTCGGATCGGACGCGCGCGCCTGCGCGTCGCGCACGGCGGGCGGAATCGGACGGGGCGCCTTCACCATTCCTCGATCCCCAGGCCGCCGGCGGCGGACCATTCCTTGATGCGTGCGAGGTCGTCATAGGCGCCGTAGCGGTTCGCCCACATCGAGAGGTTCAGCGAGGTGTAGGCCTGCTGCTCGTCGTCGAAGGCGCGGATCAGGGCCTCGAGCTTGCGCCGCGCGCTGTCGGCGGCCTCATCGGGCGGCTGCGGCGTGTCGTTGGTCTTGATCTTCAGCTCCAGCGAACGCTGCTCGCCCGGCGGATTGTTGCCGCTCAGCCTGACATAGACGAGGTCGCCGACCGAGGAGTCGGCCGGGATGTCGGCGAAGCCGCCCTCGCGCAGGATCGCGGCTTCCAGGGTGAGCTGCGGCGACAGGCCCATGCGCACCTGCTTGCCGGTCGGCGGCTGGCCGGTCTTGTAGTCGAGGATCGCAAAGCTGCCGTCATCGCGCCGCTCGATGCGGTCGGCGCGCGCCGAGAGCGTGAAGGTCCTGGCATCGTCGAGCGGGATGCCGATCTCGCCGCGGATCTCGGCCTTGATGGCCTCGATCTGGCCGCGCCGGGCCTGCTCCCATTCGGCAAACCATGTTGCGATGCGCTGGAAGCGGGGCCACCACAGCGCTCGCGCCTCGGGCCGCTCCATCAGCGGCGCAAAATATTTGGCCCCGATCTCGCGCAACGTGAGCAGGGTGTTGGCAGGCAGCGCGTCGGCATAGACCTGCGTGAACTCGCCGAGCGCCTCGTGGATCGCCGAGCCGCGATCGGCCGCCGACAACGGCATGTCGACGGGGTCGAGCGGATCGAGCCGCAGGATGTAGCGCGCATAGATCGTGTAGGGATCGCGCAGCCAGTCCTCGATCGCGGTGACAGACATCTTCAGCGGACGTGCCTCGCGCGGCGGCCGCGGCTCCGGCTGCGGGATCGGCTCGACCTTGTCGGGCCGGTCGAGCTCGGCGGCATATTGCACGTAAGTTTCGCCGGCCGATGTCGCGGCCTTCCAGCGCGCCTCGCCGGCGACCGCTTCGAGCCGATGCAGGAAGCGCGAGGCGACCGCCGGCGCACCGCCGACTTTTGCGGCGTGGGTGAGGATCACCTCGTCATGGCCGAGCAGCTGCGCAAAGTCGTGCGCGGAAAGGCCGATGCGGCGCTCGGGAAGGTCGAGCCCGAGCTCGTGCCGCATCGGCCGGCTCAGCCACGGATCGATCCGCGGCGCCGGCGGCCAGACGCCCTCGACCAGGCCGCCGAGGATGACGCGATCGGATTCGGTTAGACGGGCTTCGAGCTGGCCGAAGATGTTGAGCTGCGCGCGCGCCGATTCCGGCCGCCGCACCATGCGGTCGGCGAACGCGGTCTGGAACACCTCGGGATAATCGGCGAGCGGCGTCATCAGCCCGCTCGGCTGCTGCTTGGCGAGCAGCTCGTCGAACGCAGACGCCAGCGACGCACCGGCGCGCTCCTCGAACACGACGGCAACGCCGTTCTGGTCGCCGGACAGCGCGATCAGGGCCTCGCGGTGGCGCGCGGCCAGCTCCGCGAAATCATAGGGTTTTGACGACGCCATGCCTTCGAGCGGCGCCAGCGCCGCCTGCAATCTGGCGATCAGGTCCTGCGCCCGGTTGAGCTCGTTGTCGCGCAGCCGGGCGCGCGGCTCCATGGCGTGCAGCGACGAGGTCTCGCCGCCGTGCAGTTTGACCAGCTCGGCGCGGAAGCGCGCGAAGTCGCGGGCGAGGCCGCCGGTCCCGGCTTGCGGCCGCGTGCCGCGGAGCAGCGCGATCTCCAGCACCTCGATCGCGCGCCGCAGCGCGCCGCGCGAACCGCCGAGCCGGAACAGCGGATGCTTGAGCAGCGCGAGCAGCGTCGGCGGCTCCAGCCCCTTGGCCGCCGCCTCCGCGGTCAGGCGGGCGAACACGCCGGCCGGCGTCTCGATCAGCGCATCGCCGCCGGAATCGTCGAACTCGAGCTTCCAGCGCGTCAGCGACGCCATCACGCGGCGCGCCAGCGCGCGATCCGGCGTCACCAGCGCGGCCGATTTGCCGAGATGCCGCGCCTCGCGCATCGCCACCGCGATCGCCAGCGCCTCCATTTCCGGATTGGGCGCCTCGACCACGGTGAGGTTGGTCATCCCGGCGGAAATCCGCGCCACGATCTCCGGCCGTTCTAGCCGGTCGTGCCACTGCGCGGTCGCGGTCGAGGGACGCATCGTCTCCGACACCAGCACCTCGCGGCCGAGCGGCGCCGGCTCGGCAAGGCTCTCGACGTCGCGGCGCTTGATGCCGAAGCGGTCGAGCAAGGCGTGCATCGCGAATTGCGGATGGTTCGACGAGGGCGGCGTTACGAACCTGCCGTCGTCGCCGCGCTCGCCGCCGATCGTGTCCCAGGAGTCCT
Source organism: Bradyrhizobium sp. USDA 4516 (assembly GCF_054055915.1). Lineage (NCBI taxonomy): Bacteria > Pseudomonadati > Pseudomonadota > Alphaproteobacteria > Hyphomicrobiales > Nitrobacteraceae > Bradyrhizobium > Bradyrhizobium sp. USDA 4516. The sequence goes on from NZ_JBSRXT010000001.1 coordinate 3,063,421, forward strand.
CGTCGAGATCAGTGTCGAGCCCGGGCAGCACCACGGCACCGTTCGGCAGCTTCGCCACCGCGTGCAGGAATTTCGCCGTCGCCGGCATCGAGCCGGTCGAACCGGCCGCGATCACCGGGCCCGCGTGGTGCGCGGTCAGCCGCGCCGCCTCCGCCTCGATCAGCAGATCGCGGCGCGCGGCGGGTTCGATCCGGCCGATCTCCTTGAGGTAGCTGGGCCAGGCGTCGCGCGCGATGCGCAGGAAGTCGAGCGAGTGCTGCCAGTATTTGTCGAGCTGGTCCGGCACCAGGCGGTCGAGCGCGCGCCAGTCGACGCGGCGCGTCACCATGTCGTCCATCAGCCGCGCCAGATCGCCGGCGAGTTGCAGCGTCGAGGCCGGCCCGCCGACCACCAGCGGCGCCGATACCGGCGTCTTCGCCCAGGCGGCGACCAGATGCGCCAGCGTCAGCCGGCGCTCGAGCTCGCCCAGCCTTGGCGGAATCTCCAGCGGCGCGGCGCCGCCGACGTCCTCGCTTTGGTCGGCGAAGGCGAGTTCGTCCTCATCGATGTCGCCAAGCGCGACGATGCGCGGCAGCACGGCGGCGTCCGACTCGAGCACATCGAGGAAGATTTCCCGCGCCAGCCGCCCGGCACGGCGGGTCGGCAGATACAGCGTGGCGTTGGCGAGCCTTGCCGGATCGCTCTGCGCCTCGAATCCCGCGACCAGCCGGCCATCGACCAGCGCCGAGATGACGGTCCGCAGGAACGGCGCAGAAACGGGAACACTGAAGACGCGCATGGGCTGCCTGATTCGAATCCGGCGCCAATATAGGGAGCGGCGACCGTCGTTAGCCACCCCTGTCGGAGAACCGTCACCGCTCAATATCGCAATCGGCCGGCGCAGCGATCGGCGGCATCCAGGAACCAGCGCAGCGCCGGATCCCGGGCGGCGCGGCTCGTATGGATCAGGTCGATCGCGAAGGCGGGGATGTCGATCGGCGGCGCGACGACGGCAATGTCGGCCAGATGCGTGAAGCGCCGGGCGATGCGCTCGGACATCGTGGCGATCAGATCGGTGCCGGCCACGGCGAACGGAACGGCCACCACATGCGCAAGCGTCACCGCCACCCGTCGCTTCAGTCCATGGCGCGCCAGCAGCGCGTCGATCACGCTCGGCAGGCCATCGCCGCCGGCCGCCGAGAACAGCGCGTGCGGCAAGGTCGCGTAATCTTCCAGGCTGAGGCGCTCCGATCGGTTCGTGCGCGTGGTATCGCGGACGCAGACGAAGCGTTCCTCGAACAGCCGGTGCCGGACACAGCGCGGCGAGTCCGGCAGGTGCCCGCCGATCAGGGCATCGAGCTCGCCGCGCTCCAGCTTCGCCAGCGCCACCGTCGCATCGGTGAGCGGGCGCACGGCAAGGTCAATGCCGGGCGCTTCGACGCGCAGCAGCCGGGTCAGTTCCGGCACCACAACGAGATCGCCATAGTCGGTCGCGGCGATGGTGATGCGCCGTTGCGCGATCGCCGGATCGAAGCCCTGATCGGGCACCAGCGCGCTCCGGATTTGCCACAGCGCTTCGCCGATCGGCCCGGCCAGCGCCAGCGCCTTTTCGGTCGGCTGCATGCCCGCGCCGGCGCGCAGGAACAGCTCATCCGCAAACAGCGCGCGCAGCCTCCGCAACGCGCTGCTCATGGACGGCTGGGCGAGCCCGATGCGCTCGGCCGCCCGGGTGACGTGGCGCTCCTCCATCAGCGCCTCGAAGGCGACCAACAGGTTGAGATCGATGGCGGATAAATTCATCGTAGCAATAATGCTTATAAGAATAATCGATTTCAACAATGATTTGCCCCGGCCTATGCTCGTTGGTCGGACATGACGACGGGACCCAGGAATTTGGCGAGATTTGCGAGGCTGGTGCCAAGCGGGCCGACACTGCTGATCATCGGCGTGCTGGCAGGATTGGCTTTCCCTGCGTTGGCGGACGGCGTGCGCCCGCTGATGACGGCGGCGATCTTCGTCCTGGTGCTCGGCACCTTCCTCCAGGTCGACGGCACGGCGTTCCGGCGCGCATTGCGGCGGCCGCTGGTCTGGCTGCTGTTGCCGGCGCTCGCCATGCTGGCGAGCCCGCTTGCCGTCGGCTTCGCGGCGCGCGGCGCCGGCTTTCGACCAGAGCTGATCGTCGCATTGGTGCTGTCGGCGTGTGCGCCGCCGTCGAGCGGCACGGCGGCCGTCGCGCGCATGCTCGGCTTCGATGCGACCATTCCGCTTGCGGTGACGCTGCTGTCGATGGCGCTGGCGCCGGTCACCGTGCCGCTGATCGCGGCGGGATTTGCAGATCTCGCAATCGATCCGCTGGCGCTCGCGACGCGGCTGGCGCTGCTGGTTGGCGGCGCCGGCGCGCTGGCGTTGCTGCTGCGCCGTCAGGCCGCGGCACGATTGGTGCAGCATGCGCGCATCATCGACGCGCTCGTGCTGGCCTCGCTGCTGCTGTTCGCGATCGCCACCATGGCCGGGGTGCGCACCCAGATCGAAGCGCAACCGGCCGCCGCGTTCACCTGCGTCGGCCTTGCCTTCGGCTGCAATCTCGCCCTGCAATTGTGTGGCGCGCTGCTCACGCCGGGCAATCTGGCTGCACGGCTGACCAGCGGCCTCATTGTCGGCAACCGCAATGTCGGATTGGTCTGGTCGGCGATGGGCGCTGCGGTGTCGCCGATGACGGCGTTGTTCTTCGCCGCCACGCAGTTTCCGATCTATATGACGCCGCGGCTGATCGAGATGCTTGTTCGCCGCGAGTGCAAGGAGAATGCCTCACCATGAGCGCGACGATCTTGACCGAAGACCTCGCCGTCCGTTTCGCGCGCATCGCGCTCGGCCATGTCACGCGCGAATATCCGAACAAGCCCGATCACGTGCTGGCGGGGCCGCAGGATGCGCGCACGCCGCGCGAGCTGCATCCGGTGTTCTTCGGCAGCTACGACTGGCATTCCTGCGTCCACAGCTACTGGATGCTTGCCCGGTTGCTGCGCCGCTATCCCTCATCCGAGGCGGCGAACGATATCCGCGCGCTGTTCGACGCGCAGTTCGTTGCGGAGAAGATCGCGGCCGAATGCAGCTATCTCGCCGCCCCGACCGCGCGCGGCTTCAAGCGGCCTTACGGCTGGGGCTGGCTGTTGAAGCTCGCCGCAGAGCTCTCGCTCGTCGAGAACACCAACTGGCGCGATCGGATCGCTCCGCTCGCCGAGATCTTCGCGCAGCGCTACCGCGATTTCCTGCCGCTCGCCACTTATCCGGTGCGGGTCGGCACCCATTTCAACACCGCGTTCGGACTGCGCATGGCAGCCGACTACGCCGCGGTGACACAGGACGATGCGCTCAGTGCGCTGTTGCGCGACACAGCGCTGCGCTGGTACGGCGCCGATCAGGACTGCCCCGCCTGGGGTGAGCCGAGCGGTGATGACTTCCAGTCGTCCGCGCTGATCGAAGCGGAGTGCATGCGCCGGCTGCTGGCACCGGGTGACTTCCTGCCCTGGTTCGACCGCTTCCTGCCGCGGCTCGAGCTGCGCGAACCCGCAACCCTGTTCCGGCCCGCCACGGTCACCGATCGCTCGGATGGCAAGCTGGCACATCTCGACGGGCTCAATCTCAGCCGCGCATGGTGCTGGCGGGCGCTGGCCGGTGCGTTGCCGGCGGCCGATGCGCGCCGTCCGATCCTGCAGGATGCCGCGCGCCGGCATCTCGACGCCGGCCTGCCGCATATCGCCAGCGACTATATGGGTGAACACTGGCTTGCGAGCTTCGCGGTGCTCGCGATCGACGCCGATGGCTGACGAAGGCGCCGCCTACGCGACGCTTTCCAGGTAAGCTTCTTCCGCAGCCTGGATCGCGTCCGGAGTGCCGACATGCATCCAGACGCCGTCGAGGCGCAGGCCGAACAGCCGCTCCTGCTCGTTGGCGCGGTCGAACATCTTGGTCAGCGAGAACTCGCCGGCCGGCGCGTCGGCGAACAGCGCAGGCGACATGATCGCGGCGCCGGCATAGACGAACGGCACCACCTGGTGCTCGCGCCGCTTGCGCAACGCGCCATCCGGCAACATCGAATAGTCGCCGCGCCCGCCATAGCCGATGCTCGTAGCGGTCGGCGCCATCAGCAGCAGGATATCCATCCGCGCGGGATCGAAGGTTTCCGCGAGCCGCGCCAGATTGGAGCGCACGCCGTCGATCCACATCGTGTCCGCGTTCAGATGATAGAACGGCGCATCGCCGAGCAGCGGCAACGCCTTCACCACCGCGCCGCCGGTGCCGAGCACCTGGTCGCGCTCGTCGGAGATGATCACGCGCGGACGGCTGCGGGGCTTGACGTGCTCGATGATCTGGTCGGGCAAATAGTGCACGTTCACGACCGCTTCGCTGACGCCGGCGCCGGCGAGCTTGTCGAGCACATGGTCGAGCAGCGGCTGGCCGGCGACGCTGACCAGCGGCTTCGGCATCGTGTTGGTCAGGGGGCGCATGCGCACGCCGAGGCCCGCAGCGAGCACCATGGCTTTATGGGGAGTGACGGGCATCTTCCGGATATTCTCGGTCATCATCTCTCATGCGCCGATCATATCACGGCGATTCGGCAAGCACATCAATCAGACGCCATAGTCACGAGACATGACGGCCGTAAGACGGCAATGACGACCCTGGCCTAGACGTCGGCAGCTTGCGTGCCGCGTCTGGCGGTTTTCTTCTTCTTGTCGCCTTGTTTGAGAAAGTTGACGCCGATCTGGTCGCCATTGACCCATGCCAGCTCGCAGCGGCGATAGGCCAATCCTGTGGACGACAGCAGCAGAAAGAACTCCTTCAGGTTCAGGCCCTCGACCGAGCCGTCGACGGAGAGCTTGGCGCCCGTCTCCGACACGTCTTCCATGGTGCAGTCGCGCCGCCAGGTGCCGTCGATGCCCATCATGTGCGCTGCTATGCCGCGCTCAAACGTGACACGATCGCCCTTGCGTCGTTCCGTCCCCATCGTGTGGTCCCGCTCCAGATCCGGCCGCGCCATGGATCAGGTGCGGGCTCCGCAACCTTAGGGGAGGCGAGGCTAATAACCCGTAAACTACGGTACTGGAGGAGGGACGTTGGCTTTGTACCAGATGCGGAAGCTGGTCAGCGCGGGGTGAGCCAGCGACCGCTCGAGATAGGTCCAGATCCGCGGCTGGTGCTTGAGATATTGCGGCTTGCCGTCGCGGCGGTTGAGTCGCGCAAAGGTGCCGAGCAGGCGGGTGTTGCGCTGCGCCGACATGATCGCATAGAGCTCGGCGAAGCCGGCCGGATCGAAGCTTTCATCGGTCGCGCGCCGCGCCTTGATGTAGCGGGTCAAGAGCGACAGCTCGAGCTGCTCGGGCACATCGATCCGGGCATCCTGCAGCAGCGACACCACGTCATAGGCCGCGGGGCCGAGCAGCGCGTCCTGGAAATCGATGACGCCGACGCGCAGGATGCCGGTGCGTTCGGCAAGCCAGATGATGTTCGGCGAATGGAAGTCGCGGATCACCCAGGTCTGCGGTGCGGCTGCGGGCTTCTCCAGCAGGCCGCGCCACATCCCGAGAAATTCGGCGCGAAGCTCCTCGCTCGGCTGCGCGCCGCGGTCTGGCAGGTACCATTCCAGCATCAGCCCGATCTCGATCAGCCAGGCGTCGATGTCGAACACCGGGATGTCGTAGCTCTCGTCCGACGTCAGCGGCAATTGCTCCGGCAGCACCTCGCGGTGCAGCGCCGCCAGCATGTCGACGGCGGCCTCGTAACGCTCGGCGATCGGCTGCGGTGGGTCGCCCTCGATGACGCCCTCGGCGCCGAAATCCTCGGTGATGAGGAAGCCGGATCCGAGATCGATGTGACGGATCGCGGGCGCCGAGAAACCATGCTTGCGCAGGCCGTTTCCGATCGCGACGAACGGCCTGACGTCTTCGGCGAGATGCACCGCTGCGCTGTAGGACTGGCCGCTGTAGATCGCCGGGCCGTCGGGACGGCGCGGCGAGTTCATCAGGATGACGGTGCCGTCGTCGTTGCGCAGCCGCGCATAGGAGCGCGTCGAGGCATCGCCCGGCATGCGTTCGCGCCGGGCATTGAGAAAGCCCGCGCGGTCGAGGAACTGGCGCAGCTCGTTGAGCCGCGCGACCTTCGCCGCGCCCTTGCCATGGCCGGTGATCTCGGCCGCGCGTGCCGCCGATCCGAGCGCCGGGCGATGGCTGAACGCCATATCGATGCGGTCGGCGGGCATCGCGTCGGGCGCGCGCTCCGGCCACTCGATCAGCGCCACGATGTCGTCGGGCAGCGGCGACAGCCCGATCTCCTCGAGCTCGCCGGCGTCGTTGATGCGGTAGAGGTCGGCATGAACCAGCGGAAACGACGGCAGCTCGTAGTTCTGCGCCAGCGTGAAGGTCGGGCTCGGCACCTCCAGCGCGTCGTCGTCGGCGAGATAGCGGATCAACGCGCGCGCGGCCGTGGTCTTGCCGGCGCCGAGATCGCCGGACAGCGTGATGACGTCGCCGGCGCCGATCAGCAGCGCGAGGTCGGCCATCAGCTCTGCTGTCGCGGTCTCGTTCGCGAGTGCCACCGAGAATGTCGAGGTCGCCGTCATTCAGCAGCGTTGCGGTGTGCGGTCTGGTCGATCGGGAAGTCGCAGGTCACGGTCGTGCCGCGGCCTACGGTCGAATCGACGCGCACCCGTCCGCCATGGAGTTCGACGAAGGAGCGGACCAGCGACAGGCCAAGGCCCGCGCCGCGGTGCCGCGAGCCGTGCGAATGGCTCTCGAACCAGTTGAACACCTTGTCGCGCATCTCCGCCGGAATGCCGGGACCGGCGTCGGTCACCGCAAACACCACGCTGTGCTCGGTGCGGTGGGCGCTGATCGTGACGGTGGCGTCGTGCGGCGAGAAGCCGACCGCGTTGGCGAGCAGATTATACAGCACCTGCACCACGCGCCGCTCGTCGCCGACAAAGGCGCCGATGTCGGGCTCGATATCGACCTTGAGGGTGATGCGGTCGGTCGCGAGGCGATCCTGGATGCCTTCGGCGGCGGCTTCGATCGCCTGGCCGATATTGACCGGACCGAGCTCGAGCTTCATCGCGCCGGCGTCGATGGTGGCGAGATCGAGAATGTTGTTGGTGAGCGCCAGCAGCGCGTTGGTCGATTTGGTGACGTAGTCGAGATATTCGGCCTGCTTCGGCGTCAGCGGTCCGGTCGAGGGATCGCTGAGGAAATGCGCGAAGCCGATGATGGTGGTGAGCGGTGCGCGCAGCTCGTAGGAGACGTGGTGGACGAAATCCACCTTCATCTGGTCGGCGGCTTCCAGCGCCTCGTTGCGCTCGCGCAGCGCCCGCTCGACATTTTCGGTGTCGGTGATGTCCTGGAAGGCGAGCAGGGTCTTGCCGTCGGGCAGCGGGATGGTCATGCAATTCAGCACGCTGCCGTCCTTGCGCTCGAGCTTGAGCGCGACCTGGGCGCGGTTCTCGATCGCGGTGATCTGCTCGCGCAGCGTCCGCCAAGTCAGGGCGTCGTCGAACAGCGGCCGGCACAGTGCTTCCACCGCCTCGATATGCGGCTCGCCCTGCAGCGCGTCGGCCGGCAGCTTCCACATCTTGGCGAAGGGCGGGTTGAACAGTTCCGCGCGGCCGTTGCTGCCGAACACCGCGACCGCTTCGCCGAGATTGTCCAGGGTCTCGCGCTGCACCCGCGTCAGGCGGTCGTAGCGGCGGGCGAGGTCGAGGCTCTCGGTGACGTTGTCGAACAGATAGGTGACGCCGCCCTCGAGGTTCGGCGTGGTGACCACGCTGATGGCGCGGCCGTCGGGCAGGAACCAGGTATAGGTTTCGGATTCGACCGCGCGATAGGCTTCGTGCAGCTTGGCCTTCCAGGCGCGGAAATCCGGCTGCTCGGGCAGCTTGCGGTTGGCGCGCAGCCGGTCCAGCACGCTGGAATCGTCGGGGTTGCCGTCGAGGAAGGCCTGATCGAGGCCCCACAGCCGCCGATAGGACTCGTTGTAGAAGGTGAGCCGCCGGTCGGCATCGAACACCGCGACGCCCGAGGACAATTGGTCGAGGGTACGCCGGTGCGCTTCGACCATCCGCGCGATCGCCGCGCGCAACGCCGCAGCTTCGCTGGCGTCGATCGCGATGCCGGCGCTGCCGCCGGAGAGCTTGAGCGCCTGCACGTCGTAGATCCGCCGCTCGCCGCTGACGACGATCGGCAGCCGCGCGGCATAATTGGCATTGTCGTTCAGCGCGCGGGTCAATTCGCCGCGCTGGTCGCTTTCGAGCAGTTCGAGATTGCGCTGCAGCGCGTCCGACACGCTCTTGCCCTCGGTGGCGCGGACATAGGCCGCGTTGGCATAGCGCAGATTGCCCTCGAGGCTCTTCGCCCAGATCGGCCATGGCGCGGCGGCGGCGAAATCGCGCAGCAGCTCGGTTTCCTCCTGCAGCGCCTTGTAGCGCAGGTTGGACTCGGCGAGCTCGCGGCGCAGGCCGCCGAGCTCGCGGATCCGCACGATGGCCTGGCCGCCGATCGCGCGGCCCATCGCCTCGATGGCACGGCCGGCCGAGGTCGAGAGGTTGAGCAGGAACGCCTCGCCCTTCTCGCGCAGCGCGTCGACGGCGTGATCCATCTGCAGCGCCGGCTCGGGCGGCAGCCAGGTTCCGAAGGCGAGGACGCGTTGCGGCGAGCCTTCCTGCGACATCACCAGCGAGATGTCGCCCGAGATCTGTGGCCGGTTGTCGCCCGCGGCCCAGGAGATCAGGACCTGCGGCTCGACGAACAGCAGCGCGCGCAGCCGGTCCGATTGCGCCTGCAGGTCCGTGATCTCGGACTGCAGCTGTTCCTCGTTCCTCGTCGCGCGCACGCGGGTGCGCATCAAGAGGATCGCGGCGACGGCCGAGAAGCCGACCAGCGCAAGCGACGTCGCGAGGACCGCGACCTCCTGGTGATTGAAGCCGAAATGATCCGACATCGCCTGGGCGACCGGGCTCTCGGCGGCCAACGCGGTGCGGGCCGGCAGCAATGCGGTGATGGCGAGCCCAATCATGCCGTCGCGCGCCAGTGAGGTGCATGACAGCAGGGTTCGACGCATTGCCGCGACTACGCCCGACATATGTTGCCCCAGAACGCACAAACCTTAAGGCATGATCCGGAAAAGAGGAGACCGGTGTTCCTCACGGCAAACGTACGACGTTTGTCCGCCGATCATGCCCAAGCAGGACCAGACAGCCCGACGAAGACCCCCCGTCGTGCTCGAATCAAGACAGAATAGTCCCAACGGGACTCGGCGAGTAAGAGTCCAGACCGTGAACGCAGAATCCCCTGTGAAAAAATGCCGCCGGGTGGGGCGGATTTTACGCGAATTGACTCCGTATTGGTGCGGAGAGCGCGCACGAAGCGTGATCTTCCCGAGCTCGTCCGCACACTTCTCCGATGCGAAGGCGCTTGGCTCCCTCTCCCCGTTCTTACGGGGAGAGGGTTGGGGTGAGGGGCCGTCTCCGCATATCCGGTGATAGCTGCGTTCGCGGAGACTCCCCCTCACCCGGAACGCATCTGACGATGCGTTCCGACCTCTCCCCGCACGCGGGGCGAGGTGAAGTGGCGCCGCCGCTCGAGTGAAGTCGTCGCGCACTAGCGTCCGGTCGAGCCGAAGCCGCCGCTGCCGCGCCCGGTCGCCGGCAGCACGTCGACCGGAACCAGCTCGGCCCTTGTGACCGGTGCGATCACCATCTGCGCGATGCGCTCGCCGCGCCGGATCGAGAACACCTCGTGGCCGTGATTGATCAGCAGCACGTTGATCTCGCCGCGATAGTCGGCGTCGATTGTGCCGGGCGAGTTCAGCACCGTGACGCCGTATTTGGCGGCAAGGCCGGAGCGCGGCCGCACCTGCGCCTCGTAGCCCGGCGGCAGCGCGATCGTCAGTCCGGTCGGAACCATCTCGTAGCGGCCCGGGAGCAGCAGCAGAGGCGCCGACTGCGGCACCGCCGCGAGCAGGTCGAGCCCGGCCGCGTCGGCGGTCTGATAGATCGGCAGCAGGAGATCGGCGCCGTGCGGCAATTGATGGACTTCGACCTTGATGGTGGCGCTCACGATGCGGTTCCTACGGCTCTAGAGCATGATCCGATTGAATCGGATCATGCTCTAATCCTTTTGTTTGGTCGCGTTTTCTTGACGCGAACCGGTGACCACTTCGCTCGAAAACGCTCTTGCGATGCGCGACACCAGCGCGGTCGCGACTTCCTCCTTGGTCATGACAGGCCAGGAGTCGACGGTGACGTCCTTGCCCTCGCGCGAGAGCAGGTGAACGGTGTTGCGGTCGCCGCCCATCACGCCGGTCGCCGGCGAGACGTCGTTGGCGACGATCCAGTCGCAGCCCTTGCGCGCGAACTTCGCCTTGGCGTTCTCGATCAGATGCTCGGTCTCGGCGGCGAAGCCGATCACCAGCGGCGGCCGCTGCTCCTTCAGCTTGGAAATTGTCGCGAGGATGTCGGGGTTCTCGACCAGCTGCAGCGGCGGCATGCCGGCCGCGGTCTTCTTCAGCTTCTGGCTGCGCTCGGTGGCGACCCGCCAGTCGGCGACCGCGGCGGCGAAGATCGCGACGTCGACCGGCAGCGCGGCCTCGACCCGGTGCAGCATGTCGCGCGCGGACTCCACGCGCATCACCGAGATGCCCTGGGGGTCGTCGAGCTCGACCGGGCCGGTCACCAGCACCACCTCGGCGCCGGCGGCGCGCGCGGCGGCGGCAATGGCAAAGCCCTGCTTGCCGGACGAGCGGTTGGCGATGTAGCGGACCGGATCGATCGCCTCATGGGTCGGGCCCGCGGTGATCAGCACCCGCTTGCCGGCTAGCGGACGTGGCTGCGGCGGGCGCAGCATGCGGTCGGCGGCGGCGGCGATCTCGGTCGGCTCGGCCATCCGGCCGACGCCGGCCTCGCCGGCTTCCGCCATCTCGCCCGCATTGGGGCCGACGGTGTGGACGCCGTCGCGGCGGAGCTGCAGCACGTTGCGGCGGGTGGCCGGATTGTTCCACATCAGCGGGTTCATCGCCGGCGCCAGCAGGATCGGCCGGTTGGCCGCCAGCAAGGTGGCGGTGGCGAGGTCGTCGGCATGGCCCTGCGCCATCTTGGCCATCAGGTCGGCGGTCGCCGGCGCCACCACGATCAGGTCGCAGTCCCGCGCCAGGCGGATATGGCCGGCGTCGAACTCACTCTCGGCGTCGAACAGGTCGGTGTAGACGCGCTCATGCGACAGCGCGCTGGCGGCGAGCGGGGTGACGAATTGCTGGGCCGCCCTGGTCAGCACGCAGCGGACCTGGATGTGCCGTTCCTTGAGCCGCCGGATCAGATCCAGCGCCTTGTAGGCCGCAATCCCCCCGCCGATGATCAGGGTGATGCGCGGCTCTCCGGCCGCGCTGGCGGCCCGTGGAGCAGGGGCGGCAACCGTCGCGGAACCCGCCCCAAGCGCCTCGGCAGGCTCCGTACCGCCGTCTGCGAGCTCCCGGAGGATCACCCGGACCTCCTCCTCGACCGAGCGGCCGTTCCTGGCGGAGCGCAGCCGCAGATAGGCCTTCAGCGTGTCGTCGAGTTTGCGAATGGTCAGGCTGGCCATGGCGTGCCCTCAGGCATCATGCTCAAATAAATATGATAGCGATGCTATCACGTGGTGCATGCATTGCAATCAGTGAGCCCGGATGGCGAAAAAGATCGCGATGGAGGCGATCGCAATGACCCAGAGGCCGACGGTCTGCACCCGCGCCTTGCGGGCCTCGGCGCGGGCCATTTCGTCGATCGAGTCCGACGACAGCATGTGGCCCTCCAGCGTCATGGTCTCCAGCTGCTCGAGCACCGTCACGGCGCGGTTGGCGATCGACGGCAGGTTGGCGAGGATGCGACCGAGTTCGCCCGCACCCGATAGCGCGCCCTGGATGCGGCCGGCCGGGCCGAGATTCTGCGTGATCCATTCGCGCACCACGGGGTCGGCGATCTTCCAGATGTCGAGCTTCGGGTCGAAGCCGCGCGCCACGCCCTCGACCACCACCATGGTCTTCTGCAGCAGGATCAGCTCGGGGCGCGTCTGCATGTCGAACAGGCCGGTGACCTCGAGCAGAAGCGTGAGTAGCTTCGCCATCGAGATTTCCTCGGCGGTGCGGTTGTGGATCGGCTCGCCGATCGCGCGGATCGCCTGCGCGAAATTCTCCACCGAATGGTGGCCCGGCACGTAGCCGGCCTCGAAATGCACCTCGGCGACGCGGCGATAATCGCGGGTGATGAAGCCGAGCAGGATCTCGGCCAGGAAGCGCCGCTCCTTCAGCCCGAGCCGTCCCATGATGCCGAAATCCACGGCAACGAGCCGGCCGGCCTCGTCGAGGAACAGATTGCCGGGATGCATGTCGGCATGGAAGAAGCCGTCGCGCAGCGCGTGGCGCAGGAAGCTCTGGATCACCTTGCGGCCGAGATCGGGCAAATCGACCTTGGCCTGCGCCAGCCGGACGTGATCGTTCAGCGCGATGCCGTCGATCCACTCCATCGTCAGCACGCTGTGCGCGGTGCGATCCCAATCCACCGCGGGGACGCGGAAGTCCGGATCGTCGCGGGTGTTCTCGGCCATCTCGGACAGCGCGGCGGCCTCGAGCCGCAGGTCCATCTCCATCGCGACCGAGCGTGACATCGTGTTGATGACCTCGATCAGGCGCAAGCGCCGCGCCTCGGCGGAATGCGCCTCGGCCTTATGCGCGACAAAGAAGAAGTCGCTGAGGTCGCGGCGGAAACGCGCGGCGACGTTGGGCCGGAGCACCTTGACCGCAACCTGATGCCGCACGCCGTCGCGCTCGATTTCGCCGCGATGCACCTGCGCGATCGAGGCCGCGGCAACCGCAGGGCCCAGATGCACAAAGGCCTGCGGCAGCGGCCGTTCCAGCGATTGCGTGATGACGGTTTCGGCCGCTTCCTGCGCGAACGGCGGCAGCCGGTCCTGCAGGGCTTCGAGATCGCGCGCCATCGCCACGCCGACCACGTCGGGGCGGGTGGCGAGGAATTGCCCGAGCTTGAGATAGGCCGGTCCGAGCCGCGTCAGTGCGCGCGACAACCGCGGACCTGACTTGGCGGAGCGGCGCTCGATCAGCCGCGCCAGCTTCAGCGCGAGCTGCCCGGGCGGCGGCACCAGCGCGGGATCGACGACGCCGAACACGCCCTCGCGCGCAAACACGAAACCGGCGCGGGCGAGGCGCGTGATGTGGGTCAGTGCAGAGATCACAAACGCCAGCCCGAATGCAGCGCCACGATGCCGCCGGAGAGGCTCTGCCACTTCACGCGGGCAAAGCCGGCGGCGCCGATCATCTCGGCGAACGCGTTCGGCCGCGGGAATTTGCGGATCGACTCGACGAGATATTGATAGGACTCGGCGTCACCGGTGACGGCGCGGCCGAGCGGCGGGATCACCTTGAAGGAAAACAGATCGTAGATCTTGTCGAGGCCGGGCACGTCGACGGTGGAGAATTCCAGGCACAGGAAGCGGCTGCCCGGCTTGAGCACGCGATAGGCCTCGCGCAATGCGAGGTCGATCTGCGGCACGTTGCGGATGCCGAATGCGATGGTGTAGGCGTCGAACGCGCGGTCGGCAAAACCCAGCGTTTCGGCGTTGCCCTCGACGAACGACACCCGGTCATCGAGGTGCTGCTTCGCGGCGCGCTCGCGGCCGACGGCGAGCATGTCGGCATTGATGTCGCAGACCGTGGCATGAAAGCCCGCGCCCGCGGTCTTGGCGGCCCGGAACGCGATGTCGCCGGTGCCGCCGGCGACGTCGAGCAGCGCGAACGGCCGGTCGCCCTTCGGCGGATCGAGCATCGTGATCATGACGTCCTTCCAGGCCCGGTGCAGGCCCGCCGACATCAGATCGTTCATCAGGTCGTAGCGGGACGCCACGCTGTGAAACACGTCGTTCACCAGCGTCTGCTTCTCGCCCAGGGGCACATCCCTGAAGCCGAAATGGGTGGTTTGATCCGGCCGATCCATCACTCAGAACTCTTACCCTTTTTGGTCGCGGTTTCTTCACGCGAACCGGTAGCCGCTTCGCTCGAAAAACGCTCCAGCCAAACCATAGCGCGGCGGCCGCAATGGCGCTATCACGTCACTTCCAAAAGGTGAATGCCTGCCATGCCGGAATTACCCGAAGTCGAGACCGTCCGCCGCGGCCTGCAACCGGCCATGGAGGGGTCCAGGATCCTCAAGGCCGAGGCTCGCCGCAAGGATTTGCGGTTTCCGTTTCAAAAAGACTTTATCGCCCGGCTGGAGGGCCGGACCATCACCGGGCTCGGCCGCCGTGCCAAATATCTGATGGCGGACCTGAACTCCGGCGACGTGCTGCTGATGCATCTGGGCATGTCGGGCTCGTTCCGCGTGCTGAAGCAGGACGGCGCGGCGACGCCGGGGCAATTCCACCATCCGCGCGGCGAGGATCGCGTGCATGATCACGTGGTGTTCCACATGTCGTCGGGCGCGGCCGTCGTCTTCAACGATCCGCGGCGCTTCGGCTATATGAAGATCATCGCGCGCAACGCGATCGAGGATGAACCGCTCCTGAAAGGGCTCGGTCCCGAGCCGCTCGGCAACGAGTTCGACGCGGCGATGCTGGCGCGCTCCTGTCACAACAAGAAGACCAGCCTGAAGGCCGCGCTGCTCGATCAGCGCGTGGTGGCGGGACTTGGCAACATCTATGTCTGCGAGGCGCTGTTTCGTTCGCATCTGTCGCCGCGGCGATTGGCCGCGACGCTCGCGACCAAGTCCGGACAACGCAAGGGCGTTGCCGGGGGCGAGCCGACCGACCACGCCAGGCGGCTGGTCGACGCGATCCATTCGGTGCTCAACCAGGCGATCAAGGCCGGCGGCTCCTCGATCAGCGACCATCGATTGACCAACGGCGATCTCGGCTATTTCCAGCATTCGTTCCAGGTCTATGACCGCGAGGGCGAGACGTGCCGTACGTCCGGCTGCGAGGGCATCGTCAGGCGCTTCACCCAGAACGGCCGTTCGACGTTCTGGTGCCCGAAGTGCCAGAAGTAGCAATGTTCGAGACCCCGCGCATCGAGACGCCACGCCTGATCCTGCGGCCGCTTGCGCTGTCGGATGCCGCGGCGATCCAGAGTCACTTCAACAATTGGAACGTGATCAAGACTCTCGCCACGGTGGTGCCGTGGCCTTATCCCGGCGACGGCGCGGAAAGCTTTATCAGGCGCGAGCTCGACAAGATCGCGGCCGGAGAGGAAAGCTATCAATGGGCACTGGTGTTGCGTGCCCGCGATGGCGAGGCGATCGGCAACATCAATTTCCGGCCGCGCGCCGAAGGCCGCAAGGGCAATCGCGGATTCTGGCTCGCTGAGCCGTATTGGAATCAGGGCCTCATGACCGAGGCGATCGCGGCGGTGAACGATTTCGCCTTCCTGGCGCTCGGCCTCGATCACTTCCATGTCTGCAACGCGCCGTCCAACGTCGGCTCGCGCCGGGTCAAGCAGAAGACCGGAGCCGAATTCGTCGGCTTCGTCGAGCTTCCGCACCACAATGGCGAATCCAGAGCGGAGAAGTGGAAGGTGACGCGCGAGACCTGGTTGCGCGATCGCGCGAAGCCGTGACCTTATTTGCGAATACCGCCGCGAGGAAAATCGCGGCGCCTTGACCGTGCACGCGCGGCCGGAGAACATGGCTCCGATCGCTCCATCAAGAACGAGAACACAATGGCGATGAACGGCATGTCGATGAATGACGCCTGGCGCGACCGCGCCGCGACAAGTTTTCAATGCGAGAAGCAGCCGGCCACCAGCAGCCGCGGCATGGTGGTGAGCAATCATCCGCTGGCATCGAGCGCGGGCGCCGAGATGTTGGCTGCCGGCGGCAATGCGATCGATGCGGCGATCGCCACCTTGTTCACGCTGACCGTGGTCGAGCCGATGATGGTCGGCATCATCGGCGGCGGCATGGCGCATATTCGTCTCGCCGACGGCAGCCATCGCTTCATCGACGGCCAGAGCACGGTGCCGAAAGCGGTGCGGCCGGACACCTACACTTCGAAGCCAGGATCGGCGCACGACGTGTTCGACACCGTCGGCAACGAGAATTTGAACGGGCCGAAAGCGGTCGCGGTGCCGGGCTCGCTGAAAGCCTGGTGCGAAACGCTGCGCCGCTTCGGCACCATGAGCCTTGCCGATGTGATGCAGCCCGCGATCAAGCAAGCCGCGCGCGGCTATGCGGCGACGCCCTATTTGCATGAATGCATCACCGACGGCGCCGAGGAGATGCTGAAAGACAAGCCGATCTCGGCGATCTATCTGCCTGATGGCACGCCGCTGAAGCCCGGCGAGCGCGTGGTGCAGGCGGAATATGCCGAGACGCTGAAATACATCGCCGATCATGGCGACAACGCGCTCTACCAGGGGCCGCTTGGCGACATCCTGGTCGACTACATGAAAAAGAGCGGCGGCTTCATCGCGCAGGAGGATCTCGCGACCTACAAGACCGTCGAGCGGCAGCCGATCCGCTGCGACTACCGCGGCTGGGAAATCCTCGGGCCTCCGCCGCCCGCGGCATCGGGCGTGCATATCACGCAGATGCTCAACATCCTCGAAGGCTATGACATCGCGCGGCTCGGCTTCGGCACGACCGAGACGATCCATTATCTTGCCGAGGTGCTGAAGATCGCCTTTGCCGACCGCGCGGCCGCGAGCGGCGATCCCGCCCATATCAACGTGCCGGTGGAGCGGTTGACCTCGAAGGCCTATGCCGAGGAGCGCCGCCGCGCGATCGATCCCGACCGCGCGCAAGCCTGGAGCGCCGGCGTCACCCAGCTCGAAAGCGCGCACACCACGCACATGACCGCGGCGGATGCGATGGGCAATGTGGTCGCGACCACCCAGACCATCAACAATCTGTTCGGCGCCAAGATCCTGATCCCGGGCCTCGGCACCGTGCCGAACAACTACATGAACCTGTTCGATCCGCGGCCGGGACACGCGCTGTCGCTGGCCGCCGGCAAGCGCGTCACCACCTCGATGTCGCCGATGATGGCGCTGCGCGACGGCAAGCTCGCCTACGCGCTCGGCCTGCCCGGCGGCAAGCGCATCTTCCCGAGCGCGATGCAGGCGCTGATCAATCTGATCGACCACGGCATGAGCCTGCAGGAGGCGGTCGAGGCGCCGCGGGTCTGGACCGAGGGCAATGCGCTGGAGGTCGAGCAGGCGGTGCCGGAGGCTGTCCGCGCCGCGCTATCAGCCAAGGGCCACAAGGTGCAGGTCGTGCCGACGGTGGCCGGCGGCATGAACGCGATCCAGTTTCACGCCGACGGCACAATGTCGGGCGCAGCCTGCTGGCGCGCCGACGGCACCCCGGTCGGCATTGCCGGCGGCCTCGCCCGCGCCGGGGTGCGCTTTGCGTTGAGGTGAGGTTGGTTAGGCTCCCTCGCCCCGCTCTCGCGGGGAGAGGGTGGGGTGAGGGGCTCACTCCACGAGGTGGTGTCCATTGATGGACCTGTACCCCCTCACCCGGATTGCATCTGGCGATGCAATCCGACCTCTCCCCGCAAGCGGGGCGAGGTAGCTCTACTTCCTGACGCAGATCACGCGGACCACGGCCGCCTTGGCGTCCGCCGAGTCGCCCGACGCGGTGACGCCATGCGCCTTCAGGAAGCTGCGCACCGTGTCGGCCGGCACCAGCGCGGCCTGCGCCGGCGGCGCCGCGTTTGCGGGGCCTGCGACGATGACGGGTTTCAGCACCGCGATCCCGGCAAACCTGCCGCCGCCGTCGAGCGCCGCCGCGCCGGAGAACCCGAGTGCCGGCGCCGGCGACAGCGCCTGATCGCCGCCGCCGATCTGTGCGGCCGAAGCCTTCAGGCTGCTCGCGGCCGCTCCGCCGCCCTGTTTCTGCGGATCGGCGATCCCGGTGATGTCGAGCGCGGTCTGCGTCGCCTGGCCTGCGATGTTGAGCGGCTTCAGCCCGCGCGCGCCATAGATGCGCAGCAGAGCGAGATCGTGCTCCTTGTCCGCGGCGACCCGATCGGCATTGCCGTAGCCCGGGATCGTCAGCGCGATGCAGTCGTCAGTCGCCACGCGGTCGGTGATGATGGCGCCATCGTCACTGACCACGACGCCGGTGGCATATTCGACGGTCTTGCGCGGCGGCGGCCCGGCCTGCACGGCGGACGGAAATGCGTTGAAGGCGCTCGACATCGCGATCACCACCGGCTCGACGGTGGACTGCATCGCCTGGTCATAGAGGATGGTGAGGATGCGGACCTCGTCGCCCTTCAAGGTGCCGCGCAGATAGAACTTCTTCAGCCCCTGCATGCCCGACAGCACGAAGAAATCCGGCTTCACCACGGTGTAGTCGATGGTGCGGCCGGCCGGCTCCTTCTTCTCCTGCTCGGCAAGCTTTGCGGTGGTCGGGCTGGCTTCCTTGCGCCGGGTCAGCAGCACCTGGACGGTGCCGGTCGGCGAGGTCCATTTGGCGCCAGAAGCGTCGCTGGTGAGCTGCGGCACCAGCTTTGTGGGAATGCCGAGCCGCGCCCCGGTGGCCGGCTCGGTGACGATCCGCCAGCCGACACCTTCCTGCTTCCGCCGCGCAGTGTCGGCGAGCACGCCGCGCTCCTGCGGGTTCAGCACGCCGGTCGGCTTGCCGCCGCGCTTCTTCTGGAATTCCTTGATCGCATTGACCATGCGCTCGCTGACGTCGCCGGTAATGGCGCCGTTATATTCGCCGACCCAGGCGAGGTCGGATTGCAGCGCCAGCCTCTCGGCCTGCGCCATCGCGCCCGCGGTATCCTCCGGCTTCTGCAGCCCGGGGCGTATCGGCACCGTCGCCACGGTCTTCGGCTTGGTCCCGGCCGTCGAGGGCGGGGTCATCTGGGCCTGCGCCATGCCCATCCCCGTGACCGCAATGGAAGCGGCCATCAATGTTGCCGAAAGCACCGATCTCATGACAAATCCGGGGGGAATGACTGACACCATTGACGTCCAGGCAATTAAGCACATCTGCTTGGTCGGCAACAACCGCGCTCCGGTTCAGGGAGCGCGTCAACGCTCATCCTGAGGAGCGGCGAGAGCCGCGTCTCGAAGGATGAGGGCCACGGACCGGGCCTCATGGTTCGAGACGCGCGTGCCGCGCTCCTCACCATGAGGGTCACGGGTAGGATAGATGAGACAATGCTGAGTGCCGACGAACTTGAACGCTATGCCCGCCACATCGTGCTGCGCGAGGTGGGCGGCCCCGGCCAGAATGCGCTGAAGCAGGCCTCCGTGCTGGTGATCGGCGCCGGCGGCCTCGGCGCGCCGGTGCTGATGTATCTGGCGGCCGCCGGTGTCGGCCGGCTCGGCGTGATCGATGACGATATCGTCTCGCTCTCCAATTTGCAGCGCCAGATCATCCATGCGACGTCTGATATCGGCAAGCGCAAGGTCGACAGCGCGGCGGCACAGATCCATGCGCTCAATCCGCATGTGACGTTCGAGGCGCATTCGATGCGGCTCATCGCCGACAATGCGATGGCGCTGATCGCGAACTACGACCTCGTGCTCGACGGCTCCGACAATTTCGAGACCCGCTATCTCGTCGCCGATGCCTGCTTCCTCGCGAAGCGGCCGCTGATCACGGCCGCACTGGGCCAGTTCGACGGTTCGCTGACCACGATCCGCGCGCATGAGAAGAATGCGGACGGCGAGTTCAATCCGACCTATCGCTGCCTGTTTCCGGAGGCGCCGCCGCCGGGCACGGTGCCGGCCTGCGCCGAGGCCGGCGTGATGGGCGCGCTCGCCGGCGTCCTGGGATCGATGATGGCGCTGGAGGCGATCCGCGAGATCGTCGGCTTCGGCGAGGGCCTGGTCGGCCGCCTCCTGATGGTGGATGCGCGCGCGATGCGGTTCGAAACCCTGCGCTACGCGCGCGATCCGCAGAACCCGCTCAATGGCGATGGGCCTGTCATCACTGACCTCAGCGCCCATCGCACCTGATTGCTGCCGTTATCTGCTGGCCGGCTTCTCGCTGTCGAGATGCGCCATCTGCTCGGCCGCATAGCGCGTGCCGGCAGCGATATCCGGCGGGAAGGCTTTCGCCAGCGCTGCGAGATGAGCTTGCGTCAGCGTCAGCCTGGTCGCGCCGAGCGCTTCGGTGAGACGGTTGCGGGTGCGGGCGCCGACCAGCGGCACGATCTCCTTGCCCTGCGCCGCGACCCAGGCAATCGCGACCTGCGCCGGCGTCGCCCCGATCTCGGCGGCAACGGCGCGCAACTGCTCGACCAGCGCGAGATTGGCATCGAGGTTCGCGCCCTGGAAGCGCGGCGTCATCAGCCGGTAGTCCCTGCCGATCTTGCCGGACTCCTTCGACCAGTGGCCGCTGATCAGCCCGCGCGACAGCACGCCGTAGGCTGTGATGCCGATGCCAAGCTCGCGGCAGGTCGTCAGGATATCGCGCTCGATACCACGCTCGATCAGCGAGTATTCGATCTGGAGATCGACGATCGGATGCACGGCAAGAGCACGGCGGATGGTGTCGGAGCCGACCTCGGACAGGCCGATATGTCTGATGTAGCCGGACTTCACCAGATCGGCGATGCCGCCGATCGTCTCCTCGATCGGAACGTTGGGATCGAGACGTGCCGGGCGATAGATGTCGATGTAGTCGGTGCCGAGACGTTGCAGCGAATAGGCGAGAAAATTCTTCGTAGCGGCCGGTCGGGTGTCCATTCCGGCGAATTCACCCGCGGGGCCGCGCAACGCGCCGAACTTGACGCTGATCTGCAGCCGGTCGCGCGCGACGTCCTTCAGGGCTTCCTGCACCAGCATCTCGTTGTGGCCCATGGCGTAGAAGTCGCCGGTATCCAGCAGCGTGATGCCGGCATCGAGCGCCGCGTGCACGGTGGCGATGCTCTCGCCGCGATCGGCCGGGCCATAGACCTCGGACATGCCCATGCAGCCGAGGCCGAGGGCCGCGACGGTGGGCCCGGTTGAGCCGAGTTTGCGTGTGTCCATGTGGATGTTCCTCGAACGTTTGCGGCGGAAAATCCGTCGCCAAATGCCGAGGTGATATGGGCCGGCCAGCTTTCGCCGATAAGCTGGACAATCCCGAATGGCTTGTTCACTATATCGAACAATGCAGAATTTCGACCTTCGCGACCTCGACGCCTTCGTAGCGGTGGCGCGCACGCGCAATTTCCGGCGTGCGGCGCTCGAGCAGCGCGTCTCGGTTTCCAGCCTCAGCCAGCGCCTGCGCGACATGGAAGAGCGGCTCGGCGTCCGCCTGATGAACCGCACCACCCGCAGCGTCGCGCTGACCGAGGCCGGCGAACTGCTGCTTGCCCGTGTCGCGCCGGCCATGGTCAACGTCGCCGATGCGATCACCGAGGTGCGCGGCCTGCGCGCCGAGCCGTCGGGGCGGTTGCGCATCAACGCGCCGCCGCCCGCGGTCGATCTGGTGCTGGCGCCGATGATCGCGCCGTTCCTCGCCAGATATCCGCGGGTCGAGCTCGACGTCGTTGCGGAGAGTGCGTTCGTGGACATCGTCGCGCAGGGCTTTGACGCCGGCGTGCGTTACGGCGAGCACCTGGCACAGGACATGGTCGCGGTTCCGCTTGGCGCGCCGCAACGTTACGCGATCGTGGCGTCCAGCGCGTATGTCGCAAAGCACGGCCGGCCGATGCATCCGAAAGATCTGCTGGCGCACCCCTGCATCCGCAGCCGCTTCAGCAACGGTGTGATGTTCGATTGGGAGTTCGAGAAGAACGGCCGCGTGGTGAAGATTTCGCCGCCGGCCAGGCTGACCGCGACCCATCTCGGCCTCGCGCTGCGTGCGGTTCATGACGGCGTCGGCTACTGGGCGACGTTCGAGGGCTATGTCCGCTACGGCGTCAAATCCGGTGCGCTGGTCAGCGTGCTCGACGACTGGTGCCCGCCATTCGACGGACCGTTCCTCTATTATCCGAGCCGTCGCCAGCCGCCGCCGGCGCTCGCTGCGTTCGTGTCATTCGTCGCCGACTGGCGCAAGCAGGCGCGACGGAAGAAGTAGAGCAGGACCTCGCCACATCGTCGTCCCGGCCTTGAGCCGGGACCCGTACCCACAAATGCGGATTGCCTTGCAGCGCTGGGGCCACAGCCCTCGCAACAACGAGGCCCTGCGGTTATGGGTCCCTGCTTTCGCATGCTTTCGCAGGGACGACACCGAATGCGTGATTACAGCATGCGCCTCGCCGGCCGCACCGGCTCCTTTGCATGGGGTTGTTTTCGATATTTTGGCAGCGCGCCCCTGCGACGGCAGGGCTGTCGCGTGTGACTACCCACGTCCCGTAGCCCGGATGGAGTGAAGCGTAATCTGGGGCGGCCTGTCCGCGGATACAGGCCCCGGATTTCGCTGCGCTCCATCCGGGCTACAGATCTCTCTTCTCCTTCCCCCTGAAAGGCAGGGGTGTCCGGGGAAATTCAGGCATAGCGGAGCTCCATCTGGTCAGGTGAGATGGTTGATTTCCGACGGCTGGGGTTGATGGGCGGAGGTTTGTCGATGGCAGCGAGGGATCGACGCGTGAGCAGGAGCTGGCCGACGAGTTCGGCGAACCTGAGCGGGAGCATTTTGATGCAGTTGGTGTGAGCGGCGATGCGCAGCAGCAGGTAGGCAATCATCGCAGCGAGCACCTGAAGGCGGATCGCGTTGTCGTTGGCGCCGAGGAACTTGCGAATATCGAGATGCTGCTTGATCCAGCGGAACAGCAGCTCGATTTGCCATCTGCTCTTGTAGAGGGCGGCGATCTCGACGGCGCTACGGGCAAGGTCGTTGGTCAGGAGTGTGATCTTGCCGCCTTTCTCGCGTCTGATCTTGATGCGGCGGAGCGGGATTGGAAGGCGCGAATCGCCCTTGCTGGTGAGCTTCACCTCGTCATCGGCAAGGATTTCGAAGCCATCCCCGTTACGCTTGCGGATGGCGCGATGCCTGAGCGAGCGAAGACGGATGCTCGTCTTCGCCCGGGTAACGAAGAAAGCCTTGCTATCATTGATCTTCTGCCACCAGTCGAAACGGCAATAGCCCTTGTCAAACACATAGGTGGTGGCGGGCTGGATTGGGGTCTGTCGGCCGATCTCGATGTCATTGACGTTCGCGGCCGTCATCTCGACGCAGGTCGGGACATCGCTCCTTGGGTCGTAGACGACATGCAGCTTCATGCCGCGGATGCGGCCGTTCCACGTCGCCCAACTGCAGACCTTGCCGAGCGGGATCGGACTGGCGTCGATCAGACGCACCATCTCCATGCCTTCACTCCGCAGCTGGCGACGCGCCATCGCCGACAGCGCCGCAAAGGTTTGCGCGAAAATGCCGATCGGACGGCGGGCATTGGCATCGGACAACGTCGAGCGCGACAGCTTGCCGGTTCCCAAGTGATAGTGATGCTGCGAATTGGCGTTGAAGCCAGTCACCACCCCGCGCAGACTGCTGTTGCCGCTAAGCTGGGCATAGATCAGCGCCACCAGATGATCCCAGCTCCTGAACGACTTGTCGTAGGCATCCCCGTCCAGACGATCCACAACCGTCTGAAACTGCCGTCGATTGATCGGTTCAAGCAGCCTTCCAAAAATGCTACCGCGATATCGCATGCTCGGCCCTCTGTGTCTCGACAACCAGAAAAGACCGATTTGCCTCGGTCCTGCCGAGCATGCACCGCGACACAGTGAATCATTCCCCGGACACCCCTGCCTGAAAGGGGGAAGGTCGGGATGGGGGTCAGCCACATGCACCGTCGCTCGTGGAGAGAGATGATCCCCACCCGCTTTGCTCTGGCGAGCAAAGCGACCTCCCCTTTTCAAGGGGAGGTTATGGAAAGAAGCGGTCCCGGATTGCGCGGAGCCTGTCATCGGGCGCGCGTTCGCGCGACCCGTTGGCTCCATCCGGGCTACGAGCGCTTACAGCATGCTCGGCAGCACGCGATCCGGCGGCTTGTGGGCGTCGAGGAAGGTTCGGATGTTGATGATCACCTTCTCGCCCATCTCGACGCGGCCTTCGATGGTGGCCGAACCCATATGCGGCAGCAGCGTCACCTTGCCGGCCTTGGCGAGCCGCACCAGCTTCGGGTTCACCGCGGGCTCGTGCTCATAGACGTCGAGGGCTGCGCCGCCGATATCGCCGGCTTCGATCAGCTTGATCAGCGTGTCCTCGTCGATCACCTCGCCGCGCGCGGTGTTGACGACATAGGCCTCTTTCCGGATCAGCTTGAGCCGCCGCGCCGAGAGCAGGTGATAGGTGGCCGGCGTGTGCGGGCAATTCACCGAGATGATGTCCATCCGCGCCAGCATCTGGTCGAGGCTTTCCCAATAGGTCGCCCCGAGCTCTTCGGCGATCATAGGCGCCACCGGGCGGCGGTTGTGATAGTGGATTTGCAGGCCGAAGGCGCGGGCACGGCGCGCCACGGCCTGGCCGATGCGGCCCATGCCGACGATGCCGAGCCTCTTTCCACCGATGCGGTGGCCGAGCATCCAGGTCGGCGACCAGCCCGCCCAATGCTGCTTGCCTTCGGTCAGGATCGAGGCGCCCTCGATCAGGCGCCGCGGCACCGCCAGGATCAGCGCCATGGTCATGTCGGCAGTGTCCTCGGTCAGCACCTTCGGGGTGTTGGTCACGGTGATGCCGCGGGCATGCGCCGCCGCCACGTCGATATTGTCGACGCCATTGCCGAAATTGGCGATCATCTTCAGCTTGCAGTCGGGCTGATTGATCACGTCCTCGCGGACCATGTCGGTCACGGTCGGCACCAGCACGTCGGCGGTTCGCGCCGCCTCGGCGATCTGCTCCGGCGTCATTGGCGTGTCGTCGAGATTCAATCTGGCGTCGAACAACTCGCGCATCCGGGTCTCGATCGAGTCCGGCAGCTTGCGGGTGACGACGACGAGAGGCTTTTTCTTCACCGACATGTCCTGCTTTCATGACGCGCGGCTTGCCAAAAAGCAAACCGTTGAGGCCTCATTAACCCGGTTGTTCGACACTGCTGATAGCCGCGCTGTCCCGGCGTTTCCTTCGCGTTTCCTAGGGTTCCCCGATACTTGCCCCGGCTCTTCGCCAAGGCGAAACGACGGGCAAATTCGGGTGTTCTGGCTCTCAGGCGTTCCGTCCTCTCTAGCAGAAGGCCGGGCCAAGACAAGAACCCCTCGGACTTGCAGTGCGGGAGCGAACGGCGCAGGCGCAGGGGCCTTCGGGCGTGGTTTGGGTTGCAATTCGCCGAGTGCCGATTGGGCATCTCGGCAGGAGACGAGTTGATGGTGGCGTTCTGGCGTTTCAGTTCATTGGTGGCGCTGGTCGGAAGCATGCTGAGCGCGTCGGTCATGCCCGGACATTCCGCCAAGGATTTGAGCCCCACCACCAGCGGCCTGCCGATCCCGCGCTATGTCAGCCTGAAGTCGGATCACGTGAACGTCCGGGCCGGCCCGACCAAGGACAATGACGTCGCCTGGGTCTACACGCGGTCGGGGCTGCCGGTCGAAATCACCGCCGAGTTCGAGAACTGGCGCCGGGTGCGCGATTCCGAAGGCGCCGAAGGCTGGGTCTATCACTCCCTGCTGTCCGGCCGCCGGACCGCCGTCGTCACGATGAAGAACAAGGACGATCTGGCCTCGCTCTACGATCGTCCCGACGCCACCAGCGCGATCGCGGCGCGCCTGCAGGCCGGAGTCGTCGCGCAGGTGAAGAAATGCGCCAATAACTGGTGCCGGGTCACCGGCAGCGGGTTCGACGGCTGGATCGAGCAGCAGCGCCTCTGGGGCGTCTACGCCGACGAGAAGGTGGATTGAGCTTCCCCGACCGCAAATGAAAATGGCCGGGACGAGCCCGGCCATCACAACTCAAATCGACGGTAAGACGGTTCAGCGCTTCTTGCGCAGCCGTACGACCATGTCGACGCGGGAGATCTCGTAGCCTTCGGGCACGTCGGGCATCTTCGACAGCACGAGGTTCGGGTCGGGAATGTCGACCAACTCGTGGTTATGCTCGAGATAGAAGTGGTGGTGCGTCGACACGTTGGTATCGAAATAGGTTTTCGTGCCGTCGACGCTGACCTGGCGCAGCAGGCCGGCGTCGGTCAGCTGGTTCAGGGTGTTGTAGACGGTCGCCAGCGACACCGGAACCTTGGCCAGCGTGGCTTCCTCGTACAGCATTTCAGCGGTCAGGTGGCGGGCACCCTTGCCGAACAACAGCCAGCCCAGCGCCATGCGCTGACGGGTCGGCCGCAGACCGGCAGACTGCAACATCTCGTTGACGTCATGCCACGGACAGCCGGTCAGGGCAGGGTGGTGACCAGCGCCCCGGGCAGCCGGGTGCACGGCATCATCGTTCACAGCCGGTACTTCCTCGTTCATATCCACTCTATGCACCCAACTCAGGCAATATTCCTCATAAATATAAAAAGGATGCCTATCAGATGCAAGTTTTTCGCAACTAGAACGAATCCAAGCTGCGGTAGAAACCTAAGGAGAAGCGGTCATTTATCCTCGGAATGCCGCTTTGCCGCCCAGTTGGCGCTATGTTAGAGAGCGCGCGGACCACATATGCGCTTTCGGCAGAGATAACAGGCCGTAGCGTACCCAGGTAGCGCCAAGATGCGGGACGGGTTATTCCGGTTCCCGTGGGTAGATCAAGGTCCGACCAAGCAAAGCGCTCATCGGGACATCAGAGGTGGAAAGAGGATGCTGGATCGGCGCGGCGGTTACGAATACGAGGATTTGCTGGCTTGCGGGCGGGGCGAGCTTTTCGGTCCCGGCAACGCCCAGTTGCCGCTGCCGCCGATGCTCATGTTCGATCGCATCAGCGAGATTTCGGAGAATGGCGGCGAGTTCGGCAAGGGGCTGGTGCGCGCCGAGCTCGAGGTGAAACCGGATCTCTGGTTCTTCGGCTGCCATTTCAAGAATGATCCGGTGATGCCGGGCTGCCTCGGCCTCGATGCCATGTGGCAAATGGTCGGCTTTTACCTTGGCTGGATCGGTGGCGAAGGTCGTGGCCGCGCGCTCGGCCTCGGCGAGCTGAAGTTCTCCGGACAGGTGCTGCCGCAAGCGCGCAAGGTTGTGTACAACATCGATATCAAGCGCGTGATGCGGTCAAAGCTCGTGCTTGGAATTGCCGACGGGTGGCTTTCCATGGACGACGAGATTATCTATCGCGCCAAGGACTTGAAGGTCGGGTTGTTCAAGCAGGGCACGGCTCCATCTTGAGCAGGATCATCATGCGGCAACATAAAGGCAGGGCGAGGCGAACATGAGGCGGGTTGTCATCACGGGGATGGGTATTGTCTCGTCCATCGGTAACAACACCCAGGAAGTGCTTGCGAGCCTCTACGAGGCGAAGTCGGGCATTTCGCGCGCGGAGAAGGCCGCCGAACTCGGCTTCCGCTCGCAGGTGCACGGTGCGCCGACACTCAATCCTGCCGAGGTGATCGATCGCCGCGCGATGCGGTTCCTTGCCGAAGGTGCGGCGTGGAATCACGTTGCGATGGAACAGGCGATCCGCGACTCGGGCCTCGAGGAAAACGAAGTCTCCAACATCCGCACCGGCATCATCATGGGATCCGGCGGTCCGTCGACGCGCACGCTGGTGGAGGCCGCCGACATCGCGCGCGCCAAGGGCCCGAAGCGGGTCGGTCCGTTCGCAGTGCCGAAGGGCATGTCCTCGACCGCGTCGGCGACGCTCGCCACCTGGTTCAAGATCAAGGGCGTGAACTATTCGATCTCGTCGGCCTGCGCGACGTCGAACCATTGCATCGGCAACGCTTATGAGACGATCCAGATCGGCAAGCAGGATGTCATCTTCGCCGGCGGTTGCGAGGAGCTCGACTGGACGCTGTCGGTGCTGTTCGACGCCATGGGCGCGATGTCCTCGAAATACAACGACACGCCCGCCACCGCCTCGCGTCCCTACGATCTCAACCGCGACGGCTTCGTCATCGCGGGCGGCGCGGGTGTCGTGGTGCTGGAAGAGCTCGAGCATGCCAAGGCGCGCGGTGCCAGGATCTATGGCGAGGTCGTCGGCTACGGCGCAACCTCCGACGGCTACGACATGGTGGCGCCGTCAGGCGAGGGCGCCGAGCGCTGCATGCGCATGGCGATGTCGACGGTGAACACGCCGGTCGACTACATCAATCCGCACGCCACTTCGACGCCCGCCGGCGATCCGCCGGAGATCGAGGCGATCCGCAAGGTGTTCGGCACCGGCGACAAGTGCCCGCCGATCTCGGCGACCAAGGCGCTGACCGGCCACTCGCTCGGCGCCACCGGCGTGCAGGAAGCGATCTATTCGCTGCTGATGCTGAACAACGGCTTCATCTGCGAGAGCGCGCATATCACCGAACTCGATCCGGTGTTTGCCGACATGCCGATCGTGCGCAAGCGCATCGACAACGCCAAGCTCAACACCGTGCTGTCGAACTCGTTCGGCTTCGGCGGCACCAACGCGACGCTGGTGTTCAGGCGGCTTGACGCGTGATTTCGCCTCTCCTCGCCTTGCTGAGGGAGGTCCGCGGGCAGCGAATGGGAACATTGCAACGATCCGGAATGGGGTGGGAATGATTATTGAACCGCGCGTGCGAGGCTTCATCTGCACGACGGCACATCCCGTCGGCTGCGCCACGAATGTCCGCGAACAGATCGCCTATGTTCTGAAGCAGGGTCCGGTCGCCGACTGCCCGAAGCGCGTTGCCGTGCTGGGCTGCTCGACGGGGTATGGCCTCGCGAGCCGCATCGTCGCGACCTTCGCCGGCGGCGCCGATACGATCGGCGTGTCGCTGGAGCGCGAGCCGTCGGAAAAGAGAAGCGCCAGCGCCGGCTGGTACAACAACCGCGCCTTCGAGATCGAGGCCCAGAAGGTCGGACGCTCGCCGCTCACGCTGGAGGGCGACGCCTTCTCCGACGAGCTGAAGGCGACCTTCATCGAGCGCGTGCGCGAGAAATTCGGGCAGCTCGACCTCCTGGTCTACAGCATGGCCGCTCCGGTCCGCACTGATCCCGACACCGGCAAGACCTATCGTTCGGTGATCAAGCCGCTGGGCGCCCCGGTCGAGATCAAGACGCTCGACACCGAGACCGGCGAGGTGTTCCAGACCACGCTCGAACCGGCCAGCGAGGAGCAAACCGCGGCCACCGTCGCGGTGATGGGCGGCGACGACTGGAAGCGCTGGATCGACCAGCTCGCGGATGCCGGCGTTTTGGCGCCGGGCTTCCAGACGCTCAACTACACCTATATCGGCAGCGAACTGACCTGGCCGATCTACTGGAACGGCACGCTCGGCCGCGCCAAGGTCGATCTCGACAGCAAGGCGGAAGCGATCCGCGGCCGGCTCGGTGCGGACGCCGCCCGCGTCGTCGCGCTGAAGGCCGTGGTCACCCAGGCGAGCTCGGCGATTCCGGTGGTGCCGCTCTATGGCACCGTGCTGTTCAAGGTGATGAAGCAGCTCGGGCTTCACGAAGGCTGCATCGAGCAGATTGATCGCCTGTTCCGGACGAAGCTCGGTAAGGGCGTCGCGCTCGATGACGCGCAGCGCGTCCGGGTCGACGATTGGGAGCTTTCCCCCGAAGTGCAGACGGAAGTGTCGCGGCGCTGGCCACTGCTCACCACCGAGACGCTCGGCGAGTTGGCCGATCTCGGCGAGTACAAGAGCCAGTTCCTGCGCCTGTTCGGCTTCGGCATCGACAGCGTGGATTACACGCAGGACGTGGATCCGCGCGTCGTGCCGGGTTAGGCCGTTCGGGAAACATCGCAATCACAGCTTCGTAGCCCGGATGGAGCGCAGCGCAATCCGGGACAGTCCCTCTGTGGCAGAGAGCCCCGGATTTCGCTGCGCTTCATCCGGGCTACATGTCTCACCCCGCCGCGATCTTCTCTGCGCGCTGGAACGCGGGCCGGGCCACGCAGCGGCCGATATAGGCCTCGAATGACGGCCGCGACGGCACCATCTTGAACACGCGCACCGCAAAGTTCAGTCCCGCGCCGATCGCGATGTCGGCCGCGGAGAATTGATCGCCGAGGATCCATGGCCCCTTCTGCAGCTCGGCATCGAGCACGTCGAACACCTGCGCGGCGCTGCCCCATGCCGCGGTGCTGGTCGGCACCTCGAGCTTGGTGAAGAGCTGGATCAGCGCGGGCTCGATGCAGCTCGGCGAGAAGAATAGCCACTGCAGATAGCGCGCCCGCTTCGGGTCCGTCGCTGCCGGCGCGAGTTTGGTCTCGGGATAGCGGTCGGCGATATAGGCGCAGATCGCGGCGGCCTCGGCGAGCTGCGCGTCGCCGTCGGTCAGCGCGGGCACCTTGCCCATCGGGTTGATCTTGAGAAAATCGGGCGATTTCTGCGCCCCGGTGCTGATGTCGGTCAGCACCCGTTCGTATGGCAGGCCGGATTCCTCCAGCAGCCAGATGGCTGAGAACGAGCGCGAGCGCGGCGACCAGTACAGCTTGATCATGGCTTAGCCTCCGATGTGCGGTTTGTTCTCATCCACCGATAGTGCTTCATCATGAAGCCGGTGACCGGATTGGGCGCTTCCTTGTCGAACACAAAGCCTTCGCGCTCGTACCAGCGCCAGGCCTTCTCGTTCTCGCGGACGCATTTCAGCCAGATCTCGTCGGGCATCTGCCGGCGCGTGAAGGCAAGCAGCTCGCGTCCCAGGCTCCGGCCCTGATAGGCGGGGACCACCATCAGCTGATCGAGCAGCAAGGTCGGCAGGTGCAGCGCCAGCATGGCGGCGATGGCGCCGCGATCGTCGGCCACGAACAGGCTCCAGCCGCCGGCAATCTCGCGCGGCAGGCGGACACGCAGATCATTCAACAGGTTGTCGCTGGCTTGCGAGAGCCCGGTCGAAACCCAACTAGCCATCCAGGCGCGCGCGATCGCGTCATGTTCGTCGGGACGAGCGGGGCGGATGATCGGCAGCGTCATTGTTCCCTATCGCCTTCGACGCCGGCGGCGCGACGCTGTGGGTGCATAAAGGTGAAAGCCCGCGAGCGCCTCGCGGAGCTTTCAACTCTAGCGTAGTTGTGTGCGACCGGCGAGCCCGGCGGCTCACACGCCGAGCGTGCCGGCCTTTGCTGCCGCATAGCGCTCAGCCACGGCCTTCCAGTTCACCGTATTCCACCACGCCTTGAGATAATCGGGCCGACGGTTCTGATAGGTCAGGTAATAGGCGTGCTCCCAGACGTCATTGCCGAGCAGCGCGCGCTTGCCGTCCATGATCGGATTGTCCTGGTTCGGCCGGGTCTCGATCGCGAGCTTGCCGTCCTTGGTCACGGTGACGAACACCCAGCCGGAGCCGAACACGCGCCCGCCGGCGGCGTTGAAATCGGTCTGGAATTTTTCCATGCCGCCGAGGTCGCGATCGATCGCGGCGAGCACCTCGCCGTCCGCCTTGCCGCCGTTCGGTCCCATGATCTGCCAGAACATGGTGTGGTTGGCGTGGCCGCCCATGTTGTTGCGCACGCCGGTGCGGATCGCCTCCGGCACGCTGCCGAGATTGGCGAGCACCTCGACGACCGGCTTCTCGGCGATCTGCGGATTGTCCTTGGCGAAATTGTTGAGGTTGGTGACATAGGCCTGATGATGCCGGTCGTGATGGATTTCCATCGTCTTGGCGTCGATATGCGGCTCCAGCGCATTGGTGGGATAGGTCAGCGGATCGATCTTGAACGGTCCGGCGGGGGCCTGCGCGAATGCCGTGCGCGATGCGGCTGCGGCTGCGGCGATGCCGCCTGCTGCGATGATCAAATGGCGTCGGGACATCGAGGACATCGTGGTTCTCCGTGCTGGGAAAGCTTCCTGATGTTAGGCCCGAGTTGTGAACGGGTTCCAGCGAATCCGGTCACAATGCCGGGTCAAAATCGCGCATGCCGATCAGCGGAGATTGATTTGCGTCCGATCTCGGCAAACCAAAAAGGGCGGCCACAGGGCCGCCCTTTTCGTAACAGTCGATTTGCTAGTCGATTGGCCTTGGTTTACTCGCCGGCAGCTTCGCGCGGCGCCGCAGCCGGCGCTTCGGTCTTCTGCTTGGCCTCGAGATCCTCGCCGGTCTCCTGGTCGACCGCCTTCATCGACAGGCGGGTCTTGCCGCGATCGTCGAAGCCGAGCAGCTTGACCTTGACCTTGTCGCCTTCCTTGACGACGTCGGAGGTCTTCTGCACGCGGTTGGACGCGAGCTGGCTGATGTGGACGAGGCCGTCCTTGGCGCCGAAGAAGTTTACGAACGCGCCGAACTCCATCACCTTGACGACGGTGCCCTCGTAGATCTGGCCGACCTCCGGATCGGAGGCGATCGACTTGATCCACTTGATCGCAGCCTTCATCGCCTCGCCATCGTTGGAGGCGACCTTCACGGTGCCGTCGTCCTCGATGTTGACCTTGGCGCCGGTCTTCTCGACGATCTCGCGGATCACCTTGCCGCCGGTGCCGATCACTTCGCGGATCTTGTCGGTGGCGATCTTGAAGGTCTCGATGCGCGGTGCGTATTCGCCGAGCTCGGCGCGCGCCGCGGTCAGAGCCTTGGCCATCTCGCCGAGGATGTGGATGCGCCCTTCCTTGGCCTGGCCAAGCGCAACCTTCATGATCTCCTCGGTGATGCCCTCGATCTTGATGTCCATCTGGAGCGAGGTGATGCCGTGGTCGGTACCGGCGACCTTGAAGTCCATGTCGCCGAGATGATCCTCGTCACCGAGGATGTCCGACAGCACCGCGAAGCGCTGACCTTCGAGGATCAGGCCCATGGCGATACCGGCGGTCGGCCGCTTCAGCGGCACGCCGGCGTCCATCAGCGACAACGAGGCGCCGCACACCGAGGCCATCGAGGACGAGCCGTTCGACTCGGTGATCTCGGAGACCACGCGGATCGTGTACGGGAACTCGTGATGCGGCGGCAGCACCGGGTGGATCGCGCGCCAGGCGAGCTTGCCGTGGCCGATTTCGCGGCGCTTGGTGCCGCCGAGGCGACCGGTTTCACCGACCGAGTAGGGCGGGAAGTTGTAGTGCAGCAGGAACGTTTCCTTGTACGTCCCCGACAGTGCATCGATGTACTGCTCGTCCTCGCCGGTGCCGAGCGTGGTCACGACCATCGCCTGGGTCTCACCGCGGGTGAACAGCGCCGAGCCGTGGGCGCGCGGCAGCACGCCGGCTTCGGCGATGATGTTGCGCACGGTCTTGGCGTCACGGCCGTCGATGCGCTTGCCGGTGTCAAGGATGTTCCAGCGAACGATCTTGGCTTCCAGTTCCTTGAACACGCCGGCGACGCGGAGCTTGTCGTATTTCGGCTCCTGGCCTTCCGGGAAGAAGTGCGCCAGCACCTTCTCCTTGACGGCGCCGACCGCGGCATAGCGTTCCTGCTTGACCGGGATCGCATAGGCCTTGCGGAGTTCCTGTTCGGCGATGCCGAGCATCTCCTTCTCGATCTCCGAATTGTCGATCGTGGTGACTTCGCGCGGCTCCTTGGCGGCCTTCTCGGCGAGTTCGATGATCGCGTTGATGACCGGCTGGAAGTGGCGGTGGCCGAACATGACCGCGCCGAGCATCACGTCCTCGTTGAGCTCCTTGGCTTCCGATTCGACCATCAGCACGGCGTCGGCGGTGCCGGCGACGACGAGATCGAGCTGGGTCTCGGTCATCTCGTCCAGCGTCGGGTTGAGCACGTATTCGTCATTGGCGAAGCCGACGCGCGCGGCGCCGATCGGGCCCTTGAACGGCGCGCCCGACAGCGTCAGGGCGGCGGAGGCGGCGACCAGCGACACGATGTCCGGATCGTTCTCCATGTCGTGCGAGAGCACGGTGACGATCACCTGGGTCTCGTTGCGCCAGCCGTCGACGAACAGCGGACGGATCGGGCGGTCGATCAGGCGGGAGACCAGCGTCTCCTTCTCGGTCGGACGGCCTTCGCGCTTGAAGTAGCCGCCGGGAATGCGGCCGGCAGCGTAGGTCTTCTCCTGGTAGTCGACCGTGAGCGGCAGGAAGTCGACGCCCTCGCGCGGCGCCTTCGCCGCAACGACGGTGGCAAGCACCACGGTCTCGCCGTAGGTGGCCATCACGGCGCCGTCGGCCTGGCGGGCGATCTTGCCGGTTTCAAGTTTGAGGGGACGTCCACCCCAGTCGATTTCGACGGAATGCGAATTGAACATTTCGGTTTTCTTTCATGGTTTCACGAAAGCACGGCGCCCTGAAACACAAAGACCATGCCAAGACGGCGAGACACTGATGCGCTGTCGCGATCAGCATCCGGCGATCCTGCCATGGTCCCTGGATTTCGGATGGCGTCCATCCTTTCGGTCATCTGGGCATCTTGCCCGGTCCAGCGGCCGGATTGCTGCTGGACGCTAGTGTGCATGGCGCGACTGCCATGCTGCGCTTGGTCATCTTTCGACAATTCGAAAGCCCGAGTTCACGGACGACCATGCGAAAACGCGCGCGAACCCTCGCGCGCGT
Source organism: Bradyrhizobium sp. USDA 4516 (assembly GCF_054055915.1). NCBI lineage: Bacteria > Pseudomonadati > Pseudomonadota > Alphaproteobacteria > Hyphomicrobiales > Nitrobacteraceae > Bradyrhizobium > Bradyrhizobium sp. USDA 4516. The sequence goes on from NZ_JBSRXT010000001.1 coordinate 3,097,845, forward strand.
GCTTCTCAAATCAACGACGGATGTTGTGCTTTTCGAGCAGCGCCTTGTAGCGCGCCTCGTCCTTGCGCTTGATGTAGTCAAGCAGGGAACGACGCGTCGACACGAGCTTCAGGAGGCCGCGGCGTGAATGGTTGTCCTTCACATGGCTCTTGAAGTGCTCGGTGAGGTTATTGATGCGTTCCGACAGGATCGCGACCTGAACCTCGGGCGAGCCGGTGTCGCCGGCTTTGTTGGCATTCGTCTTGATGACTTCCGCTTTGCGTTCGGCGGTAATCGACATCGTTAGTTACTTTCATGGTTGCGAGCCGGACCGGCAGTCAGTCCGTTCAGGTTGAACACGCGCTTGGGGATGAGTTCGCCATTGCCAATTTCGGCAAGCGCGAGAAGCCGGCCTGCCACCGTGACATAGACTGTGCCGCTGGTATTGGGCGCATCCCGTCCGCGCAACAAAACGGCCTGGCCCCTGTGGAGCCTTGCCGCATCAGCCCGTGTGACGGCCAGTGCCGGGATGTCGTCCAGCGCGGTCTCAACGGGCAAAAGCGCGTCGGCGAGGCTGCCCTCGCCAGACGCGGCTCTATTGCATAAAGCCTCCAACTGTTCCAGCGGAATCATGTCTCGTTCGGTAAACGGACCGACAAGGGTTCGCCGCAGGGCGCAGATATGGCCGAAACAGCCCAGAATCCGGCCCATATCGCGGGCCAGCGCCCGGACATAGGTTCCCTTGCCGCACTCGGCCTCGAACACGGACTGGCCGTTATCGCCATGTTCTACAAGGGTTAATTCGTGAATTTCGACCGGGCGCGGCTTCAGTTCCACGGTCTCGCCGTCGCGCGCCAGATCATAGGCGCGCTCGCCCTGCACCTTGATCGCCGAATATTGCGGCGGGATCTGCTCGATCACCCCGGTAAAGCGCGGCAACAGTTCCCGGATCGAATCGGCGGTCGGCCGGCTGTCGCTGGTCCTGACCGGCCGTCCCTCGGTGTCGTCGGTGTCGCGCTCCTCGCCCCAGCACACCGTGAAGCGGTAGCGCTTGCGGCCGTCCATCACGAACGGCACCGTCTTGGTGGCCTCGCCCAGCGCGATCGGCAAGCCGCCGGAGGCGAGCGGATCGAGCGTGCCGGCATGGCCGGCGCGCTTGGCCTGAAACAGGCGCTTGAGCACCGCGACCGCCTGCGTCGAGGTCATGCCGATCGGCTTGTCAAGCACCACCCAGCCGTGGACGTCGCGCTTGTCGCGGCGCGGCTGCTGGTTCTGCCTGCCCTGCTTCTGGCGCGGGTCGTTGTTGGTGCGGCGCGCATCGTCGGTGCGCTGGCCGGCAAAAGCATCCCGCTCAGCGTCGCGCGCGTCGGCATCCTTCGCGTCGATAACGCTGTTGGTCGTCATCACAGTCATCACTCGTCGTCCGAATCGGGTGCAAGGTCTCGCTGCACCGCAGGTGTCCGCAGTAGTTTCTCGATGCGCTCCGCTTCGTCGAACCGCTCATCGACGCGGAAGCGAATGTCGGGTGCAAATTTCAGGTTGACGCGGTGCGCGATCTCGCCGCGAAGGAACTTCTTGTTGCGCTCGAGCGCGGATATCACCGTGTCGGTGTCGCGTCCGCCGAGCGGCATCACGTAGATCGTGGCGAGCTTCAGATCCGGCGACATACGCACCTCGGGAACGGTGATGATGTGGCCTTCCAGATCGGGATCGTGAACCTCACCCTGTGACAGAATCTCGGCAACTGCATGGCGAACCGTTTCGCCGACGCGCAGCTGACGTTGCGATCCGCCGGGGCTGGAACTCTTCTTTTGACGGGGCATGACCTTTTTCCAAAACCGTCGCGCCCGCCAGCCGTGGCCGCGGGCATCAATGTCCTTGCTTTGCTTTCAATCGGACGATGCGCTGGTGGCCGGACTAACGTCCGGCCACGCCGTCGCATTTTCAGTTAAATGGACCCAACGCCTAGCAAGATCTGCGCTTCGTAAGATTTGGACTTACAGAGAGCGCTGGATCGTCTCGATGCGGTAACACTCGATCACGTCGCCGACACGCATGTCGCCGTAGTTCTCGAACGCCATGCCACACTCCTGGCCGGCGACCACTTCCTTCACTTCATCCTTGAAGCGCTTCAGCGTCGACAGCTTGCCTTCGTGCACCACGACGTTGTCGCGGATCAGGCGAACATTGGCGCCGCGTTCCACGGTGCCGTCGGTGACGCGGCAACCCGCGACCTTGCCGACCTTGGAAATGTTGAACACTTCCAGGATCTGCGCGTTGCCCAGCATGGTTTCGCGCAGCGTAGGCGCGAGCAGGCCGGACATCGCCTTTTTGATGTCATCCACGAGGTCGTAGATGATGTTGTAGTAGCGGATCTCGATGCCGTTGCGCTTGGCCGCGGCCGCCGCTTCCTTGTTGGCGCGGACCGAGAAGCCGATGATCGCGGCGTTGAAGCCTTCCGCCAGCGTGACGTCGGATTCCGAGATGCCGCCGACGCCGGCATGCAGGATGCGGGCGGCGACTTCGTCGGTGCCGAGCTTCTCGAGCGAGCCCAGGATCGCTTCCAGCGAGCCCTGCACGTCGGCCTTGACGATCAGCGGGAACTCCTTGCGGCCCGCGGTCTTGAGCTGCGACATCATCTGCTCGAGCGAGCCGCGCATGCCCGAGATCGAGGCCGCGGCATTCTCGCGCTTCTGGTGCGCGCGATAGCTCGTGACCTGACGGGCGCGGGCTTCGTTCTCGACCACGGCGAGACGATCGCCGGCTTCCGGCGGGCCGTTGAAGCCGAGCACCTCGACCGGCACCGAAGGGCCGGCCTCTTCGAGATTCTCGCCCTGGTCGGAGATCAAGGCGCGGACGCGGCCCATCTCGGCGCCGGCCACGATGATGTCGCCGACGCGCAGCGTGCCGCGCTGCACCAGCACGGTCGCGACCGGACCGCGTCCGCGATCGAGCTTGGCTTCGATCACGGTGCCTTCCGCCGGACGCTCCGAGTTGGTCTTCAGGTCGAGGATTTCAGCCTGCAGCGCGATCATCTCGAGCAGCTTGTCGAGATTGGTCTTGTTCTTGGCCGAAACCTCGACGTCGACGACGTCGCCGCCGAGCGATTCGACCTGCACCTCGTGCTGGAGCAACTCGGTGCGCACGCGCTCCGGCCGCGCATCCGGCTTGTCGATCTTGTTGATCGCCACGATCATCGGCACCTTGGCCGCTTTGGCGTGATTGATCGCCTCGATCGTCTGTGGCATCACGCCGTCATCGGCCGCGACCACCAGCACGACGATGTCGGTGACCTTGGCGCCGCGGGCGCGCATCGCGGTGAACGCGGCGTGGCCGGGTGTGTCGATGAAGGTGATCTTGGTGCCGCTCTCGGGCGACAGCACCTGGTAGGCGCCGATATGCTGGGTGATGCCGCCGGCTTCGCCCGATACGACGTTGGCGTGGCGCAGCGCGTCGAGCAGCGAGGTCTTGCCGTGGTCGACGTGACCCATGACGGTGACCACCGGCGAGCGCGGCTCGGTGTCGGTGGAATTGTCGACGACGTCGAACAGGCCCTCTTCCACGTCGGACGCCGCGACGCGCTTGACGCTGTGGCCGAGTTCTTCGGCGATCAGTTGCGCAGTGTCGGCATCGATCACGTCGGTGATCTTGTGCATCGCGCCCTGCTTCATCAGCATGCGGATGACGTCGACCGCGCGTTCCGACATGCGGTTCGCGAGTTCCTGGATCGTGATCGCTTCCGGAATGGTGACCTCGCGGATCAGCTTTTCCTTCGGTTCGTTCGACGCATGCCCCTTCAGGCGCTGGGTGCGGCGGCGGAACGAGGCGATCGAACGCTCGCGCACGTCGTCGGCGTTGAGCGCAGTGGTCAGAGTGAGGCGGCCGCGCTCCTTCTGCGGGCCGGGCTTGTGGGTGGTCTTCGGAGCCGCGGCGGGGCGCACGGCGCCGCCGGGGCGGCGCACCAGGCGCGGACCTTCGTCTTCGTCCGGCCCGGCCGCAACTGCCGCCGGCCGCGGCGCAGAGGCTGGTGCGCGCGCGGTTGTCGTGGTGGTCGGGCGTGCTGCGGGGGCGCGGGCAGGCGGAGCAGACGCAGGTGCGGCTGTCGCGGGCCTGGCCGCTGTTGTGGCCGGAGCGCCGGGTTTGGCTTCGCCCTCGCCAAAGCGGCGCTTGGCCTCGACCTCGGCCTTGCGCTTGGCCTCTTCCTCGTGGCGGTGGCGCTCTTCTTCCGCCTTGCGGCGGGTTTCGGCGGCCTCGCGCTCGGCCTTCTCGGCAGCCTCGCGGACGGCGCGGCGCTTGGCTTCCTCTTCGGCCTGGCGGCGTTCCTCGATGTCGCGCTGACGGGCGTCGGCCAGCGCGCTGGCGCGCGCGGAACGCTCGTCCTCGGTCAGGGTCGGCAGCACCACGCCGGAGCGGGTGTTACGCTGCTGCTGGCCGGGGGGCGGGCCTGAGGGGCGGCCGAGCGGCGGCCTGGCGGCCGGCGCCGCAGGCTTTGCAACCACGGGTTCCGGCGCGTGCGCCTCGCCGGGACCATCGCCACCGACGCGACGCTTGCCGCGCTTCTCGACCACGACCTGCTTGGTCCGGCCGTGGCTGAAGCTCTGGCGCACGGTGCCCGTCTCGACGCGCGGCTTCAGCGACAACGTCTTGCTCGGGACACTCAAAGTCTTGTCGCCAGGGGTCTTGGTATCAACCATTCAGCAGTCCTAATCTCGTTTCGCTGTGCGTTTGCCGCACAAATCCTTCAACGTGTCGTCGTTTGCTGAGCATGACCGGTCGGAAAGACGGCGTCCGCCTTCCCGGATCACGCTCTGGAATTTCTGGCCGCTTCGGCGGTCTTGTCGTCGTCGGCCATCCGGTATCGGACCAGCATCTGGCAGCGCGACAGGAACGTCTTGCTCGCCGGGCCCGCGAGCAGCGCAGCATGTATCACATTTGACCGCCCAAGTGCCAAATCCAATTCTTCCGACGTCAAAACATTGACGACGGGGATTACCGGCGATTCACCACGTTTTTCGCCCCTTTGCCCCACGATCGCGTCCAATTTGCGGATTCCGTCCGCCGCGCCGTCGGAAGCGTGGATCAGGGCTGCAGTTTCGTTCCGGTTGAGTGCGTCCTCGACCTTGCCGAAGCCCGAAACCACCTGACCGGCCTTGGCGGCCATTGCCAGGGCCTCGGTGACGCTGCGCACCAGGAGGGTGTCGGTGTCGGCGGGGAGGGTCGGCGCGACGCGGACATCGCGCTTGAATCCCTTGCTAAATTGGTGACGGCGCACGGCTTCCGCAACGCTGCGCCGCGACGCGGAAACCCAGAGTCCGCGGCCGGGCAGCTTGCGCTTGATATCCGGGATCACCTCGCCTGTGGGCGCGACGACGAACCGGATCAGCTCGTCGATCGGACGCACCTCGCGGCTGACCGCGCACATCCGCGTGGTCGCGGACTTCTGCGTCCGCGGCCCATCGTCGAGATCGGGGTCAGCCTGAGCCAACATCCGTGGGGCATCTCCGTCGTGAATTGGCGCGAGTTCTTATCGCAAAGCCGGTATCCACCTTTGCGGAACACGCGCTACGAAGCCGTCGTTTCTGCTTCGGCGGCCTCGGCCTCCTCGGCAGGCTTGGCGAGGTCGGCCTCGGTGATCCAGCCGGCCTTCAGACGGGCCTGCATGATCACGGCCTCGGCCTCGTCGCGCGAGATCTCGATGCCGTCGAGGAACCCGGCATGCTTGGTCGGCTCGCCGCCTTCCTTCCGCTCGGTCCAGCCGACCAGGTCGTCGGTGGCGCAGCCGGCGAGATCCTCGACCGTCTTCACATCGTTCTCGCCGAGCTTCACCAGCATCTTGCCGGTGATGCCGGGCACGTCCTTCATGGCGTCCTCGACGCCGAGTTCCTTGCGCTTGGCTTCCAGTTCCGCCTCGAGCTGTTCCAGATATTCGCGGGCGCGGGTCTGCAACTCGGTGGCGGTCTCCTCGTCGAAACCCTCGATGCCGGCGAGTTCCTTGACATCGACCAGCGCGAGTTCCTCGACCGAAGTGAAGCCTTCGGAGGCGAGCAGCTGGCCGACCACCTCGTCGACATTGAGCGCTTCCATGAACACGCGGGTCGAGTTCTCGAAGTCGGCCTGGCGGCGCTCCGACTCTTCCTGCTCGGTCAGGATGTCGATGTCCCAGCCGGTCAGCTGCGAGGCGAGGCGGACGTTCTGGCCGCGGCGGCCGATCGCCAGCGACAGCTGGTTGTTGGTGTCGGGAACCACGACCTCGATGCGCTCGCGGTCCTCGTCGATCACGACCTTGGCGACTTCAGCCGGCGCCAGCGCGTTGACGACGAAGGTCGCAATGTCGGGCGACCATGGGATGATGTCGATCTTCTCGCCCTGCAGCTCGTTCACCACGGCCTGCACGCGCGAGCCGCGCATGCCGACGCAGGCGCCGACCGGGTCGACCGAGGAATCGCGCGAGATCACGCCGATCTTGGCGCGCGAGCCCGGATCGCGGGCGACCGCCTTGATCTCGACGATGCCGTCGTAGATCTCCGGCACTTCCTGTGCGAACAGCTTCGCCATGAACTGCGGATGGGTGCGCGACAGGAAAATCTGCGGACCGCGGGTCTCGCGGCGGACGTCGAAGATATAGGCGCGGACGCGGTCGCCGTTGCGGAACACTTCGCGCGGCAGCATCTCGTCGCGGCGCACGATCGCTTCGCCACGGCCGAGGTCGACGATCACGCTGCCATATTCGACGCGCTTGACGATGCCGTTGACGATGTCGCCGATGCGGTCCTTGAATTCCTGGTACTGCCGGTCGCGCTCGGCCTCGCGCACCTTCTGCACGATCACCTGCTTGGCCGACTGCGCGGCAATGCGGCCATATTCCAGCGGCGGCAGGGTGTCGGCGATGGTGTCGCCGACCTGGGCGCCCGGATTGGCGCGCTGCGCGTCGTGCAGCGAAATCTGGTTGGAGGAGTTTTCGACAACGTCGACCACCAGCATGTGACGGGTCAGCCGCAGCTCGCCCTTCTTGGCATCGATCTCGGCATGGACGTCGGTCTCGCTGCCGTAGCGGGCGCGCGCGGCCTTGGCGATGGCGTCTTCCATCGCCGCGATCACGATGGAGCGGTCGATCGACTTTTCGCGCGCAACTGCGTCTGCGATCTGCAGCAGTTCGAGTTTGTTGGCGCTGACTGCCATGGCTTAGTCTCCTTCGGATGGATCGATCTCGCCACGGCGCGCGCGCTCGGCCGCCAGGCGGTGCTTTTTGGTGTTGGTCGGAGCCGGTTTCTTGCCGGGCTTGTGAGCAGGCTTATCACCAGGCTTGGGTTTCGGCTTCTGGCTCTTCGCCGGATCGCTCTTCTTGGCATGGGCCGGCTGCGGCGGCGCAAGGCCGAGCTCGCGGCGGAGCTCACGCTCGGCGGCCTTGCCGCGGCGCATCGATTCCTCGATCAATTCGTCGGTCAGCACCAGCCGCGCGTCCGAGATGTCCTCCATCACCAGGAGAACCTCGGCGTCCTCGTCGGGACGCGGATCGTCGCGCCTGATGCGCACCGCATCGCCCTCGACGCCGGCAAGCACGCCGCGAAACCGCTTGCGGCCCTGATGCGCCACCGCCATCTCGATCTTCACGAGATGCCCGGTGTAGCGCTCGAAGTCGGAGCGGCGCACCAGCGGGCGGTCGATGCCGGGCGACGAGATTTCCAGCCGGTAGGCACGCTCGATCGGGTCGGCGACATCGAGCACCGGCGACAGCGCGCGCGAGATCACCTCGCAATCCTCGAGCTGCATCGAGCCGTCGGGTCGCTCCGCCATGATCTGCACGGTGCAGCCGGCATCGCCCGAGACCTTGATGCGCACCAGGCGATAGCCCATGCCCTGCAGCACCGGGACCGCGACCGCGGCGACGCGCGCCGCAACCCCGGGCTCGACGACGAGACGCGGCTCGGCGAGCAGTTCGGTGTCCACGGACGTGGCGGTCGGTTCGGTCATATCCAGTGTCAAAGGCTGTCTAGGGTCTTAAAGGCTGCTGAGGTCTGTTGTGTTGTTCAGGTGGCCTTAAGGGGCCGCTAACGCTACCCAAACCGGACCCGGCCTCGTTGGGTCCCGTCAGGTAATAAAAAAGAGCGGGTCCCGGGGGGCCCACTCTCCTACGCGATCGTATGAGATACCATAAGTTGCGCCGGATATAGCTCTTTTGCCCGGGTCCGGCAAGGCCCTCGGGTCCGGCGGGAGGCGATTTTACGGCTCTCCGGATGCCGGATTGATCTAACCCTCCGTTTACGAACGGGACCATAGATTGCCGAAAATCGGCAGAAGTCGCCGGTTGGACAAGGCTCATGACGACAGCCCCCGCGCTGATTCCGGAACTCGACGACATCGTTCGCCGTGGCGACCCCAAGCGCCGCGCCGAGGCCGCGCGGCGGCTCGGCGAGCTGTTCCTGCAGGGCGCCGCGAGTTTTCGCCCCGACCATATCGACTTGTTCGACAGGGTGCTGACCAGCCTGGTCCCGCACGCCGAGCTTGCTGCGCGGGTCGATCTCGCCGAACGGCTCGCGCTGCTCGCCAACGCGCCGCGGCATCTGGTCGGGCAGCTCGCCCGCGACGACGAGGTCGCGATCGCGGGGCCGCTGCTGCGCCGATCGCCGGTGATTGACGAAAAGGTGCTGGTCGAGATCGCCAATGCCAAGGGCCAGGGCCATCTGCTCGCGATGGCCGAGCGATCGAAGCTCTCGACTGCGCTGACCGACGTCCTCGTCCGACGCGGCGATCGCGACGTCATCCGATGCGCGGCCGGCAATGCGGGCGCGGCGTTCTCGGACGCCTCCTTCACGACGCTCGTGCAACGCGCCAGCCAGGACGGCGTGCTGACGCTGCGGATCGGCCGCCGCGATGATCTTCCGCCCGAGCATCTGAAGGGCCTGCTCGCCGGCTCGATCGACGTGATCCGCCGCCGTCTGCATGCCGTCGCCAAGCCGGAACGCCAGGCCGAGATCAAGCTGGCGATGACCGAGATCGAGGGCGTGATCGTTCAGGTCGAGGGCCGCGATTTCACAGCCGCGCAGCGCGCCATCCTGGCACTGCATCGCGCCGGCGAATTGAACGAGGCCGCGGTGGCCGGCTTCGCAAAGGCCTTCAAATATGAGGAATGCGTGGCGGCGCTCGCCGCGATGGCCGGCGTGAAAATCGTCACGCTCGATCGCCTGATCTCCGGCGACCGTTACGATCCGATCCTGATCGCCAGCAAGACGATCGGCTTCGAATGGCCGACCGTGCGCGCCCTGATCCTGATGCGGCTCGGGCCGAACCGCGTGCCGTCTCCTGCCGATATCGAAGGTGCGCGGGTGAATTTCGTGCGCCTGATGCCCTCGACGGCGCAGCGCGTCGTGGAGTTCTGGAAGTCGCGCTAGTTCACGCTAACTGCTCTTGGCTCCGTCATCCTGAGGAGCGCCGCAGCCGCGTCTCGAAGGATGCACGGCCACGCCGTTGCAGCCGGGCCGTCGTGCTTCGAGACGGCCGCTTTGCGGCCTCCTCAGCATGACGGATCATCGTGCACACTTCCCAAACCCAAAATCGTTCCGCTATGCTTTCCGCAAGGCGCGACACAGCGCCAACAGGGAGATTGCCATGCTGACGGACGCCGACATCCAAACGCACGCCGCGCGGATCCGCGACGACGGATACACCGTGATCGAGCGCGCCGCCTCGCCCGATCTGGTCGAGGGGTTGAAGGCGGCGGTGCTGAGAATCGAGAGCGAGCACAATCTCGCACCTGCCAGGACGTCGTTCGAAGGCTTCAAGACGCTGCGCATCAACAACCTCCTGACCTATGACGATCTGTTCTGGGAGGTGCCGCTGCATGACAACGTGCTGCCGGTGGTCGAACGCGTGCTGGACAGGGAATGCCTGCTGTCGTCGTTCTGCTCGCTGGTGCTCGGGCCCGGCCAGGAAGCGCAGCCGATTCACGAAGACACCCAATTGATCCCGTTGCCGCGGCCGCACATTCCGATCACGATCAATGCGATCTGGGCGCTGTCCGATTTCCGCGAAGATAACGGCGCGACGCGGATCATCCCGCGCAGCCACAAATTCGATTCGTCGCCCGAATACGGCAAGGAGTACGACGCGGTCACCGCGACCATGCCGGCCGGCAGCGTGATGCTGTTCGACAGCGCGCTGTGGCATGGCGGCGGCGCCAACAGCAGCGACGCCAGGCGCTTTGCCTTCTCCTGCGCCTATTGCTGGGGCTGGATGCGGCAGCAGGAGAACCTGCAGCTCGGCATTCCGCGCGAGACCGCAGCCCGCTTTCCGCGCCGGCTGCAGGAATTGTGTGGCTACAGCGTCTACAAGGGCCAGTTCGGCCACATCGACAATCACGATCCGATCGAGCTGCTCGGCCGCGAGCGCGGCAAGCGGATGGTGTGGGAGGCGACCGACGTCAGGAAGGCGCGGCTGGCGGGGCAGGCGTGAAGATATCCGTCATTCCGGGGCGATGCGAAGCATTGAACCCGGAACCTCGAGATTCCGGGTTCGTGCTTCCGCACGCCCCGGAATGACGGCGTCAAGGCAAGCGCTTGAACCTCAAATACGCCGCCTTGCGCCCTTCGCGCTCGGCCTTGGCGCCGTAGCGCGTCATTGTGTAGTTCGGCCACGGCTGCTGCCAGTCGATCGCGCGCTCGGCGAGCCAGGCGAAGTCGGGCGAGCGCATCAGATGCGCCAGCGTCCAGGCGCAATAGTCGTCGATGTCGCTGACGAAGCGGAATTCGCCGCCCGGCGGCAGCAATCGTGTCATCGCAGCGACCGTCGCATCCTGCACGAAGCGCCGCTTCCAGTGCCGCCGCTTCGGCCAGGGATCGGGATGGATCAGGTCGATGCGCGCAAGCGAACGCGTCGGCGCCCAGGCCAGCAGTTCGGCCGCGTCGCCGGCGAACAGGCGGATATTGCCGATATTCAGCGCCTCGATCTGAGTCAGGATCTTCGCCATGCCGTTGACATAGGGCTCGCAGCCGATGAAGCCCGTGGCCGGAAAGGCCTGTGCCTCCGCGATCAGATGCTCGCCGCCGCCGAAGCCGATCTCGAGCCTGACATTCTCGATGCTGTCATCGAACAACTCGGTCAGCGCCTCGGGCGCGGGCGCCGAGATGTCGACCGCCAGATGCGGCAGCAGAGTGTCGATCAGGTCGGCCTGATGCGGGCGCAGCTTGTGGCCCTTGCGCCGTCCGAAGAACGAGCCGCGCGCATGCGCCATCGCGCCGTCGTCGGGGGAATCGCGATCGCCGCGGTCGCCTGGAGCCGGTGTCATCGCAGCGTTTGATAGAGACGGTGGAGCAGCCGCGCGCGCGGCTCGATCGACGAGATGTAGAGCTGCTCGTAATGGGTATGCGCGCCCTTGCCGTCGACGCCGAGGCCGTCGAGGGTCGCCGTGTGTGGCGCGGTGAAATTGCCGTCGGAGCCGCCACCGGTGAACACATCCACCAGCTCGAAGCCGAGCTCGGCGGCCAGCCCCTTGGCGTGCTCGTAGAGCGCGGCGCCGGCGTTGCTTTTCTCATAGGGCGGACGGTTCAATTCGCCCGATATCTTCACGCTGACGCCCTCGGTGCGTGAGGTGATTCCGAGGATCCTCGGCACCAGCTCGTCGGCGTCGGCCATCGTCGGCACGCGCATGTCGACTTCCGCATAGGCCTCCTCGGCGATCACGTTCGGCTTGGTGCCGCCGCGGACGACGCCGACATTGACGGTGACGCCGCGCTTCAGGTCGTTCATCGCCTCCAGCGCCTGGATCACATTGCCGAGCTCCCGGATCGCGCTGCGGCCGTCCTCGGGGCGCGTGCCGGCATGGGCCGGCGCGCCCTTGATGAACACGTCGAAACGCGCAACGCCCTTGCGTCCGGTGACGATCTTGCCGCCGTCGCGCGCCGGCTCGGTCACCAGCACGTATTTCGCCTTGCGGCCCTCGGCCTCGATCAGCGCCCGCGAGGTCGGGCTGCCGATCTCCTCGTCCGATACGTAGAGCTGGGTGATGCCGAGCGGCGGGCGCGCGCCGTCGGCGCAGACCTGCCTGAACGCATGATGGGCGAGGTAGGCTCCGCCCTTCATGTCGTAGATGCCGGGGCCGAAGGCGCTGTCGCCGTCGACCTTGAATGGTAACCGTTCGATGAATCCCATCGGATGAACTGTGTCGAGATGGCTCAGCACCAGGATGCCCGGCGCGTCCTGGCCCCAGGACGAGCGCGTCACCAGGTGGTCGCCGCAGCCGTCGCGTCCCGCAATGCGCTCCACCGTGGCCGGCAGGTCGCGATAGCCCGACGCGACGAGATCAGCCAGCTTGTTGACCTGATCGGGCCGCTCGGTCGGAGATTCGATCTCGACCCAGCGGCGGATGCCGTCGAGAATCACGGCGGTTTCGAACGGATTGCTGGACATGCTGTTGTCGTCGCCTGTGAGTTCGCTTTGTCATTGCGCGCACGCGCCGAAGCACGATCAGGAATCATGCTCAAAGGAGGCGCTCAAGCGCGATGATGCTCAAGCTGAGCTCATCGCGTTGGCGCGCGCCGGAATGGCATATTCCAGATTTGACGATCTCTCAAACGGATATGGCTGAATCAGGCCTGCTCGGCCGCCTCGCGCGCCGCGATCTGCTCGACAAGTTCGACGATGCTGCGGCGGAGCTTGGCGTCCGCAATCCGCGTGAAGGCGCGGGTCAGGGCCAGGCCCTCGGCGGTTGCCAGAAAATCGGAGACGTAGGTCGGCGAGGCACCCTCGCTGAAGCCGTCGGCGGTCTTGACCCCGCTCGGGCCGCCGTCGAACAGGAAGGAGACCGGCACCTGCAGGATTTCGGAGATCTGCTGCAGCCGGCTGGCGCCGACGCGGTTGGTGCCCTTCTCGTATTTCTGCACCTGCTGGAACGTCAGGCCTAGCGCCTCGCCCAGTTTCTCCTGGCTCATGCCGAGCATGATGCGTCGCATACGGACGCGGCTGCCGACATATTTGTCAACAGGATTGGGCGCTTTGGTGGACATCTCCAACTCTCCTAAGGGATTGCGCGCCCGTGGATGAGGCAAGTTGGAAGTGGAGTATGCCTCAGGCGCCGGTGCCGTCAAATCCTGCAAGGAGGATCGGGACGAAATGCGGACAATTTGCGCAAAGGGGCTGACTTGGCTTGTGATTTCGCGTGGACCCGTACAATGCGAAGTGCACGGTCGATCTGTCAACTGGTGGAATCATACTGAGGTAAATTTCGACGTTTTTTCGGGTTCGCGACAACCGGCGATATGCAGCCGTCAGGGTTTTCGCCTCACAAACCGCCGCCGCAACACGAACGCCAGGGCTGTGATCACAATCACAGCGGCGGGGACGTTCCCGACACGCGCATAGATCGTCGGCGCGATGGCTGCCGGCAGGCCGGCATCGAGCACGCCTTCGATGCCGAGCCCGAGTTGTGCAACGATCCGGCCAACCGGGTCGATCACGGCCGAGATGCCCGTGTTGGCGGCGCGGACCATCGGCAGGCCTTCCTCGATGGTGCGCAGCCGGGCCTGTTGCAGGTGCTGGTAAGGGCCGGTCGAGATTCCGAACCATCCGTCATTGGTGACATTGACGATCCAGCCGGGACGGTCGTCGCGGCTCACGACATTGCCGGGAAAAATCGCCTCGTAGCAGATCAGCGGCAGGGCGCGCGGTGCATTCGGAATATCGAGCGTCCGGCGAATCGTGCCGGGAATGTAGCCGCCCTGCACCTTGGTGAGCTGCACGAAGCCGAGCTTCTCCATCCAGTCCTGGAACGGCAGATATTCTCCGAACGGGACAAGATGCAGCTTGTCGTAGACCGCAAGCACGTTGCCGTCGTGGTCGATGACGTAGATGGAATTATGGGCGCGCGTCACGCGGACGCCGGGCGGCAGATCGGGCGCGCGCACCGAGCCGGTGATCAGCACGGTTCCCTTCGGCAGCAGGTCGGCGATCTGCGCCATCGCGTCGGCTTCCTTGGTCAGGAAGAACGGAAACGCGGATTCCGGCCAGATCAGGATGGTGGCATCCTTCACGCCGGTGGCGTGCGGCCCGGAGGCGCGATCCGACAGGGTGAGATATTTCTGCATCACCGCCGCCTTGGCGGAGTAGTTGAACTTGGCGTCCTGCTGCAGATCGGGCTGCATGATGCGCAGCTTGACGCCGTCGACCAACCTGGTCGGCTGCTGCGCGAGGCGGACCACGCCGAACGCCAGCATCGCCGCCAGAACCAGCACCGCGGCCACCGGCGCGCGCCACGGCTTGCGGCCGCGCGAGGCGCCATCGATCAACACGGCCGGACTTGCGAAGATCGCGACGGCCAGGAACGTCATGCCCCAGAGCCCGATCAGCGACGCGGTCTGCGCCAGCGCCAGTGGCTCGGTCAGTGCGTAGCCGAACGCATTCCACGGAAAGCCGCTGAGGAGATGGCCGCGCAGCCATTCCGAAATCGTCAGGCTGACCGCGAGCGCCAGCACGCGCGAGGCGTCGCGCGGCCAGATCAGCCGCGCCAGCGCGAAGCCGAAGGCGGTGAACAAAGCGAGATAGGCAGGCAGGCCGAGCACCGCGAACGGTGTCAGCCAGGCGAAGGTGTCCGCATCGACGAAGAAGGCGTAGCCGATCCAGTACAGCCCCGGCACGAAATAGCCGAGGCCGAACCAGAAGCCGGACAGCGCCGCGGCAGGCAGACCGCGCCAGCGACCGGCCGCGCTGCCGTCGATCAGCCAGACCGCGATGGAAAAGGTGAGAAACAGAACCGGCCAGGCGTTGAACGGCGCCATCGCCAGCGCAGACAGCGCGCCGGCCGCGAGCGCGAGGACGGCGCGTTTCCATCCCCAGGTCAGGATGATTGCAAGGCCGATCGATCGGAGCTTGTCGGACAGCCTCACTGCGGACCGGCTCCCTCGCCGGGCGGCGGCAGGTTGTCATTCGCCTGCGGGTTTCCGGAGTCCGGCGCCTGCTCGCGGCGCCGCTCGCGCTCCTTGCGCGGCGTCGGCCGTTCCTTGCGCGCGCTGATGCGCACGCGCTTGACCCGCCGCGGATCGGCGTCGAGCACCTCGACCTCGTAATTGCCGGGTCCCGAAATCACCTCGCCGCGCACCGGCAGGCGTCCGACGAACGATACGAGGTAACCGCCGAGCGTCTCGACCTCCTCGCCGGCGTCGCCGATCACGAAATCCTCGCCGATCACCGAGCGGACATCGTCGAGGCTGGCGCGCGCATCGGCGATGAAGGAGCTGTCCGGCTGGCGCACGATGGACGGCGGCTCGTCGGAATCGTGCTCGTCGTCGATCTCGCCGACGATCTGCTCGACGATATCCTCGATCGACACCAGTCCGTCGGTGCCGCCATATTCGTCGACCACCAAAGCGAGATGGATCCGCGAGGCCTGCATCTGCGCCAGCAGGTCGATCGCGCGCATCGACGGCGGGATATAGAGCAGCTTGCGGATGATGTTGGCTTCCGACAGCGGCAGCGCGAGATCGACGCTGCGCAGATCGAGCCCCGCCGGGAACGGCTTCTTGCGCTTCGTCTTGGTCGCGTCGGTGACGCGGGCTCTCGCGGTCATGAAGGCGAGCAGGTCGCGGATGTGCACCATGCCCTCGGGGTCGTCGAGGGTTTCGTTGTAGACGACGAGCCGCGAATGCGCCGCGCTCTCGAACAGGCTCATCAATTCGCCGAGCGGAATGTCGCGCTTGACCGCGACGATGTCGGCGCGATGCACCATGACGTCGGCGATCCGCCGCTCGTTCAGCGACAGGATGTTGCGCAGCATGGTGCGCTCGATCGCCGAGAAGCCGACATCGTCGGGCGTCGAGGCGTCGAGCACCACCTGCAAATCGTCGCGCACCGAGCCGGCCTTCCAGCCGAACAGGGTGCGGATCGCGCGCACCAGCCAGCCCTCGGCCGCCGGGCGCTGCACCTCGCCCTCATGCACCACGGCGGGCAGGTTGCTCACGTTGCGCGGGTTGTCGTGGGTCGGTTCGGAATCCGGCATGTCAGGCGGTCCGATCCGCATAGGGGTCGGGAATGCCGAGGGAAGAGAGGACCTCGCGCTCGAGCGCCTCCATGTCCTCGGCATCGTCATCGTTCTCGTGGTCGTAACCGATCAGGTGCAGGAAGCCATGCACCGCGAGATGGCTCAAATGATGGTCGAACGGTTTCCCTTCTTCATCGGCTTCCCGCCGAGTCGTCTCATAGGCGATCGCGATATCGCCGAGCATGCGCGGGGCATCGTCGGGTCCGCCGGCGCCTTCGGGCTGCAGCGCCGGGAACGACAGCACGTTGGTCGGCTTGTCGATGCTGCGCCAGTTGGCGTTCAGCGTGCGGATACCGGCATCGTCGGTCAGCATCACCGCAAGCTCGGCGTCGGCGACATCGGCATCGGCGATTTCAGCGGCAGCCTTGATGGCGCGGTGGATCACCGCGTCGGCATTGGGCTCGGCCTGCCAGCATTCGGCGGTGACGAGAACCTCGGTGGCAGGAAAAGCGGACACGTTGGTTTCAAAATCTGCGTTATGGCCGGATCCCGCATCGTGCGGGCTCGCGGCCGAAGCTATTGGTCTCAAGATCTGGCGTTTGCCGGCTTTTGCGGCAATCCCTCATAGGCGGCCACGATGCGCGCCACCAATTCATGGCGGATGACGTCCTCGGCCTTGAAATGCACCTGGGCGATGCCCTCGACGCCGTCGAGCAGCTTCACGGCTTCCGTGAGGCCCGAGGCCTGGCCATGCGGCAGGTCGACCTGCGACGGGTCGCCGGTGACGATCATCCGGCTGTTCTCGCCGAGACGCGTCAGGAACATCTTCATCTGCATCGTCGTGGTGTTCTGCGCCTCGTCGAGGATGATGGCGGCATTGGTCAGGGTGCGGCCGCGCATGAAGGCGAGCGGGGCGATCTCGATCTCGTTGCCCTGCAGCGCGCGCTCGACGACGCGGGCGTCCATCAGATCGTACAGCGCGTCATAGATCGGGCGTAGATACGGATCGACCTTCTCCTTGAGGTCGCCGGGCAGGAAGCCGAGCCGCTCGCCGGCCTCGACAGCGGGCCGCGTCAGGATGATGCGATCGACCTCCTTGCGCTCGAACAGCTGCGCGGCATGGGCTACCGCGAGCCAGGTCTTGCCGGTGCCGGCCGGGCCGATGCCGAACACCAGCTCATGCCGCTTCAGGGCGCGGATGTAGGAATCCTGCGCCGCGGTGCGGGCGCGCACCGGACGCTTGCGCAGATTGATGGTCTCGAAGGTCGGCTTGGCGGTCTTGTTGTCGAATTCGAACAGCGAGCCCTGTGCGATCACGGCGCGGATCGCGCCTTCGACCTCGCCCTGATCGAGGTCGTGTCCTTCGACGGCCTGCGCGTAGAGCGTCTCCAGCACGCGCCGCGCCGCGTCGCAGCCGTCGCGGGAGCCTGCGATGGTGAGATGATTGCCGCGGGAATCGACCACGACGCCGAGCCGCCGCTCGATCAGCGCCAGATTCTGTCCGTAGGGGCCGACCAGCGCGGATGCCGCGCGGTTGTCGTCGAAATCGATGACGACCTGAGTTTCAGGGGGCCGGGTCTCAGGTGGCATTTGCATGTCGCGGTCAGGTTTGCGGCTGGGAGCGAGCGAAGACGAATCCGATGCGCTTTTGGGCAAGGATTTCAGGCTCCAATGGTCTGCGAAATGAGGCCGGGCGCGGGTCGCGTCGCGAGCTCGCCGATCAGGCTGTAGCGCTCGAGGCTGTCGATCCTCACCGGGAGGACCTGGCCGATGATGTCAGGCGACGCCATCACATGGGCGGGCTGCAGATAGGCGGTGCGGCCGACGATCTGGCCCGGATTGCGCGCGGCGCGCTCGAACAGCACATCGACCGTTGTGCCAATCGCAGCCCGGTTGAAGGCCGATTGCTGGCTGTCGATCAATTCCTGAAGCCGCCCCAAGCGCTCGTCCATCTCGGCTGCTGACACTGTCTCCCGCATCTCCGCCGCCGGCGTGCCCGGCCGTGGCGAATACTTGAATGAATACGCCGCAGCGTACCCGATTTGTGCGACAAGCGCGAGGGTGGCTGAAAATTCTTCCGCGGTCTCTCCGGGGAAGCCCACGATAAAATCTGATGAAAAAGCAATGTCTTGCCGCGCGGCGCGGAACCGGTCGATGACGCGCCGGTAGTCATCGGCGGTATGTTTGCGGTTCATGGCGGCAAGGATCCGGTCCGCCCCGGATTGCACCGGCAGGTGCACGAACGGCATCAGTTCGGGCAAATCGCGATGGGCCGCAATCAGGGCGTCGTCGACGTCGCGCGGATGGCTGGTCGAATAGCGCAGCCGCGCGACGCCGGGGATCTCGGCGAGGCGCTGCAACAATCTGCCGAGCGGCCAGACGCGGCCGTCGGGACCTTCGCCGTGATAGGCGTTGACGTTCTGTCCGATCAGCGTGAATTCGCGCACGCCATTGTCGGCGAGCTGCTTCACATCGTCGATGATCCTGGCGACCGGACGCGAGACTTCCGCGCCGCGCGTGTAGGGCACCACGCAGAAGGTGCAGAACTTGTCGCAACCTTCCTGCACCGTGACGAAGGCGGAGATGCCGCGGGCGCGGATCGCATCCGGCTTCGGCTGCGGCAGGAAGCCGAACTTGTCCTCGACCGGGAATTCCGTTTCCAGCGCGCGGCCGTTTGCCTTGGCGCGCTTCAACAGCTCGGGCAAATGATGATAGCTCTGCGGCCCGACCACGATGTCGACGGTCGGCGCGCGATGGATGATCTCTGCGCCTTCGGCCTGCGCGACGCAGCCGGCGACCGCGATCTTCATCTCGCGGCCCGCCCGCGCGGCCTCGTCCTTGGCGACGCGCAGCCGCCCGAGCTCGGAATAGACTTTCTCCGACGCCTTCTCGCGAATGTGGCAAGTGTTGAGGATGACGAGGTCGGAGTCTTCGGCGCTCGCGGTCTCGACAAAGCCCTCGCCGGCCAGCGTGTCCGCCATGCGTTGCGCATCGTAGACATTCATCTGGCAGCCATAGGACTTGATGTGCAGCTTGCGCGGCGTCGTCATGGAACCCTGAGAGTGAAAAATGGAAACGGCGCCATCGGGGCGCCGAGGCTGAAATATAGCTTAAACCGGGGAAAATCCAGCGGTCTGGACGTCATTCCGGGGCGATGCGTCAGCATCGAACCTCCGGTGCGCAATTGCGCATCGGGGAATCTCGAGATTCCGGGTTCGCTCCCTTCGGTCGCGCCCCGGAATGACCTCGCAGGGTCAGTCAGCGCTCGCCGTGGCCCCCACCCGGGCGATCAAATCGGGCAATTTCCGCATATCGGCGAAGGTGACGGCCGCGCCGGCCTGGCGCAGCATCCCCTCATGTTCCGCCGTGCAGTGGCTGCCGCCGTAAAAACCGAGCACGGTCATCCCGGCGGCGCGGGCGCCGGTGACGCCGGCCACGCTGTCCTCGATCACGACGCAACGCGCGGGGGTGGCGCCCATCTGCGCCGCCGCGAACAGGAAGAGATCGGGCGCCGGCTTGCCGCGCTTGATCTGGGTGGCGGAGAAAATATGCGGCGCGAGCTGGTCGTAGAGCCCGGCGCAGGTCAAGCCGTGATGGATCTTTTCCGGCGTGCCGCTCGACGCCACGCATTTCGGTAAGCCGAGCGCGGCGATCGCCTCGCCGACATGCGCGATCGCGCTGAGATCGTCGGCATAGAAGCTCAGCGTCGCGTGCTTGACCTCGGCCT
Organism: Bradyrhizobium sp. USDA 4516; assembly: GCF_054055915.1. NCBI lineage: Bacteria > Pseudomonadati > Pseudomonadota > Alphaproteobacteria > Hyphomicrobiales > Nitrobacteraceae > Bradyrhizobium > Bradyrhizobium sp. USDA 4516. The sequence continues at coordinate 3,117,515 of NZ_JBSRXT010000001.1, forward strand.
CGAAGGTCTCGGGCAGCGCGCGGCCGATCTCGCTCTCGACGATCCGCCGCGCCTCGCGGTCGGACACGCCGAGGAAGCGCTTCAGCACGCCGTCGGGTGTAATCGGAAAGCCGTGCCGCGTCAGCGTCTCCGCATGCGCGCGACAGGAGATCACCTCGCTGTCGACCAGCACGCCGTCGCAATCGAAGATGACGAGGTCGAAACTCACCCGGCTTACGACTTGCTGTCTTCGTCGAGCGGGACGCAATACAGCTCGAGACGGTGATCGACCAGCTTGTAGCCGAGCTTGCGCGCGATCTCGGCCTGCAGCTTCTCGATCTCTTCGGAGGTGAACTCGATCACCTTGCCGTCGCGCAGATTGATCAGGTGGTCGTGATGGCTCTCGGGCATCTGCTCGTAGCGCGCGCGGCCCTCGCGGAAGTCGTGGCGCTCGATGATGCCGGCATCCTCGAACAGCTTGACGGTGCGATAGACGGTCGAGATCGATATCTTGTCGTCGACCGCCACGCAGCGGCGGTAGAGCTCCTCGACGTCAGGGTGATCCATGGCCTCCGCCAGCACGCGTGCGATCACACGGCGCTGTTCGGTCATGCGCATGCCGGTCGCGGCGCAGCGCGCCTCGATGCCGGTATTCTTCTGCGCAGGCGTGATTTTCACCGTCGTCATGGGTCCTTGGCAGGTCCTTGGCCAGTCCTTGAGCCTTGGATGGCAGAGCAGGGCGCTGTTCTGCCATCGCGCCGATGTTACGACAAGTCGCGCCGCATCAGAAGCGCGTTCAAATGTTCCCCGCCGGGCTGCTTGTAGTAGCGTTCGCGGCGGCCGATCACGCCGAATCCGGCCTTTTCATAGAGCCGTCGCGCCGGCTGATTGTTCTCTTCCACCTCGAGGAAGATGGTGCGGATGCCGCGGCCGGCAAGATGGCCGAGATGGGTCAGCAGCAGATCGCGCGACAGCCCGCGGCCGCGCTGATTGGAATCGATCGCAATCGACAGAATTTCGGCTTCGTCCGCCGCCATCCGCGAGACGGCAAAGCCGATCACCTTGCGTCCCTGCCGCAGCCGGTGCACCAGCGTGTTGCGCTCGGTCAGCATCGCCTCGAATTCGCCCTCGCCCCAGCCGCGATGAAACGACGCGCCGTGCAATTGCGCGAGTCGCGCCGCGTCGCGCAGCGATGCGGGCTCGACCGCGGGCGGACCGCCGCCCCACCATCGTGACAGCCAACCGATCATGTCGATCGCGGCGTGCTGATTTCGAGCCGGTCCTTCGGCGGCTTGGCGTCGGGCGCGCGCAGATAGAACGGCCGCGGCGGCGCGGTTTCAGGATCCACGGCCGCGCCGATCCAGGCGACCCAGGTAATATTGGGCGCGGGCTGCCGGTCGACCTTGACCGGCGGTGCGGCGTCGGCGGGCCAGCGCTCGGCGAGGATATTGGCGGCGTTGCCGACCAGATGCAGCGCGCCGTGTTGGGAGGCCTCGAGCGCTTCCGCGATCGGCGCCACCTTCGGCTTGATGATCGGACTGCCGTCGCCGCCGACCAGCTGGAAATAGACGTGATCATGCCGCGCATCGATCGCCGACAGGATCGCAGCCGCGCCATTCTCGGCGACGACAGGCGCAGCGTAGGCGGCGAGCGTCGACAGTCCGACCACCGGCTTTTCTGCGGCCAGCGCCAGGCCGCGCGCCGCCGAGAGGCCGACGCGCAGGCCCGTGAAACTGCCGGGGCCGGTGGTGACGGCGATGCGGTCGAGCCCGGCGAAGCCGATGCCGCTCTCTTTCATCACACGAGCGATCAGCGGCATCAGCGCCTCGGCATGGCCGCGCTGCATCGCCTGCGATTCAATGGCGATTGTATTGCCGGAGGTGGTGTCGAGCACCGCCGCGGAGCAGGCGTCGAGCGCCGTATCGATGGCGAGAATCATCATGGGAGGGCGAATAGCGAATAGGGAATGGCGAACAGGGGTCTTGCGGAGAATGCTATTCGCGATTCGCCACTCGCCATTCGCCGCTCCATCACATCGGCCGGACTTCCTGCACGTCGGGCACGAAGTGCCGGAGCAGGTTCTGGATGCCGTGTTGCAGGGTTGCGGTCGATGACGGGCAGCCGGCGCAGGAGCCCTTCATGTTGAGGTAGACGATGCCGTCCTTGAAGCCGCGGAAGGTGATGTCGCCGCCGTCATTGGCAACCGCGGGACGCACGCGGGTCTCGATCAGGTCCTTGATCTGCTCGACCGTCTCGGCGTCGGCCTCGTCGAAGAACTCGTCCTCCTCATCGCGGGCGTCGTCGCTGGCCGCGGTGCCGTCGGCGAGCAGCGGCGCGCCGGACATGTAGTGCTCCATGATCGCGCCGAGGATCGCGGGCTTGAGGTGCTGCCAGTCGCCGTCCGCCTTGGTCACGGTGATGAAGTCGCCGCCGTAGAACACGCCGGTGACGCCGGATACGGCGAACAGCCGTTCGGCGAGCGGCGAGCGCGCGGCGGACTCGGGCGAGGAAAATTCCATCGTCCCGCTGTCGAGCACCATGCGGCCCGGAATGAATTTCAGCGTGGCGGGATTCGGCGTGGCTTCGGTCTGAATGAACATCTGCTGTCTCCGGCGTCGCCGGTTCAAGGCCGGCGCGTTGGGTTCCATTATAGCGTTTTCGAGCGAAGTGACACCGGTTCGCGAAGAAAACGCGTCAAATCAAGGAGTCAGATGGCAACTAAAAAGCCCGCGATCAAGCCGCAAAACCGCGGTTCCAGGCGCATACCCATGCCCGGAAGCGGGTCCGGCGCCGGTAACGCGTTAGGACAGGGCGTCGATCTCGGCGTCGGTCAGGCCGCCCGGCACGATGGTTACCGGGATCGGGAATGCCCCCATGGTCTTGGCCATGGTGGTGATGATCGGCCCGGGCCCCTCGGCGCCCGGGTTGGCGGCCAGCACCAGCGCTGCAATATCGACGTCCTTGTCGATCACGTCGAGGATCTGTTCGATCGGGTCGCCCTCTCGAATCACCCGCTCCGGGGTGATCGCGGCGATGCCGTTGGCGCGGCCGGCGGCGCGGTCGAGCGCCTCGTTGGCGGCTTCCTCGGCCTCCGCGCGCATGATGTCGGCGACCCCGAGCCATTGCTGGTTCTGGTCCTCGGTCTCGATCACCCGCAGCATCACGACGCCGCCGCCGACCCGGATCGCCCACCGGCTGGCGTAGTAGACCGCGCGGTCCCATTCCGCAGTGTCGTCAACGATGACGAGGCATTTCGGCTTGTGACCTGACTCGTAGCTGCGTCGCTGGGTGGTCATGCATGTCCCGGTGCTGAACCAAACCAACCCATGGTGCCATACTCCCTCGCCGTTTGGGAGAGGGAGCGCGCAGTTCCTGCCTCGCGCGTCAGCGCGGGCGGATGAAGCCGACGATGTCCTTGGTGATGCGCATGGTCTCGTCGGCGATGCCGCGGGCGCGGTTGGCGCCGTCGGCGAGGACCGCGTCGACATGGCCGGGATCGGCGACCAGCTTCTTCATCTCGGAGGCGATCGGCGCCAGTTTTGCGACGCAAACCTCGACCAGCGCGTTCTTGAAGCTGGAGAACTGCCCGCCGCCGAACTGCGTCAGCACCTCCTGCTTGGAGATGCCGGCCAGCGCCGCGTAGATGCCGACCAGGTTGTCGGCCTCGGGGCGGGTTTCCAGACCCTTCTCCTCGGACGGCAGCGGCTCCGGATCGGTCTTCGCCTTGCGGATCTTCTGCGCGATGGTGTCGGCGTCGTCGGTGAGGTTGATGCGCGAATTGTCCGACGCATCCGACTTCGACATCTTCTTGGTGCCGTCGCGCAGGCTCATCACCCGCGTCGCCGGCCCCGTGATCAGCGGCTCGGGCTGCGGGAAGAACAGGCCGTCGGCGAAACCATGACCACGAATTGAATCAGCGAAATCGTTGTTGAACTTCTGCGCGATGTCGCGGGACAGCTCCAGATGCTGCTTCTGGTCCTCGCCGACCGGCACATGGGTCGCGCGGTAGAGCAGGATGTCGGCGGCCATCAGCACCGGATAGTCGTAGAGGCCGACCGAGGCGTTCTCGCGGTCCTTGCCTGCCTTCTCCTTGAACTGCGTCATGCGGTTCAGCCAGCCGATCCGCGCGACGCAGTTGAAGATCCAGGTCAGCTCGGCATGGCCGGCGATCTGGCTCTGGTTGAACACGATGTGCTTCTTGGCATCGATGCCGGCGGCGATGAAGGCCGCGGTGACCTCGCGGGTGTTGCGGGCGAGCTCGGCCGGGCCGCCCCAGACCTCGACGCCCTGCGTGATCGCATGCATGTCGACGACGCAATAGATGCAGTTGTGGGTCTGCTGCATCTTCACGAAGTTGACGATGGCGCCGAGGTAGTTGCCGAGGTGCAGATTGCCCGTCGGCTGGACGCCTGAGAAAACCCGTTCAACGAACGCCATGGTCTAATTCCCGGAAATGGCTAGTTTTGCCGCGTCGTTTGCCACTTAAGCTCCGCGCGCGCAAGTCAGGGCGGGGCGCCTTTGCCTGACGGCGTTAACCGCCTCGCGCCAGCCGGTGACGCCGAAAAGCTGCAAGAACAGCCCGTAAGCGGCGATACCTGCCGCGATCAGCACGAGCAGGGACCCTGCTTGCACGAAACCGTGGCTGCCGGCTGACGGCAGCCCGCCCTCCGCGAGCCAGAGCAGGGCGCCCATCGCGAGCGCCGCGGCCAGGATGCGCGGCAGCCGGCGGCGCGCATCGGCATCGATCGAGAAGCCGAAGGTCGCGGCCCCCTTGCGGATCAGTGCCAGCGCGTTGCTCCAGGCGCCGAGCGCGATGCCTGCGGCAATTCCGCTCGCACCGAAGATATGACCGAACAGGAAGGCCGCCGCGATCGTCACCACGACCGCCTTCAGCGTCGCGAGCAGCGGCGTCAGCGTGTCCTCGCGCGCGAAGAACGCCGGCGACAGCGCCTTCACCAGCACATGCGCCGGCAAGGCCAGCGTCAGCCAGATCAAGGCTTGCGCGGTTGCCGCGCTATCCTGGGCGGTGAACGCGCCGTGCTCGAACAGCATCCGCACGATCGGTTCGCTCAGCACCATCAGGCCGAGCGTCGCCGGCAGCGCCAGCCCGACCGCGAGCTCGAGGGCACGTGATTCCGCATGCGCGATTGCGCTGGATTCGCCGCTGCGCACGGCGCGCGTCATCTCCGGGATCAGCACGGTGCCCATGGCGACGCCGACAATGCCGAGCGGCAGCTCGAGCAGGCGGTTGGCGAAATAGAGCCAGGACACCGCCGACGGCGAGGTCGATGCGATCACCGCGCCTGCCACCATCAGCCATTGCGGCGCGCTACTCGCGACCATGCCGGGGATCGCGCGGCCGAGAAAGCCGCGCATGTCAGGATCGAAGGACACGCGGAGCGGCGAGGCGAGCCTTGCGCCGCGCAGCGCCAGCATCGACAGTTGCAGGAAGCCGGCGACGCCGATCGTTGCCGCCATGACAATCGCGGCCTGCGCCGGCTCCTGCTGCCGCACCAGCAGCACGGCCATCACCGATATCAGCGCGATGTTGAACAACAGCGGCGAGAACGCGGTCAGCGCGAAACGTCCCTGGGCGCTGAGCAGCGCCATCATCACGGTGACCGGGCCGGCGAAGGCGAGATAGGGCAGCATCAGCCTTGCATCGTCGACGGCGAATTGCAGTGTGTCGCGGCCGACAAAACCCGGCGCGATCGCCGCGATCACCAGCGGCATCAGCAGGCCGATGACGAGCGCGGATGCGATCACCGCGGCGCTGACGGTGCCGAGCACGCGGCCGGCAAAGGCGGTTGCCGCCTCCAAGCCGCCGGCATCGCGTGCCTTCAGCCAGGCCGGCACCAGGGCGGCATTCAGTCCGCCCTCGGACAACAGCCGTCGCACAACATTCACAAGCTGGAATGCCGCCAGGAAGGCATCCGCCACCGGTCCCGCGCCCAGCAGCGCCGCGATCGCGGAATCGCGCACGAAGCCGAGCAGTCGCGAGGCCAGCGTTCCCGAGGAGACCGTGAGGAAGGAGCGGAACATGAGGTCTGTATAGCAGCAGCGCGCTTTGCTGCCAGCGGCACTCTAACGGACCCGTCATCCTGAGGTGCGAGCCTTGCGGCGCAATTGCGCCGCTGGGCGAGCCTCGAAGGATGAATCGGCCGGCGTGGGGCCGCGCATCCTTCGAGACGCGCGTTCCGCGCTCCTCAGGATGACGGAACGTAGATCTCGGGATGACGGAACGTAGAGCTTCCCTTGCTGCCCCGAGGCGTAACGTGATAGGCCGCCACTCTTGTTGGGTGGCGTTAACACAGGGCAGGTCTATGGCTGATGCAAAATACGACGTTCTTGGGATCGGTAACGCGATCTTCGACGTGCTGGTGCAGACCGACGAGGGGTTCCTTGCCCGTCACGGCATGACCAAGGGCTCGATGCAACTGATCGACGAGGCGCGCGCCACCGCGATCTACGGCGACATGGGCGTGGCGACCGAGATGTCGGGCGGCTCGGCTGCCAACACCATCGTCGGCGTCGGCAGTCTCGGTGCCCGCGCCGCCTATGTCGGCAAGGTCAAGGACGACCAGATCGGCAAGCTTTACGTCCATGATATCCGCGCCGCCGGCGTGGCGTTCGACACCGCGCCGGCCAGGACCGGACCGGCCACCGGCTGCTCCTACATCCTGGTGACGCCGGACGGCGAGCGCACCATGAACACCTATCTCGGGGCCGCGCAGGATCTGACGCCGGACGATATCGATCCGAACCAGATCGCAGCCGCCAGCATCATCTATCTCGAGGGCTATCTCTGGGATCCGAAGAACGCCAAGGACGCGTTCGTGAAGGCGGCTGACATCGCGCATGGCGCGGGCCGCCAGGTCGCGCTGACGCTGTCGGATTCGTTCTGCGTCGATCGCTACCGCGACGAGTTCGTCGATCTGATGCGCAAGGGCGTGGTGGATCTGGTATTCGCCAACGAGTCCGAGCTGCACTCGCTGTACCAGACCTCGGATTTCGACACCGCGCTGAAGCAGTTCGGCAAGGACACCAAGCTCGGCGTCGTCACGCGCAGCGAGAAGGGCTGCGTCGTGATATCAGGCGACAGCGTCGTCTCGGCGCCCGCCTCGCCGATCGACAGGCTGGTCGACACCACCGGCGCCGGCGATCTGTTCGCCGCGGGCTTCCTGGTCGGTCTCGTGCGCAATGTCGGCCATGAGAATGCCGGCCGGCTCGGCGCGCTCGCCGCCGCCGAAGTGATCCAGCACATCGGTGCCCGGCCGCTGGTGTCGCTGCAGGATCTGGCGAAGCAGCAGGGGCTGCTGGTTTAAGGGCGCCGCTCTTTCTCGCCTCGCCCCGCCTGCGGGGAGAGGCCGGATCGCATCGCAAGATGCGATCCGGGTGAGGGGGAGTCCGCGTACTCATCTTCATCCAGTTTGCGGAGGCGGCCCCTCACCCCGACCCTCTCCCCGCAAGAGCGGGGCGAGGGAGAAGAGAGATCACGCCGTCTTCGCCGCCTTGAGCCCGAGCCGCTGCTCGACCGCGTCGCGCATCACGAACTTCTGGATTTTCCCCGTCACCGTCATCGGGAATTCCTCGACGAACTCGACATAGCGCGGGATCTTGTTGTGGGCGATCTGGCCATGGCAGAAGGCGCGGACCTCGTCGGCGGTGAGCGTTTCACCCTGCCTGATCCTGACCCAGGCGCACAGCTCCTCGCCATAGCGCTCGTCGGCGACGCCGAAGATCTGCACGTCCTGGATCTTCGGATGGCGGTAGAGGAATTCCTCGATCTCCCTCGGATAGAGGTTCTCGCCGCCGCGGATCACCATGTCCTTGATGCGGCCGACGATGTTGCAGTAGCCCTCGTCGTCGATCACGGCGAGATCGCCGGTGTGCATCCAGCCATTGGCGTCGAGCACGTCTGATGTCTTCTCCTTCTCGTTCCAATAGCCGAGCATGATGCTGTAGCCGCGGGTGCAGAGCTCGCCGCGTTCGCCGCGCGGCACCACCTTGCCGTCGAGATCGACGACCTTGACCTCGACATGCGGATGGATGCGACCGACGGTGGAGACGCGGCGCTCCAAGGGATCGTCGGTCGCGCTCTGGAAACTCACCGGGCTGGTTTCGGTCATCCCATAGGCGATCGTCACCTCGCGCATGTTCATCTCGGTGTTGACGCGCTTCATCACCTCGATCGGGCAGGGCGCGCCGGCCATGATGCCGGTGCGCAGCGACGACAAGTCGAAGCGCGCGAAGTCGGGATGGTCGAGCTCGGCGATGAACATGGTCGGCACGCCGTACAGCGTCGTGCATCTCTCCTGCGCGACCGTCGTCAGCGTCGCCAGCGGATCAAAACCTTCGCCGGGATAGACCATGGTGGTGCCGAGCGTGACCGAGGCGAGGTTGCCCATCACCATGCCGAAGCAGTGATAGAGCGGCACCGGAATGCAGATGCGGTCCGCTTCGGTCAGGCGCATGGCGCGGCCGGTGAAGTAGCCGTTGTTGAGGATGTTGTGATGGGTCAGCGTCACGCCCTTGGGCGAGCCGGTGGTGCCGCTGGTGAACTGGATGTTGACGGGATCGTCGAATTGCAGGCTCTCGCCGAGCGCCGCAAGCTGCTCGCGATGGCGATCGCCGCCCATCTGCGATACCGCATCGAACGGAATGGTGCCCGGCGCCGCCGGTCCGCCGATCTGGATCACGGCGCGCAGTTGCGGCAGCCGCGCCGAGCGCAGATGGCCGGGCTCGGAGCTCGCAAGCTCGGGCAGCAGCGTGTTCAGCATCTCCATATAGGCCGAGGTCTTGAATGCGGTCGCCGTCACGATCGCGGCGCAGCCGACCTTGCCGAGTGCGAATTCCAGCTCGCTGAGGCGATAGGCCGGATTGATGGTGACGAGGATCAGTCCGGCTTTCGCGGCGGCGAATTGCGTCAGCGTCCATTCCGGCCGGTTCAGCGACCAGATCCCGATCCGCTCGCCGCGTTGCAGCCCGAGCGCGATGAAGCCCGCCGCCAAGGCACCGACGCGCTCGGCGAACTCGTTCCAGGTCCAGCGCACATTGTGGCTGGGCGAGACCAGCGCCTCGCGCGTGCCCCAGCGCGCCCGTGCGCGGTCGAGGCTGCGGCCGATGGTTTCACCGAGCAGCGGCGTATCGGAAATGCCGCAGACATAGCTGTCTGCCTTGCTGTCTCCCTTGGGTGTGGGTGCCAAGCTCGTCCTCCTCGCGGTCGTGTTCATGTCGTCACGCTTTTTGCGCGATCTTAGTCGTTTGGCGCCGATGGGACAGGCCCGACCTATGGCGGGTATGGTTTTCGATTGTGGCGGCGACGGGTTCCGCTTCACCTCGCCCCGCGTGCGGGGAGAGGTCGGATCGCATCGAAGATGCGATCCGGGTGAGGGGGAGTCTCTGCGAGTCCAATTGCGACCGTCTGCGCGGAAGCAGCCCCTCACCCCAACCCTCTCCCCGTAAGAACGGGGAGAGGGAGAGGAGTCCCGTCACGGTTGGTACGACTTATCTCATCGAGCCTTACGCCGCCCTTTGCCCGCTGCCGGCGTCGAGCCCGGCATAGATGCCCTTCTCGAAGCCTGCGAAGGCTTCCAGGCTGTGCCTGTCGGCGAACGGCAACAGCTGGGTCAGGATCACGCCGCAGACGTCGCGCGACGGATCGATCCAGTAATAGGTGTTGGCAAGGCCCGCCCAGGCGAGGCTGCCGGCGCTGCGGCCTTCCGGCGTCTTGGCGGTGTTGATGAGGAAGCTCAAGCCCCATTTCTTGACGATGTCGGGATAGAGATCGACATCGTTGGTGTACATCGGCAGGGCCGTCGTCATCTTGCCGACGGTGAGCTCGCCGATGTGATTCTGCCCCATGGTCGCGACCGTCTCGGCCTTCAGCACCTGATTGCCGTTGCCTTTGCCCTTGTTGAGGATCATCTGGCAGAACTTGATGTAGTCGGCCGCGGTCGAATACAGGCCGCCGCCACCCATGTGGAATTCAGGATTCTGCTCGAGCTCGAACGGGATTGCCGCCAGCGTTCCGTCCTCGCCGCGGGCATGCATGCCGACCAGCCGCTTGCGCATGTCGTCGGAGATCTTGAAGGCGGTGTCGCTCATGCCGAGCGGCGCGAACATATTGTCGCGCAGATAGGCATCGAGCTTCTTGCCGGATGCGGCCTCCACTGCCTTGCCGACAAAGTCGATATTGGTGCCGTATTCCCAGCGCGTGCCGGGATCGGTCATAATCGGCGTCTTCAGCGCGGCATTCAGGCAGGTGATGATGCCGGGCGTGCCGGTCTTTTCCAGATATTTGCCGAGGTTGCCGTCCCACATGTCGTAGGCGAAGCCGGCGGTGTGGGTCATGAGCTGGCGCAGCGTGATCGGCTTTTTCGCCGGCCGCAGCTGCGGTTCGCCCTTGGCGTCGAAGCCGTCGAGCACCTGCACCGCGGCGAGATCGGGCAACAGCTTGCCGATCGGCTCATCGAGCGAGAGCTTGCCCTGCTCGACGAGCTGCATCGCGCCCGCCGAAGTCACCGCCTTGGTCATCGAGGCGATCCAGAACACGCTGTCCGCCGTCATGGGATCGCTCTTGGAGAGGTCGCGCTTGCCGAACGCGCCTTCATAAATCACGTCCTTGCCGGTGGCCGCGATGGCGACCACGCCGGGAATTTCCTTTGCCTCGCTTTTCTGGCGCAATACCTGATCGATCTGAGCCTTGCTCTGCATTGGGGGCTTCCTCCGGTGGGGTTTATTGTTTTGAAGTGGGCGGATCATCCTCCCGCTTTTCCGCTCCCGCAAGGCGGGCGCGATGCGACGACGTCGCGATGTCGTGAAGGCCGGCCGCTAGGAACGGCCTTGGTCGGGAGGCGTTCACCACGCGCGCAGATTTTGCAGGGGACTTCGAGCAAGTCCCGGTGACCTTCGCGGGTGGCCACGGTAACGTGATCAAGGAATGATTTTCGTACCTGATTATTTGCATTAACGCATTCAGATCGCTGCACAAACGGTGCGGCGGATTGGACCGGATTTGACGAAAAGATTCGTCATTTCCCGCCTTGCGGGGGCGCAGCAATGATTTCGACATGGAGTGAATGGAAGCGCTATCCGCGGCCGGGCCGCGGCGAGAATATCGAAGCGCCGATCAGCCCAGGTCTCTACGAAGTCCGCTACGCAGGTACCGGCGCACTGCACTCGTTCGAGGCCGTCGCGAATGTCGCGCGGGCGCTGGCGCTGCTGCAGACCGGCGCCAAATCCTGGTTCGGCCGCCGCGATGCGCGGGCGCAGGCCGACCTCGAATACCGGACCTGCGCGACCTCGACCAAGGCGGACGCCAAGGCCGCGGCCGAGCGCATGATCGGGCGTCGTGAAACCTATATGTCCGGCGGCGCGGTCTGATCAGAGCCGTCATTCCGGGGCGATGCGCAGCATCGAACCCTCAGGTGCGCAACTGCGCACCGAGAATCTCGAGATTCCGAGTTCGGCTCTTAGAGCCGCCCCGGAATGACAACCCTCCAACAATCGCGCCGCGTTTGCGTCCAAGCAGGGTCGCGCCCGGCGCCGGTGCATCGCAGCGGCTTTCCGCCTATATAGGCGGTGAACACCCCCAAGAAATTCCAGAAATGACAGGAGTAACGCCATGACCCCGCCCGTCGCCGCACGCGCCACCCAATCCGCAGCATCCTCCCTGCAGAGCCGCCTGAAGGACCCCTCGCTGCTGCGCGACCGCTGCTATATCGATGGCGCCTGGGTCGGCAGCCCCGAATTCGCCGTCAACAATCCGGCGACCGGCGTCGAGCTGATCAAGATCCCGCAGCTGAGCGCCGATGACGCGACCAAGGCCGTCGAGGCCGCCGAGCGCGCGTTTCCGGCCTGGGCCAAGCTGACCGCGAAACAGCGCTCCAACATCCTGCGCAAGTGGTTTGATCTGATCATCGCCAACCGCGAGGACCTTGCGCTGATCCTGACCTCCGAGCAGGGCAAGCCGCTGGCGGAAGCGCTCGGCGAGGTCGATATCGGCGCCGCCTATGTCGAATTCTTCGCGGAAGAGGCGCGTCGCGTCTATGGCGAGACGATCCCGACCCAGCGTCCGGACGCGCGTCTGCTCGCGATCCGGCAGCCGATCGGTGTCTGCGGCGCCATCACCCCATGGAATTTCCCGAACTCGATGATCACCCGCAAAGTCTCGCCGGCGCTGGCGGCCGGTTGCACCGTGGTGCTGAAGCCCGCCAACGAGACGCCGCTGTCCGCGCTCGCGCTCGTTGCGCTGGCCGAGAAGGCCGGCGTGCCGAAGGGCGTGTTCAACATCATCACCGGTGATGCGCCGCCGATCGGCAAGGTGCTGTGCGAGCATCCGGCGGTGCGCTTCGTCGGCTTCACCGGCTCGACCGAGGTCGGCAAGATCCTGTACCGGCAGGCGTCGGTCGGCGTGAAGAAGCTCGGCCTCGAGCTCGGCGGCAACGCGCCGTTCGTGGTGTTCGACGACGCCGATATCGATGCCGCCGTCGAAGGCGCCATCGTCTCGAAGTATCGCAACATGGGCCAGACCTGCGTCTGCGCCAACCGTCTCTATGCCCAGGACAAGATCTACGACGCGTTCGTCGCGAAGCTGTCGAAGAAGGTCGCGGAGATGAAGATCGGCGACGGCACGGAGCAGGGCGTGACGCAGGGGCCGCTGATCAACATGGAAGCGATCGAGAAGGTCGAACGGCACATTGCCGATGCGGTGAAGGGCGGCGCCAAGATCGTCACCGGCGGCAAGCGTTCGTCGCTCGGCCGCAGCTTCTTCGAGCCCACGGTGCTGTCGGATGTGCGGCCGGACGCGCTGGTGTCGCACGAAGAGACCTTCGGCCCGCTCGCGCCGGTGATCCGCTTCAAGGACGAGGCCGACGTGATCGCGATGTGCAATGCCTCACCGTTCGGCCTTGCCTCCTACTTCTATTCGCGCGACATCGGCCGCGTCTGGCGCGTCGCCGAGGCGCTGGAGTCGGGCATGGTCGGCGTCAACTCCGGCCTGATCACGACCGAAGTGGCGCCGTTCGGCGGCGTCAAGGAATCGGGCCTCGGCCGCGAAGGCTCGCGCCACGGCATGGAGGAATATGTCGAGATCAAATACGTGATGATGGCCGGCGTCTGATCGCCGTCATTACCTTTGAGAGTGTAGCGAGATTAGGCCGTATCGTGACGGCAACTGCCGCTGCGCACCCTCTCCCCGTTCTTGCGGGGAGACGGTTGGGGTGGGGGGCATGCCGGGCAGCATCCATTGCCGGCCCGACGGCGGCGATCACGGCGAGTGGATCAAGCTCGGCTGGGCGTTCAACGCGGAACAGATCACCGAGCCGGTTCGCGAGCCGGAACTGAATCCCTATTTCCCCGAAGTCGTGCTGCGCGCGGCGAGCCGGCTGCAGCCAAAGCTCGCGCACTATCTCGGCGCGCTGCCGCGCGACCGCGTGCATTACGGCGGCTACTATCCGATGACGAGAGAGAATTGGCCACTGATCGGGGCGGCGAAGACGCCAAGCGTGTTCCTCGCCACCGCGCTGCCGGGCTACGGCACGATGGGCGCCCGCGCCACCGGCGACCTCTGCGCCCGCGCTGTGGTCTGCGCGCCCGTGCCAGTCTTCGCCCGCAGCCTTTCGCTCGCGCGCTATGACGACAAGGCGCTGATGGGTCAGCTTGCGGCGAGCGAAAGCCGCGGGTCGCTGTAGTTCTCGCCTTCGTAGCCCGAATGAAGCGAAGCGAAATCCGGAGTCTCTCCGCATTACCTTCCCCTGAAAAGGGGAGGTCGCTTTGCTCGTCAGAGCAAGCGGGTGGGGATCAGCTCTCTCCGCATACGGCATCGCCTGCGGCTCACCCCATCCCGACCTTCCCCCTTTCAGGAAAAGGAGAAGGCTAGCGAGACGTAATCTTCAGCCGTGGCCGCTCTCAGTGCCGAAGGCGCCGTGACGGCCGACGCCGGAGGCAAAGCGCGCCGCGCCCGACAGCGTTTCGCCTGACGCTATCACGTCGAGCCCGCCGCGCATCTCGTTCCTGATCGCCTCTTCCTCGTCGAGGTCCCACTGCCGCAGCGCCGACAGCCGGTCGGCGCGCATGCATTTCTGCGGGAATTTCGCGATGTCCTTGGCGAGCGCAATGGCGTGGGCGCGGGCCTCACCCTTCGGCACCAATCGGTTCGCGAGTCCCATGCGGTGGGCTTCGGGCCCGGCAACCGGGCGTCCGGTCAGGATCATGTCGATGGCCTGCGAATGGCCGATCAGTCGCGGCAGGCGGATGGTGCCGAGATCGATCAGCGGCACGCCGAAGCGGCGGCAGAACACGCCGAAGGTTGCGTCCTCGGCCACGACGCGCATGTCGGCCCACAGCGCGAGTTCCATGCCGCCGGCGACCGCAAAGCCTTCGATAGCGGCGACCACCGGCTTCGAAAGCCGCAGCCGGCTCGGTCCCATCGGCGCGATCGTGTCGTGGCCGCCGACCTCGCGCTTCTTCTCGGGATCGCCCGCCGCCACCGCCTTCAAATCGGCGCCGGCGCAGAAATAGCCGCCGGTGCCGGTGAACACCGCGACCGATGCGCTCGCGTCAGCATCGAAGGCGAGAAACGCGTCATACAGCTTGCGCGCGGTGGTGCCATCGACGGCGTTGCGGTTGTGCGGACGGTTGATGGAGATAATGGTGACAGGACCGTCGCGCTCGACGAGCACGGTATCGGCATCGGACATGGGGCGCTCCCTGGGCTGTTCTTGTTGTGCCCGGAGAGTGGCATCAGAGGTGAGTTCGTTGCAATCCCACGACAGACAGCGCAATTCCGCAGGGTGGGCAAAGCGAAGCGTGCACCGCTCATTCCCCGTCATCCCGAGGTGCGAGCGGAGCCAGCCTCGAAGGATGAATCGGCCACCAGCCGGGCCGTCGACCCTTCGAGACGGCCGCGTTGCGGCCTCCTCAGGGTGACGGTGAAAGAGCGAACGCGCCGACGGTGCAGCTAAACCTTCAGCTCGCTTCCCGTCACGCGGCGATACGCTTCCAGATACCGCTTGCTCGTCGCATCCACCACGCTCGCTGGCAGCGGCGGAGCGGGCGCATCGCCGTTCCAGCGGCCGGCGCGGCGCTCGACGTCGAGATAGTCGCGCAGTGGCTGCTTGTCGAAGCTCGGCTGCGGCTGGCCGGGCTTGTAGGCATCGACCGCCCAGAAGCGCGACGAATCCGGCGTCATCACCTCGTCGATCAGGATGATGCGGCCGTCCTTGTCGCGGCCGAACTCGAACTTGGTGTCGGCGATGATGATGCCGCGGGCGCGGCTGGTCTGCTCGCCGTAGCCATAGACGTCGCGCGCCATCTTCTCCAGCGTCGCGGCGACGTCGGCACCGACGATCTCGCGCACCCGCTTAACCGTGATGTTCTCGTCATGGCCGGCCTCGGCCTTGGTCGCCGGGCTGAAGATCGCGGGTTCGAGCTTCTGGCTCTCGACCAGGCCGGCCGACAGCTTCTCGCCGGCAAGCGTGCCCTCGGCCGCGTATTCCTTCCAGGCCGAGCCGGAGATGTAGCCGCGGATCACGCATTCGATCGGAAACACCGTGGTGCGCTTGCACAGCATCGCGCGGCCGAGGATGTCGGCGCGATGGTCCTTCAGTTCAGGCACCGCGCGGATGATCTCGTCGGCATCGGCGCTGATCATGTGATGCGGCACGGAGCCCTCAAGCTGCCGGAACCACCAGGCGCTGATCTGGGTCAGCACCGCGCCCTTCATCGGTATGGTTTCCGCCATCACCACGTCGAATGCCGAGATGCGATCGGTGGTCAGCAGCAGCACACGATCGTCGCCGACGGCGTAGATATCGCGCACCTTGCCGCGGCCGATCCGGGACAGGGGCAAATCGCTGGATAGCATCGCGGTCATGGCGTGATCTTTCTAGGTGGCTTTTCAAAATAGGTGGCTTGCAAAGACGAGCGCCCGCACACGGCCGTGCGGGCGTTCGAGATTATCACAGGAATTAGCTCACTCCGGCAGCGGAATGAACTCGTGTTCGTGCGGAACCTGCGCGAAACGGCCGGTTTTCCAGTCCTGTTTGGCCTGCTCGATCCGCTCCTTGGATGACGAGACGAAATTCCACCAGATATGGCGCGGCCCTTCCAGGGCGTCGCCGCCGAGGAACATCATGCGGGTCGGCCGCAGCGTCTTGACGGTGATGCGGTCGCCGGGCCGGAAGATCAGGAGCCGCGGCCCCTCGTGGCGGTCGCCCGCGATGTCGACCTCGCCGTCGACGAGATAGATCGCGCGCTCCTCATGGTCGGGGTCGAGCGGCACCGAGGTGCCGGCCTTCGCGGTCACCTCGGTGTAGAACCAGGGCGAGACCATGCTGACCGGCGAGGTGATGCCGAATGCCGAGCCGGCGATGATGCGCGCGGTGAAGTCGCGCTCGGAGATCATCGGCAGATCGCCGGCGCCATAGTGCTGGAACGACGGCGCGATCTCCTCCTTGCCCGCCGGCAGCGCGATCCAGCTTTGCAGGCCCAGCATCTTCTGGCCGTCGCGGCGCTGCACGTCGGGGGTGCGCTCGGAATGCGCGATGCCGCGGCCTGCGGTCATCAGGTTCATCGCGCCGGGCTGGATCTCCTGGATGTTGCCCTCGCTGTCGCGGTGCATGATGCTGCCGTCGAACAGATAGGTGACGGTGGCGAGCCCGATATGCGGATGCGGCCGCACGTCCATGCCCTTGCCGGCGAGATACTGCACCGGCCCGAAATGGTCGAAGAAGATGAAGGGTCCGACCATCTGCCGCTTGCCATGCGGCAGCGCGCGGCGCACGGCAAAGCCGTCGCCGAGATCGCGGGTGCGCGGCACGATGATCAGATCCAGCGCGTCGCAGGTCTTGGGATCGCCGAGTTCGGGATCGGTCGAGGGCTGCCAGCTCATGTCGGACTCCTTACAGTAGTGTAGCGATGATACTCTTTTGCCGTGATCATACTCTCTATCCGTCGTCCCGGCCAAGCCAACGGGTTGGCGCGAAGCGCCGCCCGATGACAGGCTCCGCGCGAGCCGGGGCCTATAACCACCGATGCTAGTCTTGCGAAGGCTGGGGCCCCAGCTTTCGCTAGCAACACACATCGGTGGTTATGGGTCCCTGCTTTCGCAGGGACGACGAATTACTTGTGGCTTGCACCTGCTCTCGATGGCAGCAAGTTCAAACTTGGAAACCGGAGACAGTCATGGTTTCTCTGATCAAGCCAGGCGCAAGTCTGCTGCAGGTCGACGGTCCCGTGATCGAGACCGCGCGGCTCATCCTGCGGCCGTGGCGCGCATCGGATATTACTGCGAACACGCGGATGCTGTCCGATCCCGAGACGGCGCGCTTCATTACGCCGGATCACCAGCCGGTCACGTCTGAGCTGAAGGGCTGGCGCAATGCCGCCGTCATCTCGGGCCACTGGGCGCTGCACGGCTTCGGCATGTTCGCGGTGGAGGAGAAGTCTTCCGCCCACTACATCGGGCGCGTCGGCCCGTATTATCCGCCGGAATGGCCCGGCTTCGAGGTCGGCTGGGGCATCGCCAAAGAGCATCGCGGCAAGGGCTATGCGGTGGAAGCGGCGCGTGCCGCGATCGACTTTGTGTTCGCGAACTTCACGGTCGACCGCATTATCCATTGCATCGATCCGGCCAACGCAGCTTCCCAGGCCGTGGCGGGGCGGCTAGGTGCCGTGAATGAGGGGCCGGGCCAGCTCGAGGGTGATGTCGTCGATATCTGGGTGACGTCGCGTCAACGCTGGCAGCGCCGGCCATCTTGAAAAACCACGTCCGACCGACGATTGTCCGGCGATGACATCGGCTGCTTCACATTGGCCTGCACTTGAACTCTGCCTGCGCAGCGCCAGCGTGGCGCTGCTGCTGGTGCTTGCCGCCTTGCTGCTCACTGACTTTCGCAAGGCGCTTTCCGGGCGCCTTGCAGCCGCCTTCGCGCTCGGCGCGGCCGCGCATGCGGTGACCGCCTCGATCGGCGCCGGGCCGCCGGTCTCGGACTGGCATGCGCCACTGATCGCGCTCTCGACCGGCGATATCGTGGTGTTCTGGCTGTTCACGCGCGCGCTGTTCGATGACGCGTTTCAGCTGCGCTGGTGGCACGGCCTGATCTGGGCCGCGGTCGTGGCCTACAGCTTCGTCAGTTGCATGTGGATTGCACCCGCCGGTCACGCGCGGATCGCGATCACCATGGTCAATTCGCTCACGCTCGTCTTCGTTGCGCTCGCGGTGGCGCAAACCATCGGATCGTGGTCGGCGGACTTGGTCGAGCGCCGCCGACGTGTCCGCGTCTTCATCGTCGCCGCCTCTGCGCTGTACGGCGGAATGAACGCGCTGCTGCAGATTGCCTATGCCGGCAGCCGCGTGACCGTGGAATGGGCCAACCTGGTGAACGCGGCCGTGCTCACCGCCATCGTGGCCGCAATCACCTGGGCGATGATGCGCGTCGACGGCGCCGACCTGTTCACGGTGCCGGCGGAGGCCGTCGTGCCGACGAAGCCGGCCGCGGCCGAGGAGGCGGCCGACCGCAAGCTGGTCGATGCCCTGATGCGGCTGATGGCGGACGAGCGGATCTACCGCCATGACAACGTCACCATCGGCGCGCTGGCGACCCGGTTGAAAATCCCCGAATATCGTCTCCGACGGCTGATCAACCAGCGGCTCGGCTACCGCAACTTCAATGTCTTCTTGAACAACCACCGGATCGAGGAGGCCAAGGCGGCGCTCGCCGATCCCTCCCAGGCCGAAGTCCCGGTCATCACCATCGCCATGGACGCCGGCTTCCAGTCGCTCGGCCCCTTCAACCGCGCCTTCAAGGCGACAACCGGCGTGACCCCGACAGAGTACCGGAAGCTGAAGGCAAGCGCGGTGTAGATGTCCTGCTTGCGGCGGATACCGCTGCACCCTCTCCCCTTGTGGGAGAGGGTGGCTTCGATGCGGTAGCATCGAAGCCGGGTGAGGGGTTTGTCTCCTCGGATAGAGAGACCCCTCATCCGTCGCGGACTTCGTCCGCGCCACCTTCTCCCACAAGGGGAGGAGGTAAGAGGCGTCGCGATTGCAGGCCTTTGTAATCGCTGTAGAATTCCAGAATCGACCAGTCGCCTCCAATCCTCGACCAGCCCGATTTCCAAATCCGGCGAGCGCTCTCCCGTCCCCGGCGGCCCGATCCGGCCACGCGCCCGTTGCGCCATGCCGGAGGATCCCGTGACCCGTCGAAAGCTCTTTCTCATTCTCGCCGCCACCACCGCCTTCGGTGCGTTGGCGCTGTCCGCCGCCCGCGCCCGCGATGTGCCTGAGGTCGCGACCGGCTTTGTCGCCAACGTGATCTGCTCGGAGACCTTCGTCAGCGGGCTCGACCCCAGGCGAAACCTGACCGAGACCACTGACGCGATGCCGGGGGCCGGCCTGATCACTTGGGCGATGGACACCGAGGTCGACCTCGACCGCAAGGACGTCACCGTGACGCTGTTCGGGCTTGGCCGCAGCCATGCGGTCTATCGCGAGGGCATGGGCTGCACGCTCGAACATGACGAGACGCTGGGCGAGACTGCGTTGCCGCCTTTGAGGCCGCAGGCCGCGCTGCTGCCCGAGATCGCCGGCCCCGCGCTCGTCGCGCCGCAAACCCCGCAGCTTGCGGCTGCGCTCGACCGCGCCTTTGCCGAGCCGGCCGAGCCGCCGTTCCGCCGCACCCGCGCTGTCGTCGTGATGAAGGACGGCCGCATTGTCGCCGAGCGCTACGCCGCCGGCGTTGGCACCGACACGCCGCTGCTCGGTTTCTCCGCGACCAAATCGGTGATCTCGGCGCTGATCGGAATCCTGGTGCGCGAGGGCAGGCTGACGCGCGACCAGCCGGTCCCGATCGCGGCCTGGCGGAATCCTGACGATCCGCGCCACGCGATCACGGTCGATCAGCTGTTGCGCCACACCGCGGGCCTCGCACTCGGCAGTTCGCTGCAGGCGTCGCTGGCATCCGTGCTCGAGCCGGTCAACCGCATGAAGTTCATGGAATCGGATATGGCCGCCTTCGCCGAGAGCGCTCTGCTGGAGAGCGCGCCCGGCCGGGTCTGGAACTATCACGACGGCAACTACCTGATCCTCTCGCACCTGATCCGCAACGCCGTCGGCGGGCATGCGGCTGATGTGATGAGCTTCGCCCGTGAGGAGCTGTTCGGACCGCTCGGCATGCGCAATGTCGTGATGCAGTTCGATGCTGCGGGCACGCCGGAAGGATCGGGCGCGATGATGGCGAGCGCGCGCGACTGGGCGCGCTTGGGTCAGCTCTATCTCAATGACGGCGTGGCCGGCGGCAAGCGTATCCTGCCCGAGGGCTGGGTGAAATACTCGGCATCGCCGACGCCGAATGCCTGGGTCGGCTATGGCGCGGGCTTCTGGACCAATCTCGGCGACAGCTTTGGCGCTCGCTTCCGTGTCGAGCACGGCTGGCCGCGCGATGCCTTCTTCGCCAAGGGCACGATCGGGCAATATGTGATTATCGTGCCGTCGCAGCACCTCGTCATCGTCCGCCTCGGCCGCTCGCCGAACATGCCGCCCGAGGCGGACGGCGTGTTCGATCTGGTCCGTGACGTCGTCACAGCGACGTCTGCAAGTGCGCGGCTCGCGGGCGGCAATTGACCGGCATGTCACACAACACCCGCGCGATCGTGAATTGAATCTCGGCCTCCGGAATTTTCTGATGCTGTGGCGCATCTCGCGAGGAGGCGCGCCATAGTTTCTTGAAGCACGCGTCAACCGGAGACCATCATGCCGAAAGCCTACTGGATCGTGCACGTCACGGTTCACGATGAAGCCCGCTATCCCGAATATCTCGCCGCCGCGATGCCGGTATTCGCCAGATACGGCGCCAATTTCATCGTGCGCAACGGCCCCTATGAGGTGATGGAAGGCGCAACGCGCCAGCGCAACTTCGTCATCGAGTTCAGGGATCGCGCCACTGCGATGGAATGTTACACCTGCCCTGAATATCAGGCCGCGAAGGCGGTCCGGCAGAAATACTCGGAGGGGGATTTTGTGATTATCGATGGAGCGGAGTAGGACGCGCCGTCATTCCAGGGCATGCGAAGCATGAGCCCGGAATCCATTTCGCCACGCGGGCGATGACACCGCGCTGTTTGACTTCTTGAATTACGACGCATCCCCGCCGTCGTCGTCCCGGCGAAGGCCGGGACCCATTACCCCAAATGAGACTTGTTGCGCGACGCTGGGGCCACGATCCCCTTCATGATCAAATGCGGTGGTTATCGGTCCTGGCTTTCGCCAGGACGACAGCTGTGGGCGTGGCGTGCAGCCTGCGCCTCGACGGCCTGCTTACTGCCTTCCCAGCTGCGTCGCCTTCTCCACGCGATCGAAGCGCTCCAGCGTCAGGATGGCGTCGGCGAGCTGGTCGGCGCGCTTGTCGAGCACCGGGCGGGCCAGCGTCAGGAACTTCTGCTGCATCGCCTTTGCGTCGGGGAACGAGGTCGGCTCGCCGGAGGGATCGGCATAGAGGCGCTCATGGGTGCCGTCATCTGTCGTGATCGAGACGCGGGCGCCGAACGGATGGGTGCGGCCGACCTCGAGCCGGTCGTCCTGCACCACGTCGAACTTGTCGGCGAGCGCGTCGATGGCCGCATCGCCCAGCCGGTCGTAGTCGTCCCAGCCGAAATGGCCCTGGTCGAGCGCGATCGCGCCGGTGAAGAACATCGAGAACTGGCCGCCGACCACCGAGGTCGGGTGGCGCTTGGTGGCGGCGTCGCCGGTCAGCGTGATGCCGTTGCGGTGCAGACCGATCTCGACCTTCCTGATCTGGTCCGGCGTCAGGTTGTGCTCGCGTCGCATCGCGATCAGCGCGTCGATCGCGGCGTGAGTGTAGCGGCAGCTCGGATACGGCTTCACGCCGATCTTCAGCGTCTCGTAGGTGTGGCCCAAGTCCGCCACCGCCTTGTCCGGATGCGCATCGTCGCTGTAGCCGACCAGCAGGCCGTGCTTGCCTTCGACCGACTCGCTCGAGCCGATGAAGTCGTTGCGCGCCAGGGTCGCGGCGATCACGCCGTTCATCGCGGCGGCACCGACCTGGTAGCGCTTGTTCCAGGCGCCGTTGACCAAAAATTGCAGCGAGCCCGCGGCCTGGCTGCCGGAGACGCCGAACGCGGAAACGATCTGCTCCTTCGACAGGCCGAACAGCTTGGCCGCCGCCGCGGCAGCGCCATAGGTGCCGGCGGTCGCGGTCGGATGGAAGCCGCGGGCGTAATGCGAGGTCGGGTCGAGTGCGTTGCCGAGCCGGCAGCACACTTCATAGCCGGCGACGATCGCGGTCAGCACGTCGCGGCCGGAGGCGCCGACCATCTCGCCGACCGCAAACGCGGCGGGCACCACCGGTGCGCTCGGATGCAGCGAGGAATCGGCATGGGTGTCGTCGAAGTCGAGCGAATGGCCGAGCGCGCCGTTGAGCAGCGCCGCGACCGCCGGGGTCCAGGTCTTGGTGTCGCCGAATACGGTGGCCTCGCCCTTGCCGTCGAGCGCCAGCGCCTCCAGCGTCTTCATCAGCGACGGCGTCGATTCCGCATCGCGCCGGGCGCGGATGGTGCTGCCGAGGAAATCCAGCGTCAAAACCTTGGCGCGCTCCAGCACCTCCGGCGGAATGTCGGAATATTTCAGGTCGGCGACGTAGGCGGCGAGCGTTGCGGTTTCGTGGGCCATCGTGTTTCCTCAATTTTGCGGCGCAGGGTAGGCGGGCAGGTCAGGCCTTTCAAGCCACCTTGCCGCCGCGGGCAGCTGCCATGCTCCAGATCGGTTAGCTTCAGGTCGGTTAGCTTCAAGTCATGTAACACGGGCCTTTCCTTTGATTGCGGATCACGGTGCATGAGGACCTTCGCAAAACGCATGTTCGACCAGCTCTGGGCTCGCAAGACGCAGCTGGCGCTGGCGGTCCGGATCGCGTCCGCCGGCGTGGCGGCCTATACCATCGCGCTGGCGCTCAACCTGATGCTGCCGCTCTGGGCGGTGCTGACCTCGCTGATCGTGACCCAGATGAGCGTCGGCCGCTCGCTGAAGGCCAGCCGCGACTACATGCTCGGCACTATCGGCGGCGCCGTCTATGGCGGCGCGATCGCGGTGTTGATCCCGCATTCCGGCGAGGGCAGCCTGCTGGCGCTGCTGGTGCTGGCGATCGTGCCGCTGGCCTTCATCGCCGCGCTCAATCCGAGCCTGAACTCGGCGACGGTGACGGCGGTGATCGTGTTGCTGCTGCCGACGATGCATCACTCCAACCCGCTGGACTCCGCGATCGACCGCGTCCTCGAGGTGACGGTCGGCGCGCTCACCGGGCTTCTGATCTCGTTCCTGGTGCTGCCGTCGCGCGCGATCAGCCAGATCAGGGTCAACGGATCGAAGCTGCTGGAACTGCTGTCGGCGGCGTTCGCCGAATTGCTCGCCGGCCTGACCCGCGGCCTCGACAACGACGCGCTGCACCGGATCCAGGACGGCATCGGCACCGCGGTGACCAATCTGCACGCGACCGGCCTCGAGGCCGAGCGCGAGCGCTCCATGCATCTGTCATCAGGACCGGACACCGGCCCGTTGCTGCGGACAATCCAGCGGCTGCGGCACGACGTCGTGATGATCGGGCGGGCCTGCGTGGTGCCGCTGCCGGCCGATATCCAGGCGAGGCTGGCGCGCCCATTGGCAGACGTCAGCAAGGCGATCGTGACTTACATGGTGGCGGTCGCGACCGCTCTGCGCGCCGGCAGCGGCCCGGCCGACATGGCGCCGGTCGATGCGGCGCTGCACGCCTATAGCGAGGAGGTCGCCGCGGTGCGCAGGGATGGCCTGATCCGCGGCCTGCCGGTCGATGCCGCCGAGCGCTTCTACGCGCTCGGCTTCTCGCTCGACCAGATGCGGCAGAATCTCAACGACCTCAAGCGCTGCCACGGCAATTGGTGCACCAACGCCGACGCCTCCGAGAAGATCGTCGCCGACACGCCGGAGAAGAGCGCGGCTTGAGGTCGAGTACTACTTCAGCGTCCGGCCTTGCGCAGCATCGCGGGCACGATCAGGCGATGGAACGGCAGGATCACCGCGAGATAGGCGCGCCCGAACCAGTTGTGGGTGAGCACCAGCGTGGTCGCGGTAATGCTGCGCACAGCTCCCGCGGAGGCGACGTCGACGACGAGCCGGAAGTCGAGATGCTTGTCGTTGAATCCCGCGACCAGCCGCTCCGGCGTCTCGCTGACCACCGGAAAGATGCCGATCATATCGCGTGTCGCGCCGTCGGCTGCGCCCGAGGTTTTCAGGCCAAGCGGCGCGACGATGAAATTACGCAGGGCAAGCAGCCATTCGATCCAGCGCGGCTGCCGCGCCACCATCGCCTCGGCGGCGTGCCGCGCATCGAGGTCGGGGCGCGCGGTCGCGATCCGGAACGCGTCGACGAACTGCGCGCCGGCGAGCAGCGCGGCGGAATCCACGTTCGGCGTGACCTCGTCGACCCTCATTTGCCCAGTCTGCGTGCCAGCAGGCGGAAACGCAAGACAAGGAGGGTCGCATAGACCGCCGTCCCGAGCGACAGCCCGATCCAGACACCGGCGGCGTCGAGCTTGACCCAGAAGGCGAGCGCTGAGGCCGACGCGAAGCCGATCAGCCAATAGCTGATGACGGCAAACAGCAGCGGCACCTGGGTGTCGTTCATGCCGCGCAGCGCGCCCGCGGTGGTGGTCTGGATGCCGTCGGCGATGAAGAAGGTCGCGCCAATCAACAGCAGCGCCGCGGTGAGCTGCGCGGTGGTATCGGAGGCCTCGCCGAGGAACAGCGCCGCGATCTCGAAGCGGGCCAGGATCACCGCGAACGTCATGATGCTCATGAAGATGCCGCTGAGCGCGATCGCGACAAAGCCGGCGCGCTGCACCGCGTCGGTATCGCGGCGGCCGACGGCCTGGCCGACCCGCACGGTAGCGGCCATGCTGACGCCGAACGGCACCATGAACAGGATCGCCGCGATCTGCAGCGCGATCTGGTGCGCGGCTAGCGCCGTGGTGCTGATCAGCCCCATGAGCAGGCCGGCCGCACCGAACAGGCCGTACTCCAGCAAGAAGGCGATCGAGATCGGCGCGCCGACGGCGACCAGCTTGCCCATCAGCGGCCAGTCGATGCGCCAGACGCGGCTGAATACGTGGTACTTGCGGAACGGGCGGCGGCGCGCCGCGAACCACACGCCGGCAAGGAAGGTGCCGAGATTGACGATCGTGGTCGCAAGCCCGGCGCCGAACATGCCGAGTTCGGGCATGCCCCATTTGCCGTAGAGCAACAGGTAGACCATCAGCGCATTGGCCGGGATCGCCGCGAGCGTGATCCACAGCACCGGCTCCGGCCTGTTCACCGCGCTCATGAAGCCGCGGAGCGCGATGAACCACAGCGCCGGCAGGATGCCCCAGGCGAGACCGAACAGATATTGCTGCGCCAGATGCGCGGTGGCCTGGGTCTGGCCGAGCATAAGCAGGATGCGCTCGCCCTGGAACGGCAGCGCCATCAGCGGCAGCACCATGAAGAAGCCGGCCCACAGGCCGACGCGGAGCGCGCGCCGCATCACGCGCGGGTTGCGCGCGCCGAACGCCTGCGCGGCCAGGGGCGAGACCGCCGACATCATGCCCATGCCAATGGTGAAGCTGACGAAATACACGGTGTGCGCCAGCGCCGCGGCGGCGACGTTTTCGCTGCCGAGCCGGCCGATGAAGGCGAGATCGGTCGTCATCATCGCGATCTGCCCGAGCTGCGTCAGCGCGAGCGGCACCGCGAGCTTCAGCGTTTCCGCGAGCTCGGCCGTGAGCAGGTTGCGAGGGACGACAACGGCCGCGTTCGGCGCGGCCGGGTCGATCTTGTCGATGCAGGTCATGACGGCACGCTTAGCACGGCAAACCGGCCGGAAGGATGGCCAAGCTGCCGCAGGGAATCACGATCGCGCGGGTATCCGCCTGATCTTGGCGCCGAGGGCGTTGAGCCGCTCATCGATCCGCTCATAGCCGCGCTCGATCTGGTCGGCGTTGTTGATTGTGGAGGTGCCCTCGGCACACACCGCGGCCAGCAGCATCGCCATACCGGCCCGGATGTCGGGCGAGTTCATCGGCGCGCCGCGCAGCCGGCTGGGGCCGGCGACGATCGCGCGGTGCGGGTCGCACAGCACGATGCGGCCACCCATCGCGATCAGGTTGTCGACGAAGAACATCCGGGATTCGAACATCTTCTCGTGCATCAGGATGACACCGTCGCACTGTGTCGCGGTGACGATCGCGATCGACATCAGGTCGGCCGGGAAGGCCGGCCAGGGCTGGTCCTCAAGCTTCGGCACATGGCCGCCGAAATCGTCCTGGATCTTCATGGTCTGGCCGGACGGTACGACGAGGTCGTCGCCCTCGACGCCGCAGACGATGCCGAGCCGCTCAAAACCCATCCGGATCGAGCGCAGATGCTCGACGCCGGCGCGCGCGATGCGCAGCGGCGAGCGGGTCACCGCGGCGAGCCCGATCAACGATCCGACCTCGATATGGTCGGGCTGGATCGCGAAAGTCGTGCTGCCGAGCGTTGTCGGCCCGTGCACGATGATGGTGTTGGTGCCGACGCCTTCGATCCTGGCGCCGAGCGCGATCAGGAAATTGGCGAGGTCCTGCACATGCGGCTCGGAGGCCGCGTTGCGCAGATAGGTGGTGCCGCGGGCGGCGACCGCGGCGACCAGCGCGTTCTCCGTCGCGGTGACGCTGGGCTCGTCGAGGAACACGTCGGCGCCCTTCAGCCGCGTGGCGCGGAATTCGAGCCGGTGCGTCGCGGTGACGGTGGCGCCGAGCTGCTCGAAGGCCAGGAAGTGCGTGTCGAGCCGGCGGCGGCCGATCACGTCGCCGCCGGGCGGCGGCAGCGCGACCTCGCCGCAGCGGGCGAGCAGCGGGCCTGCGAGCAGGATCGAGGCGCGGATGCGCGCGCATAGCGCCGGATCGAGATCGGCGGCGCGGATCTCCTTGGCATGAATCTGCAGCGTGTTGCGCTCGGTCCATTCGGCGGTGGCGCCGACCGAGCGGCACAATTCGACCAGCGTTTCGGTGTCGCGGATGCGCGGCACGTTGGTCAGCGTGACCGGGTGCTCGGTGAGCAGTGCCGCGGCGATGATCGGCAGCGCGGAGTTCTTGTTGCCCGACGGCTCGATGGTGCCCGAAAGGCGGCGGCCGCCTTCGACGATGTATTGGATCGGCGGCACGCGGAATGTCCCCTAACGCATCATTCAGACTGGGCCATTGGAAATTCCGCAACGGAATCAACGGCCGTGCGGCACCGTAACACAACTGGCGGCGCAGCTTCCACACGAAAGGTAGCGCCGCGACGGCGCCGAAAAGCGCACACCCGCTTGGCCGTGCGCGGAACCTAGATGTCGATGGTTGCGCTGAGCGAATTGTCCTGGATGAACTCGCGGCGCGGCTCGACCACGTCGCCCATCAGCTTGGTGAAGATATCGTCGGCCTCGTCGACCTCCTTGATCTTCACCTGCAGCAGCGAGCGCGCCTCGGTGTCCAGCGTGGTCTCCCAGAGCTGGTCCGGGTTCATCTCGCCGAGACCTTTGTAGCGCTGCAGCGAGATGCCCTTGCGGGCGGCGTCGGTCACCGCCTCGAACAGGTCGATCGGGCCGTGGATGATCTGCTCGGCATCCTTGCGCCGCAGCTTGCCCGCGCGCACGTAGATCTCTTGCAGTTCGGTCGCATACTCATCGAGCTTGCGGGCGTCGGCCGAGCCGAGAAAGGCGTCGTCGATCACGGCGAATTCCCTGACCCCGCGCACGGTGCGCTCGAACTGGAACCCCTGGCCCTCCGTGAAGGTGCCGATCCAGCCGCGCTCGACTTCTTCGGCCACGGCGTCCAGCCGCTTGGCGATGTATTCGGCCGCCGAATTGGCGGTGGCGATGTCGCCGGTGATCCTGGGATTGAGCACGCCCGCGATCGCGGCCTGCTCGATGACGGCGCGATTATAGCGGCTGTGCAGGTTGCGCAACACCGAGCGGATCACCCGGGCGTCCTCGACCAGCGACAGCAGATCACGGCCCGAGCGGTCGTCGCCGGAGGCCGGCTTGAAGACGCATTCGTCGAGCCCGGTCGAGATCAGGTAGTCCTCGAGGGCGCGCTCGTCCTTCAGGTATTGCTCGGACTTGCCGCGCGAGACCTTATAGAGCGGCGGCTGGGCGATATAGAGATAACCGCCATCGATGATCGAGCGCATCTGACGATAGAAGAAGGTCAGCAGCAGGGTGCGGATGTGGGCGCCGTCGACGTCGGCGTCGGTCATCACGATGATCTTGTGATAGCGCAGCTTGTCGACCGAGAAATCGTCACTGATGCCGGTGCCGAGCGCGGTGATCAGCGTGCCGATCTGCTCGGACGACAGCATCTTGTCGGGACGGACGCGCTCGACATTGAGGATCTTGCCGCGCAGCGGCAGCACCGCCTGGAATTCGCGGTTACGGCCCTGCTTGGCGCTGCCGCCTGCCGAGTCGCCCTCGACGATGAACAGTTCGGATTTGGCCGGGTCCTTCTCCTGGCAGTCGGCGAGCTTGCCGGGCAGCGAGGAGACGCTGAGCGGATTCTTGCGGGTCAGCTCGCGGGCCTTGCGCGCAGCCTCGCGGGCCGCGGCGGCCTGGATCACCTTGCCGACGATCTCCTTGGCTTCCTTCGGATTCTCCTCGAACCAGGCGGCCAGTGCCTCGTTCAGGACGTTCTCGACCACCGGTCGAACCTCCGAGGACACCAGCTTGTCCTTGGTCTGCGACGAGAATTTCGGATCGGGCACCTTCACCGACAGCACCGCGGTGAGGCCTTCGCGGCAATCGTCGCCGGTCAGCGCGATCTTTTCCTTCTTCGCATTGGCCTCGGCATAGCCGTTGACCTGGCGCGTCAGCGCGCCGCGGAAGCCGGCCAGATGGGTGCCGCCGTCGCGCTGCGGGATGTTGTTGGTGAAGCACAGCACGTTCTCGTGGTAGCTGTCGTTCCACCACAGCGCCGCCTCGACGCCGATGCCGTTGGCTTCCGAACGCACCATGATCGGTGCCGGCACGATCGCCTTCTTGTTGCGGTCGAGATATTTGACGAATTCCTCGACGCCGCCGGAATAGTGCATCTCCTCGCGCTTCTCGACCGCGTGACGCATGTCGGAGAGCACGATGTTGACGCCGGAATTGAGGAAGGCGAGCTCGCGCAGCCGGTGCTCGAGCGTCGCGAAATCATACTCGATGTTCTTGAAGGTCTCGACCGAGGCGAGGAAGGTGACCTCGGTGCCGCGCTTGCCTGGGGCATCGCCGACCACTTTGAGCGGCGCCACGGCATCGCCGTGCGCGAATTCGATGTAGTGCTCCTTGTCGTCGCGCCAGATCCGCAGCGCGAGCTTGCTGGAGAGCGCGTTGACGACGGAGACGCCGACGCCGTGCAGGCCGCCGGAAACCTTGTAGGAGTTCTGGTCGAATTTTCCGCCGGCGTGCAGTTGGGTCATAATGACCTCGGCTGCCGAGACGCCCTCTTCCTTGTGGATGCCGACCGGTATGCCGCGTCCGTCGTCGTACACGGTGACGGAATTGTCGGCGTTGAGGGTGACCAGGACGCGGCTGGCGTGGCCCGCCAGCGCCTCGTCGATCGCATTGTCGACGACCTCGTAGACCATGTGGTGCAGGCCGGAACCGTCGTCGGTGTCGCCGATATACATGCCGGGGCGCTTGCGGACGGCGTCGAGGCCCTTCAGCACCCGGATCGATTCCGCGCCATATTCGGCCGGAACGGGATGCTCAGATTCGGCAGGGGTCTGCCGGGCAGGTTCAGTCATGTGAGGCCTTCGAGGATTATCCGAATCAGCCGCGCAATATGAGGCGCTGATTCCGCTATTTGTGCCATGAAAGAGGGGTTGCGCCTAGCGCAAAGTCTCCATCTGCAAACTATTGAATAAATAGGATTTTTTAGGCCTGTTTCAAGGCTTTCAAAGGCGGATTCCGGGGGCTTTGAAAAGCCCGATTCGGTGGCGGATTCGGAGCCCTATCGAGGCCGATTCTGCGCCGCCAGAAACATGATGAGACCAAGCTGAATTGGAGCGACTTCGGAGGTTCGCTTCTCCCCGCTGGGCAGGGCGAACCGGGGCGAGGGATGCTCGCGTAATTTCGGAATATTAGAATATTGTTCCTGAGTTGCCCGACGTGTCAAGCTGCTTGGTCGAACGCCTGCCGCCGCTGGCCACTTTGCATGGGGTTGATTTCGATATTTTGGCAATGCGCTCTGCGACGGCGCCATCGCTTCAGATTGCCCTAGACTAGCCAATCAGCCGCGCCGCGTGGCGCGGCCGGATTCGACGTCGAAAATCTCTCCTCGCGGGCCGATATCGACGAACGCCGCGGGATCGGCGCCGGTCATCCAGACCTGCGCGCCGAGCTTGGCGAGCTCGTCGAACAGCGCCTTGCGGCGGTTCGGATCGAGATGGGCGACGACCTCGTCGAGCAGCAGCAGCGGCACGATGCCGGTCATCTCCGCGACCATCGTGGCGTGCGCCAGCACCAGCCCGATCAAGAGCGCCTTCTGCTCGCCGGTCGAGGCGTCACGCGCCGGCATGTTCTTCGGCGCGTAGACCACCTGCAGATCGGTCAGATGCGGGCCGTCGAGCGTGCGCCCGGCGGCGGCATCGCGCGGCCGGCTGGCGCGCAGGATCTCGCGGTAGCGGTCCTCCACCGCCGTTGCAGGCTCCTGCAGCAGCGCATTCTCCATCCAGCCGTCGAGCATGATCTCGGCGGAGGGGAAGGCCGAGGCCGCGCCGCGCTCGCGCAGCATCACGGCGAGCTTGGCGGCGGTCTGGCCGCGTGATGCGGCGACCGCGACCGCAAGCTCGGCGGTCTCGCGCTCGATCGCATCACACCAATGGTCGTCATAGTTGCGCACCTCGAGCAGCCGGTTGCGCGAGCGCAGCGAGCGCTCCAGTGCCGAGACGCGGCTGGAATGCTCGGAATCGATCGCCAGCACCAGGCGATCGAAGAAGCGCCGCCGTTCCGAGGCGGCGCCCATGAACAGGCCGTCCATCGCCGGCGTCAGCCACACGATGCGCAGATGATCGCCGAACGCGGTTGCGGACCCCACCGGTTCGCGGTCGATGCGGCAGCGCCTTGTGTTACCGGCGTCACCGGTCGGCGGATCGATACCGGTGCCGAGCGTCGCAAGGCCGAGCGCGCCCTCGACTTCGGCCGAGACCGCCCAGGAGCCGTCGCCCTGGTTGTCGGCGATGTCCTCCAGCGTCGCGCGGCGCAGGCCGCGGCCCGGCGACAGAAACGAGACCGCTTCCATACAATTGGTCTTGCCGGCGCCGTTCGGCCCGACCAGCACCACCATGTCGCCGGCGACCTGCAGCGTCGCCGTCCGGTAATTGCGGAAATGCGTCAGCGACAGGCGGTGAATGCGGGACGGGGTCATGGTTCCTTGTCATTGCCGGGCTTGACCCGGCAATCCATCGTCCGCGTCAGCGGACAATTTCATCATATAGATCGCGCCACTCGGGATTGCCTGCGACGATCAGGTCGATTTTCCACTCACGCGACCAGTGCTTGATATTCTTCTCGCGCTGAAGGGCGGCGGCAATCGTCTCGTGTGCCTCAAAATAGACGAGCGTCTTGATGCCGTACTTCTTGGTAAAGCCCTCGGCCAGACCTTCGCGATGCTCGTAGACGCGCTGGACCAGATTATTGGTTACACCGACGTAAAGGGTTCCACCGGGCTTGCTGGCGAGGGTGTACACCCAATAGGTCATCTCTTGCTCGATGGATGGCCGGGTCAAGCCCGGCCATGACGAGAAGGAGGAATCACACCCGCATCGGCATCAGCACGTAGAGCGCGCCCTTGCTGTCGCGGTCCTGCACAAGGGTCGGCGAGCCGGGATCGGCGAGCTTCAGCACTGCGACCTCGCCCTCGATCTGGGCGGCGATGTCGAGCAGATAGCGCGAGTTGAAGCCGATATCGAGCGCGTCGGAGGCGTACTCGACCTCGAGCTCCTCGGTGGCGCTGCCGGAATCCGGGTTGGTGACCGAGAGCACCAGCTTGCCCGCGGACAGCGCGAGCTTCACCGCGCGGCCGCGTTCGCTGGAAATCGTCGAGACGCGGTCGACGGCGGCCTCGAAATCCTTCTTGTCGACGACGAGTTCCTTATCGTTGTTCTGCGGGATGACGCGGCCATAGTCCGGGAAGGTGCCGTCGATCAGCTTCGAGGTCAGCACCACGTTGCCGAGCGTAAAGCGGATCTTGCCGTCCGACAGCTCGATCGAGATCTCGGCGTCGTCGCCCTCGATCAGCCGCTGCACCTCGCCGACCGTCTTGCGCGGGACGATCACGCCGGGCATGCCGGTTGCGCCCTTGGGCAGCGCGAGGTCGATCTGCGCCAGCCGGTGACCGTCGGTCGCAACGCCGCGCAGGGTCGCCGCCTTGGCGCTGCCGGCCGCGTGCAGATAGATGCCGTTGAGGTAGTAGCGGGTCTCTTCGGTCGAGATCGCGAACTGGGTGCGGTCGATCAGGCGCTTGATGTCGGACGCCGGCAGCGAGAACGAATGCGTCATGTCGCCGGCGGCAAGGCCCGGGAAGTCGCTCTCGGGCAGCGTCTGCAGCGTGAAGCGCGAGCGGCCGGCACGCACGGCCAGCACCGAGCGGTCGCCGTCGGCTTCCAGCACGATCTGCGAGCCGTCGGGCAGCTTGCGGACGATGTCGTAGAACATGTGCGCGGGCACCGTGGTCGAGCCGGCGGTTCCGGTCTCGGCGGCCAAGGTCTCCGTCACCTCGAGGTCGAGGTCGGTCGCCTTCAGCGACAATTTGGCGCCCTCGGCGCGGATCAACACGTTGCCGAGGATCGGGATGGTGTTGCGGCGCTCGACCACGCGGTGAACGTGACCCAGCGATCTCAGGAGTTGCGCGCGCTCGACGGTGACCTTCATTGCAATACCCGCCAGATCCCTCAGATGGAAAAGCCGGGCGGCCGTTCAGGGCAGCGCCGCGGCATTGGAAACCCGAAAAGCCGGATCAATACCGGATTTGATCAAACCCACGGGGGGACCGCAAGGTGGCGCGGATGGGCGGCCGGTGCAAGGGATACGGGCGCGAAACGAGCCCCGTTCCCCACGTTTTGGGTCGGAAAAAAGTTTAGCCCTCCCCTTTGGCGAGGGGAGGGCTATGGAACGATCCGGCCGGATGAAGCGGCCCTATTCCTGCAGCTGGCGCTTCAGCGATTCGACTTCCTCCGACAGCGCCGTGTCCTTGGCGACCAGTGCCTCAATCTTGCGCACGGCGTGCAACACCGTGGTGTGGTCGCGGCCGCCGAAGCGCCGGCCGATCTCCGGCAGCGAGCGCAAGGTCAGCGTCTTCGCCAGATACATCGCGACCTGGCGCGGGCGTACCACATTGGCGGTACGGCGGGACGACAGCAAGTCGGAGCGGCTGACATTGTACTGCCGGGCGACCACGCGCTGGATGTCCTCGATCTTGATCCGCTTCGGCTCCTGTGGGCGGATCAGGTCGCGCACCTCGCGCTCGGCCATCTCCAGCGTCACCGGCTGGTTGTTGAGCTTGGAGTGCGCCAGCAGGCGATTGATCGCGCCTTCAAGGTCGCGGCCGTTATGGGTGATGGTGCGCGCCAGATAGTCGAGCACTTCCTCCGGTACATCGAAGCTCGCATGGTGGGCGCGGGCGGCGGCGGCGCGCGACTTCAGGATGC
The DNA here is from genome assembly GCF_054055915.1 of Bradyrhizobium sp. USDA 4516. Classification (NCBI taxonomy): domain Bacteria; kingdom Pseudomonadati; phylum Pseudomonadota; class Alphaproteobacteria; order Hyphomicrobiales; family Nitrobacteraceae; genus Bradyrhizobium; species Bradyrhizobium sp. USDA 4516. The sequence continues at coordinate 3,151,221 of NZ_JBSRXT010000001.1, forward strand.
CGAGCCGCAGTTCCTCGCCGAGCGAGCCCATCTCGACCACGAGGCCACCGGCGAGCCGCGAGCGCACGCGGTCGTCGAGGCTTTCCAGATCCGACGGCGGACGGTCGGCTGCGATCACAACCTGGCGGCCGGCATCGATCAGCGCGTTCAGCGTGTGGCAGAACTCGGCCTGCGTCGACTTGCCCTGCAGGAACTGCAGATCGTCGATGACCAGCACGTCGATGCCGCGCAGCGCCTCCTTGAAGGCCAGCGCCGTCTGCGTCTTCAGCGCCGCGACGAAGCCGTACATGAACTTCTCGGCGGTGAGATACAGCACCTTGCGCTCGCCGCCGGAATTGCCGGCCCAGGTCACCGCCTGCAGCAGATGCGTCTTGCCGAGGCCGACGCCGGCATGAATGTAGAGCGGGTTGAACATCACGGGATCGCCGCGGCGACCTTCCGCGACCTGGCGGGCCGCCGCATGAGCCAGCGTGTTGGACCTGCCGACGACGAAGCTGGCGAAGGTCAGGCGCGGATCGAGCGGCGAGCCGCCGAGCGCGTCGTGGCTCGCGGACACCGGCGCGGTCGCAACCGAGCGCAGTTCAGGCACGAGCCGGCCGTCAGTGCGCTCGATGCGGCGCACTTCGACGGGCGCAACCGTTTCCTTCACCGGAGCCGTCGCGCGGATTGCCGAGCGCACGGTGAGGTCGATGCGATGCACTTCGGGCATCTCGGCCTGCCAGCAGGAGAGCACGCGTTCGGCATAGTGCGCCTGGATCCAGCTCTTGAGGAACCGGGTCGGAACCGACAGGTGCACGCTCTCGTCGTGCACGCTCTCCAGATCCATCCGAGCGAACCAGCTCGTGTAGACGTCCTCGCCAACGCTCGTCCGCAAACGTCCCTTCACCCGCGACCAGCGATCCTGTTCCGTGTTCGTCATTGCCTTCGTACTTCCAAGTCTGAGAGATAATCGTTGCGAAAGCGCCGTGCAGGTTTCCTGCCGCGGCGCGACCTCTAGCGGGCGCGGTCTGCTCCGGACAAAGCTCTCCCGTGTGGCGTCCATGCGCCACCCGACAGATCAGCTGTTTGGAGAAGATGCGCCCCGCGAGGTCAGCGCGTACTCGACGGACGCTTCGGGTGGGAGCTGACGTCCGAGGGGTTGATTACGGCACCACTGGAAATTTGCGCTTCGGCTGTCGTTGGTTCGACTGCAGTGATGATACCGTAAGCCATATGACCTCCCCCTCCCGCCGCGACGTATCGCGGCAAGTTGTCAGCTTGCTCGTGTCTTCAAATTCGAACTGCTGCTACCGAACACCGAAATGCCCGGCGCTTCGCCGCCGCCGTGTCGTCGTCAACCCGTTCACTCGCTCCGCGTTCCCGCTGCCAGATTCCGACTGACGTCCTGGTCTCTCTTGTTCGATCCCCCAAATTGCCGGGGACATCGCCGGAGAATTTTTGACACAGGTCGTCTGTCCTCATATCGCTATGAGTTGTCAATCTAGCTTCGCTTGGAAAGCGTCGCTAACGCACACACCGCCGCCGATTTGTGCGTCCGCCCCTGGGTCTCAAACCGCGCTGATCTGGAGAGCCGTGGGCGTCGCGAACAAGAAATAAATACACCAAGCTGATTTTCTGACAATCCGTGGATTCGACGGGGATCGAGACTCTTCGCGACTGTTGCGGCGTTGCCGATGCTGAGTTGCGAAAGCAAGTTTTTGAATCAGCGCACAGATTCACGCGTGTCACAAACGACGGTGCAATACCAAAAATTTTTCATAGAAAATTTACATTTGGTCTCGCGCCGGTCATTTTTCCAATCGCTGTCCAACGCTATGTGCATAAGTAATTCGCGAGACGTCATTTTTCTCGATTACTTTTGCAGGGTAACCCCGCTTCGCAAGTTTCGTCCGCGAAATGCTCGCGCGCTATTCCATCTATCTAGCTTAGCGAAGAACAATCTGTGGGCGAGTGCGGCGCGTTAAGCATGTCGAGCCGGTAGAACTACGGACGCGACGAAACATGACACGCAGTTCGTTGCGCGGCAACGCGAAGTGTTCTCGCGCTATGAAACTTCCACGACAAAAGTCGAGACAAAAACAAAAAGCCCGGCGCGAGCCGGGCTTCGTGACAAATGTGTTTTCCAGTCAGCTCTGGTGGCAAGCCGTTACTTCGCGAGCTTGGCGATGCTCTGCGTGAGGCGCGACACCTTACGGCTCGCGAGGTTCTTGTGAATGATGTTGCGCTGTGCTGCCTTCATCAGCTCGGGCTCAGCGCGGCTCATCGCCTTCAGTGCCGCCTCGCGGTCGCCGCTCTTGATCGCTTCCTCGACGGTGCGCACCGCGCCACGCATCTGCGTGCGGCGCGACTTGTTGACGATGGTGCGGCGGGCAATCTTGCGGGTCGCCTTCTTGGCGGAGGTGGTGTTGGCCATGGTTCTCTAACTGTCCTTCGGCGGTGATCGCTCGGTGGTCGGGCTTGCGCGCACCGGCCGGTTCAAATCTCAACTCTGATGTATTTGTCCAAGGTGGTTTTCTTGGGTGTCCTTGAGGCGGCCATGCGAAGAGCGCAAAATGCTGCCTCCGCATGCGACACTGTCCAAAGAACAGCGGCGGCAGGATTGCGCCCGCCGCCATCGGTCGGTCTTATAGATGGCGCGGGCTTAAGCGTCAACGCTTTCGGGACCCCAAAAGGGCCCGAAATCGTCCCTGCGGGGGCCGGATAAGCCGCTGAAGAGGTTGAATTTCCGGGGGGCGCCCGGTAAGGCCTGACGACGCGTGGGGCGCGACTGGGAGTTAGGGTGACGCATGATCCGCGGCTTTTTCCGTCTGATCGGCCTTCTGCTGCTGGCCGGCAGCTTCATCTTCATGGTCTATGACGGGGCCCGCTACGTCGCCGACCAGAGCCTGCGGTTCACCCAATTCGGCCAGTTCTGGAACGACATCCACCAGTCGAGCCAGCAGGCATTCCATGCCTGGGTGGATCGCTTCGCGCCCTGGCTCTGGAATGACGTGATCCGCCTGCTTCTGGAGCAGCCGGTATTCGCGGTGCTCGGCATTGCCGGCATCCTGCTGATGATCCTGTTCCGGCCGCGTAAGCCCCTGATCGGCTACGCGCGCGACTGACTTGTCGGCAGCCCTCCTTGGCTGCACCGCCCCGTAACGGGGCTGCCATCATCCGCGTAAGGACATATATAGGTGACAGCCGGCCCGCAGGCCGTTGCCGCGTCGGCCGATGTCCCGCCTGGAGGTGTCCATGTTGTTCATGCGCAAGACCACTGCGTTGCCGAGCGCCGCCGAGGCGTTGCCGGGCCGCGCGACGCCGATCCCGACCGCGATCACCCATTTCGTCAATGGCAGCAAGTTGCAGCCGCCTTATCCGCAAGGCCTCGAGCAGGCGGTGTTCGGGCTCGGCTGCTTCTGGGGCGCGGAGCGCAAGTTCTGGGAACTCGGCGAGGGGATCTACACCACCGCGGTCGGCTATGCCGGCGGCCACACGCCGAACCCGACCTATGAGGAAGTATGCTCGGGGCGCACCGGCCACACCGAAGTGGTGCTGGTCGTGTTCGACCCGAAGAAGATCTCCTACGAGAGGCTGCTGAAGACGTTCTGGGAGAACCACAACCCGACGCAGGGCATGCGCCAGGGCAACGACATCGGCACGCAATATCGCTCCGCGATCTACACGTTCAGCGACGCGCAGCGCAAAGCCGCCGATGAGTCGCAGGCGATGTATCAGAAGGCGCTTGCCGCCAAGGGCCTCGGCGCCATCACCACCGAGGTCGCGCCAGCCGGTGAATTCTACTTCGCCGAGGACTATCACCAGCAATACCTCGCCAAGAATCCGGCGGGCTATTGCGGGCTCGGCGGCACCGGCGTGTCCTGCCCGATCGGCGTCGGCGTCACCGCCTGATCGTCTTGTTGAGAAAGAGCTCGCTCTGGAAAGCCGGTTTGCGCTCTTCCCGGGCACGGCTCCAAGCCAATGGGAGGCCGGCTGTTCCGGCCTCCCGCTCGATCCTCGAAAACCCTTTGTTAACCATAAGTGGTGCAAGACTGGGCCTGTCTCGCCGTTGAGGGATAGGTCCGGTGCCGGTTGCACGCGCGTTACGATTGCCGATCACTGCCGTTGTGGCTGCGCTCGCGCTGTCTGGTTGCATGAGCACGTCCGGTCCCGTCGCCGTCGGCCCGCAAGGCGTCGATGCCGTCACCTACGGCCCGGCCTACGCACCCGCTCCGGTTGCCGATGCAGGCGGCGGCGGTGCGATCAGCGCATTGCGTTCCGCCTTCGCCAGCACGTCCCCTGGTTATGGCTATGCCGCACCGGCCGCCGCCCCGGTCGTCTATGCCGCCGCCTCCCCGGGTGGACCCCCCGCCGGTTACGACAACGGCTATCACCTTGGCCCCGGCGACAAGCTTCGCGTGGTGGTCTACGGCCAGGAAGGCCTGACCAATTCCTATGCGATCGACGCCGCGGGCGCGATTACCATGCCGCTGATCGGCTCGGTGCCGGCGCGCGGCCGCACGCCGGCCGGGCTTGCCGGCGAAATCTCGGCACGGCTGCGCAACGGCTATATCCGCGAGCCTTCGGTGGCGGTCGAGATCGAGTCCTATCGTCCGTTCTTCATCCTCGGCGAAGTCCAGGCCCCCGGCCAATATCCCTACGTGCCGAACATGACGGTCGAGAGCGCGGTCGCGATTGCCGGCGGCTTCTCGCCGCGTGCCCGCCGCGACAGCGTGACGCTGACCCACACCGATGCGTCCGGCTCCGGGCGCTTTGTGGTGCCGCTGGGCACGCCGATGAGCCCGGGCGATACGGTATTCGTCGGCGAGCGCTGGTTCTGAAGAAGGATAGTGTCCTTCTTCATTCCGGGATGGTGCGTTAGCACCAGACCCGGAACCTCGAGATTCCCCGATGCGCAATTGCGCATCTGTGGTTCGATACTGCGCATCGCCCCGGAATGACGCTTGCAGCGTCACTTCTTCAGATGCTTTGCGAAAAACTCCATGCTGCGCGGCCAGGCGATGTCGGCGCTTGCCTTGTCGTAGCTGGCGCGCTCGTCGCAATGGAAGCCGTGCTGCGCGCCGGGATAGATGAAGACCTCGACCTCGGGCCGCTTCGACTTGATGGTCTCGACATCGCTCAGGGGAATGCCGGCATCCTTCTCACCGAAATGTAGCTGCGTCGGCACCGCCGGCTTGTCGTCGGCGAAGCGCACGACGGCGCCGCCGTAATAGCCGACCGCGGCTGACAGCCCGGCCAGCTTGGTGGCGGCAGCATAGGCGACGCTGCCGCCGAGGCAGAAGCCGATGATGCCGACCGGACCGACCGGCTTCACAGCGTCGATCGCCGCCTGGCTGTCGCGCAGCATCGCGGCCCAGTCCGGATTGGCAACGAACTTCCGCGCCTCGGCGATCTCGTCGGGGGAATAGCCGCTCTGGAAGTTCGGCGTGATGCGGTCGAAGATCGAAGGTGCAACCGCGACATAGCCTTCCTTCGCCAGCCGGTCGCAGACCGAGCGGATGTGGTGATTGACGCCAAAAATCTCCTGGATCACGACGACCGCGCCCTTCGGCGCGCCGGCAGGATCGGCGCGGTAGGCGCCGAGTTCAAATCCGTCCGAAGCTTTGAGTTTGATGTCTTGTCCCATGGTCCATCCTTGTCAGTTTGGGGGGTGCATGAAGCTCTCGATGATGAGGCGCGATGACATCGTCGTCGCGCTTTGGCTCTTCGTTTGAACATGGCCGTTTCGGAAAACCGCTTCGCACTTTTCCGGACCATGCTCTAGCGCCACATCCAGTTCTCGCCCCAGTCGGCCTTCCAGCCGGTCAGCCGGTGTTTGCGGAATTGCAGGAAGAGGCGGTCGTGGTGCGGAAACAGCCCGCTGCCGCCGAGGTCGCGGAAGGTCAGGAAGATCTCGTTGCCGGGCCGTCCGCTGACATAGGTGAAAGGCGTGCCGAGCGCGCGCTGCGCGTCCGCAACGCCCATGCCGAACACCAGCGGCGTGGTGTTCGACAACGTCGCGGTGAAAGTGGACGGGGCTGTGACGAACGGCAGCTTCTGCGCGCTCGCCCCTGTCGTCGCCGCAGTCAGCAACAAGGCAACGGCGATTGTCTTCATGGCGCGGGCTTTCCCGGCGCGCCGGCTTCAAGGCCATCCAGGAACGGCAGCACCGCGGCGATGAAGGCCTGCGGCTGGTCGATGTTGACGGCATGGCCGGCGTTCGGAATCACCGCCTTCCGCGCCCCGGGGATTTTTGCCGCCATGTAGTCGGACGCCGCCAGGAACGGCGTGTCGTCGGCGCCGACCACAACCAGTGCTGGCACCTGGATCCCGGGCAGCGATTCGATCACCCGTGCATCGCGCTGTGCCAGCATGCCGCGCGCGGCGAGCGCGAGGCCCCTGGCGTTGCGATGGGTGACCGACGCGCGCTCGGCGCTCAACGACCTAAGCACCTCGAGCCCTTCGCGGTCGAAGCGGTCGCCGGTCTCGCGGGCGCGCTTGTTCCAGACCTCACGGGCGTCGTCCTTCTTGAAGCCCGGGCCGGTGTCGATGATCAGCAGCGCCCGCACCCGCTCCGGATGGGCGCGATGAAAGGCGAGCGACATGTAGCCGCCGAGCGACAGCCCGCCGACGATCGCCTTGTCGGCGCCGGCGGCGTCGAGCAGAGCGGCGATATCGCCGACCGTCAGCGCTTCGCTATAGGCATCGGGATCGTCGGGATAGTCGGACTGGCCGTGCCCGCGCATGTCCCACAGGATCAGCTTGTGCCGCCGCGACAGCGCCTCGATCTGGCCCTGCCACATCGCCGAGGTCGAGGAATAGCCGTGGGTCAGGATCAGCGGCGGGCCGCTGCCGTGAACCTCGTAGTAGATCTCGACGCCGTTGCGGTTGAGCTTGGCCATTGACGGGCTCCTTGTGTTTCTCTCGCCGCTGTCGTCGGACGGCGTTGCCGGCGCTTGCTGCCGACGCTTTGAGCAAGCGCCTGTCGATTAGACACCAACGCTGGTATTCCAAAAAGCGTCATGCCGTTGCCGCATCGCACAACAGGCATCTTCGGAAATTTATTCTTTTCGAGCAATTCCAAATTGGATTGCCTCCAGCCGGGAACCGGATCATTGTTTCGGCAACTGTCGCTTACCCGGTGGGCGCCGGCCAAGACCCAACAGTGAGTTGCCGCCGTAAGCGGCTTCCTACACCGGAAGGGGAGAGAGATGCCAAATCTCAATATCAACGGACGGAATATGTCCGTCGAGGCGGCCAATGACACGCCGCTGCTTTGGGTCATCCGCGAGCAATTGCAGATGACGGGCACCAAATTCGGTTGCGGCGCCGGTCTGTGCGGCGCCTGCACGGTTCACGTCAACGGCGAAGCGGTGCGGTCCTGCCAGACCTCGGTCGCCGACGCCGTCGGCAAGAAGATCACCACCATCGAAGGCCTCTCCGCCAAGGGCGATCATCCCTTGCAGAAGGCCTGGGTCGCCGAGCAGGTGCCGCAATGCGGCTACTGCCAGTCCGGCCAGATCATGCAGGCGGCGGCGCTGCTGTCGAAGAATACCAACCCGACCAAGGAAGAAGTGGTCGCGCATATGGACGGCAACCTGTGCCGTTGCATGACCTATTCACGAATCCAGAAGGCGATCATGCGCGCTGCGTCCGACATGCGCACCGCATCGGCCACCGGATCCGAGCGGAGGGCGACATGAACAAGCACGTGAAAAACCTCGCGCCAGAGACGACCGATCTCAGCCGCCGTTCCTTCCTGGTCGGCACCGCTGCAACCGGCCTCGTGCTCGGCTACGCCGGGTCCGGCATCGACCAGGCGCTCGCGGCACCCGCGCCCGCCAACTTCGAGCCGAGCGTCTGGTATTCGATCGCGCCCGACGGTCTCGTCACCGTGACCTGCGGCAAGGCCGACATGGGCCAGCACGTCGCCTCGACCATGGCGCAGATCGTGGCCGAAGAGCTCGGCGCGAACTGGAAGGACATGCGGGTTCAACTCGCCTCCAACGATCCGAAGTTCAACGATCCCGTGCTGGGCGCGCAGATCACCGGCGGCAGCTGGTCGACGATGATGAACTTCGACGCGATGAGCCGCGCCGGCGCAGCCGGCCGCATTGCATTGACCGAGGCGGCGGCGGCCTCCATGGGCGTGCCGGCCGGCGAGCTGGTGGTACGTGACTCCAGGATCAGCCATGCGAAGTCGAAGAAGTCGATGTCGTTCGCCGAAGTGGTGAAGAGCGGCAAGGCGACCAAGACCTTCACGGCGGATGATCTGAAGGCGATCAAGCTGAAGACGCCCGACCAGTACACGATGATCGGCGTCTCGGTGCCGCAACTCGACATCCCGTCGAAGACCAACGGCACGGCCAAGTACGGCATCGACGTGATGGTGCCGGGCATGGTCTACGGCGCGCTGGTCACGCCGCCGGTGCGTTACGGCGCCACCGTGAAGTCGGTCGACGATAGCGCGGCCAAGAAGCTGCCCGGCTTCATCAAGGCCGTCACCCTCGACGACAAGACCACAACCACGACCGGCTGGGTCGTCGCGGTCGCCAACACCTATGCGCAGGCGAAGAAAGCCGCGGCGGCGCTGAAGATCAGCTATGACGGCGGTCCGAACGCGAAGCTGTCGAGCGAATCGCTGCTCGCCGAGGCCAAGCGGCTTCAGGGACTGGACGATTCCGGCCAGTTCTTCGTCAAGGACGGTGATCCCAAGGCGGCCTTCGGATCGGCGGCCAAGGTGCTGGAGGCGGAATACACCACCAACATCAACATCCACGCGCCGATGGAGCCGATGAACGCCACCGCGGAGTTCAAGGGCGACATCCTGCACATCTATTCCGGCAACCAGTTCGCGACGCGCTCCGGCGCGATTGCGGCCGGCGCCGCCGGGATCGATCCGAAGTTCGTGGTGATGCACCAGATGTGGCTGGGCGGCGGTTTCGGCCGGCGTCTCGACGCCGACATGATGGTGCCCGCGGTGCAGGCGGCGAAGGCCGTCGGCAAGCCGGTCAAGGTCATCTACACGCGCGAAAACGACATGACGATGGATTTCTCGCGTCCGCTGACCTACCAGAAGGTGAAGGCCGGCATGGACGGCGACGGCAAGATCGTCGCGATGAGCCACGACGTGGTCTCGGCCTGGCCGACCGCGCGCTGGGGAATCCCCGATTTCCTCACACCGTCGGTCGACAAGAAGGGCCCGCTCGACTCCTTCACCGTGAACGGAGCGGACTTCTTCTATACCGTGCCCAACCACTATGTGCGGGCGATCAAGAACGAGATGGCGCACAACGCCACCCCGTCGGGTCAGCTCCGTTCGGTGGCGCCGGGCTGGACGTTCTGGGCGGTCGAAAGCATGATCGACGAGATCGCGCATGCGACCGGCAAGGACCCGGCGCAGCTGCGCATCTCGTTGCTCGACGGCAAGGGCAAGAATGACGGCGGCGCGCAGCGTCTCCGCAACACCTTGCTCGCTGCGATGGGGCTTGCCGGCTACGGCACCAAGCAGCTGCCCAAGGGCGAAGGCATGGGGGTCGCCTGCGTGTCGTCGCAGGAGCGCGCCACGGCGAGCTGGACTGCCTGCGTCGCCCATGTCGCGGTCGCCCCGTCGGGCGAGGTGACGGTGAAGAAGCTGACGGTTGCGACCGACGTTGGTACGCAGGTGAATCCCGACGGCATCCGAGCCCAGGTCGAGGGCGCGGCGCTGTGGGGCATGTCGCTGGCGCTGTTCGAGAAGGCGACGTTGAAGGACGGCGGCATCGAGCAGACCAACTTCGACAGCTACACGCCGCTTCGGATGAGCCAGCTGCCGGAAGTCGCGGTCAACGTCATCGCCAATGGCGAGAAGGCGACCGGCGTCGGCGAGCCCGCGGTGACGGTGGTGGCGCCGGCGATCGGCAACGCCGTCTTCAACGCGGTCGGCGCCCGCGTCCGCGGCCTGCCGATCACCGCGGAAGCCGTCAAGGCGGCGATGAAGGCGTAACGGCCTGAACGAACAAGGACGCCGGAGAGCACGAGCTCTCCGGCGTTTATCTTTGCTCCGCGTGTCGGCCGGGCAGTGACGGCATCAACTTCGACGCCGCAAAAATTCATGATTCGCTGCCGATCTGCGCAACTGCATCGATTTCCGGCCGGCCTGATTTTGCTGGCGGATTCGGCGATCCCTCAAATTGTACCCATTGCGCTTAAGCGCCGTTCAGCATCCCCATTAAGCCGGAGGGAACGCATCGTCAGGTAGCGTCCCGGCGTCAGTCGTTACCGCGACGGGGATTTCATGACAGCCTTAGCCAACAACCAGACTTCGAAGCGCCGCCTCCTGCTGGCGTCAGATCGAAGCGATCAGAGCAACGAGCTCGCCAACATCCTGCGCTCGGTGGGCGAGGTCGATACCGTTCCGACCTCTGACATTCCCGAGCAGCCGGCCCGCGATCTCTCCGGCATCGTCGTCGACATCAATCTGCGCTCGCCCGAAGCCGTGCAACTCGTCCGCGCCAAGCTGCAGGCCGACGCCTATCGCGAGATGCCGCGGCTGTTCGTGCTGGCGGACGCCTTGCATCACGCCTCGATGCAGGCCTGGGCGCTCGGCGCCACCGACACGATCTCGCGGCCGTTCGATGCGCGCGGCATCCTGCAGCGCATCCGCGCCGCGTTCCCCGACAACAGTGGCTATGACGAAACCGATCGCGGCAAGGCGCTCAACCGCGGCGTCGAAGCCGCGCACGGCGTGATGGTCAAGATGTTCGAGCGGATGCGCGCCGGCGAGCCGCTCAAGTTCGAGGACATCGTCGCCGCCGAGAACAAGATCCTCAAGGCGATCAAGCACAACTCGCTGCGCGAATGGCTGACCACGGTCGGCTGCCATCACCAGGAGACCTATCGCCACTGCTTGTTCGTGACCGGTTTTGCAGTCGCCTTCGCGCAGCATCTCGGCATGCGCGACGACGATCAGCGCCGGCTCGCCCGCGCCGCGCTGCTGCACGACGTCGGCAAGGCCTTCGTTCCGGTCGCGCTGCTCGACAAGCCCGGCGCGCTGACGGTGGAGGAAATGGCCGAGATGCGCGAGCATCCGCGCCGCGGCTACGAGGCGTTGTCCGCGCAGGGCGGCTTCCCGCCGGAAATGCTCGACGTGATCCTGCATCACCACGAATTCCTCGACGGCACCGGCTATCCGAACGGCCTCAGCGGCAACCAGATCAGCGACATCGTCCGCGTCACCACGATCGTCGACGTCTATGCCGCTTTGGTCGAGAAGCGCGCCTACCGCCTGCAGTTCACCCACGCCAAGGCATTCTCCATGATGGAGGAGATGGGCGGCAAGCTCGACCAGCAATTGCTGCAGGCGTTCCGCCCGGTGGCGTTCGGGCACTATTGAGTCCTCAACCCCATCATTGCTACGTCGCTTCGTCGTCGCAATGCCGGCTGAGGCGACGGCTCTAGCCAATCAACGCAAGTCGTGCTCCTTACCTCCGCCTAGATTCCGGTGATCATCGGCAGGACCGATGCTCCGACGGGTGAGGACGATCATGGATACGGCAACGACCGGGGATTTCGACATCCCCGCCGACATCGCGGCAACCCTTGTCGATCCCGTCGCCTATGCGGACGACCGCATCCACGACAGCTATCGCTGGCTGCGCGCCAACAACCCGCTCGGCATCGCGCGGCCCGAGAAGTTCGACCCGTTCTGGGTGGTGACCAAGCACGCGCATATCCAGGCGATCAGCCGGCAGAACGAGCTGTTCCACAACGCCGATCGGCCGACCACCCTGACGACGCAGGCGCTCGAGGAGCGCGTTCGCAAGATCACGGGCGGGCCCAATTTGGTGCGCTCGCTGGTGCAGATGGACGCGCCCGATCACCCGAAATATCGCGCGCTGACGCAAGGCTGGTTCATGCCGGCCAATCTCGGCAAGTTCGAGGCCCGCGTCCGCGAGATCGCGCGCGCCACGGTGCAGCGCATGCTCGCGAGGGGCGGCGCCTGCGACTTCGTCGAGGACGTCGCGCTCGGCTATCCGCTGCACGTCATCATGGAGATCCTCGGCGTGCCCGAGGCGGACGAGCCGCGCATGCTCAAGCTGACGCAGGAACTGTTCGGGCCGCAGGATCCCGACACCGCGCGCGTCCGCGACGCGCTGAGCGCGGAGCAGGTCTCCGCGATGTTGCAGGCGATCATCGCCGACTTTTCCGCCTACTTCCGCAAGATCACCGAGGATCGCCGCCAGCACCCGCGCGACGATCTCGCCACCGTCATCGCCAACGCGAAGATCGGCGGCGAGTACATGCCGGAGCACGATCAGACCAGCTATTACATGATCGTCGCGACGGCGGGCCACGACACCACCTCATCCTCGACCGCCGGCGCGATCTGGGCGCTGGCCAGGGACCCCGCGGAATTCGCCAAGGTGAAGGCCAATCCGGACCTGATTCCGGGCCTGGTCGATGAGTCGATCCGCTGGATGACGCCGGTCAAGCATTTCATGCGCTCGGCCACCGCGGATACCGAGCTCGGCGGCCGCAAGATCGCCAAGGGCGACTGGCTGATGCTGTGCTACGCCTCGGGCAATCGCGACGAGGAGGTGTTCGAGGACCCCGATCGCTTCCGCAGCGACCGCAAGCCCAACCGCCATGTCGCGTTCGGCTATGGCGCGCATCTCTGTCTCGGTCAGTACCTCGCCAAGCTCGAGATGCGCATCCTGTTCGAGGAGCTGCTGCCGCACCTGAGGTCGCTGTCGCTCGACGGCGAGGTGAAGATGACGCAGGCCTATTTTGTCAACGGCCCGAAGAAGCTGCCGATCCGGTTCGAGGTGAATTGAGTACTTTTCATTCCGGGATGGTCCGAAGGACCAGGCCCGGAATCTCGAGATTCCGGGTTCGATGCTAACGCATCGCCCCGGAATGACGCGATCAAGTCCGCCTCACTCCAGCATCTTCCTGAGCTCCGCCTTCGCGACCTTCTCCAGCGTCGAGCGCGGCATCTCCTCGACAAAGCGGATTTCGCGCGGCACCTTGAAGTCGGCGAGGCTTGCGCGACAAGCGGCCATGACGTTGTCGTGGAGGTCGACGGGCAGCTTGGCGACGCCAGCCTGCGGGATGATGAAGACGACCGGGACCTCGTCCAGCATCGGATGCTTCTTTGCCACCACGGCGGCTTCGCGTACGCCCGGCACCACCGCGATCACCTGTTCGATCTCGGAGGCCGCGACATTCTCGCCGCCGACCTTCAGCATGTCCTTGGAGCGGTCGCCGAACTTGATGTAGCCGCCCTCCAGCATCGTGACGCGGTCGCCGGTGATGAAGTAGCCGTGCTCGTCAAAACTCTCGCGCGTGGCCGTCTCGTTGTGTAGATATTCGGCGAACAGCGACAGGCCGGGAATGCCCTTGATCAGGAGATTGCCGGTCTCACCGACGCCGGTCGGCGCGCCGTCGTCATTGACGATGCGGATTTCGTATTCGGGGGCGGCGCGGCCGATCGACATCGGCGTGTTGGGCTGATCGACCTCGCCGATGATGCCGTGGGTGATGGTCTCGGTCATGCCCCACCAGCCGATGATCTTGATGCCGAACATCGCGAATGCCGGCGGCTCGTTCACGGCGGTGCCCCAGAGCCGGAATTTGTGCTTCTTCGGCACCTCGTGCTCCAGCAGCGCCTTCATGCAGAACGGGATCGTCGAGGTCCAGGTCGAGCCATGCTCGAGCGCCACCGGCCAGAAGCGGCTCGCCGAGAAGCGCGGCTGGATCACGCAGGTGCCCCCGACCCACAGGCTCGCCAGCATCGAATAGGCCAGCGCGTTGGTGTGAAACAGCGGCAGATAGGTCTGGTGCACGTCAAAGGCGTGCAGATCCTGATGCGCGGCGTTGATCTTGGCGCCCCACAGCGCGTTGGCGTGGGTCCACAGCACCGCCTTCGGCCGCGACGTGGTGCCGGAGGTATATTGCACGCTGCAGGGGGCGAGCGGATCGGTCGGGCGACGCGGCCGGTCGGCGCTGTCGGCAAACAGCGCGTCAAAACTGTCGCCGTGCGCGGGCGTTTGTGCCGGCGCTTGCCCGGCGTCGTGCGAGGTCACCGCGATCCAGCGCAGGCCCTTGCAGTTGGCTGATATCAGCTCGGCATAGGCCGGCTGGGTGATCGCGGCGACCGCGCCGCAATGGCCGGCAAAATATTCGATCTCGGCGGCGGCCGAGCGGGTGTTGGTGGTGACGGCGATGGCGCCGAGCTCGACGCAGGCGAACCACGACATGATCGCTTCGACGCAATTGTCGAGATGGATCAGGACATAGTCGCCCTGCCGGATGCCGCGCTTCGCAAGGCCCGCAGCCAGCGCGCCGACGCGCTCATGGAATTCGCCGTAGCTCCAGCGCCGTGCCGCCGTGTCGAACGGCGCCCAGATCAGGAATGGATGGTCGCGGCGCACTTCGGCGCGCATCCGCAGCAGCCAAGGCACGTCGAGCCCCGCAAACGGTCCCACGACGCCCGGCACTGCTTTTGAATTGCTCATATGTCCTCCCGCGCGGCCTTGCCGGCCGCCATTGATCTTGGTTGGAGCAGTTCTGCCATCGGCGTGCGCCGAGAGCAAATCGGGATTTGCAAAGCGGTTTTGCGCTGAAGCAATCTGTTCCGCCGCACGGAAGAGATCGATTTATTCGCGGCATCCGTCATCGGGCGCGCATTCGCACGCCGCGCCGGTTCGCAAGGACGAACGAAAGCTACGTCGCGTTCTTCTCGTACGACGAGATCTCGATCAGGCTGCCGTCGGGGTCGCGGCAATAAACCGAGCGCAGCGTGCCGCGCGCGCCCTGCTTGGCCACCGGGCCTTCCTCGATTCTGACGCCATTGGCCTTCAGATGTGCGACCACTTCCTCGGGTGTGCTCGAAGTGAGGAAGCAGAGATCGTCGCTGCCGGCCGCCTCGTGATCGGCGGTGAACCAGTCCACCTTGTCGGCATCGCGCGGCCGCACATTGATCTTCTGGTTGCCGAACACCAGCGAGGTGCGCGGTGTCTTGCCCTTGCCCGGGTCGAACACCTTCACCTCCATGCCGAGGATCCTGCTGTACCAGGCAACCGAGCGCACGACATCGGTGACGTTGATCACGAGATGGTCGAGCCCATTCACCTTGACGGACATGATCGATCCTCTTCGGTCCAGAGTGCTTTCGAGCGATGTGGTCGCCGGTTCTGGTGCGATCAGAGCCGAAGCTTAGTCTTTCGTCGCGGTCGGCGGCGCACGTGTCGCACTGGTCGCTTCAGGCATTGTTTGTTAAAACCGCGCCGCACGCAACGCAACAGAAACGGGCAGGGCGCCAAACCCTGCTGGATTGGGAGAAACTTCATGATTTCACGCCGTACCGCGCTGGGCCTGATCGGGTCGGGGATTTCGACATTCGCGATCGGCCGCGCCTCCGCTGCCGACTATCCGGCGCGGCCGGTGCGCTGGATCGTGGGTTATCCGCCGGGCGGCGCCACCGACATCATCGCGCGCCTGGTCGGGCAGCGGCTGTCGGAGAGGCTCGGGCAGCAATTCGTGATCGAGAACAAGCCGGGCGCCGGCAACAATATCGGCACCGAGGCGGCGATCAATGCCGAGCCGGACGGCTACACCGTGCTGCTGGTCAATCCGGCCAATTACATCAACGCCTCGCTTTACGCCAATCTGAAGTTCAACTTCGTGCGCGACGTCGCGCCGGTTGCTTCCTTCAATCGCGTGCCGAACGTGATGACCGTCAACAAGGACGTGCCGGCCAAGACCGTCGCCGAGTTCATCGAATATGTGAAGGCCAATCCCGGCAAGGTGAACATGGCCTCTTCCGGCAACGGCACCTCGGTGCATCTCTCCGGCGAGATGTTCATGGCGATGACCGGCTGCAAGATGCAGCACGTGCCGTATCGCGGCGCCGCGCCCGCGATCACCGACATGCTCGGCGGCCAGGTGCAGGTGATCTTCGACAACATGCCCTCGATCATCCAGCACATCCGCTCCGGCGCGCTGCGCGCGCTGGCTGTGACCTCAACGGAGCGATCCTCGCAACTGCCCGATGTTCCGTCGGTTGCCGAAACCGTAAAGGGCTACGAGGCGAGCGCGCTGTTCGGCATGGGCGCGCCGAAGAACATGCCGAAGGAAGTTATCGCCAGGCTCAACACCGAGATCAACGCCGTGCTCGCCGAACCCGACATGAAGAAGCGCCTGGTCGAGCTCGGCGGCGATCCGCTGATCCAGACGCCGGAAGCCTTCGGTAACGACATCAAGGCCGAAACCGACAAGTGGAAGAAGGTGGTCGAGTTCGCCGGCCTCAAGGTCGAGTAGGCCTCGCAAGAGGCACGATGCTGGATCGCGCGGGACAAACGTGGCCCGCGTGGTACAGCCGGTCCCTGGCCGAAGCCGGTTTCGTCGGCCTTGACGCGGAATAAAATGACCTTCAGGAACCTTATCAAAGATGCCGCACCTGGCTAACTGCGGCGTCCGAGGAGCCGGATCATGCGCGCATCGGGATTGGCAATGCTTGTTCTGGGAACGATGACGCTCGCAGGCGCGGCGAGTATCACGCCCGCTTCCGCCGATCCTTATGACTACCCATGGTGCGCGCAGGGCCCGAGCCTGGGTTATCCCGGCGAATGCGCTTACCGGACCTACCAGCAATGCCTCGCGAGCGTGTCCGGCCGCTATCTCTATTGCGGCGAGAATCCGCGCTTCCTGTTCAGCGAACCGCCGCCGCCACCACCGGGCCGCTATCAGCGTCGGCACCGGACCGTTTATCCCGACTAGCGTTGCGGCATCACCGCAAGGCAGTCTGTCGCCACTGTTCCTGACGTTCGTCCCTCGCGTCGGGTCCATGCTGACGTGATCGTGAAGCCGCGCACTTGACGTCACGCCGTTTGCGCCTATACTAAACCACATGGTTAAGTATCAGGATGAGACGCTGGACCGCACCTTTGCGGCGCTTTCCGATCCCACCCGTCGCGCGCTGCTGGCGCGGCTCGGCGACCAGGAAAGCCTGTCGGTGAGCGAGCTGGCGCAGCCATTCGCGATGTCGCTGCCGGCGATCATGAAGCATCTCGACGTGCTCACCGATGCGGGTCTCGTCGCGCGCGAAAAGACCGGCCGCACGGTGGCGTGCCGGCTCACCGCACGGCCGATGGAGCAGGCGATGAACTGGCTCAATCGCTATGCGCAATTCTGGTCCGACAATCTCGACCGCCTTGCAGCCTTTGTGGAGGAAGAACCATGGCAAACCAATCCGCAGTCGCCGCCGACGCCGGCCTCGCCGCGCGCCCAAGCCTCACCCTCACGCGGCGCCTCCGCGCGCGGCCGGAAAAAGTCTACGCCGCGTGGACCGAGCCGGAAAATCTAGCGCAGTGGTTCGGACCGGGTGGGGTCAAGCCGGCCACGACGCGTGCGGAGCTCGATGTCCGCGTCGGCGGACGCTATCGCATCGGATTCATCGGCACCAACGGCGAATATCACGAGGTCGGCGGCGTCTATCGTGAGGTGGTGCCGAACGAGAAGCTGGTGTTCAGCTGGGCCTGGCATTCGACGCCCGAACGCGAATCCGAGGTAACGATATCGATCAAGCCCGATGCCGGCGGTACGTTGCTCACCTTCCATCACGCGCAGTTCGTCGATGAGACCGCCCGCGACAACCACCAGCGCGGCTGGACCGCATTCCTCGGCAATCTGGAAAGCTTCGTCGACGCCTGACCTGCAAAGGAGCATCCCATGCAACAGCACATGATCGTCTCGCGTGAAGAATGGATCGCAGCCCGCAAGGCGCTGATGGCCGGTGAGAAGGAACTGACCCAGGCCCGCGAAGCGCTCAGCCGGCAGCGCCGCGAACTGCCCTGGGTCAAGGTCGACAAGGACTATGTGTTCGACGGGCCGGGCGGCAAAATGACGCTCGGCGATCTCTTCAAGGGCAGGCCGCAACTCGTGGTGCAGCATGTGATGTTCGCGCCGGAGTGGGACGCGGCGTGCAAGAACTGCTCGTTCTGGGCCGACGGTTTCGAGCGCATGGTTCCGCATCTCGCCGCGCGCGACACCACGATGATCGCGATCTCGCGGGCGCCGCTCGTCAAGCTCGACGCATTCAAGGCGCGGATGGGCTGGACCTTCGACTGGGTCTCCTCGGGAGAGAGCGACTTCAACTACGATTACGGCGTGTCGTTCACGCAAGCGCAGATCGATGCGGGGAACGCGAAATACAATTATGGAACGACGCCGCTCTATGGTCCCGAACTGCCCGGCATCAGCGTGTTCTTCCGCGATGAGACAGGGAGCGTGTTCCACACTTACTCGACCTTCGCGCGCGGCCTCGACATGATGAATGCCGCCTATCACTATCTCGACCTGACGCCACTCGGCCGCCACGAGGAAGGATTGCCCTATCCGATGGATTGGGTGCGGCTACGTGACCAGTACCAACCGGCGCCGGTTCAGGCATCCTGCTGTCACAGCTGATCGTCATTGCGAGGGGCTCGCGACAAAATTGCAGGGCAATTTTGCGTGGAAGCGACGAAGCAATCCATCTTCAGCGTTTGGAGAGATGGATTGCTTCGCTGGCGCTCGCAATGAGAGGGAGCCCAAACAGCAGGAAACCGCCCAATGCCTTACGTCGATGGATTCATCGTCGCCGTGCCGAAGAAGAAACTCAAAGCCTATGCGCAACTCTCGAAGAAGGCCGGCAGGGTCTGGCGCGAGTATGGCGCACTGGATTATCGCGAATGGGTCGCCGACGACGTCAAGCCGGGCAAGCTGACCTCGTTTCCGCAGAGCGTGAAACTGAAGGCCGGCGAAACCGTCGTGTTCGCCTGGATCACCTACAAGTCGCGCGCCCAGCGCGACCGGATCAACGCCAAGGTGATGGCCGATCCGCGCCTAGCATCGATGAGCATGGGTGACGTGCCGTTCGACGGCAAGCGGATGATCTATGGCGGCTTCGCCAGCCTGGTGAAGGTCTGACGCGGCACGGTTTCGCCGCAATCCGCGCAGTAACCAGCTGTTAAACATCACGCTCGGCAAGCCGCGCGGTGCCGCTTGCGTTTACTTGGTGATCCCGTATACTTTGCAATACAAAGTTCGGGCGAATCATGCGTGACCTCGACAAGGCGTTGGCCGATATCCTCGCCATCCGCAGCCAGATTGCGGCCGGAACGGCGTTCCGCGGCTACGGTCCGGCGACCGTCGCCGCCACCAGCGGCATCGCGCTGGTCACGGCGCTTGCGCAATATCTCTGGCTCGCCGATCCCACCGCTCATCCGATCGCGTTCCTCGCAGGCTGGGCGGCGGCCGCGTTGGTCTCCGCCGTGCTGATCTGGATCGAGATGCAGGCGCGCTCGCGGCGGCATCATTCCGGCCTTGCGGACGCGATGGTCCAGCAGGCGATCGAGCAGTTCGTTCCCGCGGCGATCGCCGGCGTGCTGCTCGCGATCCTGCAATGGAAGTTCGCGCCCGAGACGTTGTGGATGCTGCCCGGCCTGTGGCAGGTGCTGGTCAGCCTCGGCGTGTTCGCCTCGGTCCGCCTGCTGCCGCGCACGATCGCGCTCGGCGGCGCCTGGTATTTCCTGTCGGGCTTCACGGTGCTCTTGATCGCAAGCCAGAGCCACGCGCTGTCGCCCTGGACCATGGGACTGCCATTCGCGATCGGCCAGTTGCTGCTCGCAGCGCTGCTCTATTTCGCTTCCGGAGGCCATGATGCCGAAGACTGACCTGACCGCCGCGCCGTTCGCCTATGACGGCCTCGACCGCGTCATCCACGAGAAGGCGCGGCTCGGCCTGCTGACCTCGCTGATGGCGCATCCGAAGGGGCTCGCCTTTGCCGATCTCAAGCAGCTCTGCGGCCTGACCGACGGCAACCTCAGCCGGCACCTCCAGGTGCTGCAGGAGGCCGGTCTCGTCGACGTCATCAAGGGCTATGAAGGCAATCGTCCGCACACCACCTGCCGCCTGACCAAGAGCGGTCGTCGCCGCTTCCTCGACTATCTCGCCGTGCTCGAGCAGCTGGTGCGTGACGCGGCCAAGGCCGCCGGCACGGCCGAGAGGGCCGCCGGCACGGCAGAAAAGGCCGCCGGCAAGGACGACCGCGCAGCTGGCCGCCTCGGTATCCAGCCGGTTTGAACCATCTCATTTTGTCCGGAGACTTTGTGATGCAAAGTAACGTCGCGCTCAAGCCGGAAGCCGCCTTCAGGCTCCATGTCGGCATCATCATGGATGGCAATGGCCGCTGGGCAACGCGGCGCGGCCTGTCACGGCTGCGCGGACACGAGGCCGGCGTCGAGGCGATCCGCCGCATCGTCGAGGCCGCGCCGGACCAGGGCGTCGGCACGCTGACGCTCTACGCCTTCTCGAGCGATAATTGGCGCCGTCCGAAGGCCGAGGTCGCGGCACTGATGGGGCTGCTGCGCTTCTATCTCGCCAACGAGATCGCTGCGCTGGTGCGCAACGGCGTTCGCCTCACCGTGATCGGCCGCCGCGACCGGCTGCCCGACGGCATCGCCGCCGCGATCACGCGCGCCGAGGCCGAGACCGCCGGCGGCACCACGCTGCATCTGCGCATCGCGATCGATTATTCGGCGCGCGACGCCATCCTGAACGCCGCCGCGCGCGCGGCCGGCGCCGGCGAGCTCAGCCGCGAGACGTTCTCCGATCTCATTACCGGCGAGGCCGGGCTGCGCGACGTCGACCTGATCATCCGCACCTCGGGCGAGAAGCGGCTGTCGGACTTTCTGCTCTGGGAGGGCGCTTATGCCGAGCTGCATTTCACCGAGCGGATGTGGCCCGAATTCGATGCCGACGATCTCGCCGACGCACTCGGCTCCTTCCATCGCCGCGAGCGCCGCTTCGGCGGACTGACCGCGATCGCGCCGGCGGAGGTGCCGAACCTCTAACGCGTCAAGCCGCGCCAACTGCTCTATTCCTAAAGCCCGGCCGGGGGGTTGGGCTCTCTCTCACAAGATGCGGGGACGAACGATCACGCCAACCAAAGCGGGAGCGATCATCCATGCGCATTCTTCTCATCAACGTGCCGCATCCGGCGATCGGCAGCCGGATCCCCGACGACCATCTGCCGCCACTCGGCCTGCTGTCGATCGGCGGGCCGCTGATCGATGACGGCCACGACGTTGGTCTTATCGATGCTGAGTTCGGGCCGATGCCGGTCCAAGCCATCGTGGCGGAGGCATCGAGATTTGCACCGGATGCGGTGCTGTTCGGCCATTCCGGCTCGACGTCGGGCCATCCTGTCATCGCCGAGGTGGCGCAGGCGATCGTCAAGGCCGTGCCCGGTGTGCGGATCGTCTATGGCGGCGTGTTTCCGACCTATCACTGGCGCGACATCCTGCGCGAGGAGCGCTACATCACCGCGATCGTGCGCGGCGAGGGCGAAGAGACGGCGCGGCGTCTGATGCGAGCGCTGGAGGCCGGCGAGGATCTCCGTATCATCAACGGCATCGCATTCCGTGACGATTACGGGCCGCGCGTGACGCCGCCTGCGCCTGTCATCCGTGACCTCGATGCCTATCGCGTCGGCTGGGAATTGATCGATCACGCGCGCTACAGCTATTGGGGCGGGCTGCGTGCCGTCGTCGTGCAATTCTCGCGCGGTTGTCCGCATCTCTGCAATTACTGCGGCCAGCGCGGCTTCTGGACGCGGTGGCGGCGCCGCGATCCCGTGCGCTTTGCGAAGGAGCTGGCGCGGCTCCATCGCGAGCACGGCGTCAAGGTGATCAATTTCGCCGACGAGAATCCGACCGTCTCGAAGAAGGCGTGGCGGGCCTTTCTCGAGGCCCTGATCGCGGAGGATGTCGATCTGATCCTGGTCGGCTCGACCCGCGCCGACGACATCGTGCGCGACGCCGATATCCTGCATCTCTACAGGAAGGCGGGCTGGCAGCGCTTCCTGCTCGGCATGGAGAACACCGACGAGAAGACGCTGGAGCTGATCCGCAAGGGCGCGACCACCACGATCGATCGCGAAGCCATCCGTTTGATGCGCCAGCACGGCATCCTGTCGATGGCGACGTGGGTGGTCGGCTTCGAGGAGGAGACCGATCGCGATCATTGGCGTGGTCTCAGGCAGCTGTTGTCCTATGATCCCGACCAGATCCAGATGCTCTACGTCACGCCGCATCGCTGGACGCCGTATTTCCGTCTCGCGGCGGAGCGGCGCGTCATCCAGACCGATCGCAGGCTCTGGGACTACAAGCATCAGGTGCTGGCGACCCGGCACATGCCGCCATGGCGCGTGCTGCTCTGGTTCAAGTTCACCGAGATGGTGCTGCAGTGCCGCCCGAAGGCGCTGCTCCGCGTGCTGCTCCACCGCGACGCCGGACTTCGTCACGCGATGCGCTGGTACACGCAGATGGGCCGCCGGGTCTGGCCGCACGAAATCCTCGGCTTCCTGCGCGACAAGAGGCTGAAGAACGGGCCCACCGTGCAGGAATTTTGGGGCGCGCCGCAGGATATGGAGGAGGAATCGATGTCGTCGCACCGGCCCGAGCGCCGCGTCGGCACATCACGCGCGGCGTAAGTCGATACCGTCTTGTCGGGTTCTGGATATCTGGCGCTGATGACTGGACGCCTCAGTCATCAGCGCGATAATTTCCAGGTCGGCTGCGCAGAACAAAAAGAACCGTGGCGGTCGAGGCGTCGAGTTGAGCATACAGGTTGCGATCTTAAAAATATTGGCCAGTCACGTCCGCGGCAAAGCCACAATCAATTCACTTAAGCACGATCTCGCCGTGCTCTCATCGAGCGGCGACGATTGGCATGCGCGGATCAAACGTCTGGCGTCGCGGGTCCCCGAACTCGACATCTTTAGCCATGGCTATGTGCTCCGTGACGTCGAAGGCTGGGAGATCACATCGGCCGGTCGCGAGTTCCTGCGTGCACTGGAAGCGGTCACGCAAGACAATCTGCCGTCCGCGCCATCGGCCGATACCGTAATCCGCGCCGAGGGCAGGCTGATCGTGGTCGGTCACCGCTTCAAGAATCGGGTGCGGGCACCGAGTGATCCCGAACAGAGCACATTGGCGCGCCGCCGGCCGATCCGCGAGCCGCATTGAACCTCACTGCGCTGCCCGCGACCTACCTTCGGGACGTGGCTCCGGAGGTCGCAAATGACTGCTTTGGCTCAATCGATCGCACGCGCGTTTCTGGCCAATTCGCTTCGGAGCAGCATCGCCCGGCATCTCCTGCTGCTTGCCTCCGCGGTCCTGTTCGTCGTGGCGCTCAGGGCAAGCTACGGCCTCGATCTCAGCGCCGGTCTCTTCTAGCCGCGCGACAAATTATCCGGCCTCAAGTCATATCGGGTCAACCGGACCGAGGTAGCCGGGCGCACGCTTTCCTTGCATCTCTAACCCGGGCCGGTCTTCCATGGATAAGCCGATGCGCTGCCAGTGCGGCAGGACGCGAACCATTGTGCTCGACAAGCATTTCCGCACCGCGCTGGTATGCCCGAAATGTGATGAGGTTTAACTGACCGGGCCGGCGAGGCCGGAGGAACGGGTGTTGACCGCACGCTAAAGCGCGGTCGTGTTCGGCGCCGAAACCCGCTAGGTTCCGTCTGACGAAACGGACCAAAGCGAAACCCGATGCCGCAGCCTGCCCATACCGCCGCCATCACCCTTGCCGACATACGCCGTGCCGCGGATCTGATCCGGGATGCGGTCATGGTCACGGCCTGCAACGAGAGCCGCACGCTGGGCGAGATCTGCGGCTGCCGCCTGTTCCTCAAATTCGAGAACCTGCAGTTCACCGCGACGTTCAAGGAGCGCGGCGCGCTGAATCGCCTGCAGGCGCTGTCGCCAGAGGAGCGCAAGCGCGGCGTGATCGCGATCTCTGCCGGCAATCACGCCCAGGGCGTGGCCTATCACGCCAAGCGGCTCGGCATCCCCGCCACCATCGTGATGCCGATCGGGACGCCGATGGTGAAGATCGAGAACACCAGGCGGCACGGCGCCGAGGTCATCATCACCGGGCAGACGCTGGAAGAATGCTTCGCGTTCGTTGGCTCGCATGCTGCGCAGAAGGGCCTGATCCTGATCCATCCCTATGACGATCCGCTGATCATTGCAGGGCAAGGCACGATCGGACTTGAAATGCTCGCGACG
This sequence comes from Bradyrhizobium sp. USDA 4516, assembly GCF_054055915.1. NCBI lineage: Bacteria > Pseudomonadati > Pseudomonadota > Alphaproteobacteria > Hyphomicrobiales > Nitrobacteraceae > Bradyrhizobium > Bradyrhizobium sp. USDA 4516. Next base: position 3,175,298 of record NZ_JBSRXT010000001.1, read on the forward strand.
GTGCCGGAGCTCGATATCCTGGTGGTGCCGATCGGCGGCGGCGGGCTGATCTCGGGCATCGCCACCGCCGCGAAGGCGCTGAAGCCGTCGATCCAGGTCGTCGGCGTGCAGGCCCAGCTCTATCCGTCAATGTACAATGCGGTCAAAGGCGAGCAGCTGCCGATGCGCGGCGACACCCTCGCCGAGGGCATTGCGGTCAAGGCGCCCGGGCAGATCACCACGAAAATCGTGCGCGAGCTCGTTGACGACATCATCCTGGTCAGCGAGGACCAGATCGAGCGCGCGGTCGCGACCCTGATCTCGATCGAAAAGACGGTGGTCGAAGGCGCCGGCGCCGCCGGTCTCGCGGCGGTGCTCGCAGCTCCGGAGCGCTTTGCGGGCAGCTCAGTCGGCCTGGTGCTGACCGGCGGCAATATCGACACCAGGCTGATTGCCTCGGTCCTGACCCGCGAGCTCGCGCGCGAGGGACGACTGACGCAACTGGCGCTCGACATCGTCGACCGGCCCGGACAGCTCGCGGCGGTGTCGATCCTGCTTGCCGATGCCGGCGCCAACATCATCGAGGTCTCGCATCAGCGCACCTTCTCCGATCTTCCGGCGAAGGCGACGCTGCTCGAGCTCGTGATCGAAACCCGCGACCGCGCCCATCTGGAGGAGGTGCTGGCAAGGCTCAGCGCCGAAGGATTCGCGGTGCGGGAGAGTTAGCTGTCAGACTGCTTGACCGTCATCCTGAGGCGCGAGCGGAGCGAGCCTCGAAGGATGAATCGGCCACCAGCCGGGCCGTGCATCCTTCGAGACGCGCGCAAGTGCGCGCTCCTCAGGATGACGGATTTCAATGGGCGAACTAACCCTCGTTGTCCCCCGCCGCCAGCTCGGCGAGCTTCGCGATGGTGTTGATGTTGCGCGCGGTGCCCTTGGCGGCGGCGGGGATCTTCAGCTTCGAGCGGCCCATGCCGCTGCCATAGGCGACATAGATCTCGCGCTTGCCGAGCCGCACCTCTTCGTCCTGCTGGCCCTTGATGTCCTTCAAGGCGTCCTTGGGCGGCGGCTCGTCGAGGAAGATCGCGACAGTATAGTTCGGCGGCGCTTTCGGAAACGGATTGGCCTTCAGCACCGCGGCGATCTCGTCCGCGCTGCGGACGGCGACGCCGACCGGCTTGCCGGCATAGGCCTGCAGCCGCCGCTCCAGCGTGGCCTTGACCTTGGCCGCGCCGAGCTTCGAGGAGAACACGACATTGCCGCTGGCGATATAGGTCTGCGCGTCGGCAAATCCCTCGTCGACGCACATTGCCTTCAACTCGGTCATCGGTAGCTTGCCGGTGCCGCCGACATTGACCGCGCGCAGCAGGGCGACGTAACGCGGCATCGACTAGCCGTCGGTTTTCTTCTTCGCGGGCTTCTTGGCCGGCGGCGGCTCTTCCATCGCCTTCTTCATGGCGCGCGCATAGGCGTCGGCGGCGTTCTCGGCCGAATTCTGCAACCGCTTGGCGGTTGCGGTTGCGTTCAGAATCGTGCTCTTGGCCAGGAAGCGGAAGCGCGCCTTGGTCTCCTTGTCCTTGGCCTTGGCGGCGCGAGAGACCCAGGCGGCCTGGCGTTTCTTGGCAGCCGCCATCACGGCCTTGGTCTGCGCTTTTGCGGTTTGCCGGATGACGGCGTCGAGGTCGGCTTCGGCCATTCAGTTGCACTCATTGACTGGACATGCGCCGGGCGGGCGCACGGAGGGAGGGACGCTACCCCTAGCGTAACCGGCACCGTTTGAACATGCGATCGTTTTGCGAATTCCCGGAGGATCGCATCGACCCCTGTACCGAGGCTTGCGCGGCGTGCGCTAGTCTCCTGACGACCCCGGCGGCACCTTCGCGCCGGCGAGCAGTCTGGCCAGCTCCACCTGCCGGCCCAGTCCGGTCTTGGCCAGCACCGCCTTGAGCTGGTTGCGCACCGTTTCGCGGGAGATGCCGAAAGCGCCGGCGATTGCCTCGACGGTGCGTCCTTCGCCAATGCCGCGCGCCACGCGCGCCTCCGCCGGTGTCAGGTCGAACAGGCCCTGCAGCACTTCCGCGGTCGGCACCTCGGCCGGCACCACCGGCGTCACGATCACGATCGCCGCCGCGCGGTCGAACAGGTCACGCGCCGCGCCATGGATCGGGACCAGATGCACGATCAGCGGCGGCCGATCCTCCTGCGCCGCGATCGGCACCGAGCGCACCTCCACGCTGATCAGTCCCTGATCAAGCGCGGCTAGCGCCTGTGCGAACAGCGCATCGGCAGTGGTCGCCGCCAGCGTCAGGCGCTCGCCGCGATCCTGCATCACGTCGGGCACCAGGCGGTCGAACAGCGTGTTGGCTGCCATCAGGCGGCCGCCGCGCCGCAGCACTGCCGCGGGCAGGCCGAGCATCGCCAGCGATTCGGTCGCCGCCCTGGCGCGCTCCATCCCGAGCCGTGCCGACAGCAGCGCGGCACGCGCCAGATGCGGCCGCAGCGCGTCGAGCTGCTCGATCGCTTCGCGCTCGATCGGTCCGTGCTGGTATTCACGCTCGACGCTGTAGATCAGCACGTCGCCGCTCGGCACCGGGATCGCAGTACCGGCGCCCCATCCGAGCCCGCGCGGGCGGAAGAATTCGCGGATCTGGAAGTCCTGCTGCACCTCCTCGGGCGTATCGAACACGTCGATGTCGCGCAGGAAGCCGGCATGGTTGGCCGCGAGCAGGCGCGGCAATCGCCCGTTGCGCTCGTGCCAGCCGCCCTCGACATAGGCCACCGTGTCGTCGTGCATGTCGGGCGACGCGACCCAGCGGACGTCGTGTGGGGCCGCCGTCAGCAGCACGATACCGCGCGCACGCGCGATTGCACCGACCTGATGCAGGACATTCGGCCACAATTCGGGGACGACCGCGGCCTCATAGGCCAGTTCAATCAGATGCTCGTGCAGGTCGTTCGCCATCGGTCATCCCAAAAACCGTTGTTGCCCAATAGATAAACCCATCGACCCCGGAAATATTGCGTAGAGTAATTCGGCCCAACCCACGAGTCCGGGTTATTCCGGTGCGCGTTCACGCGCATCAGGAGGGAATTCCGACGTTTTCGCCGCCTCTTCTTCGCGATTTTCGCGCGGCGGCCGGGGTCTCGCTCGCTCGGCTGCGATCCGGCGCGCGGCCGCCGGCGCACGGACGACGAAGGCGAAGCTCGATGCCAGGTCGGCGGGGCGGCCCCATGACTTGATAGAGACTTGATGAAGACTCGATAATCAGGGCCTGACGATCATCGCCGCGCGCGGCAAAATCGAAGCTACGTGACAGATGGAAACATTCCGAAGCATCCCGAAACCGGATTGGCATGACTGGCGCTGCGCCAAGCCCGCCGGCGTCACACATTTGCAACGTTGCACGCGATCGTTCGAGCATGAACATCCTTTAATTTGTATCCGCGCAATCCGTGGCGCCAGCTAGGGCATGATCCGGAAAAGTGCGAAGCGGTTTTTCGAAAAGGATCATGCCTAACGGGCGGCCTAAGGCGCGATGACGATTCAAACCGGGTCTGATCGCGCTTTGAGCGGCCACCTCTGACATTCATGCGAGCCATCGTCGGCTCGGGGAGGGCCGATGATCAGCCGCAGGGCGCTTTCCGGATTGTTGATGACGCTGGTCGGCCCCTCGTCGCGGGCCGGCAGCGACAGGCTGGCGCTGGGCCATTGCCAGGGATCATGCGCGAATGTCGACTTGCCGACCCTTGGCTACGATCAGTTCTGCCGGTCGTTGTTCGATATCGCGGCAAGCGGCAGGCTGCATGCGGTCGCAACCGGTTCGGAGATTCGCGGAGAGATGCGATCTCTGTTCCGGGCGCGGCGGCTTTATCGGCCGTCGCGTGACGAGATCCGGGTGCTCTGGCGCGCGCCGGCGGATGGCTTCTCGGTCGTGAAGGTCGAGTTCGATCTGGAATGCGGCGTGCCGGTGCGCGGATGTCTTGGAATTCCCGACGGAGAATTCAAGGGGTTGATCCTGCTCGGCCACGGCATGGCGAGCACGCCGGAGCGCTGCTTCGACGATGCCGACAAGGACTACATGAACGCGCTCGGCAAACGGCTATGTCGGGACGGTTACGTCGTCTGGTGTCCTTACATCGTCCAGATCGGAAATCAGGAGAGCCAGAACAACATCGCCGCGATGCTGGCATCTCACGGCATCTCCGCCCACAACGTGTCATGCGCATCGCTCGACGCCGGCGAAATCGTTTGCAGGAAGCTCACCGGCGTGTCGGGTTTGAATGTCGGCGTCTACGGGGTGTCCTGGGGCGCCTTTCTCGCGCTGCATCTGGAAGCCGCGACGGGGCAGATGCGGCCGACTGTCGTGTCCGGATATATGCGCGACGAGAAGAAGTTCCTGATGTCATCCGTGATCACCAGGAATCTCGGCGTCGAACTCGCGGCTTACATTCATTTCAGCAACGGCCGCGCCAAGTACGCCGGCGCGGAGCTGGCGTACTTGCTCTGCCCGTGCCCGCTGTTCGTCGAGATCGGGAGCCGTGACGGTGCAAACGCGCTGGAACTTGGGCGGGATGAAAAGTTTTCTCAAATGCAGTCGGTCTACGCATCGTCAGGCCATCCGCATTTGATCGACATGGACATCTTCGACGGTGTGCACGAGGTCAGCGGCAAGCGCGCGCGGCCGTGGCTATCCGAACGTCTGGCGTCGCCAGCCTATCAAGACACCTCTCGCTTGAAGAACGCCATCGCGTTGTGAGCGCAGCCTGACCTCGAGGGTACCGAGAGTGCGCTCGTGTGGGATCACATTGACGGGAGCTTTCGGCGACGGCGGCATGCACTGAGCCGGTCCGCGCGGCCGCAATGGCTGTGTCATGGTGGCGTCGCAGCGCTTCACAAAGCTGGCTGTCGTCGGGATCGGCGCAACGATCGCGATCAGCTTACAGCATTGTCGGATTGGCCGCGTTATGATCTGCTGCAACGCACTGCCCATCCTGACCTTCGGGTCTGAGGGAACTCGACGTCATATCCGTCTCGTAGCGTCTGTTGGTAGCCGAAGGGTTGGACTGCATGAGTGGTACGGAACGCATGCTCGGTGGCTTGGCAGGGTTTCTCGTATCGGCGGGACTAATGGCGGCGGGAGTATCGGCGGCCCATGCCCAGGCGGGGCCGCCCGGGCCTCCTGCCGTGGGCGTGTTCGAGGCGGTGAAGCGGCCGACCACCGAAACCAATGAATTTCTCGGACGCATCGAAGCCCCCAACCGCGTCAACGTGGTGGCGCGTGTGACCGCGTTCCTGGACAAGCGGAACTTTGTCGAGGGCTCCGAGGTCAAGGCCGGTGATCTCTTGTATCAACTCGAGCGCGGACCGTTCGAGGCCGATCTCGCATCGAAGAAGGCACAGGTCGCCCAATTGCAGGCGACGCTGGTCAACGCCAAGCTGACCACCGATCGCGCCAAGGCCCTGATGGGCGGCCCGGCCGGCCAGCAATCCAATGTTGATGCGGCGGTCGCCAACCAGCAGAGCCTCGAGGCACAGGTGCAGGCCGCGCAGGCGCAGGTCGACCTGTCCCAGATCAATCTCGACTACACCATGATCCACTCGCCGATCGACGGCAGGATCGGACGCACCGCGGTCACCGAGGGCAACGTCGTGACGCCGAGCTCGGGAACCCTGACGACCATCGTCAGCCAGGACCCGATGTATGTCACCTTTCCCGTGCCGGTGCGCGAGGCGCTCGATCTGCGCGACCGTTATGCGACGCGCGGCGGCTTCAAGGCCGTCGTCATCCGCCTGCGGTTGCCGGACGGCCGGCTCTTCGACAAGACCGGCGAGCTGAATTTCGTCAACAACACGATCGCGCAGAACACCGATACCATCTCCCTGCGCGGCACCATCCCCAATCCGCCGACATATACCTCCGTCGCGGCCGGCGGCTCGCTCCGCGAACTCACCGACAATGAGTTCGTGACCGTTCTCCTCGAAGGCGTGCAGCCGGTCGAGGTGCTCGCGATCCCGCGTTCGGCGGTGCTGTCGGACCAGCAAGGCGAATATGTCTATGTCGTCGGCGCGGACAACAAGGCCGAGCAAAGGCGGATCCAGCTTGGGCAATCGACCGCAACGATTGCGGCGGTGACGGGTGGCATCTCGCTCGGCGACAAGGTCGTCGTCGAGGGGTTGCAGAAGGTCAAGCCGGGCGAGGTGGTGGCGCCGGGGCCCGTCAGCGCGCTGATCCAGTCGAGCATGAAGGTTTCGGCGGATGGCGGCGCGAGCAGCGCGCCGAAATCGACGGGCAATAACCCATGATTTCTGCCGTCTTCGTCGATCGTCCGCGGCTTGCGATCGTCATCGCGTTCGTGATCACGATCGCGGGCGCGCTGGCGCTGATGCAGATTCCGGTCGCGCAGTTTCCGGACATCGTGCCGCCGCAGGTCACGGTCTCCGCCGTATTCCCCGGCGCATCGGCCGAAGTGGTCGAATCGAGCGTCGCCCAGCCGCTGGAAGCGCAGGTCGTGGGTGTCGACAAGATGCTCTACATGAAGTCGACCAGCGGCAATGACGGCAGCTACACGCTGACGGTCTCGTTTGCGCTCGGCACCGATCCCGATATCAACACCGTCAACGTCAACAACCGCGTGCAGAGCGCGCTCGCGCAATTGCCGACCGAGGTGCAGGCGCAGGGCCTGACCGTGCAGAAGAAATCCTCGGCGGTGCTGCAATTCATCGTGCTGTACAGCAAGAGCGGCGATCAGGATCCGCTGTTCATCACCAACTACGCCATCATCAACGTGCTGGACGCGATCTCGCGCACGCCTGGTGTCGGACAGGCCTCGCTGTTCGCGAAGCTGAACTACTCGATGCGGATCTGGTTCGACACCCAGCGCCTGACCAGCCTCAACCTGGCGCCGTCGGACGTGATCGCCGCGATCAGGGCGCAAAGTGTGCAGGCACCGGTCGGCCGCATCGGCGCGCGTCCGATCAGCAATGACCAGCAGTTCCAGTTCAATGTGCAGACGCAGGGCCGCCTGACGACATCCAAGCAGTTCGGCGACATCGTGCTGCGGGCCAATCCGGATGGCTCGGTGCTGCGGATCAGGGACGTTGCTCGTGTCGAGATCGGCGCGCAGAACATGGATTCGGAGTCGCGGATCGACGGCAATCCCGGCGTGCCGATGGGCATCTATCTCGCGCCCGGCGCCAATGCGGTGACCACGGCCAAGGCGGTGCAGGCCACGCTTGCGCGGCTGTCGGAGCGGTTTCCGCCGGGGCTGACCTATCTCGTGCAGTACGATTCCACCACATTCGTCTCCGATACGATCAAGGAGGTGATGAAGACGCTCGGCGAGGCCTTCGTGCTCGTCGTGATCGTGGTGTTCCTATTCCTCGGCAATCTGCGCGCCACGGTGATCCCCGCGGTCGCGGTTCCGGTCAGCCTGATCGGCGCCTTCGCGGTGCTGCTGGCGCTCGGCTATTCCGCCAATACGGTCTCGCTGCTGGCGATGGTGCTGGCGATCGGCATCGTGGTCGACGACGCCATCGTCGTGGTCGAGAACGTCGAGCGCGTCATGGAGGAGGAACCGGAGCTGTCGCCGGCCGACGCCACCAAGAAGGCGATGGCCCAGATCACGGCGCCGATCATCGCGATCTCGCTGGTGCTGCTCTCGGTGTTCGTGCCGATCGCGTTCATCCCGGGCATTTCCGGCACGCTGTTCCGCCAGTTCGCGGTGACGATCAGCGCCGCGATGGTGATCTCGGCGCTGAATGCGCTGACCTTGTCGCCGGCACTGTGCGCCGTGTTCCTGCGTCATGGCGGGCCGCGCCGCGGCATCATGGGACGGGTGCTCGGCAGCATCGACTGGGTACGTGACCGCTACGCCGGCGTGGTGCAACGGCTGGTTCGTGTGGCGGTGCTGTCACTGGTTGCGGTGCTGGTGTTTGCCGGCGCGGTGTTCGGCGTGTCGAAGATCACGCCGACCGGCTTCCTGCCTGAGGAGGATCAGGGCGCCTTCTTCATCGCGGTGCAATTGCCCGACGGCGCGTCGGTGGCACGCACCAGCGAGGTCACCAAGCAGGTCGAGGCACTCTTGAAGAAGAATCCGGCGATCGACCATGTGCTGTCGATCATCGGCTTCTCGCTACTCGACGGTGCCAGCGAGCCGAATTCGGCATTCATGGTGGCACGCATGAAGGCGTTCGCCGATCGCAAGGCCGTCACCGACTCGGTGCAGGCTGCGATCGGGCAGACCTTCGTTGGGGGATCGCAGATTCGCCAGGCTTCGGTGCTGCCGTTCAACCTGCCGCCGATCATCGGGCTTTCGACCTCCGGCGGTTTCGAATATCAGCTCGAGGCGCTGGAGGGGCAGGATCCGGCTTCGCTCAGCAGCGTGATGGGCGGGCTGATCGGTGCTGCGAACCGCAATCCAAATCTGGCCCGCGTGTTCTCGACCTTCACCGCGACCAACCCGTCGGTCTATCTCGACATCGATCGCGCCAAGGCGCAGGCGCTCGGCCTCAACATGGCCGACGTCTTCACCGCGCTGCAGGCCACGCTCGGCGGCATCTACGTCAACAATTTCAACCTGTTTGGCCGCACCTGGCAGGTCAATGTACAGGGCGACGCGGCCAACCGCCGCGACATCCCCGACATCTGGCAGATCTATGTGCGCAACAGCGGCGGCGAGATGGTGCCGATCCGTTCGATCGCAAGCCTGCGCATCGTGACCGGACCGCAGGTGATCACGCGCTACAACAATTATCGTTCGGTCACCGTGAACGGCAGCCCGGCGGCGGGCGTGTCCTCGGGCACCGCGATCGCGACGATGGCCGAGCTCTCCAAGTCGACGCTGCCTTCCGGCTATTCCTACGAGTGGACCGGCACGGCCTATCAGGAGCAGGCGGCCTCCGGCCAGACCGGCATCATTCTCGGCCTCGCGGTGCTGTTTGCCTATCTGTTCCTGGTCGCGCTGTATGAGAGCTGGACGATCCCGATTCCCGTGCTGCTATCGGTCACGGTCGGCGTGTTCGGTTCCTATCTTGCGATCAAGCTCGCGGGCCTCAACCTCGATCTCTACGGTCAGATCGGCCTCGTGGTGCTGATCGCGCTCGCCGCCAAGAACGGCATCCTGATCGTCGAGTTCGCCAAGGAGCAGCGCGAGGCCGGCAAGCCGATCGCGGAGGCCGCGACGATGGGCGCGCAAATGCGCTTCCGCGCCGTCATGATGACATCAATTGCCTTCATCCTCGGCCTGGTGCCGCTGGTGGTCGCGACCGGTGCCGCGGAAATCAGCCGCCGTGCGGTCGGCACCGCGGTGTTCGGCGGTATGCTCGCCGCAAGCTCGGTCGGCATCTTCCTGGTGCCGATGCTGTTCGTCACCTTCCAGGGCTGGCGCGAGGGTGTAAAGAACCGCTTCGGCAGACGGACCAAGGCGGAACAGCCTGCCTCGCATTAGATCCTGCCTAATCCCTTCGCGCATTAGGGAGGCGCGTGGGGCGGGTCTATGCTGCTGGCCTCATCGATGGAGTTCTGGATTGAGCGTTGCCTTCACCAAGGAAGAAAGTGCCGAGACCGCGTCCGAAACGCTGTTGCCGGACCGCCCCATTTCGCCGCATCCCAACCTGGTGACCGAAGCAGGACGCAAGGCGCTGGAGCGTGAGCTCCAGGCGGCACGCGAGGCCCTTGAGGCCGCGCAGCAGCTGGACGACGTCAACGAACGGCGGCGGCAGTCGGCGGTTCCGTTGCGCGACGCGCGCTATCTCACAGAGCGGCTCCGCACCGCGCAGGTCGTGCCTGACCCTGCTTCCACCGAAACTGTTGCCTTCGGCAGCACGGTGACTTTCAGCCGCGCCGACGGGCGGGTGCAGACCTATCGCATTGTCGGCGAGGACGAAGCCGACCCAAAGGCAGGCTCGATTTCCTTTGTCTCGCCGGTAGCGAGGTCGCTGATGGGCAAAGCCCTGGGCGACGTCGCAGGCTCGGGCGATCAGGAGCTGGAGATCGTCGCGATCGCTTAGAGAGTGATGGGATTAGATTGAATGGCGGTCGCAAAGGCGGCGCGTCCCCTCGCCCCGTTCTTACGGGGAGAGGGTTTGGGGTGAGGGGCTGCCTCCGCACACGCGGAGACAGATACTCTCGCGGAGACCCCCCTCTCACCCGGAACGCATCTGCCGATGCGTTCCGACCTCTCCCCGCACGCGGGGCGAGGTGAACCGGAGTCCGCCGCTCGATTCGGAGCAAAGTGATCACGCTGCCGGCAGGGCAAGCCGCTCGATAGTCTGAATATGCCGCGCCAGCAGGCTGCAGGCCTGTTCGATGTTGCGTGCGCGCAGCGCCTGCAGGATCACGCGATGATCCTGGCTCGGCCGCGGCCGCCAGCCGGCGTTGCGCGCCATCGCGAACACCAGTCGCGAATTCGCAAGCTGCAGGCCGTCGAGGCTGGCAAGCAGCCGCGGCATCGCGCACGGCGCCACCAGCGCATGGTGAAAGGCGCGATTGGCCATCTCGAAATCCTGCACCGTCTCGGCATTGTCGCCTTGGATCATGGCGAGTTCGATCCGTGCCAGATGGGCCGATGTGAGCCTGGGGGCGGCATTGCGCAACGCGACCACCTCGAGCGCGGCGCGCATCTCGGCGATTTCCTTCACCGACCTGGTGTCGAGCGGCGCGACCCGCACCCCGCGTCGCGGCACCGCAACAACGAGATGCTGCGCCTCCAATTGCCTGAAGGCCTCGCGCACCGGCACGTGGCTCGAATGGAATTCGCGCGCGACATGATCCTGCCGCAGCGGCGCGTCCGGCAGCAATTCGCCGTTGATGATGCGCTCGCCGATCGCTTCGGCGATGCGCCCCGCGGTGGTCGTGTTCTCGCCTTCGCTCGTCATAGATTATCTATCGTAAAAACGGGTGCGCGCGCGTCCTGGCTCGGCTAGCATCGTTCTAAGTCCACAGATCATAGATAATATGCCAGATTATCTATGGTGCACAGCAAACGAGAAAGCAAGCCATATGGTTGATGTCGTGGAAATCGAACGGACCGACAGCGGCACCGGTGCAGCGCCCCGCAAGACCTGGGACCGTACCGAGGCTGAAGCACTCTACAATTTGCCGTTCGCGGATTTGATGTTTCAGGCGCAAGGCGTGCATCGCGCCAACTTCAATCCGAACCATGTCGAAACCGCGAGCCTGCTCAGCATCAAGACCGGCGGCTGCCCGGAAGACTGCGGCTACTGCTCGCAAAGCGCGCATTACGACACCGGCCTGAAGGCCACTCGCCTGATGCCGCGGGACGAAGTGGTCGCGGTCGCGCAGCGCGCCAAGGACGCCGGCGCAACCCGCTTCTGCATGGCTGCGGCCTGGCGCAGCCCGAAGGACCGCGATCTCGATCAGGTCTGCGACATGGTCAGCGCGGTGAAGGGCCTCGGCATGGAAACCTGCGTCACGCTCGGCATGCTGACGCCAAAGCAGGCCGAGCGTCTCTCTGACGCCGGGCTCGATTTCTACAACCACAACGTCGACACCTCGCCCGAGTTCTACGACAAGATCATCACCACCCGCACCCTGCAGGATCGCATCGATACGCTCGCGCATGTGCGCGACGCCGGCATCAAGGTCTGCTGCGGCGGCATTATCGGCATAGGTGAACAGGTCGATGACCGGCTCGGCATGCTGATGCTGCTTGCCAATCTCCCCAGCCATCCGGAGAGCGTGCCGATCAATCTGTGGAACGAGGTCAATGGCGTTCCGGTCAACGACACCGCGGAACGGCCCGATCCGATCGCGCTGGTGCGTCTGGTTGCCACTGCGCGGATCATGATGCCGAAGAGCGTGGTGCGGCTGTCGGCCGGACGGCAATACATGACCGACGAGCTGCAGGCGATGTGCTTCCTCGCCGGCGCGAATTCGATCTTCATCGGCGATGTGCTGCTGACCACCAGGAACCCGCAGCGCGATCGCGACGCCGATTTGCTGGACCGGCTCGGCATCAACTCCGCCCTCGCCTGAGCGCAACTCCGGCACGCGCGCGGCGGGATTCGCCGCGCGACCAACTACAAATCTGAGAGAGAAGCATGAGCGCAATCCATGCGGCCAAGGTCGCTGATTACGCCGCGGCCTTGCACGCCCTGAGCAAGGACGATCGGCTGCGCGGTCTCAAGCCGCGCGCAGGCATCGATTTCGTCTCGAACGACTATCTGGCGCTCGCGAACGCGCCGCGCATCAAGAATGCGGTCTCGGCCGCGCTCGAGGCCGGCACACCGATCGGCGCCGGTGGGTCGCGGCTGCTGCGCGGCAATTGCGAGGAGCACGAACGGCTAGAGGCCGAAGCCGCCGCGTTCTTTGGAGCCGAGACGGCGCTGTTCTTCGGCGGCGGCTATGTCGCCAATTTCGCCGTGCTGACGACGCTGCCGCAGCGCGGCGATCTCCTGGTGCTCGATTCTCTCGTGCACGCCAGCATCCATGAAGGCGTGCGGGCCGGCCGGGCCGAATTCCGGATCAGCGCGCACAATGATCCCCAGTCGGTCGAAGACACCATTCGCGGCTGGCGTGCCGAGGGCGGCACGGGCCGGGCTTGGATCGTGGTCGAAAGCGTCTACAGCATGGATGGCGACGTCGCGCCGCTCGACGACCTCGTCGCCATCGCGGACCGGCACGACGCGTTCCTGATGGTGGACGAGGCGCATGGCACCGGCGTCTATGGCGAGCAGGGGCGTGGGCTGACGGCGTCCTATGAGGGGCGCGAGAACCTCGTGATCGTTCATACCTGCGGCAAGGCGCTGGGCGCCGCCGGCGCGCTGGTCACCGCTTCGACCGTGCTGCGCGACTTCATGGTCAATCGCTGCCGCCCGTTCATCTTCGCCACTGCACCGTCGCCACTTGTGGCCGTCGCCGTGCGCGAGGCGCTGCTGATCCTGCAGCAGGAGCCCGTGCATCAGCAGCGCCTGGCAAAACTGGTCGCGTTCACGCATCGCGAGCTCGACCTGCGCGGTTGGCGCAGCCCGTCGCGCTCGCAGATCGTGCCCTATATCGTCGGCGACAATGCGCGTGCGATGCAGCTGGCGTCTGCGCTGCAGGCGCGCGGCTTCGATATCAGAGGCATCAGGCCGCCGACCGTGCCGGCAGGCTCTGCCCGGTTGCGGATTGCGCTGACCCTTAATGTCGACGAGGACGACGTGCGCGCGCTGCTCGACGCGCTAGTCGACGAGACCAAAGGCTGGTCGCGATGACGAGCCGGATCGTGATCACCGGCACCGATACCGGGATCGGGAAGACGGTGTTCTCCGCGGGCCTCGCCGGCTTCCTCGGCGCGCGCTACTGGAAGCCGGTTCAGGCCGGCCTCGAGGAGGAAACCGATGCGCAACTGGTCGCACGGCTTGGCGGGCTCCCGGCGGATCGCATCGTGCAGGAGCGTTACCGGCTTCGAACGCCGGCTTCGCCGCATCAGTCTGCCGCACTCGACGGCGTGCGCATCGACGCTGCCGCGCTCGGCGTGCCCGATGCCGGGGACCGTCCGCTGGTGATCGAGGGCGCCGGCGGGCTGATGGTGCCGCTCGACGGCAACACGCTCTATATCGATATCTTCGCGCGATGGCGCCTGCCGGTCGTGCTGTGCGCCCGCACCGCGCTCGGCACCATCAATCACTCGCTGTTGTCGGTCGAGGCGCTGCGCACGCGCGGGATCGACATTCACGGGATCGCATTCATCGGCGAGAGCAATCCCGAGAGCGAGCGCGCGATCTGCGAGATCGGGCAGGTGCGCCGGCTAGGCCGGTTGCCCTGGCTTGCTCCGCTTGCGGCAGACACGCTGCAGGCAGCGTTCAAGGCGTCGTTCCGGCGGGAAGATTTCAATCCATGACATCCGCTCGGAAGTCGCCGATCTGGCACCCGTTCACCCAGCACGCGCTGCACGGCGAGATGACGAGGATCGTGCGTGGGGAGGGCGCCTATCTCTACACCGCGGATGATCGCCGCATCATCGATGCGATCGCATCCTGGTGGGTCGTGACCCACGGCCATTGCCATCCGCACATCGTGCGCGCGATCCAGGACCAGGCGGAGCAGCTCAACCAGATCATCTTCGCGGGCCACACCCACGATCCGGCCGAGCAGGTCGCCGCGCGGCTGTTGAAGCTGGCGCCCGATGGGCTCGATTACGTGTTCTTCTCCGACTCTGGGTCGACCAGCGTCGAGGTGGCGCTGAAGATGGCGCTCGGCTACTGGCACAATATCGGCGCGACGCGCACGCAGATCATCGTAATGGAAAACTCCTACCATGGCGACACGGTCGGGACGATGTCGGTCGGCGCGCGCGGCGTCTTCAACAAGGCTTACGAGCCGCTGCTGTTCGACGTCGTGTCGATCCCGTTTCCGGCGCCTGGCCATGAACAGACGACGCTCGACGCGCTCGAAGCCGCGTGCAGGAAGGGATTCGCGGCAGCGTTCATTGTCGAACCGCTGATCCTGGGTGCGGGCGGGATGCTGATGTATCCGCCCTGGGTGCTGAAGGAAATGAAACGCATCTGCGCAGCCGCTGGCGTGTTGTTCATCGCCGACGAGGTGATGACCGGCTGGGGCCGCACCGGCACCTTGTTCGCCTGCGAGCAGGCGGACGTCAGGCCCGATATCGCCTGCTATTCGAAGGGCCTCACCGGCGGTTCGCTGCCGCTCGCGGTGACGCTCTGCCGGGCCGAGATCTACGACGCGCATTATTCCAGCGATCGTTCGCGCACCTTCTTCCACTCCAGCTCCTACACGGCTAATCCGATCGCCTGCGCCGCTGCAAAAGCAAACCTCGAGCTCTGGCAACACGGCGCGGGCGAGCGCACAGCCGTGGTGGCTGCGATGCAGGAGCGCCTGATCGCACCGTTCCGCGCCGACGCGCGCTTCGAGAACGTCCGCCGCACCGGGACCATCACCGCACTTGATCTGAAGGCAAGTGATGCGGGCTATCTCGCCGGCATCGGCCCAAAGCTTCAGGCCTTCTTCGAACGCCGCAATCTGCTGCTGCGGCCGCTCGGCAACACGATCTACGTCATGCCGCCCTACTGCGTCACGGAGGCGGATCTTGAGGAGATCTACGACGGGATCAGCTGCGCGGCCGACGCGCTGGCTTGACGACGCGCTTCGCGCCCAAAGGTCAGGGATTGATGATTGCATCGCGGGCCGTGGTGCCCGCGATGGGGTCTCATACGAGATCGGCGTGCCCTTGCAGGCACGCCGATGAGCCCGATCATGAGTGTTGGTGTGGCGCCGGACGCGGCCTCGCAGCAGGATGCGGCCGTGGCGCCGGTCGTGACACATGCGGCGGCGCGGGCCGATGCACAACCGCTTGCGCGACGCGCGGTGCCGGTGGATGCGCGACCGCGCGTGGCTGCGGCGGTGCATGCTGCACGAGCTGCGGTCTTGACGCCGGCGGAGCGACGTGCGGCGCGGGTGCGGGATGTGCGCCGGTGCCGGGGAGAGCATGCGCAGTCGGCAAGGCGTGTCCCGGCGGTAAGGCGTGTGCCGGCGGCAAAGCGTTCCCCGTCGGTAGAGCGTGTCCGGCCGGCGAAGCATTTGCTGTCGGCAGGGCATGTCCTGGCGGCGGAGCATTCCCCGTCGGGAGAGCATGTCCCGTTGGCAAGGCGTGTGCGGCCGTGGGTTGCGCATGTCGGGGCGGCGGCGCCGCGATCGGCTTGCCCGGGCGCGCGGCCACCACGCCGGCGCCGCTGAACCGTGCTGCGTGCGCGGTCGCGGCGACCGCCGGATGACCATGGTTGTTGGCGAGCGTCAGCGCCGGATTCTTCATCGCCGCTTCCGCGTGTCGCGTCTGCTCGCCGGTCGCGGCCATGTGGTGCCCGCTCTGGGCCGCGAGCTGCTGCGGCGTCGGCTTCACCGTGGTGCCGCCGGTGCCGCCGTTGTAGCTGACGTTGGTCGTGTTGTTGACGACGGTCTTGTTGTAGACGTTGGTGACCGAGACGTTCGAGATGTTGTTGACGGAGCTGTTGTAGAAGAAGCTGCCGCCGCGCCAGTAGCCGCCCTCATAGCCGACGCCGGTGTAGCCGAAGCCATAAGAGATGCCGCCGTAGAAGCCGACGGTCGCACCCCAATATCCGGCGTGGAAGGCGTAGGCGCCGTCGCTCCAGCCCCAATAGCCGGGGGTCCACAGCAATTCCGGCGCCGGCGGAAGCACCCATGTGCCGGGCACCCAGTAGTAGCCGGTGTCGTCGCTCCATGCCCAATAGCCCGGAGTCCAGATGTAGCCCGGCGCGGGGATCGGCGGCTGGACATAAACAGGCAATGGCGGCGGCGCCGCATTGACGGTGATGCCGATGGCAAGCTGCGCGCGCGCAGCGTGTGGTGGTGAAAGACAGCAGAGGCTGAGAGCCAGGGCGAAAGGCAGTCCGGCGATGCGGCGCATGGCACATACTCCAATCTTCTTCCCCCAGCGTTGGAGTCGAATAGTGGCGGCGACATGAACCCGTTGTGAATGTTTGTGCTGACACCGTGATTTCGAGATCGAGCGACGGCGGGATCGTTAACGACAACGAATGCAAGTCAGCTCGGTGTCAGGATGGAACGCGATCATGCGGTCTCGTCAGCTTCATCACTGCGCCAAATAGTCGAATTTTCGATTTGAATTGGACGACGACCCCCTGCGCGTCATCAATCGGTGCCCGGAGCATCCGGCTGCCAAAGGCCGGGCAGGGAGGTTTGGCATGGCGCGATCCGCCGACATCGACATCAACGCGGGCGCGCGCCTCGACAGGCTGCCGATCTGCGGATTCCACTGGCGCATCATGGCCCTGATCGGCGCCGGCATGTTCCTCGACGCGTTCGATATCTATCTGGCCGGCGGCGTGCTGGGCGCCGTGCTCAAGGAAGGCTGGTCGACGCTCGAGCTCAACGCCGCATTCGTCTCCGCGACCTTCGTCGGGATGACGATCGGCGCGTGGTGCTCCGGTATCCTCGGCGATCGGTTCGGCCGCCGCTTCTCCTATCAGATGAACCTCGCGATCTTTGGCCTCGCCTCGATCGCCGCGGCCTTCGCGCCGAACATGATCGTCCTGATCGGCCTGCGTTTCATCATCGGCATTGGCCTCGGCGCAGAGATCGTGGTCGGCTACGCGACGTTGACGGAATTCGTGCCGGCTTCCTCGCGTGGGCGCTGGATCGGGCTGCTGGCGGTGATCACCAATTTCTCGCTGTTCGTCTCGTCGATGGTCGGCCTGTGGGTGATCCCGACGCTTGGATGGCGCTACATGTTCGGCCTTGTCGGTTGCCTTGCGATGGTCGTCTGGATTCTGCGCAAGTCGATGCCGGAATCGCCGCGCTGGCTCGCCGCCAACGGACGCGCCGATGAAGCCGAGAAGATCCTGTCGGCGATCGAAGTCGAGGCCGCGCGCAAGGCGACACTGCCTGCCGTCGCTGCCCGCGCGCCGGTGCAGGAGTCTCCCGGCGCGGTCTGGCGTCTGTTCCAGCCGCCGTATCTCGCGCGCACGCTGCTCGGCAGCCTGTTGCACATCGTCGTCGGCTTCAGCCTCTACGGGTTCATCGGCTGGCTGCCGACCTTCATGGTCAAGGGCGGCCACAGCGTGGTTTCCTCGCTGGGCTACACCACGGTGATGGCGCTGGGCGGCCCGGTCGGATCGTTGATCGGGCTCGTGCTGGCGGACCGGCTCGGACGCAGGCTGTCGATCGTCTGTTCGTCGATTGCGGCAGCGGCGCTCGGTATCGCCTATCCATACATGCCGGATGGCGTTGCGCTCGCGGGTGTGGGCTTCCTGCTGATCACGGCGATCTACGTGATGCTGGCGACCGGGTTCGCGATGCACGTCCCCGAACTGTTTCCGACGCGGTATCGGCTTCGCGGCACGGCGATCTGCGCCACATCCGGACGCATCGCGACCGCGCTGGTTCAATACGTCGTGGTTGCGATCTTCGCCTGGCAGGGGCTGACCGGCGTGCTGACGACCCTGGCCGGCATCCTCGTCTTCCAGGCCGTGGTCTTCCTCGTGTTCGGTTTCGAGACCAAGGGGCGCTCTTTAGAGGACGCATCGGCCGTCACGGACGCCGAGGCAGCACGTCAATCGCCCGTGGCGCGGAGGCCGGCGGACCTCGGCGCCTAGTTCAGGTCGGAGCACGCCGCCCTGATCCGGTCGCGGAGCCAGCCGTTCGCGTTGCTCTGATCGTATCTGCGGTGCCAGTACAACATCCAGTCAAACGGCGCGGATTCGAACGGCAGTTCCTCCATCCTCAGATCATCGTCCATCAGCACGGTCGCGAGGTGCCTCGGCATCACCGCGAGCAGATCGGTCTTCTTCAAGACATGGGGCACGACCAGCCAATGCGGCACGTTCAGGGCGATGCGTCTTCGATGGCCGCGTTCGGCGAGCACGTCGTCGACGAAGCGAAGATCGGTCGGGCTCATCGAGACTTTCATGTGCTCCCGCGCGATGAAGCGCTCAAAAGTCAGCCGTGCGCGCTTGATCTGGTGTCCGCGTCGCATCAGGCAGACCATGCGGTCGCGGAGCAGCGTCTCGGAACGGATCGATGCGGAATGCTCGAGCCCCATGCTCACCGCGACGTCGATCTCGTCCCGCTCGAGCGCATCGCTCGTCAGGGCGGGCGGCAGATGGATCGTGTTGTAGGAGATCCGCCCCTCCGGCGGCCGCGCTGCGGCGAGTCGCGGCAGCAGCAGGCACGCGAGAATGTCCGACATCCTGATCGTGAAGGTGCGTTCGGTCCGGTCTGGATCGAAGCCGGCGTCGCTCGCCATCACGCGCTCGACCTGGCGCAGGACCTGGCGCAGCGGCTCCGCCAGTTCGGTGGCGCGGGGCGTCGGCTTCATCCCGGTCGTGGTCCGCACCAGGAGTTCGTCCTTGAACATCGCGCGCAACCGGTTGAGCGCATTGCTCATCGCCGGTTGACTGAGGCCGACGCGATCCGCCGCCTTGGTGACGTGACGCTCGGTCAGCAATGCGTCCAGCGCGACGAGCAGATTGAGGTCGATGGATCGAAGGTTCATCCATCATTCATATCGTGAATGACGAAAGATAACAAATCCATTTCATCCATGATGGCGCAGGGCGTATCAATCGATCAGGACCAAGGAGGGCATCAATGAGCTTTGAGACGATCAAGCGCGACGTGAAGATCTGCATGTTCGACCAGTACGGCACGGTCGTCGACATGCAGGGCGGCCTGACCAGGATCGCGACGCCGTTCCTCGAGAAGAAGGGCTGGAGGGGCGATCCGGATTCCTTCGTCACGTGGTGGCGTCGCACGCATTTCGAGAACTCGATGATCGATGCGTTGCTGCATCGCGAGCACACGCCTTATCGCGAGATCGGGCACCGCGCGGTTGCCCACGTCATGGATCGCGCGAAGATCGATTACACGATGGACGATGTGCGTTACCTCGTGGGCGAGATCGAGAAGCTGGTGCCGTTTCCGGAGGTGCCGGACGCGCTCGCGCGGCTGCAACGCAAGTACAAGCTCATCGTGCTCTCGAACGGCGATCCGGACATGCTCGAGACCGCGAAGCAATACCACAAGGTCCCGTTCGATCGCGTGATCTCGGTGGCGGAGGCCAATTCGTTCAAGCCGCATGTCGCGACCTACACCAAAGCGGCCGAGATCATGGGCGTGAAGCCGGCGCAGGTGCTGTTCGTGGCCAATCATGCCTTCGACTGCATCGGCGCCAAGTCCGCCGGCATGCGGACGGCCTTCATCGATCGGCGCAGCCGCCCGTTCGGCATCACGCCGCATCAGCCTGATATCCTGGTGCCGTCGATGAAGGACCTCGCCGATGCGATCGTCTGATCGCGAGCCGCTGTCGGGCATCAGGGTCCTCGACCTCTGCCGGGTGGTCTCCGGCCCGTTTGCCACGATGCAGCTCGGCGATCTCGGTGCCGACATCGTCAAGATCGAGGATCCGCGTCAAGGCGACGAAAGCCGCCGTTACGGACCCCCCTTCATCGGCGGCGAGAGTGCGTACTTCCTGTCGGTGAACCGCAACAAGCGAAGTTGCGCCATCGATCTGAAGTCGCCGGCCGGGCGCGACGCGGTGCTCGATCTTGCATCCGTCGCAGATGTCGTCATCGAGAACTTCCGCCCCGGTACCCTGGACAAATGGGGGCTCGGCTTCGACGCGTTGCGCGCCCGCAAGGCCGACATCATCCTGTGCAGCATCTCGGGATTCGGTCGCACCGGCGCCGACGCCGCGCGCCCCGGCTACGATCTGATCCTTCAAGGCGAATCCGGCGTGATGGACATCACCGGCGATCCGGACGGACCGCCGACCAAGGTCGGCACGTCGATCGCCGACCTCGTCACGGGTCTCTATGCGTCGCATTCGGTGCTGGCCGCCCTGATGCGCAAGAGCCGCACCGGCGAGGGCGGCCGAGTCGACGTCTCCATGCTCGACGCCATGGCATCGCTGCTGACGTTCAACGCCGGCATGTACTTCGCCTCGGGACAAAGCCCGAAGCGCCGCGGCAATGTCCATCCGACCATCAGCCCGTATGAACCGTTCGAGGCGAGTGACGGCTGGATCAATGTCGGGGTCGCGAACGACAAGTTCTGGGCGGCGTTTTGCGGCGTCGTCGGCCGTCGGGAGCTGCGCGAAGACATCCGCTTCGCAACCGCTCCGAACCGCGCGGCGAGCCGAAACGAGCTCGTCGCGATCCTTTCGCCGATCTTCGCGCGGAGGAGTCGTGCCGACTGGCTGCAGGCGCTCGGCGCGGCGGGCATTCCGTGCGGCGCGATCAAGTCGGTCGGCGAGGTCTGCGAAACGCCTCAACTCACGCAGCGCGGAATGGTCCAGACCATCAGCCATCCGGCCGCGGGAGATGTGAAGTTCATCGCGAGGCCGACGCGGTTCGGCGACGAACCGCCGCCACCTTCCACGCCGCCGCCGATGCTCGGCGAACACACAGGCGAGGTGTTTGCGGAATGGCTCGGCTGGAGCGACGATCGGCTCGAGAGGTCAGCGGTCGATGGCGCGTTCGGCGACTTTGGACGGACGTTCGTGCGATCGTCGATGTGAGCGACGCCGCTGCGGTCGCGCCGCGCCGCCCAACGTGCGGCGAAATGGCGCGTAGCACAGTCCTGGCCTTTACCTGATCAAGCGCGCCCGTCCGCGGGAATTAAGAACTCGCTTTCCAAGATACAGAATTTGGATGGCGCAATCCTGAATCGACGCCGATATTCTGGCCCAGGTTGAGGAGCGGCGCGCGATGAAGGACTTTATTGCCAAGTTCCTAACGTACAATCTGGAGATGCTTGCCAAGGCCTCGGATGAGGACCCGGCCGCGCATGACCAGAATGCAGTCTGGCTGCGCGCTGCGATTCCGGCTCGTCCGGCGGCAGCCGACATCGGCTGGATCGGCGGCAATCCAGAACTTCCTGATCCCTTCCAATGGCCCAGCAGGGACGGCCAGCCGTATCAGTTTCTTTGCCAGATCAATTGCGCGTCCTTGCCGCCCAGCCTGTGGGGCGGCGTCGGTCAGAGGACGGGATGGCTGGCATTTTTCGCAGCCGTTTCCGGCCGTATCGACGTGAAGGTCATCCATCAACCGACGCTCGGACCGCAACGTCGCAACGAACGCGCCTGGCAGAAGAGCGCCACGGGTCTGTATTGGGTCGATGACAAGTATGACGGGCTGCTGGCACCGCCGCCCAGATGGCCGCTCGACTTCGTGCATCCCGTCGACGGCGAAAGCTGCGTTCCAAACCGGCTGCGGCGCAATCCTTCTGCCGATGCAGTTTTCGCCATCGCATCGTGGGAGCTTCAGCCGATCGATTGGAGAACGCTCGAACTGCTCGTGCAGGAGGCGCTTGCCCAATCGAGGGCGTGGGCGGCGCGTCTGACCGACGCGGCGCGGCAGCAGGAAGCGCGGCTCAAGCCGCCGCGCAAGGAGCTGGTGACTGCGTTCGAGCAACTCGCTGAAACAGCGGAACGGCTGCGCGAGGCGTTGGCACGTTCCGAAGCGGAGCAGCCATTCTCGTTGCAAAGCTGGCTGTCCCACGCCGAACTGGTCCTGCGCATCAGGGAGCTGCACGACGAGATCACCTTGCAGCGTGGCGGCAGCTTCGTTGCGGCGCTCGACAAGTCGGAAATCGAGCTCGCCAATGGCGAGGGTTTTCTGGCGCCGATCTGGGTGAAATCGAAAGCGCCTCTGTTTCCGCCCGATACCGAGCAAGGGCGCAGATATGCCGGGCTGGTTCGGCTCATTCAGGACCTTGAACGAGATATTCAGGCCGACGTACGGATGCCGTCGCCCGACAGGGGCGTTTCAGCCGATCTCGCCGGCTGGCTGGAATACAGGGAGAAGTTTCCGCAGGACTGGGAAGCCTATGCGGCGCGGGTTCGCGGGATTCGCAAACTGTACTACGCGTTCTGGATCGACAACGCCGCGGCGCTCGAGACGACGATGGCGCATGGTCGCGGGCTGCCGCCGCCCGAAAGCTGGGCAGACGCCCGCGGGCGCGCGGAGAGCGAGCGCGACTGGGCGCATGAGCAATTGCGCAGGTTCGGAACGGCCGAGGCAAGCGAGGGCCAGAGGCCCGCCATCGCACGGAGCAGGCAGCAGAAGGCCGAGGCGCTCGTCGCAGAGCTGGAAGCGGTCATGCGCAGGATCCGCAATCGCCAGAGCGAGGCCGCGTTCGTGCCCGACGAGTGGACCGCGCTCTATCGGCTGCTCGATGAGCGTGCGGCCGATCAGGCGCTGCCGGAGTTTTGGTCGACGGGGTACAGGGTGTTGCGCTCCGAAATCGCCAAGCAGCTTTACGCCGACGATCCCGATGCAGTGATCCCGGCGGCCCGGCATCCGCTTGAGACCGACTGGGCGTTCGACGCCGAGCAAGCCACGCTCCAGATCGGCGGCGCCCCGCGCGGCTGGTGCGCGGACTTCATCGAAAACAAGCCGAACTCGGTCATGCTGCTGCAATTTCCGAGCAACAATCTCACGCATTTCAGATGCGGCGACGTCAGCGACCTCGTCGTCTCGATCTCCCGCTCCGATCTTGAACGGTACGACTTCAGACATGTGCGGGTGGATGTATCGAATTGACAGATCCGCCGCAAAGGCGGTTGCCGGTCGCAGCCGAATGATCAGCGAAGCGAAAGACGGCCAATATCCGATTGTTGGCTGCGCAAAGGTGTCCTTTTGAAACGGCCTGTCATTCTTGCCGTCATGGCCATTGCATTGGCGTGGCTGTTGGTCCGATGCAGTACGCCGCAGGCATCTTTGCGCTACCGGATGACCATCGAGGTCGAAACCCCCGGCGGGTTGAAGTCCGGCTCTTCAGTGATGGAACTGCGCCTTGAGCGGGAATTCCTGATCCCGATGCCGGGCGCCGGTGGTTCCGACTGGGGTGGTGGCTTCACCGTGCACGGCGAAGCCCCATTTGTGGATCTTGGCGACGGAAAGGTTCTGTTCGCGACGAACTACGATCGAAATTACAGCTATCTGAGCAGCATGACGCATATCGTCGTCCAGGTTCTCGGCTATCGCGAGCTGGCGCCGCCACTTCCGCCCGGCGACAACGCGAGAACCATGAGCGCGGCTGTCAAAGCCAAGCCATCCGGCGTCCTGCGTCCGAAGGACTATCCGGCGCTGGTGACGTTCACCGACACGAGCAAGCCTAAATCCGTTGTCGTGGTCTCGTCCGACAATCTCGCCGCCGCCTTCGGGGCGGGCTACCGGCTCGGCCGAATGACGTTTCTAGTGGTCGAGCAGAATGCGCCGCTCACCGCTACTCTCGCGGCCCGTTTTCCGGCGCTTGTTGACGAGCGCGGCCGGCTGATCCTGCGTTAACTGGCTCGGTGGTGCATCGCGAGGTGTTGGCGGCGTCCCGTCAATCGGGATCAGGCCTCGGGTTGAGCCGGCGGCATGAAGGTGCCCGACCATATTCCGCGCCTGGCTTGGTTCGCCTCGTCCTGCTCCGGCTGAGACGGTCACTGGCATTGCCAGGATCGATATCCGGTTTCATACTCTGGCATAGGCCGGAGCCGGCCAGCTAACCTGACGGCGCGGCCAACCCGGAGAATACAAGAGACAATACCGGGTTTCTGAGCGGCGGAGAGACGGCGATGTCGTTTCGTCTCGCATTTGCCTTTGTGTCGATAGCGGCGGTGCTGGTTGATTCGACTGACGCCGTGTCGCAGGACATGCTGCGGAGTGTCGACCTCAACAGTCCGGAAATGACGGCATCGGAGATGACGCGCGCCGAGGTCGATGCGCTCCTCAAGTCGATCCCTCAAGGGAACGGACGCACTGCAGATTTGGATGGAAAGCGACTGTCGCACCTCGATCTCTCGGGCCTCGACTTCTCCGGCGGCAACCTTCATCTCGTAAAGCTCAACCAGACCAATCTGAAAGGCGCCCGCTTCGATCGGGCTATCTTGAACCAGGCCTGGCTGATCGACGCAGACTTGACGGGGGCGTCCCTCGTCAAGGCATCGCTGCTCGGCACGCAGATGCAACGCGCCAAGCTTGGCGGCGCCGACTTGAGCGGCGCTCGGATAACCGCCGATCTTTCCGGTGCCAGCCTGATCGGGGCCAGGCTTGCGGGCGCCGATCTGAGCGCTGATATGCGCAACCAATCGATGGGCCTGATGCGTGGCGTGCTCAAATCCGCCGATCTGCGGAACGCGGATTTAAGCGGCGCCAATCTCTCGCGCGCCGATCTCGAATTTGCGCAACTGCAGAATGCCAATTTGGCGAACTGCAGCCTCCATAGAGCTGACCTTGCGGGAGCCGACCTATCCGACGCCAATGTCGCCGGCGCAGATTTCACCGAGGCCGACCTTGCGTCGGCCCTGTTGCCGAGCGCGGCGGCGCTGGCCGAGGCCCGCAATCTGGACAAGGCCCGGAACTTGAACTTGGCGCGGCGCCCCCGTTAGGGATCGAATTGCAGTGTCCTGCGACAAGACCTATGTTCTGTCTTGAGAACCACGCAGCCGCTCATCGTGCGGCGGGCACGACCACGGTGGATGGTTGCATGTCGCACCGGAGGTGAGGCCATGACCATTTCTCCCAAACTGCACAATTATCTCGCTGCAGAAAACATCGAGTACGACGAAATCCCGCACGTCCTGACGATGTCGTCAGCCCTTACCGCCCAGGCTTGTCACGTCTCGGGCGATCGCTTGGCCAAGGCCATTGTGCTGCGCCGCAACGACGGGTACCTGCTCGCCGTGTTGCCGGCATCGCATCACCTCAGGCTGGCGGATCTCAGGGCGAGATTCGGTGACGATATCGCCATGGCCGCTGAAGGCGAGATCGATCGGCTGTTCACGGACTGTGCGCACGGGGCGGTTCCCGCCGCCGGTAGCTGCTACGGGCTCGACGTTATCGTTGATGACAGCATCCGGATGCAGCCCGAGATCTATATCGAAGCCGGCGATCATGAGACGTTGCTTCATCTCGGTCGTGCGCAATTCGCACGCCTGACCGCCGGTTCCCTGCATGGCAGCTTCAGTGCGCACGACTGAGGCGGCGTGACAGCGGGACCATCTATCTGTGCGCCCCGACTGGAGCATGATCCGGAAGGGTGCGAAGCGGCTCTCCCCCGAGACAAGGGAGGAACGCGCTTGCGCGGAGATCATGCTCAAGCAAGGGGCTCGAGCGCGATGACGCTTCGACCCGGTTTCATCGTGCCTTAAGGCGCAGCACGCATGCAGTCGCGCCAGCTCTGTTGTATAATTGCGAGCGAGGGGGTGCTGCCTTGGACGGGAGGTCCTCCATGAAAGTCAAGGACGTGATGCACAAGGGCGTCGATTGGGTGAGCCCCGACACGCCAATCACCGAAATCGCGAAATTGATGCAAGGGCACGACATCGGCTGCATTCCGATCGGGCAAGACGATCGTCTGATCGGGATGGTGACGGATCGCGACCTCGTCTGCAAAGGTCTCGCGAGCAAGGACTTCAACTCTGCGCGCACCACAGCGCGGGATGTGATGACCGAAGGCATCCACTGCTGCCGGGAAGACGACGATCTGACGAAAGCTATACATCACATGGAAACGCTGAAGATTCGCAGACTGCCTGTGATCAACAAGAGCAAGCGGATGGTTGGCATGATCAGCCTGGGCGATGTAGGCCACTTTGCCGGTGCCGATCTCTTGTCCCAATGCATGAAGAGCGTGTCGGCTCATCATTGAGGCGAGGCCGGTCTGCGGGAAGCTGGCAGACCGGCTAGTATCGTGGTCAACCGGGAAGGCAACCGGTGCCGGCTGTCTCGCAGGCATCGGCCCGAAGCTGGACGGCGATCGGCACGGTTCGATCTCCATCCGATCTGTCGAGGGGCGGATCGCACGACGATCCGCCCGACACCTCGTTATCGCCCGGTCGATCAACCGAGGTGATGAACCTTCTGCAAGCCGTAGACCGGGGTTGGGATGCCTTCCATCCGCGCCTTCAGTTGCAGCGCCAGATACTGGGAGTAATGCCGCGACTGGTGCAGATTGCCGCCGTGGAACCAAAGTGCCTCCTGCTGGGTCGGCTTCCACATGTTGCGCTGCTCGCCCTCCCACGGGCCGGAGTCCTTGGTGGTATCGGATCCAAGACCCCAGACCTTGCCGACCTTGTCGGCGACGTTCTTCGAGATCAGGTCGGCGGCCCAACCGTTCATCGAGCCATAGCCGGTGGCATAGACGACGAGATCGGCGGGGAGTTCGCTGCCGTCCACGAACCTGACGCCGGTTTCGGTCAGTTCCCGCACCGCAGCGCCCTTGCCGCTCTTGAGCTTGATCGAACCGTCGATCACGAGATCGCAGGCGCCGACGTCGATGTAATAGCCCGAACCGCGGCGCAGGTACTTCATGAACAGGCCGGAGCCGTCGTCGCCCCAATCATGCATGAAGCCGACTTTCTCCAGCGCGGCGTAGAAATCCTTGTCGCGCTCGCGCATCTGCTCGTAGAGCGGGATCTGGAATTCGTGCATGATCTTGTAGGGCAACGAGGCGAAGATCAAATCGGCCTTGCGCGTGGTCATCCCGCTCGCCACCGCCTGCTCCGAATAGAGCGCGCCGAGCCCGATATCCATCAGCGTGTCGGATTTCACGATATGCGTGGACGAGCGCTGCACCATGGTGACGTCGGCGCCACCTTCCCATAGCGCCGCGCAAATATCGTGGGCGGAGTTGTTGGAGCCGATCACCACCACCTTCTTGCCGCGATATTTCTCCGGCCCCGGGTGGGTCGAGGAATGCTGCTGCTCACCCTTGAAGATGTCCTGCCCCTTGTAGGTGGGCCAGTTCGCCTTGCCCGACATGCCGGTCGCCAGCACGAGCTGCTTCGGCTTGAGCGTGATCTCCTTGCCGTCGCGCTCGACCACGACGGTCCATTCCCCGGCCTTCTCGTCATACTTGGCCGACTTCGCCGTGGTCGAGCTCCAGTAGTTGAGCTCCATGACCTTCGTGTACATCTCCAGCCAGTCGCCGATCTTGTCCTTCGGCGCGAACACCGGCCAGTTTTTCGGGAAGTCGATATAGGGCAGATGGTCGTACCAGACCGGATCGTGCAGGCAGAGCGACTTGTATCGCTTGCGCCAGGAATCGCCGGCGCGTTCGTTCTTCTCGATGATGATGGTTGGCACGTTCAATTGCCGCAGCCGCGCGCCAAGCGCGATGCCGCCCTGGCCACCGCCGATGATCAGCGCATAGGGTTGTTTTGCATGACCCAGCTCGGTGATTTCCTGGTCACGTTCCTCGCGCCAGCTCTTACGGTCCTTGCCGTGGCCGTGCTTGGCGCCGAGCGGACGGGTGGAGCCGGACTTTTCCTCATGTCCCTTGAGCTCGGCCATGGTGGTGAGCAAGGTCCAGATGCGTCCATCCTTCATGCGCAGGTGACCATAGCCGCGCGCGACATCGGTCTCGAATTCGATCCAGCTCTCGATGATGCCGCCGGCCTCGCTCGCGGCTTCGCCATCGGCAATGCGCCATCCCGACGGTTTGCTATCCGCAAGCCGCGCTTGAAGCATGTCGCGGATCTGATCCTTGCCTTCCATGGTTTTGATGTTCCAGGTGAAGGTGACCAGATCGCGCCAGTAGCAATCGGTCTGGAACAGCTCGATCGCGCGTTCGATGTCACCCGACGACAATGCGACGTTGAACTCGTCGAGCAGCGCGGTGATCTTTCCGTCCGGGGCCTTCGTGAGCATGGTTTCATTCTCCCATATGCCGGCGTCGATCGCCTTTGCGTCGTGGGTCCGGCGCGTTTGTTAGCGAGGTCGAATCTTGCCTCGACCACCATGTCAGCAAGCCTCATGCCATTGCGGCGCATCTCGAAAAACGCTCGGCATTTCCTCGCGTTAGCTGTCGGCGCCAGGCCGCCTCACTTGTTGCGTCATGCAACAGGTGTTGCACGCAACAAACTTGATCGGCGGCACAATCCGAGTGACACTCGACGCAACAACGTGCGGGGAAACATCCAGGAGCATCAGCCGTGACGACGGAGCGGGCTGCGCACATCGACGAGCTGGTTCGCGTTGCGGACGGCCAGAGCAGCGCGCGTGACGCAATCATCCATCAGTCGTGGGTGCGATGCGTCTCCGAACACAAGCTCGATCCGTTGGTGCTGCGCGACGCTCATATCGTAACGTCCGGGCGGCTGCGCGAGCATCGCGACGCCATGGACGAGTTCCTGCACACGGCGCGCTTCGGCGTCGAGATGCTGTATCGTCAGATCGCCGGACTCGGCTATGTGCTGCTGCTCACCGATGCCAGGGGCATCACGGTGGATTTCATCGGCGACCCGACATTCAACAACACGCTTCGCAGGGCCGGCCTCTATCTCGGCGCCGACTGGAACGAGCCGCATGCCGGCACTTGCGCAGTCGGCACCTGCATCGCGACCGAAGAAGCCCTGACGGTGCATCAATCCGACCATTTTGACGCCACCCATATTCCGCTGACCTGCACGGCCGCGCCGGTCTTCGATCCCAGCGGCAAGCTCGCTGCGGTCTTGGATATCTCCGCGCTGCGCTCGCCGGAACCGAAGGCCAGCCAGTTCCTGGCGCTGCAACTGGTCAAGTCGTTCGCCCACAAGATCGAGAATGCGAATCTGCTGAACCGTTTCCGGCAGGAATGGATCATCAAGCTGTCCGGCTCCGCGGAATTCGCCGATGTCGATCCGGACTATGTAATGGCCGTCGATAGCAGCGGCCACATCATCGGTTTCAACAATCGCGCAAGGCAGCTGCTCGCCCGCGAACTGGCCAAGCGTCCGGACCTTCGCCTGCGGGCCGACGGCTTCGGCGTGTCCGACATCTTCGAATGCACCATCGACGATCTGCCGCGCTTCGCCCATTCGCGCCCCACCGGCCAACGCACGCTACGACTAGCCAACAGCGGCGCGACGCTGTTCGCGCAGACCTTGCCGCCCCCGAACAAGCTGGTGGCGCCGGCGTCCTCCCGCAGTGAGTCGGCGCTTCCGGCGCCACTACGCAACCTGTTCCGCGGCGATCCCGCCATGCATCACGTGGTGACGCGCGCCGCCAAGCTCATCAATACCCAGATGGGCCTGCTCATCACCGGCGAAACCGGCACCGGCAAGGAGCACCTGACGAAGGCGCTGCATTCGGTCAGTGCGCGGGCAGGCAGACCGTTCGTCGCCGTCAACTGCGCCGCGCTGCCGGAAAGCCTGATCGAGAGCGAGCTGTTCGGCCACGAGGCAGGCGCCTTCACCGGAGCGGCGGCCAAGGGCAAGAAGGGTCTCGTGCTCGAAGCCGACGGCGGCACCCTGTTCCTTGACGAGATCGGCGACATGCCGATCTCGTCGCAGACGCGCCTGTTGCGCGTGCTCGCCGAGCGCGAGGTGACACCGGTCGGCCGCACCCGGCCGGTCCCGCTCAATGTCCGCGTCATCGCTGCCACCCATCGCGACCTCGTCACGCTGGTGAAGGCGGGGCAGTTCCGCGAGGATCTCTATTTCCGCCTCAACGGCGCGGTGCTTGCGCTGCCTCCGCTGCGTCAGCGCACCGATATCGAGTGGCTGATCGATCAATCCCTGCATCGGCTTTCGACGGAGCACAAGGCCAACTATGCGCTGACGGCAAGCGCGCGCAGCGCGCTGCTCAAGTACCAATGGCCTGGCAACATCCGCGAGCTGATCAATGCGCTCGATCATGGCTGCGCGCTGTCGAACGACGGCACGATCGATCTTGCCGATCTGCCGGACCGGATCGCTCATCCCCTGGGTCAGGACAGCTCCGGAAAGCCGGCACGTGGCAGAGCGGCGACGTCGTGGCAAGCCGATGCGCTACTTGCGGCGTTGCGCAACAATCGCTGGAACGTCTCGCAGGTGGCGCGCGAACGCGGCGTCGATCGCTCGACCATCCATCGCCAGATTGTCCGCTTCGGCATCACGATGCCGAAAGACCTGACCTGAGTGCGGTCGTTGCCCGCCGTCGCTGACCGCCACCGTCAGATACGACATCCCTGCCGAACTGCGGCGCGAACCCATACATAATTGAAATTGCATGTGATTTTTCCTGCCCCAGGCGTTCGGCCGCCGTCGGCCGACTTCGGCCCACCCGCTGTCGCAAGCGAAATTCAGCACGCCTCACGACAGCGTGCGCCGTTCGCTGCGGGATCGTAGTATTGTCGTCGGCAGCCGTCGAAGCTAGGATTTCGCGTAGCATTCGATCGCAACGCACGAAGAGATGCACTCCAGAATCAAGCGGATGGTCGCGGCTGCGATCGGACGGCACGGCAAATGGAGGACATTATGGCGTGGCGTGACGACAAGGCCCGGGCAGCCCTGATCCGCGATGCAGCGGGCAGCGTGCCAGCGGGCAAGAGCCCCCGGGCCTTTGCCGAGCCCTTGTTCGGCTACACCAATATCGAGGATCTCGCCAATTACGATGCCGCCTCGCTTGCCCTGCTGGCGGAGCAGGCCTGGGAGCACGTGCAGCGGCGCACGGCTGGCAGCGCCGATATCCGCGTCGTCAATCCGACGTTGCCGAACGGACGCGAGATTTCCGTGCTCGAAATTCTCAACGACAACATGCCTTTCCTGTTCGATTCCACCATGGCGGAGCTCGCCGAGCAGGGCCTCGAGGTCACCCTGGTCGCTCACCCGATCATCGCGGTGGAGCGCGACGATGGAGGCAAGCTGCTGCGATTCTACGGGGAAGCATTGCCGGACGGAGCAAAGGGCGCGCGCGAAAGCCTGATTCATCTCCACATCACCCGCCTGGATGCGGATTCCGATCGCCAGAAGCTGATCGACGGCCTGACCAGGACGTTGAACAATGTCCGCGCCTGCGTTGCCGACTGGCGCGTCATGCGTGACAGTGTCGAGGAAGCGATCAAGACGTTCTCTTCCAATCCGCCGCCGCTGCCGATCGACGAACTCGCCGAAGCCAATCAGTTCCTGCAATGGCTCTGCGCGGACAATTTCACTTTCCTCGGCGTGCGCAAATATCGCTTCTCGCCCGACAGCGACGCGTCGGACGACATTACAACCGGCGAAGGCCTCGGCATTCTGCGCGATCCGGACGTGAAGGTCCTGCGTCGCGGCAGCGAAATGGTGGTGATGACGCCGGAAATCCGCGAGTTCATGCACGAGCCGACCCTGCTGATCGTCATCAAGGCCAATGTCTCCAGCCGCGTCCATCGCCGCACCCGGATGGATTATGTGGGCATCAAACTCTACTCGCCCGACGGCCGGCTCGAAGGCGA
Organism: Bradyrhizobium sp. USDA 4516; assembly: GCF_054055915.1. Classification (NCBI taxonomy): domain Bacteria; kingdom Pseudomonadati; phylum Pseudomonadota; class Alphaproteobacteria; order Hyphomicrobiales; family Nitrobacteraceae; genus Bradyrhizobium; species Bradyrhizobium sp. USDA 4516. Next base: position 3,206,941 of record NZ_JBSRXT010000001.1, read on the forward strand.
GCTGCGCGTCGTCGGCCTTTTCACCTCGGGCGCCTATACTCGCTCGGTACGGCAGATCCCTTATGTCCGCCACAAGGTTTCGCGGGTGCTGCAGCGCGCGGGCTTCGACCCGAACGGCCATTCCGGCAAGGCGCTGATGCATATTCTCGAAGATTATCCGCGCGACGAGCTGTTCCAGATCGACGTCGACACGCTCTACAACTTCGTCATCGAGATCCTGATCCTCTACGAGCGTCCGCGCGTCCGGGCGCTGCCGCGGGTCGACAAGTTCGATCGCTTTGTCTCCATCCTCACCTTCATTCCGCGCGACAAATACGACACCGACGTCCGCACGCGCGTCGGAGCCTTTTTGGCGCAGGCCTACAAAGGGAAGCTGTCCGCCTCCTACGTATCATTCCCGGAAGGGGCGCTTGCGCGCGTCCACTTCATCATCGGACGCTATGAAGGCAAAACGCCCGTCGTCGACCGCGCCCTGCTCGAAGCCGGGATCAGCGCCATTGCCGCGACCTGGGCCGACAAGCTGAAGGCCGCGCTTACCGCGTCGACCGATGGCATGCGGGCGCGCATGCTCACCAACCGATATGCCCAGGCCTTCAGCGGCGGCTATACCGAGGTGTTCGGCGCGGAACAGGCGATCGCCGATATCACGACCGTCGAAAAGTTGACGCCGGCGCGCCCGGTGACGATTTCGGTTTACCGCATCGAAGGCGACGATCCGAGGCGCTTCGGCCTGAAGGTGTTTTCGGACGCCGTACCGCTGTCGTTATCCTACCGCGTGCCGGTGATCGAAAATCACGGCCTGCGTGTGGTCAACGAACGCACCTATCAGGTCGTGCCCGGTACCAGGCCTGCGCCGGTCTGGCTGCACGACATGACGATCGAGACCAGTGACGGCCAGCCCATCGAGATCAACCCGGAATTCAGCCATCGCCTGGAAGCCTCGATCATGGCGGTGGTGACCGATCGCGCCGAATCTGACGGATATAACGGCCTGATCCTGCGCACCGCCCTAAGTTGGCGGGAAGTCTCGACCATTCGGGCGCTGTCGCGTTATTTGCACCAGATCCGCGCTCCGTTCACCCAGGATTACATGTGGGAGACCTTGCGCAAGAACGCCGCGATCACGGCCAGCCTGGTCGCGATGTTCCAGACCCGCCTCGATCCGCGCCTCGCCTTGACGGACGCCGAGCGCGCGGCGCGCGAGGCGGCTTTGCTTGCCGAGGTCGAGGAACAGCTCAAATCCGTCGCCTCGCTCGATGAAGACCGCATCCTGCGCCGCTTCACCAATCTGGTGCAGGCTACCGTTCGCACCAATCTGTGGCAGATCGGCGAGGATGGACACCCGCGTCCGGTGATCTCCTTCAAGTTCGAGGCGCGCCGGATCGACGACTTGCCCGCTCCACGACCGCTCTACGAGATCTTCGTCTATTCCCCTCGTGTCGAAGGTATCCACCTGCGCTTCGGCAAGGTTGCGCGCGGTGGTTTGCGCTGGTCCGACCGGCCGCAGGATTTCCGCACCGAGATCCTCGGCCTGGTGAAAGCGCAGCAGGTCAAGAACGCCGTGATCGTGCCGGTCGGAGCCAAGGGCGGCTTCGTGCCCAAGCGCCTGCCGCCGCCTTCCAAGCGCGACGCCTGGCTCGCGGAGGGCACCGAAAGCTATCGCATCTTCGTTCGCTCGCTGCTCGAGCTCACCGACAATCTCGACGGCGACATCGTCGTGCCGCCCGAATCCACCGTGCGTCACGACGGCGACGACCCCTACCTCGTCGTCGCCGCCGACAAGGGCACCGCCACCTTCTCCGATGTCGCCAACGCGATCTCGGCCGAGATGAACCATTGGCTCGGCGATGCCTTCGCATCCGGCGGCAGCCAGGGTTACGACCACAAGAAGATGGGGATCACGGCGCGCGGCGCCTGGACGGCGGTCAAGCGCCACTTCCGCGAGCTCGGCACCGACATTCAGACCATGCCGTTCACCGCGGTCGGCGTCGGCGACATGTCGGGCGACGTTTTCGGCAATGGCATGCTGCTCTCGCCGGCGACAAGGCTAGTGGCGGCTTTCGATCATCGCGACATCTTTATCGATCCTTCACCCGATCCATCGACCAGCTTCGCCGAGCGCAAGCGCCTGTTCGATCTGCCGCGATCGAGTTGGCAGGACTACAACAAGTCGCTGATCTCGCAGGGCGGCGGCGTGTTCTCGCGCTCGCTCAAGGCGATCCCGCTTGCGCCGGAAGTGCGCACGCTGCTCGATCTCGACAAGCCGCAAGCCACGCCTTTCGAGGTGATGACGGCGATCCTGAAGGCTCGCGCGGACCTGTTGTGGTTTGGCGGCATCGGCACCTATGTCCGCTCCTCCGGGGAAAGCGACGACCAGGTCGGGGACCGCGCCAACGATCCGATCCGCATCGCGGGCGGCGACGTGCGTGCCCGGGTGATCGGCGAAGGGGCCAACCTCGGCGTTACCCAGCGCGGCCGCATCGAAGCGGCGCAGAAGGGCGTCAAGCTCAACACCGACGCCATCGACAATTCGGCCGGCGTGAACACGTCCGACGTCGAGGTCAACATCAAGATCGCGCTGGCGCGCCCCGAACGCGAGGGACGCCTCAGTCCCATTGACCGCAACAGCCTGCTTGCCGCGATGACCGACGAGGTCGGCGTGCTGGTGCTGCGCAACAACTATCTGCAGACGCTGGCGCTGTCGCTGGCCGAGCGCAAGGGTGTGGCAGAGACCGGTTTCCTCACCCGCCTGATGCAGTCGCTCGAACAGCGCGGCTTGCTGAGCCGCGCCGTGGAGTTCTTGCCCGACGACGCCGCGCTCACCGAGCGCACACGGCGCGGCCAGTCCCTCGCGCGGCCCGAGCTTGCCGTGCTGCTCGCCTACGCCAAGCTGACCCTCTACGATGATCTGCTCGTCACCAGCGTGCCCGACGACCCCTATCTTGCCCGCGAACTATCCCAGTATTTTCCGCGCGAGGTTCAGGACAAATTCCCGACCGCGGCCGGATTGCATCGCCTGCGGCGGGAGATCATCGCGACCAGTCTTGCCAATGCGGTGATCAATCGCGGCGGCCCGGCCTGCGTCGTGCGCCTGATCGACGAGACCGACGCCGACATCCCGACCATCGTCATGGCCTATGTGGCGGTCGATGAATGCTACGGCCTGAAGTGGCTCAATGACGCGATCGACGCGCTCGACGCCTGCATCGACGGGCAGCTGCAGCTGTCCCTCTACGCTTCGGTGCAGGACCTCCTGCTCTCCCGCATGGTCTGGTACGTGCGCAATGCCGATTTCAAGGACGGGCTGGAGGCCGTCGTCGCGCGCTTCGGCCCGGCGATCCGCCAGATCGTCGCCGGGCTCGACACTGCCTTGCCGCCGGACTTGCAAGCCGCGCGCGTCAAGCGGCGGCAGGAACTCGCCGACGCCGGCGTCCCGGCCGGCCTCGCCGGAGAGCTCGCCGATCTTGACGCTTTGGTCTCGGCTCCCGACATCGTGACGGTTGCCGAGCGCACCACGCGCCCCATCGGCGATGCCGCCGCGACCTTCTACGCCGCCGAGGCGAATTTCCGTCTCGACCGCATCATCGCCGCCGCACGCAGTGTGCCGGCCAACGATTATTTCGAACGCATGGCCATAGATCGCGCCGTCGAGCAGATCGCCGGCGCCGAAAGGAGACTGGCCGCCGATATGCTGGCAACCGGCCAGTCTGGCCAGCAGGCCGTCGAGACCTGGCTCGCGGCTCACCCCGAGGCGACGCGTATCCGCCGCTCGGTGGAGGAGATCGCTGCCAGCGGCCTGACCCTCGCCAAGCTGACGGTGGCGGCGAACCTGCTGGGGGACTTGGTCAAGGCCTGAGGGCGTGCGAGGCAGCGATGTGAGAAGCGCGATGCTGGCGCAGGTAGCTAGCCGGTAAACGGAGGAATCCAATGATCCACGCCACTTGTCATACCGCCGACAATGTTCGCTGCATCGAGTTCGATGCCACACCGTGGTTCAGCGAGGCTGACGCTCCAAGCATTATCGATTTGGCCCAACGAGGATGGACCAGCACTGCGATTGCAGATTCCCTCGAGCACAGACAAGGATACGAACGCCTGCACGACCTCGTTGAGTATGCGGCGAAGCGACTGCAACTGGAATCTCTGGAGGACCCAACCTGGGAAACCTTCGAGTGTGTCGTCGATGGACCCGAGGCCGTCGCCTGGCTCGAGAAAAACCGGCCCAACGTTGTGGAAAGAATCCCCTAAGCTGGGGGAATCGCAGCAAAGGCTACAATTGAACGGCGGCGAACGAAGCGGAAATGGCGCACCCGACACGATTCGAACGTGTGACCTTTGCCTTCGGAGGGCAACGCTCTATCCAGCTGAGCTACGGGTGCGTGCAGGGGTTCATTTAGCTGATTGGCTCCGCGTCGGCAACGGCGTTGTCCAACTGGTTAAGGGCTGTAAACTGCCTCCCGACAATATGACAGGCCGCGAAAAAAGGCCGTCTTTCGAGGGAGTTTGCCCATGCGTCCGCTGGAATTCGGCTGGTATCTGCCCACGCATGGCGACACCACGGCCTATGGGCTGATGGAGGCCCAGATCGCCGGTTCGCCGGAACTCTGCGAGCGCGTGGTCGCGGCCGCCGAGGACGCCGGCTTCGAGTATCTGCTGATCCCGGTAGGCTCGGTGTGCTGGGAGGCCTGGATCACGGGCGCCTTCATGGCGGCGCGCTCCAGCCGGATCAAGCCGCTGATTGCGGCGCGGCCCGGCTATATCAACCCGGTGCTGATGGCAAAGATGATCTCGACCTTCGACCAGATGTCGGGCGGGCGGATCTGCATCAATCTGATCGCCGGCCAGAACGAGAGCGAGGTCGAGGCCGAGGGCGTGCGCTATGCCAAAGAGGAACGCTACGCGCTGATGGAGGAGGAGGTCTCGATCCTCAAGGCGCTGTGGACGACGCGCGGCCCGGTGCATTTCCAGGGCAGGTTTCACACGATCTCCGGCGCGCATATCAGGCCGCGTCCGTTGCAGCAGCCGTTTCCGAAATTCTATCTCGGCGGCGGCTCGCGGCAGGCCTGGGAGGTGTCGGCGAAGCATTCCGACGTCCATCTGTTCTGGGGCGACCTGCCGGAGCGCATCGCGGAGAATATCGCCGAGATTCGGCGGATGGCGCGGGCGCATGACCGCGAGGATGCGATCGGCTTCGGCATGCGGCTGCAGGTGATCTGCCGCGAGAACGAGACAGATGCCTGGGAGGCGGCCGACCAGCTGGTGCGCCACGCCACCGAGCGGCAGAAGCAGGAGATGAAGACGCTCTACAATCGCTCGGAGGCCAACCAGCGCGTGCAGCAGCTCGCGCGCGACTACGGCGATCTCCTGATGCCGCATCTGTGGACCGGCATCACCAAGGTGCGGCCCGGCGCCGGCATCGCGGTGGTCGGCGATCCCGCGCAATGCGCCGCGACCTTGCAGCAGTTCATCGATGCCGGTTGCCACTCCTTCTGCCTGTCCGGTTATCTGCACGACGAGGAGGCCGAGCGGTTCGGCCGCCTGATCCGCCCGATCCTCGCCGCCAACAATCATGGACGGCTCGTGGCCTGAGGTGCGGGTGCGGAAGCTTTCCAAAAATTCACGGGTGAATCTGCGCCTGACGCGCCATGATCCAGCCGAGCTCGCGGCAGCAACGGAGTCGAACCATGCATCACCGGGCCTGGCTTGCGGCCGCGGCATTGCTCGTCGTGGCGGCGGCGCACGTACCCGCGGCGTCCGCGACGCAGGCACAGACCGAGCGCGACCGGAAACCGGTCAAGGAGATCGCCAATGCGCGGATTGCCGTCGGCAAAGCGAGCTTTCCGCTCTACCTCTCGGCCGACTGGTCCAACCCGCTGCCGGATGTTACGCGCGCGGTGCTCGTGCTGCATGGCGTGCTGCGCAATGCCGACGACTATTTTCGCGCGGCGCTGAGCGCGCAGGCCGCGGCCGGCGATGCCGGCGAGCATGCGCTGATGATCGCGCCGCAATTCCTGATCGAGTCCGACGTCGAGGCCTTCAAGCTGCCGGCGGAGACGCTGCGCTGGAGCCTCTATGGCTGGCAGGGCGGCGAGCCTGCGCTCGCGCCGAGCGCGGCGAGCTCGTTCGAGGCGCTCGATGCCATCCTGGCGAAGCTCGGCGACCGCAAGCTGTTTCCGAACCTGCAGCAGGTCGTCGTGTTCGGTCATTCCGGCGGCGGCCAGGTGGTGCAGCGCTATGCGATCGCGGTGAAGGGCGATCAGCTGCTGCTGCGCGAGGGCATCGGCGTGCGCTATGTGGTCGCCAATCCGTCCTCCTACGCCTATTTCACCAAGGAGCGGCCGGAGCCCGCGATCGCGGCGAACTGCCATGGCTACAACAGCTGGAAATTCGGTATGGACGACCGCCCGCCCTATCTTGCCGAGCCTTCGCCGGCTGCGCTGGAGCAGGCCTATGTCGCGCGCCGCGTGATCTATCTGCTCGGAACGCTCGACACCAACCCCAATCATCCCGCGCTCGACAAATCCTGCATGGCGGAGGCCCAGGGGCCGTACCGTTACGCGCGCGGGCATTCCTATGCCGCCGTGATGCAGGCCCGCGACGGCGGCGCGCCAAACCACAGCGTGTGGGATGTGCCCGGCGTCGGCCATGCCGGCGGCAAGATGCTCAACTCGCCCTGCGGCCTGACCGCCGTATTCGACATCCCCGGCTGCGAAGCAGCGCGCTGAGCCCCCCGACACCAGAATTTGTGCGCGGAGACGGTGGCAAGCGGCACAGAGATCGCCTACGCTTGTGCCGCGAATGGAGCAGCACGACCGACAGCTCGATGGAGAACATCATGAGAGCAGGTTTGATCACGCTTCTGACAGCCGGTGCCTTCCTCGGCTTGACCCCGGCCAACGCCGCAGAGGGATGCGGTGACGGTTGCCACAGGACCTCACGAGGTGCCTGCGTGATCGACGGCTGGGGCACCGCCGCGCGGGTCAGGAATGAGTGTCCCGCCACCTCGCGCCCGCGCCCGCCGTGTGGTGGCGCTGGCTTCGTCTGGCGGCGCGACTATCAGGCTTGCAGCCAGACCACGAAGGATTGGCTCTAGTGTGCTGAATGCGAAGTTCGTGCGATTTCGCGGCAGCCACTTTCACGAACTTCGCATTCATAAACCACTAGAATCATAAGTTTGCTAGTGTCCTTATCGAATCCGAAGTTCGCTCCGAAGGTGCGGCAAATGATGCGAACTTCGGATTCGGGACACTAGCCGTCGACGGCCTGGCCAGCGTCACGCCGGCACGATCACCTTGCCGATCGGCCACAGCGCGATGCCGGCAAGCTTGAGATGCGCCCAGGCGAACGGGATGCCGATGATGGTCACCGCCAGCAGGATCGCAGTGATCACATGGCCGATCGCGAGCCACCAGCCGGCCAGGATGAACCAGATCAGATTGCCGATCACGCCGAGCGGTCCGGTACCGATGTCGGACGTGCCGGTCACCTCATCGCGGCGCACCGCACGCGAGCCGAACGGGAGCAGCGTGTAGACGGCGATGTTGAAGGCGGCGCGCGCCCAGGGCAGCCCGATAATGGTCACAGCCATGATCACGGCGGCGACCAGCCAGCCGAACGCCATCCACGCGCCGCCGATCAGGATCCAGAGGATGTTCAGGAGGATAGATACAGGCTGCATGGCTGACACCTTCGCGCCGCTTGGGACTGCTCTTTATATACGCCGCCGCCCGGCGCTGCGGTAGGTGTGGCCTAACCGCGCGCCTGCCGTGACGAGGCGCTTCACCGGCGGCCGGCACCGAACGACAGCTGGCACCTCATTGCATCCATCGCGACGGCAATTAATCTCGCGCGACCGGGCAGGGCGCAAAGACGCCTGCACCGAAAAGGGAGAACAACAATGAGAACAATATTCGGAGCAGGGATCTTGGCGGCGCTGGCATTGTCGGTGTCGGCCGTGCGGGCTGAGGACGCCGTGCGCTTCGCGCCGCTGAAGGCGGAGGAGCTGTCGCCGGCGCAAAAGGCCTGGGCCGACATGATCAGCGCGCCGCCGCGCAATGCCAAATTCACCGCGCCGCCCTACCGCGCCTATATCCGCAATCCCGATCTGGCACCAAAGCTGTCGAACCTGTCGGAGTATCTGCGGTGGAATACCTCGCTGCCGGCGCGGCTCAGCGAAATGGCGATCCTGATCACGGCGCGGCACTGGACCGCGCAATATGAATGGTCCGCGCACCATCCGCTGGCGATCAAGGGCGGGCTCGATCCGAAAATCGCGGACGCGATCGCCAAGGGCACGCGGCCCGAGAGCATGAAGGACGACGAGGCCGCGCTGTACGATCTCGGCATCGCGCTCTATCGCGACAAGAAGGTCAGCGACGCTGTCTACAAGGCGGCGCTGGATAAATTCGGCGAGCGCGGCATCACGGATATCATCGCCATCATGGGCTATTACGACATGGTCTCGATGATGCTGATCACGATGCAGGCCGGTCCCGCGAATAACGGCGTGCAGCCGTTGGCGGTGCTGGAGAAGTAGGGCGTCTGCAGTGGTCTCGCGTTCTTACCTCTCCCGCCTGCGGGGGAGGTCGACGTGCGCGCAGCGCGCGGCGGGTGGGGGCTCTCTCCCCAGTTTTGACTCGTGGTGAAACCCCTACCCCAACCCTCCGCCGCAAGCGGGAGAGGGAGCGCAGTCACATCGCGCGCTTACCGCCGGAAACCGCTGGCGCGCGAATAGCCCTGGCGGCCTTCCTGGGCGGGGCGCGCGGCCATGCTGGCGCGCGTTTCGCTGGCGACCGGCGTCGCCGGCTTCAAATCCTCGAGGAAGATCGGTTTGGCGAAGTAATAGCCCTGGGCATAGCGGATCTTGGTCGCGGCCTGCAGATAGGTGAGTTCCTCGTAGGACTCGATACCCTCGGCGATCACGGTCATGCCGAGCGCCTCGCTCAGCGATTCGATTGCGCGCAAGATGCCCTGGCTGCGCGGCCGCTGATGGATGTCGGTGATGAAGGAGCGGTCGATCTTGATCTCGTCGGCGGTGATATCGGCGAGCGCCGACAGCGACGAATAGCCGATGCCGAAATCGTCGATCGAGATGCCGACGCCGATGCCGCGCAGGATCGGCAGGATCTGGTCCTGGAAATGCGACCGCGTCACGAACGCGTCCTCGGTTACCTCGATCATGAAGCGTTTGGGGAAGCCGGTCTCCTCGAGCGCGCGCGCGAACCGGCGCATGAATTCGAGGTTGGAGGCCTGCTTGGCGGCGACATTGATGCTGATCGTCGCCGTCGGACCGAACGTGTCGTTGATCAGGTCGATCGACTTGACGATCTCCGCCAGCACCAGGAACGTCAGCTCGTCGATCAGGCCGAGCTCGACCGCGAGATCAATGAAGGTGCCCGGCGCCTGGATCACGCCCTCGTCGTCGCGCAGCCGCACCAGCGCCTCGATGCCCTTCACCTCCTGGGTGCGGATATCGACCTTGGCCTGGAACGCGCAGCAGAAGCGCTTTTCCAGGATCGCCAGCCGCAGCGACTGCTCGATCTTCATCCGCGCCAGCGCCTCGCGCTCCATGCTGTTGTCGAAGAACGCGGTCGAGCCCTTGCCGTTGTTCTTGACGCGGTACATCGCGATATCGGCATTCTGGCGCAGCGCCTCGTAGCTCCGGCCATGCATCGGATAGAGGCTGACGCCGATCGAGGTCGAGGCGAAGATCTCGGAGTCCTCGATGAAGAACGGCGCCTTCAGCCGCTCCTGCATGACATGGATGAATTCGGCGACTTCGTCATTGCCGCTGATCGGGTTGAGCAGCAGCAGGAATTCATCGCCGGAGATGCGCGACAGGATATCGGTGTCGCGCAGCGCGTGGCCGAGTCGCTTCGACAGCTCAACGAGCAGCGCATCGCCGATCGCGTGGCCGTAATAGTCGTTGATGTGCTTGAAGTTGTCGACGTCGAGGAAGGCGAGCGCGAAATGGCCTTGCGAATCGTCGCGGATCAAGCCGTTGACGCGGTGCTCGATCACCCGGCGGGTCGGCAGGCCGGTCAGCTCGTCGTAATAGGCCGAGCGGAACAGCTGGTCCTCGAACGCCTTCTGCTCGCTGATGTCGGTCGAGGTCGAGATCAGGAGATTGCGACCGGCGATCCGGACGGGCCGGTGCGAGGTCAGGAACACGTATTTGGATGCGCCGCAGGAGAGCGTTTCCTCGAGCACCACCGGACGGCCGCTGCGCAGCAGGTCCAGGTTGGCGGCGTGGCGCTCGTCGACCGGGGACGGCTGGCTCGCGCTGGCGGCCAGCTGCAGCTGGCTCGCGGCTGCTTCATTCACCAGGATGATCTGGCCCTGCTCGTCCTGGACGGTCACTCCCGCCGGAAGGAGTTGGAGAAGGTCGCGCAGGATACGCAATTCATTGCCGGAAATATCGTCTTGGCCGGGCACTGCCGCGCCCGCCTGAAAATCGTGTCTGGTGAGACTGTGCATGCGCCGACCTTGGCAAAGTCCGTTGTAGTTTTGGTTAAGCGGACCTGCGAAATGCCGTGACAGAATGAGACCGCGACGGCTTTCGCAAGCCGTCGCGGCAATCGTCATTAACAGAGTATCAATGTCGGCTGCGACCGCTGCTGAAAGCGATTGCGCAGCGCGCGGTTGCATCAACACATGCGCGTGCGCCGGAAAGCCGACTTATCAACAGCTCGGAAGCTTGCACTGCATGGTGCAGTGAACACCGGTCTTCAGGTAACTGATCTCGGTCTTGCCGTCGAACGGCCGCAGCGCCGACTTGAGCAGCTTGGTGCCGAAGCCGGCTTCGCCGATCGTCTCGACCACTGGTCCCTCGGTCTCGTCCCAGATCACGTTGAGACGTCCGTCGTCGACCGTCCATGACACTTGTAAAAATCCGCGCGGCGAGGAGAAGGCGCCGTATTTTCCGGCGTTGGTTGCGAGCTCATGGAAGATCAGCGCCAGCGAGACGGCGAGCTTGGCGGGCAGGAACAGCTGCTCGCCATTGAGGTTGAACCGCACGTGGCCGTAGGGCCCGAGTTCCGAGCGCAGCAAATCCTTGATATCGCAGCCATAGCCGTCGACCCGCGCGATCAGATCGTCGGTCGCCGAGAGCGCGCGGATGCGATGGTCGATGCGCTGCCAGACATCGGGCCGGTCCTGCAGCGCCTGATGCAGTACGGCATGAATGGTCGAGGACTTGTTCTTCAGCCGGTGCTGCAATTCGTCGACCACCACCTTGCGGTACTGCTCTTCCTCGATCAGCCGTTTGGAAACTTCGCGCTGCTGTGCGACCAGGGAACGGTAATGCTCGACGCCCCAGATCGCGATGCCGCACACAACCCAGAAGATCATCAGCAGCGCAAAGCGCGCAGGATCGGCGTGCGCGCCGCTGAAATTGAGCACGACGCCGAGCAGGCCGCTCGCCAGCGCGGTCGCGATCCCGATCCGGAAACCGCCAAGGGCGGTGGCAAAGAACACCGCCGGGAAATAGGGCGTGAAGAACACATCCGGCCGGATCTGGGCGAGCCCGAAGCGCGCGGCCGTGGCCAAAACGAGACAAAGCACCGCGAAGGCGACCGCAAGCCGCACCGACGGCTGGGCATCGCCCCGCCAACACGCCCTGAAATCGTCGATCCACTTCGCCATCGGTCGTTCCAGTTCACGTGAACAGGCGACCCAAAATAAGGCCGCTGCGACCGAAAAACCGCAGTTGTGGCCTTCTGGCCACAGGCGGACCTTGCGAGCGTGGCGGCTTGCAAGTGCTTGTATTGGCAGCAGGAGCTGGGGAATATCCGCAACATCATACGTAAGTTGAGGGGACCGACATGGGACGGCTGGACGGCAAGGTCGCGGTGATCACAGGGGCGACCAGCGGCATCGGGCTGCGCACGGCGGAGATCTTTGTCGCGGAGGGCGCGAAGGTGGTGATTGCCGGACGCCGCGCGCCGGAGGGCGAGGCACTGGCGCAACAGCTCGGCGAGACCTGCGTGTTCCGTCAGACCGACGTCACGGTCGAGGAACAGATGCAGGCGCTGATCGCGCTTGCGGTTGAGAAGTTCGGCCGGATCGACTGCCTGTTCAACAATGCCGGCGGCCCGGCGCAGACCGGGGGCATCGAAGGCCTCGACGTCGAGCGGTTCGATGCCGCGATGGCGACGCTGGTGCGCAGCGTCATGCTCGGCATGAAGCATGCCGCGCCCTACATGCGCAAACAGGGCTTCGGCAGTATCATCAACAATGGCAGCATCGCCGGACGGCTCGCCGGCTTCTCGTCGTCGATGGTCTATGGCGCCGCGAAGGCCGCGGTGATCCATTTCACCAAATGCGTGGCAATGGAGCTCGGCGAGTCTGGCATCCGCGTCAACTCGATCTCGCCCGGCGCGATCGCCACCGGCATTTTCGGCAAGGCGCTCGGATTGTCGACGGAAGCAGCCGAGAAGACCGCGGCCGTGATGCGCGAGGTCTACAAGGCGGCGCAGCCGATCCCGCGCGCCGGACTGCCCGACGACATCGCGCATGCCGCGGTGTTCCTGGCGAGCGACGAATCGAGTTTCATCAACGGCCATGACCTCGTCATCGACGGCGCCATCACCGGCGGCCGCAACTGGAGCCAGCAGCAGGCCGGCTACGTCGCGCTGCGCAAGGCGTTCGATCAGGGGGCGGGGTAGCAGTATCCGTCATTGCGAGCGGAGCGACTTGTCCGCTGAAGCCGTGGCGAAGGCGGAAGCAATCCATAGCGTGCACTGCCGATTCCTTCAGGGCGAGGAAAAAGTATGAAGTGCGTCTTGATCACGGGCATGTCTGGAACGGAGAAATCGTCCGCGATCGAAGAGTTGGTCGCGCGAGGTCATCAGGCTTACGACCTTGACACATTCGAATGGTCTCACTCGCACGCGGCATGTGCGGGTGATGACGCCGCATTGTTTGGCGTTTGAAGCGCAAACCATCCCCACCGTCGTCCCGGCGCAGGCCGGGACCCATAACCACGAATGGTGATTGTTGCCCAATGCTGGAAGGACGAGCCCCTTTCACAACACCCGCCGCGGCGTATGGGTCCCGGCCTGCGCCGGGACGACGGCGGTGGGTGTGGCGCGAGCTGGCGTTCTTTCTTCCTCCAGCGCTTTTTCTTCCTCCAGGAAGGATCACAAATCACGCCTTCTGTTTAGCCGCGGCCTTAGTAAGATCCGGTGCGTTCACAGCGGGGATCGCGACGCGGCCGGGGCCGGTTTGCTGGAGGGCGGCGGCGGCCTTGTCGTTCTGCATGATCTTGGCCATGACAGCCTGGCCGGCGCGCTCGAACACGGCGCGGTTGTCGATCAGGAACTGGCGCGACTTGCGCAGGCCGTCGATATAGCCGTTGATCTCGGGCACGACATAGCGCGCGACCATGTCCCAGCTGCGGCGGGTGTTTTCCGGATTGGCCCAGTCGTGCGCGAAGCCGATGATCGAGCCGACGCCGCCGGAGACATCGACCAGGTTCTTGATCATCTTGATCAGATCATCCGGCGTGCCGATGGTGGACGCGGCGCCTTCGACGAACGCGGTCTTGTCGACGGCCTCATCGGGCGAGGAGAATGCGGTCAGGCCCGGCCGCATCAGGGTGCCGACGTTATATTCGTTGTGCCAGCGCATCAGCCCGGCGCCGGCCTCGCGCCGCGCCTGTTCGCGGGTCTCGGCGATGTGCCAGGACAGCAGCACGCGCCAGTTGGCGCGGCTCACCGTGGTGCCGGCCTTCTTGGCGGCATCCTCGGCGAACTGCCATTGCTGCGGCAGCGCCATCAAGCCCTGGGTCGACATCGAGCCCAGCGAGATGATGCCGATGCCGTATTTGCCGGCGAGCGTCATGCCCGACGGCGAGATCTGCGAGGCCACCACGAACGGCATGTCCTCCTGCAGCGGCAGGATCTGCAACGCGGCGTCGTGCATCTCGAACCAGTCAGTCTTGGCGGTGACGCGCTCGCCGTTGAACAGGCGGCGGATCACCGCGATCGCCTCGTCCTGGCGATCGCGCTGGGTCATCGGGTCGATGCCGAGCGTGTGGGCGTCGGAAGCGAGCGCGCCGGGGCCGGAGCCGAAGATGGCGCGGCCGCCGGTCATGTGGTCGAGCTGCACCATGCGCTGCGCGACGTTGAAGGGGTGGTGATAGGGCAGCGAGACCACGCCGGTGCCGAGCTTGATGCGCTTGGTGCGCTCGCCGGCGGCGGCCAGGAACATTTCCGGCGAGGCGATGGTCTCCCAGCCCGAGGAGTGGTGCTCGCCGCACCAGAATTCGTCGTAACCGAGCGCGTCGAGCTGCTCGACGAAATCGAGGTCGCGGCGGAATTGCAGCATCGGATGCTCGCCGATCGGGTGATGCGGGGCGAGGAAGGCTCCGAACTTGAGGCGCGCCATGGGTCGTTCTCTCCGGACTATTGTTATCGGGGGCTTTCCGCCAACCTACGGGGTGGCCCGGGGCAAGGCAATGCTCGGGGGTTGCGGCGGTCGCATGGTTGTTGCGCAAATCGGCGGCGATTGCCGCCGTCCGGAATGTTTCCTAGCGCGTCAACGCAAATTGGCAGCCGGGGCTCGAGCGTCTGTGATCCCGGGCTTACCTCGCAGGTAATCGAAGCGATGACCGGAATCTGCTGATGTCCGCTATAACGTCATTTCGGGCAGGACAGGACATGCACCAGATCGTTCCGACGCGAGCGGACACGTCCCGCCGCTGGTGGGTGCTGGCGATCGTAGTGTCGGCGCAATTCATGTTCGGGGTCGATGCCTTCATCGTCAACGTCGCGATCCCGACGATCGCGGCGGAGCTGCACGCGACGCCGGCAGAGATCGAGGCCGTGATCGCGATCTACCTGATCGCCTATGCCACGCTGGTGGTCACCGGCGGCCGGCTTGGCGACATCCATGGCACCAGGAACGTGTTCATCGCCGGCGTCGCCGGATTCTCGGTGACCTCGCTGTGGTGTGGTCTCGCGCAGTCCGGGCCCGAGCTCATCGTCGCGCGGCTGGCGCAGGGTGCAACCGCGGCGCTGATGGTGCCGCAGGTGCTGGCGACGCTGCATCTGCTGTTCTCAGACGCCAGCCGCGCGCGGGCGTTCGGCATCTACGGCATCGTGCTGGGGCTCGCGGGAGCCGCCGGCTTCACGCTCGGCGGCGTGCTGGTGACGCTCGATCTCGCCGGGCTCGGCTGGCGCGCGGTGTTTTTCGTCAACGTGCCGTGCGGCGTCGTCATCATTGCGGCGGCGCTGAAGATCATGCCGACGGTACCGCGCCGCGCCGGCACGCGGCTCGATATCCCGGGCGCAATCGTGCTGTTCGCGGGCCTGCTGTGCCTGATCGGTCCGCTGCTGTTCGGCCATGATCTCAGCTGGACGGCATGGGTGTGGCTGGTGATGGCCGTGGGCATCGCTGTGATCGCGGCCTTCGTGCGGCTCGAGCGGTCCGTCGCGCGCCGCGGCGGCATGCCGCTGATCGATCTGTCGCTGCTGTCGGATCGCGCCTTCATGCTCGGCCTGGTCGCGGTGTTTTTCTTCTTCTTCGCCAATCTGTCGTTCTATCTGATCATGACCATGTTCATGCAGAAGGGCTTGCAGATTCCGCCGCTACAGGCCGGGCTGGTGTTCGTGCCGCTGGCGCTGACCTTCGTGGTTGCCTCGCGTCACAGCGGCGTGCGCGCAAGGCATCGCGGCACGCTGGTGCTGATCGAGGGCTGTGCGCTGCAGATCGTCGGTCTCGCCGTGCTCGTCGCGACAATTGAGGTGGTCGCGGCACCGTCGGCACTGCTGCTCGCGCTGGCGCTGATGATCTTCGGCTACGGCCAGGGGCTTGTCATGGCGCCATTGTCGAGCGCGGTGCTCGCGAGCGTGCGGCCCGCCAGCGCCGGTGCCGGCTCCGGCATGTACGGCACGACGACGCAGATCGGCAACGCGGCCGGCGTTGCCGCGATCGGCGCAGTCTTCTTCGCAATCGAGAGTACGATGTCAGCACGTCTGGCGCTGTTTGCGGCATGCGCATTGTTTGTGCTGTCGATCGCAATTTCAGCCGCATTTCTGTCATGGATGCGCCGCGCCACGGCGTGAATCCGGCGCCACGCGGCGCGCATTCCTGAAAAGTTGGTGCTCAAACAAGGTGCTATGGCAACTATTTCGGCCGGCTCGCAGCGCGATCACGCATTAACGCCGATTCTCACAAATTCCGCAGGGAAAGACAGCACACGGCCTTTTCATTTTGCAGTGCAGCAATTATCTGATCGGGTGACACAGAAGACTAAATCACCTCAGGAGTTGCTGTTGTCCCTGATCAACAACGTCGAATTTCTGCGTCATCTGCCGAAGATGAACGCGTTCAGCGGCCTTGGCGCACTCGCGCCGGCCGTGCCGACGCCGCTCGTCGAGACGACCGAATTCGGCGTCAACCCCGGCGATCTGAAGATGTTCTCGTTCGTGCCCGCGCAGCTGGCGCGGTCACCCGCGCTCGTCGTGGTGCTGCATGGCTGCGGCCAGACTGCAGCGTCCTACGATCTCGGCGCCGGCTGGTCGGCGCTTGCGGCGCATTACGGCTTCGCACTGCTGATGCCGGAGCAGCAGGCGTTGAACAACGGCAACACCTGCTTCAACTGGTTCAACCCGCAAGACATCGCGCGCGGGCAGGGCGAGGCCGCGTCGATCAGGCAGATGATCGCGCATCTGGTCGGCACGCATGAGATCGACCCGCGCCGCATCTATGTGACGGGTCTGTCCGCCGGCGGCGCGATGGCCTCGGTCATGCTCGCGACCTATCCGGATGTGTTCGCGGCCGGCGCCATCATCGCCGGCCTGCCGTTCGGCGTCGCCACCGATCTGCGCGAAGCGCTGCACGCGATGATGCATGGCAGCGCGCTCTCCGCGCCCGAGCTCGGCGGTCTGGTGCGCAACGCGTCGACGCATGGCGGCGCCTGGCCGAAGATTTCGGTGTGGCACGGCAGTGCCGACCGCACCGTGCATCCCGGCAATGCCGATGCAATCGTGCGGCAGTGGCTCGACGTGCACGGCCTGCCGCTTGCCGCGATGTCGAAGGCGGATGTCGACGGCCATCCGCGCGAGGTGTGGTGGAACGCCGACGGCGAAACGCTGGTCGAGTCCTACACCATCGCCGACATGGCGCATGGCACGCCGCTCGGGCTTGCCGACAATGACGAGCGCTATGGCGTGGAGGGCGCGTTCCTGATCGAGGCCGGGATCTCCTCCTCCTATCACATCGCGAGCTTCTTCGGCCTGACCGACAAGGTCCGTCAGCCGCATATCGCGCCGACCGGAATTCCGCGCGAGCGCGCTGACACGGTCTCGATGACGGTACCGGTGCCCGCGGCCGAGCCGGAGGTGGCATCCGGCCGCAAGAGCGATCGGCCGCGCAAGCGACGGAGCAAGGGTGTCGATGTCGGCGGCGTCATCACGCGGGCGCTCACCGCCGCGGGGCTGATGAAGTAGCTACATCTCGCCGGTCAGGAACGGATTCGTCATCCGCTCCTGGCCGATGCTCGATCCGGCGCCATGGCCGCAGATGAAGCCGACATCGTCGCCGAGCGGCAGCAGCTTGTCCTTGATCGACTGGATCAGGGTCGGATGGCTGCCCCCGGGCAAATCGGTGCGTCCGACCGAGCCGGCGAACAGCACGTCGCCGACATGGGCGAAGCGCAGCTCCTTGTTGAAGAACACCACGCTGCCCGGTGAGTGGCCGGGGCAGTGCAGGATGTCGAAGGTGAGGTCGCCGATCGAGACCTGATCGCCCTCATCGAGCCAGCGGTCTGGCCCGAAATTGCGTACCCCGGTCATGCCAAAGCGCGCGCCGCTCGAGACGACATTGTCGAGCAGATATTTGTCGGCGATGTGCGGGCCCTCGATCTTGACCTGCAGCGCGTCGCGCAGTTCAGCAGCGCCGCCGACATGGTCGATATGACCGTGGGTCAGCCAGATCTTCTCGACCGTCACGCCGGTCTGCTTGATCGCGGCCTGGATCTTCGGCACGTCGCCGCCCGGGTCGATCACCACGGCCTTCTTGGTGGGCTCGTGCCAGATGATGGTGCAGTTCTGCTCGAACAGCGTCACCGGCACGATGATCGCGCCGGCTTTCGGTTTGGTGTCGGTTGTCTCGTTCATGGGGGCACCATAGGCTTCCGGGAAACGTCGTCAACACGCGCTGGAAATGCGGCTGCCCCGGCGTGTGATCCCAAAACGGACCGTGATAAGGTCACTTCCAGCAGAACAAGTTCGTGAGCAGGCCGGTACGCGGCTGCTCTCGATCATGATTCAAGTCCTCGCAGTCCGGAACTTCATGACCCAGGCTTCCAAATCACCGCTCGGCGGACCCCGGACCACCGCGCGCGCCTTCTTCGTCGCGGACCGCATCAACACGTCGGGCCTCGAGCGCGGCGACGTGCTGGCCACGACGCCGCTGGCGTTTCGCGTCAATGAAAACGGCGTGGCGATCCTGTTCCGCTACGGCGTCGTCGTTCTGATCGGCCTCAATGCGCTGGAGGAGGATGAATTCCTGCGCAGCCTGCAGTCGCGCATGACCGGCCTGTTCACGCGGCGCGAGGAGGAGATCGCGATCATCGAGCTCGCCGCCGAGAAGGAGGATCAGATTCCGCCGGGCGGCCCGATCTATCTGCAGGGCCTCTCGCCGGAGCGGCTGATCCTGGTCGGCGAGGCGTTGGCGAAAAGCGTGGTGCTGGCGCGGCACGAGCGCGAGGTCCGCGCAGTCTTCGACACGACCGAGCCGCTTGCGCGTGAGCTCGCCAAGGGCGGCCGCGTCCATCGCGGCCGCGTTGCGATCCTCAAGCACATCGGCAACGCGCTGCTGGTGCGGCATCGCGTGGCCGGACCGGTGGAAGTGTCGGAGAAGCCCGATATCCTCTGGGACAAGCCGCAGCTCGAGCGCCTCTACGCCAGGCTCGAGGACGAGTATGAATTGAAGGAGCGTGCGGAGTCGCTGAACCGCAAGCTCGCAGTCGTCGCCGAAACCGCGCAGGTGCTGACCGACATCATCGACACCAGCCGCTCGCTGCGGCTGGAGCTGATCATCGTCTTCCTGATCCTGTTCGAGGTGCTGATCACCATCTATCAGCTGGCGATGGCCCGGCATTGAACGGGCGACAGCGGCCGGATCCGGCCATCTTTCCGTCCCGAATTGTGCGTCATCCCTGAACCGATCGGCCACTCCGGGCGCGGAGCGGCCTGGGCCGGGCTGCGAGCTTGGGGGGACGGGATGGATCAGGACAGCAGGGACTGGTGGCGGCGCGGCATTTTCTATCAGGTCTATCCGCGCTCGTTCGCGGATAGCGACGGTGACGGCGTCGGCGATCTCAAGGGGATCATCACGCGGCTGCCCTATCTGACGCGGCTTGGCGTCGACGCGGTCTGGCTGTCGCCGATCTTCCCGTCGCCGATGGCCGATTTCGGTTACGATATCTCCGATTACACCGGCATCGACCCGCTGTTCGGGACGATGGAGGATTTCGACGCGCTGGTCGCGGCCGCGCACGATTCCGGCCTCAAGCTGATCCTCGATCTGGTGCCGAACCACACATCCGACCAGCACCAATGGTTCATCGAGGCGAAGAGCTCGCGCGATAACCCCAAGCGCGACTGGTACATCTGGCGCGATCCGGCGCCGGACGGCGGCCCGCCCAACAACTGGCTGTCCGAGTTCGGCGGCAGCGCCTGGGCGTATGACGAGGCCTCAGGCCAATACTATTATCACGCCTTCCTCGCGCAGCAGCCCGATCTCAACTGGCGCAATCGCGAGGTCAGGGACGCGATCTACGACGTGATGCGCTTCTGGCTGCGCAAGGGTGTCGACGGTTTTCGCGTCGACGTGATCTGGCACCTGATCAAGGATGCCGACTTCCGCGATAACCCGACAAACCCGCATTATCGCGCTGGCCGACCGCCGCACGAGAAGCTGCTGACGCAATATTCGACCGATCAGCTCGAGGTGCACACCGTCATCACCGAGATGCGCGGCGTCACCGAGGAATTCGACAACCGCGTGCTGATCGGCGAGATCTATCTGCCGCTGCATCGGCTGGTCGCCTATTACGGCAACGATCTGCGCGGCGCGCAGATGCCGTTCAACTTTGCGCTGCTGTCGACCTTGTGGAGCGCGCGATCGGTCGAGATGATCATCGCCGACTACGAAAAGGCGCTGCCGCCGGGGGCATGGCCGAACTGGGTGCTCGGCAACCACGATCGGCCGCGGGTGGCGAGCCGGGTGGGGCCGGCGCAGGCGCCGGTCGCCGCGATGCTGCTGCTGACGCTGCGCGGCACGCCGACGCTCTATTACGGCGACGAGATCGGCATGCGCCAGGTTGCGATTGCGCCGGACCAGGTGCGCGATCCCTTCGAGAAGAACGTGCCGGATATCGGCGTCGGCCGTGACGGCTGCCGCACGCCGATGCAATGGAGCGCCGAGCGCCATGCCGGCTTCTCGACGGCTCCGCCGTGGCTGCCGCTGGCGCAGGATTTTGCCAGCGACAATGTCGCAAGTCTCGAAGCCGAGAGGACGTCGATCCTCAATCTCTACAAGGCGCTGATCGCGCTGCGGCGAAGGCTGCCGCAGCTCGTCCATGGCAGCTATGAGCCGGTGGCGGCGCACGGTGATGTGCTGCTCTACCGGCGGCGCAGCACTGAGGGCGTCGCCGTGATCGCGCTGAACTTCGGCGCGGCCGCCGCGTCGGTCTCCTCGAGCGCGATCGGCTTCAGCAATGAAGTCCTGCTGTCGACCTTGATGGACCGGCAGGGCGAGAAGGTCGAAGGCGTGCTCGATCTACGCCCCAATGAGGGCGTGATCCTCGGACCACATCAGGACGATTGACGCCGGGTGCGGGGCTCCATGGTATCGATGTCGCTGCGCTTGAGCAGATAGTCGAGCCCACCGACCCGATACCAGCGATAGCCGTAGGCCTCGATCAGAAGCTTGTGGCGACCGGCCTCGTCGGCGCGGCTGTGGTCCTCGGTCAGGAGATTGACGAGGAGTTTGCCGGCGTCGTCGGGCAGACCGACGTTGAACGATATCTCGAGCGGCTTTTCCGCGAAGTTGTGCACGAACAGCACCGAGTTGTTACGCCAGTCGTACCGGATGATCAGGATGGCGGGGTTTCGGCTTGCGATAACCTTGAAATCTCCCCAGCCGACCTCGGGGACTTCCTTGCGCATACGGACGATGCGCTCGGTCCAGTTCAGCATCGAATTGGGGTCGCGCCGTTGCTTGGCCGCGTTGACGTGCTCATAGCCATAAGGTCCATTCTCGATGACGGGCACACATGGCCGATCGCTCTCGGTGAAGCCGGCGTGTGGCTCGGTCGACCATTGCATCGGTGTGCGCGCGCAACCGCGTTCGGGCAGGTCGAGATTGTCGCCCATGCCGAGCTCATCGCCGTAGCGGATCACGGGCGTGCCGGGAAGCGTGCACATCACGCTGTAAGCGAGCTCGATGCGTCGGCGGTCGCCGCCCAGCATGGGCGCAAGCCGTCGCCGGATGCCCCGGTCGTAGAGCTGCATGCTCTTGTCGGCACCGAATGCCTCGAACACCGTTTCGCGCTGCGGCTTCGACAGGCGGCCGAGGTCGAGTTCATCATGATTGCGCAGGAACAAGCCCCATTGTGCGGTCGCGGGCCGTGGCTTGGTCGCCGTCAGTGCCTTCGCCAACGGCTTCGTATCCGCCGACGCCAGCGCGTAGAACAGATGCTGATTGACGTGGAAGTTGAACATCATGTGCATCCGGTCGCCGTCACGCCCGAAATATTCCATGTCCGTCTCGGGCAATACGTTGGCTTCAGCGAGGATGATCGCGTTGCCCTGGCGCCATTGCAGGAATTCCCGAAACGATCGCAGCATGTCGTACTGCTCGACCGGCTTGCGCCTGGAGGCGCCCTTGGTCGCGATCACGAAGGGCACGGCGTCCATGCGGAAGCCCGAGACGCCGAGCTGAATCCAGAACCCCATGATCTTGAGGATCTCGGCCTGCACATGCGGGTTCGATGTGTTGAGGTCCGGCTGGAAATCGTAGAAGCGATGAAAGTACCAGGCGCCGGCTTGCTTGTCGCGCGTCCAGGTCGATTTCTGAACGCCGGGAAACACCATGCCGGTGTTGGCATTGGCGGGCTTCCTGTCCGACCAGACATACCAATCGCGGTACGGCGAGTCGTTCGAGCTGCGCGCCGATCGAAACCAGTCGTGCTGATCCGAGGTGTGATTGACGACGAGGTCGATGATGACGCGGATGCCGCGCTGCTGGCAGCCATGGGTAAATTCAACGAAATCGCCCAGCGTGCCGTAGCGCGGATCGACGTCGTAATAATCCGAGATGTCGTAGCCGTCGTCCCTGTTGGGCGAAGGCTGAAACGGCATCAGCCAGATCGCGGTGATGCCGAGCCCGTGCAAATAGTCCAGGCGCCGGAGCAGACCGCTGAAATCACCGATGCCATCGCCGTTGGCATCCATGTAGGTGCCAACCGACAGGCAGTAGATCACTCCGTTCTTGTACCAGAGGTCGTCGATCACCAGGCAATCCTCTCCAGTCCCACCCGTGGCGGCGGCCGGGAGGATAAGCGGTGAGGCGGCGACGGGTTCCTGTGGAGCGCCGTCCCACAACGGAGACGGACGACGCTCCGTGCCGGCCTGACGCTGCCGCGCTCTATCGGCTGGAGCATGATCTTCGCGGAAAGCCGGCTTCCATTTTTCCGGATCATGGTCTCGTGGAATCGGCTAATCTTCGCGCAATGGACTCATCCGCCCGCCAGATCGCGCTTGTGCCCGCGCCCGACCGACGCCAGTCGGAGACCGCGCTTGCGATCGCGCGCGGCACGGCGAGGCTTCTGAGATCGCTGGGATTTTCCTGCATCAGCGAATTGCCGCTGCCGTCCGGCCGAAGAGCCGATCTGGTCGCGCTGAACGAGCGCGGCGAGATCTGGATCGTTGAGATCAAGTCATCGGTCGAGGATCTGCGCGCCGACCAGAAATGGCAGGATTACCGGATGCATTGCGACCGGCTGTTCTTCGCCTTCACGCAGGATCTGCCGTGCGAGATCTTTCCCGTCGACACCGGTTTGATCATCGCGGACGCCTATGGCGGGCATCTGCATTGCGAGGCGCCGGAGCATCGCGTGCCGGCGGCCACGCGCAAGGCGATGACGGTGCGCTTTGCCATGACCGCGGCGCAGCGCATCAACCGCCTGGTCGATCCGCAGGGGCACGAGTTTTAGCGAAGAACATTGCTGCCCCGTCATCCCCGCGCAAAGGCCTCGCCTTTGTCGCCGGAGGCGCGAGCGCAGCGAGCCTCGAAGGATGAATCGGCCCGGCTGGTGACCGTCGACCCTTCGAGACGCGCGCAAGGGCGCGCTCCTCGGGGTGACGGACAGCTTGTTGGATTCCGTAGGACGGGTAGAGCGAAGCGAAACCCATCAGCTTCGGGACACCGGGAGAGAGGATGGGTATCGCTTCGCTTCACCCATCCTACGTAGCTGCCCACCCTACAAAAGCAAATGGCCGGGAGGAGCCCGGCCATCGCGAAAGCAAATGAAGTATCGCTTACCGCGGGGCGCGCTTGGCGAGGATGCGCTGCAAGGTGCGGCGGTGCATGTTGAGGCGGCGCGCGGTCTCCGAGACGTTGCGGTTGCACATCTCGTAGATGCGCTGGATGTGCTCCCAGCGCACGCGGTCCGCCGACATCGGATTGGCCGGCAGCTCGGACTTCTCGGTGCCGGTCGCGAGCAGCGCGGCGACGACGTCATCGGCGTCGGCGGGCTTCGAGAGATAATCGACGGCGCCCATCTTCACCGCGGTGACGGCGGTGGCGATGTTGCCGTAGCCGGTCAGCACGATCGCGCGCGCCTCGGGGCGCTTGCGCTTCAACGCCGAAACGACGTCGAGGCCGTTGCCGTCGCCGAGGCGAAGATCGACGACTGCGAAAGCGGGCGCGGCGCGGCCGATCTCGGCGAGACCATCAGATACCGTGTCGCATGACTTCACCGCGAAACCCCGCGTCTCCATCGCGCGCGACAGCCGTTCCAGGAACGGCTTGTCGTCCTCGACGATGAGGAGCGAGCGGTCGGCATGGTCATTCAGTTCAGTGATGGCGTTCACGATCCATTTTTCCCTGTGGCAGACCCCTAATATATGGGGTCCTACTGCGGCGCTGCCAAGGCAGCCGAAAGTCGCGTGCTCGTCCGGAAAGAGCAATGCATCCGTAATGCCAGGGTTGCGATTAAGAATCGTTCTTAGGATTCGGTTTCGTCGCCCGGCGCGGATTCCTCAAAGCGCTCGCGCGGCCAGACGATCTGCACCACGGCGCCGTGATCGGGAAAGGTGCGATTGGTAAACGACACCTTGGCACCAGTGCGTTCCAGCAGCGTCCTTGCGATGAAAACGCCCAGACCGAGGCCCCCACGTGGGTTTTGGGCCTCATCCGCACCTCGGCGACGCGACAGATACGGCTCGCCGATCCGCTTCAGCATGTCGGGCGCGATGCCCGGACCGTCGTCGGAGACGACGACTTCAACGGTCTCGGCGTTCCACCACGCGTTCACCTCGACGGTCTGGTGCGCGAAATCGACCGCATTTTCGAGAATGTTTCCGACGCCATAGAGGATCGCCGGATTGCGCGCGGCGACCGGTTCAGGCGTTGCTGCGACAGCAAGCCGCACCTTGATGTTGATGCCGAAATCGCGATGCGGCGCCACCGCCTCCTCGATCAAGGTCGACAGCTTCATGGTGTCGAACGGCGCACCGCTCGATGACAATTGCGCGATCTTGCTCAGGATGTCGCGGCAGCGCTGCGCCTGCTCACGCAGGGTCTTGAGGTCGCCGGCGATCGCCGCGTCATGCACCGTCTTCTCGAGCTCGCGCGAGATCAGGAAGATCGTCGACAGCGGCGTTCCGAGCTCATGCGCGGCGGCGGCGGCGAGGCCGTCGAGCTGAGTCAGGTGCTGTTCGCGTGTCAGTACCAGTTCAGTCGCGGCCAGCGCATCGGAGAGCTGGCGCGCTTCCTCGGTCACCTGGAATGCGTACAGACTGGTGACACCGATCGCGAGCAGGATCGAAAGCCAGACGCCGATCAGATAGATCGGCGGCAGTACCAAGGGATCGTCGGCATCCCAGGGCAGCGGCAGATGATAGAAGAACAGCGCCGAGGCGCAGGCGACCGCAAGGCAGCCGAGCGCGATCGTCAGCCGGATCGGCAGCACGGTGGCCGAGATCAGGACCGGCGCCAGGAACAGGAACGAGAACGGGTTCTGCAATCCGCCGGTGAAGTACAGGAGCCCGCCGAGCTCGACGATGTTGAAGGCGAGCAGGGCGGCGGCATAGGCCGGCTCCAGCCGCTGCATCGGGTTGAAGGCGATCTGCAGTGCAAGATTGAGCAGCGCCGAGAACGTCACGATGGTGACGCAGGGGACGATCGGAACGTCGAATTCCAGTCCCTGCGCCACGATGAAGATGGCGACGAGCTGGCCGAGCGCGGCGAGCCAGCGCAGCCGCAGGATCGTATCCAGGCGGACGTAGCGGCGGGGTTGGCGGAAATCGGAGGCGACGTCGGTCATGCCGGGACCTTAGCTGTGCCGTGGGCGGCGCACAAATTCGCGACTTAGCGCAACGATGCAGGGCGAGCCTTTAATTACCGCCAAGCCTTTAATTACCGCCGAGCCTTGCGCTTATTGTCGCAATGGCTCAATGACGGCCATATGCAACAGGTCGGGACAGGTCAGAGGCAAGCTCCGGCGGCTGAACAAGGCGAGTCGGCCGCGATCGACGTTGCGCATCTGGTCAAGGTCTACAAGACCACCCGCGCGGTCGACGACATCTCGTTCCGCATCGCGCGCGGCAGCATTACCGGCCTGCTCGGCGGCAACGGCGCCGGCAAGACCACGACGATCGCGATGATCATGGGCCTGGTGCTGCCGACCTCAGGCAGCGTCGAGGTGCTCGGTGCAAAAATCCCCGAGCAGCGCTACGACGTGCTCGGCCGGATGAACTTCGAAAGCCCCTATGTCGACATGCCGATGCGGCTCACGGTGCGGCAGAACCTGACCATTTTCGGGCGCCTCTATGCCGTGCAGCGTTTGCGTGAGCGGATCGACCAGCTCGCCGACGATCTCGATCTCAAGGAATTCCTCGACCGCTCCAACGGCAAGCTCTCCGCCGGGCAGAAGACCCGCGTGGCGCTGGCGAAGGCGCTGATCAACGAACCGGACCTCTTGCTGCTCGACGAGCCGACCGCCTCGCTCGACCCGGATACCGCCGACTGGGTGCGGCAGCATCTCGAGACCTATCGCAAGACCCATAACGCGACCATCCTGCTGGCGTCACACAACATGCTGGAGGTCGAGCGCCTCTGCGACCGCGTCATCATCATGAAGCGCGGCAAGATCGAGGACGACGACAGCCCCGACCGGATCATGGCGCGCTACAACCGCGACACGCTGGAAGAGGTGTTTCTCGACGTGGCGCGCGGCCGGGTGCGGGAGGGCGCGCCAGAGGACACACCATGAGCGAACTCGTCAGCCAGCACCAGCACACCATTTCACTGCAACGCATCAACGCGATGGTGCTGCGCTATTGGTATCTCCTGATGTCGTCATGGCCGCGGCTGCTGGAGCTGGTCTACTGGCCGGCATTGCAGATCATCACCTGGGGCTTCCTGCAGAATTACATCTCGCAGGCATCCGGCTTCTTCGCCAAGGCGGGCGGCACGCTGATCGGTGCCGTGATCCTGTGGGACATCCTGTTCCGGGGGCAGCTCGGCTTCTCGATCTCGTTCCTGGAGGAGATGTGGGCACGCAACCTCGGCAACCTGATGATGAGCCCGCTGAAGCCGATCGAATTCCTGCTCTCGCTGATGATCATGAGCCTGATCCGGCTCGCCATCGGCGTGATCCCGATGACGCTGCTGGCGCTGTTCTTTTTCGGCTTCAACTTCTACGCCATCGGGCTGCCGCTGATCGCGTTCTTCTGCAATCTGATCTTCACGAGCTGGTCGGTCGGCGTGTTCGCCTCGGGCCTCGTGCTGCGCAACGGGTTAGGGGCGGAAAGCATCGTCTGGACGCTGATGTTCGCGGTGATGCCGCTCGCCTGCATCTACTATCCGGTCGAGGTGCTGCCGGCCTGGCTGCAAGCTGTCGCCTGGACGCTGCCGCCGACCTATGTGTTCGAAGGCATGCGCTCGCTTCTGATCGATCACGTCTTCCGCGCCGACCTGATGGCGTGGGCGCTGGTCATCAACGCGTTCCTGTTCGCTGCCTCTTTTGCGATCTTCCTTGCCCTTTTGCAGAGCGCCAAGCGCAACGGGTCGCTGCTCGGCGGTGGTGAATAAATGTCACTTTCTCGTGGATTCTCGGCCTTTTAGCCCGATATCGCCCCCAGATTCGGCTCGCGGCGCATTGACGCATTGTTACGCATTGGTCAGTATGCTGCGGCGCAAAACAGGGGTCTGAAAATACTATGCCCATCGGTGAATTTGGCGGTGCCCCGCCACTAGCGGCGGAAGGCAGCCCGGCACTCACGACGCCGTTGTACTGGATGTACGAGATGGCGCATGCGTCGCTCAATCCGGTGCGCGCGGTAACTGACGCCACCAAGATCCTGTTTCAGAACCCGCTCAATCCGTGGACCCACACCGAGTTCGGCAAGTCGATCGCCGCCGGTTGTGAGCTGTTCGAGCGCACCACGCGCCGCTACGGCAAGCCGGAATGGAACCTGCCGACGACCGAGGTCAACGGCATCCGCACTCCGGTCGAGGTCCGTTCGATCTGGGAAAAGCCGTTCTGCCGCCTGCTGCATTTCGATCGCAAGCTGACGCGCCCGCTGCGCTCGCCGCAGCCGCGCGTGCTGATCGTGGCGCCGATGTCGGGTCACTATGCGACGCTGCTCCGCGGCACAGTCGAGGCGTTCCTGCCGACGCATGAGGTCTACATCACCGACTGGGCCGACGCGCGCATGGTGCCGCTCGCGGCCGGCCGGTTCGATCTCGAGGACTATGTCGACTACCTGATCGAGATGCTGCACGCTCTCGGCGGCAACATGCATGTCATCGCGGTGTGCCAGCCTTCCGTGCCTGTCGTGGCAGCGGTTTCGGTGATGGAAGCCAACAACGATCCGTTCGTGCCGCTGTCGATGACGCTGATGGGCGGGCCGATCGACACCAGGCGCAATCCGACCGCGGTCAACAACCTCGCGGAAGAGCGCGGCATCGAGTGGTTCCGCAACAATGTCATCACCAAGGTGCCGTTCCCGCATCCGGGCGTGATGCGTGACGTCTATCCGGGCTTCCTGCAGCTCAATGGCTTCATCAGCATGAACCTCGACCGGCACATGGACGCGCACAAGGCGCTGTTCGCCAATCTGGTCAAGGGTGACGGCGATCTCGTCGACAAGCACCGCGAATTCTATGACGAGTATCTCGCGGTGATGGATCTCACCGCCGAATATTACCTCCAGACCGTCGACCTCGTCTTCGTCAAGCACGCGCTGCCGAAGGGCGAGATGACCCATCGCGGCAAGCCGGTTGATCCGTCGAAGATCCGCCGCGTCGCGCTGATGACGGTCGAAGGCGAGAAGGACGACATCTCAGGTCTTGGCCAAACCGAGGCGACGCACGCGCTCTGCACCGCGATCCCGAACCATCGCCGCGTGCATTACGTGCAAAAGGGCGTTGGGCACTATGGCGTGTTCAACGGCTCGCGTTTCCGCTCCGAAATCGTGCCGCGGATCTCCGATTTCATGGTTTCGGCGGCCAATACGCGGCTTTCGCTGGTCGCCGCCGCCGAATAGGTATCGCCCCGGCCGCGATTTTCGCGGTCGCGCAAGTCGCTGATTTAACTAAAAGAATCCCAAATCGGGCAAGGCCAAAAGGGTGAATGTAATTTCATTCTTTGGGCCTTTTTCGTAATCTTGATTCATCGGAAAAATTCCGGTTCCAGCCCCTGCCTGTAGAGGTCAATTAACGTCCAGCCCCTGTATATTGGGCAAATGATTTGTTTTTGCGCCGAGCGCTTTCCCTGGCGGCGGATATGGCAAAGTTCGGGCGAACTCCTGCTCCCCGGACTCTCAGAAATGGCTACTCGCGCGCTCCTCTATCGGCGGCCTGCCGAACCCGCGACCGTATTGGTCAGACACGGCTCCCAGTTCTTCACCGTCAGGTTGCGCCGGCATAGGCGCGCGCGCCGCTACACACTCAGGATACATCCAACCGATCGTGAAGCGATCCTGACGATGCCGCCGCGCGGCACGATTCCGGAAGCCAAGGAGTTCGCCAATCTCCATGGCGGCTGGATCGCCGCCCGTCTTGGCCGCTTGCCGAAGGCCGCGCCGTTCCAGCCCGGCACCGTGGTGCCGTTGCGCGGCGTGCCGCATCGCCTGGTGCACCGCTCGGGCGAGCGCGGCACGGTGTGGACCGAGACGCGCGACAGCGGCGAGAGGATCATTTGCGTCGCCGGCGGCGTCGAGTACATGGATCGCCGCGTGCACGACTTCCTCAAGCGCGAGGCGCGCAAGGACCTGCAGAAGGCGGCGCAGCTTCACGCCGCGGAACTCGGCGTGCGGGTACGCCGGATCTCGATCCGCGATCAGTCCAGCCGCTGGGGCTCGTGTACTTCGGCGGGTTCGCTGTCGTTCTCATGGCGGCTGATCCTGGCGCCGCCCTTCGTGCTCGATTACCTCGCCGCGCATGAGGTCGCCCATCTCGTCGAGATGAACCACTCGGCGCGGTTCTGGCGGGTGGTCGACAAGGTCTGCGCGTCGGTAACGCGCGCCAAGAACTGGCTCGACACCTACGGCAACGACCTGCACCGCTACGGGATCCAGGAGTAGGGCGCGCTGTTCGCCCCGAACGTTGCTGTCATCGCCCGCGAAAGCGGGCGATGCAGTATTCCAGAGGCGTTTGTCTTCAATCCAGGGCTGAGGCGTACTGAATCCCCCGCCTTCGCGGGGGATGACGGCTTGAGTGCGTAGCCCAGATGGAGCGTAAGCGTAATCCGGGGCAGCTTTCATCGATGGCGTGACTGGTCCCGGATTACGCTTCGCTTCATCAGGGCTACGGAGCAACGCGATCCGTCCGCCTACCGACTTCTACCGAAACAACCGATCCGCCAGCCAGCCGTCCAGTCCAGCCGCAGCCTCGGGCCGCGCGTTCGGGTTGGGTGGCGCCGAGGCGCGGGCCGGCGTCGGCGGTGGCGGGCGATAGTAACCGCCGGATGGTACCGGCGCGGGCGGTTGCGATGCCTGCATCGGTGGCTGAATCTGCATCGGTCCCGCCGGCGCTGACGGCGCGGTGACCTGTGACGAGATCTGCATCAGGTTCGCCGGCCCCCAGCTGCCTTGCGAGTTCGGGATCGCCGCGACCGGCACGCCCTGATGCGCCGCCTTCATGAAGCGGGTCCACACTTCGACCGGCAAGCCGCCGCCGGTCGCCTTCTTGGTCGGTGAATTGTCGTCATTGCCGAGCCAGACGCCGGTGACGAGCTTGGCGGTGTAGCCGATGAACCAGGCGTCGCGATAATCCTGGCTGGTGCCGGTCTTGCCGGCGGCTGTCCAGCCCGGGATCTCCGCCTTGCGCGCGGTGCCCGAGATCAGCGTCTCGCGCATCATGCTATTCATCATCGAATCATAGCGCGGCTCGATCACCTGGTTGGGCGGATCGGTCGGACGGTCATAGAGCAGCTTGCCCGAACTGGTCTTGATCTTGGTCACCACATGCGGCGACACCACGTAGCCGCCATTGGCGAACGGCGCATAGGCGCCGACCAGCTCGATCACCGAGACTTCCGAGGTGCCGAGCGCGATCGAGACGTTGGGCTCGAGCTTGGAGGAGATGCCGAGCCGGTGCGCGGTGCGCACCACATTCTTGGCGCCGACCTCGACGCCGAGCCGCACCGCGACCGTGTTCAGCGACATTGCCAGCGCCTGGGTCAATGTCACCGAGCCGAAATATTCGTGGGTGTAGTTCTCCGGCTTCCAGCCCTTGATGTCGAGCGGCGCGTCGGTGCGGATGGTGTCCGGTGTCAGTCCTGCTTCGACCGCGGTGAGATAGACGAACGGCTTGAACGCCGAGCCCGGCTGCCGCTTCGCGGTGACCGCGCGATTGTACTGGCTCTCCGAGTAGTTCCGGCCGCCGACCATGGCGCGCACCGCGCCGTCCGGCGTCATCGCCACCAGCGCGCCCTGGCTGACATTGAACTTCACGCTCTTGGCGGCGAGCTCATCGATGATGGCGGCTTCGGCGACGTTCTGCAGCTTCGGATCGATCGTGGTCTGCACCACGATGTCCTGGTCGATCTGGCCGACCAGATCGTCGAGCACTTCGCCGATCCAGTCGGCGACATAGTTCACGGTGCCGGCGCCGGCCGGCTTCACCGCAATCGAGGGCTGGCCGATCGAGGCCTTGGCCTGCGCCTCGGTGATGAACTTGGCGTCGGCCATCGCCGCCAGCACGACCTGCGCGCGCTGCTCGGCGCCTTCAGGGTTGCGGTTTGGCGCCAGCCGCGACGGCGACTTGACGAGGCCGGCCAGCATCGCGGCTTCCGGCAGCGTCACGTTCTTCGCCGACTTGCCGAAATAGCGCTGCGCGGCGGCCTCGACGCCATAGGCGCCGGACCCAAAATAGACCCGGTTGAGGTAGAGCTCGAGGATCTCGTTCTTGGAATGCTTGCGCTCCAGCCAGAGCGCGAGCTCGGCTTCCTGCAGCTTGCGCTGCATGGTGCGCTCCTGGGTCAGGAAGAGGTTCTTGGCGAGCTGCTGGGTCAGCGTCGAGCCGCCCTGCGAGACGCCGCGGTGCAGGAGGTTGGTCACCGCCGCGCGCAGGATGCCAACCGGGTCGACGCCGTAATGCGAATAGAAGCGGCGGTCCTCGATCGCGATGAAGGCCTTCGGCAGATAGGGCGGCAGATCCTTCAACGCGATATTGGCGCCGGCCATTTCGCCGCGCTGCGCCAGCACGCTGCCGTCGATGCCGACGATCTGGATCGTCGGCGGACGCTTGGGAATCTCCAGCGACTGGATCGGCGGCAGATGCGCGCCGACCCACACCACGACACCGATCACCGCAATGCCGGCCCACAGGCCGAGCACCGCGGTCCAATAGAACAGGCGGCCGATGCCAAAGCCCCGCGACTTGCTGCGCCGCTTGCTGCCGCTGCGCGACGGGCGCGGTTTCTCGCTACCGGAATCGCTGCTCTTGTCGCTGCTCTTGGGTTTGGATTTGGCGGGCTTGTCGTCGCCGCCGCCGGGAATGCGATCGGACGGCGACAGCCGAAGGTCGGCAAGCGCGGCCGGAAGCCCGAACAGCGGCTCCTTGCGCGCACCGCCTTTTTTCCGTCCCCACGCCATCCGCAACGCTCACACCCTGACAGGGACGCACGCTAGCGTTCCCGGTTTAAGGGGCGGTTACGCAAAGCTTAACGGGGGATTAGGAGGTGAGGCAGCGCGTGCTACATAAGGAGCATGATCAGGAAAAGTGGGCACCGGTTTTCCCTCGCGACAAACGCGGAGCGTTTGCGCGGAGATCATGCTCAAACAGGATGGAAGAGCGCGATCGAGCGATCGCGCTAGGGAACAAGAAACGAAGGAGCACCGCATGGGCCATATCGATCCGACCAAGGACGTTTTCGCGCAGTTCCGGGACGACAACCGGCCGGGCCCGATCCACATGCTCAACCTGGTGCGCCTGCGCGAATGGGCCGCCTATCCCGACGGCCGCAAGGCCACCGGCGCGGAGGCTTATGCGGCCTACGGCCGCGAGAGCGGGCCGGTGTTCGAACGGCTCGGCGGCCGCATCGTCTGGCAAGGCCGCTTCGAGCTGATGCTGATCGGACCGCAGGAGGAGCGCTGGGATCACTGCTTCATCGCGGAATATCCAAGCGTCGCTGCCTTCGTCGAGATGATCCGCGATCCGGTCTATCGCGAGGCGGTGAAGCACCGCCAGGCCGCGGTGGACGATTCCCGCCTGATCCGCCATGCCGTGCTGCCGGTGGGGAAGAATTTCGGCGAGATTCCGAAGTAGGCGCGTAAAAATCGATGGGTCGCGGCGATCTCCATCCCCGTCATGCTGAGGTGCGAGCGGAGCGAGCCTCGAAGCATGCACGGCCCCGCTGGTGGCCGTCGACCCTTCGAGACGCGCCTCGCGCTCCCCAGGGTGACGGTGATAGGACATCCCCGCAAACAAATCGGCGGCCTGGAGGCCGCCGATTGCATTTCAAACCTGCGCGAACCGACTAGCCGGCCGGGCCGGCGTCCTCGAGGATCGGGCCGAACAGCTCCCAGCGCTCGCCGTTGAAGCGCATCATCTGCAGCTGCTTGTTGACGCGATAGTCGTTCGGCGCGGTGTTGCCCTTGATGCCGGGCAGCGCCATGTCGAGCTCGACATTCTTCAGGTTGGTCGCCTGCTTCAGCACGTTGTCGCGGGTCAGGTCGTCGCCGCACTGCTTCAGCACATGCACCATCAACTGGGCGGTCGAGTAGCCATAGGTGTTGAAGTTCGAGTTCTTGTCGCCGTCGGGATAGTACTTGGCCATGAAGTCGAAATAGCGCTTCATGCCCGGATCGTCCTTCCACTGCGGATCGGCCGGATCCTTGCCGTAATTGGTGCTGATCAGACCCTTGGAGGCTTCCAGGCCGGCCGGCTGCAGCACGGCGCCGACCGATGTCGCGTTGATGTCGACGATGTGGATAGGGTGCCAGCCGAGCTCGGCGATCTTCTTGATCGCCTGCGCCGCCTGCTTCGGCGTCGAGGCCGAGAAGAACAGGTCGGCGCCGGCGTCCTTGATCTTGATCACCTGGGAATCGATGGTCGGGTCGGAGACCTCGTAGGAGGCTTCGGCCACGATCATCTTGGCGGCCTTGTCGCCGAGGCCGGCCTTGATGCCGTTCAGATAATCCTTGCCGAGGTCGTCGTTCTGATAGAGCACGCCGATCTTGGCGTTGGGATGCTCCTTCAGGATGTACTGGCCGTAGATGCGCCCTTCGACGAAGTAGTTCGGGTTGAAGCCGAGCGTCCAGGGGAAGTTCTTCGGGTCGGTGAACTTCGAGGCGCCGGTCGCGGCAAACAGCTGCGGCACCTTCTTGGCGTTGAGATATTTCTGCACGGCGGCGTTCGACGGCGTGCCGACGATCTGGAAGGTCAAGAGCACCTCGTCGCTCTCGACGAGCTTGCGAACCTGCTCGACGGCCTTGGGCGGCGAATACGCGTCGTCATACTGGATCAGGTTGATCTTGCGGCCGTTGATGCCGCCCTGATCGTTGATCATCTTGAAGTAGGCCGCCTGGGTCTTGCCGATCGAGGCATAGGCAGAGGCCGGTCCGGAGAAGGGGACGGTCTGGCCGATCTTGATCTCGGTGTCGCTCGCGCCGGGATCGTACTTCTTCTGCGCAAAGGCCGACGTTGCCGACAGCGCGATCGCGAGCGCCGTTCCCGTGACCAGGTGAAAAATCCCGTTCCTCATAATGCTGTTTCCCTCACGTGACTGATGGTTGGCCGATGATCTTGTCCGCGGGTTCAAGGTCCCGCGGTCGCCATCGCTGGGCCGGGATACTGGAGGAACCGTTATTGCAACGCAAGACGAGCGCTGCCGAAAAGGTGAGCGATTTCAGTCAACCAAAGTAGGGGGCGTTGCGAAAAGGTGGGTGGAGCGGCGCGAAGGTTGGGGCCCGCTTTACCTCGCCCCGCCTGCGGGGAGAGGTCGCATCGCATCGAAGATGCGATGCGGGTGAGGGGGAGTCTCCGCGGGCGCAGCTAATGCAGCGGTGCGCGGAAGCAGCCCCTCACCCCGACCCTCTCCCCGTAAGAACGGGGAGAGGGAGTGGAGTCTCGTCCCGACCGCGGCTAGCCCGCCGGTCCGGTGTCCTCGATGATCGGGCCGAACAGCTCCCAGCGCTCGCCGTTGAACTTCATCATCTGCATCTGCTTGTTGATGCGGTAGTCGTTCGGTCCCGTCGTGATCGACATGCCCGGCAGCGCGAGGCTCGGCACGAACTTCTTCAGGCTGGTCACCTGCTTCATCAGGTTCTCGCGGGTGAGGTCGTCGCCGCACTGCTTGAGCACCTGGATCAGGAGCTCGGCAGTCGAGTAGCCGTAGGTGTTGACGGTGTTGAGCTTGTCGCCTTCCGGATAATACTTGTCCATGAAGGCGAAATAGGCCTTCACGCCGGGATCGTCCTTCCATTGCGGGTCGGCGGGGTCCTTGCCGTAATTGGTCGAGATGATGCCCTTGGAGATGTCGAGACCGGCCGGCTTCAGCGTCGCCGACACCGGGCTCGCATTGATGTCGAGGATGTGCACCGGGTTCCAGTTGAGATCGGCGACCTTGCGGATCGCCTGCGCGGCGAATTTTGGTGTCGAGGCGTCATAGACCAAATCGACCCCGGCGGCCTTCAGCTTCACGATCTGGGAATCGACCGTCGGGTCGGTCAGCTCGTAGGACACCTCGGTGACGATCATGCTGGCGGCCTTGTCGCCGAGCCCGCTCTTCAGGCCGGTGATGTAGTCGCGGCCGAGATCGTCGTTCTGGTAGAAGATGCCGATCTTGGCGTTGGGGTGATTGGCCAGGATGTATTTGGCGTAGATGCGTCCCTCGGACTGGTAGTTCGGGTTGAACGCGATCGTCCACGGCGCGTTCTGCGGGTCGGAGAAGCGCGAGGCGCCGGTGGAGGCGAGCAGCTGCGGCACCTTCCTGGCATTCAGATATTTCTGCACGGCGGCATTTGACGGCGTGCCGATGATCTGGAACGTGAACAGCACCTCGTCGCCCTCGACAAGCTTGCGCACCTGCTCGACCGCTTTCGGCGGCGAATAAGCGTCGTCATACTGGATCAGGTTCAGCTTGCGGCCGTTGATGCCGCCCTGATCGTTGATCATCTTCATGTAGGCCGCCTGGGTCTTGCCGATGCCGGCATAGGCGGATGCGGGGCCGGAGAACGGCACGGTCTGGCCGATCTTGATCTCGGTGTCGGTCGCGCCGATGTCGTATTTCTTCTGCGCGGTGGCCGATGTAACCGACAACGCGATCGCAAGCGCCGTCGCAGCGAGCAATTGCACGCTTCTCATGTCCGTGACCTCCCTGTTGCCGGTGATCTTGTCCGCAAGCTCAGGCCGGCGGATGTCACCGTTGCACGGGATGATGGAGGAACGGCTGGGCCATTGCAAGACGATGCACCCTGCGCGCGATGTCGCGTTTGAGCATGATCCGGAAAACTGTGAAGCGGTTTCCGAGCGGATCATGCTCAAGAAAACAAAAGCGCGCCCGCGCTTTAGGCCAGCCAGAGCTGGATCAGCGCCAACGCAGCGGGAGCCGCCTGCACATAAAGAATGCGGCGGCTGACGGTGGCGGCGCCATAGGCACCGGCGACGATCACGCAGAGCAGGAAGAATGTCTTGATCTGGAACGCGAAGGCCGGATTGCCATGTACGAGGCCCCAGATCAGTCCGGCGGCGAGGAAGCCGTTATAGAGCCCCTGATTGGCGGCGAGCACCGCGGAATCGTTTGCCTTCTCGATCGAGTTGCGAAACGTCTTCAGCCCGAGCGGCTTGGTCCAGAGAAACATCTCGAGCACAAGGAAATAGACGTGCAGCATGGCCACCACCGCGACCAGAACATTGCCAAGCAACAACATATTGCGGCCCCCCAAAGCTTCGGTTCTGATTGAATCAGAATCGAAGCTCAAGATTCTTGTTTTGGCGCGTTTTCTTCACGCGAACCGGTCTCCGCTTCGCTCGAAAATCGCTCTACCCAGAATTCGGGTGGACGCTAGCATGCGGGCGGTGAATTGTATGCCGGCCGATCTGCTTGCCCGAGATATGACAATGGCCGACCGCAGGACTCCACAGACCTTCAAGCTCGACCGCCTCAAGACCCCGATCGGCACCGCGCTGCTGGTGACCGATGATGACGGCGTGCTGCGCGTGCTCGACTGGGACGATTATGAAGGGCGCATGCTCGACCTGCTGCGGCTGCATTATGGCGCCGTGACGCTGCGGGACGGCCACGCGCCGGCTGCGATGCGCAAGGCGCTCGGCGATTACTTCAAGGGCGATCTCGATCGTCTCACCGATGTCGAATGGCGCGTCGCCGGCACGCCGTTCCAGCAGAAGGTCTGGCACGCGCTGCCGAACATTCCGCACGGCACCACCATGAGCTACGGCGCACTGGCGGCGAAACTGAACGCGCCGAATGCGATGCGCGCGGTCGGCCATGCCAACGGCTCCAACCCGATCAGCGTCGTCGTGCCATGTCATCGCCTGATCGGCGCCAACGGCTCACTGGTCAAATATGGCGGCGGGCTGGAGCGCAAGCGCTGGCTGCTGCGCCACGAGGGCGTGGAGGTCTAGAGTGATTTCGAGCGGGAACCGGTTCGCGTGAAGAAGCGCGTCAAGATAACGATCCAGCAATCCGCTTCGGCCGCCGGTGCGGCGATCAGTCGAGATCTTCGCGGGGCATGTTGCGCAGATCGCGCACGATATAGAGGAACACAATGAGCGAAGGCACCCACGCGAGTATCGCTCCCACCAGCATCGCGTCGACCGTTGTCATGTGAGACTCCCTTGAGCGTTGTTGGCCAACGTCGTCAGATCGGCTTTTTCGATGGGGCGCCGGTTCTGGGGAAGGGATACAGCCACTTCCAATAGGTCTTGTTGCGCTCCAGCTGCCGCTTCTGGATCTCGCGGCACTTCGTCGAGCAAAACTGCTCAAAATACCAATTATGCCGGATCAGCCCGAAAGGCCGCTTGCAGGCCGGATTTCCGCAACGAGCTGTCATGACGCTACCTCCGCATTCGCGCGCCAAAGCCAGCGGATGAAGTCCTCCTGGCCTTTGTAGAGGCAGAGGCGTCCGCAGTAGCGTTCGCCCGCCGGATTTCGCAAACAGATGATCTTGGGCTCTTCGCTGTCACACTGGGCGCAGCGCGGTTCCGCACGCATGGCGACCTCCCTCCGAGGAATTGCCATTTGCCAATCAAAATGTCTGGTGCTGTCCTCGCCGTCGATCTTCCCGAAGGACGACGATGCGAAATCTCGCGCCGCCGCCGTCCATGCGCAACTTGTCCAGATGTTTTGTGGCATCATCCTTGCGTATAGCCGGCCTGGTGACGGCTGATCCAACTCACGCACCCGGCGCCGCGCTGTGCTGCCTGAGGGCGGTATCGAGGCATTTGATCAGCACGTCCCCGTCGCAGGGCTTGCTCAGAAAGCAGATCGCTCCAGCCTTCAGCGCCCGGACGCGATCGCTTTCGACCGAGAACGCCGTGACGAAAATGAACGGAAAGCGGTGTCCGCTGGCAATGAGGTGGCTCTGCAGGTCGAGCCCGCTCATGGCCGGCATCCTGACATCCGCGATCACACAGGATGTGTCATTCAGGCGGGGCGAGTGCAAAAATTCCTCGGCCGACGCGTAGGTCTCGACCGCGTAGCCTAGCGACCTGACGAGATTGTCGGTCGCGGTGCGAACCGACATGTCATCGTCGATGATTGATATCACTGGCGGGTTGGGCAAGGAGGTTATCCCGGGCCGGAAGGGCCTCTGGCGTGTGCATCATGTGGGGACCACAGTGCGTCGCCAATCGGGGCCGGAGAATCATACTTAGGTTTGCGCCCCGCCGGCTGCCGGTCCGATCTGGAGCATCTGTGCCATCCTGACCAGATCGGGTAACGACTTTGCCGCCATTTTCCGCATGATGTGCCCGCGGTGTATCTTCACTGTGATCTCGGCCACACCGATTTCGGCGGCGACCTGCTTGTTCATCAACCCCGCCGTGACGAGCGTCATCACCTGGCGTTCACGCGGCGTCAGGGTCGCGAAGGCGGCGCGCAGGTTGGCAAGAACCTTGGCCTCATCGCGACGACTCCTGTCGCGCTCGATCGCCGTCGTGACGGCATCC
Organism: Bradyrhizobium sp. USDA 4516; assembly: GCF_054055915.1. Taxonomy (NCBI): domain Bacteria; kingdom Pseudomonadati; phylum Pseudomonadota; class Alphaproteobacteria; order Hyphomicrobiales; family Nitrobacteraceae; genus Bradyrhizobium; species Bradyrhizobium sp. USDA 4516. The sequence goes on from NZ_JBSRXT010000001.1 coordinate 3,245,818, forward strand.
AGCATGTCCTGATCGCGGAATGGCTTGGTCAGGAAGTCCACAGCGCCGGCCTTCATGGCCCTGACCGTCATCGGGATATCGCCGTGGCCGGTCATGAAGATGATCGGAATATCGATGCCCGCCTTCGCCAGCTCCCCCTGAAAGTCGAGGCCGCTGAGCCGGGGCAGCCGGATGTCGAGGATCAGGCAGCTCGGGACATCCGGGGGCTTGCGCTGCAGAAATTCATGGGCCGAGCCGAATGCTGCGGTCCGCAAGCCGACCGACCGGAACAGATTGCTCAGCGCGTCCCGCACGGATGCGTCGTCGTCGACGACGAAGACGATGGGATCCTCGGCGTTTGCCAGACCAGAAGGCGATGCCGCGCGCCCGGTCACCATGCATGATCCTCTTCGTGCAGTGGCAAGGTGAACTGGAATGTCGCGCCGGGGCCGCTATTTCCGGTCACGGACAGGCGGCCTCGGTGGGCTTCGACGATCGATCGGCAGATCGACAGCCCCATTCCCATGCCGCTGGCCTTGGTGGTGTAGAAGGCGTCGAACAGCCGTTCGGCATTCTCGGTCGCGATTCCGACGCCGCAGTCGGTGACCGTGACCACGATCTGCCCGACCTCGTCATGTCGCGTCCGGATCACCAGTTCCCGCGGCCGGTCCGTGACCGGCTGCATGGCCTCGATGCCGTTGAGGACCAGGTTGAGGATGACCTGCTGCAGCTGGATACGGTCGGCAACGACAGACGGGAGCGCGGGAGCGAGGTCGAGCTGCAAGGATACATGGTGGCGCTGCAGTTCATGCTGCACCAGGATGATCACCTGGTTGATGACTTCATTGACGTCGAGTGGCGCCTTCTGATCGGTCGTCTTGTTCACCATCGCGCGGACGCGCTGGATGACCTCGCCCGCCCGGTTGCCGTCGCTGATGATCGACCTGACCGCGCCGCGAGCTTCGTTCAGATCGGGGGCCGCCCGGTTGAGCCACCGCAGGCATGCCGCGGCATTGGTGACCACGGCGGCAAGCGGCTGGTTCACTTCATGGGCGATCGATGCGGCGAGCTCGCCGAGCGCCGTCACGCGCGTGACGTGTGCGAGGTTGGTCTGCGCTTCGTGCAACTCCGCCTCGGCTCGCTTGCGGGCGGTCACGTCGGTGACCGCTCCGATGAATTCGGTGTCGCCCGAAAGATTCGTCACCGCATGCGCCCTGGCGTGAACAAATTTGATCGCCCCATTGGGCATCAGCAATCGGTAGCCGTGCTCGAAGTCCTTGCCGTCGAGCGAGGCGCGGTCGATGGTCCGTTGCACGCGGGCGCGATCGTCCGGATGGACGCGCTGCAGGACCGTGGCATGTGTGATGGAAGGAGCTCTGTCGAATTCGAAGATCCTGAACGTCTCTTCCGACCAGATGATCTCGCCGCTGGCGACGTGCCAGCCGAAGCTGCCGGTGTGGCTCAATCGCTGGGCTTCGGTCAAGTACATTTCACTCTGCTGCAGCGCATTTTCGGCGTGCTTGCGCTCGGTGATGTCCTCGCATGCGATCAGCACGATCAGCTGATCGCCCAGCCGCCGCACCGCCTTGGCGTTTTCACGAACCCAAATCCGTGAACCGTCCTTGCGGACCTTCCGGATTTCCCAATTGTGGGTCTGGCCGATGTTGTCGAGGCATGCCGCGACGTTGCGCTGGACCATGTCCCGGTCTTCGGCGGCAAAGACCCGCAGCACCGATTGTCCAAGCAGTTCGTCGACGGTGTAGCCGAGCTGCGCCGCGCCGAACGTGTTGACCGACAGCACGAGCCCCGTTGCGTCGACCATGAAGTACATGACCGGGTTGTGCTCGAATACCTCCTTCCATTGCGCTTCGCTGTTGCGCAGCGCCTCCATCGCGCGCTCCTCGCTGCTGGCTCGGCCGCGCAACATGGCTTCCATCCGCCTTTGCGAACGGCCCACCAGGCGGATCATCAGCAATGCGGCGGTCAGCGACGCGACGAGCAGCGCCAGGGCAACCAGATGGGCGGAAGCTGCCGGCTGCGAACCTAGCAACAGCCCGATGCAGGTTGCCGCCAAGGCCAGCACCATGCCGCCGAGCAGCCATTGCTCGGCCGACCAGGACTTCGTGGTCGGGTCGCGGATCATCGGCAGCCCAGCACTTGGCCATCATCATGGGCCGCGCTGCGTCGCTAGGTGACTGCTACCATCAGCGGCGACAACGTCGCCCTCCCAATAGACTGTATATTAGCAGCTTTCTTGCCGCCCGGGCGGGATGACGCCGGCCTTTTTGGCGGTCCACCCCCGTGGGATCGCGCAGAAAGCGAAGCCGTTGAGCGCGCTCAGGTCCAGGTTGCGACCTAAACTCAAGTATGAGTCGTCCCCACCGAATGTAACGGTCGGATCAACCTCCGTTCAATGGCCCGTTCCATCCCGGTGACTACGCTTATTGGGTAACTCGACGACGGCAGAGATTTCCGGGGTTCAGCAATCGCCAATCAGTGACGGAGATTGAAATGCCCAGCGCGCGCCTGCATCTGATCGTTTGCTCCGACGACGTCGACCACGAGGCAAGGCCTCAGAGACGCGATCGCAGCTTCCAGCCTTCCGTTATCGTTGGTGGCAGGCAAACAGCAAGCACGCTGACCGACAACCCGTGGATCGATCTGCTGGACGCATTCGATCTGGGCGTGGTGGTCTGTCAGGCCAGCTACCTGGCCTTGCTGGGAGCGAGCCTGGCGGCGCTGCAGCCGCAATTCGACGCGCCAGACTCAGGGCGGTAGCCGGCCCTGAATTCCAAGTCCGGCAGGCTGCCGGGACCGAAGCGCTGGCTGCTCACGCCTGGGTCGCGCAAGACGGGTCCGATCACAGCCTCCGTGAGAGCCCGGAATCCATTCCCCGCCTAGCCCCGGCCCTGATGGATTCCGGGCTCAGTTCTGCAGACGCCCTCGGCTGCGCAATGGCGCACCGCAATGATGGGCGGAGCAGGTCGACGGCGCGGCTCGCGCGCCAGGCTCCCGACGGCGGCAAATTGCAGCAATTTTTTCGAAAGATGCCCGGTTCGCTTTAGCCGCTTTTGAAGCACCTGATTATTGGATCTGTCCGGCAACGGCATCGCTCTGCAGAGCTGTGCGTTGGTTCGCGCACTGACAGATCAGGGGCCGGTCATTATGAATCAGGCACAGCAGCACAAGCCGCTTCCCGAAGACAATAATTCCGTCACCAGGAATGAGGCCGACGGCGCACGGGGATTGCAGCGCGATCTGCAGGAACGGCTGCAGCCGGAGCATGACGAGCCGGCCAGCGATAGCGCTCCCCATCCCGAAGCGCCCGCAGGCTCAGGCCGGATGGTTCGCCGCCTGCTCAAGGTCGGCATTGGCCTTGCCATCGTCACCGTCTTCGGATGGCTGCCGCTCAGGGCTGTGTTGCAGACCTCGAGCGTGGAGGCCGTGGTCAACGCCAGGATCGTGACCTTGCGCTCACCGATCGACGGCACCGTGAGCGCGAAGCCGCAGAAATCCACGCAGCTCAGCGTGGTTCACGAGGGCGATGCGATCCTTCACGTCGTTAACGCACGCGGCGATCGCGCCCGGCTCGATGATCTCCGGCGACAGATGTCGCGGTTGGAAAATGAGCGCCCGAGTCTGGCCGCCAAGCTTGCGGCCGCCGAGACGGCGCAACAGGATCTTGCCCGCCAGGCCGGCCAGTTCCGTGACGGCCGCATCCTTCAGCTCGAGGCCCGGATCGCCGAAATCCAGACCGCGATCGAGGCCGCCGCCGCACGGCGGGAGGAGGCCGTGGCCGCCGTCGAGCGGGCGTCGTCGCTGATCAAGTCGGGCAGCGTGTCGACGGTCGAAATGGCCCGCCTGACGCGCGAGCAGGCGATCTCGCAGCAGACCGAAATCGGCGCTCGACGGCGTCTCGACGCCGCCAAGGTCGAGCTCACCGCGGCAAGGAATGGCACTTATCTCGGCGACAGCTACAATGACCGGCCGAGCTCCGTGCAGCGCGAAGAGGAGATGCGCCAGCGCGTGAGCGATCTGCGCGCCGATCTGGCGCATGCCGACGCCGAGATCGACTGGCTGACCCACGAGATCGCAGCCGAGCAGCTGCACTACGTCAACCGGGCGGAAGCCGACATCAAGGCGCCGGTCGGCGGGCGCATCTGGGAGATGATGACGTCGCCCGGCGAGGACGTCAGGGCCGGGCAGCCCTTGCTCAAGCTGCTCGATTGCAGCGGCGCGGTGGTCACGGCGAACGTCACCGAGAGCGTCTACAACGGACTGAAACTCGGCGAGCAGGCGAGCTTCGAGCCGAATGACGGCAGCGCCGCGCTGCAGGGCGAGATCGTCAATCTCACCGGCGCGTCGGGCGCGCCCGCGAACCTTGCGATCAATCCGGATGCGCTGAACAAGGAACCCTATCGGGTCACGGTCTCGATGCCGGCGCTCGATACCACGGGCAAGGATTGCGCGGTCGGCCGCACCGGGCGCGTGGTGTTCAACGCGGACCTGGCAAAGTCATGATGGCGGCATTTGCGCCCGGGCTGGTCGCCTTCGGCGCCTGCCTTGCCATCCTGCCCCTGCTCCGCCGCGAGCAGACCCTGGCCCGCGTCATGATGACCGGCATGTCGTTCGTCCTGCTGGTCCACTATTTCGCGTGGCGGGTGACCCACACCCTGCCGCCTCCGGGCCTCACCGCCGACGCGCTGGTCGGCTATCCCTTCATGCTGGCCGAGGCGGCCTCGATGATCGCGGTGTGCCTGTCGCTACTGTTCCTCAGCCGCACGATCGACCGTTCGCCTGAGGTCAATGCGATCCTGCGCCGATCGAGGTTGCCCGCAAACGCGCCGCTCGTCGACGTCTTCATCTGCACCTACAACGAGGAGAAAGCGATCCTGGAGCGCACCATCATCGGCGCGACCGGGCTGAACTATCCGAACTACCGCGTCTGGGTGCTCGACGACGGGCGGCGGCTCTGGCTGCGCCGGCTCGCCCAGGAGCTCGGCTGCAACTATCTGGCCCGCCCGGACAACCGCCACGCCAAGGCCGGCAACATCAATCATGCGCTCCAGCACGTTTCCGGGCTGGCTGAGCGGCCGGAGTTCATCTCGATCCTCGATGCGGATTTTGTCCCGATGCCGGATTTCCTGACCCGGGCGATGAGCCTGATGCAGGACGGCAGCGTCGGCGTCGTGCAGACGCCGCAGCACTTCATCAACCCTGATCCGATCCAGACCAATCTCGCGGCGACCGATGTGTGGCCCGACGAGCAGCGCTTCTTCTTCGATATTTTGATGCCGGCCAAGGATGCCTGGGACACGGCGTTCTGCTGCGGCACCTCATCGTTGATCCGCTTCTCCGGCCTGATGCAGATCGGCGGCTTCCCGACCGATTCGGTGACGGAGGATTACCTCGTCACACTGCGGCTGAAGGAGAAGGGACTGCGCACGGTCTATCTGAACGAGCGCCTGACCATCGGACTCGCGCCGGAGCGACTGAAGGAATACATCACGCAGCGCGGACGCTGGTGTCTCGGCTTCATGCAGATCTTCCGCGGCCGCAGCGGGCCGTTCTCGCGGCAATCGAAGCTCGCCTTCATGGACCGGCTGTCGCTGGTCGACGCCTTCATGAGCTGGGCGGCGGTCTACGGCACCAAGGTGTTCGGCCTGGTCGTGCCGTGGCTTTATCTGCTGTTCGGGATCAAGGCGGTCCATGCCGACCTGTTCGAGCTGCTAAAATATTTCCTGCCGTTCTATGTCTGGCACGCCTTCACGATGGCCTGGATTTCGCGCGGCCGCTCGCTCGCGATCATGACCGACGTGTCGCAATACATCGCGGCGCCCGCGGTGCTGAAGGCGGTCGTGACCGGCCTCGCCAGGCCGCAGGGCCACAAATTCAAGGTGACGGCCAAGGGCGGCGACCGCAACCGCCGCTTCATCGAGTGGCCGCTGCTGCGGCTCTACGGTGCCGCCCTGCTGATCACGCTGTTTGCGATCGCCTACGCCTTCATCCTGCATCTGCGCGGCGAAAACATCGCCTATGGCGGGCTGGCGCTGGCCTGGAGCCTGTACAATTGCGTCGTGCTCGCGATCGTGTGCTTCATCTGCATCGAGCAGCCGCGGCGCCGCAAGGCCGAGCGGTTCGAGCGCGACGAGCCGATCCTGATCCATCAGGACAGCGAGATGCGGCTGATCCGGATGGCCGACATCTCGATCTCCGGTGCGCGCTTCATCGATCCCGTCCCGCCCGCCATCGGTTCCTTGATCAAATGCAATGTCTACGGACAGAACGTCGCCGCGACTGTGGTCCGGCGCACCCGCGACGGCTTCGGCGTCCGCTTCGAGGACGCGGTGGCGACGCGGGTCAATGTCGTGCGCGCATTCTATGCCGGTGAATATGTCCGCGCCTTCCACGGCGTGCGCGCGGCGCCGGTCGGCAAGGCCCTGCTGATGCGGCTGTTCGGTTGATCCGCCACGGGATTGGTGCTTCGCTCCTTCGGTGGAAACAGCTTTCGATCCCGTCATCCCCGCGAAAAGGCTTCGCCTTTGTCGCTGGAGGAGCGCGGAACGCGCGTCTCGAAGGATCGACGGCCCGGCCGCTTCCGCATACTCCCACTCTCTTGGGGAAGGAACGTGGCCGTCGATCCTTCGAGACGGCCGCTGCGCGGCCTCCTCAGGATGACGGGACAGGCGTGTACGCTTCTTACGATTCGATCTACGCCGCCGGCTTCGCCGCCTGGTCCTCGCTCGCCAGCAGATGCAGCAGCGCGCTCTTGATCGCGGCCTGCCGGGTCGGTGCCGTGATCTGGGCGCCGAGCAGGTCGGTGACATAGAACACGTCGCGGGCACGTTCGCCGAAGGTCGCGACATGGGCCGATGCGATGTTGAGGTTGAGCTTTGAGATCGCGGTGGTGAGCTGGTAGAGCAGGCCGGGCCGGTCGAGCCCGGAGACCTCGATCACGGTGTAGCGGTCGGACCACTGGTTGTTGATGGTCACCTCGGGCTCGACGATGAACGGCCGCGCCTTGCTGCGGACGGTGCGCTTGGCGACCGCCTCGGGCAGCCGCAGCTTGCCTTCCAGCACGTGCTCGATCATCTCGCCAATTCTGGTGGCGCGGCGGCCCTCGTCCTCGTCGCGGTCGTATTCGCGCGAGATCGAGATGGTGTCGAGCGCGCGGCCGTCGGTCGTGGTGTAGATCTGGGCGTCGACGATGTTGGCGCCGGCCGACGCGCAGGCACCCGCGATGATCGACAGCAGCCACGGATGGTCGGTCGCCAGGATCGTCAGCTCGGTGACGGCGCGGACCTCGTCGAAGCCGACATTGATCGCAAGCTTGTGGCCGGCCTGCTCGCTGGCGCGGATGAAGCGGGCCTGGCGGATCTTGCGCGCCAGCTCGACCTTGAGCCAGTAGGCCGGATAGTGCCGGCCGATATAGGCGTTGAGCTCCGCCTCCGGCCATTCGGTGAAGGCGCGGCGGAATTCGGCTTGCGCCACCGCGATGCGCTGGGCGCGGTTGACCTCGGAGAAGCCGCCGGTCAGCACCGGCTCGGTCTCGTAATACAGCGTGCGCAACAGCTGCGCCTTCCAGCCGTTCCAAACGCCCGGGCCGACGCCGCGGATGTCGGCCGTGGTCAGGATCGTGAGCAGCTTCATCTGCTCGACCGACTGGACCACGGCGGCGAAATTCTCGATGGTCTTGCGGTCCGACAGGTCGCGCGATTGCGCCACCGTCGACATCGTCAAATGCTCCTCGATCAGCCACGCCACCAGCTCGGTGTCGGCCGCCGAGAAGCCGAGCCGCGGACACAGCCGCCGCGCCACCTTGGCGCCGGCGATCGAATGATCCTCAGGTCGGCCCTTGGCGATGTCGTGCAGCAGCGTCGCGATATAGATCACCGGGCGGTGCTCGGGGCGGATCTTGCGAAACAGGTCGCTGGCGACCGTGAACTCCTCGTTGCCGCCGCGCTCGATGTCCTGCAGGAAGCCGATGCAGCGGAGCAGATGCTCGTCCACCGTGTAGTGGTGGTACATGTTGAACTGCATCATCGACACGATCTTGCCGAAGGCGCGGATGAAGTGACCGAGCACGCCGGTCTCGTTCATCCGCCGCAGCACGATCTCCGCATTGTCGGAGGTCAGGATCTCCATGAACAGGCGGTTGGCTTCATCGTTCTCGCGCAGCTGGGTGTTGATCAGCTTCAGCGAGCGCGTCACCGTGCGCATCGCATCGGGATGGAAGGCGAGGTTGTTCTGCTGCGCAAGGCGGAAGATCCGGATCAGGTTGACCGGATCGTGCTTGAAGACGTCGGGCGCGGCGAGATTGATGCGGTTGTTGTCGACGATGAAGTCGTCGCTGCCGTTAACCCGCCGCCGCTTGGTGCCGGGCCGCAGCCGCGCCACCATCCGGCTCAGCACCGGCGCCGGCTTGTTGTGCTCTTCCTCGAGCTTGGCGCACAGGATCGCGGTGAGGTCGCCGACGTCTTTCGCGATCAGGAAGTAGTGCTTCATGAAGCGCTCGACGTCCTGCATGCCGGGATGCGAGGTGTAGCCGAGGCGGACCGCGATTTCGCGCTGCATGTCGAACGACAGCCGCTCCTCGGCGCGTCCGGCGAAGAAGTGCAGATTGCAGCGCACCGACCACAGGAAGTCGGCGCAGCGGCGGAAGGTGCGGTATTCCTGCGCGTCGAACACGCCGCGTTCCAGCAGCTCGTCGGTCTCGCGCACGCGGTAGACGTATTTGGCGATCCAGAACAGCGTGTGCAGGTCGCGCAGGCCGCCCTTGCCGTCCTTGACGTTGGGCTCGACTAGATAGCGCGACTGGCCGGCGCGGCGATGCCGCTCCTCGCGCTCGGCGAGCTTTGCGGTGACGAATTCCGACGCGGTGCCCTGCACCACCTCCTTGTCGAAGCGCTCGACCAACTCGTCATAAAGCGGCTGGTCGCCGGTCAGGAAGCGCGTCTCGAGGATCGCGGTGCGGATCGTCATGTCGCCGCGGGCCTGACGGATCGATTCATCGACCGAGCGGGTGGCGTGGCCGACCTTCAGCCCCATGTCCCAGAGGCAATAGAGAATCGCTTCAGCGACCTGTTCGCCCCAGGCGGTCTGCTTGTAGGGCAGGATGAACAACAGATCGATGTCGGACTCCGGCGCCATCAGCCCGCGGCCATAGCCGCCGGTCGCCACCACGGCCATGCGTTCGGCGCCCGAGGGGATCGGCGAGTGATAGAGGTGGCGGGTCGCCGCCGCGTAGAGGATGCGGATGATCTCGTCCTGCACGAAGCAGAGCCGTTCGGCGCAGCGCCGGCCGTGACGGTCCTTGAGCAGCAGCGCCTGCGCCGTGGCGCGCGCGGCGATCAGCTCGGCCTTGAGCAGCTGCGCCATCGCGGCGCGGAACTGGTCCTCGCGGCCGGCATGCCGTTCGGCAAGTGCATTCACCGCCGCGGTGATCCGCTCGGTCTCGAAACGATCATCCGCTTCAGGGCGGGCCTCGGCTACGACGCTGTCCATAGGTTCATCCGATATCGGACGGAGCCGTTGCTGTCACTGACCAAAGTATAACGACAGCAGCTCCATGCTCTCATGGCGGCGCTTCGAGCAAGATCGTTCTCGCGCCATCCCGTAAAGGGTAGAGATTTTCTCGTTGACCGCAAGGCTAACTCATTGAAATAAAAGATTGTTTCATAAAACTGATCGAGGGGGTCGACGAATGCAAAAATTTTCCCGGCGCACGTTCGCTGCGCTGCTCGCGGTCTCGACCTTGCTGCCCGGCGCGGCGCGCGCCGCCGACGCGCTGAAGGAGATCCGGATCGACTGGGCGACCTACAATCCGGTGTCGATGGTCCTGAAGCAGAAGGGCCTCCTGGAAAAGGAATTCGCCAAGGACGGCATCAGCATCGTCTGGGTGCAGTCGGCCGGCTCCAACAAGGCGCTCGAATTCCTCAACGCCGGTTCGATCGATCTCGGCTCGACCGCGGGTTCGGCGGCGCTGGTCGCGAAGATCAACGGCAACCCGATCAAGTCGATCTATGTCTATTCGCGTCCCGAATGGACCGCACTGGTCACGACCAAGGACTCCAGGATCGCGTCCGTCGCCGACCTCAAGGGCAAGCGCGTCGCGGTGACGCGTGGCACCGATCCGCACATCTTCCTGGTTCGTGCGCTGCTCGGCGCCGGTCTCACCGAAAAGGACATCACGCCGGTGCTGTTGCAGCACGCCGACGGCAAGACCGCGTTGATCCGCGGCGACGTCGACGCCTGGGCCGGTCTCGATCCGATGATGGCGCAGGCGGAGGTCGAGGACGGTGCAAAGCTGTTCTACCGCAAGGCGGAAGCCAACACCTGGGGCATCCTCAATGTGCGCGAGGAGTTCCTGAAGGCGCATCCGGATATCGTCCGCCGCGTGCTCGCGACGTACGAGGAAGCGCGGAAATATTCGCTGGCCAACTATGACGAGCTGAAGAAGACCTTCATCGCCGTCACCAAGCTGCCGGACGCCGTGGTCGACAAGCAGCTCAAGGAGCGCACCGAGCTGACCCACAGCCGGATCGGCAGTGCCCAGCGCGAATCGATCCTCGCCGCCGGCCTCGCCTTGCAGCAGGCGGGCGTGATCGACGCCAAGACCGACGTCAAGGCCGCGCTGGATTCCTTGGTCGACGATCAGGTCCCGCTGCCCACCAACTAACCGCTGTCGTTAAACTAACCTCCGTCGTCCCGGGCAAGCGAAGCGCGACCCGGGACCATAACCACAGGGCTTTATTGTTGAACAAGGCTGTGGCCCCAGCTCGCTTGATTACCACGCCCTGTGGTTATGGGTCCCGGCCTTCGCCGGGACGACGTGGATGGAGTTAGGCGCGCTCCGCCTTGCAATCCCGCCGGAAGAATAGTTGTTGCTATGGCCATGACCGTTGACCTGCCCGCGCTGGAACAGACGGCCCCGCCCGGTGCACCTGCGCGGTGGTCACGCTATGCGCGCCCGGTGCTCGGGCTCGTGCTGCCGATTGCGCTGGCGCTGGGCTGGGAACTCGTCGTCTCTCTCGGCTATTCCAACGGCCGCCTGGTGCCGCCTCCGTCAAAGGTGTTCGAGACCATCGTCGAGCTCGCCAAGAGCGGAGAGCTGTCGCGCCATATCCTCGCGACGCTGTGGCGCGTGGGCGCGGGCTTTGCGCTCGGTGTCGTCGCCGGGACCATCATGGGCGCGATCTCCGGCTATTGGGATTTCGCCAAGCGGCTGCTCGATCCGACGGTGCAGGCGCTGCGCGCGATCCCCTCGCTCGCCTGGGTGCCGCTGTTCGTGCTCTGGCTCGGCATTTTCGAGACCTCGAAGGTCGCGCTGATCGCGGTCGGCGTGTTCTTTCCGATCTATCTCGGCGTGATGGGCGCAATCCTGTCGGTCGATCGCAAGATCGTCGAGGTCGGCCGCGTGTTCCGCCTGTCCGGACCGGCGATGATCCGCCGCATCCTGTTGCCCGCCGTGCTGCCGGCCTATGTGGTTGCGCTGCGGGTCGGGCTCGGTTTGGGGTGGATGTTCGTGGTCGCGGCCGAACTGATCGGCGCCTCCGAAGGCCTCGGCTACCTCCTGCTCGACGGCCAGCAGCTCGGCAAGCCGGCGCAGATCCTCGCCGCGATCGTGATCTTCGCGATTCTCGGCAAGCTCACCGACTGGCTGATCGAGGTCGCCGCCGCACCGCTGCTGCGCTGGCAGGACGCGTTCGGCGCGCGGGGAGGGCGGTAATGCTGGCGCTCAAAGCAGTCGGCAAGACCTATCCGAACGGCGTCCACGCGCTGGAGCGGTTCTCGGCCGAGATTGCGCCCGGCGAGATCATCGCGATCATCGGCGGCTCCGGTTGCGGCAAGTCGACGCTGCTGCGCGCCATCGCCGGCCTCGATCGCGCCTCTTCAGGCAGCGTGACGCTCGACAATGCGGTGATATCATCGCCGCACGCCAAGATCGGGATCATCTTCCAGGAGCCACGGCTGCTGCCCTGGCTCAGCGTCGCCGACAATATCGGCTTCGGCCTCGCCGACCTTCCGGCCGAGGCGAGGCGCGCGCGCGTCGTGGCGGCGCTCGCCCGCGTCGGCCTTGCCGACAAGGCCGCGGCCTGGCCGCGCGAATTGTCCGGCGGCCAGGCGCAGCGGGTCGCGATAGCCCGCGCGCTGGTGCCGCAGCCCGAAGTGCTGCTGCTCGACGAGCCGTTCTCGGCGCTCGATGCCTTCACGCGGCGCGATCTGCAGGATCATCTGCTCGATCTGTGGGCCGACACGCGGCCGACCCTGATCCTGGTCACCCACGACGTGGACGAGGCCGTGGTGCTCGCCGACCGCGTGCTGGTGATGCGGCCGCGGCCGGGCCGGCTGTTCGAGGAGATTACCATCAACCTGGCGCGGCCGCGCGACCGCAAATCGGAGCTGTTCGACACCTTCAAGCGCCGCGTGCTGACCGCGCTCGACCGCTCGCTCGACCGTTCGGTGCGGGACGTCACCGACAAATCCAGCGCCGGCGAGGCGATGTGGTGGTGACATCCGCTCCTTAAGGCCTTACATCGGCTAGAGCATGATCCGGAAAAGTGTGAAGCGGTTTTCCGAAAAGATCATGCTAAAACAAGAATCTAAAGCGCGATGACGATTTCAGCCTGAGTCTCATCGCGCTTTAAGAAGAATAGCCGGGAGCAGACCCATGGACTCCGCCGAACTCCGCGCAATGCAGGCTCCGATCAAGGAGCGCTACAAGACCGACCCCCAGGCCGCCGTGATCACGCTGAAGGCCAAGGGATCGATCGACAATGAGAGCATCGCCTGCAAGGTCGAGACTGGCCGTGCGCTCGCGATCGCCGGCCTCCACCCCGCTACCGGCGGCTCCGGGCTCGAGCTTTGCTCCGGCGACATGCTGCTGGAAGCGCTGGTCGCCTGCGCCGGCGTCACGCTGAAATCGGTCGCCACCGCGATCGACGTGCCGCTGAAGCCCGGCAATGTCTTCGCCGAGGGCGATCTCGATTTCCGCGGCACGCTCGGCGTCGACAAGGAGACCCCGGTCGGCTTCCGCGAGATCCGCCTCCGCTTCGAGATCGGCACCGACGCGCCGCAGGACAAGCTCGATCTCTTGCTGAAACTCACCGAGCGCTATTGCGTGGTCTATCAGACCATCAAGAGCGGCCCGAAGGTTTCGGTGACGATGCAGCGGGTGTAGCCGCTTTCAACGGTGTCGTCCCGGCCTAGTGCGCGATTTCGCATGGAACCGGGACCCATACGCCGTGTCTTCTCGATTCAAGCCCCGCTGCCCGACGGCTTTCGCTCCTCACGAACAGCCGTGGTTATGGATCCCGGCCTTCGCCGGGATGACGCAGAATGTCCCCCGAACTCCACTTCGTCCTGATCCTCGTGTTGCGCATGGCGGTTGCGGCCGCATTCGTGGTCAGCGCGTCCATCATCACGGAGCGTTCGGGACCGGTGATCGGCGCGCTGATCGCAACCCTGCCGATCTCGGCCGGGCCGTCCTACACCTTCCTCGCGCTCGACCATGACGCCGCCTTCATCGCCGAGGGGGCGCTGGCGAGCCTGCCGGTCAACGCCGCCACGATCTATATGGGCCTGACCTACGCCGTGCTGGCGCAGCGCTTCAGCATGTGGATCAGCGCGGGCAGCGCGATCGCGGTGTGGCTGGTGCTCGCCACCATCATCCGCCAGTTCGAGTGGTCGCTCGTCGCCGGGCTGATCGTCAACGCCATCACCTTTGCGATCTGCATCCCGCTGCTGAGGCCCTATCGGCATGTCGCGAAAATGCCGCTGATCGCGCGGCGCTGGTACGACATTCCGCTGCGCGCCGCGCTGGTCGCAAGCCTGGTCGGCACCGTGGTCACGGCGTCAGGCTGGGTCGGCCCGCGCGTCACCGGCGTGATGGCGCTGTTTCCGATCGTATTCTCCTCGATGATGCTGATTCTGCATCCGCGCATCGGCGGCCCCGCAACCGCCGCCGTGCTCGCCAACAGCGCCTGGGGCTTGATGGGCTTTGGCCTCGGGGTTGCGGTGCTGCACGTCGCGGTGCTGCAACTCGGCTCGCTAATCGGCCTTTGCTGCGCGCTCGCCACCTGCATCGTCTGGAATCTGGTGCTGTGGCAGATCGGGCGGAGGAAAGTAAAACGTTGACGCCGTCATTCCGGGGCGATGCGAAGCATCGAACCCGGAATCTCGAGATTCCGGGTCTGGTCCTTCGGAACATCCCGGAATGACGACAGCACCTACGCTTTCGGCAGCTTTGCCCGCAGCGCATACAGCGCATCCAGCGCCTCGCGCGGCGACATCTCGTCGGGATGCAGCGCCTTCACGGCCTCGACCAGCAGATCGGCCTCGCTCGGCGGTTTGTCCTCACTGGCGGCGCGGGAGGGGACGGCGAACAGCGGCAGATCGTCGACCAAGGCACGCGCGGTCTGGCCGCGGTCCTGGGCTTCGAGTTTTGCCAGCACCGATTTGGCGCGCGTGATCACGGCCGGCGGCAGGCCGGCGAGTTTTGCGACCTGGATGCCGTAGGAGCGGTCGGCCGAGCCCGGCAGCACCTCGTGCAGGAACACGACGTCGCCCTGCCACTCCTTGACCCGCACCGTGGCGTTGAACATCCGCGGCAGTTTCGCCGAGAGCGCGGTCAACTCGTGATAATGCGTCGCGAACAGCGTGCGGCAGCGGTTGCTCTCATGCAGATGCTCGATCGCGGCCCAGGCTATCGACAGCCCGTCGAACGTCGCGGTGCCGCGGCCGATCTCGTCGAGGATCACCAGCGACCGTTCGCTGGCCTGGTTCAGGATCACCGCGGTCTCGACCATCTCGACCATGAAGGTCGAGCGTCCGCGCGCCAGGTCGTCGGCGGCGCCGACGCGCGAGAACAGCCGGTCGACGATGCCGAGCCGCGCGCGCGACGCCGGCACGTAAGAGCCGATCTGCGCCAAGAGCGCGATCAGCGCGTTCTGGCGCAGGAAGGTCGACTTGCCGGCCATGTTCGGACCGGTGATCAGCCAGAGCTGGCCGGATTTCTGGCCCGGCGCCGGCGACAGGTCGCAGGCATTGGCGATGAACGGCTGGCCATCGCGTTTCAGCGCCTGCTCGACCACCGGATGCCGGCCGCCCTCGATCGCAAAGCCGAGCGAGCCGTCGACATCAGGCCGCACGTAATTGTCGTCGATCGCAAGCTTGGCCAATGACGTCGCGACGTCGAGCATCGCAAAGGCATGCGCGGCATTGCGCAGATCAGCGCTCGCCGCGAGCGCCATCGCGCTCAGGCGTTCAAAGATCTCGAGCTCGAGATTGAGCGCGCGCTCGCCGGCATTGGCGATCTTGGCCTCGGTCTCGCCGAGCTCTGCGGTGGTGAAGCGGACCTGCCCCGCCAGCGTCTGGCGATGGATGAAGGTTGCATTCAGTGGCGGCGCGAACAGCTTGTCGCCGTGCTGCGCGGTGACCTCGACGAAATAGCCGAGCACGTTGTTGTGCCGGATCTTCAGCGTCTTGATGCCGGTATCCTCGGCATAACGCGCTTGCATCGCGGCGACGACGAGGCGCGAGGCGTCGCGCAAATTGCGGCTCTCGTCGAGCGCGGCTTCATAGCCCTCGCGGACGAAGCCGCCATCGCGCTTGATCAGCGGAAGCTGTTCGGAGAGCGCGCGGGAGAATTCCTGCGCCAGATCGCGCGAGGGACGCTGTAGCGCCGCCATCACGGTCGAAACCTCGGCCGGCGGATTGGAAAGCTGCGCCAGCAGCTCCAGCGCCTGGTCGGCGGCGAGGATGCCGTCGCGCAGGCTGGCGAGGTCGCGCGGGCCGCCGCGGCCGACCGAGAGCCGCGCCAGCGCGCGCGACATGTCGGGCGCCGCGCGCAGCACGGTCCTGACGTCCTCGCGCGCCGCGGAATCCGCGACGAAGGCCGAGACGGCATCGAGCCGCCGCGCGATCACGGCGACGTCGGTGAGCGGCGCGGCAAGGCGCTGCGCCAGGAGGCGCGAGCCCGCCGCGGTGACGGTGCAGTCGATCGCATCGAGCAGCGAGCCGCGGCGCTCGCCGGCGAGCGTGCGCGTCAGTTCGAGATTGGCGCGGGTCGCCGGATCGATCGCCATCGTGGTGCCGGCGGCCTCGCGCGCCGGCGGCGACAGCGGCGGACGCTTGCCGACCTGGGTGCGGTCGATATAGGTGACGGCCGCGGCCGCGGCGGTCGCCTCCAGTCGCGACATCGCCGACAGGCCGTCCATGGTCGCGACCGCGAAATAGTCGCAGAGTCGCCGCTCGGCGGTGGCGCTGTCGAACACGTCGCGGGTCAGCGGCGTCACCGACGGCAGTTCGCGCAAGGTCGGCGCCAGCTCGCTGTCGCTGTAGAGCGCATCGGTGATGATGGCCTCGTTCGGATTGATGCGCGCCAGCGTCGCCGCGAGCTCCGCCGTCGCACACTCCGTCACCATGAATTCGGAGGTCGAAATGTCGATCCAGGCAAGGCCAAGACGATCCGCACCGGCCGAGCCGCGGGCGCGCGCGATCGCGATCAAGTAATTGTTGGTGCGGGCGTCGAGCAGGGTGTCTTCGGTCAGCGTGCCCGGCGTCACCAGCCGCACCACGCCGCGGCGGACCACGCTCTTGTTGCCGCGGGCTTTGGCCTCCGCGGGATTTTCCGTCTGCTCGCACACCGCGACACGATGGCCGGCGCCGATCAGGCGATGCAGGTAATCCTCGGAGCGTTCGACCGGAACGCCGCACATCGGGATGTCCATGCCCTGATGCTTGCCGCGCTTGGTCAGCACGATGCCGAGCGTCCGGGAGGCGATCTCCGCATCCTCGAAGAACAGTTCGTAGAAGTCGCCCATCCGGTAGAACAGCAGCAGGCCGGGATGGGCGGCCTTGATTTCCAGATACTGTTCCATCATCGGCGTGACGCGCGACGGCGCCTCGGCGGCAGGAGCGGGCTCGGGCGGAACGGGGATGGGCTGCTGGACTGTCATGAGGGGGCGGAAACTACAAAATTTCGTCGCGCGGTCCTATCCGCGAAGTCGGGGTTTTCCACCCTGTCCACGCGCCAATTATGTCAGCCCTCACGGCAATGCGTGCGGGGCGCGCAGCCGCATCAATTGACCTGCCGCGGGCACGCTCCTAAAACCGATCTCAAGTTCCAGCAGATCCAGCGCCTAAGTCGCGGCATTCAGGGAGAGATTCAATGCGTGATGTGTTCATTTGCGATGCCGTCCGGACCCCGATCGGCCGTTTCGGCGGCTCGCTCGCCAAAGTACGCGCCGACGATCTCGCGGCGGCCCCGATCAAGGCGCTGATGGCCAAGCACCCGACGCTCAATTGGAACGAGGTTGACGAGGTCTATTTCGGCTGCGCCAACCAGGCCGGCGAAGACAACCGCAACGTTGCGCGCATGGCGCTGCTGCTCGCAGGCATGCCGGAGTCGGTTCCCGGCCAGACCCTGAACCGGCTCTGCGCCTCCGGCCTCGATGCAGTCGGCGCTGCGGGCCGCGCCATCCGCGCCGGCGAGATCGATTTCGCGATCGCGGGCGGCGTCGAATCGATGACGCGCGCGCCGTTCGTGATGGGCAAGGCCGCGGAAGCCTTCTCGCGTTCGTCCGAGATCTACGACACCACAATCGGCTGGCGCTTCATCAATCCGCTGATGAAGGCGCAGTACGGCGTCGATGCGATGCCAGAGACCGGCGAGAACGTCGCTGAGGAATTCCAGGTGTCGCGCGCCGATCAGGATGCGATGGCGATCCGCTCGCAGCAGCGTGCGGGCGCGGCGATTGCGTCGGGCTATTTCGCCGAGGAGATCGTTCCGATCCAAGTGCCCGGCGGCAAGGCCGGCCCGATCACCGTCGACAAGGACGAGCATCCGCGTCCGGAGACCACGCTCGAAGGTCTCGCCAAGCTGAAGCCGATCGTGCGCAATCCGGGCACAGTGACCGCGGGCAACGCGTCCGGCGTCAATGACGGCGCCGCCGCGATGATCCTCGCTTCCGAAGCCGCGGTGAAGAAGCACGGCCTGACGCCGCGCGCAAAAATCCTCGGCCTTGCCTCGGCCGCGGTGCCGCCGCGCATCATGGGCATCGGTCCGGTGCCGGCAACGAAGAAGTTGGTCGAACGCCTCGGCATCAAGGTGTCGGACTTCGACCTGATCGAGCTCAACGAGGCCTTCGCCTCGCAGGGTATCGCCTGCCTGCGCCAGCTCGGCGTCAAGGAAGACGCCGATTTCGTCAATCCGCATGGCGGTGCGATCGCGCTCGGCCACCCGCTCGGCATGAGCGGCGCGCGGCTGGTCTTGACCGCCGTGCACGGCATGGAGAAGCGGGGCGGGAAGCTTGCCTTGGCAACTATGTGCGTCGGAGTCGGTCAGGGCGTTGCGGTCGCGATCGAAAAACTTAATTAAGCCAATGGTTTGGAGGGGCTGAAAACAGCCCTTCCCCAAATTGGTTATGCATTATAATGATCTGACGTGAGCTCACCGGGCGCGTGGGCCGCGGAGGAATTCGCCATGACCTTGTTGTACCCGCTGCAATCGCTTGCGGCCCATCCGGCGCGGCTGTCGCCGGACTATCGCTCCACCGTGAAGCGTTCGCCGCAGAAGCCGCTGATCCCGATGCGGCACACGCTCTCGGAGCTGACCGGGCCGGTCTATGGTCATGAGACCGTGCGCGCGCACGACAACGACCTCACCATCCAGGCGAAAGGCGAGCCGCTCGGCGAGCGCATC
Source organism: Bradyrhizobium sp. USDA 4516 (assembly GCF_054055915.1). NCBI lineage: Bacteria > Pseudomonadati > Pseudomonadota > Alphaproteobacteria > Hyphomicrobiales > Nitrobacteraceae > Bradyrhizobium > Bradyrhizobium sp. USDA 4516. Next base: position 3,264,500 of record NZ_JBSRXT010000001.1, read on the forward strand.
ATCGTGCACGGCTATGTGCTCGACGAGGACGGCCGCGGCGTGCCCAACACCCTGGTCGAGCTGTGGCAGGCCAATGCCTGCGGCCGCTACATTCATGTCGTCGATCAGCACCCGGCGCCGCTCGATCCCAACTTCACCGGCGCCGGCCGCACGCAGTCCGATGCCAAGGGCTATTACAAGTTCATCACCATCAAGCCCGGCGCCTATCCCTGGGGCAATCACCATAACGCCTGGCGGCCCGCGCATATCCACTTCTCGGTGTTCGGCCACTCGTTCGTCTCGCGTCTCGTGACCCAGATGTACTTCCCGGGCGATCCGCTGTTCCCGTTCGATCCGATCTTCAACTCGGTGACGGACGAGAAGGCGCGGGCGCGGATGATCTCGTCGTTCGATCTCGAGAACACCAAGCCGGAATGGGCGCTGTGCTACCGCTTCGATATCGTGCTGCGCGGGCAGAGTGCCACGCCGATGGAGACCAAGTAACGTGTCGAACCCGCGCCCTGATGGAATCACGCCTTCGCAGACCGTCGGCCCCTATTTCAAGTATGGCCTGACGCCGAACGGCGAATATGAATGGAACGACGCTTTTACCAACAACCTTCTGACGCCTGACGTCTCGGGTGAGCGCATCCGCGTCGAGGGCAAGGTCTATGACGGCGACGGCGCCGTGATCCCGGATTGCATGCTGGAGATCTGGCAGGCCGATAGCCAGGGCCGCTTCTCCGATCCGCAGGATGCGCGCGCGCTGCCCAATTCGAGTTTCAAGGGCTTTGGCCGCTGCGGCACCGACAAGAGCGGTGGCTACGCCTTCGACACCATCAAGCCGGGCGTGGTGCCGGATGCCGACGGCAAGCCGCAGGCGCCGCATATCGGGCTCGCGGTGTTCGCGCGCGGCATGCTGCTACATCTCTACACCCGGATCTATTTCGAAGATGAAGCCGGCAACGCCACAGATTCCACGCTGGCGCTGGTGCCGGCCGATCGCCGCGCGACCTTGATCGCCAGGCGCAAGGCCGGCGCGGGCAGCGTCTACACCTTCGACGTCCATCTGCAGGGCGACAACGAGACGGTGTTCTTCGACGTCTAGCCCGGCCGCTAGCCGCCGCGCCGCAGCTCTTCGGTGGCGCGCCGGAGCACCTCGTGAAGCCATTCGTGCGAAGGCTCGTCCTCGACGCGTTCGTGCCAGAGCAGCCGAACCTCCACGGGCGTCGTGGTGTAAGGCAGTTCATAGGTCGTGATCGCATGTGCCTGCTCGAGTGCACGCGCCAGCGGCCGCGGGACGATCGCAGCCAACTCGGAATCGATCAGCAGTGCGGGCAGGGCAAGGAAGTGCGGCAGCGAGACCGCGATCCGCGGCGGCCGGTCGCTGTCGGACAGCGCCCGTTCGAGCGCGGGGCGATCGTACATCTCCGAACGCCTGGCGAGTCCGCGCTCGGAGATGAAGCCGCCAATCGCGCCTTCCTGCTCGCCGCCAAAGGACACCACGACCAACGGCAAGGTCGCGAGCTTTGCCTTGTCGAGCCGGCCAAGCTTGCGCCTTTTGCCGACGATCAGCACATCATTATATTCGAACAGCAGCGCCGTGCGGAAACGGCTCGGCGGCGACGAGAACACGCCGATCGCGACGTCGATGCGGCCGAGGTCGATCTGCTCGGCAAGATCGATCCGCGTCACCGGCTTGATGGTGAGGTCGATCGCAGGAGCTTCCCGGCCCAGGATCTTCAGGAGCGGCGGCGCCAGCACCATCGTCGTGAAGTCGTTGGCGGCCAGCGTGAACGGCTTGGTGGAGGCTGCTGGAGCGAAGGTCGGCAGCTCGACCGCGGCCTCCAGCGATCGCAGCGCCTGGCGAACCTGCGGCGCCATCGTCAACGCGCGCGCGGTCGGCTGCATGCCGGTGGCCGTGCGCACGAACAGGTCGTCATCCAGCATCTCGCGCAGCCGCGCCAGAGAGTGGCTGACAGCGGACTGGCTCAGCGCGACCTTCTGGCTGGCCCGCAGCACGCTGCGCTCCTCCATGACGGCGTCGAATACCTTGAGCAGATTCAGATCCAGGGTCTTGAAGGAAACGGACACGTTGAGAGTCCCCGTCTATGGCAGATCGCTCGCCTCGGCAAAATTCCGCGATCGACGGCAGTTAAGGCCAGGCGTCTGGCGGATGCAACCGAGCGGATTCTCCACGAGCGTATAGCCGTGTCGTCACCACCTGCCATCTGAAGCCGGTTCAGGATCACTCTGCAAGACTTTCACTTCCGCAACGCGGCGTTCTGGCCAAGATTGCCGGCGCCGGGTTGGGAGGAGAAAAGCGATGAAGGCCTGGGTGATGTTGGCCCGAAGTGGCGCGCGTAAATCAATCGGACTGGCGTTGATGCTGGTGGCGACGGCGACGTCGGCGATTGCACAGAACGGGCCGGTCAGGCTCGGCGTGCTGACCGACATGTCGTCGCTGTACGCTGACAATGGCGGCCAGGGCTCGGTGGTCGCGGCGCAAATGGCGGTGGACGATTTCAAGGGCAAGGTGCTCGGCCGCCCGATCGAGATCGTTGCCGGCGATCATCAGAACAAGGCGGATATCGGCTCGGCGATTGCCCGGCGCTGGCTGGAGAACGACAATGTCGAGGCCATTCTCGATGTCCCGAATTCCGCGGTCGCGCTGGCGGTCCAGGGCATCACGCGCGACAAGAAGAAGCTGTTTCTCGCCACCGGCGCGGCAACGTCCCGGCTGACCGGCGACGAGTGCTCGCCGACCGGCATCCACTGGACCTACGATACCTATGCGCTGTCGCAGGGGACGACGAGGGCGATTTCGCGCCTCGGCGCCAGGTCCTGGTTCTTTCTTTCGGCCGACTACTCGCTCGGTGCGCAGCTCGAGGCCGACAGCCGCAAGGTGATCGACACGACCGGCGGCAAGGTGGTCGGCGCCGTGAAACACCCGATCAACACGCCCGATTTCTCGTCCTTCCTGCTGCAGGCGCAGGCCTCCAGGGCCGACGTGATCGCGCTCGCCGACGCCGGCGGCGACTTCATCAACGCCGTGAAGCAGGCCGGCGAGTTCGGGGTGACGCGCGGGCAGAAGCTTGCCGGCCTGATCGTCTTCATCGCCGACATTCACAGCCTTGGGCTGCAGAGTGCGCAAGGCCTGATGCTGAGCTCGGCGTTCTACTGGGACCTCAACGACGAGACGCGGGCATGGTCGAAGCGCTTCATCGAGAAGGCGAAGAAAGTGCCCACCATGATCCACGCCGGCACCTATGGTGCTGTCATGCACTACCTCAAGGCGGTCGAAGCCGCCGGCACGCTTGATGGGCCGACGGTCGCGGCCAAGATGCGCGAATTGCCGGTCAACGATTTCATGACCCGCAACGGCAGGATCCGTCCCGACGGCCGGCTGGTCCGCGACATGTATCTGTTCCGCGTCAAGTCGCCGGCAGAGTCGAAATACCAGTTCGACTACTACCAGCTGCTGGCCACCATCCCGGGTGAAGAGGCCTTCAGACCGATGGAGGACGGCGGATGCTCGCTCGTGAAGAAGTCGTGATCGACCGGGATGTGGCGTGCGGAGCCGCACGCAATCCAATCGACGAGGTGATCGCCGGCCGGCTGTCGTGCCGCGAGTTCTCCGGCAGTCCGGTCTCCCGATCGACCATCGAGCAGATCCTGCGCGTGGCGCGGTTCGCGCCGAGCGGCGCGAACATCCAGCCCTGGCACGTCTACGTGCTCGCCGGCGCCGCCAAGACCAAGGTGTCGGCTGCGCTGCTGGATGCGTATGAGAACGAGCCGAACGAGCACGTCTCCGAATATCAATACTACGCCAGCGCTTTCCCCGAGCCGTATCTCGGCCGTCGTCAGGAGTTCGGGCGATTGTTCTATGACTCGCTCGGGATCGCGCAAAGCGACGCTGCGGCGAGGAGCCGGCAGACCGCAAAGAACTTCATGTTCTTCGGCGCGCCGGTTGGGTTGATCGTCACCATCGATCGGCGCCTGGCGATGGGAAGCTGGCTCGATCTCGGCATGTTCATCCAGAACGTGATGCTGGCGGCGGTCGGACGCGGGCTGCAATCCTGTCCGCAGGAGACCTTCGCCAGATTCCATCGGATCTTGCGTCCGCTGCTGTCGATCCCCGCCGAGCAGATGGTGGCCTGCGGAATCTCGATGGGCCACCCTAGGGAGCGGTCGCGCACGCGGCTGATGCCGCGCGCGGAACTGGAGGCATTCGCCTCCTTCAAGGGTTTCGAGGATTAGACAGGAGAAAGTCATGGGAAGCCGGGAACAGCTTATCGAACGCAGCATTCCGTTTCTGCGCGAGGTCAAGGACATGACGCCGAGCGCGGCGATGGAGCGATGGCTCAACGAGACCTATGGAGAGGACAGCGCGCTGTACCAGGATCTCGCCCGCCTCATCAAAATGGGAGTCGAGGAGGGCTGGGCGGCGAACCAGGAGGTGGAAGGTCCGAACTATCGGCGCAGCCGCATCCTCGAGCCGGTCCCCGAGACGTTCCAGTTCAGCATCACCGCGGTCTACATGAACAGCACCGATCCGTGCCGCTTCAAGGACGAGGACGATCACGACGTGCTGCGCGGGCAATATCATGGTCACCCCTATGGCGAGCTCAACCTCGTCGTTCCCCTCGACAAGGGCGCGCAGTTGAAGGGGCTGCAGGGCTGGCAGGGGCCGGGCTGGACCGCGCCGGATCCCGGCAGCCGGCACTATCCGGAGGTCAGGGGTGGCGCGGTCATCGCGCTGTTCTTTCTGCCGGCCGGGCGCATCTCCTACGATTTCAAGGCGCCGGCCTGATATCCGGCGCGGGCGGCAATCCGGTCTGGAGAAAGCTCATGACGTTGATCTACCCGGTCGCTTCGAACAGCGTCCATCCCGCGCGCCTGTCGCCTGCGTACCGCAGCGCGATCAAGCGCGTACCCTCAAAGCCGCTGATCCCGCTGCGGCACACGCTCTCGGAGCTGACCGGGCCGGTCTATGGTCATGAGACCGTGCGCGCGCACGACAACGACCTCACCATCCAGGCCGAGGGCGAGCCGCTCGGCGAGCGCATCATCGTGCATGGCTATGTGCTCGACGAGGACGGCCGCGGCGTGCCCAACACGCTGGTCGAGCTGTGGCAAGCCAATGTCTGCGGCCGCTACATCCATGTCGTCGACCAGCATCCGGCGCCGCTCGATCCCAACTTCACCGGCGCCGGCCGCACGCAGTCCGATGCCAAGGGCTATTACAAGTTCATCACCATCAAGCCCGGCGCCTATCCCTGGGGCAATCACCATAACGCCTGGCGGCCCGCGCATATCCACTTCTCGGTGTTCGGCCACTCGTTCGTCTCGCGTCTCGTGACCCAGATGTACTTCCCGGGCGATCCGCTGTTCCCGTTCGATCCGATCTTCAACTCGGTGACGGACGAGAAGGCGCGGGCGCGGATGATCTCGTCGTTCGATCTCGAGAACACCAAGCCGGAATGGGCGCTGTGCTACCGCTTCGATATCGTGCTGCGCGGGCAGAGTGCCACGCCGATGGAGACCAAGTAACGTGTCGAACCCGCGCCCTGATGGAATCACGCCTTCGCAGACCGTCGGCCCCTATTTCAAGTATGGCCTGACGCCGAACGGCGAATATGAATGGAACGACGCTTTTACCAACAACCTTCTGACGCCTGACGTCTCGGGTGAGCGCATCCGCGTCGAGGGCAAGGTCTATGACGGCGACGGCGCCGTGATCCCGGATTGCATGCTGGAGATCTGGCAGGCCGATAGCCAGGGCCGCTTCTCCGATCCGCAGGATGCGCGCGCGCTGCCCAATTCGAGTTTCAAGGGCTTTGGCCGCTGCGGCACCGACAAGAGCGGTGGCTACGCCTTCGACACCATCAAGCCGGGCGTGGTGCCGGATGCCGACGGCAAGCCGCAGGCGCCGCATATCGGGCTCGCGGTGTTCGCGCGCGGCATGCTGCTGCACCTCTACACCCGGATCTATTTCGAAGATGAAGCCGGCAACGCCACAGATTCCACGCTGGCGCTGGTGCCGGCCGATCGACGCGCGACCTTGATCGCCAGGCGCAAGGCCGGCGCGGGCAGCGTCTACACCTTCGACGTCCATCTGCAGGGCGACAACGAGACGGTGTTCTTCGACGTCTAGCTGCGCGCCGCCAGCGGCGCGCCAATCCAACTTTGGGGGACGGCCGAAAAATCCGCTGCGCGCGTTCGCCGCAGCGGATTTGACTTGATCATGCAGCATCGGTTATATAATAAGATTATTATATAACCGATGCGAGATAAAGCATGGCCAACCTCGACGCCGCCTTTTCCGCGCTCGCCGACCCGACCCGCCGGGCGATCCTGGCGCGCCTCGCGCTGGGCGAGGCGACTGTGATGGAGCTAGTCGAGCCGTTCGACATGACCCAGCCCGCGATCTCCCGCCATCTCAAGGTGCTCGAGGGCGCCGGCCTGATCGTGCGGCGGATCGAGGGCACCAAGCGACCGTGCCGGCTAGCGCCATCAGCGGTTACCGAGATCGATCAATGGCTCGGCATGCTGCGCCGTGCGCTGGAAACCAATTACGACCGGCTGGACGGTGTGCTGGCCACAATGAAGCCTGAGCAGTGAAGGGTATCCCCATGAGCAAGTTGACGCTGAAGACCGAAGGCGACCGCTATGTCGTCGTGACCAGGCGCTTCGTCGCGCCGCCGGAGGCGGTGTATCGGGCGCATACCGAGCCGGAGCTGTTGCAGAAATGGCTGCTCGGTCCCGACGGCTGGACCATGCCGGTCTGCATCAGCGAGGCGAAGCCCGGCGGCAGGATCCGCTACGAATGGACCGACGGGAAGGGCGGCGGCTTTCATTTGACCGGCGAATATCTCGCGCTCGAACCGTTCAGCCGCATCGTGCATGTCGAGCGCATGCATCTGCCGGATCCGACGCCGGACAATCATGTCGAGACGCGCTTTGCGCTCGACGGCGACGGCACCTTGATGACGATGCGGATGACCTTGCCGGATGCCGAAACGCGCGCAGCGATGCTCGCGACCGGCATGGAGCACGGCATGGAAGACAGCTATGCTCGGCTCGACCGCATGAGCTGAACGCGACTGACGTGAGGGACAATGCGCGACCGTTTCCTGACGGGGCTGATTGGCTATCCGATCGCGCATTCGGCGGCGCCTGCGATGCACGAAGCGGCCGCAGCAGCGCTCGGCGTTCGCGTCCACTACCAGCTCATCGAGGTCAACGGCGCCGGCCGCGACGAGCTGCGCGCGATGCTCGACGGCATCCGGCGGCTCGGCTTTGCCGGCGTCAATGTCACCTTTCCCTACAAGGAGGCGGTGGTCGAGCTGCTCGACGATCTCGCACCCGATGCGCGTGCGATCGGCGCGGTCAACACCATCGTCGTCGATCGCACGCGGCTGGTCGGACACAACACCGACGCGACCGGCTTTGCGCGCCCAATCGCGCCGCTGCTTGCGTCAGCGCCGCGCGGCCCGATCGCGCTGATCGGTGCCGGCGGCGTCGGCAAGGCGATCGCCTTCGCGCTCGCCATCCTCGGCGTTGGTGGGCTCCGCATCTTCGACGCTGATGCCGCGAAGGTCGCGTGGCTGGCCGGCCAGTTGGCCGGCCGTCATGCGGTTCGTGGTGTCGCCGGCATCGAGGCCGCGGTCGATGGCGCGACCGGCGTCGTCAACGCAACGCCGGTCGGCATGCTGCCGAGCCGCGACAGTCCTGTGCCGGACGGCTTGTTGCATCCGTCGATGTGGGTCGCCGACGCCGTCTACACGCCGCTGTGGACGCCGCTGCTGTTGGCGGCCAAGGCCAAGGGCGCCAAAGTTCTGACCGGGCGCGATCTTGCGATCTACGCAGCAGCGGACGCGTTCGAATTGTTCACGACAATGATGCCTTCGACGGATGTCATGGCAAATGCGTTCGACGCGGTGATGGCCGCACGCTACTCTGCGCCCGCCTGAGGGGCGGAGACACAAAATGACAAAAATCAGGATCGGGCTGGCCGGCTGCGGCTTCGTGTCGGAGCTGCATATGGTTGCCTACCGGCGCGTCTATGGCGTCGACGTCGAGGTGAGGGCGGTCGCGGCGCGCGGCGATCATGTCAATGCGTTCGCCCGCAAGCACGCAATCCCGAACGCCTATCGCCGCTTCGCCGAGCTGATCGCCGACCGCGAGCTTGACGTGATCGACATTTGCACGCCGCCGAACCTTCACGCCGCGATGATCGTCGAGGCAATGCAGGCCGGCAAGCACGTGATCTGCGAGAAGCCGTTCAGCGGCTATTTCGGCCGCGACGGCGACAAGGCGCCGATCGGCAGGTATGTGCCGAAAGCGCTGATGTACCAGCGGGTGATGGAGGAGATGGAGGTGACCCGCGCCGCGATCGAGCGAAGCGGACAACTCTTCATGTATGCCGAGGACTGGATCTACGCACCGGCGGTGACCAAGACCGCGGAGATCATCCGCGCGACAGGCGACAAGATCCTGTTCATGAAGGGCGAGGAGAGCCATTCCGGCTCGCATGCGGCGCATGCCGCCGAGTGGGCGATGACCGGCGGCGGCTCGCTGATCCGGATGGGCTGTCATCCCCTGTCGGCGGTGCTCTATCTCAAGCAGGTCGAGGCCAAAGCGCGCGGCGAGACCATCACGGTCGCCAGCGTCACCTGCGACGTCGGCAATGTCACCGCCGGCCTTAAATCCGAGGAGCGCGCCTACATCAAGGCCAATCCTGTCGATGTCGAGGATTGGGGCACGCTGACCGCAACCTTCTCCGACGGCACCAAGGCAACGGTGTTCTCCGGCGACATGATCATGGGCGGCGTGCGCAATTTGATCGAGATCTATACGAGCGGCGGCTCACTGTTTGCCAACATCACCCCGAACACGCATCTGACCAGCTACCAGACGAGCGAGGAGAAGCTCGCCTCGGTCTACATCACCGAAAAGGTCGATCGCAAAACCGGCTGGCAATATGTCTGCCTCGAGGAGGAATGGACCCGCGGCTACCTGCAGGAGATCCAGGATTTCATGGAATGCGTCGCGACCGGGCGGCAGCCCCTCGCGGACCTCGCGCTGGCGTATGAGACGACACGGGTAAATTACGCCGGCTACTGGGCGGCGGATGAGGGCAGGCGGGTGGTGTTGTAACGGCGCGGGAGGAGCAGCGTGATTGCTCTCGTCCCATAGTGCGTATGCCGGGCCGTCCATCCTTCGAGGCTTGCTCCGCTCGCACCTCAGGATGACGGAGTCGAGAGCAGCATGTGAGTCTGGTACGTCGTCGCACTCCTTTTGGTTACCCTGCGGCTGCTCTTCCCTTCTCCCCTTGTGGGAGAAGGTGGCGCGCACAGCGCGCCGGATGAGAGGTTGTCACCGCGTCATTCGCTCGAGCGGCGAGGCGACATCTCACCTCACCTTGCCCCGCTTGCGGGGAGAGGTCGGATTGCATCGCCAGATGCAATCCGGGTGAGGGGGTACAGGTCTCATCGCGATCGCATTCGCGGAGAGAAGCCCCTCACCCCAACCCTCTCCCCGCAACAGCGGGGCGAGGGAGCGCAGCCCCGATGCGGCGGCAGTCTCGCCTCGTCGCCACGCTACGCCGCGTACACCGAGCCCTTCGGCAGCGGAAACACCGGATCCTGGGTGCGGATATTGGTCGGCCACACCACGGTGATGCGCTCGCCGGCGTTCTGCATCACGACCGGCGTCGAGCGCTCGTTCTGGCCGGACAGCGGCGTGCCCGGCGGATAGAACTTCACGCCATAGCCCTGGATGGTGCCGCCTGCGGGGATGTCGACGTCGAGCGCCGCCTTGCGGATCGCCTCGGGATCGAAGCCGCCGTACTTCTCCTTGGCGACCGGCAGCACATTGTTGAGCAGGATCCAGGTCTGGTTGAAGCCCATCGAGCAGTGCGGCGGCACTTCGGTCGCATTGGTCTTCTCGCGGTAGCGCGCGACCATGGTCTTGGTGAGGTCGCCGATTCCCGGCGCGAGCTTGGCGGGATCGAGCAGCTGCGCCGGCACCGGATCGATGTTGCAGAAATTGTCGATGTCGGCGCCGAAGGTCGCGCGCAGCTTGTCGAGCTGGCTGTAGCCGGCGCCGGCGCCGAACAGCATCTTGAACTTCAGCCCGCTCTCGCGTGCCTGGCGCAGGAACAGCGTGATGTCGGGATTGTAGCCGGCGTGCGAGATCACGTCGGCCTTGGCGCGCTTCAGCTTGGTGACCAGCACCGAGAGATCGGGCGCGGAGGCGGAATAGCCCTCCTTCAGCGCGACCTGCAGCCCGACCTCCTTGGCGAAGGCCTCGTCGGCCGCGGCGACGCCGACGCCATAGGGCCCGTCCTCGTGGATCAGCGCCACCTTGACGTCCTTGGGCTCCATGCCGAGCTTGGCCTTGGCATGCTCGTTGATGAAGCTCGCGAAGGCCTGGCCGTACTGGTCGGAATGGATCTGCGCGCGGAATACGTATTGCAGGTTCTTGTCCTTGAACACGGCGGTCGAGACTGCGGTCGTGATCCACAGGATCCGCTTCTGCTGCTCGACCTTGGCGGCGAGCGGCACCGCGTGGGAGCTTGCGAACACGCCGTTGAGGATGTCGACCTTCTCCTGGTCGATCAGGCGATTGGCCTCGTTGATCGCGACATCGGGCTTGCTCTGGGAATCGACGTTGACCGGCGCGATCTTGTACTTGCCACCGATGCCGCCCTTCTCGTTGACGAGGTCGATCGCGATCTGGGTGCCGATCGAGGAGGCGACCGAGCCGCCGGCGGCGAACGGGCCTGTCAGGTCGTAGATCACGCCGATCCGGACCGTCTCGGCCTGCGCCTGCGCCCGTGTCCAATCCAAGCTGAAAGCAGCGGCGGCAGCCGCTGAAGTCTTCAGCAGCGTCCTGCGTGAAGTCGGCATCGCGTCCTCCCCTGAAACCGTCAGTTGTATGACGGGTCTGCTTGTTTTCGCGGAGTATTGGGAGGCAAGGTCGGAAAGTCAACGCGGCTTGCGGCTGCGGCGTCTTGCGCTTTCGGAGGGGGCGTCCTCACTCTTTCACCGTCACCCTGAGGAGCGCGTAGCGCGTCTCGAAGGGTCGACGGCCACCAACGGGGCCGTGCATCCTTCGAGGCTCGCAAGTGCTCGCGCCTCAGGATGACGGTGTGACCAATCGCCCCGACACTCGGAGAACGTAGGGCGAAAACCTACTCCATCACCGCGGCATGATCCGATGGCGCCGACTGCGCGCGCAGCGTGGCCTTGGTCGAGCCGATCATCAGCGCGAGCGGGATCGAGACCAGGATGAACAGCATCACCAGCTGGTAGTCGTGCGAGAACGCGATGATCTGCGACTGCGCCGCCACCATCTTGTCGGCCATCGCGCGGCCGGCATCGGTGTTGAGGTTGATCATGCCCGATACGTCGGGCATCTGCAGCGCGTGGTTGAACGGATTGATCTGCTCCGACAGCTTTGCGTAGATCCGCCGTCCGCCTTCCGTCAGCTGCGCGATCACGATCGAGATGCCGACCGAGCTTGCGACGTTGCGCAACAGCGTCAGCATCGAGGTGCCGTCGGTGCGCAGATGGTTGGGCAGCGACATGAACGCCACCGTCGACAGCGGCACGAACACGAGGCCGAAGCCGAAGCCCTGGATCACGCTGACGACGATGATCTCGTTGGCCTGCGTCATGTCGGTCCAGCCGGTCATCTGGAACAGCGAGGCCGCGGTCAGCGCCAGGCCGGAGATGATCAGCGTGCGCGCCTCGATGTAGCGCATCATGCGGCCGACCAGCATCATCGCGACGAAGGTGCCGGCGCCGCGGGTCGCCAACAACAGGCCCGCGGTGATGATCGGGTAGCCGACCACGTTCTGCAGATAGGGCGAGGACAGCGCCATGGTCGAATACAGCACGAGGCCCATGACAGTCATGAACACGCAGCCGCCGAGGAAGTTCTTGTCCTTGAACAGCGCGAACTGGATGAAGGGCCGGCTGGTCGTCAGCGAATGGGCGAAGAAATAGTAGAAGCCGATCGCGGAGACGACGAATTCGATCATGATCTCGTTGGATTCCAGCCAGCCGAGCTGCTCGCCGCGGTCGAGCGCGAGCTGCAGCGAACCGATCGCGACCGCGAGCGCGCCGAACCCGAACCAGTCGAAGCGCAGATTGAGGTCTTGCTTGGTCTCGTCCATGAAGACGGCAAGGCCGAGCACGGTGATGGCGCCGAATGGCAGGTTGACGAAGAACACCCAGTGCCAGGAATAGGTCTCGGTCAGCCAGGCGCCGAGCGAGGGCCCCATGATCGGGCCCATCATCACGCCCATGCCCCAGATCGACATCGCTTTCGCGCGCTCATGCAGCGCGTAAGAGTCGAGCATCACGGCCTGCGACAGCGGCACCAGCGCCGCGCCGAACACGCCCTGCAGCAGGCGGAACAGCACCATTTGGTTGATGTCCTGCGCCAGGCCGCAGAACACCGAGGCGACGGTGAAGCCGGCCGAGCAGATGATGAAGATGCGCTTGCGGCCATAGCGGTTGGCGATCCAGCCCACCGGCGCGGTCATGATCGCGGCCGCGACGATGTAGGAGGTCAGCACCCAGTTGATCTGGTCCTGCGAGGCCGACAGCGAGCCCTGCATATAGGGCAGCGCGACGTTGGCGATCGTGGTGTCGAGCGCCTGCATGATCGTCGCGGTCATCGCGCAGATCGTCACCATGTTCCGGCGCATGCCGGGTACGGCGGATGGTGACGGTGCATTCATTCAGGTCGGTCCTGTTCGAGCGTTGGAAACCCGCTCCCCCGCAAGCGGGAGAGGGGGCGCACTGTCTCTGCGGTCGATGATCGACCGCTTCTTCTCTCTACTCGTGGTCCGGGTGCGCCGAGGCCGGCGCCAGCCCGAGCAGGCCGGCCAGCGTGCGGCGGTGGTTGGTGTCGATCGTCGCGTAGACGCTCATGCCGGCTTTCAGCTTCTTCACGAACGGATCGTTCTCGTCGAAATAGATCCGCACCGGCACGCGCTGCACCACCTTGACGAAATTGCCGGTCGCGTTCTGCGGCGGCAGGATCGCGAACTGCGCGCCGGTGCCGGGCGACAGCGAGCCGACCTTGCCCTTGAACCGATGGTTCGGGAACGCGTCGACGTCGAGCTCAACCGGCTGGCCGACCGCGACATAGGTGAAGTCGCTTTCCTTCGGATTGGCGTCGACCCAGGGATGGTCGACGTCGATGATCGAGAACACCGGCGAGCCGGCGGCGACGAAGCGGCCGAGCTGGATCTGGTCGACCTGGGTCGCGACGCCGTCCATCGGCGCGCGCAGCACGGTGTGGTCGAGATTGCGCTGGGCGTCGTCGAGCTTGGCCTTGGCCTGGGCGTAGGGCGGGAACTGTTCGATCGGCAGGTCGATATCGCCGAGCAGCTGCGTCTTGTCCTTGGAGATCTGCTGCCTGATGTATTGCGCCAGGCTCTCGGCCGTCACTTGCGCATTCGCCGCGTTGTCGAGGTCGAGCTGCGAGCCGAAATTCTGCTTGGCCAGCGTCGACTTGCGTTCGACGTCGCGCTTCTTCAATTCGATGCTCTGCTGGGCGAATTCCAGCATCCTGCCGTTGATCTTGATGTTGTCGACCAGGTTGTCATAGGTGGTCCTGGTCTGGTCGAGCGCGGCCTTGGCCTGCGCCACCGCGAGGCGGAACGGCACGGGGTCGATCTCGAACAGTTCGTCGCCCTTCCTGACGTGCTGGCCTTCCTTCACGACGATCTTGTCGATCTTGCCGGAGATTTCCGGCGTGATCAGCACCTTCTGCGCGCCGACATAGGCGTCGTCGGTGCCGACATAGCGGCCGCCATTGAGATAGAACACGATGCCGCCGATCGCAGCGAGCGTCGGCAGCACGACCAGCAGCAGCGTGCGGCGATAGCGCCGCAGACCGGCCATCAGGCGACGGCGCGGCGCGCGGCTGGCCTTGCCCGACGGCGCAGGCTCGCCCGGATTGCTCTTCTGCTCGGGGGCCAGTTTGAGGACGGGTTCAGCCATAGCGCTGTTCCTTTCGGGAGGGCTCGCCGGCTGGGGTCTGGACGGCATTGCGAACGTTTTCCTTGATCGATTCCAATTGGGTGAGCAGGCGATACGCGTCAGCGGGGCTGATGCCCTCGAGCGCGGTCGCGGTGAGTTCGGAGCGGAGGCCGGCGAGCTTGCCGAGCAGCGGGCGCGCGGCCTTCTTCAGATAGAGGCGGTTGACGCGGCGATCGTTCTCGTCGCTGCGGCGCTCGATCCAGCCATTGTCGCAGAGCTTGTCGATCAGCCGCGTCAGCGTGATCGGCTGCACCTCGAGCAGCTCGGCGAGCTCGGTCTGTTTCAACCCTTCCTGGCGTTCCACCTTGGACAGCACGGCCCATTGCGCGCGGGTGATGCCGTAGCGTGCGGCCTCCTTGTCGGCATAGACGCGGATCAGCCGGAACACTTCGCCCAGCGTAAACAAGAAATCGGTGTCCACCGAACCGCGCATCGATCCTGCCTCCATAAGCTTGGGATATAATAAGCTTGCTTATGATTTCTGCATGCCGGGTTAACGCGAGGCTGCCCCGCATTGCGGGCATGGCTGCAACGCGGCGGCGAACCGGGGTTGAGAGCCGGGCTTTGGGAACGGGCGCGCAAATGCTAGATATCGAGGCAATGAGCCTGGCCAAGCCGACATTTCCTGCCCCCGACCACGATCACGGCCGCTGCGCCGCGGACGCGATGGCGCATGCCGAGCAGGTGTGTGCGCGCCGCGGCCAGAAATTCACCCCGATCCGCCGTCAGGTGCTGCAGGCGCTGCTGTCGAGCCATCGCCCGCTCGGCGCCTATGAGGTGATCGACGAGCTGGCCAAGACGATGCCGCGGCCGGCACCGATTACCGTCTACCGCGCGCTCGACTTCCTGATGGAGAACGGCCTCGTCCACCGCATCGAGAGCCGCAACGCCTTCCTCGCCTGCGCGCACGACCATGACGAGACCTCGATGGTGGCGTTTTTGATCTGCGACCATTGCGGCTCGGTCGGCGAGATCCCGGCCGCCCCCGTCGCGCAAAGCCTGACCGCGGCGGCGCGGGCCTCGGGGTTCATCCCGAAACTCTCCGTCGTCGAGATCGCCGGCACCTGTGCG
The DNA here is from genome assembly GCF_054055915.1 of Bradyrhizobium sp. USDA 4516. NCBI lineage: Bacteria > Pseudomonadati > Pseudomonadota > Alphaproteobacteria > Hyphomicrobiales > Nitrobacteraceae > Bradyrhizobium > Bradyrhizobium sp. USDA 4516. Next base: position 3,279,616 of record NZ_JBSRXT010000001.1, read on the forward strand.
CACTGCCAAAAGACGTGATGGCGCGATGGTTTCAGCTAACTCGCACTGCTTTCGAGCTACCTCGCCCCGCTTGCGGGGAGAGGTCGAAATTCGCGGTAGCGAATTTCGGGTGAGGGGGACTCTCCGCACGCTCGCCTCTATCGAATTTGCGGCGACGGCCCCTCACCCCAACCCTCTCCCCGCAAGAGCGGGGCGAGGGAGCCCAACCGGCAATTAACAACACGGCACCAAGCCGGCTCGCGAGGAAACATGTCGACCCAAGCGATCTCCGCCAGCGTCACAAGGCCCGTCAGCGTCGGACACGGGCTGCCGCCCGGCGCCATCGCCGTGATGCTGATGCTGTGCGTGAGCTGGGGCTTCAACCAGCTCGCGGTCAAGCTTGCGCTGCCCGACGTGCCGCCGATGCTGCAGGCGATGATCCGCTCCGCCGGCGCGCTGCCGGTGATGCTGATCGTCGGCCACCTGCGCGGCGTCAAATTCTTCGAGCGCGACGGCACCCTCGTCCCCGGGATCGTCGCCGGGCTGATGTTCGGCTGCGAGTTCGTGCTGATCTTCACCGGCCTCGTCTTCACCTCGGCCTCGCGCGCCTCGGTGTTCCTCTACACCGCGCCGTTCTTCGTTGCGCTCGGCTCGCACCAGTTCCTCGGCGAGCGTCTCTCGACCGTGCAGTGGAGCGGGCTTGCGCTGAGCTTTGCCGGCGTCGCGCTCGCGATCGGCGTGCCGCAGCCGAACGTCGATGCCAAGGTGCTGCTCGGCGACCTCATGGTGGTCGGCGGCGGCGCGCTGTGGGCGGCAACTACGCTGGTCGCCAAGGGCACGGGCTTGCGCAAGGCCGCGCCGGAAAAGGCGCTCGGCTACCAGGTCGCGATCTCGATTCCGATCCTCGGCCTCGCCGCCTGGATCGCGGGCGAGCGCATCGAGCATGTGCCGAGCGCGCTGTCGATCTCGCTGCTTGCCTATCAGGCGGTCTGGGTGGTGGGCTGCACGTTCGTCATCTGGTTTGCGATGGTGAAAACCTACTCCGCGAGCAAGCTGTCGGCCTTCACCTTCGTCACGCCGCTGTTCGGCGTCGTCGCGGCCTATTTCATCATGCACGACACGTTGACGGCGGTGTTCGGCGTCGCCGCGCTGCTGGTGATCGCCGGGCTCTATCTCGTCAACAAGCCCGACCCGAAGGTGACGCCGGATCCCAACGTGCCGGCGTGAGGTTATCCTGGGTGCCGTGCGCTCAACTCTCTCCCCGTCATGCTGAGGAGCGCGGAACGCGCGTCTCGAAACGACGGCCCAGCCGGCACCCGGGCCGTTCATCCTTTGAGGCTCGCAAGAGCTCGCGCCTCAGGATGACGAGCAAAGAGGAGCGGAATGCCGCAGACAACCGGAGCGCAATCCCGTTACATCATCCGCTCATGCATCTCGAAATCGACGTAGACCGGCGGAAGATGCAGCCCGCGGCCGGCAAGCATTTTTGCGCTCCCGGCTCCGAGATCGGTGACCTCGAGTGAGATGCCGAGCCCGTCCCGGTAGAGGATCGGCTGATAGCCCTTGATGATTCTCTGGCCGAACGCGGGATAGGGCGGCGCGCCATCGGAGAACGCGTGGCGGAATGCCTGGTAGAGCGTCGACGATCGCAGGGTCTCCATCGCGGCGCGCCCATGCCCTTCGGCAAGGCAGATGCGGATTCGGAAATAGGTGTTGTAGCTTTGACGCAGCTTCTCGATCGCAATGAATCCGGCTGCGCCCGCTCCGTCGAGCGCGTAATAGGCCGTCGTCCGATCCTGTTCCGGCGTCGCCGTCTCGGCCGCCTGCAACTGCTCTTTCTCCTTGCGCAGCAGGCCGGCAATGTCGGTCTGTCCCGCGTCCTTGCGCAGTTCAACTGCGCAATTGCGCACGATGCTGGTGCTTGCGCGATGGTTCAGGTCGATCTCCGCGCCGCCGTCCGGTAGGGCGTGCCAGCCGGCGGCCTCAAGTCGCGCCCCTGATCCGGAAAACAGCGCGTTGAATGGCGGTGAGGTGATGCCGTGTCCGTAACGCGCGCAGAGATCGACGACCATCCCGCACGCGGCGGTGACGCCGGGGTCGGTCTTGTCGGCGCCGGCCGACGCCCCGCCATCCGCCGGGATCGCGAATACGGCCATGACGGCTTTGGAAAAAACCGGAGACCTTGCGTTCCGCCTCTTGCCTGGCGAGCACGGCCGGATTTGCTTCCGATGAATCGACGCCGGACCTCGCCCGTGCCGTCGAAGCGGTCTGCAGGCTTCGGCGGCCGAGTGCGGCGAGGAAGCAGAAGGCAGAGAAAGCAAAGGCGCAGATCGCCGGGATCGCGGCGATCAATCCATACGGCACGTGCACGCCAAACCATGCCTCGATGCGATCCTGGACAGCGGAAAAGAAGTAGAAGATGACAAACGGCGCAACGGCGAAGAACACCGCAAGGCCGGTGGTCAGGCCACTGTCGTGGAAGCGCCGGGCCGTCACGGCAAACAGCGGCAGCGCTATTGCGACGGCGGCGTAGACCGTCTTGTCGAGCTGATGGGCTGCGAGCAGGAGCAGCAGACAAAAGCCGAAGAACCACCAGAACTCGGCACGCGAAGCCCGTCCGGTGAAATCAGCGAACTTCCTGAAACAGGTGGCGATCGACGCGGTGGGATGCACGACCATCTCCGGCAGACGGCGGCACTCTAGCGGCGAAGATTTACGTTTCCCTATTGCTGAGCGGACAATTGTGGCCTTCAGGCGCAATTGCGGACGGTATCGATTTACGTCAACATCGCCTCCACGAAGGCTCCCATGCGAGGGATGCCGTTGGAGGCGCGCTGATGCCAATCGATGCCACCGATGCAATTGAAGCCGGAATTCGCTCCGCGTTCACCGCATACTCCAAGGAGGATGATCCGGACTGGCGGAGCGCGTGCTGGATCAAGCCGGATGAGTGCTCCCACCTCGCACGGAGCATCTTGAAGGAATTGGCGGCCCGAGGCCTTGAGATCGTCAAGAAGCCGGCTTGATCGCCTCAAGACTCCGACGATTCATGTCGCGAGAATGCGGATGTATGACTCATCGGCGCGCCAAACATTCAGCGTCGTCCTGGCGAAGGCCAGGACCCATTACCCCAACTGTCGGTTGTCGCGTGGCGCTGGGGGCCGCTTTCCCGTTCACAAGCAAATTCGGTGGTTATGGGTCCTGGCCTTCGCCAGGACGACGGAGGAGACATCGCGCTTCCCCACTAACCCCTCTCGATTGGCAGGGACTCATCCTTCGCCCATTCGCCCATCGAGCCGTCATAGAGCGTGAGATTGTCGTAGCCGAGCCGATGCAGCTGGAACAGGTCGATGGTCGCGGAGATGCCGCCGCCGCAATAGGCGACGACGCGCTTGTCCCTGGTGATGCCTTGCGCTGCGAAGATTGCTTCGGCCTCCTCAAGCGGCACGAACGTCTTGGCCTTGGGATCGATCAAGGTCGCCGCCGGCACGCTGACGCTGCCGGGGATGCGGCCGGGTCGGCCGTAACGGCTCGGCTCCAGCCCCTTGTAGAATTGCGGGCCGAGCGCGTTGACGATGACGGTGTCGCCCTCCGTGGTCGCGGCGAGCACGTCATGCTTGTCGACGAACATGCCGTCCTTCGGCCGCGCCGGAAACGTCGCCGGCGGATAGCCGCCGGCAAGTCCGGTCTCGATGTCGCGTCCTTCGGCAGTCCATTTGTCGATGCCGCCGTCGAGCACGGCGGCACCCTCGAAGCCGAGCGAGCGCAGCATCCACCAGAACCGCGTCGCCCACATTGCGGTGCCGATCGAATAGAGCACGACGCGGCTGCCCGCCGAGATGCCGTGGCGGCCGAACGCGGCTTCGAGCTGCGCTGTCGGCGGCATCATGAAGCGCAGATGGGTATGGGCATCCGAGAATTCGGCCTGCAAATCGAGGAAATTGGCGCCCGGGATGTGGCCGGCCTCGAAGGTCTGGCGGCCCGAGACGACCATATAGGGAGCGTTGCTGCCGGCGGGGGCCGGCTCCAGATAGGTCGTGCAGTCGAACAGGCGAAGGTCCGGCCGGGTCAGGATCTCGGCAAGTTCCGCCGTGGTGATCAGCTCGCTGTTGCCGGCCATTTTGCGTCCTCCCGGTGTGTGTTTAACGGGATGCTAAGATGCGCCAGATCACATGAAAAGCTGTCACTTTGCCCTTTGATTCACCCCAATCCGGTCCAATATAGCGGGGCATGCAGGACGCCGCTGCATGGCTTGCGTTTGGCCTCAATCGGCGCCATAAGCTATTGAATTCACTCCGAAACACGATCGCTTGGCCCGTCGCGCGCGAGGCCCATCGCCCCCTTGGTGAATGTCACCAAAACCTGATATTCGAGACGCCATGAACAAGCCCGAGATTTTGCCGCAAGACGACGTCGCCGGCCCCGCGCCGCGGCACCAAACCACGCAGGTCATGGTCGGCAACGTCGCCGTCGGCGGCGGCGCGCCGATCGTCGTGCAGTCGATGACCAACACCGACACCGCCGATGTCGACGGCACCATCGCCCAGGTTGCCGCGCTGTCCCGCGCCGGCTCCGAGATGGTCCGCATCACCGTCGACCGCGAGGAAGCCGCCGCTGCCGTGCCGCACATCCGTGACGGCCTGCGCAAGCGCGGCATCACCACGCCCCTGATCGGCGACTTCCACTATATTGGGCACAAGCTGCTCGCCGAATATCCGGCCTGCGCCGAGGCGCTCGACAAGTACCGCATCAATCCCGGCAATGTCGGCTTCAAGAACAAGCGCGATACCCAGTTCGCCGACATCATCGAGATCGCCAACAAGAACAACAAGCCGGTGCGCATCGGCGCCAATTGGGGCTCGCTCGACCAGGAACTGCTCACCAAGCTGATGGACGAGAATACGGCGTCTGCGAATCCGCGCGATGCCCGCGCCGTGACCCGCGAGGCGATGGTGCAGTCGGCGCTGCTGTCGGCCGCGCGTGCGCAAGAGCTCGGCATGCCGAAGAACAAGATCATCCTGTCGGCCAAGGTGTCGGCCGTGCAGGACCTGATCGCGGTCTATCAGGAAGTCGTGCGCCGCTCGGATTATGCGATCCATCTCGGCCTCACCGAGGCCGGCATGGGCTCGAAGGGCATCGTGGCCTCCTCGGCCGCGCTCGGCATCCTGCTGCAGCAGGGCATCGGCGACACCATCCGCATCTCGCTGACGCCGGAGCCCGGCGGCGACCGCACGCTGGAAGTGCAGGTCGCGCAGGAATTGCTGCAGACCATGGGCTTCCGTACCTTCGTGCCGCTGGTTGCGGCATGCCCGGGCTGCGGCCGCACGACCTCGACCACGTTCCAGGAGCTGGCGCGCTCGATCCAGGATTTCATCCGCGACGAGATGCCGGCCTGGAAGACCAAGTATCCGGGCGTCGAGCAGCTCAACGTCGCGGTGATGGGCTGCATCGTCAACGGCCCGGGCGAATCCAAGCATGCCAATATCGGCATCTCGCTGCCCGGTACCGGCGAAGCGCCGGCCGCGCCTGTCTTCGTCGACGGCAAGAAGTTCCGCACCCTGCGCGGCCCCGGCATCGCCGCCGACTTCAAGGCACTGGTGATCGACTATATCGACCAGCGCTACGGCAACGGCGCCAAGCTGCCGGAGCAGGCCGGCGCCGCGGAGTAGTTTCACTCCGCGCGTGACCCACACTCAACCTTGTCCCTGCCTAGTGCGCAATTGCGCACGGGAGCAGGGACCCATAACCACAGGATGTGGTTGTGGCGCGAGATGCGGGTTACCAGCCTTCGCAAAACCCGATCCTGTGGTTATGGGTCCCGGATCTGCGCTCCGCTTCGCTGCGCTTGTCCGGGACGACAGATATGTTTGAGGCGCAGATTGCGCTTCCGTCGATGCGCGTTACCATGCTCCCAATCAAGAATGATTGGGAGAACGCCCATGAGCTCGCTATCCGGCAAGCAGGGTCCGCGCTATCGCCACCTCGCCGACCAATCCGAGCCCTATGAGACCATCGGCGTCGAGAAGCTGACGCCGATCATCGGCGCGGAGATCTCCGGCGTCGATATCGGCAAGCTGGTCGGCGACGATGCGCGCTCCAACCGCCAGATGGACGAGATCCATCGCGCGCTCGCCGAAAACCTCGTCATCTTCTTCCGCGACCAGCACATCAGTCCCGACCAGCATCTCGCCTTCGGCCGCAAGTTCGGTGAGCTGCATGTGCATCCGGCCGCGCCCAACGAGGGCGATCCGGCGCTGATGAAGATCTATGCCGACAAGGATTCGCCACGCGCGAATGGCGAGGGCTGGCACACCGACGTGTCCTGCGATCTCGAGCCGCCGATGGGTTCGATCCTCTACATCAAGCAGTGCCCGCCGCGCGGCGGCGACACCCTGTTCGCCAACATGTACGCCGCCTATGAGGCGCTGTCGGACCGCATGAAGGCCTATCTCGACGGGCTGACCGCGCTGCATGACGGCGAGCAGACCTATCGTGGCCTGTATGCGAACTACGGCGTCGCCGACAAGCGGGAATATCCTCGCGCCGAGCATCCGGTGGTCCGCACCCACCCGGTGACCGGCAAGAAATCGCTCTACGTCAATCGCGGCTTCACCCGCTTCATCGTCGGCATTCCGCGCGACGAGAGCGACGCCATGCTGGCCTATCTCTACCAGCACGCCGAGAACCCGCTGTTCCAGTGCCGCTTCCGCTGGACCGAGAACGCGATCGCGTTCTGGGACAACCGCTGCGCCCAGCACCGCGCGATGTGGGATTACTGGCCGCACACCCGCTCCGGCACCCGCGTCACCGTGAAGGGAGAGCGGCCGGTGTGAGGAATTGCGTGCTGCGTTGGTTCCACCCATCCTACGAACTACGAACTGAAAAATGCCATCGGGAGACCGCCCATGCTTCGCGCCGAGGACAACAAATTCCTCACCGAATCCGGTGAGAGGACCGGCATGGGCGAATTGCTGCGGCGGTTCTGGATTCCGGTGCTGCTGTCCGAGGAACTGGCGGAGCCGGACAGCGACCCGAAGAAGATCGTTGTCATGGGCGAGGAGCTGCTCGCCTTCCGCGACACCAGAGGCGTGGTCGGCGTCATCGACCAGTACTGCCCGCATCGCGGCGCCAATCTTTGGCTCGGCCGCAACGAGGAATGCGGCATCCGCTGCGTCTATCACGGCTGGAAGTTCGATACCGACGGCCGCTGCGTCGATATGCCGACCTCGTATCCCGACCTCAACGCAAAGGACCTGATCCGGATCAAGTCCCATCCGGTGCGCGAATGGGGCGACATGATCTGGGCCTATATGGGCCCGGCCGATCAGATGCCAGAACTGCCGGCGCTGGAGATGGCGCTGCTGCCGGCCTCGCACCGCTTCGTCACCAAGAAGTGGCAGGACTGCAACTGGGTGCAGGCGGTGGAAGGCTCGATCGACACCGCGCATTTCACCTTCGCGCATCTCTCCTTCGAGAAGGAGGAGAACGAGATCCTCGACATCAAGAAGCATTTCGTGAACCCGCTGACCCGGGTCGCGACCGATCACATGCGCTGGATCGCCGAGGACCCGCGCCCGGTGATCAAGATCAATCCGCATGAGGCCGGCCTCACGGTGGCGGGCGGACGGCTCACCGGCAGCGACAACATCTACTGGCGCATCGCCCAGTTCCTGATGCCGTTCCACAGCTACGCGCCGAGCTCGATGCCGGGCGAGAACATGTTCGGCCAGACCTTCGTGCCGGTCACCGACACCAATTGCTGGATCTACACCTATGCGTGGAATCCCCACCGGCCGCTGACCGATGCCGAGCGCGAAGGCTACGCCAACGGCAACGGCGTAATGGCTGTCGTCGACGAGAACTACGTGCCGCTGCGCAACAAGGCCAACGACTATCTGATCGACCGCAAGCTGCAGCGGACCAAGAGCTACACCGGCATCAAGGGCGTCTCCGAGCAGGACGCCGCGGTGCAGGACAGCCAGGGCCCGATCGCCGACCGTACCCGCGAGCATCTCGGCCCGACCGATCTCGGCATCATGCATTTCCGCAAGCTGGTCATGGAGGCGGCCCGCGCGCTGCAAAAGGGCGAGGCGCCGCCGCATGCTCAGCATCAGGACCGTTACACCGTGCGCTCCGGCGCCTGCGTCACCAGCAAGACCAAGGACCTCACGGCCGTCATGATCGAGCGGTTCGGCGATCCCGCCGGCTTCGTCGGCGGTCCCGGCCAGAACGCCGCGGCGGAGTAATCTCTGCTGTCGTCCCTGCGAAAGCAGGGACCCATAACCACCGTTGGATATTGTTGAGATGCGCTGTGGCCCGAACCTTCGCCAAGCCAGCGACGGTGGTTATGGGTCCCGGCCTGCGCCGGGACGACGTGGGGAGGGATACCGCGCGCTACACGCGCTACAACGGAATCCTGCGATACTCGCGGTTGGCGAGGCTGGCTTCCTCGAGGTCGAGGTCGCGCTCGATCCGCCGCCTGGTCTCGTCGGTGATCTTGCCGTCGCGCAGCAGCATATGGATGAACTTGCGCTCGGAGGCGATCAGCTCCCGCGTCAGCTCGGTGCCGGTGGCGGAGACGTCGTGCGTGTCGGGATTGAGCGAGTCGGGCAGCTGGTTGATCCGGATCTCGTGCCGCGAGCGCAAGAGCTTGATGACCTCGTCGGAAAGCTCGCGGTCGTCGGTGATGGCATCGAGCGACTTCAGCGCGGCGTTCAGCGCCTCGCGCCGCGCCGCGATCTCCTGCTCGTGCTCGGCGATGTGCTCGCTGCGCCCGTCCCTGGCGAGGCCGAGCCAGCGCACCACCGGTGGCAGAGTGAGGCCGAGCCCGACCAGCGTCACGAAGATCACGCCGAAGGCGACGAACAGGATCAGGTCGCGATACGGGAAGGCGTCTCCGCTCGGCAATGTCAGCGGCAGCGCCAGCGCCGCGGCGAGCGAGACCGCGCCGCGCACGCCGGTGAAGGCGACCACGAACACCGCCCGCCACGACGGCAGCGGATCGCGCTCGCTCACGCGTCGGCTGATCCAGCGCGGCAGATAGGTGCCGGGAAACACCCAGACGAAGCGCGCCACGATCACGATGACGGCGACCAGCACGGTCGCGGTGAGGATGTCGTGCAGCGGGAACGACTTCGACTTCTCGTACAGCGAACGCATCTGGAAGCCGGTCAAGAGGAACAGCAGGCCCTCGATCAGATAGATGATCAAGTCCCAGAAGAAGATGCCCTGCAGGCGCGTCGCGGCCGAGATCAACAGCGGTCCGTTCCAGCTCATGTAGAGGCCGCAGGCGACAGTCGCGATCACGCCGCTGCCGCCGAAATGCTCGGGGATCCAGTAGGCGAGGTAGGGCGTGATCAGCGACAGCGTGATCTCGACCTGCGGATCCCTGGCGCGGCGGCGGGCGCGCAGGCTGAGCCAGCCGACCGCGGTGCCGAACGCGATCTCGCCGGCGACGATGACGAGGAAGGTGCCGGTCGCCTTCGGCAGCGAGAACAGTCCGGTGGTGATCGCGGCGAGCGCGAAGCGGTAGAGGATCAGCGCGGTCGCGTCATTGGCGAGCCCTTCGCCCTCGAGCACCACCAGGATGCGGCGGGGCATGCCGAGCCTGCGGGCGATCGCCAGCGGCGCGACCACGTCAGGCGGCGCGACGATGGCGCCGAGCAGGAAGCCGATGCTCCAGGGCAGGCCGATCAGATAATGGGTCGCGGCCGCGACCATGAAGGCGGTGAAGATCACGCAGCCGACCGACAGCAGGATGATCGGCCGCAGGTTGGCCTTGAACTCGCGCCAGCTCATCGCGACGCTCGCCGAATAGATCAGCGGCGGCAGCACCACCAGCAGCACCAGCTCAGGCGGCAGTTCCAGCGACGGCATGCCCGGCACGAAGGCGAGCACGATGCCGACCAGCAGCAGCAGGATCGCGGGCGCGATATCGGTCCGCCGCGCCACCAGGGCGGTTCCCGCCAGCACGCCGAGCAAAGTGAGAAAAATCTGAAATTTGGCTTCCATAACGGGCTCAATTCGCCCGGAAACCGGTGCCAGTCAATGCGGTCCGGCCGGAGCCGGACCGCGGGGGGCGTGTCACAAAGCCGTCGCGGGCGCGCCGCGCCCGGTCGATCAATCCCTGAGGTCGTAGCGGTACGACTTCGAGACGATCTGCCAGCCGTCGGCGAGCTTCATCGCCACCAGATAGTCGGTGAAATAGCGCGGCGGCAGCTGGCAGCGCACCTTGATGAAGGCGGTGTTGTCGTCGGAGCGGTCGATGGTGACGATAAAATCCTCGCGCGGCTTGCCTTCGGCCTTCGCCGAGGTGCGCTTGCGCACCAGGGCAAGCCAGTCCGGCACGGTCAGGACCTTCAGCTCGCCCTTCTCCACCCAGCGCAAATCGGCGCTCGGATGAAAAGCCTCGGCGAGCTTGTCGGCATTGCTCTCGTAGAGACCGTCGAAATAGGTTTGCACGACGCTTTCGACGCTGGATCGATCTTGGCTCATTGGTTGGTCCTCCCGGCAGGGTTTGATCTGTTAGTGTTGCGTCTCTGACGCGTGATTCACTCAGTGTCATTCCGGGGCTCGCGAAGCGAGAACCCGGAATCTCGATCCACAACCTCTGGATTCCGGGTTCGCGACTTCGTCGCGCCCCGGAATGACGGAATGGACTGTCAGAGACACAATGCTAGGATTTAGCCATGAACCGCTAGATTGCGCCATGGCCGGCGACAAAATTCTGCGTGAGGGACGAGTTGTGACCGCATCTGCAAATTCGAACGAACATATCCTGACCGGCGAATGCTTCTGCCGCGACGTGCGCTACGAGGTGGCCGACGCGTTTGCCTATGCGCTCAATTGTCACTGCTCGAACTGCCGGCGCACCACGGGATCGGCGTTCAAGCCGTTCGCGGGAATCGCGCGCGACAAATTCACCGTGGTCGGCGGCGCTGATGGGCTCCTGATCTATGGCGATGAGCTCGCCCACGACGCGCATTGCGGCCGCTGCGGCTCGCTGCTCTATTCGCAGGTCCGCGGCGGCGCCTATGTCCATGTCGCGATGGGTACGCTGCGCGATGCGCCGGCGATCCGGCCGACCGCCCATATCTTCGTCGGCTCCAAGGCGCCGTGGTACGCGATATCGGACGATCTGCCGCAATATCAGGAGCACGTGACGCAAGGCGGGGAATAAATTCGCACGACGTCATCGGCGTGCTGCTTGTAGCCCTTGCCGACCGCCCTGCGCACGGCATCTCATCATGCCGCGCAGCTAGATTGCGCTCGCGGCGATGTTCACCATCAGGGCGAGCAGCGCGGTGTTGAACACGAACGAGATGATGCCGTGCACGGTCGCGGTGCGGCGGATGATCTTGTCGGTGATGCCGACGTCGGAGACCTGCGCGGTCATGCCGATCACGAACGAGAAATAGACGAAGTCCCAGTAATCGGCGTCGGCATGTTCCTCGCCGCTCGGAAACTGCAATCCGCCGGGCGTCTTGCCTCGGTAATACTCATGGGCGTAGTGCAGCGCGAACGCGGTGTGCACCAAGGCCCATGACAGCGTGATGGTGACGATTGCCAGCGCCAGTCCGGCCGGGCTGCCCTTTGATGCGCCGAGCTCGAACACGATGGCGGCGAGGCTCGCCAGCGCGCCGAACGCGGTCAGCAGCAGGATCAGGAAACGTCCGTCGTCCTGCAGGATGGCGCTTCGCTTGATATGGGCGACGCCACAGCGCAGCATCATCACATAGGCAAGCACGAGATACAGCGCGGCGAAGGCATCCCAGCCCGCGAGCAGGCGCGTGACGATGCGCGGTGCTCCCGGCACCAGCAGCGCAGCCAGGATACCGAAAGCGATCGAGCCGAAGGTGCGCGGCCGGCCCACGACGACGCGGACCGGCAGCGGCAGCTTGCGGAAGCGAACAAGGCGGTCGTCGATCTCCTTGTTCATTTCGCGCTGTGCTCTCGGCTAGTTCTTGCGCTCGGCGACGAAGCGGGCGGCCGCGCGCAGCACGTCGCCTCGGTCGCCGAACACCGACAGCGCGGCGTCGGCACGCGCGAGGAGATCGCGGACGCGCTGCTTGGCGCCATCGATGCCGAGCTGGGTGACGAACGTGGTCTTGCCGAGCGCGGCGTCAGCGCCGGCCGGCTTGCCGAGCGCGGCGGCGTCGCCCTCGACGTCGAGCAAATCGTCGGCGATCTGGAAGGCTTCACCGAGCGCTTTGCCGTAATCGTCGAGCGCCTGGTACTCCTTTTGCGAGGACTGGCCGAGGATCGCGCCGGCGATGCAGCCGAAGCGGAGCAGCGCGCCTGTCTTCATCTGCTGCAGGCGCGCGACATCGACCGGCTCGCGGTCGCCGAAGCGGCCTTCGCCGGCGAGGTCGAGGATCTGGCCGCCGGCCATGCCGCCGACGCCGGAGGCGCGCGCCAGCGCGCGGGTCAACAGCAGGCGGACCTGGGCGTCCTTGTGGATCGCATCACGGGTGATGATGTCGAAGGCGATGGTGAGCAGCGCGTCGCCGGCGAGGATTGCGGTGGCGTCGTCATAGGCCTTGTGCAGGGTCGGGCGGCCGCGGCGCAGATCGGAATTGTCCATCGCCGGCAGATCGTCGTGGATCAGCGAGTAGCAGTGGATGCATTCCAGCGCGGCGCCGACCAGCAGCGCGGATTCGCGTGGGATGCCGAACACCGCCGCGCTCTCGACCGCGAGGAACGGCCGCAGCCGCTTGCCGCCGCCGAGGCTCGAATAGCGCATGGCCTCGATCAGCCGCTTCGGGCGCACGATCTCATCGCTTTCGGTCGCGTCGGACAGCAGTTTGGCGAGCAGGGCTTCGGTATCCTCCGCGGTCTGGTCCAGCCGCTTGGAAAACTCTGCAGTACCGGTCGTCATTAAGAATTGCTCCAGATCGATTTTCGGCCGGACAATCGTTGATGGCATCGGCTTCGTCAATTCCCGCCCTGCGACGGAATGCGCCTTAAAAGTGCTGGAAAAACCGTGAATTATCCCGCAGACGTCGACGGCGCCGGCCGTGTTCTGGCGGGCGGGTCCCAAATCCTTCCTGGAATGGTCCTCCCCGGAAACCCCTGTTTTGCGCATCGTCCGAATTTTATTGCTGCTTTTGCTGGCGCTGCTGTTGCTGCCGTATCTGGTGGCGCCGTTCTATCGCACCGGCCATCCGGTTTCGGCGCTGATGGCGTGGCGGACCCTGCGCGGGGCCCCGGTGACGCGGCACTGGATCGATTTCGGCGCGATGTCGCCTTATCTGGTGCGGTCCGTGGTCGGCTCGGAGGATGCTCATTTCTGCAAGCATCGGGGCATCGACTGGGGCGCGCTGCGCGAGGTGCTCGACGACGCCGAGGATGGCGAGGTGGCCCGCGGCGGCTCGACCATCACCCAGCAGGTCGCCAAGAACCTGTTCCTGTGGTCCGGCCGCAGCGTGATCCGCAAGGGGCTGGAACTGCCGCTGGCGCTCTGGATCGATCTCGTGCTGCCCAAGCAGCGGATCCTGGAAATCTACCTCAATATCGCGGAAATGGGCCCGTCCGGCCAGTTCGGCGCCGAAGCCGGCGCCCAATATGCCTTCGGCCGGTCCGCCGCTGGGCTGTCAGCCCGCGAGGCCGCGCTTTTGGCCGCGATCCTGCCGAATCCGGTCAAGAGGAGCGCCCGGAACCCCGGCCCGGGGGTCCGCAGGCTGTCCGCCACCTATATGGTCCGGGCCAACTCCGTGACGCGCTGCTGGCGCGAAAATCGCGGCTCCTGAGGCCGATTTCGGACGCTTTTTGCTGTCTCCGGCCCTAGCTTTACGCAGTGCCTTCCTCTATAAGCGCGGCCTTACCGGCATCGCAGCTGGCGCTTTGAAGCGCTGTGCGCTCGTCCCCATTTCGGACGATGCCTCCGCAACACCCCTAGAGGACACCGTCATGGCCGTTCCCAGAAGAAAAACCTCGCCGTCGCGCCGTGGCATGCGCCGTTCGGCCGATGCGATCAAGACCCCGACCTATGTCGAGGACAAGGACTCCGGCGAACTGCGCCGTCCGCACCACCTCGACCTGAAGACCGGCATGTACAAGGGCCGCCAGGTCCTGAAGGCCAAGAAAGAGTCCTGATCGGACATTCGGCCTACGCGCCGCAGCCATGCGGCGCGGCGCCTGAATTCGGTCAACGAGTGCGGCCAAGACGGGCGCGTCCGCGGCGAGGCCAATGAGCATCGCCGCATTGCTGGTTCTCCCTGAATAAGGCGCAAGCCCCGATGGTCGGTTTTCCGCTGCTGCTCGTTCCGCTCGCGGTCTACAACATCATCGCTTTCCTGATGCCCGGCGTGTCGTTCACCGACCCGCTGATCAGGCTGACATTGCTGTCGGGCGAGCAGTGGCAGATCACGCTCAGCGACATGCTGCTCGCCGCCGCCGTACTGCTGTTGCTGCTCGAGGTCATCAAGGGCGCGCGCCCCGGCGCGAAATATCTCACCGACCATCTGCTGTCGCTGATCGTGTTCGGCGCCGCCGCTGCCGAATTCGTGCTCTGGCCGAAATTCGGCAACTCGACCTATGGCTTGCTCACGCTGCTGGCGCTGGTCGATTTCATTTCCGGAATTGCGCTGCGCACCCGCCGCCGTGCGGTGGTCGCACCGGCGCCCAGCGCCGGCAGGGCGCACCCTGCGGCAGCTGAGGCACCGCAACCTGCACCCGTAGCGGAGCCGGCACCCCGGCCTGAGCCCGCGCCTGTCGCCGCGCCGGCGCCTGCCGCGCCGCCACCGGCCGCACCGGTCCCCTCGGCGACGTCGGTTGCGGAATCCGTGCTACTCGATCAGTCCGCGCCAAAGCCGACGGTGACCTCGCCGGATTTGCAGCCGGGCGGCCATCCGCCGTCGGACGCGCCGCAGCGCTGATATTTTCCTAGATGATCTGCCGGGTCCGCCGCGCCACGCTGCGGCGTTCGTCGACATGCGGGCCGTAAGCGCTCTGCGCGTCGGCCAATGACCCACGCCGCTGCCCGCGCGTCTGCGGTTCGTGTGCGGCGGTGGCGATCAGATGAGCCACAAACGACGGATCGGCATGCGGCAGCGGGATCTTGGGCGCCCAATGGGTGGTCGCGGCCAGCGGCACCAGCGCCGTGCTGGCCGCCGCAGCATCGCCGGTGCACTCGCCGTCGAGGATTTCCGATTGATCGATATCCGGCATCGTCTGCGACCCGTTGGAGCGTCATAGTTTGGGACGTTGCGGCCCTCCGCAACACCCCTGTGGCAAGGGTCATGCCCGCCGTCCCCAGTTCGTTCCCGGACAGTCGAAAACGTGGTTTCCAGATTATTTATCAACTTCACCTAGCGTTGGATTCGCCGGAACCACTATCTTGAGAGCGTGTAGAATCACCGGGTGCCGTCCCAAATCGAGACATGTTCGATGCCCCCTGTCCCGCCAGCTGCCAGCATCCTCGCCTCGCTCGGCCAAGCGACATTCGCCTGGGACCTCGCGAGCGATGCGATCGCCTGGAGCGACAATGTGGCGGCAGTCTTCCCGGATATCCCGGTCGCGGCGCTGGCGAGCGGCGCCGAGCTTGCAAAGCTGATCGAGCCATCGCGCTCGGTGCGATCCGATGCGCTCGGCGCGCCGGCGCCGGTACGCGGCGGGGAGGGCGTTCCCTACCGGATCGAATATGGCGTGCGGGCCGTCACCTCGGCGCCGGTGATCTGGATCGAGGAGACCGGCTGCTGGTTTGCCGGCGCCGACGGCAGGCCGGCGCGCGTGCAGGGCGTCGTCCGCATCAACAATGAGCGGCATGCCCGCGACGAGCAGCTGCTGAAGCTGTCGCGGCACGACCCGCTGACCAATGAGCTCAACCGCACCCATCTGATCGCCTCGCTCGCCGAGACGATGGAGGAGTGCGCGCGCTTCCGCTCCTCCTGCGCCTTCATGCTGATCGGCATCGATCACCTCGCGCGCGTCAACGATGCCTTTGGCTTCGATGTCGCCGACGCCGTCATCGCCGAGGTCGCGAAGCGGATTCGTGCGCGGCTGCGCAGCGGCGACATGCTCGGCCGCTTCTCCGGCAACAAGTTCGGCCTGATCCTGCGCAACTGCACCGTCGACGACACCAATGTCGCGGCCGAGCGCTTCCTGGCCGCGGTGCGCGACGAGGTGGTGCCGACCAAGTCCGGCCCGGTATCGGTGACGGTCTCGATCGGCGCCGTCACCATTCCCCGCCATGCGCGGTCGGCGGAGGAGGCGGTCAATCGCGCCCAGGAGACGCTGGACGCGGCCAAGAGCCGCCGCGCCGGATCGTTCGCGCTGTGGAAGCCGAATGTCGAGCGCGACGCCCAGCGCCGCGTCAACATCCGCGTCACCGACGAGATCGTCACCGCGCTGAACGAGCGCCGCATCGTGATCGGCTTCGAGCCCGTGGTCGATGCGCGCCTGCGGCAGCCCGCGTTCTACGAGTGCCTGGTCCGGATGGAGCAGGACGACGGCCGCGCGCTGCTCGCGCCCGATATCGTGCCGGTCGCCGAGCGGCTCGGCCTGATCCGGCTGGTCGATCACCGTGTGCTGGAGCTCGCCATCGCCGAGCTCGCTGCCGCTCCCGGCGTACAGCTCAGCCTCAACATCTCGCCCGACACCACGATGGATCCGGACTGGTGGGCCACCATCGAATCCCTGATGCGCGCGCATCACGGCGTCGGCGAGCGGCTGATCGTCGAGATCACCGAGACGGTGGCGATCCAGGATATCGACGACGTGCGCGGCTTTGTCACGCGCCTGAAGAACTTCGGCAGCCGGATCGCGATCGACGATTTCGGCGCCGGCTACACCTCGTTCCGCAACTTGCGCAAGCTCGGCGTCGACATCGTGAAGATCGACGGCGCCTTCGTGCAGAACATCGTGCGTTCGGCCGACGACCGCGCTTTCGTGCAAACGCTGATCGATCTCGCCCGCCGCCTCGAGATCAGGACGGTCGCCGAATGGGTGCAGGACGAGGAAGCCGCCGTGATGCTGCGCGAATGGGGCTGCGACTTCATCCAGGGCCGCCTGATCGGCCTCGCCTCGCCGGACCGCCCGTGGAACGCGTCGGCGGAGAAGCCCGTGCCCGCCACGGGCTGAAGCGGCCATAGGCCGCTTCACAATATCGGTCGTGATACCCGCGAAAGGGATTGCTCAAAATATGAGCGCGTCCTGCCCAAGGTTTGGCGGGAGTTCATCCAATTAATTGTGCGTCCCCAGACAAGTTTTCCGCCGGAGACCGCCGTTTACTTCTTCGAGGTTTGGACCGTGGCTTGCGCCATGACAACGTCGAAAGAGGATCGAATGGTCACGTTATCTTTTCCGCGCGCGTACAAACTCATGCACATCGCAGCGTTAGGGGCATTGCTCGTTGTGGGCGTCGGTGCTCCAACCGACGCCAGGGCAGCTGCGCCGGCCGCCTGTGCGGAGCTGCAGGCAAAGTATCCGGACTGGAAGGGCAAGACCCTCGTCAACGCAATCAATCCGCATACGCCGGGCTACGAGTCGATCGATCCGAAGGATCCGAGCAAATATGTCGGCTTCGATATCGATCTCGGCGAGCAGATCGGCGAATGCCTCGGCTTCAAGCTGACCTACAAGGCGGTGACCTTCGCCGCACTTCTGACCACGCTGTCCAGTGGTCAGGCCGACATTGTGATCTCCGACATCTACGCCACGGAAGAGCGTGCCAAGGCGGCCGACTTCATCACCTATTCGAAGGTGTTCGACGGCGTATTGGTCGCCAAGGGCAATCCGAAGAAGATCTCCGGCATCAACACCTCGATGTGCGGTGCGGCAGCGGCCGAGAACACAGGCTACGTTGAAGTTCCGCTGATCCAGGCGCTCGTGCCGGAGTGCAAGAAGGAGGGCAAGCCTGAGCCGACCATTCAGCTCTACGACAACAACGCCAACTGCATCCAGGCGATTCTGGCCGGACGCGCCGACACCTATGTCAACGACGTCAACACCGTCGACAATGCGGTGAAGGCCTATCCGGACAAGCTCGAAAAAGCTATCGCGGTGACGATCCCGTACAAGGTCGGCATCGGCGTGCCCAAGGACAAACCGGCCTTCCGCGATGCCGTGAAGGCGGCGCTGACCGAGATCTACAAATCGGGCGATCAGCTCGCGTTGCTGAAGAAGTGGAATCTCGATCCGGAGAACCTGATCGAGCCCGGTCTGCTGACGGTCAAGTAGGCCCCAGCACCGGCAAAAGGACGACATGCTCCATGGAGCTGTTCCTCCACTATTTGACCATGCCGTATATGATCGAGGGCATTCAGGCGACCTTGCAGGTCACCGCCCTCGGTCTGCTCGGCGGCCTGATCCTCGGTGTGATCCTGGCGTGGATGCAACTCAGCCGCTTCAGGGCGCTGGCGTCCTTCGCCCGGGTCTACACCGTGATCTTTCGCGGCACGCCGCTGATCCTGCAGATGGTGTTCGCCTATAATGCCCTGCCGCAGATCGGCATCAAGCTACCGGCCATTCTCGCCGCCGGCCTCGCGCTGGCCTGCAACGAAGCTCCGTTCATCGCCGAGATGCTGCGCTCCGGCGTGCTCGGCGTCGATCGCGGCCAGGTGCTGGCCGGGCAGGCGCTCGGCATGACGCCCGGCGTCCTGATGCGCCGGATCATCGCCCCGCAGGCGATCCGCTCGATGATCCCCGCCTTCGGCAACGAGACCGTCAGCGCGCTGAAGAATTCTTCGCTGGCGTCGGTGATCGCCGTGCAGGAGCTGACGTTGCGTTCGACCCAGATGGCGTCGGCAACTTTCGATTTCTTCTCGATCTTCTTCGCCTCGGGCCTGATCTATCTGTTCCTTACCGCGGCGATCGCCGGCATCCAGCTGTTCCTCGAATGGCTGTTCGATCTCGACCGCGCATCGAAGCAGATCAAGCTGATGCGGATGATGCCGGGGTATCGCGCGCAGGGATTCGATGATCCGCTGATTGCGGCCGAGGACGCGCCGCCCGAGATCTTGCCCGATGCCGGTGTCGCCGAATTGCCGCCGCCGCGGGCGCAGACCGAGCGTGTCGATCGTGCCAAACGCAACGAGATCCTGAAGCGGAACAATGTGGCGGTCGATGTTGCCGCATTGCGCAAAAGCTATGACAAGCAAATGGTGCTCGCCGGCGTCGATCTCACGGTGCGGATCGGCGAGGTGGTCGCGCTGCTCGGGCCGTCCGGCTCCGGCAAGAGCACGCTGCTCCGCTGTATCAACAATCTCGAACTCTGGAACGACGGCAGCATCAAGGTCGGCGGTCGCCGGCTCGGCTTCAGCGATAGCGGCAAGGCGCTGTCGCCGCGACTGTTGGCGCAGGCGCGCGCCGAGGTCGGTGTCGGTATGGTGTTCCAGCAGTTCAACCTGTTCGGTCACCTCACCGCGAAGGAGAACATCGCCGGGCCGCTGCGCTGGGTGCATGGCGTGTCGCGCATAGATGCGGATCGCCGGGCGACCGAACTGCTCGGGCGCGTCGGCCTCAGCCACCGCGCCGATGCGCTGCCGCGGCATCTCTCCGGTGGCCAGCAGCAGCGCGTCGCCATCGCCCGTGCGATCGCGCCGAATCCCAGCGTGCTGTTGCTGGATGAGCCGACCTCCGCGCTCGATCCCGAACTCGTCAATGAGGTCCTTGAAGTGATCCGTCGCCTCGCGGTGGAAGACGGCCTCACCATGATCATCTCGACCCATCAACTGCGCTTCGCCAGTGAAGTCGCTGATCGCGTGGTGCTGCTGGCGGATGGCGCGATCGTCGAGGAGGGCCCGGCCGACGAGGTGCTGAGCAATCCGCGCAATCCGGTCGCGCAGCGTTTCCTCAATGCCATGGAGGCCGAGGTCGCATGAATAGAACCCGTTCCGTTTCCATCCGCGTGAGGACCCCTGCGTGAAACATCATCTGCTGCCGGTATCTGCGAAGACTGTGCATTGGGGCTATTTCAGCAAGGTCGTGGCGCCGGCATTGACGCTGAAGTCCGGCGACCGCGCGACCATCGAGACGCTGACGCATCACGCCAATGACGATTACGAGCGCATGATCGAGGGCGATCCGGGTGCCGAGAGCGTGTTCAAATGGACGCGCGAGCACAAGGCGGTGGTGCGGCGCGGTTCGGGGCCCATCGAAGGGCCGTTCATCCGCGGCTCCGGCGAAGGCGTCGGCGTGCACCTGCTCACCGGTCCGGTGGCGATCGAAGGCGCCGAGCCGGGCGACGTGCTGGAGGTTCGCATTCTCGACGTGCGACCGAGGCCGGCCTGCAACGCCTGCCATGCCGGCAAATGCTTCGGCTCCAACGTCGCGGCCAATTGGGGCTTTCACTATCACGACCTGATCGAAGAGCCGAAGCCACGCGAGGTGGTGACGATCTTCGAGCTCGACGCGTCGGGTGAGCCTTTCGCCAAAGCGGTCTACAATTATATCTGGACGCCGCAGACCGATCCTGATGGCATCGTGCACCCGACCATCGATTATCCCGGCGTCCGCGTCGATCACGCCACCGTCGTCAAGCGTGAGAATGTTCTGAGCAATGTCCGTGTGCCCGCGCGGCTGCATTTTGGCACCATGGGCCTCGCGCCGTCGGAGCAGGATTTCGTCTCCTCGATCCCGCCGAGCTATACCGGCGGCAACATCGACGACTGGCGCGTCGGCAAGGGGGCCAAGATGTTCTATCCGGTTGCGGTGCCCGGTGCGTTCTTTTCGGTCGGTGATCCGCATGCCGCGCAGGGCGACAGCGAGCTCGGCGGCACGGCGATCGAGACCTCGCTCACCGGCGATTTCGAATTCATCCTGCACAAGCATCGCGATCTCGGCGGCACACAGCTCGAAGGCCTGACGCATCCGATGCTGGAAACCCCCGACGCCTGGTCGGTCTACGGCTTCACCTACCCGAACTATCTCGCCGAGCTCGGCGCCAATGCGCAGCTCGAAATCGCCAATCACTCCAGCCTCGACCGCGCCATGCGCGACGCCTTTCGCAAGATGCGGCGCTTCCTGATGACGGTGCACAAGCTCAGCGAGGACGAGGCGATCTCGCTTATGTCGGTGGGGGCAGATTTTGGCGTGACGCAGGTGGTCGACGCCAATTGGGGCGTGCACGGGACCATCCGCAAGAACGTGTTCCGGTGTGACTGATCACGCGCCGGCCACCGAGCAGGACGTGTCATCCTTGGGGATGGCACGGAGATTGCTTCGCTTCGGCCATAAAGGTCGATGCATGAGGTTGCGTCCGTTCACGAGTGAATCCTACTCCGAAGGCGACCGCCCCGAGGCGTGGCGGGACGTCCTGGCGTCGGTCGGCTTGCAGCCCACGGTCGCCACGAGCACCCATGCCGGCCATGCCATCGCGGTGCGGCGCAGCTTTCAGGGCGTGACGCTGGCCAGGCTTTCGGCAGGGCCACAATCGGTGTCGCCGCGCACGGATGCTGTGGCCGATCATCCGCTGGTGCTGCTGCCGCTCGAAGACGGGGTGGCGCTGAAGACGACCACCGGTTATCAGATCGTTGCTGCGCGGCATCTTCTCTTGCTGCCACGCGCAGGGGATTGGAGCGTGTCGTTCCAGCGCGAGATGCGCGCGGTAGTGCTGTCGGTGACGTCCGAACCGGCACATCGCCATCGCGCCACGTTGCAAGGCGGCGAGGTGCGGGTGCTCCAGCCCGGCGGCTTTGGCAGCGTATTCGCGCAGATGATGGAGCTCGCCGCGCGCGATCTCGACGCGCTGTCCGATGTCGAATGGACGGCGCTGGCGCGAAGTCTCGCCGATCTGCTGCCGACCTTCATGCGTCAGCATGGCGAGACGGCGGGCGATCGCGGCGGCGGCGGCGCTTCCAAGGCAGCGACGCTGCATCGCCTGTGTCAGACCGTCGAACGCAGCCTCGAGGAACCCGATCTGACGCCGGTCAAAATCGCCAGTGCCGAGGGCATTTCTGAACGCTATCTGCAAAAGCTGTTCGAGGGGGCCGGCACCAGTTTCACGCATTACCTGCGCGAACGTCGGCTGCAGCGCACCTGGGCCGATCTGTCGAATCCCGCCGAGGCGCATCGTTCGATTTCCGAGATCGCGTTCCGCGTCGGCTTCAACGACTCTGCCCATTTCAGCCGCGCGTTTCGCCAGCGCTTCGGTCTGTCGCCGCGCGAATTCCGCCAGCATGAAGCCGAGCGGCAGACCGCATCCGCGGCCACGGTGCAACGCGGCTGGCCTCAACAGGCGCTGGCGCAAATGTGCAGCCGGCGCGCAGCGCTGGTGCGCAGGACGGCTGCGCCGTTCAACGCCCATGACGTGGAGATCGCGGACGCGCCGCGCCATCACCATCTCGCCGCGGATGCCTCGCGCGTGCATTGGGGCTATTTCAGCCATTCGTTGCCGCCGCAGGTCGAGATCGGCTCCGGCGACACCATCACCATTGAGACGCTGACCCAGCACGCCTCCGACGATCCCGAGCGCATGATCAAGGGAGATCCAGGCGCGGAGAGCGTGTTCCACTGGACGCGCGATCGGAAGAACGTCGATCGCCGCGGCGCCGGCCCGCTCGATGCCTCGATCTACGGCCGCGGCGCCGGCGAGGGATTCGGCGTTCACATTTGCACCGGGCCGGTGGCCGTGAAGGACGCGGAGCCAGGGGACGTACTGGAAATCCGCATCCTCGACATCGCGCCGCGCGCGAGCCGCAATCCGGACTTCGAGGGCCGCGTGTTCGGCAGCAGCGTCGCGGCCTGGTGGGGCTATCACTACAAGGAGTTCCTTGCCGAGCAGAACGCCCATGAGGCGGTGACGATCTACGAGATCGTCGACGACGATGACGCGCCGCATGCCCGTGCGCTGTATTCCTATCGCTGGGAGCCGCAGACCGATCCGTTCGGGACGCTGCACAAGACTTACGACTATCCGGGCATCCCGATCCCGCCGTCATCGGTGCGGCGCCGCCACGACGTGCTCGACGGCATCCGCATTCCGCTGCGCCCGCATTTCGGAGTCATCGCGCTTGCGCCGCGCGAGGCCGAGCTTGTCGATTCCGTCCCGCCCGCATATTTCGGCGGCAATCTCGACAATTGGCGGCTCGGCAAGGGCTCGACGGTCTATCTGCCGGTGTCGGTGCCGGGCGCGCTATTGTCAGTCGGCGATCCCCATGCTGCGCAGGGTGACGGCGAACTCGGCGGCACCGCCATCGAATGTTCGATGACCGGCACGTTCCAGGTCATCCTGCACAAGAAGAACGAGCTTACCAATCAGCCCTTCGCCGATCTTACCTATCCGTTGATCGAGACCGAAGCCGACTGGGTGCTGATGGGCTTCAGTCATCCCAACTATCTCGCCGAATTCGGCGCCAAGGGGCAGAGCGAGGTCTACGCGACCTCGTCGCTCGATCTCGCGATGAAGGATGCGTTCCGCAAGATGCGCCGCTTCCTGATGAACATCAAAGGCCTTACCGAGGACGAGGCGATCGCGCTGATGTCGGTGGCGGTGGATTTCGGCGTGACGCAGGTGGTGGACGGCAATTGGGGCGTCCATGCCATTCTCAGCAAGCGCGTCTTCGATCACGCGCCGCAAAACTAGTGTGCTGAATGCGAAGTTCGTGCGATTTCGCGGCAGCCACTTTCACGAACTTCGCATTCATAAAGCACACTAGAATCATAAGTTTGCTAGTGTCCTTATCGAATCCGAAGTTCGCTCCGAAGGTGCGGCAAATGATGCGAACTTCGGATTCGGGACACTAGAGCGTGAAAGATCATGCTCGAACAAAGACATGAGATCATGATGCGATGCCGTAGACGCGCATCATGATCCATCAAAGAGCAGGCGAGGAGACGTCGTTGCAGTTTCACATGATATCCGGTGGCCCGAAGCCGGTCGCGCCGTTCAGCCACGCGGTCGAGACGGACGGCTTCGTCTTCGTCACCGGCCAGATGCCGGATACGCCGGCCGCACCCGGCCTATTGCCCGAGGGCATCGTGGCGCAGACCCGCGCGGTGATGGAGAATCTGCGCGTGGTGCTTGCGGGCCTCGATCTCGGCCTCGAGCATATCGTGATGTCGCGCATCTATCTGACGCGCTTCAAGGAAGATTATGCGGCGATGAACGAGACCTATCGCAGCTATTTCCCGTCCGACCGCCTGCCGGCCCGCACCTGCGTCGGCGTCACCGGTCTCGCCTATGATGCGTTGATCGAAATCGATCTCGTCTGCCGCCGGCCTGCATAGACGCGCCCGCGAGGGTATGCTCGACCAGACGGAGACCGCCCGACGTCGGCGAGAGCCGCCGTCAGGACTTCAGAAGTGATGGCGGCCGGAGGTCCGGCCGGGCCGGCAGCGGACCTGAACGAGACCTACTCGTCCTTCTTCGTCGGCTGCGACATGCGCTCGAGGCGTTCCTGCATGTCCTTCATCTGGCGGCGAAGATCGTCGATGTTGCCGTCATCGGGCGTGGGCTCCGGCGCCTTGTCGGCCTCGCCGCCACCGCGTTGCGGCACGAACGGCTTGAACATCGAGAAGGTCTGCTGGAACAGCTCCATGTTGCGGCGGACCTGTTCTTCCAGCGGCGCAAACGGTGTCCCGCTCAGCGCGCCCGCGATCTGCTTGCGGAATTTTTCCTGTTCCTTGGTCAGCGTCTCGATCGACTGTTCGAGATATTTCGGCACCACCATCTGCATGCTGTCGCCGTAGAAGCGGATCAGCTGGCGCAGGAAAGTGGTCGGCAGCAGGTTCTGCCCGGCCTTGTTTTCCTGCTCGAAGATGATTTGCGCGAGCACGGAGCGGGTAATGTCGTCGCCGGTCTTGGCGTCATAGACGAGGAAATCTTCGCCTTCCTTCACCATCGCCGCGAGATCCTCGAGCGTGACATAGGTGCTCGTCCCGGTATTATAGAGCCGCCGGTTCGCGTATTTCTTGATCGTGGTCGGTTGTTCAGATTTTGCCATGGGCTCTCACTTCAACACCGAATAACCTGGAACCCTACGGCATCGCCGCAGGGCAAAATGCAACGCATCGCAGCAAAGGTAAGCATTTTCAAAGCGGTTCGGCTACAGTTTTGTGCTGTGCGGTTAATTCCAAAGCATAGGATTTGCTCAGGAAAGTGCCAAGGGCGTCATTTTGAGTGCGTCGCGGCGCGATTTGCCCGACAGTGCGATTGACATGTCTCAACGAGGTTTACAGGATAGCCGTCAAGAGACAGGCCCGCCAAATCGGCCGCCCGCCGTCGAGAAACCCAGCTACAACCCATAGGAGATGTCCATGTCAGACGATGTCGTCATCGTCAGCGCCGCCCGCACCCCCGTCGGTAGCTTCAACGGCGCTTTCGCCACCACGCCGGCCCATGACCTCGGGGCCATCGCCATCAAGGCGGCGCTGGAGCGTGCCGGCGTCGAGGGCGGTCAGGTCTCCGAAGTCATCATGGGCCAGATCCTCACCGCCGCGCAGGGCCAGAACCCGGCCCGCCAGGCCTCGATCGCGGCCGGCATCCCGGTGGAAAGCCCGGCCTGGGGCGTCAACCAGCTCTGCGGCTCGGGCTTGCGCACCGTGGCGCTCGGCTACCAGGCGCTGCTCAACGGCGATTCCTCGATCGTCGTCGCCGGCGGCCAGGAATCCATGAGCATGGCCCCGCACGCGCAATATCTGCGTGGCGGCGTCAAGATGGGCGGCCTCGAGCTGATCGACACCATGATCAAGGACGGGCTGTGGGATGCCTTCAACGGCTACCACATGGGCAACACCGCCGAGAACGTCGCCAAGCAGTACCAGATCACCCGGTCGCAGCAGGACGAGTTCGCGGTCGGTTCGCAGAACAAGGCCGAGGCGGCGCAGAAGGCCGGCAAGTTCAAGGACGAGATCGTCCCGGTCACCATCAAGTCCCGCAAGGGCGATATCGTGGTCGACACCGACGAGTATCCGCGCCACGGCGCCACGCTCGACGCGATGGCCAAGCTCCGCGCGGCTTTTGAGAAGGACGGCACCGTGACCGCGGGCAACGCCTCGGGCATCAATGACGGCGCCGCCGCCGTCGTGCTGATGACCGCCAAGGAAGCCGCCAAGCAGGGCAAGAAGGTGCTGGCCCGCATCGTGTCGTGGGGCCAGGCCGGCGTCGACCCCAAGATCATGGGCACCGGCCCGATCCCCGCCTCGCGCGCCGCGCTGAAGAAGGCCGGCTGGAACATCGCCGACCTCGATCTGATCGAGGCCAACGAGGCGTTCGCGGCGCAGGCTTGCGCGGTGAACAAGGACCTCGGCTGGGATCCGGCCAAGGTCAACGTCAATGGCGGCGCGATCGCGATCGGCCATCCGGTCGGCGCGTCGGGTGCGCGCGTGCTGGTGACGCTGCTGCACGAGATGCAGAAGCGCGATGCCAAGAAGGGCCTCGCGACGCTGTGCATCGGCGGCGGCATGGGCATCGCTATGTGCGTTGCACGCGACTGAACAAAAGGCAGCGAGGCCGGTTAGGTGATGAAAAGATCATCTGTCAACCGCGAAGCGAGCTGATAAATAAGATGCCCGGCTTTGCGCCGGGCATTTTTGTTTCGAGAGCATGATCCGGAAAAGTGTGCAGCGGTTTTCCGAAAGATCATGCTCAAAAAAGGGAGCCAAAGCGCGATGACAATTCAACCTGATCTCATCGCGCTTTGTTGAGTGAGTGCGTAGGCCGGAGTTATCCGGTTATAAAAGACGGCCAAGGAGGAAACGGACATGGCACGTGTTGCATTGGTGACGGGCGGAACGCGCGGTATTGGAGCTGCGATCAGCAAGGCGCTGAAAGCGGCGGGCTACAAGGTGGCGGCGAGCTACGCCGGCAATGACGCCGCGGCGGAGAAGTTCAAGGCGGAGAGCGGGATTCCGGTCTACAAGTGGGACGTCGCATCGTTCGACGCCTGCGCGGCCGGCGTCAAGCAGGTCGAGGCCGATCTCGGCCCGGTCGACGTGCTCGTCAACAATGCCGGCATCACCAAGGACACCGCGTTCCACAAGATGACGGTCGAGCAGTGGAATGCCGTGATCAACACCAACCTCGGCTCGCTGTTCAACATGACGCGCCAGGTGATCGAGGGCATGCGCGCCCGCAAGTTCGGCCGCGTCATCTCGATCTCCTCCATCAACGGCCAGAAAGGCCAGTTCGGCCAGGTCAACTACTCCGCGGCCAAGGCCGGCGACATCGGCTTCACCAAGGCCTTGGCGCTGGAGAACGCCAAGGGCGGCATCACCGTGAACGTGATCTGCCCCGGCTATATCAACACCGAGATGGTGCAGGCGGTGCCGAAGGACGTGCTCGAGAAGAACGTGATCCCGCAGATTCCGGTTGCCCGGCTCGGCGAACCCGAAGAGATCGCGCGGGCCGTGGTGTTCCTCGCCGCCGACGATGCCGGTTTCATCACCGGCTCGACGCTGACGGTGAACGGCGGCCAGTATCACGCCTGACGCGAGTAGCGTCGTCGCGTCGCAGGCGCGCACAATCAAGTAGCGAATGCCCGGCCTTGTGCCGGGCATTTTCGTCTTTACAACGCGCCACACGCGAAGGAAGACGTGGCCGGCCGGGACATCGGCGAGCGGCTTCAGACCGCCATCCTTTGGATAGTCATGCCCGGCCACGACGGATTGAATTGAGATGACGACCCGAACTGCCACCCTTGTCGGACTGACCGCCATCCTGATGTGGTCGCTGCTGTCGGTCATGACGGTCGCGACCGGGGCGATCCCGGCGTTCCAGCTCGCGGCCATGACCTTTGCGATCGGCGCCGCGGTCGCGTTCGCGAGCTTCCTGTTGCGTCCGTCAGCCTTCGGCGCGTTGAAGCAACCGCTGGTCGCCTGGGTCGTCGGCGTCGGCGGGCTGTTCGGCTATCACGCGCTGTATTTCCTGGCGCTGCGCTTCGCCCCGCCGGCCGAGGCCGGCCTGCTCAATTATCTCTGGCCGCTGTTGATCGTGCTGTTCTCGTCACTGCTGCCGGGCGAGCGGCTTGCGGTGCATCACATCGTCGGCGCGCTGCTCGGGCTCGCCGGCACCGTGCTGCTGTTCGCCGGCAACACCGGCGCCTTCACAAAAGAGCAGATTCCAGGCTTCGCGGCCGCCTTTGTCGCGGCGTTCGTCTGGGCGTCCTATTCGGTGATGTCGCGCCGGCTCAAGGCGGTGCCGACCGATGCGGTGGCAGGCTTCTGCCTCGCGACCGCCGTGCTTGCGGCGCTCGTGCACATGATGGTGGAGACGACGGTGTGGCCCGCGACGCCGCTGCAGTGGCTTGCCGTCGTCGCGCTCGGCATCGGTCCGGTGGGGGCCGCGTTCTTCGCCTGGGATATCGGCATGAAGCGCGGCGACATCCGCGTGCTCGGTGCCGCCTCCTACGCCACGCCGCTGCTCTCGACCGCGTTCCTGATCGCAGCGGGCTTCGCCAAGCCCAGCGCCAATATCGCGATCGCCGCGATCCTGATCGCCGGCGGCGGGTTGATCGCGGCCAAGGATATGGTGCTGAGAAAAAGAACGTAGGATGGGTAGAGCGAAGCGAAACCCATCGCCTTTGGTCCACGCGGCGAGATGATGGGTTTCGCTGCGCTCTACCCATCCTACGAAGAGGGTTGTTGCTATTGTTTCACCGTCACCCAGAGGAGGCCGCAACGCGGCCGTCTCGAAGGGTCGACGGCCCCGTCTGTGGCCGATTCATCCTTCGAGGCTCGCCCAGCGGCGCAATTGCGCCGCAAGGCTCGCACCTCCAGCGACAAAGGCAAAGCCTTTGCGCGGGGATGACGGGAAAAAGCTCTTACGAAGCGGGCTCCCAGCCCTTCGGCGCCAGCTCGAACTTCGCGAACTCGAATCCCGGCGCGACGGTGCAGCCGACCAGCGTCCAGTCGCCGCTGCTTTCCGCAGCCTGCCATGTGTCCGCCGGCACGATTGCCTGTGGCTGCTCGCCGCGCGCCACATCCGGCCCGAGCGTGATCGAATGTGGGCCGCCGTCCTGCGCGATCCGCAATGTCAGCGGCGCGCCGGCGTAATAGTGCCACATCTCGACGGCGTCGATGCGGTGCCAATGCGAGCGCTCGCCGCGCGCCAGCAGGAAGTAGATCGCGGTCGAATGCGCACGGCCATTGGCGTCGCAGCGCGCGTCGCGAAACGTCTCGCGATAGTGCCCGCCTTCGGGATGCGGCTGCAGCGCGAGCCGCGCGATGATGTCGGCCGCCGAGAGGTCGGCCATCACGACTTGTTCTTGCGCTCGCGGAGCTCGCCGAACACCAGCGCCGGATCGGCGCCCTTCATGTGCAGCTTCGCCGCTACCGCGGGCTCGTCGGCGCGCAGGAACACGTTGGCCTTCTTCTCGTCGCCGAGCAGCACCGGGATCGTCGGCTTGTTCTCGGCGCGCAGCTTTGTGACCTCTTCGGCCCGCTTCTGCAGGGCCGGATTGTCGGGCTCGATGGTGAGCGCGAATTTCACATTCGCAGCGGTATATTCATGGCCGCAATAGAGACGGAAATCGTCCGGCAGCGAGCGCAGCTTCAGCAGCGAATCCCACATCATGGGGTAGGTGCCCTCGAACACCCGGCCGCAGCCGATCGAGAACAGCGTATCGGCGGCAAACACCGCCTTCTCGCCGTCGAACACATAGGAGATGTGATCGAGCGTATGGCCGGGCGTCTCGACCACGCGTGCGAGCAGGCTGCCGACCTTGATGACATCGGCATTGGCGGCGCGCAGATCGACATTGGCGATCTTGGCCGACTGGTCGTGCGGGGCGACGACGCGGCAGCCGTATTTCTGCTTCAGCTCGGCGACGCCGCCGACATGGTCGCCGTGGTGATGGGTGATCAGGATATCCGTCAGCGTCCAGCCTTCGCGCTCCAGCGCCTTGATGATCGGGCCGGCTTCCGGCGCGTCGATCGACGCGGTCGCCTTGGTCGCGGGATCGTGGATCAAATACCCGAAATTGTCGGTGAGGCAGCTGAAGGTGCGAATTTCGGCGGTCATGATATCTCCACGAACAAACGGGACGGACATTTTCAAAGCATGATGTATTCGAAAGACCGGTATCGACTTTCCCGGGTCATGCTTTTAACGCGCCCAATATAGGGGTGAAATATGGCGTTAACGCTCCGGCGGCAATGCAATTTTCGGCGCACCCGGGCAGCAGGGGGCGTGTTAGGCTAAACACCATGGACGTCATCGACCTGCGCGACTTCTATTCGCAGCGCCTCGGCATCGTGGCGCGGCAGCTGATCAACCGGGGTATCCGCGCGCGGTGGCCGAACGCGGAAGGCCAGCGCGTGCTCGGCCTCGGCTATCCGACCCCCTATCTCGGCCTGTTCCGTGAGTCCTGCGAGCGCTGCATTGCCTTCATGCCGGCGGCCCAGGGCGTGCTGAAATGGCCGACCGGCCGGCCGGCGCTGGCCACCTTGATCGACGAATTCTCGATGCCGCTGCCGGATGCCGCGGTCGACCGCGTGCTGCTGGTGCACGCGCTGGAGATGTCCGATGACCCGGAGCGGTTGCTGCGCGAGGTGTGGCGGGTGCTCTCGCCGTCGGGGCGGCTGATCGCGATCATCCCGAACCGCCGCGGCGTCTGGACGCGCACCGACGCCACGCCGTTCGGCCATGGCCGGCCCTATTCGCGGGCGCAGATCACGCAGCTGTTGCGGCAGACCTGGTTCACGCCGTCGTCGTGGGGCGAGGCGTTGTTCATGCCGCCGGTGCAGGGCAGCTGGTTCCTGCGCTCGGCGATGGCGTGGGAGCGGGTCGGCGCGGCGCTGTCGATGCCGTTCGCCGGCGTGCATATCGTGGAGGCGACCAAGCAGGTCTATCGGGCGATTCCCGCGCGTCGCGAGCGCACGCAACTGATCCCGTCATTGCGTCCGGTGCTGGTGCCGTCCTCGACGGCGACGCGCAAATCGACTCACGCAGAGCCGTAACACGACCCGAGGCGTGACGCGGACAATTCACCCTCCCCGTGAAGGGAGGGTGACAGATTTTCAGGATTACTCGTTGCCCGGATTGAAGTCGTCGCTCGGTGCGGGCTGCGTCGCCAGGTCGGGGCGCGGGCCGTGCGGACGGCGGCGGCGGCGCGGAAAGCGCTCGCTCCGTTCGCCGCGTTCTGCGCCGCCATTATTGCCTTCATAGGCGCCGTTGACCTGTGGCTGCGCGCCGCCGGTGATGAACGAGGGCAGGCGATCGACGCCGCCGGCATCGGCCATCGCGGGCTGCGGCTGGTTCTGCGGTTGCGGCTGATATTGCGGCTGCGGACGATGCTCGCGCTCGCGGTGCTCACGCGGCTGCTGGTCGCGCTCGCGATGCTCGCGCGGCTGCTGCTGCTCGCGCTGGTACGGCTGCTGGCCGTTGTCGCGCATGAAAGGTTGCTGCTGCTGCGGCACGAAGCCCGGCTCCTGGCCGAAGCTCGAATAGCCGTCGCTGTCGTCGTCGCCGTCTTCGGTCGGGGTGACCTCGGCGTCGGGGCGCGGCGGCTGCTGATTCTGCCGGAACTGCTCCTGCGCGGCCGCGATGATCCGGTAGTAGTGCTCGGCGTGCTGGTAGTAGTTCTCAGCGGCCACCGGATCGCCGGAGGAGCGCGCATCGCGCGCAAGCTGAACGTATTTCTCGGCCACGTGGGAGGCCGTGCCGCGGATCTTGATGTCAGGTCCGTTCGATTCGTACACCCGTGTCAGGGGATTCTGGCCGCGCCGGTTATTGTTGTTGTTATTGTTGTTGTTATTCCGGTTGCGCATCCGCTTGTTGTTCTGACCGTTTCTCATCTGTCGCCTTTTATTCCAGCCCTGAAGTTATTGCAGTCCACAGTCCGATTTCTCAGCAGTCCGATTTCTCAGAAGTCCGATTCCCAGAGTCCGATTCGGCGCGCGCCTAGGCACACGGAATCGCAATACCGTTCGAAGTGGTTTCGATGTCGCCGACCATCTCGTTCAGCAAAGTCGCGTGCAGCAAAGACGCGTTCCCCAACCGCCGGCAATCGCGCCAGCGACCAAATCATTCCGCCCGTTGAGACAGGCTCAGTTCTCGTGCGTAAGTCTTCAAGCGCAATAACAGGCTTTCGTTCGCTTGGCGGTCGAGAGCAGCACAGCTTCGGCTATTGCGCTCTATATGACCTGCGTTCCTGGAACCTTTCGATCGGCGGGCTCTGCTGAACCCTGGTCATCACCCGTAACGGATTACGGGGCCAGCACCGATGTTGTGCCCGGAACGTAGTCGTTCCCGGGGGATAATCCAAGAGGTTTTTTTTCGTTCCAATAGGACTTTATCGGGGCAGCCGGCGGGCGGAAACGGCCCTCGGGATGCCCCCCAGATCGGCCTTTGGCGGCCCCGTTGGGGATAACCCGGATGCCGTCATCAGCGCTTCAACGTCGCCGCTCTGACCCTGTCCGACTTCCACAACCAGAAATCCTCCTGAGGTCAAAAGACCCGCAGATTGCGAAATCAGCGCGCGGTAGGCGTCGAGCCCGTCGGCACCGCCGTCGAGCGCCGCGCGCGGATCATGCGCGCGCACCTCGATGTCGAGTCCGGCGACGTCGGCCGAGGGGATGTACGGCGGATTGGACACGATCAGCTCGAACGCGCCGACGAGCCCGCGGCCGTAGTCGCACTCGATCCATGTCGTGCGATCGGCGAATCCGAGCGCGCTGGCGTTGCGGCTCGCGGTCTGCAGCGCCTCCGTCGAGATGTCGGTGGCGAAGCCATGCGCGTTCGGCAGTTCCGAGAGCAGCGCCAGCAGGATCGCGCCAGAACCGGTGCCGAGATCGGCGATCCGCAAGGCGCGCTCGGCCACCCCGTCGGCGCGCAGCAGTTCGAGTGCGCGCTCGACCACCGTCTCGGTGTCCGGGCGCGGCACCAGCGTCGCGGCGGACAGGTGCAGCGGCAGTCCCCAGAACTCCTTGACGCCGAGGATGCGCGCGACCGGTTCGCCGGCGAGGCGGCGCTGCGCGAGGTGCTCGAGGCGATCGGCTTCGTCCCTCGTCAGCGCGCGCTTCGCGCCGGTGATCATGCCGGTCAGATCGAGCCCCAGCACGGCGCCGACCAGCAGTCGCGCATCGAGCTCGGCGGCGTCGTGGCCGGCCGCCTTGAGGCGGGCGGTGAGGCTGCGCCTGATGCTCTCGACAGTCTGGCCATGTCCTGCGGGTTCGCTCATGGCGCGTTGTTAGCCGATGGTCGATGCGGCGTCGATATCACTTGCGCCCCGTGCGGCCGGCGCGCACGGTCAGAATCTGAACCTAGCTATCCGGAACGCGCGACCATGACGGGCTATGACGACCAGAACATCTTCGCCAGGATCCTGCGCGGCGAGGTTCCGAGCTTCAAGGTCTACGAGACCGACCGGACCTTTGCCTTTCTCGACATCATGCCGCGATCGCCGGGGCATACCCTGGTGATTCCGAAGGCGCCCGCGCGCGGCATCCTCGACATCGCGGAAGACGACCTCGCCGCGGTGGCGCGGTCGGCCAAGCGCATCGCCATCGCCGCGATGAAGGCGTTCGCGGCCGACGGCATCATCATCCAGCAGTTCAGCGAGCCCGCCAGCGGTCAGGTAGTGTTTCACCTGCACATGCATGTGATGCCGGTGAAGGCCGGCGTCGCACTGCTGCCGGCGCAGACCGTCAAGGCGGAGATGGATGTGCTCGCCGATCACGCCAGGCGGATGATCGCGGCGCTGGGTGGGTGAGCGGGTGGCCCGGTCCGACGCGGGAATGCCGTAATCTCTATCCCGAGAGGCCATGCGCAATATCGAGTTCGTCATTGCGAGGAGCTCGCGACAAAATTTGTAAAGCAATTTTGCGCTGTAGCGACGAAGCAATCCATCCATCCGCGCATGCGGACCGATGGATTGCTTCGCGGAGCCTGTCATCGGGCGTGCGTTCGCGCGACCCGTTGGCTCGCAATGACGGCGGAGAAAGTGACGCGCCCTAAACCCCGAGATAGCGCTGCAGAACATCGGGCTGCGCCTTGATCTCCTGCGCCGGCCCTTCATGGACGATGTGCCCGTTGTTGATGATGTAGATGCGCTGCGCCAGCGCGAGCGTCGCGGCGAGGTTTTGCTCCACCAGCACGATGGTCTGTCCGGCCTCGGCGAGATCGCGACACGCCTTCATCAGGTCGCGCACGATCACCGGCGCCAGGCCCTCGAACGGCTCGTCGAGCAGGATGATCTTGGGATCGCGTACCAAGGCGCGCGCGATCGCCAGCATCTGCTGCTCGCCGCCCGACAGGTCGGTGCCGCGGTTGCCGCGCCGCTCGCGCAGCCGCGGGAACATCTCGTAGATGCGGTCGAGCGGCCAGCGCTGCGAGGCGGTCAGGCCGGCGATCACGAGGTTCTCCTCGACGCTCAGGCTACCGAAGATACGGCGCTCCTCATGGACCAGCTGCATGCCGGCTTGCGCGATCTTGTGGCTCTTCCGGCCGGAGATCTCGACGCCGTCGAACATCACCGAGCCGCGGCGCGGGGTGACGACGCCCATCAGGCTCTTCAGCGTCGTGCTCTTGCCGGCGCCGTTACGTCCGAGCAGCGCCACCACCTCGTTGCGCTCGACGCGCATCGAGACGTCGAACAGGATGTGGGAATCCCCGTAATAGCTGTTCAGTCCATTGACCTCGAGCAGGCTCATGCGGCGAGCACTCCATGCACGCCGCCAAGATAGGCTTCTTGGACGGTCGAATTGGTCTTGATCTCTTCCGGCGTTCCCTCGACCAGCACGCGGCCCTCCTGCAGCACGGTGACGCGTTCGGCGAGCTCGAACAGCGCATCCATGTCGTGATCGATGATGATCATGGTGCGGCCCTGGCTGATCGA
Source organism: Bradyrhizobium sp. USDA 4516 (assembly GCF_054055915.1). Taxonomy (NCBI): domain Bacteria; kingdom Pseudomonadati; phylum Pseudomonadota; class Alphaproteobacteria; order Hyphomicrobiales; family Nitrobacteraceae; genus Bradyrhizobium; species Bradyrhizobium sp. USDA 4516. The sequence continues at coordinate 3,314,307 of NZ_JBSRXT010000001.1, forward strand.
CTTCAGCAGCTTGACGGTCTCGACGCGCTCGCGCGGGCTCATGCCGGCCAGCGGCTCGTCGAGCAGCAACAGGCTCGGCGACGTTGCCAGCGCCAGCCCGATCTCCAGCCGCCGCTTCTCGCCATAGGCAAGCTCGGACACGGGCGTGTCCGGCCTCGAGGTCAGATTGACCAGCTCGAGCGTCTGCTGCACGCGCTCGGACAGGCCGGGGATGCTGTCGATGCTGCGGAACAGGTCGAGCTTGAACTTGCCGCGCAGCGCCGACAGCGCCGCGATCACCAAATTCTCGCGCACCGTCAGCCCGGTGAACAGCTGGTTGACCTGGTAGCTCTTGGTCAGGCCGAGCTGACAGACGTCGGTGACGTTCATGCCGGTGATGTCGCGGCCCTCGAACAGGATGGTGCCCGAGGTCGGATGCACCTCGCAGGTCAGCATCTTGAAGAAGGTCGACTTGCCGGCGCCGTTCGGGCCGATGATGCCGCGCAGCTCACCGTGATTGACGGTGAAGTCGATGTCGCTGTTGGCGAGCAGGCCGCCATAGCGCTTGGTCAGGCCCCTGGCCTGGAGGATCGGGCCGGACGGATTGCCGCCAGCACGAGCCGCCACCGGCTTCGGCGCGGCGGGCGCTGCGGCGTGCCGCTCGCTTGCCACGGCGACGACCTCGGGTGCGCTCTCCTCCGGCTCCTTGGCGCCGCGCTGTCCGGTCAGGAGGCGGTAAAGATCGGCGAGGCCACCGATGATGCCGCGGCGCAGGAAGCACACCAGCAGCACGAACACGATGCCGAGCACGAGCTTCCAGGCCGCGCCGAGCCCGAGCGCCGCCTGCAGGAAGTCCTGCAGCGACAGCCACACCGCGGCGCCGACCAGCGGCCCGAACAGCGTGCCGCGGCCGCCGATCGCGGTTTGCATCACGAGCTGCCCCGACGTGTCGAAGGTGAACGCGTCAGGCGGCATGAAGGCCTGCAGCACGCCGAGCAGCCCGCCGGCAAAGCCGGCATAGGCGGCGGCGATCACGAAGGCGGTGAGCTTGTAGCCGTGGATGTTGTGGCCGACCGCGGTCGCGCGCAGCGGGTTGTCGCGGATCGCGCTGAACACGGCACCGACCGGCGAGCGCACGATGCGCAGCGCAATCACGACGCCGATGAAGTAGCACAGCGCCAGGAACTGATAGAGCGACCAGCCGGTGGTGAAGTGCAGCGTGGTGAAGCCGAGATTGAAGCTCGGGGTCGGCACGCCCGGCAGCCCGTTCTCGCCGCCGGTGAAGTCCGACAGCGGATTGAACTCGACGAAGAAGAACACCTCGGCGATCGCCACCGTGATCATCGCGAAGTAGATGCCGGTGCGACGCAGCGCGATCAGGCCGATCAGATAGCCGGTGGCGGCGGCCGCGATCATGCCGATGACGAGCGCGAGCACGACGTATGGAAAACCGGCGCGCGTCAGCAGATAGGCCGCGACGAAGCCGCCGGTGCCGTAAAAGGCCGACTGGCCGAACGACAGCAGGCCGGTGAAGCCGAACAGGATGTCGAAGCCGAGGCCGAACAGACCCCAGACCAGGATCCGGTTCACCGTGTTGGGCGCGAAGCCGAGCCACGGCAGCACGAAGGGCGCGACGATCAGGCCGGCGGCGGTCAGGAGTTCGATCAGGTATGGGCGCTGTTTAAGCATCTAGATATCCGTCGTCATTCGCGGCCCTGCGTGCCGAGCAGGCCATGCGGTCTGAGCACCAGCACGAGCGTCATCGCCGCGAACAGCATGACGTAGGCGTAACCGGGGTTGAACATCGAGGTGATGCTGATGATCTCGCCGGCGATCAGTCCGCCGAGGATGGCGCCGGGAAACGAGCCGACGCCGCCGATCACCACCACCACGAAGATCTCGACCAGGATGTCGTCGCCGACACCCGGCGTCAGCGACACCACCGGCGCGTTGATGATGCCGGCGAAGCCCGCGGCCATCGCGCCGATGCCGAACACGATCATGAAGACGCGGTAGACGTTGATGCCGAGCGAATCGACCATCACCGAATCCTCGATGCCGGCGCGCACGATCATGCCGAGCCGGGTGCGGTACAGGATCAGGAACAGCGCGCCCAGCGCGACCGCGACGATGCCGACGACCGCAAGCCGGTAGGTCGGGTAGAACAGGAAGCCGAGCGAGGTGATGCCCTGCAGCAGCGCCGGCGGCGGCACCACCTGCGACTGGCTGGTGAAGATCAGCCGCACAATCTCGACGAAGCAGATGCCGAGGCCGAACGTGACCAGCAGCTGGTCCTCATGCGGGCGATGGTAGAAGTGGCGGACGATGATCCGCTCCATCGCAATCCCGAGCACCATCACGAACAGCGAGCCTGCGATCACGGCGAGAATGAACGAGCCGGTGTAGGAATAGGTCACGTATCCGGCGTAGCCGCCGATCATGAACATGGCGCCGTGGGCGAGGTTGAGCACCCCGAGTGTGCCGTAGATGATCGTCAATCCGGAGCTGATCAGCGCGAGCAGCGCGCCGAGCGCCAGTCCGTTGAAAAGTTGCGAGACGAAATTTGGCCAGTTGATCATGACGCGCGTTCACTCAGCCGTATACCTGGCCCGGTCAGTGGAGGATGCGTTCCGAGAAAAGCGGCGCCGCGGGCCGGGTCGCCCCGCCCACGGCGCCGAGTCTTCCCACGTTAATCAGGTGTAGTCGCCGAGATGGCAGCCGAACGCATCCGGCTTCTGCATCAGACCGTCGCCGGGGACGATCTCGATCACCTCGTAATAGTCCTCCTTGTTCTTCATCTCCTTTTCCATCTTGCCGCGGACGATGACGACGGGGCGGACGCACTGATGATCCTCGGGGCGATAGTGGACGTCGCCGACAAGCGAAGGCAGCGTCTCACCCTTCTCATAGGCCTTGATGACGTCGGGCGGATAGAAGCTGCCGGCCTCCTCGACCATGCGGGCCCAGTGCGCGAAGCTGACATAGGCATTCTCGGCGCCCCATTCCGGCTTGTATCCGTACTTCTTCTCGAAGGCCTCGTTGAACATCTTGGCCAGCGGATATTTGTCCTCGATGGTCCACCAATAGTCGGTCGCGGCGTAGACGCCCTGCATCAGGCCGCCGGTCTCGCGGGCGATGAACGGCACCTGGTAGGGCACCACGAGCTTCATCTTGTCGAGCACGCCGAACTGCTTGGCCTGCTGCGTCGACAGCACGGCATCGTGACCCCAGTTGACGTTGATCAGCACGTCGGCGCCGGAATTCGCGACGTTGAGCAGATAGGACGAATAGTCCGGCGCGCCGAGCGGCGAGACCTGGTTGGTGACGGTGGTCCAGCCCGCCTGGGCGAGGTAGTCCTGCATCGACTTGGTGACGGTGTGGCCGTAGGTGTAGTCGGGCGTCAGGTAGGCGGCCTTCTTGTTCTTGCCGAACTGCTTGATCAGCACCGGCGCGATCGCCGCCGCGGCGGTCTGGCCGAAGAAGTTCTGGCGGAAGCCGTAGCGCACGCAATCCTTGCCGGTGGTGTCGTTGGAGCCGGAAATGCCGCAGACGAAGATCACCTTCTCGCGCTGCGCCAGCTTGTTCAGCGCCACCGCGACCGCGCTCGACGTGCCGCCGGTGATCATCACCGCCTTGTTCTCGGAGATGAAGCGCTGCTGCGCCTGCACGGCCTCGTTCGGCTTCGCCGCGGAATCCGCGACGCCGAACTTCAGCTCCTTGCCGAGCACGCCCTTGCTGGTCTTCGGCGAGATTTTCTTGATCAGCTCGTGGCCGCTGTTGATGTGCTCGATCGCGAGCTGATAGCCCTTGAGCTCATCCTCGCCCTGCACCGCATAGGTGCCGGTGCGCGGGACCGAGATGCCGATGAACGCCGAAGAGCCCGACGTGCCCGCGGGATAGGTTCCGATCGCCGGGTGGTCCTCGGCGAAGGCCCGCGATGCGATCGAGGCCGGCAGCACGCTGCCGCCGATCAGGCCCGCGCCGGCTTGCAGCAAAGTGCGGCGCGAAACGTTCGGGGCACTGCCCGGCCGAAAATCCTTGGTGCTCATCGCTCAGTATCCTCCAATTATATTGATTGTTGGCGCGCATGCTCACTCGTCGCCTGATCGGATCGATCGGCGGCATGATGCGCCGGCTGCAATCGAGCAGCCTGTCACAGCTACAATTCCCCACCGGCATATTTAGTCAATGTCACCTTTCGTCGAATCATATCGGCCTACGATAGAATTTATATCGGTCTACGATGTATCGAGGGTTTACCGACCGGGTGCGGGTCCTGTAAGTGAGGGAGCGATGATCCAGGAGCCTTCAAGTCGCACCGGAAATGCCGGAGAGCGCGCCGTGCCCGAGCACGGTGGCGCCGGGCAATCGGGCAGCCTGAGCATTCGCGCGATCAACGTCCTGAAGGAGCTGGCGGTCGAGCTGCTCGACGAAGTGCCGCCGAAGGTGGGCTGGGCGCCGCCGGACGATCTGCTGCGGCTGCTCACCGCGCGCCACCTCGCGACGGCGCGAAATTGCGGACGGCAAACCATGCGCGAGATCATCGCTTGGGCCGAGACGCGCGGGATAACGATCCCGTCTCCGCATCACACCGGCAAGTCGTTGACGGAGGTCTGGGGCGATCTGGTCGCGCGTGCCTCGGCCGGGCATCTCACCAAGAGCGAGATCACCGAGGCGCTGGAGAAATCCATTCGCCGCAGGAGCCCGCGGATTCCGGTCGCGTTCCAGATCGTGCTGCTGAAAATATTGAGCTCGACCTACGATCACTGGCCGCAGCCCTGAGCTTGCGCGGCCCCGCCGCTCGATCGTCAAACCGTTGAAAACATAAGTGGAAGGGCGGCCGGTAGTATGGTGCGTCCGGCGCGGGCTTGATAGCGTTGCACGGCGTCTGCCGTCCGGCGGAGCGAGCCAGCAGCAGGACGATCGAATGCCGCAACCAAAGCAACGACGAGCGCTCGCCGGCGCAACCAAACGCAAGGCCGTGGCCGCGACGGTGGACTACCGGGCGCTGGCGCAGTTTCGCTACGAGTTGCGCAGGTTTCTCGCATTCAGCGAGGAGGGCGCCCGGAAGGCCGGAATGACGCCGCGGCAGCATCAGGCGCTGCTCGGCATCAAGGGTTTCGTCGATCCCGGTCCGCCGACCGTCGGCGACATCGCCCGGTTCCTGCTGATCCGGCATCACTCCGCCGTCGAACTGATGAACCGCATGGCAAAGCTCGGGCTGGTCAGCCGCCTTGCCGATCCGGATGACGCGCGGCGGGTTCAGCTCAAGCTGACGGCAAAGGGTGAGCAGAAGCTCCAGGCGGTCTCGAAGAAGAACATCGAGGAACTGCGCCGCGTCGCGAGCCCGGCGTTGCGCCGCTTGCTGAAGTCTTCGCCGTCTTCCGAAGAGGACTGAGTGCAGCATCCGCCGGCGCAAGCGGCGGCGCGCGTCAGGCCGCGGCGCCCTGCGCGGCGAGCTGTGCCGCCTGGTGCTCGGTGGTCAGCGCGTCGATCAATTCGCCGAGCGCTTCGCCCGCGATCACCTGCGGCAGCTTGTAGAGCGTCAGGTTGATGCGGTGGTCGGTGACGCGTCCTTGCGGGAAATTATAGGTGCGGATGCGCTCGGAGCGGTCGCCGGAGCCGACCTTCTCCTTGCGGTCGGCGGAGCGCGCCGCCTCGACGCGCTGGCGCTCGGCATCGTAGATGCGCGAGCGCAGGATGTTCATCGCCGACGCCCGGTTCTTGTGCTGCGAGCGGCTGTCCTGCATCATCACGACGATGCCGGTCGGCAGATGGGTGATGCGGATCGCCGATTCGGTCTTGTTGACATGCTGACCGCCGGCGCCGCCCGCGCGCATGGTCTCGATCCTCAAGTCCGTGTCCTTGATATCGACGTCGACGTCCTCGACCTCGGGCAGTACGGCGACCGTGGCGGCCGAGGTGTGGATGCGGCCCTGTGTCTCGGTGTCGGGCACACGCTGCACGCGGTGCACGCCGGATTCGAATTTCAGCTTGGCGAACGCGCCGCGGCCCTGCACCTCGGCGATGATTTCCTTGTAGCCGCCGACGGTGCCTTCGCTCGCCGAAATCACCTCGACCTTCCAGCCCTGCAAGGACGCGAAGCGCTCATACATCCGGAACAGGTCGCCGGCGAACAGCGAGGCCTCGTCGCCGCCGGTGCCGGCACGGATTTCCAGCATCACGTTGCGGTCGTCCATCGCGTCCTTCGGCAACAGCGCGATCCGGATCTGCTGCTCGAGCTCGCCGAGCCGCGCCTGCAGCGTTTCCAGCTCGGCTTCCGCCATGCTGCGCATTTCGGCGTCGGTCTCCGCATCCGCCAGCATCGCCTCGGTATCGGCGAGTTCGCTGCGCGCAGAACGGTAGAGCTTCACCGCGTCGATCAACGGGTTGAGCTCGGCGAGCTCGCGCGTGATCTGCACATAGCGCTCGGACTTGACCTCGCCGAGCAGCTCGGCCTCGAGCGAGGCATGATGGGCGAGCAGGACGTCGAGTTTGGCTTCGGGTAGCATAGCGGTATCTCGAATTGCGGAAGGTACGGAGGGGCGGCAGCGGCGACGGCAGCGTCGCTACAAGGCCAGCCCCTCGGTTTCCGCAAACTTCGTCAGCGCCGCGCGGATCGAGACGCTGCCGACCGGCGCGTCCAGCAGCGGATTGATCATCGCCTCGGCCTTCTTGGCATCGAGGTCGAGGATCAACGCCTTGACCGGGCCGTGCGCAGTTGCCGACAATGAAAGAGAACGGTAGCCGATTGCGATCAGCGCCAGCGCGCCGATCGGTTTCGACGCCATCTCGCCGCACAGCGAGGCGGCCTTCTTCGCCGCCTTGGCCTTGCGCACGATGTCGCGCAGCGCGCGCAGGATCGGCGCCGAGAGGATGTCGAAGCGTTCGGAGACCTTGGCATTGCCGCGGTCGACAGCAAACAGGAACTGGAACAGATCGTTGGAGCCGACCGAGACGAAGTCGACCTTCTTCAGGAGCTCGTCGAGCTGGTAGAGCAGCGCCGGCACCTCGACCATGGTGCCGATATCGATCCGCTCGGGCAGCGAATGGCCGTGCTGGCGCAGATAGGTCAACTCGCGCTCGACGATCGCCTTGGCCTGGTCGAACTCGGCGATGTCCGAGATCATCGGGAACATGATCTTCAGCGCGCGGCCGCCGCCGGCACGCAGCAGCGCGCGGATCTGGCCGCGCAAAAGGCCCGGACGGTCGAGGCCGAGCCGGATCGCGCGCCAGCCGAGCGCGGGATTTTCCTCGATCACGGTCTCCATATAGGGCAGCGCCTTGTCGCCGCCGATGTCGAGCGTGCGGAAGGTGACGGGCTTGCTGCCTGCGGCGTCGAGCACGGTGCGGTACAGCGCGAGCTGGTCGCTCGAGCGCGGCAGGTTCGGGCTCACCATGAACTGCAATTCGGTGCGGAACAGGCCGATGCCGGCGCTGCCGGTGTCGTCGATATGCGGCAGGTCGATGGTCAGGCCGGCATTGATCAGAAGCTCGATCGGCTGGCCGTCCTTGGTCACGCAGGCCTTGTCGCGCAGCGCCGAATATTGCGCCTGCCGCCGCGCCCGGAACCGGACACGCTCGGCATAGGCGGATTCGATCTCGGTCGAGGGGCGGACATAGATCTCGCCGGAAATGCCGTCGACGATGATGGCATCGCCCGGGTCGGCGATGCCGGGCGCGTTCGGCACCTCGCCGACCGCGGGAATGCCGAGCGCGCGCGCCACGATCGAGACGTGGGAATTCGCGGTGCCTTCCTCCAGCACCAGGCCGCGCAGCCGCTTGCGGTCATAGTCGAGCAGCGCCGCCGGGCCCATCGCGCGGGCGATCAGGATGGCGTTGTCGGGCAGCTGCTCGCGCGACGGCGCATGGTCCTGGCCGACCAGCTGCCGCATCAGGCGATGGCCGAGATCCTCGAGGTCGTGCAGGCGGTCGCGCAGATAGGGATCGGTCGAGCGCAGCATGCGCGCGCGGGTGTCGGACTGCACGCGTTCGACGGCGGCTTCCGCGGTGAGGCCGGTGGCGACCGCCTCGTGCAGCTTGTGCGACCAGCCCTGGTCGTTGGCGAACATGCGGTAGGCTTCCAGCACCTCGCGGTGCTCGCCGCCGTCGGCGACGTCGCCGCGCTCCAGCATGCGGTCGAGATCGGCGCGCAGATTGGCGAGCGCAGTGTCGAGCCGCTTGATCTCCTTCGGCAGATCCTCGGCGATGTAGTTGGTGATGACGACGCGCGGCTCGTGCAGCACGACGTGGCCGAGCGCGATGCCGTCGGAGAGCACCGCGCCGGTCTTGTGCAGCGAGTGCCGCGCGGCGGGCTCGGCGCCGGGCTGCGCCAGCGCGGCAAGCTCGCCGGAGGCGATCATCTCCGCCAGCACCATGGCGGTGGTCTGCAGCGCCTCGACTTCTTCCTCGACATAGGTGCGCTTGGCGCGGTTCTGCACCACGAGCACGCCGAGCGTGTTGCCGGCGCGCAGGATCGGCACGCCGAGGAACGAGTGGTAGGCCTCTTCGCCGGTCTCCGGGCGGTAGGCGAAGGCGGGATGGCTTTGCGCGTCGGACAGGTTGAGCGGCGTCGCCTCGCTGGCGACGAGGCCGACCAGGCCTTCATGCGCGCTCATCACCGTGCGGTGGACGGCGTCGCGGTTCAGACCTTCGGTGGCATAGAGTTCGAGGGTGTTGTCGATGCGCAGCACGTAGCAGGAGCAGACCTCGGCCACCATGTTGGCCGCGATCAGCACCACGATCTTGTCGAGCCGCTCCTGGGCGGAGACTTGCTCCGCCATGGTCTCGCGGAGCCGTCTCAACAGGATGCGGGGGCCTCCCGACGCGCTCCGCATATGTTTCAGTCCCTCCCCACGTAGCCAGCGCACCGGTGCGGCCGGCCGTTGGCGCAAAACTCGTCAAAAACAACAATTTTAATCATTCGGCGTCGCCGCTCGCCAGTTCCCGCCGATTCGGGATCACTAAACTGTGCCACAGTTTGCGACAGCCTACCTGACTGGCCGTATAGCCAATCGAGGCTTGCTTTGCCAAGCAAAACGCCTGCCAGTAGCAAATAACGTCTGCGTCAGCCCAATGCTGCGCCCGCTAAGAGAAATTCTAACTCCGGGGCGCGGCTGGGGAGCACGGCCAGTGCTCGGTCTCGTCGTTCCGGGGGCGTCGCGAAGCGGCGAACCCGGAACCTCGAGATTCCGGATTCGATGCTGTCGCATCGCCCCGGAATGACAGCGGAGCGAGCCCTGCCCCTGCCGGTCGCGCCTACGCCTGGTCGAGGCCGTACAGCGTGTGCAGCGTGCGGACCGCGAGCTCGGTGTAGGCGGCGTCGATCAGGACCGAGAACTTGATCTCGGAGGTGGTGATGGCGCGGATGTTGATGTTGCGGTCGGCCAGCGCCTTGAACGCCTTGGCCGCGACGCCGGCATGGCTGCGCATGCCGCTGCCGATCACCGAGACCTTGGCGACGTCGGTCGCGGTATCGACGCGAGCGTAGCCGATCTTGGCCTTGGCGGCGGTAATCGTGTCCTTGGCGCGGTTATAGTCGCCGGCCGGAACGGTGAAGGTGAGGTCGGTGGTCTTGCCGTCCTCGGACACGTTCTGCACGATCATGTCGACATTGATATTGGCATCCGCGAGCGGCCCGAAGATCGCGGCGGCGACGCCAGGCTTGTCCTCGATCTGGCGCACGGAAATCTGGGCTTCGTCCTTGGAGAAGGCGATGCCGGTGACGACGTGCATTTCCATGATTTCCTCCTCGCTGCAGATCAGCGTGCCCGGCGGCTGGTTGGCGTGCGGGTCGATATCCTCTGGCTTGTCGAAGCTGGAGCGCACGAAAATCGGCATGTTGTGCACCATGCCGAGTTCCACCGAGCGAACCTGCAGCACCTTGGCGCCCTGCGAGGCCAGTTCCAGCATGTCCTCGAAGGCGATCTTGTCGAGCCGGCGCGCCTTCGGCACCACGCGGGGATCGGTGGTGTAGACGCCGTCGACGTCGGTGTAGATGTCGCAGCGGTCGGCGCGCAGCGCGGCGGCGATCGCCACCGCCGAGGTGTCCGAGCCGCCGCGGCCGAGCGTGGTGATGCGGCCGGTGTCGGGATTGATGCCCTGGAAGCCGGCGATCACGGCGACTTCCTTGCGCTCCTTGAAGCGGGTGATGATCTCGGTGCCGTCGATATCGAGGATGCGCGCCGAGGCATGCGCCTCCGAGGTCTTGATCGGGATCTGCCAGCCCTGCCAGGAGCGCGCCTGGATGCCGATGCCCTGCAGCACGATCGCGAGCAGGCCCGAAGTGACCTGTTCGCCGGAGGCGACCACCGCGTCATATTCGCGCGCGTCGTGCATCGGCGAGGCATCGGTGCACCAGGCCACCAGCTCATTGGTCTTGCCGGACATCGCGGAGACGACGACGGCGACCTCGTGGCCCGCGTCGACCTCGCGCTTCACATGCTGCGCGACGTTGCGGATACGATCGATATTGGCGACGGATGTACCGCCGAATTTCATCACGAGGCGGCCCATGACGACGCGTCTATTCCTTTAAGAGGATAAGTAGGTTAACCCACGCCGAAAACCGCAAGCGCGGGGACCGAAACGCGCGTATACATAGCGCCGCGCCCGGGGGCAAGCCGGTAGGTAGGGGGCCCTCGAGTGTCTTTTGGGGGTGTTTTGACCGGTTGCGGGCGGGTTGTGGCGCACGGGTAACACGGGGCAACTCGAAGGCGGATTGGATGGGACGTTATATCGATGAGATCCTGCAGCCTGGCGAGAAGGTGCTGTATTCCACCAATGCGCACTGGATGTTCTATCTGCCGGCGATCGGGGCCTGGATCGTGGTGCTGGCGCTCTTGATCCTGTCGCGGATGACGACGGTCGACGGCCTCGTGATGGCCTGCTTTGCGGCCGCCGCCGTGGTCGCGGTCGCGGCGCTGTACTGGACCGCCGCGGCCTGGTTCCACCGCTGGACCACCGAAACCGACGTCACCAATTTCCGCGTGGTGCACAAGAGCGGCTTCATCAAGCGGCGCACCTTCGAGATGAGCCTCGACAAGGTCGAAAGCGTCGACGTCAACCAGAGCATCATGGGGCGCCTGCTCAACTATGGCGACGTCACCATCCGCGGCGTCGGCGAGGGCATCGAGACCATCAGGACCATCGCCGCGCCGCTGTCGTTCCGCAATTCGATCACCGCGCGATAGGGGCGCGCGCAATCATGGCCACGCAATCAACTCTTTCCGGTTTCTCCGCCAGTTCCTCCGCCAATGCCTCCGCCAGCTCGGTCGATCCGGCCGAGGTCGCGAAATTCTCGAAACTGTCCGATGAATGGTGGGATCCGCGCGGCAAGATGGCGCCGCTGCACAAGATCAACCCGCTGCGCCTGACCTATATCCGCGACGCGGCCTGCCGCAAGTTCGAGCGCAACGCCAAGAGCCTCAGCTGCCTGTCCGGCCTGCGCCTGCTCGACATCGGCTGCGGCGCCGGCCTGTTGTGCGAGCCGTTCACGCGGTTAGGGGCCCAGGTGATCGGGATCGATCCGTCCGCCACCAACATCGCTGCCGCGAAGCTGCACGCCGACAAGGGCCATCTGTCGATCGACTACCGCTGCACCACGGTGGAGGAGATGGACGCCCGCGAGCGCTTCGACATCGTGCTGGCGATGGAGGTGGTCGAGCACGTCAATGACGTCGGCGCCTTCATCAAGCGCTGCGCTGTCATGCTCAAGCCCGGCGGGCTGATGGTGGTCTCGACCCTGAACCGCAACTTGAAGAGTTTTGCGCTGGCGATCGTCGGCGCCGAATACGTGCTGCGCTGGCTGCCGCGCGGCACCCACGAGTGGAGCAAGTTCGTCACCCCCGCCGAGCTCGAGCGCTATCTCGGCGACGTCAACCTCACCGTCACCGAGCAGGCCGGCGTGGTCTACAACCCGCTCGCCGACAAATGGACCGTGTCGACCGACATGGACGTGAACTACATGGTGGTGGCGGAAGAGGTGTGAGTTAGATACCACGGTCTCGGCCACACAACAGGTGTCGTCCCTGCGACCACAGAATGCGTAGCCCGGATGGAGCGTAGCGTAATCCGGGACTGCTTCGTCCGCGGATGAGCTGGCCCCGGATTGCGCTGCGCTTCATCCGGGCTTCTGTAACGGGCCTTGGTTAGTCAATCCCTTTTCGCGTCATCCACTCGCCGGGCACTTGCTTCTGTACGGGATCGGCGCGAAGGCCGTCGCCTGATGGGGTGCATTGAGGAGCCGGCCGGCCAATCTACGGATTGCGTGGTCGTGAGCCACTTCCCGGATGGCGGCCTGACCGGATCCATCGTCCCAGCGGAGGGACTTCGCTCGGGGAGAGCCTGGTGTCGTGGCCCGCCCGGAACCGATTGCTGCTCCTGGCTAGATGGCCTTGGTCATCGGGTTGAACGGTTTGGTGTCGGCGAGCATGCGATGCAGGATCACGGCGAGCTTGCGAGCCAGCGCTACCTTGGCCTTGCGCATGCCTGCGCGCCGGGCGATCCGCATCGCCCAGCTCTTCAATGCCGAGCAATTCTTGACCGGCTTGGTCAGCATGACGTGAGCTGCCTGGTAGAGCGCCTCGCGCACGGAGGCATCCCCGATCTTGCTGATGCGGCCGGTGTAGTCGGTCTCACCGGACTGGTACTTCTTCGGGGTGAGCCCAAAGTGGGCTCCCGTGGCCTTCGAGGAGCGGAAGCGCTTCGGGTCGTCGATCGCCGCGGCATAGGTGAGCGCCACGATCGGACCAACGGACGGCGTTGTCATCAGGAGCTTGGCGGATGGATGCGTCCTGGCGAGCTTCTGGGTGTGCTTGTCCAGGCTCTTGAACTCCCGCAGCAGCACCGCATGGGCTTGGAGCAGCGCCGCCGCGACCAACTCCAGTCCGGGATGGCCGGTCACGAGCTCGCGGATGCGCCCGGCGAACGTGCGCTCGGTGGTCGCACCGACCTTCAGGCCAAAACCGCGAAGTATGCCGCGCAGGCTGTTCTCGACATCGCGAAGCTTGGATTGCAGCAGCTTGCGCGCCGTCAGGATGGCGCGGGTCTCCTGCGCCGCGACCGACTTGCAGTGCACCGGCCGGAACCAGCCGAGCCGCATCAACTGCGCGATCCGGCGGGCATCGTTGCGGTCCGTCTTCACCGGCATCGACTTGAAGGCTTCGCGAACGTGCCGCGTTTCCAGCAGCTCGACCGCAAGCCCTGCGTCTCGCAGACCCGCATACAGCCATTGCGACAAGGGGCCTGCCTCCAGCCCGATCCGTTCCAGTACCAGACCCAGCGACCGGAACCAGGCGATCAGCGCCGCCGGCTCGCTCGCAACCTTCGTCTCGCGCAAAATCTTGCCTGTCCCATCGACAAGGCAAACGCTCGAGCATTCCAAAGACACGTCAATTCCTGCATAGTGGTACATGGTCGTCCCTTAATGATGCTTGGAGCGGGCTTGCCCGACTCCGTTGAACACCATCAGTTTGAGGGACGACCGCCTTCCAACCAACAGGCCGCTCGCGAGCGCGCTTCCAAATTGCGCCGTAGCGAGCGGGCGGCCGGCCCGTTACCCCATCTACGGAAGTTTGTGGACATCGCGCAGGCCTGTCATGCGCCCACTCGGTTGACCGCGTCAGCGGCAATCGGCACGCTGGGCGTGTACTCCCGCCGGCATGCTTTCCTTATCCCCCATGTTCACGATCGCCTCGCTCTGGATCCCCTTCACCATCGTCGCTGCGTTCGGGCAGGTGGCGCGCAATGCGATGCAGCGGCATCTGACCGGGCCGCTCGGGACCTGGGGCGCGACCAATATCCGCTTCCTGTTCGGCCTGCCGTTCTCGGTGGTGTTCTTCGCGCTGGCGGTGCTGCTGACCGGCGATCGCGTGCCGTGGCCGTCATCGTCGTTCTGGCCGTGGCTGGTGACCGGCGCGCTCAGCCAGATCGTCGGCACCGGCTTCATGCTGCTGGCGATGAACGACCGCTCTTTCGTCGTCACCACGGCCTACATGAAGACCGAGGCGATCCAGACCGCGATCTTCGGCTTCATCTTCCTCGGCGACCATCTAACGACGACCAAGGTGATCGCGATCGTGATCGCGACCATCGGCGTCGTCATCACCGCGCTGCGGCCCGGCGGGCAGAAGAGCTTCGCCGACCTGCGCCCGACCGTGCTCGGCCTCGGCGCCGCCGCAGTGTTCGCGATCTCGGCGGTGAGCTTTCGCGGCGCGATCATCGCGGTGCCCTCAGTCTCATTTGTCACGGCGGCCTCCTACACGCTGATGTGGAGCCTCCTCGTGCAGACGCTGATCCTGTCGGTCTATCTGTTGTTGCGCGCGCCCGACGTGCTGAGGTCGATCCTCAAGCTGTGGCGGCCCTCGATGTTCGCGGGCTTCATGGGCGCATTCTCATCGCAATTCTGGTTCCTGGCGTTCGCGCTCACCGCCGCCGCCAATGTGCGCACGCTGGCGCTGATCGAGGTGCTGTTCGCGCAGGGCGTGGCGTATTTCTCGCTCAAGCAGCCGTTCTCGCTGCGCGAGGTGTTCGGCATCGTCCTGATCGTGATCGGCGTCGCGCTCTTGATCGCCGCGTAATTACCCTTTCACCGCGATCAGCACCGCGCCCGCGGAGATCAGCGCGATCCCGATCCAGCCATAGGCCGAGGGGCGTTCGCCGAGGAAGGTAGCGCCGAACAGCGCCACCAGCACGACGCTGAGCTTGTCGATCGGCGCGACCAGCGTCGCAGGTCCAAGCTTGAGCGCGCGGAAATAGCAGATCCACGACGCGCCGGTGCCGAGCCCGGACAGCAGCAGGAACAGCCAGCTCTTCGCCGAGATCGGCCCGGACTGGGTGAACTGTCCGGTCGCGAACAGGATGGCCGACAGCGTGATCAGCACGACCACAGTGCGGATCAGGGTGGCGAGATCGGAGTTGATGCCCTCGACGCCGACCTTGGCGAAGATCGCGGTCAGCGCGGCGAAGACGGCGGAAAGGAACGCCCAGACCTGCCAGGAGGAGAATGAGTCGGGAGTCATGCTCTTCCCAGATTGTCATTCCGGGGCGTGCGCAGCACCGAACCCGGAATCTCGAGGTTGCGGCGCGAGATTCCGGGTTCACGCGTCGCGTGCCCCGGAATGACGCTGCGCGTCAATTCCGGTCTTCCGGCAGCGTCGGCAGCGGCGAGACCTCGACGCCTTCGTCGATCAGCGCGCGGGCCTCTTCGGGCGAGGCCTCGCCGTAGATCGGCCGGTGCTCGATATCGCCGTAATGCATCTTGCGTGCTTCGTTGGGGAAGCGGTCGCCGACATTGTCGGCGTTCTTCACGATGTGGTCGCGCAGCTCCTTCAGCTTGCTGCGCAGCTCGCGCTCCTGCGCCATCATCAGCGATGTCGACTCGCTCGCCGCTGCCTCGACGGGCGCGGCCGGCGCCGGCTGGGCCGGTTCGCGGCCCTTCTTGCTGACGACCTGCGGCGCCATGATGGCGCGCTCGATCTTGCTTGAGCCGCAGGACGGGCAATCGATCAGGTGACGCCGCTCCTGCGATTCATAGGCCGAGGAGCTCTGGAACCAGCTCTCGAACTGGTGGCCGCGCTCGCAGCGCAGCGTGTAGCGGATCATGCCGAACCCCGGACGAGGTGCAGATGTTCCGGGCCGGCCTTGGGGTCGGCGATGCCGAAACGCCTGCCATGCTGCAGCGAGGGAATGGTCTTGCGCGCGGTCTCGACCTTGGCGGGGTCGATCTCGGCAAGGAACACGCCCGGCTCGACGCCGCCCTCGGCGAGGATCTCGCCCCAGGGGTCGATGATCAGCGAATGGCCGAAGGTCTCGCGCTTGTTCTCATGCAGGCCGGCCTGCGCTGCCGCGAACACGAAGCAGCCGGTCTCGATGGCGCGGGCGCGCAGCAGCGTGTGCCAATGCGCTTCGCCGGTCTTGCGGGTGAAGGCGGACGGCACGGTGAGGAACGATGCGCCGGCTTCGGCCAGCGCACGGTACAGCGCCGGGAAGCGCACGTCGTAGCAGATAGTCAGTCCGATCCGGCCCCAGGGCAGGTCGGAGATCACGGCAGTCTCGCCGGGCTGATAATTGGCCGATTCGCGGTAGCTTTCGCCGCCGGGCAAATCGATATCGAACATATGGATCTTGTCGTAGCTCGCGAGCAGATTGCCCTCGGGCCCGATCAGGAACGAGCGGTTGACCGCCTTCTCCGGCGAGTAGCGCAGCGCCAGCGAGCCGATATGCAGGTGGATCTTCAGCTCGGCGGCCAGCGCGCGATACGCCTTGAGCGACTGGTCGTCCTCTTCGCTCGCCAAATGCTCGAACAGCGCCTTGCGGTTGAGCTGCATCATGTTGCTGACCTCAGGGGTCAGCACGTACTTGGCACCCTGCGCCGCCGCCTCGCGGATCAGCCGCGTGCCCTGCTCGAGGCTCGGCTCCGGCAGCAATCCGGTGCGCATCTGCACCATGGCGGCGGTGAAAATGTTCTCCGTCATCAGGCGCCGCCTCCGTTGCTGAGCAGGCCGTCGAGCTTGCCCTCGCGGTCGAGCGCGTAGAGCTCGTCGCAGCCGCCGACATGGGTCTTGCCGATGAAGATCTGCGGGAAGGTCGAGCCGGCACCGGCGCGGCCATACATCTCGTCGCGATAGGCCGGGTTGCTGGCGACGCTCAATTCGGTGAACGCGGCGTTCTTGCGCGTCAAAAGCGATTTGGCCGCGCTGCAATAACCGCAGCCCGGGCGGGTGTAGATTTCAATGGCAGCGGTCATGGTGCGCTCGGTTGAACCAGAATGTCAGATTATATGGGAGCGCGGTGGGTATCGACAACCCGGGCAAACACCAGCACGTCGACCTGCGCGGCTTTGGCGCGGAGCAGCGCCCGCGCGCAGGCGTCCACTGTCGCGCCCGAGGTCAGGACGTCGTCGATCAGGATCACGCGGCGGCCCTGGACGTCAGCCTTGCGTTCATCGGCGACCCCGAATGCGCCCTGGACATTGCTGGCGCGATCCTTGCGTGACAGCCCGATCTGCTGCTCGGTGGCGCGGATGCGCCGCAGCGCTTCGGCAGTCATTTTGACGCCGCTCTGGCGCGCGATCACCTTGGCGAGCGCCCCGGACTGGTTGTAGCGCCGGCTCCAGCCGCGCCGCCAATGCAGAGGAACCGGAACCAGCAGATCGGCGTCGTGGAGCAATTCCTTCCCCGCCCGCGCCATCCAGCGACCCATTGTGGGCGCCAGATCGGTGCGATCCTGGTATTTCAATGCGTGCACCAGCGTGCGCGCGACATCGTCATAGCGCACCGCGGCGCGGGCTCTGCTGTAGGCCGGCGGATTGGCGATCGCCTCCATCGACAGCAGCCCGGGGCCGGGATCGTAGACGAAGGGAATCCCGAGCCGCGGGCAGAACGGCGGCGCGATGAACGACAATCTGGCCCAGCAGGCCGCGCACACCCCCTCGCCATCGACCGGCTCGCGGCACGAAACGCATAGCGTCGGCAGCGCGATATCGAGCGCCAGCCGCGCCGTGCGCAGCCACGCGCCCCCGATCGCGCCAAGCGCGCGCTGGACGTGACCGGTAATGGAGCGTGTCGGTGATGCCTCGGCGTCCATGGCGGGCGAGGCTAGCGTTTGAGCAACGCCGGCTCAAGGCGCATTGCCTGCGGCGGCGGTCCGGCGTAACCAGCGGCATGACACCGAACCCGCCCTCAGCCCCCATCCTGTTCGACCGCGCCTTGCTCGGCGCGCGGCTGGCGCGCGCGCGGCGCGAGGGCGCGGCGACATTCCTGCTCGAGCGTGCCAGCGAAGACATGGCGGACCGCTTGCAGGCGGTATCGCGCAGCTTTTCGGCGGCGGCCGATGTCTGGACGCCGGGTGTCGGGCTCGCGGACGTCCTGCGCGGGCGTGTCGCCGCGGTCGATGCGATCGGTTTCAGCGAGGCGGAAGCGCTCGGTCTGCCGCCGGAGTCGCTCGATCTTGTGGTCTCCGCGCTGGCCTTCCAGTTCGTCAATGATCTGCCGGGCGTGCTGGCGCAGCTCCGCCGGGCGCTGAAGCCGGACGGGCTGCTGCTCGCTTCGATGCTCGGCGGCGATACGCTGACCGAGCTGCGGCAGAGCTTTGCCGCGGCGGAGGCCGAGTGCGAGGGCGGGGCGTCGCCGCGCGTCGTGCCGTTCGCCGATCTGCGCGACATCGGCGCGCTGTTGCAGCGGGCCGGCTTCGCGCTGCCGGTCACCGACGTCGACCGCGTCGTGGTGCGCTATTCAAGCGCGTTCGCGCTGATGGCTGACCTGCGGCGCATGGGCGCGACCAATGTGCTGCGCGAGCGACGTCACACCTTAACCCGCCGCGCCACCATGCTGCGCATGGCACAAATCTACGGCGAACGCTTCGCCGATTCCGACGGCCGCATCCGCGCCACCTTCGACATCGTCTGGCTCTCCGGCTGGGCGCCGCATGAAAGCCAGCCGAAGCCGCTCAAGCCAGGGTCGGCGAAGGCGAGCCTTGAGGCGGCGGTGAAGGGGACGAAGCGTTAGGGACGCACGATGCTAGGGCTCCCTCTCCCGCTTGCGGGGGAGGGCAATTGCATATGGAATGAACCGATTCTTCCGCGCCGTCATGGCCGGGCTTGTTGTTTAGCCCGGCCATCCACGTCTTTTCTCCGGTGGAAACGAAGACGTGGATGCCCGGGACAAGCCCGGGCATGACGAGTTTGTGGGAACTCCGATCGCCTCAAACGGCCATATGCGATTGCCCTGTCCTTGCGGGAAAAGGCGAGGGGAGCTTGCACGATTTCGGAATAATGGAATTATGCCGGTGAGTTGCCCGACGTGTCAAGTCGCCTGGTCGAACGCCTGCCACCGCCACCTGCTTTGCATGGGGTTGTTTTCGATATTTTGGCAGCGCGCCTCCCGCGCAAGCGGAAGAGGCGAAGAGGATCACAGCAACAGATCGATCAGATGCGGCAGCAGCGGGATGTCTGCGGGCGGCATCGGGTAGTCGCGCAGCTTGCTTGCGCGGACCCAGGCGAGGTTCTGGCCCTCGCGCGCCACCGCGATGCCCTCCCAGCGCCGGCAGATGTAGAGCGGCATCAGCAGATGGAAGGTCTCGTAGGCATGGCTGGCGAAGGTCAGCGGCGCGAGGCACGGCTCGCTCACGGTGATGCCGATCTCCTCATGCAGCTCGCGGATCAGGGTCTGCTCCGGCCGCTCGCCGGGCTCGATCTTGCCGCCGGGGAATTCCCACAGGCCGGCCAGCGCCTTGCCCTCGGGGCGCTGCGCCAGCAGCACGCGCTTGTCGGCATCGACAAGCGCGCAGGCGACGACGAGAGTCAGCTTGATGTCAGCCATGCGGCGGGGGATTCCTTCCAGTCTGCAAGCTTTCATTAACCAGCAACGCGCTGTCAGCCAAACGATTTATGCCCGCGCGGCTTTCCGCGATCGCGATAAGCCGGCCTTAATTCGTATCCGGCAGGGTGAAGGTTCTCATTTATCTGCGCATCATATTCTTTGCCGACATAACCCATGAGCACCTTGATCCGGACCATCAGCCGTTTCCGTCGCGATCGCTCCGGCAACATCGCAATGACCTTTGGCCTCGCTGTGCTGCCGCTCATCGTCGCGGTCGGATGCGCGGTCGACTATTCCCGCGCCAACCAGATCCGCAGCAAGCTGATATCGGCCGCCGACGCCGCGAGCGTCGGATCGATCGCCAAGGCATCGCCCGGCTTCATCGCCGCCGGCGCCATGACCTCGGACGGCGAGATCCAGGCGGGCGAAGCCGATGCGGCCAAGATCTTCAACGGCAACATCTTGAACCAGAACAGCTTCACGCTGACCAGCGTGACGCCGACCATGACCAAGACCGGCGGCGTCATCACCTCGACGGTCAAGTTCACCGCCGATGTCCCGACCATGTTCCTCGGCGTGATCGGACAAAGCAAGATGACGGTGACCGGCGCGTCGACCTCGACCGCGAACATGCCGCTCTATATCGATTTCTATCTCCTGCTCGACAACTCGCCGTCGATGGGGGTTGCGGCGACGCCCGCCGACGTGACCAAGATGGTCAACAACACGTCCGACAAGTGCGCCTTCGCCTGTCACGACTACAACGACGCCAACAACTACTACAATCTCGCCAAGACGCTCGGCGTGACGACGCGGATCGACGTGCTGCGCAGCGCGACCCAGCAATTGATGGACACGGCCGCGAACACCGCGACCTATGCCAGCCAGTACCGGATGGCGATCTACGATTTCGGCGCCTCGTCGAAGACGATCGGCCTGCGCGCACTGTTCTCGCTGTCGACCAGCCTATCGAGCGCCAAGACCGCAGCCGGCAACATCGACCTGATGGGCGTCAACGGCAACAACGATTCCTACACCGCCGACAAGGACAGCCAGTTCTCGACGGTGCTTCCGGCCATCAGCAACGCGATCAGCGCGCCGGGCCCGGGCACGGCGGCGGCGCCGATGAAATACCTGTTCTTCGTGTCCGACGGCGTGGCTGACGAACCGAATTCAAGCTGCCTGAAGCCGGTCAGCGGCGGCAATCGCTGCCAGTCGCCGATCAATCCGGCGTTGTGCACGGCCATCAAGAACCGCGGCATCAAGATCGCGGTGCTCTACACGACTTACCTGCAGCTGCCGACCAACGGCTGGTACATGACCTGGATCGATCCGTTCAACCAGGGCCCGTTCGGCCCGTCGCCGAACAGCCAGATCGCGCAGAACATGCAGGCCTGCGCGTCGCCGGGCTTCTATTTCGAGGTCAGCCCGACGCAGGGCATCGCGGATGCGATGAACGCGCTGTTCAAGAAGGCCGTCGCCGACGCGCGGATCAGCAGCTAGCGAAGCGCACACGCTCTATCACCGTCACCCTGAGGAGGCCGCAAAGCGGCCGTCTCGAAGGGTCGACGGCCCGATTTTCTCCGCGCGGCGCTATCGGGCCGTGCATCCTTCGAGACGCGCTACGCGCTCCTCAGGATGACGGGACTCACGCCGTCATTGCGAGCGAAGCGAAGCAATCCATCTGTCCGCATGCATGGACGGATGGATTGCTTCGTCGCTTCGCTCCTCGCAATGACGGAGGTGGCGACGCTATGTCGGCTACTACGACCTGTAGTCCCCGTTGATCGCGACGTATTCCTTGGTGAGGTCGCAGGTCAGCACGCGGTCTTTGGCCTTGCCGAGGCCAAGCGCGACCTTGATCTGGATCTTCGGCGCCTTCATCGCCTCCGACACCTCTTTCTCGTTGTAGGAGGGGTCGCGCGCGCCGCTCTTGGCGACGCGGATGCCGTTGAAGGAGATCGAGAGCTTGTCGCGGTTGGCAGGTTCGCCGGCCTTGCCGACCGCCATCACCACGCGGCCCCAATTGGCGTCCTCGCCGGCGATCGCGGTCTTCACCAGCGGCGAATTGGCGATCGACATCGCGATTCTGCGCGCCGACGGTTTGGTGGTGGCGCCCTCGACCACGACCTCGACCAGCTTGCGGGCGCCTTCGCCGTCGCGCGCCACCTGCTCGGACAGATCGGCGAGGATCTGCTGGAACGCCTTGGTGAAGGCCTTCAGCCGCGGGTCGCCGGCGCGCGAGATCTTCGGCGCGCCGTTGGCAGCGGCTGCGCCGGTTGCAAATGCCAGCAGCGTGTCCGAGGTCGAGGTGTCGCCGTCGATGGTCAGCGCATTGAAGGTGTCCTCGACGCCGGCCTTGAGCAGGGATTGCAGCACCGAGGCCGACAGCGGCGCGTCGGTGAAGATGAACGACAGCATGGTCGCCATGTCGGGCATGATCATGCCGGCGCCCTTGGCCATGCCGTTGATCGTCACCTTGGCCTTGCCGAGCTTGACGGTCGCGGTGGCGACTTTCGGGAAGGTGTCGGTGGTCATGATTGCCTTCGCTGCGTCCATCCAGCGATCGGGGGTCGCGGTCTGTGCGAGCTGCGCCAGCACGCCGTCGAACTTGGTGGCGTCGAGCGGCTCGCCGATCACGCCGGTGGAGGCGAGGAACACGTCCGATGTCGAGCAGCCGACCGCCTTCGCCGCGATCTGCGCGGTCAGCGCGGTCGACGCCTTGCCGGTCTTGCCGGTGAAGGCGTTGGCGTTGCCGGAATTGACCACCAGCGCGCGCGCGGCGCCGCCCTTCAGCTTGGCGCGGCACCATTCGACCGGCGCCGACGGGCACTTCGACTTGGTGAACACGCCGGCCACCGTGGTGCCCTTGTCGAGCAGCGCAAGCAGCACGTCGGTGCGCCCCTTGTAGCGGATGCCGGCGGCAGCGGTCGCAAGCCGCACACCCGCGATCACGGGCATCTCTGGAACGTCGGGCGGGGCGAGGGGGGAGACGGCGGTGGACATCGGCAAGCTTCCGGCTACGGGGAGGGAAGCGCTCCATAACATCTCGCCGCAAGAAGCGGGAGAGGGCTGCGATGCGAACGCGCTGTCATGAATCGTTCAAGGAAGCGGTAGCGCGACGAATGTGTAGCCCGGATGGAGCGAAGCGCAATCCGGGACGAGTCCCTCCGCGGCAACAGACCCCGGATTTCGCTGCGCTTCATCCGGGCTACGAGGACGGGCTAAAAAAGCAAAATGGCCGGGACGAGCCCGGCCATCGCGCATTGAAGCTATCGACGTCGCAAAGCTTACTTCTTCGCCGGCGCCATCTTGTTGTCGGCCGGCTCCGGCGCGTCCTTGGCGGCATCCGCCGGCGCGGCCGCATCGGCCGGCTTGTCCATGCGCTCGACCTTGGCGGCCTCGCGCAGCTTGGCGACATAGTCGGCCTGGGCCTTGCGGGTCACATAGGTCTCGATCTGGGCCTTCACCTGCTCGAAGTCGGGCGCCTTGCGGTTGCGCTTTTCCTCGACCTTGATGATGTGCCAGCCGAACTGCGACTTGACCGGATCGGAGATCTTGCCCGGCTCGAGCGAGAAGGCGACCGCGGAGAATTCCGGCACCATCTGCTCCTTGGTGAAGAAGCCGAGGTCGCCGCCGTCGGAGGCGCCGGGGTCCTTGGACTTCTTCTTGGCGAGCTCGCCGAAGTCGGCGCCCTTGTCGAGCTCGGCCTTGATCGCCTTGGCCTCGTCCTCGGTCTCGACCAGGATGTGGCGGGCGCGCACCTCCTGCTCGCCGGTGATCTGCTTGGCGGCCTCCTCATAGACCTTCTTCATGGCGTCGTCGGTGGTCGCGGCCTTGCCCTCGCTGGCAAGCAGGCTGTCCATCAACAGGCGGTTGCGGGTGAAGGCGAGCCGCTTCTTGAAGTCGTCATTGTTCTCGATCTTCTTGTCCTCGGCGGCCTTGGACACGATCTTCATGTCGATCAGGAAGGACAGCACGTTGTCCTTGCGGGTCGAGGGGTCCATCTGCTGCAGGCTCTGGCCGAGTTCCTCCTCGGC
Source organism: Bradyrhizobium sp. USDA 4516 (assembly GCF_054055915.1). Taxonomy (NCBI): domain Bacteria; kingdom Pseudomonadati; phylum Pseudomonadota; class Alphaproteobacteria; order Hyphomicrobiales; family Nitrobacteraceae; genus Bradyrhizobium; species Bradyrhizobium sp. USDA 4516. The sequence continues at coordinate 3,337,645 of NZ_JBSRXT010000001.1, forward strand.
GAGCGCCACGTCGCTGGCGTGGATCTCCGAGCCGTTGACCTTCGCCAGCACCGGATCGGATTCCGCGGCCCGGACCGGGAGGCCGGCAGCCAGCACTGCGACAAGACAGCCCGTCGCGGCCAGGGTGGCGAGGCCGAGGCGCAGGCCGGTTTTGGTTTCCGGGGGCGAGGTGGTCATGCAAAATCCTTGTCTCAAAGGGGGGAAGCTCGAGCGGGGCGGACACTCGCCCAATCGTGTTACATTGGCAACGCGAAAGTCTTGTCAAAATGATGAATTCCTTGACATCTTGCCAGCGTTGACAACCCCCCGACCGGGCCATATCTCTGGCCAACCGCGTCAGCGGCGAGAGCGCTTATTTTGCTGCGTTTTTCGCCGTTGAACCCAGGATGGCCTGTTTCCCACTCAATTGGCGGAGGAGCCCCCGGGCCGGGGCTCGAACCGTAGCGCGTCACGTTGAGTTGATAGGCGATCCGGCGGACCATCTCAGGCTGTAATCCAAGACTGAATTCCAAGTTGAATTCCAACACTGAACGAAGACCGAACTCGAGACCGAAGAACAGGAATTTCGCATGATCGGCGCGCTCGCCCGCAAGTTTTTCGGCTCCGCCAATGACCGTCGGGTCAAGGGGTATCAGTCCCGCGTCAACGCCATCAACGCGCTGGAGCCCGAGCTCGTCAAACTGACGGACGATCAGCTCAAGGCCCGCACCGCCGAATTCAAGCAGCAGCTCGCCAGCGGCAAGACGCTGGACGACATCCTGGTTCCGGCCTTCGCCACGGTGCGCGAGGCCGCCAAGCGGACGCTCGGCCAGCGCCATTTCGACGTTCAGCTGATCGGCGGCATGGTGCTGCACGAGGGCGACATCGCCGAGATGAAGACCGGCGAAGGCAAGACGCTGGTCGCGACGCTTGCAGTCTACCTCAACGCGCTCGCCGGCAAGGGCGTCCACGTCGTCACCGTCAACGACTACCTCGCCCGCCGCGACTCCGGCTGGATGGGCCAGATCTACGCCTTCCTGGGGCTGACCACCGGCGTGATCGTGCACGGCCTCGACGACGCCGAGCGCAAGGCTGCCTATGCCTGCGACATCACCTACGGCACCAACAACGAATACGGCTTCGACTATCTGCGCGACAACATGAAGTACCGCCTGGAGGACATGGTCCAGCGCGAGCACTACTACGCGATCGTCGACGAAGTGGACTCCATCCTGATCGACGAGGCGCGCACGCCGCTGATCATCTCCGGCCCGCTCGACGACCGCTCGGATTTCTACAACACCATCGACACCTTCATGCCGAATCTCGCCAAGAAGGACGACTACGAGGTCGACGAGAAGCAGCGCACGGTGACGCTGACCGAAGCCGGCATGGAGAAGCTGGAGAACCTGCTGCGCGACGCCGGCCAGCTCAAGGGCGACTCGCTGTACGACGTCGAGAACGTCTCCGTCGTGCATCACGTCAACCAGGCGCTGCGCGCGCACACGCTGTTCACGCGCGACAAGGACTACATCGTCCGCGACGACGAGGTCGTCATCATCGACGAGTTCACCGGCCGCATGATGCAGGGCCGCCGCTATTCGGAAGGCCTGCACCAGGCGCTGGAAGCCAAGGAGCACGTCACGGTCCAGCCCGAGAACCAGACGCTGGCCTCGATCACCTTCCAGAACTATTTCCGGATGTACCAGAAGCTGTCCGGCATGACCGGCACGGCGCTGACCGAAGCCGACGAACTGTTCGACATCTACAAGCTCGAGGTCGTTGAGATCCCGACCAACCTGCCGGTGGCGCGCCTTGACGAGGACGACGAGGTCTACCGCACCCAGAACGAGAAATACGCCGCGATCCTTGCCGAGATCGAGCGCGCCAACAAGCGGCTGCAGCCGGTGCTGGTCGGCACGGCGTCGATCGAGAAGTCGGAAGTGCTGGCCGAGTACTTGAAGAAGCACGGCTACAAGCAGATCGACTTCACGTCCGAATCCGGCATGGAGAAGCTCTATGCCGCCGCGCGCGCCGGCAAGCCGGCAAAGCTGTTCGCGGTGCTGAACGCGCGCTTCCACGAGCAGGAAGCCTATATCGTCGCGGAAGCCGGCGTGCCGGGCGCGATCACGATCGCGACCAACATGGCCGGCCGCGGTACCGACATCAAGCTCGGCGGCTCGCTCGAGATGCGGATCCAGCAGGAGACCGCCGGGATCACCGATGAGGCCGAGAAGGCCAAGAAGATCGAGCAGATCAAGGCCGACATCGAGCGCTTCCGCGAGATCGTGCTGAAGGCGGAAGAGGATTTCGAGGTCGAGCCCGCCAAGGGCAACAAGCCCGCGAAAACCGTGAAGAAGCCGGGCGGCCTCTACATCATCGGCTCAGAGCGTCACGAATCCCGCCGCATCGACAACCAGCTGCGCGGCCGTTCCGGCCGTCAGGGCGATCCCGGCCGCTCGAAGTTCTTCCTGTCGCTGGAAGACGATCTGATGCGCATCTTCGGCTCCGACCGGCTCGACAGCATGCTGCAGCGGCTCGGCCTGCAGGAAGGCGAAGCGATCATCCATCCCTGGATCAACAAGGCGCTCGAGAAGGCGCAGCAGAAGGTCGAGGCGCGCAACTTCGACATCCGCAAGAACCTCTTGAAGTTCGACAACGTCCAGAACGACCAGCGCAAGGTGATCTTCGACCAGCGCGTCGACCTGATGAAGGACGACAGCGTCGTCGAGACCGTGACCGACATGCGCCATGCCTTCGTCGAGGACGTGGTCGCCAAATACATTCCCGAGCACGCCTATGCCGAGCAGTGGGACACCGCCGGCCTCAAGGACGAATTGAAGCGCGTGCTCGATGTCGATCTGCCGGTCGACGAATGGGCCAAGGAAGAGGGCATCGCCGACGAGGAGCTGCTGACCCGCATCGAGACCCATGTCGACGAGCGCATGGCCGCCAAGGTCGCGCAATGGGGTCCCGACGTGATGCGTTACGTCGAGAAGACCATCCTGCTGCAGACGCTGGACCATCTCTGGCGCGAGCACCTGATCATGCTCGACCATCTGCGACAGGTGATCGGCCTGCGCGGCTATGGCCAGCGTGACCCGTTGCAGGAGTACAAGACCGAGGCCTTCAACCTGTTCCAGGAGATGAGCGCGCATCTGCGCGAGGCGGTCACCGCGCAGCTGATGCGGGTCGAGATCGTGCCGCCGGAGGAGCCGCCGCAGCCGCTGCCGCTGATGGAGGCGCACAAGCTCGATCCCAACACCGGCGAGGACGAGTTCGCGCAGGCCCGCCTGACCGAGGCCACCTACGCCCAGGCCTCACTGGCGCCCGGGATGATTGCCACCGACCGCGATCCGAACGATCCGGCGAGCTGGGGCAAGGTCGGCCGCAACGAGGACTGCCCCTGCGGGTCAGGCAAGAAGTACAAGCACTGCCACGGCCGGTACGCGTAGCCGCCGCGCGCGCTGAGGCGGCGGGCGACTGGCCCGCGCCCGTCGAGCCGCATCGCTCTCAGCCGGCGAAGGCCTTGTCGAGATCGGCGATCACGATCTTCTGCATCTTCAGCATCGCCTGCATCGCGCGGTCGGCTGCCTTGCGATCGGGGGCGCTGAGATAGCGGCCGAGCGCGGTCGGGATCACCTGCCAGGACAGGCCGAAGCGGTCTTTGAGCCAGCCGCAGCGCGATTCCTGGCCGCCGTCGGTGAGCTTCTCCCAGAAGTAGTCCACCTGCTCCTGGGTCTCGACGCTCAGGAAGAACGACACCGCCTCGTTGAACTTGTGCTGCGGCCCGCCATTGAGCGCGTGGAACCGCTGCCCCTCGAGCTCGAAGGTCGCCATGAAATCGCTGACGGTCTCGATCTTGGCGTTCGGAAACACCGATTGGTAGAAGGCGACGGCATCGCGGACGTTGTTGTCGAGCCAGAGGAACGGCGTGATCGAAGTCATGACGGGAAATCCTCACTAACGAGCAATCGGGTGGACCAGCGCGGCCAAGCGCGAAGGCTGCGCCGCAGGGCGCGCCCCAAGGACGCACCAAACCGCCGCATCCCGACATTTCCTGCCGGTCTTTTTTCGATGGTTTCGGCAGGGGCGCGCCGGGCCGGCGCGGCCTTAATTGGCGCTGCCGATCAGGCTTTCCAGCAGGCGCTTGAGTTCAGTGGTCGACTTGTCGCCATAGCTCTCGACGATGTGCTCTTCCTGGCTCACCGCGAGCGAGTTGAGCCGCCGGCACAGCGCCTTGCCGCGGTCGGAGACGAACATCAGCACCTTGCGGCGATCCTTGGGATCCTGGACGCGATAGACCAGCGCGTCCGACACCATGCGGTCGATCATCTTGGTCAGCGTCGGATGGTTGAGCAGCACAGCATCCGCAAGCTCGCCCATCGAGTGGCCGTTGCCGTCGGACAGCACCTTCAGGATGCGCCACTGCTCGACCGGCACGCCTTCCTTGGCGAGCCGCGTCTCCAACTGCCGGTTGATCTCCCGGTTGGCTTGCGCCAGCAGGTAGGCGAGATGTTCGGTGATCGGGGAATTTTCTTTCGGCGGTTTAGCCACGGCGTAAGACCTGGTTCCTGACCCGGTGAATGAATGTCCGGCAACTCATGCCATTTCTATATGCACTTCAATTGTTGAATATTCAATATTTTCACCTAGGATATTCCCCCAACCAAGGGGCGGATGCCGCGACCGCCCGCTGGCTGCGTTGCTTACTGCTTCCCAGACAGGAGTTGGCGTGCTCTCGACGGTCTCTTTCCAGGCGTATGGCGGCATGCCCGTCGCGCCGCCGCTGCTGTTTCGAAATCCGTCGTCCTGCGCGGCCGATCTCGCTTTGACCCTCAAGCCCGGCTCGTCGCGCCGTCGCAGCACCGACAGCAAGCTTCGAATCGGCAATTTCATCACCTTCTCCGGCGCGCCCGGGATCTGGGGGCCGATCTCCGCCAACAGCGTCATGCTCGCGGTCGCCGAGATCAACCGGCGCGGCGGCATCCGCGGCCGCGAGGTCGAATTGTCGATGTACGACGCCGGCGGCCCGATCGAGGAAGTGGTGCGACGCGCCGAGCGGGCGATCGCTTTCGACGAGATCGACGTGATCATGGGCTCGCATATCTCGGCGGTGCGCCTCGCGCTGCGCAAGGTCACCGCCGGCCGCATCCCCTATGTCTACACGCCGGTCTATGAGGGCGGCGAGCGGACGCCCGGCGTGATGGCGATCGGCGAGACGCCGCGCGCGGAAAGCCGGCCGGCGATCCACTGGCTCACCGAGGTCAAGAAGGCCCAGCGCTGGTACCTGATCGGCAGCGATTATGTCTGGCCCTGGCAGTCGCATCGCGCGGTGAAGCGCTACATCAAGGAGGCCGGCGGCCACGTCGTCGGCGAGGAATTTGTCCCGCTCGGCGAGGACAATCACGAGCCGCATCTGGCGCGGATTCGCGCAGCACGGCCAGATGTCGTGCTGATCACCCTGATCGGCACCGACAGCATCACCTTCAACCGTGCCTTCGCCGAGGCCGGGCTTGCCGCGACCACGCTGCGTTACGCCGGCGCGATGGACGAGACCGTGATGCTCGGCATCGGCCCCGACTCGACCCAAAACCTGTTCTGCGCCTCCGGCTATTTCGGTTGCATCGATTCGTGCGCCAATGACGACTTCCGGACCAGCTACCGCGCGATGTTCGGGGCGCATGCGCCGCCGATCGGCTCGGTCGGGCAGTCCAATTATGAGGGGATGCGCTTTCTCGAGGCGGCGGCCAATCAGGCGCGCTCGCTGTCGATCGGACCATTGTCCGCCGCGGCGCACAATCTCGTCTACAGCGGTGCCCGCGGCACCGTCACAATTCGCGACGGCCGCGCCGAGATGCCGATCTATCTTGCCGAGGCCGACGGTCTCGACTTCAATGTGATCAGGACGATCTAGATGGACCGGGCGATGCCGCGCTCGCCGCGCGGCTTGCCGGTGCCAGACAGGAGCAGGTGTGCAATCGACGCCCTACGTCATGGCCCGAACCTCGAGCAACAGGTATGGCGGCCTTCCATGCCCGCCTCCCCTGCTGTTCCGGAACCTGACGTCGGCGCGGTCCGATCGGGTCTTTTCCCCGATGGATCGGGACGGTTTCGGTCCGCGCGGTGCGCGCAGCCGGCTGCGGATCGCCGGCTTCGTCTGCTGCACCGGTTCGCCCGGGATGTGGGGACCGGCCGCGACCTCGAGTGCACAGCTCGCCGTCGCCGACATCAACCGGCGCGGCGGCATCCTCGGCCGCGAGGTCGAGTTCTCGGTCTATGACGCCGGCGGACCGATCGAGGACGTGCTCGATCGCGCCGAGCAGGCGATCGCGTCCGACGATGTCGATCTCATCATGGGCATGCACACCAGCGCGGTGCGCGTCGCGCTGCGCGGCCTGATCACCCGCAGCAAGATCCCCTACATCTACACGCCGGTCTATGAAGGCGGCGAGCGGACGCCGGGCGTCATCGCGATCGGCGAGACGCCACGCTGGCAGAACCGGCCGTCGATCCACTGGCTGGCCGAGGCGAAGCGCGCCTCGCGCTGGTACCTGATCGGCAGCGACTATGTCTGGCCATGGCAGTCGCACCGCGCGGTGAAGCGTTACATCAAGGAGACCGGCGGGCTCGTGGTCGGCGAGGAGTTCGTGCCGGTCGGCGAGGATAATCACGAGGCGCAGCTGGAACGCATCCGCGCCGCGAAACCCGATGTCGTGCTGATCTCGCTGATCGGCACCGATAGCGTGACCTTCAACCGCGCCTTCGCCGATGCCGGCCTTGCCGCCACCACGCTGCGCTTTGCCGGCTGTTTCGACGAGACGGCGCTGCTCGGCATCGGCGCCGACAAGACCGAGAACCTTTACTGCGCCTCCGGCTATTTCCCCTCCGTCGGCTCACGCGAAGGCGACGATTTCAGGGACCGCTATCGCGCGATGTTCGGTGCGTTCGCGCCGCCGGTCGGCTCGTGCAGCGAGTCCGCCTATGAAGGGTTCTGCCTGCTCGAGGCCGCCGCCAAGCGCGCCGGCACGCTGGACATGCGGCCGCTGCTCGCGGCGGCGGACAACCTCGTCTATCGCGGCCCGCGCGGTCCGGTCACGGTGCGCAGCGGCCATGCCAGGATGCCGATGTATCTTGCCGAAGCCGACGGTCTCGACTTCAGGGTGATCAAGCCGATCTGAGCAGTGCGACAGCGTCGCCGGAAGGTTTTGCGAAATAATACTTGAAAAGGAAAATATTTCCGTTTTCAATACAGCAACGGGGTGAGCGGTTCGCGCGGGCAGCGCGCCGCTGCACCTGCGTCGAGGGATCAAATCCAAAGATCAAAAGCTATCAGGAGAGCGCCGTGACCGTCGTCCTTCCCACGCCAACGCAACTTCGTGCCGTCGCCGAGCAGTGCGGCCTGTCACTGACCGATGAGGATGTGGCCTCGTTCCGCGGCCTGATGCAGGGCTCGATCGACGCCTACAACGTGATCGCCGCGATGCCGGACGAGCTGCCTGCGGTGAAATATCCGCGCACGCCCGGCTATCGCCCGGCGCCAGAGGAGAACCCGCGCAACGCCTGGTACTACAAGTCGACCGTGAAGGGCGCGGCGTCCGGCAAGCTCAAGGGCAAGACGGTGGCGCTGAAGGACAACATCATGCTGGCCGGCGTGCCGATGACGAACGGCTCGTCGACGCTGGAAGGCTATATCCCCGATTTCGACGCCACCATCGTCACGCGGATGCTCGATGCCGGCGCCGAGATCGCCGGCAAGACCCATTGCGAGCACTTCTGCCTGTCCGGCGGCAGCCACACCAACTCTTACGGAGCGGTGCACAATCCGCACAAGATGGGCTATTCGGCCGGCGGCTCGTCGTCGGGCTCCGGCGTCGTGGTCGCGCTCGGCGAGGTCGACATGGCGATCGGCGGCGACCAGGGCGGCTCGATCCGCATGCCGTCCTCGTTCTGCGGCACCTACGGCATGAAGCCGACCTGGGGCCTCGTGCCCTATACCGGCATCATGCCGATCGAGATCTTCGTCGACCACACAGGACCGATGACCGCAACGGTGGAGGACAACGCGCTGCTGCTCGAGGTGATCGCCGGCGACGACGGCTACGATCCGCGCATCAAGGCGCCCAAGGTCGAGGATTACACCAAGGCGCTGGGCAAGGGCGTCAAGGGCATGAAGATCGGCATCCTCAAGGAAGGCTTCGAGCAGCCGACCGCGGAAGCCGCGGTCAATGAAAGCGTGCGCGAGGCGGCCAAGCGCTTCAAGGATCTCGGCGCGTCGGTCGACACCGTGTCGATCCCGATGCACATGGTCGGCCCCGCGATCTGGACCCCGATCGGCACCGAAGGCCTGACCCAGACCATGATGTTCGGCGACGGCTACGGCCTCAGCCGGCCCGACCTCTATTCGACCTCGCTGATGGACTTCCATCGCGGCTGGCGCCGCCAGGCGGACTCGCTGTCGGAGACCACCAAGCTGTTCATGATGCTCGGCACCTACATCAACAACAATTTCGGTCCGCGCTTCTACGGCAAGGCGCTCAACATCTCCCGCCGCCTCACCGCGGCCTATGACAAGGCGTTCAAGGATTACGACTTGCTGCTGCTGCCGACCACGCCGATGAAGGCGCCGGCGCTGCCGGCGGCCAATGCCAGCCGCGAGGACTATGTCGCCCGTGCGCTCGAGATGATCACCAACACCGCGCCGTTCGACATCACCCACCACCCGGCGATGTCGCTGCCCTGCGGCATGGTCGACGGCCTGCCGGTCGGGTTGATGCTGGTCGGCCGGATGTTCGAGGAATCCACCATCTACCGCGCCGCGCACGCCTTCGAGCAGGCCGGCGACTGGAAGAAGATGTGAGGCGCCGCTTGTTGCAGACGCAGGCTGGATGGATCGAACGCCGGATCGAACGACATGGCTAGCACTTTTGCCGCGGCGTTCGAGATCGTGAGCTTCGGCGCGATCATCGTGCTGGTGGTGCTCGGGCTCGGCATCATCGCCAGCATGATGGGCATCTTCAACTTCGCGCAGGGCGAGTTCGTCCTGCTCGGGGCCTATGTCACCTATCTGGCCTACGCCCACGGCGCGCCGGTCTGGGCCGGCATGGTCGCGGCGCCCTTCGTGGTCGGCGCGATCGGCTTCGTGCTGGAGGCGCTGATCATCAGGCGGTTCTACGCCGCGCCGATCGTGGCGATGCTCGGCACCTATGCGCTCGGCCTGATCATCCGCGAGAGCGTGCGCGGCCTGATCGGCGGCTTCTATCTCACGGTGCCGGAGCCGATCGGCGGTTCGATCGACCTCGGCTCCGTCCACATCTCGGCCTGGCGCTTCACCATCATCGTGATCACGCTGCTGGTGATGGGCGGCTGCTATCTCTTGCTGGCGCGCACCTCGTTCGGGCTTCGGGTCCGCGCCACGCTGGAGAATCCGGCGCTGGCGCGCGCGTCGGGCATCTCGACGCCCCTGATCTACGGGGCAACCTTCGCGTTCGGCGCGGCGCTGGCCGGACTTGCCGGCGCGCTGATTGTGCCGGTGTTCAGCCTGTTCGCCGATCTCGGCATCCGCTTCCTGATCCAGGGCTTCGTCGCCGTGATGGTCGGCGGGGTCGGCTCCTTCATCGGTCCGGTCGCCGGCGCCGGTGTGATCGGCACGCTCAGCGCGGCGCTGCCTTGGGTGATGTCTCCTGTCGTCGCCGACGTCCTGGTCTTCGTGCTCGCCATTGCCTTCATCAAATTCCGCCCGCAGGGCCTCATATCGGGAAAAGGGGTTTAGTCAGATGTTCGATCGCACCAATCTCACGCGCCGCCGCTTCATGAGCAATTTCGCGTTCGCGACCGGCGCGCTCGCGACCGGGGTCGGCAGCTGGGTGGTCAGGCCCGACTGGGCCAACGCAGCGGAGGGACCGATCAAGGTCGGCATCGCGACCGACCTGACCGGCCCGATCGCCTATGCCGGCAACGCCGACGCCAACGTCGCCAAGATGGTGATCAAGGAGATCAACGCCGGCGGCGGCCTGCTCGGCCGGCCGCTCGAGCTCTACATCGAGGACACTGCCTCGAACGAATCGGTCGCGGTCGGCAATGTCCGCAAGCTGATCCAGCGCGACAAGGTCGACATGGTGCTCGGCGGAATCACCTCGTCGATGCGCAATGCGATCAAGGATCCGATCGTGGCGCGCGGCAAGACGCTCTACATCTATCCGCAGCTCTACGAAGGCAAGGAGTGCACGCCCTATCTGTTCTGCACCGGACCGACCCCGGCGCAGCAGTGCGACACCTTCATTCCCTGGCTGATCAAGAACGGCGGCAAGAAGTTCGCGCTGCCGAGCGCCAACTATGTCTGGCCGCACACGCTCAACGTCTACGCCCGCAAGGTGATCGAATCGAACGGCGGCGAGGTGGTGTTCGAGGAATACTACCCGCTCGACCAGGTCGACTTCTCGGCCACCGTGAACCGCGTCATCTCCAACAAGGTCGACGTCGTGTTCAACACCGTGATCCCGCCCGGCGTCGGCCCGTTCTTCAAGCAGCTTTATGAAGCCGGCTTCCTCAAGAACGGCGGGCGGCTCGCCTGCGTCTACTATGACGAGAACACGCTCAACATCAATCAGGCCAACGAGATCGAGGGCCTTGCGAGCTGCCTCGACTATTTCAAGGTGCTGACCAAGGAGGATCCGTTCGACGCCAAGCTCCAGGCAGCCTATGAGAAGGATTTCCCCGGCAACTTCCTGTTCGCGGCCGGCAGCGCCGCCACCGGAACCTATCGCGGCCTCAAGCTGTGGGAGGCGGCGGTCAAGGAGGCCGGCAAGGTCGACCGCGACTCCGTTGCGGCCGCGCTCGACCACGCCAAGATCGCCGAAGGGCCGGGCGGACCGGGCGGAGATGGTGCCGGGCAAGCGTCACTGCAAGATGAAGATGTACACCGCTGTTGCCAAAGGCGGGAACTATGAGATCGTCGCGCGCAGCGACGGTCTCGTTGATCCCAAGGAATGCTGAGCGATCCATGGTTGGAGCAAGAGAGGCTGTCGCACGCGTCGGTGAGGAACCAGATGTCGTGACGGGCGAGGGTGCACCGGCCGCAAGCGCGCCGGCGGGACGGGTATCGGCAGGATGGAAGGTCCTGCCGATCGTGGAAGGGCTGGTGCTGCTGATCGCACTGGTCCTGCCATGGGTGCTGCAGGACTATCTGACGGTGTTCGCCACCCGCGTGGTGATCCTCGCGTTGTTCGCCCTGTCGTTCGACCTGGTGTGGGGCTATGCCGGCATCATGAGCTTCGGCCAGGCGCTGTTCTTCGGCGCCGCCGGCTACGGCGTGGCGCTCTTGGCGCGCGATCTCAACGTCACCTCGATCCTCCTGATCCTGCCTGCCGGAACGCTGATCGGGCTCACCGCGTCGCTGCTGCTCGGCGGCTTCCTGCTGCTCGGGCGTTATCCCTCGAGCGTGATCTTCGTCTCGCTCGGCACCCTCACCGGCTCCTATGCCGCGGACCGGCTGGCGCGCGGCTGGTACTATCTCGGCGGCCAGAACGGCATCCCGTCGATCCCGCCGCTCACCCTCGGCAGCTACGAGTTCGAGGAGGGGCCGATCTACTACTACATGGTGCTCGGCATCCTCGTGGTCGTCTATCTGCTCTGCCGCTTCCTGGTCCGCTCGCAATTCGGCCTCGCGCTCGCCGGCCTGCGCGAGAACGAGCAGCGCATCGCCTTCTTCGGCTACAAGGCGCAGCATCTGAAGGCGATCATCTTTGCAGTCGGCGGCACCATCGCCGGTCTTGCCGGCAGCCTCTATGCCTTCCACGAGGGCTTCGTCTGGCCCAACATGCTGGGCGTCGTGTTCTCGACCCAGGTCGTGCTCTACGTCTTGTTCGGCGGCTCCGGCACGCTGATCGGCGCCGTGATCGGCACCGTGATCATCGAGGGCGTCAGCTTCTGGCTGTCCGACAATTACCGCGACGTCTGGCCGATCATCCTCGGCGTGCTGCTGCTGCTCGTCATCATGTTCCGGCCGCTCGGGCTGATCTCCTTCGTGCTCGGCGAGCGCGAGCGGGTCGGCAGTTTCGGCAAAGCCCCGAAGGAGACCGGCAATGCCGCTCCTTGAGGCGCAAGGGATCAGCAAAGTGTTCGGCAAGCTGACCGCGCTCGACGGTGCAGCGCTGACCGTCGGCGAGAACGAGTTCCACGGCCTGATCGGCCCCAACGGCTCGGGCAAGAGCACGCTGATGAAATGCGTCGCCGGCGCCGAGGTGCCGACCACGGGCAAGGTCTCCTTCGTCAACACCGACATCACCGCGTTCACGCCGACCGAGCGCGCGCGCGCCGGCATGAGCCTGAAGTTCCAGATCACCTCGGTGCTGCCGACGCTGACGCTGTACGACAACATCCTGCTGGCGCTGCAGGCACACTGCTCGCTGTTCGACCTCGTGCTGTCGCGGACCCGCAAGAAGCTGCACGATCAGGTGATGACGATGCTGACCCAGTTCCGGCTCGCCGATCGCGCACATGATGCCGCCGCGGCCCTGTCGCACGGCCAGCAGCAATGGCTCGAGATCGCGATGGCGCTCGCCGGCAAGCCACGGCTGTTGCTGCTGGACGAGCCGACCGGCGGCATGAGCCTCGAGGAGCGCCGCGTCACCGGCGAGCTGTTGCAGCCGATCAAGCAGCATTGCTCGCTCGTCATCGTCGAACACGACCTCGATTTCATCCGCGACATCTGCGACCGCCTCACCGTGCTCGACCAGGGCAAGGTGCTGGCCTCGGGAACGGTCGCGGAAATCCAGGCCAACAAAAGCGTCCAGGAGATCTATCTTCGCCGTGCCTGAGCAAACCTTCCTCGATATCCGGCATCTCGACGCCGGTTATGGCCGCAGCCAGGTCCTGTTCGATGTCAACATCGGCATTCCCTGGCGCGGCGGCGTCGCCGTGCTCGGCCGCAACGGCGCCGGCAAGACCACGCTGATGAAGACCATCGTCGGCGAGCTCGCAAGCTCGCAGGGCGAGTTGTTCTTCGACGGCCGCGACATCACCCGCCGCCGCACCGAGGAGCGGGTGCGCTCCGGCATCGGCTATGTGCCGCAGGAGCATTCGGTGTTCGCCCGCCTGTCGGTGCGCGACAACCTCGCCGTCGGCTCGCTGTTCAATTCCGATGCCAGCGCCGTCGATCGCGTGCTGGCCATCTTTCCGAAACTCGGCCAGCGGCTCGACCAGCCGGCCGGCACGCTGTCCGGCGGCGAGCGCAAGATGCTGGCGATCGGCCGCGCCATGCTCGGCAATCCAAAGTTGCTGCTGCTGGACGAGCCGACCGAAGGCGTCTGGATCGGCGTGATCGAGGAGATCACCGAACGGCTGATCGAGCTCGCCAAAAGCATCTCGGTCGTGATCGTCGAGCAGCATCTCGACCTCGCGCTGCGCGTCGCCGACTATGCCTATGTGCTGGACCGCGGCCGCGTCGCGCTGCAGGGCGGCGCCAGCGAGGTGCGGAGCGATCCGGAACTGCTGCGCTATCTGGCGCCGTAGCAGGCTTCAATGCGGCAGGCGGTCGGCCTTGCGGCCGATCACGCCGTCTCCCGGCGTCCGCGTCCGCCGTGCCGATCGCATCTCGCGACGCACATACCAGGCCGCGACCGAGCAGATCAGCCAGGCCAGCGATGCCGCGATGAAGGCGGCCGGGACGCTGCGGCCCACCGTCAGCGCGAAGACGATGGCGAATGCCAGCATGCCGACCGCGCCGAGCGCTGCGCCCGCCGCATCGAGCGCCGCGGCCTGCTGCCCGCGCCACGTGCCGTCGAGGCCGGCGTTCCGCTTGCGGCGGATTTCATGCTTCTCGATGAGGGTGGCGCTGGCGCAGAAGATGGCGGGGAGTGCAAGAAAGGCGCCGCCGACATAGGCGCCGCACGTGCTGCTGATCAGTCCGGTCAGGACGGTGGCGCCGCCACCGAGCACGAAGCGGATCAGATATTCGGTCCACCGGCTTTCCCTGAGCGAGGACAGTGAGACGCGGACCGGTGTCATGCCTGTCCTCCGGCAACGCCCAGCAAGCCGAAGACGATCGCGAGCCAGACGACAAGCGCCAGCAAGGTGGCGGGGGCAGCGCGGAGCCTCGCGCGAATCAGCAATTGGCAGACCACGAAGCTATAGATGGCCAGCGCAACGGCGCCAGCCATCATCGCGCGGCTCTGCAGGCCGGCATAGTCGGTGCCGTGCTGGTACACGGCGATGCCGAGGGTGGCGAGCGCAACCGACGGCGCGGCGCCGAACAGCCCGGCGAAGCTCTTCGGACGCAGCACGTCACCCAGCATCGCGAAGGCCGACACCACGGCCCCGCCCACGAGAAAGCGGATGACATATTCGCTCATCGCGCCTTGCCCCGCGGTGGATCGTCACCGGGATAGCCGGTCCACAATCGCAGCAGCCGCTCGAGAAGTGCTCCGAGCCCGAATCCCGCGATCACGTCGCTCGTCCAGTGTGCGAGAACCATAATGCGCGTCAGCGAGAGGCCGACCGCGAGTGCCTGGATTGGGCGGCGCGCGCCGGCGGGCAATGTCGCTGCCGCCGACGCCAGCGCGCCCATATGCAGCGCGTGGCCGGATGGGAAGGCGTCATCGCGCCTGCCAGAGATCGGGATGCCGTTGGCATGGCCGGCCACGGTCAGGCGATCCGGGCGAGTCTGGTTGAACAGCAACTTCAGGCCATGCGGCAGCAGCGATGCTGCGACCGTCACCAGCAGCGCGTGATTGCCGGCGCGCTCGAGCGAGGCGCCGCGCCCGCGTGAGGCGAGCCAGCCTGCGGCGGCGAGCGCAAGCAGGACCTTTTCGTCAGCGCCCCAGGTCAGTGTGCGGGCGATCTCTTCCGGCGCAGGTGCGGTGTTGCGGGCGATCGCACGCGCGATCATGGCGTCCGCCGCGGTCGGGCGAATGGTGATCGGGAAGGGGGCGCCTCGCTGGCGGCGTGCGCGAACTCGGGCTGTCGTATGCATGATCAGGTTCCCATCCAACGCGCCAGCCGCGGCATGGGTCCTAACCGGCGTGCGAGGCATCGCCCGGAGGAACCAAATGCAGATCGATGGTCTTTAGCCTCTGCCCGTCTCGACTTGATCCCAAGGTCTCATCCCGAGGTTTCGCGCGCCAACCGGGATGCACGGCGGGCGATGGATTGCAGGCAGGGAGAGGTGTCGATGACGGAGCCGGACGTTCGCAAGGGGATGCCGCCGGTCAAGCTTTCGCGCGATGAATTCGAACGGCGCTACCGCAAGCGATTTGCCGATCCGGTCTTTCAATCCATGCAGACGGAGCTTGCGACGATCATCGCCGGCGCCTGGGACGCCTATCGTCATTCGCGCAAGGCGCCGGTTACCCGCAAGGCCGGCCCCGGTTTTGCCGATCCCGACTATGATCTCGCGGTCGATTGGCTGTCCGCGCGCGATGCCATCGATGAAGCGCAACGCAGGCACGACGATCCAAACGAAGCGCCGCATATCCTGCTGATCAACGGCTCCTCGCGCAGCGAACATACGTGTCCCGGCGAGATGTCCAAAAGCTGGCGCATGGTCGAGATCGCCGAGGCCGCCTTCCGCGAGATGGGCTTGGCGGTCGATGTGCTCGATCTGTCGCGGCTGACGTCCGAGTTCGGCAGGGAGATTCACCCCTGCAAGTCCTGCGTCTCCACCTCGATGGCACTCTGCCACTGGCCGTGCAGCTGCTATCCGAACTACTCGCTCGGGCAAACCGACGACTGGATGAACGAGATCTATCCGCTGTGGGTGCGCGCGCACGGCATCATGATCATCTCGCCCGTCAACTGGTACCAGACGCCGACCGGACTCAAGGCGATGATCGATCGCCTGGTCTGCGCCGATGGCGGCAATCCCGATCCGACCTCGACCCACGGCAAGACCGCGAGCGAAGCCAAGGCGCTCGAACTCAAGGGCTGGCCATACCCCAAGCATTTGCGCGGCCGGCATTTCGGCATCGTGGTCCACGGCGACAGCGTCGGTGCGGAAACATGCCGCCGCTTTCTTGCGGACTGGCTCACCGACATGGAGTTGATCTCGGCCGGCGGCAGGGCCGAGATCGATGGCTATGTCGGCTACATGAAGCCCTATGCGACGTCGCATCGCGATCTCGACGAAGACAAGGCCTTCCAGGAACAGGTGCGCAATGTCGCGCAGGCGCTCGGCGCCGCCGTCGACCTCGCGCGCACCGGGCATCTGGAAGATCCCGGCAAGGGGCTTGAGGACCCGCGGCCGAAGTAGGATGGAATCCGGGTTCCCAAAGGAACGATGGGCCCCCGCTGCCCGTTAGGCCGCGGGAGGAAGTCACAATGCGCTATATTTCGATTGCAGCTCTTGTTGCTGCTGCCGTGATGAGCAGCGGTGCCGCGTTGGCGCAGCATTCCGGTACGCCATCGGAACAGAGCGCGTGCACGCGCGATGCACAGCGCTTCTGCCGGAAGGACCTCGGCAATGACGGCGCCGTGCAGAGCTGTCTCCAGATGAAGCGGGCCAGCCTGAGCCGAAGCTGCAAGAAGGTTTTCGAAAGCCACGGAATGTAACGGTCAACGCGCATGCGACGGTGACGGAGCGTGGTGTTCGAACCTGCGAGCGTGGCGGTGCGGCAGCGACGAGGCGTCTGCGCGCGGTACTGACGAAAGCACGCAACGCGGACGGCGAAATCGTGCAGGCCTGACGCTTTGGGTGCGATCGGCGCCCGGCTTTCCCTGCGCGCTCTGCCAACGGAGAGGGCGGAACGAAGAGCAAAGCTCGGACAAATCATGTCGCGAGAACGTTGTGGTGTGACTCACAGACCGCGCCACACACTCAATGTCGTCCTGGCGAAAGCCAGGACCCATTACCCCAAATGAGAGTTGTTGCGCGACGCTGGGGCCACGATCCCATTCACGATCAAGTTCGGTGGTTTTGGGTCCCTGCTTCGCAGGGACGACGGCTGGAAATAGTTTGCGCTACAGCAGCATTGCGACAAGCGGCAGCGAGCTGTCTTCGCGCAGACGCGCCCCGCCTACTTCACCGCCGAGAAGCGGGTGTCGAACGAGTTGGTCTGCACGACAGGCGCGGAGCCGGCGAGTTGGGTCGACGACGACGGGGCCGGTGCGGCGGCTGCGGCCGTGGTCACTGCCGGCTTCGGCGCGGGCTTGGCGGCCTGCTTCGGCTCAGCCTTGGGGGCGACGCGAACCACCGATTGCGGCTTGGCCTCGGCGACCTTCGGCTTGGCTGGTGCGGCAGCGGCCGGAGCCGGCGCGGTCGTCTTGCTGGCGTCGGCGGTGCCGCCGATCCCGACCTTGCGGGCAAAGCTGGAGAAGAAGCCTTCGGACTTGTCAGAGGCGGATTTGTCAGAGGCGGATTTGTCGGACGCGTTCGCCGAGGCAACGCGGATGCCGGCTGACGATGCGGTGGACGACGTCGTCGCCACGACCGGCTCTTCCTGCTGGACCGCGAGATTGGGCTTCGGCGGATTGACCGTACCGGGGATCGTGCCGGGCGCGCGCGCCAGCGACATCGATGCCAGCGCCTGGCTGTCGCCGCCTTCGGAGAGGCCGGTGTTTCCTTCCGGAATCTTCGAGGCGAAGATCGCGTTCATGCCGCCGTCGATGCCGGTGTTGAGGCGCGCAACGGGCGTGCCCTTGGATACCAGCTTGGCGGTCTCGGCGGCGTCCTTCTGCTCCTTCTCGTGCACGGCGCTCGCGATCTCCTCGGGGATCACATAGGCCGGGCACTTCGCGGAGGCGTCGAACACCGGATCGCGTGTCGCGCCCGGCGCCTTCACCGCGTCGAACACATACTTCTTCTCGCAGAAGTCGACCTTCGGCTCCTGCTTCGTCACCTCGAAATGATCGTAGCCTTCCTTGATCATCTTCCAGAACGGCATGTTCGGATTGTTGCGGTGCTTGGCCATGTTCACCGGCGTCATCCGGAACGGGTAGGCCTGCAGCTGGAACGCCTTCTGGCCGCCGAAGAAGGATTCGCGGCCGAGCGAGTAAATCTCTGCGATCTGCTCGTCGGTCATCGCGTAGCAGCCGCGCGAAGAGCAATCGCCGTGCACCATCAGCTGCGAGCCGGTGCGGCCGAGCGCCTTGTCGAAGGCGTTGGGATAGCCGGTGTTGAACGACAGGTAATAGGCCGACTGCGGGTTCATCTGGCTCGGGTTGATCGAGTAGAACCCTTCGGGCGCCTGGCGGTCGCCTTCGCGGACCTTCGGACCGAGGTCGCCCGACCAGCGGCAGATTGGATAGGTCTTGAGCAGCGCGAACTGGCCGGAGCGGTTCTGCTTCCAGACCTCGAGCTCGGCCTCCTGCTTGAACAGCCGCACCAGGATCGGCGACTGCATGTCCATGTCCTTTTCGGTCATGGCAGCGACGAGCTTTGGCGGGACCGGCTGGTTGGCCTTGGCGTTCTGCGCGAGCGAGATCTGGTCGCTGTCACAACCGGCGAGCATGACGCCTGCGGCGAGGACCGCCGAGGTCAGAAGCGCGCGTACGAGCGTGCGATGAGTCAAGTCCGAGCTCCACACCCACCGGGCGATTTTCGCGACCCCAACACGGCGAATATGCCCTGAAGCCATTGTGTAAAATATTAGCCTTCGACGACCCCTGCTCGCAACCTGAACCGGGGCGGACAGCCCTCACGGTAGCAGGCATGGTTCAAGGAATGTTAAAGACCCGGCTCGGGGCCCAATTACGGCAAAATTGGTCGATTTGGACGAAAAATCGGGCGGTTTGGGCGCCTCAGCCGAGCTTGCGGCCGATATCGAGGAATTTCTGGCGCCGCTGTTTGCGAATCGCGTCCGGATCAAGATTTCGTAGGTCGTTGAGCGCCTGGGCGATGGCATCGCCCGTGGTCGCGATCATCGCGCCCGCGTCGCGATGAGCGCCGCCGGACGGCTCCTTCAGGATCTGGTCGATCACGCCGAAGCGCAGCATGTCCTGGGCGGTGATCTTCATGCTGTTGGCGGCTTCCTGCGCCTTGGTGCCGTCGCGCCACAGGATCGAGGATGCCGCCTCCGGCGAGATCACGCTGTAGATCGCATGCTCCATCATCAGGACGCGGTTCGCCGTGGTGATGGCGATGGCGCCGCCCGACATGCCTTCGCCGGTGACGATCGCGACATTGGGCACACCGAGCGACAGGCAGGCGTCGGTCGAGCGCGCGATCGCCTCGGCCTGGCCGCGTTCCTCGGCGCCGATGCCGGGATAGGCGCCGGCGGAATCGACGATCGACAGCACCGGGATGCCGAACCGGTCGGCCATTTCCATCAGGCGCACCGCCTTGCGGTAGCCTTCGGGGCGCGCCATGCCGAAATTGTGCTTGATGCGGCTCTCGGTGGTGGCGCCCTTCTCCTGGCCGACCACACAGATGCTCTCGCCGCGGAAGCGGCCGAAGCCGCCGACCAGGGCCTCGTCGTCGGCGAATTTGCGGTCGCCGGCCATCGGCGTGAATTCGGTGATCAGGCCGCCGATGAAATCGGTGAAGTGCGGCCGCTGCGGATGCCGCGCCACCAGCGTCTTCTGCCACGGCGTCAGATTGGAATAGAGCTCGGTGAGCGCCTGCGCCGCCTTGTCCTCGATCCGCGCGACCTCGTCGCCGATGTCGCTGCCGCTCGCGGCAAGCGCACGCAACTCGTCGATCTTGGATTCAAGCTCGGCGACGGGTTTTTCGAAGTCGAGATAGCTGCGCATCGGGTCGGGCATCAACTCAATATAGGGAAGATCGGTGCGAGGGGCGAAGCGGTTTCGGCGTCGGAAAGAGAAGCTTTGTAACTTCAAAAGGTTAACGCGCATCCGGGTGGAATGCACGCTTCGGGATCGCAAGCAAGTGACGCTCTTTCTGCGGAGACGAAGCGGAAGTCAAGGCGGATCAGATGAAGGTATCGAGGTCTCTGGGCTTCGGATCCCTAGGACTTCTCCGCCAACGGGTGCAGGTCGCGGACCAGGCTCTTCAGCCGCTCCTCGACCACATGGGTGTAGATCTGGGTGGTCGAGATGTCGGTGTGGCCGAGCAGGGTCTGCACGATGCGCAGGTCCGCGCCATTGTGCAGCAGATGGCTGGCAAACGCATGACGCAGCACGTGCGGGGAGACCAGCCGCGGCGCAAGGCCGGAGGCGCTCGCGAGCTCCTTCAGATCGCGGGCGAAATGCTGCCGGGTCAGATGGCCGCTCTCGCCGGAGGACGGAAACAGCCATTTCGCCGGCGCGGCCTTCTTCGCCTTCGGCTGCATCACCTCCAGCGCTGCGAGATAGTCTGCCATCGCCTGGCGCGAGGCGTCGTTCAGCGGCACCAGCCGCTCCTTGTTGCCCTTGCCGCGCACCACGATCATCCGCGCATCGCGCCGCGCCGCCGAGACCGGTAGCGACACCAGCTCGGAGACGCGCAGGCCGGTGGCGTAGAGCACCTCGAGCAGGCAATACAGCCGCAGCGCGCGCAGCCGCTGCGCCGGCGAGACGTCGGTCTGGGTCAGTTCCTTGGCGCGGGTCAGCATGCGGTCGACATCGGCGATCGACAGCACCTTGGGCAGGCCGCGGCCGCGCTTCGGGCCGGACAGGATCGCGGCCGGATCGTCGGTGCGGACCCGCTCATTGAGCAGGAAACGGTAGAGATGCCGCATCGCCGACAGCCGCCGCGCCACGCTGGTCGACTTGAAGCCTCTGACATCGAGGTCGGCGAGGTAGCCACGCAGCGTCTCGGTGTCGGCGCTGGTGAAATCGGCGCCGGCATGGGCGAGGTAGTCGGAGAAATCGGTGAGGTCGCGCCGGTAGGCGTCGAGCGTGTTGGCGCCGGCGCCCTGTTCCGCGGCGAGCATGTCGAGGAACAACGCGGTCAGTCTGGCGTCGGAGGACTTGGCGAGGGTCTTGGCGGGATTTTTGGCAGCAGCGGGCATGCCGGAATCATAGCGTCTATTTCTTGAGGAACTTATCCGGTGAGATGGTCACCGTCATTTCCCGCGGTTTCGGGTGCACGAAATTCGCCAGCGCGAAGACGATGCCGTAGCCGATCCCGAAAATCACGGCGACGACCGTCAGGAAGCGGAACAGGCTGGGCATGGAGGCGACTCGGGCGGCGAATTAACCAATGAAATCATCCAACATGTTCCCCGCGCGGTTGCAAGAGTCGCTGGTAAGGGTGTCGCCGGGGGTAGTATAGGTGGCTCGAATTCTGAACAATTCGTCCCAATATCCGAGCTTTTTGATGTCCGACGCAGCCGTACCGGCGCCCACCCACCCGACCCTGGAGGCCGACATCGCGGCCGCGCTGGGGACGCGGTCGATCGTGCTGGTCGGCATGATGGGGGCCGGCAAGTCGACCATCGGCCGGCGGGTGGCGGCGCGACTCAAGCTGCCGTTCACCGATGCCGACACCGAGATCGAGGCGGCGGCGGACATGACGATCCCGGAGATCTTCGAGAGCAAGGGCGAGCCGTATTTCCGCGACGGCGAGGCGCGGGTGATCGCCCGTATCCTCGGCAATGGCCCGGTCGTGCTGGCGACCGGCGGCGGCGCCTTCATGCGCGAGGAGACCCGCAACCGGATCCGCGACCGCGCGATCTCGATCTGGCTCAAGGCCGACAGTGATATCATCATGCGCCGGGTGCGCCGCCGCGCCGATCGTCCGCTGTTGCACACCCCCGACCCGGAGGCGACCGTCAACCGCCTGCTCAGCGAGCGCGAGCCGGTCTACGGCACCGCCGATTTGACGATTGCCTCGCGCGACGTGCCGCACGACCGCATCGTCGACGAATGCCTCGAGGCCCTGCATGCGCATCTGTGCGGTGCGCGTCCGGCCGACGAGCAACCACCTGTGATGGATTGAACGCGACCTCATGACTGCGCCCTTGAAACATTCCGCCTCAGTTACCGTCGACGTCGCGCTCGGCGACCGCGCCTATGACATCGTGATCGGCCGCGACGTGCTGCAGTCGCTCGGCGAGCGTGTCGCGGCGCTGCGGCCCGGCGTGCGTACCGCCATCGTCACCGACCGCACCGTCGCCAAGCACTGGCTGGAGCCGACCGAGGCGTCGCTCGCCGCCGCGGGGGTGCCGACGTCGCGGATCGTCGTCGAGGAGGGCGAGGGCTCGAAGAGCTATGCCACGCTGACCGAGGTCAGCGAGGCGCTGATCGCGGCGAAGATCGAGCGCAATGACCTCGTGATCGCGCTCGGCGGCGGCGTGGTCGGCGATCTCGCCGGCTTCGCGGCCGCGATCCTGCGCCGCGGCGTCGATTTCGTGCAGGTGCCGACCTCGCTGCTGGCGCAGGTCGATTCCTCCGTCGGCGGCAAGACCGGCATCAACTCGCCGCAGGGCAAGAACCTGATCGGCGCATTCCACCAGCCGGTGCTGGTCATCGCCGACACCTCGGTGCTCGACACGCTGTCGCCGCGCCAGTTCCGCGCCGGCTACGCCGAGGTCGCGAAATACGGCATCCTCGGCGACGAGGCCTTCTTCGCCTGGCTCGAGAAGAACCACACCGACATCTTCGCCGGCGGCGCCGGGCGCGAGCACGCGATCGCAACCTCCTGCCGCGCCAAGGCGGGCGTCGTCTCGCGCGACGAGCGCGAGACCGGCGAGCGGGCGCTGCTCAATCTCGGCCATACCTTCGGCCATGCACTGGAAGCCGCAACCGGCTTCTCCGACCGGCTGTTCCACGGCGAGGGCGTCGCGGTCGGCATGGTGCTCGCCGCGGAATTCTCGGCGCAGCTCGGCATGATTTCGTCCGACGATGCGGGGCGCATCGCGCGTCATCTGTCCGCGGTCGGATTGCCGACGCGCCTGCAGGATATCGCAGGCTTCGCGCAGGAAGGCCTTGCCGACGCCGACGCGCTGCTGGCGCTGATGGCGCAGGACAAGAAGGTCAAGCGCGGCAAGCTCACCTTCATCCTGCTGGAGGCCGTGGGCCGCGCCGTGATCGCCAACAATGTCGAGCCGCAGCCGGTGCGCGACTTCCTGCAAGCCAAGCTGAAGGCCTAGACCGGGATGTCTCTCCTTCGGATCGTCATCCCGCTCTATCTTTTTGATTTGAGCATGATCCTTTCGGAAAACCGCTGCACACTTTTCCGGATCATGCTCTAGCCACGGATCAGTTCAGTGGGATGGTTCACCTTCTCGATCGTGCTGCTCTGCCTGTTCATCTCGGCGTTTTTCGCGGCGAGTGAGACGGCGCTGACCGGCGCCTCGCGCGCCAGCATGCTGCGGCTGTCGAAGCAGGGCAACACCGATGCCGGCGTGGTCTCCAAGCTGGTCAACATGCGCGAGCGCATGATCGGCGCGCTGCTGCTCGGCAACAACATCGCCAATATCGGCGCCTCGGCGCTGGCGACCGGCGTGTTCACCGCCTGGTTCGGCGATGTCGGCGTGCTCTATGCCACCGCTGTCATGACCGTGATGGTCGTGGTGTTCGCCGAGGTGCTGCCCAAGACCATCGCGATCAACGCGCCCGACCGCATCTCGCTTTTGGTCGCGCGGCCGATGCGGCTGACGATCTTCGTGCTGGGGCCGCTGCTCACCATCATCGAGACCATCGTGCTGGCGCTGATGAAGCTGCTCGGCATCAAGGTCGGGGCGCATCAGGCGGTGCTGTCGCCGACCGAACGTCTGCGCGGTGCGGTCGATCTGTTGCATCACGAGGGCAAGGTCGAGAAGCAGGATCGCGACATGCTCGGCGGGTTGCTGGATCTCAGCGAACTGCAGGTCTCCGACGTCATGGTCCATCGCACCGAGATGACCATGGTCAACGCCGACCTGCCGCCCGAGGAACTGGTGCGCGAGGTGCTGGCGAGCGAATACACCCGCATCCCGCTGTGGCGGGAGAAGCCGGAGAACATCGTCGGCGTGCTCCACGCCAAGGACCTGCTGCGCGCGATGCGCGCCAACGAGGGTGACATGTCGGCGATCGATGCCTCCGCGATCGCGCTGCCGCCCTGGTTCGTGCCGGAGATGCGCCCGGTCTCCGAACAGTTGAAGGCGTTCCGCCGCCGCAAGACCCACTTCGCCCTCGTGGTCGACGAGTATGGCGAGGTCGAAGGCATGGTGACGCTGGAGGACATCCTGGAGGAGATCGTCGGCGATATCTCCGACGAGCATGACGTCGTGGTCGCCGGCGTGCGGGCGCAGCTGGACGGATCCGTGGTGGTCGACGGCTCGGTGCCGATCCGCGATCTCAACCGCGCGATGGACTGGCGCCTGCCGGACGAGGAGGCGACCACGGTCGCCGGCCTCGTGATCCACGAGGCGCGCTCGATCCCGGAGCGCGGCCAGAGCTTCACCTTCCACGGCTTCCGCTTCCGCGTGCTCCGCCGCGAGCGCAACCGCATCACCGCGCTGCGCATCGTCGCCGTCCCGCGCGAGACCGAGTTGGAGGAGAAGAAGCCGAAGCGGGCGGGGACGGCGTTCTAGTTCGAGTTGGCCAGTCTCCTAGCACCGTCACCCCGAGGAGCGCGCATCGCGCGCGTCTCGAAGGGTCGACGGCCCGGCCGGTGGCCGTGCATCCTTCGAGACGCCGCTTCGCGGCTCCTCCAGCGACAAAGGCGCAGCCTTTGCGCGGGGATGACGGATCAGGCAGCGGCGTGGACCTACTCGATATCGATCGAGATGCCCGACAGCTTCCAGGCGCCGTCGGAAGGGATGAAGCCGAGCTGATACTTCACCTGCTTGGGCGTGGTGTCGAAATGACCCTTCAGCCGCAGCACGCCCTTGTCGTCGATCTTGGCGTCCTCGTCGAGAACGATCGGCTTGGCGACTACGGCGTCGAACACCGCGTGCTTGTCGACCAGATCCTTGAAGATGGTCTTGAGCTTGTCGGGTGGAAACTGGTCGCGGAACGGCTTTGAGATCTTGGCGTGGAACACGGTGAAATTGTTCGCCGCCACCGCATCGTTGAGCGAGACCAGGATGCTCTTGATCAGAACCTCCTGGACGAACGGGCTCGGCATGTCCAGCGCCGAGGCCGGGCGCATCGCGCATATCAGGAGCAGGCCGGCGGCGGTGACGATCGACCGGAAACGTGGCCAGCAACGGATCATCAATGGCCCCATATCATGCGTGGCGGTGCAATCCGTAGTTTCACCTGCTCACCTATGGAGCAG
The DNA here is from genome assembly GCF_054055915.1 of Bradyrhizobium sp. USDA 4516. Lineage (NCBI taxonomy): Bacteria > Pseudomonadati > Pseudomonadota > Alphaproteobacteria > Hyphomicrobiales > Nitrobacteraceae > Bradyrhizobium > Bradyrhizobium sp. USDA 4516. The sequence continues at coordinate 3,362,702 of NZ_JBSRXT010000001.1, forward strand.
GTCCATCCTGTTCTCATAGAGGAAAACCACCGCTTCGTCTTGAGGCAAGCGCGAACTAGCGCGGCTTTTCCCCGGGGCCGTGGGCGTGGATCGCCAGCGCATGCACCGAGCCGGCGAGTTCCTGCGCCAGCGTCGCATTTATCATGCGATGGCGTTCGATCCGGCTCTTCCCTTCGAAGGCCGGAGACACAATATATACCCGAAAGTGCGTCTCCCCGCCTGGCCTGTGGCCGGCGTGGCCCTCATGCAGATGTGACTCGTCGACGACGTCGAGGCTTTCCGGCAAGAAAGCTTCACGCAACTTGTTTATGATAGCGTCTTTGGTGCTCATGGCGGCGGAGTTAGGTTCGCGACAGCTTTTCGTCAATGGTGCAAGCGGGAAACGAGGTCCGCGCAATGTCAAGACTTGAAGATTTGTGCATTGCGTAGTCAAAGAGAACATGCCGATCGATTCATCAAAATTCTTCGACTCCATTCGCATCAAGCCGACCAAGGTCAGTGCGAAGCGCCAGGCGCAGGCCGGCGAGCAGGCCGTGACCTGCGAGTGGGCGGGTTGCCAGAACAAAGGCGCGCATCGCGCCCCGAAAGGCCGCGAGAATTCACGCGAGTATTGGCACTTCTGTCTCGACCACGTCCGTGAATACAACCAGTCCTACAATTTCTTCCAGGGTATGAATCCTGACGACGTCGCGCGCTACCAGAAGGACGCGCTGACCGGCCACCGTCCGACCTGGAAGATGGGCGCCAACAACGGCAAGAAGGGCGAGAGCGGTCTCGATGCCGCCTCCGATCCGTTCCACGTGTTCTCCGAGCTCAACGGCCGCGGCCGCTGGCGCCCCGGACCGGGTGGCGCGGAGCCCAAGCCCGAGACCCGCAAGGTCATGAACGCCGAGCGCAAGGCGCTGCAGGTGATGGGGCTCGGGGCCGAGGCGACGCTCGAAGACGTCAAGTCGAAGTACAAGGCGCTGGTCAAGCAGCACCATCCCGACGCCAATGGCGGCGACCGCTCCACCGAGGATCGCCTGATCGAGATTATCAAGGCGTACAATTATCTGAAGACCGTGGTGCGCGAGGCCTGAAGTCTTGCCTCCGTCGCCCCTGCCTAGTGCGCAGTTGCGCACGGGAGCAGGGGCCCATAACCACCGGCCGTTATCGTTTGCACAAGATGTCTGCCCGATTGCCCCATCGATGGGCCGCGGCGTGTGGGTCCCGGCCTTCGCCGGGACGACGGCGGAGTGTGTGGCTCCGCCATCGTCCAACGGTGCAGTTTTGTAGCCCGGATGAAGCGCAGCGCAATCCGGGACCCCTCGATCCGTGGCAAGACCGTTCCCGGATTTCGCGGAGCCTGCCATCGGGCGCGCGTTCGCGCGACCCGTTGGCTCCATTCGGGCTACGGTTCGTGGTTAGCCCTCACCCCTTCGGCACCGTCCCGACATAGGACGAGCTCGGCCGGATCAGGCGCCCGGTGCGCCGCTGCTCCAGGGCGTGCGCGGTCCAGCCGGCGGCGCGCGCGGTGGCAAAGATCGGCGTGAACGCCTGCCGCGGGATTTCCAGCCCGTCGAGCAGGATCGCGGTGAAGAACTCGACATTGGTCTCGAGCGGCCGCTCCGGATTCTTTTTCCGCAGCGCCTCGCGGATGTAAGCCTCGACCTCGCCGGCAAATGGCAGGTCGGCACCACTGGCCTCGAGGCGCTCGATCGCGACCTTCAGCACGTCGGCGCGCGGGTCGCGCACGCGATAGACGCGGTGACCAAATCCCATCAGCCGTTCGCCGTGCGCCAGCGCGCCGTCAACCCAGGGCTTGATGCGCTCGCGTGTGCCGATCGCGTCCAGCATTTCGAGCACCGGCTCAGGTGCGCCGCCATGCAGCGGGCCGGTCAGCGCGCAATAGCCGCCGGTGATCGCCGCGAACAGGTCGGCCTGCGTCGAGGCGATCACCCGTGTGGTGAAGGTCGACGCATTCATGCCGTGGTCGCAGACGGTGACGAGATAGGCGTCGAGCGCTGCCACCTCGCGCGGCTCGACCTTGCGGCCCAGCAGCATCCGCAGCGTGTCGGCGGCGTGGCCGGCATTCGGGTCCGGCGCGATCGGGTCGTGTCCCTTGGCGTGTTGGACCAGGGCGCCCGCGATCACCGGGAAGGCGCCGACGATGGTCGCCTCGTGCTCCAGCCCGTTCTCGCCGCGGAGGCCTGCGATCGCGGCCCGGAAGCCGTCGACGATCGACATGCCGCGCGTCGCCGGCAGCAGGTCCGGCAGGCGGGCGAAGGCGCGTTCGCGGGCGGCGCCGAGGCTGGCGCGGACATTGGCTTCACTCAGCGACTTGCCGGTGGCGCCGTTCCACAGCCGCGCCGTGACGCCCTCGAAGCTCGACTTGCCCGCGAGGTCGGCGACGTGCTCGCCGGCGATGATCAATTCGCCGCGCTCGCCGTCGACATGGCTCAACACGGTCTCGGCGGCAGGAACGCCGTCCAGACCGATCTGGCTCTTGGTGAGGTGCATATTCATGGCCTGATCTCCTTGCTTCACCCCTTCAAGGTCGGGCCTCTCGACGAGTTGATCAATCTTGATTATATAAATCAATATGAAAAAATCCGCCGAGCTTTACCTCTCCGCTCGCGAAGCCGCCGCCGAGCTCGCGATCTCGCCGGCGACCCTCTACGCTTATGTCAGCCGCGGGCTAATCCGCTCCGAGCCGTCGCCGGATTCGCGCAGCCACCGCTACCGCGCCGAGGACATCAGGGGGTTGAAGGAGCGCCGCGTGCCGTCGCCGGAGCCGCGGGGCTTCCGTAATTTCGACGCCGACCTGCCGGTGATGGATTCGGCGATCGCAACCATCACCGAGCAAGGCCCGATCTATCGCGGCGTGAACTGCGTCGAGCTCGCCGAGCGCGACACGCTGGAGCACACCGCGACGCTGCTGTGGGATGTCACCGGCGTCGATCCGTTCGCGCCGGACAATTGCCCGCACCTCTCGGACGAAATGCGCGCGATCGCTGAGGCCGCGCGCCGCGCCCAGCCGATCGACCGCACGGTGGCAGTGCTGGCGCTGGCGGCAAGTGCCGATCCCGGCGCCTTCACGCGCGCGCCCGACGGCCGCGCCATGGTCGGCGGCCGCATCCTGCGGCTGCTGGTCGCGACCATGCTGAACGCTGCGCCATCGAACGAGCCGCTGCACGAGCAGGTGGCGCAGGTTTGGACGCCAGGCAACAAGCACGCGCCCGACCTGATCCGCCGCGCGCTGGTGCTGCTCGCCGATCACGAACTGAATGCGTCGACCTTCACCGCACGCTGCGCGGCATCGACCGGGCTCAATCTGTACGACGCTGTCATTGCGGGTCTCGTCGCGCTGAAGGGACCGATGCATGGCGGTGCCGGCGTGCTCGCCTCGCGCCTCGTCAAGACGATGCTCGACAATGACGTTGCGCCGGTGGTTCGTGAGCGGGTCGCGCTTGGCGAACGTTTCGCCGGCTTCGGGCACGGCGTCTACAAGAAGGGCGATCCGCGCGCGATCTCGCTGCTCGAGGCGCTGACGCGGGCCGGCGCGCCGCGCAAATTCACCAGGGAAGTGCCGGAGCGGATCGCGGAGGCAACGGGCGAATTCGTCAACATCGATTACGCGCTGGCGGTGCTGGTGCATGCGCTGCGGATGCCCGCGGGCAGCGAGCTTGCGCTGTTCGCGATGGCGCGCAGCGTCGGCTGGATCGCGCATGCCAGCGAGCAGCTTCAGCTCGGCAAGTTGATCAGGCCTCGCGCGCGCTATGTCGGTCCGGCACCCGGGCGGGCGGGAACGACCAACAGCATCTAGCGCATGATCCGGAAAAGTGGAGACCGGTTTTCCGAGAAGATCATGCGCAAGTGAAAGGAATTATTTCGCCGGCTTGGCCGGTTCGATCAGGCTGCCGCCGTGCCGGCGGCGGATGGTCCAGACGGCCAGCGCCAGGATCACGGCGCCGCCCGCGACCGCAAACATCCAGAGATGCTTGCCGACATGGCCATGATGCGGCAGGCCGGCATAGTCATGCAGCGCGGTGACGGCGAGCACGCCGGGCAGCACATGCGCCGGCGCCCAGAGCAGGATCGCGGGGATGTTGACCGCGTAGAAGCGCGCCGGCGGCATGCCGAGCGCGCCGGCCGTGATCGGCACGAAGGCGCGGATCGGCGGCACGAAGCGGGCGAAGAACACCGCGAGCACGCCCCAGCGGTTGAAGAAGGCCTCGCTCTGCGCCACCACGCGCGGGTAGTTGGAAAGCGGCCAGGCCGACAGTATCTCGCGCTGGCTGCGGTGGCCGATCAGGTAGGCGGTGCCGTCGCCGAGCATCGCGCCGGCGGCCGCCGCGGCGAGCACCGGCAACAGCTTCAATTCGCCGCCCGGCACCAGCGCGCTCAACGCCAGGATGATGGTCGACCCCGGCACCAGGGAGCCGACCACCGGCACCGCCTCCAGCAGGGCGGCCAGAAACAGCGTCAGATAGGCAAGCCAGGCATGGGCCGAAACGAACGCGATCAAAGGGTCAAGGAATGAAGTCACAAAATTCCCATGTGGCGGTGTTATCGATTTGAGAGCTAACAACTCCCCGCCGGCCTGAAAAGTGCCCGGCCCGGGCCGGCCGTCGTGGTGCTGCGGCAAAAGTACGGCGGGATTTGCAGGGCAGCCTTCCAAAAACCGAGTTTCGCTCCTATCTTTATGATAGAACAACGGAACTTTGATTTGCTCGCGGGCTTCTGCCAACCGTTGCTCTCTGCTAGGCTTATGCGAAGCACCCCATCCGCAGCCAAACGATTAATCTGGTTTCGGGAACGCCCGGGACCTCGGAGGATGAATGACGACCGCCGTCCAGACCAAAGCTCAGGAACCCGTCGGCTTGCCCGACATGAAGGTGTCGGTCCGGCAGGTCTTCGGGATCGATAGCGACCTGGAAGTTCCCGCCTATTCCGAAGTCGATCCGCATGTGCCGGAAGTCGACAGCGACTACCGCTTTGACCGCGCCACCACGCTCGCGATCCTCGCGGGCTTTGCCAAGAACCGCCGCGTGATGGTCACCGGCTATCACGGCACCGGCAAGTCCACCCACATCGAGCAGGTTGCGGCCCGCCTCAACTGGCCCTGCGTGCGCGTTAACCTCGACAGCCACATCAGCCGTATCGACCTCGTCGGCAAGGACGCGATCGTGGTCAAGGAAGGCAAGCAGGTCACCGAATTCCGCGACGGCATTCTGCCCTGGGCGCTGCAGCACAATATCGCGCTGGTGTTCGACGAATACGACGCCGGCCGCCCGGACGTGATGTTCGTGATTCAGCGCGTGCTGGAAGTCTCCGGCCGCCTGACGCTGCTCGACCAGAACAAGGTGATCAAGCCGCATCCGGCGTTCCGCCTGTTCTCGACCGCCAACACGGTCGGCCTCGGCGACACCTCGGGCCTCTATCACGGCACCCAGCAGATCAACCAGGGCCAGATGGACCGCTGGTCGATCGTCACCACGCTGAACTACCTCGCCCATGACGAGGAAGTGGAGATCGTGCTGGCGAAGGCGAAGCACTACCGCACGCAGGAAGGCCGCGACATCGTCAACAAGATGGTGCGGCTTGCGGATCTGACCCGCAACGCGTTCGCCAATGGCGACCTGTCGACGGTGATGAGCCCGCGCACGGTGATCACCTGGGCCGAGAACGCCGACATCTTCAGCGATATCGGCTTCGCGTTCCGCGTCACCTTCCTCAACAAGTGTGACGAATTGGAGCGGCCGCTGGTCGCCGAGTTCTACCAGCGCTGCTTCAACGTCGAGCTGCCGGAATCCTCGGTCAACGTGGCGCTCAGCTAGTCCATGCCGAAAATCTCCGTCGAGCGCACAGTCACACAGACGAAGAAAGCGGTGCTCGGCGGATTGCTCCACTACAACAACGAGAAGATGGGGAAGCAGAAGTACAAGCGCTTCGCCATCTCGCTGCGGCAAGGCGACGAGATTGTCGGCGGCATCGTCGGCGAGGTCTGGACCGCGGTGTTGTTCATCCAGTTGTTCTGGATGGAGCAGAAGTTTCGCAACAAGGGCTTTGGCGCGAAGCTGATCAAGGCGATCGAGGACGAGGCGCGGCGCTTCGGAGCGACGCGATCCTATCTGGATACGATGAGCTTCCAGGCGCCGGGCTTCTACCGCGCCAACGGATATAAAGAGTTCGGTTCGATTGAGGGGTATCCCGGCGGCGTAACGCGCCATTGGTTTACGAAATCGCTATGACAACCTCCAACATCAAATTCCGTCCCGGATCCAAGGAAGCGCCGACCGAGCCGTTCAAGCGCTCGGTGTCGGCGTGCCTGAAGGCGATCGCCAAGAAGCCGGAGCTCGAGGTCTCCTTCGCCGCCGAGCGCCCGGGGCTTGCGCCCGGCAAGGCGCGGCTGCCGGAGCCGGCGCGCAAGATGACCAAGCGCGATGCGGCGATCGTGCGCGGCCACGCCGATTCGATCGCGCTCAAGATCGCCTGTCACGATCCCAAGGTGCATCGCAAGCTGATGCCGGGTAATCCGCAGGCGCGCGGCGTGTTCGAGGCGGTCGAGCAGGCGCGCGTCGAGGCGATCGGCTCGCGGCGGATGGCGGGCGTCGCGAAGAACCTCACCGCGATGCTCGACGATCATTTCCATCGCGGCAAGTATGACGAGATCACTGATCGCGCCGACGCGCCGCTGTCGGATGCGCTGGCGATGCTGGTGCGCGAGCGTCTCACCGGCATGGCCCCGCCCGCGGCCGCCAAGAAGATGGTCGATCTCTGGCGTCCGACCCTGGAGGACAAGATCGGCTCGCGGCTCGACAAGCTCAGCCGTTTCACCGAGGACCAGGCGAGGTTCGGCGACCTCGTCCATGATCTGCTGTCGGCGCTCGATCTCGGCGACGACCGCAACATGGATTCGGACGATGACGACGACCAGGACGAGAACCAGGACGGCGAGAGCGATCAGTCCGGCGCCGAGGGCTCGCCCGACTCCGATGCCGCGCAGGAGATGAGCGCCGACCAGGCGCAGACGTCAGCGGAAGAGATGAGCGAAAGCGCGATGGAGAGCGCGCAGGCCTCCACGTCTGATACGTTCGACGACGGCGAGCTCGGCGACGACGAGACGCCGGGCGAGGCGACGCGGCCGAATGCGCGCGGACAGAACGAGCCGCGCGGTCCGGAATATCACGCCTTCGCGCCGAAGTTCGACGAGGTGATCGCCGCCGAAGATCTCTGCGATCACGACGAGCTCGAGCGGCTGCGCTCGTATCTCGACAAGCAGCTCGCGCATCTGCAGGGCATCGTGGCGCGGCTCGCCAACCGCTTGCAGCGCCGGCTGATGGCGCAGCAGAACCGGGCCTGGGATTTCGATCTCGAGGAGGGCATCCTCGATCCAGCGCGGCTTTCGCGCGTCGTCACCGATCCCTATCATCCGCTGTCCTTCATGCATGAGAAGGAGGCCACCTTCCGCGACACCGTGGTGACGCTGCTGCTGGATAACTCCGGCTCGATGCGCGGCCGCCCGATCACGGTCGCCGCCACCTGCGCCGACATTCTGGCGCGCACGCTGGAGCGGTGCGGCGTCAAGGTCGAGATCCTCGGCTTCACCACGCGCGCCTGGAAGGGCGGGCAGTCGCGCGAGGCGTGGCTCGCGGCCGGCAAGCCGGCCAATCCGGGCCGCCTCAACGATCTCAGGCACATCATCTACAAGTCGGCCGACGCGCCCTGGCGTCGCGCGCGGAAAAATCTCGGGCTGATGATGCGCGAGGGCCTGCTCAAGGAGAACATCGACGGCGAGGCGCTCGACTGGGCGCACAAGCGCCTGCTCGCGCGCCCCGAGCAGCGCCGCATCCTGATGATGATCTCCGACGGCGCGCCGGTCGACGACTCCACGCTGTCGGTCAATCCCGGCAACTATCTCGAGCGGCATCTGCGACACATCATCGACGAGATCGAGACCCGCTCGCCGGTCGAGCTGATCGCGATCGGCATCGGTCACGACGTGACGCGCTACTATCGCCGCGCCGTGACCATCGTGGACGCCGAAGAGCTTGGCGGCGCCATCACCGAAAAGCTCGCCGAGCTGTTCAGCGAGACCCACGGCTCGGCGCCCGCGCCGGGCGTCCGGCGCCGCCTCCACTCGTGAGACATGCGCTCGTCCCCTAGCCGCCGCCGTTTCCTCCAGGGTATGGCGGCGGGGCTGTCGGCCGCCGCATTGCCGCGTCTTGCGCAGGCGCAGAGCGCGACCCGGCCGCCGGCGACGCCGAGGCCGGCTGCGAGGCCGAGCCCCTACCGGGTCAACGAACCGGCTTCGATCGACGTCAACGCGCGGCCGCTGCCGTCGTTCGACATCCGCGACCGCGCGCGCACGCGGTTCGGCGCGCTGGAATATCGCAGCGGCCTGATCCTGACCTCGTCGTTCTCCGGCTTCGGCGGCCTCTCCGCGCTACGGCTCGATGCCAAGGGCGAACGCTTCATCGCGGTCAGCGACCAGGGCAGCTGGTTCACCGGCCGCATCGTCTATCGCGGCCGGGAGATGGTCGGGCTCGAGGATGTCGAAGCGGCGCCGCTGCTCGGCGCCGACGGCAGGCCGATCACCGCGACCCGCGGCTGGTATGATTCGGAATCGCTCGCGCTCGACGGCTCGTTCGCCTATGTCGGTCTCGAGCGGGTCAACCAGGTGCTGCGCTTCGATTTCGCCAAGGGCTTTACCCGCTCGCGCGGCGAGGTGATTGCGCTGCCGCCGGCGGCACGCAAGCTTCCCAACAACAAGGGGCTGGAGGGGCTCGTCTTCGTGCCGAAAGGCCAGCCGCTTGCCGGTACGCTGATCGCATTCTCGGAACGCGGGCTCGATGCGAGCGGCAATTTGGTCGCCTTCCTGGTCGGCGGCAAGACGCCGGGCCAGTTTAGCGTCCGTCGCAGCGAGAATTTCGATATCAGCGACGCGCTCCTGCTGCCGTCGGGCGGTCTGTTGATTCTGGAGCGGAAATTCTCCTGGTTCGGCGGCGTCGGCATCCGCATCCGCCGTCTCGCGCTGTCCGATATCGCGCCCGGCGCCGTGGTCGACGGCCCCGCGATCTTCAATGCCGATCTCGGCAACGAGATCGACAATATGGAAGGCATCGACGCCCATGTCACGGAGGAGGGCGAGACCGTGCTGACCATGGTCTCCGACGACAATTTCTCCCTGATCCAGCGCAACCTGCTGCTGCAGTTCACGCTGGTGGACTGAGGGCGCCGGCCCGGAGGGACCCCGTCAGGACATTGCTGATCTGCGCCCCGGCCTGCGCGGCCATCCGGACGGTTGGTGATCGGCCGTGGTGCCTCTATCTTAACCGGGCCCTCTCCCCGATCCCGGATATCCGCCGCATGAGCACCCTGTTCTCCCCGATCGAACTGCGCGACCTGAGACTCTCCAATCGCGTCATGGTCTCGCCGATGTGCCAGTATTCGGCCGTCGACGGCTCCGCCAACGACTGGCACTTCACCCACATCAACATGCTGGCCCTGTCGGGCGCGGCGATGTTCTGCATCGAGGCCACCCATGTCGAGGATATCGGGCGGATCACGCCGGGCTGCCTCGGTCTTTACAACGACGCCAACGAGGCGGCGCTGAAGCCGATCCTGGCCTCGGTGCGCAAGCATTCGAAAGCGGCGGTCGCCATGCAACTCGCCCATGCCGGCCGCAAGGCGTCGAGCCAGCGCCCCTGGGAGGGCGGGCAGTTGATCCCGATTGCCGAAGGCGGCTGGCAGACGGTCGGACCATCTGACGTCCCGCACAAGGAAGGCGAGGCCGCGCCGGTGGCGCTCGACGACGCCGGCCTGACGCGCATCCGCGAGGCCTTTGTCGCGTCGGCGAAGCGCGCCGACCGGCTCGGCATCGATGCGCTCGAGCTGCACGGCGCGCACGGCTATCTGCTGCACCAGTTCCTGTCGCCGATCGCCAACAAGCGGACCGACCGCTATGGCGGCTCGCTCGAAAACCGCATGCGCTTCCCGCTGGAAGTGTTCGACGCCGTGCGCGCCGTATTCCCGGATCACAAGCCGATCGGCATGCGGGTGTCGGCGACCGACTGGGTCGAGGGCGCCTGGGACCTTGCGCAGACCATCGAGTTTGCCAGGGAGCTGAAGAAGCGCGGCGTCGACTGGATGGATGTCTCCTCCGGCGGCGTCTCGCCGTTGCAGAAGATTCCGCTCGGGCCGGGCTACCAGGTGCCGGCGGCGCTGGCGGTCAAGGAGGCGACCGGCGTTACCACGATGGCGGTCGGCCTGATCACGGAAGCGAAGCAGGCGGAGGAGATCGTCTCGTCCGGCAAGGCCGATATGGTCGCGCTCGCCCGCGGCATGCTCTACGACCCGCGCTGGGGCTGGCACGCTGCCGCCGAGCTCGGCGGCGAGGTGAGCGCACCGCCGCAATACTGGCGCTCGCAGCCCTCGACGCAGAAGGCGCTGTTCGGCAAGACCACGTTCGGGACGCGCTGACAGCGCACCTCGCTTGCGAGGTCACGGCATGGCGGGCCCGAACCAGCGCGTCAGCGCGGCGTCGAGGCCCGTCGTGTCGGCGTCGTCGGCCGCCCAGGCGATGCAGGCATCCGGGCGGATCAGCAGCGAAGCGCCGCTACGTCGCGGCACGCATCGCACGAAGATATCCCAGCGTGCCGCGATCGCTGACGCGGCTCCATCAGTCGCATCGATCAGCACGGCCCTGCCGTCCTCCATCTGATCGAACAGGGTTGTTTCCGCGTCGCCGTCGCCGAGAGCGAAATTGCCGGAGAGCCGGCCGACCGATGGATGGTCGCTGCCGAGATCGTAACGGATCCTGATGCCGCTGATCATTTCGCCGAAATAGCGGGTGCCCTCGTCGAGGCTCATCAGATCAGCGACGATCTCGCGCAGGGCATCAGTCATGACGTCAGGCCGCATCAAGGCGACCTGGGCGCGGGTGTTGGCCAGCACCCTTGCCGCGATCGGGTGCCGCTCCTCGGTGTAGCTGTCGAGCAGGCTGTCGGGCATGCGATCGCACACGACCGCCGCAAGCTTCCAGCCGAGATTGACCGCATCGAGCAGGCCGAGATTGAGGCCTTGTCCGCCGAATGGCGAGTGCACATGCGCCGCATCGCCCGCCAAGAGGACGCGGCCCCTGCGATAGCTGTCGGCCTGTCGCGCATTGTCGGTGAAGCGCGTCGCGGTCTTGACAGCGGTGACGCGAACGTCGACGCCGCTGATCCGGCGCAGGGTGGTCTCGATCTCCTCGCGCGTGACCGGCGCGCTGCGATCGGCCGGCGGTCCGTCGAACTCGGCCAGGAACACCCGGCCAGGAATCGGTCCATAGGCCATCATGCCGACCGGCGTTCGCCGCCAGCCGACCGGCAGAAGTCGATCCGGATGATCGAGATCGACGATGGCCTGGTGTCCGGTGAGGGTCGGTTCGGTGCCGGGGAATGCGAAGCCTGCGCGCTTGCGCACGGCGCTGCGTCCGCCGTCGCAGCCGACGAGATAGGCCGCGTGCAGCGTGGCATCGCCGGACGCGTCCTTAGTTTGCGCCACGACGCCGTCGCCGCTATCCTCGAAATCGATCAACTCGCAGCCGCGCCTGATCTCGATGCCGAGCGCGTGGGCGCACTCGGCAAGCATGCTTTCCAGGGCTTGCTGGTTCACCCCGCGCAACCGCCGGTCCGGCTCGCGCTGACGCGTCTGGTCGATCAGGAAAATGCCCGAGAAGTGACCGCCGAATTTCTTGAACGGCAGGTCGCTCGCATCGCCCGAGCCCTTCATGAGCCTGGACATGCTGTCCGCCATGCTGCGTTCGACCGCATTCATCGCATCGCCGAGGCCGCGGCGCTCGAGGGCCTCGCCTGCTAGCGCGCCGATCGCGCCGGCCTTGATGGTCTGGTCGGGCTCGGCCAGCCGCTCGATGACGATCACGTCGGCGCCGCCCAGGGTCAGTTCGATCGCCAGCAGCAGTCCGGTCGGCCCGGCACCGACCACAACCACATCGGTTCGTTCACGCGTCACGCCGTCACCATAAAATTATACTCAGTATAATATTTATTATGGTACAAATTCCCGCATGTCAAATCAGGGCGGGTTGCGGGAGCGGAAGAAGGAGGCGACGCGCCAGGCGATCTCGGATGTCGCCACCGAGCTGTTCCTGGAACGGGGCTTCGACAATGTTTCGGTGGCCGAAGTCGCCGAGGCAGCCGAGGTCTCCCGGATGACGGTGTTCAATTACTTTCCACGCAAGGAAGACCTGTTTTTCGACCGTGAAGAGGAAAGCCGTCAGTTGCTGCGGACTGCCTTTGCCGAGCGTCCGGCCGGCGAGGCGCCGATCGCGACGCTCCGCAAGCTGGTGCACAGCCTGGCGGATCGCGTGCATCCGTTCGCGAAATTCACCGACGCAACGGCGAAATTCTGGCGCACCGTCGCCGAGAGCCCGGCGCTCTCGGCGCGGGCGCGCGAGATGCGTGACGAACTGATCGATGATCTCGCGAGCGTGCTGGCGGCAGCCATCAAGCGCCCGCTCGCCGATGCCGATGCCCGGCTCGCCGCGTCGATGGTGGTCACGGCGCTGACCGTCGCCTATGCGGAAGGGCTTCGCGAGCACAAGGCCCGCAGGTCGGCTGCGACGTCACGCGAGACCTTCCTGCGGATCATGGAGCGAAGCTTTTCCGGTATCGCGATCATGCTGAAGGATACGCCCTACGCATGAATCCCGGCCGAGCCGGATGCGACAAGGCCATTGTTCTGCCGTAGCCGGGGCAGCTACTCTCGAAGCGCGTGCGGAAGACACGCATCGAACAAAGAGAGGAAACCCATGGAACTCGGATACTTCGCGATGCCGTCGCATCCGCCGGAGTGCGGATTGAAGGAGGGCCACGACTGGGACCTGCAGGTGCTGCGCTGGCTCGACGAGCTCGGCTATCAGGAAGCCTGGATCGGCGAGCACCACACCGCACCCTGGGAGCCGCATCCGTCGCCTGATCTGTTGATCGCGCAGGCGCTGCTGCAGACCAAGAACATCCGCATCGGGCCCGGCGGCTTCCTGCTGCCGTATCATCACCCGGCCGAGCTCGCCAACCGCGTCGCGATGCTCGATCATCTCTCGAACGGGCGGCTCAATTTCGGCGTCGCGGCCTCCGGGCTGCCGAGCGACTGGGCGATGTTCAATGTCGACGGCATGTCGGGACAGAACCGCGACATGACCCGCGAGGCGCTCGAGATCATTTTGAAGATGTGGACCGAGCCGGCTCCCTGGACCCACAAGGGTAAGTTCTGGACCGTGACCAAGCCGGACACGATGTTCGACTTCCTCAAGCCCGCACATCAAGCCTCAGCAAGCGCCGCATCCGCCGATCGGCGTCGCGGGGCTCTCCAAGAATTCGGATACGCTGAAGCTCGCCGGCGAGCGCGGCTTCATTCCGATGAGCCTCAACCTCAACCCTGCCTATGTCGGCAGCCACTGGGATTCGGTCGAAGCCGGCGCGGCCAAGACCGGCCGCACGCCGAGCCGCAAGGATTGGCGAATGGTGCGCGAGGTATTCGTCGCCGACACCGATCAAGAAGCATGGAAGCTGTCGACCGGCGACATGATGGGCCGGATGATGGGCGAGTACTTCCTGCCGCTGCTCGGCCACTTTGGTTTCAAGGATTACTTGAAGGCCTCGCCCGACGTGCCGGACAGCGACGTCACGGTCGAATATTGCGCGCGCAACAACTGGATCGTCGGCTCGCCCGCGACGGTCACCGAGAAGATCGAGCAGATCTACCAGGAGGTCGGCGGTTTCGGCGTGCTCCTGGTGTTCGGCTTCGACTACAAGCACAAGCCGGAAGCCTGGCACAATTCGCTGCGGCTCCTGAAGCAGGAGGTGCTGCCGCGGCTGAAACATCTCGACGCCTCGGTCGGCCGCGCGGCGTAGGTTTGGCGGAGAGGATAACAAGGGGCAGCGGTAACGCTGCCCCGTATTCATGACGGATCGCCGGCGTCAGGTGGTGCCGAGCCAGAACCGCGTTTCGGTTTCCGCCCAGCCCTTGCCGATGCGGTTGCTCAGCCAGCTGTCGCTGCGCTTCAGACCCTTGTCCTTCTGGCCCTCCGGCGTGTTGCGCCAGGCCTGCCAGCGATACTGGCCGTAGATGCTGACGATGCGCGCGGCATAGGTCAGCGCCAGCTGCGAATCGCCCCTGATGATGACGAGGTTGTCGTCGTTCTTGGTGCTGGCGCGGTCGGAGAAATTGTGCGAGCCGGTCATGACCACCGCGTTCTTGCCGGCCGGATCCAGCACGATCACCTTGCTGTGCACGGCGATCATGAATTTGCCGGTGTTCTTGATCTCGTGCTCCCACCAGTCCGCGGTCTTGTCGATGCCGGCGGGCCGGATCACGTCGGCGATCTGCTTGCCCTTGAAGACCTGCTGCTGTCCGTCGCCGGCCAGGAGCTGCAGCTGATCCTTCGGGCTGTCCTTGCCCTGCGCCGGGAAATTGTTGAGCACCCCGCGCACATAAAGCTTCTTGTCCTGCGCCTTCTCCAGGATCGGGCCGAGCAGGCCCTTGTTGCCGGGATTGAGCATCAGGCACGCCGCGCCATGCTCGGTGTCCTCGATCATCCTGGTGGCTTCCTTGAGGTCACCGCTCCTGGTGGTGGGCGTGAACCAGACGCTGAGCTTCGACTTGCCGATGGTGAAGGGCCATTCGTGATCGCCGGCCACGGCCAGCGCCTTCGGCGACTTGCTGCCGTCGGCGTAGATCGCTTTCCAATGGTCATGATAGGCCGCCGCGACCTTGTCGTCGGTGATCTCGAGCCCGTTGTTGTTTTGGGTGCACAGTCCGGTCCGGGTCCAGTTGGTGCTGCCGGTCCAGACCACCTTCGGCTTCTGCGCGCCGTCGCAGAACACCGCGAACTTGTTGTGGGCGTAACGGCTCGGCGCGATCTTGCGGCGAACGATGTCGACGCCGGCCTTCTTCAGCACGCCGGCGTTCTTCTCGGTGTCCTTGGCGGTGGCGTCGGACTTGCCTGTGCTGTTGCCGAGCACGACGTGCGCCTTGCCCTTCATCGCGGTCAGCGCGGCGATCAGCTCAGGGTCGTTGAGCTCGTAGAGCGCGAGATAGACGTCGCGCTTGCTCTTCTTGGCTTCAGCCAACAGCGCCAGCAGGCGGGCGCCGAGCTGGCCCTTGAGGAAGTCACGGATCTTGTTGCCCTTGGTCGAGATCGCCTTCTCCAGGGATTGCGCCGGCTTTTTGTCCTTGCCGATCGCGCGCGACAGCCATTGCGCCGAGATCGTGCCGCGGTTGAACCATGGCTTGAGCGGGCCCGACGGCATTGCGGAGACGTATTCGGTCCATGTCGCTGGCGCACTGTAGGCGGGCTTCACCTTGGTGGCGCCGTCCTTGAGAACCGGAACGACGCCATAGCGGACCGGCGCGTCGGTTGGCGCCAGGAAATCGGTCCAGTTGGTCTTCTGCACCGGCCATTCGGTGCTCGGCCGATGTTCGCCCGGCTTGTGATCCTGCGCCTGGTCCTCGAACCCGACCCAGGTGTCGACCACGGTTGCACTTTTGCCCTGCTGCTGACGATACAGCGCAAAGCCGAGGCAGTCCGGGATCATTGCCGCGACCTCCCAGACCACGAAGATGCCGTCGGTGGTCGGGAACGCCTGAATTGTGGAAATCATGGTGATGCCTCCAAATCGCGGCTGAGAAATATCCGGTCGACATGAACCTGGCGCGTCAACGTCGCCCGGCGATCCCTGAAGTCGCGTCGGATCGTTCCGAGCGTCGGGGCAGCTGATCTAGCAAGGAGAGTATGCCAGACAATCTACAACCTGGTCTGTCGGCAGGATCACAGATCGGTCACGTCGTGCGCACCCGTTGGGCCGCGATGCTGTGGGCCCGATCGCGGCTTCCTACAGCAACCGCACCGTGACCTTCGCCTTGCCCTTATGGTCGCCGTAGAACCATCCGCAGACCCAGGGCAGGCTGATGACGGCCTGGTTGACGTAGAGGAAGATCTCGCCGCTGCGATCGGCGGTGAAACGCGCCTTGTAGACCTGCGGGTCGGTGTTCGACACCGGCAGGGGGTCGAGAAAATACTCGTCGACGCCGGTCTCTCCGACCCGTGCGATCAGCCTGAACCATGGCCGGAACAGGATCCGCCGCAGGAAGATCGCGAAATAGCCGCGCAACTGCTTTGTGCCTTCGATGGTCGAGGTCCGGTATCCGATCGGCGTCACCGCGCGGCCGGCGTCCTCCCATGGCTCCGACATCGTGATCGCGATCTCGTATTTGAACCCGGTGCGGACCTTGAGGCCGGTCGGCGCACAGATGGCGCCGGTGTCGAAGTCGGCGGCATCCTGCGGGATGCCCTTGTCGACGGCGACAAGCTTGTCCGTTGCAGTGCCCGTGCAGAATGCCCCCGTCGAATCGGCGAGATTGAACAGGAAGTGGCTGACCAGCGTCGCGCTGAACCAGACCAGCAGGGCCGTGAGCAGGAAAGGGACGACATGCCGCTTTCCGACGTTGAGAATCCACTGATAGACCGCGCTGGTACGGAATCGATAGATCGCATCGTGCATGAACCCGGAGAGTGGCGTCGGCTTCGCGCGGTCACGCCAGATGATCCGCATCCTGTCGCTGATCGTCGCGCTGAGCGAACTGCCGGCACCCATCAGCACGATGACAGCAAGGATGCCGCCGGCGAACCATTCCGGATTGCCGGCGTACCAATCGGTCCACCAATGAAAGGAATCGGGCAGGAACGATTGAACGAAGCGCACCAGCTCCGAGATCATCCTGACAGGTGAGCTGAATTCGTGCTCCTTGTGCTGGTTATGGAACAGCCAGAACGTGGCCAGATGCAGCGACGCCGCCAGCGTGGCGAAGTAGGCGATCCGCCGCATCCAGACGTAGTTCCACAGCTTCTCCTGTGCGGCATAGCGCGCCGGTGCGCCCGCGGGCGTCTCAAACGTATTGGCGCCGAGCGGGGTGACCTGGCCGCTGCGCGACACGACCACGTAGTTCGGCGGAAGTCCGATCGGGGCATAGGCATTGGCGCCGCTGTCGATCCGCTCGAACACGCTCTCGTGGATCTTCGGCATCGGCACGCTGACGCCGGCATAGGGATCGTTGCAGAGGTCGGCGACCTTGCGCGGACCGTACCGGTAGTACGCGCCGAGGCCGGCCCGGGAATCGTAGAGGCGGCCATCCTTGTCCTCGGAGGACTTGATTGACTTGATCGCGTCAGGGTCGGCGATCGGTGCGCTCTTGAATGCGAGGCCGCGCTTGACGGCTTCGTCGACCAGCCAGGCCAGCGGCACGAATGCGACAGCGTCGTCCGGATAGCCGCCGCCGACATTGGCGTGCATGCCGACGAACCAGACCTGGACGAGGCGCTCGCCATCGATGCTGGTCGGCACGGCCGGTGCGGGCTGCCTCGGCTCTTGCTCGGTCCAGAGCACCGGATGAAAGGTCGTGCGCTCGTCGTCGAGCGCCAGCGCGTGTCGCGCGCACTTGACCTTCGGGCTGAGAATCCGGTTCGGCAGTTCGAGCGGCCACACCCAGTTGGAGATGCCGCGCGTCATCTCGTCGATCGGCAGGCCATAGGCCGCGACGGTGTCCCAGATGCCGATGAATTCGATCGCCGGCACCGGCTTCCGCGCGATCCTTGCGTACGGCTTGTTGCCTCGAAGGCGATCCCACAGCGGTACAAGAACATAGTCGCGCAGCGCGCGGAACAGCACCTCGATGCGCCAGATCGAGTGGTAGCCCTCGGCCCGGTATGCGCGATAGGCCTTCACCGCGCCGTCGTGCAGCTCGGATTCGGTGTCCGCGGCGATCAGGCCCTGATCGAGGATGAGTGCGGCGAGCGTGCGTACGGTGAACGCGCCGCGGCTGAATCCGAACAGGTAGACCTTCGAATCTTTCGCGTGGTCGTAGTTCCGGCAGATGAACTTGTAGGCGTCGAGGATGTTGCGCTTGAGGCCGTAGCCGAAGGCGCCGCCGAGGATTGCCAGCGGAATGAATTTCGACGTGCCGACGCCGTCATCATACTTGGCGGCCTGCGTATTGCCCTGCAAATCGAGCGACTGGAAGATCCGCCAGACATTGGTGCGCCAGACGCTGGAAGCGGCGTTGCCGGTGCCATCGGACAGAATAATGATCTTCGGACTCGGCATTGAAAGACGCTCGCTGAAACGAATGAAGCGGATGGCGCAGCGTAGCAGGGACCGGATCGTTTGCTACCTTTGATCGCTCTTTAATCATTCCATGCCGCGATAGGTGTGAACTAGCGCACAAAGCGTCACGTGGTCGCGGCCATGTGAGAGGTGACCGCTTTCGCGTTGCTGCGAAAAGGCCTAGCCTAATAGCGGCGCAATTCATTGATGAGGCACAGCCATGCGCAGCCACGTCAGAAAATTTGCCCACGTCCTTGAGCGCTTCGGCCTTGCTTTGGCGGGAGCCGCAAGCGGTCTGTTTGTCGCCATCCATGTCGGCTCGAGCGTCTCGGCGCTGACCTCGCAGGCGTTCCTGCTCGTCATGATGCTGGGCGGAGCGATCGGCTTCTATCTCGGCATCGATACGCCGCCCAAGCTGTTCCATCCGAAGGATTCGGCCTCGATGCGCAAGATCGACGCGGCGGAGCTGCTCGGCGCGATCGGGACCTTCCTCGCGACGATGGTTGCGTTCTTCTCGGTTGGCGTCGTCGTGCTGCGCAGCGAGCCGGACATCGGCTGGACCGCGGCCATCATGGCGGGCTGGGTGCTCGGCGTTGCCATGCAGATCGTCGGCGGCACGATCGCGCGGGCGCGCGCGTGAAGCGTCGGAGTGGCGTTGGACGAGGCTGGTTTGCTGGCTCGGGATCGGTCGTGTTGCAGGGGGGATGGTCTGAACGCAAGTCCTGTGTCGGCCGTCACCCGCTACGCCGGGACACCGCAAAGGCCTACGCCAAGCCGGATCAGCTGCTACTCCGCCTCCCTCATCGGTTCGCGACCTTGGCGGGGTCCTTGACCGCCTTGAACGTCTCCTGCTCGACGCTGTAGAGCTCGCCGCCGACCTTCTCGACCCTGCGAATGTAGATGTCGTGGACGACTTCGCGCGTCTTCGGGTCGATCGACATCGGGCCACGCGGGCTTTCCCAGGCCATGCCCTTCATGGCTTCGACCAACGCATCGCCATTGGTCTTGCCGCCGGTCACCTTCAGCGCCTCGTAAATCAGATGCATGCCGTCATAGGCGCTGACGCTGATGAAGTTCGGTCGAACATTCGCGTTGGCCTTGCGAAACGCCGCGACATAGTCGCGGTTCAGCTCGGATGGATGCGCGGCGGAGTAGAACCCCGCCGTGATCATGCCGATCATCGCATCGCTCATGCCCGGCAGGTCCTCGTCGTCGGCGATGTCGCCGGGGCCGATCAGCTTGATCCCGCTCTTGTCGAGCCCGCGCTCGACGAACTGCTTGGCCAGGATACCGGCCTGGCTTGTCGGGACAAAAATGAACAGAGTGTCGGGATTGCCATCCCGCGCGCGCTGCAGGAACGGCGCGAAATCGGGGTTGGCCAGCGGCACTTTCAGCGCTTCGACGATCGTTCCACCTGCCGCGGTGAAGCTCGCCGAAAATACGCCGGCGGCTTCGCGCCCGGGTGCCCAGTCGGATGCGATGATGGTGGCCCGTTTCGATCCGTTTCTCGCCGCCCAATCCGCCAGCACGCTGGCCTGCTGCGCGTGCGTCCAGCTGGTGCGCACGAAGTAAGGCGACCGTTCGGTCACGATCGAAGTGCCCGATACCATCACGACGGTTGCCGTCTTGCTCTCATTGGCCAGCGGCGCGAGCGCCAGCACGCTCGGCGTCAACCCGCCGCCGAGGATCGCCACCCCGTCGTTGACGATCAGCTCCTGCGCAATGCGCTTGGCATTGTCGGGCACGCTGGCATCGTCCCGGACGATCAATTCGACCTTGCGGCCGGCGACCATGTCGCCGTGCTGCGCCATGTAGAGCCGCGCCCCGGCGACCGCCTGCTTGCCGACCGGCCCCAGAACGCCGGTCAATGGCATCACCAGCCCGACCCTTACGACGTCCTGCGCCTGGGTGAGTCCCGGTCGCACCGCCGCAAGCGACAGAACAGCCCCGACCAACATGGCAAACCGGGTGCTCGACATGGCCAACCTCCCGCGAGCCCGGAATGATGCCGGGCCGGTTCGCGACTATCGGCTTCGCGCCAGGGAAGTCCTGATGAAGAAGTGACAGAACGGCGAATTTGCTGCTAAATTTTCCCGTTTGGTGCCGTCTGTGGGCATGGAGTGACCTCTATGGACCCGGCGACTGATTCCGTTTTGATATTTGATTCCTTTGAGCTTGATCTCGCCCGCGGCGTAGCCCGCGTGGATGGCGTCGATCTCGATCTCAGGCCGAAATCATTCGCGGTGCTCGGCTATCTCGCCAGCAATGCCGGGCGGCTGGCATCCAAGCAGGATCTGCACGAGGCGGTCTGGGGTAACGTCGCGGTTTCCGACGACTCGCTCGTCCAGTGCATCCGCGAGCTGCGCCTGAAGCTGCGCGATGATGACCACCGCATCATCAAGACGGTGTCTCGCCGCGGCTATCGTCTCGATGCCAGGCCGCTGCCGCCGCCGCACGATCATGGATCGCAGAACGTCTCGCGTCGAACGTCCGCTCCACGCGGCATCGCAGCACGCTTGGCCGCGCTTCCCCGATGGTCGCTGATCGCCGGCCTGTCGGTGATCGCCTTCGCATCATTCGCATCCGTGCCGCCGCTCGCCAACGGGATGTGGCATCCTCTGGCCGAATTGGCGCACTGGCTTGTGCCGCAGGATCACGGCATCGTGCCGGAGCAGGATGTCGAGCGGATCACCGCGCTGGCCGCCGAGAAGCAGCTTCCGCTTCCCGCCTATCGCGTTCGCGCGCCGGCAAGCGACGTACCGGACAATGTCCGCCGCTTTCTCGGCGTGTGGGTGAGCGCCGAGGGATGGATCAACTCGCACCGCCAATTCATGATGATCGTCACCAATGTCGATCGGGACGGTGTCGCGACCGGCTATCTCGTGAACGGCCCGGCGATGCCGCACAGCCGTGTACCCGGGCCCGGCTTTTCCGGCGGCTTCACCGGATATGTCCTCGACGACGTCTTGCGCTATGACGGCAATACCGGACTGCACTCCGCCTCCATCACCGCGGATGGACGGATCGAGTTCAAGCTCGTCTTCCGCGAGGGAGGTACCGGTGTCGTGTTCCTCGAACCGCTCTGGACCCTTGCCCACCCGGGCCGCATTGCACGCAGTCAAACCTGATCGAGACGCACCCGGTGTGATTACGCGCGCCGCGAAACACCGAGCCCCGCCAGATGCGTGTCGACGAACTGCGCGAGGCGCTCGCGCAGCATCTCGGGCGGGACCGCGACCATGCGCTCCTCGAGGCCGAGTGAGATGATGCCGTGGACCGCGGAGAACATCGTCCGCGACAGCAGCGCGACGTCGCCGGGATCACGATCGGGCAGCAGCCGGAGCAGCGGCGCATGCATCAGCGCGAACGCATCCATCACCATCGTGAGGATGTCTTCCGGAAACGGCCGGTCGTCCTCCATCCGGTGCTCGAACAGCGAGCGCAGCAGATTGGCGTGCTCGGTGGCGAAGCCGAGATAGGCGTCGGCAAGTCCGTGTAGCTGGCGCAGGGGATTGTCGGCCGGGACCGCCTTGAGGCGTGTGGTCAGGGCGTGAACGGTCTCCCGGTTCACGGTCAGGATCAACCCGTCGAAGTCGCCGAACTCATTATAGACACTGCCGATGGAGCAGCCGGCGGCCTCGGCGACATCGCGAACCTTGAGTGATCTCAATCCCTTAGTGGCGATTGACCGGCGCGCGATCTCGATCAGCAGGGCCCGCCGCTGAAGTTTTTTTCGGTCTCGTCGCGATTCTTCTTGAACAATGTTCATTTTCATACTACTAATTTGAGCGTTGCTCAAGTTGGCATAGGAGGCCACTCAGATGCAGACCCTAGCACTTCAATTGACCACCACCCTTGTCGATGACGCGATCGAGCTCGTGAAGGGCTTCGGCCGCGCCGTCCTCAATCTGGCGACCGCGCCGATCGAGCGGATTGCCCGCGCCTGCGACGTCGCAGGCGTCCTGGAGCAGCGGCGCGCGGATCGGCGCGCGCCGCGCCAGGCGGCTGCGAGCGGAGGCCGCTGCAAGCCGCGCAACTGCCGATGGTCACCGTTCGGCGGCTTGAGTGAACTGACCTGAAGCACGCGGCCCGCAATTGTCGGCGAAACCTCAACAAAGCGCTCACCATGTCCCCTGCGAGCCCATCCGGCGTCGATCAACCCCAGGTCTGGATAAGGTCTCGTACATCTCTGGCGGGCAATGTCGCGACGTCCCGGTTCGCCCGATTTTGCGCGCCTTCGAACCGATACGTTGCGGAAAAGACTAAAGGCTGCGGCATCCCCGTCATTTTCTCCACGCTCACCATTCTCCGCCACCCGAATTCGCAGACCTGCCAGCGCCGTGCGCGCTAACCCAAGGAACCGGTCATGATCAAGGAATTGATGACGTCCCGCCGCTTCGCGCCGCTGTTCTGGTCGCAGTTCTGCTCGGCGTTGAACGACAACGTGCTGAAGAACGCGCTCGTCATCATGCTGCTGTATGGCGTCGCCAACGAGCAGGGGCCGGCGCTGGTCCAGCTCGCGGGGGCGGTGTTCATCGCTCCGTTCTTCGTGCTCTCGGCGCTCGGCGGCGAGCTCGCCGACCGCTACATCAAATCCGTCGTCGCCCGCCGGCTGAAGTTCTTCGAGATCTTCGCCGCGGCCTTTGCCGCCGCCGGCTTCTTCACCCATTCGATCCCGCTGCTGTTCATCGCGCTGGCGCTGTTCGGCATCGTCGCGGCGCTGTTCGGTCCGGTGAAATATGCCGTTCTGCCCGACCAGCTGTCGGTGTCTGAACTCGCGACCGGCAACGCGCTGGTCGAGGGCGCAACCTTCATGGCGATCCTGATCGGCACCATTGCGGGTGGCATGTTCGTCGCCGGCGCCAGCCACATGGGCTGGATCTGCGCCGCCGTGGTCGGCCTGTCGGTGCTGTCCTGGGCGTTTGCATCGCGCATCCCGGTGACGCAGCCGTCGGCGCCCGATCTGCCGATCACAAAAAATCCCTGGACCTCGACCGTGCGCCTGTTGAAGTCGCTCTATGCCGAGCCGCGGCTGTGGGACGGCATGGTGATCGTGTCCTGGTTCTGGATGGTCGGTGCGATCGTGCTGTCGCTGCTGCCTGCGCTGATCAAGGAAGGCGTCGGCGGTACCGAGGGCGTGGTCACGCTGTGCCTCGCCGTGTTCGCGATCGGCATCGCCGCCGGCTCGCTGTTCGCCGCGCAGCTGAGCCATGTCCGCCCGAACCTCGCGCTGGTGCCGATCGGCGCCATCGTGATGGGCGTGGTCGGCCTCGACCTCGCCTGGGCGATCGCCACCACCTCGCTCGGCAAGGATGTCACCGCGGTTGCGTTCGCGACCTCGTTCGGCGGCTTCCGCATGCTGGCCGACTTCTTCCTGTTCGCCTTCGGCGGCGGCCTGTTCGTGGTGCCGTCGTTCGCTGCCGTGCAGGCCTGGACCGCGCCGTCCGAGCGCGCCCGCATCATCGCCGCAGGCAACATTTTGCAGGCCGGCTTCATGGTCGCCGGCGCGGTGTTCGTCGGCGCCCTGCAATATATCGGCCTGCCGATCGCCTGGATTTTCTTCGGCCTCGCCGTCGCGAGCTTCGGCACCGTCTGGTTCGTGCTGAGCAAGTGGGGCAAGGAGGGCGTGCGCGACTTCGGCGCGCTGCTGTTCCGGGCGCTGTTCCGTGTCGAGGTGCGTGGCATGGAGAACCTGCCGCCATCGGGCACGCGGATGCTGATCGCGCCCAACCATGTCAGCCTGGTCGATGGCCCGCTGCTGCACGCCACCTTGCCGATCGATGCGAGCTTCGCGGTCGACACTGGCATCTCCAAGGCGTGGTGGGCCAAGCCGTTCCTGAAGATGATCAAGCATTACACGATGGACCCGACCAAGCCGCTGGCCGCGCGCGACCTGATCAAGCTGGTCGCCGCCGGCGAGCCGGTGGTGATCTTCCCGGAAGGGCGCATCACGGTCTCGGGTTCGTTGATGAAGGTCTATGACGGCACCGCAATGATCGCCGACAAGGCCGATGCGGTCGTCGTCCCGGTCCGCATCGAGGGCGCGCAGCGTTCGCATCTCAGCTATCTCAAGAATGGCGAGATCAAGCGCTCCTGGTTCCCCAAGGTGACGATCTCGATCCTGCCGCCGGTGAAGCTGCCGGTCGACCAGTCGCTGAAGGGCAAGGCGCGCCGCAATGCCGCCGGTGCCGCGCTGCAGGACGTGATGATCAACGCCATGGTCCAGAACGCGATGCTCGACCACACGCTGTTCGAGGGCCTCGGCCACGCCTATCGCGACCGCGATACCGGCAAGCCGATCATCGAGGACGCGCTCGGCACCAAGCTGACCTATCGCAAGCTGATCCTCGGCGCCCAGGTGCTGAGCCGCAAGCTCGAGCAGGGCACCGCGGTCGGCGAGAATGTCGGGGTGCTGCTGCCGAACTCGGCCGGCGTTGCCGTCGTGTTCATGGCGCTGCAGACCATCGGCCGCGTGCCGGCGATGCTCAACTTCTCGGCAGGTCCAGTCAATGTGCTGGCGGCGATGAAGGCGGCGCAGGTGAAGACCGTGCTGACCTCGCAGGCCTTCATCGAGAAGGGCAAGCTCGACAAGCTGATCGCGGCGCTCGCCGGCCAGGCGCGCGTCGTCTATCTCGAGGATGTCAGGGCCGGCATCGGCCTCGCCGACAAGGTCGCGGGCTTCCGCGCCGGCATCGCGCCGCGCGTCGCCCGCAAGGCCAACGATCCCGCGGTCATCCTGTTTACCTCGGGTTCGGAAGGCACGCCGAAGGGCGTCGTGCTGTCCCATCGCAACATCCTCGCCAACGCGGCACAGGCGCTGGCGCGGGTCGATGCCAATGCCAACGACAAGGTGTTCAACGTGCTGCCGGTGTTCCACTCGTTCGGTTTGACCGGCGGCATGATGATGCCGATCCTCGGCGGCATCCCGATCTTCATGTATCCGTCGCCGCTGCATTACCGGATCGTGCCCGAGCTGATCTACCAGACCGGCGCGACGATCCTGTTCGGCACCGACACCTTCCTCACCGGCTACGCCCGCTCGGCGCATGCCTATGACTTCCGCACGCTGCGGCTCGTCATCGCCGGTGCGGAGGCGGTGAAGGAGCGCACGCGGCAGATCTACATGGAGCGCTACGGCATCCGCATCCTCGAGGGCTATGGCGTCACCGAGACCGCGCCGGTGCTGGCGATGAACACGCCGATGGCCAATCGCCAGGGCACCGTCGGCCGCATCTCGCCGCTGATGCAGTACCGTCTCGATCCGGTCCCCGGCATCGAGGAAGGCGGCCGCCTGTCGGTGAAGGGCCCGAACGTCATGCTCGGCTATCTCCGTGCCGAGAATCCCGGCGTGCTCGAGCCGCTGCCCGAAGGCTGGCACGACACCGGCGACATCGTCTCGGTCGACGCGCAGGGCTTCATCGCGATCAAGGGTCGTGCCAAGCGCTTCGCCAAGATCGCCGGCGAGATGGTCTCATTGTCCGCGGTGGAGGCGATCGCGGCCGCGATCTGGCCGCAGGCCATGTCGGTTGCGGTCACGCTGCCCGATCAGCGCAAGGGCGAACGCATCGTGCTGCTCACTACGCAGAAGGACGCCGACCGCGCCGCGATGCAGCGCCAGGCCAAGAGCGTCGGCGCCTCCGAGCTCGCGGTGCCGGCCGATATCCGCGTCGTCGACAAGGTGCCTCTGCTCGGCACCGGCAAGACCGACTATGTCGGCGCCACTGCGCTGGCCAAGGAAATAGCAGCGGAACTTGCCGCGGCGCCTGCGCCGCAGGTCGAGCCCGCCGGCGATGAGGGCGAGGCCGAGCCGGCGCGGCTGGCGCAACACGTTGCATGAGGCTTGGCATGATGGTTGTGCTTTTCGGGAGCATGTTGTCAGATAGACGGCAACTGCTCCCGAGAAAGCACGATCATGCTGGACAAACTGAACCCGGCCACGGAGGACGCGCCTGAACTTGCCGCCGAGCAATGGATCGGCGCGCTGGATGCGGCGCTCGCGAGCCGCTCCACGGAGGCTCTATCCGCATTGTTTGCGCCGGAGAGCCACTGGCGCAATATCTTCGGCATCTCCTGGCAGTTTGCGACCTTCAGCGGGCGGCAGCGCGTCGTGGCCGAGCTGCTTGCACGCGCTGAAGCGGTCGGCGCGCGCGGATTTCGTCTCGATGACCGTGCCTTGATACCGCGGCAGGCCGTGGTGGCCGGACGCGAGGCGATCGAGGCTGTCTTCACCTTCGACACATCGAATGGCCCCGGCACCGGCGCGGTGCGGCTGCTCCACGATGCTGACGGAAATTCCGCGGCGTGGACGTTCTCCACGATGCTCGACTTCAACCGCATCTGCGAGGCGCGCACCGACGGCGCTGCCGAGCAATCCCACGCGCGCGATTTCGCCGCACCCGACTGGCTGGAGCAGCGACAGGCCTCGCGCGCCTATGCCGACCGCGAGCCCGACGTGCTGATCGTCGGCGGCGGCCATGCCGGCATCGCGGCCGCGGTCGAGTGCAAGCGGATCGGGCTCGATGCCCTGATCGTCGATCGCGAGCGGCGCATCGGCGACAATTGGCGGCTGCGCTATCGCGGCCTCAAGCTGCACAACAAGACGCCGGTCAATCTGTTCCGCTACCTCCCGTTCCCGCCGAGCTTTCCGGACTACATCCCGAAGGACAAGATCGCGAACTGGCTGGAGAGCTATGTCGACATCATGGAGCTCGACTTCTGGACCGAGACCTCGTTCGAAGGCGCGCGCTATGACGATACGACGCAACGCTGGACGGTGACACTGCAACGCAGCTGTGGCCCGCGTACGCTGCATCCGAAGCACATCGTGCTCGCGACCAGCGTCAGCGGCACGCCGAACATTCCCAGGATCGACGGCATCGGGAATTTCGAGGGGAAGGTGCTGCACTCCAGCGCGTTCGCGGCCGGGCGCGAATGGGCGGGGCGTTCGGTCGTCGTGTTCGGCACCGGCACCAGCGCGCATGACATCTGCCAGGAGCTGCACGCCGCCGGCGCCGACGTCACCATGGTGCAGCGCAGCCCGACCATGGTGGTCAATGTCGAGCCGGCGCAGCTCTACGACAAGACCTATCTCGGCGATGGCCCGCCGATCGAGGTGCGCGATATCCTCAATTCCGGCGTGCCGCTGCCGGTGATGAAGATCGCGCACAGGATCATCACTGACGAGGTCAAGCGGCTCGATGCGCCGCTGCTGTCGCGGCTGGAGCGCGCCGGCTTCCGGCTCGAGTTCGGCGAGGACGGCACCGGCTGGCCGCTGAAATTCCGCTCCCGCGGCGGCGGCTACTACTTCAATGTCGGCTGCTCCGAATTGATCGCCGACGGCAAAATCCGCCTGATCCAGGCCGCCGACATCGCCGATATCACCGCCGCCGGCCTTGCGCTGAAGGACGGCACGTCGCTCGCCGCCGAGCTGTTCGTGCTCGCCACCGGCTACAAGGGCCCGGACCATCTGGTCGGCAGGTTGTTCGGCGAGGACGTCGCCGCCCGCGTCGGCCGCGTCTGGGGCTTCGACGAGGCGACCCAGGAGCTGCGCAACATGTGGACGCGCACGCCGCAGCCCGGCCTTTGGTTCGCCGGCGGCGCGTTCTCGCAGGCCCGCATCTACAGCCGCTTCATCGCGCTGCAGATCGCAGCGATCGAGGCCGGCGCGCTTTCCAAGCAACTCACCTGAACTCCACGCACTCGCACTGAAGGACTCCCATGCCGCTTCCGCTCGATCCCGTCATTGAGAAGATCATCCCGCTGCTGCCGCTGCGCGATCCCGAAACCATGACGCCGCAGAGCTGTCGCGATTCGCTCCGGGCGCTGGCGGAGGCGCGCAAGGCGGTGCCGCCGCCGCCGGTCGACGTGGCACGCGATATCGAGGTCGCTGGCGCCGCCGGCAAGCTCGGCGCGCGGCTCTATCGCAACGGCCGTGGCACGGCGCCGACCGTGATCTTCTTCCACGGCGGCGGCTGGGTCGCCGGCGATCTCGAGACGCATGATCGCCAGGCCCGCAACCTCGTGATCGACACCGGCGCTGTCGTGATCTCGGTCGATTACCGCCGCCCGCCGGAAACCCGCTTTCCCGGCGCGTTCGAGGATGCGTTCGCCGCGATCCGCGACGTGGTCGCGCGGATCGACGAATTCGGCGGCGACCTTTCCCGCGTCGGCGTCGCCGGCGATTCCGCCGGCGGCAATCTCGCCGCCACGTCAGCGCTGGCCTGCCGCGACGCCGGCATCAGGCTCGCCGGGCAATTGCTGGTCTATCCCGTCACCCATGTGGTCGGCAATTTTGCCGACGCGGCCGAGAACGCCAAATTTCCGTCACGCGCCGAGAATGCGGACGGCTACTTCCTGACGCGGGCGACGATGCAGTGGTTCTGCGGGCACTATCTCGCCGACAAGGCCGAGGGCGCCGACTGGCGTGTCTCGCCGCTGCGCGCGAAGAGCCTTGCCGGTGTGGCGCCGGCGGTCGTCACCACCGCCTGGTTCGACCCGCTGCGCGACGAGGGTCATGCCTACGCGCGGGCGTTGCAGGCGGCCGGCGTGCCGGTGACCTATCATTCCGGCGAGGGGCTGATTCACGGCTATTTTGGTCTCGGCGACGCGTCGGAGGCCGCACGCGCCGAGGCGCAGCGTGCGCGGGCGGATTTTCGGGTGTTGCTGGAGAAGGGGGTGTGACTCCTCGCTTGCCTCCCCTGGAGGGCGCTTGCGGGGGAGGCGCGTTGCCAAAATATCGAAAACAACCCCATGCAAAGTAGCCGGCGGTGGCCGACGTTCGACCCGGCGACTTGACGCGTCGGGCAACTCAGGGGTATATTTCCAATATTCCGAAATCGATCATGCGTATGCCCGCACCCGGGGGCAGGTGGCATTTCGCCGTTGTTGACGGGGAGCTAACCTCCTCGTCGTCCCGGCGAAGGCCGGGACCCATAACCACCGCAGCCTGTTGCAGGAGCGGGCTGCGGCTCCAGCGTCGCGCCACGCCATCCAGTCGGGGTAATGGGTCCCCTGAGTTCACAAACGAAGTGCAACACTTCCTTGAGGAGGTGTTGCCATGGGGCGGACTTACAAGCAGCTCTCTCTGGACGACCGATGCGAGATTGCCTGCCTATCGGCCAATGGCAGCTCGGTCCGGCAAATCGCGGCAGCTCTGGATCGCTCGCCATCAACGATCTCTCGGGAACTGAGGCGCAATCGGGGGAGCCAGGTCGGCTACAAGCCGAGCTATGCCCAGCACCAGATGCGAGCGCGGCGCTGGACGGGCGGACGCCTCGAACGGGAGCCCGGCCTGCGCCGCGCGGTGTTGCAACGCCTTCGCCGCGGCTGGTCGCCCGAGCAGGTCGCTGGCCGGCTGGCCCGCGAGTACGGGCGCAAGGTGATCTCCCACGAGACCATCTACCGCTTCATCTATCGCCAACTCAGGCGCACCACGGACTTCAACTGGCGGCGCTATCTGCCGCGCGCCAAGAGCAAGCGCGGCTGCCGCGGCAAGCGGGGCGGCAGCCCCGCAAGCTTCATCGAAGGCCGTGTATCCCTGGCAAATCGGCCGCTCGAAGCGGCCGACCGCAGCGTGCCCGGGCACTGGGAGGCCGACCTGATGATGTTCTCGAAATACGGTCAGGCCGTGCTGACCGTGCACGAGCGCACCTCGCGGCTGCTGCTCGGCATCCGCCTTGCCAGCAAGGTCGCGCGCGGTGTCGCCCGCCATCTCGTGGGCTTCTTCGCGCCCCTTCCACAAGAGCTGCGCCAGAGCGTTACCTTCGACAACGGCACCGAGTTCGCCGGTCACCTGGCGCTGCACCGCCTCTCGATCGCGACCTTCTTCTGCGATCCCCATGCCCCCTGGCAGAAGGGTGGCATCGAGAACGCCATCGGCAGGATGCGCCGCTTTATTCCCCGCAAGACGGATCTCGTAACCCTCTCGACCGCCAGATTCCGCCAGTTCATCGCCGCCTACAACAACACCCCGCGCAAATGCCTTGACTACCGCACGCCTGCCGAGTCCTTTGCTCAAGTGTTGCACTTCGAATGTGAATCCACCTCCCGGCCTTCGCCGGGACGACGATGTGGATGGATTTGCGTTCAACAACCCCCTCAATCATTTCCGATCGTGTCGCCGAACAGCTGCCAGGTCTCGCCGTTGAACTTCTGCAGCCGCATCGCCTCGACCGGGAAGTAGTCGGTCGGCGAGGTCTTCACCTTGATGCCGGGCAGGAACATCGGCAGCGCGATGTCGAGATTGGCGGCCTGCCTCATGATGTTCTCATGGGTGAGGTCGTCGCCGCATTGCTTCAAGACCTGCACCGTCGCCTCCGCCACCACATAGCCGTAGACGATCAGCTGGTCCTGCAGATTGCCGTCCGGAAAATACTTCTTCATGAAGTCCTGCCAGGCGATCACGTCCTTATCGTCCTTCCACTGCGGATCGTTCGGATCCTTCAGCGAGTAGGACGAGATGATGTCCCTGGAATAGTCGAAGCCGGCCGGCTTCAGCACCGAGGACACCGAGGTCGAGGTCGCCGCGAGGAAGAACAAATCCGGCTTCCAGCCGATCTCGCCGATCTTCTTGATCGCCTGCGCCGCCTGCTTGGGGATCGCGTGCATGAACAGCACGTTGGCGCCGGAGGATTTCAGCTTCACGATCTGGCTGTCGACCGTCGGATCGGTCGATTCATAGGTCGTCTCCGCCACCACCATCTTGGCGGTGTTCTCCGGCCCCAGTCCCTTCTTGAAGCCGTTGCCGTAATCCTTGCCGGCGTCGTCGTTCTGGTAGAACAGCGCGATCTTGGCGTCCGGCTTGTTGGTCAGCACATACTTTGCGTAGACCGCGGTCTCGGCCTGGTACGACGGCTGGAAGCCGATCGTCCACGGATAATGCGCGTAGTCGCCCCACAGCGTGGCGCCGGCGCCAACGAACAGCTGCGGCACTTTCTTGTCATTGAGATATTTGCGCACGGCCAGGCCCGTCGGCGTGCCCAGCGGATTGAGGATCGCGGCGACCTCCTCCTGCTCCACCAGCTTGCGCGTCTGCTCCACCGTCTTCGGCGGCGAGTAGCCGTCGTCGAGCGTGATCAGGTTGATCTTGCGCCCGTTCACGCCGCCCTGGTCGTTGATCATCCTAAAGTAGGCGGCCTGCGTCTTCGCGATCACGCTGTAGGCCGACGCCGCGCCGGAGAATGGCGAGGTCTGTCCGAGCTTGATCTCGGTGTCGCTGGCGCCCGTGCCGTATTTCTTCTCGGCGGCGTGTACCTGCGTCGCGAGCGCAAGCGCGACGGCTGCCGTGACGGCCTTCCAGATCATCGTGAGCCTCCCTGTGGCTTTTTTGTTTTGTTAGCGAGGGAGAGCTTACGTGAGCGGCCGCACGTTGGGCTTGTGGTGAGACGCCGGGGCAGGGATGCGAAAATGCGGGCGGGGGAGGTGATGATTACCGTCGTCCCGGCGAAGGCCGGGACCCATAACCACTAATGTTTGCCGTTACATGGAATGTTGCCCCAGCCTTATAACCAATAAACAGCCGGGGTAATGGGTCCCGGCCTTCGCCGGGACGACGTGATGAGAGAGCGGAGTCCTTAACGATACCGCACGCTGCCGGTCGTGACCGGATCGGTCGGCAGCACGGTAGCGCCGGCTCTGCTGGCGGCGGCGGAGGTGATCATGCCGGGCTCGGCCGCGGCCTGCACATTGCGGGGCGGGTTGAATTCGAGGATGACGAGGGCGGCCGTCGCGAGCACCGCCACGGCGGCGGTTGCAATCGCAGGCACCAGTCTTCCGCGCGGATCGGCTGCGCGAACTTGCATTGACGAATTCCTTTATCGGGGTCGTTCTTCGGACGTGATGTAAGAACGGCCAGGCTTCTTCCCAAGAGTGCGGCGCACGCCTCACAATCAGTTGTGCCGGCCGTGATGTCCCTCACGGTGTTCGAGACGATACGGGCTTGGCCTGCGTCGAATCGCAATCGTGTCGGACGGCTTGTTTGCACACTAATATCTGGAAGAGATCGTGGCGTTTTGCATGCGCCTCATGCGCTCGTGATGATGCGCAGTGATGTTGTGATTAACGGCCACGCGAGAGGCCCGCTTTGCCTTTGTTTATAGGGTTTCTTCGTTGGTTAAGGCGCGTGCGTTAAGTCTTTCTTCACTCGCCTAGAGCGCGTCAGCAGAGATTCGCAGTGTGGCCAGCGATGACACCGCTGTCATTGGCGGCAGCTGTCATCGAACCTTCGCGAACGCCGTCATTGCGAAGAGCGCAGCGACGAAGAAATCCATCTCTCCTCGTGCGATATGATGGATGATTTTACTTCACGCGTAATCGTACAAAGAAAAATCCACCTCGCCATCGCACGCCGCGTGCAACGGTCAGATCGATTCACCTCCGGCGAGACAGGGTTTGATTGTCGCCGCCTTCGCAAGACGCTTTCGCATCTCGCGGGGGACACCTTTCACCGAGGCGTCAGGACCACACGCTTTCACCGTCCGCGATTCGGCGCGCTCGTCTCGCGCGCCTCCCGCGTCCACCGCATCCCGCACCCAGTCCGTCACGATCGCGATACGTCCCTCAGCGGGGGAGGCACGCGTTGCTTGTACTCGCGATTTGGAGCCAATGAGTAGGAGCATTTTCCTTGAATTGACTGGGTGGGGCTGTATCGCATTGAAAATATTTGATGAATTTTATCTTCTGCGCGCGAAGAAGCTGCCCAGGGCATTCGACTAAATTCTTGCGGAGAATCGTTTTCAACGCTTGATTGCAGAAGTCGTTTGGGACCTGAGTTCGTTGAACTGCGTACAGGGTGAATTGTGGACGACATTTCAGACGCCGGCGGCGTCGCCGCACGAATTGGATTTAAGTATCAAGATCATGTAGCTGCGTCGTTTGTCCTCGAAATGATCGGCGAAGCGTTACTGCACGCGATTTTATCCTTATCTCTCGCCTATTATAGAATCCACCGAAACGGAGGACCTTCTAGCGTACGAACTGCATCGTCCGGATGGATTGGATGCGGTCTTTCACAGTCTTCAAGCGAGAATCTACTACCAGTTGCGGTCCGGTTCAAACGTCGTGCTTAGCGCTTCGACGAGCGTCGGGAAAAGCCTCTTGATCGACGCAATGATTGCGCTCGATAAGTTCCGGAAGATCGTGATCGTGCTTCCGACGCTGGCGCTGATAGATGAAACTCGAAGGCGGATCGCACAAAAATTCAGGAGCCGTTGCCACTTGATCACTCACCCTTCTCAAGTGGCAGTCTCAGACAAAACGAACGTGTACATCTTAGCTGCAGAGGCGCTTCGACACGGCGTCGGACTGCATCACGGAGGAATTCCGCGGGCCCTTCAACAGCACATGGTGCGAATGTTCAATGACGGTTCAATCAGAGTCCTCATCTGTACTTCGACACTTATTGAGGGCGTCAATACAGTAGCCAAGAACGTTATTGTCTATGACCGTCGACGAAATAGGAACGTCCTTGATTTTTTCACTTACAAGAACATTCAGGGGCGCGCCGGTCGAATGGGGACGTACTTCGTGGGAAAGGTCTTTATGCTCGAAAGGCCGCCAGAGAATGAAGATGTTATTGTTGAGTACCCGATAGGAGGACAAAACGAAGACACACCGCTCTCGCTATTGTTGCAGTTGGATGAGAGCGAACTCTCAGAGCGCTCAAGGGAGCGCGTAAACGATGCGATCGAAAGTAGTTTCTTGTCTGCGGATACTTTGCGGGCGAATGGTTCGGTCTTGCCGGACACGCAAAACAGGATCGCGCGGGCCGTCCACGATAGACTCGTTCAAGGTGACGCGCTTCTGCTCTGGAGGGGGTTCCCGCAGCGGGATCAATTAGTAGCCGTTTGCGATTTAATAGTCGCAGACCTCTCCGGACCGAGACTGAAGGACCTTGATATCAAGTCAGGCAAAGGGCTTGCTTGGCATCTTAATGCGTTGGGGATGTCGCGGGGCTTGTCTGGTTATCTTCGAGAGATTGCGGTTGGCGTGCTGCCTGGCCAGTCAGTGTCAGATCGAATCGACAATGCGCTCAAAATCGTCCGTAACATCGCTACGTTTCAGTTCCCACGCGATCTTATGGTTCTTCATCGTATCGTGTCCGAGGTCGCAGATCGTCTTGAGCTGTCTTCCCCGGACTATACCGTTTATGCCGAGGCTACAGAGCATCTATTCTTGCCCGCACCGATAGCTGCCTTAGACGAGTACGGAATTCCCAATCAGATTGCGCGAAAGCTGATCCCCTACCTCGATCAATATGACCTTGATAGAGCGCTGCAGGACTTGAGAGCCGTTGACGTCAATCAACTGACCGACTTCTCTGATTTTGAGCGGTCGCTGGTTACAGTCGTTCAGCCTACCATCTAAAAAACAAGACGGCCGGGTCATCCGACCCGGCCGTTCAAAACTCTCTCCGCGAATTCCGCTCTCGCGTCTCGCTCAGCTCGCCTTCTTCACCAGCGCCGGCTTGCCGACCTTCTTCTCGATCGCGCGCTTCAGGTCGAGGGCGCGGGGCGAGAGCACGTCGGCCTTGGCCTTGAGCAGATAGGCGTCGAGGCCGCCATTGTGGTCGACGCTCTTCAGCGCATTGGTCGAGACGCGCAGGCGCACGTTGCGGCCGAGCGCTTCGGAGATGAAGGTGATGTTGGCCAGGTTCGGCAGGAAGCGCCGCTTGGTCTTGATGTTCGAGTGGCTCACCTTGTGGCCCGTCTGGGGGCCCTTGGCCGTCAGTTCGCAGCGCCGGGACATCTTACAAAATCCTTATTGCATCCCCGCCTCTCTGCCAGGCGTGCAATCACACGGCCCGCGCGGGGGTTTTGAATTCGCGTCCATTTTCCAGGAACCGCGGGTGTATAGGGGGAGAATACCCGAGCGTCAAGATTATATCGCCGCATGCGGGGCACCGGAATTGCCGGTTCATAAGGTCTTCCAGCCACTTAACGGCGGATATGGCAACCATATAAAGGGCGTATTCGGCTGCAAGTCTAGGTTCCATACAAGATGCGCCTTGTTGTCCGGCCGAATTGAACGCCGAAATGGACAATGGATAGAGCGCCGATAGCAGGACCGTCAGGTAGGTTAAGTGACCACCGCCATTGCCATTTTGCCCCCGCTCGGCCGGCTGCTCGGCCTGTGCGCGGGCGCATTGCTGCTGTTCTGCGCCGAGCGCGCCAGCGCGCAGGGGCGGCTCGACGCCCGGTATGAGGCGACCCTGGCCGGTATCCCGGTCGGCAAGGGCAGCTGGACCATCGAAATCGGCGACGACAGCTTCTCTGCCTCGGCCCAGGGCGGCACCGCGGGCCTTCTGAAAGCGTTTTCCGGCGGCTCCGGCGCGGGCGCCTCGCAGGGCCGCGTCGTCAACGGCGCGCTGGCCGCCACCTCCTACACCGCGACCACCACCACCTCGAAGAAGTCGGAGACGATCCGGATGGTGCTGGCCAATGGCGGCATCAAGGAATCCGCGATCGAGCCGGAGCCGCCGGTCGATCCCGACCGCCTGCCGGTGACCGACGCGCAGAGGAAGAACGTGTTCGATCCGATGACCGGCTCGTTCCTGCGCGCGCCCGGCAATGCCGAATTGATGAGCCCGGATATTTGCCGCAGCGGCGCCGGCATCTTTGACGGCCGCATGCGTTACGACCTCAAGCTCGATTTCAAGCGGGTCGAGATCGTCAAGGCCGAGCGCGGCTATCACGGCCCGGCGCTGGTCTGCGCGCTCTATTTCGTGCCGATCTCGGGCTACATCCCGGATCGCCCGGTCATCAAATACCTCGCCGCCCAGCGCAACATCGAGATCGCCTTCGTGCCGATCGCCGGCACCCGCCTCCTGGTGCCGTTCCGCATGACGATCCCGACCCCGCTCGGCCAGGCCATGCTGGAAGCCACCTCGTTCGTCACCACAGCCGCGCCGCCGCGCGTGGCGAAGACGCAGTAAGTCGCACCGTCATTCCGGGGCGATGCGGCAGCATCGAACCCGGAATCTCGAGATTCCGGGTTCGCGCTACGCGCGCCCCGGAATGACAGACAGAGGTAGGCGCGGACCAGCAACAAACGTCACCGGAATCCAGTTGACTCTTGTCCGCTTCTGATTCGACTCGGCCACCCTGGAACTTAAGGAATTCAGTCCGCATATCCTGTGCTTGTGGAGCCCCTTCAAACTTGATCTAGTGCCGCCGCCGTCAGCCTGCCCGAGATGTTGCGGTGAACGTTTCGAGCCCGGAATCGAGTCAGCGATTCGGCCGCGATTCGTTCTAGAGTCGTTCCAGAGCTTAAGGGGGACGCGGAAAGCGTCGCATTGTGAGACAGATTTCGCCGCAGATGGTGTCGATGATCGATCAGTTTCCGGATTTCAGCGTCATTGCGAGGAGCGAAGCGACGAAGCAATCCACTATCGCGGCAAGCGGTCCGAATGGATTGCTTCAGCGGAGCCTGTCATCGGGCGCGCATTCGCGCGACCCGTTGGCTCGCAATGACGGCTAACAGCGGCGCATCGATCAAAAGAAACACCTGCAAAATATGGCTTTCTCAACTTCGTTCGGAAATGACCGCGTGCCCGGTGCAGGCGTCACCGCGGTGCTCGGGCCGACCAACACCGGCAAGACGCATCTGGCCATCGAGCGCATGCTGGCGCATTCGTCGGGCCTGATCGGGCTGCCGCTGCGGCTCTTGGCGCGCGAGGTCTACAACAAGATCGTCGATCGCGCCGGCGTCGACAACGTCGCGCTGGTCACCGGCGAGGAGAAGATCAAGCCGAAGGCGCCGCGCTTCTGGGTCTCGACCGTGGAAGCGATGCCGCGCGATCTCGATGTCTCGTTCCTCGCAGTCGACGAGATCCAGATCGCAGCCGATCTCGAGCGTGGGCATGTGTTCACCGATCGCATCCTCAATCGCCGCGGCCGCGACGAGACGCTGCTGCTGGGCGCGGCGACCATGCGGCCGATGATCGAGCGGCTGTTGCCGGGTGCCTCGATCATCACGCGGCCGCGGCTGTCGCAGCTCGAATTCGCCGGCGACCGCAAGATCACGCGGCAGCCGCGCAGAACGGCAATCGTCGCGTTCTCCGCCGACGAAGTCTACGCGATCGCCGA
Organism: Bradyrhizobium sp. USDA 4516; assembly: GCF_054055915.1. Classification (NCBI taxonomy): domain Bacteria; kingdom Pseudomonadati; phylum Pseudomonadota; class Alphaproteobacteria; order Hyphomicrobiales; family Nitrobacteraceae; genus Bradyrhizobium; species Bradyrhizobium sp. USDA 4516. The sequence goes on from NZ_JBSRXT010000001.1 coordinate 3,399,930, forward strand.
ATTGATCCGCCGCCAGCATGGCGGCGCGGCCGTGGTGCTGGGCTCGCTCTCACCACGCACGCGCAATGCCCAGGTCGCGATGTTCCAGAACGGCGACGTCGATTATCTCGTCGCCACCGACGCGGTCGGCATGGGGCTCAATCTCGACGTCGATCACGTCGCCTTCGCTTCCGACCGCAAGTATGACGGCTACCAGTTCCGCCGCCTGACGCCGGCCGAATTCGCGCAGATCGCGGGCCGCGCCGGCCGCGCGACGCGCAACGGCACCTTCGGCACCACCGGCCGCTGCGCGCCGTTCGAGCCGGAGCTCGTCAACGCGCTGCAGAACCACACCTTCGATGCCGTCAAGGTGCTGCAATGGCGCAACGCGAAGTTGGACTTCGCCTCGCTCGGCGCGTTGCAGGTGTCGCTGGCGCTGTCGCCCAATCATGAGGCACTGACGCGGGCCCCGGTGGCCGAGGACCTGCGCGTGCTCGAGCATGTTGCGCGCGACGCCGAGGTGCGCAATCTCGCGCATGGGGCGGCCGCGGTGGAGCGGCTGTGGGAGGCCTGCCAGGTTCCGGACTACCGGAAGCTGTCGCCGGCCGCCCATGCCGAACTCGTGACCACGCTGTATGGCTTCCTGATGCAAAAGGGGCGTATCCCTGACGCATGGTTTGCCGCCCAGGTCGACCAGGCCAACCGGACCGACGGCGATATCGACACGCTATCGGGCCGGATCGCGCAGATCAGGACCTGGACCTTTGTTGCCAACCGGCCGGACTGGCTCTACGACCCGGACCACTGGCAGGGGATCACGCGCGAGCTCGAAAATAAATTATCCGATGCGCTGCATGAACGGCTCACGGAGCGTTTCGTTGACAGGCGGACCAGTGTATTGATGCGCCGCCTGCGGGAGAACTCAGTTTTGAATACGGAAATTGGCAAGACCGGTGAAGTGATCGTGGAAGGCCACGTGATCGGCCGGCTCGATGGTTTCACCTTCGCACCTGATGCGGCCGAGGCCGGCAGCGATGCCAAGGCGCTGCAAGCCGCCGCCCAGCAGGTGCTGGCGCGCGAGATCGATGCGCGCGCCGAGAAGCTGGGCGCCGCCCCCGACGAGCAGTTCGTGCTGACCTCCGACGGCACCATCCGCTGGACCGGCGATGCGGTCGCCAAGCTGGTGGCCGCCGAGGACGCGCTGCATCCGCGGCTGCGCATCATCTCCGACGAGCGGCTGACCGGCGCCTCGCGCGAAGCGGTGCAGACCCGGCTCGACCTCTGGCTCAAGACGCATATCGAAAAGCTGCTCGGGCCGCTGTTCGAACTGTCCAAGGCCGAGGACCTGCAGGGCATCGCCCGCGGCATCGCCTTCCAGCTGGTCGAGGCGCTCGGCGTGCTCGAGCGCGCGAAGATCGCGGCCGAGATGAAGGATCTCGACCAGCCCTCGCGCGCGGCCCTGCGCAAATACGGCGTGCGGTTCGGCGCCTACCACATCTATTTCCCGCAGCTCTTGAAGCCCGCGGCGCGCTCGCTGGCCTCGCTGCTGTGGGCCGAGAAGCAGAGCAATGCCGACATGGCGGCGCTGTCGAATGTGCAGCATCTCGCCTCGAGCGGCCGCACCTCGTTCCCGGTCGACAAGGCGCTGCCGCGCGATGCCTATCGCGTGCTCGGCTATCGCCAGTGCGGCGAGCGCGCGGTGCGCGTCGACATCCTGGAGCGGCTCGCCGACCTGATCCGCCCCGCTTTGGCCTGGCGCGAGACCTCGCCGGGCGAGAAGCCTGCGGGTGCGTTCGACGGCCGCGGCTTTGTCGTGACGCAGGCGATGACCTCGCTGACCGGCTCCGCAGGCGAGGATTTTGCCTCGATCCTGCGCGCGCTCGGCTACCGCATGGACCGCCGTCCGCCGCTGCCGCCGAAGCCCGTCGAGGCCGCGCCGGCCGAGACCACGGAGGCCGTGGCCGAGACCACGGAGGCCGTGGCCGAGACCACCGAGACGGTCGCCGCCGAGACGCCGCCGGTCGAGGCGACCTCTGAGGCCGCCGTGGATGCGCCGGTTGGTGCCACCGCCGAGGTTGTGGCCGAAGCGCCGGAGGCCGCCACGGATAAGCCGGTGTCCGGCGATCCCGCACCGTCAGCCGCGCTGCTGCCCGATGTCGGCTTTGCCGAGGTGGTGTCCAGCGAGGCGACGCCGGTCGTCGTCGAGACCAAGCCCGAGCCCGTGGCAGAAGTCGCCGCGGAGCCCGCCGCGGTCGCCGAAGAGCCCGCTGCTGAGGCGCCCGCTTCGGAAGTATCCGAGCCCGCGCCTGCCGTGGAAGCCACTGCAGAGACACCCTCCGAGACCGCCACTGAGGCGGCCGCGGAGACCGCGAGTGCCGAGGCAGCACCGGCTGAAGCCGCCGCCGCGGAGACGCCGGCCGAGCCGCAGCTGGTCGAAGTCTGGCGTCCCGGCGGCCGCGGAGACGAGCGCCGTCCGCATCATCGCGGCCACGATCGCAACCGCGGCCGTCACCAGGGCAAGCCCGCCGAGGGCGCGCAGGCCGCTGAAGGCGGCGAGGGCGACAGCAAGCGCGAACAGCATCGCCGTCCGCGCCGTCACCAGGATTTCCGCGCGCCGCGTCCAGGCGCGCCCGCGGATCCGGCTGCGGCGCCCGCCGAGGGCGCGCAGGCCCGCGACAACAGGGACGACAAGGGCCAGCGCCGCGAACGCTTCGAAGGCAAGGGTCGCGATCGCGACAATGAGCGTCGCCGCGACAACAAGTTTGGCGGCGACCGCAAGGGCGAGCGCGGCGATCGTGACCGCGGCGGCCGCGATTTCGGCAAGGGCGGCCGCGACAAGCGCGAGGGCGGCCCGTCGCATCGGCCCTACGCCTCGAGCGCGCCGCGCGAGCGCGACCGGCCGATCGATCCGAATTCGCCATTCGCCAAGCTCGCTGCCCTGAAAGAGCAGCTCGCAGGCCGGAAGGAATAGTCCAACCCTTAGTTTAACGCTTGGTCTAGTTTGGATCGACAGCGCCTCGACAAATGGCTGTGGCATGCGCGCCTGGTGAAGGCCCGCACCAGTGCCGCTGAACTCGTCGTATCGGGGCATGTCCGGATCAACGGCGCGCGTGAGAAATCGCCGGGCCATGCGGTGAAGGCGGGCGACGTCGTCACCGTCGCGCTCGACAACAGCGTCCGCGTGCTCAAGGTGATCGGCTTTGCCGAGCGGCGCGGCGATGCCAGTTCGGCGCGGGTGCTGTACGAGGATTTGCAGGCCGGCAATTTGCAGGCCGGTAAGGAGTAGTTATCTAGCGCTTGCATCTAAATTTGGGTGGCAGGAGCGTGAGAATACGGGCGTTTTTCGAGGGCCGCTTCCCTTGCGGCCCCGGTATTCCTGCGCTACGCAACCCCAGAAAAATCGATCGTTCCGGAGTTTTGGATGACCTACGTCGTCACTGAAGCCTGCATCAAGTGCAAATATACCGACTGCGTCGAGGTCTGCCCCGTCGATTGCTTCTACGAGGGCGAGAACATGCTGGTCATCCATCCCGACGAATGCATCGATTGCGGCGTGTGCGAGCCGGAATGCCCGGCGGACGCCATCAAGCCGGACACCGAGCCGGGCCTGGAAAAGTGGCTCGAGGTCAACCGCGACTACGCCAAGAGCTGGCCGAACATCACCCAGAAGAAGGACTCGCCGGAAGACGCCAAGGAGTGGGAAGGCAAGGAAGGCAAGTTCGATAAATATTTTTCTCCGAATCCCGGCAGCGGCGACTGATTCGCCAGGGAATACCGTGGTAAGGTCGGACTCTGGTCCGCCGCGGCCCTCCGTTCGGCCGCCGATTTAACCCTAATGACGGACATATGACCTGAACGGCCCCTGTTATGCCCGGAATCGGGCGTAAACCATTGATTTTTGCGGAAAATGTGCTATATCTGACACATTACAGGCCAAGAACCCCCTGCCATGCGTACCTTGTGGCTTCGAGGTTCCCGCAAACTCGAACAGGGGCGTGGCAGTTTCCGCGCGCAGGCTGTGTCACAGAAAACGCGTAAAAAGAGTGCTTCAAAGACGACGAAAAAAGCCGCTGTCGTTGCTCGCAGCGCAACCAAGGGCCGTGCCAAGGCGTCCGTGAAGGGGGCCAAGAAGGCGGCGGCTGCAAAGTCCTCAAAGAACAAAAGAAGCGTGATGCCAGAAAAGACTGCCAAGACTGCCGCGAAAGCGGCAGCTGCGAAGCCCGCTGCTGCCAAGGTCGCCCCCAAGCCTGCCGCGACCAAGACGGCTGCTGCGCCGAAGCCGGCCGCCCCGAAGGCTGCCGTCCCCGCCGCTGCTCCGAAGGCTGCCGCCAAGCCGGCCGCCGCGCCGCGCGTCGAGGAGCCGAAGAAGGTCGTGACGCAGCGTCAGGGCTTCAAGGCCAATGAATTCGTGGTCTATCCCGCTCACGGCGTCGGCCAGATCCTGGCGATCGAGGAGCAGGAGATCGCGGGCGCCAAGCTCGAGCTGTTCGTGATCAATTTCATGAAGGACAAGATGACGCTACGCGTCCCGACGGCGAAGGTCGCCAATGTCGGCATGCGCAAGCTGTCGGAGCCGGCGCTGGTCAAGAAGGCGCTGGAGACGCTGAAGGGCCGTGCCCGCGTCAAGCGCACCATGTGGTCGCGCCGCGCCCAGGAATACGAAGCGAAGATCAACTCGGGCGACATCGTCGCGATCGCCGAGGTGGTCCGCGACCTCTATCGTTCGGAATCGCAGCCCGAGCAGTCCTATAGCGAACGCCAGCTCTATGAAGCGGCGCTCGACCGCCTGTCGCGCGAGATCGCGGTCGTGCAGCACTCGACCGAGACCGAGGCGATCAAGGAGATCGAAGGCCAGCTCGCCAAGAGCCCGCGCCGCGGCGCCAAGGCAGAAGCCGAGGGTGAAGGCGAGGGTGATGCCGACGGCGAGGATGCCGATACCGATGGCGACGATACCGCCGTCGAGGACGAAGCCGCCTGAAAGGGTTCGACGGATTGAAAACAAAAGCCCGGTCGCAAGACCGGGCTTTTTGCTTTGGCGGCGTGTCCGTGGGGCACGCTTACCTCTCCCCTTGTGGGAGAGGTCGGATTGCATGGCAAATGCAATCCGGGTGAGGGTGCAGGCTCTCCGCAAGTTGCAGCCCCTCGACCGCGATCTTCGCCCGGGCAGATCGATATTCCAAACTGTCCGCGCCGCTGGACTCTTGGACCAGCGGCACACGTTGCCGACTTATCCCGAAACGGAACGCCGGTAACTTTCGCGCGTTCGCTCGCCAGTGAGGAGAGCGGACCATGACATCAAAGGCAGGCATTTTTTTCGCAGGCGTTGGAACAACTTTTATTATCCTAGGCGCTGGGTTCGGTGGTGGACTGTTCATGGCGAATTCGGCGCTTAAGGATTCTGCCGGCGCCCCCGCGCGTGTCTCTTCGCCAGCGCCCGCGGAACCAGCGCGCGTTATCCTGCCATCCACGGCAGAAGCTGCGCAGCCACCGCAGCCTGCCACCCAACGAGAGCCCGCCACGCCAGACGCAGCCTCACCGCCGCAGCCGCCACTGGAGCCGGTCAAGGACGTACAAGCGCCTGTCGAGAAGCAGGCGGACGTGGTGGACACGAGAAAATCTGACATTGCAGAAAAGGAGCGGCGTAAGCGCTACGCCGAACGCAAGGCGAAGCGCGTCGCGACCGAGCAGGCGAGGCGTCAACAGCGGCGCATCGAACAAGGCGAGCAACGCCGCGAAGCTCCGGTGCTCTTGGAGCAGGCGCGACGCCACGAAGTGCCGATCATGGCGTCTGAAGACGATGACTCCCCGCCGCGTCCGTTCGCGAATTTCTTCAGGAATGACTGAGCGCATCGCTTTAGTGAAGGAGCCGAGGAACAGTCCGCAATCGAGGGACGTTAGTGCTGATACAGAAGGCCCGTTCGTCTGATGGCTAACGAAAACTCCATTGCTTCAACTGCCAGTCCTGAACAACGCATAGAGCAGGCGTCAGAGGCGATCCGTCAGATGGCTGAGCGCGGCGTATTCGAACCTTTGCCGCAACAAGATCGGTGGCTGCATCACTTGAGTGAAGCGACCAGGGCGGCTCCGCTTCAATCGCTTGCCGTTGCATTCTTGCTGGGGGTCTTCCTGGCTCGGCGGTAGCCCGTCGGCTACGCCGTTGATGCTGCCGCGCCGCGTGCTCAATACGAGCGCTGCTTGATGCCCCAGCGGCGGTTCTCGGAGGTCACGATCCATAGATTGCGGTGACGGCTGACAATCGATCCGTCGGCGCGGTCGCGGCTGTATTCGACCAGCAGATGCACCTTGCGCGGCCCGACCAGCACCGGCTCCTTGCGCTGATAGGTGCTCTTCGTCCATCCCGTGGTGCGCGCCAGATCGTTGAAGAACGACGGCGGCAGCTGGCCCGGGCCATCCCAGATCACGAGCTGCTCGCCGGATAGGATGACGTGCGGGAAGTGCAGCAGCGCGTCCATGCCGGCGAGATCGCGAGCGTTGAAGCGGTCGGTGAAATCGTCGATGCAGCGGATCGCCGCCGCGATCATGGCCGCATGGTCGGCATTGTCAGGGTCGGGTTGGAAGAGCTTGTCGGCATTACTCATGCCGTCGCTTTACACTGGCAGCGAAGCGAGCCGCAATGACGCTCGAAGCTACGTAAACGATCCTGACCAGTATCGTCTTGTCTTGCTTCATGGATGACGACGGCAACCGGAGCGCGGCGTGCTATGCTGACCGCCCTGCCGTTATTTGATCGACATTAAACTGACCCCATCAATTTGCAGCGAGGAGAAATTCGATGACATCCAATGTTGAGGCAACCAGGAAGGGTTATGAGGCCTTTCAACGTGGTGACATTCCGACGCTCATGAGGGATCTGATCGATGACGACTGCACGTGGATAACCCCGGGCCCCCAGGACAAACTGCCTTGGGCCGGGACCTTCAAGGGAAAGCAGCAGATTGCAAACTTCTTCGTCCAGGTTGGCGAGAATCTGGAATTCAGCGAGTTCGCGCCGCGTGAGATGATTGAGCAGGGCGACACCGTCGTGGTCCTGGGTACACTCACGGCGCGGGCAAAGAAAACAGGCAAGACTGTAACGAACGAATGGGCCCACGTTTTCAAGTACCGTGACGGGAAGGCGGTCCTCTTTCAGGAGTACATTGACACTGCGGCGGATGTTGCCGCGATGTCGTGACAAAGCAAGAGGCAGGCGCGCATGCGCGGATGTCGTCGGCGTCATCCGCCTCTATCGCCTACTTCACCCGCTGCTTCTCGAGCTTGCGCGCCAATGTCCGGCGGTGCATGCCGAGTCGGCGGGCGGCTTCCGAGATGTTGAAGTCGGTCTCCATCAGGGTCTGGTGGATGCGCTCCCATTCCAGCGTCTTGATCGACGTCGGCCGCGCACCGACCTCGATGGCGGCATTGCCCTGCGCTTTAAGGAACGCGGCCTCGATGTCGTCGGTGTTTGACGGCTTGGCCAGATAGTGGCAGGCGCCGAGCTTGATCGCCTCGACCGCCGTCGCGATGCTGGCAAAGCCGGTCAGCACGACGATCAGCATCTCAGGATCATGCGTGTGCAACGCCTCGACGCAGGCAAGGCCCGATGCACCGCCGGCGAGCTTCAGGTCGACCACCGCATAGCCGGGCGATTGCTGCTCGAGCAGCTGGCGGACCTCGTCGAGCGAGGCCGACACCGCCACATCATAGCCGCGGCGCTCGAACGAGCGCTTCAATGTGCGGGCGAAACCCGCATCGTCCTCGACGATCAGGAGCTGGCGTTCATCCGTCAAGATGGTCTCCGATCGCGAGCGTCGAGAGCGGCAGCTCGAGCCTGACCGCGGCGCCGATGTCCGGCCGGTTGCGCGCCGTCACCACGCCGCCCAGCTTGCGCACCACGTTGACCACCAGGAACAGGCCGAGGCCGCTGCCGGGGCTGCCCTTGGTCGATTGATACGGCTTGCCGATATGCGCCAGCATCTCGCGCGAGAAGCCCGGGCCGCGATCGGTCACCGACAGCACCAGCGTGTCGGCATTGCGCTCGGCGGTCAGCTCGATCCAGTCGCGCGACACCTCGGCGGCGTTGTCGAGCACGTTGAAGATCGCCTGCTTGAGCGCGATGTCGGATACGATCGCGAGATCAGCGCCGAAGGCGTTGCGGAAATACAGCGTGGCCGACGGCCGCGTCGTCCGCCATTCCTCCACCAATGCCGTCAGGAACGCCGTGACCGTGGTCGGCGAGGAGCCTTCGCCGCGGGCTTCGCCCGCCGAGAGCAGGATGCCCGTTACGATCGACTTGCAGCGCTGCACCGAGATCTCCATCTCGCCGAGGTCCTGCGACATTTCAGGGTCGGAGGCGAGCGCGGGCATCCGGCGCCAGTCGCCGAGGATGACCGAGAGCGAGGCGAGCGGCGTGCCGAGCTCATGCGCGGCGCCGGAGGCCAGGAGGCCGATCCGGACGATGTGATCCTGCTCGGCGGCGTGCTGGCGCAGCGCCGCGAGGCGCAGGTCGCGATCGCGCAGATTGCGGTTGATCCGGGTCATGAACACCACGAGCAGCACGGCGTCGAGCACGAGGCCGATGAAGGTGCCGGCGATATAGAGGTTGAAGGCATCGGCGAAGCCTTGCTGCGGCAGCTCCAGCGGCCGGTAATAGCTGGTCAGCCAGGCGAAGTTCATGCAGACCAGCGCCACCAGCGACCAGGTCGAGGGCGCGTCGAGCAGCACCGCGCCAAGCGTCACCTGCAGCAGATAGAGCGAGGTGAACGGGTTGGTGGCGCCGCCGCTGAGATAGAGCAGGGCGGTCAGCGCCGCGACGTCGAGCGCCAGCGCGACCAGCAGCTCGCGGTTGTTGATGTCGGCGCGGTAGCGCAGCCACAGCAGGCTGACGACATTGAGTGCCACCAGCCCGGAGATCACGGCCGCCAAGGGCAGCAGCGGCAGCGCGACGCCCATCCAGAACTGCACGAAGCCGATGGTGGCGATCTGGCCGATCACGGCGATCCAGCGCAGCTGGACCAGGAGGGCCATGTTCTTGCGATTGGTCGCGATGTCGGCGGGCGCTGCGAGGTCGAACGGCATGCCGGCGGCCGCGCCCGCGGCGGACGGCGTTACCGCCGCGCCGGTCGCGGCCTTGTCGTCATGCAGATCCGATGTGCGCTCGAGCATCTGGGCCTGTGTCGCGAGACAGATTGCGGGCTGCGCCGATCAAGCGGCGCACGGCGGCGCGCCGTGAACCCCACCTTGGATCGGAGGTGCCGGCGCGGCTCCTGCCGCTGATGACGCGCAGGAGCGCGCCCGCCAGCATAAGGGCCAGCGCGAACCATGTCAGCGCGTAAATCAGGTGGTTGTTCGGAAACCGCACGATAGTGAGCCCGCCGATTGGGTAGCCGCCCGGATTTGGCGTCGCATCGGCGTCGATGAAGAATGGCGCTACATGCGACAGTCCGTGCGCGGCGGCGATGGCGGCAACGTCGCGGGAATACCAGCGGCCGGCCGAAGCATCGTTGCTGCGCAGGAAGCCGCCCTTCGGCTCCGACATCCGCAGCAGTCCGGTGACGCTGACGGCGCCCTGCGGCTCGCCATCGCGCCGTGTCGCGGGATCGCGCTTATCAGCGGGAACAAAGCCGCGGTTGACCAGCACGGTGGTTCCGTCGGCGGCTTGCAGCGGGGTCAGTACCCAGAAGCCGGGACCTTCGGCCGTGACGGCCTGCACCAGCGTTTCGTCGGCGTTGAGGAACGTGCCGCGTAGGGTGACGCGGCGGTATTCATCGCTCGCGGCCGTGACCGCCGGCCATGACGATGGGGGCGGCGGCGCGACCGGCGCGGCATGCATGCGCTGCTCGACCCGCTCGATCAGCGCCAGCTTCCAGGTCCGGCGTTCGATCTGCCAGATACCGAGCGCGCTCGGCAGCACCACGCCCAGCATGCCGAGCGTGAGCAGCACAAGCGATGGTCTGGCAGACCGCATGATCACGGCATCTGGCTCATGTCGTGCAGCGGCATCATGTTGACATTGAGATGATGCATGACCCACAGCGAGCCGGTCAGCGCGATCACCACCATGATCACGGTGAAGATCATCGCCATCATGGTCCAGCCGTTCTCGGACCGCGTGTTCATGTGCAGGAAGTACACCATGTGCACGACGATCTGCACCGCGGCGAGCACCAGCACGATCAGCGCGGTGACCTGCTTGTCGGCGATGGCGCCGGTCATCACCAGCCAGAACGGCACCGCGGTGAGGACGACGGAGAGACCGAAGCCGATCAGATAGCTCTGCAGCGAGCCGTGAGCCGCGCCGCCGTGATCGCCATGTCCGTGGCTGGCATTGGCTTCGAGCGTATGAGCTTTGGCGTGAGCTTTTGTTGTCATCGCAGCATTCCCAGGAGATAGACGAAGGTGAAGACGCCGATCCAGACCACGTCGAGGAAGTGCCAGAACATCGAGAGGCACATCAGCCGGCGCCGGTTGGCTTCGGTGAGGCCGAAGCGCGCGGTCTGCACCATCAGCGTCACCAGCCAGACGAGGCCGAAGGTGACGTGCAGGCCGTGGGTGCCGACCAGGGTGAAGAATGACGACAGGAAGGCGCTGCGCTGGGGCGTCGCGCCCTCGTGGATCATATGCGCGAACTCGGTGAGCTCGATGCCGAGGAAGGCGAGGCCGAACAGCCCGGTGATGGCGAGCCAGGCTTGCGTCGCGCCGATCCTCGATTTCTCCATCGTCAGCATGGCGAAGCCATAGGTGATCGAGGAGAGCAGCAGCATCGTGGTGTTGAGCGCGACCAGCTTGAGGTCGAACAGGTCCTTCGGCGATGGGCCAGCGGCATAGTTGCCGCCGAGCACGCCATAGGTCGCAAACAGCATCGCGAAGATGAGGCAATCGCTCATCAGGTAGATCCAGAAGCCCAGCATGGTGCTGGCGCCTTCCGGATGATCGTGCTCGTCCACAACGTGAAAGATCGGCTCGGAGTCCTGGGTGGAGACGGTTGTTGCTACGCTCATGTCTGGGCTCCCGCGGCGAGCACGCGTGTCCGCGCGTCTTCAGTCCGCACCACCTCATCCGCCTGGATGTGGAAGTCGCGGTGATAGTTGAAGGTGTGGCCGATCGCGACCGCGAGCAGCGCAACGAAGCTGACGGCGGCGAGCCACCAGATGTACCAGATCAGGCCGAACCCCATCACCGTCGCAAGTCCGGCGAGGATGATGCCGGTGCCGGTGTTGGAGGGCATGTGGATCGGCTTGAAGCCGGTCAGCGGGCGCCTGTAGCCGCGGCGCTTCATGTCCCACCAGGCGTCGTTGTCGTAGACCACGGGCGTGAAGGCGAAGTTGTAGTCCGGCGGCGGCGACGAGGTCGCCCATTCCAGCGTCCGCGCGTTCCAGGGATCGCCGGTGGTGTCCTTCAGCTGCTCGCGGCGCAGAATGCTGACCGCGAACTGCACCAGCATCGCGACGATGCCGAGCAGGATCAGGAACGCGCCGAAGCCCGCGATGATGAACCAGATCTGCAAGGAGGGATCGTCGAACACGCGGAGCCTTCGGGTCACGCCCATCAGGCCGAGCACATAGAGCGGCATGAAGGCGAAGTAGAAGCCCGAGAACCCAGAGCCAGAACGACAGCTTGCCCCAGAACGGATCGAGCCTGAAGCCGAACGCCTTCGGGAACCAGTAGTTGACGCCGGCGAACAGGCCGAACAGCACGCCGCCGATGATCACGTTGTGGAAATGCGCGATCAGGAACAGGCTGTTATGCAGCACGAAATCGGCCGGCGGCACCGCCAGCAGCACGCCGGTCATGCCGCCGATCACGAAGGTCAGCATGAATGCCACCGTCCACATCATCGGCAGCTCGAAGCGGATGCGGCCGCGATACATCGTGAACAGCCAGTTGAACATCTTCGCGCCCGTCGGGATCGAGATGATCATGGTGGTGATGCCGAAGAACGAGTTCACGCTGGCGCCGGAGCCCATCGTGAAGAAGTGGTGCAGCCAGACCAGGTAGGACAGGATGGTGATGACGACGGTGGCGTAGACCATCGAGGTGTAGCCGAACAGCCGCTTGCCGGAGAATGTCGCGGTCACCTCGGAGAAGATGCCGAACGCCGGCAGCACCAGGATGTAGACCTCGGGGTGGCCCCAGATCCAGATCAGGTTCACGTACATCATCGGGTTGCCGCCGAAGTCGTTCGTGAAGAAGTTGGTGCCGACGTAACGGTCGAGCGACAGCAGCGCCAGCACCGCCGTCAGCACCGGGAAGGAGGCGACGATCAGGACGTTGGTGCAGAGCGAGGTCCAGGTGAACACCGGCATCTTCATCATCGTCATGCCCGGCGCGCGCAGCTTGACGATGGTGCAGATCAGGTTGATGCCCGATAGCGTCGTGCCGACGCCGGCGACCTGTAGTCCCCATATGTAATAGTCGACGCCGACATCGGGACTGTAGCCGATGTTCGACAGCGGCGGGTAGGCGAGCCAGCCGGTGCGGGCGAATTCGCCGACGAACAGCGACATCATCACCAGCACGGCGCCACCGACCGTCATCCAGAAGCTGAAATTGTTGAGGAACGGGAAGGAGACGTCGCGTGCGCCGATCTGCAGCGGCACCACGTAGTTCATCAAGCCGGTCACCAGCGGCATCGCCACGAAGAAGATCATGATCACGCCGTGCGCGGTGAAGATCTGGTCGTAATGATGGGCCGGGAGGTAACCGTCGGAGCCGCCAAAGGCGATCGCCTGCTGCAGCCGCATCATCAACGCGTCCGCGAAGCCGCGCAGCAGCATCACGATGCCGAGGATCATGTACATGATGCCGATGCGCTTGTGGTCCACGGTGGTGAACCACTCGCGCCACAGATAGGTCCAGAGCCGGAAATAGGTGACGATCGCAAACAGCGCGAGGCCGCCGGTCGCCACCACCGCGAAGGTGCCGACCAGGATCGGCTCGTGGATCGGCAGCGCCTCCAGATTGAGGCGGCCGAAGATCATCTTGACGAGATCGGGATTCATGCGGTCCTCCTCAGGACTCTGATTTCGGACGCTGACCGAGCAGCAAGGATGTCGACGAGGGGTGCGCGGGCGAGAACGGCGGGCGCTTCAGACCGAAGCCGCGCAGCGGCGTCAGGTCGAGCGGCGCGGTGATCTCGTGCGACGGCGCGTCCTTGATCTCGTCCATCGAGCAGATGCCGGCGACGAAGGTCGGCTCAGAGCCGAGCGGCGCGCCGCGGCGGGCGTATTTGTCGTAGGTCAGCGGCAGCGTGTTGTTGAAGCCTTCGCGGCCGAGGCCGCCCTTGGCGTCGATCGCCATCATCTCGCTCATGCACATCTTGCCGGGCTCGACGCACATGTTGAGGACCGCCTTGTAGAGATCGCGGTCGACCGAGCGGTAGAGCCGGACCGGATCGTTCTGGCTCGGACGCTCGAGCTGCAGATAGTCGGTGCGGCCGAGCATGTTGCTGCTCGCCTTGGCGGTGGCGATCCACTTGTCGAAATCGGCGCCAGACAGGCTCTTGAAGTCGAAGTGCATGCCGGAGAAGCCGGCGCCGCTGTAGTTGGCGGAGAAGCCGCGATAGGTGCCTTCCTTGTTGGCGACCGCGTGCAGCTTGGTCTCCATGCCGGGCATGGCGTAGATCTGGCCGGCAAGCGCGGGGATATAGAACGAGTTCATCACGGAGGACGCCGTGATGCGGAAGCGGATCGGGCGGTCGACTGGAGCTGCGAGCTCGTTGACGGCGGCGACGCCGTAATCCGGGTAGATGAACAGCCACTTCCAGTCGAGCGCGACCACCTCGACATTGAGCGGGGCGTCCTTGCTCTCGATCGGCTTGTCGGCGGCGATGCGGCCGAGCGAGCGGTAGGGATCGAGCAGATGGGTGCCCATCCAGGTCAGCGCGCCGAGGCAAATGATGATCAGCAGCGGCGCCGACCAGATCACGAGCTCGAGCTGGGTGGAGTGATCCCACTCCGGCTCGTAGGGGGCCGCGGTGTTGGACTGGCGGTAGCGCCAGGCGAAGAACACGGTCAGCGCCATCACCGGAAGCACGATGATGAGCATCAGCACGGTCGAGATGACGACGAGGTCGCGCTGCTGGACGGCGATGTCGCCGGCAGGCGCCAGGACGACGAAATCGCACCCGCCAAGGAGCGCCGCGAACGGCAATAAGGCCAATAATTTCAAGGCGCGCACGGCTCACCCCACTTGAATTTTATGAGTTCCGCCAAGGGGTAGCTGCGATGCAGCAAAGTTCACATTGGACAATTTGTCCAATGTTGCACTGCGGGATGAAGGGTCAGAAGGTGAGGTGGACCGCGTGGCAATCTGCCCGTGGCCTCACTTTCTTGTTTGAGCACGGTCTGTTCGGAAAACCGGTTTGATCGTGCTCCAAAGGACGGTTCTCCGGCGATGGCACAAGCCCCAGCAATGGCTCACGGCACCCCGACCGCATCAGGTCACGGGCAGGCGAAACCCGGCGAAATCGCCATCGGCGTCATCATCGGACGCACGTCGGAATTCTTCGATTTCTTCGTCTATGCGATCGCCTCGGTCATCGTGTTCCCGAAGCTGGTGTTCCCGTTCGTCAATGAACTGACCGGCACGCTCTATTCATTCGGCATCTTCGCGCTGGCCTTCGCCGCGCGGCCACTCGGCACCGTCATCTTCATGGCGGTCGACCGCCGCCACGGCAAGGGCGCCAAGCTCGTCATCGCGCTGTTCCTGCTCGGCACCGCCACGGTGGCGCTCGCGTTTCTGCCCGGCTACGACACGATCGGCGTCGCGGCGATCTGGCTGTTGGCCGCCGCGCGCGTGCTGCAGGGTATCGCCTGGGGCGGCGCCTGGGACGGCCTTGCCTCGCTGCTGGCGATGAATTCGCCGGCGCATCGCCGCGGCTGGTACGCGATGGTGCCGCAGCTCGGCGCGCCGCTCGGGCTGATCGTGGCCAGCGCGCTGTTCGCCTTCTTCGCCGGCAACCTCTCGGCGGATGATTTCTTCGACTGGGGCTGGCGCTATCCGTTCTTCGTCGCCTTCGCGATCAACGTGGTGGCGCTGTTCGCGCGGCTGCGCATGGTGGCGACGGATGAATATTCCGAGCTGTTCGAAAGCCGCGATCTCGAGCCGGCGCGGGTCGGCGAGACCATCGCGCAGGAGGGCCGCAACATCCTGCTCGGCGCCTTTGCGCCGCTGGCGAGCTTTGCGCTGTTCCACATGGTCACGGTGTTTCCGCTGTCCTGGGTGTTCCTGTTCACCAAGGAAAGCCCGGTGCGCTTCCTGATCATCGAGATGATCGGCGCCATGGTCGGCGTCGTCGCGATCATCGCCTCCGGCATGATCGCCGACCGCGTCGGGCGCAAGCCGCTGCTGCTCGGGTCTGCGGTCGCGATCGCGGTCTATAGCGGCTTTGCCCCGCAGCTGCTCGATGCCGGCGCGTTTGGCGAAACGGTGTACATGGTGCTCGGCTTCGTGCTGCTCGGCCTGTCGTTCGGCCAGTCGTCGGGCGCGATCGCCTCGAGCTTCGCGCGCAACTATCGCTACACGGCCTCGGCACTGACCTCGGATTTAGCCTGGCTGTTCGGTGCCGGCTTTGCGCCGCTCGCGGCGCTGCTGCTGGCGACGCATTTCGGCTTGATCTCGGCCGGTGCGTACCTGTTGTCGGGCGCGGTGTGGACGCTGCTGGCGCTGTGGCTGAGCGGATTGCGCGAAGCCGAGGGTTGAACTCTTCTCCTTCCCCCTGAAAGGGGGAAGGTTGGGATCAGCCATAGGCTCCGCTGCAAGCGGAGAGAGCAGATCCCCACCCGCTTTGCTCTGGCGAGCAAAGCGACCTCCCCTTTTCAAGGGGAGGTGGGCTAGCGGAACAATCCGTCGACGCGGAACGAGTACCCCAGGCCGACGATGTAGTTCGGCGAGTTGCGGCTGAGTCCGAACGCGACATGGAAGTCGACCTGCTGGGTCGGCGTGATCTGGTACAGGCCGCCGGAGTTGATGAGCTGGGTCGGCCGCGCACCGTCGGGATAGTCGCCGACATATTCGGTGAACACACTGATCCGCTCGGTCAGCTTCTTCTCGATCACGAAGGTCGCTTCCGACAAGTGCCGGCCGGTCAGCTCGGCAGGGCGGAAGAATTCCGTGAACATGCCGCTGACGCCCCAGCCGTCATGCAACTCCCATGACCACGGCAACTGGATGTAGGGCTGCGCGCCACGACCGGCGATTTCGGCAGCGCCCGTCGGCAGCGCGACGCCGGCCGTGATCGAGAGGTCGATCTTCCCCGGCAGCGGACTGATCTGCCATTTGATGGCAGGCGCGACGTCGGAAAAGCCCGACGCGCCGGGCGATTTCACGGTGCCGACATAGCTCGGTAGGTCGATCAGCACCTCGAGGCAGGGCGCAATCCCGAGCCGCCAGCGGCTGTTGCTGCCGTCGATGCTGCGGCCACTGCTCCGGCCGGTCAGGTTGATGCCGTTCTCGTTCTGCAGGCTCCCGACCGGCACGACGATACTCGAATTGGTGACGTCGGGCCGGTCGGTCGCGATTTCGTCGCCCGGCTTGGGACAGCCGTCCGCGCGCGCGGCGGTGGCTGCTGCGAGTGTGAGCGCAGCAAGCACGCACCCGAGTTCGGCAAGTCGAGCGACGGCGCCGAACCGATTCTGAAACACTGGGGATGCTCCAATAGCCCGGCGCCGCTGCGGAGGTGGCAGCTTTCGATAGAGATCGGCGGCGCGCGGGGAAATTCCCGGTTGGCTCAAAAATCTTCGTCAGTCGCCGGTCGCGCGAGCGCGCGGCATTCCAGGGAATAGAATCGCGGCATGCCTGCTCCTGTTGTGGTGGCAAACAGGAGAGCCCCGGGAATGAGCATTCGTTCGATCGCAGGCGTGCTGGCGCCGCGGCAAGCCAAAATTGCCGCGATGGCGGCCATCGCGATTCTGCTCGCCCTGAACAGCGCCCGTGCCGCGGGAGATGCGGCGCGCGGCGCCACGCTGTACCAGGGCTGCGGCGATTGCCACTCGATCGACAAGAACGACGTCGGCCCGATGCACAAGGGTGTCGTCGGCCGCCTAGCCGGCTCCGTCGCAGGCTACGACTACTCGCCGGCGCTGAAGAACTCGAAGATCGTGTGGACCGAGGAGAATCTCGACAAATGGCTCACCGGTCCGGACACGATGGTTCCGGGCACCAAGATGTTCTACGAGGTTCAGGACCCGAAGGATCGCGCCGACATCATTGCCTTCCTCAAGGAGAAGGCGAAGTAGAATGTAGCCTGTCGTCCCGACCTTCGCCGGGACGACAGCGGTGGTGAGGCGCGAGCACGACGCCTCGCGGCCTCAATCCACCACGATCTTGACGCGGTCGCGCGGCTTGACCTGGGCATGGGCGTCGAGGCCGTTGAGCACGCGGAAGCGCTCGGCCGGGTGATCTACGCCGGACATGCGGTGCGACAGCGATTCCACGGTGTCGCCGGGCTGCACGTTAATGACCTTGATGCGCAGCGGGCGCGCGGCCTGGATCTCGTCGAGCGTCAGGCGGCGGAACGAATTGACGGTCTCGCGCGCGTTACGCTCGCTCTCGGTGGACTTCTGCTTGGCGGCGAAGATGAAGCGGTAGACGTCGCTGCCGAAGCGCAGCGCATAGACCTTGAACTGCCACTGGTCGCCATGGGCGGTGGCCGACGCCGCCGGAAAGCCGTTGATGTTGAGGTCCTCGGTCGAGGACTTCTCGACGCCTTCCATCCAGCCCGAATTCAGGTAGTCGCCGAGCGACTGCTCGGCCGGGACCCGCACCACGTCGAAGCGCATCGCCTGGCTGCCGCCCTCGCGCACGCCGATCACCGCCTGCGCGGTGTTGTCGAGCGTGAAATTATCGGGCGCGGTGAAGGTGAAGCCGAGCTTGGGATGCAGGAAGCGGCGGCCGCGCACGAACCCTTCGCTGGGATCCTCGCCATAGACGATGTTGTCGATCGCGGCGAGATAGGTCTCGCGATCGCGCTCGTTGCTCTCGGGCGATGAGTATTGCCGTGCGGTGGTCTGCGCGTTGTTGATGCGCTCGGGCGTCGCCGGATGCGACGAGGTGAAGTCCTGCGCGCGCGGATCGAGCGCGGTCTTGCCGATCTTGAGCGCGGCATTGCGCTCCATCGCGGTCAGGAAGCGCGCCGCGCCGTAGGGATCGAAATGCGCGCGAGCGGCGATTCCGACGCCGATGCCGTCGGCCTCGAACTCCTGCTGGCGCGAGAAGCTCGCCATCGTCAGCTTGGTCTTGGCGAGCGCCAGCGCGGTGAGATCGGGATCGGTGCTCATGTCGGTGACGACGCGCGTCACCACAGCCGCCTGGCGGGCCTGGTCCTCGCGCATCGCCGCGTGCTTGGCCAGCACATGCGCCATCTCGTGGCTCAGCACCGAGGAGAGCTCGGAGGTGTCGCTGGCGAGCGCAATCAGGCCGCGCGTGACATAGAGCTGGCCGGTCGGCAGCGCGAAGGCGTTGACCGCGCCGGAATTGAGGATCGTGACCTTGTAGGCCTGGTCGGGTCGTTCGGAGGCGGCGACCAGCCGCTCGACGGTCTTGCTGATCAGGGCCTCGAGCTTCGGGTCGTCGTAGGCGCCGCCATAGGACGACAGGATGCGCTCATGTTCGCGTTCGCTCGTGGGCGTCTGCTGTACCACGCGGTTCGGCTTTACCGGCGCCGCTGCTGCCGTGGGCGCGGCCTGCTCGAACCGGCCGACATTGCCGCAGGCCGACAGCGTCAGGGCGGCGCAGACGAGCGCCGGCGCAGCCAAAAGGCGGCGGCCAGTCCCCTCTTCACGCCGTCCTGCGCGCTCAATCACGTCAAAAACTCACAAATTGTCCCGTAAAAAGACCGGGGCATGGCCCCTGGGTCTCTTGAGTCCCTTGGGCCTCTAGTTCCCGCCGAGCACTTCAAGCTGCCCCACCCGGAGCAGTTCGATTCGCGGCCCACGTCGTGCTTCCACCCAGCCTCGTACACGAATCTTACGATTTTCCAGAGACTTGGGCGCAAGCCCGGCCGCCTCGAACGCAGGGACTATGCGCCTTGAAATAGTCGCAGCAAAGTCCTGAGTCCAGTTTCGACCGAAATTCAGGTAGGTCGTCGCGCCCGCCTGACGCACGGACAAAACCCTGCCCTCGACCACTGTAAAACGCCCGATCCCGGTCAAAATATCGGCGGAACTTTCGGCGTTTTTTATGACGGTGGCCTCGGCCCAGGTTCCCGATCGGGCGGCCCTGGCCTCGGCCTCGGCCGCCATCAGCGCCGCCGCACAGTCCTTGTCGGCGACCTCGGATGACGCCACAGCGAGGCCCTGGCGCAGCAACTCGCTCTGCACGGGCTTCTCACTGCCTTCGAGGAATGCGTAGGCCGGCTGCCGGCCATAGCGGTCCGGCGTGTCGTCCTGTCCGCGCAGCGTCACCTCGCGGCCGACCAGCAGCGCCGTCAGTGCAGCGATGGTCTTCGCCTTGTCGGCCACCTCGATACCGGCGAGCTTGACCTCACGGGCGTCGTCGAGCCGCAGGCTGCGCGCATCGACGATGGCGGCGACGCGACCCTCGCCCTGAATCTCGAAATTGCATCCAGCCGCTTCGGCGCGTCCGCTGCACGCGCCGGTCGCGAGGACGCATGCTGTCATCATCACCGCCCACGGACGGCGACGCCATGCTCTATCGCGTGGAGGCGTCATGCGGCACTCGTCACTCCGGCGCGCTCCGCTCGGAGCGTGGTCGCCAACAAGGACAGTCTGACGGAAAGATCGCTTCAGAGCCACCACAAGCGAAGCGAAATCGCATCGAGGGATGCCATCGTTGATTCGGTGGTCAATTTTTCTGCGGCGCTTCTCATCGCGTGCACAGGCGAAATTGGTGTTTCACATCAATGCGTGCCTGTCGCGGGACGAACTCGTCTTCAGCACCCCTCGTCGTGACGAAAATTGCCGTCCGATCGTGCGTCGAGCGGCCCTCACACGCGTCAACCTTACCCATTCATGATTGCAACTCCGTGCGCGGAATGAGAATTCGTTATTGTTGCCAATGACTTGCGGCGCAAGGTAACTATTCGGCAATTTTTTGAAAGGCGACCGATTGCGGTCGCTCACGCATATTGCCGAGGTCCTTGTGTCGAATCCCGTTGTTCTGACGCTGACGACCAGCGATCCGCTGCACGATTATCTCCAGCTCTACAACGCGATCTCGGCGATCAGCGTCGGCGGTGGTCTGGCTGCGGCCAACACCGATTACGTCATCAACTTCTCGCTCTCGTCCGGCGCGCGCACGCTGCAATTGCTGGACGATCTGCCGGCCATCAATCTGATGAACGGCTCAACGCTGACCTTCGACGGCAACTCCGACTACAACAATCAACTCGGCGGACAGGACTATAGCGACATCATCGATGCGCGCGGCTATCAAGGCTTCGTCGTCACATCAGGCACGGTGACGTTCAAGAACCTCACGATCGTCAACGCGGTTGCGAGCGGCGGCAATGGCGGGGTCGGCGGTGGCGGCGGCGGCGCGGGCCTCGGCGGCGGCCTGTTCGTCGGACAGAACGCCAACGTCACGCTGAACGACGTCAATTTCGGCAGCAACACGGCCAAGGGCGGCGATGGCGGCAGTGGTCGATCCGGCCGGCGGCGGCGGCGGTGGCGGCGGCATCGGTGCCGATGGCGGCAGCGGCAATGGCGGCGGTGGTGGTGGCGGCGGCTTCGGCGGCCAAGACTATTACGGCTATCACGGCAATGGCGGCAGCGGTTACAGCGAGGCGGGCTCCGACAGCCAGCATCCCTCGACCGGGGCGCAGACCGCGGGCGGCACACCGGCGACGATCGAAGGTGCGGCGGGCGGCGGACAGGGCGCCGACAATTACGGCGGCTCAGGCTACGGAGCACATGCCGGCGGTGGCGCGAGTGGCGGCGGTGGTGGCGGCGGTGTCGGTGGCGGCGGCGGCGGCATCGGCGGCGCCAACTCGGTGGGCGGCGGCCCCTCGGGCACCCTGATCGGCTTCGGCGGCGCCGGCGGCATGGGCGGCGGTGGCGGCGGCGGCATTTATGGCGGCGGCAATGGTGGTTTCGCCGGCGGTGGCGGCGGCTCCGGTAATGGCAGCGGATACGCGCATACCGGCGGCAATGGCGGTTTCGGCGGCGGAGGCGGCGGTTCGAACGGCACGCCCGGCACCGGCGGATTCGGCGCCGGCAGCGGCTCGCTCGCCGGCGGCGGTGGCGGCGGCCTTGGCGCCGGCGGCGACATCTTCGTTCAACAAGGCGGCACGCTGACCGTCATCGGCGGCACCTTGATGGATGCGACCGAGACCGGCGGCACCGGTGCCAATGGTGCGGGCAACGGCTCCGCCTATGGTGACATCTTCATCCAGGGCACGATGGTCGTCACGCCGACGCACACCGTTTCCACGGTCTTCGAGGGATTGCAGACCGTCACCACGCTGACGATCGGCGACAGCATCGCCGATGAGCGGGGCATCAGCGGCAGCGGCACCACTGGCAAGCTGGTCGTCTCCGGCGGCGGTACGCTGACGTTGACGGGTGCGAGCACCTATGTCGGCGGCACGCAGATCGATGCCGGCAACACTCTCTCGATCACGGCCGACAACAACATCGGCGGTTCGGCCGGTGCGCTGATCCTCAACGGCGGCACGCTGACCACGACCGGCGGCTACACCTTCACCCACAACATCCAGGTCACCGCCGCTGGCGGCACCTTCGACATCTCGTCCGGCACGATTGCCGACACCGGCGCGATCAGCGGCTCCGGTACGTTCACGCTGTCGGGCGCCGGCACGTTGCAGCTCGGGCTCGGTCAGCTCGCGGGGTTGACCGGGACGCTCAACCTGAGCAGCGCGCATCTTTCGCTGACGACGGGCGGCACGTTCGACGACTCAATTTCGGTCGGCGGCAGCTCGCTCCTGAAGATCGCGAACGGCGCAACCGTCACCGATACCGCCCTGATCAGTGGCGGCGGCAATCTCGGCATCGACGGCGGCGGCACCTTCGTGCTCGGCCATGCCAACACTTATGGCAGCACGACGATCTATTCCGGCACAGTGTGGCTTGCGACGGCCGGCGCAGCCGGCACCGGCAACATCTCCTTCACGACCGGCCTTCCCGGCACGCTGAAGATCGACGACGCCGCGCTGACCGGCAACGCGCTCACCAACAGCATCTCCAACTTCAATCCCGGCCAGTCCATCGACCTGACCGGGCTGCACTACAACACCCAGAATACCTCGCTCAACACGGTCAGTCTTTCCGGCAACACGCTCTCGATCTCGAACGGCACAGTGACGGATACGCTGACGGTGAACGGGCTCGACGGCGGCGCCCGCTTCCAGCTTTCGCAGGATGCGAATGGCGGCACGGTCGTGCAGCTTGTGTCGACCCGCGTCTTCAATGTCTCAAACGTCACCGAGCTCAATGCGGCCGTCCTGCAGATGGATTCCGGCGGCCAGAACGCCGCGCCGAATGCCAACTACACCATCAACATCACCGCCAGCTTCAGCCTCTCGTCGGAGCTGTACGCGCTCAATCTCTTGAGCGGATCGAGCGTCACCATCAACGGCAGCGACGGCCACGGCGGCACGCACACGATCGACGGCCTCAACGCCCAGCGTGGCTTCTTCGTCTATGCGGGCAACGTCAATCTCGAGAACCTGACCATCCAGAACACGGTGGCGGCCGGCGGCGGCATCATCCAGGGCGGCGGCGGCGGTGGCGCCGGGCTCGGCGGCGCCCTGTTCGTCTCGGCGAACGGCAGCGCCACGATCGACAATGTCGTATTTCACAACAGTGCCGCGATCGGCGGCAATGGCGGAACCGGCAGTACCGCGAGCAACGCCAACATCGACGGCTTCGGCGGTGGTGGCGGCATGGGGGGCCAAGGCGGAAACAGCAGCGGTGGCGGCATCGGCCTTCACGCACAGGGTGCGAACTCTGCCGCATTTCAGAACGGGGCCGCTGGCATCGTTCCCGGCGCCGCGGGGGGCGGCAAAGGCGTCGACGGCTACCTGATCCCGTTCGGAGGCGGGACCATGCTTTACTGGTATGGCGGAACGGGCGGCGCCAATGGCGGCGGCGGCGGCGCGGGTGGCTTCTTCGGCAACAACAACCGCGCGCACGGTACCGGCGGTGGCGTCGGCGGCGGCAACGCAATCGACGGCGGCAATGGTGGCTACGGCGGTGGCGGCGGGGCGTTCGGCAATGGTGGCTTCGGTGGTGGCGGCGGCTATGGCGGCGGTGGCGGCTTCGGCGGCGGTGGCGGCGTCAGCGGGCTCGGCGGCTTCGGCGGCGGTGATGGCACGGCGGGTGGGGGTGGCGGCCTCGGCGCTGGTGGCACCATTTTCGTTCAGCAAGGCGGCTCGCTGACCGTCAAGGGCGGCTCGCTGTCGAACGATTCCGGCTTCAGCGCCGTCAAGGGCGGCACCAATGGCATCGGCCAGGCCAGCGGCTCGGGTTTCGGCTCCGGCATCTTCATCCAGGGCAACAACAATCTCAGCTTCACGCCGGCCAGCGGCCAGACGCTGACGGTTGCCAACGACATCGCGGACCAGAGCGGCAATGGCGGCACCGGTGCCAATGCGGGCATTGGGGGCCTCGCCATCAGCGGCGGCGGCACCGTCATCCTCGGCGGCAACAACACCTACACCGGCAATACCACGGTCAGCGGCGCCGGCACCCGGGTGTCGATCTCCGCCAACGTGAATCTCGGCGCGGTGACCAATGTGCTGAAGCTTGGCGACGGCACCGGTATCAGCTTCACCGACGGCTTCACGCAGACCCGCAACATCACCGTCGCGGGCGATCCGGTCTTCAACGTCGCCGCCGGCGAGACCGTCACCCAGAGCGGCGTCATTTCCGATGGCACGACGCCTGGTGATGTCGAGGTGACCGGCGGCGGCCGGTTGGTGCTGTCCGCGCACAACACCTATTCGGGCGGCACCGTCATCAAGGGCTCCATCCTGGAGCTGGCGGCGAACGGCGCGGCAGGGACCGGCGCGATCGCCTTCACCGACGGCAGTACCGAAAAACTCGTGCTCGATGCTGCGGCATTCTCCGGCACCTCGTTTGGCACGTCGATCACCGGCCTTTCCGGCGGCGACACCATCGACTTCGGCAACATCGCCTATGATGCCACGACGACGCTGTCCTATGCGAACGGCGTGTTGCTGGTGAAAAGCGGCAGCGGCACGACGCTCGCATCGCTGAACCTGAGTTTTGGCGCTGGCGCCTCGGCCGGCTCGCTGATGCTGGCGTCCGACGGCTCGGCCTCTCCGCATCTCGAGATCCGGTCACAGGCGAGCATCGCCTCGGTCACTTCTGACACCACCGATCATCTCACGATCCTGAACGCCGGCAAGGTCGTGACCATCACCGTCAACTTCAGCAACACGGTGAACGTGACCGGCGCGCCGGAGTTGCTGCTCAACGACGGCAAGGCCGCGACCTATCTGAGCGGCAGCGGCTCGCAAGCGCTGGTGTTCAGCTACACGGTGCAGGACGGCGACAGCACGTCCGATCTTCAGGTGCAGAGCCTCTCGCTCAACGGCGGCACGATCAGGGATCCCGGCGGCCAGGACGCCGACGTGACCCATGCGGCGACCGATTTGCATCTCGTGATCGACGCGATCGCGCCGACCGTGTCGGTTGCGGCGAGCTCGACCGCGCTGCTGGCCGGGCAGACCTCGACCGTCACCTTCACCTTCTCCGAGGCGGTTACCGGCTTCGCGTTGACGGACACGACGGTGAGCGGCGGCGCGCTGAGCAACCTCGTGCATGTCGGCGTCAACGCCGCGCACCAGGACATCTACACGGCAACCTTCACACCCGACGTGACCAACGCCGAGGCGGGCTCGGTGCAGGTCAACGCGTCAAGCTATACCGACAGCGCCGGAAACGCCGGCGCGGCAAGCAGCGCGATCAGCTTCACCGGTGATACCAAGGCGCCGACGGTGGCGGTTGCAGCCGATCACACCACGCTGGTTGCCGGCGATAGCGCGGTTGTCACGTTCACCTTCTCCGAGGCCGTCAGCGGCTTTGGATTGGATGATGTCACGGTCCAGGGCGGTTCGCTGGGCAACCTCACCCATGTCGGCATCGATGGCGCCGGCCACGACGTCTACACCGCGACCTTCACGCCGGATGTGACCAACACCGAGGCAGGTTCGGTGCAGGTCAATGCATCGAGCTATAGCGATACGGCCGGCAATTCCGGCTCGTCGAGCAACACGATCAGCTTCAGCGGCGACACCAAGGCGCCGACTGTATCGGTCTCGGCTGACCATGGTACGCTGCTCGCCGGTCAGACCGCGGTCGTGACCTTCACCTTCTCCGAGGCCGTCGCGGGCTTCGCGCTCGGCGACATCAGCGTCAGCGGCGGCGCGTTGGGCAGCCTTGTCCATGTCGGCGTCAACGGCGCCGGCCAGGACATCTACACCGCGACCTTCACGCCCGACGTCACCAACGCCGAGGCTGGCTCGGTGCAGGTCAATGCATCGAGCTATAGCGATACGGCCGGCAACGCCGGCGCTGCCAGCAACGCCATCAACTTCACCGGTGACACGCTGGCGCCGACGGTCTCCGTCACGCTCAATCCCGACACGGTGCTGGCCGGCGACCTCTCGGTCGCGACTTTCACCTTTTCGGAGGCGGTGTCGGGCTTCGCCCTTGGCGACATCACCGTCCATGGCGGCGCGCTGAGCAATCTCGTGCATGTCGGGCTCAACGGCGCTGGGCAGGACGTCTACACTGCGACCTTCACGCCCGATGTCAGCGACACCGAGACCGGCTCGGTGAAGGTGAATGCGTCCGGTTACGGCGATGTGGCCGGCAATGCCGGCGCGGCAAGCAACACCGCGACGATCGGCGGCGATACGCTGGCGCCGACGGTGTCGATCGCGGCTGACCGTCACGCGCTGCTGGCGGGCCAGACCGCGCTGGTGACGTTCACTTTTTCCGAACAAATCGCGAGCTTCGCGCTCGGTGACGTCACGGTGCATGGCGGGGCGTTGGGCAATCTGCTCCATGTCGGCGTCAACGCATCGGGCCAGGACGTCTACACGGCAATTTTCACGCCGGACGAAAGCAACACTGAAGCGGGCTCGGTGCAAGTCACCGCCGCGAGCTATACGGATGTTGCCGGCAATACCGGTGCGGCGAGCGGCACCATCAGCTTCACTGGCGATACCAGGACGCCGACGGTGTCGGTTGCGGCGAGCCCGAGCACGGTGCTTTCGGGCCAGACTTCGGTTGTCACCTTCACCTTCTCCGAGCAGGTCGCGGGCTTTGCGCTCAGCGATACCGTCGTCGCCGGCGGCACGGTGACCAATCTGGTCCATGTCGGGCTCAACGTGTCGGGGCAGGACGTCTACACCGCGACCTTCACGCCCGATATCAACGACGTCGTGGCGGGCTCGATCCGGGTCACCGCCGCAAGCTATGCCGACGTATCAGGCAATGCCGGCGCGGCGAGCAATACCGCGACGATCGTTGGCGACACGCATCCGCCGACGGTATCGGTGGCGGCCGATCACACCCTTCTGCACGCCGGCGACGCCGCGTTGATGACGTTCACCTTCTCCGAGGCGGTCGCAGGTTTCGGACTCGGCGATGTCACGGTCCATGGCGGCCTGCTGGGCAGCCTCGTCCATGTCGGCATCAATGGCGCGGGCCACGATATCTACACCGCGACCTTCACCGCCGATGTCACCGACGATCTGTCGGCCGATCTTTCGGTTGCCGGGGCGAGCTACACCGACATCGCCGGCAACGCCGGCGGAGCGAGCAACGTGGTCAGCTTCACCGGCGACACCAAGGCGCCATCGGCGCCGACGCTGGCGCTGCACCGCGACACCGGCGTCTCCAGCGCCGACCACATCACCAGCAATCCGCTGATCGATTACACCAAGTTCGATGCGGCCGACACGCTGCGCTACAAGGCCGACGGCGCCTCGGGCTTCTCCACGGCGGCGCCGGTCTTTACGGCTGATGGTATGCACTCCGTCACGGTGCAGGAGGTCGACGCCGCCGGCAATGTCAGCGCGTCGTCGAGCCTGACGTTCACCCTCGACACCACGGCGCCCCATCTCGCCGGGATCACGGCGACGCCCTCCGGCGGCGTCGCGGCGCCGGGTTCGCTGGTGCAACTGACGGTCGGCTTCAACGAGGCGGTGCATGTCAATGGCGGCACGCCGAGCCTGACGCTGAACGATGGCGGCACCGCAATCTACGACGCCGCGGCGACGGCGCTGCTCGGCGATTCCTCGAAGCTGGTATTCGATCACATCGTGTCGTCGACCGATCGCGCCGGCTCGCTGGCGGTGACCAGCTTCGCCGCCAATGGCGCCGATGTCGTCGACCTGGCCGGCAATGCGGCTTCGCTTTCGACGGTGTCCGCCGTCTTCGACGCCCTGCATATCAACGAGACCATCGTGCCGGCCTACACACTCGGGGCTATTACCCGGCCGGAATTGCATCTGGATCTGGGCGGTCGCATCATCATGGATGCAACGGCATCGGCATTCGCCGGACATTATGGCATGCAGTACCTGTTCCTCGGCCTGCCGGCGGGAACGCCCCATCAGACCGTTCCCGACTTTCATCTCTGATCGCAGCGCCGCCGGAAGCTCCGGCGCGGCGCTTCATTCCGCTTAGTGGAAAACAGATTGCTGCCGCTGCGGCTTGCTGCAGTGCAGGCCATGCGGCATGATCCGGCCCTCGAAACGGACCTGATGGAACGAGGTCCGCGCTGCAAGGGAGGATTGGAATGAGACGAGTTTTGGCCGGCGTGTTGGCCTGTGCGTTTGCGATCTCGGCGAATGCGTCGCTGGCGCAGGACAAGCCTCCGCTGAAGCTCGGCGGCATCCTCGATATGTCGAGCCTCTATGCCGACATTACCGGTTCGGGCAGCGAAACCGCTGCCAAGATGGCGGTGGAGGATTTCGGCGGCGAGGTGCTCGGCCGCAAGGTCGAGATCGTGGTCGGCGACCATCTCAACAAGGCTGACCTCTCCGCCAACATCGCCCGCGACATGATCGATAACCAGGGCGTCGAGATGATCTTCGACGTCGCGGCCTCCGCGACCGCGCTCGCCGCTGCCGAAATCGCCAAGGCGCGCAACAAGATCATCATGTTCAACGGTCCGGGTTCGATCCGCCTCTCCAACGAGGCCTGCGGCCCCTATACCGTGCACTACGTGTTCGACACCTTCGCGCAGGCCAATGTGACCGGCCTTGCCGCGGTGAAATCCGGTCTCGATACCTGGTTCTTCCTTACCGCGGACTACGCGTTCGGTCAGGACCTGGAAAAGGACACCAGCAACGTCGTGGTGAAGTCGGGCGGCAAGGTGCTCGGCAGCGTGCGGCATCCGATCAACACCTCGGATTTCTCGTCCTTCCTGCTGCAGGCGCAGGCGTCGAAGGCCAAGGTGATCGGCCTTGCCAATGCCGGCGGCGACACCATCAACGCGATCAAGCAGGCAGCCGAATTCGGCCTCACCAAGAGCGGCCAGAAACTGTCGCCGCTATTGGCCTTCGTCACCGACATCGACAGCGTCGGGCTCGATACCGCGCAGGGCCTGTTGCTGGCGGAAGCCTTCTACTGGGATCTCAACGACGACAGCCGCGCCTTCACGAAGCGCTTCATGGAGCGCACCAAGCGGGTGCCGACCTCGGCACAGGCCGGGGTCTATTCCTCGGTGACGCACTATCTCAAGGCGGTGAAGGCCGCCGGCACCACCGATGCGGCCGCCGTCATGAAGGTGATGAAGGAGAGCCCGATCAACGACATGTTCACCAAGAACGGCAAGATCCGTGAGGACGGCCGTATGGTGCACGACATGTATTTGTTCGAGGTCAAGAAGCCGTCGGAATCGAAGGGCCGCTGGGACGACTACAAGCTGGTGGCGACCGTGCCGGGCGACCAGGCCTTCCAGCCGCTGTCGGAGTCGCGCTGCCCGCTGGTGAAGAAGTGACGAAGTGACGAAGTCACGCAGTCATCCCGGGGCGTGCGAAGCACGAACCCGGGATCTCGAGGTTCCGGGTCTGGTGCTTACGCACCATCCCGGAATGACGGATTCAAAATAACAACGAAAGGCAAAACGCCATGAGCGACAATCAGATGGTCCTCCAATCCCTCGACAAGGGCCTGCTCACGATCACCATGAACCGTCCCGATCGGCGCAACGCGCTCAATCCCGACATGACGCGCGGCCTCGTCGAGGCGGCGCGGCGGGCGCAGGACGATACCGAGGTGCGCGCGGTGCTGATCCGGGGCGCCGGCGGCACCTTCTGCGTCGGCGGCGACGTCAAGTCGATGGCGGAAG
Organism: Bradyrhizobium sp. USDA 4516; assembly: GCF_054055915.1. Taxonomy (NCBI): domain Bacteria; kingdom Pseudomonadati; phylum Pseudomonadota; class Alphaproteobacteria; order Hyphomicrobiales; family Nitrobacteraceae; genus Bradyrhizobium; species Bradyrhizobium sp. USDA 4516. The sequence goes on from NZ_JBSRXT010000001.1 coordinate 3,429,216, forward strand.
GCCGCGCCCCGCTGCCGTTCGAGGCCAAGATGGCCAACCTGCGCCGCGGCATGGAGGTCTCGCGCATCCTGCACCAGATGCCGAAGCCGGTGGTGGCGCAGCTCGACGGCGCCGCGGCCGGCGCCGGGCTTTCGATCGCGCTGTCCTGCGATCTCCGTGTTGCCGGCGCCTCCTGCAAGATCACCACCGCTTTCGCCAAGGTCGGCTTCTCCGGCGACTACGGCGGCACCTACTTCCTGACCAAGATGCTCGGCAGCGCGAAAGCGCGCGAGCTCTACATGATGTCGCCGGTGCTGTCGGCGCAGGAAGCATACAATCTCGGCATGGTCTCCAAGGTGGTGCCTGATGCCGACGTCGAGGCCGAGACGCTGGAGTTGGCGCGGTCGCTGGCGCAGGGCCCGTCAGTGGCGCTCGGCTACATCAAGCGCAACATCAACAATGCCGAGACCATGACCCTCGAAGCATGCTTCGACGGCGAGGCGATCCACCACACGCGTGCCGGCGAGACCACGGACCACAAGGAAGCGGCAAAAGCCTTCGTCGAGAAGCGCAAGCCCACCTTCCAGGGGCAGTAGACCATGGCCGAGTACATGCGGCTGCGGCAGATCTGCCTGGTGGCGCCGCAGCTTGCGCCCGTGATCGCGGACATCTCCGCGATCATGGGCCTCGACGTCTGCTATCGCGACGGCAACGTCGCGAAATACGGCCTCGAGAATGCGCTGCTGCCGGTCGATACCATCCTGCTCGAAGTCGTCGCGCCGTTCCAGCCGGGGCCGGGCACGGCGGCCGGCCGCTTCATCGAGAAGACCGGCGGCCGCGGCGGCTATATGGCGATCTTCGTTTGTGAGGATCCCGACGCGCGTGGCGCCAAGGCCAACGCGATGGGCGTGCGCACCGCCAACGTGATCACGCACGCGCCGTATCACGGCGTGCAGCTGCACCCGCGCGACTGCCGCGCCGCCTTCATCGAGTTCAACCACACCGACGGCAGCGATGACGTGCTGGGGCCGTACCCGCCGGCCGGCCCCGATTGGCAGAAGTCGATCCGCAAGGACACGACTTTGGCGCTGACCGAGGTCGAGATGCAGAGCCCCGAGCCTGAGGCGTTGGCGGCGCATTGGGGCAGGATCATCGGCATTCCCGCCGATGGTGCCGTGGTGAAGCTGCCGAACAGCACCTTCCGCTTCGTCAAGGGCGACAGCGAGATCATGAGCGGCTTGACGTTCAAGGTCGCCGACAAGGCGAAGGTGCTGGAAGCGGCGAAGACGAGAGGCTGTGCGGTGAAGGGCGATGAGTTCCAGCTCTGCGGCGTGACGTTCAAGCTGACGGCGTGATTTCGTAGCCCGTATGCAGCGAAGCGAAATCCGGGGCCGCCGCGTTCTTCGCGGATAGACCGGCCCCCGGATTGCGCTGCGCTGCATCCGGGCTACGCATCTTTCTCCCGTCATCCTGAGGAGCCGCGAAGCGGCGTCTCGAAGGGTGCACGGCCCGGCTGGTGGCCGTGCACCCTTCGAGGCTCTCTTCGCTCGCACCTCAGGGTGACGGTGAACGATTGGTGCTTGCGGGGAGAGCGGTTGAGCCGGCGGCGGTGATCCAATATCGTCAAGAGCAACAACAACAATTGGGAACACGCCCCCATGCCGCATCCGCTCGATACCTTCTTCGCACCAAAGAGCATCGCTCTGATCGGCGCCTCGCGCGATCACGAGAAGATTCCCGGGCGGCTGCTCGCGATGCTGCGCAAGAACGGTTACCCGGGCCAGCTTTATCCGATCAATCCGAACTATGACGAGATCGATGGCTTGAGGTGCTTCAAGTCGGTCGCCGAGATCGGCGTGGCGATCGATCTTGCCGTGATCGTCATTCCCGCCCGTGCAGTGCTGCCGGCGCTGGAGCAATGCGCCGCCGCGGGCGTGAAGAACGCGGTCATCATCTCGTCCGGCTTTGCCGAGGAAGGTGGCGACAGCGCTGACATGCAGGATGCGATCGTCGCGCTGGCGAAGCGGACCGGGATGCGGATCAGTGGCCCTAACGCCGAAGGGTTTTACAGCCAGGCGCAGAAGGTCGCCGCGACCTTCAGCCCGACCGTCGACGTCAAGCCGGATGCGCCCGATCTGGTCGCCAGCAAGCGGCGGATCGGCATCGTCGCGCAGAGCGGCGGCATCGGCTTTGCGATCTATCATCGCGCCAAGGCGCTCGGCGTCGCGCTGAGCTATGTCGTCAGCGCCGGCAATGAGAGCGATCTCGGCGCCGGCGAGTTCCTCGACTACATGGTGCAGGATGCCTCGACCGACGTGATCCTGCTGTTCATCGAGGGTATCCGCGACGTCGACAAGTTTTTGGCGGCGGCGAAGCGCGCGGCAGAGCTCAAAAAGCCCGTGATCGTCACCAAGGTCGGGCGCTCCGGCGCCGGCGAGCGCGCGGCGGCCTCGCACACCGCGAGCATGGCGGGTTGGTCGGCGGCCTATGATGCGGTGTTCGCGAAATACGGCTTCATCGTCTCCAACGACCTCGACGAGGCCGTGACCATTGCCGCGGTTCTGACCACCAATCCGCTGCCGAAGGGCGATCGCGTCGCGGTGCTGACGGTGTCCGGTGGCGCCGGCATCTGGGGCGCCGATACCGTCTCGATGCAGGGCCTGCGCGTGCCGGAGCTTTCAGCCGCGATCCAGAGCCAGATCAAGCAATGGATGCCGTCCTACGGCGCGGCGGGCAATCCGGTCGACGTGACCGCGCAGGGCGTGTCATCCGGCGGACTGCAGAAGAGCATCGAGCTGTTCGACACGTCTGATGAAGTGGACGCGACGCTGGTGGTGCTGTCGCTGTCGAGCGAGACGCGGATGCCGTTCAAGGAAGCCGAGCTGAAGCCGGTGATCGCGGCGCAGAACAAGCCGGTGGTGTTCTATTCCTACACGCTGCCGTCGCAATTCGCGCGGCAGGAGCTGGCGAAGTCGGGCGTGGTGGTGCTCTCGGGACTGACCCATGTCGGCGTCGCAATGCGGCGGCTGGCGGACTATGCCGGCTTCAAGCCCGCGCCGGAGATCTCGGCATCAGCGTCGCCGGCGCACGATCTCTCCATGCATCTCACGTCGAAGACGTTGTCGGAATATGACAGCAAATCGCTGCTGCGCGCGGCCGGCATTGCGCTGCCGGATGAGGTGCTGGTGACCGACCGCGACGGGCTCGACGCTGCGATCGAGCGCGCCGGATTTCCACTGGTCATGAAGATCCAGTCGCCCGCGATCGCGCATAAGAGCGAGGTCGGCGGCGTCCGCGTCAACATCGCCGCCAAGGGCGCGGCATTCACGGCCTATCGCGACATGCTGGAGACGGTGCAGAAGCAGCGGCCGGGCGCTGAAATCCAGGGCGTGCTGGTCGGGCCGATGGCCAGGAAGGGCGTCGAGATCATCGTCGGCACCATGACGGACAAGACGTTCGGGCCGATGGTGATGGTGGGGCTCGGCGGCATCACTACCGAACTGTTCAAGGACGTGGTCTATCGCCCCGCGCCGGTGAGCCCGGCTGAAGCGAGCACGATGCTTGAGACGCTGAAGGCCGCGCCGCTGCTGCACGGCTTCCGCGGCGCGCCGAAGGCGGATGTCGCGGCACTCGCCCGATTGATCTCGCAGATTTCAGTGCTGGCGGCGCAGCACCGAGGCGAGATCGCCGAGATCGAGGTCAATCCGGTGCTGGTGCACCCCGAGGGGCAGGGCGTCACGATCGTCGATGCGCTGGTGGTACCGAGGGGGTAGCTAGATATCTCCCCGGTGTCGTCCCGGCGAAAGCCAGGCGAAAGCCGGGACCCATAACCACCGAAGTGAGTTGTAAGAGAAGCCGACGCCGCTTGTGCCCCTTCCGCGGGCCGCGGCGTATGGGTCCCGGCTCCCGTGCGCAATTGCGCACTAGGCCGGGACGACCCGTGGAGAGAGCGGCGCTTGCGGCTACCGCCCCTTGAAGTTGGCGACGCGACGCTCGGCGGTGGCCTTGACGCCTTCCTTGAAGTCTTCGGTCGCGCGCAGCTTGGTCTGCTCGGCGAGCTCATGGTTGGTTGCGGCGAGCACGCGGTCGGCGAGGCCGGCGCGCATGGTGGCGCGGGTCGAGACCAGGCCGAGCGGCGAGCATTCGGCGATCTCCTGCGCGAGCTTCATCGCTTCCGCCCGCACCTGATCCTGCGGCACCAGCACATTGGCGAGGCCCCAGCGATAGGCCTCTTCGCCGGTGACGCGGCGGCTGGTGTAGAACATCAGCTCGGCATTGTTCTTGCCGATCAGTTCCGGCAGCGTTGCGGTCAGGCCGAAGCCCGGATGGAAGCCGAGCTTGGTGAAGTTGGCCGAAAAGCGTGCCTCGGGGCAGGCGACGCGGAAGTCGGCGGAGACGGCAAGGCCGAGGCCGCCGCCGATCGCGGCGCCATGGATCGCCGCGACGATCGGCTTCTTGTTGCGGAAGATGCGCACCGCCTGAACGTAGAGATGGTTGATCGGCAGGTTGGAAGCCGGATCGCTCTTGGCGCGCTCCTCCTGCTCCTGGCGGGCCGGATCGCCGAAATTGGCACCGGCGCAGAACGCCTTGCCTTGCGCCGCCAGCACCGAGGCGCGGATCTCGATATTGTTGTCGAACTCCTCCAGCGCGTCGGCGATCTGGTTGATTAGCGCGACGTCGAAGAAGTTCAGCGGGGGTTTCCGGATTTCGATCAGGCCGACATGGCCGTGGGTTTCGACGCCGATATCAGTGTACTTGGTCATGATCTGTCCTCGTTGAATTAGCGCAGGCGAGCCCGCGCGGCTAGCGCAGGCCAAGTCCGCGGGCGATGATGCCGCGCAGCACTTCGGTGGTGCCGCCCTGGATCGTCAGCTTGGGCGCGGTCTTGATGGCGAAATCGAGCTGCTTTTCCAGCGTCTCGCGGTTGGTCGCGGTCTCCTCGACGAAGGCGGCGAGATCGCGGACGCGATGCGGCAGCTGCTGCTCCCACACCGTGCCGATGTCCTTGACGATCGAGGCCTCCACCACCGGCTCCTTGCCGGCCTGCAGCATGCCGGCGACCGACACCGACATGCGGCGCATGGTGTGCACCTGCGCCACCAGGCGTCCGATGCCCTCGGCGCTGCGGGTGTCCGGGTTCTTGCCGACCGCGCGCACGAGCTCGGTGAGCACGTAATAGGTCTCGAGGAAGCGCTCGGGACCACTTCGCTCATAGGCGAGCTCCGACGTCGCCTGCTTCCAGGCGCCATCGACCTCGCCCAGCACGTGATCGTCGGGCACGAAGTAGTCGGTGAACACGACCTCGTTGAACTCGAACTGGCCGGTGATCTGGCCGATCGGATTCACCTGGATGCCCGGCTGCTTCATCTTGACGAGGAACTGGGTCAGGCCGTGGCGGCGGTTTTCCTTGGTCGGCGGCGAGGTACGGAAGATCGCGATCATGTAGTCGGCGATGTGCGCCGACGAGGTCCAGATCTTGGTGCCGTTGATCAGATAGCCGCCGTCGGTCTTGGTGGCGCGGGTCTTCGCCGCGAACAGGTCAGAGCCGGAGTTCGGCTCGCTCATGCCGATGGCGAAACAGACCTCGCCGCGGCAGATGCGCGGCAGGATGTCCATCTTGATGTGCTCGGGCGCGTATTTCAGCAGCACCGGCCCGCTCTGGCGGTCGGCGACGAAGAAGCGCCGGGTCGGCGCGTTCGCCACCCGCATCTCCTCGGTGACCACGTAGCGCTCGAGGAACGAGCGCTCCTGGCCGCCATATTTCTTCGGCCAGGTCATGCCGAGCCAGCCCTTGGCGCCGACGCGACGGGAGAATTCCGGCGCGTCATTGTCCTCGCGGTTCGGCGCGTGGGGATCGAAGGTGCCGGCGGCGATTTCCTCGGCGAGGAAGGCGCGCACCTCCTTGCGGAGCTGCTCGCATTTTTCCGGCAGGCGGATCGGATCGAAACGAAGGGCTGCAGTCATGATGTCCAGTCCTGATCTTTCTGCCTGATCTCAGCGCGAAGCCACCAGCGGCCACAATTCATCGGCGCCACGATTCGCGACGAGCTTGCCGAGCTCGACCGCCCAGTAGCTCTCCGAGCCGAAATCGTCGCGCCAGGCCAGCGCCCGCAGCGAATAGCGGTGCAGGATGTGCTCGATGGTGAAGCCGATCGCGCCATGCACCTGATGCGCGATGCCGCTGCCCTTCTCCGCCGCTTCCGAGCAGCGGACCTTGGCCGCTGCGGCTTCCAGGAACACCGCATCAGTGTCCAGCGACTTGGCGTTCACGATCGTGTCCGCCGCCGAGGTCGCAGCGGCCAGTGCCGCGGCGTTTTCGCCGGCGAGCCGCGCGAGGTTGTGCTGCACCGCCTGGAATTTCGAGATCTTCTTCTCGAAGGCGATGCGCTCATTGGAATAGCGCACCGAGATGTCGAGCATCGCTTGCAGCGCGCCGGCGATCTGCAGGCTGCGCACCACGCCGCCCATCAGCATCAGCGTGGACTGGTCAAAACCCTTCGGCGCCGGCCTGGTCGTGACCGGCTGCACCTTATCGAGCGTGACAATGTCGTTATGATCGCCGCCGAGCCCGATGCCGGATTCGATCCGGCACTTCGCTGCATCGATCAGCGCGATCGACACGCCGCCATTGCCTTCAGCCAGCACCGCGAAATGTTTTGCGTCCTTGGCGAACGGCACGCCGCGGGCGCGGCCGGAGAGCGAGCCGTCGGCGTTGAGCGTCACGCGGTCCTTCGGGCTTGCCGGCAGCACGGTCATCTCGCCTTCGGGAGAGGCGATCCTGGCTTGCGTCAGCAGCCAGCCGGCCAGCATTGTTTCGGCCAGCGGAACAGCGATCGCATGCCGCCCAGCGACGTTGAGGACGCTGAATCCTTCGGCGAGGCTGGCGCCGGAACCGCCGAGATCGTCGGGCACCCAGGACAGCGGCAGGCCGGCTTCGGTCAGCGCCTGCCACAGCGGCGCCTTCCATGCGCCCTGCTTGTCGTGATTGATGGTTTGGGCATCCGCGAGATCGGCGAAAATCTTTTCCGCGGTCTCGGCGACGATGTTTTCACTCTCCGCCACAGCGTTCCTCGTGTTGATTGGCTCGGGCTGGCTGTTCGGCCATGCCCTGCTTGCGATGTTGTCTTGCGCTCAATGATGCGGAAAAGCCATAGCCGTGACAAGCGCTGCCCGCAGGGCCACTTGCGCGGATGGCATAAAGCCGGACTTGGCGCATGAATTCCGCATAGTGAACTTTCGATTGTCCCCGTTTGTATGCCACGCACACGCGCAAACCGGCCGCCGACATAAGTTCAGTCCGCCAGATGAAACTCGATTGCCTTCCGCATCAGGTCGGCGAACTCGGTCTCCTGGGTGACCAGTGCGTCGTTCAATCCGGCCACGCACAGCACCAGCGGTTCGTTCGATTCCGCAATCGGCGGCAGGTTCATGGCGACGGCGCCCGCGCCCGGCGTGACCAGGCCGAGCGAGAAAGCGTGCCCCTTGGCGCGGACCTTCTTCAGCTCAAGCAGCAGCGCCTTGATGTCGACCTGACGATCGGGCCGGCTCTCGTTGGCGTTGATCAGGCGCACCAGGCGGCGCACCTCCTTGTCCGGATAGGCCGACAGCAGCGCGTAACCCGACGCGGATCGCGCCAGCGGCCGCAGCGTTCCGGCCTTGACATACAGCCGCATCGGCAGCTTGGCCTGAATGATATGGACATACTGCGCGCTGAGCCCGTTGCGCACCGCGAGCATGATGGTCTCTCCGGTCCGCGCGGAGAGCTCTTCCATCAGATTGACCAGGCGTCCCTTCGTGAACAACGCCGGGCTCAGCCAGTGCCCCAGCATCGAGATCCGCGGCGTCGGGATATAGGTGCGGCGGCTGGTGTCATAGTGGAGATAGCCGAACGCCGTCATCGTCCGCATCAACGCCGAGGTGCTGGATTGCGGGAACTTGAGCGCGGCCGCGACTTCGATCGCGGAGGCGGCGCGCTGGTGCTCCTCGAAGAATTCAAGCACGTCGAACACGCGCCGCGCCGACTTGACTGCATTGTCCATCTTCGGCAGGTCGCGCGAGGTGTCGCCGGGGAAATCGGGGCCGTCGAAAGACCGCGCGCCGGCAGCCGCGCCGGCCTTCGCTACATCCTTCTTCGCCACCGGCATCGCTATCGTCCCTGCTGCGCCACCCGCCGCTTCAGCCACCAGCCATATTGCTCCGGCCAACTCGTCCACTCCGGATCGCATCCGAGCGCAAGCGCCGTCTGCGCGGGCCAGTTCGGATTCCACAGCAGTTCGCGGCCGAGCGCAATAAGCGTCGCCTTGCCGTCCCGCAAAATGGCTTCGGCGTAGTCCGGTTCGCGGATCAGCCCGACCGCCACCGTCGGCATGCCGGCTTCCTTCTGGATGCGCTCGGCGAACGGCACCTGGAAGCCCGGGGTGCGCGACACCAGCGAATTGCCGCGCGGCAGCTTCATGCCGCCCGACGAGCAGTCCACCATGTCGATCCCGATCGCCTTCAGCTCCGCCGCAAACGCGATCGAGTCCTCGATCGACCAGCCGATGTCGACGCCGTCGACCGACGAGATGCGGACGAAGGCCGGCAGATGGCTGGGCCACTCCTCGCGCATGATCGCCGCGATCCGCAGCGGCAGGCGCATGCGGTTCTCGCGCGACCCGCCATACTCGTCGTTGCGGTTGTTCGCCAGCGGCGACAGGAACGAGTGCATCAGATAGCCGTGCGCGCAGTGCAGCTCGATGACGTCATAGCCGGCCGCCCTGGCGCGACGAAATGCCTGGCGATAGTCGTCCACCAGGGCATCGATCTGCTCTGAAGTCATCATCTGCGGTGCCGGCCAGCCGTCATCGAAGGGAATGCCGCTCGAGGCCGCGATCTGCCATGGGCCTTCGCCGCGTGCCTTGATGTCAGCTTCGCCGAGCGGGTTGCCGCCTTCCCACGGCCGCTGCGAGGAGCCTTTCCGGCCGCCATGTGCGATCTGGACCGCGGCCTTGGCGTTGAAGCTGTGGATCAGCGCGGCGAGGGCGGCGTGGTCCGCGATGTGCGCATCGTCCCAGATGCCGAGGCATCCATGGGTGATGCGCCCCTGGCTGTTCACCGAGCTCTGCTCGACGAACACTAGGCCGGCGCCGCCGGCGGCGAGCTTGCCGATATGCGCGGTGTGCCAATCGGTGGCGCGCCCCTCCTGCGCCGAATAGGTCGCCATCGGCGAGACCATGATCCGGTTTTTCAGTTCGAGGTCGCGCAGTTGCAGCGGGGTGAACAGCAGCGGCAGCTCAGTCATGGGATGTCCAGCCTTGCCTGTGGTTTCTTGCCTGTGGTGCGTGGATTCGTGCGCGCAGTCATTTCTTCAGCAGCGGACAGGCGCTCTCCTCCGGCGTCGCAAACGCCTCCTTGCCCGGAATCACCTGAACCAGCTTCTCGTAATCCCAGGCGCCCTTCGATTCGGCCGGCGATTTCACCTGCACGAGATACATGTCGTGGATGAGCTGGCCGTCCTCGCGCAGGAATGCGTTGCGGGCAAAGAAATCGTCGATCGGCATGTCCTTCATCTGCGCGATCACCTTGGGGCCGTCGTCGGTGCCGGACTTCTCGACCGCCTTGAGATAGTTCATCACCGCGGAGTAGAGGCCGGCCTGCACCATGGTCGGCCGCTTCTTGGTCCTGGCCATGAAGCGCGCGGCAAAGTCGCGGGTCTTGTCGTCGAGATCCCAATAAAAGGCGGTCGCGAGCTGCAGCCCCTGGGCGGCCTGCAAGCCGATCGCGTGGATGTCGCTGGTCTGCATCAGGAAGGCCGCGAGCTTCTGCGTATGCGCCATCCCGAATTCCTGCGCCTGCCGGATCGAGTTGGCGAGGTCGCCGCCGGTGTTGGCAAAGGCGATCACGTCAGCCTTCGAGCTCTGGGCCTGCAGCAGATAGGACGAGAAATCCATGCTGTTGAGCGGATGCCGCACCTCGCCGGCGATGCTGCCGCCGACCTTCTCCACGGTCTTGGCCGCGTCGTTGCGCAGGGCGTGGCCGAAGGCGTAGTCGACCGTGACGAAGTACCAGCTCTTCGCGCCTTCCTTGGCCAGCGCCCGCACCGTGCTGTTGGCGAGCGCATAGGTGTTGTAGGTCCACTGCACCGAATTCGCCGAGCAGCCCTTTCCGGTCAGATCGGAGGAGCCGGCCGACGACACCAGCATCGCCTTGTTCTTCTGCTTGGTGAGCTCGAGCACGGCGAAGGCGACGGCGGAATTGGCGAAATCGACGATGACGTCGACATTCTCCTGCTCATACCAGCGCCGCGCGATGCCGGCGCCGATGTCCGCCTTGTTCTGATGGTCGGCATCGACCATCGCGATCGGCTTGCCCAGCACCTTGCCGCCGAAATCCGCGATCGCCATCCGGACCGCTTCGACCGCTCCGGGGCCGGCGGCGTCGGCGTAGAGTCCGGCCTGATCGGTCAGCACGCCGATCTTCACCGCGTCGTCGGAAATCTGCGCGTGGGATGGCGCGGCGGCGAAGGCGACTGAGAGGATTGCAGCGCTCGCGGCGATCCATCCGTATCTCGATGTCATTGTCCCTGGTTTCCTCTAGTTCGATTGCCTTATGGCGTTGGTCTTGTCTTGCCGCAGGTCGATCATGCCCGGATGCGACTGCGGATCCCTGTCCGCGCCGAGCAGCACGTGCTTCTGGATCTTGTTGGTCGAGGTCAGCGGCAACTCGGCGACGAAAGCGATCCACGCCGGCAGCTTGAACGCCGCCAGGCGTTCGCGGCAGAAGCGGAAGATGTCCTGCGCGAGCTCGCGTGAAGCATCGGCGCCGTCGTTGCTCACGATGAAGGCCGCAACTTCCTCGTCGCGGATCGGATCGCGCGCGGCGATGACTGCGGCCTGCTTGACCTGAGGCGACGTCGTCAGCACGGCCTCGACCTCCGCCGCCGAGATGTTCTCGCCGGCGCGCCGGACCAGATGCTTCAGCCGGTCGACGAACACGAAGGCGCCGTCCTCGTGCTGCCAGGCGCTGTCGCCGGTGTGAAACCAGCCGCCGCGCCAGGCCTGCTCGGTGGCCTCGGGGTCCTTCAGATAGCCGGAGAACAAGCCGCGCCGCGGCGTCGCTTCCGAATGGCGCACGCAGAGTTCACCGACTGCGCCAGCCGGCAGCGTATTGCCGTCGGCATCGAGGATCGTCATTTCGAGCCCCGGTACGCTGCGGCCGATGGTGTTGGTCTCGAGATGGCGCGGCTCGACCGTGTTGAACGGACTGCGCCCGGTCTCCGTCATGCCCCAGCCTTCGACGAAGGGGATGCCGAAGCGCTCGCGGGCTCGCAGCGCGCTGCTCGGGATTGGCGCCGACGCCCATCGAGAAGCGCAGCGCATGGGCCTTCTCGTCCGGCGTCTCCGGCTGCGCCAGCAGGGCCGCGACGATCACGCCGAGATAATGCAGCACGCTGGCGCGGCATGCGACGATGTCGTGCCAGGCAAACTTTGCGTTGAAGCGTTCCGGCAGGATCAGGCAGCCGCCGGTCAAGATCATCGCGATCGGGGTCAGCGTCAGGCCGGCCATGTGGAACAGCGGCAGCGGGCTGTAGAGGCGCTCCATTCCGGCATGATACGTCGCCTCGCCGCCGTGGCTGACGTACCAGCGGCCGGTCGAGACCACGTATTCATTGGTCAGGATGCATCCCTTCGGACGCGCCGTCGTGCCTGACGTGTAGAGCAGCGCAGCCTCGGTCTCGCTTCCCGGCTCGTCGGCGCGCGGTGGCGGCCGCTGGGCGTGCGGGACTGTCTCGACGCTGGCGCCGAGATCGTCACCGGAGACGGTGAGCAGCGGAACGTCGCCGGTCAGCGCCTTCTGCAATTCCTTCTGATCGGCCAGCGTGACGATCAGGTCGGGTTCGGCATGCGCGATCAGGTATTCGATTTCCGCTGCGCGATAGGCCGGGTTGATCGGAACGATCGAGACGCCGATGCCATTGAGCGCCAGCCAGTGCACGATGAAATCGGGGCGGTTCTCCAGCAGCAGGCAGGCGCGGTGGCCGTGGCCGAAGCCTGCTGCGCGGTACTGATCGCGCAATGCGCAGACCTGCCGCGCAATGCCGCCATAGGACAGTTCGACGCCATCGGGAAAGTATGCGCGGTCGGCACGCGCGGGAATGCAGAGAAAGGGTTTGAACGCTGCCGCATCGGATGTCGCAGCGAACGTGCTGAACACGGTGTACATCGTGGCGAAACTTCCCTTCGACGGCCGCTGATCGATGCCAACGATGCCGATCCGAAGGAGCCCGGGTGCTTCGTTGAGCGCATTTGTCATGCGATCGCGACGTTGCGCGGAAGCTATAAGGACGAATAATATGCTGTCAAATCCATTATGAGTTTCCATAAAACTCATATGTAGTTTGAAGCCAAAAGCGGAGGTAACGAGATGAAGATGCATATGTTGTCGGGCGGCCGTCTCCAGATGTCGAAGCGGACCTATCTGGACGATGCGGCGCGCGGCGAGATGATTGAGCTTCCGGTCGCCTGCGTGCTGTTGCGGCATGCGCAGGGCAATGTGCTGTTCGACACCGGATGCCATCCCGATGTCGCGACCGATCCTGAAGGGCGGCTCGGCACGCTCGCCAAATACATGCGCCCGATCATGCCGGCGGATGATCATGTGCTGACGAGCCTGAAGGCCGTTGGCCTTGGCGCTGATGACATCGACGTGGTGATCTGCTCCCACCTGCACACCGACCATTGCGGCTGCAACGCCTTCTTCAAGAAGGCGACGATCTTCGTCCACGCACTCGAGATCGAGGCCGCGAATGCCGATAACGCGTTCGATCGCGGATACATCAAGGCGGATTGGGATCATCCGCTGAAGATGGAGATCTTCGACAAGCAGATGGATGTGTTCGGCGACGGCAAGCTGACGCTGGTCCCGCTGCCCGGACACTCGAAGGGAACGACCGGCGCGCTGGTCCAGCTCGACAACAGCGGCGAATTCCTGCTCGCCTCCGACGCGCTCAGTGTGCGCGCCAATCTCGACCAGCGGACCTCGCCGAGGAACAGCCTTGACGTCGGCCAGTTCCTGAAGTCGCTCGACGAGATCGCCAGGCTCGAGGCGTCCGGCGTCAAGATCATCTGCGGCCATGACGAAGCGCAGTGGGCCAGCCTGCAAAAGGGCCTGAACGCGTACACGTGAGGATTTTGGGCGCGGCTTGCAGATGTCGTTCCACGCGATATGGTGTGCCGCCGCCGGAGTTCATCTGGCTCACAACAACAAGGAAAATGCAGATGTCCAAGGATGGTTTGTGCGCGATCGTGACGGGATCGGCATCGGGACTCGGCGCCGCCACCGCGCAAATCCTCGCCACGCAGGGCGCGCGCCTCATCATCAATTATTCCAACAGCAAGGCGGAAGCCGAGGCGACCGCGGAAGCCTGCCGCAAGCAGGGCGCCGAGGTGCTGGTGGTGCAGGGCGACGTCTCGCGCGATGAGGACTGCAAGAAGATCGCAGCCGCCGCGCAGGGCTGGGGCCGCCTCGACGTGCTCGTCAACAATGCGGGCACCACCAAGCACGTGCCGCATCACGATCTCGACGGCCTGACCGCGGAAGATTTCCAGCGCATCTACGCCGTCAACACCATCGGCCCGTTCCAGATGGTTCGTGCCGCGCGCGCGCTGCTCGAAGCCGGCGCGAAGGCATCTAGCCGTCCCTCGGCGGTGGTCAACGTCTCCTCGGTTGCAGGCATTTCCGGCGGCGGTTCGTCGGTCGCCTATGCCGCGAGCAAGGGCGCGCTCAACACCATGACGCAGTCGCTGGCGCGCGCGTTGGCACCGTTGATCCGCGTCAACACGGTGTGTCCGGGCTATATAGATACGCCCTGGTTCACCAAGGGCCGCGGCGAGGCCGGCGCCAAGCAGGTGCGCGATGCCGTGGTGGCGCGCGTGCCGCTGAAGGTCGCCTCGACGGCCGAAGACATCGCCAACCTGGTCTGCTTCCTGGCGAGCCCGGCGTCGAGCAACATGACCGGTGAGTTCGTCCGCATGGACGCCGGCATGCATCTGATTCAGTGACGGAGCGCCGTTGCACAAATGAAAAATGCCCGGGCCTGGCCCGGGCATTTTGATTTTGAACCTGTCGTTGTTCCGTCATTCCGGGGCGATGCGTTAGCATCGAACCCGGAATCTCGAGATCCCGGATTCGATGCTTCGCATCGCTCCGGGATGACGCCTACGGCGTCACCTGTTTCCGATATCCGGGATCACGCGCGCCGCGACCAGCCGATTCCAGATGAACAGCACCACCAGAGCGCCGATCGTGGCGGTGATGAAGCCGGCACCTTGTTCGGGACCGTAATGGCCGATCGCCTGGCCGATGAAAGTCGCAAGAAACGCGCCGGCGATGCCGAGCACGGTGGTGAGAATGAAGCCGCTTGGATTGTTCGGTCCCGGCGACAGGAATCGCGCGATGATCCCCGCGACAAAGCCGACGATGATGACCCAGATGATGCCGCCCATGACTGTCGTCCTCCTCAGATGGAATCAACGCTACCGTCAGAGCCTGCGGTGCAACTCGTCGCCGCTTGGCAGCCGGCCGTCCGGCGTCAGGTGATTGATCGCGTCGGGCAGATATTGGCTGAGGCCCTGCAGCAGTTCGTCGCGCGAGAGGCCGCTCTGCGATGCCAGCGAGTTGATCTGGTCGGCGCCGAGCGCGTTGGCGAGATCGCCGGGCGCGATCTGCTTGTTGGGACCGTTGCTGACCCAGGAATTGGCCGCGTCGCCATGGCCCTTCTGCTGCAGCTGGTTGAGCAGATCGCCGAGGCCGCCGCTGAGCACGGTGCCGGCTGCGCCGCCGGCGAGCAGGCCGCCGAGGCCGCCCTTCAGCAGATCGCCGAGCCCGCCGCTGCCGGCGCCGCCAGGCAGGCCTGCGGTGACGTTGCCGGGAGGAAGCGGCGGCGCCTGCGCCGGCTTCGGCTCAGGGGCGCTCGCGTCCGCCTGGCCGCCGGAGAAATGCTTGACCGCCTTCCAGGCGAGCAGCGCGAGGATAGCCATCGTCATCGGCGACATTCCGCCGCCGCTCGAACTGTCGGATGAGGTGCTTGGCGCGCTCGGACCGCGCGGGCCGTTCTGCATGCCGTTGAGTACGTCGAGTAAACCCATGATCGTCTCCTGCCGCAACCGTGCCCCGAGCGGGAAACATAGCTTCCGCCCATGACGGTTACAAGGCGGGCCACCCGGCCCGCGGTGCGTCGAAATAGGCAGGCAACCCAAGGTCTGCTATCGAGCCAATGATGAATGGACGTTTGGCCACATGAACCAGGACCGGCCGATCGGCATTGCGGGCGCCGGAAGCATCGGCTGCTTCGTCGGCGGCACGCTCGCGGCTGCGGGGCGCCGTGTCGCGCTGCTGGCGCGGCCGCGGCTGATCCAGGAGATCGCAGGCAACGGCTTGCGGATCAGCAGCTTTGACGGCTCCGAGCGGACGGTATCCGCGGACCGGCTCATTGTGTCCGACGATCCGTCGATCTTGTCCGACGTTCAGACCGTGCTGGTGACGGTGAAGAGCGCCGATACCGCTGCGATGGCCGATGCGATCGCGCGCCACGCGCCTGGCGATGCCGCGGTGATCAGCCTGCAGAACGGCGTCGGCAATGTGCCGCTGCTGCGCGACCGCCTGCCGGGCCGCAAGGTGCTCGGCGGCATGGTGCCGTTCAACGTGGTCGCGCTCGGCGACGGCCGCTTCCATCGCTCGACCTCCGGCGACATCGTCATCGCGCAGGATGACGCGGGCACCGCGGCGCGGCTGTCGGTGCCGGGCCTTGCGATCAAGCCCACCGGCGATATCGACGGCGTGCAGTGGGGCAAGCTGATCGTCAATCTCAACAATGCGCTCAATGCGCTGTCCAATATTCCGCTGCGGCAACAGCTCGCGCAGCGCGGCTGGCGACGACTGCTTGCCGATCAGATGGCCGAGGGCCTGGCCGCGGTGCGCGCCGAAGGCATTGCGCCGGTGTCGCCGACGCCGCTGCCGTCGAACTGGATGCCGCCTTTGCTGCGGCTGCCCGATGCGCTGTTCGACATGCTGCTCGGCCGCACCATGAAGATCGATCCCGAGGCGCGCTCCTCGATGTGGGAGGATCTGCAGCGCGGCCGCCGCACCGAGATCGACTATTTGCAGGGCGTGATTACCGCGATCGCGGATCGCCGCGGGCTCGAGGCGCCATTGTCGCGCCGCGTCATCGCGCTGATCCGGAAGGCGGAGGCGGACGGCAAGGGCCCGCCGGGGCTAACGCCCGAACAGATCCGCGATGGCAGTGACCATGAACGCCGATGATCGTCCGCCACGTCGATCGAACAACAGAGGAGATGACATCATGAAATGGTCCAGCATCATGCTGTTCACGCTTGCTGCGCTCGCGGCCGGCCCGGTCCGTGCGGCGCCGCCGACCGTGACACCGTCGCCTGGCTATGATGCGCGCTTGCAGGAGCAGCGCGCGGCGGCTGCGGCAGCCAGCCGAGCGGCCACGCCTGCGCACAAATCGGTCGCGCCCCGACACCACAAGCGCACCCGCACGCACTGATCCATCACAGAGACGACTTCAGATGAAGCTGCTGTTCCTCGCGCTCACCTTCGTGTTTGGCTTCACCACGGCCTCAGGTGCCGCCGACTATGCCGGCTCGATCAGTGCCTACCGGCGCGCCAACCGCATGCCCGCGGTGAAGCTCGACGCGAAGCTGAACGCGATGGCGCTGAAGCAGGCCCAGGCGATGTCGGCGACCGGATCGGTCAGCCACTCCGCGGGCGGCAGCTTCTTCACGCGCATCGCGCCGCTCAAGAAGCAGCGCGCCGCCGAGAATATCGGCGCCGGCTTCATCGCCTTCGCCGAGATGCTGAAGCAGTGGGAGAATTCGCCGGGCCATCGCGAGAACCTGCTGATGCCGGGCGCCAAGCGCGTCGGCGTCGCCTTCGTCGACAATCCGAAGTCGCCGTACCGCAGGTTTTGGGCGATGGTGATTACCGATTGAGCCTGCGGTGTCATTTCGGGGCGGAGCGAAGCGACGAACCCGGAATCTCGACGGAAATGGCAGAGAGATTCCGGGTTCTCGCTTGCGCGAGCCCCGGAATGACTAAGCGAACCGTCAGTTTCGCTTCGCAACCTTGGTCGATGGCGGCGGTGTCGGCGTGAACAGCTTCTTCAGGCCGTCCAATCCCTCGGAAAGCCGCGGCCATTCGCAGGAGAACGTACCCTTCATGCAGTTGCTTGCCCGCGGCCGCGGTTCGGGAATAGGGACGGCCGCGACCCGCGGCTTGACCGGCCTTGCGGCGGGGACGGGGACTTTCGCAATCTCACTGCGCGCCGGCTCATTGTGCAATGACGCCTGCTGGATCTGCGGCGGCCGCACCGGCTGTGTCTCCTGCCGCTCGAGCTGCTTCGCATTGAACGCCGCGACGATACGCGAGCGGCGCTGCTGCTCGAGATAGCCGGTATATTCCTGGTCGATCTTCTTCTGCTCGTCCGGCGTCGGATTGGGACCCGCGATGTCGAAGCTGCGGTCCTGCATGAAGTCGTAATAGGTGTAGCCACCGCCAGGCTTGCGACGGCCGGCGAACTTGGCGTTGCAATCGGCGAGTTGCGCGGTTTTGTCTTCCCTGGTCTTCGCCTTCTCGGCGAGGTCGGCACAGTCCTCGAAGTCTTTCGGGCCGCCGCGCCACCATTGCGCGTGCGCGCTCATCGGCGCCAGCACGCAAGCGACGGCGAAAGCGGCAACAGCCAACGTCGATGATCGTGACGGCATCACGGACATTGAGACCAAACCCGAACGAGTGAGCAGATTGTCGCCATTTTAGTGACACTTGTCACCCGGGAACCCGACGATTTTCCTGACCTGTGGAATGTTGCCGCGGCTGATGGAACACAGCCTTCGCGATTGGAATAATTGAAGAATCTCATCGGAACGGGCCGGAGATCAGAGCAATTCGCCTTTAATCGTTCACTTCACCCTGTGCAGCAACGCAACCAGTTCCGCCTGCCGGTGGGTGCCGGTCTTCTGGAAGATCGTCTTGAGCTGATTGCGCGCGGTGGCAAGGGCAACGCCGGCCGCCTGAGCGGCCGCTTCGACCGAATCGCCGCGCGCAAGCCGCGCGGCGAGGCGTGCCTGCGCCGGCGTCAGCTCGAACGTCGCCGCCAGCAGCGCCTGATCGAACGCGGCGCTGCCTTCGAGATCGCGGATCAACAGGATCGCGCGCGCCCCGAGGAACGGCGAGCGCGCCGCCGGAGGCACCGGTTGGATCTGGATCACGATCGGCTGCTTGTCGATCCTGCGCACCACGATCGGCGACGACGGCAATGGGTGCAGGTCCGAACTGTGGGCCAACTGATCGATCAGCCTGGTCAGATCGGCATTGGCCTGTCGGTCGAGCAGGGTGAGGCGATTGTTGCGGATCGCAAGGTCGTAGCCGAGGCAGCGTTCCGCCTGGCTGTTCATGCCGATGATGGTGCCGAAGCGGCCGACGGCAATCGCAGCGACCTGGATCAGATCGAGCGCGCCGGTGATGCCCGAGAGCGCGGAGCGGCCGACGACGGCGGAGAGCGTCGCGGCTTCCGTGAGCGGCGCCGACACCCTTTGCAGCGCCTTGATCTCGTCGGCGTCGAACAAGCCTTCCCTGGGCGAACGCTGGATCGTCAGTGCCCACAACGCCGGGCCGGAGTGGAAGCCGATCGCCGCGAACCATTTCAGTCCGAACTCGCCGAGCGTGGCGTAGAGCGGATCGCGCAGCATCTCGGTTTCGGATTCGAACAGATCCGCATCGGTGATGACATCGACGCCAGCATGCATCAGCGGCACGCCGCGGGCCGCGCGGATGTCGGTGAGGTGAAGATTGTGCGGGAAGTAGGTCTTGGTGAAATACTCGGTGATCGAGTCCGTGCGCGGAATGTCTTCAGTGCGGATATCGCTCTGAAGCATCGCAGCGCCGGTCGCGCCGACGGCGGCGCAGACCTCGTCCATAAAGGACGGCCAGGTCGAGGGATCGAGAACCACATCGCCGAGGCGCGCGGTCACATCGTCAAGCCTGTGCAGATCGACCAAAATTCAGCTCCGCCGATACAAACAGCGTTGTTTTGTCAGGCGAAACAGGCTGCACCTCGTTGCGCCCGGTACCGGGCATAAGAAAACCCAGGGGCCCGATATGCAAGTTAAATCAGCGACAGGCTAGGGGCCGGGTCCGCAAGCGCTGGCGAAACATGATCGAAAATCGGCGGGTCCCGCTGGCCGGTGCGATCCGGCCGCTACGATAAGTGACCATCCTCACGGTGGCCGGCCTCGGTCAGCGCCACGCGGCAGAAGCTGGCGGCGATCGCGACGACCTCTTCCACGGCCTGCGGATATTGCTTCGACACCCAGCGCAGCGCGATCGATATGACGGCGCCCACCATGCCGACCGAGAGCAGCGAGGCGGCCGCGCCCTTGCCGCTGCGCTTCGGGTCGAGCGCCGGCGGCACCAGGATGTCGCTGAAGACGCGCAAGGCGTCGAGCTTGACGGCATCGACCGCCGGACTGATGCCTGAAATTTCCAGCAGAAAGACCCGGGCGGGCTTCGGGTGCTGCTTCAGCCGCGTGAAATAGAGCGTCAGCGCCGCGCGCAGCCTCATCTCGGCATCGTCGCCTGCGGCTGCAGCGGCCGCGGTCATTTCCTCGTGCAGGTGGCCGACGACATGGCCGTAAGCGGCGATCAGCAGAGCCTCGCTGTTCGCAAAGGACTCGTAGAAATAGCGCTCGGTCAGCTCGGCCGCCTCGCAGATCGCCTTCACGGTGGCGCCGCGATAGCCGACCTCGCCATAGACCTCGATCGCCGCGTCGATCAGCTTGAGCCGCCGCTCGGCGCGGCGTTCCTCGGCGTCCATACCGCCATAGAGGCGGGCTTTCCGGCTGCTTGCCATGAAAGTGTATTGACACGAGGCATTGTCAGATGTCAAGTTATCTGACAATATGTATTGTCAATACTGCCACGGGAGGGTCAAGGCGTGTCCGTTCATTTCGACGTGTTGATCGTGGGCGCGGGACTGTCGGGCATCGGCGCCGGCTATCATTTGCAGGCCAACTGCCCTGACCGCAGCTACGCCATTCTTGAAGGCCGCGACTGCATTGGCGGCACCTGGGACCTGTTCCGCTATCCCGGCATCCGCTCCGACTCCGACATGTACACGCTTGGCTATTCGTTCCGGCCGTGGACCGAGCCGAAGGCGATCGCGGATGGCCCGTCGATCCTGAACTATGTGCGCGAGACCGCGCGCGCCTACGGCATCGACAAGAACATCCGCTTCAACCATCGCGTCGTGCGCGCCGACTGGTCGTCGGCGGACTCGCAATGGACGGTCGAGGTCGAGCGCGGGCCGGAGAAGACGATCGAGCGCTTTACCTGCAGCTTCCTGTTCATGTGCAGCGGCTACTACAAATATGAACACGGCTACACGCCCGACTTCCCCGGCATCGCCGATTTCGCCGGCCGCGTCGTCCATCCGCAGAAATGGACCGACGACATCGACTATGCCGCCAAGAAGGTGGTGGTGATCGGCAGCGGCGCGACCGCGGTGACGCTGGTGCCGGAGATGGCTAAGACCGCCGCCCATGTCACGATGCTGCAGCGTTCGCCGACCTATGTCGTGGCGCGTCCGGATGAGGACAAGGTCGCCAACTGGCTGCGCGCGCGGCTGCCCGCGAAACTCGCCTACGGCCTCACCCGCTGGAAGAACGTGCTGTTCGGCATGTATTTCTACCGGCTCTGCAAGCGCGATCCGGAGCGCGTGAAGAAGCTGATCCTCGGCGGCGTGCGCCACGCGCTCGGCCCCGACTACGATGTCACAACCCATTTCACGCCGCGCTACAATCCGTGGGACCAGCGGCTTTGCCTGGTGCCGAACGGCGATCTCTTCCAATCGCTGCGCAACGGTGGATCGTCCGTCGTCACCGATCAGATCGAGACCTTCACGCGTGGGGGCATCAAGCTCAAGAGCGGCAATGTGCTCGACGCCGACATCGTGGTGACCGCGACCGGCCTCGATCTGCAGGTGCTCGGCGGACTCGAGATCAATGTCGACGGCGCGCGCGTCGATCTGTCGAAGACCATGAACTACAAGGGGCTGATGTATAGCGGCGTGCCGAACCTCGCCGCCGCCTTCGGCTACACCAACGCGTCCTGGACGCTGAAATGTGACCTGACCTGCGAATATGTCTGCCGCATGCTCAACCACATGAAGGCGAACGGCTACGCGCAGGTCACGCCGCGGCGGAACGACCCTGATGTCGCCGAACTGCCCTGGGTGGATTTCTCATCGGGCTATATCCAGCGCGCCGCCGCCAGGTTCCCCAAGCAGGGCTCGCGCCGGCCGTGGCGGCTCTACCAGAATTATGCTCTCGATATCATGACGCTGCGCTTCGGCTCGCTGAAGGATGAAGCCATCGAGTTTCTCCCGGCGCGTCGGGCCAGCGCGGATGCCGCCTCGAATCCGGCACGCCAGGTGGCGTAACGCGCGACGCGCCAAACGCCATGCAACTTCGCGCGCGCCCGATGTGGCGCGGGCTGGCGATCACCCGGCAGCTCTGCTATGGGATGGCGACGCCCGCATGCTTTCGCTGCGGGCCGTGCGGTCCCGTAGCTCAGCCGGATAGAGCGACGGTTTCCTAAACCGTAGGTCGGAAGTTCGAGTCTTCCCGGGATCGCCATTTTTCGCTCGCCGCGCGCTGTCGGTGAGGCTTTTCACCACGCATTTCGGCGCCATCTGCCCGGCGTTCGCTCCCCCCAAGTTCACCCGAGATCAAGTTCACCCCAAATTAGGGAAAGCCCGGGACAATGGGGAGGGGGCACCGGAAGACCGCACGTATGCGAGCTAGCGTTCCAGAACGGGTTGAGCAGGGGGGCGGCGATGCCCTTCGCGATCCGCTGCGTTCGAAGGGCCGGCCGCTCGTCGTCGATGTCGACGAGGTCATGGTGCGGGGAAGCTCCGTCCCGGCCGATATCGCATCCGATCTGATCCGCCGCCTTCGCGCTTTCGCCGCGGCGATCACCGCTTCCCTTGGAGCGCAAGCGCGATCGACTCATGGTGTAGCTCGATCGGGGTTCGATCCGTCCCGGGTGCAATTCGACCCCGACGCGGTGAGGTTCCTGCTGCAGGTGCTGGGCGAAGGCCGCCCGGTCTACCTTTGCTCGGAAACCCATCCCGAGCCGTTCGTCAGCGCGGTCGCCGAGCATCTTGGCGTCTTCACCGCCTGGGCTGCCGCGCCGGAACGTCGATTGCCGCCGGCGCAGCGCGAAGTGCTGCCGCCCGTGCTTCGGCAGGGCTTTGACTATATCGGCAGCGCGGCGGTCGCGTTGCCCGATTCCGCATCGCGCCTCGCGCGCTCTGCTCGATCCGAGCCGTCCGCGCCCGCGCGGGTCAGTATGCGCGTCAGTATGCGCAGCTGGCTGAAGCTGTTCAGGGTGCATCAATACGCCAAGAACGCCCTCGTGCTGGTGCCGCTGCTGACCGCACACAAATTCGCATTGGGATCGGCGGCGACGTCGCTGCTTGCGGTGATCGCATTCTCGCTCTGCGCGTCGGGCGCCTACATCCTGAACGATCTTCTCGACGTCGAGGCCGACCGCGCGCATCCGACCAAGCGCAACCGCCCGATCGCAAGCGGCGCCATCCCGGCATCGCGGGCCGTCGGCGCGATGGCCCTGGCGCTGGTCGCCGCATTTGCGATCGCAATGTCGATATCGATCGAGTTCGGCGGCGTCCTGCTCGGCTATTTCGCGCTGACCACCTCCTATTCGTTCTGGCTCAAGCGCATCGCGACCGTCGACGTCGTCGTGCTCGCCACGCTTTACACCGTCCGCGTGATCGGCGGCGCCGTCGCGATCAGCGTGCCGATGTCGGAATGGCTGCTCGCGTTCTCGCTGTTCATCTTCATGTCGCTGGCGCTGGTGAAGCGCTATATCGAGCTCGCCGGCCAGCCGGACGGCGCCGTGCTGGCGGCGCGCGGCTACCAGGTCGAAGACAAATCGATGATCGCGATCCTCGCCGCCGCGTCAGGCTTCAACGCCGTCGTGATCTTCACGCTCTACATCTCGTCCGATACGGTGCGCGCGCTTTACAGCCATCCGCAACTGCTCTGGGTCGGTTGTCCGATCTTGATGTACTGGATCGGCCGCGTGATGTTGTTCGCGCAGCGCGGATTGATCGACGACGATCCGGTCATCTTTGCGCTGAGGGATCGCGTCAGCTGGGTCGCGCTCGGCGCGATCGGCGCCATCATGCTCGCCGCCATCTAGCGATGCCGGCGGCTGCGTTACCAGGAGCTGTGATGTCGACCTCCAGTCCGGGCGGCATTGGCCTGTCCGGCTGGGGCAACTATCCCAGGGCGTCGTCCGAACTGCTGGCGCCGCAGACGCCCGCAGGCGCGCGGGACCACCTGCTTGCGCGGTCCGGCGTCGTCGCGCGCGGGGCCGGGCGGGCCTATGGCGATGCCGCGATCGGAACGCAATCCACGATTTCGTCGCGCGGCCTGAACCGGATGCGGAGCTTCGATGCCGCAACCGCGCGATTGACGGTCGAAGCCGGCGTAACCATCGCCGACATCCTTGCCGTTTTCGAGCCGCGCGGCTTCTTCCTCAAAGTCGTGCCCGGCACGAAATTCGTGACGGTCGGTGGCGCGATCGCGGCCGACGTTCACGGCAAGAACCATCATCGCGATGGCGGCTTCGGCACCGTCGTCGATTCGTTCCGCATTGCGCTGCCTGGCGGCGAGATCGTCACCTGCTCGCGATCGGAAAACGCCGCGCTGTTTGCGGCGACGTTGGGAGGCATGGGCCTGACGGGCATGATCCTCGACGCGACGCTGCGGCTGCTGCCGATCGAGACCGCCTGGCTACGTCAGGACACCCGCGTCGCCGGCAATCTGGACGCGGCGATCGATCAGCTGGAAAGCAGCGCATCGACCACCTATTCGGTGGCCTGGATCGACTGCCTTGCGCGCGGCGCGGCGCTCGGCCGGTCGCTGGTCTATCTGGCCGAGCACGCCACGCGGCGCGACAAGGATATGCTTGGGCCCGGCCTCGAGACGTTTCCCAGGCTTCGCGCGTCGCGGCTCGCGGTCCCGGAGCTGTTTCCGGGATGGCTGCTCAATCGCGCATCGATGCGGGTGTTCAACGAGCTGTACTTCCGCCGCGGCGCCGCGCATCCGGGCAAGCCACGGCTGGTCCATTGGGACCCGTATTTCTTTCCGCTCGATGCGATCGCCGACTGGAACAGGATCTACGGCTGGCGCGGCTTCGTGCAATATCAATGCGTGATCCCGGCTAGCCGCGCGCGCCGCGTTCTCGCCGAAATTCTCGATCGTGTGTCGCGGCGCGGCGATGCGTCGTTTCTCGCGGTGCTCAAGCAGCTCGGCGAAGGCAGCGGGCCGATGTCGTTTCCGCTCCGCGGCTACACGCTGACGATGGACTTTCCGGTCACCGACGCGCTGTTCGGGTTTCTTGACCAGCTCGACGCGCTGGTGGTCGATGCCGGCGGCCGGCTCTATCTCGCCAAGGATGCGCGGCAGTCCCGCGCGACATTCGAATCCGGATATCCCGGCCTTGCGGCCTTGCGCGACATCCGCCAGCAGATCGGGGCGAACAGTCGCCTCGTGTCCCATCTTTCAGCACGGCTTGGAATTTGATGACCGGCACAAAATCAATTCTGGTGATTGGCGGCAGTTCGGACATCGGGCACGCGACCGCGCTGCGCTATGCGAGGGACGGATGGCGCGTGATGCTCGCCGCCCGCGATATCGCCGCGGCACAGCGCAATGCGGACGACATCAAGACGCGAAGCGGTACCGACACCTCGGTTGTCGCGCTCGACGTGCTGCAGACCGGGCAGCTTGCCCGCTTCGTCGCCGGTCTTTCGCCACTGCCCGACACCGTCGTATGCGTTGTCGGGGAGCTCGGCGATCAGCAGCGTGCCGAGACCGATCCCGAGCTAGCGACGAAGATCATGCGCACCAATTTCGAGGCGCCCAGCCTGCTGCTCGAACTGTTCGCGCAAGCCTTCGCGACGCGCGGCTCGGGCACCATCGTCGGTGTGAGCTCGGTCGCCGGCGATCGCGGGCGGGCCTCGAACTATTATTACGGCGCGGCCAAGGCCGGCTTCTCGCAATTCCTGTCCGGCTTGCGCAATCGCCTGGCGCTTGCGGGTAAGGTCCGTGTCGTCACCGTCAAGCCGGGATTCGTGCGGACCAGGATGACGGCGCATATGAAGCTGCCGGTTCCCCTGACGGTGCAGCCGGATCGGGTCGCGGAGGATATCTTCCGGGCCGATGTGACCAGGCCGCGTGACGTGATCTATGTGGCGCGCCGCTTCCGGCTGGTGATGGCGATCATCTGCGCGCTGCCGGAGACGATCTTCAAACGGATGCGTATCTGATGCCCGGCGTCGCCGCCAACCACGCGTCGTTCCCGCGATCCAGCGCGATCCGGCCGAGCGTCCCGCTCGTGACGGCATCGCTGTGGCTCGTGCTGTTCGCGGTGACGCTGATCTTCAGCGTCATGCTCTGCGACGGCAGGCTGATCTTCACCCTCGACGATCCCTACATCCACCTCGCCGTCGCCGATCACATCCTGTCCGGCGGCTACGGCGTCAATGTGTCCGAGGTCTCGTCGCCAAGCTCGTCGATCATCTGGCCCTATCTGCTGGCCGTGACCGAGACGCTGCATCTTGGCGCATTCGGTCCACTCCTGATCAATGCCGCGGCAGCGGCAGCGACCGTCGTGGCTTTCCTGCGCATTCTTGAATCGGCTGAACTGCTTGGCCCCGGCCGGGAGAAGTCGCTGCTGTTTTTCGTCGCGTTGCTCGCCATTTTTTCGTCAAGCGCGATCGCCCTGCCGATGACCGGCATGGAGCACAGTCTTCACGTTTGGGCCACGGTCGCGACTTTCGGCGGCCTGACCGAAGCCGCGCGCGGACGGTCGCCGACCGTCATACACTTCGCGGCGCTGGTGCTGCTGCCGCTGATTCGCTTCGAGGGAATCGCGTTCGCCATCGCGGCGATGATGGGGTTTGCCCTGCTCGGCCAGCGCCGTTTTGCGGCCGCGGCCGCTGCCGTCACGCTCTGCGCTTTCGCCGCGTATTTCGCGCGAATGGCCTCGCTCGGGCTCCCGCTGTTGCCGAGTTCGGTATTGCTCAAATCACGCATCGCCGAATCCGGCTATGAAGGGACCGGCGTGTTCGCCTCCATCCTCCGCAATCTCGGCGACAGCTTCGCTGATCCCGCCGGCTTCAGGCTGATGCTGCTCGGTCTTGCGCTCGCCGCCGTGATGGCGCTGCTCCGCTCCGACCGCGGCGCCCTGATCGTCTGTGCGACGGTGCTCGCCGCGATCGCTGCGCATCTCGGCTTTGGCCAATATGGCTGGTTCTACCGGTATGAGGTTTACATCGTTGCGCTCGCGGTGCTGGCGCTGCTCTACGCGGTTGCACGCGCGCGAGCGGTCTTGAGCGTCCCGCAATGGACCGCCGCGACGCTCGCCAGCGTCGGGCTGGCCGGTTTTGCCAGCGTGGGCTATGTCAGCGCCGCCCTGGAGACGCCGTTTGCCTCGCGCGGCGTCTACGAGCAGCATTATCAGTTGGGCCGCTTCGCCCAGCAGCTCTACCGGCGGCCGGTTGCCGTGAACGATCTTGGACTCGTCGCCTGGGGAAATGCGAACTTCGTCCTGGATCTGTGGGGGCTCGGTTCGGAGCGCGTGCGCAAGGCGAAGCGCGCCGGCCGCTACGGCCCGGCCGAGATGGCCGCGCTCGCCGACGAGTATCATGTCGGCGTCGCCATGATCTACGACAGCTGGTTTGCGCAGGGCGTGCCGGCGAGCTGGAGGAAGGTCGCGATCCTGCACACGATTCCGGTGACCGGCGCGCGCGGTGACGTAAGCTTCTACGTCACGCCGGCCGCGGAGCCGGAGCTCGTCGCCGGCGCGCTGAAGGCCTTCGCGTCGACCCTGCCGGCGCGCGATCGTCTCGAAATGATGGCGCCGTAAGCGTTGCGTGATCGCGGGCGGCGTCGCGCCGGGTGCTCAAATCCTCGCAAGCGGCCCCTGCGCCGGAACGGGAGAGCCACTGCTTGATTCGCGCAGCAGCAGGATTGCGACGATCAGCGTGATCAGCGCGGCGATCCCGAAGCCTCCGATCGAAAGCACGTCGACCCAATGGACGTCCGTGCGCGGCGTGTTGTTATGGACCGTGTGCATGTAGCCGAAGGCTCCGATCGGTATCGGCGCGGCATAGATGATCGCACGTTCCCACTCGCGGGCCTTGGCCTGAAGCGCCGGCAACAGCAGCGCGATTCCGATACTGAAGATCAGGAAGTCATAATCATACGCATAGGGGCTGATGCAGACCGATGCGATCGCGGTCAGGCCGAGACTCTCGCGCGCGGGTATCTTGCGGTAGACCGCGACCAGCACGATGCCGAGCGCAAGGACAGCGACCACGCCCTGGCCGATAAACGCTGCCGATGCGGAGAACCCCGTGGTTCGCAGCGCGGCATAGGTCGAGACCATTCGATACAGCGGATAGTAGGCTTCCCGCAGGAATACCGACGAATCGTGCACGCTCTGCAGCATCACGGTCCAGATCTGCATGCCGAACAGCACGGTGCAGATCGCCGAGCTGATCAGCACGACGGCGCCGGCCGTCATCACGACGATCCACGAGCGCCGCAGGATGGCATAGAGTGCGAAGGCAACGGCGAAATGCGGCTTGATGATCATGAGACCAAGGGCCACGCCTGCGAGCATCGGCCGCTCTTCGAAGTACAGGCACACCAGTCCGATCAATGCGGCGGTAAGGAAGCTGTTTTGACCGCATGCCAGCGTGACCCCGATCGTCGGAAAGAAAACGATCAGCACGAGCACGAACCGGTTTCCGGCAAGACGCCGCAGCACCGCGAGGTAAACAGCCAGCGTCGAGGCCATGAACAACAGATAGGCCATTCCGAACGGGACCAGCGCGAACGGAGCCAGCAGCAGGTTGAATTGCGGCGGATAGGTCCATGGCATGAAGCCGTCGTGCCCGCCCGACGCCTGCTTCTCGATGATGGCGAGCTTCGCGAATTGATAGGCCTGGTCGAGGTCGCCGAGCCACACCAGCTTTGCGGTAATGTAGAAGGCGGCGAAGTCGACCAGTTCGCGGCCGTGCCCCAGCCCCAGCTGGGAGAACCACACAACCTTGAACAAGAGGGCGGCGACCAGCATCACGAGGATTCCGCGCGTGTAGTTGGCGCGCTTCGAGTCCGTCGACTGAATTGTTTCGAGCGTTGTTGCGAGCATCAGGCCGGGCCCTGTTATGGCAACCCAAGCTAGATTGAATAGGTTAAGCAGTCGAAAAATTGCAGGGGGAGGGTGCATCCCCGTGGCCTGACGCCCGCGGGGATGCATGAAATCGGTCGGCGGGGCTGGAACCGGACGGTATCTCGGTGTCCGGATGCGACTTTCGCTGGACGCTCCGTCGGCGGCAGTGATAACGGCTGACCAAAACCATCTCACGACGGACCGCATGCCGAAACCGCCGCCTTTTTCCAATCGCGGGCCCAGCCCATCCCCGGTTCTGCAACGCGCCGTGGTCGCATTGCAGATGGGACAGGTCGTCGAAGCCGAGCGGCTGGCGGCGGAGGTCTTGAAGGCAAACCGGACCGATGTCGGCGCGGCCTCGATCCTGGCGCGGGCGCTGATGATCCAGAACCGCAACGAGGAAGCGATCGCACCGCTCGAGCGAGCCGTGCGCCGCGTCGAGGATCCCGGCCTCGAGACCCTGCTTGGCGCAGCGCTCGGCGGCGCTGGTCGCGGCAGCGAGGCGATCGACGTGCTGCAGCGAACCACCGCGCGGCGGCCGCCCTACCTGCCCGCATTCCAGGCGCTGGCAGGGCAATTGCACTCGGCCGGTCGCATCGACGAGGCGGTTGCCGTCATCGAGAGCGCGCTCGTTCTCGCGCCGGAGAGCCTCGAGTTTCAGCTGCTGCTGGCGCAGCTGCTGCCCCAGCGCAATGAGCGTGGCCGGGCGCGCGAGATTCTGGAGAAGCTGCGCAATGCGGCGCCGGGACATCCCGATGTTCTGGCCGCGCTCGCGCGTGTGCTGCTGCTCGATGGCGAATATGCTGCCGCGGCGGATCTCTACCGCCAGGTGGTGGCGCAGCGCCCCGACGACCCGCTGACGCGTCTCAGCTTCTCCGCCAGTCTTCTGGAAATGGGCGACCGCGCGGCCGGCGAGGCCAATCTGCGTCTCGCGTTGCGCGGCCGGCCGCAAATGATCGGCCGCACGACCGCCGCGCTGATCATGTCATCGCACGGCCGCTTCTTCTTCCGTCGCAGCGCCTTTGCGGAATTTCTGAGCTAGGGCGTTTTCGAGCGAAGCGGACACCGGCTCGCGCTAACGCGTCAAAACTAGAATCTAGAGCGGCGGGGATAAGCCGCGGCCTCTGCGCTCAAGCACAAGCGCCTCTGGAATGCTGGATCGCCCGCATCCGGGTGAAGACACCGAATTGGCTCAGGATCGCGCCCCATAGTCGGTGTCGTCCTGGCGAAAGCCAGGACCCATTACCCAAATCTCAATTGTTGAGCGCTACCGGGCCGCGATCCCGCTCATCACCGAAGACGGTGGCTAAGGGTCCTGGCTTTCGCCTGGCTTTCGCCAGGACGACGGCGGTGGATGCCGAGCCTCCCATCGGGTAGTTCGCAATGACGGAGGAGGCCGCAGCGGAGCTTCGCGCGCCCGCTCTACGTCCGAAACTGCCGCCGATAGAGTCCGGACTCGCGGGCCATCCTGTTGGTCAGTTCCTGGGCGCGCGATGTTTCATCCGGCGTCATCGCGGCGGTCTGCGCGACCCAGTTTTCGCGCTTCACCGGGAAGCACTGCGCAACCGGCGTGCCCTTGGGCAATACGCCGTTGAAACTGGTGTCGTGCCAGCGTGCCGGGAAATGAACCCAGCTGTCGTGAAACAGATCGCAATCGACCATGCCGGTCAGCGTGGTGAACGGCAGGTCGAACCGGTTGACCGGATGCGTGAAGAACAGCGAGTAGCCGGGCGGCGCCTCGATGGTCCACAGATTGACGAACTTGATGACGAAACGGTCGGGCTCGAACAGCGGCGAGCCGACTACCTGGCTTTCGTCGTGGAAGCCGACCGGCGAGCGCGGGAATTCGAGCGCGCCGCCGGCGGGAAGGTCGTTGTCCCAGGTGATCGCGCCATTCTCGACCTTGAGATCGCAGATCAGCGGCAAAAGGAAACCCGATGTCATCGCATCGACGAATGGCGGGCAGCGCTTGACGGTATCCTCTTCGCGATTGCTCATCGTATTGAAGGCCTGCGTCGGCATCGCCTTGAGCCATCCGGGAAGCCCCAACGACGCAGGCATCGGCGGCGGAATCTTGCCCTCGAGCTCCGCGGGGCAGCGGAATTTGATGGTGATCGCTTCGTTATTGTTGGACACGGCTTTGGTCCTTGGTTCATTCAGTGTCGGCGGCGCCCTTGCGCCAGTCGATGCTCGTCTAGCACGCGACGACGGGGCGGAGAAAGGAGCCGCATCGGTCGCGAAGCGAGCCGCGATATCGAGCTATAAGTTGTTGTTATCATGACGGATAAGGCAAAGTCCTTAATCTCACGGTTCGGCGCGCGCCAATGCCGGTTTTCCGCGTCTTGCCGCTCACCGGTGTGCAAGACTCTGCCGATAGGCATTGGCTTTCGACGCCCGCCGGGCGCATCATGGCGTCGCTGACGACACGATCTGCGTGAGGTAACGGAGGTACCATGGCCGAATCGAAGGTTGAGACCGCCAACGCTGCAGCTGCCGCGTCCCCCTCCGGCGAGAGCGGCAGCGGCCCCAGCCAGCTCGCGGTCGCGACCGTCCGCACCGTGCCGATCGAGCAGGCGCAGTCCCGCACCGAGCACGATCTGCTCGGCGAGGACGACGTCCCGGCCAATGCGCTGTGGGGCATTCACACCAAGCGCGCGGTGATGAACTTTCCGATCACCGGCGTGCCGGTCGGGCACTTCCCGGAATTCGTCCGCGCGCTGGCGCTGGTGAAGCAGGCTGCCGCGCGCGCCAACAAGCGGCTCGGCTATCTCGCACCGGAGAAGGCGGATGCGATCGAAGCGGCCTGCACCCAGATTGCGACCGACAAGGTCTATGCCGAATCCTTCGTCGTCGACGCGATCCAGGGCGGCGCCGGCACGTCGACCAACATGAACGCCAATGAGGTGATCGCCAACGTCGCGCTGCGGCTGATGGGGCGCAAGCCGGGTGACTATCACGCGCTGCATCCGAACGACGACGTCAACATGGCGCAGTCGACCAACGACGCCTATCCGACCGCGCTGCGGCTCGCGGTGATTTTCGCCACCCAGCCGCTGGTGCGCGCGCTGGACGATCTCGCCTACTCGCTCAAAGGCAAGGCGGTGGAGTTCGCCGACGTGTTGAAGATGGGGCGCACCCAGCTTCAGGATGCGGTGCCGATGACGCTCGGCCAGGAATTCGATGCCTTCCACGTGACCGTGAAGGAGGATGTCGCGCGCCTGAACGAGATTTCCGCGCTGTTCCGCGAGGTCAATCTCGGCGCCACCGCGATCGGCACCGGCATCAATGCCGATCCGCGCTATGCGGCGCTCGCGGTCGAGGAATTGTCGCGGCTGTCCGGCCAGCCGATGGTACTTGCCTCCAACCTGATCGAGGCGACGTCCGATCTCGGCGCCTTCGTCCTGTTCTCCGGCGTGCTCAAGCGCGTTGCGGTCAAGCTGTCCAAGATCTGCAACGACCTGCGGCTGCTGTCGTCGGGGCCGCGCACCGGCATCGGCGAAATCCGCCTGCCCGCCGTGCAGGCCGGCTCGTCGATCATGCCCGGCAAGGTCAATCCTGTCATTCCCGAAGTGGTCAACCAGGTGGCTTTCCTGGTGATCGGGCACGACCTCACGGTCACGATGTGCGCCGAAGGCGGCCAGTTGCAACTCAACGCGTTCGAGCCGACCATCGGCTATTGCGTCTTGAGTTCGCTGCGCATGCTGACGGCGGCGGTCGATACGCTGACCAAGCGCTGTGTCGACGGCATCGAGGCCGATCGCGAGCGTTGCCGCAGCCTGGTGCAGGGCTCGATCGGCCTGATCACGGCGCTGGCGCCGTCGCTCGGCTACGAAGCCTCATCGCGCGTGGCGCGCCGTGCGCTCAAGGAGAACCGCTCGGTCGCCGACATCGTGCTGGAGGAAAAACTGCTGACCGAAGCGCAGCTCAACCAGCTCCTCGAGCTCGAGGCCATGACCCGCCCGGCGCGCCGGCAGCCGGTGCCGAGGAGTTGAAGGACAGCCGCTGCATCGGCAGTCGGCTCCCTCTCCCGCTTGCGGGTAGGGCAATCGCATATGACCTTCAGCGGCTACGGAGGTAACTCGGCCTCGTGGTTCGAGACGCGCCGCAAGCGGCGCTCCTCACCATGAGTGCCGCAAACAAGACCCGTCATCCTGAGGAGCCGCGCAGCGGCGTCTCGAAGGATGGCCGCGAGGACGCTGCCCGACAGATTTTTCTATATGCGATTCCCCCGCAAGCGGGAGAGGGGGCGCAGTCCCTTCGGGGGCCTACAGCGTCTTGATGAACTCGATCAGGGCGCGGCGTTCGTCTTCCTTCAGCTCCGGCCCGATCACGCCGGTGCGCTTCTCGTTGGAGAATTCGTGTCCGGAATTGCTGTTGCCGCGCTTGGTGGTGTCGAGCATGAAGGCGTTCCTGATCTTGTCCTTCCAGACGTAGCCGAGATCCTTCGGATCATACTCCCGGCTGCCGAGATAGAAGGTTGCGGGACGATCCTTCACCGGCGACAGCAGTGCGTAGATGGTCGGGACCGAGCCGTTGTGCAGATAGGGCGGGGTCGCCCAGATGCCGTTGAGCGGCCGGACCTTGTAGGCGAGCGGCGCCTGGATCTCGTTCGGCCGGTAGCCGTTGATGCGCTTGCGATCTTCCGGCGGGGTCTTGTTCTGGTCGTACCAATAGTCGACGGTCTTCTCGACGAGATCGCCGAGCGCCGGACCGAAACTGCTGTCCTTGATGTTCAGATTGGCCGGCGTCTCGACGGTGCGGTGCGCGAGGCCCTCGGCCTGCGCGCTGTCGGTGCCGATATGGCTGATCGGAATCATCTCGACATCGAGCAGCGGCTGGCCGGCCTCGTTCCTGGTCCAGCGCTTCTTGTCCTTGAACAGCGCAAAGGCTTCGCTCGCCGGCAGCGCCTTGCTGTCGATCGCCGGGCCGTGACAGCCCTGGCAATGCGTCTTGTAGAGCTCGCCGCCCTTCTTCGCGAGGTCCATGTTGATTGGCGGCAGGATGTTCTCCGGCCATTTCGGCGAAGCAAGTCCGCCAAAACCCTTGTCCTCGCTGGGCGGCTCGCCGGCGATCATCCGCTCCATCTCGTGCAGCACGTCGATCCGCGCGCTCGATTTGTAAAGCCCCTTGGACTCGTCGAGCAGGTTGAGCTCGGCGCTGACGCCGAGCGCCTCGCCGGCGTTGCGTACCATCGGCTGCATGATCGAGCCGTCATATTGCACCCAGCTGAACCACGGTGCGTTCCAGATTCGCGGGAAATGCACCGGCGCTGAATGCGAGGCGTAGTTGTTCGGGTTGTTCAGGTCGATCGAGAACACTTGGTTGCCGATCCGGTTCAGCGCGTCGAGCCGCGCATAGCCTTCCTCGACGCTGTTGGCGGCGACCTTGTTCTCCAGCGAATTGATGTTGGCGTATTGCTTCAGCACGAGGTCGAGCTGGCCGCGCAGCGCCATGCGTTCGTCGAGGCTGGCATCCTTGCCGAGGATCTCGTCGGCAAAGCGCGAGAAGCGCCCCGGCCAGAACCGCGTCAGCAGCAGTGAGACGCCGACGCTCTTCTGGAATTCGAACAGATTGGTGTTGGCCGGCCCACCGTCGATCACGATCTCGGTGCCGCGATAGCTGAAGCTGCCGGTGTGGCAGGCGGCGCAGGTCAGGCCGACGCCGGTCATATCCGCCTTGCTGTGCGGATTGCGCCACGGCGCGCCGTTGGCATCGGCCATCGGGCCGCCCTGCGAAAAGCCGATCGGCAGCGCATCGGGTTTGCCCGGAATCACCGTGTCGGGAATAAAGCCGAAGCGGCCGAGATAATTGGTCTCGCTGAGTCGCGGCGCCGCGGTGAACAGCGGCCAGACCGTCGGCTGCTCCAGCGCCATGAACCATTCATGGGGAATGCCGAAGGTCCGTGTGCCCTGGTCGGCGTGATAGAACCAGCGCAGCCGCTCCGCGCTGACATTCTGATCCAGCCACACCGTCTTTGCCGGCGGCTGGTAGTCGACGACCTTGACGCGGAAGCCGCTCGCCACCGTCTCGATATCGTCCTTGAAATAGAGCACGCCAGCGACAATCAACAGTCCGATGACGAATATCGTCTTGCGAGGCATGCCCCGTTCCCCCAATTCGCGGTATCCGCGCGTGATATGGATGAGATGTTAAAATTCGCCGAAAAACGAGTTCGCGTTAAGCGTGTGATGCGGTGTGCGCCATCCTACAGTCGCGGCGCTTGGTCTAACAACGGAAATGTTGATTGGCTGTGAGCCAGTTCACTTGCGGCGTTCCCTCCGCGGCGGCATTTGCGCGCATCGAGGCCTGCGGCTAGAAACAACGGCGCAACAATTCTTCGAGATGTCATCTTGAACACGTCAGGCGTGCAGCCGCTCACGATCACGGTCTCGGACGACAGCACGGTGTCCGCGCTGCTGCTGCGGCCGGCGCAGGCCCGTAGCGCCTATGTGTTTGCCCATGGCGCCGGCGCCGGCATGACGCATCCCTCGATGGTCGCGATTGCGGAGGGCCTGGCGGAGCGCGGCATCGCGACATTGCGCTATCAGTTTCCCTACATGGAGAAGGGCAGCAAGCGGCCCGATCCGCCCGCCGTCGCGCAGGCAACGGTGCGTGCCGCCGTGGCGGAAGCTGCGCGTCATTGCGGCGAACTGCCGCTGTTCGCCGGCGGCAAGTCGTTCGGCGGACGCATGACCTCGCAGGCACAGGCCAAGGCGCCGCTCGCCGGCGTGCGCGGGCTGCTGTTTCTCGGCTTTCCGCTGCATCCCGCCGGCAAGCCGTCGAGCGAGCGGGCCAGGCATCTCGCCGAGGTCAAGGTCCCGATGCTGTTCCTGCAGGGCACCCGCGACGCGCTGGCCGAGCTCGACCTGCTCGAGCCCGTGGTGAAGGGGTTGGGTCATCGCGCGACGCTGCATCCGGTGCAGGAGGCCGACCACTCCTTCCATGTCCTCAAGCGCTCCGGCCGCAACGACCGCGAGGTGATGGCCGAGGTGCTCGATGCCTTCGCGGGCTGGGTGGCGAAGCATGCATAGGTGTGTAGCCCGGATGAGCGAGGCGACATCCGGGGTCTGCATGCCGCGGGCGAGATCGGTCCCGGATATCGCGGAGCCTGTCATCGGGCGCGCGTTCGCGCGACCCGTTGGCTCATCCGGGCTACGCTTGGCCGCGAAAGGGATGTTATTCTCCACCCATGACAAAGATCCTGATCGTCAATCCCAACACCACCGTGTCGATGACCGCAACCATCGCGACCGCCGCGCGGGCGGTGGCCGCACCGGGCACCGAGATCGTCGCCGTCACGTCTGCGATGGGACCGGCCTCGATCGAAGGCTTCTATGACGAGGCCTTCGCCGTTCCCGGGCTGATCGAGGCGTTGCTGAAGACGCCCGATGCCGACGCCGGCATCATCGCCTGCTTCGACGATACCGGGCTCGATGCCGCGCGGTCGGCGGCCCGCTATCCGGTGGTCGGCATCTGCGAGGCGGCGCTGGTCACCGCCGGGCAGATCGCCAAGCGCATCGGCATCGTCACCACGCTGCCGCGCTCGATCGTCCCGCTGGAGGAACTGGTCCGCCGCTACGGCTTTGCCGACCGCGCGGTGGTTACTGCCTGCGACGTCGCGGTGCTCGATCTCGAGAAGCCGGGCTCGGGCGCGAGGCCGAAGCTGGAGGCCGAGATCGCCCGCGCGCTGGACAAGGGCGCGGACGCCATCGTGCTCGGCTGCGCCGGCATGGCTGATCTTGCCCATGAGCTGTCGGTGAAATTCGGCGTGCCCGTGGTCGACGGCGTGGCCGCCGCGGTGAAGCAGGCGGAAGCGCTTGCCGGCCTCAAGCTGACGACGTCGCGCCGCGGTGCCTATGCCTCACCTGGGGCGAAGAGATACACGGGTTTGCTCGAAGGATTCGCGCCGGCTCCAGAAGACTAAGCTTCGTCATTGCGAGCGAAGCGAAGCAATCCATGGCGCCGCATGCCGAGAATGGATTGCTTCGTCGCTGTCGCTCCTCGCAGACGGATGAAGTTTTTATGACGCCACCCCGCCATAGATCCGGTCGCGCAGGCGGCGCATGCCGGACAGCCAGCGCTCGCGATTGGTGGCCTTGCGCTGCATGTATTCCTGCACCTGCGGATGCGACAGAATCAGGAAACGTTCTTCCGCCATCGCCTCGATCACCATGCGCGCAACCTCGCCCGGCTGCAGCACGCCGTCGACGCGCGCGGCACTCGGACCCGGCGTCGTCATGCCCGTCTGCACCGATTGCGGACAGAGCACGGAGACGCGGATGCCGCGATCGCCATACTGGATGGCGAGATGCTCGGCGAGCGCGACCGCGGCATTCTTGGTCACGCCGTAAGGCATCGAGTTCAGCGAGGCTAATAGCCCCGCGGCGGATGCGGTGTTGATGAGATAGCCGGAGCCGCGCGCGAGCATGCCGGGCACCAGCGCGCGCGCCGCGTACACGTGGCTCATCACATGCACGCGCCAACTCACGTCCCAATCGGCATCGGACGCGGTCTCTTGTCCCTTGCGCGAGAGCCCGGCATTGGAGAAGAACACGTCGACCGGACCATATTTGTCCTCGGCGGCGGCGATCAACACCTTGATGTCCTCCTCGAGCCCGACATCGGCGGTAACGGCAAGACCGTCGATATCGCCGGCGACGCTCGCGAGCCGATCGCGCGAGGTCTTGAGATCGGCGACCACGACGCCGCGAGCACCGGCGTCCGCATAGGCCCGCGCCACCGACTCGCCGATCCCGCTCGCGCCGCCGGTGACGACGCAGACCTTGTCCTTGACTTGCATGGTTCGATGTCCCTGCTTGTTATCGTGGTGGGTCGGATTGTCAGCCCTGATACAGGCCCTTGTCACGCGCCTTCTGGATCGCGAGCGCGGCCATCAGGTCGAGCATCGGGGTCGAAATGGCGGCCGCGCGGGCGAATGCCGCCGGTGCGCGCACCAGCGCGTCGATCTCCATGGCGCGCCCGAGTTCGTAGTCCTGCAGGATCGACGGCTTGTGGTCCGGCGCCGGCCCTGAGCGGGTGACACGCTTGACCTCGGGAATATAGTGTGTCGCCACCGCATTGGCCTCGTCGAGCAGGCGCGGGATCACGTCCTGCATGTCAGGATCGTCGCGGACGCCGCGCGCAGTCAGCCCGGTCAACAGGCAGAGCACCGACATCGACATGTTGGTCAACAGCTTCGACCAGATCGTCTCGCGGATCTGCTTGACCTCGGGCGATTCGATCGCGGCGTCGTTGAGCGCCGCGCGCAGGCGGGCGATGCGCTCGCTCTGCCGATCGTCGCATTCACCGATCAAGAGGCGGTTGCGGTCCGGCGACAGGTTCGCGACGACACCCGGCGCGACCACCTCGTTGGAGGAAAAGATCACGCCGCCAATGATCCGCTGCTTCGGGACGGCGCTGCGCAAATGCCCGCCGGGATCGAGGAAGCCGAGATCGGGGATCGCGGGATGCTGTGGCGGCAGGCCGAGATCGTACCACCAGGGAATGCCGTTCTGCGCGAACACGATTGATGTGTCGCGCTGAAGCAGCGGCGGGAGCCCGGCTGCGAGCGCGCCGATGCCGGTCGCCTTCAGTGTGCTGATGACGATGTCTTGCGGTCCCAAATCGGCAGGATCGGCTGAGGCCTTCACCTTCGCGGTGATGCTGGTGTCGCCGACCTTCAGCGTCAGTCCGTTGGTCCTGACCGCGTCGAGATGCGGCCCGCGCATCACGCAGGCCACATCATGGCCGGCACGTGCGAGCCGGATCGCGAAGTGGCTGCCGACGGCGCCCGCGCCGAAAATGCAAATACGCATGAGTGGAACAATTCTCCGCAACGTGCCCGGTCAGTTTCCACAAGCGCGGGGCATCGCGCAACCCGTCATGCGCGTGGCGCGGTCGCGCGCGCTCGAAAGTGATGGATCAAGGCATCCGCTCTCGCCATAGTGCAAGGCCAGTACAAGATAACGGCAATGCCGAACGAGGGAGCAACGTCATGTCGGCCAGCCCAGTCCTGTGGAGCCTCGATGCGCGGGGTGTCGCGACCGTCACGCTGAATCGTCCCGAGGTCAACAATGCCTATGACGGCGCGCTGATCGCAGGCGTGCTGGCCGCGATCGACGATCTCTCGACCAGGCCGGTGCGCGTCGTCGTACTGAAGGGCAACGGCAAGCATTTCCAGGCCGGCGCCGACCTGAAATGGATCAACGGCGTGCGGCCGAAATCGTTCGAGGAGAACGAGGCGGCGTCGCGCGCCACCTTCGAGGCGGTGCAGCGTCTCAACACGCTGCCGGTCCCGACCGTCGCGCTGGTGCAGGGCGGCTGCTTCGGCGGCGGCACCGGCGTGATCTCGGCCTGCGATATCGTGATCGCGGCCGACAATGCGCTGTTCTCGATCACCGAGGTGCGCTGGGGCCTGACCGCGGCGATCATCATCCCGCAGCTCTGCGACGCGATCGGCGTCCGCCAGGTGCGCCGCTATGCGCTGACCGGCGAACGGTTCGGCGCCGAGGATGCCCGCCGCATCGGCCTCGTCCATGAGGTGGTGCCACTGGCCGATCTCGACAGCGCCGGCGCCAAGGTCGTCGAGCAGCTGCTCGGCAATGCCCCGGATGCGATGGCCGAGACCAAGAAGCTCGCGATGGAAAGCTCGTTCGGCGGCATGGCGGTGGACGATGCGGCCTACAAGCGCCTCGTCCAGCTGCATTCAGCCAAGCGGCAGACCGCGGAAGCTGCCGAGGGGCTTGCATCCTTCGCCGAGAAGCGCGCGGGCCGGTGGGGCGGCGGCGCGTAAGCTCAGCAGCCGCGGCAGATGCCGCGCATGCTGCGATAGACCTCTTCGTCGTCGCGGCGCATCTGCTGCAGCTGATCGAACGTCTTCGATTCGCTCGACCGCGTCACCGGCGGCTCGGGCTTGCGCTTCGCCGCAAGTTCCTGCTCTTGCCGATGGTAGCAGGCCTCGCGCTCCGCCTTGGCCTCAATGAAGCGGCAGGTCTCGATCGCGGCCGCGGGCCCAGCGACGATGATGAGACCAAACGACATTGAGATCAGGAGTTTCAAGCGGGCGATCCTTTCGCGTCCTTGTCTCAGCTCGGCATGCGACCGGCAAGGCCGGCGTCGCATCACAGCGGCTGCGACAGCGATTTTTTCAATGTCTTCAGCAGCGCCTGCACCGCGGCGGCATCGATGCGGCGCTCGGGAACGGCGGCCTTGACCCACAATTCGGGGATCGGAAAGTCGGTGAGTACCGGTTGCAACGCGCCGGCGCGCAGCGCGTCCGCGACCAGATAATGCGAGAGCAGCGCGATGCCGTTGCCGGCGATCGCGCTTTGCGTCAGCACGCGGCCTTCGTTCGAAGAGAGAATCGGGCGGACCTGGATATTGATGCGGCCGCGCGGTCCCTCGAACGGCCATTCCGGTCCGGTCGGCAGGAAGCTGAGGCAGCGATGATCGACCAGGTCGCGCGGATGTTTCGGCGTGCCGTGCTTCTTCAGATAGGCCGGCGAGGCGCACATGAGGCGCGGCAGCCGGCACAAGGGCTCGTCGACCACGCCGCCAAAGGAATGCGGGAAGGCGCCGATCGCGATATCAAAACCTTCGGTCACCGGATCGACCGGACGATCGATCATCACGATCTCGAGCTTCACGCTTGTGTTCTGCTTCTGGAAGATCGTGAAGGCATCGGCGAGCCGCGCCACCGTCAGCGAAGTCGGCGCCTTGACGCGCAGATGATCGGAGAGGTCGCGCTGCTTCTCGCCCATCCGCGACAAGAGATCGCCGACATCGG
This sequence comes from Bradyrhizobium sp. USDA 4516, assembly GCF_054055915.1. Classification (NCBI taxonomy): domain Bacteria; kingdom Pseudomonadati; phylum Pseudomonadota; class Alphaproteobacteria; order Hyphomicrobiales; family Nitrobacteraceae; genus Bradyrhizobium; species Bradyrhizobium sp. USDA 4516. The sequence continues at coordinate 3,469,303 of NZ_JBSRXT010000001.1, forward strand.
CAACCACGCCACGGGCGCGATGCACATATTGCTGCCCGGACTCGGTCAGCCGCAACTGGCGGGTCGAGCGGTGGAACAGCGCGGTGCCGATCCGCTCCTCGAGTTGGGTGACGCGTTTGGCGACGACGGATGTCGCGACGTTGAGCTTGCGCGCCGCGGCGGAAAAGCCGCCGGCATCGGCGGTGGCAAGGAAGGCTTCGAGATTGACCAGCGTATCCATCTGCCTTGCTCGTCTTTCTCGATTCGCGAAAGCTGATTACATAATTTGGTGGATTGTACTGCAATCTGCATCAATTCATAGTTGGCCCAATCAACTTTGTTCAGGGCGGAAATGATGCGAGCGAGCACGATCGAAGAACCTGCGCGGCAGGTCCCGGTCTATGGCGAATATGACGTGGTGGTGCTTGGCGGCGGACCGGCCGGCATCGCGGCAGCGGTCGGCGCGGCATGTGCCGGACGGCTGACGCTCCTGATCGAGCGTTACGGATTTCTCGGCGGCATGGGCACCGCGGCCGGCGTGACCAACTTCTGCGGACTGCACGCCAACATCTTCGGCGAGATGCACCGCGTGGTGCAGGGCATCGCCTCCGACCTCCTGGCGCGGATTGACCGGCTCGGCGGGCTGAACGCGCCACATCTGATCCTCGGCAAGATCCTTGCGCAGGCCTACGACACCGCGGCCTACAAGATCGCGGCCGACGATCTGCTCGCACATCACAAGGTCGACATTCTGTTCCACGCGCTCGGCGCCGGCGTCGTCATGGATGGTTCGCATATCCGTGCGCTGATGGTGGAAACCAAGGCCGGCCGTCAGGCCGTGCGCGCCAGCATCTTCATCGATTGCTCCGGTGACGGCGATCTCGCGGTGTGGGCCGGTGCGCCCCATGAAGTCGGCGATAATGCCGGCGGCATGCTCTACCCCTCGATGATGTTCCGCCTCAACGGCATCGATCCAGCGAAGGCCGGCGATGCCTGGCGCACCATCCCGGCGCTGATGGCTGAGGCCGAGGCCGCCGGCACCCACACATTCCCGCGCAAGTCGGCGATCGTGCGGCCGCAGAAATCGCAGATCGAATGGCGGGTGAATTTCACCCAGGTGACGCGAAGCGACGGCGGCGCCATTTCCGGTATCGATCCTGACGACATGACGCGCGGCGAGATCGAGGGCCGCCGCCAGGCGGTCGAAGCGTTCAGGTTCCTGCGCACGGTGCCCGGCTTCGAGAATTCCTACATCGTCGATCTGCCGCCGCAGCTCGGCATCCGCGAGACGCGGCGCGTGATCGGCGGCTACATGCTGTCAGGCGAGGACGTGCTGGGCTGCGCCTCGTTCGAGGATTCGATCGGCGTCAATGGTTGGCCGAAGGAATCCCATGTGCCGGGTGATGTGATCTTCGAGTTTCCGCCGATCCCGGAGAGCCGCGGCTATAACGAGTTGCCGTACCGCATGCTGGTACCGGAGGGCGTCGACAATCTCCTGGTCGCCGGCCGCTGCGCCTCGATGACCCATGAGGGGCAATCGGCGGCGCGCGTCTCCGGTGCCTGCTTTGTGATGGGCGAGGCGGCGGGAACCGCAGCCGCACTCGCGCTGTCGGGCAATACGATTCCGCGCGACATTTCCGTCGAAAAGTTGCAACAACAGCTCGGCACACAGGGCGCGTTCATCGGCCGCGATCAGGCCGTGCCCGAAGGAATCTAGAGCGTTTTCAAGCGAAGTGGATACCGGTTCGCGTGAAGAAAACGCGTCAAAACAGGAATCTGGAGCCCCGTTCCGATTTAATCGGGACGGAAGCGGCTCCAGGCGGAGGACGGAATGAAGGGTTGGGCGCGGCTCGCAGTCGCGGGCATGCTGGTGTGGGCCGCGAGCGGCATCGCGCGGGCCGACGATCTCCTGAAGGCGAAGATCGGCGTCTTGCGGCTGTCGTCCTCGGCGCCGGTGTTCATCGCGCAGGACAAGGGCTATCTCCGCGACGCCGGACTCGACGTCGAGCTCAAGTTCTTCGACGCGGCGCAGCCGATCGCGGTCGCGACCGCGTCGGGCGATGTCGATTTCGGCGTCACCGCCGTCACCGCGGGGCTCTACAATCTCGCCGGCAAGGGCACGCTGAAGGTGATCGGCGGCATGAGCCGCGAGAAGGCCGGCTATCCCCTGATCGGCTATTTCGCCAGCAACAACGCCTATGCCGCCGGCCTCAAGACGCCGAAGGATCTGGCGGGCAAGCGCGTCGCGGTGACCCAGGTCGGCTCCAGCTTCCATTATTCGCTCGGCCTGCTCGCCGACAAATACGGCTTCAAGCTGTCCGACGTGAAGGTAGTGCCGCTGCAGTCGCTGTCGAACGCGGCCGCGGCGCTGAAGGGTGAAACCGTCGACGCCGCGCTGCTGCCGGTCTCGACCGCGCGGACGCTGATGGATTCCAACGGCGCGAAATTGCTCGGCTGGGTCGGCGACGAGACGCCGTGGCAGCTGGGGGCGATCTTCGCGTCGCCGAAGGCGCTGACCAACGCACCGCTGGTGACCAGGCTGCTCACCGCGCTCACCCGTGCCGACCACGAATATCACGACGTGATCCTGACTGCGATCAAGGACGGCGTGGCGCCGATCAACGACAAGACCAGGCCGCTGCTCGAGATCATCGCCAAATACACCAACCTGCCGGTCGCGCAGGTGGTCGGCAATTGCGCTTATATCGATCCCGACGGCAAGCTCGACGTGAAGAACCTCGACAACCAGATCAAATGGCTGCAGGGGCAGGGTTTCGTGGACAAGGGTTTCGATGCCAATGCGATCATCGCCAAGGATTACGTGAAGGCGGATTGATGTTAGACCGCAGACACCACTCTATCCCCGTCATCCTGAGGAGCCGCGAAGCGGCGTCTCGAAGGATCGACGGCCCCGATAGTGACCGGCCGTCCATCCTTCGAGACGCGCGCAAGTGCGCGCTCCTCAGGATGACGGGTCAAAGAGTGAGCCGGTAGATGGACCTGATCGCCGACCATATCAGCCATCGCTTCGGCGCGCTCGACGTTCTCGACGATGTCTCCTTCACGGTCCGCGCGGGCGAGATTGTTGCGATCGTCGGTCCGTCCGGCTGCGGCAAGAGCACGCTGCTGTCGATCCTCGGCGGCCTGCTGCGGCCGAGCAAAGGTGCCGCCGAGCTGCGCGGCGCGGCGCCGGCTGATAGCCTCAATCCGCTGACCTTCGTGTTCCAGGATTTTGCGCTGCTGCCGTGGAGCACGGTCGAGGACAACGTCGCGTTTCCGTTGTTGCATACGGGTTTGAGCGCCGGCGAGCGCAGCGCCGTGATCGACGATGCGCTGCGCCGCACCGGGCTGTCGGATTTCCGCAGCGCCTATCCGAAGCAACTGTCCGGCGGCATGCGCCAGCGCGTCGGCATTGCGCGGGCACTCGCGGTTCGCCCCGCGATCCTGCTGATGGACGAGCCGCTGTCGGCGCTGGATTCGCAGACCCGCGAGCTCCTGATGGAGGATTTCGTGCGCCTGCTCGCCGACGGCGCGATGGGCGCGGTCTATGTCACGCATAATCTCGAGGAAGCGGTGCGGCTCGCCGACCGCGTCGTGGTGCTGTCGCGCCGCCCTGGCCGGATCCGGGAAATCGTGACCATCCCGATGACGCGCGCCGAGCGCGGCACGACGGATGCGCGCGGGCCGATGGCCGCGCTACAGGGTGAGCTGTGGTCGTTGATCCGGAAGGAGGCGATCGATGCCGAGCGCGAGGTCCAGCATGCTTGACCGCGCGCCGCAGGAAGCGAAAGACCAGTCGGCGGAGGCGACGCGCCCGGTCGCGTTTCGCGGCGCCGGCTTCACGTCTGGCGGCAGCCGCCATGCCGGCTGGATCGCGCTCGCGCTCGTGATCGCGGTCTGGCAACTCGCCGGCAGCGCAGGCTGGGTCAATCCGCTGTTCCTGCCGGCGCCGTCGGCGATCGCGTTCGCGATCTATAAGCTCGCGATGTCGGGTGCGCTGTGGCAGCACTTGTCGTGGTCGATCATGCGGATCGGTACCGGCTGGATCATCGGCACGGCCGCCGGCGTCGTGGTCGGCTTCGCGATCGGGCTGTCGACGATGGCGCGCGGCGTCGGCATCACCTTCATCTCGGCGCTGTTTCCGATTCCGAAGATCGCGCTGCTGCCGTTGCTCATTCTATGGCTTGGGATCGGCGAGGAGCCGAAGATCGCGACCATTGCGCTTGGCGTGTTCTTCTCGACCGCGATCTCGGTCTATAGCGGCGTCGATGCGGTGCCGCGCAATCTGATCCGGATGGCGCAAAGCTTCAACGTGCCGTTCCACGCCATTGTCCGCCGCGTGATCTGGCCGGGCGCGCTGCCCTCGATCCTCGCCGGCTTCCGCATCACCGCGTCAGTGGCACTGCTGCTCGTCGTCAGCGCCGAGATGATCGGCGCGCAATACGGCATCGGCGCCTTCGTGCTGCAGGCCGGCAATCTGATGCAGACCGATCAGCTGCTCGCCGGCGTCGTGATCCTGTCGCTGTTCGGGCTTGCGGTGGGGAAGCTGATCAATTTGCTCGAGACGCGGTTGCTGCACTGGCGGTAAGGGCGCGCTGCCGCCACACACAAAGTGTCGTCCCGGCGAAGGCCGGGACCCATAACCACAGGGCGTGGTTGTTAGAAAAAGGCTGGGGCTCCAACGCGTTCAACCAATCAAGATTGGTGGTTATGGGTCCCGGCTTTCGCCGGGACGACGTGAGGTGGGCGCTGCGTGCCTTGCGCAGACGATCGTTATGCGTTCCCCCTGTCCTCGCGGAACAGGTCGAGCTTCTGCTGCACCGGGCGGTCGGAGAACGAGAACAGCACGGAGTCGGCATCGGCCTCGTGGGTGACCCAGTGCCAGCTCGGTACCACGAACAAATCGCGCGGTCCCCACTCGAAGGTCTGGTCGCCGACCCTTGTGCGGCCCTTGCCCTCGATCGCGGCGAACACGGTCGCATCGGTTGCGCGATAGCGCGCGGTCTTGAAACCCTTTGGCAGCAGCTGGATGAAGGTGCCGATGGTCGGCATCGCGAAATCGCCGGTCTCGGGGTTGGAGAATTTCAGCTTCAGCCCGTGGCAGGCGTCCCACTCGTCGCTGACCTTGGCCTTCTCCAGCGCCTCGCGGGTGTATTCATAGGGATAGTTGAAGATCGGCGAGGTTTTCGAGGTTCGCTTCTGGTCGATCGGCAGCAGATTGTGTCCGTAGCGCGCGAAGCTGGCGCCGGCCGGCTTGGAGATCGACTGCTGATCTTCCTTGGCGCCTTCGGCAAACGAGCAGTCGAAGAACTGCACCATCGGGATGTCGAGCCCGTCGAGCCAGAACATCGGCTCGTTGGTTTCGTTGGAATGATCGTGCCAGGTCATCGACGGCGTGATGACGAAATCGCCCGGCGACATCGCGGTGCGCTCGCCGTCGACAGCGGTGAACGCGCCCTTGCCCTCGAGCACGAAGCGCAGCGCCGATTGGGCATGGCGATGGGCGGGGGCGATGTCGCCCGGCACCACCATCTGCACGCCGGCGAACAGCGAGGTCGTGATCTTGGACTGGCCGCGCAGGCCGGGATTTTCCAGCACCAGCACGCGGCGCTCGGCTTCCTTGGCCGTGATCAGCTTGCCGGCCTCGTTCATGTAGTCGCGGATCTGGTCGAACTTCCACAAGTGCGGACGGCAGGCGCTTTTCGGCTCCGGCGTGATCAGATCGTTCATCACGTTCCACAGCGCCGAGAGGTTCTGGCCGTCGATCTTCTTGTAGAATGCGTCGCGCTCCGGGGTCTTCTGCACGGCTTCCATGGCAAGCCTCCCATCATTCTTGTCGGTGCAATTTAATTGACAGTATACTGACAATATGGCTAGCGTCAATGAAGCAAGCCATAGCGTTTTCGAGCGAAGTGGATACCGGTTCGCGCAAAGAAAGCGCGCCAAACCAGAATAATGCAAGGGAGGTCCCGATGAAGCTGCATGGCTATTTCCGGAGCAGCGCGTCCTACCGGGTCCGGATCGCCCTCAACCTGAAGGGGCTCACCTCAGAGCATCTGCCGCATCATCTGCGCAAGGGCGAGCAGTGCGCGCCGGCCTATCTCGCGATCAATCCGCAGGGGCTGGTACCGACGCTGGAGAGCGACGCCGGCGCGATCCTCACCCAGTCGCTCGCGATCATCGAATGGCTCGACGAGACCAATCCCAACCCGCCGCTCTTGCCGAAAGATCCGCTGCGGCGCGCCAAGGTGCGGGCGTTTGCGCAGGCGATCGCCTGCGATACGCATCCGGTGCAAAATTTGAAGGTGCTGGCGCGGCTGCGTCAGCTCGGCCTGCCCGAGGAGCAGGTGACGGAATGGGCGGCCTGGGCCAATCGCGAGGGACTGTCGGCCTGCGAGACCCTGATCGCGGCGGAGTCCGGCCCGTTCTGCTTTGGCGATGCGCCGACACTGGCCGATCTCTGCCTGGTGCCGCAGCTCGCCAATGCGCGGCGCTTCGGTGTCGACGTCTCGGCCTATCCGCGCCTGCTCAAGGCCGAGGCCGCGGCAAAGCAAATCAAGGCGTTTGCCGACGCCGCCCCGGACAAACAACCCGATGCCGAATAACAAACCAGCGCCCGTCACGATGGACGCGGTCTACACCGCGCCCGGCTACCTGTTCCGGCGGATGCAGCAGATCGCGGTCGCGCTGTTCATCGAGGAGTGCAAGGCGTTCGACCTGACGCCGGTGCAATACGCCGCGCTGGTCACGATCTCGACCCATCCCGGCATCGACGCCACAAGACTCTCGGCGGTGATCGCGTTCGACCGCTCCACGCTCGGCAATGTGATCGAACGGCTGCAGGCCAAGGAGTTCATCGTGCGCAAGCCGGCGCCCGAGGACAAGCGGGTCAAGCTGCTCTATCTTACCAAGGCCGGCGCGGCGGTGCTGAGCGACATCATGCCCTCGGTCGACAAGGCGCAGGCGCGGATGCTGCAGCCACTGAAGCCGGCCGACCGCAAGACGCTGCTGGCGCTGTTGACCCAGCTCGTCGACCTCAACAACGAGGCGTCGCGGGTGCCGCTGCGCGCCGAGGATGCGCTCGAACATCTCGGGAGGTCGGGCTGATGGCGGAGACGAGACCTGTCCTGATCGCGGGTGGCGGCATCGGCGGCCTCGCCGTGGCGCTGGGCCTCGCGCAAAAAGGCATCCGCTCGATCCTGCTGGAGAAGGCTGTCGCGCTCGGCGAGATCGGCGCCGGCATCCAGCTCGGCCCGAACGCGTTCCACGCCTTCGACTATCTCGGCGTCGGCGAGGCCGCGCGCAACATGGCCGTCTATATCGATCAGCTCAGGCTGATGGATGCGCTGACCGCCGACGAGATCACCCATATCGATCTCGGCGATGCCTTTCGCGCGCGGTTCGGCAATCCCTATGCCGTGGTGCATCGCGGCGATCTGCACGGTGTGTTCCTGCGCGCCTGCCAGAATCACGAGCTGATCGAACTGCGCGTGTCCAGCGAGGTGACAGGCTACGAGCAGGATGGTTCGTCGGTGACCGCTACGCTCGCGAGTGGGGAGCGCATCGGCGGCCGTCTCCTGATCGGCGCCGATGGCTTGTGGTCGAACATCCGCAAGCAGGTCACGGCGGACGGCCCGCCGCGCGTCTCCGGCCACACCACCTATCGCTCCGTGATCCCGACCGAGCAGATGCCGGAAGACCTGCGCTGGAACGCGGCCACGCTGTGGGCCGGCCCGAAATGCCACATCGTGCATTATCCGCTGTCGGGCTGGAAAGTGTTCAACCTCGTCGTCACCTATCACAACAATGCGCCGGAGCCGGTCGCCGGCAAGCCGGTTTCCGAAGCCGAGGTGATGAAGGGTTTTACCCACGTCCATGAACGGGCGCAGAACATCATCCGCCACGGCACCAACTGGAAGCTCTGGGTGTTGTGCGACCGCGATCCGAACGAGCAGTGGATCGACGGCCGCGTGGTGCTGCTCGGCGACGCCGCGCATCCGATGCTGCAATATTTCGCGCAGGGTGCCTGCCAGGCGATGGAGGACGCGGTCTGCCTGTCGCACATGCTGGCCAGTCACAATGACCAGGCAGCGGCGCTCGAAGCCTACAGCGCGCAGCGCTTCCCGCGCACCGCGCGCGTGCAACTGATGTCACGCGCGATCGGCGAACACGTCTACCATCCCTCAGGCGAGCACGCCCGCATCCGCAACGCGATCATGAGCGCGAAGTCGCAGGTCGAGTGGTGCGATGACATCGCCTGGCTGTATGGCGGGACGGGGCTGGGCAGCTAATTACTCGTCGTCCCGACAAGCGAGCGTAGCGAGCGCGATCCGGGACCCATAACCACCGAAAGCTGTTGTGATGGCAGGCTGGGGCTCCAGCCGTCGCGCCACAAATATTTATGGTTATGGGTCCCGGCCTTCGCCGGGACGACATCGAATGTGTGGCGGGATGGCGGGGCAGCTAATGCTCGTCGTCCCGGACAAGCGAAGCGCGATCCGGGACCCATAGCCACCGAAGGCCGTTGTTATGGCGAGCCGGGGCTCCAGCCGTCGCGCCGCAAATATTTGTGGTTATGGGTCCCGGCCTTCGCCGGGACGACATCGAATGTGTGGCTGGATGGCGGGCAGCTAATGCTCGTTGTCCCGGGCAAGCGAGCACAGCGAAGCGCGATCCGGGACCCATAACCACCGATGGCTGTTGTTGTGGCAGGCTGGGGCTCCAGCTCTCGCGCCACAAGCATTTGTGGTTATGGGTCCCGGCTTTCGCCGGGACGACATTGAATTTGCGGTGGCCGCGTCCATCAACCAACGCCCTACATCCGCATCACCGCCTGCCGGTCGATCTTGCCGGTGCCGGTCTTCGGCAGCTCGTCGATGAATTTGACCTCGCGCGGATATTTGTACGGCAACAGCCTTGTCTTGACGTAGTCCTGCAGCCGCCGCGTCGCTTCGGCTGTGTCGAAGCCGGCCTTGTTCATGACAACCACGGCGCGCAGCGTCATGCGCCGGTCCGGCAATTCGGCGGCGTAGACGGCGCATTCGCGGACGTCGGGGTGATCGGCGAGGCAGAGCTCGACCTCCAGCGGATAGACCCACTGGCCGGAGATCTTGATCAGATCGTCGGCGCGGCCGCGGAAGAAGTGGAAGCCGTCGCTGTCGCGCATGAAGCGGTCGCCGGTGTAGATCCAGCCGTCCTCGCGCACGGTCTCGGCGGTCTTGTCCGGCCGGTTCCAGTACAGCGGGGTCGCGGAATCGCCGCGCACCCACAGGATGCCTTCCTCATTGTCGCCGACCTCACGGTCATCGCTGTCGCGCAGCATGATCTCGTAGCCGGGCACGCGCAGGCCGGCGGCGCCGAGCTTCTTTTGTTCCGCGCGGTTGCTGAGATAGACGTGCAGCACTTCGGTCGAGCCGAGGCCTTCGATGATCTCGAGCCCGGTGAGCCGCTTCCAGCCGTTGAAGACGTCGGCTGACAGCACTTCGGCGGCCGAGACCGCCATCCGCAGCGAGGAGAAATCGGCGGTGTCGGCACCTTCAGCCTTGGTCAGGGAGATGTAGAGCGTCGGCAGGCCGAAGAACACGGTCGGGCGATATTGCCCGATCGCCGCGAAGATCGCGGCCGGTTTCGGCTGGCCCGGCAGCAGCAGCGTCGCGGCGCCGACGGAAAATGGAAACGTGATCGAGTTGCCGAAACCGTAGGCGAAGAAGATCTTCGGCACCGAGAAGCAGATGTCGCCGGGCGAAAGCTTCAGCACATTGCGGGCAAAGGCGCGCTCGCTATAGGCCATGTCGTGCTGCAGATGCACGATGCCCTTGGGACGGCCGGTCGAGCCCGACGAATACATCCAGAACGCCATCTCGTTGCGGTGCGTGTCGGCCGCGTCGAGCTCGGTCGGAAACGCTTGCAGCCAATCAGCGGCCTCGCGCGTTTCGGCAGCCGCGTGATCACCGGCGGCGCCGTTGACCACCACCAGCGTACGCAGCGGCGTGTCCTTGCAGGCTTCCGCGTTGAAGCGCCCACAGAATTCCGCATCGGTGACGGCGACCTGCGCGCCGGCGTCGGACAGGTAGAATTGCAGCAGCTCGGGCGTCGTCAGCGTGTTGATCAAGAGCGGCACGTAGCCGGCGCGCACCGCGCCGAAGAATGCCGCGGGATAGGCCGGGGTGTCGTCGAGGAACAGCAGCACGCGGTCGCCGCGCTGCAGTCCGAGCGACCGGAAGGCGTGGCCCCAGCGTGCGGCCTCAGTGCAGAGCTCGCGATAGGTCCGCGAGCCTGCCGGGCCGGTCAGCGCCAGGCGCTCGGCATTCCCGTTGCCGAGATTGTCGAACAGGATGCGGCTCGCATTGTAGCGCTCGGGGATCGTAAAGCCGATCTCGCGCGCACCGGGATTGTCCAGCGGAACCTGGTCGGCGATCCCAGTCATGATTGTCCCTTTGCGCCTGCGTAGCGGGCCATGAAGGCGGGCGACATCGCGCGCAGCCGCGCTTCGTCGATCCGGCCGGAGCGGGTGATGTAGCTGTAGGCGAAATCCATCAGGTCGAGCGTCATGTGCGCGGGGAAATGCTCGTACCAGTCGGCGCTGGTCCGCGCCGCGGTGACGAGCTTCTTCACGATGGGCTTGCGCTCGCTCTCGTAGCGGGCAAGCGCGGCGCCAATGCCGCTCTCGGTCTCCAGCGCCTTGGTCAGCGCAATCGCATCCTCGATCGCGAGCCGCGTGCCCGAGCCGATCGAGAAATGCGCCGAATGCAGCGCATCGCCGATCAGCACCATGTTGCCGTGCGACCAGCGCTCGTTCCAGATCCACGGGAAATTGCGCCACACCGATTTGTTCGAGATCAGCCGGTGGCCGTCCAGCGCCGCGGCGAATATATCTTCGCAGATCGCCTGCGACTCTTCGATGCTCTTGTCGGCGAAGCCGTAGGCCGCCCAGGTCGCCGCGTCGCATTCGACCAGGAAGGTGCTCATGTCCTTCGCATAGCGATAGTGATGGGCGTTGAAGCTGCCGCGCTCGGTCCCCACGAAGGTCTGCGACAGCGTCGCGAAGGTCTTGGTGGTGCCGTACCAGGCGAATTTGTTGGTGGAATGCGAGACCGAGGCGCCGAAGGCGGACTCATAGCCGCGGCGAACCATCGAGTTCAGCCCGTCGGCGGCAACGATCAGGTCGTAACCCCTGAGCTGGTCGACCGATTGCACCACGGTGTCGAAGCGTGGCGTGACGCCCGTGCTGCGGACCCGCTCCTGCAGGATCGTCAGCAGCGCCAGCCGGCCGATCGAGGAGAACCCGACGCCGTCGATCTCGACGCTCTCGCCGCGCAGATTGAGGGTGATGTTCTTCCAGCTCTCCATAAGCGGGGCGATGGCGTCGACCGTCTCAGGGTCGTCGGCGCGCAGGAAGTCCAGCGCCTGTTCGGAGAACACCACGCCGAAGCCCCAGGTGGCGCCGGCCGCGTTCTGCTCGAACAGGTCGATCTCGGCGTCGGGATGACGCTTCTTCCACAGATAGGCGAAATAGAGCCCGCCGGGCCCTCCGCCGATCACGGCGATCCGCAACGTCTGCCTCCCAGATTGACAGTATACTTACAATTTGTGTCCAGACTAATCGCCCTCCGGCGGGAACGCCAGAGGGAAAATGCGTGCGGCGACTAGCCGCGTGGGGCCGAAGGGTTCAGTAGCAGCGGCGGGCCTTGACCCCGTCGACCCATACCCAGCGGCAGCCGGCGGCGACGGGTTTGCGGGCGACGACCGCGCCGTTGGGACCGGCGCCGCCGGCGCGGTAGACGCCGCGCGCGCAAACGACCGCATTGGCGTCGGAGGACTCAAAGGTCATCGTCGCGGCAAAGGACAGCAGGGCCGCGGCGATCAGCAATATTGAACGCATGAAAATTCCCTCTCCCGGGTGAGGCATGGTTGGCCTGCAGGTGGCAACAAGGTGCTGCGGTTCCGTGCCCGGCAAATCGCCGGGCACCTCTCGTCTCACCGCCGGCGCGGCCATTTCTTTTCCGCTTCCGCCAGCACCTTCTTGCAGGCGGGCGCCAGCTTGTCGCTCTGCTTGGCGAGACAGGCGATGATGCGGCCGCCACCGGGCGTCACGCTTTTGCAGAACTTCTCGTAGTCGCCCATGCAGGCGTCGCGTTGCGCGGTGGTCAGTTCCTGCGCGTAGACAGCGGTTGCGCGGTCAGGACGATACGCAGCATTGTTTGCTCTCTTCTCCGGTCTCTAGCGTGACAACAGGATTACCGCGCTGCGAACGGCGCCAACACATCGCGGCACGCCGGCGACAGCGAGCCGGCATTGGTCGCAAGGCACTGCACGATCCGCCCGCCGCCCGGCTGGACGCCGCCACAGATCGAGCGGACGTCGGCGCCGCAGGCCGAGCGCAGCACGAACAGCTCTTCGCGCGGTCGCAGCGGCCGCAACGCGATCACGGCCGGCGCCGCGGCTGGTGCTGTCGTCGCTGCAGCGCCGGCGGCCGGCGCGGCGGCGCCGCCACCAGCGGCGGCGACGGCCTTCTCGCAGGCCGGCGAAAGCTTGCCCTTGTTCTTTTCGAGACACTGCAGCGCCGCCGCGCCGCCGGTCGGCACGCCCGCGCAAACCTTGGGATAATCGGAGCGGCATGCGCTGCGGATCGCGGAGATCTGCGTGTTGGACGGCGTCCCGGCCGCCTTCGGTGCGGCGGCTTCGGTGGCGGGCTTGGCCGCTGCCGCGGGAGCAGCTTCGGTCTTGGCCGCCGCGGGCGCGGAGTCTGCCTTCGGTGCGGCGGCCGGCGCTTCGACGGCCTTCACCGCGCTGGCGCAGCCCGCGCCGAGGCTTGCCATGTTCTTCTGCAGGCATTGCAGCGAGGCTTCGCCGCCCGGCGGTACGCTGGAGCAGTGGGCGATGTAGTCGTTGCGGCATTGCGACTTGATGGCGTCGCGCTGCGCCTGGGTCGGCGCCTGCGACAAGGCCGGTGCGGTGCTCATGAATGCTGCAAGCGCAAGACATGCGGACAGCTTCGTTGCTCGTGTCAACGCATTGATCATCTGAATTAATCCTCTGGTCGCGCCGGATGTCTCCGGCTCAACTGAACTGAGTTCTGAAAAAGTCTTGTTGTAGCAACCTCGGCGAGCGGCATCATTTTCGCTTTCGAGTTCCGCTGCAAGCGGATTGTTGCTATGGATGAAGCAGGCGGATTTTTTGCCCGTCACGAGATCTTTAAATTTAGTCATTTGAATCGAGGCTCGGACATGAGGCATGCGCGCGCGTCGGCACATTTCGGTCGGAGCAGTTTTGTGCGGCTGCGAAATGCACCGCTTGCGCGCATCGCGTTCGTCGTATCGGCCTTCGTCAGTTTAAGTGCCTGCGAGCAAAACAGTTTTGTTGCGCCGCCGCCGCCCAAGGTCGAGGTTGCGCCGCCGGTGCAGCGCGCCATCACGCGTTATCTGGACGCCACCGGAAACACCGCGCCGATCCAGACCGTCGATCTGGTCGCGCGCGTGCAGGGCTTCCTGCAGGCGATCAACTATCAGGACGGCTCCTTCGTGAAGGCGGGGACCACGCTGTTCACGATCGAGCCGGAGACCTACAAGCTGAAGCTGGAACAGGCGCAGGCCGCAGAGGTCGGCGCGCAGGCGACACTGAAGCAGGCCGAGCTCGACTTCAAGCGGCAGACCGATCTGGTGCAGCGGCAGGCGGTCTCGCAGGCGACCCTTGATACCTCGACGTCTACCCGGGACAACGCCCAGGCCAGCCTGCAGCAGGCCCAGGTCAACACCAGGATCGCGGCGGTCAACTACGGCTACACCAACGTGGCAGCGCCGTTCGACGGCATCGTCAGCAATCACCTGGTCTCGATCGGCGAGTTGGTCGGCGTGACGTCGCCGACGCAGCTTGCCACCATCGTGCAGCTCGATCCGATCTATGTGAATTTCAACGTCAACGAACAGGACGTGCAGCGCGTGCGGGATGAAGCGCGCCGTCGTGGTCTGTCGGTCAACGAGCTCAGGCAGTTGCCGGTCGAGGTCGGCCTGCAGACCGAGACCGGCTATCCGCACAAGGGCAAGCTTGATTACATCTCGCCGACCCTCAACCAGTCGACCGGCACGCTCGCGGTCCGCGGCGTGTTCGCAAATCCGGACCGCACTTTGCTGCCCGGCTTCTATGTCCGCGTTCGCGTGCCGTTCGACAAGCAGGACAACGCGCTGCTGGTGCCCGACGTCGCGATCGGCAGCGACCAGGCCGGCCGCTACGTACTGGTCGTCAATGCCGAGAATGTGGTCGAGCAGCGCAAGGTGACGACCGGCCCGCTCGATGAGGGGCTGCGCGTCATCGAGAGCGGCCTGAAGCCGGATGACCGCATCGTGACTGCCGGATTGCTGCGCGCGATCCCCGGGCAGAAGGTCGATCCGCAGGTGCAGAAGGCCGACGCGGCGCCGACAGCCGCCAAATAGGACGCACGCGCCATGATCTCGAAATTTTTCATCGAGCGCCCGGTCCTCTCCAACGTCATCGCGATCCTGATGATCCTGATCGGCGGCGTGGCGCTGTACAATCTCGCGGTCGCGCAATATCCCGACGTGGTGCCGCCGACGGTGCAGGTGACGACGCGCTATCCCGGCGCCTCGGCCAAGACGGTGGTCGACACCGTGGCGCTGCCGATCGAGCAGCAGGTCAACGGCGTCGAGGACATGCTGTACATGCAGTCCTACAGCGGCGCCGACGGCACCTATACGCTGACGGTGACCTTCAAGATCGGCACCGATCTCAATTTCGCGCAGGTGCTGGTGCAGAACCGTGTCTCCAGCGCGCTGTCGCAGCTGCCGACCTCGGTGCAGAACCAGGGCGTCACGGTCCAGAAGCGGTCGACCTCGATCCTGCTGTTCGTGACGCTGACCTCGCCGAACAAAACCTATGACAGCCTGTTCCTGTCGAACTACGCCACCATCAACATCCGGGACGAGCTGTCGCGCCTTCCGGGTGTCGGCAACGTCACGGTGTTCGGCGCCGGGCAATATTCGATGCGGGTCTGGCTCGATCCGACCAAGCTGCAGGTGCGCGGGCTGGTGCCGCAGGACGTCATCCAGGCGATCCAGCAGCAGAGTCAGCAGGTCACCGCCGGCCAGGTCGGCGCGCCGCCGACGCCGGCGGGCCAGGCGTTCCAGTACACGCTGAACGTCAACGGCCGGCTCGACGACAAGAGCCAGTTCGAGGACATCATTGTCAAGACAGGCAATGTCGGCGACGTCACCCGGGTCCGCGACGTCGGCTGGGTCGAGCTCGGCGCGCAGACCTACAGCCAGATCTTCTCGCTGAACCAGAAGCCCGCGACCGGCATCGGCGTGTTCCAGTCGCCGGGCGCCAATGCCTTGCAGGTCGAGAAGGCCGTCGAGAAGAAGATGGCGGAGCTCGCCAGGCAGTTCCCGCAGGACATCAAATACGACACGCCGTTCGACACCACCAAATTCGTCAACGCCTCGATCGAGGAGGTCTACAAGACCCTGTTCGAGGCCGGCCTGCTGGTGCTGGTCGTGATCCTGGCCTTCCTGCAGGACTGGCGGGCGATGCTGGTGCCGGCAACCACCGTGCCGGTCACGATCATCGGCGCGTTCGCGGCCATGGCCGCGCTCGGCTTCACCATCAACTTGTCGACGCTGTTTGCGATCGTGCTGGCGATCGGCATCGTGGTCGACGACGCCATCGTCGTGGTCGAGGGCGCGGCGCACAATATCGAGCGCGGCATGTCGGGCCACGACGCCGCGATCAAGGCGATGGACGAATTGTTCGCGCCGATCGTCGGCATCACGCTGGTCTTGATCTCGGTGTTCCTGCCGGCGGCGTTCCTGCCCGGGCTGACCGGGCGAATGTACGCGCAATTCGCGCTGGTGATCGCCGCCACCGCGCTGCTCAGCGCCGTCAACGCCGCGACGCTGAAGCCGACACAATGCGCGCTATGGCTGCGTCCCCCCGCGCCGCCCGAGCAGCGCAATTTCTTCTATCGCGGCTTCAACGCGGTCTATGACCGGCTCGAGCGCGGCTACACTCGGCTGGTCAGCGGCATCGCCGGGCATGCCAAGACCTCGGTCGCCGTTGCGCTTGTCATCATCGGGCTTGCCGGCTACGGCCTGTCGCGGGTGCCGACCGGATTCATTCCGATCGAGGACCAGGGCTATCTGCTCGCCGCGGTGCAATTGCCCGACGGCGCGGCCCTCGACCGCACCCAGCACGTGCTCGACGAGGTCACCAGGATCGCCGGCAAGACCCCGGGCGTCGACCAGGTGGTCAGCATCGCCGGCATCTCGGCGCTCGACAATTCCTCGAGCCTCGCCAATGCCGGCGTCGCCTATCTGATCCTGAAGGACTGGAGTGCGCGGGGGCCGGGCGAGGATCTGCGCTCGCTGGTCTACGGGCTCAACGACAAGCTCGCGGTGATCCCGGAGGCGCGCATCCTGGTGATCCCGCCGCCGCCGATCCAGGGCATCGGCAACGCCGCCGGCTTTGCCATGCAGGTCGAGCTGCGCGACGGCAATGCCGACTACGGCAAGCTGCAGGCGGTCACCGGGGCGATCGTGGCCAATGCACAGACCCAGAGCGCGCTGCAGCGGGTCCAGTCGTCGTTCCGCTCGATGGTGCCGCAGTTCGACGTCGACGTCGATCGCATCAAGACGCAGACCCTGCACGTCACCCCCGACCAGATCTTCGCGGCGCTGTCGTCCTATCTCGGCGCCAGCTACGTCAACCAGTTCACCAAGTTCGGCCGCACCTTCCAGGTCTATACCCAGGCCGAGGCACAGTACCGCCTGAGCCTGCGCGACATCGAGAACATGATGGTGCGCAACAGCAACGGCGACATGATCCCGCTCGGCACGGTCGCCAAGATCACGCCCTCGATCGGACCGTCGCTGATCAGCCTCTACAACCTCTATCCGTCCGCCTCCATCATCGGGCTGCCGGCGCAGGGTTACTCGTCCGGCCAGTCGATGGCGCTGATGGAGGAGATCGCGGCCAAGACGCTGCCGCCCGGGTCGGGCTTCGAGTGGACGGCGATGTCGTACCAGGAGAAGGAGGTCGGCAGTCAGATCTACTACGTGTTCGCGCTGGCGCTGCTGCTGGTCTATCTCGTGCTCGCCGGGCAATATGAGAGCTGGTACGCGCCGATCTCGGTGATCCTCGCCGTGCCGCTGTCGCTGCTCGGCCCGACGCTGGTGCTGCTGAGCCTGAATATCGAGAACAACCTCTACACCCAGATCGGCACCATCTTGCTGATCGCGCTGTCGGCCAAGAACGCGATCCTGATCGTCGAGGTCGCGCTGGAACGTCATCTGCGCGACGGACGGTCGGTGCTGGATGCGGCGATCGACGCGGCACGCGCGAGATTCCGGCCGATCCTGATGACGTCGTTCGCCTTCATCCTCGGCGTGCTGCCGCTGGTGATCGCGACCGGCGCCGGCGCAAACGCCCGCAAGTCGATCGGCATCACCGTGTTCTCCGGCATGATCGCCTCGACCTGCCTCGCCGTGCTGTTCGTGCCGGCGTTCTTCGTCGTGGTGCAGAGTTTTGAGAACTGGCGCAAGGCGAAGAAAGGCAAGACGGCGCCGCAAGCCGCTCCACGGGCGTCGGGCACGGCGCATTAGGTCTGCGCATTCAAACCTATCACCGTGCCCTTGAGAGGCCGTGAATGGATGACTCTCGATGACATCGATGTCGTCCCGGCCCAGTGCGCAATTGCGCACGGGAGCCGGGACCCATAGCCACCGAAGGTCATTGTTGCACGACGCTGGGGCCACAGCTTTCTAACGACTCAACCCTGTGGTTATGGGTCCCGGCTTTCGCCGGGACGACGAGGGGAGAGATTGCGCTGCATCCCCGTCACCCTGAGGAGGCCGCGAAGCGGCCGTCTCGAAGGGGCGACGGCCACCAGCCGGGCCGTGCATCCTTCGAGACGCGCTACGCGCTCCTCCAGCGACAAAGGCGAAGCATTTGCGCGGGGATGACGGGTTCGGAGATGTTCCCCGCCTACACCTTCACCATGCGCTTGCCGCGATTTTCGCCGGCCAAGAGCCCGATCAGCGCCTGCGGCGTGTTCTCGAGGCCGTCGATCACGTCCTCCTGCACCTTGAGCTTGCCCGAGGCGACCCAGGACTGCAGGTCGGCGAGTGCGGCGTCGCGCTGGTCCATGTAGTCCATCACGATGAAGCCCTGCATGATCAGCCGCTTCACCACGATCAGGCCGGGCACGCCGCGCGGGCCGTGCGCGGAGGGGACGCCGTCATATTGCGAGATCGCGCCGCAGCAGGCGATGCGGCCGCGATTGTTCATCTGCGCCAGGCAGGCTTCCAGAATGTCGCCGCCGACATTGTCGAAATAGACGTCGATGCCCTTGGGCGCCGCCGCGCGCAGCGCCTTGTAGGTCGCGCCGTCCTTGTAGTCGACCGCGGCGTCGAAGCCGAGCTCGCTGGTCAGCCAATGGCACTTGTCCTTGCCGCCGGCGATGCCGACGACGCGGCAGCCCTTGATCCCGGCGATCTGGCCGACGATCGAGCCGACCGAGCCCGCGGCCGCCGACACCACCACGGTCTCGCCTTCCCTGGGCTTGCCGACGTGGAGCAGGCCGAAATAGGCGGTCAGGCCGGCAACGCCGTAGACGCTGAGCAGATGCGTCATCGGCTCGAGCTTCGGCATCTTTGCCAGGTGCTTGGCGGGCACGGCGGCATAATCCTGCCAGCCGGTGTCGCCGAACACGATGTCGCCGGGCTTCAGGCTAGAATCCTTCGACGAGATCACCTCGGCGATGCTGCCGCCGGCCATCACGGTGTTGGCTTCCACCGCAGCGCGGTAAGTGGCGCCGTGCATCCAGGCGCGGTTGGCGGCATCGAGCGAGATGTAGCGCGTCCGCACCAGCGCCTCGCCGTCCTTCGGCGTGGGGATCGTCCCCGTGGTCAGACGAAAATGCTCGGGGCCAAGCTTGCCGGTCGGCTTTTCGACAAGCAGGATCTGGCGATTGACGGTGTCGTTCATTGGCGGTGTCTCCCCCTTTGCCTTCGCTTTGCCTTCCCATGGCGTTGGTCGTTTCGCATGCAAATTGACCGCGACGCGCGCAGCGCCTTGCACAGATTGTGCGCTGCATGAACGCTAGTCCGCGCGCTGGCATTCCACAACGGGAACGTTTCGGCAAAGTCCCGCTGGACGCGAAGCGTGTTGCGTAGCTGCGTAAATCTGCCACACTTGCCCTCCGCCGGGAACTGACGGGGGTAAGAGAATGTCCAGCAGGTTTACGCAGTATATCCTGATTGCGATGGTCCTTGGCATCGCGATGGGGACGATTGTCTTCAACTACTTTCCTGACAGCCGTGCCGAGATCGCAGCAGACGTCAACCTGATCGCGATGCTGTTCCTGCGTCTGATCAAGATGATCATCGCGCCGCTGGTTTTCGCAACCCTCGTCGGCGGCATCGCCCATATGGGAAGCGGCGCCAAGCTCGGCCGCATCTTTGCCAAGACCATGGGCTGGTTCGTCTCCGCCTCCTTCGTCTCGCTGCTGCTCGGCCTCGTGATGGTCAACCTGCTGCAGCCCGGCGCCAACTTCCCCGGCACGCTGCCCGACAAGGCGCAGTCGACCGGGCTGCCGGTGTCGGCGTTCTCGATCGAAAAATTCCTCACCCATCTGATCCCGACCTCGATCGCGGACGCAATGGCGCAGAATGAGATTCTGCAGATCGTCGTGTTCGCGGTGTTCTTCGCGGTTGCGCTCGGTGCGATGCCTGAACGGGCCAAGCCGATCATGAGCCTGATCGACGACCTCGCGCACATCATGCTCAAGGTCACCGGCTATGTGATGCTGTTCGCGCCGCTCGCGGTGTGGGCCGCGATCATGGCGACCGTCTCGAAGAACGGCCTCGGCGTGCTCTGGAAGCTCATCGTCTTCATGGGCGGCTTCTATCTCTCGCTCCTGATCCTGTGGGGCATCCTGGTCGTCGTCGGGTTCATCGTGATCGGGCCGCGCTACAGCCATCTCTTGCGGCTGATCCGCGAGCCGCTGATGATCGCGTTCTCGACCGCCTCGTCGGAGGCGGCCTATCCGAAGACGCTGGAGGGGCTGAACAGGTTCGGCGCCTCCTCGCGCATCTCGGCCTTCGTGCTGCCGCTCGGCTATTCCTTCAACCTCGACGGCACGATGATGTACTGCACCTTCGCGAGCATCTTCATCGCACAGACCTACCACATCGAGATGTCGGTCGGCACGCAGCTCGCGATGCTGGCGACGCTGATGATCACCTCGAAGGGCGTTGCCGGCGTGCCGCGCGCCTCGCTGGTGGTGATCGCCTCGACGCTGGCGCAGTTCAACATCCCCGAGGCGGGCCTGCTGATGATCATGGGCATCGACACCTTCCTCGACATGGGCCGCAGCGCCACCAACGTGATCGGCAACTCGCTGGCGACCGCCGTGGTCGCGAAGTGGGAGGGTGAGTTGAAGCCCGAGCACGAGCTCGGGCCCGACGACGCGGTGCCGCAGGATGCGGTGCCCGGCGCCGTGATGGCCGGCCATTGACGGGAGGCATGCATGCATCGCGCCCGCTGGAGGCCGATACGGGCTGAGGCGCCTCTCCTGTCGACACGCCTGCTGTCAGCGTGTCTGCTGGCGGCAAGCCTGCTCGCCGCACCGGCGTCCGCACAGCCGGCGGGCGAGGGGCTCAGCCCCACGCTCGCCAACATCAAGGCCACGCACACGGTGCGGATCGGCTATCGCGAAAGCTCGCCGCCGTTCTCGTTCCTCGATCACTCCAACCGGCCGATCGGCTACAGCCTCGAGCTGTGCGATGCGATCGTCGAGGAGATCGGGACCGAGGTCGACGACGCCAATCTCAAGGTCGACTACGTCAAGGTCACCTCCGACGACCGCATTCCGGCGGTCGTCGACAAGAAGATCGACCTTGAATGCGGATCGACCACGGCGAATGCCGAGCGCGGCAAGCAGGTCGCATTCTCGCCGCTGATGTTCGTGGCCGGCACCAAGCTGATGGTGCCGAAGGCCTCCGGCGTCACCCAGGTCGCCGACCTGAAGGGCAAGACGGTGGTGGTGACCAAGGGCACCACCAACGAGCAGGCGATGCACAATGTCGACGCCAAGCAAAAGCTCGGCCTCAACATCGTCACCGCCCCCGACCACGAGCAGTCCTACCAGATGCTGGTGGACGGCAAGGCGGATGCGTTCGCGACCGACGACATCCTGCTCCACGGCCTGATCGCGCGGCACAAGTCGCAGGACAAATTCCGCGTCACCGGCGACTACCTGTCCTACGATCCCTACGGCATCGTGTACCGCAAGGGCGAGCCGCAGATGAAGGACGTGGTCGAGCGCGCGTTCCGCAGGCTGGCCTCGAACCGCGACATCGTCCCGCTCTACAACAAATGGTTCGTCGCCCGGCTGCCGACCGGCGAGAAGCTCAACGTCGCGCTGTCACCGCAGCTCGAAGAGGCCTTCAAGGCGCTCGACGATTCGCCGGGCGGGTCGAACTAGCCGCGAATTTAGGCCTCTCCCCTCAAGGGAGAGGTCGGAAAGTCCGGTGCGCGCCGTTCACCGCCAATAGCGCCGCGACAAATCCAGGCACTGCCGGACCCAGTATCCGTTCACATGGATCAACTGGCATGTGCTCGGAGGCGGCTCCTTGATGATCGGGTAGCCGTGGATGTCGATATTCGTCGGCGCCGTGACGCCGCGCCAAAACACCGCGTTGGCGGCCGGAGGATTGAAGGCGGCGGCGAACGCCGCGAGTGCGACGAAGCTCAAAAGAAGTTTGCGCATAATCTGTTTCCGGATCAATCAATGCACGGAAGCGTACTCCCTTGCGCAGGATGAGCAAGGCGCTGAATCGATCAAAGTGACGGTCAGAACTTCGGTGCCGGCTGTACCGCCGCCCCCGCGTCAGCCGCCGCGAACCGCCATGCATGCGAGGGCAACGATGCCGACCGCCGTCAGAACAACCATGACCTGGAAAACCGCGCGCCCAAGAATCGCTCCCATCAAAGCTCCGTCGATCCGGCGGGATCTTCCTTCGAGTGTCCACGCGCCGCGATCTCTGGAGCATCATCGGCAGGCAAGATTCGGCTGTTGCGGTCTGCGAACTCGTCGCTCAACCGGCTAATGTCGTTCGGCGACGATTCGATCGACCTGTTGCTTCAGCTCTGCTTCCATTTCGGAAATGACGTCGTGCGGCAGGCGAGCGCGGAGCGGATCGGTCGTCTCGTGCTGCATCCTGGGCCGCTTGGCGAGCGCGGGTCGTTTAAGCGCCTGATCCTCGATCAATCGTCGAGAGGACGCATAGCCTGTCGCACCGGCCGTCACGTCAGTCCCGTAGGGTTCGCAAGGATCCTGATCCGACTGCACAGCGTTCTTCATGAGCTCTGCCTCCTGGCACTATCTCGCAAGAATTCCCTTGCTCAGGCCCGAACCATTCGGCTCGTCCGGCTTGTCGCCCATCGATGACGCTGAAACCTGCAAAGTTGTTCCGCACGGAACCTGCAAAGGTTTGCCGGAACAGTCCCTCATGAAGCGGGAACCAGAACCATCAGCGTCCTCGATCATTAACTCTGGTTGATCGTTCGGAGGTCGCCATGGCTTACGCGAGACCAATTCGTCAAATAGCAATTGTGGTCGAAGACGACACGATCCAGCGCGACATGATTGCGCTGTTGTTGGAAGAAGGCCATTTCGACGTCATCCAGTGCGAAGACGCCGAGACGGCAGCGCTGGCCATCAAGATGCGTCATCCGTCGCTGGTGGTTACCGATATCAAGCTCATGGGCAAAATGGATGGCGTCGAGCTTGCACGCTTGGCCGTCGATTGCGACCCGGGCGTGCGCGTTATGGTCATCTCGGGCCGGCCCCCGGACAGCGCGCTGCCTGAGGGCGTCAAGTTTTTCGAGAAGCCGGTTTATCCACCCATGCTGCTGCGAGAGCTGGCGTCGTAGATCTCGCCGACGGGTGGCCCATGCAAGACGATCCCGAAATCGATTGGCACCGGGAGCAGATTTGCGAAGAACCGGGAACTGATCGCGGAATTGCAATCCGGAAATACGGCGGGGGCTGACGTGTTTCCGGAGACGCAAGCCGAGATCGACCGTCTCATGGCACAGGTCGAGCAATCGGAATTGATCGTCGCCGCCTATGAAAAGGAGCACCCGCAAGACTGATCGGGCGCTCACAGTGCAGGATCGCGCCGGCGAGCCCGGGTCGTCGGGCAGGGAAACGCTACGCGAACACTTCGTCCAGCGCCGCCGAATACGCCGCCTCGACCAACGCCGGATGCCGGCGCCCCAGCGCTTCCATCTTCACCCCGGTGTTCACCTCGAGGATTTTCCACGCGCCGTCCGTGCGCACGACGTCGATCGAGGCGAAGCGGATGCCGACGGCTTGCGCGGCCTTGATCGCGAGCGCGACGCAGGCCTCGCGCATTGCGTCATCGGCGAGCAGCACGGGCTCCGCGCCGGCATCGAGGTTGTGCCGCCAGTTCAGCAGAAGCCGTTCGCCGGCGGGCGGAACGGCGTCGAGCGCGGCGGCATCGAAATCCTCGGTGATGGTCTTGAGTTGCTCGGCCGTCGCGCTCGCCTGCGCCAGCGCGCGCAGCGACTGGATGCCGTCGCCAGTCACCGACGGGCGCGCCTTGCCGTAGACGATCAGCGCGCGCGCATCGAGCAGCACGACGCGCACCTCGTCCACGATCTCGACATAGGGCGAGATGGCGAGACTTGGATGTGCGGCAAGGACGCGCGCGACCGCGGTCTCCAATTGCGCCCGCGTCGTCACGCGGAACACGAGCTCGCCGGAGGTCCCCTCATTGGGTTTGATGACGAGCCCCTGCGGATGCTGCTCGAGCAGACGCTGCATCGCGTCCAGCGAGTCCGATCCCGGGATGTGCTTGCTGAGCTTCGCGCCCAAAAACAGCGTATGCGGAATGACGGGGACGCCGGCCGATGCCAGCACGTCCGCGCAGGCCGATTTGTCGTTGGCGACCTGATGCGCGACCGCGCTGTTCAGCCCGACGTCGTAGCCGATCGCGAGCCGCCGCGCGTTGCCCTTGGTCATGGTGACCAGCCAGCCGCCGGACCGCACCTCGACGGCAATCGCGTGCGCCAAACAATATTTTTTGATGGTTTCCAGGAAGATTCGCTGGCTGATCAGGACCACGAGATCATTTTCCCTTCACCACGGTTTTTGTAGCAATTAATTGCCAGATCGATGCCGATCTCAGCAAGTAAATTACGTACAGCGCCACGTGTTAACAATGACTTCGTTGAACCTCTGCGCGAAATCGAACGACTGCCATTCTGAGATCGCAATTGCGCGCCAGTTGATCTTGACTATCTCCTGCATTGGCGCAATGGACACGCGAGATCTTCAGTGATTTCGGCCACTTCCGCGCCGTCGCGAGCCGTCTAGAAATCAAACCATTCTAATTCTGGTCAGTCGAGAAAACGAAAACCCATGAGCGCGTTCTATCGAGAGAAAGTTCTTTCCGTTCAGCACTGGACCGATACGCTTTTCAGCTTCCGGGCGACCCGCGATTCCGGTTTCCGCTTCCAGAACGGGCAGTTTGCCATGATCGGCCTTGAGGTCGACGGCAGGCCGCTGCTGCGCGCCTATTCGATGGCGAGCGCCAATCACGAGGAAGAGCTCGAGTTCTTCTCGATCAAGGTGCAGGACGGCCCGCTCACCTCCAAGCTGCAGAAGATCCGCGAGGGCGACACCAATCCTGGTCGGCCGCAAGGCGACCGGCACGCTGATCACCGACAACCTGATTCCCGGCAAGCGGCTGATGCTGCTGTCGACCGGCACCGGCCTCGCGCCGTTCGCCAGCCTGATCAAGGACCCCGAGGTCTATGATCGCTACGATCAGATCCTGCTGGTGCATGGCTGCCGTCAGGTCTCCGAGCTCGCCTATGGCGAGGAGCTGGTCGCCAAGCTGCGCGACGACGAGCTGTTCGGGCCGCTGCTGTCCGAGAAGCTCTCGTACTACCCGACCGTGACGCGCGAGCCGTTCCGCAACCGCGGCCGCATCACTGATCTGATCACCTCCAACCAGCTGTTCAGTGACCTGCATCAGGGCCCGCTCGACATCGAGACCGATCGCATCATGATGTGCGGCAGCCCGGCGATGCTGGAAGAGCTGAAGCAGCTGTTCGAGACGCGCGGCTTCAAGGAAGGCAGCGGCAACACTCCCGGTCACTTCGTGATCGAGAAGGCGTTCGTCGAGCGCTAACCGGTGTCGTCCCGGGCAAGCGAAGCGCGACCCGGGACCCATAACCACCGTTGCTGATTGGACGAAGGCTGAGGCCCCACCGGGCTTCAGCCTTTTGCATTTGTGGTTATGGGCCCCGGCCCCGTGCGCAATTGCTCACTAGACTAGGCCGGGACGACGATGGTGTTTGTAGTGCGCACCATTGCCACGCTGCTATAACGCCCCCAACGCCGCGCGGCCTTTGCGCGAACGCGGCGATTTGGGAGCAGAACCTTGTCCATCACCGATCCGGATGCACCGAAAACCGCCTTTGTGTTTGCCGGCGGCGGCAGCTTTGGCGCGATCCAGGTCGGTATGCTGCAGGCGCTGGCCGCGCATGGCGTGGTTGCCGACATGGTGGTCGGCTCCAGCGTCGGCGCACTGAACGGCGCGTTCTACGCCGGCGACCCGACGGTCTCGGGCGTCGCGCGGTTGGCCGAGATCTGGCGCGGCCTCAGCCGTCAGGACGTGTTTTCCGGTGACCTGGCGGACGCTGGTGAGCTTCCTGTGGCGGCGTGACTTCCTGATCCCGCATGACGGCGTCCGCAAGCTGATCGACGATTACATCCCGTTCCGCAATCTCGAGGACGCGCGGATCCCGATCCACATCGTCACCACAGACATCATCAGCGGCGACAGCGTGGTGCTGTCGGAAGGTTCGACCGCGGAGGCGATCGTCGCATCGACCGCGATCCCGGGCGCGTTCACGCCGGTGCACTACCGCGATCGTTTCCTGGCCGATGGCGCGATCTCCAGCAACACGCCGGTCCGCGTTGCGGTCAGGCACGGTGCCAAACGCCTGATCGTGCTGCCGACCGGGCATGCCTGCGCCAACCAGGCGCCGCCGGTCGGCGCGCTCGCCAATGCCCTGCACGCGCTGACGCTCCTGATCGCGCGGCAGCTCGTCAACGAGCTTGAGAACATCGGGCCCGATGTCGAGTACTTCGTGGTGCCGCCGCTCTGCCCGCTGGTCGGCTCGCCCTACGATTTCTCCCGGACCTCGGATCATATCACGCGGGCGCTCGACACCACCAACGCCTGGCTCGACGGCGACGGTCTGAAGCCGGGCCACATCCCGCACGAATTGCAGCCGCACGACCATTAGGCGAACGGTGCTCTCTCCTCATCTCCTCTGCAAGCGCACTCACATGCGCGGGTGATGACACCGCGTGGTGCGACGCCTCGAATCGAGAACCATCCCCATCGTCGTCCCTGCGAAAGCAGCGACCCATACGCCGCGGCGGACCTTGTTGAAGGGACTCGTCGTTGCAGCGTGGCCCAACAATTGGCATTTGTGGTTATGGGTCCCTGCTCCCGTGCGCAAGTGCGCACTAGGCAGGGACGACGGGTTGGAGGAGCCGCAGACTCACATCACGATTTCGGAATGGTGGAATTGTGCCGGTGAGTTGCCCGACGTGTCAAGTCGCTGTGTCGAGCGCCGGCCGCAGCCGGCTCCTTTGCATGGGGTTGTTTTCGATATTTTGGTAGTGCGCCCGCGACGGCAGGTTATCGAATCCGATCCGCTGCGCTCCGTTGCAGTGCAAAAGGCGATACCGTTTCAATTTGACCGGTATCCGCACCCGCCCATTCGGGCGGTTGTCACATCTGTGACTGCTCGGCCGTATAACCGTAGTGCACTTGTTCCGCGAGTTGGATTAGGCTCGCGGCCGACAGGTCATTTGGGCAGACCGGAGGAATTTCATGGATACAGTGCTGCTTCCGTTCTCGCCGCGCTTCATCGTGCTGACCATCTGCGCCGTCGTCACCGCGCTCCTGCTGCTGGTTGGAATTTTCGATCACAAGGTCTTCAGGATCGTCCTGATCCCGCTGGTCATCTTCGGCGCGCTGACATTGCTCGGCATCCGCGACCTCACCCAGAAGAACCACGCGGTGCTGCGCAACTACCCGATCTCGGCGCATGTCCGCTTCCTGCTCGAGGAAATCCGCCCGGAGATGCGGCAATATTTCTTCGAGAGCGAGAAGGACGGCATGCCGTTCTCCCGCGACACCCGCGCGGTGGTTTACCAGCGTGCCAAGATGGTGCTCGACAAGCGGCCGTTCGGCACCCAGGAGGACGTCTATCGCGAGGGCTATGAGTGGATGCACCACTCGGTGGCGCCGAAGCCGAGGGCCGACCAGAAATTCCGCATCACCGTCGGCGGCCCGGACTGCACCAAGCCGTATTCGGCCTCGGTCTTCAACATCTCGGCGATGAGCTTTGGCGCGCTGAGCCCGAACGCGGTGCGGGCGCTCAATGCCGGCGCCAAGAAGGGCGGCTTCGCCCACGACACCGGCGAGGGCGGCGTCAGCCCCTATCACCGCGAGATGGGCGGCGACATCATCTGGGAGATCGGCTCCGGCTATTTCGGCTGCCGCAACCGCGACGGCACCTTCAATCCGGATCTCTTCGCAAGCGTCGCGGGTGACGACCAGATCAAGATGGTCGAGCTCAAGATCAGCCAGGGTGCCAAGCCCGGCCATGGCGGCGTGCTGCCGGCGGCGAAGGTTTCCGAGGAGATTTCCAAGATCCGGGGCGTACCGATGGGCGAGGACTGCATCTCGCCGGCCTATCACAAGGCGTTCTCGACGCCGCTGCAGATGATGGAATTCGTCGCCCGGATGCGCCAGCTGTCCGGCGGCAAGCCGGCCGGCTTCAAGATGTGCATCGGCCATCCCTGGGAATTCCTGGCGATCTGCAAGGCGATGCACGAGAGCGGGCTCTATCCCGACTTCATCGTGGTCGACGGCAATGAAGGCGGCACCGGCGCCGCGCCGCTCGAGTTCATGGACCATCTCGGCATGCCAATGCGCGAGGGCGTCAATTTCGTCCACAACGCGCTGGTCGGCATCGGCGCGCGCGATCGCATCAAGATCGGTGCCTCCGGCAAGATCGCGACCGCCTTCGACATGGCGCGCGCGATGGCGATCGGGGCCGACTGGTGCAATTCGGCGCGCGGCTTCATGTTCGCGCTCGGCTGCATTCAGTCCCTGAGCTGCCACACCGATCGCTGTCCGACCGGCGTCACCTCGCAGGACCCGATCCGCAACCGCGCGCTCTATGTGCCCGACAAGATCGACCGTGTGTACAACTACCACCACTCGACCCTGCATGCGCTGACCGAGCTACTCGCCGCCGCCGGCCTCGAGCACACCAAGGAGCTGCGCCCGATCCACTTCTCGCAGCGGAGTTCGACCACCGAAGTCTCTTCCTTCGCCGAGCTCTATCCGACGCTGCGCCCCGGCGAACTGCTCGAAGGCACCCAGGACCGCCGCTTTTGCGACGCCTGGGCGATGGCGCGCGCGGATTCATTCCAGCCGGCGGGGTAGTGGCGGCAAATCCGTAGCCCGGATGAAGCGCAGCGCAATCCGGGACCACTCTCTGTGCGGATCGACCGATCCCGGATTACGCTCCGCTCCATCCGGGCTACGCTCATTACGTACCAGCGGACGCGCCGAACCATTTGGTCAGCGCCTCGGTTAGGCCGGCCTGCGTTCGCTCGCCAACCCACGCCACGTAGCCATCGGGCCGCACCAGCACCGCGGTCGGAGCCGAAACCGTGCCGTGCGCGGGAAGCTCCCATGCGCCGCGATACTCGGCATCGACCAGCTGAACCCGGTCGGTCCATCCCGCGATGGCGATGCCGCCGGGCTCGCCGAAATTCAGCAGAACCGGCCGCGCCCGCTGCAGCAGCGCGAAGACCTGCACCGGGCCGTTGGCGGTGACCAGATCGAGATCGGGCATGCGGCGTCCGAGCAGCGGATGGCCGTCGCCAAGATCGTAGTGAAGATCGAGGCCGGACATCATCGCGGCAAAGCATTTGCGCGGCACGTCCATGCGCAGAAGGTCGGAGACGATCTCGTTCAACGCCTTGGTGCGCGGATCGGTGCGGTTGAGCGCGACATGCGCCATGGTGTTGCGCAGCACGCGGGCCGCCACCGGATGCCGTTCGGCTTCGTAGGTGTCGAGCAGGCTGTCCGGCGCGATCTGCTTGACCACCTGGGCCAGCTTCCAGCCCAGGTTCACCGCGTCCTGCACGCCGATATTGAGGCCCTGGCCGCCCATCGGTGGATGCACATGGGCGGCATCGCCGGCCAGCAGCACGCGCTGTTTGCGGTAGGTCAGGGCCTGCCGGGTCATGTCGGTGAAGCGCGAGATCCAGACCGGACTGTGGATGCCGAAATCGGTGCCGTACGCGGCGACCAGTGCCTCGCTGACGTCGCGCAAGGTCGGCTCCCGGTCGGTGCCGAGTTGCCGCTCGGTCAGCACCAGCCGCACCCGCCCGCCATCGTCCGCCTTGCCGATCGCCGAGGTGCCGGTGTCGTACTGGCGAAAGCCCCATTCCGGCTCGCCCGCCATCTCGGCCTCGGCGATCAGCCAGCTCGTGGTAGGATTCCACCCGGCGAATTCGATGCCGGCCGCTTTGCGGACGAGGCTCCGGCCGCCGTCGCAGCCGACGAGATATTGTGCCCGGAGCAATTGGCCATCCGACAGTTCGACGTCGACGCCGGCGTCGTCCTGCGTGAAGCCGGTCACGTCGCGCGCGCGAATAATCGGCACCGCCAGTTCGCCGACCCATTCGCCGAGCAGGCGCTCGATATGGTTCTGCCGGAGCCCCAGCGTGAAATTGCGCCGGGTCGGAAAGTCGGTGATCTCAAGCGGAACCAGGTGCGAATGGAACAGCACTGCCGGATGGCGCGTCCCCAGCGCGACGAAGCGGTCGCCGATGCCGCGCTGATCGAGCACCTCGATGGTGCGCGCGTGCAGGCCGCCGGCCCGAGCGCCGATCAGGTCCTCCCCCGCGCGCCGCTCGACAATCGCAACATCTATTCCCGCCAGCGTCAACTCGCCCGCCAGCATCAGCCCGGTCGGACCTCCGCCGGCAATCACGACAGCATGTTCCCGCATCCCGCACTCCCTCCGTTCGATTGGGCGCGCGTTCTACGGGATGACCCCGGGCTTGCGGCAAGCCCGGGGGGTCTACATATATCTGAGTGGGGAGAGGGCGTTTGCTCTATCGAACCAATTCCGAGACATCATTGACAAGAACGGCGCGGCAAATTTGCTGTCGTCCCGGCGCAGGCCGGGACCCAGAGATGGCGCGTTCAGAACTCGCCGTGGATGCGGCCGGAGAAGATGTGCACCGGGCCGCGGTCGGCGTTGTAGGCGGGGTTGGTGATGAACTGATAGTCCGCGGTCAGCGTCAGGTTCTTGTTCACCTGATAGGCGTAGTAGGTCTCGAAGATCCGCTCCGGGCTGTAGTTCAGCGCGCCGTCGCCGATCAGCAGGCCGAGGCCGCCGGCGGCAAGGTAGTCGCGATGCGCTGATGACAGCCCGTTGATCGCGCCGCCGATGCCGATCGTGTCGTTCGCCCGTCCCCACCTGCTGCCCTTGATCGACAGGCCGCCCGACACGCTGCGATCGACATCGGTGAACGACAGGATCTCGGTCCGGCCGTCGTTCCAGCTGAGGCGGCCGAACAGGCCGACATCCTTTGCGATCTGCTGCTCGCCGTTCAGATAGAAGCCGTATTTCAGATTGTCCTTGCGGATGCCGGCCATCACGTCGTTGATGTCGAGCCCCGGATTGGCGTCCTCGATCGCGAGCGCCTGGGCGTAATTGCCGGTGTTGCCGCGGTTGCCGAACACGCCGACGCGCAGCTTGCCGGGCTGGTCGAAGATCGAATAGCGGCCCTCGAATTCCACCACGGCGCCGCCGGTGTTGAACACCAGAACGTCGCTGTTCGGCGCGTTCGGCACCTGGAACACGCCGGCGCGCACCGCCCAATCCTTGCGGTTGAGCTCGACCACGGCGCCGCGGGTGTAGCCGGGCAAGTCGGCCGGGAAGTCGTAGGCGGCGGACGCCCACATCGCCCAGTTCATGAAATCGGCGCGCGGGTCCTTGGCGTAGGAATTGCCGTCAAAGAAATCGCCGACCGCAAAGCGCCCGACCACGAGCGTGAGGCGATCGATGTCACGCTTGCCGGCGATCTGGTTCGGGCCGTCGGCGACGTCTTCCTGCTCGCCGCCGAAGCCGAAGGTCTGCTTGAAGTAGTAGCGCTGCGGCCGGATTTTCGGGAACGGCGCGCCGGCCTTCTGGGCTTCGCCGTTCGAGAAGCCGGCAAGGCCGAGCGTGCCGTTGAGGCCAAAGCCCTGCGCGGTTTCCGGGTTGAAGTAGAACTCGCCGCCTTCCCAGAGCCGCACGCCGAGAAACGCCGTCGTGGTCCAGGTCTGCTGCAACTGCCCCGCGCCGGGAAGGCTGTTGGTGCCGGCATAGGGCGAGCGGAAGGACGGATAGGTCTGCGGCAGCAGCGTCGTCTGGCCGTGCACGCTCCAGTCGCTCGATTCGGGCAGTGCGGTGCGCGTCGGCGTCGCTGACCATGGCGAGTCGCCGAGCTGATAGTTGAGGCCGAATTTCAGCAAATGGATGCGCGGGTCGATGCTGACGCCGGGCAGGCCGAAATCATTGAGGCCGAGCGTGCGGCGCGACAGGTCGATGTAGTCGTATTCGACCTTGGCGGTCCAATTGCCGCTCACCGCGAATTCGGCGCCGGCGCCGACGGTCCAGCCGGTCTGGTACTGGCCGGGCTCCGAGATCACCTCGCCCGCGGCGTCGTTGACCCGAACCTGGCTGTGGCCCCAGGCGAAGCCGCCGGTCACGTAAGGCATCCAGGTGCCGAAAGAGTAGCCGGCGCGGCCGCGCAGCGTGCCGACATAGTCGATCGACGAATTGAAGGGGCCGAGCACCCGCCGCGGCAGGTCGGTCGGGCCGGTGAAGGTCGCATCCGCCTCGACGCCGAGCACGAAGCGGTTGGCGAATTCCTTGTTGTATCCGACCTGGAAGCCGCCGATCCCGCCGGTGATGGTGGGCGGGAAGAACACGCCCTGTTCCAGGATCGGGTTGGTGCCGGGGCCCAGCGTACCGTCTCCATAACCGACATGGGCGCCGACATAGAATCCGGTCCAGCTGTAGACCGCCCTGGCGGCGGGGGATTTGAGCGCCAGATCGGCCGCGGTCGCCGGCGCGCCGAAGGTTGCCGCACCGAGCGCTGCGCCGGCGGCGATCTGGACCCGGAAGAGGCGGACGCAGGTCATGACGCGGCTTTCCGCGAACGAGTGGCGGTTTCACCCGGCATCACTGCAGATTTGGTGGCCGCTTGCCACCCGAGATTTGAAATCATCGCCCGCCGTCCCCGGTCCGATCTGTGTCGTCCCATCCAAAGCCAGATCAGCACCTAGCATCCCCGGTTGTTTATTGCAAATAATTCGCAATAGCAACTGAGGCGCGCCCAATACCGTTCCGATTTGCACGCCACCGTGACAGTCACGTAACAGCGCGAGGTGGCGGGCCACATCGGCGGCGATCGGCCGCCTGTCCATGGCAAACCGGTCGCGACCCGACCGTTCAATCGATGCGGTCACTGTTCTCGTCCTTTGTGTTGATGAGTGCCGGCTGCGATGCCCTGCCGAGCATGACCGCGCGCCGGCCCGTTCGACACATCGCGCCAGCGACAGCGCCGTCCGCAGCCCGGCGTTTGAGATTGTGCGTTTCCGGTGGAGCGCGGCCGCGCCGCGCAGGACGGCGCTCGCCAGCCTGAGCAGCACGATCGCGCCCCATCGCCGGCCGCGACTGAGCGCGGTCACGCTCCCACCGTGGCGAGCTGGACGATCCGCAGCAGCACGAGGCCGGCGGCGACGACGAGATAGCCGCGCAGCACGATCATCCAGATCCGGCTCAGCGGGCTGAGCCGCGCCGGCGGCAGCCGGTCGAGCGGCGGCATCCGCCAGCTGTCGCGGTCGACCAGCGAGGGCTTGCGCTTGAAGCGGAACGACGCGTGACGGCGCGACGACATCTCGTAGAACTTGACGGCTGCCGTGATCGCGAGCGCAAGCACGCTGCCGCCGACGAGGATGCCGATGATCCACGTCTCGCCGAAATCGGGGAACAGCACCGCGACGGTCAGGATCACCGACAGCATCACCAGCCCCGCGACCACTGCGCCGGTGAACAGGTTGAGTTTGGTCGAATTGACCCAGGGCCCGAGGATGTGGCGATCGTTGCATAGCAGCAGCAGGAACACGGTCGCGCTCGGCAACAGCACGCCGGCCAGCGTCTGCACCGCGTTGGTCAATAGTCCGAGCGGCGTGCCCGGCGTCAGCACCAGCGCCGCCGCGAGCACGATCAGACCGCAATAGACGCTGTAGAAGCCCTTCGCGTCCCACGGCTTGCGGTGCAGCGAGTGCTTGACCGCGAACACGTCGCCGATCGCATAAGCGGTCGCGAGGGAGACTGCCGCAGCACCGATGATGCAGGCATCGAGCAGCGCAAGGGCGAACAGCACCGCCGGCAGCCGGCCGGCATATGTCTCGAGGCCGACCGCGGTCCCAGCGCGTCCGTGTAATTGCCGAATTCGGGCTTTCCTGCGAACACTGCCGCGCAGAACGAGATCATCGCCACCGCGCCGACCACGACCAGCACGATGCCGATGCATAGATCCATCCGTTCATAGCGGATGAAACGCGGCGTGATCCGCTTGTCGACGATGTAGCTCTGCTGGAAGAACAATTGCCACGGCGCCACCGTGGTACCGACGATGGCGACGATCAGCAGCATCACCTCACTGAGCTTGGCGTCCTGCGGCATCTTCGGCACGAAGAAGTCGGAGGCGATCTGCCCGACCGGCGGATGCACCATCAGGATCACGGGTACCAGCAGCAGGCTGCCTGCGACCAGCGCGATGCCGAAGCGTTCGAAGCGGCGGAAGTCGCCAGTCGAGACCGCCAGCATCACGATAACAGCCGAGGCCAACACGCCCCAGAACTGCGAGACGCCGAGAAAATGAAGTGCAAACGTGATGCCGATGAACTCGGTGACAATGGTCAGCGCGTTCAATACCAGGAGGTCGATGACGCTGAAGGCACCCCAGAACTTGCCGAAGCGCTCGAAGATCAGGCGCGCATGGCCGACCCGGTGACGGCGCCGAGCCGCACCACCATCTCCTGGTTGACGTAGAGCACCGGGATCAGCAGCAGAAGCGTCCACAGCAGCGTGGTGCCGTAATTCTGTCCGGCCTGGGTATAGGTGCCGAACGCGCCGGCGTCGTTGTCGCCGACCATCACGATCAGGCCGGGGCCGACGATCGCCAGCAATGTCTTCAGCCGGGCCAGCAAGGTCGCGCGCGGCGCGGTGTCGTCGCGAGCGATGCTGCCGAGCGCGCCGTGGATGTCGCCGGCATGCGCGCTGTCGAGAATGGCGGTTTGTGTGGTCTTGCTTTCGGTCATTTCGCGTCTCCTCGCCGCCTTTCGGCACGGCGGGAGGGACGCAGGCGTCGTCAGGCGCGCACGTCTCCGCTGCCGTGAGCAGCGGCATTTCCAGATGTGATGCAGATCGAGAATCCCGTTGCCGCGCCTGAATGCCGCGCAACGGGGCAACTAGGTCCTTCGTCCATGTCGGCCTCCTAAACCAAGACAACTACTTCCGACCGAGCAGCGGGCGCCGCTTCACCTCGCCCCGCGTGCGGGGAGAGGTCGGATCGCATCATCAGATGCGATCCGGGTGAGGGGAGTTTTCGCGAACTCAGCTATTACCGTGTGCGCGGAGGCGGCCCCTCACCCCAACCCTCTCCCCGCAAGAACGGGGAGAGGGAGCGGCCAGCACTGTCGTTATCAAGCCCGCCCTCACGGTCGGCCTAAGCGCACAGCCGTGACTTCGCTGCGGCGCGTCGCTGCTGATCGAGATCACCGCCGCTGTCGTCGACGATCCAACGGCATTCCAGGCGGCCGTCGATCAGGACCCAATGACAGGCCGGGGTTGGACGCCGGCGGCGGCCCGCCAGGCGGCGAAAGCCCGGCAGGTTGTCATTGCAATGAATGGCGGCCGGCGGCGGCATGCGCCGCGGCTCGACAACGCGCCGCGGGCTTGCTTGCCGGAATTTTGCGAGCTTTTCGAACATCGCTCACCTCCACTTCCGCTGGTCGCGGCAGGCCGGTGAGGAGCAGTGGTCAGCTTGGGCGCGACCACCCGTCCACGCAGGCGAGATCTGCGCGATCAGTCTTGCTGTGTTGCGGCGTCACCAGTCCCGGCATCGCCGGACTACTGTCGCCTGAGTTGCTACTGCCCATGTGCCTTCTGTGCTGGCTCGTGGATCGACTTGTCTCCGGAGATAGAACCCCCGGCGCGGAACGAACGTTCCGATCATCGGGCACTACGCCCGCGACAATGGCCTGTCAAGCCGATTCCGCTATCCTCCGGGGAGGATCACGGTTATCCTCCGGGGAGGATAGGAGAGCCAGATGTCCGACGACCATCCGCACGCTGCGATCGCCAGGCGCCTGAAGCGCGCCAACGGCCATCTCGACACCATCGTCGAGATGATCGAGCAGGGCCGGCCCTGTGCGCAGATCGCCCAGCAATTGCAGGCGGTGGAGAGCGCGATCGAGAGCGCCAAGAAGGCGCTGATCCACGATCACATCGGGCACAGCCTCGAGGACACGCTGAAGGCATCGGGGCCGAAAGGGCGAGCCGTGCTACGCGATTTCAGACTGGTCGCGAAGTATCTGTGATTGCCGCGTTCAAGAATTGACCCGCCCGGGGGGATCACCGGACGGGTCGGTTGCGGCACGGGGTGGATGAGGACCCGTGCCGAACACAGGATCCGCAACCCTGGGAATTGCGTCGATCAGTAGGAGCAGCTGCGCACGCGGCCGATGTAATTGCCGTAGGCGTCGAACTGGCGCACCCAGCCGCAGCGCCGATAGCCACCGCCGTAGTAATAGCCGTCGCTGGCCGCGATCGCGCTGCCGACAACGGCAGCGCCGACGAGACCTGCGCCAACGCCCCAGCCCCAGCCATAGGGCTTCGCTTCAGCCTGCGACGTCGTGGACGCGATGGTGCCGGTCACGGCGAGCGCGGTGAGGGCGAGGGCGGCGAACTTGGTCTTGATCGACATGGAATACTCCATCCTGTGTGGGCGGCGCCGGTGTGGTCCGCATGCCCGTTGGACGGAGGCTGTCCGGTTCCGGTTCGAAGACCGGGGCGGAAATATGGTTTCGCGAATTGTTTCGTCGCGCTTGTCAGGACGAAGCAATCGCGGTCATTTGCCGCGAAATACGCCGGGATCGAACCTGTCGACATCGGCGAGCAGCTCGCAGAACGCGCGCGCGCCGTGCTCGATCAGCTTCTCGCCCTTCTCGGCCGAGGCCTTGGTCGCATCGCCGATCGCGCCGCTCGGATTGAGGTCCTGCGCCTGCCAGGCGAACGGCGCCGGCCGCTGCGTCGACAGAAAGCGATAATCCTTCTCGATCCGCACGCTGGCCGGCTTGAAGTCCGCGATCGCATCCTTGCGCACGGCGTGCGGATATTTCGCCAGCATGATCGAGGTCTCGACCGCGCCGCCATGGATGCCGTGGCGCAGTTCGCCAGCGTCGAACAGCCCGTCGGGCGCGCCGAAGCGCGACCAGCTCGTGGTCACCACCAGCATCTGATGGTGCGCGCGCAGATCCTGCGCCACCAGCTGCATCGCGGCGGAATTGCCGCCATGGCTGGTCACGATCACGAGCTTCCTGACGCCTGCGCGCGCCACGCTCTCGCCGAGCGCCATCCAGCTCTTCAGCGCCACGTTGGTCGGCAAGGTCAAGGTACCCGGAAAATCGATGTGCTCGGTTGAGATGCCGACCGGCTGCAACGGCAGGAACGTGGCGGGAGTGGGCGCCGGCAGCAACTCTCGCACCCGCGAAAGATAGGCCTCGCCGATCATGATGTCGGTTCCGAGCGGCAGATGCGGCCCGTGCTGCTCGGTCGCGGCCAGCGGCAGCACCGCAATCCAGCTCGCGGCCGTATCCCTGGCGATATCGGGCCAGTGGATGGCGGTCCAGTTGCGGGGCGGAAGCTGAGAGGTCATCAAGCCGGGTCGTTTCAATACAAGCGTTTCACGGGATGGATTTGCAGGCTAGTTTGTTTAACATCATAACGGGTTCGCGTCTCCGGGCGCGGTCCACGTCTTCCCGCCTTCCATCATGGGCCATAATGATCGACGGAGTCCAACCATGATCCCGGCCTTTTTGCTGCGAGCATTAACCACAAGCCTTCTGACCGCCGCGCTTTGCGTTGCCGCGGCGCTTGCCCCGGCGCGGGCGCAGACCTCGGACAAGACCTTGGACAAGGTCTCGTTCGGCACCAATTGGGTCGCCGAGGGCGAGCATGGCGGGTTCTTCCAGGCGCTCGCCGACGGCACCTACAAGAAATACGGCCTCGACGTCACCATCGTGCCGGGCGGTCCCAACGAGAACAACCGGATGCTGCTGATCGCGGGCAAGCTCGACTTCTTCATGAGCGCGAACTCGCTGCAGACCTTCGACGCCGTCACCAACAACGTGCCGCTGGTCGCTGTCGCCGCCATGTTCCAGAAGGACCCCCAGGTCTTCCTGACCCATCCCGAGGTCAAGGTCGCAAAGATCGAGGATCTGAAGCCGCTCACGCTTTTGATTTCGAAGGAGGGCATCACCAGCTACTTCCAGTGGCTGAAGTCCGAATACGGTTTCGACGAGAACAAGGTGAAGCCCTACACCTTCAACCCGCAGCCCTTCATCGTGAACAAGCAGACCGCGATGCAGGGCTACGTCACCTCGGAGCCCTTCGCGGTCGAGAAAGCCGCCGGCTTCAAGCCGAACGTGCTGCTGCTCGCCGATTACGGCTTCAACTCCTACTCGACGCTGATCGAGACCCGCCGCGACCTGGTCGACAAGAAGCCTGACCTCGTGCAGCGCTTCGTCGATGCCTCGATCGTCGGCTGGTACCACTACGTCTACGGTGACAACTCGGCCGGCAATGCGATGATCAAGAAGCTCAATCCCGACATGAATGACGAGCTGCTCTCCTATTGCGTCGCCAAGATGCGCGAGCACGGCATCGTCGATTCCGGCGATTCCATCAAGAACGGCATCGGCGCCATGACCGATGAGCGGATGGCGAGCTTCTTCGACAAGATGGTGCGCGCCGGCGTGGTCAAGAGCGCTATCGACTATCGCCAGGGCTACACGCTGCGCTTCATCAACAAGGCTGTCGGCGCCGAGCTCCGGCCGAAGAACTGACGGGTGCGGACGGGCGATGGCGGAGCCTGCGTTGTCTGGATCTGATGCAGCGTCGGCTGTGCGCCTGCGCGGCGTCAGCAAGACCTATGACAGCGGCGTGAGGGCACTCGGGCCGCTCGACCTCGACGTGAGGCGCGGCGAGTTCGTCTCGCTGCTCGGGCCCTCCGGTTGCGGCAAATCCACCGCGCTGCGGCTGATTGCAGGTCTCGCCACGCCAAGCGCCGGCACGGTCGAGGTCTCGCATCATGGCGCGGAGCAGCGCGGCAGCCACCGCATCGGCTTCGTATTTCAGGAGCCGACCCTGATGCCGTGGGCCACGGTGCGCGACAATGTCCGCCTGCCGCTGAAGCTTGCCCGGCTGCCTGCGACCACCGCCGACGCGCGCATCGATGCGGCGCTGGATCAGGTCGGGCTTGTGGAGTTCGCGAGAGCCTATCCGCGCGAATTGTCCGGCGGCATGAAGATGCGGGTGTCGCTGGCGCGCGCGCTGGTCACCGATCCGGATGTCCTCTTGATGGACGAGCCGTTCGCGGCGCTCGACGAGATCACGCGGTTTCGGCTCAACAACGACCTGCTGTCGCTGTGGCGCAGTCTGCACAAGACCGTCATCTTCGTGACGCACTCGGTGTTCGAGTCGGTCTATCTGTCCGAGCGCGTGATCGTGATGACCGCCCGCCCGGGCCGGATCGGCGCCGAGTTTCGCATCACCTCGCCGGAACCGCGCGGCGAGGAGTTCCGCACCTCGGCCGAATACGCCGCGTTCTGCCGCGAGGTCTCCAGCGCGCTGGCGCCATCCTATGCAGGGCAGGCGGGCGCATGAAATCTCCGCAGGACCTCGTCCGTTTTCTGCTGCCGCTTGCGGTGTTCGCCGCTGGCCTCCTGTTCTGGGAAGCCATCGTCCGCGGCTATGGCATCCAACCTTACGTGCTGCCGAGCCCGCTGTTGGTGCTGAAGACGCTGGTTGCGGACTGGCCCATCCTGTCGCAATCGCTCGGCGTCACGCTGCTGACCACGCTCGAAGGCTTCGTTGCCGCAGCAATCGGCGGCATCGTGCTGGCGCTATTGTTCAACCAGTCGAAATGGCTGGAGTATTCGCTGTTTCCCTATGCGGTGGTGCTGCAGGTCACGCCCGTTATCGCGATCGCGCCGCTGCTCCTGATCTATCTGCAGCAGCAGACCGCGGTGATCGTCTGCGCCTGGATCGTGGCGTTCTTTCCGGTGCTGTCGAACACGACGCTCGGCCTCAATTCGGTGGATCGCAACCTCGCCGGATTGTTTCAACTTTATGGCGCCTCACAGCTGCAGACGCTGCTGTTCCTGAAGCTGCCCGCGGCGCTGCCCTATATCCTCGGCGGTCTGCGCATCGCCGGCGGGCTGTCGCTGATCGGCGCCGTGGTCGCGGAGATCGCGGCGGGCAGCGCCGGCGCCGGCTCGGGCCTCGCCTTCCGGATCGCTGAATCAGGCTACCGGCTGAATATTCCCCGCATGTTCGCGGCACTTCTGCTGCTATCGCTGGCCGGGATTGTCATTTATGGGTTGCTGGCGCTAGTTTCGCATTTGTTGCTGCGGCGTTGGCATGAAAGCGCGTTAGGAAAGGACAGTTGATGGCCCCGATTTCTTCCGAAAAGATCGATCTGTTGATCTATGGACCGATCCGGCCAATCCTCGAAAACGGCTTTCCCGATCAATACGCGCTGCACCGTGCCGAGAGCCGCGGCGACCTCGAGCGGCTGACGCCCGATACGCTGGCCAAGATCCGCGGCATCGCCGTCACCTATCACACGATGGCGACCGACAAGACCGCGCTGGCGATGTTTCCGAAGCTCGAGATCGTCGGCAGCTTCGGCGTCGGCTACGACCACGTCGATTCTGCCTATGCGCGCGATCACAATATCGTGGTCACCAATACGCCCGACGTGCTGACCGAGGAGGTCGCCGATGTCGCGATGGGCCTGTTGATCGCGACGTTGCGCGAATTCGTCAAGGCCGACCGCTACGTGCGCTCCGGCCTGTGGCAGACCCAGAATTATCCGCTCAGCGTCGGCTCGCTGCGCGACCGCAAGATCGGCATCGTCGGCATGGGCCGGATCGGCCAGGCGATCGGGCGCCGGCTCGATGCGTCGCGGGTGCCGGTGTCCTATCACTCGCGCAATCCGTCCAAGGACGTCTCCTACAAGCACTATCCCGATCTGATCGAGATGGCGAAGGCGGTCGACACCTTGATCGT
Organism: Bradyrhizobium sp. USDA 4516; assembly: GCF_054055915.1. Lineage (NCBI taxonomy): Bacteria > Pseudomonadati > Pseudomonadota > Alphaproteobacteria > Hyphomicrobiales > Nitrobacteraceae > Bradyrhizobium > Bradyrhizobium sp. USDA 4516. The sequence goes on from NZ_JBSRXT010000001.1 coordinate 3,509,845, forward strand.
CATCGTGCCGGGCGGCGCCTCGACGGCGAAGATGATCAATGCCGACGTCTTGAAGGCGCTCGGTCCCCGCGGCGTGCTGATCAATGTCGCGCGCGGCTCGGTGGTTGACGAGCCGGCGCTGGTCGCGGCGCTGAAGTCCGGCACCATCCTGGCCGCCGGTCTCGACGTGTTCGCGGCCGAACCGAACGTGCCCGACGAATTGAAGGCGATGCAGAACGTCGTGCTGCTGCCGCATATCGGCTCGGCCTCGGTGGTGACGCGCAACGCGATGGACCAGCTCGTGGTCGACAACATCAAGAACTGGTTCGCCGGCAAGCCGCCGCTGACGCCGGTTGCCGAAACGCCGGTCAAGGATCGCTGATGTCGTTGTCCCGCTTCAATGCCGTGCTGTGTCTGCTGCTGGCCGCGTGCGGTCCGGCAGCGGCGCAGGACGTCCCGACGTTGAAGAAGGACATGATCGGGCAGTGGGAGCTCGCCACCACCGAGCGCAGCAAGACCTGCGTCGTGACGCTGAAGAGCGATACGGCGCCGCAAGGCTTCAAGCTCGAGCTCGAGCCCGCCTGCGCCGCCGCGCTGCCCTTCACCAAGGACATCACCGGCTGGAGCATCAAGGGCCTCGGCGACATCGTGCGGCTGCACAATGCCGCCGGCGAGACCGTGATCGATTTCACCGAGGTCGAGACCGGCATCTTCGAAGGCATGCGCACCAACGAGGGCGTCTACATCCTGCAAAACCTTGCCGCGGCGCGCTCGCTCGCCAAATCGATGGACCAGATGATCGGCGACTGGTCGATGGTCCGCGGCAACGGCCAGGCGATCTGCACGCTGGTGCTGACCAACACCGACGCCGGCAACGACAATTTCCAGGTGTTCCTGAAGGGCAAATGCGATCCCGCGGTCGCTTCCTTCAACCCGACCATGTGGCGGCTCGATCACGGCCAGATGATCCTGATGTCGGCCAAAGGCGAGACCTGGCAGTTCGAGGCCGACGACAACGCCCAGTGGCGCCGTGTCCCGGACAGCGCCGATCCGCTGATCATGCTGCGGGAGCAGTAGGTCGGGGCTGGCTTCGTAGCCCGCATGAGCGCAAGCGATATGCGGGATTTCGCCGGTGCATTCCCCGGGTATCGCTTCGCTCACCCGGCTACGGGATTGCCACAAGCTCCGTGTCGTCCGCGCCTAGTGCGCAATTGCGCACGGGAGCAGGGACCCATAGCCACGATGCCGGTTGGTTTTGCGCGGCTGTGGCCATGGCTCGCTTCAGCAACTCAACCCAGTGGTTATGGGTCCCTGCTTTCGCAGGGACGACAAGGATTTGCTTCTGCCCGAAAAAAAATCCCTTTCCGCTGTCGATTCACCCCCTCCCGGATCGTCGTTCCCCATAGCGAGCCGGTCTTGCGGCGATCATCGCCGCGTCTCGCCCAACAGGAGTTTTCCGATGCGCTTCATGTATATCGTCACCTCCGCGCAGCCCCCGGGCCCGCCGACGCCGGCTCTGATGGAGGCGATGGGCAGGCTTGCCGAGCGGGAAATCAAGGCGGGCCGCATGATCGACACCGGCGGGCTGTTGCCGGTCGCGATGGGCGCCCAGGTCCGCATCACCGACGGCAAGCTCAACGTCGTCGACGGGCCCTTCGTCGAGACCAAGGAGATGATCGGCGGCTACGCGATCTTCGAGCTCCGCAACAAGGAAGAGGCGGTCGCCGCCGCCGTCGAGTTCATGCAGCTGCACAAGGAGCATATGCCGGGTTGGGAGGGAACCTGTGAGGTTCGCCCGTTCGCCACCCCGGGCGCCGACGGCGGCTGTCAGGTCGATGTGTCCGCCTGCGCCTGATGCGCCGCGCGAACAGGGCGTTCGCAAGCGAAGTGGACGCCGGTTCGCGTGAAGACAACGCGTCAGGACGAGAATTCAGGTCGGCGGCGATGACGGCCGCCGACATCCAGGCCACGATTCTTGCGGTGTGGCGCATCGAGCAGCCGCGGCTGATCACCAGCCTGTCGCGGATGCTGCGCGACGTGCCGCTCGCCGAGGACCTGACCCAGGAAGCGCTGGTCGCCGCGCTTGAGCATTGGCCGGCCGATGGCGTGCCGGAAAAGCCCGGTGCCTGGCTGATGGCGACGGCCAAGCGCCGCGCGCTCGACCATCTGCGCCGCAATCGCATGCTGGCCGAGAAGCACGGCGTGATCGCGCACGACCTGGCGCGGGAGCAGCAGACCATGCCCGACTTCGATGCCGCGCTCGACGACGATATCGGTGACGAATTGCTGCGGCTGATCTTCACCGCCTGCCATCCGCGCCTGTCGCGGGAGGCGCGCGCCGCGCTGGCGCTTCGGATGATCTGCGGCCTCACCACCGAGGAGATCGCGCGCGCTTTCCTGCAGGCGGAGGCGACCATCGCCCAGCGCATCGTGCGCGCCAAGCGCACGTTGTCGGAGTCAGGCCTTGCCTACGAGACGCCGCGTGGCGAGGAGCTGTCCGAGCGGCTCGCCTCCGTGCTCGAGGTCGTCTACCTCATCTTCAACGAGGGCTATACCGCGGCAAGCGGCGACGAATGGCTGCGGCCGCAGCTCTGCAACGAGGCGCTGCGCATGGGCCGCGTGCTGACCTCGATCGCACCATCGGAGCCGGAGGCGCACGGCCTGCTGGCGCTGATGGAGTTCAACGCCTCGCGGATGGCGGCGCGCACCGATGCGTCCGGTGAGCCGATCCTGCTGATGGACCAGAACCGTGCGCGGTGGGATCGCCTGCAGATCCGCCGCGGGCAGCTCGCGCTGGCGCGTGCCCGCGAGCTCGGCGGCGCCGGCGGCTTCTATGTGCTGCAGGCCGCGATCGCCGCCTGCCACGCCGAAGCCGGAACACCGGACGCGACCGACTGGCGCCGCATCGCCGCGCTGTACGGCGATCTCGCCGCGCTCTTGGATTCACCCGTGATCGAGCTCAACCGCGCAGTTGCGATCGGCATGGCCGAGGGGCCGCTTGCCGCGCTCGCGTTCGTCGACGGCCTCACCGATGAGCCGGCGCTGAAATCCTATCATCTGCTGCCGAGCGTGCGCGGCGATCTGCTGAATAAGCTGAGCCGTTTCGCGGAGGCGCATGCCGCGTTCGAGGCCGCCGCCGCATTAGCCGGCAATTCGCGCGAGCGCGAGTTCCTCAAGCGGCGCGCCGCAATCGCTGCGCGTGCCGCGCAGGATCATGGCTGCCGCTGACGGCTCCGCGATTCCGGCGGAGCGAAACCATGTAGCCCGCATGAGCGAAGCGACATGCGGGTCTTTGCGACGAGCAACCGCGGGTGTCGCTTCGCTCACCCGGGCTTTCACAAGGTTGCTGCGGGTCGTCGTGTCCGCGATTTCGACTCAAACCTGCGGCATGCTCGGACGAAATTCTCTCGGACCGGGAACTGCCACCATGACGAAGCCATCCGTGCTGGCGATCGGCCTCGACCCGACCTTCGTCGATCTGTCCGTCATGCCGCGGTTCACGCCCGAACTGGTGCGCAGCTATCTCGACGCGCAGATCGACGGCCTGCGGACGCTCGGCTACGACGTCGAGAGCTGCCTGATCGACCTCGGCGATACGGCGGAAGCCGTGACGGCGGCGGCCCTCAACGCGCGCCGCTACGACTGCGTCGTGATCGGTGCCGGGCTGCGCGAGCCGCCGGAGCGGCTCTTGCTGTTCGAGACGATCCTGAATCTGGTGCACCGGCTCGCCCCCGATGCCGCCATCTGCTTCAACACCAGGCCGGCCGACACCGCCGCGGCCGTGCAACGCTGGGTCAGGCCGTAGGACGCCAGATGGGCGTCGCCTTGAGCCGGCGAATCGGGCTCGGCGCGCTGCCCGCCGCCCAAGGCGGACACTCGGGCCGGCCCGATGCCGGCATTGGCCGGAGGCTCGCCGCGAAGGCCCGGCGGTTGTTGCCGGCGGCAACCTATGACACCATCCAGAGTCCGATTTGTTTTAGACTTTGGAAGCCTATGCCGCGCCGCAAATTTGCCTGGGAAAAGCTGACGGACGAGCAGTTGCTCGCGCAACCGCTCAATCGTCTGAGGGTTGCCGTCGAGGGCACCTGGCTCGCCGATTGTGTGAATACGCTCTATGAGGAGCTCGAGGAGCGCGGCATCCGGTTGCGGCCGCACACATGGATCTCGAGCGAATGGTTCAGCCCGGCAGATGTGCCCGGCATCGCGATCCCGTTCTACCTCGCCCATCCCCGCCTGATGAAGCTCGAGAAGAAGATGATGCTCGACGTCGAGGGCGCCTCGTGGTCCGAGTGCATGGCCATTCTCCGCCACGAGGCGGGGCACGCCGTGCAGCACGGCTACCAGCTGCAGCGCCGCCGGCGCTGGCAGCAGCTGTTCGGCCCGTCGTCGCAGCACTATCCGCGCTACTACCGGCCCAATCCGGCCAGCCGCAATTATGTCCAGCATCTTCGGCTCTGGTACGCGCAGAGCCATCCGGATGAGGACTTCGCCGAGACCTTCGCGGTGTGGCTGCGGCCGCGCTCGAACTGGCGGACGCGCTATGCCGGCTGGCCCGCGCTGAAGAAGCTCGAATATGTCGACGAGCTGATGGGCGAGATCGCCGGCAAGCGGCCGCTGCTCCCGACGCGCGAGCGGGTCGATCCGCTGCATACGCTCAAGCAAACGCTCGCCGAGCACTACAGGAAGAAGCAGGCATTCTACGCCTTCACGCCGCCGAAGACCTACGACCGCGATCTCTCCAAGCTGTTCTCCGCCGATCCGCGGCATTATCGGCGTCCGCCGGCCGCGGCCTTCATCAGGCGGCACCGCGCCCAGATCAGGCAGCTGGTGGCGCGGTGGACCGGCGAGAACCAGTTGACGCTCGATGCCGTGCTCGATGATATGATCTCGCGCTGCCGCGAGCTCAATCTGCGTGCCGTCGGCCCCGAGCAGAAACTCGTGACAAACTTCACCATTCTGCTGACCGCCAAGACCATGCACGCGCTGTTCGGCCCGTCGCGCCGGAAATGGATCGCGCTATGAAACAGCTTCGCATTCTGGTGCTGATGCACCCGGATTGTGTGCCGCCCGACTCCAGCGATGGATACAGCGCGCGGGAGATCAACGAGTGGAAGACGGAATACGACGTCGTCAGCACCCTGCGCGCGGCCGGCCATGAGGTACGTCCGCTCGGCGTGCAGGAGGAAATCAAGCCGGTACGCGACGAGATCGAGGGCTTCAAGCCGCACGTCGTGTTCACGCTGCTGGAGGAGTTTCACTACGACGTCGTGTACGACCAGCACATCGCGAGCTATCTCGAGCTGATGAAGATCGCCTATACCGGGTGCAATCCGCGCGGCCTGATCCTGGCGCGCGGCAAGGATCTATCCAAGACGCTGGTGCACCATCGCCGGATCCCGGTGCCGGCCTTCGCCGTGTTTCCGATGCGCCGCAAGGTCAAGCGGCCGCCGCGTCTCGAGCTGCCGCTGATCGTCAAGAGCCTGAGCAGCGATGGATCGCTGGGCATCTCGCAGGCGTCGATCGTCGATACCGACGAGAAGCTCGCCGAGCGCGTCGCCTTCATCCATGAGCGGATCGGAACGGCCGCGATCGCCGAGCAGTTCATCGAGGGACGCGAGCTCTATGTCGGCGTGCTCGGCAACAACCGGCTGCGGGTGCTGCCGGTGTGGGAATTGAAATTCGGCAGCATGGGCGGCCCTGCCGCGCGCCAGATCGCCACCGAAAAGGTCAAGCACGATACCAGCTATCAGGAGCGCGTCGGGATTGTCGATGGCCCGGCCGAGGATCTCACGCCGGAACTATCCGCCCATATCCAACGGCTGGCGAAGCGCATCTACCGGACGCTGGGGCTCGATGGCTATGCGCGCATCGACTTCCGCCTGTCCACCAATGGCGTTCCGTATTTCATCGAAGCCAATCCCAACCCCGAAATCGCCAAGAGCCAGGAGTTTGCGACGGCCGCCGGGCATGACGGGCTGGACTATCCGGATCTCCTGCAGCGCATCGTGACGCTCGGAATAAGCCGCGCCAAGGCCGGCGCGTCGCTGGGCTGACTCGAGGCCGCTAGATCATGATGCGTTTCCACAGAATCGCATCATGATCTCATCTCCTTGTTTGAGCATGATCTTTTCGGAAAACCGGTTTCCACTTTTCCGGATCATGCTCTAAAGGCTGCGCTGCATCGGATGGCGTCGCGCATCCTTGGGGATGAACATCGCAAACGTTTCCCTAACGCGCGCGGCCGGCGTCACGGTGCCGGCGGTCGCGGAAACAGGGGCTGCCGTCAGATGAAACGCGTCCGGTTCCGGCCAGCGCCGTGCAAGGATTTCGTTTACCGAAACCGGCATGGCGAGCCCATCGCTGCGGCTGCTGTCGTAGACGTACAAACCGGCAAGAAAAATCGATACGACAACAAGGATCGTCCTGAAAATCGGCATTGTGCTTGCGCCTTCTTGATTGAGGCGAACAATGCCCGGTGACGGTGAACCGCGCGTTTAGTGCTGCGGCCGATCAGCCGATACGGTTCCCAACTCATGAATGGGCTTGCGTAAACGGCCCGCTTACCAATGCCTTCAAGGTTGCGGCAACCAGCTTTCCTCACCGGCGGGAAAGAAGTCTCTGGCATTGAAAGACCAACAACAAGACTGAGGAGGCACCATGTTCGTCGCCATTCGAGTCATGATCCTGATCGCCAGTGCATACGCCGGCTCGGCCGTTGCAGAGATGCAGTTTGCGCCGCTGCCGAGCCTTGCGGCGTCGTCCGCGCCGTAGCGCCGGCAAGCGAGGCGGCGCACCTTACGCCGGACTGGGCGCCACCTCGCCGACCCCGATCGCGCGAGCCGCGTTTTCCGTCATCCTCGTCGCCGTCAGGCGCAGGAAATACAGCGACAGTCCCGGGTTGCGCTCGCACAGCTTCCTCAGTGCGCTGTCGCTGATCCAGAGCAGATCTACATCGGTCGCGGCTTGAGCGGTTTGCGTGCGGCGGCGCTCGAGCGAAAACAGCCCGATCTCGCCGAACAATTCACCCGCCGATACCCCGCGATCGATCTCGGGAAACCTGACCTCGCCGGACACGACCATGTACAGCAGGTCGGCGTCGTCGCCCTTCCGGAAGATCGTTTCTCCCGCCCTGAGATGCTTCGGCTGCATGAACGGCTGCAGCCAGTTCGGAGAAAGGTCCGTCGCTGCAGCACGCTTCGCTTTCCGAAGCAGCCGAACCATCTGGAACAGCAGCACCACGTTCAGGGGCAGCAGAATGATATGCAGGATGAGCACCGGGTAGATCCGGTCGCCCAATCCATAGCTGATGAATGCCAGATTGCTGAATATCGCGACAGCGCGCAGGCTCAACATCGTACTCATGCAGAACGTCAGCAACACAAGCGCCGACGCCAGATAACCCAAACCATCGATCAACGTCATGACAACGCCCACTGGGAAATGAAAATTGCAAGCAAACCGATCTGAAAACGACCGGCAACATACACCAGTGCGCTCAGTTTCCTGAGCGGAAATATCGCCGGCCCACGCTTGCGGCGGTGCACGCGTCGTGACGCTGCCTCAGCTCGACGAACGCGCGCGCGAGGCGACGTGAATGGCGCGGGTCTTGCCGGATTTCGTTTTGGCGGCGACGACGGTCGGGCGCGCCTTGCCGAGCCGGGCCGCGCCCGGCGAGCTCTTTCTGAGCAGCAGCGCGAGCCGCTTGCGCGCGCGGCCGGCGACCGACCTTGCCGCCTCTCGCGCGGCCTCGGCCTTGCGGATGATCGTCGTCACCGCGGACGCCGGCGACGCCGCGACGAAGGCGACATCCTTCGCCTTCGAGAGGCCGCCTATGCCTTCGCACGGCGCTTCGCCCGGCAAGTCGATGCGGATGGCGAGCGTGTCGGCACGCTCGATCCAGTCCTCCGCCTTGGTGCCGGTGATGATCCGGACATAGTCGCGGGTCTCGCGCGGCAGCTCGCTCCGCCGGGCGAGCCATTTCTGGACGCGGCCGCTGCCGGCATTGTAGGCGGCCGCCGCCAGGCCGAGATTGCCGAAATCGTCGCGCAGCTTGCGCAGCAGTCTTGCGGATGCCGGCAACGCCTGCAGCGGATCGAAGGGATCGTCGAGCCCGACTTCGGCCGCCGTCTCCGGCATGAACTGCGCAACGCCCTGCGCACCGGCATGGCTGATCTCGTTCGAGCGAAAGCGGCTCTCCTGCCAGATCAGCCGCGCAAAGAACGCAACGGGGATTTCGCTCGCCTGCGCCGCGTCCTTCAGGCTGTGGCAGAATTTGTCGATCGCGGACATCTGCGGCTCGGCCGCGGCATCGCTCGGCTGCGCCGCAGGCGCGGGCGTCTTGTCCGCGTCCGTCGCAGCGGGCGCCTCGCTGGCATCAGCGCTTTCGATAAAGCGCGCGGCAAACGGAACGGCGTCGGATGTCGCGTCGCGCGAGAATGTCGGGGCTTGGGTTGAGGCGTTGATCGAGCCGGGCGAACGATCGAAGTCGAGCATCAAGACAAGAAACGCGGCAAGCGCCGCGATGACAAATCGCATTTGCTTCCAGAGACCTGAATTGTGATGTGAGTTGCGCGCAAATGCACTTCGGATCACGACTTTTTAGCGGGTCGATTGCGGCGAAGCCGCGAAATCACCTGTTCCGCCGTGGAACTTCGCCGCTGTTCGCATTGGAACTTCGACGCTTTCCGTAGCTTTACGGAAGATGATCACGTTGGGATGCACGATGTTCCGACCGTTTTCCGTTGCACGTTTTGCGATTGCACTTTCGCTTGTGTCGGCCGCGCCGGCGGTGGCCGCGGGTCTTGATGCGGCCGCGATCAACGACGTGGCGGCGCCGCCGGCAAAATTGCCGGACCGTCGTCAGCTCAACGCCTTCGTTGCCAGGCTCGAGATCCTGCTCGACCGCGCGCATTTTTCTCCCGGCGAGATCGACGGCAAGCTGGGCGACAACGCGCAGAAGGCGCTCCGGGCGTTTGCCGACGCGAATGGATTGTCCTTCGACAAGGCGGTGACGCCGGAGCTCTGGAGCGGGCTCACAACCGCCAGCGAGGGGCCTGCGATCGTCAGCTACACGATCGTCGACGCCGACGTGAAGGGGCCGTTCGCGAAGAGGATTCCCGCGAGGATGGAGAGCATGAAGAGCCTACCGGCGCTGGGTTATACCAGTCCGCGCGAAGCGCTCGCCGAAAAGTTCCACATGAGCGAAGCACTGCTTCAGGCGCTCAATCCGGGACAGAAGTTCGACAAGGCCGGCGAGACCATTGCGGTTGCCAACGTCGTCGACGCCGGAAAACCGCCGCAGGTCGCGCGCGTCGAGGTCGACAAGACGCGGCAGGCGCTCAGCACGTTCGATGCAGCAGGTAAGCTGCTCGGCTTCTATCCTGCGACCGTCGGCAGCGCGGAGAAGCCGACGCCGAGCGGAACGCTCAAGGTGACGGCGATCAACAAGAACCCGACCTATCGCTACAATCCGAAATACGCGTTCAAGGGCGTCAGATCGAAGACGCCGTTCACGATCAGGCCCGGTCCGAACAACCCGGTCGGTGTGGTCTGGATCAACCTCTCGGGCGAAGGCTATGGCATTCACGGCACGCCCGATCCCGGCAAGGTCTCCAAGGCGGAGTCTCACGGCTGCGTCCGGCTCACCAACTGGGACGCGCAGCGCGTCGCGGCCGGTGTCGCGAAGGGCACGCCGGTTGCGTTCATCGATAGCGCGACAAGCTCAGCAACGGCGACGCGCTGACCTTGACGCAACATCGTTCACAGATCAGCAACCGACAGAAATGTTGGCGCGCTCGGGAGATGATGCGCAGCCGGCGAGCGAAGCGGCTCCGCTTTCCAAGCCTAGCGCAGGATTCGCTGGTATGCCAATGTCGCGTCGTGCCAAACCCGCAGGAGGTCAGCATGCGAACGATCATAACGAACATAGTGGGAGCACTCTGCGCCATCGCGATGGTCGCGAGCGCACACGCAGCGGTCAAGGAAGAGCCGGTCACCTATACCGACGGCGAGACCACGATGAAGGGCTTCGTCGTCTATGACGACGCGACCCAGGCCAAGCGGCCCGGCATCGTCATGGTGCACGAATGGTGGGGCATCACCCCGCATATCCATAACGAGGCGCGGAAGTTCGCGGAGCAGGGCTACGTGGCCTTCATCGCGGATATGTACGGCGACGCCAAGACTGCCGACAACCCGAAGGATGCCGGCGCGCTCTCGGGCTCGGTGATGAAGAACCCGAAGGTGATGGAGCAGCGCTTCAATGCCGCGCGCGAGCAACTCGCCAAGCAGGCCTCGGTCAATCCGCAGCGGATCGGCGCCGTCGGTTACTGCTTCGGCGGCGCGGTGGTGCTGAACATGGCGCGCACTGGCGCCGATCTTGCCGCCGTCGCGGGCTTCCACGCCTCGCTCGGTCTCAACACCCCCGCACCGGCGCCGGGCACCGTCAAGGCGAAAATCCTGATCCTGAACGGCGCGGACGACCCGTTCGTGAAGCGCGAGCAGTATGATGCGCTGAAGAAGGATTTCGACGCCGCGAAGGCCGATTACCGCATCGTCGAGTATCCCGGCGCGGTTCACGCGTTCACCAACCCCGAAGCCACCGAGCTCGGCCAGAAGTTCAATTTGCCGCTCAGATACGACGCCAAGGCCGATCAGGAATCCAAGGCCGAAGCCGCCAAGCTGTTTGCTGCAAACCTCAAGAAATAGGCGAAAGGGCCACCCAGACGGTGGCCCTTTTCATTCGTGGCTGCTTTGGCCGCGGAAGTGGCAGGGCCGTGGTCTCGCTGGCGCGTTCGCGCCTTGAAGCCATGCGGAAGACGCAGCCGGGCGCGCGGATGCTGGCCGTCTCGCACGGTTGCCACGGGGCGCTCCCCGGCCGATGATGCGCAAAACGGATCAGAACAATCGAGAGGGAGCGAATGCGCGGGCGCCGTGTGCTGATGGAATCGTTCGTGTCGCACGGCGTGCGTCATATCTTCGGCAATCCTGGCACGACCGAAACGCCACTGCTCGACAGCCTGCCCGCATTTCCGCAACTCGAATACATCATGGCGCTGCATGAAGGTGTCGCGGTCAGCGCCGCCAGCTTCTACGCGCAGGCGTCGGGGCGTGTCACGGTCGCGAACCTGCACGTCGCTCCCGGCCTCGGCAACGGCATCGGCTCGCTGTACGGCGCGCTGAAGGCGGGTTCGCCCGTGGTCGTGACGGCCGGCCAGCAGGATACGCGAATGCGGCTGAAGAATCCGCTGCTCGGCCATGACCTCGTCGCGATGGCGGCGCCGGTGACCAAGTGGAGCGTGCAGATCGAGCGCGCCGACGAGATCGCGCCGATCATGCGCCGCGCGTTCAAGGTGGCGACCGATGCGCCGCAGGGGCCGGTGTTCGTGTCGCTGCCGATCGACGTCATGGAACAGGAGACCGCGGTCGATGCTCTGGCGCCGGACAATTTGTGGCGCTCGCCGCGCCCCGATCCGGCCGGCATCGAAGCGTTTGTCGCGCTGCTTCTGAAGTCGAAAAAGCCGGCCATCATCGCTGGCGACGACGTGGCACGATCGGGCGGCGAGCAGGCGCTGGTGGTGCTCACGGAAGCGATCGGCGCCACCGTGTGGTTCGAGGGGCTCCGCCATCACGCGCCGTTCCCGACCAGCCATCCGAGCTATCGTCAGTCGCTTCCGGGCGACGCAAGGCAGGTGCGCAAGGCGCTCGGCGATGCCGATCTCGTGCTGCTGGTCGGCGGCCCATTCTTTGAGGACATCTGGTTTGCGCCTGGCGGCCACATCCCTGACGGCGCGTCCGTGCTGCAGATCGAAGCCTCGGCCGAGCGCCTCGCGCTCAACAACCGGCTCGATGCCGGCATCGTCGGCGACATCGCCGTCAGCGTCGGTGTCTTGTCGGAAGCGGTGCGTGCAAAGGCGGGCGAGGACTTCAGGCAGGCCGCGCAGAACCGCAATGCCGCGCTGGCCGAATTGCAGGCGAAGGAGAAGGAGGCCTATCGCGCACGCGTCGAGAAAAGCTGGGACCGCCAGCCGACCGCGATGCCGCGTGTCACCGCGGAGCTTCGTCGCGGCCTGCCCGATGATGTCGTCATCGTCGATGAAAGCATCACCGCGAGCCTCGATCTCGCGCGCGCCTTCGACTATCGCGGCTTCGGCGATTATTTCGGCGGCCGTGGCGGCGGCATCGGCCAGGGCCTCGCCGGCGCGATCGGCGTCAAGGTCGCGATGCCGGATCGTCCGGTGGTCGCGATCTCCGGCGACGGCTCGGCGATGTACGCGATCCAGGCGCTGTGGACCGCCGCGCACCACAGGCTTGCGATCGTGTTCGTGGTGCTGGCCAACCGCGAGTACCGCATCCTCAAGCACAATGTGGACGTCTGGCGGCAGAACTTCGAGGCCGGCACCCAGCATCCCTATCAGAACATGGATATCACCGGCCCCGCGCTCGACTTCGTGCATCTCGCGGCCGGCATGGGCGTCGAGGCGGTCAGGGTCGAGAAGGCCGACGACATTGCCGGTGCAGTCGCAAAGGCTGTCGCGGCGCAGCGGCCGTACCTCGTCGAGATCGCAATCGAAGGCAAGCGCTAGAGCATGATCCGGAAAAGTGCGAAGCGGTTTTCCGGCAAGATCATGCTCAAACAGGGAGCAAAGAGCGCGATGACGATTCGATTCGATCGCGTCGCGCTTTAGAGGAGTTTCTCATGGCAGGCATTCTGGACGGCAAGGCCGCATTGGTGACGGGCGGCGGCTCCGGCATCGGCCGGGCGACGGCAATTGCCATGGCGCGTGAAGGCGCGCGCGTGGCAGTGTCGGACCTCTCGAAGGACGGCATCGAGGAGACGGTCGCGCTGATCAATGCCGCCGGCGGCCAGTCGATCGCGATCCAGGACGACGTCACCGACGAGGCCGAGGTCGCGAACATGGTGGCCCGCACGGTTTCGGCGTTCGGGCGCATCGATTGTGCGTTCAACAATGCCGGCGTTGCCGGGCGCTCCGTCGGCCCGCCCGGCCAGCGCATTCATGAACTCACCCAGGCCTCGGTGGCCAAGATGTTCTCGGTGAATCTGATGGGCGTGTTCCTGTGCCTGAAATACGAGGTCGCGCAAATGCTGAAGCAAGGCGGTGGCGGCGCCATCGTCAACACGGCCTCGATCGCAGGCCTGGTCGGTCTCGCCACGTCCGGCCACTATGTCGCGACCAAGCACGGTGTCGTCGGGCTGACCAAGTCCGCCGCGATCGAATATGCCCAGGACGGCATCCGGGTGAATTGCGTCAATCCCGGATACATCAAGACGCCGATGACCAAGGAGACGATGGACGAGCGTTACGACGAGATCATCGCCAAGGTGCCGGTCCGTCGCCTCGGCGTGCCCGAGGAAATCGCCGAAGCCGTGGTCTGGATGTGCTCGGACAAGGCGTCGTTCATGACCGGCGCATCGCACGTGGTCGACGGCGGCTACAGCGCCGCCTGATCTTCCGAAGGGCCTTTGTTTACGTTGGTGGCCCGGTTGTACAAGCATTCGATCATCGCGGCATGATGGCGGCGTTGATCTTCGTGGCCTCGGTGCTCTTGCTGCGAGTGATGCATCTCGGGCAATATGGCGCTTGGCAACGAAGAGCTTCGAGATTTGGTGTTCAAACTCAATCGCATTGTCGGTTTCATCATTTTAGCAGCGCTCGTCTACGGCGTGCTCCAGGCTTGCGGGTTACTTCCTGAGGGGGCACCTCGGCTGTTTCCTCAACGCAGCGGCTCGCCCGCGGCTTAAGATTGATGCTCCACAGCCGGACGTCCGCTGCTGGACCCATAGCGGGTATCGTTTGACGCCGGTTTTGGTCGCCTCCTTCGGCAAACGGAACCGAAGCCGGTCCAGCCTGTTTGGTACGATTAGCCAAGGGAGGTCGGAATGAGGATCATTCTGATGACGACGATTGGCTGGGCGTTGTCGTGTGGATTCGCGCTAGCCCAGGCCGATCCCAACAAGGACGTGAACACGGCAACCGGGCGCTCGGCACCGGAAGAAAAAGGTCAATTGCAGCCACAAGGTTGGACCGGGCCACTTGAAACAAAATCAGGTGGTGCGCCGCCGGAAAGCCCGCAAGGTCAAAGCCCGCCGGGAATGCAGGGAGCGCCGGACGGATCGACAAAAACCGTGGTTGAACCGCGGAAGTAAGTCCCACGTCTTGTCTGTGAAAGGCCAGCTTCCCTTAGAGTGAACCGGCCCTCGAGCTCGCCCTTTGCAGCAAGCGGACATCGCGGCAGCGCGGAATGACGTCAGAGCTTGATCCAAGCGGACCCTGGCAGGCTTGCGCCAACCAGCCGTGCGTATCGATGGGTTGATCCGCTTCCGGCACTAACGTAGTCGTTCGCGATGAACGAACGTCCGGCCATCGCCAAGGCTGCAGCTCTTCCGGATACGAAAGCCATTCTGCTCGGGGTCGCATGCGGCCTCGGTGCGGCGCTGTGCTGGGCGCTCGGCTTCGTGGCGACCCGGCACGGCCTGAAGGTCGGTTTTACACCCGTCGACCTGCTGATGCATCGCTTCCTGTGGTCGGGCATCGTCTTCCTGCCGCTCGTTGTGCGCGCCGGCCTCCGCGATCTCTGCGGCATCGGCTGGGGGCGCGGCATGGCGCTGATGCTGCTCGGCGGGCCGGTGATGTCGCTGATCAGCTATGCCGGCTTCATGTTCGTGCCGCTGGGGCACGGCAGCGTGATCCAGCCGTCCTGCGCGACGCTGGGTGGATTGTTTCTCGCGGTCGTCTTGCTGAAGGAAACGGTCTCGCTCTCGCGCGCGGCCGGCGCTGTCGTCATTGTCGTCGGTCTTGCCGTGATCGGCAGCGAGTCGATCGGCCATATGGGGCCGAGCGCCGTGATCGGCGATTTGATCTTCGTTCTGACCGGATTGATGTTCGCAGGCTTCGCCACGCTGGTGCGCTACTGGCGTGTCTCGGCGTTCTCCGTGGCCAGCGTCATCAGCGTGCTGTCGCTTTCGTTGTTTCCACTCTACGCCGCCTCGGGTGGGCTCGCTCGCGATGCGGCCATCGGCCTGCATGAAAACACGCTACAGGCCATCGCCCAGGGCATCCTGGCCGGGCCAGCGGCGATGTATCTGTTCGCGGTGTCGATCCAGCGCCTGGGCGTTGCCCGCGCAGCCGTATTTCCTGCGACCGTGCCGGTGCTGACCCTGCTGTTGGGATGGCTCCTGATCGGCGAGCCACCAACCACGCTGCAGGCGGCCGGATTGGCCGCCGTGTTGGCCGGATTCTATCTCGCGCAGCGGCAGCGCTAGACGGCTTGCCCGTCCTGATTGGCGCGCGGTCGCGGCGGCGATTGACAAGCAAGCGAGGGATCGCGGATGGTGCGGCTCTCCGCCGTGTCGCAATGAGACGCCGATGCAAGTTCAACGTTTGGCGCTGCCGATGCTTGCAGGGCTCGTGCTTGCAGCTTCGGCTTTGTCGGGCGCAGCCCGGGCGCAAGGCGCCGTCGAGCCGGTACCGCAGACCTCGCAGTGGCAGACCTCGCAGTGGCAGACCTGGCAGTGGCAGACCTCGACGCCGGAAGAGCAGGGGATGGATTCCGCCGCGCTGGCGCGGCTCGTCAATTTTGGCGCGGACCACAGTCTCGATAGCCTCCTGATCGCGCGGCACGGCCGGATCGTGCTCGACGCCTACTATGCGCCCTACACGCCGGAGATCCCGCATCTGTTCAATTCCGTCACCAAGGCGGTGACCGGAACGCTGGTCGCGATGCTGCTCAGGGATGGCGTGCTCGACAGCCTCGACCATCGCATGGTGGATTTCTTCGGCGATCGCAGCATCGCCAATCTCGACGACCGCAAGCGGGCGATCACGGTCCAGACCATGCTGGACATGACCTCGGGAATGGCCTGGACCGAAGGCGTTGAGGGTGGCCGACCGGACTCGCTGATCGAGTGGGGGCGCAGCCCTGATGCGATCCAGTTCATCCTCGACCGCCCGATGGCGAAGGCGCCGGGCGAGGCGTTTGATTACAACACCGGCAATGCGCAGCTGTTGGCTGCGATCATCAACAAGCTCACCGGCATGAGCGCGCGGGACTACGCGGTGACCAAACTGTTTCGCCCGCTCGGGATAGCCGCGCCGTACTGGCACAGCATCGGTCCCGGACTGACGCAGGGCGGCGGCGGGCTTCAGCTCGCGCCGCGCGACGCGGCCAGGATCGGTTTGCTCTATCTGCATGACGGTGATTGGGACGGGCAGCGCTTGCTGCCGACCGGCTGGGTCGACCGCATCAGGCACGCGGCGACCGAGATGCACGCCTCGTTCGACTCATCGTTGCGCTACGCCAATTTCTTCTTGGTCATGCCGCAGCGGCAGGTTGTCATGGCGGTCGGCGACCGCTGTCAGCTCGTCATGCTGTTTCCCGCGCTCGACATCGTCACCGTCGTGACCGCGCGCGACTATTGCTCGTTCGGCAGAATGGCCGACGAGATTTCGGGCGCGGTCAAATCCGACACGGCGCTGCCGGTGAACTCCGTCGGCGGCAATCAGCTCGCGGGCGCGTTGCGCGATATCGCAACCGAAAAGCCGTCGACGGTTGGTGCCGTGCCCGAGACGGCCGCCGCCATCTCCGGCAAGACCTGGCGCTTCCCGGCCAATGGCTTCAATTTGCGGGCACTAACGCTGCATCTGACGGATCAGCCCGCGCACTACGAACTCGAAACGTCGACGCCGGATCCGGCGAGGCCGGTGACGACCCTGGCAGGACCGATCGGGCTCGACGGTGCCTACCGTCTCGGTCAGCCAACGGCGCTCGGCGTGATGGCGCTGAAGGGGACGTGGCAGGACAACCAGACATTCGCGATCGACCTGCGTCTGGTCGGCGGCGATACCGACCGCCGATGGCTGCTGTCATTCGATGGCGGCAAGGCCCGGCTCAGCGGCAAGGATCGCTTCGGCCGCGACGTTAAGGCCGACGCTGAAGCGCCGGGCGCGCAATAGCTCGAGCGCGGGCCGCGTCCCTGTCCATTTCGGGCACGTGAAGCTCGGCTTCCTTCGCGTCGTCCCGGCGAAGGCCGGGACCCATACGCCGCGGCGGACGTTGTAGCTGGGACTGGTCGTTGCAATAGTGCAGAAGGCGTCGTGCCCGCGCAGCGACCTTGGCGGCATGATCGCAGGAAATCACGACCGGCGCACGCCAACACGCACACCGCCATGGCAGACGGCCGCGCGAATCGACAATGCTAAGGAAACTATGCGCCCGAGGCTCTCAGCGCGGCGGCGACCTTATTGGTCCACCTTCGGCGTCTTGCCCGCAATGTCGAGGCCGAACCGGAGCGCGCGCTCCTGGCGCTCTTCCGTCAGCAGCTTCAATTCCCGTTCCAGCGACCGCGCCACCTCGTCCTGGGTTTCCTTGGAGCGGCGACGGGAGTCGCCTTGCGGTTTGGCCGGTTCGGCAGTCACGGGAGAAGCCCTTGTCATCACAGTGTCACAGGCCCTGATCGCACGGCGGGAGTCGGGGCGACAATCAAAAAGAATTCAGTGGGTGCATCTTTGGAAGGTTTGCTGTGCGTCTGATTCAAATTTGGGCAGAAAATTCTCTTAAGTGTTGCCTCGAATGAAGCCGACCTCGATTGGCCTACGGTCTCATCAATTCGGATGAGAGAGCCCGGTTCCGACGAAATCATTTCCGGATTCGCACGAAGGCGTCCTGAAACCGACAAGGTCTAACCTTAGTAGCGTTGTGAAGGACGGCTGCCTGGTGAGACGCTGAGGACCGCGGTGGTGAGATTCACGACCAGGGTCGCAAGGTCGGTCGGTCCTGCTGAGACGTTGGGGATGATCCCGGAAATGAAGAAGTTGAATGCTGTGCCTTATGTCTGGGCGGCTGCGCTGATTGCGGTCGCGATCTGGGGCGTGAGCGGCACCCCGCAGACGGCACACACCTCTGCCAGCACCCATCTGGCCCGGGTGCGCTAGAGCTTCGGCCGCAGCGAGCGCTGCATATCCATCGTGTAGGTGTAGCGCCCCTCGGGGTGCGTGGTGATGGTGACCTCGAACAGTTCCTCGCGCTGGCCGTAGTAGCGGCGTACCACGGTGAGCGCCGGCGAGCCGGTCTTGACGCCGAGCGCCCTGGCGATCGGCGCCGGCATGCCCCGCACGAAGATTTCCATCTGCGCGCGCTCGGTGACCTGGCCGTACATCCTGGCAATCTGCTCATGCACCGGGGTGCGGCCGTGGTCGGGCCGGGTCACGACATCGGCGAACCTGCGCAGCACGTAGATCTCGGCCCAGCCGAGCGGGGCTGCGAACTGGTCGGAGCGGCGCACCGCCTCGATCAGGAACCAGCTCTTGCCGGGCTCGCATTTCAAGAGCCCGGCCAGCTTGCGGTCGGCGACGATGTCGCTGCTCGCAACGACCTCGCGGTAGGTTTCGTTGGAATAACGCAGCCACTCGCCGAGCGACTTGACGCTGTGGGTGAACAGCACCGGCGGCTCGGATGCGATCACCACCGAGCCGAGGCCGGCGCGGCGCACGATCAGGCCCTGGTCGATCAGGATGCGCAGCGCCTCGCGCACGGTCTGCCGGCTGGCCTGATAGCTCGCCATCAGCTCGGTCTCGGTCGGCAGCAGATTGCCGACCGCGTAGGTCCCGAGCCGGATGTCCTTCTGCAGTCCGGTGGCGATGTCGCGGTAGCGGGACGATCGCGCTCGGTCCGGTTGTTCAGACATGGCGGATCACTGGTATGCCGTATGGCAGACGACCGGATGTCCCGATTGCATCGACTGCAGCGCGGCCTCGAACGCGGCGAGCGTCGCCAGCACGTCTGCCTCGAGCACCGGGAACGGCTGCTTGCCTTCGACGGCGTCGGCAAAGGCCGATAGTTCCGCGGTGAGGGTGTCGATTGCCGGATAGCGCGTCGTCGCAGGCGCCTCGCCGGATTTCCGCAGTACCATCGTCTGTTCGTCGAGCACCTCGGCGGATCCCTTCGTTCCGAACACATGCACGCGCCAATAGAACGGTGTTGCGCGAATTGTCGCAAGGGTTGCGCTCACGCCATTCACAAATTCAATCGCCAAGGTTGCAGTATCGAGCGGCGGCGGTCCCGCCTCGCGCGCACTCAACCGGGCATAGACCTGGCGCGCGGGACCAAGCAGGCTGACGAAGCCGTGGAGCACATGCAGCCCCGCGCCGGTCAGGCCGCCGCCCGGCGATTCCTCGGGCGACAGCCGCCAGCCCTGCGTGATGCTCCGCGAGTTCTCGTTGCTGTTGTGACCCTCGACATGCAGGATGGTGCCGAGCTCGCCACTGGCTGTGATCGCGCGCAGCGCCTGCATCGACGGCCAGAACCGGCGGTTATGCCCGACCGCGAGCACCACGCCGGCGCTGCGGCACGCCGCGAACATCTCTGCGGCATCGGCGCGCCGAAGCGCCAGCGGCTTCTCGCAAAACACCTGCTTACCGGCGCCGGCTGCCGCGATCACCTGGCCCTTGTGCAGCGAATGCGGCGTCGCCAGCAGCACGGCATCGATGCGAGGGTCGGCGAGGACATCGTCCAGGCTCGCCGCGATGGAGAGGCCGTGCGCCTCGCAAAAGCCGGCGGCGCCGTTGGCGTCGGGTTCCACCGCTCGGACGATCCTGAGCCGCGGCTCGTTGCGCGCGGCCCGGACCAGTGCGCGGCCCCATCGACCGAGGCCTGCGATCGCACAGTTGATCATGATTGTCCCTCACCGTGGCCGCGGCCGGCCCGGATCGCCTCGATCACCGCAGCGCTGTCGTTGTCCGGCCCTTGCAGTTCGATCGCCGCGCGCAGTAGTCCGGCCTGCACCGAGGTTAGCGGTAAGGGCAGGCCGTGCCGACCGGCCTCCTGCAGGATCAGTTCGGCATCCTTCAAGGTCTGCGCGATATGCGATTGCGGCGAGAAATCCCGCGCCAGCATCTTCGGCCCCTTGCTGTCCATCACCTTGGAATATGCCGCCGATTGCCGCGCGGTCGCAAGGAACGCCGCGCCGTCGAGGCCGAGGCTTTCGGCAAAGGCGATGCCCTCGGCCAGCGCGGCGCGGTTGTTCTGCAGGATCAGGTTGATGGCGAGCTTGGTGCGGCTGGCATTGCCGATCGCGCCGACATTGACCCGCTGCGGGCAGAGAATATCGAGCGTCGTCGCGGCGGCGTCGATGATGTCGGCATCGCCGGCGACCAGCGCGGTGGCCGTGCCCGCCCGGACCTCGGCACTGGTGCCCGAGATCGGCGCTTCGATGAAGGCGAGGCGAGAGCGGGAGGCGAATTCGGCGATTGCCACGATCTCACCCGGCGCGCAGGTGGTGGTGCAGATGACGCGCGGCGGCGGCGTCGCGTTGGCGATGTCCGGCAGCAGCGTCCTGACCTGGGCCGCGTCATACACCGCGATGACGATGGTCCGGCAGCGCGCCGCGACGTCGGCGGCGAACGCTGCGAACTCGGCGCCGCTGGCTCTCGGGCCATCGGTCTTCGCCGCGTCGATGTCGAAGCCGATCACCCCGATGCCGGCGTCGATCAGCCGCGCGGAGAGCGCCGATCCCATCAGCCCGAGGCCAATCATGCCGACAGGTGTCTCGCAAGCCATGATGCGACGCCGCCTCGCTTTATTGCGGCTGGATGCCGGCCGCCTTGACCTCCGCCGACCAGCGCACGACCTCGCTCCTGACGAAGGCGCCGAACTCGGCCGGCGCGAGCGGCGCCACCATCACGCCGACATCGGCGAGCTTCTTCCGCGTCTCCGGCATCGCGAGGTACTTCGCACACTCGGCGTAGAGCTTGCTGACCACGGGTTCCGGCGTGCCCGCGGGCGCGAACAGGCCGTACCAGATCGTGGCCTCGAAGCCCGGCATCGCTTCGGCGAGCGCGGGCAGGCCGGGCGTCAGCTCGTTGCGGGTCGCCGACGTCACGGCGATGCCGCGCAAGGTGCCGCCCTGCATCTGCGGGATCGCGACCGAGAAGTC
Organism: Bradyrhizobium sp. USDA 4516; assembly: GCF_054055915.1. NCBI lineage: Bacteria > Pseudomonadati > Pseudomonadota > Alphaproteobacteria > Hyphomicrobiales > Nitrobacteraceae > Bradyrhizobium > Bradyrhizobium sp. USDA 4516. The sequence goes on from NZ_JBSRXT010000001.1 coordinate 3,530,774, forward strand.
GCCGAAGGTGAGATCGATCACCCCCGCCATCACGTCGGTCATCGCCTGCGGGACGCCGCGATACGACGCCGCGACCAGCGACAGGCCGCCGCGCGATTGCAGCTGGGCGATCGAGATCTGCGATGCGCCGGAACCGTAGCCCGCGGTCAGGTTGGGATTGGCCTTGGCGTAGCTGAGGAACTGCGGCAGGTCCCTGGCCGCGAGCTTGGGATTGACCAGCAGCACCATCGCCGTGGTGGTGCGGATGACAGGTGCGAAATCCTTCACCGGGTCGTAGGGCAGGCTCTTCAGCGTCGCGACGTTGCTGGCATGGGTGGTGTTGGTGCCCATCAACAGCGTGTAGCCGTCGGGCGCGCTGCGGGCGACCTCCTGGGCGCCGATGCTGCCGAGCGCGCCGGCGCGGTTCTCGATCAGCACGGTCTGGCCCAACGCGTCCTGCAGATGCTGGCCGACCAGCCGCGCAACGTTGTCGGGGCCGGCGCCGGCCGGGAACGGCACGATGATCTTGAGCGGCCGTTGCGGGAAATCGTCCGCGGCGAAAGCCGGCAGGATGGAAAGCGTCGCAAGCAGGACTGCGAGCAGCCCCAGCCGTAACTTCATCCCGGTCTCCTCCCGTGTCTGCTTTTGCAAATTTATACGGACAAATACATCAGAAAGGCAAGCGTTAGGCCCGCTGGAATGTTGAGGTGTGTCATATTTATCCGTATAAATAGCCCATTCAGGGAGCCCGACGACGATGGTGGACATCAGCGATCTCCATGCGCGCGGACTGCGCCGGCGCCAGAAGATGTTCGGCGAGGTCGACGTCGCCAAGCGGATGGCCGCTGCCGGCGATTTCGGCGCGCCGTTGCAAAACATCATCAACGCCTATGTCTATGGCGACGTCTGGGAACGTAGCGGGCTGTCCGACCAGATCCGCAGCCTCGTGATGCTCGGCATCACCGCGGCGAGCAGCAAGCCTGCCGAGTTCCGCGTGCATGCCAAGGGAGCGCTGGCCAATGGCTGCACCGCCGCGCAGGTGCAGGACGTGCTGCTGCTGGTCGCGATGTATTGCGGCATTCCGGCGGCGATCGAGACCAGCAAGATCGCAGCCGAGGTGTTCGGCGAGGCGCCGCCGGAGGGGTAGGGCACAGGCCTCTGCCGTGATAGGGACGTTGCCGACTGCGACCGGCAACAGGATCTGCCCATGTCCGCCTTCCCGACCTCGACCACCGTGCTCGATTCCGTATTGTTTCGCGATGCCTTCGGCACCCGCGAGATGCGCGAGGTGTTTTCCGACCTGCGGTTGATCGAGCGCTACACCGAGGTCGAGGTCGCGCTGGCAACGGCCGAAGCACGTTGCGGCGTGATCCCGACGGAAGCCGCCGAGGAGATCGCAAAGCGGACCAATGTCGCGGCGCTCGATTTCGATCTGCTGCGGCAGGAGACCGACGTCGTCGGTTACCCGATCCTGCCGCTGGTGCATCAGATGGCGAAGCAATGCGGCGAGGCCGGCCGCTATGTCCATTGGGGCGCGACCACGCAGGACATCATGGACACCGCCGTGGTGCTGCAGCTCCGCGACGGCCTGAAGATCATCGAGGACGACATCAACGCGCTGCGCGGCATCCTCGCCGATCTCTCGAAAAAATACCGCGACACGCCGATGGCTGGCCGCACCCATCTGCAGCAGGCGCTGCCGGTGACCTTCGGCTACAAGACCGCGATCTGGCTCGCCGCCTTCGATCGCCACGCCGCGCGGCTCGTGGAGCTGAAGCCGCGCGTGCTGGTCGGCCAGTTCGCCGGCGCCGCCGGCACCTTGGCCTCGCTGGGCGACAAGGGGTTCGAGGTTCAGCAGGCGCTGTGCGAGGAGCTCGGGCTCGGCGTGCCCGTCTCCACCTGGCATGTCGCCCGCGACACTCTGGCGGAAGCGGTGAATTTCCTCGCACTGCTCACGGGAACGCTCGGCAAGATCGCGCTCGACATCATGATCATGGCGTCGACCGAGTTCGCCGAGGTCTACGAGCCGTTCGTCAAGGGGCGCGGCGCGTCCTCGACCATGCCGCAGAAGCGCAACCCGATCTCGTCGGAACTGATGCTCGCCGCCGCCAAGGCGGTGCGCCAGCATGCCGGCCTGATGCTGGATGCGATGGTGCAGGATTTCGAGCGCGCTACCGGTCCGTGGCACGCCGAATGGATGGCGATCCCGGAGAGCTTCGTGCTGAGCGCGGGCGCGCTGCACCAGGCGAGGTTCGTCCTCGGCGGCCTGATCGTCGACGAGCAGCGGATGGCCGACAATCTCGGCATCAGCCGGGGGCTGATCGTGGCCGAAGCCGTGATGATGGGCCTCGCGCCGTCGATCGGCCGGCAGGAAGCGCATGACGTGGTCTATGACGCCTGCCGCCTCGCCAACGACAAGGGCCTGACGCTGGCCGAGGCGCTAGCGGCGGATGATCGCGTTGCCAGCCGGATCGATCGGGCGACGATCGACCGCCTCACCGCGCCGAAAAACTATCTCGGCCTGGCGCCGCAGATGGTCGACCGGGTGCTGGCCTCGGTGAAGCGGTAAAATTCGAGGCAATTGCTCGCCGTCGCGTGATCGGGCGCGGCGGGCAGGAACCTTGCGGATGCGGATCGAATTGGACTACGAATCCCGAGGGTTCCTCAAACGACACGGCGCTTCATGACCGCACATCAACGCAACCTTTCCGCCTCGATCGATCCCGTGAAGCTCGACCGGCTCGCCGAAGTCGCGATCAAGGTCGGCCTGCAGCTGCAGCCGGGGCAGGATCTGCTGCTCACGGCGCCCGCCGGAGCGATGCCGCTGGTCCGGCGGGTGGTGGAGCATGCCTACAAGGCCGGTGCGGGTCTCGTGACGCCATTCTTCTCGGACGAGGAGCTCACGCTGGCGCGCTACCGCTACGCCAATGATGCGAGTTTCGATCGCGCCGCAAGCTGGCTCTATGAGGGCATGGCGAAGGCGTTCGGCGCCAACACCGCGCGGCTTGCGATCGTCGGCGACAATCCGATGCTGCTGTCGGGCGAAGACCCGGTCAAGGTGGCGCGCGCCAGCAAGGCCAATTCGATCGCCTACCAGCCGGCACTGGAGAAGATCGTCAATTTCGACACCAACTGGAACATCATCGCCTATCCGAGCACGTCCTGGGCCAAGCAGGTGTTCCCCGACGATGCCGAGGACGTCGCGGTGGCCAAGCTTGCCGATGCGATCTTCTCCGCCTCCCGCGTCGATCAGGATGGCGCCGTCGCCGCCTGGGCACAGCACAATGCGAAGCTCCGCGAGCGCACCGAATGGCTGAACGGCCAGCGCTTCCACGCGCTGAAATATTCCGGACCCGGCATGGACCTCACGATCGGCCTCGCCGACGGTCATGAATGGGAGGGCGGTGCGTCGACTGCCAAGAACGGCATCGTCTGCAATGCCAACATCCCGACCGAGGAAGTCTTCACCACCCCGCACTGCCGCCGCGTCAGCGGCCACGTCGTCAGCTCCAAGCCGCTGTCCTATCAGGGCACGCTGATCGACAATATCTCGGTCAAGTTCGAGGAAGGCCGCATCGTCGAGGCCAAGGCCTCGCGCGGCGAGGAAGTGCTGAAGAAGGTGCTCGACACCGACGAGGGCGCGCGCCGCCTCGGCGAGGTCGCGCTGGTGCCGCATTCCTCACCGATCTCGAAGAGCGGACTGCTGTTCTTCAACACGCTGTTCGACGAGAACGCCGCCTCGCACATCGCGCTCGGCCAGTGCTACTCGAAATGCTTCGTTAATGGCGACAAGCTGACGCCGCAGCAGATCGCCGAGCAGGGCGGCAACAAGAGCCTGATCCATATCGACTGGATGATCGGCTCCGCCCACACCGATATCGACGGCATCCATGCCGACGGTCGCAGCGTGCCGGTGTTCCGCAAGGGCGAGTGGGCGTAAGGGGGCCGACGCTCTTCACCTCGCCCCGCGTGCGGGGAGAGGTCGGATCGCATCTTCAGATGCGATCCGGGTGAGGGGGCGCCTCCGCGAATGCAGCTGTCACCGAATATGTGGAGAGGCCCCTCACCCCAACCCTCTCCCCGTAAGAACGGGGCGAGGGAGCGCAATCCCGTCGCCGTCGCTACCGACCCAATCTCAATCTCATCGCGCTCTACTGAAACCTCCGCCCCCGCGCGGCGAGCAGGTCGCCGCGTGGCGCGCTGAAGCGGCAGGTCTCGTGCTGCGGCCGGAAGCCGAGCCGGCGATAGATCTTCAGCGCGGGAGCGTTGCGGCTCGAGACGTTGAGCCAGCACGGGTGCTCGACCGATACGTCGTGTGCGGCCAGCACGCGATAAACCAGCAGCTGGCCGAGCCCGCGTCCCTGCCGCACCGGGTCGACGGCGACCGACTCGATCCACATCGAGTTCCGCTCCAGTTCAGTCAGGCAGAAGCCCGACATCTGTCCATCCTCCGACGCGATCCAGACTTCGCTCTCGGTCAGGACCTGCGCCATCTCTTCCCGCGAGTACAGGCGGAAGGCGGCGTCCGACGCATAGGCGGCGTTATGGATGCGCGCGACCTCGCCCGCGCAGGCGGTGACGTCGCTGACCTGCTCGATGGTGGCGCGCGCGGCCGCGAGCGTGCGCGCCGGCTGCAACGGCTCGACGCACTTCATCCCGATCTCGGACTCGACATGAACAAAGCCGAAGGCGGCCACGAAGGCCATTCCGGCCGGCCAGTCGCTGCTCACCAGCGTCTGAACGGTGAGATCGGCGTCGGCGTCGATCCCAAGCACCTCGTCGAACAGCGCGAGGCCAATCCGGCGGCGGCGCATCTCGGGCGCCACGACGATCTTGAGGAATCGGGTGTGATGCGCGCCCTGGTCGCGCAACGACGACTCGGCGAGGCCGACGAGCACGCCATCGCGCTCGGCTACGCGAAAGTCGCGCCCGCCGCGGTTCTGCGGCAGCTTCAGGAACTGGTCCCATTGCGGCAGCGTGACAGGGCCTAGCCGCGGTTCCACCGCGGCTGCCTTTGCGTAAAGTTCGACCACCGCTTCCGCATCAGCCTCTCGAAGCGGCCGGATGGTGATGCCGTCATCCATGAGTCGAGAGCTTACCCGATATCGAGCCGATAGACATCCTTTGCCGTCTTCAAGAACAACGCCGTCTTTTCGGCTTCGCTATATTGTGATGCAAGCCGTTTAAAGGTGTTGAAGATGACCTGGTAGCTGCATTGCCCCTTATCAGGTGGGAAGTTGCTCTCGAACATGCAACGGTCCGGACCGAACGCCTCGATGCAGGTCTCGACATAAGGCCGCCAGGCGGCAGCAAGTTCCTCCGACGAGGGCGGCCTGGGGCGGAGGTGGAAGTCGTAGCCGAGCAGGCACATCGCCAGCCCGCCGAGCTTGACCACGACGTTCGGGCATTTGGCGATCTCCTGGATCGACGCCTGCCAGACCGGAAAGGTCTCCGTGCGCTTGCCGGCGAAACGGCCGGTGCCGACCGGCCCGCCGCAATGATCGAGCACGATCCGAGTGTCGGGGAAGGTGCGGGCGAGGTCGGTCAGCTCGCCGATCTGCGGGTGGAACAACCAGGCATCGAAGCTGAGGCCGAGCGGTGCCAGGCAGGCGAACCCCCTACGAAAGGTGGAGTCCAGCAGAATGCCCTTCGGTCGGTTCGCGTACATGTGGGCGACGTTGGGGTCTTCATCCCAGGCCGAGGAGTGGCGGATGCCGCGGAACCGGCCGTTGCCGGCGGCAATCTCCGCCTCCAGCACCGCCTTGGCCTGATCGCCGATCAGAAGGTTAACGTGGCTGACGATGCCGGCGCAGATCGCCGCCTTGCCGTAGCCGCCGCTCGCCGCCATCGCCGCGACGCCGTTGGCGAACTCGACCTCGCCGACCGGACGGAACGCCTCCGGGCCGTCGGCGCGGTACATCGACCGGCAATCGACATAGACGGTCGCCACGATGTTGTGGCCGGACACGATGTCGTCGCGCATCTCCTCGATCAGATAGCGCAAGCCCCCGCGGTCCCAGAGATGGTGATGCGGATCGACGATCGGACGGGCCGGATCGATGATCTCCTCGGTGTATTGGGCGAGCCAGTCTTCGCGCGGATTGGCATAGAGCCCGCTGGCGGAGGCGGGCAGAGTGCTGGCCATGGATGATGCTCCCTGTTCTTGCTCTTGTCGGCCGCCGATACGATGTCGGCTTTGGGGAGGATAACGAGCCGCGCAGGAGCGCGTCAAACCGGGCCTCTGCCTGAGGAGGCATGCGTACGTCTGCGCGTGCCGGTCACCCCGACCGTATTGCCGGTCGCGACCATGTCATCGACTGAGCTTGCCTCGCCGACGCCGGCGATGCCTGCTCGGTGCGCCAGGTGATGATGACCGAGGCGATGACAAGAAGCGCTCCAAACAACATCGTGACGGAAAACGGCTCGCCCAGAATCAGCGTGCCGAGCAGCACGGCGATGATCGGGTTGACGAAGATGTAGGTCGAGACCATGAACGTCGACACATTGTCGAGCAGCCAGCGAAATGCCGTGAAGCCGATGACGCTGCCGGCGATGGCGAGATAGATCACGGCCGCGAGCGAGGGCGCCGAAACGTCGCGCGGCGAGAAGCCTTCCACTTCATCCGACGCAAGACTGATTGCAAACAGGACCGCGCCGCCGATCGACAGTTGCATGCCTGACGACAATGTTGGCGAACCATGATCCGAAGTCCGACGCGACAGCACCGTGCCCACCGCCCAGGAGAACGCCGCAGCGAGCAGCAGCAGAATGGGAAGGATACTGAAATGGCCCTGTTCGGCCGATTGCCAGCCCACGATTGCAACACCAGTAAGGCCGGGCAGCAATGCGGCGAGCGTCATGGTCGCGGGACGCCGGGTTTGCGGATACAGGAAATCGATGAGCAACACCCAGAACGGGATCGTAGCCAGCATGATCGCGGCGATGCCGGACGGAACCGATTGCTGGGCATAAGCGAGAACACCATGGCAGCCGACGAAGAACAGCACGCCGCAAAGTGCTGCGGTCAGCCAGTTCCACCGCGAAACACGCGTGACGTCCGCCCCGTTCAGCGCGATCAGGATCAGGCCGCCGCCGAGCGAGCGAAGGCCCATCAGCAGGAACGGCGGGATCGACTTCAAGCCGAGCGCGATCGCGAAGTAGGTGGAACCCCAAAGCAGATAGATGGCGGCGAACGCGCCGACAATCAAAAGGCGCTTGGGCATACGGGGCTCCCGAGCTAGATTCTAACCCCTTAATGGGTTATCAAATCCAACCCATTAAGGGGTTATGCGTTCCGGAGGAGTTGCTGGACCATGCCGCGCGTTCCTTCGCCTGAGGCGTCGTCCCGGGAAGAGCTCAGCATCAAGTTCGTCAATACGGTCGCATGGCGTCTCCGCGACCTGGTTGAGGATCGGATCGCGACTTCGGATTCCATTCTGAAATGGCTGGTCGATGCCGAACTGGCGGATCGCCGGATCGCCGCGCAACTCAGGGCGCGATGGAAAGCCTCACCGCACGAGGCCGATGCCTTTCTGAATGCGGCGCATGGTCTGCGCGAGGCGCTCTACAGGATCTTTATCGCCCGCATCGGAGGCGGCCGGATCGATCCGACGGCGCTGGCCGATATCAACCGATACCTCGAAGCCGCGTTGGGCGGTGTTGCGCTCGGACCTGTCGGTGACACCCTGCGGTGGCTGCCGACAGCCGGGAAAGTTGCGCCCGAGACGCTGCTCAAGCCGATCGCATGGTCGGCGGTGAGCCTTCTGACCGGGCCCCGTGCGCTGAGGGTGAAGCAGTGCCAGGATGAGCGGGGTTGCGGTTGGTTGTTCGTTGACGAGAGCCGTACCCAGAACCGGCGGTGGTGCTCGATGGGCGATTGCGGCAATCTTGCCAAATCGCGGCGGCACTACTGGCGCAGCCAGGCGGCGGAGGAATGAGTCCGTTGAGCCTCACACCCCGTCGAGGATGATCACCGTCGGCGTCGCCGGCAGAGTGTCGCGTGAAATCCGCAAAGTGCGCTCGCCGCCGCGGCGATCGATCTCGAACTGCTGGCCGATCAGGCGCATGAACTCGTCGAGCGGGGTGGCGAAGCGGTGCATCGGCAGCACGACGGCGGCGCGCAATCGCCTGGTGATTTCGGAGATGCCGTCGAGCGACATCGTATAGGTGCCGTCGATCGGCACCATCACGATGTCGAGCCGGCCGATCGCGGCGAAATGGCTGTCGTCGAGCTTGACGTGGAGGTGGCCGAGATGGCCGATGCAGAGGCCGGCGACCTCGAAGATGAAGATCGAATTGCCGTCCTTGATCATCTCGCCGCCGGGGTCTTCGCCCCAGTAGCGGCGAATGTCGGTGGTGACGTTGCGGATATAGACGTCGCCGATGCGCATCGCGTAATGCGCGGCCTGGCCGTTCTCGCCCCAGCCATGCAGCACGTGGGGAATCTTGGGGTCGGGAAACAGCGTGTAATGGGTCGCGTGGGCCCGGTTCATGGTCGCGACGTCGGGCAGCCGCCCGGTCCGATAGACGCCGTTATAGTCGGTCGCGATCCGGATGCCGCCGGGCGTGTCGATATAGTAGGTCGCATGGCCGGCATAGGTGATCGCGACTTCGTCGGACTTGGTCGCGTTCTTGTCCGCGACGCGGCGGTAGCTCACGGGAACGGCGCGCGGCGGCGCATTTGCCATCGCCAGGCATTCGCTGCGCTGGGCGTCCTGCGCGAAGGCGTGACCGGTCAATGATCCCAGCAAGACGAGCGCGGCGAGCAATCTCAGCATGACCTGTTCCGTCTGCGGCGGCATCCGCGGACGGAAGAGTAGCGCGCAATTGGCGCGCCGTCATGATGAGGCCCGTGCATCGCTCCATGGCGCGGGCTGCAACACGAGCCGGGCGATTATTGCGTCGGGACACGCTAGGATGCCGCGCAAACGATCGAGATCAGGGAGTTCTGCGTGACTGATACCGTCTCTTCGCAGCGCGCGCCTTCGACCAAACGGCTCGAGCCATTGCGCCATGTCGACGCCGGTGTGCTCAACATCGCCTATTACGAAGCGGGCCCCTCCATTGGGCCGGCCGTGCTGCTGATGCATGGCTTCCCCTACGACATCCATTCCTATGTGGACGTCGCGCCCATGCTGGCGGCGCAAGGCTGTCGGGTCATCGTGCCCTATCTGCGCGGCTACGGACCGACGGCGTTCCGCGACAAGGCGACGCCGCGCTCGGGCGAGCAGGCGGCGGTCGGCGCCGACTTGATCGCGCTGATGGACGCGCTCGGCATCGCGCGCGCGGTGTTCGCCGGCTATGACTGGGGCGGCCGCGCCGCATCGATCGGTGCGGCGCTGTGGCCGGAACGATGCATCGGACTCGTCTGCACCAACGGCTACATGATCCAGGACATCGCGCATGCGATGGTGCCGGCGCCGCCTGATCGCGAGGTGCCGCTTTGGTATCAGTACTACTTCCAGCTCGAGCGGGGGCGGGCGGGGCTCGCCGCCAACCGGCGCGGCATCGCCAAAATCCTGTGGTCGCAATGGTCGCCGAGCTGGGCGTTCGACGACGCCTGCTTCGAGCGGACCGCGGTTGCGTTCGACAATCCTGATTATGTCGACGTCGTGATCCACAGTTATCGGCACCGTTACGGCGTTGTCGACGGGGATCCGCAATATGCGGATTTGCAGCGGCGGCTCGACACATTGCCTGTCATCAGGGTCCCCGCCATCTCGCTCGACGGCGCCGACGACGGCGTGACGTTCGCGACCGACGGCAGTCGCACCGCGGCAAAGTACACCGGCCGCCTTGCCCATCGCCTGATTCCGCATGCCGGCCACAATCTGCCGCAGGAAGCGCCCGAGGCGTTTGCCGCGGCGGTGATCGAGGTGATGAAGGCTAGCGCCGCGGGCTGATCTTCCAGGCGATGGCAAGCGTCAGCAGCGTCAGAATGCCGCTGACCAGCGCGGCCGTCGGGATTGTCAGGGCCAACGCCGCGGTTGCGGCCCAGCCGATCGAGGAGAAGGCTTCCGCGAAGGTGGCGATACGGGAGGAGGTTTGGCGCCGGCGGAACTGGCTGCGCTTGGCCTGCGCGCGGAACCAGAGCTGGACCGCGGCGGCGGATCCGGTCGCGATGAGGATCGCGATCGCCGTGACCGCGGCCTGCCCTGGCGAGGCAAACGCCAGCGCGGCCACCAGCGGGGCGAAGATAACGGCGATTGCGATCAGGACCACCTCGACCTTGGCGCGGGTCACGCGTGACGGCGGCAGCGGCGCGGTCGCCACCAGATCGGGCGCGTCCTCGCCGGAGATGGTCAGCCAGGCGAGCCCGCCGGCGAGCTGGCCTGCGGCCATTACGATGACGGGCGTAATCAGCACGATCGCGGTCGACGTGCCGGAGAAGCTGCGCCACAGCATCAGCGCCGGCGGCAACAGATAGAGCATCTGCATCAGGGTCTGCGACAGCAGCCACGGATCGCGACGCAGCAGCAAGAATTCCTTGCGCCGCAGCGCCTGCTGCCGCGAGCCCGCCCGGAACGCGCGGGCGCGTCCCCGCGTCACCGCAGCTGGATTGGCGGCGACGCTGGCGACCGTATCGGCAAACCGCGGTGCGAATATCGCCATCACGCCGCCGAGCATCACCAGCGCCGCGGCGAGCAGCAGCATCATGATTTCGAGGTCGCCAAGCGATGCCCGCGCCGGCCACCACAGCAGGTTGCCGAGGGCGGGGGCAATTCGCGCCGCGGTTTCCGAGGTCAGGAAGGCAAAGCGCGACAACGTGCCGTAGGACAGCACGGCCACGACCTGCAGCGCGATGACGAAGCCGGCGCCGATCACGGCGGAGACGACCTGCGCCACCAGCCGCGTCCGGCTCGGCCCGATCAGGCGGAACAGGAACGCGGTGACGGCGATCGCGGCGGCTGCCGCCGACAGCCCGATCGCAAGGACGACGCCGAATCCGGCGAGCCACCGCGGGCCGCCGAGATAGACCAGCACGTCGATGAACGGCGTCGACAGCAACAGCGCCATGCTGCTCACCGTCAGCGCGATCGCGGCGATCCGGATCGAGAAGATGTTGGTGAGTTTTGCCGGCGACGACATGATCAGATCGAGATCGGCGCGGGCGTAAAACACGCGCGTCACCGACTCGATCGCCTGCGAGAGCATCAGCGCCCAGGCCAGGAAGATCGTCGCGGTCAGCACGATCAGCGACGACGGGTCGAGCGGAAACCGCAGGTCGGCATAGCGGTTGACCACGGCATAAGCCGGCAGATGCAGGATCGCCGCGAAGATCAGAAGGCCGATCACGGCGCGATTGCGCCGGCGACGGCCGCCGGTCATCATCGCCAGCCATTCGCGCCACGCCAGGCGGAATTCGTGCCGCGCGAACCAGGTGAGGTGGGCGACCGAGCTCACGCGGCCGCCGCTTCGGTATCGACCAGCGCGATGAACATGTCCTCGAGGGTGGTGTCGTTGCGGCCGTTCTGCGCGCGCAGCTCGGCCAGCGTGCCCTCGGCGATCAGCCTGCCGGCCGCGATCACGCCGATCCGGTCGGCCATCCGCTCGGCGACTTCGAGAATGTGGGTCGTCATGATCACGGTGCAGCCGGCGCGGACGCGCTTCTGCAGCAGTCCCTTGACGTGACGCGCCGACAGCGCGTCGAGGCCGGTCAGCGGCTCGTCGAGAATGATCAGGCGGGGATCGTGCACCAGCGCGCCGGCCAGCGCCACCTTCTGGCGTATGCCCTTGGAGAAGCCTTCGCAGCGCTCGTTGAGATGCGGCTCGAGCCCGAGCGACACCAAAAGATCGCGCGCCGAGCTCTCCGACGTGCGCGGATCGATGCCCCACAGGCCGGCGACGAATTCGAGATATTCCAGCGGCGTCAGCTTGTCGTAGATCATCGGCTCGTCGGACACCCAGGCCATGATCTGCTTGGCGGCGACCGGATCGGCCAGCGCGTCGATGCCGAGGATCGACACCGAGCCGGCATCGGGCCGCAATAGCCCCGCCACCATGCGCAGCGTCGTGGTCTTGCCGGCGCCGTTCGGTCCGAGCAGCGCATAGAACTCACCGACACGGATCGTGAGATCGAGCGCGTCGACCGCCGGGCGGTCAAAACGCTTGGTTAACCCTCGCACGGCGAGTGCGGACAGTTCAGGTGTCATGGCGGGGTGGCGATCCGGAATTTCGCTCGTCGGTTGCGCAAAGCTTGGACAAAAACCGTTTCGGTGCAGTGAATCGCACGGGGCAAATCAAAGGTGATATCCGTATTAGTCCGTGCTGCGGCAAATCTCCGCAAATGTGATGATACAGCGACAACAGCGGTTTGTTGACAGGGATCGGGCCTTTTGGCTCAATCGGGGCGGACATAGGCGGCTTTCGGCGCTCCAGACACAAGGGCGTGAAGGCGGGATGCAACGAGCGATCGGATAAGAATCGCCGGGCATCGGGGAGGGAACGATGCTGGACTTTGTTCAGCAGCTCGTCAGCGGCATCGCGCTCGGCTGCGTTTACGGCCTGATCGCGCTCGGCTTCGTGCTGGTCTACAAGGCAACCGAGGTCGTCAATTTCGCGCAAGGCGATTTGATGATGCTGGGCGGCTTTTTCGCCTTCACCTTCATCGGCATGCTCGGGCTGAATTACTGGGTCGGGTTCGCCGGCGCGGTGATCTGCATGGCGCTGTTCGGCATGCTGGCCGAGCGGCTCGTGGTGCGGCCGATCCTCGGCTACCCGCAATTCTCCATCATCATGGCGACGATCGGGCTCGGCTATTTCCTGCGCTCGGTCTCCGGCATGATCTGGGGCACCGACGACTTCAAGATCGAGACGCCGTTCAGCCAGGGCGTGCTTCGGATCGGCAGCCTGGTGCTCGCCTACGACAAGCTGTCGGTGATCGCGGCGACCATCATCCTGTGCGCGCTGCTCTATCTGTTCTTCAACCGGACCACGCTCGGCACCGCGATGCGCGCCAGCTCCGAGAACATGCTGGCTGCCTATTACATGGGCATTCCGGTCAAGCGGGTGGTCTCGATCGTCTGGGCGATCTCGGCCGCGGTCGCGACCTGCGCCGGCGTGCTGCTGGCGCCGATCACCTTCATTCATTCCAATGTCGGCCTGGTGCTGGGGCTGAAGGCGTTTCCGGCCGCGGTGCTCGGCGGCTTCGGCTCGATCCCGGGCGCCGTGGTCGGTGGCGTCCTGATCGGCGTCATCGAGAGCATGGCCGGCTTCTATCTGCCGCAGGGATGGAAGGACGTCGCGCCCTACATCGTGCTGCTCGCGGTGCTGCTGCTCAAGCCCGAGGGCCTGTTCGGCCTTCACGTCCGGAAGAAAGTCTGAGGAGCAACGGATGCGGTTTCTCTTCAAGACCGATTACGAAGACGACATCAAGCTGTTCCCGCATTCGGGCTACATCTATTCCTACGGCCTGTTGCTGGCGGTGCTGCTGATCGCGCCCTACGTGCTCTCGAGCTATCTGATGAGCCAGCTGGTCTTCGTCTGCATCTACGCGACCGTCGGCGTCGGGCTCTTGATCCTGACCGGCTTCACCGGACAGGCCTCGCTCGGCCATGCCGCGTTTCTTGCGATCGGCGCCTATACCGCGGCCTATCTGCAGCAGTTCAATGTGCCGTTTCCGGTCTACTTCCTCGCCGCGGGGTTGTTGACCGGCGTGGTCGGCGCGCTGGTCGGGTTTCCGGCGCTGCGGCTGCAGGGCATCTATCTGGTGATCGCGACGATCTCCTTTGCGTTCATCGTCGAGGAGATCCTGGCGCGCTGGGAAGGCGTCACCAACGGCAATGAGGGCATGCGGGTCAAGACCATGCAGCTGCTCGGCACCACGGTGTCGCGCGACGGCCCGACCTTCTATTACCTCTGCCTTGCGGTGCTGGTGCTGACCATCGTCGGCACGCTCAATCTGCTGCGCTCGCCGACCGGGCGCGCCTTTGTCGCGATCCGCGACAGCGAGACCGCGGCGCGCAGCATGGGCATCAATGTCGCGCTCTATAAGGTGAAGTCGTTCGCGATCTCGGCGGCGATCACCGGCTTTGCCGGCGTGCTGTTCGCGCACAAGCTGTCCTTCATCTCGCCCGAGATGTTCACGCTGCAGCTTTCGATCGAGTTCATCATCGTGATCCTGATCGGCGGCACGTTCAGCCTGCACGGTGCGGTGCTGGGCGCGATCTTCCTGGTCATGATCGATCCGTTCCTGACCTATCTGAAGGACGATATGCCCGGCGTGATCGGCGGCATTGCTGCCACCCTCGGCGCCGGCACCGAGCGCGCGGGCCATATCCAGGACGCGGTCGCAGCCTTCGCCTCCGCCAACGGACTGAAAGGCGCGATCTACGGCATCATCATCGTGCTGTTCGTGCTGTTTGAACCGCTCGGACTCTACGGCCGCTGGCTCAAGATCAAGCTCTTCTTCCAGCTGTTCCCGCTCTACAAGCGCGCAACCTTCAAGCGGCAGAAGATCTACGTGAAATCGGAGCGGAACAGATGAGCTATTTCCGCGCCGAGAACCTGTCGCTGCACTTCGGTGGCCTCAAGGCGGTCGATGCGGTCAGCTTCGCGGTCGAGAAGGGCGAGATCCTCTCGATCATCGGGCCCAACGGCGCCGGCAAGAGCTCGATCTTCAACCTGATCTCGCGGATCTATCCGCCGACCTCCGGCAAGATCTTCTTCGAGGATCAGGACATCACCCAGGAGCCGGCCTACGATATCGCGAAACTCGGCATCGCCCGCACCTTCCAGAACATCGAGCTGTTCGAGAACGCGACCGTGCTGAGCAATCTCCTGGTCGGCCGCCATCGCCATTCCACCACCCGGCTGTGGCAGGAACTGTTGTTCCTGCCGAGCGTTCGTGCCGGCGAGAAGGCGCATCGCCGCCGCGTCGAGCAGGTGATCGAGTTCCTCGATCTCGAGCCCTACCGCGACAAGCTGATCTCGGGACTGCCTTACGGCGTGCGCAAGGTGATCGAGCTGGCGCGGGCGCTGTGCTCGGAGCCGAAGCTGATCCTGCTCGACGAACCGTCCTCCGGCCTCAATGTCGAGGAGACCGACGACATGTCGTTCTGGATCCGCGACATGAAGAGCGAGCTCGGCATCACCGTGCTGATGGTCGAGCACGACATGACGCTGGTCAACCGCGTCTCCGACCGCGTCATCGCGCTGAACTACGGCCGCGTGCTGGCGATGGGCTCGCCGTCCGAGGTGCAGCACCATCCCGACGTCGTCGCAGCGTATCTCGGCGCATGAGGATGATGCCATGAGCACAGCGGACATCATCCTGAAACTCTCCAACATCGAAAGCTATTACGGGCCGATCATGGCGATCCGCGGCATCAGCCTCGAGGTGCCGCGCGGCCGGATCGTGACGCTGCTCGGCGCCAACGGCGCCGGCAAGACCACGGTCCTGAAGACGATCTCCGGCATCCTCGACCCGCAGAAGGGCTCGATCGAATTCCTCGGCAAGCCGATCCAGCGCATGGAGGCCGACCGGATCGTGAGGCTCGGGCTGAGCCACGTGCCGGAGGGGCGCGAGGTGTTTCCGTTCCTGTCGGTGCGCGAAAACCTGATGATGGGCGCCTATCTGCGCAAGGACCGCGACGGTGTGGCGCAGGACCTCGAGCGCGTCTACGGCTATTTTCCGCGGTTAAGGGAGCGGCTCGGCCAGCCGGCCGGGCAGCTTTCGGGCGGCGAGCAGCAGATGCTGGCGATCGGGCGGGCGCTGATGAACCGGCCGACGCTGCTGTTGCTCGATGAGCCGTCGCTCGGGCTGTCGCCGATCCTGGTGAAGGAGATCTTCACCATCATCCGCCGCGTCAATGAGGAGCAGGGCATGTCGATCCTGCTGGTCGAGCAGAATGCCAAGATCGCGCTGGAGACGGCGCATTACGGCTATGTGCTGGAGATCGGCCGCGTCGTCATGAACGACAGCTGCGAGCGGCTGATGAATTCACCCGATATCCAGGAGTTCTACCTCGGCGCCAAGGAAGCCGGTGCGCGCGGCGAGCGGCGCTGGAAAAAGAAGAAGACGTGGCGTTGAGAATGACTGGGCGCTGGCAATGGCGCCGAGGAAGGTTTGGCACTGAACGAGAGTTGGAGCTAGATTTCAGGCCCGCTTCGCCAACAAGACCGGCAACACAAGCCGGCGCGTGAGACGGGCGGCAGAGGAGGGAGCGCGCATGGCCGGACCAGCGGTGCTGACGGTTGCCGACACGATCGCGAGGAGCTTTCTGCTCGCGGTTCAAACGCGTGGCGACAGGCCCGCGATCCGCGAGAAGAAGTTCGGCATCTGGCAACCGACCAGCTGGCGCGAATGGCTGCAGATCTCCAAGGACATCTCCTACGGCCTGCATGCCACAGGCTTCCGTCCCGGCGACGTTGGCTCGATCATCGCCAACGCGGTGCCGGAATGGGTCTACGCCGACATGGGCATCCTGTGCGCCGGCGGCGTATCGTCCGGCATCTATCCGACCGATTCGGCCGCGCAGGTCGAATACCTCATCAATGATTCCCGCACGCGGGTGATCTTCGTCGAGGATGAGGAGCAGCTCGACAAGGTGCTGACCTGCCGGTCGCGCTGTCCGACGCTGGAGAGGATCGTCGTGTTCGACATGGAGGGCCTCTCCGGCTTCTCCGATCCGATGGTGCTGTCGCTCGCGGAATTCACGTCGCTCGGCCGCAATCATGCCTGGGGCAATCCGGCGCTGTGGGACGAGATGACCGGCAGCCGCACCGCCTCCGATCTCGCGATCCTGGTTTACACCTCCGGCACCACGGGCCCGCCCAAGGGCGCGATGCACTCCAACCGCAGCGTGACGCACCAGATGCGCCACGCCAACGATCTCTACCCCTCGACCGACAGCGAGGAGCGGCTGGTGTTTCTGCCGCTCTGCCACGTCGCCGAGCGGGTCGGCGGCTATTACCTCTCGCTTGCGCTGGGATCGGTGATGAATTTCGCCGAGAGCCCGGAGACGGTGCCGGACAATCTTCGCGAGGTGCAGCCGACCGCATTCCTCGCGGTGCCCCGGATCTGGGAGAAGTTCTATTCCGGCATCACCATCGCGCTGAAGGATGCGACCCCGTTCCAGAACTGGATGTATGCCCGCGCGCTCGCGATCGGCAACCGGATGACCGAGTGTCGGCTGCAGGGCGAGACGCCGCCCTTGTCGCTGCGGCTCGCCAACCGCGCGGCCTATTGGCTGGTGTTCCGCAACATCCGCCGCATGCTCGGGCTCGACCGCTGCCGGATTGCGCTGACCGGCGCCGCGCCGATCTCGCCGGATCTGATCCGCTGGTATCTCGCGCTCGGCATCGACATGCGCGAGGTCTACGGCCAGACCGAGAATTGCGGCGTCGCGACCATGATGCCGGCGGATCGCATCAAGCTCGGCTCGGTCGGCAAGGCCGCGCCCTGGGGCGAGGTGATGATCTGCCCGAAGGGCGAGATCCTGATCAAGGGCGATTTCCTGTTCATGGGCTATCTCAACCAGCCGGAGAGGACCGCCGAGACGATCGACGCCAAAGGCTGGCTGCACACCGGCGACGTGGGGACGATCGACAATGAAGGCTATGTCAAGATCACCGACCGGATGAAGGACATCATCATCACCTCCGGCGGCAAGAACATCACGCCGTCCGAGATCGAGAACCAGCTCAAGTTCTCACCCTATGTCTCGGATGCGGTCGTGATCGGTGACAAGCGGCCGTATCTCACCTGCCTGATCATGATCGACCAGGAGAATGTCGAGAAATACGCCCAGGACCACGACATCCCCTTCACCAATTACGCGAGCCTGTGCCGCGCACGCGAAATCCAGGATCTGATCCAGCGCGAGGTCGAGGCGGTCAACGTCAAGTTCGCGCGCGTCGAGACCGTCAAGAAATTCTATCTGATCGAGCGCCAGCTCACGCCCGAGGACGAGGAGCTGACGCCGACCATGAAGCTGAAGCGCAGCTTCGTGAACAAGCGCTACGCGGCCGAGATCGCCGCCATGTATGGCGAACGCGCGGTGGCATAGCCGAGGAGAAAGAAATTGGCGAAGGAGCGAGCAGGCCCGACCCTTCGCTTAACATGGGCCATGTAAGGAGGAGACTGCAATGTCGAAATCGCTGAAGGCGCTGGGCCTTGCGGTGAGTGCGCTGGCGCTGACCTGTCTGCCGGCCGCAGCCCAGACCAAGGTCACCAATGAAGGCATCTCGCCGACCGAGATCGTGATCGGAACGCATCAGGACTTGTCCGGCCCGATCAAGGTCTGGGGCGTTCCGGTGTCCAACGGCATGAAGATGGCGGTTGAGGAGATCAACGCCGGCGGCGGCATCAACGGCCGCAAGATCAAGATGATCCTGGAGGACAACGGCTACGATCCGAAGAAGGCGGTGCTGGCCTCGCAGAAGATGGTCGAGCGCGACAAGGTGTTCGCGATGATCGGCCCGATGGGCTCGCCGACCGTGCTCGCCGCGCAGGACGTCCTGTTCGACGCCGGCGTGCTGCAGCTGTTCCCGCTGACGGCCGCCGAATTCACCTTCAAGTTCGATCCCGCCAAGCCGCAGGAGCGGCTGAAGTTCAACAACCTCCTGCCCTATGTCGAGAGCACGCGCGCCGCGCTCAAATACATGATGGAGTGGAAGAACTTCAAGAAGCCCTGCATCATGCATCAGGATGACGAGTACGGCAAAAACGTGCTCGAAGGCTTTACCCAGCAGCTTGGCGCGATGAAGGTGCAGCCGGCCTCGGTCACGAGCTACAAGCGCGGCGCCTCCGACTTCTCGGCGCAGGTCGCCAAGATGAAGGCCGACGGCTGCGACCTCGTGGTGCTCGGCACCGTGATCCGCGAGACCATCGGCGCGATGAACGAGGCCAAGAAGCTCGGCTGGGACGTGACCTTCCTCGGCGCCACCCCGACCAACGTGCTCGAAGTGCCGGCGCTCGGCAAGGAAGCCGTCGAAGGGCTCTATGCGGCCTCGGGCTTCGAGATTCCCTACGAGGACACGGCCAAGGGCAAGGTGAAGGACTGGCTGGTGAACTACAAGAAGATGTTCAACACCGACGCCAACACCCAGGCGATCATCGGCTACAACGCGGTGATGACCTTCGCCTTCTACGCCCAGAAGGCGGGCAAGGATCTCTCCGGCCAGAAGATGCTGGACTCGCTGGAGTCAGGCGACAAATTCCTCGACATCTTCAGCTCGCCGCCGACCAAGTTCTCCAAGACGGATCATCTCGCCAACACCATCACCCAGGTGCAGCAGGTCAAGGGCGGCCGCTGGGTGCTGGTGAAGGATAATCTGATGTTCTGAAGGGTAGTCGCTCATCTGGATTCACTCGTCATTGCGAGGAGCGAGCGACGAAGCAATCCATCTTTCCGCGGAGGGATGGATTGCTTCGCTTCGCTCGCAATGACGGAAAGTATGTCTGGCCGGCTCTTAGTTCGTACGCGCCGCCGGCCGCCAAGCGGCCTCGGCGACGAGCGGGGCATCGACATAGCGGCTGACGCCGTGCTGGTCGATCACGAAGGTCGGCCGAAAACTCCTGATGTCGCTGTCCTCGATCATCGCCATGCGGCGGTTGTCGAGCGTCAGCCAGCGGCCGTCGAGCCGCGCGGCGAGCACCGCATGGTCTTCGCCGCCGACGAGGTCATGCAGGACGACGATCCGCAGATCTTCCGGCGCCACGCCGGCCTTGCGCAGCGCCACGAGTTTCGCGATCGCATAGTCCTCGCAGTCGCCGCTGCCGCGGGCGAAGGTGGCGAGCGGCGTCGCCCAGACGTCGGGCTCGCCATAGGCCGCAAGATCGCTGCCCGGACGGATCGCAAGGTTGATCGCGCGGTTGATCTCGCCGAGCCGGGCGCGACCCTGACGCGCCCGTCCGGCATCGATGATCGCCAGGAATCGCAGCGCCGCCGGCGACGCGCAGCCGGCGCGGTCGCTCTCGCAGGCTGCCAGTTGCTCCAATTCGTCGGCGAGCTGGCGCTGCACGCCGAGCCATTTGTCGTGCAGGCCGCCGTCGGCAAGCAGGCTGGTCGTCAGGCCGAACGGCTCGGTCGATTTTCTGATCAGCGTCGCCGGACCGGGCGAAAGCAGCGAAGCGGCATTGAGCTCGGCAACCGGCGCGGCCAGGGCCAGGCCGAAGCCCAGCATGACGGCGCGCAGCGCAAGCGGGCGAAGCGAGAATCTCATCTGACACCCCCTATCCGCTCTTCGGCGGGTGGACATTGCGCCGCGCACGCGACCGGATCGTTTCATGCCGGGCAGCATGGCGAACGATCCCTTCGAATCGACTTAAGATGTGGGGAATCAGGGGAAGAGGCTAAAGGGCGCCTGCTTGGGGTTCCGAAAACTTTACCGGTTTGTGAAAGGAAGCGGCGAACCTTTTTCCACTGCTTTGCAACTCATCCTTGCCCTCTGGTTAACCCGGCCGGTCCGCGCACGGGACTGCTGTGATTTGTAAGCTAAGTCACAGCTTTGGCCGGGAAATTGGGGTCAAATGCCCGCTCTGGGCTAAGGGGAAATAGAGGCAAGTACAGAAATGCCAATCAATACCACGAATACGTGGCTCAGTACGTATCTTGGCTTGAATCCCACCTTATGGTACCGTCAAACGAATCCGAACTACACGGCTCTTCACAGCGTGAGCCAAGTCACATCCAGTCAAACCGCACAACAGGGCCACCTTGCGCAAGCACAGAGTGGTTTCGCCAAGCTTTATCCGATGATATGCAGACATAATCATTCGGATATTTTAACAATATTAACTCTCGTGCGGTGATCCGCAGTGAACTTTGTCGAGAAATTCGACGGCCTGTTGCCGAACACGGACGCTTATGCCCGTGGATACGTGCACGTCGACAGCGTTTCCACGCATGCTCCGCCCGGCGCGATCATCGTCGACGACGGGCAATTGCTGTTCACCGGCGACTTCAAGCGGGCCGGGCTCGACCTCGTCATCGCGAAGGACGATCGGGAACTCGTCCTGCACGACTATTTCAAGGGCGAGAAGCGCGCGCCGCTGGCGTCGCCTGACGGCGCGCATCTCACCGGCGATCTCGTCAGCGCACTCACCGGCTATACTCAATATGCCCAGGCCGGCGGCGCGGCGGAGCCGGCCAAGGTCATCGGCCATGTCACCAAGCTGACCGGGAACGCGACGGCCATCCGCAACGGCGTCGCGATCGTCCTGAACCAGGGCGATAACGTCAACAAGGGTGACGTGGTGCAATCCGGCGGCGACTCGACGCTCGGCATCACCTTCATCGACGGCACCGTGTTCGGTCTCGGCCCGAACGCCAAGATGGTGCTGAACGAAATGATCTACGACCCGAACGGGTCGAGCAATACGTCGCTGATGAGTCTGGTCTCGGGCACGATCTCCTTCGTGGCCGGCGCGACCGCCAAGCACGGCGACATGAAGGTCGATACGCCGGTCGCGACCATGGGCATCCGCGGCACCGCGGTGCTGGTCGAGATCGATTTCGACGTGCAGGGCACCGGCGGCGTGCCGCCGGCCAAATTCCAGGTGCTGGTCGAGCCCGATGGCAGCACCGGCTCCTACATCCTGTTCGACAAGACGACGCTCAATCCGATCGCGACCGTCGATCAGGCCGGCACCCAGACCATTGTCAACGGCCAGGGCAGCGTCAGCTTCGTCTCGTCGGCGCAACTGTCGACCGATGCGCAGAAGCTGATCTCCGACGTCTTTGCGCTGAAGTTCACGGACAACAACAATCCCAACACCAAGCTCACCACCAACTTCACGGACAGCGTCGTCCCGGTCTCGAGCAGCTTCAAGCTCACCAGCAGCGACAGTGGCGCGCCGATCATCATTCTGCTGACCTTCGTCAACACGACCGGCCCTCAGGCCGGCGGCGTTCCCAACAGCAGGATCGAGCACATCCCGGGGCCGCCGCAGGTCGTGACCCAGGACGCGGCGTTTACCGAGCGGCCGGGGCTGACCCAAAGCGGGCTGTTCGACACCGCGACGGGCCAGATCAAATGGCTGGACCTCAATGTCGGTGACATACCGAGTGCGAAGGTCGACTATTCCGCGTTCAGCTACCGGGACGCCAACGGCAGCGACGTGACCTCATCGCTGACGGCAGCGCAGCTTGCGGCCATCAAGACCGTCGAGATCCCGTTGCTGCTCGAGCCCGATCCGAACAACAAGAATGCCGGTTCGGCGACCTGGACCTACAACCTTGCCGACAGCGCGTTCGACTTCCTGGCTGCCGGAGAAACGCTGACGCTGGCCTATGTCGCGCGCGTCGATAACAATTTCGCACCGAACAACGAGACCACGTTCAAGACCTTCACGATCACGATCACCGGCACCAACGACTCCCCGGTGGTGACGTCCTCGGCGCAGGCCGGTTCGATCACCGAACTCCCAGCAACGACGAATTCCGCCCAGCCTGATACGGCGCACGGCACGCTGACATTTACCGATGCGGATCTGACCGACACGCATACGGTCACCATCACCGGCGTCACCGAGGCCGGCGTCACCACCGGACTTGCCAGCCATGCCACCGTGCTGAGCTGGCTGTCGTTGGGCGCGCTGACGGATTCGACCGATGGCGTGACGGGATTGCGCTCCTGGACGTTCTCGGCCGCCGACAGGAGCTTCGACTATCTCGCCACCGGCGAGACGCTGACGCTGACCTACACGGTCGAGATCGACGACCATCAGGGCGGCGTCGTCACGCTGCCGGTCACCATCACGATCGTCGGCACCGACGACAGGCCGGTGATCACCTCGCCGACCCAGGCGGCCGCCATCACTGAAGCCGAGGAGACGACCGGCTCGGTCGTGCCGGATACCGCATCCGGTACCGTGACCTTCGTCGATGTCGATCTCAGCGACACCCACAGCGTCACCGTTGCCGGCGTCACCGAAACGGGCGTGACCACGGGGCTTCCCGATCAGGCGACGATACTGGGCTGGATGTCGCTCGGCACGCTGACGGATTCGACCGGCGGCGTAACCGGATCGCGCGCCTGGACTTTCTCGGCCGCCGACAGGAATTTCGACTATCTCGCTGTCGGCGAGACGTTGACGCTGACTTACCTGATCCAGGTCGACGACCACCACGGCGGTGTCGTCACCCAGCCCGTCACCATCACCATCACGGGCACCAACGACGTGCCGACGTTCACGTCGGAGCCGCCGACCGCCACGGTCCCCGAGATGATCGGCGAGACCGGATCGATCAAGCTCGACGTGGCCCAGGGCGCGGTGACATTTGCCGACGTCGATCTCGGCGACACCCACATCGTGTCCATCACCGGCGTCGCGGAATCCGGAACGACCACAGGCCTGCCTGAGGACGAGTCCACGATTCTGAACTGGCTCTCGCTGGGGACGCTGACCGATTCGACCGGCGGGGTTGCCGGATCCCAGGCCTGGACCTTCTCGGCCGCCGACCGCAATTTCGATTTTCTTGCCGACGGTGAGGCACTGACGCTGACCTATACGGTCGAGGTCAATGACCATCATGGCGGCGTGATCAGCCAACCGGTGACGATCACGATTACCGGCAGCAATGACGCGCCGATCGTCACGTCGGCGCCTCAGGCGGCCATCATCCCCGAACAACCCGATACGACCGGTTCATCGACGCTGGACAGCGCATCCGGCACCGTGACCTTCACCGATGTGGATCTCAGCGACACCCACACCATGACCATCACCGGCGTCGCCGAATCCGGGGCGACCACGGGCCTGCCCGACGAGGCCACGATCCTGAACTGGCTGTCGCTGGGGACGTTGACGGACGCGACCGGCGGTTCAACCGGATCGTCGACCTGGACGTTCTCGGCCGCGGACCAGAATTTCGACTATCTCGCCCTCGGCGAGACGCTGACGCTGACCTACACGATCCAGATCGACGACCACCATGGCGGCGTCATCAACGAGCCTGTGACGATCACGATCAACGGCGCCAACGACGCGCCGATACTCGCCGACGTCAATGCCGGCACGCTCACCGATACCGCCGATAACGACACTTTCGGCACGCTGACCGGCACGCTCCATGGCAACGACGTCGACCATGGCGAAACCGCGACGCTGACTTATGCCGCGCTCAATTCGGACCACACTGCGGTCACGCAGATCGCGGGCCTCTACGGCTCGCTGACCGTCAACCCGGACGGCACCTACAGCTATGTTCCCGATGCTGCCGCGATCAACGCCTTGGGCAAGGGCACCTATGCCGACACGTTCGATGTGGAGACGATCGACGCGCATGGCGCCGTCGGGACCGCGAAGCTGACGATCGACGTGATCGGCGCCAACGACGCGCCCGTGATCCACACCGACAACGTCAGTATCACCGAACATCCCAACGGGACCGAGACGATCTCCGGCCTGACCGTGACGGACGCCGATGTGACGGCCGACGAGACCTTCACCATGGCCGCGGCGACGACGCCCGGTGCGGGCAGCAGCGTTGCGCCTTCGTCGCAGGAGGGGCTTCTCTCCAGCATCAACACCGCGCTTGGATCGTCGGGCCTCGTTTACAACCCCGGCCAGACAGCTCCAGCGACCGACACGATCGCGCTTTCCGTGACCGACGGCCATGGCGCAACCGATACGGTCAACCTGATCTTCAACGTCCAACAGGATCGGCCCGAGCCCGTGATGCTGACCGGGACCAGCGACAAGGACGTGTTCTTCGGGTCGGGTTATCAGGACAAGTTCGTGTTTGCGCCGAACTTCAACCACGACACGATCCTGAACTTCACGCCAGGCCAGGACCAGATCGACCTGTCCACGGTCGTCTCGGCAAGCACCTTCAGCACCTGGTTCGATCAGCATGTTGCGACATCGCCGACCAATTCAGAGGACACGCTGATCACGATCGACAGCGCAGACACGATCACATTGCACAATGTCGCGAAGGCGAGCCTGTCCCAGAACGACTTCATTATTCATTTTACGTGACGGACGCCCGGCCGTGCCGCCGGGGGGCCGGTCCGGCTGATTGTGCACTGCGCATGCTTGCTCGATTGGAACAATTCTGCGCGCGTGATATCCAGATGGCATGAAACGGCTGAAGGCGATACGCAGGTGGTTCGCACGGCGCTTCGGCTATGCGCGGCTGGTCTGCGTGGCGCTGTTGATCGGCATTGCTGCGCTGCGGATCGTGGATCCGGCTCCAGTCCAGGAGCTTCGCGTCAGGACGTTTGACACATTCCAGGCGCTGCAACCGCGCCAGAAGACGGCGCGGCCGGTCACCATTGTCGACATCGATGAAAAGAGCCTCGCCGATCCCCGGCTCGGACAGTGGCCGTGGCCGCGGACCCGGCTCGCCGACATCGTCACCAATCTCACCCGGCTCGGCGCCGTGGTGATCGCGTTCGACGCGGTGTTCTCCGAGCCGGATCGTCTCAACCCCGATATCGCCGCCGATACGTTCAGCAGCCTCGATGAGGAGATGCGCGCCAGGCTGCGGCAGCTGCCGAGCAACGACAGCATCATGGCCGAAGCCATCAAGAACTCGCGGGTGGTGCTCGGCGAATCCGGCGGGCCCAACGTGCGCGCCGACCTCAACGAAAAGCTTCCGGTCACCGGACTTGCGATGCTCGGTGAGGAGCCGCAGCCTTTCATGTACATGTTCCCGGGGTTGCTGCGCAACGTGCCGGTGCTCGAGGAGGCTGCTGCCGGGCGCGGCCTGTTCACGATCAGGCCGGAGCGCGACGGCATCGTCAGGCGCGTGCCGATGATCATGGTGGCGCAGGGCATCACCATGCCGTCGCTGAGCTTCGAGATGCTGCGGGTGGCGAGCGGCTCCGGCACGATCCTGATCAAGGCCGACAAGGCCGGTATCAAGAGCCTGGGTCTCAAGGGCTTTGCGATCCCGACCGATCTCCACGGCCAACTCTGGATCCACTACGCCCGTCGCGATCCCTCGATCTATGTCTCGGCGGTCGATGTGCTGGACGGGCGCGTCTCACCGGACCGAATTGCCGGCAAGCTGATCGTGATCGGCACCTCAGCAACCGGGCTGAACGACATCAAGACGACGCCGGTGACGCCGGCGATGCCCGGTGTCGAGGTTCACGCCCAGGTGCTGGAGAGCGCGCTGACCGGCGATGTCGTTTCGCAGCCGAATTACGGCATCGGCATCGAGTTCTTCGCCGCGCTGATCATGGGGCTCCTTGTCATCGCCTTCGCGCCGAAGTTCGGTCCGATCACGTTGGTCGCCGTCGGCGGAATGTTTGCCTCAGTGCTGATCGGCACCTCCTGGTATTTCTATTCCCAGCACCGGCTGCTGATCGACTTCACCTATCCGCTGATGTCGACCACGGCGATCTATCTCACGCTGATCTTCTCCGCCTTCGTGCGCGAGCAGCAGCAGCGTCGACAGATCAGGTCGCAATTCGTGCAGTACATGTCGCCGGCGCTGGTCGAGCAGCTGGCGCAGTCGCCAGAGCGGCTGGTGCTCGGCGGCGAGGAACGCGAGATGACCATCATGTTCTCGGACATGCGCGGCTTCACCTCGATCTCGGAAACCTACAAGAGCAATCCGCAGGGCCTCACGGCGCTGATGAACCGCTTCCTTACTCCGCTTTCCAACGCGATCCTCGCCCGCAAGGGCACCATCGACAAATATATGGGCGACGCCATCATGGCGTTCTGGAACGCGCCGCTCGATGACAAGCAGCACCAGCTCAACGCCTGCGATGCGGCGCTCGACATGCTGGAGCGCGTCGACGACCTCAACCGTGAGCGCGAGCAGGAAGCGAAGGACGGCGGCCACGTCTATGTGCCGCTCAACATCGGTGTCGGTCTCAACACCGGCTCCTGCGTGGTCGGTAATATGGGCTCCGATGTGCGCTTCGACTATTCGGTGTTCGGCGACAGCGTCAATCTGGCCTCGCGGCTCGAGGGACAGTCCAAGGAATACGGCTTCCCGATCATCGTGGGATCGAAGACTGCGCTTGCGGTGAAGGAGAAGTTTGCGATCCTCGAGCTCGATTTCATCATGGTCAAGGGCAAGAAGGAGCCCGAGGTGATCTATGCGATTGCCGGCCGCGAGGATGTCGCGAGCTCCGGCCGTTTCCAGCGGCTGCGCAACCTGACCATCGAGATGCTCGCGTGCTACCGCGGCCGCGATTGGGACGGCGCGCTCGGCGCGATCGAACGCGGCCGCAAGACCGACGAGGCGCAGACGCTGCAACATCTCTACCGCCTCTACGAGGCGCGCATCCACGCCTTCCAGAAGGAGCCGCCGCCCGACGACTGGAACGGCGCATTCGCGTTGACGACGAAATAGACGCCGCAAGCCCGCTGTCGTCCCGGCGAAGGCCGGGACCCATAACCACGAATGGTCGTTGACGGAAGATCGTCTCGCCGCGTGCCCATTGCGGCGGCCGCGGCGTATGGGTCCCGGCTCCCGTGCGCAATTGCGCACTAGGCCGGGACGACGATGGAATGTCTATTCCAGCCCGATCTGGGTCAGATCCTGGAACCAGTGCTGCGCCTGCACGAAGGTCTTCACCTTCGGCGACAGCGCGTGCGGATTGGTGTCGTGCACCACCCACACCAGCGCGGCATCGTCGACGATCAGCGCGTGCGCCTGCGCCAGCAGCGCATCCTGTTTGGCGGAATCGAAGGTCTGCTTGGCCTCGTCGATCAGCGCATCGACCTTCGGGTTCTTGTAGCCGCCCCAGTTGACGCCGACCGGCGCCACCTGGCCGGAGTGGAAGAACCGCACGATGGCGTAGAGCGGATCCGACGTGACATAGGCGATGTTGTTGGCGGTGATGCCGGCATTCATCTCGTCCGCCGCGCCCTTGCGCCAGTGCGTATATAATGTCTCGAGCTCGACCACCTTGAAGTCGATGTCGATGCCGATCTCCTTGAAGCTCTGCTGCAGGAACTCGTTCATCGGCAGCGACAGCATCTGCCCGGTGCCGCCCTGGGCGATGATGAACGTCGTCTTCAGCGGCTTATCCTTCGAATAGCCGGCTTCCTCCACCAGCTTCTTCGCGGCCGCGAGGTCGTATTTCAGTTCGAACGTCGGCTTGCCGAACCACGGGCTCGACGGATCGACCTGGCCCTTGGCGGGCTTGGCGAGGCCGTTCATCAGTCCAACCACCGCGTCGCGGTCGATCGCGAGGTTGAGCGCCTTGCGCAGGCGGATGTCGGTCCATGGCGAGCCCGGCAGCACGCTCAAGTGATAGTTCCAGACATGCGGCGTCACGTTGTCGACGATCCGCATGCCGGCGGCCTTGAGCTGCGGCACGGCGTCGGGCGCCGGCGTTTCGATCAGGTCGACCTGGCCGGCCAGCAGCGCGTTGGTCCGGGTCAGCGCCTCCGGCATCGGAATCAGGATCATCTTGTCGACCTTCGCAAGCCGCTTCTTGTCCCAATAGTCCGGGTTCTTCGTCAGTTCGGCGAGCTCACGCGGCACCAGCTTGGTCAACTTGAACGGACCGGTGCCGGAGGGCTGACTGGCGAACTTGTCCCAGTCCTTGCCGAGCTTTTCATATTGCGCGGGGCTGGAGACCAGGAACCAGAGCATCTGATAGGGGAAGAAGGAGTCGACCGTCTTGGTGGTGATCTCGATGGTGAAATCGTCGACCTTGGCGTAGCTCGCAACCGAAGGCAGGCGGGTCTTGACCTGCGCGCTCTGCCGCTTGTCGAATTGCGGTGCCTTGTCGTTCAGCACCTTGTCGAGATTCCAGATCACCGCGTCGGCATTGAAGTCGCTGCCGTCGTGGAATTTGACGCCCTTGCGCAGCGTGAAGCGCCATTTGGTCTTGTCGTTGTCGTCGACCTTCCATTCGGTCGCAAGCCCGGGCACCAGCTTGCCCGGCCGGTCGGCAACATCCATCTCCCAGGCAACCAGCGGATCGTAGATCGTGTAGGCGGTGAACTGATAGGCGCCCGCGCCGCGATCGGGCTGGCCGGTGGTCAGCGGAATGTCGGCCATCGAAATGCCGTAGCGCACAATGGACTCGGCTTGCGCCGACATGGCCGGCCAGCCCGCGGTCAAGGCAAGCGCCATTGCCGCCATCAGGATCGAATTGCGCGCACGCATATGAAGGCTCCGTTGGAAAGACGTTGGAGCCAAATCCTGCAAGCATGATGCCAGAATAGGCATCTTCGCTCCGTTCAGGCCCGAGGTGGGAAGAAATGACGCGCCCGGCGGTTATTTGCTGATGAACTATTCCCCTTGGCACAGGCATTGCATACGCTTGCCCAAGAAATAATCACCAAAACGTCACCAGACTCGAAGGGGCTGCTCAGATGCGTAACAGGAAAACCAATGCGACGGCGATCATGCTGGCGCTTGCGATAGCCACAGGCGTGCCGGCGATCGCCAGCGCCGAGACTGTGCTGCGCATTGGCATGACCGCTGCCGATATTCCGCGCACGCTCGGTCAGCCCGACCAGGGCTTTGAGGGCAATCGCTTCACTGGGCTTACGATGTATGACGCGCTGACGATGTGGGACCTGTCGTCGTCGGACAAGGCGAGCGCGATGATCCCCGGCCTTGCGACAGAGTGGAAGGTCGACGATGCCGACAAGACCAAGTGGATTTTCAAGCTGCGCTCCGGCGTCACCTTTCATGACGGCTCGCCGTTCAATGCCGACGCCGTAGTCTGGAACGTCGACAAGGTCTTGAAGCAGGACGCGCCGCAATACGATGCGAGCCAGGTCGGCGTCACCGCCTCGCGCATGCCGACGCTGGTCTCGGCGCGCAAGATTGACGACATGACGGTGGAGCTGACCACCAAGGAGCCGGACAGCTTCCTGCCGATCAACCTCACCAATTTGTTCATGGCGAGCCCGGCCAAGTGGCAGAAATTCTACGAAAAGGCCGAAGGCGCCGACGCCAAGGCGAAGTCGCAGGCCGCGTGGGCCGCATTCGCCAAGG
Organism: Bradyrhizobium sp. USDA 4516; assembly: GCF_054055915.1. NCBI lineage: Bacteria > Pseudomonadati > Pseudomonadota > Alphaproteobacteria > Hyphomicrobiales > Nitrobacteraceae > Bradyrhizobium > Bradyrhizobium sp. USDA 4516. The sequence goes on from NZ_JBSRXT010000001.1 coordinate 3,560,626, forward strand.
ACGCGTCGGGCACCGGCCCCTGGAAGATGTCGAGCTTCACCCCGCGCGAGCGGCTCGAGCTGGTGAAGAACGAGAACTACTGGGACAAGGCGCGCGTGCCCAAGGCTGACAAGATGGTGCTGTTGCCGATGCCGGAAGCCAATGCCCGGACGGCGGCGCTGCTGTCGGGGCAGGTCAACTGGATCGAGGCGCCGGCGCCGGACGCGCTGCCCGAGATCAAGCAGCGTGGCTTCAACCTCTATTCCAACGAGGAGCCGCACGTCTGGCCGTGGCAGTTCTCGCGCGTCGAGGGCTCGCCGTGGAATGATATCCGCGTCCGCAAGGCGGCCAATCTCTGCATCGATCGCGAAGGGCTGCGTGACGGCCTGCTTGCCGGCCTGATGGTGCCGGCGACCGGCACGTTCGAGCCCGGCCATCCCTGGCGCGGCAACCCGACCTTCCAGATCAAGTACGACAAGCCGGCCGCGCAGAAGCTGATGCAGGAGGCGGGCTTCGGTCCGAACAAGAAGCTGACGGTCAAGATCCAGACCTCGGCATCGGGCTCGGGCCAGATGCTGCCGCTGCCGATGAACGAGTATCTGCAACAGGCGTTGGCCGAATGCTACTTCGATGTGCAGCTCGACGTCATCGAGTGGAACACGCTGTTCACCAATTGGCGGCGCGGCACCAAGGATCCGACCGCCAACGGCTCGAACGCCATCAACGTCACCTATGCGGCGATGGATCCGTTCTTCGCGCTGGTGCGCTTCCTGCAGTCGGGCATGGCGCCGCCGGTGTCGAACAATTGGGGCTTCAACAACAACCCGAAGTTCGACGAGCTGGTGAAGAAGGCCCGCCAGACCTTCGAGCCGGCGGCGCGCGACGCCGCGCTGGCCGAGCTGCATGCGGCCTCGGTCGACGACGCGGCCTTCCTCTATGTCGCCCACGACGTCGCACCGCGCGCGATGAGCCCGAAGATCAAGGGATTTGTGCAGCCGAAGAGCTGGTTCGTCGACTTCTCGCCGGTCACGGTCGCGCCGTGAGGCGCTAGCCGCGCAATAGGTGTACCCTCTCCCCTTGTGGGAGAGGGTGGCTTCGCGAAAGCGAAGCCGGGTGAGGGGTTGTCTCCGCGGGCGCTCCTCTCCGATCTGAAATGACTGTATCCGCGGATAGAAACCCCTCATCCGGCGCGCTCGGCGCGCCACCTTCTCCCACAAGGTGAGAAGGAAGAAAGAACGCAACGTGTTCGCCTATACGTCCAGACGGATCGTCTACGTCATTCCGATCGTGCTCAGCGTGGCGCTGGTGTGCTTCCTCTTGGTGCACATCACGCCCGGCGACCCCTTGGTCGCGGTGCTGCCCGCCGATGCCTCGCAGGAGCTCGCCGCGCAATTGCGCACGGCCTACGGCTTCGATCGCCCATTGCCGGTGCAATTCGGCCTGTGGCTGTGGCGCGCGATCCATGGCGATCTCGGCAATTCGATCGCGACCGGGCGGCCCGTCCTGACCGAGGTGATGCGTGCCGTCGGCAACACCGTGATGCTGGCGATCGCGGCCGCGATGATCGGCTTTACGCTCGGCCTGCTGTTCGGCCTGATCGCCGGCTATTTCCGCGACACCTGGGTCGACAAGGTCGCGACCTCGGTTGCGATAGCCGGCGTGTCGCTGCCGCATTACTGGCTCGGCATGGTGCTGGTCATCATCTTCTCGGTGCAGCTCAACTGGCTGCCCGCGGTCGGCGCAGGTCCCGGCGGCTCCGGCGCCTGGGCGTGGGACTGGGAGCATCTGCGTTATCTGGTGCTGCCGGCGATCACCACCTCGGTGATCCCGATGGGCATCGTCACCCGCACGGTGCGCGCGCTGACCGGCGACATCCTGAGCCAGGATTTCGTCGAGGCGCTGCGCGCAAAAGGCCTGCGCGAGACCGAGGTGTTTCGCCACGTCATCAAGAATGCGGCGCCGACCGCGCTCGCGGTGATGGGCCTGCAGCTCGGCTACATGCTGGGCGGCTCGATCCTGATCGAGACCGTGTTCTCCTGGCCGGGTTCGGGCCTGCTGTTGAACTCGGCGATCTTCCAGCGCGATCTGCCGCTGCTGCAGGGCACGATCCTGGTGCTGGCGCTGTTCTTCGTGCTGCTCAACCTCCTGGTCGACATCGCGCAGGCCGCGATCGATCCGCGCATCAAGCGGAGCTAGCCATGAGTGCGATGTTGGATACCGCATTGCAGGCCGTCCCCGCGACCAAGGCGCGTGGCTATTGGGCGACGGTTGGCCGCCGCATCAGGCGCGACAAGGTCAGCATGGCTTGCGCCATCATCCTGGTGCTGATCTTTGCCTCGGCGCTGCTGGCACCATGGCTGCATCTTGCCGATCCCTATCAGGGCTCGATGATCCGCCGTCTCCGCCATATCGGCACGCCGGGCTATCCGCTCGGCACCGACGAGCTCGGCCGCGACATGCTGGCGCGGCTGATCTATGGCGGACGGCTGTCGCTGGTCATCGGCATTCTGCCGGTGATCTTCGCCTTCGTGATCGGCACCTCGCTCGGCCTCGTCGCCGGCTATGTCGGCGGCAAGCTCAACACCGCGATCATGCGCACGGTCGACGTGTTCTACGCCTTCCCGTCGGTGCTGCTGGCGATCGCGATCTCGGGAGCGCTCGGCGCCGGCATCACCAATTCGATCGTGTCGCTGACCATCGTGTTCGTGCCGCAGATCACCCGCGTCGCCGAAAGCGTCACCACGGGCGTGCGCAACATGGATTTCGTCGAGGCGGCGCGCGCGTCCGGCGCCGGGCCCTTCACCATCATGCGCGTCCACATGCTCGGCAATGTGCTCGGCCCGATCTTCGTCTACGCCACTGGCCTTATCTCGGTGTCGATGATCCTCGCCGCCGGTCTGTCGTTCCTCGGGCTCGGCACCAAGCCGCCGGAGCCGGAGTGGGGCTTGATGCTGAACACGCTGCGTACTGCGATCTACGTCAATCCGTGGGTCGCGGCGCTGCCGGGCGCGATGATCTTCGCGGTCTCGATCTGCTTCAATCTGCTGAGCGACGGCATGCGCAGCGCCATGGACATCAGGAATTAGAGCATGAGCGACGCCAATCTCTCCGTCGATATGCTGGAGCCGGTCGCCGACATCGGCGGCGCCGCGCAGCCGCTGCTGCAGGTCAAGGGACTGACCAAGCACTTCCCGGTGCGCGGCGGCCTGTTCAGTCCGCGCAAGACCGTGCGCGCCGTCGACGACGTCACCTTCGCGGTCATGAAGGGCGAGACCGTCGGCATTGTCGGCGAATCCGGCTGCGGCAAATCGACCACCGCGCGGCTGTTGATGCACCTGATGGCACGCGATGCCGGCGATATCATCTATGACGGAAGGCAGGTCGGCCCGTCGCTCTCGCTGCGCGATTTGCGGCGCGGCGTGCAGATGGTGTTCCAGGACAGCTACGCCTCGCTCAATCCGCGCCTCACCATCGAGGAATCGATCGCCTTCGGGCCAAAGGTCCACGGCATGGCCGACGACACGGCGCGGACGCTGGCGCGCGAATTGCTCGGTAAGGTCGGCTTGCGGCCGGAGATTTTCGCCAACCGCTATCCGCACGAAGTGTCCGGCGGCCAACGTCAACGCGTCAATATCGCGCGTGCGCTCGCGCTGTCGCCGCGGCTCGTGATCCTCGATGAAGCGGTGTCCGCGCTCGACAAATCGGTCGAGGCGCAGGTGCTCAATCTGCTCGCCGACCTGAAGCGGGAATTCGGCCTGACCTATCTGTTCATCAGCCACGATCTCAACGTCGTCCGCTACATCTCCGACCGCGTGCTGGTGATGTATCTCGGCGAGGTCGTCGAACTCGGCCCGGTCGATGCGGTCTGGGACGCGCCGGCGCATCCCTATACCCGCGCACTGCTGGCGGCGATGCCGTCATCCGATCCCGACAGGCGCACCGAGGTGCCGCCGATCTCGGGCGATCCGCCCAATCCGATCGATCCGCCATCGGGCTGCCGGTTTCACACCCGTTGTCCGTTTGCGGAGCCGCTCTGCGCAAACGACACGCCAAAACTCAGCGATCTCGATACAATGGGCCATCAAGCGGCGTGCTACATGGCCATTCCTGGCTCGGGGCACAGCCGCGCGCCGGCAAAAGCAAAAGGAGAAAACGCGGCATGACTAGACCCACACCCAAGGATGTCAAGGTGATCGCGCACGTCGCTGACGTGCCCGCCGACGACGAAGTCGCCACCCGGATCGCCAATTCGATCGGGCCGGCATTCGACGGCTTTGCACCGATCTCCGGTACGCTGCCCTTCGATCTCGAACCCGCGAGCTTCCTGCTGGCGCAGATCGCGCAGAAGATCGAGAAGGTGTCGAAATGAGTTCTGATCCGGCCCTGATGACGCTGACCGCGGTCGCCAAGGCGATTGCCGACAAGAAAGTTTCCTCGCATGAGGTGACGCGCGCCGTGCTGCATCGCGTTGCGGAATGGCAGCCGCGCCTCAACGCCTATATGGCGGTCGAATCCGAGCAGGCGCTGGCCGCCGCCACCGAGGCCGATACCGCGCTTGCCAGGGGCAATAGTCGCGGTGCGCTGCACGGCGTGCCGCTGGCGCACAAGGACATGTATTATGATGCCGGCAAGGTCGTGACCTGCGGCTCGCTGATTCGCCGCGACTTCGCGCCGAAGACGACCGCGACCGCCCTGCAGCGGCTGAAGGATGCCGGACAGGTCCGCCTCGGCTCGTTGCAAATGGTCGAGTTCGCCTATGGGCCGACCGGCCACAACGTGCATTACGGCGCGGTGCGCAATCCCTGGAACACCGAGCACATCACCGGCGGCTCGTCGTCGGGCTCGGGCTCGGCGGTCGCCGCGCGGCTCACCTTCGCGGCGCTCGGCTCCGACACCGGCGGCTCGGTGCGCATGCCGGCGCATTTCTGTGGCGTCACCGGCCTGAAGACGACGGTCGGCCGCGTCAGCCGCGCCGGTGCGATGCCGCTGTCGCAGTCGCTCGATACGGTCGGCCCACTGGCGCAGACCGCGGAGGACTGCGCGCTGCTGCTCGGCCTGATGGCCGGGGCGGACCCGGAGGACCTGACAGCGTCGACGCAGCCGGTCCCGGACTATATGGCCGCGACCAAACAGTCGCTGAAGGGCCTGAAGATCGGCGTGCCGACGGCGTTCTATGTCGACGACCTCGACCCTGAGGTGGCGCGTATCCTCGACGAGACTATCGCCACCTTGAAGAAAGAGGGCGCCGAGATCGTCAAGGTCGAGCTGCCCGATCAGCGCCAGCTCTCCTCGGCATCGCAGCTGGTGCTCGCGGTCGAGGCTGCCGCCTTCCACAAGCGCTGGATGATCGAGCGGCCGCAGGATTACGGCGCGCAGGTCCTGATGCGGCTGCAGAACGGCCTGACCATTCCGGCGGTCACCTATCTCGAGGCGATGCGCTGGCGTGGCCCCGCGCTCGCCGCGCACAACGCGGCGGTCAACGGGGTCGATGCGGTGATCGCACCGTCGTCGCCGGTGCCGGCGCCCACGATTGCCGAGAGTGATGTCGGCAATGGTCCGGGCGCCGACGCGGTGCTGCAGCGGCTGACGCGGTTCACCCGCCCGGTCAACTATCTCGGCCTGCCGTCGCTCTCGATTCCCTCCGGCTTCACCAAGACGGGTCTACCGGTCGGCATGCAGCTGATTGGTCGCTCCTTCGAGGAAGCGGTTCTGCTCCGGATCGGCGCCGCGTTCCAGCGTGCCACCGATTTCCACGCCAGGGTGCCCAAGCTCGCATGACCAACCTCGTCGAGATCAACAACCTCAATATCCGCTTCACCGGCGATCGCACGGTCCATGCCGTGAACGATCTCAGCCTGCAGCTCGGCGAGGGCGAGGTGTTGGGGCTGCTCGGCGAGTCCGGCTCGGGCAAGAGCGTGACGCTGCGCGCGTTGATGCGGCTGTTGCCGAAGAAACGCACGCAGATCTCCGGCAGCGTCAAGGTGCTGGGACAAGAGGTGCTGGCGATGGACGATGAGGCGCTGTCCGCGTTCCGCGGCCAGACCGTCTCGATGATCTTCCAGGAGCCGGCGCTGGCGCTCGATCCGGTCTACACCATCGGCCGCCAGATCGCGGAGACGGTGATGCGCCACGAGGGCAAGAGCGAGCGCGAGGCTACCGCGCGTGCGCTTGAAATGCTCGAGGTGGTGCGGATCCCCTCCGCGAAGCGGCGGCTGGACTCCTATCCGCACGAAATGTCGGGCGGCATGCGCCAGCGTGCGATGATCGCGCTGGCGCTGGCCTGCAAGCCGAAGATCCTGCTCGCGGACGAGCCGACCACGGCGCTCGATGCCACCGTGCAGATCCAGATCCTGCTGCTGCTGCGCGAATTGCAGCGCGAGTTCGGCATGTCGGTCATCTTCGTCACTCACGACATCGGTGTCGCGATCGAGATCTGCGACCGCGTTGCGGTGATGTATGCCGGCCAGATCGTGGAGCAGGGCGCCTTGCGCGATATCGTGCGCTCACCGGTGCATCCCTATGCCAAGGGCCTGCTGGCCTCGACCATTCACGGCGCGATGCGCGGCCAGCGGCTGGAAACCATTCCGGGCACCCCGCCCTCGCTCGATCATGCGCCGGCCAGTTGCTCCTTTGCACCGCGTTGCAAGTTCGCCGAGCCGCGCTGCAGCGAGCGCTTGCCGCCGGTCGTGCAGGTCGCTCCCGGCCGTTTGGCACGGTGCATCCTGGCCGAGCCGGCGCCCGCCACGGCCTAGCTCGCCCGCGCGACGGCGTCCGTGATCCAGCGCCGCACCGCCGCGATGCGGCGGTCCCGCGCCTGCTCGGTGCGGGAGACCAGGTAGATCGTCTCGCTGTGCGCCGCCTCGAACGCAAACGGCGCCACGAGCCGCTTGCCGAAGCCAGGCCGCGCCTTGATCAGCGGCGCGATCGCAATCGCGACGCCGAGTCCGTGTTCGGCGGCCTCCAGCATCGCCGGCACGCTGTCGAGCCACAGATGTCCGCGCGGAGCGAGATTCGGCAGCCCGGCCTCCCTCAGCCAGGCCGGCCACGCCCGCGGCTGCGTCGTGACATGGATCAGCACCTCGCGCGACAGGTCCGCTGGGGTCCGAAGACCTGCCTTGACCAGCGCCGGCGTACAGACCGGCAATCCTTTGACCTGTACCAGCGGCTCGACTTTCAGCCCGGTGGCATGTTCCCGCCCGTAACGGATCGCGACATCGACGCGTGATCCGTTGAAGTCGGCATATTGGTGGGTGGCCTCGATCCGCAGCGTCAGTTGCGGATGGCGCCGCTTGAAATCCGGCAGCGCCGGCAGCAGCACGGCACTGGTGAAGAACGGCAATGAGCTGATCCAGAGCTCGCTGCCGGCCTCACCGCGTCGCCGCAGCATGTCACGGCTCGCCTCCTGCAGCGTCGCCAGCGCGGCCGACACTTTTGCAAGGTAGCGCTCGCCGTCGTCGGTCAACCGCACCTGGCGCGCGCCGCGGACGAACAGTTTGGTGCCGAACTGCTCTTCCAGCCCGCGGATCTGGTGGCTGATCGCCGACGGGCTCAGCGACAGGTCTCGCGCGGCGCGCCGGAAGCTGAGTTGGGTGGCCGCGCGCTCGAAGGCGAGCAGCGCCGGCAGCGGCGGAATCACCCGCGGATCGGGGGCATCCAATGGGTGAATCTTGCTCACCTGAAGTGATGAATGGCCTTTTGTCATGGCCGCTATTCTTGGATCAGATTGGCTGAACGCTCAATCCTGTTCATCTCAAGGGACCATTCGCCTTGGCCATCTTCGAACCGCTCGCCACGCCCCATCACTGGGAGCCCGCGGCGCTGGCGGCCGGGCCGTTCACCGGCCTTCAGGGCGGGGCGGTCGCAAGCCTGCTGACCGGCGAGGTCGAGGCCATGGCCGGTGCGCGCAATTGGGGCACCGCGATCTCGGCGACGGCCTGGTTCCTGCGGCCGACGCCAATGGCGGAACTGCGCACGCACGTTACCGTGGTGACCGAAGGCGGCCGGGTCAGCGTCGTCGACAACACGCTCTGGCCGGCCGGTGAGGAGCGACCCTGCGCGACGGTGCGCGTGACGCTGTCGCGCGAGCGTGCCGTCGAGGTCCCGGGGTTTTACGGGAGCGCAGCCGATCCGGTGGATCCCACGGCATTTCCGTTGCGCAACCTACACGCCGTCCATGGCCGCAGCTGGTTCATGGATGCGATGGAAGCCCGTGCCGGCGGCGATACCGCCTGGTTTCGCTTGCATCACGCCGTCATTGCGGACGCCGGCCCATTGGCGCGGGTGCTCGGCCCGGCTGACTGGACCCACGGCATCGCGCGGCCGGTCCAGAACGTGGTGGCAGACCCCAATCCGAACCTTGCGGTGCAGCTGTTCCGGTCGCCGCGGGGCGCCTGGATCGGCGTTCGCGCCGATGCGCGCTGGCGCCCGGAGGCGGGGCTCGGTGTCGGCAGCGGGGTGTTGCTCGATGTGGATGGCGAGATCGGCCGGGTCTCGATGTCGGTCATTCTCGTGCCGCTTCCGGGAAGCGCGCCCGCGCGAGGCTAGGGTTCCGCCGCCGGTTAACCCTGATTTATTCCGTCAACTGTCGGTGCGATCACAAAATGAGGCCGCGAACCATGCTTTGGTTCACGCGACTTAAAATGGACGGTGGTCGCAAACGTCTATACAACGTGGTGATCACGTAACTCTTTTGTTTTGCAGAGATCAGTTTTTATGGCAGCCGCGCCCGCTGTCCGGCGTTCCGAACTGGCTGAGGCGCTGCGCGCTTGCCGCAGCGCCTTTATCGGCGTCGGCCTCATCAGTTGCATGATCAACCTGCTCTACCTGACAGGTTCGATGTTCATGCTGCAAGTCTACGACCGGGTGCTGCCGAGCCGCAGCGTTCCGACCCTGGTCGGCCTCGTGGTCATCGCCGCGGTCCTCTACATGGCTCAGGGCGTGCTCGACCTGCTGCGCGGACGGATCCTCGGCCGCGTCGGCACCTCGCTCGACGAAGCGCTCAATGCGCGGGTGTTCGACACCGTCGTTCGGCTGCCGCTGATGGCCGGCAATCGCAGCGAAGGCCTGCAGCCGCTGCGCGACCTCGACAATGTGCGCTCCTTCCTCGGCAGCATGGGTCCCGGCGCGTTCTTCGATCTGCCATGGCTGCCGTTCTACATGGTGATCTGCTTTGCCTTCCATTGGCTGCTTGGCGTCACGGCGCTGGTCGGCGCGATCATCCTGGTGACGCTGACGCTGATCACCGAATACTTGTCGCGCACGCCGGCCAAGGAAGCGATGACGCTCGCGGCGCGGCGCAACGATCTTGCCGCCTCCAGCCGCCGCAACGCCGAGGTGCTGGTGGCGATGGGCATGGCCGGCCGCATGAACAGGCGCTGGAACGAGGCCAACGAGGAATATCTGTCCGGCAACCAGCGTGCGAGCGACGTCACCGGCGGGCTCGGCGCGGTCGCCAAGGTGCTGCGCATGATGCTGCAGTCCGCCGTGCTCGCGGTCGGCGCCTATCTCGTGATCCATCAGGAGGCCACCGGCGGCATCATCATCGCCGGCTCGATCCTGAGCGCGCGGGCACTGGCGCCGGTCGATCTCGCGATCGCGCATTGGAAGGGCTTCGTCGCCGCGCGGCAGAGCTGGCAGCGGCTCAACCGCCTGCTGCAGCAGATGCCGGCGCGCCCCGAGCAGACGCTGTTGCAGGCGCCGGAGAAGAAGCTTTCGGTCGAGGCCGTGACTATGGTCGCGCCGGGCGACCAGCGCGCCATCGTGCAGGACATCACCTTCGCCGTCGAAGCCGGCAGCGGCGTCGGCGTGATCGGCCCGAGCGGCTCCGGCAAGTCGTCGCTGATCCGGGCGCTGGTCGGCGTCTGGATGCCGGCGCGGGGCAAGGTACGGCTCGACGGCGCCGCGCTCGACCAATGGTCGTCCGACCAACTGGGGCGCCACGTCGGCTATTTGCCGCAGGACGTCGAACTGTTTGCCGGTACGGTCGCCCAGAACATCTGCCGGTTCGATCCCGACGCCAAGTCCGACGGCATCATCGCGGCGGCCAAGGAGGCCGGCGTGCATGAGATGATCATCAAGATGCGCGAGGGCTACGACACCCAGGTCGGCGAGCAGGGCACCGCGCTCTCCGCGGGCCAGGCGCAGCGCGTGGCGCTGGCGCGGGCGCTGTACGGCAACCCGTTCCTGATCGTGCTGGATGAGCCGAACTCCAATCTCGACAGCGAAGGCGACGAGGCGCTGACCCGCGCGGTGCGCGGCGCCCGCGAGCGCGGCGCGGTCGTCGTCGTGGTTGCGCACCGGCCGATCGGCATCGAGGGCGTCGACCATCTGCTGGTGCTGAAGGACGGCCGCATGCAGACCTTCGGGCCGAAGGAGGCTGTGCTCGCGCAGGTGCTGCAGCGTGCCGCGCCGCCGGTGCCGACGCCGATCAAGATCGTCGCGGATGCGGGAGCCGCAAAGTCATGACCGATCAACCGCGCAACGCACATCGCTCGATCCGCAAGCATCTGATCGTCGGCCTCGCCGTGGTTCTGGTTCTCGGCGGGGGCGTCGGCGGCTGGGCCGCAACGGTGCCGATCTCGGGTGCGCTGATCGCGCCGGGCTCGGTGGTGGTCGAATCCAACGTCAAGAAGGTGCAGCATCCGACCGGCGGCGTGGTCGGCGAGGTGCGGGTGCGCGACGGCGACGTGGTCAAGGCGGGCGACATCGTCGTGCGCCTCGACGAGACCGTCGTGAAGGCCAGCCTTGCGATCGTGGTCAAGACGCTGAACGGTCTTTATGCGCGCGCGGCCCGGCTCGAGGCCGAGCAGCAGGGCCGCGACAAGATCACCTTCCCGCCGCAGCTGCTCGAGCAGGCCAAGGATCCGGACGTTCGCGACATCATGGCGAGCGAAACCAAGCTGTTCGAGGTTCGCGTCAACGGCCGCACCGGCCAGAAGGCGCAGCTGCGCGAGCGCGTCACCCAGCTCAACGAGGAGATCTCCGGCCTGCAGGCGCAGGAGAGCGCCAAGGACAAGGAGATCGCGCTGGTGCAGCAGGAGCTGGTCGGCGTCCGCCAGCTCTATGAGCAGCATCTGGTGCAGCTGACGCGCCTGACCACGCTCGAGCGCGACGCGGCGCGGCTCTCCGGCGAGCGCGCGCAGTACATCGCCTCGCGCGCGCAGGCCAAGGGCAAGATCACCGAGACCGAGCTGCAGATCATCCAGGTCGACAAGGACATGCTGGCGGAGGTCTCGAAGGACCTGCGCGAGACCAACGACAAGATCGGCGAGTTCGTCGAGCGCAAGGTCACCGCAGAGGACCAGCTCCGCCGCATCGACATCCGCGCGCCGCAGGACGGCGTCGTGCTGCAATCGACCGTGCACACCGTCGGCGGCGTCATTACCGCGGGCGATGCCATCATGATGATCGTGCCGAAGGCCGACGATCTGTCGGTCGAGGCCAAGGTCAATCCGCAGGACATCGACAAGCTGCAGGTCGGACAGAAGACAGTGCTGCGGCTCTCCGCCTTCAACCAGCGCACCACGCCGGAGCTGAACGGCGTCGTCACCCGCGTCTCCGCCGACGTCACCACCGACCAGCGCACCGGGCAGAGCTATTACACCATCCGCGTCTCGATGCCGCCGGAAGAAGTGGCGCGCCTCGGCAGCGAGGTGAAGATCATCCCGGGCATGCCGGTGGAAGCCTTCGTCCAGACCGGCGACCGCACCATGCTGTCCTATCTGATGAAGCCGATGAGCGACCAGTTCATGCGCTCGTTCCGCGAGAAGTGAGCCGCGCGCTGCTCTTGTAGCCCGGATGAAGCGCAGCGAAATCCGGGAACAGTCGCTCAGCGGATGAAGTCGTCCCGGATTGCGCTTCGCTTCATCCGGTCTACGCAGTCCTCGTTAGATTGCAGGCTCTTTCCCCAAGTCGTCCCTGCGAAACCAGGACCCATAACCACAGGATCGAGTTGTTGAAGCAGGCTGTGGCTCCAGCGGACCATCGTCAATTGCCATCGGTGATTATGGGTCCCGGGTCGCGCTTCCGCCTCCGCTCTTCGAGCTTCGGTGAGACAAGTCGCTTGCCCGGGACGACAGGGAAAAATTACCGTTCCAGATTCTTCAACAACAGCTCCAGCGCCGCCTTCGCAAATGCCTGCATGTTCGCCTGCCGGTCGCCGCTCGCGGTCTCCAGCGTGATCACCTGCTGGTGGGGGCCTGCGACCGCCATGCAGCTGTGGCCGGCGGCATCGCCGTAGCGGTTGCCGGTCGGGCCGGCGGCACCGGTCTCCGACAATCCCCAGTCGGTCGCGAGGCGCTCGCGGATCTGCCGCGCCAGCAATTGCGCGTAAGGTTCCGACGCCGAGCGGAGCCCACGCATGGCGTCGTCGGGAATGTCCATCAGCGCGCGCCGCGCGTCGCGGGTGTAGATCACGCCGCCGCCGAGGAAATAGGCCGACGCGCCGGGAACCGCGAGCAGCGATGCGGAGATCAGTCCGCCGGTTGAGGATTCCGCGACCGCAATCGTCTGCTTGTTCGCGATCAGTTTTGCGGCGACCTGTTCGGCGATGGATGTGAGCGCGTTCATCGGCCTTCTTTCTCGTTGCTTGCCATGAAAATCCCGTGGGGCGTCCTGCCCTCCTAGCACACCACGCAGCCCTTTGCCGAGTTGCAGGCCGCGGCATGGCCTGATTGAATGCAAGACAAGAACCAGGCGCCGCCCGACAAGCTTGTCGTGAGAGCGTGCGCGGAGGAAACATCATGACGTCGCCGATCGCGGGCGGCGTGGATTGCGATCTGCATCCCGCCGTGCCTCACCTCACCAGCCTGCTGCCGTACATGAACGACTACTGGCGCGACCAGGTGACGACGCGCGGCATGACCGACCTGATCTCGCAATCCTATCCGACCAATTCGCCGATCTCGTCGCGGCCGGACTGGCGTCCAGCGCAAGGCAAGCCGGGCTCGAGCCTTGCGGACATGCAGCGGCAGGCGCTCGACCAGTTCGGCACGGCCTACGGCATCTGCAATCCGCTCTACGGCGTGCAGATGGTGTTCTCCGAGGACATGGCCGATGCGTTCTGCCGCGCGCTGAACGACTGGCTGGTCAAGGAATGGCTCGACAAGGACGATCGCCTGCGCGGCTCGATCGTGATCCCGGTGCAGAGCATCGAGAAGGCGGTCGCCGAGATCGAGCGCTGTGCGCAGGACAAGCGCTTCGTGCAGGTGTTGATGCTGGTGATGGGCGACATGCCGCTTGGCAAGCGGCACTACTGGCCGATCTACGCCGCGGCGGAACGGCTCGGCCTGCCGGTCGGCATCCATGCCGGCAGCGCCTATCACAATCCGCCGACCTCGGTCGGCTGGGGCTCCTATCACATCGAGGATTATGTTGCGCAGGCGCAGGCGTTCCAGACCCAGCTCACCAGCCTGATCGTCGAGGGCGTGTTCGCGCGCCATCCGAACCTGAAAATGGTGATGCTGGAGTCCGGCTTCACCTGGCTGCCGCCATTCCTGTGGCGGCTGCACAAGTTCTGGCGCGGCGTGCGCATGGAGACCCCGTGGGTCGACCGCGCGCCGCTGGAGATTGTGCGCAGCAACATCCGCTTCTCGCTGCAGCCGGTCGATGCGCCGCCGGACGGAGACACGCTGAACCGCCTGTTCGACCATATGCAGTCGGACGAATTGATCCTATTCTCGTCAGATTATCCGCATTGGCAGTTCGACGGTGACGAGGTGCTGCCGCACGGGTTGTCGCAGGATCTGGTACGCAAGATCATGATCGATAATCCGCATGCGACCTATGGCCGGCTCAAGGTGAAGGAGAAGACGCCATGAACATCCAGCTCCGCGAGCGTCCCGAAACCGCATTGCCGACCAGCATCAAGACCGCGATCGCCGACTGCGACATCCATCCGGCCCGCGCCACCAAGGATGAATTGTATCCTTATCTCGAAAAGCGCTGGCATGCGCATCTCGAGACCTTCGGCGTCCATGCCTATCAGGGCATGATGGGAGGCCCGCCCTATCCGAAGGCGCAGCCGAATGCGTCGCGCCGCGATGCCTATCCGCCGGAAGGCGGCCCGCAGGGCTCGTCGCTGTCCTTCATGCAGAGGCAGCATCTCGATCCCAACAATGTCGCGCTTGGCGTGCTCAACCCGCTCAACACCGGGCAAGGTATCCGCAATCAGGATCTCGCCGGCGCGATCTGTTCGGCAATCAACGACTGGCAAATCGAGAAATGGACCAGCAAGGATACCCGGCTGAAAGGCTCGGTCGTCGTCGCCAATGAGGATGGCATGTCGGCCGCCGCCGAAATCCGCAAGCGCGCAGGCGACACAAATTTCGTCCAGGTGCTGCTGCTGAGCCGCAATGTCGAGCCGCTCGGCCAGCGCCGCTACTGGCCGATCTATGAGGCGGCACAGGAAGCCGGCCTTCCGATCGGCGTGCACGCATTCGGCTTCGGCGGCAACCCGATCACCGCGTCGGGCTGGCCGAGCTACTATATCGAGGAGATGGTCGGGCATTCGCAGTGCCAGCAGACCGCGCTGGCGAGCCTCGTGCTCGAGGGCGTGTTCGAGCGCTTCCCGAAACTGAAGATGGTGATGGTCGAGGCCGGCTTCGGTTGGGCGCCGTCGCTGGCCTGGCGGCTCGACAAGGTGTTTTCGCGGCTGCATGCCGAGGTGCCGCATCTGAAGCGCAAGCCGTCGGAATATATCCGCGACCACATCTGGTGGACGACGCAGCCGATGGAGGATCCGGAGAGCCGCGACCATCTGTTCCAGACCATCGAGTGGATCGGCTGGGACAGGCTGCTGTTCGCGACCGATTACCCGCATTGGGATTACGACGAGCCGTCGCGCGTGCTGCCGGCCGGCGTCAGCGATGCCAATCGCCAGGCGTTCTATCTCGACAACGCCAAGCAGCTGTACGGTATCGCATGATCCGAAAAAGTGGGAACCGGTTTTTCGAATCAGATCATGCGTGAGAACGATTGATGACGCGGCATGTGATAGCCCCGGTGGACGAGCTGCCGCCGGGTTCGCGAAAATTTCTCGAGATCGACGGACGGCCGATCGCGGTCTTCAACGTCAAGGGCGAGTTCTTCGGCCTGCTGAACCGCTGCCCGCATCAGGGCGCGGCGCTGTGTGAGGGGCCGCTGATCGGGCTCGCGTCGTCGTCGGACCCCGGCGAAATCGAATACACCAAGCTCGGCGAGATCCTGCGCTGCCCCTGGCACGGCTGGGAGTTCGACATCCGCACCGGGCAGTCCTATTGCGACCCGCGCCGCTTCCGCGTGCGCGCCTATCCGGTCAGCGTCGAGCCGGGCACCAATGTGGTGAAGGGACCGTATGTCGCCGAGACCATCAAGGTCGCGGTGGAGAGTGACTACGTGGTGGTGGATTTGTAGCCGCGACCGTCCCGAAATCCTGTTCACCGGAGATGGCAATCGGTGAGCGTCGTGCAAAGCATCCTCTTGCGTGCGTTTGGCCGCCCCCGGGGCCTGCTGGGGAGGCTCGGCGGCATGATCATGGCGCGCACCAATGCAGATTGCGGCGCGTGGGTCGCAGATCGCCTAGAGGTAGGACCTGATGACAGCGTGCTCGAAGTCGGGTTTGGTCCGGGCGCCGTCATTCATCGCCTGTCGACATTGGTGCCGGTCGGACGCATCGCGGGCATTGATCCGTCGCAGGAGATGGTCGGGCAAGCTCGCGCCCGGAACGCGGCCGCGATCGAGGATGGTCGTGTCGAGCTTCGGCTTGGCTCCGTGGAACGCATGCCATTCGATGCGAATAGCTTCGACGCGGCGCTGGCGATCAACTCGATGCAGGTCTGGCCGGATGCCGTCGCCGGGCTACGTGAGGTCCGTCGCGTGATGAAGCCGAGCGGCAGGATCGCACTCGGCTTTACGCGCTACTCCGGACAGCCCAAGGAAGGGGTGACGGAAAAGCTGGCAGCGGCCGGCTTCACGCAGGCTCAGCTGGTCGAGACAAATGAGTGGTTCTGTGCGCTGGCGACAAAGCCCGATGCAAGATGAGTTCGTAAGCCGGGCTACGCTGCGCTAACCCACCACCATTCATTCCGCCATCATCTGCCGTTCGCGCGCATAGCGCACCAGCGCGACAAAGCGGTAGATACCGTGCACGAATTTGCCGTAGGGCATGGTGATGAACAGCGCGAACACCACGCCCAGATGCAGCGCCAGCAGCGGGCCCATCGCGGCGGTCTCGCGCCACAGCAGCAAGGCGAGGCCGGTGATGCTGGTCAGGAACAGCATCAGGATGAACGCGGTGTCCATGCCCATGCGCTGCTCGTCGACCAGCACGCGGTCGCGCTTCCATTTCTCGCCGAGCAGGCCGAGCGGGCCGACCACGAGCCCAATGCCGCCCAGCGTGCCGAGCACGACGGGCAGGTCCCACCACGCATAGGGTGCCTCGCGCGCCAGGAGGTAGTGATACAGCGTGCCGACGCAGGTCGCGGCGAAGCACAGCGCGAAGCCATAGAAGGTGAAGTGGTGATACAGCTTGCGGCGGTCGGTCGGCTGGTCGTCCTCGTTGAAGCAGCCGACACCGCCGCCGTCGAGATAGCGCAGCTCGCCGGCGTCGCGGACCGCCTGCAACAGCGCCTTCGCATCCGTCGTCATGCCGACCGGCTCGCCGATGTCGCGCCAGAAGGCGCGCACGCCCATCACCAGCGCCAGGATCGCGTAGAGCAGGGCGGCGCCGAACAGCAGCGCCATCGCATTGTGCGGCATCAGTTTGTAGAACGCGCCGGGACCGGTGTGGATGCCGGTGAGGACGCCGCGATCATTGACCGCGGCGAAGCCGAAGATGAAGGCGGCGACGCTGAGCGCTGCGATCAGGCTGATGACGAGGCCGTTGCGCGCGAATGCGCCGGCAAAGGCGCGCGGCCAGGCATAGGCGGCATAGGATTCGGCGCGCGCGACCGCCAGCGTCTTCGGCACATTGACGTTGAATTCGTGCGGCGGCGAGAACTGGCAGTCGGTGTAGCAGGCGCCGCAGCTATGGCAGAGGTTGGCGAGGTAGTTGAGATCGCCGTCGGAGAAGGCGCGGCGCATCTCCATCGCGGGAAACACCGCGCACAGGCCCTCGCAATAGCGGCAGGAATTGCACACCGTCATCAGACGGTCGGCTTCCTGCAAGATACTCGTCCCGTGCATCGCGTCAGTCCCGCCTTCAGTTCCGCGCATTCTTGGCTGCTTCCCGGCCGGCGACGCGGCCGAACACGCTGCCGATGGTCATGCCGATGCCGGCGGCATAGCCCTTGCCGAGCACGTTGCCGGCCATGATCTCGCCGGCGGCGAACATGTTGGCGGACGGCTTGCCGTCCTTCATCAGTATCCGCGCCTCCCTGTTCACGCGGGTGCCGAGATAGGTGAAGGTGATGCCGGGCCGCACCGGATAGGCGAGATAGGGCGGCGTCTCGATCCGGCGCGCCCAATGCGTCTTCGGCGGCGTGATGCCTTGGGTAGCGCAGTCGTCGAGGATGGTGTGGTCGAAGGTGCCGGGCTGCACCGCGGCGTTGAACTCGGTGATGGTCTTTTCCAGCGCGGCCGCGTCGAGCTCGAGCTTGCCGGCGAGCTCGGCAATCGTCGCACCCGCGATCGGCGGAAACAGCGTCGGCATGAAGCTCGTCACCACGGTCGAGTCGAAGATGATGTAGGCGATCTGGTCCGGCTGCGCGGCGACCAGCCGGCCCCAGATCGCATAGCGCTTGGGCCAGATGTCCTCGCCCTCGTCGTAGAAGCGCTCGGCATGCCTGTTGACGACGATGCCGAACACGACCGAATCGTGACGGGTGATGATGCCGCCGTCGAATTTCGGTGCGCGGGCGTCGATCGCCACCGCATGGCATTGCGTCGGATCGCCGATCTCCTGAACGCCCTTCGCGAGCAGCATCTTGAGGATCGCGCCGCTATTATAGGGCGTGCCGCGGATCAGGAAATTGTCGGCCGCATCGCCCCAGGATTCCTTCAGCCATTCGATGTTGGCCTCGAAGCCGCCGGCGGCCGCAACCAGGGTCGAGGCGCGGACTTCGGTCTTGCCGCCGACCGGCTGCTTCAGCTGCGCCGAAAGGAACATGCCGTCCTCGACCATGAGATCGATGACCTCGGCATCGTAGAGGATGTCGACGCCGAGCTCCTCGGCGGTGCGATAGAGCGCGTTCAGCATCGCGCGGCCGCCGCCGAGGAAGAACGAGTTGGTGCGGCCAAGGCTCAGCGTGCCGCCGAGCGACGGCTGCCAGCGCACGCCCTGCTCGACGATCCAGTTCAGGATGTCCTTGGACTCGTGGATCATGAAGCGGGCCAGTTCCTCGTCGGTCTGGCCGCCGGTCACCAGCAGCAAATCCTTCCAGAACTCCTCCTCGGTGTAGGGACCGGTGAGGATCTCGGTCGCCGCGTCATGGGCGCAGCGCATGTTGCGGGTGTGGCGGGTGTTGCCGCCGCGATAGAATTTCGGGGCGCCTTCCAGCACCAGGACGGAAGCGCTGGCGCGCCGTGCGCTGATCGCAGCGCAGAGCGCGGCGTTGCCGCCGCCGATCACCAGCACGTCGAACCTGCGCGTCAGATCAACCATGCGCTCTTGTTATCGTTGTTGGCATGGAAAGCAACACGGCCGGACGCATGAGCATGATCCGGAAAAGCGTGTCGCGATTTTCCGGGGAAGTCATGCCCAGCGAGCCCGCCCGGCCGCGAAGTGGAATATCAGGCCGCAACCGTCTCGCGCTGCTCGATGGTCTGGCCGCCACGATAGACGATCAGCGCGGCGACGATGCCGAGAGCTGCGGCGCACATCAGCCAGTAGCCGGGCGAAGCCTTGTCGCCAGTTTGCTGGATCAGCCAGGTCGAGGCGAACGGCGTGAAGGTGCCGAACAGCCCGGCCGCCAATGCAAAGGCCAGCGAGAAGCAGGTGGTGCGGACATGCGCCGGCACGATCTCGACCAAGCAGCCCAGCATGGTGCCGCTGTAGACGCCGAAATAGAACGAGAACATCATCTCGACCGCCAGCATCTTGCCGAACGAGGGATTGGTCACCAGCCAGTGCAACGCCGGATAGGCCGTGATGAGGGACAGGCCGGCGATCGCCAGCAGCACCGGCTTGCGGCCGATCCGGTCGGACACCGCGCCGCCGACCGGATTCCAGATGAAATTGGTCACCGCAACCAGCAGCGTCACCAGCAGCGCATCCTGGGTCGAGAGCTTCAGCACGGTCTTGCCGAAGGTCGGCGTATAGACGGTGACGAAGTAAAAGGTGGTGGTGGTCAGCACCGCGATCATCATGCCGAGCACGACGATGCGCCAGTTCGCGATCGCCGAGGCGAACACCTCGCTTGCGGTCGGATGCTTCTTCATCGCGAGGAACGCCGGGGTCTCCTCCAGCGTCCGGCGCAGGAAGAAGATCACCGGGATGATCAGGCAGCCGACGAAGAACGGGATGCGCCAGCCCCAGGAGGCCACGGTCGCGGCCGGCATGCTCTCGCTGAGGACGAAGCCGAGGATCGAGGCGACGAAGATCGCGACCTGCTGGCTCGCCGACTGGAACGAGGTGTAGAAGCCGCGATTGCCGGGCGTGGCGATCTCCGCGAGATAGACCGAGACGCCGCCGAGCTCGACGCCTGCGGAGAAGCCCTGCAGCAGGCGCGCGATCAGCACGATGATCGGCGCCGCAATGCCGATGGTCGAATAGCTCGGGCAGAGCGCGATCACCACGGTGCCGATAGCCATGATCGACAGCGTCACGATCAGGCCCTTGCGGCGGCCGATGCGGTCGATATACGCGCCGAGCACGACGGCGCCGACCGGGCGCATCAGGGCGCCGAGCCAGAACACGCCGAACGCGTTGAGCAGCGCCGCGGTCTCGTTCTCGGAGGGGAAGAAGGCCTTCGCAATCGCCTGGGCATAGAAGCCGAACAGGAAGAAGTCGAACTGCTCGAGGAAATTGCCGCTGGTCGCGCGCAGGATGGCTCCAAGACGCGATTTGATCTGCGGGACTTGCGATGAACTCGACTGCGACATAACGCCCTTTCCTCCCCGTGACAAAAACGGCCGGCGCAAATTGTCTCGCCGGCCAAAGCAGTTAACTGCCATGTGCGGCAATTTGGCACGGCTGTCCGGCGCGACCAACCCGGAATCACGCGGGGGGCTATGGGAAAAAAGCCGTAGGTGGAA
This sequence comes from Bradyrhizobium sp. USDA 4516, assembly GCF_054055915.1. Classification (NCBI taxonomy): domain Bacteria; kingdom Pseudomonadati; phylum Pseudomonadota; class Alphaproteobacteria; order Hyphomicrobiales; family Nitrobacteraceae; genus Bradyrhizobium; species Bradyrhizobium sp. USDA 4516. The sequence goes on from NZ_JBSRXT010000001.1 coordinate 3,580,774, forward strand.
ATCGCAGGGAGCTTTTCGAGCGAAGGGGATACCGGTTCGCGCGAAGAAACCTCGTCAAAACAACGATCTGGCGCTTCAGCCCAGGTTCAATCAGAACCGAAGCTCCGGCCGGCGCGTGCGCCGCATCAAGGCGCGGCGTGCGCCGTTGTGCCGAGCCAGCTCCGGAACGCGGAGAGCTTTGGCGTATCGGCGCGTCCCTGCGGCGAAACCAGGTAGAAGCCGGCGTCGGCCGGTAGCGCGATCTTGAAGGGAACCACGAGGCGACCCTTGGCGATGTCGTCCTGCACATAGGAGGTGCGGCCCATCGCGATGCCGATGCCGTCGATCGCGGCCTGGATCGTCACGAACAGCAGGTCGAAGGTGACGCCGGGCTGCTTGGAAATATCGGTCGGCAGCCCCGCCGCGGTCAGCCACAGCCGCCAGTCGTCGCTGTTGGCGTTGCTGGTGTGCAGGAGCGTGTGATCCCTGAGGTCTTCAGGGCATTTCAGCGGCCTGGTTCCCTGCAGCAGCGACGGGCTGCACACCGGAAACAGCTCATCCGCCATCAACCAATCGGCACGCAGGCCCGCCCATTGGCCGCGGCCATAGCGGATCGCCGCGTCGACCTTGTCGCGCTGGAAGTCGACCAGGCTGGTCGAGGTGGTGATGCGAACGTCGATGCCGGAATGCGCCTCCTGGAAGGCCGACAGCCGCGGCAGTAGCCATTTGGCGGCAAGCGATGCCAGCGTCGAGACCGTCAGCACGTGATCGTCGTCCCGGCGTAGCAGGCGATCGGTGGCGAGCCTGAGGTCGTTGAAGGCGGCCCGGACGCCGGGAAGGTATTCGGCAGCCTCCGGCGTCAGGCTCAGCGAGCGGTTTTGGCGGACGAACAGGCGGACGCCGAGCTCCTCCTCAAGCCGCCGGATCTGATGGCTGATCGCGGTCTGCGTCACGTTCAGTTCGGACGCCGCCAGCGTGAAGCTCATATGCCGCGCGGCGGCCTCGAACGCCCTCAGGCCATTCAGCGAAGGCAGGCGGCTGGTCATCTCTGGGGCGTCTCCAAATACATGACTTTAATTCATGCGAAACGGTACAAAGTGTCGTTTGTGAGCGGGCCGAATAGCCCCGATATTACCGCCAACAGGTTACCGACAGGAGCCGCAGATGTCCATTTTCACCCATGAACCGATGACAAATCATCATACGCCAAATCATCACGCATCGGGCCTGCTGAACCAGGTCGGCGAGACGCTGCATGTCTGGTGGGAGCGCTACGAGCGCCGCCGCGAGCTGTCGCAGTGGACCGAGCGCGACCTGCACGACATCGGCATGTCCCGCAGCGACATCGTGTTCGAGACCGAGAAGCCGTTCTGGCGGGCCTGAGAAGGACGCCACCGCTGGCGTCGCCTCGATCGAGGGACGCCGGCTAATTTCTTCACCCGAGGAGCGTGTCATGGTTGCGCTGCATCTCGACGATCTCAAGCAATACTCTGACGTGCTGCGCGCCAAGAACGGCAGCGAGGTCAAGGTGCGCTTCGTCGAGCCGCGCGACCGCGAAGAGCTGCAGAGCTACATCCGCTCGCTCTCCGCGGTGTCCCGTTACAACCGCTTCCTGGGCGCGTTGAGCGAGCTGCCGAAGACGGAGCTCGAACGTTTCATCCATGTCGGCGAGGCTGACCGGTTCACGGTGGTCGCGACGATGCCGGTCGATGGCTTTGAGACCATCGTCGGCGAAGCCCGCTACGCCTTCCATGCCGATACGTCGAGCGTCGAGTTCGGCCTGTCGATCGATGATCGGTGGCAGGGCCACGGCATTGGCAAGGCGCTGCTCAGGAATCTCGAATGCCGTGCGGCGTCCTTCGGAGCCGAACGCATCTTCGGCGACACGCTGCGTTCCAATGCGACGATGATCGGCCTCGCCCGCAAGTCGGGCTACGCCTTCACCCAGAGCCCCGGCGACTGGAAGCTGGTACGCTTCGTGAAAGAGATCCACGTCGAACCGCAAGACATTCCCTGTGCCAGCTGGCGGCTTGCCGCCACTTCCCGCTTGGCCGCGATGTCCTCGCTTGCGGTTTGACTGACTAGGCCCGGTTCTGGCCCCTCCAGAACCGGGCCCTTTTCTTTTCCCAACCGGTGCCGCGACTGCTACTCGTCATGCGCGGGCTTGACCCGCGCATCCATTGAGCGAAAGCGTTTCTTTCGATGGATTGCCGGGTCAGGCCCGGCAATGACGGGACACCGAACTGGGATCAACTCCCCCGAAACACCGGCTTGCGCTTCTCGATGAAGGCCTGCACCGCCTCCTTGTGATCGGCAGTCGTGGTGAGGCGGATTAGCCGCTCGGCCTCGTGGTCGCGTGCGGTGGCGAAGTCGAACTGCAGCGCCTCGTCGAGATTGTCCTTCATGTAGCGCAGCGCCAGCGTCGGGCCTTCGGCGATGGACTTCGCCAGCGCAAAGGCGTCGTCCTGCAGCGTTTCGTCCGGCACCACGCGATTGACGAGACCGATCTGCTCGCATCTCGTGGCGTCGACCTTCTCCGAGGTGAACATCAGCTCGCGGGCGCGCGAGGTGCCGACCAGCCGCGTCAACAGCCATGCCATGCCGTAATCGCCGCTCAGCGCCACGCGCAAGTAACCGGTCGAGATGAAGGCGGATTGCGCCGCGATCCGGATGTCGCAGGCCATCGCGATCGCAAGGCCGGCGCCGACCGCGGGACCGGGAAGGGCAGCAATGGTCGGCTTGCGCACCGAGGCCAGCGAGCCGGTGAGCAGGCGCTGGCGCTCCTGCAAATCCGCGACCTTGTCCTCATAGGACATTTCGAGCTTCTTTTTGTCGCGATGCGCGCCCATGCCCTTGACGTTGCCGCCGGCGCAGAACGCCTTGCCGGCGCCGGTGACGAGCAGCACGCCGACCTCGGGGTTCTCGCCGCAGGTCTTGATCATCGTGCGCAGCGCCGGCGTCAGTGTGTCCGACAGCGAGTTGCGGGCGTCCGGGCGATTCAGCGTGATGACGGCGACGCGATCGCGGATCACGCAGAGCAGTTCGTCGGTGCCGGTCTCGATCTTGATTTCAGCGGTCATGTCGTCGCTCCCCATGTCTGTTTGTTTCGTCATTCCGGGATGGTGCGCTAGCACCAGACCGGAATCTCGAGATTCCGGGTCTGGTGATAGCGCACCATCCCGGAATGACGGTGAAAGTTACTTCACGCGGTGAGCAAAAGGCGCCAAGCCTCGTGCGCACCGCCTCACAGCTTGCTCGCGATCTTGATCACGTTGGCGTTTCGTCCAGCCTACGCTGCTTACATGATCTTCGTCATCTCAAAACTTCTCAACCCAGGGCCGCAATTCCAGCTCCCAGGTCCAGGCACTGCGCGGCTGCTGCAGCACGCTCCAGTAGCTCAGTGCAATCGCGTCGGGATCGAGCATCGAGTCCGGCCGGTCGGCGGGCTCGGCGCGGGCAGCGCTGCGGATGCCGCCGTCGATCACGAAATGCGCGACGTGAATACCCTGCGGCGACAGTTCGCGCGCCATGCTCTGCGCGAGGCCGCGCAAGGCGAACTTGCCCATCGCGAACGGCGCCGATTGCGCATAGCCCTTCACGCTGGCGGAGGCGCCGGTGAACAGGATTGCGCCCTTCTTGTTGGGCAGCATGCGCTTCGCCGCCTCCTGCGCCACCAGGAATCCGCCGAACGCCGAGACCGCGATCGCCTGTTCGACCTCTGAAGGGACCAGTTCGACGAAGGGCCCGCGCGAGCGGCCGGAGGCGTTGTAGACCACGAGATCAGGCGTTCCGATCTCGCGCTCGACCAGACCAAAAAGACGTTCGACATCCTCGGCCTTGGTGGCGTCGCAGGCGTAGGCCCGCGCGCCTGTTTCGGTGCAGAGCGCGCCGAGCTTCTCGATGCTGCGGGCGCCGAGTGCCACACGAATTCCCTCCCGCGAAAATAGCCGCGTCAGCGAGGCGCTGAGGCCCTCGCCGGCGCCGACGATCAGGGCGATCTTGTATTTTGGAATATCCATTGGGCTTTCCTTTGCTCGGCCGGAGGAGGATAGTCGTGCCCAAACAAATGAGCACCGAAGCCGGGAATTCAATGCAGCCGCACAAGCAGGATCCGAAAACGTCAGCCGCCAGCCAGCCGGGCCTGCTGGCGCCCGACACGACGGGAATGAATTTCTACCGGGCCGATCCGGCGCTGACCGATCTTCTGAAGCTGCATTTGCCCGATGCATTGTTCCGCCATATCGAGCCGCATCTCGACCGCCTCGGTGGATTGGCCGGAGGCTATCTCGACGAATGCGCGCGGCTTGCCGACCGGCATACGCCGGTGTTGCACCAGCGCGACAAGTTCGGCCGCGACGTGCAGCACATCGAATATCATCCGGCCTATCGCGAGATCGAGAAGGCCGCGTTCGGCGAGTTCGGCATTCACGCGCTGTCGCTCCGCAAGGGCATCATGGGCTGGCCCGACAAGTATCCTGTCGTCGCCAAGCACGCCTTCACCTTCCTGTTCAACCAGACCGAATTCGGCATGGGCTGCCCGATCAACGTCACCGACGGGTGCGCCAAGCTGCTGGCAAATTTCGGCAGCGAGGCATTGAAGGCGAAATATCTCGACGGCCTGACCCAGACCGACATGAGCAAGCTGACGCAGGGCGGCCAGTTCATGACCGAGAAGGAGGGCGGCTCCGATGTCGGCACGCTGACCACGCGCGCCGTGCAGGAGGGCGACCACTGGCGGCTCTATGGCGAGAAGTGGTTCTGCTCCAACGCCGATGCCAAGGTGGTGATGCTGCTGGCGCGGCCGGAAGGCGCCGGGCCGGGCACCCGCGGCGTCGGCCTGTTCCTGATGCCGCGTTTCCTCGACGACGGTTCGCAGAACCATTACCGGATCGTGCGGTTGAAGGACAAGCTCGGCACCCGCTCGATGGCCTCGGGCGAGATCAAGTTCGACGGCGCGATCGCCTACGCCGTCGGCAAGCTCGACCGCGGCTTCGTGCAGATGGCCGAGATGGTGAACTCGTCGCGGCTCTCCAACGGCGTGAAATCGACTGCGCTGATGCGCCGCGCCTGGCACGACGCGATGACAGTGGCGCGTGGCCGCGTGGTGTTCGGCCAGCGCATCATCGACCTGCCGCTGGCGCGGCGGCAGCTGATGAAGATCATGCTGCCGACCGAACAGGCGCTGTCGATGAGCTTTTTGACCGCTGACGCGCTCGACCGCGCCGAGGCCGGCAGTCAGGACGCCGCGGCGCTGCTTCGCATCCTGACGCCGACGCTGAAATTCCGCGCCACTCGCGACGCCCGAAAGGTCTGCGGCGATGCGATGGAGATGCGCGGCGGCATCGGCTACATCGAGGAATTCGTCACGCCGCGGCTGCTGCGCGACGCGCATCTCGGCTCGATCTGGGAGGGCACCGGCAATATCGTCGCGATCGATGCGCTGAAGCGTGCGGTCGGCCGCCATGGCGCCGACAATGCTTTCGCCGCCGATCTGCATGCGCGGCTCGATGATAGCGCGAATGTTCCGCAAGCCTGGCGCAACCGGCTGCGCGATCTTAGCGACCGTGCGGTCGCGTTTGCGCGCGAGGTGGCGAGCCGCATCGACAATGAGGGCGATGCGCGCCGCGCCACCAGCCTGCTCTATCATGTCGCAAGCGCGGTCGCGCTGGCGTGGGAGGGCGGGCGCATCCACCAGATGCGCGGCGATGCGCGTCGGCTGTTGCTGTCGCGGATGGTGATCGACCACCGCGTGCTGCCGGGCGATCCGTTCCGGCTAACGGAAAATACCGTTCAGCGCAGGATGACCGAGCACCTGCTCGGCGATCGCGCGGTCGGCATGGCCGAGGTTGGCGAATTGCTTGACGCAGCGTAGGCTGCTGCGCGAGCGAACTTTTCAAACAATCAAAAACGTCAAGGGAGACCCCGATGAAGGCCGCCGTCCTGCATGAAGTCAATCAACCGCTGGTGATCGAGGATGTCAGCGTGCCCAATCCGGGGCCGCGCGAGGTCTTGATCCGCACCGCGGTCGCGGGCCTCTGCCATTCCGATCTGCACTTCATGGAAGGCCTCTATCCGCATCCGCTGCCGGCGGTGCTCGGCCATGAATCGGCCGGCGTGGTTGAGAAGGTCGGCTCCGACGTCAATTACGTGAAGCCCGGCGATCACGTCGTCACCTGCCTGTCGGTGTTCTGCGGCACCTGCGACAACTGCACCACCGGCCGCACCGTGCTGTGCACCGACACCACGGTGAAGATGCTGCCCGGCGCCTCCAACCGCCTGTCATGGGGCAGGAAGGAGAAGCTCAACCAGTTCCTCAATCTGTCGTCGTTCGCCGAGCAGATGCTGGTGCACGAGAACGCCATCGTGAAGATCAAGAAGGAGATGCCGCTCGATCTCGCCGCGCTGATCGGCTGCGGCGTCATCACCGGTTATGGCGCGGTGGTGAACACCGCGAAGGTGACCGCCGGCGAGACGGTGGCTGTGATCGGTTGCGGCGGCGTCGGCATGGCCGCGATCAACGGTGCGCAGATCGCCGGCGCCGGCCGCATCATCGCGATCGATACCAATCCGGCCAAGTTGCAGCTTGCGACCAAGCTCGGCGCCACCGATATCGTCGATCCGGCCCGCGGCGACGTGGTCCAGCAGGTGCGCGAGCTCACCGGCGGCGGCGTGCAGCACTCCTTCGAGGTGCTCGGCCGCAAGGACACCGCCGAGCAGGCCTTCGCCATGCTGGCGGCGGGCGGCACCGCGACCATCGTCGGCATGATCCCGTTCGGCCAGAAGATCGAGCTGCACGGCTTCGACTTCCTGCGCGAGCGCCGCATCCAGGGCTCGTCGATGGGCTCCAACCACTTCCGCGTCGACATGCCGCGCCTCGTCGACTTCTACATGCGCGGCAAGCTGCATCTGGAAGACTGGATCTCGGCCAAGCTGAAGCTCTCCGAGATCAACGAGGGCTTTGCCAACATGAAAGCCGGCAAGACGCTGCGCAGCGTGATCATGTTTGATAGCTGAGCGTGTGTCGTCCCGGCGTAGGCCAGGGACCCATACGCCGCGGCCTCGCTTTGGGCACGTGGGTGGACGACTTTCTTTACTCACCACAAGCTGCGGTGGTTATGGGTCCCGGCCTGCGCCGGGACGACACCTGAATCGCTCACCGCGCGACATGCGCGGATACCGCGCGCCATTTTCCGTTCTGCCGCGCCCAGCAATCGGTATAGCGGCCGTGCGCCGGCTCACCGTCCGCGTTGGTGTAGCTGGTCTGGGCGTGGATGATGGCGAAATCGCCGAGGATGCGGATTTTGACGTCCTCGGCCTTCAGGCCCTTGATCTTCACCGGGATCGCGGTCTGCTTCAGGAAGGCAGCGCGGTCGACCAGGCTCTTGTCGGGATTGGTGCAGTAGAAGTCCTGCGCCAGAATTTCGTCGAAGCGCTTGACGTCGCAGTTCTGAACGGAGTCAACGTAGTCCTTGTTGAGCTTTGTCAGCTCCTCGAGATCGTTGCTCATTGGCCTTCTCCCTGGTTTTGTTGTCCGTCATTGCGAGCGCAGCGAAGCAATCCATCTCGCCGCTCGTTGAGATATGGATTGCTTCGTCGCTTCGCTCCTCGCAATGACGGTTTTTTCCAGCACCTAATCATCGAACATCTTCGGCGGCACGAAGCCGCCGAATTCGTGCTCGATCAGCTCGGCGAGCTTGAGCGGCGTGCGGTCCTCGAGCCATGGGCCGACGATCTGCACGCCGACCGGCAATCCGTCGGGCGCAAAGCCGGTCGGGATCGCAGTCGAAGGCAGGCCGGGCAGGGTCGCGATGCCGGGCCAGGCGAGCTGGTCGGTGTAGATGTAAGGCTCGCCGTCGATCAGGATTCGCCGCTGCTCCTGGTCGGGCTCATGATCGTGCGGATAGGCCGGCGTTGGCATGATCGGGCAGATCACCGCGTCGAACGACTTGAACAGCTCGCGCCATTGCGCGCGCAACCGCGAGCGGGCGACCGTCGCCTGCACCCAGTCGCGGTGGCTGAGCGCGATGCCGCGCAGCCGCTCGGCCTGCAGGCTGGTGTCGCCGACGGGCAGCGCGGCCGCCGCCGCGCAGGCGCCGGCATAGACCTCCGGCGGGAAGGTCGCGGCGAGGAACGACAGCAGCATCCGCATATAGAGCCGCGAGGACGCCGCGAAATCCGGCAGCAGCGGGCTCGAACGCGATATCTTTGCGCCGGCCTTGTCGAGGTGGCTGGCGAGCTTGTCGATGCTGCCGCGCACCGCCTTGTCGGTCGGCAACACCGGATCGGTGTCGATGACGAGGATCCGGAAATCCTTCAGGCTGGCGTGGCGCGCCGCAGGCAGGTCGAGGCGATAGGCCTTGCCGGCATCGAGCGGATCGGGAACCGCCATCACGTCGAGCAGCAGCGACAGGTCGGTCGCGCCGCGCGCCATCGGGCCGGTTACCGCAAGGTCGCGCTCATAGATGATGGGCGGCGCCGGCGGCGCGGTGTGGCCGCGCGACGGCAGCAGCGCGAAGGTCGGCTTGTGCGCATAGACGCCGCAATGAAACGCCGGCACGCGCAGCGAGCCGCCGATGTCGGAGCCGAGCGACAGCGCGCCGTAGCCCGCGGCGAGCGCCGCCGACGATCCGCCGGAGGAGCCGCCCGGTGTGCGGCCGAGGTCGTAGGGATTGTTGGTGGTGCCGTAGATCTCGTTGTAGCTCTGCCAGTCGGCGAGCCCGACCGGCACGTTGGTCTTGCCGAGGATGACGCCGCCGGCGTCCTTCACGCGCTGAATCGACAGCGCGTCCTCGGTCGGGACAAAATCCTTTTGCGGCAGGAAGCCCCAGGTCGTCGGCAAGCCGGCGACGTTGAAGGATTCCTTCACCGTCATGGGGATGCCGAGCAGCGGCCTGTGCTCGCCGCGCGCGATCGCGGCATCCGCAGCGCGCGCAGCGGCGAGGCCGCGCTCGAAGTCGCGCACGCAGACCGCGTTGACCTTGCCGTCGTGGCGCTCGATGCGGCCGATCGCGTCCTGTGCGAGTTCAACCGCCGAGACCTGCTTGTTGCGCAGCGCCTTCGACAATTCGACGGCGGTCTTGAAGCTGTATTGCGATTTGGCCACGGCGTGCTCCCGGTTTGTTGTTGGCGCGATGATGGGCAGTTTGGCTGCCGCCCGCAAGCGCTGTAGCCGTGACGTTGTCGCCGTGTTTGATCGGAATTGCTCTGCTCTACCTCGCCCCGCTTGCGGGGAGAGGTCGCCGCGCGCTTGCGCGGCGGGTGAGGGGGTACAGGTACGTCGACTTGCGTTACGTGTGGATATGGCCCCTCACCCCAACCCTCCCCGTAAGAACGGGGAGAGGGAGAATTGAACCGTTGCTACGCCGCGCCGATCAGGATGCCGACCGCGAGCACGATCGCGCCGCCGAGCACGATCTGGAATACCGCCTGCAGGAACGGCGTGTCCATGTAGCGCGCGCGGATGAAGGCGATCGCCCACAATTCGAAGAACACCACGATCCCGGCGATCGCGGTCGCGATCCAGAATGCGTTCGGCCAGGCATCGGGCACCAGATAGGGAATGGTGTGGCCGAGCCCGCCGAGCGTCGTCATCAAGCCGCAGGTCAGGCCGCGCAGCCAGGGCGAGCCGCGGCCGGTCAGCGAGCCGTCGTCGGACAGCGCCTCGGCAAAGCCCATGCTGATGCCGGCGCCGATCGAGGCGGCAAGCCCGACCAGGAAGGTTTGCCAGTTGTGATGCGTTGCGAAGGCGGCGGCGAACAGCGGCGCCAGGGTCGAGACCGAGCCGTCCATCAATCCGGCGAGACCCGGCTGCACATATTGCAGCACGAACATCCGCCGCCGCGTGCGGTCTTCCTCGGCGCGCACGTCCGGCTTGAGGATCTCGCCGGTCAGCTTCACCGCGAGCTTCTCGTGGCCCTTCTCCTCCTCGGCGAGATCGCCGAGCAGCCGCCGCACGCCGACATCCTCGGCCTTCTCGGCGGCTTTGGCATAGAAGCGCTCGGCTTCCAACTCCATGGTCTCGACTTCCTTGCGGATGGTGTCGAGCGGCAGGTTCTTGGTGAGCCAGATCGGGCGGCGGCGCAGGAAGCCTTTGACGTCCTCGCGCCGGATCGGCGGCAGATGCGCCCCGAAGCGCTGCTCGTAGGTTTCCAGCAGTCGGTGGCGATGGCCGCGCTCCTCCTCGGCCATCTCCTCGAAAATCTTGGCGGTATCGGGATAGCGCCCGGCGAGATCCTCCGCGAACGTCATGTAGATGCGGCTGTCCTCCTCCTCGGAGGCGATCGCGACCGCCAGCACCTCGCGCTCGGTCAGATCGGCAAAGTTCTTCACGGCAACGCCTTGTTCACAGAGTTTAAAATTAGAATAGTTCTAAACTATAGGGTTGCACCGGCGCCGGGTCAAATCCGGATCGGCCCGGATTCGCTGTTGCAGCACCGGCAAGCCGCGCGGGTTGAGCGAAGAAAACGCCTGAGATCAACGGGATGCGACGCGACGGCCGAAAGGGAATCTAGCGCTGTGCGCCGGCGTCTCGCAGGAATGTGAGCAGCAGCCGGCTCACCTCATCGGGCTGCTCCTGCTGCACCCAGTGGCCGGCACCGTCGACCAGATGACAGCCGATCATGTTGGTGCAGGCTTTCGTCTGCATCGCCTCGAACACGCCAGGCCGCTGATAGGTGCCCCAATCCTGTTTGCCCGAAATGAAGGCCGACGGCTGGTCGATCGTGCGGCCGCTCCAGGTCTGTAGCTCCGGGACGAACGCCCCCGAGGTGCCGCAGCGATACCATTGCAGCCCGCCCTGGAATCCGGTCCGCTGATATTCGGCGCTGTAATATGCGAGCTCGCTATCCGGCAGCCACGTGTTGGCGGCGATCGCCTCGCGTGACGGCATCTCCTCGGCGACGGTCGCGGCCATGTCCTTGGCGATATCCATCACGTAATAGGTCGGCAGTTTTGCCAGTTCGCCTGCCGACCAGGATTGCAGCGGATACGGCTTGTTGTCTTTCCAGTCCGCGCTTTTGTGGTGGTAATAGGCACGCAGGAAGTCGTGCACGCCCTGCGGCGCGCGATGCATGTCGTCACTGGCCGGGCGCGTCGAATAGTACCATTGGTAGTGCTTGCGCGGCCGCGGCAGCGCGGCGAGCTCGCGATGCACGGGGTCGTCGGTCGCTGGCTTTGTCGGCGCGCTCGCGGTGTTGAACGGCAGCGACGGCGGCCCCGAAAACGGCGCGCTCATCATCACCACCGCGCGGAACACGTCGGGCCGGATCAGTGCGCACCACGCCGCAACCGACGAGCCGAAATCGTGCCCGATCACCGCATCGACGTGCTTGTAGCCGAACGCAGCGACCAGCCCGAGCGCATCGCGCACCAGATTGGGCAGGCGGAATGACGCAAGATCGCCGTCATACTCCGCACTCCAGCCTGATGTGCGGCCATAGCCGCGCTGGTCCGGCGCGATCACATGATAGCCGGCGGCGGCGAGCTTCGGCATCACCTTGCGCCAGGAGAACGCCAGCTCCGGAAAGCCGTGCAGCAGCAACAGGCAGGGCCGGCCGGATGTTTCGAAGCCCGCTTCCAGCACATGCATGCGCAGGCCGTTGATCCCGTCGACATAACGCGAGCGGATGGTGGAGGGCAGCGGGATGTCGGGGAGGGCTGGCATCGGAGATCACCTGTTTGGCATCGCCGCACAACCAGCGCATTTCGCTGTATGCTGGCGGCCATTGTTTCACGATAGCAACTTTGCCCAGGGGATGCATACCGCATGCGCCACGCCAGGATTGCAGAGCTGACCGGCTCGATGTCGCGCCTCGGTCTGACGGTCGTGGCCGCAAGCTTGATGCTGGCATCGGCCGTGCGTGCCGCCGACATCAAGCAACTGACCGAAAGACTGCCGCACGCCTATATCGGCGAATTCCTGTGGGACGGTGACACGACGGTGCAGCACCTCGTCATCACCTTCGACAAGGTGCAAGCGCTGAACGAGCAGAACGCGGAAGCGCGCGGCTGCGGGTCATACGAGGTCGGCGGTCACGTAACCAAGATCGGCGTGCAGATGTTCATCCGGCTGTCCGATCTCGAGGTCGAGCTGTTTGAGCGGTCGCCCGACGACAGTGGATCGTTCGAGACCGAGGGCAGCCACCGCGGCAAGCTGTCGGAGGATTTTCAGCAGATCGATGCGCAGTGGACCACCACGGCAAATGGCAAGCACGGCCAACTGCATCTGCGCGCCGCGGCGTCTGCCGCGTGCGAACCGGCGGCGGAGTTGTAGGTCGGCGGGGTGCGCGCAAGCGGCGTCCCGCGTGCGCTCTTCATCCTCCCCCGGACCGTTTACACTATTTCGGAATATTGGAAATCTATCTCTGAGTTGCCCGACGTGTCAAGCTGCCTTGTCGAACGCGGGCAGCCGCCAGCTCCTTTGCATGGGGTTGTTTTCGATATTTTGGCCGCGGCGCGACGACGGCCCCTCCGGGGAGCGGCGAACCGCGGTCACGGCCTGGCAGGCACCTTCGGCCAATAGCGGTCGCGCAGATGGCGCTTCACCAGTTTGCCGGTCGGCGTGCGCGGCAGCTCTTGCTCGAAGTCGATGCTCTTGGGGCATTTGATCGGCGACAGATGCTGCCGGCAGAACGCGATCAGCTCGGCCTCGAGCTCCTTGCCGGCCCTGGTGATGTCGTGCGGCTGCACCACGGCCTTGACCTCTTCGCCCATCTCCTCGTTCGGCACGCCGAACACCGCGACGTCGGACACCGCCGGATGCGTGATCAGGACGTCCTCGGTCTCCTGCGGATAGATGTTCACGCCGCCGGAGATGATCATGTAGCTCTTGCGGTCGGTCAGATAGAGGAAGCCCTCTTCGTCGAGGTAGCCGACATCGCCGAGCGTCGACCAGCCCTTGGTGTTGTAGGCCTTCTTCGTCTTCTCCGGATCGTTGTGATAGGAGAACGCCGGCGCGTCGGCGAAAAAGACCTGACCGATCTGGCCGGTCGGCGCTTCCTCGTCGTTCTCGTCGAGGATCTTGACCTTGCCGACCACCGCGCGGCCGACCGTGCCGCGGTGGGTCAGCCATTGCTGCGAGGTCGAGACCGTGACGCCATTGCCTTCGGAGCCGGCGTAATACTCGATCAGGATCGGTCCCCACCATTCGATCATCTTGGCCTTGACGTCGACCGGGCAGGGCGCCGCGGCGTGGATCGCGCCTTTCAGCGACGAGACCTTGTAGCGTGCGCGCACTTCGTCGGGCAGCTTCAGCATGCGCACGAACATGGTCGGCACCAGCTGCGACTGCGTCACCTTGTGCTTCTCGACCTGCTTCAAAAATTCCTCGGCGTCGAAATGCTCCATGATGACGGAGGTGCCTCCGAGCACGGTGGCCATCATGTTGAAGCGCAGCGGGGCCGCGTGATAGAGCGGCGCCGGCGACAGATAGATGCTGTCGGCATTCATGCCGCACATGTCGGCGGTGAGAATGCGCAGGAACGGGTTCGGCACGTCGATCCGGTTGCCCTCGAACTGCTTCTTGATGCCCTTGGGTCGGCCGGTGGTGCCGGAGGAATACAGCATGTCGTAGCCGGCGACCTCGTCGGCAACCGGCGTGGTCGGCTGCGCGCCGGCTTCCTTGTCGTAGGAGCGGAAGCCCGGCGAGGGCTCGTCCATCATGTAGAACAGCGGCTCGCCCGCTTCGCCCTTGATCAGGCCCTTCACCTTGTCGGCGCACTGCGGGGTGGTGATGAACACCTTCGCGCCGCAGTCCTTGATGATGTAGGCGATCTCTTCTTCCGTCAGATAGCGGCTGATCGCCGTGTAATAGAGACCCGAGCGCTGCGCTGCCCAGCAGATCTCCATGAATGCGAGCCGGTTTTCCATCAGCAGCGCGATGTGGTCACCGGCCTTCAGGCCGAGCGAGCGGAACAGATGCGCGCCCTGGTTCGAAAGCTCGTCGAGCTCGCGATAGGTGATGGCCTTGCCGGACGCCGCCATCTGATAGGCGATCTTGTTCGGATGGGTGCGCGCGTGGATCGACGGATGGGTCATTGTGTTTCCTCGGAGCATCAATAGTGGTCGTCCCCGCGAACGCGGGGACCCATAACCACCAATTTTTCTTGTTGGACTGAGTTGTGGCCCCAGCCGCGCCTAACCACAAACGGCTGTGGTTATGGGTCCCGGCCTACGCCGGGACGACATCATTGTTGTGGCCGCTGATGCGGACTTTTCTTACAGCCGCTCGACAATCGTCACATTGGCCATGCCGCCGCCTTCGCACATGGTCTGCAGGCCGTAGCGCTTGTTGCGCTGCTTGAGGGCATGCAGCAGCGTCGTCATCAGCTTGGTGCCGCTGCCGCCGAGCGGATGGCCGAGCGCGATCGCGCCGCCGTTGACGTTGAGCCGGGCCGGATCGGCGCCGGTGGTCTTCAGCCAAGCGGTCGGCACCGAGGCGAAGGCCTCGTTGACCTCGAAGAGATCAATGTCGTCAATCTTCATGCCGGCCTTCTGCAGCGCGCGCTGGGTTGCCGGCAGCGGCGCTTCCAGCATGATCACGGGGTCGCCGCCCATCATGGTGAGGTGATGGATGCGCGCCATCGGCTTGACGCCGAGCGCCTTCAGGCCCTTCTCGTTGACGACCATGACGCCGGAGGCGCCGTCGCAGATCTGGCTGGCGCTCGCCGCGGTGAGCTTGCCGTTCTCGGCGATCAGCTTGACGCCCTTGATGCCGTCGAGGCTGGCGTCGAAGCGGATGCCTTCGTCGATGTGATGGGTGTCGGTCGAGCCGTCGGCGCGGGTGATCTTGACCGGCACGATCTCGTCCTTGAAGTGGCCGGCTTGCGTGGCCGCGATCGCGCGCTGATGGCTGTTATAGGAGTATTCGTCGAGCTCGTCCTTCGACAGGCCGTACTTCTCGGCCATCATCTCCGCGCCGGTGAACTGGCTGAACACGATGTTGGGATACTTCGCCTCGATGCCCGAGCTCTTGTAGTGGCCGAAGCCGTTCTTGGCGGGCAGCGAGGAGGCGAGGCCCATCGGCACGCGGGTCATCGATTCCACGCCGGCGGCGATCACGCAGTCCATCGTGCCAGACATCACCGCCTGCGCCGCGAAGTGCAGCGCCTGCTGCGAGGAACCGCACTGGCGGTCGATCGAGGTCGCCGGCACGCTCTCCGGCAGCTTCGAGGCCATCACCGCGTTGCGCGCGATGTTGGTGGACTGCTCGCCGGTCTGCATCACGCAGCCCATGATCACGTCCTCGACCTGCGCCGGGTCGGCGCCGGTGCGCTCGACCAGCGCATCGAGCACGGTCGCGGCCAGATCGGCCGGATGCCAGCCGGCGAGGCGTCCTCCCTTGCGGCCGCCCGCGGTGCGAGCGGCGGCGACGATATATGCCTCGGCCATGTCTGATCTCCCTGATGTTTCCGGATTGGGCGGTCTGAAAGTTGGGCCGGATTTAAGGGGTGGCTCAGCATTTAGTCAATCAATCAATTAACTCTTGAGTGCGGCCCCGCCATGGGCTTATGTGCGGCCTCGATTTACCGTCGACCCCCTGACACAGAGCGGGACCAGAGCGCAGTTGAATACCAGCGTACCGACGAAACTTCCGGCCGGCAAAAATGCCACCGCCGACAAGCTTTTGGTTGCGGCCAGTGAGCTGATGATCGAGCGCGCCTCGATCGAGGTCTCGTTGTCCGACATCGCGCAGAAGTCGGGCGTCAACGCCGCGCTGGTGAAATATCATTTCGGCAACAAGGACGGGTTGTTGCTGGCGCTGCTGGCGCGCGACGCCGCCACCGAGATATCGCAACTCGAATATCTCATCAGCCAACCGATCACGCCGTCCGCAAAATTGCGGCTGCATATCGGCGGCATCATCCGCGCCTATCACCAGTTCCCCTATATGAACCGGCTGATCCATTATCTCCTGCACGAGAGCTCGCCTGCCGCTGCGAACGAGGTGTCGAAATTCTTCGTCGCGCCGCTGTTGGATTTTCACCGCCGGCTGCTCGCAGAAGGCATCAAGGCCGGTGAATTCCGCAAGATCGATCCGGTGCTGTTCTACACCAGCCTGATCGGCGCCTGCGATCATCTGTTCTTCGGCCGCCACGCGATGTCGCGCGCGGTCGGCGTCGGTCCGGTCACCGACGAGGTCTGCCGCGATTACATCAAGCACATGGAAGCCTTGATCTTCGGCGGCGTGCTCAATCCCGATAAGGAAACGGCAGCAGTCGCCGCCGGATAACAAAGTTCGAGTCTAGAGAAGAAACGCCCAAGGAAAGGTTGTATCCATGCAGTTGAAAGACGTTGCCGTTCTCATCACCGGCGGTGGCTCCGGCCTTGGTGCCGCAACCGCGCGCGCCATGGCCGCCAAGGGCGCCAAGATCGGCGTGATCGACCAGAACAAGGAAAACGCTGAGAAAGTCGCCGCCGAGGTGAAGGGCGTCGCGCTGCATGCCGACGTCACCGACGAGGACGCGATCAAGGCTGCGATCGCCAAGGCCGAGGCCGCGCACGGCATCGCGCGCGTGCTGATGAACTGCGCCGGCATCGGCGGTTCGCAGCGCATCGTCGGCAAGGACGGCGTCTATCCGCTGGCAAAGTTCGTCCGCATCATCAACGTCAATTTGATCGGCACCTTCAACGTGCTGCGCCTGTTCGCCGAGCGGCTGGCGACCGAAGCCCCGATCGGCGAGGAGCGCGGCGTCGCGATCAACACCGCATCGGTCGCGGCCTATGAAGGCCAGATCGGCCAGATCGCCTATTCCGCCTCGAAAGGCGGCGTCGTCGGCCTCACGCTGCCGGCTGCGCGCGACCTCGCCAGCCTGAAGATCCGCGTCAACACCATCGCGCCGGGCCTGTTCCTGACGCCGCTGTTGATGGGTCTGAACGAGGAAGCGCGTAAGAGCCTCGGCGCCCAGGTGCCGCATCCGGCCCGCCTCGGCGATGCCTCGGAATACGGCAATCTCGCGGTCCACATCGTCGAGAACCCGATGCTCAACGGCGAAACCATCCGCCTCGACGGCGCCATCCGCATGGCGCCGCGCTAACGGCGAATTCCGCTGTCGTCCCGGCCTTGCGCGCAATTGCGCGCTGGAGCCGGGACCCATACTCCGCGGCGTCTGTAACAGGCAAGCTGGCAGACACCGCGCAAAACAACAAAAGCCTGTGGTTATGGGTCCCGGCTCGCGTTTCGCTTGGCCGGGACGACGGTCGGGAGGACCATGCGCGTGTCTCAGCCGCTGCTGATCGAACATCACGACGGGGTCGATTGGGTCACGCTCAATCGTCCCGAGAGCCTCAACGCACTCGACCCTTCGCTGATCGACGCGCTCAACGTCTATTTCCAGGGCCTGCAGCGCAATCGCGACACCCGCGTCGTGGTGCTGAAGGGCGCCGGTGCGAATTTCTGCGCCGGGCTCGATCTCAAGCACGCGATGGCGCGCCGTGGTGGACAGACCGAGCCGCCCGGCGTCACGGAGTCGCTGGACTCGCAGCGGCGCATCGCCGACATCGTGATGCTGATGCGGCGCGCTCCGCAGCCGATCATCGCGCTGGTGCAGGGCGCGGCCGCCGGCGGCGGCTTCGCGCTGGCGCTTGCCGCCGACATCCGCATCGCGGCGAAGAACGCGCGGATGAATTGCGCCTTCATCAAGCTCGGTCTCGGCGGCTGCGATATCGGCACCAGCTATTTCCTGCCGCGCCTCGTCGGTGTGTCGGTTGCGTCCGAATTGATCCTCACCGGGCGCTTCATCCATGCCGACCGCGCGCTTGCGGTCGGCCTGGTGTCCGAGGTGGTCGAGGTCGCCGATCTTGATGCTGCGGCCAATCCTTATGTCGAGGCGATGATGACGGCCTCGCCGGTCGGTCTCCGCCTCTCGAAGGAATGCATCAACATGAGCGTCGATGCCGGCTCGATCGAGGCCGTGATTGCGATGGAGGATCGCAATCAGGTGCTGTGCAGCCGCTCGGAAGATTTCCAGGAAGGCATCAGGGCCTTTCTCGAGAAACGAAAGCCTGTCTATATCAGGCGCTGAGAACAGATCCTCAAAAGGACAAGAATTCCGGGAGACGCAAAATGGATGGAGACGCGGCGATGCTGACGAAACCTGCCTTTCGCAAGGTGGATTGGCTCGCACGTGACATCGCGGTCGAGCGGCGCGGTGACGGCACCGTCGTCCTGAAGTCGCGGATTCCGCTCCAGGCCTACGAGACGCATATTCCGGCCTATCTCGCCAAATGGGCGGCGCAGGCGCCGGAGCGGATCTGGCTCGCGCAACGCGGTGGTCCCGACCGGCAATGGCGCAAGGTGTCCTATGGTGAAGCCAAGCGCACCGTCGATGCGCTGACGCAAGGCCTGCTCGATCTCGGCGTCGGCGACGGCCGGCCCGTCGCGATCCTCTCGGGCAATTCTATCGAGCACGCGCTGATGACGCAGGCCGCGATGCAGGCGCGGCTGCCGGCCGCGCCGGTGTCGCCGGCCTATTCGCTGATGAGCCAGGATCATCTCAAGCTCAAATACCTGTTCAACCTGATCAAGCCGGCCGTCGTGATGGTGCAGGACGGCCCGACTTTCGAGAAGGCGCTCAAAGCGATCGATCTCACCGGCATCACGGTCGTCCACGTCCTGCGTCCCTGCGAGGGCATCAGGAGCGCGGCCTTTGCCGACCTCGCGGCAACGCCGGTGACGGCTGCGGTCGGCGAGTCCATCGCGAAGATCACGCCCAGGACCGTCGGCAAGCTGCTGTTCACCTCGGGCTCGACCGGCATGCCCAAGGCCGTCATCAACACCCAGGAGATGATGTGTGCCAACGCGGCGATGATGATGCAGGTGCGCCCGCGTGAAACGGAGGGACCGATCGCGACGGTGCTCGACTGGATGCCGTGGAATCACACCATGGGCGGCAACGCCGCGTTCAATCCGGTGCTGGTCGATGGCGGCACGCTCTATATCGACGACGGCCGGCCGATGCCGGGCCAGCTCGAGGAGACCATCAGGAACCTGCGCGAGGTGTCGCCGACCTATTACGCCAACGTGCCGGCCGGCTATGCGGCGCTCGCCGCCGCGATGGAGAAGGACGAGGCGCTGTGCGCGAGCTTCTTCAAGAACCTCTCGATCATGGCCTATGGCGGCGCCCGGCTGCCCGACGATCTCTATGACCGCATGCAGGCGCTGGCGGTGAAGACCACGGGCGAGCGCATCGTGTTCTACACCGGTTGGGGCTCGACCGAGACCGCGCCGACCTCGACCGGCACCTATTGGGACACCGAGCGCGTCGGCCTGATCGGCCTGCCGTTCCCTGGCGTCGAGCTGAAGATGGTGCCGTGCGGCTCGAAATATGAATTGCGGCTGCGCGGCGTCAACGTCACGCCAGGCTATTTCGGCCAGGCGGACCTCACGGCCAAGATGTTCGACGAGGAAGGCTTCTACTGCATCGGCGATGCCGGCGTGTTCGTGAACCCCGAAGACCCGCTGCAGGGCATCATCTTTGCCGGCCGGGTGGTCGAGGATTTCAAGCTGACCACCGGCACGTTCGTGCATGTCGGCTCGTTGCGCACCGATGCGATATCAGCCGCGACGCCGGTCGTGCATGACGCGCTGGTTGCGGGGCAGGACCGTGAGTTCATCGGCCTGCTGTGCTGGCCGAACCTGCACGCCTGCCGCCAGCTCGTCGGCAATGCCGATGCCAGCTACGAGGACGTGATCCGGCATCCCGAAGTGCTTGCCTGCCTGAAGAAGTGTTTGCAGGCGCACAATGCGTCCACCACCGGCAGCAGCATGCGTATCGCGCGTGCGATGCTGATGGTCGAGCCGCCGTCGATCGACGGCAACGAGCTCACCGACAAGGGCTACATCAACCAGCGCGCCGGCCTCGAACGCCGCGCCGCACTGGTCGAGAAGCTGTATGCCGGCAAGCCCGGCGACGACGTGATCATCTTGAACTGATCCTACGAAAGCAAACGCGTCATTTCGGGGCGCGCGAAGCGTGAACCCGGAATCCAGAGGTTCCTTACGTCGAGATTCCGGGTTCGATGCTGCGCATCGCCCCGGAATGACAGCAAGAAAAGGTAAGCGCCATGAATTTCGATTTCTCCGACGAACAGAAGCAGATGCGCGACGAGGCGCGGAAATTCCTCAGCGAACAGTGCCCGCCGAAAGCCGTGCGCGAGGTGCTCGACGGCAAGGCGCCTTACGACAAGGCGCTGTGGAAGGGCCTCGCCGAGATGGGCTTCCTTGGCGTTGCGATCCCGGAACAGTTCGGCGGTGCGGGCGCCGGCCATCTCGAGCTCTGCGTGATCGCGGAGGAAATGGGCCGCGCGCTGGCGCCGGTGCCGTTTTCCTCCACCGTCTATCTCGCCGCCGAAGCGATCCTGATCGCAGGCAGCGACGCGCAGAAGCAGAAGTGGCTGCCGAAGATCGCCGCGGGCGAAGCCATCGGCGCGCTGGCGCTGTTCGAGGGCAAGGGCAACCCGTCGCCGAAAGCGATCAAGCTCACGGCCAATGGCGGCGTGCTCAACGGCGTCAAGAAGCCGGTGCCGGATGGCGCGATCGCCGATTTCGCCGTTGTCGCCGCGCGCACCGGCTCGAGCGGACGCGAGTCCGATATTTCCCTGTTCATCGTCGATCTCAAGGCCGGCGGCGTCGAGGTCAAGTCGCTCACCAACATCGACCTGACCCGCGGCCAGGCCGAATTCACCTTCAAGGATGCGAAGGCCGAGCCGCTCGGCGCTACCGGCGAGGGCTGGAGCGTCATCTCCCAGGTGCTGGATCGCGCGGCCGTGTTGACGGCATTCGAGCAGGTCGGCGGCGCCGACCGCGCGCTGGAGATGGGCCGCGACTATGCGCTTGATCGTATTGCCTTTGGCCGGCCGATCGGCTCGTTCCAGGCGGTCAAACACATGCTGGCCGACATGTATGTGTCGGCGACGCTGGCGCGCTCAAATTGCTACTACGGCGCCTGGGCGCTCTCGACCAATGCCGGCGAATTGCCGGAAGCCGCCGCCGCTGCGCGCATCAGCGCGACGCAGGCGTTCCAGCACTGCGCCAAAAACAACATCCAGGTTCATGGCGGCATGGGCTTCACCTGGGAGTTCGACTGCCACATGTACTACCGCCGCGCCAATGCGGTGGCGCTCGGTCTCGGCAGCCTGTCCTATTGGGAAGACGCGCTGATCGACCGCATGCGCAAGAAGAACGCGGCGTAACGATACGATTCGTCATTCCGGGGCGCGCGTAGCGCGAACCCGGAATCCAGAGGTTGGGAATCGAGATTCCGGGTTCGATGCTGCGCATCGCCCCGGAATGACGGAAAGAAAGCCACCATGAATTTCGATGACACCCCGCAGGAGGCCGCATTCCGCGCCGAGGCGAAAGCCTGGATCGCGGCCAATGCACCGAAGCAACATGAGGACGAGCTGCGCAAGGCCTCGCTCGGCCGTGTTGCGCTCAAGGGCGCCAACATTCTCGAGGTCGCGAAGGCCTGGCAGAAGAAGAAGGCCGATGCCGGCTGGGTCTGCCTGCACTGGCCGAAGGAGTATGGCGGCCGCGGCTCGTCGCCGATCGAGCGCGTGATCTGGCAGCAGGAGGAGGGCCCGTTCGGCCGCCTTAGCTCGATGTTCATCATCGGCCACGGCATGTGCGGCCCGACCATGATGGCGTTCGCCGGCGAGGAGCAGAAGCGCAAATATCTGCCGCCGCTTGCCTCCGGCGAGAAGATCTGGTGCCAGCTGTTCTCCGAGCCGGCCGGCGGCTCCGACGTCGCCGGCCTGCGCACCCGCGCCGAGAAGCATGGCGACGAGTGGGTGATCAACGGTCAGAAGATCTGGACCTCGGGCGCGCATTATTCCGACTACGGCATCTTGCTCACCCGCACCGACCCGACCGTGCCCAAGCACAAGGGCCTCACCATGTTCTTCCTGGACATGAAGAGCCCGGGCGTCGAGGTCAGGCCGATCAAGCAGGCGAGCGGCGCCTCCGACTTCAACGAGGTCTATTTCACCGACGTGCGCATTCCGGACTCGCAGCGGCTCGGCAATGTCAATGACGGCTGGAACGTGTCGCTGACCACGCTGATGAACGAGCGGATGTCGATCGGCGCCGGTGTCGCCACCGGCTTTCCCGAGCTGTTCGACTTCTGCAACAGCCTGATGCTGGAGGACGGCCCCGCGATCGAGAACCGCGCGGTGCGCTCCAAGCTCGCCAACTGGGCCGTGAAGGCGAGCGGGCTGAAATACACCAGCATGCGCGCGATCTCGGCGCTGTCGAAGGGCGAGCGTCCGGGACCGGAGAATTCGATCGGCAAGCTGGTCGCCGGCTCGATGATCCAGGACGTCGCGACCTATGCGCTCGATCTGCAGGGCGCGGCCGGCGCGCTGAACGGGATTGAGGATGCCGAGGTCGCCGGCAAATTCCAGGCGATGCTGCTGCGCGCGCCGGGCACCCGCGTCGAGGGTGGCACCGACGAGATCATGCGCAACATCATCGCCGAACGCGTGCTGGGCCTGCCCGGCGACATCAGGGTCGACAAGGACGTCCCCTTCAACAAGATCCCGACCAAGGGAAGAGCTTAACCGTCGTTCCGGGGCGGCGCGAAGCGGCGA
Source organism: Bradyrhizobium sp. USDA 4516 (assembly GCF_054055915.1). Taxonomy (NCBI): domain Bacteria; kingdom Pseudomonadati; phylum Pseudomonadota; class Alphaproteobacteria; order Hyphomicrobiales; family Nitrobacteraceae; genus Bradyrhizobium; species Bradyrhizobium sp. USDA 4516. Next base: position 3,603,337 of record NZ_JBSRXT010000001.1, read on the forward strand.
ACCCGGAACTCGAGCGACATAACTTCTAGATTCCCCGATGCGCAACCGCGCATCTGTGGTTCGCGCTGCGCGCGCCCCGGAATGACAAAGAAAAGGAGCCGCCATGAATTTCGATGACACGCCGCAGGAAGCCGAGTTCCGCGCCATCGCCCGCAACTGGATCGCGGCCAATGCGCCGAAGGAGTTCGAAGAGGAGCTCTCGAAGTCGTCGCTCGGCCGTATCAGGCTCGCCAGGCACGACATGGTCGAGGTCGGCAAGGCCTGGCAGAAGAAGAAGGCCGAGGGCGGCTGGGCCTGCTTGCACTGGCCGAAGGAATATGGCGGCCGCGGCGCCACCCCGATCGAGCGCGTGATCTGGCAGCAGGAAGAGGGCGTCTACGGCAAATTGACCCAGCCGTTCCAGATCGGCGAGGGCATGTGCGGCCCGACCGTGATGGCCTGGGGCAGCGAGGATGCCAAGCGCCGCTATCTGCCGAAGCTCGCCTCCGGCGAGGAGATCTGGTGCCAGCTGTTCTCCGAGCCGTCGGCCGGCTCCGACGTCGCGGGGCTGCGCACCCGCGCCGAGAAGAAAGGCGACAATTGGGTCGTCAACGGCCAGAAGATCTGGACGTCAGGCGCGCATTACTCCGACTACGGCCTCCTGATCGCGCGCACCGATCCGAATGTCCCGAAGCACAAGGGCCTCACGATGTTCTTCCTCGACATGAAGAGCCCCGGCGTCGAGGTGCGGCCGATCAAGCAGGCCAACGGCATGCAGGAGTTCAACGAGGTCTATTTCACCGACGTCGTAATCCCGGACAGCCAGCGGTTAGGGGCGGTCGGCGAGGGCTGGAGCGTGTCGCTGACCACGCTGATGAACGAGCGCATGTCGATCGGCGCGCGGCTCGCCACCGGCGTGCCCGAGATGTTCGAGTTCTGCTCCAATTTGATGCTGGAGGACGGTCTTGCGATCGACGATCCGGCGGTGCGCTCCCGACTTGCGAGCTGGGCGGTGAAGGCGAGCGGGCTGAAATACACCAGCTACCGCGCCATCTCGGCGCTGTCGAAGGGCGAGCGACCGGGCCCGGAAAACTCCATCGGCAAGCTCGTCTCCGGCCTGATGCTGCAGGATATCGCGACCTATGCGATGGACCTTGAAGGCGCGGCGGGCAGCCTCACCGGCACCGATGAGGAGCAGGCCAACGGCCAGTTCCAGCAGATGCTGCTGTCGTCGCCCTCGATGCGCATCGCCGGCGGCACCGACGAGATCCTGCGCAACATCATCGCCGAGCGCGTGCTGGGCCTGCCCGGCGACATTCGCGTCGACAAGGATGTGCCCTACAACAAGATCCCGACCAAGGGGCGGGGTGGTTAGTCGTCATTCCGGGGCGATGCGAAGCATCGAACCCGGAATCTCGAGATTCCGGATTCACGCTTCGCGTGCCCCGGAATGACGAAAAAAGAGGATATATCATGGACGCGAAGACACCGAACCCGCGCTACGCGACCGAGGACCGTATCGGCGCGCTCGAGGAATTGCTCAACGAGCGCTACTCGGTGCGCGCGTTCCAGCCGCGCGAGGTGCCGCGCGAGGTCATCGAGCACATTGTGTCGACCGCGCAGCGCACCGCATCCTGGTGCAACAGCCAGCCTTGGCAGGTGCTGATCGTCTCCGGCGAGGCCAAGGAGCGGTTTCGCAAGGCGATCTATGCCGAGGCGTCGCGCGGCCTCGGCGAGGATTACGACTTCACGCCGCCGCGCGAATATGTCGGGGTCTATCTGGAGCGCCGCCGCGAAAGCGGTTTCCAGCTCTACAACACGCTCGGCATCGCGCGCGGCGACAAGGCGGCCTATGCAAAACAGGCGCTGGAGAACTACAATTTCTTCGGCGCGCCGCACATTGCCGTGATCCACACCAATGAGCCGCTCGGCATCTATGGTGCGATCGACTGCGGCGGCTATGTCTCGAACTTCATGCTGGCGGCGCAGGCGCTCGGGCTCGGCACCATCCCGCAGGCGGCGATCGCGCGCCATTCCGGGCTGATCCGTCGTCATTTCAACCTGGCCGACGATCGCCGGGTTGTCTGCGGTATCTCGTTCGGCTATGCGGATCACGCGCAAAAGGTGAACAGCTACCGCACGTCGCGCGCGACCGTGGAAGACACTGTCACATTCGTCGATGTATAATTTCCTCAAGGCGGGAAGGTCGGTTCACTCCCCGCCGAGGACAAGAAAAGCTACAAAGAAACGACAAGAACAAAAATGGCGAATAACGCCTCCCTGACGCCGGCTGAGATCAGCTGGCAGCTGCACCGTCTGCCTGCACTCGAGCGCGACGCGTTCATCGCCGCGCATTACCTGGGACAGGGCGTTGCCTGGAAGACCCGCTTCTTCGACGCGATCGACTGGGGCGCGGGCTCGGTGCTGCAATTCAGCTTCCTGCAACGCGGCTGGCATCGCCATTCGCGGCTCGACAATCCGATCTATGCCTATATCGACATCGAGCAACATCCGGAAACCCGCGGCCTGCGTCGCGGCCGGCGGATCGATCTTGAGGGCACGATCAAGGGCGTCGACTTCGTGACCGGGATTACGCTGACGCTGGAGCGGTTCGAGATCCTGCCGGTCAATTTTTTCGACCGCTTCGTGATCAGCTCCGACAGCCGCTACTAGCAAGCAGCGAACCGCAGACTCTGCTCCACCTCGCCCGCGCGCGGGGAGAGGTCGGAACGCATCGTTAGATGCGTTCCGGGTGAGGGGGCTCAGCAAGCGCAGCTATCACCGTATGCGCGGAGACAGCCTCTCACCCCAACCCTCTCCCCGTAAGAACGGGGCGAGGGAGCGCACTGCTCCTGCTCAACCCAATCTCATTACGCTTCAGCGTCCCGCCACCGCGCGGCGGGCTGGCGCGTCGGCATAGCGCGCGGCCATCGCGCTCGTCAGCTCGGCCATCTTCTCGCGCAACTCTAACGGCGCGACCACTTCGGCCTCGGCGCCGAGCCGCAGCAGCTCGGTCGCCGCATGCCACACCGTCTTGCCGACCGGCATGGTGGCGAGCCGCCAGCCGTCGGCGTCGGTGCCATCAGTGAGCCGCATCCGCGCCTTCACGTAAGGGTGGGCCAGCGCATCGAACAGTTTCAGCCCGAGCGGCGACAGCCGCACCGTGGCCTCGTTCGGATGCAGCTCGGCCTCCAGCCGCTCGATCGAGGCGCGCCAATAGGCGGCGAGGTCGAACTCCGCCGGCCACGCGAACGGCGTCTCCAGCGCGGTGCAATCCAGTACGCGCGCGACGCGGTAGGTGCGCACATTGCCGTCGACGAGGCCGGCGAGATACCAGCTGCCGCCCTTCAGCACGAGGCCGAGCGGCGCCACGCGCCGCCGCTTCTCGGCTTTCCAGCTCTGGTAGCGGATCTCGAGCATGGTCTCGCGCAGCACGGCGCCGGCGATGGCGCGCAGATGCTCCGGCTCCTCGGTCTCGCCGAACCAGCCGGGCGCGTCGAGATGGAAGCGCTGCTGCATCCCTCTCGCGTTGGGCCGCAGGTTCTCCGGCAGCGCCGCCATCAGCTTGGTCTGCGCCGCCACCATCGCGGCATCGAGGCCAAGCGCGGCGGCGGGCCCCGGGAGACCGGCCATGAACAGCGCCTCGGCCTCGCCCTGCGACAGGCCGTTGAGCCGGACGCGATAGCCGTCGAGCAGGCGATAGCCGCCCTCGGCACCGCGGTCGGCATAGACGGGAACGCCGGCGGCGGCGAGCGCGTCGATGTCGCGGTAGATCGTGCGCACCGAAACCTCGCAGGCCTCCGCAAGCTCAGGCGCGGTGACCTGCCCCCGCGCCTGCAGGGTGGTGAGGATGGAAAACAGCCGGCTCGCGCGCATGGCTGGATCATACCTGACACAAGATGTCAGGTATAGGCGGACATAAGGAGGCCATGCCCCCGACGGCGCAAGGAGACCCGCCATGACCACCACTACCGACCGCGTCACGCTGTATTATTCGCCGCAAAGCCGCGCCACCGGCACCCGCGTGCTGCTGGAGGAACTCGGCGCGCCGTATAACCTGCACGTCCTGAACATGAAGGCCGGCGAGCAGCGCAAGGACGCCTATCTCGCCATCAATCCGCTCGGCAAGGTGCCGGCGATCCGCCATGGTGACGCGCTGGTCACCGAGCAGGTCGCGATCTTCATCTATCTCGCCGATCTGTTTCCGCAGGCCGGCCTGACGCCGGCGCTGAACGATCCGCGCCGCGGCCCGTATCTGCGCTGGATCGCCTATTACGGCGCATCGTTCGAGCCGGCCGTGATCGACCATTTCATGAAGCGCGAGCGCGCGCCGATCACGCAGTCGCCCTATGCCGATTACGACACCATGCTGGGCGCGCTGGAATCGCAACTGGCAAAGGGGCCCTATCTGCTCGGCGAAGAGATCACGGCGGCCGACATCCTCTGGGGCATCGCGCTCTCTTGGACCATGATGTTCGGCATCGTGCCGAAAAGGGACGTGTTCGTCCGCCATGCCGAGCGCATCGCCGCGCGCCCGGCCTTCCAGCGGATATCGAAGGCTGACGACGAGATGGCGGCGCAGCATGCCGCGGCCGCCGGGGTGTGATACGGATCGGGCCGATGGCGAAAGTCCTGCACAGCACCAACTGCTTCAACACCCTGATCCGCGTCGCGGAGGACTGCCCGGCGCAGCGCGGCGAGGAGCCGCAGTTGCGCGGCGGCCAGCCGACGGTTGCCGTGCTGCAATACCGGATGATCGCGGGCGCGCCCTACAAGTACACCTCCGACGATGTGGTGTTCGCGACGTCGGCGGCCGGCCGCGTGCTCGATGCGAAAGCAGCGAAGAAGGCGCGCAGCCTCGCCCGCGAGACGTTCTTCTCGCGCGGCCAGGCCTGCATGCGCGCCTCGCCGCTCGGCAAGCGTTTCGGCTGGGGTGTCCATGCCGACGCCGAGGGCCGCATCGCGCTCTACGCCGTCGACAGCAAGCGCTACCAGGCACTCGCCGCGGATCCTGACATCGCGCAGGTCCGCGCGATGCGGTCGAAGCGGGCGTGAAGAGGCACTGCTCTCATCCTCCCCTGGAGGGGGAGGATCGGTTCGCATGCAATGCGAACCGAGGTGGGGTGATCTCTCCACTCGGGCACCGTTCGTGCTGAGAGATCACCCCACCCCGTCTCACATTCCGCTGCGCTCCATGTGACCCGACCCCCCCCTCCAGGGGAGGGTGAAGGGTGTGCCGTGCGAACAATCGCTAAAACCGCGGCGCCCGCTTCTCGGCGAAGGCCTTGATGCCTTCCTTGATCTCGTCGCCGCGCATGCTGTCGCGGTGGCGGGCGTCGGCGGCGGCTTCATCCAGTGCGCCGCGGGCGAATTCGTTGATTGCGCGCTTCATGCCGGCCATCGCCTTGGGCGCGTTGCCCGCTAAAATCGTCGCGAGCTTGTCGACTTCCTCGTCGAGCAGGTCGAGCGATACCATCGCGGTGAGGTAGCCGATCCGCAGCATCTCCGGCGCCGATATCTTCTGCGCGGTCAGGAACAGCATCCTGGCGTTGTCGACGCCAAGCCGCGTGACGTAGCGCTGGATGCCGCTCTTGTAATAGTGCAGCCCGAGCCGCGCCGCCGGCATGAACATCTCGGCGGTATCGACGCCGATGCGGAAGTCGCAGGCGAGCGCGAGGTCGGTCGAGCCGCCATAGACCCCGCCATTGAGCCGGCAGATCGTCGGCACGCTGAGATCCTCGAGGCGGTTGACCACGACCTCGAACGCCGAACCCGCGCTCTGTTGTTCGCTGGCGCTCACCGCACGCTCGGCGACGGAGTTGAGGTCGTAGCCGGCGGAGAATGCGCGGCCGGTTCCGGTCAGCACCAGCACGCGGATCGCGGGATCGGCCTCGATCCGGTCGAACAATGTCAGCAGCTCGCCGAGGTCCTCGGCCTGCAGGCGGTTGAGATGCTTCGGCCGGTTGAGGCGGATCGTTGCGCGTGCGCCCGCGATTTCGAGCACGGGTCCGCTGGCGGTGTCGGCCGCGTCAGCCATCTTGGTCTCCATCATTATTGATTCTCACGTTCGCGCCGCTTGGCCTCGGCGTCGATGGTCTCGGCGAGATCGGGATGCCTTGCCATCAACAGGCGGAAATCGACCAGGTCAAGCACCAACAGCCTGGTCACCTTGCTGGTCGAGACGCTGGCGCCGCGCTTGGTGTTGCCTAGCAACGCCATCTCGCCGAAGAACTCGCCTTCGCCAAGCTTCACCTTGCGCCCGGGCAGGTCGACCTCGACCTCGCCGGCGGCGACGAAATACATGCAGTCGCCATTGGTGTCCTTGCGGATGATCATGGTGCGCGGCGGCAGGTCCATGGTCCGCAGCATTTGGGTGACGTCGGCGATCGCGGCCGGGCCGAGATGCGCGAAGAACGGCACCTTGCTGACGGTCTCCCAGGTTCTCAAGAAATTGTCGCGGCGGGTTTCGGCGGCAAAACCGGTCGCCAGGATACCGGTCCACAGCCCGAACACGCCGAGGCCCGAGATCATCACCATGGCGGCGACCACGCGGCCGAGCGGGGTGATCGGCACCACGTCGCCGTAGCCGGTCGTGGTCAGCGTCACCACCGCCCACCACAGCGCCGCCGGCACGCTGCCGAAGGTCTGCGGCTGGACGTCCCGCTCCAGGAAATATTCCGCAACGGAGGCCAGGAACACCACCATCAGGAAGATCACGAGCACGCTGAGCAGCGGCCCGGATTCCACCACCAGCACGCGCCGGAGCTGGCGCAGGCCGGGAATGCCCGGCACCACCTTGAGCACCCAGAGCACGCCGAGCAGCCAGGCGGTTTTCGGCTCGACTCCGGACAGCAAGGCCACCGGCACGGCCAGCGCGCCGATCGCGTCGACCACGCCGGCGCTGGACAGCGCGTAGAACCAGAATTTGCCCTGCCGGCCCATGTGGCGCAGCCGCACCAGCCATTCGAATACGAAATAGGCAAGGCAGGCCCACAGCAGCGCATCCACCCAGCGCGGCGCCGCGTCATGGGCCGGCGCGACCGTCAGCAGCGTCATCATGGCGACACCGGCCGCGACGGCGACATAGGCCGCCGTGGTCATGTTGCGGCCGGCGGTGGCGGAAACGAAGCGCGTCAGGGCCGGAAGGACGAGCCGCTTGGACATCGGAACGAAGCTTGCCTGTCGATGAATTGCTGGAATTGAGGCCCTGCGAACGGCAGAGCCGATGTCACAACGTGCCCCTCCCGGTTGAGGCCGTCAACGCGCAGGCCATGGCGGGATGCTCGCGGCGGAAGACCGATCAGTTGGACGAAAGGCCTAACCATGTTGGCCCGATTTTGCGCCCGCGAATGTGAGAAATCGGACAAAACGTCGCTTTTTCCCCGTATATCAGGGATGCTGGTTCGCCGATGCGACCTTGGCCGGAATGAAGCGACTAATAAGGCGATCTTATTCACTTCTTGAGAAATTGGTTGGTTTCCGATGGATACCTCACATCTCGCGGAGCACGCAGGCGCCGCCGGCAGTTTCTTCGCATCGATCTTCGTGGTTGCCACGCTGTCGATGCGGACCATGATCCCGTTGCGCGTCTTCGCCATCCTGACCAACATCATCCTGATCGCGACCGCCGTCCCGACCCACAATTACGCGACGCTGATCCTGCATGCCGTGCTGCTGCCGGTGAACACCTATCGGCTGCACCAGATGCTGCAACTGGTCCGCAACGTGAAGAAATCGGTCAACAGCGATCTGTCGATGGAATGGCTGAAGCCGTTCACGACGGAACGCAAATGCACCGCGGGCGAAGTCCTGTTCTACAAGGACGAGAAGGCCGACAGCATGTTCTACATTGTCAGTGGCCGCTTCCGCCTGGTCGAATCCGGCATCGAGCTGCCGGTCGGCGCCCTCGTCGGCGAGTTCGGCATGCTGTCGCCGTCGAACACGCGAACCCAGACGCTGGAGTGCGTCGAGACCGGCATGGTGCTGTCGGTGACCTATGACCAGGTCGAGCAGCTCTACGTCCAGAACCCGGCGTTCGGCTTCTACTTCCTGCGCCTCGCCAGCGCCCGCCTGTTCCAGAATATCTCGACGCTCGAGCAGCAGCTCGCGCAGCACGCCACCCCACAGGTCGCGGAGCCCAAACCTGCATGAGCCCCGTGACGAGTTCTGGAGGCGCCGCAGTGGCGGATGACGACGGTCTCCTGGCTTCGCTCCGTTACCTCTTTGCCGATATCATCGGCGATGAGGACGAGGGGCCGCCGGTGCTGCCCGACGCCTGCCCGGACCATCTCGGGCCGGCCGTCACCAAGGCCATCGATCTGTTGATCGCCTATCAGAGCACGAGCTACGCCCAGCTCTATATCGACCGGCTCAAGCGCTTCGTCGGCCGCCGCGGCGTTGACGACGCCCTGCTTGCCGAGATCGCCCGCCTGATGGCGGAGCGCATGGCCTATGAGGACGCGATCCGCATCGCGCAGCTCAAGCTTGGCGAAGTCAGTGCGGTGGGCGGCCTTGCGGCGCGCTCGGCCGACGACGTCAAGAAGTTTCGCCTTGACGAGTTGATCGACGCCCTGCCGGCGGTGGTCGCCGATCCGGTGCTCGGCGTGCTGGATCAGTTCGGCTGGCGGCGTCGCCGGGTCTCGATCCGCTTCAGCGCGAACAACCGCTTCAGCGTTCGCCGGCTCAGGATCGAAGCGGGCCTGAAGCGCTGGCGGCTGTTCTCGGGACGCTATGCCAGGGAGCACGTCTGGGTCGAGCGCTGGCTGCACATGATCGACCGCAGCCTGACCAAGCAGCCGAGCGCCGCCCCGGCGGTCGTGCAGACCGCGACCATGATCCAGGGTTACGGCGATCCCTACCGCCAGGGCATCGCGGACTGGCACGTGATCATCGACGGGCTCGCCAAGCCGACCTTCGACGGCGTGTTCGTGCTCCCCGACCTTGCCGGCGCCATTGCGGAAGCGCGCGCTGCCACCATGCCCGATCCGCGGCAGGCAGCGCTGAAGCGCAAGATCGCGGAGATCCGCGCTCGGGCGCCGGCGGTGTCGTAAGAACCTTCGCCGTCATTGCGAGGAGCGAAGCGACGAAGCAATCCAGTTCCCCGCTTGCGGCGCTGTGGATTGCTTCGCTTCGCTCGCAATGCAGCGGGAATCTGCCGAAGCTATCTACTGCTTGATGTGCGGCGGCTCGTCGTAGCCGCGACGGCTGGAATAAAACAACAGGCCCATCAGGCCGATGCAGACCGCGGCCAGAAGCGCAATGCCGATCGTAAACACCACGATGCCGTAGGTCGGCACTGGAGCATCCACGGTCAGGCCTTCATAGGCGTAGGCGCCGACGGCGGCCAAAAAGGCCAGCAGGCCGATACTGATTGCAATGCGCATGCGTAGCTGCCTCTGCTGAGGGCCGAGGGCAACAGGCACTTACGCCGGTTTTCACGCCGCGGCGGTGGCCTTGGCCAACGCCTGCCGTCCGGCTTCGGTCAGCTCGGAAAGCGTCGTCCTGCCGCTCTTGGCGCATTTGATGATGTATCGGGCAACGCGGCGGCGGGTGTCATGTTCCTCGCCGTGAGGTGCGTCTGCGCAAACGCGATCGAGCGCAACGTTCATGGCGAAGAGCGTGCGTGAGTCAAACCGTTCCTCGATCATCGCAGCTCTCCTTTGAGACTCGCGGCTACTTGCGGAACGTCAGCCATTCGCTGACTTCCATCACAGTCTCGGTCTGTCTGGCCTTCTTCATCAGCATTTCGCGTTCCCGTCCTGGCGGCAGCTTGCGTGCCGCAATGCGCGAATCTTCGGCGAATTTTTGCAAGCGGTTTTCGAACGATCCGGGAGGCCGCGACCTGTTGCGCTTCTTCTTGATCATGCCGTCTCCGAGCTGGAACCAGCAATACTAGGCTTGTTCCCCGGATGCCGTCGTTAACCCATGACATCGGTCGAATTGAAAAAACGCGCGCCGGAAATTGCGACCCAAAATCGGGACCTGAGATCGCGACCCGGGATCGCGAAGATCGCAGGAACGATCTTCGGCGCTCTGCGTAACACCCGTGCGTTCGCTGCTTTGCTCCCCGAAAGGCGGTGGACCACTCCGGTGACGGGCCTCGGCGAATTTGATCGCCGGGGCCCGCATGTCTTCAAGCAAGGCAGCCAAGGCAACAAGAAGGACATAAGTAGTGGCACATTCCAATCAGGGTATCGTCAAAGACGACAAGGGGCAGGAGCAGCCGGCCGACAAGCAGCGCGCGCAGGCCGCGCACAAGACCGACCCGCGAAAGTCGAATGCGCGCGAAGCGACGCGTGATCCGAAATTGAACGATGCCGACAAGACACCGGGATCCGGCATGACATCAGACGACCGCGGCGATCCTCCAACGGGCTGAACGGCGTTCCGCTTTTGCAGCAATCGCGGCAATGCGGCAGGAACGATGACCCGGGTTGACCGTTGGCGTCGAGGGATCAATGGAGAATCGACATGGCGATGGACGAGAAGGAGGTCGGAAACCTGATCGGCAGCGACAAGGTCGAGGGCACCGCGGTCTATGGCTCCGACGAGCGCAAGATCGGCTCGATCGAACGGGTGATGATCGACAAGAAGAGCGGGCGGGTGTCTTACGCCGTGCTCGGTTTCGGCAGCATTCTCGGTCTCGGCAACGACCATTATCCGCTGCCCTGGCAGTCGCTCAAATACGATACGAGGCTGGGCGGCTATATCACCGGCGTCACCGAGAGCCAGCTGCGCGGCGCGCCGAAATACGGCAGCGAGCGCGAGTGGAATTGGTCCGATATCGGCACCACGCGCGCGGTGAACGACTACTACGGCGTGCCGTTCGTCTGAACGTCCCTTAGACGTCCCCCTGAGCCGGGGACCCGTATTTCACCGGTGGTACCACCGGGCGCCGAGGTGTGCGTGATGCTCGGGGATGTAACCGTCGCATCCTTGGGACGTCTGTACACTAGTGAACATACCTCAATAACTGTGCAAGGTAACATACGTAATTGAAGTCGGTCCTGCAGTTGCCCGATTAAACATGCGGGAGACCAATCGTTGGCGTCGCTAGTCCGGAAATTGGAGCAGTTTGCACGGCTTTCGCCGGTAGACCAGGTTCTTCTCAATCGCGCGTCTACCGAGCGCGTCCGCCATTTTGGTCCGCGGGTCGACATCGTCCGCGAGGGAGAGAAGCCGAAGGACGTCCATCTGATCCTGTCCGGCTGGGCCTATCGCTACAAGCAGCTCGAGGACGGCCGGCGTCAGATCGTGGCCTTCTTCCTGCCCGGCGACATTTGCGATGTGAACGTCTTCATCCTGCGCGAGATGGATCATTCGATCGGTACCGTCACCGCAGTGTCGATCGCCGACCTCTCCCGCGACTTCTTCGACAAGGTCGCAGCCGGACATCCGCGCATCGTGACCGCGTTCTGGTGGGAAACCCTGGTCAACGCGGCGATCCAGCGCGAATGGACCATGAGCCTCGGCCAGCGAACGGCGCTGGAGCGGATGGCCCATCTGCTGTGCGAGATCTGGCTCCGGCTGCGGGCCGCAGGCCTGACCCAGGGCGACAGCTGCGATTTCCCGCTGACCCAGGGCGATCTCGCCGATGCCACCGGGCTCTCCAAGGTTCACGTCAACCGAACGCTGCAGGAATTGCGCGCCGGCGGCCTGATCGTACTCAAGGGAAAGACCCTGGTCGTCCCCAATCTCGAGCGGCTGATGCACGCCGGCCTGTTCAACCCGAACTACCTGCATATGGATCACGAGGGACGGCAGCTCGACGCCGCTGCGACGCCGACGGACGCGGCGGTCGGGTAGTAAGCGCTGCGCTCCGGTGCATGTCGAGAGCGTGCCGATGTATGGTTCACCGGCCGTTCAACATACGCGGTGTCGTCCTGGGGAAAGCCAGGACCCATTACCCCAAGTCTCAACAGTTGCGCGATGCTGGGGCCGCGATCCCGTTCATCAGCGAAAGCGGTGGTAATGGGTCCTGGCTTTCGCCTGGACGACAGTGGTGCATGCGGCGCGACCGCAGGGACGACAGTTGTATCTGTGGCGTGACCAACGGCTTGGTTCACCCATTGGCCGCCTTCACCACCACGAGGTTCTCGTCCGGCGTCGCCGGGTGGCGCTTGAGGTGATCGCGGCGCAGTGCGATCTCGTCGCGGACCAATTCGTAGCCGAGCTTGAACGTGTCCATTCCGTCGCCGGAAACGGTGCCGTCGCGCAGGCCGGTCACCGCGCCGCGCAGGATTGCCTCGAGCTCATCCTGCAATTCGTCGAGATGTTCGGCGCAAGTGGCGTGCTCGACGCGCTCGCCGATGTCGAGGATCCTGCCCGCCAGCTCGCTGGCCTTCTCCGGTGCGACGCGGGTGATCTTGGTGTAGATCGCGGCGAAGATCGAGCCGATGATGCTGAGTGCGGCGGCGCCGAGATACATCACGTCGCTGTAGCGATCCATGAACGACTTGGTATCGTCGTTGATGTATTCGGCGGCGCCCTGATGGGCGACGATGAAGGCGTCCTTGTCGGTCGCCGCCGGCTCGATCTTGGAGGCAAAGCCGTCGTCGAGCGCGAGCTCCGACTTGTTCTCATAGATGATGCGCGCGAGCTCGGCGGCTGTCGTCGTGGACATCGAGGATTGCGCGACCAGCAGCCATTCCAGCCCGATGGTGTCGACCTCGTCATCGGGGATCGCCGGCGAGGACGACAGCATGCCGGTCGAGACCGTCTCCTCCGAAATCGCCGGGTATTTGCGCGCCAGCGCCTTGGCCGCGTCGATCGCATTCAGCGTGAAGCCGCCGGGGCGCTTGGCATATTGCTCGTAGGTCTTGTCCTTCACGATCTTCGAAGCATGCTCGATCGCGATCACGGCGGCAAAGCCGGAGGCGAACAGCTTGTCGAAAGGTGTGTTCGGCGGCGCCTGCTGTACCCGCTGCGCCGCGTCGGGGCTGTCCGCAATCTCGAGCGCGCTGCGGACGAAATTGACGCTGTTCTCGCCGTCGCCGACGACCGCGATCCGCTTCTTCTTGAGCTCGCTCAGCGATTTGATCTTCTTGCCGCCGGGGCTGAGCACCAGCACCACGTCATGCTCGAGGATCGCGATGGCGCGTGCACGCGGCGGCACCCTTGCGTCGGTACGCAGGATGGCAAGCGAGGCGTCGCGGCGATCGAATTGCGCCAGCGCCCTGGCGTTGTCGGGGTTCGGCGCGATCTTCAGCCGCAGCCGCGACGAATTGTTCTTCAGCACGGTGGCGAGCTTGGCGGCGAATTTCGCCTCCGGGCCCTTGGCATCGCCGACCGCGAACACCAGCAATTCGGAATTGCGCAGCCAGAGCCGGCCGCCGATCACGGTGACCGCGCTCAGGAGCAGCGTCAGCAGGGTGAAGACGATGATCTGCGCGCGGTTGGTCTTGACGACCGGTTTGGCGACCGGAGGGCTCGGCGGCGGCAGCGGCGCAGGCGAGGGGGCTTCGGCACTCATGGCTGATTACCTGGCTCATCACCCGTCCGGGACGGCCCGTTGCCGCGACCCGATCGGCGCGGCGCTGCCCGGTGAATCCGTAAATGGCTATAAAAGAAAGAAAATTTCCTATGTTGCCGACGATATACCTCCGCGGGGGGAATGCAAACCGGCCGCCGGCCGTAACCTTAATCCCGGCCGGCCTGCGCCGCGATGCCACATGACCATTGCCACTATCGACGGTCGGAGCGAGATGTGATTTTCGAGGAGGCGCAGGTGCATTCCGGCGCCGGAGATGTCATAAATGAGACACGCTTCGGTTTGCGGAATTGTGCTGACGGCCTGACCCGGATTTCTTGCAATCACATTCATCGAAGTAAAAGGGCGTCAGCTTGTTGTTTCCCTCCATGTCATCGTCGGTGTCGGTTGGTGCCCTGGTGGGATGGATGTCGCTTCTCACCGCAAAGCACATCATCGCCGACTTCATGCTGCAGAACGCCTGGATGGCGATCGGCAAGGACCAGAAGACCGGCTGGGCGCTGCCGCTGCTGGCGCACTGCCTGGTCCATCTCGCGGTCGCGCTGGCGCTGATCCTGGTGGTGGCGCCGCGGTTCTGGTATGTCGCCTTCATCGACTTCGTGATCCACATCATCGTCGATCGGGCCAAGGGCATCTGCGCCTCGCATTTCGGCGTGACGCTGGAATCCGGCCACCCCTGGTTCTGGACCCTGATCGGGGTCGACCAGGCGCTGCACCACCTCACCGGCTTCGCGCTGTCGATCTACATGGCCGCGAACTGAGCGGCTCGCGCGCACCTTTCCTCCCGTCCTGAACCACGAATCCAGCCGGGTTGCGGCGGGCGGATGTGATTCGCGCGCAACGGGCAAGACCCTCCGGAAGCGACCGGAGGCCGTGGTTAACCTTTCGTTAGAGGATTACGCGGCATCTTCCCGATCGAGGGGGATTTGCAAATGTTTTCAAGCCGCGACGCCTTCGAGAACGATGCCTGCCCGGTGGCCGACGATCTGCTCGGCCAGATGTATCGCGCCAATCCGAACGGGCTCTCGTTGCTGGTTGCCAATGTCGCGCCCGATGTCAGGGCGAGGCTCGCGCTGTTCTGCTATCGCCGCAGCCATCTGCACGCGCTCGCGGTCGCGATCGCGTCGAGCTGCAGCGAGTGGGAGCTGGCGAATTCAGGCGGCCGTGTCGGCTCGACGCTCTACGCGCTGTCGCGCGAGCCGGCCCGCGCCGCCACCGTTTCGCATGGTGGCCGCAAGCCGATCACGCTGTCGACCAAGCCGCTGACGACCTTCGCGCCGATCGTCGATGACGAACTCGACGACGAGGACGTCAGCGACAGGGTCACGGCGTAACGTCTGGTTAGATCGGCTGCGCGCTCGCGATGAGCGGCAGCCCGTGCCGGCGCCGCGCCATCGCGCATTCCGCGTCGCCCGGCTGGCAGGTCCGGCATACTTCCGGCCGCACCGGATAGACCTCGCAGCGCGTTGCTTCTCCGACCCGGCCCGCTAGCGCCGAGCAGCGATCGCCCTCGCAGCGCATGCCTGATTGTCGCGCATTGACGAATTGCGGTGGGATCAGATCGAGCTGCGCGTCGTCCTCGATGGTGAAGCGCGGCCAGTTCTCCGAATAGCTGCAGCAGGCGCCGCAGGACTGGCAGGGGCTTGTGTCGGTCGCGTTGTCGGCCATCACGTGTCCCTCGGCGCTTCCCAGACCAGGCTGCGCCGCCAGCGCGCCCTGAGCAGGTCGCGCCGCTCCGGGTACTTCTCGTCGTGATAGACCGCCGTGACCACGCGGTCGGTGCGGAAGCTGCGGAAATCCTTGCGCAGCTCGCACCAGGCGGCGAGCAGCCGCACCGCCTCGTGATAGCCGACCGCGATCGGCCAGATCGTGCGCTCGCTATCGCGGCCATGCTCGTCGCGATAGTTCAGCGTGATCTTCTTGCCCTCATGGATCTGGCTGCGGGTCCTGACCATGTCGATGCGGTCGGGCTCCCGGTTCCAGGCCGAGCGGGCCCGGCTCGCCGGCTCCAGCACGAACGGCCGCAGCCGGTCGGGCACGGTCTCGGCGATCTTGGCCATCAGGTCCTCGGCCGCGCGCGCCAGCGCGGGATCGGCGTGGCCGACCACCCATTGCGCGCCGAGCACGCAGGCCTCGATCTCGTCGGGTGTCAGCATCAAGGGCGGCAGGTCGAATCCCTTCTCCAGGATGTAGCCCATGCCGGCCTCGCCGCGGATCGGCACCCGCTGCTCGATCAGGCTGGCGATGTCGCGATAGATCGTCCGCTTCGATGTCTCGAGCTCGGCGGCGATTGCATCGGCAGTCAAAGGCTTACGGGTGCGTCGGAGCACCTGGATGATCTGAAACAGCCGGTCGGCGCGTCTCATGGCAACTCTCTCGATCGCTCTCTTGGCACGTGTCTTGTCGAGTGTCTCGGTAGCGGTTTTGGCAGCCGTCTTGACGAGTGTCTTGACGGGTCTCGTCGTCTCTCGGTGCGCAGGCTTTTCTGGGTCCCGTCCGGCTGCTGCTGACAGCATGTTGGCAGCAGGTGGGGGCTATATCAGGACAACACCTCAAGTGAAGGGAATTTGTCCATGACGAATCTTGACGAACTCGGTTTCCGGCAGGCGCAAGGCTTTGCGCTGGAACAGCTGGTCACGGTCTACTCCACCTCCGGCGACCTGCGCTGGGCCCTGGTCGCGCTGATCGCACAGTCGATCAGCACGGTCTGGTCCTACGGGCGGGCACGGCTGGTCAAGCGCGTTCGCGGGGCGGTTCGCCGCCTCGCACCCGCCGGCCCGTTCGACAGTGAATGCCACTACTGCTGACACCATGCTGGCAGCAGGGGACGGCTAGCTTCAATTCACGACCACAGGCGATCGGGAGCTTCACATGATTACGCTTTTTGGCTTTGGCACGGGCTTCGGCTTGCCGGAAATCAGCCCCTTCGTGACCAAAACCGAGGTCCAGCTCAAGATGGCCGGGCTCGACTATCGCAAGGAGAAGGCGATGCCGCCGGCCTCTCCCAAGGGCCAGCTGCCGTTCATCGTCGACGACGGCGAGACGATCGCCGATTCGACCTTCATCCGCGCCCATATCGAGGGCAAATACGGCTTCGATTTCGACGCGCCGCTCAGCCTGCAGGCGCGCGCCCAGGCCTGGGCCTTCGAGCGCATGATCGAGCATCACGTCTACTGGGCGCTGGTCGGCGCGCGCTGGGTCGACGACACCAATTTCGCCAAGGGGCCCGCGCATTTCTTCGACGGCGCGCCCGACCATATGCGCGACAAGATGCGCGAGGACGCCCAGTTCCGCGTTGCCGAGAACTATCTGCTGAGCGGGCTTGGCCGTCACGGACCGGACGAAGACGTCGATCTCGCGATCCGCTCGCTGTTCGCGCTGTCTGTGCAACTCGGCGACAAGCCGTATCTGATGGGCGATGCGCCGTGCGGCACCGATGCCACCGCGTTCGGCGCGCTGGCGGGAATCCTCACCCCGTTCTTCGATTCGCCGCTGCGCGAGCGCACCGAGAAGTTCGACAATCTCACCGCCTATGTCGGCCGGATGATGCGGCAATACTATCCGGAATTCGCCTGGGCGCCGCTGCAGCAGCAGGCGGCCTAAAGCGCGATCGCGCTTTAGGTTTAGTTCGGGGCATGATCCTTTCGGAAAACCGCTTCGCACTTTTCCGGATCATGCCTAAGCCGGCGCGGCAGGAGCGGGCTGGCCCTTCAATGCGGCCAGCTCCGCCTCGAGCTCGGCGATGCGCTGGTCGCGCGAGGCCAGCGCTGCCGCCACATCGGCCGCGTCGAACTTTTGCGGAATGTGCTGCGGGCAGTTGGTGTCCCACGCCGTGACCTTGAACAGGATCACCTGCTCGGGCCGCGCCCGGTAGCCCTGCGGCATCAGCGTGCGGGTCAGCGCCGGATCGTCCTCCACCACCTTCGCCTCGCCCCACAGCTTGACGCGGCGGCGGTGCGCGTAATCCATGACGAAGATATAGGCCTTGGCATTCTCCGAGAGATTGCCCTGGGTGATGAACTGGCGATTGCCGCTGTAGTCGGCGAACGCGATGGTGTGCTTGTCGAGCACCTTGATAAAACCCTTCGGTCCGCCGCGATGCTGGATGTAGGGCTGGCCGTCGGCCGAGGCGGTCGCGAGATAGAAGCTGTTCACCTCGCCGAGGAAGCCGGCGAGGTTCTCGTCGATCTCGCTGCGCCAGCCGCCATGTGCCTCGACTTCGGCGTAGGTGGCGCGTGAGCCCTTGCGGGTCTGGATCGCCTTCACCGCCGGACTGAATGCGACGTCGCTCGCATAGCTGTGACCATCTGACATCGGAGCCTCCCGTGACGGGCGCCTGAGTGGTTGTCCTCGCCGCTTAAAGATGGACATTCCAAGATCGTAAGCAATCTTGTGCATTGACACTTCACTGTTGCCGATTATGCAATAGTGCCATGGACCGGATCGACGCCATGCAGGCCTTCGTCGCGGTGGCGGACCTCGAGGGGTTCGCCCCCGCCGCCCGCAAGCTCGGCCTGTCGCCGTCCGCCATCACGCGGCTGATCGCGGCGCTGGAGGAGCGGCTCGGCGCGCGGCTGCTGCAGCGGACCACGCGGCAGGTGACGCTGACGGACGCCGGCTCGCGCTATCTGGAGCGGGCGCGCCGGATCCTCGCCGATGTCGAGGAGGCCGAGGACGCGGTGGAGAACGAGCGCACCCGCCCCGGGGGGCGGCTGGTGATCTCGGCACCGTTCGGCTTCGGGCGGCTCCATGTCAGCCCGGTGGTGAGCACCTATCTGAAGCGCTATCCCGGCGTCGGCGTTGACCTGCGGCTGTCGGACCGCAGGATCAATCTGGTCGAGGACGGCGTCGACCTCGCGGTCAGGCTCGGGCACCTGCCGGATTCGACGCTGGTGGCGCGGCATGTCGGCCGGATGCGCCGCATCGTGGTGGCGTCGGCCGGCTATCTCAAGCTTCGCGGCAGGCCGAAGCGGCCGGCGGACCTCACCGCCCACGACACGATCCAGTTCGGCGCCATGACCGCGACGCCGGATTGGCGCTTCATGGAGAATGGCCGCGAAGTCCGCATCACCCCTACGCCGCGCTTCACCAGCAACAGCTCGGACGCCGCCATCCAGTACGCCGAGCAGGACGGCGGACTGACCCGGGTGATGGCCTACCAGGCGGCCGAATCGCTGAAGGCGCGGCGGCTCCAGATCGTGCTCGCCGAGTTCGAGCAGCCGGCTGTGCCGATCCACGTCGTCTATCCGACGACGCGGCTGTTGTCGGCCAAGGTGCGGACCTTCATCGATCTCGTGACCGAGGTCACCGACTGGTATTTCGACTAGCTCACCGGCGGCTTCTTCGGCACCACGCGGAAGGTGCCGTTGGCGCGCGCGATGGTCACCCCGTCGGCCTTGATCAGGCTCTGCGCGAAGCAGATCGTGCTGCCGGTCTTGATCACGTCGCTCTCGATCGCGAGCCATTGCCCGACATTGGCGGAGCCTACGAAATCGACCGCGAGCGAGATCGTCACGAACGAGGTGGTCCAGCCGGTCGCCTGGCCGCAGCTATAGCCCATCGCGTTGTCGGCAAGGGCTGCGATCAGGCCGCCATGGATCAGGCCGCGGCCGTTGGTATGCGGCCTCGCCAGCCGCAGGCCGATGATGACGGCACGCTCGGTCTTCTTCTGGTAAAGCGGCTCCCAGGGCTCGGTGAGCGGGCTCTTGCGGAACAGCGGCTCGAAGCCTTGAGGGACGTCTTGGGGATTGTCGGGCACGACTTGCGTATCGGTGGTCATCTGAAGCTCGCATATGACGTTGGGTTGACGCCATTGAACGCGATGTCGATGACGGTTTCACCGCCTACAAAGTTTTAAACGGGATTTGCACGGCTGTTTGAAGCGGCCCGGCTCGTCATCACCCGCGAAAGCGGGTGATCCAGTATTCCAGAGACCGCACCGCATGAATCGAGAAGCCGCGGCGTACTGGATACCCCGCATGCGCGGGGTATGACGACGGAGATTGCGAAGAGGATGCTGCTCGACAAAAGCATCCGCGACTTATCTAGAACGGCAGCCCCACATAATTCTCCGCCAGCGAGGTCGAGGCCGCCTTCGAGCTGACGAGGTAGTCGAGCTCGGCGATCTGGATGCGCGCGGCGAATTCGCCCTCGTCGGGGAATTTGTGCAGCATCGAGGTCATCCACCAGGAGAAGCGCACCGCCTTCCAGACCCGCGCCAGCGCGCGTCCCGAATAGGCATCGATGCCGGCGGAGGATTTCTCGTCGTAGTATTCGCGCAGCGCCTGCGACAGATAATGCACGTCGCTGGCGGCAAGGTTGAGGCCCTTGGCACCGGTCGGCGGCACGATGTGCGAGGCGTCGCCCGCCAGAAACATGCGGCCGAACCGCATCGGCTCGGCGACGAAGCTGCGCAGCGGCGCGATGCTCTTTTCGATCGAGGGGCCGGTGACGATCTCGTCGGCGGCCTTCTGGTCGAGGCGCCGCTTCAATTCGTCCCAGAACCGCTCGTCCGACCATTGGTCGACATGATCGTCGAGCGGGCACTGCACGTAATAGCGGCTGCGGTGGGACGAGCGCATCGTGCACAGCGCAAAGCCGCGCTCGTGGTTGTTGTAGATCAGCTCCGGCGAGACCGGCGGCGTCTCCGAGAGGATGCCGAGCCAGCCGAACGGATACACCCGTTCGTAGCTGGTGATCGCCGACGCCGGCATGCTGGCGCGGCTGATGCCGTGGAAGCCGTCGCAGCCGGCGATGAAGTCGCAGGCGATCTCGTGGGTGACGCCGTCCTTGACGTAGCTGACGCGCGGATGATCGGTATCGAAATCAAGCGGCTTGACGTCGGCCGCCGAGTAGATCGAGGTCAGGCCGGCCGCCTTGCGGGCATTCATCAGGTCGAGCGTGACCTCGGTCTGGCCGTAGATGGTTACGGTCTTGCCGGTCGAACCATGCAGGTCGATGCGGTGCCGTGCGCCGCCGAACGCCAGTTCGAGACCGTGATGGACGAGGCCCTCCTGGTGCAGCCGGGCAGCGGCGCCGACGCTCTCGAGCAGCGACACGGTGCCTTCCTCGAGCAGCCCGGCGCGAATCCGCCCCAGCACATAGTCGGGGGTCTGCCGCTCAAGAATGATGTTGTCTACACCGAAAGTATGAAGTAGTTGCCCAAGCAACAGTCCGGCCGGACCTGCACCAATGATTGCTACTTTTGTCCGCAATACCTTGTCCTCCCGATCGGATAGGCTTTTAGCCGGTGCCCGCGCCGGCAACTTGCCAAGGCAACTATATCATATAACGATTTTGGCAAGGCGGATTTGCGCGGGACCCGCGCGTTCGCCGCAGCGCAAGATGCGGTGACGCGGGACCGGGCGGAGGGTGCGACGAGGCGTCCGCCCGCCGGATTTCATCTTGAATATCCGCGCGAATTAGATAACATGTTAAGTAATGAGCCGGGCACGAAGCCCGTCCTGGAGAGGAGGAGACGTGATGAGGAAGACAATGTTGGCGGTGTTGATGGCCGCCGCCATCCTGCCGGCCGCGGGACCTGCCGTCGCGCAGGACAAGACCGTCAATCTCAAGGTGTCGCTATGGGTGCCGCCGGCGCATCCGCTGGTGCCCGCGACCCAGGCCTGGGCCGCCGACATCGAGAAGGCATCGGGCGGCACCATCAAGGTCACCGTGTTTCCGTCCGAGCAACTCGGCAAGGCGTTCGACCATTACGACATGGCGCGCGACGGCATCGCCGACGTCACCTATGTCAATCCTGGCTATCAGCCCGGCCGTTTCCCGATCGCGGCCGCCGGCCAGCTTCCGTTCACCTTCTCCGACGGCAAGAAGGGCACGCTGGCGCTGAACGAGTGGTATCACAAATATGCGCCGACCGAGATGAAGGACACCAAGCTGTGCTTCGCCTTCATCCACGATCCGGGCGCGCTGCACGGCAAGAAGAAGATCGTGCTGCCGAGCGACCTCTCCGGCGTCAAGGTGCGTCCCGCGCAGAGCACCATCGGCGAGATGGTGAAGATGTTCGGCGGCACCAATGTGCAGGCCTCCGCGCCGGAATCGCGCGACGCGATCGAGCGCGGCGTGGCCGACGAGATCACTTTCCCCTGGGGCTCGATCTTCCTGTTCGGCATCGACAAGGTGGTGAAGTACCACATGGACGTGCCGCTCTATTCGACGGTGTTCACCTACAACATGAACCTCGCCAAATATAATTCGATGTCGGCTGCCCAGAAGAAGGTGATCGACGATCACTGCACGCCGGAATGGGCCTCCAAGGTCACCGACCCCTGGACCGATTTCGAAGCCAATGGCCGCACCAAGATGAAGGCGCTGGAAGGCCACGAGGTCTATCCGCTGACTTCGGATCAGCTCGCCGAGTGGAAGAAGGCGGTCAAGCCGCTGCGCGACAGCTGGGCCGAGGCGGTGAAAAAGGCCGGCGGCGATGCGGCAAAGATCGACGCCGATCTGCAGGCCACGCTGAAGAAGTTCGAGGCGGGGATCTGATCCCGCTCCCCTTCACCTCTCCCCGCTTGCGGGGAGAGGTCGGATCGCATCGTCAGATGCGATCCGGGTGAGGGGGTACAGGTCTCACCGCATTCACGACTCGTGGAAGCAGCCCCTCACCCCAACCCTCTCCCCGCAAGAGCGGGGGAGAGGGAGCTCATCGAAGCAACGCATGACGCAATCTGCCGAAGTTTCCCAAGACGGCGCGATCACCGGCCCACCCGAGCCGGCGCGCAAGAATTTCATGGATCGCTTCATCGATTCGATCGAATGGGTCGCGGCCTTCTTCGTTGGCGTCGTCGCGCTCAACACCTTCACCGCGGTGTTCATGCGCAAATTCTTTGCGGTGACGATCCCCGACTACTACAATTTCGGCCAGTTCCTGCTCGGCATCCTGATCTTCTGGGGAATTGCGGCGACGAGCTATCGCGGTACCCACATTACGGTGGATCTGGTCTGGGCCAATGCCTCGCCGCGCTACCAGCGCTGGATCGACATCTTCGCGACGCTGGTGCTGCTGTTCGTGGTGAGCGTGCAGACCTACACGCTGGTCGACAAGGTGATCGACACCAGGAACAGCCATATCGTCACCATGGATCTCGGCGTGCCGGTCTGGCCGTTCTTCCTGGTGTCGTGGATCGGCGACGTCTCCGCGGTGCTGCTGATCGCGATCCGCACCTACCGCCTGATCTTCCATCCGGAAGATATCCATGATGCCAAGATCAAGACCGCGGAGTAGACGGCCATGAGTCTCGACCTCAGTCCCGAGACCGTCGCCGTCATCGGCTTTGTCAGCCTGTTCGTGCTGATGCTGCTCCGTGTCCCCGTCGGCATGGCGATGGGCCTCGTCGGCATCACCGGCTTTGGCTATCTCACCGGCTTCGCGCCGGCGCTCAAGCTGGTCGGCCAGACCACGATGCGCACGGTGACGGATTATTCCTTCGGCGTGATCCCGATGTTCCTGCTGATGGGCGCCTTCGTGTCGGTCTCGGGAATCAGCCGCGAGCTGTTCCGCGCCGCCAACACCTTCGTCGGCCATTGGAAGGGTGGGCTCGGCATTGCGACGATCGCCGCCTGCGGCGGCTTCGCCGCGATCTCCGGCTCGTCGGTCGCGACCGCCGCGACCTTCTCGGCCGTCGCCTATCCCGAGATGCGCCGCTTCGGCTATCCGCAATCATTCGCCGCCGGCGTGATCGCAGTTGGCGGCACGCTCGGAGCGATGCTGCCGCCGTCCACCGTGCTTGCGGTCTACGGCATCATCACCCAGCAGGACATCGGCAAGCTGTTCATCGCGGGCGTGGTGCCGGGTCTGCTCGCGATCCTGATGCATATGATCACGATCGGCATCATCGGCGTGACGCGGCCCGCTTTCCTGCCGGCGGGAAAGAAGGCGTCGTGGCACGAGCGCTTCGTTGCGCTGCGCGACGTCTGGTCGCCGCTGCTGCTGTTCCTGTTCGTGATCGGCGGGCTCTATGGCGGCTTCTTTGTCCCGACCGAAGCCGGCGCGGTCGGCGCGGTGGGCGCCTTCATCATCGGTATCCTCCGCGGCAAGCTGACCAGGGACGGCATCCTGCAATCGCTGCTGCAGGCGACGCGCACCGCGGCCGCCGTGTTCACGGTGCTGATCGGCGCGCTCTGCTTCGGCTATTTCCTCACCATCACCCAGACGCCGCAGCACGTCACTGAATTCCTCACCGGGCTTGGCATCGGCCCCTATGGCGTGCTGGCGCTGATCCTCCTGATGTATCTGGTGCTCGGCTGCCTGATGGACGCGATGGCGATGGTGATCCTCACCGTGCCGATCGTGTTTCCGGTGGTGACCGCGCTCGGCTTCGATCCGATCTGGTTCGGCATCATCATCGTCATGACGGTCGAGCTCGGCCTGATCCATCCGCCGGTCGGTATGAACGTGTTCGTGATCAAGAGCGTCATCAAGGACGTCAACATGTCGACGATCTTTGTCGGGGTGCTGCCGTTCGTCATCACCGACCTGATCCGGCTGGTGATCCTGATCCTGTTCCCGCTGCTCGCGACCTGGCTGCCGCAGCGCATGATTGGTTAGGCCTATGAATCCCGAGCTTGAGACCAGATACGTCTTCACCATCACCGCCCGGATCGCGGAGGTGACGTCCGCCGGCGACATCGGCACCGGCGTCCGCCGCATCATTCCGATCATCGGCGGCGAGGTGAAGGGCGAGAAGGTCAACGGCAAGGTGCTGGCGTTCGGTGCGGACTTCCAGATCATCCGGCCCAATGAGCTGATCGAGCTGGAGGCGAAATATGCGTTCGAGACCGACGACGGCGCCGTCGTCTATGTCGAGAACAAGGGCATCCGCTTCGGGCCGGTCGAGCTGTTGCAGAAGCTGAAGCGCGGCGAGCCGGTCGACCCGAAGCTGATCTATTTCCGCACCGTGCCGAAATTCGAAACCGGCGCCGAAAACTACCGCTGGCTGATGCAGCACATCTTCGTCGGCTCCGCCGCCCGCCACGCCGACCGCGTCGTGATCGACGTGCATCAGGTGCTGTAGCTTCGCACACTTGCCGTCTCACCCGCCGGGATCCGCCACACATTCGGTGTCGTCCCTGCGAAGCAGGGACCCATACTCCGCGGTCTGTGCCGTGAACGGGACTCGTCGTTCCGCCGTCGCGCAGCAATAACCGTTTGTGGTTATGGGTCCCCGCTTTTCGCAGGGACGACGGGTGGAGGGAGCCGCGCGTATCAACTCCATCACCGTCACCCTGAGGAGGCCGCGCAGCGGCCGTCTCGAAGGGTCGATGGCCACCAGCCGTGCGCGCCCATATTGACTCTCCCGCTAATCGTTATAAAACATAACTATTCTGAACGGGAAACAATAACGCCATGGGAAACGCTGCCGGCGAGGGAGGCGCCTCGCTGCTCAGGATCGAGACGCGAGGGGCGGTGCTGACGGTCGGGCTGAACCGTCCCGCCAAGCGCAATGCGCTGAACGACGGCATCATCCTGGCGCTGCGGGATTGCTTCTCCGCGATACCGGATGCGGTCGGCGCCGTCGTCATCCATGGCATCGGCGACCACTTCTCGTCCGGCCTCGACCTCTCCGAACTGACCGAGCGCGACGCCACCGAGGGCCTGGTGCATTCCCAGATGTGGCATCGCGTGTTCGACCGCATCCAGTATTGCCGCGTGCCTGTCATCGCCGCACTGAAGGGCGCGGTGATCGGCGGCGGACTGGAGTTGGCTTGCGCCGCGCATATCCGCGTCGCCGAGCCGTCGGCCTATTTCGCGCTGCCCGAGGGCCAGCGCGGCATCTTCGTCGGCGGCGGCGGATCGGTGCGGCTGCCGCGCCTGATCGGCGTGCCCAGGATGGCGGACATGATGCTGACCGGGCGGGTCTATTCGGCGACCGAGGGCGCCGCCTACGGCTTCTCGCAATACCTCACCGAGGCCGACGGCGCGCTGCCGAAAGCGCTGGAGCTTGCCGAGCGCGTCGCCGCCAATGCGCCGCTGACCAACTTCGCCGTGTTGCAGGCGCTGCCGATGATCGCCGAGGCCAATCCGCAGACCGGCCTGTTGATGGAATCGCTGATGGCGACGGTGGCGCAGAGCGACAAGGAAGCCAAGAAGCGCATCCGCGCGTTTCTTGATCGCAAGACCGCCAAGGTAAAGCCGACATGAGCGCCGCGCCGTCTGCGAACACTGCGAGCGCGCATCCGCTGCGCCCGATCTCGTTCGGCAATCCCGACGTTACCGTCGAGCGCCGCGACGACGGCACCATCTATCTCCGACCGAAGCTCAGCCTCGCCGATTTTCCGGTTCGCCTCACCGATCGCCTGCACCACTGGGTAAAGGCCGAGCCGAACCGCGTGTTCATGGCCGAGCGTGCCCCCGGTGGCGGCTGGCGGCAAATCACCTACGCGCAATTGCTCGAGTCTATCAGGCGCATCGCCTCCGCATTGATCGCGCGCGGATTGTCGGCCGAGCGGCCGATCGTGATCCTGTCGGGCAATTCGATCGATCATGCCCTGATGGCGCTCGGCGCGCTCTATGCCGGCGTTCCGTTCTGCCCGGTGTCGCCGGCCTATTCGCTGGTGTCGCGCGACTATGGCAAGCTCAGCTTCGTCATCAAGCTTCTGACGCCGGGCCTCATCTTTGTCGACGATGCCGATAAATTCGCCGACGCGCTGCGTGCCAATATCGGATCCGATGTCGAGATCGCCGCGAGCCGCGGCACCGTGCCCGGCCGTGAGGTGACGCGCCTTGCCGGCCTCTTGGCGACGCCGGAAGACCCGCGCCTCGATGCGGCCCATGCGGCAATCGGTCCGGACACGATCGCGAAATTCCTGCTGACGTCGGGGTCGACCGGCAATCCCAAGGCCGTTATTAACACCCAGCGCATGATCTGCGCCAACCAGGTGATGCTGCGCGAGACGTTGGCGTTCCTCAAGGACGAGCCGCCGGTGATCGTCGACTGGCTGCCGTGGAATCACACCTTTGGTGGCAACCATAACGTCGGGCTGACGCTCTATAACGGCGGCTCGATGTATCTCGATGAGGGCAAGCCGATGCCCGGCGGCATCGAGGAGACGGTGCGTAACCTGCGCGAGATCTCGCCGACGGTCTATTTCAACGTGCCCAAGGGCTATGAATCGCTGCTGCCCTATCTGCGCGACGACGCCGGTCTGCGGGCAAAATTCTTCGACCGGCTGCATGCGATGTTCTTCTCGGGCGCCGCGCTGTCGCCGTTCGTCTGGAACAGCCTCGATGCGCTCGCCGTGCAGGAGAAGGGCTATCGCGTGCCCATGCTGACCGGCCTCGGCGCCACCGAGACTTCGCCGTTCTTCATGTCGGTGCGCCCGGATACCAGCCGCTCCGGCCATGTCGGGCTTCCGGTGTCGGGCAATGACGCGAAGCTCGTTCCGAACAACGGCAAGCTCGAGGTCCGCGCCAAGGGCCCGAACGTGACCCCGGGCTATTGGCGGCAGCCCGAGCTGACCGCCAAGGCGTTCGACGAGGAGGGCTTTTACAAGTTCGGCGACGCGCTGAAGCCTGCCGACGCTGGTGATCTTGATGCCGGTTTCGATTTCGACGGCCGCATCGCCGAGGATTTCAAGCTGGCGAGCGGCACCTGGGTCAGCGTCGGACCGTTGCGGGCGCGCTTCGTCGGCACCTGCGCGCCGCTGGTGCGCGACGTCGTGATCGCGGGGCTCAACCGCGACGAGCTCGCCGCGATCGTGATCCTCGATCTCGACGGCTGCCGCCTGATCAATCCGCAGCTCGCCTCTGGCGACATCGCCGTCGCGGCCAATGATCCGCTGGTGCGGACGGCCTTCCGCGAGCGCTTCGCGCGCGTCCTGGCCGGCGCCACCGGCTCGTCGAACCGGATCGCGCGCGCGATCCTGCTCGACACGCCGCTGTCGATCGATCGCGGCGAGGTCACCGACAAGGGCTCGATCAACCAGCGCGCGGTGCTGGAGCATCGCACGGACATCATCGAAGCGCTTTATGCGCCGGTGCCGCCGGCATCGGTGATCACGTCAGTCTAGTTCTCGAACAGGAGAAAGCCATGCAGTTGAAGGACCAGGCCGCCATCGTCACCGGCGGTGCATCGGGATTGGGCGCTGCGACCGCGCGCCGTCTCGCCGCGCAGGGCGCCAAGGTCGCGGTCTGCGATCTCAACGCCAAGCTCGCCGAGAGCGTCGCGGCGGAGATCGGCGGCATTCCCGTCGTCTGCGACGTCGCCGATGCTGCGGCGGCCGAGGCCGCGGTGGCCGCCGCCGCCAAGGCGCACGGCCCCGCGCGCGTGCTGGTGAACTGTGCCGGCATTGGGGTGGCAAAACGCGTGATCGGTCGCGAGGGGCCGATGGCGCTGGGCGACTTCGACAAGGTGATCAAGGTCAACCTGATCGGCTCGTTCAACATGCTGCGGCTTGCGACCGCTGACATGGCCAAGCTCGAGCCGCTCGCAACCGGCGAGCGCGGCGTCGTGATCTCAACGGCCTCGGTCGCGGCCTATGACGGCCAGATCGGGCAGGCGGCCTATTCGGCATCGAAGGGCGGCATCGTCGCGATGACGCTGCCGATCGCGCGCGAGCTCGCGCAATTCGGCATCCGCGTTCTGACCATCGCGCCCGGCCTGTTCATGACGCCCCTGCTGGCCGGCCTGCCGCAGGAAGCGCAGGATTCGCTCGCCGCCGCGATCCCGTTCCCGCGCCGGCTCGGCCAGGCCGACGAGTTCGCCTCGCTGGCGCTGCACATGATCGACAACCCCTATCTGAACGGCGAAGTGGTGCGGCTCGATGCCGCGCTCCGGATGGCGCCGCGCTGAAGCATGATCCGGAAGAGCATGAACGCCCTTCCGGATCGCTCATGCTCGATCGAGGATAAACCATGTTCGTCAATCGGCGCGACGTGCAGATCCAGTGGGGCGATTGCGACCCCGCCAACATCGTCTATTACCCGCGCTATTTTGCGATGTTCGACGACTCGACCTCGATCATGTTCGAAGCCGCCGGCTATTCGAAGCAGGACCTCGTCCACAAATACGGCCTGGTCGGCATTCCCATGGTCGACACGCGGGCGAAATTTCACATCCCGTCGACCCATGGCGACTGGATTACCATCGAGAGCCGGGTCGAGAGCATCAAGCGCTCGAGCTTCGAGGTGGTGCACCGCGTGTTCAAGGGCGAGGCGTTGGCGATCGAGGCGTTCGAGACCAGGGTGCTGGTCGGCCGCCACCCGGACGATCCCGCCAAGCTGAAATCGGCGCCGTTTCCGCAGGAGATCATTGACCGCTTCATGAAGGGCTGACTCGCACCCTTCATGGCTCGACTTTCGGAGCATGATCCTCTCGGAAAACCGGTTTCCACTTTTCCGGATCATGCTCTAAAGAAGGGGCTGAATTGGCCCGCAAAACCGGTTTAAACCCAAAAAACTTAACTGCAGGGAGGAATGAATGAGGAAGGCCACTCTCGCCGCGGCGCTCGCAGCAGCCATCGCGCTGCCGGGCGCGCCCGCACTGGCGCAGACCAATGAAATCACCATCGGCATCTCGATCTCGACCACGGGGCCCGCCGCGGCGCTCGGCATTCCCGAGCGCAACGCGCTCGATTTCGTGCCGAAGGAGATCGGCGGCGTACCGCTGA
This sequence comes from Bradyrhizobium sp. USDA 4516, assembly GCF_054055915.1. Taxonomy (NCBI): domain Bacteria; kingdom Pseudomonadati; phylum Pseudomonadota; class Alphaproteobacteria; order Hyphomicrobiales; family Nitrobacteraceae; genus Bradyrhizobium; species Bradyrhizobium sp. USDA 4516. Next base: position 3,632,432 of record NZ_JBSRXT010000001.1, read on the forward strand.
AGCTGATCGTGCTCGACGACGGTGGCGATCCGACGGCCGCGACGACCAACGCGCGGCGCTTCGTCACCGAGTCCAAGGCCGACATCATCATGGGCTCCTGCACCACGCCGCCGTCGATCGCGGTGTCGACGGTCGCCAACGAGGCCGGCATCCCGCATTTCGGCCTCGCGCCGTTCCCGATCAACGAGGCGCGCATGAAGTGGTCGGTCGACCTGCCGCAGTCGATTCCGATCATGGGCAAGGTGCTCTACGAGCACATGAAGGCGCACAACATCAAGACCGTCGGCTATATCGGCTATTCGGATTCCTACGGCGATCTCTGGGTCAACGACTTCAAGGCGCAGGCCGTGCCGATGGGCCTGACCATGACCGACGAGGAGCGCTTTGCGCGTCCGGATACCTCGGTCGCCGGCCAGGTGCTGAAGCTCGTCGCCGCCAATCCCGACGCCATCCTGGTCGGTGCTTCCGGCACCGCCGCGGCGCTGCCGCAGACCGCGCTGCGCGAGCGCGGCTACAAGGGTCTGATCTACCAGACCCACGGCGCCGCCAGCATGGACTTCATCCGCATCGCCGGTGCGGCCGCGGAAGGCGTCATCATGTCGGCCGGCCCGATCATGTCGCCGGAAACCCAGCCCGACAGCGCGCTGACCAAGAAGCCCGGCCTCGCGCTGAATACGGCCTATGAAGCCAAGTACGGCGCCAACAGCCGCAGCCAGTTCGCCGGCCACTCGTACGATGCCTTCGAGGTGATGAAGCGCATCATCCCGGTGGCGCTGAAGACCGCCAAGCCCGGCACGCCGGAATTCCGCGAGGCGATCCGCAAGGCCTTCATCTCCGAGAAGGAGATCGTCGCGACCCAGGGCGTCTACAACTGGACCGAAAAGGATCGCTACGGCCTCGACGACCGTTCACGCATCCTGCTGACGGTCAAGGACGGCAAATACGTCCCGGCGATGTGAGCTGGACGCAATCTCTGAAACGAAGAAGCCGGTCCCGATGGGGCCGGCTTTTTCTTACCCTCCCCTGGAGGGGGAGGGTCGCTTCGCATCGCAAGTAGCGATGTGAAGCGGGGTGGGGTGGTGGTCTATCGCCGCCGGTAGTGCTTCAGCGGCACAGCTTCCGCTTCGCGAGCGCCATAGAGCTCGACATAGATCCGTTCGGGCACGGCATTCAAATCCTCACTGACCTCCGAATTCCAGAACCTGACGACGCGATATCCTTCCCGCTCCAGCCACTCTTGTCGCGCACGATCGCGCTTCGCCACTTCATCGTCGTTGTGGTGTCCACCGTCCAGCTCGACGATGAGTCGCTTGGCCAGGCAGAAAAAATCGACGACGTAAGGGCCAATCGGTGCCTGCCTTCGAAAATGCGTTCCGTCCGTTGGCAGCTCTCTCAGCGCGCGCCACAGGATTCGTTCATGCGGCGTCGTGTTGGCGCGCAGCTTCTTCGCGGCGGCTCTGCGGATTGATGTTGAGACCATTTGTGTGGCTTCACCCCACCCCGATCGCACCCGCGATGCTGTGCATCGCGCGCGCAATCGACCCTCCCCCTCCAGGGGAGGGTGAAGTGGAGCGCAATCCTTGCGCGAATGCAAGCGCGGTCAGAAATCATTTCCCGGAAGGCGCACCTGCCTTCATCCTTCCCTGGAGGGGGAGGATCGCCGCGCATGTAATGCGCGGCGAGGTGGGGTGACGGTCTCTCCGCGGTGGAGTTGCGCGTCCTAAATCGCGCTCTCGCCTTCGTGCTGGAAGCCGAGATAGCTCGCGGCGACGCCCTTGTTGGCGGCGATCTCCGTCGCGGGGCCTGACAGCACGAACTCGCCGAGCTCCATGACATAGGCGCGGTCGGCGATCTGCAATGCGGCCTGGGCGTTCTGCTCGACGAGGAGCACCGAGACGCCGGCGGCGCGGAGCTCGCCGACGATGCGGAAGATGTCGGCGACGATGATCGGAGCGAGGCCGAGGCTCGGCTCGTCCAGCATCAAGAGCTTCGGCGCGCCCATCAGCGCGCGGCCCATCGCCAGCATCTGCTGCTCGCCGCCGGACAGCGTTCCGGCAAGCTGCTTGCGCCGCTCCTTGAGCCGCGGAAACAGCGTGTAGACCCGCTCCAGCGAGGCGGCCGCGACGGCCTTCGCGATCCGGAACGCGCCGAGCTCGAGATTGTCCTCGACATTCATTGTGCCGAACAATTCGCGATGCTCGGGCACCAGGCTGAGGCCGGTGGCGACGCGGTCCTCGATATCGAGCGGCGCCATGTCGACGCCGGCGAAGTTGGTGCGCCCCTTCAGCGGCAGCACGCCCATGATGGCGTTGAGCAAGGTGGTCTTGCCGGCGCCGTTGGCACCGATGATGGTGATGATCTCGTTCTGGGCGACGTCGAGCGAAACGCCGCGCACCGCCTCGACCTTGCCGTAGGAGATGTGGACGTCGGTCACCGATAGCAGCGCACTCATGCGGCGGCTCCGAGATAGGCCTTGATCACGTCGGGGTTGCGCTTGATCGCGGCCGGCGTGCCCTCGGCGATCTTGGTACCGAAATCCAGCACCACGATGCGGTCGGCGAGATCCATCACGAACCCCATGTCGTGCTCGACCAGCAGCACCGACATGCCGCCGTCGCGCAATTGCCGGAGCAGCGCGGCCAGCCGCTGCTTCTCCATGTGGCGCAGGCCGGCGGCCGGCTCATCGAGCAGCAGCAGCATCGGATCGACGCACAGCGCGCGGGCGATCTCGACGATGCGCTGCTGTCCGAGCGACAGCGAGCCCGCGAGCTGGTCGATCTGGTCCGACAGGCCGACGCGCGCGATCTGCCGCGCGGCTTCCGCCAGCAGCCTCGCCTCATCAGCGCGGTCGAGCCGCAGCATGCTGGAGATCGCGCCGGAATTGCCGCGCAGATGCGCGCCGATCGCGACATTCTCCAGCACGGTCATGTCGGGCACCAGCTTGACGTGCTGAAAAGTCCTGGAGACGCCAAGCTTGACCACCTCCTGCGGCCGAGCGTTCGCGACCTCGTTGCCGAGCACTGAAATCTTGCCGCTGGTCGCGGTCAGGACGCCGGTGATCAAATTGAAGGTCGTGCTCTTGCCGGCGCCGTTCGGGCCGATCAGCGCGACGATCTCGCGGGCGTTGACGTCGAACGAGACGTCGTTGACCGCGAGCACGCCGCCGAACTGCTTGCGCGCCTTGTCGATGTGCAGAAGGATCGGAGACGTTCCTGGCGCCCGTTCGCGGTGCTCCAGCTTCACGGACGTGTCCGGGGTCTTGCGGGCGGGCTTGAACGGCAGCCGCGACATCAGCCAGGGCCAGACGCCCTGGGGCGCGAGCTGCAGCAGCAGCACCAGCATGATGCCGAACACGATGGTCTCGAGCTGGCTCTGGCCGCCGAAGATGTAGGGCAGGTAGCTCTGCAGCACCTCCTTGAGGATCACGACGATGCCGGCGCCGAGCACGCCGCCCCAGACGTAGCCCGCGCCGCCGACCACGGCGATGAACAGATACTCGATGCCGGCCTGCGCGCCGAACGGCGTTGGGTTGGCGGCGCGCTGGAAATGCGCATACAGCCAGCCGGACAGGCCGGCCAGCACCGCGGCATAGATGAACACCAACAGCTTGGCGCGGGGCGTCTGCACGCCGAACGCTTCCGCCGCAACATGGCCGCGCCGCAAGGCGCGGATCGCGCGCCCGGTGCGGGAGTCCAAGAGGTTCATGGTCAGCAGCGCGGACAGCAGCACCGCGACCCAGATCGCGTAGTAGATCGCATCCGGGCTCAGCATCTTGAACGAGCCGATCGACAGCGGGGGAATGCCGGAGATGCCGTCGTTGCGGCCGAGGAATTCGAGCTTGCTGAACAGATAGAACAGCCCGATGCCCCAGGCGATGGTGCCGAGCGGCAGATAATGGCCGGATAGCCGTACCGTGACGATGCCGAGCAGCACGGCGGCGATGCCGCTGACCAACAGCGAAGCCGGCAGCGTCAGCCAGGGCGAGACGCCGTAGGCGGTGGTCAGCACCGCCGTGGTGTAGGCGCCGAACCCGCAGAACGCGGCCTGGCCGAACGAGGTCAGGCCGCCGACGCCGGTGAGCAGCACGAGGCCCATCGCGACCAGCGCGGCGAGGCCGATATTGTCGAGCAGCACGATCCAGAACGGCGGGATGCCCGGGACAAGCGGAATCACCGCCATCACGAGCGCGAAGATGATGAGGGGAAGGCGCTGCGTCATCGCGCTCAATCCTTCTCTTCTTCGACCTCGGGCGCCGCGAGGGAGCGCAACACGAGCACGGGGAGGATCAGCGTGAACACGATGACTTCCTTGAAATTGCTGGCGTAGAACGATGAGAAGGCCTCGACGATGCCGACCACGATGGCGGCGACCGCGGTCAGGGGATAGCTGACCAGGCCGCCGATGATGGCGGCGATGAAGCCCTTCAGGCCGATCAGGAAACCGGTGTCGTAATAGAGCGTGGTGATCGGCACGATCAGGATGCCGGAGATCGCGCCGATGACGGAGGCGAGCAGGAACGCGATCTGGCCGGACAGCGTGGTGCGAATGCCGACCAGGCGGGCGCCGAGGCGGTTGACCGCGGTGGCGCGCAGCGCCTTGCCGGTCTTGGTGTAGCCGAAGAACAGCCACAGGGCGACGATGAAGCCGATCGTCAGGCCGTAGACCGCAAGGCTCTGCCCGGTGAAGCGCAGCGGGCCGGCGGTTACTGCGGCATTCGACAGCGCAGGCGCGCGCAGGCCTTCGGCGCCGAAGAACACCAGGCCGAGGCCCTGCAGCGCCAGATGGCAGCCGACCGAGGCGATCAGCAGCACCAGCACGGAAGTGTGCGCGATCGGCTGGAACGCGATGCGGTAGAGGAACAAACCGATCGCCGCCACGATCAGGAGCGCGAGCGCGATGTTGACGGCGATCGGCGTGCCGGGACCGACCAGCGCGTAAATCAGACCGAGCAGCGCGACGGGAAAGGCGATGTTGAGCGCGACCGAGCGGATCACCAGCCGCGCATGCAGCGCGTTACGGGCGAAGAACAGGTCGAGGGCGAAGGCGACGAGGCCCATCGCGACCGCAAGCCGCGCTGTGCCGGGCACCTGGCCGGTCGCCAGCATGGCGTAGCTCAGCGCGCCGTAGGTGACGAATTCGCCCTGCGGGATCAGGATCACCCGCGTGACCGCGAACACCAGCACCAGGGCCAGCCCCAGCAGTGCGTAGATCGCGCCATTGGTGATGCCGTCCTGCAGCAGGAACAGCATGATCGTTGTGTTCAAGGCCGAGCGCTCCCCCTCAAGCGTCGGACCGCCTCAACCGGTCGTGCCGGTCAGGTCGGCCGATATCGGCTGTTGAAAGCTGCCGACATTTGATATAGTCCATAACAATTATTAGATATAATCTCAAGGTCCCCGAGTGTCGTGCGGGATTCTTGTAGCGGGATTGCGAGCCTGGAGCGATGACTGTTTCCAAGACCGCCACCGATGCCCTCCGTTCGTCGCGGGCCCTGCGCAGGGAACCGGCCGATTCTGCCGGGGACGACAGCATGCTGCAATTGGGCGAACTGTCCGGATTGCTCGGCTATTCGTTGAAGCGCGCGCAGCTCAGGGTATTCGAGGACTTCCTGCGCTGCGTCGCGCCGCTGCAGCTGACGCCGGCGCAGTTCTCGGTGCTGCTTCTGCTCGACAAGAATCCGGGCCGCAACCAGACCGAGATCGCCAACACGCTCGGGATCCTCAGGCCGAATTTCGTCGCGATGCTCGACGCGCTGGAGAGCCGCGACCTTTGCGCGCGGATGCGCTCCACCAACGACCGCCGTTCCCACATCCTCGTCCTGACCGACAAGGGCCGCGCCGTGCTGGCGCGCGCCAAGAAGCTGGTCGCCAACAAGCACGAGGCGCGGCTGATCGAGGTGCTCGGTCCGGCCAACCACGCCGCGCTGCTGGAGATGCTGGCGAAGCTCGCGCAGGAGTTTTGAGAGAGCGCGACGGCCCGTCCGCTCGCAATGACGCGTTGGGTTGATACATATCCGGCATGCGGGCTCCGCCAGGCGGCGAACCATCGCGGTCTAAAGCTTGTAGCCGATGTTCCGCAGCAGATCCTTCCGCCACGCAATGTCGGCGTCGGTTTCGACACCCAGCGGCGAGGCGCCATCCACCACGCCGAGCACGCCGCGCCCGAGCTGCGTCTGCGCGACGATCACCTGTGTTGGATTGGCCGTCGAGCAATAGATGCGGCAGACCTCCGGCACTGCGCGCACCGCCGGCAGCACGTTGACGGGAAAGAACCCGTCGCCGAGGAAAATCAGGAAGGTGTGACCGGCGCCGATCGCCAATGCGTTGTCGCGTGCCAGGGCGAGCGAGGCGTCGTCGTTACCGGAGCAGCGCACCAACCGCTTGCCGGAGGCCTCGCAGAAAGCCAACCCGAAGCGGATGCGCGGAACCGTGCCCACCAGCGCTTCGTGAAGGTCTTCCACGGTCTTGATGAAATGCGACTGGCCGAAGATGAAGTTGGTCTCATCCGGCTTGACGATGGGCACCACGGTGAGTTCCATGGCTTCGCTCCTGCACGCGAATTCCCCAATCCATGGTAGGCCGTCGGAGGGCGTTTGCAAGCGGCCACAGGCGCTCAAATGTGCCGGCTGTCTGCTTCGGCTCACGCCGACCAGCGTCCGTACTCACGACGGCTCTCAAGGGGGGACCGGAAATCGCCGGGAGGTTGCGCGCCGAAGGGCGGCAATTGTGGTATCGTCCGTCAAGCGCGATGGCCCGTATGTTGCCCGGCCCCTCGCAAATGGCCGCGAAGCGTACCGAGCGTTGCTAACGGATCTGAAGGGAGCGCTTCCGGGGGCTCGAGGAGGATCAACGCCGTGAAGCGGGACTTCGACCTCATCGTCTATGGCGCGACGGGTTACACCGGGGGTCTCATCGCCGAATATCTGGCGACATCCTATCGCGGCGACGATGCTCCGTCCTGGGCAATTGCGGGACGCTCGACCGACAAACTCCAGAAAGTGCGTGCCGACATCGGCGCACCGGACGATTTGCCGTTAGTGAAGGCGGATGCCGCCGAGCCGGCCAGCCTGCGTTCGATGTGCGAGCGCGCGACCGTGGTCGTCACCACGGTCGGGCCCTATCAGCTTCACGGTCCCGAGCTAGTGGCGGCATGCGCGGCCACCGGCACGGCCTATGTTGATCTTTGCGGCGAACCGGGCTGGATGCGGGGTATGATCGACGCCCATCACGAAGAGGCAAAACGGACCGGCGCGCGCATCGTCTTCTCCTGTGGCTTCGATTCCATCCCGTTCGATCTCGGTGTGCTCACGTTGCAGGAGAAGGCGCGCGAGAAATTCGGACGCCCGGCGCGGCGGGTGAAGGCCCGTCTGCGCAAGGTGAGGGGTGGCATGTCTGGCGGCACCGCGGCGAGCGCTCAGGCGACGCTGGCCGCCGCGGCGCGCGACCCGGCCCTGATCCGGCTGCTGACCGATCCCTTCGCGTTGACGCCGGGCTTCACTGGGCCGTCTCAGCCGTCGGGCCTCGTCCCCGAATATGACACGAGCATGCACGCGTGGCTCGTGCCGTTCCCGATGGCGCCGATCAACACCAAGAACGTGCACCGCACGAACTTCCTGTTGGGCCATCCCTACGGCAGGGACTTCGTTTATGACGAGATGATGGTGGCGCCGGGACTTGGGGACATCGCGAGCGTGACGACGGAGACGTTCGCCACGGTGGTGTCCTTGTTCGGGACCGGCGGTCTCAAACGCGGCGCAGGCCCGACCCGGGAAGCGCGCGAGAGGGGCTTCTACGACATCTTCTTTCTGGGCGAGGTGCCGGATGGCGGACGGGTCGAAGCCGTTGTCACCGGCGACCGCGATCCAGGCTATGGCTCGACAAGCAAGATGATCACCGAAAGCGCTCTCTGCGTCGTGCGTGACGTGCAGGGTGAGGGCGGCATCTGGACGCCGGGCGCGCTGATGGGGCCGGCCTTGCGCAAGCGTCTAAAGGAGCGCGCCGGCCTCACTTTCAATGCGCGTTGAGGTCACGCACGCAGTCGGCAGGTATAGCAGCCCGTTCGGCTAAAAAAGCGACTAGAGGGCGATCATACGATCGTCCGCTACGATACTTGAACTTGGCTCCGACTCTTCTGCTTGCAAGGAAGGCAACCCTAATCCAGGGCCAAGCAATTGACGGCAGCGAAGCAGCGCCGCAAATCCGGACAGTGCGTCGAGACTGGTCCGAAGCAGCATCGGTAACTCGCTCGGCTGTTTCATTGTCGCACGGACCAGCGCGGCGAGATCGATCGTCCCGTTTGCACGCACTGCGGACAGGGCGGCGGCAGGAAGCTGCCGACCGGCCGGATCCATGATCACGCGGACGGCAGTCATAGGGAGGCCGCGCGCTGCAGCGACACTCGCCGCCACATGGGATTCGTTATCGACCGCCAGCGCGCCTGTACTCATATGCAGCGAGCGCTTCGCTTCTGGATGCATGGCGACCGTGGTCACACCAGCAATAGGGCCATAAATCGAACCGGCGATGAGTCGAAGCAAGGCTTGCGACCAGTCTCGATCAGTGAAGAGCTGAATCGTTTCCGAAACGATCGTCGATGCTACGACGCATGCGCCTGCCGGGAGGTCGGGCGAAAGGCCGCCCGCGACGCCAAAGCTGATAAGACCGTAGCAATCCTCAGCAATTGCCGACGCGAGAGACTCCGCGAGCGTGCTGCCATCGCCACTGCAGATCGCCTGCGTATGCAGGTCTGCAGCGATCCGCGCCTCAAATGCAAGTCCCGTGACTCCAATCACCGCTGCCATGAGTCCGCTCCCCGGATGCCGCGCTGGACGGCGAGTGTCCGCGCATGCGGGTCGTATCAGGAGTGTTCTGCTCCAACGCCAAATCGCAAATGACTAACGAGTTAGTTTCTGACGGATATGTTAGCTGCTTTGTTTTCGCGCCGTGATAAATGCTGCCTAGGGCCGGGATCCGTGACGAGCGTGAGATCGTGCCGGAAGCTGCAACAGCGCACTTGACGAGCCAAATCGGCGACCTCACGAGACGCGTGCCGATGCAATGTCCGCCGCGTCTCCAAGTCATCGTGCGGAACGATTTGGAGCGTTGTCCGCGCTGGCAGTTCGCCTTCGCGAGCGAGCGCAAGGATCATCGATACTATGAGTTGGTCGAGGATACCCTTCATCCCGAGTTCGATTACCGGTATTTCCTCATCAAAGATGCGGTTGATCAGGTTTGTGCTGTACGGCCATTCTTCCTAATGGACCTGGATTTGCTGGCCGGTGCGAGGCCGCGGTTTGGCGTACTCATCGACGCCATTCGCCGGATGTGGCCAGGTTTGATGCGCGCCCGTGCGCTCATGGTGGGGTGCGTCGCAGGGGAAGGTCATCTTGACGGGGACGAGGCCTGCCATCGAGGCTGCGCGGAACTTCTGGCCTCTACGATTGCAATACATGCTCGCAGGCTCGGGGCGCGGCTGATCGTGCTCAAGGAGTTTCCGGCGCGATACCGACCAATCCTCGACTGCTTGATCGCTCACGGCTTCACCCGCATCCCCAGCCTGCCCATGACCAGGCTTTGCATCGATTACGCCAATTTCGATGACTATATGAATCATGCGCTCAACAGCGCAACCCGCAAGAAACTCCGCAAGAAATTTGAGGCGACAGCGCGGGCCTCTCCATCCGTCGAGATGAACGTCGTCAACGACGCGACGCCGGTGATCGCGCAGATCTATCCATTGTATTTCCAAGTCTATCAGCGTTCGAAACTGCACCTCGAGAAGCTGACGGAACGATACTTCTGCGACTTGGGGCGGCGGATGGGGGACAAGGTCCGCTTCTTCCTCTGGCGTCAGAACGAGCGGATCGTCGCGTTTGCCGCATGCATGGTACATGGTGACGCGATCTATGCGGAGTACATAGGTCTCGACTACGATGTCGCCTTAGACCTGCACCTCTATCATTATGTGTTTCGCGACATGGTGAGCTGGGCAATCGCCAACGGGTACAAATGGTTTCGCAGCAGCGGGCTGAACTATGATCCAAAGCTGCACCTGAGGCACTTGCTTGATCCGATCGACTTATACGTTCGGCACACCTCCGCGCCGATCAACTCAGTGTTGAAGCGCATTTTGCCGGTGCTCGAGCCGACGCGATATGACGAGACGCTTGCGAAGTTTCGTAACTATCAGGAGCTTTGGGCGCAGCCCGAGACTGGCCTTGGGTCCGTCAAGGATACGGCCTAATCCACCAAAATCACCCGCACGTCATTGACGTTGGTCAGCGTCGGTCCGGTCAGCAACAAATCCCCGGTCTGGGCGAAGAACCCCGTCGCATCGTTGTTCTCGAGATAGGCCTTCGGATCGAGGCCGATCGATTTCATCTTCGCGAATGTCGCCTGGTCGATCACGGCGCCGGCCGGGTCGGTCGCGCTGCCGGCGCCGCCGTCGGCGCCGTCGGTATCGGCGGCCAGCGCTGAGACGTCGGGTGTATCCTTCAGTAGGCCGGCCAGCGCCAGCGCGTATTCCTGGTTGGGGCCGCCGCGGCCATCGCCGCGCACCGTCACCGTCAGCTCGCCGCCGGAGATGATCGCAACGCGCTTGCCTTCGCTGCGCGCCTTCAGCGCCAGCCGCGCATGCTCGGCCGCGATCTCGCGGGCCTCGCCTTCGAGATCGGCGCCGAGCGCGATGGTCTCGTAGCCGGCGTCCCGCGCGACCTTCACCGCGGCGTCGATCGAGGCCTTCGGCTTTGCCAGCAGTTCGAATGTCGCCCGCGCGAAGGCGGCATCGCCGGGCTTGCAGCTTTCGTTCGCGGGATCGTCGAGCGCGCGGCGGACCGCGTCGTCGATGGAGAGATTGTATTTGGCGACCAGTGCGCGGGCGTCCGCCAGCGTGGTCGGATCCGGCACCGTCGGCCCGGAGGCGATCGCGGAGGGATCGTCATGCGGCACGTCCGATATCGCCAGCGTGACGATCTCGGCCGCGTGCTGGCCGGCGCGCGCCAGCCGTCCGCCCTTGATGCGCGAGAGATGCTTGCGCACGGTGTTCATCTCGCCGATCGGCGCGCCGGAGCGCAGCAGTGCGCGGTTGACCTGCTGCTTCTGGGTAAAGCTCACGCCGTCGACCGGCGCGATCCAGTTCGCCGAACCGCCGCCGGTCAGCAGCACCAGCAGGAGATCGTCCGGGGTCGCGGTCGCGGCGAGCCGCAGCGTGTCGTCCGCCGCCTTGAGCCCGGCCTCGTCGGGCACCGGGTGGCCGGCCTCGACCACCTTGATGCGGCGGGTCGGCACGCCATGGCCGTGGCGGGTGGTGGCGATGCCGACCAGCCGCGACGGATCGAGCTCGAGCGCGTCGAGATAATGCCGCTCGGCCGCCGCGGCCATCGCCGCGGCGCCCTTGCCTGCGCAGAGACAGATCACCCGTCCCTTCGGCACCGGCCGCAGCCGCGACGCCAGCACGACGTCGGGATGCGCAGCCGCCACAGCGGCATCGAAGATCGAACGCAGGAAAGGACGACGGTCGGTCATGGCTGTGCCTTTGCGCGGGTCGGGACGTAGGTACTGTTCCCTCTCCCGCTTGCGGGGGAGGTCAGGGTGGGGGTGCTGCCACGAGTCGTATTGCGGCGAAAGCTCCCACCCGGATCGCATCTTTGATGCGATCCGACCTTCCCCGCAAGCGGGAGAGGTAAGGGAAGATTGCGGCCGTTTCGATCGAAGCAATATCCATTCCGGCTCTAATTGCCGCCGACTTCGCCGCTGATGACGTCGCCGAACAATTGCCAACGCTCGCCCTTGAACTGCATCAGCTGGAGCTGTTCGATCGGCTGGAAGTCGGCAGGCCCGGTCGACAGCGTCACGCCGGGCAGCAGGCCGCCCTGCGCGAATTGCTTCAGGCTCGCCGCCTGCTTCATCACATTGGCGCGGGTGAGGTCGTCACCGCAGCGGCGCAGCACCTCGACCATCGTGGTCGCCATGTTGTAGCCGGTCATCGCCGAGGCATCGACGCGGTTGGTGTCAGGCATGTATTTGGCGAGCAGTTCGTCGAACGCCTTCATGCCGGCGTCATCCTTCCACTGCGGATCGCTGGCGTCCTTGGCGTAGGCGGCCGAGATCACGCCCTGCGCATTGTCGAGGCCGGCCGGACGCATCACGGTCGCGGTGGAGGCCGAGACGTTGGAGACGATGGTCACCGGCTTCCAGTTCATCTCGCCGAGCTTCTTGATCGCCTGGGCGCCGAATTTCGGCGTGGTGAAGAAGACGATGACGTCGGGATTGGAGGATTTCAGCCGCACCACATGGGAATCGATCGTCGGCTCGGCGACTTCATAGCTCTCCTTGGCGACGACGCGCGCGGGATCGCTGGCGAAGCCGTCTTCCAGGCCCTTGAGGTAGTCCTTGCCCATGTCGTCGTTCTGGTAGAGCACCGCGACCTTGGTGGCGGGCTTTTCCTTGAGCAGATATTTCGCGTAGATCCGCGACTCGCTCTGGTAGCTGGGCAGCCAGCCCATGGTCCAAGGGAAGGCCTTCGGATCGTTCCACTTGGTCGCGCCGGTGGCGACGAACAGCTGCGGCACCTTCTTGGCGTTGAGATATTTCTGGATCGCGGTGTTGGAGGCGGTGCCGAGCGTGCCGAACAGGAACAGCACCTCGTCGCTCTCGACCAGCTTGCGGGCCTGCTCGACGGCCTTCGGCGGCGAGTAGGCGTCGTCATAGGAGACGAAAGTGATCTTGCGCCCGTTGATGCCGCCGTCGTCGTTGACCTTCTTGAACACCGCGGCCATCGCCTTGCCGACCACGCCATAGGCCGACGCCGGGCCGCTATAGGGCACGATGTTGCCGATCTTGATCTCGGTGTCGCTCGCACCGGTGTCGTATTTCTTCTGCGCCCATGCGGCATTGCCGGTCGCGGCGGCGACGGCGAGGCCGAGCAGGGCGGTTGCGACACGGTGTCGGATCGGCATCGGCATTTCCCGAGATCTCCTTGTTGTTGCCGCCGCGCAAGGGCGCCGGTTTCTTGTCGGGGGTCTTGCCGGTTTACCTAGCGTATTGCCGGGTAAAGTGTAAGCAGGCATTGCCCGGGCCGGCCTGCGAGCAGGGCCATGGCCTTAAATTCCGGTTTCCGACGCGTTCTCTTCGCGCGAACCGGTACCCGCTTCGTTCGAAAACGCGCCAACAAAAAGCCCCCTGCGACGGTATCGCAGGGGGCCATTCCCGGTCGGGAGGCGGCGGGAAATCAGCCGCCGACGTCGGCGCTGATGACCTCGCCGAACAGTTCCCATTTCTCGCCCTTGAACTTCATCAGCTGCAGCTGGCTGATCGGCGCGAAATCGTTCGCCGCGGTGTTGATCTTGACGCCAGGCAGCAGCACCTCGGTGCGGAAGTCCTTCAGGCTTGCGGCCTGCTTCATGATGTTCTCGCGGGTGAGGTTGTCGCCGCACTGCTTCAGCACCTGGACCAGCGTCTGCGCCACGCCGAAGCCGACCACGGTGCCGCCGTCGAGCTTGTCGCCTTCGGGGAAGTCCTTGGCCATGAAGGCGTAGAACTCCTTCATGCCCGGGTCATTGTCCCATTGCTTGTCGGAAGCGTCCTTCAGGTAGGCGGCGGAGATGATATCCTGTGCGTTCTCGAAGCCGGCCGGTTTGATCACGCTGCCGACCGATGCCGACACGTTGTTGAGGAAGTGGGTCGGCTTCCAGCCGATCTCGGCGACCTTCTTGATCGCCTGGGCCGCGAATTTCGGCGTCGCGATGTCGATGAAGACGTCGGCGTTGCTCGCCTTCAGCTTGACGATGTTGCTGTCGATGGTCGGCTGTGAGGTCTCGAAGCTTTCTTCCGCGACGATCATGCTGGCGGCCTTCTGGCCGAGCCCGTCCTTCAGGCCCTTCAGATAATCCTTGCCGTAATCGTCATTCTGGTAGAGCACCGCGATCTTGGCGTTCGGCATGTTCTTCAGGATGTATTTTGCGTAGATCTGGGTCTCGCTCTGGTAGTTGGGCTGCCAACCCATCGTCCAGGGAAAGTCCTTCGGGTCGTTCCACTTGGTGGCGCCGGTGGCGACGAACAGCTGCGGCACCTTCTTGGAGTTCATGTATTTCTGGATCGCCGAGTTCGACGGCGTGCCGAGCGAGTTGAAGATCAGCAGCACCTCGTCGCTCTCGACCAGCTTGCGGGCCTGTTCCACGGCCTTCGGCGGCGAGTAGGCGTCATCGTAGGAGATGAAGTTGATCTTGCGGCCATTGATGCCGCCGGCGTCGTTGACCTTCTTGAAATAGGCGGCCTCGGTGCGGCCGATGACGCCATAGGCGGACGCCGGGCCGCTGTAGGGCATGATGTTGCCGATCTTGATCTCGGTATCGCTGGCGCCGGTGTCGTATTTCTTCTGGGCAAGCGCAGCGCTGCCGGATGTCGCGACGAGCGCGAGCGCGGCCCCGAGGACCGCAAGTTTTTTGGTAGCGGACATCTATGTCTCTCTCCCTGTTTGTCATGTGTCTCGGCCCTCTTGCTTGGAGAGCTCTTTATTTGGCTGCAGTGATTATCATTTTAGGCGGTTCGTCTCAATGAGAAGCCCTGCGGCAAACGCCGCAGGGGCGGTATCTTTGGTCGACCTTCCCGGCCTAACCGCCGACGTCGGCGCTCAAGACTTCGCCGAAGCGCTCCCAGGTCTCGCCCTTGAAGCGGATCAATTGCAGTTGCGAAAGCGGCGCGAAATCGGTCGCCGAGGTGTTGACCTTGACGCCGGGCAGCAGGCCGCCGGGCTCGTAATCGCGAATGCTGGCCGCCTGCTTCATGATGTTCTCGCGGGTCAGATTGTCGCCGCAGGCCTTGAGCACGTGGACCAGGCCCTGCGAGACGATATAGGCGTACATCACGGAGGCATCGGCCCGGTTCGCTTCCGGATAGTACTTATCGAGGAATTCGTTCCAGGCGATCATCGCCTTGTCGGTCTTCCACTGCGCGTCGGTCGGATCCTTGAAATATTGCGACGAGACGATGTCCTGGGCGTTCTCGAAGCCCGCGGGCTTGATCACGCTGCCGATCGATCCGGAGACGTTGTTGAGGAAGTGCAGCGGCTTCCAGCCGAGCTCGGCATTCTTCTTGATCGCCTGTGCGGCGAACTTCGGCGTCGTGATGTTGAAGAATACGTCGGCGCCGGAGGCCTTGAGCCTGACGATGTGGGAGTCGATGGTCGGCTCCGTCACCTCATAGCTGTCCTCGGCGACGATCATTGTCGCTGCCTTGGCGCCGAGCCCGTCCTTGAATCCCTTCAGATAGTCCTTGCCGTAGTCGTCGTTCTGGTAGAGCACCGCGATTTTGGCATCCGGCTTGTTCTTCAGGATGTACTTCGCATAGATGATGGACTCGCTCTGGTAGTTGGGCTGCCAGCCCATCGTCCAGGGGAAATTCTGCGGGTCGTTCCACTTGGTGGCGCCGGTGGCGACGAACAGTTGCGGCACCTTCTTCTGGTTCATGTATTTTTGGATCGCCGAGTTCGGTGGCGTGCCGAGCGAATTGAAGATCAGCAGTACCTCGTCGCTCTCGACCAGCTTGCGCGCCTGCTCGACCGTCTTCGGCGGAGTGTAAGCGTCGTCGTAGCTGATGAAGGTGATCTTGCGGCCGTTGATGCCGCCCTCGGCGTTGATCTTGCGGAAATATGCCTCCTCGGTCTTGCCGATCACGCCATAGGCTGAGGCCGCTCCGCTATAGGGCATGATGTTGCCGATCTTGATCTCGGTGTCGGAGGCGCCGGTGTCGTATTTCTTCTGGGCAAGCGCCGCGCTGCCGGATGCGGCGACGAGCGCAAGCGCAGCAGCAAATGCCGTCAATTGTCGTATTGCAGACATGCCGTTTCTCTCCCTGATTGCCGATGATGTGTCGCGGCCCCCTGTTTCGAGGGCTCATTATTGGTCGTAAAAACTATCATCTTACCTGGGGTGTCTCAATGAAAAGCCCCTGCGGCATTGCCGCAGGGGCTGCGTCTTTGGTCGACCACCCTCAAGGCGGGCCTGCTCAAAAATCCGCCAACGCGTTCGCGTGTGCGTGGAGCCAACCGCGGAGATTGCGGTCGAGTAAAGCGACGCTGTTGAGTTGAGCGAGCGGATCGAACAGACCGACGTGACGATCAGTTGCTCAGATTGCTCGAAATGATGTCCCCGAACAGCTCCCACCTTTCGCCCTTGAACCGCATCAGGCGCAGTTGCTTGATCGGTGCGAAATCGGTGGCCGAGGTGTTGATGCTGATGCCCGGCAGCAGCGTGCCGGGGACGAAATCCTTCAGGCTTGCGGCCTGCTTCATGACATTGGCGCGGGTGAGGTCGTCACCGCACATCTCCAGCACCTTCACCATGGTCTGTGCGGCGGCGTAGCCGAACGAAGTGGCGCCGTCGAGCTTGTTGGCGTCGGGATAATTCTTCTTGAGGAAGGCGAGGAATTTCTCCATGCCGGGATCCTTGTCCCACTGCGGATCGGCGCCGTCCTTGAGATAGGATGCCGATAGGATACCCTGCGAATTCTCGAAGCCCGCCGGCTGCATCACGCCGCCGACCGACGCCGAGACATTGGCGACGATCTGCAACGGCGTCCACGCGATCTCGGCGGCCTTCTTGATCGCCTGTGCCGCGAATTTCGGCGTCGTGATGCTGACGAAGGTGTCGGCACCGGTGGCCTTCAGCTTGACGATGTGGCTGTCGATCGTGGGCTCGGATGTCTCGTAGGCCTCCTCGGCGACGATCATCGATGCCTTGTCGCCGAAGGCGTCCTTCAAGCCCTTGAGGTAGTCCTTGCCGAAATCGTCGTTCTGGTAGAGCACGGCGACCTTGGCGTCGGGCTTGTGCTTCATGATGTATTTTGCGTAGACCCGCGCCTCGTCCTGGTAGGACGGCTGCCAGCCCATGGTCCACGGATAATCTTTCGGGTCGTTCCACTTCGAGGCGCCGGAGGCGATGAACAGCTGCGGCACCTGCTTCTCGTTCATGTATTTCCGGATCGCCGCATTGGTCGCGGTCCCGACCGAGCCGAACAGCAGCAGCACTTCGTCGTTCTCGACCAGCTTGCGCGCCTGCTCCACCGTCTTGGGCGGCGAGTAGCCGTCATCGTAGGAGATGAACTTGATCTTGCGGCCGTGGACGCCGCCGGCATCGTTGATCATCCTGAAGTAGGCGGCCTCGGTCTTGCCGATCGTGCCATAGGCCGAGGCGGGGCCGCTGTAGGGCATGGTGTTGCCGATCTTGATCTCGGTGTCGCTGGCCCCGGTGTCGTATTTCTTCTGCGCCAGCGCGACATTGCAGCTCGTCAGGATCAGAGCGAATGCGGACAACAGCGCCGTCAGGGACGGACGTGCGGCAGTCATGGTTTCCCCACCTCGGGTTCTTTGTTTGGAGTATTCAATACCATCGGCGCGGGGCGTCAACAAAAAGCCCCCGCGACGGATATCGCGGAGGCTGTTGTTTTATTCCCGCAGTGCAACGTCACTCGGAGGGGACGTCGCCGGAAATGATGTCACCGAACAGCTCCCACTTCTGCCCCTTGAAACGCTGCATCTGCAGCTGGGCGATCGGGGCGAAGTCGGTGGCCGAGGTGTTGATCTTGACGCCGGGCAGCAGGGTGTCGGGCGTAAAGTCCTTCAGGCTCGCCGCCTGCTTCATGACGTTGGCGCGGGTGAGATCGTCGCCGCACATTTCGAGCACCTTGGCGAGCGTCTGTGCGGCGCCATAGCCGTACACATAGCCGCCGTCGGTCTTGTCGGCGCCCGGCATGTACTTGTCGAGAAACTCGGCCCACTTCTTCATGCCGGGGTCGTTGTTCCACTGTGTGTCGGCGCCGTCCTTGGCGTAGGCCGCCGACAGCACGCCCTGCGCGTTGTCGAAGCCCGCCGGCTGCATCACGCTGCCGACCGAGGCCGACACGTTGGTGATGATCTGCAGCGGCTTCCAGCCGAGCTCGGCGGTCTTCTTGATGGTCTGCGCGCCGAACTTCGGCGTGGTGTAGATCAGCAGCACGTCGGGATTGGCGGCCTTGATCTTGACGATGTGGCCGTCGATCGACGGCTCCGAAATCTCATAGCTCTCCTCCATGATGATGCTGGAGGCCGCCTTGGCGCCAAAGCCGTCCTTGGTGCCCTTGAGGTAGTCTTTGCCGAAATCGTCGTTCTGATAGAGGATCGCGATCTTGGCGTCGGGCTTCTCCTTCATCAGCCACTTGGCGTAGATCTGCGCTTCGCTCTGGTAGCTCGGCTGCCAGCCCATGGTCCACGGGAAGTTCTTCGGGTCGTTCCACTTGGTGGCGCCTGTCGCGACGAACAGCTGCGGGATCTTCTTGGAATTCAGGTATTTCTGGATCGCGGTGTTGGACGGGGTGCCGAGCGGGTTGAAGACGAGCAATACCTCGTCGCTCTCGACCAGCTTGCGCACCTGCTCGACCGCCTTCGGCGGCGAGTAGGCGTCGTCATAGCTGACGAAATTGACCTTGCGGCCGTTGATGCCGCCGCGATCGTTGATCATCTTGAAGTAGGCTTCTTCGGTCTTGCCGATCACGCCGTAGGCGGAGGCTGGTCCCGAATAGGGGATGATGTTGCCGACCTTGATCTCGGTATCGCTTGCGCCGGTGTCGTATTTCTTTTGGGCGAATGCGGCAGTGGACGTCGCGGCAACAGCGACGATCGCCGCGGAAATCGCGGCGATCCGAACGGTAGAAAGCATAATATCTCCTGGTTTGCTTCTATAGGCTGTCAGTTTTTCTTGAACTTTGCGGCCAGTTGCTGGGCAACGATCGCAACCTGCCTGGCGCCGTGCGGCACGAGGAAGATGACGAGGAACAGCAGCACGCCGAACACCGCGCCCGAAAGGCCCTTCGAAATACCCTCGGCGATGTTGGGCACGAAGATGATGAAGGCGGAGCCTACGATCGAGCCGGGCAGCCAGCCGACGCCGCCGACCACCATGCCGAGGAACAGCGAGATCGCGAGCTGGATGGTGTAGCCGTCGGGCGCCACGAACTGCACTGCGATGGCGCCGAGACCGCCGGCAACGCCGGTGATGCCGGCCGAGACGCCGAACGCCAGCGTCTTGTACAGCGCGACGTCGACGCCCATCGCGGAAGCCGCGATCTCGTTGTCGCGGATCGCCATGAAGGCGCGGCCGGAGCGCGAGCGCAGCAGGTTCACCGAAGCGATATAGATCGCGATCGTGACCACCAGCGTGAAGTAATACAGCCACATGTCCTGCCCCATCGGCAGGCCGAACGGCGCATCCGGCTTGGTGACCACGAGGCCCTGCACGCCGCCGGTCCAGTGCTCGAAATAGCCCAGCTTCAGAAGCTGCGGCATCGCGGTGGCTAGCGCAAAGGTCGCGAGCGCCAGATAGACGCCGGAAAGCCGCAGCGCCGGCTGGCCGAACAGGAAGCCGAAGCCGAAGCAGACGATGCCGGCGATCGGCAGCGTGAGGGCATAGTTCATGCCCGCATGCTCCATCAGGATCGCCGAGGTGTAGGCGCCGACGGCGTAGAACGCGCTCTGGCCGAGCGAGAACTGGCCGGAGCCACCGGTCAGGATGTTGAGCGCCAGCACCGCGAGGCCGTAGATCAGAAGCATCGTCATCTGGAAGATGATGAAGTTCTTGACGAACAGCGGGATCAGGATCAGCGCGGCGAGCACGACGAGCGAGGTGCCGTAGCCCAGCGTCATGGCGCGCTTGGGAACGGCCTCGACGGCCTGGCCTTCGGTGACGACTTCGACTTCTTCAGCGGCGCTCATGATCAAACTCGCTTCACGATGGCGCGGCCGAACAGGCCTGCCGGTTTCACGACCAGGACGACGATGATCAGCGCAAGCGCGATCGGAAGTTTCAGTTCATTGCCGACGCCGGGGATGTAGGTGCCGACGAGGTTCTCGAAGACGCCGACCAGGAAGCCGCCCATGACGGCGCCGAACGGGCTCGACAGGCCGCCGAGCACGGCTGCGGCAAATCCATAGATCAGCACGCCGAGCATCATGTTCGGCTCGAGGAACACCACAGGTGCGATCATCATGCCGGCGATCGAGCCGATCGAGGCGGCCATGCCCCAGCCCAGCGCGATCATCCACGAGGTGTTGATGCCGACCAGCCGGGCCGATTCCGGCAGCGATGCGGCGGCGCGCATCGCAAGACCGACCCGGGTGAAGCGGAAGAAGAAGAACAGCAGGAGCAGCATCAACAGCGTGATGCCGATCATGCCGGCCTGGTGGGTCGAGATCAGCTGGCTGCCGAGGAACGGTGAGGAACCGAACGGCGTCGGATACTGCTTGATGGTGAAGTCCCAGATCAGGCCGGCGACCGAGTTGATGATCGCGTAGAGCGCGATGAAGCCGGCGACGTTGGTCAGGATCGGCGCCTTCGCCAGCGGCTTGAACAGCAACCGCTCGATGACGATGCCGGCGGCGAACGAAAAGGCGACGGTGAGCACGAAGGCGCCCCAATATGGCACGCCCCATTGCATCAGCTGCCAGGACACGAAGGTCGAGAACATCGCCATTTCGCCCTGGGCGAAATTCAGATGGTCGATGGCCTGGTAGATCATGACCACCGCGAGCGCCATGCAGGCATAGATCGCGCCGGTGGCGATGCCGGCCAGGACCTGGTTGGCAAAAAGCTCCATTGTGCCAGCTCCCTCAGTAGCCGAGATAGGATTTGCGGACGTCTTCGTTGTTCGCGATGTCCTTGGCATTGCCCGACATCACGATCCGTCCGGTTTCGATCACGTAGGCCTGGTCGGCGAGCTCGAGCGCGAGCTGCGCATTCTGCTCGACCACCAGGATGGTCACCTTTTCCTCGCGATTGATCTTTCCGAGGATGCGGAACAGGTCGCGCACGATCAGCGGCGCGAGGCCGAACGACGGCTCGTCGAGCAGCATCAGGCGCGGCCGCAGCATCAGCGCGCGCGCCACCGCGAGCATCTGCTGCTCGCCGCCGGACAGCGTGCCGGCCTGCTGGGTGTAGCGCTGCTTCAGCACCGGGAAATGCTCGTACATCCGTTCGATGTCGGCGCCGATCGCCTTCTTGTCCGGGCGGCTGATGGCGCCGAGCTGCAGGTTTTCCTCCACCGTCATGTTGGTGAAGGTGCCGCGGCCCTGCGGCACATGGGCGATGCCGAGGCGGACCACGTTTTCGGTCGAGCGCGTGCCGATCGGCTTGCCCTCGAACTCGATCGCGCCGGTGGAGCGCACCATGTTGCAGATCGCCCGCAGTGTGGTGGTCTTGCCGGCGCCGTTGGCGCCGAGCAGCGTGGTCAGCGAGCCCTCGTTGAGCGAAAAGGAGAGGCCGTGCAGGGCCTGGACCTGGCCGTAATAGGCGCGCAGGTCCTTGACGTTGAGCATCGTGGTCATTGGTCCTTGCTCCCCAGATAGGCCTTGATGACATCAGGGTCGGCCTGGACCTGGGCCGGCGTGCCTTCGGCAAGCTTGCGGCCGAAATTGAGCGCGACGACGTGGTCGGCGATCGACATCACGAGACCCATGTGATGCTCGACCAGCAGCACGGTGATCTTGCGGTCGTCGCGGATTTTGCGGATCAGGTCGCCGAGCACATAGACTTCTTCGTGATTGAGGCCGCCGGCCGGCTCGTCGAGCAGCAGGATCTTCGGATCCGCGGCCAGGGCGCGCGCCAGTTCGACGCGCTTCTGGGTGCCGAACGGAAGTCCCGAGACCACGGTGTGGGCGACGTCCTCGAGATCGAGATAGCCGAGGATGTCGTGCACCTTCTTGTTCATGTCGGTCTCGCCGCGGCGGACCCAGGCGAGGCGCAGCGAGTCGCTGACGATGTCGCTCGAGGTGCGCGCATGCGCGCCGACGCGCACATTGTCGATCACGGACAGGTTGGGGAACAGCGCGACGTTCTGGAAGGTGCGGCCGATGCCGATCTCGGCGATCCGGTGCGGCGGGCGCGACAGGATGCTCTTGCCTTCCATCAGGATGTCGCCGGACGACGGCTGATAGAGCCGCGACAGGCAATTGAACAGCGTCGTCTTGCCGGCGCCGTTCGGCCCGATCAGCCCGAGGATCTGTCCATGGCGCATGTCGAACGACACGCCGTTCAGTGCGATGATGCCGCCGAACACGACGCTGACGTCGCGAACCGCGAGCAGGGGATCATTCCCCTGCGCGAGCTGTGCCTGCGTCATCTCGTCTCGCCCGCCGTCTTCGAGCGGTGCGAGCGGCCCTGCGATGCGTTTCGCTGGACGTGATGGAGGCTATCTGATCCCCTCGGCCAAACGTGCAACTTTCCCTCCTACTCTGGTCTTTTTGCGTTCTTCTTTTTTGGATTGCGGCGCCATTCCACCGAGCGCCTGCTCGATGTTCCTTACCATCGCGACAAGACGAGGTCCAATGTCGTTGAGCAATCTGTCTTCCGTGAAGCGGAATGCCGGCGCGCCGCAATTGAAGGCGTAAGGACCGGTTCCGTCGTTCAATCTCAATGCAACGCCGACTGCGGCGACGTCGTTCTGCCAGTCGCCTGCGGACATCGTGAAGCCGTGCTTCGCGACCGTCTCGCCGGAGCGCTCGATGCCGTCGCGCATCTTGGCCCAGCGGCTGCCGTAGTGATCCCGCAGCTCACGCAGTAAAGCCGCGCGCTCGTCGGGCGGCAATGCCCAAATATAAGCACGCCCCATCGCGGTGGTTGCGATCGGCACCCGCGAGCCGACGTCGAGTTGTACGCCGAGCGCCAGGCCGTTCCGGCTCTGGCCGAAATAAATCATGCTGTGGCGGTCGCGGCCGCCGACGGCGACCGCTCCGCCGGTCGCGCGCATCACTTCTTCTCGATAGGGCTCGGACAAATGCCGAACGCCGAGATTGGCGAGCGCGGCGTAGCCGAGTGCCATCGCCGACGGCGCGAGTTGGTACTTCTCGAACTTCGGTACAGGTGTAAGGTATCCCAGCTTGGTCAGCGTGTAGGTCAGCCGGGAAATGGTTGGCTTCGGTAACTTGGTGCGGGCCGCAATCTCCTGATTGCCGAGCAGCCCGTCATTGGGTTGGAATGCGCGCAGGACGTCCAGTCCGCGGGAAAGGGCGACGACGAAATTGCGATCGGTCGCGGCTTTCTTGCTAGCGCGCTTCATCCCTATCCTTGCCCTGCCCTTGTCATGCTCGTTGACAAGGCACGTGCTTCAAAATAACCCTCCATGTCAAGATGTGGAATTAAATTTCGCAGTGCGAAATTGGTCTAATCGTAGCGGCTCAACGCAAGTCGTGCAGCTACTCAACACAAGTCCAAGAACAAGCATCCAGGGAGAGTCCCGGTGAGTGAAGTCGTCAAGCTCGAACGTCATGACAATATTGCCGTCGTCACGGTTAACAGTCCGCCTGTGAATGCGCTGAGCGCCGCGGTGCGCGGCGGCATCTTCGAGTGCATCAAGAGCGCGATCGATGATGCGCAGGTCCAGGGCATCGTGCTGACCTGCGCCGGCCGTACCTTCATCGCCGGCGCCGACATCACCGAATTCGGCAAGCCGCCGAAGCCGCCCGGGCTCGCCGAAGTGCTGAGCCTGATGGAGAGCTCGCCGAAGCCGATCGTTGCCGCCATCCACGGCACCGCGCTCGGCGGCGGCCTCGAGGTCGCGCTGGCCTGCCACTACCGTGTCGCCACCAAGGACGCCAAGCTCGGTCTGCCCGAGGTGAAGCTCGGCCTGCTGCCCGGCGCCGGCGGCACCCAGCGCCTGCCGCGCGCGGTCGGTCCCGAGCTCGCGGTCAAGATGATCGTCGGCGGCGATCCGATCGGCGCGGACGCGGCGCTGAAGGCCGGCCTGATCGAGGAGATCGTCGAGGGACCGGCTTCGGGCGGTGAGGCATTCGCGCGCAAGGTGGTCGCCGAGAAGCGTCCGCTGCGCAAGCTGCGCGACGACGACAGCAAGCTCGCCGCGGCCAAGGCCGATCGTTCGATCTTCACCAATGCGGTCGCTGCGCTGACCAAGAAGTCGCGCGGCCTCGAGGCGCCGTTCGCCGCTGCCGACGCCGTCGGCGCCGCGATCGACCTGCCGTTCGACGAGGGCCTGAAGAAGGAGCGCGAGGGCTTCCTCAAACTGATGAACGGCGACCAGTCCAAGGCACAGCGCTACGCCTTCTTCGCCGAGCGCGAAGCCGCCAAGATCTCCGGTGTCCCCGACGGCACCAAGGGCCGCAACGTGGCGCGCGTCGCCATCCTCGGCGCCGGCACCATGGGCGGCGGCATCGCGATGTCGTTCGCCAACGCCGGCATCCCGGTCACCCTGATCGAGACCGGCGAGGAGCAGCTCAAGCGCGGCATGGGCATCATGCAGAAGAACTACGAGGCGACCGCCGCGCGCGGCGGCATCCCGGCGGACGCGCCCGCCAAGCGGATGGCGCTGATCAACGGTGTCGTCGGCATCGAGAACGTCGGCGACGCCGATCTCGTGATCGAGGCGGTGTTCGAGACCATGGCGGTGAAGAAGGAAGTGTTCGGCAAGCTCGACCAGTATGCCAAGCCGGGCGCGGTGCTGGCCTCCAACACCTCCTATCTCAACATCGACGAGATCGCGAAGTCGACCAAGCGTCCGCAGGACGTACTCGGCATGCACTTCTTCTCGCCGGCCAACGTCATGAAGCTGTGCGAGATCGTGCGCGCCGACAAGACCGCGCCGGACGCGCTGGTCACGGCCGTCTCGATCGCCCGCAAGATCGCCAAGGTGCCGGCAGTGGTCGGCGTCTGCGACGGCTTCGTCGGCAACCGCATGCTGGCGCAGCGCGGCAAGCAGTCCGAGAAGCTGCTGTTCGAAGGCGCCCTGCCGCAACAGGTCGACGCCGTGGTGACCAAGTTCGGCATGCCGATGGGCCCGTTCGCGATGGGCGATCTCGCCGGTCTCGACATCGGCTGGCGCTCGCGCAAGGACCGCGGCATCAAGTCGGAGATCGCCGACGCGCTGTGCGAAGCCGGCCGCTTCGGCCAGAAGACCGGCAAGGGCTACTACAAGTACGAGCCGGGCTCGCGCGCGGCGCTGCCCGATCCGGAGGTCGAGAAGCTGATCGACGAGACGCTGGCGCGCCTCGGCCGCAAGAAGCGCGTCGTCAGTGACGACGAGATCCTCGAGCGCATGATGTACCCGATGATCAACGAAGGCGCGAAGATCCTCGCCGAGGGCATCGCGGCGCGTCCGTCGGATATCGACGTGGTCTGGCTCTATGGCTATGGCTGGCCGATCTATCGCGGCGGTCCGATGTTCTGGGCCGACACCGTCGGCCTCAAGCACATCGCCGATCGCCTGGCCTTCTACGCCAAGGAGACCAACGATCCCTCGCTCGAGCCGGCGCCGCTGCTCAAGAAGCTCGCCGACGAGGGCAAGACCTTCGCCTCGCTCGCCGCGCCGTCGAAGGCGGCGTGATTGGCCGACTGTAACCACGTGTCATTCCGGGATGCGCCGTAAGGCGCAGACCCGGAATCTCGAGATTCCCCGATGCGCAAATTGCGCATCTTAGGTTCACGCTGCGCGTGCCACGGAATGACAGTTTCCAGAGTCTGGTTTTCATGACCTATCCCGGCGAACAATATTATCCCAAGGGCGTGCAGTGGAGCGACGAGATCACGCGCGGCACGCTGCCGGACCTGCTGTCGAGCGCCGCCGCCGAGTTCGGCGCGCGCCCGGTGCTCGAATTCCGCGACCGGCCGATCAGCTACGCCGAGCTGGAGGCCCTGGTCGAGACCGCCGCCGCTTCCTTCATGCGGGCCGGCTACGGCAAGGGAACGTCGGTCGCGCTGTTCCTCGGCAATTCGCCTGACCATCCGATCAATTTCTTCGGTGCGCTGAAGGCCGGCGCCCGCGTCGTGCATCTGTCGCCGCTCGACGGCGAGATCGCGCTGTCGCACAAGCTGTCCGATTCAGGCGCGCGGGTGCTGGTCACCAGCAATTTGTCGGCGCTGTTGCCGACCGCGCTGAAATTCCTCGCCAAGGGTCTGCTCGATCGTCTGATCGTCTGCGAGGACGACAATTGGGGCAAGGTCGGCACGCCGCAAACGGCGCTGCCCGACAATCCCGCGATCATCACCCACCGCCAGTTCATCGACGGCGCGACCAGGCCGTCGCAATGGCCGGCGGTCGACGTCGAGGACGTCGCGCTGCTGCAATACACCGGCGGCACCACGGGCCTGCCCAAGGGCGCCATGCTCAGCCACGGCAATCTCACCGCGGCGGTGTCGATCTACGACGTCTGGGGCAAGCCCGGGCGGCTCGAACGCAATGCGATCGAGCGCGTGATCTGCGTGCTGCCGCTGTTTCACATCTACGCACTGACCGTCGTGCTGCTGTCGGCGATCCGGCGCGGCCATTTGATCTCGCTGCACCAGCGCTTCGACGTCGAGGCCGTGATGCGCGACATCGAGGTCAAGCGCGCAACGGTGTTTCCCGGCGTGCCGACGATGTGGATCGCGATCGCCTCGCTGCCCGATCTCGACAAGCGCGATCTCTCTTCGCTGGTGGTCGCCGGCTCCGGCGGCGCGCCGCTGCCGGTGGAGGTCGCGAAGATCTTCGAGCGCCGCGTCGGCATGAAGCTGAAGAGCGGCTGGGGCATGACCGAGACCTGCTCGCCCGGCACCGGCCATCCCAAGGAGGGACCGGAGAAACCAGGCTCGATCGGGCTGATGCTGCCCGGCATCGAGATGGACGTCGTGTCGCTGGAGGATTCCACCAGGGTGATGCCGGTCGGCGAGGTCGGCGAGATCCGCATCCGCGGCCCGAACGTCACCAAGGGCTACTGGAACAGGCCGGCGGAGACCGCGGAGGCTTTCGTCGGCGACCGCTTCCTCACCGGCGACATCGGCTACATGGACGCCGACGGCTATTTCTATCTGGTCGACCGCAAGAAGGACATGATCATCTCCGGCGGCTTCAACGTCTATCCGCAGATGATCGAGCAGGCGATCTACACCCATCCTGCCGTGCAGGAGGTGATCGTGATCGGCATTCCCGACGATTACCGCGGTGAGGCGGCAAAGGCCTTCATCAAGCTGCGCGACGGCGAGAAGACCTTCTCGATCGACGAGCTGCGTGCATTCCTCACCGGCAAGGTCGGTAAGCACGAACTGCCGGCGGCCGTCGAGTTCGTCGACGAATTGCCGCGCACCCCGGTCGGCAAGCTGTCGCGTCACGAATTGCGCCAGCAGCAGCCCAAGACTGCTCAAACCGAGACATCTCAATCCACGCAACAACAGACTGCATCAGGATCTCGCTCATGACCGGCGCCGTTATCGTCTCCACCGCCCGCACGCCGATCGGCAAGGCCTATCGCGGCGCGCTCAACGTCACCGAGGGCGCGACCTTGCTCGGGCACGCGATCGGCGAAGCGGTGGCGCGCGCCAAGGTCGATCCGAAGGAGATCGAGGACGTGGTGATGGGCGCGGCGATGCAGCAGGGCGCGACCGGCGGCAACATCGCGCGCAAGGCACTGCTCCGCGCCGGGTTGCCGGTGACCGTTGCCGGCACCACGATCGACCGCCAGTGCGCCTCCGGCCTGCAGGCGATTGCGCTCGCCGCGCGCTCGGTGATCTTCGACGGCGTCGAGATCGCGGTCGGCGGCGGCGGCGAGTCGATCTCGCTGGTGCAGAACGACAAGATGAATTCCTTCCACGCCCAGGATCCGGCGCTGCTCAAGATCAAGGGCGAGGTCTACATGCCCATGATCGACACCGCCGAGATCGTCGCCAAGCGCTACAACATCTCGCGCGAGAAGCAGGACGAGTATGGGCTGGAAAGCCAGCGCCGCACCTCGGCCGCGCAGCAGGGCGGCAAGTTCAAGGAAGAGCTCGCGCCGATCACCACCATGATGGCGGTCACCGACAAGGCGACCGGTGCCGTCACGATGAAAGAGGTGACGCTGTCGCAGGACGAAGGTCCGCGGCCGGAGACCACGGCCGAAGGGCTTGCCAGCCTCAAGCCGGTGCGCGGCGACGGTTTCACCATCACCGCCGGCAATGCCAGCCAGCTCTCGGACGGCGCCAGCGCCTCCGTGATCATGAGCGACAAGGAAGCCGCCAAGCGCGGGCTGAAGCCGCTCGGGATCTTCCGCGGCTTCGTCTCCGCCGGCTGCGAGCCGGACGAGATGGGCATCGGTCCGGTGTTCGCGGTGCCGCGGCTGCTGAAGCGCCATGGCCTCAAGGTCGACGACATCGATCTCTGGGAGCTCAACGAGGCCTTCGCGGTGCAGGTGCTCTATTGCCGCGACAAGCTCGGCATCGATCCGGAGAAGATCAACGTCAATGGCGGCGCGATTTCGGTCGGCCACCCTTACGGCATGTCGGGTGCGCGGCTCACCGGCCACGCGCTGATCGAGGGCCGCCGCCGCAAGGCCAAGTACGCAGTCGTCACCATGTGCGTCGGTGGCGGCATGGGCGCGGCCGGCCTGTTCGAGGTGTTGCAGTAGGATTGTCGTCCCGGCGAAGGCCGGGACCCATACGCCGCGGCTTCTCTTTGGGCACATGCGGCAGCCGGCGTTGTCAAACACGAAAGCCGGTGGTTATGGGTCCCGGCCTTCGCCGGGACGACCAGGAAAGAAGCAGTTGAATTTCAAAAGGAGGATCCGATGGATCTCGCTTTCACCAAGGAAGAGATAGCGTTTCGCGAGGAGGTGCGGGAGTTCTTCAAGAACAACGTGCCGCCGGAGACCCGGCGCAAGCTGCAGGAAGGCCGCCATCTGTCGAAGGACGAGATGGTCACCTGGTGGCGCATCCTCAACAAGAAGGGCTGGGGCGTCACCCACTGGCCGAAGGAATATGGCGGCACCGGCTGGAGCACCGTGCAGCACTACATCTTCAACGAGGAGCTGCAGTCCTATCCGGCGCCGCAGCCGCTCGCCTTCGGCGTCAGCATGGTCGGCCCGGTGATCTACACCTTCGGCAACGAGAAGCAGAAGAAGGAATATCTGCCGCGCATCGCCAATGTCGACGACTGGTGGTGCCAGGGCTTCTCGGAGCCGGGCTCGGGTTCGGACCTCGCGTCGCTGAAGACCAAGGCCGAGCGCCGTGGCGACAAGTGGATCATCAACGGCCAGAAGACCTGGACCACGCTCGCCCAGCACGCCGACATGATCTTCTGCCTCTGCCGCACCGATCCGGCCGCGAAGAAGCAGATGGGCATCTCCTTCATCGTGTTCTCGATGAAGTCGAAGGGCGTCACCGTGCGCCCGATCCAGACCATCGACGGCGGCCACGAGGTCAACGAGGTGTTCTTCGACGACGTCGAGGTGCCCTACGAGAACCTGATCGGCGAGGAAAACAAGGGCTGGGATTACGCCAAATTCCTGCTCGGCAATGAGCGCACCGGCATCGCCCGGGTCGGCGTGTCGAAGGAGCGGCTGCGCCGCATCCGCGCGCTGGCCTCCAAGGTCGAGTCCGGCGGCCGTCCGGTGATCGAGGATCCGGCGTTCCGCGAGAAGCTCACGGCCTGCGAGATCGAGCTGAAGGCGCTCGAACTCACCCAGCTCCGCGTCGTCGCCGACGAGGGCAAGCACGGCAAGGGCAAGCCCAATCCGGCGTCCTCGGTGCTCAAGATCAAGGGCTCGGAGATCCAGCAGACCACCACCGAGCTGTTGATGGAGATCATCGGTCCGTTCGCCGCACCCTATGACGAGCACGGCGATGCCGGCTCGAACGAGAGCATGGATTGGACCGCGCAGATCGCGCCGAGCTACTTCAACAACCGCAAGGTTTCGATCTACGGCGGCTCCAACGAGATCCAGCGCAACATCATCAGCAAGGCGGTGCTGGGACTGTAGTTTCCTCTCCCTCTCCCCGCGCTTGCGGGGAGAGGGTTGGGGTGAGGGGCATCTCTCCGAGCAACGACTGCCGAGAGACCTGTACCCCCTCACCCGGATCGCTTCGCGATCCGACCTCTCCCCGCAAGCGGGGCGAGGTGAAGAGGCCCCGGCTTGAACAACGATCAGTTAGTTAAGGGAACGAACATGGATTTTGATCTGTCCGAGGAGCAGCGGCTTCTCAAGGAAAGCGTCGACGGGTTGCTGGCGGATGCCTACGACTTCGATGCGCGCAAGAAGTACATGAAGGAGAAGGGCGGCTGGAGCAAAGCGCTCTGGAGCAAGCTCGCCGAGCAAGGCCTGCTTGGTCTGCCCTTCGCGGAGACCGACGGCGGCTTTGGCGCCGGCGCGGTCGAGACCATGATCGTGATGGAAGCGCTCGGCAAGGCGCTGGTGGTCGAGCCTTATCTCGCCACCGTCGTGGTCGCCGGCAGTTTCCTGCGCCATGGTGGCTCGGCCGAGCAGAAGGCCAAGTACATTCCCGGCATCATCGACGGCAGCAGGACCTTTGGCTTCGCCCAGCTCGAGAAGAACTCGCGCTATGACCTCTTCGACGTCGTCACCAGCGCGAAGAAGAAGGGCGACGGCTGGGTGATCGACGGCGAGAAGTTCGTCGTGCTCAACGGCGAGAACGCCGACACCTTGATCGTGACCGCGCGCACCAAGGGCGGTCAGCGCGACAAGACCGGCATCGGCGTGTTCCTGGTTCCGGCGGATGCCAAGGGCGTCACCAGGAAGGGCTATCCGACCCAGGACGGCCTGCACGCGGCCGACATCACCTTCACCAATGTCGAGGTCGGTGCTGACGCTGCGATCGGCGATCCCGAGAACGGCCTGCCCCTGATCGAGCGCGTCGCCGACGAAGCCCGCATTGCGCTGTGCGCGGAAGCGGTCGGCGCGATGGACGAGTCGCTGAAGGAGACGGTCGAGTACATCAAGACCCGCAAGCAGTTCGGCGTTGCGATCGGCTCGTTCCAGAGCCTGCAGCACCGTGCCGCCGACATGTTCGTGGCGCTGGAGCAGGCCCGCAGCATGTCGATGTTCGCCACCATGGCGTCGGACTTCGACGATGCCAAGGAGCGTGCGTCGGCGGTTGCCGCCGCCAAGGTGCAGGTCGGCAAGTCCCTGAAGTTCGTCGGCCAGCAGTCGATCCAGCTTCACGGCGGCATCGGCATGACCATGGAAGCCAAGATCGGTCACTACTTCAAGCGGCTGACCATGATCGAGAACACGCTCGGCGACACCGACTATCACCTCCGTCGCGTCAGCGAGGGCGGCGGGTTGTTGGCCTGAGCCATCTCCGTCATTCCGGGGCTCGCGAAGCGAGAACCCGGAATCTGGCGCCGTAACCTCTGGATTCCGGGTTCGCGACTGCGTCGCGCCCCGGAATGACGTGCAAATAACAGGGAAACAACAATGAAAAACACCCCGTTCGATCTCACCGGCCAGGTCGCGGTCATCACCGGCTCGAGCCGCGGCATCGGCCGCGCATCGGCGGAGCTTTTGGCAAAACTCGGCGCCAAGGTCGTGATCTCCTCGCGCAAGGCGGATGCCTGCCAGGAAGTCGCCGACGGCATCAAGAACGCGGGCGGCGATGCGCTCGTCATCCCCTGCAACATCGCGCGCCGCAGCGAGGTCGAGGCGCTGGTCTCGGGGACGATCAAGCATTACGGCAAGATCGACATCCTGGTGTGCAACGCCGCGGTGAACCCGTATTACGGCCCGCTGCTCGACATCACCGACGAGGCGTTCGACAAGATCATGGGCTCGAACGTCAAGAGCAACATCTGGCTGTCCGCGCTGGCGATCCCGCAGATGGCCGAACGCGGCAAGGGTTCGGTCGTGATCATCTCCTCGATCGGCGGACTTCGGGGTTCTACGGTGATCGGCGCCTACGGCATCTCCAAGGCCGCCGACTTCGCGCTGTGCCGCAGCCTTGCCGGCGAGTGGGGCCCGAAGGGCGTGCGCGTCAATTGCGTGGCGCCGGGCCTGGTGAAGACCGATTTCGCCCGCGCGCTGTGGGAGGACCCGGACAATCTGAAGCGCCGCACGGCGTCGACGCCGCTCCGCCGCATCGGCGAGCCCGACGAGATCGCCGGCGCCGTGGCCTATCTCGCCTCCGATGCCTCGACCTTCATGACCGGCCAGACCATCGTGGTCGACGGCGGCGTCACGACGGCTGCGACGTAAGGTCAAACGCTCTAAGAGATAGCGCGCAATCGTCCCACGATCTCGTCATGCCCGGCCTCGTGCCGGGCATCCACGTCTTTGGCGGTTGCTGCGAGCAAGACGTGGATGGCCGGGACAAGCCCGGCCACGACGACGCCGAAAGAACAGCGCACGCCGCCCGCGAGAGGCGTTTGCTCAGACCTGCTCCAGCGCGCGCTCAAAATCCTCGATCAGGTCGTCGGGATGCTCGAGCCCGGCCGAGAAGCGAATGAAACCTTCGCTGATACCAAGTTCGGCGCGGGCCTCCGGCGCCAGGCGCTGATGCGTCGTGGTCGCGGGATGCGTGACGAGGCTCTTGGCGTCGCCGAGATTGTTGGAGATGCGCGAGATCTTCAGCGCGTTGAGGCAGCGGAAGGCGCCAGCCTTGCCGTCCTTCACCTCGAAGCCGACCAGTGTCGAGCCGGCGCCCATCTGCTTCTTCACCGTCTCGGCCTGCGGATGGTCGGGGCGGCCGGGATAGACCAGCCGCGTGATCTTCGGATGCTTGGCCAGCGCCTCGGCGATCTTCGCCGCGTTCTCGGTCTGGGCGCGGACGCGCACGCCGAGCGTCTCCAGCCCCTTCAGCAGCACCCAGGCGTTGAACGGCGACAGCGACGGCCCGGTCTGGCGCATGAAATTGTGGATGTGCTCGGCGATGAAGGCCTCCGACGACAGGATGACGCCGCCGAGGCAGCGGCCCTGGCCGTCGATATGCTTGGTTGCGGAATAGACCACGACGTCGGCGCCGAGCGACAGCGGGCTCTGCCAGATCGGCGTCGCAAACACGTTGTCGACGATCAGCCGGGCGCCGCCGCTATGCGCGATCTCTGCGATCGCGCCGATGTCGAGCACGTCGAGCGTCGGATTGGTCGGGCTCTCCAGGAAGAAGGTCTTGGTGTTCGGCCGCAACGCGCGCTGCCACTGGTCGAGGTCGAGGCCGTCGACCAGCGTCGTCTCGATGCCGTAGCGCGGCAACAGGTCCTGCACCACGTAGAGGCAGGAGCCGAACAGGGCCTTCGAGGCCACCACATGATCGCCGGCCTTCAGCGGGGCGAGGATCGCGGTGGTCACCGCGGCCATGCCGGTCGCGGTCGAGCGCGCGGCTTCCGCGCCCTCGAGCTCGATCATGCGGCGCTCGAACATCGCAATGGTCGGGTTGGAATAGCGCGAATAGATGAAGCCGGGGTCCTGGCCCTTGAAGCGCGCCTCGCATTGCTCGGCGGTGTCGTAGACGTAGCCCTGGGTGAGAAACAGCCCTTCCGACGTCTCCCCGAATTGCGAGCGCAGCGTACCGCCATGGACGAGACGGGTTTCGGGACGAAAGCGGGCCGTGGTTTCAGATTCAGACATGTGACCTCCGAGGTGGCCATTTCCCCTGGGAACTGGCCACAAAAAAACCGGCCTGGAGCAACCTCCACAAGCCGGGATCACACTGTCCCCGGCCTGTTTAGCGACTTATTTAACGTGGCTGCAAGCCGGCCGGCTCAAATCACCACGGGATAAGTGCAGCTGATATTCCCTCGCGCCCTTTCCGTCAAGACGGTCATCGGATAACCCGTAAAAGCCCATATTTTGGGGCTTGATGGCCGCCTGGAGTATGATTTTTCGGTCATCTCAAGGGATCGCCGAGGGACCGCATCGTGTCGTTCACGCTGGAAGATGAATCCAACGGAATCCTGCCCGACCGCATGATCGCGGAGATGGCGGAGGCCGGCCTCATTCTGCCCGCCTATGACTTCGTCGAGAGCCAGATCCAGCCGGCCAGCCTCGATCTGCGCCTCGGTGACATTGCCTACCGGGTCCGTGCCAGCTTCCTGCCGGGACCCGATGCCACCGTCGCCGAGCGGATCGACGAGCTGAAGCTGCACGAGATCGATCTGTCCGACGGCGCGGTGCTGGAGACCAACTGCGTCTACATCGTGCCGCTGCTGGAGAGCCTGGCGCTGCCGCCGGAGATCGTGGCCGCGGCCAACCCGAAGAGCTCGACC
This sequence comes from Bradyrhizobium sp. USDA 4516, assembly GCF_054055915.1. Lineage (NCBI taxonomy): Bacteria > Pseudomonadati > Pseudomonadota > Alphaproteobacteria > Hyphomicrobiales > Nitrobacteraceae > Bradyrhizobium > Bradyrhizobium sp. USDA 4516. The sequence continues at coordinate 3,666,403 of NZ_JBSRXT010000001.1, forward strand.
GGACGGCTCGACGTCTTCACCCGCGTGATCGCCGACGGCACCCGCCGCTTCGACATGATCGGCGCCGGCTATCACGGCCCGCTCTACGCCGAGATCAGCCCGAAGACGTTTCCCGTGCTGCTGCGCGAGGGTTCGCGGCTCAGCCAGGTCCGCTTCCGGATCGGCGAGGCGACGCTGACCGCCGACGAGCTCGATGCGCTGCATGCCGCCGAGCGGCTGGTCGACGCCGCCAATGCCGATCTCACCCATGGCGTCGCGCTCTCGGTCGATCTCTCCGGCGAGAGCTCGGGCGGCTTCGTCGGCTATCGCGCCAAGCGCCATACCGGCGTGGTCGATGTCGATCGCCGCGGCGGCTATGCTGTCGACGACTTCTGGGAGCCGATCAAGGCCCGGCCCGACGGCAGTCTCATCCTCGATCCCGGCGAGTTCTACATCCTGGCGTCGAAAGAGGCGGTGCAGGTGCCGCCGGACTACGCCGCGGAGATGGTGCCGTTCGATCCGCTGGTCGGCGAATTCCGCGTCCATTATGCCGGCTTCTTCGATCCCGGCTTCGGCTATGCCGGCGCCGGCGGAAAGGGGGCGCGCGCCGTGCTGGAGGTGCGCTCGCGCGAGGTGCCGTTCATCCTCGAGCATGGTCAGATCGTCGGCCGCCTCGTCTATGAGCGGATGCTCGAGCGCCCCGACGCGCTGTACGGCCAGCGCATCGGCTCGAACTATCAGGCGCAGGGCCTGAAGCTCTCCAAGCATTTTCGCGTGTAATTCCGTTTCGCGCGCGTGTAATTCCGTAGCCCGGATGAAGCGCTAGCGAAATCCGGGGCGCTGCATACGCGCATTGAGCCGCCCCGGATTGCGCTTCGCTGCATCCGGGCTACGATTGCGCGCGCGAGGCTTTATCTCGCCAACAAGAACAGCGGGAGCAGACATGACCGGAGAGCAGGACGCGCGCGAAACGCAGTGGCGGAAGTGGCGCAGCGTCGCCGATCTCTATCACGCCTTCTTCACCGGGCTGATCCTCACCGTCGTCACGCGGCGCGGCACGGCTGATGCCGCCGAGTTCGTCTTCCGCGTGTTTCGTCGCCAGCAGCAGGAGCGCTTCCTGCCCGGCTTGAAGAAGCTCGGCCTCGACAGCCTGCCGCCGGCGGTCGCGGCCGCGCAGTATCATTATCTTTCCAACTGGATCGGCGGCGTGCATGTCGAATACATGTACGAGACCGACCGCAAGGCCTGGATCCGCTATCCGCCGCCGCGCTGGATCTGGAAGGGCACGGCGATCTGCGGCGTGCCCGGTGAGGTCTCGCGCGCGATGCTGCGCGGCTGGCACGCCAACAACGGTGTCGCGCTCGGGGAATTGCGGCTCGGCTTCGTCTGCACCAAGCAGTGTGTCGACGGCCAGGACGGCCTCGAAGGCTATTACTGCGAGTACGATCATCCGCTCGAGCTCGACCAGCGCCTGGTGTTCGCGCGCCATATCGAGGCGCCGCTGTTCGATCCGAACTCCGCGCCGGCGCTGCCGGTCGACAGCTGGCCGAAGCCGCGGCTGGAAAAGGCCTATCGCAACTACGCGATGGAATATGTGAAGACGGCCGCGCCGGTCATCGTGCAGGTGTTCGGCCCGGAGGACGCGAGCTATCTGCTGCATCTCACCGGCAGACTGATCGGCATGCAGTATTACGACGAGGTCGCGCAGGCGCTCGGCGGCCGCCGTGGCCGTGCCACGGAATTTGCCGCATTCCTGCGCACTATCTTCGAGTCGCAGGACGATATTGCTGACATCACCGAATCCGAGGGCCAGTTCGAAATCCGCCAGCAGGGCTGGAAGCTGATGGCCGACGTGGCCGACTATCATCCGGCCTGCGCCAGCGTATTGACCGGCCTGTTCGAAGGGCTGGCCGCCGGCTGCGGGCGGCGTATTCCGGTGCATCTGAAGCCGAACAGCGCCGCCGGCGCGCCGTTTGTCTGGTCGATCGGCTAGCCCCAAGGTTCATCCGGGTTCACCTGCAATCGCGCAGGCCCCCCTTGCGCCCCGCGCACGTGGATTCCGCCGCCGCCATGGTAGGGAAACACCATGGCGCGGCTCCCCAGATCGCGCGTGGGAGTAGAAATGTCCGATCTCGGCCTCGCCGAAATTCCTGTCGACGAACAAGAGCGGCCGCTGCCGCCGCCGGTGACCAAGCCGGCGCGCAATGCGCTGCTCGACGGGCCGATCCTGCGCACGCTGCTATGGCTGGCGTGGCCGAACGTGATCGCCCTCTCCGCCGGCACCTGCGTCGTCATCGCGGAGACTTCGTATATCGGCCGGCTCGGCGTCGAGTCGCTCGCGGCGATGGCGCTGGTGTTTCCCTGCGTGATCCTGACCATGACGATGTCCGGCGGCGCGATGGGCGGCGGCGTCGCATCCGCGATCGCGCGTGCGCTCGGTGCCGGCGAGATCGAGCGCGCCTCGACGCTCGCGATGCATGCGCTGCTGATCGGCCTGACCTTTGGTTTGACGTTCATGCTGGGCATGCTGATCTTCGGCCCGCGCCTGCTCGAATTGCTCGGCGGCCGCGGCAATGTGCTGGCGCAGGCGATTGCCTATTCGCAGGTGTTCTTCGGCGGCGCGATCCTGCCCTGGCTGATGAACACCATGGCCGGCATCCTGCGCGGCACCGGCAACATGAAGCTGCCGTCGACCATGATCCTGTCCTCGGCGGTGTGGCAGATCATTCTCGGCGGCACGCTCGGGCTCGGTCTCGGTCCGGTGCCGCAATTCGGCATGCGCGGCGTCGCCGCGGGGTCGCTGATCGCCTATTCGATCAGCATCAGCGTGATGGGCTGGTATCTGTTCTCGGGCCGTGCCCGCGTGAAGCCGAAACTCAAGGGGCTGCGCGTGCAATGGGCGATGTTCATCGACATCCTCAAGGTCGGCGCGGTGTCCTGCTTCTCGCCGTTGCAGTCGGTTCTGACGATCTCGATCTTCACCCACATGCTGGCGCAGTTCGGCACCGCGGTGCTCGCCGGCTACGGCATCGGCGCGCGGCTCGAATTCATGCTGACCTCCGTCGCCTTCGCGGTCGGCATCGCCTCGGTGCCGATGATCGGCATGGCGGTCGGCGCCGAGCGCGTCGCGCGCGCCCGGCGCATCGCCTGGACCGCGGGCACGGTGTCGTTCCTTGCGGTCGGCGTGGTCGGCAGCTTCATCGCCGTCTTCCCCGACCTCTGGGTCAATCTGTTCACCAATGATCCGCACGTGCGGGCGACCAGCCATCAATATCTCTCGACCGCCGCGCCGATGTACGCGTTCATCGGCCTTGCGATGTCGATGTATTTCTCCTCGCAGGGTGCCGCGAAGGTGCTGGGTCCGGTGCTGGCGCAGACAGCGCGGCTGATCTTCATCGGCACCGGCGGCTGGTGGCTGTCGACGCATGAGGCGAGCGCGCAGAACTTCTTCGCACTCGCCGCCGCCTCGATGGGCGTGCTCGGCGTGCTGTCCTGCCTCAGCGTGATCCTGACGCGCTGGGGCAAGTCGGCACCGGTCGCAGAAGTGCAGCCGGCGCTGTCGTAGATATTAAATCCGTCATCCTGAGAGTCTGACTCATAAATCACCCAACCTTAGCTGCAGCCGCGAGTCTGCGGGTCAGGAGCCTGATGTGTGCAATCAGCAGCCAGGCAGCTTCGGTTGCCACCGTCGCCTCGAAGTCCTTGGCGAGGCGGCGGCATCTGCCGAACCAAGCGAATGTGCGTTCAACCACCCACCGCCTCGGCAGAAGCTGGAAGCCTTTGACGCCTTGAGGCCGCTCGACGATCTCGACAGTCCATGGACCGCAGTCTGAGAGCGCGTCGAGGAGTTGATTTCCGCGGTAGATCCGGTCGGCAAAGACGTGGCGCAGCCGGGGGAAGTTCATCCGCACGTTCTTCAGCAGCGGTACGGCGCCATGGCAGTCCTGAACGTTGGCCGGATGAACATGAACCCCAAGGAGGAGGCCATTGGTATCCGTCACGATATGCCGCTTGCGGCCGTAGATGCGCTTGCCTGCATCGTAGCCGCGCGGTCCGCCAGCTTGCGTGGTTGGCGCACTTTGACTGTCGATCACGGCTGCCGTCGGCTTCGGTGTCCGTCCAAGCTTTTTTCGCGCCCGTCGGACAAGCACGCTGACAATCCTCTGCCACCGGCCTGTATCCCGCCATCTATAAAAATAGCCCTGCACCGTCGAATAGGGCGGGAACTCCTGCGGCAACGCCCGCCACTGGCAGCCGGTCGAAACGATATAGAGGATCGCTTCGATCACACGACGCAGCTCCGTCTTACGCGGCCGGCCGCGCCGGTTCGCTCGCGGCAACAGGCGTCTGATCACCGCCCACTCCGCATCGGTCATATCGCTTGCATAACGCAGATCGTCCCGCCGATATTGCTCCCGAGTGATCTTGGTCCAGGGCATCGTGCTCTCCCTCGAATCTTTGCAAATCCGATGGAATCACACCCCACTGAGATCACTCACCCATTTTTCAGTCAGGCTCTGAGGAGCCGCGAAGCGGCGTCTCGAAGGATCGACGGCCCAGGTGTTTCGGCGTGCGCTCGTAGAAACAGCGGGACTGTCGCCCTTCGAGACGGTCGCTTCGCGACCTCCTCAGGGTGACGGTCATAGTTCGAAATGCGCGGCCAGTCGCATGACCTAGCGGATCACGCCGCGCTCTTCTCCCTGGCCGATTTGGCCATCGCGGCTTGCATCGCCGCCGCGCCGAGATCCATCTGCGCGTCCATGTATGGCGCGACCTCGTGCGGCAGCACGTCGGCGATCCACACCACGCGGCAGCGCGTGTCGCCCTCGGCGAACACCTGCACCGAGGCGGAATGCTGCTTCAACCGCTCGCTGCTGATCGCATAGACCAGCCGCTTTCGCTGGTCGTCGCAATCGACCAGCGTCTCGCGCGCCACGGTGCCGTTGGAGAAGCTGACGGTGCGGACGTCGCCGTCCAGTTGCGTGTCAGTCACGAAGCCCGGCACTAGCCGCGTATGCAGTGCGCCGAAATCGCGCAACGCGTCCCAGACATGATCTGCCGGCGCGTCGATCGGGATATCCTTGTGAATGGAAGCCATTGTTCAATCCTCGTTGGTTTCAGATGTGTCGTCATTGCGAGGAGCGAAGCGACGAAGCAATCCACACCGCAGCAGGCGGAAAGATGGATTGCTTCGCTCCACTCGCAATGACGGCGGAGCTGTGGTGTGCTAGGTCGACACCGCCTCGACATTGTTGCCGTCGGGGTCGAGCAGGAACGCCGCGTAATAGGTCGGGCTGTAATCCTTGCGATGGCCCGCCGCGCCGTTGTCCTTGCCGCCGGCCTTCAGGCCTTCGGTATGGAATGTCTTGATCGCGTCATGGCTCGGGGCACGGAACGCAACGTGCGCGCCGCCTTGGGCCTTGCCCTTGTGCAAATGCAGCCAGAGCGCGGGCTCGCCCTTCGGGCCGAAACCGGCGCCGCTGTCGTCGCGCGAGCAGAGCACGAAGCCGAGTGGCGCCAGCACTGCGGTGTAGAAGCGCACGCTGGCGTCGAGGTCGGCAACGCGCAATCCGATATGGTCGTACATGAGGAATCTCCAGTCGCTAAGCGCATCGAAAGACGCGCGGACGGGAGCAGCCTAGCTATTGCAGCGCGAGACGTTCTTGGAAAATCTTGCGGTCGCCGCGCGAGGCCTGGCGGAACTTGAGCGGCGAGGCACCGGCGGCGCGGTGGAAGCTGCGCACGAAATTGGACAGATCGCCGAAACCGACGTCATAGGCGATGTCGGTGACCGGGCTGTCGTCATCCGCGAGCCGCCGCGCCGCATGGCGCAGCCGCGAGCGCACGAGATATTGATGCGGGGTGACGCCGAGCACGGCGGAAAACAGCCGCAGGAAATGGAAGGTGCTCAAGCCGGCCTGTTCGGCGGCCTCGTCGAGGTCGATCTGATGGTGTGAATTGGCGTCGATCCACAGCGCGGCCTCGACGGCGCGGCGGCGATCGCGCAAGCCTGCGGTGAGCGGCTTTGTCTTGCGGTCGGACACCAGCTCGACAAGGCGGCTGGTGAGGAGGTGGCCGATCTCGTCGAGACCGACGTCGCTGTTGCCAGCTGCCGCCGTTTGCGCGAGCTCGCCGATCACCATCAGTTCCGGCAGCGGCGGCACCGACCCGACCTGCCAGACCGCCGCGCGGTCGCCGATGGTCTCGACCAGCACCGGGTCGAGGAAGAACGACAGGCATTCGTCGCCGACCACGTGGTCGTGCGTGCAGGTGTATTCGTCGCCGGGATGGCCGACCAGGATCGAGCCTGCCACCAGCTCATGGAAGCGGCCGCGGCAATGGCAGCCGAAGCTGCCGCTGCGCACATAGGACACCGAGTGGGAGGCGAACTGCTCGGCGAACGGCTTGTCGCCGGGTTCCGCCGTGCAGCGGAACTCGTTCACCGTGATGCGATCGCGCTGCAGCAGCGTGGTTCGGACCATACCCCGGATTTAAGCTTGCGGCCGGAGTCGTGCAACGGGCAGCAGCACATCAAAAAGGGTCTTGCTGGTGGTCGGCTGGGCGCCCTCGATCGAGAGCAGCCGCCGTTTCGAGATGCTGCCGCCGTTCGGCGAGATCCGGTCGGCATAATTGCCTGCCTCGAGCACGCGGTGGCAGGGCACCATGACCATGAAGGGATTGCGGCCGAGCGCCTGTGCCACCGAATAGACCGCGCCGGACGCGCGCAAGGCGCTCGCCACCTCGTCATAGGTCCGGGTTTCGCCGCGGGGAATGGTCCGGACAAACTGGTAGACGCGCGCGTTGAAGGCCGGGATGCCGCTCATGTCGAGCGCAACGCCGGCAAGGTCCCCAATGCCGCCGCGCAAGGTCGCGGCGATGCCCTCGATCGCGACAGCGACCTCCTCGGGAGGCCGCATCTCGCGCGCGTCAGGATAAAGCTTGAATAGCCGCTTGCGGGTCTCGATCTCGCGCAGCTCGGGAAGCTGCACGCCAGCCACGCCGAGCTCGCCCCACGCGATGCCGCATCGGCCGATCGCCGTGTCGAAAATGGTATACCCACGCCCCGCCATGACGCCACCAGCCCCCACGCGCGCGATCCTAACATTGTCGCCGGCGCGCGCATCCGGAATCTTGACGTTTAGCTAACCATGTCGCGGCCCCTTCTGTGTGACCTCGCCAATTTATCAGTCACGCATCTTAAAGGCTTTGCCCGCTATCTGGTCGTCAGCATGCTGCTCCACGGTACGATCGGCGGAACGATGACCAGCACCGGCGCGGATGGGGCGCGCGGCAGCACAGCCGTGGCCGGGACATCGACCGGGCGTCTTCATCCGCTGTTCGCATTGCTGTTGCCGGCATTGGTCCTGCGCCTTGCGGCCGCGCTCTGGCCCAACGTGATGTATCCGGACGAGATCTTTCAGTATCTCGAGCCGGCGTGGCGGATGCTCGGCCATGACGGCATTTTGACGTGGGAGTGGCGCGAAGGCATTCGCGGCTGGTTCCTGCCGACATTGCTGGCCGGGCCGGTCGCGGTGGGCGGCTTGATTGCGCCGGGGGGCGAGGGCGCTTTCCTGGTGCCGCGCCTGGTCGCCGCATCTGCGTCACTGTCGATCGTGGTCAGCGCCTGGTTCTTTGGTGCACGGATTTCGCGAACCCATGCCATCGTCGCGGCGTTCGCGGCGGCAGTCTGGTTCGAGTTGATCCTGCTCTCGCCGCACACATTGGGCGAGCCGTTGGCGACGGCGCTGGTCGTGCCGGCGGCGCTGCTGGTGACCGGCCGTCCGTCGCAGCGGCATCTGGCGATCGGCGGCGCGTTGCTCGCTTTTGCCTTTGTCTGCCGCTTTCAGTACGCGCCGGCCATCGCCGCGCTTGCGCTCGGCGCCTGCTGGATGCGTTGGCGAAACCTGATTCCCCTGATCGCGGGCGGTCTCGCCGCGCTGGTGCTCACCGCCGCGATCGACCTTGCGCATGGCGCCGTGCCGTTCGCCTGGCTGATCGGCAACATCAAGGAAAACCTGCTGCACGATCGCGCGACCGAGTTCGGCGTGACGCCCCCTTCGGCCTATCTCGCCAACTTCCTGATCGTGTGGTCGGCGGCGATCGTGTTGCCGCTCGCCGCGATCTGGCGCGGCGCGCGGCATGCGCCGCTGCTGCTGGCCGTGGCGCTGGTCAACCTCGTCTTCCACAGCTTGATCGCCCACAAGGAATACCGCTTCGTCTTCCTGTCGGTGGCACTGTTCATCATCGTCGCGGCGCTGGGATCGGCCGATTGGGTGCAATGGCTGCGCGCAAAGCCCGGGTGGCGCCGCTGGGCATTGCCGATCGTCACCGGCGGCTGGGCCTTGCTCTCGGTGACGCTCGCCGGCGCTAGCGAGGGGATGCGGGACTACTGGACGCGCGGTGTCGGCGCAGCGCGGCTCGCCGCCGAACTGCGCAGCGATCCGCAGCTGTGCGGCCTCGCACTTTACAATGTTCGTTTCCAGCTGTTGCCAGGGCGGGAACGATTGGTCGGCCCAGTACCGCTCTATGCGCTGGAGCCCGGCGATCCGCTCGCCGAGCTGATCCTGCCGCCGCTGTTGCAGGCGACCAAGCCGACCTTCAACCGCATCCTCGCGCGGCCCGCGGCCGCCGGTGATCTGCCGGCGGATTATTCAAGGCAAAGCTGTGCCCGCGTCGGCATCGCCGATGCCTGCATCTATGCACGAAGCGGCACCTGCGACGCATCCGCCGCCGCGGCTTTTGTCATCAATGACGTGCTCGTGAGGATGGGCCACTAGCGGGGGCGGTGCGGCGATCGGCTCCAATGCGCGCTTGATCCGCTGCCTCCGCCCGGGCTATGGTCCGGCCGGGTCGCACCCGTGAGGTGCGACCTCAAGCATTGAGATCGCGGGCGTAGTTCAATGGTAGAACGGCAGCTTCCCAAGCTGCATACGAGGGTTCGATTCCCTTCGCCCGCTCCAGCCTTCAGGCAAATGTCGCGGGACAGTTTGTCGGCACGGCAATGTATTTGGCGACAGCAGGAGACGTGACGTGAGGTTGCTTGGAGCGCTGCTGCTTGCGCTGGGCGCGCTTTGGATGACGAGGCCGGCATCCGCGCAAATGTATGATCCGCGCTATCCCGTCTGCATGCATGTTTACGGTGAGTTGGTCGGCGAGCGCATGGACTGCATCTTCACGTCGATAGATCAGTGCCAGGCCAGCGCTGTGGGCATGCCGGCGACCTGTCTGGTGAACCCTTATTATGCGCCAAGGTCGGCGCGTCCTCATCGGCCTGAACGATGACTTTTCCGGCGGTATCGCGAGCGTTCATTTGAGATCAGTGCATGGCATGGTGGTACTACGCGCTCTTCGCGATCGTTTTGCTCGGATGTTGTGCATTGGTGGTTCGCGCCCGTCGCGGCAGCAATACGCGAGAAGACGAGGAGCTGAACCGGCGGATCGATGAGCGCGTCGATCGGCTCGACCTCACCCGGCGCAATCGCGACAGGGATTCCTGACCCAGGGAATCCGCAGACGGCCTTTCGTTATTATCCCGGGATATTACGGCGATCTGTTCACGCAACGTGCGCGCCTAACGCACCGTACTCGACCTGTTCTTCTCACAACGCGCAGTTATGTTTCCGTAGTTCTCCGCGTTTGAGAACGAAGTTCCGCCGGAACGATGTCGCGGGTTCCGGCATTGGTCGAATAGAGCCGACCGACCTCCGGCGAGAACGGTCGGTTCAAGCCCGCGCCTGGCCGTTCCCTCTCAACAGCCCCCTAGAAGACGGCCGGCGCGGGTCCTTATCCCGGTCCTGCTCGATGTGACGAGGCTGCGCGCCGGGCGAGTATCGCTGACGTTCGCGATGGATTCAGCGCCAGCCCAAAGCGGGCGCGATCTGGGTCAAGATCGTCTCGATCACATGCGCGTTGTAATCGACGCCGAGCTGATTGGGGACGGTCAGAAGCAAGGTATCGGCCTCTGCGATCGCCTCATCCGTCTTGAGCTGCTCGATCAGCCTGTCCGGCTCGGCGGCGTAGCCGCGGCCGAAGATTGCGCGCGTCCTCTCGTCGATGAAGCCGATCTGGTCTTCCTCCTGGCCGTTGCCGAAATAGGCGCGGTCGCGATCGTCGACCAGCGCGAAGATGCTGCGGCTCACCGAGACCCGCGGCTCGCGCGTGTGCCCGGCTTCCTTCCAGGCGGCACGATAGGCCCGGATCTGGGCGGCCTGCTGGACGTGGAAAGCCTCTCCGGTCTCGTCGTTCTTCAGCGTCGAGCTTTGCAGGTTCATCCCGAGCTTCGCCGCCCACACCGCGGTGGCGTTCGAGCCGGCGCCCCACCAGATGCGCTCGCGCAGGCCTTCCGAGAGTGGTTCGAGCCGCAGCAGGCCGGGAGGATTGGGAAACATCGGCCGTGGATTGGGCTGCGCAAATCCCTGGCCGCGCAGCATGTCGAGGAAGATCTCGGCATGACGCCGGCCCATGTCGGCATCGGTTTCGCCCTCGCCCGGCTGATAGCCGAAATAGCGCCAGCCATCGATCACCTGCTCGGGTGAGCCGCGGCTGATGCCGAGTTGCAGGCGTCCCCTCGCGATCAGGTCGGCCGCGCCGGCGTCCTCGATCATGTAGAGCGGATTTTCGTAGCGCATGTCGATCACGGCGGTGCCGATTTCGATCCGGCTGGTCCTGGCGCCAACGGCCGCCAGCAGCGGGAACGGCGAGGCCAGTTGGCGCGCGAAGTGATGGACGCGAAAATACGCGCCGTCCGCGCCGAGCTCTTCGGCCGCGACCGCAAGGTCGATGGATTGCAGCAGCACATCCGCGGCCGAGCGAGCCTGCGACTGCGGCGAGGGCGTCCAGTGCCCGAACGAAAGGAATCCGATTTTCTTCATGCCGGCAATGTAGGGATGTCCGCGACGAATTGCGATCCGTGACGTGACCCGGGGATGACCGAAAGTGTCTACCAGCCGGGAAATTTTCTGCGGCAGATGTTGCCGGTTTTGCAGATCGCGCCGCTCCGCAAGTGCTGCATGCGTGCAGGTCTTGCCGCCTGCGCCGCGGCATGACTTGCGATCCCGGGGCGCGCCGCCTAGCTTTCCGCCACGATTTCTCCCGCCAACACCGTCCCGCAGGTCCCGATGTCGCAGCCTCTTCTGTTTCAGCCGATCACGCTTCGCGGCGTGACCTCCCGAAACCGCATCCTGATCTCGCCGATGTGCCAGTATTCGGCAACCGACGGCTTGGCCAATGACTGGCACCTTGTCCATCTTGGTAAATTTGCCCAGGGCGGCGCCGGGCTCGTGATGGTCGAGGCTGCGGCGGTGACCGCGGAGGGCCGCATCACCCATGGCGACGTCGGCATCTGGAACGACGAGCAGATCGCGCCGCTCGAACGGATCGCCGCCTTCCTCAAGGACAATGGCGCAGTGCCCTCGATCCAGCTCGCGCATGCCGGCCGCAAGGCCAGCATGCAGCGTCCCTGGTACGGCAATGCCGCCCTCGATGAGGCCGACCGCGGCCGCGGCGATCTGCCGTGGCGGACGGTGGCGCCGAGCGCGATCCCGATGGAAGACGGCTGGCTGATGCCGCACGCGCTCGACGCTGCCGAACTCGCCGCGCTGCGTGAGCAATGGCGGCGCGCCACCTTGCGCGCGGTGGAGGCCGGCTTCGAATTCGTCGAGGTGCATTGCGCGCATGGCTATCTGCTGCATGAATTCCTCTCGCCATTGTCGAACCGCCGCACCGATGCCTATGGCGGCGATCGCGCCGGGCGGATGCGCTATCCGCTCGAGATCATCGAGACCGTGCGCGCGGCCTGGCCGGCGGAGCGGCCGCTGTCGGTGCGGATTTCCTCGGTCGACGGTATCGACGGCGGCCTGACGCTCGAGGACCAGGTCGCGTTCGCCCGCGAAGCCAGGGCGCGCGGTGTCGATTTGATCGATTGCTCGTCGGGCGGCCTGCTCGGCTCGGCGACCGCGGCGCGGATTCCGCGCGGCTACGGCTTTCAGGTGCCCTATGCCGATGAGATCCGCCGCGCCGCCGACATTGCGACCATCGCGGTCGGCCTCATCCTGCATCCGCAGCAGGCCGAAGACGTCCTGGCCAAAGGCCAAGCCGATCTGGTCGCGATCGGCCGCGAGGCGCTGTTCGATCCGAACTGGCCGCTGCACGCCGAGCTCGCGCTCGGCGGTGCAGGCGGCGAGGTGTTCGCGTCCTGGCCGAAGCAGTATGGTTGGTGGCTGGAGCGCCGCGAGCCGGGCCTGCGCCGGCTCGATGGCCCGCCGCTGCCGTTCCGCCAGAGCTGACAAGAAAATCCGACAACAATCTGGGAGGTCGTTATCATGACATCAGTCGCAAAGCGCCCCTATCGCGGCGTCTTCCCCGTGGCGCCGACCATCTTCGACGCCAACGGCAATCTCGACCTCGATGGCCAGCGGCGCTGCGTCGACTTCATGATCGACGCCGGCTCCCACGGCATCTGCATCCTCGCCAATTTCTCCGAGCAGTTCGTGCTGACTGACGCCGAGCGCGAGACCGTGATGCATACGGTGCTCGAGCATGTCGCCGGCCGCATTCCCGTCATCGTCACCACGACGCATTTCTCTTCGGCGGTCTGTGCGGCGCGCAGCCGCGAGGCGGAAGCCGCCGGGGCTGCGATGGTGATGATCATGCCGCCCTATCACGGCGCGACCTTCCGCGTCGGCGAGCCGGGCATCTACGAGTTTTATTGGATCGTGTCGGATGCCATCAACATCCCGATCATGATCCAGGACGCGCCGGTCGCGGGCACGCCGCTCTCGGTCGATTTCCTGGCACGGATGGCAAAAGAGCTCGCCAATATCAGGTACTTCAAGATCGAGGTGCCGATGGCGGCGAACAAGCTGCGCGGCCTGATCGAGAAGGGCGGCGCCGAGATCGAGGGGCCGTGGGACGGCGAGGAGGCGATCACGCTGATGGCCGATCTCGATGCCGGCGCCACCGGCGCGATGACCGGCGGCGGCTATCCCGACGGCATCCGCCAGATCATGGATCCGTTCTTCGCCGGCCGGCGCGACGAGGCGGTCGGGGCCTATGCGCGCTGGCTGCCGCTGATCAATTACGAGAACCGGCAATGCGGGCTGCAGGCCTGCAAGGTGCTGATGCGCGAGGGCGGCGTCATCAAGTCCGATGCAGTGCGCCACCCGCTGCAACCGCTGCATCCGGCGACGCGCGCGGGGCTGATCGAGATCGCGCGGACACTCGATCCGGTCGTGCTGCGCTGGGGACGGTAACGGGGGCTATGCGTCCCACGTCACCGGCAAATCCAGCAGGCCGCGGAACGCCCAGCCGCCGATCCGCGCCGGCTGGTGCTCGATCAGGCGCAGATTCTTCAGCCGCTTGAAGATCGCGGGCAGCGCGACGTCGGCGACCATGGCGCGCGAGGCCCAGGCGCCGGCGCAGAAATGTGGACCGGCACCGAACGCGATGCTCTTGCTGGCGTCGCGGCGCACGTCGAACGCGTCGGGCTTGTCGAAGTGTTTCTCGTCGCGGTTCGCCGAGCCGAACATCAGGAACACGCGCTCATTGGTCTCGAATGCGACGTCCCTGATCGTCCAGGGCTTTGCGATCCGCCGCGGCGACATCCCGATCGGCGAGATCCAGCGCGCATATTCCTCGAACACCTGCAGCCACGGGATCGTGCCGCTCGTCGCCAGCGCAAGCTGGTCGGGATGAGTCAGCAGCGCCCATACCGTGCCGGCGATCGCATCGCGCGGCTCGTTCTGGCCGCCCGAGATCGCAAGCTTGATATTGGCGCGCACGCTCTCCATCGGCATGTCGGTCTGCAGCATCACGCCGAGCAGGCTGAGGTCGGGCGTCTTGCGCAGCCTGGGGACCATGTCGTCGATCGCGGTATCGATCCCGGAGGTCGCCGCATGGCAGCGCGCCTCGATCGCGGGATCGCCGACATAATTGGCGATGCCGTCGATCATGCCCTGCGACCACGCGTTCATGTCCTGGAAGCGCATGTTGGTGAGGCCGGTGATCGACTTCAGGCATTCGGCCGAGAACGGCAGCGCGAACGCCTGCACGAAATCGACCACGCCGTCCGGCTTCAGTTTGTCGAGGATGCGCGTCGCGTGTGCTGCGAACTGCGCGGTCCAGTGCGATCGGACGGTTTTGGGCGAGATCGCCGGAAAGATCGCCTTGCGCTCGTTCATGTGCGCATCGCCGTCCTTGCGCATCATGTTGTGGCCCATCAGCTTGTTCATCAGCCCCTCGGGCTGGTGCGACGAGAACACGTCGATCTGCTTCTCGGAGATGAAGATGTCGTCGCGGCTGCACAGCAGCGTGCTGCCGAGTTGCGGCACGAAGGCGATCGGCGCCTCCTTGCGCATGCGCGCCAGCGCCGGGTAGGGATCCTGCCAGAAGGCGGGGACGTCGATATTGAAATGGGGCGCGGTGCTCACGACGTGATCTCGGTTTGGCCTCGGGTTTTCGGACCGAGCATAGGCCGGGCGGCGCGGCCCGTCTGTCCCCACCGCTGGGGACAGCGGGAGACCATCGCCTGGAGCGCGCTCAGTTCAACTGGCGCGCCGACGCCATCAGGCGCAGCGCGATCGCGAACAGCTCGTTCTGCGAGGAGATGCCGAGCTTGTCATAAGCGCGCTTGCGATAGGTGAGGGCGGAGTGCAGCCCGATGCCGAGCTCGGCGGCGATCGCTTCCGAGCTGAGGCCGGAGAGGATGCGCAGGCAGACCTCCTGCTCACGCCCGGTCAGCCTGGCGAGCGGTTCGGCGGTCGCAAACAGGGTCTTCAACCGCTCGATCGGATCAACATCCGCTGCCGGGTCGCGCTGGAAATGCCGCGCCACGGCCGCCGTCAACGCCGGCGCGACCGCGGCCAGGCGCGCGATCTGCTCGCGGCTGAAGCGGCCTTGCGCGGTGATCTGGTAGAAGTTGACATAGAAGCAGGTGTCGCCGGTCCAGATCGCGGACGCGAACTTGTCGACGATGTCGGAGTCGTCGAAGAAGATCTTGCGGTAGCCGTCGCTGTACATGCGGCGGGCGAAGGTCGGCAGCACGATCGGTGCGGGCTGCGCCCGTCCCTCGAACACCGCATCGCGGTTCGGGTCGGCCTGATGGAAATGCTCGGAATAGGCGATCCCGAGGTCGCGCCCGGTCGGGATGTTGCCGACATCGAGCAGGCACGCGGCGGTCCGCGGACCGGTGAACGAGAACACCATGCAATGGCCGACCCCGGCGACGCGGCGCAGCGCGCCGATCAGGGCCTGCGGAAAGATGTCGCGGCCGATCGCCAGCAGCGCCGGCGTGATGTCGCTGACGACAGAAGTCTCGAAGGCGTAATCTGCCTTCATGGTGTCCTCCCTGTGTTTCGGGAAGACTAGAGCCTTTTCCGTTCCGATGGAATCGGAACGGGGCTCTCTATTCTTTGTTTTGACGCGTTTTCTTGACGCGAACCGGGATCCACTTCGCTCGAAAACGCTCTGGCAGCGACGTCGCCGGCGTGGAAGCCGTTGACGTAACGGCGTTGGCGTTCTGTCCCCTCGTCATTCCCCGGTGCGCAATTGCGCACTGAGGGCTCGCGAAGCGAGAACCCGGAATCCATCGGACAGCAAGCGCTGCGGTTGAATGGATTCCGGGTTCGACGCTGCGCGTCGCCCCGGAATGACGAGAGGATATAGGTCGCGGTTGCCCGAGGAAGGCCTCAGGCGCCCGGCACCTGGTCGAGGAAGCCGGTGATGCTCCTGATCCGGCCGTCCTTCAGCATGGCGAAGTCGGTGCCCTTGATCGGGCTGTCGACGCCGTCAGGGCCAAGGCCCCAGGAGAACCGGACATGGTCGCCGAAGCCGTTGGGCTCCCCGATCAGCTTGAAGCGGAAGTCCGGAAACTTCTGCTGCACGCCCGCGATCAGTGCGTCGACGCCCTCATGGCCGTCGCTGCTCATCAGCGGATCGATATAGCGCGCATCGGCGGTCCAGTTCTCGCTCAGCATCTCGCGGCGCCGGCTCGGCGTCCGCTCGTTCCAGAGATCGATATAGCGGCGGGCGATGGTGGCATGGTCGGTCATGGTGCTCTCCTTCGATAGTGCCGGACTGTACGGCGGTCCGGACTATCGAAGGTTCGCGTGCGCCGATCGATTACCTCTGAGGTCATCGCGCGGGCTATGGTGCGATGGTCAGCACCGCCTTCATGTTGGGATGGTAGCGGCAGTAATAGTCGACCGTGCCGGCCTTGGTCAGGACCGACTCGACCGTCTTCTTCGGCGCGATCGTCACGTCGAAGTCGCCGTTCTTCGCGGTGGCGGTGTGCGCCAGCACGTCCTTGTTGACCCATTCGATGGTGTCGCCGACCTTGGCCGACACCTCGGCCGGGGAGATCACCAGATTCTCCATCACGATCTGGATGGTCGCCGCATGCGCCGGGACAGCCATCGCGCCGAGCGCGAGCAAAGCCAGCGTTGCGAGACAGCGTCCTGGCAACATCGCGCGCCTCCTTACTTCAGGCCGGCCGCGACGTGTTCGGCATGCTGCTGGTGGCCCTGGAAGATCTTCAGGCCGGTCTGCAGCAGGCCCTTCAGCTCGGGATTGCTGGCCGAGGGGATCAGCTGCGTCTCCAGCGCGGTGTTGACGGCCTTGTGGTAGGCGACCTCGTTGTCGATATAGGCCTTGTCATAGGCGGCGCCCTTCAGCTTGCCGAGTTCGGCGAGTTTGTCGGCCGCCTGCTTCGACAGCGCCTTGCTGGTGTCGTTGTCCTCCGGCGTCACCTTCAATTTCTTGACGAGGTCGAGCGCCTGCTTGTTCACCGCCTCGTGGTCGCGCGCCATGTCCTTGGCGAACGCCTTGACCTCCTTGTTGGAGGCCTTCTCTTCCGCCTGCTTGGCGGCATTGATGTCGATCACACCGGCCGTATAGGCGATGTGCGCGATCTGCGGATCGGTCGGCTTTGCGCCCTGCGCCAGCGCAGCGCAGTTGAGGAGGCTGAGCGCGGCGACCGCGATACCCAATCGAACGAACATGGTTTGAAACTCCTGTTGAGCCGGGCGTAGCGCGCGGCGCGTCGTTGCTTGCACAGGAGTTGGATGGTGCGGGCGAGCAGAGGTTCCCGAAAAATTCAGGCCGTGGCGCGCAGCCGTTTCAGAACCGCCTCGGTCAATCGCTCGCAGCGCTTGCCCGCGAAGGGAAAGGCCTCCATGACGACGGGGCCGATCTTCCGCTCGACATTGTCGCGCAGCATGGTGCGGGCGCGGTGCAGGCGGGTCTTCACGGTTTCCGGCTTGAGGCCGAGGATCTCAGCGGTCTCCTCGACATTCATGCCCTCGATCACGCGGGTGATGAAGACGAGGCGGAACGCCTCGGGCAGCTCGTCGATCGCGTGCTCGACGACGCGCTGGATCTCACGCTGGGCCATGGATTTTTCCGGATCGTCCGTTGACGACAGGGGGAACTGGATGATCCGGGCTTCAGGAGCGCCTTTCGGCAGATCGGACCATTCGACGCTGCTGTGCCTGCGGCGCAGGCGGCCGAGCGCCTCGTTCATTGCGATCCGCGACAGCCAGGTCGACAGGCTGGAGTCGCCGCGGAACTGGTCGAGATGGGTAAAGGCGCGCACATAGGCGTCCTGAACCACGTCCTCGGCCTCGTGGTCGTTGCGCAGGATGCCGCGCGCCAGCCGGAACAGCCGGCGATTATTCGCCTGCATGATGGCGCGGATCGCGGCCTCGTCGCGGGCAAGCGCGCGTTGCACCAACTCGGCATCGTCCGAGCGGTTCGGCGGCAGGGACGTTACATGGACCTGGCGCATGGCGGGTCGCCCTCACTGTTGGCGGAATAATATCATTGGATGCCGACCGGCCGTGCAGGTTCCCGGGAAAATGGTAATCGGCCAAAAAAGACCGCTACGGCCTGATATAGGCCTCCGGATCCCCGCGCGCATGCGCCTCCATCGCATCGAGGAAGCAGCGCACCTTCGCCGGGACAAATTGCCGCGCCGGTAACAGCGCGTGCACGTTGAGCGGCTCGCAGGCATGGTCGGTCAGCAGCCGCCGCAACTCGCCGGCCGCGACGGCGGCGCGGGTATAGCTGGCGGTGACCCGCAGCACGCCATGGCCGGCGAGCGCGGCCTGGAGCCGGACATGGGCATTCGAACTGGTCAGGCGTGCGCGATCGACCGCGAGATGCTCGACCGCGCCGCCGGGAGCGGTGATCGCCCATGGCGGATCGCTGGGGCCGGTCAGCAGCGGCAGCTTTCTCAGATCATCCAGCGTGCGCGGCTCGCCGAATTTCTCCAGCAGTGCCGGAGCCGCGAACAGGCCGCGCTCGAGCGTGAAGACGCGGCGGATCACGATCCCGGCCGACGGCAGCGGCGTCTCCAGCATCGCAAACACGATGTCGTAGTTCTCGGCGATCGGGTTGACGATGTCATGCTCGACATCGATCCGGATCGCGAGTTCGGGATAGCGGCCCATCACCGCGCAGGCGACCGGTCCCGCATGATGCGCGCCGAATTCATAAGGCGCCTTGATGCGCAGCGTGCCCGCAACCGCGCTGGACATCGCCAGCGCCTCGCTGTGGGTGTCGTGCAGCGCCGCGAACAGCGGGCGCACCTTGCGATAGATGGTCTCGCCGGAATCGGTCAGCCGCAGGTGCCGGGTGGTGCGCTCGATCAGCCGCAGCCCGAGATTGGCTTCGAGACGCTGCACCGCAGCACTGAGGCTCGATTTGGGATGGCCGAGCACGCGCGCAGCCGCGGTGAAGCCGCCATGCTCGACAACCTCGCAAAACAGCTCCCAGTCGCGCCACTCCATGGCCGATTGTCCATCCACCGGTACAGTGTGTCCAGCCAAATCCGATTATCCCGGTGACCGCAATCACCTAACCTCGTCGCAACCAAATCTTGCATCGGGAGGGTGAGATGGCTGACGACGGAATTTTCCTGCGCAACACCTGGTACGTGGCGGCGTGGAATCACGAACTGATCGACGGCAAGATGGTCGCGCGCACCATCCTGGAACGGCCGATCGTGCTCTATCGCGGGTCGAGCGGCAAAGTCGTCGCGCTGGACGACCGCTGCTGTCATCGCGCCGCGCCGCTTTCGATGGGACGCATCGAGGGCGACGACATCAGGTGCATGTACCACGGCATGAAGTTCGCTGCCGACGGCAAATGCATCCAGATTCCCGGCCAGGACACGATCCCCGCGAAGCTCGGCGTGCGCAGCTATCCCGTGGTCGAGCGCTACAATTTGATCTTCATCTGGACCGGCGATCCCGAGAAGGCCGATCCGAAACTGATCCTCGACTATCCGCCGCTCGAGGATCCCAGATGGCGCGGCCTGCCGGGTTACATGCACTACAAGGCCAATTGGCTCCTGATTGTCGACAACCTCAGCGACTTCGCGCATCTCGCCTTCGTGCACACCAACACGCTCGGCGGCTCCGAGGAATACGCCTACAAGACCAAGCCGGTCGCGATCGAGAAGCTGGACGACGGTTTCCGTGTCGAGCGCTGGCACATGGGCGCCGAGCCGCCGCCCTACCACAAGAAGGTGATCTCGAACAAAACCGACAAGATCGACCGCCGCAATATCGGCCGCATGATCGTGCCCGGCATCTTCACGCTCGACACCACGTTTGCGCCGGCGGGGCGGGGGCGTCGAGAAGGGCGTCCAGGTTCCGGGCACGCGGTCGTATCGCAACGCGCAGTTCATGACGCCGGAGACGCGCTCGACCACGCACTTCTTCTGGAATTATCTGCACGATTTCGACATCGACAATCCGAACATTGCGCTGTCGCTGCGGCACAGCCTCGAGGAAGGGTTCAACGAGGACAAGGATATCATCGAGGCGCAGCAGCGCGTGTTCGACGCCGATCCGGACTATCAGCTGCTCGCGATCGGCGCTGATGCCCCGCTGACCTATTTCCGCTGGCTGTTCGCGCGCAAGCTCGAGGCGGAGAAGGGCACGGCGCGCGCCGCCTAGGGCGTGATCCGGAAAAGTGTGAAGCGGTTTTCCGAAAAGATCATGCTCAAACAAGGAGCTAAAGCGCGATGATGATTCAACCCAATCTCATCGCGCTTTAGTCCGTTGCAACTACGGACGTTTGCTGCTTGGCAGCAAGCGGCGCCGGGGTCGCGAGATCGTGACATCCCGGCGTGGCTGCCGCTCCAGCCGGTTTGGCGTAAACTGATCCGACCTGAATTTGTCGGCGTGAAGGTGACCCGCGTTGGCCAGACCATCCCGGTAGCGATCAATCGGTGAATGAGCTTGCCCGAAAAGACGGATCGATCGGATCGAAGTGCGAGCACCAGCTGGGCGCAGGACGCCTGGCTATGGCCGTTTGAAGCCGCGCGATTGGCGCTGGACATATACTCGCAGTGGTACCCTAACCGTCCGCCCGAGCCCACGGATTCGCCGGGCGAAGCGGCGGCGCTGCCCTGGACGACAGCCCATTCGGTCGCGCTTCAGCTGCCGTCGATGTGCCTGCTGGATTTCTCGAGAGCGGCCGAAGGCCGGCCGCTGCTGGTCTGCGCGCCCTATGCGCTGCATCGCGCGCAGATTGCGGATCTTGCCCCCGGCCACAGCCTGATGGAGGCGTTGCAGAAGGCCGGCGTTGCGCGTCTCTATCTCACGGATTGGCGCTCGGCGGCACCGGAGATGCGATATTTCTCGATCGACACCTTTCTGTCCGATCTCAACGTGGCCGTCGACACGATCGGGCCGCCGGTCGACCTTGCAGGTCTCTGTCAGGGCGGCTGGCTGTCGTTGCTCTATGCGGCGCGCTTTCCCGGCAAGGTACGGCGGCTTGTGCTTGCCGGCAGCCCGGTCGACGTCTCGGTACCGTCGGAGCTTTCCCGGATGGTCGCCTCGCTTCCATCGCAAGGCTTCGAGGCGCTGGTCCGTCAGGGGGATGGGATCATCAGCGGCAAGCACATGCTGCAGGCCTGGAGCATCCCGTTCACCATGCGTGACGCGGAAGCGGCGCTGCAGAGGCGGCTCGACCGCAATTCGGAGGATGCGCGGGCGTTGCTCGATCGCTTCACGCGCTGGAATGACGAGACGCTCGATCTGCCGGGCACCTACTACCTCGAAGTGACCGACTGGATCTTTCGCCAGAACCGGATCGCGGCCGGAGACTTCGTTGCGCTTGGCTGCAAGGTCGATCTCGCTGCCGTGAAGCAGCCCGTCTTCCTGCTCGCCGCAGAGAACGACATCGTTGTTCCGTCCGACCAGGCATTTGCGACAGCGCGGCTCTTGGCCACGCCGCCCGCGTGGCTGCAATGCCATACCGAGCCGTGTGGTCACCTCGGACTGTTCATGGGCTGCAAGGCTCTCGCCGGTTCATGGCGCCGGATTGCCCGCTGGCTTCAGTCCGATCTCGGTGAGGCTGCGGGCGAGCGAGCGCGGATCAGCGCGTGAGTGCTAGATGAAAATGCCCCGAATTGCGCTTTGCAATCCGGGGCATCCGGTATCCTTTGGATGACGTGCGTCGCGTCTATTTCGCCGCGACAACCATGATCTCGACATTGTACTGCGGCGCCGCCAGCTTGGCCTCGACGGTGGCGCGGGCCGGGGTGTTGCCCTGCGAGACCCAGCCGTCCCACACCGCGTTCATTTCCGGGAACGTCTTCATGTCGGTGATGTAGATCGTCGCGCTGAGCAGCTTCGACTTGTCGGTGCCGGCCTTGGCGAGGTGGCCGTCGATGATCGCCAGGATGTCCTTGGTCTGGTCGGTGACGCTGCCGCCCGCGGCCTTGCCGGCGACGACGCCGGCGAGATAGACGGTGTTGCCGTGCACGACGGCCTGGCTCATGCGCGGGCCGGTTTCGAAACGCTGAATGCTCATTTGGGTCTCCACTGAATGGCGGGCACTGTCTAACCTGCCGGAGCGAGCGCCGCCACTGCACAATTTGCAGCGCCGTTCACAGAAATCGCTCGAAATTGCTCCGAGATCGGCTCGGCGCAATCAGGTCGGCGGATTCTGCCCATTCGCCCAGCGCGCGAACAGTGCCACTCGCTCGGCCGGCCAGGCGCCATCGCAGGGCATGGTCCCGGCCTTGAGCCGTGCCAGGATTTGTTGGCAGTGCCTGGCGACATCCGCCTCGTTCCAGAGATCGAAGGCGAACAGCATCGAACTGCGGTCCATCGGCCGGAACAACGGCCGGATGTGCTGCTCGAACTGCACGGCCTCGTCGGGACCGGGGAGTGCCACGCTGATGTCGTTCGCGGCCTGCGCATCGCTCGCCGTTGCGGACGGCCGCGCAGCGGGCGTTGCGTTGCAGACCCACCACCATCGCGGCACCGGCATGTTCGGCGGCGGTGTCGCGCCGGCGCCGGAATTCTCCACCGCGATGCGCGAGCCCCATTCGATATAGGCGACGAAGGCGGCGCGGAATTCCGGATCGCTCGGTAAGCCCGCATCGTCGGCACTCTGCACCATGTAGGTCGCCCACAATGCGCGCTGCTCCGGCCGGATCTCCTTGCCGATGTGCTGCGACACCATCCGCCGATAGCCGCCATAGCGCTCGGTGTAGAAGCGCGGGCCGCCGAACACCTCGCTGAGCCACGCCGCCACCCGCTCCGGATGGTCCGGCGACATCTCGGCGAACAGCGGACCGAGCAGCGGATCTTCCGGCACGTAACGGCTGTAGAAGATGCGCGTCATGTCGAGCAGCGCCGGATAGCCGCCGGCCCATTCGAACAGCGTCGGCTCGCGCATCGGATCGGGATCGGGAACGGGATCGCGAAACGCAACGCTCCAGTGCATGCCGCTGCAAAACGGCTTGTTCAGCGACGCGCCGCAGCGGCACAGGCTGGCATGCTCTTGCGACGCGCCCGCGTTCTGCACGATTGCCGTGCCATCCTCATCGACCAGTTCGACATGGCCGGTGACGCGATAGGGCCCGTCTTTCGACACTTCGATCTGCGGCGGCCGGCTGACGTCAGACAGGCTGGCGTCACGCTTGGGGCCGATACCGATGCCAAGCGCGCCCGACGGGCATCTGCGCACCGCGTTGAGGAGGTCGTCGAGGCGCGCCCCGCTGGGCGCGATGAAAGGCTGCTCGCCGAGATGAAACACGGAGGTGAGCCGGTCGGTGCAGAAGCCGGAATGCGCGCAGGTGCCACGATTGTCGAACACGAACGCCTGCTGCCCGGCATAAACCTCGAGCTTGTCCGGTGCGCGCCGCGGATCCCTGGTGTGGGTGAAGCCGCGCGCGACGTGGCTGTCGTCGCAGAACGGCCTGGTCTGCGACTGTCCGCAGCGGCACAGCCGCACCGGGACCTCCGTTGCGATAGGCACGCCGAGATGATCGACGATCGGAATGCCGGGCTCCGGTTCGTAAGGCCCGTTGCGTCTGACGACGATGCGCTTGCGCGGCTGTTGCTTGTCGCGTGGACCCTGGGCGGAATTGTCGTCTGTCATGCCTTGCAATGATCCCTGAACTCGCCCAACCCGTGCAATGCGTGCTTAGATGGATCGATGGCGGCTCTCAACGAACCAGATGGAAAGTGCCGCGGGAGAGTTGCAATGATCCGCAAGACCAAGCGCAAATATGGTTGCCCGGTCGAGTTCTCGATCGATCAGCTCAGCGGCAAATGGAAGACCGTGATCCTGAGCCGGCTGAAGGTCCGGCCGATGCGCTACGGCGAATTGCGCCACGACATCCCGCAGCTCAGCGACAAGGTGTTGACCGAGCGCCTGCGCGATCTCTGCAATTCAGGCTTCGTCAGGCAGGAGCGCGGCGGCGGCTCCTCGCGCTATTGCCTGACCAAGCGCGGCGAGATGCTGAAGCCGATGCTGCAGGCACTCTACGATTGGGGCGAAGCCAACGCCGATACGTTCGGCGTCCGCTTCCTCAGCGCGGAGGCGGACTAGGGCGAGGCGTGATTTCGGAATATTCGAATAATGCTCCTGAGTTGCCCGACGTGTCAAGTCGCTTGGTCGAACGGGGCCACCGGCGGCTACTTTGCATGGGGTTGTTTTCGATATTTTGCCGGCGCCTCCCGGCGACGGTCCCGTAAGTTCATGCTGCACCGGTCGAGAGAGCGGATCTCCGGCCGGAACCTTAAGCAAGGAGAGCGCGTTCTCGCGGGATGTTGGGGGTAATCAACACAAGGAATGCTCATGCACATCCGCATCTCTACGGCATCCGTCATCGTTGCGGCGCTCTCGCTTGGAACACCTGCCTGGGCGCAGGTGCAGGGAACGCAACCGAAGGCGATGCCGCAGGCTCAATCTGATCAGCCCACCGCCATCCGGAGCATCCAGGTCGTGGACATCAAGGAACTCAAGCCCGACGCCCGGTCGAAGGTCGAGGCAGTCGTCGCAAAGGCAAGCGAAGACGACCTGCGGAACCTTCGCGGTTCCATCGACGCGTCTGAAGAAGCAGTATCCGCGCTGAAGGCGAAGGGCCTCAGCTCGGCACAAGTTGTCGCGGTCAATCTCACCAACGGCGTCCTGACGCTTTTCACCAAGACCGCCTGAACAAATTCGGACTCAGCAAATCGAGGCCCGCCGGTTCTCGCCGGCGGGCCTCAACGACCACATCAGGGAAAGGCGCTCTTTAGTTCACCGCCTTCGCCGCCGCGCGTCCCGCGTTGCGGCCCGAGAACAGGCAGCCGCCGAGGAACGTGCCTTCCAGCGAGCGATAGCCGTGCACGCCGCCGCCGCCGAAGCCGGCGGCTTCGCCGGCCGCGTAGAGGCCGCGGATGATCTGGTGATCCCTGCCGAATACGCGCGAATCGAGATCCGTCTCGAACCCGCCGAGCGTCTTGCGGGTGAGGATGTTGAGCTTCACCGCGATCAGCGGGCCGTGCTCGGGATCGAGGATCCGGTGCGGCTTCGCGGTGCGGATCAATTTGTCGCCGATATAGCGCCGCGCATTGTGCAGGTTCATGACCTGCGCATCCTTGACGTAGGGGTTGGTGATCTCGCGGTCGCGCGCCTCGATCTGGGTTTTGATGGCGTCGAGCTGCAACAGGTCGTTGCCTGCGAGCTTGTTCATGGCACCGACGAGGTCGGCGAGATTGTCGCGCACGATGAAGTCGGCGCCGTGCTGCTTGAACGCCTCCACCGGCGCCGGCGCGCCCTTGTTGGTGGCGCGCTTGATCGTCATGCGCCAGCTCTTGCCGGTGAGGTCGGGGTTCTGCTCGGAGCCGGACAGCGCGAACTCCTTCTTGATGATGCTCTGGGTCAGGATGAACCACGAATAATCGTAGCCGGTGCCCATGATGTAGTGCAGTTGCCCGAGCGTGTCGGAGCCCGGGAACAGCGGCGCTGGCAGCCGCTTGCCCGTCGCGTCGAACCACAGCGACGACGGTCCCGGTAGGATCCGGATGCCGTGACGCGGCCAGATCGGGTTCCAGTTCCGGATGCCCTCGACATAGTGCCACATGCGGTCGCGGTTGATTAGCCGGCCGCCCGCCGCCTCGGTGATGCCGATCATGCGGCCGTCGACATGTTCGGGCACGCCGGAGATCATGAATTTGGGCGGCTCGCCGAGCCGCTTCGGCCAGTTCTGCCGCACCAGATCATGATTGCCGCCGATGCCGCCGGACGCGACGATCACGGCTGGCGCGCGGAAGGAAAAATCGCCGACGACGTTGCGCGAGGAACTCTTGCCGCGCTCGACCGAGCTCGGTTCCAGGATCGCGCCGCTGACGCCGTCGACCACACCGTTGGTGACACTGAGCGCATCGACGCGGTGGCGGAACTTGAATACCAGCCGTCCGCTTTTCGCGGCTTCGCGCGCGCGGCGTTCGAACGGCTCGACGATGCCGGGTCCGGTGCCCCAGGTGACGTGGAAGCGCGGCACCGAATTGCCATGGCCCATCGCGTCGTAACCGCCGCGCTCGGCCCAGCCGACCACCGGGAAGATGCGATGGCCCATGGCACGCAGCCAGTCGCGCTTCTCGCCCGCAGCGAATGCGACATAGGCCTCGGCCCATTTGCGCGGCCAGTAATCCTCTTCGCGATCGAAACCGGCGGTGCCCATCCAGTCCTGTAATGCGAGCTCGACCGAATCCTTGATGCCGAGCCGGCGCTGCTCCGGCGAATCGACCAGGAACAGGCCGCCAAACGACCAGAAGGCCTGGCCGCCGATGCTTTGTTCCCCTTCCTGGTCGAGCACGATGACGCGCTTGCCTGCGTCGGCGATCTCGGTTGCGGCCACGAGACCGGCAAGCCCCGCGCCAATCACGATCACATCTGCATCGTCAGCCATGTTCAGGTCCCCGTCCTGCCGAGATTCAAGACCGCCTCATTGAGTGCGGTCAACGCCAAATGGACCTTGCCTGTGGCGGCGGAGCACCAAGCACGTGCGCCGCGTTGTTCCAGTTTGGGACCTTTCCCCAGTCCCACTGCAGCGTGCGCGCAACACCCAATTTGAATTTGTTTTGACCGGCTTCGCTCGTCTGGACAAAAATCCGCGCGCGCAACACGCTCACGATTGTCTTGCATCACAGACCAAACAGATTCGGTTTCGACTGGGGCTGGCCAAAATGAAGTTGATGACGGGGTTGCTCGCTGCGGTTCTCCTGCTGGCGGGAATGGGGGTGTCTCAAGCTGTAGTCAGGATCGCCGACGATCGCGGCGGCAAGATCGGCGTCTATGTCGACAGGTATCAGGACCTGCGGACTTCGGGCGAGACGGTCATCATCGACGGGCTGTGTGCCTCGGCCTGCACCATCGTGCTCGGCAAGGTTCCTCACGACCGGATCTGTGTGACCTCGCACGCCAGCCTCGGCTTCCACGCAGCCTGGGATTACGGCGATAACGGCCGCCCGGTCCCCAATCCCGAAGCCACCCATATGCTGTACCTGATGTATCCGCCGGCGGTACGCAGATGGATTTCGGGGCGTGGTGGCCTGACCCGGCGCATGATCTTCCTGCGCGGCAAGCAACTGCAGGCGCTGTACAAGCCGTGCTATCTCAACGCCCAGGCCTCGGCGCCGAAGCCCGCGCACTAAGCTCCGGCTGCTTCTCTGTTTGACCCTCGTCGGCCATTGGCCTCGGCAGACGCCGGGGCATGAACGCGCCGGCACCGGATTAGCTCGCCATCATTTGACGGCCTGCGGGCGCCATTGCGCTTGCTGCCTGCCGGAACCCGGCTTATCTCAGCCTCATGGTTCAGCCGATCTCCACCCGATCCGAGCTCGTAACGGCTCCACAGACCCGGGTGGCGTCTGCGATCCTGTGGGGTGCGGCCGGTATCGGCGGATTGGCCCTGCTTGCCGCTGCCGCGCTCTGGTTCCACTACGGGACCGCGGTGTTTTTCGAAATGATCACGGCCGGCATCTCCGCCTGCTTCTGACAAGGACGCCCTCGCATCATGCCCCGGACCACGCGCCCATTGGTGATCTTCGCTGCCTTCGCGGGCAGTCTGGCGGTCGGCCTGTTCCTCATGCTGTGGGCGATCGGCGGCTTGCGCACCGTTGCCGCGCCGGCCGCGATCGGCGGGGCGTTCCAGCTCACCGACCAGTCCGGCCAGACCGTTACCGACAAGAACCTCCAGGGCAAGCCGACCCTGATTTTCTTCGGATTCACCCATTGCCCGGATATCTGCCCGACCTCGCTGTTCGAGATCTCGGAGGTCCTGAAGGCGATGGGCAAGGACGCCGATCGCGTGAATGCCTATTTCGTCTCGGTCGATCCGGAACGCGACACCGCCACCGCAATGAAGGATTACCTGTCGAGCTTCGATCCGCACCTCAAGGGCCTGACCGGCGATCCCGCCGCGATCGCCAAGGTCCTGTCGAGCTATCGTGTCTACGCCAAGAAAGTGCCGCTGAAGGATGGCGACTACACGATGGACCACACCGCGCTGATCTATCTGATGGACCGCGACGGTCATTTCGTCGCGCCGTTCAATCTGAAACGGACGCCGGAAGAAGCGGCGGCCGATCTCAAACGGTACCTCTGATCGCCATTTCCGGTTCAGAATTAACCCAATCGGCGCTCGCTTCAGGCGCCGATTCGGCTATAAGCCGTTCAATTTCCTGAAATTGCCGGTTATGCCAAGTCCGCCTGTCCAGCCCTTTGCCGTCCGTTCGCGCCAGCTTCGCCTGGCCGCGGGCATGATCGCGGCTGCCTTGCTGGCCTTGGCATACCCTGCAATTGCACAGACACCCCCCGCACAGGCGCCAGCAGCCAAGACGGCTCCTGCTCCGGCTCCGCCCACCAAGGCGGCCCCCGCACAAGCGACACCTTCGGCGCCGGCTGCACCGCAGGCAGCGCCTGCGGCCCCCGCGGCAACCCAGGCGGCCCCGACCCTGCCGCCCAAGGCCGCCGCCGAGGCCGCGCCGCAGGCGGTGCCGGGTTTCTGGGACCCGCGGCGCCGGCCGGACCGCCCGGACCTGTCGCGCCTCACCGTGATCCGCTTTCTGACCGAGACCGACTATCCGCCGTTCAATTTCACCGGTCCCGACGGCAATCCGGCCGGTTTCAACGTCGACCTGGCGCGCGCGCTCTGCGACGAGATCAAGGTCACCTGCACCATCCAGATGCGCCGCTTCGAGACCCTGATCGATGCCCTGGCGACCAACCGGGGCGACGCCATCATCGCGTCGATGGCCGTGACGCCGCAGCTGCGCGCCAAGGTCGATTTCACCGATCCCTATTACCGCGCGCCGGCCCGCTTCGTGTCGCGCCGTGACAACGCGATGCCGGAAATCCGCCCGGAATATCTCGAGGGCAAGAAGGTCGGCGTCATCGCCGGGACCTCGCACGAGGCCTACCTCAAGGCGATGTTCACCGACGCCGAGATCCATTCCTATCCGGATAACGACGCGCTGCGCGCGGCGCTGCGCCGCGGCGAGGTCGACTTCATCTTCGGCGATGCGATCTCGCTCGCGTTCTGGATCAACGGCACCGATTCCGCCGAATGCTGCGCCTTTGCCGGCGGCCCCTTTGTCGAGAGCCGCTATTTCGGCGAGGGCGTCGGCATCGCCGTCCGCAAGGGCAACGACCTGCTCCGGCAGTCGCTGAACTGGGCGCTGTTCCGGATCTGGGAAAAAGGCCGCTTCACCGATCTGTGGCTGCGCTATTTCTCGGTCAGCCCGTTCTGAGTTCGTCATTCCGGGATGGTCCGTAGGACCAGACCTCAGGGGTGCAATTGCACCCCGGGGAATCTCGAGATTCCGGGTCCGATGCTGCGCATCGCCCCGGAATGACGACAAACGTCCCGTCGTTTTGCATTTTGCCGCGAAAGCGTTAGTTTTCGCGGCCTTTTTGGAGAGAACCTGAGGAATGTCCGTGATTGATCCTTCTGCCAGCCCGAGCGACCTGCGGGCGCTCGCCGAACAATCCAACGCCTGGCCGTTCGAGCAGGCGAAAGCGATTGTGGCGCGGCTGAAGAAAAATCCCAAGGACGAGGTGCTGTTCGAGACCGGCTACGGCCCGTCGGGCCTGCCGCATATCGGCACGTTCGGCGAAGTCGCGCGCACCACGATGGTGCGCCACGCCTTCCGCGTGCTCACCGAGGACAAGATCAAGACGCGCCTGCTCGCCTTCTCCGACGACATGGACGGCCTGCGCAAGGTGCCGGACAACGTGCCGAACAAGGAGCTGCTGGAGCAGCATCTCGGCAAGCCGCTGACCAAGGTGCCCGATCCGTTCGGCACCCATCCGAGCTTTGGCCAGCACAACAATGCGCGGCTGCGCGCCTTTCTCGACCAGTTCGGCTTCGACTACGAGTTCGCGAGTTCGACCGAGTACTACACCTCCGGCCGCTTCGATGCCGCGCTGCTGCGCATGCTGGAGCGGATCGAGAAGGTGATGGCGATCATGCTGCCGTCGCTGCGTGAGGAGCGCGCGGCGAGCTACTCGCCGTTCCTGCCGATCTGTCCGCGCACCGGCCTTGTGCTCTACGTGCCGGTGACGGCGCATGACGCCAAGGCCGGCACGATCTCGTATGAAGACCCCGATAGCAAGGAGACCGTCACGGTTCCTGTCACCGGCGGCCGCTGCAAGCTGCAATGGAAGCCGGACTGGGCGATGCGCTGGTACGCGCTCGGTGTCGACTATGAAATGGCCGGCAAGGACCTGATCGACTCGGTGAAGCTGTCGGGCAAGATCTGCTCGGCGCTCGGCGGCACGCCGCCGGAAGGTTTCAACTACGAACTGTTCCTCGACGAGAAGGGCCAGAAGATCTCGAAGTCGAAGGGCAACGGCCTGACGATCGACGAGTGGCTGCGCTATGCCTCGCCGGAATCGCTGTCGCTGTTCATGTATCGCGAACCCAAGGCGGCGAAGCGGCTCTATTTCGACGTCATTCCGCGCAATGTCGACGACTACCAGCAATTCCTCGACGGCTTCACGCGGCAGGAAGCGCGGCAGCAGCTGCAGAATCCGGTCTGGCACATCCATTCCGGCAAGCCGCCGCAGGCCGACATGCCCGTCACCTTCCAGCTGCTGCTGACGCTGGTGTCGTCGTCGAACGCGGAGAATGCCGAGACACTGTGGGGCTTCATCGGCCGCTACCGGCCGGGCGTGACGCCGCAGACCCATCCGAAGCTCGATGCGATGGTCGGCTACGCCATCAACTACTATCGCGACTTCGTGGCGCCGACCAAGCAGTTCCGCGAGCCGACCGAGGGAGAGCGCGCCGCGCTGCAGGATCTGCGCGATGCGCTCGCCAACATGCCGGCGAACGCGAGCGCGGAAGACATCCAGAACGTGGTCTATGAGATCGGCCGCCGCGAGCCGTTCCTCGACATGGTCAAGAAGGGCAAGGACGGCCGTCCGGGCGTCTCGCTCGACTGGTTCAACATGCTCTACCAGGTGCTGCTCGGCCAGGAGAAGGGCCCGCGCTTCGGCTCCTTCGTCGCGGTCTACGGCGTGCAGAACGCGGTCAACATGATCGACGGCGCGCTGGCGCGGTCGTCGTAGGGATCGCGCCGCTCATCGCCGCTCGGCCTGCGCCGCGTCGCGCAGGCCGTCGCTGGTGGCGCGCAACAGCGTCAGCAGCAGGCCGTTGAGCGGCGTCGGCACGCCGTGCCGTTCGCCGGCCGCGACGATCGCGCCGGTGAGAGCGTCGGCTTCGAACGGGCGTCCCGCGACACGATCGAAATACATCGAGGTGCCGGCGTCTGGCGGATAGGTCAACAACGTCGCCAGCATCAGCTCGGCCTCGTCGGGCGCGAGCTGGGCGCCGTCGGCGCGGCCGACATTCGCGGCCTCCTCGAGGATGGCGCGGCACAACGCCTTGACGTCCGCGCGGCGGAACACCGCCTGCCGCTGCAAGGTGAGCGCGGTGATCGGATTGGCGACCGCATTGAGCAGAAGCTTGCGCCACGCCAGCGTGGTGAAATCGGCGGAGCGCCGCACGCGCATCGCCGTGCCATCCAGCAGCGCTTCGAACGCGCGTCCGTCTGTGTCATCGGCAACCGCGAATTCATGCTCGCCGGCGCGGCGGAAACGGACGCGATCCGGCGCCAGCCGCTCGCCGTTGTAATAGACGATGGTCGGCACGACCGTGGCGGCGCCGACCAATGGCGCCAGCCGCTCCGCGTGGCCGATGCCGTTCTGCAGCACCGCGACGCGCGTCCGCGGCCCGCACAGCCTTTGCAGCCAGGGCGCGCTCGATTCCGTGTCCTGCGCCTTGGTCGACAACAACACCCAGTCGACCGGCGTAGCCGCTGCCGGATCGGTGAGGGCGCGCAGCGGCACTTCCACCGTGCCCTCCGCCCGCTCGACCGTGAGCCGATCGAGCGGCCGCCGGACACAGGCGATCACGTCATGCTTGTCGACCGCGCGCAGCAGGCCGGCGATGATGCCGCCGATGCTGCCGAGGCCGACGATGGCGATGGTCTTGCGGTCGGATGGTCCTGTCATTGCGTAACTCTGGGCTTTGCGGAGTGTGTTACGTTGGGTTGGAAAGTGCAGGCCGCTCATGTGGCTTTCCGCCGCAGCCAACGAAGCCGCCGATCCGCGGTCTTCGCAGCGCATCATCACATAATGACGCCGAGCCCGCAAAATTCGGATAGCAGGCCATCGGCAATTTCACCGGAGCCTGGCGCCGGATTGCGCTACACTTGTATCCATAAAATCAGCACGGCCTCCGCCGAGAGGCCGGCACAGATGGGAGCATGCGCATGCAGTTCAGGGTTTCGCCGACATCGCTGCAGGACAGTTCGAGCGCCGAGGAATGGCAGGCGCGGGTCGATCTCGCGGCGGCGCATCGGCTCGCCTACATCCACGGCTTTTCGGAAGGTATCTTCAACCACCTCACCTTGGTGGTGCCCGGCCGCACCGACCGCTACTACCAGATCCCGTTCGGCATGCACTGGTCGGAGGTGACAGCATCCTCCTTCATGGAGGTCGGCATCGACGATGCCGAGGTGAAGCGCGGCGAGGGTGAGGTCGAGCGCTCCTGCTATTGCATCCATGCGCCGATCCACAAGGCGCTGCCGCAGGCCAAGGCGGTGTTCCACACCCACATGCCCTATGCGAGCGCGCTGACGCGGCTCGAGGATCCGCGGATCAAGGAGATCGGCCAGACCGAGGTCGGGCTGTCGGAGGCGATTGCCTATGACGATCTCTACACCGGCCCCGCGCTTGATCCAGAGGAAGGCGCGCGGCTCGCCAGGGTGATCGGCAACAAGACCATTCTGTTCATGGCCAATCACGGCATCTCGACCGTCGGCGAGACGGTCGCCGATGCCTATGACCGGCTCTATTACATCGAGCGCGCCGCACAGGTGCAGATCTACGCGATGTGGACCCAGCAGCCGCTCAAGCAATTGCCGCAGCATGTGGTGGAGAAGACCAAGCGCGATTTCCGCGACGACCATCTCTACAACGGCCCGTCCCCGGCGCAGCGGCATTTCGATGCGCTGAAGCGGATGCTGGATCGCAAGGAACCGGACTACGCGACGTAATTCGTGTCAAACTCCACCGTCGCCCCTGCGAAACAGATCGTGCAACATATTCGCTGTCGTCCCGGCGAAGGCCGGGACCCATTACCACAGGGTTGGGTTGTTAGGGCAGGCTGTGGCCCCAGCGTGCGTAAGCGCAATCAGCGGTGGTTATGGGTCCCGGCCTACGCCGGGACGACGATGGTGGCGACTGAATCGCCGCGGCTACTGGCTCGCCCACACCACGCGTGCGATCCACGCGACTTCCTCGGCATCGAGCATGCGGTCGGGGTGCTCCGGATTGAGCGATGCGAGTTCGAGCATCTTGGCGGTGCGGCGTCTCAATTCTTTCACCATCACCTCGCCGCCGGTCGTGCGCACCACCACGCGGTCGCCGCGGCGGATCGCGGTCGCGGGTGACACCACGATGATGTCACCTTCGCGATAGGCCGGCTTCATCGAGTCGCCCTCGATCTCCAGCGCATAGGCGTGTTCGTCTGACGTCGCCGGTAGCGCCACTTCATCCCAGCCCTTGCCGGCGGGAAAGCCGCTGTCGTCGAAATAGCCGCCGGCTCCGGCCTGCGCGAAGCCGATCAGCGGCACCGACTGTCCGCCGCGCGCGCCATCGCCGAGCAACTGCACGAAGGTCTCCATGCTGGCATTGCTCGCGGCCAGCGCCTTGGAGAGCGATTCGGTCGAGGGCCAGCGCTCGCGCCCGTCGCCGGTCACGCGCTTGGATTTGTTGAAGGTGGTGGGGTCGAGTCCGGACTGCTTGGCAAGGCCCGACGGCGACAGGCCGGCGCGTTCCGCGAGCCGGTCGAGCGCGGCCCAGACCTGCGCGTGGGTCAGCGGTCGGGTGGCTTTGGGCTGTTTGGCCATCGAGGATATCCCGGATGGTAGGAATTATTGCCTGAAACTTGGCGTTTTCGCAAATCTGTCGGCCGATGTGTCCCGGCACCGCTTGAGTTGCGCCGCCGCCGCCGATACGGTCCCTCGCTCGCCAGATGGCGTCTGGGGCATTTCCCCTCAAATCCGGATAAAACCCCAAGAGACTCAAGGACAAAAGGGAAGGCCGGCCCGTGCCGATGATCTACAAAATCACCCCCGCTTCGGCCTGGCGCGAGGCTGAGCGGCAGGGCGTGTACCGGGGCAGTGCCGACGACAAACGCGACGGCTTCATCCATTTTTCCACCGCCTCCCAGGTGGCCGAGACCGCGCGCAAGCACTACCAGGGGCAAACTGGCCTGTTCCTGGTCGCGGTCGATGCCGATGCGCTGGGTGATGCCCTGCGCTGGGAGCGGTCGCGCAACGACGAGCTGTTCCCGCATCTCTATGGCGAGCTCGACCTCGGCGCGGTCATCGAGATCCTCGACCTGCGCGCGCGCTCCGACGGTGGCCACGACGTTCCGGAGCTCAAGCCGTGATCCGTGCCTTCGACGCCTTCTCGCTGCCGCTGCTGCGTTGGTTCGATCCCGAGGATGCCCATCGCATGGCGATCCAGGGCCTGAAGCTGCTGCCGCCGATCCGGCAGCGGCCGGATGATCCCAAGCTCGCGGTGCGCGCCTTCGGACTCAACTTTCCAAATCCGATCGGCATGGCGGCGGGCTTCGACAAGAGCGCGGAGGTGCCCGACGCGCTGCTGCGGCTCGGCTTCGGCTTTGTCGAGATCGGCTCGGTGACGCCGAAGCCGCAAGGCGGCAACCCGCGGCCGCGGCTGTTTCGCCTGGAGCGCGACGAGGCCGTCATCAACCGCATGGGCTTCAACAATGACGGCGCGGAGGTCGTGCTGCGGCGGCTCGCCGCGCGCGCCAGCGTCGGCGGCATCGTCGGGGTCAATGTCGGGGCCAACAAGGATTCGCCCGACCGCGCCGCCGATTATGTGAAGCTGATCGAGACGTTTGCGCCGGTCGCCAGCTATTTCACCGTCAATGTCTCCTCGCCGAACACGCCGGGCCTGCGCAATCTGCAGCAATCGGCGGCGCTCGACGATCTGCTGGCGCGGGTCATCGACACCCGCGAGCGCGTGCGCAAGAACGCCGGCGACTCGCCGGTCCTGCTCAAGATCGCGCCGGATCTGAGTCTGGCCGAGCTCGACGACGTCGTGCACATCGCCCGCTCGCGGCGCGTCGACGGCATGATCGTCGCCAACACCACGCTGGCGCGTCCCTCGACCTTGCGCGAGGAGAATCGCGCCAAGGAGCAGGGTGGCCTGTCGGGCCGTCCGCTGTTCCGGCTGTCGACGCGGATGGTGGCCGAGACCTATGTCCGTGTCGAAGGCGCGTTTCCGCTGATCGGCGTCGGCGGCATCGATAGCGGCGGCGCGGCACTGACCAAGATCCGCGCCGGGGCCAGCCTGATCCAGCTCTATTCCTCGCTGGTCTACAAGGGCCTCGGCCTCGTCGACGACATCAAGCGCGATCTGTCCTCGACCCTGCTGCGCACCGGCCGCGACTCGCTGTCGGAAATCGTCGGCGCCGATGCTGCGACGATTACGGCCGAGGACTGGCCGGTGAGGTAGGTACCCGTAGCCCGGATGAAGCGAAATCCGGCTGCGCCCTAACCTCCCCTTGAAAAGGGGAGGTCGCTTTGCTCGCCAGAGCAAAGCGGGTGGGGATCAGCTCTCTCCATGAGCTGCGTCGCCTGCGGCTGACCCCCATCCCGACCTTCCCCCTTTCAGGGGGAAGGGAAGAGAACTTCGTAGCCCGGATTGCGCTTCGCTGCATCCGGGTTACGGACTTACGCCGTCTTGAACGTCTTCCTGAGCAGCGCCGGATAGCGTAGGCCTTGCAAGCCGCCGCGTGCGACGTAGAAGCCGAGCAGCGCGATCCACAGGCCGGTGTTGCCGAACGAGCTGAGCGCCCACCAGGTGGCGAGGAAGATCGCGAGCGAGGCCAACATCAGATTGCGCATCTCGCGCGCCCAGGTCGCGCCGACATAGATGCCGTCGAAGCCGAACGCGAACACGCCAGGCAGGGGTGCCAGGATCACGAACGGCAGGAACGCGCGCGCATAGCGGCGCACGTCGTCGCTGGTCGTCATCAGATTGATCAGCGCCGGTCCGAACAGTGCGAACAGCACCGACACCACCAGCGCAAAGCCGATCCCCCACAGCAGCACCAGCCGGGTCGAATCGGAAAAGCCGCGTGCATCGCGTGCGCCGAAGGCGCGGCCGCAGAGCTGTTGTGCGGCATTGGCGAGGCCGTCGAGGAAGAAGGCGCTGACCAGCAGGAAATTGTTCAGCACCGAATTCGCCGCCAGCGTCACGTCGCCTTCGCGCGCGCCCTTGGCGGTGAAAAACAGGAACACGACGATCAGCGCCGCGGTGCGGACCATGATGTCGCGATTGACCGCCAGCATGCGCATCAGCTTGGCGCGGTCGAACAGCGTGGCCGCGGGCACCGCGAAGCCGCCTTGCGAGATCCGCCAGGCCACGACGATGCCGGCAGCGAAACCGGCGGTCTCGGCGAGCACGGCGGCGATCGCGGCACCGGCGATGCCGGTGCCGTAGACCTGCACCAGCAGCACGGTCGCGGCCATGTTGATCAAATTGATCACGATCTGCAGCGCCACCGCCAGATTGGCGCGGGCCTGGCCGACCAGCCAGCCGAGGATGACGTAATTGGCGAGCGCCAGCGGCGCCGACCAGATCCGGATCATGAAATAGGCTTTGGCCGCGCGCGTGACGCCTTCGCTGCCGCCCATCAGCTGGAACGTGACCGCGGCGAGCGGCACCTGCAGCGCGATCAGCGCCGCGCCGATCAGGCCGGCGACGATGAAGCCGCGCACCAGGATCGCGGCATATTCCTTGATCTCGCCGGCGCCCTGCGCCTGTGCGGTGAAGGCCAGCGTGCTCATGCGCAGGAAGGCGAACAGCCAGAACAGGCAGTCGAAGATCACCGAGGCCATCGCCACGCCGCCGAGCAGCGCGGCGTCGTCGAGGCGGCCGATCGCGGTGGTCGAGACGATGCCGATCAGCGGCGTGGTCAGGTTGGCGACCATCGCGGGGCCGGCGATGGCGAACACCTGGCGCGTCGTGATCTTGGGGTGGACGGGTGCGTGCATGGCTACAGTTGCAAGGAATATACGCTTCTATCGCGTCGACCGTCGTGCGGCCATGCTGGAATTGTTCTCAGAGCAATGCGATGGCGGAGGGGCAGCGGGCAAGGCATTGCATGCTCAGAGCGCCACGACCATGCCGTCGCTCGCCGCCGTGTAGGGCAAATCGTCGATGCGGCCGAGCATGTCGTCGCTCATATGGGTCAGCACCACGCGCCTGGCGTTGATGGCGGGCAAATGCGCTTCCAGCGTCTTCAGGCTGAGATGGTTCTTGACCATCTTGTCGTAGGTATAGGCTTCGGCGATGAAGAGGTCGGCGTCCTGCGCCGCCGGGATCAGCGCGTCGGTCCATTCGGTGTCGGCGCTGTAGCTGATGATGCGGCCTTCCGCCTCGACGCGGTACGCGAGGAACGGCCCGCCGGACTCGCCATGCACGACAGGGTAGGGCGTCACGGTTACCTCGCCGAAGCTGCGCGTTTCGCGCGGCGCCAGCGTAACGACGGATAGATCGAAGCGTTGTTTGGTTTTGGAGGAATGCTCGAACATCACCTCCATCACCGCAGGCAGTTTCGTTTCGATGCCTTCGGGCCCTGCGATCACCAGCGGCCGGGTGCGGCGGGAGAACTGCGCGTCGAGCAGGAAGAACGGCAGGCCGGCAAAATGGTCGCCATGGAAATGCGTGATCAGGATCAGGTCGATCGCGTCGCGGTCGATCTCGAGCCGCTTCATCGCCGGCAGCGATGAGGCACCGCAATCGATCAGGAAATTGCTGCGCGCACCCCTGACGTGGAAACAGGTGTTGAAGCGGCCGCCGGAGCCGAATGCATCGCCGCAGCCGACAAATCGCAATTGCATCGGCTGCGAACTCCCTGAGATCAGCGGCCGCGCGGCGCGCCGAACAGCCGCGACAACAGCCAGATCGGAATCACGATGACGGCGCCGAGCAGGAAGTAGCGCCAGGCCCAGTTGATCGCATCGAAGCCGAAATCCCAGATGCTCTGGAACAGCCTGCGGATGCTGTTGAGGATGTTCCATGGATCGAGGCCGATCGCGGCGAGCACGACACCGACCAGAATCGACAGCAAAATCAACCGGAACGCCACAGAGAGCGGCGATCCGCCGAGAAAGCGGTACAGGCCGTCACTCCGGCCGGCCGGCAAGTCCCGGATGTCGTTTGGCATTGCTGTCTCCAATAGCGTTTTCGCGCGAAGTGGGCACCGGTTCGCGTGAAGAAAGCGCGTCAAAACAAAACCTAAACCTCGATTCTGATCGCATCAGAACCGAGGTCTAACGGAATCGCCCGCATTATAGGTCACGGCGGTGCACATGGGAAACCCGCGCACCGCGATCAATGGCTGTCATGCGCGCTTGGGATTTAACTTCCTGTCATGGAGATTAACATCCGTTCAAGCGTCTCCAGCCGGTCGGCTTCGCGCGGCGGCTTGTCCCAGCGCAGGCGGCTGATCCGGGGGAAGCGCATTGCGACGCCGGACTTGTGACGCGGCGAGCGCTGCAAGCCCTCGAAGGCGACCTCCAACACCAGCCCCTGATCCGGCTCGTGCACGACATGCCGCACCGGGCCGAACTTCTCGGTGGTGTTGCGGCGGACGAAACGGTCGATCTGCAACAACTCCTCGTCGGTGAAGCCGAAATAGGCCTTGCCGACCGGCACCAGCTCGTCGCCATCATCGCCATGGGTCCAGACCCCGAACGTATAGTCGGAGTAATAGGAGGAGCGCTTGCCGTGGCCGCGCTGGGCATACATCAGCACGGCGTCGATGATGTGCGGATCGCGCTTCCACTTCCACCACGGGCCCTTCGGCCGTCCGGGCAGATAGGGCGCGTCGCGCCGCTTCAGCATCACGCCTTCGACCGCGTCGGCATCGTCGCCGGCGCCGGCGCTCTTGGGATCGGCGCGCGCCGCGGCCAGCTCGTCCCAGCTCGCGAACGGGACGGTCGGCGACAGATCGATGCGCGGATCATTCAGCTTGGCGACGAAGGCTTCGAGATGCGCGCGACGTTCGGTGAAGGGCAGCTCGCGCAAATCGCTCTCGTCGTCGCCGAGCAGGTCGTAGGCGCGCAGATGGATCGGAAATTCCTTGATCAGCTTCGGCGAAACGACTTTGCGGTTCAGTCGCTGCTGCAACACGTTGAAGGTCTGCACGCGGCCGTCGCGCAGCACCAGCAATTCGCCGTCGATCGCGCCGGGCAGATGCAGCGACGGCACCAGATCCGGAAAGCTGCCGGTGATATCCTCGCCGGTTCGCGAATAGAGCCGCGCCTGGACGTGCCCGCGCGCATCGCGGCCGGACACCGCCTGCACTCGGATGCCGTCCCATTTCCATTCCGCGCTGAAATCGGCGGCGTCGAGATTGGCGAAATCGCCATCCTCGATCGCGTGCGCCAGCATCACCGGGCGGAACGGCGCAGGGTCGCGGTTGACCGGTTTGTCTCCGCGGCCCTCGAGCCAGGCGAACAGGTCGAGATACGGCGGCGACAGGCCCGGCCACAGCAGCTCGATCTCGTGCGGGTCCTTGTCGCCGAGCGCCGCCGCCGCGGTCTTCGCCAGCCGCGCCGAGATCCCGATCCGCATCGCGCCGGTGACGAGCTTCAAGAGCGCCCAGCGCCCGGTCTCGTCGAGCTCGTCCAGCCAGCGCGCCAGCTGCGCCGGCAGCTCGGCCTTGCCGAGCGTGCGCAGCGTGATGACGACATCAGTCAGCGTCGGGGGAGGCGGGTTGTTGTGGCCCGGCAGCTCCGCCTTCGGCCACATCAGCGCGACCGTCTCCGAGAGGTCGCCGACGTAATCATAGGAGTAGCCGAACAGCACCGGGTCGGCGCGTTCGGTGATCAGGTCGCGGATCAGGCCGGGCTTGGCGTGCTTGAACGACAGCGCGCCGGTCAGCGCCGCCAGCGCGTAGCCGCGGTCGGGGTCCTCGGTCTCGCGGAAATAGGCGACCAGCAGCTTGATCTTGTTGTTGCGGCCGGGCTCGTAGGCGAGGCGGTCGAGCAGCTCGGCAAAACGGTTCATGTTTCCGCCTCGCCGGCGGGCTGGGCCTCGCCGGTCAGTGCGGCCGTCTCGCCTTCATCCTCGTCGCCATAGCCGACCAGATCGAGCGGCCGCGCGGCAAGGCCTTGGGTCTTGCACCAATGCACCAGCGCATCTTCCTGGCCGTGGGTGACCCAGATCTCGCCTGCACCAGTGGCGGCGATCGTCGCCGTCAGCCCGTCCCAATCGGCATGATCCGAGATCACCAGCGGCAGCTCGACGCCGCCTTGCCTGGCCCGGGCGCGCACGCGCATCCAGCCCGAGGCGAATGCGGTGACTGGATCGGGAAAGCGGCGCGTCCAGACATCGGATGTCGCGCTTGGCGGTGCCAGCGTGATGGTGCCGGCAAGCTCGGCCTTCTTCATGCCGCGCGCGGGCCGGAGCTCGCCGAGCCCAATGCCGCGCTCCTGATAGTAGTAGGTGATCTTCTCCATCGCGCCATGCAGATAGATCGGCGCGTCGTAGCCGGCCTCGCGCAGCAGCGCGATCACGCGCTGCGCTTTGCCGAGCGAATAGGCGCCGACCAGATGCGCGCGCTCCGGGAACAGTTTGACCGAGGCCAGCAGCTTGTTTACTTCGCCGGCGGCATCGCCATGGCGGAACACCGGCAATCCAAACGTCGCCTCCGATATGAAGACGTCGCAGGGCACCAGCTCGAACGGCGCGCAGGTCGGGTCGCGCGCATCCTTGTAGTCGCCGGAGGCGACGATGCGGGTGTCCTTGCAGGTCACCGATATCTGGGCGGAGCCCAGCACGTGGCCAGCGGGATGAAACGTCACCGCGACGTCGCCGAGCCTGATCTCCTCGCCATAGGCGATCGCCTGCGTCGAGCCGGCGAAATTCTCGCCATAGCGCAGCCGCATCATGTCGAGCGTTTCCTGGGTCGCGAGCACAGCGCCGTGGCCCGCCCGCGCATGGTCGGAATGGCCATGGGTGATCAGTGCCCGCTCGACCGGCCTGACAGGATCGATGTGGAAGCCGCCGGGCTTGCAGCAAAGCCCGGCCGGGACGGGCATCAGGATGTCTTGCGGGCGCATCGCCCCTATATAGGCGCTCGATCCGCGATGTTTAGCCGGATCCGCGGGCTTGACCCGTGCATCCATCTCCGGAAAAAGTCCGTGCTTTGATGGATGGCCGGACCCGGCCGAGATTGGTTCCTTAAAGCGAATGGCCCCCCGCCTGTTTCTGTCCTCCGGCGATCTCGTCGCCGACCGCCGCTACGAGTTCGCGCGCGACCTGCAATTGAAGGGCGATCTGCCGGCTGCCGCCGAGCTGCTCGAACAGGCAATCGAGCTTGTGCCGAAATTCCCGTCGGCCTGGTACACGCTGGGCAAGATCCGCCTGGAGCTCGGTCAGCGCGAGGCCGCGATCGCAGCGTTCCGCGGCGCGCGCGACGCCGATCCCGAAGACCGGCATGGCGCCGGCCTTCGCCTGATGCAGCTCGGCGTCGAGGCCGTCAGCGCGATGCCGCCGGGCTATGTGCAGACGCTGTTCGATCAATATGCGCCGCGCTTCGAGGCCGCGCTGGTCGGCGATCTCGGCTATCGCGGCCCGGCACTGCTGTTCAAGGCGGTGCTGTCGGTGCGTGCGGGCGCAAAGAAGCCGGCCTTCTTCAAGCGTGCGATCGATCTCGGCTGCGGCACCGGGCTGGCGGCCGGCGCATTCGCCCGGCATGTCGATCGCTTCATCGGCATCGACCTGTCGCCGCGCATGATCGACAAGGCGCGCGCCACCGGCCTCTATGCCGAGCTCGAGGTCGACGACATGTTGAAGGCCATTTCGGCCAGGCGCGAGGCCAGCGCCGAATTGATCCTGGCCGCGGATGCAATGGTCTATGTCGCCGATCTCGCGCCGGTGCTCGCCGAGGCCAGCCGTGTGCTGGTGGCAGGCGGCGTGCTCGCCTTCACGGCCGAGACCCATGACGGCGAAGGCGTCATCATCGGCGAGGGACTGCGCTACGCCCACAGTGCAGCTTACGTGCGCGACTCCGTCGCTGCCGCGGGGCTGACGCTGGCCCAGCTCGACGATCTCTCGGCGCGCAATGAAGACAATATCCCGGCACCCGGACTCGTCGCCGTGGCTGTGAAGCCGTGACGCTTTTCACCCTCTCCCCCTGTGGGAGAGGGTCGCTTCGCGCAGCGAAGCGGGGTGAGGGGTCTCTCTCCGCGGATAGAGATCCCTCATCCGGCTCGCATCTTCGATGCGAGCCACCTTCTCCCACAAGGGGAGAAGGGAAGAGAGCACCGCCTCGCACTCAAACTTGAGTCTACACGCTACGCATTTGCCGTGACGCGGCATTGCGCCGCAAAGCTGTGACTTCGCGCTTGCCCGGCGCAGGGCGGAATGCGAGAGCTTTTCGTCTCAGGGAGAGAAATAATGAAAAAACATACACGGCGCGAGTTCGGCGCCACCGCATTGTCTGTGATCGCCGCGTCCGTGCTGCCCGCGCCTTTTGTGCGGGCCGCCGACAAGAAGTACGATCCGGGTGCGAGCGACACCGAGATCAAGCTCGGCCAGACCGTGCCGCATTCCGGCCCCGGCTCGCTCTATGGTGTGCTGGGCCGCGTCGGCGAAGCCTATTTCCAGATGCTGAACGACAAGGGCGGCATCAACGGCCGCAAGGTGAAATTCCTCACCATGGACGACGCCTACAGCGCGCCGAAATGCGTCGAGGCGACGCGCCGTCTGGTCGAACAGGAGGAGGTGCTGGCGCTCTATGGCTCGCTCGGCACCGCGCCGCAGACCTCCGTGCATAAATACCTCAATTCCAAGGGCGTTCCCCAACTGCTGTTGAACACCGGCGCCTCGAAGTGGAACGATCCGAAGAATTTCAAATGGACCATGGCGGGCCTGCCGCTCTATCCGACCGAGGCACGCGTTCTCGCCAAGCACGTCGTCAGCGTGAAGCCGAACGCCAAGGTCGGCATCCTCTACCAGAACGATGATTTCGGCCGCGACTTCCTCGGGCCGTTCAAGAAGGTGCTGGCCGATGCCGGCGGCAAGGCACAGGTGATCATGGAGCAGACCTATGATCTCACCGATCCGACGGTCGATTCGCAGCTCATCAATCTCTCGAAGTCGGGCGCCGACGTCTTCTACAACATCACCACCGGCAAGGCGACGTCGCAGTCGATCCGCAAGGTGACCGAGCTCGGCTGGAAGCCGCTGCAATTGCTGTCGGCGGGCTCGACCGGTCGCTCGATCCTGAGCGCCGCGGGCCTCGAGAACGCCAAGGACATCGTCGCGATCCGCTATAACAAGGAAGTCGGCGTGCCGCGCTACGAGAAGGATCCGGACGTGATCGCGTTCGAGGAGCTGCGCAAGAAGTACCTGCCGAACATCGACCCCGACAACACCATCGCCTTCGCCGGCTACGGCCAGGCGGCGACGATGGGCGAAATCCTGCGCCGCTGCGGCGACGATCTGACCCGCGCCAACGTGCTGAAGCACGCCACCACGCTCGCCGGTTTCCACTCGCCCTATTTCCTCGACGGCATCAATTACAGCTACACGCCCGACGACTACACGCCGATGAAGACGCTCTATGTCTCGATCTTCAACGGCAAGGATTGGGACCTCTCCGGCCAGCCGATGACGGAGTAGTTGGGTAAGCCTCGCTCTCTCGTCCCCCTCGCCCCGCTCTTGCGGGGAGAGGGCGGGGTGAGGGGCTTCCTCCGCGAGGCGGTGCGAGTTGTAAGACCTGTACCCCCTCACCCGGATCGCATCTGGCGATGCGACATAGCCGAAGCTTCGCTTCGGCGTTTCTTTGAACGGCCGCCAAGGGCG
The DNA here is from genome assembly GCF_054055915.1 of Bradyrhizobium sp. USDA 4516. NCBI lineage: Bacteria > Pseudomonadati > Pseudomonadota > Alphaproteobacteria > Hyphomicrobiales > Nitrobacteraceae > Bradyrhizobium > Bradyrhizobium sp. USDA 4516. The sequence continues at coordinate 3,710,098 of NZ_JBSRXT010000001.1, forward strand.
GCCTATGCCTCTCCCCGCAGGCGGGGCGAGGTGACATCCAGGCGCTTCGCAGCGCACGGAGCGCGCTGGTAGTCCTGCCACCTGCCGCCATTTCCGCTCCGCCCTCGACGAAGCCGCCTGAACAACCTACCTCTTGGGCGTGTCGACGCTCGATCTCTTTTCCGTTCCGCCGTCGGAAACGGCCGATCTCCTGCCGCGCCGGTTTCGCGACTGGTTTGCCTCACGCGGCTGGTCGCCGCGCGAGCATCAGCTCGCGCTGCTGGCGAAAGCGCGCGAGCAGCGCTCCGCGCTGCTGATCGCGCCCACGGGAGCGGGCAAGACGCTGGCGGGGTTCTTGCCGACACTGGTGGAGTTGAGTGGAGAGGGGCAGGGCAAGAACTCTTACCTCCCCCTGAAAGGGGGAGGTCGGCACGCTCGGGGGCGCACTAGCGCAACCGAGCGCGACGGGTGGGGGTCAGCCGCGGGCACGGAGCGAGCGGCTGACCCCCACCCCAACCCTCCCCCTTTCAGGGGGAGGGAGCCCGACGATCTCGCAAGCGACGAAATTGAATCGAAGACGGTTCGCCCAGCCCTTATCTCCACCGGCCGCGGTGTTCGCCGCAGCGGCGGGCTGCACACGCTCTACATCTCGCCGCTGAAAGCGCTTGCGGTCGATATCGCGCGCAATCTGGAGACGCCGGTCGCCGAGATGGGGCTGCCGATCAGGATCGAGACCCGCACCGGCGACACGCCGGTGTCGCGGCGGCAGCGGCAGCGGCGCTATCCGCCGGACATCCTGCTCACCACGCCGGAGCAGCTGGCGCTGCTGCTGGCGTCCGACGACGCGCCGTTCCTGTTCTCTTCGCTGAAGCGCATCGTGCTCGACGAACTGCATGCGCTCGTCACCTCCAAGCGCGGCGATCTGCTGTCGCTCGGACTTGCGCGGCTCTGGACCATCGCGCCGCAGACACGCGCTATTGGCCTCTCGGCGACGGTCGCCGAGCCGGAGCAGCTCGCGCGCTTCCTGGTGCCGCAGCCCGGTGGCCAGAATGCATCCGCCGACGTCGTCACCGCCAGCGGCGCCGCACCGCCGGTGGTCGAGATGCTCGACACCAGAGAACGGTTGCCGTGGTCCGGCCACAGCGCGCGCCACGCGCTGCCCGAGGTCTACGAGCTGATCAAGCGCAACAAAACCACGCTGGTGTTCGTCAACACCCGCAGCCAGGCCGAGATGCTGTTCCAGGATCTCTGGCGCATGAATGACGATGGGCTGGCGATCGCGCTGCATCACGGCTCGCTCGACGTCGCGCAGCGCCGCAAGGTCGAGGACGCGATGGCCGCCGGAAAGCTGCGCGGCGTGGTCTGCACCTCCTCGCTCGATCTCGGCGTCGATTGGGGCGATGTCGACCTCGTCATCAATATCGGCGCGCCGAAAGGCTCCTCGCGGCTGATGCAGCGGATCGGCCGCGCCAACCACCGCTTCGACGAGGCCTCCCGCGCAGTGCTGGTGCCGGCCAACCGCTTCGAGGTGCTGGAATGCCGTGTCGCGATCGACGCCATCGCCGAGAATGCGCAGGACACGCCGCCGCTGCGCTCGGGCGCGCTCGACGTGCTGGCCCAGCACGTGCTCGGCTGCGCCTGCGGCAAGCCGTTTCTGTCCGATGAACTCTATGATGAGGTCCGGACCGCAGCGCCCTATGCATCGCTCGCACGCACCGATTTCGACGATGTCGTCGATTTCGTCGCCACCGGCGGCTACGCACTGAAGACCTATGAGCGTTTCGCGCGCATCAAGCAGGACAAGCAGGGCCGCTGGCGCGTCACCAATCCCAAGGTGCGGCAGAGCTATCGTCTCAACGTCGGCACCATTGTCGAGGAGACCATGCTGAAGGTGCGGCTGGTGCGCTCGCGCGCCGGCGGTAGCGGATCGACCGGCGCGATCGCGCGCGGCGGCCGGATGCTCGGCGAGATCGAGGAGGTCTTCATCGAGGGCCTCGTGCCCGGCGACACTTTTGTCTTTGGCGGTGAGGTGGTGCGCTACGAGGCCTTGGTTGAAGACCAGGTCTATGTCTCCCGCACCAATGATAAAGATGCAAAAGTGCCGTCCTATATGGGCGGCAAGTTCCCGCTCTCGACCTATCTTGCCGAACGCGTCCGCAAGCTGCTGGACAACAGCCGCGCCTGGAACGGATTGCCGGATCAGGTGCACGACTGGCTGTCGCTGCAGCGAAAATTCTCGCGTGTGCCGGCGGTGCGCGAGCTCTTGGTCGAGACCTTTCCGCGCGGCGGCAGCCATTATCTGGTCTGCTATCCCTTCGAGGGCCGGCTCGCGCATCAGACGCTCGGCATGCTGCTGACCCGCCGGCTGGAGCGCGCCCGCGCCCGTCCGCTCGGCTTCGTCGCCAACGAGTATGCGCTTGCGGTCTGGGGTGTCGGCGATCTCTCCTTCATGATCCGGCACGGCAAGCTCGATCTCAACGCGCTGTTCGATCCCGACATGCTCGGCGATGACCTCGAGGCGTGGCTTGCGGAATCGGCGCTGATGAAGCGCACCTTCCGCAACTGCGCCATCATCTCCGGCCTGATCGCGCGACGCTTCACCGACGAGGAGAAGTCGCGCCGCCAGGTGCTGTTCTCGACCGACCTGATCTACGACGTGCTGCGCAAGCACCAGGCCGATCATGTGCTGCTGCGCGCCGCGCGCGGCGATGCCGCCACGGGATTGCTCGATCTTCGCCGTCTCAGCGACATGCTTTCGCGCATCCACGGCCGAATCACCCACAAGGACCTCGACCACGTTTCTCCGCTTGCCGTCCCCGCGCTGCTGGAAATCGGCCGCGAGTCAGTTTATGGCGAAGCATCCGACGAGCTCCTGGCCGAGGCAGCCGAGGAACTCGTGCGGGAGGCGACGACGTAACGCTGCTACTCTGGGGAACAGGACGTGACGGCAAGCGCGCTAGCTTTGCGAGACGGTGACGACATGCGCGTTTCGAGGGTCACGGTGGCGGATGTCGGCTTCGTGGCGGATTTCTCCGGCGCGCTGTTCTGGGAAGCGCAGCGCCTGCTCGTGGTCTCCGACCTGCATCTGGAAAAAGGCTCGAGCTTCGCCAGCCGCGGCGTGCTGCTGCCGCCCTACGACACGGTCGCGACACTGAGCCGGCTCGCTGCTGTCATCGCGCGGCACGATCCGCGGCAGGTGATCGCGCTCGGCGACAGCTTTCACGATCGCGATGCGCATGAACGCCTGTCGAATCCGGACCGCGAGGCGCTCGCGGCGTTGCAGCTGCGGCGCAACTGGATCTGGATCTCGGGCAATCACGATCCGGCGCTGCCGTCCGATCTCGGCGGCGTGGTCGCGACCGAAGTCGCGATCGGTCCGATCGTGTTCCGCCATGAGCCGACCGGCGCCGCCGGCGAGATCGCCGGACACCTGCACCCCAAGGCGCGGGTGCCGACCCGCGGCCGCTCGATCGAGCGCCGCTGCTTCGCCTGTGACGGCGAGCGCGCGGTGATGCCGGCGTTCGGCGCCTACACCGGCGGCTTGAGCATCCGCGACGCCGCGTTCACACGGATTTTCGGATCGCCCGGCTTCATGGCCCATGTGCTCGGCGACAACCGCGTCCACGCGTTCGTGGCGTCGCGGTGTTATTAGCGATCGCCGACCAGCTTATTCCAAGCTGCCATCATTCTCGGTGTCGTCCCGGGCAAGCGAAGCGCGACCCGGGACCCATAACCACCGATCGTCGTTGTTGTGCGACGATTGGGCCACAGCTTGCTTCAGCAACACAGCCCTGTGGTTATGGGTCCCTGATTTCGCAGGGACGACAGCAGAGATTGTTGCGCGACCTCGCCTAAGCCGCCTTCGCCTGCACGCTCTCGCAATACTCCGCGAGCCGATCCGCCAGCCGCAATGTCGCCGGGCTGGCCTCGGGGGCGGCGACGAGGGCGACCTCGGTGCGGTCGATCGGCGCAAAGCCGTCCTTTGCGGTCAGCACGCGATGCTCGGGCTGGATCGACATCTCAGACAAAATGCTGAGCCCGAGGCCCGCGGCGACCGCGGCCTGGATGCCGGCGAGGCTGGAGGAGGTGTAGGCCATGTGCCAGTTGCGGCCGGCGCTCTCCAGCGCATGGATGGCGCGGGCGCGGTAGAGACAGCCCGAGGCGAAACCGATCAGCGGAACCGAGCCGGCCGTCGTATCGCGCGGGTGGCCCTTGCTGGTGACCCAGTGCACCCGTTCAGGCCAGACCGCGATGCCGCCCTTCTCATTGGCGGCGCGCTTGATCAGCGCCAGATCGAGATCGCCGCGTTCGAGATCGCGGTACAGGAACAGGCTCTGCCCGGAGCGCACATCGAGCCGCAGATTCGGATGGCTGCGCGCGAAGGTGGCGAGCAGCTTTGTCAGCCGGTAGGCGGCAAAATCCTCGGTGATGCCGATCCGGATCGCGCCTTCGCTGCCGGGGCGCGAGAGCACGTCACGGGCCTCTTCGGCGAGCGACAATAGCCGCCGCGCATAGGTCAACAGCCGCTCGCCGGCTTCCGTCGGGGTGACGTCCTTGCCGCTGCGGATCAACAGCGGCTGGCCGACATCCTCCTCCAGGCGCTTGATCTGCTGGCTCACCGTCGACTGCGTGCGGTGGACGCGCTCTCCGGCGCGGGTGAAGCCGCCGGCATCGACCACCGAGACGAAACTGCGCAACAGCTCCAGGTCGAGCATCGCAGTCTCCATTTATAAATCCACTGCATGCCAGTTTATCATTTAATTTCCAAATATGAAGGCGCGGGCCTAGATCATGGCCGAAGGAGAATTCGCCCATGTCCGCCGCAACCTCGATGGCCGCCCCCCGCGCCCGCTTCAACACCCTGCCGCTGCTGATTGCCCTGTTCTGCCTGCTCTGGAGCTACGCCTTCGTCGCCGGCAAGATCGGCGTCACCGATTGCCCGCCGCTGATCCTGCTGGCCGCGCGGTTTTCGCTCGCCGGGGTTCTGATCCTCGCCATCTCCTGGCTGCGCCGCGACCAATGGGATCTCACCTGGCGCGATGCGGCGGTATTTGCCGTGCTCGGCGTCGCCAACAACGCGCTCTATCTCGGCCTCGGCTATACCGGCCTGAAGACGGTCTCGGCCGGGCTTGGCGCGCTGATCGTCTCGGCCAATCCGGTGTTCACCGCCATGCTGGCGGCGCTGTTCCTCGGCGAGAGCATGACCTTGCGCAAGGTGATTGGTCTCGTGCTCGGCATCGTCGGCGTCGCCTTCATCGTCTGGCATCGCATGTCGGTCGGATCGGACAGCCCGCATGGCATCCTGTTCACGCTGGCCTCGCTCGCCTCGATCGTCGCCGGCACCGTGCTGTTCAAGCTGCTGGCACCGAAGGGCAGCCTGTGGATCGGCAACGGCATCCAGAACATGGCCGGCGGCCTTGCGGTGATGCCGTTTGCCTTCACGCTCTCCAGCGTCAGCGACATCGTGCCCAGCATGCGGCTTGCCGGCGCCTTCGCCTTCCTCGTACTCGGCGGCTCGATCCTCGCCTATCTGCTCTGGTTTCATCTCCTGAAAGTGTGTGGTGCGACCGCCGCAAGCGCCTATCACTTCCTGATGCCGCCGCTCGGCATGCTGTTCGCCTATTTCGTGCTCGGCGAGCATGTCGAATTTCGCGACCTGCTCGGGATCGTTCCGGTGGCGCTCGGCATTTACCTGGTGACCCGCCCCGCAGCCGCCGCGGCCAACAGGAGTATGACGTGAGCATCACCATCACGCTGATCGGAGGCCCCACCGCCCTGATCGAGATCGACGGGTTCCGCCTGCTCACCGATCCGACCTTCGATCCGCCCGGCGAGTATCAATTGCCGCATGTGAAACTGGAGAAGCTGACGGGTCCCGCGCTCGGCGTGCGCGATGTCGGCGCGATCGATGCGGTGCTGCTGAGCCACGACCAGCATTCCGACAATCTCGACCATACCGGCCGGGATTTCCTTAAAGAGGCGAAGCGCGTGCTGACGACGGAGGCCGGCGCCAAGCGGCTCGGCGGCAACGCCGAGGGCTTTGCGCCCTGGGCCAGGACCACACTGACGAAAGGCGGCAGGACGCTCACCATCACTGCGACGCCGGCGCGGCACGGGCCGGCGGGGATCGAGCCATTATCCGGCGACGTCATCGGTTTCGTGGTCGAGCCGGCGAAGTCCGGCCGTCCGGTCTATGTCAGCGGCGACACCACCTGGTTCGACGGCGTCGCCGAGGTCGCGCGGCGCCTCGACTGCGGCGTGGTGCTGCCGTTCGCAGGCGCGGCGCAAACCCGCGGCCCCTTCCATCTCACCATGGACACCAATGACGCGATCGAAACCGCGCACGCCTTTGCGGACGCGGTGATCGTGCCGGTTCATACCGACGGCTGGGCGCATTTCCGGCAGAGCGCGAGCGACCTGCGCGCGAGCTTCGATACGCTCGGCTTCGGCCGCCGTCTGCGCATCCTCGAGCCCGGCGTCGCCACGGTCATCGAGCCGTAGGTTCGCCTCAGGAACCTTGCCGGTATCCGGCTCGTTGTCAGACGGCTGGAACCGGACATGACGCGGCAAGGGACGATCCCACCACACGACAAACATGACGATGCGCCGGCGGCGAAGCCCCGGCGCCAGCCGTTCAGTTTCAGCCGTGTCCTGAAGACGCTCGGACCCGGGCTGATCACCGGCGCTTCCGACGACGACCCTTCGGGGATCGGCACCTACAGCCAGGCCGGCGCGCAACTCGGCTACGGCATTGGCTGGACCATGCTGCTGACGTTTCCGCTGATGAGCGCGATCCAGGAGATCTCGGCGCGGGTCGGCCGTGTCACCGGGCATGGCATCGCGGGCAATGTATGCCGGCATTATCCGGGCTGGCTGCTCGCCGTCGTGGTGGCGCTGCTGTCGATTGCCAACACCATCAACATCGCGGCCGACCTCTCGGCCATGGCCGATGCCACAAAGCTTCTGATCGGCGGTCCGGCCATTCTCTATGTGGTGCTGTTCGGCGTGACCTCGGTGGCCGCGCAGATCTTCATGAACTACCGGCGCTACGTCACGATCCTGAAATGGCTGACGCTCAGCCTGTTCGCCTATGTCGCGGCGCTCGCCTTTGCCAAGGTGTCGTGGATGGAGGCCCTGGCCGGCGTGCTGCTGCCGCGCATCAGCTGGAGCGCCGACTATTTCACGACCATCGTTGCGATCCTCGGCACCACGATCTCGCCCTATCTGTTTTTCTGGCAGGCCTCGCAGGAGGCGGAGGAGCAGCGGGTCGACGCCACCAAGCATCCGCTGATCGAACGGCATTACGGCGCCCAGCACGAATTCTCGCGCATCCGCGCCGATACCATCACCGGCATGGCGTTTTCGAACCTGATCGCATTGTCGATCATCGTCACCGCCGCCGCATCGCTGCACGCCACCGGCAAGACCGACATCCAGACCTCGGCGCAGGCCGCCGAGGCGCTGCGCCCGATCGCCGGGCCGTTTGCCGAGGTGATCTTCGCGCTCGGCATCGTCGGCACCGGCCTTCTGGCGATTCCGGTGCTCGCGGGTGCGACGGCTTATGCGGTCGGCGAGGGCCGGCGATGGCGGGTCGGGCTGACGCGCAGGCCGAAGGAGGCGATCGCGTTCTATTCGGTGCTGGCGCTGTCGGGCGGCATCGGCATCGCGCTCAACTTCACGCCGATCGATCCGATCGCGGCGTTGTACTGGAGTGCGGTCGTCAACGGCGTGCTCGCGGTGCCCGTGATGGTGCTGCTGATGTTCATGGCCCGCCGCCGGGACGTCATGGACCGCTTTGTGGTCCGCGGATGGCTGTACCGGCTCGGCTGGCTCTCGACCGGCGCGATGGCGCTCAGCGTGATCGCGATGGGGATCGGCTTCCTGCTGTAGCTTGTTCGAACTCCTCAACCCTCGCCGAACAGCGAGCTATCGATCTTGGTCGTCGATTTGACCTTTCGCAGGATGATCGTCGTGCGGTAGCTCGCGACGTCGCTATCCGGATGCATAAGGCGGTCGAGGATGAACGATTGGTAGCGCGCAAGGTCCGAGGACACGATTCGTAGCGAGTAATCCCAATCGCCGGCAATCATGCAACATTCGACGACCTCCGGAAGGTCGATCACCTTCCGCTCGAAGCGCGTGAAGGATTCCCTGTTCTGTTGCTTGAGACGGACCTCGACGATCACGTCGAATCCGAGTCCAACCCGCGTCGGGTCCACCAGCGCCACATAGGAATTGATGACGCCGGCCTCTTCGAGCGTGCGAACGCGTCGCATGCAGGGGGCGGACGAGAGGCCGATCCGCTCGGCCAGCTCGAGATTCGTGATCCGCCCCTCGACCTGCAGCACGTCGAGGATTTTTCGGTCGATCTCGTCAATCACGATCGCGGTTCCCATTTCTTTCGCATTCTCCATCTTTTGCGCAATTGTTTGCAGAAGAAGGGCTGAAATGCATCTCAAATCGCAATGTCATTGCCCTCGCGCGCGCATAAGATGTGGTGCGAGGGTTCTTTGATCGCTGCAACCGAGCAGCAAGGAGCGGGCATGGCCGGAAATGACGACAAATCCTTTTGGGATCGCGCGCGGCGGCACCTCATTCGCTATGGCGGGACGTTCGCTCCCGTGATCATCGAGCGTGCCTCCGGGTCCTTCGTCTATGACGCCGACGGCCGGGCCATCCTGGATTTCACGTCCGGGCAGATGAGCGCCGTGCTCGGTCACGGTCACCCGGAGATCGTCCAGACCATCAGCGAGCATGCCGAACGGCTCGACCATCTCTTCAGCGGCATGCTGACGCGCCCGGTCGTCGCGCTGGCCGAGCAGCTCGCGGGCCTGCTGCCGCCGGGGCTTGATCGCGTCATGCTGCTGAGCACCGGCGGCGAGTCGAATGAAGCTGCGATCAAGATGGCCAAGCTCGCCACCGGCGGCTTCGAGACCGTCGCGTTCGCACAGTCCTGGCACGGAATGACGTCTGGCGCGGCCGGAACGACCTATTCGGCCGGCCGCAAGGGCTATGGCCCGGCGCCGGTCGGCTCGCTCGCGATCCCGACGCCGAACCCCTATCGCCCGCGCTTCGGCAACGCGGCCGACTGGCGGGCCGAGCTGGCCTACGCCTTCGATCTGATCGATCGCCAATCGACCGGCTCGCTTGCCTGCATGATCGCCGAGCCGATCCTCAGCTCCGGCGGGCTGATCGATCTGCCTGAAGGCTACCTTGCTGAGTTGAAGGAGCTGTGCCGGGCACGCGGCATGCTGCTGATCATCGACGAGGCGCAGACCGGCCTCGGCAGAACCGGCGCCATGTTCGCTTTCGAGCGCGACGGCGTCGTGCCTGATATCCTGACCTTGTCGAAGACGCTCGGTGCCGGGCTGCCTCTGGCTGCGGTCATCACCACCGCCGAGATCGAAGAGCGGTGTCACGAACGCGGTTTCCTGTTCTACACGACGCATGTGTCGGACCCGATGCCGGCCGCGGTCGGGCTGAAGGTCATCGAGATCATCCTTCGCGACAGATTGGTCGAGCGCGCCAGGATAGCGGGCGCGCGGCTCAGGGACGGGCTCCTCGCACTTCAGAACCGGTTCGAATGCATCGGTGACGTGCGCGGCAGGGGGCTGATGCAGGGCATCGAGATCGTGCGCGACCGTTACAGCAAGGAGCCTGACGAAGCGCTCGGAACGCGTGTCTCTCAGCGCTGCATGCAGCTTGGACTGAGCACCAACATCGTTCAGTTGCCCGGCATGGGCAGCGTATTCCGCATTGCACCGCCGCTGACGATCAGCGACGACGAGATCGATCTTGGCCTCTCGATCCTCAGCGACGCGTTCGAAAGCGCATTGCAAAGCAGGGCTGGCTAAATCAATCCTTGCGGAACACGATCGAGGCCATCCAGCCGGTCATCAGCGCCATGAACGCGGTGATCAGGCCGTAGACAAGGCCGTTATGCCGCGCGGTGGTGGCGACGAATTGCTCGAAGCCGACCTTGACGATCTCGAACGCGGTCTCGGCCTTGGTCACCAGCGCGCCGTCGGAAAACAGCTTGATCTCGACATTATAGGTGCCGATCGGCACCTCCGCCGGCAGCGGAATGCCGGTGCGGAACAGGGTCGGGGTCAGGAAGGTCACCGCCGAGGTCGCCTCACGGTACAGCCCGTGCTCGGAGCGCAGCCGCACGAAGGCGCTGCGGAACGGGTCGTTCGGCACCACGTCGGCATAGTCGGGCCCGACCCGCTGCATCAGCAGCACGTTGTTGAGCCCGAGCTGCTGCCGACGCTGCACCTCGGGCGAGGCGATCTGGTCGAACGGGCGATTCGAGAACAGCGCGAGATAGCCCGGCACCTGCAGGAACTGGCGCGAGTCGGTGTTGATCCAGATGCCGAACTTGCGCTCCTTGCGCCGCGTCACCATGTCGGCGCGCGGGCCGGACACCGTGACGACGAGATCGTAATTGTTGCGATTGGCCGGCGTTTTGTCGTCCTTCTCGACCGAGCCGAACAGCACGAGTTCGCCGCCGGAATAGTTCGGCGTCACCGTGACGCGGTGGTTGGAGACCGACACGATCAGCCGCTCGGCATGAGCGGGCGCGGCCGCCAGGCTGGCGGCGGCGAGACCGATGACCGCGAGCGCCGCACGCAGCCTCATGGCGGGGCTCCGCCGGTTTCGCGGATGCTGTAGAGGTCCTGCGGCCGGATCACCAGCTCCACCGCAAAGCGGATGCCGACCGCGAGCACGAGCAGGCCGAGCAGCAGGCGCAGATGCTCGCCGCGGATCTTCTGCCCGGCGCGGGCGCCGAACTGCGCGCCGGTGACGCCGCCGACCATCAGGATCAGCGCCAGCACGGCGTCGACCAGATGGTTGGTCACCGCGTGCAGCATGGTTGCGAACACCATGGTGACGAGGGTGAGCACCATCGAGGTGCCGATCACGGTCGAGGTCGGCACCCGCAGCACATAGATCATCAGTGGCACCAGGATGAAGCCGCCGCCGATTCCCATCACCGCGCCGATGAAGCCGATCGCGAGTCCGACCACGACGACCGGGATGACGGAGAGATAGATCTTGGAGCGCTTGAAGCGCAGCTTCAGGGGCAGGCCGTGGATCCAGCCATGGCTGCCGGGCTTGCGCAGCGCGATCGGACCGCCGCGGCGGACGCGCAGCATCGCGCGCAAACCTTCCCAGAACATCAGCCCGCCGACCGTCGTCAGCAGGATGACGTAGGACAGCGCAATCATCAGGTCGAGCTGGCCGAGCGAGCGCAGGAAGGTGAAGGTCCACACCCCGAACGTGGTGCCGAGCGTGCCTCCGACCAGCAGCACCGCCGCCAGCAGCGGATCGATCGCGCGTCTGCGCCAATAGGAAATGGCGCCGGAGAACGAGGAGGCCGCGATATGGCTGGCGACGGAGGCAACCGCGACCGCGGGCGCGATGCCGACGAAGATCAGCAGCGGCGTCATCAGGAAGCCGCCGCCGATGCCGAACATGCCGGAGACGAATCCAACCGCCGCGCCCATCGCCAGGATGAGGAAGACATTGACCGGAATGTCGGCGATCGGGAGGTAGAGCTGCACGCGCGTCGCTTCTTGTCGGTTCGCCGCGAGTTCGGCAGCACAAGGCCGCATCACGGCGTGATGTCGTTCTGGTCGGGCATTCTCCGGCTGAACGAATCCGGTCGGCGCGCAAGACGCAGGCGAACGCGGGTCGATTGCCGCGTTCTTGCATAACTGAAATCGGCGGGGGGAGGGACTAAAGAATCCGCTCCCGGGGGCATTTTTCGCCGCACCTGGCCGCCGTCTGCGGACGTGGTTGATAATTCAGATTAATGACGCCTGTGTCGCCTCACGGCCGATCGACCGGCTTGGTGATCAGGTTCAGCGCGAGCGCTTCTTTCGGGTTCAGCCAGCGGATATCGGAGGTTTGCGACATCGCCTCGACGATCCCGGAAGAGACGCCCATCTTGGTCACGTAGCCCAGCACCATGCCCTGGATGCGTTGGGCCTCGGCGAGGGGATCGCTGACGGGCGTGCTCGTCGTGAAGCGATGCACGCCGAGCCGCGAGCCCGCGATGCCATAGCGGGTCTGGCCGCCGGCATAGACCAGGACGCAAGCGCTGGCGCAGGACGCGGGGCGTAGCTTGCCCGAGGCATCTGATGTGGCGACCGCGGTGACGAGCCCGCGCGTGCGGATGACCTCGCCCATGATCGCGGCCTGGTTCAGCGCGCCGCCCGGCGACGACAGCAGCACGACGTCGCCCGGTGCGAGACGCGCCTCGCTGAGCCGGTCGCGGAACCAGCTCGCGCTGGCCGAGCCGATCTTGCCGCTGATCGCAAGCGCCCGCCGGCCGCGGCCCGATCCGTCGATGTCGACGTCGGGAATCACCGCGGACGTCATGCTGGCTGCGATGTAGGTCTCGCGCCAGAAGTCCCAGGCGCCCGGCGTCGACAGGTCCCGGTAAGCCTGGATGGCGACGCTCGACAGCAGCAGCACGAAGATGATGATGGACCAGAGCGAGAACCGGAACGCGCGGGGCGGCGATGCCACGTTCCCTTGCGGCGTCGGCGGAGGCGAGGCCGAAGGGCGCGGAGCGAATGGAGACGGCGCCTGCCGCGGCGGCGCAACGCGGGGACCGGTCGGCGACGAACGGTGGCCCGTTCCATCATCCTGGCGATCGTGGACAGACAAGCCTGACCCTCCGGAACGCGCGCCCCGACGGCGCGGAACTGCGCGCCTGTCTACACGGCCGAAGGCCTGAGGTATAGGACAGCGGCGCCGCCGCAGCCGTCTCGAACCTAGTGAGCTGGAGCGGCGAGCGCCGCGGTCCGCTTCGAGGGCTGCTTGACCGGCTTCGCCGCGGCGGGCTGCGCGGCCGCGCCGTCCCAGCCGCCGGCGGGCGCCGGCACGTTGACCGCATCGCTCGGCTGCGGCTCGGCGGTGAAGGTCTGGATCGCCAGCTTCGCTGCGGCCAGCGACTGCGGGTCGAGCCGCTTGGCAATATCGTCGCGCTTGTGGCCGGCGTCGGCGTCGCCCTGCGCGGCCGCGAGGCTGAACCACTTGAAGGACTCGGCGAGGTTCTGTTCGACACCGATGCCGCGGGCATAGAGGATGCCGAGATTGACCTGGCTGTCGGCAACGCCGCGATCGGCCGCCTTGCGGAACCATTGCGCGGCGCTCTTGTAGTCGGCGCCCTTGCCGCCGCCATCGGCGTCGAGCACGGCGAGATTGTGCATCGCCTTGGCGTTGCCGCGCTCGGCGGCCTGCACGTAGTAGCGTCGTGCCACATCGAAGTCGCGCTTCACGCTGAGGCCCTTCTCGTAGAAGGTGCCGAGCCGGAACATCGCGGGCACCACGCCGGCCTGCGCTGCGCGGGCATACCATTTGGCGGCTTCGTCGACATTGGTGGTCACGCCCTTGCCCTCGGCAAAGCGGACGCCGACTTCATAGGCCGCGGCCGCATCGCCCTTGATCGCGGCGCTGCGCAGCGCCGGACCACCGATCGCATCGGGCAGCTTCTCGCCCGCCGGGATCTGGACCATGGCGAGCTTGCCGCCGAGCGGCGGCGCGGTCGGAATCGTGCCGGTGACGTCGTTGGCGGCGGCTGTTGGCGCCGCGGTCGGCTCAGGCGCGGCGGCGGGTGCGGGCGCGATTGCCGGTGGGATCGTCACCTGCGCGCTGTCGAGCGTGTTCGGCGCCGGAGTATTGTTGGACTGGCGGCCGAGCGGGGTCGGCGAGGTCATCGACGGCCCGGGCACTGACGGTCCGGGTCCGCCGGACGGCGCAGCCGGGGCGGGCGCGAAGGAATTCTCGGCAGGCGGCTGCATGGGCGGCGTGGCCGGCTCGCTGTGCTCGATCGTCGGCACCTGCGGCGCGGAGCTGGTGTCGAGCAGGTTCATCGCCATCTTGGCGGTCGAGAGCAGGATCACGACCACGCTCGCGCCGACCAGCAGCGAACGGATCTTGGAGGTGATGGTCGAAGGCTGCGCCTCCGGCGCGCCAGTCGCCGTCGCGCCGGCCGCGGCCGTGCCGGCCTTGGCGGCAGCCGCCTTCGCGGCCTTGTCGGCCTTCTCCTTGGCCTTGGCTGCAGCCTTGCTCGCGGCGCGCGCCGCCTTCTCGTTGACGGGTTGCGCGGCAGCGGCCTGCGCGGCGCGGCGTGCGGCGGCGATGAAGCTCGATGTCGAGACCGGCTCCTTCTTGCCGGCGGGAAGATCAGAGATCGCGCGCTCGGAATCCGCGATCCGCTCCGACGGCGAAGCGACGCGGCCGGAGGGGCGTGTGCCCGGTTCGAGCGGATGATCCGGTGGCAGGTCCGGCGCGATCGCGGCGCGTGCGGACGCCGCATGCGGCTCGAGGATCTCGCTGATCGCGCGCGGCGGCAGCGGCGACGGCGCGCTCTCGACCGGCTGCGCGGCATGGAATTCGCGCGGCGCGGACATGAAGTGCTCCTGCGCCAGCGCAGGATTGGGCAATTCGGGCCTGTACGATTCAGGCTTGTACGCTTCAGCTTTGGGCTGCGCGACCGGCTGCGACATCGCCGCGCGCGGCATCTCCATCCGCGGAGCTTCCATCCGCGGTTCAGCCGGCGCGGGAGCAGGCGGAGCGGTGCGCACCGTACGCAGATCGTTCTCGATCATCGCGAGACGATCGACGACATGGCCGAGCGTGTTGTGAACGGTCTCCAGCGAATCCTGGGTGCGGCGGTCGGTCTCCGACTGGCTGAAGCGGATGTCGGACAGCTCGCGCTTCACCATGTCGACGATGCCGCTGTCCATCATCGGCTGCGTCGAGGAGGTGTTGACGTTGCGGGCGGCGTCGGCGAGCGAGGCGATGTGGGCGTGCTGCGCCTCGAGGTGGCGCATGATGTCATGCAGCGCTTCCTCGACCCGGCCGAGATTGCCGGAGCGCTGGTCGGCGGACTCCAGGCGCTCGAGCAGATACGAGACGCGCTGCTCGAGATGGGTGAATGCCGACGAACTGTCGTTGCCGACCTGCAGACGGTCGATCCGCTCCGACAGCGAGCGCAGGGCGCCTTCGATGGCATCGGTGTTGTCGTAGCCAGCCGGCCGCTCGCGGGTCTCCAGCGTCGAGGCCAATGCGGCAATGCGCTGCTCGATCCCGGCGAAGGCATCGCCATGGGTCTCGGCGCGCGACATCTGCGACAGCTGGTCGACCTTCGCGGCCAGCGCATGCACGTCCCCGGAGAGCTGCAGCAGCGCGTCGTTGGAGGCGACGTTGGAGACGATGGCGCGCAGCGCGGCGATCGCGCTCTCGAGCTGATGCACCGTCGACGGATCGTCGTTGGCGCGCAGGATCATGTCGAGCTTGGCGCCGAGATTGCGGATTGCCTCGTCGTAGCCGGTGAGCTGCTCGGCGGGCGTGAGCGTGCGCAGCGACTCGCGGATCTCCGACAGCGCGCGTTCGATGCCGGCGATCGCCTGGCCCTGGCCGTTGCGGCCCTCCTGGCGGAGCTCGTCGATCCGGTGATGCAGCGAGCGGATCTCGTTCTCGATCGACTCGATCGCCCGGCGCGGCATCGCCTCGGTGATCGCCTGGCGGATTTCCGCAAGCTCGCCGCGGAAGGCCGCGATCGACTGTTCAATATGGTCGGGCCGCTGCAGCGCCTCGATCTGGCTCGTGATCTTGAGCAGCTGACGCTCGAGCGAGGAGAAGTCGGGCCCGGCAGGCGGCGGTGGCGCATAGGCGGCCATCGGCGGCGCCGATTGCGGCATCGGCGGCGCGCCGCGCGGCGGCATCTGGCGTTGCGCTGATACGTCGAGCTCGTTCTGGCGCGCGGTGATCTCCGCGATCGCGAAATCGAACGAGGCCGGGCTCAGTGGCGGCGAGGGGCGATAGACCTGGGCTGCGGCGCGCTCGACCGCCTCCGCTTGGCGCAGCCTCTCCTCCACTTGCCGGTCATGCATCTGCGGCTCGCGCTGCATCTGCGACTCACGCATCGGCTGTGGCTGCGGCTCGCGCGCCGGCTGCGGCCGCGAAATTTGCGACAGCCGGGCATCGAGGCGCGAAATCGCGTCGTTCAGCTGTCGCGCGACGGCGGGCTGGCCGCGCGGCACTTCGGCGCGCACCGCTTCGGCGCGCGTCAGAGGCTTTGCAATCTGTTCGATCTGCCGGGTGATGGCGTCGAGCCGCTGGTGGATATCGGCGACCTCGCGGCTTTCCCGGCTCGGCATCGGCTGCCGTTGCTCCATGCGCCAATCCGGCGGGCTCGGTTCACCGACGGTGGAGTTGAGCCAGTCGTTCAACGACATGCCGGCGCGGCGCGCAGCCGCCTCGGCCCTGTCGCGGACGGAGGGATCGATGCCGTCAACACTCCACGATACGCGCGAATTCATGATTCCGTCCGGTCCCGACTTCCGGCGCTACACCCTGCGCCCGCAGCCTCCCCGCGCATTCTCGTTAAGAGACAATCGAATTCTGCGCCGGGCGTCTGCCTCAGCTGCTGACTTTTTCCCGTCACGGTAAATAACGGGTTAAGGAATGCGGCCGACGGGCGCTAAAGTTAGGGAATCCGGGAACCTGTTGCGCCGGATCAGGACAGCGACTTGCGTCGCCGCCAAGCTTCTCCTTCCCCCTAAAAGGGGGAAGGTCGGGATGGGGGTTTGCCGCAGGCGACGCTGTATGTGGAGAGAGCGGATCCCCACTCGCTTTGCTCTGCGAGCAAAGCGACCTCCCCTTTTCAAGGGGAGGTTGGAGATTTGTTTCTAGCCGTTGCTTTCGCGCTTGCCGTCGTCGAGCGGCAGCACGTTGCTGCGGCCGGACATCGCCGAGAGCGCGTCGAGCGCCTCCTCGCACCATTCCACCACCATGCGCTCATGGCGCATGCCGAGGCGCAGGCTGAGCATCTTGCCGACATCGGCCGGCGGCGCGGTGCCGTCGGGAAAGCGCTTGTTGAGCAGGCGCTCGTAGCGCTCATAGCGATCGCGATGATGCTCCAGCCGCGCCATCAGGTCGTTGCGCAGCGGCTCGATGTCGACGCAGTCGAGCGCATAGAGCCGGACCAGAAGGTCGTCCTTGATCGAGGGCGGCACGCTCGGGCGCGCTGCCCAGTGCTTCAGTGCCGCGCGGCCTTCGGCGGTCAGGGTATAGACCAGCTTGTTGGGCTTGCCGGACTGCACCACCTCGCGGCCCTGGACGTGCCCCTTGTCGCGCAGCCGCGAGAGCTCCCGGTAGATCTGCTGATGGTCGGCCTTCCAGAAGAAGCCGATCGACGCATCGAACGTCTTGGCGAGCTCATAGCCCGTCATCGGACGTTCCGTGAGGCAGGCAAGGATTGCGTCACCGAGTGCCAACGCCCACCTCCATCTCAGTTCCCCAAAAGGTCATTCTGAAGTTCGCTTGACTTTATGCGTTAGTGTGCATATGCGTCAATATGCATATGGTGATCGGCGTGCCGCTGTCGCGTGCGCCGATGTCCAGGCTTCTTAACCCCGCCGCAGGAGACGTCCGAATGAGCAAGCCGGGCCTCGACAAGTGGTACGCCTACATGAAGTCCCACGACACCGCCGCTCTGTGGGACCTGCTGCATCCCGACGCGGTGTTCGAAAGTCCGGTCGTGCACACGCCGCAGCGTGGCCGCGACATCACCTTCAAATATCTCACCAGCGCCGCCAAGGTGCTCGGCGGCCCGACCTTCAAGTATCTCGGCGAGTGGCGCAATGACACCGGCGCGGTGCTCGAATTCGAGAACGAGATCGACGGCATCAAGCTCAACGGCGTCGACATCATCACGTTCGATGGTGACGGCCGGATCACGCATTTCAAGGTGATGGTGCGTCCGCTCAAGGCGATCAACCTGCTGCATCGGATGATGGGCGAGGAGTTGATGAAGCAAAGCGGCGCAACGTCGCAATCACAGTCGCGATAGCATCTGCCGTGGACCTCCGGAACCGGATAAGGTCCGCTCCAACCCAAGGACACGCTGCGCAGCGTCCGTCGCATATGCGGCCACGTGCCAGCCGGGAGACCAGCATGCCAACCTACAAAGCCCCCGTCGAAGACGTCAGCTTCCTGCTCAACGACGTTTTCCAGATCGACCGCTACGGCAATCTTCCCGGCTTCACCGATGCCTCGGCCGATGTACGCGAGGCGATCCTCGGCGAGGCCGCCAAGCTCAGCGAAGAGGTGCTGCAGCCGCTCAATCGCACAGGCGATCTCGAAGGCTGCAAGCGCAATGACGACGGCAGCGTCGCCACGCCGAAGGGCTTCAAGGACGCCTTCAAGCAGGTCGCCGAAGGCGGCTGGCTCGGCCTCTCGGCGCCGACGGAATTCGGCGGCCAGGGCCTGCCGGTGACGCTCTCGCAGGCGGTCAACGAATTCCAGATCTCCGCCAACATGGCGTTCTCGATGTATGGCGGGCTGACCATGGGCGCGACCGCGGCGCTGCTGGTGCACGGCACCCCCGAGCAGAAGCAGACCTATGTGCCGAAGATGGTCGCCGGCCAGTGGACCGGCACCATGAACCTGACCGAGCCGCAGTGCGGCACCGATCTCGGCCTGCTCCGCACCAAGGCGGTGCGCCAGGCCGACGGCAGCTTCAAGATCACGGGCACCAAGATATTCATCTCCGCCGGCGAGCACGACCTCACTGAGAACATCATCCATCTGGTGCTGGCGCGCATCGAAGGCGCGCCGGCCGGCATCAAGGGCGTCTCGCTGTTCGTGGTGCCGAAGGTGCTGGTCAATGCCGACGGCTCGCTCGGGGCTCGCAACGGCGTCAGCTGCGGTTCGATCGAGCACAAGATGGGCATCCACGGCAATTCCACCTGTGTGATGAACTACGACAACGCCACCGGCTGGCTGATCGGCGAAGAGAACAAGGGCATGCAGGGCATGTTCGTGATGATGAACGAGGCTCGCCTCGGCGTCGCCGTGCAGGGCCTCGCGCAGTCCGAGGTCGCCTATCAGAACGCGGTCGCCTATGCCCGCGAGCGCCTGCAGGGCCGCTCGCTGACCGGCGTGAAGGAACCCGAGAAGCCGGCCGATCCGATCATCGTGCATCCCGACGTGCGCCGCACGCTGCTCACCATCCGCGCCTTCAACGAGGCAGCGCGCGCCATGGTGGTGTGGACCGCGCTGAAGAGCGACGTCGCACACCGCTCCAACGACGCTGGGGATCGCCAGGCTGCCGACGATCACATGGGCCTGATGACGCCGGTGCTGAAGGGCGTCCTGACCGACACCGGGTTCGCCAACACGGTCTCGGCGCAGCAGATGTTCGGCGGCCACGGCTACATCGCCGAGCATGGCATGGAGCAGTTCGTGCGCGATGCGCGCATCGCGATGATCTATGAAGGCGCCAACGGCATCCAGGCGCTCGACCTGGTCGGCCGCAAGCTGCCGCGCGACGGCGGCCGTGCCGCGATGGCGTTCTTCGGCGAGGTCGGCGCTTTCGCCAAGGAGCATGGTGCCGACGAGGCTATGAAGCCGTTCATCACCCCGCTCTCCACCGCGCTCGGCCATCTGCAGCAGGCCACCGGCTGGCTGATGCAGAACGCGCTGGCCAAGCCCGACAATGCCGGCGCCGCGGCGACCGACTACATGAAATTGTTCGGCCTCGTCGCGCTCGGCTACATGTGGGCGAAGATGGCCAAGGTGGCGCAGGACAAGGCCGCCGCCGGCACCACGCCGTACCTCAACACCAAGCTCGTGACCGGCCGCTTCTTCATGGAGAAGTTGCTGCCGGAGACCGCCGTACATCTGGCCCGGATCCAGAGCGGCAGCGCCACCACGATGGAATTGGCCGCGGAAGCGTTCTGAAGCGTTTTCCAGCGAAGTGGAGACCGGTTCGCGTGAAGAAAACGCGTCAAACAAGAAAGCCTTGAAAAATTGCCGCCGCACTGCTGCGGCGGCGTGTCCTTCCATATATATTATGCTCCTCATATCAAGGAGGGCGTCATGCCTGAGGCATACATCTACGATCACGTTCGTACCCCGCGCGGCCGCGGCAAGGCCGACGGCGCGCTGCACGAGGTCACCGCGCTGGCGCTGGCCACGGTGCCGCTGAAGTCGCTCAAGGAGCGCAACAATCTTCCCGAGGATTCCGTCGACGACGTCGTGCTCGGCGTGGTCGATCCGGTCGGCGAGGCCGGCTCCGACATCGCCCGTTTCGCGGCGCTGAACGCCGGCCTCGGCGAGAAGGTGCCGGGCGTGCAGATCAGCCGCTTCTGCGCCTCCGGCCTCGATGCCGTGAACTTCGCCGCAGCCCAGATCATGAGCGGCCAGCATGAGCTCGTGATCGGTGGCGGCGCGGAATCGATGAGCCGCGTCGGCATCGGCGCCTCCGGCGGCGCCTGGCCGATGGATCCCTCGATGGCGGTGCCGGCCTATTTCATGCCGCAGGGCATCTCGGCCGATTTGATCGCGACCAAATACGGTTTCTCGCGTGACGACGTCGACGCTTACGCGGTGCAGAGCCAGCAGCGCGCGGCCAAGGCCTGGGACGAGGGCCGCTTCGGCAAGTCGGTGGTGCCGGTCAAGGACGTCAACGGCCTGACCATCCTCGCCAAGGACGAGCACATGCGCCCGACCACGACGATGCAGTCGCTGGCGCAGCTGCAGCCGTCCTTCGCGGCGATGGCGGCGATGGCCGGCTTCGACGCGGTGGCGATCCAGTCGCATCCCGAGGTCGAGAAGGTCAATTACGTGCATCACGCCGGTAATTCCTCCGGCATCGTCGACGGCGCCGGCGCCGTGCTGCTCGGCAGCAAGGAGGCGGGCGCCAAGCACGGGTTGAAGCCGCGGGCGAAGATCCGCGCATTCGCCAATATCGGCTCGGAGCCCGCGATGATGCTGACCGGCCCGGTCGACGTCACCGAAAAGCTGTTCGAGCGCTCCGGCATGAAGAAGTCGGACATCGACCTGTTCGAACTCAACGAGGCCTTCGCCTCGGTGGTGCTGCGCTACATCCAGGCGTTCGACATCGACAACGCCAAGATCAACGTCAATGGCGGCGCGATCGCGCTCGGCCATCCGTTAGGGGCGACCGGCGCGATGATCCTCGGCACCGTGCTCGACGAGCTCGAGCGCACCAACAAGGAAACCGCGCTGGTGACGCTGTGCATCGGCGGCGGCATGGGCACCGCCACCATTATCGAGCGCGTCTGAGGCGAGGGGAGCGAGCAACATGGCTTACAAGAATTTCAAGTTCGACGTCGACGCCGACGGCATTGCGCTCGTCACCTGGGACATCCCTGATCGTTCGATGAACGTGTTCGACGAGATCTCGACCCAGGAGATCGGCGAGATCATCAAGCAGACGACCAGCGATCCTGCGATCAAGGGTGTCGTGATCACCTCGGCGAAGGAGGCGTTCTGCGCCGGCGCCGACCTCTCGATGCTCGAGGGCATGAACCACTCTTACGCGCAGCTCTTCAACGAGAAGGGCGAGGAAGCCGCGAACCAGATGCTGTTCGAGCAGAGCCGCCAGATGTCGCAGTCGTTCCGCGCGATCGAGACCTCGGGCAAGCCGTGGGTCGCCGCGATCAACGGCCTTGCGCTCGGCGGCGGCTTCGAGATCACGCTGGCCTGCCACTACCGCGTCGCGGCCGAGAACCCGAAGACCCGGCTCGGCCTGCCCGAGATCAAGGTCGGCCTGTTCCCCGGCGCCGGCGGCACCCAGCGCGTGCCGCGTCTTGTGCAGCCGGCGGACGCGATGCAATTGCTGCTCAAGGGTGAGGCGGTCAATCTCACCCGCGCCAAGGCACTCAACCTGATTCACGCGGTGGTGCCGGCAGCCGACCTAATCAAGGCCGCGAAGGACTGGATCAAGGGCGGCGGCAAGGCGGTCGCGCCGTGGGACGAGAAGGGCTTCAAGCTGCCCGGCGGCCCCGTCTTCTCCAAGATGGGCATGCAGATGTTCCCGGCCGGCAACGCGATCTATCGCCGCGAGACCTACGACAATTATCCGGCCGCGCGCGCCATCATGAGCTGCGTCTATGAGGGCCTGCAGCTTCCGATCGACGCCGCGCTGCGGGTCGAGTCGCGCTACTTCACCAAGGTGCTGCGCTCGAAGGAAGCGGCGGCGATGATCCGGTCGCTGTTCCTGTCGATGCAGGAACTGAACAAGGGCGCCCGCCGCCCGGCGGGCGTGCCGCCGACCAAGGTCAAGAAGCTCGCCGTGATCGGCGCCGGCTTCATGGGCGCCAGTGTCGGCTATGTCTCGGCGCAGGCCGGCATCGACGTCGTGCTGGTCGATCGCGACCAGGAAAGCGCCGACAAGGGCAAGGGCCACGCCAAGACCGTGGTCGACGGCCTGATCGCCAAGGGACGGATGAAGCAGGACGCGGCCGATGCCATCCTGGCGCGGATCTCGGCCACATCAGACTACAACGTGATCTCGGACTGCGACCTCGTCATCGAGGCGGTGTTCGAGGATCGCAAGGTCAAGGCGGATACCTATGCCAAGGCCCAGCCGCTGCTGAAGCCGGGCGCGATCTTCGCCTCCAACACCTCGACCCTGCCGATCAATTCGCTGGCCGAGGAGTTCAAGGACCAGGGCAAGTTCATCGGCATCCACTTCTTCTCGCCGGTCGAGAAGATGATGCTGGTCGAGATCATCCTCGGCAAGAACACCGGCGACGTCGCGCTGGCGACCGCACTCGACTATGTCCGCGCGATCGGCAAGACCCCCATCGTGGTGAACGACTCCCGTGGCTTCTTCGCCAACCGCTGCGTGATGCGTTACATCTCCGAGGGCAACGAGATGCTGCTCGAGGGCGTGCCGCCGGCGATGATCGAGAACACCGCCAAGATGGCCGGCATGCCGGTCGGGCCGCTGTCGCTGCAGGACGAGGTCGCGCTCGATCTCGGCCTGAAGATCACCAAGGCGACCGAGGCCGATCTCGGCCCCAACGCGATCGACCAGGCGCAGAAGAAGCTGATGGTCGAGATGGTCGAGAAGCAGGGCCGCTTCGGCCGCAAGAACGGCAAGGGCTTCTACGACTATCCCGAGAAGGGCAAGGGCCAGAAGAGCCTGTGGCCGGGGCTCGCCAATCTGCAGCCCAAGCAGCTCGATCCCGACACGCTCAGCGTCGAGGAGTTGAAGCAGCGCTTCCTGGTGGTGCAGGCGGTGGAGGCCGCGCGCACCGTCGAGGATCACGTCATCACCGACGTGCGCGAGGCCGATGTCGGCTCGATCCTCGGCTTCGGCTTCGCGCCGTTCACCGGCGGCGCGCTGTCCTACATCGACTTCATGGGCACCAGGAACTTCGTCGCACTCTGCCACAGCTTCGAGAAGAAGTACGGCTCGCGCTTCACGCCGCCGAAGCTGCTCGAGGAGATGGCCGCCAAGGGCGAAACCTTCTACGGCCGCTTCCCGCCGAAGAAGCAGGCGGCGTAAACTTCTGGGGCGAACTCGCGCAGGATCAAGCCGGTCATCGATCCGACTTGATCCTGTTGCGCGACGGTCATGCGCGTCAAAGTCCCGCCACGCTCGTTCCCCACTGGCACCACGCTGCTGGCATCACTCTTGCTCGTCGATCGCCGGGGCGACGATCAGCGTGAGGGTGTCGTGCGATGAGTTCTGCGTTCAAGGAAGGTGCCGCGGAGATCGCGGCGAAGGATTCCTTGTTTTCCTTGCGGTCATCGCGGTGGCGGAAGCCGCTGCGTCTGCGGGGCAAAGGCCCGTCATGGGCCGGCCTCGCGCTACTCGTTCTGGCCGCGGATATTGTGCTCGCCGCGACGGTCTGGCAGGCCGTCAATTTCTTCCGCCATTGAGCCGTCAGTCTCCGGAGAGAGCAAGGCGCCAGCGAGATAGGCGAACTGGTTGAACGCGAGACAGGCGACGACGATCGGAGCGCCGGTGGCAAAGGAGAAGCCGTCGGATTGGAGCACGATCGCCGCGAGCACCGCGACCAGCGGCGACTCCAGCATCAATGTCCAAACCCGAAAGTACAAACTGGTTGCCAGCCCAACCAGGGTGCTGGTCAATAAAAGGGTAAAGGCGATCGTCACATTTTTAGACCAGTTGGAGCGGAGGGCGCGCCGCAGGTCATAGTCGGTCAGTTGGATCGCGCGAACAAGGACGGCCACGCCCTCAGCCGGAACTACACCGACTTAGTATTAATCGCTTTAATGCAGGTTAAATTGAGACGTTCCGCCTCCGGTGTCGAGAGAGAGGATCGGCGAACCCACAACAAAAAAGAGCCGGATCGGCCGACCCGGCTCTATCGCGGTCGCTGTGAGCGAGCTCAGGCCGCCTTGAGCAGGCCTTCCTTCTTCAGCGCCTCCTGCACCTTCGGGCGCGCCGCGACGCGGGCCTTGTAGGCGGTCACGTTCGGCAGGCCGGAGAAGTCGAAGCCGAGCCGATCCTGCGCCCACATGATCATGGTGAAGAGGTAGCCGTCGGCGACCGTGAACTGGTTGCCCATCAAATAGTCGCGTCCGGCGAGCTGGCTCTCGACATATTTGAACTTGCCCATGGCGCGGTCCTTGAAGAAGGCCTTGGCGTCGTCGGCGAGCACGGGCGAGAACAGCGGGCCGAGATTCTTGTGCAGCTCGGTCGTGGTGTAGTTCAGCCATTCGAGCAGCTTGTAGCGCTCGTTGGAGTCCCGCGCCGGCGCCAGCTTCTTGTCGGCGGCCTTGTCGGCGATCATCTGGATGATGATCGGCCCCTCGGTGACCATCTCGCCGGTATCCAGCGCCAGCGCCGGCACCTGGCCCTTGGGGTTCACCTGGAGGAAATCGTCGCCGTTTTCGAGCTTCTTGGCGCGGAGATCGACCTTGACCAGGTCGTAGGGCAGCCCGGCCTCGAGCAGGGCGATATGGGGGGAGAGGGAGCAGGCACCGGGGGTGTAATAAAGCTTCATAGGGGTATTCCTTCCCTTGTTCTTGGCGTCCGGAGAGGGATTGCCTACATGCGCCTGCATGAAATAGTCAAGATTGATGCAGATGCATTCAGTGCGGTACAGTCGGTGCCGGGACCCTATGAGCTAGACCATGAAACGCAAGCTATCGAGCGAGGCGACGGCCGCCTGGATCCGCCTGATGCGGGTGCCGAGCCGGGTGCTGGACTGCGTCGAGCAGGATTTGAAGAAGGCCGGTTTTCCGCCGCTCGCCTGGTATGACGCTTTGCTCGAGCTGTCCCGCGCACCGTCGGGCGAGCTGCGCCCGGTCGAGCTCGAGCGCCAGATGCTGATCCCGCAATATTCGACCTCGCGGCTCATAGACAAGCTGGTCGACGAGGGGCTCGCCGCCCGCCGCGAATGCAAGATCGACAAGCGCGGCCAGTTCGTCGAGATCACCGAGGCTGGACGCGAGCTGCAGAAGCGGATGTGGAACGCCTATTCCGCCGCGATCGACAAGCATGTCGGCTCGAAATTATCCGACGCCGACGCAACCAGGCTGTGCGGCCTGCTCGACCGGCTCGGCTGCGCCTGCGGCGACGTCAAAGGCGACGTCAAGAATGAGACCAAGGCTGACAGCAAGGCTGCGCCTGCGCGAGACGGCGTGCCTGCCCGATGATATTGCTGATTCCATCATCCGCAGCCGTTGTGGCTCGCGGATGTCCCTGCCACCGCGCGCCTTCGATCGAAGCGCCCTTGAGTTGGATTATCTATGGCGCGTGACCAGATCGACATGACGCCGCTGCAGTCGCGCGACGAACTCGTGGCGTGGCTTGAAGCCGGCGTGAAGCCTGAGTCCGAATTCCGGATCGGCACCGAGCACGAGAAGACTCCGTTCACGCTGGAGGGCCATCAGCCCGTGCCCTATGAAGGCGCCAAGGGCATCGGCGCGCTGCTCGAGGGCATGAAGCTCTTGCTCGGCTGGGAGCCGATCATGGAGCGCGGCAACATCATCGGCCTCTATGACGTCACCGGCGGCGGCGCGATTTCGCTCGAGCCCGGCGGGCAGTTCGAACTGTCGGGCGCGCCGGTCGAAACCGTGCATCAGACGCAGTCGGAATTGATGGCGCATCTGGCGCAGGTGCGGGAGATCGCAACCCCGCTCGGCATCGGCTTCCTCGGCCTCGGCATGACGCCGTCCTGGTCGCGCGCGCAGATCCCCATGATGCCCAAGGGGCGTTACAAGATCATGCGAAACTACATGCCGAAGGTCGGCAAATACGGCCTCGACATGATGTTCCGGACCTGCACGGTGCAGACCAATCTCGACTTCTCCTCCGAAGCCGACATGGTGAAGAAGCTGCGGGTGTCGCTGGCGCTGCAGCCGATCGCGACCGCCTTGTTCGCCAATTCGCCGTTCACCGAAGGCAAGCCCAACGGCTTCCTGTCGTTCCGTTCCGAGATCTGGCGTGACACCGACAATGCGCGCAGCGGCATGGTGCCGTTCGCATTCGAGGACGGCATGGGCTTCGAGCGCTATGTCGATTACGCGCTCGACGTTCCGATGTATTTCGTCAAGCGCGGCGAGGAATATATCGACGTCTCCGGCTCCTCGTTCCGGGATTTCTTCGCCGGCAAGAATGCCGCCTTCCCGGGCGAGCGCCCGACCTTGTCGGACTGGGCCAATCACCTCTCGACGATCTTCCCCGAGGTGCGGTTGAAGCGTTACCTCGAAATGCGCGGCGCCGACGGCGTGCCGTGGGGCCGGCTGCCGGCGCTGCCGGCGTTCTGGGTCGGGCTGCTCTACGACAATGACAGCCTCGACGCCGCCTGGGACATCGTCCGCCACTGGACCGCGCCGGAGCGGCAGGCGCTGCGTGACGACGTGCCGCGTTTCGGCTTCAAGTCGCGGATCAAGGATCGCTATCTGTTCGAGATCACCAAGGAGTGCCTGATCCTGTCGCATGCCGGATTGCGGCGGCGCGGCCGGATCGATCATCTCGGACGCGACGAGAGCCGCTTCCTCGAACCGCTCGAGCGCATCATCGAGGCCGGCCGCTCGCCGGCCGAGGAGATGCTGGAGAAGTTCAACGGTCCCTGGAAGGGCTCGGTGGAACCGGCCTATCAGGAATACGCCTTTTAGTCCCCGCTTGGATCCGATCCGGGCGTGAGGCGCGCGCGAACGGCGGTGGTGTCGCACCCGCCGTTCATCCGCCGTACAGGTTCATGGCGTTCAAATGACGCCCCGCTAAACGCGCGGGGCTGCGCGAATTTGAAAGCAATCTCATGGGGATAGGCCGCCACTTTAGGGCGTGTGTGGTGATGTTTGCGGTCCTTGCGGCCGCGGTCGTCGCGCGCCCGGCATTGGCGCAGACCAATTTCGACCGCCCCGGCGGCGACTATCTCAACGCGCCGGTGACGACGGGCGATCCGGCCGATTGCGCGCTGACCTGCGAGCGTGACCGCCGTTGCCGCGCCTGGAGCTTCAACTATCCGACCGACGCCAATAATGGGGCGGTGTGCTGGCTGAAGAGCACCGTGCCGCCACGGGTGCAGAACGTCTGCTGCGTCTCCGGGGTGCGCGGCGCGGGTGTGGTCGAGCCGCGCAACGGCGCCATCGAAACCTCGATCGACCGGCTCGGCGCGCGACTACAAGAATTTCGAGCTGAAGAGCAGCGACGGCGACGAGGCCTGCCAGGCCGCCTGCACCGCCGACAACAAGTGCCGCGCCTGGACCTACGCCCGGCCCGGCTATGCCGGCCGCGACGCGCATTGCTTCCTGAAGAAAGAGATCAAGCCGCCGCGCCGCAAGGCGGGGTTCACGTCGGGCGTGGTGCGTTGATTCTGTAGCCCGGATGGAGCGAAGCGCAATCCGGGACCGCGCTCACCGCGGACGGGTCTGCCCCGGATTTCGCTGCGCTTCATCCGGGCTACGAAGCGACGACAGGCTACTCCGCCGCCAGCACCGTGATCTCGGGCCAGAGCGCCTTCCAGCGCGCCGCCTTCGTCGCATAGTTCGCCGGCGAAAAGTTCGCGGTTCGGTTCGGCCGCACGATCATGCCGGCGACATCATCGAAACCGTTCGGCGCATAGACGTCGTAGCCGCGCGTGGTGCGGCGGATGCCGATCTGCGTGTTTTCGGTGAGGAAGCGATCGATGCCGTCGATCGAACGCGACAGCGCCGGGTAGGGCAGGCCGTGCTTGTCGGGATACCAGAGATGGACGCGGGCCTGGTTGCGCACCTCGATCGCGACACCGAGATGCGCAAGCCGTGCCTTCAGCTCGCGGATCACCGCGTCCTCGGCCTCCCATGAGGTATCCGGATCGAAATAGAAGATGTCGTGGTCGCTGATGCCATGATCGAGCGGCCGGCTGGTCAACACGTTCCAGACGGTCTGCACCAGGCAGCCGGCGACCAGCCACGCATCGGGCAGGCCGAGGCGGTGCAGCTCGTCGGTGATGGCTTGATTGGCCGGGTTGCGCAGCGCGGCTGCGAGGAATTCGTCCTGCGTCACGACGAGGCGGTCGCGTCGTAGTCGCGGACCGCCTTCTTCGATGCCAGCGTGCGCCAGTGCCGGCGCAGCAAGGGCTCGACGGTGGCGCGTTTGACCTTCGACAGGCGGATCAGGACCATCGGGTAGTCGCGGTAGTGATCAGTGAAGTAGAACACCTTGGGCTGATGCTCGACCAGCATGTCGCGCTCCTCCGCCGGAACGCCCGGCATCACCAGGCTGTCGCCGTCCTCCTTGAGCCGCACCAGCATCCTGTTGCGCACCTTCAGCGCCGGCGTGCCGTAGGAAGAGCCGTCCTCGACCTCCGGCCATGCCAGCGCGATGTGCCTGATGTCGTCGAAGGTCACGACTATCATCCCGCAAGGAATGTAGCCCGGATGGAGCGAAGCGAAATCCGGGACATCTTGCAGAGTGGGAGATCCCGGATTGCGCTGCGCTCCATCCAGGCTACGCGTCTACTGCACCGAGGTGAAGAAGCGCGCGAGGCGGAAGCCTGAGAGCCAGGTCCAGACCGGCTGGCTGCGGATGCCGAGGTCCCAGGAGCCGACCACGGCGTCGGCGCGGCCGATCAGATTGTCGATCGGCAAGAGGCCGACGCCGCCGTCGCGCACCGGCACGCGGCTATCGGCGGAATTGTCCCGATTGTCGCCGAGCACGAACAGTTTGCCCGGCGGCACCGTCACCTCTTGGGTGTTGTCGAGCCGGCCGTTGTCGCGAATCTTGAAGATCGCGTGGTTGACGCCGTTCGGCAGCGTCTCGATATAGCGATACGCCTCCTCGCCGCCGCCGCGATCGTCTTCGGCGAAGCCGGTGCCGTCGGGCTTCAGCGTCGCCGCATGATCGTTGATGAAGAGCTGACCCTGCCGCATCTGGATGCGGTCGCCGGGCAGCCCGACCACGCGCTTGACCCAGGCCTGCGAGCGGTCGCCCGGCCAGCGGAACACGACGACGTCGCCGCGCTTCGGCGTCTCGCCGAACACGCGGCCGGTTTCAGGCAGCGTGATCTGGATCGGCAGCGAGGCCGCGCCGTAGCCATAGGGATATTTCGAGGCGACCAGCGCGTCGCCGATCAGCAGCGTCGGCTCCATCGATCCCGACGGCACGTAGAACGGCTCGGCGATCGCGCCCTTGGCGAGGAACACGACGGCCACGATCGCGGCCAGTTGCACGGCCTGCCCGCGCCAGCTGGTCGGCTTGGCCGTCACGACTTCGTTTCCGCTGCTCACTAGCCCGTTCCTCCGACCGTAATCCGTTCCATCCTGAGCGTCGGTTGGCCGACGCCGACCGGCACGCCCTGGCCGTTCTTGCCGCAGGTGCCGATTCCCGTATCCAGCGCAAGATCGTTGCCGATCATGGTGATCCTGTGGAGATCGGTCGGTCCGTTGCCGATCAGCATGGCGCCCTTCAGCGGCGCGCCGAGCTTGCCGTTCTCGATCTTGTAGGCTTCGGTGCACTGGAACACGTATTTGCCCGAGGTGATGTCGACCTGGCCGCCGCCGAAATTGGCGGCGTACATGCCGTTCTTCACCGAGGCGATGATCTCGGCCGGGTCGCGGTCGCCCGACAGCATGTAGGTGTTGGTCATGCGCGGCATCGGCACATGGGCATAGCTCTGCCGACGACCGTTGCCGGTCGGCTTCATGCCCATCAGCCGGGCGTTCTGGCGGTCCTGCATGTAGCCGACCAGAATGCCATCCTCGATCAGCACGGTGCGGTTGGTCGGCGTGCCCTCGTCGTCGATCGAGAGCGAGCCGCGGCGCGAGGCCATGGTGCCATCGTCGACCACGGTGACGCCCTTGGCGGCGACCTGCTGGCCCATCAGGCCGGCAAAGGCGGAGGTCTGCTTGCGGTTGAAGTCGCCCTCGAGCCCGTGGCCGACGGCCTCATGCAGCATCACGCCGGGCCAGCCGGCGCCGAGCACCACGTCCATCTCGCCGGCGGGCGCCGGCACCGATTCGAGATTGACCAGCGCCTCGCGCAGCGCGCCGTCGGCGGCGTCGCGCCAGGCCTTGGTCTCGATGAAGCGGGCATAGCCCTCGCGGCCGCCATAGCCCTTGCTGCCGCTCTCCTGGCGGTCGCCCTGGCCGGCGACGACGGAGATGTTAACGCGCACCAGCGGGCGGATGTCGCGATAGCTCTCGCCGTCGGGCCGCAGGATCTCGACCACCTGCCAAGTCGCGGTGAGGCTGGCCGAGACCTGACGCACCCGCGGGTCCTTGTCCCTGACATAGGCGTCGATCTCGCCGAGCAGCTTGACCTTGGCCTCGAATGCCGGCCCGTCCAGCGGGTTCTCGTCGCCATAGAGCTTGATGTTGGTGTGGGCGGGCGCCGCGGCGAAAGTGCCGGCATAGCCGCCGCGCACGGCCGCGACCGCATCCGCGGCGCGGATCAGCGCCGGGATCGAGACGTCGGAGGAATGCGCATAGCCGACCGCGTCGTCCTTGACCGCGCGCAGGCCGAAGCCCTGCGAGGTGTCATAGGTCGCCTGCTTCAGCCTTCCGTTGTCGAACACCAGCGCCTCGGTCTGCCCGAACTCCAGGAACAGCTCGCCGTCGTCGGCGCCTTCAAGGCCGCGGGACACCTCGCGGCGGACAGCATCGCGGTCCAGATTGGCGCGGTCGAGCAGGGAGGTCGTGGCGGGATTGGTCATGGTCACTCCGACGCAATGCGATTGCTTGGCGATTCCTCGTCATCCTTGCCTGAAGCGCAACTGATTGCCAGTGGGGAACCCGGAAGCCAAGGATTTCGGGGGATTGAAGCAGAGACGAGCGGAAAACTCATCTTACAACCCGGAAACCTGTACCGGTCCCGGTTCAGGCCCGGACGGCGATCATCAAAGATAGTGGTTGGGGTGGCAAACCGGGAGTGCCTGCGGCTATGCGGTCGATCACAGTGCCCCGTCGGGCTCGTCACCTTGTCGTCATCACCTTGAGCGCCGATCCGCCTTCCGCGGCTGGCTTTCGCGCTCGGCTGCATCGGCCGATTGCGGCTTCGGCTGCGCGGTGCCTTGTGCCGAGGTCGGAAAGCCATGCTCCTGCGCCCACCGGTACAGCTCGTCGAACACCGGCTTGAGCGCCTTGGCGGACGGCGTCATCTCGTACTCAACCCGAGGCGGCACCTCGGGATAGACCGTGCGCTTGACGAGACCGTTGGCCTCGAGATCGCGCAGCTGCGTGGTCAGCATGTGCTGGGTTACGCCGGGGATCGACTGGCGCAGCTCGCCGAATCGCCGCTTGCGCTCGACCAATTGCCAGAGGATGTCGCCCTTCCATTTCCCGGCCAGCACCGACAGCGCGCGATGAAATTGCGCGGACAGGTCGCCGTTGCACGGCTCGGACGCCATCGGAGGCTCGGCGGGCTCAATAGTCAGTTTTTTCATACTACCTCACAAAAAGCATCCTACTTGTTCTTTTCATCTTACTCCCGAATTTAGACCACCGAAAGCCGCGGGCCAGCCGCCGATCGGTCGGGTGGCCGCGGTCCGGCCTTACGAACAACTCGGGAGTCATCAATGTCAGTTGCAGTTGCCGCGGCGCCGTCGCGCTGGAAATCCGTCAGCCTCTGGGTCGTCAGGGGACTGCTCGCTTTGGCCTTTGCCGCCGCTGGCGCCGCCAAGCTCTACGGTGTGCCTATGCTGGTCGAGGAATTCGAGCATATTGGGCTCGGTCAGTGGTTCCGCTATTTCACCGGATCGCTGGAGCTGCTCGGCGCGGTCCTGATCCTGCTGCCCCCGGTCGCGGCGTTCGGCGGCGTGCTGCTGAGCTGCATCATGGTCGGCGCCACCATCACGCATCTGTTCGTGATCGGCGGCTCGCCGGTGCCCGCCCTCGTGCTGCTGACATTGAGTGTGATCGTCGCCTACGCCAAGCGTAGCCAGTTCGCCCTGCTCGCGAGCGCGCCGTGAGGCGAGCGCGATGCGCATCTCTCGCCGCACGCTGACGGTCGTGACCGGGCTGGTGCTGGCCTTCGCGGTGCCGTTCGCCGCGACAATGCTGCTCACCGGTTCGGTCGCGGCGGTCTCGAAGCCCGAGCCGAAGAAGCCCGAGCCGCGCGTGCACCACGTTGTGCTGCCGATCAACAGCGACGACCCGACCACGATGCGGGCGCTGATCTCGACCGCGCTCAACCTCCCGAAATATTATCGGGAGCGCAACGAGCCGTTCGAGATCGAGGTCGTCGCCTACAATGCTGGCGTCCACATGCTGCGCGCCGATACCTCGCCGGTGAAGGATCTGCTGCGGGTGGTGCGGGGGCTCACGCCCGACATCCGCTTGGTTGTCTGCGAAGCCACCAAGCTCGGCATGGAGCGCGCCGAGGGACATCCGCTGGTGCTGCTCGATCATGTCGACCTGGTGCCGAACGGGCCCGGGCGCATCATCGAATTGCAGGAAGCCGGCTGGTCCTACATCCGGTCCTGAGCGATGTGGCCATCAAGCCAAGCGGAGAACTTGTCATGACGTCAGCTCTCGCACCGACGCGCCGCGCGGTCGTTGCCGGCATGATTGGCGCCGGCGCCTCGCTCGCAATGCCCACCGGAGCTGCGCGCGCAGCGTCGGGACCGCCGCAATTCGGCACCATCCGGCATCAGTTCACGCAGGTCGAAGGCGCCCGCCCGGTGCCGCCGGTCGCGATCCCGGCGCTCGCCGGCGGCGCGCTCGATCTCACGGCGTTCAAAGGCAAGATGGTGCTGGTGAACTTCTGGGCCACCTGGTGCGCGGCGTGCCGGACCGAGCTGCCGATGCTGGACCGCCTTGCCGCCAGCGGCCGTCGCGATCTCGTGGTCGTCGCTATCAGCACCGATCGCAACCGCGCGCCGGTCGCGCCCTACGTCAAGCAGCTCAAGCTGCGCCACCTCGCGATCGGCTTCGATCCCGGTGGTCTCGTCTCGCGCGTCGACGCCGCCGAGGTCGATACGCCGTTCGCGCTCTACGGCATGCCGATCTCATTTTTGATCGGCATCACCGGGCAGGTCGAAGGCTACATGACGGGTGAGGCGGACTGGCTGTCCACGGAGGCGATCGCGTTGTTCGACTATTACGCCGGCGTCCGTTGAGATGGCGTAGCCCGGATGAAGCGCAGCGCAATCCGGGACTGGTCAATCCGCGATGATGGCGGCCCCGGATTGCGCTGCGCTCCATCCGGGCTACGCTTTCCTGTGCCGCTCGGCGCCGCTAGGGCAATTTGTCATACCCCTCCGCCAGGCCATTCAGGCTGAGCGGAAAGCCAATCCCTTCCTCGGGCGTCTCGAAGATGATGAAGGTCGCGGTCTTGGCGTTCTTGAGCTGGCCGAGCAGCTTGTCGTCCATCACGACCTCGGCGACGCAGCCATTGGGCAGGCATCTGACGAAACCGGCGCGGCCGACGTCCTGATTGTCGAGCTTGAGGCCGAGGCCGGAGGGCAGCAGCACGCCGAGCGGCGCGACCACGCGCATCAGGCGGCTCTTCTGGTCGGCGGTCTTCAGCACGATCACGGTCAGGCCGGCATTGGAGCGGTCTTCCGCTACCACGCTCTGGATCAGCGCGCATTGCTCGGCCTGGGCGCCGGGCGGAGTGTCGCAGCGGATCTGCCAGTCGCCGTGGACCGAGCGCACCGCGCCTTGCGCGTTCGCCGGCTGGGTCAGGCCAAGAGAAAGGCCGAGGCAGAGGGCCAGAATCGCGAGGCCGCCGAGCCGGCTGGCCATCGTCAAACGAATGTTCGAAGCGCCCATCCGGGTCGATCCTTATAGATGTTCGGTCGGTCCGGCCGTCCGCCGGTAGCACGCGCGCCACGATGCGCTTCCCGGAAGCGAATCATGATCTCATCTTCTTGTTTGAGCATGATCTTTCGGAAAACCGGTTTCCACTCTTCCGGATCATGCTCAGGCGTCGACTGATACCGCAATGACGGCGCCTTGAAGGCGATCGTGAAGCCATTCTCGCGCCGGATTGGGGCAGCCCGCAGCGAATCAGGTTCCTGTGCGCTGCCCTGTCTGTGGGTACATCCGGTAATCCCCCTGTCAAGCGGCATGGACAATTGGTCCAAGTGCTTTCGCTTGATTTTGCGGGAAAAATCGCAAGCGGCAGCTTCATCGCAGGCGCATGGCTTTCGGCCCCACTACTGCATTGCGAGCGCCGGAGAATTATGGTTTGAGAGGCTGGATTTCGACGCGTTCTAGCGATCTGGCTCCCGTACCCACCTTGACTCAGAGACGGGTATGTCCGGAAGGCCATTTGTCAGGGCGGATCGTGCTGCATTTTCGGCTACATGCCGGGGGTGCTTTGGGGAATAATGCAAGGGAGCGCGAGCGGCATGAAGATGTCGATTGGCCGGTTGGGCAGGCAATTGCTGGGGTTGGCGGTGGCGGGTGTGGCGTCTGTCGCCGCGGGATCGGCCTTCGCCGAAATGGGGCAGCCGGCGCCGTGGGAGCACACGCTGCAGGAAGGCGTGACCCCGGTGATGGAAAACATCATCTGGTTTCACAATTTCCTGCTGGTACTGATCACCCTGATCACGCTGTTCGTGCTCGCGTTGCTCATCATCGTGGTGGTGAAGTTCAACGCCAGGGCCAACCCGGTCCCCTCCAGGACCACCCACAAC
This sequence comes from Bradyrhizobium sp. USDA 4516, assembly GCF_054055915.1. Classification (NCBI taxonomy): domain Bacteria; kingdom Pseudomonadati; phylum Pseudomonadota; class Alphaproteobacteria; order Hyphomicrobiales; family Nitrobacteraceae; genus Bradyrhizobium; species Bradyrhizobium sp. USDA 4516. Next base: position 3,744,951 of record NZ_JBSRXT010000001.1, read on the forward strand.
ACGCTGATCGAGGTGGCCTGGACGCTGATCCCGGTGCTGATCCTGGTCGGCATCGCGGTGCCGTCGTTCCGCCTGCTGTTCCTGGAGCTCGACGTGCCGAAGCCGGATCTCACGGTGAAGGTCACCGGCAAGCAGTGGTACTGGTCCTACGCCTATCCGGATAACGGCAAGTTCGAGTTCGACTCGCTGCTCGACAAGGACAAGCAGCCGCGCCTGCTCGGCGTCGACAACGAGATGGTGGTCCCGGTCAACAAGGTGGTGCGGATCCAGACCACCGGCGCCGACGTGATCCACTCCTTCGCGGTGCCGGCCTTCGGCGTGAAGATCGACTCGATCCCCGGCCGCCTCAACGAGAGCTGGTTCAAGGCCACCAAGACCGGCGTGTTCTACGGCCAGTGCTCGGAACTGTGCGGCAAGGACCATGCCTTCATGCCGATCGCGGTCAGGGTCGTGAGCGACCAGGAATTCGCGACCTGGGTCGAAGGCGCGAAGAAGAAGTTTGCGACCAACCCGGCGAATTCCTACGCCTCGGCTGGTCAGGCGGCGCAGTAAGCCTCACGGCTTACGGCGCGGATGGAATAAGGGCGACGGGACCGCAAGGTCCAAGAGGGACTGCAAGGCAGGATTTTGAACATGGCGACAGGCGCAGCGACACACGACGATCACGCCCATGACGATCACGCCCACCATCCGACCGGATGGCGGCGTTATCTCTACTCCACGAACCACAAGGACATCGGTACGATGTACCTGATCTTTGCGGTGATCGCGGGCATCATCGGCGCGGCGATGTCGATCGCGATCCGTGCCGAGTTGATGTATCCGGGCGTCCAGATATTCCACGAGACGCACACCTATAACGTGTTCGTGACCTCGCACGGCCTGATCATGATCTTCTTCATGGTCATGCCGGCGATGATCGGCGGCTTCGGCAACTGGATGGTGCCACTGATGATCGGCGCGCCGGACATGGCGTTCCCGCGCATGAACAACATCTCGTTCTGGCTGCTGCCGGCCTCGTTCGCGCTGCTGGTGATGTCCACCTTCGTCGAGGGTGAGCCGGGCGCCAACGGCGTCGGCGCGGGCTGGACCATGTATGCGCCACTGTCGACCTCGGGCCATCCGGGACCGGCGGTCGATTTCGCGATTCTCTCGCTCCATCTCGCGGGTGCCTCGTCGATCCTCGGCGCCATCAACTTCATCACCACGATCTTCAACATGCGCGCGCCGGGCATGACCCTGCACAAGATGCCGCTGTTCGTGTGGTCGATCCTGGTCACCGTGTTCCTGCTGCTGCTGTCGCTGCCGGTGCTCGCCGGTGCGATCACCATGCTGCTGACCGACCGCAATTTCGGCACCACCTTCTTTGCGGCTGACGGCGGCGGCGACCCGGTGCTGTTCCAGCATCTGTTCTGGTTCTTCGGTCACCCCGAAGTGTACATCCTGATCCTGCCCGCCTTCGGCATGATCAGCCAGATCGTCTCCACCTTCTCGCGCAAGCCCGTGTTCGGCTATCTCGGCATGGCCTACGCCATGGTGGCGATCGGCGGCATCGGCTTCGTGGTGTGGGCGCACCACATGTACACCGTCGGCATGTCCTCGGCGACGCAGGCCTATTTCGTCGCCGCCACGATGGTGATCGCGGTGCCGACCGGCGTGAAGATCTTCTCGTGGATCGCCACGATGTGGGGCGGCTCGATCGAGTTCAAGGCGCCGATGATCTGGGCGATCGGCTTCATCTTCCTGTTCACCGTCGGCGGCGTCACCGGCGTCGTGCTGGCCAATGCCGGCGTCGACCGCGTGCTGCAGGACACCTACTACGTGGTGGCGCACTTCCACTACGTGCTGTCGCTCGGCGCCGTGTTCGGCATCTTCGCCGGCTGGTACTACTGGTTCCCGAAGATGTTCGGCTACATGTACTCGGAACGGATCGCCAAGGCGCACTTCTGGTTTACCTTCGTCGGCGTCAACCTGGTGTTCTTCCCGCAGCACTTCCTCGGCCTGTCGGGCATGCCGCGCCGTTATGTCGACTATCCGGATGCGTTCGCCGGCTGGAACCTGATCTCCTCCTGGGGCTCGTACATCTCCGGCATCGGCGTCCTGATCTTCATCTACGGCGTGATCGATGCCTTCGTCCGCAAGGAGCAGGCCGCGAACAATCCGTGGGGCGCCGGTGCGACCACGCTGGAGTGGACACTGACCTCGCCGCCGCCATTCCACCAGTTCGAAGTGCTGCCCCGCGTGCAGTAAGTCCACGACAACGCGGCGCACTTTAAGGGTGCGCCGCGCCTTTTGAGAGAAGCGAGACCTGATCTTGTCGGTTGTCGATCACAACGCCATCGAGCTGCCCCGGATCTCCGAGGCCGAAGTGGGCGACTACATCGCGCTGTTGAAGCCGCGCGTGATGTCGCTGGTGATCTTCACCGCGCTGGTCGGGCTGATGATCGCGCCGGTGCACGTGCATCCGGTGCTGGCATTCACCTCGATCCTGTGCATCGCGGTTGGCGCCGGCGCCTCCGGCGCGCTCAACATGGCCTATGAGGGCGACGTCGACGCGCTGATGACGCGCACCGCCAACCGGCCGATTCCGCGCGGCCGCATCACGCAGACCGAGGCGGCCGCGTTCGGCATCACGCTCGCCTTCTTCTCGGTGATGACACTCGGCATTCTGGTCAACTGGGTGGCGGGTGCGCTGCTTGCCTTCACCATCTTCTTCTATGCCGTGGTCTACACGATGTGGCTGAAGCGCTGGACCGCGCAGAACATCGTGATCGGCGGCGCCGCCGGTGCCTTGCCACCGGTGGTGGCTTGGGCCGCCGCGACCGGATCGCTCTCGGTCGAGCCGATCCTCCTGTTCCTGATCATCTTCTTCTGGACTCCGCCGCACTTCTGGGCGCTGGCGCTGTTCCGCAGCGACGACTATGCCCGCGCCGGCATCCCGATGCTGCCGGTCGTCGCCGGTCCCGACGCGACCCGGCTGCAGATTCTGCTCTACACCATCGTGCTGGTCGCGATCGCGCTGGCGCCGTGGCCGCTCGGCTATTTCGACGCGATCTACGGCGTCACCTCGCTGGTGCTTGGCGCCGGCATGCTGTGGCTGGCCATCGAGGTCTATCGCCGCCGCGAGGGGACGGCTGCCAACCGCGCCACGCGCCGGCTGTTCGCCTTCTCGATCCTCTATCTGTTCGCGCTGTTTGCCGTCCTTCTCGCCGAGGTCGTGGTCCGCGCGATTGCGCCTGTCTTCATCGGATAGGGAGCCGGGGGGCGAGATGGGGGCGCATGGGATATCAATGGACGAGAAACGCGAACCAGAAGGCATCGTCCTCACCGAGGCGCAGCTCAAGAGCCGCCGCCAGCGCTCGATCGCCATCGCGCTCGCGCTCGGCATCCTGGTCGTGCTGTTCTTCGCCGTCACCCTCGTCAAGGGGCCGGCCGTGCTGGTGCGGCCGCTGTGAGTGAGATGGCCAACCAGGGACCGCAGCAGGGCGAGGGCGCCAAGGTCACGCGCCGCACGCTGACGCGCGACGCCGTGGTTGCCTCGATCTGCGGCTTCGTCGTGGTGCTGATGGTCGGCGCGTCCTACGCAGCCGTGCCGTTCTACAACTGGTTCTGCCGCACCACCGGCTTCAACGGCACCACCCAGGTCGCGACCTCGGTGCCTTCGGATGCGCCGCTCGAGCGCACTATTTCGGTCAGCTTCGATTCCAACGTCGCGCCGGGCCTGCCCTGGAAGTTCGAGCCGGAGCAGAACACGATCGACGTCAAGATCGGCCAGGTGGTCACGGTCTACTACACTGTCACCAACCAGTCGGCGCGCACCACCACCGGCCAGGCGTCCTACAATGTCGCGCCGTTGACGGTCGGCGCCTATTTCCAGAAGATCAACTGCTTCTGCTTCACCGAACAGACCATGGCGCCGGGCGAAAAGCGCGAGATGGCCGTGGTGTTCTATGTCGATCCGGCGCTGGCCAAGGACAGCGAGAACGACACGCTGAAGACGATCACCCTGTCCTACACCTTCTTCCCCGTGCGCGACACCGCGCCGAAGCCCGTGGCGGCGGGCGAGGCGGAACAGCGCAAGGGCGGCTAGTTTTGGAATTTAAGATTTAAGACGTGCCTTGCGGCACGCGAATGGAGAGACGGCAATGGCTGAGGCGCAAGTCAAGCATCACGACTATCATCTCGTCGACCCGAGCCCATGGCCGGTGGTCGGCTCGATCTCGGCCTTCATCATGGCGTTCGGCGCGATCGGCTGGATGCACCACATGTTCTCCGCCGCGCCGATCGTGTTCGGCGTCGGCACCATCGGCGTGCTCTACACGATGGCGAGCTGGTGGGGCGACGTGATCAAGGAAGCCCAGTACAAGGGCGACCACACCCGCGTGGTGCAGATCAGCCACCGCTACGGCATGATCCTGTTCATCGCCTCCGAGGTGATGTTCTTCGTCGCCTGGTTCTGGGCCTTCTTCAATGCGGCGCTGTTCCCGGCTGACGCGGTGCATGCCACCCGCGATGCGGTGTTCGGCTGCGGCGCCGGCACGGCGATGGGCGCCTGCTCCGTTCCCGGTACCTGGCCGCCGCACGGCATCGAGACCTTCGATCCCTGGCATCTGCCGCTGCTCAACACGCTGCTGCTCCTGACCTCCGGCACCACCGTCACCTGGGCGCACCATGCGCTGCTCGAGAACGACCGCCAGGGCCTCAAGCAGGGTCTGATCCTTACCGTTATCCTCGGCGCTCTCTTCACCTGCGTGCAGGCCTATGAGTACGCCCATGCGACGTTCTCGTTCGGCGGCAACGTCTATGGCGCGACCTTCTTCATGGCGACCGGGTTCCACGGCTTCCACGTGCTGGTCGGCACCATCTTCCTGCTGGTCTGCCTGATCCGCGCCTACGCCGGCCACTTCACGCCGAAGCAGCATCTCGGCTTCGAGTTTGCCGCCTGGTACTGGCACTTCGTCGACGTGGTCTGGCTGTTCCTGTTCATCTGCATCTACGTCTGGGGCCATGGCGCCGAGACGATGGCCCACGGCGCACACTAATTGCCGGCCGACGTGCTAAAAAGGGGCGGCCGAATGGCCGCCCCTTTTTGTTTCCCTTCTGCCCTTGTGGGAGAAGGTGGCGCGGATGTAATCCGCGCCGGATCAGGGGTCTCCATCCGCGGAGACAGACCCCTCACCCGGCTACATCTCGCTCCGCTCGATTTCGCCACCCTCTCCCACAAGGGGAGAGGGGAAGGAGCCAAATGACCGATACCCCGCCGACCGTCACTGAGAGCGCATTGCGCGGCATCGCCTGCCGCTGCCCGCGCTGCGGCAAGGGCAAGCTCTATTCCGGCTTCCTGACGCTGGCGCCGCGCTGCCAGGCCTGCGGCCTCGACTTCGCCTTCATCGATTCCGGCGACGGGCCGGCGATCTTCGTGATCATGCTGGCCGGCGCGATCGTGGTCGCGGCGGCGCTGATCGTCGAGGTGAAGTACCAGCCGCCGTTCTGGGTGCATGCCGCGCTGTGGCTGCCATTGATCCTGGTTACCACGATCCTGCCGCTACGATCGATGAAGGCACTTCTGATCGCGCTGCAATTCCACCACAAGGCCGCCGAAGGCCAATTGATCGAGCGCGACCCGAAATGAATGATGTGACGACGCGCCGGCCGAGCGCGGCCGGCTTCGGCATTTTCACGTTGATCCTGATCGCGGTGTTTATCGCCCTCGGTTTCTGGCAATTGCAGCGCCGGGTCGAGAAGCACGCGCTGATCGCAGCGCTCGAGGCGCGGCTGGCCGCGCCGACCGAGGCGCTGCCGCCGCCGTCGGCATGGCCGACGCTGACCTCCGCCAAGGATGAATTCCGCCGCGTGACCCTGACCGCGACCTATGCGAAGCAGCCTGACGCGATGGTGTTCAGCTCCGGCTCCGCCGTGCGCGACGACATTTCGGGTCCCGGCACCTGGGCGTTGCTGCCGGCGAAGCTCGCCAGCGGCGAGACCGTCGTGATCAACACCGGCTTTGTCCAGAACACGATGCAGGATCGTGCCTTCGAGGACCGCGTGGTCGGCCGCCTCGTCACCGGCGCGCCGGTTGAGCTCACGGGCTATATCCGCTTTCCCGAGCCACCGGGCCGGCTGACGCCGAAGGAAGATATCTCGAAGCGGCTGTGGTTCGTGCGCGACCATCGCGCGATGGCGCAGGCGCTCGGCTGGGGCCAGGTCGCACCGTTCTATATCGACCTCGAGGCGCCGGTGCCCGACAGCGGCACGCCGAAGCCCGGACCGCTCAAGGTGCGGCTCAAGGACGACCACATGCAGTACGCCATCACCTGGTTCTCGCTGGCCGCTGCGGTCACGATCGCCTTCGGCCTGTGGTGGCGCGGCCACCGGCAGCGTGCCTCTGGTCGAACCTAGCCCCATCATGGTTTGATTGACTCGCGAAGGGGACTTCGCGGCAAGCAATCAGGGTGTGCCATGGAGAAATACGGCGCCGGGCCAATCGTTGTCCTGGACTATGACCCCAACTGGCCAGCCATGTCCGAGACGGAGCGCGCGAGGATCGCGCACGCGCTCGGCTCGCAGGCCCTGGCCATCGAGCATGTCGGCAGCACCGCGGTTCCGGGCTTGCCGTCGAAGCCGATCATCGACCTGATGGTCGGTGTCCCCAGCCTCGCGGAGGCACGGGAGCGCTGCATCGAGCCGATCGAGGCGCTCGGTTGCACCTACATATCGGAATACGCGGCGTGGCTGCCTGGCGAGTTGTTCTTCCGCAAGGGTCCTCCGGGGCCGTGGACCCATCATCTGCATGTGATGGAGCCATCCAATCCGCGCTGGGAAACGCTGCTGGTGTTTCGCGACTATCTTCGCGCGCACCCCGAGGTGTCCCGTGCCTACGCCGAGATCAAGCAGGCCCTTGCTGCCTCCTCGAGAGAGGACATCGCGGCCTATCGCAACGGCAAAACGCGTTTCGTCGAGGAGACGACCGCGAAGGCCCGCGCGTGGCGCGCGAACCTGTCCGGTCGATAGCGCGGCCGCGCCACGCTTGCATTCTGCCGTAACGCATCCATGCCCGCGCCGGGATCAATGACCCATGGGGGCGGGGCCGCCGAGCTTGACCTTGCGCAAGGTCAGCGCCAGCGGGATCGCCGACAGCGAGATAAGCATCAGGACCCAGAACGCATCCATGTAGGACAGGAACGAGGCCTGGGTCTGCACCTGCTGTCCGATCCACTGGATCGCCTGACTGTGCGCCTGCGCCAGCGAACTGCCCTGGGCGACGAAGAAGTCGGTGACCTGGTGCAGCGTGTCCTGGTATTGCGGGCTCGACGGCGTCACCTGCTCGACCAGCCGGCTCTGGTGGAATTGCTGGCGATGCGTCAGCACGTTGGACACGATCGAGACGCCGATCGAGCCGCCGGTGTTGCGCGCCGCGTTGATCAGCGCGGAGGCCTGGTCGGTCTTCCCAGCGGGAATGCCGTCATAGGACGCCGCCATGATCGGCACGAAGATCAGCGGCAGGCCGACGCCGATCAGCATGCGTGAGCGCGCCATGAACCAGAAGCCGAGATCGCCGTAGACGTTGGTCATGCTGTACATCGAGGCGGCGATCACCAGCGCGCCGGCAACGATCAGGTATTTCGGCTGCACCCTGGTGGCGAGCCGGCCGACCGCGAACATCATCATCATGGTGACGACGCCGCCGGGCGAGAGCACGAGGCCGGCCCAGGTCGCGGTGTAGCCGAAATCCTGCTGCACCAGCTGCGGCAAGAATTGCGTGGTGGCGAGCAGGATGGCGCCGGTCGCCAGCATCACCAGGAAGCAGGCGCCGAACTGCCGGGTTGCGACCATGCGCAGGTCGATCACCGGATTGCGCCGGGTCATCTCCCACGGGATCATCAGCACGAACGCCGCGGCGCAGAACACTGCAAAGGTGATGATGAAGGGCGAGGCGAACCAGTCGTCCTCGAGGCCACGATCGAGCACCACCTCGAGCGCGCCGAGGAAGGTCGCGACCAGCGCGAAGCCGATGAAGTCGAACCTGTTGTCCTGGGGCCGCGCTCCCTTGGCTTTCGCGGTCGCGGGCTCCTGCAGCACGGCCGCGATCAGCGCGATCGCGAACACACCGACCGGCGCGTTGATCAGGAAGCACCAGTGCCAGGAGAGGTTGTCGGACAGCCAGCCGCCGAGCGTCGGCCCGACCACCGGCGCCACCACGACGGCAATGCCGAACACCGCGAACGCCTGCCCGCGCTTGGCCGGCGGGAAGGCGTCGGCGAGAATCGATTGCGCAACCGGCACCATGCCGCCGCCGCCGAGACCCTGCAGGATACGGAACAGCAGCAGCGCGTTCAGATTGGGTGCAAAACCGCACAGGATCGAGCTGACCGTGAAGATGCCGAGGCAGATCAGGAAGAAGGTCTTGCGCCCGAGCGTGCGGGCGAGAAAGCCGGAGGCGGTCAGGATGATGGCGTTGGACACCAGATAGGTGGTGACCACCCAGGAGGCCTCGTCCTCGCTCACGCCCATGCCGCCGGCGATATAGGGCAGCGCGACGTTGGCGATGGTGGTGTCGAGCACCTCCATGAAGCTCGCGAGCGCGACCACGATGGCGATCAGCCAGGGATTGACGGTGACGCTCGGAGCCGGAATGCCTTTGGCATCGATGGCGGCGACACTCATCACAGCCTCCCGAGGCTCGACTTCTCAAGGCGCTCGAACAGGGACGGCGCGGGATTGATCCGCACCGTCGGCACCACGGACATGCCCGGGCCGAGCGCGACGTCGGCCGGTGGGTTGTCCATCACGATCTTCACCGGCACGCGCTGCACGATCTTGACGTAGTTGCCGGTGGCGTTCTGCGCCGGCAGCAGCGAGAACGCGGTGCCGGAGCCCGGCTGCACGCTCTCGACATGGCCCTGGATGGTGCGTCCGGGATAGGCGTCGATCTTCATCGTCACCTTCTCGCCCGGCCGCATCTTGTCGAGCTGGATCTCCTTGAAGTTCGCGGTGACCCAGGTCTGGTCGGGCACGAACATCGTGAGGTTGGTGCCGGCCTGCGCGAACTGGCCGACCGCGGCCGACAGGCTGACGACGCGGCCCGGCTGGGCGGCGGTGACCGTCGTATAGGACAGATTGAGCTTGGCCTGGTCGCGTTGCGCCTCGGCCTGGGCGAGGTTGGCGACCGCGCTCTTGCGCTGCGCCTTCAGCGACTCGACCTGGCGCTGCGCGAGGTTGAGCGTCGCCTGCGCGCTCAACAGCGCAGCCTGCTGCTGATGCAGCTGCGAGGTGAACTGCTCGGAATTCTGCACGGTGCCGTAGCCGGATTGCTCCAGATGCTGGTAGCGCGTCGCCTGCTGCTGGGCGAACACCAGCGCCGCCTGCGCCTGGTCGACCTGCGCCTGGTTGGCAGCAATCTGCGCCTGCTGCACGTCGAGCTGCGCATCGACATTCTCGATGCTGGCGCGCGCGGCAGCGACCTGCGCCTCGGCCTGCGCCAGCGCGACGCGATAGTCGCGGTCGTCGAGCCGGGCGATCACGTCGCCGGCCGCGACATGCTGGTTGTCGGTGACCGGGACGGCTGTGATGTAGCCGGAGACCCTCGGCGCCAGCGCCGACTGACGCGCGGCGATGAAGGCGTCGTCGGTGGATTCGAAATGCGCGCTGTAGTCCATGTAGAGATAGCCGCCGCCAATGGCTGCGGCGAGCAGCACGGCGCCGATCGCGGAGACGACCGGACGGCGGCGGAGAAAGCTGGGCCGTGCTGCCTTGCCGATGACCTCCAGCGGGATTGTTGCCGGCGGGGCGGGCTGCTTGCCCGCGGGATGCTCCTGCGCCGGAGCTCGTGCGGTGACCGAGGGCCGGTCAGGCTCATGGGAGGCCGGAGCCGAGGACGCCCCCTCGATACCCTCATGCCCCGGTTGGTCGCGCTCCAAAACAGTGTCTTCAAACATGATGGCGGCTCCTGCTGTCAGGCGAGGTCTGCAAGGCCTTCGCCAAAAGGAACGAAACCGTTCCGTTCTATGCGGCAAATAGTCCCGCCGCAGTGCGTCGTCAATAGAAACGGAACTGTATCGTTCTATTTACAACCAGATGTGATAAGGCTATATTGCCTGATATTGCCGGCCTGACCGGCCCATCGAACCCGGGTCGATGCGATGACCACCAGCACCCTGAAGAAGCCGCGCGTACCGAAAACCAGGCCGGTCGAGGTGCGCGCCGGCCGGCCGCCGAAGGAACTCGCCGGCGAGGTTGATGCGCGGATTCTCGATGCCGCGCGCCAGGTCTTCCTGCAGCGCGGGTTCGAGGGCGCGAGCATCGACGAGATCGCGGAAGTCGCGCGCTCCGGCAAGCGGACGATTTATGCGCGCTTCCGCGACAAGCGGGCGCTGTTCACGGAAGTGGTGACGCGGGACATCCTGGCACGCATCGCCGAGTTCAAGGCCGATCCGCCGGTCGGCGCGACCATCGAGGAGCGCCTCACCAGCGTTGCCTCGACCCTGTTGCATTGGGGCTTCGATGCCGACCGGATCGGCCTGATGCGGCTCGCCATCGCGGAAGCGCACCGCTTCCCGGATCTCGCCGCCAACGTCAACCGCAGGGCGCGCGCGCTCAGCACCGAGCTCGGCATTCACCTGCTGCGCGACCTGACGCAATCCGACCAGCTCGGCAAGCTGCCGGCCTTCGCGCCCGAACACCTGCCGACCACGGCGCGGATGTTCCTCGACATCATCGCGGTGCCGATGCTGCTCCGGGCGCTGTTTGAGGTCGACCTGAAGGCGCTCGATCCCGAGATCGACGCCCATGTCGCGCGCGGCGTCGCGTTTTTCGTTGCTGCATGCCGGACCGGCTGGGTGGAGAATCCCAAGCCATAGGCGCGCTTAATCCGGCGCGCGCTCCACCGCGTGACGCAGCCAGACCATGCCGCCTTCCAGTGTCTCGCAATGAGTGAGCCGGAGCGATTGTCCGGCGCCGGGGCGGTCGCCGTCGGGGCCGTGATAGTCGACGATGCTTTGCGAGCCGGCGACGCCGTCGACCGCCGGAAAGATCAATGTGCTGAATTCGTCGATCAGCCCATGCTTGAGGAAGGCGCCGTTGATCCCGCCGCCGCCTTCGAGCAGCAGCGTCCTGGCGCCGAACAGCGACGCCAGCTGCGCCATCGCGCCCGGCAGATCGTCGCCCTTGGTGCCTGCAAAGATGTAGGACGCACCGTCCTCGCGCAGTTCGGCGAGATGCGCATCGGATACCTGTTCGCCGAGCACCGCGACGGCGTGATCGCCGCCGACATTGTCCTTGCCGAAATGCACGCGGCCCGACGGATCGATGCCGACAGCAAGCTTGCGGCCGCTACGGTTGCCGAGATGCGCCTCGCGCGGCAGCCTCAGTGGGTTGGCGATATGCCGCTCGGCTCCCTTGGCCATCTCGTTCATGGTGACGCGGCCGATGATCCATCCATCGGCATCGAAGCCGTCATGGATCCGTTCGTAGTGGCCGCGCAGCACGTCGGCCGGGATGCCGGCGGCGGCCTTGGTGAAGCGGCTGGGATGAAGCCGGCCGTCGATCGACGTGCCCATGTGGCAGATGATGTGGGGGCGCATAGGCTGAACTCTTCGGTGGGGGATGACCGCGCCACAGGGGCGGGTGGGGCAGCTTCAGATTTATAGACGCGCAGGCAGGTTCTCAACGCGGATAACGCGGCGGCGTTTCAACTTCGCTTGTTTTAATCGAACCAGCCGTGCCGCTTGAACCAGAGCACCGGCAGGATGCCGCTGGCGATGATCGCGGCCCAGGCCAAGGGATAGCCGAAGGTCCAGCTCAGCTCCGGCATCTCCTTGAAATTCATACCCCAGACCCCGACCAGGATGGTCGGGGGAACGCCGACCACCGACACGATGGTCAGGATCTTGAACAGGTCGTTCTGCTGGATGTTGATGAAGCCGAGCACGGCGTCCAGCAGCAGCTGGATCTTATCCGACAGCCGGGTCTCGTAGTCGCCGAGCGAGGCGACGTCCTTGGTGACGGCCTCGAGCCGGCGCTTCGATGCCGACGTGATCCATTCATTGCCGACGTCATCGGCGAAGCCCGCGACCCGGCCGACGCCGAGCAGCACGTCGCGCGCCTTCGCCAGGCGATCGGCGAGCTCGCCGATGTTCTCCAGCGCCTCGCGCAACCTGCGGCTGGAGCGCACCGGACGCTTGCTCCGCACCAGGCCGCCCTTGAAGACGCCCCGCGACAGCCTGTCGGTCTTGGCGCCGAGATGCTCCAGCACGTCGGCGCCGCGATCGATCATGGCCTCGAGCAGCGCGGTGAACACGCACATGCCGTTTTGCAGGCTCTTGTCGGTGCCGATCCGCTTCATGACGTCGTCGAAGGTGGTCAGCTGCGCGAACCGCACCGTGACCAGCACCTTTGGGCCGATCACGAAGCCGATATTGGTGATCTCGGCTTCATTGTTGTCGTCGAGCCGCACCGCCGGCGAGCTCAGATAGAGCCGGTCATGATCGGTGATCAGTCGGCTCGACGCCTCGATCTCGCCCAACGATCGCTCGGACGGGACGCGGATGTCGAGCGCGTGCTCGACGAACTGCTTTTCGTCCTCCGTGGGATCGAGCAGATCGATCCAGATGACCTCGGGTGGCACTTCGGCGCCGATGCTCCGCCAATCGGAGGTCGCCGACCTGTACAGCTGCAGCAATGATCGGGCTCCATGCATGGTGGGTGGTGCGTCCCACGACAATCGCGAGGGCCGCAGGACCGTTCCCTGTATTTGGAAGCCTGCCGGCCCTCACTTCAATCGATGAGAGGTTCCGCCGAGCTTTCTAAGCCGGCGCAGGTCGCTTGCGGCCTCCGAGAGCAACCAATCGCGAAACGTCACGATCTTCGGCAGGCTTGCGGTCGCCTTCGGGCAGAGGATCCAGTAGGTCTTCGACAATGGCAGCGACTGCGGAAACGGCCGCGCCAGATGGCCGTTGATGAGGTCCCACGCCGCCAGCGTGGTGCGCGCGAGCGCAATGCCTTGCCCATTGATGGCGGCATCAATCACCATGCTGGCGCGATTGAGGACCGGGCCATGCGTGGCGGCAGCATCGTCAAGTCCCGCATCCTGAAGCCAGTTCTTCCAGTCGGCGCGACTGTCCATATGGATCAACGGAAATTTCAGGATGTCAGCGGGGTTGTTGAGGCGTCGCTTGCCGGACAACAGCTTTGGGCTGCACACCGCAAATAGCCGCTCCGGGCTCAGCCGCACCGCGTCAAGCCCCGGCCAGTTGCCGTCTCCATGGCGCACCGCGAGATCCACTTCCTCGCGCGCGAAGTCGACGTGGTGCAGCGTGGCGGAGACGCGCAGGTCGATGCCGCTATGCGCCTCAACAAAGTGGCCGAGCCGGTGCACGAGCCATTTCGCGGCAAAGTCCGGTGACGTTGATACGGTCAGCACACCGGTATTCTGCCGCTGCAACAGCCGCTCGGTGCCGATGGCGATGCGGTCGAGCGCGTCGCGCACGACAGCGAGATAGTCGCGCCCGGCCTCGGTGATGATCAGGCGCTGGCGCTCGCGGTTAAACAGCTTTATCGCGAGCTCCGCTTCCAGCGCTTTCACTTGATGGCTGACCGCGCCCTGCGTGACGCAAAGCTCTTCGGCCGCGCGCGTAAAACTCTCATGGCGCGCGGCCGCCTCGAAGGCCTTCAGGGCATTGAGCGGCGGCAGGCGTGGGCGCATCGCACAACTTCATGAGAAAAATTAGGGCAGGCACGAGAAACGATGCTTTGCGGGAAACCGCCCCGCACTATTATTGAACAGCTCCAGTGAAGCATTTCAAGCGATTTGGAGCCTGTCGTGTCCGTCCTTTTAACCGATACATCTCGGTCGATCCCGCCGGTGCCCGGCGCCGACCCGGCCACACCACTTCATCAATTCAGCTCAGGAAGGTCGCCTGGCGCTCCGCGCCCCGTATGGTGGAGCTTGCTTGACCGGCCGTTTCAGCGCATCGCGCTTCGCGCGATTGCCGATGACCCGCATCTGCTTTGCGATCTCGGCTTGACGCGCGAGCAGGCGCTGCGCGAGGCCTCCAAGCCGTTCTGGCGCTGAGACCAAATCAGAAAGGAGAAAACGGATGTCCGATCCGATCGTCTACGGTTTCCCACGCAGCAGTTTTGTCAACATCGTCCGCTTGATCCTGACGCACAAGGACGTAGCTTACCAATTCCACGACCTTGAACCGGTCATGGGCAAGCCCGATCACCTGGCGCTGCACCCGTTCAACCGTGTCCCAATTCTGAAACACGGCGATCTCACCGTCTACGAGACGAGTGCGATTGTCGCTTATGTCGACGAAGCCTTTGGCGGCGTGTCGCTGACGCCGAAAGACATCAAGGCGCGGGCGCACATGAACCAGTGGATCAGCGCTGTTAACAACTATTACTACCCCTACATGATCTATCACGTGACGCATGAGCGTCTGGTTTTCCCGGAGCTCGGCATTGCCCCCGACGAGAAGGTCGTGGCACACGCGCTACCCAAGGTCGAGACCGGGCTTGCGGTGGCCGAGCGCCAGCTTGCGCACGGCAAGGATTTTTTGCTTGGGGGCGAGCTCTCGATTGCGGATTTCTATCTGCTGCCGAGCACGTTCGCCTTCAGCCTCACCGCCGAAGGGCAGTCGATGTATCCGAAATTCCCGGCATTCTGCCGCTGGCGGGAACGCATGGACAATCTGCCCGCAACGCAGAAAGTTCGCGCGGCCGTTGAGCGCGTTCCGATCGAACACGCGCGCAAATGGGCCACTTCGCACCGGCCGAAATATTGACCGTCACGGTTCGCGTGCAGAGCATCCGGTTCCGACCGCCACGTGCAGCCAAAAGCCCGGTTGTTTCCGAACAAAGGCGATGACGGAGCGTTAGTGCAGAGCAAGAGGAAGGGACAACACCATGAAAAATTCTACATCGGTTGCGTTCATCTCCGTAGTGGCAATGACCTTCGCATTCGCCGGAAGCGATGCAAGAGCGCAGTCCACGCCTGTCCAACAGGCCCAGCCGCCTCAGCAGTCGGAGCAAACCCGCGAGCAGGATCGCAGTCGCGCCGAGGACGTCAAGATCGGGCGCGACTGGAAGGCTCAAGGCGGCGAGAAGGACCACACCGGCCAGGCATCCACCCCCGACGAACATCAAACGGTCGGCCGCGACTGGCGCGCCCATCCAGAGAGCCGGGATCGCCAGTAGCTATCGAGGCGGAATTGGCTGCGCCTGGCGCATGGCGTGACCTTCGAAGAAGGAAAGCGGAAAGCCGAAGGTCAAACCCGCACGTATCTCGTTCACCGGATGGCCACCTGTGAGCGCATGCCGAACCGCGATGTCGAAGCTGAGGTCGTCGCGCACACGATAGATCAGCCCGACCAGCCCCGAGAACGTCTCCTCTTTGCCGAACTCGTTCTCGTAGAATATCTCGGCGACGGGGCGCACCGTCCACGTCATCGGCCCCTCGACGATGGCACCCACGAACACGTCGCCATGATGGTCGCGGGTGATGGCGGTCTCGGCATTCAAGTGAATGGTGCCCCAATCCCAGCGCTGCGAGACAATGCCGGCCAAGCTTACGCCAACGCCCGAATTGCCGGTACTGTCAGGAAGAAGAACGCCAAATTCGGTCGCAATGCTCGGACCGGTCTTGTCCTGCAGGCTACCGGGTACGACCACGTGTTTGAGGAACGCCCCGGCTGCGGTCAGGCTGGTTGGGCCGGACGGAGAAAGCGACGTTTGTCCCTGGCCTTCGAAGACGGCTTCCCAATCCTCGCTCAGACCGTAGTTGAGAACCCAGGCCGGCGCGATCAGGCTTGTTCCGCTCTCGTCGCGCAAACGTCCCGCCGGCTGCAGCTCGACCTCCATCTCCCCCTTCTTGGCAACGGCGGCATCGGTGCCATCGAAGGGGCGATAGGCCGAGGCGGGGGCAGACCACGCAGTCAGTCCCAAGGCGACCATGAAGCTCGGCGCAAGGCCCATCGAGCAGCTGCGAAAGCCCCGGCTACGTTTGCACATGCGCCGTCTCCCCACAAAGTCGATCTCAAGGCATTGGCTTGAACACCCAGATTGCCGCCGGTCCCGCGGGTCCCGCGCGGACCGCAACAAACAAACGATCCATCTCCGGCACAAAGAGCGACGTTCGCGCGCCCGTCGCTGTCGGCAAGCGTGCGATCAGTCGATAGGCCGCTCCATCAATCTCAAAAACGTCGACATATCCACCGCCGCAGCTCACATAGATGCGTCCGCGCTTTGCATCTACAAAGAGGTCGTCGGCATCGCCGCAAGTGCCGGTGGCCGCAATCGCCTTGCCGTCGGTCGAAAAGGCTGCAAGCTCGGCTGGGTTGCGATACGCCAGGAGAACGCGACTTCGTTCGTGATCGATGGCCATCGCGAAATTACCGCCCTTATCCAACGGCCAGCTGGTGAGTTGTTTCCCGGAAGCAACGTCCACCACCGCGACGGCTCGCGCGTCAGGCAGATTGACAAAGATGCGCCCACTATCGGGCTGAAGCTGGAAGCTTTCCGGATGTGCCCAAAGAGGTAGGCTCCGAACCTTGGTCCGGGTGGATGGGTCGACGACTGCCAGGCCACCATCGCCATAGCCGACGATGACGCGCTTGGCCGCCGCGTCGACCCGGATATTGTCGGCATCGCTGCCGAGTTCGATTCGCCCGGCCGCCTTGTACTCGTTGGCTTCGTACAGCTGCACCGATCCGTCGCGGGCGTTGGCGACGTAGAGGGTGTCGGTCGACGGCTCATAGCCGACGCCTTGGGGTTCGCTCAATCCGGTAATGGTTCGAAGCAAACTGCGCGCAGCCAGATCGACGACGCCGACGCTGTCATTGCCGAACTCGGCCACGAACAGTCGCTGCCGCTTCAGGTCGACCGCCAGGTGATCAATCCGACCGCGGACATCGCCGAGCAGGATCTTCGTTTCGAGCTGAAGGGGCGTCTTGTCTCCTGCCGGTTCAGTTGCCGCTGCCAGCGTCGGAATAAGGGCGTCGATGCGCCGGACGATCTGATCCCGGGCCGACTCATAATCATCGATACCCAAGGGAATGCCGGACCAGTAGGTCACGTCGGCCCGTCCGTGCCGCTCGGCGGGGATCTGATCGAACGCCACCACCTGGTCTGCCGCGGCCATGTCGTCGATGGTCAGCTGTTGCGGCGTGTTGGCCGCCTCCAGACCATCGAGTGCAAGGCCGTCCTGCACCTTGACCGGCACCGACCGATAAAGGTCGATGCCGCGTGAGACCGCCCTTATCCGCGATCCGCGCTCCTGGGCAGCCTTGTTGAAATAGGCCGCCGCCATCTGGCTGTTCACCACGCCGTGCAGGCAGACAAAGACAACGATCTTGCCATCGTCCGCCGGCGCCGGCCGAGCCGATGTCAGCGCGATCGCAAGCACCGTGGCGGCAATGCGCAGCATCACGTGGGCACTCTGAGCAGCGTGCGCCACATGGACATGACCGTGAGGCTTCGCATCGTTGATCCCTCCGAGACCAGGGTCAACTTTTTGTCGTGGCCGTCTTATCGAGCGCGGCACGCAGGCCCTTGGCGAGCTTGACGGCGTCGTCATTGGCCCAGAAATGCATGAAGAACAGGCGCGGCTGTTCGTCCAGCATGTGGCTGTGCAGCGCGGTGATGTCGATGCCGTGCGTCCGCAACGCCATGATGACGGGGTTGACCTCGTCATTTGTCAGCACGAAATCGCCGGTGATCGCCGCCTTGCCGCCGCCGGTCGGTTGGAAGTTGATGCCGATGGCGACGCCCATCGGGCCAACCGGGCTTAACGCCATGCCCTGTTCGGTGATCGGATCGCGACGGGGCACGTTGAACTGATAGACGCCGCCATTGGCCTGGCCCTTGACGCCGATGATCTGATCGAGCTGTGCAGTATCGAGATCGATGGCCGGCGGCGGCGCGGCCGGCGCCGCGGCCTTGAGCGGCGTCTTGCTTTCGGCGAGGCCATCCCGGATCGCGGCGGCGATCTTGACCGGGTCGCCGTGACCGGCGACGTGCATGTAGAAGGTGGCCGGGCTAGCGCCGAGCAAATGGTTGTGCACGGCCGTGATCTGCAGGCCGTTGCCGATCATCTTCAGCATGACGGGGTTGATTTCGGATTCGAGCAGCACCAGGTCGCCCATCGCCATGACGTCGTCGTGCATGGGTTTGAAGGCGACCCAACCGCCGAGCGCCAGCGCCGGCTTGATGGTGATGCCGTCGAGCGTCACCGTCAGATCGCTCCGCGGAAAGCCGTAGCGATGCACGTCACCGGTGACCGCGGGCTTTCTGCCCAGCATGTCGTCGACCTTCTGCCAATCGATCGCCTGCGCATGTGCCGACGAGACGAACGGCTCGGTGAACACCTGCCAGTCGATCTTTTGCGCGCTCCCGCCGGTGGCGAAGAGGCAGGCACCGACGCCGATCAGCGCCGAAATCGTATGTCGCATTGGATTGCTCCCTTGAACCTCTTTCGATGCTTCGGATCGTGGCTCTATTGCTTCGAGAGCCCGACAATGGTGCGGAACCCGGCGATGTTCTGCACCGCGATTTCGACGGGATCGCCGAAGCGGACGGCATTGAAGATCAGGCCGTCCTGGACCTTGAACGGTTCGGTCCGGTCCGGAGATAACCGGATGAGCAGCGTGTCGTTGCGTTCATCGACGCGATCGACGACGCCGCGCAGCGTCTCGCTCGCTTGCGGGTGGACCATCGCCGCTTGCATTGTAACGGCCGCGTCCTGCCGCTCATCGAGGGCGGCCGGCGCTGCCAGGGTTGCGCCCGGCCCCAGCACCGCCATGCACAGGGTCACAATTGCTCTCATCATGATTATCACTCCATCGATTAGTTGACGGCTTTCGCGCGCGCGGGCACTCAGTCCCGCTCCTTGACCTGGCCGCTGCTGTCGATCACGAGCCGCACCGGCTTGCCGTTCTTCATCGCCTTCGCCGTCGTGCCTTCGGCCGTCGACTTGACCTCGCTGATCTCGGCGTAGCCGGCGGCGCGAAGTTTTGCGACGAGTTCGTCCTGCGTCAGGGCATGGGCCGGCATGACCGCGCCCGCGATTGTCAGGACGAGAATCAAACGGGAGAGTCGTCGTGTCTGCATGGTTGTTCTCCTGGTTGTGTTGTGCTGCCCCAGGTTCTCAAGCTGCGCGCCGTTCCGCTCAGATGATGCCGACAAGGCGCAGCAGTACGCCCGTGATGCAGGAGGCGGCGAGGACGCTGAGCATCCCCGCATTGAAGCGGAAGATCGCGATCGCGGCGGCGATCGACAGCGCCAGCGCCGGCCAGTCGAGGCTGGCAGGCACCGGCGCGTCGAACGACAGGCCTAGCCCGTGCACCGGGAATGTTTGCCGAAACAGCGTGTGCAGCGCGAACCAGATCGACAGATTGAGGATCACGCCGACCACGGCGGCGGTGATCGCCGAAAGCGCGCCCGCCAGCGCCTTGTTGCCGCGCAGCGCCTCGATGTAGGGCGCCCCGACGAAGATCCACAGGAAGCACGGCGTGAACGTCACCCAGGTCGCGAGCAAGCCGCCGAGCGTGGCGGCCAACATCGGCGACAGCCCGCTTGCTTCGCGGAACGCGGCCATGAAGCCCACGAACTGCACCACCATGATCAGCGGTCCGGGCGTGGTCTCGGCCATGCCGAGTCCGTCCAGCATCTCGCGCGGGCTGACCCAGTGATAATAGTCGGCGGCCTGTTGCGCGACATAGGCGAGCACGGCGTAGGCGCCGCCGAACGTCACCATCGCCATCTTGCTGAAGAAGATCGCGATCTGGGTGAACACGTCGCCGGGCCCGAGCGCAATCAGCAGGGCGAACACCGGCATCAGCCAGAGCGCGAGCCAGATGGCGCCGACCCGCAAAGTGCGCGATGCGTTGGGACGGACATGGTCCGGCACCGCTTCACCGAGCATGCTGTCGATCACGGCGGAATTCTTGCCGCCATGCTCGATCGCCGCAAATTCGCTCCGGCCGAGACGTGCGCCCACCAACCCTGTGACCGCGGCGGCGCCGATGATCAGCGGAAACGGCACGGCGAAGAAGAAGATCGCGACAAAGGCGATCGCCGCGAGCGCGATCATCACCCGGTTGCGCAGCGCGCGCTTGCCGACCCGCACCACGGCCTGGATGACGATGGCGAGCACCGCGGCCTTCAGGCCGAAGAACAGCGCTTCGACAAACCCGACATTGCCATACGCCGCGTAGATATAGCTGAGGCCCATGATGGCGAAGATGCCGGGCAGGATGAACAGCCCGCCCGCCACGATGCCGCCGAGCGTCCGATGCAGCAGCCAGCCGATATAGGTCGCCAGCTGCTGCGCCTCCGGCCCCGGCAGCAGCATGCAGTAATTGAGGGCGTGCAGGAAACGCCCCTCGGATATCCAGTTCTTCTCTTCGACCAGGATGCGATGCATCACCGCGATCTGGCCGGCCGGTCCGCCAAAGCTCAGGATGGCGACGCGTATCCAGACCAGCAGCGCCTCGTTGAAGGAGATGCCGTGCGCGGGCTCATGCCCGCGCGCCTTCGCTGTCGTTGCGACGTCGGTCATGGCTTGACCTTGCTGGTCGGCCAGTTGTGCGTCTCCCTGGTCGCATCGCGGCACCATCGGTAGAAGGCGTCGTAGAGCAGCAGCCCGGCGCTCAACTGTTCGAGGTCGTCGTCGAACATGCGCGACAGGCCGAGCGAGGCGGCGAGCAGCCCGGGCGCCTCCGGCGAAAGCTCGAGCCGCGCGGTATCGGCCGCCCGCACCATCGTCGCGAGCCGCTCCAGCGCCGGCGTCGCGAGGCCGAATTCCTTGACCATCACGTCGAAGGTGCAGAGCTCGTCGCGATGGCTCCAGAACACGTTCTCGATGTCGAACGGCGTGGCGTCGAACCGTTCGGCGACCGCCTCGACCTCCGCCGATGTGACGAACAGGAACACGGCCGCGGGATCGACGAAGCGGCGGATCAGCCATGGACAGGCGATGCGGTCGATCTTCGGCCGCGATCGCGTCACCCAGGCGGTGCGGCCCCGCCCGTCGCGTTTCGGAATCTTGTCGGCGGGAACGGTCGGTAGCTCCGCTTCCCGCCAGCCGAGGTGGCCGCCCTCGAGAATCTCGGCCGCGATGTTGCTGCAGCGGAGCCAGGCGGCGGTGCCTTCCGAAAGCTTTTGTCCCTTCTGGCAGATCACGACCACGGACTGCCCGGTGAAACGGGAAGCCCAGTCCTGGACGTCGAGATGGGAGTAGCGGACCGCGCCCGGAATCAAGCGCGGATCGGCGGCGAAGTCTTCATCGAGACGAACGTCGACAAGCGTCGGCGCCTTCGCCGTACCGATGAGACGGGACAATTTTTCTGATGAGATCGATGTGTATGACGACATGGTGCGCCCTTGGTGACAGGACGCGATTCTTGGGCATGTCGCCTCGCGGGGAGATCGCACATCCCCGTAGCGGCATCAAAAACCCTGATCTCCGGGCTGTCAACCTGACTTTGCCAAATCCCGCAGCAATCGCCGATCGACAGTCACGAAAACTTCATCGCGCAGCATGGAACGAACATCCGTGGGCTCGCGCCGATGGCTCACCTCTCCATCTCCGGCGAGTTGCGAATAGGAACATACAATTCGCTGCCGAGTTGCGCGGTGGCAGGGACCAACTCAGGTAGATGCCGACACCGCGAACGTGTCGCGCTCCCGCCTGCATTCATTGGAGCAATGCCGATTGATGGACAGTCATTGTTGGCATGCGACGCCTGTTGCCCTCGTTATGCTGCTCATCACAACAACCGGCGGCGCTCTCGCCCACGATCACCAGCACCCCGAATTGAACGGTTGGTATGAGGGCTTGCATAGCAGCAAGGGTCCCTGCTGCGATGGCACGGATGCGCAGCACATCGACGACGTCGACTGGGAAACCAGGAACGGCCATTATCGGGTGCGCATCGATGGCGAGTGGGTTGACGTACCCAACGAAGCCGTCGTGCCAGGGCCGAACCTGTCCGGCCGACCCATCGTGTGGCCCTATTACATAGACGGTCATCCGAAGGCGCGCTGCTTCATGCCTGGCAGCATGGGCTGACGCCCGCCGCTGACATCCCGCCGCCATGTCTCGATGCGCGCCCCGGTTGGCCGACAGCATGGTTGACCAATATAGGATACCCCCCTATATTACTGTCATGTCGCATACCATCAAGCACAAGTCCAAGCTCGTCGGCCGGGTTCGCCGCATCAAGGGCCAGCTGGAGGCCGTCGAGCGCGCACTGGAGTCCGAGATTGGTTGTGCCGACGTGCTGATGCTGGTGGCCTCGGTCCGCGGCGCCATCAACGGGCTAACCGCGGAATTGCTCGAGGATCACATCCGCCACCACGTCGTGGATCCTGCCCGGGAAAAGGATCCGGAGAAGGCGCAGGGCGCCGCGGACCTGATCGACGTCGTTCGTACCTATTTGAAGTGAGCGCCATGACCGACCTGTCTCAGCTGCTCCAGCAGAGCAGTGCCCATGCATGGCTGTTCGTGCCCAGTGCGATCCTGCTCGGCGCGTTGCACGGGCTCGAGCCCGGCCACTCCAAGACGATGATGGCGGCCTTCATCATCGCGATCCGCGGCACGGTGGTGCAGGCGGCGCTGCTCGGCGTGGCGGCGACGATCTCGCACACCGCCATCGTCTGGCTGGTCGCGCTCGCCGGGCTTCACTTCGGCCAGCAATGGTCCGGAGAACGCAGCGAAGCCTGGCTGCAACTGGCCTCGGCGGTGATCATCATCGCGATCGCGGCCTGGATGGCCTGGCGCACCTGGCGCGAGCAGGCTGCCGAACACGATCATCACCATCATCACGACGAAACGCGCCAGCTGGTCCTGGCCGGACAATCGCTGTCGCTCGAGGTCTTCGAGGACGGCGTGCCGCCGCGCTGGCGGTTGCGAAGCGAGGCCGGAGCGCTGCCGGCGGCCGGCGACGTTGACGTCGTGACGATCCGCCCCGACGGCAGCGAGCAACGCTTTCGCTTCGCCGACAGGGACGGCTATCTGGAAAGCATCGACGAAATTCCGGAGCCGCATGCCTTCAAGGCGCGCGTCTCGGTGCGCGCGGACATGGTGGAAGTCCTGTTCGAGGAGCATGACCATGCGCACATGAATCTCGGCGACGAGGACGACGCGCATGCGCGCGCGCACGCCGCCGACATCCGCAAGCGCTTTGCCGGACGCACCGTCACGACATGGCAGATTATCCTGTTCGGCCTGACCGGCGGGCTGATTCCGTGTCCGGCGGCGATCACCGTGCTGCTGCTCTGTCTCCAGCTCAAGCAGTTCAGCCTCGGCTTCGTGCTGGTGCTTTGCTTCGGCATCGGGCTTGCGCTCACCATGGTCTCTGCCGGTGTTGCGGCCGCGCTCAGCCTGCGTCATGTCGAACGTCATTGGGCCGGTTTCAGCCGCTTTGCCCATCGCGCCCCCTACGTGTCGGCCGCGCTGATCGTGCTCGTCGGCCTCTACACGGGCTGGCTCGGGTTGCACGGGATCACGGCCTGATCCGGGATCACGGCGTGATCCGGGATCGTGGCCTGATCCGCTCCGCCCCACTTCCATCTTGAAACCTGCGCGCGGTGGTCTAGATTTGCCCCAAGGGGACAAGGCAGACTCCCCGTGAGACCTCGGTCCAAGCTCTGCGCGACACTCACCGTCGTGGAGCTTTCACATGGACACCCAACCACACACACGTCTTCGTTCCGAAAATCGTCGTTGCAAAATCGCTATCCTGTCGCGTGGCGACGCCGCGTCCCGCCGGGAGGCGGCCCCACAAAACAGCCGTTTCGTCCGCGTCTTCGAAGCGCTCGCCGCTTCGGGCATCGCGGCCGTTCCCGTCGTCTATGACGAGACATTCGCCGATGCCGTTCGCGACCAATTGCTGACGATGGACGGCGTTCTGGTCTGGGTCGATCCGATCCATCAGGGCAAGACGCGCGCCGCCCTCGATCCGCTGCTGCGCGAGGTCGCGGCGGCGGGACCATGGGTCAGCGCGCATCCCGACGTCATCCTCAAGATGGGCGTCAAGGACGTGCTGTACCGGACGCGTCACCTCGGCTGGGGCGCCGACACCCATCGATACGCGACGGTCGATGCGTTCCGCGCCGAATTTCCCTCGCGCTTGCGCGCGGGTGGTCCGCGCGTGCTCAAACAGAACCGCGGTAATGGCGGGCAGGGCGTCTGGAAGGTGGAAACCGTGCCAAAGACCGACGCGACGATTCGCGTGCTGCATGCGCTGCGCGGCAGCCAGCCGGAGGAGATGCCGCTGGCAGACTTCATGGCGCGCTGCGAGCAATATTTCGGCTGGGGCGGCTGCATCATCGATCAGGCTTTCCAGCCGCGCCTGCCCGAGGGCATGATCCGTTGCTATGTCAGCGCAGCGAAGGTCGCAGGCTTCGGGCACCAATTGATCAAGGCCCTGATCCCGCCGCCCCCGCAAGGCCCGGATTCTCCGGAAGCCCAACCCGGACCGCGCATCATGCACGGCCCCGATGCGCCGCAATTCCAGGCACTGCGAAGGTTGATGGAGGACGAATGGATCCCGCAAATGATGGCCGCGCTGACGATCGATGAGACGTCGCTGCCGGTGATCTGGGATGCCGATTTCCTCTACGGTCCACGCGATGCTGATGGCGCCGACACCTACGTGCTCTGCGAGATCAACGCGAGCTCGTGCTTCGCGATCCCCGACGAAGCGCCGGCGGCGATCGCGCAGACGGTCAGGGATCGCATCGGTCGGAACATGGCGAGCGTGAGGTGAGCACGCCCTGCAGGCTTCCTCTTTCTACCCATTGCTCGGGGCCCATGGGTGCGATCGGCACCCGGCTTTCCCTGCGCCCTCCGTTCAAGAGAGGGCGGAGCAAAAGACAAAGCTCGGACAAATCATGTCGCGAGAACGCGGAAGTGTGTCACAGACGACGCCACACATTCGGTGTCGTCACTGCGAAAGCAGGGACCCAGAACCACCGATGGTCATTGTTGAGCAGTGCTGCAACGACGAGTCCCATCCACAACATCCGCCGCGGAGTATGGGTCCCGGCCTTCGCCGGGACGACGATCGAGAGAACCGCGCACACGTTTGCGCCTCTGCCTGTCCTTTGCAGCGCGTCCGCAAACTACTTCGCCCGCATCGCTTCCGGTGTATCCGGTTGCGCGGACGGATGCGCCTTGGCGAACGCCGGCAGCGCCATGGCGGTCTCGTGGATGCGCTTCACGGTCGGCCAGGGCGACAGGCTGATCTGCTGGTTGATCGCCGCCGTGACATGGCCGACCAGGCAGATGTCGGCAAGGGTGGGCGCATCGCCGTGACAGAACCGGCCGGTCGCCTTGTGGCCGGCGAGGTGCCCCTCGAGCGCCGCCAGCGTCTCGACCGTCCAGTGCCGCCGCCACGCATTCTGCTGGCTGTCGCGCAGATCGAGCTCGCGGTCGAGATAGCGCCGCACCCGCGGCGTCAGCAGCGGATGGCCCTCGCAGGCGACGATCAGCGCCAGCCCGCGCACCCGGGCGCGGCCGAGCGCATCTGCCGGCAGCAGCGGCGGGCTCGGGTAGGTCTCGTCGAGCCAGTTGATGATCGCGAGCGACTGGAACAGCACCGTGCCGTCGTCGGTCACCAGCGCCGGCAGCGCCATCTGCGGATTGATCTTGCGATAGGCATCGGTGCGATGCGCGTCCGCATCGAGATCGACGAAGACGACGTCGGCGGCCACGCCCTTGAGGCTGAGCGCAATCCGCACCCGAAAGCTCGCCAGCGAGCGCCAGAACGAGAAGAACTGCATGGAGTGCACCCCGCATTTCTTCCCCTCTCCCCTTGTGGGAGAGGGTGGACGCGATGCAAGGCATCGCGGACGGGTGAGGGGTCTGTCTCCGCGGATAGAGACCCCTCATCCGTCGCGGACTTTGTCCGCGACACCTTCTCCCACATGGGGAGAAGGGAAGGAAGGTCTATCCAGACCCGTAGATGGGGTAACGGGCCGGCCGCCCGCTCGCTACGGCGCAATTTGGAAGCGCGCTCGCGAGCGGCCTGTTGGTTGGAAGGCGGTCGTCCCTCAAACTGATGGTGTTCAACGGAGTCGGGCAAGCCCGCTCCAAGCATCATTAAGGGACGACCATGTACCACTATGCAGGAATTGACGTGTCTTTGGAATGCTCGAGCGTTTGCCTTGTCGATGGGACAGGCAAGATTTTGCGCGAGACGAAGGTTGCGAGCGAGCCGGCGGCGCTGATCGCCTGGTTCCGGTCGCTGGGTCTGGTACTGGAACGGATCGGGCTGGAGGCAGGCCCCTTGTCGCAATGGCTGTATGCGGGTCTGCGAGACGCAGGGCTTGCGGTCGAGCTGCTGGAAACGCGGCACGTTCGCGAAGCCTTCAAGTCGATGCCGGTGAAGACGGACCGCAACGATGCCCGCCGGATCGCGCAGTTGATGCGGCTCGGCTGGTTCCGGCCGGTGCACTGCAAGTCGGTCGCGGCGCAGGAGACCCGCGCCATCCTGACGGCGCGCAAGCTGCTGCAATCCAAGCTTCGCGATGTCGAGAACAGCCTGCGCGGCATACTTCGCGGTTTTGGCCTGAAGGTCGGTGCGACCACCGAGCGCACGTTCGCCGGGCGCATCCGCGAGCTCGTGACCGGCCATCCCGGACTGGAGTTGGTCGCGGCGGCGCTGCTCCAAGCCCATGCGGTGCTGCTGCGGGAGTTCAAGAGCCTGGACAAGCACACCCAGAAGCTCGCCAGGACGCATCCATCCGCCAAGCTCCTGATGACAACGCCGTCCGTTGGTCCGATCGTGGCGCTCACCTATGCCGCGGCGATCGACGACCCGAAGCGCTTCCGCTCCTCGAAGGCCACGGGAGCCCACTTTGGGCTCACCCCGAAGAAGTACCAGTCCGGTGAGACCGACTACACCGGCCGCATCAGCAAGATCGGGGATGCCTCCGTGCGCGAGGCGCTCTACCAGGCAGCTCACGTCATGCTGACCAAGCCGGTCAAGAATTGCTCGGCATTGAAGAGCTGGGCGATGCGGATCGCCCGGCGCGCAGGCATGCGCAAGGCCAAGGTAGCGCTGGCTCGCAAGCTCGCCGTGATCCTGCATCGCATGCTCGCCGACACCAAACCGTTCAACCCGATGACCAAGGCCATCTAGCCAGGAGCAGCAATCGGTTCCGGGCGGGCCACGACACCAGGCTCTCCCCGAGCGAAGTCCCTCCGCTGGGACGATGGATCCGGTCAGGCCGCCATCCGGGAAGTGGCTCACGACCACGCAATCCGTAGATTGGCCGGCCGGCTCCTCAATGCACCCCATCAGGCGACGGCCTTCGCGCCGATCCCGTACAGAAGCAAGTGCCCGGCGAGTGGATGACGCGAAAAGGGATTGACTAACCAAGGCCCGTTACAGAAGCCCGGATGAAGCGCAAGCGAAATCCGGGGCCGGTCCGTCGTTCCGTCGCAGTCTATCCCGGATTACGCTTCGCTGCATCCGGGCTACGGCACTCCAATACGTCATGCCCGGGCTTGACCCGGGCATCCATCAATCTTCAGAAGTGTTTTTGAAGATGGATCGCCGGGTCAACCCCGGCGATGACACGTGTCGAGGAGGCCTACCCAGCCCCCACCTTCTTCTTGCGCCAGGCGAGATGCACGGCGCAGGTGCAGCCCTGCGGATGCGAGGCCAGCTCCGCGTCGTTGGCGGGCGTTGCGGCGGGCGCGATTGCCGATCCCTTGGCGCCGTCCTGCGAGGGGATGTAGTTCAAGACCGGCGCCAGCCAGCGCTCGATCTCGGCGACCGTCATGGCCTTGCGCGTGGCGTAGTCCTCGACCTGGTCGCGCTCGATCTTGCCGACGCCGAAGTAGAAGCTTTCGGGATGCGAGAAGTACAGGCCCGAGACCGACGAGCCCGGCCACATCGCAAAGCTCTCGGTCAGCTTCACGCCGGCGGTGTTCTCGGCATCGAGCAGCGCGAACAGCGTCAGCTTCTCGGTGTGGTCGGGCTGCGCCGGATAGCCCGGCGCCGGGCGGATGCCGTCATATTTCTCGAGGATCAGTTCGTCCGCCGACCAGGTCTCATCGGGCGCATAGGCCCAGAACTCCTTGCGCACGCGCTGGTGCATGCGTTCGGCGAAGGCTTCGGCAAGGCGATCGGCCAGCGCCTTGCACAGGATCGAGGAGTAGTCGTCATTGGCGTTCTTGAAGCGGTCGGCGACCGCATCCTCGCCGATCCCCGCGGTGACGACGAAGCCGCCGATATAGTCGGCGATGCCGGTTTCTTTCGGCGCGATGAAGTCGGACAGCGCGGCGTTGAAGCGGCCCTCGCGCTTCTCGAGCTGCTGGCGCAGCGTATGGAAGGTCGCGATCTTCTGCTTCCGCGTCTCGTCGGCATAGGCCTCGATGTCGTCGCCGACGGCGTTCGCCGGCCAGAAGCCGACGGTGGCGCGGGCGGTGAACCACTTCTCCTTGATGATGGTGTTCAGCATCTTGCGCGCGTCGGCATAGAGCGAGCGCGCGACCTCGCCGACCTTGGGGTCGTCGAGGATCGCCGGGAAGCGGCCGGTCAGCTCCCAGGTCTGGAAGAACGGCGTCCAGTCGATGTAGTCGGCGAGCTCGGCAAGATCGTAGGCGTCGAAGCTCTTCAGCCCGAAGAAGGCCGGCTTTTTCGGCGGCGCCGCCGCAAAGTCGATCGCGACCTTGTTGGCACGGGCCTCGCCAAGCTTCAGCCGCTTCTTGTCGGCCTGGGCGGCGCGGAAATGCGCCGTCGAGATTTTTGCGTATTCGGCGCGTACCTCGGCGGCGTAGGCCTGCCTCCTCTCGGCCGACAGCAGCGAGGAGGCAACGCCGACGGCACGGCTCGCGTCATTGACGTGCACGACCGGGCCGCCCGGATAGTTCGGGTCGATCTTCACGGCGGTGTGCACGCGGCTCGTGGTGGCGCCGCCGATCAAAAGCGGCAGGTTCATGCCCTGCCGTTGCAGCTCGCCGGCGAGGAAGCTCATCTCGTCGAGCGAGGGCGTGATCAGGCCGGACAGGCCGATGATGTCGGCGCCTTCGGCCTTCGCGGTCTCGATGATCTTGTTGGCAGGCACCATGACGCCGAGGTCGATGACCTCGAAATTGTTGCACTGGAGCACGATGCCGACGATGTTCTTGCCGATGTCGTGGACGTCGCCCTTCACCGTCGCGAGCACGATCTTGCCCGCGGCGTTGCGGCCGCCGGTGATGCCGTTGGCGAGATTGCGGGCCTTCTCCTCCTCCATGAACGGCATCAGATAGGCGACCGCCTGCTTCATCACGCGGGCCGACTTCACGACCTGCGGCAGGAACATCTTGCCGTCGCCGAACAGGTCGCCGACCACGTTCATGCCGGCCATCAGCGGCCCCTCGATGACGTCGAGCGGACGGGACGCGTTCTGGCGGGCGGCCTCGGTGTCCTGCTCGATGAACTCGGTGATGCCGTGCACCAACGCGTGGGACAGCCGCTTCTCGACCGGCCATTCGCGCCAGGCGAGATCTTGCTCCTTGGTCTGCTTCTCCTTGCCGCGGAATTTCTCGGCCAGCGCCAAGAGCCGCTCGGAGGCGCCGGGATCGCGGTTGAGGATGACGTCCTCGCAGGTCTGGCGCAGCTCGGGATCGATGTCGTCGTAGACGATCATCTGCCCGGCATTGACGATGCCCATGTCCATGCCGGCATGGATCGCGTGATACAGGAACACCGAGTGCATCGCCTCGCGCACCGGTTCGTTGCCGCGGAACGAGAACGACAGGTTGGAGACGCCGCCGGAGATGTGGGCGCCCGGCAGGTTCGCCCGGATCCAGCGCGTCGCTTCGATGAAGTCGACGCCGTAATTGTTGTGCTCCTCGAGGCCGGTCGCGATCGCAAAAATATTTGGATCGAAGATGATGTCCTCGGGCGGGAAGTCGAGCCGGCCGACCAGGATGTCGTAGGCGCGCTTGCTGATCTCGGTCTTGCGCTTGAACGTGTCGGCCTGGCCGGTCTCGTCGAACGCCATCACCACCACGGCGGCGCCGTGGCGCTTGGCGACGGTCGCCTCATGGATGAACTTCTCCTCGCCTTCCTTGAGCGAGATCGAGTTCACGATCGGCTTGCCCTGGATGCATTTCAGGCCGGCCTCGATGACGTGGAATTTCGAGGAATCGACCATCACGGGCACGCGCGCGATGTCGGGCTCGGCGGCGACGAGGTTGAGGAACGTCACCATCGCCGCTTCGGAATCGAGCAGGCCCTCGTCCATGTTGACGTCGATGACCTGGGCGCCGTTCTCGACCTGGTCGCGCGCGACCTGCAGCGCGGCGGTGTAGTCGCCGGCGGTGATCAGCTTGCGGAAGCGCGCCGAGCCGGTGACGTTAGTGCGCTCGCCGACATTCACGAACGGGATCGCGTCGGTCAGCGTGAACGGCTCGAGGCCGGAGAGCCTGAGCCGCGGCGCGATCTCGGGCACCACGCGCGGCTTGTGCGGGGCGACCGCCTTGGCGATCGCCGCGATATGGTCGGGCGTGGTGCCGCAGCAGCCGCCGACGATGTTGACGAGGCCGGCGGCCGCGAATTCGCCGATCAGCCGCGCCATGTAGTCCGGCGTCTCGTCATACTGGCCGAATTCGTTGGGCAGGCCGGCGTTCGGGTATGCACACACGAGCGTGTCGGCGACGCGGCCGATATCGGCGATATGCGCGCGCAGATCCTCGGCGCCGAGCGCGCAGTTGAAGCCGATCGTGATCGGCCTTGCGTGCCGCACCGAATGCCAGAACGCCTCCGGCAACTGGCCGGAGAGCAGGCGGCCGGACTTGTCGGTGATGGTGCCGGAAATCATCACGGGCACGTCGATGCCGCGCTCCTCGATGATCTCGGAAATCGCGTACAGCGCCGCCTTGGCGTTCAGCGTGTCGAAGATGGTCTCGACCAGCAGCAGATCGGCGCCGCCGTCGAGCAGGCCCTTTGCCTGTTCGCCATAGGCCTTGCGCAGATCGTCGAAGGTCACCGCGCGATAGCCGGGATTGGAAACGTCGGGCGAGATCGAGGCGGTGCGGTTGGTCGGGCCGAGTGCGCCGGCGACAAAGCGCGGCTTGCCGTCCTCGGCGCTCACCCGCTCGGCGGCGGTGCGCGCCAGCCGGGCGCCCTGCAGGTTCAGCTCATAGGCGAGGTCCGACATGTCGTAGTCGGCCTGCGCGATCGAGGTCGAGGAGAAGGTGTTGGTCGCGACGATGTCGGCACCGGCGCGCAGATATGCGGCGTGGATGTCCGTGATCGCATCGGGCTGGGTCAGGATCAGTAGATCGTTGTTGCCCTTGATGTCGCGGTGGAAGTCCGCAAAGCGCGCGCCGCGGAACGCGGCTTCGTCGAACTGCAGGCCCTGGATCATCGTGCCCATGGCGCCGTCGAGCACCAGGATGCGCTCGCGGGCAGCCGCGAGCAAAGCGTTACGCTTGGGGGAAACGGGAACGGACATGTGTCAGGCAGCTTTCTGGGCACCGTTCGGCCGGATGCCGAGCAGGTGGCTGATCGCGAACACGAGGTCCGCGCGGTTCATGGTGTAGAAGTGGAAGGTGTCGACGCCGTGCTTGAACAGCTTCTGCACCTGGCCGGCGGCGACGGTGGCGGCAACCAGCTTGCGGGTCTCGGCGTCGTTGTCGAGGCCCTCGAACTTCTCGGCGAGCCAGTCCGGCACGCTGGTGCCGGCGCGCGTCACGAAATTGCGCGCCTGCTTGAAATTGTGCATCGGCATGATGCCCGGCACGATCGGAATCTCGATGCCGCGCGCGCGCACCCGGTCGACATAGCGGTGGTAGAGGTCGTTGTCGAAGAACACCTGGGTGATCGCGCGCGTCGCGCCGGCGTCGACCTTGGCCTTCAGCGTGTCGATGTCGGCATCGAAATCCTTCGCTTCCGGATGCTTCTCGGGATAGGCGGACACCGAGATCTCGATGTCGGCGTGGCGCCTCTTGATCCCGGTGACGAGTTCGGCCGAACTCTGGTAGCCGTCCGGATGGGTGAAGTAGGGCGTGCCGATGCCGCCGGGCGGATCGCCGCGCAGCGCGACGATGTGACGGACGCCGACCTCATGATAGCGGTCGACGATGTCGTCGATCTCGCCGCGCGAGGCGCTGACGCAGGTCAGATGCGCGGCCGGCAGCAGATCGGTCTCGCGCAGGATGCGGGTGATGGTCGAATGGGTGCGCTCGCGGGTCGAGCCGCCGGCGCCGTAGGTGACCGAGACGAAGTTCGGCGTCAGCGGCGCCAGGCGATTGATGGTCTCCCAGAGATTGCGCTCCATCTCCTCGGTCTTCGGCGGGAAGAACTCGAAGGAGATTTTCGGCGCTTTGGGCGCACGTGGTGCGTTCGGCACGGAGGAAATGGTCTCGGTCATGATACGCAAAGGCTCCGCAACTGGAGGGCAGACATCCGGCCTGGATATGAAGGCCCCAAGATAAGCCAAACGCGTCGGATCAAACAGCCCATCGGATATGGGAAATTGCCCATTCGTGGCGCAGATTCGGCAAAAATTGACTATCTGGAACGTTCGGTGGGCAGTCCGCCGACTTCGCCGAAAATGACATTAACCTATTGAAAAATATAAATAAAGGAAATGATTTGCAATTGATTGGAGAGCGAAATCGATTGTGGGTAGCGTGGTACGATGATGAATCATTGCATATCGTCCCAAAGCCGACGGCTGCCGGCGCCGGCGTTCCGCCGCGGGACTGGTCTGCGCGGCCGGGGCCTTTGTCGCCTCGTGGCGCCACACTAGGTTGACGGCCATGATTCCGCTCTCCGTCCTCGACCTGTCCGTCGTCACCACCGGCACCAGGCCGGCCGCTGCGCTCCGCAACAGCATCGATCTGGCGCGCCATGTCGATGGCCTTGGCTACGTCCGCTACTGGCTCGCCGAGCACCACAACCTCGCTTCAGTCGCGAGCCCGGCGCCTGATCTGATGATCGGGCAGATCGCGGCGGTGACGGAGCATATCCGTGTCGGCTCCGGCGGCGTGATGCTGCCCAACCACGCGCCGCTCGTCGTCGCCGAGCGCTTCAAGATGCTGGAGGCGCTGTTTCCCGGCCGCATCGATCTCGGCCTCGGCCGCGCGCCCGGCACCGACGGCGCCACCGCCTACGCGCTGCGCAGCCGGCTCGATCGCCGCGAAGGCGATGATTTCCTCGAGCGGCTGCACGAGCTGACCTTGTGGGAGACGCGCGATTTCCCACCCGGCCATCCCTACAACAATGTGGTGGCGATGCCGGATGATTCGCCGCTGCCGCCGATCTGGCTGCTCGGCTCGAGCGACTATTCCGCCGAGCTCGCAGCCCAGGTCGGGATGGGCTTTGCATTCGCGCATCATTTTGCCACTCACGACGCAATTGCGGCGATGACGAACTACCGCGCGCATTTCAAGCCGTCGAACTGGCGTGCGACGCCGCAGGCGATTCTGGCGGTTGCGGTTGTTGCGGCGGAGACCGACGCTGGAGCCGAGCGGCTTGCGCTGTCGATGGATCTCAACCGGCTGCGCCGCGACCGCGGCCAGTATCTGCCGCTGCCGAGCGTCGAGGAGGCAGAGGCCTATCCCTACACCGACGCCGAGCGCGCCTCGATCGCGCGCAACCGCGCCCGCCTCTTCGTCGGCAGCCCCGCAACCGTGATGACGAAGCTGGAGCCGCTGATCGCGGCGACCCAGGCCGACGAGCTGATGGTGATATCAGCGGTCTACGACCATGCCGCGCGGAAGAAGTCGTACAGCCTGCTCGCCGAGGCGTTCGGGCTTGCCAAGACGGCGGCGGCTTGACCCCGTCATTCCGGGGCGATGCGCAGCATCGAACCCGGAATCTCGAGATTCCGGGTTCACGCTTCGCGTGCCCCGGAATGACTGCGTCAATCCTGCGTCTCGCTGAAGGTCGCGCGGAACGGATGGCCGGGATAGACGCCGACGATGCGGAATTCGCGCGAGAAGAATTTCAATTCCTCGATCGCGAACGCGAGGCCGCGCTCATCGGGGTGACCGTCGACATCGGCATAGAATTGCGTGGCGAAGAAATTGCCGTCGACCATGTAGCTTTCGAGCTTGGTCATGTTGACGCCGTTGGTGGCAAAGCCGCCCAGCGCCTTGTACAGCGCGGCGGGCAAATTGCGCACCCGGAACACGAAAGTCGTGACCAGCGGCCCCGAACCCTGCGCGGCCCATTTGGCCTCGCGCGCCAGCACCACGAAGCGGGTGGTGTTGTGGGCCTCGTCCTCGATGTCCTCGGCGAGAATGTCGAGACCGTAGATGTCGGCGGCGAGGCGGGAGGCGATCGCCGCCACGCTCTTGTCGCCGCGCTCGGAGATGTCGCGGGCGCTGCCGGCGGTGTCGGCGGCGACGATCGGCTTGATGCCGAGCTTGCGGATGACGCGGCGGCACTGGCCGAGCGCGTGGACATGGCTCTCCACGCTCTTGATGTCGGCGAGCTTGGTGCCCTTGATCGCCATCAGCTGGTGGCGGATCGGCAAGAACCATTCGCCGACGATGAACAGGCCCGAAGCGGGCAAGAGATGGTGGATGTCGGCGACGCGGCCGGCGACCGAATTCTCGATCGGGATCATGCCGAGATCGGCCTCGCCCGAGGAAATCGCGGCCAGCGCGTCCTCGAAGGTCGGGCAGGGCATCGGCTCGGCGTCGGGATAGGCCTCGACGATCGCGATATGGGAATTGGCGCCAGGCTCGCCCTGGAACGCGATTTTCAGCTTCTTGGTCATGGGTGGCCTTTTACCAGCCGGTCAGGCTTTGGAAAGTATTCTGCGGGCGGTTTCGAGATCGGCCGGGGTGTCGACGCCGCGCGGGACGGTATCGACGATGGTGACGTCGATCCGCATCCCGGCCTCCAGCGCGCGGAGTTGCTCGAGCTTTTCCTGCTGCTCCAGCGGCGAGGGCGGCAGCGCCACGAACCGCTCCAGCGCGGCGCGGCGGTAGGCGTAGAGGCCGATATGATGGTAGCGCGGCCCGTCGCCATAAGGCGCGGTGGCGCGGGTGAAATACAGCGCGCGCAACCGGTTCGGCCCGATCGGCGAGCCGACTGCCTTGACGACGCTGGGGGCCTGATCCTCCTCCTCGGTATGGATGCGCGAGGCCAGGGTCGAGATGTCGACTGCGGGATCGTCGAGCGCCGGCATCACGCTGCGGATGGTGTCGGGGCTGATGGTCGGGAAATCGCCCTGCAGATTGACCACGATCTCGGCATGGCCGTCGGGGTCGAGGGTCGTCATCGCTTCATAAATCCGGTCCGAGCCGGACGGATGGTCGGGACGGGTCATTACGACCTCGCCGCCCGCAGCCTTCACCGCTGCAGCGATCTCGGCCGTGTCGGTCGCAACCGCAACCCGGCCGATGCCCGCCGCCTCGGCCCGCCGCAGCACATGGACGATCATCGGCAGGCCGGCGATCTCGAGCAGCGGCTTTCCCGGAAGGCGAGTGGCGGCCATGCGGGCCGGAATCAGCACCAAGGTACGGGGTTGGGTCATTCGTGTCGGAGCCCGTCCGGCCTGCGGAAATTGCCGGGGAGGAGGTTGAGTTCGGCGCGTTTATACGGGTTGCCAGAGCGCGGGCAAACCGATATCTCAACCCTGCTTGGGGCGGTGCGATAAGGCCGATTCCCAGGTCTTTCCCCGCGGCCGTATTCCCGGCCTGAAGTCGACATTCAAGGCCCGGAGCCTGACCCAAAATGGACTCCTTCGAACTCAACAAAATCCTCGGTGCGGTTCTCGGCACCTGCATCGTCGTCCTGGTGATGAGCTTTGCCGCCAGCGCGAAATTCGCGCCGAAGCTGCCGGAGAAGCCGGGTTTTGAGATCGCTGTGAAGGAAGAGTCCCATGGCGGTGGCGGCGAGGCCGCTTCGGCCGCATCCGAGCCGATCGAGAAGCTGCTGCAGACCGCTTCCGTCGAGAAGGGCGCCGCGGCCGCTAAGAAGTGCCAGGCCTGCCACACCTTCGAGAAGGGCGGTCCCAACCGCGTCGGTCCGAACCTGTTCGGCGTCGTCGGCGAGAAGAAGGGCGAGGGCCGTGGCTTCAATTTCTCGGCCGCGATGAAGGGCAAGGGCGGCGAATGGTCCTTCGACGACCTCAACAAGTTCCTGACCAACCCGAAGGGCTTCATCCCCGGCACCGCGATGGGCTTTGCCGGCGTGCCGAAGGACAGCGAGCGCGCCGACATCATCGCCTATCTGAATTCGAACTCGGAGCACCCGGCCCCGCTCCCGACCGCCTCGAAGTAACGATTTGCTTCGCGCAAGCCTGCGGATGAAACGGCCAGGCAATGCCTGGCCGTTTTCGCATGGGGAATCCGCTGTCGCGGGGTTGTTATCGGGACGTTTCGCCGCACCGATATTGTTCCCGGGCCAATATCATGAGGAAAAAGCAACGTAATTTGTCGAACCGTTGCCTTATATTGGGTCCCATGTAAGCGGGGCCGCAAGCAGGAAGACCGAATTTGGCGATCACCCGACGACACCTCCTTCAAGGCAGCGCACTGGCGGCAATGGCTCCGGCGCTCGGACTCACCCCCGGCCTGTCGGCGATCACGCCGGCCTTCGCCGACGAAGCCCCCAACGGGCTGAAATGGCGGCACGGCCTCTCGACCTACGGCGAAATCAAATATCCCGCCGACTTCAAGCGCTACGACTACGTCAAGCCGGACGCGCCGAAGGGCGGCGTGGTGCGGCTGTTCCAGCCCGGCACCTATGACAGCTTCAACCTGGTCGTTGCGGGGTTGAAGGGCACGGTCGCCTCTTCCGTCACCCGCATCTACGATTCGCTGATGGAGGCCTCGCTCGACGAGCCCGATACGTATTACGGCGAACTCGCCGAGGCGGCAGCCTTCCCCGACGATTTCTCCTACGTGATCTACCGCCTGCGGCCCGGCTCACGCTGGCACGACGGCGAGCCGGTCACGCCGGAGGACGTGATCTTCTCGTTCGAGGCGTGGAAGGCGAACAGCCCGATGTTCAGCGCCTACTACCGGCACATCGAAAAGGCCGAGAAGGTCGGCGATCGCGACATCAAGTTCACCTTCGACAGCCCGGGCAACCGCGAGCTGCCGATGATCACCGGTCAGCTCGTCATCCTGCCCAAGCATTGGTGGGAAGGCACCGACGCGCAGGGCAAGAAGCGTGACATCACCGCGAGCACGCTGGAGCCGCCGCTTGGCTCGGGTCCCTACCGGATCAAGGAGTTCGTTGCCGGACGATCGGTGGTGCTCGAGCGCGTCAAGGACTACTGGGGCAAGGATATTCCGATCGCGATCGGACAGAACAATTTCGACGAGCTGCGCTACGAATATTTCCGCGACGACACCGTCGCGCGCGAGGCGCTGAAGGCCGACCAGTTCGATTGGTACGGCGAGCGCAGCGCGAAGGAGTGGGCGTCGGCCTACGACGTTCCGCCGGTGCGTGAGAAACGGCTGCTCAAGGAGCTCTTCACCGTCCGCAATCAAGGCCGGATGCAGGGCTGGGTGTTCAACCTGAGGCGCCCGAAATTCGCCGACCCCAGACTGCGCCGCGCCTTCAACTATGCGTTCGATTTCGAAGAGATGAACCGCGTGCTTTCGACCGGCGACTATCATCGCGATTCAAGCTATTTCGACGGCATCCCCGATTTGATGGCGACCGGCCTGCCGGAGGGCAAGGAGCTCGAGATCCTGGAGACGCTACGCGACAAGGTGCCGCCGGAAGTCTTCACGACGCCCTACAAGGATCCGGTCGGAGGCACGCCGGAAAACGTGCGCGCCAATCTGCGCGAGGCGACGCGGCTGTTGAAGGAAGCCGGCTTCGAGATCCGCGACCGCAAACTGGTGGATTCCTCAGGCCAGCCGTTCACGGTCGAGATCCTCGGCAACAGTGGCGATTCCGGCATGGAGCGGATCGCACTGTTCTACAAGCCGAGCCTGGAGCGCCTCGGCATCACCGTTAATCTGCGCGCGGTCGACACGGTGCAGTATCAGAACCGGGTGCGCGATTTCGATTTCGAGATGGTGACCCAGGTCTGGGGACAATCGATCTCGCCCGGCAACGAGCAGCGCGACAATTTCGGTTCGCAGGCGGCCGACCGGCCCGGCTCGAACAATCTTCCCGGCATCAAGAATCCGGCGGTCGATGCCATCATCGAACGCATCATCTTCGCCACCAGCCGCGCCGATCAGGTCGCCGCCGCGAAGGCGCTGGATCGGGTTTTGCTCTGGAACTTCTATCTTGTTCCACACTTCAATTACGACAAGCAGCGCTATGTCTATTGGGATCGCTTCAGCCATCCCGACCCGCTGCCGAAATACGCTGTTTCGGGATTCCCAAATCTTTGGTGGTACGACGCCGACAAGGCGGCCAAGCTCAAGCGTTCATAAAACTCAAGGATTCGCGCATGGCGCTATTCTCCCGTCGGCACGCACTCGGCCTCGGCATCGGTGCGTTGAGTGCTGCAGGCTTGCGTGCTGCGCCGGCGGTGGCCGACAACGGAACCGAGATGCACGGCATGTCGGTGTTCGGCGACCTGAAATATCCGGCGGATTTCAAGATCTTCGACTACGTCAATCCGAAGGCGCCGAAGGGCGGGGCGTTCTCAATGATCCCTTCGACCCGTGCCTACAACCAGTCCTTCTTTACGTTCAGTTCGTTCAACGCGTTCATCCTCAAGGGTGAAGGCGCGAAGGGCATGGAGATGACCTTCGATTCGTTGATGGCACGCGCGGGCGATGAACCTGACGCGATGTACGGCCTGGCCGCAAGATCGGTCTCGATTTCTCCCGACAAGCTCACCTACCGCTTCACGATGCGGCCCGAGGCTCGCTTTCACGACGGCTCGAAGCTGACTGCGCAGGATGTCGCGTTCTCGCTCAATACGCTGAAGGAGAAGGGGCATCCGTTGATCGTGGTGCAACTGCGCGATTTCGTGAAGGCCGAGGCGCCCGACGACGGCACCGTGATCGTGACCTTCGCGCCTAATCGCGCGCGCGACGTGCCGCTTTATGTTGCGGGTCTGCCGATCTTCTCGAAGGCCTATTACGCGAAGCGGCAGTTTGATGAGTCCACGCTCGAAGTTCCGCTGGGCTCCGGGCCGTACATGGTCGGCAAGTTCGAGGTCAATCGTTACGTCGAGTATAACCGCCTCAAGGATTGGTGGGCAGCCGACTTGCCGGTCAATCGCGGCAGTTACAATTTCGACACCGTGCGCTACGAGTTCTACCGTGATCGCGATGTCGCGTTCGAAGGCTTCACAGGCAAAAATTATCTGTTTCGCGAGGAATTCACGTCCCGTGTCTGGGCGACGCGGTACGATTTCCCGGCTATCAAGGACGGGCGGGTCAAGCGCGAGACATTGCCGGACGAAACACCGTCCGGTGGGCAGGGTTGGTTCATTAACACCCGTCTCGACAAGTTCAAAGACCCGCGCGTTCGCGAAGCGCTAATCAATGCCTTCGATTTCGAATGGACCAACAAGACCATCATGTACGACGCTTACGCGCGCAGCGTCTCGCCTTTCCAGAATTCGGACATGGTGGCTAGTGGACTACCTTCGCCCGAGGAATTGAAACTGCTCGAACCATTCCGCGGCCAAGTGCCGGATGAGGTGTTCGGCGAGCCCTTTGTGCCGCCGGTGTCGGATGGATCGGGACAGGACCGCGCACTGCTGCGAAAGGCGACGCAGTTGCTCAACGATGCAGGATGCGTCGTCAAGGATGGCAAGCGGCGATTGCCTAACGGCGACCCGCTTACGATCGAGTTCCTGCTAGATGAGCCGACTTTCCAGCCGCATCACGCCAGCTTCATCAAGAATCTCAAGCCGCTTGGCATCGATGCCAACATCAGGCAGATCGACGCAGTGCAGTATCGTGCGCGTGTTGAGGCTTTCGATTTTGAGGTGACGACCCAGCGTATATCCATGTCGGCGACGCCGGGTGACAGCCTGAGGCCTTACTTCTCGTCCCAGGCTGCGACCACCAAGGGCTCCTACAATCTGGCGGGCGTTGCCAACCCGGCGATCGACGCATTGATCGAAAAAGCTATCGCTGCCGAGACGCGGGCGGACTTAACCTTTGCCTGCCGCGCGCTCGATCGCGTCTTCCGTGCCGGCCGCTATTGGGTGCCACAATGGTATTCTAACAAGCACCGTGTCGCCTATTGGGACCAGTTCGGGCATCTGGAGAAGCCGGCGAAATATGCGGGCGTCGGCGCCCCGGAGAACTGGTGGTATGATGCGGCCAAGGCCGCGAAGCTCGAGCAGGCGAAGTAGCCGATGAGCGCCTATATCGCCCGACGTATCTTCCTGATGCTGCCGACGCTGCTTGGCATCCTGTTCGTCTCCTTCGTGGTCGTGCAGTTTGCTCCCGGCGGTCCGGTCGAGCGCGTCATCGCGCAGATCAACGGCGCCGACACCGGCGGCACATCGCGCGTGTCGGGAGGCGGCGGCGATTTCGGCGCGCAGCGCGGCCAGGGCGCGGGCGCAGGCGCGGCCATCAATTCGAAATACCGCGGCGCGCAGGGGCTCGACCCGGATTTCATCAAGAAGCTCGAGGTGCAGTTCGGCTTCGACAAGCCGGCGCCCGAGCGGTTCGCGTTGATGGTCTGGAATTTCGCGCGGTTCGATTTCGGCAACAGCTATTTCCGCAGTGTCAGCGTGCTGCAGTTGATCAAGGAGAAGCTGCCGGTCTCGATGTCGCTCGGCATCTGGATGACGCTGCTGACCTATCTTATCTCGATCCCGCTCGGCATCCGCAAGGCGGTGCAGGACGGCTCGCGGTTCGATACCTGGACCTCGGCGGTGATCATCATCGGCTTTGCGATCCCGGGCTTCCTGTTCGCGATCCTCCTGATCGTGCTGTTTGCCGGCGGCTCGTTCCTCAACATCTTCCCGCTGCGCGGCCTGACCTCGGACGGCTGGTCGCAATTCCCCTGGTACTGGAAGATTATCGACTATTTCTGGCACCTGACGCTGCCGCTGGTGTCGATGGCGCTCGGCGCCTTCGCCACCATGACCCTGCTGACCAAGAATTCGTTTCTCGACGAGATACGCAAGCAATATGTGATGACCGCGCGCGCCAAGGGTTGCAGCGAGCGCCAGGTGCTGTACGGCCACATCTTCCGCAACGCCATGCTGATCGTGATCGCAGGCTTCCCGGGCGCGTTCATTCACGCGTTCTTCTCCGGCTCGCTCTTGATCGAAACCATCTTCTCGCTCGACGGGCTCGGCCTGCTTGGCTTCGAGAGCGTGTTGAACCGCGACTATCCGGTGGTGTTCGGGACGTTGTTCATCTTCTCGCTGGTCGGACTGGTGGTCAATCTGCTCTCCGATCTCGCCTATATGTGGATCGATCCCAGGATCGACTTCGAAGCGCGGGAGGTCTGATGACGATGCTCGCGCCCCAGCCGGTCGAGACCACGACGCAATCGCCGCTCGGCGAAACGGTGCCCGCCACGCACCACGCCTTTTCGCCGTCGCCGCTGAACAAGCGACGCTGGCAGAACTTCAAGGCCAATCGCCGCGGCTACTGGTCGTTCTGGATCTTCCTCGTGCTGTTCGTGGCGTCGCTGTTTGCCAATTTCATCGCCAACGACAAGCCGCTGGTCGTCAAATATGACGGCCGGCTCTACTGGCCGGTGGTGTTCACCTATGCCGAGACCACCTTCGGCGGCGACTTCGAGACCGCGGCCGATTATCGCGACCCCTATTTGCAGAAGCAGATCGCCGCCAAGGGCGGCAGCATGATCTGGCCGCCGATCCGTTACTCCTACGACAGCCGCAACCTCGACCCGCCGACGGCGGTGCCGTCGAAGCCGACCTGGCTGTTGACCGAAGAGCAGTGCAAGGACGTGGTCAAGCGGAAGGGCCTGACCGGCTGCCGCGACCTCGAATACAATTGGCTCGGCACCGACGATCAGGGCCGCGACGTGGTCGCGCGGCTGATCTACGGCTTCCGCATCTCGGTGCTGTTCGGACTGACGCTGACCATCCTGTCCTCGATCATCGGCATCGCCGCCGGCGGCGTGCAGGGCTATTTCGGCGGCTGGACCGATCTCATCTTCCAGCGGCTGATCGAGATCTGGACCGCGATCCCCTCGCTCTATCTGCTGTTGATCATCTCGGCGGTGCTGCCGCCGGGCTTCTTCATCCTGCTCGGCATCCTCCTGCTATTCTCGTGGGTGTCGCTGGTCGGCCTGGTGCGCGCCGAGTTCCTGCGCGGCCGCAATTTCGAATACATCCAGGCGGCGCGTGCGCTCGGCGTCTCCAACGGCGTGATCATGTTCCGCCATCTGCTGCCGAACGCGATGGTCGCCACCATGACATTCCTGCCCTTCATCGTCTCGTCCTCGGTGATGACGTTGACGGCGCTGGATTTCCTCGGCTTCGGCCTGCCGCCCGGCTCGCCCTCGCTCGGCGAGTTGCTGTCGCAGGGCAAGGCCAACGTGCAAGCGCCGTGGCTCGGCCTCACCGGATTCTTCTCGGTCGCGATCATGCTGTCGCTGCTGATCTTCATCGGCGAAGCCGCGCGCGACGCCTTCGATCCACGCAAGACGTTCTCGAAGGGCTGAGGCATGGACGCGATCAACCAGCCTTTGCTCGATGTCCGCGATCTCTCGGTCGCCTTCGGCCGCGCGCTTGCGGTCGACGGCATCTCGTTCTCGATCAAGCGCGGCGAATGCGTCGCACTGGTCGGCGAATCCGGTTCGGGAAAATCCGTCAGCGCGCTGTCGGTGCTGAAGCTGCTGCCCTATCCGACGGCATCGCATCCGTCAGGCGCGATCCGTTTCCGCGGCCGCGACCTCCTGACCGCGTCCGACCAGGAGATGCGCAAGGTTCGCGGCAACGACATCTCGATCATCTTCCAGGAGCCGATGACCTCGCTCAATCCGCTCCATACCATCGAGACCCAGATCGGCGAGATCCTGTCGCTGCACAGGGGCATCGGGGGCCAGGCGGCGCAGGCGCGAACGCTGGAATTGCTGGGCCAGGTCGGCATCCCCGAGCCGGAGACCCGGCTCAAGAGCTATCCGCACCAATTGTCCGGCGGCCAGCGCCAACGCGTGATGATCGCGATGGCGCTCGCCAACGAGCCCGATCTGTTGATCGCGGACGAGCCGACCACGGCGCTTGACGTCACCGTGCAGGCGCAGATCCTGGCGCTGCTGGCCGAGATCCGCGCGCGGCTCGGCATGAGCCTGTTGTTCATCACCCACGACCTCGGCATCGTCCGCCGCATCGCCGACACGGTCTGCGTGATGAACAACGGCAAGATCGTCGAGCAGGGGCCGGTCGAGCAGGTCTTCACCGCGCCGAAGCACGCCTATACCCAGGCGCTGCTCGCGGCCGAGCCGAAGCCCGATCCGGCGCCGCCGCAGCCAGGCGCAGCGGTCGTGATGTCGGCGGACAATCTCAAGGTCTGGTTTCCGATCAAGCGCGGGCTGTTGCGCTCGACCGTCGGCCACATCAAGGCGGTCGATGGCGTCAGCCTCGCGGTGCGCAAGGGCGAGACGCTCGGCGTGGTCGGCGAATCCGGCTCCGGCAAGACCACACTCGGGCTCGCGCTGCTCCGGCTGATTTCGTCCGATGGTCCGATCGTTTTCCTCGGCAACGACATCCAGGGCCTGCGCTTCAAGCAGATGCGGCCGTTCCGCCGCGACATGCAGATCGTGTTCCAGGACCCGTTCGGCTCGCTCAGCCCGCGCATGTCGGTGGCCGACATCATTGCCGAGGGCCTTGAGGTGCACCAGAAGCAGCTGTCGCGCGAGGAGCGCGAGGCGCGGGTGATCAAGGCAATGAAGGATGTCGGGCTCGATCCGGACTGGCGCTTCCGCTATCCGCACGAATTCTCCGGCGGCCAGCGCCAGCGCATCTCGATCGCGCGCGCGGTCGTGCTGGAGCCGAACTTCGTCGTGCTGGACGAGCCGACCAGCGCGCTCGACATGCTGCTGCAGGCTCAGATGGTCGACCTATTGCGCGACCTGCAGCGCAAGCGCGATCTCACCTACATGTTCATCTCGCACGATCTGCGCGTGGTCGCCTCGCTGGCGAGCCATCTGATCGTGATGAAATCGGGCAAGGTGGAGGAGGAGGGACCGGCCTCTGAGCTGTTCAAGAATCCGAAGAGCGACTACACCCGCGCGCTGTTCGCCGCCGCGTTCCGCATCGAAGCGGCCGGCGATGGGGCGGTGGCGACGTAACGAGCTTCGTAGGATGGGTAGAGCGCAGCGAAACCCATCATTTTTTTCCGCGCGGTAGCAGCTTGATGGGTTTCGCTTCGCTCTACCCATCCTACAAGATGGGCTAAAGCCGCTTGATCGCCAGGACTTCGCTGCCGGCCGCTCTGATCCTCGCGATCGCGGCCTGCGTGTTCTCCACCACCGTTGCCATGTGATGCGCGTTGGCGTGCACGATCGTGGTCGCGTCGCGCACGATGGCGACATGGCCCTTCCAGAACATCAGGTCGCCGCGCTGCAGCTGCTTGGATTCCGCGACCGTCAATTCGCGGCCGAGGGCTTCCTGCTGCATGTCGCTGTCGCGCGGGCAGCCGGTGCCGGCGGCGGTCAGCGCGATCTGCACCAGGCCAGAGCAATCGATCCCGAGGCTCGATTTGCCGCCCCACAGATAGGGTGAGCCGACGAATTGCTCGGCGATCGCAACGAAAGCACCTGCCATCGTGTCGAGCGGCGCGAGATGCTGGCGTGGCAGATGCCAGCCCTCGCGGGTCACCGCGAACGCACCGTCCTCGCGGACGATGGCGAGCTTCGTCCCCATCGCCAGTGCCTCGACCGGCGGCAGCTTGATCGACGGGCCCGGAAACGCCAGCGTGCGCAGCGCCGTCACCTTGTGCGTCGGGGCGGCGCCGGGCTTGGCCAGCGCGGCCTCGGGAATC
This sequence comes from Bradyrhizobium sp. USDA 4516, assembly GCF_054055915.1. NCBI lineage: Bacteria > Pseudomonadati > Pseudomonadota > Alphaproteobacteria > Hyphomicrobiales > Nitrobacteraceae > Bradyrhizobium > Bradyrhizobium sp. USDA 4516. The sequence continues at coordinate 3,789,817 of NZ_JBSRXT010000001.1, forward strand.
CAGCCGACATAGCCGTCATCGGCGAGCTGGCCCCAGGCCCAGCCTTCGCCGTTGCGATCGTACACCGTGACGCGCTCGCCCCGGAGCGCCTGCGTCATCTGTTCGGCATCGCTCGCCGGCGCCTGGCGTAGCGGCGCGATGGCGTCGCCGACCTCGAGCACTTCGCCTTCGACGAAGCGCAACGCCTGGACCTTGCCCTCCAGATACTTCGCCGCGAGGTCGTCGCGGGCCGGTGTCAGACGGGGGTCATGCATAGCGCTGGCTCAGCAATTTGTAGATCGCGCGCGCCGCCTGGCACTCGCCGCCTTCGGGACGGCCGGGCTTTGCCGACGGCGTCCAGCCGTAGATGTCGACGTGCAGCCAGCTCCTCGCGTGCTCGACGAAGCGCTGCAGGAACAGCGCGCAGGTGATCGAGCCCGCAAAACCGCCTGACGGTGCGTTGGTGATGTCGGCGGTCTTGGAGTCGAGCCAGGCGTCGTAGGCCGGCCACAGCGGCATCCGCCAGAGCGGGTCGTTCTCGCTCTTCGCACAAGATGCGACGTCGCCGGCGAGCGCCTCGTCATTGGTGTAGAACGGCGGCAGATCCGGGCCCAGCGCCACCCGCGCGGCGCCGGTCAGCGTGCCCAGATCGACCAAAAGATCGGGCGTCTCCTCGTCGGCGAGCGCCAGCGCGTCGGCGAGCACCAGCCGCCCTTCGGCGTCGGTGTTGCCGATCTCGACGGTGATGCCCTTGCGCGACTTGAAGATGTCGAGCGGGCGGAACGCGTTGCCGGCAACTGCGTTCTCGACCGCCGGGATCAGCACGCGCAGCCGCAGCTTGAGCTTCGCGTCCATCACCATCTGGGCCAGCGCCAGCACGTTGGCGGCGCCGCCCATGTCCTTCTTCATGATGAGCATGCCGCTCGAAGGCTTGAGATCGAGCCCGCCGGTGTCGAAGCAGACACCCTTGCCGACCAGCGTCACCTTCGGATGGGCGGGGTCGCCCCAGCTCAGCTCGATCAATCGCGGCGACCGCGTCGACGCCATGCCGACGGCGTGGATCAGCGGGAAGTTCTGGGCGAGCTCGTCGCCGTCGATGCAATTGAAGGCAGCGCCGAACCGCGTCGCGAGGTCGCGCGCCACCTCGGCGAGCTCGGCCGGTCCCATGTCGTTGGACGGCGTGTTGATGAGATCGCGCGCCAGCGCCGCGGCATCCGCCATCCGGGTGATCTCCGCCGTGTCGACGCCGTCGGGCGGCACCAGCCGGACTTCGGGAGCCTTGTTGGTGCGATACCGGCCGAAGCGGTAGCAGCCGAGCGCGAAGGCGAGCGCGGCAAGTCTGGTGTCGTGCGGCGCATTGGCGAAGCGGTAGACGCCGGGCGGCAGCAGGCCGGGCAGGGCGCCGGGCCGGAACGGATCGCGCGCCTTGTGGTCGGCGTCCTCGAGACCGAACAGCACCTGCGCGATGCCGCCGTCTGCCGCCGGCAGGACGAGCAATTTTCCCGCCTTGGCCACGAAGCCATTGGCCGCCGCGAACTGGCGCGCCGGCGCCGGCAGCTCGCCCTGAATCGCATCCCATGTCGCCTTGGTGACGAAGGTGATCGGCGTGGCGGCGGTCGTGGCGGTCTCGAACACGGATGGCATGCGGCTCTCGGTTCTGGCGTCGTTGGTGGGCTACTACACGCCTTTCGCCACGGATGGTAGCGCGCCAACGGTTCACGCGCCGTGCAGGCCGGAACCGGAGCGTCGGCTGCCGGCGCCGCCAGTTAACCAGACGTTAGGGTTAACAGTCTATTGCTGGCACGCTCGGCTGGAACCGTTCGCCCGATTTCGTGAGTCACAGTGCCATGTGTCGACAGTCCAATCTGACCCGGCATCTTGCTTCCGCAGCCCTTCTGGCGGTCCTGGCCGCAGGGCTTGGCGGTTGCCAGACCATGTCCAACGTGGCGGGATCGATCACGTCGCGGTCCGATCCCACGCCCGATGATCCGCGCCGGGCCGTCGAGGCCTATGGCGAGCGCTATCGCAAGAATCCCAAGGATGTCGCTGCCGCGGTCGCCTACGGCCAGGCCCTGCGCATGACCGGCCAGCGCTCGCAGGCCTGCGCCGTGCTCGAGCAGGCCACGATCGCCAACCCCGGCAACAAGGCGCTGCTCGCCGCCTATGGCCGCGCGCTGGCCGACAACGGCAATTCGCAGGCTGCATTCGACGTGCTGAGCCGCGCGCACAGCCCGGACAATCCGGACTGGCGGATCCTGTCCGTGCAGGGCACCACGCTCGACAAGATGAACCGGCACGAGGAGGCGCGGCGCTATTACGCCAGTGCGCTCAGGCTGGCTCCGGACGAGCCGTCGGTGCTGTCCAATCTAGGCTTGTCCTACATGCTGACCAAGGATTTGCCGAAAGCGGAAGAGACGCTGCGCCAGGCCTACGCCAGCGCTCGCGCCGACACCCGGATCCGGCAGAACCTTGCGCTGGTCGTCGGCCTGCAGGGCCGCTTCGCGGAGGCGGAAACGATCGTCAAGGCCGACCTGCCGTCGGATGAGGCCGCGGCCAACGTCGCTTATCTCCGCGACATGCTGAACCGCAAGGACGGCCCGCGGACCGCGTCGCGTGCGGCGCCGGTCGTCGCCAAGGACGACTAAACCAAACGCGGCAGCTCCACCGCCCCTTGAAAAGGGGAGGTCGCTTTGCTCGTGAGAGCAAAGCGGGTGGGGATCATCTCTCCACGAGGAGCGGTGTCTGCGGCTGACTCCCATCCCGGCCTTCCCCCTTTCAGAGGGAAGGAGAGAGGCAGCCGGCGCAGGCGAGGCAACTCAATGCATCGTGGCGATCTTGATGTAGGACGGGCCGAGGATCACGATGAACAGGCAGGGCAGGAAGAACAGGATCATCGGTACCGTCAGCTTGGGCGGCAGTGCCGCGGCCTTCTTCTCGGCCTCGTTCATCCGCATGTCGCGGTTTTCCTGCGCCATCACGCGGAGGCTCTGGCCGAGCGGCGTGCCGTAGCGTTCGGACTGCTGCAAGGCCATGCACACCGACTTCACGCCTTCGAGGCCGGTGCGGCGCGCCAGGTTCTCGTAGGCGGTCTTGCGATCCTGCAAATAGGACAGTTCCGCGGTCGTCAGCGCAAACTCCTCCGACAGCGCGACCGATTGCCCGGCGATCTCGTTGGCCACTTTCCGGAACGCGACCTCGACCGACATGCCCGACTCGATGCAGATCAGCAGCAGGTCGAGCGAATCCGGGAACGCGCGCTTGATCTGGAGCTGGCGCTTGGAGATCGCGTTCTTCAGGAACAGCATCGGCGCCTGCAGGCCGGCATAGGCCGCGCCGACGCAAATGCCGATCTTGAGCGTGAGCGACCAGTTCGCGCCGGCAATGAAGAACGTATAGATGATCGCGCCGATCAGCATCAGGATCGGCGTGACCGCCCGCGCTGCCAGGAAATAGACATACGGAGCGTGGCCGCGATAGCCCGCCATCACCAGCTTCTCGATCGCCGCTTCCTGGGCCAGCCATTTGGTGAGGTTCAGGTCATCCACCATCTTGGAGACGGCCTGCTTCGGCGTCTGGCGCAGCGTCACCTTTTCCGACTTGGAGAGACGGTCGCGCTCGCGCTGCCGCAGGCGCTCGCGCTCGCTGGCGACCGCCTTCATGCGCTTGTTGAGATCGCCGCCGGCGAGCAGCGGCATCACCAGCGTGTAGACCGTCGCGCTTGCCGCGAAGAAGGCAAGCAGCATGGTCATGAACCTGACGTCGTGGAGCTTGGCGACCAGAATATCAATCATGCTGCACCGTCAGAAATCGAAGTTGATCATCTTCTTCATCACCAGCACGCCCATCGACATCCAGATCGCGCAGGCCACCAGCATGAGCTGGCCCATCGAATTGGTCCACAGCAGGGCGATGTAGTCCGGCGTCGTCAGGAACACGAGGATCATCACGATCGGCGGCAGCGAGCCGATGATGGCGGCGGAGGCCTTCGCTTCCATCGACATCGCCTGGATCTTCTCGGCCATCTTCTTGCGGTCGCGCAGCACCCGCGACAGGTTGCCGAGCGCTTCCGACAAATTGCCGCCGGACTTCTGCTGGATCGCGATCACGATGCCGAAGAAGTTGGCCTCCGGCAGCGGCATCCGCTCGTAGAGCCGGGCACAGGCTTCGCCGAGCGGCATGCCGATCGCCTGGGTCTCGATGATGGCGAGAAATTCGCTGCGCAGCGGCTCCGGCGCGTCGTTGACGACCGCCTTGAGCGATTCGAACAGCGGCAGGCCGGCCTTGATGCCGCGCACGATGACGTCGACGGCGTCAGGCAGCGACTTCAGGAACGCCTTTTCCCGCCGCTTCTTCAGGAAGCCGAGCACCCAGCGCGGCAGGCCGAGACCCATAGCAAAGCCAATGCCGGCCGCGCCGAGCAGGCCTCCGCCAACCATGAAGGCCACGCCGAACCCGAACAGGCCAAGGGCGCCGGAGATCATCCAGAATTTCTGCTCCGACCACTCCAGTCCGGCCTGCGAGATGCGCACGCCGAGCGGGACTTTCTTGTCCTTCTGCCGACGCGCCTCGAGCTCCTTCAGCGATCCCTCTACCTGCTCGCGGCGGGAGCGTTGCGTGCGGTCGGCGTTTCGTGTCGTCGTGGGTTCGCTGCGCGCCACCGACGCGCGCCGCGACTCGGCCTTCTTCTCCCCCGAAAGGTAGGGGTACAGGAAGACCCAAGCGATGCCGCCGACCGTCGTGGCGGCGAGGAAGGCGAGAGCCAGAGTTTGCGCCTGCATCCTGCGTTCCCCTAGACCGGCGCCGGGGCGTCGGAAGCGTCCAGCGCCGCCGCAAGCCGCTTCTCTTCATTGTAGTAGCGCGCACGCTCCCAGAAGCGCGGCCGGCCGATGCCGGTCGAGCGGTGCTTGCCGATGATCTTGCCGTTGGCGTCTTCCCCGACCACGTCGTAGAGGAAGATATCCTGGGTGATGATGGTGTCGCCTTCCATGCCCATCACCTCGGTGATGTGCGTGATGCGGCGCGAACCGTCGCGCAGGCGCGCCGCTTGCACGATGATGTCGACCGAGGCGCAGATCATCTCGCGAATGGTGCGTGACGGAAGCGAGAAGCCGCCCATGGTGATCATGGATTCGCAGCGCGACAGTGCTTCGCGCGGATTGTTGGCGTGCAGCGTGCCCATCGAGCCGTCGTGGCCGGTGTTCATGGCCTGCAACAGATCGAACGCTTCGGGTCCGCGGACTTCGCCGACGATGATGCGCTCCGGGCGCATACGCAGGCAGTTGCGGACCAGTTCGCGCATCGTCACCTGGCCCTCGCCCTCGATGTTCGGCGGCCGGGTTTCCAGCCGCACCACATGCGGCTGCTGCAGCTGAAGCTCGGCGGCGTCTTCGCAGGTGATGATGCGTTCGTCGTGCTCGATATAGTTGGTCAGGCAGTTCAGCAGCGTGGTCTTGCCCGAGCCGGTGCCGCCGGAAATGATCACGTTGCAGCGGACGCGGCCGATGATCTGCAGGATGGTCGCCCCTTCGGGGGTGATCGCGCCGAACTTGACGAGCTGCTCCAGCGTCAGCTTGTCCTTCTTGAATTTGCGGATGGTGAGCGCGGGCCCGTCGATCGCCAGCGGCGGCACGATGGCGTTGACGCGCGAACCGTCGGCGAGGCGGGCGTCGCAGATCGGCGAGGATTCGTCGACGCGCCGGCCGACCTGGCTGACGATGCGCTGGCAGATGTTGAGCAGCTGCTGGTTGTCGCGAAAGCGGATGCCGGTGCGCTGGATCTTGCCGGCGACTTCGATGAACACGGTGCCTGCGCCGTTGACCATGATGTCGGCGATGTCGTCGCGCGACAGCAGCGGCTCCAGCGGGCCGTAGCCGAGCACGTCGTTGCAGATGTCGTCGAGCAACTCCTCCTGCTCAGCGATCGACATCACGATGTTCTTGATCGCGATGATCTCGTTGACGATGTCGCGGATTTCCTCGCGCGCCGATTCGCTGTCCAGCTTGGCGAGCTGGGCAAGGTCGATCGCCTCGATCAGGGCGCCGAAGATCGTCGCCTTGACCTGGTAGTAGTTGTCGGAGCGGCGGGCTTCGACGGCGGGGGCAGGCGGTGGCTTGCTGGGTGCCAGCGGCGGCGACGAGATCGCCGGTGCGACGGACTCGCGCGACATCGCCGGCGCGCCGGCTGGCTCCGGCGCCTGAAACGCGGGCTTGGGTGCCCGCACGTCCCCATCGTTTCCGCTACGCTTACCAAACACGACGTCTTGACTCCACGCGGACCACTATTTGGACCGCAGCTTTTCGAGCAGGGGCGACAGGAAGGACCCCCTCGGCTTCTTGGTCTCGCCGCGGCCTGTCAGCCGCTGCGCCATCTGCAGAAACATCTCGACCGCGCGGTGGTTGGCGGAAATCTCGGCGATCATCTGGCCGTTGTTGGCGGCCGAACCGAAGATCTGCGGATCGAACGGGATGGCGGCGATCGGCTGGCTTTCGATCGCCTTGGCGAACTCGCCGGCCGCGATCTCGGGACGCTTCGGCACGCCGACCTGGTTCAGGCAGTACAGCGGCGCGCGGTCGTTGGGCCGCGAGGCCTTCAGCAGGTCGAACATGTTCTTGGCATTGCGCAGATTGGCGAGGTCGGGCGCCGCCACGATCAGGATGTCGTCGGCCGCGATCAACGCGCGCTTGGTCCAGCCGGACCATTGATGCGGCACGTCGAGCACGATGCAGGGCATCGTGGTCCGCAGCGTATCGAAGACCGCATCGAACGCCTCGGCGCCGAAATCGTAGACCTTGTCGAGCGTCGCCGGCGCCGCCAGCAGGCTCAGATGGTCGGTGCATTTCGACAGCAGGCGGTCGACGAAGGCGGTATCGACGCGGTCCGGCGAGAACACGGCGTCGGCGATGCCCTGCGCGGGATCCTGGTTGTAGTTGAGGCCGGCGGTGCCGAAGGCGAGGTCGAGGTCGGCGACCACGGAGTCGAGCGCCAGGTCGCGGGCAATCGCCCAGGCGACATTGTGGGCGATGGTCGAGGCGCCGACACCGCCCTTGGCACCGACAACGGCGACGATGCGGCCGACCGCCTTGGCTTCCGGTGCCGAGAACAGGTTACAGACCGCGCGCACGACGTCGATCGCATGGGCCGGCGCGATCACGTAATCGCTGACGCCGCGGCGCACCAGCTCGCGATACAGGGTGACGTCGTTGACGCGGCCGATCACGACCACACGGGTGCCGGCGTCGCACACTGTTGCGAGCTGATCGAGGCCAGCCAGGATGTCGCCGCGGCCCTCGGTCTCGAGGATGATGACGTTGGGCGTCGGCGCCGAGCGATAGGCCTCGATGGCGGCCGCCATGCCGCCCATCTGGATCTTGAGGTGAGCCTTGGCCAGCCGGCGATCCTCGCCCGCCGACTGCACGGCGGCAGCGGTCTCGACCGTTTCGCAGAACGCCTGGACCGAAACCCGTGGCGCCGGAGCAATATGGTCGTCCACGGCCTGCGGCGGGGCGTCCGTCTGCTCTTCGGAGTTTTGCTGCGCGTAGGTGATCATTTTCCTGTGTCGCTTAGCTTGGCCCTGTCGGACTCGGGATAACTCGTGGCGGTGGTGGTGCCCTTGCGATACTTGTCGAAGGCGATGTTACGACGCGACGTATAGGCAGGGGTCTCCGCGCGCGGCTGCACGAGGTCGGTCGGGTCTTCGACCATGGCTGCGAGGTTGCGCTGATTGGCGCAGCCGAAATTGTAGTACTGCTTGTTCTCGATGTAGGACCCGTTGTGGATCGACGGGCCGAGATCTTCCGGCCAGAGGCCGCACGGCCCGGCGACCGCTTTCATCTTTGGATAGTTCACGCGGATCGCGGGCATCTGGCGCGGATCCTCGGGATGGTATTTTCGAACGAGGATCCCGCGCGGCGGCACGCCGGCGGCGGTGAACGTGGCCTGGATCTCGCGCAGCGATTCCTGGGCGGTCCGTGCGTTCGGCGTGTCGGCGGGAACGTCGATGGTGACGGCGCCGGTCCCCTCGCGCATCCAGTCCTGCGCCATCCCCATCACCTCGGCGCGCTGCTCCGCAGTCAGGCCGCCGCGGCTGCGGCCGACGAAGACCACGATCGAGCGATCAGCCTCGGTGACCGCGATCGGATGGCGCTGGCGATAGTCGGCCGGTGCGTTCACCATCGCGAAACTGTTGTCGGCGGCGTGCTGGCAGGCGCCGAGCGTCATCGCGAGGCTGACGAGCGCTCCGGCGAGAGCGATGCCGCGCTGGTAACCGGCGGATGTCCTGGATGTGGTCTGTGTCATCGTCCGCCTCAGTCCGTAATGAAGCCGTAAGTGCCGCGGTAATTCCGCGCCGGCTCGGTGCGGCCGGGCACGCCGTAGACGCGATTGATGCTGCCGAGCAGGTCGGCCTGCGGGTCGGACGCGTTGGCGAAGCCGTCATCCGGACGCGACAGGTCCTTCTGCGCCACCGCGCGAACGACATAGGGCGTCACCAGCACCATCATTTCGGTCTGGTTGTTGACGAAGTCCCGGCTGCGGAACAGCGTTCCGAGCACCGGCAGCGACGCCAGCCCGGGAAGGCCGTTGATCGCCTGCTTGGTCTGGTCCTGGATCAGGCCGGCCATCGCCATCGAGCCGCCCGAAGGAATTTCCAGCGTGGTCTCGGCGCGCCGGGTCTTGATCGAGGGGATCGTCGTTCCGCCGGCGCCGCCGGTCAGCGAATTCTCGGTCGAGACTTCCGACACTTCCGTCATCACGCGCAGGCTGATCCGTCCCTCGGTCAGCACCACGGGCGTGAAGTTGAGCGAAATGCCGAACTTCTTGAAGCTGACGGTCTGAACGCAATTCCCGATCGCGCCTCCCGTCGTCGTCTGACAGGTCACGCCGGTCGGAATTGGAAACTCGCCGCCCGAGATGAAGGTCGCCGATTCGCCGGAGATCGCGGTCAGGTTCGGCTCGGCGAGTGTCCGCACCACGCCTGCGCTTTCCATGGCGCGGAGCGTCGCCGACACCGATGGGGCCGCGCCGAACGAAGTGGTGAGGGCGTTGCCGGGCACCAGCGGTGCGTTGTTCGCCGTGAACGGGTTGTTGTTGGTGAACTTCACCACGGTGGTGCCGTAGTTGAGGTTCGCGGTGAGGTCGATGCCGAGCTGCTTGATCAGGCTGCGCGAGACTTCGGCGACCGTCACCTTCAGCATCACCTGGTCGCGGCCGCGAACCGTGATGGAGTTCACGACCTTGTCAGCGCTGCCGACCAGCCGCGTGGCGATCTCGCCGGCCTGCTGCGCTTCGATCGGGCTCGCCGCGCTTCCGGTCAGCATGACGCCCTCGCCGACACCCTCGATCTGGATATCGGCGTTCGGCAGGGCTGCACGCAGGGCCGCGCGCACGCCGTTGAGGTCGCGCTTGACCGCGATGTCATAGGCCGCGATCTGCTGGCCGGCGGCGTCGAAGAACACGATGTTGGTCTGGCCGACCGTCGCGCCGATGATGTAGGCGCGTTGCGCCGAGCGGACCACGGCATTGGCGATCTTGGGATCGGCGACCAGCACGTCCTTGATGTCCCTCGGCAGATCGATCACCACCGATTTGCCGACGCCGAGTGAGAGGAAGCGGGCATTCATCTGGCCGTCGGCCGCGGCGGGAGCGGCGCGGTAGTCGCCCGCCACCACCGGCGTCAGTGCCGGGTTGAGCGTGAGCGCCGCGACGGCCGAGAACGACAATGCGCGGACCATGAAGGCCCGCATCGTCCGTTGAGTTGCCCCGCCCTTCATCACCTGTGTCCTCATGGTCACTTCTGCATCGTTGTCTGGTTGGCAACGCCAAAGCGGATGACGTTGATCGTCTCACCGCGTCTCTGGTGGTTGTCCTCGATCCTGACGTCGGTCCCGTTGTTATCGGCGATGCTGCGCAGCGCCAGCGACAGGACGCCGCTCTGGCGCGCCCGCGCCAGCGTCTCGGTCTGGTCAGGCTTCAGCTCCAGCGTCACTGTCTTGCCGATCAGTGCGTTGGTGCCGTCCTTCTCCTTCGGCGCCTGGTCGATCGCAAGGACGCGGATATTGGTCAGGATGACCTCGGAATTGACGATGTCGGCGCCGTTGCGGTCGGGATTCTTGTCCCGCTTCGACAGCAGGACGTCGACCCGGTCATTCGGCAGGATGAAGCCGCCGGCACCGGTCTCGGGAGAGATTTCGGTCGATACCGCCCGCATGCCCGTCGGCAGGATCGCGGCCATGAAGCCGCTTCCGTCGGCCTTGACGAGCTTCTGCTCGCGGATCGGCTCGCCCTGGATGAACGGGGCGCGCGCGATCGAGCCGGTGACGTCCTTGATGGCGTCGGCGTGGCTGTCCTTGCGCATGAAGCTGGCGCTGGCGGTCGCCGCCGGCCAGGTCTGCCACTGCAGGTCTTCGGCCTTCACTGCCTGGCCGAGGCCGATGTCGGAGCGCGCGACCAGGATGTCGACGGTCGGCAGCTGCGCAACTGGCGGAGGAGCCGCCGGCTTGTCGTCGCTTCCGCTCGCCAAATAAAGCGCCGCAAGGCCGGCGCAGCCTGCAATTGCCAGGACCAGAATGCGGGCCTTATCCATTACGCTTCACTTTCCACATGACGCCGCGACGCTGCCGCCGCCGTGATGGGAGTTGACCAGCTATTCGTCAAAGCATGGTTAATGAGGCGTATCTAAATCGCCTTAACGGGCGGTTACCGCTGCTTTCTCAGCGCATGGCGAAGTGCGCGAGATCGATCGTCTTGATCCAGTCCGTCTCGGGATAGATCAGGAGGGCGCCGAGGGCGAGTGCGATGCCGTAGGGAATTCCGGTCTGCTTGTCGTGCAGGCGGCTGAGCCAGGCCTGGGACGCGAGCGGGTAGGGCAATGGCCATTGCCGCAGCTGCAGCAAGAGCACGGTCAGCGCACCGCCGAACAGCGAGGCAAAGACCAGATAGGGCAGCAGGTGCTCGAACCCGAACCACAGGCTGGCGGCGGCCGCGACCTTGGCGTCTCCGCCGCCGACCCAGCCCATCGCGAACATGCCGAACGCCACCACCAGAACCAGCGCGCCTGCGCCGGCATGGGTGAGGATCTCGTGGACGCCCATCCCGGTCAGCGGCGCCAGGACAAAGAAGCCCGCCACCAGCGCCAGCGAAATCCGGTTCGGGATCGTCATGGTCAGGAGATCGCTCGCCGCCGCAAAGGCCATCAGGGCCGGAAATAGCATCAAGCGTGCGATGTCGAGGATCATGAATTCATGCCGTCAAGCTGGAGCTGCGGTCGAGACCCGACGCTAGCGGCCAATGGTGAACAATCGGAAAAGGATTGCCGGCACCTTCAACAGAGGCTGCCGATCGGCCCCCCGAAAAATAGCAAAGGTCCCGGGATTGCCGGGACCTTTGATGCGAATTCGTCGAAGCCGGCTTACTTCAGCGAGCCCGAGATCGAGTTGAAGGTACCCGAGAGCTTCGTGCCGACGCCGTTGACTGCAGCGATGATCGCGATGGCGATACCGGTGGCGATCAGGCCGTACTCGATGGCGGTCGCGCCCGATTCGTCCTTCACGAAGCGCGAAACGAGGTTCTTCATAAAATCACTCCTGTGTACACGTGGCTGGTCGAACTAGATTTGGTCTCGCCGGCGTTCTCAGCACCGTGACCATTGCGGCACCCTAGTGTTGGACGATTTCGGCGCAGTTAATTTGATCGCATAAACTCTGCGGGAACCCGCTGATGTTGCGCACAGTAAATTTGGCATTAAACGGTCCGCTAAAATTGCGGATTGTTGCTGCGACCAGACATCCGGCGCCTATTCACGGCTCCTTAAGCGCACATCTATACCCATGGGGCTTCCGTATTATGAGGCTGCCATGTCCACCCTTCCGATCGAAGTCATCGAGATGCTCGGCCAGACGATGATGAGGGTGGTGCCGATCACGATCGGCCTCGCGCTGTTCTTCACGGTGCTGACCCACTTCTGGGCCTGCAATCCCGGCAAGCCGTGGTGGCAGAAGCGCGAGCTGGTCACGGACATCTGCTACTGGTTCTTCGTGCCGGTATTCGCCCGCGTGCTGCGGATCGGGCTGCTGGTGGTGGGCGCGGCCGCGGTGTTCGATGTGCACGGTGCCGACGAGCTGATCTCGTTCTACGAGAACGGACACGGCCCGCTGGCGCAGCTGCCGCTCTGGCTGCAATCGATCATCTTCCTGGTCGCCTCCGACTTCATGCTGTACTGGCTGCACCGGATGTTTCACGGCGGCGGCTTCTGGAAGTACCACGCCATTCATCATTCCTCCGAGGATCTCGAATGGATCTCGGCGGCGCGCTTCCATCCCGTCAATCTGCTGATCGGCACGATCTCGGTCGACGTGATCCTGTTGATGGCCGGCATCTCGCCGAACATCATGCTGTGGGTCGGTCCCTTCACCACATTCCATTCCGCCTTCGTGCACGCCAACCTGAACTGGACGCTCGGCCCGTTCAAATATGTGATCGCCACGCCGGTGTTCCATCGCTGGCATCACACCGCGCTCGAGGAGGGTGGCGACACCAATTTCGCCGGCACCTTTCCGCTCTGGGACATTCTGTTCGGGACATTCCGCATGCCCGAAGGCAAGCTTCCGGATGATTACGGCGTCGACGCCGAGCAGGGCGTGCCGGCCGAAATCGGCGGACAGCTGGCCTATCCGTTCCGTCATTGACCGGACTGCGCGCGCATGAGTACTGAGACCGCAACCATCCCACAGGCGCGGGCCTCGGTGTTCGCCGAAGTCCCGGCCTGGTTCTGGATGGCGTGCGGCGTCTATGCGTTGCTGCTGGTCGTCGGCGACAGGCTGCTCGCCGATTCCGACACCTACTGGCAGATTGCCGTCGGCCGGTGGATCCTCGACCACCGCGCATTGCCGTCGGTCGATATCTATTCCTTCACCAAAGCGGGTGAGCCTTGGGTGTCGTCGTCGTGGCTGGCGCAGGTCCTGTTCGCGAAGGCCTACGAACTTGCCGGGTGGACCGGGCCTGCGGTGCTGGCCGCGGCCTGCGGTGCCGCCACCTTCGCGCTGCTCACCGCCATCCTCGGCCGTGCGCTGCCGGCAATCCATGCGAGCCTGATCGCGCTGGCGGCGCTGGTGTTGACCTGCGGGCATCTGCTGGCCCGTCCGCATGTGCTTGCGCTGCCGATCATGATGGTCTGGGCGAACGGCCTGATGGTCGCCAGCGAACGCCGCGAGGCCCCCTCGTTCTGGCTGCTGCCGCTGATCGCGCTCTGGGCCAATCTGCATGGCGGCTTTCTGTTTGGCCTGGTGCTGGCCGGCGCCTTCGCGCTCGATGCGCTGTGGAACGCCGCGCCGGCGCAAAGATTGCCGCTGGCGCTGCGCTGGGCCGCATTCGGCCTCGGCGCGCTGGCCGCGTGCAGCGTGACGCCCTATGGCTGGGGGACGATCCTCGCCTCGCTGAAGATTCTCAGCCTCGGTGAACTGCTGCATCTCATCACGGAGTGGATGCCGGCGAGTTTCAGCCACGTCGATGCGTTCGAGCTGGCCATTCTCGGCCTGATCGGCGGGGCGCTCTATTGCGGGGTGAAGCTGCCGCTGCCGCGGATCGCCCTGGCGCTGGGCCTGCTGCACATGGCGCTATCCCATGTCAGGAATCTCGAGCTCTTCGCCCTGCTGTTGCCGCTGGCTGTGCTGACGCCGGTGGCAACCCAGTTCGGCCTGCGTGCCGCAAGCGTGGTCCGGCTGAAGGCCACGCCGGCCGTGATGCTGATCGCCGTGCTCTGCGCCGCGACCTGGTTCATCGCGGCGCGTCGGGACATGTCGCCGCCGACGATCCATTCGCCCGCTGCCGCCGTCGACGCGCTGAAGGCGCACAACGTGCAGCGCGTGCTCAATGATCTGCAGTTCGGCGGCTATCTGATCTGGCGCCAGGTGCCGGTGTTCGTCGACGGCCGTGCCGAGCTTTACGGCGAGAAATTCGAGATGGCCTATTATCGTGCGCTCCAGCTCAAGGACGTCAACGGCTTCCTCGACCTGCTCAAGACCTACAGGATCGATGCGGTGATGCTCGATCCGGCAACGCCCGCCTCCAAGTTTCTCGATCACATCGATGGATGGCTGCGCCTCTACGCCGACGATCGCGTGGTGGTGCATGTGCGTGGTGCTGGCTAGGCGGCGGTCCCCACGGGGGCATTTTTCCGCGGGATCACCGGGCCGTTGGTCGATCCGTTCCAGAAGTCGCGACATCCGCGCAATTCAGCGGTCGATTTTTGCTCTTCTTAAATGAATTGCCGTCAGATTTGCCTGCGTCGGGCGCCGGTCCGCTGCGTATCGCTTTTGCCGGCTTGTTAACGTCCCGGGGTAAGGTATGTCGTTTCAATTCCAGCGTATTGGCGCCGTCGCGCGCATTGGATTCATCTCGCTGGCCGCAGCCGTTCTGCTGTGGCCCGCATTCGCAACGGCCGCGCCGGATCCGGACCGGATTGCGGTCAATGTCGATCAGGCCAAGCTCGTCAAGCTGCCCGGCGGCATTTCCACCATCGTGGTCGGCAACCCGCTGATCGCCGACGTCACCCTGCAGAATGGCGGCGTTGTCGTCGTGACCGGCAAGGGCTACGGCGCGACCAACTTCATCGCACTCGACCGCACCGGCCAGGTGCTGGTGGATCGCCAGATCCAGGTCGAAGGTCCGACCGACCAGCTTGTCACCGTCTATCGCGGCGTCGATCGCGAGACCTACAGCTGCATGCCGGTCTGCCAGCGTCGCATCACCCTCGGCGACGGCGAGACCTACTTCAAGTCGACCATGGACCAGGCAGGCTCGCTCAACAGCCAGGCCTCCGGCTCGGGCGCGGCCGCGAAGCCGCAAAACTAGCGCGTGTCCGCGCCGGCGCTTCGCACGCCGGGGCAGCCGCCTGCCGCAGGCGGTTCATCCGACATGGTTAAGAAAGGCCTGACGGATCGGGTGGCCCTGTCTCGATCCGGCGAAATACTTCGACAATGAGTCTTGGGTAGTTGTTGCCGCTATGTTGATCCGGGGTCGTTGATGCCGCTACCCGCTCATTCTTTCACGCGCCTCCTCCATCGCTTTCGCAGAAACCGCCGTGGCGCGACCGCGGTCGAATTCGCGATGGTCGCGCCGCTGTTTTTCGGACTGCTGTTTGCGATCATCGAAGTGGCGATGATCTTCTTTGCGAGCCAGGTGCTGGAGACGGTGACGCAGGATTCCGCGCGCATGATCATGACCGGTCAGGCGCAGGGCGCAAGCTATACCCAGCAGCAGTTCAAGGACTACGTCTGCGGCCAGGTCAACCCGCTGTTCGATTGCGCCAACGGCATATCGGTCGACGTGCGCAGCTATCCCGCTGCGACGGGCTTCAGCAGCGTCAACATCGCGCCTCCAATCGATTCCAACAACGCATTCATTCCGGCCATGAAATGGTGTCCCGGCAAGGACGGCGACGTCGTGGTGGTCCGGCTGTTCTATCAGTGGCCGTTGTTCGTCACCAAGCTTGGCTTCAATGTCGCCAACCTCGCCAACGGCAAGCGGCTGCTGACCGCGACCGCGACATTCAAGAACGAGCCATCCGGGACCGCCGGGGCGACATGCTCATGAGCAACGTCATGAAAACCCAGGCAGCGGCCTTGCTGCGCTCCGTCGCGGCCCTCTGCAATGACCGCCGGGGCCTTGCTGCGGTCGAGTTCGCTTTCGTCCTGCCGCTGATGCTGGTGCTGTTCTTCGGCACCGTCGAGTTTTCATCCGGTGTCGCGGTCGACCGCAAGGTCACCTTGATGGCGCGGGCCGCGTCGGACCTGACCTCGCAGTCGACGCAGGTGGTGGATGCCGACCTGCAGAACTTCTTCAGTGCAAGCGTCGGCATCATGACGCCGTACGACCCGACGCCGACCAAGGTCACCTTGTCGGAGATCTACGTCGATGCCTCGAAGGTCGCGCGGATCCAGTGGAGCAAGGCGGGAGTGATGGCCACGGGCGCCACGCAGGCCACATTGACGGCCTCGAGCCGCAGCCAGGGTGATGTCGTGACCAGCGTCGTTCCGGCGGCGCTGCTGGTTGCGGGCACCTATCTGATCTTCAGCGAAGTCAGCTACAAATACGTTCCGACGGTCGGTTATGTGATGGCCAAGAGCGGCATCAATCTCACCGATGTCGCCTTCACAAGGCCGCGGCAGTCGGTTTGCGTGTTCTACGCCCCGACGTCCGCCACCATGCCGACGACCTGCTCGACCTATTAGAGCTTTCGAACGACGCGGACGCCGGTTGGCAATCCAGACAAAAAGGGCCGCACCCGAAGGTGCGGCCCTTGATGCTTTAGCGACAATTTCCTGGAGCTTCGCGCTCCCGGGAGATCGGCTTATCCGGCGGCGCGCAGATTGTCGGCCGAGGATTTGCCGGAACGGCGGTCAGCCACGATCTCGTAGGAGATCTTCTGGCCTTCACGCAGAGTGCCAAGGCCGGCGCGCTCGACTGCACTGATGTGCACGAACACGTCGTTCCCGCCTTCATCCGGCTGGATGAAGCCGTAGCCCTTGGTCGCGTTAAACCACTTCACGGTTCCCATGCTCACGTGGGTAGTCCCTTCTCAGATATACAAGTTCAAGACCCGCTGATCGGCGGGGTGGTGAGATCGAATTTTTGGAAGGGTCGTCAGCGTCTGAACCGGCTGTACCGGTATTGGCTAATGTCGTCCGGCCGAAAATCGATGGGTAGGATATTATTCGATAGAAGGCTTCAAAACAATCCTGAAAACAATCCTGACGTGCGCGATTTTTTGGCCGGCGCAGCCGCCGGCCAATTGTGCGCAGGACATCAGGACGTCATGCCCGCAGCGGTTGCAATACCCCGCTTATCGGCGGCGGAACTGGCCGCCGCGCTGGGCTCCGCCCCGCGGCGGGCCGCCGGGCGCGCCGCTCGGACGTTCGTCCTTGTGCCGGAAGATCAGGCGCCCCTTTTCGAGATCGTAGGGCGACATTTCGATCGTAACGCGGTCGCCGGCCAGCGTCTTGATGCGGTTTTTCTTCATCTTGCCGGCGGTGTAGGCGACGATCTCGTGCCCGGCATCGAGTTGCACCCGGTAACGAGCGTCGGGGAGGATTTCGGTCACCAGTCCTTCGAACTGGATCAGCTCTTCCTTAGCCATATGTTTCTCCAGATCGAGCGACGGCTAGTGCTTCGGTCGGTTGTTGCGGTTGGATTGCGGATTCGGCCGGCTCTCGCGATGCAAGAAGGCGACGCCCTGAATGCCTTCGCTGTTGCCGGCCTGCGACGGACGCGGCGACTCGCCCCGGCTCGTCTGCGGCGCGCCATTATTACCACCTCGACGGCGGCGGCGGCGAGGGCCTTTTGCGCCCGGAGCGGCCTCATTCCCACGGACATTGTGCGCACGGGGCGCAGAGCGGCCGCCCCGGTGCGGGTGGGTGGCCTGCGCCGGCCCGGCGGCCTCGCGGCCGCCAGAGGAGCTGCCTTGCGTGCGGCGGTCTTCCCGCGGCACGGTAATCCGGATCAGCCGCTCGATATCGCGCAGATAGCCCATCTCCTCGGCACCGGCGATCAGCGAGATCGCGACGCCGTCGGCGCCGGCGCGCGCCGTGCGGCCGATGCGGTGGACGTAGGTCTCCGGGATATTGGGCAGGTCGAAATTCACCACGTGGCTGACGCCGTCGACGTCGATGCCGCGGGCGGCGATATCCGTCGCCACCAGCGTGCGGATCTCGCCGGAACGGAACGCCGCCAGCGTGCGCTCGCGGTGGTTCTGCGACTTGTTGCCGTGGATCGCATTGGCCTCGATGCCGGCCTTGGCAAGGCTTTTCACCACCTTGTCGGCGCCGTGCTTGGTGCGGGTGAAGACCAGGGCGCGGTTGACCGGCTCCTGCTTCAGCAACTGGGCGAGAACCGTCGGCTTGGCCGCGAAATCGACCTGGATCGCGCGCTGGGCGATGCGATCCACCGTCGAGGCCACCGGCGTCACCGCCACGCGGGCCGGGTCGCGCAGCATCGCCTCGGCGAGCTCGGCGATGTCCTTGGGCATGGTGGCCGAGAAGAACAGCGTCTGGCGCCGGATCGGCAGCTTGGCGACGATTTTCCGGATGTCGTTGATGAACCCCATGTCGAGCATGCGGTCGGCTTCATCGAGCACCAGGAACTCGACCTGGTTGAGCTTCAGGCCGTTGCTCTGCACGAGATCGAGCAGGCGGCCGGGGGTGGCGACCAGCACCTCGACGCCATGCATCAGGGAACGGACCTGGCGGCCCATCGGCACGCCGCCGATGGCGAGCGTCGAGGACAGCCGGATGTGGCGGCCATAGGTGTTGAAACTGTCGAGGATCTGCCCGGACAGCTCGCGGGTCGGCGAGAGCACCAGCACGCGGCAGCTCTTGGGCTGCGGGCGCACGCGGTTCTCGAGCAGCCGGTGCAGGATCGGCAGCGCGAAGGAGGCGGTCTTGCCGGTGCCGGTCTGGGCGATGCCGACGACGTCGCGGCCGGCAAGGGCTAGCGGGATGGTCTGGGCCTGGATGGGGGTCGGCGTGAGATAATTTTCTTCTCGGAGCGCGCGGGCGATGGGATCGGCGAGGCCGAAATCCTGAAAGGAGGTCAAAAGGTGGTTCTTTCCATAAAAGCCGTCGTCGTCCCGGCCCATATCGGCCGGAAGCGTGTGAAGGCATTCGGGGACACCCGCGTGTCTGGGGCGTCAAGCTGGGTTAGCTGAAAGGCGAGCCAGAAGCCGCTTGGGGCAGCTTGAACACGCAGCTCGCGAAGGCACCGCGACTCTCGCGGGCATGGCGAGGATATGGACCAGGAACTGGGCGGTTTCAAGATGAGATTGCCGTCTTTGGTGCCCGGAGTTCGCTGAACCATCGCGCAAACTGTCACAAATCGATGCCGGAAATTTAGCCAAGGCGGCGATTTTGCCTACAGAATAATCTGATTGCTCTTTCGGCAGTCAAGTTGGCGGCTCAATGATTGAGCAGTCGGCTTCCGTATTTGCCCGGAACCGATGAAATTATCCAGCCGGTTCATCGGCTTACGGTGCCCGCGCACCGTGGCACAGTTCTTGCGATTCCATTAACCGCAGGCGGCCAAGCGGCCGTTCGCAGCGTTCCACGCCTGCGTCAGGGAGACGACATTTCATGCTTACTCAGCTTTCTCACAAAATAACGACGATGACCCGCCGCCGCGCGCTCGCGGCGACGGCCGGCCTGGTTTTGGGTCTGGCTGCGTCCTCGTCCCTCGCGCCCGCGCAAGCGGCCGACGACACCATCAAGGTTGGCATCCTTCACTCGCTGTCGGGCACCATGGCCATCAGCGAAACCACGCTGAAGGACACGATCCTTTTCCTGATCGACGAGCAGAACAAGAAGGGCGGCGTGCTCGGCAAGAAGCTCGAGCCCGTCGTGGTCGACCCCGCTTCGAACTGGCCGCTGTTCGCCGAAAAGGCCCGCGAGCTGATCACCAAGGACAAGGTCGCGGTCGTGTTCGGCTGCTGGACCTCGGTGTCGCGCAAATCCGTGCTCCCGGTGTTCAAGGAGCTGAACAACATCCTGTTCTACCCGGTACAGTATGAGGGCGAGGAGTCCGAGCGCAACGTGTTCTACACCGGCGCGGCGCCGAACCAGCAGGCGATCCCGGCGGTCGACTATCTGATGAAGGAAGAGAAGGTGAAGCGCTGGGTGCTGGCCGGCACCGACTACGTCTATCCGCGCACCACCAACAAGATCCTGGAAGCCTATCTGAAGTCGAAGGGCGTCGCCCAGGACGACATCATGATCAACTACACGCCGTTCGGTCACTCCGACTGGCAGACGATCGTGGCCGACATCAAGAAGTTCGGCTCGGCCGGCAAGAAGACCGCGGTGGTCTCCACCATCAACGGCGACGCCAACGTTCCGTTCTACAAGGAGCTCGGCAACCAGGGTATCAAGGCGACCGAGATCCCGGTGGTCGCATTCTCGGTCGGCGAGGAAGAGCTCGCCGGCATCGACACCAAGCCGCTGCTCGGCCATCTCGCCGCCTGGAACTACTTCGAGTCGATCAAGACCCCGGCGAACGAGAAGTTCATCAAGGAGTGGCAGGCCTACACCAAGAACCCGAAGCGCGTGACCAACGATCCGATGGAAGCGCACTACATCGGCTTCAACATGTGGGTGAAGGCGGTCGAGAAGGTGAAGTCGACCGATCCGGACAAGGTGATCGATGCGCTTCCCGGCATCGAGGCGCCGAACCTGACCGGCGGCGTGTCGCAGATGCTGCCGAACCACCACATCACCAAGCCGGTGTTCATCGGCGAGATCAAGGGCAACGGCCAGTTCGACGTGGTCTGGAAGACCCCGGGCCTGGTGGCCGGCGACGCCTGGTCGAAGGAGCTCGAGGGCTCCAAGGACCTGATCGGCGATTGGGTCGGCAAGAAGTGCGGCAACTTCAACACCAAGACCAACAAGTGCGGCGGCCAGGGTTCCTGACAATAGGGCTCCTGACAACAGGGCTCCTGAGCTCCTGACCTGAACAACGACACAACACAACCATCCAAGAACCTGGAGAAGGCGGCACAGCTCGCCGCCTTCTCCTCACACTCCTGCCGGGGTACTGACGTGTTCGCCAATTGTATTGATCGTTTTCGTGCGCTGTTTCTCTCGATCCTGCTGCTGAGCTGCCTCACAGTGCCGGCGCTGGCCGGTCCGTTCGAGGATTCGGTCGCCAAATTCGCCAATGACGAGTTCTCCGACACCGAGGCGGCGATCGGCGAGGTCGCCGCATCGGGCAATGCGCTGGCCTCGCCCATCATCAGCGCGCTGCAGGACGGCCGGCTCTCGGCCGATCCCGACAGCAAGAAGGTCTTCATCACGCGGACCGACGGCAAGATCGTCGACGCCGCCACGGGTGCTGCCGTCGACAAGCTGCCTGACAACGCCGCCGCCGTCCGCCTCAACAACCGCTTGCGCCGCACCGTGGAGGCTGCGCTCGGCGGCCTGACGCTGCTGTCGCCGGATCCGGCCAAACGCCTCGCCGCTGCGCAGTCGGTGTTCAAGAGCCACGAGGAGAATTTGCTGTCGACGGTGGAGGCTGCGCTCGCCAAGGAGAACGTCAAGTCGGTCAAGCAGGCCTTCGCTGAGGCGCGCGCCGCCATCATCCTGTTCAAGTCGGACGCATCCGACAGCGACAAGCTCGACGCCGTCGCCGTGGTCAAGGCGCGCGGCGATCAGGAGGCGCTGGCGCTGCTCACCGGCCTCGGCGCCGACCAGCCGCCGCTGGTCGCCAACGCGGCCGCAAGCGCGGTGTCCTCGATCCAGAGCAATCTGGCGATGTGGTCGATGGTGCAGAATGCCTGGTACGGCCTGTCGCTCGGCTCGGTGCTGCTGCTCGCCGCGATTGGGCTTGCCATCACCTTCGGCGTGATGGGCGTCATCAACATGGCGCATGGCGAGATGGTGATGCTCGGGGCCTACACCACCTTCGTGGTGCAGGAGGTGATCCGCAGCCGCTATCCTGCGCTGTTCGACTATTCGCTGCTGATCGCGGTGCCGCTCGCCTTCCTGGTCGCCGGCTTGATCGGTGTCGTGATCGAGCGCACCATCATCCGCTTCCTCTACGGCCGTCCGCTGGAGACGCTGCTCGCGACTTGGGGCCTGTCGCTGGTGTTGCAGCAGGCGGTGCGCACCGCGTTCGGCCCGACCAACCGCGAGGTCGGCAACCCCTCCTGGATGAGCGGTGCCTTTGAGCTCGGCCAGATCACCATCACCTATAACCGGCTGTGGATCCTCTGCTTCACGCTCGCGGTGTTTGCCATCCTGCTGGCGATGCTGCGCTACACCGCGCTTGGCCTCGAGATGCGCGCGGTGACCCAGAACCGCCGCATGGCGGCCTCGATGGGGATCGCCACCTCGCGCGTCGACGCGCTGACCTTCGGTCTCGGCTCGGGGATCGCCGGCATTGCCGGCGTGGCGCTGTCGCAGATCGACAATGTCAGCCCGAATCTCGGCCAGAGCTACATCATCGACAGCTTCATGGTCGTGGTGTTCGGCGGCGTCGGCAATCTCTGGGGCACGCTGGTCGGCGCCTTCACGCTCGGCATCGCCAACAAGTTCCTCGAGCCTGTCGCGGGCGCGGTGCTCGGCAAGATCGCGATCCTGGTGCTGATCATCCTGTTCATCCAGAAGCGGCCGCGCGGCCTGTTCGCGCTCAAGGGTCGGGCGGTGGAAGCATGACGCCGCACATCCTCACCCGTTCGCTCGACCGCGCGGCGACCGCGTTCGTCCTGATCGTCGCCGCGATCGGCGTGCTGATCCCGCTATCGAACCTGCTGCTGCCGCAGGGCTCGATGTTCCAGGTGCCGACCTATCTGGTCGCGCTGTGGGGCAAATATGTCTGCTACGCCATCCTCGCGCTCTCGATCGATCTGATCTGGGGCTATTGCGGCATCCTCTCGCTCGGCCACGGTGCGTTCTTCGCGCTGGGCGGCTACGCGATGGGGATGTACCTGATGCGCCAGATCGGCAGCCGCGGCGTCTACGGCAATCCGATCCTGCCCGACTTCATGGTGTTCCTGAACTGGAGCAAGCTGCCCTGGTACTGGTACGGCTTCGACCAGTTCTGGTTCGCCGCACTGATGGTGCTGCTGGTGCCGGGTCTGCTCGCCTTCTGCTTCGGCTGGCTCGCCTTCCGCTCGCGCGTCACCGGCGTGTATCTGTCGATCATCACGCAGGCGATGACCTATGCGCTGCTGCTGGCGTTCTTCCGCAACGATTTCGGCTTCGGCGGCAATAACGGGCTGACCGACTTCAAGGACATCATCGGCTTCAACGTGCAGGCCGAAGGCACCCGCGCGGCGCTGTTCCTGCTGAGCTGCCTTGCGCTGATCATCGCGTTCCTGATCTGCCGCGCGATCGTGACCTCGAAGCTCGGCAAGGTCCTGATCGCAGTACGTGACGCCGAAAGCCGGACCCGTTTCCTTGGCTATCGTGTCGAATCCTACAAGCTGTTCGTGTTCACGCTGTCGGCCTGCATGGCCGGCGTCGCCGGTGCGCTGTACGTGCCGCAGGTCGGCATCATCAATCCCAGCGAGTTCGCGCCCGCCAACTCGATCGAGGCGGTGATCTGGGTCGCGGTCGGCGGCCGCGGCACGCTGATCGGCGCGGCGCTCGGCGCCGTCGTCGTCAACTATGCCAAGACGTTCTTCACCTCGGGGCCGCTTGCACCGTACTGGCTGTTCATGCTGGGCGCGCTGTTCATCCTGGTCACGCTGCTGTTGCCCAAGGGCATCGTCGGTACCTTCAACGCCTGGTGGGAGCCGCTGAAAGCGCGGCGCAACTCACCCGACGCCGAGAGTGCCGCGCGCGAAGACGGCATCGGCGCACCGAACCCGGCGGAGTAGGCAGATGAACGTCATGGACACCCGCGCCACCTCGGCCATGCTCTACCTCGACGGCGTGCATGTCTCGTTCGACGGCTTCCACGCCATCAACAATCTGTCGCTGGCGCTCGAACCCGGCGAGATGCGGGCCATCATCGGCCCGAACGGCGCCGGCAAGACCACGATGATGGACATCATCACCGGCAAGACCAAGCCGGACGAGGGCACCGTGCTGTTCGACGGCACCGTCGACCTGACCCGCCTCGACGAGACCCGTATCGCCGAGCTCGGCATCGGCCGCAAATTCCAGAAGCCGACGGTGTTCGAGAGCCAGACCGTGCAGGACAATCTCCTGCTCGCGCTCAATGTCGATCATTCCGTGCGCGGCACGCTGTTCTGGCGCGGCAGCAAGGCTGAGTCCGAGCGCATCGACAAGGTGCTCGAGACCATCCGCCTGACCGATGCGCGCAACCGCCTCGCCGGCAGCCTGTCGCACGGCCAGAAGCAGTGGCTCGAGATCGGCATGCTGCTGGCGCAGGACCCGAAGGTGCTGCTGGTCGACGAGCCGGTCGCCGGCATGACCGATGTCGAGACCCATCTCACGGCCGAGCTCCTCAAGGAGATCAACAGGAACCACACCATCATGGTGGTCGAGCACGACATGACCTTCGTGCGCGAGCTTGGCGTCAAGGTGACCTGCCTGCATGAGGGCTCGGTGCTCGCCGAAGGTTCGATTGACCAGGTGTCGTCGAACGAGCGGGTGGTCGAAGTGTATCTGGGGCGCTAGGGCGATGCTGAAGATCGACAACATCAATCTCTATTACGGTGCGGCGCAGGCGCTGCGCGGCGTGTCGCTGACCGCCGAACCGGGCAAGGTCACCTGTGTGCTCGGCCGCAACGGCGTCGGCAAGACTTCGCTGCTCCGCGCCATGGTCGGCCAGTATCCGATCGCTTCCGGCACGATCAATTTCGACGGCAAGGACATCACCGCGCTAAAGCCCTATGAGCGGGCGCGGCGCGGCATCGGCTTCGTGCCGCAGGGCCGCGAGATCTTTCCGCTGCTGACGGTGGAAGAGAACCTCAAGACTGGCTTCGGTCCGCTCAAGCGCGAAGACCGCAACATTCCCAACGACGTGTTCTCGCTGTTTCCGGTGTTGGAGACCATGCTGGGCCGCCGTGGCGGCGACCTTTCCGGCGGCCAGCAGCAGCAGCTTGCGATCGGCCGCGCGCTGGTGATGCGGCCAAAGCTCCTGCTGCTCGACGAGCCGACCGAGGGCATCCAGCCCTCGATCATCAAGGATATCGGCCGCGCCATCTCCTATCTGCGCAATCTCGGCAACATCGCCATCGTGCTGGTCGAACAATATCTCGACTTTGCCTGCGAACTCGGCGACAGTTTTGCCGTGATGGACCGGGGTGCGGTGAAATATGCCTGCGACCGCGCAAGCCTCGATCCCGCCGAGATCAGCCGCCAGATGGCGCTGTGAACAGGATGTGACGCCGCCTGTCGTGGCGCGCGAAGGGAGCGTTGGGGGAATGCGGACCGGGATCGCAGGCGCGGCAGCGGCGACGTTTGCGGCAAACCGCGCCCAGGGTGCGGTCCGGCTCGGCGTGCATCTGAAAGACGGCGCCACGCGCCGCGGCGACCTGCATGAGTCCGGCTCGCTGCGCGTCCGCTTCCCATCGCCGGAGGACGACGGTCTCTCGGCCATGTTCGTCAACACCGCCGGCGGCATTGCCGGCGGGGATCGCTTCGAGATCGCGGTCGCGGCCGGCGAGGGCGCGCGTTTGACGCTGACCACCGCGGCGGCTGAGAAAGTCTACCGTGCACCGGCAGCGGCGGCACGGCTCGACATCGCGCTGACCGTTGCCGCAGGCGCGCATCTCGCCTGGCTGCCGCAGGAAACCATCCTGTTCGACCGTGCCCGCATTCACCGCGGCTTCGACATCGACCTTGCCGAGGGTGCCTCGCTCCTGCTCTGCGAGATCGTGGTGTTCGGCCGCGCCGCGATGGGCGAGACCATGCGCCACGGCGAGTTCGTCGACCGCTGGCGGATGCGCCGTGGCGGCAAGCTGGTGTTCGCCGAGACCGTCAGGCTCGACGGCGAGATCGGCGAGAAGCTCGCGCGACCCGCGATCGCGGGCGGCGGCTGCGCGATCGGCACGGCGCTGATCGTGCCGGGTGACGAAGCCTTGGTCGAGCGCATCCGCGAGGCGTCGGAAAGCTTCGGCGGCGAGGTCGGCATCTCCGCCTGGAATGGCTTTGCAATGGCCCGCTTCTGTGCCCAAGATGCGGCCCGGCTGCGCGCTGACATGATGACGGTGCTCGGCCGCGCCTCCACTGTCCCGCTGCCGCGGCTTTGGCTCAACTAATCCTTTCAACGCTTTCAGAGTGCTCGCATGAATTTGTCTCCCCGCGAAAAGGACAAGCTCCTGGTTTCGATGGCGGCCATGGTGGCGCGGCGCCGGCTCGAGCGCGGCGTCAAGCTGAACCATCCCGAAGCCGTCGCGTTGATCACCGACTTCATCGTCGAGGGCGCGCGCGACGGCCGCACCGTCGCCGAGCTGATGCAGGCCGGCGCCAAGGTCCTGACCCGCGCGCAGGTGATGGATGGCATCCCGGAGATGATCCACGACATCCAGGTCGAGGCGACATTCCCCGACGGCACCAAGCTCGTCACCGTGCACGAGCCGATCCGATAGCCACGAGCGTCATTCCGGGGCGGCCGAAGGCAGAACCCGGAATCCAGAGATTGTTGATCGAGATTCCGGATTCACGCTTCGCGTGCCCCGGAATGACAGGAGAGACGAATGATCCCCGGCGAACTCTTCATCAAGGACGGCGAGATCGAGCTCAATGCCGGCCGCAAGACCGTGACGCTCTCGGTCGCCAACACCGGCGATCGTCCGATCCAGGTCGGCTCGCATTACCACTTCTTCGAGACCAACCCGGCGCTGAAATTCGACCGCAAGAAAGCCCGCGGCATGCGCCTCGACATCGCCGCCGGCACCGCCGTCCGCTTCGAACCCGGCCAGACCCGCGACGTCCAGCTCGTCGCACTCGCCGGCAAGCGCGTGATCTACGGCTTTCGCGCCGAGGTGAAGGGGAAGCTGTAGCGCCATGCTTCCCGCTGTCCGCATGGTCTCCGAAACTGCCGAGCTTGCCGCGCACCGTCATAACGGGATGGCGCGCAAGGGGCGGGGGAGTGAGCCTTACATCAACCATCTCGCCGAGGTCGCGAATCTGCTCGCGCAGGTCACTAACGGCACCGATGCCGAACTGGTGGCTGCCGGCTGGCTGCACGACACCATCGAGGACACCGAGACCACGCGCGAGGAGCTCGCGCAGAAGTTCAGCGCGCGCGTTGCCGATCTCGTTGTCGAGTGCACCGATGACATGAGCCTGCCAAAGCCTGCCCGCCGGCAAAAGCAGATCGAGGATGCTCCGCACAAATCTCCCGGTGCAAAGCTGATCAAGATCGCCGACAAGATCAGCAATATCGGCGCGCGGATCGTGCCGCATCCGAGCAAGGACGAGCGCGATGATCTCGCCGACTATGCGGCCTGGGCCGACAAGGTCGTTGCCGGTTGCCGGGGCATCAATCCGCGGCTCGACCGCATTTTCGACGACACGATTGCGCGTGCCAAGGCCGCGCTGACTGAAACTGGGGGCTGACATGTCCGTGAAGATCAAGCGTTCCGTCTATGCCGACATGTTCGGCCCGACCACCGGCGACAGGGTTAGGCTTGCCGACACCGATCTGATCATCGAGGTCGAGAAGGATCTCACCACCTATGGCGAGGAGGTGAAGTTCGGCGGCGGCAAGGTGATCCGCGACGGCATGGGGCAGTCGCAGGTGACCAACGCGCAAGGCGCCGCGGATACTGTCATCACCAACGCGCTGATCGTCGATCACTGGGGAATCGTGAAGGCCGACGTCGCGATCAAGGAGGGCATGATCGCGGCGATCGGCAAGGCCGGCAATCCCGACATCCAGCCCAACGTCACCATCGTGATCGGTCCCGGTACCGACGTGATCGCGGGCGAGGGCAAGATCCTCACCGCCGGCGGTTTCGACAGCCACATCCATTTCATCTGCCCGCAGCAGATCGAGCACGCGCTGATGTCTGGCGTCACCTCGATGCTCGGCGGCGGCACCGGTCCGTCGCACGGCACCTTCGCCACCACCTGCACGCCTGGCCCTTGGCACATGGGGCGGATGATCCAGTCGTTCGACGCCTTCCCGGTCAACCTCGGCATCTCCGGCAAGGGCAACGCCTCGCGTCCGGCGGCGCTGGTCGAGATGATCAAGGGCGGCGCCTGCGCGCTGAAGCTGCATGAGGACTGGGGTACCACGCCGTCGGCGATCGACACCTGTCTCTCGGTTGCCGACGACTACGACGTCCAGGTGATGCTGCATTCGGACACGCTGAACGAATCCGGCTTCGTCGAGGATACGGTGAAGGCGTTCAAGGGCCGCACCATCCATGCCTTCCACACCGAGGGCGCCGGCGGCGGCCATGCGCCGGATATCATCAAGATTGCCGGGCTGAAGAACGTGCTGCCGTCCTCGACCAATCCGACCCGGCCGTTCACCCGCAACACCATCGACGAGCATCTCGACATGCTGATGGTGTGCCATCACCTCGATCCGTCGATCGCCGAAGACCTCGCCTTCGCCGAGAGCCGGATCCGCAAGGAGACCATCGCCGCCGAGGACATCCTGCACGATCTCGGCGCGCTCTCGATGATGTCGTCGGACTCGCAGGCGATGGGCCGGCTCGGCGAGGTCATCATTCGCACCTGGCAGACCGCCGACAAGATGAAGAAGCAGCGCGGGTCGCTGCCGCAGGACAAGGGCAACGACAACGACAATTTCCGCGTCAAGCGCTACATCGCCAAATACACCATCAACCCCGCGATTGCGCACGGCGTGTCGAAGCTGATCGGCTCCGTCGAGAAGGGCAAGATGGCCGACCTCGTGCTGTGGTCGCCGGCGTTCTTCGGCGTCAAGCCGGATTGCATCATCAAGGGCGGCTCGATCGTGGCGGCGCCGATGGGCGATCCCAACGCCTCGATCCCGACGCCGCAGCCGGTGCATTACCAGCCGATGTTCGCCGCCTTCGGCAAATCGCTCACCGCATCCTCGGTGGTGTTCACCTCGAAGGCCGCGGCGAGCGGCGGTCTCGCCCGCAAGCTCGGCACAGCCAAGAAGCTCTATGCGGTGCAGAACACCCGCGGCAAGATCTCCAAGAAGAGCATGATCCACAACGACGCGACGCCCGAGATCGAGGTCGATCCCGAGACCTATGAGGTACGCGCAGACGGCGAGCTGCTGACCTGCGCGCCGGCCGAGGTGCTGCCCATGGCACAGCGCTATTTTATGTTCTAAAACCCGTCCCGGTAACCAGAGCGTTTTCGAGCGAAGTGGATTTCCGGTTCGCGGAAAGAAAACGCGTCAAAACAAGACTCAAGCCAAAACAGAAAACCGGGAGGAACTTCCGTGATTTACGTCGTTGCTACGCTGACCATCAAGCCCGAGACCCGCGCCGAATTCATTGCTGCGGCGACGGCCTGCATCAAGGAAACCCGCAAGGAGCCCGGCAACATCGCTTACGATTTGCATGAGAGCGTCACCGACCACAGCAAGATGGTGTTCGTCGAGCAGTGGGAGAACGCGGAGGCGCTGGTGCCGCATCGCACCGCCGAGCACATGAAGACGTTCGGCCGGGTCGCGGTGAAATGCATGGCCGCGCCGCCGAAGATCGAGGTGATCACGCCCGAGAAGGTCGACGTCCGCTAACGAGAAAAAGAAGGGAGATAATCCATGATCTATGTCATCGCCACCACGCCGATGAAGCCGGAGAACAAGGACGACTTCATCAAGGGGCACAAGGCCTGCACGGTCGAGACCCGCAAGGAGAAGGGTTGCATCTCCTATGACGGCAATGTCAGCGTCAACGATCCCAACCTCTATGTGGTGGTCGAGCGCTGGGAGAGCCGCGAGGATCTCAACGGCCATGCCAGGGCGCCGCACATGAAGGTATGGCGCGAATATTCCGCTAACATGAAGACCGGGCCGACGGTGATCGAGATCATCAGCGACGCCAAGGTCGAGAAGCTCTGAGGCATCGATGATCCGCGCCACCAAAGTCCTGGGACAGCACCGCTGGAAGGAAGCGCCAGCCGATACCGTCGTGCTCGATTTCGACGACCGGCACCGGCGGCGGATGGTGATGTCAGGGACGCGCGGGCTCGAATTTCTGCTTGATCTCGAAAACGCCGTCGCGCTGCGCGGCGGCGATGCGCTGGTGCTGGAGGACGGCCGCCTCGTCGAGGTAGTCGCAGCTCCCGAGCCGCTGGCGGAAATCCGGGGCAGCGATCCGCATCATCTGATCCGGGTCGCTTGGCATCTCGGCAACCGTCATCTGCCGACGCAGATCATGCCGAAGGGATTGCGCATCCGCAGGGATCACGTGATCGAGGCGATGGTGAAGGGGTTAGGGGCCCGTGTGATCGAGATTGAGGCGCCGTTCGATCCCGAGGGCGGCGCCTATGCCGAGCATGCGCATGCCGACGCGCACGCGCATGGTCACACCGGGCACGATCATGCCCACAGCCATGCGCATGATCACGGTCACCACCACGGCCATGATCATGGGCCTGACCATGACCACCACCATCATCATGATGAGCATTGCGAGCAAGCTCATCATCACCACGATCACTCCCATGCTCATGACCACAAATGAGCCTGATCCCGCCGCGCTGCGCGGCGGGATGGCGGAGGATGAGGCGGCCGCGCTGTACCGGCTGATGACATGGCTGTCGCCGTCCTTTCCGGTGGGGGCGTTCGCCTATTCCAGCGGCATCGAATGGGCGGTCGAGGCCGGCGACATCAC
The DNA here is from genome assembly GCF_054055915.1 of Bradyrhizobium sp. USDA 4516. Classification (NCBI taxonomy): domain Bacteria; kingdom Pseudomonadati; phylum Pseudomonadota; class Alphaproteobacteria; order Hyphomicrobiales; family Nitrobacteraceae; genus Bradyrhizobium; species Bradyrhizobium sp. USDA 4516. The sequence continues at coordinate 3,820,031 of NZ_JBSRXT010000001.1, forward strand.
GGATGCCGCGTCGCTGCGCGGCTGGCTCGCCGCGATGCTTTCCGACGGCAGCGGATTTTGCGACGCTGTGTTTCTCGCGCAGAGTTTTCGTGCGGCGTTGCAGCCCAATCATGCCGGGCTGGAGCAGGTCGCCGAGCTTGCCGCGGCCTTCGTGCCGTCGCGCGAGCGGCAGCTCGAGACCACGACGCAGGGGCGCGCCTTCATCGAGATCGCCCGTGCCGCGTGGAATTCGCCCGGCCTCGACGCTATGATTGCGGCTTGCAACGGCCCTGTCGTCTACCCCGTCGCGGTCGGCATCGTCAGCGCTGCACACGGCATTCGGCTTGCGCCGGCGCTGCACGCCTTCCTGCATGCAGTGACCTCGAACTGGATTTCCGCGGGCAGCCGGCTGATCCCGCTCGGGCAGACCGACAGTCAGCGCGTGTTGGCCGGTCTCGAGCTGGTCGTTGCTGCGACCGCGGCGCGGGCCAATGCGGCCTCGCTCGACGATCTCGGCGGCGCGACCTTTCGCGCCGATCTCGCAAGCCTGCGTCACGAGACGCAATACACGAGGCTGTTCCGGTCATGATGCATCTTCCGCTGTCGTCCCTGCGAAAGCAGGGAGAGCTGCTTGTAAGTCCGCCCCATGGCAACACCTCCTCAAGGAAGTGTTGCACTTCGTTTGTGAACTCAGGGGACCCATAACCACAGGGGGTGGTTGTTGCGGATGGTGTCGGCCACTGGACCCGGTTGAGGGATCACGCGGTATGGGTCCCGGCTTTCGCCGGGACGACAATAGAGGGACTTGTTGATATGCCCACTTCCCACGGCCCACTTCGTGTCGGCGTCGGCGGCCCGGTCGGCTCCGGCAAGACCGCGCTGATGGACCTGCTCTGCAAGTCGATGCGCGAGCGCTACGACATCGCCGCGATCACCAACGACATCTACACCAAATGGGATGCCGAGTTTCTGGTGCGCTCCGGTTCGCTGACGCCGGACCGCATCGCCGGTGTCGAGACCGGCGGCTGTCCGCATACTGCGATCCGCGAGGACGCTTCGATGAATCTCGCCGCGGTTGCCGACATGCGGGCAAAATTCCCCGACCTCGATCTGGTGCTGATCGAATCCGGCGGCGACAATCTGGCGGCGACCTTCTCGCCGGAATTGGCCGATCTGACGATCTACGTCATCGACGTTGCCGCCGGCGACAAGATCCCCTCCAAGGGCGGCCCCGGCATCACGCGATCCGACCTCCTGGTGATCAACAAGATCGATCTCGCACCCCATGTCGGTGCGTCACTCGAGAAGATGGACACCGACGCCAGGCGGATGCGCGGCGAGCGGCCCTTCGTGATGACCAACCTGAAGAAGAGCGACGGCCTCGATCGCATCATCAGCTTCATCGAGACCAAGGGCGGCCTTCGGTCGCAGGGCAAGGTCAAGGCGGGTTAGGCGTTAATCATTGTGGCGGTGCGAACCCTTATCCCGTCATCCCCGCGCAAAGGCTTCGCCTTTATCGCTGGAGGCGCGAGCAGAGCGAGCCTCGAAGGATGAACGGCCACCGGTGGGCCGTTCATCCTTCGAGACGCGCTGCAGGATGACGGTGAGGCACTTGGCTGGATGTCGCTGGCCGCCGCAAAAAAGCTGCGCAATCGCCGGAACAATTTCCAACTTTGCCGATTAGCAACCTTTGGCGCCGCCAAAGACCGCCGGGTGGCGTCGTCGTTAATGCTGCCGACCGGCTCCTGTTGCGGACCGATGATCGCTATTCCATATTCCTTTGCGGCGGGCCTTCATCGCATCCTGATTTGTCGCCGCCCTTGCAGAAGCCAGATGACTTCCGTCCCCTTTCGCCACCCCCTGATTGCCGAGTAAGCGTGTGGTTCGACTGGGCTTCATCGTTGCCTTGATTGCGCTGATCGGAGTTCTGCTCTCCGGTCTTGCCGCCTATCGGGTGCACGATCAGGAGCTCGCGATCGACGGCATCGCGCTGGCGCGGGCGATCGACGTCCATGCCAGCCTGGTGCAGGACCGCCTGACCGAGCGCGAGCTGCTGGCGCGGGTCGCCTCCGGACTGTTCCGGGCGCCGTCGATGGTGAAGGCCAACATGCTGCAGCCGCTGCGCTCGGCGATCTACGCCTTCAAGACCGATTTCGTCGTCGCCGCCTGGATCGCGCGGCTCAAGCCGGACGAGCTCGCCGCGGCGGAGGCCGAGCTGAAGGCCAACGGCTTCACCAATCCGACGATCCGGGATTTCGACGACCAGGCGCTCGACCTCAAGGCGCTCGACAAGCCGATCAACGTGCTGATGGACGTCGAGCCGCGCAATCCGGAGACCTTGAGCATTCCGGGCCGCGCCTTCGACCGCCACTCGGTGGTGGGCCCGATGCTGGCGCAGGCGATGGCCAACGCCAAGCCGGTAGCCTCCGATCCGGTGCCGCTGTTGCGGCAGAACGGCCCGGTCGGGGTCGTGCTCGCCGCGCCGGTGTTCCAGGAGGGCGCGTCCGAGCCGGCCGGCTTCATCACCTTCTCCTATGAGCTGTCGTCGCTGATGCTGACCAACGATGACAGCTCGCTATTCGCGGTGGCGTTGAAGGATCCGCGCGACTCCAACGACGAGTTCACCGCCAACGAGCAGGGCATCGTCACCTCGCGCGCGGTGCGCCAGGACGGCCCGCTGCCGTCGATGGTGCGCACGGTGACGTTCGGCGGCCGTGACTGGTCGCTCGACTATTACGCCAAGAGCAACGCCACGGTGCGTGCGCAGCAGACCGCGACCATCGTCGCGGCGATCGGCCTCGCGCTGACCGGCATCGTCTGCGGCCTGTTCGGCTATGTCGCCTATAACAATTTGCGCCTCAGCCGCGAGATCGAGGTCCGCATCGGATTCGAGCGCCGGTTGACCGCCGTGATCGACGAGCTCAACCATCGCGTCAAGAACATCCTCGCGGTGATCCAGTCGATCGTGACCCGCACGCTGCGGCACGGCGCCGATATCGATGTCGCGCGCGAGCTCTTGATCGGGCGCATCCACGCGATGTCGAACGTCGTCACGCTGCTCAGCGAGAGCCAGTGGCAGGGCGTCAAGCTGAAGGGCCTGTTCGAATCGCGCGCGATCCCGCATGCCGACCGGATCGCGGTGAACGGTCCCGACATCACGGTCAGCGCCCGCGCCGCCCAATCGCTGTCGCTGCTGTTCTTCGAGCTCGCCTCGCATTCCGACGAAGGGCTGTCGCTGGTCGGCAAGCACCCGCACATCGTCGCCAATTGGGAGGTCGTCGGCGAGGATGCGGACTCGGTCTTTCATTTCCGCTGGGAAGAGTTCAACACCAGCCAGGCGACGCGGCGAGCCGACAGTGATTTCGGCCTGATCCTGCTCGACCGCGTCGCGCCCGAGGCGCTCGGCGGCACCGCGAAGCGCTATTTCACCGACGTCTCCTATGTCTATGAACTGACCGCGCCGATGGACACCGTCGTCGACATGACCGAGCGCGACCGCACCGAGCAGTTCTCCGCGCCGCTGCGCCCGGTGAAGAAGTAGCGGCTGCCTCAGGTTGTGTGATCGGATCGACGCGCGGATTGATCGAAATCACGCGCGCAAGCATGCGCCGGCGTCATCGTGACCAATGCCCACTATCAGTAATAGACCGCAACCGATTGTTAAAACTTCGTTGAACATGCTTGGGCATATACCGAGCAGGATACCGTCTGAGGACCCCGATGAGGCTTTGGGTCAGCCTGACCTTGCTCGCGGCAGTTTTGCCGGTAGGGCTGTCGCTTGCCTTGACTCCGGCAGCGCCGCCCGGCGACCCTGCGACAATCCGTGCCAGCTATCGGAGGCCGGACGTCGTTCCGTTCCCGAGCAGCAATCCCTATTCGGAGGCGAAATCCGCGCTTGGGCAACTGCTGTTCTTCGATCCGCTGCTGTCGAGGTCAAAGACACACTCCTGCGCGAGTTGCCACAGGCCATCCCTTTCATGGGCCGATGGCCTTCCGCGCGCCATCGGTGAGGATCCCAAGGGCCTGCCGATCCGCTCGCCGACATTGATCGATGTGGCCTTCTTCGAGCCGCTGGGATGGGACGGTAAGTTCAGGGATCTGGAATCCGTTGCGTTCGGGCCGATCCTCAGTCCGGCGAACCTGAACATGACCGAGCCGGAATTGATTGCGCGACTTTCGGCGATCCCCGGCTATGTCGATGCCTTCGCCCACGCATTCGGAGACGGCGCGATCACGCGGCCGAGGATCGAGGCGTCATTGGCGACCTTCGAGCGCTCCATCGTCGCAGGCGAGGCTCCGTTCGACCGTTGGATCAAGGGCGACGACACCGCCATCAGCAAATCAGCCCAGCACGGCTTTGAGCTTTTCAACGGCAAGGCACGTTGCTCGGCTTGCCACAGCGGCCCGTCGTTTTCCGACGGATCCTTCCAGGATATCGGCACCGCCAAGGGCCATGACATCGGGCGCGGCCGTTTCTTTCCGACCTCGGCGAAGCTGAAATATGCGTTCAAGACGCCGACATTGCGCGACGTCGCGCGCCGCGCGCCCTATATGCACGACGGATCGGTGGCCACGCTGGAAGATGTCATCGAGCTTTACAACAAGGGTGGGATCGATCGGCCGAGCCGATCGCCCGACATCAAGCCGCTGTCCCTGACGGCAGACGAGAAGAACGACCTCATCGCCTTCCTGCAAACCCTGACCGCGACGGCCCCGCCGGTGGCAGGCGTCCCCAAACTGCCGCGCTGACCTCGGCTCAACGCGGTTCAGAACGAGGTTCGTTTCAGGACAGGTGCGGCAGCGCCGCGCCCAGGAGGCCGAGCCCCACGATCACGAATGCGCCCGCGCAGGTCTCGAGGGTCGCTGTGCGCGCAGCGGACGATCTTGTCACATAGGCGAGGGCCGACCCCACCCCGATACTTGCGACGCTCAACGCTCCGAACACTGTACCGGCCTCCCGATCCGATTTGTCCGGATTTCACTACGACAGTTGAATTGAGCTCCCGTGCCGGAATTAGCTAAAATTTGAGGCAACCGGCTGTAAAGACTGCACTAAGGGACAGGCCGGGGGCTCGCCCGCCACGATTAACCACAATGCAACCACGGGATGTCCCGGCAGGCGCAAAGCTTAAAATTTGATATAAGTTAAACAAGTCCTTAAGTGTGTGGGCGGTTGGTTCAATGTTTAGTGGATGGGCGCGAGATACCGTCTCGGCGGTGCGCTCCTTTTTCGCCACGTGCCTTGCAGCGGTTCTGTTTTGTGTCGTCGCCGCGCGCAGTGCCGAGGCACATGTCAAATGGTTTTGTGCCTACGATGTCGCCGGCCAGCCCCGCGGACTCGAGAATGTCCTTTGCCTGGATTTCGAACTGCTGCTCGGTGTCGCCATCTTCTGGCTGTTTGCGGGTTGCCTGATCGAGCCCACCTCGCTGGGTGACGCCACGATCCGGGTGATGGACCGCGTCACCGAGGGGCTGCGGCTGCGCACCGAATTGATGATGCGCGCCGTGTGCGGGTTCTTCTTCATCTCGATCTGGGCCGTGGGCGGCATCCTGTTGACGCCCGAGTTGAAGACGACGTCGCCGTATGTCGGCGCCCTGCAGCTTGCGATCGCTGCCGGGATGCTGTCACGACGCACGCTGCCGCTGTCGGCGGCGGGGATGGTGGTCCTGTTCGGGATCGGTGTGCGCGACTACGGTGTCTTTCACCTCGCCGATTACCCGATCTTTCTCGGTGTTGCCGCCTATTTTGCGCTGGTTGGGCTGAACAAGGATCTGTTCGGAATCCGGCCGATCGACGTGATGCGCTACGCCGCCGCGGTGACGTTGATGTGGGCCTCGGTCGAAAAATGGGCCTATCCGGAGTGGAGCTTCCCGCTGCTGATCGAGCATTCCGCGATGACGCTGGGCTTCGACAACGAGTTCTACATGCGCGCCGCCGGCATGGTGGAATTCACGCTTGCCTTTGCCTTGATCTGGACGCCGCTGATCCGGCGCTGCGCCGCAACCGTGCTGACGGGGATGTTCATCAGCGCGTGCTTCGAATTCGGCAAGATCGACACGATCGGACACTCGGCAATCATCGCTGTCCTGCTAGCGATTGTCGCCGACAACAAGGTGTTGTCGCGCGACCGTCGTGCGCCGTGGCTCGCCCCGGTCGCGCTCTGTGCCGCGCTGTCGGTGACCTTGTTTGTCTATTATTTCGGCCACGCCGCGATCTTCAAGACGTCGGTCCTGTAGATCGCCGCCGCCTGGGGCGGCTATTTGGCGACGTGGACGGCAAGCTTCATCTTCGGGTGAATGCCGCACAGCACGGTGTAGTCGCCGGGCACCGAGAAGGTGACGTCGAACTTGCTGCCCGGCTGCTGGTCACCCGAGTCGAAACTGAACGTATCAGTGCTCAAATAAGCGTGATGCAGCAGTTCGCCGTCATCGTTAACGAACCGTAAAACCTCACCCCGCTTGATCGAGATCTGCGCGGGTTTGAATTCACGATCCTTCTGCGAAATGACATAAGGGGCTGCGCCCAAAGCTGCTCCAATAAGCGCTCCAGTGACGATCGCCGCCGCAAACGGCAGGCGGCCGAACTGGCCCAGGCGCAAGGCGCGCAACAAGCCTGACTGCATGAGACCCCCGCTGAACCTCGAACGCCAAATATCGGCTATCCCGGGCTGCAAATGTGGCTCCCGGATCACCTGTAAGGGTGATTATCGCCAGCTGATCTTAACGATTTCAGCATGAGTTCCAGTCACTACTAAAGCAATTTTGAGCAGACAGTTATTTTCCGCAGTGCTGCGCGTTTCTGCGTAGCTTGAGTATCGAGCACTACGGCGAAACGCGGGCATGGACAGCCTATTTGGCAACCTCAAGGTAAAGAGCGGTGCGGCCTTTCGGTTCGCAACCGTCCGCCTTTCGCGTCTTGCCCTGACCAAGGGTTCGATCCGCAGCCAGATTCTGATTTTTTGCCTTGCGATGAGCGCCGTTGCGGTCGCCCTCGGCGGGTACTCCATCCTCGGCATCCGCCATGCCGGCGATCTGGTGGCCAAGACGTTCGACGAATCCCTGATGTCGATCAACTATGCACGCGCGGCCGGTGCGGATTTCGCCGCGATGCGGGTCGCCTCGTCGCAACGCCTGCTGACCACGGATCCGGAGATTCGCGCCAATCTCGATGGCCAGATTGAAAAGCTCGCGAAGACGCTCTCGGAAGACCTGGCGATTGCTGCCGATCGGTCGCAATCCTCGCGCGCTGCGCAAGCCGCCGCTAAGGTTCAGGAAGCCGCCGACGCCTGGATGGCGCTGCACCGGCGCGCGATCGGATCGTCCACGGAGGGCAGCGCGGCGGCCGATCCGAGCGCACCGGGTGCGACGGTCGGCGATGTCGATCGCTACTCCAAGATTGTCAGTCAGCAGGTCGAGCTGCTCGTCAATTATACGGCCGGCGATGGCTTCCTGTTCAGGCAAAAGGCGCTCTCGACGATCAAGCGGGACCTGCAGCTCAACGTGGCCGGGCTGACCGTCGCGCTGTTTCTGTCGGCGCTGTTTTCGTGGCTGCTGGCGCGCCGCATTATCGGGCCGGTCGCGATCGCATCGCGGGCCGCGCGAAGCATCGCCGGCGGCGACCTCGACGCGACCATCCCCAAGGGCGGGACCGACGAGCTTGGCACGCTTCTGACCGCAATGGAAACGATGCGCGACAACATTCGGCGGATGGTCAATCAAGAAGTATCGCAACGCCGCTCGGCGCAGGCACGGCTTTCCGATGCGCTCGAAACGTCGCGTGAGGGCGTCGTGCTGCTCGACGCGGATGGCCAGGTCGCGCTGGCCAACTCGCGCGCGAGTGAATTCATCCGTCTCTCGCCGCAGCTCCTGCAGTCGAATCCGCTCGATGCCGCCAGGCTGGCGCCTGCCGACGGTGACATCGATGGCTTTGCGAGCGAGGCGCAGCTTGCGGATGGACGCTGGCTGCGCGTCAGCCGCAGCGAGACGCAGGAGGGCGGCGTCGTCCTCGTCTACAGCGACATCTCCGCGCTGAAGCAGCAGAAGGCCGAGCTGCATGAAACCAATCTGCGGCTCGACGCGGCGCTCACGCACATGTCGCAAGGATTGTGCCTCTATAACAGCGAGGCGCGGCTGCAAGTCGCCAACCGCCGGTTCTGCGAGATCTTCGATATCTCGCCGGAGCTTGTCGTTCCCGGAATGACCATGGAGGAGGTGCTCGACCTGAGCATCGCCGCGGGCAATCACGGCGAGCGGACCGTCACCGACCTGCTGGCGGAGCGCGAGCGCTCGATGGCCCTGCACGACGGCAATTATCTGCAGCATCTCAGCGATGGACGGATCATTGCGATCGCGCAACGGCCGACATCCGATGGCGGCTGGCTCGTCACCTGCGAGGACGTCACCGAACAGCAACGGGCGGAATCGCAGATCGCGTTCATGGCCCGGCACGATGCCCTGACCAAGCTGCCGAACCGGACGTTGTTGGCCGAGCGGATCGAGCTGGCGGTTGCGCAGGTCGGCCGCGGGCTCGGCTTCGCGGTGTTCTGCCTCGATCTCGATAATTTCAAGCAGGTCAACGACACGCTCGGGCATCCGGTCGGCGACGAACTGCTGTGCGCGGTCGCGGACCGGCTCAACGCCTGCGTCCGCGAGGTCGACACCGTCGCGCGTTTGGGCGGCGACGAGTTCGCGGTCATCCAGTGTGGCGTCCAGGGCGGCGACGAGGCCGAACGCCTCGCGCGCCGCATCGTGGAATGCGTGGGTGCGCCGTACGAGCTGAACGGGCATCGCGTCGTCGTCGGATGCAGCGTCGGCATCTCGATGTCGCCGGGCGACGGCACCACCGGCGAGAAGCTGCTGAAGAACGCCGACGTCGCCTTGTACCGCGCCAAGATGGAAGGCCGCGGCACCTGGCGCTTCTTCGAGCCTGCGATGGACGCCAGCTTGCAGCGGCGTCGGGCGATCGAGCTCGACCTTCGCGAGGCGATGGTCAAGGACGAGTTCTCGTTGTTCTACCAGCCGCTCTACGATCTCCATCTCGACCGCATCTGCGGCTTCGAGGCGCTGCTGCGCTGGCATCACCCCAAGCGCGGGCTGGTGCCGCCGGACCAGTTCATCCCGATCGCGGAAGAGATCGGCCTGATCGGCCCGCTGGGAGAATGGGTGCTCAATCGCGCCTGCGAACAGGCGACGACCTGGCCCAGCGAGATGAAGCTCGCGGTCAACGTATCCGCGGTCCAGTTTCGCGATGCCGACTTCACCGACGTCGTCGTCGGCGCGCTCGCGACGTCAAAATTGTCGCCGCGCCGGCTGGAGCTCGAAATCACCGAGTCCGTGTTCCTAGCGAACAGCAACGAGACGCTCGCAACGCTGCACAAGCTGAAGGCGCAGGGAGTGCGCATCGCGCTGGATGATTTCGGCACCGGCTATTCGTCGCTGAGCTATCTGCGCAGCTTCCCGTTCGACAAGCTCAAGATCGACAAATCCTTCGTGCGCGATGCGACCGCGACGCATGGATCGAAGTCGATCGTCCGCGCCGTCATCAGCCTCGGCAGAAGCCTGGGCATGACCACGATCGCGGAGGGCATCGAGACCGTCGAGCAGCTGGATCATATGCGGGCCGAAGGCTGCAACGAGGCGCAGGGCTTCCTATTCAGTCACCCGGTCCCGGTGACCGAAATCGCAGCCAAGATCCTCGAATTGAGAAACGGCTTCAAGCCGGCGTCCGTCAAGGCGATGGCCAGCTGACGGCGCGCTGAGCGTGGCCTTGCAGGCCAACATGAAAAAAGGCGGCCCGCGGGCCGCCTTTTCTCATTTATCGCCGTGGTCGCGCTTAGCCGCCATTGCCGCCGATCACGGCGCGCACGGTGTTGTCGGGGCCGAAATCCTCGGCGCTGTCGACATAGAGCAGCGCGGAGAGCTTCGATCGCGCGCGGTTGACGCGGCTCTTGATGGTGCCGACCGCGCAGCCGCAGATTGCCGCGGCATCCTCGTAGGAGAAGCCGGACGCGCCGACCAAAATCAGCGCCTCGCGCTGGTCCTGCGGCAGCTTTTCAAGCGCGGCGCGGAATTCCTCGAATTCCAGATGCGCCGCCTGCGAAGGCTGGCTCTTCAGCGTCTTGGCATAATTGCCCTCGGCATCCTCGACCTCGCGCCGCCGCTTCCGGTAGTCGGAGCGAAACAGGTTGCGCAGGATGGTGAACAGCCACGCGGGGAGGTTCGAGCCGGGCTGGAACGAGTCGATGTTGGCGATCGCGCGCAGCAGGGTCTCCTGCACCAGATCGTCGGCGCGGTCACCATTACCGGACAGCGAGATCGCGAACGCGCGCAGGCTCGGGACCGACGCAAGGATATCGTCGCGAAGTTCATTCGTGAGAGGCATTAGTCCCCTCCATTGTTCTTGTCGGTATCGCCCCCGGCGACGGCCGCCGCCGCAGCCTCCGGCCCGTCGAGTTTGCGGATCAGCTCCGCAAAGCGGTCGGGTACGCCCTGTCGCACCACGTCATCGTACATGGCGCGAAGCTGGTGGCCGATTCTCGATTGAATCTCGGCGTTGAGACCGCCCTGCTTCTTTACTTCCTTCATGATGTGATCCACGCTTCCCCGGGAGTTAAGTCTCTGATTTCCAAGTCGTTTCCTCGAAAAAAGAGGCTGGCCGCGTTGCCTCGTCGGTTAGGAGCTAATGCAAAGTTGCGCAGAAAGTTCCGGAATGCTGGAACTATTTCGTGGAACTTTTTCGGCTTTCGCGCGTAGTCGGCGATGCAGGGGAACCGGGGTCGTCCCAGAACTGGATTCTGCCGCCCCCAGACAACGGGTTTCAGGCCGCCAGGCCTCACGAACAAGGATGGAGTGGGAATGTCCCGATCGCAGATCGTTGCCGAACACCTTCCGCTGTTGCGCCGTTACGCTCGCGCACTGACCGGAAATCAGGCGTCGGGGGACGCCTATGTCGGGGCCATGCTCGAGGCCCTGTTGCAGGATGGATCGTTGCTGGATCAGACCCACGGGCCGCGCGCCGGCCTGTTTCGGCTGTTCACCCAGATCTGGAATTCGGTGTCGGTGAACAACAACGAAAATGCCGACGTGGCGACGCTGTCGCTGCCGCCGGAGCGTCGGCTGTCCAACATCACGCCGCTGCCTCGCCAGGCCTTCCTGCTGCTGTCGCTTGAGGGCTTCTCGGAGGAGGAGGTCGGCTACATTCTCGGCACCGATATCGCCGAGACGCGCAAGCTCACCGATGCCGCCGGCCGCGAGATGGCCGCCGAGATCGCCACCGACGTCCTGATCATTGAGGACGAGACCTTCATCGCCATGGACCTCGAGAGCCTGGTGAAGAATCTCGGTCACAACGTCATCGGCGTTGCCCGCACGCATTCCGACGCCGTGGCGCTCGCCAAGAACAAGAAGCCCGGCCTGATCCTCGCCGATATCCAGCTCGCCGATGGCTCGTCGGGCCTCGATGCCGTGAACGAGTTGCTGCGGACCTTCGAGGTGCCGGTGGTGTTCATCACCGCCTATCCCGAGCGCTTCCTGACCGGCGAGCGGCCGGAGCCGGCATTCCTGATCTCAAAGCCGTTCCAGCCGGCGATGGTGTCGGCGGTGGCGAGCCAGGCGCTGTTCTTCCAGCGCAACTCGCGCAACCGCACGCCGCGCGCGGCATCGGCATGATCTGAATTTACGCAAGGGAGCAAAATCCAGACCGGCGTGCCGAAAGGTACGCCGGCTTTTTTTGAGCCTTCGATAGCGACGTTACTTCGGCGTCACGCGGACCGGCATTGTGCTGAGTGCCCGCAGGCCCGAGCTGTCGCGGAAGGCTGTGGGGCCTGCAATCTCGAGCTGCTTGACGCGGCTGGCGAGCGCTGCGATCACGGCCTCGGCTTCCAGCCGCGCCACCATCTGCCCGACACAGCCGTGGATGCCGACGCCGAAGCCCATGTGTCCGGAGAGCCGCCGTCTGACGTCGAATTGGTCGGCATGCTCCCAGCGCGTTTCGTCGCGGTTGGCGGAGGCGAGCAGCAGCAGCACCTTCTCGTGCTTGCCGATCTTGACGCCTGCGATCTCGGTGTCATGCGGCGTGGTGCGGAACACGAACGGCGCCGGTGAATCGAAGCGCAGCGTCTCGTCGAATGCCGCGCGCGACAACGACGGATCGGCTGCAACCAGCGACCATTGCTCGGGATGGCGCGCAAGCGTGTACAGCGCCATGCCGATCGCGCTGATCGTGGTGTCGAGCCCGGCCGAGAGCAGCGAGCGCACCAGCAATGGTGCTTCCTCCGCGCTGATCTCGCCGGCGTCGGCCGCTTCATAGACCTGCGCGCCAAAGCTGCCCGGGCGCAGCGCCTCGCGCTGGCAGCGCGCCGCGACCCAGGGCAGCACGCGGGGCGCCTGCTGCATCAAATCGCGAAAATAGTCGTTCTCGGGCCCGAAGCCGGCGAACACCATCGCGCCATAGGTCAGGAAGTTCTCGCGGCCCTCCTGGTCGATGCCGAGCGCGTCGGGAAACACGCTGACCGGAAACACCTCCGCGATGTCCTTGATGGCGTCAAACGATCCGCGCTCGACCAGCCCGTCGATCAGCCGCGTCGCCGTTGACTTGAAATCATCTGCAAGCCGCCGCATCGCACCGGGCGAGAGGATCCGCGCCAGCACCGCGCGGGTTCGGGTGTGCAGCGGCGGATCGGCTTCCAGCACGATGCTCGGCGGCCGCCACGGCTTCTCCTTGAAGTGGTTCGCAAGTCCCGCGCCGCCGGCGTTGCTGAAATTGACATGGTCTCCGAAGATCGTCTTGACCTCGGCAAAGCGCGGCACCGCCCAGATGTCATATCTGGTCAGGCGGATGACCGGCGCCGCGGCACGCAGCTCCGCATAGGTGCCGTAGGGATCGGCCCGCGTCGCCGCGCTGAACGGATCGAAATCGCTGCGGGCCATTTCGCCTGCAAGGGAGCTCGCTTGGCTGCTCATCGGATCCTCCCGTCTTGTCATGAGTTAATTGACCATAGTCAATTAACTTGCATATTGCAAGGGCGGGGTTGCCATCGGGGCGGGTGCGCGGCATGGAGGCGCGAGGCAGATGGGGATGTCGATCGTGGAGCGAGCCAAAGACGCACGGCGCTTTCAGCGCAGGGCGCGCCAGGAGGCCGACAAGGAGGCGCTGAAGGCGCTGATCCTTAAGACCGCGCGCAAGGAGTTCGCCGCCGGCACGCTCGAGACCGTATCGATCCAGAAGATCGCCGACGCGATCGGCTACTCGAAGGGCACCGTTCTCAAATATTACCCGACCAAGCTGCTGCTGCTGCTCGCGGTGAAGCAGCAGAATCTCGAGGCGGTCGCCGAACGCCTCGAGCGGGTCCGCGCGGAGACGGCCGACAGCGATCTGCGGCTGCGGCGCGTGATGGAAACCTATCTCGATTACTGGGCCGACAATCCCGATCACTTCCGCTCACTGTTCTCGATGTCCGGTACGACCGAGGACCGCCGTTTTCCCGACGGCGTCTATTTCGGCGAGACCGAGATCGCGCGCCGCAGCTACGAATTGTTCGTGATCTCGGTGCGGGAATTTCTGGCGGCACATGGCGCCGAGCCGGCGCCTGGCCTGCCGCAGCGGCTCGCGACCGCGCTGCTGGCGGCGACCCACGGCGTGGTCGCGCTCACGCTCGGCACCCCGACCATGAAACTGCCCGACATGCGCGGCACCGGCCGCCTGCTCATCGCAAGCCTGATCGATGCCTGGACGGCCAGGCTTGCCGCCGCTCGGAAAAACGACGGCTGGCCGCGGATCACGATCGGCACCTTCGCCTGACGGAGCGTGCCGCGCGTCCCCGCATACGCTACACGCCCCTCATACGCGAAGCGATGTGGAATCCCGTGCGTTCGCCTGCTAAGCGCCGCCCATGGATACGACGCAGCGCGATCGAACGGTGGGCTTTCTCTGCCTAGTGGTGTGACGGCGTTCGGCTGAGACGCTGCGTCGCCTGCCGCCGACATCGGCGTCAACGGGCATGCTGCTGGTGCCGGTCATCGGCGTGGTGTCGGCCGCGATCATTCTCGGTGAGCCGCTGGGCCTGCGCGAGATCGGCGCCATGGCACTGACGCTCGGCGGCGTGACGCTGGCGCTGCAGCGAGCCTGATGCAGGCGAGGGAACGGACATCGGTGCATCGCGTTCTCCCGAAAAGGGAGCTTGGCCATGCGCAAGGCGATCGCGCGGCTTGATGCGGAGCAGAGGGCGCAACTGCTTTATCTCGCAGATCTCGGCACGGCGATGTTCACGTCGGCCCTCGTGGTGTGCATCCTGAAGGCGATTGTCGACCTGTTCGCCGCAGGCTGAACCGCCACGTCTGCGCCAACGCGCCGTCAATCCTCTTCCGCCTCTAGCGGGGCATCGCTCTGGATATGTCCATCCGGCCCCCGGTTGAATACCCCGTAATCGCTCGATTTCACTCCTGCCGCCCCATCGGTGCCACCGCCGGCCAGACCGAGCTTGAGCAACTCGCGGACCGCCGCGGCGCGGGTCGGCATGCGGTGCTTGAAGCGGAAATCGTCGAGGGCTGCCAACTCCTCTGGCGACAGCATGACCTGAAGCCGTTCGGCGCGAAGCTCATTCATCGCAAAACACCCAAACTTAGCTTGTTGAGTGATTTGCTAAACCGCCAAACTCGCGTGGGGTTCCATCGGTTGAGTTAAAAACGTTGATTGAGTAAATTTTCCAAATGAAATCAATAGTTTAGATAAAAATAAAGGAACGGTCCGACCACCCATCTCGTTATGCTGCTGGAGAGATGCCATGACCAACCACGTCAAGCTTCCCCGCAAGCTATCCGAGGAGCCGGAAGCCCCGAAACCGCGGCGTCCGAGCCACGCGAAAGTCATCGAGCAACTGGACCGCTGGGCCAACAGCCCCGGTCTTCAACCGCCAAAGGTCGATAATGCAGAGGACGATTCAAAAGCGGAAGCGATCTGAACCCCACACATTCGAGCAGCGCCTCGAGGAACACCGCGTGCGACTTGAAAGCCGGCTCGCGCAATTGCCGCGCGGTGCCGAACGCGAGCAGATCGTCGCGCGCATCGAGCAACTGCGGACAGCCGTCGAATTGAACGCGATGCTGTCGACGGCCGGCTGAGCCGAGAAGCGAAACGGCGGAACGGCCCACTTGCTCCCGCCGCTCCGCCCGCCTACCATTCCCATGTTGATGGGGATGGAGTTCCCCGATAACCGCCGCAAGGCTGATGACTCCTACCGGGCGCGACAGCGTCGGTAGGAGCATGCGCCACCGCCGACCCGCCGTGTCCCGCGAATGAGAAGGGACAGCGCATGGCGGGTCTTCCTGGTTCACTCTCAATCGCATTGTCGCTGGTCGGGTCGATCTGGCTCGTCGGTGTCGTCGCCCTGCTGGTCGGCGCGCCGGGCGAGCTGGTCGCGGCGACCTTCGTGCTTGGGTTGGTGGCGGGCTTCGTCGAATGGCGAGCCGGAAAGGTGGAGCATTGAACGTTCAGTTGTTGGCGGCGGTCGCGATCGGCGGTTCGCTGGGATCGGTCGCGCGCTATCTGGTGGCGATCGGCGCGGGGCGCCTTGTCGGTACGGAATTTCCCTGGGGCACGCTGGTGATCAACATCGTGGGTTCATTCCTGATCGGCGCCTTCGCGGAGGCGTTCGCGCTGAGCTGGAATGCCAGCCAGGCGATGCGGGTGTTTCTCACCGTCGGCATTTGCGGCGGCTTCACCACCTTCTCGACCTTCTCGCTCGATGCGATCGTGCTGATGCAGCGCGGCGAGCTATGGTTGGCCGGCGCCTACATGGCAGCCTCCGTTGCGCTTTCGATTCTCGCGCTGTTCGGCGGCCTGCTGCTGGTGCGGGCGTTCACAGCCTAGTCAGTCGCGCGGCGGCCGGTGCGTGGATTGAGCGGTGCGGTCGGCGGCCGTCGCAGCGCTTCGGGCAGGAACGGCTCGCCGCGCTTCGGCGTGGCGTCGGCGCGCACATCGGCGGCCCATTGCGCACGTTCGTGCGGCGTCTGGTTGTCGTTGAAGGTTCGCTTCACATCGACGCCGTCGACGGGATCGTTGACGCCGTTCCGGCTGGCGGGATGGTCGACGCCGCTGTGGATGTCACTGGAGTTGCCCATCGCGGCCTCCGTGCTCGGCGGATCCGGATCAAGATTTGATCCTGGATCCAGGACTTCTGCACCAACGTGGCCGGCGCAAGCGCCGTTCCAAACATGAAAGTGAAGGGCGGGAGGTACCGTCCGCCGCCCGGAATCCTTGGCGCGTCCGGGACCAGCCGGTAGGATGGAACCCGGATGGCAGCCAGGAACCAAAGGAAAGACCGGGGAATGAAGCACGTCGACGTCGCGGTGATTGCTGCCACGCTGTGGCTGCTGGCGTCGATGGTGCTGGACATTCTGACGCCGAAGTCGATCACCGCGCTGATGATCGCCGCCGCGCTTGCGCCGCCGTTTCTGATCGGGATCGGCATCCATTTCACGCGTGAATATTTCAAGGCGAGGCGGCGCAGCTACCCGCCGCCGCAGTTGGACGAACACTTCAAGAACTAGCGTGTTTTCGAGCGACGTGGGCACCGGTTCGCGTGAAGAAAACGCGTGTCAAAACTGAATCCAGGCCCCCGTTTCGATTCAATCGGAGCGGGGCAGGGCTGCGGGACGGGCTGCACGTGCTGCATTGAACTGCCCACATGGCTTGCTAAGCTTGCGCCATGACCGAGCATCTCCCGGAAACGATCAGCCGCCTCTACACCGACCCTGGCGAATATGTCGACAGCGACCATCCCGCCGTCGAGGCGTTCGCCCGCGCCGCCGTTCCGTCCGACGCCAACGCGCGCGACAAGGCGCGCCGGCTCTACACCGCGGTGCGCGACGGCATCCGCTACAACCCCTATGTCAGCATGCGCTCGCCCGAGAGCTACCGGGCCTCCAGCGTGCTCGCCGCCGGCAACGGCTATTGCGTCGGCAAGGCGGCGCTCTATGCCGCGGCCTGCCGGGTCCGCGGCATCCCGGCGCGTGTCGGCTTCGCCGATGTGCGCAACCATCTCACCACCGAGAAGCTGCGCCAGAGCATGGGCTCGGACCTGTTCACCTGGCACGGCTTCACCGAAGTGTTCGTCGACGGCGCCTGGCGCAAGGCGACCCCGACCTTCAACGACACGCTGTGCGCCAAGCTCGGCGTCAAGCCGCTCGATTTCGACGGCCACGCCGACGCACTGCTGCATCCCTTCGACGGTGAAGGGCGCGCCTACATGCAGTATGTCAACGACCACGGCAGCTATCACGACGTCCCCGCCAAATTCCTGATGCGCGAGATGGCGCGCGAATACGCCGACATGCAGGGCGAGGATCTCGCCGGCCGCGACATGGAGCGCGAGGCGGCCGAGCAGTAGCGGACGTGTGAGCCGATCGCGCGCCGGTTGAGGGGGCGGTGTCATGGATGCGGAGCTGCCGAAAGCGCAGGTCAGCCGCCCCGCCAAAGGCTGGGAGGACGCGGTCGCGCTGACCGGCTTCATCCTGGTCGCGGTCGGGCAGGCCTCCAACCAGGTTCTGGCGCGCGGGCTTGCCGGCTCGGTGCCGCCGTTTTCGCTGGCCTTCTTCCGCTGGAGCATCATCGCCATCGGCCTCGCGCCGTTTGCGATCGCAGCGATCCGCGACGGCAAGATCCCGCTGGCGCAGAACCTCTGGCCGATCTTCGCCGCCGGCTTCCTCGGCATGTTCCTGTGCGGCGGCCCGGTCTACATCGCCGGCATCACGACCACGGCGATCCACATCGCGCTGATCTTCGCGCTGTCGCCGATCATGGTGCTGCTGATCTCGGCGGCGCTCGGCATCGAGCATATTGGTCCGCTGCAATGGCTCGGCACGGCGCTGGCGCTTGGCGGCGCGCTCCTGATCGTCTCGGGCGGTCATCTGGAAACGCTGACGCAATCGAGCGCGGCCTGGGGCGATCTCCTGGTGGTGTGCGCGATGCTCGGCTGGTCCGGCTACACGCTGCTGCAGTCGCGCGTCGCGCCGCGCGCCTCGCTGCTGGCTCGGGTCAGCCTGTTCTCGGCGGCCGGCGCGCTGTGCTCGCTGCCGCCGGCGCTCCAGGAGATGTGGGCGACGCCCGCGGAGGTGTTCAACACCCGGGCGTTCGAGGCCTATGTCTTCGCCGGCCTCGTGCCCGGCCTGATCGCCTATGCCGGCTTCGCCTGGCTCGGCGCGAGATTCGGCTCGGTGCGGAGCTCGCTGGTGCTCTACGTCGCACCGATCGCGAGCGCGCTGCTGTCCTGGATCATCCTCGGCGAGCCGCCGAAGCCGATCCATCTGGTCGGCGGCCTTTTGATCCTCGGCGGCGTCTGGGCGAGCCTGCGCAAATAGATCCAGTTCCTTCCCAAGGTGCAACCTTTTCCGGCCTCATGCGTTGAATCCAGCGTTGATTCAAGAGCTTAGTCGGAGGTCGCATGAATCTTACTCCCCAGCAGCGCAAGGACCGTGATGCGCAGCGTCAGCAAGATGCATCGCAGGCGATGAAGGAGCATCGCGCCAACGAGAAGGCGTTCTACGACAACTTCCAGCGCCTCAAGGCCGAACGGCAGGCGCGCGAAGCCGCGGAGTTACGGAAGACGAAATCCGCTTCGAAATAAGCGCTTGGAGTCACACCCACCAATCCGGATGGCCCGGATCTGATCGACCGAGAAGGAGCGGAAGCGAGGGGGCGAGCACGGCGCAAACAAGCTCGCCCCGAAGACGAGAAATCTCCAGGCTTATGGAGGACGTCAGATGTACTTTGCCGATCAGAAAACGGTCACCTGCAAATGCGGTGAGCCCTTGAGCGAATTGATGCTCGTCGACGACCAGACAACCGGAATCAAGTTTCACGTCGGTCGTTGCCCGTCCTGCCGTGAAGTGACGGTTGTTCGATCCCAGGACATGCCATCGAACGACAATGCCTGACGCGGACGGTCCCCTCGCGAGTGGGAGGACCGGGCCATTGGTTTCAGATTGTTCGATTGCGACCGGTGAGCGACAGGCCGGCTGACGCATCGTTTGCGGCACAGAAAAGAGCAGGGCGCGACCGGCATCACCACGGTCGCGCCCTACGTCGCCGGTCAATGGGGCAGGGGGAATAACCGGCTCTTCCAAAGACTCGCAGACCCCCTGAGTCGTTCCGCACAAGCGAAAATATTTTCGTACACGGTTAAGTGATGGCCGGACGCGAGAACCCCGCGGGTTTCGTTCGCGTTGTGTCCGGGATCGCCAAGGGATCGTCGAGCGAATTTCCATGGGGCGAGGGACATCACCATGTCAAAGATTCAGATGGGAATTTTCGCTGCGCTGGCGGCTGGGCTGACGCTTGGCGCCGTCCAGCTGGCATCTGGCCACGATCTCATCGGCCGCCAGCAGGTCACCACCGCACTGGCGCCGGAGAGCGCCGTCAATCGCGCCGCCAAGACCGACCGTTCCACGGTTCCGGTCATCGGCCTGCCGAGCCGGACCGTTGCGCTGAAGGTCGAGCGGCTTCCCGATACGTCGGTGCTGGTCCGCGTCCCCGTGGCCAAGGAAGAGGCGCGCCATCGCCCCGCGGTGCCGGCTCGGGCACGGCCCGGCGACACCCGCAAGGTGGCCTGCGAGCCCGTGGTCAGCGTGCTGACCGAAGTGGCCAAGCTGCTGCAGCCCGGCCGCTGCGTGACCTGAAAAGGGCGCACAGTCGTCTAATGTCGACGGAGTCATCGCCCGGGCTGAACACTTGACCGGGCGATGACATCGTTGGTTGCGGTTTGCACCTTACCGGGCAACGCAGGCTATTCCTCCTCCTCCGCCTCGCCGCTGCTGGCAGCGCTGCGGCTTGCCATCAGGCCAAGCGCGAGGCCGCCGATCGCCAGGATCGGGATCAGCCGCTTCGCCCCGATGGCCCGCACGATCTGCAGGCCGGTGGCGACCACCACCGGATCGGCAAACACATTGGCCGCGGCGGCCTTTGCCGCCTTCTCGGCGCGGCGGCGCATCTCGCGCTTGCGCACGATGTAGACGCTGGCGACGATCAGCGTGACGACAAGGAACAGCGCGGCGCCGGCGAGGCACGCTTCTACCGGTCCGTAGTGCTGCAGCACGTAGACGAAGGCGGCCGCGCACAGAAAGCCGATGGTGATGAACAGCGCGATCGCGGCGGCCGCGGCCAGCGACGTCAGCCGCAGCGCGTTGCCGGTGGAATCCTTGACGTCATTGATCAGCCGCTGAAGCATCGACCAGCCCTGCCCTGAATCTTGCCCTGAACCTTGCCTTGAGCCTTGCCCTGAAGAGCGCGTCGACAAACGCGGCGGCGGCGCGCCAGCGCCGCCATCGCATCCAGAGGGGTGGTTTCCGCGGGATCGCCACCATGGGGCTCATCCCCCGGAGACCGCAGGTTGTCTAGCGGCGCCAGGTGACGCCGATCAGGAAGCCGAGACCGAGCGCAAGGCCGACCGTCGCCAGCGGCCGCTGCGTGATCATATCTTCCAGTGATTCCTCGATCGAGGATGCGGCATCCTGCGCCGCGCCCATCATCGCGCTGCCGCGCTCCGACATGTCGTCGAGCGTATCTTCCGCACTGGCGCGCGCATCCTTGTAGCGGCGGCGGGCCTGCTTGCCCGCGTTGTTGGCAAACGAGTTCAGCGCGTCGGTGATCTGTTCGGTGAGGGCGGCGATATCGTTCTTCACGGCGGTGACATCCTTTTCAAGGCGTTCGTAGGTCGCTTTGTCCGTCATGTTCTTGATCCCAAATGCGCTGTCCGTGCTCGACATCGAAAAGCTCCCGGAGAACTTGCGTGCTGGAGCAAAAACGCGCCGCGCGGTGCATGGTTCCAGCCGTGAAACCGGGCTTTCAAACGGTGCCGGCTTCGCTCGAGAACGCCTTGCTAGTGTGCTGAATGCGAAGTTCGTGCGATTTCGCGCCAGCCACTTTCACGAACTTCGCATTCATAAAGCACACTAGAATCATAAGTTTGCTAGTGTCCTTATCGAATCCGAAGTTCGCTCCGAAGGTACGGCAAATGATGCGAACTTCGGATTCGGGACACTAGTCCTCCGGCAGCTGCGGCGAATTGACCGGCATCAAATGCTCCTTGACGATCAGTGCCACGATCAGGAGCGGCGACGACAGGAAGGCGCCCATCGGGCCCCATAGCCAGGTCCAGAACGCCAGCGCCAGGAAGACTGCGAGCGCGTTCAGCGACAGTCTGCGGCCGACGATCGTCGGCGTGACGAAATGTCCTTCCATGAAGGTCACGACGGTAAAGCAGGCCGGCGCGATCAGCCCGGCGCCGATGGTCGGCGAGGCGATGATGCCGACCGCGACCAGCACGACAAACATCGCGATCGGCCCGATGATCGGAACGAAGTTCAGCGTGGCGGCGAGCGCACCGAGCCCAGCCGGATTTGGCATGCCCGTTGCTGCGCAGATCGCGCCGGTGACGATGCCCACGCCGACATTGATCATGGTCACCATCAGAAGATAATTGCCGAGATGGGTCTCGACCTCGTTGAGGATGCGCAGCGTACGCAGCCGCGCCGTGCGTTCGCTGAATGCCATCACCAGTGCGCGGCGCAGATCCTTCCAGCTTGCGATGAACAGGATCAGGGTCGCGATGAACAGCAGGAATTCGGCGAAGGTCGGCGACAGGAATTCCAGCGTCGGCTGCACCCATTCGAATTTCGGCAGCTGGAGCGTGGCCAGCGTATCGGAGCCGCCGACCATGGTCTGCAATTCCTGCCACAGCGCGAGCGGCCGGTCGAACACGTGCAGCTTCTCCTTCAGGATCGCGCCGAGCTCGGGCGGCCGCGAGCTCCACTCCATCACCGGCGAGGCAATCAGCCCGACCATGAAGCTGACGGCGGCGCCGACCGCGATCACGATGACGACCGCGCCGAGCGCGCGCGGAATCCGATAGCGCTCGAGCATGCTCGCCGCCGGCGACAGCATGGTGCCGACGATGAAGGCCATGGTAATCGGGAGGAAGAAGGCGCGTGCGAAATAGAGCACCGCGACAATGACAATAACCAGCAGGGCCATCAATGCGAAAGCGACGGCCTCGGCGCGGCTGACAACCGGCGGCAGTTCGATCTTGCTGTCGGGGACTGGCGTGCCTTCGGGCGCTTTGCCAAGCAGGTCTTCACTTGGAAAGGCGCGCACCGAACTCCTCCCGCGTGAGGACGAACAAACCCGCCGCGTGGTCGCCCCGCGCGTCGAATGGCGCGATGACAACGGGCCGCTCCTCGGAAAGTTCCGTCGCGCGTTCGTGAGACGTGACGGGTTGACAATCGCGGCTTCGCGACGACTCGCGGCGGAACCGACTCGCGGCCATGCGCGTTGGCCCAGCATCGCATCACCACGATGCGCATCCCGTCCAGGGGCAGCACATGACACAGCAGTCTGTTTCCAGCCGCCGGCTTGCGTCGCGCGCCGCGCGCACCTTTGCCTTCGCCAGCGTCCTGTTTGCGACGCCGTTTGTTGTCGCCACGTCGGCCAGCGCCCAGGTCCGTTCTTCCGCGCTCGGCTATGCGTCGACGCAGTCGGGCGCATTTCCCGCCGACGAGGTGATGAACGACCCCTCGAGTGCCGGCGAGGACGGCGCGCTGCCGGAGCGGCTGCGCCGGACCACCGTCGCGCTCAACACGACTGAGGCGCCCGGCACCATCATCATCGATACCGGCAACACCGCACTCTATTACGTGCTCGGCGGCGGCCGGGCGATCCGCTACGGCGTCGGCGTCGGCCGCGACGGCTTCACCTGGGCCGGCACACAGACCATCAGCCGCAAGGCCGAATGGCCGGACTGGCATCCGCCCGCCGAGATGATCAGGCGCCAGCCCTATCTGCCGCGCTTCATGGCCGGCGGCCCGGGCAACCCGCTCGGTGCGCGCGCGATGTATCTCGGCTCGAGCGAATACCGCATCCACGGCACCAACGATCCCTCGACGATCGGCAAGTTCGTCTCGTCCGGCTGTATCCGCCTGACCAATGAAGACGTTTCCGACCTGTTCAGCCGGGTCGATGTCGGCACCAGGGTCGTGGTGCTGCCGAAGAACGCGCCGCACCTCGCCGCGCGCGAGATCGGCCCGACCACGACGCAGATCCCGGTCCGGCCGGCCGCGGCGCGGCCGCGCCCCGCGGCGGCGACGCTGCCGTCCGGGCGTCAGGCGATGAACATCCCGACGGCTTCCTCGTTGTACTGACGATCGATGTTGTACTGAGGGCCGGTGATGGTGACGCGATACTCCAGGCGGTGGGCGTTCGGGACCGCGGCAGTGCTTGGCCTGTCCCTTGCGCCTGCGGCGCAAGCCCAGGATTTCTTCTCGCAACTGTTCGGCGGCTTCATGCATGGCCGCCCGCCGATGATTCGGATGCCGTTCGACGATGGCCCGCCTATGATGCCGCGGGTCGAGCGCCGTCCACGCTATGACGTCGGCCAGGCCTATTGCGTGCGGACCTGCGATGGCCGCTATTTCCCGCTTGCGTCGACCGGCAACCAGAGCAAGGCGGAAAGCTGCAACAGCTTCTGTCCGGCGAGCGCGACCGAAGTGGTCTATGGCGGCAATATCGACAACGCCGCGACGGAAGACGGCAAGCCGTATTCCGAGCTGCCGAACGCGTTCCGCTATCGCGACGAGCTGGTCTCGGGCTGCACCTGCAACGGCAAGGACTCTGTCGGCCTCGCCGCGGTGAAAATCGAGGACGATCCGACCTTGCGCAAGGGCGACATCGTCGCCGGCAAGGACGGGCTGATGTCGGTGAGCCGTCCGGACCGGCGCGGCGCGCAGCTCAACTTCACGCCGGCGCCGGATCGCATCCGCGCCAAATATGGCCGGCCGGCGGTGGTGGCGCGCGAGTAGCGTCGATCACATGCGGGCGGCCGCCTTCGGTTCCTGGCGCGGAACCGGCCTGCCTCCTGCACGTTAGCAAAGGGCGAACAGCACATTCACCGATGCCATCAGGGGGCTCCGCATGCTCGTCGGCGTACTCGTCACCTTCCTTGTCGTTATTCTCGTTCTTTATCTCATCAACATGCTGCCGCTCGACGGCCGCGCCAAGCAGATCGCGCGCGCCGTCGTCATCATCATCGGCATCATCTCGCTGCTGAAGTATCTGGCGGTGTTCTAGATCCGTCATTGCGAGGAGCGAAGCGCAACCATCCTCATCGTCGTCCCTGCCTGGTGCGCAATTGCGCACTAGGCAAGGACGACAATGGCGGCGGTCGTGATTCAAGTTGTCAAACAGCTTCTCGGTGTCGTCACCCGCGCATGCATGAGCGGGGGGTGACACGGCGAGGGCGTCTGCACGATTTCGGGATAATGGAAATGTAGAGCTGATTTGCCCGACGAGTCAAGTCGCCGTATCCGCCGGCACCTTTGCATGGGGTTGTTTTCGATAATTTGGCAGTGCGCCCTTGCGACGGCAGGTGATCGCGTCCGGCTCTTCCCGGCGTTACTTGCGGCGCCAACAAAAAAGCCCCGGCTTATCGCCGGGGCTTTTGCTTGTCGTTGCGATCGCTTGCAGATCAGCCCGCGGCCTTGGCCTCGCGGCGGCGCGCGGTGAGGATGTATTCGGTGTAGCCGTTCGGCTGCGTGCGGCCCTCGAAGATCAGGTCGCAGGCGGCCTTGAAGGCGGTGCCATCGAACGCGGGCGCCATCGGCTTGTAGAGCGAATCGCCGGCGTTCTGCTTGTCGACGACGACGGCCATGCGCTTCAGCGACTCCATCACCTGGTCCCTGGTGATGACGCCCTGATGCAGCCAGTTCGCGAGGTGCTGGCTCGAGATGCGCAGCGTGGCGCGGTCCTCCATCAGGCCGACATCGTGGATGTCGGGCACCTTGGAGCAGCCGACGCCCTGGTCGATCCAGCGCACGACGTAGCCCAGGATGCCCTGGCAGTTGTTGTCGATCTCCTGCTTCACGTCGTCGGGCGCCCAGTTCGACTGCGACACCGGAATGGTGAGGATGTCGGAGAGCTTGGCACGCGGCCCACCCTTGGCGAGCTCCTGCTGGCGGGCGATCACATTGACCTGGTGATAGTGCAGCGCGTGCAGCGTGGCCGCGGTCGGCGACGGCACCCAGGCGGTGGTGGCACCGGCCTGCGGATGGCCGATCTTCTGCACCAGCATGTCGGCCATCTTGTCGGGGGCGGCCCACATGCCCTTGCCGATCTGGGCATGGCCGGGCAGGCCGTCGATCAGGCCGTTGTCGACGTTCCAGTCCTCATAGGCCTTGATCCACGGCTGCGCCTTCATGTCGTTCTTGCGGATCATCGGACCCGCTTCCATCGAGGTGTGGATCTCGTCGCCGGTACGGTCGAGGAAGCCGGTGTTGATGAACATGATGCGCTTGGAGGCGCGCTGGATGCAGGCCTTGAGGTTGACCGTGGTGCGGCGCTCCTCGTCCATGATGCCGACCTTCAGCGTGTTCTCCGGCAGGCCGAGCATCTTCTCGACCTCGGCGAACAGGTCGCAGGTCAGCGTCACCTCGTCGGGGCCGTGCATCTTCGGCTTGACGATATAGGCCGAGCCGGTGCGGCTGTTCTTGACTTTGGAATTGCCCTTGAGGTCGTGGATCGCGAGCAGGCCGGCGACCGCGGCATCCAGGATGCCTTCCGGGATTTCCTCACCCTTGGCGTCGAGCACGGCGTCGGTGAACATGTGGTGGCCAACATTGCGCATCAGGAGCAGGCTGCGGCCGTGCAGCTTCAGCTCGCTGCCGTCGGGCCTCTTGTAGACGCGGTCGGCATTGAGCGAGCGGGTCAGCGTCTTGCCGCCCTTCTCGAAATCGGCCGACAACGTGCCGTTCATCAGGCCGAGCGTGTTGCGATAGACCAGCACCTTGTCCTCGGCGTCGACGGCAGCGACCGAGTCTTCCATGTCGAGAATGGTGGAGACCGCCGATTCCAGGATCATGTCGGCGACGCCGGCCGGGTCATCCTTGCCGATCACGTTGTTGCGGTCGATCTTGACCTCGACATGCATGCCGTTGTTGACGAGCAGGATCGCGGAAGGCTGGGCGGCGTCGCCCTGATAGCCGGCGAACTGGGCGGCATTCTTCAGCGCGGTCGAGTTGCCGCTCTTCAGCTTGACCGAGAGCTGGCCCGCGATCACGGCGTAGGAGGTGACGTCGGTGTGGCTTCCGGTCGCAAGCGGCACGGCGGCGTCGAGGAACGCCTTCGCCTTCGCGATCACCTTGTCGCCGCGGGCCTTGTTGTAACCACGGCCAGCTTCGCTCGGATCGTGCGGGATCGCGTCGGTGCCGTAGAACGCGTCGTACAGCGAACCCCAGCGCGCGTTGGCGGCGTTCAGCGCGTAGCGGGCGTTGGTGAGCGGCACCACCAGCTGCGGGCCGCAGATCTTGCCGATTTCCTCATCGACATTTGATGTCTCGACCTTGTGGGTCGCGGGCTCGGGCAGCAGGTAGCCGATGTCCTTGAGGAACGCGGTGTAGGCGTTGATGTCGAACGCCTTGCCCCTGTTGGCGCGATGCCAGTCGTCGATCTTGGCCTGCAGCGTGTCGCGGACCGCGAGCAACTCGCGGTTCTTCGGTCCGAGCTTCTGGATGATGGCGGCAAGTCCGGCCCAGAACGCATCCGGGGCGATCCCGGTTTTCGGCGTCGCCTCCTTGGCGATGAAATCGAACAGGACAGGGGCGATCTTCAATCCATGGGCATCGACACGAGTCATGATGGGCTTTCTCAAAGAAATGGGGCGTTTAGGAGCTGTTTTCGAGAGAAATCAGCAAAAAACGCGCCAAAGGGCCGCGTTCACGGCCCTTTTAGCCCTAAAGTCCCGGTTCTGAGAAGGCCCCCTTTCCGGCCCCACGCTGCATCGTCACGCGGGCGGCCACCCTGAATTTTCCAAACGCCAGGGGTCCGCTCCCGGAAATCCCGTCAGGGCGCCCCGGTGCGTACCTTGCTGGCGATCAGCAATGCAGCGAGCACCAGGGGAATTGCGCCCGCTACGAACACAGCGGCTGCGCCCATCAGATCAAGCACCAGCCCGCCGCCGGCCGCGCCCATGGTGATGCCGAGGAAGATCGAGGCCACGGTCAGTCCGGTCCCGCTCTCGGTCTCGTCGGGCACCATGCGGGTGATCCAGGTCGTGGTCGCGACCGGTACGCCGCTGAAGGCAAATCCCCAGAGTGCGACCAGCACCAGAGCCGGAATGACGTCCTTGCCAAAGACCGAGAGCAACAGACCGATCACGCTGATCGCCAGCGGCATCGCGATCAGCGTGAGCTTGAGTTTGCGCTCGGCCACCAGCCCGCTCGCGAACGAGCCGAGGTAATTGGCGACGCCGAAGGCAAGCAAGGTCGCCGCAACTCCGGCGGCGCCCAGCCCGGTCACGCTCTCGAGGAATGGACGGATATAGCCGAAATAGCCGAAGTGTCCGGTGAAGACCAACGTTGCCGCCAAGATGCCGGCGCCGATCCCCGGCCGTGTCAGGATGTCGATCAGGGTGTCGAGCCCGGCTTCTCCCCTTGGGGCCAAACGCGGCAGAGCGAGTGCCTGGATGACGAATACTGCTGCGCCCAATGCCGTCGCGAGCAGGAACACGGAGCGCCAGCTCGCCACCTCGCCGAGATAGCTGCCGAGCGGAACGGCAATGATCATCGCGGCGGGAATGCCGCTCATCACGATCGACAAGGCCCGGGCAACCAGCGACGGCGGTACCAGCCTGATCGTCGTCGCTGCCGCCATCGCCCAAAACCCGCCGATGGCAAGGCCGAGCACGATCCGCGCCGCCAGCAGGAACGTGATGCTCGGCGCCAGCGCCACCAGCAGATTGGAGATCACCAGGAGAATCGAAAAGCTGAGCAGCACCGGCTTTCGGTTGAACCTGCGCGTCAGTGTCGGCGTGAACAATGCTCCGACCAGCCCGGCCAGCGAGGTCGCGGTCACGGCCTGACCGGCGAGGCCCGGACTCACACCGAGATCGCGCGCCATCGGCGTCAACAGACCGGACGGCAGGAACTCGGCCGTCAGAAGTGCGGTGACGCCCAGCATCATGGCCGCGACGGCGCCCCAGGCGGGCCTTTCCGGTGAGGCCGGCTTGTCACCAACCTTGAGCGCGGCGTCGCCCGGCATCAGCGCAACGGCATCGGCGTGCGCCAGAGCGGGGTCCACTTCTTGATCCATTGGCCGAACCTTCCATCTATGTTGCACCGCCGCAGACATAGGCTGGAGGTTTTGGACGATCTATGCCATAAACACTCTAATGTTTGATCGTTCGTCCAGATCGCCCGCCGCCGATACGACCGACGCCGCCGTCGATCTGGTGAGCGAGTTGCTGCTCGGCATGCGGCTTGAGGGCGTTCACTACCGTCGGATCGAGACGCGGGCGCCCTTCGGGTTTCGGTTCGAAACGCCGTACGGACGCGCGCAATTCCACTTCGTTGCACATGGCACGGCACTTCTGCGCTACGCTGATGCGACGCTGCTTCCCCTTGGATGCGGTGACGCGATTTTCCTGCCGCGCGGCGGCGCGCATGATCTTGTCTCGGCCTCGGATGAGCCGAGTTGCGACGTCGAGCGTTTCGAGACCGAGACGCTGTGCGGCAATGTCGATGTGACATCGGCCTGCCCTGAAGGATGCCCGCAGGACGAGTCGGTCCTGGTCTTCAGCGCCTGCATGAATTTCGATCTTGGCGGCATGCGCCCGCTGATCGCGCTGATGCCGGAGGTGATGCGGGCCGACACGTTGCTTGCGCGCCAGCCGGAAATCGAACCGATGCTGAAGGCCATGGAGCGGGAGACCTGCACGCCGCGGGCCGGCTCCGTCGGCGTGATGGCGCGGCTCGCCGATGTGCTCGCCGCGTCGATCGTGCGTGGCTGGGTCGAATGCGGCGGCGACAACGCCATGGGCTGGTTCGAGGCCTTGCGTGATCCACGTCTCGGCCGCGCGATCGGCGCGCTGCATCGCGCGCCCGGCCGCAACTGGACTGTTGCTGAATTGGCGGCGGAGGCGGGTTGCTCGCGTTCGCTGTTCGCCGAGCGCTTCCAGGCCATGACCGGGCAATCGCCGCTGCGCTATCTTGCCGAGCTGCGCATGCGTCTCGCGACACAGTGGATCAAGCATGAACGCCAGCCGATCGATGTGATCGCGCAGCGGCTTGGCTATGCGTCACAGGCGGCGTTCAGCCGCGCGTTCAAGCGTGTTACCGGGCAATCGCCTGGGATGGTACGGCACGGGGCCGCAAGCCGCGCGGCCGAATAGGCCTCAACACCGCCGTCTGCCCCGCTGCAAGCGGGGCATCCGGTACGCCGCGGCCTATCGGCTCAATAATTGCTGTCTCTGGAATACTGGATCGCCTGGACAACAAGCCGCGCGATGACAGCAAGAGAAGCTAAATATTCGCCGCGAGGTCGGTCAGTTCGTCGAACAGGATGCCAGTCGTGGCCAGCATCCGCTCGATCTCGTCGGTGGCATCGCTGACCGAGCGGTTCGAGGTGTCGATGGTCAGTTCGTTGCCGGTCGGCGGCTGGTAGTCATTGGTGATGCCGGTGAAAGACGGCAATCCGCCGGAGCGCGCCTTGGCGTAATGGCCCTTCGGATCGCGGGTCTCGCAGACCTCGGCAGGCGTTGCGACATAGATCTCGCGGAATGCGCTGTCGGCGATGCGGCGAGCTGCCGCACGGTCGGCGGTCGATGGCGACACCGCGGCGACGATGGCGATATGGCCGTTGCGCGCCAGATGGGTCGCGACTTCGGCGAGGCGGCGGATGTTTTCGGCGCGGTCCTGCGGCGAGAAGCCGAGATCGCCGTTCAGCCCGGCACGCAGCGTGTCGCCATCGAGCAGGATCGGCGAGCCGCCATTGCCGAACAGGCGCCGTTCCAGCGCCCGCGCCAGGGTCGACTTGCCCGAGCCGGGCAGGCCGGTCAACCAGACCACTGCGCCGTTGTGGTGGTAGCGCGCCGAGCGCTCGTCCGGCCGCAGCGCGGACTCCACCGGCACGATATCGACCGGCACCGCCGGCCGGCCGGCGTCGACCGACAGCACGAGACCGCCGCCGGCGATACGGCCGTTGACCTCGATCACGAGGCGGCCGGTGCGCGGATTGTCGGTGTAGGGATCGGTTGCAACCGGCTGCGCCAGCGAGATGTCGATCTCGCCGACATGGTTGCGCGCGATCGCGGTGTTCTCTTCGTTGGACAGCGCGCCGGGATCGACCGCCTTCTCGATCGCGACCACGGTGGCGCGGCTTTCCTTGGTGCCGAGCCGGATCAGGATCTGCTCGCCCTTGGTCAGCGGCTTGTCATGCAGCCAGAAGATCCGGGCGCGGATGCGGCGGGTGTCGCGCGGGCTCTGCCCGGAATGTCCGATGATGTCGCCGCGCTCGAGGAACAGCTCGCGGTCGAGCGTGATGCCGACCGAGCGTCCGGCGCCCTGTGGGGCGTTCACCGGCGTCACCGGCCAGCTCTCGACGGTCTTGATCCGCGCGATCTTGCCGGTCGGCATGATCACGATCTCGTCGCCGGCCTTCAGGCTGCCGGACTCGATGCGGCCCGCCACGATGCGGCGGTCGTCGAACTTGTAGATCGCCTGCACCGGCAGCCGCAGCGGCAGCTCGGCCAGCGGGCGTGCCGGCTCGAGCGCATCGAGCGCCTCGACCACGGTCGCGCCCTTGTACCAGTCGATCCGCGGCGTGCGTTCGGCAACGCCGTCGCCGTCGCGCGCCGAGATCGGGATCACGGCTGTGGGGGTCACGCCGAGGCCGATCAGATGCGCGGAAATCTCGTCGCTGATCTCCTTGAAGCGGTCGGCGCTGAACTCGACGCGGTCCATCTTGTTGACCACGACCGCGACCTGCTTCACGCCGAGCAGATGCAGGAGATAGCCGTGCCGCCTGGTCTGGTCGCGCACGCCTTCCAGCGCATCGATGATCAGCACCGCGCCGTCGGCCTGCGAGGCGCCGGTGATCATGTTGCGCAAGAACTCTGCGTGGCCGGGCGCGTCGATCAGCACGACGTCGCGCGAGCGGGTGCGGAAGCGGATCTGGGTGGTGTCGATGGTGATGCCCTGGTCGCGCTCGGTCTGCAGCGCATCGAGCAGGAACGACCACTCGAACGGCATGCCGCGCCGCGCGCTCACCGCCTTCAGCATTTCCAGCTTGCCGTCGGGCAGGCTACCGGTCTCGTGCAGCAGGCGCCCGACCAGCGTCGACTTGCCGTGATCGACATGGCCGACGATGACGATGCGCACCTGCGGCCGCGTCGTGCCGTTGGGCGTTGCCGAGATCGAGGCAGTGGGAAGGATCATGTTCATCGGAACGCTCGCACGAAGCTTGGTGTTGCTTGAAGTGTTGGTCAGAGATAGCCGGCGACGCGCAGCCGCTCGAACGCATCCTCGGTCTCGTGGTCGAGCGCACGGCCGGCGCGCTCCGGGATCTTGGTGCCGTCGAGCTCGGTGAGGATCTCGTCGATGTTGGAGGCGGTGGATGCGACCGGGAAGGTGATGTCGGCATCACCCAGCGAGCGGTAGCGCTTGCCGTCCTTGGCGAGATAGAGCGGGATGATCGGAATATTCTCGCGCTTGGTGTAGGCCCAGATGTCGGCCTCGGTCCAATGCAGGATCGGATGGATGCGCAAATGCGCGCCCTGCGGCGGCGAGGCGTTGAACTGGTCCCAGAACTCCGGCGGCTGGTCGCGGACATCCCATTCGCCCTCGAGGCCGCGCGGCGAGAACACGCGCTCCTTGGCGCGGGTGGCCTCCTCGTCGCGGCGGATGCCGGCGATCAATCCGTCAAAGCCGAACTTGTTGAGCGCGAGCTTCAACCCCTCGGTCTTGCGCGCGGCAGAACGCGCGGCCGGCGGCAGGGTCGGGTCGACGCTGTCGATCGGCGGGCAGGGCTCGACGCGCAGGTCGAGATCCCATTCCTTTCCGAAGCGGTCGCGGAACGCGTACATCTCCGGAAATTTCTTGCCGGTGTCGACGTGCAATGCCGGGAACGGGACGCGGCCGAAGAACGCCTTGCGCGCCAGCCAGATCATCACGTTGGAATCCTTGCCGAGCGACCACAGCAACGCGAGCTTCTTCAGCCGGGCGAACGCTTCGCGCAGAATGTAGATGCTCTGCGCCTCCAGCTCGTCGAGATGATCCATCGACGGAGGCGCCTGATTGGCGGGAATCCCCGGCACGGAAGATGCATTGCTAAGCGCTGCGGACCGCGTCCTGGCGGCGACGGATTCGTTGTCGAGAAGATGCATCTCTTGGCCTTGGCCTGTGGAGTTGAAAATTCTAAAGTTGCGCTGCAATAGAGAAGAAATAATTTTCTCTTTGCTGGCCTTGATCGAGAGATAAATAGAAAATAATTTCAGTCAACCCCCAAGTTGGGGAAGCGAGTGTCTGATGCGATATCTGCCGGTGTTTCTGGATCTGCAAAGCGGCAAGGTGCTGCTCGTTGGAGCGGGCGACCTCGCGCGCGCCAAGTTGCGGCTGCTCGCAGCCGCCGGCGCCGCGGTGCGCTGGTACGCGACCGACAGCGATCATGACATTGCCGGTCTCGCGGCGGAGGACGCCGCGCGGATCGAGCGCGCCGAAGGCGATCCGCTCACCGCCGACCTCTCCGATGTCATCGCCGTCCTCTGTGCCGGCGCAGGCGAGATCGGTGTTGCGATGTCGGTGCGCGCCAAGGCGATCGGCCTGCCGGTCAACGTGATGGACGACCTCGTGCATTCCACCTTCATCATGCCGGCGATCGTCGATCGCGGCGATGTCGTGGTCGCGGTCGGCACCGGCGGCACGTCGCCGGTGGTCGCGCGCCGCATCCGCGAGAAGATCGAGGCGGTGCTGCCGGCGCGGATCGGCGATCTCGCCGGCTTCATCGGCGGCGTCCGCAAATCGATCCACGCCCGCATCGAGGAGTTTCCGCTGCGTCGCCGCTTCTGGGAGCGCATTGTCGACGGCCCGATTGGCGCGCTGGTGCTGGCCGGCCGCAAGGACGAGGCCGAGCAGGCGCTGAACGCGATCGCCGATCCCGCCGCATTCGCCGGCGCGAGCGCGGAAGGCAAGGCCATCGGTCACGTGACGCTGGTCGGCGCCGGTCCCGGCGATCCGGATCTGCTCACGGTGAAGGCGTTGCGCGCGCTGCAGGATGCCGACGTCGTGTTCTATGACGAATTGGTGTCATCCGAAGTTCTCGACCGCATCCGGCGCGATGCCACGCGGATCCCGGTCGGCCGCCGTGTCGGCAAGCCCGGCATCGGCCAGGACGCCATCAATGCGCTGATGATCGAGGCCGCGCAGTCGGGCCAGCGCGCGGTGCGGCTGAAGGGCGGCGATCCCTTTATCTTTGGCCGCGGCGGCGAGGAAATCGAGGCGCTGCGCGACGCCGGCGTCGCTTACTCCATCATTCCGGGCGTCTCCGCCGGTCTGGGCGCGGCCGCGCAATTCGAAGTGCCGCTGACCTTCAGGCACGAGGCGCTGCGCATCACTTTCCTCACTGCGCACAAGGCGCGCGATGCCGAGGTTGTCGACTGGTCGGTGCTGACAGACAAGAAGATGACCGTCGTCGTCTATATGGGCATGACCGCGGCGCCTTCGATCCGCGAAGGCATGCTTGCCGCGGGCCGCTCGCCGGAGACGCCGGTCGGCGTGTTCGCGCGCGTGACGCGGCCGGATGCCAAGGCCGCGGTCGGCACGCTGGCGCGGCTGCCCGAACTGGTCAAACAGGTCGACGGCGGTCCGGCCATTCTCATCATCGGCGACGTGGTCGCGCATTCCGCGCCGTGGAGCCGGTCCAACGTCACCCAACTCTTCTCCAACCAGATGTTCTCCGAACTGCTGAAAGCTGCCGAATGACCTCTCCGCTTGAACAGAAGAAAATCAGGATCACGGGCCCGTCGGTGGTGACCGCCAACCGCACCTGGGATGGTGCCGTGGTGTACCGGACCGCCAAGCAAGGCTGGTCCACCGAACTGTCCGATTCCGCCGTCGTCAGCACCTCCGACGACGCGCGCGCTCTCTTGGCCGAAGCCACCGCTGACGATGTCGGCGCGGTCGGCCCCTACATCGCGCCGGTCGAGCTCAAGGACGGCGGCAAGCTCAAGCCGGGCAATCTTCGCGAACACATCCGCGCCAAGGGCGTCACGATCGATCTTCAGGTGCCGGCGTAAGGCTCATCCATCATGTATGCATATGACGAACTCGACCGCACGCTGATCAACGAGCGTGTTTCGGAATTCCGCGACCAGGTGAAGCGCCGCCTTTCCGGCGAACTCACCGAGGACGAATTCAAGATCCTGCGCTTGCAGAACGGCGTGTACCTGCAGCTGCACGCCTACATGTTCCGCGTCGCGATCCCCTACGGCACGCTGTCGTCGAAGCAGTTGCGCCGGCTCGCCCATGTCGCGCGCCGCTACGATCGCGGCTACGGCCACTTCACCACGCGGCAGAACATCCAGTTCAACTGGATCAAGCTCGCCGAGCTGCCCGATGCGCTCGCCGATCTCGCCGAAGTCGGCATCCACGCGATGCAGACCTCCGGCAACAACATGCGCAACGTCACCTCGGACCAGTGGGCAGGGGTGGCGCCCGGCGAGATCGAGGATCCGCGGATCTGGTCGGAGATCCTGCGCCAGCACACCACGCTGCATCCGGAATTCTCGTTCCTGCCGCGCAAGTTCAAGATCGCGATCACCGCCTCCGAGAACGACCGTGCCGCGATCAAGATCCACGACATCGGGCTGCGGCTGCACAAGAACGCCGACGGCGAGACCGGTTTCGAGGTGCTGGTCGGCGGCGGCCTCGGCCGCACGCCGTTCATCGCCAAGACCATCAAGCCGTTCGTCCACGGCCGCGACATCCTGAGCTATGTCGAGGCGATCCTGCGCGTCTACAACCAGTACGGCCGCCGCGACAACATCTACAAGGCGCGCATCAAGATCCTGGTGCACGAGCTCGGCATCGAGAAGTTCGCCAAGGAAGTCGAGGAGGAGTGGAAGGCGATGGGCGATGTCGGGCTGACGCTCGATCACGCCGCAATCGAGGAGGTCCGCTCGCGCTTCTCCTATCCGCCTTACGAGAAGCTGCCGCACATGCCGGACGAGCTGAAGCAGGCCGCGCATGATCCGCTGTTCGAGCGCTGGCGCAAGAACTCGGTGGCGCCGCACAAGGTGCAGGGCTATTCGATCGTGACGCTGTCGCTGAAGCCGGTCGGTGGCCCTCCGGGCGACGCCACCGCGGAGCAGATGGACGCGGTCGCCGACCTCGCGGACAAATATTCGTTCGGCGAGATCCGCGTCGGCCACGAGCAGAACCTGGCGCTGCCGCACGTCGCCAAGCGCGACCTGCCGCAGCTGTTCAAGGCGCTCGACCGCCTCGGCCTCGCGACGCCGAACGTCAACCTCGTCACCGATATCATCGCGTGCCCGGGGCTGGACTACTGCTCGCTGGCCAATGCGCGCTCGATCCCGATCGCGCAGGAGCTGACGCGCCGTTTCGCCAACCACGACACCGCCGACCTGATCGGCCGGCTGCACATCAACATCTCCGGCTGCATCAATGCCTGCGGCCATCACCATGTCGGCCACATCGGCATTCTCGGCGTCGAGAAGAACGGCGAGGAATTCTACCAGATCACGATCGGCGGCCGCGCCGACGAGAACGCGCAGTTGGGCACGCTGATCGGCCCGGCCGTTCCCTATGCGGAAGTCGCCGACGTGATCGAAGACATTGTCGAAGCCTATCTCGCGCTGCGCGACCGTCCCGAGGAATTGTTCGTCGATACGGTGAAGCGTCTGGGCGTCGAGCCTATCAGGGAGCGGGTCTATGCCACTCGTTAAGCAGGGAAGAATCACCACCGATCTGTTCGTGCATGTCGCCGACGGCGCCGAGCTGCCGGGCGACGGCGCGGTGCTGGTGAGCGCCGCGCGCTTTCTCGCCGATCCGGAGGCGCTGCTGCGCCGTCCCGGCAAGCTAGGGGTGATCTGGCCGAACAACCGCAACCTCGACGATCTCGTGCCGCATCTCGATCGGCTGGCCTCGGTCGCGCTGGTGTTTCCGACCTTCCGCGACGGCCGCGCCTACAGCCAGGCGCGCCTGCTGCGCGAGCGTTACGGCTATGACGGCGAACTGCGCGCCACCGGGCAGATCCTGCGCGACCAGTTCGTGTTCATGACGCGCGCCGGCTTCGACGCCTTCGAGGTGAAGAAGGATGCCGACGCCGACGCGTTTGCCGCGACCATGAAGCGCTATTCGGTGTTCTACCAGCCGACCGGCGACGGCCGCGTCACCGCACTCAACCGCCGCATGCAGCTGCGTCACTCGGAGAGCGCCGGCCAGTGAGCACGCTTGCACCAGGGCTCGTGGTGGCGCCGGCCGATGCGCTCGATCGCGCGCTGCGCACGGCCTCGCCCGCCGAGGTGATCGCGGCCGCGGTCAAGACGCTCGGCCGCGAGAAAGTGGCGCTGGTGTCGTCGTTCGGCACCGAGTCCGCCGCGCTGCTCAAGGTGATGGCGGATGTCGATCCGGCGATCCCGGTGGTGTTTCTCGATACCGGCAGGCTGTTCGAGGAGACGCTGGCTTATCGTGACACGCTGGTCGAAACGCTCGGCCTCACCGACGTGCGTTCGATCAAGCCCGATGAGGAGGCGCTGTCGCGCCAGGATCCGGACCGCGAATTGTGGTTCACCGATCCCGACGCATGCTGCCGCATCCGCAAGGTCGAGCCGCTGGCGCGTGCGCTGAAGCCGTTCGCCGGCTGGATCAACGGCCGCAAGCGTTTCCAGGGCGGTGCCCGCGCCGACATCCCGGTTGTCGAGGATGACGGCGTCAGGCTGAAATTCAATCCGTTCGCCAACGTCTCGCGCGAGGAGATCGAGGCGATCTACACGCTCGGCAAGCTGCCGCCGCATCCACTTGTCGCATCGGGATATCAGTCGGTCGGGTGTATGCCTTGCAGCAGCCGGTCCGCTGCCGGCGAGGATGCGCGCGACGGCCGCTGGCGCGGCCGGGCCAAGACGGAATGCGGCATCCATACGATGAAGATGCCATAGGGTATGGAGCAGGGCGCTCGATCGCGATGAGCCTTCATCGCGATTTGGCGACGCGACAAAGCCTTCGCAGTGCCGAGACTTCGTAGCACAAGCGCGCTGCGCCGCCGAAAACAAAGAAAACCGGTTTCGTTGACTCAAGACCACTTCACCGTGAGTTATGTCTTGCGTGTTCCCTGACATTTCTCAGGTTGAATGGAGACAGAAATGATCCGTCGTATCCTGCCGCTGGTCGCGGGACTGTTGTGGGCGAGCTCAGCCTTCGCGGCCGACTATTCGCTGCTGAACGTGTCGTATGATCCGACCCGCGAGCTCTATGTCGATTTCAACAAGGCGTTCGCCGCGGCCTATCAGAAGGAAACCGGCAAGAGCGTCGAGATCAAGCAGTCGCATGGCGGCTCCGGCTCGCAGGCGCGCTCGGTGATCGACGGATTGCAGGCCGATGTCGTCACGCTGGCGCTCGCCTATGACATCGATGCGATCGCGGGCAAGGGCCTGATCGCGGCCGACTGGCAGAAGCGGCTGCCGCTCAACGCCTCGCCCTACACCTCGACCATCGTGTTCCTGGTGCGCAAGGGCAATCCCAAAGGCATCAAGGATTGGAACGATTTGATTAAACCCGGCGTCAGCGTCATCACGCCGAACCCGAAGACCTCGGGCGGCGCGCGCTGGAACTATCTCGCCGCCTGGGGCTATGCGCAGAAGAAGTTCGGCTCCGCGGACAAGGCGAAGAAGTTCGTCGCCGATCTCTATCAGAACGTGCCGGTGCTCGACACCGGCGCGCGCGGCTCGACCGTGACTTTCGTCGAGCGCGGCGTCGGCGACGTGCTGCTGGCGTGGGAGAACGAAGCCTTTCTGGCGCTTCGCGAATTCGGCGCGGACAAGTTCGAGATCGTGGCCCCGGCGCAGTCGATCCTGGCCGAGCCGCCGGTCGCCGTGGTCGACAAGGTCGCCGACAAGAAGGGCACCCGCGCCGTCGCCGAGGCCTATCTGAAGTACTGGTACACCAAGGAAGGCCAGGAGATCGCCGCGCGCAACTCGTACCGACCGCGCGATCCCGAGATCGCCAAGGAGTACGAAAAATCCTTCGCCAAGGTTGAACTTTTCACCATCGACGACGTTTTTGGTGGTTGGACCAAGGCCCAGAAGGAGCACTTCGCCGAGGGCGGCATCTTCGATCAGATCTACAAGAACTGATCGGATTATCAGGGGGATATGTGAGCACAGCGGTTGCACGGCGCAGTACCCTGCCGGGGTTCGGTCTCA
Source organism: Bradyrhizobium sp. USDA 4516 (assembly GCF_054055915.1). Classification (NCBI taxonomy): domain Bacteria; kingdom Pseudomonadati; phylum Pseudomonadota; class Alphaproteobacteria; order Hyphomicrobiales; family Nitrobacteraceae; genus Bradyrhizobium; species Bradyrhizobium sp. USDA 4516. The sequence goes on from NZ_JBSRXT010000001.1 coordinate 3,858,256, forward strand.
CCATGGGACTGACCCTGACATGGCTGTCCGTTATCATCCTGATTCCGCTGGCCGCGCTGTTCCTCAAGACGTTCGAGCTGAGCCTCGACCAGTTCTGGGGCATCCTGACCAGCCGCCGCACCCTGAACGCCCTGAAGATTTCGTTTGGGCTTTCGTTTGCGGCCGCATGCGTCAACCTGGTGATGGGCACCGTCATCGTCTGGGCGCTGGTGCGTTATCGCTTTCCGGGCCGGCGGCTGTTCGACGCCATCGTCGATGTTCCGTTTGCCTTGCCGACGGCGGTCGCCGGCGTCGCGCTGACGCAGCTGTTCGCCCAGAAGGGCTGGCTCGGCGCGCCGCTCGCCGAGCTCGGCATCAAGGTCGCGTTCACGCCGATCGGCATCTTCATCGCGATGATCTTCATCGGCATTCCGTTCGTGGTGCGCACGGTGCAGCCGGTGCTGATCGATCTCGATCCCGAGATCGAGGAGGCGGCGGCGAGCCTGGGCGCCAATCGCTGGCACACGGTGTTTCGCGTCATCCTGCCGAGCTTGATTCCGGCGCTGCTCACCGGCTTCGCGCTCGCCTTCGCCCGCGCCATCGGTGAATACGGCTCGGTGATCTTCATCGCCGGCAATCTGCCCAATGTCTCCGAGATCGCGCCGCTGTTGATCGTGATCCGGCTGTCCGAATTCCGCTACGCCGATGCCACCGCGATCGCGGTCGTGATGCTGGTGGCCTCGTTCCTGATCATCTTCCTGATCAACCGGCTGCAGCGCTGGGCGCAAGCCCGCATCCCCGTGCATTGAGGTCTTGCGATGTCGATGCAGACGGGATTGGTGACCTCGACCACGCAACTGCGGACCTACGCACCCGCGACCGATGTCAGCGTCGCGGCGCCGGCGCCGCGGCTCGAGATCGCGCGCGCGGAGCCGGGGACGGCGCAGCGCAATCTGCGCACCGAGCCCGGCCCGATCCGCTTCATCATCATCGCGCTCGCGATCGCCTTCCTCAGCATCTTCGTCGTGCTGCCGCTGGTCGTGGTGTTCGCGTCGGCGTTCTCGAAGGGGATCGGCGCGTATCTCGCGGCGCTGGCGGAACCCGAGGCACTCGCCGCCATCAAGCTGACGCTCTTGATCGCCGCGATCTCGGTCACGCTCAACCTCGTGTTCGGGGTGATCGCGGCCTGGGCGATCTCGAAGTTCGAGTTCACCGGCAAGACCTTCCTTATCACGCTGATCGACCTGCCGTTCTCGGTCTCGCCAGTGATTTCGGGCCTGGTCTACGTGCTGTTGTTCGGCGCGCAGGGCTATTTCGGGCCGTGGCTGCAGGCGCATAACGTCCACATCCTGTTCGCGGTGCCGGGCATCGCGCTGGCGACGATCTTCGTCACTTTCCCCTTCGTGGCGCGCGCGCTGATCCCGCTGATGCAGGAGCAGGGCACCCAGGAAGAGGAGGCGGCGATCTCGCTCGGCGCCTCCGGCCTGCAGACCTTCTTCCGCGTCACGCTGCCCAACATCAAATGGGGCCTGCTGTACGGCGTACTGCTCTGCAACGCGCGCGCGATGGGCGAGTTCGGCGCGGTGTCGGTCGTCTCCGGCCACATCCGCGGCGAGACCAACACGATGCCGCTGCTGGTCGAAATTCTTTACAACGAGTACCAGTTCGTCGCCTCGTTCGCGATCGCATCGCTGCTCGCGATGCTGGCGCTGATCACCCTGGTGGCGAAAACCGTTCTCGAACGGCGGCTCGACGAGGCAGAGGTGCCCGATGGCGATTGAAGTCAAGAATATCGTAAAGACGTTCGGCAGCTTTGCCGCGCTCGATAATGTCGACCTCAAGGTCGCCGACGGCGAGTTGCTGGCGCTGCTCGGTCCGTCCGGTTCCGGCAAGACGACGCTGCTGCGCATCATCGCGGGCCTGGACTGGCCCGACTCGGGCGAGGTCGCGATCGACGGCGAGAATGCGCTCTCGCGCGGCGCCAGCGAGCGCCAGGTCGGCTTCGTGTTCCAGCACTACGCGCTGTTCCGCCACATGACGGTGTTCGAGAACGTCGCCTTCGGCCTGCGCGTGCAGCCGCGCGCGATCCGCAAGGACGAGGCGACGATCCGTGCCCGCGTCAAGGAGTTGCTCGACCTGGTGCAGCTCGATTGGCTGGCCAATCGCTATCCCAGCCAATTGTCCGGCGGCCAGCGCCAGCGCATCGCGCTGGCGCGCGCGCTCGCGATCGAGCCGCGGATCCTGTTGCTCGACGAGCCGTTCGGCGCGCTCGATGCCAAGGTGCGCAAGGAGCTCAGGCAATGGCTGCGCTCGCTGCACAACGAGATCCACGTCACCTCGATCTTCGTCACCCATGACCAGGAAGAAGCGCTCGAAGTCGCCAACCGCGTCGTGGTGATGGACAAGGGCAAGATCGAGCAGATCGGCTCGCCCGGCGAGGTCTATGACAATCCGGCGACCGCCTTCGTGCATGGCTTCATCGGCGAATCCATCGTGCTGCCGGTCGACGTCGCCGGCGATGCGGTGCGGCTGGACGGCCGTCCCCTGAACATTCCGGCTTTGGGCGCGGCGTCGGGCGCGGCAAAACTGTTCGTCCGCCGCCACGACATGGCGGTCGGCCCGGCCGGAACCGGCGCCCTGGAAGGCGCCATCCGGCACGTCCGCTCGTTCGGTCCGATCCAGCGCGCCGAGGTGGCCCTGTCGGGGAGCGAGGGCAAGACCGTGATCGAGATCGACGCCCCCCGCGACCGCGAGCTCCAGGCCGGCGAAATCGTCTCGCTGCAGCCCCGCCGCTACCGGATCTTTGCCGCCCAGGAGTAGGCATCCGGGCGACGGTTCCTGACCACATTCACCGTCATTCCGGGGCGGTCCGTAGGACCGAGCCCGGAATCTCGAGATTCCGGGCTCGCTTCGCGCCCCGGAATGACGGCATTTCGCAGCCAAAAGTTAGCCCCTGTTCACCATTCAGCCACGGTTGGTATGCAACAACGGCGGGCCAATCTTTGGGGGTTTTCTTACAGTGAAACGGACGACGGTCGCCCTGTTCGGGCTTCTGCTGCTTGCCGGCTGCGGCACGGACACCAAAATCCCGGAAGAACCGACCATGTATCTCAACATGGCCCAACCCGGCGCTGTCCTGGATAGCCAGGCGGCCGCGATCATGTTTTCGCAGTATCGCCAGAACAATGGTCTTGGCACCGTGGTGGTCGATCCGGACCTGACCAAGCTCGCTGAGCAGCAGTCGCAGGCGATGGCCGCCCGCAACAAGATGGACCATGACGTAAAGGCCCCGCTCGGCAAGCGGCTGCAGGCCGGAGGCTATCCCGCCACCGTCGCGGTCGAGAACATCTCGGCCGGCTATCACACGCTGGCAGAAGCCTTTTCGGGCTGGCGTGATTCACCGCCGCACAAGGCCAATATGCTGAAGAGCGGTGTCACAAAAATGGGCATCGCGGCGGTCTATGCTCCCAACACCAAGTACAAGGTGTTCTGGACGCTCATTTTGGCGGCAACCTGATCTCGATAAATTCCGCGTGATCTAACCCCATAATCTCGCTGATTGACGCCGCGGCGAACTGTCGCCACGGTTGCGGCCCAAGTCGTTTTTGAGCGAACGGTTACGAATGGATACTTCCGACACCGCGCCTGCCTCGACGCCGGCGCAAGCGCAGCGCGTGCTGGTTCTTCAGGGCGGCGGCGCGCTCGGCTCCTATCAGGCCGGCGCCTTTCAGGCGCTCTGCCACGCAGGCTTCGAGCCGGAATGGATCGCCGGCATCTCGATCGGCGCCATCAACGCCGCGATCATCGCCGGCAACGAGCCGGCCGAGCGTGTGCCGCGGCTGAAGGAATTCTGGGAGATGGTGTCGGCGCCGGTGCCGTGGAATCCGGTCTCCAACCATGAGCGCGCCCGCTCGCTGTTCAACGAGACCAGTGCCGCCATCATCGCGACCTTCGGCGTGCCCGGCTTCTTCACGCCGCGGATTCCGCCGGCGCCGCTGTGGCCGCCTGGCAGCTCGCAATCGCTGAGCTATTACGACACCGGGCCCTTGAAGAAGACGTTGGAGCGCCTCGTTGATTTCGACCGCATCAACGATCTGAAGACGCGCCTGTCGGTTGGCGCGGTGAGCGTCACCTCGGGCAATTTCCGCTATTTCGACAATTACGAGTTCAGGAAGCTCGGCAAGAAGATAGGCCCCGAGCACATCATGGCCTCGGGCGCGCTGCCGCCGGGCTTTCCGTCCGTCGTCATCGAGGGCGAGCATTATTGGGACGGCGGCATCGCTTCCAACACCCCGCTCGACTTCGTGCTCGACGAGGAGACCAGCCGCGATCTCCTGATCTTCCAGGTCGATCTGTTCAGCGCGCGCGGGCCGTTGCCGGAGACGCTGCTGGAGGCCGCCGAGCGCGAGAAGGACATCCGCTATTCCAGCCGGACGCGGATGAACACCGACAAGAACCGGCAGATCCACAACGCCCGCATGGCGGTACGCGACCTGATCGGCAAGCTGCCCGATTACCTGAAGAACGATCCGTCGGTCGAGCTGCTGCGCAAGGCGTCCAAGGAGAACACCGTCACGGTGGTTCACCTGATCTACAAGAGCAAGAACTACGAGAGCTCCTCGAAGGACTACGACTTCTCCCATGTTGCGATGGTCGAGCACTGGGGCGCGGGCGTCCGCGACGTGCATTTGTCGATGCGTCACAAAGAATGGCTAGAACGGCCGCAGTCCGGGGAGACCATGGTGACTTACGACCTCACGGGGGATGAACCCACACCCCCCGCAAGCAAATAGGAGCGACCGACAATGGGTACGTTGACAGGCAAGACCGCCGTTGTGACCGGCTCGACCAGCGGCATCGGATTGGCGATCGCGCGCGCCTTCGCCGGTGCCGGCGCCAATATCGTTCTCAACGGCATGGGCGTTCCGGCCGATATCGAGAAGGAGCGTTCCGGCATCGAGACCGACTTCAAGGTCAAGGCCGTGCATTCGCCGGCCGACATGACCAAGCCGGCCGAGATCGCCGACATGATTGCGCTCGGCGAGAAGACCTTCGGTTCGGTCGATATCCTCGTCAACAATGCCGGCATCCAGTTCGTTGCGCCGATCGAGGAATTCCCGCCGGAGAAGTGGGAAGCGATCATCGCGATCAATCTGTCGTCCGCGTTCTACGGCATCCGCGCCGCGGTGCCCGGCATGAAGAAGCGCGGCTGGGGCCGCATCATCAACACCGCCTCGGCGCACTCGCTGGTCGCTTCGCCGTTCAAGTCGGCCTATGTCTCGGCCAAGCACGGCATCGCCGGCCTCACCAAGACGGTGGCGCTGGAGCTCGCGCAGCACAAGATCACCTGCAACTGCATCAGCCCGGGCTATGTCTGGACCCCGCTGGTCGAGCACCAGATCCCGGAGACCATGAAGGCGCGCAACATGACCAAGGAGCAGGTCATCAAGGACGTGCTGCTCGCCGCGCAGCCGACCAAGGAGTTCGTGACATCCGATCAGGTTGCGGCGCTTGCGCTGTTCCTGTGCAGCGACGATGCCGCGCAGATCACCGGCTCCAACTACTCGATCGACGGCGGCTGGACCGCGGAGTAATTTTCCGGCGGGATTTGGCGGCCTCAGAACAAGCCGGCTCTGATTGGATCAGGGCCGGCTTTTGTTTTGGGGCTGCAAGCGTCGCCATCGCCTGGAGCCATCGCTTTTGGCGAAATTTTGCAACTTTTTCCGATCGGATTCAGGACGATTTGGCACGCCGTGGGATGATGGCATGGGCATTCCTGACGAGGAGCAAATCGGATGGAGCAGCGGCAGGCAAATAACGAGGTGATGGGCGAGCCGCATTCCGAGCTTCGGCCCAGCTCCCAGCTACGGCTCAAGGGCCAAGTGGTCCTCGACGGGAGCGCCGGTTACGACGAGGCGCGCAAGGTCTGGAACGGCGCCGTCGACAGGCGGCCGGCCATGATCGCCTACTGCGCGGATACCCGGGATGTGGTCGAGGCTGTGACATTCGCGAGGTCCCGCACGTTCCCGGTGGCCGTTCGCAGCGGAGGCCACAATGTCGCTGGCCTCTCGGTCTGTGACGGCGGCATGGTCATCGACCTGTCGCGGATGAAACGCATCGATGTCGATCCGGTCAGGCGCACCGCGCGCGCGGAGGCCGGCCTCGATCTCGGCGAATTCGATCGTGCCACGCAGGCGCACGGCCTGGCGACCACCATGGGGGTCAACAGCGACACCGGCATCGCCGGGCTCACGCTTGGCGGCGGCTTCGGCAAGCTCGGGCGAAAATACGGGTTGACCTGCGACAACCTGATTGCCGCCGAAGTGGTGACAGCCGAGGGACAAGTTTTAAGGGCCAGCGCGACCGAACACCCCGACCTGCTCTGGGGCTTGAGAGGCGGCGGCGGCAATTTCGGCATCGTGACTGCGTTCGAATACCAGTTGCACGCGATCGGCACGTCGTTGCCCGTCGCGTCAACGCTCTATCCTTACGATCAGGCGCGCGAGGCCATGCAGTTCTACGATGAATTCGCCCGCAACGCTGCCGATGAGGTCAACGTCGATGCGGCCCTTGTGACGCTGCCGTCGGGCGACCGGTTCTTCAACATCTCCGGTTGTTATGTCGGCTCGCATCATGACGGTGAGCGCGCCCTTTCGCCGATCGTCAAGTTCGGCTCGCCCGTCGAGACGCGCCTCGCAACCGTTCCCTATCTCGAGATTCAGTCAGGCGGCGATGCCCTGTTTCCGCGGGGACGTCGCTATTACTGGAAGGCGCAATTCCTGCGCGAGATCGGTGCCGGCGCGATCGACGCGCTGCTCGACGCCTATGCGAGAGCCCCCAACACCTCGTCCTTGCTGGTTCTCCAGCATGTCGGCGGCGCAATTGCACGGGTTCCGCTATCGAGCTCGCCTTACGCAAACCGCGATGCGGCGTTCGACTGCTTTCCGGTCGCGATCTGGGACGATCCGGCCGGTGACGAAGCGAACATGCGTTGGGCGCGCGAGCTGTGGAGTGCCGTCAGGCCCTATTCGACCGGCGGCGTCTATGCCAACAACCTGGGGGATGAGGGCGAAGACCGCGTGCGCGATGCCTACGGCGAAAATTACGCACGTCTTGTCGCGCTCAAGAACAAATACGATCCGACGAATTTCTTCCGCCTGAACCAGAACATCAAGCCGACGACATAGTTCTGGGCATCGGAGAAAATCCAAATGCGAAGCCGCTGGACCATTCTTGCTGCTCTGTTCGTCGCTCGTGCCGCCATCGCCTTTCAGTTTCAGAGCGTCGCGGCCATCGCGCCACAGCTCAGCCAGGGTCTGGGCGCGAGCCTGGCCGATATCGGCGTTCTGATCGGGCTCTACTTTGCGCCGGGCGCCTTGCTTGCCTTGCCTGGCGGCGCGATCGGCCGCCGCTATGGCGACAAGGTGGTGGTCCTTGCCGGTCTCCTGATGATGCTGGCAGGCGAACTGCTGATGACCACGTCGACGTCGTGGAGCGTGCAGATCGCAGGCCGGCTGACTGCCGGCATCGGCGGCGTCCTCCTGAACGTCCTGATGACCAAGATGATCGCGGACTGGTTTGCCGGCCGGGAAATCGCCACCGCGATGGCCATTTTCATCAACTCATGGCCGGCCGGCATCGCAGTCGCTCTCATGCTGTTGCCGGCAATCGGAGCCACGCTCGGACTCCATGCCGTCAATCTTGCCGTCGCCGGGGTGATCCTGATCGGTCTCGGCCTCATAGCTCTGGTTTATCGCGCGCCGGATGCGGCCGTCGCGGTTGAAGGCGAGCCTAGCAGCCTGACCGCCGACACGATCTGCGCCGTGATTGCCGCTGGGCTGATCTGGTGTCTCTACAACATCGGTTTTGCGATGATCTTCAGTTTCGGTCCATCGATGCTGGTCGAGCAAGGCTGGTCCGGCGCCGCAGCCGGATCAACCATCAGTATCGTGCTCTGGCTCGCCGCCCTTTCGGTGCCGTTGGGCGGCTTCCTCGCCGATCGGACCAGGCGCGGCGAGGTCATCCTGATCACGGGCTGCATCGCCTTCGCGCTTCTGACACTGCTCTTGTCGCGCAGCGGCACGGTGCTTCCCGTCGTCATTGCTCTTGGAATCCTCTGCGGCCTGCCTGCCGGTCCGATCATGAGCCTGCCTGCGCGCGTGCTCGAGCAGAGGACGCGGCCGATCGGAATGGGAATATTCTACACCGTCTTTTACGCCGGCATGCTGGCTGGACCTGCGATCGGAGGAAAGCTCTCCACCGCGGTCGGCTCCGCGAGCGCGGCGCTCGACTTCGGCGCCGCCGTGCTGCTGGCTTGCCCGGCCGTTCTGTGGTTCTTCCGACGCATGGTTGCCGGCCACTCTTGGAAGCAGGCGGACATCAGGCGCGCCTGACCGGCGCAAGGCTGAACGCCGTTAGGCGGGTTTTCCAGTCCGGCGGCGCTCATGCATCGCATGATGCCGCGCCGGCCGAATGCTACGGCGCCGTCCGCCGCTTGCCGAACGCCAGCACGTGCAGCCCGAGGCGCGAGCGCACGACATAGAACAAGAGGATCGTCTCGAAGGTCAGCGACAGCGAGGTCGAGGCGGCGGCGCCCATCCCGCCGTAGCGGGGGACGAGGGCGATGCAGAGCCCGACATTCATCAGGAACGACACCGCATAGGCCGTCGCGCAGATGCTCTGGTGGCCGAGCATGTTCAACAGCCGCTCCACCGGCCCGATCGCCGAGCGGACCACGAGGCCGATCGCGGCGACGAACATGATGCTGTAGCCGTCGACGAATTTCGGGCCGAACAGCCACAGCAGCGGCTTGCCGAACACCAGCAGGGCGACGGTCGCGAGCAGCGAGGGCCAGAACGTCCAGCTGATGGCGTGCGCGACATAGGCCGACAGCCGCTCCTTGTCGCCGAGCGCGTTGTATTCGGCGAAGCGGTGCGCCGTGGTCGCCGCCATCGCGTAGTGCACGAACGACACCAGCGCCAGCGTCTTCACCACGGCGAAATAGATGCCGACCTCCTCGGACGAGCGGAACTGCTGCAGCATCAGCACGTCGGTGTAGCCGAGCAGCAGATAGAAGCTCTCGACCAGCATGATCGGCAGCGAGATCGCGAACCAGCCCTTGACGTCGTAGCTCTTCTCGCCCACCCCGAGATGGGCGGTGAGGCGGCGGTTGAGCACGACCATCTGGCCGATCGCCGCGATGTATACCGCGGCGGCGCTCGCGATCATCGCCGCGGTGGCGCCGAGATTGAGGCCGAGCGCCAGCGCGCCGGCGGTCAGCGCGATGATCAGCCCCTGCCGAACGATGAACTGCGGCATCAGGCCGAGCTGCATCCAGTCATGCGCGCGGGAGATGCCGTCCTGGGTGTTGGCGACGACGAAGGGCGGCAACGTCAGGCAGCCGATATAGAGCGGCACCACGGCGTTGGGATCGATCCAGGGCGAGGCGAGGTGGATCACGCCGGCGAGCAGCAGCGCGACCGTGCTGGACGTCGCCAGCACCACCCAGCGGCCGCCGGAGAGGAAGCCGCGCAGCGCCGCAAGGTCGCCGCGCGCGCGGTATTCCGGAATGATCTTCTGCGCGGAGGGCGCGATGCCGAAATCCATGGTGCTGCCGAGCAGCAGCACCCAGGTCCAGACATAGACGTAGATGCCGTAATCCGAGCCGCTCATCCAGCGCGCCAGCAGGATCTGCGCGAGATAGGCGATGCCGGCGCTGATGACGCGGATGGCGAAGATCATGCCGGCGAGGCGCTTGGTGACCGACGCCTCGTTGGTGCCGCCGAGCGCGCGCGCTGCGAGGCCGCGCAGGCGTGCGGCCCGGCCCAATGGCGCGGAGGTTGCCGATTGTGTCTCCATCACAGCCAAGGCGGAAAATTCCTAAAGCGCCGCGTGGCGGCAATGGCCTCCGATCTATCAACGAAACGTTAAGATTGGGTTCGGTGACGCACCTCTTCGGGGGCGTCCCGGGGCAGTGCGAAGCACTGAAACCGGGAGCTCGAGATTCCGGGTTCGATGCGCTGCTTCACCCCGGAATGACCCTACGGCTCAATTCAAATTGATATTGAATTCGTAGCTTTTGTCGCCGCCGACCAGCGTCAGCTTCAGCGCGGCGCCGTCGGCCTTGGCGCCGGGCGGCAGGCCGTCGAGCTCGAAAGAGAAACGCTTCACGCCCGGCGGCGCCTGCGCAACGAGCTTGGGCACCGGCAGCGCCCAGTCGGGCGTCGGCCCCTCGACGAACAGGCTGAGGTCGCGGCTCTCGGGCGCGGTGACATCGACCAGCACGTTGTTCTTGCCGTCGCGCTTGACGTCGCGGATCGAGAACGGGATGGGGTCGCCGATATTGGCGGGCTTCGGCACCGCGTTGAGCGCTTCCGAAAGCGCGGCGTCCTCGGTCGAGGCGACGCTCGCGAACGCCAGCTCGGCCTTCGCCTCCACCGGTACGCACAGCTTCTCGCACACCGCGTAGTTGATGTCGGCGCGCAGCACCAGCGGCTTGTCGGGATTCTTCGCCACGATGCGCAGCGGCAGCACCACCTGGTGCTTGTAGCCGAGCGAGGTGCCGCCGGCGCCGTCGTCGAATTGCCGCGGCGCCGGCCACATCACGGTGACCGCCTCGACGTTATCCGACCTGGAGAAATCGAACCGCGGCGGCACGCCGGAATCGCCGGGCGTCCGCCAATAGGTCTTCCAGCCGTCCTGCAATTGGAACGCAATGCCGCCAAGCAGCACCGCGCCGCTGCGCGATCCGGCGAGCAGCCGCACCGCCGAATGCGTGTCCTGTTGCCACGGCGAGGCGTCGTCGGCGCGGACCTCCGTTGCCGTACATGCGACGGAAAACAGGGCGGCAACGCCAAATGCGGCACGCAAGGGAACTATGACGATCATGAGACGTCTTTACCCGCAACTTTCGGTGCAAACCATTGAATTGCTTGTGATGCATCGCCGCACGGCGGTCGATGGTTGATTGACAGAACCGCCACCCGATATCAGGATGCCAAATCAGCAGGAAAGGCCTTTGCGGATGCGCCCTGAAGGCAAAACAGGCAAGACTCGCAAAACCGCCGCCGGCAGAAGCCCGGCCGTCGGTGCCCATGCCGCCGAAGGTGGCTATCTCGACGGCCAGATGCTGATCGCGATGCCTGTCATGAACGACCCCCGCTTCGAACGCTCCGTGATCTACATGTGCGCGCATTCCTCCGAGGGCGCGATGGGCATCATCGTCAACCGTCCCGCCGGCAGCATCGATTTCCCCGGGCTACTGGTGCAGCTCGACATCATCGAGAAGTCGGACCAGATCCAGCTGCCCGAGAATGCCGAGATGATGAAGGTGATGAAGGGCGGCCCGGTCGATACCGGCCGCGGCTTCGTGCTGCATTCCAGCGACTTCTACATTCAGGATGCGACGCTGAACATCGACGACGGCATCTCGCTCACCGCGACCGTCGATATCCTGAAGGCGATCGCCAAGGGCGCCGGGCCGAAGCACGCGATCCTCGCGCTCGGCTATGCCGGCTGGGCGCCGGGCCAGCTCGAGAACGAGATCCAGCACAATGGCTGGCTGCATTGCGACGCCGATCCGGAGCTGATCTTCGGTACCGACGTCGACGAGAAATACGCGCGCGCCTTGCGCAAGATCGGCATCGAGGCCGGCATGCTGTCGAACGACGCCGGCCACGCGTAGGCTGTCGCTGAGGTCGTCGACGATCCCAACGCATTCTCAGTGTCGTCCCGGCGAAAGCCGGGAGGTGGATTCACATTCGAAGTGCAACACTTGAGCAAAGGACTCGGCAGGCGTGCGGTAGTCAAGGCATTTGCGCGGGGTGTTGTTGTAGGCGGCGATGAACTGGCGGAATCTGGCGGTCGAGAGGGTTACGAGATCCGTCTTGCGGGGAATAAAGCGGCGCATCCTGCCGATGGCGTTCTCGATGCCACCCTTCTGCCAGGGGGCATGGGGATCGCAGAAGAAGGTCGCGATCGAGAGGCGGTGCAGCGCCAGGTGACCGGCGAACTCGGTGCCGTTGTCGAAGGTAACGCTCTGGCGCAGCTCTTGTGGAAGGGGCGCGAAGAAGCCCACGAGATGGCGGGCGACACCGCGCGCGACCTTGCTGGCAAGGCGGATGCCGAGCAGCAGCCGCGAGGTGCGCTCGTGCACGGTCAGCACGGCCTGACCGTATTTCGAGAACATCATCAGGTCGGCCTCCCAGTGCCCGGGCACGCTGCGGTCGGCCGCTTCGAGCGGCCGATTTGCCAGGGAAACACGGCCTTCGATGAAGCTTGCGGGGCTGCCGCCCCGCTTGCCGCGGCAGCCGCGCTTGCTCTTGGCGCGCGGCAGATAGCGCCGCCAGTTGAAGTCCGTGGTGCGCCTGAGTTGGCGATAGATGAAGCGGTAGATGGTCTCGTGGGAGATCACCTTGCGCCCGTACTCGCGGGCCAGCCGGCCAGCGACCTGCTCGGGCGACCAGCCGCGGCGAAGGCGTTGCAACACCGCGCGGCGCAGGCCGGGCTCCCGTTCGAGGCGTCCGCCCGTCCAGCGCCGCGCTCGCATCTGGTGCTGGGCATAGCTCGGCTTGTAGCCGACCTGGCTCCCCCGATTGCGCCTCAGTTCCCGAGAGATCGTTGATGGCGAGCGATCCAGAGCTGCCGCGATTTGCCGGACCGAGCTGCCATTGGCCGATAGGCAGGCAATCTCGCATCGGTCGTCCAGAGAGAGCTGCTTGTAAGTCCGCCCCATGGCAACACCTCCTCAAGGAAGTGTTGCACTTCGTTTGTGAACTCAGGGGACCCATAACCACCGCATGCAGTTGTGATGCCGCGCTGGGGCCACAGCGTCGTGCAATAACAGCGCTCTGTGGTTATGGGTCCCGGCTTTCGCCGGGACGACACCAGTAGTTCCGCCTACTCCGCCGCTTCCTGCGCGACCGTCGGCTGGGTGCCCGCGACCGTGGCGCGGCGCATGTCGCGGGGCTGTGACTGGTCGTAGCGGCGGACGCGGTGCACGGTCTGGCGGTTGTCCCACATCACGAGGTCATGCACCGTCCATTTGTGCACATAGACGAATTCGGGCTGCGTCGCGTGCTCGGTCAGATCGCGCAGCAGCAGCCGCGCCTCCGGCGTGCTCATGCCCCTGATGGCGCCGGCGTGAGAGGACAGATACAGCGACTTGCGGCCGTGCACCGGATGCGTCCGCACCAGGCGCTGCAGCACCGGCTTGAACATCTGCTTCTCCTCGTCGGTGTAGTCGAGGAAGCCGAGCGAGCCGCGCGAATACATCAGCGAGTGCTCGCAGATCATGTCCTCGATCTCGGCCTTGGTCTCGTCGTCGAGCGCGTCATAGGCGGCGCGCATGTCGGCGAATTCGGTGTTGCCGCCCTTCGGGTTCACCACGCGCGCCGACAGCAGCGAGAATTTCGCCGGGATCGGCCGGAACGAGCTGTCGGAATGCCACAGGCAGTTGCCGAGGTTGAACAGATGGGTGCGGTGGTCCTTCGGCAGCGGCTTGCCGTCCTTGCCGAGATTGCTGACGTCGTTCAGCCCGGAGGCGAGGCGGTAGTCCTGCTTCTTCGTCACCGTGCCGCCGCGCGCATCTTCGCGCTCGCCGAAATTCAGCGCGAATGCCATCTGCTGCTCGTCGGAGATGTCCTGGCCGTGGAACACAAGCACGGCGTATTTGTCCATGCCGGCCTCGATGTCGATCGCTTCCTGCTTCGTCAGCGGCTTGCGCAGATCGACGCCGGAAACCTCGCCGACGAAATGCTTGTGAAGCTGCCGGATCAGGACCGTCATTGGCGTATCTCCCCGTCTATCGCGGGCGGTTTTCCCGCTTCATTTGACGGGAAGGCTACTCGACGCGCGCGCGCTGTCAACGCTCGCGGGCCGTGCGCGGGTCAGGCATTCCGCGCCATCAACCCGCCGTCGACCGGAATCACGGCGCCGGTCAGGAACGATGCGGCGGGCAGGCACAGGCTCAGCGTCATGTGCGCGACCTCTTCCGGATCGCCGTAACGGGCGAGCGCGGTGCGGCGCTTGGCGTAGAGCGTCTTGTGCTCCTCGGAGATGCGGTCGGTGATGGCGGTGCGGATCGGGCCCGGGCAGATGCAGTTCACGGTGATGCCCTCGCGTCCCAGTTCCACCGCGAGCGAGCGGGTCAGGCTGGTGACGCCGCCCTTGGCCGCGGAGTAGGGGCTGTGCAGCGCGGTCGCGCCGAGCGCCTCGGTCGAGGCGATGTTGACGATGCGCGGCGAGCGCGACTTGCGCAGGTATGGCAGTGCCGCGCGGATGATGCGCGGATGCGCCGTCAGCATCACCGCGATGCCCTTGGCCCAAGCGTCCTCGTACGCGGGATCGTCGATCGGCACCCGCACCGAGATGCCGGCATTGTTGACGATGATGTCGAGCCCGCCGAAATGCGCGGCGACGTCGTTGACGACTTTGGTGATGGCGTCGCGATCGCCGACGTCGAGCGTCCAGGCCTTCGCCGAGCCGCCGCTTGCCGAAATCTCCTTCGTCACCGCCTGCGTGCCTTCTTCGGTCAGGTCGGTGACCGCGACATTGGCGCCTTCATCGGCAAACACCCGCGCGGTGGCGCGGCCCATGCCGCTGGCGGCGCCGGTGACGAGAACGGTGAGGCCCTTCACCGAACGGCTGAGCTGCTTGTATTCGGACATGACGGACCCCCCGTTGATTTTCTGCGTTGTGAGAGACGGCAACGCTGGCACCGATCGCAAGATACGTCAAACCACTGATCCCATATCGGCATGCGCGCAGCGCGTTAACGCAAGTTTCCCGGTTGGCTTTCCGAGAAGGATCATGCGCAATCAAGACAACAGCACGAGAGAGGAACGCGCGATGAACGAGCTCGATTTCGGCGGCAAGCAAGTATTGGTGGTCGGCGGCTCCAGCGGCATCGGCAACGGCATCGCGCAGGCGTTCCGCGCCAAGGGCGCGCGCGTCGCGATCTGCGGCACCCGCGCGCAGGCGAGCGACTATTCCGCCGAGGAAGGTTCGCATCTCGAGGGCCTCGCCTACGCGCAGCTCGATGTCAGCAACCCGCAGGCGATCGAGGCCTTCAAGCCGTCGTTCGACCAGCTCGACGTGCTGGTGCTGGCGCAGGGCGCGGTGATTTACCGCCGTGGGGAATTCGAGATGGAGGGCTTTCGCAAGGTGCTCGAGGTCAACCTGATGAGCCTGATGGCCTGCGCGACCAAATTCCAGCCGATGCTGAGCGCAGCCAAGGGCTCGCTGATCATCGTGAGCTCGACCGCGGCCTATCATTCCACCATGGGGAATCCGGCCTACAACGCCTCGAAGACCGGCGCCGTCGGGCTGACGCGCACGCTCGGCGAGGCCTGGGCGGAGAACGGCATCCGGGTCAACGGCATTGCGCCCGGCCTCGTCGACACCAAGATGACCAAGGCGACGACGGCAAATCCGAAGCGTCTCGAAGGCGCGCTCGAGCGCATTCCGCTGAAGCGTCTCGGCACGCCCGCCGACATGGCCGGCGCCGCGCTGTTCCTGGCCTCTCCGCTCGCCTCCTACATCGTCGGCCAGACCATCGTCGTCGACGGTGGGCTGATCCTGTAACCGCAGGAACCTGCGCGCCGTTTCCCGGTTAGCTCCCGGACAGATCAGGGAGCGTGACGATGGACAAGGATCGGATTTTCGGAACGGCGAAGGAGTTCGCGGGCAAGGCCGAAGGTGCTGTCGGCGACGCGACCGGCGATGCGCAGACCCAGGCCTCGGGCCGCGCGCGCGAAGCCGCGGGCTCGGTGCAGGATCTTTACGGCCAGGCCAAGGACGCCGCGCGCGACGCCGCCGACACCGCGGTCAACTACGCCAAGGATGCCTATGAGCATCGCGGCGAGACCGTTCGCAGCGGACAGAAGGCGATGGCGCATGCGGTGCAGGAGAACCCGCTGGGATCGCTGCTGATCGCCGGCGGCATCGGCTTTGCACTCGCGCTCCTGATGACGCGCCAGCCGCGCCGCCCGCCGCCGTCGCGCTGGCGCTATTACGGCTGAATCTCGAGAGGTGCGCAGGGCGGGTTAGCGATGGCGTAACCCCCCTCTCGCTGCGCAAGACATCGGCGGGTTACCCGCCCTCGCAAATCCACCCGTCGTCATTGCGAGGAGCGAAGCGACGAAGCAATCCACCCGTCCGCGCGTGTGGATCGACGGATTGCTTCGCGGAGCTTGTCATCGGGCGCGCGTTCGCGCGACCCGTTGGCTCGCAATGACGGAGCCTGCCCGCTTCGTCGGAAGAACCAGGCAGAAATCCCTACTGCCACGGACTCCCCGGCACCGCGGCCCGCTGTCCGACACCGCGCGGCGGGCGCGGCGGCGGAGCGACCAACGGGCGCTGCTGCGGCGCGCCGAACCCGAACAGATCGCGCAGCCAAGGCTGTGTCTGCGGCTGCTGTTGCGGCTGGGCCTGGGTCTGGGCCGGACGGAACACGCGCCTTGGCGGCTTCGGTGCGGTGATGATCGAGCCGTCGGGCGCGATCGCCGTGGTCGAGGGCGGCGGATTGGCCGGTCCGCCCGCCGGCGCGGCGGGCGTGGTCGCGGCAACCGGCACATCGCCCTTGGCTTGCTCGCGGCCCATCTCGCGGCGCGGCCAGACGAAATCATCGGCGCGGCCGGCGGGTGGCGCCAGCGCCTCCCCCTTCACCAGCGTGCGCGCGGCGAGCGCATCGACGGCGGCGGGCCGCGAGCCCGGTCCGCCGAGCAATTGATCGGTGCCGACGGTGGAGGCGACCAGCGGCAGCACCGGGCCCGCCAGCGGCCGCGGCGCGGGCTTGCCGGGCTCCGCGCTGGTATCCGGCGTCGCGGGTTCGCTCGGCAGCGCGATCGGCCCGGAGCGCACCGCGAGCAGGCGCGTCACCTCGCGCTCGACATAATGCGCGAGCTTGCGCGCGCCGGCCTTGGTGAAGAACACGCCGTCATCGGTACGCAGCTTGCGGGGCTGGCCTTCGAAGTCCGGGCCCTTCTGCATGAAGCGGCCGGCCTCGTCGACAAAGCCGTCCCAGACGTCAACATAGGTGATGCCGGCCTTGCCGGCGCCGTCGCGATAGAGCGCGTCGAGGAACAGCATGTCCGACGTGCCCTTCTGGCCGCGGATCGCGGGCAGGCCGACCCACAGCACCGGCACGCCCTTGCTCTTCAGCACGTTGATCAACTCCTCGATCTTCTTGCCGTAGAGCTCGACCCAGCGGTCGTCGCGGAATTCATAGAGGCCGTTCGGCGAACGCGCAGTCTTTTCCGGCGCGGCCTGCGAGTCATTGTCGGCGTCGTCGGCCGGCGGCTCGGCCTCGACCGGCTTGCCATCAGTTTTGGCGGCGGCATCGGGCTTGTCGCCCGGCTTGGCTTCGGGCTTGCCGCGCGCGTCCTTTTTCTCGTCCTTCTTGTCGACCTTCTTCTCCACGACAGATTCTCGGATCGCGGTGCGGTCGTTGAGGCCGAGCATCACGACGATGGCGTCGGGGTTCTCGGTGGCGAGAATGCCCTTCGCGGCCGCGGCCCAATCCGCCGGATCGCCCTTGGGCTGATAGCGGATCAGGCCGGAGACCGTCTTGTGCTTGCGGATCACGCCCATGTCGGGCTGGTCGGAATAGGCATCTTCCAGGCCATAGCCGAGCCAGTCGGCCATGGCGTCGCCGATGACGAGCACGTTGCGCTCGGCGGCCACCTCGCGCTTGGCCGGTGCCGGAGCGCGCGAGAAATCCTCGCGCGGCCGCTGCGGCTGCGATGATTGCGGTTGCTGCTGCTGGAACGGCGCGAAGAAATCGCCGCCGAACCAGCCGCCGCCGCCGTGCTGCGGCGGAGCGCGGCGCTGTGGTTGCGGCGGTCCGCCACCAAAGCCGGGGAAGCCGAAGAATTGCGCCGAGGCGGGCTGGGCGATGCCGATCAACAGCGCAAGCGCTACCGTCAGCGCGACCAGCGGACCGGCTTCGGTGAATATGCGCAAAAAGGACTTTGGCTCTCGCATCGCGTTCGGTCGCAAATGATCTGGAAGTACGTGAGCATACTAGCGGAATCGGGCCGCAAGCGGGCAGCTTTTCCACCATAAATCGGGTGCCTCCGGCCGCCGTCAAGACAGGCGGCAAATATCGGATTTCACGGTTACTTTTGGGGTGGAGGGCCCAGCCGTCGCGGCGACGGAACCGTGCCTCCTCTCCCGCTTGCGGGAGGGGCAAGAGCCGTAGCCCGGATGGAGCGAAGCGTAATCCGGGACCAGACCAGTCGCACGGCGAGAACCCCGGATTTCGCTGCGCTGCATCCGGGCTACGGGGCAGCCTCCGGTTTCAGCCCTACCGCCCCCTGAGCCGCTCCAGCACCTCGGCGGTGGCAAAACCGTCGGCCGGTGCCCCGATCGACACCTGGAAGCCGCGCAGCGCCTCGCGGGTCTGGCCGCCGAACTGGCCGTCGGGCGTACCCTTGTAGAAGCCGCGCTGGGCCAGCAGCTGCTGTAGTTCCAGCCGCTCGGCGCGCGACAGCACCCGCTCCTGGCGCGGCCAGGGCTGCGCGAAGGGCTGGCCGCCGCGCAGGCGGTCGGCGAAATGGCCGATGGCGAGCGCATAGGCCTCGGCCGGGTTGTACTTCATGATCACCCGGAAATTCTGCAGCATCAGGAAGCCCGGCCCCTCGGCGCCGGCCGGCGCCAGCAGATAGGCCTTGTCGGACGACCGCGGGAACGGCTGGCCGTTCGGCCGCTTGAGGCCGAGATGCTCCCATTGCGACAGCGGCATGGCCTTGGCGCGGTCGGCCAGCATGTAATTGAGGCCTTGCGGCAGCACGACCTCGTAGCCCCAGCTCGCGCCGGTCTGCCAGCCGTCCTTCTTCAGATTGTTGGCGGTCGAGGCGATCAGGTCGCTCGGATTGTCGACGACGTCGCGGCGGCCGTCGCCGTCGCCATCGACGGCATAGCGCTTGAACGCGGTCGGCATGAACTGGGTCGGGCCGAAGGCGCCGGCCCAGGAGCCGCGCATCTGCTCGGGCCTGAGGTCGCCGCGGTTGAGGATTTCCAGCGCCGACAGGAACTCGTCCTTGAAATAGGCCTGACGGCGGCCGATGCAGGCGAGCGTCGCGGTCGACTGCACCACGTTGCGATCGCCCATCTGGGTCGAGTAGTTCGACTCGATGCCCCAGATCGCCGCAATGATGTAGCGGTCGACGCCATAGGCCTTCTCGGTGGCATCGAACTGCGGCTTGTATTTCGCAAGGATCTCGCGGCCCTTGGCGAGCCTGGTGTCGCTGACCAGGATGTCGAGATAATCCCAGATCGCCTTGGTGAACTCCGGCTGCGAATCCATGAGATCCATGATGCGCAGATCGGGCGTCAGGCCGGCGGTGAAGCGCTCGAAATTCTCTTGGGTGATGTTGCGCCGTGCGGCATCTGGCCACATCGCTGCGACGCAGTTCGGGAAGTCCGACGCGGCCTGGCGGATCGCCGCTGCGGTCATCAGCGGATGGCCGGAGGCGCCGTCTTCACCGCTCCACGGCGGTGCCGCGCCGTCCTGTCCGGTTGCGGCCTGCGGCGGCGTCGCGTTCGGTCCGGAAAAGATGCTGTCGATCAGGTTGGTCAGGCCGTTGCCCGCCGACTGGGCTTGCGTGCTGCCGGGCAGCAGCAGGGCCAGCGCGATCAGGCTCGCGCCGAAAAGCTTGGTCCTTGATGTTCCCAACGCGCGCATTTGTCGTGTGCCTGTCAAAATCGTGCTGTTCCAGAAGGCCCCGGCACGGTTTCCAATAACTTAACAAGGGCGAGATTTTGTTGCGGCCCGCATTTGGCTGACGGGAACGGCGGAATTAAGCCGCACCACACATCCGCCTTTGTTGGCGGCTGCAAAACGGGGTACCAAAGGCATGATTCATTTCGTGCCGCCGTCCCACCCATTTCAAGGCTTCCGATAATCCCATGAAGATCCGCAAAGCCGTATTCCCCGTCGCCGGTCTCGGTACCCGCGTGCTGCCCGCCACCAAGGCGATGCCGAAGGAGATGCTGACGATCGTCGACAAGCCCCTGATCCAGTACGTGGTCGACGAGGCCCGGGAAGCCGGCATCGAGCATTTCGTGTTCGTCACCGGCCGCAACAAGGGTGTCATCGAGGATCACTTCGACCGCATGTTCGAGCTCGACACCACGCTGGCGCAGCGCGGCAAGAAGACCGAGCAGGATATCCTGGCGCAGAACCAGCCGGAGGCCGGCGCGATGAGCTTCACCCGGCAGCAGGCGCCGCTCGGGCTCGGCCACGCGGTGTGGTGCGCGCGCGATATCATCGGCAACGAGCCGTTCGCGGTGGTGCTGCCGGACGAGCTGGTGCTGAACACGCCGGGCTGCCTCAAGCAGATGATCGATGCCGCGAGCAGGCTTGGTGACAAGTCGAACCTGATCGCGGTCGAGGCGGTGCCCGACGAACTCACCCATCAATACGGCATCTGCAGCGTCGGCAAACGCACCGGCAACATCTTCGAGGTCGACCGCATGGTCGAGAAGCCGCCGCAGGGCACCGCGCCGTCCAACCTGTCGATCACCGGCCGCTACATCCTGCAGCCCGAGATCTTCAACATCTTGGCCACGCAGGAGCGCGGCGCCGGCGGCGAGATCCAGCTCACCGATGCGATGATCGGTCTTGCGAAGACGCAGAAGTTCTACGGCGTGGAGTTCGAGGGTGAGCGCCACGATTGCGGCTCCAAGCCCGGCTTCCTCCGCGCCAACATCGCCTTCGGCCTCAAGCGCCCCGAACTGCGCGACGGCCTGATCGCCGAGATGAAGAAGTATCTGGAGAAGTAGGGGCGCCGCCTCATCTCGTCATTCGCCGCGAGAATGCGGACGTATGATTCCCGGACCGCGCAACATATTCGATGTCGTCCTGGCGAAAGCCAGGACCCATTACCCCGACCATCAGTTGTTGAGCGAAGCTGGAGCCACGATCCCGTTCACAATCAAACGCGGTGGTTATGGGTCCTGGCTTTCGCCAGGACGACGGTTGTGGGGGTGGCGAGACGTGTGCGTCAAACGAGAACTACATCTTCGCCGCAGCGTCTCGGCAGTCACGCCACCTTCCTTCGCCCCGCGCGCTTCGCCGGCTCCTTGGCGCCGTCCTGTTTCGGCGCACGCAGGGCGCGGGCAGCGAGGCTGACGACCTCGGAGATCTGCTGGAGCTGCGCGGCAAGCGGAGAGGTCTTGCGCCAGACCATGCCGATGGTGCGCGAGGGCTGCGGGTGCTTGAAGCGCGAGACCGTGACCGGCGCCGAGCGCGTCTCCACCGTCACCGCCATCTCGGGGATCAAGGTGACGCCGATACCGGCGCCGACCATCTGCACCAGCGTCGACAGCGAACTCGCGTCCAGCACCTCGCGCGGCGGCGAGGACTGCATGTTGCAGAACGACAATGCCTGGTCGCGGAAGCAGTGGCCCTCCTCGAGCAGCAACAGCCGCATCTCGCGCAGCATCTCGGCGCTCGGCACCGGCGTCTTGGCGTCCTCGCCCGGCCGCACCAGCAGGAAGTTTTCCGAGAACAGCGCGACCTCGGTCAGCGACGGTTCCGATACCGGCAGCGCCACGATCGCGGTGTCGAGCCGGCCCTCGGCGACTTCCTTGATCAGCTTCGGCGTCAGCGTCTCGCGGACATGGATGTCGAGCTCGGGATGCAGCCGCGCCAGGTTCTCGATCACCTTCGGCAGCAGATACGGCGCGACGGTCGGGATCATGCCGACCCGCAGCCGCCCGGCAAGCTTGTCGCGCGAGGCGCGCGCGAAGTCGCCGAGCTCATCGACCGAGCGCAGGATGTCGCGCACGCGGCGCAGCAGGTCCTCGCCGAAGGTCGTCAGCGTCACCTGCCGCGCATTGCGTTCGATCAGCACGCCGCCGACCGCCTGTTCCATTTCGCGGATCTGCATCGACAGCGCCGGCTGCGACACCGCGCAGGCATCCGCGGCGCGCCCGAAATGGCGGTGGTGGGCCAGAGCATCAAAATACCTGAGTTGCCGGAGTGTGACATTTATCATCAGATAATCTTATCGACGCGATCACTAAAGTCAATTTCCTCTGATGGATTGGGTTGCGTAGAATCGTTCTTGGAAGAGCTCCAGCGCATTCCAGAATCCATCACCTCGGAGAAGAAACATGGACGCAAAAACCGACGAAGGCGCGGGCAAATGCCCATTCACAGGCGGGCCTCGCGGGCACTCGAATCGTGACTGGTGGCCGGAGACGCTCGACGTTCAGGTGCTGCATCGCAACTCCAGCCTGTCCGATCCGATGGGCAAGGGCTTCGACTACGCCAAGGAATTCAAGAGCCTCGATCTCAACGCCGTGATCAAGGACCTCACGGCCCTGATGACGACGTCGCAAGAATGGTGGCCGGCCGACTTCGGCCATTACGGCGGCCTGATGATCCGCATGGCCTGGCACTCGGCGGGCACCTATCGCATCACCGACGGCCGCGGCGGCGCCGGTGCCGGTCAGCAGCGTTTCGCCCCGCTCAACAGCTGGCCTGACAACGCCAACCTCGACAAGGCGCGCCGGCTGCTGTGGCCGATCAAGCAGAAGTACGGCCGCAAGATCTCGTGGGCCGACCTGATGGTCCTCGCCGGCAACGTCGCGCTGGAATCGATGGGCTTCAAGACGTTTGGTTTTGCGGGTGGCCGCGCCGACGTGTGGGAGCCGGAAGAGCTGTACTGGGGTCCGGAAGGCACCTGGCTCGGCGACGAGCGCTACAGCGGCGAGCGCCAGCTCTCCGAGCCGCTCGGCGCGGTGCAGATGGGCCTGATCTACGTCAACCCGGAAGGTCCGAACGGCAATCCGGACCCGGTCGCCGCCGCGAAGGACATCCGCGAGACGTTCTTCCGCATGGCGATGAACGACGAGGAGACCGTCGCGCTGATTGCCGGTGGCCACACCTTCGGCAAGACCCACGGTGCGGGCGATCCATCGTTGATCGGTCCGGAGCCGGAAGGTGGCGCGATCGAGGATCAGGGTCTCGGCTGGAAGAGCAAGTTCGGCACCGGCGTCGGCGCTGACGCGATCACCGGCGGTCCCGAGGTCACCTGGACCCAGACCCCGACCAAGTGGAGCAACCACTTCTTCGAGAACCTGTTCAAGTACGAATGGGAGCTGACGAAGAGCCCGGCGGGTGCGAAGCAGTGGAAGGCAAAGGGCGCGGACGCCGTCATTCCGGACGCGTTCGATCCGTCGAAGAAGCATGTCCCGACGATGCTGACCACCGACCTGTCGCTGCGCTTCGATCCGGCCTATGAGAAGATCTCGCGCCGGTTCTATGAGCATCCGGATCAGTTCGCGGACGCCTTCGCCCGCGCCTGGTTCAAGCTCACGCACCGCGACATGGGTCCGATCCAGCGCTACCTCGGCCCGCTGGTGCCGAAGGAAACGCTGATCTGGCAGGACCCGGTGCCGGCGCTCGATCACGCCGTGATCGACGACAAGGACATCGAGGTGCTCAAGGCGAAGATCCTCGCCTCGGGTCTGTCGGTGTCCGAACTGGTGTCGACCGCCTGGGCCTCGGCCTCGACGTTCCGCGGCTCCGACAAGCGCGGCGGTGCCAATGGTGCACGCATCCGCCTTGCGCCGCAGAAGGACTGGGATGTCAACGAGCCGGCGCAGCTCAAGGGTGTTCTGAGCAAGCTCGAAGCCATCCAGAAGGAGTTCGGCAAGAAGGTCTCGCTGGCCGATTTGATCGTGCTCGGCGGCGCCGCTGCGATCGAGAAGGCGGCCAAGGACGGCGGCACCAATGTGAAGGTGCCCTTCACGCCGGGCCGCACCGATGCGACGCAGGACCAGACCGACGTCGAGTCCTTCGCTCCGCTCGAGCCGCGGGCTGACGGCTTCCGCAACTATATCGGCGGCAAGCATCAGTTCCTGCAGCCCGAGGAGGCGTTGGTCGACCGTGCGCAACTCCTGCGGCTGACCGGACCGGAACTGACGGTCCTCGTCGGCGGCCTGCGCGTGCTCGGCGCCAATGCCAAGAAGTCGAAGCACGGCGTCTTCACCGGCAAGCCGGGGACGCTCACCAACGACTTCTTCCTCAACTTGCTCGACATGGGCACGGTGTGGAGCGATGCCGGCCAGGGCGTCTATGAGGGCCGCGACCGCAAGACCAAGGCGGTGAAGTGGACCGGCACCCGCGTCGATCTGATCTTCGGCTCGCACTCGCAGCTGCGGGCGTTCGCCGAGGTCTACGGCCAGTCCGACTCCAAGGAGCAGTTCGTGAAGGACTTCGTCGCGGCCTGGACCAAGGTGATGAACGCCGACCGCTTCGACCTCGTGAAGTAAGCGGCAAGCAAACGGCAATCAGGGCAGGGCGGCGCTTCGGCGCCGCCCTGTTTCATTTGGGGGACGATGCGGAAGGATTTTCGCGGTTTGCCGATCCCGTTCAATCATGCAGCTTCATGTCGCGGATCATCTCCTCGAACTCCGCCTGCGTCGGGGTCGCCAGCGAGGCCTGCGGCGCGCTGCTCGTCGCGGTGGATACGTCGCACTGCGAGGCACCGCGCGAAGGTTCAAAGATTGCGGTCAGGCTCGCCCAGCAGACGAGGAGGGCCACGATCCAGTCCAGTACATTGGATGCCGTCATTGCAGCACCAGCATCAGCATTTCCATGCCCTGATGCTGCAGCCGACTCGGGCTTCGCGCAATTCGGAAGCTACGAAACGTAACTTCGGCGTTGCCGAGCGGGTTATCCGTACCGAGCGAGTGCAACACACCGTCATTGCGAGGAGCGTCAGCGACGACGCAATCCATTTCTCCGCTTGCGGCACGATGGATTGCTTCGCTCCGCTCGCAATGACGGCGGGCGGAGCGCAAAACTAAAATTGTGACGCTGCCGCTACAGCGACGATCCGCTCCGCGCGCGGCGCCCCTCGATCGGATAGGCGGGGTCGTTGAAGCCCGGCGTCGAGGGATGGCCGGTGACGACGAGGCGGTCGATCAGAGCTTCGTCCTCGGCGGTGAAGCGATAGTCGAGCGCGCGGATGTAGTCGTCCCATTGCGCTTCGGTGCGCGGCCCCGCGATCACGGCGCTGACGAACGACGAGTTCAGTACCCAGGACACCGCGAACTGCCCGGCGGTGATGCCTTTGCTCTCGGCGTGGCGCTTGATTTCCTGCGCGAGCTCGAGCGATTCCGGCCGCCACTCGGTCTGCATCATGCGCTTGTCGTTGCGCCCCGCACGCGTGTCCGCGGGTGGCGCCGCGTCGGGCGCGTATTTGCCGGTAAGCACGCCGCGCGCCAGCGGGCTATAGGGCACGATGCCGAGCCCGTAATAGGCGCAGGCCGGGAAATGCTCGACCTCCGGCATCCGGTTCATCGCATTGTAATAGGGCTGGCTCGCGACCGGACGGTCGATGCCGAGCCGGTCGCAGATGTTGCAGATCTCGGCGACGCGCCAGGCGCGGTAGTTGGAGACGCCGAAATAGCGCACCTTGCCGGCGCGGATCAGGTCGCCCATCGCGCGCACCGTCTCGTCGAGCGGCGTCGCGTGGTCTTCCTTGTGCAGATAGTAGACGTCGATGTAGTCGGTGCCGAGCCGCTTCAGGCTCTCGTCGGCGGCCTGGAACACCCAGCGACGCGACAGCCCGCCGTGGTTAGGATCGTCGCCGATTGGATTGGCGAGTTTTGTCGCGAGCACCCAGTTCGACCGGCTGTTCGAGATCGCGCGTCCGACGACCTCCTCGGACTTGCCGCCATTATAGGCGTCGGCGCTGTCGATGAAGTTGATGCCGGCCTCGCGCGCCTTCGCCACGATCCGCGCCGAGGTCGCCTCGTCGGTCGGTCCGCCGAACATCATGGTGCCGAGGCAAATCGGCGAGACCTTCAGGCCGCTGCGGCCGAGCTGGCGATATTGCATCGGACTTTCCTTTCCTGCGGTCATTCCGGGGCGATGCGCAAGCATCGAGCCCGGAATCTCGAGATTCCGGGTCTGGTCCTTCGGACCATCCCGGAATGACAAAGGATCAACTCTCGTTCTTCAAAATCTTGAACACGCCGTTGGCCATCGCGATACAGCGCTTGTCGACGGTTACCTCGGCCGTGATGAAGATCAGGCTGCGGGTCGAGCGTACCACGCGCGGCCGCGTCGTCAGGATCTCGCCGATCTTGCCGGCCTCGACGAAATGGGTGTCGAGCTGCACGGTTGCAAGCGTCGGCTTGCCCGAGACGTAGCGTGCGGCCATGCCGCAGGCGCGGTCGGCGAAGGTCATGATCACGCCGCCCTGCACGAGGCCGCGGCGATTGTGGTGCTTGTCTTCGGTGATCAGCGCGAGTTCAAGCGCGCCGTCCTTCAACCGTTCCCACAACGGGCCGATCAGGTTCAGGAATCCCGTGGTTTCGGCGATCTTCCAGCCGTCGGATTTGAGTTTGTCCGCGGCCTTGGCCGTCATGAGGTGGGGTCCGTTGCTTGCTGATGATTGATCGCAGGAGGCATGTGGTAGCAGTCATTTCATCAAACGCTGTTGTGTTGTAGTCAAGGTCAATGGCCCGCACATTTGACGATGCCACCCGGCGGAATATCGCAGAGCTCTGTGCCGCATTCGCACGCCTGGCGCCGGCGGACGCCGCGCCGACGTTGAAGCGCGCGGCGGTCGCGATCGCGCTGACCGAAGGCGGCGACGGCAGCGGCACGGCCTTCCTGCTGACCCGCCGCAGCGCGCGCCTGCGCGCCCATAGCGCGCAATGGGCGCTGCCGGGCGGGCGCTGCGATGCCGGCGAGACGCAGGTCGAGGCCGCGCTGCGCGAACTGCATGAGGAGCTCGGGCTCGCACTGTCGGAGCGCGACGT
The DNA here is from genome assembly GCF_054055915.1 of Bradyrhizobium sp. USDA 4516. Classification (NCBI taxonomy): domain Bacteria; kingdom Pseudomonadati; phylum Pseudomonadota; class Alphaproteobacteria; order Hyphomicrobiales; family Nitrobacteraceae; genus Bradyrhizobium; species Bradyrhizobium sp. USDA 4516. Next base: position 3,885,022 of record NZ_JBSRXT010000001.1, read on the forward strand.
GCTCGGCATGCTCGACGATTATCCGACGCGGTCCGGCTATCTGATCACGCCGGTCGTGGTCTGGGCCGGTGCGCATGCAGCGATCCTCCCGAACCCGGACGAGGTCGCCTCCGTCCATCGCATCGGCCTCGATGCGATCGAGCTGGAGGACGCGTTCAGCTTCGCCACGATCCCTGAAAGCTCGCGCCGCGTGATCCGCTTCCGCCTCGGTGGCCAGCAGATCCATGCGCCGACCGCCGCGCTGATCTATCAATTTCGCGAGGTGCTGGCCGGCCGCAACACCCGCGTCGCCGAACTGGAGCAGCCTGTGTTCGCGTGGAAGTAGCGACGATGATGCTATTTGTGACGCCGCTTGCGGGCGTTCATCTTTATTGATTTCCCCTGCGCACCAGACGAATGCGCCGCGGCCTCGGGTTCCTGAGGCGCCCGCGACACATTCTCGTAACAGGTGAAGCGTGAACGCGTATCCGGAAACGTTCCGCAGTCCGGACGCTCGGCGCGCGCCGATGCGGCGAGCGTCAACGCGCAGGCGGCGACGAGCCAGAGTGCCATTCTCATCGCAATCTCCAGGGCTTTCTCCAAGGCTTTCGTTCGGAGAACACCGCATTGTGGCGAATATTCTGCATCGATCGCGGCATCCGGCCGCTGCGATCCGGACAATTCCGGGCTGACTTCGCGGCCGTGCTTGCTACAACGAGGCCATGCGCCCGCAATTGATTCGCCTGTGCCCTGGATTTGTCGCGCTCGCGCTCGCCGCCGGCGCGCCGTCCGTTTTTGCCGGCGAGGCCGACGCGCTGCCGCCTTCCGTCGCCAATGCGATGGCGCAGGCATCGCCGCAGGCGATCATGGAGTATCGCCGCAAGCTGCAGGAATATCAGGAGGCGCGCGCAGCCTTCGAGCAGGACGCGAGCGCCTATTGGAACGCGATCGCCGAGAAGAGGCGCGGCCGCAATGCCAAGCGGCGCGACCGCGTGCAGATCTCGCTGGACGATTACGTCCTGCAGCAGCCGCCGGTCTATGAGGGTCCGAAGCGGCCGGTCAATCCGGCTCCGGAAGAGGAGGAAGGCAAGCCGCCGCGTCCGCCCAAGACGCTTCCGGTGGCCTCCGATCTGGTCAGGGCGGCGGCCGAGCAATTCCAGTTCACGCCGCAGCGGCCGGCCAGCGAGGTCGAGTTCAAGCGCGCCTATGCGCGCTACGCGCGCGCCGCGGGGCTGACGCCGGAACAGGCGGTGCGGGTCTATTCGTTCGAGACCGGCGGCACCGGCACTTACGACGTACAGGCGGGCATCGAGCACGGCGGCAAGCGCGCCATCTCCACCGCGATGGGCTACAACCAGCTGCTCACCACCAACACCGTCGAGCTATTGGCCGAGCAGGGCCATGAATTCGTGCGGGATCTGACCGAGCGGGTTGCGAGGACGCAGGGGCCCGCGCGCACGGCGATGGAGCACAAGCTCGCGGTGCTGAAGAAGATGGTCGCGTTCACCCGCACCGTGCCCGACGACTGGTCGGCGCATGCGCGCCTCGCCGATACGCCGCAGGGCTGGGCGTGCCATGCCATGGTGCTCGACATCGATGTCGGCCCGATGCTGCAGACCCACAAGCTGCTGACCTCGGTGATCTTCGCCCGCAACAAGGGCTACAGCCGGCCGCTGACCGCGGCCGAGCTCGAGATGATGAACCTGACCGGCGACGGCACCGGGCTCGACATGGTGACCATGCCGCAGGCGATGCGCGAGCAGGTGCCGACCGCGAACTTCTTCCAGCGCTCCGGCTACGAGCGCAACCCGGTCGCCATCCGCCACAACACGGTGGCCAGGCTGCTTGCCGTCACCAATGAGCGGATGGATTTCAACAGCAACAAGCCGGGCGCGAAGGAATTGGCCGCGACGTTCTGACGCCTGCCGAAAACCGCTAGGGCATTTTCGGTTCTGATTGAATCAGAACCGAAGCCCTGGACTCTTCTTGACGCGTTTTCTTTACGCGAACCGGCGTCCACTTCGCTCGAAAACGCTCTAATTCGAGCCGAACTTGAACTTGCCGTCGCCCTCGAGATAGGGCCCGGAGCGCATGTAGAGCTGGCCGTTCTGGCCGATGAAGAACAGCGTCCCCTTCGGCACCTTCTTGGCGCCCTTCAGCAGCGTGCCGGCGTTGTTGGTGCCCATCTTGTAGGACCAGGTCTTGCCGTCCTTGTCATAGGCGTAGCCCATGTCGGGCTTCAGTTCCCAGGGCGCAGCCTCCTGCGCGAATGCGCAGGTCGTCAGCGCGGCAAACGCCGCAGTCGCGATAAGAGTCTTGGTCAAAAAATGCGTCATGATCCACCTCCGGCCGAGAAAACGGCGTCGTCCCCACATTTTTGAACAAATCACGAACGATGTTCGCGCGTCAATACGACAATCGGCGCGACCGCTCGCGGATCGGCGACTTTGTGATTTCCCGCATCAAGCTTGGCGACTATTTTCGCGTTACCGTTTACAAACGCTTGGATTGCCGGAAACACTACCTTGGGATGATCAGGATGAACCACGTCATGAAGATCGGAATCGGTGTCGCTCTGTCGTTCATGACGCTGGCGTCAGTCGCGCAGGCGGACGAGTTCAGGCTCTCCAACAACCAGCGGATTTCCTGCAGCCGCGGCCTGTCCGCCGGCAAGCTCAATACCGCGACCTGCAAGTCCTACGCCTATCTGTTCAATGCCAAGACCTCGGAATATTTCCGCTGCCAGGTCTCGCTGGCGCTGACGCGGGACAACAAGGAGGTCATCAACGTGCAGGCCGACGGCGGCTGCACCAAGAAGCCGCGCATTTTCGAGACCGACGGCAATTACACGTTCGATGCCACCGAGACCGAGCCGCCGAACACCAACTCGTTCTTCGGTCCCGGCGGCTATGCGATCTGGGCGAACGACGTCAACACCCAGAAGATCCGCGGCTGCATCACCATCTCGTCCGGCCTCGGCTCCGACATCTCGAAATGCCTCGACATGACGTTCCAGTGACGTCGGCGCGGGCCGCGTGATGCGCAAGCTGCGCCCGGCCCCGCTGTGCCGCTCCTGGCTGTTTCTCGAAGGCGCCAACGAGGACGTGCTGCAGCACGCGGCCGCCAGCGGCGCCGACGTGCTGATCCACGAGCTCGAGGATTTTACCCCGCCGCCGCTGCGCCCGAAGGCGCGGGCCTTGGCGGCCGAGCTCTACGCCGCCTGGCGCGACCAGGGCGTGATGGTCGCGGTCCGCGTCAATCCGCTGGACCAGGACGGCATGGACGATCTCGCCGCCGTGATGCGCGGACGTCCGGATATCGTCGCGCTGCCGAAGGTCGCCGAGCCGCACCATTTCGTCAGGCTTGACGAGGCGGTGACGCGGTTCGAGCGCGACTGCGGTATCGCCGAGGGATCGACATCGCTGCTGCCGAATATCGAGTTCGCGCGCGGTCTGGTGCAGACCGGTGCGATCGCCATGGCGAGCCGGCGCGTCATCGGTTGCCTGATGGCCTCCGAAGACCTCGCCGCCGATCTTGGTGCCGAGCGCGGCAGCGATGGCCTGGAGCTCGCTTACGCGCGGCAGCGCTTCATCGTCGAATGTCGTGCCGCTGATGTCGTCGCGGTCGATTGTCCCTACACCTGGAGCGACGCTGAAGGCGTCGAACGCGACACGATCTGGGCGCGCCGGCTGGGTTACGCCGCAAAGAGCCTGGTCGATCCCGCGCATGCCCCGATCGTCAACGGCGTCCTGACGCCGGGCGAGGAGGAGTTGCGCCAGGCGGGCAGGATCGCCGCGGCGTTCGAAGCGGCGCGGACAAAGGGCTTTGGGCGCGTCGAACTTGACGGCTCGCTGCTCGAGGTGCCGACCTATTCCAATGCAAAACGCCTGATCGCGCGCGGCGAAGCGCTGCGCGCGATCGATCGCGACACATGAGCCTGACCAGAGGCGATGCCTTCAGGAGGCTGGCTCTTTCTCAGAGAAATGCATGCGTGAGCGGGCGAACTTCTTGACGCCCATCGGCTTGCCGAACAGGTAGCCCTGGACCTGATCGAAATCCATTTCGTGCGCGGCGAGAAAGTCCGCGCGCGTCTCGACCCCCTGGGCCACGACCTGCGCGTCGTTGTCGTGGGCCAGCTCCACGACACGCCGGCACACCGTCTGCTTCAGGCGCTGATCCGCGCAGCCGGTGACGAATTGACGGTCGACCTTGAGCTGGACGAATGGAAAGTTCGGCAGTCCCAGCAAAGACGGCCAGTTCGCGCCGACATTGTCGATCGAGATGCCGATATTGTGCAGTCGAACGCGCCGGGCGACATCGATCGCCAGATCCAGATGATCGACCACCTCGGTGCTGTCGATCTCGATCAAGAGGCCCGCGAAGGCTGCATGATCCGGCATCCGGTAACAGAGCTCGCGCACGGCACGATCGTCGGCGAGGAAGGAGATCGGCAGATTGATCGAGAGATTGACCGGCCCGATCTGCTCGATGAGATAGCGCCAGTCCTCGATTGCGCGCTCGATCACGAACTCGGACAGCGCATGAAAATGCGGGTCGCTTTCATCCGGGATGAAGTAGGCCGGCGGCACGACGCCCCAGGCAGGGTGGCGCATCCGGATCAGCGCCTCGGCGCCGCTCGGGACCAGCGTCCGGAGATGAATTTTCTGCTGATACCACAGCTCGAGCCAGCCGGCCTTCAGCGCTTCGGGCACGTCCACCGCCGGGCTCGGCGCGGGTTCAAGCGGCATCAACGACGCAAGACTGTCGCGAAGGGTCCCGGCGCTGAACGGCGTCGACAGCGCCGGCAGCATGGCGATGCCGTACTCATCGCCGATTTGCCGGACCGCCTTGACGATGATCGAGTCCGGCTGCCCGATGACGAGGACCTTGCCGCCATAGTCCTTTCTCACCAAAGTCTCGAGAATTTTACTGACTTCGATGCCGTCCACGGACACGCCGAGCACCAGGAGATCGGGCCGTTCCGCGTCCAGAACGGTGTCGAGTTCCAAAGCCTGGCTGCATTCACTGGTGATGAAGCCGAGGTCGTCCAGCGCCTCGGCGAGGAAGGTGCGAAGGTGTTTTTTGCTGTCCGCAATGCATGCGCGTGGGGTCAGCTTGCGATGTCCGAACCAGCCGGCTCGCGTGCGTTCGATGTGACTGATGTGATTCATGCCCCGCCTTGTCCGTAGTTACCCCGGCTTGACTCGTACATCCTAGAGCGGCGGCAATCATGGAAATTTCTGGATCATACATTGATTGCCCCGCTAACCTTAAAGGATTCAATTCGATTCAAATGGCGCTGGAATCGCGGCGTCTCACCGCTGTTACACCTGCAACAAATGCGTCATCTGACATTCATGAGCGCGATCGCGTCCGACTTTGCACATCGGCAGAAACACTGTGCGCGTGTGTCATCGAGAGACGGCGTTAATGACTGTGTTGTCGCGTCGACGCCGACGCGGAATTGCGTCATTGTCGGACATCAGATCGCATCATGCAGAGTGCTGCGCGGAGCGCCGACGGCGAATCAGATCACCCGTTTTGTGATGCCAATGCAGATGTGCGTGACGTCGTCGCTGCTGTTCGCAACGTCTCCCGCATCAACGCGCAGTAGCCGATCAGCGCGGCACAAGCGACGGCTGCAAGCAACAGGAATGCAGCGCTGCAACCGGCATGGACGACAATGAATCCGGCGATAGCGGTGCTCAAGCCGACATCCGGGGCCGCAAGCCGATCTTCGCTGCTTCGTTGCGGCCGGTCCGCGCCGCGAACGCCCTGGGTCCGACAATGCCAAGTGTCCCGCGGCGATCGCCGGCGCGAACACCGGGCCGCTAGCGGCCGCCAGCGGCTGGGTCGCGGCGACCAACTCGAAGCGGTCGCCCGGTCGCGCGGAGAGTTCCCGCGCAGGTAAGGTGGTGTTGCTATCGGGGATTTCCGCCGCGCATGCGTCATTTGGATGGGTTGACCCGGCGGGGGTGTCCGGCCAATTTCCGGCCGGCTTAAGGGGAGAATAATACTCATGAATTCCAAGTTGATGGCTGCCGCGATCGTGGCAGCCAGCGTTTTGTCCGCGCCTGTCGCACAGGCCGAGCAGTTCATTAACGTGCTCACCGGCGGCACCTCCGGCGTCTACTATCCGCTCGGTGTCGCGATGGGGAAGATCTACGGCGACAAGATCCCCGGCGTGAAAACCCAAGTGCAGGCGACCAAGGCCTCGGTCGAGAACCTGGTGCTGCTGCAGCAGGGCCGCGGCGAGATCGCCTTCACGCTCGGCGATTCGCTCAAAGCCGCCTGGGAAGGCGACGCCGAGGCCGGCTTCAAGAACAAGCTCGACAAGCTGCGCACCATCGGCGCGATCTATCCGAACTACATCCAGATCGTCGCGACCGCCGAGAGCGGCATCAAGACGCTCGCCGATCTCAAGGGCAAGAGCCTGTCGGTCGGCGCGCCGAAGTCGGGCACCGAGCTCAACTCGCGCGCGATCCTCGCGGCCGCCGGCATGAGCTACAAGGAGCTCGGCAAGGTCGAGTACCTGCCGTTCGCCGAATCGGTGGATCTGATGAAGAACCGCCAGCTCAACGCCACGCTGCAGTCCGCCGGCCTCGGCGTCGCCTCGCTGAAGGACCTCTCGACCTCGAGCGAGATCACCGTGGTCGCCGTGCCGAAGGAGACCGTCGACAAGATCGGCCCGCCGTTTGTCTCCGTGATCATCCCGGCTAATACCTATACCGGCCAGGACAAGGACGTGCCGACCGCCGCGGTCGTGAACTACCTCGTGACCTCGAGCGCGGTGTCGGACGATCTCGCCTATCAGATGACCAAGCTGGTCTACGAATCGCTGCCGGAACTCGCCAATGCCCACGCCGCGGGTAAGGAGATCAAGCTCGAGGCCGCCGCGACCGGCAACCCGGTTCCGCTGCATCCCGGCGCGATCCGCTATTACAAGGAGAAGGGCCTGATCAAGTAGGGCCGGAACGTCTGCTCCTTGCCGTCATTGCGAGGAGCGAAGCGACGAAGCAATCCATCTCTCCCCTTGTGGCGCGATGGATTGCTTCGCTTCGCTCGCAATGACGTGGCGCGTTTTTCCTGTCCCGGCTTTCGGTGGGCGGACTCAGTGGATATAAGCGCCGTTGGCACGGCGGGGGACTGATCATATGCAGCAGCAGGTTGAGGGCGAGCAGCCCGTCAAGGTTGAATTCGACAATTTCGAGCATGGCTTTCCGGAAGGCTTCGGCCCGGGTGCCTGGGGGCATCTGGCCTATGCCATCGGTCTCGCGTTTGCGGTGTTCCAGCTCTATGTCGCGGCTTTCAACTACCTGCCGAGCCAGGTGGTGCGCGGCGTCCATGTCGGCTTCCTGATCCTCCTGACCTTCGGCCTGATCGGCAATTTCACCGCCAGGACCGATTTCGGCCGCGCGGTGAGTTGGATCGTCGGCGCCGCCGGGTTCCTCTGCGGGCTCTACCAGTGGATCTTCTATGCCGACCTGATCGCCCGCGATGGCGATCCGACCAACATGGACCTCGCGGTCGGCACGCTGCTCGCGGTCCTGATCTTCGAGGGCACGCGGCGGCTGATGGGGGCGGCGCTGCCGCTGATGTGCGGCGCCTGTCTGCTGTACTGGTTCTTCGGCCAATATCTGCCGTCGCCGTTCAATCACCGCGGCTATGACTTCGACCAGATCGTCACCCATCTCTCGTTCGGCACCGAGGGCTTCTACGGCGTGCCGATCTACGTCTCGGCAACCTACATCTTCCTGTTCATCCTGTTCGGCTCGTTCCTGGAACGCGCCGGCATGATCCAGCTGTTCACCGACGTCTCGCTCGGCCTGTTCGGCCGCACCCGCGGCGGCCCCGCCAAGGTCGCGGTGTTCGCTTCGGGCATGATGGGCACGATCTCGGGTTCGGGCGTCGCCAACGTCGTTACCGTCGGCCAGTTCACGATCCCCTTGATGATCAAGTTCGGCTATCGCCGCGCCTTCGCCGCCGGCGTCGAGGCCACCGCTTCGATGGGCGGCCAGATCATGCCGCCCGTCATGGGAGCGGTCGCCTTCATCATGGCCGAGACGCTCGGCGTGCCCTATTCGGAGATCGTCAAGGCCGCGGTGATCCCGGCGATCCTCTATTTCGCCTCGGCGTTCTGGATGGTGCATCTGGAGGCTGGCAAGCACGGCCTCGTCGGCATGAAGCGCTCGGAGATCCCGAGCGCCTGGAAAGCGCTGGTGGCGCGCTGGTACCTGGTGTTGCCGCTCGCGGCGCTGGTCTACATGCTGTTCGAGGGCTTCACGCCGCTCTATGCCGGCAGCATGGGACTTGCGCTCACGGTCGCGCTGATCCTCGGCGCCAGCATCACGCTCGGCTTCTCCAACACCATCGTGCGCTACATCTTCTGGATCGGCCTCGCGCTGGTGGTTGCCGCGGTGTCGCGCCACGGCATCGAGATCGTTCCGGTCGCCAGCGTCGTCGCCGGCCTCATCGTGATCGCGGCGATCACCCGCGGCGGCCGCGCCCACCCTGAAAGCCTGCCGCGACTCGCTCGCCGACAGCGCCAAATCGGCGCTGACGGTCGGCATGGCCTGCGCCATCGTCGGCACCATCATCGGCATGATGACGCAGACCGGCGTCGGCACCATCTTCGGCAGCTGGATCATCGGGCTCGGCGCCAAGAGCCTGTTCCTGGCGCTGATCATGACCATGCTGCTGTCGATCCTGCTCGGCACCGGCATCCCGACGATCCCGACCTACATCATCACCGCGGCGCTGGCTGCACCGGCGCTCGCCAAGCTCGGCGTGCCGCTGATCGCAAGCCACATGTTTGCGTTCTACTACGGCATCATGGCCGACCTCTCGCCGCCGGTTGCGCTCGCGGCCCTGGCGGCGGCGCCGATCGCCAAGGAGAACCCGGACAAGATCGGCTGGGAGGCGATGCGGATCGCGCTTGCCGGCTACGTCATTCCGTTCATCTTCGTCTATTCGCCGGCGCTGATGCTGCAGACCGGGGATCCGATGCAGGCGCAGCTCGGCTTCTACGGCGCGGTGGCGCTGGCGACCTTCAAGGCGCTGGTGGCGATCGGATTGTTCGGCATCGTCGCGATCGGCTTCCTGTTCACGCGGCTGACTTTCATCGAGATCCTGGTCGCGTTCGGCGCCGCGCTCTGCCTGCTCGGCGATTTCCCGTTCTCGGATACAGCGGGCTTCACGCTCGCTGCTGCTGTCGTGCTATGGCAATGGCGGCAGCGTCCGCGCAATGCGGTGGCGGCGGCTTGAGCCTCTGCCTCGCTTCCGCGGGAGTCGTGAAGGCGCTGTCGATCGCGGCCTTCACGCTCGCCTGGACGCATTCGATCGAGAAGAGCGCCTGGCAGGAGGACTGGCTGGTCACGCCGGCCGGGCTCACGCTGCAACAGGCGCGCGTCAAGGGCACGGGCGCCGGCATGGAGCCGCCGCCGGAGGCGCGCCTTGTCGATGGCTGGTTTCAATGGTCGCCCCCGCCGGCGCCAAGGGCGGAGGTCGTGCTCGGCAATTCCGGCGCCGCGGGTGAATGGCACCTGTGCCAGGAGGGACACTGCCAGACGCTATCGGAGATTATCGGGCATCCGATCGGTGCTAATGTCACGACGATGAGTGTTTGCGAGAATCCGTAGTAAGTATCCGTAGCCTGCATGAGCGGAGCGATATGCGGGGGATAGCGCTCCCGGATATCGCTTCGCTCATCCGGGCTACAGTCACGACAAGAACAACAAGGGAGAAAGACCGATGGATCGGCTCAAGGGCAAGGTTGCGATGGTGGTCGGCGCGGGTTCGATCGGGCCCGGCTGGGGCAATGGCAAGGCGACCGCCGTCACCTTTGCGCGCGAGGGCGCCAGCGTCTTCTGCGTCGATCGCAACGGCGCCGCGGCGGAGGAGACCGTCGGCATCATCACCGGCGAGGGCGGCAAGGCTGCCGCATTCACCGCCGATGTCTCGCGCGCCGGCGAGGTGGAGGCGATGGTCGCGGCCTGCCTCAAGGCCTATGGCCGCATCGACGTGCTCGACAACAATGTCGGCATCGCCGAGGTCGGCAGCGTGGTGGAAGTTGGGGAAGCGGAGTGGGACCGCGTCTTCGCGGTCAACCTCAAGAGCGCCTATCTGTCGATGAAGCACGTCATTCCCGTCATGATCAAGCAGGGCGGCGGCTCGATCATCAACATCTCCTCGATCGCCTCGATCCGCCATGTCGGCATTTCCTATGTCAGCTACAACGCGAGCAAGGCCGCGATGAACCAGATGACGCGCTCGACCGCGGTCGAGTTCGCCTCGAAGCATGTGCGCGTCAACGCGATCCTGCCCGGACTGATGAAGACACCGATGGTCGCGCATTCGGCCGGGCTGGCGCAGAGCTACGCCAAGGGCGATGTCGAGGCGATGTGGCGCGCCCGCGACGCGCAGGTGCCGATGGGGCATATGGGCGACGCCTGGGACGTCGCCAATGCCGCGCTGTTCCTGGCGTCGGACGAATCGAAGTATGTCACCGGCATCGAGCTCGTGGTCGACGGCGGCATCACCTCCAAGTCGGGTGCTTGAATCGGGCGTCTGAGCAGCGAACTTCGCTTTACCTCGCCCCGCGTGCGGGGAGAGGTCGGAATGCATCGCTAGATGCATTCCGGGTGAGGGGGATTCTCCGCAAATGCAGCTATCGCCGGTTACGCGGAGACAGCCCCTCACCCCAACCCTCTCCCCGTAAAGAACGGGGAGAGGGAGCGCAGTGCTGTCGCGGCGGCTATTCATCCGAACCTCATGGCGCTTTAGGCCTCCACGCTGAGCTCGGCGCGGTCGAGCTCTTCCTCGACCAGATGGAATGCGTCGTCGCCGATCGCTTCGGTGCGGCGCAGATTGAGCAATGCCTGACGCGCCGCGGCGATGGCGCGGCGGCGCAGCGGATCCGACGGCAGCTCGCGTGAGGTCAGGCCGCCGTCGGGATCATTCTCCGCGCGCAGCAGCACGGCGCGATATTCGAGCCGCAGGATCTCGGCCTCTTCCGACGGGTCGGCGTCGATCTCGTCGAGCGCGGCGCGAAACACCACGCCGCGGGCATGGGCCGCCTCGCGTCCGACCGGATCGTCGTCAGCGAAATTCAACGCCAGGATCAATGGCCGCAGCGTCAACCCCTGGATCACGAGCGAACCGAGCACCACGGCAAACGCCGTCAGCAGGATCAGATCGCGATACGGAAACCATTCAGGCAGCGCAAACGCCGCCGCCAGCGTGACGATGCCGCGCATGCCGCACCAGGACACGATGAAGCCGCGCTTCAAGGTCGGCACGGCGTCCACCACGTGGGCGGGCAGCAGGTTGCGCGTCTTCAGTGTGCGCAGCAGCGCGCCGTAGGGCATTACCCAGAGGATGCGGGCGAGGATCACGACGGCGAGGATCGCGGCGGCAAAGCTGCAATACTTCCACCGCACCTCGTCGTCGAGCCCGGACCAGATCGGGCGCAACTGCAGGCCGATCAGCATGAAGGCGAGCACGTTGAGCACGAACACGACGGTTTCCCACACCGCGTAGGACGACACGCGCAGCCGCGCCGATGTGCGGGCCGGCGCGGTGCGCGAGATGGTGATCGCATAGGCGATGATGGTGAGGATGCCGGACAGCCCGAGATGCTCGGCAATGATCCACACCATGAAAGTGCCGCCGAACTGCGTGATGATCGCGCTCGGTGCCTCGGTGATGCGACGCGTGATCATCATCCAGACTTGCGCGAACAGGAAGCCGGCGGCGAGGCTGCCGACCAGCGCAATCGTGATGGACGGCACGAACTCGCGGATCTTCATGTGCTCGGCGGCGACGAGGCCGACCGCGACGCGATAGATGAGCAGCGCGCTGGCATCGTTGAGCAGGCTTTCTCCTTCGAGGATCTTCTGGATCCGGTAGGGCAGGTTGACCTGGCGCAGGATCGCGGTGGCTGCGGCCGCGTCCGGCGGTGCCACGATGGCGCCGAGTGCGATCGCAACCGCCCATGGCATGTCCGGGCGCAGCCAATGCGCGACCACCGCGACCGCCGCTGTGGTGACGCCGACCGCGACCACCACCAGCGTCGAGACCGGCAGCCAGTTGTTACGGAGATCGCGCAGCGAAGTGTCGAACGCGGCGTCGAGCAGCACCGGCGCGACGAACAGCGCCAGCGCCAGTTTCGGTTCCAGCGCCCAGGTCGGGGCCCACGGCAGCAGCGTCAGCAGCACGCCGCCGAGCGCCAGGAAGGTCGGGTAGGGCACCTTGATCCGCCGCGCCAGCGCCGATAGCGCCACCGCCGCGAGCAACAGCCCGATGATCCATTCGAATGTGAGCAAGCCGAACCCCCGATGCAGCCGATCGTCTCAATTGACGTATAATCCAGCGTGTGGTTTTGCGGCAAATGGCGCGCTGCCGGCCATCAGGGGCCGGCGGTTCGGGTGCAAGAGAGGGATGTCTTGTCGGCGATCGGGATGCGACGCAAACCTGCAAATCTGGCCGCGATGCTGGTCTGTGTCGGCCTGTCGGGCGCGCTGATGACGGGCGTTGCGCGCGCCACCGGCAGCGAACCGGGCGAGGATGTGCAGGCCAACGCCGGCCCCTGCATCGCGGCGGCAGCGGCCGCCGATGACGACAAGATCATCGATGTCTGCGGCGCGCTGATCGACAATGAGAAGGCGACGAGGCCCGATCGCGTCAAGGCGCTGATGGCGCGGGCGGGCGCCTATGACCGCAAGCAGATGATCGATCGCGCGATCGCGGACTATGACACCGTGCTCAAGCTCGATCCATCGCTCGCCGATGCGCATAATGCGCGCGGCGAACTGTGGCGCCGCAAGGGCGACCGGCCGAAGGCGATCCTGGATTTTGGTGCTGCCGTCAAGCTCGACCCCAATCACGCCGCCGCCAGGGCCAACTACAAATCGCTGTCGCTGGAGCTGGAGCGGATCGGCGCCATGATGGCGGTCGCCGGCAAGCCGAGCTTCGATTGCCGCAAGGCGCGCCGGCCGGTGGAGAAGGCAATCTGCGCCAATCCCACGCTTGCCGACCTCGATCGCGAGATCGTCGCATCGACCTTCCGCACGGTGCGCGAGGCGCAGAATCCGCGCCAGGCGCGCGAGCTGCAGCGCGCGCAGGATCAGTTCATCGCCCGCCGCAATGCCGACTTCGGCAAGTCGGGCTACGACCTGGAAAAGGCGATGCGCGAGCGGCTGCAGCGGATCAACGGCGTCGAAGCGGAATGAGCTCTAGATTCTTGTTTTGACGCGTTTTCTTCACGCGAACCGGGACCCACTTCGCTCGAAAACGCTTTGCTCCGACCCGGCCGAAGGTCGCGGTCATTTCGGCTTGAAACGGCGCCACTTCCCGTGACAATGGTCGGCAAATGACGCGCGACCGCGCGAGGGAGAAACGCGATGAATATCCAGCAGAGCCGGTATCATGAGGTGTATGCCCGCTCGCTCCGGGACCCCGAGGACTTTTGGGCGGAAGCGGCGCGCGAGATCGACTGGATCGAGCCGGCCAAGAAGATCTTCGATCCCTCCATGGGCGCCTACGGGCGCTGGTTCGCCGGCGCCGTGGTCAACACCTGCTACAACGCGCTGGATCGCCATGTCGCCGGCGGCCGCGCCGGCCAGGTCGCGCTGATCCACGATTCGCCGCTCACCAACACGATCACCAAGTTCACCTATTCCGAATTGTTGGAGGAGGTGCAGACGCTGGCTGCGGTGATGCAGGATTTCGGCGTGGCGAAGGGCGATCGCGTCATCCTCTATATGCCGATGGTGCCGGAGGCCGTCGTCGCGATGCTCGCCTGCGCGCGGATCGGCGCGGTGCACAGCGTGGTGTTCGGCGGCTTCGCGGCCAAGGAGCTTGCGACCCGCATCGATGACGCCAAGCCGAAGCTGATCTTCTCGGCGAGCTGCGGCATCGAGCCCGGGCGCATCGTGCAATACAAGCCGCTGCTCGACGAGGCGATCCGCCTCGCCGGCAGCAAGCCCGAGACCTGCATCATCCTGCAGCGGCCGCAGCAGGCTTGCGAGCTCACCGCGGGCCGCGATCATGACTGGGCGACGCTGCGCCGCGCCGCATTCGACGCCGGCAAGGCCGCGCCGTGCGTGCCGGTAGCCGCCACCGATCCGCTCTACATCCTCTACACGTCGGGCACGACCGGAATCCCGAAGGGCGTGGTGCGCGACAATGGTGGTCATCTCGTCGCGCTGAAATGGTCGATGCACAATCTCTACGGCGTGAAGCCCGGCGAGATCTGGTGGTGCGGCTCCGACATCGGCTGGGTGGTCGGCCATTCCTACATCGTCTATGGCCCGCTGATCCACGGCGCGACCACCATCATGTACGAGGGCAAGCCGATCGGCACGCCGGATGCCGGCGCGTTCTGGCGCGTGATCAGCGAGCACAAGGCGGTCGCCTTCTTCACCGCGCCGACCGCGTTCCGCGCGATCAAGAAGGAAGACCCCGAAGGCAAGTTCATCCGGAATTACGATCTCTCGAGCTTCCGCACCCTGTTCCTCGCCGGCGAGCGCGCCGATCCGCCGACGGTGGAGTGGGCCGAGCAGCAGCTGAAGGTGCCGGTCATCGACCACTGGTGGCAGACCGAGACCGGCTGGTGCATCGCCGGCAATCCGGTCGGGCTCGGCCAGCTGCCGGTCAAGCACGGCTCGCCCACGGTGCCGATGCCGGGCTATCAGGTCGACATCGTCGACGAGGCGGCGAAGCCGGTGGCGTCGGGCACGATGGGCTCGATCGTCATCAAGCTGCCGATGCCGCCGGGCTGCCTGCCGACGCTGTGGCAGCAGGACGATCGCTTCGGGGACGCCTATCTCTCGGAATTCCCCGGCTACTACAAGACCTCGGATGCCGGCTACAAGGATGAGGACGGCTATGTCTGGGTGATGGGCCGCACCGATGACATCATCAATGTCGCCGGCCACCGGCTCTCCACCGGCGGCATGGAGGAGATCCTCGCCTCGCATCCCGACGTTGCCGAATGCGCCGTGCTCGGCGTCAAGGACGCGATCAAGGGCGAGGTGCCGTGCGGCTTCCTGGTACTGAAGGCCGGCGTGACCAAGCAGCCCGCCGAGGTCGAGAAGGACGTCGTGGCGCTGGTGCGCGACAAGCTCGGGCCGGTCGCCGCGTTCAAGCTCGCGATCACGGTGGCGCGGCTGCCGAAGACCCGTTCCGGCAAGATCCTGCGCGGCACCATCAAGAAGATCGCCGACGGCGAGCCCTGGACCATGCCGGCGACGATCGAGGACCCGAAGGTGCTCGACGAAATCGGCGAGGCGCTGAAGGGGAAGGCGTAGCTCTTGTTGCCTCGCCCCGCTTGCGGGGAGAGGCCGGGTCGCATGGCAATGCGATCCGGGTGAGGGGGGCTCCGCGCGCTCGCTGCATTCATTCTGCGGAGGCGGCCCCTCACCCCAACCCTCTAAGAGCGAGCAGCGCTCGTCTCGACCCCGCAAGAGCGGGGCGAGGGGGTGCTGGCACCTCCCGCGCCTGAGGTCGGCACCTGTGGAACAAGACTTCCGCATTCGGAAGCAAAACGGGCTTGATTTTGATGGATTGCCGGGTCATCCCGGCCTCCCTGTCATATGCCATGAGATACGGACCCACGGATGCGATCCATTTCCGCTCGCGCGCCTCTCGCCTTGCTGCTCGCGCTGCCGCTGCTTGCAGGCTGCCTCGAACGCGGCCGATCGCCGATCGCGGAGAGCATGGGCGACGACGACCAGTACTGCCAGGCCGGCGGCAAGGTGGCGGTCGGCTCGCCTGATTATGTCGCCTGCCGCAAGAACCGCGACGTGCAGCGCCAGAACGCCGAAGCCCGCACCGATCGAAGGCAGCGCGATCTCGGCGAATACATGATGAACAATCCCGACCGGCATTGAGCCGCGCCGACGGCCGTCGTCACGCCCATCGCATGCGCTTCCAAGCAAAAACGCGGCAGGTTGCCCTGCCGCGTTTCGTATTCTGCGCTTCGAGTTGCGCGATCCGCGCTTACTCTTCGTCGTCGGCGGGCTTCTTGCCGCCGATCGTCTTCAGCTTGGCGAACACGGCATCGACGTTGAGATCGTCGTGGCGCTCGATCGGCTGATCGTCCAGCTCGTCCTTGCGCGTGGTCTCGGAGGCCGGCAGCAGCGTGGCGCCGCCGTAGACCGTGGTGGTCGGCTTCTCCTTGGCGGCGCGCTGCACCTCGAAATCGAGCTCGATCTGCGAGCACAGGCCGAGCGTCACCGGGTCCATCGGGGTCAGGGTCGAGGCGTTCCAGTGGGTGCGGTCGCGCACGCTGGCGATCGTGGTCTTGGTGGTGCCGACCAGACGCATGATCTGGGCGTCCTTCAGCTCGGGATGGTTGCGGACCAGCCAGAGGATCGCGCTCGGACGCTCATGGCGGCGCGACACCGGGGTGTAGCGCGGGCCCTTCTTCTTGGCGGCGGAGGGCAGCACCACCTTGCTCTCCTGGAGCCTGAGGCGGTAGTTCTGGTCGCGCTCGCCGCGCTCGATCTCCTCGCGGGTCAGCTGGCCGTTCGAAATCGGGTCCATGCCCTTGATGCCCTGGGCGGCGTCGCCGTCGGCGATGGCGCGGACCTCGAGGGGGTGCATTTTGGTAAAATCGGCCACCTGATCGAAGGTCAGGGCGGTATTGTCGACCAACCACACGGCAGTCGCCTTCGGCATCAGCGGTGCGTTGCTCATGGCAAATCTCCTTTGTGCTTCGCCCACCTCTGTCGAGGCGAAGCTGGTAGTCATCGGCGATGACGGGAATTATAGGGCCTATATAAGCCCTCCGGGGGGAATGGCGCAATGGGCCAGCAAAATCGCCTTGACAGCGCCCGAAAGCAGTCCCAAGTCCTTACTCAAATTGGCCGTTCCCCGCCCGCCGGCGAGGGGTGATTCGGTCCCGAGATTGCCCCGAGACAGCCCGATGTCAGCCAAAAAACCCGACCTTAGAATCGTGCTTTGTTCCCCCCGCGGCTTTTGTGCCGGGGTGGTCCGTGCCATCGACACGGTCGAACGTGCCCTCACCATTTATGGTGCGCCGGTCTATGTCCGGCACGAAATCGTCCATAACAAGTATGTGGTCGACAGCCTGAAGACCAAAGGCGCCATTTTCGTCGAGGAATTGGCCGAAATTCCCGACGATACCAACGCGCCGGTGGTGTTTTCGGCCCACGGCGTTCCGAAATCGGTTCCCGCCGAGGCCAAATCCCGCAATTTCTTCTCGCTGGACGCGACCTGCCCGCTGGTGACCAAGGTCCACCGCGAGGCGGCGATCCATTTCAAGCGCGGCCGCGAGATCCTGCTGATCGGCCATTCCCACCACCCCGAGGTGGTCGGCACGCTGGGGCAGCTGCCGGCGGGCGCCGTGACCCTGATCGAGACCGCCGAGGACGCCAAGACCTTTGTTCCGAAGGACCCCAACAACCTCGCCTTCGTGACCCAGACCACGCTGTCGATCGACGACACCGCGGAGATCGTGACGCTGCTCAAGCAGCGCTTCCCGAACGTCAATGGTCCGCACAAGGAGGACATCTGCTACGCGACCACCAACCGTCAGCTCGCGGTCAAGAAGGTGGCGCCGGTGGTCGACGCCCTGATCGTGGTCGGCGCGCCGAACTCGTCGAACTCGCAGCGCCTGCGCGAGGTCGCCGAGCGCGAGGGCTGTCCGATCGCCGTGCTCGCCCAGCGCGCCAGCGACATCGACTGGAGCAGGTTCGAAGGCATCACGAGCCTCGGCATCACCGCGGGCGCCTCTGCGCCGGAAGTGATCGTCGAGGAGATCATGGGCGCCTTCGCCGAGCGCTATGAACTGCACGTGGAGACGGTCTCGGCCGCGGAGGAGAACGAGTTCTTCCCGCTGCCGCGTTCGCTGCGGCCTGACGCTGCCGCGGCGGAATAGACCATATGGCGGTCTACACCGACGTTGCCGCCGAAGACCTCGCGGAATTCCTCAAAAGCTACGACATCGGCGAACTGCTCTCCTACAAGGGCATCGCCGAGGGCGTCGAGAATTCGAACTTCCTGCTGCACACCAGCCAGGGCGCCTACATCCTCACGCTCTATGAGAAGCGCGTGGCGGAGGACGACCTGCCGTATTTCCTGTCGCTGATGGCCCATCTCGCCGAGCGCGGCGTGTCGTGCCCGCAGCCGGCGCGCAACCGCAAGGGCGAAGTCACTAGCCGGCTCGCCGGCCGGCCCGCCGCGATCATCAACTTCCTCGAGGGCGTGTGGCCGCGGCGGCCGAACGTGGCGCATTGCTCCGGCGTCGGCGAGGCGCTGGCCAAAATGCACGTTGCCGGCCGGGATTTTCCGCTGGTCCGCAACAATCCGCTGTCGGTCTCCGGCTGGCGGCCGCTGTTCGATCTCGCCGCCGCGCGGGCCGACAGCGTGCAGCCGGGCTTGCACGACTTCATCGCGCGCGAGCTCGATCATCTCGAAGCCGCCTGGCCGACCGATCTGCCGGTCGGCGTGATCCATGCCGACCTGTTTCCCGACAACGTGTTTTTTCTGGGCGACAGGCTCTCGGGCCTGATCGACTTCCCGTTCGCCTGCAACGACATCCTGGCCTACGACGTCGCGATCTGCCTCAACGCCTGGTGCTTCGAGCCGGATCATTCCTTCAACGTCACCAAGGCGCGCGCATTGCTCAACGCCTATGGCCGCGAGCGCCCGCTGTCGGCGGCGGAAGAGGCCGCGCTGCCGCTGCTCGCGCGCGGTGCCGCGATGCGCTTCCTGCTGACGCGCCTGGTCGATTTCCTCAACGTGCCCGAAGGCGCGCTGGTGCAGCCGAAGGACCCGCTGGAATATGTCCGCAAGCTGCGCTTCCAGCAGAGCGTCGCTGCTATCAACGACTACGGCATCACGCCGGCCGGGTGCGCGGCGTGAGCGAAAAGCCGCATGTGACTGTTTTCACCGATGGTGCCTGCTCCGGAAATCCGGGGCCGGGCGGCTGGGGCGCGATCCTCAGATTCGGCGAGGTCGAGAAGGAATTGAAGGGCGGCGAGGCGCACACCACCAACAACCGCATGGAGCTGATGGCGGCGATCTCGGCGCTGGAAGCGCTGAAGAAGCCCTGTGTGGTCGATCTCACCACCGACAGCCAGTATGTCCGCCAGGGCATCACCGGCTGGATCCATGGCTGGAAGCGCAACGGCTGGCGCACCGCCGACAAGAAGCCGGTCAAGAATGTCGAGCTGTGGCAGCGTCTGGACGCCGCGCTGAAGCCGCATGAGGTGCGCTGGCACTGGATCAAGGGCCACGCCGGCCACACTGAGAACGAACGCGCCGACGAGCTGGCGCGCGAAGGCGTGGCGATGGCGAAGTTGAAGAGTTAGGCCCGCAGCGTGTCGGGTGCGTAGGATGGCTAGAGCGCAGCGAAACCCATCATCTCAATGCACGGCACGAAGGCAATGGGTTTCGCTGCGCTCTACCCATCCTACGATTCCCTAAATTTCGGCGATCTTGCCCTCTCCCCTTGTGGGAGAGGGTGGACGCGATGCGCAGCATCGCGGACGGGTGAGGGGTCTGTCTCCGCGGATAGAGACCCCTCATTCGGCGCGGATTGCATCCGCGCCACCTTCTCCCACAAGGGGAGAAGGGAAGAAGCGTCGGCTTAGAGCTGACCGAGCAGCGTGTCGCCGCCGGAAACCTCGACCTTGCCCGGGGCGGGCTCGAGGTTGAGCTTCTTCACCACGCCGTCCTCGACCAGCATCGAGTAGCGCTTGGAGCGGATGCCGAGGCCGTTGCCGGAGGCGTCGAGCTCCATGCCGATCGCCTTGGCGAAGTCGGCGTTGCCGTCGGCGAGGAAGACGGCTTCGTCGCGCTGGTCGGTGTCGCGCTTCCAGGCGTTCATCACGAAGGCGTCGTTGACCGAGACGATCGCGATGGTGTCGACGCCCTTGTTCTTCATGGCATAGGCGTTGAGGAAGATGCTCGGCAGATGCATCTTGTGGCAGGTGCCGGTGTAGGCGCCGGGCACCGCGAACAGGGCGACCTTCTTGCCCTTGAAAATGTCGTCGGTGGTTTTGACCTGCGGACCCTCGGCGGTCATCACGCGAAACTTGGCCTCCGGCAGCTTGTCGCCAACATTGATCGTCATCGTTGTTCTCCCTCGGTGAAGCGGAACTGTCTTAAACCCGGCTACAGCACGGCACAATACGGGCTCGCCGAAGAACGGCAATGCCGGAGGCCAAAGCGTTTTCGAGCGAAGTGGATCCCGGTTCGCGTGAAGAAAACGCG
Organism: Bradyrhizobium sp. USDA 4516; assembly: GCF_054055915.1. Lineage (NCBI taxonomy): Bacteria > Pseudomonadati > Pseudomonadota > Alphaproteobacteria > Hyphomicrobiales > Nitrobacteraceae > Bradyrhizobium > Bradyrhizobium sp. USDA 4516. The sequence goes on from NZ_JBSRXT010000001.1 coordinate 3,905,242, forward strand.
TCAAAACAAGAATCTAGAGCCCCGTTCCGATTCAATCGGAACGGAAAAAGGCTCTGGTCACCGTTCCGTCATCAGCCGGAAAACCCGCCGGCGTCGAGAAAGGCCTGCTCCTCGGCCGTGGTCTGCCGGCCCAGCACGCGATTCCGGTGCGGGAAGCGGCCGAACCGGCGGATGATGTCAGCGTGGTCCTCGGCGTATTTCAGGTTGTCGGGATGGCAGTCATATTGCCCGAACAGCGTCACGCAGCGCTGCTGGTCGTCGAGGTCCTCCGAATGCTCGAACGGCAGATAGAGGAATTCGCGCAGCACGGGGGCGGTCCGCGCATCGACGCCGCGGTCGATGGCGCGCCTTGCCACTTCACGCGCCAGCGCATCGCTTGAAAAGGTCCTGGCGTCGCCTCGAAACAGGTTTCGCGGAAACTGGTCGAGCACGATGGTCAGCGCCAGCGCGCCCTCATCGCTCGCCTCCCATGACGACAATTCGCCGGCAGCCGCCTTCTGCCAGGTGGCAAGGAAGCGGCTGCGGATCTCGGCATCGAAGGCGTCGTCGTGCTTGTACCAGCGGTCGCGGCCGGCATTCCGCCAGAAGCCAAGCACGTCAGCCGGCGTCGCGAGGCTTGCGTCAGACATCGAACGTCAGTCCACTCACGCCTTAGGCCGCGGCCTTCTTCTCGTCGCGCAGCTCGCGGCGCAGGATCTTGCCGACATTGGTCTTCGGCAGGTCGGTCCTGAACTCGATCTGCTTCGGCACCTTGTAGGCGGTGAGCTGGGTGGCGCTGAACTTGATGATGTCCTCGGCGGTGATGTTCGGGTCCTTCTTGACCACGAAGGCCTTCACCGCTTCGCCGGACTTCGCGTCGGGCACGCCGATCACGGCGCATTCGAGCACGCCCGGGTGGCTTGCGATCACTTCCTCGATCTCGTTCGGATAGACGTTGAAGCCGGAGACCAGGATCATGTCCTTCTTGCGATCGACGATCTTGGTGTAGCCCTTCTCGTCCATCACGCCGATGTCGCCGGTGCGGAAATAGCCGTCCGCCGTCATCACGCGCGCGGTCTCGTCCGGCCTGTTCCAGTAGCCCGCCATCACCTGCGGGCCCTTGGCGCAGATTTCGCCGGCCTCGCCGATCGGCAACTCATTGCCGTCATCGTCGCGGATCGAGAGCCAGGTCGAGGGGACGGGAAGGCCGATCGTCCCGGAGAACTCCTCGATCGTTGCAGGATTGCATGTCAGGGTCGGCGACGTCTCCGACAGGCCATAGCCTTCCGACAACGAGATGCCCGTAACCTTCAACCATTTCTCGGCGACCGGCCTTTGCGTCGCCATGCCGCCGCCGTTGGCGATCTTCAGCTTGGAGAAGTCGAGCTTGTCGAATCCGGGCGTGTTCAGCAGGCCATTGTAGAGGGTGTTGACCGCCGGGAAGAAGCTGACCTGGTACTTCGACAGCTCCTTGACGAAGCCCGCCATGTCGCGCGGATTCGGAATCAGCAGATTGGTGCCGCCGGCCCGCATGCCCAGCAGATAGCAGGCGGTGAGCGCGAAGACGTGATAGAGCGGCAGCGCGCAGACGATGACCATCTGTTCGACGATCGGCGGCTTCGCCAGCGCCGGCTGCAGCCAGGCGTCGTTCTGCAGCACGTTGGCCAGGATGTTGCGGTGGAGCAGGGTCGCGCCCTTGGAGACGCCGGTGGTGCCGCCGGTATATTGCAGGAAGGCGACGTCATCGAGCGTCAGCGTCGGTTTGTTGAGCTTGGCGGCGCGGCCGGCCGACAGCGCCTCGTTGAAGCCGACGGCGCCGGGAATCGACCAGGCCGGCACCATCTTCTTCACCCGGCGCACCACCAGATTGACGATCACGCCCTTGAGGCCGAGCAGGTCGCCCATGCTGCCGACGATCACGTGCTTGACCGCGGTGTTGGGAAGCACCTTCTGCACGGTGGTGGCAAAGTTCTCCAGAACGATGATCGCCTCCGCGCCGGAATCCTTGAGCTGGTGCTCGAGCTCGCGCGGGGTGTAGAGCGGGTTGACGTTGACCACGGCATAGCCGGCGCGCAGCACGGCGGCGGTCGCGATCGGATATTGCAGCACGTTCGGCATCATCAGCGCGACCCGTGCGCCCTTCTGCAGGCCCTTGCTCTGCAGGTAGGCGCCGAGCGCCGTCGACATCCCGTCGAGCTCGCGATAGGTGATCGCCTTGTCCATGCAGATGAACGCCTTGCGATCGGCGAATTTCTTGAAGCTTTCTTCCAGCAATTCGACCAGCGACGAATATTGCGTGACGTCGATATCCGCGGGCACGCCGGCCGGATAATGCTTGAGCCAGATGCGCTCCATGATGGTCAATCCCCTCTCTCAAATTTGGCTGATGTCCCGGATTGCTTCCGGGTTTTCCGACCTTTGGCCGCGATATTTCAGTCAGTATTGAGCGATGCCGCGGCCAATGGCAAGCCGCTGCGCGTTATCGACGCATTGGAGAAAATGACGGTCGGAAATGACGGGCGGGCGCTGTGCTAGCCGGCCGGCTTGGCGTCGGCTTTCGGCTTGTCGGCAGCCTTGGGTTTGTCGGCCGCAGTCTTGGGCTTGGCAGCCGGCTTTGCCGCCGCCGGCTTGCCGGCAGGCTTTGCGGCGGCGGGCTTGTCGGCCGCGGCCGTCTTCGCAGCTGCGGCATCCGGCTTGGCGTTGGCGTGACGCGCGGGCTTGGCCGCCGGCTTGTTGTCCGACTTGGAGGCGCCCTTGGTGTCGGCCTTCGCGTCATCGGCCGCATCGGGCTTCTTGCCCGCGACGCGGCTGTGCTTGCCCTTGGCGCGCTTGACCGGCTGCATCTTCTCGGTGTCGGCCTCGACCGCGGCGATCAACGCAGCACCGGTCTTGGTCGGCCCCGTATAAACCACGACCGGCTCGGAGGCCGCGGCGGGCTGCGCCAGCATGTCAGCCGGCTTGGTCGGCATCGCAGCCTGCAGGCCCGAGGCGAAGAAGCTGACGCCGCCGTCGCCATTGGTGCTGGAGCTTCCGGCGCTGGCGACGGTGTCTTCGGCGTCCTCGTCGCTGGCGGGCCGCTTGTGCTTGGGACCGCACATCTCCTCGCGCAGGTTCGGCGGCGTGGAATCGATCGGCACCAGATTGTCGACGGTGCCGAGCGAGGGCCGCAGCCACGCCATCCCATTGTTGGCAAAGCCGCGGTCCAGGAGCTGCGCGGCGCGGATCGCGCGCATGCGGCCCGAGGAGGCGCCGAGCACCACGGCGATCAGCCGCTTGCCGTCACGCGTCGCCGACGCCACGAGATTGTAGCCGGAGGCGCAGATGAAGCCGGTCTTGAAGCCGTCGGCGCCGGGATAGCGGCCGATCAGCTTGTTGAAGTTCTGGGTGATGCGGCGGCCGAAGCGGATCGACGGGATGTGGACGAAATACTCGTATTCCGGCAGGTCGCGGATGATGGCGCGGGCGAGGATCGCCATGTCGCGCGCCGAGGTGATCTGGCCGTCGGCGGGCAGGCCGTTCGGATTGACGTAGCTCGTTTGCGTCATGCCGAGCCTTTGCGCGGTCTGGTTCATCATCCCGGCAAAGCCGTCGATCGAACCGCCGATGCCCTCGGCCAGCACCACGGCCATGTCGTTGGCCGACTTCACCAGCATCATCTTCAGCGCGTTGTCGACGGTGACCTGGGTGCCGGGCCGGAAGCCCATCTTCGATGGCGACTGCGACGACGCGGTCGGCGACACCGTGAGCAGCGTGTCGAGCGAGACGCGGCCGTCCTTGACCGCCTTCAGCGTCACATAGGCCGTCATCATCTTGCTGAGCGAAGCCGGGTACCACGGCATCGTCGCATTGTCGGCCTGCAGCACCTTTCCGGAATCGGCCTCGACAACCAGCAGTGCCTCGGCTTGCGCCATTTGCGGCGCGGCGATGGCGAGCATCGCGACGGCCAGAATCCATTTCAATGACGGGCGAGGAAGGTGCACGAATCCGGTTCCGGTCCTTTGAGACCCGCCTTGAAAAAAGGAGGTCTTGCGATTGTGACGTACGGGTTTCAAGCGTGTCCGGCGCCGCATTGCGGCGATGCAAACCCTATACCGGCTTGCCAGCAGAGAACAGAGGCCGGGGAATTATATCGTGGACGAAATCGGCTGAATTTCGGCAGCCGCCTCAATTGGAAAGGCGGGAATTATGGTGTCTCGATGCCGGCGCGCGCCTGTTCCTGGACCATGAACTGGGCCCGCGCCAGCTCGGCAAAACGCCCGCCTTTCGCCACCAGTTCATCGAAAGTTCCGCTTTCGATCACCCGCCCCTGGTCGAACAGCAGGATGCGGGTGGCGTGGCGGATGGTGGACAGGCGGTGCGCGATCACGAAGGTGGTACGGCCCTTCATCACTTCGTCGAGAGCGGCATTCACCTTGGCCTCGGTGACGGCGTCGAGGGCGCTGGTGGCCTCGTCGAGGATCAGGATCGGCGGATCCTTCAGCAGCGCACGCGCGATCGACAGCCGCTGGCGTTCGCCGCCGGACAGCATGCGGCCGCGTTCGCCGGCATGGGTATCGAACTTCTTTTCGCTGCGCTCGATGAAATCCAGCGCCTGCGCGCGCGCCGCGGCGGTGCGCAGCTCCTCGTCGGTGGCGTCGGGCTTGCCGACGCGCAGATTGTCGGCGAGCGAGCGGTTGAACAGCAGCGCCTCCTGGAACACCACGCCGATGTTTCGCCGCAGCGCCGTCAGCTTCAGTGCGCGTATGTCCATACCGTCGATCCTGATGATGCCCGATTGCGGATCGAACGCGCGATGCAGCAGCGCGATCGCGGTGGACTTGCCGGCGCCGGTCGAGCCGACCAGCGCGATGGTCTGGCCCGGCAGAGCGGTGAAGCTGAGATCCTCGATCGCCGGCCGCTTGCCGTCATAGGAGAACGAGACGTCGTCGAACTCGACGAGGCCGGACAGCCGTCCGGGATCGACCGCGCCGGGCCGGTCGCGCACCGCCGGCACCGCGTCGAGCACGTCGAAGAACTCCTGCAGGCGCGGCGCTTCCATGAACACGTTGTTGATAAAGCTGACCACCTGCTCGAGCTTCTGGATCAGCATGGTGGCGAACGAGACGAACATCACGATCTCGCCGACCGTGGTGAGGTCCTGGTTATGCAGCGCGATGCCGACGGTGAAGATCGCGAGCACCGTGATCGTGGTCGAGGCGCGTGTGATCACGGTGACCAGCGCCCACCATGACAGCACCGGCATCTGCACCGCGAGCAGCTTGTCGGCGACGTAGCGCAGGCCCTGCACCTCGGAATCGATCCGCACGAAGCTCTGCACCAGCGCGACATTGCCGAGCGCGTCCGAGGCGCGTGCCGAGAGGTCGCTGTAATAGGCCTCGACCTCGCTCTGCATGCCGTAGGTCTTGCGCACCACCAGCGTGGTCAGCACGGTGAACACGACGCAGAGCCCGAACAGCAGGATCGCCAGCCGCCAGTTGATGTAGAGCGAAAGCGGTAGCAGCACGATCAGCGACATGATCGCGGCGAAATGCTCGCGGAAGAAGCCGAGCCAGAGCCGCCACAGGGCGTCGGTGCCGTTCAGCATCACCTTCATCAGCCGCCCGGAATGGGTGCCGGAATGGAAGGTCAGCGGCAGCTGCAGGATGTGCTCGAAATAATCGGTCAGCACCGCCTGGCGCTGGCGGTGCGCCAGCCGGTCGGCCTGCAGCGCCACGATCGCGCTGCAGCCGATCGTGAACAGGCCGAACACCGCCCAGGCGACGAGCAGCGGCCATGCCGAGGAGGTCGCGAACAGCCCGGTGACCGGCCGGCCCGACAGCACGTCGACGATCTTGCCGAACAGCACCGGCTCGGCGAATTGCGCGCCGGCGAGTAGCACGTTGGCGATGGCCAGGATCCAGCCGAGCCGCGCCTCCTTGCCGAGCAGTTCGAGGACGCGGGTATAGAGGCGAAGCATGGACATGCCGGCGGCACTCGTCAGCGGTGGGCGCCCGATCAGGCGAGAATGCAATTTAATCAGGGTTCGCGATGCAGGGCCAGCGGCCGGCAGTGCATCGCACTCCGTCATGGCCGGGCTTGACCCGGCCATCCACGCCTTTCTTGCAGGCGGTCATCGAAGACGTGGATGCCCGGGTCAAGCCCGGCCATGACGAGCAGAGCGGAGCCGTCAATTCACCAGCCGGCCGTCGATCGGCGGCAGGAAAGCCTCGTCGAAGATGTCGGCGGCGTGCGGCCGCTTCTGGAATTTGAAGTCCTCCGCGAGCTGGTCGACCGAGCGCTCGAAGCGCTCCGCTTCGATGCCGCCGATGCCGTCGCGCTTTACCTCGCTGGTCAGGATGTTGTCGCGGATGATGGCGTTCAGCCGCTCCAGCTCCAGATCGCGCGAGCCGCCATCCATGCGGCTCGCGACCTCGCCGGCGGCGCGGGCCGGATCCTTGATCGCGAGGTTGGTGCCGCGGATTGCCGCGCGCACGAATCCTTTCACCGCATCCGGCTTCGCGGCGGCAAGGCGCGGGCTGACGATCACGGCAAAGCCGTAGGCCTCGCAGCCATAGTCGGCGAAGCGCAGCACCGCGAGATCGTCGGCGGGCACGCCGCGATCGCGCAAATTGATCGCCGAGAGATAGGAGAAGCCGGTGACGGCATCGACCTGGCCGGCGGAGAGCATCGGCTCGCGCACCGCGGCGCTGATCGTGCTCTGCTTCACGCCCGACAGCTTGATGCCGTTCTGCTTCGCGACCGCGGGCCATAGCCGGATCGAGAGGTCGCCCTCGGCGACGCCGAGGCTCTTGCCCTGCATGTCGGTCAGCGTCCTGATGCCGCGGCTCTTGCGCGCGATGATCGCATAAGGCGCCTGGTTGAACAGCACGAACACCGCCTTGACGGGCGCAGCACCGGGCTCGTCGCGAAAGCGGATCAGCGAGTTGATGTCGACGAGGGCGAAATCGCTCGAGCCGTCGGCGACGCGCGCGATGGCATCCGCCGAGCTGGTCGCGACGTTGGTGCCGACGCTGAGGCCCTCGGCGCTGAACAGGCCGCCGGATAACGCCATCACAAATGGCGCTGCGGCGGCATCAAGCGGACGGTCGAGCGTGAACTGGATGGTGAGCGGCGGCGGCGGATCGCTGGCGCGCAGCGGCGTCAGCGCCGGCCACACGCCTCCTGCGAGGCCGATCATGCCGGCCAGCATCCAGCGGAGAACGGTGGTCCGACTTACCTGCATCATGACATCCGGGAGGCGAGACAAAGTGCCGCGCCGGCGCGCCTGCTTCATGACATCGAATGCGCCAGAGCAAGCGTCAATTTCAAGCGTTATTTGCAGGCATTTTGCCCCAGGCAAGGTGAACGGTCGATGACTGCCAGGCTTCGGCTTGCCATGTTTTCACCTCAGGTCGTTCAGCTTGCATTCGGTTTGGGGAACCTAATCTGGAGGCAGTGGGTTAGCTAACCAAGGCCCGTCGGGCCAGCTTCCACAAAGGATGACTGCAATGTTTGCGCGAAAAGGTGTTTTTTCGTCCATTGGCCGCGCAGCCACATTGGCAACGGTTGCTGCAGTGACGTTGACGGCCGTCGAGCCGACGATGGCGTTCGCAGGCTCCGCTTCGGCAGGCAAGGCGACCGCTGTGACGACGTCACAAGGCACGAGCGGCGCGACCGACATCAGTGCCCGCCGTCGCTACTATGGCGGCGGTGGCGCAGCGGCTGCGGCTGCGTTCGCCGGGATCGTCGGCACGGGCCTCGCGATCGCCGCAGCCCAGAGCCGTCGCGACTATTACGACTCCTACGGCTACTATGGTGGCCCGGGCTACTACGGTGGTCCCGTCTACTATGGTGGCGGCCCGGTCTATTACGGCGGCGGACCGTACTATGGTTACCGCGGCTATTACGGGCGGCGGTCGCAACTGCCGTATCAGCCGTACTGACGGCCGTCGGCGGTTCTCAGAACTGTCACAAAGCATCCAATCCACCGGCCGCGGCCCGGTGGATTTTTTCGTCGTCGCCGTTAACACGCTGGCGACGCGTTTCGACTAGGCTCGAAGCATGAGTGATTCGATCGAGCGGCTTTACCAGGCGGTGATCGCGGCCAAGGATCTTGATCCGGCTACGTCGCGCACGGCACGGCTGTTCCAGCGCGGCCCGGCCAAGATGGCCAAGAAGCTCGCCGAGGAAGCGATCGAAGTCGTGATCGACGCCGTCAGCGGCAAGTCGGATGCCGTCATTCGCGAAAGCGCCGACCTGTTCTACAACCTCGCCGTTCTCTGGGCGTCGGCTGGCGTGAAGCCGGAGGATGTCTGGCGCGAGATGGAGCGGCGCGAGCGGCTGCTCGGGATCGCCGAGAAGCTGCCGAAGTCGCCGGTCAAGCTGCCCAAACCGGGGCCGGTCCCGGTGGTTCGGCGCCGAATTGTCGCGCTGGAGAACCGGCTGCGCAAACGGTAGCCGTAAATCAACCAAATTTCAGCTCAATCCCGGCATGGACAAATCCGCTCCATGATGGTTCATCGCGCCCATGTTGAAACGGACTTACGACTGGTGCGTCGAGGCGGCCGACAAGCCCTATGCGCTGTGGATTCTCGCGGCCGTCGCCTTCGCCGAGAGCTCCTTCTTCCCGATCCCTCCCGACATCATGCTGCTGCCGATGTCGCTGGCGCGGCCGAAGCGGGCGTGGTGGTTCGCCGCGGTCTGCACGGTGGCGTCGGTTGCCGGCGGCGTGCTCGGTTACGCGATCGGCGCACTGCTCTACGACTCGCTCGGGCAGTGGCTCATCCATCTCTACGGTCTCTCCGACAAGGTCGACGCGTTCCGCGCCTCCTACGCCGAATGGGGCGCCGTGATCATCCTGCTGAAGGGACTGACGCCGATCCCCTACAAGCTCGTGACGATCACCTCGGGCTTTGCCGGCTACAACATCTGGCTGTTCATCCTGTGCTCGATCGTCGCGCGCGGCGGCCGCTTCTTCTTCGTCGCGGTGCTGCTCAACCGCTATGGCGATTTCATCCGCGCCGAACTCGAGAAGCGGCTCGGCCTGTGGGTCGCGATCGGCGCGATCGTGCTGGTGCTGGGCTTTGTCGTCGCATTCAAGCTGATCTGACCAAAGTTCTAGTCGTTCGCGTCTTTGTCCACGGACGGCTTCGGACTACGCTCGCTGCGATGGCCGATGGAATCGACGACCGGTGAATCCTGCGAGACTCAATCCCGCCAGGGCGCGCGTTGCGATGGCGGGCCTTGCACTGTCGATGGCGCTGCCTGCGGTCGACGGAGGATGGGCGCAATCCGCGCCGCCCGCGCTCGGCGTGCAGTCGCCGTCGCCGCAGCCCGTTGAATCCCAGCAGCAACAGATCGAGCTGCCGCCGGCGCCGGTCGAGCGCGAGAATCCCGGGCTGATCAACGAAATCGGAAAGCTGTTCGAGAAGTCGAAATCGGCGCTGCCGCCGCTGAAGAGCCCCGGCGAGACCATCAACGATTTGTCGAACATCGCGCGCCCCTCGACGGTGGTGACCGGACGCGCGGCCTGCGTGGTGGCCTCGAACGGTGCGCCGGACTGCAAGATCGGCGCCGACCGGCTGTGCCAGAGCAAGGGGTTTCGGGAAGGTAAGGGCATCGATACCGACGCCTCCGAGAAATGCTCGCCGCTGGTCTATCTGCCGGGCCACAAGCGCGGCCCGAACGACTGCAGGACGGAAAATTTCGTGACACGGGCGGTCTGCCAATAGCGGCGGCCAGGCTTTGCGTCTGGGATGCCAGGCGCCCGCGAAAACACGGTTTCAGGATGAGGATTTGTCATCTTTTTTGCAGCGCCAAAACGCAATACTTGACACTGGAAAGATTGCCTTGTTGGTATGACGGTCAGCATTCGAGACCAATCAACGACCAACGCTTGAGGATCCGCTTCAAATGTCCATGCCTGCTCTGTTCAAGGGCCGCCTGTCTCTTCCCGTGATCGGGGCGCCGCTGTTCATCATCTCCGTGCCCGACCTCGTTATCGCGCAGTGCAAGGCCGGCGTGGTCGGCTCGTTTCCGGCGTTGAACGCGCGGCCGCCGGAGTTGCTCGACGAATGGCTGTACCGGATCAAGGAAGAGCTCGCCGCCTATGACAAGGCGCATCCGGAACGGCCGTCGGCGCCGTTCGCGGTGAACCAGATCGTGCACAAGTCGAACAACCGGCTCGATCACGACATGGCGCTTTGCGAGAAGCACAAGGTGCCGATGATCATCTCCTCGCTCGGCGCGCGAGAGGAGCTCAACCAGGCCGTCCACGGCTGGGGCGGCATCGTCTTCCACGACGTGATCAACCAGAAGTTCGCGCACAAGGCGATCGAGAAGGGCGCCGACGGCCTGATCCTGGTCGCGGCCGGCGCCGGCGGTCATGCCGGCACGCTGTCGCCGTTCCCGTTCGTAGCGGAGACGCGGCAATGGTTCGACGGGCCGATCGCGCTGTCGGGCACCATTTCCAACGGCCGCGCCATCCGCGCCGCGCGCATCATCGGCGCCGACTTCGCCTATATCGGCTCCGCCTTCATCGCGACCAAGGAGGCAAACGCGGTCGAGGGCTACAAGGACATGATCACCAATTCGTCCGCCGAGGATATCGTCTACTCCAACCTGTTCACCGGCGTGCACGGCAATTATTTGAAGCCGTCGATCGTCGCGGCCGGCATGGATCCGGAAAACCTGCCGACCTCCGATCCTTCCAAGATGAGCTTCGGCACCGATACGTCCGGCGAGCGCGCCAAGCCGAAGGCCTGGAAGGAGATCTGGGGCTCGGGCCAGGGCGTCGGCAGCATCTCCAAGGTGGTGCCTGCGGCCGAGCTGATCGCCCGGTTCAGGAAAGAGTATGAGGACGCGGTCGATCCGGTGCTTGCCTGAAGCACGATGAGATCACGATGAATCATCATCGCGCTTCAGCTCTTCATTTCAGCATGATCCACGCGCAAACGCTTCGCGTTTGTCGCGGGGAAAACTGCGTCCCACTTTTCCGGATCATGCTGTGATGGAACCGATCTTTCGCGTCGACGGCGACCGCGTCGTCACCAGTCCCGACGCCGCGGGTCCGTGGGATCCGCGGATGCAGCATGGCTCCGCACCGGCAGCGCTGGTGGTGTGGGCGGCCGAAGCCCTTCCGACGCCGGTGCCGATGCGGATCGCGCGCGTCACCATCGACCTGATGCGCCCGGTGCCGGTGGCGCCGCTGACGGTCTCGAGCGAGATCCTGCGCGACGGCCGCAAGATCCAGCTCTGTGGCGTCAGGCTGCTTGCCGACGGCGTTCTCGTGGTTTCGGCCACCGTGCTCAAGATCAAGCAACAGACGGCCGAATTGCCGCCTGACATCACAGCGCTTGCCGTCGATCTGCCGGGCCCCGACGAAAGTATGATCGAGCCGGGCAATCTTGCGAACAGTCCGTTCGTGAAATGCATCTCGATGCGGGCCGCGCGCGGCCGCTTCGGCGTGACGGGACCTGGCGCGATATGGTTCCGCGTCGACCGCCCGCTGATTGCGGGCGCCGCCGTCTCGCAGGCGATGCGGGCAGTGGTTGCCTCGGACTTCTCCAACGGCACCTCGCCGGCGCTCGATTTCAGCCGATGGACCTTCATCAACGCTGATCTCTCGGTGAGCCTGGCGCGCGAGCCGGTCGGCGACTGGATCCTGCTCGACGGCCAGTCCTGGATCGGGCCCGACGGCGCCGGGCTTGCAATGTCGCGGCTCGCCGATCAGCGCGGCTATTTCGGCCAGGCGGTCCAGAGCCTGGTCATCGAGCGGCGCTAGGACGCGCTGCGCTTCTTCCATCTCCCCTCGAAAAAGGGGAGGTGGCTTTGCTCGCCAGAGCAAAGCGGGTGGGGATCAGCTGACCCCAATCCCGACCTTCCCCCGTTTCAGGGGCTGGCGAAGACCGATCACGTACTGTGCATGGGGTTGTTTCACCGATTCGCGGTGCGGGAGCCGCGCCAACCGGCTGCCCCTGCGGCAAAAATAACTCGGCTTCCCGGGAACGGTTGGGCGCACGTGCGAGTTTCGCTCACGTTAGGGGGTCCCATGATGCGTATTGATCCCGCCGCCGGCATCGTGGCCATGGCCGTCCGGCGGTTGTGTGATGTGCCGGACGGTGTCGACGCCCGGCCGCCGCGGGGACAGACGCGATGAAGCCTGGTCCGTCCTCGGAACGCGCGGTCATCCTCGCCGCGAGCGAGCGGGACGCCGTCAAGACTGCTCACCTGATCAAGGAAGCCGGCTATTACGCCAACATCTGCGGTGATCTCGCCGAGCTCGAACGCCAGATCGCAAGCGGGGCGGGCCTTGCCATCATTGCCGACGAGGTGATCAGGGCCGCCGATCTCGCCGGCCTGACGCACTGGCTGAACGAGCAGCCGTCATGGTCGGACTTTCCTATCGTGCTGATCAGCGAGAAGGGGGGACCCGAGCGCAATCCCGAAGCAGCGCGGCTCGGCCGGGCGCTCGGCAATGTCACCTTCATCGAGCGGCCGTTTCATCCGACCACGCTGGTAAGCCTGGTCGCCGCGACGGTGCGCGGCCGCCGCCGCCAATACCAGACCCGTCAGATCCTCGAGGATCTGACCGAGAGCGAAGGTCTGCTGCAGACCGCGCTCAATGCCGGTCATCTCGGCGCGCTCGAGCTTCATCTGCCGGATTTCGAGCTCGAGGCGTCGCCGACCTGCAAGACATATTTCGGGCGCAGGCCGGGCGATACCTTCACCTATCAGGATCTCCTGGCCGCGGTGCATCCCGACGACCGCGCGCGCCGGAGCGAGATCGTCGAACAAACGTTGCGCACCGGCTCGGATTATCAGATCGAATACCGCAACATCTGGCCCGACGGCACTGAGCACTGGGTTGACGTGCGCGCCCGCGCGGTGCGGCGGCCCGACGGCGGCATCCGCTCGCTGGTCGGCGTCTGCTCCGACATCAGCGCACGCAAGACCGCGGAGATCGAGCGCGAGGCATTGCTGGCGCAGCTCGCCGCCGAGCGCACCGCACTCGCCGAACTCACCGCGACGCTGGAGCAGCGGGTCGAGCAGCGCACCGCCGACCTGATGAAGGAGGTTGCGGCGCGCGAGCGGGCGCAGGAACAGCTCCGCCATGCCCAGAAGATGGAGGCGATCGGCCAGCTCACCGGCGGCGTCGCGCACGACTTCAACAATCTGCTGATGGCGGTGATGGGCAATCTCGATCTGCTGCGCAAGCGCTTGCCGGAGGACCCACGCCTGCGTCGCCTGGTCGACGGCGCATTGCAGGGCGCCGAGCGCGGCGCGTCGTTGACGCAGCGGCTGCTGGCATTCGCGCGGCAGCAGGATCTGCGCGCGGTGCCGGTCGATCTCGGCGCGCTGGTGCGCGATATGAGCAATCTGCTCGAGCGCTCGCTCGGACCGCGCATCATGTTGCGGCTCGACATTCCCGGGGGGCTGCCGCTCGCCTGCGTCGACAGCAACCAGCTTGAGCTTGCGGTCCTCAACCTTGCGATCAATGCGCGCGACGCGATGCCGGATGGCGGCGTGATCGAGATCCGCCTCGCGACCTGGCAGGCGAAGAATGATCCGGCGCTGCAGCCTGGCGACTATTTGAAGCTCTCGGTGATCGACAGCGGCACCGGCATGTCGCCGGACGTGCTGAAGCGCGCGATCGAGCCGTTCTTCTCGTCGAAGCCGGTGGGCAAGGGCACCGGGCTCGGCCTGTCGATGGTGCATGGGCTCGCCGTGCAGCTCGGCGGCGAGCTGGAGCTGTCGAGCGCGGTCGGCAAGGGCACCACGGCTGCACTGGTGCTGCCGGTTGCAACGGCGGTGCCTGAAGTCGAGAGCCCGGCGCCTGCAGCGCAAACGGTCAAGCGCTCGGCGGTGATCCTGCTGGTTGACGATGATCCGTTGATCGCGATGTCCACCATGGAAATGCTGGAGGACCTTGGTCACCGCGTGATCGGCGTCAATTCCGGACCGCAGGCGCTCGAAATCCTCAGGAGCGACCAGGAGATCGACCTGATGATGACCGATCACGTGATGCCCGGCATGACCGGCATCGAACTCGCCGCCGCTGCGCGCAAGGTGCGGCCGCAGCTTCTGGTGCTGCTCGCCACCGGCTATGCCGAACTGCCCGACGGCACCCAGGTCGACCTGCCGCGGCTGGCCAAGCCCTACCACCAGGATCAGCTGCGCGACCGACTCGATCAGTTGCTCGGGCAGGGCACCGGTCAGCAAGCTGCTGCCGCCAGCGCCGACAGTCTCGCCACGCCTTCCACTCTGTCCCCGTCACCCTGAGGAGCCGCGAAGCGGCGTCTCGAAGGGCGCCGGCCCGGCTGCTGCCGCAAGCGGAGATAGCGCAAGCTGAAACATCGGGGCCGTGCATCCTTCGAGGCTCGCTCCGCTCGCGCCTCAGGGTGACGGTGCGCACAGCTCCATCCGCGTCATTGCGAGCGAAGCGAAGCAATCCATAGCCCGGCAGGTCGGAGAGATGGATTGCTTCGTCGCTTCGCTCCTCGCAATGACGGCGGAGCAAAAGCGTCACAACCTCTCAGGATGACGGGACCAGCAATCGTCGTGCGAGCATCCTACCCCACCATGCGGTCGCGGCCGGTCCAGAAGCGCGCCTTCAGCACCTTTTTGTCGACCTTGCCGACGCCGGTCATCGGCAGTTCCTTGACGAACTGGATCTGCTTCGGCGCGTGCGCCGAGCCCTTCTTCGCCTTCACCAGTCCGATCAGCTCGTCGGCGTCGGGCACAGCGCCCTCGCGCGCGACCACGACGGCGGTGACGGCCTCGCCCCATTTGTCGTCGGGCACGCCGACCACGGCGACCATCGCGACGTCGGCGTGTTGCGACAAGACATCCTCGACTTCGCGCGGGAAGATATTGAAGCCGCCGGAGACGATCATGTCCTTCTTGCGGTCGAGGATGAACATGTAGCCGCGCTCGTCCATGCGCGCGATGTCGCCGGTGTGCAGCCAGCCGCTCTTCAGCGTCTCCGCCGTGATGTCGGGCCGTTTCCAGTATTCGGCCATCACATGCGTGGCGCGCACGCAGATCTCGCCGGCCTCGCCGGTCGCGACCTCCTCGTCGTCCTGATCGAGGATCTTGACCTGGCAGGCGGCGATCGGGAAGCCGCAGGACAGGAACAGGTCCGGCGTTTTCGGGTCATGATCCGCCTTGCGCAGCACCGAGACCGGATAGCATTCGGTCTGGCCGTAAAGCTGGGAGAACACCGGTCCGATCCGCTCGATACCCTCGACCAGCCGGCTCGGCGACATCGCGGACGCGCCGTAGAGCAGGAGCTCGAGCGAGGAGAGATCGGACCTGTCGAGCGCGGGATGATCCAGCATCACATAGATCATGGTCGGCACGAACAGCGTGAAGTTGATCTTCTCGCGCGCGATGGTCGTGAACACGGCCTCCGGATCGAACCCTTTCAGCATGTGCACGGTGCCGCCGCGCATCAGCGTCGGCAGCACTTTGGTGCCCGCGACATGGCTGATGGGGGCCACGGTGAGGTAGCGCGGCGTCTCCGGAATCTCGAAATCGGCGAGGATCGCCGCGGCGAAGCCGCCATATTCGCGGTGATAGCGCAGCGCGCCCTTGGATTTGCCGGTCGTGCCGCCGGTGTAGTTCAAGGTCGAGATGTCGTCGGCGCGGGCGAAATTCTTCGCGCTTGCGCTGCCGGCGTCCCCGGCCACCTGCAACAGGTCGGCGCCGTAATCCGCCGGGCCGAGCGTGAACACGGTCTTCAGGCCCTGCGCCTTCGCCGTGAGCTCGCCGCCGCGATCGCGAAACGTGATGCCGTCGACGATCAGCATCTGCGCTTCGGAATCCTCGATCTGGAACAGCTGGTCGTCGAGCGAGCCCAGCGGATGCAGCCAGGTAATCGCGAGCCGCGACAATTGCGCGGCGACGCCGGCGCACCAGCTGTCGGCGCGGTTGGCGGTGAGCAGCGCGACGCGGGTGCCGGGCGCAAAGCCGAGCCGCATGAACACGCTCTGCATGCGTCCGATCAGGTCGGTCGCGCCCTGATAGCTGAGCGAGCCGCCCGGCCATGCGAAGGCGGTGTGCGATGGATAGCGCGCCAGCGCCCGCAGGGTCTGTTCGCACACCGCCGGAAATGCATAGAGCGGATTGCTCATCTGGTTGTCCCTCCCGCCTTTGTCTTTGGCTTTTGTCGTGCCAATGTTGGCGGCAACGCTAACACAATGATGATGGGAAGGAACAACTTGTCCGCCGATCTTCTCGCGCGTTTTCGCGATCGCCTCCGGCTGCCGCTGATTGCAGCACCGATGTTCCTGGTCTCCGGTGTCGAGCTGGTGGTAGCCGCCTGCCGCAACGGCGTGATCGGTTCGTTTCCGACGGTGAATTGCCGTGAGACGGAACAGCTCGATGCCTGGCTCGACGACATCGCGCGCCGCCTACAGGCGCATGCCGATGCCAGCGGCAAAGCAGCGGCGCCGATCTGCCCGAACCTGATCGTGCATCGCTCCAACACGCGGCTGGCCGAGGATCTCGCCATGCTGCTGCGGCACAAGCCCGAGCTTGTGATCACCTCGGTCGGCTCGCCCGCGCCGGTGCTTGGTCCTCTGCACGATGCCGGCGCGCTGGTGTTCGCCGATGTCGCCTCGATCCGCCATGCCGAGCGCGCGGCAGCAGCCGGCGCCGACGGGCTCGTGCTGCTCACTGCGGGTGCAGGCGGCCAGACCGGCTGGCTCAATCCGTTCGTGTTCGTCCGCGCTGTGCGCGGCTTCTTCGATGGACCGATCGTGCTTGCCGGCGGCATCAGTGACGGCCACGCACTCCGCGCCGCAGAGGCGCTCGGCTGCGACCTCGCCTATATGGGCACCAAGTTCATCGCGACGCGCGAGAGCATGGCGGACGGCAGGTACAAGCAGATGCTGGTCGACTCCACCGCCGACGACGTCATGCTCACGACGGCGTTCACCGGCCTGCAGACCAACATGCTGCGGCCCTCGATCGAGGCCGCCGGTCTCGATCCCGACGACCTGCCGGCACGCGGCGCGATCGACATCGGCAAGGACATCGACATCGGCGCCCGCGAAAGCCGCCCCAAACGCTGGCGCGATATCTGGAGCGGCGGTCATTCCACCTCAGGGGTGACCGGGGTGCTCGGCGTCGACGAACTCGTGGCGCAGACGATCGCGGAGTATGACGCGGCGAGCGCGCGGGTGCGGCTCTAGAGTCGCTGCTTTGACGCGTTCCCTTCGCGCCAACCGGTGCACGATAGCGCGCTGGTTCGCGAAATAGCAGCACTCAAATCCCGCCCATCCGCTTAACGCGACATTAACCATGCCAGTCCCAACAATAGCGTCACGGGTCGCCACGGCTGGTCGCCCGGCAGTTTGTGGGAATGCGACATGGCCTTTGAGGCGCTCTCCAAGACCCCGGCATCGCTCGACGAGCTCCGGACCCGGGTGTTTTACGCCCTGCAGCGGCATCCGCTGTGCCGTCAGGTCGAATTCGACATTGTCAGCACGCCGCGCACCCGCCGCACCAACTGGACGGTCAGCATGCACACGGTCCAGCCCGGCGCGCTCTGGACGGCGCATGAGATCGTCGCCGACATCCAGGAAGCCTATGAGCTTGACGTCGCGGCCTGATTTTCCGGCCGTTTCGGGACAATTTCACCTATTTGGCGCCGTCACGGCACGCTACCGCCGCATTTCGCGCGCAGTTTGCGGTGACACCGGCCGGCAATGGAGTAGTTTTTGACCAGAGCCATCACCCTCGCCGCGCTGACATGCTTCCTCCTCGCAGGCGCCGCGGTAACAGCCATTTTGGGCCGTGACAGCCTGCCGGCGGCGCAGGCCGACATTGGACCGGTCGCCAATCGTGCCAGCAAGCAGGACAAGCTCGCCGTCTCGACGCTTGCCGCGGCCGCGTTTGAGGCGCCCCAGCCGATTGAGCCTCCCGCCAATCCGTCTCCGCTCCTGTTACGGGCCCAAGCCGCGATTCCGGGCGCGACTGACACGGTGCGCCAGGCCTATGCCTCCGTCGAGCCGACCGATGTCGGCCTGCCGAAGATCACCGACCCCGTCGATGCGGCTCAGCCGAAGATCGCCGAACCCGCGCCGGTCGCCCCGGCGCCGCCGAAGCCCAAGGCTGCGGCCAAGCCGGCGCCGCAGAAGAGCTACGCGCTGCTGAGCGACGCCCAGATCGCCGGCATCAAGGACCGGCTGAAGCTGTCGTCGTCGCAGGAATATTACTGGCCGGCGGTCGAGACCGCATTGCGCGCCGTCGCCCGCAAGATCCACGCCAAGCGCCAGGGCGATCCCGCATCCGGCAGCATGCCGATCGATCCGGACTCCGAGGAGGTCCAGCAGCTGAAGTCGGCGGCGATGCCGCTGCTGTTCCAGCTCCGCGAGGATCAGAAGAACGAGGTCCGTTCGCTGGCGCGCCTGATTGGCCTGGAACGTGTCGCTGCGATGATCTGAGCGGCGGGTCCGGCCGAAGCGGATCTGCGCTCCTTGTGCTCTAGCGGGCCTCCGGCGGCCGCAGCTTCTCCACCTTGCCCTGGGTTTCGACGAGCAGCTGCTTCATGAAGTCCTTATTGCGCTTCAGCCAGGGCTCGAGCGTCTGCCTGACGTCGCTTGGCGACTTCTTCTCGATGGCTTGCGCCAGCCGGGTCTGAAACGTCCCCCAATCCTTGAACATCTCCTTCAGCAGCGCATCGTCGGAAATGTTGATCGCCGACTTGGCCGCCATTGGATCGGCTGCGTTCGCTGGTGCACGCCTTCATCCGCTCCGAATGCGAGGAAGCCGCGGTACGCGTCGCGCTGAGCGATGCCGCGCCGCTCTATCGCGATGCCCCCGAGGCGCGCGAGGCGCGGGCATCCGGCGAGCGCATCGTCGAAGCGTTCATGCGCGAGGCGTTGCCGAAAGCGTCCGGCGCGGTGCGCGACGGCGGGCGATCTGATCACGACGACGCTAAGGACGGTGGGCAAGGATTTTTCCGAGAGCCCGCGAACGCCCGCCGAGATCGCGACCTATGCCGACGCCATGGTCGACATGTTCTGCGCGATCTGAGGAGTCTCGGAAAGCGCTGAAGTTCACAGATAGTGCTTGGCGACCAGCAGAAACCCGAGCACGCCGCCGGTCACAGCGAAAACCGTCACGCCATTGCAGAGACTGACGTAAGCGGCCGACCAGTAAGAAACAGTCTGAGCGGCCGTCGCAACTTTTTTCGACTTCTGGGGCAAGCCAATTGGCTCCTGAAAAAGGCGCCGCCATCTGGTCAACACAGATGACGGCGCCCGTCTGAGGGCTTCAGGGCGAAACCCTGCTGCAGCGTAAGGTGCGATCATGAACGGTTCGTATACCGCCCGGCTGTCGCAAGCTCGCATGTCAGCTGAAGCGTCGAGGTTCCCTAAAGCATCATCCGGAAAAGTGCGCAGCGGTCTTCCGAAAAGATCATGCTCAAACAAGAGGCCAAAGCGCGATGACGATTCGACCCAATCTCATCGCGCTTTAGAACGAAGCGTAGGCATTTCGAAATGCGATGGCGCCAGCCAGCGAGCGCGGCCGCGTGCGCACGGCA
The DNA here is from genome assembly GCF_054055915.1 of Bradyrhizobium sp. USDA 4516. Taxonomy (NCBI): domain Bacteria; kingdom Pseudomonadati; phylum Pseudomonadota; class Alphaproteobacteria; order Hyphomicrobiales; family Nitrobacteraceae; genus Bradyrhizobium; species Bradyrhizobium sp. USDA 4516. The sequence continues at coordinate 3,924,752 of NZ_JBSRXT010000001.1, forward strand.
TGCCCGTCGTTGCCGCTCTGCACGATCCACTGGCCGTTCTCCTGACCCACGATCTTGCCGACGTGGTGACGCCAAACCACGATGGTGCCGACCGAGGGGCCGCCGGCATTGGTGCCGTAGCTTGCCCAGGATCGGGCCAGATTGAATTGCGGACCGGGATCGCTGCCGACCTGGGTGCGCATGAACCAGCCGCACCACGCAGCTGGGCGACCGGAATGTGCAGAGTGCCGATGGTGATGATGACGGCCGCGGGCTTCGGCAGTTGAAGCGAACGCCAAAAGAACCGCCACAGCGGCGAGAAGTTTACGCATTACAAAGTCCTTCTTGCTGTTGGCAGACCATCCATGTTGTGGGGGGAAGCGCAGCGATGATCTGCGATTGGCTTGCGAAGCGACCGCATCGGTCAGGCGACGCATAACGAAGGCGGGGCATGGCCCGCGCAGGCGTTTAAGAAACGGGCTATGGCCAAAATATGGCCGGTACGTCCCGTCAGGCGGCCGCGACACTGCCGAAGACGTCAGGCTGGGTCCGCGCAATGGCTGCTAATTTGATCACCGCGGTTGTGCTCTCGGACAGCGACGCGTTGTCGAGCCGGCCAGCCTAGGATCGGCTGCCGATCGTGAGTCAGTGCGGTGTGGTGATTGTAAACAGTCCGTCTTCGCTTTCGCGTTGCTCGAGCTTCGCCGGACACGCTTCGCCCTTGCAGGCTTCGCGGCCGCGCCACGCGAAGCCTGCAAAGGCGAAGCGTGGTGCACCATTCAGAATACAAATGCGCAATCTACCTAATTTAAATACCTGTATAATTCTGCTGCGGACAAGGTCGACACGTTTCCGACCTATCGCTTGGTCTTGTGAAGGACCAATTTGCCCTGTGAAGCGACATCACCCCACCTGGTGGACCAATTGAGTTCCGAGGCGGAGGGTCGCTCAGTGCCTTTCTGATCCCAAGCTCCCTGTAGCGCAAATAGAGCCCCTTGGGGATCGGCACATCGCAAGATCCAGCAACCATCGGGCAACTCGATTGGACCTTGGAGGACCCGGCCCCCGCCAGCATCAACGCGCTTGGCAGCCGCACCGATGTCGTCGACATTGAAGTAATAGAGCCAGCAGGGTTGCGATACGCTCGGAAGTTTGGTGAGCATTCCGCCGATCGTCTGGCCGGCCGCCGAAAACAATTCGTACAGGTCGGCCGGCCCGGTTTCAGCGTGAGCCTTCTGCCAGCCAAGAAGCTCGCCGTAAAACGGGAAGATCTTGTTCCGGTCTTCAGCCAGCAACTCGTGCCAGCCGACGCGTCCAGGCTCGTCCAATCCGCTGGACTGCCGTTGGCCATATGTCAGCCCGGAAACCAGTGCAAACGTCGCTCCTTGCGGATCGGCGACCACCGAAATTCGGCCAATATTGCTGGCGGTCGGCGTTACCAGAATGGCGCCCCCACGACGGCGGACCTGCACGGCTTTCGCATCCACGTCGTCGACGGCGATGTAGCCGACCCATCTCGGCCTCGCTCCCAATCGCAGCCCTTCTTCCGGGAGATGCATGAGTCCAACTGCCGGGGCGTCGCCTGCAGTAAGCAGCGTATAGGCGAATTCCGGAGTCGACGCATCCTCCACCGCCCAGCCGATGACCTTGCCATAAAAATCAGCTGCTGCCGACATGTCCGTCGTCAGCAACTCATACCAAGCGAAGCGTCCGAGTTGATCGACCAAGCTAATTTCCCCTTCAAGCGGACCGACGATTGCGCACTGCATCAAATTGCACCCGTTGCAATCCGCTCCACGGGCGCGGATTGTCGATTTAATCGACCAAATTGCGCGATATCGTTCATGAAGATGAATGCAATCAGAACGAGCTCTATTACATTTTGTGTATATCGTAATTCTTGTCTGCCTCGTTCGCTCGGCGTAAGATGGTGCTTCGGAAGTCCTTTCTTCCAAACTGGGAGGATGCGGCCATGCAGCGGGCGAAGCAAGCTTCGAGAAAGAAGCGAACGACCAACGCCGCGGTACCGGCGCTGGGATTAGCCGGTCTGACTTTTTCGCTCGCGGGCAGTGCATATGCCTCCGCCGTGCCCTCCGGCGACGTTCAACACAAGCCGAACTTCGCGCCGGGCCATATGACGACGCTCAGTGAGGAAGAACTCGCCGACGTCAGTCTCGCCACCTTCCACCTCAATCTCATCGACGATGAAAGCGTCGGAGGCCGCGTGCTGCTCGCGCGGGGATGCGGTGGTTGCCGTGGCTGCGGAGGCGCCAGAGGTTGCGGAGGCTGCAGGGGTTGCGGAGGATGCAGGGCCTGCAGAGGCTGCCGCTGCGGTGTCGGTTGCGGTGGATGTGGCGGCTGCGGCGTTGGTTGGATCGGCGTAGGCGTGCCATTGGTCACATGCGCAGGCTGCTGTGCATCCTGGGGCCGCTGCCGCTGGTGCTAGCGCTGGGCGTCGACACGTCGCGATTTTATTGGCCGGGCGCCCGAACGACCCGGCCAAATTTTTGCTTCGTTGTGCATTCGCCGCGCCTGGCTGATCAGCTTGCCGACGGTGGGCGAGTGTGATCCAAATTGCTCGCAGAACGCCGGTGGCCGAACGCGGCGCACAAGTCGCGCAATGCCAATGGTCGGCCGCGCGCCGGCGTTCGGAAGTGACAGCAACAGGATCAGCGTGCCGCCCCGATGACAGTCAATGGCAAGAGCCGCACCGCGAGGCAGAGCCGCAAGGGCATTTTGCGATTCGCGCCGAACTTTACCGCTTATGTGATTCCTCCCGATGTGGTCTGCCTCTACTCCGAGAACCGCAAATTCTTCCTGCATGGTGATCTCTATTGTGCGGTGGCCGCGGCGATCGGCAAAAATGGTAAGGCTGCACCAGAGATCGTTCGGCAGCTCTCAAAGAATTTTCCCGCCGACAAGATCGAGGAAGCGATCAGGCGGCTGCTAGAGCGCCGATATGTCGTAAGCGGCGCGCCGCACGCGTTCGCAGGCGCCGTCGATGGATATTGGGCGAGTCTCGGCCTCCCCCCCGAGGTCGCAGAACAGAATCTCCGCGATTGCCCCGTGCGGGTCGAAGCCATCGATGTGAAAGGCGCCAACGAACTTGCCGCGGCCTTGAGCAAGCTCGGTGTTCGGATCACCAAGCGGTCGCCCAAGCTCACGATCACACTGGCGAACGACTATCTTGACCGGCGGCTCGTCGAATTGAACGGAAAGCGCTTTGGCGATGGGACGCCCTGGCTGCTGGCGCAGCCGTCCGGCGTGTTTCCGCTGGTGGGACCCGTGTTCAAGCCGGGCGAGAGCGCCTGCTGGACTTGCTTGTTCGATCGCATGATACGCAATCGGGAGATCAAGGGATTTCTCGATCGCAGAGCGGCGCAGGTGGTCGCCGTATCGCCCCTGGTCGGCGACGCCGTCGGACAGATCGGCATCCACTTCGCTGCTGTTGAAATCGCAAAAGCGATTGCCTCGGGATTTCGTACCGATCTGCGCGATCACATCGCAAGCTTCGACCTGACCGGTGCCGTCATTGCCAAGCATTACGTCGCGCGACGCCCGCAGTGTCCTACCTGCGGCAGCAGGAAGCTGCAGAGTCCGCGCCGGGCGGCAGCGCCGATCGAGATCGCGGAGGGCGGAAAGCTCGTCATGACCAGCGGCGGTTACCGCGCCGTGACGTCGCGAGCCACCGTAGCACGGTTCCGCAAGCACGTCAGTCCGCTGACCGGCGTCGTCTCGCGGCTCGAGCGGATCGAGGCCGATCTGCCGATGAACACGAATTTTTTCGCCTACCACAATTTCTCGGCGCCGGCCTGGAACGTCGACCAGCTCAGATCCGGATTGAGCGGCGGCAGCTTCGGCAAGGGCTCCACAGCCGAGCAGGGCGAGGCAAGCGCGTTGATGGAGGCGATCGAGCGCTATTCGGGTATTTTCCAGGGGGACGAGATCAGGACGAAGCGCCGCTTTGTCGATTTCGCTCCCGGCGACGCTCTTCTTCCCAACGAAGTACAGCTTTTCAGCGACGCGCAGTTTCAAAACAGACACACCTCGCAGCCGGACGATTCACATCTGGTGCCTGAGCCGCTCGATCCCTCGACCAAGACGGAGTGGTCGCCGGTCTGGTCGTTACGCGACAAGCGTTTCAAACATCTTCCAACGGGCCTCTTGTACTTCTTCTATGGCGGCTTCCACACCGATTCCAACGGATGCGCGGCCGGCAACACCCGGGAGGAAGCCATCGTTCAAGGCTTCCTCGAACTGGTCGAACGCGACGCCTACGCGATCTGGTGGTACAATCGGCTGCAACGTGCAGAAGTCGACCTCGCGCAATTCGAAGATCCCTATGTGCGGGATCTGCAAGCCCAGCTTGCCGATGCGGGGCGCAGGCTTTGGGTGCTCGACATCACCAGCGATCTCGGCATTCCCTCTTACGTGGCGATCATCCATTGGATGCAGAACGGACACGAAAATATCGAATTCGGTTCCGGCTCGCATTTCGATCGCCGCATAGCCCTGCTGCGTTCCCTCACCGAACTGACCCAGTTCATGTCGATTGGCATGATGGGCGGCGGAAGTGGCGAGAAGCCGACGCTGGACGGTGTCACGCCGCTGCGACTGGACGATTATCCGTTCCTGATCCCCAGCGACAATCCGATCGTGCCGTCGGCGCCGAGCCTCAAGGTTCACGACAACGCGCGCGACCAGGTCAATGCCTGCATCGAGATTGCCACCGGCGCGGGATTTGATTTCCTCGTGCTCGACCAGACGCGGCCCGATGTCCAGGTGCCCGTCGTCAGAGTGCTCGTTCCGGGGTTGCGACATTTCTATCGCCGCTTCGCACCCGGCCGACTTTACGATGTTCCGATGAAGCTCGGATTGCTGAATCGTCCGCGACTGGAAAGCGAGCTCACGCCATTCCTTCCACACACCTGAAGGCTGGCTCGTTGCGCAACTTCCGGAAAACGAAGCTCAGGAAGATCGCACCCGTCATCGTCGCCCGATTGAACGGTCGTTGCTCCCTTCACATGCAGGCGGACGGAAGCATCGCTGCAGGTTTGGGCGGCTACTCGATCAATCTGGGACAATTCAGCGCGGCAGCGGTCGACCGTGCGGGACATCTCACCAGCGGCCTGCCGCTCGCCTCCTTTGCGGGCAAAGGCGTCCTCGCGAGGCAGGTTCATGCCCTCGTGCGGCGACTGGCAGGGCATGGACTTCTCGAATACCGCTTATGCTCTCCGCGTGACGAGCAAGACCTCGTGGTCATCGAGCCGCAGGTCGCCGAATACTGGCCACAACGCGCAAAGCTGGGGAGCGGTGATACCATTGTGTTGTCGCGCTTCGCCTATCTGCGCCGGCGCGACAGCGAGATGGTGCTGGAATCACCGCGCGCCGGCGCGCTGTTTCGGATTTTCGATCCCGCCATCGCTGCCACCCTCGCTGCCCTGTCGCGGCCTCAGAAGATCAGCGAGCTTCGCCGCCATGCGGCCTCCGCGAACCTCGATCTGCTCGGATTGCTGCTCGACAGCAAGATGCTGATTAGGCTCAATGCGAAAGACGGCGACGGCCTTCGGGTGAATGAAGGCGACGGCAATCTCGTTCTCTGGGACTTCCACGATCTCGTGTTTCATACGAGGAGCACGGAGGGCCGGCACACCAATCCAGTTGGCGGCGCGTTCACCCATGCGGGCGTCGTTCCACCGCTACCCGCGGTGCGCCCGCCTTGGCCCGGCAAGAAGATCGACCTCGGCAAATTCTCCACGTCGGGGTCGGTCTCGCACTTCGCGAAGCTGTTGCGCGAACGCCATTCAATACGAGATTTCGACGACCAGCATCCGGTCACGCTCGCCGAGCTCGCGCAGTTTCTCGACACGACAGCCCGCGTGCTGTCGGAATGGAAGATCGGCGCAGATTTTGACGGCGGTCCCGAGGTCACCTACAGCGCAAGACCCTATCCGTCGGCAGGCGGCGCGTATGAGCTGGAACTATACTTGGCGGTCTTGAACTGCGGGGAGCTTGCACGTGGACTTTACCACTATGACGCGGGCAGCCACGCGCTTGTCGCGATCGACACCTCCGCCCAACAACTCCAAGCGCTTTCTACGGCGGCCGAGTTTGCCATGGACGCATCCGGTCCACCGCAGGTCTTGATCACGATCGCCGCGCGCTTTGGGCGGATCTCCTGGAAATACAGCTCAATCGCATATTCGTTGATCCTGAAGGACGTCGGCAACCTGATCCAGACGTTCTATCTGACGGCGACCGACATGGGCCTTGGTGGCTGCGCAATCGGCACCTGCAACATCGATCTGTTTGCAAAAATGACGGGGCTTGAATTCCACGTGGAGGGCCCGGTCGGTCAATTCGCGCTCGGGCGCGGCAGGAAACCGGCCCCCTCTAGCTAAAGGGGAGGTCTTTGTTTACGGCCTGGATCGCACGCGAATAGTGCCCAGGGCGGGACGAACCATCCGGCTTCGCCCTTCGGGCTACGCCGGGACGAGACTTCGTGCGGATGGCTTGTCGGCTACGGCTGCGCCGAATGGTGCCCCTGGCCGGCAATCGCCTAATGGCATAACGAATTGAATTTGCAATAGTTTTAACCGCCGATTGCTGCGGATACCAACAGCAATACCAACAAGGTGACAGCTTTCAGTCTTCGAAGTGCCTATCTGCCGAGGGTCTGTGTGCCGGTTCTTTGGCGGCCGGCAAGGTCGCTCGGCGCACGAAAGTCTTTCATTCTGTCCAGGAGACGCGTCAGTCCGCGACCTTATCGAAGTCACACACCATGAGTGCGGTTTCGGCCAGGCTGATAATGTCCACCCGCAGATCCGTGGTCGTCCCCTGACCGATAATGCCTTGCAGCGTCAGTTCTCTGCTGAGCGCTTCGATCATCCGTTTCATACGTCGCCGGTACTTGATGCTCGAGCTTTCGTCATCGTGACTGAACATGTCGCAGGCTGCAATTTGGTCTTTGCCGATGAATCGTCGGGTCAAAGAGGCATGCCAAACATGGGTATCGAGCCCCGAAAAGGTGCCGTCGGACCAGGTTGGGAGTGATTTTAGGACATGAGCTGATCGGGATTTCCAGCGCGCGCCATCGGCCGGTCGGGCAGCTTTGCGTCAGTCCTTGAGCAGCCGCCGCAACAGCTTGCCGGCCGGTGAGCGCGGCAACTCGGTCACGAAGCTGACATCGCGCGGCACCTTGTAAGGCGCCATGTTCTGGCGCGCCCATGCCGCGAGCTGGGCGGTGTCCAGCTCGGCGCGCGGCGCCAGGACGATGAAGGCCTTGACCACTTCGCCCTTGGTTGCGTCGGGCACGCCGATCACGGCCGACGCCGCCACGTCGGGGTGCTTGTTCAGGATCGACTCGACCTCTTCCGGGAAGACGCTGTAGCCGGAGACCTTAATCATCTCCTTGAAGCGCCCCATGAAGGTCAGATAGCCGTCGGCATCGAGGCGGCCCATGTCGCCGGTGTGTAGCCAGCCATTGCGCAGCGCTTCCGCGGTCGCGTCGGGACGATTGCGGTAACCCTTGAATACGCCCGGGCCGTGGATCACGATTTCGCCGGGGACGCCGGCCGGCATGTCCGTGCCGGAGTCGGGATCGACGATCCGGATCTCGTTGCCGGGCACCGGCCTGCCATGCGTGCCCCAGCGGATTGCGTTGCGCGGCATGAAAGTGTCGACCGTGTGGGTCTCGGTCAGCCCGTACGCCGCCTCGAAGCTCTCGCAGTTCGACGCGACGGCCTGCCATTGCCCCGCAAGCGCTTCGGTCCAGTCGATGCCGAAACTGGTCACGGGATTGACGCGGAGGCTTTTCAGCCTGAAGTCGGAAATGTTCGGGAGCTGCGTGACCGCGACGTTCATCGGCGCGACGCTGTACCACCAGCTCACCTGATAGCGGTCGATCGCCTGGGCCGTTACGAGCGGATCGAACCGGTACAGCAGCACGGACGTCGCGCCGGCATAGACCGGTGCATTGACGCCCATCACCATGCCGGCGATGTGATAAAGCGGCGCGATCGAGAGCAGAACGTCCTCGGCGCCGATCCCGTTGCACGTCACGGTCGCGGCCGTCTTGAAGATGACGTTGCGATAGGACAGCATCGCCCCCTTGGGCCGACCCGTGCTGCCCGACGTGTAGATCATCAGCGCCGTATCGTTCATGTCGATCGCGACATCGCGGGGCGACGCGCCGCTTGCGGTGACGGCGAGGAAGTCCTCGATCTCGCCGGCCGTACCGGCCGGCCTGGAGCCGGATGCGAACAGCTCGTCGGGAACGCCGATCGGCGGCCGCTCGGGCAGCAGGTCCGGGTAGCGGACCACGAAGACATGCTCGAGCCTGGTCTTGTCACGGACCTGAGCCACGATCGGCAAGAGCGGTTCGGCCGCGACGATCACGCGCGCGCCGAGATCGTCGAGCTGGTAGGCGAGCTCGTGCTCCTTGTTCAGCGCCCCGCAGGGCGAGGCAATGGCGCCGATCTTCTGGATGCCGTATTGCGCCATCAGGTATTGCGGACAGTTGTTCATGAACAGCGCGACCGGCTCGCCCTTGGCGACGCCGAGCTGCTGCAGGCGCGCCGCGAATGCATCACTCGCGCGATCGAGCTCGAGGAACGTGATGGCACGGCCATACCAGATGCACGCCGGCTTTTCCGGCCGCTCGCGGGCATGGCTGCGGAGCATCTCGTGAAGCGGACGTTCGTCGATGTCCCTGGAAGGGTTTGTATTGGTCATTGGCAACAAGCTCTTGTGCTCATCGTCGTTCGGAAAGGTGCAAACAGGCCGTCTCAGGGGTTATATTCGGACATCGGTGCGCTCGGCTTGCTTGATCTGGCTCTCGCGTGCAGGACTGCAGGAAGAAACGCCGCAGAGCCCGCAAATTGGTTGCGGCGAAGTCTGGATTTCGATTGAGCGAGTGATCTGCATGAGGACCATCAAGATGCGATCCTATCCGCGTCGCGTCAACTTCGAGAGCGGGGACGTCGAGTTTCGGTTGATGGGGCCTGCCGACGAGGCCGCCGTCCGGAAATTTGCCAATGCGCTTGCCGTGCACGACATGCTTTTCCTGCCGCGGAATATCCGTGAGCCGAAGGTGCTGTCGGCATGGATCAAGGAGATCGAGCGCGGCTCGATCGTCAGCCTGCTGGTGGTCAAGGACGACATCGTGGTGGGGTGCGGCACAATCGTGCGGGACCCCATGTCGTGGTCGCCCCATGTCGGCGAGATCAGGACCGTGATCTCCTCGCATGTACGTGGCACCGGCATCGGACGGGCACTTTCCAATGAGGCCTTTGACCTCGCGTTGTCGATGGGCCTGGAACGCCTGACCGTGCAGATGACGTCGGACCAGACCCGCGCGATCACGATCTTCGAGGCACTCGGCTTCCGAGCCGAGGCGCTGTTGCGCGATCAGGTGAAGGACCTTCAGGGCAAGACGCACGACATCGTCGTGCTTGGCGTCAATGTGGCGGACGTGCAGAAGCTCGAACCGGGCGGTGCGCCCGGTGCGATCGAGTAGCACGAGGACTGGCCGAGGAATCGCTTCGCCGTCCTCGTACCGTTTGCATCCATGACGGCAACGGTCGCGGTCATGCCGGCTTTCGACGGTCGGATCTGCGTTCTGCCAACGTTGCAAAAAATGCAACGGAAATAGGATGACACGATCATTGATGCAAGCTGCTTTCTCCCTGATGCTGCGCGGGCAGGTTGGTTCACCGTTCACCGCATTGCCTCGCAATCATTTTCCGGAGGTGTCCAGCATCATGACATCGACCTCTTCGCCTTCCGCAGACCTGGCCGCCCCGGCGGTCAATCCCGCAAGCACCGGCAAGCTGACGCTGTTCGTTGCCGTTCTGATCATCGTTGCCGTCGCTGAGACGGTCGGGGTCGTCCAGTTCCAGATCGGACCGGGCAAGGTGCTGCTTCAACCGATGGTGTGGGCGCTGCTGATTGCGGCCGCATGGAGCCTCTCAGCGCGTTATCTACCTACCGCCGCGCGGATCGGGCCGAGCCTGCAGACCTATGCGGGACAACTGCTCAACGCGGGCCTGTTGCTGTTCGTGATCAAGATGGCATTCACGGTCGGCGGCGCGCTGCCGGAGGTGCAGAAGGCAGGCTGGGCGTTGATCTTCCAGGAGCTCGGGCACACCTTCGGCACGCTCGTCCTCGGCCTGCCGATTGCGCTCCTGCTCGGCGTCAAGCGCGAAGCGGTCGGCGCGACGTTTTCGATCGGCCGTGAAGGCAACATGGTGATCATCGGCGAGAAATACGGCATGAACTCCGCCGAGGGGCGCGGCGTGCTGGCCGAGTACATCACGGGCACCGTGCTCGGTGCGTTGTTCATCGCGCTGTTGGCCGGCTTTGTCGCCAGCCTGCACATCTTCGATCCGCGGTCGCTCGCGATGGGCGCTGGCGTCGGCTCGGGCAGCATGATGGCGGCCGCGATCGGCACCATCAACGGCCACAATCCTCCCGAGACAGCGAAAGAACTGATCGCGATCGCCTCGGCGGCGAACCTGATGACCGCCGTCCTCGGCTTCTATTTCGCCCTGTTCTTCTCGCTGCCGGTTTGCTCGTGGCTGTATGACAGGCTGGAACCAGTGCTTGGCCGGTTCTCGAACTTCACGTCGGGAGATCTCGGGCCCTCGATCGCCAGCGCCAGCGAGACAAAGCACGGCACGTTCGGCTTCTCCGACTCGCTGCTCGCGTGGATTACTGTTGCGGGCGGCGTCCTGATCGGCAACTCGCTCACCTACAAGGTTCCCCTGCTGGAATCGTGCGCAGGTCTCCTGGTGGTGCTCGCGGTCGTCCTGCTGGTCGACGTCGTTGCCCGTCTGTTGCCGAAAGTGCCGCACATCCTTGTCCTGGTCGTGGTCACGACTGTGCTCGGCATTCCCGGCCTGCTGCCGTTTTCCAACGCGATGATTGGCTCGGTCGACAAGCTGAACTTCCTGGCTTTCACGACCCCTGTGCTGACGCTCGCCGGCTTCTCGGTCGCTAAGGATCTTCCGATCTTCAGGAAGCTGAGCTGGCGTATCGTGGTGGTCTCGCTGACGGCTGCGGCGGGCACGTTTTTCGGTGCGACATTGATCGCCGAATTCTTCCATCGCTAACCCACGAACAGATGGACCAACGCATGTCAGAGAAGTTTGGAATCGCCGACGATATCTGTGCCCGCATGCTGGATTGGCGCCATGCCATCCATGCCAACCCGGAAACCGCGTTCCAGGAGCACCGCACCGCCCAGCTCGTGGCCGATGCGCTGATGGAGATGCAGATTCCGGTCCATCGCGGCCTCGGCGGCACCGGCGTGGTCGGAACGCTGAAGAATGGCGAAGGCCCGACGATCGCGCTGCGCGCCGACATGGACGCGCTTGATCTACAGGAACTGGGGGACCGCGCCCACAAATCAACCCGGGCCGGCAAAATGCACGGCTGTGGCCACGACGGCCACACCACAATGCTGCTTGGCGCCGCCGTACAGCTAGCCCGCCGCCGGCCGTTCCGCGGCACTGTTCACTTCGTGTTCCAGCCCGCCGAGGAGAATGAAGGCGGCGGCAAGAGGATGGTTGAGGAGGGGTTGTTCAAGATGTTTCCCGCCGACGCGGTCTACGGGATGCACAACATTCCGAATATCCCGCGAGGAAAATTCGCGATCCGGACCGGCATTGCGACGGCCTTCCTCGATACGTTCGAGATCGTCGTGACCGGGAGCGGTTGTCATGCCGCGACGCCGGAGAAGGGCATCGACCCGATCCTGGTGTCGGCCGATCTCGTCTCCGCGCTACAAGGCATCGTGAGCCGCCGCATCGGTGCCATGGACGCCGCCGTCGTGAGCGTCACACAGATCCATGGCGGCGACACCTGGAACGTGGTGCCCGAAACCGTCACATTGCGCGGTACGGTCAGAACGCTGGACGCCGAGATACAGGATCAGGTCGAGGCTGCCATGAAGCAGGTCTGCGCCGGCGTGGCGCAAGCCCATGGCGGAAAGATCGATCTGAGCTACATGCGAGGTTATCCGGGAGTGATCAACACGCCTGCCGAAGCGAATGCCGCGGCGTCGGCCGCCGCAAACCTCGTCGGCGTCGAACAGGTGCAAACCGACATCAAGCCGGCGATGGGATCGGAGGACTTTGCGTTCATGCTGCAGGAGTGCCCAGGCGCTTACATCTGTATCGGCGCGGGCGAGACCGCCAATGATCCGCCGTTGCACAACCCGTACTATGATTTCAATGACGCCATCCTGCCGATGGGCGCCGCGTATTGGGTCGAGCTCGTCAAGCAACAACTGCCTGCTGCCTGATGCTTTCGGTCTTCGACATATTCAAGATCGGCATCGGCCCCTCGAGTTCGCACACGGTGGGGCCGATGCGCGCGGCCGGCCAATTCGTTCGCGCGCTCGAGCGCGATGGCCTGCTTTCCAGAACGGTACGGGTCCGCGCCGATTTCTATGGCTCGCTGGGCGCAACCGGGCGAGGGCATGCGACCGATCTCGGCGTGATCCTCGGCCTGCTCGGCGAAAAGCCCGATACGGTTGATCCGGCCGAGGTGGCTCCGCAGCTTGCGGACATCCGGCGCTCCGGCGAGCTGCGGCTGCTCAACGTTCATCCGGTCCCGTTTCGGCGCGGGCACGATATCGTGTTCAAGCCCGACAGCGCACTCCCGGAACATCCCAATGGAATCCGCCTTGTGGCGTTCGCGGCCGACGGCAGTCTGCTGGCGGAACGCTACTACTTCTCGATCGGCGGCGGATTCGTGATCGAGCGTGGCCTTGGCGACGCGGCTGGCGGCGCAGGCGCCGAGCTCCCGGTCTGGCCGTATCCGTTCGGCACCGGCGCCGAGCTGGTTGCACGTGCGCAGTCGAGCGGTCGCTCGATCGCCGACATGGTGCTCGCCAACGAGTGCGTACATCGCACCGACGCGGACGTCCGCGCCGGCCTCCTGAAGATCTGGGAGACGATGAAGCAATGCGTCGACCGCGGCTTCGGAATCGACAATGCCGGCGCGGCCGAACCGTTGCCCGGGCCGCTGGGCATTCGCCGTCGCGCACCGGCGCTCTACCGCGAACTGTCGGCCCGCAATAGCGACACCGAGAGCGTCGATCCGCTGGCGGCGATGGACTGGGTCAACGCCTTCGCGATGGCGGTGAATGAGGAGAATGCAGCACGCGGACGGATCGTGACTGCGCCGACCAACGGCGCCGCCGGCGTGATCCCGGCCGTGCTGCACTACTACGTCAAGTTCTGTCCGGGCGCGACCGACGACGGCGTCGTGACGTTCCTGCTCACCGCGGCTGCGATCGGAATGCTCTACAAGGCGAATGCCTCGATCTCCGGCGCGGAAGTTGGCTGTCAAGGCGAGGTCGGCGTCGCCTGTTCGATGGCCGCAGGCGGCCTGACGGCCGTGCTCGGCGGTGCGCCGGCCCAGGTCGAGAACGCTGCCGAGATCGGGATGGAGCACAATCTCGGACTCACTTGCGATCCCGTCGGGGGCCTGGTGCAGATCCCTTGCATCGAGCGCAACGCGATGGGCGCCGTCAAGGCCATCAACGCCGCCCGAATGGCGCTGCGTGGTGACGGCAAGCACTATGTATCGCTTGATGCCGTCATCAAGACGATGCTGCAGACCGGCGAGGATATGAAGTCCAAATACAAGGAGACATCGCTGGGCGGGCTCGCGGTGAACGTCGTGGAATGCTGAAGCACGGCGGTGCCGGCGAATTACCTCGATAGCGAACTCGGCATGATTGGATACGATCCGCGCGCCGTCCCAAGGTTGGGGATAGGGGAAGCCGGCCAGTTGCTGCCGGCATTGCGAATGATTTCGATTTGAGCAAGACTTTAGGTCCAAGGAGGTAGACGACCATGAGCGCTGGAAGGCGCCTGCGAGACGCTGTGCCGGAATGCCAATTGCCGCCGGATTTCGACCAGCATGTATATTCGGCGCAGTTGATTGCTGCCATCATCGCCGAGCTCGGCAGGCAACAGGTTCGATCGTCCGTGGCGCTGGCGGGCACCGGCTTGACCGAGGATCAGCTCGAAGCTCATACGACGCGTATCTCGTACCGGCAGATCGACATCGTGATTCGCAATGCACTGCGGCTGTCGAACGAACCGACGGTTGCGCTCCGCGCCGGACAGCGCATGCGCGTGACCGCGCACGGAATGTACGGATATGCTTTGCTGAGCAGCGCGACCTATGACGATGCGCGCGCCTTCGCCAATCGATACCTTCGGGTCGTCGGCCCGCTGTGCGATGCGAAATACTCGTATGACGGCGCGGCGGTCGTCTGTGCGTTCGAGCCGTTGCATTGGCCGAATCCGACGCAAGACGTGCATCGCTTCGCGGCCGAGTTCGCCCTGTCGTCGCATTTGACGACGATGAAGGACCTAGCGGGCGAGTCGTTCTGCTTCTCGCGGATTTCCCTTGCCTATGGTGAACCGGCGCATGCCGACGCCTACCAGATGTTCTTCGACTGCCCGGTCCAGTTTCGCCAGCGCGGCAACGAGTACAGATATCAGCTGTCTCAGGCCGACGGTCCGGTGGCGCTGGCGGATTCCCGCACCCACGGAATGGCGCGCGAGATGTGCGAGCAGGTGCTGTCCGAGGTCAATCATGCAGGCGGCATCGCCGCCGATGTCCGGCGGGTCCTGATCGAGCAGCCCGGCAGGTATCCGAACATCGAAGCGATCGCCGAGCGGCTGTCGATGCATCCGCGTGCCCTGCGGCGGAGGCTCGAAGCGGAAGATACATCGTATCGTGAGCTGCTCGCCGAGGTGCGGACGCGGCTAGCGATGGAATATCTGCGCAAGACCGCGATGACCAACGAGGAGATCGCGAGCCGGCTGGGCTATAGCGACGCCGCCAACTTCCGGCATGCCTTCATCCGCTGGACCGGCAAGAGCCCGTCCGATTTCCGGGTCTCTTCGCCGGTGTGAAGGCCGTGCGGGCGGCGCAGCGCTGTATGTGACCGCTCGTTACTCCACGCTGTCCATAAGTCACCTCCGAACCGGCCTCGTCGAACCTCCTCGTGGTCGAACTCGATGCATAGATTGGCCATCGACGGCAAATGCGATGGCTCGTCAGGGAGTTGGAAGCGTGTCGGGCGCTGATCGCTTCTGCTCGGGGGCGTCCTCCGAACCTCAGCTGCGCCACACCGCCGCTGTGGTGCCCCCCGGTTCGGGCGCCTCGAGACTGGCCGCGCCTCTCATTCGAGGGCGCGGCCTTTTCTCGTGCGTGCGGTGAGGGCGGTAGGCGCCGCCTTGCGGTCAGCGCATCACGCCAGGACCTTGCTTTCGCGCATCCCGGCGATGGCCGCGTCATCGTAGCCGGCCTCGTGCAGGATCTGCGTGCTGTGCTCACCGACCGCGGGCGCCTTGCGCGGCTTCACCTTGGTTGCACCGTCGACAAAGAACGGGCTGTCGATGGTCAGCATCTCGTCGTTCTCGAACGGCACCAGCACGCCGGCCGACAGCATTTGCCGGTCGGCGGACAGGTCGCCCATCTCGGCAACGCATTCGAAGACGATGCCTGCTTCATCGAGGCGGGTCCGCCATTCGTCCCGGTCACGCGTCGCGAATGCCGCGTCGAACAGGGCGATCAATTCGGAGGAACGGGCGAAGCGATCGGCCTGCTTGGCAAAGCGCGGATCAGTGAGCAGGTCGTTGAGGCCGAGGCATTTCGCCACGGTCGGAAAGTCGCGCTGCTCGTTGACGATCGCGAGCAGCAGCCAGCGGCCGTCGCGGCAGCGGTAGTAGCAGCCGAGCGCATTGAACAGATTCTCGCGCGGCGGCCGCGGCGTGAACGTCGCCCCGCACAACGCCGCCTGCGCCATGATGCCGTTCGACCAGACGCCGTTGGCGAGCAGCGAGGAGCCGACCTGGGTGCCGCGTCCCGTGCGCTCGCGCTGATACAGCGCCACCGCGACGGCCGCGAACAGCGAAACGCCCGACGGGTGATCGCCCATGCCGGCCAGCGCCCGCGCCGGCGGCGTGCTGGCGTCGCTCCGCACCATGTCCATCAGGCCTGAGCGCGCCCAGTAGGCCGTGACATCGAAGCCGGGCTTGCCCGCCTCGTCGCCGGTCTCGCCATAGCCGGTGAAGGAGGCGTAGATCAGCCGGTCGTTCGCCGCGGCAAGCCGCTCGTAGCTGATCGCGAGCTTCCTGCGGACCGCGAGCGGATAGTTGGTGATGAAGGCGTCGGCGGTGGAGGCGAGGCGATGCAGCACCGCCTGGCCCTCGGGCTTCGACAGGTCGAGCGCAAGGCCGCGCTTGTTACGATTGTCGAGCAGCCAGCCATAGGGCTGGTCGGATCTCGGCATGCCCGGCAGCTTCGGCACCTGACGGAACGCGTCGCCTGCACCGGGCGGTTCGATCTTGATCACGTCGGCGCCGAAGTCGCCGAGCAGCGTCGCGGCGGTTGGCGCGGCGATGAAGCTGCCGCAGTCGATGACCTTCAAACCTTCGAAGATGCTCATGTGAGTTCGTCTCCGCTTGATGCCCGGGATCAGCTGTTGTCCGTCGGCCAGGTTGGCCTATTCCGAAACGTGGCGGCCGCCTCTGTCTGCGAATGCGCGCAGGCCTGCGGGTGAGCCGGTCATGTCCCGTTCCTGCCGTTGCGTGCCGCCAGCACGTGCAGCAGCGCCACCTGCGTGTCGTCGCGTTCGCGCTCCATCCGCGGGATCGGCGTCTTGCCGAAAGATGCCGCGGCCTGGTCGATGATCTTGCGCTGCAGCGCCTCGTCGAGATCGACCTGCGGAATCACCTTGAACGACGCGGCCATGTTCTTGCCGAGGTGCTGGAAGAACGATTCCAGCCCGTTCGGTCCACCACCCATGTGGAACGAGCTGAACGGCCCGTTCACCGCCCAGCGCAACCCGATCGAGCTGGTGACGACGTCGTCCAGCTCGTCGACCGTGACGACGCCTTCCTGCACGAGATAGCAGGCCTCGCGCATGATCGCGCGCTGCAGCCGGTTGGCGACGAAGCCCTGGATTTCCTTCTTGAGCACGCGCGGCACCTTGCCGAGCGCCTCGTAGAACGCCACGGCGTCGGCGGTGGCCTCTGGATCGGTGCGCTCGCCGGGAACGATTTCGACGAGCGGGATCAGATGCGGCGGGTTGAAAGGATGGCCGACCAGCAGCCGGCTTGCATCCTTCATCTCTTTCGCCTGTTCGGTGGCTGGCCGCGCCGAGCTCGACGACAGCAGCAATGCATGTTTCGGCACCGTTGCCTCGATTCGTGCCCAGAGCTGCTGCTTCCACTCGGGCTTCTCCGGCCCGTTCTCCTGCACCAGGTCGGCGCCGGCGACGGCGCGCGCGAGGTCCGGCTCGAAGCGCAGGTTGCGCTCCAATCCCTCATGCGGCAGGCCGAGCTTCAGCAATGTCGGCCCGATCTTGATCAGAGCGTCCTTGACCGTGGCCTCGATGCCGGGCTGCGGATCGTTGATCACGACATTGAGCCCGTGTGCGAGAAACAGCGCCGCCCAGGAGGAGCCGATGACACCGGCCCCGATGACGCACACATTGCGATAGCGGTTGAGCGCCGCGGCGCGATCTGCGGATGATGGCATGGCTTCCTCCGACGTGCCCGCTTATCGCGGCTGATCGAGATAGTTGTGGCAGCGCTTGGCGCGGGACAGCGTCAAGTCGGTCATGATGTGGCTACACGCGACGATCTCGCGCACCGGAAAATCGGCCATCGGGGCCAATGCGTGGGCGAACAGCTCCAGCCGGGCCGGGCCGGTCCAGGCGCCCTTGACGGTGATGTCGGTGATCTCGGAGCGCAGCAGTTCGCAGATGCGCGGCTCGCCCGCCGGCTTCGGACTGTCATAGGTCCACAGGATCTTCAGCATGAAGGTCGGTACGCAGATCTCGGCCTTTGCCTTTTCGAGGTCCAGCGCGCGGTGCTTGTAACCCATCGTCGCGGTGGCCACGCGCAAGCTGCCGTAGTCCATGGTGCCGACCAGGGTGTCGGAATCGACATAGAGCTTCGGCTTGCCGATCACCTTGGGATAACCGCTGATCTCGCGCCCCGATGCCAGCGCCGGCAGGTTGTCGAGGTACATCGCGTGAAGGTACTCGCCCTTCTCGTCGCCATAGCGCACCTGGACGGCCTGGCCGCATTCGGTGTAGTCGCCGAGACCGGAGGTGTCGGGCATCCGCATGATCTCCCAGCGAACCAGTGGATCGTCAATCTCCAGCGGCTCGGGAACGACTGCGCGCAACGCCTCGATGTCGGTGCGATACAGGATGTTGAGGTATTCGCGGTTGTTGAAGCGGAACGGTCCGCGGGGAAATGCCGGGGCACCGATCGGTGTCGTCAGCTGCTTGAGAACCTCTTCCCGTCGCATCCGCTCCTCCCTTGTTGGCGCTTGCCGTGGTCCGTACCGCCTCCGGGTGCGTGCCGGTTGTCGAGCAAGGCGTCGCGAGCCTAGCGATCTCGGCAAACGGAGAAAGGTGCGATTGGACCGCCGACCGGGTGACTTCCGGACGCGGGTTGCGGCGCGCGCGCGTGGATACGCGATTATTGCGTCGCGTACGGGATCGGGCTTACGTTCGACCGATCGTCAATCGTGGCGCAGGAATGCGCGGAATGCCAGGGACATGCGGTTGCAATGACTAGGCAAGAGTCGCACCTACGCCAATCGCCGGGTCGAATGCTCCCCGGCTTCGCGCAGCGAATATTCCCGCCGCATTCGATCGCAGCCATCGCGGCCGAGCTTCGTGAGCAGGGCATTGATCCATCTGAGGTTCTGGAGGGCACCGGGCTCGCGATCGGCCAGCTCGAATCCCATACGACGCGCATATCGTATCGGCAGCTCGACACGGTGATCCGCAACGCGCTGCGGCTGGCAGGCGACCCGGCTATCGCGCTGCGCTCGGGAGCGCGAATGCATGTCACCGCCTATGGCATGTACGGGTACGCGCTGCTGAGCAGTGCAACGCACGCGGAGGCGCGCGACTTCGCTGCGCGATACATCCGTGTGGTGGGGCCGTTCTGCGATTTCGACCTCTCATACGATCGAGAGACGGTGGTGGCGACGTTCCAGCCCATGCACTGGCCGAATCCGACCGAGAGTGTGCATCGCTTCGCGGTCGAGTTCGCACTGGCCGCGCATCTGACGACGATTCGCGACCGCTCGGGCCAGGGCTTCGGCTTCTCGCGCGTGCTGCTCGACTATACGCCGCCGCCGTCCGCCGCGGCGTATCGTGATCTCTTCGGGTGCCCGGTTTTGTTCAATCAGCACCATTGTGGATACGAATACATACGCAATGACGGCCCACGGGCGCTGGCGAATCCGCGAACCCACGCCATGGCGCGGGAGATGTGCGAGGAGATCCTCGGCGAGGTGAATCGCGCCGGTGGCGTTGCTGCCGATATCCGCCGGATACTGATCGAGCAGCCGGGTCGTTACCCAAGCATTGAGGCGATCGCCGAACAGCTCGATATCTATCCCCGCGCGCTGCGGCGCAGGCTCGAGGCGGAGGGAACCTCATATCGCAGCCTGCTTTCCGAGGTGCGCATGCGGCTCGCGATCGAGTATCTGCGCAAGACGCGCATGACCAATGAGGAGATCGCAAGCCGCCTCGGCTACAGCGACGCGGCTAACTTCCGCCACGCCTTCTCGCGCTGGACCGGCAGGAATCCATCCGAATTCCGCGGCGAGGAGGGTCTTTGACCCCGAGATATCTGGGGGGCTTCGCCAGCTGTGTCCGGAGTTCACCGCCAAATTGGTTCAATCGAACCTTTTGTGCGACCGAAGCGCGCGTAAGCTCGGCACCGTGGTTGCGCTCGCGATCGCGTTCTCCCAACCTGGACCGCCCTCCCTCGGCGGTCTTTCTTTTGGCCGGTCTTGTCCGGAACTCACCTGCAAACGCGACCAATCGAACCTTCTGCTGCCCGGTCCGGCTGACTAGCCTCACTTCAGCTTGCGGGCACCGGATTGCGGGACCCGAAGCAGGCGCGGAAGGCGGACGAGGACGCTCGTGTATCACCCGTCACCAAATCTCCTGCAGTGTCTCTATTCGCCGCAACGGATCGCGGCGGTGGTGCACGTCCTGGCCGAGGAGGGGATCTCAGCGTCGCGCGCGCTCGGCGCGACCAATTTGAGGCGTGCTGACCTCAGGGATTCGTCGGTACGTGTCTCCTACCGGCAGGTCGAGACGGTATTTCGCAATGCGATGCGGCTGTCACGGAATCCGGCGATCGCGTTTCGCGCCGGAGAACGAATGCATGTCATGGCTTACGGCATGTACGGCTATGCCATGCTGAGCAGCCCGACGCGGGCCGGAGTCATTGACTTTGCGGCCAAGTATGGTCGGATCCTCGGAACGGTCGCCGACATCGACTTCACCCGCAAAGGCGATACGGTGAGCTGTCTGCTCGAGCCGTTGCTTTCGCGCGATCCGGCCGATGACGTCTATCGGTTCGCGCTCGAGTTCGCCTTTGCGACCTATCAGACGCTGAGCCGCGACGTCTATGGCAACTCGTTCCGCTTCTCGAAGCTGAGCGCCGCCTATGCGTCGCCGCCGCACGCCGGGACCTACGACCGCATCTTCCAGTGTCCGGTCGAGTTCGGCCAGCGCAGGAACGCGCTGGAATTCGACACTGCCTGGATCGACCGTCCGGCGGTCTGCCCCGACGAGATGACCAGGGCGATGGCCGGCCGAATCTATGATCAGCTTCTCGATCCTGTCGCGCGGGACGACGGTCTTGCTGCCGACATCCGGCGACGGCTCGTCGAGCATCCCGGCCGCTTCCCGAGTATCGAGGCGATGGCGGCGGAGCTTGCAATCCATCCACGGACGTTCCGCCGCAGGCTGCAGCTGCAGCGGAAAACCTACCGGCAGATCGTCTCCGAGGTCCGCATGCAGCTCGCGGTCGGTTATCTGCGCAACACGCAAATGACCAATGACGAGATCGCCGCGCGGCTTGACTACAGCGACGCGGCGAACTTTCGCCACGCCTTTGTCCGCTGGACCGGCAAAAGCCCGTCGGACTTCCGCGACGGCCGGGCGCCAGGCATCGCAGCAGGCGCGCAAGATTCATTGGCGGATGTCCCAAACTAACCGGTCAAGCGGGCCAATTGCACCTTTTACGGGTCTGACCTGCTCGATAGCGTTTTGAGACCAAGAAGATGCGCGGTTGCGCGATCGGGGTCTGCATGGCGCCGCTCGCGGCGCCGGGCAGTAATCATAAAATGTCGGGTCGTGCGGGACACACCGCGTGATCCGGGAGGGGACATTCTGACATGAATATGGTCGTCGACCGCTCTGCGCCGCCGTCGCAATTGCTGCTCGCGCTCGAGGTGCGCGGGATCTGGGAGCTGCAGGCGTTCTTCGCAAGCTATCCGCTGCTTCGCCGCGCGCCGCGCGGGGACGGACATCCGGTCCTCGTCTTGCCGGGGCTCTCCGCCAGCGATATCTCGACGCGACCGTTGCGCGCCTACCTGAAGGCGCAAGGCTATGCGGTCCACGGCTGGAAGCTCGGACCCAATCGCGGACCGCGTCCCGGCGTCGAGGCTGCCATGGACGCAAGGCTGGCCGAGCTCGCCGAGCGATACGGTCGCAAGGTCAGCCTGATCGGCTGGAGCCTCGGCGGTGTGTTTGCGCGCGAGATTGCACGGCGCGCGCCCGATCTGGTCCGCCAGGTGATCACGCTCGGCAGCCCGTTCGCCAATGAGCCGAAGGCAAGCAATGCCTGGCGTCTCTACGAGATCCTGAGCGAGCGCCAGGTCGACGACTGGCCCGACAGGGACATCATGAAGTTGCCGCCGCCGGTACCGAGCACGGCGATCTACTCACGCACCGACGGCATCGTCTCGTGGTGGGGGTGCCGCGAGCAGCATGCCGAGCGGACACAGAACATCGAGGTCGAAGGCAGTCATTGCGGGCTCGGGCACAATCCGGCCGTGCTCTATGCGATCGCGGACCGCCTCGCGCTCGGGGAGGATGAATGGTCGCCATTCGACCGCAGCGGTCTTCGCGGCATGGTGTACCCGGATCCGGATCGAGCCGATGACAGCGCCGCCCTGTTCCGGCCGCGCTGGGCGGCCGCCTGACGCGCAGTCCACGGGACGGCGTTTCGCCGCCGCCAGCCAAGTACCGCAAGGAGGACGTCGATGGGGACCGATGACAGGCAATCCGACACAGCCGGCACGGGAGCGATGCCGTGGCTCGGGGACCTGAAGAAAATGGCCGAAAAGTTCACGCTGCCCGGGTTCGATATTGCTGCCCTGGTCGAGTGGCAGCGCAAGGACATGGAGGCGTTGGTCGAGGCCAACAGACAGGCCTACGAAGGCGTCCAGGCGCTGGTCAGCCGGCGCAACGAGATCCTGCAAGAGACGCTCGCGCAGTGGCAGGCGGCGATGCAGGGCTTCGCAAGCGGTGAAGCTATGACGAAGCAGACGGAGACTGCCAAGCAGCAGGTCGAGAAGGCGGTCGCGGATTTCCGCGAGCTGTCGCAGCTGGAAGCGCAGGCGCGCAACAACGCCTGGAAGGTCATGCAGGACCGCATGCAGGAGAACTTCGCGAACCTTCAGAAGCTGTTGCAGCCGAAATAGCGCTGCGCGTGTGAGGCGTAAACCATCGGGGGAAAGCCATGAGTCTGGCCAAGTTGCAGGACTTGACGGGGCGCGTTGCGCTCGTCACGGGCGGATCGCGGGGTCTCGGTCTTCAGATCGCCGAGGTGCTGGGCGAACTCGGCGCCAAGGTCGCGATCACCGCGCGAAAGCGGGATGAGCTTGATGCCGCGGCTGCTCACCTCAAGGGGCTTGGCATCGAGGCGCTTCCGGTGGTGTGCGATATGGGCAGGCTGGAGACAATCCCGCCGATGATCGAGCAGGTCGTGGCCGCGCTGGGCCCGATCGACATCCTCGTCAACAATGCCGGTACGTCCTGGGGCGCCGCCACGATCGAGCATACGCTCGACGGCTGGAACAAGGTGATCAACCTGAATGTGACCGCGATCTTCGTCGCCACCCAGGAGGTCGGCCGGCGCTGCATGGTACCGCGGCGGAGCGGAAAAGTGATCAACATCGCCTCGATCCAGGGCCTCACCGGCTGCTATCCGGAAGGCACCCCGACGCTGGCCTACAACGCGAGCAAGGGCGCGGTCGTCAACCTGACCCGCACGCTTGCCAATGAATGGGCGCCGCTCGGCATCAACGTCAACGCGATCGCGCCAGGTTATTTCCCGACCAAGATGACCGCACAGCTCGACCAGAGCGCGACCGCGCATATGGCGCCGATGAATCGCGAGGGTGGCCCGGAGGACCTCAAGGGCGTCGCCGCGCTGCTCGCCTCCGATGCCTGTGCATTCATCACCGGCCAGACCATTGCGGTCGATGGCGGCGTGACCGCCGTCTGATCCGCAAGACCATAGAAGGGAGAGATCTCATGAACGATATGCCCTGGATCCGATCCTATCCCGACGGCGTGCGTTGGGACGTCGAGATAGCTCCCGGACCAGTGCAGAAGATATTGGGCGACGCCGTTGCCAAATGGCCGGATCGTCCCGCGATCGATTTCATGGGCAAGCGGATCACCTATGCCGAGCTCGGGCGGCTCACCGATCGTGTGGCCAAGGGCCTGCAGCTCCTCGGCGTCAAGCCGGGCGTCCATGTCGGCCTCTATCTGCCCAACACGCCGCACTACATCATCTCGTTTTTCGGCATCCTCAAGGCAGGCGGCACGGCGGTGAACTATTCGCCGCTGGACGCTGCCAAGGTGCTCGAACACAAGATCGAGGACAGCAAGACCGATATCCTGATCACGCTCGACATGGTTTCGCTCTATCCGCAGATGGCGGCGATGCTGGGCAAGACAAGATTGAAGAAGCTGGTGGTCGGGTCGCTCGGCGAGATCACGGCTGACCCCGACACCGTCGTCAACCAGATGAAGGCGGCCAAGCAGCTGAGCGACGTCGCCTGGGACGATCATCACATCAGCTTCGGCCAGCTGACGCACAATGATGGTGTCTACCAGGCCTATCCGATCGATAATCCGCGCGAGACCATCGCCGTGCTGCAATACACCGGCGGGACGACGGGGCTGCCGAAGGGGGCGATGCTCACCCACGCCAATCTGACCAGCGCGTGCCAGCAGTACCGGGCGACGACGGCCGGCTCGCCACCGGTGCTGGTCGACGGGCAGGAGCGCTTCCTGGCAGTGTTGCCGCCGTTCCACATCTATGCGCTTTCTGTGAATGTGCTGTTCGGCGTCCTGATGGGCGCGGAAATCATCCAGCATGTCCGCTTCGATCCAAAGGCCGCGCTGGAGGAAATCTCGACCAAGTCGGTCAGTGTCTTCTGCGGGGTGCCAACCATGTTCACCGCGCTGATCAACCATCCGGAGACGCCGAAGCATAGCTTGCGCGCGCTGAAATATTGCGGATCCGGCGGCGCGCCGTTGCCGCTCGAGGTGGCGCAGCAATTCGCCTCGATCACCGGCTGCAATTTGAGCGAAGGCTGGGGCATGACCGAGACCTCGCCGAGCGGCACCTACACGCCGGCGCAGCACGGCGCCATGCGCAAGGCCGGCTCCTGCGGCATGCCGATGCCCGGAATCGTCATCAAGTTCCTCAATGTCGACGACAGCAGCAGCTATGTGCCGCTCGGCGAACGCGGCGAGATCTGCATCAAGGGCCCGAATGTGATGAAGGGCTACTGGAACAAGCCGGACGCGACGGCCGAGGTGACTACCGCGGACGGGTACATGCGCACGGGCGACGTCGGCTACATGGATGAGGATGGCTTCATCTTCATCGTGGACCGCACCAAGGACATGCTGCTGTGCAGCGGCTACAACGTGTATCCGCGCGTGCTCGAAGAGGCGATCTACAAATATCCGGCGGTCGAGGAGGTCGCCGTGATCGGCATCCGCGACGAGTATCGCGGCCAGTCGCCGAAGGCCTTCATCAAGCTGAAGGCGGATGCCAAGCCGTTCAAGCTGGAAGAGCTGCAGGCGTTCCTGAAGGACAAGCTCGGCAAGCACGAGATGGTGCAGGCGCTCGAAATCCGCGCCGAACTGCCGAAGACCGCGGTCGGAAAGCTATCGAAGAAGGAGCTGTACGACGAGGAGGAGCGCGCCGCCCGGGCGCAGGCCTGAGATCGCCTGCGCGAACCGGATCGGCAGCGGCGGACAGGTGTCGCGCCTGGGCAATGACCGCGACGCGCCAGATATCGGCACGCCGTCATCAAGACGGCGATCGCCGTCACAACGTCAAGGGAGGGAAGAATGGATCAACTCAGCAGCATGGATGCATCGTTCCTGCATCTCGAAACGCCGGAGACGCCGATGCATGTCGGCAGCCTGATGATCTTCGATCTCCCCGAGGGTTATCAGGGCGACTACTACGAGGATGTCAAGGAGATGCTCGGCAAGCGTCTCCATCTCTCGGCATTGCTGAACCGCAAACTGGCGCAGATGCCGTTCCAGCTCGCCGAGCCGGTCTGGACCGAGGACGATGATATCGAGCTCGATTACCACGTGCGGACCGTCACCTTGCGGCGTCCAGGCACCATGGCGCAGCTCGAGCAACTGGTCGCGCGGCTGCATGCCTCGCTGCTCGATCGCAGCCGTCCGCTGTGGGAGATGTATGTCATCGATGGCCTCGAGAACGGCCAGGTCGCGTTCTACACCAAGGCGCATCACAGCGGCGTCGACGGCAAGGCCGGTGTGGAGCTCGCCAAGGTGCTCTATGATGTCTCGCCCAAGATGCGCGAGGTGCCGCCGCCACGGCGCAAGCGCGCCTCCGGGCAATACCAGCTCGGCGTGACCGAGCTACTGCAGGCGGCGGCCAACAATGCGGCCCAGCAATACCGCAAGCTCGCGGAGCTGCTGCCGACGGCGGCCAAGGCGCTCGGCACCGCCGCCACCGTGATGGCCAGCCAGCGCTCACAGAAGGGGGAGCGCTCGCTCAGCCTTGGACTGGCTCCGAAGACGGTGTTCAACGATTCCATCACCAACCAGCGCTCCTACAGCACGATGTCGCTGCCACTTGCCGACATCAAGGTCCTGGGCAAACGTGTCGGCGGCACCGTCAACACCATCGTCATGGCGATGTGCAGCATCGCGCTGCAACGCTTTCTCGCCGAGCGCGGCCTGCTGCCCAAGGAAGCCCTGATCGCGATGGTGCCAGTCAGCCTGCGTGCCGAAGGCGACAAGGCGATGAACAACCAGGTCTCGGCGGTACGCGTCGACCTGGCGACCGATATCGATGACCTGCCGACCCGGTTCAAGGCAATCCACGCGTCATCCGAGGCGGCCAAGGCAGTCGTGCGCGAGCTCAAGCCGGTGCTCGGCGTCGATGTGCCGATCACGGGGTCGCCGTGGCTGATGACGGGGCTCGCCTCGCTGCTTGGCCGCTCCAACCTCGCCAGCCGCATGCCGGCAGCGGGCAACGTGCTGATCTCCAACGTGCCGGGACCGGGGCAGCACCTCTACATGGCCGGCGCACGGATGGTGCATTATTTCCCGGTTTCGATCCCCTATCACGGCAGCGCGCTGAACATCACGGTGCACAGCTATGCGGGACTGCTTGAGTTCGGTCTGACCGCATGCCGGCGCGTGCTCTCGCAGGACGAGTCCTACGAGATGATCGAGCACCTGCGCGCCGCCCTGCGCGAGATCGAGGCTCTGCCGTCGGTCGAGGCCGAGATCGTCGAGCTGCAACCTGCGGCTCAAGCGAAGGCGCCATCCGCGACCGCGGCGTCGGTGACGGTCATCCAGACCGACGAGGTGCCACCGGCCGCCGCAAACGACAAGGCGAGCCGGGCCAGCTAGGCGCGGAGGCCTTCAACGCTTCACATCGCCGGAGCCGGGACGCCACCGCGGTCTCCCGCCCGGCGCCGGAATCAAAAGAACATTTGGAGGAAACTAGGATGCACCCACCCGCCGCAAAGGGATCGCTGTCGGTATTGGAAAGTCCGGCGCATAAATCCCTGTTCTCGAAGATCGATTGGCGCCTGATCCCGCTTCTGCTGATCGCCTACATGATCGCCTATCTCGATCGCATCAATATCGGCTACGCGCAGCTGCAGATGAAGCAGACATTACCGTTCGACGATGCGGTCTACGGTCTCGGCGCGGGCATCTTCTTCGTCGGATATTTTCTGTTCGAGGTGCCGAGCAACCTGCTGCTGGAGAGGATCGGCGCGCGCAAGACCCTGCTGCGCATCATGGTGCTGTGGGGACTCGCGGCATCCGCCATGATGTTCGTGTCGACGCCGTTCCAGTTCTATGTCGTCCGGTTCCTGCTCGGCGTGTTCGAGGCTGGCTTCTTTCCCGGCGTAATCCTGTACTTCACCTATTGGTATCCGTCGGCGCGGCGCGGGCAGGTGATCGCCACCTTCATGTCGGCGACAACGATCGTGTCCGTGATCGCCGGTCCCTTGTGCGGCTCGATCCTGAAGTATTTCGACGGTGCCGGCGGCCTTCATGGCTGGCAGTGGCTGTTCCTCGTCCAGGGTCTGCCGGCGCTGATACTCGGCATCCTGGTCTACGTCCTGCTCGAGGACAAGCCCGCGCAGGCCGCGTGGCTCTCGAAGGACGAGAAAGCCCTGCTCGAGGACACCTTCCAGCACGATGAGAAGGACATCGAGAGCGAACCCTCGGGAACGTTCGGGCAGATGCTCAGGGACCCCAAGGTCTATGTGTTGTCGTTCGTCTATCTGCTGCTGCTCGGCGCGACCTACACGATGGTGTTCTGGATGCCGACCCTGATCCAGAGCTGGGGCGTCAAGGATTTGTTCCTTGTCGGTGTTTATGCCGCGATCCCGAATGCCGCCGGCGTCATCGGCATGATCCTGATCGGCCGTCACTCCGACAAGTGGCACGAGCGCCGCTGGCACTATGCCGCCTGCGTCGCGATCGCCGCGTTCGGCCTGTTCGTCACGACGATGCTGCAGGGCAACCTCGTCGGATCGATCCTTGCGCTGTCCTTTGCGGTGATCGGCATTGCGTCGGCGACGCCGCTGTTCTTCGCGCTGACCAGCGAATACCTCTCCACCGGTGCCGCCGCCGGCGGGCTTGCACTGATCAGCAGCCTTGGAAACCTAGGCCCGGCCATCAGCCCCTCGATCAACGGCCTGATCGTGCGGAGTACCGGCGACAACATCTACAGCATGTACTTCGTGATGGCGCTCTACGTGCTGTCGGGATTGCTGTTGCTGCTGTCGATGCGGCCTGCGCCCAGTGCGCGCCTGGCGATGGCGTGAGGACGAAACGAGCGGCCCGGCCCGCACGGAGCCGGGTCGCTCGACGCTCCGCGGGAATGCTGCCGGTGATCGAGCGAATATTGGGACACATGCGATGAGGATCGTTCTGCTGGGGCCGCCTGGCGCGGGCAAGGGAACACAGGCGAAGCACCTGGTCGAGGAGTACGACATACCGCACCTTTCGACCGGCGACATGCTGCGTGCTGCGGTTGACGCGGACACCAGTATCGGACGGAAAGTCAAGGATACCATGGTGAGGGGTGGGCTCGTTCCCGATCAGCTCGTGATCGCCGCGGTGATCGAACGCATCTCGCAAGCCGATGCCAAGCATGGCTTTGTGCTCGACGGCTTCCCGCGAACGATGGCCCAGGCGGTCGGCCTCGACGATCTGCTCGATACCGAGGGTCTTGCGATCGACCATGTCGTCGAGCTCAAGGCCGACGAGACGGTGTTGCTGGACCGGATCGAGACGCGGGCCCGCGAGGCGAGAGCGCAAGGTGGCGCGGTGCGCGCCGACGACAATCACGAGACGCTCAAGCTGCGTATCGATGCCTATAACGAGCAGACCGCGCCGCTGGTCGACTACTACCGATCGCGAAACATCCTTCGAACCGTCGACGGACTGCAGCCGGTCGATGCGGTCGCCTTCGCCGTCGTCAAGGCGATCGGCCAAGATCGGTCGGTGATGTGATGCCGACGACGCAAAGTCGCGACCCTCGGCTGTCCGGCTATCCCGACCGGATCGAGGTGCTGGAGCCATTGCGCAAGTCGCTTGGCGAGGTGAAGGAGACGGCCGACCAGTTCGAGCAGGCCCAGCTGTTGTTGCGGGCGATCGAACGGTTCTCGCGCAGATATGCTGCCGACCGGAACTGCGGCGGTGCACCCGCCGAGCTGGCGCGGCGGCGGCTTGTCGCACGCGCCGTTCGTGGATTGCGCAGAACCGTTCTGGCAACGAAGGGAGGCGCCTCATGTCGGCGAGCGGAAATGAAGGTCAATGCGCGCTGGTGACCGGAGCATCGGGCGGCATTGGGCTCGAGCTCGCGCGCGTGCTCGCGGCCAATGGCCTCAGCCTCGTGCTGCTGGCGCGCAGCCGCGACAAGCTGCAGAAGCTCGCGCGCGAGCTCGAGGCAAGTCATGGCGCCAAGGTGACCATCGTGGCCGCCGATCTGAGCGAGCCGGCGGCGCCGCAGGCGGTGTTCGATTCGCTTGACGACGCCGGCGTGCGGGTCGACCTGCTGGTGAACAATGCCGGTCTCTTGCTCGAAGGACGCGTCGGCACAATCGGCCTCGACGATCAGTTGCGGCTGCTGCAGGTCAATGTCGTGGCCATGACGGCATTGACCCGTCTGTTCCTCGCGCCGATGCTCGAGCGCAACAGTGGACGGATCCTGAACGTTGCGTCGGTCGCGGCCTTCATGCCGGTGCCGAATCTTGCGGTCTATGCCGCGTCAAAGGCCTATGTGCTGTCGTTCGGCGAGGCGTTGTCGCAGGAGTTGAGCGGCAGCAAGATCACGCTGACGACATTGTGTCCCGGCGTGACGGACACCGGAATGGTCCAGGGCACCAATCTCGGCAACATGCCAAGCATGATGATCATGGATGCGAAGACCGTCGCACAGGAGGGCTACCGCGCCTGCATGGCAGGCAAGCCGGTGCATGTCGCAGGGCTTGCCAACGAGCTGGCGGTCCAATGGATCAAGTATCAGCCGAGTTGGCTGCTGCGGGCCATCGGCGGTGTGTTCGGAAAGGCCGCACCGCCGAACTGACGTTTCGTGCTAGCCGGCAATGCACGGCTGCACGGGCCATTCTTGACCATCAACAACGGACGCTACCCATGGGACGTGACGAGCAGACCGTCGAACCACCCTCGCTCGCGCTGCTTGCCGCGGAAGGGCGCGGCTTTCTCGACATCCCGGCGCTGATTGCCGTGGCGGCGCCGCTTCTGGCGACCGCGCCGCGGGGGCAACGCCATCCGGTGATGGTTCTGCCCGGGTTGGGCGCCGATGACCGGTCGACCTTGGCCATCCGCTCATTCCTCGAGTTCCTCGGCTATCAGGTTCATGGATGGGGCCGCGGCCGCAATGTGCGCGCGCCAGACGCCGACCTTGCCGCCGTGGTGGCGCGAGTCCTCGAACTCGAAAAGCAGGGCGGCTCGAAGGTCAGCCTGGTCGGCTGGAGCCGTGGCGGCATCATTGCGCGCGAGGTTGCCCGGCAAATCCCCGCGGCGGTGCGGATGGTCATCACGCTCGGCAGTCCTTTCGCGGCGCCGGGGGCGAGCAATGTTCGCGCGATCTGGCGGCTTCTGACCGGCCAGAAATACCAGCCGCCGACGGCCGAACGGATCAGCCGCCTCGCGCAACCGATTCCCGTGCCGTCAACATCGATCTATACCCGCACCGATGGCGTGGTGGCGTGGCGCGCCTGCCTGGAGCAGGAGGGCGGAGAGCGCGAGAACGTCGAAGTGAACACGACGCATTTGGGGCTTGGCTTTCACGCGCCGGCGCTGTGGGTGATTGCCGATCGCCTCGCCCAGCCGGCGGGAACCTGGAAGCCGTTTTCGTGCGCCTCCGCAGGTCGGAATCTGGTTTCCGACAGCGACGCGCCGCGATTGAGATCGAAAGGGCGCAGCTGCCTGAGGCTACCGCGCAGCGCTTCCCGGTGACCGCATCTCGGCGACCATCATCCGCAGCAGCTGCATTGCGGCGGGCGGCAGCGTGCGTCCCTGACGGGAGACCACGTGGGTGCGGCCACGATGCAGCAGCGCGTTCTTCATCGGGAGCGCCACCACCTTGGCGGCATCAGCCTCCGTCATCGCAAGGCGCGACGCCAGCGCATAACCAAGTCCGGCGGTCACGTAATGGGCGAGCGCATCGAACGAGGCGGTCGTGAACGCGAAATTGAGGCGAACGCCTTCGCTGATCTCGGCGGCCTGGACATGCTGGCGCAGGCCGAAATTCGGATGCATCGCGGCGCCTGGGTAAGGCGCGAGGTCGGCGAGCCTGAGCGGCCGGCCCAGCTGGGTCAGCGGGTGCCCGCGCGGTACGATAGCCTTGATCGGGTGCGGCTGCGAATGATGCGAGCGCAGCCGATCGTCGCGAGGCGGATTGAACAGGACGCCGATATGCGCGCGTTCTCCCACGACTTGCTGGACGATCTCGTCGGTACTGCCGATGTCGAGGCTGATCGTGATCTTCGGGTGGCTTTGCATGAAGCGGCACAGGCTGCTCTTGGCCAGCCAGTCGACATAACCTTCGCCCGTCACGAGATCGATATGACCCGACTCAACTTTGCGAATGCTGTCTATCTGCGCCAGCAGCGCCCGTCGTTCGCCCTGCTGGCGCTGCAGGTAGGCGGCCAGCAGTTGGCCGGCGTCGGTCGGCGCGACGCCGCGGCCCCGTCGTTCGAGCAGGCGCGCGCCACATTCCTTCTCGAGCAGGCCTAGCGCCCGGCTGACCGCAGAGGCGTCCATGCCGAGCGCGCCGGCGGCGCCGCGCACGGAGCCGCTATTGAGCACTTCCATGAAATAGTGCAGTCGGCGCGGCTCCAGCTTCGCATTCATCGGCATGGTCCTGATCGTTGCAAGTCGCGCAACGAATATTCAATGGCATGGCCATTTATGCAAGTGCGTGAATGTGGGCGCGCGACAACGGATCAGCGTCGGAAATCGTATTCGCGATCCGGGATTGGCCGGCTCGCTCGCGCCCGCAGGTTTCGGCGAACTTCAAGGCGATCCTGCCGTGGCGGACCGTTGAGCCTTGGCGGTTTGGCATGGCGTCGAGACAGGATCGTCTGGATTTTTTCCCAGACGCTTCCAGCCTTCGGAACAGCGAAAACTCGAAGATTCGAACGTGTCGCCTGAAGTCCTGCCAAGATTTCCGACGTGACCGGCGGCGGCCCCTCCCTCGTCGAACCAGGATCGTCTCTTCAAGTCCGTTGCATAAGCAATGTGTCGCTTGGCGCAGTATCTGTCCGGACTTCGTCCGCAGATCAGCCGCTTGCTCCAATCTGGCGGAACATCTCATGTCGCGCAATCGTGCCTTGACTCACTGAGTGCGGCGAGCAGGGCGCTCCACGCAAAGGTGATAGAAAAGTTGTCCATAACAACACAGACAGATTGTCCGTTGTCGTTCGTTGCTCCTTCTGGATCGCCGGCATTGTTGCACACCGGAAATGGTCCATCTATTGCTCGGAACGCTTTCGATCGCGTCACGAAGTTGATTGTTTTGCGATGACAGATATTCGAATACTCACCGCAGAGCCAGGAGCGATCGAAGTGGCTATCTGCGCGCGTTGGCGCGTCAATTCATTTTCAATGCTTCGTACTTCCTTCGAGGAAGAGCTAAGATCATTGCAACAATTTGCTGCCGATCGGAGCCTTGGCGTGCTGCTCGTCGCGAAAGCAGATGGTGCGCCGATAGGCGCCTGCCTTTTGGTTGAGTCCGAGTTCGAGCCGAATCACGATGTCGCACCATGGCTCACAGGTCTGTTCGTTGTCCCCGAACATCGCAATGAAGGAGTGGGCACCATCTTGGTGCGGGCGATTGAGGATCAAGCGCGGCAGCGCGGATTTTCGCGGCTAAACCTCTATACGTCAGAGGCAACCGGCTTCTATGCGCGGCTCGGATGGTCGACCGCCGATCGCACCAATTGGAGGGGCGTCGATGCAACTCTCATGGTTCGAGATCTATGAAGCGACCTCACGGGCTTTGGGTTCGGCAGTCGCGCCACCCTCCTCGAGGCATCGACAATCCGCCGACGGTAGGTGCCTCGGAGAGGCCCCTGGTCCCAACTTGTCCGCCGCAAGGGACAAAATGTCTGCCTTAAAGGCGGCCATCGCGCTCTAATTCATTGAATTTGCGTCGTCTTGGGGTTTGGCGTGCTCTTTGCTCTGGGAGTGATCGGGTCAATGATCGTATGGCCGCTCGGTCCGGGTTGATCCGGGCGCGACCATCGTTTGAGGACTGTCAAATGGCGCTCGCGCGAGATCCCGATGGTCAGTATGAGGTTCACCGTCATGGAATCTTTTTCGTGATGTACAAGGATAATTCCGAGGTCACGTGCATGATCGCGCGCAGAGCTCTCAACGTGATGCGCGTTCGGTTTCATCCCATTCCAAGCGCGGAGGAATTCTTCCTTAAGCGTCGAGCGCGAATCGAACGCGCCGCCAGCGACAAGTTTGAAAACCGTCAGTCCAGCGCCACCCGCGTGGTTTCGCTCGATCGGTTCGACGTGGATTTCTGAGCCAAACTCAGCTTTATAAATGATGCTACAACTCGACAAAGCGGCCGCGTTCCCTGCTCCGTCACAGGGAAGTCCTCCCGGATACAAAGCATCGATGTCCACAGCGACCAGGTCCGGTTGGTGGACACTCGGCGTGCTCTCGGGCATTTCCCGAGCCAATCCAATTGTTCGATGGTCAAAGTATCTGCTCCGGCCTGCCCGCGGCAGCGAAACTCGGACTAGCGCAGCTTTGCAGTCCGGGCGTGAGAAGCAGCCCCGGATGTCGGGGAGGCTGCAATGATCGTGCGCTCCAAGCCCGGCTTCTGGGACGTTGCGTTTGCCGTCAATGGATCGATCTTGCCGCGGATCGCGCCGCATCTGGTCGCGATTGCTCTGATCAGTGTGTTGGCGATTTTTGCTGCCATGGAGCATCCGGGCATCTTCGCGCGCATCAGTGCGGTTCCGTTCACGCTGATCGGCATAGCGCTGTCGGTCTTCATGAGCTTCCGAAACAGCACATGTTACACCCGCTGGTGGGAGGGACGCGAACTCTGGGGCAAGCTGATCATCGCCAGCCGCTCGTTCGCGCGTCAGATCTCCACCCTCGAAGACGACGACCGGCGCGTCCTGCTCCGCGGCCTGTGCGGCTTTTGCTGCGGGCTAACGGCACGCCTTCGGGGTGAAGACGAAGTGGCGGCAAT
Organism: Bradyrhizobium sp. USDA 4516; assembly: GCF_054055915.1. Classification (NCBI taxonomy): domain Bacteria; kingdom Pseudomonadati; phylum Pseudomonadota; class Alphaproteobacteria; order Hyphomicrobiales; family Nitrobacteraceae; genus Bradyrhizobium; species Bradyrhizobium sp. USDA 4516. The sequence goes on from NZ_JBSRXT010000001.1 coordinate 3,958,870, forward strand.
CAAACCGTGGAGTGAGATCGACGCTGCTTCAGGCGGTCCCAACCCCACCAATGCCGTGCTCAACCAGATCGGGCTGCATTGTTTGATGCTGATGAAGCGGGATCGGATCGAGCCGATCCACTACGCCGTTCTGGAAGGGCAACTCACCGCGCTTTCCGACGTCCAGGGCGGTTGCGAGCGCATCGCGTCCACCCCGGTGCCATTCGCCTATTCGCTGCTGCTGCATCGGACCGCGCTGATCTTCTGCGTGACGTTGCCGTTCGCGCTTGCCGGATCGCTCGATTGGTGGACGCTGCTGCCCGTCCTGCTCGTCGCCTACACCTTCTTCGGTCTCGACGCGCTTGGCCATCAGCTTGAGGCACCCTTCGGGTTGGAGCCGAATGCGCTCCCGCTTGACGCAATGAGACGAGCCCTCGAGCGCGAGCTGCTCGCTCTGCTCGGTGAGCGCGATCTGCCCGCTCCCATGGAGCCTGTTCAGAATGTGCTGATGTAATGCTAAACAAGTGGCATAGCGCATGCTGACGGCGCGGTGGCGTCAGGGCTTGTCGCGCAGACGGACGCGACATGCCTCGCGTGGAGGGCGCGACCCTGGCCTGGGGTAGTCTAAGGGTGGCCGGGGCCGCGCTTACTCCGCGCTGGCGTACCGAATGTCATTCAATGCTCAACGGCACGGAAGGTGCCGAAAGTAACGGCTCCCGCCGGAAAGGGCGAAGTGCGCTCTAATCACTTCAACGATTCAGTGTGGGGTGGCGGCGGGTCGCCAGGAAAGATCATTGGACCAGACGTAGATGGCTATGGCTGCCAGACATAAGGCGATACCGATCCAGAAAATGGGAGAATGATGGATTGGTCGCCGATCTCTCAAGGCGCGCTTCATCTCGATTTCCTCATTGGCGCGAACAATCAACGAGTTTCAACTCACGTGAGGTTAAACGAAAGCGGCGTTGAAGTCATTTGTCATCACGTGGCCCACGCCGTTCATTGCGTCAGGCAAATGTCTGTCGGCGCTGAACCCATCCCACGCCCAATAGTAACGCGTTCAGGCTGGTTGGCATCGGCGCCGCGCCGGCGCGGCAGTTGTCGGCGGACAACTTGGCCAAATCTGTCGTGACAAATTGTCCATTGCCGGTAGCCAAGACGGCCTAACTCATTGATATGACGATGCGCTCAGACTGGCACGCCTGTTGCTAACCTTTCCTCGATGCACGTTTCACTGTTGGGCAAAAGAAGGAGATGAAAGTGAACTGGGATCGCATCGAAGGAAACTGGAAGGCTGCAAAGGGTGCGCTCAAGGCAACATGGGGGAAGCTGACCGACAACGACATTGATGTCATCAACGGTGACAGAGAGCGGTTGGAGGGCAAGCTGCAAGATCTCTACGGCATTGACAAAAACCAGGTCCGCAAAGAGGTCGACAAGTGGGCCAAGGAAGCAAATTGGGATTGATCCCGATTGATTGACCCCGACGGATCCATGGCTGCTGCGAAGCGGTATCGATGCCCGATTGTTCGTAGAGCTCGCGCGCGATTGGACGCCGAACGCCATCACAACAGGTCGCTGCGCAGCGCTGATCGGCGGAGTGCGGCTTCAAGACTCTCTTGGACTGCGGAGATCTGCGCCTCGACGAGTGTGCCAATCTACGACAGGATACATGAGGAGATACAATGTCGAAGGACCACGACAAGGCGTCGCACGGATCGCAGGACGCGCGACGTCACAAGATCGATCATCAAACGCGAAACGAGTGGCTTCACAGAGACGCGGGCCTTCAGGATGCGTGGCGTGCTTCCGGCATGACGCGCGACGACTTCATCCGGCACAACGAAGGTCTGATCGACAAGGTGATCGTCGCCAACCTCGATTAGGATCGATAAAGCGAGCCGGAAACGCGGCCCAGCGTGCTGCGGGTGATCTTATTCAGGTCACTCAGCTGAAGACCCTACTGAAGATCTGGCAATTGCGGAGTTGATTTATGTTGGACGGTAAGCCGCGCTTCAAGACGTATCATCATCCCGCCGGCGGTTGGGGTGCCGCCGCAGCGACTGCAAAGATTCTTCTCGAGCAGAGTGTGGTGACGAAGGGATCGCGCGCGCTTCTGTCGATGAACCAGCCCGGCGGATTCAAGTGCTCGAGTTGCGCGTTTCCCGACGCGGAATGCAAGAAAACGCTCGATTTCTGCGAGAACGGCGCCAAGGCGTTGGCGTTTGAGGCAACGAAGTTTCGGGTCACACGAGAGTTCTTTGAACGGCACACCGTGTCCGAACTCATGGAGCGGCCGGACTACTGGCTCGAGATGCAAGGACGTTTGACGGAGCCGATGCGCTATGATTCATCGTCGGATCGCTACGTGCCTTGCAGCTGGGACGACGCGTTCGCCCTGATCGGCAAGCATTTGCGGGCTCTTGAAAGTCCGCACCAGGCCGAATTCTATACATCCGGCCGCACACCCAACGAAGCGGCGTTTCTCTACTCGATATTTGTCCGGGAGTTCGGAACCAACAATTTCCCCGACTGCTCGAACATGTGCCACGAGCCGACCAGCCGGGGCTTGCCGCCCTCGATCGGTGTCGGGAAGGGCACCGTTATCCTCGATGATTTCGAGCACGCTGAAGCGATTTTCGTCATCGGGCAGAACACCGGAACGAATTCGCCGCGGATGATGAGCAATCTGGTCGAAGCGAGCAAGCGCGGGGTTCCGATCGTGGCCGTCAATCCGATGCCCGAACGTGCATTGGTGCGCTTCGCCGATCCGCAGGATGTCATTCAGATGGCAACGCTCGGTTCAACCAAGATTGCCAGCGAGTTCGTTCATGTCCGCATCGGCGGTGACCTCGCCTTCCTCAAGGGGGTCATGAAGGTCATTTTCGAACGCGAGGAATCCGGCGAGAAGATCGTCGACTGGAAGTTTATCCGCGAGCATACCGTCGGCCTCGATGCGGTCCGGGACGACGCGATGGCGCAGACATGGCCGGAATTGGAGAGGGCCTCCGGGCTTGAGGAATCGCAGATCCGGCGATGCGCCGAAATCTACATTCGCTCGCGCGCGACGATCATTTGCTACGGGATGGGGATCACGCAGCACCAGGAGGGGTCGCGGCTGGTGCAGCAGCTGGTCAATCTGCTCCTGCTCAAGGGCAATTTCGGCAAGCCGGGCGCCGGAATATCGCCCATTCGCGGTCATTCCAATGTGCAGGGAGACCGTACCGTCGGGATCGACGAACAGCCGAGCCAGGACTATCTCGATCGCGTTCGCGACGTCTTTGGGTTCGAGCCCCCGCGCGAACATGGTCATCATACCATTGAGTCCGTCGCCGCGATGCAGGCGGGGACGGCGAAGGTCTTCATCGGCCTCGGCGGCAATTTCGTTCGTGCCGTGCCCGATACCGAACGGTCGTACGCGGCGATGCGAAAGCTCGCGCTGACGGTCGCCATTACCACCAAGCTGAATCGCGGACATTTGGTTCATGGTCGTGACGCCTTGATGCTGCCCGTCATCGCGCGTTCGGAGATCATCCGGACGGCAGCCGGTGAGCAGTTCGTGACGATCGAAGACTCGATGTCAAACGTCACCGCGTCTCGCGGCGTGTTGCAACCGGCGAGCCCGCATCTCCTGCCCGAGGTGGAAATCGTCTGCCGGATCGCGCAAGCGACGTTGCCGAACAGCAAGGTCGACTGGAGAAGCTACAGCGAGGATTACTGCTTGATCCGCGACAAGATCGCGGAGGTCTATCCGGAGATCTACAGCGACTTCTCCGAGCGGATCGAAAGCCCGAGAGGCTTTCACCTCGACGTGCCGCCGCGCGAACTGGTCTGGCCGACGCCGAACGGCAAGGCGAACTTTTTGCTTCTGCCGGGTCTGGAAGTGAACGCATCCGTTTCAGATCCCGACATGCTGCGACTGGCAACCATTCGCTCGCACGATCAATTCAACACGACGATCTACAGCAACAACGACCGCTATCGCGGTGTCTACAATGACCGAATGGTTCTGTTCATGAACGCCGAGGACCGCGCGGCGCGAGGGCTCGAGGACGGCTCGGGCATTGCGCTCGAGACGATCAGCGATGATGGCATACAGCGGCGCGTGAGTGGACTGAGGGTGTTGGACTATCCGATGCCGCGCGGATCGGTTGCGGGATATTACCCCGAGCTCAATCCGCTGCTGCCTCTCGACTACTACGACAAGATCAGCGGGACGCCGGCAGCCAAGTCCATTCCGGTGCGAGTTGTTGCCGCTTGTCGGCCGGATGCCGGAGACGAAGTGCCGGGACGCATATCCTGAGGCAAGGAGGGGACATTGCTGGACAATCTCGATGCGGTGATTCTGGCACGTGCCCAGTTTGCGTTCACCGTCTCGTTCCATTTCATATTTCCATCTTTCTCGATCGGGCTTGCGAGTTATCTGATGGTGCTCGAGGCGTTGTGGCTCAAGACGGGGCAAGGCGTTTATGCCAACCTGTTCCGCTACTGGCTGAAGATCTTCGCCGTTGTGTTCGGCATGGGCGTCGTCTCGGGGGTGGTGCTCTCATATCAGTTCGGTACGAATTGGTCGGTATTCTCCACGCGAGCCGGGCCGATCATCGGGCCGCTGATGGCGTATGAGGTGATGACGGCCTTCTTTCTGGAGGCCGGCTTCCTCGGCGTCATGCTGTTCGGCATGAGCAAGGTCGGGAAAGGCCTTCATTTCTTCGCAACGTGCATGGTCGCGCTTGGCACACTGATCTCGGCAACCTGGATCATTGCCGTGAACAGTTGGATGCAGACGCCGGCGGGATTCGTGATCAATGCGAAGGACCAGTTTGTGCCCGCCGGATCCTGGATCCCGATCATCTTCACCGCCAGTTTTCCGTATCGCCTCGTTCACACCGTGATCGCGGCCTATCTGACGACGGCGTTCGTGGTTGGCGGTGTGGGCGCCTGGCATCTGCTGCGAGACCGCAGCAATGCCGGCGCACGCAAGATGTTTTCGATGGCGATGTGGATGGCCGCGATCGTGACTCCGATCCAAATTCTCGCGGGTGATGCCCATGGCCTCAACACGCTGGAACACCAGCCCGCCAAGGTCCTCGCCATGGAAGGGCACTACGAACCCAGCCCCGATGGCGCGTCGCTTATCCTCTTCGGCTTCCCCAGCAACGAGACAGCGCAGGTCCATCATAAGCTCGAAGTGCCTCGCCTGGGGTCACTGATCCTCAAACACGATCCGGATGCACCTTTACCGGGACTCAGCGACTTTCCGCGGGATCAATGGCCGCCGGTACCGATTGTGTTCTGGTCGTTCCGGATCATGGTCGGCCTTGGATTTGCGATGCTCGCTGTCGGTATCTGGAGCCTGCTCGCGCGTTTCCGGGGAATGCTCTACGACTGGGCCTGGTTGCATCGCGCGTGCGTCGTTCTCGGACCGGCCGGCTTTGTCGCTGTGATCGCTGGATGGGTGACGACGGAGGTCGGTCGGCAACCTTTCACGGTCTATGGACTGTTACGAACGGCGGAATCACATTCGCCGCTGGCTGCGCCGGCTGTGGCGGCCTCCCTTGTCGCTTTCGTGCTGGTGTATTTCGCAGCGTTCGGCGCTGGCACCTATTATCTCCTGCGCCTGATGGCGAAGCCGCCCGCGCCGGGTGAGAAGGAGCCGCCCAAGGTGCCGCAGCGTGCCGCAGGCATTACGCCGGCGGGCAGTGTCGGCGTGCCTCTGACTGCGGCGGAGTGAGGCCATGTCCAGCATCGACCTTACGACCTTCTGGGCTGCGATTATCGGACTTGCGGTGATGGCCTACGTCGTCATGGACGGGTTCGACCTTGGCATCGGAATTCTGTTCCCGAGCTTTGCGGTCGGCGACGAGCGCGACCAGGCCATGAATTCGATCGCGCCGGTCTGGGACGGCAACGAGACGTGGCTGGTGATGGGCGGCGGCGGTCTGCTGGCGGCGTTTCCGCTCGCCTATGCGATCATCCTTCCAGCCACCTATCCGTTGATGATCGCCATGCTGCTTGGGCTCGTCTTCCGCGGCGTCGCCTTTGAGTTCCGCTGGCGCGATCCAGGGCATCGGCCATTATGGGACATTGCGTTCTGGTTGGGCTCCCTGGTGGCGGCCTTTGCGCAAGGTGTTACTCTCGGGGCAATTCTGCAGGGTATCCACGTTGTCAATGATGCCTATGCCGGCGGCTGGCTCGACTGGCTAAGCCAATTCAGCATTCTGACCGGCGTCGCGGTTGTGATCGGCTATGCGCTGCTCGGCGCAACGTGGCTGATCTGGAAGACGGAGGGGACGAGCCAACGTCACGCGCGCCGTGCCGCCTTCTGGCTCGGCGCCGGTACGCTTCTGGCGCTGGGGGCCGTCAGCGCGGTGACGCCGTTTCTCGATTATGACTACTGGCGGCGGTGGTTCGCAATGCCCGGCGTCTTGTTGACGGCCCAGGTGCCGCTGTTGGTGCTGATCTGCGCGGTAACCTTCTTCTGGAGTCTGAAGCGAGAGTTCGAGCGGTTGCCGTTCCTCATGGCGCTAGCACTCTTCCTGCTGAGCTTCATCGGGCTCGGAATCAGCATCTATCCTTACGCTGTTCCACGCGCGATTACGATCTGGGATGCCGCGGCACCGGTCGAAAGCCAGTTGTTCATGCTGGTGGGCGCCTGCGTGATTATTCCGCTCATCCTCGCATACACAGGCTGGGCGTACTGGGTGTTTCGCGGCAAGGCCGGCACCGCAGGGTATCACTGATGCAGGCCCGGCTTCCGCTATGGCAACGGCTCGATGGCCGCGATCTGGATCGCAAGCGTTGTGGCGGTCGGCCTCGTCTCGGGCGTGATCAGACTGTGGTTACGTTAAATCAGTTCCGGTCAGCCGGGTCATTTGACCGCCTCGTTTGTCGCGGAGCCGCAGGTTCCGTCGGAAAGCACCGCAGTCTCTGGCACGTTCCTGCATGACACATGCATGAATAGCGAACTGACCGCGCTCTGGACAATCGTGCTTTCGTTCTGGCAGCGAAGCGTCTTGGACCTAACCGTCGGACACTTCATGGTTTCGATCGTCATTCTCGCGATCGCAGTGCTGATCCGGCGGCTTTTCAGCCGCTTTATCGTCTCCCGTATCCACTCCTGGTCGTCGAGCAAGGTCGGCCTCAACCGCACGATCGTCGAGGCACTTGCTCCGCCGATTCAGTTTATTCCGATCGTCCTGGCCGTATTTATTATCGGCGAATGCGTGCTGACCAATCAGAGGCTCAAGGAGGGGCTCCTCCAGATTGATCGTTCGTTGACCGCATTCACAATCTTCTGGGCACTGTTCGAGGTGATCGGGCCCCTATGCGCGGTTCTGGATGGCCGGACGCCGATCTTCAGTCAGGCCATGATCGGCTGGACGGTCAGGGTCGGACGCGCCATCATCGTGGCGCTCGGTGCGACCGCCGTCCTGGAGGTCTGGGGCATTCACGTCGGGCCCGTACTGGCGAGCTTCGGCCTCGTCGGCGTCGCGGTGGCGCTGGGCGCCCAGAATCTGTTCAAGAATCTGATCTCCGGGATCTTCATCATTGGCGAGCAGCGCTTTCGGAACGGCGATTGGATCCTCGCCGAGGGCATCGTCGAGGGAACGGTGGAAACCATTGGTCTGCGGACAACGAAAGTCCGCCGGTTCGATCAAGCACCCGTATTCGTTCCGAATTCGTATTTGGCGGACAATGCCGTCACCAACTTCTCGCAGATGAGGTTTCGCCGCATTTCCTGGATCATCGGCCTCGATTACAGCACGACGATCGGCTAGCTCCGCGATGTCCGTGATGCAATCGAGGCGTACATCCTCGGCAGTCAAGATTTCGTTCATCCTCCTGAAGCCGTCGCGTTCGTACGTGTCGACAAGTTCAATGAATCGTCGATCGATGTCATGGTCTATTGCTTCACCCGCACCACGGTCTGGGGTGACTGGCTGAAGATCAAGGAGGAGCTGGCGTATGCCATCAAGGCGATCGTGAAAAAGGCGGGATCTGATTTCGCCTTTCCAAGTCAGTCGCTCTACGTGGAGGCCGTCCCGACAGGGATCGAGCTTTTTCCTCACAATACGGCGCCGAGCGTGTGCACCGTTGCGGCGACAGGCCAAAGCACAAACACCTGCACGGAATCGACGATCTACGGCGGTATCACCATGAAGTTCTGATCCACCTGTGTTCGTTCCTTCCTGGTGGACAAATAAGCGCCGCAGTGCTCCCGCGGCGCTTATTTCTGATCTGCAACGTCGCTGTTTCCGCCTTGTCGTATCTGGTCGGCCTGCCGGCACTAACTGTGCCGTGAAACCTTCTTTTATAAACTGGCGTGATCGTGAAGTCCTGACGTCCAAAAGTTGACAATCGATCGTGGGCCGCAAGCGCTGCGGTTCTGCGCCGCAACGTAACAGAGCGAGACTACGTTGTCGGGTCAAGGCGCGCGGACATCTGCTAGGCACTTGGGCTACACTGCATCAGGCCCTCTGTTCAGACCGTAAAAATCGGCAGGAGAGGGTTATGTGGACTCGAACTCGATACCGACATTTGACGGTCGACCGTTTCTCGGACGAGGCTCTGCGCGAACCCTATCCGATCTACGCCGCGCTGCGGAGCAGGGGGCGGTCGTCCGCATTCGGGATCCCGACGTTTACGCAATTGGCGGCCTTATTGACGTGCGAGATGCGCTGCGAGCAGACGACGTTCTGCTAAGCGGTTACGGAGTCGGCTTTAGGGACGCGCTCAATACGCCGCGGGGCCGAATCTCGTTCAGTCGGACGGCGAGCTTCACAGGCGGCAGCTGCGCTCAGAGCTCCTGCGTCCGCTGACGCCGGCGCAGCTGAAGAAGGTGCGGCCGCTGTTGCGCGAGATGGTCGACGCCAAGATCGCTGGCTTGGTCGGTGCCGATACAGTCGATGGGATGGCGGAGATGGCACGCTTTCTCCCGCTGAATGGCGTCGCCCATCTCGTCGGGCTGCTGCCGGACGGCCGCGATCATATGTTGGAATGGGCACTTCGTTCAACGCGAGGCGTGAGGCGGATGGAGAAGCGCGGGCCTATATGTGCGGGCATACGGTCGAGCAGCTGCGCGAGGCCGGGCGGCTGACTCGTGCCGAAGCAATCGGCGCCGTGAGGGCCTACGTGCTGCCCAGTCATGACACGGCAATCCTGGCAAAGGGCCACCTCCTGTACAACTTGGCGACTAATCACGATCAGTGTGCGCTGCTCCGCAGTAACCCCAAAATGACCACCTCCGCCGTCTTGGTAGGAGTACGCCACAGTTCGGCCATCCACTGGTTTTTGCGTCTTGCGGCTAGCGATTACGCGGTGCGTGCCGACATCCGTCCCGCCGGCGCGCGCGTCATTTTGCTCTACGGTTGCGCCAATCGCGACGAATGCCGCTATCCGTTACCGGATCCCTTCGACATTGCGCGAGACGCGCGCGATCATCTCGCATGGGGCATCGGTGCGCATATGTGTATCGGCATGCATCTCGCGCGTATCGAGATGGAGGTCACGCCCGGGGCGCTGGTCGATCACGTCGAAACGATCGAGGTAGATCCGCCATTCATCGGCACAAACAAGTGTCTTTACGGATTCGAATGGCTTCCGCTGAGGCTCCGGTAACGCTCCGACTGCAACGCTGTCAGCGATACGGCTGAGCGTCGAACGAACCCGGCTGGCGTCCGGCGATCAATAAACGCCCCGTCAACCCCGCACTGCACACCGTTCGATTGAAGGTTCACAAGAGACCAGCCGCAATGCGCGAATGGGAATCCCCATAACGACTATGAATAAAGGCAAGTAGGACTATCAATTTGCCAGAGGGCTTGATCCGTCCGATTCATTTGTCGGCTGCAGTCGAAAATATGAGCAGCGCGAACGCAGGAGTAGATGAATGAAGATGTCCAAGTTGAAGTTGTTGTTCAGCGTCGCTTTCCTCGGCCTTGTATTCATTTCGGCACAAGCGTCGGCTCAGCAGACTTCAGATGGCGCTCAAGCAGCGACCACCGACACGAGCGCGACCACGTAGGCAAACGTCCCCAATTAAAGCTGAATATCTAGCTCGAAGGAGAAGTGGAATGGGACAAAATATATGACAGACATTAAGCTCATGGCTCCAGCAGTACATTCTCTCGACAGCTTTTCGCTGTCGGTTCCCGATGTTAAAGAGGCGCAACGCTACTACGAAGCGTTCGGCCTCGATGTCAGGAGCGAAAGCGGCCTCCTGACGCTGAGGACTTTCGGTGACGACCATATCTGGGCCTACCTCCGCGAAGGGCCTGCCAAGAAGCTGCTGTCGATCCGAGTGGGGATATACGACCGCGACCGCGAGGCCCTTGCGTCCCGAATCGATGACGTCCGCATCGCGCCTGCAGATGGCGAAGTGAACGGGCTCTGGTGCCAGGCACCGGATGGGCTGCCTATTGAACTTGCCGTCGCCGCCAAGTCGTCTCCGGACCACAAGCCGCCGTTCGGTCTTCCCTCCGGCTTCGCCCAGGGACGCGGCGCGGCGCCCCGGAGTAAGTGCAACACCGTCCGGCCACGGCGGCTCGCGCACATCGCTCTCTTCACACCGGACGTATCGGCCGCGATACGCTTCTATACTGAACGCCTTGGCCTGCGGCTTTCGGATCGTTCTGGCGACGACGTCGCATTTCTTCACGGGCCGCATGGCAGCGACCATCATCTCGTCGCGTTCGCGCGCTCGTCACATGTCGGGCTGCACCACTCAAGCTGGGATGTCTCGAGCTTCAGTGACGTCGGCATGGGGGCAATGCAGATGGCGCAGGCGGGCTATGCAGCCGGATGGGGGCTCGGTCGGCATGTCCTTGGTTCAAACTACTTCCACTATGTTCGCGATCCATGGGGCAGCTACGCGGAATATTCGGCGGACATGGACTTCATTCCAGCCGACACCAGCTGGGTTGCCGGAGACCACCCGCCTGAGGACAGCTTCTTCCAGTGGGGCCCTCCACCTCCTGATGACATGGCTCGAAACTACGAACTTCCTTAGCGGCGCGCATCTTACGAAGCCGCGTCGATATGGCGTGCCTCGGCTGTAAACGCGAAAGACGCTGCAGTTGCTGCAATTCGGTTGGATACTATCCTGAGAGTCCGACTCAAAAAGCCAGCAGCATTTTCAGGGTTTGGCGAGACGTCTGATCAGGAGCCTGAGATGGGCGACGAGAAGCCAGGCCCGGTCGGTGGCGGCGGAGCCTTCGAAGTCTCTTGCAAGGCGTTGGCATCTGCCGAATCAGGCGAAGGTGCGCTCGACAACCAAGCGCCTCGGCAAGAGCTGGAAGCCCCTGATCCCATGCGGCCGCTCTACAATCTCGATTGCCCACGGCCCGCAATGGGAGAGTGCGTCGACAACCTAGCTGACCGCGGTAAATGCGGTCGGCAAAGACATGCCGAAGTCGAGGGAAGCGCTCCCTCAACTGTTCCAGCAAAAGGCACGGCACAGACATCCTGAACATGGCTGGATGAACTTGACCGGCCAACAGGATCCCATTGGTATCCGTGACGATGTGCCACGTGCGACCATAGAGGCGTTTGCCAGCGCCAGATCCGCGTGGCCCGCCGGCCTGCGTCGTCGAAGCGGTTGGCTGTCGATAACGGCAGTCGTGGCTTCGGCTTGCGCCCAAGCTCCTGCCTCGCTGGCCGGACCAGGGCTCTGACGATCCTGCGCCACCTACCAGTGTCGCGCTAGGCATAAAAATAGCCTTGGACCGTCGAATACGGCGGGAACTCGCTTGGCAGAGCTCGCCATTCGCAGCCGGTGGACCTAATGTAGAAGATTGCCTGCACGATCTCGCGCAAATCGATCTGACGCGGTCTCCCCAGCCGTCGGCGCGGCGGCATCTTCCGGGCAGTCAACGCCCACTCCGCATCGTTCAGGCGTGACGTATCCTCGTCTTACGTGCGGGGCGCTGGCGCCGGAACATCGCCGCGATCATCTTCGGCACATACACGGCGACCGCGGTGGCCAACGTCATCATGCCGAACACGACGGCGCCGGCGAGCGGGACGGACTTCTCGGCAAGCGCCGCCAGCCAGTCGAGGAAGCTCTTGGCCTTGTCGATGGCATCCTGCTTCAGATGCGCCCAGAGCACGCCGATTTCGTTGCCGAGATGCTCGACGCCCTTGCCGACAGCATTGAGGCTATTCCGCATCGCCGTCTCCGGAGCGTACAGAATCTTGTCAGCCTGATTTACTATGTTCGAACCCGGCACGACGCGGAGCCAATCGTGTTGCCTATGTCGCGCTAGAGAGACCGATCGATTCTCGATAGGGGCAACGTCACCGGTTCGGCATGAGTTGGAAATTTGGCGCACCCGACACGATTCGAACGTGTGACCTTTGCCTTCGGAGGGCAGTCGCTAAGCGACTGACTTAAATAGCAATTTGAGGTGGTTGCGGGTCCCCGATTTGAACGAACTCGCCGACCATTTGATGGCGGCGGATGCGCAGGAGCGGCCCTTTCTGACGGACGATCGAGATCCGACGTTCCGAGTTAGTTAGGGTGCCGGTCGAAAATAAACAGCGCCTCCAAAATAGTGGTTTTAGCGATGTAGCGGATCGCCGCTGAGCCGCCCCACAATCTCAGGGCCAAGCTCCAACGTGGAGGCGCAGGGTTACGGATCGATATGCCACTAATCCACTGGACTGCACCCCTGTCACCGAATGCGCGATGCGCGTCCGAAGCTGCCAGCGTGTTTGTACTCAAGACAGATCGATTCCCGCTGAGTGGCGCCCGCGACGTGAACACATACGCATTCTTTGCGGAGCTATTTTCCCAACTGACAAGAGCGGGTGGGCACGCGGGAATCATCGTGCGGACTGGTATCGCAACCGATAGTTCAACAAGCGTATTTTTCCGTGATCTTGTCGCCAATCGAAAGCTCTTCAGTCTCCATGATTTTCAAACCGGTTTCGGTTATTTTGACAACATCGGTTCACGCACGATTCAAATTTTGTTTTTTGACCTTGAGACAGGCAAATATCCGCCCGCATGGTCGTTACCACGGTGCGCGGCGATGAACATGGCGACGGCCGACCGGCAATAGGATTCGATTTCGTTGTCGTCCTCTGCTCTCGCCTGATCGAAGCGTGCGATCATCAGGAGATCGGATCCTTTGAAAAGCGCGGCAAACAAGCGGGCGGACCGGAGCGGATCGGGCACGTTCAGAATCGCCTTCGCGTGCAACTGACGCAACAGGGCCTCGATTTCGGCGATGACATGGGCGGGGCCGGCTTCGAAATGGAGCTTGCTCAACGCGTTTTGACTCGTCTTGTCGGCCATGACCATGGCTTCGAGACTGCGGACGTCTGATTTCAACAGGGTGCGAAGCAGTGATGATCCCACCGCCATGAGCTGATCTTCGACCGAACCGTCGACGCTTTCAAGAAGGGCCTGTGGTGCAAACAACTGTTGGCAGCCGGCCGCCATGGCAGCGCCGAACAGTGCCTCCTTGTTCTCGAAGTGCCTGTAGATGCTGAGCTTGGATATCTTCGCTCGCTGGGCGACCTTGTCCAATGTCGTCGCTTGAAAACCCAATTCCACAAAGAGCTCGCGCGCGGCGTCGATGATCGTTTGGCCAAGCGCCTCGTTGGCGGGCCGGCCGCGCCGTCCCTGGCTGTTTTCAGTCACGATAATTCCAGTACTTGACAGTATCCTAACTCTTGCATTACGGTACCATACAGTATCTGAAATGTGCAAGCGAATGGGTAGGTTTCAACTTGTCCTCCAAATCAAGTTTCGCCGGCCGCCCGGCGATATCGAATGCGGCATTGTCCGGCCGATCAACACAGTGATGGGCGCTTTTCTCGCAGATGCCGACCCTGCTCGCTGCTCGTCTTGACAACACGGAGCCCATCACCATGGATGACGTCATCATCATCGGCGGCAGCTTTGCCGGTCTCGCCGGCGCCCTGCAGCTCGGCCGTGCCCGCCGCAAGGTCACCGTTCTCGATACCGGCCTGCCGCGCAACCGCTTCGCTGGCCACTCGCATGGCCTGCTCGGCCACGATCACAAGCCGCCGCTGGACATCTTGGCCGAGGCGCGACGGCAACTGGCGCGTTATCCCGCGATCAAGCTGGTCAGTGCCCGTGCCGACAGCGTCTCCGGCGCCATCGACAATTTCTCTGTCCTTACTGGCGATGGTGAAAGCCTTGCGGCGCGTCGTCTGATCCTGAGCTATGGCGTCGCCGACCAGATGCCTGATGTTCCGGGCTACGCCGAAAGCTGGGGGACGTCCATCGTGCCCTGCCCCTATTGCGACGGCTTTGAAGTCGCCGGCCAGCATTGGGGCCTCGTCTGGTCCGGCCCGCAGTCGCACAATCAGGCCAGGCTGTTCCTCGATTGGACCGACAAGTTGACGCTCTTCGCCGATGATCACGACATTCCGCCCGATATCCGGGCCGATTTGGCGCGCCGAAGTATACCTGTCGTCGACGGCCGGATCACCGGGATCGCCCATCACGGGGGCCATAACGCCACCGTCAAGCTCGATACCGGCCCCAATGTCGCGGTCGACATCCTGTTCGTGCATCCGCGCAACAAGCCGTCCGCAAGCCTGCATGAATCACTGGGCCTCGCCACGGTGGACACGCCCGGCGGCATCGCCCTGAAGGTCGACGAGCGCCGCCAAACCAGCATGCCCGGTATCTACGCCGCCGGCGACCTCACCACGGTCTTCTTGCCCTCGGTCACCCAGGCATCATCGCAGGGCGCGATGGCGGGTATCTTCGCCCAGCAGTCGATGCTGAGTTGAGTGCACAGATTCCCTTCTCCAGTTGCCGCGCGCGCGGTTGTCCTTCGAAGCCGATGCCAAAGCATGATCCGGAAAAGTGCGTAGCGGTTTTCCGAAAGGATCATGCTCAAACAACAACCTAAAGCGCGATGGCGATTCATCCTCATCGCATCGCGCTTCAGGCGGCACCGATCTCGACGCATGAGACGATCACACGCAGGTCTGGCGCCTCATCGCTGGTGGAGGCGGGTTCGCTGGAGACGATGCGCTTTGGCATCGGATAGCTTCGTTAAGAACGAACCAGAACAAGGATATGTCATGGCAGAGCACAATGCCGATCAGGTCACCAACTGGAAGGGCCAAAGCGGGGAGCGCTGGGTCGTCCACCAGGCCCGGCTCGACGCCAGGCTGGCGGTGTTCGGCCAGGCCGCGATCGAAGCCGCCGCGCCCGCGACGGGCGAGCGCGTTCTGGACGTCGGCTGCGGCGCGGGCGCGTCGAGTCTTGCTCTAGCCGCCCGCGTCGGCGCGGGGGGCCAAGTGCTGGGCGTGGACATATCCGAACCGCTGATCGGTCGCGCGCGCGCGCGTGCGCCACAGGATACGCAGGTCCTGTTCCGGGTGGCCGACGCCAGCAGCGCCGAGCTGCCCGAGGGCGCGTTCGACATCCTGTTCTCGCGTTTCGGAGTGATGTTCTTCGACGACCCGACAGGGGCTTTCGCACATATGCGCCGCGCGCTCCAACCGGGCGGCCGGGTCGCTTTCGTCTGTTGGCGCGGCATGGCCGAGAACGATTGGATGCGGCTGCCGATGGACGCGATCAAGGGCATCGTCCCGCCGACGGCGCCGCCCGATCCCGAAGCGCCCGGTCCATTCTCGTTCGGCGACCCGGGGCGGGTGGCTCGGATCCTGACGGCGGCCGGCTTCACTGATATCGCTATCGCGCCCTTCGATGCTTCCGTCCCGCTTGGCGAGGGCGCGACGCGGGACGCGGCGATCGACGACGCGGTGAAGATGACGTTGGAGGTCGGCCCGCTGTCGCGCGTGCTCGCAGATCAGCCCGACGACATCCGCGCCCGCGCCTCGGCCGCGGTTCATGCCGCCTTCGCGGACTGCCCCGGCGAGCGGTCGGTGATGATCGACGGCGCGACATGGATCGTCACGGCGCGCAATCCCGCGCAAGCTGATAGCGATTAGCAGGGGGAGACGCCCCTCGCTGGCCTTGATGGCCGCTGCGCTGGCCGGGTGCAAGGAGACCGTGGCGCAAAAAGCCGAACCGCCGCGGCCGGTTGTGGTTGCGACCGCGCATTTTGACGCCGAGACCCCGGAGCGCAGCACAGCTGCTTAATGAGTACACAACCTAGATCGAAACCTGAATTGAGCGTCGGTATCGGTGGTTGCGCCTCCCCGATTTGAACCTACCATTTCGGCGGGTTCTGGGCTCAAGCTGACCATCGTAGAAAAAGTCGCAGATTTGGATGGTGTGGGGAAAAGCGGTAGCGCTCTCCTGGCTCGAGCCCAGACAGCCTCGCGAGGCAAACGCACTGCTAGCGCAAGGGGGCTACCGGCGAAATAGGACGAATAAATTCGGTCGTGACCGCAGGATGATTCTTGCGCGCGTTTTCCCATCGGCCCCACGTTTCGGTCAATCGGCTTGCAAATTGACCCCTGAGCGGCGTCCAATCCCGCTGATAGGCTCGCGCGAGCAGCATGCGGCTGTGGCAGAGCCGGACATGGGCGACCTTCACGATCACCGTGGTGCCGCTCAACAGGACCACCTCGTGGCTCCAGTCGAATCGATAGGCTTCGCCGGATGCAAAGCTCAGCGGGACGTAAGCCCTCGCCGTCGATTGCCCGCGCTCCTTGCTCCACTGCCTGGCGTAGCGCCGCATGGCATCGTAACCGCCATCGAAGCCACGGCCGCGCAACTCTTCGAAGATACGGATCAACGTCAGCTGTTCGCGAGCCGATTTGGTCGCGTTCGCCGCCAGCAACCCATCGAGCTCCGGTGCCCACCGTCCCAGCTTTGGCCGCGGTTGGACCTTGCCGCTCGTACTCGAAGGAGGTCTCTCCCGACCTCAGCGCCTCCGGACCGTGTTCCGCGACACCTTCAAGTCACGGGCGATCTCCTTGATCGTCTTACCCTTGATGAAGTGCTCGCGCCGTATCCGCGCAATCGTCTCCACGACCAGCATCCCCCACCACTCGCTTCATTCCAAAGCAGGCAGCGCAACAGACCAACCTGTAGGAGGTCAATTTTGGACGCCGATCCCCCAGCTTAGGGGACAATATTGCAGGCCGAATAACATTCGCGATCTTGCTGCTGTCCCAAGCTCTCGTACCTCAAGCCGCTGCGGCGGCTTCACACGCGCTGGATCTCGGTGATGGGTGAGCGGCACGTCGCGCGGAAGTACTCGGCTAACCCTGTCTGAAGGCCGAAAGCCCTTTGAGCGCCAGTGAATAGCTTTCCGGCCCCATACGCTTGATCAGCCTCTCTTCGTGAGCGGTGATAATTGCGTTCGCCTCATTTAAAAGGGTATCGCCCACTTGTGTCAGATGGAGCTCATGCGAACGCCGGTCGGCTACCGAGCGTTTCCGCACCAGCAAATCCATTCCTTGCAGCTCGTCCAGAAGGGCAACCAGACGCGCGCGCTCGATACCGAGCGCACCGGATAGCTGAATCTGACTGATGCCCGCGTTGACCGAGATCAGCTCAAGTATCGAGTATCTGACGGCGTCGAGCCGCAATCTCTCCAGAATCAAGTTGGCGTCGCGAAAAATCCAGTATTGCGCGCGCCTGACGAAATATCCGAGATGATTGTTCAGCTCTCCGTATTTGACTGAATGGTCATCGTCCGCGCCCTCGGCGGCCTCGGTTGGTTGCTGTCGCGGCACTGATTAATCTCTCATTTTGATCAAACTACCCGTATCGCCTGCTCATCGTTGCGGCAAGCTGCGTTGATGTGCAGGTCCGCTGCGATCGTACTAATGTTGCCCAAAAACACCAATTCAAGTCATTATATTAGTTTCATTATAAAATGATTGTTGTTATGACCTATTTCTGACTAGTATCTCGACGTGACGTTAGATCACGCAATTTAGGGGGAAGCGATGAAGGGAAGTCTCCGCACGTCCTTGCGATGCTTGCTGTCGAGCGCCGCGCTATTGACCGTCTTTACGCACGCCGAAACGGCTCGCGCACAGACGCAATTCACGAGCATGACCGTATTCGGTGAAAGCTATGCCGATCGTGGGAACGTCCTTTGCTTCCTTGCTAACGGCTTTGCGAATTGCCCGTATCCCAGCCACAATCCGTATCCGTCCAACCCTGCGACCGACGCGACCCAAATCGTCCCGTTTTCGCTGAAACTCCAGCAGCTTTACAACCTGCCGAATGCCGCTGCCTTTGATTATGCGATCGCCGGTTCGACCGCCTATTCCGGACCGAATGGCTTGAGTGAGGCAGCTCAGGTCGACGCCTTTATCAACTCCGGCAGACATTTTGGGCCGAGCGATCTCGTTGCCGTTCAGTTCATCGGCAACGATGGTATAAACTCGGCTTTCGTTCAAAATCTAACCCACGTCCCCACGGCGTTCGACACCGGCAATCCCGTCGTAGACGCTCAGAACGAAGCCGCGCGCGATGCCGCGAATCTTCAGAGGCTGGTCAATGCCGGGTTGAAGACGATCGCTTGGCTGGCGCCCGGCGACGTCGCCCTCAAACCCATCGGCCAAGGTCCGAGCATCTTTGGAACGCCGGCATTTCAATCCAGTTTCCATGCCTATTACAACGCGGCGTTCGATGCGCTGCAAAACGACTTGCGGCCGTTCGCGCTGTCCGGCACGCGCATCTTCTTGTTCGATCTGCGGGTGTTTGAACAGCGATTGAATGCAAACCCGCAGCAATACGGCTTTCCGACGATGGCGAGCGCATTTCGTCCGGATGGGCTTCACTACAACGAGGTCGGCTTCGGATTGATCGCGCGATACATGCAGAACCAAATCGATGCGCCGACCATCGTCGCCCAGCAGGGCAGCCTCGTGCTTGCGACCGCAGGCAATTTTGCGGAGGCGGCATTCGGCCGTCTCGATGCTTACCGCAACATCAGCGCCTACGGCTCCGGAAGTGCTTACAACGCCTACGCCGCCGATGTGAGAATGCCGACCAAGGCCTTGCCTGCAGTGTTTCCCGCCGAGCAGCGCTGGTCGGCCTACGGCGAGGTGAACTACGCGGGCGGTAATCTTGACGGCCAGCTCTTCGGCACCGCCGCGAACTACAACAGCTTCGGCGGCACCGTCGGGATAGAATATCTAATGCGACCGGACTGGAAGCTGGGCGGGGTCTTCAGCTACATGCAACCGAACGTCAATTTCGCCACCCAGAACGCGCATCTGAAGATGGATGCGCTGCAGTTCGGTGGATACAGCTCCTACACGGCCCGCAACTGGTTTGCCGATGCGCTGGTGGCCTATAGTCGGCAGATCATCCATACCGACCGCGCCGGCATCATAGATACGATCAACGGCAGCACCAACGCTGATCTGTTCACGATCGCTGCCAAGGCCGGCTATCTGTTCGACGTCGCGCCACTGCGCGTCGGGCCGATTGGTGGCCTCAGCTATACCCACGCGTCGATCGGAGGCTACACGGAAACCGGCGACGTTCTGCTGACCCAGATCGTCAATGCCCAGAATATCGACAGCTTGACGGGAAGCGCGGGCATTCAGCTGCGCATGCCGTTCACGATGACGGGCGCCCTCTACAGCCCGTACGTCAACGTCACCGCCGAACACGACTTCCTCGGTGACGGCCGGATAATCACCACGGCTCAATCGACCACACTGCTGCTGCCAGTGATGACGCCCGTCAACGCCACCAATCAAACATACGGCAAGGTGGTGACGGGTATTGCCGGCCGCCTGTGGGGCAATGTCAGCGGCCAGATCAATGCATACTCCACCTTTGCCCGCAACGACGGCAATTTCTACGGCGTCAACGGCGGCATCAAGGTGGCATTCTAAACTCTCCCTCACTCCCGGCTCGTGACCAACTCGCGAGCCGGTCCCCAAGCTAAACCGACCTTGTAGATAGTGGAGGACGGATGCTTGCGTATCTCGGAGCCTAAGATGCTGGTGATCGACAATCTCTCGGTATCTTACAAGGGGATCCTCGCGCTTCGCGGCGTCTTGAGATGCAGCGGGCGTTCGGATAAGCCAATTACTCGCGGCGAGAACCCTAGGTGCTCTCCCGCTGAAATGAAAAGCAGCTTTTATATCAACGGGGATTGACTGACACTCTCTCCGCCACACTGCTTCTCCACCGTACCCAGCCGTTCGAAGTGACCGCAAAGCATGAATATAACGCGGCAACAGCTGTCGCGGTTAGTTCCGTGATGTCACCCGCAGCCACCGCGGAAACCGTAGCTTGGAACGTAGTGTCGGAGGACGGATTTCGCGTTCAAGAACATGCCGCAGAAAGCTTGAGCCGCTCGACGTCGGACTCGAAAGGGGGAAAACCGTTGGTTAGATCGCAACCCGAACCGAATGTCGGTATCGGTGGTTGCGTCTCCTTGATGCACACGGGGTGAACCGCTGATTCAAATCTCTGCGCCGTCGGGGACACGGGGGCGTGAACTGCCGCCGCGTGCCCGGATGAGCGGGAGTCGCTCAATCAGCGCCCTTCGTAAATCGGCGGTCTTTTCTGCGCTTCGGCATCCCGGCCCTCCTGAAAATCACGGGTCTTGAGCAGCGCGAGATATTGTTCGCCGAGCTTGGCCATGGCCGCACTCTCCGATTCTTCGAGTGCCATGCGGGAGCTGGCTAGAGAGGCTTTGGTGCCGAGCGGAGCGGACGCAGCGATCTTGTTCGCAATTTCGATTGCCTCCCTGAGAGCCGCCTCGCGGTTTGGGGCCACAACTTGAACGGTTCCCATTCGGAAGGCTTCTTTCGCTCCCCAATGGTCGCCCGTCAGAATGTATCGCATGGCGTTTCCCCAACCGGCTTCTCTGGGAAAGCGGATCGTGGCGCCGCCTCCAGGAAACCGACCATGCGTATTTTCGTCCTGGCCGAACTCCGTGTCTTCCGAAGCGACGCGTATGTCCGCAGCAAGGAAGAGCTCATGGGCCAAGTTCCAGGTGTCGCCATGGACCGCAATGACCAGTGGCTTCGTGAGCCTTGGCTTGCTCCGACCCGTCGGGTCGATGAAGCCCGGTCCATCCAGAAGTTTCCTTCCTGACTGCGCGAACGATTTGGTGGCATCGACATCGATGCCTCGGGAGAAGCGATCGCCGTGGCCGAACAGCACGGCGGCACGAAGCGAGGGGTCCTGATCATAGTTGTAGTATGCTCTCGCTAGTCCTTCCAGCGCCTCCGGGTCGATGCGGTTGTCGATATAGGGCCGGTTGATGCCGATCAATACGACCTGTCCCTGACGTTCGACCGTGATCTTCGTCTGAGGGCTGTATGGAATTTCGGCCATACGAGCCGTCCCATCATTTTGTGCTGACGTGGACGGCGCGCCTGCGGTCTGTTGCGCGTGCAAGGGCGACAGCCCAAGCAGGACGACCGCAAGCGAGACCGTCACTCTGTTGAAACGAAACATCTTGATCTCTCCCCGAGAAGCGAGGGTATGTGCTGGAATTGGGATGAGTGGCCAAAAGCTCTGATGAACCTGGCTGCACGGACCGATATCGATGCCTGCCTCGATCGCTCAATAGACACTCATCTCATGATCGGTGAGCGCAATCAGGCGAGTGTGAACGATAGCGTTCCCAGCCCCTGGATCGTGCTTTCGATCTTGTCGCCAGCCTTCAACCAGACCTGCTTCTCCTTGGGATATCCGACGATTACGCCGGACGGCGTTCCCGTGAAGATGATGTCCCCTGGTTCGAGCGCGAATAGCCGGGAGGCGTAGGCGATGATTTTCTGAGGATTGAAGATCAGTTTCGTCGTGTTCGACGATTGCCGCACTTCTCCGTTCACGCGAGTTTCGAGGTCAAGATTGTTGGGATCGATCTGATCGGCGGATACGAAATATGGACCGATGGGGGCGAAATCATCGAGCGTCTTGCCGACCATCCACTGGCCGCCGGGGACCTCGAGCTGCAGGTCTCGCGAGGTAAAATCGTTGCCGACGGCGTAACCGGCAACGTATGACAGAGCATCCTCAGCGCGGACATTGCTCGCCTTGCGGCCCATTACGACAACCAGTTCGGTCTCATAGTCGAACTTGTAGCAGACGTCGCGGGGCGGAAGCTGGACAGTCGCCATGTGCGGTGCAAGGGAGTTGTTGTACTTGTTGAAGAGGATAGGGAGAGGAGGCAGTTTCTGGCCCGTTTCCTCGACGTGCTCTCGGTAGTTGAGGCCGAGACAGACGATCTTTCCGGGCTTGGTGAACAGACGCCCGAACTTGATCTTCGATTCGTCAAGGAATGCGGCTTTCGCGTCGGGCGCCTTGAGAGCAGCCTCTACCAGAGTTTTTACCGCCGTATTGCCGCCGTTGATCAGAAGCTCCTCAAGAGTGAGCGGTGCCGATAATCCGAGAAGTTTGCTCGCGGCGGACACGTCGAGTACGCCGGCGGTCGTCTTCACTCCCATGGTTTCGTGCCCGTCCTCCTGGCGGATCGACAAGACAGTAAGCTTGCGAGGTAGTTCGTCGCTCCCGTTGCTCCGCGACGTCGTTTCCCCCGCGGCCTGCGCACTGATCTTGGTGGTGGCAAGAGCGGCCGCGGCAAGGCCGGCCTTCATCAGCTTCCGACGTGAGTGCATGATAATCTCCCTGGATGTATTGTTGGTGAGGCGACTGAAGTTGTTTTCGTTCTGGCGCTCAGCGTTTGTCATTAGAACAATAGGACGGACGTATCGCGAGCGCGCCGGCTAATTCGGCTAGGCGTTATTCATCGGAGAATGGTTCCGCTCAAAGCGCTTTACGCCGGCCGAACGTTATGCCGCGGGTGGAGATAACGGCAGGACATCCGCCGGCATCGCCAAGTCAGGAACGCGCGCCCAGAGGCAATCCATCTTCAGCGATGCAATCCGGGCTCAGGTCCGCAATCGAAGGGCAACCAATTTGTGCCATGGTGTTGTCGATCTCTGCGAACATCATTTTGAGCACTTCCGTGACGCCCATTTCGCCTCGAGCCGCCAACCCGTAAAGTGTCGCGCGACCAAGTTGAACCGCGTTTGCTCCAAGAGCAAGCGCCTTCACGATGTCCGCGCCGCGGCGGAAGCCGCTGTCGATGAGGATCGGTTGCGTGATCTTGCTTCGTGTTTCAGCCAGGACCTGAAGCGGAGAGATCGCGTCTCCCAGCTGCCGACCGCCGTGATTTGACAGGATTACGCCGTCTGCGCCCTCAGCGATGCATCGCACGGCATCGTCCGGCCGCAATACTCCCTTGACCAATAGCTGATGAGGCCAGATGGAGCGCAGCCACTTCAGATCTTGCCAGCTAAAGGTCGTGTCGAGGCCCCGTCTCATTTGCCCAGCCTGACTTGCCGTGTCCGAAGCGTCTTTTCTGGTAAAGTTTGCCACCTTTGGCATGCCGTGCCTGGCAAAGTCGAGTGCCCAGCTTGGATGCGTCAAGCCATCGACGAGCAAGCTCGATGAGTAGTTCAACGGCAACTTGAAGCCATTGCGATTGTCGCGCTCTCTTAGGCCGTCAACTCCGAGGTCGGTCGTGAGAATGAGCTTGGAGTACCCTGCTGCCTTGGCCCGCTCGACCAATTGTTGCGACAACGTCTTGTTCAACACATAAAGCTGGAACCACTTGTCGCCACCGGCATTTTGCGCCACGTCCTCAATGGACGCTGTTGAAGCGGTCGACAGGGCAAAGGGAATGTTGGCCTTCTCAGCGGCTCGCGCCAATGCGATGTCCCCATTGGGCCAGAATGCGCCATTCAGGCCGGTCGGGGCAATCACGATCGGTGCAGCATACTTCTGTCCAAACAAAACAGTCGAAATGTCTCGTTTGCTGATATCGAGCAGCCGTTTGGGACGGAAAACAAGGCGTTCGAATATTTCCCTGTTGTGCGACAGGGACCATTCGCCCCCAGCACCACCCTCGAGGTAATCAAAAACGATTTTCGGCAAACGCGTCCGCGCCAGCTCGCGATAGTCGAACACGTTTACAGGAATGTCGCCATAGTCGAAAAACGTCGCTTCACCCAGCGAGCTGGCAAATGCCCCTCCCACCGCCGCACCGCCGATGCCAAAAAGCACATTCCGACGAGAAATCATGTTCAATCCTGCACAGCCGCAATCAATTCAATTCTCGCGTTCCTGCCGAGCACGGGTTCACATCGGGAAGCAGCGCATGAAGGTTGCAAACAGTTTTTCGTCGCTCAGGCTCACCAGCTTGGAGGCGATCGCTTCGGCCAGGTTGAGGTCGCGGTTGACCACGCCTAACCATGCCTCGGAATCCGCCGTGACCTTCAATCTCGCTTCACCGACATGGCGGTCGGGAACGACCTCCAGCTTCCGGTCCTTGATCACGACCGTCACATCGAGCGTCGTCGTTCCCGTGAAGCTTAGATGTGTCACAATGTCCAACCCTTTGGCCCTGCCGCGCTGGAAACCAAGCGACAGGGAGAAGAGATAGCCCTGAATGTTGACACTATGGCGGCCCGAGGTGACATACTGGACCTTCTTGTGAGGGAAGCGCCGTGTGACCGTGTCCTCAGCATCGGTGTCCCGGATCACGTAGACGAACTCGTCTTTATCAATCAGCGGCTTGACCACCTCCGCAAAGTGGGCGTCGCGGTTCTCCAGGAAGGGGCCGATGACATCTTCGCCGGCCGGACAGGCCGCGATGCAATAGGCGGCCTTGTAGCCCGGTTTGAACGAGAGCGACTGCCAGATGTTCAGTGTCTCGGTGCGGGGCACGCGTGAGCGATAGTCCTTGGCATCTTTCGAATCGGCGACGGTCTCGACCCACTGTGCAAAGTTGCCGAGAAAGTCGTGATAATTGTGGGTCTGGCAGGACAGGAAATCGAAAGCGCCGTCCGGTTTGATCGCCCCGACCGGGCAGGCGGCGACGCACAATTTGCATTCCAGGCAGGGATTGTAGTCGATCGGTTGATCATAGGCGTCGACCTCCCGTCCAAGCAGAATCGTGCCGAGCACCATGAAGCTTCCGAACTTTGGATGGATGATGCTGCGATGGATTCCCATGCGACCGAGCCCGGCCTCCACGGCGATCGGCTTGTGTTGGACCATCATGACCCGAGGCAGATCCATCTCCATCGGAAAGGC
Organism: Bradyrhizobium sp. USDA 4516; assembly: GCF_054055915.1. Classification (NCBI taxonomy): domain Bacteria; kingdom Pseudomonadati; phylum Pseudomonadota; class Alphaproteobacteria; order Hyphomicrobiales; family Nitrobacteraceae; genus Bradyrhizobium; species Bradyrhizobium sp. USDA 4516. The sequence goes on from NZ_JBSRXT010000001.1 coordinate 3,983,843, forward strand.
GGCCACCGAATTGCAGGCCGGGATACCGTGCTCCTCGAGCGCGCGGACGATCGCACGCGCAGTTTCGTTCCCATGATCATAGGTGCCGTGGAATTCCTCGTTGGCGACCGACCGGGCAGGGGAACGGACCGGTTCACGATTCATGCTGCAAGCGATCGCGAGCAAGGACCGCGTGCGGCCGTAGACCTTCCGGATGACTCTTACCTGAGGTGCGATCGCGGCACGATCGATCTCAATGATCCCTGCATCATCGGCTCCGCAGTCGCGCGCGATCTGCTTGATCAGATTCGCAGAAACGGGGATGTGGGCAGCTTCCTGACGGCCGCGAGAGCGGACGCTCTTCACCGTGGGGTGATCTTCAATGCTCAAGGCGATCCCCTATGTCGGTGGATTGGCTCGTCATCGCTTCCTTCCAGGCCTTGAAGCGCTCGGCAAGTCTTGTCGCCCGCAAGTCTCGAGTCATCAAAGGACGGAAAGTCCCCGCGGCTCCAGTAAGGCCGGCATGAGAATAGGATGAGCTTGTCACGATGCGCTGTGGTCAAAACTGGCTAGGCGTTATTCAACGGAGAATGGGCTTTGGTCCGGCGCAAGTGCGCAGGTAGCGATGATCACCACTTCTCGACCCAGGGTCTGAGAACCACTTCGAAAGCCCAGGTCGACCGATGTTGGCGATGCAGGTGCAGATAGGTTTCAGCGATACGATCGGGGTCGGCCATGTTGTCATCGACCGTCGTTCCGGCCAGGCGGTGGGCGCGCGTCCCGTCGTTCTGGGTCCAGCCGATCGCGGCGTCGATAGGCACATTGGCGACATGGATACCCTGCGGCATCAGCTCTCTCGCCATGCTCTGCGCGAGCCCCGACTTGGCATGACATGCCATCGCAAAAGCGCCGCTCGATGGGAAGCCTTTGAGCGCTGCGCTGGCGTTCGTGAAGATGATCGTCCCTCTTTTCCCGTCGGCGTCCGGCTTGTTTTCAAGCATGAGTTTGGCGGCCTGTTGTCCTACCAGGAACGCGCTGAATGCCGCGTTGCGAAGCGTTTCAAACGCCATTGTTGGGTCCGCTTCGATGATGCTCTTGCGGAAAATGCCCGGAACTCTTCCATCGATGTTGTGAACGACGAGCCGCGGCGTCCCGAGGTCTTGCACGAGAGTCCTGAACAAGTGTTCCACCGCCGCGGGTTCGCTGGCATCGCAAGCGTATCGCCGCACTCCATGCATGTTTTCGAGAGCCTCGAGGACCGCCTTGTCGGGATTCCTGGCTGCCACGGCTACATGCATGCCGTTGCTCGCGAACAGTCTCGCGCAACTTGAGCTGATGCCCGGGCCGCCGCCGACAATGAGGGCAACATCCTGGACGGTGGGTTGAGTGGAGTTCGTCATGTCATTTTACTCGCATGGGTTTTGGAATATCTCTGCCGTAGTTCGTCGCGGCATCTCGGCACCGGGACAGCAGTCAGCAGAGGGCGGCTGGCTTTAAGTCGGCCTTATCGGGCTTTCGTTCAAGAGTTCGCAAGATCGCCGCGACGCCCTGCAACCCGTTTACGGCGCCTGCCAGGCATCCGCGAGCTTAGGTGACCGTTTACGGGACTTGCGCTCAGAAGGTCATCTCGTGCTCGCGGGTTCGAGCCGATCGGTGGCGTATCCTTGGAGGTCCGCTGGCAGGTTGTCGGGCGAGTCTTCGCCGATCTCTCGGTCGAGCGTTTTGACCATCAGCCCGAAGCCGCCGCAGCCGAGCACGAGACCGACAACCGCCGCGAAAAGCAGCGGCACGACGAAGCTGCCCGTCAACGAAATCAGAGAACCCGTTACGAGGGGCGCGAGAGCACCTCCGATATTCCCGCCGAAGTTTTGGATCGAAACGCAGGACGAAACCAGATGAGGGGGTGCAACGTCGATAGGCATAGCATTGGCGGACGAGGTCGTTAGACTGATCGACGACAACGCCAGCGTAAAGGATAGGACCGCGATCCATGCCTCCGGCGCGAACGCCGCCGCGACCGTAAAGATCGTGGCGCCTAGCAGACCACCCACCGCGAACGATTTGCGAACGGCCGAAACCGAGTAACCCTTGGCGATACATCGATCCGCGGCCCACCCTCCCAGCAGCGTGAATCCGATGCCGAAGATGAAGGGCGTCATGGAAAGAAGCCCCGTCTTCAAGATGGGAACGTCGTAGCGGAGCGTCAGATACCCCGGAAGCCAGGAAGCGAAGACGTAGTAGACGTAGAGATATCCGGCTTGCCCAAGCACCATCCCCCAAACGGACGGTACCTTGAGCAGCGTCGACCATCTGACGCGCGAGGCTTGTTGCGCGGTCTCGCCGTGCCCGGGCACGTTCTGTGGCTTCCGGTAGATCAACAACCAGGCCAGGACCCAAATGGCTCCGAGAAGGCCGGTGGTGTAGAACACGGCAGGACGTCCGAACTCGCTCAAAATGTACGCCGAAAGAGGGATTCCGGCCGCCAGCCCGATTTTCGTTCCGGAGAACTGGCAGCTCACCGCAAAGCCCCGTTCCGCTTTGTCGAAGGTTTGTTTGATGATCTGCGAGCCGGATGGGATGTTTGGAGCTTCGCCGATTCCAACCAGTGCGCGCAGAAACGCCAGCGGAAGGAACGACGAAGTCAGCGCGCACAGCGCGGTAAAGGTAGACCAGGCTCCTACCGCTGCCGGAAAGACGATGCGAGCGCCGAGGCGATCGGTGAGCGGTCCAGCGACGATAATGGCCGCGACATATGAAAAATTCAGAATGGACATCAAGAGGCCGGCAAGACTGGCGGAATACGTGCCGTCCTTGATCAATCCCGGTAGGACGACGGAAAGATTGACGCGATCGATGAAGCTCAGGCTTTGAGAGGCCGCCAGTAGCAGCAGCAACCCGATCTTGTATCGGCTCAATGTCCTCAAGTGTCCCTCCGGTGCCGCGTGTCTTGTCTTTGCTGGACGCGAGCCGACGGCTAAGCTGCGGACGGGAATTATAGGCAGCGGGTGCCGAACGCTGCCAATAGTGAGGCGGTGCCAAATAAATAAGCCCGGCTTATGATGAGCCGTGGCGCGGTATGCGCGCACCGGTCCCCCATCGCACAATTTGGCGCACCGGTTCTCCATTTGGATACTCGATGATCATGGATCTGAGACGGCTTAAATCGATGACTGTATTGGCAGAGGAGCTGCATTTCGGGCGTGCTGCCGAACGCCTGGGAATTGCTCAGCCGGCGCTGACGCAACAAATCCAGTCATTGGAACGCGACATCGGCGTGCAGCTCTTTTTGCGCACCAAGAGATCCGTAAAGCTCACGATTTCCGGACAGGTCATGCTGTCCGAAGCCGTCAGAACGCTGCAACAGGCTGAGCGCACCATTCTCGTCGCCAAACAGGCGGGGCGGGGCCAACTTGGTCACATCGAAATCGGGTTCGTCGGCTCCGCGGTCTTCTCCGGTGTCTTGGCGACTGCCATAGCCCGCTATCGGGAGGCCAACCCGCTGGTGGAATTCCGCCTGAACGAACAAGGAATCCTCCCGCAACTCAACGATATCGCAAGCGGCCGATTGGACGTGGGAATCATAAGATTGCCTGCCACATCGGCGGTCGCCGAGCTGGCGATTAGCGCCATCTATCAGGATCCCATCATTCTCGCGATCCCAGGCCGGCATGCCCTCGCGAAGCTCAAGTCGGTGCCCGTCCATCGGTTGAAGCGCGAGCAGTTCGTCGCAGTGCAGATCCAGGAAGGGGTCGGGTTCAACGCACAAGTCGCGATCCTCTGCGCCAAGGCTGGCCTGAGCCCTCAGATCACCCAACGGGCCGGCCAGTTCACGGCACTCGTAGGCATGGTTGCAGGCGGACTGGGGCTGGCTTTCGTGCCGAGCTCGGTCCGAAATCTGAAGATACCCGACGTCGTATACCGGCCTCTGGCGAACGTCAGCCAAGAGTCGAATTTGGCGATGGTCTACAGAAAATCGGAGCGCGCCACCGCGATCCTCTCCTTCATCAAGGAGCTGAAGCAGGTTGGACGTCTGGCTGCTCGAACCGATGGCAGTTCGAAGCAGATCGGCTGATAAAGAGCGCTTATCAATACAGTGAAATAATGTATTGGAGGTCGGCGAGAGCGCCTGCCTAGTATTCCTGCGAAGTCCCTCGAAGTGGATCGAAGCGGGAGTAGTATTTCATGTCGCCGACGGCTCAAGCAGAACGCACGGAATTAGCCGGATTCAAATGGCCGCCGCAGGGCGTAACCCGTGCACCCTACCGTCTGTTCACCGACCCCGATGTCTACAGGCTGGAGCAGGAGCGGATCTTCAGGGGAAAGACGTGGAACTTCCTGTGCCTGGACATCGAGATCCAGAATGCTGGCGACTACCGGACCACGACGGTAGGCGAAACGCCGGTGGTCGTCACGCGGGACCGCGAAGGCAAGGTGCACGCGATGGTTAATCGCTGCGCGCACAAGGGCGCTCTGGTGTGCCTGAAGAAGAAGGACAATGTCGCCAGCCTTTCGTGCGTGTATCACGCGTGGAATTACGAACTCGACGGTCAACTCAAAGGCGTCGCATTCCGTCACGGCGTCCGCGGTCACGGCGGCATGCCGGAGGATTTCGATACGAAGCAACACCGGCTCCTTCCCGTGAGAGTGGAGTCGTTCTGCGGGATGATCTTCGGCACGTTTTCGGACGAGGTGGAGGACGTCGAGACCTACCTCGGCCCCGAGATGGCGTCGTTCATCAAGCGCAACCTCGGTCGACCCTTGCGGGTCCTCGGGACGCACAGCCAGATGATCCACAACAACTGGAAACTGTACGCGGAGAACCTGAGAGATTCCTATCACGCCACCCTGTTGCATACGTTCTACACGACATTCAAGGTCAACCGGCTCGACATGGACGGTGGCATCACCTTGTCGGAACGCAAATGGCACCATCTAAGCTTCGCGCGACGCGCGAAGATGCAGGAAGCCGCAGAATACGCGGACGCGAAGGTGCATTCGGCCAACTACGAGTCGGCTCTCGACGGTCCCGGTTTGCTCGAGGCTTGGGAAGAGTTCGACGATGGCATCACGCACAGTATTCAGACCGTCTTTCCCAACATGTGCATCCAGTTCACACTGAATTCTCTGGCGATCCGCTTTTTCGCACCGCGCGGCGTGGACCAGACCGAGTTGTTCTGGATCTATCTCGGCTACGAGCGGGATTCCGAAGAGCAGTCGCAGATGCGGGTAATGCAGAGCAATCTCACCGGCGCGGCCGGCCTCGTCTCCCTTGAGGACGGTTGCATCAACGAATTCGTGCAACGAGGAACGCGCGCCGATCCCGACCGGTCCTCCTTCATGGAGATGGGCGGGCGTGAAGTCGAATCCGAAAGGAATTCGCGCGCCACGGAAACCGCGGTTCGCGGCTTCTGGCACGGCTATCGCAACATCATGGGCTTCTGAGGAGAGGCTAGATGCACAAGGTTCTCGACAAAGCCTCCCAGCAGGCCGCCGCGCCTACGCAAGAACAGGCCGCGGACTTGATCACCGCCTACGCGCATTCGGTCGACGACATGAAGTTGGACGCATGGCCGCAATTCTTCACGATGGACGCGCTGTATCACGTGACGACGCGCGAGAACCATGATGCCGGTCTTCCGATCGGCATCGTGCGTTGTGTCGGAAGGGGCATGATGCAGGATCGGGTCAAAGCGTTCTATTCGGCCAACATCTTCGAACCACACACCTATTGCCACATTATCGGAAGGCCGGAATTTCTGGAGCAGGAGTCGGACGGAGTGCTTTCGGCTCGGTCGAACTTCCAGATCGTGCGAACCATGGAAAGCGGCCGTATGGATCTGTTCGCGGTCGGCAGCTACATCGACGACGTCGTGATCGAGGATGGATACGTCCGCTTCCAGAAGCGGTTGGTGGTCCTGGATTCCCGGAACGTCGACATCTTGATCGTCATTCCGTTGTGACGCCGATGACGACGGAGATTTCGCCGCGGCAGGCGTGGGACATGTTGGCTGACGACAAGACGACCCAACTCGTAGACGTGCGTACACAGCCAGAATGGCTCTATGTCGGGGAACCGGATCTTGCGGATATCGGAAAGGCGGTCGCCAAGATCTCTTGGCACGTTTTCCCAGAGATGAGGGTCAATCCGGATTTTCTCGATAGGTTGCGGGCGACGTTCCAGACAGGTCATCCCATCATCTTCATATGCCGGTCCGGCGGCAGAAGCCTGGCGGCCGCTAAGGCGGCCTTCGCGATGGGATACGCGCGGTCGTTCAGTCTCGCCGGTGGCTTCGAGGGAGACGTCGATGAAGAGGAACATCGCGGCACGAAGGTAGGCTGGAAGGCGGAAGGACTACCCTGGAGACAACCATGACATTGCGTCCCGGCACGCCGGCGCCGCGGTAAGTCCAATTCCGAGGAGATCATCTTGACGAAGAAGCGTGACATCGTCATCGCGGGCTATTCCGAAACCCCGGTCGAATTCAAGTCCGGGCGCAGTGCTTATGATTTCGGCGGAGAAGCCTTCGCCAAGCTTCTGCAGTCCACCGGCGTTCCGAAATCCGCGATCGACGGCATGGCCGTCGCTGCGCCGCTGAGCGAGTGTCCGAATCCCTTTTTCCCCGTGTACATGGCGGAAGCCTTGGGACTTTCGCCGAAATGGTTGAACTACAGCGGCACGGGGGGATGCTCCGCCACGGGCGGTATCGCGAGGGCAGCCTCCGCGATCCGGGATGGATTGTGCGAAACCGTCGTGGTTCTTTGCGCGGATGCGCCAAGCACCTCATGGCGGGCGAGCTACGGAGCGTACAGAGGGGAATTTCAGGACCCCGTAGGCGTTCAAGGGCCTCCCGCGAGCTTCGGGTTGTTGATGAGCCGGTATCATCATCAATACGGGATCAAGTCGGAGGCTCTTGGAAAAATCGCGATTACCCAGCGTGAACATGCACTGCATAATGAAAATGCGCTCGCGAAATTCAAGACGCCCCTCACCATGGAGGAATACTTCAAGTCCCGCGTGATCGCCGACCCGCTTCGGTTGCTGGATTGCGTCATGTTCTGCGACGGGGCGAATGCTTTCCTGGTCACGTCCGAAAAGCGTGCTCGTGCCTTGGGATTGAGCAAAATGGTATACCCCACGGCTTACGCGGAGATCACCAATTTTCAGGGCGACCAGTCGTGCCCTGACATCACGGAGACCGGCTTTTCGGCCATAGCTCCATCGATCTACAAGCAGAGCGGCTTGTCGGCCCGAGATATCCGGATGTTTCAGCCGTACGACGATTTTACGATCGCCGTCATGATGCAGTTCGAAGACTTCGGTTTCTGCGATCGGGGACAGGGAAGCGACTTCACGCTCGGCACGGATCTTTCTCACACCGGTACACTGCCGCTGAACACGGGTGGCGGCCAGATTTCGGCCGGGCAGCCTGGACTGGCGAGCGGCGGGCTCAATCTCGCCGAGGCCGTGAGACAAATGTTCGGCGAAGGAGGTGGTCGACAGGTGACGGACCCCAAGAACGCCCTGATCACCGGAATCGGCGTCATTCCATTCGCGCGCAACTGGGGCACCAGCGCTGCCCTGATCCTGGAGGCCTGACGATGGTTGATCAAGCGGACGCGCGCCCCGTCCCCAAGGTCTCGGTCTATGTCGACACCGCACCATTCTGGGAGGGCGCGAAACGTGGAAAACTGGTGATTCAGTTCTGCAAGGACACCAACCGGTTTCAGCACTATCCCCGTCCGGTCAGCATCTTCACCGGAAGTCGAAATCTGGAGTGGCGCGAGGTATCGGGAAAAGGCCTGATCTACGCCTGTACGGTGATACGCGTTCCGGGCCCCGGGCTGGAAGGTCGCCTGCCGCTGTCCGTCGCCACGATCGAATTGGACGAGGGGGTTCGAATTCTCGGCAACGTCGTCGACATCGATCCTGACAAGGTCTCGATCCGCCAGCGCGTCGAAGTAAGCTGGGATCGCCTTGCGGACGAGGTCCAGTATCCAGCGTTTCGGATTGTGTGAGGCTTCCATGCGGCTCGACACGATCTTCCGAGCACAGGCGGTGCGCCATCCCGAGAAGGTTGCGCTCGTCTGCGGGAAAGATCGGATCAGCTACGGTGAACTGGACCAGCGGATACGTAGTCTAGCGACCGGCCTAACCGAACTCGGCGCAAGAGCCGGAAACCGACTAGTCGTCTATCTCCCGAACGGAATCGAGTTGGTGGAGCTCCTCTACGCGGCATTCTCGATCGGTGTAATCGTGGTGCCTGTATCGAAGCGGCTCACGAACCTCGAACTCCGATACATCTGTCGCGATAGCGCGCCGTTCGCCGTTGCTCTGGAGGCGGATCTTTCGATCCGCGCGGAAATCGCGACCGAGGTTCCGGATGCGATGTTCATTACCACCGGGACGAAAGTCGCCGGCACGGTCGATATGGCCGAATTGCGCGCCACCGATCCAGCTCCGCTGCGTCCCTTGCCCGTCGCCGACGATGCATTGGTCATGTACACGTCCGGCACCACCGGAACTCCTAAGGGGGCGGTCATCACGCATTCGAACCTGATCGTGCAGAATTATTTCGTGCACGCAGTCGAATGGGGCATCTCCGATGACGACAGCTATCTCGTTACGACGCCTCTCGCGCATCGCGCCGGCTTGGCGCGGCTGGCGAACGCCTTGTGCCTCGGGGGCACCTTGGTGATCCTGAAGTCCTTCGATCCCGTTGCTGCTGTCCGAGCGATCGAAAACGAGAAGATCACCGTGGCGGGAATGGTGCCGACGGTTTGCCGCCTGATGTTGCCTGCGATCCAGGACGACCCGTCGAAGTGCGCGTCGTTGCGGTGCATCGTCGTGACCGGCGAGGCGTTCCCGGTGGAATTGAAGCGGAAATTCCTCTCCTTGCTTCCCCACGTTCGCCTCGTCTCGTTCTTCGCCATGACGGAAGCAGGAGCGGTGACGTCGCTCGCACACGAGGAACAGTTCGTCCGACCGGAGTCGATCGGACGTCCGACACCTGGCGTGGAGGTCAGGATCGTCGATGATCAGGGGACCGACACCCCACCGGGACAACCCGGAGAGCTGCTCGTCCGGTCGGGCGAGCCGGGGCGTTTCACCGTCATGCGGTGCTACTACGGGAGGCCTGAGGAGACGGCGACGACGCTGCGCGATGGCTGGTTGCATACCGGCGACATCGCCAATATCGACGAGGATGGATATCTCTATATCGTAGACCGCAAGAAGGACATGATCATAAGCGGCGGTCTGAATGTCTATACGAAGGAGGTCGAACAGGCGCTGCTGACCAACCCCGACATTGTGGACGCCGCGGTCGTCGGAATTCCGGATGACGTTTACGGGGAGACCGTCGTTGCGTTCGTCGAATGTCCGGCTGACAGCTCGTTGACGATCGAGGACGTGATCACGACGACTCAAACAAGAATCGCGGGCTACAAGAAACCCAAACACGTCTTCCTGGTCGACAACCTTCCACGGAACGGTACCGGCAAGGTCCTGAAACACGAGCTGCGCATGCGCGCGGAACGATCGCTGCGTCCTCCGTCCGAAGCGAGGTCGGTTCGATGATCGGATCATCGGCGCAGTCTATTCGACCGAGAAGAAGAGCGGCTGACGAATTCTAGCGAGGAGAACCGAGATGCCTGGTCCGTTGAGTGGAGTTCGTGTGGTCGACTTGACCGGGGTCGTCTCCGGCCCTTTCGCGACGATGTTTCTTGCCGACCAAGGTGCAGACGTGATCAAGATCGAGCCGATCAGCGGCGACATCACGAGGCGAAGCCGTGCGACGATCGACAAAGCAGGCGAATTTTCCGCCCTGTTCATTTCCTCGAACCGGGGAAAACGATCGTTGTCCATCGACATCAAGGAGCCGAGCGGGCGCGAAATCCTGACGCGATTGCTCGACCAGGCCGACGTCCTTGTTCAGAATTTTCGTCCCGGAACCATGGAACGCCTGGGGCTTGGGCCTAAGAAACTGCGTGAACGCAATCCGCGCTTGATCTATGTGTCCATCAGCGGTGTCGGGGACAGCGGTCCTTACGTCAAGAAACGCGTCTACGACCCCATCATCCAGGCCTTGTCCGGATTCGCGGATATACAGTCTCAACCCGTTACCAACCGACCGCAGATGATCCGTACGATCGTGGCCGACAAGACCACGGCGGTATTCACGGCGCAGGCCGTGGCTGCGGCGCTCTATGCGCGAGAGAAGACGGGGCAAGGCGATTACATCCAAGTCGCAATGTTGGATACCATGATCTCGTATCTGTGGCCGGAAGGGATGATGCAATACACGGTCGTCGGGAAGGAAGCGTCCGTCAGCGACCCGAACGACCGTCCCGATCTCGTCTTCAAGACGGCGGACGGCTTCATCACGTGTGGAACGATCTCCGATTCGGAGTGGCAAGGGTTCTGCCGTGCGACCGGAGATCAGGAGCTCGCCAAGGACGAGCGATTCTCGACGCCCGGTGGGCGGTTCGTCAACGCCACGGCTCGCATCAATAAGATGCAGGAATACATCGGCGAGTGCACGACGGCGGAATGGCTCAAGCGGCTCGATGCGGCAGACGTGCCCTGTGCGCCGATTTTGCGTCGAGCGGAGGTCATCCGCAACGAGCAGGTGGTCGCGCGTGAGCTCATCGAGGAGCTCAATCAACCGACCGTCGGCTTGGTGAGACAACCCAAGCCGGCCGCCAAGTTCGAGATCAACCCATCCAGGATAGGGGGACCGGCGCCGCGCGTCGGCGAACACTCTCGCGATATTCTGCGTGACATAGGCTACGACGATGCGGCGATCGATGCGCTGATCGAGCGTAAGACCGTCCGTGCAATGTCCCAAGGTAAGGCCGGGGGGGGATCATGAATCAAGGACCTGGTGTCGCGTTGCTCGTTGGCGCCGGCGACGCGATAGGAGCCGCCGTCGCGCGCCGCTTCGCTGCCGCGGGCTACAAGGTATGCATCGCACGCCGAGATGCGTCGAAGTCGTCGGCCTTGATAGACGAACTCACCAAGGCTCGCGTGCAGGCGAAAAGCATGGACGTTCGGAAGGAGGCCGACGTCCAGGCGCTGTTCGCCGTCGTCGAGCAGGAGATGGGGCCGATCGAGCTTTGTCTCTTCAACGCCGGAGCGAATGTAAGCAAGCCGATCTTGGAGACGTCGGAGCGACTGTTTTACAAGGCTTGGGAACTTGCCTGTTATGGAGGCTTCCTTGTGGGCCGCGAGGCCGCGAAATACATGACTCCGCGGTCGAAAGGCACCATCTTGTTCACGGGTGCAACCGCAAGTCTCAGGGGCGGGAAGAACTTCGCGGCGTTCGCGTCAGCGAAATTCGGTCTTCGGGCCGTTGCCCAGTCCGCTGCGCGAGAGCTCGGACCCCGCAATATCCACGTCGCCCATCTGATCATCGACGGAGGTCTTGACAGTCCGGAAATTCACCGGCGCCTGGTGGAACGAGGAGTGGACGTCGCCGGGATGGCACCCGATGCGCTGATCAAACCATCATCGGTCGCCGAGGCATATTGGTGCCTTCACCAGCAGCCGCGCGACGCGTGGACGCATGAACTTGATCTGAGGCCCTTTGCAGAGGGTTGGTGATGGGTTCGAATTTGACATTATGGGGAGTGGGAACGGGTCGCACGATCCGTGCCCATTGGGCTTTGCGCGAGCTCGAACTGGAGTACGTCTGTAAGCCCATACTGGCGCGGTCGGGCCAGACGAAGGCTCCGGATTACACTTCACTGAATCCCAGGCAGAAGATCCCGCTTTTGCAGGACGGATCGTTCGTCATCGGCGAAAGCGCTGCGATCGCGGCTTATTTGGCGCGCAAGTACCGTAGCGGATCTTCGGCGCTCATTCCCGACGACGATGTTCAATATGCGAAATGGCTCGAGTGGTGCTTTTTCATCGCTACGGAGTTGGATGCGACCAGTCTCTACGTCATGCGCCGGCATAGTACCGGCAAGGGACTGGCGCACATCTATGGCGAAGCGCCGATGGTCGTCGCGAAGGCGCGGGAATACTTCAACGCTCAACTGAAACATGCTCAAGTGGCACTGTCGGACGACCGGGAATATCTGTTGGGAAGCCAATTCACCACTGCCGACATCTTGCTGACTACCTGTTTGATCTGGGCGATCGAATACATGCTCACCGTTCCCGAGGTATTCCTGCATTATTTGGAGAGGACCACGGGCAGAGCGGCTTATCGGGCTGCGCGGGAGGCGAACTGTCAGCCTCCACTCGGGCTTGGATTTCGAGCGGACGAAGAGCCATCCGGCGATCGTGCCCGCAGTTCAGGGACTACCTGATAGAGGGGGCTTTCGCCTCATTCAAGCACCGCAATCTGGCTCCGTGCCATCGTCGATGGATTCGCATCCTTGGATTGGAGGCTCGCTCCTGCTTCTTGAACAAGAGATTCCGAATTCTTGAATAATAATGATGAGCGCCAAGTCCGGGTGAAGGTGGTACCGTAACCTTTTTGGGCCGGGACCCGCCATGTCCGACGTTGCCGCCACCGCACAATTGCGCGAGGTCCTTGAAGAGGTTCTCGGAGACCTTTCGGAAGGCGAAGCAGGTGCGCGCGCGCACGTGACATGCAAGATCATCGAGGCGGTCGGCAACGGCGAGACGTCTATCGAGGCGCTTATCCAGGTCGGCAGAAAGGCTCTCCTGCAAGCCCCGACAATGTGGCGCGAGCGGCAGGTGGGCGAGGGGTGAACTTTCAGGTCACGGTCCTGAAGATACTGGTGAGCTACCCGGATGGGTTAGCCAGGATGGCCGACTTGAAGCGGGATATGGCGATCCTCGCAACCAGCGGCTCGGATTGGGCCGAGCGCACCAAGCGGCTGGCCGCGCGCATGCCGGATCTCGATATCTTCTCGCAACGCCTAGTGACGCGGGAAACGGTGGTTGGAAAATCACGGTGCGGGGGCGCTCGGTCTTGGCGTTGATGGAGGCCCGGCCTGGACCGGATTCGGTGCAAGCGGTTACGGCCGTCGAAAATGCCGACGGACCGGTGCCGCCTCTCCCCCAACTTGCTCAAAGGGCGAAGCGTCGCCGCGAACGGCGCGGTGAGGCCCGAGAAAGGGCTCGAGCCAGCAACTCGTAGAGCATCTCATCGATGGCGCAGGAGCTGTGCTGAATGCTGCGACTCGATGAAGAAGCTTGGTCCTTCAGGACCGATAGGAGCCATTAGGATGAGGACAGTACGGCCGTCAGTCCGCCGTCCACGCTCAGGATCTGACCGGTGATGTGCTTGCCGGCATTGCTGGCGAACAACACGGCGGCGCCCTTCAGATCGTCTTCGTCGCCGATGCGCTGAAGAGGTACGCCTGCCGTCAGCTTCTCCATGCCGACCTGCTCGATCGTGCCCTTGGTCATCTTCGAAGGAAACATGCCCGGCGCCAACGCGTTCACTGTTATGCCGTAGCGCCCCCAGCCGCCGGCGAGTGTTCTGGTGAAGTTGACCACGGCGCCCTTGCTCGTGTTGTAGGCGATCGTTTGAGTCGTGCTCGTGCTGCCGAAAAGGCCGGCGATCGACGCCAGATTGATGATCCGCCCATATCGGTTCGGGATCATCGAGCGTTTTCCGACCTGCTGGCTAAGGAGGAAGAGGGAGCGGATGTTGAGGTTCATGACCTTGTCCCACGCCTCGATCGGGTGATCTTCGGTCGGAGCCCCCCATGTCGCTCCCGCGTTGTTGACGAGAATGTCAATTCGCCCGAGCTTGCCAAGCGCATCGTCGACGAGGCGTGAGATGTCGTCGTCCCTGGAGTTGTCCGCTGCGATCCATTGTGCGGAGATTCCGCGGCCGGCTAGAAGCTCCTGCGCCCTTTCAAGATCCGAAGCCTTGCGGGACGACAATACGACTTCCGCTCCCTGCTCGCCCAGGGCCTCAGCGATTTGAAGCCCAAGACCCCGGGAGCCTCCGGTCACGAGGGCCTTCTTTCCAGAGAGATCGAACATGCTTTTCAAACTGACCATTTTGAGGACCTTGATGTTCTGTTGAAGGGCGGCGCCCGAATCTTGGCCGCGAGCGCCGCGTGCCATGCCGATGGAGACAATCCAAACGTGAAAGATGGCAGCCGCGACGCGACCGACACTTTACACATAATAAACATACTGTATAGTCAGAATGTTTTTAGGATCCCGAGAAAGATCAGGAAAAACAAGCGTTCAGCCTTATCGACTGGGGTGAGCTGATTTTTCGAGAGCCGCGAGTTTCGCGGCTGTGGGTGAGGCATCTTTCCGAGCGCTGATGGAGCGAGAACATGGTACGCGATAGCGCCTGCGATCTGATTGTCTTTGGCGCCAGCGGCTTCACCGGGCGTCTGGTGGCCGAATATGTCGCCTCGAAATACGGAAACAAAATCAAATGGGGAATGGCAGGCCGCGACCTCGAGAAGCTTGCTGCTGTCCGCGCCGAGATCGGCGCGCCTGACGATACATTGCTGATCAAGGCTGACTCGGACGACGAAGCGTCGCTGCAGGCGCTGGTTCGGACAACACGCGCCGTGATCTCTACGGTCGGACCCTTCCAGCTTTTTGGATCGAAATTGGTGGCGGCATGCGCCCGCGCAGGCACGGACTATCTCGACTTGAGTGGCGAGACTGTCTGGATGAGGAGCATGATCGACGCTCATGAGAATGAGGCCCGATCGAGTGGGGCGCGCATCATTTTCTCGTGCGGCTTCGATTCCGTGCCGTTTGAACTCGGCGTGTTCTTCCTGCAGGGCGCCGCCAGGAAGGCCTGGGGAGAGCCGGCCGAGCGCGTCAAAGGCCGGGTGCGGGTGATGAAGGGGACCTTCTCGGGCGGAACTGCAGCCAGTTCACGAGCGACGATGGCCGCGGCGATGAGCGATCCGAAGGTGCTCGATCAGCTCAAGGATCCGTTCCTTCTGACGCCCGGCTTTGCCGGTCCAAAGCAGCCGCACGGAATGAAGATCGAGTTTGACGAGGACATAAATGCCTGGGTGGCACCCTTCATCATGTCGCCGATCAACACGCGCAACGTCCATCGATCCAACGCGCTCATGGGGCATCCTTACGGGACGGACTTCGTTTACGACGAGATGATCGTGGCGGGCACCGGCAAGCAGGGAGAGGCTGCGGCCGCCAAGATTGTGGAGGACAACAGGTCGTTCGGTGGCGAAGGCAGTCCGAAGCCAGGTGAGGGCCCATCGAAGGCGGAGCGTGAAGCCGGTTGTTACGACATCCTGTTCATCGGCAGCAGCAAGGATCGCGGCAAGATCTCTGTCGCGGTTCGAGGTGACAGGGACCCAGGCTACGGATCGACGTCAAAAATGATCACAGAATGCGCGATCTGCCTCCTGCAGGATGCGAGCGACGTTGCTGCGGGCATTTGGACGCCCGGCGCGGCGATGGGCGAGAAGCTGATACCTCGGCTTGTTCGAAATGCCGGGCTCACCTTCAAAGTTGAGGGCTGAGAAAGGACAAGCGCAGGCAAAATTGTTGTTCAGGAGAATCGGGGCGGCTCATGGAATGTGGTCTATTCGCGATCGAATTCTTTTCTGATCCGAGCGTCGATGAGATCAGAGAAGGTCAGCTTCTCGCTCTGGCGTTCGGATTGCCTTTCGCTGTCATCTTTCAGCTCGTTCTTTGGATTGCGCTGTGACGCTGGGCGCCCGAGCCTCCCAGACTGGTCCGGGATCTCCGATCTCGGGCCTCTTTTTTTAGGACCCTTCGACGCCGCGCGGATCCAAATACAATTGCCGGAGGACCAATATCCCCTGGCTTGGGGTTGTAATTCGAGCACAAAGCGCGGCCCGTGGAAATTCCCATTGATTTCCATCAGCGCCTGCGCACCAGCTTCGATCAAGCTGCTCCCCTTCCCCGCTCGGCAACGCGTCCTTTTCGATTCATACGTTCCGTAGAGCTTCGCGGATGCGAGGTGATCGCTTCAACGCCCACTGTATGTCCTTCGGCGTACGCCTAAGCAATCGCTCGAGCTGGTCGTCAACGACGTCGTAGCGCCCGCCAGCGACCATGTGGACGAGCGTCCTTATGTGACTCGCGACATGCGGATTCCGGGACGCATAGGCGCTGTTGACGTAGGTCTCGATCCAGGCGTCCGCCTCCTGAGGAACGTATGAAATACGCCGGCCCAGCACTGCGGCATAGTCCTCTGCAACCCCGTGCATGTCTTTCAACGTCGGGCCGGTCAACGCATAAGACTTCGAAATATGCGCCGCGGGATCCATCAAAATCGTCGCGCATACTTCTGCAACATCATAACCGGCGATGGGCGCAACCTTCTGTGATCCAAACGGCAGGTGCAGCTCATTCGCACCGAGCAATTGCTTCAGAGGAAACCATGAAAGGATCGGATTCTCGACGAACATCGTCGCCTGAACGTTCACAACCGGCAGGCCTGACCATTTCAGCGCCCGCTCTGAGGCCCAGTGAGCCCTTTGTTGCCGCGACCAATCGCCGACCAATCCGCCGAGCCAGGCGCGTCTTGCATCGTGTAAGGCCGACATTCTGTCGAAAGTCATGTAGCACTGCTCGTACTCCGAGATGTTCACAAACACCTCGTTGCCGCCTTGCTCCAGCGCTGCGGCGGCCATCAGGACGGTCGCGTCGGTGTAGTAGGGATTCAAGCTCATGCTGAAATAGATTCGCCGACAGCCGTTCACTGCTGCGACCACGTCGGCGAGGTCGAGAAGATTCCCGACAAATACGTCTGCACCGGCTTTCCGAAGCGCTTCGGCCCGGTCGTCGTCCCTTTTGACAAAGGCACGGACAGGATATTGCTTCTCCACCAGCATGTGGACGATCGTTTTGCTCACCGATCCAACTTCTCCGCCGGCGCCGGTGATCAAGATTGGACTCTGTCGCGTCATGATTCTCTCGCTCTTGGTCAGATTGCGGTTAACGTCGGATCCGCTGGATCCGAAACTGGCCGCTCGGCGAGGTCACCGAGCTCTGCCAAGCAGGTGCTTCAGGCAAACGTTTCTCAGTGGTTTGAAGAAACCGGCTAAGGGCGCTTCAAGAGCCGGACGGGTCGACCAGTAAGGCGACCGTCCGGCTTCTCAGGTCGACGATCGATTGAGGTATGCGATCGAACGGGTCACCACTTCTCGCCATAAGGCCGGAGTTCGTAGTTGAACGACCATGCTGAGCGAGGCTGATGGCATATGTGCCAGATTTCATCAGCGATTGTTGTCGGCTGAGCGAAGAACTCTTCCGGCTTGTCGTGGAACATCTTGCGAGCCCATGGCACGTTGATGATTGCGTCGATCATCAGAAAGGCAACATGGACGCCCTTCGGGCCCAGATGCCGCGCCATCGATTCGGCAAGGATACGTTCTGCTGCTTTGGACGGAGCAAATGCGGCGTAGCTCTCGACCCCGCGATAGGCCGAGGTGTTGCCGGTCGCAATGATGGCACCGCTTTGCGCTTTGATCATCGCTGGAGCGACCGCTCTGGCGAGATAAAGAAGTCCCATGGTGTTGACCTTGATGTTCGTCTCGAGTGCCGCGGGATCCACTTCCAGAAAATTTCCGAACGTTCCACCTACGGCATTGTGGATGGCGATCGCGGGTGCGCCGTGGTCACGTGTGATCTTGGCGATTGTTTCGCTGACCTGGTCCTCTTGCGTGACATCGCAGATGTGGGCGGAGGCGTCCGGCAGCTCAGCTTGCAGCTTCGGAATGCGCTTCTCGGAGCGCGCAATGAGAGCGACGTGATAGTCGCCGCGAGAGAAGCGACGCGCGAGTGCGCTGCCTGTGCCGGGGCCGACGCCGGTAATAACACAAACTGGCTTTGTCATGATCATGCCTGCGCTTTTGCTGCTGCTTCGACGAATGGGAGCCGATCGTTTCCGAAATAGAGTTCCTCTTCAATCCGAAAGGTCGGCGTACCAAACAGGCCGGCGTCTTCGGCTGCCTTGTTGCGGGCCTTCAGTTCCTCGGAAATCTCCTCCTGAGCCATCAGTTCGAGGATGCGATCCGCAGGGAGCCCGTTCTTCTTCAGGAAGTCCTTGAAGATTTCGACGTTGCCCAGATCAAGCACCTGAGCGTAGAGGCCAGCGAATACCTCCGAGACGAACTCGGTACCCACCCCGAGCTTGATCGCAGCGATGGCTCCGCGAAGCAGGAAGTTGAGGTCGATGTGTCGGAAGTGCTGGTTGGGCTCCCAGCCGACGCCGTACTTTTTGACCCAGCGTTGCAGATCGCTCTTCGCGTATTTCCTCTTTGCCTTGCACTCGATCGTTGTCGGGGTGTTGCCGGTTGCCTTCATCAAATCCAGCACGTTGATCGGCATGTAGACGATGGTGGCCTGCGCGTCTGCCGCCAGCTTCTTGAGCTGAGTCTGTGCGAGGTAGCTGTAGGGGCTACCGAAGTCGAAATAGAATTCAATCTGCTTGGTCATCTCTGGTCCCTTCTTCCTGGTCGGTCGATCTGGTTGGCTCAGTTTGACGCCTAACGGCTGCCGATCTGAGCCGCTGCCTTCGTGTATCTCATTGGTTTCCAAGACAAAAATACTCTCTCTCCTGCGTTCAAAGAAAGTTATTGACTGGTCAGTAAGTTAATTGTAAATGACAGTCAATGTCAACTGCTAGCCGCTTCGAAGAAGACTTCGCCGGGCCATGAGCATGAGTATTTCTGCCGCAACGTCGGAAGGGTTCGATGCAAACCAGGGCTTTGGTGAACTGATCCGTTGTTCGGCTAGCGGTGCATTAGGCTTGCACGAGGCTTTACCTCGCGAGTCCAGTGATAATACGTTCGAGCGCATGAAAAAGCGCAAGAAACGACTGACAAATTCCGAACATCGCGAGTTGAGCATGTCGGCAGTGTTGGCTGCCGCCGAGTTTCTTTTCGTGACCCAGGGCTACAATGGTACGACGACGGAGCAGATCGGGCAGCTCGCGGACCTGACCAAGGGCAGTGTCTACTTCTATTACGGCACCAAGGAAGGCGTTCTCCTTGAACTGCTCAATCGCGTGCAAGCCAACGTCATGGAGCCGTACCTTCAGATCCTGCAAGACCAAGGCCTTTCGCCCGTCGAGCGCATGACGAAATACCTGGAGAGGGCAGGCAGGATCGCCCTTGAGCATCCGGGATCGATGTTGCTGCCGATCGTCGTTTCGATAGAGATGGCCGGAACTGAATCCGAGGCGGCGCGCAGGGTAAAGGCTGGCTACAACCGGATCGCACGAGAAGTGCGAAACGTCCTGGAGTTGGGGCAGGCTTCTGGAGCGTTTCGCTCCGATCTGAGCAGCAATGATATGGCTCGGCTCCTGATCTCGACCGGAGATGGCATCATGCTTGAGTGCCTCCGTCAAAATCTCCGCATTGATGTTCATCGTCTGGTTCGTACGCTGAAGGCTGTCGTGCTTACCGGTCTTCAAATCGCGTCGGAGGCGCCGAGAGACATTGAGGCTGATGACGGTCCCTCCGTTATCGATGTCTTGCGCGGCAATCTTCAGGACTAAGAACAACCAGTCAACGAATTGTAACGACGGAAGGTTCGACCATGGCTCAAGCGGCACTCGCGCGTGAAAACACCGAAGAGGCAACTGAGGTCGCCCTGCAGACCCGAATTAAGGCTGGTGCGACACTGGAAGATATCGACGAGATGACGCCCCGCTATCGTGACGTGCTGGTCGCAACCATGGCGATCGCCGCCGATCTGGAAATCATGACGTTGCCTCTCGACTACGATGCCATAGCGTTTGCGCCCAGCATCAACGATCGCATTGCCGTCGCGTCTGCCCTGCAAGACGAGATGGGACATGCCCAAGTGATGTTCCGCATGCTCGAGGATTTCGGCTTCGACTCCTATCACCAGGTGTTCGAGCGTGATCCCAAGAACTTCAAGACGTTCTTTCTGCTCGAGTTTGGGAATTTGAGTCCAATCGACGTGGGGTTGGGCCACCTTGTCGGCGATCAGGCGGGATATATCACGACGCGCGATCTCGAGGAGAATTGCTCATTCGGGCCGTATAGCCGATCGCTGCGGAAGGTGAACTTCGAAGAAAACTTCCACGTCAAGCGCGGCGAGTACATGATCCGCCACTACATGCAGCAGGGCCCTGAGATACGGAAGCGGGTCCAGGAACGTATGGATTTCTGGTTTCCGCTGGGTGCCGAGTGGTTCGGTGCGACGGACGACGTCAAGTCGAGGACTGACCAGCTCCATTACAAGATACGCGGGAGCAGCAACGATCAACTGAGGCAGATTTGGCTGCAGCGCCTCGTTCCTTTCTGCGAGCAGGTTGGTTTGAAGGTCCCGGCTCACTTCGATCGCGAAAGGGGCATTTACGTCCTCGATTACCAAATGCCGATCCTGCTGAATCTGGAAACCCTGAAGTGGGATTTTCGTACGGTAACGTGGCCTGAGAAGCTGGCGCAGTGGAAGAAGGGCGGCCCGTTGAAGCTGCCGGGCCTGAGCCGGATGCAGGTCGAGCTGTGGGGGCAGGACCTGTGGTGACGGAGCAGGCCGTTCGGGAGGCGCTCCTTGCGGTGAATGACCCGCATATCCCGGTCAGCATCGAGAGCATGGGGATGTTACGGGCAGTCACGGTATCGGAAACGGGCGTCGTCAATGTCGAGCTCGCGATTCCATGCCTGGCCTGTCCCGGCGTCTCGATGTTGAAGCAATCGGTCAAGGACGCAGTGGGCGGCCTGAAGGGGGTCAGCGAGGTCAATGTCCTCGAGGGCTGGCATCACGATTGGACCACTCAATCCATTGAGCCCAATGCCCGACAACTGATGCGCCGCTTTGGAATACAGGTCTAGGGGTGCGATGATGAAGAAGGTTATCGACAGACAATTAGAGTTGGGCGGCGACAAGCCCGAATTCTACGAGGTATTTGCGCGCCGAGATTCCGCAGAACCGCTCACTCATATCGGTTCGGTCGAAGCCCCCAACGAAGAACTGGCGGAGGCGCGCGCCTGGTTTGTCTACGACCACCATTCCTGGCGGGAGATGTGCATCGTTCCGCTGTCGGCAATCGTTACGATTACCGAACGCGGCAGCAAATCGAAGGTGAAGGTGGTGTGATGGCCGTCATCAATTCAATCGAAGAGCTTTCAGATGCAGACCGGTGCCTGCGGGACGAGTTGTATTGCATCGCGGATGCCAAACTGGTGCTCGCCGGCTGGTACATGATGGTGTTGCAGAACGGGCGCTCCATCTCGGACTTCACGTCCATCTGCGCGATGATGCAGGGACAATATGGGCATGCCCGCGCGCTTTATCAGCATCTCGGGCGCTTCGGCGTGACCCTCGAGGAGGTGGAGTGGACGCGTGGCGCGAAGGATATCCGCTCACCGAAGGTGCTCGATCGGCCGCCGCAATCATGGTCCGACTTTATCGCGACGATATTCATGGCCGAGCAGACAATTTCCACGCAACTGAGCGCCTACAGATCGAGCCTGGCCGACAGAACCCTGGCGCGTCTCGCTGACAAGATCCTGAAGGAATCGCGCTTTCATCTCAGCTATTCGGTGGGCTGGATCAAGGCGCTACGCAAAGATCCGGCGACCACGGTCGACGAAGACGCCCGTCGCCGCCTGGCCGACGCTCTGGATTGGTGGGGCGACGCGGACCAGCCGGATGTAGTTTTCTCGACCGGCTATCGGGATACGTCGGACTCGGACCTTCGCGACCGCTTTCTCAAGGCGGTCGGCGCAACCTTCGATGTTCAGGACGGAATAGCAGTCCCGGCAAAGTCGTGGCAGCCGTCCATCCGCCGCAACGGCGTTCCTGGTATCCCGGAGAACCTGTTCGAGAAGATCCGTTTTAAGAATCGCGAATTGGCGATGCCGTGAATCGAAGCGAGCCAACCTTCGACTTGCCGGTGGATGCCAGCAAGGTCGTCTGTCCGCACTGTGGCATTGATGTCGTCGACATCGAATCGCCCTTCGGTGGGAGCGTCTCCGAGGTCTTGTTTCGGTGCCGGCAGTGCAGGTCGTTCTTCCACTGGGTGAAGTGGCAGCCAGAGCCGCCACGGTAGGCGAGGTCGCAAAGCTCTAAGAGCAGCACAAGCTGCCAGAACGAATCAAGGGGAGGTCATGGTGCTGGATCGAGCCATTTCTATTTCGGATGTTCTCCGAGCGACGGCCTGCGCGATGCCGCAAAGGGACGCTGTCGTCGATGAGGCGGGGTCGCTGACCTACCGCGAGTTCGATCAGACCGTCGACCGCCTTGCTGCGGGACTTCAGCGGCTCGGCGTCGGAGCAGGCGACAGGGTTGCGTATTTGTTGTGGAATCAGCGTGAGCTGCTTCTCTCTTACTTTTCGATCGCGCGGCTCGGTGCGCTGACCGTTTCTCTGAATTTTCGGCTGACGGCCGAAGAACTCGCGTACCAGCTCTCGGCAGCCAAGTGTAAAGCGCTCATCGTTGACGAAGAACTCGCCGGACTGGCGTCGGAGGCCGTCGCGACCTCTACCCTCCCCATCCTGCTGGTCGTGTGCGGCAACGGCGTGCGGCCCGATCAGCTTCGCTTCGATGATCTGCTGAGCGGCAGCACCGAAGACATCCCTTCCTTCCCGATCGTAAGCTCGGAGGCAGATAGCGGCATCTGGTTCACCTCGGGCACAACGGGCCGGCCGAAGGGAGCGGTGGTGAAGCACCGATCAGCCCTCGCTGCCGCGATGCTCGGCGCCTGGTGCATTCGGATTTCGGAACCTATCAGAGTCCTGGGAGTCGCTCCCCTCTTTCATCGAGGAGCGATGGAAAACGTAGCGCTCCCTGTTGTGATGTGCGGTGGCACGCAGTTCCTGTTCAAAAAGCTCAGCGCGTCACAAACGTTGGAGTATCTCGAGAAGCTCGAGATCAACACGGCCTTCATCGTTCCCACCATGGCCTGGCAATTGCTGCGCGAAATAGCCACTGAAACGAAGCCGTTACCTCATCTCGTCAACTGGCTTTCGGCGTCGGCGCCGCTGCCGCCGGCACTTGCGGAACAAATCACAAAGCGATTCGAACTGCCAAATGGCGTCATAAACACTTACGGCATCACGGAAATGCTGTTCGTTTCGACCTGTCCTCCCGCGATGCTGTCGAAGAAGCCAGGCAGTGCCGGGCTCGCGGCACCCGCGACGCAGATCGTCGTCTACGACGACAAGCGCGGTGTTCTTCCCCATGGAGAGACCGGAGAGATTCTCATCAGCGGACCGACGGCGTTCTCGCGATATCTCGACAACGAGCAAGCGACGCGGGAAGCGATCATCAATTTGAATGGGCAGGAGTGGTACCGCAGCGGCGATGTCGGTGTCCTCGACGAGGACGGATACCTCGCCATCAAGGACCGCAAGAAGGACATGATCATCTCCGGCGGTGAGAATGTCTATTGCGCCGAAGTCGAACTGGCGTTGATCAACCATCCGTCCGTCCGGGAAGCCGCGGTTATCGGAGTTCCCGACGAGAAATGGGGCGAAGTTGTCGTCGCCGCAATCGTTAAGGCGACCGATGCACCCGTGGATCTGGACGACATCGTAAGGAGCTGCGCCTCCCTCGCGAGCTACAAGCGGCCGCGTGAAGTGGTCTGCCTTGACGCGTTGCCGCGCAACAGCTTTGGCAAGGTACGCAAGGACCTGGTTCGGGAGATGGTCCGCGAACGGCTCCCATCGTCGACGCGTATACGCCGCGCGTCCTAGTCGACGAAGCCAAGTTTCACGAAGCAGCGTGGGATTTCTGACCACATGTCGTTTCGCATTCATGGAGTAGGGTCATGTTTAAGATCTTGAGGCCAGCTATTGCCTTGATGCTGATGTCGGTCGGACCCGCAGCGTATGCCGCCGATGCACCGGGAGTGACGCCGTCTGAGGTCAAGATTGGCGGAGTCTTTCCGTTCAGCGGACCTGCCTCGCCGTACGGCGTCATTGGCCAAGTCATTCTTGCCTATGTCCAATCGATCAACGACCGCGGTGGCATTAACGGCCGGAAAATTAACTACATTGCCCACGACGATGCGTACAGCCCGCCCAAAGCGGTGGAGCAGGTGCGCAAGCTCGTCGAAGGCGACGAGGTCGCCTTTATTTTTGGTCAGCTCGGTACCCCGGGGAACACTGCGGTAGCAAAGTATCTGATGTCGAAGCGCATACCGAGCATCGGTATCATCACCGGGGCTAACAAGTTCACCAATGTTGCGGATTATCCGCTGACCACGACGAGCATCGTCAGCTACGATACTGAGGGGAAAATCTACGCGAAGTTTTTGACCAAGACGATGCCGAACGCCAAGTACGGCATCCTCTATCAGAACGACGATCTCGGCAAAGATTACGTCAACGCCTTCAAGGTGATCTTGAAAGACGCCTTCGAAGCGAAGGTTGTTGCGGTCTCATATGAGGTGAGTGATCCAACCGTGGATTCTCAAATCTTAAACCTGAAGAGTTCAGGAGCCGACGCGCTGCTGGTGGCGGCAACGCCGAAATTCGCCGCGCAAGCCATTCGGAAGGCCGCCGAGATCGGCTGGAAGCCGACGATCGTGCTGAATTACCCGTCGAGTTCGGTCAGCGCGGTCCTGAAGCCGGTCGGCCTGGAAAAGGCAGTCGGGGTGATCGTCGGCCAGAACATCATGGATCCGACCGACACCCAGTGGGCCGACGATCCGGGGATGAAGAGCTATCGGACTTTCCTGGACAAGTACATGTCAGGCGCGGATATCGCCGACACCAATATCCTGTACGGGTATGCGCAAGCAGTGCTGCTCGAACACCTGATCAAGCAATGCGGGAGCGATCTCTCGCGGGAGAACGTCATCAGGCAGGCGAAGAGCCTGAAGAATGTGATGCTGCCGACGTTGTTGCCCGGCATCAGCGTCAACACAAGCGATAAGATCAACATGAACTACACGCAAATGAGGCTGCAACGCTGGAGTGGCACCGCGTGGGAGCTTTTCGGGGAAGTACTTGACGCTTCGTCTGAGTGAGAAGGAACGAGAGCGGGCTCCGCCACCCACATGGTGGCGCTTCCTGGCAGACTTGCGCACTGAGCTGAGCCGTGGTGCGCCGACGTAAGGTCGTCGCGCACCCGCTGAACACTGAACGAAGATCAGACCTGTGGTATCGAGAGAGAGGTATACGGCCGGACCGAAATTCGTCGTATATCAACTTGTAAAAAACAAGTCGATATACGAAAGCAATGCTGGTGGGTTTAGGACGTCTACTTGAGCTGGACGAGAATTGTCGTGTCAGCCGCGCTCTCGCGGAGACTCAAGACCGCTTGATTGAGATGGGACAATTCCTCCCGAACCAGGGAGGTGAACAAGGCAGGAGAGGCCAGACATGCCTGAGGCATATATCTACGACCACGTTCGAACGCCGCGCGGCAAGGGAAAGTCCGACGGCTCGCTCCATGAAGTGACGGCCCTCGCGCTGGCGGCTGTGCCGTTGCAGGCGCTGAAGGAGCGCAACGATCTGGCGCCTGACAGCGTTGATGACGTCGTGCTCGGCGTTGTTGATCCGATCGGCGAGGCGGGGGGCGACATTGCGCGATTTGCTGCGCTGAAGGCCGGCTTCGACAAGTCAGTGCCGGGCATTCAGGTCAACCGCTTCTGCGCATCGGGCCTCGACGCCGTGAATATTGCCGCGGCGCAGATCATGTCGGGGCAGCACGAATTGACCATCGGCGGCGGCGCGGAATCCATGAGCCGCGTCGGGATCATGTCCTCCGGTTCGGCATGGCCGACGGACCCTTCGATGGCGGTGCCGAGCTATTTCATGCCTCAGGGCGTCGCCGCAGATTTGATTGCTACCAAATACGGCTTTTCGCGCGACGATGTCGACACCTATGCCGTTCAGAGCCAGGAGCGGGCGGCCCGGGCCTGGGACGAAGGTCGGTTCAAGAAATCGGTCGTGCCGGTGAAGGACGTCAACGGCATCACGATTCTCGCGAAGGACGAGCACATTCGCCCAGGCACGACAATGCAATCGCTTGGCCAGCTGCAGCCATCATTCGCCGCGATGGGTGCGATGGGCGGCTTCGACGCTGTCGCAGTTCAGGCGCATCCGGAAGTCGAAGCTATCAACTACGTGCACCATGCAGGCAACTCGTCGGGTATTGTCGACGGCGCGGGAGCCGTTCTTCTCGGTAGCAAGGATGCTGGAAAAAAGTACGACCTCAAGCCTCGTGCAAAGATTCGAGCGTTCGTGAATGTCGGCTCCGAACCTGCGATGATGCTAACCGGTCCGGTTGACGTTACCAGGAAAGTGCTCGATCGTTCCGGCATGAAACTGTCGGACATCGACCTAGTCGAACTGAACGAGGCATTTGCCTCGGTGGTCCTGCGATTAATGCAGGCGTTCCAAATCGACAGGGACAAGATCAACGTCAACGGCGGCGCGATTGCAATGGGCCACCCGCTCGGCGCGACCGGTGCGATGATTCTTGGCACGGTCCTCGACGAACTCGAGCGTACCAACAAATCCACCGCGCTCGTGACGCTGTGCATCGGCGGCGGCATGGGCACCGCGACCATCATCGAACGGGTCTGAACTTCATCGTCCCCGTAACGGGAGGCGACCCAATCGAGAATTTCAATCACGACATCCTCTGGATGCCTCGCGAGAAGCGAGGTTACCTCTGGACGACGACAGGAAATTGGAACGATCATATGGCCTACAAGAATTTCAGGATCGAGACCGACGTCGACGGCATTGCGCTGGTGACGTGGGATATTCCCGGAAAGTCGATGAACGTCATCGATGAGACATCGGGAACCGAGCTCAGCGCAATCATCGAGCAACTGACGTCGGACGCTGCGGTGAAGGGCGTCGTCATCACATCCGGCAAGGACGCATTCTGCGCCGGCGCGGATTTGACGATGCTCGAAGCGATGAACCGCAATCACGCGGAGATGCTGAAGTCGCAAGGCGAGGAAGCAGCGAACAAATACATGCTCGGCGAGGCGCGCAAATTGTCGCAATCGTTCCGAAATATCGAGGTTGGCGGTAAGCCATGGGTTGCCGCGATCAATGGAACGGCGCTCGGCGGCGGCTTCGAACTGGCGCTTGCCTGTCACCACCGCATCGCCTCCGACAATCCGAAAACTCGCATCGGGCTGCCTGAGGTCAAGATTGGAATTTTCCCAGGCGCCGGCGGCACGCAGCGGCTGCCGCGTTTGATGCCGACCATGGATGCCGTGCAGATGCTGTTCAAGGGCGAGGCGATCGATGTCAAGAAGGCGCAAGCCCGCGGAATCATCGGAGAAGTGGTGTCTGCCGGGGATCTGGTTCAGAAAGCCAAGGACTGGATCAAAGCCGGCGGCAAGGCGGTGGCACCTTGGGATCAGAAGGATTTCAAGTTGCCCGGTGGTACGGTCTACTCGAAAACGGGATTGCAATTCTTCCAGCCGGCGACCGCGATCCTGCGCAAGGAGACTTACGATAATTATCCGGGCGCACGGGCAATCCTGCAGTGCGTTTACGAAGGCCTGCAGTTACCGATGGATACGGCGTTGCGCGTTGAATCGCGGCACTTCGCCAAGATTCTACGTTCGAAGGAAGCGGCGGCGATGATCCGCTCTCTCTTCATATCGATGCAGGATCTGAATAAGGGCGCGCGCCGTCCGCAGAACATGCCGCCGACAAAAGTGAGGAGGCTTGCAGTCATCGGCGCTGGTTTCATGGGCGCCGGCGTTGGCTATATTTCCGCTCAGGCCGGCATCGATGTGGTGCTGATCGATCGCGACCAGGCAGCGGCGGACAAGGGCAAGGGCCACGCCCAGGCGAGCGTCGATGCGGCGGTTTCCAAGGGGCGCATGGATCGAGCGGACGGCGACGCAATCCTTTCGCGGATTACCGCCACCGCAGATTACAATGCGATAAGCGATTGCGACCTGGTGATCGAAGCGGTGTTCGAGGATCGGAATGTCAAGGCAGAGACCTACGCCAAGGCGCAGCCTCTTCTGAAGGAAGGTGCGATCTTTGCGAGCAACACCTCAACGCTGCCGATCAATTCGCTGGCCGAGGAGTTTAGGGATCCGTCGAAGTTCATCGGGATTCACTTCTTCTCTCCGGTCGAAAAGATGATGCTGTCGGAGATCATCGTCGGCAAAGACACCGGAGATGTCGCGCTGGCCACCGCCCTCGACTACGTGCGGCAGATCAAGAAAACGCCGATTGTCGTCAACGACTCGCGTGGCTTCTACGCCAACCGTTGCGTGATGCTCTTCCTCTTCGAAGGCTACGAGATGCTGCTAGAAGGCGTGCCGCCCGCGATGATCGAGAACGTCGCCAAGATGGCCGGCATGCCGGTCGGGCCGCTCGCGCTCAATGATGAAACCGCTCTCGACCTGGGACTGAAGATATTGAGGGCCACCGAAGCCGATGTCGGCACTCAGGCGGTCAATCAGCATCATATGAAGTTGCTGGTCGAAATGGTGGAAAAGCGCGGACGCCTCGGCCGGAAGAATGGGAAAGGCTTTTATGACTACCCAGAGAAGGGCAAGGGACAGAAGAAGCTATGGCCGGAGTTGACCGTGCTGCAGCCCAAGCTGCTCGATCCAGATACGCTCGACGTCGAGGAGTTGAAGCAGCGGTTTCTCGTGGTCCAGGCTGTGGAAGCGGCGCGCACCGTGGAGGATGGCGTCATCACCGATCCGCGAGAGGCCGACGTCGGCTCGATTCTCGGATTCGGATTCCCGCCGTTCACTGGGGGCACGCTGTCCTACATCGACTTCATGGGTACGAAAAAGTTCGTCGAGCTGTGCCTGAAGCTGGAGAAGAAGTTCGGTTCGCGCTTTACGCCGCCAAGGCTCTTGATCGAAATGGCCGCTAAAGGCGAGACATTCTACGGTCGCTTCACGCCGAAAAAGGCGGCCGCGGCGTAGCGGCGTCGACGTTCCGTCCACCATCGCGGCGGGGCAAGGTGCAATCCTGCCCCGTCGATCGAACACACCGGTCGCGTTTCCTGTGATGGAGTGAGCATGTCACACGGTAAGCACGGAGCTCGGCCGTTTGACGCCTCTGGTCCGAGACGTTCCAACAGCGCCGCTCGTTGTGCTGGAAAGCGGTTGGCGCGTATCTCGAGTTCGAGCTATATCGCTGCTCCGTTGCTTCCTGATTTGGCGGGGCGATAGTCCGTACCACTGCGAAACGGCCCGTGAGAATGTGCTCGCTTCCGAGTAGCCGAGCAGGTGACCGATACGGGAGAGACCGACATCTGTCTCGGAGAGCATGATCAAGGCTTCTCCCATCCGGTAGGCCTCGAATAATTCAGAGAAGCTCATGCCGGATGAGCTCAAACGGCGCTGGAGGGTGCGCGGTGAACAGCCGACTTCGCTGGCGACGGCCTCGATGTTAGCTGCACCCGGACCGAGCTTTACGATTGCAGCCTGTACCCTTTGGCAAAGGGCATCCATTGTTCGGAGAGTGCCCAGCAAAGTCTCGGCGTACGCGATATTGATGTCGCACAACGATCGATCCGCTCCAGATCTGATCGCGTTCAGTGCCTTGGCATCGTAATCGGCGGAAGCGTATCGGGCGCCAAAGCAGACGTTGCATTTCAAGACCTGGGCAAACGACGCCTGGTCGGCATCTGGCCGCCCGACGAGGTGGACAAGGGTGGGCTTCGGACCGCTGGCGACGAAACAGCCGATGATCGCATCGGAATGGAGCACATCCATCGATACGGCGTCCCAGTTGGGCTTATACAACATCCGAAGCGAACCTTCCGAGGTCTGCGTCGTGAATTGACCGCCCTCGCTCAGCAACGCCTGATAGCGCAAGAGGTGTTGAATCGCCTCGCCAAATGTAGGGCTATGCGCCGTGATGACCGCAATCACGTTCGTGGCATGGATAGGTAAAGCGCTGCCGACCTTGACGCCGATCAGAGGGTCGCCCGAGAGAAGCCGCGCGCGGCCCCAAATAGTCCTCGTCGGAGAGAGCTCAATGCGGCTCGTATCCGGAAATCTGCCGCCGACGATGCCGCGAACCCCCAGCGTCAGCTGCGTTCTCTCCAGCCCCTGCCGTTCAAGGCCGTCGAGAATGGCGTTAAACCAGCATGAGGCCACTGTGAGTGCTGCCAAAGGGATGGTTCTCCATGTGGTGCTCCATCATATCAATTTCCTGTCAAAGGTCGCCATGCCCTTTTATTGAGCCGGCGATGTTTTTTGAAAGCCTCATTTTGGTGGACGGATGTGACCGGCGCCTCCTTGCTGTTGCCATTCGGGGCGAGGCTTTGTTTGCTTGCGCTCGAGTTGAAGCAAAGGTCGATAGCAGACAGGCGGGTCAGGCAAGCTGCGGGAAGCCAGTCAAAAAAATTCAAAAGGCGGCAACAGGTTGCGACGCTTCTGTTCCCATATGGTAAGTCCGAGCGACAATATCTAATCTTTCAACGGGGCGCATCGTCCACTACCGCGTCTTGTAACCGGCCGATATCCAGTCAATCATCATTCGTCCGAATTCTTCATTCCCGAGGCGCTAGGCTGAGATCACGGGAATGGCTTAGCGGGGCGTCGTGATTGGGTCGGCGTGCCTATGGACAAGCTTCCAGGCATCGCCCTCCAGCCGCCAGACGCTCGTGACCCGGAGCGCCGCCGGCGAGGGGGCGTCCGCGCCGCCAGCCACGGTTTCGGCGTGTTCCACCTCGACCACCACGGCGAGCTTGTCGGCCAGGTATGTCGCGACGTGATTGGCACCGGCCGCCCTGCCGCCCCGCATGCGCGCCGCCGCGCCGGCCAGAGTGGCCTCGACGTTTGCGCGGCCTCGCGCGAAGGGGCCGAACGGGTTGCCCCAGGTCACGTCATCATGATCAGAGAGCAGCGCGACGTAGCCGGAGCAGTCACCCTTCACCATCGCGCCCAGCGCGGCGTGATTCTGCATCACCGCCTGTTCGAGCGTCCTTGCGGTCATTGCGTCCTCCCTGACGAGGTCATTACAGCTAAAAGGCGCTTCGACATCCGTCTGCATCGACAACGATGCCACCCATAAGCTGTCGTCGATCACTACACCGAGGCGTTTCGCTTGATCCGATCGGCATCAATGTCTTTGAGAAGCCAGGACTTTCTTCATCCACGCCTCTTCCTGCCCGACCTTTGGAAGAATGAATCCGGCCTCCATTACGTTGTCCGGATTTACTTCATCAAGGCCGGCGATGATATCCGAGGTCGGGACATCCAGCACGCGCGATACAAGGGATGAGTATTCTGCCAGCAGTTTCGCTTTAGCCTCGTCGGTTCGTCCCTCGCGGATCGTTGTCGCTATCAACAACCTCTTTGCTGGCGCTCCGCCCACAAACACGCTTTCCGATTCCTGGAAGACCACGTTGACCAGCCATCTGGCTCCGCCCGCAATGCGCAAGTGCATTTCGACGAGCGCTTCGGCGAGCTCAAACTTCTGCTCGGAGCCGATCGTGCCGCGTTCGCTTGTGATGGTGTAGATTGGCATGCCGTCTCCCGCGTGTGCGCTGTTCTTGAGATCTCCTGGGAAATATCACGCCCTGGCGAACCGGGTTCTATGGCCGCGCGCGCCAAAAAATTGACGTTTCGCGCCAACCCTCATGTTTACGTTTTGCCGCAAGGCAACCTCATGCTCCAAATGAAGCAACACACCGCATCCGATTGAACGGAAGTGGCAGGACCCTGTCGGAGGAATCCATGTTGGGCTTGATGCAAGACTGGCCTTTGCTGTGTCAGCGGATCATTGATCACGCCGCAGCTTGTCATCCCAGTCGCGAGGTGGTGACGCGGTCGATCGAAGGGGCCAATCCATCGGACCAATTACGGTGAAATCAGAAAACGTGCGCTAAGAGTTGCCCAGCGGCTGGATCGCGACGGCATTGTGCTTGGTGATCGGGTCGCGACACTGGCCTGGAATACATGGCGACACATGGAGCTCTGGTATGGAATCATGGGGCTCGGCGCCATTTGCCACACCGTGAATCCCCGGCTGTTTCCCGAACAGATTGCATGGATCATCAATCACGCAAAGGACAGAATTCTCTGTGCTGACGTCACATTCGTGCCGCTTCTCGAAAAGCTATCGGGACACCTCGAATTCATCGAACGCTTCGTCATATTGACTGATCGGAAGAACATGCCGAACACCTCCTTGAGGGGAGCCATTGCGTATGAAGACTGGATCGATAGCGTGGATGGCGACTTCGCCTGGAAGTGCTTTGACGAGAATACCGCCGCCGGCCTGTGCTATACGTCCG
Organism: Bradyrhizobium sp. USDA 4516; assembly: GCF_054055915.1. Lineage (NCBI taxonomy): Bacteria > Pseudomonadati > Pseudomonadota > Alphaproteobacteria > Hyphomicrobiales > Nitrobacteraceae > Bradyrhizobium > Bradyrhizobium sp. USDA 4516. Next base: position 4,015,959 of record NZ_JBSRXT010000001.1, read on the forward strand.
GCACCACAGGGAATCCGAAGGGGGTGCTGTATTCTCATCGGTCAAACGTACTTCAGTCGCTGATGACCGCCCAAGCAGACGTAATGGGTTTAAGCTGTAACGATACAGTGCTTCCGGTTGTGCCGTTATTTCATGCCAATAGCTGGGCCTACGTATTCCAGGCGCCAATGGTCGGCAGCAAGATCGTTTTTCCGGGCGCGAAGCTCGATGGCCCTTCGGTATATGAATTGCTCAAGGACGAGAACGTTACGTCGACGGCCGGCGTGCCGACGGTCTGGCTCATGCTTCAACAGCATATGGAATCGGAGAACCTCCGACTGCCGTGGCTTCGAAATTTGACGATCGGTGGGGCAGCGCCTCCGCCCACAATGATCGAAGGCTTTCAGCGGATGGGAATCGCTGCGCGCCAAGGCTGGGGTATGACGGAGATGGGGCCCGTCGGATCGATTGGGTATCTGAAGCCGCCGTTCGAAGGCTTGACCGGCGCTGAGAAGCTTGCCCAGCTTTCAAGCCAGGGCTTTGCACCGTTTCTCGTCGAAATGAAGATCACCGATGACTTCGGCGCCAAACTTCCCCACGACGGAAAAGCATTCGGCAGACTGAAGGTGCGTGGCCCAAGCGTCGCCAAAGGGTACTTTGGCTTGAATGACCAAGTCTTGGACGACGACGGCTATTTCGACACAGGCGACGTCGCAACGATCGACGAGCACGCATATATGCGCATAACCGATCGATCCAAGGACGTGATCAAATCGGGCGGCGAATGGATATCGTCGATCGAGATCGAGAATGTCGCTGCCGCGCACCCTGCCGTGCAGGAGGTTGCGGTGATCGCCGTGCCACATCCGAAATGGGGCGAAAGGCCGCTTCTCGTAGTTCAGATCAAGCCGGGTGCGGAAGCGTCCAAGAGCGCCATTCTTTCGTATCTCGAGGGCAAGATCGCAAAGTGGTGGATGCCTGATGACGTCGTGATGGATTCGATTCCTCATACGGCGACGGGGAAGGTCAAGAAGTCGGAGCTTCGTGAGCGTTACCGCGACCACCAACTCCCGAGCGCATTCGCGTCCTCGCGGCCACCGTCGGATGGTGAAACGTCCCGATCAGGGCGAGCTGGCCTTCACAGTTGAGATCCGTCACTGCGCAAGGTCGCCCGGCGTTCCGCCGGGGCCGGCACCGTGCTTGCGCCAAGGAACTACTCGGCTGAACTCGCTCAGTGATTCGCTCTGATCGCAACCTTTACGTGTGGTGACCGTGTGTTCAATTGCTCAATTACAACCGATTTCTGTTCAATCCCCGCTTGACGTTCTGCATGATAGGCATCATCCTCTTGAAAAGATGACGAGCATCATTTATCTCCACTCGGACATGTCTTAAGGGGGGTGGGAATGGATAACGTGGTGGGTGGCGAAGCTGCGCGCGGCGGACCTTTCTCCGAAGCGGAGCCCCGTGACACGGGGGTGGAGGCGACCGGTACGACCCAACACAAGCCTCGCTTTACCGAAACTAATTGGGACCTGTTCAGGCTCTTTTTTTCGGTGGCACGAACCGGAAGCGTCAACAGGGCTGCCCGAGACCTGGGCATGAGCCAGCCGACTCTCAGCAGGCGCTTGAAAGAGTTGGAGCGGAATATCGGTGCACCGCTTTTCTTTCGCGTCTCGTCGGGAGTGAAATTGACCCAGGAGGGACAGGACCTTCTCCGCTCGGCGGAAGAGATGGTTCGTTCTTTCGAGGAGTTTCACCGGGATCTCTCCGCGCGTGTCGGCCATCGTTCGACCGCCATCAAGATCTCTGCGACAGAAGGCCTGACCAAGCACTGGCTCCTGCCTCGGGTCAAGAAGTTGCGCGCGCTGAATCCTCAGATCCGACTTGAGATCAATTCCACTGTCGAGCAGCAAAACCTTGCCACCAGTGATCTCGATCTAGTCATTCGGATAGGACATCCGGGGGACAGCGAACTCGTCGGCCGCCGCGTCGGAACCATCGCCTTTGGTCTGTTTGCATCCGAAAGCTATTTGGCGGAGCGTGGTGCGCCGAGCTCCCTGAGCGAGTTGGTCGATCATGAACTGATCGGAAGCACGGCCGAGTACGGCAGGCTCCACAACGAACGCACCAGTCACATCACGTTGTTGACGGCTTTCAATTCGGCTGCGAACGCCCAGAGTACGCTGTCGCTTACGCCGGTCGTCAATCATTTCGTTGCGACGGCGGAAGGTCTTGGCCTGGCGTTTCTGCCGGTGCCGTTTGCTTTGGCCGAAGGCCTGGTGCGTGTGCTTCCGGACGAGGCGGCCATTCTGGATCTATGGTTGCTCCGCCGCCGCGAAAGCGACCTCAGAAAGATGACCAAGCAGGTCTGGCGGTTTCTGGAAACCGAATTGACCAACACCAAATCGTGGTTTGTCGGTCAGAGGTCGGCTCAGAAGCGACTGCAGCAGGTTGCGTGAGCCCGCCAAATTGCCCCAACAACTCAGCTCGTCTGCGCGGGGCCGACGCCGAAGCAAGCTTGACCATCTGATCGGTCGCGCTCGGCAGTTCGATTACCCTTACCAGGTCTCGCCGAACGGGCGTAGTTCGACAAGGAACGACCAGGTCGACCGGTCCTGGTGAGCGACCCGAAACATCTCCTCCGCTATGGCGGCAGGCTTTGCGAAGAAATCGTCGGGCTTGTCCGCCGCCAAAATCGGGCGGGTGCGGGGCGTATCGATCGCTGCGTCGATCATGAAGTAGGCGACATGAACTCCCTTCGGCCCGAACTCTCGCGCCATCGATTCAGCCAAAATGCGCTGGGCCGCTTTGGTTGAAGCGAAGAAGCCCCAATTGGCCTTTCCCCGAAAGGCGGACGTGTTGCCAGTGACCAGGATCGCACCTTTCCCGGCCTCCAGCATCTGCGGAATGGTCTCGCGGGAGAGATGGAGCAACGCGGTGGTATTGACCCGGAAGTTCTTCTCCAAATCGTCGGGATCCATGGCAAGGATGCTTCCCCGCGTTGCGCGCAGAGCATTGTGAACGACGACTTGGGGAGCACCCATCTCGGTCTTGATGAGGGCGAGCGTCTGGACCAACGCTTTGCGATCACCGACATCGCAAGGATAAGCGCGCGAGCCGTCATACTTCGATGCCAGGTTGCGGAGGTTCTCCGCATTACGGGCGATCATCGCGACCCGATAGCCGCCCTCGCTGAAGCGCCGGGCGATCTCCGCGCCCGTGCCGTGCTCAGGACCGACCCCGGTGACGACGCAAACTGGATCCTTCATATGGGTCTCCTCAGAGTTGAAAGGACCGGCGTGCCGAAACTTTGGCAAACCAGGCCGCGACGGCAGGATAGCGCGCGCCGATATCCATGTTCAGCGCGTTGGCAGATCGTATGGCGAAGAAGCCGGTGATATCTGCGACGCTGAATTGGGGGCCGGCGACGAAGGCATTCCTGGCCATGTGCGGCTCCACGCGACCGAGAAAGATCTCCATCATTTCGCGCCCACGAGTGACCAGTGCGGGCAATTGCGGCAGGCCATTCCGGGTGCCGGGCACAACTCTACCGGCGAACACAGGCAGGGAATTGCGCGCGGCGTGCAGCATCGGAACAAGGCCATCCAGTTCGAATCGCCGCAACCACATGTCGACTACGGCGCGCTCGGTGCTCGTCCGTCCAAAAAGAGTTGGTTGCGGGTATATTTCTTCGAGATAGCGGCAAATCGAAACGGACTCCGCGATGACCGTGCCGTCGTCCAATTCCAGGAAAGGGACGCAATGAAACGGATTCATCTCGGCGAGGGCGGGGGTAAACTGCGCCCCTTCTCGGACGTTCAGTTGTTCAGTTGGTAGCTCGAGGCCCTTCTCGGCCAGGAAGACACGAACGCGTTGGGCGCTCGCCGCAGGTCCGAAATCGTAGAGCTTCATCGCCGTCTTCTTTCCTTCGGGCCTGGGAGCGATCGCGGCCTTGAGCTTCGATGCATCTGCCGAGCGCGTCATCTAAGCCCGCTATTCTTCAGTTGCCTCGCGGCATTCCACGAGATCGAGAATGCTACGTTGGGCCGCGCGCAATATCTTGTCCGACATCGGACGATCTCTCGCGACTCGCGAAAGAGCGACCGCTCCGACCATCGTGCAGACGATGGCAATAGCGGATTCGTCGGGGTGATCGCCTTCCACCAGGTGAGCCACTTTGTCGAAGTACTGGGAGAGATAGCTCGTCATGACGTCGCGCGTTCTTCGATCGCTTCGCGCAACGTCTCCGGCCAGCGCCGCTACCGCACACCCTACACTCCGATCGTCTCGATGTGCCTTGCTGAGATAGGTGTTTAGCAGCGCTCTGAGATTACGCGGATTGTTCGCGCTTCCCACGCGCGCCGATTCTGGGCCGCCCTCCGAGAGAGCTTTTGTCAGAGCATCGGAAATCAGGTGATCGCGCGAGTCAAAATGCCCGTAGAACCCGCCGTGCGTCAACTTCACCGATTTCATGAGCTCGGCAATGCTGAATCCGTCCAATCCCAGCTCGCGGATCTGGACTGCGGCGGCATCCAGGATCCGCTCCCGACTTTTCGCTTTGTCCGCTTGGGAGTGGCCCATCTCATCGACTCCGGTCAGAATAATCGGAGACTTGAATATCAAGAACTCCGGCCGACAGCCAATATCGAACTCTGGAAATGGCTAGACCTCTCGCCGGCCGAGGAACGCCAGCCGCTCGAACAGATGCACGTCCTGCTCGTTCTTGAGCAACGCGCCGTGCAGCGGCGGGATCAGCTTGCGTGGATCGCGCTCCCGGAGCTGCTCGACGCTCATGTCTTCGTTGAGCAGCAGCTTGAGCCAATCCAGAAGCTCGGACGTGGACGGCTTCTTCTTCAGGCCGGGCACCTCGCGCACCTCGAAGAAGATGCGCAGCGCTTCTGCGACGAGGCGCTTCTTGATGCCGGGGAAGTGGACGTCGACGATGCGGCCCATCGTGTCGGCGTCGGGGAACTTAATATAGTGGAAGAAGCAGCGGCGGAGAAACGCGTCAGGCAGCTCCTTTTCGTTGTTGGAGGTGATCATCATGATTGGACGCTGCTTGGCCTTGATCGTCTCGCTAGTCTCGTAGACATGGAATTCCATGCGGTCGAGCTCGAGCAGCAGGTCGTTCGGGAATTCGATGTCGGCCTTGTCGATCTCGTCGATCAGGAGCACCGGGCGCTGCTCGGCGGTGAAGGCCTCCCACAGCTTGCCACGCTTGATGTAATTATTGATGTCGGACACCCTGCTGTCGCCGAGTTGGCTATCGCGCAACCGCGATACTGCGTCGTATTCGTAGAGGCCTTGCTGCGCCTTGGTGGTGGATTTGATGTGCCAGGTCAGCAGCGGCGCATTCAGCGCGTTTGCGACCTCCTCAGCAAGCACCGTCTTGCCGGTGCCCGGTTCGCCTTTGATGAGGAGGGGACGCTGCAGCACGATCGATGCATTGACGGCCACCTTGAGATCGTCGGTTGCGACGTAATTTTTTGTACCAGTGAATTTCATGGCCATCAGAGTTGTTCGAGTGGATGGTATGCAAGGTATGATCTGAATAGCGACAGTTTTGCAAGCGGATCAAGCCCGCGGCCACTCGGCCGCTTCCAGCTGCCGCGCGTGTTCCTGGAGTGACTCGCATGCAAAGTCGAGAATTTGCGGTTATCTGCCCGAGCCCGGCCCGACATGATTAAAGTCGCGTGATTCAAATGCTTTGTGCCTTACTCATCCAGAGCAATTGATCGGCCATCGGCAGAGCAAGAATCAATGCGCGAGGCTATTCACCGATGAGGCGTACTTATTCTCGTTTGTCGATCGGTCGCGCCAATATCTAGGATAATTTCGCCCGGATACTCGGATGGTCCATCTGCCATGTTCCTGCAATTCTTCACCTCTCTGCGCGATGCGCAGGTCCCCGTGACGCTCCGGGAATATCTGACCTTGATGGAAGCGCTTGACGCCGATCTCGCCGAACAGACCGTCGAGAACTTCTACTATTTGTCGCGCGCCGCCCTGGTGAAGGACGAGCGCAATCTCGACAAGTTCGACCGCGTGTTCGGCACCGTGTTCAAGGGGCTCGAAAGCCTGCTCGACGCGATGGGCAAGGCCGAGATCCCCGAGGAGTGGCTGAAGAAGCTCGCCGAGAAATATCTCACCGAGGAAGAGAAGAAGCAGATCGAGGCCATGGGCTGGGACAAGCTCATGGAGACCCTGAAGAAGCGCCTCGAGGAACAGAAGGGCCGGCACCAGGGCGGCAGCAAGTGGATCGGCACCTCCGGCACCTCGCCGTTCGGCGCCCACGGCTACAACCCCGAGGGCGTGCGGATCGGGCAGGAGAAGAACCGCAACAACCGCGCCGTGAAGGTGTGGGACAAGCGCGAGTTCAAGGACCTCGACGGCAATGTCGAACTCGGCATCCGCAACATCAAGGTGGCGCTGCGGCGGCTGCGCAAGTTCGCGCGCACCGGCGCGCCGGACGAGCTCGACCTCGACACCACGATCAAGGAGACCGCCAACCACGGCTATCTCGACGTGCACATGCGCCCCGAGCGGCGCAACGCGGTCAAGGTGCTGGTGTTCTTCGATATCGGCGGCTCGATGGATTCGCATATCGAGCAGGTCGAGGAGCTGTTCTCGGCCGCCAAGAGCGAATTCAAGCACATGGAATATTTCTACTTCCACAACTGCCTCTATGAAGGCGTCTGGAAGCAGAACAAGCGGCGCTTCACCGATCGCACGCCGACCTGGGATGTGCTGCACAAGTACCCGCACGACTACAAGGTGGTGTTCGTCGGCGACGCCTCGATGTCGCCTTACGAGATCATGGTGCCCGGCGGCTCGGTCGAGCACGTCAACGAAGAGGCCGGCTCGGTCTGGCTCGACCGCATCATCCGCACCTATCCGCACGCGGTGTGGCTCAATCCGGTGGCGCAGAAGCACTGGGACTATTCGGAATCCACCACCATCATCAAACGCATCTTCGCCAATCGGATGTTCCCGATCACCATCGACGGCCTAGAAGGGGCGATGAGGGAATTGACGCATTAGAGCGAAGCTGGCCGGCTAGAACCCAGCAAAGAGAAGTGCGCGCGCGTCACCCTACCAGCGCTTGAAGATGACGCTGGCGTTCACGCCACCAAACCCAAAACCATTCGAGATCACGTGGTCCATCGCCATATTTCGGGCCTTTGGTCCGACGAGATCGACGCCTTCCGCTGCCTCGTCGGGATTTTCCAGATTGAGAGTGGGAGGGGCTATCTGGTCTCGGACGGCGAGGATCGCGAAGATGGCCTCGGCGCCCCCTGCGGCGCCCAGCAAATGACCAGTCGCCGACTTTGTCGCGCTCACGGCGATGCTACCGTGAGCTCCGAAAACGGATTTGATGGCAGCAAGCTCGGAGTTGTCGCCGACCGGCGTCGAGGTCGCGTGTGCATTGAGATGCTGTACGTTGCCCGGATCAAGGTTAGCGTGCCGCAAGGCCGCTTCCATGGCTCGCCGTGCGCCTGAGCCATCTTCAGGACCTGACGTGATATGATACGCGTCAGCGGAAGTTCCATAGCCGATGAGTTCGGCGATCGGCCGGGCCCCGCGCGCTCGAGCGTGCTCGAGCTCTTCGATCACCAGAATTCCGGCTCCTTCGCCCATGACGAAGCCATCGCGGTCCCGATCGAACGGACGAGACGCCTGCGAGGGCCTGTCGTTGAAGTGGGTGGAGATTGCGCGGGCCGCTGCGAACCCTCCAAGACTGACCAGATCGATGCAAGCTTCGGCACCCCCGCAGACCGCCACGTCGGCCTCACCAGCGCGGATCAATCGAGCCGCGTCGCCGATCGCCTGTACGCTGGCGGCGCACGCCGTAACGGGGGCGCCGATCGGCCCTTTGAAGCCGTACTGTATCGAAACGTGTCCGGCGGCGAGATTTGCCAGAAAGGATGGCACGGTGAATGGTGACAGGCGGCGGACGCCACGTTGGTCGGTAGTCCGTACCGCTTCGACGATGGCCGGAAATCCGCCAATTCCAGAAGCGATGATCGTCGCTGTGCGCTCCTGGGAGCGTTCGTCCGCAGGGGACCAGCCAGCCTGCTTGACTGCCTCCGCCGCCGCCACCAACGCGAACTGAATGAACCGATCCATTTTCCGCTGTTCTTTGGGCGCGATGGTCAGATCGGGATCGAAGCCGCCATCGACGTCGTCGTCTTTGGTCGGCACGAGCCCGGCAACTCTCCCCGGCAGCGGGGAAGCCCACTCGGGCAGGATGGTCAGCCCGGACTTGCCGGCAAGCAGCCGGGACCATGCCACCTCCGTACCGCAGCCGAGCGGAGAGACCAGCCCCATTCCTGTGACTACTATTCGGCGCATATAAGGACCCGGTTCTTGGTGATACGACGGTCTACTGCCAGAGTCAGGGGGAGATCCCGATCATGCGCCAGCAGTATCGGTTCTTCCTGAACTTCCTCTCCAGCGATGAGGGGGGACGCTTTCACCCGTGATAGGGAGCCGTGCCCTACCCCTGCAAATAGCAGGGCACAAATTGCCAGAGCAGCTACGAAATAGCAAGTAACTATTGAGGTAAAATGGTCCCTCCTCGCTGGTTCGGGGGCCACTCGCCGCCAAGCAGGTCAGCCTCTCGGCGAGCGGGTCGGTTCACTCCGGGGCAGACTGGTCACGTAAATTTCGCGTTCTGATTGGCCAGCTTCTTCAGCAACGGTGCAGGCTCGAGCGACGGATCGCTTGCTTCCTTCGCATAGTCCGACAGCTTGTCAGCGATTGTCTTCAGCCCAACATGATCGGCGTAATACATGGGGCCTCCACGATAGACCGGCCATCCGTATCCATACAGCCACACCACGTCGATGTCGCTTGCTCGAGCCGCAATGCCTTCTTCAAGGATCCGAGCTCCTTCGTTGATCATCGAATATGTCGTCCGATCGAGGATTTCCTCATCGCTGATCATGCGCCGCTTGCGCCCGAGACGCTTCAACGTCTGATCGATCAGTTTTTCGACCTCCGGATCGGGAAGGGGAGCACGTGAGCCGCTTTCGTAGCGGAAGAAGCCTTTTCCGGTCTTTTGTCCGAAGCGGCCCGCCTCACATAAGGCGTCTTCGATCTCCGATTTGATGCCACGATCCTGTCGCGACCGCCACCCGATATCCAATCCGGCGAGATCACCCATCGCGAACGGGCCCATCGGCATGCCGAATTTGGTCAGGGCGGCGTCGACCTGCTGAGGAAGTGCGCCGTCGAAAAGCAGCTGACTGGCCTGACGCTGCCGGGCCATGAGCATGCGGTTGCCGACGAAGCCGTCGCAGACACCCACGATTACCGGCACTTTTCCGATCTTCCGCGCCAATGAAACTGCGGTTACCAGCGTGTCGGGCGCGGTGCTCTTGGTGCGGACGATTTCGCAGAGCTTCATCACGTTGGCCGGGCTGAAGAAGTGCATGCCGACCACGTCCTGGGGACGCCCGGTTTCCTTGGCGATCTCGTTGATGTCCAGGAAGGAGGTGTTGGTCGCCAGAATAGCGCCAGATTTCGCGATCTTGTCGAGCTGTCCGAACACCTCCTTCTTGATCGCCATGGTTTCGAATACGGCCTCTACGATGAGGTCGGTTTGCCCGACGTTTTCGAGACCGATGGCTCCGCTGATGAGTGCCATGCGCTTCGCAGGTGCATCGGCGGGAATACCGCCTCGCGCTGCGGTCGCTTCATAGTTCTTACGGATGACGCTCAATCCGCGATCGAGCTGATCCTTGCCGGTCTCAACCAGAGTGACGGGAATGCCTGCGTTCGCGAATGACATCGCGATACCGCCGCCCATGGTGCCGGCGCCAATGATCGCTACACTTTCGACCGCGCGCGGCTTGGTGCCGGTTTCGACACCGGCGATCTTCGCTGCCTCTCGCTCGGCGAAGAAGGCGTATCGTAGCGCCTTCGATTGATCGCTGCTCATCAGGAGGAGGAATAACTCGCGTTCTTTCTTCAACCCCTGCTCAAAGGGTAGATCGAGCGCATGGCCGATTGCGTCGGCCGCAACGAACGGCGCCTCCAACCCTCTGACCTTTTTTGTAATCGCAGCCACAGCGCCGGTGAAGATCGAGCGGTCTGACCGAGCCGCGGCGAGCTTGGTGTCATCGTCGCGCAACCTGCGAAGCGGGCGCCGGTCGGCGAGGATCTTTCGAGCGAAGGCTTCGCCGCCCGATGATGCCTCCTCGACCACCTCCTCGATCAGTCCGTTCTGATGCGCTTCGTTGGCGCCGATGGGATCACCGCCAATGATCATCTTAACGGCAAGTTCTGGACCCACCGCGCGCGGTAGGCGCTGCGTGCCGCCGGCGCCTGGCAATAGCCCGAGTTTGACCTCGGGCAGGCCGAGCTTCGAATTCTTGTCCGCCACCCGGAAATGACACGCCAAGGCGACCTCGAGCCCCCCACCGAGAGCGGTCCCATGGATGGCCGCAATGACGGGCTTCGGGCTGCTCTCAATGGCGGTCAGGACCTCATCGAGAGCCGGCTTCGTCGGAGGCTTGCCGAACTCCGTGATGTCGGCTCCGGCAATGAAGGTCCGTCCCGCGCAGGTCAACACGATGGCCTGAATGGAGGGGTCGGCAATGGCCTGTTGGACGCACTCCAGAATGCCGCCGCGTACAGCTGCACCGAGCGCATTGACGGGAGGGCTATCGATAGTGACGATGCCTACGGCATCGTGGGACTTCAGGCTCACGACAGTGCTCATCGATCTCCTCCATATCGCCGTCCTTGACGGCGCTTGCGGTTGGAATTGCCGGGTACGTTGGGTCGCATACGCGCGTCGAACGGGTTCATCGACATTTTGACGTTGGCGAACTCAACGGCCGATGGCTCTCTCTTCGGAAGGGCTTCTACAAGTTCCATAAAAGAACTTGTTGAGCGATGCAAGCGCACTCCAGCAAGCAGGACAGCTCGGGTGTCGAATCGACTGCTCTTCACGAACGTTCGCTTATTCATTCTTGATTAGGCGGTGCTCGAAATATGCGGCTCGACCGGGCTGCGGGAACCACACCTACTTTCTCACCCTATGTTCATCCTCGGAAATCGCTCGGTTCGCCATGCGCGACGATCGGCTTAGCGCTCCCGGGAAGAACCAAAGAGGTGGAAGTTGGAGCAGCGAACTTTGCATCCGGATCGAGAGAACCAGGAGGCCGGAGAGAAATCTCATAACTTCGGTCCGATCGTCCCTGCATATGGATCTGACGACCTGATGAGATTGGCCGACACATTGGCGATCGGACTCGCCATAGAGATGGAGCCAACAACATGGGAAAGGATCCGGACGCCCGGCAAGTCTGCGCGACCAGTGGTCCTGAAAATTCCGGACGTCCCGGCCGCCATTGAGATCGACCCGTCCGGGGTGTTGCGCCTGCTTCGTCAGCATGGGGTCCCGGTCGGTGAAGAGATCGACAAGCTTATGACATCTGCAGGCTTACGGAGCCGGCTACATGGTCTCAGAGCGAAAAGCAGAGATATCGCTTTCGATTTGCTCGCGCCATTCGCTCTTCCGGGGCGCTTTCCGTCTCGAACAGAGTTCCAGTCCGTATTCAGATGGGCGCCTCTCATCGAATTGTTGGCATACGCGTTGGCAACGCGTTATCTGGCGGCCCTGGAAGACTTACGTGAGCGCGCGAGGGGTGAAGTCAATACCGCGTTCAGTGCCGGTGAATGCAACTTCTGCGCAATGGCCCACATCATGGCTCATTTCGTCCTGATGAGCAGCGATGCTCATGAACATTCGTTGATTGAGGCGGCGAAATCATCGATATTGAACGGGTGGACACCTAGCTTGGCATTCACGAGAGCGCGTACGGTATGGCTGGCGGCAGCCGGAGCAAAGTCGGCCGCCGCGTTCGGACCGACTGCCTTTGAATGTTATCTACCGGTGCTGGCCACCGCGCGTCACGCCTTTCAGATCTTTGACGCTCTCTTTGGCTTGACTGCTATCGCACTCAGCCATGATCACGCGCGTGAAGAGGTATTGCAGGCTGTTAAGCATCACGAGCAGTTGGTCGGCGACCGCTCTGTCGACGACATCGATTGCGTAACGCTTGCTTTTCGATCTGCGATCGAAGTGTTGAAATGGCGCGCCGGCGAACAATCGCCTGTAGCCGCGCTCGAACGCCTTGGCTGGAGCCGCGATCACGAGGGAGACGGCCTTGCCTCGCCGCCGGCCTTTCGTCTTGATCCAACCGAGACCGCACCGAATGGCATGATGCTCGGCTTCAGCGCGCTTCCGGCGATCTTGAGAGCCTCCCCGGCCCAGCATTATCCAAGATCGAAAGCGAGAGTTTACCGACTTAAGCTCCGTGAAACGGAGATGCTGCAGATTGCGAGACGAGCCTGGCTCTTTTGTTCCACCGAATAGTACGATGAAAAAAACCGGCCGCTTGCGCAGCCGGTTAAGTAGTCCGAGCCAGATCTCGCCGTCTCCTGGACCGGACCGGGAGGTGCGGCAATAAGATATCAAGATGGACGGCTCAGTCAATTCGAAAAAGGAACTATGAAGTATCGAACCTACGGCGAGTAGGCGCCGAGCCCGACGAGGTCATTACGCTCCGGCTTGCGACGATGTCTTGTCATTTCGGGAAGCAGGCACCGAAGGCCTTCAGGAGTTTAAGAGGACCCTTCAATCGAATCTTTCTCTGCGCGAGCGCTAGGACGACCGAGATCTGACCATTCAAAGTCTTCAGCCAAGCGGCTGAGTCCGCCTGAATCCGCAAGTCCGGGGTACCAATGAGGCCGTCGGTGACGGTCAGCTTCTGATTTTTGATAACCACCGTGGCCTCCTTGGGCTCTTGGCCCGTGAAGACGAAGTGGTAGGTGGCATTCAAACCCTTAGCCCTATTACGCTGGAAAGTAAGCCCCATTCCGAAGAGAAATGCGCCGATACTCGAGGCCCGGGCACTCGAGCGCACAAACCGAAGCGTCTTGTGTGGGAACATCTTCGCTGCGTGACTTACTGCATCGGAATCCCGGACGACATAGAGCGGCTCGACTTTGTCCTGCAACGGTTTGACGATCGTTTCCACGTGCGCTTTGCGGTCCGACAAGTAGCCGGCCATGATGTCTTCGCCGGCGGGACAAACCGCGACGCAGTAGGCAGCATTGTAGTTGGGGCCGTACGAGAGGCTCTGCCAGCGCTTGACTGTTTCTGCCAGCGGCTGGCGTTCACGGTAGTCCTTTGCCGACTTCGCGTCCGCGATGTCCTCGATCCATTGGGCGAATCCGCCCATGAACTGCTGGTAGTTGTGGTTCAGGCAGGAAGAAAAATCGAAATAACCATCTGGCTTGATTGCGCCGACCGGACAGGCGACGACGCAGAGCCTGCACTCGAAGCAGGGATTGTAGTCGAGTGGCTTCGACGGCGCCTCTATGTCGAGATCGACCAGCACAGTGCCCAGAAGGATAAAGCTGCCGAATTTGGGATGGATGACGCTGCGATGGATGCCGCGCTTTCCAACGCCGGCAGCTTCGGCAATGAGCTTGTGCGAGACGACCCATCCTCGTTCCGGGTACTTGTCGAACTCCATGGGGAATGCCATCGGAGGGTTCATCGCAGAGATTCCCATGTCTTCCAGCCGCCGAACCAGCTCGCGCGCGATATCGTCGACGTCGTGAGAAATCTTGTGGAACTCGTTATTGGACGCCGAACGCGCGGGTGAACGGATGGGAGCGCGATTCATCCTGCTCACGATGCTCACCGCCAATCGCGCCCCCGCGAAAGCCCGTCGCGCGTGAACCGCTTCGTCCTTTACCAGAGGGTCATCGAGGCTGACGATACCGCAATCATCTGCACCGCATTCCATGACCAACGCCTTCAAAGCGTCGAGGCTAAGGGATGCAGGCGGTGCCGGAGGGTTAAGTCGTATGCGTTCGGCGATCGGATGGTCCTTAAGTCCCGCCATGCTGGTCTCCTTGAACCGAAGGTGCGTGCGTCCGCGCGCGGTGCGCCGGACATAATTACGGGCATATGAGACTATCATCCGTCGTGCAGGCAAGCAAACTGCCATTTCATTGAGGTTCGTTCGGCGATTTGATGCTAAGGGTCTGGAGCACCTATCCAGGCCACCAAGGAAACCTGAACTTTGGCACGACGTTCGATTCCGATGAGTGATTTTCCTCAGAACTGCACCTGCAGCCAGCTCAGGCGGGCGGCGCGCCGCGTATCTCGGTATTACGATCTCTGCCTTGCCGGTACCGGGCTCAAGTCGACCCAGTACAGCCTGCTGGGCTTCCTCGCCGCGGAAGGCCCGATGACGATGGTCAGCCTGGCAGACATCATGACAATGGATCGAGCGACGGTCGGCCACAATCTCCGGCCGCTCGCGCGGGATGGCTTCCTCAAGATCAAGGTGAGCGAGGAGGATCGGCGGGTGCGGCAGGTTACAATCACGGACCGTGGGCAGGAGGTGCTGTTTGCGGCGCATCCGGCCTGGCAAAAGGCGAGAGCCGGGTTCGAATTGGCGTTTGGGGCGCGCGAGGCCGGCCATCTCCGCGAGCTCATGACGCGTGTTATCGATGCGCCGCTGCCTGAAGCTGGATCGGAGCAGAGCCGTGCCACAGCTTCCGGGCGCCGGGGGCGGCGCAAACCTAGGTAGCTCTGATGCGCCCGCCCGACGCACGACAGCTCCGAACTCGTCCTGCGTCAGTGTTCGCCGAAAGCACGGTGGCTGTCCTCGCGGAGCGGACCGAGCCGCGAGCGTGCCTGGTGGGATCCGAGCATCGTGCTTTCCGAAAATCCAAGCATCGAACGGCTTTGCTGAAACGCGCTTAGTTGCAATTCAGCGGTAACGCAACGCTATTCGATTCTGAATTGGCCGAGGCCTCTGTAACGATCTAATCGTCAAGAATACGTGCCTGGTTCGGCACATCAGATCGGGCTGGCCGCGGCGCTTGGAGAGGCAGGCAGGTGTCGTTGTTCGCAACTACAGGAGCATTCGCAATGCAGTTGACCGTCAACAGTAAGCGCTACGATCTGGATGTTGAACCGGAAATGCCGCTCCTTTGGGTACTCCGAGACGAGCTGGGTATCTCAGGACCGAAGTACGGGTGCGGGGCGGGCCTTTGCGGCGCGTGCACCGTTCATATCGACGGGAAGGCGGTTCGCTCCTGCTCGACCAACGCTGGTGAGGTCCGCGGCAGCATCACGACGATCGAGGGCCTGGGAACTCCCGTAAACCTGCACATTGTTCAGCAGGCTTGGATCGAGCACCAAGTTGCGCAGTGCGGCTATTGCCAGTCCGGACAAATGATGACGGCAGCGGCCCTTCTATCGAAAACCCCCGATCCGTCAGACTCCGAAATCGCCGACGCCATGAGCGGAAATCTTTGTCGATGCGGAACTTACACGCGCATCCACAGCGCCGTCAAAACTGCAGCCCAGATGATGAAGGGGAAATAGCGTGGCTCGGCTCAAGACAATTGCAAGACGCACATTTCTGATCGGCTCCGCTGCGCTCGCCGGGGGCGTCGCCTTCGGCTACTACCGATTGCGCCAGGATCCTCCTAATCCGCTGCTCAAGGACCTCAAGGCGGGTGAAGCCGCGATCACGCCCTACGTCCGCGTCGACGCAAAGGGCGTTACGCTCATCACTCCGCGCGCCGACAAGGGCCAAGGCTCATATTCCATACAGGCTCATCTGATTGCCGAAGAGCTTGACGTAGATCCGCACAAGGTTCGCATCGATCCTGGTCCACCAAACCCGGCCTACTTTAACAGCCGGATCATGGACGACAGTCTGCCCTTCTCTACCATCGACGATGGAGTCATGGCCCGAGGCGCGCGGGGAGGTGGCGAGGTGTTGAGCCGTCTTCTCGGTATGCAGATCACGGGAGGTTCGTCCACCGTACCCGACGGCTATCAGAAACTTCGCATGGCGGGAGCCGTCGCACGCGAGACTTTGAAGGAGGCGGCGGCCAGAAGGTCGGGGGTGTCCCGATCGCAATTGAAGACCAAGGACGGTCAGGTCATCTTGCCTGATGGCAAGTCCGTCACTTACGCGGAGCTGGCCGTTGAGGCAGCGCAGCTTGCACCGGTTACCGATGTCACCCTCCGGCCGGAACAGGAGTGGCGCTACATCGGCAAGAAGATGCGCCGGATCGATATCGTCGCCAAGTCTACCGGTACGCAACAATATGGGATCGATATTCGTCCGGACCGGGTCGTGTATGCCACTGTCCGAGCCAACCCCGGCATGGGAGGCACGATCAAACGATATGATGCCTCTAGCGCGGAAAAGATGAGGGGCGTCAAAAAGATCGTTCCGATCAAAGACGGTGTAGGCGTCATTGCCAATAATACGTGGAGAGCCTTTCAGGCCGCCGCCGCTATCAAGATCGAATGGAACAACCCACCTTATCCGGCCGACTCGGCTGGAATGTGGAAGGTGCTAGAGAATTCATTTTCCAAAGACCAGTATGACAGCCGACTTCGCAATGACGGAGACGTGGAGAAGGCGTTGGCCGGCTCGTCCAAACCGGTTCAGGCGGAGTATCGCACTCCATATCTTGCCCACGCTCCGCTCGAGCCCATGAATGCGGTTGTACTCTACACCAAGGAACGGCTCGACATCTGGACGGGAACGCAGATCCCGGTATTCCTCCAGGCGCATGCGGCGAAGTTGACCCAACTGCCGGAAGAGAAGGTCTTCGTGTACGCTCAGTCGATCGGCGGCAGTTTCGGGGCGCGACTCGACGACACCTATGCGTTGCAGGCGGTCGAACTGGCGATGGCGATGGAAGGCGTTCCAGTCAAGATGACTTGGAGCCGTGAAGAGAACATGGCGCACGACTATCCCCGCCCGATTCAGCTCTCGCGCGCCAAGGGAACCGTTCGCGATGGCATGGTCGAGAGCATGAGCATCGATGTGGCCGGACAATCGATGGGCGCCTCCTGGTTCAATCGGTTACAGGCGCCCGTCCCTCCCGGCCCCGATGTTTCAAGCGTCAACGGTATTTGGGACCAGCCTTTCGCAATACCGAACTTTCGTGTGACGGGTTATAAGTCGAAGGAAATGGTGCCAGTCAGCCCGTGGCGATCGGTTGGAGCGTCCGCCAATGGTTTCCACCATGCTTCCTTCCTAGACGAACTGATCCATGCCGCGGGCGCGGATCCGATGGCAGAGCTCATCCGTCTCTGCAATCATGAGCCGTCCAAGAAGGTGCTGCATACTTTGCGTGATATTTCTGCCTGGACCGGCTCGCGAATCGACGATCGACGAGCCCGCGGCGTGGCGCTGACTTTGTCCTTCGGCGTGCCAATGGCTCAAGTCGTCGAGGTGAGCTACACACCTCAGGGCATCAAGATCGACAAGGTGTATGCCGTTTGCGATGTGGGGCGCATTCTGGACCCGGTCAACTTCGAAGCGCAGGTGCGGGGTGGCGTCATCTGGGCCTTGGGCCACGCCATGAACTGCGAGCTGACCTACGAAAACTTTGCGCCGGTCCAGACCAATTTTCACCTATTCGAGGCCATGAGATTCCATCAGGCACCCGAAATCATTGTCAAGGGATTGGAGCTTGGGGGGGAAGTGCGAGGAATTGGAGAACCGCCCGTTCCGCCGGCGGCACCCGCTCTCGCCAACGCGATCTTTGCTCTCACCGGGAAGCGAGTACGCGAATTGCCTCTAAACAAGAGCGTCAATTTCGCTTGAGGAACTGATTGTCAGAAATCTCGGTCCGCGACGGCCGCTTGGCGGGCCGTCGCTTCGACGACTGTTCCTAGGCGCCATCTGGTGGGACGCTAGTTGCGCCGCTAATTTCGCGACGCTCCAGGCTGGCTACCGGCGCTTAGACTTTCAATTGCTACGGCGTTCGACGGCAATGGCGGTCGCTTCGCCGCCGCCGATACAGAGTGCTGCGACGCCGCGCTTGAGGTTGTTTGCCTCGAGCGCGTGCAGCAGCGTCACGATCAGCCGGGCTCCGGTGGCGCCGATCGGATGGCCGAGCGCGCAGGCGCCACCATTGACGTTCAGCTTCTCGCGGGGAATGCCGAGGTCGCGTTGCGCCGCCATCGCCACCACGGCAAAGGCCTCGTTGATCTCATACAGGTCGACGTCGGAGGCAGCCCAGCCGACCTTGTCGAGCAGCTTGCGGATGGCTGGGATCGGCGCCGTGGTGAACCATTGCGGCTCCTGGCTGTGGGTGGCATGTCCCTTAATCTCGGCCAGCACGGGGAATCCATCGCGATCGGCCAGCGAGCGCCTCGTCAGAACGAGCGCGGCGGCGCCGTCGGCGTTCGCGGAGGAGGCCGCCGGCGTGATGGTGCCATTGGCACGGAACGCTGGCTTCAATCCGGGAATCTTAGCCGGATCGACTTTCAGCGGATGCTCGTCGTTGGCAACGATGCGGGGACCCGCTTTCTCGGTCAGCGTGATCGGCGCGATCTCGGCCTTGAACGCGCCGCCTTCGACCGCCTTGCGCGCGCGGCTGAGCGTCTCCATGGCGTAGGCGTCCTGGTCCTTGCGAGTGAACTGGTAGACTTCCGCGGTCGCCTCGCCGAAATCACCCATGGAGCGCCCGGTCTCATAGGCGTCCTCCAAGCCATCCATCATCATGTGGTCGATGATGCGGTCATGACCGGCGCGATAGCCGCCGCGGGCCTTGGCCAGCAGATAGGGCGCGTTGCTCATGCTCTCCATGCCGCCGGAGACAACGATTTCGGCCGAGCCGGCGTGGATGATGTCGTGCGCCAGCATGGTCGCCTTCATGCCGGAACCGCAGACCTTGTTGACGGTGGTGGCACCGGTCGCATCGGGCAGGCCAGCGCTACGTGCTGCCTGGCGCGCCGGCGCCTGACCCTGGCCGGCCGGCAGCACGCAGCCCATGAAGACCTCGTCCACCTTTGAGGGCGCAAGCTTGGCGCGCTCCAGCGCCGCTCCGATCACATGCGATCCGAGCTTGTGCGCGGCAAGCGGCGACAATTCGCCCATGAAGCGGCCGAGCGGGGTGCGGGCGGCGGAGACAATGACGACGGGATCGGCGGCTTCGGTCACGGAGATGCTCCTCGCTGTTTAATTTTGGCTGACGACCATCATATGATGTATCGATCGAATTGCAATGCTCCTGCCATCGGCGCTCTCAACAACTCTCATCGCCGCATGGGCCCCCCTCGGCGGTCGCATTCATCCTTGAATAGGGTCGGCACAAGATTGTTGTAGCCGGCTTGCGAAGCTCATTGTCAACTCGCCCGCCAGGAAGGTGGGCTTTGGCGACGCGGTGTTGTTTGACGCGTCTGGAGGAACACAAATGAGCGATCAAGAGCCCCCGTCTGGCCGGGTCCGCACAGAAGTTCACGATCGAATCCTCAAGATCGTCATCGACAATCCGGCGAAAAAAAACTCGTTCACGCCCGCCATGATGGTGGAGATGTCGAATGCGATGACGTTGCTGGACAGCAACAACGATTACTGGGCGGGCGTCGTTTGCGCGGAAGGAACGGACTTCACGGCAGGTCTCGACATGCCAAAATTCTTCGGCCCGGGCGCCGAGAAAATAGAGATTTCTCCGAGCAACATCGATGCATTTGCGCTCAAGGGACGATGCCGCAAGCCGATCGTGACGGCAGTGCAGGGCATCGTCTATACGATCGGAATCGAAATGATGCTTGCCGGAGATATCGTTGTCGCTGCTTCGGATAGCCGGTTTTGCCAGATGGAGGCAAAGCGAGGAATAGCACCTTTCGGCGGCGCTCACTTTCGATTCCTGACGCGCGCGGGTTGGGGTGACGCGATGTATCACCTTTTCCTCTGCGACGAGTTCGGTGCTGAGCGAGCGCACACGATTGGCCTCGTGCAGGAAGTGGTCAAGCCCGGAAGCCAGATCGATCGGGCGATGGAGTTGGCGCAGACGATCGTCAAGAATGCGCCGCTCGGCATACAGGTCACAAAGCAAGCCGCGCTGAAGTATATCGAGGCCGCCGAGCGGGATGC
Source organism: Bradyrhizobium sp. USDA 4516 (assembly GCF_054055915.1). Taxonomy (NCBI): domain Bacteria; kingdom Pseudomonadati; phylum Pseudomonadota; class Alphaproteobacteria; order Hyphomicrobiales; family Nitrobacteraceae; genus Bradyrhizobium; species Bradyrhizobium sp. USDA 4516. The sequence continues at coordinate 4,035,893 of NZ_JBSRXT010000001.1, forward strand.
CATCGACTACATCCCCAAGATCAAGGATCGAGTTCTCGGTAGCGAAGATATGATGGAAGGCATTCAATCCTTCATCGAACGTCGTTCGGCGGTCTTCCGCGGGAAATAAACCGCGCGGCACAACGCCTGAAAAGCTTGAATTACCGTTCAAAACGAGTTGCACCGCAACGATGATCGACGCTCTCGAGACTTTCGGTGGAAGCTGGCCCTTCCAGCCTCACTTCTTCGAAGGAAACGGCTTCCGAATGCATTACGTCGATGAGGGGAATGGCGATCCCATCGTCTGTCTGCACGGTGAGCCGACGTGGGGCTATCTCTATCGACGCTTCATCCCGCCGCTTGCGGCTTCACGTAGAGTAATCGTTCCCGACCATATGGGTTTCGGCAAGAGCGAGACGCCTCCAGATCGGGAATATTCGCTCAGAACCCACGTCGAGAACTTCACCAAGTTGGTCGAAGCGCTAGATCTCAGGAACATCACGTTCGTTATCCAGGACTGGGGCGGATTGATCGGTTCGGCGTTCGCGCTACGCTATCCCGATCGCGTCAAGCGGCTATTTTTGCTCAACACACTTACTGGCTACGGCAATGCTCCTCCAGGGCTGACGCCGTGGTTCCAGTTCGTCTTTAATCATCACACGGCCGGCACGCTCCCTGAAGTACTCGGGCACCTGGATGTCAACATCCTGAGTGTCATGAAGATCCAGGGCCTGGAGAACCTCTCCGTCGTCAACGCCGATTGGCTCGCGGCTTACGGTTCGCCATTTACGACCAAACAAGAATGTCTCGGTGCGATCGAGTTTCCGCTCGATGCACTGCTCGGCAGAATCCGGCCATACCTCGCGGAAGGCTTTCCACTCATTGACAAGCTGAAGTCCAAGCCGGCGATGCTCGCCGTGGGCATGAAAGATCGCGCCATTGCGCCCGACACACAGATCGCCGATTTTCGCGCGATTTGGCCGGGGAGGCCGATCATAAAGATTCCGAATGCGGGACACTTTAGCCAGGAAGACGCGCCCGATACCGTGATTGCGCTGATCGAGCTTTTCATCGGCAGTACCCAATGACCTGCGCTCCAGTGCCGGCTACCCAGTCCTCGTGAGGCGGTCGCTCGGGCACAATGCAGTGAGTTCCAGTACAGAAGTAACTACTCGAACAGATGCGTGGAGGTTGTCGCGCCCGGATGGCCAAAAAGAACAGTCTCAGCTGATCGTATCGCAGCTGTTAAGTGATGGATGAGCTTGACGAGTTCCAAAAAAGAACGGTATGGTCCGCTAGACCTCTAGCCTGTCACTCCGGTCGGTGCGGAGCCGACGACCGGCGGGCGAGCGCGCAAAGCAGAAGGTCACCAACATACTGGCGTGCCCCGACGGGGGGGGCGTGGGGAGGATGCTCGATGATAGCGAATTGGAAAATCGCGATAGCTCTAGCTGTGCTCTTGAGCGGTCCCGCGTCCGCGGCGGAAGAGCCCGGCATTTCCGAAACTGAGATCAAGATTGGAGGGGTCTTCCCCTTCAGCGGACCGGCGTCACCGATCGGGCTCGTGGGCAAGGGTCTTATCGCCTACATCCAATCGCTGAACGACCGAGGCGGTGTAAACGGCCGCAAGATCAATTACATCGCCTACGATGACTCATACAGTCCGCCCAAGGCGGTGGAGCACGTGCGCAAGCTGGTCGAGAGCGATGAAGTGTCCTTCATGTTCGGCCAACTCGGCACGCCCGGCATCTCGGCTACGGCCAAATATCTCAGGGCGAAAGGGGTGCCCAGCATCGCAATCGTCAGCGGCTCATCCAAGTTCACGGACGTCGCGAATTATCCCCTGACGACGACCGGTCTTGTCAGTTACGATACCGAAGGGAAGATCTACGCCAAGTATCTAACCAAGACGCTTCCCAACGCGAAATACGCAATCCTCTACCAGAACGACGACCTCGGTAAGGACTACGTCAATGCTTTCAAGGCGTATCTCGGGGGCGATTTCGATCGAAAGGTCGTGACCGCCTCTTACGAGGTTGCCGATCCGACGATCGATTCGCAGATCACGAATCTCAAGAGTTCGGGCGCGGAGGCTCTCGTGATCGCCGGGACACCGAAGTTTGCGGCGCAGGCGATCAGGCAGGCCTCGGTGATTGGATGGAAGGCGACCGTAATCATCAATTTCCCTTCCGCATCTGTTGGTGGCACGATCGCGCCGGCCGGACTCGACAAATCGATCGGCGTGATCGCCGGCACGATCACCAAGGACGTCGCAGACGAGACGTGGAAGAACGATCCCGGCCTACAAGATTATAAGAACTTCTTCGAGAAGTATCTGTCCGGTGCCGACATTACCAACGGAACTTATCTGGTCGGATATCAGCAGGGAATTCTGCTCGAGCGGATCCTGAAGCAATGCGGCAACGACCTCTCCCGCAAGAACATCCTGGCGCAAGCAAAGAACCTCAAGAACGTCATTGTCCCCGTCGCACTGCCGGGAATCGAGGTCAACACCAGCGAAAACTCCAACATGATGTGGACGCAAATGCGGCTGCAGCGCTGGACTGGAACGACCTATCAGTTGTTTGGCGATGTGCTTGACTCGAAATCCGAGTAGTCGATCGCCCAGAAAATGGAAAACCGGCGCGCGATCGAATGCGCCGTCGACCTCCTGGGGTAAGCCGTTCGCACAAGTCCGCAAGTTGGTCGGCCGTCAGAAGCGGGATCACACGCGAGTGTGCGGGGCAGCGCTATGGTAAATCATGGGATCATCCTCAATGTCAACGAACGCACCTGTATTCGCGCCCAAAGAGGTCTCTCTGCAGCGTCGGAGCGACGGTACACTTATCTTGAGCTCGCCGATCGAGCTGGGGGAGTGCGACTGGCGGATCACGGACTTCCTGCCGAAATGGGCGAAAGCCGCTCCCGATCGCATTTTCCTGGCTCAACGCAATTCAAGCGGCGAGTGGGACGAGATTACGTATAGCCAGACCTGGTCCTTGGTTCAGGCGGTCGGCCAAAGCCTGATCGAAATGGATGCGAAGCCTTCAGATAGCCTCGCCATCCTCTCCGGGAATTCCATAGAGAACGCGGTGATTTCTTTCGCCGCAATGTCCATCGGCGTGGTTTTTGCGCCGATCTCGCCGAACTACACGTTGATGCCCGGCGGGCTGGCGCGGCTGAAGGATATCGCGGAGGTGCTGCGTCCGAAGTTCGTGTTCGTGCAAAGTGGACGCGATTTCTCCGCTGCCCGCTCCATTCCGGAACTGAAAGCAGCAAGCTGGATCAGCGTGGACGGTGCTCCCGAAACCGTGCGCTTTTCCGACCTGACGACGAAGAGGAGTGACTATGATGGCTTCGAACGCGCGTCCCGCTCCGTATCTTGCGATTCCGTCGCAAAAGTCCTCTTCACATCGGGATCGACGGGCCTTCCCAAGGGCGTCCTGAATACTCACCGCATGATGGCGAGCTCTCTGCAAATGGGCAGCTTGCTGGTGACCCCGTCCGAAGCGCCTGTCCAGGTCGAGTGGATGCCATGGCACCACACCATGGGAAGCAACGTCATTCTGCACGGCATACTCAAGAATGGTGGGACGCTCTACATCGACGACGGCCGGCCGTTGCCGCAACTCTTCCAAAAAACGCTCCTCAATCTCCAAGAGGTTTCACCGACCGCCATGTTCAACGTGCCGGCCGGTTACAATTTCCTTTGCGATGCCATCGAGAAGGATTCCGAGCTTGGCGCGCGCATACTGAAGCGGCTGGATCGGATCAGTTACGCTGGCGCAGCCATCTCGCAGAACACGCTCGAGCGTCTTTACCGGTTGACGTCATCGATTACCGACCGGCGTATTCCTGTCATGTCCGGCTACGGCACGACGGAAACAGCTCCAACGATCAGTACGACCCATTGGGCTACCGATCGACCGGGGGAAATCGGCCTTCCCGCGCCCGGTTTGCAGCTTAAGCTGCTTCCCGTTTCCGATACATACGAGGTGCGGGTCAAAGGTCCCAACGTCACGCCTGGTTATCTCGGTCGGCCGGATTTGACGGAGCAAGCCTTCGATGAAGAAGGCTTCTATCGCATCGGCGACACAGTCTCGTTCATGGACCCCGAGAAACCCGAATCTGGACTTCGCTTTACGGGCCGGATTTCCGAAAACTTCAAGCTGGCGAACGGGACCTGGGTGTCGATCGGGAACATGCGCGCCGCAATTCTGGCGGCTACCCGCGGCGTGCTGTCGGATGTGGTGATTGCAGGCGAGAACCGAGAATACTGCGGTCTGCTTTGTTGGCTGAACCCGACGGAGGCGGCGCGGATCTCTTCGCAGCCGTCTTCCGACCTGATCACCAATCCCGTCGTGGTGCAGTTCCTCAAGGATCGCCTCCAAGAGTACAATCGGACCGTTGGCAGCAGCGAGAAGGCCCACTCGTTCGTGCTGCTCAAGGAGCCGCCGTCAATTGCCGCTGGAGAGATCACCGACAAGGCATATGTCAATCAACGCGCCGTCTTGAAGTGCCGATCGGACCAGGTTGAATCTCTCTACTGCTCGGCCCCGAACCCAGACGTGATCCGAGTTTGAACTTTCGCTCATCGAGCGCCCGGCCGGTGGCCCATATGGAAGCTGATCGCGGTGAAACGGTTAGCTACTCGGTCATTGCTTGCTTAGCGGCTTGGCTGACTTCGCAGGGCAGGGGTGATCAGGCTGCTTTGCGCCGCGCCTTGGGTTTTGGGGCCGGCGCTTTCACGTCGCTTTTCGCAAGGGGGCGCCTGGCACCTGGGCCCGGATGCGTGTGCACTTCTTTGGCCAAAATCGGCTCGCCACACTCGGAGCAAACCATGACGGGGTCGAAGTTCTTAGCGCAGTTGCGATGCTGATGTAGCAGCGGCCGACCGCGTTCGTCTACCATGTGAGTGTCGCCCCAATGGACGATCGCCATCATGATCGGATAGAGATCAAGGCCCTTCTGCGTCAGTATGTACTCGTGGCGCTTGGGCGTTTCCTGATAGGGGACTCGGCGGAGAATGCCTTGCCGGACAAGCTTCTTCAACCGCTCGGCAAGTAGATGGCGCGTTATTCCCAAAGCGGACTGGAATCCCTCGAAGCGGCGAGTACGCAGAAAGCATTCGCGCAGGATAAGCAGTGTCCATCGGTCGCCGATTACCCCGATAGTCCTGGCCATCGAACATGGCTCTTCCTCAAGTTCTTTCCATTTCATCCGCGGTCTCCAATAACCCCAATCATTCTCCCACGAATCTGCGGAGAGAGCGATCGATCGCACCATTCTAGATAGGTACTGATCCCCAAACAATACCCTGCAGATAAGTCTACCAAATCGAGGGGGATTCGGTTTGACAGTTCTAAAACAGAACTGTAAGAAGCCAAGCGACCTCATCGAATGTGCCAATCATCGAATTATCCGGAGAGCGCCGATATGCCCCCGAAAGTAGAGTTCCTGTTCGATTTCGGTAGTCCGAACGCCTATCTGGCTGAGGTCGCAATCCCGGGCATCGAACAGCGTACCGGAGCCAAATTCGAGTACGTTCCGGTTCTTCTTGGCGGCATCTACAAGGCAACCGGAAACATGTCGCCCTTCGATTCCCTGCGTGGAATCAAGAACAAGCCGGAGTACCAGGCGCTCGAGACGCAGCGGTTTATCCGCCGTCATAACGTGACGAAATTCCGCACCAATCCCTTCTTTCCCGTCAATACCCTCATGTTGATGCGCTGCGCGGTTGCGGCGCAGTTCGAGGGAGTGTTCGAGCCCTATTTCAGGGCCGCTTATCATCACATGTGGGAAGAACCGAAGAAGATGGACGATCCTGAGGTTTTCCGGAGCGCATTCATCTCTTCAGGCATCGATATCGGTCGCGTGGCAAAGCGTGCGCAGGAAGACGATGTGAAGAAGAGGCTCATCGAGTTGACCAACGACGCTGTGAGCCGCGGCGCGTTCGGCTCGCCGACATTCTTCGTCGACAAGGAAATGTTCTTCGGAAAGGACCAGTTGCGGGACGTGGAGGAATCCATTGTCGAACAAACCGGCGGGACCACCTCCAAGACCAAGTGATATCTGCATCGAAGTTCGACGATCACGAAATGAGACTCGTCGCTGCTCGCCGTCGATGATCGCAGCGGACCTTGTAGGTAGGGCTTTCGACGGCGCTCGCCGGTCGAGCGCGACCACCGGATTAGGAGCGTTGCTCGCCTTGCGACCTCGAAGCGCTAACGTCAAATATGAATTGACGAGTTCTAAAAAAGAACGGTATGTTTTTTCCATGATGCCGAGAGCGCGTCGACAACGTGGTCCGGCGGGTTCACGGTGAAATCGTTCGCAAGCGACGTATCACCTCACAGGGAGCACGCCCGTGCAGAAAAGAAACGCAACCGCGGCTGTCATCGGCGCCGGCGATTTCATCGGCGGCGAGATCGCCAAAAAGTTTGCCGCAGAAGGCTTCACGGTCTTCGCCGGCCGTCGTAACGGCGAAAAGCTGGCTCCGCTCGTCAAGGACATCGAGGCTGCCGGCGGAGAGATTCACGCCCGTTCGCTCGACGCTCGCAAGGAAGACGAGATCGTCTCCTTCCTGAATGATGCAGACAAGCATGCACCGCTGGAAGTCTGCATCTTCAACATCGGCGCGAACGTCAACTTCCCGATTCTCGAAACCACTGAACGCGTTTTCCGCAAGGTCTGGGAGATGGCCTGCTATTCCGGCTTTCTGGCCGGCCGTGAGGCGGCCCGGCTAATGCTGCCGCGTGGGGGCGGCAATATCTTCTTTACCGGGGCGACCGCCTCCCTCCGCGGCGGCAGCGGTTATGCCGCGTTTGCAAGCGCCAAATTCGGTCTTCGCGCGGTCGCGCAAGCAATGGCCCGCGAGCTTGGCCCGAAGAATATCCACGTCGCGCATCTGATCATCGATTCCGGTGTGGATACCGAATGGGTTCGGCAGCGGCGGCTAGAGGCTCTCGGGCCAAACGCGCTGGACGATCCGGAGGCATTGATGCCGCCGTCCTCCGTTGCTGCATCCTATTGGCAACTCTACCAGCAGCCGAAAAGCGCGTGGACGTTCGAGCTGGAGATTCGTCCTTTCGGCGAAAAGTGGTGAGGAGCAAATAGTATGGAGCTGGCGCTTTCTCCAGAGGATGCCGCATTTCGCGACGAGGTGCGATCCTTCATCGCGGAAAACTACCCTGCGGAAATGCGCGTCCCGAACCCGGAGACCGACCTGACCAAGGAGCAATCGCTGCTTTGGCATCGCATTCTGCACCAAAAGGGCTGGATTGCGCCTCTCTGGCCCAAGGAGTATGGCGGGCCGGGCTGGCCGATTACGCGCCGCTTCATCTTCGAACAGGAGACCAGCCGCGCCGGCACGCTGCCGCCCTTGGCATTCAGCGTCACAATGGTTGGGCCCGTCATCTACACGTTCGGTAACGAGGCCCAGAAGAAGAAGTTTCTTCCGCGTATTCTGTCTGGCGAGGACTGGTGGTGCCAGGGCTATTCCGAGCCGGGCTCTGGCTCGGACCTGGCAACCGTCCGCACCAAGGCCGTGCGCGACGGCGATCACTATATCGTCAATGGCCACAAGACCTGGACGACGCTCGCTCAGCATGCGGACTGGATCTTCTGCCTGGTTCGGACCGATCCGAATGCGAAGCCGCAATCCGGCATCTCATTCCTGCTGATCGACATGAAGTCGCCTGGCGTGACTGTGCGGCCGATCATCACGATCGACGGCAGCCACGAGGTCAACGACGTGTTTCTGGAGGACGTCCGTGTCCCAGTCGAAAACCTGATCGGCGAGGAAAACAAGGGTTGGACCTACGCCAAGTTCCTGCTGGGCAACGAACGAACCAGCATGGCCGGCATCGGCCGGTCGACGCGCTACATCAACAAACTGAAGCAGATCGTAGAAGCCGAGGTCCCGTCAGACGATCCGACGTATCTCGACTTCCTGCGCGAGATCGCCCTTGTGGAACTGGACGTTCTGGCGCTCGAGGCGACCGAGCTGCGAGTCGTGGCTCAGATGGCACGCGGCATCGACCCTGGACCGGCTGCATCACTCTTCAAGATCCGTGGCACCGAGATCTTCCAGAAGATCACCGAATTGACCCATCGTGCGATCGGCAGTTTCGGGCTCGCACTGCGAGAGCATCCGGCCGGCGCCAATCACTTCATGCCCGGCTCCGAATACGGGCACACCGCGTCGGAGAAGTACCTGAATTCTCGCAAGCTCAGCATCTACGGCGGGTCGAACGAGATTCAGCGCAACATCATCGCAAAAGCGGTGCTTGGTCTCTAATCGGCGTATCGAGAGGGTCGGATGGATATTCAGTTTACTGAAGAGCAGGAATTGCTGCGGTCCAGCATCCAGCGACTACTGCGCGATCAATACGATTTCGAGGCGCGCCGCAAGATCGTCGCCGACGAACAAGGGTTTAGCCGCAAGCAATGGGCGGCGTTTGCCGAACTCGGCCTGCTGGCGGCACCCTTCGCCGAGGATGCCGGCGGCCTCGGCGGTGGCCCGCTATCGACCATGATCATCGCGCATGAATTCGGGCGCCATCTTGTCGTCGAGCCGTTCGTCGAGACGGTGGTGCTGGCCGGCGGCCTGATCGAACGACTAGGCGATGATGCGCAGAAGCAGGGCTTCATCCCCGATATCATTGACGGCAAAAAGATCTGGACGCTGGCCTGGACGGAGAAGGGGGGCCGGTTCGATCTCGCAGACGTGACGACCACCGCGCGACGTGAGGGCGATGACTATGTCCTGAACGGCGGAAAGTCGGCGGTGATTGCGGCGCCCTGGGCCGATTACCTTGTCGTCTCAGCGCGCACCTCGGGTAGTCGAAAGGACCACGGTGGCGTCAGTCTGTTTGTAGTCGACCGCCGGGCGCCCGGCGTTGATCTGCAGAGCTTCAAAACCATCGACGGCCGTCGCGCCGCCGAGATCAGTCTGCGCAATGTCCGCGGGCAGCTGCTCGGCAAGGAAGGGGAGGGCGTTGCCGCCCTGGAGACCTGCCGCGACCGCGCCATCGGCGCGCTCTGTGCGGAAGCGGTCGGTGCCATTGGCGAACTGAATTCTGCCACACTGGAATATTCGAAGACCCGCAAGCAGTTTGGCGCCACCATCGGTTCGTTTCAGGTGCTGCAGCATCGGATGGTCGATATGTTCATCGCCCATCAGGAGGCGCTCTCCCTGATGCAGCATCTCAATCTCAGCATCAGTGGCGGTGAAGCCGAGCTCTCGCGGCTCGCCTCCGGCGCCAAGACGAAGATCGGCTATGCGGCCAAGTTCGTCGCCGACCAGGCTGTGCAGCTGCATGGCGGCATGGGCATGACCGACGAGCTCAACGTGGGCCACTATTTCAAGCGGATCTCTTCCATCAACATCCAGTTCGGCGACCCCGCGTTCCACGTCCTGCGCTATGCACGACTGGGCGCGGCCGCGTAAGAAAAGAGGCGAGTATGACGACAGAAGCAGTAATCGTTTCCACCGCTCGTACCGCGGTCGGCAAAGCCTACCGTGGATCCCTCAACAACACGGAGGGACCGACCATGGCCGGTCACGTCATGGCCGAGGCGGTGAAGCGCGCCGGCATTGCGCCGGGCGAGGTCGAAGACGTGGTAATGGGCTGCGCCATGCAGCAAGGCACGATGGTGATGAACGTCGCCCGCAAGGGGGCGATCCGTGCGGGCTTGCCGGTGACTGTTGCCGGAACAACGATCGACCGGCAATGCGCGTCGGGCCTGCAGGCGATCGCCGTGGCGGCTCGTTCTGTGATGCTTGATGGCGTGGACATTGCGATCGGCGGTGGCATCGAGTCGATCAGCCTGGTGCAGAACGAGCACATGAACAAGTTTCACATGGTCGATGATGAATTGATGGCGATGAAGCCGGACATGTACATGTCGATGCTCGAGACGGCAGAAACAGTCGCCGAGCGCTACAAGATCGGCCGCGACAAGCAGGATGAATACAGCCTCGAGAGCCAGCGCCGCGTCGGAGCTGCTCTGCAGAGCGGCCGGTTTGACCAGGAGATCGTTCCGATCACGACGAAAATGGCGCTCGTCAACAAGGAGACCAAGCAGGTCTCTTATGAACAGGTGACCCTCACCAAGGACGAAGGCCCGCGTCCCGATACAACGGCAGAAGGCCTCGCTAAGATCAAGCCGGTGTTCGAGGGCAAAACCATCAGCGCCGGCAATGCGAGCCAGCTTTCGGACGGTGCTTCGGCATGCGTGATCATGAGCGATAAGATGGCGGCCAAGAAGGGGCTCAAGCCGCTCGGCATCTTCCGAGGCTTCGTTGCAGCGGGCGTCGAGCCGGACGAGATGGGTATCGGCCCGGTCGTTGCGATCCCCCGCCTGCTGAAGCGTCACAACCTGAAGATCGACGACATCGATCTTTGGGAGCTCAACGAGGCTTATGCCGTTCAGGTGATCTATTGCCGCGACAAGCTCGGCATCGACCCGAACAAGCTCAACGTCAACGGCGGTTCGATCGCGATCGGACATCCCTATGGCATGACCGGCGCGCGGCTCACTGGCCACCTTCTGATCGAGGGGCGACGACGAAAGGCAAAGTATGGCGTCGTGACCATGTGCATTGGTGGCGGCATGGGCGCGGCGGGCCTTTTCGAAATCATCCATTGAACGGCATAGCGGGAGATCATCGTGAAGACAGCGATCACTGAACTGTTCGGTATCCAACATCCGATTATTCAGGGCGGGATGCACTATGTCGGGTTCGCCGAACTCGCAGCCGCGGTGTCGAACGCCGGCGGTCTCGGCCTCATTACCGGCCTCACCCAGAAGACGCCCGAACTGCTGGCCAAGGAGATCGCGCGCTGTCGGGACATGACGGACAAGCCGTTCGGCGTCAATCTTACTTTTCTGCCGAGCTTCACCGCGCCCCCCTATCCCGAGTATATCGCCGCGATCAAGGAAGGTGGCATCAAGGCGGTCGAGACCGCCGGACGCAGCCCGGAGGAGTACATGCCGGCGCTGAAGGCCGCCGGCATCAAGGTGATCCATAAATGCACTTCGGTGCGGCATTCGCTGAAGGCCGAGAAGATCGGCTGCGATGCGGTCAGCGTCGATGGCTTCGAGTGCGGTGGCCATCCCGGCGAGGACGACATGCCAAACATGATCCTGCTGCCTCGTGCGGCCGACGAGCTCAAGATCCCGTTCGTTGCGTCGGGGGGCATGGCGGATGCGCGCAGCCTCGTCGCGGCCCTCTCCATGGGGGCGGCGGGCATGAACATGGGCACGCGCTTTGTTGCCACCAAGGAGGCGCCGGTCCACGACAATGTGAAGCAAGCACTGGTCAAGGCGACTGAGCTTGACACCGTTCTCGTCATGCGCGCGCTACGCAACACCGAGCGCGTGTTGAAAAACAAGGGCGTCAATGAGCTGATCGAGATCGAGCGCGAGAAGGGCGCGAGCTTGAAGATCGAGGATATTCTCGACCAGGTTGCGGGCGTCTACCCCAAGGTGATGTTGGAGGGCGACATGGATGCCGGGGCCTGGAGCTGCGGCATGGTTGTCGGGCTGATCAACGATATTCCGACCGTCAAGGAATTGATCGATCGCATCATGGATGGTGCCGAACGCATCATCCGGCAGCGGCTGACAGGCTTTCTCGATGGTGTGAGCGCGGGCTCCGTCCCGGTACGCGCAATCGCCTGACGCTTCTGAGAAGTACTGGGTTAACGAACAGGACGCTCGATATTCTAGCGTCCTGTTCCCTTACACCTTGTATGTTCGTCAGCCACGCCGATCATTGAAAAGAGAGGTGTCGCTGCTTACTCGGCCGATTTTTGCATCGCACTCGAGCGCGCATCCGAGAGACAAGCTCCGGATTCGCTCGGCATTTGGCTCTGAAGGTGATGGACGCGGGGTTTAGCCCCGAGCCGCCAAATGACGCATCGGATAGTGCTCATAGTGTCCGGCGCCGTTCTTCACTATGGGATCCTGTGAGGTAATCGCTTCGATGTTCTCATCGTCGGCGATCTGGTAGAGTGAGACGCCATAACCGCCACTCGGATCCATGACGGGGCCGTGAGCGACGACTATTCCTTTGGCGAGCAGATCGTCCAAGAACGCTCCATGCTGCTTCATCCACTTTGCTTCGTCGGCCGTCATCGTCGTTATAAAATCGGCCCGCGGCGGAATGAATTTGCAGAGGTAAGCCTTCATGTCTGGACTCCAAGCTTAGAGGCAGTGGTGACACGCCCGTCGATTTGCCAACCCTTATCGGGGGCTTGGTCGTGTCGCAACTATCAAATTATAAGTCACTATCTAAGATATATAAACCTCGTATTTGACGGGACGATCAGATTTTCAAGATCGGTTTCGGTTGCCGTAACTGACATGGACCGCCGGTTTGCGCTGCTATGCACCGACGATGATGCACCGCGAAGACATCGTAATCTTGACGCGGTCTCGCTTAACCTCCGGTCATATAAAAGCCCGCGTGGCGCAGAACGAAATCGTAAACGCTGAGCGGCGGCTTGCCGGTGATCTTCTCGACATCCGATGTCAACCTGTCGTATCGATTCTGCTGTTTGAGAAGAGCCATTGTCGCAAGATGGGAAAGCGCATGGGGAGGCAATCTTCCGTTATCCTCCAACTGCTTGCGCCAAGGTTCCCAGGGAACGTTGACATAAGTGATCGGGCTTCCGAGCGCCTTGGAGAACTCTTCGGCAATTCCGTTCATGTCCTGTGACCGGGGTCCCGTCAGTTCATAAATCTTGCCGATATGCGGGGCTGGGTCTTCGAGGATGGTTGCGATCACGCGCGCAACATCTTCACTCGCTATCGGCGAAGTCTTCCCGTTTCCGAAAGGCAGACGAATTTGTCCATGGTCGCGGATGGAGCTCGCGGACAGTCGAAGGAAAAAGGTGTCCAGGAATGCCGTGGGGCGGACATGTACGACGGGTAGTCCGGACCAATTCAACGCCTGTTCTGCGAGCCAGTGCAGCTTTTGCTGCGGGCTGTCGGTCGTCGAATTGATGCTCATCTGCGATACGGTCATCTGAGAGATGTTCACGAACGCGCTTACCTTGTGGTGTTTCGCGACGGCTGCGGCGTTGACGGTCGCCTCCAGATATGAAGGTGAAACGGCCATACCGAAGTAGACCCGCTCGCAACCTTCGATCGCTCGATGCATGGCATGCAGGTCGAGAAGATCGCCAACAACGATCTCAACCCCTAAGTTGGCCAGCTTGGCCGATCGAGCGTCCTCGCTGCGGACGAGGGCTCGTACCTTCGAGCCCCGTTCGACCAGCAGCTTGCACGCAACATGGCCAATGGTTCCGGCGGCGCCGGTGATCAAGATGGGGGATTGCATGTTTACTCCTCGCGTAGACCGTGCCTACCCGCACCAGCGGCGTCCAATTATGGGCATATCAGACTATTTTATACGCTGGCAATGCAGGCTACGCAACGATCCATCTTCGCGTGGCTTGCAGTAGAGACCGCCCCACTACCGGCCGCGGCGATGGCGCTGGCGGCTTGGCGCTCATGTTGATACCGGTCACGGCTAGACGTCCGAGGCTCACTGGCCGTATGACTTGTAAAACAATAGCCACCAGATATGCTCAGTCCCAAGAAACGAGAATGTCAGATCACGGGAGGGACTCTTGAAACTAGCTACCCATCGGTCCAACGGTCGAAATAAGGTCGCGTTGGTTCATGCCGGCGATACACGGCTGTTTGATCTCGCTTCCGCATCCGAGCGTGCCGGCAAGGCAAATCCTGCCTTCAATTCGATGCTCGAGTTCATCGACAACGGCGATGCGTCGCTCGATGCGGCGTCGGCCCTGTTCAGCCGATACGGCCAGGATCGAGATCTGTCGTCCGATGTCGCCGCATCCGAACTTCTCGCCCCTCTGCCGGAGCCGCGTCAAATGCGCGACGGCATGTCATTTCCCGTGCATATCGTTCAAGGCCCGATCGGGCACCTCAAGCTACAGGCACGAAAGGCCGGCGATGCGGTTGAGCTCGCCCGCCTTCAGGCGGCGCCTCTGCCTGAACTGCCGGAAATCTATCGCAGGCAGCCGATCTACTACATCACGAACCGCTTTAGCGTCGGAGGCCCCAACACCACTGTTAGATGGCCCCGCTATAGCCAAGTGATGGACTACGAGTTGGAGTTCGGCATCATCACCAAGAATAAGGGCGCGAACATCTCCAAAGCGAAAGCGCGCGATCACATATTCGGGTTCACGATCTTTAATGATTTTTCCGCGCGCGACGCCCAGCGGGTGGAGATGGAAGGCAGGCTGGGGCCAGCCAAAGGCAAGAGCTTTGACGGCGGCAACGTGCTCGGGCCCTGGATCGTGACGCCAGATGAAATAGGCGATCCTTACAAGCTCACCATGGAGGCGCGCGTCAACGGGGAGACCCGTTCGCGAGGTACAAGCGAAGGCATGCTGTTTTCGTTCGAAGAAATCATCGCGCACGTGACGCGGGATGAGACGCTGATGCCGGGTGAGTTCATCGGCTCGGGTACGGTCGGCAATGGCTGTGGTCTCGAACTCGGATGGTACCTCGAGCATTCGGATACTATCGAGCTCGAGGTCGAGAAGATCGGAGTCTTGAGAAACAGAGTCATGCGTCAGGATGCGCCGGAAAATGGAGGCTTGCAAAATGCAAGTCATGATGTGAAAATCCCCTTATAGGGAAATAAAGGCCGTTACGGAGCGGCGTCGACGACCAGGGAGGCGGCTTTGTCTGAAGAGGCGTTGGTAACGCGCGACGAGCGCGGAAATATCTCGGTTCTGACCATGGTCTACCGGCCGTACAATTTGCTCGGCCCCAAGTTCCTCAGTGCGATCGTTCAGCAGGTTGAGGCGGCTCAGAAGTCCGGAAGCCGTGCGATCGTCATCCGCAGCGGGTTGCGCCATTTCTCAGCCGGCGCGGATTTGGATATTTTCGAGACGCAAGTAGCGGCCGACGATGCCGAACGGAGCGGCGCGAATTTGCGGCGAACGAACGTCGACTTCCTGCGCTTCATGGAGCTGTTGCCGGTTCCGTTGATTGCGAGCATCCACGGTGTCTGCCTGGGTGGTGGGCTCGAACTCGCCCTATCCTGCGACTACATCATCGCGGCTAGCTCGGCGAAGATCGGCTCGGTCGAGGCGACGCTGGGGCTGCATCCGTTGCTGGGCGGGATCCAGCGTCAGGTGCAACGGATCGGCGCGCAGCGTGCCAAGGAAATGTCGATGTTGGCGCGCCGCTACGACGCACCGACGCTTGAGAAATGGGGGCTGATCAATCTAACGGTGCCGGAGGAATCCTTGGAGGCTGCGACGATGGCAATCGCGGAGGAGTTTGCGCAGGGCCCCACGGTCGCGCATGCCGCCACCAAGGAGCTCGCATACATCGCAGTCAACGAAGGCGTCGCGGCAGCCGACGAGGCAATGGCGAGAGTGCAGGCCGCGATATGGGCGTCGGAGGATCTGAAGACCGGCCTTGCGTCATATCGCAAGAACGGTCCTGGTCTCGCAAAGTTCGCGGGGCGCTGACATGAGTGGTCCCCTCAGTGGAATTCGAGTCGTGGATTTCTCCCGCGTCCTGGCGGGCCCCCTGTGCGCGAGGACGCTGCAGGATCTCGGCGCCGAGGTCATCAAGATCGAACCGCCAAGCCCCGATGTCAGTCGGTTCGCGTTTCCGTCCACGGATGGGATGTCAGGCTATTACGCGCAGCAGAATGCCGGCAAACGCAACGTCAGCATCAATCTCAACCTGCCGGGCGCCTATGAATTGGTCCTGAAGCTTTGTGACACGGCGGATGTCGTGGTCGAGAACTTCCGCGCAGGCACGCTGAATTTCTTCGGGCTCGACTACGATACGCTATCCAAGCGCAACCCGAAATTGATCTACGCTTCCATCACCGGATATGGGCAGGGTGGCCCCTGGCGCAGCCGGATGGCGTACGCGCCGACCGTGCAGGCCGAGGCCGGCTTTACTCATAACAGTATTCGTCACTATGGCGAGGCGTTGACCGAGCCGCGCACCGACAGCCTCTCGCATGCGGACGTCTACACCGGATTGCAGGGAGTGATCGCGATCCTCGCGGCTCTCAACAGCCGACAGAAGACCGGGCAGGGCCAGTATGTAGACATCGCCATGGCGGCGACGCTGCTGGCGGTCAACGAACGAGCCCACGTCGATCTGTCCGACGACGACATCGGCGCGGAGCCGGCGGTGTTGGGGGCGACCGACTGCTCGTTCTTCATAGGGCCGCAAGGCGAAGAGTTCACCGTCGCAACGAGCATCATCGGCAGCCTGACGTTTCCGTCCTGGCTGAGAGCGATGCGTCGCGTCGATCTGATCGAGGATCCACGGTTCGCCACGGCGGCGGCGCGCCGGTTGAACTTCGGTTTGCTGCATCAGATCATCCAGTCCTGGATACTGACGTTTCCGGACATGGCGACGCTGGATGCGCAGTTCGACGAAGCCAAAATCGCGATGGGTGAGATCCGCTCCATTAAGGAGCTCGCATCTTCAGAGTGGAGCGACTATTGGGGCGCGGTCCAACGCGTTCCCGATCGAAGCGGCGGGGAATACCGGTTGCCGGGGCGACCGTGGCACTTTTCGGTCGACCAACTGTCGCCGATTGGAGCGCCGGCCTTTCAGGGAGAACACAACTTTGCGGTTTTCAGCGAATTCGGCATCAGCGAAGAAGAGTTGAAGCGATTGAGCGAAGCGGGCGTTTTGGTCTCTCATAGGCGTGCCCTGGGGCCCGACGTGACCACCAAGACGAAAAGCGAGCCCGGACAGGCCGCCTGAGGAATAGACGCGAAAAGGCTCGAACTGGACATACACGAATCCCGCTCGATTTGGTATGGGGCTGGGTTTGGAGGTGAAAACCGATGTCCAGTGCGAAGCAGGGCCGTCTCGCCAACAAGGAATGCTCCGTTGCGCGAGCCATGGAAATCGTCGGGGACCGCTGGTCTATCCTGATTTTACGGGAGGCGTACTACGGTGTGAAGCGCTTCGACGAGTTCGAGATGTACGTCGGAATCGCCCCAAACATCCTGAGCGTCAGGTTGAAGAAGCTTGTAAATGCCGGCGTTATGAGGCGGGTACCTCTGCCCGAACATTCGGGACGATATGAGTATGTCCTCACCGACAAGGGCCGAGACTTTTTTCCGGCCTACCTTGCCTTGAAGAAATGGGGTGACGACTGGCTCGCGGAGCCAGAGGGACCGCAGGTCGTGTTTCTCGATCGCGCGGCGGGACGTCCGATTAAATATCCGGAGCTGAAAAGGGCGGATGGCCGGCCTTTGCGGCTCGAGGACGTCGAGATCGTCCCCGGCACAGGTGCCGTGCGCTTCAATCGAACGCGATTTGGCGGCGCTCCAGGTGGCCGCAATGCAGCCAAGCCTGCTGGTGCCGTCTCAAGAGGAAAGCGCAAGTAGAGCTCGGCCGAGCTCGATCCGGATCAAGTCCGCACGATATTCGGCCGGCGCATATCGGTCCGAGAGGCATTCGGTGATCTCACTGACCATTTTGGCGGCTTCATCGATGTTGGCCTGAGAGAGAGCCTTGCCGGTGAGAAATTCGGACGCTGCCTTGCCCACGAAGGCGTGGTTCGCTGCACCGGTGATACCGATGGAAACGTCGGCGACGATACCGCCCTGCATTTGCACGCCTACTGCGACCCCCACGACGGCAAACCCGCTCGCCGGATGCCGGATCTTCCGATAGGTGTAACACGTGCCCGGTTTCGGCCTCGGGATGTGGATAGCGGCAAGCACTTCGTCGGGTTCTAGGGCCGTGGAGAAGATATCGACGAAAAAGTCTTCGGCCAGTACGGTGCGGCGTTCGGCTGCGCCAGCGATTTCAATTTCCGCCCGCAGCGCCAAAACGACGGCCGGCCAGTCCGCCGCCGGGTCGGCGTTCGCCAGCGAACCGCCGATCGTGCCGCGGTTTCGTACCTGGGGATCGGCCAGAACACTGGCGGCCTCCCGGAAGACCGGGAATATTTGATTCAAGGGTTCGGAAGCGCACAGCTCGGCGTGGGTCGTGAGCGCGCCGATCTTGATATGGGTATCGCCGATCTCGATCCCCTTGATCTCGGTGATGCCTCGGATGTCGATCAGAAGTTCGGGCGAAGCTAGCCGTAACTTCAGCGCTGGAAGCAGGGTATGGCCGCCGGCCAGGAGCTTCGCTCCGTCGGGATTGTCGCGCAACAGTTCGATCGCCTGGGCGAGGGAAGACGCGCGGACATAATCGAATGCAGCGGGGATCATCAGGCGGCTCCTGCGCGTGCGTTGCGTACTGCGGCCCAGATTCGTGGGGGCGTGAGAGGCATATCGAGATGTTTGATGCCGAATGGCGACAGTGCATCAAGCACGGCGTGGACTATGCAGGGCGGAGCAGCGATCGAGCCGCTCTCACCGATACCTTTCACGCCAATCGGATTGGTGGGCGACGGCGTCTCCTGGAACAAGGATCTGATGTTCGGGACATGCTCGGCGCGGGGAACGGCATAGTCGAGCAGCGAACCGGTCAGGAGCTGTCCGTTGTCGGGGTCGTAGCTGACTTCTTCATAAAGGGCTTGAGCGATACCCTGCACAACGCCGCCATGGATTTGGCCGGCCGCCAGAAGCGGGTTGATCAACGTCCCGACATCGTCCACCGCGACATAGTCGAGAATGTCGACCGTTCCAATTTGGGGATCGACCTCGACATAGGCGAGGTGGACGCCTGACGGCGCGCCCATGCCGGTAGGATCATAAAAAACCGTCTCGTCGAGGCCGGGGGCTACTCCGTCGGGCAGCTTATGGCCGACATAAGCCATGCGCGCCACCTTGGAGAAGGTCAGCGGCGCGATATCGGTGCCGGGTACAGTGAATGCGCCCGCCGAATAGGAAACGTCCTTCTCGTCCACCTCCAGCATGCCCGCAGCGATCTTCTTGGCCTTTGCGATGACCTGGTGGGCAGACACGTGAACGCTGGATCCGCCGACCGCCATGGAGCGTGAGTTGAAGGTGCCGTGGCCGGCTTGCACCTGGCGCGTGTCGCCCTGAACGATCTCGATATCGTCAATCGGAATTTGCAGAACGTCCGCAGCGATTTGCGAGAGCGACGTGGCATGGCCTTGCCCCTGGCTCATTGAGCCGGAGTAAACAGTGGCCCGGCCGCTGGAATCAATGCTGACGCGAGCGCTTTCCCAACCTCCGCGGTTGAACCCGCCGGGAGCCAAACGGCGTGATGGAGCCATGCCGCACATATGGGTGTAGGCAGCGACTCCAATGCCGCGGTAGACGCCGTTCCCGCGCAAGCGCTCGCATTCTTCGCGGCGTCCTTTGTAATCGAATGCCGCCAGCGCCTTGTCCAGTAATGCCTGATAATCGCCGCTGTCGTACATCACGCCGGTGCTGCCATACGGCCGGTAAGGGAAATCGGACGAATGAAGCAAGTTCTTTCGTCGGACGTCTACCTGATCGAGATTGAGATGACGCGCTACGGCATCGATGGCGCGCTCCGCGATGTAAGCTCCTTCGGGCCGGCCATAACCGCGGTAGGCGTCTACTGGCACCGTATTGGTGACGACGACCCGGGAAAATGCTTCGTAATTGTCGATCTTGTAGGTCCCGGTTCCGAAGTTGACCGTGTTCACGGTCGGGCCGCCGGTCGCCATGTTTGACAGGTACGCTCCGACATTCCCAAGCGTGCTGACCTTGAGGCCCAGGATCCTGCCATCGTTCTTGAAAGCGACCTCGATATCCTCGGTATGGGCGCGGCCGTGGCTGGTCGATTGATGGCTCTCCGAGCGAGTCTCCCACCACTTCACCGGTACGTTCAATTCGCGAGCGAGATAGGGGCAGAGCAGATCTTCCGGGTATAGATGCATCTTGGCACCGAAGCCACCCCCGATATCCGGCGCGACCACGCGCAATTGATGTTCGGGGATGCCGACCGTCTCCGCGATCCAGCGCCGGTGCATATGAGGAACCTGGCTGCCGATATAAACCGTGAGCGTGCCGTCTGGCTCTGGTGCGGCGATGACCGCGCGCGTCTCCATGCACGTCGGAATCAAGCGGTTATTGATGACGCGGAGACTGATGACCTGATCCGCTTCCTGATTTGCCTTGGCGTAATCGCCTCCCTCGACCTTGTAGAGGGTCGTGACGTTGCCCGGTACGTTCTCGTGAAGCTGCGGCGCGCTTTGCTGGACGGCGGCCGCCTCGTCGGTCACCGCGGGCAGCACCTCGTAATCGACCTCGATCAGCCCGACTGCGTCGTAGGCCTGTGCCAGCGTCTCCGCCACCACCAGCGCCACGCATTCTCCGACAAAGCGAACGCGGCCTGTCGCGATCACTGGGCGGACCGGCACTTTGCTGCCGGGTATAATCCAGTTGGGCACGATAGGACCGATCCTGTCGGCAAGCGCCTCGCCGGAAAGAACCAGGCGAACTCCGGGCGCCGCTTTTGCGTGTGACAGATCGATGCTGCTGATCGCGGCGTGCGCGTGTGGCGATCGGAGGATCGCCATGTGTAGCATGCCCGGCAACTTGATGTCGTCGACGTAGCGGCCCCTGCCGGCGAGCAGTTTGCGGTCCTCGCGTCGCCTGAGCGGCTGGCCGACGAGTCGTTTTCCGGTCGAAATGGTCATGCCACGTCCCCCTTCGATGCGAGGCTTTCGACGGCGCGCACGATGTTATGATAGCCGGTGCACCGGCAGATATTTCCGGCAAGACCGTGTCGTATCTCGCGCTCGCTGGGATTGGCGTTTTCCTTCAACAGATTCCGCACGCTCATGACCATGCCTGGTGTGCAGAAGCCGCATTGAAGCGCGTGGTGATCTTGAAACGCCGCCTGAACCCGGTCGAGATCGCCGCCGCCGGTCACGCCCTCGATCGTCGTGATGGAGAAGCCGTCGGCCATGACGGCGAGGACGGTACAAGATTTCACCGCCTGTCCATCGATCTCGACGGTACAGGCTCCGCATTGAGAAGTGTCGCACCCGACATGCGTGCCGGTGAGCCCGAGATCCTCTCGGATGAGATGGACAAGCAATCTGCGCGCCTCGACGCTCATCGTCCTGCGCGAACCATTGATCTCGATTGTCACTTCATGCGGAACGGCTTGGACCGGCATAATTCCTCCCGCGGCTATGTTTGATGCTTTACTTATAGTCACTCTAATAATAATAGTGACTACCGGCAAGTGATTTTTGCCGCCGCCTGGCCCTTTCTGATGCGACTCCTCTGCCGGGTGCCTTTGTGTAGTGCTTGAACGGGCCAATGACGGATGCGATTGAAAAGCTTTGAAGGAATGGCGTGTTCGATCGCTGGTGTCCTGGACGCCGTCGGGACCGCTGGGCCTTTTTGATCCTACGTGACCTTTCGTTGGGCATAAGCAGGTACGAGGATTTCAAGAAGTCGAGCGGCATTACCCATGCCACGCTGTCTGATCGGCTAAAACATCTCGAACGAAACGGATTGATCGAGCGTCGTCTCTATCAGACTGGACCCGATCGCCATGAGTATGTCCTGTCCGTGCGAGGCTGGGACATGGTTCTCGTGATTCAGGCACTCGCTCAGGTCGGCGACAAATGGGGAGTGACCGGGAGCGGCGGACCTCCACTCGAATTCATCAACATGAACGGGGGGAGCACGGTGAAGTTGGTGATTGTTGAGGAAGACACGGGCGCGACTACCCGCTTGAGGGATGTTCGGCCGAGAGCCGGCCCAGGCGCCGACGACCTAGTGAGATGGCGCATATCCAAATTCGCACGATAGCGACCCAGCAGGCCTGGGGCGGACGCTGGGCGGTCGATCGCCAGCGAGAGAGCGAGCTACGTCCTTGCGAGGCATACTGCCACCCGACGCATGGACGGTCAGCTGTCCCTAGAGCTGATGACCACGCTGTCATCATGACAATTGCGAGGGCCTGCGAAACAGACGGGGCTTAGCATTGTTGCGGCAAGCTCAGGACGAGTGCGCGACTTGGTGCTCTTCCGACAGCAACTGTTGCAATTCGCCCGACTGGAACATTTCCGTGACGATGTCACAGCCGCCAACGAATTCGCCGCGCACGTAGAGTTGTGGAATCGTCGGCCAGTCCGAATACGCCTTGATTCCCTGCCGCAATTCCTCGGACTGGTAGATGTCGTGCGACTTGAACGTCACGCTCAGATGATCGAGGATTCGAACAACCTGCGCCGAGAATCCGCAGGCGGGCGAGCTCGGCGATCCCTTCATGAACAGCACGACTTCGTTTGAATTGACTTCGTTGCTTATGAACTCTGCGATCTCCATCCGTCTTCTCCTGACGTTCGTTAGTCCCGGTCGTTACCTTTCGCGTGAGAACGAAAGGGCGTCCTGCCGGACATGTCCTTCTGCGATGAATGTGGCGCGGTCAGCCGAGCGGGATCTCTCGCGAGCCCAGCTTTGCCTTCCAAGAAGGTCACTTTAATTTCAATAGAAAGTCAATACTGAAAAGGAACTTAGGTTTTCAGAATTTTCGCGCTAAAGAGCCGGTCGGGAGGGCGGTTGGATCTGCCCTTCTCTCAGGTCATTGCCTGCTGTTCAGGGGAAACCGCCGACGGCTCGACTGACTGCATTGTGTCCGGACACCGACTGCGTGTCTTCCTGGCTGTGGCGCATTCGGCGAAGAGATCGAGACCGCAAAGGCGGTCCATATTGGGAGGAACTAACGTGGAACGTTTTTGGCTGAGGAATTACCCCGACGGCGTCCCTGCGGATATCGACGTCGATCAATTTCCGTCATTGATTGAAATGTTCGAAGAGAGCTTCGCGAAGTTTGGGGATCGCAAAGCGGCAATCTGCATGGACAAGACAATCACCTACCGTGAGCTCGATGAGATGTCGGCTGCAATCGGCGCCTATCTGCAAAACAAAGGCCTGGTAAAGGGGAGTCGGGTTGCGGTGATGATGCCGAACGTTCTCCAGAACCCGATCACTGGCGCGGCGGCTTTGCGTGCGGGCTGCACGGTTGTGAATGTGAATCCTCTCTACACGCCTCGAGAGCTCGAGCATCAGTTGAACGATTCGGGCGCGGAGGCGATCTTCATACTCGAGAACTTTGCTGCGACCTTGGAAAAGGTGCTGCCAAGAACGAACGTCAAGCACATTGTCATCTGCTCGATGGGGGAGTTGCTCGGTCCAAAGGGCCTTTTCGTAGACTTTGTCGTGCGGAAGGTGAAGAAGATGGTCCCGGCCTATGCACTGCCGGGCGCCGTCTCGTTCAACGCAGCGCTGTCGGCAGGTCGAAAGACGAAGCTGAGGAGACCCGATATCGGTCCAGACGACGTTGCCTTCCTGCAATACACGGGAGGCACCACCGGCGTTTCGAAAGGAGCGACCTTGTTGCATCGAAATATGGTGGCCAACGTCCTTCAGATTTGTGCATGGAGCGAGCCTGCCTTCCGCGGCGTTCCCGCGGGCGAACCTTTGCTGACAGTATGCGCACTACCGCTGTATCATATCTTCGCGCTTACCGTTTGCTTCCTGTTTTCCGTGCGGGTCGGCGGCATCAATCTTCTGATCGTAAACCCGCGGGATATCGAAGGGCTCGTTAGGGAGCTTGGGAAATTCAAGATTCACAGTTTTCCGGCCGTCAACACGCTGTTCAATGGGCTTCTGCGCCATCCCGAGTTCAAGAACGTGGATTTTTCGCAGCTGCGGATGGCCATAGGTGGAGGAATGGCTACCCAAAGAGCTGTTGCGGACAAGTGGCTTGCGGTGACGGGCTGTGTGCTTTCCGAAGGCTACGGACTGTCCGAGACGTCACCCACACTGACGGCCACGTTGCCGACCATGACGGAATTTTCCGGCACGATCGGTTTGCCGCTTCCATCGACCTATATCTCGATCCGCGACGACGAAGGAAACGAACTCCCGATTGGAGAGGCCGGCGAGATCTGCGGAAAGGGCCCGCAGGTGATGTCCGGTTACTGGAACAGGCCCGATGAGACCGCCCGGGTAATGACCTCTGACGGGTTCTTTCGAACGGGTGACGTCGGTGTCATGTCGGCCGACGGATTCACTAAGATCGTGGACCGCAAGAAGGACATGATCATCGTTTCGGGCTTCAATGTGTATCCGAACGAAGTGGAAGCGGTGATCTCGAGCCACCCAGGAGTCCTGGAGTGTGCCGCAATCGGCGTGCCCGACGCGAAATCCACCGAGGCAGTGAAAGTCTTTGTTGTTCGCGTCGATCCCCAGCTGACCGCGGAGGAGCTCGTCAGTTTTGCCGGGACGCAGTTGACGCCATACAAGGTTCCGAAGCTGATCGAGTTCAGGTCTGAACTTCCGAAGAGTAATGTTGGGAAAATCTTGCGCCGCGAGCTGAGGAGTGAAGTGCAAGCAAGCGGCGGGCCGCAGACTTCCTAAGAGCACGCGCGAAGAATCTCACGGCGCCACAAAGAGGAAGACCGATCGATGGGCGCGGTCGGCGTCGCAGGCGCCTGGCCGGCGCCATTGGAGCTGCGGCCGTCCCAGCGAACCTGGTCGTGCGGAACGCGGGCCCGCAGATCGTCGCTCTCGGGACATCGGCGCAGTTTCAATTTCGGGAATATTGACTATATTTCGACAAGTTAAGGATTCTGGGACCCCATTTGGATGGCAAGAAACAGCCTCGATGCAACTTGTCCGGTCGCCCGAACGCTCGACATCGTCGGCGCGCGGTGGACGCTCCTCATCATCAGGGACTTGCTTCCTGGCACCATGCGCTTTCAGGATCTTCAGGAGCGCCTGCCCCGCATGGCTCCCAATGTGCTCTCCGATCGCTTGAAGATACTTGAGGAACACGGCCTCGTGCGCCGCGAGTTCTACAGCGATCACCCTCCCAGAGCTGCCTATACCCTGACGGATCCGGGCCGCGAGCTCGGCGTCATCGTATTGGCTCTCGGTCGATGGGGCTTGCGGCACCTCGGCGGGAAATTGAATCCTGGCCTGCAGCACGATGAGTGCTTCCGCCACCTGCAGCAAGCCTCCGAGGCCTTGCTCCGCCGTCCGGTGCAACGCGTGAAATCCGCAAGCAAGTCGGCGGCGAAGGGAGCGAGAGGCGCAAGAAGCTGAGCCGCCAGCCACTATGCGAGGGGCCCGGGAGGCAGCTTCGGACAGAATTCGTTGCGATCAGGCTTTAGCTCGGGCTTCGAGGAGCCGGGGTGATCGCTCCAAGGCCCATCTGAAGCTCTTCGGAGCGCGTCCGAGCAGATGTTCGAGTTCGCCGGTGACGGCCTCGTAGCGTCCGCTCGCGGCGAGGCGAGTGATCGTCCTCAGGTGCTCCGCGGTATGCGGGACGCGAGCTGCCAGAGCACCATTGATGTAGGCCTCGATCCAGGCGTTCAGATCCTGAGGAACGTAGGCAACGGGTCTTCCCAACGTCGAAGCGTAATCCTCGGCCAGGCCCTGCATGTCCTTCGCCTCCGGGCCGGTGAGCTCGTAGGTCTTCGATACGTGCGGCGAAGGATCGACCAAGATCCTGGTGCAAATCTCGGCGACGTCGTAGGCGGCAATCGGGGCGATCTTGTGCTTGCCGAAGGGGAGATGGAGCTCGCCTGCGCTCAACAACTGCTTGAGCGGAAACCAGGCAAGAATCGGGTTTTCAACGAACATCGTAGCCCGGATATTGACCACCGGCAGGCCGGACCAACTCAGAGCCTGTTCGGAGGTCCAATGGGCTCTCTGCTGCGGCGACCAGTCGGTGACAAGTCCTCCCAACCACTCCCGCCGTGCCTCATAAGGGGCCGTCATCCGCGTGAAGTCCATATAGGACTGCTCGAACTCTGAAATATTGAGAAAGACCTCGAGGTCTCCTTGTGCGCGCGCGGCGGCAGCCATCAAGATCGTTGCATCGGTGTAATAGGGATTCAAGCTCATGCTGAAATAGACCCGGCGGCAGCCTTTCAGCGCGGCGGCAACGTCGGCGATGTTGAGGAGATCTCCAACAAATACGTCGGCGCCCAGCTGTCGAAGAGCTTGCGCCCTCTCATCGTCCTTGCGCACGAAGGCACGCACCGAATGCTTCTTCTCGATGAGCATATTGATCATCGTCTTGCTGATGGAGCCTACATCTCCGCCGGCGCCAGTAATCAAGATGGGATGCTGTTTGGACATCGGCGTTTCCTTGGAAGATGTGACCGGGACGTTTTTCGAACGGAAAGGTGGGCCGCGCGGCGCGCCTTGAGGCCATCAGCTCTTGAGGAAAGGCAAGATGTGGCCCAGAACCGCCTCGGGCTTCTCGAGATGCAGGAAATGGCCGAGGCCGGGCATGACGACGCGTTCGAAGCCCTTCGTGAACGCTGCACCCATATCGTCGCTAAGCCGCGCTGACATGCAGCCGTCCTCCTCCCCGTGCAGATAGAGGGTTGGGACAGCGATCGGTCCGTTCGCGCGAGCTTCGAGGGCCTGCGCTTCCGTTTCGGGTGGCGGGGTAAACAATTGCCTGTAATAGGTGAGCGTCTGGGGCACGACTCCGGGCTGTCTGAACGTGTCGATCAGCGCGATGCGGTCCGAAGCCGGCATCTTGTAGCTGGGCGACCACTCCCGCCAAAGCCGATCGAGGAAGGCGAAGTCGTTGAGCTGAACGGCCGGCTCGGCAAAACGCGTATGGAAGAAGAACATGTACCAGCTTCGTCGCTGTTGATCGCCGTCGGCTAGGAACGCCTGCGACAAGCCTTTCCCATACGGAACCGCCAGCCCTACAAGCTTGCGAATCCGCGAGGCGTCGAGACTTGCCGCGGAATAGGCCGCTCGTGCTCCGAAATCGTGACCGATGACATATGCCTGTTCGGCGCCCAAAGCTTCGATGAGGGCGAGGACGTCCTGCCCAATCGCGGCGGCACGGTAGGATCCGTCGGGTGCAGCGCCACCGGTCCAAAATCCGCGCAGCGCCGGAGCAACGGCCCGATATCCCTCCTGCGCGAGACGGCCCAAGACGTGAACCCAGCTTTGCGAATGATCGGGAAAGCCGTGCAAGCAAAGCGCCAGCGGCCCGTCCCCGGCTTCGAGGACTGGAAACTCCAACCCGTTGGCCCGAACCACCCGCTTGCGGATCTCGCTCGACTCAAAGTTCTGGCCCATCTGCACCGGAGCACCGGGGCGATTGGGTGAAGGCGCAGCAATCCTTGTCATTGCCAGATCCTCGTAAATTCTGGATGATGATTATCATCCATAGCCGGAGGTCGGTAATTCAATGTTGAATAGGCGTGGCAGCAGCTTTTGCCGTGTTGGACTGTATTGGGTTGCAATACGATGAGCTGGAGTCGCGATTGGACCGGCGAATGGCCCGCACGGGCGCGGAGATCTGGTCGCGAATTTTGATCGGCCAATTGCCCGTTGCGAGACATCATGCGCTACGAGAAGGGTCATAGAGCCGGAACGTCGGCTCGTATCGTCGAGTGCGCTTCGGCTCGGATCCGCGAGCGGGGAATCGAAAGCGTCAAGGTTGCCGGGCTCATGAAGTCTGCCGGTCTGACGCACGGCGGCTTCTATCTCCATTTCAAATCTCGTCGTGATCTGATCGAAAGAGCTTTCGCCCGAGCCATGGACGGATCAGTGGAGCAATGGCGGAAGGCGGCCGATCGCTCGGGTCCCGGAGAACGCCTTTTGAGCATCGTCGACTACTACCTCACCGACCGACACCGCGACGATATCGGGAACGGTTGCGCGCTTCCCTCGCTCGGTGCCGAGGTTCCGCGGGCCGGTGTGGGCATCCGAAGGACGTTTTCAAACGGCTTGAGAGAGATGATCGACGTTCTGTCCGGGGACGTGAACGGCCCATCGAAGCGAGAAGCGATGGCCATCGTGTCTGAGATCGTGGGTGCGTTGTTATTGGCCCGGGCGGTGGATCATGCGGAATTCGCATCGGAAATAATGAGCGTGGCTCGCGAGCATGTCCTGGGTAACGAGCCCAAGGTCCATGAAATCACGAAAGTACCGCGCAAATTCTCGGCCCGGACCAAGCACCCGGGTTCGAAAAGGCCCCGGAAGCGCGAAAAATCTAAGCACCTGGCGTAAACAACTTGTCATCCAGAGCGTAGACCCATAGGGCCTGTGTTGCGGAGCCAGCGAACTCGGCACCTGTGCAAATACGCCGGATAGCGGACTTGGGCAGAACGCGCTCAAGGACCTGGATTGTCCTAAACCCCGAACTTTCTAGCATCGGTCTCCAAGGCCTTGGCCACAGCCTTCAGCCATTTATGGACAGCTTTGATTTTCTCAGACGAGCCGTCGACCCTCCGATGGGTAAAGTAGAAATCCCTCAGCGCCATGCTTTTCGTGCCCCATTGCTTTATGACTGCCAGAGCGCCGCTGCTGACCAGCGGTGCGACCAGAGGAAAAGGTGCCAGTACTACGCCCATCGATGACCTGGCCATCTGTATCGCCGTCAAGAGGCTGTCGCCGACTAGGTCCGGTTCCTTGGTAGCGACCTGCGGTTCGTACTCCTCAAACCATGTTTGCCAAAGATCTGGCGCCGTAGCGATCTTTATCAATGGCAGCTTCGTCAAGTTTTCCGGGTGTTGAATTGGAGCGAAGCGATCCAATAGCTTCGGGTCCGCGCATGGGGCAGCGCGCGATCTGAGCAGCCTATGATAGGTCAGGCTGCCGAACGGAGGCTCGCCAAATTGGACCGCGGCGTCGATGTTGTCTCTCTCGAAATCGGCCAGGGTATTCTTGGCCTCCAATCTCAAATCAAGCCCCGGATTATCGACGCGGAATCTCTCGAGGTGAGGGAGCGCAGCGAGCATCGCGAACGTGGGCGTTACGCTGACACGGACGATGGGGCCGCGTTTTCTATCCTCCAAGAGGTCGCTTGCGCGAAATAATTCGTTGAAAGCGCTCAGGACGGCACTGGCATAGATCGCCCCGTTTTCGGTGAGTTCGATATTCCGACCGCTGCGCTGAACCAGCTGAATCCCGAAGTGCGCTTCGAGCGTACGAATTTGATGCGTGATCGCGGACGGCGTGAGGTTCAGACTTTCGGAAGCGAGTTTGACGCTGCCGGACCGTGCGAGAGCTTCGAATGCGCGAAGGCTTGCCAACGGGGGAAGGGCTGATGGTGCATTCGACATTTTTCCGCGAGCCTAGTTCAACGATCCAAAATCGAATTCAATTGTTTTCCTGCTGTCTGTTGGCCAGCTTAGCGGAAGCAAGCGACGCTCCATAGCGCAATTTAGATTCAAGTACAGGGTCGTTGTCCCCGAACCCGAGCAGCTCGGCATAGCGCCGTCAACTTGGGTGGTTAGAAACAGGGAGAAAGCCTGGTGAGTTTGTGAGCGTGAAATTCAATCTCAATGGCAAAGCCGTTTCGGCCAGCGCCGAACCCGACACCCCTTTGCTGTGGGTCATTCGTGACGAGATCGGCCTGACCGGCACCAAGTTCGGCTGCGGCATGGCCTTGTGCGGCGCCTGCACGGTGCACCTCGACGGTCAGCCGGTGCGTTCCTGCCAGACGCCGTTGTCGGCCGTGCTGGGCAAACGGGTGGCCACCGTGGAGAGCCTGTCGCCTGACAACAGTCATCCGTTGCAAACAGCCTGGATCAAGCACGACGTGCCGCAGTGCGGCTACTGTCAGTCAGGGCAACTCATGAGCGCCGCGGCGCTGCTGGCCCACAACAAGAACCCGAGCGACGACGACATCGACGAGGCTATGAGCGGCAACATCTGCCGTTGCGGCACTTATCCGCGCGTGAAGGCCGCCATCAAGGACGCGGCCACCATGATGCGCAAAGGCTGAGTCTTCCGGGGAAAACGAATGAACAACTTCACCGAACCCTCACGCCGCGATTTCCTGAAGACTTCGGCCATCGCCAGCGGCCTGCTGCTGGGTGTCAGTCTTCCGAGTCCGCTCGATGCCAAAGCCACCGGAAACGTGCACACACTTAATGCTTGGGTGCACATCGCCGACGACAACAGCATCACCCTCATCACCGCCCGCTCCGAGATGGGCCAGGGTGTCTACACCGCGCTGCCCATGCTGCTGGCCGAAGAGCTCGGTGTCGACCTCGCCAGCATCAAGGTGGAGGTCGCTCCGCCCAACGCCAAGGCCTACGGCAACGCGCTGGTGGGCGGCCTGCAGCTGACGGGCGGCTCCACCTCGGTGCGCGACGGCTGGGATCGCCTGCGTATCGCGGGCGCGCAGGCGCGCGAGATGCTCGCCGGCGCGGCGGCCGCGCGCTGGAAGGTGACGCGCGATCAGGTCAGGACGGGCAATGGCTTCGTCATGGGCCCCGGGGGGCGCAAGGCGAGTTTCGGCGAGCTCGCGGCTGCGGCGGCCACGATGCCGGTACCGGAGAAGCCGCCGCTGAAGGACCCCAAGGACTTTCGTCTCGTCGGCAAAAGCACGCGGCGGCTGGACACGCCGGCCAAGGTCAACGGCACGGCCCGCTTCGGGATCGACGT
The DNA here is from genome assembly GCF_054055915.1 of Bradyrhizobium sp. USDA 4516. Classification (NCBI taxonomy): domain Bacteria; kingdom Pseudomonadati; phylum Pseudomonadota; class Alphaproteobacteria; order Hyphomicrobiales; family Nitrobacteraceae; genus Bradyrhizobium; species Bradyrhizobium sp. USDA 4516. The sequence goes on from NZ_JBSRXT010000001.1 coordinate 4,066,264, forward strand.
CAAGCTGCCCGGCATGCTTTACGCGGCGCTTGAGCAATCCCCGGTGATCGGCGGCACTGTCAAGACGGTGGACTCGGCCAAGGCCAAAGGCATACCTGGCGTGGTGGACGTGGTGCAGATCCCCGACGGCGTCGCGGTGGTGGCCGACAGTTGGTGGCGCGCCAACCAGGCCCGCAAGGCCCTGGTCATCGAGTGGGACGAGGGCGCGGGCGCCGCGCTCGACCACAATTCTATGCTGGCCGGCACCCGGGCGGCTTTGGACAGCGGCACGCCGAAACTGTTCAAGGCGAATGGCGACGCCAATGCCGTGATCGCCGCCTCATCGCGGGTGTTGCGCGCTGAGTACGTGAGCCACCTGCTGTCGCATGCGGCGCTGGAGCCGATGAACTTCACTGCACATTACAACAACGGGCGCGTTCACCTGATCGGCCCGACGCAGTGGCAAGATTTGACGCAGACTGCGGTGGCCAAGGCCTTGGATATCAAACCCGAGGACGTCACCCTGGAGACCACCTTCCTCGGGGGCTCCTTCGGGCGTCGCCAGGAAGTGGACTTCGTCGTTCAGGCCGCGCAGATCTCCAAGGCCGTGGGCAAGCCGGTCAAGCTGCTGTGGTCGCGCGAGGACGACATGACCCACGACTTCTACCGGCCGCAGGCGGTGCACCGCGTCGCTGCCGCCCTGGGGTCGGACGGCAAGCCGACGGCCATGACCTTTCGCATGGCTTCCCAGTCTGTCGGCCTCCGCGTATTCAGCATCCCGCTCAAGGTTCAGGACCCGACGATGACCGAATCGGCCGTCGCGCCCTATGAAATTGCGGCGACGCGCCACGACGTGGTCAAGCACGACGCGGGGTTGCGGGTGGGCTATTGGCGCTCGGTCAGCAACCCGCTCAACGTGTTTGCCAACGAGTGCTTCATCGACGAGCTTGCCAAGGAGGCCGGCCAAGACCCCTACGCGTACCGCCTGTCATTGCTGGGCAACCAGCCGCGCTTTGTCGAAGTGCTGAAACTGGCAGCCGAAAAATCGGGCTGGGGCAAGCCGCTGCCCGCCGGCCGGGCTCGTGGCATCGCCCTGATGGAAGCCTATAACACCTACATGGCCCAGGTGGCCGAGATCAGTCTGGACGACCAGGGTGCAGTCAAAGTGCACCGAGTCATCGTGGCGGCCGACCTGGGCCGCATGATCAACCCCGATACGGTGGAGGCGCAGATCCAGTCCAGCGTGATCTTCGGCATGGGCGCGGCGCTGATGCAGGAGATCACCTTGGAAAAGGGCCGGGTGCAGCAGACCAACTTCCACGAGTTCCCGGTCGTGCGCATGAATGAAGTGCCGGCGATCGACATCGTGCTGGTCGACAGTACCGAGGCGCCCGGCGGCATCGGCGAGCCGGCCACGGCGGTGATCATGCCGGTCCTCGCCAACGCGGTCGCCGCGCTCACCTCCAAGCGGCTGCGCAAGCTGCCGCTGACGGCCGAGGCGATAAAGATGGCTTGAGGCGAGGAATCGCCCCGAGTTTTTTTCGAAGCAGTATATAACCTTAACCCTGAGGGGGGATCTCTTACATGTTTTTTGACTCCTCGCGCTCGTTCCCAGTTCGTGCATCCCTGCGTGCCGCCTGCGCCGCCACACTGCTGCTGGGATCGTCGGCCTGGGCCGGTGATCTGATCATCAAGGTCAAAGGCGCGGAGGCGCCTTACGGCAAGATTGGCTGCTGGCTGTACAGCAGCAGCGAGGGATACCCCATGAACCCGAAAACCGCCAAGGCGATCGTCTGGGTGCCGGCCGCGGCCGGGGAAGTCACGTGTCGCTTCCCAGACGTTCCCCCCGGCCGCTATGCGGCTTCCATCATGCACGACGTGAACAACAACCAAATGATGGACGTCAGCCCCGTCGGCCAGCCCACCGAGCAGTGGGCGATATCGACCAACGCGCGGCCCCCGATGCGCGTGCCGACCTTCGAGGACGGTGCCTTCACGATGCCGGCCACGGACCTGACGCTCAATGTCGATGTAGACATGTAAGCAAGGTGGGTTGTGACTTTGTGCCAGCGGCCCGGCGCGGGCCGCTGGCAAGACCCCGGGTTTGCAGCTGAATCGTCAATGCGCGGACATCGGCGGCGTTTTTGGGCAAGGGCTTGCGCTGCTCCGGCATCGTCGCGGCCCAGCAAACACCCCCCAGACCTTTCGGCTTCGGCGTTGAGCCAGCGTAGGCTCGGCGAAAGACCGCTAGCGATCAGGTCAAAATTCAGCGGGTGACCACCACACCCGACAAAAAAGATAAGGAGAGGATTCCATGAAAACCTCATTCGCGCAGCGGACGGCCGCGGCGTTGTTGGCCGTGCTTGCGCTGACCGCCCACACCGCGGCGCTGTCGGCCGATAAACCGGCGGGCAAGGTCGATGGAACGTTTATCCGCGCCAATGCACTCACGACAACCGAGTGGCCGAGCCACGGCCTGGACTACGCGGAGACGCGCTTCTCACGCCTGGATCGGATCAACACCTCCAACGTGAAAGACTTGGGCTTGGTGTGGTCGTACGACCTGGAGTCCACGCGCGGCGTGGAGGCCACGCCCCTGGTGGTGGATGGCGTCATGTACGTCACGGCGTCGTGGAGCGTAGTGCACGCGGTGGACGTGCGCACCGGCAAGCGCCTGTGGACCTACGATCCGCAGGTGAAGCGCGACGAGGGCTACAAGGGTTGCTGCGACGTGGTCAACCGCGGCGTGGCGCTGTGGCAAGGCAAGGTGTTCGTGGCGTCCTTCGACGGTCGGCTGATCGCGCTGGATGCGAGCACTGGCCGCAAGGTCTGGGAGCAGGACACCGTTGCCGATCACAAGTTCAGCTACACCATCACCGGCGCTCCGCGCGTGTTCAACGGCAAGGTGATCATCGGCAACGGCGGTGCCGAGATGGGCGCGCGAGCCTACATCACCGCGTACGACGCGAACACCGGCGAACAGAAGTGGCGCTGGTTCATCGTGCCCGGCGACCCGAGCAAGCCTTTCGAGGACGAGTCGATGGCGAGGGCCGCCAAGACGTGGGACCCCGCGGGAAAGTGGTGGGAATTCGGCGGCGGCGGCAATGCCTGGGACACGATGACTTTCGATCCCGAGCTGAACTTGATGTACGTGGGCACCGGCAGCGGTACGCCGTGGGCGCAGAGCCAGCGCAGCCCCGCGGGCGGCGACAACCTGTACATTGCCTCCATCGTGGCGCTCAACCCGGACACCGGCCAGTACGTCTGGCACTACCAGGAAACGCCGGGCGAAAGCTGGGACTTCGACTCCACGCCGCCGATGATCTTGGCCGATATCACGATCGCCGGCAAGCCGCGCAAGGTGATCCTGCATGCACCGAAGAGCGGCTTCTTCTTCGTGATCGACCGCACTAACGGCGAGTTCATCTCCGCCAAGAACTTCGTCGATGTGAACTGGGCCACGGGCTACGACGACAAGGGCCGGCCGATCGAGACCGCCATCGCCCGCAAGGGCGACCGGCCGCGCGAGATCACCCCCAGCGCGCACGGCGCGCGCGGCTTCCACTCGATGTCGTTCAACCCCTCCACGGGCCTGGTGTACATGCCGGTGCAGTCCATACCTCTCACGCTGATGGACGACAAGGACTGGAAGTTCAACAAGAGCACCCCGAGCCAGATACAGAGCGGCACGGGCTGGAATCTGGCCACGTTCATCAACGCGAAGCAGCCCAAAGGCCCGACCCTCGGCAGACTTGTCGCCTGGGACCCTGTGCAACAGAAGGCTGCCTGGACGCATGAGCACTCGGCGCCCTGGAACGGCGGCACCCTCGCCACTGCGGGCAACCTGGTGTTCGAGGGCACCGCGGATGGCCGCTTCATGGCCTTCGACGCGCGCGACGGCAAAGTGCTCTGGGAGACGCCCATCGGCGGCGGCGTGGTGGCGGCGCCCGTGAGCTATGTGGTGGACGGCAAGCAGTACGTTTCCATCGCGGTGGGCTGGGGTGGCACGTACGGGCTATCCGCGGGTTACAGCGAAAAGCGGGCGCCGGGCACCGTGTACACCTTCGCCGCGGGCGGCAAGGCGCCTCTGCCCGACTTTCCCGCCCATCGCCTGGGTGAGCTGGTCGCCGGCGTCAAGTACAACCCCGCCGACGTGGCGCCCGGCCTCGGGCTGTACCTGAGCAACTGCCTGCTGTGTCACGGCGAGCCCGGCAAGGAGCATCTTGGCGGCAACCTGCCCAGCTTGGTCTATTTGGAAAAGGCCTACATCGAGAACCTGGAAAAGTTCGTCTTCAAGGGGCCGGCCATGTCGCGCGGCATGCCCGATTTCACCGGCAAGCTCAGCGCCGACGATGTGGAGAAGCTAAAGGCCTTCATCCAGAGCACGGCCGATGCGATGCGCGGTAAGTAGAGTGCTCCCTTCGAAGCGGCCCTGCGGGCCGCTTCCGCCTCGGCCTTGACGAGGCGCCGCCAGAACTGAACGTCGAACATACACACTAACTCGGAGGAGCGCATGTCAGCTAAGAAAACGGACTTGTTTCAAAACCTCGCCCGAATGGCCGTCGCAGCGCTGGTGGGCATAGCCGGGGCCTCATTTGCAAGTGAGGCTCCATCGCAGATCGCGATTCCATCTGGATCTCCGTTTCCGGAAAGTCTGACAGCGACCGCGGATGGAACGCTCTTCGCCAGCAGCTTGACTAACGGCGGAATCGCGCGCGTAAAGCCCGGCGCCTCCGAGGCCGAAGCCTGGATCAAGCCCGGGACATTCGATACGCGATCGACGTTCGGCGTTCTCGCCGACGAGAAATCAGGCCTTCTTTGGGTCTGTTCGAACGACGCCACACCGCTCGGCGTCAAAGGTCCAAACACGATCGAAGGTTCGTTCGTTAAGGGGTTTGACCTCAAGACCGGAGAGGGAAAGATCAGCGCCCAATTTCCTGCAAAACCCTCGATCTGTAACGATCTCGCGATTGGGCCGGATGGCGCGCTTTACGTCACGAATACTCTGCAGCCACAGATCCTTCGCTTGAAGAAGGGATCTTCCGAGCTTGAAGTCTGGGTGCAAGACGACAAGCTGAAGGGTGGTCTTGATGGCATTGCGTTTGGACAGGATGGAGCTTTGTACGTCAACACCTTCCAAAGCGGCGAGCTCTTCCGCATCGAATCCAAATCGGGAGTCGCGGGCGCCGTCACGAAGCTTGAGACATCACGCCCAATCAAGTTTCCGGATGGTCTTAGGGCAGACAAGACCGGTTTCGTGATGGTTGAAGGTGCCGGTCCGCTTTCGAAAGTCACGATTGTCGGAGATCGGGCCGAAATCAACACGATCAAAGAATTCGCCGGACCGACGGGCGTCGCGCGGGTCGGCAATATGCTTTGGGTAGCGGAAGGCCAGATCGGCTATCTCATGGATCCTTCCAAGAAGGGCCAGACGCTGACCTTCCAGTTGCGTTCGATCGACGCGCCCTGACCCAACACGAGACCCCCGGAGCTGTGCAGGGGTGGCAGTCCCTTACGGCGGTCGTCCATCGACGGAACTCGCTACTAACGAGCCACCACGCGGGAACGAATGTCACCACGATGAGTTTTGGCTCGACTTAAGGTCAACGTCTGGGCCCACGCCTCGAACTACACGACGTGCTCCCGCTGGGCGGATACTCGCATCTCGGGGAGCGGTTATTGGCGCGCCCAGCATGGCTCCGGATTGCGTCGACCAGCGGCAGCACAGTTGCCGCTGCGACTACCAGTCTGCGAGTGTCGGTACATCGAGGTCGAGGCGTTCCGGCCTGAGACGTCGCGCTGACGATTTGGCCGCAAGCTTTGCGAACGTTGGAGTCACGCTAACGCGCACAAACGGGCGGATTTCCAACGGGGAAGGGTTGATTGTGCATTCGACTTCTTGCGCTGAGCGCATTTCAACGATTCACAATCGATTTCAATTTTCTTTCTTGCTGCTTTCTGGCCAGTCTAGTGGAAACGCGGCGGACGCTGGATAGCGCAATCTAGATCGTTATCAGATCGCATCGAACAAACCCCAGGCCCGTCCGACAGGCCGACCCACGGAAACCAGAGGCGAGGGCACAATCATGAACGCACCCCAGCGGCAAGATCAACATACGGGGCCCGTAGCGAAGATCAATGTGGGGCTGCCCCAGCCCCCCGTCTTCAAGAGTCTGGCCGAAGAGAGACAGCACAGAAAGGAACGGCTGGCTGCCGGCCTCAGGCTTTTTGCGAAATTCGGGTTCGACGAGGGCGTTGCGGGTCACATCACCGTGCGTGACCCGGAGTTCACGGACACGTTCTGGGTGAACGGCTTCGGTATGAGCTTCGGGTTGATCAAGGCGTCAGATCTCATTCGGGTCAATCACAAAGGCGAAGTGGTCGAGGGCAACCATCCCGTCAACGCCGCTGCTTTCGCGATTCACGCAAGCGTTCATGCGGCACGTCCGGACTCGATCGGTGCGGCGCATTCGCACTCCACGCATGGCCGGGCGTTCTCAACGCTAGCGCGGAAACTGGAGCCGATCACGCAGGACGCATGCGCCTTCTATAACGATCATGCTCTATATGAAGATTACGGTGGCGTGGCAGTCGAAATGGACGAAGGCCAGCAAATCGCGAAGGCGTTGGGGCCGCACAAGGCGGCTATCCTGCAAAACCATGGCCTGTTGACCGTCGGGCAGAGCGTGGATGAGGCGGTCTGGTGGTTCATCACGATGGAGCGGTCGTGCCAGGTTCAGCTTCTTGCCGAGGCGGCCGCGGCGCGAACCGGCCAAGCTCTCAAGGTCATTCCTGAAACATCCGCAAACCAGGCTTTCTCTATCCTTGGTTCGCCCAGAGCAGGGTGGTTTCAATTCCAGACCCTGTATTCGAAGATCGTAAAAGAACAGCCGGATTTGCTCGATTGAGCTGCTGCGCGGAGGGATCGCATGAACGTCCAAACCTCACCTGGAAAAATCCGCCAGAACGCTCTGGCCGCCGAAGAGCGGCTGGTCCGTGAGGACCTCGCTGCGCTGTATCATGTGTTTTTTTATCTGGGCTGGTGCGAGCACATCTACAATCACATCACAGCTCGGGTGCCCGGTCCTGATAAGCACTTTCTGATCAACTCGTTCGGGCTTGCGTACAACGAAGTCACAGCTTCCAATCTCATCAAGATCGATCTTGACGGGAATAGAGTCGAGGAAGTTCCGGGGCGCGTCAACGCGCCGGGCTTCACGATCCATTCTTCGATCCACGCCGCACGCGATGACGCCCATTTCATCGCCCACACGCACACGACGGCCGGTGTGGCTGTTGCTTGCACGGATGAAGGGCTCTCCTATCACAGCTTTTACGGCGCGATGCTCTATGAGCAAATTGCGTATCACGATTTCGAGGGCATCTCGACGGATCTCGGCGAGCGCGAGCGCCTCGTCAAATCGCTCGGCAGCAAGAACTGCATGATCCTGAGACATCACGGTCTTCTGACGTGTGGAAGAACCGCCGCGGAGGCGCTGTTCCGCATGACGATCCTGCAGCGCGCATGCGAGGTGCAACTCGCGGCTGCAACATTCGGGAAGGGCTGGCGGCCTCTGTCGGAGGAGATCCTGCGTCGTACGACACGCCAGATGCAAAGCGAAGTTGCGAAGGGGTTCGACGAAAAGACCTCCTTTGGGCAAGATTCGTTCGAGGCTTATCGTCGCGCACTGGACGCAAGGGGTTCCCGCTACAGGGACTAAAAGCGGTGCCGGCGCGGTTCGCAGCCTGCGGCCAGAGTCTCTCACCGCACGATCAGACGGTTGTAGTCATCGCGCCTAGCGCGAGTTCTCTCGCGAGAGGGCCGCCGAATGTTGGCTGATTGAAGAGAGCGAGGGGAAGTCAGATCCGATCTCAATATTCTCGCAACCCCGCGGTCAGACGGGGAGCGCAGAACGGAAACGCCATTTGACGCCGAGAGCGTCTCATTGTGGGGAAAGTATCGATGTGGCAGAAGAGAGTCGTTCTAGCGATGCTGATGCTTGCAGTCGCGCCGGTGTCGTTTGTGCAGAAGGCAGAGGCCGAAGATCCAGTCGGGGTTACCGCAATGGAGATCAGGGTCGGCGCGACGTTTCCTTTCAGTGGTCCTGCCTCGGCCCTCGGCAGCCTAGGAAAGGCATTGATAGGCTATGTCGAGTTCATCAACGACAAGGGAGGCGTCAACGGCCGCAAGATCAAGCTGATCGCGCTTGACGATGCGTACTCACCGAGCAAATCCGTCGAACAGACCCGCAAGTTGGTGGAAAGCGAGGAGGTCGCATTTCTGTTCAGCCCACTCGGGACCGCAAGCATTTCTGCGAATGTAAAATACGCCAACAGCAAAAAGGTGCCGCACCTCTTCGTTGTCTCAGGCGCGAACAAATTCACCAATCAAGCCGAGTATCCTTACACCACGACCGGGCTGCCAAGCTACGATACCGAAGGCAGAGTGTACGCGAAATACATAACTGAAAAGATGCCGGGTTCGCGCATTGCCATTCTCTATCAGAACGATGATCTCGGAAAGGATTTTGTCGGCGCTTTCCGCTCCTACATGAAGGACGACTTCGGCAAACTGGTCGTGGCGAAGTCCTACGAAGCGGCTGATCCGACCGTGGAGTCTCAGGTCGTATCGCTCAAGAGCTCGGGAGCCGAAGCGTTCTTCATCGCAGGCTCACCGAAATTCACGGCGCAGGCTCTGCGTAGAAGTCGAGAAATCGGCTGGAATCCCCTGACTGTCATTATCAATTCAACCACGTCCGTAGCGGGTACGCTTGCCGCGGCGGGCCTCGACAACGCGAAGGGGGTGGTGTCGAGCACGTTCCTGAAAGACCCCATGGATCCGGCCTGGGAGCACGATCCCAAGGTAAAAGGCTATCGTGCGCTTCTGGCCAAGTACGTTCCAGGCGGTGATGTCGCGGAGACGCTTTACACTGCCGGTATCGTCCAGGGCGAAATCCTCGAGAAGATCCTCCAGCAGTGCGGCGATGACCTGACGCGCGAGAACATCATGAAGCAGGCGCTGAATTTGAGGAATTTTTCGCCGTCGATGGCACTCCCCGGCAGCACCATCAATACCAGTGTGAACAATAACCAGGCGTGGACCTCGCTGCAGCTCGAGAGGTTCGACGGCAAGAGCTGGGTTCCCTTTGGGAAGCTTGTCAGCGCCGCGGACTAGGCGCGCCTGCCGGCAAGGGGATGGTTACTGAGACGCCGTTGTCGCGCTGCGGAGAAGGAGCCCGCGTCATGCCTTCGGCAGGAGACGACGATCATTCAAATTGAAGAGGAGATGAATCTTGCGGATATTGGTCATTGGAGCCGGCGCTCTGGGGGGGTATTTTGGCGCGAGGCTGCTGTCGGCAGGACGCAACGTCACGTTCCTGGTGCGGCCGAAGCGCGCGGAAGCGCTCGGGAAAGGCGGGCTGGTCGTCAAGAGCAAGCTCGGCGATCTGCACCTGGCATCGCCTCAGACCATCACGTCCGACCGGCTGAATGGCTCGTATGACCTTATCATTGTGAGCTGCAAGGCCTACGATCTCGACGGCGCGATCGAGTCGTTTGCTCCGGCGGTGGGCAAGAACTCGGTCATCATACCTCTGTTGAATGGCTTGCGTCATCTCGACGTGTTGAACGCCCGATTCGGTGAAAAGAACGTTTTCGGGGGCCAGTGTGCCATCTCAGCGGCGCTTTCAGCCGACGGTGAAATTCTGCACTTGACGGACCTACACACGCTGAGCTTTGGCGAACAGAGCAGGACGCGATCTGAACGTCGCCCCGAGATCGTCGGCGCCTTGTCGGGTGCCGGCTTTGACGCCGAGCTCAGCGACGGGATTCTGCAGGCCATGTGGGAGAAGTGGGTGATGATCGCAACCATCGCCGGCGCGACCTGCTTGATGCGCGCCTCGATGGGGGACATCGTAGCTGCGGGCGCATCCGACCTGGTGATCGGGTTGCTTGGCGAAGCCAGTGCAATCGCGGCCAGGCAGGGATTTGGACCGCGTCCGGCCTATATCGAGCGCGTGCGTTCCATTCTCACAACGCCGGGCTCGCCGCTCATGGCATCCATGGCACGCGATATCGAGCGAGGAGCACCGACCGAGGGCGATCATATTCTCGGTGATCTGCTTGGTCGCGTTGGTGGAGGCGAGGTCCCGATCCTCCTCAGCACCGCCTATGCCCATGTGAAGTCGTATGAGGCGCGTCAGGCTCGCGAGCATCCGCGTCTGCATTCTGCAAAATGACACGGCAAGGGAGGTCGGCGTGATTGACTATGGCGGCTACCAGTTTGAGATCTATCGTTCGGGCTTGCACGGGGTGCTGCCGAAGCTTCCGGTCGATTTTCGTGAACTCGAGGCACGGGCTCATGCCGCAATGCCGCCGTGGGTCGTATCCTATGTGGCAGGTGGCTGCGGGAACGAGCATACCCAGAATGTCAACGTATCCGCCTTCGAACGCTGGGGGGTGATCCCACGCATGTTCGTGGGCGCTGCCAACCGCGACATGTCGGTCAATCTTTTTGGAATGCGGCTTCCGACACCCCTATTCCTGTGCCCGATCGGCGTCATTGGCTTGTGCGCGCAGGATGGGCGCGGTGATATTGCGACGGCAACGGCCGCGCGCAAGCTTGGCGTGCCTATGATTGCATCGACCCTGAGCAACGCTCCGCTCGAGCAGGTTGCCTCGGAGTTCGGCGAGACGCCGGGCTTCTTTCAGCTCTATACGCCGACCGATCGCGCGATTGCCGAGAGCCTGGTTCACCGGGCGGAGGCCGCCGGCTTCAAGGGTATCGTTGTGACGCTGGACACGTGGGTGACCGGCTGGCGTCCGCGGGATCTCAATCAGGCCAATTTCCCTCAGTTGCGCGGGCATGCCCTCGCCAACTATTTCTCGGACCCTGTATTTCGCGCCAGTCTCGCAAAGCCGCCCGAGAGCGATGTTGCCGCTGCCATCATGAGATGGGGGACGATCTTTGGACATCCTCTGACCTGGGATGACCTTCCCTGGTTACGCTCGTTGACGAAGCTGCCCTTGATCGTGAAGGGCATTTGTCATCCCGATGACGCGCGACGTGCCATCGACGGCGGCGTCGATGGCATCTATTGTTCGAACCACGGCGGCCGCCAGGCCAACGGCGGCATCGCGGCGGTGGATCTGCTGCCCGGCATCGTCAGGGCCTCCGGCAACACGCCGGTTCTTTTTGACTCGGGAATTCGCTCAGGCACTGATGTCGTCAAGGCTCTGGCCTTGGGCGCGACGGCCGTTGGCGTCGGCCGGCCGTATGCCTACGGACTCGCACTCGACGGCGTCGAGGGGATCGTTCACGTACTGCGATGCATTCTCGCCGAGGCGGACTTGCTGATGGCAGTCGATGGATATCCTGGCATCGCCGATCTTCGGCTGTCCGCGCTGCTGCCGGTCGCCTGATTAGCCGGCGAGGAATTTCAGGATAGCTCTCTGGGTGGCATCCGGAGCTTCCTCGCACATGAAGTGACCCGCCTCGACGGCTTCTCCCGTGACCTGCGTCGCCCAATGTTTCCAGACGATCAACGGTTGGGCGCCTGCTGCGGCAATGCCGCGGCTTCCCCAGATGACATGAAGGGGCGTTGTGATCTTTCTCCCGGCATCAAGATCGCTCTTGTCATGGTCGAAGTCGGCATCGGCGCCGGCCCGGTAGTCTTCGCAGAGGCCATGCACGCGTTCGGGATCGCGCAACGCGCTGAGATAGTGTTCCACTGCCTGGGAAGCAAAGCCCTCCGCGAACACCGGGCCGAAGAATCCGTCCGGGTCTCGCGAGATCAGCGCCTCGGGTAGAGGATGAGGCTGAGCGAGAAACGTCCAATGATAGATGCGAAGCGCCGAAAGACGGCTAAGACTCGTCCAGTAATTGTAGGTAGGCAATATGTCGAGGACGATAAGTCGCGAAAGGCGTTCGGGATGATCGAGCGCCAGACGATAGCCGACACGTCCTCCCCGGTCGTGGCCGACTAAAGAGAAACGGGAGTGGCCGAGACTTTCCATCATCTCGACCATCGTTCGGGCCATTGCCCGCTTCGTGTAGGGAGTATGGTCGGCGTCGGTCTTAGGAACGTCTGATGCGCCGTATCCCGGAAGGTCAGCGATGACGAGCGAAAATCGTTCGGCGAGTGCCGGTGCTAGATGATGCCACATCACATGAGTTTGAGGAAATCCATGCAGCAACAGAAGTGGCGGCCCTTTACCGCCAACCCGCGTAAAGATACGCCCCGAACTTGTTTCGGCATACACCGACTCAAATCCGGGAAACAAATCAGCGAGAGCAGTCATCGTCACTCCGTCTATCGATAAGAGGGCCCGGAGACACGAGAGAACACCAGCCTTCTGGCGATCGCATGAATCTCAGGTCTACAAATCGCACAAGCCGCTTCAGTTAGGCGGCCATTCGCAGTAGATCGATGATATCGGCTTCGCTCCTGAACGGCCGCGGATTGGCTTGAACGAAGCGGTGATTGATCGCAATTTTGCTGATCTTCTCGAACTTGTCTTCGCCGACGCCGACGTCAGCCAGACGCGTAGGTAGTCCGAGGGCTTTGACGAAACCAGCAAAGGCGTCTCCAGCTTCCATATCGGGGCTGCCGAGGGCAGCGGCCAGGCGCTTCTGCGCGTCCTCTGTAAAGGCCTTATTATACCGAAGAAGGCTCGGCATGATGACGGGCGTGCAGTAATAGTGAGGAACATCGAAAGTGCCACCAAGCACGTGTCCGATGCCGTGGCTTGCCCCCATCGGAATGCGCGCCTGCAGACCGAAAGCGGCGAGCCATGAGCCTTGTTGCGATTGGCGACGCGCTTCCATGTCATTCGGTTGCTCCAAGGTGCGGAGCATACCCTCGCGCAAAAGACGGATGCCCGCCAGGACCACTTCATCCGCCAATGTCGTGCCCGTTGGCGAGCACAGGGCTTCGATGCCGTGATCCATCGAACGTGTGCCGGATCCCATCCACAGGTTTATGGGCGTATGAAGGCTCAGATCGGGATCAAGAATGACCGCCACGGGTGACATCTGTGGGTGGAAGTATATCTGCTTCAGCTTGGTGCGCTCGTCCGTGACGAGCGCGCCGGCATTGTATTCGCCGCCATTCAGCGTGGACGGCACTGCGATCTGCCGCACTGTGGGCGCACGGAATGGAGAGAAGGGCACGCCAGGTCCCATAACGAATGGGTCGAAGCCTGCCTCATCGAAAATGTCATGTTCCATGGCCATGATGACGATCTTCGCGAGGTCGACCGCAGAGCCTCCGCCGACGGCTACCACCAGATCAGCCTGCGCCTCCTTCGCTTGACGCGCGACCTCGGCGGCCTGCTTGCGGGTCGTGTGCTGCGCGATTCCGTCAAAGGTCGCCACATGCTTGTTGCCGAGCGCGCGGCGAATCTTTTCGATCTCGTCGGTCTTCGTATTCAGGGTACGGCTGACCAAGAGGAAAACGCGATTGGCATTCAGCCGAACCGCTTCATCATTCAAAGCCTCGGCTGCAGGCTTGCCGTAAACCACACGGTCGATCTCAGGAAAGTTATGTGTCCCAACCTTGCGCATTTGTTTCCTCGGACTGTTTTTGAATATAAGTCACTTTAGTATTAATAGTGACGGGGTGCAACGACCATCTTTCCAAGGAACGGATCGAGGCCAGTTGGTGCGCTCGCCAGACGGCCCTAGCTGTAACGTGCGCGCCGCGAGTGCAGTCTGGAAATTGCATCTTCCAGCATTTTCACCCCGGAGCATCGGCGACGTCTTCCTGCCGGAAGGCACCACGTTGGACCCGCGATGCAGGCAGTCGTTCAGCACAGCTACGCGAGGAAGCCTAGCTCGGCCAGAACATATAGCGGCCAGCTTTGGCTTAGTTCGCCGCCATTATGGACCCCTCGGATGGCCGGCGATGGCGAGCGCAGCTCCCACCGCGACCGGAAATTACGACGATGCACTGTTCGAGCGTATGGAAGCTGCACGTCCGCATGTCTGACGAATAGTCCTGGAGACAGTATCCATAGGCGTTTGTTGAGGCTGCCGGCGCAACGCTTAAATAGTCTGCGCCAGCGAGGCCGGCAAAGACAATCGAGAGGAGGGTGAATAGCTTGCTCAAGGTGGTCTCCTGCACTCAGGCTGTGATTTGTACTTAGGCGCCGAATCACGGCGCGTTTTCGGAAGCGGTTGCGGATTGAGCATCATTCATGTTCCGCCTCGTCGGAATCTGGTCTTCTCGACGATTCATGATTTGATGAGCCTTCTATTCCGCAGCCATTGCCGGTCGTGCTTCGGCTTCTTCCGTCGTTTCCGCATGCGTCCCATCTGCGGTCGGTTTGATCCTGAACCACGTGGCATAGAGCGCGGGAAGGAAGAGCAGGATCAGGACCGTTCCGACCGCGGTGCCGCCAATCAGCGTATAGGCCATCGATCCCCAGAAGACGGAATGTGTGAGCGGGATGAAGGCCAACACGGCAGCCAATGCGGTGAGGATCACCGGCCTGGTGCGTTGCACCGTGGCTTCGATGACGGCGTGATAGTCGTCAAGGCCGGCGGCGAGATTCTCCTTGATCTGTTCGGTCAGGATCAGAGTGTTGCGCATCAGGATGCCCGCCAGTCCAATCAGGCCCAGAATCGCGTTGAACCCGAAGGGCTGGTTGAAGATGAGCAATGCCGGCACGACGCCGACGAGGCCGAGCGGTCCCGTCAGGACGACCATCGCCATCGTCGAAAAGGACCGCACCTGAAGCATGACGACGATCAGCATGGCGGCAATCATGGCCGGAAAGATCGTCGCCAACGCGTCGTTGGCCTTGGTTGCCTCCTCGATCGATCCGCCCAGCTCGATACGATAGCCGGCCGGAAGGGATGCGATCAGCGGCTCCAGGGCCGTCTTGATCTCCTTTGAGACTTCCGGAGGTTGGGTCGCCTCATTGATATCGGAGCGAATGGTGACGACTGGCGTGCGATCGCGGCGCTTCATGATCGGCTCTTCGAGTCGGATCTCCGAATGGCCGACCTGGTCGAGCGGGATCGAGCGGCCGTCGCGGCTCATCAATGAGAAATCCGCCAGACGCGCCGGATCGAGTCGCTCGCCGCCGGCGCTGCGCGCCACAATGGGGACATTGCGGATGTCTTCACGAACCTGCGTCACGGCCATGCCGGTGAGCAGGAACTGGAGTTGACGGCCCACCTCGGCCGGCGAAAGGCCTATCAAGTTGAGGCGATCCTGATCCGGGATGAAGCGGAGCACGGGCGTGCGATCGCCCCAATCCCGATTTGCTTGCCGCGCGTCATGAACGCCACGCATGACTTCGAGAGCCTTCTGAGAGATGGCATACAATTGAGCGGGATCCGGTCCCATGATCCGGAACTCCACCGGGAAGGGCGTATAAGGTCCGAACACGAGTTGGGTGACGCGCACATTGGCTTCGGGCGCAAGGCCCTGTGACACGGTCTGTCGGAGCCGGTGCTTCAAAGCCTCGCGCGCCTCTGCGTCAGGCGTCAGGACGACGATCTTCGCGAAGGCCGGATCGGGCAGCTCGGGCGCCATCGCGAAGAAGAAGCGCGGTGCACCCTGACCGATATAGCTCGTGACGATCTTGGCCTCGGGTTGATCGTGCAGCCAACCCTCGAGCTTCTCGACGGTGGCCGTCGTCGTCCCGATGCTGGTGCCTTCCGGCAGGCGAACCTCCACCAGCACTTCCGGGCGATCGGAGGTCGGGAAGAACTGCTGCTTTACGCCACCCATGCCGACGACGGAAAGCGCGAAGGCGACGGCGACGATGCTGCAGGTCAGGAATTTGTGACGGACGGCGAAGGTGATGAGGCCTCGCAGGCGCTGATAGTTGGGCGTGCCGTAGATCGCGTGGTGACCGCCTTCGACCGGCTTGATCGCGGGCAGCATCTTGACGCCAAGATACGGCGTGAAGATCACCGCGACGATCCAGGAGACGATGAGGGCGAACCCCACGACCCAGAAGATGTTGCCGGCGTATTCGCCGGCGGTCGAGCGGGCGAAGCCCACCGGCAGGAAGCCCGCGATCGTCACGAGCGTTCCTGAAAGCATCGGCGCTGCTGTGTGGCTCCACGCATAGGCCGCCGCCGAGATGCGGTCCATGCCCTCTTCCATCTTCACCACCATCACCTCGATGGCGATGATGGCGTCGTCGACGAGGAGACCGAGCGCCAAAATCAAGGCGCCGAGCGTGATGCGGTCGAAGAACCGGCCGGTTTCCAGCATGATGAGAAACACGACGGCGAGCGTCAGGGGCACGGCCGCCGCCACGACGATGCCGACACGCCAGCCGAGGCTCAGCAGGCTCACCAGCAGCACCACGCCGAGCGCCATCGCGAACTTCATCATGAATTCGTCGACCGCCGAGCTGATGTTGACGGCCTGGTCGCTGACCTTGGCCAGAGTCATCCCGAGTGGCAGTGTCCTAGCGATCGCTGCGGACCTCTCTTCCAGCGCCTTGCCGAGCGCCAGACCATTCCAGCCCTCCTGCATGACCGCCGCGAGCATGATTGTGGGCTCACCCTGGTGTCGGATGATGTAGGTGGGAGGATCCTCATAACCGCGGCGGACCTCGGCAATGTCGGACAGCTTCAGCGTCCGCCCGGCAGCGACGATCGGGGTGTCGGCGATCGCCTGGACGCTGTCATAAGCGCCGTCGACCCGGATGAAGACCTGCGGCCCCTTGGTGTCGATCGAGCCTGCCGGGGTCAACGTGTTCTGCCGCTGCAAGGCGGCAACGATATCCGTTGCCGATACGCCGAGGGTTGCCAGCTTGGCATAGGAAAACTCGACAAAGATCTGTTCGGGACGCTCGCCGAGGATGTTGATCTTCTTGACGCCGGGCACGTGCAGAAGATCCTGACGGATGATCTCGGCTTGCCTAGCGAGTTCGCGCATCGGCATGCCCTTGGCCTTGAGGGCATAGAGTCCGAAGCTCACATCCGAATATTCGTCGTTGACGAAGGGGCCCAGCACGCCGGAGGGCAGCTTGCGGGCTTCATCTCCGAGCTTTTTGCGAGCCTGATAAAACTCTTCCTGCACGCTCGAGGGCGGCGTGCTGTCCTTTAGCGTCACCGTCATGTACGCATAACCGGGCCGCGTGGTCGTCTCCACCCGATCGTACCAGGTCAGTTCCTGAATCCGCTTCTCCAGGGGCTCGGCGACCTGGTCCTGCATCTCGCGCGCCGTCGCGCCCGGCCAAACTGTCGTGACCGTCAGAGTCTTGATGGTAAAGGAAGGATCCTCCGCGCGTCCGAGCATGAGGAAGGCGTAGACGCCTGCGGCCGCCAGCAAGACGATGAAGAACAGGGTGACGGCCCGCTCGCGAACGGCGACCGCGGAAAGATTCAAGCTCATCAGTTGCTCCTTGATTCCGAGGCGGTCTTGACGCGAGCGCCCTCGTGCAGGAGATGAGCGCCCAGGGAAACAATCTGGTCACCAGTGTTTGATCCGGAGATAACGGCCGTTTCGCTGGTCACTCGCAGAAGCTTGACGGGCTGAAAGCGGACAGTCGAAGTAGCGCCGTCGAAGACCCAAACGCCTGTCGTTCTGCCGTCATCGAGCACCGCTCCCAGCGGCACCTGGACTTCCGGCTGATTCTCATGGCTTGCAAGCCGAATGGTGACGGTGGCGCCAAGCGGTGCCGCCGCGGCGTCGCCATCGAGCACATAGCGGGCCTCATAGGTGCGGGTCTGGGGATCGGCGGAATCCGACAACTGCCGAAGATGTGCGGCATAGCGGCGCCCATCGCTGCCATACAGGCTTGCATCAGCGAGCGAGCCAATCGCCGGCCGGGTCGTTTCTGGAAGCGCGACTACAGCTTCGCGAGGACCGGACTGTGCCAGCCGAACGACCGCTTGGCCGGCGGAGACCACTTGTCCCGGCTCGCCGAGCGTTTGGGTGACTGTGCCGTCCGCATCCGCCACCAGGACGGAATAGGTCGCCTGGTTCTCGGCGACCCCGGCGTCGGCTTCGGCTGCGGCGAGCTGCGCTTTGGCGGTGTCCGACGCGGCCTTCGCCTGTTCGTAGCGCTGTTTGGAAGTCCATCCGTCGCTCACCAGATTGGCGTAGCGCCGCTCGTCGGCGTCGGTCTGAACGACAACTGCACGCGCAGCGGCGACGGCGTTGCGCTTCGCTGCGACCGCCAGACGGAGATCGGTTTCGTCGATCCGCATCAGCGGCTGGCCGGATTTGACTTGCTCACCGACATTCACGAGTCGTTCGACGATCTTTCCGGCGACACGAAAGCCCAGATTGCTTTCCACTCTTGCGCCGATGGTCCCGGTGAAACCGCGTTCGGATCCAGCCACCCGAGCAGCGGTCACCAGACGGACCATCGGGGGCTCCTGCCTGGGATCGATGACCGCGGCGGCTTCGTGGGCGGGAATCGCAAGAGCAACGAACGTCGCCACCCCCGCCGGCACTAAAATACCAGCCAACACCGCAATACCCCTCTTCATAACCCATCTCCTTTCGAACTTAGATTTCATGCGACTTCTATAATCCACTTAGATGTCGATCGCAATCTATTTTCGGTCGCTAACGGAAACGTGATCCCATGCAGATCAGTCCAAACGCTGCGGTTAAGGCTTAGGGGTTGATAGATTGCGTCCGAACTCTATATCGGATATAGAAGGCGAACGAAATCCAAATGGAGATCCATGATGCGAGTGAGTCGCACCCAGGCGGCCGAGAACCGCCAAACCGTGATCAACGTGGCAAGTCGCCTCTTCAGGGAGCGCGGCTTTGATGGCATCGGCCTCAAGGATCTGATGAAGGGTGCCGGGTTAACCCAAGGCGCCTTCTACAAGCAGTTCGCATCAAAAGAGGATCTGGCGGTTGAGGCGTCCAAGCGTGCATTGGAGAGCGCGTCCGGCCGATGGTCAGACGCGGCCGCGGCACATCCTGACGATCCACTCGGTGCGGTGATCGCATTTTACCTCAGTGGCGACCATCGCGGAGAGAAGATGGACGGCTGCCCGATCGTGGCGCTTGGCTCGGATGCCGCCCGTCAGGGCCCCGAGGTGAAGGCGGAATTCGAAGCGGGAATCAAAGCGCATCTCGACGTGCTCGGCCGCTTCATCGCCGGAGCGGGCGACGAGGACGCGCGCGGCAAGGCGATGGCCATTCTCGCGACGATGGTCGGCGCGGTCACGCTATCGCGCGTCCTCAACGACCCAGATCTGGCTCAGGCCGTTCTGGATGCCGCGGCGAAACAGGTTCGCGACGTCGCCACCGCTTGAAAGCGTGCGCCCTCAAGGCACGGAGAGATCGAATGCTCAGCATGACCGAAGCCAAACCAAGCTTGCTCAAATTATCGGACAAGCTGAGCGTACGTTATCAAAAGACTGGCAGCGGGCCTCCGCTGCTCCTCATCCATACGATCCGGACGCAGCTCGAATACTTCCGCAGTCTTGCGCCCCTGCTCGCCAGATCGCACACGGTGTACGCCATTGACCTGCCGGGGCACGGCCACTCTCCGATCGATCCGGACGCAAGCTTCGACGAACCCTACTTCAGGCGCGCCGTCATTCGCTTCATCGAGCAGCTCGACCTCTCCAACGTGACGCTCGTTGGCGAATCGATCGGTGGAGCATTGGTCCTCACGGTGGCCGCCTCGCTTCCGCAGCGGGTGAAGCGGGTCTATGCAATCAACCCCTACGACTATGAGAGCCGCTACGGCGACGGCATTCGACGCGGCAATTGGTTCGCGAATTTCATCATCGGAAGCTTGCAGATCCCGGTGCTCGGGGCGATCAATGCATCGCTCGAAAACAAGATCGTGCTCGGCAAGATCATGGGCGGCGGATATCACGACCCGCGCAAACTGCCGGCGGATTTGCTTGCTGAATTCGGCGAGGTAGCCCGTCGCGCGGGGTACAAGCGGGCCGCACGCAAGGTGCTGGCAGGTTGGCGCTCCTGGAGCAAGGCGCGCGACTACTATCGACAGATCTCGGCCCCCGTGACGCTCATCTATGGCGATAGCGATTGGTCTCGACCAGAGGAGCGCAAACGCACGCGGTTGCTGATCCCTGCCTCGCGGATGTTGACATTGAAGGATACGGGCCACTTCTCAGCTGTCGAAAATCCGACGGAGCTGGCTCGCGTGATCTTGGCAACCGACTGACCTCAATGGTCAACCACAGGAGTGCGCAGTAATGTTCAAGCGCTTTTGGCAGGTCATGAACGAGTGGGCCGAGGCCCTCAGCATGGACGATCCGCATGGCGACTACCTGTTAAGGCTGGAAAATCGCGTCGCAAGGCTCGAGCGCGAAATCGAAGGTCTTCAGATCCAATCCCGAGCAACGCTGGTCGGGCCGGATGATCGCGTTCATCAATTGCAATCGTGAACGCCGATCACGAGAGACACCAATCTCCCGACCGTCAGGCAAGCTGACCTCTCTGATCATGCGTCGCATCGGCGTACGGGAATGCGTCAGCCTGCGGCAGTGAGCCGGCGTGGTCCCGGTTGGCTTACCGCCCGCTCAGGACTTGCCGTGCTCCAGGATGAGATCTGTGCTTTACCGCACGCATCGCAGGAGAGATCGTTGAGCTCGGACCATATACATTCTAAAATAGAACTATAGAGTTTTTTATGGTCGAAATCCTCAAAATGCGAGAGATGATCCTATCCAGTTGACAGTTCTTATTTAGAACTGTAGAGCTCACTCCGGCTGGAATTGCTGAGAGCAGAACTCATGAGGAGTCTCGAAGAACTCCTTAGAAAACGAGGCGCTCCAAGAATTCGCTATCCCAAAAAAAATGACACAATCAGGAGGGAAAATGCGCGAGAAGCGGAGGGGTTCTGATAGCCGTTGTCGTTGCGGAGCGTGGTCGCCCACCAAGTTGCTGAACGACAAAGGCGAGACGAGATGATGCGGGCACAGCTCGCGCAGGGGACATCGCCCCTGCTCGCGGTTCGCGACGTCAGCGTCGTGTTCGGCGGCATCATCGCATTGAACGGCGTGTCGTTCGACATGCGTCATGGACAGATCCTCGGCCTGATCGGCCCCAACGGCGCCGGCAAGACCACGCTCTTCAACTGCCTGTCGCGGCTCTACCAGCCGTCATCCGGCGACATCCTGATGGAGGGCGTGAGCATCCTGTCGCGGCCGCCGCACCGGATCGCCGAGATCGGCATCGGCCGCACCTTCCAGAACGTGGCGCTGTTTCCGAATCTGTCGGTGATGGACAACGTCCGCATCGGCGCGCATTCGAGGACCTCCAGCGACATCATCAGCGACTCCCTGAGGCTTGCCTGGGTCCGGCGCAGCGAGACCGACGTCAACAAGAAGGTGCACGAGATCCTCGCTTATCTCGACCTCGAGGGCGTCGCCCACACCATCGTTTCCGGCTTGCCCTTCGGCACCCAGAAGCGCGTCGAGCTGGCGCGGGCGCTGGCGGCCGATCCGAAGATACTGCTGCTCGACGAGCCGGCCGGCGGCCTCAACCACGAGGAAGTCTACGTGCTCGGCGACCTCATTCGCCGCATCCGCGACGAGCGCCACGTGACCGTGCTGCTGGTCGAGCACCACATGGGTCTCGTGATGTCAATCGCCGACCACGTCGTCGCGCTGAATTTCGGCAAGAAGCTCGCGGAAGGCACACCCGCCCAGGTGCAGGCCGATCCCGACGTCATCAAGGCCTATCTCGGGAGCAAGGACCAATGACGACGCTGCTCAACGTCAAGGACCTGCACGCCTATTACGGCCAGGTCCAGGCGCTCCACGGCCTGTCCTTCTCGCTCAACGAGGGGTCGCTGACGACGCTGCTGGGCGCCAACGGCGCCGGAAAGACCACCACGCTGCGGGCGATCTGCAACATGGTGCGCTCGACCGGCGCGATCGAGTTCGACGGCACGCCTCTGACCAATCGCTCGACCGAAACCATCGTGCGCTTCGGCATCGCCCATGTGCCGCAGGGCCGCGGCACCTTCACCACAATGACGGTGGAGGAGAACCTCCAGCTGGGCGCCATCACCCGCAAGGACAGCGCCGGCATCGTCTCCGACATTGAGCGTATGTATGTGCATTTCCCGGTGCTGAAGCAGCGGCACACCCAGCAGGCCGGCACACTGTCGGGCGGCGAGCAGCAGATGCTGGCGGTCGCCCGTGCGCTGATGCTGCGGCCGCGGCTGATGCTGCTGGACGAGCCGTCGTTCGGCCTTGCGCCGCTGGTGGTGCGCGACCTCTTCAAGATCCTCGGCAAGATCAATCGCGAGGACAAGGTGTCGATCCTGGTGGTCGAGCAGAACGCGCAGCTCGCGCTCGAGCTCGCCGACCAGGCCCATGTGATCGAGACCGGCCGCATCGTGATGTCGGGCAATGCTAAGGACATCGCGAACAACGAAGACATCCGCAAATCCTATCTGGGTTGCTGAGGGAGCCGGGACAATGGAGCTGTTCACCAACCAGGTCCTGGCCGGCATAGCCACGGGCGCGATCTACGCCTGCATGGCGCTGGCCGTGGTCATGATCTACCAGGCGATCGACCACCTCAACTTCGCGCAAGGCGAGATGGCGATGTTCTCGACCTTCATCTCCTGGCAATTGATGCAATGGGGTGTACCTTACTGGGTCGCCTTCGTAATCACGCTGGCGTTCTCCTTCGTGGGCGGTATCGCGATCGAGCGCATCCTGTTCAGGCCGCTGGCGAAGGCGCCGATCCTGACCAACGTCGCCGGCTTCATCGCGCTGTTTGCGATCATCAACTCCTCGGCCGGCCTGATCTGGGACTTCACCATCAAGCAGTATCCCACGCCGTTCGGCTCCTCATCATTCCTCGGTAGTCAGCTCATCTCGACCCACCAGGCCGGCATGATCGGCGTCACCGTGCTGCTTTTGATCGGACTCTACTTCTTCTTCCAGTACACACGGATCGGTCTTGCGATGCGCGCTGCCGCGTCGGTGCCTGAATCGGCGCGGCTGGTCGGCATCAACACGAGTTGGATGATCGCGCTCGGCTGGGGTATCGCGGCGGCGATCGGTTCGATCGCCGGCATGCTGATCGCCCCGGTCGTGTTCCTCGAGCCCAACATGATGCTTGGCGTGCTGATCTACGGGTTTTCGGCCGCCGTGCTCGGCGGACTGACAAGTCCGTTCGGCGCTGTGGCCGGCGGCTTCCTCGTGGGCATATTCGAGAACCTCGCCGGGACCTACATCCCTGGGGTCGGCAATGAGCTGAAACTTCCGATCGCGCTGGCGCTGATCATCTCCGTCCTGGTCGTCAAACCTGCTGGTCTGTTCGGCCGGCCCATCGTCAAGCGAGTTTGATCATGAGCGCTATAGAAGAAGTAGTTGCCGAAGGTCACCAGGCGATCGAGGCGGTTCCGAAGCGGGCAATGACGCTCGGCTCCGGCACCTCGCTGGTGGTGCTCGCCGCGCTCATCATCATCCCGCTGTTCGGGAAGAACTTCGTCATTTTCCAAATGACGATGCTGCTGATCTACGGGCTCGCGGTGCTGGCACTTAACATTCTGACCGGCGGAAGCGGCCAGTTCTCGCTCGGCCAGAGCGCGTTCTACGCTGTCGGCGCCTATACCACTGCGATCCTGATGGAACATTTCAATATCAACTATGCGCTCACGCTCCCTATCGCCGGCGTGATCTGTTTCGGCTTCGGCTTCCTGTTCGGCCAGCCCGCGCTCCGGCTGTCAGGCGTTTATCTGGCCCTCGCGACGTTTGCGCTTGCCACGGCGATGCCGCAGCTGCTGAAGCTCGGTTATTTCGAAGACTGGACCGGCGGCGTTCAGGGCCTGGTCGTGACCAAGCCCGATGCGCCGTTCGGCCTCCCGATGTCACAAGACATGTGGCTGTATTACTTCACGCTGGCGATCACGATCGCGATCTACGTCGCATCGGTGAACCTGCTGCGCTGCCGCTCCGGCCGAGCCTTCATGGCGATCCGCGACAACGAGACCGCGGCCTCCGCCATGGGCGTCGACGTCGCGCTCTACAAGACGCTGGCATTTGGCGTCTCGGCTGGCATCACGGGGGTTGCCGGGGGACTTGGCGCCATCACGGTGCAGTTCGTTGCACCCGATGGCTATACCATTCAGCTCGCGATCTCGCTGTTCCTCGGCATGGTGGTCGGTGGCGTCGGCTGGCTGCCCGGCTCGATCGTGGGAAGCGCCTTCATCATCTTCGTACCCAACGTCGCCGAAGGCATCTCCAAGGGGCTCTCGGGCGCGGTGTTCGGCGTTCTGCTGTTCCTCGTCATTTTCCTGGTGCCGCATGGCGCGAGGCAGGTGGCTCTCCTCGCTCAGAATCTGGTCCCAAAATGGAAGAAGAACTAGGCGCGTGGTCATAAAGGCGCAGATCTCGGGATGGCGGTTAAGCAGAAGCCTTCTTCGAGCCTGAGCATTTCGTCGGCCAAGGCGCATTTCGATGGGAGCGCTGTCCGGGAAGGCCTCAAGCCCGCAATGTAGCTGCTGCAGACGCGGCTACATCGCCCTATGAGCAGACGTTCAGATAAATGGCACGTCGCCCCTATGCACATGAGTTCGAGGCGGAATCGGAAGGGAAGTCAAGAGAGGACGATCCTTACGCCCTCCTTGTCGGTCAAGTCCTCTAAGCAGCCGATCAGCGCTACGCGAACGGTCGTTTTGGGTCCGCGTCTGGAAAGCCGGCGGTAGGCATCCCCGGTCGAGAGAGATACTTTCCGCAGCGTAGTAAGCCTAAGAGGTCGCGCCGTGGCTATCGAGCAGTTTTTGGTTGCGTAACAACCTCACGGCATGACGCTGTTCAGTAGATGCGACGCCTCCCTCAGGAAAATCTGATGTTGCTGATGTCGATGGCCACGGCGACCCCGTCCTGGATCGGCGTTCCGTCGGTGTTTCGCACATAGGCGCGGCGTCTGGTTGGAATCTTGATCCCTTCGAAGTCTAGATAGTTGGACGTAAAATGCGCACTTGGAACGCCGCCGCTGACGTCCGCCGAATAGTCGAGCCTCGCAATCAAGCTGTTCTCATCCACATAGAAGACTTGCTCGCGGGAGTGCGTGGCGACTGACCCCGGAAAAGTGACTTTAAGTCGGCGCCAAGTCTGATGTCCTTCAACGTAGGGCTTGATCTCCTCGGTCAGAAAGCCAGGCTGCTCGAGCATGAAGGGCGTATTGAGGTAATTCCACATCGCATAGCCACTGAAGTAGGCGAGGTGGAGATCGTCCCAGGGCGTAGCCGGCGTGTGGTTCGCAAATGCATTGCGCGGATTGGTCCGCTGCTTAAGGCGCTTGCCATCCAAGGTATCGATTGCGACTAGGTCGGGACGATAAAAGCTGCGCAGGCCCTCCGCCGTGAATGGCTGGTAGCTGAGCTGCTGCTCGGCAATATCGGCCGTTACGTGAACACTCTTCAGCACGTCCGGCCAGCCCTTCCGCGCCCAGAGAATGCCGACAATCGACATGTCGCCTTCAATCCTCCGGAACCGCTTCCATTTCGCGGCGCCGTGCGCCTCCAGAACCAGATCGCGCAGGTCGGCCATGGCTTCTCTCCGTTTGCGTGTTTGTAACTCTAATGATAAGAGTAATAAAAAGGCAAGCCCTTTCAGATTTGCGCTGAAAATCGATTTCTCTAAGATCTGAGAGCGTTGCGAGGGCGAACAGGATGCGGTCGAAGAGCTTCGAGGGGATGACGTGCTCGATTGCTGGGGTGCTTGATGCCGTCGGCGACCGCTGGGCCATGTTGATCCTGCGGGATCTCTCGCTCGGACTAAGCAAATATGAGGAATTGAGAAAGTCGACGGGGGTTACGAACGCGACGCTGTCGGATCGCCTTGGACATCTGGAAGAAAACGACTTGATCGAGCGGCGGCAGTACCAGACGGGTCCTGATCGCTATGAATACGTCCTCACGAGAAAGGGGTGGGACATCGCCTTGGTTATTCAGGCACTCGCGCAGGTCGGCGACAAGTGGGCTGTAGCAGGTGAGGCGGGCCCACCGCTCAAGTTCATCAACAAGAACAGCGGACGTCCGGTAAGGGTTGCCTTGGTTGACGACAAGTCAGGCGAGATCGTGCGTCTGAAAGACGTCCGGCCGCAGGCCGGGCCGGGCGCCGACGACCTCGTGCGGTGGCGACTGACAAAGTTCGTCCCGCGATGATTTTCGAATTGTTGCTAATGGGCGCAGGCTTCAAAGCCTGGAGCTTTCTGACGAGCCATTGTCGCGCTGAGGTCGCCACGGACGCCGCAGAGTCTGGTTGAAAAATTGTCCGGTTCGATCGCGCTTGCGGCAGGGCGGATGCCGAATCATCTCGTCGAGGCATTCGACCTCGTCATATCCGGGCACGACGTCGCAAGTGTCCCCACAGGGCTCGAAATTTTGCTTGTGCCCGGTCTAATGGCGGCCATCTGCGTCCATCTCCCGGTGGATGCCGTCCGTGCCTTTCCTGTCCCCGTAGGCCTTCTGACCTTCGATGACCTGGTGGGCGAGGGCATCTACAGCCTCCTGCAGGAGTGCAGCCGCTACTTCACGACGGCCAACAATGGGATGGATCTGCCCGAGCTGCGTAGGCTTCTCGAACGGGCCCTCGATTGATTCGCCGGCTGCGGTCGTAGTTCGCGACGTGCTGCTTTTGGTCTAGAGCGTTTCACGTTTTCGATAGAAGCATGTCCGGCGTTTTCGAAGTAGTTGCCGCATTCGTTAGGCTGGATGGTTGTGATGAGGCCGCCGAGATGGTGGCAGATGTCGTCGATCGTGCGCTTCAGGGCGGAACGCATCCAGTGCTTGATCTGGCGAAGGTCCCTCCGATCGGATCGAGGTCTAGGAGTATGGCGGCAGTACCGGAGCCTGGCGCTGGCCGCTGCGATCAAGCTGCGTAGGGCCGCCGACTTGTGGCTGCCGAGATTGTCCGTGGTGGTGGTCCACTCTGCAGCGGATCTCGGTGGGTTAGATCGGATCGCCCACCTCTCCGGGCAGCAATGTGAAGGCTCGGCGCGCCGCCGAGCTTGTCGACGCGATGCTTGACGTCGTGGTTGCTGGCATGGAGGTCGATCCTGGCGCGGCAGTGGAACGCTCGCCGAACCGTCTTCAAAGTCAAGCGGTTACGATAAATCGCTGGATTAGTGTGTGGTTTCGTGCATTCTATATTGGAACTGATATCGATGTCGCGATCCCGAAGAAGGACGCGAAAGGGAGGAAGGCATGACCGCGCTTCATGCGTCCAATTCATTCGTCCGCATGGTGGGGGGCGATCTCGTTTCGTCGAAGATCACCAACACCGACGCAATGCGGATCGAGGTACTGCGTCGGGTTTCCCGGCCCAAGATGGAGTGGCACTTCCGGCAGCCCGAGGTCACGCTGTTCTGGTTTCGGCGGGGGGCTGAAAATCTCCAAGGTATGATCGACGGCTGCAATGCCGCCCATCGTTTCAGCGGAAGAGCCAATCTCGCGCTCTTTCCAGCGGGTATGGAGATCCAAGGTCAATGGAGTGTCGGCCCGTCGCTCGACTACGTCGTCGTGTTTATCGATCCGGAGTTCGTGCATGGCCGCCTTAAGGCCAACATCGATCGTCCGCTGGTTGGCTTTGCCCACGAACAGTTGACGAGAGGCCTGGAAGAGCTTCGCCGGGAAGCTTTGGCGCCGGACAATGTGTTTGAGCTCTTTGCCGAGGGATGGGGTGCCCAAGCCCTAGCCCATTTGGCGCGGGTCACCCAGATCGCCGGCGCGGAAAGGATCGTGTCGCGTGGCGGCCTGAGCACGCGGGTTCTGGCGCAGCTGGATGAGTACATCAGGGTTCGTCTAGCGGAGCCCATTTCGCTAGAGGATTTGAGTGGTGTTGCCGGGCTGAGCAGGCGCCACTTCCTGCGAGCCTTCCAGGTAAGCACGGGGACGACGCCGCACCGTCACGTGCTCAATCTGCGAATAGAAGACGCCAAACAGCGGCTGACAGGCTCGGACGCAGATCTTACGAGCATTGCCTGTGCATCCGGTTTCAGCCATTCGCAGCACTTTTCTACCAGCTTCCGACGCGCAACCGGAATGACCCCGTCGGCATTTCGCCGTAGCCGGCTGTCCTGAGGCACCAAGTCGGTTTGCGGCGCTTTTTCGTAAATGCCGGCGCTCTGACGGAAGTACTGCATCACGTGTCCTTGTAGAGCTCGGGCGTGGCAGCCCATCCGCGGAAGGCGGGCGCCACGGGAGATGAGCTGCAGGAGGACGCGGATGAAGCGTACAAGCATTTTGGCGGCTGCAATGCTTTTTGCCGCCGGCACCGGGACGCAGGTCGCGCTCGCTGACGATCTGCCGCCCCTGAAGATCGGCCTCCTGCTTCCGTACAAGGGGGTTTATGCGGTTCCGAGCGAGGGAATTGACCGAGGCTTCCAGGTCGCTCTCGCGGAATACGGAAACAGCGCCGGTGGTCGACGCGTCGAAGTGGTCCGGGCCGACGACGAATTGACACCGAACGTGGGCGTTCAGCAGTTCAATCGCCTGGTTCAACTTGAGAAAGTCGACCTGGTAGCGGGTGTGGTCAGCTCAAGCGTCGGCATCGCAGTTTCGGGGTTGGCCGATAAGGCCGGCGTGCCGCTGGTTCTCGCGAACACTTTCGCGGACGAGATCACCGCCAAATTCTGCAGCCCGTATGTGGCCCGCACATCGTTCAGCGCCAACGGGTTTCAGTATAACTCGGGCAAGTACTGGGCGACCCACGGCATCCACACTGCCGTTATCATGGGGCCCGACTACTCCGCCGGACATTCCTTCCTGGACGCGTTCAAGCGTGGGTTCCAGGAGGCTGGCGGCAAGGTCGTTCAGGAAATCTGGACACCCTTTCAGAAGACCAAGGATTGGGGCGCGGCGCTGACCCAGGCGAGCAATTCGGGCGCGCAAATCATCTACTCGTTCTACGCCGGTGCTGAAGCCGTCCAGCTGGTCAAGCAACATGCCGACTTCGGCTTGCGCGAGAAGCTCCCGCTGGTCGGAGACCACTGGATATATGACCAGCTCAACTGGTCGGCCCTCGGCGACTTGATCGTGGGGCCGCAATTCATCACCACCTACCTGCCGACCGTCAAGACCGAGGCGAACGAAAAGTTCGTCGCGAGATATCGCGAGATGTTCAAGCAGGATCCTGAAGTCAATGCCGAGCTCGGCTACGACAACGGAAAGGCCATCATGCTCACCCTGGAGAAACTGGGCGGCAGGATGCCGGCGGACAAAGCTCAGTTCATCGCGACCATGCGAGCTCTGGTCTTCGACTCGCCACGGGGAAAGCTCCGCTTCAATGCGACCAATAGCGCGCTGCTTGAGAAAGTCTACGTGGTGAAGATCAAGAAGGATCCGGCAGGCAATCTCGTGCCGACCTATGTGGCCGAGTTCGCGGGCGCCGAAGATTTGCCGGGATGCACGAAGTCCTTCTGAACCGACGTCAGTGAAAGCGCAGTCAGATGCAGGTTTTCCTCACACAGGTATTGAATGGTCTACAGCTCAGCATGCTGGTGTACCTTCTTGCCGCAGGCCTCACCTTGATTTTTGGGCTGATGAACATCCTGAATCTCGCGCACGGCGCGTTTTTCACGCTGGGCGCCTATTGCGGCGTTGTCGTTGCAAGTGCCACAGGCTCATTCTGGCTCGCGTTGCTGCTGGGTCCGCTGTTGCCGCTTGTGCTGGGCGCTGTCCTCCAGTCGATGCTGTTGCAGCCCCTCGCCGAACGTGGTCGATCCACCCATCTTGATCTCGCACTGCTGACGTTCGGCCTGCTTTTCGCGACGGCCGGAGCCGTCGAATGGTTGTTCGGGTCCGCTTTCCTGGCCGTACCGACGCCGCCAGTGCTGGCGGGCCACGTCAGTCTGCTCGGCATATCCTACCCGGTGTACCGGCTGTTCATCATCGGCGTCGGCCTCGCGGTCGCCACCGGGTTGACTTTCGTCTTCGACCGGACGCTGCTCGGGGCGACACTACGCGCCGGCGTCGACGACCGCGCCATGGTGACGGCGTTAGGCGTGAACATCAACGCGCTGTTTGCGGCGGTCTTCGGCCTTGGAGCCGCACTGGCCGGCTTGGCCGGCGTCATAGCTGCGCCGCTCACGAGCGTCTATTCGCAAATGGGTATCACCATCGTCGTCGAGACGTTTGTCGTGGTGGTGGTCGGCGGTCTGGGCAATCTCAGAGGCTCCTTCTATGCGTCGCTCATCGTCGGGATGACGAATGCGATGTCGCAGGCGTACCTGCCTGAGGTCGAGATGTTTGCGATCTACGTCCTTTTGATTGGCGTCATGATCATCCGCCCGCAGGGCATGTTCCGCAGCGTGGAGCGCGTGGCATGAGCGACGAGGTCACGATTGCTCAAACGACGGCGTCGGACGGGATCTCTCCCGCGGTCCAGGTCCGCCGTGCCACGCTTGTGCTGGCCGCTTCGGCCGTTCTGGGGGCGCTGGCGCTTCCCTGGCTGTCGACCTCGTACGCCACGACGCTCGCGATCGAGATCATGATCGCGGGAATATTTGCTTCAGGAGTTAATCTGCTCGTCGGCACCACCGGGCTCGTCTCCTTGGGGCAGGGAATGTTCCTGGGTCTCGGAGGCTACGGCATCGGAATCGGGACGACTGTGCTGGGGCTGCCACTGTGGCTGTCTGTCCCTGCGACCTTGGTTCTGGTTGCGATGCTGGCAGCCGGAATTGGCGCCGTCTGCACGCGCACCCGCGGCGTCGAATTCCTGCTCATCACGCTTGCGTTTTCGCAGATGTTCTACGGTGCTGCGATCAAGCTCCGGTTGACCAACGGTTCGGACGGAATGTCGGGTATCCCGCGGCCCGATCTCGGCTTCCTCGGCTTGAACGCCGATAGCCCGGTGGTTTTCTACTATTACATTCTCGTGGTCACCGTTCTTGCGGTCGCAGCCGTGTGGCGGATCGTGGATTCGCCGTTCGGCAGCGTCTTGGCCGCCATCCGCGAAAACGAAAGACGCGCGGCAGCCATGGGGTACACGGTGAGCAGCTACAAGGTCGGCGCGTTCGTTGTTGCGGCTGTCACCTGTGCCGTCGCCGGCATCCTTCAGTCTCAATACACCTACTTCATCAATCCGGACTCGATGAGCTGGCAATTGAGCGGCGAGGGTGTCCTGATGGTCATTATCGGCAGCACGACGACGGTGGCTGGTCCGCTGGTCGGCGCGGCCGTCTTCGTCCTGGCGAAGCAGGGGCTGAGTGTCCTTACCACCGAGTACATGCTGTTCTTCGGCATTTTCTTCATGCTGGTGGTCGCGTTCTTTCGTAACGGCGTGGTTGAGGCATTCAAATCGGCCTTTCGGAGCAAGGCATGAGCACGCTCGAGGTCAGAAATCTGCACAAGGCCTTTGGCGGGCTCGATGTCATCTCGAACCTCAACCTGACGGTGCCGCCCGGGCAACGGCGCGCCGTGATCGGGCCGAATGGCGCCGGAAAAACCACCTTCCTCAACCTGATCACCGGCTGGCTGACACCGACCAGCGGAGAGGTGCTGGTTGACGGGCAGGCCGTCGCAACCGATCCCGAGAAAGTAACTCACTCCGGCATTGCACGCTCGTTCCAGCGCAACATGCTGCTCGAAGATCTGACCGTCCTGGAGAATCTGAGGGTCGCCTGCCAGGCCTTCGATCCGTGCCGCCGCGTCTTCTGGCGTTCGAAGGGAGAATTCGGCGATCTGTTCGCGAAGGCCAGACAGGCCGCAGAACGGATGCACTTGACCGACATCCTCGATGTACCGGTCACGCATCTTTCCTACGGGCAAAAGCGGCAGCTCGAGGTGGCGCTGGCGCTATGTGCGAATCCGAAAATCCTCCTCATGGACGAGCCCGCGGCCGGAACTTCGCCGCAAGAACGGGCCCGGCTGATCGATCTCATCAACCGACTCCCGAAGGATCTGACGATTGTGCTGGTCGAGCACGACATGGACGTCGTATTCGCGACCTGCGACATCATCACCGTGCTCAGCTACGGCAAAGTGCTGGCCACCGGAACGCGTCGCGACATTCAGGAGGATTCCGCGGTCATCGCAGCTTACCTGGGGCACCGCCATGTTAAAGGTTGAGGACCTCCACGCTTATTACGGCGACAGTCATGTGGTCCAGGGAGTATCGCTCAACGTCAGCTCGCGCGAATGCGTGGCGCTTCTCGGCCGCAATGGGGCAGGTAAAAGCACGACACTGAAGGCCATTGTCGGCCTTGTTCCGTCGCGCAAGGGCAAGGTGGTCTTCGGCGATCGCCGGATCGAGCGATTGCCGACCTATCGGGTCGCTCGGGCAGGCATCGCCTATGTTCCGGAAGATCGCGGCATCTTTCCGTCGGTAACCGTTGATGAGCACCTCGGCATTGCAGTGAAGGTGTCGCGTGGTCGCCAATCCAGAAAGACGGCGGACTATGTCTATGGGCTGTTTCCGCGGCTCGCGGAACGGCGCAGCAGTCTCGGCGGGCAGTTGTCTGGCGGTGAGCAACAGATGCTGGCGATCGGACGCGCACTTCTCTCCGGCCCCGATCTTCTCATCCTGGACGAGCCGAGCGAGGGATTGGCGCCCGTGATCGTGGACCATCTGGCGGATGTCCTTGAACTGGTCAGGGACGAGGGCACGCCCATTCTACTGGTCGAGCAGAATTATCGGCTCGCTGTGCGGCTCGCTCACCGAGCCTACGTTCTGAGCCAGGGATGCGTTCAATTCGCCGGAGCGATGTCGGCGCTGGATTCCGATGAAGCCATGCGCCGCACGTATCTGAGCATTTGATAGTTCGAGACACTTTCAGAGTTCTGAAGCCAAAAGGAGAGTTCAATGTCGGGACCACTGAACGGCGTTCGTGTGCTGGACCTGACCGGGGTCGTATCCGGGCCATTTGCGACGATGTTCCTCGCGGATCAGGGGGCCGATGTCCTGAAAATCGAGCCGATCGGAGGCGACATCACCCGCCGCAGCCGGGCAACCATTGACAGCGCGGGCGAATTCTCCGCGTTGTTCATCTCCTCCAATCGAGGCAAGCGCTCTCTCTCCGTCGACGTCAAGTCCGATGCCGGGCGGGATATCCTCGCTCGACTGGTCGCTCAAGCGGATGTACTCGTGCAGAACTTCCGCCCTGGAACGATGGAGCGGCTTGGCCTCGGAGTCGACGAACTGCGGAAGCGCCACCCACGCTTGATCTACGTGTCGATCAGCGGGGTTGGAGACCACGGCCCTTACGTCAAGAAGCGGGTCTATGACCCGATCGTCCAGGGCCTGTCAGGCTTCGCAGACATTCAGTCGCAGCCGGTGACCAATCGGCCGCAGATGATCCGCACAATCGTCTGCGACAAGACGACGGCAGTGATGACCGCGCAGGCCGTGGCCGCCGCTCTGTATGCGCGAGAAAAGTCCGGGCATGGGGATCACATCCACGTCGCCATGCTTGACGTCATGATCTCCTACCTTTGGCCCGAGGGGATGATGCAGTACACGGTCGTCGGCAAGGAGCAAACCGTCACCGACCCCAACGATCGGCCCGATCTGGTCTTCAAGACGCAGGACGGTTTCTTAACCTGTGGCACGATCTCGGATTCGGAGTGGCAAGGGTTCTGCAAGGCCTCGGGCGATCCGGAACTCGCCAAGGACGAACGCTTTGCGACACCGACCGCTCGCTCGTTGAATGCCACCGCACGCATCAACAAGATGCAGGAATATATCGGCCAGCGAACCACGGCAGAATGGCTCGAGCGACTTGACTCCGCTGATGTGCCGTGCGCGCCGATCTTGCGTCGGTCGGAAATCATCGAGAACGAACAGGTCGTCGCCAGAGGCATCATTACAGAATTCGAACAACCCGGCGTCGGCCGCGTTCGGCAGCCGAAGCCAGCGGCTCAGTTCGCCCTGAATCAGTCTGCGATCGGCGGGCCTGCGCCGCGGATCGGCGAACACAGCCGCGAGGTGCTTCGCGAACTCGCATATTCCGATGCGGAGATCGAAAGAATGATCGCAGACAAGGCCGTGCGGGTTGCTGTCAACAAGGAGCGCGAACATGTCTGAATCGAAAAAGGTTGCATTGCTGGTTGGCGCAGGCGACGCAATCGGAGCTGCGGTCGCAAGGCGTTTCGCGCTGGGCGGCTTCATCGTGTGCGTCGCGAGGAGGGATGCCGCGAAGTCGGATCAACTCGGCGAAGAGCTCAGGAACGAGGGCTGTGACTTCCACGCCTTCTCGGTCGATGCGCGCAGCGAGGAGGCGGTGCAAGGATTGTTCGCGAAGGTGGAGAAGGAGGTAGGACCGATCGAGGTCTGCCTGTTCAATGCCGGATCAAACGTGAACAAGCCGCTCCTCGAAACCACCGAGAAGCTCTTCACCAGAGCTTGGGAGCTCGCCTGCTACGCGGGATTTCTCGTCGGCCGGGAAGCTGCGCGGCATATGGTCCCACGTGGACGCGGCACAATCCTGTTCACGGGCGCGACGGCCAGTCTGCGCGGCGGCAAGGGGTTTGCCGCGTTCTCGGCAGCCAAATTTGGTCTGCGGGCAGTGGCGCAGGCCATGGCTCGTGAACTTGGGCCGAAAGGCGTTCACGTCATGCACCTCATCATAGACGCTGGCGTTGATAGTGTGGCTATCCACGAACGTATGAAGGCCGCGGGTGTGGATCTCGCGACTATCAAGCCTGATAGCCTGACCAGGACATCCTCGATCGCTGAGGCCTATTGGTTCGCCCATCGGCAGAGCCGCGACGGCTGGACACATGAGCTAGATTTGCGGCCAAGCGTGGAGGCTTGGTGACATGGATCCCAGTATCATTCTATGGGGAGTCGGGACGTCTCGCACGATCCGTCCGCATTGGGCACTGCATGAGCTTGGGCTTCGATACGAGATGCGCCCCATACAGCCGCGCACGGGTGAGACTAAAACGGCTGAATTTACTGCACTTAGTCCGCGGCAGAAAATTCCGCTGCTTCAGGACAACGACCTCACAATCGGCGAAAGCGCCGCGATCGTTGCTTACCTCGCGCGTCGCTACGGGACCAGTGAGAACCCCCTGGTGCCTCTGGATCCCGATGGCTACGCGAAGTGGCTGGAGTGGTGCTTCTTCATTGTCACCGAACTCGATTCGACCAGCCTGTATGTGATGCGGCGGCATGGAACGGTGAAGGGATTGGCACATATTTACGGTCATGCGCCAGAAGTCGTGCAGCAAGCCGGCGAGTACTTTCGTGGCCAACTCCGAAACGTCGATGTCGCATTGCGTGACGGGCGAACCTATCTCATGGGTGATCAATTCACGACGG
This sequence comes from Bradyrhizobium sp. USDA 4516, assembly GCF_054055915.1. NCBI lineage: Bacteria > Pseudomonadati > Pseudomonadota > Alphaproteobacteria > Hyphomicrobiales > Nitrobacteraceae > Bradyrhizobium > Bradyrhizobium sp. USDA 4516. The sequence goes on from NZ_JBSRXT010000001.1 coordinate 4,101,443, forward strand.
CGGACATCCTTCTCACGACGTGCCTTACCTGGGCGATCGACTATGGCGTGGGAATTTGCGATAGCGCGGTCCCGTATCTTGAACGAACAACAGCAAGGCAAGCTTACCTCGCCAGTGAGAAGACAAACTGCGCGATTTGAGACGTGGATTATCGTCCGTGGCTCCTTGAGATGAAGAACCGCTCTCCCAGAGGGGAATGAGCCTGTAATGACGAATTGTTATCCTGTTGGCGGCGCTATCCCCACGGCGGGTTTACCGCTAAGATTCTGCCTGACATATACAAAATGGAGTTCAAAGCGGTTCATGACTATGTCGGAGAGTTGGTTGGCGCCTCCGCGATTGAACCTGCAATCTAGGTCGGGAGGAAGCAGACAGGGGGCACCACGCGCCTACGGTACGATGCCGGCACCGAACACGGGCTTTCGATATTCCGCGACAGAGGTCGCTTTCGTCTGACCTGCAAGCGGGGGTCTTACAACGTTCCTCGTTGTTGGGGTAAATCTGCACTCGCCCCACTGGCTCACGAACCGCCTTATGCGAAGGATTGGAGTGGCACCCGACGGCCCCGTGAGGACACCAGTTGGAGAAAGGCCGAAGCTCGCGATCACGCGGCAACCTGTCCCAACCTTCGGACTGCCAGGGCCTCAACGTGCCGTGCCCAGCGTTGAAGCGCCTCGCGCATCTCGCTCGCATACCGGGCGCGGTTATATACCCCGGCAACGCCAGCCCGGTGACCGCTGACGTGGTTTAGGATCGCTTCCACTATGTGTGGCAACACGCCTAGCTGATCGGCCATCATCGTGGACGCTGATCTCCGAAGATCGTGAACCGTCCAATGGGGCAGCGGCTCGCCCACGGCTTCCGCAATTCGGGCATCAAGCGCCGCCTTCGACTTTGACCAGCCCGAGAAGCCGCGGTGCGGGTCGCCGCTGCGTCGGGGTCCGTCACCAAAAATGAAAATTCGGTCGTTTCGGCGGGGCGGGAGCAGGGCCAAGGCAGCGGGAACCAAGGGTAGCAAATGCTCGCGGTGGTTCTTGGTCCGGGCGGCTGGCAGCGTCCAGAGTTCCGAACTGGTATCAAGTTCGGCCCATTGCATACTGCCTACTTCATCACGCCGTTGGGCTGTGAGTAGCAACAGGCGCACGATGCGTCCGTAATCGTCGTCGCCACAGGCCTGCCAAATGGCTGAGAGCTCCGTTTCGCTGAGGACCCGCTCCCGACTTCCCGGCTGCGCGGGCCGATTTGTGCCGAGAACCGGGTTCGCAGCAATGTCGAGGCCCTCGCGTATTGCCCAGTTGAACATGGAAGACAGGGCTGTACGGGCGCGGGCCGCTGAGACCGCTCCATGAGCTGAGACAATGTCAGCGACACGAGCCGAGATGTGACGACGGGTGAGCTGGAACACCGAGATCGGATGTAGGGGTTTCCAGCTGTGGAACAGGAGGTCGGTGGTTCGAGCCCACCCAACTGTACCAGAAAAATCAAATACTTAGGTAAATGGTTCCGGGCTGACTTATCGCCATAGCTACCACGTAGCTACCATGGCGCGGGAAGCAGCAAACGCCGCGCACCGCTGTGGCGCTCGCCAAGTAGTTCCTGAGGAGTTTACGTTTATGTATTTTTACTTAGTCTGACTGCGTAAATTTGGTGGATTTCAAACCTTGAGCTAGGTTTGAAAAAGAGTTAGTTTACTTAGTATGGCTAAGCAAACAGACGGAAAGCTAAACCAGCTCGAAAGGACCCTTCCGCAAGGGCTCTTGGTCGACGCCGCCTGGATGGAGCGCCATGGATATTCCACCAGCCTGCGCAGCCAATATGTATCGGCCGGATGGCTTGTTCAGCCTGCTCGGGGAACCTTCAAGCGTCCACTTGGCGAACTCTCGTGGCAAAGCGTTGTCGTTTCACTGCAGCGACTGCTCGGCTCCGACCTCGTCGTCGGTGGACGTACCGCTCTCGAAGCGCAAGGCCTCGGCCACTATTTGAGCCAGACGGGTCCTTCGATCGTACACCTATACGGAACGAGCCCTGCTCCCGGCTGGCTCGGCAAACTCAAACTTAAACAGAAATTCCGCGTTCACCGCGCGCAAAGCCTGTTCAAAACGCACGCAAGCGCGGTGGGATCAAAGTCGGGCACAACGCGAGAACTGCCGGGACCATTCGACCGACCTCTCACGGTATCGACGCCCGAACGCGCGTTTCTCGAACTGCTCGACGAATTGCCCCGCAACGAAAGCTTCCATCAGGTCGATGCACTGGCGGAAGGCTTGAGGAACCTCAGTCCGCGGCGGCTGCAAACGCTTCTGAACGACTGCAAGAGCGTCAAGGTCACACGATTGTTCTTCTGGCTCGCGGATCGGCATCAGCACGCCTGGCTCAAACAGATCGATAAGGCGAAAGTTAATCTCGGCACGGGAAAGCGCATGCTCGTCAAGGGCGGCAAACTCGATACCAAATACCTCATAACCATCCCGGACGACCTAAATGCCCCTGTCTGAAAAATATCGGCATCAAGTGGCTTTGTTGATTGAGACGATGCCGTTCGTCGCGGCCGAGCCCGATTTTGCGCTTAAGGGCGGGACCGCCATCAATCTCTTCCACCGCGATATGCCGCGCCTGTCGGTCGATATCGACCTCACCTATCTGCCGGTGGCTCCGCGTCCCGAATCCCTTGCTGCGATCGATGCGGCGATGAAGCGCACGGCGGCGGCTATCAGGAAGGGATTGCTCGGCGCCAAGGTGACGGAGGTCGTCAACCCCCGCGAGAAGATCGTGACCAAGCTGACTGTCCAGAAAGGCGATGCACAGATCAAGATCGAGGTCACACCCGTGATCAGGGGCAGCGTCTTCGACTCCGAACTGCGCGATGTGTCGCCGAGCGTCGAAGTAACGTTCGGGTTCGCGCAGATGAAAGTTGTTTCGTTTGCCGATCTATACGCCGGTAAGCTCGTCGCGGCGCTCGACCGGCAGCATCCGCGCGACCTCTTCGATGTCCGCGATCTTCTCGCAAACGAAGGCATCACCGACGACCTCCGTAAGGCGTTCATCGTCTACCTCATCAGCCATGACAGGCCGATTTCCGAAGTCGTCGTTCCTCGCCGCAAAGACATTCAACACGAATTCACGCACGGCTTCGAGGGCATGACTGTCGATGAAGTGACGCTGGACGAGTTGCTTGAAGCCCGGGAGACGCTGGTTGTAGAACTCGCGGGAAAAATGCCGCAAGCTCACAAGGATTTTCTGATAGGGTTTAAGCGCGGAAAACCGGATTGGGGCCTGCTGGGCGTCCCTACTGCGGCGGATCTACCCGCGGTACGCTGGAAGCAGATCAATCTGGACAAGCTTCCTACCGAGCAAAGGGCGAAGCTGGTCGCGCAGCTCGAACGTGCCTTGGGCAATGCTTGAATCCGCCTCGCCACGAAGCTTGCGGGACTAAATAGGAAGCGGCGGCATCCCATTCGGTTACCTGATGAAGGCGTTGCGAAAGCAACCAGCGTAAAGCAAAGCAGGCCTGGAGGGCCTGATGTGGGATTGCCTAAAGTGCCGGCAAACGCGCGTTACGCGAGTACGACGTAAAGCTATCCCAGCGAAATGCAGGGGAATGGAGCAGCGTGCCGACACAACTCAACCAGAAATGCCGCCCAAAAGGTGGCCGCGATACCAGATGCTTCACAATCGATGCCCGTGCTAGACGGAAGTCGCGTGCAGTTGATATCCCGCGTCGTGAGGCGTCTCGGGGGCGTCAAGGGAGAGCTCCTTCACGACGGCTAAATAGGTCGGAGTTTCGATTATAGGTAGCAATCTCAGTTCAACGCACAGGTAGCGACGATTTCTGCGCCGTTTCTCGTATGCTCGAACCCGGAAAATTAGGGGCTCCGCTTGTTCAAGTTTGTAAGACGTGTTTGGCAGAGCGAGCTCATTCTTGCCTCCAACGACATAATTAGCGTGAGGATGCCATTCTCTTACAAGTGACCTCAAAGCAGAATCTGCGACGTGCTGATAACCAAACCTTGCAACGGCATAACAAAAGGCAATTTTTGCTATCCACCGATAGAATTGATCGATCACTACGCCGCCACTTTCCGGCTGGACCGAGTGGACGCCTGGTCGGCGAAGTAGCTTTTGGTAAAGCTCGTCATCATTCTTTATAGTCAAAATGCCGAGCTTCGATTCTTCGGGAGTCACTCCCGAAATTATCCCTGGTTGCTCGAGCACGGGTAGCATCCACGTGATAGGAAACTCGTCTGGCCTTACTTTTTGAGTCCACCTGCGGCCGTCGCTAGCCGTGAATTTGATCGGGAATCCTTCTGGTCTTTCTGATGGCGTGTTGTGCAAGGCATATTTCACACGAGCGTGCAGCAGCGACCCACGCATGCACGTCGTTTCTATTCGTTTGGTGATTTTTGCGCACTGGTCACAGCTGCCCGCAGGCAGCGTTACCGCACCTGACATCCCCCTTGGCATGACATGTTCTCTTGAGAGACCTTCGCGCGAGTCGCAATACACACAGTGCTCGATCGGCGAGATATTTCGCAGTTCTAACGGTGGAAGGTGCGGGAACATCATGAAGCTCGATGGCTGGGCAGCTGGTGCTGGATGGCAATATTAGTAGTCGTCACGAGCTAGTCGCGACGCAGCCAGGCTTCGATCCAGTGACCGGAAGCTCGAAGCGGCCTCTTTCGACGAGCTCCCCCTGCTTGGCCATCAAGGGGATGATCCGGATCAGCCGCGCGGCCGTTTCTGGAACAGTGTATTTGCGCACAGCCGGTCATCGACACTACGTATTTTTCCGACGTCGAGCCGCGATTCCCCGTTTTTTCAATCCGGTTCGCGGCGCGCGTGTCGACGCAGGAGTCTTCCGTTTCGGCGGTTTTCGGGGTGATGGCGGCACTATCAGCAGTGAGTCGGCGCTCGGGGGGCTGCCTTCGGCGGGGTCTGATATTTGGTTCAGGTAAGCGTCGAGGTCTATCGGATAGACGCTGTAGTTCTGCTGTCCCTTGAGCAGCGACGAGTAAAACCGCAGTAGGCCGTTCCTATCCCATCCATACAATTCGGACGGAGGCTCATATGCTATTCTTCCAGCGAACCAATCGTCTTTCAATATGCAAACACCATGGATGAACGTATCGGGGTTATCGAGACTCGCTGACAGGTTCGTTTTGAACTCGGAATAGGTTTTACCAAAGCCTTCCTGCGCGAAAGCAACGACATAGTTGCGAGGCGGTACATCTAGAGTGCGTTTGACCGGTCTCGACACTAAACGCTTCCCCTTCTTAGTGTACGAGGGGACGATGTAGTGCCTTTGGCTTCCGAGCGATCGAAGTGTGCGGATAGCCGCCAGCGATTTCTCGAATTCCCTTTTGGTGAGCCGCGACTTCACTTCGATCGTCGCATGAACTATCTCCACGGGAAAAAGGCATGCTCCAAACTCTGACAAAAGAGGAGCGTTGTGGAAATTATCGTAGATCACGATGTCGATCTGAGGGCTGCAATCACCGCTGGCCGAAATGATCACTCCGGTGCCAATTGAAAACCGTTTCGGAAGAATCCGCATCAGAATGTTCTTGATGATTTCCTCGGCGATGCGTCCTCGCTCTCCCATGTGAGGCATAAGCGTTGCGAGCTCCTGCCGGGATTGATCGGCTATCAATTGCAGCATCCGCAAATACGTCAGGTGCTGGCCGGATCTGCGCGTCATCTCAAGCCTCCGCCGCGAGCCGCGGTGCGCTACGTCTTAAGACCCACTGTACTGCTTTGGTCGCTATCGCGGCGGTCTACCAAGGAGTTATATGATCGCGGCGCCAACGGCCACAGGCAAGCTCCGATCTCTGGAACTCCCCTTGTGTGAGAAAGGTGTGTGGGATGAAGGCCAGAAACTATAGGAGTTACTAATTCAATTGGTGCATCCGACACGATTCGAACCTCTCAGGCGGACAAGCGCAGCGCCTTACAAGGGTGCTGCGAAATCAATCCGCTTCCGGTATGAGATGTCCAAGTGTCGACGGCTATCAACATGAGCTTTGCCACGTGTTGAATTGGCTAGCCCTAACTAGCCCTGATGATAGGTGACTCAACCCTGCGCGCCGCCCTTGATCGACATCAACTTCTTGGGATCAAGCCAGTGGTCGATCCGATCAGCCCAATGCTGCATCAGCTTCGTGCGCGAGCCGATCAGCGCGAGCGGTCCGTGCTTCTTGTAGAGACCTTCCACAGTAGAGTTATCGAGATGCGCGAGCTGCAGCTCGACGACATCACCATCCCATGCCTTGGCGTCCTTGATCTCTTCGTGGTGAGACAGGGTCGAGAAGGTGGTCCGGAAGCCGTGGGCACAATGATCAGTCTTGGTGTCAATGCCAAGCAGCCGCAAGCGCTTGTTGAGCGTATTGTTTGATAGTGGCGCGTCCTTTGAGCAGGAAAATACGTACCGCCGATTGCCAGTAAGCTTCTGAACGCTGCGCAGGACTGCGAGCGCCTGCCGTGACAAAGGCACGACGTGGTCCCAACCAGTCTTCATTTTGGTGGCTGGAATAGTCCAGCGTTTGTCATCCCAATCGACCTCGCTCCATTCCATTTCATTGACCATGCCGGGGCGGGGAATGGTCAGCGCATCGAAACGCAAGGCAAGGCCAACAACGTCACCAAACCTCGCTCTCGTCCACGGTGCGCTGATGAGCTTGAAGACGCGCGTCACGTCACGTGGTTCGGTGACGCCGGGACGCGGCGTCGAAATGTTGGCAATCATCTGCCCATTCAGGTTGCGGAATGGATTGTAGCCGTCTCCTTCGACATCGGCGTAGTCGCAGATTTGCTCACAGATGCTGCGCACGCGGTCCCGGGTTTCCAGCTTTCCTTCGGCTTCGTATGAACGCAGGAAAGCGAGCACGTCCGGACGCTTGATATCCTGCCTGCAAAGTTTGCCGAAGCGAGCCTTGACGTAGCCGACGCGCAGTTCAAGCACCTCTATGGTCTTGGGGTCGCGCACCGCGACGATCCTACCGCGTTTGACCTTTTCGACCTTCTTCTTTGCGAGCCACTCGTCGGCCCATTGCCCGAAAGGCCGGGCGGCTGCCTGCCTATGCTTGTCGAGCTGCTTCTCGATGCTCGGGTCTTTGCCTTCCTTGAGCAGGTCCTTGGCCTTATCGCGCTCGTGCCGCGCGTCGGCGAGCGAGAAGGTGCCATCCTTGCCGTTGCCGTAGGGGCCGATGGAGTAGGTTTTCTGGCGGCCGTGGAACCGGTAGTCCATCCGCCAGAGCTTGGAGGCAGCGTTACCTGGCCTGCTCACGTCCGGCGTTACGAGGAGATAGAGCCAGCCACCGGTCACGTCGGAAATCTTGGCGGGACTCCACGCGCCCTTGTTGAATTTCGGTCGGGCTGCGCGGCAGTCGACGTCGGTCCTGATCTGCTTAGGATTGGCGCACGCGCCATCGTTCTTGCCGGCCATCTGCTCAATTCCTTCGTTCGGAATAGCGAAAGTCGCCGTGAACGTTTGTTCTCCCGATACCAGCACGATACCAGCAAAAATACCAGCAAACCGGCCGGCTGGGATCGGATAAGAACAAACGGTGACGAACGCGGATGTACGCAGAAAGGCCTATTTTTCAAGGGCTTCTGAGCACTGTGCGGACGGTTGCGGACGATTTGGAACGGGCCCGAACAGCCTGGTTGGTGCCCCTGGCCGGAATCGAACCAGCACTCCTTGCGGAACTCGATTTTGAGTCGAGCGCGTCTACCAGTTCCGCCACAGGGGCATTCGCAACGGTCCCGGCCGGGAAGGCCGGGGTCGCGAAGCGCGGCGGACTATAGCGGGCGGCCCGTCATGGTCAACCCGCACGGGCGGGATGTCCCGCGCCCCGGCAGCGGAATTTCCGGTGGGTGTGACCCCGAGGACGACGCAAGGCCGTTGCCGTCCGTATGGCGGTCACGGACGAGTTTGCCCGGCGGCGGCAGCCGCTGCCACCGTCCCCAAGCCTGGCCGCGGCTGCGGCAACCTACTTCGAGACGGAGGCGCGAGCGTAACGGTATTGTCCGGTTCGTCGATCTCGATGACGTACATGAACGCAGGCTGCTCAATCCGAGCCTTTTCTTTTCCGATGAGCTGCAGGCGGCGATGACCCAGTGGGGCCTGCGCGTTCCCACGCATCACCGACTGAACGCGATCTGACCGCGGCGGACGGCGGCCGTCACGGTCAACCCGCGCGGATGTGATTGTCCCGCGCCTCGACAGCGGTATTTTCACGCGATACGACCGCAATCGACGACCTTGGAGCAGGGCCCATGACCCTCCCGAACGATGCTCCCCGGAGGACCGACGTGACGATTGCCACCGCCCATCCGTCGCATGCTTCCGCCGCCGGCAATCCGGCGCTGACCTCGGCGCTGGCGATTGCCGTGATCGCGGCGGCGACCCTGGCCGGCGCCTGGTTCTTCCAGCTCGTGCTGGAGATCATGCCCTGTCCGCTCTGCCTCGAGCAGCGCTATGCCTATTACCTCGCGGTGCCGCTCGGCGCCGTGGTGGCGCTCACGGCCGCCCGCGACGCGCCGCGTCCGGTGCTGCTCGCGGGCCTTGTGATCCTCGGCCTCGCCGCGCTCGCCAATGCCGGGCTCGGCACCTATCACGCCGGTGTCGAATGGGGGTTCTGGCCGGGGCCGACCGATTGCACCGGCCCGATGGTGGATTTCGGCAAGGCCGGCTCGCTGCTGGACCAGCTCGACAAGGTCAAGGTGGTGCGCTGCGACGAGGTGCAGTGGCGCTTCCTCGGCATTTCGCTCGCCGGCTACAACGCGCTGATTTCGCTGCTGATGGCCGCGATCGCCGGTTGGGGCGTGATGAAGGCCGCGAGGGCCTGAGGTCGGGCCGTACGGTTTTCCCGTTATCCGTCATGCCCGCGCAAAGGCTTCGCCTTTGCCGCTGGAGGAGGCCGCGAAGCGGCCGTCTCGAAGCATGGACGGGCACCAGCCGGGCCGTTCATCCTTCGAGACGCGCGGAGCCTGTCATCGGGCCGCGCTTCGCGCGGACCCGGTGGCGCTCCTCAGGATGACGGGACAAAGGGGGCCTAATCGTCGACGTCGTCCTGCGGCCGGCCGAACAGATGGATGATGCCCGGCGTCGAGATGGTGACGAACAGGAAGCGCGACAGATGATGCGCGCCGACGAAGATCGGGTCGATGTGCAGCGTCAACGCCAGCGCCAGCATCGCGTCCATCGCGCCCGGCGCGAAGGCGACCACGACGTCCGCGAGCCGCACATGGGTGGTGAAGCCGATCACCGCGACGAACACGGCCGAGATCAGGATGGCAATCGCAAACGAGCCGAGCCCGGCATTGACGTGACTGAGCAGCGTCGAGGTCTTCATCCGCGCGAAGCGGGTGCCGATGATGGCGCCGATGCCGACCAGCGCGACGTTGCGGAGCCAGGGCGGCAGGCCGCCATCGACCAGCCCGGAGCCGTGCAGCAGGCTGGAGGCGAGCATCGCGCCGAACATCCAGCTGGCGGGGAATTTGATCCAGCGCAGCAGCAGCGAGACGCCGATCGATAAGGCGACCAGCGCGACGAGGCCGAACGGCGAGGCGACTGAGGTTGGCAATGGCGGCGGCGCTGCATGCGTCACCCCGGTCAGCGCCAGCACCAGCGGCAGCGCCGCGGTCAAGATGATCACGCGCATGGTCTGCACCACCGCGATCGCCGCGACGTCGGCGCCCTTTTCCGCGGCGAGGATCGTGATCTGCGACAGCGCGCCCGGGCTGCCGGCAAGGAAAGCCGAGGTCTGGTCCCAGCCATGGATGCGTTGCAGATAGAGGCTCGAGCCGAAGGTCGAGCAGAACGTCGCCAGGGCCAGCAGGCCGATGGTGAGCGGATAGGAGCTCATGTGCTGCAGCAATTGCTGCGACATCAGCGAGCCGAGGGAGATGCCGAGCAACAGCAGCACCGATTGCGTCAGCACCGCCGGCACCGCGAGCGGCCGTCCGGCCAATGCGGCGATCCCGACCGCGACCATCGCCCCCGAGATCAGGCCGCCCGGCAATTCTGCCCACAGAAACAGCAAGCCGCCGACGGTGCCGATGACGAGGGTCTCGAGCCCGTTCAGGACTTTGCTGCGGTCGGGAATGGCCGTTGCCATCGAAGCGCGGATCAGGGTCACGCCGCCTTATGGCAAATTCGCGTGAACGCGACAAATGCATCTCGCGATTGCAGCATTGCGCCGCGGCTCGCCCGGCGCACGGATTTTTCACCCTTCGAAACGCGCCGGGGATTGCGATCAGTGTCGCCACAAACTCGTCATGACCGGGCAGAAGCGCGAAGCGCGTGTTCGCGCAGGTGTCCCGGCCATCCACGTCTTTTCCACGTGCCAGCCAACACCCATGATGCCCGGCATAAGGCCGGGCATCACGGGTTCGTCGAGCGATCGAGCGCATTTGCGATTGCCCTCCCCGATGGGGAGAGCGAATCGCATCAAGCCTGTCCGGACGTTACTTCGTCGCCGCGGGCGCAGCGGCGGCGCCGTCCGACTTCTCCTTTTTGCACTCGGAGCGGAATTTCTTGCGCTCCTTGCCGTGCAGCCCCTTGGCGTCGGCTTCCTTCGAGCATTCCAGCGACTGGGCGGTGCGCGGCTTCTTCTCGGCCGGCGCCTTGGTCTCGGCCTTCGGAGCGGCGTCCTTGGCGGCGGGCGCGGCCGTTTGCGCGAAAGCTCCGCCCATCAGCAGCAGGGAGGCCAGGGCGGTTGCGGACGCGAGCGTGGAAATCGTCTTCATGGGGCACCTCGTGAGGGAAAGAGGGCCGAAACGTCGCGCGACGATGCTGAACCGTGGATGAACATGCAGCGGTCCCGCCGCCACAATATTTTAACGCACAGGCGCGCTGGCGCGTTGTCGCAAGTCGGGGTTGAGCTAGGATAATGGTCTTACGCCAATGCTCCCCACGGGAAACCAACGGGAAACCAGGGATGACGGGAGACCAGGGATGACCATTCAGACCAGATTGTTGTGCGTGCTTGCGGTGTCGGGCTTTGCAGCCTTTGCGGCGAGCGCGCCGGCGCAGGCCCTGACCGCGCAGGAATGCAGCGCCAAGTACCAGGCGGCCAAGTCGGCCGGCACCCTCGGCGGCCAGAAGTGGAATGATTTCCGCAAGGCGCAGTGCGGCGCCGACGCGACCCCGGCTGCGGCGCCCGCCGCTCCGCCGCCGGCAGCCGCCGCGCCCGCTCCGGCCGCGCCGAAGGAAGCCAAGCAGGCGCCCGCCGCGGCACCGGCGGCGCCGGCAGGACCCGCCGTATTTCCGAACGCCATCGATCCCAAATACGCCAAGGAGTCCGAAGGCAAGGGACGCATGCACACCTGCGTCGACCAGTACAACGCCAACAAGGCCACCGGCGGCAATGGCGGCCTGAAGTGGATCCAGAAGGGCGGCGGCTATTACAGCGAATGCAACAAGCGCCTGAAGGGCGCCTGAGCGAGCCGACCGAGTTTGGCGAGCGGAGGCGTAAGCCGGCCGCTTTCCGTTTGCACCGGCTCTATTGGCTGCAACTCTCTCTACGGGTTTTCCGTCAGCAGCTTGTCCGCCGACTGCGTCAGCAATTGCGCGCGCTTGCGCGGGCCGCGCTCGAGAAACAGCAGGCTCTGGCCGAAGATGAAGCAGTAGAACAGGAAGGCCTGCGCATCGGCCTCGTCAGTCGGCAGCCCGGTGGCGCGATAGAGCTGGGCGACATTCTTCAGCCGCGCGGCATCGACGCTCGCGGCGGCAGCGGCAGCGGCCTCATCGGTGCGCGCCCATTGCCGGATCGCGAGCTCGACCGCCATCGCCTCGGTGTTCATGCGCTCCGAATACAGCGTGATGATCGCCTTCAGCCGCTCGCGCGCGCTGGCGCCGTCGAGCGCGGTGTGCTTCTCGATCGATGCGATGCGGCCGTCGCGCCAGCGCGTCAGCATGGCCTCGAGCAGCGCGGCGCGATCCCTGAAGCGGCGGTAGAAGCCGCCCTTGGTGACGCCGAGATTCTTCGCCAGCACCTCGACCCGCACGCCGTCGACTCCGCTATGCGCGAGTTCGGCGAAGCCGGCCGCGACCCAGACGTCGCCTTTGCTTTCAGTCATGCGATCTCCGCGCATCATAATGCGCGATGGGATCGTCATCGCGCATTAATCGCTTGTTTGTGCATGATCTCCGCGCAAACGCGTTGCGTTTGTCGCGAGGGAAAACCGCTTCGCACTTTTCCGGATCATGCTTTGATACGGTACCGTATTGCTAGCCTGCTATCGTCCCTGATACGCTACCGTATCAAAAATCGAAGGAGGGATCAGATGGAGGGCGAGGCGACCTACCGCGGCATGGTCTACCCCTGGCACTGCGACCATATCGGCCACATGAACGTCATGTGGTATGTCGGCAAGTTCGACGAGGCGAGCTGGAACATGTTCGCGCGGCTCGGCCTGACGCCGAGCTATCTGCGCGAGTCCGGCCGCGGCATGGCCGCCGTGCAGCAGAACATCTCCTACAAGCGCGAGCTGCTCGCCGGCGACCTCGTCGAGGTCAAGAGCCGGCTGGTCGAGTTCCGCGACAAGTCGATCCGTATCCTGCACGAGATGCGCAATGCGGAGACCGGCGAGATCGCCGCGACCTGCGAGATCGCGGCCGTGCATATCGACCGTGCCGCGCGCAGATCGATGCCGTTCGCGCCGGCGATCCGCTACGCGGCGATGCCGCATCTTGTGCCGTCCGAGCCCGCAATCGCGTAACCGCCATGCCGCGTTTCGAGCCGAAGAATCCAAACTATCGCGCCGTCGCGACCGATACATTCGCACGCCAGCGGGCGATGCAGACGCTTGGTATCTCGATCGCGCGCATGGAGCCCGGCGAGGTCGATCTCGCGATGCCCTACGCGCCGGAATTCTGCCAGCAGAACGGCTTCGTGCATGCCGGAATCATCACCGCGGGCCTCGACAATGCCTGCGGCATCGCCGCCTTCACGTTGATGCCCGAAGGCTCCGACATCCTCACCGTGGAGTTCAAGACCAACCTGCTGGCGCCGGCGCGCGGCGAGCGGTTCGTGTTCCGCGGCGTCGTGGTCAAGCCCGGCCGCACGCTGACCGTCTGCGACGGCCGCGCCTACGCGATCCAGGACGGCGTCGAGACGCTGGTCGCGACCATGAGCGGCACGCTGATGGCGCTGGCGCGGCGGGAGTCGTAGAAGGCTAACTCTATCCCCGTCACCCTGAGGTGCGAGCCTTGCGGCGCAAGGCACACACCTCGGGAGGACGGGGCTGGTCGAAGCGCGTGTTGCTTTCGCAGGGACGACGATTGTGGATGCAGGCCGCGCCACACACCCCGTGTCGTCCTGGCGAAAGCCAGGACCCAATACCCCGAATCTCAATTGTTGCGCTGGCTGGGGCCACGATCCCGGTCATCACCGAGCGCGGTGGTTATGGGTCCCTGCTTTCGCATTGCTTTCGCAGGGACGACAAGCGGGGATGACGGTCTGAGAAAGTGTGACGGATTTGAAGGCGGCGGCGCCCAAGATCTGCGCATGCATCCAAGACCCACGCATTGACAAGGTCCCGCCACACCGACCTGATAGGCGGATGTCTCGCGTGAGCTTCCTGCCATGATCGCCAGCCTCAGCCTGATCCTGCTCTGCCAGCTGGTCGGCGAGGTCGCCGTGCGCGCGCTGGCGGTACCGGTGCCGGGCCCGGTGGTTGGCCTCGTGCTGCTGCTGTTGCTGCTGTTGGCGCGCGACCGCTTTCCGGCGCTGGCGCGCGGGCCGCTCGGCGATGACGGCGTCGAGAGCGCGAGCCGCGGCATGCTTGCCAATCTCTCGCTGCTGTTCATTCCGGCCGGCGTCGGCGTGGTGCAGAAGCTCGATCTGCTCGCCGAGCACGGTATCGCGGTCCTGGTGATCCTCGCGGTGTCCGTCATCGTCACCCTGCTGGCGACGGTTGCGACCTTCGTTGCGGCGAGCAGCCTGCTTTCGAGCGAGGAGGAGAGGCCGTGAACGACAATTCGTTCTCGCTCTGGGTCTATCTCTCGCAGTCGCCGCTGCTCTGGCTGACGGTGACGCTGTTGACCTATGCGGCGGCCGACGCGGTGTCGCTGAAGACGAGGCGGCACCCGCTCGCCAATCCCGTGCTGCATTCGGTGTGGATCATCGGCGTATTCCTGCTGCTGACCGGGACCTCCTACACCACCTATTTTGCCGGTGCGCAGTTCGTGCACTTCCTGCTCGGGCCGGCGACGGTGGCGCTCGCGGTGCCGCTCTACGAGAATCGCCGGCGGGTCGCGGCGGCGATCCTGCCGATGCTGGTTGCGCTCGCGATCGGCTCGCTGACGGCGATCGTCTCGGTGGTGCTGCTGGCGCAGGCGTTCGGGCTGCCGCGCGACGTCATCCTGTCGCTGGCGCCGAAATCGGTCACCGCCGGCGTCGCGATGGGCATCAGCGAATCCCTGCATGCCGATCCCTCGCTGACCGCGGTATCGGTGATCCTCACCGGCATCATGGGGGCGATCATCGTCACGCCCCTGATGAACTTCACCGGCATCACGGACTTCCGTGCCCGTGGCTTTGCGGCGGGCATCGCCGCCCATGGCATCGGCACCGCGCGCGCCTTCCAAGTCGACGAGGTCGCCGGCGTCTTCGCCGGGATCGCGATGAGCCTGAATGCGCTGGTCACCTCGCTGCTGGTGCCGCTGGCTGTGACATATCTGCTGCGCTGAGCGTGATCCGGAAAAGTGGGAACCGGTTTTCCCTCGCGACAAACGCAACGCGTTTGCGTGGAGATCATGCTGATATAGAGAGTTCGGCTGCAGGGCAGTTTTGTGCTATTAGTATGGCGTTGAGCAGCAAATCCTTCTAGGGTCGCCGGCTCAAACGCGAGTCTGTTCCCCTTGGTCTTCTCCGCAACTCAAAGCGTGCTTGGGCTGGCATCGGGCATGCTGGTCGGTTTTTCGCTGGGCCTGGTCGGCGGCGGCGGCTCGATCCTTGCCGTGCCGTTGATGGTCTACGTGGTCGGCGTGCCGGAGCCGCATGTCGCGATCGGCACCTCGGCGATCGCGGTCGCCGCCAACGCCGCGGTCAATCTCTCCAACCACGCCCGCGGCGGCACCGTGATCTGGTCCTGCGCGCTGGTGTTCGCGCTGTCGGGCATGCTGGGCGCATTCGGCGGCTCCATCCTCGGCAAGATGCTGGAGGGGCAGAAGCTGCTCGCGCTGTTCTCGCTGGTGATGCTGGTCATCGCGGGCCTGATGCTGAAGAACCGCGCGCGGGTCGGGCTGACCGACGTCAAGATCTCGATGTCCAACATGCCCGCGATCATCGGCCTCGGACTTGCCACCGGAACCATGTCCGGCTTCTTCGGCATCGGCGGCGGCTTCCTGATCGTGCCGGCGCTGATGCTGGCGACCGGGATGCCGATCATGAACGCGGTCAGTTCCTCGCTGGTGGCCGTCACCGCGTTCGGCATGACCACGGCCCTGAGCTATGCGTGGTCCGGGCTGGTGTCGTGGGGCCTGGCGGGGCTATTCGTCGCCGGCGGCATCGCGGGCGGCCTGCTCGGCACAAGCAGCGCCCGCCACCTGTCGGAACGGCGCGGCGCGCTTAATATCGTGTTTGCGACTGTGATTATCGTGGTGGCGATCTATATGCTGCTGCGTAACATCAATGTGTCCTGAACGAAGAAGGGCGCAGCGCTCTTGCGAAAGCCAGCCATGAACCAACTGACGAAATCGCCCCTGATCAACGCCGGTGCCACCCGCCGCGGCGCGCTCGGCCTGTTCGGTGCCGGCATCGCGCTCATGGCCGCGGGCGCCGCACGCGCCGAGGACGACAATGTCCTGACCGAGGAGCAGGTGCTGCGCGATCCGGATATTCCTGACATCGGCAACCCCAAGGGCGACATCACCATCGTCGAATGGTTCGACTACAACTGCCCCTATTGCCGCAAGCTCGCGCCGGAGCTGCGCCAGGTGGTGCAGGACGACGGCAAGGTCCGCCTCGTGCTGAAGGATTGGCCGATCCTCGGACCGGTCTCCAAGGTCGCGGCGCGGATGGCGCTGGCGGCGAAGTACCAGAACAAGTTCGACGTCGCGCATGAGGCGATGATCTCGGTCAATTCGCGCATCACCGAGCCGCGCATCGCCGAATTGCTCTCGGGCGCCGGCCTCGACATGGACCGCCTGAAGAAGGATCACGACGCCAACGCCAAGGCGATCGATGCGATCCTTTCCCGCAACAACGAGCAGGCGCTGGCGTTCGGCTTCAACGGCACGCCGTCATTCATCGTCGGCAAGTACCGCGTACCAGGCGTGCTCAGCATGGATCAGTTCGAGCAGGTGATCGCCGACGCCCGCAAGGCCAATATGGGTCGCAAGACCGAGCAGAATTGATCGCGCTTCCTGCAACGAAAATGGCCTCTCCGGCGAGAGGCCATTTGCTTTTGTGTCGGCTTGAAAACAATCGTTACTTCGCCGCGATCTTGTCCCACTGCTCGCGGGTGCGCGTCTTCAGCAGGTTCCAGTCATGCGCTGCGACGTCCCAATTGACGATGGTGCGCGTGTCCTGCGCCACCTCGCCATTGGCGACGCTCGATGTCCGCATGGAATCGTAGACGTAGACGCCGCATATCAGCAGCAGCGCGCCCAAAATCATGCCGAAAAAGGTCCGCATCGCTCAATCCCTCCGGTGTCGGAAGCATAACGTCGCCGGGCTCGCTGTGGTTCCGGCGATCGATCAACTGCGCGCGAACGCCCGCATCACGTAATCGATGAACACGCGCACGCGCGGCGAGAGCTGGCGGTTGCGCGGATAGAGCAGGTTTACCGGCACCGATGGCGGCGGGCATTGCTGCAGCACCGGGATCAGCGTGCCGTTTGTCAGATCGGCTTCGGCGTGGAAGCGCGGCACCTGCACGAGGCCGAGGCCGAGTTTGGCGCTCGCCAGGTAACTCTCGGGGCCGGTCACCGACATCGGCGCCGGCAGCGGAAACTGCTTCAGCGCGCCGTCGATCACGAACTCGATCGGCCGCAGGCGTCCGGTGGTCAGCGAGCGGATGCCGATCATGCGATGGCCATCGAGTGCGAACGGGTCGACCGGTGTGCCGAAACGCGCAAGGTAATCCGGCGTCGCGCAGGTCAACCGCTCCAGCATCGTGACCTGCCGCGCGATCATGTCGCTGTCGGGCAGCTTGCCGAAGCGCAGCACGCAGTCGACGCCTTCGCGGATCAGATCGACCCAGCGGTCGCTCTCGCTCATGTTGATCTCGATATCAGGATATTCGGCGAGGAAGCCCGGCAGGTTCGGCAGCAGGAAGTGCCGCGCCAGCGTGCCCTGCACCTCGAGCCGCAGTAGCCCCTTCGGCCGCGCGCCGCCGAACGCGCCCTCGGCGTCTTCGAGATCCGCGATCAGCGACAGGCAGCGGCGGTAGTGCGCCTCGCCATCGAGCGTCGGGCGGACCGTGCGCGTGGTGCGCTCGAGCAGCCGCACGCCGAGCCGCGCCTCCAGCCCCTTCACCGCGTCCGTCACCGTCGAGCGCGGCAGCCCCAGATCCTCGGCGGCGAGCGAAAAGCTGCGCCGCTCGACCACCCGGGTGAACACGCGCATCGCGTCGAAACGGTCCATCTATTATCCGGTAATAACGAATAGTGATGTCGGATCATGTACGATTATCCGGCAGGTGCCAAGACATAGTGTCCTCCCATCGAACGCGGCGCGGCCGCACAACCTGATGGGAGACTGAAAATGACCAACCAAACCAACAAGGTAGCTCTGGTGACGGGTGCCTCGCGCGGGATCGGCGCGGCGGTGGCCGAACGCCTCGCCAAGGACGGCTTCACCGTCGTCATCAACTACTCCGGCGACGCCAAGTCCGCCCAGGCGGTGGCCGACAGGATCGAGGCCGCCGGCGGCCGGGCACTGACCGCGAAGGCCGATGTGAGCGATGCCCACGCGGTGCGCGGCATGTTCGACGCGGCGGAAGCCGCCTTCGGCGGCGTCGACGTGCTGGTCAACAATGCCGGCATCATGAAGCTCGGCAAGATCGCCGACAGCGACGATGCCGCGTTCGACCAGCAGGTCGCGGTCAATTTGAAGGGCAGCTTCAACACCATGCGCGAGGCGGCGCGCCGCCTGCGCAACGGCGGACGCATCGTCAACTTCTCAACCAGCGTCGTCGGCACCAAGCTCGAGACCTACGGCATCTATGTCGCGACCAAGGCCGCGATCGAGTCGTTGACCGCGATCCTGTCCAAGGAGTTGCGCGGCCGCGGCATCACGGTGAATGCGGTCGCGCCCGGGCCGACCGCGACCGACCTGTTCCTGCACGGCAAGTCGGACGAATTGATCGACCGCTTCGCCAAGATGGTGCCGCTGGAGCGGCTCGGCACGCCCGATGACATCGCCAATGTCGTGTCGTTCCTCGCCGGCCCCGACGGCTCCTGGATCAACGGCCAGGCGCTCCGCGCCAATGGCGGCCTGGTCTGACGCCCGCACATCTCCAACCCAACTCGCATTCAACCGACTTCACAAGGATACGTGTCATGAAACAGGTCATCGTCATCACCGGCGCTTCGAGCGGCTTCGGCCGCCTCACCGCCAACGCGCTCGCCAAGGCCGGCCACACCGTCTACGCCTCGATGCGCCACACCACCGGCCGCAACGCCTCCGCGGTCGCCGATATCGAGGAGTTCGCGCGCGACAACAAGGTCGACCTGCGCGCGCTCGAGCTCGATGTCGGCTCGCAGGCGTCGGTCGATGCGGCGATTGCGCAGATCGTCGCCGAGGAAGGCCGCCTCGACGTCGTGATGCACAATGCCGGCCACATGGTGTTCGGCCCGGCGGAGGCGTTCACGCCCGAGCAGCTTGCCGAGCTCTACGACGTCAACGTGCTGTCGACACAGCGCGTCAATCGCGCGGCGCTGCCGCAACTGCGCAAACAGGGCAGGGGACTCGTGGTCTGGGTGTCAAGCAGCTCTTCGGCCGGCGGCACGCCGCCCTATCTCGCGCCGTATTTCGCGGCCAAGGCCGGCATGGATGCGATGGCCGTGATCTATGCCCGGGAGCTTACGCGCTGGGGCATCGAGACCTCGATCATCGTGCCCGGCGCCTTCACCGGCGGCACCAACCACTTTGCGCATTCCGGCCGTCCCGCCGACGAGGCCCGCGTCGCCGAATATGAGGCTGGTCCCTATGCCGGCTTCGGCGAGGAGATCATGAAGGCGTTCGCGGCGATCGTGCCCGAGGATGCCGACGCCTCGTCGGTCGCCGACGCGATCGTCAAGGTCGTCGATACGCCGTTCGGCAAGCGGCCGTTCCGCGTCCACATCGATCCGACGCAAGATGGCGCCGAAGTCGCATTCGGCGTGATCGACCGCGTCCGCAACGAGATGCTGCACCGGGTCGGCTTCTCCGACCTGCTCAAGCCGCGAGTGAACGGGTAATCTTCTCCCCGCAACGTCATTGCGAGGAGCGACAGCGACGAAGCAATCCATCTGCCTGCGTGCTCGGTGACAATGGATTGCTTCGCTTCGCTCGCAATGACGGGATACGATCCCTCAGGTGCTGTCGGCTCGCTCACCATTCATCCACTGCATGATCTCCGCATTGATCTCGCGCGGATAGGTGTGGCTGAGATCGTCGATCTCGCGATAGGTCACCCTCGCGCCGGCGGCCGACAGCAGGCCTTGGGTCTGCCGCGCGGTCTGCACCGGGAACATCCAGTCGAGCCGGCCGTGGGTGATGAAGATCGGCAAGCCGCGCAGCCGCTCCGCGTCGGCGATTTCCGCCATCAGCGGATGGAAGGTCGCGGCAACGGGCGCCAGATGCGTGAAGCGCGAGGCGCCGTCGAGCCCGCTCACATAGCTGAAGGTGCCGCCGTCGCTCATGCCGGTGAGCAGCGTGCGCGTCTCGTCGATCGTCCAGTGCGCGCGCACCTGGTCGATGATGCGGTTCAGGTTCGGCGTGTCGGTGTCCTCGCCCATCAGCGCCCAGGTCTGGCCGGTCGCGGTCGGCGCCACCAGGATGGCGCCGCGGCTGCGCGCATCGCGCAGCCAGCTCCACAGGAAGCCGCGGCCATTGCCGCTGCCGCCATGCAGCGCCATCACCAGCGGCCAGGCGCGGTCGGGCGTGTAATACTCCGGCACGTACATCGAGAAGCCGCCGCGGCTGCCCGGCTCGTTGCGCTCGTGGAAGATGCCGGTGTCGGCGTTGGGCTTGGCCGCGAGCTTCGCCTGCAGCTCGGTATCCTCGCGCAGATCGGGCGCGATGAAGAAGCCGCTGACCGGCGGCAACTCGGTCAAGGGATAGAGCGCCTCCTGCGCCCGCGGCAGATAGCGCAGCGCGCGGAATACGTTGACCAGATCGCCTTCGCCGTTCTGCACGGCGCGCAGCCCTGCGTAGCCGGCGAGCGCCGGTTCGATCGCGGCTTCCAGCGCGGTCTTGATGTGCGCGAATTTCTCCGGCCAGTCGGCGAGCCGCGGCCGCACCGCCTGCAAGGCCTCCTCCGGCTCGCCCGCAATCTGCATCACGCGATCGAAGTCCGGCGGATTGAGGTTGCGCGCGACGAAGGACAGCGATTCCAGCGTCTGCAACAGCGGCGGCAGCACGGCCACGATGTCGTCAACCACCGCCTCGCTCATCGCCGCTGCCTCTTCCCTTTGCCTCAATGAAGCCGCGGCGCCTTCAACAGCTTTATGCGGTCGATCGAGGTCAGCGTGACGTCGAAGGTGACGCCCTCGTGATAGATGGTCAGCGGCACGTCGACGCCGGCCGCGCCGAGCGACCAGAGCTTGCGGTAGAAGCCGGCCTGGCTCGTCACCTTGTCGCCGTCGACCGCGAGGATCACGTCGCCGGTCTTCAGTTCGGCGCGCGCCGCCGGTCCCTTGCTGGCGACGCCGACCACCACGAGGCGGTTGTCGATCTCGGTCGTGAACATGCCGAGCCACGGCCGCGCCGGCTTGTCGACCCGGCCGAACTTGCGCAAATCGTCCAGCACCGGATTGAGCAGATCGATCGGCACGATCATGTTGACATGCTCGGCGTGGCCCGAGCGCTCGCGTTCGAGCTGCAGCGAGCCGATGCCGATCAGCTCGCCGGCATTGTTGATCAGCCCGGTGCCGCCCCAGTTCGGATGCGACGGAGAAGTGAAGATCGCCTCGTCCAGCAGATACTCCCAGTAGCCGGCGAATTCCTGCTTCGCCGCGATCTGGCTTGCGACCGAGCGCGTGCGGCCGCCGGCGCCGCCGAGCACCACATTGTCGCCGACCTGCGTCGCCGCGGACGAGCCGATCCGCAGCGGCTCGAGATCGACCCGGCCGAGCGCCTGCACCAGGCCGAAGCCGGATTCGAAATCGAAGCCGAGCGCGTGGCCCTCGACCGCGCGGCCGTCGCCGAGATGCAGCCACACCGTGGCGGCTTCAGTGATCAGATAGCCGATCGTCAGCACCAGCCCGTCGTCGATCAGGACGCCATTGCCGGCGCGCTCGGTGCCGAGCGTCTCGGCGCTGAAAGCATCCGGCGGAATGATCGAGTGCAGCCCGACCACACTCATCAGCGCGCGATCGAGATCGTAGCGGTAATCTTCGGGGCGAGGCTGAAAGGCCGCGGGCACTTTCCATTCGGTCGTGGAGGGCATCAAGGGATCTCCTGGCGTGCAGGGCGCTGGAACCTCAAGGTAGACCGAGGTTCTGCCGGCAGGGAAGATGGAATGATATACCTTGCAGGGCAGCCTGCACAGCTCATGTGGCGTGCAGACCTGCCCCTCGCAAGATAATTGAACCTATTCGGTTTTTGCCGCACGCGCCGGCATGATGCGGAAGGCACGGTTGTCCTTGATCCACGCGGCGCGCTCGTCGCGCAGCATGGTGCGGCGAACCTTTCCGGAATCGTCGCGCGGCGCGGTGCCGACGCGCTCGAAACTTTCCGGATGCTTGTAGCGGCTGAGCCGGTCCTTCAGGAAATCGCCCATGCCGTCGGCGATCGCTTGCGCATCGGCGCTGTCGGCGAGCTCGAGGATTGCATGCACGCGCTGGCCGAATTCCGGATCGGGCAGTCCGACCACGACGCAGGAGCGCACCTCGGGATGCTCGCTGACCGCGGCCTCGACCTCGGCCGGATAGATGTTGGCGCCGCCGCGCAGAACCATATCGGCGAGCCGGTCGCCGAGATAGAGATAGCCTTCTTCATCGAGTCGGCCGATGTCGCCGAGCGACTCCCAGCCATCCGGCCGCCGCTTCGGCGTTGCGCCGAGATAGTGATAGGTCGAGCCGGCGCCGTCATTGGGCAGGAAATAGATTTCGCCGGTCTCGCCGGGCGCGACGTCGTTGCCGTCCTCGCCGACGATGCGCAGTTTCGCGGTCTCGCCGATCTTGCCGACCGAGCCCTTGTGCGCCATCCATTCGGTGCCCGAGATCACGCAGGCGCCCTGCCGCTCGGTGCCGCCATAGAGCTCCCAGATCCGCTCGGGGCCGAGCCATTCGATCCATTTCTCCTTCAGCCAGGGCGGCATCGGCGCTGCCATGTGAAACACGATTTTCAGGCTGGAGACGTCGTAGCGGCTGCGCACCTCCTCGGGCAGCGCCCAGATCCGGTGCATCATGGTCGGCACGAAGTTCACCCATTGCACGCGCTCGCGCTCGATCAGCCGCAGCGTCTCCTCGGCGTCGAACTTCACCATGCCGGTGACCCTTCCGCCCCCGAACAGCGCAAAGTGCGAGAGGATGAATGGCGCATTGTGATAGAGCGGCCCCGGATTGAGCAGCGAGGTGTCGCGCGCAATGCCAAGCGTCGCCTCGGCCGTGGTCTCGATCACCGCGGGGTTGTGATCGAGGATCACCTTCGGCCGCCCGGTCGAGCCGCCGCTCGTCATCGCCTTCCAGTAGCGCGCGACCGGCGCATCGAGCGGCTCCTCGGAGAATCCGTCCGGCACGAAATTCACCGGCAGCGAATTCGGCGCATTCCAGTCGGCCTCG
The DNA here is from genome assembly GCF_054055915.1 of Bradyrhizobium sp. USDA 4516. Lineage (NCBI taxonomy): Bacteria > Pseudomonadati > Pseudomonadota > Alphaproteobacteria > Hyphomicrobiales > Nitrobacteraceae > Bradyrhizobium > Bradyrhizobium sp. USDA 4516. Next base: position 4,124,379 of record NZ_JBSRXT010000001.1, read on the forward strand.
CCGCCGACCACCAGCGACGGTTTCAGAATCTCGAGCACGGCAGCGGCCTCGCCGCGCGGCAGCCGCCATGACAGCGAGGTCGGCGTCGCGCCGCACTTCCACACCGCGAAGGTCGTCTCGAAGAACGCGTTGCTGTTGGGCAGCCCGATCGCGACGAAGTCGCCGGGCTTGACGCCCTTGGCGGCGAAGGCGCGCGCCCGTGCATTGGCGCGGCGCTCGAGCTCGAGCCAGGTCAGCGCATCCGCGCCATGACTGATGGCGATCGCATCCGTTGGCTTGCGTTCGGCATACCAGTGCGGCACGTCGGCGAGGGGGATCAGCATGGTCGTTTCCGTCGGAAAAGGCGGCTTGAAGCGCTCTTGTTGCAGGGATGTGGCCAAGGCCACGGCCGCCACTTCACCAAGAGTGCAGTCTCCGTGTCAAGCCGGCGGCTGTCCATGCGGCCGGTATCCCGCTGATGGAGTTGCAGAATCCCTGTTCGCTAAAAGCCGCGTCAAGATTCCGGTAAAGTTCAAGCGATCGCGCTAAGCCAGGCTTTACGGGGGGCCGGCATTGTGGCCGTTGCGGTTCTGTGCCGGGCGCGTCGAGCGACGTGCACGGCGTGCAATGTCTTTCAATGACCAATGGCTTCAAGGACGGCGACGATGGCGAGCAATGGAGCACGGACCAAGGTCAGTCGCGAGCCGCGGCGCCAGCTCAACAATCGTGCGGCCTGGATCACGGTCGACAACGGCGCGACCGAGAGCGAATGCGCCGTGGTCGACATCTCGCCGGGCGGCGCCAAGATCACCACCGAGGTCGAGTTCGAGGTGAATGACCGCCTCGCGCTGACGCTACTCGCTGATCATGCCAAGCGCTATCCGTGCGAGGTGGTCTGGCGTCGCGGCAAGACCTACGGGCTCAAATTCGTGACGGCCGAAGTCGAGCCGGTTGAACCTGCCGCGGAGCCGGCCGGCGCGACCTAGCGCGGCGTTTCATCAATCAATGTTCGAATGGACGTTCGGCGCAGGCCATCGCCGATCGGATCGGGCGCGCGTTCAATGGCTCACGCCAGGACGTCCCGCGCAAGCGTGGCTCACGTCAACGTCGCTGCGGATTGTCGGCATTGCCGGTGGTGGTGCCCGTCGGGCCTCCCGGAAGCGCCGGTGCGGCGCTGCCGCCGCCGGTGCCCGAAGACGGTGCGACGCGCTGGCCGGACTGGGTCGGGAGCGCAGTGCCGCCGACGCCGTTCGACGGCGCGGCGCGGTCGCCTGGCCTCGGTGGCAGCGGGGTGCCGCCGGTGTTTTGCGCGAGAAGCTGGGCCGGCGCGAGGCTGAGGCCGGCGGCGACGACGATGGCAAATTTGGTCTTGAACATGCGCTGGTCCGAGATGGCGCGGTGAGGCTTGAGCGACAGGCTCAGCCGCGACGGAGACGAGATATCCGCCAAGCCCGCGAGATTGCGATACCAACATAACGTCAGCCGCATTTGATGCGTTCCCGGACGCCTCGCCAAGGCGAAGCAAATATCCGTGTAATGAACGGTCTCCACCGATCGCGGCGACGCCTCGCCGGTGTTGCAGATCTTTCGACATGAAGTTTGGACATTCATGTCGCGAGAATGCGGATGTGTGACTCACAGACCTCGCCACACACTCAATGTCGTCCTGGCGAAAGCCAGGACCCATTACCCCAAATCTCAATTGTTGCGCGATGCTGGGGCCACGATCCCGTCCAGGATCAAGTGCGGTGGTTATAGGTCCTGGCTTTCGCCAGGACGACGAACGGATAGTGCCGTGTGCCCGTCCCACGGGTTGACGCAAACACAGTCGAGCCCGGCAATGACGACTGGTTGGCCAGGCGCCGTCGCCCTAGCGTTCCGTCAGCTTCAGCTCGATGCGGCGGTTGCGCTTGTAGGCCTCTTCGGTCTGCGCGGTGTCGAGCGGCTGGAATTCGGCAAAGCCGGCGGCGACCAGGCGCTGCGCCGGCACGCCGAGCGAGACCAGGTACTGCACCACCGAGATCGCGCGCGCCGAGGACAGCTCCCAGTTGGACTTGAACAGCGGGCTGTTGATCGGCCGCACGTCGGTGTGGCCGTCGACGCGCAGCACCCAGGCGATCTCGGGCGGAATCTGCTTGTCGAGATCGATCAGCGCGCTCGCGACCGTTTCGAGTTCGGTCTTGCCCTCGGGCAGCAGCGTCGCCTGGCCGGTGTCGAAGAACACTTCCGACTGGAACACGAAGCGGTCGCCGACGACGCGGATATCGGGACGGTTGCCGAGGATCGCACGCAGCCGGCCGAAGAATTCCGAGCGGTATTTCGACAGTTCCTGCACCCGCTGCGCCAGCGCGACATTGAGGCGCTGGCCGAGATCGGCGATGCGGTTCTGCGATTCCTTGTCGCGTTTCTCGGAGGCGTCGAGCGCCTCCTCGAGCGCGGCGAGCTGGCGGCGCAGCGCGCTGATCTGCTGGTTCAGCAGCTCGATCTGCGCAAGTGCGCGCGACGATACGGCCTTCTCGGACTCCAGCGCCTTGTTGAGTTCGTTGGCGCGGCCCTGCGCGTCGCTGCCGGAACTCGCGAGCCCCTCATAGAGTCCCTTCATGCGGTCGCGCTCGCCTTCGGCGGAAGCGAGCCCGGCGCGCAGCTGCGCTACCTGGTCGTCGAGCGTCAGCTTGGAGAGCTTCTCCAGCGATAGCAGGTCGTTGAGCTGAGCGATCTTGGCGGTGAGCTGTTCCAGTGCCTTGTCCTTGCCGGTGACCTCCTGCGACAGGAAGAACTGCACGACGAGGAACACCGACAGCAGGAACACGATCGACAGCACCAGCGTCGACAATGCGTCGACAAAGCCGGGCCAGTAGTTGAAGCCGGATTCGCTGCGGCGCGAGCGGGCGAGGGCCATGGGTGTCTCCTTGGGCTTGCTCCCCGGCTAGCTTTTCTCGGGCTGGCGGGCGAGGCGTTCGAGCAGCCGCTTGATCTCGCGGTTCTGCTCGCCCTGGCCGTCGGCCCATTCCCGGATCATCTGCTGCTCGGTGCGCATATGCGCAACCAGTCCCTGGATCGCCTCGGCAAGATTGGCCATCGCGGCCGTGGTGCTGCGGCCGCCGCCGCCTTCCTCGAGCGCGGTGCGGAGCCGATCGATCGCGCCCTGCATGTCGCCGGAGACGCCGGCTTCATCGCCGGAAATGCCGCGCACGGTGCCGGCGAGCCAGTCCTCGAGGTCGGTGTAGAAGCGGTTCTGGGCCTGGCTCGACTGCAGGTCGAGGAAGCCGAGGATCAGCGAGCCGGCGAGGCCGAACAGCGAGGACGAGAACGAGATGCCCATGCCGCCGAGCGGCGCGGCGAGGCCCTCCTTCAGCGTATCGAACAGCGCGCCGGAGTCGCCGCCGACCTTGAGCCCGTCGATCACCTTGCCGACCGAGCCCACCGTCTCGATCAGGCCCCAGAAGGTGCCGAGCAGGCCGAGGAACACCAACAGGCCGGTCATGTAGCGCGAGATGTCGCGGGCTTCATCGAGGCGGGTTGCGATCGAATCGAGCAGATGTCGCATGGTCTGCTGCGAGATCGACATCCGCCCCGAGCGTTCGCCGCCGAGGATCGCGGCCATCGGGGCAAGCAGCGTCGGGCGGCGCTCGATCGCAAGGCCGGGATCGGCGATGCGGAAATTGTTGACCCAGGCGACCTCGGGATAGAGCCGGATCACCTGGCGGAACGCCAGGATGATGCCGATCAGCAGCACCGCCCCGATCAGGGCGTTCAGCCCCGGATTGGCAAAGAAGGCGGTGACGATCTGCTTGTACAGCACGACCCCGACCAGGCCGCAGAGCACCAGGAACACCAGCATCCGCACCAGGAAGATACGAGGCGAGGACAGCTTGCTCAATTCGATCTCCATGTCGGAGCGGGAAGGAGGCATTGCCGGGTCATCCGTTCGCGAAGGCCGCATCTGCGAGCAATATGGCACAGCGGCGGAGTGAGGAAAGCCGATTCCAGGGGCAGCAAACAGGACCTTGAGTTGGAATCTCGTGGGCCGTTGCCGCTTTGCACGGCTTTCCGACCGCTCGGCGCATCACCATCCGCTGAACTGCACACCCCACCCGCAGATCGCGAAATGAGGTCGGCTTGCACGCGTCATTCGGTGAGGCGAACGCGACGATGGTGATTCGGTCCGATTGTCTCGATGTTGCAAGGTGCGGCATTCCGCGCAGGCAAAATGGCGGGGTTCCCGCTCACGCAGACCTTAATGCATTCCCACAGCCTGCGATGGAACCCGCTCACAATGCGGTGACAAGACAAAAGATGCCGCGAAATCAGAGTGATAGCATTCTGTGACATTGAGCCGCCCAAAAACGCATTGCGTCGCAGCAAGCAGATTTTATTTTCATCGCAGCAACGCGAGCGGTGTCGCCGTGACACCGCCGTTCGTTTGTTCAAACCTTTCAGGGGCGATTATCTCAATGTCTGGACTTCGCGCGCAATCGGCATGCATTGCTCTGATGCTGGCCGTGACGGCGCCACTGCTTGCAGGCTGCGACGAGCCGAACACCGCAACCGCCGCCGTGCAAGCACCCGAGCCGGACGTCAGTGTCGTCACCGTGAAGCCGCAGGCGCGCGCGATGCTGCGCGAGCTGCCGGGCCGCATCGCGCCGACCCGTGTTTCCGAGGTACGCCCGCGCGTCTCGGGCATCGTGGTCAACCGCATGTTCCATCAGGGCAGCGAGGTGAAGGTCGGCGATCCCCTGTACCAGATCGATCCGCGCCCGTTCGAAGTCGAATTGCAGTCGACCGAGGCGGCGCTGGCGCGCGCCAAGGCCGTGCTCGAACAGGCCGCGCTGCAGGCCCGCCGTATCGCCACCTTGACCAGCCAGCGCGCGGCGCCGGAAGCCGAGAACGAAAAGGCGATCGCGACGCTGAAGCAGGCCGAAGCCGACGTGCAGGGTCGCGAGGCCGAAGTCGCGCGAGCCAAGCTCAATCTGGATTATGCGACGATCCGCGCGCCGATCGACGGCACCATCGGCGCGGCGCTGGTCAGCGAGGGCGCGCTCGTCGTGCAGAACGACGCCGCGAGCCTTGCGACCATCCAGCAGCTCGATCCGATCTACGCCGACTTCCAGCAATCGGTGACCGAGATGAACCAGCTCCGCCGCGCCTTCGAGAGCGGCGATCTCGACCGCATCGCGCCCGACGCGATGAAGGTGCGCCTCGTGCTCGACGACGGCTCGATCTACCCGCTGCCGGGCAAGCTGCTGTTCTCCGACGCCAAGGTCGACGCCTATACCGGGCAGGTGACGTTGCGCGGCGAGTTCCCGAACCCGCATCGCATCCTGCTGCCGGGCATGTATGTGCGCGTGCTGATCGAGCAGGGCATCGACAGCGATGCGATTGCCGTGCCGCAGCAGGCGATCCAGCGCAATGGCGGCGGCGGCAGCGAGGTGTTCGTCGTCAAGGCCGACAATCACGTCGCGGTGCAGCCGGTGCGCACCGGCTCGCTGCAGGGTGGTTCCTGGTTCGTGACCGACGGCCTGAAGGCCGGCGACAAGGTCGTCGTCGAGGGGTTCCAGAAATTCGCCGCCGGCGACAAGGTCCGGCCGCAAGCCTGGCGCGAGGTCGACGCAGCTGCAGCACCGACGGATCCGCACCAGACCGCGCACGCAGTGCGGTGATCCGGCATGCCTAGCTTCTTCATCGACAGGCCGATCTTCGCCTGGGTCGTCGCGCTGTTCATCTGTCTGATCGGCGCGATCTCGATTCCGCTGCTCGCGGTCGCGCAATATCCGATCATCGCGCCGCCCTCGATCTCGATCTCGACCAGCTATCCCGGCGCGTCGCCGGAGAACCTCTACAACAGCGTGACGCGCCTGATCGAGGAGGAGCTCAACGGCGCCGCCAACATCCTGAACTTCGAATCGACCTCCGACTCGCTTGGCCAGGTCGAGATCATCGCCAACTTCAAGCCGGGCACCGACACCAGCCAGGCTTCGGTCGAGGTGCAGAACCGCCTCAAGCGCGTCGAGGCGCGGCTGCCGCGCGCCGTGATCCAGCAGGGCATCCTGGTCGAGGAAGCCTCGTCCGCCGTGCTGCAGATCATCACGCTGAACTCGACCGACGGCTCGCTGGATGAAGTGGGCCTCGGCGACTTCATGATCCGCAACGTGCTGGGCGAGGTGCGCCGCATCCCCGGCGTCGGCCGCGCCACGCTGTATTCGACCGAACGCAGCCTGCGAATCTGGATCGATCCGGCCAAGCTGGTCGGCTACGGCCTGTCCGCCGACGACGTCAACAAGGCGATCACGTCGCAGAACGCCCAGGTCGCCTCCGGTAGCATCGGCGCCGAGCCGAGCACCGATACCCAGAAGATTTCCGCGCAGGTGCTGGTGAAGGGCCAGCTGTCCTCGCCCGACGAGTTCGGCGCCATCATCCTGCGTGCCAACAATGACGGTTCGACGGTCCGCCTGCGCGACGTCGCGCGGATCGAGGTCGGCGGCCTCAGCTACCAGTTCAACACCCGCCTCGACGGCAAGCCGACCGCCGGCCTCTCGGTGCTGCTGTCGCCGAAGGGCAATGCGCTGGCGACCGCGAGCGCGGTCGAAGCCAAGATGAAGGAGCTGTCGCGCTTCTTCCCGGCCAACATCTCCTACGAAATCCCCTACAACATCACGCCGGTGGTCGAGGCTTCGATCAAGAAGGTGTTGACGACGCTGGTCGAGGCCGTCGTGCTGGTGTTCGTCGTGATGTTCCTGTTTCTGCAGAACATCCGCTACACCATCATCCCGACCATCGTGGTTCCGGTGGCGCTGCTCGGCGCCTGCGCCACGCTGATGATCGCGGGCTTTTCGATCAACATGCTGACGATGTTCGGCATGGTGCTGGCGGTCGGCATCCTCGTCGACGACGCCATCGTCGTGGTCGAGAACGTCGAGCGCATCATGGCGGAGGAGGGCCTGCCGCCGAAGGAAGCCACCAAGAAGGCGATGTCGCAGATCACCGGCGCCATCATCGGCATCACGCTGGTGCTGATGGCGGTGTTCGTGCCGATGGCGTTCTTCCCCGGCTCGGTCGGCATCATCTACCGGCAGTTCTCGGTCACCATGGTGGCGGCGATCGCGTTCTCGGCGCTGCTCGCGCTGTCGCTGACGCCGGCGCTGTGCGCGACCTTGCTCAAGCCGGTCAAGAAGGGCCACGGCCATGCCAGCAAGGGCGTGTTCGGCTGGTTCAATCGCGTGCTCGACACCAGCCGCGCCGGCTATGTCAGCACGGTGCAGGCCGGGCTGAAACGCACCGGCCGCCTGATGCTGATCTATCTGGTGCTGTTCGCAGGCGTCGCCTACGGCTTCGTGCGGTTGCCCGGCGGCTTCCTGCCGGTCGACGACCAGGGCTTCATCACGACCGACGTGCAGACGCCGTCGGAGTCGTCCTATGCCCGGACCGAAGCCGCGGTCGAGCAGGTCGAGAAGTACCTGAGGGATCGCGCCGGTATCGAGAACGTTACGTTCCTCACCGGCTTCAGCTTCCTCGGCCAGGGCATGAACACCGCGCAGGCCTTCATCACCCTGAAGGACTGGTCGGAGCGCGGCCCGAAGGATTCCGCCGCCGCCATCGTCGCCGACATCAACCGCGATTTGTCGTCGATTCGCGACGCCAGGATCTCGGCGTTGCAGCCGCCGCCGATCGACAACCTCGGCAACTCCTCGGGCTTCTCGTTCCGCCTGCAGGACCGCGGCCAGAAGGGTTATTCGGCGCTGATCGCCGCGTCCGATCGCCTGATCGCGGAGGCCAATGCCAGCCCGATCCTGCAGAAGGTCTATGTCGAAGGCCTGCCGCCCGCGCCGCAGGTCAATCTGATGATCGACCGCGAGAAGGCGGGCGCGTTCGGCCTCACCTTCGAGGACATCAACAACACGATCTCGACCAATCTCGGCTCGAACTACATCAATGACTTCCCGAACCGCGGGCGCATGCAGCGCGTCATCGTGCAGGCCGACAAGACCAGCCGCATGAACGCGGACGACATCCTCAACTACAACGTCAAGAACAGCCGCGGCCAGCTGGTGCCGTTCTCGGCCTTCGCCACCATCGAGTGGACGAAGGGGCCGACGCAGATCGCCGGTTTTAACTATTATCCGGCGGTGCGCATCTCCGGCGAGGCGCGGCCCGGCTTCACCTCGGGCGATGCGATCGCCGAAATGGAGCGGCTCGCCGACAAGCTGCCGCGCGGCTTCGGCTATGAATGGACCGGCCAGTCGCTGCAGGAGAAGCTGTCGGGCTCGCAGGCGCCGTTCCTGCTCGCGCTGTCGGTGCTGGTGGTGTTCCTCTTGCTGGCCGCGCTCTATGAGAGCTGGACCATTCCGCTCGCGGTGCTGCTCACCATTCCGCTCGGCATTCTCGGTGCGGTGGTGGCGGCGACGATGCGCGGGCTCTCCAACGACGTCTATTTCACCGTCGGTTTGATCACCATCATCGGTCTTGCCGCCAAGGACGCGATCCTGATCATCGAGTTTGCCAAGGATCTGCGCGCGCAAGGCAAGCCGCTGGTCGAGGCGACAATCGAGGCCTGCAGCCTCAGATTCCGCCCGATCCTGATGACCGGTCTGGCCTTCGTCTGCGGCGTGCTGCCGATGGCGATCGCGACCGGCGCCGGCGGCGCCAGCCAGCAGGCACTCGGCACCTCAGTGATGGGCGGCATGATCGCGGTGGTGATCCTCGCGCTGCTCCTGGTGCCGGTGTTCTTCGTCAGCGTGCAGCGCGTGCTGGCCGGCGATCGCGAAACGGCGCCGGGGCAGGGTGAGGTATATGGCCCGCCCGCGCCGGCAAGGATCGGTCACTGACATCAGGGACCGGTGCTGCTCAGATCAGCAGCTTGCTTTCGCAAGCTGACCAATCCAGATTGCAGCTCTGGATTGAACGGGAAGCATTTGGGCAACCCGGGGATTGAGGGCATGCGATGCGGCCGAGCGATATTGCGATCTCGAATTATCGCTCGATCCGGCGGCTCTTCATGCCGATCCAGCCGCTGTCCGTCTTCGTCGGCGAGAACGGCGTCGGCAAATCCAACCTCTACAAGTCGCTGTCGCTGCTGCGCGACGCGGCCACCGGCCGGATCACGCGCACGATCTCCGACGAAGGCGGGTTGAATTCCGTCTTCTGGTCCGGCCATCGCAGACGCGGAGACGATGCGCGTCTGCGGTTGGCCGTGAGGCTCGACCACGTCAGATATTCCATCGAGCTCGGATTCCCGAGCCCGGTCGTGGCGGCATTTCCCGGTGAGCCGATGATCAAGTCCGAAACGATCGAGGCGACCCACGGCAAGAAGACAATACTGATGTTGGAGCGCACCAACTCACTCGTCAGTGTCCGCGATGAGAACGGCACCTGGAGCCAGCACAAGGATGCGGTGCTGCCGTCGGAAACCGCACTGGCCGGATTTTCGGATGGTAAGGGAAGTCCCGAGATCGACCTGATCCGAAATGCAATGCTGAGTTGGCGATTCTATCACGACTTCCGGACCGATCCGGCGTCGCCGATACGAAAGCCGTGTCTCGCGATCACGACACCTTCGCTGAGCGCCGATGGCCACGATCTGGCTGCCGTGTTGGCAACCCTGTTCACGATCAGGCAGGATGCCGGCGATCTGCAGGATGCGATCGAGGACGCATTTCCGGGCGCCGAACTGCGGGCTTGGGAAAAAAATGGGCTATGTGAATTCCAGTTGCAACTGGAGGACATGCCGCGGCCATTCAAGGCGCACGAACTATCCGACGGCACGCTGAAATATATCTGCCTGCTCGCCGTGTTCATGGGCTATCGGCTGCCGCCGTTCATCGCGCTGAACGAGCCCGAGACCAGCCTGCATCCCTCGCTGCTGGCGCCATTGGCGCGGCTGATCGCCAAGGCATCGCGCCGTGCCGACATCTGGATCGTCACCCATTCGGAGCCTCTGATGGAAGCGCTGCGCAGCGAGAGCGCGGTGCCGCTGCGCCGGGTGATCAAGACGAAGGGCGCCACCACCATCGAGGGCCTGACCGCGGGCGGTGAATTTCGTGACCGCGAGGACGACCAGGATGACGATGACGACGACGATTAAATCGCGCCGTCGCGTTACTGCCCGAGCGGCTTCAGGATCTTGATCAGCTCGCCGTGCACGAACTCGTTGCCGCAGACGATGTGGCCGGTCTGCAGCGGGTCGTCATTGCCCTGGATGCCGGAGACGGTGCCGCCGGCTTCGCGGACCATCAGCAGGCCGGCCGCGACGTCCCAGGCCTGCAGATTGCGCTCCCAATAGCCGTCGAGCCGGCCGGCAGCGACAAAGGCGAGGTCGAGCGAGGCGGCGCCGAAGCGGCGGAAGCCCGCGACCTTGGTCTGCAGCGCAGCCATCTCCTGCAGCGCCAGCTGGTGACTGCCGCGGCCGATATGCGGCAGGCCGCAGGCCACAACGCATTCGTTGAGCTGGCGGCGGCCGGCGACGCGCAGCCGCTGGTCGTTGAGGAACGCGCCCTTGCCGCGCTCGGCGATGTAGAGCTCGTCATTGGCGGGATTGTAGATCACGCCGGCGATCACGGTGTCCTCGCGCTTCAGCCCAATCGAGATCGCGAATTGCGGGATGCCGTGCAGGAAGTTGGTGGTGCCGTCCAGGGGATCGACGATCCAGGTGTGGCTCTTGTCAGAGCCTTCGCGCTTGCCGCCTTCCTCGCCGACGAACCCGTAGCCGGGCCGGGCCTTCTCGAGGTCGGTGTAGAGCATCTCCTCGGCGCGCTTGTCGGCGAGCGAGACGAAGTTTGCCGGCCCCTTCAGCGACACCTGGAGATGTTCGATCTCGCCGAGGTCGCGCTTGAGGCTGCGGCCGGCGCGGCGCGCGGCCTTGACCATGACATTGATGAGAGCGGAATAGAGCATGATGGAAGCTGGTGGCTTTCGAGCGTTGGAAATCGATCGGGCAGCGTAGCAAGACCCTGCCCGTCATCCTGAGGAGCGCGGAACGCGCGTCTCGAAGCATCGACGGCCCGGTCCGGGGCCGTGCATCCTTCGAGGCTCGCTCCGCTCGCACCTCAGGATGACGGGAAACGGCCTGTGGCGCCCTGGGTTTCGGACTGGGTGCCCTCTGGAAGTGGCGCCGTCAAGGCGTCATTTGACGTTGTTTCCGATCCATTTTCGCGCGGCTGCCTCGGCCTTGGCGCGGTCTTCCGGGCTCATATCGGCGAGGATGTCGTCGAGATCGGGGTCGCCCTTGCCGGCGGTCTTGGCGACCGTGTGCCATTTCAGCGCCTCGACCTTGTCCACCGGGGCGCCGGCGCCGGTCGCCAGCACATGGGCGAGGCGGTTTTGCGCGATCGCGCTGTTCTGCCGGGCCGCCTTGCGCAGCAGCGCCACCGCCGCCGGCACGTTCCGCGGGGTGCCGGAGCCGTTGTAGAGCGCGATGGCATATTCGACCTCGGCATCGACATTGTCGGCCAGCGAGGCGGCCTGCAGCAGCCGCGCCGCCTTCTCGAGGTCCTTCGGCACGCCGGTGCCTTCCTTGTAGAAGGTCGCGAGCGCGTATTGCGCCTCGGGGCTGCCGGCGTCGGCGGCCATGCGCAACAGCTCGGCGGAGCGGCGGAGGTCCTGCGGCAGGGTCTGGCCGTCGAGATAGAGCAGCGCGAGATTATAGGCCGCCTTCGGCTCGCCGAGCTTGGCCGACGACGCCAGCAGCTTGACCGCGGCATCCTTGTCCACGGCGCCGCCGCGGCCGGCGATCTTCATCATGGCGAGCGCGAACATCGCCTCGCGGTCGCCGGCATCGGAGGCGCGCTTGTACCACTCGTCGGCCTTGACGTAGTCGCGCTTGACGCCGAGCCCATTGGCATAGAGCTCGCCCAGCATCGTCATGGCCTTGGCATCGTTGTTGTTCTGCGCGCGCGCGGTCGCGAGATCGAACGCGGTCTTGTACATGCCGCGCTGATAGGCGCCGTAGACGAGGTCGACATTGGGATCGTCGACGGCCTGGGTCGGGGTCGGCGAGGGCGTCGGAGATGCGGCAGGCTTCGGCGTCGCGGAGGCGGCGGGCTTCGGCGTCGGCTTCTTCGCGACCGGCGAATGCACCTTCGGCTTCGGAGCCTCCTTCTTCGCAGGCGGCGTCTGTGCCGGCGGCGTGATCGAGAGCTGCGCCATCGCGCCGCTCGCCAGCATCGTGCAGCCGAGCGCAACAGCTATCGGACGCAGGCATTTCATTCCGGCGTCATCCCTCGGCCTTTCCGTCGGCCTTGGCCTTGCCGAATGTGCCGGCATGCGCCCGCGCAATCGCCTCTCCGATCTCGACAAGCGCCGCCTTGGCGCTGCGCGGATCGGACCAGATGGAGTCTCCGACCAGCACGAAATCCGCACCGGCCGCCGCAAACGCCTCGGCTTCCTCGCGCGAGGTTGCAAAGCCGACGCACGGCGGCTCGAACAATTCGTCCCACCATTCCAGCCGCTCGGCGATGGCCTCGCGCGAGGGCCGCTGTCCGTTGGCGTCGGGCTCGCCGAACAGTACATAGTCGGCGCCGGCTTCGCCCGCGGCCATGGAATCGTGACGGGTCGCGAGCCCGCCGACGCCGACAATGCGGTCGGGTTTCAGCGACGGCATCGCCTCTTCCATCGCGACGACGCCGGTCAGATGCGCGCCGTCGGCGCCGGCGCGAGCCACGATATCGGGATAGCCGTCGATCAGCAGCGCCGCGCCGGCGTTCTGGATCGCGGGCGCCAGCGCCTTGATGGTGGAGATCATGCTGCGCATATCGCTCTCGCGCAGCCGCACCAGCACGGCCGCGACATCGGCCGCGGCAAGCAGCTCGGTGAGCTCGGCCGCAAGCCGCGCAGGCTCATCGACCGCCGGCGTTGCCAGATAGAGGCGCGGCGTCGGCCGCGGCGGAACGGGCTTGGTCGCCAACTATGCCGCCTGTTTCTCGAGGCCGGCTTCCCAATTGCCGGTGCTCGCGAGCCCGTTCATCCGGGCGCGATGCGAGAAGGCGCGCTGGCCCGCGGGGACGTTGTCGGGCTTGCCGGACCACGCCTTCTGCGGCGCCGCCTGCAGCGCGCGGCCGTAGGAGAAGGTCAGCCGCCAGGGCAAATTGCCGATCTTGTTCATGGCGTCGAGATGCGCGGTCGCTTCCTCGTCGCTCTGGCCGCCGGAGAGGAAGGCGATGCCGGGCACCGCGGCCGGCACGCAGCTCTTGAGCAGGCGGATGGTCTTCTCGGCGACTTCCTGCACCGGCGCTTGCTTCGGGCACTTCTTGCCCGAGATCGCCATGTTCGGCTTCAGGATCATGCCTTCGAGCGCGACGCGCTGCACCCGCAATTCCTGGAAGGTGCGGTTCAGCACGCGCTGCGTCACCTCGTAGCAGCGGTCGATGTCATGATCGCCGTCCATCAGCACCTCCGGCTCGACGATCGGGACGATCTGCGCGGCCTGGCACAGCGCGGCGTAGCGCGCCAGCGCATGGGCGTTGGCACGGATCGCGGTCTGGGTCGGGATTCGCGGTCCGATATCGATCACGGCGCGCCACTTCGCAAAGCGCGCACCGCGCTCGTAATATTTCTTCAGCCGCTCGGCGAGCTTGTCGAGGCCGACGGTGACGAGTTCGCCTGGGCAGTTCGGCAGCGCCTGCGTGCCCTCGTCGACCTTGATGCCGGGGATCGCGCCGGCCTGCTCGATCAGCTTGACCAGCGGCGTGCCGTCCTTGGCATTCTGCCAGATCGTCTCGTCGTAAAGGATGACGCCGGAGATGTACTTGCTCATCGCCTCCTGCGAGCGGAACAGCATCTCGCGATAGTCACGGCGATTGTCCTCGGTCGAATCGACCTTGATGGCGTCGAACCGCTTCTTGATCGTGCCGGAGGATTCGTCTGCGGCGAGAATGCCCTTGCCCGGGGTGACCATGGCAAGCGCGATTTTGTTGAGGTCGGAGAGGTTCATCGGGGCGTCCTCCAGAGCCATTGCCTTTGCAAACCAAAATAGGCGGTTCTCGGGCAAATGCCTAGAAAACGTTCGTCGCGGCTGAGATCGCGCGTAGATTTGGCTTGTTCTGTTCACCTCGCCCCGCTTGCGGGGAGAGGCATAGGCCGCCTTCGGCGGCCGTCGGCAAAGAACGCCGAAGTCGAGCTTCGGCTATGTTGCATCGCTAGATGCAATCCGGGTGAGGGGGTACAGGTCTAACCGCATTCGCCGCTCGTGGAAGCAGCCCCTCACCCCAACCCTCTCCCCGCGAAGGGCGGGGAGAGGGAGAGATACGTCAGGCAACCTTGGGGTCGAGCTGGCCCGCGGCGTAGCGCTTGGCCATTTCCGCCGTGGTCAGCACCTTCTTGATCTTGCTGGCCTGGCCCGCGGTGTTGAACTCCTGCAGGCGCTGCTTGCACAGCTTGGTCATCGCCTCCATTGCGGGCTTGAGGTATTTACGCGGATCGAACTCTTCCGGATTGTCCTTCAGCACCTTGCGGATCTGGCCGGTCATCGCCATCCGGTTGTCGGTGTCGATGTTGATCTTGCGCACGCCGTTCTTGATGCCGCGCTGGATCTCGGCGACCGGCACGCCCCAGGTCGGCTTCATCTTGCCGCCATTGGCGTTGATGATCTCCTGCAGCTCCTGCGGCACCGACGAGGAGCCGTGCATCACCAGATGCGTGTTCGGCAGCTTGCGATGGATTTCCTCGATCACGTTCATGGCGAGGATGTTGCCGTCGGGCTTGCGGGTGAACTTGTAGGCGCCGTGCGAGGTGCCCATCGCGATCGCCAACGCGTCGACCTTGGTCTCCTTGACGAACTTCACGGCCTCGTCCGGGTTGGTCAGCAGCTGGTCGTGCGACAGCTTGCCCTCGGCGCCATGGCCGTCTTCCTTGTCGCCCATGCCGGTCTCGAGCGAGCCGAGCACGCCGAGCTCGCCTTCCACCGAGATGCCGCCGAGATGGGCCATGCCGGTCACGGTCTTGGTGACGCCGACATTGTAGTCCCAGTCGCCGGGGGTCTTGCCGTCGGCCTTCAGCGAGCCGTCCATCATGACCGAGGTGAAGCCGGCCTGGATCGCGGTCATGCAGGTGGCGGGCTCGTTGCCGTGGTCGAGATGCACGCAGACCGGGATCTGCGGGTAGATCTCGGTGACGGCGTCCATCATGTGCTTGAGCATGACGTCGTTGGCGTAGGACCGCGCGCCGCGCGAAGCCTGGATGATGACGGGCGCGTCGACCTCGGAGGCTGCCGCCATGATCGACAGCGCCTGTTCCATGTTGTTAATGTTGAAGGCAGGTACGCCGTAATCATGCTCGGCCGCGTGGTCGAGCAGTTGCCGCAACGTTATGCGAGCCATTCCATTTCTCCCTGTAGTGCAAGTTCGTGGATGTGAAGCGCGATGAGCTCATTTTCATCGCGCTTTTGCTCTTTGTTTAAGCATGATCTCTTCGGAAAACCGCTTCACACTTTTCCGGATCATGCTCTGGATCAACGGTTTTTCAGAACTTCGACGCCCGGCAGCGGCTTGCCTTCCATCCATTCAAGAAACGCGCCGCCCGCGGTCGAGACGTAGGAAAAATCGCCGCCCACGCCCGCCTGGTTCAGCGCCGCGACGGTGTCGCCGCCGCCGGCGACCGAGATCAGCTTCCTGGCCTTGGTGCGTTCGGCGGCATGCTTGGCCGACACCACGGTGCCGCGGTCGAACGGCGTCAGCTCGAAGGCGCCGAGCGGGCCGTTCCAGACCAGCGTCGCCGCGTCGTCGATCGCGGCATGGATGCGCGCGATCGATTGCGGACCGACGTCGAGGATCATGCCGTCGGCCGGGATCGCATCGAGGCCATAGGCATGCGACGGCGCGTTGGCGGCAAACTGGTTGGCGACGACAGCGTCGACGGGGAGGATGATGGCGCAGTTGGCGGCGTTGGCCTTTTCCATGATCCGCAGCGCGGTCGGGGCAAGATCCTTTTCGGCGAGCGACTTGCCGACGGCGACGCCCTGCGCGTGCAGGAAGGTGTTGGCCATGCCGCCGCCGATCACCAGCGCGTCGACCTTGCTCACGAGGTTTTCCAGGAGGTCGATCTTGGTCGAGACCTTGGCGCCGCCGATGATCGCGATCACCGGCTTGGTCGGCGCTTCCAGCGCCTTGCCGAGCGCATCGAGCTCGGCCTGCATGGTGCGGCCGGCATAGGCGGGCAGCTTGTGGCCGAGGCCTTCGGTCGAGGCGTGGGCGCGATGCGCGGCGGAGAAGGCGTCGTTGACCCAGATGTCGCCGAGCTTGGCGAGCTCAGCGACGAAGCCGGCGTCGTTCTTCTCCTCTTCCTTATGGAAACGGGTGTTTTCCAGGCAGAGGATGTCGCCGTCCTTGAGGGCCGCGACAGCGGCGGCCGCAGGCTCGCCGATGCAGTCCTCGGCGAAGCCGACCGGGCGCTTGATCACTTTCGACAGCGCTTCGGCGACCGGCTTCAGCGATTCCTTGGGATCGCGTCCCTTGGGGCGGCCGAAATGGGCGAGCAGGATCACCTTGCCGCCCTTGTCGGATATTTCGGTGATGGTGGGGGCCACGCGCTCGAGCCGGGTGGCGTCGGTGACGCGGCCATTTTCCATGGGGACGTTGAGGTCGACGCGCAGCAGCACGCGCTTGCCCTTCACGTTGACGTCGTCGAGGGTGCGGAACGATTTTGTCATGGGGGGTGTCGAACTCCTGGGGTCATTCCGGGGCGATGCGGAGCATCGAACCTCAGATGCGCAATTGCGCATCGGGGAATCTCGAGATTCCGGGTCTGGTCCTGCGGACCATCCCGGAATGACGGAGCGGCAAACACGCAGATGCCCGGCGGTGAGCCGGGCATCGCGAACAGTCGAACTTAAACCAGCTTGCCGATCGCGACGGCGGTGTCCGCCATACGGTTCGAGAAGCCCCACTCATTGTCGTACCAGGACATCACGCGCACGAAGTTGCCGTTCTGCACCTTGGTCTGGTCCATGTGGAAGGTCGACGAGTGCGGATCGTGGTTGAAGTCGATCGAGACGTTCGGCGCGTTGGTGTAGCCGAGGATGCCCTTGAGCTGCTGCTCGGACGCACGCTTCATCGCCTCGTTGATCTCCTTGACGTCGGTTGCGCGCTTGGCGACGATCTTGAGGTCGATCACGGAAACGTTCGGGGTCGGAACGCGGACCGAGACGCCGTCGAGCTTGCCCTTCAGCTCGGGCAGCACGAGGCCGATCGCCTTCGCGGCACCGGTCGAGGTCGGGATCATCGACATCGCCGCAGCGCGGCCGCGATAGAGATCCTTGTGCAGGGTGTCGAGCGTCGGCTGGTCGCCGGTATAGGCATGGATCGTGGTCATGAAGCCGGTCTCGATGCCGACGGTGTCGTTCAGGACCTTGGCGACCGGCGCGAGGCAGTTGGTGGTGCAGGAGCCGTTCGAGATCACCAGGTGATCCTTGGTCAGCGTGTCGTGGTTGACGCCGTAGACGATGGTGGCGTCAGCACCGTCGGCGGGCGCCGAGACCAGCACGCGCTTGGCGCCGGCTGTGAGGTGCGCGGAGGCCTTGTCCTTCGCGGTGAAGATGCCGGTGCATTCCAGCGCGACGTCGACGCCGAGCGCCTTCCACGGCAGCTTGGAGGGATCGCGCTCGGCCGAAACCTTGATCTTGTTGTCGCCGAGGCTGATCGTGTCGCCGTCGACCGTGACAGTGCCGGGGAAGCGGCCGTGCACGGAATCGAAGCGCAGCAGGTGTGCGTTGGTCTCGACCGGGCCGAGGTCGTTGATGCCGACCACCTCGATGTCCTTGCGGCCGGACTCGGCGATGGCGCGCAGAATGTTGCGGCCGATACGCCCAAACCCGTTGATCGCGACGCGGATTGCCATGCTCGTCTCCTCTAATGCTGTTGTCAGCCCCGCGGGAGCGCTCCCACGAGGTTTTTACGGCGGAACGCCCGGTTCGGCCGGGCGCGTACGGAAAAGATGGAGCTTAGGTAATCCTTTTTTGCGACAAGCTCAACCTTGGCCGACAGGTGTCAGGCCAGCGTCAGACGCGCTTCGTGGCAGCGTTAACGACGGCTTCAGCAGTAATGCCGAAATGCCGGAAAAGGTCCTTCGCCGGGGCGCTGGCGCCGAATCCGTGCATGCCGATGAATTCGCCGTCATGGCCGATCACGCTGTCCCAGCCCCAGCGCACCGCGGCCTCGATCGCGATCTTGACCGGGGCGTTGCCGATAATGGCATTTTGCCGTTCGGCGGGCTGTGCCAGCAGCAATTCCAGCGACGGGACCGAGACCACCCGCGTCGCGATGCCGCGTCCGGCGAGCTGCTTCTGCGCCTCGACCGCGATCTGGACCTCGGAACCCGACGCGAACAATGACACTTTTGCGTCACCCTGCGCCGCGACCAGCTCATAGGCGCCGTGGCTGCACGGGTTGTCGTTCGGCGCCGTGGTGCGGAGCTGCGGCAGGTTCTGGCGAGTCAGCGCCAGCACCGTCGGTCCGTCGACGCGGTTGAGCGCCAGTTCCCAGCACTCGGCGGTCTCGACCGCGTCACAGGGACGGAACACGCGCATGTTGGGCATCGCGCGGAGCGCGGAGAGATGCTCGACCGGCTGGTGCGTCGGGCCGTCCTCGCCGAGGCCGATCGAGTCATGGGTCATGACATAGACGACGCCGGTGCCCATCAGCGCCGACAGCCGCATCGCGCCGCGCGCGTAGTCGGTGAATACCAGGAAGGTGGCGCCGTTCGGCGCGAAGCCGCCATGCAGGAAGATGCCGTTGAGGCACGCCGCCATGCCGTGCTCGCGGACGCCGTAATGGATGAAGCGGCCCTTCGGCGTCTTGGCGCCGAACGCCGTCGCCGACTTCGCCTTGTTGTTGTTGGAGCCGGTGAGGTCGGCGGAGCCGGCGACGAATTCCATCGGCATCGCAGCCGCAATCACCTCGATCGCGGCTTCCGACGATTTGCGGGTCGCGACGTTGAGCGGATTTTCCAGGAGCCCCTTCTTGAAGGCGCGCAGCCCCTTGGCGAGCGACTGCGGCCGCTCGTGGCGAATGCGGCGTTCGAACTCGGCGCGCTTGCGGCTGCCGAGCTGCGCGAACTGCTCGTCCCACGCCTTGTGCTCGGCGGCGCCGCGGGCGCCTGCCTCGCGCCAGGCGTTCAGCACGTCGTCGGGCACCGAGAACGGCTCGAGCGAGATGCCGAGCTTCTCCTTTGCCGCCTTGAGCTCGTCGGCGCCGAGCGCTTCGCCATGCGCCTTGGCGGTGCCGGCCTTGTGCGGCGCGCCGTACCCGATCGTGGTCTTGCAGGCGATCATCGAGGGCTTGTTGGATTTCTGCGCGCGGGTGATTGCAGCGGCGATCGCCTGCGGATCCTGGCCGTCGATCAATTCGGCGGCCCAACCTGCGGACTTGAAGCGCTTCACCTGATCGACGGAATCGGAGATCGAGGTCGGGCCGTCGATCGAGATGCCGTTGTCGTCGTACAGCACGATCATCTTGTTGAGCCGCCAGACACCGGCGAGCGCGATCGCTTCCTGCGAGATGCCCTCCATCAGGTCGCCGTCGGAGGCGAGCACATAGGTGTGGTGGTTGACGATCTTCTTGCCGAACTCGGCGGCCAGCATCTTCTCGGCGAGCGCCATGCCGACCGCGGTCGCGATGCCCTGGCCGAGCGGACCGGTGGTGGTCTCGATACCCTTGGTGTGGAAGTTCTCGGGGTGTCCCGGCGTCAGCGATCCGAGCTGGCGGAAATGCTTGAGCTGGTCGAGCGTCATGTCCTTGTTGCCGGTGAGGTACAGCAACGAATAGAGCAGCATCGAGCCATGGCCGGCCGAGAGCACGAAGCGGTCGCGATCGGGCCACGCCGTGTCGGCCGCATCGAATTTCAGGAATTTTGTGAACAGGACGGTCGCGATGTCGGCGGCGCCCATCGGCAGGCCGGGATGGCCGGAATTCGCCTTTTCGACGGCGTCCATGGCAAGGCCACGGATCGCATTGGCCATACGGGTGTGATCGACCTGCGTCATGATGAAAAGTCCGCCTAAAATGAGGAGCTGATGCTGGACGCATCGGGCGGGCAGCCGCGATACGCGCGTGGATGGCCTTACGGGTTGGGGGGTGGATTAGCACCTCAATTCCGCAAGTCCAAGGCGATGGAACGCCTCAAAACGGGGAAAAGTTGCCCGAAATCGCCTATTTCATTCAACGGTGCATAGTTCTCCGCCGCCGTTGCGCTGGGCTCGCTTGCCACGTAAATTTCGTCCCGTAAACGCTTGCCGAACCGCCTGTTTTGCCGTGCGGCAGGCCTGTCTTCCGCAGGCTACCAAGCCAACCGACTTGAAAGGTCCACGCCGCGTGTCATGAGTGATCGTCTCGCCAACGGGTCTGGCAATACCGAGGCACCGCTTGCCGATATCGATGCTGCGACAAAGCGGCTGATGGCTGCGCTTGATGCGCTGGAGAGCTCGGTGGAGCGGCGCCGCGAGGCCGACCGCGACGAGAACGAATTGGCGAGCCGCATCCAGGCGCTCGGCGCCGATCGCTCCAGGCTTGCCGACGAACTCGACGGATCGCTGGTGAAGACGCGCAAGCTCGAGCGCGCCAATCGCGAGATCGCGGAAAAACTCGACGCGGCAATCGGCAGCATTCGCGCCGTGCTCGACGGCGGAGACAGCAGATGAGCCACATCAACGTCACCATCAATGGCCGGCAATACCGGATGGCCTGCGAGGAGGGCCAGGAGGTGCGGCTCCTGAAGCTCGCGGAAAATCTCCAGCAGCGCGTGGAATCGCTGCGCGGCAAGTTCGGCGAAATCGGCGATGCGCGGCTGACGGTGATGGCGGCGCTCACCGCCTGCGACGAACTGGTTGACGCCAGCGCACGCATCCGCAGCCTCGAGGAAGAGGTCGAGCAGCTGCGCAACGCGCGCGTTGCCGCCATCGACCGCGCCCGCGCGACCCAGACCGCGGTCTCCAACGCGCTCAACGCCGCCGCGGAGCGGATCGAGCGCACCACGCAGGTGCTCAACCGCACCATCGGCGGCGGCATCGCGATCGGGTGATCTATATTTTCCGGCATCGGGTGATCTTATCCTCCCCTGGAGGGGGAGGATCGACGCTCATGAAATGAGCGGCGAGGTGGGGTGACGGTCTTTCCACACGTGTAGCGCCCGCGTTGAGAGATCACCCCACCCCGGTTCGCATTCCGCTACGCTTCATGCGTACCGACCCTCCCCCTCCAGGGGAGGGTGGAGAGAAGTGCATGAGTCTCGGCTGCGTCTTCCTTACCGCTGGCGGATTGGGGCAACGATGGCTAGATTAGCCCCCGCGAAGCTGCGTCGTGCGTCAGGAGCCATATATCCCCGGGGCCTTATCGATCCTTTAGGGAACTGTCCCTGGCCGGGTCCGTGGACCCGGACATATGGTGCCCACCTACTTTCGTAGGGAACTCCGGGATCGAGCGCTCCAACGGCCTCTGCGGCTTCGCACTGATTTTTGCTGTTGCCTTGTCGTCGCGCTGCGGCGGTTGAATTGTCTAGCAGTGTTGTGCCCCGCGATACGGGGCGTCCAGCGCGCCGCGGCCTGGCCTTAACGAAAGCTAGCGTCTCTGGGATGATGGATCGTCCGTTGTCGCGGACGACGACAGCGGAAGATGGATCATGCACGCATCTCCATCGAAGGCCGAGCTCCGGGCACTTGCTCTCGCCAAGCGCGATGCGCTGAGCGACGAGCAGCGCGCGACGGCTGCCGAAGCACTCGCCAAGCGCGGCGCGCCGTTCGAGATCGCGCCGGGCATGATCGTCTCGGGCTATGCGCCGATCCGCAGCGAGCTCGATCCGGCGCCGTTGATGAAGAAGCTTGCCGACAGGGGCGCGCGGCTCGCGCTGCCCTGCATCAATGCGCGCGGCCAGTCGCTGACCTTCCGCAGCTGGTCGCCGCAGGACCGGCTGATGCTCGGGCCGCTCGGCATTCCCGAGCCGTCGCCGGCCGCCGCCGAGGTGCATCCGGACGTGATGCTGGTGCCGCTCGCGGCATTCGACAAGCTCGGTCACCGCATCGGCTACGGCGCCGGTTATTACGACTATACCTTCGCGCATCTGCGCAAGGCCAAGCATGTGATCGGGGTCGGACTTGCCTTTGCTGCACAGGAAACCAAGGCGATTCCGGCGCTGTCGCACGACGTCCCGCTCGATTTTGTGCTAACGGAGCGCAAGACGTTCGATTTCCGGAGTAGCTAGCCTTGCGAATTCTCTTCGTTGGTGACGTCGTCGGCAGGACCGGCCGCACCGCCATCGCCGACCACCTTCCCGGCATGATCAGGGACTGGTCGCTCGATCTCGTGGTCGTCAATGGCGAGAATTCCGCCGGCGGCTTCGGCATCACCGAGGCGATCTATCAGGAGCTGCTCGACGCCGGCGCCGATGCGATCACGCTCGGCAACCACGCCTGGAATCAGAAGGAGGCGCTGGTCTTCATCGAGCGCGCGCCGCGCCTGATCCGCCCGCTGAATTTTCCGCGCCATTCGCCCGGCCGCGGCGCCACGCTGGTCGATACCAAGAGCGGCAAGCGCGCGCTGGTCCTCAACGCGATCGGCCGCGTCTTCATGGAGCCGTCCTCGAACGATCCGTTCAGCGCCATCGAGCGCGAGCTCGAGGCCTGCCCGCTGCGCGAGGGCTGTGATGCCATCGTGCTCGATTTCCATGCCGAGGCGACCAGCGAGAAGCAGGGCGTCGGCTTCTTCTGCGACGGCCGCGTCAGCCTCGTGGTCGGTACCCATACCCACGTGCCGACCGCCGATCATCAGGTGCTGCCGGGCGGCACCGCCTATATGAGCGATGCCGGCATGACCGGCGACTATGACTCGGTGATCGGCATGCAGAAGGAGGAGCCGCTGCAGCGCTTCCTCACCGGCATTCCCTCCGGCCGTTTCGAGCCGGCGGGCGGCGTGGCAACACTGAGCGGCATCGCGGTCGAGACCGACGATGCGACCGGCCTCGCGGTGAAGGTCGCGCCGGTGCGCGCCGGCGGGCGGCTCGAGCCTGCGGTGCCGGGGTTTTGGGTGAAGTGAGGTTGCCGTAGCCCGGATGCAGCGAAACGAAATCCGGGAATCTCTCCGCGGTCGCATTGATCCGGATTGCGCTTCGCTGCATCCGGGCTACGAACTACGACTGCCGAAAACCCATCCGGAATGCGCCCCAGTGGCGGCCGTTCACGACGATCGGCGATGACAGGTCCTTCATCAGCACGAAATTGCCGCCGCCCATGTCGCGGCGATAGGTCTGCAGCAGGAACGGTTTTGTGTTGGCTGCGACCTTGCTCACCGCGCGGTCGTTGAACAGGCGGCGGTTGCGGCAATTGGCGTTGTTCCAGACCGGGTCCGGCCCCTGTGGCTGCCGGTAGTTCGGATTGTGGGTCGGCAGATAGCCGCTGCGCGCCCAGGCGACGCAGAACACGATGCGCGGATCGCTCTTCTGGATCGGATCCTGGATCGCGGGCAGCACGCGGTCGGTAAACGCGACGTAGTCGGTCAGGTACTGCTTCGGATTGGTGCCGGCGATCTCGCGATAATTCTCGTCCATCAATTGCGCGAGCGTGACCTCGCCGCGCGCCACGGCATTCTCGAATAGCTCCGAGATCTGCCTTGCGGTGTCGATCACGACGCGGATCAGCGGCGTGTCGCTGGTCTGCACGCCGCTGTCGGCGATGGTCACGATCAGGCTCTCGCAGAGCTCGAGCAGTTTCGCGACGCGGCTGTCGGCGTGCTTGAGGTCGCGCGAGGAGAGATCGACGCCCTTGGCCAGCTCGTTCAGCTCCGCGATCACGCTGTCGCAATGGCCGAGATTGGAGGTCGCGGCGCGCGCCACGCTGCCGATCTCGGCGCCGACGGATGAGAAGCCTTCCTGCACGCGCATGATGATGCCCGAAATCTGCTGGGCGCCTTCGCCGGCGCTCTTGGCGCGCAACGAGGCATCGCTGCTCTCGCCGATCAGGCTGCCGATCTGGCCGTCGAGATCGCGCACGGTGTCGGAAATCTGATGCGTCGCCTGGCGGGTTGCTTCCGCAAGGTTCTTGACCTCGCTCGCGACCACGGCAAAGCCGCGGCCGGCATTGCCGGCGCGCGCCGCCTCGATGGTGGCGTTGAGCGCCAGCAGATTGGTCTGCTTGGCGATCGCTTCGATCGAACCGGAAACCTTGGCGACCTGGCTCAGCGCGGAGCCGACCGCGGCGAGCCGCGCCTCGATCCGTCCGACCGCCGCGACGAGCTCTGCGATATGGCTGACCGCGGTCTCGACCACATGACGCGACTCCGCGATCTGGCCGACCGCGGCGGATGCGGTCGTTTGCACCGCCTGCGATGCGTTGGCGATGTCGTGATTGGCGGCGACCATCGTCTCGGCCGTCGTCTGCAAATGATGGAAGCGCTCGGACTGGCTGCTGACGCGGTTCGCGACCTCCTGGACGTTGCCGGCGATGTCGGCGAGTTCCACCCCGAGGCCGCCGATGCGGTCGGCGAGCTGGTCCACCAGCCGCTCGGCCAGCGTTCGGTCCGATGACGTATCCAGAACTGCAAGCTGCGCGGCCGACATGTCGACGCTTCCTCCGTTACAGCGGCCCGTCGGCCGCCGCAGCATTCCCCATTCCAACCCTAAAGCGTGATTCGCGCTGCCGGTCTTGCCTGAGCGCGCACTGTGTAGCCCGGATGCAGCGCAGCGAAATCCGGGACTCCTGCCCGTGGAAACATGCATCCCGGATTACGCTTCGCTGCATCCGGGCTACGAAGCGTTCAAAGCTTGTAGGCGGTGCGGAACCCGCCCCAGTGCCGGCCGCGCACGCGGATCGGTACGTCGATCTCGCGCATCATCACCGTGTTGCCGCCTCCCATGTCGCGCGCATAGGTCTGGATCAGATAGGCGCGCTGGTTGCGGCCGGCGGCGAGGCCCGCGGCGTCGTTGAAGATGCGGCGGTTGCGGCTGTTGGCGGTGTTGTATGCCACGTCGCCCGGCCGCTGCGGCTGCGAGTAGAGCTTGTTGTGGACCGGCAGATAGCCGTTCTGGTCGATCATCACGCAGAATGCCATTCGCTTGTCCCTGGCGAGGAATGCGTCCTGGAACGCCGGCAGGGTGCGCTCCGCCCAGTCCAGCATTTTGGTGCGGTACTGCACCGGGTTGGTGCCTGCGATCTCGACATAGTCGGTGTCGAACATGTCGGCGATTGTAATCGCGCCGCTCGCCAGCCCGTTCTCGAACATCTTGCTCAGCGTGCTGCCGGCTTCGATCGCGCGGGTGACGAGCTCGGCGTTCTCCTCGTGGATCGCCCACATCCGGTCTTCGATTTTTTCGCGCAGCTCGGCCGTTGCCGCCTCGAAGCGGGCCTGGCTGCCTGCCTTGGAGCGCTCGCCGACCCGGATCCGGCACGCGCCGATCTCCTGCAATGTCGCGTTCAGGGTCTCCTGCACCGGCAGCTTCCCGGCATCGGGTCCGCCGATCAGAATGCCGTCCATCGCGATCTCGTAGACCGGCGCGGTGACGAGGCCGCGCGCGGTCGTGATCTCGATCTTGAGGCTGCAAGGCAGGCGCTCGTTCTTGCGCGGATCGCCGCGCTCGTCCTGGCGCAGCAGCACCGCGCAGCGCGCTTTCAGCTTCTGCGCGAATGCAGTCACCGCCTTGCCGGCCCTGGCGACATTGTCGCCATGCGCGGCGGCTTCGCGCGTTGCACTGTCGATCTCGCCGGCGCTGGTGCCGACCGAGACGATGAAGTGCGAGGCGGAGGCGGCGTTCTGGCCCATCTCGCCGGTGATTTCATTCTGCTCGGCAACCGCGCCGTTGACGTTCTCGAACACCGGGCGGATCTTTTCGATCGCCTGGGAGATGCGATGCACCGCGTCGGCCGATCCGGTGGCGTCCTTCTGCAACGCCTCGATCTTGCGGGTGATCTCCTCGGTCGCGCTCTGGGTCTGCACCGCCAGCGCCTTGACCTCGGTTGCGACCACCGCAAAGCCCTTGCCGGCGGCACCGGCGCGCGCCGCCTCGATCGTCGAGTTCAGCGCGAGCAGCGTGGTCTGCCGCGCGATCTGTGCGATCAGATTGACGACGTTGCCGATCGCGGCCGAGGATTCGCGCAGGCGATCGACATTGGCGGTGGCCTCGCGCGCCGCGGCCGCGGCGTCGTCGGCGAGCTGGCTCGCGCTGCGCACCTGTGCCCCGATGCCCTCGGCGGAGTGGGTGAAGCGGTCGGCGGCTTGCGAGAACGTCGTCGCGGTGCTCTGCGCATCGCTGCTGCGGCCGGTCAGCGCGTCGGTGCGGGCGCGGATCGTAGCGAGCTTGGCAGCCGTTGCCTCGGCGCCGTCGGCGACCGAGCTCGCGGCGCGTTCGAGCTGGCGGATCATCGCGCCGAGCTCGAGTTCCAGCAATTCCAGGATCTCCTTGGAGGAATCCTTGGATGAATCCTTGGCCGAATCAGTCTCGGCTGAGACCTCAGGGGCTGCGGCCGCGGTTGGAACCTGCGGCGCGACGGCCGGCGCAGCCGGCTCCGGCACTTGCTTTCGAAACAAACCGAACGCCATGTGGGCTCTTTGGGGCTGTGGAAAGTTGCGGCGGGACGGGGCGATCCTCGCACCCGGGCATGAAGTCATGGTTAACAAGTGCCTCATATTCCGGCTTGCGGTAGTATTCCTCCGCCGGAGGGCCCCGCCGATCCTTTGATTTTGACCGTGAGGGGCCTATAAGGCCGCGTTTTCCATCCCTGTTCAGACCCTAAGCTCCGAAGAGACGTCGCATGGCCGGCCATTCCCAATTCAAGAACATCATGCACCGCAAGGGCCGGCAGGATGCCCAGAAGTCGAAGCTTTTCGGCAAGCTGGCCCGCGAAATCACCGTGGCGGCCAAGCTCGGCACCCCGGACCCGGCGATGAATCCGCGGCTGCGCGCCGCCGTGGTCGCGGCCCGCGCCGAGAACATGCCCAAGGACAATATCGACCGCGCCATCAAGAAGGCCGCGGGCAATGAGGGCGAGAACTATGACGAGATCCGCTACGAGGGTTATGGCCCCGGCGGCGTCGCCGTCATCGTCGAGGCGCTGACCGACAACCGCAACCGCGCCGCTTCCGATATCCGCTCCTTCTTCACCAAGTCGGGCGGCAATCTCGGCGAAACCGGCTCGGTCGCCTTCATGTTCGACCGCACCGGCATCATCGAATACGACGCCAAGGTCGCCTCCGACGACGCCATGCTGGACGCCGCGATCGAGGCCGGCGCCGACGACGTGGTCTCCAGCGAAGGCGGCCACGAGGTCTACGCCTCGCAGGACACTTTCCGCGAAGTCGCAAAAGCGCTGGAAGCGAAGTTCGGCGAGCCGCGCAAGGCGGCGCTGACCTGGAAGCCGCAGAACACCGTCGCGGTCGACGACGAGACCGGCGAAAAACTGCTGAAGCTGATGGACCTGCTCAACGAGCATGACGACGTGCAGAACGTGTTCGCCAATTTCGAGGTGTCCGACGCACTGATCGCGAAGATGGGCGGGTAGTTTGCTTTGTCATTGCCGGGCTTGACCCGGCAATCCATCAAAAAGCAAAGGCTTCTCTGATCGATGGATGCGCGGGTCAAGCCCGCGCATGACGATTGCGGCTATTGTGCTTTCCCGGGTATGAGGCTCCGTTTGTGTTTCGTTCTCCCGGCGCAGGCGGTATCACTAGCCCATGACATCCCAGCCGATTCGCTCTCCCGTCCGCATCATCGGTATCGATCCGGGTCTCCGCCGCACCGGCTGGGGGGTGATCGAGACCGAAGGCAATCGTCTCGTCTATATCGCCTGCGGTTCGGTCGAACCGCCGGACGATCTGCCGCTGGCGAACCGGCTGCTCGCGATCCATGAGGGGCTGGCCGCCGTGCTCGCCGACCACCGACCGGTGGAGGCGGCCGTCGAGCAGACCTTCGTCAACAAAGACGGCGTTGCCACCTTGAAGCTCGGCCAGGCGCGCGGCGTCGCCATGCTGGCGCCCGCAATGTTCGGTATCTCGGTCGCCGAATACGCGCCGAACCAGGTCAAGAAGACGGTGGTCGGCGCCGGACATGCCGAGAAGAACCAGATCCAGGTGATGCTGAAGATCCTGCTGCCGAAAGCCGAGCCGCCGTCCGCCGACGCCGCGGACGCGCTCGCGGTCGCGATCACCCACGCGCATCACCGCCAGAGCACCGCGCTGCGGCTCAGGGTGGCGAACCTATGATCGGCAAGCTGAAGGGCCTGATCGATTCCTATGGCGAGGACTATGTGATCCTCGACGTCGGCGGCGTCGGCTATCAGGTGCACTGCGCGGGCCGCACGTTGCAGGCGTTGCCGTCGCCAGGCGGCGCCGCCGTGCTCTCGATCGAGACCTATGTCCGCGAGGATCAGATCAAACTGTTCGGATTTCGCACCGATCATGAGCGCGAATGGTTTCGCCTGCTGCAGACCGTGCAGGGGGTCGGCGCCAAGGTCGCGCTCGCGGTGCTCGGCACGCTGCCGCCGACCGATCTCGCCAACGCCATCGCGCTGCGCGACAAGGCGGCGGTGGCGCGGACGCCGGGAGTCGGGCCGAAGGTCGCCGAGCGCATCGTCAGCGAATTGAAGGACAAGGCGCCAGGCTTTGCCGATGTCGATCCCGCGGTGGTGCAACTGTCAGGCGCGATCGACAACAACCGCGCGCCACGTCCGGTCACCGACGCGATCTCGGCGCTGGTCAATCTCGGCTACGGCCAGCCGCAGGCCGCCGCCGCCATCGCCGCCGCCTCGCGCAGCGCCGGTGAGAAGGCCGAGACCGCGCAGCTGATCCGGCTGGGGTTGAAGGAACTGTCGAAGTGATCAGTGGATTGGAGCGCCTCTGTTCTTCACCTCGCCCCGCTTGCGGGGAGAGGTCGGATCGCATCGCAGATGCGATCCGGGTGAGTGGGTACGGGTCTCGACACACATTGCGCTCGCGGAAGCAGCCCCTCACCCCAACCCTCTCCCCGCAAGAGCGGGGAGAGGGAGAACAATCTCGTGTTAGTCTCGCATCATGAATACGCCCTCGCGCATGGTCTCGCCTGAACGCCGCTCCGACGATGTCGGTGACACCGCGCTGCGGCCGCAGTCGCTGACGGAGTTCGTCGGTCAGGCCCAGGCGCGCAAGAATCTCTCGATCTTCATCGAGGCTGCGAAGAAACGCGGCGAGGCGCTCGATCACGTGCTGTTCGTCGGTCCCCCCGGCCTCGGCAAGACCACGCTGGCGCAGATCGTCGCGCGTGAGCTCGGCGTCGGCTTTCGTGCCACCTCCGGCCCTGTCATTGCGAAGGCCGGCGATCTCGCGGCGCTGCTGACCAATCTCGAAGAACGCGACGTGCTGTTCATCGACGAGATCCATCGCCTCAGCCCAGCGGTCGAGGAAGTGCTCTATCCCGCGATGGAGGACTTTCAGCTCGACCTGATCATCGGCGAGGGTCCGGCGGCGCGCTCGGTCAAGATCGAATTGTCGAAGTTCACGCTGGTCGGCGCGACGACGCGCGCAGGCCTGCTCACCAATCCGTTGCGCGACCGCTTCGGCATTCCGATCCGGCTCAACTTCTACACCGAGGAAGAGCTCGAGAAGATCGTCACCCGCGGTGCCCGCGTGCTCAACATCGGCATGACGGCCGACGGCGCCAACGAGATCGCGCGCCGCGCCCGCGGCACGCCGCGCATCGCCGGCCGCCTGCTGCGCCGGGGTGCGCGACTTTGCCTCCGCGGCGGACGCCGATTCCGTCGACCGCGGCATCGCCGACCGGGCGTTGAGCGCGCTCGAGGTGGACAGCGCCGGGTTAGACGCGATGGACCGGCGCTATCTCACCACCATTGCCTTGAACTATGGCGGCGGGCCGGTCGGCGTCGAGACCATGGCGGCGGCGTTGTCGGAGCCGCGCGATGCGATCGAGGACATCATCGAGCCCTATCTGATCCAGTGCGGCTATCTGCAGCGTACTCCGCGTGGCCGGCTTCTGACCTCGCACGCCTTCCGCCATCTCGGCCTCGCCGAGCCGAACCGCGATCCCTCGCAGTTCGGCCTGTTCGGCAGCAATGGCGACGAGGACTGACGCATGATCCGGAAGAGGGCGAAGCGGTTTTCATGCTTGAACAAAAGCCCTCCGCTCTCGAAGACGTGAAGAGACGTGTTGATGCGGCGCGTCGCGCCGCCGGTAACCTTGCCTGCTAACCATTGCGGCATCTCTGCAGGCTGTCTGCACAAGCACGGCCCAATTTCGCTCCAATCAAAGGGCCTATGATAGCCCAGAGTGTTTTCGACAAGCGCCAGGCATCACCGATCACACGTCCATGATTTCACGTCGTCATTTTCTGCGCGGGTTCGGCGGATTGACCGCCGCCACCGCTTCGACCGCGGCCTATGGCTTGAGCGAGCCGGTCGTCCGCCTCGCGCTCACGCGCTACGATCTGTCACCGCGGCAATGGCCGGCGGATTTTCCGCTCAAGATCGCCGCGCTCGCCGACATCCACGCCTGCGATCCCTGGATGTCGCTCGATCGCATCGCTGAGATCGTCGAGCGGACGAACGGTCTGAACCCCGACATCATCGTGCTGCTCGGCGACTATGTCGCCGGGCTGCGCCACGTCACCCGCTTCATTCCGGCCTCCGACTGGGCCGCGGTGCTGAAGGGCCTGAAGGCGCCGCTCGGCGTACACGCCGTGCTCGGCAACCACGACTACTGGGAAGACAAGGCGGTACAGCGCCTGGGGCGCGGCATCCCGCTCGCGCGCCGCGCGCTGGAGGGGGCGGGGATTCCGGTCTACGAGAACGACGCGGTGCGGCTCGCCAAGGACGGTCGTCCGTTCTGGCTCGCCGGTCTCGGCGACCAGCTCGCCTTCATGGCGGCGCGGCCCTATCGCCAGGTCTCGCGCATCGGCGTCGACGATCTCAACGCGACGCTTGCCAAGGTCACGGACGACGCGCCGGTGATCCTGCTCGCGCATGAGCCCGACGTCGCGCTCCGGGTGCCCTCGCGCGTCGCGTTGCAGCTGTCCGGCCACACCCATGGTGGGCAGGTCCGGTTGCTCGGCTGGTCGCCGGCGGTGCCGATGAAGCACGGCATGCGGCTCGCCTATGGCCATATCAAGCTGAAATGCGACGTCGTCGTCTCCGGCGGCCTCGGCTGCAGCATCATGCCGTTCCGCCTCGGCGTGCCGCCCGAGATCGTGCAGGTCACGCTCGGCGCAAAGGGGCCGGTGGTGTCCTGAGCGCGCTTGCGTGGGCGAGAGCTGCGCATCGGATGCGGGCCGACGGCGGTTCCGTCGAAAGTAACTGCTGTATGCGTTCCGGTTCCGGAGTGGCGCCTTTCGACATGGCCGCGATGAAGGATGGTAAGTTGCCGCATATTTCTGTGGGCGGTACCCTTCACCCTAAGGTAGCGGGAGGGATTGCGCAAAATGCAGGATTGGTATCCCAAGAAGCTCGTCGTCGGCGTTCAGGGGACGACAGGCACCTACGAGTTCATGAAAACCGTTTTCGGCCGGGAGCAGCCGTTCCGTTACGCCGAATTTGGAATCTACATGGCGGATACCGCAAGAAACGTCTGCCAGCTGTTTCCCGAGTGTGAGCTGCATCTTTTCGATTTCAACGATGCGGTCCAGCGCGCGGAGACAAAGCTCAGCGCCTACCCCAACAAGATCTCATATTTCGGCAACACCCAGAAGTTCAACGATTCCTACAACTGGTCTCTCATGAAGCTGATCAGGCAGTATGAGGGCGCTCCGATCTATGATTATTGCTTTCTCGACGGCGCGCACACGGTCGCAGTCGACGCTTTGAACTACTTCTTGTGCGACAAACTGCTCAAGGTTGGCGGTTACATGGATTTCGACGACTATGAATGGCGTCTGAGGGGATCGTCACTCGATCCGACGAAAATTCCGGCAATCGGCGATCAATATACCGATGAGCAGATCGACGCTTTTCAAGTCAAGATGATCGTTGACGACCTGGTCAGAACAGATCATCGGTACCAAGAGGTCGTCAGAAACAAGGTATTCCAGAAGGTCGCCTGATCCAGATCGCCAGCCGATCCCAAGATTTCCCGACCGTGCTTGCGTCGGCCGGCGATTTTGCGCAATACGAACCAAAGTCTTGCGCAATCGGGGGCTGCAAATGACCTCACCCATTCTCGACGGCCAGATCCGCGACGGCCGCCACCATATGCAGGTCCGCGTCTATTACGAAGACACCGATTTTTCCGGCATCGTCTATCACGCCAATTACCTGCGCTTCATGGAGCGCGGCCGCACCAATCATCTCCGCCTGATGGGCGCCGAGCAGCAGGCGCTGTTCGATGAAGCGCAGGAGGAGACCGGCGGCTTCGCCTTTGTCGTGCGCTCGATGACGCTCGACTTCCTCAAGCCGGCGCGGATGGATGACGTGCTCGACGTCGTGACCTGGCCGATCGCTGTGAAGGGCGCCTCCATCATGCTCGCTCAGGAAGTCCGGCGCGGCGATGACGTGCTTGTGAAGGCCGAGGTCCGCGTCGCCTTCATCAGCGGCGGCCGCGCGCAGCCGATTCCGAAGGCTATTCGCGCGCTGATGAAGGCCGATCTGGCTTAGAGCGTTTTCGAGCGAAGTGGGCACCGGTTCGCGTGAAGAAAACGCGTCAAAACAAGAAGCTGGAGCCCCGTTCCGATGCGATCGGAACGGAATAGGCTCCAGCTATCGGGCGATAAGAACCGACCCATCGACTCTGCGCGGCGCGGCGATAGATTTGCGGCTGACAAAGCGCGATCAGATTGATCGCGTTTGTCTTACATTTCGAGCATGATCTTTTCGGAAAACCGCTTCACACTTTTCCGGATCATGCTTCAACAACGAGGGATCGCCAATGTCACGCCCGCCGCTGCCACCCTTCATCCGCGAGACCGCCGTGCAGAAGGCGCGCATGGCGGAGGACGCCTGGAATTCGCGCGACCCCGTTCGGGTTGCCGGCGCCTATACCGAGGACAGCCGCTGGCGTAACCGCTCCGAGGTGTTTCAGGGCCGCGAGGCGATCGTGGCCTTCCTGACCCGCAAATGGGAAAAGGAGCAGGAGTATCGCCTGATCAAGGATCTCTGGGCATTCGACGGCAACCGCATCGCGGTGCGCTTCCAGTACGAATGGCACGATGCCGGCGGCAACTGGTTTCGCTCCTACGGCAACGAGCAGTGGGAGTTCGACGAGCACGGCCTGATGCGCCGCCGCGAGGCCTCGATCAACGACATCGCGATCTCGGAGAAGGACCGCCGCTTCCACTGGCCCGCCCCGGGCCCGCGTCCGGCCGACGTGCCAGGCCTGGGGCAGGAGCCGTTCTGATCGGCTCTCCGTAGCCTTGTAGCCCGGATGGAGCGAAGCAAAATCCGGGACGATCTCTCCTGTTGTGCGGTCGATCCCGGATCGCGCTGCGCTCCATCCGGGGCTACGGGTCGTTGTGGTGACTCATCGAAAACGTTTGCGCGTCTCGAAGAGGGCTGATTTATGCTGGTCGGCGATTGCAACCTCACCGCGTCCGCCGGATCCATTACAGGCCAATTGAACGTTCTACAGCCGTAGTGCTGGCAGGCCTCTTGCTCGCGACTGCTCTCATCCTTGCCCAGCCCGCGGCTGCGCAGAGCAGCGCAGACCATTCCGCAAAATGGGGGCCGCTGTTTCGCTCTCAGGTCACCAAGTGTTGGCGTAAACCTGCCCCCGTTGGGGACGAGGCAGCGAACGTAAAGTTGGTTGTCGAGATCAGGCTGACGCGCGAGGGCTCGCTGGCGGAGCAACCGTCGGTGTCGTCGCAGAACAGTCCGGCCGTGTCAGACTACTCCCAAGCCTATCGCAAGAGCGCGCTGCAAGCGATCACGCTATGCCAGCCATATTCCTTGCCGGCCGAATACTGCGATGAATGGAAATACTTCATGCCGGTGTTTCTAGAGATGCCGTCCCCTCCCGGCGGGAAGGGGAAGCCTGCAGCCGGGGAGCTCGATAAGCGCAAGCTTTCGATTTGCCGAGGATGCTGACGGCGGCACCCCTTCACCTCGCCCCGCTTGCGCAGGGGTGTCCGGGGAAATTCAGGCATAGTGGAGCTCCATCTGGTCAGGTGAGATGGTTGATTTCCGACGGCTGGGGTTGATGGGCGGAGGTTTGTCGATGGCAGCGAGGGATCGACGCGTGAGCAGGAGCTGGCCGACGAGTTCGGCGAACCTGAGCGGGAGCATTTTGATGCAGTTGGTGTGAGCGGCGATGCGCAGCAGCAGGTAGGCAATCATCGCAGCGAGCACCTGAAGGCGGATCGCGTTGTCGTTGGCGCCGAGGAACTTGCGAATATCGAGATGCTGCTTGATCCAGCGGAACAGCAGCTCGATTTGCCATCTGCTCTTGTAGAGGGCGGCGATCTCGACGGCGCTACGGGCAAGGTCGTTGGTCAGGAGTGTGATCTTGCCGCCTTTCTCGCGTCTGATCTTGATGCGGCGGAGCGGGATTGGAAGGCGCGAATCGCCCTTGCTGGTGAGCTTCACCTCGTCATCGGCAAGGATTTCGAAGCCATCCCCGTTACGCTTGCGGATGGCGCGATGCCTGAGCGAGCGAAGACGGATGCTCGTCTTCGCCCGGGTAACGAAGAAAGCCTTACTATCATTGATCTTCTGCCACCAGTCGAAACGGCAATAGCCCTTGTCAAACACATAGGTGGTGGCGGGCTGGATTGGGGTCTGTCGGCCGATCTCGATGTCATTGACGTTCGCGGCCGTCATCTCGACGCAGGTCGGGACATCGCTCCTTGGGTCGTAGACGACATGCAGCTTCATGCCGCGGATGCGGCCGTTCCACGTCGCCCAACTGCAGACCTTGCCGAGCGGGATCGGACTGGCGTCGATCAGACGCACCATCTCCATGCCTTCACTCCGCAGCTGGCGACGCGCCATCGCCGACAGCGCCGCAAAGGTTTGCGCGAAAATGCCGATCGGACGGCGGGCATTGGCATCGGACAACGTCGAGCGCGACAGCTTGCCGGTTCCCAAGTGATAGTGATGCTGCGAATTGGCGTTGAAGCCAGTCACCACCCCGCGCAGACTGCTGTTGCCGCTAAGCTGGGCATAGATCAGCGCCACCAGATGATCCCAGCTCCTGAACGACTTGTCGTAGGCATCCCCGTCCAGACGATCCACAACCGTCTGAAACTGCCGTCGATTGATCGGTTCAAGCAGCCTTCCAAAAATGCTACCGCGATATCGCATGCTCGGCCCTCTGTGTCTCGACAACCAGAAAAGACCGATTTGCCTCGGTCCTGCCGAGCATGCACCGCGACACAGTGAATCATTCCCCGGACACCCCTGCCGCTTGCGGGGAGAGGTCGGATCGCATCGCAAGATGCGATCCGGGTGAGGGGGTACAGGTCTCACCGCATTCGCAACTCGCGGAAGCGGCCCCTCACCCCAACCCTCTCCCCGTAAGAACGGGGAGAGGGAGAGAAGACTGTGCCTCCGTCGTAAGAAGCCTTACGCCGCCGCCTTATGCCGCGCGATCTCGGCCTTGTAGAGTTCGAACTCCTCCGCGATCGCCTTCGCGACCGAGGGACGGGCGCGCAGGCGTTCGTAATAGGCCTTCAGCGCCGGCCATTTCGCGAGCTCGATCGGCGGCGTTGCCATGGTCCAGTTGATGACTGTGACGAGATAGGCGTCGGCGACGCTGAAATGATCGAGCAGATAGTCGCGGCCCTTCAGGTGCTCCTCGACATAGTCGAGCCGCGAGACGTATTTCTCCACGGCATAGGTCTTGGCCTCCGGCGGCGCCTTCTTGTCGAGCAGCGGCAGGAACAGGCCCTTGTGCAGCTCGGTGCCGATGAAGCACAGCCATTGATGCAGCTTTGAACGCTCGGCGTTCGACGCGGTGCCGATGCCGGCGCGCGGAAACTGGTCGGCGACATATTGCAGGATCGCGGCGTTCTCGGTCAGCACGACGCCGTCGTCGGTGCGCAGCGTCGGCACCAGGCCGAGCGGGTTAACCTTGTTGAAGTCGGAGCCGTCGTTGCGCACCGCCTTGGTCTTCGGATCGACCTCGAGATAGTTGGCCGGCTGGCCCGCTTCATAGAGCGCGACGCGGGTCGCCATCGAGCAGGCGAGGGGCGAGAAATAAAGGTCCATGGGTGCCTCCAGTGTCCGGCGCGGGGGTCCGGCCGTTGTTGATTTTTGTACTGTCTTGGATAATATTGGCGGCGTCAAGGAATTAAATGCGAAATGGTACAAAAAAGTAAGAGGCCGCCAACTGCTGCCAAAATCGCGGGGCCGGTCACGCCGAAGCGCCGCGGGCGGCCGCGCGCGTATGAGCCCGATGTCGCGCTCGGCAAGGCGCTCAATCTGTTCCGGCGCGACGGCTTCGCCGCGACCTCGCTCGATGATCTGAGCGCTGCGACCGGCATGAACCGGCCGAGCCTCTATGGCGCGTTCGGTGACAAGCGCGAGCTCTACATCAAGAGCTACCAGCGCTATCGCGACGACGCGCGCGCCGCGATGGTCGATATCTTCCGCGCCGACGCGCCGCTGCGCGAGCGGCTCGAGCGCATCTATCGCATCGCGCTCGACATCTATCTGTCCGGCGAGTCCGGCCCGCGCGGTTGCTTCACCGTGATGACGGCGGCGTCCGAGGCGGTGTCGGATCCGGACATCCGCACCATGGTGGTCGAGGGCCTGACCGAGCTCGACAAGGCGTTCGGCATCTGCTTCCGCCATGCCAGGGAACGCGGGGAACTGCCTGAGGAGACCGATCCGGCGTCGCTGGCGCATCTGGCGTCCGCCACCATCCACACCATCGCGATCCGCGCCCGCGCCCGCGTGCCGCGCAAGGAGCTCGAGGCGATCGTGAAGGGCGCCATCGACGTGCTGTGCGGCGCGAAATAGCCGTCCAAATTTTCTCGCCGGGCAAATGTCGGGCGCTGGCTTTCCCGCCCGTCTTCCGTAAGGTCCCCCCACTCACGGAAGCGGAACATCATGGGAAAAGTCAGGACTTCAGCATTCTCGGTATCGATCGACGGATTCGGCGCGGCGCCGCGTCAGAGTCTCGAAAATCCATTCGGCGAAGGCGGCATGGTGTTGCCCGGCTGGTTCCTCCAGACACGGACGTTCCGCCAGACATTCGGCCAGGACGGCGGCACCACCGGCCTCGACGACGAGATCGCGCGCAAGTCGATGGAGGGGATCGGCGCCTGGATCCTGGGCCGCAACATGTTCGGCCCGATCCGCGGGCCGTGGCCGGATCATGCCTGGAAAGGCTGGTGGGGCGACAATCCGCCGTACCACACGCCGGTGTTCGTGCTGACCCATCACGCGCGGCCCGACATCGAGATGGAAGGCGGCACGACGTTTCACTTCGTGACCGACGGCATGCTCGCGGCGCTGGAGCGGGCGCGCGCGGTTGCCGGTGACAAGGACATCCGCGTCGGCGGCGGCGTCTCGGTGGTGCGTCAATTCCTGCAGGCGCGTCTGCTCGACGAGCTGCAATTGGTGCTGCCGCCGGTCGTGCTCGGCGCCGGTGAGAGTTTGTTCGCGGGCCTCGATCTGCCTGCCCTCGGCTACGCCGTCGTCTCGCATGTCGCGAGCCCGCACGCGACCCACGTCACCTTCGCGCGCAAGGCGTCTTAGTCATCCGTGCATCTTGTCCGTCATTGCGAACGAAGCGAAGCAATCCATGTCCCCGCGTATGCGGAAGGATGGATTGCTTCGTCGCTTCGCTCCTCGCAATGACGCTCAGGCGTGATTCCGCATCGCCGGTTTCGTAGCCCGGATGGAGCGTAGCGCAATCCGGGAGCGGTTTGTCCGGCGCAAAGAACCCCGGATTTCGCTTCGCTGCATCCGGGCTACGCGCCGGTGCTAATACCCCCGCTTGCGATCGACGAGGTTCTCCAGCGCGCCGCCGGCCTCGAAGCGCGCGATCTGCTGCGCGACATATTTCGAGATCTCGTCGGCGTCGGTGTCGGCGGCGTTGTGCGGCGTCAGCACCACCTTCGGATGGCTCCAGAACGGGCTCGCCTCGGGCAGCGGCTCGGTCTCGAAGACGTCGAGCGAGGCGGCGCCCAGCGTGCCTTCATCGAGCGCGCGCAGGATGTCGGCCTCGTTCTGCAGGCCGCCGCGGCCGGCATTGATGATGACGGGCGCGCCGAGCGGGCTGTTGCGGTTCAGCTTCGCGAACGCGTCGCGGTTGAGCACGTGCCTTGTGTCCGGCGTCAGCGGCAGCAGGCAGACCAGGATGTTGGTCTCGCGCAGGAATGCGTCGAGCCCGTCCGCGCCGTGATAGCAGGCGATGCCGTCGATCCGCTTCTCGCTGCGGCTCCAGCCGACGACGCGGAAGCCGAGCGCGCGCAGTGCCTGCGCCGCGGCGGCGCCGAGCGTGCCGAGCCCCATGATGCCGACGGTGATCGCGCTCGCCGCCCACTGATAGTCCGGCGCCCAGCGCTTCACCCGCTGCGACTCGCGCAAATAGAGCTCCTGGCGGTGATGCATCAGAACGTGCAGCACGACATATTCGGTCATGCGGTCGGTGAGATCGGAGACCGCGACCCGCACCAGCGGCACGTCGGGCAGCGAGCGATCAGCCATCAGCGCGTCGACCCCGGCGCCGAGATTGAAGATGACGCGCAGGTTCTTGAATGCCGCGAGCTCGCCCGGCTTCGGCTTCCACACCGCGGCGTAATGCACCTCGGCGGGATCGAGCGCGCCGTCCGGCAGCAGCACCACGCGGCGGTCCGGGCAGACCGCGTCGAACCGCGCCTTCCAGCGCCCCGACGACCAGTTTTCCGAGCCGCCATTGATCAGCAGCGCGAGCGCGCCCTTACCCATCCCGATACCTCCAACGTCTATGTGATGCATGTCACAGAGCGGGTCCGGCCCGCTCGTATGTCCTGCCATCAACAGGGGAGAACTTCCATGCGCAAACTGATCCGGGCGTCGGCTTTCATCCGCGTCGCCGGGCGCCACGGCCCACGCCCGTGCTCGTAAACGCTGACACGCCGGCTGAGGCTCAACCGACCGTTGCTCCAACGCAGGGCGAGGCCCGGTCGGCCCGATCGCAGGCTCAGGCGCAACCCGTGGCGTCTCCGCGGCAGCAGGCGTCCCGTCCGATGACGAGGAGCCACGTCCGCCATCGCGAGAGCGATGAAGCCAAGGCGCGCTGGATCGCCGCCCGCTACGGCGTCTATCGGCAACCGCACGTTCATCGCCGCCGCGACAAACGTCCCGTCCGTCGAAGCGCGCCATGGAGCCGCGATCAAGATCCACCGTTGGCATCCGGAACCTAAATTTCTTTCGCGCCCCCTGTCGGCAGCGGGCATAATCGTTCGTTCTTGCAATGAACGGAGATGCCTTTTCGATGCTGTACGCCATCCTCTGCTATCATGACGAAGACATGGTCGGCTCCTGGAGCAAGGAACACGACGCCTCCGTCATGCAGAAACTGTCCGTCGTGCAGGACAAGCTCGCTAAGCAGGGCAAGCTCGGCCCGGTGGCGCGGCTGTTGCCGACCACCGCGGCCACCACGCTGCGCAAGGAAAACCCGCCGCTGGTGCTGGACGGCCCGTTCGCCGAAACCAAGGAACAGCTGCTCGGCTTCTATCTGGTCGAGGGCAAGAACCTCGACGAGGTGCTCGACATCGCGCGCGACCTCGGCGAGGCCAATCCCGGCGGCACCTATGAGATCCGCCCGGTCGGCTACTTCAATCAGGGAGGTACCAAGGCGTGAGCGTGACCGACACCGCCTGGATCGATGCTGCGTTGACGTCCGCGCGTCCCCAGGCGGTCGGCGCCCTGCTGCGCTACTTCCGCAATCTCGACACCGCCGAGGAGGCGTTCCAGAACGCCTGCCTGCGGGCGCTCAAGAGCTGGCCGCAGAACGGCCCGCCGCGCGATCCCGCGGCGTGGCTGATCATGGTCGGCCGCAACGTCGCGATCGACGAGGTCCGCCGCAACAAGAAGCAGCAGCCGCTGTCCGACGACGACCAGGCGATCTCCGACCTCGACGACGCCGAGGACGAGATCGCCGAGCGGCTCGACGGCTCGCATTACCGCGACGACATCTTGCGGCTGCTGTTCATCTGCTGTCACAAGGATCTGCCGGCGACGCAGCAGATCGCGCTCGCGCTGCGCATCGTCTCAGGTCTTACGGTGAAGCAGATCGCGCGCGCCTTCCTGGTCTCGGAAGCCGCGATGGAGCAGCGCATTACGCGGGCCAAGGCGCGCGTCGCCGATGCCGACGTGCCGTTCGAGACGCCTGGCGCGGTCGAGCGCAGCGAGCGGCTCGCCTCGGTCGCGGCGATGATCTATCTGATCTTCAACGAGGGCTATTCGGCGAGCGGCGACACCGCCGAAATCCGCGCGCCACTGTGCGAGGAGGCGATTCGTCTCGCCCGCCTGCTGCTGCGGCTGTTCCAGAGCGAGCCGGAGATCATGGGGCTGACGGCGTTGTTGTTGCTGCAGCATGCCCGCGCCGAGGCGCGCTTCGATGCCGATGGCCAGGTGATCCTGCTCGACGACCAGGACCGCAGCCTGTGGAATCAGAAGCAGATTGCCGAGGGCCTCGCGCTGATCGACAAGGCGATGCGCCACCGCCGCAGCGGGCCGTATCAGGTGCAGGCGGCGATCGCAGCGCTGCACGCCCGTGCGGAAAAGCCCGAGGATACCGACTGGACCCAGATCGATCTGCTGTACGGCGCGCTCGAGGTCATGCAGCCGTCGCCGGTGATCACGCTCAACCGCGCCGTTGCGGTCTCCAAGGTAAAGGGGCCGGAAGCCGCGCTCGAGATGATCGAGCCCTTGGCGCCGCGGCTTGCCAACTACTTCCACTATTTCGGCGTCCGCGGCGCCTTCCTGATGCAGCTCGGCCGCAACGAGGACGCCCGCATCGCCTTCGACCGCGCCATCGCGCTCGCCAACACCACAGCCGAAGCCGCCCACATCCGCATGCATATCGACCGCCTGATGCGCGACAGCCAGCCGCACAACGCGAAGGCGAAGTAGCGGTCAGCAACAGCGCACCGGCATACTCGCTGCACCTCCCCCGCAAGCGCAGGGCTATCGCATATGGCTGGCGGTCATGACGACGTGGAAACGTCGCGTACAGAAGCGCGCGAAGGCCATATGCCCCCGGGGGCGAGCGCGAGTCTGCGTGATTTCGGAATATTGGAAAAATATCCCTGAGTTGCCCGACGTGTCAAGCAGCCCGGTCGGCCGCCGGCCACCGCCGGCTACTTTGCATGGGGTTGTTTTCGATATTTTGGCAACGCGCCTCCCCCGCGAGTGCAGGGCAATCGCATATGGGCTCGATAGCTCCACAAACTCGTCATGCCCGGCCTTGTGCCGGGCATCCACGTGTTGGTTCGGGAGAGGGAGCTTGTCGCAGCTCTCAATCGACTCTGCCTGACTTCCGAAAAAATCTTCGCCCGCCTTGTCGGCCGCGTACTCCGCCGTTCGTCATGAAGGCAGAGAGCATCACCAAGCGTTACGGAGCCTGTCATGCCGACGACCGTCGACACCGAAGTCTCAAAGCCCGCCCGCATCACCGGCCGTGTCATGAGCGGCATGGTCGTCTTGTTCCTGCTGTTCGACGGCGCGATCAAGCTGGTGCCGTTGTCGGTCGTCACCGAGACCATGGACAGGATGGGCTTCGGCGCGAGCGATGCGCTGGCGCGCAGCCTCGGCATCATCACCATCGTCTGCACGCTGCTCTACTCGGTGCCGCCGACCTCGATCCTCGGCGCCATCCTGCTCACCGGCTATCTCGGCGGCGCGATCGCATCGCATGTGCGGATCGGCAGCCCGCTTTTCACCCACACGCTGTTCGGGCTCTATCTCGGCCTGATGCTGTGGGGCGGGCTCTATCTGCGCGACGGCAATCTGCGCGCAATGCTTCCATTTCGCCGGTGAGGTATTGTTCAATCCATCCTTGTGGAGACTGTCATGTTGGAGACCATTGCCATCATCGCGATTGTCCTCGGCGTCGCGATCGCCGTCATCCCCATCCTCGCGGCGACCAAGCCGGGCACGCTCCGCGTCACGCGTGCGATCAGCATCAACGCGCCGGCCGAGCGGATATTTCCATTGATCGACGATTTCCATCAGTGGACGCTATGGTCGCCCTACGAGAACCGGGATCCGGCCATGAAGCGGATCTATGGCGGCGCCGGGCGCGGGCAGGGTGCGGCCTATGCCTGGGACGGCAACAAGAATGTCGGCGCCGGCCGCATGGAGATCCTGCAATCCTCCGCGCCGTCGAAGATCGTCATCAAGCTCGACTTCATCAAGCCGTTCGAAGGCCACAACACCGCCGAGTTCACAATGCTGCCGCAGGGAAATGCGACCAGCGTCACATGGACCATGTATGGTCCGGCCGTCTTCATGTCGAAGGTGATGCAGGTGTTCATGAACCTGGATCGCATGATCGGCAGGGATTTCGAGGCCGGTCTCGCCAATCTGAAGAAACTGACTGAGAAGTAGCGCGTTTTCGAGCGAGGTGGTTACCGGTTCGTGTCAGGAAAACGCGTCAAGATAACAATCCGGAGCCCTCGTTCCGATACCATCGGGACGAGGCTCGAATGACCCAAGGGAGCATGCGATGCAGGTCAACCCCTATCTCTCCTACGACGGCAATTGCGGCGCCGCGCTGAAATTCTACGAGAAGGTTCTCGGCGCCCGGATCGAGGACACCTTCCCCTACGGCGAGGGCAGTGCGGAGATGCAGACGCCGCCCGGCTGGAAAGACAAGATCATGCACGCCCGCCTCACGATCGACGGCGAGATCATCATGGCCTCCGACGCCCCGCCCGGCCACTTCCAGAAGCCGCAGGGCTTCCACGTCGCGTTGCAGGTCGAGGATCCCGCGGAAGCCGAACGCCGCTTCAAGGCGCTGTCCGAGGGCGGCACGGTGACGATGCCGTTCGGCAAGACCTTCTTCTCCAACGGCTTCGGCATGTGCGTCGATCAGTTCGGCATCCCCTGGATGGTGAACTGCCAGCAGGGGATGTAGGCCGCGCAGGTTCTGTTCGCTCGCGCTCACGGAGATTGTGCGTGCCGGCTATCCACGTCATTGCGAGCCCACGGGTCGCGCGTAAGCGCGCCTGATGACAGGCTCCGCGAAGCAATTCATCGCTCCGCAAGCGGGGACATGGATTGCTTCGTCGCTTCGCTCCTCGCAATGACCGTGTAATTTGCCGCTACCTGCACCGCGGATAGATCGCCGCGAGCTCGCGGCCGCGCAGCAATAGCAGGCGCGAAGTCAGGCCGCCGCGGCGGGCGATCCAGCCGCGCACCGGCGCCGGATAGGCTTGCAGCACCGCGACGGACGCTTCCGGCTCTGCATAGGTGCGGCCGCGCTGGTCGATCGAGCGCGCGGCGTGGAAGCCGAGCACGGCGCGCCGCGTCACGCAGATGCGGTCGCCCGGCACCATCGAGAGTACCAGGGTGCAGGCGGACAGGCAGGGCCCGTCGATCACGACGCGCTCGCCCGACTCGCGCACCTTGTCGAACAGCTCGATGAACGGGCCGACCTGCCCGCCGGGGCTGGCGAGGATACGAACATCGGCTTGCGCGCAGCTAACCGTTGCGCAGAGAGCTGCCGCCGCGACAAGTATTTTCATGCGCGCAATCCCTGCCACGATGCGATCGAGGTGCCGCCGCATCTGAAGCCGGAAGGCTCGCGCCGGAATGGGGCATCGTCAAGACCGATGTCCCGGTTGCGACAGCACGTGGC
Source organism: Bradyrhizobium sp. USDA 4516 (assembly GCF_054055915.1). NCBI lineage: Bacteria > Pseudomonadati > Pseudomonadota > Alphaproteobacteria > Hyphomicrobiales > Nitrobacteraceae > Bradyrhizobium > Bradyrhizobium sp. USDA 4516. The sequence continues at coordinate 4,168,020 of NZ_JBSRXT010000001.1, forward strand.
TCAGGCCGCGCGGTTCTTGAGCGACCCCCACGATCGTAGTGAGCACGGCGCCGGCAACGCCGCCGCCGGCGACCTGGCCGATGATGCTGCCGATGTCAGGCGTCGCGCCGGAATTGGCGAGCAGCGGGATCAGCATGCCCAGAAGCTGTCCGCCCGCGCCGCCACCGATGGCGCCTGCGATGGCGTTACCGAGCGTGCCGAGATCGATGTTCTTGGCCGCTCCCGCCGCGACATTGCCGCCGACGGCTCCGCTGATGACCTGAATGATCAGATTGATGAGAACGCCCGACACGAGGTGATTTCTCCCGGTATCTGGTTCAGCACGGGTGAGACGCCAGCCGGCGTCCCACCGCCGCGAAGGTTAGGCCGCCAGCGCGCAGAGGCCATGCTGCACACGCGAAGATTGTCGACGCGCGCCGACGCTATGCACCGGCTTTTTTGAGGGAACCCTCCGGCTCTCCCGGGAGCCTCAGTCCGCGCCGGAGACGCCGGCCTCCGCAAAGGTAGCCATGCCGCCATGACAGGCGAGCGCCGCGCGCAACAGCAGGATCGCAACCCCCGCGCCGGAGCCTTCGCCGAGCCGCATGTTAAGGTCGAGCAAGGGGGCGAGCTCGAGCTCGCGCAGCAATTCGCGGTGGCCGAGCTCGGCCGACACATGTCCGGCGCGGCAATGCGCGAGGCTGTCGGGTTGAAGCCGCGCCAGCGGCAGCACCGCCGCTGTCGCCACGAAGCCGTCGAGCAGCACCGGAATGCAGCGTGCGCGCGCCGCCAGCACGGCGCCCGCGATCGCCGCCAGCTCGCGTCCGCCGAGCGACATTGCGGTGGCGAGCGGATCGTCGATCGCGCCGCGATGCAGCTTGAGCGCCGCATCGATCGTGGTGCGCTTGCGTATCAGCCCGGCATCGTCGACGCCGGTGCCGCGGCCGGCCCAGCGCACTCCGCGCCCGCCCATCAAGGCGGCGCACAGCGTCGCGGCGACCGTGGTGTTGGCGATGCCCATCTCGCCGACCACGAGCAGATCGCATTGCTCGGGCACCGTGCGCCAGCCGGTATCGAGCGCGACGAGGAAATCGGCGGCGTCCATCGCCGGTCCGGTCGTGAAATCGCGGGTCGGGCGCGCCAGCTCGAGCGGCTCGACGCGCAGCTCGGCGCCGGCAAGCCTGGCGATCTGGTTGATCGCAGCGCCGCCGGCGGCGAAGTTCGCCACCATCTGCGCGGTGACCTCGGAGGGATAGGCTGAAACGCCGCGCTCGGCGATGCCGTGATTGCCGGCGAACACGGCGATCGTGACGTGGTCGAGCCGGGGCATCTCACGCCGCTGCCAGCGCGCCAGCCAGATCGTAACCTCCTCCAGGCGGCCGAGGCTTCCCGGCGGCTTGGTCAGGTTCTGCTGGCGCTGCGTGGCGGCCGCGGCACTGGCCTCGTCGCCCTGCGGCAGGTCGCGACAAAAGCCGCGGATGTCGTCTAGAGTACTGAACTGCATGCGATTCCCTCGTCGAGCGGGCCGCAAGCTAATGCATGATCCGGAAACGTGTGAAGCGGTTTTCCCTCGCGACAAATGCGTAGCATTTGCGCGGAGATCATGCCCTAACAAGAAGCTAAAGCGCGATCAGATCGAGCCCGATCTCGTCGCGCTTTAGCCCAATTTCCAGGCCTTCACCATGAATCAATGGCTCGACGATCTCCGGACCGCGACCGCCTTCCTGACCCGCCTGCCGATGCCGCATCCGGACGGCGCGCGGACGGAGAGCTTTGCGCGGGCGCAGCGGCTGTTTCCCCTGGTCGGGGCCGCCATCGGGGCGGCGATCGGCCTGTTTTGCCTGCTGCTGCGGGCGATCGGTGTGCCGGATCTCGCCGCGGCGGCGCTCGCGCTCGGCGGCGGTGCGCTGCTCACCGGCGCGCTGCATGAGGACGGGCTCGCCGATGTCGCCGACGGGTTCGGCGGCGGCCGCGATGTCGCGACCAAGCTCGAGATCATGCGTGACAGCCGGCTTGGCACTTACGGCGCGCTGGCGCTGGTGGTGAGCTTTGCCGCCAAGCTCGCGGCTCTCGCGGCAATTCCGAATGGTCTCGTGGTGCAGAGCCTGATCGCGGCGCACGCGCTGGGCCGCGGCGTGCTGCCATGGATTGCGATCAGCCAGCCTTACGCGCGCAAGGACGGGCTCGCCGCCAATGCCGGAAGGCCTGATGGGACCATTGCCGTGGTCGCGGCCGGCATCGCGCTGCTGATCGCAATCCTCGCCTTGCCGTTCAGCAGCGCGCTGCTGGCGGCGATCGCGGCCGCTGTGAGCGCGCTGGTCATGGCGCTCGTGGCAAAGCGGCAGATCGGCGGCCAGACCGGCGATGTGCTTGGCGGTGCGGAGCAGGTCGCGGAAACCACGATCCTGGTACTGCTCGCGGCGCGGTTAGGTTAGAGCGTTTTCGAGCGAAGTGGAGACCGGTTCGCGTGAAGAAACGCGTCAAAATGAAAGCGTGAGCGGAACATGGATCGCGAAACGCGTTTCTGGCTGATCCGTCATGCGCCGGTGGACGGTCCGCGCGGCGTGATCCACGCGCCGGATGCGCCCGCCGACCTCGGCGATGCCGCGGCATTCGCGTCGTTGCAGGCGAGGCTGCCGGCCCACGCTCGCGCGGTCTGCAGTCCGGCGCGGCGCACCCGTGAGACCGCAGCAAAGCTCGGTCTCACGGCAACGGAGGACGACGCCTTTCGCGAGCAGGATTTTGGCGATTGGACCGGCCGGCGTCACAGCGAGATCGAAGCCGAGCTCGGCGCGGCCTATCGCGCGTTCTGGCAATCGCCGGGCAGCAACCGGCCGCCGCGCGGCGAAAGCTTTGCCGATCAGATCGCGCGGGCGCGGGCAGGGCTCGCGCGTCTGCCGTCCGGCGACGTCGTACTGGTCGTGCATTCCGGCACCATTCGCGCGATCCTTGCGATCGCGCTCGAGCTTGCCCCGGAGCTCGCGCTGCGCTTCGTCATCGATCCGCTGTCATTGACGCGGATCGACCGGCTGCCGGATGCCTGGCGTGTGGTCGCGGTGAACGGGCGCTGATAGCGCAGTGACTCTGCTTTACCTCGCCCCGCGTGCGGGGAGAGGTCGGAACGCATCGACAGATGCGTTCCGGGCGAGGGGGAGTCTCCGCGAGGCTAACTGGTACTGCGCGCGCGGAGAGGGCCCCTCACCCAAACCCTCTCCCCGTAAGAACGGGGCGAGGGAGTGCAGTCCCGTCGCGGTGTGACATTAGTTCGTTCGATCAACCGTTACCCATTCCGTCGCGCGCCGCGCAGGGTCGGCAGGCCGATGCCGGCGGCGTCGAAGCCGCCGTCGACGGCGAGGATCTGTCCGGTGATGTAGCTGGCGCGATCCGAGCACAGGAAGAAGATCGCTTCCGCCAGCTCCTCCTCCAGCCCATAGCGGTTGAGCGGGATGGCGTCATGATAGTCGGCGCGGATCTCCGGCGTGTGGACGGCCTTGGCCATCGCGGTCTCGACCGGCCCGGGCGCGACGCCGTTGACGCGGATGCCGAGCGAGGCGAGTTCGACCGCGAGCTGCTTGGTGAGATGCGCGAGGCCGGCCTTGCTGGTGCCGTAAGCCGAGCGCAGCGTCGAGGCGCGCACCGCCGAGATCGAGGTGATGTTGACGATTGCACCGCCGCCATGCTCCCGCATTAACGGCGCGGCCGCCTTGGTGCACAGGAACGGGCCGGTGAGGTTGACCGCCATGATCCGGCTCCAGTCGGCGTCCGAGGTCTCCAGCACCGGCGTGAACACGGCAATGCCGGCATTGTTGACCAGCGCGTCGAGCCGGCCGAACCGGTCCGTGATCGCAGAGATCGCGGCTGCCACGCCAGCGGCATCTGATACGTCGCAGGTGAGCGCCAGCGTGTCGTCGGGCTGCTTCAGCGCCGCGACCGCCGCGCGCAGCAATTCGCCCTCGATGTCGAGCAGCGCGACGCGCCAGCCGTCGGCGAGAAAGCGTTTCGCCGCGGCAAGCCCGATGCCACGCGCGGCGCCGGTCACGAGTGCGACTTTGGGGGAAGCGGAATTCATCGGATGGTCCATCGGTTCGGGCAGGAAGTCCCGACCGTCTGCGACCTTTACTCCGACGTGTCAACCCGACGGCGACACGCGGCATGCTCTCTCTCCGTCACCCTGAGGCGCGAGCGTAGCGAGCCTCGAAGGGTGCACGGCCACCAGCCGGGGAGTGTGGAGTATCGGCTTCCTACGGCACGCCGACCCTCTCGCCGCAATCCTGAAGAGCCCGCAAAGCGGCGCGTCTCGAAGGATGCACGGCCCCCAGCCCGGGCCGCCCATCCTTCGAGGATCGCACCGTGGCTTACGCTGCGAGTTCGGCAGAGGCGCGCTGCATGTTGGTGGACATGTCCTGCGTCACGATGCTCTGCTCCTCGACCGCGGCGGCGGTGGAGGTGATGTATTCGTTGACGCCGGCGATCGCCGCCTTGATCTCGGACAGCGAGCTCACGACTTCGGCGGCGATCGAGTTCAGCGCGTCGATTTCCGAGGAGATCGTGTCGGTCGCCTGCTTGGCCTGATTGGCGAGGCTCTTCACCTCGGAGGCAACCACCGCGAAGCCGCGGCCGGCTTCGCCGGCGCGCGCCGACTCGATCGTGGCGTTGAGCGCCAACAGGTTGATTTGCCCGGTGATGCTCGAGATCATCTCGACGATGCCGCTCATCGCCTGAGCTGCCGCATTGAGCTTCTGCGCCTGTCCGTCGGCAGCCTCGACCCGGCCGGTGGCGACCGCGGCGTTCTGCTTCGACTTGGTCATGGTTTCCGAGATCTCGCGGATCGAGGCGCTCATCTCCTCGCTGCCGGCGGCGACCGCCTCGATCAGGCCGCGCGCGCTGTCGGCCTTCTTGCGGCCGATCGCCTGCGCGGTGATGTCGGTGGCGTACTTCACCACCTTGTAGGGCTTGCCGTTGAGATCGAGGATCGGGTTGTAGGAGGCCTGGATCCAGATCTCGCGGCCGCCCTTGGCGATACGCTTGTATTCGGCGGCCTGGAATTCGCCGCGGTTCAGCGCGCCCCAGAACTCGCGGTAGCCGGCCGCGCTCGCCTCAGTGGGCTCGACGAACATGCTGTGATGCTTGCCCTGGATCTCGGCAAGCGAATAGCCCATCGCGGCGAGGAAGTTCGGGTTCGCGGTGCGGATCGTGCCGTCCATGTTGAACTCGATCACCGCCTGCGACTTGCCGATCGCATCGATCTGGCCGTCATTGTCGGCAGTTTTCACCTTCTGCTGCGTGACGTCGGTGGCGAACTTGACGACCTTGAACGGCTTGCCGCGGTCGTCGAGGATCGGGTTGTAGGTGGCGAGGATCCAGATTTCCTTGCCGCCCTTGCCGAGCCGCTTGAATTCGCCGGCCTCGAACGCGCCCCGGTTCAGCCGCGCCCAGAAATCGCGATAGGCCACGCTGTCGCGGTCGGCCGGCGGCACGAACATGCTGTGGTGCTTGCCCCGGATCTCGGCGAGCGAATAGCCCATAGCGCCGAGGAAGTTCTCGTTGGCATTGACGATGGTGCCGTCCATGTCGAACTCGATCACCGCCTGCGCCCGGCCGATCGCTGCGATCTTGCCGGCATCCTCCATGCTGTGGATCTTCTGCGCGGTGATGTCGGTGGCGAACTTGATCACGCCGACCGGCTTGCCACCCTTGTCCAGGATCGGGTTGTAGGAGGCCTGGATCCAGATCTCGCGGCCGCCCTTGGCGATGCGCCTGTACTGCGCGGCCTGGAATACGCCGCGGTTCAGGTCGGCCCAGAACGCGCGATAGTCCTGGCTGCCGCGCGTGGCCGGATCGACGAACATGCTGTGGTGCTTGCCCTCGATCTCGTCGAGCGTGTAGCCCATCGCATTCAGGAAGTTCTCGTTGGCGTCGACGATGGTGCCGTCGAGCTTGAACTCGATCACCGCCTGCGACTTGCCGATCGCGGCAGTCTGCGCCAGCGCATTCTCGATCTTGGCCTTGTTGCTGAAACTGAACATCAGGGCTCCGTGAAGGTCCAAATAAAAGGGATAGGGAAAAGCGGATCGCGGCAACTCACGGAAAGGTTGCAGCGAGCCGTTTAGCATCGGTAAAGCCTGTTGCTCGCGCGCGCCTGGCACGAACTGCATAACGCCAAGTTCCGCGCATGCATCCGCTTCAATTCGCAAAGGTTTTTTTTCAGAGCGCACGTTATCATCCACCGGCAGCACGCGATGTTCACCGTAATCATACGGACGAAAATCGATGATGACTTTCGTCTGATGCGGGGTGATTGAAGCGCGTCTACTTCAGCGATGCTGATGGGTCTATTACGAAGCCTGATATCGCCGGCCGCTTTTCACCGATCGATGCAGCGACGTGATTCGCGTGCTCGATGAATGTGCGTCGCGTTCGATGCTTGGTCCACGCCCGCCGACCGCAATAAGTATCGCCATAAAAATATCACGGCAAGAGATGTCGGAAGGGCGGTCCCGGCCTCGTCCTCCGGTCACTCATTCCATGATGGAGTTCCGATGTCGCTTACCCTGCATTACCATCCGCTGTCCTCGTTCTGCTGGAAGGCGCTGATTGCGCTCTATGAGAACGGCACGCCATTCACGCCGAACATGGTCAATCTCGGCGATCCTGCCGAGCGCGCGGCGCTGCTCGCGCTGTCGCCGATCGGCCGCTTTCCCGTGCTCCGCGACGAGACGCGGGATGAGACGGTGCCGGAATCGAGCATCGTCATCGAATATCTCGACCGGCATTATCCCGGTGCCGTCAGGCTGATCCCCGAGGACCCGGACCTCGCGCTGCAAATCCGGCTGCGCGATCGCTTCCTCGATCTCTATGTCCACCTGCCGATGCAGAAGGTCGTCGGCGACCGGCTGCGGCCTGCGGACAGCAAGGATCCGCATGGCGTCGCCGAGGCGCGGGCGCAACTCCGCACCTCCTATGCGATCCTGGATCAGCAGCTCGATCCGCAACGCGCGCGTGGCGGCTGGATGATGGGCGAGCATTTCTCGTTGGCCGATTGCGCGGCCGCGCCGACGATGTTCTACGGCAACAAGGTCGAGCCGTTCGGAGATGGCCATCGGCATCTGGCCGCCTATCTCGAGCGGCTGATGGCGCGGCCGTCCTTCGCGCGCGTGCTGAGGGAGGCCGAGCCCTATTTCGGCATGTTCCCGCGGGAAACCTGACGCAAGCCGGCCTCCGACCCGGTTCCAAAAATAAATCGTGGCGGGATGTCGCTTTCGCGCCGCCCCGTTCGTCATTTCGCTGAGGCCCGGGTTTCCGGAGCGCTGGCCGCTCCGGGGCCCCGGGCGATACGTGTGGGAGACGACATGGCTGCAGCTGGCAACAGGGCGGAGATCATCCGCTCCCTCTTCGCCGCCTACCTCGCCAATGACCGCGCGAGCGTGGAGGCGGCGTTCGCCGAGGATTTCCGCTTCTCGACGCCCTATGGCGAGAACATCGACAAGCCGACCTATTTCGCCGAGTGCTGGCGCGACTCCGGCTGGATCGGCCGCCACGAGATCGAGCGCATCATGGTCGACGGCGTCGAGGCCTTCGTCACCTATCGCTGCGTCGCCCGCGACGGCAAGAGCTTTCGCAACACCGAGTTCTTCGTGTTCGACGGCGACAAGGTGTCGCGCATCGACGTCTATTTCGGCCCGTCGCACCAGGACGGCGAACTTGTCAGGCAGGACCGCTGAGGGCTGTGGCGCGCGATGCAATGACCTCCCAAATAATTTCGCTTGGCCTGTCGGCGTGGCAAGCCCCGCGTCGTCCTTGAGACGAGCACCGGAGATACCGGCAAAGCAGCTGAACAAGACAACGGAGCAGGAAGATGAAGTTCATGGTGATCGTGAAGGCGAACAGGGACACCGAGGCCGGCGTGATGCCGAGCACCGAGCTGCTCGCGGCGATGGGCAAGTTCAACGAGGAGATGGTCAAGGCCGGCGTGATGCAGGCCGGCGAGGGGCTGCATCCGACCAGCAAGGGTGCCCGCGTCAAATATGCCGGCGGGCAGAGCACGGTGTCGCGCGGCCCGTTCGGCCTGAGCAGCGATCTGGTCGCCGGCTTCTGGCTGATCGAGACCAAGTCGCTCGATGAAGCGATCGACTGGATGAAGCGCGCGCCGTTCGACGGCGGCTCCGAGATCGAAATCCGCCAGGTGTTTGCCGCGGAGGATTTCGGCGAGGCGCTGACGCCCGAGCTGCGCGAGCGGGGAGAGCGCCTGCGTGCGCAGGTGGGCAAGAAATGACACCCGACGTCATTCCGCGATATCGCACCGGCGATGCGCCCGGAATACATGATCATCGTCGCAAGTCGTGGATTCCGGGCCGGCGCCGCGTGGGGCTTCCCGGCATGACGAGGGTGAAGATTGCGAGTTACTCAACAGGCAAGGAAATCCGACCAATGCGTTTCATGATGCTGATGATCCCGCTCGGCTACGAGTCCGCGCCGGCCAAGCTCGAGCTCGACCCCGAACGGGTCGCCGCGATGATGCGGTACAATCAGGCGCTGAAGGACGCCGGCGTGCTGATCACGCTGGAAGGCCTGCATCCGCCGGCCGCCGGCGCGCGCGTCAAGTTCGACACCGGCGTGCCGGTCGTGATCGACGGCCCGTTCACCGAGGCCAAGGAAGTGATCGGCGGCTTCTGGATGATCGAGGTCGCCTCGCGCGCCGAGGCAATCGAATGGGCCAGGAAGTGCCCGGCCACCGCGAACGAGATGATCGAGATCCGCCAGGTGCAGGAGATGGCCGATTTCTCCGAAGAGGTGCAGCAGGCGGCCGCCACCTTCGAGCATCCGCAGGGCGGCTGGGGCAAGGCGCCGCGCTGAACATTCAACGAGAAACGATGCCGCTTCAAAGCGTCACCGTATCACCGAACCATCGTCCACCAACAACGACCACAACGGAGACGCAACATGAGCACCAACACCTTCCTCGCCGTCTATCTCGGCGGCGGTAAAACCGGCTCGCGGATGGCAGCCTGGAACGCGCTGCCCGAGGCCGAACGCCGTGCCAAGGAGCAGCAGGGCATGGCGGCCTGGGGCGCCTGGGTCGAGAAGCATCATGACGTGATCGTCGAGATGGGCGGACCGCTCGGCAAGACCAAGCAGGTCGGGCAGGGCGGCGTCACCGACATCGCCAATCTGATGACCGGTTTCACCGTGGTGCGCGCGCCCTCGCATGAAGCGGCGGCAAAGCTGTTCGAGAACCACCCGCATTTCTCGATCTTCCCGGGCGAGGCCGTGGAGATCATGCCGGTGCTACCGATCCCGGGCCGCTAAGGCGGGAGAATTCACCTCCCCTTGAAAAGGGGGTCGCTTTGCTCGCCAGAGCAAAGCGGGTGGGATCTGCTCTCCCCGCATACAGCGTCGACTGCGGCTGACCCCCTTTCAGGGGGAAGGAGAAGATCGAGCCATGCTTGAGCCGGGCTACTGCCGTCAAGCGCGTGCAGCGAGGCCGCGTCACACCCGTTAATCTTGATTGACGCGGCGCCGCCCCGCTAGTGACCTTTACCGCGGGCTCATGTAAAAGCCGTTCACATGAGCTGGCGCAAGGACCAAGGCCGCGCCGAGCGCGGCTATCATCACGGCAATCTCAAAGAGGCGTTGCTGCAGGCCGCCCTCGACCTGATCTCGAAGAAGGGGCCGGCCGGCTTCACCTTCGCCGATGCCGCGCGGATGGCCGGCGTCAGCCCGGCCGCGCCGTACCGCCACTTCCGCGACCGCGACGAGTTGATCGCCAGCATCGCGCAGCGCGGCTTCGAGCAGTTCGAATCGCTGCTGACGCAGGCCTGGGACGACGGCCGCCCCGATACCGTCACGGCGTTCGAGCGGGTCGGCAAGGCCTATCTCGCCTTCGCCCGCGAGGAGCCCGCGTTCTATTCCGCGATGTTCGAATCCGGCCTGCCGGTCGATTCCAATCCGACCTTGATGGCCGCAAGCGAGCGCGCCTTCGCGATCATCCGCGCCGCCGCCGAGCGGCTCGCGGCACTGGCGCCGCCCGGCATGCCGCGTCCGCCGGCGATGATGATGGCGCTACACATCTGGGCGATGTCGCACGGCGTCGCTTCGCTGTTCGGCCGCGGCGATGCCGCGCGGCGCAAGCTGCCGATGTCGCCGGAGGATCTGCTCGAGGCCGAAGTGCTGATCTATCTGCGCGGCCTCGGCTTCCCGACCGACCGCCGGCCTGGAACCGCGGCCGCCGACGACAAGCCGGCCGGCGAAAGGTCTGGTCCCTGGGGCAAGCCGAAATAAGGTTCAACGGCCAAGCCAAAAATAATCCGAGGGGTGCGTCACCCGCGCTGCTTGACTTTCCCAAGGGATCGGCTACCTATGTAAATGTTATTTACATTCACAACGGCGTGATGCCGTGATGGAGAAGGAAATGGCCTACACCGCTGATGTCAATCGCTGGCGCGGCCCCGTCGAAGAGCCCTACCGTCCCTACTTCTACGCGACGCCGTGGCATCCCCTGAAGATCGCCGGGATCATCCTCGGCTTCATGATCTGGTGGCCGATCGGCCTCGCCCTTCTCTTTTTCACACTCGGGAGCAGAAAGATGGCCTGTTGGAGTCACTACGATCAGGATCGCTGGGCGAACAAGATGGAGCGCATGCAGGACAAGATGGAGCGGATGAAGAGCCGCATGGAGCGCCGCGGCTTCCCGTTCGGCGGCTTCGGTCCGCCCTCCAGCGGCAACCGTGCCTTCGACGAGTACCGCCAGGACACGCTGCGCCGTCTCGAGGAGGAGCAGGTCGAGTTCAAGAACTTCCTCGATCGCCTGCGCCACGCCAAGGACAAGGAAGAGTTCGACGCCTTCATGGCGCAGCACAAGACCCGTCCGACCCCGCCGACCGACCAGCCGCCGCAGAGCTGATCGCGCGAGGCAAGCGCTAGGACCGATCGACATTCAGGATTCCCAAGCGGTTTGATCGCTGATTCATAGAGTTCCGTGATTCGAGACACGGAGCAGATGGTGGCGGCGAAACGATATGAGCTGACGGAGGCGCAATGGGCGAGGATTGCGCCACTGCTGCCGGGGAAAGCTGGCGACCCGGGACGTACGGCTGCGGACAATCGACTGTTCGTCAACGGATGTTTGTGGGTTTTGCGATCGGGCGCACACTGGAGCGACCTGCCGGAACGGTACGGCAAGTGGAAAACGGTGCATCAGCGCTTCAGCCGCTGGTGCCATGCCGGCGTCTGGGAGCGCGTGTTCGCTGCTCTGACCGCCGATCGCGACAACCAGTATCTGATGATCGACAGCACCATCGTTCGCGCCCACCAGCAGGCGACGAGCGGAAAAGGGGGGCCAAAGATCAGGCGCTGGGGCGTTCCCGAGGTGGACTGACCACCAAGATCCACATGCTGGCTGATGCGCTCGGCCGTCCGCTCCGCTTCATCGTCACGGCTGGGCAAGTTAATGACATCACCCAGGCGCCGGCACTGCTCCACGGCCAAAGCGGCGATGCCGTGCTCGCCGACAAGGCCTATGACAGCAACGCCCTGCGTGCGATCATCGCGGAAATCGGCGCAACGGCGGTGATCCCGTCAAACCGCACCCGCAGGATCATCATTCCGCACGACGCCGACGCATACAAACAGCGCAACCGCATCGAGCGCTGCTTTTGCCAGCTCAAACACTTCCGACGCTTGGCAACCCGTTATGACAGGCGATCTGACAACTTTACCGGCTTCATCCATCTCGCTGCCGCAATGATCTGGATGCAATGAATGTCGATCGGTCCTAGCCTTCAGGCGATGTGCCCCCATAGAACCTGATGGCCCTGAGCCGCCCGTTTGCGATGAGCAAGCGGGCGGTTTGCATTTTGGGATGGTGACGCCCACTCTATCGTTTGGGATCCGGACGATGAGGCGAAGACTATGGCGGGATCAGCGACAGTGACGGCCGGCGAGCTCTGGCTTGCGATCCGGCGCGAGGCGGAGGCGGCGATCGCTGCCGATCCGTTCCTCGAGGCGTCGGCCGCCTTCATTCTCGATCAGGGCGACCTCGGCGGGGCGCTCGCTTTTCTGATCGGCCGGCATATCAGCCGCGCGGAAGAGGATCGCGCACAGTTCGCGCGGACCGCCCGCGAAGCCTATGCGGCCGAGCCCGTGCTGGTCGATGCCGCGGCCACCGATCTCACGGCCATCGTGCGCCGTGATCCCGCGATCACGGGCTTCCTGCCGCCGCTGCTCAACTTCAAGGGCTTCGTCGCGCTGCAGGCCTGGCGGGTGTCGAACTGGCTGTGGCGCCAGGACCGCCCCGACCTTGCGCTCATGATGCAAAGCGCGACGGCGGACCAATTGCAGATCAGCATTCACCCGTCGGCCCGGATTGGAACGGCGGTTTTCCTCGATCACGGCACCGGCATCATCATCGGCGCGCTGGCCTCGGTCGGCGACGAGGTCACGATTTTGCAGAACGTCACCATCGCGCGGCATCAGGATGATCCGCGCCGCGCGCCGAAGATCGGCCACGGCGTGCTGCTCAGCGCCGGCGCCACGGTGATCGGACATCTCTCGATCGGCGATTTCGCCAGGATCGGCGCCGGCGCGCTGGTGACGACGGATGTGCCCGCCGGCTGCACCGCCATCGGCGTGCCCGCGCGGCTGACCAATTGCGCGGAGGCGGGCACGCTTTCGTGAGGTGAGCACCCCTCTCAGGCACCCTCTTCCCTTGTGGGAGAGGGTGGGGTGAGGGGTGGCCCCGGGCGAGACGGCGAGAGATAGGGCAATCGTTGATCAGCGTGCGCAGCGGGCGTCTCTAATCCTCATGGAGAGCGGAGCAAGCGGTACCCCTCTCTCCAACCCTCCCCCACAAGGGCCCACAAGGGGGAAGGGAGTCCGACTAGCGCGCTCGCCTCACTGCGTGATGCGACGGGACCGTCGCCGCCTTACACATTCGACCCATGGATCGCGTCAATCACCGCATCGGTGACTTCCTTCGTCGTCGCCTTGCCGCTGACGTCGGGCGTCAGCACGCCGGCCGCGCACACCTTCTCGACCGCGGCCATCAGGCGCGCCGCGGCGTCCTTCTCGCCGAGATGCTCCAGCATCTGCGCACCGGTCCAGAACGTCGCGACCGGGTTGGCGATCCCCTTGCCGGTGATGTCGAAGGCCGAACCGTGGATCGGCTCGAACATCGAGGGATAGCGGCGCTGCGGGTCGATGTTGCCGGTCGGCGCCACGCCGAGGCTGCCGGCCAGCGCGCCGGCGAGGTCGGAGAGGATATCGGCGTGCAGATTGGTTGCGACGATGGTGTCGAGGCTCTTCGGATTGAGCGTCATCCGCACCGTCATGGCGTCGACCAGCATCTTGTCCCAGGTGACGTCGGGGAAGTCCTTCGCTACCTCGGCCGCGATCTCGTCCCACATCACCATGCCGTGGCGCTGCGCGTTCGACTTGGTCACCACGGTGAGGAATTTGCGCGGCCGCGACTGCGCGAGCTGGAACGCATAGCGCATGATCCGCGTCACGCCGACCCGGGTGAAGACAGCGACTTCGGTGCCGACCTCTTCCGGCAGGCCCTTGTGCGCGCGGCCGCCCATGCCGGCATATTCGCCTTCGGAATTCTCGCGCACGATCACCCAGTCGAGATCGCCGACGCCGACATTGCGCAGCGGCGAGGCGACGCCGGGCAGGATCTTGGTCGGCCGCACATTGGCGTATTGGTCAAAGCCCTGGCAGATCGGCAGGCGAAGGCCCCACAGCGTGATGTGGTCGGGCACATCGGGTGCGCCGACCGCGCCGAAATAGATCGCGTCGAAGTTCTTCAGCTCCGCGAGCCCGTCGGCCGGCATCATCACGCCGTGCTTCTTGTAATAGTCCGAGCCCCAGTCGAAGGTCTTGACGTTGAAGCTGATGTCGCCGCTGCGCTTCGCCAGAGCCTCCAGCACGCGGACGCCCGCGGAGATCACTTCGGGGCCGATGCCGTCGGCGGGGATGGCGGCGATGGAATGGGTACGCATGGGTTGTCTCCGGATGAGTGGTTAGCGGGTTCGCATGGGATTTGGTTGCGGTTCGGATTGTGCCGGCGCGCTCTGCGCGCGCGACAGCAGCAGCGTGAGCACGGCCGAGAGCACCAAGAGGCCGGCGACGAAATAAAGACCGCCGTCGAAACTGCCGGTGCGTTCCTTGATCCAGCCGATCATCGCCGGCCCGACGAAGCCGCCGAGATTGCCGATCGAGTTGATGGTGGCGATCCCGGCCGCGGCGGCCGAGCCGGACAGGAACATGGTCGGCATGCTCCATAGCGGCGGCTTCGACGAGGAGATGCCGATATTGACCAGGGTCAGCGCCGCGATCACGGCGGCAAGGCCGGTCCACAGCCCGGCGAGCGCAAGTCCCGCCGCGGCCATCAGGCACGCCAGCACCACGTGCCAGGTGCGCTCGCCGGTGCGGTCGGAATGCCGCGCCCACAGCACCATCGCGATCACGGCAACCGTCGCCGGTACCGCGTTGAGGAAGCCGACCTGGATCGACGACAGGCCGAACGCCTTGATGATCTGCGGCGCCCACACCCCAAGTGTGTAGAGCCCGGCCGAGGTGCCGAAATAGACCAGCGCCAGCGCCAGCACCCGCGGGTCGGCGAGGCCGCGCCAGATGCTGTGGCTTGCGGTCGGGGCCTTGCCGTCGTTCTCGGCCTTCATGGTCTTGACCAGCCAGGCGCGCTCGTCGTCGGCCAGCCATCTGGCCTGCTCCGGCCGGTCGGTCAGGAAGCCCAGCACGACGAAGCCGAGCAGCACGGCGGGCACGGCCTCCAGCACGAACAGCCATTGCCAGCCCTTGAAGCCGAGCAGTCCGTCCATCTCCAGCAGCGCACCGGAGAGCGGCGAGCCGAGCACGGTCGACAGCGGCGCCGCCGCCATGAACAGCGCGGTGACGGCGGCGCGCTGCCGCGCCGGGAACCAGTAGGAGAGATAGAGGATGATGCCGGGGAAGAAGCCGGCTTCGGCGGCGCCGAGCAGGAAGCGCAGCACGTAGAAGCTGGTCGCGCCCTGCACCAGCGCCATCGCCGCCGAGACCAGGCCCCAGGTGATCATCACCCGCGCGATCCAGATCCGCGCGCCGATCTTGTGCAGGATGATGTTGGAAGGCACCTCGAACAGGAAGTAGCCCCAGAAGAAGATACCGGCGCCGAAGCCATAGACGGTCGGCGACAGGCCGATGTCCTTGTTCATGGTCAGCGAGGCGAAGCCGATATTGACGCGGTCGATGAACGCCACGAAGTACAGCAGCATGATGAACGGCACGATGCGCAGTGAGATCTTGCGCAATACGCGCGCGCCAAGCTGGCTTTCCATGGGCTTCTTCCCCCGGTTCGTCTTGTTTGTTGGGACGGCGCCTGTCGCGCGCCATCGGAAAGCCTAGAAGCTCGCGCCCTTCCGCTTCAACCCACGCCGGTTTATACAAAAAAATGATATAATCGGACCCGGTCTCACTTGGCGTCGTGCCCGGCCTTGTGCGGGGCATCCACGTCTTGGCGGCAAAGAAAGACGTGGATGGCCGGGACAAGCCCGGCCATGACGAACGCGGGGCATAAGGAAGCGACGTCTTGGAACTGCACCAGCTTCGCTGCTTCGTCGCGGCTGCCGAGGAACTGCATTTCGGCCGCGCGGCGCAGCGCCTGCAGATGATGCCGTCGGCGCTGGGCCGCCACATCAAGCTGCTGGAAGAGGATCTCGGGGTGCGGCTGTTCGCGCGCACCACGCGCGCGGTGTCGCTGACCGAGGACGGCGCTGTGCTGCTGCGCGAGGGCCGCGCGCTGCTCGGCCGCGCTGAGTCGATCGAGAACGGCTTTCGCCGTCGGCTGCGCAAGCCACAGGCGCGCCGCTTCCGGATCGGCGCGATCGACAGCGCGGCGGCCGGCCTGCTGCCGCCGCTGCTGCGCGACCTCCGCGCCGCCCATCCTGATGTTGCCGTGCAACTGCTCGAGGAGAAGACCATCCGCCTGCTGCCGAAGCTGCTGTCTGGTGCGCTCGACCTCGCCTTCGTGCGCCCGCCGGAGCGGCCCGACCGCCGCATCGAATTTGTCCCGCTGTTGCAGGAGACCGCCGTGGTGGCGCTGTCGCACCAGCACGCGCTGGCGCGGCGCAAGCAGATCGTGCTGCCCGACATCGCGGATCAGCCCCTGATCGTGCCGGAACGCCGCTCGCGGCCGCACAGCCACGATCTGACGACAAAACTGTTCGACGAGGCCGGGCTGACGCCGCGTATCCAGGAGATCGCCGACGAGAAGCAGACCATCGTCAACATGGTCGCGGCAAGGCTCGGCGTTGCCATCGTGCCGCGCTGGACCGCACGGATGGCGATCCCCGGCGTCCGCTTTGTGCCGCTCCGCCTGAAGCGCGGCAGCAGCGCCGGCCGCCTGCCGCTCGCCGCCGCCTGGCTGAAAGGCTCCCGCGATCCGGTCCGCGACCAGGTGATCGCGGTGCTCCAGGCACGGTTGAAGAGTTACGCGCGCGAGGCGTGAACACGTCTCTCTCTCTCTCTCTCTCTCTCTTCATTCCGGGGCGTGCGAAGCGCGAGCTCGGAATCCATTCCACCACGCGTTTTGCGGATCGATGGATTCGGGACCTGTGTTGCAAAACGCGGAGCCTCTGTCTTCAACCAATGGAAGGATCATTCGATTTTTCAACCGTGTCGTCGCGAGGCATGGAGCGCGGTAACGCCTGTGCCCATTTCGGCGGCAGAAAGTTCCTCGATCAACTGAAACGCATGGTGCGGAAAGTTCCACCGATCCCGTTCTGTTTCGACCTAATGTGAATCGCGGCGCGATGCTTGCAAGAACCAAAGCAGTTTGATCTCACGCTGTTGCATCGATGTTCCGCTTCAACGGATACGATTGCAGTGCGCCGCCACATAAGCGCCCTTTGTTACTTCTTGAATGCATGTCGAGTAACTACCGAAATCCCGAGCCGCATCATGGCGGCTTTGGACCAAGGGAAAGTGATGATGTGGACAGCCCGACACTGCTCGATCCGTCTGCTTGTTGTGCTTGCGACGGCAGTCTCCTCACTCCCAGCCATGGCTCAGGTGAGCAAGGGCAGTCCTTCCGCCGTGGCACCCGCAGCGCCCGCCGCACCAACTGCGGCACCGGCCTCGTCGAGCAAGGTCTCATTAGGTGCCATTCGGTGGGACAATTGGAGTCTCGACAGTCCCTATGGGCAGGTCCTGGCCGACCCTGGATTGCGCGCGCGCGCTCCGTATTACACAGAGCGTCTGCCGAACGGAAATCTCGGTTTTCCCGGAAACACCGAACGAGCACTGAATGCGGACGTGCATTACGCGAAGTCCGCAGGCTTGGATTATTTCATCTTCGGCTACTACCTGGAGAGTTCGTCCTGGGGACGCGATCCCAGTCGAGCCGTGGCGCTCAATCGGGCGTTGGGAAATTTTCTTCGGCTTCCAGACAAGCTCGGCATCAAATACGCGCTGAATTTCAACCTGTCATTCCCCCCTCGTGATGTGCCGATGGTGAGTGATGCAATCAGCAAAGCGGTAGCTGGGCCGGATTACATGCGGGCGAGCGACGGCTCGGCGCCTGTGTTCTTCCTGCTTGGTACGATGACCCCGTGGATAAAGGGGCTTGGGGGTGAAGAGGGTACAAAGGCGGCCCTGAAGGATATGAGGGATCGGGTCAAGGCCGCGACCGGCCGAGATCTCTACCTGGTTGCCTTGCTCTTCAACCTGTCCGAGACGGAGCCCGTTGCTCACAGGATAGGATTTGATGCGGCGAGTACATATGCGACCGCCCTTGGGTCGAATGGAAAATCCCTGCCGTACGCCAGTTGCGCGGCTCTTGCACAGAAAGCCTGGCAAGCCGAAGCCCAGAATGGTTCTGGAGGCTTCCTGCCAACCGTGACGCTTGGCTGGGATTATCGACCGGCTTTGCGCGATCCTCAGGAACTGAAAACTCGCAAGCCGAATCCGGACTGGTGTCAACCTGCCACCGATGAGGAATGGACACGGCAAATCCGTGCTGCAATCAGTCAGGCGGCCAACAATCCGCGCAACGATCGCTTCAAGAGCGTTGTGATCTATGCCTGGAACGAGAGCTCCGAAGGCGGCTGGATTCAGCCGACGCTGTCTGAAGGCGTGCGGCGTCTCAAAGTGATCGCCAACGCGGCGGGCCGACGCCCGACACTTCCGCCGTTCAAGCTGGTGTGGCCGACGCGGATCGATCCGAAGGCGTGTGCCGTCGGTTCGTCATCGATCTCAACTACAACGGCTGGCGCCGGATGCAAATCGGCCAGTGATTCGATGACAACTGCGTGGCCATGTCCGCCAGGCATGCAGATTGCAGGCGAGGAATTGCGCCAAGCACCGTCGGAGGATGGAGAAAAAATACCGCTTATCTGGCAGGAGAGGCTCTGCACGCCACAGGGCAAACAACAGCGATCAGTTAATTGAGTCAATATCGACAGGGGGTTCCCAATGGATGAAGTCTGGAGTGATGAGAATACCTTCGTGATCAACAACATGAAGTTTGGCCTGATCAGGCAGAACTTCAATGATGCCAGGACGACGAAGGATTCCATCGCGATCATCAAGAACCGCGGGATGATTGATCGCTACAAAAGCCTCATTCGCGAGAACGGGGTTACCAATATCCTGGAATTCGGCATCTTCGAAGGTGGTTCGGCTTTGCTTCTTGCCGCGATCGAGGAACGTATCAAGTTCGTCGGGATCGATATCAGACCTGCGAGCCCAGCGGTGCTTGGCCTGATCCGCGACCACGGTCTGACGGACCGCGTCAAATTATACTACAATACGTCGCAAGGCGACACCGCGCGCGTCCAGACCATCATCAGGACGGAATTCCCCGGCCAGCGAATAGATATGATTATCGACGACGCCTCGCATCAATACGAGCTCTCGCGAGCAAGCTTCGAGGCGTCCTTCCATTATCTCAAGAGCGATGGTCTCTATCTGATCGAAGATTGGGCCTGGGCTCATTGGGAGGAGCCCTATCAGACGCAGCAATGGACCGATATGCCCGCCCTCACCAATCTGATCTTCGAGCTCGTCATGCTCTGTGGAAGCCGGCCCGATATCATTTCGGAAATGAGCGTTCAGAAGGCGATAGCCATTTTCCGCAAGGGCGAACAAGAGGTCGGAAACTTCAGCCTGTCAAAGCTCTACCGTCATCGCAACAGGTGGACCCCCGCACTGTGACGACGCGCCCGGCTCTTGCCGGAGAGCACACGAGCTCGATCGCTTCCCCCACAACGCGTTATGCCCGGCCTTGCGCCGGGCATTCACGTCTTGGCTGCATAAAAGGAAGACCTGGACGGCCGGGACGAGCCCGGCCATGACGATGACTGAGCCGAAAGGAATCCCCACGTCTTGGAACTGCACCAGCTTCGCTGCTTCGTGGCGGCTGCTGAGAACTGCGTTTCGGGCGCGCGGCGCTGCGCCTGCAGACGATGCCGTCGGCGCTGGGCCGCCACATCAAGCTGCTGGCGATCGAGAACGGCTTTCGCCGTCGGCTGCGCAAGCCACAGGCGCGCCGCTTCCGGATCGGCGCGATCGACAGCGCGGCGGCCGGCCTGCTGCCGCCGCTGCTGCGCGACCTCCGCGCCGCCCATCCTGATGTTGCCGTGCAACTGCTCGAGGAGAAGACCATCCGCCTGCTGCCGAAGCTGCTGTCTGGTGCGCTCGACCTCGCCTTCGTGCGCCCGCCGGAGCGGCCCGACCGCCGCATCGAATTTGTCCCGCTGTTGCAGGAGACCGCCGTGGTGGCGCTGTCGCACAAGCACGCGCTGGCGCGGCGCAAGCAGATCGTGCTGCCCGACATCGCGGATCAGCCCCTGATCGTGCCGGAACGCCGCTCGCGGCCGCACAGCCACGATCTGATGACAAAACTGTTCGACGAGGCCGGGTTGACGCCGCATATCCAGGAGATCGCCGACGAGAAGCAGACCATCGTCAACATGGTCGCGGCAAGGCTCGGCGTTGCCATCGTGCCGCGCTGGACCGCGCGGATGGCGATCCCCGGCGTCCGCTTTGTGCCGCTCCGCCTGAAGCGCGGCAGCAGCGCCGGCCGCCTGCCGCTCGCCGCCGCCTGGCTGAAAGGCTCCCGATCGCTGTGCTCCAGGCACGGTTGAAGAGTTACGCGCGCGAGGCGTGAGGGCGCTTCGTTGCGTGATGCCTCGACGGCCGATGAATGATTTTGGCCGGTTGACCTAGGTCAACACGACCTGCGCTGGCCAGGGTGAGCGTGCCCGGCATGGCGAAGCGTCAGGACTGGGTCATGATCGCAGGGTGCGTCGCTACCGCTTTGGCGGTGGTGGCGCTCGTCGCCCTTTTCTCTGCCTGAGCTGTGTCGCCCACGTAGTGTTACGGGGATGTCCAGCTAGGTCCCGGAGATAACTGGGTAATTCCCAAAGCTCGAACACCGCTGGCACAAACTGCACTGGCTTGCCGAGTTCCTCCCGGCATAGCTTCTCCTTCCAACGTAGGGCGGCGTTATGGGCAACCTACTTTACAGCGTGTTTGTCGTACTGATGGGGCTAAGCCCGGTCATCCTCGTGGCGATTGCCATGTTCATAAATTGAGGGCCAGGGCTGTGTCTTTCGGCGTGCCAACCACTGATCCATTCCGCTGGCGTGCTTAGTTACTAAATCCGCGATGCCTTAACCTGGTGAAAGGTTGACGTCAGCGCGGGCGTGTACGCTCGCGCCCATGAATTGGGACCTGCTGTATTTCCGCCTCTCGCTCGTCTGGATGGCGATCACCGCTGCCATGCTGGTCTATGTGCTGGTCGCATAGGGCTGCCTCTTCGCATAGGGCAGCCTCTCCGTCGCCGAAGGCGTTCCGCCGGTATTTTCCCCACGCCAATCGGTGATTTGCCGACGGACAACTCAGCAAAACGTGTCAAGTCCCCGCACGGAGCCCATGGGTGCGATCGACACCCGGCTTTCCCGCGCCCTCAGTTCAAGAGAGGGCGGATTGAAAAGTCAAAGCTCGGGCAATTCATATCGCGAGAGCGCAGAAGTTTGTCTTACTCGCGGCTCCACACACTCAGTGTCGTCCCGGCGAAAGCCAGGCGAAAGCCGGGACCCATAACCACAAATGCCGATCGTTACGCACCGTTGGAATAACGAGTCCCGTCAACAACACCCGCCGCGGCGTATGGGTCCCGGCCTGCGCCGGGACGACACTGAATTTGAGGCGCGCAGGCGGGCCTCGCAATCTGCACCACGGATTCGCCGTTGTCTCGGCCTTCGCCAGGACGACGCGGAGAGAACTGCGCACGGGTCTGCCTTCGCTCCGGCGCAGGTAGCCAACGGTTCCCATCCAGGCAGGTTTCCGGCAAAGCTGTCGACCGGGACGTCACTCTGCCGGCGCGGCTCAAATCTCCCCGGTTTTGCGGGTCCGCCATGAGTTCCTCCTTTGTAGACTCGCGTTATGTTATAATATAACAGTCGTTCCATGGCGCATACGCACACCCACGAGGACCACCATCACGGCCACGCCCCCCACGGGCACAGCCACGCCCCGCACGCGCATCCGGCGCAGGCCGCGCACTGGTCGATCCTGCGCATGCCCGTGCCGGGCCGACTGCTCGCGGCGCTCGCGGTCAGTGCCTGCCTGTGGGCTGTCGTCTGGCTGGCGATGAGGTGAGACCGGTGGCTGCTCTTGTTACCTTCCGTGACGTCACGCTCGGTTATGACCGCCACCCGGCGGTGCATCATCTCAATGGCGCCGTCGAGGCCGGTGCGCTGCTCGCCGTGATCGGCCCGAACGGCGCCGGCAAGTCGACCCTGCTGCGCGGCATCGCCGGCGTGCTCAAGCCGCTCTCGGGCGTGATCGATCTCGACGGGCTGGATCATCGCGACATCGCCTATCTGCCGCAATCTGCCGACATCGACCGCAGCTTCCCGATCTCGGTGTTCGATTTCGTCGGCACCGGGTTGTGGCGCTCCACCGGCTTCTTCGGCGGCATCGGCAAGGCCGCGCGCGAGAAGATTTTGGCGGCGCTCGCCGCCGTCGGCCTCAACGGATTCGAGAACCGCCCGATCGGCACGCTGTCCGGCGGCCAGACCCAGCGCATGCTGTTCGCGCGCGTGCTGTTGCAGGATGCCCGGCTGATCGTGCTCGACGAGCCGTTCAACGCCATCGACGCCAAGACCACCGCCGACCTGCTGGCGCTGGTGAAGCGGTGGAACGGCGAGGGGCGCACCGTGCTGGCGGCGCTGCATGACCTCGACATGGTGCGCAACAATTTCCCGGAGACGCTGCTGCTGGCGCGCGGCCCGGTCGAATGGGGACCGACCGCCGAGGCGCTGACGGCGGACAATCTGATGGTCGCAATGCGGATGTGCGAGGCGTTCGACGATAGCGCCGCGGCCTGCGCCGCCGATCCACGCTCGCGGGCCGCCTGACGCCGATGCTATCCGACGCGCTGGTCACGCCCTTCACCGAATTCGAGTTCATGCGCCGCGCGCTGGCGGCGGTGATCGCGCTGTCGCTCGGCGGTGCGCCGATCGGCGTGTTCCTGATGCTGCGGCGGATGAGCCTGGTCGGCGACGCCATGGCGCATGCGATACTGCCGGGGGCGGCGATCGGCTTCCTGCTGTCCGGGCTCAACCTGTTCGCGATGACGACCGGCGGCCTGATCGCGGGCTTTGCCGTGGCGCTGCTCGCCGGCCTCGTCGCCCGCACCACCGAATTGAAGGAGGACGCCTCGCTTGCGACCTTCTATCTGGTCTCGCTCGCGCTCGGCGTCACCATCGTGTCCATCAAGGGCACCAATATCGACCTGCTGCACGTGCTGTTCGGCAACATCCTGGCGATGGACGACCAGACGCTGCTGGTGATCGCGTTCAACGCCACCCTCACGCTCCTGGTGCTCGCGGTGATCTATCGCCCGCTGGTGATCGAATGCGTCGATCCGGTGTTTTTGCGCACCGTGAGCCGGGCCGGCGCGCCGGCGCATCTCGCCTTCCTCGCGCTGGTCGTGGTCAACCTCGTCAACGGCTTCCACGCGCTCGGCACGCTGCTCGGAGTCGGACTGATGATCCTGCCCGCGGGCATTGCGCGGTTCTGGTCGCGCGACATCACCACCATGATCTGCATCGCGGTGGTGAGCGCGATGCTGTCGGGCTATGCCGGACTGGTGCTGTCGTACCAGACCCGGATTCCATCCGGCCCCGCGATCATCCTGGTCGCGGCGGGGCTGTATATTGTGTCGCTGCTGTTCGGTAATGTCAGCGGCCTGGTGCGGCAGCTGTTTCCCGGCCGCCATCTCGAGGCGTGAGTACGATGCGGCGATTGTTCGGTTTGATTGGTCTGGCGCTGCTGCTGGCGAGTGGACCGGCGCGCGCCGCCGAACGCATCAATGTCGTCGCGAGCTTCTCGATCCTCGCCGACATGGTGCGCAATGTCGGCGGCAATAATGTCGACGTGACGGCGCTGGTCGGGCCCGACGGCGACGCGCATGTCTACGCGCCGACGCCGGCGGATGCCAAGAAGGTCGCCGACGCCAAGCTCGTGGTGATTAATGGTCTCGGCTTCGAGGGCTGGATGCCGCGGCTGCTGCAGGCCTCGGGCAGCAAGGCACCGGTCGCGGTGGCGACCAAGGGGATCATGCCACGGAAGATGGGCGGCCATGACGATCCGCATGCCTGGCAATCCGTGGCCAATGCGAAGATCTACGTCGTCAATATTCGCGACGGGCTGATCGCCGCGGCCCCCGACCAGACAGCCATCTTCAAGGCCAATGCCGACGCCTATCTGGCCAAGCTCGAGGCGCTCGACCGCGAGGTGCATGAGGCGGTGGCGAAAGTGCCGGAGGCGCGGCGCAAGGTGATCTCGACCCATGGCGCCTTCGGCTATTTCGCTGACGCCTACGGCGTCACGTTCTTCTCGCCGCTCAGCGTGTCCACGGATTCCGAGCCCAGCGCGCGCGATATCGCCGCCATCATCGCCCAGATCAAGGTTGCGAAAATTCCGGCAGTTTTTCTCGAAAATATCAGCGATCCCCGCCTGATCGAGCGGATCGCGGCCGAGACCGGCGCCCGGGTCGGCGGCACCCTGTATTCGGACGGTCTGACGGCCGAAAAGGGCGATGCACCCACTTACATTGATATGGTCAGGCACAATATAAAGGCCCTGACCAGCGCGCTCGCCGAGTAGGGCAGGGGCCTCCCTGTCTGGGTTGAGCGCGGACCAGCATGATCCGGAAAAGTGGGGTCCGGTTTTCCGATAAGATCATGTTCAAACAAAGAGTTCCTTCGGAGTTGTTATGGCTGAAGCTTCGCAAAAAATTCCTGTGACCGTGCTGACGGGCTATCTCGGCGCCGGCAAGACCACGCTGTTGAACCGCATCCTGTCGGAAAACCACGGCAAGAAATACGCCGTCATCGTCAACGAATTCGGCGAGATCGGCATCGACAACGACCTCATCATCGGCGCCGATGAGGAAGTGTTCGAGATGAACAATGGCTGCGTGTGCTGCACGGTGCGCGGCGACCTCGTCCGCATCATGGACGGCCTGATGAAGCGCAAGGGCAAGTTCGACGCCATCATCGTCGAGACCACCGGCCTTGCCGATCCGGCGCCGGTCGCGCAGACCTTCTTCGTCGACGAGGACGTGCAGAAGAACGCCCGGCTCGACGCGGTCGTGACCGTCGCCGATGCCAAATGGCTGAGCGACCGCCTCAAGGACGCGCCGGAAGCCAAGAACCAGATCGCGTTCGCCGACGTCATCGTGCTGAACAAGACCGACCTGGTCTCAAAGCCCGAACTCGCCGAGGTCGAAGCCCGCATCCGCGGCATCAATCCCTATGCCAAGCTGCACCGCACCGAGCGTTGCCAGGTCGGGCTGACCGACGTGCTGGAGCGCGGCGCGTTCGATCTCGACCGCATCCTGGAGATCGAGCCCGATTTCCTCGAGGCCGGCGACGATCACGACCATGATCACGATCATCATCAGCATGACCATGATCACCACCACCATCATGATCACGACCATGGCCATGGCGGGTTGAAGCATTATCACGACGAGGACATGCAATCGCTGTCGCTGCGTTCCGAGAAGCCGCTCGACCCGACCAAGTTCATGCCCTGGCTGCAGCAGCTCGTCGCCACCGAGGGCCAGAAGATCCTGCGATCGAAGGGCATCCTCGCCTTCACCGGCGATGACGACCGCTACGTGTTCCAGGGCGTCCACATGATGCTGGAGGGCGACCATCAGCGGAAATGGAAGGACGGCGAGAAGCGCGAGAGCCGCGTCGTGTTCATCGGTCGTGAACTGCCCGAGCAGGTGATCCGCGACGGCTTCGAGCAGTGCATCACCACGTGATGAAAGAGTTCGATCCGGGCGAGGCCCCTTCTTCCATCGTTTCGATCACCGACCGCGTCAAGCCGCTGCCGCTCGGCGCGGCGGTGAGCTCGGTACATTTCCTCGGCGACCGCGCGTTCTTCGTCGGCGCCGAGGAGGGTGTTGCGATCGCGACCGCCGAAGGCGAGATCACACGGACGCAGACGCATTTCGGCGCCATCCTGTGCGCCGCCTCCGACGGCAAGCGGCTCGTCACCGGCGGTGACGACGGCAAGCTGGTCGCGATCGACGCCAAGGGCGAGACCGCTGTCATTGCGACCGACGCCAAGCGGCGCTGGATCGACAACGTCGCCCTGCACAGCGAGGGCACGCTGGCATGGTCGGCGGGCAAGACCGCGTTCGTGCGCAATCCCAAGGGCGAGGAGAAAACCTTCGAGGTACCGTCGACCGTCGGCGGGCTTGCTTTTGCGCCGAAGGGCCTGCGGCTTGCGATCGCGCATTACAACGGCGTGACCTTGTGGTTTCCCAACATGGCGGCCAATCCGGAGTTTCTGGAATGGGCCGGCTCGCATCTCGCCGTCATGTTCAGCCCGGACAACAAATTCCTCGTCACCGCGATGCACGAGCCCGCGATGCATGGCTGGCGGCTCGCCGACAACCGGCATATGCGGATGAGCGGCTATCCTGGCCGGGTGCGCTCGATGTCATGGAGTGTCGGCGGCAAGGGGCTCGCGACCTCGGGCGCCGATACCGTGATCGTCTGGCCGTTCACCAGCAAGGACGGCCCGATGGGCAAGGAGCCGGCGATGCTGGCGCCGATGCCGGCGCGGGTCGCCGTGGTCGCCTGCCATCCGAAGAACGACATCATGGCGGTCGGCTATGCCGACGGCACCGTGCTGATGGTCCGGCTCGAGGACGGCGCCGAGATCCTGGTGCGCCGGAACGCCGGCACGGCGGTGTCGGCGCTCGGATGGAATGCCAAGGGCACGCTGCTCGCCTTCGGCACGGAAGATGGTGACGCGGGCATCGTGGAAATGTAAGAGATCGCGGCAGACGAAGCGTTTTCGAGCGAAGTGAGTACCGGATCGCATGAAGAAAACGCGTCAAAAGACGAAGCTCGCGCCGGGGCCGCAGCGTCATGCGATTTCTCACCACGTTCCAGCTCGCCGACTTCATCGACACGCTGGTCAGCCTGACCACGGCCTTTGTATTCGGCACCCTGATCGGCGCTGAGCGGCAGTACCGGCAGCGCACCGCGGGTCTGCGCACCAATGTGCTGGTCGCGGTCGGCGCTGCCGCCTTCGTCGACCTCGCGATGCATCTGGCCGGCGCCGACGGCGCGGTGCGGGTGATCGCCTATGTGGTGTCGGGAATCGGTTTCCTCGGCGCCGGCGTCATCATGAAGCAGGGCATGGATGTGCGCGGCCTCAACACCGCGGCCACGCTGTGGGCCTCGGCCGCGGTCGGCTCCTGCGCCGGTGCCGACCTCGTGGCGCAGGCGGCGGCGCTGACCGTGTTCGTGATCGCCGGCAACACGCTGCTGCGTCCGCTGGTCAACGCCATCAACCGCATCCCGCTGAACGAGAAGGCCTCGGAGGCGACCTACTACTTCAAGCTCGCGGTTACCCCGGAAGCGCTGCCAGACATGCGTGATCGCCTGGTCGAGAAGCTGGAGGCCGCGAACTACCCTGTTGCCGATGTCGACGTGGTCGAGGCCGGCGACGACTTCCTCGAGATCGTGGCGACGCTGGTCTCGACCGCGGTCGAGCCCAACGAGCTGAATGCCGTGGTGGTCGACCTGCAGCATCAGCCCGGCGTGCGGCACGCGACCTGGGAAGTCAGCACCACGGATTGAGCCGAGGTTCCCGCAGGCACCGCTTCGGAACCATGCCGTGGCGGGATCGTTGACCCCGTGGACAAGGCGCAGGTGAACGAGATGGCTGTGGATCGGACCAGGTTGCGAATCGACATGCTGATCGCCTCGACGCTGGTGGCAGCGGGCGTTGCGATCGCGGTGCTTTCGCTGCACGCGATCTATGCCGCTCCGCCGCAGGAGATCGCGCAGGCGACCCAGCCGCTGCAACCGACGCCGACGCCGGAGCCGCAGCAGACGGCGCCGCCGGCCGAGTCGAAGCCGGGCGGCGAGCGGCCGACCACGCCGGCGCCGCAGCCGGCGCGTCCCGACGATGAGGCACGGAAGGCCGGCGCCAAGCCGGTGCTGCCGCCCGCGCCCGCGGAGAAGACCGCGCCGCCGATCGAGAAAAAGTAAGCGCGCCGCGGCCCGCATTGTGACGCGGATTTGACGGACGCTGCCGATTATACGGTCTCGCCTCCGCCACCGGCACACTCCATAATCTGTCGTCTCGCCAACGACAGATGGGGCCTGCCATGAAGATCGAGGACGTCCGGCGCACCGCCTATTCGATGCCGCTCACCAACCCGTCGTTTCCGCCGGGGCCCTACCGGTTCTTCGACCGCGAATATTTCATCATCACCTACAAGACCGACCCGGAAGCGCTCGCCGCCGTGGTGCCGGAGCCGCTCGAGGTCGCCGAGCCGGTGGTGAAGTACGAGTTCATCCGCATGCCGGACTCGACCGGTTTCGGCGACTACACCGAGACCGGGCAGGTGATCCCGGTTCGCTTCAGGGGCGAGGAGGGCGCCTACACCCACGCGATGTATCTCGACGATGAAGGCCCGATCGCCGGCGGCCGCGAGCTGTGGGGATTTCCGAAGAAGCTGGCAAAGCCCAGGATCGAGGTCGAGAGCGACGTGCTGGTCGGCTCGCTGCATTACGGCTCGGTGCTCTGCGCCTCCGCCACCATGGGCTACAAGCATCGCAAGGTCGACCACGACACCGTCTTGAAGTCGATGACGGCGCCGAACTTCATTCTGAAGATCATCCCGCATGTCGACGGCAGCCCGCGGATCTGCGAGCTGGTGCGGTTTCATCTGGAAGACATCACGCTGAAGGAGGCCTGGACCGGCCCCGCCGCGCTCGGCCTGTTTCCGCACGCGCTATGCGATGTCGCCCGCCTGCCGGTGCGCGAGGTGGTCTCGGCGCTGCATTTCAAGGCAGACCTGACCCTCGGCCTTGGCTCGGTCGCGTTCGACTACATGGCGAGATGACGAAGTCATTCCGGGGCATCGCGTCGGCGATGGACCATGGTGCGCACTCGCGCACCTGCGAATCTCGCGCCACGATTTCGAGATCCCGGGTCTGCGCGCCTAAGCGCGCATCCCGGGATGACCCTGTCAGCGCACCAGAATATTCTTGAACTGCCAGGGATCGCTGGTGTCGATATCTTCCGGAAACAGTCCCGGACGATCCGTCAGCGGGGTCCAGTCGGTGTAGAAACCCTTCACGGGGCCGAGATAGGGTAGCTGGATTTCCAGCAGACGATCGAAGTCCATCTCGTCGGCCTCGACGATGCCTTCGTTCGGGTTTTCCAGCGCCCACACCATGCCGCCGAGCACGGCGGAGGTCACTTGCAGGCCGGTGGCGTTCTGATAGGGCGCGAGCTTGCGGGTCTCCTCGATGGAGAGCTGCGAGCCGTACCAGTAGGCATTGTTGTCATGGCCGAACAGCAGCACGCCGAGCTCGTCGATGCCGTCGACGATCTCGTTCTCGTCGAGGATGTGATGCTTTTCCTGCATCTTCGCTGCGCGGCCGAACATTTCATGCAGCGACAGCACGGCGTCGTCGGCCGGGTGATAGGCATAGTGGCAGGTCGGCCGATAGATCGCCGTGCCCGATGCGTCACGCACCGTGAAGTAATCGGCGATCGAGATCGACTCGTTGTGGGTGACGAGGAAGCCATACTGCGCGCCGCGGGTCGGGCACCAGGTGCGTACGCGCGTGTTGGCGCCGGGCTGCATCAGATAGATGGCGGCGCCGCAGCCGGCTTCGTGGGTATGCGCATTCTCGGGCATCCATTTCTCATGGGTGCCCCAGCCGAGTTCGGACGGCTGCACGCCTTCCGACAGGAAACCTTCCACCGACCAGGTGTTGACGAAGACGTCAGGCTCTTTCGGCGACTTGGAGCGCTGGGTGTCGCGTTCGGCGATGTGGATGCCCTTCACGCCGGCCTGCCGCATCAAGTCCGCCCATTCGGCCTTGGTCTTCGGCTTCGGGGCATTGAGCTTCAGATCGGCGGCGACATTGAGCAGCGCCTGCTTGACGAAGAATGAGACCATGCCGGGATTGGCGCCACAGCAGGAGACGGCCGTCGTCGAGCCCGCGGGGCGCGCCTTCTTGGCGGCCAGCGTCACTTCGCGAAGGGCGTAGTTGGAGCGCGCTTCCGGGCCCTTCGAGGAATCGAAATAGAAGCCGAGCCAGGGCTCGTTGACGGTGTCGATGTAGAGAGCGCCGAGTTCGTTGCACAGCTCCATGATGTCGGTCGAGCCGGTATCGACCGACAGATTGACGCAAAAGCCCTGGCCGCCGCCTTCAGTGAGCAGCGGGCTCAGCAGGTCGCGATAATTGTCCTTGGTCACGGCCTTCTGGATGAATTTGACGTTGTGCTTCTCGCAATGCGCCTTGCGGCCCTCGTCCTTGGGGTCGATCACGGTGACGCGCAACTTGTCGTAATCGAGATGCCGCTCGATCAAAGGCAGCGTGCCTTTGCCGATCGAGCCGAAGCCGATCATAACAATGGGACCTGTGATCTTCGCGTAGATCTGCGAGGCGGGGCTCATCATTTTCTCCAGGAGAGTGCCTAGCGGCGGATAGGGTGGATCAGGGGTTGCGACGCTTCGCGGTGACTTCGATCTCGACCTTCATCTCGGGCTTGTAGAGCCCCGCGACGATCAGCATCGTTGCGGCCGGGCGGATGTCGCCGAGGACCTCGCCGCAGACCGCGAAATGGGCATCCACGTCACGGGCGTCGGTGAGGTAGTAGGTCGCGCGGACGATGTCGGCCATCGCAAAGCCTCCCTCCTTGAGGGCGGCCTCGATGGTCTTGAAGCAGTTCCGTGACTGGCTCGTGACATCTGATGGCATGGTCATCGTGGCGTAGTCATAGCCGGTGGTTCCCGCGACGAAGGCGAAGTCGCCATCGATCACGGCACGGCTGTAGCCGGCGGTCTTCTCAAAGGGCGAGCCGGTGGAAATCAGGCGGCGGGACATATTGGACCTCGACTGAAAATGGCTTTGCGCGGGGTTTACGGGCATTTTTGGCGCCCGCGCAACCCCTTGGTTCAGGCCTGGCGCGGGCGGCGTTAGCGGGACTGCTGCGTGGCGTCCGGCGGCGATGGCGGCGTGCCGGTCCAGCGCCGGCCCAGGATATCCCTGACGATCATCACCGAGATCAGGATCAGCATGACCGTGGTGACGAGGCCGCGCCAACGCGGGCGCGCGCCATCGGTGATGGGAAGGTGCTCCGACATGGCGGCCCGCCTTACGCCGCGTGCGGCACGGCGAGCGGTGCCTTCCGGGTCCGGGATCGCGTCCGCGATGCCTTGGCCTCGGGCAGCGGCGCGCCGGTCGGCGTGATCATGCCCCAGGCGCCATCCAGCGCGCCCGCGACAAGCTCGACGCCGAGCAGCCGCTCGCGCTCGAATGTGCCCGGCAGCGACAACTCGCCGGTTTTGGCCGCGGTGAAGCCGAAGCGGGCGTAGTAGGGCGCATCGCCAAGCAGGATCACGGCGCCGTGGCCGCGCGCCTTGGCCACCGCCAGCGCACGCCGCATCAGCGCGGCGCCGACGCCGAGGCCGCGGCAGTCGTCATCGACTGCCAGCGGCCCCAGCATCAGCGCGCTGCGGCCCCCCGCGCTGACGTGCCACAACCGCACGGTTCCAACCAGCCGGCCGTCCTGGCGCACGGCCGCAAGGCTCAGGCCTTCGGCGGGCGCGCGTCCGTCGCGCAGGCGCTGGCAGGTGCGCGTATGGCGATTACAGCCAAAGCAGGCATCCAGCAGCGCTTCGCGTGCGACGACGTCCGAGCCACGCTCCGCACGGATCGCGAACGGGGCGGCATCTCGGATGAGGGCAACGGGGGTGTTCCGTTTTGCAGTCATGGCACGTCAGTCCCCGCTTGCAACGGCATGTCGTACGCCGCGGCAAGCGTCGTTCAGGAAAATCGAAAATGATCGGGGAGGAGCCGGCGGGGCCGGCTCCCGGTTTATCGGGCCTCGAAAACGAGGCGGGTCAGATGTGGTAGGTCTTCAGCGGCGGAATGCCGTTGAACGCCACCGACGAGTAGGTCGACGTATAGGCGCCGGTGCCTTCGATCAGCAGCTTGTCGCCGATCTCGAGCGTCACCGGGAGCGGATACGGCAGCTTCTCGTACAGCACGTCGGCGCTGTCGCAGGTCGGGCCCGCGAGCACGCACGGCGTCATGTCCGCCCCGTCATGCGGGGTGCGGATGGCGTAGCGGATCGACTCGTCCATCGTCTCGGCGAGACCGCCGAACTTGCCGATGTCGAGATAGACCCAGCGCACCTCGTCCTCGTCGCTCTTCTTCGAGATCAGAACGACTTCGGTCTCGATGATTCCAGCATTGCCGACCATGCCGCGGCCCGGCTCGATGATCGTCTCCGGAATCTGGTTGCCGAAATGCTTGCGCAGCGCGCGGAAGATCGACCGGCCATATTGCAGGACCGGAGGAACGTCCTTGAGGTACTTGGTCGGAAAGCCGCCGCCCATGTTGACCATGGTGAGGTTGATCCCGCGCTCGGCGCAGTCACGGAACACGGTCGACGCCATCGCGAGCGCGCGGTCCCACGCCTTCACCTTGCGCTGCTGCGAGCCGACATGGAACGAGATGCCGCACGGCTCCAGGCCCAGGCGCTTGGCGAGGTCGAGCACGTCGACCGCCATCTCCGGGTCGCAGCCGAACTTGCGCGACAGCGGCCACTCGGCGCCGGCGCAGTCATAGAGGATGCGGCAGAACACCTTGGCGCCGGGGGCGGCGCGGGCGATCTTCTCGACCTCGGCGGCGCAATCGACCGCGAACAGGCGAATGCCGAGCGCGAAGGCACGCGCGATGTCGCGCTCCTTCTTGATCGTGTTGCCATAGGAGATGCGGTCCGGCGTCGCACCGGCGGCCAGCGCCATCTCGATTTCCGCAACCGTCGCGGTGTCGAAGCAGGAGCCGAGCGAGGCCAGCAGCGACAGCACTTCGGGCGCCGGGTTGGCTTTCACCGCATAGAACACGCGGCTGTCCGGCAGCACCTTGGCGAAGGTCTGGTAATTGTCGCGCACGACTTCGAGGTCGACGACGAGGCACGGCTCGGTGTCGAGTCCATCCTGGCGGCGGTGGCGCAGGAATTCCTGGATACGTTCAGTCATGGCACTCTCCAACGGCCCCAGCGACGGGATCCGCATCAACGTGACGTCGGGTAAGAGCGCTTCGGCCACATCGCGCGATGGAGGCGCGTTGAGGCCAAGAGACTCAAACCAGACTGTGCTGCCGTGGATTGGTTGGGAGAGTTTCCCGCCCGATCACCTGGCAATGAAGGACAAGCCTTTTCAGTAGCCCGGGCCGGCGTTGGACCGCCGGTAGAGACCAAAAAAGCCCGATCCGTCGTTGCTTTAAGTCGCGTCCCCCGTTGAGAGCGGGGTGCGCCGGTTCGCCTCCGGCTGCCAGTCACGGTTGCAAAGAGTGGTGAGACCTTCAACGGCATCCCTGGAGAGAGATGCTGGCCGCCTCGTGTCCTGATGGACGTAAGCGACCCTCGGTTCTTCCACCCCTTGGCGGCTGTCCGGCCTCTTGTCCGGATACCTACCGACTGACACACGACCACAGGCACGTGCGAAATTGGGCAAGGCAGGAAATAAGTCTTTTGACTTCGTGGCGCAAGAATTTTTTTGCGATAGCGGCAAATTTCCCTAACGCGTGCTTGCGATGTCGCGCGCAGCACGCGTCGGATGCGCTGAAGATGAACGGCTGTTAAGAATCACTAACGAAGCGTGTGTGCGTTTTAGCCCTGTGCCGCAGCGCTTTCTTGAATCGCTCAAGCTCACGCGCGACGCGTGAACGGCTCGACGCGCTGCGCTGCGCGGATGAAGGCGATCATGATCAGCACGCCGATGCCGAACAGCACCGCCTGCAGGATGTGCGCGGCGACGTCGTCGAGCCCGAGCAGAATCGCGAGCGCCCAGCCGCCGGCGAACGCCGCGCCGAACACTTCCGCGCCGATCAGGATCGCCGCCGAGATCACGGTGATGACGCTTGGCCAGGCGATGGTGCGGTTGCCTGAGTTGGAGGGCTGCATGGTCATGAAATAGGTCCTGTTCAGGGGGCGCAATCTCTCCGAAAAGTGCCCATCTATCAAGCGCAAAAGGCCCAAAAATGCCGTATCGCGTGATATAGATCGGGCAGCATTTTCAAGGCGAAAAACGGGACATTCGATGTCAGAAACCAGCGCAGACGCCAAGGCTCAGGCTCTTGCCAACCCCCTCCTGAAGGCATGGCGGACGCCGCTCGAGACGCCGCCGTTCGCCGAGATCAAGCCGGAGCATTTCCTCCCCGCTTTCGAGCAGGCTTTCGCCGATCATTCCGCGGAAGTGACTGCGATCACCCATGATCCGGCGCTGCCCGACTTCGACAACACCATCACCGCGCTGGAGCGCTCCGGCAAGCTGCTGTCGAAGGTCTCGGCGGTGTTCTACGACCTGGTCTCGGCGCATTCGAGCCCGGCGATCCTGGAGATCGACAAGGAGGTGTCGCCCCGGATGGCGCGGCACTGGAATCCGATCATGATGAACGCTGTGCTGTTTGGCCGCATCGCCATGCTGCACGAGAAGCGCGCCTCCCTCGGCCTGACCGGCGAGCAGATGCGGCTGCTGGAACGCACCTACACCCGCTTCCGCCGCTCCGGCGCCGGCCTCGACGATGCGGCAAAGGCCCGCATGGCCGAGATTAACGAGCGCCTCGCCCATCTCGGCACCTCATTCAGCCATCATCTGCTCGGCGACGAGCAGGAGTGGTTCATGGAGCTCGGCGAGGCCGACCGCGCCGGCCTTTCCGACACATTTGTGGCGGCCGCCAAGGCTGCGGCGGAAGAGCGCGGCATGCCGGGCAAGGCGATCGTGACGCTGTCGCGCTCCTCGGTCGAGCCGTTCCTGCAGAGCTCGTCGCGGCGCGACCTGCGCGAGAAGGTCTACAAGGCCTTCACGGCGCGCGGCGACAATGGCAACGCCAACGACAACAACGCGACCATCGTGGAGATCCTCAGGCTGCGCGAGGAGACCGCCAAGATCCTGGGCTTCCCGACCTACGCCGCCTACCGCCTCGAGGATTCCATGGCCAAGACGCCGGAGGCCGTGCGTGGCCTCCTGGAGCGGGTCTGGAAGCCGGCGCGGGCCCGGGCGCTCGCCGACCGCGACGCGCTGCAGGCGCTGATCGCGGAGGAGGGCGGCAATTTCACCCTGGCGTCCTGGGACTGGCGCTATTACGCTGAGAAGCTGCGCCAGCGCCGCGCCAATTTCGACGATTCCGCGATCAAGCCCTATCTGGTGCTCGACCACATGATCGAGGCCGCGTTCGACTGCGCCACCCGCCTGTTCGGCGTCACCTTCGAGGAGCGCAAGGATATCCCGGTCTGGCATCCGGACGTCCGGGTCTGGGAGGTCAGGGGCCGCGACGGCCAGCACAAGGCGCTGTTCTACGGCGACTACTTCGCGCGACCCTCGAAGCGCTCCGGCGCCTGGATGACCTCG
This sequence comes from Bradyrhizobium sp. USDA 4516, assembly GCF_054055915.1. Taxonomy (NCBI): domain Bacteria; kingdom Pseudomonadati; phylum Pseudomonadota; class Alphaproteobacteria; order Hyphomicrobiales; family Nitrobacteraceae; genus Bradyrhizobium; species Bradyrhizobium sp. USDA 4516. Next base: position 4,202,977 of record NZ_JBSRXT010000001.1, read on the forward strand.
CTGCGCGACCAGCAGAAGCTCGACGGCGACGTCGCGCCGCTGGTCATCAATGTCTGCAACTTCGCCAAGGGCGCCGCTGGCGCGCCGTCGCTGCTGTCGCCCGACGACGCGCGGACCCTGTTCCACGAGTTCGGCCATGGCCTGCACGGCATGCTGTCCAACGTGACCTATCCGTCACTGTCCGGAACCAGCGTGTTCACCGACTTCGTCGAGCTGCCCTCGCAGCTCTATGAGCACTGGCAGGAGCGGCCCGAGGTGCTGCAGCGCTTCGCCCGCCACTACGAGACCGGGGAGGCACTGCCGGACGACCTGCTCAAGCGCTTCCTTGCCGCGCGCAAGTTCAACCAGGGCTTTGCCACCGTGGAGTTCGTCTCCTCTGCGCTGATCGACCTCGAATTCCACACCCAGCCGGCAGCGGCGAGCTGGGATGTCCGCGCCTTCGAACAGAAGGAGCTGGAGAAGATCGGCATGCCCGCCGAAATCTCGCTGCGGCACCGGCCGACGCAGTTCGGCCACATCTTCTCCGGCGACCACTATGCCTCCGGCTACTACAGCTACATGTGGTCGGAGGTGATGGATGCTGACGCCTTCGGCGCCTTCGAGGAGGCCGGCGACATCTTCGATCCCGCGACCTCCAAGCGGCTGCATGACGACATCTATTCGTCGGGCGGCTCGCGCGATCCGGAGGAGGCCTATGTCGCCTTCCGTGGCCGCGAGCCCGAGCCGGACGCGCTGCTGCGCCGTCGCGGCCTGCTCGAGACGCCTGAGGCGGCCTGAGGTGCGGCCGTCGTTGAACCGGCTGATCGGCTGGCTCGTGGTCGCGGTGTCCGTCGTGCTCGGCACGGCGGCCGCCGAGGCTCATCCGCATGTCTGGATCGTCGCCAGGAGCGAGCTGATCTACGCGCCCGACGGCACCATCACGGGGGTCCGGCACGCCTGGACGTTTGACGACATGTTCTCGACCTACGCGCTGCAGGGCATCGAGACCAAGGTGAAGGGCGCCTACAGCCGCGAGGAGCTGGCGCCGCTGGCGCAGACCAATGTCGAATCGCTGAAGGAATACGCCTACTTCACCTTCGCCAAGGGCGACGGCAAGAAGCAGAAGTTCACCGAGCCGGTCGACTATTTCCTCGAATACAAGGATTCGGCGCTGACGCTGCACTTCACCTTGCCGGTGAAGACGCCGTTCAAGGCCAGGCAGCTCTCGCTCGAAGTGTTCGACCCGACCTATTTCATCGACTTCCAGTATGCCGAGAAGGAGCCGGTCAAGCTGGTCGGCGCCGCGGCGAACTGCAAGATGCAGTTCGAGCGGCCGAATAGCGACGGCACCGCCGCCGCGCAGAAGCTCGGCGAGCAGACCTTTCTCGACGGCGGCAACGGCAATTTCGGCATGATGTTCGCCAACAAGGTCTCGGTGGAGTGCCCATGACGCCGATCGTCTCGCGCATGACGCGCGGCCTCGCCGTGGCCGCGGCCGTACTGACGGCGTTTGCGCTGCTCGATGGCGCCGTTCATGCGCTGCTGGCACAGAATCCGTTCGGCGCGCCGCGCGCGGCGGAGCCGCAGGGCGGGTTGGTCGGTTGGCTATTGGCGAAACAGTCGGAGTTTTACCGCGAGATCTCCCAGACCATCCGCGCCGCGAAATCCGACGGTTCGGCGGTCTGGACCCTGCTTGTGATCTCCTTTGCCTACGGGATTTTCCATGCCGCCGGCCCCGGCCACGGCAAGGCGGTGATCTCATCCTACATGGTCGCCAATCGCGAGACCGCGCGGCGCGGCATCGTGCTGTCGTTCGCCTCGGCGCTGATGCAGTCGGTGGTCGCCGTTCTGATCGTGGGCATCTGTGCCTGGCTGCTCAACGCGACCGCGAAGACCATGTGCGGGGCGGAGAAGGCGATCGAGATCGCAAGCTACGCGCTGATCGCGGCATTCGGCGCCCGGCTGGTGTGGGTCAAGGGCGGCGGCTTCTTCCGTGCGCTGCAGATGCCGCGCCCGACGCTGGCGATGGCCGGCGCGCATCAGCACGATCACGACCACCATGATCACGATCACCATGACGGCCATGATCACCGTCACCGTCACGCGCATGACGATCACGGGCATCATCATGATCACGGTCACGATCACGGGCATGACGCGCAGCACGTCCATGACGAGCATTGCGGCCATTCGCACGGGCCGACGCCGGCCGAGCTCGCCGGTCCTGGCGGCTGGCGGCGGGGGCTCGGCGCGATCCTCACGGTCGGGATCCGGCCCTGCTCGGGCGCGATCCTGGTGCTGGTGTTCGCGCTGGCGCAGGGCCTGTTCTGGGCCGGCATTGCCGCGACCTTCGTGATGGGGCTCGGCACCGCCATCACGGTGGCGGCGATCGCGCTGGTCGCGGTGTCGGCGCGCGGCGTGGCGGAGCGGCTGAGCGCGGCGCGCGACGGCGGCGGCATGGTCATCATGCGCGGCCTGGAGTTCGCCGCCGCGGGCCTTGTGCTGCTGTTCGGGCTCGGGCTGCTGTTCGGCTACATCGCGGCCGAGCGCGCGACGTGCCTTTGAAGTCACCTCGCCCCGCTTGCGGGGAGAGGTCGAAATTCGCGTGCGCGAATTTCGGGTGAGGGGGAGTCTCCGCACGCTCGCTTCCATCGAATTTGCGGAGACGGCCCCTCACCCCAGCCCTCTCCCCGTAAGAACGGGGAGAGGGAGAAGAAACAGGCTCAACTCGTCAGATAGCCCCTGATCGCCGGCAGCAGGAAGATCGCGATGTTGATCGCAAATCCGATGCTCCAGAGGATCGAGCGCAGCGTCGGGCGGTTGCCGATATAGGTGAAGACGTAGGCGATCCGCACGATCAGGAACAGCACGGCGAGCTCGTCGATCAGCCGCAGCGGGCCGACGCGGAATTCGGCGAGCAGCACGGCGAAGGCGAAGAACGGGAAGGCCTCGATGCCGTTCTGGTGCGCGCCGAGCGCCCGCGAGCGGATCGGGTCGTCGTAGAAGTCGGGATCGCGCGGCCTGGCATTGTCGAAGCTGCGGAAGCCGGTCCACTTCACCGACACGATCGTCAGCAGCGAGAGCATCAGCGTCCCGAAGACGCACCATTCGGCGATCGTCATGGTTCCCCCTTATTCCGCAGGGGAACGTAGCCAACCCGCACTCGGCTTGACAAGGTTGGAGCAACGCGCGAAGCCCAAAGCTCCCAGGCGAAGGATATCAAGCGCAAGGCCATCATGAGCACGGTGATCCCCTTCGAGAGCGCGAAGTCTGCCGCGGCGCCGAAGCCGGAACGCGTCGGCGTGCTGCTGGTCAATCTCGGCACGCCCGATACGGCGGATGCCGCCGGCGTGCGGGTCTATCTCAAGGAATTTCTGTCCGATCCGCGGGTGATCGAGGATCAGGGCCTGCTCTGGAAGCTGATCCTCAACGGCATCATCCTGCGGGTCCGTCCGGCCCGCAAGGCGCGCGACTATCTGAAGATCTGGAACACCGAGAAGAACGAGTCGCCGCTGAAGACCATCACGCGCTCGCAGGCCGACAAGCTGGCGGAGGCGATCGCCGATCACGACCACGTCGTGGTCGACTGGGCGATGCGCTACGGCAACCCCTCGATCAAGCAGCGCATCGAGGCGCTGGCGGCGCAGGGCTGCGGCCGGCTGCTGGTGGTGCCGCTCTATCCGCAATATTCCGCCGCGACGTCGGCGACGGTCTGCGATGAGGCGTTTCGCGTGCTGGCCGGCATGCGCGCACAGCCGATCCTGCGGGTGACGCCGCCTTACTACGACGATCCCGACTACATCGAGGCGCTTGCGGTCTCGATCAATGCGCACCTCGCGACATTGCCGTTCCACCCCGAGATCATCGTCGCGTCGTTCCACGGCATGCCGAAGGAGTATGTCGACAAGGGCGATCCGTATCAGGCGCAATGCATCGCCACGACCAATGCGCTGCGCAAGCGGCTCGGGCTCGATGCCAACCGGCTGATCCTCACCTTCCAGTCGCGCTTCGGCAAGGCCGAGTGGCTGCAGCCCTATACCGACAAGACCGTCGAGAAACTCGCCAAGGACGGCGTGCGGCGCATTGCCGTGGTCACGCCCGGCTTCTCCGCCGATTGCCTGGAGACGCTGGAGGAGATCGCGCAGGAGAATGCCGAGATCTTCCGGCACAATGGCGGCGAGCAATTCGCGGCGATCCCCTGCCTCAACGACAGCGACGGCGGCATGGACGTGATCCGCCAGCTCGTGCTGCGCGAGCTGCAAGGCTGGATCTAACAAGGCTGGATTTAACAAGGCTGGATTTGATTGTTAACGATCCGTGACACCGGGCACGGGCATTCGTTGGCATCTGGTCATCCGACAGCAGCTTCCTATGTGCTAGGGAGAACAACAGCCGGCTGAACCGGCGGAGCGGTCCTGCCGACCAATGCACGACCGTGACTGGCGACGGTCTCGCCGGCCCTGGAGGACTTTATGACTGGCTTCGACGTTTTCGCGATCGCGTTTGTTCTTCTCGTCATCGTTACGCTGTTCGCCGGGATCAAGACCGTTCCGCAGGGTTTTGACTGGACCATCGAGCGGTTCGGCAAATACACCCGCACGCTGTCGCCCGGCCTCAATTTGATCGTGCCCTATTTCGATCGCATCGGGCGCAAGATCAACATGATGGAGCAGGTGATCGACATCCCCGAGCAGGAGGTGATCACCAAGGACAACGCTACCGTGACGGTGGACGGTGTCGCGTTCTACCAGGTGTTCGATGCCGCCAAGGCAAGCTACGAGGTCGCCAATCTCAACCAGGCGATCACCGTCCTGACCATGACCAATATCCGCTCGGTGATGGGCTCGATGGATCTCGATCAGGTGCTGTCGCATCGCGACGAGATCAACGAGCGGCTGCTGCGCGTGGTCGACGCCGCGGTGTCGCCCTGGGGCGTCAAGGTCAACCGCATCGAGATCAAGGACATCGTGCCGCCGGCCGACCTCGTCGAGGCGATGGGCCGGCAGATGAAGGCCGAGCGCGTCAAGCGCGCCGACATTTTGCAGGCCGAGGGCCAGCGGCAATCCGAAATCCTGCGCGCCGAGGGCGCCAAGCAGGGTCAGATCCTGCAGGCCGAGGGCCGCCGCGAGGCCGCCTTCCGCGACGCCGAGGCGCGCGAACGGCTTGCCGAGGCCGAGGCCAAGGCTACCCAGATGGTGTCGGAATCGATCGCCAAGGGCGACGTCGCCGCGCTGAACTATTTCATCGCCGACAAGTATATCAAGGCGTTCGGCCAACTCGCGGAATCGCCGAACCAGAAGGTCCTGATGCTGCCGATCGAGACCTCGAGTGTGCTGGGCTCGCTGGCCGGCATCGGCGAGATCGCCCGCGCTACCTTCGGCGAGAGTGCGGCGTCCGCTACGGCCGCAGCACGGCGCGGCGGCTCAGTGCCGCCGGCCGGCCCGACGGCGCCGCCTCCGGTGCCGCCGCAGCGGTAAGGGCGTGACGGCGTCGCGCCCGCAATGGTAGAGGTCACGTCATGGCCGAGATGTTTTCGACATTGGGTACCTGGAACTGGCTGATCTTCGGCTTCATCCTGATGGCGCTGGAGCTTGTGGCGCCCGGGGTGTTCCTGTTCTGGCTCGGGCTCGCGGCACTGCTGGTCGGCCTGCTGTCGTTCGCCTTCACGCCGTCCTGGCAGATACAGCTCTTGATGTTCGCAGTGTTCGCCGCCCTGGCGGTGCCGGCATGGCGGCATTTCGCGAAGGGCGCGACGGCGGCAAGCAAGACCAATCCCTTCCTCAACCGCCGCAACGAAGCCCTGGTCGGCCGCGAATTCACGCTGGAGAAGCCGATCGTTGACGGTTCAGGCACGGTGCGGATCGACGATACGGTGTGGCGCGTCGCCGGCCCCGATGCGCCGGCCGGCAGCCGGGTGAAGGTCGTCCGCGCCGACGGCGCCAGCCTGACGGTGGCGATCGCTTAGTCTGGCCTGAGCCATCGACGACGACTCGGCCCCGAGCGTCGGATGCTGCTTCGGGCGAGTAATCCGTAGCCCGGGTGAGCCAACGGGTCGCGCGCATGCGCGCCCGATGACAGGCTCCGCGATACCCGGGGAAACCGGTCCCGCATGTCGCTCCGCTCATGCGGGCTACACACTGACGGCCGCCGAGGTCTAGCTGCCGCCCTGCTTGCTCCAGCGCTCGGCGAAGCGGTTGAGCGGCGTGAATGTCGCAAATAGCTCGCGGCCGAGCGCGGTGAGGCCGTAACCATCCTCCGTCAGCTCGACGAAGCCGGCCTCGCGCAGCTCCGTCAATCGCGTCTGCAGGATCGTCGGCGAGGCCTCGTCGCAGGCCGTGCGCAGCGCGCGCGAGGTCAGCGCGCCCTCGCGCAGCTCCCAGATGATGCGCAAGGTCCAGCGCCGTCCCAATAGATCGAGCAGCGCCATGATCGGGCGGCCGGTCCGCGAGCCGCGGACGCCGGGTCTTGTGACTGGGCCCTGCTTCGGCATGTCGCGCATTCCTTTCGAATTCCTCTTGCGAGGCGCTACAGATATTGTAGCATTTCGCTACATTAAATGTAGCAACGGGATCAGCCCATGTCACGCCTCGCGCCGCTCGATCCGCCCTATCCGGTGGACGTTCAACAGCATTTCGATCGCATCATGCGCGGCAAGCCACCGCTGGTACTGTTCCGCGTGATGGCCGGCCATCCGCGCGCCTGGGAGAAGTTTCGCGGCGGCAGCCTATTGGACCGCGGGCCGCTTCCCTTGCGGGCGCGGGAGATCGTGATCGACCGCACCTGTGCGCTCAATGCCTGCGAATATGAATGGGGCGTCCACGTCACGGCGTTCGGCGCGGCCGCCGAACTGACGGAGCAGCAGGTCCACGCCACCGTGCGCGGTGCGGCCGATGCCGGCTGCTGGTCGCAGGCCGAACAGGCAATGATCGCGGCAGTCGACGCGCTGCATGCCCGCGCGACATTGAGTGAGGAGGAATTCGCGGCGCTGTCGGCGCACTACGATGAGGACCAGATCCTGGAGATCATCCTCTTGTGCGGCTTCTACCGCACGGTCTCCTACCTCGCCAACGCGCTGGCCCTGCCGCTGGAGGAAACCGCGGCGCGGTTTCCGAGGTAATCATCGTCATTGCGAGGAGCGAAGCGACGAAGCAATCCATTTCTCGCAAGAGGAGAGATGGATTGCTTCGCTTCGCTCGCAATGACGGAAGAAAGCGCGGCTCTACGCCACGCCCGCCCGCAGCAGATCGTGCAGATGGATGATGCCGACCGGCTTCTTCGCATCGGTCACGATCAGCGTCGTGATCTTCGAGGCGTTGAGCAGCTCCAGCACTTCGCCGGCGAGCGTATCGCGGCTGATCGTCTTCGGCGTCCTGGTCATGACCTCGTCGACCGACAGCGTCAAAAGGTCGGGGCGCATCTGCCGGCGCAGATCGCCATCGGTGACGATGCCGACGAGATGGCCGTGGCGGTCGACGATGCCGACGCAGCCAAAACCCTTGGAGGTCATCTCGACCAGCGCATCCGACATCTTGGTGCCGAGCGGCTTCAGCGGCAGCGCGTCGCCGCCATGCATCAGGTCGCGGGCATATTTCAGGAGCGCGCCGAGCTTGCCGCCCGGATGGAGCACGCTGAAATCGGTCGAGGTGAAGCCGCGGCCCTCGAGCAGCGCGATCGCCAGCGCATCGCCGAGCGCCAGCATCATCAGCGAGGACGTGGTCGGCGCCAGATTGTGCGGGCAGGCCTCGCGGGCCTTCGGCAGCGTCAGCTGCACGTCGGCCGCCTTGCTCAGCGTCGAGTCCTTGTCGGCCGTCATCGCGATCAGCGGAATGCCGAAGCGGGCGGCATAAGCGATCAGGTTGCGCATCTCCGGCTGCTCGCCGGACCATGACAGCGCCAGGATCACGTCATCGATCGTGATCATGCCGAGATCGCCATGGCTCGCTTCGGCGGCGTGCACGAAGAACGCCGGCGTGCCGGTCGAGGCAAAGGTCGCGGCGATCTTGCGCCCGATATGGCCGGACTTGCCGAGCCCGGTGACGATCAGCCGTCCCTTGGCATTGCCGATCAACTCGGACGCGGCGGCGAACGGCGCGCCGAGGTCGGACTTCAGTGCCGCGGAGAGGGCTGCGACGCCGCTTGCTTCGGCATCGAGGGTGCGGAGCGCCGATTGAACGGCGCCGTCATCGGGGCCGGATGATTTGGTCATCAGCGGTTTCGGTTTGGCCATTTAGAATTCCAAGGAAGGGCTTTGCACCCGGGCGTCTCCCTTAGCACGTTCGATTCCGCGATGCGACGCGCGGCGGCCGATCCTCAACGGCTCATTAACCATAATTGTTTTAACTCCATTAACGACGTTTTCCGCCGCCCGGCGGAGTGCGTCCGACAAGTATGTGAATTCGTTGGAGTTTTTCCATCGTGTTGCGGCGGCCAGCAAGCGGCCCAGACCGGCGTGGACGCCTTGTCCGCGCGGTTTTGCCATGTCCGGCCGTGACCGCTCTGGCGCTGACCGTGACCACAGGGCTCGCTGCGGCCCAGACCGTGACGCCCGATCTGTTCAGTCCCAATCGCCAGAGCCAGGTGATCACACAGGATTCGCCGCTGCGCCGGACCATGGCCGACGCCATGGATCCGCTCAACGGCCTGAAGCTGCCCGACGCCGATCGCGATCGCCGTTCCTCCTCGTCTTCATCGACATCAACATCGACGACGCGGATCGGGCAGGTCCCGACCTACGGGCTCCCCGCGGCGAACGGCGCCTCGACGTCGGGCTATGACTCGCTCAACCGCAAGCGCCAGAAGCCGAAATACTATCCGGGTCAGGCCAAACCGAAGCCGCCGGCCGGACCCGGCTCGCCGCAGCCGACGCCGGTGCCATTGAACGGCACGGGGCAGCTGCGGCTGTCGATCCCGCCCTCGGAGACCGCCAACAAGACGCCGCTGCCGCCGGCGATGGCCGGTACCATCGTCGGCCAGCCGCCGCGCAAGCGGCTCAGGATCGACGACGATCCGTTCGGCGCGGTCGGCGACTACGCCGGCTCGTTCATGGTCAAGACCGCGGTCGAGGCGATGGCCGGCTACGACACCAATCCGGGCCGGCTCTACTCGCCGCAGGGCAGGGCGTTCTACATGGTCGCGCCGGAATTCCTCGCGGTCTCCGACTGGGAGCGTCACGCCGTCGTCGCCGATTTGCGCGGCTCCTTCAACGGCTATGGCTCCGGGCTGACGCCGAACGCCGACGGCACGCCGCTGTCGGCGCCGCTCGACATCGACCGTCCGAATTTCACCGGCCATATCGACGGCCGTGTCGACGTCACCAAGGACACGCATCTGCTGGGGCAGGCCCGCCTGCTGGTCTCGACCGACAATCCCGGCAGCCCGAACGTGCAGGCCGGCCTCGCCAGATATCCGATCTACACCACGGTCGGCGGCACCTTCGGCATCGACCAGCATTTCAACCGCATGCAGGTTTCGCTCGGCGGCACCGTCGACCGCACCGACTACCAATGGTCGAAGCTCACCGACGGCACCTCTTCGTCGAACGACGACCGCAACTTCACCCAATACGGCGGCGTCGGCCGAGTGAGCTACGAGCTCAACCCGGCGGTGAAGCCGTTCGTCGAAGTCGAGGGCGACAGCCGCTTCCACGATCTCTATCTCGACCGCAACGGTTACGCGCGCAATTCATCGGGCGGTTACGCCAAGGTTGGCACGTCGTTCGAGTTCACCCGGCTGTTGTTCGGTGAGATCTCGATCGGCTATGCCATGCGCGACTATGTCGACCCGCGGCTTAGCCGACTCGAAGGCCTGCTCACCACGGCCTCGCTGACCTGGACCGCGACGCCGCTGACCACGGCAAAGTTCTATTCCGACACCCAGATCGGCGAGACCACGCTGCCCGGCACCTCGGGCGTGCTGTCACGCACCTACACTGTCGAGGTCGATCACGACTTCCGCCGCTGGCTGACCGGCATCGGCAAGTTCACCTACGGCACGCTCGATTACCAGGGCGATAACCGCACCGACACGATCTACTCGGTGTCAGGCGACCTGATCTACAAGCTGACCCGCAGCCTCTGGATCAAGGGCACGCTGCGCCGCGACTGGCTGGATTCCAACCAGCCGGGACAGAGCTCGGCGTCGACGGTGGTGATGCTCGGCGTGCGGGTGCAGAATTAGCGGCGAGGGTGCGCAAGTCGCATCTCAAATGAGGTGTCGTGCCTCGCGAACGCGGGGCACGCAGTATGCCGCGGCTTCTCCGTTGTTCTCTGACGTCTCTGGAATACTGGATCGCCCGCTTTCGCAGGCGATGACAGTTCAGTGTGTGGAGATAGCTTGCCGAAACCGCCGAGGGCTCACCCCGGCAGATCCGTCTTCCCCATCAGGAAGGTGTCGATCGAGCGCGCGCACAGGCGGCCTTCGCGGATCGCCCAGACCACCAGCGACTGGCCGCGGCGCATGTCGCCGGCTGAGAAGATCTTCGCGCGCGAGGTCTGGTAGTCGTGCAGAGAGGCGCGGACGTTGCCGCGCTGATCGAGCTCGACGCCCAGCGTCTTGAGCAGGCCCTCGTGCACCGGATGGACGAAGCCCATCGCCAGCAGCACGAGCTCGGCGTCGAGCGTGAACTCGGTGCCGGGCAGCGGCTTGAACTTATCGTCGACCTTGACGCAATGCAGCTTCGTCACCTTGCCGTCGACGCCTTCGAACTTCGTCGTCAGCACGGCGAATTCGCGCACCGCGCCTTCGGCCTGGCTCGACGACGTGCGCATCTTCAGCGGCCAGTTCGGCCAGGTCACGCCCTTGTTCTCGTGCTCGGGCGGCGCCGGCATGATCTCGAGCTGGGTCACCGACTTTGCGCCTTGCCGGAAGGAGGTGCCGATGCAGTCCGAGCCGGTATCGCCGCCGCCGATCACGACGACATGCTTGCCGCCGGCGAGGATGTCGGCGGCACCGTTCAGCGGCTCGCCGGAGACGCGGCGGTTCTGCTGCGGCAGGAAGTCCATCGCGAAGTGGATGCCGGAAAGCTCGCGGCCGGGAATCGGCAGGTCGCGCGGAGCTTCCGCGCCGCCGGTCAGCGCCACGGCGTCATACTGCTTGGCGAGCTCTTGCGGATCGATCGCACCGGGCGTCGAGCCGCCCACGGCCTTGCCGTAGTGGAAGGTGACGCCCTCGGCTTCCATCTGCGCCACGCGGCGATCGATGATGCCCTTCTCCATCTTGAAGTCGGGAATGCCGTAGCGCAGCAGGCCGCCGGCCTTGGCGAACTTCTCGTAGACATGCACCTCGTGGCCGGCGCGCGCGAGCTGCTGCGCGGCGGCCATGCCGGCGGGACCCGAGCCGATCACGGCGACCTTCTTGCCAGTCTTAACGGCAGCGATCTCCGGCTTCAGCCAGCCATTGTCCCAGGCGCGGTCGACGATCGCGCATTCGATGGTCTTGATGGTGACTGGGTTGTCGTCGATGTTGAGCGTGCAGGACGCCTCGCACGGCGCCGGGCAGATGCGGCCGGTGAATTCGGGGAAATTGTTGGTCGAGTGCAGGTTGCGCGAGGCTTCTTCCCAGTTGCCCTGATAGACGAGATCGTTGAAATCGGGGATCTGGTTGTTGACCGGGCAGCCCGGCGTGCCCGGCGCGGTCGAGCCGGTGCCGTGGCAATAGGGGATGCCGCAATTCATGCAGCGCGCAGCCTGGTCGCGCGTGTCCTTCTCGCTCAGCGGAATGACGAATTCCCTGAAGTTCTTGAGTCGATCGGCGACCGGCTCGTACTTGCGGTCATGCCGCTCGATCTCGAGAAAACCTGTGATCTTACCCATTGAAACCCGATGCCCCTGCATCTCAGTTGTTCCGTCATTCCGGGCTGCGCCGAAGGCGCAGACCCGGAACCTTGAAGTTGCCTTGCGAGATTCCGGGTTCGCGCCTTGCGCGCCCCGGAATGACGCGTGATGAACCCTACGCGCCGATCGCGATCTTCGGCTCGGCGTCGGCGTTCGCCTTCATTTCCTTCAGCGCGCGGCGATACTCGACCGGCATCACCTTGCGGAATTTCGGCAGCCAGCTCTTCCAGTCGGCGAGGATCTCCGCCGCCTTCTTCGAACCCGTCAGCTTGGCGTGACGCGTGATCAGGACGTGCAGCCGCTCCACGTCGGAGTCGAGCAGGTTCTGGAACACGTCGACCCGGCCATGCGCCTCGAGATCGCCGGAGTGGTGGTAGGTGTCGGCGTTGATCATCTCCTCCGACAGCACCGGCTCGAGTTCGACCATCGAAAGATTGCACAGCTTGTCGAAGTCGCCGGCCTCGTCCAGCACATAGGCGATGCCGCCGGACATGCCGGCCGCGAAGTTGCGTCCGGTCTTGCCGAGCACCACGACGATGCCGCCGGTCATGTATTCGCAGCAATGATCGCCGGCGCCCTCGACGACCGCGACCGCGCCGGAGTTGCGCACCGCGAAGCGCTCGCCGGCGATGCCGCGGAAGTAGCACTCGCCCGCGATCGCGCCGTACATCACGGTGTTGCCGACGATGATCGACTCTTCCGGCACAATGCCGGAGATCTTCGGCGGCTTGACGATGATGCAGCCGCCCGAGAGGCCCTTGCCGACATAGTCGTTGCCTTCACCCTCGAGCTCGAAGGTGACGCCCTTGGCGAGCCAGGCGCCGAACGCCTGTCCCGCCGTGCCCTTCAGGCCGACATGGATGGTGTCGAGCGGCAGGCCGGCATGGCCGTAGATCTTGGCCACCGCGCCCGACAGCATCGCGCCGGCGGAACGGTCGGTGTTGTTGATCTCTTCCTCGATCTTGACCGGGGCGCCGCGATCGAGCGCGGCCTGCGCCTTCTCGATCAGCCGGCGGTCGAGCACGGCTTCCAGATGATGGTTCTGGCTCTCCGAGTGATAGATCGTCTGGCCCTTCTCCTCCTTCTGCCGCACGAACAGCTTGGAGAAATCGAGGCCCTTGGCCTTCCAATGCGAGACCAGCGCGGTCTGGTCCAGCATCTGGACCTGGCCGACCATCTCGTCGAACGTCTTGTAGCCGAGCTGCGCCATGATCTCGCGGACTTCCTCGGCGACGAAGAAGAAGTAGTTGATGACGTGCTCGGGCTGGCCGGTGAAGCGCTTGCGCAGCACCGGATCCTGGGTCGCGACGCCGACCGGGCAGGTGTTGAGGTGGCACTTGCGCATCATGATGCAGCCCGCCGCGATCAGGGGGGCGGTGGCGAAGCCGAACTCGTCGGCCCCGAGCAGCGCGCCGATCACGACGTCACGGCCGGTGCGGAAGCCGCCATCGACCTGGACCGCGATGCGGCTGCGCAGCTGCTGGCGCACCAGCGTCTGATGGGTCTCGGCAAGACCGATCTCCCACGGCGAGCCGGCATGCTTGATCGAGGTCAGCGGCGAGGCACCGGTGCCGCCCTCGAAGCCCGCGATGGTGACATGGTCGGCGCGCGCCTTGGCGACACCGGCGGCAACCGTGCCGACGCCGACCTCGGACACCAGCTTCACCGAGACCTGGCCGTCCGGATTGACGTTCTTGAGGTCGTAGATCAGCTGGGCGAGGTCTTCGATCGAGTAGATGTCGTGATGCGGCGGCGGCGAGATCAGGCCGACGCCCGGCGTCGAATGCCGGACGCGGGCAATCGTCGCGTCGACCTTGTGGCCGGGCAACTGGCCGCCTTCGCCGGGCTTCGCGCCCTGCGCCATCTTGATCTGCATCATGTCGGAGTTGACGAGGTATTCCGTCGTCACGCCGAACCGGCCCGAGGCGACCTGCTTGATCGCCGAGCGCATCGAGTCGCCGTTGGGCATCGGCTTGAAGCGGTCGGACTCCTCGCCGCCTTCGCCGGTGTTCGACTTGCCGCCGATCCGGTTCATCGCGATCGCGAGCGTGGTGTGCGCCTCGCGCGAGATCGAGCCGAACGACATCGCGCCGGTCGAGAACCGCTTGACGATGTCCTTGGCCGGCTCGACGTCCTCGAGCTTGACCGGCTTGCGCTTGTCGTCCTCGGCGCTCTTGATCCGGAACAGGCCGCGCAGCGTCAAGAGACGCTCGGACTGCTCGTTGAGGATCTTGGCGAACGCCCGGTAGCGCTCCTGCGAATTGCCACGCACGGCATGCTGCAGCGTCGAGACCGATTCCGCGGTCCAGGCGTGGTCCTCGCCACGGGTGCGGTAGGCATATTCGCCGCCGACATCGAGCGCGCTTTTGTAGATCTGGCCGTCGCCGAACGCGTCGGTATGACGCCGCACGGTCTCCTCGGCGATTTCGCCGAGGCCGACGCCCTCGATTCGGGTGTGGGTGCCGGCGAAATACTTGGCGACGAAGTCGGCCTTCAGGCCGACCGCGTCGAAGATCTGCGCGCCGCAATAGGACTGGTAGGTCGATATGCCCATCTTGGACATCACCTTGAGCAGGCCCTTGCCGATCGACTTGATGTAGCGCTTGACGATCTCGTAGTCGTCGAGCGCGCCGGGCAGCCGGTCCTTCATCGCGAGGATGGTTTCGAACGCGAGATAGGGGTTGATCGCTTCGGCGCCGTAGCCGGCGAGGCAGGCGAAGTGATGCACCTCGCGCGGCTCACCGGATTCCACGACGAGGCCGACCGAGGTGCGCAGGCCGGTGCGGATCAGGTGATGATGCACGGCGGCGCAGGCCAGCAGCGACGGGATCGGAATCCGGTCGGTGCCGGTCATGCGGTCCGACAGGATGATGATGTTGATGCCCTCGCGCACCGCGCCCTCGGCACGTGCGCAGAGCTCGTCGAGCACCTGCTCCATGCCCGCCGCGCCGAACCCGGCGTGGAAGGTGGTGTCGAGCGTGCGCGACTTGAAGTGGGTCTCGGCGACGTCGGAGATCGAACGGATCTTTTCCAGATCCGCGTCGGTCAGGATCGGCTGCCGCACCTCGAGGCGCTTGGTCGAGGCGACGCCCTGCAGGTCGAACAGGTTCGGCCGCGGCCCGATGATCGAGACGAGGCTCATGACGATTTCCTCGCGGATCGGATCGATCGGCGGGTTCGTCACCTGCGCGAAGTTCTGCTTGAAGTAGGTGAACAACTGCTTCGGCCTGTCCGACAGCGCCGAGATCGGCGTGTCGTTGCCCATCGAGCCCGCGGCTTCCTCGCCGGTGGCCGCCATCGGCGTCATCAGGATCGCGATGTCTTCCTGGCTGTAGCCGAACGCCTGCTGCCGATCGAGCAGCGGCAGGTTGGAGCGCACGCCCTTGGCCGGCGCATCCGGCAGCTCCTCGAGCTGGATCTGGGTGCGATGCAGCCAGTCGCTGTAGGGATGGCTCTTGGCGAGGTCGGCCTTGATCTCGTCGTCGGGAATCAGGCGGCCCTGCTCGAGGTCGACGAGCAGCATCTTGCCGGGTTGCAGCCGCCACTTGGTGACGATCTGGTCCTCCGGAATCTTCAGCACGCCCATTTCGGACGCCATCACGATGCGGTCGTCCTTGGTGACGAGGTAGCGCGCCGGGCGCAGGCCGTTGCGATCGAGCGTGGCGCCGATCTTGCGGCCGTCGGTGAAGGCGATTGCGGCCGGGCCGTCCCACGGCTCCATCAGCGCGGCATGATATTCGTAGAACGCGCGGCGCTGCTCATCCATCAGGGGATTGCCGGCCCACGCTTCCGGAATCATCATCATCACGGCGTGCGGCAGCGAGTAGCCGCCCTGCACCAGGAATTCGAGCGCGTTGTCGAAGCAGGCGGTGTCGCTCTGGCCTTCATAGGAGATCGGCCACAGGCGGCTGATGTCCTTGCCGTAGAGCTCCGAATGCACCGAAGCCTGTCGCGCCGCCATCCAGTTGACGTTGCCGCGCAGCGTGTTGATCTCGCCGTTATGGGCGATCATCCGGTAGGGATGCGCCAGCGACCAGGTCGGGAAGGTGTTGGTCGAGAAGCGTTGATGCACCAGCGCCAGCGCGCTGTCGAAGTCGGCCTCATGCAGGTCGGGATAGTACTTGCCGAGCTGGTCGGCGAGGAACATGCCCTTGTAGATCACGGTGCGGCACGACAGCGAGCACGGATAGTAGCCCGCCATGCCGCGGTCGCGGCGCTGATAGATCGCCTGCGAGATCGACTTGCGCAGGATGTAGAGGTGGCGCTCGAAATCGTCCTCGGTCTTGGCCGCACCATTGCGGCCGATGAAGACCTGCATGTGGTAGGGCTCGGTCGGCTTCACGGTGACGCCGAGCGATGAATTGTCGCTGGGCACGTCGCGCCAGCCGAGCAGCTTGAAGCCCTCGTTCTTGATCTCGTCGGCGATGATGCTCTTGATCACGTTCCGCCACGCGGCATCGCGCGGCATGAACAGCGCGCCGATGGCGTATTCGCCGGGCTGCGGCAGCTTGAAGCCGAGCTCCGCGGTCTTGCGCGCGAAGAAGGCGTGCGGGATCTGCACCAGGATGCCGGCGCCGTCACCGGCGCGCGGGTCGGCGCCGACGGCGCCGCGATGCTCGAGGTTGCACAGGATGTTCAGCGCGTCGGAGACGATCTGGTGCGACTTCTGGCCCTTGATGTTGGCGATGAAGCCGACGCCGCAGGAATCCTTTTCCAGGCTGGGATCGTACAGGCCCTCGGCTTCGGGGCGCCAAGTATGCAACTCACGCGCGGGCTCGGCGGCTTTCGAGTCCGCGGTCGCCGACAGCGTTCCTGCCACGATGTTTTCGCGCTCGAATTCCGACCCGCTCATGTGTCCTCTCCCTTTCGTAAGGGCCCCACCGTATTTGGCGCACCTTGGACGTTGCGGCACCCACCGGGCCACCGCTCGTCCGCCGCGAGCCGCATTTTCCTAAATTCAGACGACGGGCGTTTCAACGTCCCCTGAGGGACGGCCCTGCCTGCAGCATTCTCGGAGCTCGGGGCGCCGAGGTCTCGTTGCAATCCCTATGCCGGGATGGCCTCGAAATTGAGACAGCTTTACTGTCCTAACTTCGACCTTGCCAAATTTTTGTCTATCACACAAGCGCGAGGAAGTCCTCGCCCGCATGCTCGGATCGAACGGCTCGACGGGCATGTGGCGCCCCCGATTCGAAGCAAACACGCCGTGATCTGGCCCAAGGAGGGACCAAGGACCGCCGAATTTGAAACTGAAGTTTTGCCCCGGGCAAGCCGGCAAGAGAGCGGAAACGCTCCAGGGCGGGGCAGACAGGAGTTACGGCGATGAAGTTGTTCACAGGTTCGGTTGCTGCCGCCGCCCTCGCGCTCAGCGCAGCCTCGGCCGAGGCCCAGCTGGCGACGTCCGCCCGGATCGGCAGCCCGCTTCTGGTCAGGGTATCCGACATGGACGGGCCCTATGCCGCCATGCCCGAGGTTCCGCCGCCGCCGCGCTTTGGCCGGGTCCCGAGCCTGTTGCCGCCGGTCGAGGTCTATACCGTGCTCCGCGAGAACGGCTATCTGCCGCTTGGCGCGCCCCGACAGCGCGGGTTCGTCTACACGATCTCGGTGATCGACCAGGGCGGCGACGACGGCAGGCTGGTGATCGATGCCCGCGACGGCCACATCATCCGCTTCACGCCGGCCTCCCGGCTCGGCGACAATTACGAAGAGGAAATGAGCGCGACCGACGGTCCCGTCGGGCCGATGCCGCGGCCGATCCAGGCCCGGGTGCCGCGCCCGCCACTCCCCATCCCGCATGTCGCCAGCCGCGTGCCGGTGCCGAAGCGGAACCCACTGGGGGCCAAAGCCCAGGTTCCGGCGGCTCAGGTTCCGGCGACCCAGGCTCCGGCGGCAGCCCAAGCGCCGGCGGCAGCCCAGGCTCCCGCCCCGGCGGCCCAGGCCGCCGTCCCGCAGGCGGCCACGCCGCAGCCTGCCCAGGCAGCTGCACCCGCGACGGCCGAGCAGGCCGCAGCCCCGAAGCCGGCCGAGGCCCAGGCTGCGCAGCAAGCCGTCCAGCAAGCCGAGGCTCCGACCGTCGGTCAGGGTGCGCCGCCGCCGGCGCCCGCTCCCGCGATCCTGCCGACCCAGGCAATGCCCAAGGTGCAGGGATTGGAGTAGCGGTTACCGGCAACAAAAAACGCCCCGGTTTCCCGGGGCGTTTTCGCGATCAGCCAATATCTGCTGACGCGGGGTTTGTTGCTTAGGCGGCGACCTTGCCGGCCGAGCCGTCAACGACCTGCGGAGCCTTCTCGCCGCCGCCGATCGGAATGCTGCGGGGCTTCTTGGCCTCGGGAATCTCGCGGACGAGATCGACGTGGAGCAGACCGTTCTCGAGCGAAGCGTTTTTCACCTGCACGAAGTCGGCAAGCTGGAAGACGCGCTCGAAGGCGCGGGAGGCGATGCCGCGATAGAGCACTTCGGCGCCGTTGCCGGAGTTCTCGTTGGCGGTTTTCTCGCCCTTGATCGTCAGCGTGTTCTCCTTCGCGACGATCGAAAGCTCGGCCTGCGAGAAGCCGGAGACCGCAACGCTGATCCGGTAAGCATTCTCGCCGGTGCGCTCGATGTTGTAGGGGGGATAGCCGGGGCTGCCGTCCGAGGTCACCTGATCGAGCAGGTTGAAGAGGCGGTCGAAGCCGACGGTGGAACGATAGAACGGAGTGAGGTCGTAGCTACGCATAGGAATAGTCCTCCATTGAGCGACTGTTTCAGTTAGCCGCCCGCCATCGGGCCGGGCTTAGATGTGTGCAGCCTGATGTTTCGGTTCCGAAGCACTGGTAGCGGCCTGCACGGAAATGATATGGGAGGGGTCACGTCGCGTTCAAGAGGCGGAAACCGCGTCGCATTTTTCGGCGCCGGCGTCCTTGATCTCCACCCTGTCTCACCACTCCGGTCCCCTTCATGACGCTCGTCTCGATTCCCGCCAACCCGGTTCCGGACGACGTTGTCAGTGGTACCATCAAGACACCAGACGGGGCCGAGCTGCGCTTTGCGCGCTGGGCGCCGCCGCCCGGCCGCAAGGGCACGGTCTGCGTGTTCGGCGGGCGCGGCGAGATGATCGAAAAATATTTCGAGACCGTGCGCGATCTGCGCGACCGTGGCTTTGCGGTGGCGATGATCGACTGGCGCGGGCAGGGCCACTCGTCGCGCCGGCTGCGCGATCCCCGCAAGGGCTATGTGCGCGACTTCGCCGACTACGAGGTCGACGTCGAGACCTTCGTGCAGCAGGTGGTGCTGCCGGATTGCCCGCCGCCCTATTTCGCGCTGGCGCATTCGATGGGCGGTGCGGTGATGCTGCGCCTCGCGCATGCCGGCAAGCGCTGGTTCGACCGCATGGTGCTGTCGGCGCCGATGATCGACCTGCCGCGCCGCCGCGTGTCGTTCTTCCCGAGCGCGCTGCTTCGGATCATGCGGCTGGCCGGGCAGGGCGGCCGCTATGTTCCCGGCGGTAGCGACGAACTGGTCGGCCTCGCGCCCTTCATCGGCAATCCCGTCACCAGCGATCCGGTGCGCCATGCCCGCAACGCGGCGATCCTGGAAGAAGATCCGACGCTCGGCATCGCGGCGCCGACGATCGCATGGGCCGACACCGCGTTCACCGCGATGCGCACCTTCCGCGGCACGTCGTATCCGTCCGAAATCCGCCAGCCGATCCTGATGCTGGCGGCGAGCAATGACGAGGTGGTGTCGACGGCCGCGATCGAGGAGTTCGCCTATCACTTGCGCGCCGGTTCGCATCTGGTGATCGCCGGCTCCAAGCACGAAATCCTGCAGGAGCAGGACCGCTACCGCGGCCAATTCTGGGCGGCGTTCGATGCGTTCGTGCCGGGCACGCCGCTGTTCAAGTGAAACATGGCGTTTTCGAGCGAAGGGGAAACCGGTTCGCGTGAAGAAAACGCGTCCAACAAAAATCTAGCGCTGTAGCAGCGCGACGATCCGGTCAGGAAAGCGCTTGTCCACGAACAGCGTCCTGACCTCGGCGACGCTGAGATAGCGGTCCTTGCCTTCGCCCTTGCCCATGATGTCGAGCAGCACCGGCCACTCGCCTAGCATCAGGAGCGGATAGTAGCAGTGCAGGATGCCGTAGGACGGCGGATGCTCGTCCTTGGCGCGCTGGAAGTTCGCCGCCATGAAGGTCTTGATCTCGGCGGCCGACAGCCCGCGTTCGACGCTGCCGTCGGGTGCCTTGTGGTCGCTGCCGAAGGTCGCGAGCCGCGCGATCTCGTCCTCATGGACCACCGCGTGCTGGTCGAGGATGTGCGAGCCGGCGCCGTGCTTGTCGAGCGGGCCGTTGCGTAACGCGTCGAGAATGGCGCCCTGGAACAGGCTGCGCAGCTGGCTGAAAGGACCGAGGCCGTTGGCGATCTGCGCCACCATGAAGATCTTCGCCTGCGCGGTGAATCCCTCGAAGCCGGTCTTGCCGGTTGCGCGCCCGATGGTCCCGGTCAGTTCAGGCAGCGGCACGATATGGCCGCCGACATAGTTGCCGGCGACGAGCGCCCGCAGGAACGGGCAGGGATTGTCAGGAGAAATCTGCGGGGCGGGCGCCGCGCTTGCAGCCGTATCGGACATCAAACCACATCCTGAAAAGCTTCAGCTTAAAAAGCATCCATTACCGGTGGATGAATTCGCTCAGGAGTCGACGGCGAATTTCGAGGTGGATGCAACCAGAGCGAGTTTGCCGAACGGCAGCCCGGCTTTCAAGAGGCCGTCGCGATAATGCGCGATATCGGCCGGGTTCTTCCAGTGGAAATTGCGCAAGTGACGCTCGACCGTCAGCTCGGGATGGTTGGCGAGCAGGGCCTCGGCCGCCTGCGCGGCCTCGTCGGCGCGGCCGAGCTGGGCGAGCGCTGCGGTGCGCACCGCAAGGCACTGCAGATGGTTCGGGTTCAGATACAGCCCCTCGCGCGACCACGACAGCGACGCGTCATATTGCCCGAGCAGATAATGGCTGAACGCGTTCAGCGCCGCCCATTGGTAGCGCGGGTCGCTGTTGCCGCGCTGGACCGCCGTCGAGAACAGATCGACCGCCTTGCGATGGTCGCCGATCACCATGTGGCAGATTCCCAGCACGCCGCGCGCGCCCATGTCGTAGGGGTTGAGCTCGATCGCCCGCTTGATGGCGTCCATCGCGGCTTCGTAATGGCCCTGCATCGCGTGCAGATAGGCCAGCAGCGAAAACGCGAACGAGGAGCGCGGGTCGAGCCGCACGCTGCTCTCGGCCAGGCTGACCGACGAGGCCCACAATTCGCGCGTGCTCGGAATCCAGCCGAACTGGATGCTCTGGATCTGAATCAGCGCCAGATAGGCGCGCGCGATCGACAGCGCGGGGTCGAGCTCGATCGCTTCCTTGAACAGCGCGATCGCGGTTTCGCAATCGTCCTTGGTCTGCTGGTAGTAGTGCGACAGCCCCTTCAGGAAGCGATCCCACGCCGTCAGTTCGGCGTTCGGCGAGCGCGCCGGTGCCGATGCTTCGGCGCGATAGATCTCCTGCGCGACGGCGGCGGAGAGATTCGCGGTGATCTCGTCCTGCATCGCGAACAGGTCGCCCATGTCGCGGTCGTAGCGGCCGGTCCACAGCTGCTCGCCCTTCTCGGGCGCGATCAGCTCGGCGGAGACGCGGATCTTGTTGCCGGCGCGCCGTACCGAACCCTGGATCAGATAGGTCGCGTCGATCTCGCGCGCGATCAGCCGCGTCGAGACGTTCTTGCCCTTGTAGGCGAAGGTCGAGTTGCGGCTCAGCACGCGGTAGAAGGATTGCAGCGACAGCGCGTGGATCAGGTCCTCGGTCAGGCCGTCCGAGAAATATTCGTCGGCGCCGCCGCTCAGATTGTCGAACGGCAGCACGCCGACGATTGCGGTCCGGTATTGCCCCGGCAGATGCGGGCCGTCGTCCGGAACCTGCTCCTGGGCATCGGATCCGGCCGGCGCCCAAGTCCAGACATTGACCGGCTCGGCGATGTTCTTGAAGCGGTGCGGGCCGGCGTCGACGAGGGTGACGGCAAGCCGCCGTCCCGCTTCGGTGCGGGCCTTGTCCGACACCGCGATGCCGCCGGGCGTTGCGACCGTCTCGAGACGGACTGCGATGTTGACGTCGTCGCCGAACACCTCGTCCTCGTCGGCCATCACGTCGCCCATGTGGACGCCCATCCGGAAGTGCATGGCGCGGTCGGCCGGCAAATGTTCGTTGCGCTCGGCCATCAGGGTCTGCATCGCGACGGCGGCCTCGATCGCGCCGATGATGCTCGGAAATTCCAAGAGGAAGCCATCGCCGGTGTTTTTGACGATTCGGCCGCCATGATTGAGGATGATCGGGTAAATCGCGCTGCGGTGCGCCTTGAACGAGGCATGCGTCCCCGCCTCGTCGGCACCCATCATGCGGGAATAGCCGGCGATGTCAGCGCAAAGAATGGCAGCGAGCCGTCTTTCCATGTCTCCTGTGCCCTGGAATGGCCACTTAGCCGAGGTGACCGAATCCGATACTTACAAGACAGGCCGGGTCCGGCGGAAGCCCGGTTTGCAGGCACCT
The DNA here is from genome assembly GCF_054055915.1 of Bradyrhizobium sp. USDA 4516. Lineage (NCBI taxonomy): Bacteria > Pseudomonadati > Pseudomonadota > Alphaproteobacteria > Hyphomicrobiales > Nitrobacteraceae > Bradyrhizobium > Bradyrhizobium sp. USDA 4516. The sequence goes on from NZ_JBSRXT010000001.1 coordinate 4,225,351, forward strand.
ATAATGCATAGTAGCAGGAATTGGCATGCGACCAACGGATCGTACAGTGGTTTCTCTACTGAATTCGTGTGTCGCTGGGATGGCGCCGGCTGGCTGATCATCCTTTCCGGGCGGTTACTTGCATAGGTTAATCTCACTGCCATGCTGGGAATTCACGAACTTTGGCTGTTTGTCCTGTCCGGCCTGCTGCTCAACGTCACACCGGGGCCGGATACCGCCTATATCATCGGGCGCACGATTCAGCTCGGATGGCGCGGCGGAGCCGCTGCGGCGATCGGAATCAGCTGCGGCTGCCTGGTTCATGTGCTGGGTGCGGCGATCGGGCTGTCGGCGCTGCTGATGGCCTCGTCGACCGCGTTCCTGGCCGTCAAGCTGGTCGGCGCGGCCTATCTGGTGCTGACCGGTCTGCAGATGCTGCTGGCGCGCGCCAGGCCAGTCGCTGACATCACGGGGCAGGGCGGCGAGACCTCGATCTCGCGTGTGTTCTGGCAGGGGGCGCTGACCAATATCCTCAACCCCAAGGTGGCGCTGTTCTTCCTGGCTTTCCTGCCGCAATTCGTGGCGGCCGATTCGCCGCACAAGACGCTCGCCTTCCTGGTGCTCGGGCTGATCTTCATCACCGGCGGCACGCTGTGGTGCCTTGGTCTTGCGGCCTTCGCGGCGCGGGCTGCCGGCCACATCAGGCAATCGGCCGGCGTGATCGCCTGGATCAACCGCTCGCTCGGCGCGCTCTTCATCTATCTCGGCGTCCGCGTCGCGACGCTGGAGGCGCGCTAGCTCGCGCCTTGGCGCTCTGGCTTTGCCGCTCTAGCCGTGGATCTTGAGCAGTGCGCTGCCGGCGAGATAGATGCCGAGCAGGATCATCGAGATCAGGAACCAGCGGCGGAACACCTCGGGGTGCATCCGTGTGCGAACCGCCTGGCCGATGAACATGCCGGTGAACGACGCCGTCATCGCGACCGCGCCAGGCAGTGCGGTGGCTGCCGTCAGCAGGCCCGATGCCGTGAGGTTGAACGCGAGCGCCACGGTCGCAGTGGTGAAGAACACGCCGAGCGCCTGCACCAGTTCGTCCTTCTCCATGCCGATCGCCTGCATGAACGGCATCGAGGGGATGACCTGAACGCCGGTCGCCGCCGAGATCAGCCCGGTGATGACGCCGACGATGCCGCCGATCCATTTCTCGTCGCGCTGCGCGATCTTGAAGCTGAACCTGCTCAGGCCGACGATCGCGTAGATCACCAGCAGCACGCCCAGCACGACGGTGCCGTAGGCCGCGTAAGGCCCGGTCAGCAGCCCGGCATTGATCCAGATGCCCGCCACGGTGCCGAGCATCAACGGCCACAGCCGCTTGATGATGTCGCGCAGATAGGGGCCGACGAAGGTCTGCCAGATATTGGTGACGATCGCCGGCACGATCACGATAGCAATCGCCTGGCCCGGCGCCATCGTGGTTGCGAGCAGCCCCATCGCGACCGTCGGCAGGCCGAGGCCGAGCGTCCCCTTGACGAAGCCGGCGAGCAGGAAGGCGAAAGCGATGAAGATCAGGAGATGGTCGACCATGGCGGCACATTGACCGATCGATGCGAACGGCACAATCTGGAGGTTACGGAGTTAGCCTTCGGACGACCCGAAGGTATGGGGTGGGAAACGTCATGCGGTTCGACCTGACCGATTTGCAATTGTTCATCGCGGTTTCCGATGCGCGCAGCATCACCCAGGGCGCGGCGCGCGCGAACCTTGCGCTGGCTTCGGCCAGCGAGCGGATCAAGGGCCTCGAGGAAGCGCTCGGCGTCGCGCTGCTCAAGCGCGGCCGCCGCGGCGTCGAACTTACTGCGGCGGGCGAGAGCTTGCTCGGCCACGCCCGCATCGTGATCCACAATGTCGAGGCGCTGCAAAGCGATCTCGCCGCCTATGCCAGCGGCGTGCGCGCCAACGTGCTGCTGCTCGCCAACACCTCGGGCCTGTCGGAGCATCTGCCGCGCGCGCTCGCGGCCTTCCTGCACGAGCATCCCGATATCAGCGTCGATGTCGAGGAGCGCGAGAGCACCGATATCGCGACCGCGATCGCCAGCGGCGCCGCCGATCTCGGCTTCGCCGCGGAGCACGCGCTGCCCGACAGCGTCGAGCGCTTCCTGTTCAGCGAGGACCGCTTGATGCTGGTGGCGTCGCGGCGCGGCGATCTCGGCGGCCGCCGCCAGATCGACTTCCAGGAAGTGGTCGGCCGCGATTTCGTCGGCCTCACGGCAACATCCGCACTGCAGGTTCATATCTCGCGGCATGCCGCAAAGCTCGGGGCGCGGCTGCGCTTCCGCGCCCGCCTGCGCGGCTTCGACGCGATCTGCCAGATGGTCGCCGCCGATGTCGGCATCGCCGTGATCCCGGAGACCGCGGCGCGGCGCTGCGCGGCGTCGATGCCGATCACGACGATAAGGATCCGCGACGCCTGGGCCAACCGCCGGCTGACGATCTGCGCGCGCAGCTTCAAGGCGCTGCCGCGGGCGGCCAAGCAACTTGTGGACTATCTGCGCGCCGAAGCGCAGCGCTGACGGCTGGCTCATTTCGTCGTCACCACGCCGGCGTCCTCGATCACCTTCGCCCATTTCCTGATGTCGGCGGCGATGAAGTCGCGGAAATGCTCCGGCGTGTCGCCGGCCAGCGTCAGGCCTTGCTCGGCGAGCTTCTGCTTGACCATCGGATCGGCCATCGCCGCGGTGGCGAGCTGGTTCAGCCTTGCGACGATCGCGGGCGGCGTGCGTGCGGGCGCGACCATGCCGTACCAGTTCTCGATGACCAGTTCGGGCATGCCGGCCTCGGCGGTGGTCGGCACGTCGGGTGCGGTCGGCGCGCGTTCGCGCCCACCGAGCGCGATTGGCCGCAGCGCGCCCGCCTTGATCTGCGGCAGGATCACCGGCAGGTCGAGGAAGGTCATCTGCACCTGCTGACCCAACAGGTCGTTCACCGCCGGCGCGGCGCCGCGATAGGGCACGTGCACGATGTCGATCTTGGCCGTCAGCTTGAACAATTCGCAGGCGAGATGCGGCAGGCTGCCGGGGCCGGAGGAGGCGAAGTTGAGCTTACCCGGCTGCGCCCTGGCGAGCCCGACCAGTTCGTTCATGTTCCTCGCCGGCACGTTGGCGGCGACCACCAGCATCTCCGGCACGGTCGCGACCAGCGTCACCGGCGCGAGATCCTTCAGCGTGTCGTAGGCAACCCTCTCCATGCTGGGGCTGATCGCCAGCGCGCCGGCGCTCGCGATCGCCACCGTGTAGCCGTCGGGCGCCGCCTTCGCGACCGCGTCGGTGCCGAGCACGCCGCCCTGGCCGGCGCGGTTGTCGACGATCACGGGCTGCCTTGCGAGCTCCGAGATCTTCTGCCCGATCACCCGCGCGATGATGTCGTTCGGCCCGCCGGGCGGGAACGGCACGATCAGCCGGAGCGGCTTGGTCGGGAAATCCTGGGCGAAAGCCGTGACGGGCGCGAGAAGCAGGAGAAGGGCTGCCAGCAGCCTGCCGCGCATCGTCATGTCGCCCATCCCTGGCTTTTCTGGTTGCGGTCAGGATGGGCGCAGATCAGGCGCCCGGCAACTCAAGAATCAGGCAGGGAACTCAGGCGTTCAAAAGCTTCATCGCCGCTTCGTGCACGCGCGGGTCGCCGGCCGCGATGATTCGGCCGCCGCTTTGCGCCGGCTTGCCGTCCCAGGTGGTGACGACGCCGCCGGCGCCGGTGATGATCGGGATCAGGCCGGCAATGTCGTAAGGCTTCAGCTCGGTCTCGACCACGAGGTCGAGATGACCGGCGGCGAGCATGCAATAGGAGTAGCAGTCGCCGCCATAGCGCGACAGGCGCGCTGCATTCTCGATGCGGCCGAAGCGGGCGCGGTCATCCGGATTCATCAGCAGCGGGCTCGTGGTGAAGACGGTCGCCTCCTTCAGCGAGGCGCAGCGCCGTACCGAGAGCCGCCGTTCGCCCGACGGGCCGGAGTAATGCGCCGAGCCGTTGTCGCCGGAGAAGCGCTCGCCGATATAGGGCTGGTGCATCATGCCGAATACCGGCGTACCTTTGTGCAGCAGCGCGATCAGCGTGCCCCAGATCGGAAAGCCGGCGATGAAGGATTTCGTGCCGTCGATCGGATCGAGCACCCAGACATAGTCGGCGTCCTCGCGCTCATTGCCGAACTCCTCGCCGACGATGCCGTGTTGGGGGAAGTTCGACTTGATCAGCCGCCGCATCACGGCTTCCGCCGCCCGGTCGGCCTCGGTGACCGGATCGAAATCGTTCGAGCTCTTGTTGTCGACCGAGAGCGAGGTGCGGAAGAAGGGCAGGATGGTTTCGCCGGATGCGGTCGCAAGGCGGCCGATGAAGGCGGTAAAGTCGATGACCGTCACGGCATGTCCCTGAACTGCGCAAACGACGCGGTAGAAATCGGATGCGGTCTTGCCTAGCTCAATCCGGCGCGGCGCGCACGATTAACGGAGTGTTATCCAGCCCGATGACGCGGTTCCGGACTTTCGATTTGGCTTCGGATTCGAAAGCGCCCCGGGTCCCGGTCTCGATCACGAAGTTGCGAATTCTGGTATACAAGCTATGCGCAGAGCGCTGCCCGCCCGGGGGCTTTCCTTGTAAGATATTGATCCTACATACGGAAAGCCGCTCCTGCCGGCCTGTTGCAGTTTCGCCAGACTTTCCAATATTACCCAAGAAATGTTTCGAAAGTTCTTGCGTTTTGTGCAGCGCGGTCGCATATTGTTGCGGTGCGGTAGCGCCTCGCGCTATCGCTGCCCTCCTTGGGCGTTTCCTCCCTAGACTTGGGCCGCTTGTTCATTCAAGCGGCCCTTTTTTCTTGGGCCGTCGTTTCCGCAAGTGAACTGAGAATTCAGTTCGGCGCTTATCGCGCCGCCAACTTGAATTCCTGGTTCATGACTTCGTCGGGATCGGAGTGCCCGACGAAGGATTGATTACTCCGCTGCCGCCTGGAACGGGCCGAGATCGCCGAACGGGATTTTCGCGAGCGCATCCGCCAGGGTCGCAAAGTCGGCGGCCACCTGCGCGAAGCGAGGGCCGCGCTCGCGGCGGCGCTCATCCATATAGACCGCGCGGTTGAGCTCGATCTGCACGGTGTGCAGGCCGCTCGCCGGATTGCCGTAATGCTCGGTGATGAAGCCGCCGGCATAGGGCTTGTTGCGGCCGATCGAATAGCCGAGCGAGCTCATGATCTCCTCGACGAGGTCGGGCAATAGCGCCGCACAGCTCGTGCCGTAGCGGTCGCCGATCACGACGTCGGGCCGGCGCGGCTCGTCGCGCGACACGCCGACCGACGGCATCGAATGGCAGTCGACCACGATCACGGCGCCGAACGCCTGGTGCGCCTTGTTGATCAGCCGGCGCAGCGCGCGGTGATAGGGCTTGTAGAGCACCTCGATCCGGCGCAGCGCCTCGTCGACGTCGAGCCGCTCGCGATAAATCTCCTGGCCGTCGCCGACCACGCGCGGGATGGTACCGAGCCCGCCGGCCACCCGCATCGAACGCGTATTGGCAAAGCTCGGCAGCCGCCCGGTGAACATGCGCGGGTCGAGCTCGTAGGGCTCGCGGTTCACGTCGACATAGGAGCGCGGGAAGTTGACCCGCACGATCGGAAAGCCGCGATCGCTGAGGCCAGCGATCAGCTCGTCCATGAAAGAGTCTTCGGAGCGCCGCAGCGACACCACATCGATTCGCGACGCGTCGAGGAATTCGGCCGGATAGACCGAGCCCGAATGCGGGGAATTGAAGATGATCGGCGCGCGCCAGGCCTGCGGCTCAACGATCTCGAACGGGGGCGACAACTCGCCAGCAAATTCGGTCATTCCCTTGGCGCCGTCCCTTGCGTCCGCCTCGCCCCGCAGCAACTGAGTCTGCCGGAAAAGCGGAGATTTATGGGGACGCATTGTCGGTAATCGCGATCATTCTGCCAAGTGAAAAGAGCGTGGTTTCAGCTGGAACGCGTCTTAAAAGCAGCAAATGCGGCACCCGGTTGATTCGATGTCCGGTTCGGTCCACAAATGGGTGGCGCGCATTTGCCGCTGGCTTGACGCAAATTTCACCCGAAATTTACCGTCTGTCGGGCTTACTGTTCGGACTGCTCCTCAAGCCGGATTCGACGATTCCTGCCATGCCGAAAATACTTCTCGCCGAAGACGACACCGATATGCGCCGCTTCCTGGTCAAGGCGCTCGAAAACGCGGGTTTCAAGGTCTCGCCGCACGACAACGGCATGTCGGCCTACCAGCGGCTGCGCGAGGAGCCGTTCGAAATGCTGCTCACCGACATTGTGATGCCCGAGATGGACGGTATCGAGCTGGCGCGCCGTGCCTCGGAACTCGATCCCGATATCAAGATCATGTTCATCACCGGCTTTGCCGCGGTGGCCCTCAATTCCGATTCGGAGGCGCCGAAAAACGCCAAAGTGCTGGCCAAGCCCGTGCACCTCAGGGAATTGGTCAGCGAAGTGAACAAGTTGCTGGCGGCCTGATTCGCCAAAAAACCTTCACTTTGTATCCTTGCCTGCCCCGCCGCCGTCCGTTATAGGGACCCGATCCAAATACGCTTTGGGTGCGTAGCTCAGCGGGAGAGCACTACCTTGACATGGTAGGGGTCACAGGTTCGATCCCTGTCGCACCCACCATCCTTCGCTCGCGCAGCGAGAGAAGGATGCCGCGCCGAAGCCCAATGGGCGGAGGCGGGCCCTTGGCCGCGAGCTGCGGCTCGGCAAGCCGTTTCTTGATACCTCCATAAATCTCTCGACCAGTCATTGCGAAAAGCGAAGCGACGAGCAATCCATCGCTCGGCATATGCGGGTGGGAGGATAGCTTCGCTTCGCTCGCAATGACGTGGTTGGTTTCCTGTCTTGTTGGTGTCATCACCCGTCGCATGCGGGTGACCCAGTATTCCAGAGACAGCAGTGTTTGAACCGAGGGACTGCGGCTCCCTCCACACGTCGTCCCTGCGAAACAGGGACCCATACTCCGCGGCGGATGCTGTTGAAGGGATTCGTCGTTCAGCCATCGGGCAACAATGACCATTCGTGGTCATGGGTCCCTGCTTTCGCGCTAGCGTGTCTACACGGTTTTGGGGCGCGACAGATTGACTCGGTGCAGCAAGAAGTGGCGTCTCTGCAGCATGTTGTATGATTCTCTCACTGGCGCTTTGATTCGAAGGAGCGCCAGCGATGCAGCCGGATTTGTCTTTGGGTGAGTTCGGGGACGTTCGTCTCGACAAAAGGGGGCGACGCTTCTCCGGGCTATGCTTTGCACGCGCAGCGTCTGCTTGCGCCAGATGGCCCGGGGCGATTGGGCTGCCAATATGGCGTTCTGGCGGTTTGTGAACAACCCCCAAGTCACGATCGATAAATTGATTGAGGGCTGGAGCGCGCAGACGCGGACTGCGGTCAGCGGGCGTCATGTGCTGGCGATCCAGGATACGAGCGAGGTCAAGTTCCAGACCCAGGCGGGACGGCGGCGCGGGCTGGGCAAAGTCGGCAAGGGCAATGCTCGCGGCGTGCTGTTGCATGCGATGATGGCGGTGGATGCCGACAGCGGGGTCTGTCTTGGCCTTACTGGCGGCAACGTTTGGACGCGCAAAGGCAAGGTAAAAATCCCGCATGAGCGGCGCGCCTTGGCCGACAAGGAGTCGGCGCGCTGGGTGACGGCCGCCGAGCAAGGCCGCGACGTCCTGGCAGATGCCCGCATGATCACCGTCGTCAACGACCGCGAGGGGGATTTCTTTGCTCACTGGGCGCTGACGCCAGCCGAGAATGTCCATCTTCTGTCGCGTGCCATGCACGACCATGCGCTGGTCGATGGCGACACACTTTATCAGGCGGTCGAGCGGAGCCGCTTCTGCGACAACGCGGTGATCGATCTGCCGCAGCGAATGGATCGGCGCGGCCGGCAGGCCCATCTCTCGATGCGCTTCGGAACCGTCGTGCTCAAGCGGCCGCAGAGGCCCGGCGTCACCGACTTGGCGGAGGGCATCAAACTCAGCTTCGTAGAAGTGGTCGAGTTGCATCCGCCGAGAGGTGCGGAGCCCATTCGCTGGCTGCTCCTGACCACTCATCCGGTCGCCACCGTTAAAGACGCCTGGCAGATCGTCTCCTGGTACCGCCAGCGCTGGATCATTGAGCAACTCTTTCGCTCGCTGAAGAGCCAGGGTTTGCGCATCGAGGATAGTCAGATCGAGAGCGCCGAAGGCCTGATCAAGCTCGTGGCGGTCGCCACCAGAGCGGCATGTATCGTCATTCAACTCGTTCAGGCCCGCAACAGTGGCGAAGAATTGCCGGCTGAATTTGTCTTCACCGCAGAAGAGATCGAGACGCTCAGGGCCATCAACAAAACCATGAAAGGTCGCACCGAGCTTCAGAAAAACCACCATCGCCCCAACACTCTTGCTTGGGCGGCATGGATCATCGCAAAACTCGGCGGATGGACCGGCTACGCCTCCCACCGTCCACCTGGACCAATCACCTTCCACACCGGAATGGCCCGCTTCCAAATCCTCGCAAATGGCCCGACAAACGTGTAGATGCACTAGTGCTTTCGCGGGGACGACACTGAGTGGGTGGCTCGACCGTTGAGTCATACGCCCGCATTCTCGTGACATCGTTTTGTCCGAGCTTGGCCGCCGCTATGGAGGGCGGTCGGACGGAAGCCGGTAGCGCCACGTTTCGCCGGCGAGAACCCCGCGCTGCCGACGCACAACGGAGGGCCATTCGGAGCGAACCACGCTGAGGACCGCAGCATCGGCTGACGGCTTTTCATCGGCAGCGAAATATGCGCGAAGCCTGCCTTCGCGGCGGAAACCGAGGTCGGCGTAGAGATCAAGCATGTGCCTCAGGCGCCAGTCCAGATGCACCTCGGCCCGCTCGACCATGAGCACTTCGAACGCATACCGCGTCATCAGATGCGCAACGTGACTGACGAGCACGGCCTCGTCCAGTCGTCCGATGCTCCAGATTGGAGCGAACGTAGCCCGCTTCTCGTGCCGGTCGATCGTGCCGAACCCGGACACGCCGAGCAGGTCTCCCGATCCCGCGGCCTCGATTGCGAACGCGGCCGCGGTGTCGACCTGGTCCCGTGCCGCCGCCGGGCGTGCGGCATTCGGCCGATCCGATGTGCCGCGATCGAGCCGCCGCAGCATCGCTGCCTCGCGAAGCTGCTGTGCGCGCGAAGACTCCGGGCCGGTGATCCTGGTCAACAGGATGCGGTCGGTGGCGAAGCTTGCATGGTTGCTCGACGGGTACATGCCGTATTGACGCACCCGATGCGCATGCCGTCAAATGACCGGAAAGCCAGTTCATATGCAAATTAGTCATGCCCTTGAATCCAAGACATGTTGACCTGTTTCGAGAGGTCGTGCGCCACAACGGAATCACCAAGGCCGCCTTGAGCCTTCGGGTGGGACAGCCTTTCATCAGCCGCGCGATCGCACGTCTCGAGCGCGAGATCGGCTTTGCGTTGTTCGAACGCGGGCGAGGCGGCGTCACGCTGACTCCGGAAGGCGAGATATTCCTGCGCGAGGTCGAGAGAAACCAGGCCGGCCTCGAGTATCTGGCGCGCGCCGCGCGCGGCATTCGCGAGCGCGGCAGCGGGACGCTCAGGATCGCATGTCTTCCGGCGTTCACCTATTCCTTGATGCCGCAGATCGTCAGCAGCTTCCTGAGGAAGAATCCCGACATCGTCGTATCGGTGGCCGTCCACAGCCCCGAGCGCGTCTGGAGCCTGGTGGCCTCGGGACAATGCGACGTCGGGCTGGCGCGGCCGCAGGCGGGGTTTGCCGCGGTCGACGACGAGCTCCTCATGACAACGGAGGCGGTCTGCGTCCTGCCCCGCCAGCACCGGTTACGCTCGAAGCGATCGATCGCAGCGCAAGATCTGCGGGGAGAGCCCATGATCGCAGCTTCCCCGAGCGCACCGCATCGATCCCGCTTTGAGCGCGTCCTCGATGAGGCCAAGGTCGAGATCAAGACGGTCGCGGAGATCCAGTACAGCATGCAGCGTTGTGCCCTGGTTGCGCAGGGACTGGGTTTCTCCATCGTCGACCCGATCGTGGCCCGGGATTTTGCAAGCTCCAAAATTGTACTCAAGCCGTTCGTGCCACGGCTGGAGATCGCCACCATGTTGCTGCTTCCTTCGCAGCGGCCGCGAAGCCGTCTCGCACTTCAATTCTGCGATCTGCTGCGCGCCGAAACCGCGCAGTACAGGAAGTCCGCGCGCGTGCAGGCTTGAGCACCGGCCGCCGAACTCGCCAAGCTCAACGGACAGACCGGCACGCTCGGTGATCTCGCGACGATGGCGCTGCCGAACGGCGCGCAGGTGGTGCTGATTCCGTTAGGCAACGCCTGCGTCGCCGTGACCGCGCTGCGGGTCGCCGGGTAACGCTGCCGCTCAACCCGGTCGACCCTTGTCGGCCTCTTGCCGGCGCCAGTCAGCTCGGCTGGCCGCGCCGGGTTGCTCTGGCCGATCTCACCAATGACGCCAGCGCGGATAGCCGCCGCGATAATAGGCGTATGCCGGCCGCACCACGTGACGATAGCGGTAGCCGTAATAGGCCGGCCGGTATCCGCTATAATATGTCGTCGTGTAGCCGCCGCCCCAACGATACGGCGCAGCGTAATAGCCGTCGTCATAGGCATAGCTGCCGTAATAGGCGGGCGAATAGCCATAACCGTAGCCGTAGCCGGGGTAGCCGTAACCATAGGAATAGCCGGGATAGCCGTAGGCTGACGAGGCGAGGCCGCCGACGACTGCGCCGGCAATCAATCCGCCCGCGACCGCCGGACCCCACCCCCACCCTCCGTGTCCCCACCGTGCTTCGGCGGGCGCCGGGGCCGCGATGGCGCTCACCCCAAGCGTACCGACGGTTGCAAGAACAAGCCCTGTTTTCCGCATGTGATCCTCCTCGATGATGATGCCCAGCCGGTCAACGGAGGAGAGTGGCATTGGTTGCGTATGGCCGCGCGCCTGCAAGGGATCCGGGCCCGGCGGCGAGGTGGGCGCAGTGGTGCTGCCGTTGACGGCGAATCCAATGTTCAAAGCCGAACGGAGCCTGTTTCGATCCACCGCCAGTCGCAGCGGACGATGATCCGCGTGAGCTCGCTGAGCATCGTCATGACGACGAACGCACACTTCGATTGAAAACGGGAAAGCGTGGCCATCGGTTCCTGAAGCGTGACCAGACATCAGGCCGCTGGCTCAAGATGAACTCAAGATGAACTCAAGATGAACGTGTGGTGTTCCCTTGGCGCGAAATGTCGCGTCGCGGCGGTGTCTAGGAACGGTGCGGGCGGCGCCGCTGTTTTCTCAGAGTTCACCGGCGAGACGCGCGTACCGTTGCGTCGCGTCGCTCGCCGGCTTTGTTGGAACGCGGCCCCGGCGCGGAGCGTGCCAGCCATCGGCGCCAGCTTCGCGATCCGGATAGCCGCCAAACTGCAGGAGGAATCGGTAATGCAGAGCAAGATGATGAAGAGCAAATTTCTGCTGACGACGGCCGTGCTGTTGGCAGGCGTCAGCCTCGCATCGGCGCAGGGCATGCGCGAGGGTGGCGGGGGCGGCATGGGTGGTGGCGGCCCGGGCGGCGGCGGAAGCGTCGGTGCGGGCGGTGGCGGCGGTGGTGAACCCGGCCGCTCCGCAGGCTCGTCGGCCGGCAGTTCCGGCGGCGCAATGCATGGCAGTCCCGGGGCATCGCGAAGCGAAGGCATGACGGTCGGTCGCGGCCAGGGCGGCGCACGAGAAACCGGCAGGGCTGAAGGACAGATGGGCCGCGGTGCCGCCGAGCGCAGCCAGACCACCGGCCAGGCCCGCGAGAGCGGCCGCGCCGAGCAGGGTCAGCGCAGCCAGAGCAAGCAGGACCAGAGCAAGCAAGAGCAGACCGTCGGCCAGAGCCGAAACCAGCGCGAGCAGATGGGGCGATCTGAATCCCGCGAACGCGGCAACGCCACGACGCGGCAAAGCCAGCAGCAGCAGGAGAATCGCGCCAATACTGCGAACCGCAGCCAGGGCACCACGACCGGTCAGGGGACGGCTCAGGACAAGGCTCAAGGCAAGACTCAAGGCAAGGCGGGCACGACGACCGGCCAGAGCACGACCACGGACCAGGCAAAAGGCGCCAACACGACCACCGGCCAGGGCACAACGGCGGCCCCGAATACGCGAGCCGGCCAGACCACGGGCGCGGCCGCTCCGCAGTCCGGCACGACGCAAAACCGGATGAACTCCGGACAGACCACCGGTCAGGCTCAGGGACAAGCCGGGACAACCGCTCAGACCCAGGCGCAGTCGAACGCCACGGTCCAGACCGAGGCCGGGCGCACCGTGACCGCGCAGCAGCAGAGCACGATCCAGCGCTCGGTGCTGTCGGCGCGTAACGCACCGCGTGTCAATGTCAGTACGATCAACTTCGCGGTCAATCCGGGCGTGGTGGTGCCGCGGAGGTTCAACGCGGTGTCGGTTGCCGCCTTCCCGGCGCTGATCGATGCGTTCCCGTATTATCGCGACGACAGCTTCTTCGTCGTCGAGGATGAAGTCGTGTTCCTCGATCGCGAGCGCCGCGTCGTCGACGTGGTCCCGGTCGGACCGCGGACGCGCTTCAGCCATCGCGGCGGCGGTGGTGGCGGTAGCGTTGCGATGATGGACCTGAACCCGCAGCAGATCCGCGAGGTGCAGCAGGTGCTGATCGACCGCGGCCTGCTGGTCGGCGAGGCCGACGGCGTATTGGGATCGCGGACCCGCGAGGCGCTGATCACCTTCCAGCGTCAGGAGGGCATCACGACCAGCGGCAGCGTCGACACGCGCACGGTGACCGCACTCGGCCTGTCGGATCGGATCGGTCAGGGCGCGGGCGCATCGTCGACGGTCGGCCAGAGCCGCACCCAGCAGAACACGACTGGACAGACGACCGGTCAGACCAACGCGCCGCAGAACCAGTCGACCGGCCAGACCGGCACTCAGCAGCCTTCCCAGCAGAACACGACCGGGCAGACCACGGGTCAGGCGAACTCGCCGCAGAACCAGTCGACAACCGGCCAGAGCGGAAATCAGCCGTCCGCTCAGCAGCAGGCCCCGCAGCAGAATACGACGGGCCAGGCTGCACCGCAGAACCAGTCGACCGTCGGTCAGGGCAGCGGCAATCAGTCAAATGCCGGCCGGGACACGCAGTCCAGCCAGCCCAACCAGAACAACAACCCGCCGTCGTCAGGCTCAGGCCAGAGCCCGCAGACGCCGGCGCAAAACTCCGATCGGAAATAGGATCTCTGTGCAGGAGCCCCGCTGCAGAGCGGGGCTCTTTTTTTGCGATCTTGCGATCAGTCTTTTAGTTCGGAATTCGGCACCAGGCCGAACCGGCCGTGCAATCCGCGCCAGAAGCCGGCGCACAGAACGCTCAGAAGCTTGCGCATCGAACTCCCTCGACATCAGCCATCGTGCGATCCTGCTGATGCCGGTGGCGAAAGGACAGAGCCAATTCTGAGCAGATCTGCGCAATCTTTAAGCAAGACACTGTCGTGGCCGCGCCGCGCGCGCGGAAAAATCTCATGAGATTCAATTGCCGGCCCGCTGGCACGCCTCGTGCATCAATGGCGTCGAGTTGGCCGCTAGGGTTCCGATCTTGCGAAGCAAGGTGCTGGTCCGAGAGCAGCCGCTTGCGGGGGAGACATCCCCGCAGGTGCACGGCGGGATAAAAGCCCGGGAGACCTCGTCAGCCAAGGGATTGGCGGAGCGATGGTCTTTTCGCCAGTCCCTTTTTGTGAAATTTCGCAAGAGGGATCGGCAATGAACAAATTCGTTTTCTTCCTTCGCTCTGTTGTCATCGGCTGCGCGGTCGTGCTGGCGGCTGCGCCTGCGGCCGACGCCGCGCCGAAGAAAAGCTTCAAGGTCGCCTGGTCGATCTATGTCGGATGGATGCCGTGGGGCTATGCGGCCGACACCGGCATCGTCAAGAAATGGGCCGACAAATACGGCATCGCGATCGAGGTCAAGCAGTTCAACGACTACGTCGAATCGATCAACCAGTACACCGCCGGCGGCTATGACGCCGTCACCATCACCAACATGGACGCACTGTCGATTCCGGCAGCCGGCGGCGTCGACACCACCGCGGTCGTGATGGGCGATTTCTCCAACGGCAACGACGCGGTGATCCTGAAGAACAAGTCTGATCTCGCCGCGATCAAGGGTCAGACCGTCAATCTGGTCGAGTTCTCGGTGTCGCATTATCTGCTGGCGCGCGCGCTCGAGACCAGCAAGCTGAGCGAGAAGGACGTCAAGGTCATCAACACCTCCGACGCCGATATCGCCGCCGCCTACAAGACGCCTGACGTCAGCGCGGTGGTGACCTGGAATCCCATCGTAACCGAAATCCTCGGTTCGCCCGACGCGAAGAAGGTGTTCGATTCCTCGCAGATCCCCGGCGAGATCATGGACCTGATGGTGGTGAACACCGCGGTCGCCAAGGACAACCCGGACTTCGCCAAGGCGCTGGTCGGCATCTGGTACGAGACGCTGTCGAAAATGACGGCGAACGATGCCGCGGCGAAGGCCGCTAAGGAAGCGATGGCCAAGGCCTCCGGCACCGACCTCGCCGGCTTCGACAGCCAGCTCTCGACCACAAAACTGTTCGACAAGGCAACCGACGCCGAAGCCTTCACGCGCAGCCAGACCGTCGGCGCGACCATGGATCGCGTGCGCAAGTTCCTGTTCGAGAAGGACCTGCTCGGCAAGGGCGCGAAGTCGGCCGACGCCGTCGGCATCGAGCTCGCCGACAAATCGGTGCTGGGCGACAAGTCGAACGTCAAGCTGCGCTTCGACCCGACCTACATGGACGAGGCCGCCAAGGGCAAGCTCTGACGCCAAGCTCTGACGCGCAGCGCGTCGCCCCAAGCAGGAGCTGCCCATGCGACTTGTGAACATACGGCCGGGACGGCAGACGCGATTCTATCTGCTCGCGCTGCCGTTCGTATTGGTCGCAATCGCCTACTTCGCCGGCTCCAGCGCGCGGCTCGCGCAGAACCCGAACGACAAGCTGCTGCCGGCGCTGCCGAGCATGGTGCAGGCCGTTAAGCAGATGGCGTTCGAGGTCGACCCGCGCACCGGCGGCTATCTGATGGCCTCCGACACCGTCGCCAGCCTGGGGCGACTGGGCTCGGCGCTGGCGATCTCGACGGCGGCTGCGCTGGTGCTCGGGATCGTGATCGGGCTGTTGCCGGGCGCCAACGCCCTGCTCGGGCCGTTCGTGTCTGTCACCTCGATGGTGCCGCCGCTGGCGCTGTTGCCGATCCTGTTCATCGTGATGGGGCTCGGGGAGAATTCCAAGATTGCGCTGATCGTGATCGGGACGCTGCCTTGCATGATCCGCGATCTCGCCATGAAGGTGCAGGAGCTGCCGCGCGAGCAGATCGTCAAGGCACAGACGCTCGGCGCCTCGACTTGGCAGATCGCGCTGCGCGTCGCGATGCCGCAAACCCTGCCGCGGCTGATCGACGTGCTGCGCCTGCAGCTCGGGCCGGCGTGGCTGTTCCTGATCGCGGCGGAGGCGATCGCCTCCGATTCCGGGCTCGGCTACCGGATCTTCCTGGTGCGCCGCTATCTCGCGATGGACGTCATCATTCCCTACGTCGCCTGGATCACGCTGCTGGCGTTCCTGATCGATGTCGGCCTGCGCGTCACGCAGCGAAAACTGTTTCCCTGGTTTGCCTCGGTGAGGGCGGAATGAGCGCGATCCGCTTCGACGACGTCTGGAAGGAATATGGCGACCACATCGTGCTCGAGCGCATCACGATGGAGGTCGAGCCGCGCGCCTTCATTGCGCTGGTCGGCCCGTCCGGCTGCGGCAAGACCACGCTGCTCCGCATGTTGCTCGGCGAGGAGCAGCCGACCCGCGGCCAGATCCTGGTCGACGGCAAGCCGTTGCCCGGCGAGCCGGACGCCGACCGCGGCGTGGTGTTCCAGCGCTACTCGGTGTTTCCGCATCTGACGGTTTTGCAGAATGTCATGCTCGGGCGCGAACTGCGCGACGCCAAATTCACCGGCCGGCTGTTCGGCGCCGCGCGCCGCGCCGCCGCCGACGAAGCGATGAAGCTGCTCGCCGAGGTCGGGCTCGCCGGCCAGGAGAGCAAATATCCGTCCGCTTTGTCGGGCGGCATGCAGCAGCGGCTCGCGCTGGCGCAGGCGATCATGCGCGGGCCGAAGATCCTGCTGCTCGACGAGCCGTTCGGTGCGCTCGATCCCGGAATCCGCGCCGACATTCACCTTCTGATGAAGCGGCTCTGGAACGAGACCCATCTGACGGTCGTGATGGTGACGCATGATCTCAGTGAAGCCTTCGGACTCGCGACGCGGGTGATCGCGCTGGAGCGGCAGCGCAACCGCCCCGAGGAGCGCGAGCGCTACGGCGCCACCGTGTCGCGCGACCTCGAGATATTTCCGCGCCGCAGTGCGGAGCTGCGGTCGTCAGTTCAACCAGCTCCGACCGGGACGACCCGGTCAGGCAAGGAGCATCAGCCGGGACGGCCCGGCGCTCTCGTCTTGAAGGAGCAACCATGATCCTGTCAGAGGAACAAAAGGCCGAGATCGCGGCGCATACCCGGCGGTATAACGAGCTGAAGGCGGCGGGGCAGGAGCACGCGCCGCGGGCACTGCCGGCGCCGACTGCGCGCGACGCCGCGTCGATCGATGCCGACACTGTCATTCACCGCGAGACGATCCCATCCGGCTGGTACTGGACCACGCGGCTGAATCGCGGCGACACGCTGCGCATCGTCAACACGTCGGGGACGTCAACCGTCAGCCTGCTCGCCTGGAACAGCACCGACACCACCGAACGGCTCAACCACGCCGACACCATCAAGGTGCAGTGGGCGGCGCGGTTGCAGAAGGGGCGGGTGCTGCTGTCCGACATGGGGCGCGCGCTGCTCGGGATCACCGAGGACAGCAGCGCCGCACATGATGCCGTGGTCGGCGGCTCGACCGCGGCGACCAACGTGGCCAAATACGGCGACGGGAATTTCCGCAACACGCGCGACAATTTCATTCTCGCCGCAGCCAAGCTTGGCCTTGATCGCCGCGACGTGCATCCCTGCGTCAGCTTCTTCGCACCGGTCGCGATCGACGCCGACGGCAAGTTTGTCTGGTCGGAGCAGCGGCGGCAGCAGGGCGATTTCGTCGATCTGCGCGCGGAGATGGAGCTTCTGATCGCGCTGTCGAACTGCCCGCATCCGCTCGATCCCGCCAAAATCTATCCGCAGGCGAGCGTGGAGATCGTGCGCTACCGCGCGGCCGCGCCGGCGGCCGACGATCTGTGCCGGACTGCGACCGCGGAAGCGGCCCGCGCCTACGAGAACAATGCGCTGTATCTCGGCGAAGCCCTGGAAGGAGCCGTGCGATGACCATGCAACCTGTTCGCACCGCCGGCCGCATCGTTCTCGATGTCGAAATTCCCGCGCGCAAGCCGTGGTCGGCGATCATCCGCAAGGGGCAGACGCTGCGGATCACCGATAGCCATGGCCAACAGGCGGTCGACACGCTGTTCTATTGCGCCAGTGATTTCGGCGAGCGCTACAGCGGCCAGGATACGCTGCGCGCGCAGGGCTCGGCCTATGTCGGGCTGGGCACCACGATCATGTCCAACGAAGGCCGCGTGATGCTGCGTGTGACGGCCGACAGCTGCGGCCTGCACGACACCTCGGCGGGCGCCTGCTCGTGCGAAAGCAACACCGTGCGGTTCGGGCACCAGACCCGCTACCAGCACGCCTGCCGCGAGAATTTCGTGATCGAGGCCGCGAAATACGGCATGTCGAAGCGCGACATCGTGCCGAATCTCAACTTCTTCATGAACGTGCCGATCGATCCCGCCGGCAATTTCACCGTGGTCGATGGCGTCTCCAAGCCGGGCGACGCCATCGAGCTGGTCGCCGAGATGGACGTGCTGTGCCTGATCTCGAACTGTCCGCAGATCAACAACCCCTGCAACGGATTCTTTCCGACGCCGGTTCAGGTGACGATCTTCGAGCCGGAGGCGTGAGGCATGTTCAGCAAGGTCCTGATTGCCAACCGCGGCGAGATCGCCGGGCGGATCGGCAGAACATTGCGCCGCATGGGCATCTCTTCGGTCGCGGTCTATTCCGACGCCGACCGTTTCACCCGGCCGGTGCTCGACGCCGACGAGGCGGTGCGGATCGGTCCTGCGCCCGCCGCGGAGAGCTACCTCAATGTCGATGCGATCATGGCGGCGTGCCTTGCCACCGGCGCGCAGGCGGTGCATCCCGGCTACGGCTTCCTGTCGGAGAACCGCCGCTTTGCCGAGCGGCTCGCCGGGCACGGCATCAAATTCATCGGGCCGCGGCCTGAGCATCTCGACGCCTTCGGTCTCAAGCACAAGGCGCGGGAGATCGCCGAGCGCAGCGGCGTGCCGCTGCTGCCGGGCTCGGGCCTGCTGGAGACCATCGACGAGGCGGTGCAGCAGGCCGAAACGATCGGCTTCCCGGTGATGCTGAAGAGCACGGCGGGCGGCGGCGGCATCGGGATGCAGCTGTGCCACGACATGGCGACACTGCGCGAGCGCTTCGAATCGGTGCAGCGCACGGCGCGGGCCAGCTTCGGCGATGCCCGGGTCTATCTCGAGCGGTTCGTCGCCAGTGCCCGCCATATCGAGGTGCAGATCTTCGGCAACGGCAAGGGCGGCGTGGTGGCCCTCGGCGAACGCGATTGCTCGCTGCAGCGGCGCAACCAGAAGGTCTTTGAGGAGACGCCCGCGCCGGGGCTGTCCGCCGACATCCGCCGGCGGCTGCATGCGGCCGCGGTGTCGCTCGGCAAGGCCGTGTCTTATGAATCTGCCGGCACGGTGGAGTTCATCTACGACGTCGAGCGCGAGGATTTCTACTTCCTCGAGGTGAACACCCGTCTCCAAGTCGAGCATCCCGTCACCGAGCAGGTCACTGGCGTCGACCTCGTCGAATGGATGATCCGGCAGGCGGCCGGCGAGGACGTGCTCGGCCAGGCGGGCGCGCTCACGCCAAAGGGCGCTGCGATCGAGGTGCGGCTCTATGCCGAGAATCCGGGCGCCGGCTTCCGCCCGAGCGCGGGCCGGCTGACGCAGGTCAGCTTTTCGCCGGAGGCGCGGATCGACGGCTGGATCGAGACCGGCACCGAGGTGTCGCCGTTCTACGATCCGATGCTGGCCAAGATCATCGTTTCAGCCGAGACGCGCGAGGCCGCGATCGCCCGGCTTTCGAAAGCGCTGGACGATACGGTCGTCGCCGGCATCGAGACCAATCTCGACTATTTGCGCGCGATTGCGGCGTCCGACGTGTTCCGCAGCGGGCAGGTGGCGACGAGCGTGCTTGGCGAATTCGGCTATCGCCCCGGCACCATCGACGTTGTCGCGCCGGGCGCGCAGAGCGGGGTGCAGGAATTGCCCGGCCGGCTGCATCTCTGGCATGTCGGCGTGCCGCCGAGCGGCCCGATGGACGAACGGTCGTTTCGCCTCGCCAATCGCGTGGTCGGCAATCCGGAAGCAACGACCGCGCTGGAGCTGACGGTCAACGGGCCGACCTTGCGCTTCAACACCGACGCGATCGTCGCGCTGTCGGGCGCGCTGATGAAGGCATCGCTCGACGGCGCCGATGTCGCGTATGACGAGCCGCTCGCGGTACGCGCCGGCCAGACGCTCGCGATCGGCAGCATCAAGGGCCCTGGGCAGCGCACCTACCTCGCCGTGCGCGGCGGCATCGACGTGCCCGAAATTCTCGGATCGCGTGCTGTGTTTGCGCTCGGCGCCTTCGGCGGCCATGCGACGGGATCGCTGAAGGCCGGCGACGTCTTGCATATCGGTGCCGAGCCATCGGGCCTTGCGGCGCCGCGGCGCGCCACGGAACACGAGCGGCCGCAACTCACATCGGCGTGGCAGATCGGCGTCGTCTACGGCCCGCACGGCGCGCCGGATTTCTTCCTCGACGAGGATATCGAGACGCTGTTCGCGGCGAGCTACGAGGTGCATTTCAACAGCGCCCGCACCGGCGTGCGGCTG
Source organism: Bradyrhizobium sp. USDA 4516 (assembly GCF_054055915.1). Taxonomy (NCBI): domain Bacteria; kingdom Pseudomonadati; phylum Pseudomonadota; class Alphaproteobacteria; order Hyphomicrobiales; family Nitrobacteraceae; genus Bradyrhizobium; species Bradyrhizobium sp. USDA 4516. Next base: position 4,245,400 of record NZ_JBSRXT010000001.1, read on the forward strand.
ATCGGGCCGAAGCCGCGCTGGGCGCGCGCCGACGGCGGCGAGGCCGGGCTGCATCCGTCGAACATCCATGACAACGCCTATGCGGTCGGCTCGATCGACTTCACCGGCGACATGCCGATCATTCTCGGGCCCGACGGACCGAGCCTCGGCGGCTTCGTCTGTCCGGCCGTGGTCGCCCGCGACGAGCTATGGAAGGTCGGCCAGCTCAGGCCGGGCGACACCGTCCGCTTCGTGCCGGTCAAACGCGACGATCCGGTGGCCGGCCCCACGGTGCTGCGCGCGCCTGAGCTCGGATCGGCGATCGTCGGTCGGAATGACGCCGGCCCGATTCCGGTGGTCTATCGCCGCGCCGGCGACGACAATCTGCTGGTCGAGTATGGTCCGATGGAGCTCGACATCGCGCTGCGGCTGCGCGTGCATGTGCTGGCGCAGGCGCTGGAAGAGGCGAAGCTCAGTGGCCTGATCGATCTGACGCCCGGCATCCGCTCGCTGCAGATCCATTATGACGGCACCGCGTTGTCGCGAACGAAGCTGCTCGACGTGCTCAGGCGGATCGAGCGCGAATTGCCGCCGGTCGACGCGATGCGGGTGCCGAGCCGCACCGTGCATCTGCCGCTGTCGTGGCGCGATCCGGAGGCCGAGCTTGCGATGCGCAAATATCAGGAGTTGGTGCGCGCCGATGCGCCATGGTGTCCGTCGAATGTCGAGTTCATCCGGCGCATCAACGGACTTGCGAGCGAGGACGATGTCCGCCGCATCGTGTTCGACGCGGATTATTTCGTGCTCGGCCTCGGCGACGTCTATCTCGGCGCGCCGGTGGCGACGCCGCTCGACCCGCGGCATCGGCTGGTGACGACGAAGTACAACCCGGCGCGGACTTGGACGCCGGAGAACGCGGTCGGCATCGGCGGCGCCTATATGTGCATCTACGGCATGGAAGGGCCGGGCGGCTACCAGCTGTTCGGCCGTACCATCCAGGTCTGGAACACCTGGCGCACCACGCGGGTGTTCGAGCCGGGCCATCCCTGGCTGCTGCGGTTCTTCGACAAGATCCGCTTCTTCCCGGTCGACGCCGATGAACTCCTCGACGCCCGCGCCGCGTTCCCGCACGGGCAGTATGACATCAGGATCGAAGAGGGCGAGTTCTCCTACGCCGACTATGCCGGGACACTGGCCGACGCCAAGCCGTCAATCGCCGCGTTCAAGGCAACGCAGCAGGCCGCGTTCGACGCCGAGCGCCAGCGCTGGCGCGAGATGAAGCTCGACGAGGCGCCGGCTGAAACGATCGATGCGGCAGCCGCCGCGACGGGGATTCCCGACGGTCAGATCGGCGCGTTCTCCGAAGTGCCCGGCAACATCTGGAAGGTGCTGGTCGAGGAAGGCGCCAAGGTCGCGGCCGGCGACGTGCTGGCCATCATCGAGTCCATGAAGATGGAGATCTCCGTGCACGCACCCGCGGCGGGCCGCATCGCCTCGGTGCCGGTGAAGCCCGGCCAGACGCTGCGCGCGGGCGATGTGGTGGCGTTGCTCCGGCCGGGCTAGCGCGGCTACAGCCGCGCTTAGTCCTTGGGATCGGCCGGCGGGACGAGCGGAGTGGGCGTCTCGACTTCTTTCTCCACCCGCTGCCGGCCTTGATGATCAATTGACGCGTTTTGCCTTAACATCCGATCGATCTTCATCCTCACGCGGCGTGCCGCCAGCAATCCCAGGACCGCCTGAACCGTTCCCGAGAAGTTGCGATCGCCGATGGAGAACGAGTAACGCCAGGTGCCGGCGGTCTCGCCTTCAATGATCGTGTAATGAATTGAACGATGAATGCCGCTATGCTGGGCAGGTGTTTGTCCAACCACGACCTAGCTCATATGGCTGTTCGCTTGGGCACCAATCGCCTGTCCCAGCGAATTTGCATGCTTGACCAAGCCCATGACGCGTTCGCCCCTGCGCGGGCCCATTGGAAGCTGACTGCCGTCGTTTCAAGGCAGAAATGGAGTGGCCGCGGAGCAATCGGCTAGACGATTTGCTCCCGTTGCGTCTTGTGATCCTGGGTCGTTAAATTGCGAGATGGTGTCAGACCGGATGCCTCGTACCCATGAGCTCGTTTGACATAGGTCAAAATACGATCCCGGAAGCTCCCGACGTTGAGCCACGAACACAGTTCGGTGCCGAATGAAAGCCGCCACACGCGTTGCTAGCGCCTTGCCGTCGATACCGAGCTCTGCCGGGGGAATCGCGCGTCTCGCATGTGCCCGGCTGCGCGATGCGCAGGTTGATCCGGTCCCGATCGTGTCAGCTGCAGGCCTGGAAATCGACGACGTCGAGGACCACAAGCGCCGCATCGATGCACGAGCGCAGGTCAGGCTGCTCGAACTCGCCGCAAGGGAATTGCAGGACGACTGCTTCGGACTCCATCTGGCTCAAGGCTTCGAGCTGGGCGAGATCGGGCTTCTGTACTACGTCATGGCTTCATCGGAGCATCTCGTTGACGCCTTGCAAATCGGCGGACGCTACTGCGCGATCAACAACGAGGGTGTGCGGTTGCGAAGCTCTCTGGATCGCGGCTTCGCCATCGGGTTCGAATATGTCAACATCGATCGGTCGTCGGATCGTCACCATGCGGAATTCTGGCTGGTTGCGCTGATCCGTATTTGCCGCGCACTGACTGACGGCAGGCTGGTCCCGAAGCAAATCAAGTTGAAGCACTCCAGACGAGAAACGCCGTCGGATGTGCGATCTCTTCTTGGATGCGAGATCGAATTTGCAGCGGACAGCGACGAGCTCTTGTTTCCGTCCCGGATCGGCGCATTGCCTGTCGTGGGGGCCGATTTGCATCTCAACAGGATGTTGCTTCAATATGCCGACGAAGCGCTTCTTAACCGGGCACCGAGACGAAGCAGCGTGCAGTCACGCGTCGAAGGACACATCGCCCAGTTGCTTCCGCACGGCAAAGCCAATGCCGAGGCGGTCGCGCGTCGTCTTGGCATGAGCCGGAGAACTCTCGCTCGCGCATTGTCGTCGGAGGGGGTGGACTTCTCAGACGTTCTCAAGGCGTTTCGAATTGCCCTTGCCCGCCATTACCTCGAAGATGAGGAGCTGCCGATTTCCAAGATCGCATGGCTATTGGGCTACAGCGAGGTCTCTTCCTTCACGCATGCGTTCGTCCGCTGGACCGGCCTCACGCCGAGGGCCTATCGCAGCTCGAATGGCGATCGGTGATGGGCTGACACCAGCTCTCAACTAGCTGGCACAGACGAGCAAGACCTGGCGGAGTGTACTCCGCTAGGGCAGTCCGATGCAGTCGAACCTCTTGTCCCAGCTCGCGTGTCGCTGTCGCCGCGCTTCGGCCGTGGTTTTCGGCCCCATGACCGGGGACGACTGGCTATTCCTGGCTTCGATAATTTGTTTCCACAGTCTCTTGGTCGCGCTGGTCTGGGTCGTGTTCGCGAACTGACTGATGGCTCTGCTACGTCGACGTTCGATTGCTTCGTCGATCCGCCGTCACCCGCCTTACACCTCGAGCCATTCCTCGCGAACGGCGGCGTTGCTCTTGAGCTGGTCGGGGGTGCCTTCGAACACCACGCGGCCGTGGCCCATGATGTAGACCCGGTTGGAGATCTTCATCGCGATCGACAGCTTCTGCTCGACGAGGAGAATCGCGACGCCGGCTTTCGCGATCCGCGCGATCAGCTCGCCGACCTGCTGCACGATCAGTGGCGCCAGGCCTTCGGTCGGCTCGTCGATCATCATCAATTCGGGGTCGCCGAGCAGCGTGCGGCAGGTGGTCAGCATCTGCTTCTCGCCGCCTGACAGCACGCCCGCCGGCGTGTCGGCGCGCGCGGCGAGGTTCGGGAACATGTCGAGCATCTCCTGCAGCCGCCACTTGCCGGGGCGGCGCGGGTCCTTGATGCCGAGGATCAGGTTCTGGCGAACCGTCAGGCTCGGGAAGATGTCGCGATGCTCCGGCACATAGCCGAGCCCGAGGCGTGCGATCTTGTGGCTCGGCAGGCCCGCGATATCCTGGCCCTTGAAGCGGATGGTGCCCTGCGGCGGCACCTCGCCCATGATCGCCTTGACGGTGGTCGAGCGGCCGACGCCGTTGCGCCCCAATAGGCTCACCACCTCGCCGGCCGCGATGTCGAGATCGACGCCCTGCAGGATGTGGCTCTTGCCGTAATAGGCGTGAAGATTCCTGACCTCGAGCATCAGTCGACCTCCTCGCCGAGATAGGCTTCCTTGACCTTCGGGTTGCCGCGGATCTCCTCCGGTGTGCCGGAGGCGATGATGTGGCCGTAGACCAAGACCGAGATGCGGTCGGCGAGGCCGAACACCACGCTCATGTCGTGCTCGACGATCACGAGCGTGCGTCCCTCGGTGAGGCGGCGGATCAGCGCGACGGCGCGCTCGGTCTCGGCGTGGCTCATGCCCGCGGTCGGTTCGTCCAGCATGATGACGCTGGCGCCGCCCGCGATCGTGATGCCAATCTCGAGCTCGCGCTGCTCGGCATAGGTCAAGAGGCCCGCCGGCACGTCGCGGCGGTGGCTGAGATGGATGTCGTCGAGGATCTGCGCGGTGCGCTGCTTCACCTCGGGCAGATTGTCGACGTTCTTCCAGAACGCGTAGCGGTGGCCGGTCGCCCACAGCACGGCGCAGCGGACGTTCTCCCACACCGTCATGCGGGCGAACACGTTGGTGACCTGGAACGAGCGCGACAGCCCGCGCCGGTTGATCTCGAAGGGCCGCAAGCCCGAGGTCACCTCGCCGTTGAGGCGGATCTCGCCGGAGGTCGGCTTGATGTGGCCGCTGATCAGGTTGAACGTCGTCGACTTGCCGGCGCCGTTGGGGCCGATGATGGCGTGACGTTCGCCCTTGGCGACGCTCAGGTTGAGATCGCGGATGATGGCGACATTGCCGAAGCTCTTCTCGACGGCGTTGACTTGGATGGCAGCGGTCATGCGAGATACCCCCGGTCACGGGCCACCGTCGCGGCGCGGTCCCAGGCTTCCGCAACGCGCCGCCAGGTGATGCGCGCGACCAGGAAGCCGCCGACGAGCAGGACCGCCGCGGCCGCCCAGGTCGTCGGCGCCGTGGCGACGAAGGGAACGCCGAGCAGGTTGATCACATCGCCGCCCGAGAAGCGCGCAACGGTTTCGATGGTCAGGATGATGCCGAGCGCCAGCGCCAGCGTCGGGATCGTCGCGACCAGATAGGACGGGATCACGGAACGAAGCGTTCCGGCGCGGATCAGCGGGCGGTGCTTCATCAGGATGCCGGCGATGCCGCCGGGTGCGAACATCACGATGCCGATGAAGATGATGCCGAAATAGAGCTGCCAGACCGAGGTGACGCTGGTCAGCCCGAGCTGCAGATAGGTCACCAGGATGGCACCTAAGATCGGACCGAAGAAATAGGCGGTGCCGCCGATGAACGCGGAGAACAGCACGAGGCCCGACTGCGTCGCGCCGAGATAGGCCGAGTTGGCGATCTCGAAATTGATCGCGGCGAGTCCGCCGGCGATGCCGGCGAAGAAGCCGGCGAACATGTAGGCGAGATAGCGCACCACATGCGGATCGTAGCCGATGAACTCGACGCGCTCCGGATTGTCGCGCACCGCGTTGCAGATCCGCCCGAGCGGCGTGCGGGTCAGCGCATACATCGCGATCGCCGACACCATCACCCAGAACGCGATCAGGTAATAGACCTGGATCTGCGGCCCGAAGGTCCAGCCGAACATCGGCATCAGCGAGGTGCGGTCGGTGGTGATGCCGGATTCGCCGCCGAACACGCTACGCAGGATCAGCGACGACGAGGCGACCAGCTCGCCGATGCCGAGCGAGATCATCGCGAACACGGTGCCGGCGCGCTTGGTCATCACCCAGCCGACGAGGAGGGCGAACGCCATGCCGCCGATGCCGCCGACTAGCGGGATCACCGGCAGCGGGATCGGCCAGTTGTGGCTCGCGACCGCGTTCATGACATGCACGGCGAGGAAACCGCCGAGGCCGTACTGCACCGCGTGTCCGAACGACAGCAGCCCGGTCTGGCCGAGCAGGATGTTGTAGGACAGCGCAAAGATGATCGCGATGCCGATCAGGCTGAAGGAGGTCAGCGAGCCGCCGGTGCCGAACACCAGCGGCAGCACGACCAGCGCGACCGCGGCGAGCAGCCAGACACCATAGAAGCTCAAGGCGCTGCCGGGCTCCTGCTTGGCCGCAGCGATGGAGGGCGTGGAAGCGTTGCTCATGACTCGCGCGTCCCCAATAGGCCCATGGGGCGGAAGATCAGGACCAGCACCAGCAGCACATAAGGCAGGATCGGCGCGATCTGCGCGATCGTGACGTTCCAGATGTCCGTGAGCGGCGAGGGGCCGAGGCTCGGATCGAGCGGGCCGAACACGCTGGCGAGCGAGCCGTTCAAAGCAACTGCAAAGGTCTGGATCAAGCCGATCAGGAGCGAAGCGATGAAGGCGCCGGGCAGCGAGCCGAGGCCGCCGAACACGATGACGACGAACAGGATCGGGCCGAGCAGCGCGGCCATGTCGGACTGCGTCACCAGCGAGGGACCGGCGATGACGCCGGCGAGACCCGCAAGGGCGCTGCCGACGCCGAACACCAGCATGAACACGCGTCCGACATTGTGGCCGAGATGGCCGACCATGCTCGGATGGGTCAGCGCGGCCTGCACGATCAGGCCGACGCGCGTCTTCTTCAAGGTGACCAGCAGCGCGATGAAGATCACGACCGAGATCACCAGCATGAAGATCTTGTAGGCGGGGTAATTGGTGGAGAAAACGGTGAAGGCCGGGAAGTCGAGCGCCGCCGGGACGCGGTAGTCGACCGGGCTCTTGCCCCAGATCATCGAGACGATCTCTTCGATCGCGAAGGCTAAACCAAAGGTCAGCAGCAGTTCGGCGACATGGCCGTGCTTGTGGGTGTTGCGCAGACCGTAGCGCTCGACCGCCATGCCGACCGCGCCGACTAGCAGCGGCGCCAGCACCAGGGCTGGCCAGAATCCGATCCAGCGGGTGAGCTGAAAGCCGAAGAACGCGCCGAGCATGTAGAAGCTGGCATGCGCGAAGTTCAGCACGCCCATCATGCTGAAGATGACGGTGAGCCCGCTGGACAACAGGAACAGCAGCATGCCGAACAGGACGCCGTTGAGCGTCGAGATGACGATCAGCTCAGCCACGGCGCACTCGCTTGAGACTGGAACGGTTCACGTGAGTAAAGCCTGTCGAGTGAAAGGAACTTACCCGTCATTCCGGGGCGCGCGCGTCAGCGGGCGAACCCGGAATCTCGAGATTCCGGGTCTGGTGCTTGCGCACCATCCCGGAATGACTGATGTGGCCGATCAGGGCCGCTTCATGTTGCAGGTGGTCGGAAGCATCGTCTGCGCGGTGTCGATCTTGGACACGATGCGCCAGCCCCAGCCGGTGTTTTCCTCGTCGAACGGCTCCTTGGTCTTGTCGGCCAGCGCGCCGAACGAGGAGATGTAGATCGGCTGGAAGAACTGGTGGTCGTCCTTGCGGATGAAGCCCTCGCCGCCGTCGAACACTTCGAACTTCATGCCTTCGAGTGCGGCCGCGACCTTCACCGGATCGATCGAATTGGCCTTCTCGGCGGCCGCCTTGAACATCCGCATCTCGTTGACCGCGCGCGGATACCAGACGGAAATGCCGGTCTTGGCGCGGAAGTCCTTCTCGAAATCCATCGCCGCCTTGTTGCCGGAGTTCGGGACGCCTTCGCTGATCTGGAACACCTGGCCCTCGAGGCCGGCCTGCTTGACTGCGGTCGGTCCGCCGGCGCCGCCGGCATAATAGGTGTACCAGTTGACCTTGAGGCCGGCGTCAGCCGCCGCCTTCAGCAGCAGCGCGAAGTCCTGGCCCCAGTTGCCGGTCACGACGGTGTCGGCGCCGGACGCCTTGATCTTGGCGATGTAGGGCGAGAAGTCGGTGACTTTGAGCATCGGGTGCAGTTCGTCGCCGACGACCTGGATATCCGGCCGCTTTTCGCCCAGCATCTTGCGCGCCGTGGTGCGCACCGACTGGCCGAACGAATAGTCCATGTTGATCAGGTAGACCTTCTTGATGGACGGCTGGCCCTTCATGTAGTTGGTCAGCGCTTCCATCTTGATGTCCGAGTTCGCATCCCAGCGGAAGTGCCAGTAGCTGCACTTCTCGTTGGTCATCGCCGGATCGACCGCGGCGTAGTTGAAGTAGAGCACTTCCTTGCCGGGGTTGCGCGAATTGTGCTTGGTGACGAAGTCTTCCAGCGCCGCGCCGACCGACGAGCCGTTGCCCTGGGTGATGTAGTGGACGCCGGCGTCGACCGCCTTCTGCGCCTGCACCAGGCTTTCCTGCGGATTGGTCTTGTTGTCGAGTGGGACGATCTCGACCTTGTGGCCGAGGATGCCGCCCTTGGCGTTCAACTCGTCGGCGAGATACTGAAACGTCTTCAGGCCGCCTTCGCCAACGCTGGCGCCGCCGCCGGAGAGCGGATCGATATAGCCGATCTTGATGGATTCCTGCGCGGACGCCGCGCCTCCCAACACCGTCAGCGCTGCCGCGGCGGCAACGATCAGCCTATGCATCCTGCGTTCTCCCTTGCTCGTGTTTCTTGATCTTTAGCGATCGAGGCCGTCTCATAACCCCAATCGCCGAGCCTTCGCAACTTTCGCTTTGAATACTGCGTCAAGTTTTAGCAGAAGGTATTATGATGTTATAGGCCATATGTCGCCGGAATCGGGCGCAGTTTTGAATTACAGGTAAACTTTTGGATGGGGCTCACGCTTATTCTCGGTTCCGAACCGGCGTCGTCCGTCTCCAAAACCTCCCCTTGAAAAGGGGAGGTCGCTTCGCTCGTTAGAGCGAAGCGGGTGGGGATCGGCTGTCTCCACTTGGAGCGTCGCCTGCGGCTGACCCCCATCCCGACCTTCCCCCTTTCAGGGGGAAGGGGAAACCGGGATCGCTACCGTGGCGGATCTAGCCTGGATGTCGGCGCGGCTTGAGGCCCGCGAGGAACAGCCGCGCGAAATGATCGGCGATCTCGGCTGGAGACCAGTCACGCCTGGTCTTGAACCAGATCGGATACCAGTGGCCCATTCCGGTGAGAATGCGCTCCGCGAAATAGGTATCGATGCGGCGGAAACGGCCCTCGTCGACCCAGCGCTGATAGCTGTTCTGGTCTTGTCGGATCGTCGCCAGCACGTCTCCGACATAGGCTTTTCGGTCTGCGTCGTTGAGATAGTTGATGTTGTGGTAGGTCGCCTTTGGGCCGCAGGGCGTGTCGTGCAGCATCAACAGCAGGCGAATTCGCTGAACGATGTGATCGAATGCTCCAAGGCTGTGCTCTTGCAGATGCTCGCGAATGCTGACCTCGCCGGCGAGCCCGCGTCGCAGGCAGGCCAGCAGCAGGCTCTCTTTTTCACTGAAGTGATAGTAGATGCCGGCGCGCGTCATGCCCGCATCCACGGCGATGCTCTCGAGCGACGTGCCCGAGGCGCCCCTTCGGTTGAAACTGTCGGAAGCAATCGACAGCATCCTGTCGAACTTGGCGGCCCGCTTGTTCAACGCTGCGCGAGCCTCGAGAAAAGGGGCGAGGCTGAGCGGCTCGGGCATTTTGGGGAGCGCGATCTCGCGCCGGTAGACGCCATGCGTGATGATGTCGTCGATGGCATCGATCGCCTGTTGCCGCGTGTAGTAGTCGCGTTCGGACAGCCAGAACGGAACCCAGTCGAGGATGGAGATCAGCGCCACCGCCGTGAGCAGCGGCTCGTCGCAGGCGATCGAGCCGTCCGCCACGCCCCGATCGAGGATGTCCGCCAGCAGCGCGGCGTTCTGCCAGCGCTTGGCATGGACCTCGCTGCTGTAGGGCGCGGCCAGCGCATCGATATCGCTGAACAGGATCATGCGCTGGCCTTCGGGCCTCAGCCTGCCGCGCACGAAGCGCCTGATGATCTCGAGCCCGTCGATGCCGGGCTCGGCGGCCGCCTCGATCTCGTGGCGATAGATCGCAAGGCCGCGCAGATAGCAGTGGAAGATCAGATCTTCCTTGTCGCGGAAATAGTGATACAGCGCGCCCGGCACGGCCTGCACCGATGCTGCGACCTGCTCCATCGTCACGTTGGCATAGGAGTGGCGGGCAAACAGCCGGGAAGCTGAGACGAGGATTTCTTCAGCCCGATCCGTCGGGTCGGCGGCGACTTGCAAGCTCGAATGCCCTTCTTAACCGCGGAACGAAAGTCCGCACGCGAGATAATCCCCTTGGCAGCCGCTTGTCGATCTGCGATAGACGGTGGCATACCATACACCAGCGGTCTTGATTGTCTGGTGATTTGGCGACCGTCGGCCCGTGGATGCGGGACGGCCAATATCGACCGGGCATCGGTTCGGCAGCAGCTTCGGACAGGATTTTGGAGAGCAAGCCTTTCGCGAGAAGGGCTATTGGAGAGAGCATGGCGCGCAACATTCTGATTTTGGGAGCTTCCTACGGCTCCCTGCTGGGGACCAAGCTGCTGATGGCGGGTCACAACGTCTCCCTGGTGTGCCGGAAGAACACCGCCGACCTGATCAACCGCGAAGGCACCGAGGTGCGGATCAAGCTGCGCGACGAGAAGGAGCACCGCTCGATCTTCTCGCGCGATCTGCCGGGCAAGCTCGATGCCGTCACGCCCGCCGATGTCGACGTGTCGCGCTACGACATGGTCGGCCTTGCGATGCAGGAGCCGCAATACACCAACCACACGGTTCGCGTGCTGATGATCAAGATCGCGGCGGCGAAGCTGCCCTGCCTGTCGATCATGAACATGCCGCCGTTGCCGTATCTGAAGCGGATCCCCGCACTCGCCGGCATGGACCTCGAGGAGGCCTACACCAACGCGCAGGTGTGGGAGCGCTTCGAGCCGGGCCTCGTCACGCTGTGCTCGCCCGATCCGCAGGCCTTCCGTCCGCCGGAGGAGAAGGCCAATGTGCTGCATGTCGGCCTGCCGACCAACTTCAAGGCCTCCGCCTTCGCCGACGACAAGCACAACAAGGTGCTGCGCGAGCTCGAAGCCGACATCGACGCGGTGACGCTCGACGGCCAGGACGTTCCGGTGAAGCTGAAGGTGTTCGATTCGCTGTTCGTGCCGCTGGCGAAGTGGTCGATGCTGCTGACCGGCAACTATCGCTGCATCACGCCGACTGAGCCGCAATCGATCCGCGATGCCGTGCACGGCGACCTGACGCGCTCGCAGGCGATCTACGACCACGTCGACGGCATCGCGCGCAAGCTCGGCGCCGACCCCGCGGACCAGGTGCCGTTCGCGAAATACGCCAAGGCCGCGGAAAGCCTGCTCAAGCCGTCATCGGCGGCCCGCGCGGTCGCCGCCGGCGCGCCCTTCATAGAACGCGTCGACCTGCTGGTGAAGCTGATCTCGCATCAGCTCGGCACGCCGAGCGCCGAGATCGACCGCACGGTCGAGACCGTCGATCAGAAGCTGAACGAGAAGATCGTGCAGGGCGGCTCCGGCGCGGAGTAACCGAATGCGTTGACGGCGGGGGCAGGAATGCCCTCGCCATGCATCGGCGATCTGCAATGCACCCAATCGCGGTTGCCGGACGCATGGCTCGACCTGTCCAGATGAGGTAGACTCGCTCAGCTGCGGTTGGGAGCAACGGACATGCCGAGCAAATCGCTTCCTCTCCTTGCAATCTACGGCGACCTCGATCGCGCACGCGACATCATGCGCGCCTGGCAGCCGCTCGATCACCTCTCCCCCGAAGACGCCGAGATCGTCGTGAAGGCGATCGCCGAAGGCATCGCGCGCGGGCGCCGGCACGGGATCGAGATGGGACAGTGTCATCAGGCGGCGTAAAGTCGCTAGCCCTCATGCGTCACGGCCAAAACCGTCACCGAACGCGTCTGCTGGCTCGGCGTCTGAAAATCGATCGTCTGGCCGACCGACAATCCGATCAGCGCGGCACCGACCGGCGTCAGCACCGAGATGCGCCGCAGCGCGATGTCGGCTTCGTGCGGATAGACGAGCACGACCTCCCTGACGTCGCCGGTCTCGTCGTCGCGGTAGCGCACAAGCGAGCCCATGCGGACCACGTCATGCAGATCGGCATCGTCGGCGACCAGCTGGGCGCGGTCCGTCTCGCGTGCGAGGAACTGGGCGACGCGGGGAAACACCGCCATGCTGGAATCGGCCAGCGCGCTGAGGCGATGCGCCTCGCTCGCGGTGATCACGATCGGCGGCAATGCCGGGGCGGTAAAGCTGTTCTGAATGGTTCGGGTCATGTGGGTTGATCTTTGCGGTTGATCGGAGGCGCACGAGCGCCGGCGCGCGGACATCTCGCGACGCGACGGACTGAAATGATTTGGTGACGTAGAGGAATCCGGACGGCGCGCGATCGCCGGCCGGCTAATTGCCTGCGTGCAGACGTCCGGCGCGCAATTCGCGGCGCGCAATACGGGTGTCGATGCGGAGCGTGTCGATCATGGCATTATCAACATAGCCGCTGGCGACGTCGCATCCATTGCGGCGAAAGCGCGCACATCGCCGCGTGGAACGAGACGCCATCGCCGCAAGCAGAGCGTCAGGGCTGTCCGATGCCGGACAGGCCGAGCACCGCGCCGGCGGCGAGCGCGACAAGCGGATGGATGCGCGTCGTGGTGGTGGCGATCGCGACGCCGGCCGCGATCAGGATGGTGCCCCAGCTCGAGGCCGATGCGTGGGTGATGACGATGGCGCTGGCCGTGACGAGCCCGGCGGTGACCGGAACCAGCCCCGCCTGCACGGTGCCGCGCCAGGGCCGGTCCTTGAAGCGTTCCCAGAGCCGCAGCGCGAAGCCTGTCACCAGCGACGACGGCCCGAACTTGGCGAGCGATGTCACCAGCACGCCGGAGAAGCCCGCGACATGCCAGCCGACCAGCGGCACCACCATCATGTTCGGCCCGGGTGCTGCCTGCGCCAGCGCGAACAGCGCGCCGAATTCCTGCGCCGTCATCCAGTGATGGACGTCGACCACCTGACGCTGCATCTCCGGCAGGATGGTGTTGCCGCCGCCGAAGGCGAGCAACGACAGCTCGGCGAAGATCAGCGCGAGCGTGACGAGGGTTGCGCTCATGACGCCTGCCTCGACCGGAGAACAATGCTGAGCGGCGCGAGCGTCAGCAGGGTCGGCAGCAGCGGCAAGCGGAACACGGCGATCGCCAGCACGCACAGCGCGCCGATGAAGAGGCCGAGCACATCGCGCCGCAGCGGCCAGGCGATCTTGATCGCGGTGGAAATCAGCAACCCAGCTGCTGCGGCGGCGAGGCCACCGAATAGATGACGGACGACCGGGTCGTCGGCGAAGCGGCCATAGATCACACCAAGGCCGATCACGACCGCGGTCGGCACCGCGATCAGGCCGAGGATCGCTGCGAACGCGCCGGGAATGCCGCGAAACTTCAGCCCGACCGCGACCGACATGTTGATGATGTTGCCTCCGGGCAGGAACTGGCACAGCCCGAGCAGGTCGGTGAACTCCGCGCCGGTGAGCCAGCCGCGCTTCTCCACCATCATGTGGCGCGCCAGCGGCAGCACGCCGCCGAAGCCGGTCAGTCCGAGGATGAAGAAGCCCGTGAACAACTCGCCGACGTCAGGTGCGTGATGCTTAGTGGTTTGCGCGGCGGGGATGGCGTCCATCGGCGGGGCGGCTCCGGTTCGATTTGTTCTTGAGCCGACTCTAGTTGGCCGCGTGACAAATTTCCAATATATGGATACGGGAATTCGCATATCTGTTGCATATGGATCGCCCGATGATCGAACTGCGCCATCTCCGCTATGCCGTCGCGGTCGCCGAGGAAGGCCATATCACCCGCGCCGCCGCGCGGCTCGGCATCCAGCAGCCGCCGCTGAGCCAGCAGATCCGCGCGCTGGAAGCCGCGATCGGCGCGCCGCTGTTTCGCCGGCAGCCGCGCGGGGTCGAGCTGACCGCGGCCGGCCGTGCCTTCGTCGGCAAGGCGCGCGCGATCCTGCGCGACGCCGACCTCGCGGTGGAGGCCGCGCGCCGCGCGAGCCGCGGCCAGGAGGGGCAGCTTGCGATCGGCTTCACCTCTTCGGCCGCCTTCCATCCTTTCGTCACCGGCGTGATGCGCGAAATGCGCGAGCGCGCGCCGGCGATCACGCTGTCGCTCGAGGAGGCCTCGACCGGCGAACTGATCGCAGCCGTCGAGGCCGACCGGCTCGATGCCGCATTCGTGCGCGCGCCGAGCGAGCGGCTGGAGAACCTCACGATCACGCATCTGCTCGACGAGGAGATGGTGGTCGCGTTACCCGACCATCATCCGCGCGCCCGCAAGGATACGCGGCGGCGGATTTCGCTGGCCTCGCTCGCCGACGAGCCGCTGATCCTCTACCGCCGTCCGACCGGGCCCGGCCTCTATGACAGCATCATTGCGGCCTGTCGTGCCGCGGGCTTCAGCCCGAAAGTGGCGCAGGAGGCGACGCGGATGGTGTCGACGCTCAGCCTGGTCGCGGCGGGGCTCGGCATTTCGATCGTGCCGGAATCGATGGCGCGGCTCGAGACCGCCGGCGTCTCCTATCTCCGCCTCGACCGCGCCACCGGCCTCGTCGCGCCGCTGGCGCTGGCGCGCAAGAAGGGCCCCGCCGCCGGCACGCTTGGCCGTCTGCTCGGGATCGTGACGCGACGGGTGAAGGACCGTGCCGGCGGCTAGTGGAGTCTGCGCGACGAGGCTGAACGTCGCCGCTGCCGCTGGTGGCGCGGAATGTGGGGAGTTTGGCGAACGCGCATATCCGGGCGCGGTTAGACAGCTCCATCAAACTCGATTGCCGGCGCACGGATCGCAACAGCCTGGTTGCGACCGGAGGCTTCGGGTTCAATCAACACCGCGAAAGGCATTTCCAATGGCGCGTTTTCCTGTCCATACGCTCGAGTCTGCCCCCGAAGCCTCGAGGCCTACTTTGCGCGAGGTCGAGGCGCGGTTTGGCATGATCCCGAACCTTGCGGCGGCGATGGCGACCTCGCCCGTGCTGATCCAGAGCTTCATCGGCATCTTCGACAAGGTTCACGGCGGCAGCTTCACCGAGCAGCAGATCCAGACCGTGCTGCTCACCGACGCGGTGACCAATGGCTGCGCCTGGGCGGTCGCGCTGCATTCCGCGCTCGGCTTGCAGGCTGGGCTCGATCCGGCCGATGTCGATGCGATGCGTGCCGGCCGCTCGCCTGCCGACAAGACGCTCGGCGCGCTCTCGACGCTGGCGCGGTCGCTGATCGAGAAGCGCGGGCGGCTCGACGAAGAGGAGATCGAACGATTCCTGGCAGCCGGGTTCTACAAGGACCTCGTGCTTGAGGTGATCACCATCGTGGCGGCCTCGACCATCACCAACTACACCGGCAGCGTCACCAATCCGCCGCTGGAGGCGGCGTTGCAGGAATATGCCTGGAATAGCTGAGACGGTCTCGCCTGAGCGTCAATCATTGCACGTCGACCGCGCGGCCGGCCGTGCACGTCAGAGCGCAAACCTGGCGCGATAGTCCTGCGGCGTGGTCGACAGCAGGCGCAGGAAGCTGCGCCGCATCGTTTCCTCCGACCCGAAGCCGCAGCGCTGTGAGATGCGCTTGATCGGCAGGCGCGTTTCCGAGAGCAGATGCCGCGCGCCCTCGACCCGGAGCCGCTCGATTGCGCGTGCCGGCGTCAAGCCGGTCGCTTCGGCGTAATGGCGGCTGAAGCTGCGCTCGCTCATGCCGGCCTGTTTCGCCAGCGTCGACAGCGAGAGGTCGCCGGCCAGATGGTTGCTGATCCAGTCGTGCAGCGCGCTGAACCTGTCGTCGGTGGCTTGCAGCGACAGGATTTCGCTGAATTGCGCCTGTCCGCCCGGCCGCTTGAAGAACACCACGAGATAGCGGGCGACGGCAAGCGCCGCCGTGCGGCCGAGATCCTCCTCCAGCAGCGCCAGCGCCAGATCGATGCCGGAGGTGACGCCGGCCGACGTCCAGAACGAACCGTCGCGCACGAAGATCGGATCGGGCTCGACGCGGACATCGGGAAAACGCTCGGCG
Source organism: Bradyrhizobium sp. USDA 4516 (assembly GCF_054055915.1). NCBI lineage: Bacteria > Pseudomonadati > Pseudomonadota > Alphaproteobacteria > Hyphomicrobiales > Nitrobacteraceae > Bradyrhizobium > Bradyrhizobium sp. USDA 4516. The sequence continues at coordinate 4,261,442 of NZ_JBSRXT010000001.1, forward strand.
AGCTCTGCGCAAAATCCCCAATGGGTCGCGGCACGCCGGCCATCGAGCACGCCCGATGCGGCGAGCAGGAACGCGCCGGTGCAGACCGATGCGGTGCGGCGCGCCTGCCCGGCGCGTTCGCGCACCCAGTCCACCAGGACGGCATCGGCCGCCGCGGCGTTGACGCCGTCGCCGCCCGGAATCACCAGCGTGTCGACCGGGCTGCCGATCGCGGGCAGCGGATGCACCGCGAGCCCGACGCCGGCGGACGACTCGACGTGTGAGCCATCCTTTGCAACGACGCGGACTTCATATGGCTCGGCGTTGCCTGCCTTGGCCGCCAGCGCATTGGCGGACGCGAACACCTGCAATGGCCCGGTGACGTCGAGCAACTGCACGGCCGGATAGGCCAGCACTTCGATCGAGCGGCGGCGGTTTGGCGAAAAACGTGGGCTGGTTGGCGTCATCGCCGAAACCTGCCGCGCTAGATTCGCTTTGTCCATAGCGCAAGGAAAGTTCGAGGGAAGTTCGATGATCGCTCACGATGTTCATCTGCGGATCGGTTCGCTGCTGTTCGAAGGCGTCGACCAAATCGATTTGACCGGGCCGTTCGAGGTGCTGTCGCGGATTCCGAATTCGACCTACCGCATCTACGGCAAGACCGCCGATCCCGTCCGCGACATCAAGGGATTGCGGCTGACACCGGATGCGACGCTGGCCGATGCGCCGCCGCTCGACGTGCTGCATGTGCCGGGCGGCTTTGGTCAGCAAGCCCTGATGGAGGACACGGAGGTGCTCGGCTGGATCAACCGACAGGCGGCGGGGGCATGCCGCATCTTCTCGGTCTGCACCGGCGCGCTGATCTGCGGAGCGGCCGGCCTGCTGAAGGGACGCAGGGCGACGACGCATTGGGCGTCGTTTCATCTGCTGCCGTTGTTCGGCGCTACGCCCGTGAACCAGCGCGTGGTGGTGGACGGAAGCTTCGTCTTTGCCGCCGGAGTCACGGCAGGCATCGATGGCGCATTGCGGCTCGCGGCTGAACTGCGCGGCGACGATGCCGCGCGCGCGATCCAGCTCTATATGGTGTATGCGCCGGAGCCGCCGTTCGACAGCGGCACGCCGGAGACCGCGCCACCCGAAATCCTGCAGCAGTCGCGCCAGGCCGTGCGCGCGATCACGGAGCAGCGGGAAGAGACTGCGCGCCGTGTCGCGGCGAGGCTGGGCGTCGCCGTGCAGGGAGATTGAGCGGGACTAATTCCCCGGCTCGAAGCTGCAGTCGGCGCCGCCGCCGGCCTTGTCCTTGATCACTGTTGGATCGAACGTGCAGGACAGCTTCGACAATGCCTCGTAGATCGTGCCGGCGGCGCCGTCGGGCGGCACGCCGGCCAGCGCTACAGTGGCGAAGATCGCGTTGGCTTCGCTGCCCTTCACGGTGTGGGTGTTGCCGCCGAAGGTCAGCGCGCAGGAACGCGAGGTGATGTCGACATTGCTGGCGCGGCAGACCACCTTGTCGGCGGTGACGATGATCTTGCTGGCATAGGAGACATTGCTGTCGCCGTTGAAGAATGCGGCGACCGCCTTCTTCTCCTTGGCCGGCAGCGGCGAGTAGGGCGCCACCACGCCGGCGAGCGCCAGCGCGACCGAGCCCGAGCTGGTCGCAGGCGCAGCCCAGGCGGCCGACGAGGCCAGCGACATTGAACATGCGAGGATCGTCAATCGGCCCAGTCTCATTCCCGTCTCCCGGTGCCCGCGCTTTCCGCGGCGCGGAATCGCTAGCATGTCGCGTGACTTCAAGGGGTGACGCCATTCACACGCGATCCCGCAACTTCGCGTGAGGCGCGGATGCGCACAGGGCAGGGCGGCCCCGCGTGGACCCGCTTGCACGATCGCGCCATCGGCGTCACAGTCCGATCCGTGGCAGCGATGCCGCCAACAACGACGACAAGAAGATCAATCCGGGGGAACGCCATGGCGGCCACGCGCATCGACTGCGACATCCATCCCGCGGTGGGGGGAACGCGCACCACGCTGCTGCCCTATCTGAGTGATCACTGGAAGGAACAGGTCGTCAGCCGTGCCATCGACGGGCTCGACCTCAATTCCTATCCGCCGTCGATGCCGCTATCCGGCCGAGCCGACTGGCGGCCGGCCGACGGCAGCAAGCCCGGCAGCGATCTTGCCATGGTGCAGCGCGGCGCATTCGACCAGCTCGGCGCCAGCCACGCGATCTGCAATGTCGTCTATGGCGCGCAGGCGGTGTTCGATTCCTACATGGCCGCGGACTTCTGCAGGGCGATCAACGACTGGATCGCGGCCGAATGGCTTGCCAAGGACACGCGGCTGCGCGCCTCGATCGTGGTGCCGATCCAGGCGCCGGACCTTGCGGTCGAGGAGATCGAGCGCAGGGCCGGCGACAATCGCTTCGTTTCGGTGCTGGTGCCCTCGCAGGGCGAGACGCTGCTCGGCCGGCGGCCTTACTGGCCGATCTATCAGGCCGCGGAGAAATACAAGCTTCCGATCGCGATCCACGCCGGCAGTGCCTACCGGGGCGCGCCGAGCTCGATCGGCTGGCCGTCCTACCGCTACGAATATTATCTCGCCGAGGCACAGGCGTTCCAGGCGCAGGCGCTGAGCCTGATCTATGAGGGCGTGTTCGGGAAGTATCCCGGATTGACCGTCGTGCTGATGGAGTCGGGCGTCAGCTGGCTGCCGGCGTTCATGTGGCGCGCCAACAAGACCTGGCGCGGCGTGCGCGTCGAGGTGCCGTGGGTGGAGCGCGAGCCGGCCGCGATCATCCGCGACCATTTCCGCGTCACCATGCAGCCGTTCGACGCGCCGCTGGATCCTACAAGCGTTGCCGACATCATCGATCAGATCGGCTCCGACAAGATGTTTCTGTTCGCATCCGACTATCCGCACTGGCAGTTCGACGGCGACGATCCGATCCCGCGATATCTGCCCGACAGCATCGTCAAGCGGATGTGCGAGGACAATCCGATTGAAACGTTCCCGCGTTTGAAGCTGAATTCGTAATTCGCGCGCATGATCCGGAAAAGTGGAAACCGGTTTTCCGACAAGATCATGCGCAAACAAGAAGGAGGATCGCATGAGTGACGTCATCGACCGCCCGATGCTCGACCAGGAGAAGACCGCCGCGACGCGGCTGAAGATCATCGACTGCGACATCCATCCGAGCCTTCACGCGCATAGCGACCTCAACGAGTTCCTGCCGAAGCGCTGGCAGCAGCATCTGAAGGAATATGGCAGCCACCTGCGCACGCCCTATATCGGCACCACGCCGTATCCGCGCTCTTCGCCGCTGATCGCGCGGCGCGATGCCTGGCCGCCGACCGGCGGCGTGCCCGGCTCCGATCTCGATTTCATGCGCAAGCAGCACCTCGATCCCTTCGACGTCGAGTTCGGCATCCTGCAGGTGCTCGACCTCTTCATCTTCTCGCAGCAGAATTTGGAATTCGGCGCCGCGATCCAGCGCGCCATCAACGACTGGCAACTGGCGTTCTGGGCGCATCGCGATCCCCGCCTGAAGGCCTCGATCCTGGTCGGGCAGGACGGCTCCGACCTCGGCCTCGCCGAGATCGAGCGCTGTGCCAAATCAGGCGAATACATCCAGATCAACGTCTCGCCGCGCGCCAATGAGCCGCTCGGCCGCCGCCGCTACTGGCCGATCTATGAACGCGCGCAGGAGCTCGACCTGCCGCTCGGCATCCATGTCGGCGGCTATGGCGGCCATGCGCCGACCGGCGGCGGCTGGCCGTCCTATTATTGCGAGGAGCACCAGTCGAACGCGCACACGGTGGCGTCGAACCTCACCAGCCTGGTGCTGGAAGGCGTTCCCGAGCGCTTCCCGAAACTGAAGATCGTGTTCATCGAGGGCGGCTTCGGCTGGATCCCCGCGACGATGTGGCGGATGGATCAGCACTTCGAACGCTTCCGCAGCGAGGTGCCGCATCTGAAGCGCCGACCGAGCGAATATGTGAAGGAGCATTTCTGGTTCACGACCCAGCCGATCGACGAACCGGATGAAGCCAGGCACCTGCGGCAGCTGATCGAATGGGTCGGCATCGACCGGCTGTTGTTCTCGTCGGACTATCCGCATTGGGACTATGACGACGCGCGCTACGCCTTCAAGACGCCGCTGACGGACGCCGAGCGTCGCAAGATCTTCAATGCCAACGCCCGCGCGGTTTACAAATTCTAGGACACAGATGACCCGTCACATCGTCGCGCGCACCAGTGAGATTCCGGCCGGCGGCAACAAGGTGTTCGGCATCGAGGGCCGCGACATCGTCGTGTTCCATGTCAATGGCGAGTTCTTCGCGCTGCTCAATCGCTGCCCGCATGAAGGCGCGCCGCTGGAGAAGGCGGCCTGCGTCGCGCGCCTGACCTCGCCGGAGCCCGGCATCTATCAGCGCGACCGGGTCGGCGAGATGCTGCGCTGTCCGTGGCACGGCTGGGAATTCGACATGCGCAACGGGCAGTCCTGGTTCGATCCGAAGCGGTTCAGGATCCGCTCCTATCCGGTCGCGGTCGGAAGCGGCGCCGAGTTGCAGAAGGGGCCGTATGTCGCCGAGACTTTCCCGGTGCACATCGAAGACAGTTATGTGATCGTTGAGGTCTAGCCGGCGCGTTGGCGCAGGTCACGCGACCGTGCGCGTCGCCGCGGACCTCGTCATGCCCCGGATAAGCCCGGCCATGAAGGATATTGCAGTTTTTGCAATAATGAAGTGCCGTCGACGGCAATTATAATAACCGCTGCAATGGGCCACCTTGAGGTCGCGGTCGGGAATGAACCCGTCCACCACATCAGGAACGGCATATGAAGCTCTATCACTTCGCTCTCTCCGGCCACGCGCATCGCGCGCGCCTGTTTTTGTCCCTACTGGAAATTCCGCACGAACTGGTCGACGTCGACCTCAAGTCCGCCGCGCAGAAGCGGCCGGAATATCTCGCGCTCAACCCGTTCGGCCAGGTGCCGGTGCTCGACGATGACGGCGTAATCATCCCGGACTCCAACGCGATCCTGGTCTATCTCGCGACCAAGCTCGGCCGCACCGATTGGCTGCCGCAGGATGCAAGGGGCGCTGCCGCGGTCCAGCGCTGGCTGTCGGTTGCTGCCGGCGATCTTGCGTTTGGGCCCGCTGCGGCGCGGCTCATCACCGTGTTCGGCGCGAAGCACAATCCGGACGACGTGATCGCGCGGGCGCATGTTCTGCTGAAACGGCTCGAAGCCCATCTCGCCGGGCGCGACTGGCTGGTCGGTGAGGCGCCGACAATCGCTGATGTCGCGCTCTACAGCTATCTGTCCAGCGCACCCGAAGGCAATGTCGATCTCTCCGCCTATGCGCGCGTCAACGCGTGGCTGCGCCGGATCGAGGCGCTGCCGGGCTTCGTGGCCTTCGCCAAGACCCCAGTCGGTCTGGCGGCCGCGTGACCTCCTGACCGGGCGTGCCGTCGGGCGCGCCCGTCCAACCCCCGAAGGGGAGGGCGATACGATGAGCGACAGACGAACCAAGAGCAAGCTCGCGACCTGGCATGCCGGCGAAAAGGCGATCCAGCAGCAGGTTGGTGTCGCCGAGAAGATGGAGGCCGTCGGCCAGCGTGCGGTGCGCGACTTCATGCCCGACCAGCATCGCGATTTCTTCGCGCAGATTCCCTTCATCGTCGTCGGCAGCGTGGACCGAAGCGGCGACGCCTGGGCTTCGTTGCTGGCCGGTAGGCCCGGCTTCATTTCCTCGCCGACACCGCGCAGCCTCGAGATCGATGCGCGGACTGACGCCAGCGATCCCGTCAGCGAAGGCATGCGCGCGGGCGATGCGATCGGACTGCTCGGAATCGAACTGCACACGCGGCGCCGCAACCGTGCCAACGGGCTGCTGCGTGCATCGTCAGGTAAGGCACTCAGCTTCGAGCTCGATCAGAGCTTTGGCAATTGCGCGCAGTATATCCAGCTTCGCGATTTCACCTTCGTGCGCGCGCCGGACGAACCGTTCACGGGAGAGATCGAGGCAAGCACGGCGCTCGATCAGGCCGCGCGCGACATGATCAGGGCAGCCGACACGTTCTTCGTGGCGTCCTATGCCGAGCGTGAGGACCGTCGTCAGGTCGACGTCTCGCATCGCGGCGGCCGGGCGGGCTTCGTCCGCGTCGCCGACGACGGCACGCTGACGATTCCCGATTTCGCCGGCAATCTGTTCTTCAACACGCTCGGCAACATCCTCGTCAACGGCAAGGCCGGGCTGGTGTTTGTCGATTTCGAAACCGGCGACCTGCTGCAGCTGAGCGGTGACGCTGAGGTGATGCTGGACTCGCCGGAGATCGCGGCGTTTCAGGGTGCCGAGCGGCTGTGGAGCTTCCGTGCCCGCCGCGTGGTGCGCCGGCGCGGCGCGCTGCCGCTGCGCTGGGCGTTCCGGGCCGAAGGCTGGTCGCCGAATTCGCTGATGACTGGCGACTGGGTGCAGACCGCCGACCGAATCCGCGCCGCCGAGCGCGCGACGCAGTGGCGGCCGTTCAAGGTCACTGGGATCGTCGACGAGAGCCGATCGATCCGCTCGTTTCATTTGCAGCCGGACGACGGCGCGGGGTTGCTTCCGCACCGGGCGGGACAGCATTTGCCGATTCGTCTCTCGTTGCCCGGTATCGACAAGCCGGTCATCCGCACCTACACGCTGTCGGTCGCGCCGTCGGACGGCATGTACCGGATCAGCGTGAAGCGCGACGGTGTCGTATCGCAGCATCTCCACGATACCATCCATGTCGGCGACATCATCGAAGCGCGCGCTCCGGCTGGCGGCTTCACGATCGATGCGCGCGAGAAGCGGCCCGCGGTGCTGCTCGCCGGCGGTGTCGGCATCACGCCGCTGCTCGCGATGCTGCGCCACGTGGTCTATGAGGGGCTGCGCACCCGCGGCATCCGGCCGACGACCCTGATCCAGGCCGCGCATGCGAAACAGGACCGCGCGTTCGGCAATGAATTGCAGCAGCTGGTGGATGCCGCCGGCGGCGCGGTGCGGATCGTCCGCGTCCTCGGCGATGTCGACGGCGCCGAGCAGGGCACAGACTACGACGCGGCGGGACGGATCGACATGGCGCTGTTGTCGCGCGTCCTGCCGTTCAACGACTATGACTTCTATCTGTGCGGACCGCCGCGGTTCACCCAATCGCTCTATGACGCCCTGCGCGGCTACAACATTGCCGACGGCAGGATTCACGCCGAAGCATTCGGTCCTTCATCGCTGGTTCGGAAGCCCGACCTCGTCACCGCAGCGCCGCCGCGGCGACCGCCGGCGACAACGCCGGTCCCGGTCGCCTTTACCACTTCGTTGAAGGAGGCGCGCTGGACGCCGGAGGCGGGGACGCTGCTCGAACTGGCGGAAGCGCGCAGCCTTAGCCCCGCCTTCAGCTGCCGGGAGGGCAATTGCGGAACCTGCCGAACGCGATTGCTGGCAGGCGCCGTGACCTATGTGAAGCAGCCCGCCGCCGAGGTAGCCGATGACGAGGTGCTGATCTGCTGCGCCGTGCCGGCGAAGCCGGAGGGCGATGGCGAGGACCGGATCCAGCTCGCGCTGTGACCGAACCGGGCGCATAGCGCTTTCGCGGGCACTCAGCCCATGCTGCCCGGCATGAAGCAGCGTGGCCTCGGGTGCCCGTCCAGATAATACGGCCAGACCATGGTGCGGCCGGCACGGTTCGGTCCGGCGACGACGGCCTCATCGGGAACGTCGACCCACTCGCCTTCGAGCCGGACGCGATAGTGGCCGTCCTTGGTGTCCCAATCGGCGTCATCGACACGCTTCGCGTCGCTGCCGTCGCAGCAGGGGCCCTTGACGGTGCGCAGGCTCTCATACCAGGCGTTCAATTCGGGATGCCCGTGATCATGGGCCTGCACCGGCCCGATCGCCGGCTTCGCCAGCAGGGCGGTGACTACAACGATTGCCGCACGCCAAAACCGATTGTTCATCTGATCCCCAAAATCCGGAAAGCCCATGACAGCCAACCCGGACATGGTCATCGAGATCAGGACATCAATCAGATGATAATCGTCATATAATCACAATCGTGAGAGCGCGTGTGGGCTGCCGGGAGGGCCGGGTGCCGACAAACTCAGGCGAGCAGGCTCATCACCTGGTCGATCACGGCCTTCACCTGCTTCGAATCCGGCCTCTGGTGCGCGAGCGCCAGCAGTCCGGCATGCACCACCATGATGGTGTGGGCGGTGACGTCGGGGTCAAAGCCCTTCCTGAACTGGGCGCGATCGGTGCGCAGCCGCGTGCGCAGCAGCTCTTCGAGCCGCCGGTTGTAGCGCTCGATGCTCTTGCGGAGCTCGACCTGGTCGAGCGAGCCGTCGGTCGCGGAATTGATCGACAGGCAGCCGCGCTGTCCCTTCTCGCCCGAGCAATAGGGAATGAAGCCGGTAAGCCACTGCCTGATGACGTCCCGCGTGGGCCCCGGCTGCGCCAGCACGCGCTCGGCCCAGCCGAGGATGCCGTCGTGATAGCGGTCCAGCACCTTCAGGAACAACGCGTTCTTGTCGCCGAACGCCGCATAGAGGCTGGGTTTCGCGACGCCGCTCGCCGCCGTGATGTCGTCGAGCGAAGTCGCCTGAAAGCCCTTCTGCCAGAACATCTGGCGGGCGATTTCCAGGACATCGTCCGGATCGAAGCTGCGCGGCCTTGCCATATCCATCTTTTTATGTACTCCCGCGTCGGATGTGAAGCCTTCACCTTGCTGTGAAGGCAGGTCCGGCTATTGACGCAATCCATATTCTGTACTTAGAAGTACACAACGAAATCGGGAGATCACGCCATGAAAGCGGTTCAGGTCGTTGCGTTCGGACGTGCAGCGGACGTGGTCAAGCTCAACGAGGTGCCGGACGTCGGCAGCCCCGGCCCCGACGAGATCGTGGTCGCGGCTGCGCCGATCAACAATTCGGATTTCATGATCATCGCCGGGCGCTACGGCTATCTGCCGTCACCGCCGGCCACGCTCGGGATCGAGGGCGTCGGGCGGGTTGTTGCCGCCGGATCGCAGGTGAGGAATCTGAAGGAGGGCGACCGCACGCTGATTCCCTTCACGGTCCCGACCTGGACCGAGCGGGTCAAATTCACCGCATCATGGCAGCGTGCGCTGCCTGACAATGCCGATGTCCAGCAACTGTCCATGATCGGGGTCAATCCGGCCACCGCCTATCTCTTGCTGACCGATTTCGTGAAAGTGCCGCCCGGCGGCTGGGTGATCCAGAACGGCGCCAATTCGGCGACGGCGCGCGCGGTGATCGCCATCGCCAAGTCGCTCGGGCTCAAGACCGTCAACATCGTCCGCCGCGAGGACGTCGTGGACGAGGTCAAGTCGGTCGGCGGCGATATCGTGCTGCTCGACGGGCCGGATCTCGCCAAGCGCGTCGCCAGGGAAACGGGTGGGGCGCCGATCCAGCTGGCGCTCGACATGGTCGGCGGCTCATCCGCCTTGAACCTGATGAACTGCCTCGCGCCAAAAGGAGTGCTCGTCATCTACAGCGCGATGAGCGGACAGCCGTTCTCCGGCTCGGCCTTGAGCGTGATCTTCAACGAGGTGTCGGTGCGCGGCTTCTGGCTCGGTCATTGGGGCAAGACTGCGACGGACGAAGCGTTGGCCGGAATGTACGACCATCTGGTGCCGATGGTAGCATCGGGTGCGATCAGCGCGCCGGTGGTCGGCACCTATCGCCTGGAGGATTTTTCACAGGCGATCGCGCAGGCGGCGGCATTCAAGGGCAAGGTGATCTTCACGCCAAGTTAGGTCGTACCCCCCGATATTCGCCGGCGCGACACGCCGGCGCATGTCCTCACGACGTCACGCCGGGGCAGCTAGACGATGGTCGAGAGCGTGAACGCGTGCCACGCACTCCAGTCAATACCATCATAGGCGCGCACATACATCGTCTCACTGCCGGTGGTGGCGCCGCCACGCATCCAGATATCATCGAGGTCGGCGGCATTGACGTCGATCACGGTGCTGGCTGCCCAATGGGAATTCGCAGAGGTCCAGAAATAGCCGCTGTTGGCGTTGCCGCCGCCATCCCAAAACTGATAGGCGGCCGCGGGATTCGCGTCAGCGTCAGCATAGGACACCAGGTTGCCGACCTGGCTCCACTCGTTGACATGCAAGGTCTGATTGCTGATCGAGGCATCGGGTGCGTGGTTTGCCAGGCTGGTCACGGTGAAGCTGTCCCAGGCACTCCAGCTCGTTCCGTCGAAAGCGCGCACAAACATGGAATCGGTACCGGCCGCGGTGCCACCTCGCACCCATACATTGGCGAGGTCGGACGCCGAGACGTCGATGACCGTGCTGGACGCCCAGTGTGAATTGTCGGGCGTCCAGAAATAGGCGCTGGTCGCAGCCCCGCCACCGTCCCAGAACTGGTATTGGGTGATTGCATCGCCGTCAGTGTCGGATGCCGTCGTCCAGTTGACGAGCTGCGCCCACTGCGCGGCGTTCAGCGTTTGATCGTTGATCGTCGCGGTCGGAGCCGTATTGGTCGACGTCAGATTAAAGCTGTCCCAATTGCTCCAGGCGATACCGTCGAATGCCCTTACCCACATCGTCTCGGAACCGGTCGTCGAGCCGCCCTTGATCCACACATTGGCCAGATCGGATGCTGAAACGTCGATCGTCGTGTTGGCAGCCCAGTGGGAATTGTCGGGTGTCCAGAAATAGGCGCTGGTCGCGCCCGCGCCGGCGTCCCAGAACTGGTATTTGGTGATCGTGTCACCTTCGGCATCGCTGGCAGTGAGCCAGCCTTGCGGTTTGACCCATTGATTGACGTGCAGCGACTGGTCGTTGATGGTCGCGACCGGAGCCGTGTTCGGCGTCGACGTCACGGTGAATGTGTCCCAGGAGCTCCACTCCGTTCCGTCGAATCCCCTTACCCACATCGTCTCGGAACCGGTTGTCGAGCCGCCATGGATCCAGACATTGGCGAGGTCCGCAGCCGAAACGTCTATCGTCGTGTTGGCAGCCCAGTGGGAATTGTCGGGTGTCCAGAAATAGGCGCTGGTGGCGGCGGTGCCGCTATCCCAGAACTGGTACTTCGTGATCGCATCGCCATTGGCATCGGTCTTGGTCAACCAGTTGTCGACGGTGACCCATTGATCGATATGTATGGAATGATCACCGGCTGTCACGACGGGCGGAGTATTGGCCGACGTCAGCGTGAAGCTGTCCCAGTTGCTCCAGTCTGTTCCGTCGAACGCTCTGACCCAGAACGTCTCTGCACCGGTTGTCGAGCCACCCTTGATCCAGACATCGGCCAGGTCGGCGGCCGCCACTTCGATCGTCGTGTTGGCAGCCCAATGATCATTGGTGGAAGTCCAGAAATAGGCGCTTGTTGCGGAGGTGCCGCTGTCCCAGAATTGATATTTGGTGGCTGCATCCCCGTTGGCATCGGAGTAGGTCAGCCAATTCTTGGCTTGCGTCCAAGTATTGGTGTGCAGCTGCACGTCGGGGACCGTGACGACCGGCGCAGTGTTTGGAATCGTCGTGAGCGTGAAAGACGTCCAGTTACCCCAATCGGTCCCGTCGAAAGCGCGTACCCACAGTGTCTCGGTGCCGCCGACCGCACCAGCACGCACCCACACGTCGGAGAGGTCAGAGGCCGAAACTTCGATCGTCGTGTTGGCGGCCCAATGGTCGTTGGTGGAAGTCCAGAAATAGGCGCTGTTCGCAGCTGTGCCGCCGTCCCAGAACTGAAATTTCTGCGCGGGATTGCCGTCGGAGTCGGCATAGGTGAGCCATGGCTGTATTTTTTGCCACTGATTGTACAACAGGCTGTGGTTACCAATCGTGACGACCGGTGCGGAATTGGCCATGGTTTGCTTCCTCGTGGGGTGCGCCGGTCGAGACCGGCTAATTTCCAAGGTGCAAGGCAATCAATTTTGGCCCGTGAGGCGGGCCAGGCTGAGATTAGTATCGTCCGGCTGAGATCAGCGCATTCCGAAGAAATCGTTAATATCAAATTCAGGATCGCAGAATTTCAATGCAGCATCTATGGTGGGTGTCACACCCATCGTCGAGTCGCGTGCGGCAAAACGTCATAGGTATCCCGTTCCGAACGGCCTCGCAGCGGGTGTCGCGACACGCACTCGCCGGTGCCATTCGCGATGGTCTATCCCCGCCGTTGCGGCTTGAGACGCGCCAGGCTTGCCGTTAGCCGTGCAATTCGAACACGGGTCTTTGCGAGACACCGGTGGAGACATCGAACATCGCGGGCCGATGGAAGCAATGCCAGGCGCATTGGAGAAAGGACGTTTCTCATGGCGAATACGACGGCGGAGCTTGAAGCGCTGCTGATGCAGCGATCGTTGACCGATCCGCAGCTTCTGGCGACGGCGGAGGCGGCATCGGACTTCCGGATCCTGCCGGATGCCACCGTGATCAAGATCGGCGGGCAAAGCGTCATCGACCGCGGCCGCGCCGCCGTCTACCCGCTGGTCGATGAGATCGTCGCGGCCCGCAAGGCGCACAAGATCCTGATCGGGACCGGCGCGGGCACCCGCGCCCGGCACCTCTATTCGATCGCGGCCGGGCTTCGGCTGCCGGCCGGCTGCTGTCGCAGCTCGGCGCCTCGGTTGCCGACCAGAACGCGGTGATGCTGGGCCAGCTGCTCGCCAGGCACGGCATCTCCGCGGTCAGCGGCGCCGGGCTGTCGGCCGTGCCGCTTTATCCTGCCGAGGTGAACGCCGTGATCTTCAGCGGCATGCCGCCTTACGGCCTCTGGATGCGGCCGGCAGCCGAGGGCATGATCCCGCCCTATCGCACCGATGCCGGATGCTTCCTGGTCGCCGAACAGTTCGGCTGCAAGGCGATGATCTATGTGAAGGACGAGAACGGCCTCTACACCGCGAACCCCAAGAATTCGAAGGGCGCGACCTTCATCCCGAAAATCTCGGTCGCCGAGATGAAGGCCAAGGGGTTGCAGGATTCGATCCTCGAATTCCCGGTGCTCGATCTGCTCGCCACCGCGCGCCATGTCCGCCAGGTGCAGGTCGTCAATGGCCTCGTCCCCGGCAACCTCACCCGTGCGCTTGCGGGCGAGCATGTCGGCACCATCATCACCGCGAACTGAGCAGGGACCGACCATGGATGACACCATCAAGCACGTCGCCTCGCCGCTCGCGCGCCAGACCCTGCTCGACAGCGATCTCACCCGTCCCGTTGCCGGCGGCCGCCCGATCCCGCTGCTGCCCCGGGGTGCAGGTGGTGAAGATCGGCGGCCGCTCCATCATGGATCGCGGCCACGAGGCGATCCTGCCGATCGTCGCCGAGTTGCGTTCGCTGCTGCCCGAGCACCGCCTGCTGATCCTGACCGGCGCCGGCATCCGCGCCCGCCATCTCTACAGCGTCGGCCTCGATCTCGGCCTGCCGGTCGGCTCGCTCGCGCCACTCGCCGCGAGCGAAGCCGGCCAGAACGGCCATATCCTGGCCTGCCTGCTCGCGCCGGAGGGCGTGTCCTATATCGAGCATCCGACCATCGCGAGCCAGCTTGCGATCCATCTCTCCGCGGCCCGCGCCGTGGTGAGCAGCGCGTTTCCGCCCTATCACCATCATGAATTCCCGGTCTCGCGCATCCCGTTGCATCGCGCCGACACCGGTGCGTTCCTGATCGCCGATGCGCTCGGTGCCGCCGGCCTGACGATCGTCGAGGATGTCGACGGCGTCTACACCGACGATCCGAATGGTCCCGAGGGGAAGAAGGCGCAGCTGCTGCGCGAGGCCAGCCTCGCTGACCTTGCCAAGCTGAAGGGCACGCTGCCGTTCGATCCCGCGCTGCTCGAGGTGATGGCCAATGCGCGGCATATCGAACGCGTGCAGGTCGTGAACGGCCTCGTTCCCGGCCGGCTCACGGCGGCGCTGCGCGGCCAGCATGTCGGGTCGATCATCCGCACCGGCGCGCGGCCGGCCTGATACCGATGTAATGCTCGCGCGTCGCGTTTAGGCGGCGCGCGACCGAGGGACTACTTGATCGTCGCGTGCACGGTGATGACCGAGGTGCCGGATGCCTTCGGCCCCTGGCCCGTTGCCTTGATGGCAAAGGTGTCGCTGCCCTTGTACTTGGCCTTCGCCCTGTATTCGAAGGTCGATGCGTTGATCTTCTTCAGCTTGCCGTAGGCCGGCTTCTGCGAGATCGCGGAGTCCGTCACCGTGCCGCGGATCCCGATCGGGATCTGGCAGCTTTGGCCCGAGGCGACGTCGATATCGCCGCTCGAATTCTCGCCCCAGTCCGCCAATGTCATCGACATCGAACATTCCGGCACGGGCTGCGCCGAAGATGCCGGCGTGACATTTAATGCAAAGATGAGCGCCAGGGCGGCGATCCCCGACGCCCGCGTCGTGACGATACTCGTTTTCATGCAAGGCCCACTGCTGAAATGTTACTGCGCAGGAATCCTGCAACGTGGGAGCAGGGGTGGCAAGGGCTTCGCCTCGCCCGCGCGACATGTGTTGAAATGCTTGCGCGCTTGTTGCGTCGCTGGAGCGCCCCCATAGTCACTGCGGCCCGGTTCGGGACGGAGGCTCACGCGTCAAGAAAGGGTTCCAATGGCTGAGGGCAGCGACGGTCAGGCAAAAGCTCAACAAGCCGGATTCGCCGGCGTCACCCGCAAGACCCTTGAGCGTCTCGCTTTGCCCGGCGATGATCGCGAGCTTGTCGTTGCCGAGGTGACCTATCCGCCCGGCGGGGTCGCCCCGCTGCATCGGCATCCCGTTGGCGGCGTGGTCTTCATCGTCGAAGGCGTTGCCGAGTCCGCGTATGACGACGAGGCGCCGCGCCAGTATCGGGCGGGCGAGACCTTGCAGGATCGCCCTGACGTTCCGCACACGCTGTTTCGCAATTGCGATCCGGAACGGCCGCTGCGCTTCCTGACGATCTACGCGCTCGAGCCCGGGCGCGCCTACGCGATGGAGCCGTGAGGTCGGGAAAAGGCCAAGGCAAAATGTTACGGTTGGCTCACCTGAGGTTTCGGGCTTGCGCCGGCCATCCGAGGTGGAACCGCGAGCAGGAGGCAAACCGACTCCACCAGGAGTTCATGCGCACGGTCGACAATGTCGTCCAACGAACTTGTCTTCGCGAACATGGCCTGGGCTTCAGCCAACAACCGGTCGCGCGTTGGTATGCTGGGCAGATGCAAGTCGGCGCGATGTTGTAACAGAACAAGCGCTTCCCGCACCGACAATCCGGTTTCGTGGACCGACGATTTGATGGCCTGCGCGATGTACTCGGGATTGAAGCGACCAGCGAGTTGTTCAGCCGTTCGCTTTATCACACGCGATCCCAAGCGCTGCTCGTTGCGGAGAACCAGCGTGGGCGGCGCCTTCAGATCCCAGACAATACCGAGCAAGGACAAAGTCACCAAAACATAATAGGTCACATCAATCTCCCACCACCGGAAGCCTTGCCGCGCACTGCTTTGGTAGGCGTGATGATTGTTGTGCCAACCCTCACCCATCGTAAACAGAGCCAGCAGCCAATTGTTGCGGGAGTCATCGCCCGTAACGTACCGCTTGCGCCCGTGAACATGCGCGAGGGAGTTGATGCAAAACGTGGCGTGATACAGCAGCACGGTGCTCCAGAAGAAACCGACCACGAGCCCTGGCCATCCGGCGATGAGGAAGCACAGACCTGCGACCACGATCGCCGGCAAGACCTCCAATCTGTGAAGCCACATCAACTCCGGATACGAGGCAAAATCCGCAACTTTCGTCAGATCAGTTGCATCGTGCTGTCGATAAAAAATCCACCCGAGATGACTGTGCACGAAGCCCTTATGCCCCGGCGAATGCACATCTTGCTCGGTATCCGAATGAAGATGGTGATGTCGATGTTTCGCGGCCCACCAAAGGACGCTTTTCTGAGCGCTGCTTTGGGCGAGGAATGCGAGGATGAATTGAAACGCCCTGCTCGTTGAGTAGGCCCGATGCGAGAAGTACCGATGATAGCCGGCGGTGATCGCAAACATGCGCAGCCAGTATAGGGCGACGCAAATTGCAATCGCTTGCCATGAGACGCCCGTCCAGATCGCCGCCAGACACCCTGCGTGGACCAGCAGAAACGGGAGGACCTGCGGGTACATGATGTCGTCGTGCTGCCGAGCTGGATCGATATTGGTGGACACGCTCGCGACCTCAGCTGCTTCGATGCGCGGGCCGTTTCGCCGGCAGACGGTTCAAGTCCTGGTCCTGGCGGGCATTGCGCGCGGTGTTGACAAAGAGAACCCCGCGGCCGGGTGACCGGTCGCGGGGTCGCGTAACCAGAGGCTTTGCCAGTTCATCCGGGGTCAAAGCATCATGGCCGATTGTCGCAGCTTACACCGCGCGCAGATTGTCCGCAGCAGATTTGCCGGTCCGGCGGTCTGCAACGATCTCAAAAGAGACCTTCTGTCCCTCGTTGAGGGTGCTCATGCCGGCGCGTTCGACTGCGCTGATATGAACGAAAACGTCCTGGCCGCCCTGGTCCGGCTGAATGAAGCCGAAACCCTTCTGGCTGTTGAACCACTTCACAGTTCCCATGCTCATGGAAAATCGTCCTATAGATACGTGTTTGGAGCCGCACTCACGAGTGCAGCGGGCGAATTCGAAGTTCAGGGGGTGAGGGTCGTCAGTCAGGCACGCTATCAGCGGCGAGGCCAAGTCGTTCGGCCGAAATTCGATCAGCGGTACATAGCTACGGTTCGGTCATTCCGCAAGTGGCTTTCTCCCCTTTCTGACCTCGACCGCTGCGTCCCCCTGGGGCAACGGCTGCAATTCACGGTGCTCTGCGGCAACTTTGCCTGACCGGATGGCGGGGACATCGTGCGGTTTGGGGCCACGCGGCCTATTCCTTCTTCGCCGTCAGCCCGTCAACCATTGCGCGCGTCAACGTTGCGATCTCGCTGCGCAGCGCGCCGATCGGCACCGCGATCAGCTTGTGCTCCAGCCCGAGCGCGACCATGCCATGCACGGCTGAGAACAGGCTGCGCGCGGTGACGCCGAGTTGCGCCGGCGAACGCTGCGGAAACAGCGCGGCGAGCGGCTTGTAGATGTGGCGGAACAATTCCATCTGCTCGGTGATCGCCCATTCCGGCACCGGCTTGCCGGGCTGCATGCGATGCTCGAACAGCGCGCGCCACAGTTCGAGATTGTCGGCGGCGAAATCGCAATAGGCGACCGCGATCCGCACCAGCATCTCGCGCGGCGCGGCAGCCCCGCCGATCTCGGCCAGCGACAGCGACGCATCGAGCCGCGCCAGCGTGCGCGAGCCGACGCGCAGGATCAGCTCGTCGACATCCTCGACCAGATTGTAGACGCCGCCATTGGCGACCCCGATTTCCTGGGCCAGTTCGCGGGTTTTCAGGCCACCGAGACCCTTTGCCGCAATCGCCCGTTCCGCCGCCTCGATCAGCGCTTCCCGCAGTTTTGCACGTCGTTCCAATGCCTTGGACATCTTTGATCCTTCGTTAACCATTGTCTTGAGCGTTGCTCAAATATGACTTGAGCAATGCTCATTATGTGGTACAAGAGATTCATGAGCGATGCTCATAACAGGGAGCGATGAAATGTTCAAAACTGTTTTCACTCTTTTCCGCGGCACCGTTGCGGTGGCCGAAGAGGAACTTCAAGATCGCACCGCGCTGGTCATCCTCGACCAGCAGATGCGCGATGCCGCCGCCGCCGTCGACCGCTCGAAGCGGACCCTGGCGCTGGCGATCGCCGGCGACCAGCAGGAGGGCCGGCGGCTCGACGCCACCAACGCCCGGATCGCCGATCTCGAGGTGCGCGCGTCGGCGGCACTCGATGGCGGCCGGGAAGACCTCGCCCGCGAAGCCGCGCAGGCGATCGCCAATCTCGAAGCCGAGCGCGACGCCGCGATGACCGCACGCGCGTTGTTCGCTTCCGAGATCACACGGCTGAAGCGCCATGTCGGCAACGCCGAGGCGCGCATCGCCGAGCTCGACCGCGGCCGGCGCCTCGCCCGCGCATCGGAAGCGGTGCGTTCGCTGCGCCGGAGCGGCATCGAGGCTGCACGCCCCTACGAATCGACGCTGCCGGAAGCGGAGGCGAGGCGACGCTGAAGCGGCTGCGCGAGCGGCAGATGGAGATCCAGGCCGCCGACGAGGCGTTGGTCGAGATCGACGCCGCCTCGGGACCATCAGCCACCGCCGAGAAGCTCGCCGAGCAGGGTTTTGGCCCGCGCATGAAATCGACCGCCGACGACGTGCTGGCGCGGCTGAAAGCCAAGCGCCCGCCAGCAGCCTGAAATCCCAAGCCTGAAACCTCAAGCCTGAACTTCAAGTCTGAAACCAAGCCAATTTCAAACCATCTATCATCAAGGAGACGACCATGAACCAGACCATCCAACCCCACAGCGGCAGCTGGGTTACCTTCACCTACGCGTCCTTTGCAGCCTCCGCCTTCCTCGTCGCCGTCGGCGTGTTCTTCCTGCCGATCGACCTCTGGATGAAGGGCTATCTCACGATGGGCATCGTGATGCTGATCCAGACCTGCGTCACGCTCACCAAGACGGTGCGCGACAATTACGAGAGCAGCAAGTTCGTGAACCGCATCGAGGACGCCAAGGCGGAGCGCCTGCTGATGGAGGTCTCCAAGGCCGGGTGAGCCGAAGTCAAGTCGAAGCGGCGGGTGGTTTCTCGCCCGCCGCTTTCGTCGTTCCGGGGACTTGGCCGACCCCGCCGTCATTGCGAGCGCAGCGAAGCAATCCATTCTTCCGCGTATGCCGAGCGATGGATTGCTTCGTCGCTATCGCTCCTCGCAATGACGGTGTGGATAGGCCGCCGACCGCTTACGGCCAACTTGTTCCGTTTCCGGAAGGCCTTGTTTACCGTGCGGCAAACAGCGTCAGGTTGCGCTCATGGCTCCTTAACAGGGGCGAGTGCAGAGATCGCGCCCGAGGGACAGAGAAATGGCGTCCACGGACAATCCCACGCCGGCTTCGCGCGGCAGCAAGAACCTTGGCAAGAGTCTTGGCAAGGCGCGCGCCGCCTTTGACGGTCTGCGCAGCCATGGCGGCTTCTGGCTGAAGGCGCTGTCGCAGCCGACCATCGATCTCAGCTTGCGCACCCAGGCCGGCCAACGCACCCGCATCGTCGAATCGCCCGGTCTGTCGCTGCCGAGGGACGAGCTCGACGCGCTGGTCGAGCAGCTGCGCATCGTCGCCGCCAAGACGCTGCCCGAGGAGAGCCTGACCTATGGCATCTTCTCCGGCGAACCCGAGCGGCTGTCGCGCGCCGTCGTCACGCTGATCTCGGAGGAAGACACCGGGCGGCCGATCGCGTTCAACGCGCTGTCGGTGATGGACGTGCCGCTCGACGGCGAGCCGGCCGAGGTCACCCATCTCGGCCTCGTCATGGTCGATCCCGATGTGCGCGGGCAGGGGCTGTCCTGGGTGCTCTACGGCCTGACCGCGCTGGTGCTGTTCGCCCGCGACGGGCTGCGGCCGAAATGGATTTCCAACGTCACCCAGGTCCCGGCGGTGGTCGGCATGGTCAGCGATACGTTCTCGGACGTCTACCCGTCGCCGCTGCCGGGCGTGCGACAGAGCTTTGCGCATCTGCAGCTGGCGCGCGGCATCATGGCAAGGCATCGCGCGGTGTTCGGCGTCGGCGAGGAGGCCGGCTTCGACGAGGCGCGCTCGGTCATCACCAACGCCTATACCGGCGGCTCGGACGCGCTGAAGAAGACCTTCGAGATCGCACCGAAACATCGCAACGCAATCTACAACGAGTTCTGCGAGCGCGAGCTGGATTACGGCCGCGGCGACGACGTGCTGCAGATCGGCCGCGTCGATCTTGCCGGCGCGCGCCGCTATCTCATGAGCGAGGTGCCCTCGGGCTCGCTGCCGTCGCTGCTCGCGGCGTCCGCGATGCTGGCGCTGCAGCGGCTGGTGCTGCCGGTGGTCTACTGGATGGACGACAGCCGCGCCTTCGGCACGCTGCGTCCGCGCAAGCAGGATAGCGGGGCCGCGCGATGAATTTCGACTACTATTCCTTCACCGGCCGCAATATCGGTTTCATCGACGAGCACGAGCAGCAGCTGCTGCGTCAGGCGCGGGTGTTCGTCTGCGGCGTCGGCGGCATGGGCGGCGCGGCCTTCATGGCGCTGGCGCGCGCCGGCGTCGGCAAATTCGTGATCGCCGACATCGATCGCTTCGAGGTCTCCAACCTCAACCGCCAGGTGTTCGCCTTCGCCGACGAGGTCGGGCGCGAGAAGGCGGCAGTTGCCGCCGAAGCCGCAAAGCGCATCAATCCGACCATCGAGATCGAGGTGCTTGGCGAGAACTGGACCAGCGAGCTCGCCGCGATTGCCGCGCAGTGCCCGGTGATCGTCAACGGCATGGACGATATCGCTGCCGGCGTGCATCTGTACCGAACCGCGAAGCGCGCCGATGCAACGGTGATCGACGCCTATATGTCGCCGCTGCCGTCGGTGATCGTGGTGCGCCCGCACGATCCGCGGCCCGAGCAGCGCCTCGGCTTTCCGACCCTTGGCAAGGACTGGACCGATATCACCGAGGACGACCGCCGCGCCGCGATGCGCGCCGAAATCGAGCACGTGATGCTGCACTCCTCGTCGCGCAACTATGTCGACCTCGCCATCGCCGGCGAAGTCGCCGCCGGCCGCCGCAGCCGGATGTCGTTTGCGCCGATGGTGATCTCGACCGGCATGCTGATGGCCTATGAGGCGGTCGCGCTGATCCTCGGCCGCACCTCCGGCACCGATTGTCGCGGCTGGTTTCTCAACCCGCACCGGCCCGCGATCGAGAAGCCGCGCAATGCGCTCGTCGCCGCCCTGATGCGTCCGCTGGTGCGGCGGGCCATCGATGAACTGACGGGCGGCAAATGACCTCCGGGGTGATCGCCGATTCCATCGTCAATCTGTGCGGCGCCATCGGGCTCGCCGTGGCGATGATGACGTTCTACCGGCGCGATCCGAGGAGCCCGTTGACGCGCCGCCTGCTGCTCGCGCTCGGCGTGATCGCGATCCTGTTCCTCGACCGCGGTCTTGCCTGGTGGACCGGAAGCCGCCTGCTCGACCGCCTCTCGGTGATCCCGGCCTCGCTGGTCCCGCTCGGCGCCCTGATCGTCACCGAAGGCATCCTGCGGCGCCACGCGCCGCGCGCGGTCAAGATCGCGGCGCTCGCGGGCGCCATCCTGCTCGGTCTCGGCGGCCTGTTCGGACTGCAACGGCTGGCGATGCCTTACGCGATCGCGCTGGCGCTGTTCCAGCTGCTGGGTTTCGCCACTTGCGCGTTGCTGTTGGCAACGCGCGATCGCTCTGCGCTGATGGCTGCGGAGAACCGCAGTATCGGCCGCATGGCGGTCGGCGCGCTGGTCGTGATCCCGTTCATCCTGACCGACTTCCGTACGCTGTTTCCCGATATCCCTGTGCGGCTCGGCGCGCTGGGCGCGCTGCTCACCGTGACCGTGATGCTGATCGCCGGCGGCGGCGCCGAGACGCGCCGGCACGGCCTTGCGATGATGGCGCTGCGGCTGATCTCTTCGGGCCTCTTGGGGCTCGCCGCTGCCTTCATGGCGCCCGACGTCGACGCCGCGCAGATGATCCGTTTCGTCGCGGTTGCGATCGCCGGCGTCCTGACCATCGGGTTGATGACGGACGCGCTGCGGGCGCTGTTCGAATCGCAGGAGCCGGGCGTGCTCAACTCAGTCGCGGCATCGCCGGCGCAGACAAGGGAGCAGTTGATCGCCGAGCTGGCGCGGCACCCGATCTTCGAAAGCGCGCGGCGCTTCCGCGAGAACGAGCTTGCGCTCTACGATCCGCCGCTGCTGCACGACTTCCTGTCGACACGGCGTGTGCTGCGGCGGTCCGACGCGCCGTGGGGACTGGCGCCGACCGATCCCGCGGCCGAGCGCATGGTCTCGCTGATCTCAGCCAACAACGCCTCCCATGTCATCGTGCTCGGACACGATCCGCTCGACCTGATCGTGCTCGCGGTGCCCGTCACCGCGGCCGACCCCGCCACTGAGACCGCGCTGGCGCTGGTGCGCCGGCTGCTGGCGTTGACCCCGGAGGCCAAATGACATCAGAGATCCGCGAGGGCGACCGCAGGGCGGCATTCGACGCCGCGCTCAATGCCTATGGATCCGACAGCCTCTACGTGCCGCCGCTGTGGAGCGATTTCGACCGGATGTTCGATCCGGCGAAGAATCCGTTCGTCACTGAAGGCCACGGCCGCTACGCGCTGTTCTCCGCGCATCGCGATGGCCGGCCGGTCGGCCGCATCGCCGCCTCGATCCACGACGCGTCCAACCACAAGCACGGCACTCGCCATGGTGCATTCGGCTTCTTCGATTGCATCGACGACGTCGAGGTGGCCGATGCGCTGCTGCGCGCCGCCGAGCAATGGCTGTCGGCGCGCGGCATGAGCCGCGTCGCCGGCAATTTCAATCTCACCGCGATGCAGCAGATCGGCGTGATGACCGACGGCTTCGACCATGCGCCGTTCACCGACATGATGTGGTCGCCGCCGCACATCGCAAAGCATCTCGAACGCGCCGGCTACGCCGCGACCTTCCCGATGACGACGTTCGAGATCGCCCTCGACAGTGGCAAGCCGGAGCAATTGCTCGGCGACAAGCAGCGCGCGGTGCTCACTGACCCGGATTTCGTCTGGCAGCCGATCAAGCGTTCCGCCTTCAAGGTGCGGCTGGAGGATGCGCGGCTGATCCTCAATGACGGCTTTGCCGACAACCCGATGTTCGTGCCGCCGACCGCCGCCGAATATCTGTTCCAGGCCGGCGACATGATGTGGATCATCGACAAGCGGATTTCGACCGTGGTCTATCACCGCGGCCGGCCCGCCGGCGCGATCATCGCGATCCCCGACCTCAATCCGCTGATCAAGGCGATCGACGGCCGGGTCGGGCTGTCAGCGCCGTTCAAATTCGTGCAGCACCGCGTGATGAACAGGCGCGCGGTGCTGATCTATCAGTCGGTCTGCCGCGACCTGCACAATCGCGGCCTCAACGGCGCGATGCTCTACCGCACCGCGCTGGCGTTGCAGGAGGCGGGCTACCGCACGCTCGGTGGCACCTGGATCGCCGATATCAACGGTCCGTCGCTGCGCCAGGTCGAGAAGGTCGGCGCCAGGCCGCTGCACCGGCTGCATCTGTTCACCAAGCGGCTGGCCGCGGCATGAGCGAGCTGACGCCGGATCTGCTGCGCGAGGTGGTCGCGGAGGCGCGGCTGGCGCCGAGCGTCCACAACATCCAGCCGACCCGCTGGCGCCTGCTCGGCGACGGGCGGCTGGCGCTGGTCGATGCGACCGGCGTGCGCGCGCCGGTCGCCGACCCCGCGGGGCATGATGTTCTGGTGTCGCACGGCGCGGCGCTGGAGGGCATGAGCCTCGCGCTCAATCGCCGTGGCTTCGCAATCACGGGCATCACCACGCTCGAGCAGCCGCTGTCGCCGCAGTTTGCCGTGCTCTGCTCTTTTGCGATCAAGCAAGGAGCCGAGCCCGATCCGCTGGCGGACCTCGTGGCACGCCGCATGTCGTGGCGCGGCAAGTTCGCGGCATCGCCGGACGATGCGGCGGCGCTGGCGCAGCTCGTTGCCGCGCGCGACGATGTGATCTGCATTGGCGATCGCCGGGCGATTGCCGATATCGCCGGCTGGGCCGACCGGGCCGAATTCTCCTTTGTCCGCGGTGACGACTACCGGGCTGAGCTGCTCGCATGGATGCGGCTGTCGCCCGGCCATCCGCACTATCTGCTCGATGGCCTCAACCGTGATGCGCTGGCCATGAATGTGGTCGAGGCCACCGCCGCGCGTTACGTGCTCGGCAGCCTGTTCAAGCCGCTCGATCGTCTCGGCCTCGCCGCGTCGTTGCTTGCCGACGGCGCCAAGACTGCGTCGGCATCGGCGATCGTGCTGTTTTGCCGTCCGCTCGGTGAGGATCCACTCACGACCGGACGGCATTTCTACCGCGCCTGGCTGGAGATCGATCGCGCCGGTTTCGCGGCGTGCCCGATTTCGGCACTGGCCGATCATCCTGATTTCAACGACCGGCTGCGAAAGCTCGGCAAAATCGGTGCCGATCTGCGCCTCGTCAACGTGTTCCGCATCGGCCGGCCATCAAAACCGATCAAGCCGCGGCATTTCCGGTTGCCGGTTGACCGGCTCATTGTCTGAAAATTAAGCTGCAATCCCCGCTGTCAAAGCTTCACGCGGTCGTGCTATGACGCCGCCCGCTAACCAACGACCGGTGGAGATGATGTCGAAGCAATCGCTGCGCGAGGAGGCCGAACGCCTCATCCGCGAGACCATGGAAAAGCGGAACTTGGTCATCAAGCAGGGCACGACCCGGATCGAGGCCGTTTGCGGCAAATGCGGTGCGCCGAACCGGGTGCAGGCGGAAAAGGGCCAGTCCCGCGTCAAGTTCACCTGCAAGAACTGCGACCACAAGCAGGAAACGCTGTGAGCGGGGCCGCGCTCCCGTCATCCTGACAGAATGTGAATGTATTCAGCGTCGTCCTGGCTTTCGCCAGGACGACGGCGTGCGGAGGCCGCTCGCTACAATTCTCGACGACGCTTCCACGTCATTGCGAGCCACCCGGTCGGCGCGAAGCGCCGCCGGATGACGGGCTTCCGCGAAGCAATCCATCCTTCCGCGTATGCGGTGCCATGGATTGCTTCGTCGCTTCAGCGCAAAATTGCTTTGCAATTTCGTCGCGAGCTCCTCGCAATGACGGGTGGCCTTACTTCCCCTTCACGAACGCGGCGAACGCATCGCCGTAATCCGGATGCCAGCGCGACAGCGGCGGGCGGTTTTCGACGATGTCGCCGGCGGCCCACAGGATGCGGCGTTCGTCGAGTGCGCGCGGCACGTCGTTGTCGGGGCAGAGGATGTAGAAGTCGCCGGCATCGAGGCGTTCGATCATGAAGTCGATGGTTTGCTCCGCTGTCCAGGCGCCGGCTGGCTTCTCGGTGCGGCCGCGGGCGGTCAGCCCGGTGAAGACAAAACCCGGGATCAAGAGATGCGCCGTGATCTTGCAGCCGTCGGTGTTGCGCAGCTGGTGCTGCAGCGCTTCGGTGAATGCCTTCACGCCGGCCTTGGAAACGTTGTAGGCGGGATCGCCCGGCGGCGTGGTGATGCCCTGTTTGGAGCCGGTGTTGATGATCAGCCCCGGCCGGCCGCGCTTGATCATGTTGGGCGCGAACGCCTGCGTGCCGTTGATCACGCCCCACAAATTGACGCCAAGGATGCGCTGCCAATTGTCCGCGGGCCCGAACATCGCGCTGCCTGGCTGGATGCCGGCATTGTTCATCAGGATGTCGGTGCCGCCGAACTTCTTCTCGACCGCGTCCTCCAGGCTTGCGACCGCGTCGGCGCGGCTGACGTCGACAGCCGCCGTCATGATGTCATCAGCGCCGCCCGGCGCCGCAGATGACAGCTTTGTCGCAGCATCCTTCAGCCGTTCATCGCCGAGGTCGGCGATGCAGACCTTCATGCCGGCCTGCGCGAACCGCAATGCGGCGGCAAGCCCGATGCCGGACGCACCGCCGGTGATCACGGCAACATGATTGGCTGATATCACGGGGTGGGGCATCTGCGGTCTCCGGACACATGTGTGGCTGAGTTCTTGTCGCTATCGTACCATGCACGCTGACGCATGGGAGGTTTTCGTGCGTGCCGCCCTGATCAACGCCGGCTCGGCTTTACGGTTTCGCGCTCGCGCTGTAGAATTCGGGATATAACGCTTCCAAAAGACCTCAGCCGACATTTTACAGGGAGTGCAAACATGGCTGTTTCGCAGGCTGTTCCGATCACGCGCCATCCTTATGCCGATGGCTCCTACAAGAAGATGCTGATCGACGGCAAATGGGTCGACGCCGCCTCCGGCAAGAAGTTCGAGACGCACAATCCCGCGACCGGTGAATTGCTCGCGTCGGTCGCCGAGGGCGATGCCGAGGACATCAACCGTGCGGTCGCGGCGGCGCGCCGCGCGTTCGAAGGGCCCTGGAGCAAGGTGAAGCCGTTCGAGCGGCAGAACATGCTGCTCAAGCTCGCCGAGCTCGTCGAAGCCAATTTCGAGGAACTGTCCCAGCTCGACACGCTCGATATGGGCGCACCGATCAGCCGGACCCGCGGCAACCGCCTGCGCGCGCTCGGCATGCTGCGCTACTATGCGGGACAGGCGACCGCGATCCACGGCGAGACCATCGAGAACTCGCTGCCCGGTGAGATCTTCTCCTACACGCTGAAGGAGCCGATCGGCGTGGTCGGCGCGATCATCCCCTGGAACGGGCCGCTGACCGCCTCGATCTGGAAGATCGGCCCGGCGATCGCGACCGGCTGCACCGTGGTGCTGAAGCCGGCCGAGGAATCGCCGCTGACCTCGCTGCGCATCGGCGAACTCTGCATGGAGGCCGGCATTCCGCCCGGCGTCGTCAACGTCGTGCCGGGCTATGGCGAGACCGCGGGCGCCGCGCTTGCCTCGCATCCCGATGTCGACAAGGTCGCCTTCACCGGATCGCACGTCACGGGCCAGTCGATCATCCGCGCCTCGGCCGGCAACCTCAAGCGCGTCTCGCTCGAACTCGGCGGCAAGTCGCCGGACATCGTGTTCGCCGACGCCGATCTCGACGCCGCGGTGCCCGGTGCGGCGATGGCGGTGTTCGCCAATTCCGGCCAGATCTGCAGCGCCGGCACGCGGCTGTTCGTCGAGCAGAAGGTCTATGACGAATTCGTCGGCCGCGTCGCCGAGTTCGGCAGGAAGCTGCAGGTCGGCAACGGCCTCGACCCCAACACCCAGATTGGTCCCTTGGTGTCGCAGCAGCAGATGGACCGGGTGTCGGGCTATCTCGACATCGGCCAGAAGGAGGGCGCCAAGGCGCTTGCCGGCGGCGGCCGCCTCACCGAGGGCGCGCTGTCGAAGGGCTATTTCGTGCAGCCGACCGTGTTCGCCAACGTGCAGGACAACATGCGTATCGCGCAGGAGGAGATCTTCGGCCCGGTGATCTCGGCGATCTCGTTTAGGGATCCGGACGAACTGATCAAGCGCGCCAACGCCACCACCTTCGGCCTCGGCTCGGGCGTCTGGACCACCAATGTCAGCAAGGCGCACCAGGTCGCCAAGGCGCTGCGCGCCGGTTCGGTCTGGGTCAATTGCTACCAGGCGATGGATCCGGCGGTGCCGTTCGGCGGCTACAAGATGAGCGGCTACGGCCGCGAGTCCGGCAAGCAGCACGTCGAGGAATATCTCAACGTCAAGGCGGTCTGGATCAAGACGGGCTAGGGCCGCTTCTTACCTCTCCCCCGCTTGCGGGGAGAGGTCGGATTGCATCGCCAGATGCGATCCGGGTGAGGGGGGTACAGGTCTCAACGCTCGGCGTGTTCGCCGAGGGGAGCTCTCCGCTCCAAGCCCGCATGATTTCGGAATATTAGAATACTACCCCTGATTTGCCCGACGCGTCAAGTTGGGTTGTCGAACGCCGGCCGTCGCCGGCTCCTTTGCATGGGGTTGTTTTCGATATTTTCGTAAGCGCCCCAGCGACAGCCGCCGGTTCCTGCGTTCACCGCCCCGCGGCCTTCTTCGGCTTGCCGATGTCGCTGCGCAGCGCCTCGAGATCCTTGCGCACGGCGCTTGCCGCGTCGCGCTCGATCTTGCGGTAGCGCGCCACCAAGGAGAGGCCGAACGGGGTCAGCACCGCGCCGCCGCCATTCTTGCCGCCCGTCTGCCGTTCCACCGCCGCCTGCCGGCAGATGCGGTTGATCTCGTCGACCAGGTCCCAGGCGCGCTTGTAGCTCATGTCCATGGCGCGACCGGCGGCGGAGATCGAGCCGCATTCCTTGATCCGCTCAAGCAGCAGGATCTTGCCCGGCCCGATCCGGTCCTCGGCATCGAGGTCGATGCGGACGCTGAGGGAGGGGAGCGATGAGGCGCTCGATTTCGACATGGGAGACCTGTTCTCGTGGCAACAGATTGCCACTACCCGCTTTCATGAACAAGATGAACTCGTTAGATAACGGGCATGATCCGGAAAAGTGGGTACCGGTTTTCCGGGCGGATCATGCCCGGACTACAACGGGAAATGACACAAGATTAATTGGGGCAGGCATGAATCCTCCGTCGCTGTTCTCTCCGCTCAAGATCGGTCCCTACCAGCTCGAACATCGCGTCGTGATGGCGCCGCTGACGCGTATGCGGGCGGCGCGGCCGAGCCTCGCGCCGCGGCCGATCAACGCGGAATACTACGCGCAGCGCGCCACCCCGGGCGGCTTGCTGATCGCGGAGGCCTCGCCGGTGGTCGCGACCGGCTTCGGCAATCCCGGTGTTCCCGGCATCTATAGCGAGGCCCAGATCGCGGGCTGGCGCGAGGTGGTGGATGCCGTGCACGCCAAGGGCGGCTTGATCTTCCTGCAGCTCTGGCACGTCGGCCGCGTCTCGCATTCCTCGTTCCAGCCGGGCGGCGCGCTGCCGGTGGCGCCGTCGGCGGTCGCGATCCCCTCCGAGTTCAAGTGCATGACCGCGGACGGCAAGGTGGTCGATTACGAGACGCCGCGCGCGCTCGAGACCGACGAGGTCGCCCTGATGGTCGAGGCCTACCGGCAAGGCGCGAAGAACGCGCTCGCCGCCGGCTTCGACGGCGTCGAGGTTCACGGCGCCAATGGCTATCTGATCGAGCAGTTCCTGCAATCGCGCAGCAACCTGCGGACCGACCGGTATGGCGGCTCGATCGAGAACCGCGTCCGCTTCCTGATGGAGGTGACGCAGGCGGTGACCGAGGTCTGGGGCGCGAGCTGCGTCGGTGTGCGGCTCTCGCCCTACGGCATCGCCAATGGCAGTGGCGAGGCCGACCCGATGCCGCTCTACAGCCACGCCATCACGGCGCTGGACAAGCTCGGGCTCGCCTATCTGCATTTCATCGAGCCGCGCGCCTCGGGCACCGGGCGTGCCGAGGTCGACTGGCAGAACGTGCCGTCGGCGATGGTGCTGTACCGCCCGATGTGGAGCGGCGTGCTGATCACCGCCGGCAATTTCGTCGGCGAAACCGCGCAGAGCGCGGTCGCCGAAGGTCATGCCGATGCGATCGCGTTCGGCCGCTACTTCATCTCCAACCCCGATCTGCCGCGCCGTCTGCAGCGCGGCTATCCCTTGACCAAGTACAACCGCGCCACCTTCTATGCCGGCGAGGAGAAGGGCTACACGGATTATCCGGTGCACGACGAATTGGCGCAGGCGTAACTCTTCGTAGCCCGGATATCGCTTCGCTCGTCCGGGCTACGATGCCTTGATGGGAGACCGTGATGTTTCCGGACGACGAGTTCGAGCCGACCAAAAAGCCAAAGCCGGTGGCGCTGGCGAAGCCCGCGGCCGGCCAATGCCTGTGCGGCAAGGTGCGGTTCGAGATCGACGTGCCGGCGCGCTGGGCCTGGCATGATCACACCGCCGCCAGCCGTCGTGCGCACGGCGCGGTTTACGCGACCTATGTCGGCAGCTGGAAGAAGCGCTTCCGCATCACGCAAGGCGAAAGCGAGCTGTCGCGCTACGAGGACGCGAAAAGCAAGACCGCGCGCAGCTTCTGCGCCAATTGCGGCACGCCCATCATCTACGAACGCGCGCGGTCGCCGCACATGGTCAACATCCCGCGCGCGCTGTTCTCGGGGCGCACCGGCCGGCAGCCGCTCTATCACATCGCGATCGAGGAACTGCAGGAATGGGCCTACACCGGCGAGCCGCTGGTGCCGCTGAAGGGCTATCCCGGCGTGGTCTGGCAGCGCTCGAAAAAGAGGAAGCGCAGCGCGCGCGAGGGGATGTTCTAGCGAGCGCGTCACCTCAGGCGCGCGCCTGCGGAATGCGGCCATGACCGCTTGCTCGATTGCCCCTCGCGCGCAAGTTTGGTCATCTCCCTTGATCCCCGTCGGCCAACGCGCCGACAGGCCTGGAGGGAACATGAAAAATCGCATTACCGGCCGCTCGGCATTTCTGGCGCTGCTGAAGGATGAGGGCGTCACCCATCTGTTCGGCAATCCCGGCACCACCGAACTGCCGATCATGCACGCGCTGAAGGACCATCCCGATCTCACCTATGTGATGGCGATGCAGGAGAGCCTGGTGGTCGCGATGGCCGACGGCTTCAGCCGCGCCTCCGGCAAGCTGGTCGCCTGCAATGTTCATGTTGCGCCGGGCCTCGGCAACGCGATGGGCTCGCTCTACAATGCCAGCTTCACCGGCACGCCGCTGATCCTGACCGCCGGGCAGCAGGAACAGGGCCACGGCCTGACCGAACCGGTGCTCTACGGTCCGCTGGTGCAGATGGCGACGCCGCTGGTGAAATGGGCGGTCGAGGTGACGCGGCTCGAAGACCTGCCGCGCATCGTGCGCCGCGCCGCCAAGATCGCGACCACGCCGCCGACCGGGCCGGTGTTCATCTCGCTGCCCGGCGACATCCTCAATTCCGAAGCCGGCATCGAGCTCGGCCGCTCCACCCGGATCGACACGCGGGTGAGGCCGTCGGAGGATTCGCTCAAGGCGCTGGCCGCGCGCATCCTGAAAGCGGAGCGACCGGTGATCGTCGTCGGCGACGAGATCGTGAAAAGCGATGCGCTGCGCGAGGCGGCCGATCTCGCCGAGACGCTGGGCTGCCCGGCCTGGCAATCGCCGACTCCTTATGGTTCGCACTTCCTCTCCGAAAGCCCGAGCTTCATGGGCGCGATCGCGCGGCTGCAGAAGGTCGCGCGCGACGTGCTGGCACCGCATGATCTGTTGATCGCGCTCGGCGGCGATCCGCTGCGGATGTCCGTTTACAGCGAGGTCGATCCGTTGCCGGACGGCCTCTCGATCGTGCAGGTCGGCCTGGTCGACAGCGACCTCGCCAGGAACTACGGCGCCGAGATCGCGGTGAAGGCGGACGTCAAGGAAACGCTGCGCGCGCTGGTGCCGGCGTTGAAGGAGGCCGGCGACGGCGCGCTGGAGACGCGCGCCAAGCGGGGACTCGCGGCCTTGTCGACGAAGAACTGGGCGGCGAAGCGCAAGGCGCTGGTCGAGCAGATCTCGAAGGCGAGCCAGACCTCGCCGATCGATCCGGACTGGCTGGCGTTGCAGGTCGTGGAGGCGATGCCCGACAACGCGATCCTGGTTGACGAGGGCCTGACCTCGTCGCGCCAGATCATTGGCTTGAGGCCGCATCGCGACCGCTACGGCTATCACGCGCTGGCATCCGGCGGCATCGGCTGGGGCCTGCCGGCCGCGGTCGGCGTCAGCCTCGCCAATCCAGAGCGGCCGGTGGTGTGCTATTCCGGCGACGGCTCGTCGATGTATTCGATCCAGTCGCTGTGGACCGCCGCCAATCACAAGCTGCCGCTGACCTTCGTCATCGTCAACAATGGCGGCTACCGCATCATCAAGCAGCGCCTGCTCGCCTTCCACGGCGACGACAACTATGTCGGCATGGATTTCATCGACCCGCCGGTCGATTTCACCGGCGTCGCGCGCTCGCTTGGGCTCGAGGCGATCAAGGTCACCGATCCGCAGGAGCTGAAGGGTGTGATGAAGTCGGCGTTCAGCCGTCCGGGCGCGAAGCTGATCGAGGTGGTGGTGAGCAATTCGGTGAATTGAGCAAGCCGCGCGCTTGCTGCCTCCCCGTCATCCTGAGGTGCGAGCGAAGCGAGCCTCGAAGGATGTACGGCCCGCCTGGTGGCCGTCGATCCTTCGAGACGCGCGCAAGAGCGCGCTCCTCAGGATGACGGGATGGGCAGATGTGTGTGCCGCGTCATTGCGAGGCACGAAGCGACGAAGCAATCCATGATCCCGCATATGCGGAACGATGGATTGCTTCGCTTCGCTCGCAATGACGGCGCGGATCATTCCGCCGCAGCACTCCGCTTCACCCGATACCGTGTCGCCGGATGCGTCGCGCCCAGCCTCGCACGCCCTGCGCCGAACAGCTTCTCCCGCAAGGTGCCCTTCGCATACTCGCGCTTGTAGCGGCCGCGCTTGACGAGCTCCGGCACCAGCATGTCGGCGATGTCCTCGAAATCGCCGGGTGAGATCGCAAACGCGACATTGAGGCCGTCGACGTCGGTGTCCTCGAACCATTGCTCGATCTTGTCGGCGACCTGCTCCGGCGAGCCGACCACCACGGGGCCGGCGCCGCCGATGCCGACATGCTCGGCGACCTCGCGCACGGTCCAGACCCGGTCGGGATCGGCGCGGGTGACGTTGTCCATCGCGGAGCGGCCGGCGTCGTTCTGCACGTGGCGGACCTCCTGGTCGAGCGAATAGGTCGAGAAGTCGACTCCGGTCCAGCCCGACATCAGCGCCAGTGCGCCTTCATGGCTGATATGGCTGCGATACTCGGCGTACTTCGCTTTCGCCTCCGCCTCGGTCGGCGCCACCACGACGCACATCATCGAGAACATCAGGATCTCGGCCGGGTTGCGGCCCTTCGCGGCGGCGAGCTCGCGGATCGCCGACACCCGCGGACCGATCACCTTCGCCGACGGTCCCGACATGAACACGCATTCGGCGTGCTCGGCGGCGAACTGCCGGCCGCGCGGCGAAGTGCCGGCCTGGTAGAGCACCGGCGTGCGCTGCGGCGACGGCTCCGACAGGTGGATCGCGTTGAGCCGGTAGTTGTTGCCGTCATGGCGTACCGGATGCACCTTGCTCGGATCGGTGAAGATGCCGCGCGCGACGTCGCGGATCGCGGCGTCGTCCTCCCAGCTGCCTTCCCAGAGCTTGTAGACCAGCTCCATATACTCGTCGGCGAGTTCGTAGCGGTCGTCATGCGCGGTCTGCTTGTCCTTGCCGGCGCCGCGCGCGGCGGAATCGAGATAGCCGGTCACCACGTTCCAACCGACCCGGCCGCCGGTCAGATGGTCGAGCGTCGACATCCGCCGCGCGAACGGGTAGGGCGGCTCGAAGGACAGATTGCTGGTGACGCCGAAGCCGAGATTTTCGGTCACCGCGGCCATCGCCGGGATCAGCATCAACGGTTCATTGGCCGGGGTCTGCGCCGCGTTGCGCAGCGCCGCATCCGGATTGCCGGCATAGACGTCGTAGACGCCGAGCACGTCGGCGAGGAACAGCCCGTCGAACCGGCCGCGCTCCAGCGTCTTCGCCAGATCGATCCAGTAGGACAGCTTGTTGTAGTCCTTGGTGCGGTCGCGCGGATGGGTCCACAGCCCCGGCGACTGATGCGCCACGCAGTTCATGGCAAAGGCGTTGAGCCGGATTTGTTTTGTCATTGTCGAAAACCTTGGTCGAAATCTTGCGCGCCGCTTCGATTGCTGCCCGGTCGATGCCGGGCGTCCCGCATCAACTTGTTGCGACTTCCCACGTTTTGGCAAGGCCCATTCGCATTTCGCGCCCTTCCGGTCGCGAGCCGATCCCGATAGGTTGCGCCCCTCCAGAAGCATGATCGGGACGCCAAGCCATGGCGTTCCGGTGCGATCATGCCACGACGCGACCGGACGAAGGAACAATCATGGCGACACGGGCCGACGCAATCGCAAAGGTGCGAGAGCATTTTCAATCGGGAGAGTTCTTGAAGGAACTGGACCGCAGGGTCGGCTACCAGACCGAGAGCCTGAATGCCGACAAGGCCGATGCGCTGCGCGCCTATCTGGTGGAGAATCTGCAACCGGCCTTCGCCGAGCTCGATTTCAAGACC
Organism: Bradyrhizobium sp. USDA 4516; assembly: GCF_054055915.1. Lineage (NCBI taxonomy): Bacteria > Pseudomonadati > Pseudomonadota > Alphaproteobacteria > Hyphomicrobiales > Nitrobacteraceae > Bradyrhizobium > Bradyrhizobium sp. USDA 4516. Next base: position 4,295,102 of record NZ_JBSRXT010000001.1, read on the forward strand.
CACCTGATCGAGTCGCCGACCGGCCGTGGGCCCTATCTGATTGCCGACTACCAGGAAGACGCTTCGCGGCCGACCGTGCTGACCTACGGCCATGGCGACGTCGTCGACGGCATGGTCGGCGAATGGCGCGACGGGCTCAATCCCTGGCAGACCACGGTCAAGGGCGAGCGCGTCTATGGCCGCGGCACCGCCGACAACAAGGGCCAGCATTCGATCAACATGGCGGCGCTGCGCGCGGTGAAGCAGGCGCGCGGCGGCAAGCTCGGCTTCAATGCCAAATTCATCATCGAGACCGGCGAGGAGATCGGCTCGCCCGATCTGCGCGAGGTCTGCGAGGCGCATCGCGAGGAGCTGAAGGCCGACCTGTTCATTGCCTCCGACGGGCCGCGGCTGTCGGCGGAGCGGCCGACCATCTTCCTCGGCTGCCGCGGCGGCAACCGCATCCATCTCGACGTCAATCTGCGCGAGGGCGGCAACCATTCCGGCAATTGGGGCGGCGTGCTCGCCAACCCCGCCACGATCCTGGCGAGCGCGATCGCGAGCCTGGTCGACGGCAAGGGCCGCATGAAGCTCGAGATCCTGAAACCGCCGCCGATCTCGAACCGCGTCCGCGCCGCGCTCGCCGACGTCGAGATCAAGCCGACGGCGGACGAACCGGCGCTGGCGGAAGATTGGGGCGAGGAGGGCCTGACCGCGGCGGAGCGGCTCTACGCCTGGAACACGCTGGAGGTGCTGGCGATGTCGTCGGGCAATATCGAAAAGCCCGCCAACGCGATTCCCGGCAAGGCCAACGCCGTGCTGCAGCTCCGCTTCGTCGTCGGCACCCGGCATCTCGAGGTGATCGACGCGGTGCGGGACTATCTGCACAACAACGGTTTCCCGATGGTCGAGGTCTCGGGCACGCAGCGCTTTGCCGCCTCGCGCACCGACATGGATAGCCCGTGGATCGACTGGGCGGCGAACTCGATCCGCGCCACCACCGGCAAGGCGCCGGCGGTGCTGCCGAATTTCGGCGGCTCGCTGCCGAACGACGTGTTCTCCGAAGGCCTCGGCCTGCCGACGATCTGGGTGCCGCATTCCTATCCGGGCTGCTCGCAGCACGCCCCCGACGAGCACATCCTGCTGCCGGTGACCGAGGAGGCGCTGACCATCATGGCCGGCCTGTTCTGGGACCTCGGCGAGGCAAAGCACAAGGGATAAGGAGCTGGGCTCGCTTGTTCCCCGTCATTCTGAGGTGGCCGCTTCTTCAGCGGCCCTCGAAGGATCGACGGCCACCAGTGGGGCCGTGCATCCTTCGAGGCTCGCAAGAGCTCGCACCTCCAGCGACAAAGGCGAAGCCTTTGCGCGCGGATGACGGGGAAGACGTGGATGGCCGGGTCAAGCCGGCCATTTCGAGTTGAAAAGCTGGTGCCTTCACCGGCAAGGAAAATGTAATGACACTATCAACTTCGGCGGACGCTCAGCGCGCAACAGCGGTCGACAAGAAAAACATCACCCGCCTGATCGTCGCGACCTCGGTCGGCAATGCGCTCGAATGGTACGACATCTCGGTCTATGCCTATTTCGCGGTGTATCTCTCCAAGGCGTTCTTCCCGGCCAATGATCCGACCACCTCGCTGCTCCTGACCTTCGGCAGCTTCGGCCTGTCGTTTCTGATCCGCCCGATCGGCGGCGTCGTGCTCGGCGCCTATGCCGACCGGCACGGCCGCAAGGCCTCGCTGATGCTGTCGATCGTGCTGATGACGCTGGGCACGCTGGTGCTGGCGCTGATGCCGACCTATCAGACCATCGGCATCCTGGCGCCGATCGCGGTGCTGCTGGCACGGCTGGTGCAGGGCTTTTCCGCCGGCGGCGAGTTCGGCTCCTCGACTGCGTTCCTGGTCGAGCACATGCCCGAGCGGCGCGGCTTCGTGGCGAGCTGGCAGTTCGCGAGCCAAGGCGTCAGCGGGCTGCTGGGCGCGGGCTTCGGTGCACTGCTGACCTCGCTGATGAGCCCGGAGGATTTGCAGTACTGGGGCTGGCGGCTGCCGTTCCTGTTCGGCGTCCTGATCGGCCCGGTCGGCATCTACATCCGCAACCACGTCGACGATGCGACCCCGCCGCCGGCGGCGAAGAAGGAATCGCCGGTCAGGGAAGTGTTCGCGCGGCAGAAGCTCGCCACGATGCTCGCGATCGGCGCGCTCGCGGTGTCGACCGCGGTCAACTATTTGATCGTCTACATGCCGACCTATGTGGTGAAGACGCTCAACCTCGCGCCATCGGTCGGCTTCATCGCCTCGTTCGCCGCGCAGACCGCGGTTGCGCTGCTGGCGCCGATCGCAGGCATGGTCTCCGACAAGATCGGACGCACCACCCACATGATCCTGTTCGCGCTGCTGTTGCTGGTGTCGATCTTCCCGGCCTTCCTCCTGCTCACCGGCAAGCCGACGCCGATGATCATCCTGATCGGCGTGCTCTGGCTCGGCGTCCTCAAGTCGCTGTATTACGGGCCGCTCGCCGCGCTGATGTCGGAACTGTTTCCGGCGGCGACGCGTGCGACCGGGCTCGGTCTCAGCTACAATATCGGCGTCACCTTGTTCGGCGGCATGGGGCCGGCGATCATGACCTGGATGGGCGGCTTCGCGACGATCGGCGAGCTCGCGCCGGGCTACTATCTCACCGCGGTCTGCATCCTCAGCCTCTGCGCGCTGTTCACGATCCGCAGGCTGCGGCTGGCGTAGCGCATGATCCGAAAAAGTGCGAAGCGGTTTTTCGAAAGGATCATGCTAACCGCATCAGATTTCGTGATACGAAATTCAAATATCCTCATTGTTGCACAGCAGCGTAGATAGTCGAAATCAAAGTTTCATCTGACGAAAGTATACGGTGTCCGGCGCACGTCATCCGTCCTAGGATGATGTCGGCCGGGCGCGCATCTTCGTCCCGCCCGGTTCAGGATTTGGAATTGACGGCAAGGAAGGCCAGGGCATGAACGCCTCCACGACTGCGACCGCACGGACCAGCCGCAAGAGGCCACTGCCGGAGCCGGGCCAACCCGACAAGTTCAACGCGATCCAGAAGGTGTGCGCGATCCTGCGCGTGCTGGCGCAGCGCTCGCCGCTGCGGCTCACCGACATCGCCGACTCCACCTCGCTGAACAAGGCGACGGCGCTGCGCATTCTCAACTCGCTGATCGAGGAAGGCTTCGTCAGCCGCGTCGCCGGCGCCAAGACCTATGAGCTCGGCCAGGAGGCGCGGGTGATGGCGGTCGGCGCGCGCCGTTCGGTCGACATCGCCGAGCTGGCGCAGCCGAGCCTGCTCCGGCTGTCGGAGCGCTCGGCCGATACCGCGCTGCTGTCGGTGCGATCCGGCGTCGAGGCGCTTTATCTGGCGCGCTCGGTCGGCAACCATCCGCTGCAACCGAACTATTTGCAGATCGGCAGCCGCCGTCCGCTCGGCGTCGGCGCCGGCGCGCTGGCGCTGCTGGTCTGGCTGCCGGATGCCGAGATCGAGGCTGTGATCGAGGTGATCGTGCCGCGGCTGGCGAAATCGCCGCGCATCACGCCAAAGTTCCTGCGCGAGCGGATCGCCATGGCGCGCAAGGCCGGCCACACCGTGTTGATCGACGCCGCGTTCCCCGGCATGGGCGGCGTCGGCGTGCCGGTGCGCGACGATGCCGGCGAGGTGGTCGCCGCGCTCTCGATCGGCGCCGCGTCCGACCGCATCCGTCGCCGCGAAGGCGAGCTCGCCGACATGCTGAAGAAGGAAGCCCAGGTGCTGGCCCGCGCGCTGGCCCAGGCGCCGAAGAACGGGCGTGCGGCGAAGGTGGGCTAGATCGGCCCGAGGTGTGAGCGCCGGCTCCGCTTCACCTCGCCCCGCTTGCGGGGAGAGGTCGGATCGCATCGCCAGATGCGATCCGGGTGAGGGGTACAGGTCTCACCGCGTTCTGAACTCGTCGAAGCAGCCCCTCACCCCAACCCTCTCCCCGTAAGAACGCAGGGGTGTCCGGGGAAATTCAGGCATAGCGGAGCTCCATCTGGTCAGGTGAGATGGTTGATTTCCGACGGCTGGGGTTGATGGGCGGAGGTTTGTCGATGGCAGCGAGGGATCGACGCGTGAGCAGGAGCTGGCCGACGAGTTCGGCGAACCTGAGCGGGAGCATTTTGATGCAGTTGGTGTGAGCGGCGATGCGCAGCAGCAGGTAGGCAATCATCGCAGCGAGCACCTGAAGGCGGATCGCGTTGTCGTTGGCGCCGAGGAACTTGCGAATATCGAGATGCTGCTTGATCCAGCGGAACAGCAGCTCGATTTGCCATCTGCTCTTGTAGAGGGCGGCGATCTCGACGGCGCTACGGGCAAGGTCGTTGGTCAGGAGTGTGATCTTGCCGCCTTTCTCGCGTCTGATCTTGATGCGGCGGAGCGGGATTGGAAGGCGCGAATCGCCCTTGCTGGTGAGCTTCACCTCGTCATCGGCAAGGATTTCGAAGCCATCCCCGTTACGCTTGCGGATGGCGCGATGCCTGAGCGAGCGAAGACGGATGCTCGTCTTCGCCCGGGTAACGAAGAAAGCCTTACTATCATTGATCTTCTGCCACCAGTCGAAACGGCAATAGCCCTTGTCAAACACATAGGTGGTGGCGGGCTGGATTGGGGTCTGTCGGCCGATCTCGATGTCATTGACGTTCGCGGCCGTCATCTCGACGCAGGTCGGGACATCGCTCCTTGGGTCGTAGACGACATGCAGCTTCATGCCGCGGATGCGGCCGTTCCACGTCGCCCAACTGCAGACCTTGCCGAGCGGGATCGGACTGGCGTCGATCAGACGCACCATCTCCATGCCTTCACTCCGCAGCTGGCGACGCGCCATCGCCGACAGCGCCGCAAAGGTTTGCGCGAAAATGCCGATCGGACGGCGGGCATTGGCATCGGACAACGTCGAGCGCGACAGCTTGCCGGTTCCCAAGTGATAGTGATGCTGCGAATTGGCGTTGAAGCCAGTCACCACCCCGCGCAGACTGCTGTTGCCGCTAAGCTGGGCATAGATCAGCGCCACCAGATGATCCCAGCTCCTGAACGACTTGTCGGAGGCATCCCCGTCCAGACGATCCACAACCGTCTGAAACTGCCGTCGATTGATCGGTTCAAGCAGCCTTCCAAAAATGCTACCGCGATATCGCATGCTCGGCCCTCTGTGTCTCGACAACCAGAAAAGACCGATTTGCCTCGGTCCTGCCGAGCATGCACCGCGACACAGTGAATCATTCCCCGGACACCCCTGCGTAAGTGTTTGGTCCCTGCAGATTGGTTGGATGGAATCGGTGTAGAACGAGGCGTGGCCTTTGTTAGGGAGCGCCTCGTGTCATGGAACTGAGCTTGCACGCGAACGCCACGACGACACCGAAGACGCGTGCCTACATCCAGCGCAGCAGGAAGTCGGTCGCCCAATTGGCGGCCGAGCTGGGGGTCAGCGAGACCACAATCTATCGCTGGCGCGGCCGCACGACGGTCGAGGACCGCTCGCATCGGCCGAAGCACCTCACGACCAGCCTGTCCGCCCTTGAGGAACGGGCAGTGTGTGAGCTGCGGACATCGCTGCAGCTGCCGCTGGACGATATCGTCGAGGTGATGCAGCGGTGCATCAATGCCAAGCTGTCCCGCAGCGCGATCCACCGCTGCCTGCAGCGCAACGGCATCAGCCGGCTTGCCAAGCCCGACAAGCCCAGGGCCGGCGTCTTCGAAAGCGCCAGCATCGGCTTCATTCATATCGACGTGAAGTATCTGCCCGCGCTGCAGCGCCGCACCAGTTATGCCTTTGTCGCGATCGATCGCGCCACCCGATACGTCTTCGTCGAGATCCATTCCAGGCGAGACGGAACGACCGCGACCGGTTTCCTTAAGCGCTTCCTGGCTGATTTTCCGCACCAGGTTCACACCATCCTGACCGACAACGGAGCCGAGTTCACCGACCGCTTCGCCGTCGACAAGAAGAACAAACCGGTCGGGAAGCCTTCCGGCGACCATCCCTTTGATCGGCTCTGCAAGCAGCGCGCAATCGAGCATCGCCTGACCAAGCCCTACCATCCGCAGACCAACGGCCTCGTCGAACGCTTCAACCGGCGCATCGCCGAAGCCATCGGCCGCGAACACAAACGGGGCAGCGCGCGCCGTACCTTTGTCAACCACGCCGACCGCGACACCTTCATCGCCAAGTTCGTCCACGACTACAATCGGACCCGCCTCAAATGCCTCGGCTACCTGGCGCCAATCCAGGCCCTCGCCAATCACACGGGACCGAACACGTAAGAACGGGGCGAGGGAGCTGACCGCCGGTGCGGCGCGACCTCCGCTACGCCCCCTCATCCAGCGCCACCAGCTCGCGCTTCTTGCGCAGCGAGGGCAGCAGCGGGCCGACCAGCAGCACCAGCGCGAAGGCGAGGCAGATCGCCGAGATCGGCCGCTCCACGAAGGTCATGAGGTCGCCCTGCGAGAGGATCAGCGACTTGCGCAGATTGTTCTCCAGCATCGGCCCGAGCACGAAGGCGAGCACCAGCGGCGCCGGCTCGTAGCCGAGCTTGCGCATGAAATAGCCGATCACGCCGAACGCGATCATGACGTGGACGTCGAACACGTTGTTGCTGGAGCAGTAGACGCCGATGATCGTGAACAGGATGATCAGCGGGAACAGCACGTTGTAGGGCAGCCGCAGCAGCTGCACCCACATGCCGATCATCGGCAGGTTGAGCACCAAGAGCATCAAATTGCCGATATACATGCTGGCGACGATGCCCCAGAACAGCGTCGGGTTTTGCGAGATCATCAGCGGTCCCGGCTGCAGGCCGTGGATCACGAAGGCGCCGAGCAGCAGCGCCATCACCACGTTCGGTGGGATGCCGAGCGTCATCAGCGGAATGAAGGCGCCGCCGGCCGCGGAATTGTTGGCCGATTCCGGCCCCGCGACGCCCTCGATCGCGCCGTGGCCGAAGCGCTCCGGATGCTTCGAGAGCCGCTTCTCCAGCGCGTAGGAGGCGAACGATGCCACCACGGCGCCGCCGCCGGGCAGGATGCCGAGGAAGAAGCCGAGCACCGTGCCACGCGCCACCGGCCCGGCGCTGGCCTTCCAGTCCTCCTTGCTCGGCAGCAATTGGTTGATCCTGGTCTTGATGATGTCGCGCTTGATCGCCTGCTCGGTGTTGAGCAGCACCTCGGCGACGCCGAACAGGCCCATCACGACCGGCACAAGGCCGATGCCGTCGATCAGCTCGAGGCGGCCGAAGGTCAGCCGCGGCTGCGCCGTGATGCTGTCGAGCCCGACCAGGCCGAGCACGACGCCGATGCAGGCCATCAACAGCGCCTTGGCCATCGAGCCCTGGGTGAGGAAGGTCAGCACCACGAGGCCGAGCACCATCAGGCTGAAATATTCGGCCGGCCCGAACGCGATCGCGACGCTGGCGAGCGACGGCGCCACCAGCATCAGGGCGATCAGCGCGAAGGTGCCGGCGATGAACGAGCCGAAGGCGGAGATGCCGAGCGCGGGGCCGGCGCGGCCCTGCTTGGCCATCTGGTGGCCGTCGATGCAGGTGACGACGGAAGCCGCTTCGCCGGGGATATTGACCAGGATCGAGGTGGTCGATCCGCCATACATCGAGCCGTAATAGATGCCGGCCATCATGATGATGCCGGATTCCGGCGTGCCGGACAGCGTCACCGGCAGCAGCAGCGACATCGCCGAGATCGGGCCGATGCCGGGCAGCACGCCGACCAGCGTGCCGATGAACACGCCGATGAAGCAGTAGAGCAGGTTGATCGGCAGCAGCGCGACGCCGAGGCCGTGGGCGACGTTGACGAGAGTATCCATGGGCGCTCAACCGATCTCGAACATGCCGCTCGGCAGCTGGATCGCGAGCAGGTGCTTCAGCACCCACCACATCCCGAGCGGGGCAAGGATGGACAGCGGGATCGCCAGCGACCAGCGCACCGGATCGATCACGCGGAGCAGCAACAGCATCAGCGGGATCGCCGACAACAGGAAGCCGAGCGGCTCCAGCGCAAAGGCGAACGCGGTGAGGCAGACGATGACCAGCACCGGCTTGCCCCAGCGCGCATTCTCCCAGCGCGAGGCGAAGGTCGGGCCGCCCTCGGTGACCGCCGCGATCATGATCGAGGCCGCGAACACGCACATCAGGATGCCGGTGTAGAACAGCACGTAGCCGGAGCCGGGATCGTTGATGGTGCCGAGCTTCAGCTTGAGGCCCGACCAGATCACGAAGGCGCCGAGCCCGAGCCCGATCAGCCCGCCCCAGAGCTCGGAGTTGTTGAGGCGGAATTTGACGTTGGTTTGGTCTGTCATGGGATGTGCTCTCGTCAAGTCGCAAGGTGGGGCATCGACCTATCCCCGTCATTGCGAGAGAAGCGAAGCAATCCATTTCACCGCATGTGCGGAGGGATGGATTGCTTCGTCGCTTCGCTCCTCGCAATGACGGACGGAGACTTCGCGGCCAGTCCTTACTTCTTCGCCAGCCCCAGCGTGTCGATCACCTTGCGCTCGGACTCGGTGACCTCCCCCACGAACTTCTTGTAGTCCTCGGTGTTCTTGTAGTTCGGCACCATGTCGTATTTGGCCAGCGTTGCGATCACCGCCGGGTCCTCGATCGCCTTCTTGAAGGCATCGTGCAGCTTGGCGACGATCTTGGGGTCCATGCCCTTGGGGCCGGCGATGCCGAACGGCGAGTCATAGACCATGGGGTAGCCGAGCTCCTTCAGCGTCGGTACGTCCGGATAGTTCGGCGAGCGCGCGCCGGTCCACACCATCAACAGGCGGAGCTTGCCGGCATCGACCAGCGGCCGCCAGCCGGTGGAATCCGCCTGCAGCATGGTGTGCTGGCCGAGCACGGCCGCATTGGTCTCGGCGCCGCCCTTGAACGGCACCTGGGTCAGCTTGATCCCGGCCATCAGGGCGATCTGCTCCATGCCGACATGCAGCGAGGTGCCGGTGCCGGGCGTCGCATAGGTCACCTTGCCCGGGTTCTTCTTGGCGAAATCGACTACGTCCTGCCAGGTCTTGAACTGCGACTCCGCGTTGGTGGTGACGCCGAAGGTGTAGCCGGTGAGGTGAATGATGTAGGAGAAATCCTTCGCCGGATCCCAGGACACCTCCTGCATCAAGGGCAGGCGGAACACTGTGATCGGGATCTGGGCGATGGTGTAGCCGTCGGGCTTGGCGCCGGCGGCCATCGTCGCGGGGCCCACGGTGCCGCCGCCGCCCGCCTTGTTGTCGACCGCGATCGGTTGGCCCAGCACCTTCGAGGCGCTCTCGGCGATCGCGCGCATCGAGATATCGGTCGAGCCGCCCGCCGGCCATGGCACGATCAGCGTGATCGGCTTGGTCGGATAGTCCTGCGCGAGCGCCGCTGTTGACACCAGCATGCCGGCGGCGGCGAGCAGGACCATCAAGCGATTGCGGTGCGACATCTCGATCTCTCCCTTATGACCGCGTTCGATCGCGGCCGCGTCTTGTTCGGTGTTGGCAATGATCGTCCCTGTCATGCTAGGACCGAGCGCATTGGACAGAACGGGGCGGGCAACGGAAGCGCGAATTGCGCTCGAAGCGCCGGCTGCGACAATTGGTCTGCCGCGACTTGGCGCGACCTGCCGAGCCGCGGAATTCAATCGGCCTTTGGTCGGACGGATTGGCCGTTCCTGGCACTGTGCCGGGGAGGGCGCGGGGTGTGCGCGCCTGACCGGCAAGCCGGGTTTGGTCAAGCGAATAATCAAGGGAACCCAAAGGCATCGGCGCCTTGCGGGATTGCGCGCTTGCCGTCATCATGGCGCCGCCCGCTGCAGGAACGCCGCCCGACAGATGACGCCATCGCCTGACGCCACCGACGACGCTGTGACGAGGGCGTTTGCCGGCCTTCCCGCGTTGCTCGACGAGGCCCCTCGGCTGCTTGCGCGCGGGCGGCTGCTTGATTGCGACTGCCTGATCGGCCCGATGGCGCGGCCGTTTCATGCCGCGATCCGCAGCGGGCGCATCGTCGAGCTTGCGCCTTCACCGGTCCTGATGCGCTCCTGGCGCTTTTCCTATCGCGCGACGCCGCAGGCCTGGGCCGCCTATTGGCAGGCCGAGCCGAAGCCCGGCTGGCACGATCTGCTGGCGTTGACCAAGCGCGGCGAGGCCGTGCTGGAAGGCGACCTGCATCCCTTCATGGCGCATCTGCAATACTTCAAGGACCTGCTGGCGCTGCCGCGGCAGCATTTCGCGGCGGCCGTATCATGAGCGGCAAGATCATGGACGGCCACATCGAGCCGATGGTCGGCCGCTACGTTCACGTCGAGATCGGCGGCGAGCTGCACCGGATCTATTTCGAGGAGAACGGCACGGGCATTCCGCTGGTCTGCCTGCACACCGCGGGATCGGATGCGCGGCAGTGGCGCCATCTGCTCGCGGATACGCAATTTGCCGAAAATTTCCGCATCATTGCCTTCGATATGCCCTGGCATGGCAAGTCGAATCCGCCGATGAGCTGGACCGGCGATGAATACCAACTCACCACTGCGCGCTACACCGAGACCATCCGCGCTTTCTGCCGTGCGCTGCGGCTGGAGAAGCCTGTCGTGATGGGCTGCTCGATCGGCGGCCGCATCGTGCTTAACCTTGCGATCGAATATGCCGCCGAGTTCCGCGCGCTGATCGGGCTCGAGGCTGCCGATTTCCAGGCGCCGTGGTATGACACGAACTGGCTGAACCGGCCGGATGTTCACGGCGGCGAAGTCTGCGCCGCGCTGGTGTCCGGGCTGATCGCCCCGCAAAGCCCGGAGCCTGCGCGGATGGAAACGCTGTGGGCCTACAAGCAGGGCGGCCCCGGCGTGTTCAAGGGCGACTTGTATTTCTACCGTGTCGACGGCGACCTGCGCGGCCGGGTCGCGTCAATCGAGACTAAAGTATGCAACCTCTATCTGCTTACGGGCGAGTATGATTTCTCCTGCACGCCCGAGGATACGAGGCGGACCGCAGCGGCAATAGGGGGCGCCAGCGTCACGATCATGGAGCAGCTCGGTCATTTTCCGATGAGCGAGAATCCGGAACAGTTTCGCCGCTATATCGCACCCGTCCTCGCTGATATTCTCACGCACTAGAACGACCGTTTCCACGCAAGGAGTAGACGTATGACACGCAACTATCTGATCGGCTTCGCGCTCGCCGCCGCGCTCGCCGCCGCGCTGGGCGCGAGCCAGGCGCAAGCCCAGGAGCTGACCGGCACGCTGAAGAACATCAAGGACACCGGCGCGATCACGCTCGGCTACCGCGACTCCTCGATCCCATTCTCCTATCTCGACGACAACCAGAAGCCGGTCGGCTACGCCATGGACATCTGCTACAAGATCGTCGATGCCGTGAAGAAGGAGCTGAAGCTCGACAAGCTCGAGGTCAAGCTCAACCCGGTGACCTCGGCGACGCGTATTCCGCTGATGGCCAACGGCACCGTCGACCTCGAATGCGGCTCGACCACCAACAATGCCGAGCGCCAGAAGCAGGTCTCCTTCACCAACAGCCACTTCCTGACCGCCAGCCGCTACGTCACCAAGAAGGCGAGCAAGATCAATTCGATCGACGATCTGAAGGGCAAGACGGTGGTCTCGACCGCCGGCACCACCAACATCAAGCAGCTGACCGAGGCCAACCTCGCGCGCGGGCTGAGCGTCAATATCATCCCGGCCAAGGACCATGCCGAGGCCTTCCTGATGGTCGAGACCGATCGCGCGGTCGCCTTCGTGATGGACGACATCCTGCTCGCGAGCCTCGTCGCCGGCTCGAAGTCGCCGGATGACTACGTGATCTCCAAGGACGCGTTCTCCAAGCCCGAGCCCTACGGCATCATGCTGCGCAAGGACGACGCGCCGTTCAAGAAGGTCGTCGACGCCGCAACCGCCGCGCTCTACACCAGCGGCGAGGGCCAGAAGATCTATGACAAGTGGTTCACCCAAAAGATCCCGCCGAAGGGCCTTAATCTCAACTCGCCGGCTGGACCGGAGATGAAGAAGCAGTTTGCGAAGCCGTCGGACTCTCCGGATCCGGATGCCTATCTGGTCAACTGACCGCTGTGTATGACCCGTCGTCCCTTTTGGGAGCGGGTCCTGAAAGTTAGCATGTCCGGCCATTTTTGGAGGAGAATGGCCGGACATTTGCATAGACGCCGCGCGCGATGCCGGCGTAATGCCGTGACCGGCACGGCCGCGTGGGGGACCTGTGAACTACAATTGGAACTGGCACATCTTCCTTGAGCCGAACCCGATGGGGACCGGCACCTATCTCGACCTGTTGCTGTCGGGGCTGGTGGTCACCGTCAAGGTGTCGGTGCTGGCCTGGATCATCGCGCTGGTGTCCGGCTCGGTGATCGGCGTGCTGCGCACGCTGCCGTCGCGGGCCGCGTCGTGGATCGGCTTCTGCTGGGTCGAGTTCTTCCGCAACATGCCGCTCTTGGTGCAGCTGTTCCTGTGGTTCTTCGTGCTGCCCGAATTGTTGCCGCGGTCGGCCGGGCTGTGGCTGAAGCAACTGCCGAATGCGCCGTTCTGGACCGCCGCGATCGGCGTCGGCTTCTTCATGTCGGCGCGCGTCGCCGTGCAATTGCAGGCCGGCATCACCTCGCTGCCGCGCGGGCAGAAGCAGGCCTCGACCGCGCTCGGCCTCACCACGGTGCAGACCTATCGCTACGTGCTGCTGCCGATGGCATTCCGCATCATCCTGCCGCCGCTGACCTCCGAATTCCTCAACACCATCAAGAACAGCGCGGTCGCCATCACCATCGGCCTGATCGAACTGACCGGCCAGGCCCGCTCGATGCAGGAGTTCTCGTTCCAGGTGTTCGAGGCGTTCACGGCGGCAACCGTGCTCTACCTGCTCCTCAATTTCGTCGTGGTGACCGCGATGCGCTTCCTCGAGCGCTATGTCGCGATCCCCGGCTACATCACGGGCAAATGACGATGATCGGCAGTTTCGATTTCGACGTCATCCGCCGCTCGCTGCCCTACCTGTTCCTGGAGGGCATGCGCTTCACGCTGACCTTGACCGCGCTCGCAGCGTTCGGCGGCCTGGTGTTCGGCACCCTGATCGCCCTGATGCGGCTGTCGAGCTACAAGGTGCTCGGGCGCATCGCGGGCTTCTATGTCGACTTCATCCGCTCGCTGCCGCTGGTGCTGGTGATCTTCTGGTTCTACTTCCTGGTGCCGTATATCGGGCAGTGGCTGACCGGCGCGTCGCGGCCGATCACGGTCGGCGCCTTCGCCTCCTCGCTGATCACCTTCATCGCGTTCGAGGCGGCGTATTTCTCCGAGATCATGCGCGCCGGCATCCAGTCGATCTCGAAGGGCCAGCCGGCCGCGGCCAGCGCGCTCGGCCTGACCTACGCGCAGTCGATGCGCTACGTCGTGCTGCCGCAGGCGTTTCGCAACATGCTGCCGGTGCTGCTGACGCAGACCATCGTGCTGTTCCAGGACACCTCGCTGGTCTACGTGCTGTCGATCCCGGATTTCCTCGGCGCCGCCAGCAAGGTCGCGCAGCGCGACGGCCGCCTGGTCGAAATGTACCTGTTCGCCGCGCTGGTCTACTTCGTCATTTCCTGTGTCGCGTCCTATGGCGTTCGCCGCCTGCAGTCGCGCATCGCGATTGTCCGGTAGCCAGTCATGCTTTCGAACATTCAAGACACGGCCCCCTTCACCTCTCCCATCGGGAGAGGTCGGATCGCGTCAGCGATCCGGGTGAGGGGTTTTGCTCCATCGATAGACCGCAATCCCTCACCCGGCGCTGCGCGCCGACCTCTCCCGATGGGAGAGGTGGAAGCGCGCTCGCTGCAACGCCTGAGTCACGCATGATCGAGATCAACCACGTCAACAAATGGTACGGGCCGAGCTTCCAGGTGCTGAAGGACTGCACCACCAGCGTCGCCAAGGGCGAGGTGGTGGTGGTCTGCGGCCCGTCCGGCTCGGGCAAGTCGACCCTGATCAAATGCGTCAATGCGCTGGAGCCGATCCAGGGCGGCGACATCACGCTCGACGGCGTCAAGGTCAACGATCCCAAGACCGACCTGCCGAAGCTGCGTTCGCGCGTCGGCATGGTGTTCCAGCATTTCGAGCTGTTTCCGCATCTGCGCATCATCGACAATCTCCGCCTCGCGCAGGAGAAGGTGCTCGGCCGCAAGTCTGAGGACGCCACCGCCAAGGGCATGAAGCTTCTGGAGCGCGTCGGGCTGAAGGATCATGCCAAAAAGTTTCCGGCGGAGTTGTCCGGTGGCCAGCAGCAGCGCGTCGCGATCGCCCGCGCGCTGGCGATGGACCCGATCGCGATGCTGTTCGACGAGCCGACCTCGGCGCTCGACCCGGAGATGATCAGCGAAGTGCTCGACGTGATGGTCGACCTCGCCCGCGAGGGCATGACCATGATGGTCGTGACCCACGAAATGGGCTTTGCCAACAAGGTCGCCGACCGCGTCATCTTCATGGACCGCGGCGAGATCGTCGAGGACGCCAAGAAGGCCGACTTCTTCGGCACGCCGCGCAGCGACCGCGCGCAGAAGTTCCTGTCGAAGATCCTGCAGCACTGAGCTTAGGGAGCCTCTCCGCCTGTCATTCCGGGGCGCCTCGAAGAGGCGCACCTGAGGGTTCGATGCTGCGCATCGCCCCGGAATGACGGCTGCTACAGGGTTTTCCCCCGTTAACAATTTGCGTATACGAAGGCCTGAACCCCCCTTCGTCCGCAGGAGAACTCGCGTGGAAAAGATCGCTTATGTCAACGGCTCGTTCGTGCCGCATTCGGAGGCCAAGGTCTCGGTGTTCGACCGCGGATTCCTGTTCGCCGACGGCATCTACGAGGTGGCGGCGGTGCTCGAGGGCAAGCTGATCGACAACGCCTCACACCTGGCGCGGCTCAAGCGTTCGGTCGGCGAGATCCAGCTCGCGCTGCCGGAGACGCTCGAGCGGATCGAGGAGATCCAGAAGGAGCTGGTTGCGCGCAACGACCTCGTCAACGGCATGGTCTATCTCGAGGTCACCCGCGGCGCCGACAAGGGTCGCGACTTCGCCTTCCCGAAGGCCGACGTCAAGCCGACGCTCGTGATGTTCACCTCGGAAAAGGACATCATCAACGCGCCCTCGGCCAAGACCGGCATCAACGTCATCACGGTGCCCGACATCCGCTGGGAACGGCGCGACATCAAGAGCGTGGCGCTGCTGGCGCAGGTGCTGGCCAAGCAGGCGGCGGCCGCGGCCGGCGCCGGCGAAGCCTGGATGATCGAGGACGGCAAGGTCACCGAGGGCGGCTCGTCCTCGTCCTTCATCGTCACCCAGGACGATGTCATCGTGACCCGGCAGAACGGCAACGAGATCCTGCCCGGCTGCACCCGCAAGGCGGTGGTCAAGCTCGCCGAGGAACGCCAGCTGCGCATCGAGGAGCGCGCCTTTACGATCGAGGAAGCGCTCGCCGCCAAGGAAGCCTTCATCACCAGCGCTTCCGTGTTCGTGCAGGGGGTGGTCGCGATCGACGGCAAGAAGGTCGGAGGCGGCAAGGTCGGTCCGATCACCGACCGCCTGCGCGAGATCTATGTCGAGTTCGCCAAGGCGACGGCGGTCTGACTACCCGGAGCGACTTTTTTTATCGTCACCCTGAGGTGGCCGCTCCTTTAGCGGCTCTCGAAGGGTCGACGGCCCGACCGTGGCCGTACATCCTTCGAGGCTCGCCGAAGAGGCTCGCACCTCAGGATGACGGGGACAGATCATCGTTTGTCTGCCCTCACGCCGCCGCCTTCGCCTTCACCGGATGCACCGCGCGGAAGCCGATGGCGATCCGGTTCCAGGCGTTGATTGCGCCGATCAGCGTGGTCAGGTTGACCAGCTCGCTGTCCGAGAACTGGGCGCGCACGGCTTCATAGTCGGCGTCGGGCGCATGCGTCTCGGACACCAGCGTCAGCGCTTCGGTCCAGGCTAGCGCCGCGCGCTCGCGCTCGCTGTAGAGCGGGGATTCGCGCCAGGCGTTGAGCAGATAGAGCCGCTGCTCGGTCTCGCCGTGCTTGCGGGCGTCCTCGGTGTGCATGTTGATGCAATAGGCACAGCCGTTGATCTGCGAGGCGCGGGTCTTGACCAGCTCGATCAGCGACTGCTCGAGGCCGCTCGCAGCGATCTGGTTTTCGACCGCGACCAGCGCTTTGATGGTCTCGGGTGCGGCCTGGTAGAAGTTCATACGGGGCTTCATGGTCGTTCTCCGTGGTTGTGGTTTGGGTTAGTGCGCACCGCCGCCAGCGAGCTGGCCCGGCTTCTTCAGGAAGAGTGTCGCCGCGAGTGCGATGATCAGCGCGACGCCGAGCAGGTAGAAGGTATCGCTGAAGGCGAGGATGTAGGCCTGCTTCTGCACGACCTTGCCGATCGCCGCGATTGCGCGGTGGGCGGCCGCGGCCTGGTCGGCGACGCCGTGGTTCATGAAATACTGCGTCAGCTGCTCAATCCGGTTGCGCGTGGCCTGTTCCAGCAGCGAGACCGACTGCATCAGCACGTTGGAGTGATATTGCTCGCGCTTGGTCAGCAGCGTCTGCAGCACGGCGATGCCGACCGCACCGCCGAGGTTGCGCATCATGTTGAACAGCGCGGAGGCCGAGCCCGCATTCTCCAGCTCGATGCCCGCGGTCGCAACCGCCGACAGCGGCGCCATCACCAGCGCCTGGCCGATGGCGCGGACGATGTTGGGCCAGAACAGCTGGTCGGTGGCGTAGTCGTTGGTCATGAAGATGTTCATGAAGTTGGAGCCGGCGAACAGCGCGAAGCCGACGCCGATGATGAGGCGCGGGTCGAAGCGCTGCATCAGCCGCGGTACCAGCGGGATCAGCGCGAGCTGCGGCAGCCCGGTCCAGGCCAGCACCATGCCGATCTGCTCGGCATTGTAGCCCTGGATGCGCGCGAGGTACTGCGGCAGGATGAACACCGAGCCGTACAGCGCGATGCCAAGCAGGAAGTTGGCCAGCATGCCGAAGCCGAAATTGCGGCGGGCGAGCAGGCGCAGATTGAGCAGCGGCTTCTCCACGGTGAACTCGACGATCAGGAAGGCGGCCAGCGCGACGGCGGCGATCACCGACAGGCGGACGATGAAGGGCGAGCCGAACCAGTCGTCCTTGTTGCCTTCCTCCAGCACGGTCTGCAGCGCGGCGAGGCCGATCGCCATGGTGATGATGCCGAGCCAGTCGCCTTGGCGGATCAGCGACAGCTTCATCGGGCTCGGATCGAGCGAGACGTAGAGCATCGCGATCATCACGGCGCCCGGCACTAGATTGACATAGAAGATGTACTGCCAGCCCCAGTTCTCGGTGAGATAGCCGCCGATGGTCGGGCCGATCGCCGGCGCGAACGTCGCCGACAGCGCGAACAGCGCGAGCCCGATCGGCTGCTTGGCTTTCGGCAGCAGCGTGATGATCAGCGTGAATGCCATCGGGATCAGCACGCCGCCGGTGAAGCCTTGCACCGCGCGCAGCGCGATCATCTGCGGCAGGTCCTGCGCCAGCGCGCACGCCGCTGAGAACACCAGGAACAGGAACGCATTGGTGAGCAGATAGATGCGCACCGAGAACACCTGCGCGAGCCAGCCGGAGAGCGGGATCACCACGATCTCGGCGATCAGATAGGAGGTCGAGATCCAGCCGCCGTCGTCGATCCCGGCGCCGATCGCGCCCTGCACATCGGCGAGCGAGGCGTTGACGATCTGGATGTTCAGCACCGCCATGAACGCGCCGAGCGTCGCCCCGATCACCGCGATCCAGGTTTTCGTGGGGATCGCCGGCGCCGCCGGCGCTGCGGGGGCGGGGAGCGCGGCGGCGTTCGCTGCGTCGGCTGTGGGCTGAAGTGCGGTCATCGAGGTCGTCCTTGCTACCCACACAAGATGTATTAGGCGGCCGGTTTCGATAATCCGAGAAAGACTGGAAGGATTGTCCGGTAGAGGTTGATAATCAACGGCTGCGGCTGAGAGAGCGACTGCGGTTATGACCACGGCACGACGGCTGCGTTTGGCCTGCGTGCCGTCGCTAGTGAGGTGAGCACGCCTCTCAAGCTCCCTCTCCCGCTTGCGGGGAGGGTGGGGTGGGGGCTCTCTCCACAAGATGACTCGCGGAGAGAGCCCCCACCCGCAAGCGGGAGAGGCGAAGAGGGCGTAGACAGCAAAACGCGATCGACCACCGATGGGTGATCGATCGCGCGGAGCCAGCCGAAGAAGCGTTTGGTCCTATCCGCCGTGCTGCCGCGTCGCCGATGCCAGCCGTCGCTTCTCCTCGCGCTCGGCCAGCACCGTCGCCTTGGTGTTGACGGTCGGGATCGCCGACATGCCGGGGCGCAAGAGGCCGGTTAGGCTGTGATCGTCGAGCACGATCTTGACCGGCACGCGCTGTACGATCTTGGTGAAATTGCCGGTGGCGTTGTCGGGCGGCAGCAGCGCGAATTCGAGGCCGCTGGCCGGCGACAGGCTGTCGACATGGCCCTTCAGCGTGGTGCCGCGAAAACTGTCGACCGTGAGCTCGACCGGCTGGCCGTTGCGCACATGGGTCAGCTGCGTCTCCTTGAAATTGGCGACCACATAGACCGCGTCCAGCGGCACCACCGCCATCAGCTGGGTGCCGGCCTGCACATATTGCCCGACGCGCAGCGTGCGGGCGCCGACCGTGCCGTCGACCGGCGCGGTGATCCGCGCGTAGGACAGGTTGAGCTCGGCCTGCTGCTCGACCGCGCGAGCGCGGTCCACCTGCGCTGCGGCCTGGGCGCGCTGCGTGGTCAGCACGTCGACCTTGCGCTGGGCCGCCGACAGCGCCGACTTCGCGTGCTGCAATTGCGCGGTGTTGGCGCGCAGCGCCGCGTCGGTCTGTTGCGCACGCTGAATGGTGCCGGAGCCGGACTTCATCAGCCCGTCGTAGCGGGTCTGCTCTTCCTGCGCGAATTTCAGGTTTGCCTCGGCGGCGGTGACGTCGGCCGTGCTCTGGTCGATGATCGGCTGTTGCAGCTCGAGCTGGGCATCGAGGTTGCGCACCGAGGCGCTGGCGGCGTCGACATCGGCCTTGGCCTGGCCGAGCGCGGTGCGGTAATCGCGGTCGTCGATCTCGGCCAGCAACTGGCCGGCCTTCACCGGCTGGTTGTCGGTGACCAGCACTTTGGCGATGTAGCCCGAGACTTTCGGGGCGATGATCGTGGAGTCCGCCTTCACGTAGGCGTCGTCAGTGGTTTCGAGGTAGCGGCCGGTGGTGACGTAGTCGTAGCCAAAGTCGGCTGCCACGGCGACGCCGATGATCGCGGCGAGCCCGAGCGCCACCCGCTTGACCGCTTTCCGCGACGGGCGGAGGCCGATTTTCGTTGCTTGTTCAGGGACATAAGTAGTGGTCGACATGGCATCCTCCGGGTCGAACATTCGCGTCCTTCCAGAAAGGGCGCCCAGTACGCCCCCTTAGATGCAATGTCCTCCCCGCTGTGATAATCCCGATAAAACTGGAAGCATTATCAAGCCAGCGCTGATAATCCGGACCTTGCCGCATGGATCGCCTGACCAGCCTGACCGCCTTCGTCCGGGTCGTGGACGCCGGCGGCTTTTCCGCGGCCGGCCGCAAGCTCAACATGTCCACCACCATGGTGAGCAACCACGTGCAATCGCTGGAGGACCGGCTCGGCGCCCGGCTGCTCAACCGCACCACGCGCAAGGTCAGCCTCACCGAGGTCGGCCAGGCCTATTACGACCGCTGCGTCCAGATCCTCGCCGACATCGAGCAGGCCGACGACATCGCGGGCGCCCAGCAATCGGTGCCGCGCGGCACCCTGCGCATCTTCACCAACACCCATCTCGTCCAGTTCCTGTCGCCCGCGGTGGCCGAGTTCCTCGCCACCTATCCCGAGGTCAAGGTCGATCTCACGATCGGCGAGCGCAATGCCGATCTGATCGACGAGAACTACGATCTCGCCGTGCGCATGGTGCCGCCGCCGGACTCCAGCCTGATCGTGCGCACCATCGCGACCTGGCGCCACGTGCTGTGTTGCTCGCACGGCTATATCGAACAGCACGGCAAGCCAACGCTGCTGGCCGACCTCTCCGCGCGCAACTGCATGCGCCACGCCAACTATCCCTATGGCGACGAGTGGCGCTTCGCCGACCGCAAGGGCACGCCGGCTGCGGTGCGCGTCTCCGGAAATCTGATCTCCAACAGCGGCGAAACCCTGAAGCTCGCGGCGCTGGCCGGCGTCGGCGTCTTCCTCGCGGCCGGCTTCCTGGTTCGCGACGAGCTGGAGTCGGGACAACTGGTCCGCCTGCTGCCCGAATACCGGCCGGTCGAGCTCACCATGAATGCTGTCTATCCGCATCGCCATCATCTCTCGGCGAAGGTCCGCACCTTCATCGACCTGCTGGTCCATCACGCCACCGAGCAGCAGAAGCTGATCAATCCGTATTCGTGAGCGGCGCGGGCGCTTGCGATGATGGCACGCGTGCGCCCTTTATCACCGTCATCCCCGCGCAAAGGCGAAGCCTTTGCGCGGGGATGACGGGACTAATAGTGCGACGTTCCTTCCGCGTCATGACCACCCGGCAGCCGTTGCGTGTATGAAGATCGCCTCACCTGCCGGGGTCCGTCATGCCGTTTCGTCTCCTCGCATCACTCCTGTTCGCGCTCGCAGCAAACCTGCTGCTGCAACTGCCGGCGCGCGCCGCCTATCCCGACCACATCGTCAAGATCGTGGTGCCGTTCGCACCGGGCGGCGGCACCGATGTCGTGGCGCGGACGCTGGCGCAGGAGATGCAGAAGGATCTCGGCGTCACCGTCATCATCGAGAACAAGCCGGGCGCCGGCACCATTATCGGCACGCAGAGCGTCGCGGCGAGCCCATCCGACGGCTACACGCTGCTGATGGCGACCTTCGCCAACGCGGTCAATCCGAGCCTTTACAGCAAGCTGCCTTATGATGCGCACAAGGATTTTGCGCCCGTGGCGCTGGTGGCGCGCTCCTTCAACGTCGTTGTGGTCAATCCCGCTTCGCCGATCAAGTCGATTGCCGATCTGATCGCGGCCGCGAAGGCCGATCCGGAAAAGCTGTCCTACGGCACCTATGGCACCGGCACCTCGGCGCATCTCGCCGGCGAACTGTTCAAGCACATGACCGGGGTCAATCTCACCACCGTTCCCTACAAGGGCGCGGCGCCTGCCATCACCGACCTCTTGGGTGGCCAGATCCAGGTAATGTTCACCACGGTGGCAAGCTGCGCCTCGCTGGTCGAGGCCGGGCAGCTGCGCGCGATCGGAGTGACGTCGGCCGAACGCTCGCCTGCGTTCCCGCAATTGCCGACGGTCTCGGAAGCCGGCGCCTCCGGCTATGTCGCCGAATCCTGGTACGGCCTCTACGTGCCGGCGAATACGCCGCCGGACATCATCGATCGCCTCAACAGATCGGCGGCCAAGGCCGTGCAGGCGGAGGCCTTCAAGAAGCTCAGCGTCAATGAAGGCCTCGTGATGGTGGCCTCTCCTCCGGCCGAGCTCGACCGCTACTTTGCCGGCGAGGAGGCGCGCTGGCGCAAGGTGATAAAGGACGCCGGCATCAAGGCCGAATAGGCGGCATGCGCCAGGTGACGATCACATCTTTTTGCGTCGCATTGCCGTAACCGTGATTCTAGACGCAACGGACCGGTTCCTGGATCGTTGCCATGATCAGCGGAACCTCCCGCCTTGAGCTGTGTCTTGCGTCAAAGAGTAGGCCATGTGGATTTTGTTGCTGCTGCCGTTCATCGGCTTGCTGTGGGTGCCGTTCTATAATTTCGTCGAGCCGTCGCTGTTCGGCTTTCCCTTCTTCTACTGGTACCAGCTCGCCTGGGTGCCGATCTCCTCGCTCTTGATCTGGCTGGTCTATCGCAGCCGCCGGCCCGATGCCGATGAGCCGCGGTGAGGGGACAGCCATGACCGATCACATCGCCTGGGTGGCGCTCTCCGTCTTCATCTTCTTTTTCGCGCTCGTCACCGTGATGGGCTTCTTCGCGGCGCGCTGGAAATCCGGCCCGGTCAGCGAGCATCTCGACGAATGGGGCCTCGGCGGTCGCCAGTTCGGCACCTGGATCACCTGGTTCCTGGTCGGCGGCGATTTCTACACCGCCTACACCGTGATCGCGGTGCCGGCGCTGGTCTACGCGGTCGGCGCCTATGGGTTCTTCGCGCTGCCCTACACCATCATCGTCTATCCCTTCGTGTTCGCGGTCATGCCAGTGCTGTGGAAGAAGGCGCATGCGAACGGCTACGTCACCGCCGCCGATGTCGTCGACGGCGCCTATGGCTCGCGCGCGCTCGAGCTCGCGGTGGCGCTGACCGGCCTGGTCGCGACCATGCCCTACATCGCGTTGCAGCTGATCGGCATGGAGGTCGTGATCAAGGCGATGGGGCTATCCGGCGAACTGCCGATCATCGCCGCCTTCGTCATCCTCGCGCTCTATACCTATAGCTCCGGCCTGCGCGCGCCGGCGCTGATCGCCTTCGTCAAGGACATCATGATCTACATCGTGGTGCTGGCCGCCGTGGTCGTGGTGCCCGCGAAGCTCGGCGGCTACGGCGCGGTGTTCTCGGCCGCCAACGACGCCTTCACGGCGAAGGGCGGCGCCACCGGCCTGACGTTGAAGCCCGGACAGTATCTGCCCTATGCGACGCTGGCGCTGGGCTCGGCGCTCGCCGCCTTCATGTACCCGCACACGCTGACCGGCATCTTCGCCTCGAAGTCGGCGGATACCATCCGCAAGAATGCGATCCTGCTGCCGGCCTATACGCTCTTGCTCGGCCTGATCGCGCTGCTCGGCTACATGGCCTATGCCGCCGGCATCAAGGTGACTTCGCCGAACGACGTGGTGCCGATGCTGTTCAAGACGCTGTTCCCGGAATGGTTCGCGGGCTTTGCGTTCTCGGCGATCGCGATCGGCGCGCTGGTGCCGGCGGCGGTGATGAGCATCGGCGCCGCCAATCTGTTCACGCGCAATGTCTGGAAGTCCTACGTCAACCCGGACATCTCGCACGCCGGTGAGGCGTCGGTGGCGAAGATCACATCGCTGGTGGTCAAGGTCGGTGCGCTCGCCTTCATCTTGTTCCTGCCGACGCAATATGCGCTCGACCTGCAACTGCTTGGCGGCCTCTGGATCGTGCAGACGCTGCCGGCGCTGGTGTTCGGGCTGTTCACCGTCTGGTTCCGCGCCGAAGGGCTGCTGCTCGGCTGGGCGGTCGGCATCGGCTGGGGCACGTATACGGCGTGGAGCAACGGGCTGAAGCCGCTCGCCAGCATCTCGCTCGGCGATGCCAGCTACAGCTTCTATGTCGGCCTCGGCGCGTTGCTGCTCAACATCGTCGTGGCGGTGCTCGCGACTGTCGTGGTCGGCCTGATATCACCCGCCAAGCGCCGCGCGGCGGCCTGAGCCGTCGCCTTGGTCTGACGGGGCGGAGGCAAGTCGCGCGGTGAGCCGCGCAACCTCCGCCCTGGTCTTTTCGATCGCGGCGTCTTTCACCGACCCATAGCCGCGGATCTCCATCGGCGCCTTTGCCAGCGCGACGAGATCGGGCAGCCGTGCCTCGTCGAGCTTGCCGAGCATGGTCTCGATCAGCGCCTCATACCAGGTAATCAGCTCGCGCTCGGTGCGGCGCTCCGCGGCGTAGCCGAACAGGTCGAAGGGTGTGCCGCGCAGCCCTTTCAGGCTCGCGAGCAACCGCAGCGGCGTCTGGATCCACTGTCCGAACGCGCGCTTCCTCGGCCGTCCCCGTGCATCGCGCCGCGCTGGCAGGAACGGCGGCGCAAGGTGATATTGCACCGTGAAGTCGCCGTCGAATTCCTGGCTGAGCTCGTCGAGGAAGCCGCTCTGCATATGCAGCCGCGCCACTTCGTATTCGTCCTTGTAGGCCATCAGCTTGAACAGCGACCGGGCCACGGCGTCGGTCAAGGTCTCGCTGCTGAGCGCCACTTCGGCGCGACGCACGCGGTAGATTGTCGCCCGATAGCGCGCGGCATAGGCCTCGTCCTGATACGCCCTGAGGAAATCGGCGCGCCTCGCGATCACCTGCTCCAGCGTCTCCGGGTCATCGGCCGCAGCACCGTCGGCCTTCGGCAAGAACTCCGGATCGGCGAAGGCGATCCGGCCCCACGCCAGCGCCTGCCTGTTGCGCTCGATGGCGACGCCGTTCAATTCGATCGCGCGCGTCAGCGCCTCCAGCGAGACCGGCACCAGGCCCTGCTGCCAGGCGAAGCCGAGCATCATGATGTTGGCAAAGACGCTGTCGCCGAGCAGCCGCTCGGCCAGCGCGTTGGCGTCGATCATGGTGAGGTTGCCCGACCCGATCACTCGCTCGATCGCGCGCAAGCGAACCGGCGAGGCGAGGTCGGCATCGCGAAAGCGCACCACGTCGCCGGTCGGCATCTCGGCGATATTGACCGCGGCGCGCATTCCCTTGCGATAGGTGCCGGATGCTTTTGCCGACGAGCTCACCACGAGGTCGCAACCGATCAGCGCGTCAGCCGCGCCCTGGTCGATCCGCACCTGATGCAGCGCGTCGGGCGTAACCGCCAGCCGCAGGTAGCTCAGCACGGGGCCGAACTTCTGCGCAAAACCGGTGAAGTCGAGCACCGAGACGCCGCGGCCCTCGAGATGCGCGGCCATCGCGATCAATGCGCCGACTGTAATGACGCCGGTGCCGCCGACGCCGGTGACAAGGAGATCATAGGGCCGCTCCAGTCCCGCAAGCTCCGGTACCGGCAGCGCGGCTGCGCGCGCCAGCGGATCGATCGCGCTCGCGCTCTTCGCCCGCCGCTTGCCGCCCTCGATGGTGACGAAGCTCGGGCAGAAGCCGTTGAGACAGGAAAAGTCCTTGTTGCAGGTTGAGAGGTTGATCCGGCGCCTGCGGCCGAACGGCGTTTCCTTCGGCTCGACGCTGAGGCAGTTGGATTCCACCGAGCAGTCGCCGCAGCCCTCGCAGACGAGGTCGTTGATGTAGGCGAAGCGCGCGGGATCCTCGATCGTGCCGCGCTTGCGCCGCCGCCGCTTCTCGGTGGCGCAGGTCTGCTGATAGATCAGCACGGTGACGCCGGGAATTGCGCGCAGCTCGCGCTGCACGGCATCCATCGCCTCGCGCGGATGGATGGTGACGCCGGCGGGCAGATCCGCCGGCGAGAAATGCGCGGGATCGTCCGACACCAGCGCGATCCGCGCGACGCCCTCGGCGCGGACAGAGTGCGCGATCGCCTGCACGCTGACCGGGCCGTCGACCGGCTGGCCGCCGGTCATCGCCACCGCGTCATTGAACAGGATCTTGTAGGTGATGTTGGCTTTCGCAGAGATCGCCTGCCGGATCGCCATCGAGCCGGAGTGATAGTAGGTGCCTTCGCCGAGATTCTGGAACACGTGGCTGTTGCCGGTGAATTTCGATGACGCCGCCCAGTTGACGCCTTCGCCGCCCATCTGGATCAGCGACGAGGTCTCGCGGTCCATCCAGCTTGCCATGAAATGGCAGCCGATGCCGGCCAGCGCCTTGGAGCCCTCGGGCACTTTCGTCGAGGTGTTATGCGGGCAGCCCGAGCAGAAATACGGCGTGCGCGTCGCGCCCGGCACCGCGATCATGCGGTCCTGTTCGGGTACCAGCGCGGCGACGCGGCGGGCGAGTTGCAGCTCCGGAAACATCGGGTCGAGCCGGCGCGCCAGCACGTCGGCGAGCATGCGCGGCGACAATTCGCCGGTCCAGGAGATCAGCCGCGCGCCGCTCTCGTCATGTTTGCCGACCATCCGGTCCGGCTTGGCGCCGGGATAGTCGTAGAAATACTCCTTGAACTGGCTCTCGATGATGCCGCGCTTCTCCTCGACCACGAGGATCTCGCGCTTGCCTTTCACGAACTCCATCGCATCGCGCAGCGCCAGCGGCCACACCATGCCGACCTTGTAGATGTCGATGCCGAAGCGGCGGCACGCGGCTTCATCCAGCCCGACCAGCCGCAGCGCCTCCATCAGATCGAGATGCGCCTTGCCCGTGGTGACGATGCCGTAGCTCGCATCCTTGATGTCGTAAATGTGGCGATCGATCGGATTGGCTTTCGCGAAGGCGTAGACCGCGTGCTTCTTCGCCTCCATCCGTTCCTCGATCTGCGGGCCCGGCAGATCCGGCCAGCGATAATGCAGGCCGCCGGGCGGCGGCACGAAATCCGGTTGCACGAAACGGCGCGGCGGCCGCAGCTCGACCGAGGCGCCGGACTCCGCGATCTCCGAGATCGCCTTGAAGCCGACCCACATGCCGGAGAACCGGCTCAGCGCGTACCCATACTCGCCGAATGCGAGATATTCGCCGACATTGGCCGGATGCAGCGTCGGCATGAACCAGCTCATGAAGGCGACGTCGGACTGGTGCGGCATCGAGGACGACACGCAGCCATGGTCGTCGCCGGCGACGACGAGCACGCCGCCACGCGGCGAGGAGCCATAGGCATTGCCGTGCTTCAGCGCATCGCCGGAACGGTCGACGCCGGGGCCCTTGCCGTACCAAAGGGCGAACACGCCATCGACCTCGCGATCTCTTTGCGTCTCGACCTGCTGCGAGCCGAGTACGGCGGTCGCCGCGAGGTCCTCATTCACCGCGGGCAGGAATTCGATGCGGCTGTCCTTGAGCTGCTCGCCGATCTTCCACAGTTCGAGATCGACGCCGCCGAGCGGCGAGCCGCGATAGCCGGAGATGAAGCCCGCGGTGTTGAGGCCGGCAGCGCGGTCGCGCCGCGCCTGGTCGAGCACGATGCGGACGATCGCTTGCGTGCCGGTGAGGAAGACGCGGCCGCGGTCGCGGCTGTAGCGCTCGGACAGCTGATAGGCGTCGAGCAACGGCATCTGGCCCATGACTTACCTCTCCGGGATTCGCGATGTCTGATCCGACAAGGCTATGCCTGTGGGCGTGGTAGGTCTTACCTATCCATTCATTTGTCGCGGAAAAATCGGCAGGATATTGCTGAGAACGATGTAGTTCGGTAGGATCTACCAAATCGAGGGCCTCGCAATGGTCGAAGAGCAGGACGAGAAAATCCTCGCCGAACTGCAGAAGGACGGCCGCGCCACCAACCAGCAGCTTGCGGAAACCGTCGGGATGTCGACCTCCGCCTGCTGGCGCCGGGTCCGCGCCCTGGAAGAATCCGGCGTCATCTCAGGCTATTCGGCGCTGGTCGCGCGCGAGCGCGCAGGCTTTGCGACCTCCGCGATCCTGCACGTCTCGCTGGAGCGGCACGACGTCAAATTCGTCGACGAGTTCGTCGCCCGGGTGATGAAGCGCCGCGAGGTGCTGGAATGCTTCGCGACCACCGGCGACGCCGACTATCATCTGCGCGTCGTGGTGCGCGACATGGACGCCTACAACAAATTCCTCGACGAGTTCATGTTCCGCATTCCCGGTATCCGCCACGTCCGCACCAACGTGATCCTGAAGGAGATCAAGACCGGCGTGGCGTTGCCGTTTTGAGGTGACGACGATGATGGGGCCGCGCGCTCAATTTTGTCCCGTCACCCTGAGGAGGCCGCGTAGCGGCCGTCTCGAAGGGCGAACGGCCTTCCAGCCCGGCCGTGCATCCTTCGAGGCTCGCCCAGCGGCGCAAGTGCGCCGCAAGGCTCGCACCTCCAGCGACAAAGGCGAAGCCTTTGCGCGGGGATGACGGTCGAACCAGTCGGTAGGATGGGTAGAGCGAAGCGAAACCCATCCTGGTGCCGCGGGTTCGACTTGATGGGTTTCGCTACGCTCTACCCATCCTACGAAGATACGGGTCATGCTGCCTGTTCTGTCGACTTGGTCTTCAACAGAATCATGAACACCATGACATGGCTGACCAGCAGCAGCGGCACATAGAGCGCCGGAATATAGATGCCGGCGCCGAACAGGCCGGGATCGCCGATCTTCACGCCGTTGTAATAGGCGTTGAGAAGGTCCAGCGTGCCCCAGATGTTGAAGACCCAGACGATCGGAATCGCGATCGCCCACCGCCAGGACAGCGCCGCCATCGCAAGCAGCGCGAGAACGGCGGCGACGAGATCGCCCCATCCGACCTCGCTTGCGAAATCCGTGCTCAACTGCGGCGACACGAACCCGGCCACCATGAAGTTCATGCCCAGGAACCTGAACGCATGGAACGCTGCGAGCAGTCGGAGCGCGTTGTCACGTGGCATCGCGCGGATCGCCGGCCAGACGTAGGTGACGGCCACGACGGCACTTGTCAGAAACCCGCCGGCGACGCTGAGGACGAATGGAAGATTGAAGCCCGGGGGCATCGGCGGATTTCCTTGTTGTCGATCGGTTCGGTTGGCTTGCGTTCAGGACCTTGACGCTCAGGGCTTGGCGACGAGCAGGCGGAGCGGCAGCAGCGGGCCGACCCCGATGTACTCGTGATCCATCAGATCGAGCTTGGACAACGGCAGCCCTTCCATGATCGCGTGCGCCTCGGATACATCCTTGGCGTCGAGCAGCAAGACCACGCCGCGCCCGTCGGAGCGCGAATACCATTCGCGAATCTTGCCGTTGAGATAGAGCTGCACGGTCTGCCGGATTTCGTCCGGCATCACGGCCATCACCTGATCGCGGGTGACGCCGGCTTTCGCAGTGAGGATGACCATCACGCCTGTGGTGATGGTGGAGGCGGCTTGTGCCTGTACTTGGGCTTGAGCAGGGGAGGGAGCGGTCATGATGGTGGCGCCTGTCAGAGTGAGGGTGAGAGCCAGGATTGTGTGACGGATTGCTTGCATCGGTCGCATGTCTCCGTTCACGACGGATGTCGTGATGTCGCGTGAGCAGCGCGCGTCGCGTTGCTGCCGCTTGTGGCTCCGATGTAAGGCAGCTTTCCGCGAGCGACTATTCGCGATAATGTTCACGGGCCATGAAGCAGAACTTCACAGTCCGGCAGGGCGCGCTCGACGGCGTCGAGGCATTCCTTGCCGTCGCCCAGCACCGCAGTTTTCGCCGTGCGGCGGCCGAGCTCGGCGTCACGCCATCGGCGATCAGCCAGGCGGTGCGCGCCCTCGAGGCGCGCCTCGGCGCGGTGCTGTTCATCCGCACCACCCGCAGCGTCGGACTGACCGACGCCGGCGAACGGTTTCTGGCGCGCGCAAGACCGGCATTCGAGGAGCTGGTCGCGGCGAGCGGGGCGGCGCGGGAGCTCGGGCAGAAGCCCGCCGGGCTGTTGCGTCTCACCGTGCCGCGCTCGGTGGTGCCGATCCTGCTCGAGCCGCTGATCGCCTCGTTCTGCAAGGCCTATCCCGAGATCGAGGTCGAGCTCGCCGCCAGCGAGGAATTGGTCGACCTCGCCGCCGGCGGCTTCGATGCGGGCATCCGGATGGGCCAGTTCATCAATCCGGACATGGTCGCGGTGCGCCTGACCAAGCCGTTCCCGTTCGCCATCGTCGGCAGCCCGGACTATCTCGCGCGCCGCGGCCGCCCCAAGCGTCCGGACGATCTGCGCGCGCACGCGTGCCTGCGGCTCCGGCGGTCGAACGGAGGGCTCGCGCCGTGGTCGCTGAACGACAATGGCCGTTCGATCGAGCTTGCCGTGTCGGGATCCTTCATCGGCCATGATTTTCCGACGCTGGTCGGCGCCGCCATCGAAGGCGTGGGCCTCGCGCAAGTCCCCGCACCGCTGATATCAGGCGCCGTCAAGGAGAAGAAGCTCGTCCGCGTGCTGGAGCCATTCGCGCCGACGACGCCGGGCGTGTTCCTCTACTATCCCGGCCATCGCCAGATCATGCCGAAGCTGCGCGCCTTCATCGATCACGTGAAGAGCAGGCCGCGGGCCGCGCGGTGAGGAGAGCCCGGATTTGCATTGCTCGTTCACGTCATCTCGGAATGACGGGAGGGTCTAGGCGCGCTTCTGAGGATGCCAGTCAGGCACCGTCTTGACCATGTGCCAGACCAGCAGGTCGAGGGCGCGGGTCATGCCTTCCCGCGACCTGGTATTGGTGAACGCCGACCAGCAGAAATCGCCGCTGGTTCGCACCGAGATCGTCGTCGTTCCGTCCAGCAGGCCGCTGTGCCACCAATTATTGTTCGCGGTGACGAACAGGCCCTTGGCGTAGCGGGGGTTGATGGCGCTGGGGGTGCTCATGACGCGGAGGCTGTCGTCGGTCAGCAGCTGCTCAGTGTCCTTGAAGCCGTCGATATGGACGAACAGCGTCGTCAAATCGCCCGGCGTCGCAATCCAACCGCCGTGCGAATCCATCCGGGCGACGTTCATCCGGTACGGATCGCCGGTCTGGCTGTAGTATTTCACTTCGTTGCTTGCGCGCTCGCTCAGCGTATTGCCGGCAATCTGCATGTCGGTGATGCCGCATCGCTTCAGGACGGCGTCCTTGATGTATTGCTCGTAGCTCTGGCCGCTCAGCTTTTCGATCACGCGGCCGAGGATGCAATAGCCGAAGTTCGAATAGGCATAGGCTTCGCCTGGCGGACTGGTGAGCGGCATATGCTCCAGCGTCCAGCCGATCAGTTCGCGATGCTTCAGGTTCTGGTTCATGAACATCGGATCGCGAGACTGGTTTCCCCAGGTCCCGATGGTATGGGTCAAGAGATGCTCGACCGTGATCTGCTCGACATGGGAGCGAGACGAGCCGGGTGGCATCAAGCTTGGCAGCGTGGGTGTCGTCGGATAGTCCTTGCCGAGAATGGAGCTTGCGCCGAACACATAGTCGCCGAGCCGCAATTTGCCGGCCTCGATCAGGGTGAAGATCCCGGTCGAGGTCACAGGCTTCGATATGCTCGCGATCCGGAAGCGGTGTTGCGGGGTCAATGCTTCGCCGGTCTCCCGATCCGCAACCCCGAACGCCTCGACATAAGCCGGCTTTCCCTTGATTGCGATCGCGATCGAAAGACCCGGTACATCGTAGTCCTTCATGAAGTCGGCGGCCAGGTCAGCCATCTGCTTGCGTTGCTCCGATGTCGGAAGCTCCGCGGGCTGCTCGGCAAGGGCGGTCGACGGCCCGCAAACGATCCCTGCGGCCGATAGCAGGGAGCCCTGAAGTAACGTTCGGCGTGAAAGTGGCATGGCTGACTTGTCTGATGAGTGCGCGCGGACCTTATTGCGCTTTGCCCTGTGTTGTCACGATGCGAACGGCTGTGTGATCACGTCACGATGGCCCGTCGGGCAAATGCCGTCGCGAGAATGCGAGTGTGTGATCCACCAGCGGCGCCACAAACTCGCCGTCGTGCCGGCGAAAGCCGGGACGACAAATGGAGAGAGAAGCGACCCGGTCCATCACCGTCATGCTGAGGTGCGAGCGCAGCGAGCCTCGAAGCACGACGGCCCGGCTCTCGACGCAAGGATGGAGCGGTGGCCGTACATCCTTCGAGACGCGCTTCGCGCTCCTCAGAGCCTGACTGAAAAATGGGTGAGTGATCTCAGTGGGGTGTGATTCCATCGGATTTGCAAAGATTCGAGGGAGAGCACGATGCCCTGGACCAAGATCACTCGGGAGCAATATCGGCGGGACGATCTGCGTTATGCAAGCGATATGACCGATGCGGAGTGGGCGGTGATCAGACGCCTGTTGCCGCGAGCGAACCGGCGCGGCCGGCCGCGTAAGACGGAGCTGCGTCGTGTGATCGAAGCGATCCTCTATATCGTTTCGACCGGCTGCCAGTGGCGGGCGTTGCCGCAGGAGTTCCCGCCCTATTCGACGGTGCAGGGCTATTTTTATAGATGGCGGGATACAGGCCGGTGGCAGAGGATTGTCAGCGTGCTTGTCCGACGGGCGCGAAAAAAGCTTGGACGGACACCGAAGCCGACGGCAGCCGTGATCGACAGTCAAAGTGCGCCAACCACGCAAGCTGGCGGACCGCGCGGCTACGATGCAGGCAAGCGCATCTACGGCCGCAAGCGGCATATCGTGACGGATACCAATGGCCTCCTCCTTGGGGTTCATGTTCATCCGGCCAACGTTCAGGACTGCCATGGCGCCGTACCGCTGCTGAAGAACGTGCGGATGAACTTCCCCCGGCTGCGCCACGTCTTTGCCGACCGGATCTACCGCGGAAATCAACTCCTCGACGCGCTCTCAGACTGCGGTCCATGGACTGTCGAGATCGTCGAGCGGCCTCAAGGCGTCAAAGGCTTCCAGCTTCTGCCGAGGCGGTGGGTGGTTGAACGCACATTCGCTTGGTTCGGCAGATGCCGCCGCCTCGCCAAGGACTTCGAGGCGACGGTGGCAACCGAAGCTGCCTGGCTGCTGATTGCACACATCAGGCTCCTGACCCGCAGACTCGCGGCTGCAGCTAAGGTTGGGTGATTTATGAGTCAGACTCTCAGGATGACGGCTCTAAAGTGGTGCAAGCCGCCTCACACCTTCTCCCTCACGAACCTGTTCCGCAGCGTGCCGATGCCGGTGATGTCGATCTCGACCACGTCGCCGTCCTTCAGGTCCGGCGAGGCGCCGTCGGTGCCCATCCAGATCACGTCGCCGGGCGACAGCGTGAAATATTTGGTCAGTTCGACGAGGAACGGGACGATGCCGAAGATCATCTCGTTGGTGTGGAAGCGGCCGGTTTCCTTGCCGTTGACGCGGATCGCGGTCTCCATGCGGTCGAGGTCGACATCGGTCTCGATCCACGGGCCCATCGGCTTGAAGGTATCGGCGTTCTTGGCACGCCACAGCCCGCGATCCGCCTTCTGCCAGCTGCGTTCGGAGACGTCGTTGCCGATGGTGTAGCCGAACACGCAGTCCATCGCGTTGGCCTCGGTCAGGTGCTTGGCGGTCTTGCCGATCACGACGACGAGCTCGCCCTCGTAATGGATCTTCTCGGTCGCGCTCGCGGGGATCACGACGTTCTCGTCATGGGCGATCAGCGCGTTCTGCGCGCGGTAGCCGATCTCGGGACGATCGGGAACGTTCGGCACGGTGCCGGCCTTGTCGGCGGCCTCTTTGAGGTGCTTCAAATAATTCAGCCCGACGCAGTAGAAGGTGCGCGGGATCAGCGGCAGCTCGATCTTGACGTCCTTCAACGCATGCGTCTTCGACGTCTTGCTCCATTCGCCGAACGGATCGCCGTTGACGGTGGTGACGGTGTCGCCCTCGACGAGGCCCCAGGATGTATTGCCTGCGGCGGTGAATTTCAGCCAGCGCATGATGATGTCCCTCTATTCCGCGGCCTGCGTGCGGGTCTTCCAGGCGCCCGCGGCCGGGCGCTTGAGCCCGAGATTTTCGCGCAGCGTCGTGCCGGCGTAGTCCTTGTGGAACAGCCCGCGCTTCTGCAGTTCGGGCACCACGTGGTTGACGAAGTCGGCATAGGAGCCCGGCACGTAGCTCGCCGCGACGACGAAGCCGTCGCAGCCGCGATTGACAAACATCTCCTCCAGCCGGTCGGCGATCTCCTTCGGGCCGCCGACCATCGCGTCCTGCACCTGGCCGCGGCCGGAGAAGGTGATGAAGTCGCGGGTCGAGGGATTGGTCTTGCCGGAGGTGCGCAGCACGCCGTCGCGGATGCCGAGCATGCCTTGCATGCCCTGCAACTCCTCGGTGGTTAGCGGCTCGTCGATCGGTTTGGCGCCGAAATCGAAGTTGAGGCCTTCGGCGAGCAGCGACAACGCGTCGATCTCGAGCGGCAGCTTCTGGATCACCGCCATCCGGTCCTCGGCCTCGGCCTTGGTCGCGCCGGTGACCGGCGTGATCAGATTGCAGAGGAACATCTGGTCGGGATCGCGCCCGGCCTTGGCGGCTTCGCCCCGGATCGCGTCATAGCCCTGCCTGGCATTGGCGAGGTTGCGCGCCGCGGTGAAGATCACCTCACCCCAACGCCCGGCAAAGCGCTGGCCGCGGCCGGAGGCGCCGGCCTGGATCACGACGGGATGGCCCTGCGGCGAGCGCGGCACCGTGAACGGGCCGCGCGAGGTGAAGAATGTGCCCTTGTGGTCGAGCCGCTTCACCTTGGTCGGATCGGCGAAGCGGCCGCTCTTCTTGTCGATCAGCAGCGAACCGTCTTCCCAGGCGTCCCAGTGGCCGAGCACCACCTCCATGAACTCGTCGGCGCGGTCATAGCGATGGTCGTGCTCGAGATGCTGCTCGCGGCCCATGTTGAGCGCTTCGCCGTCATTGACCGACGTCACCACGTTCCAGGCGGCGCGGCCACCCGTCATCAGGTCGAGCGTGGCGAAACGGCGGGCGACGTCGAACGGCTCGAAATAGGTGGTGGAGGCGGTCGAGGCGAGGCCGAGCTTGGTGGTGACCATGCCCATCGTGGTCAGCACCACGATCGGGTCCATCTTCACGCAGCGGATGCCGTATTCGACGGTGTGGGCGTGATCGTTGCCGTAGCGATCGGGCATTGCGAGGCGATCGTCGAAGAACGCCATGTGGAACTTGCCGCGCTCCAGGATGCGCGCGATCTCCTGATAGTAGTCCGCCGACATCGAATCGTCGCGCGATTCCGGGTGACGCCAGGAGCTCGGCAGGTTGGTGCAGTTCTGCGCCTGCAAAAAGCCAACCAGCGCCATTTGCCGTGTCATGTCGTTCTCCTGTGTCCGCAACTATCAGCGAAGGTCGAGCTCATCGGTGAGCTTGTAATCGGCGGCGAGCGCCTTGAGCTTGTCCCAGGTCGCATCCTCGATCTCGATGCCGTCCTTGCGCCGCTGCTGCTCGCGCAGATATTCGATCTCGCCGGGATAGAACACGCCGCGGCTCCCTTCCGAGGGCGGCGTCGATTTCAGGTAGCGGGCGAAGTCGGCGACCTCCTTCCTGAAGTCCATGAGCGGACGGAATGCGGCGACGTTGAACACCGCCATGAAGCAGCCGTCGTTGTGTCGGCCGGTCGGCTCGACGCCGAAGCCGAGCCCGGTCAGGAGGCCGCACAGCACCTCGATCATCGCGGCAAGGCCCGAGCCCTTGTAGCCTTCGCTGCCGCCGAGCGGCAGCAGCGCGCCGCCCTTGCGGTAGTCTTTCGGGTCAGTGGTGTCGCGCCCCTCGGCATCGATGATCCAACCCTTCGGGATGCTCTCGCCACGCGCCACCGCGAGCTGGATCTTGCCGGCGGCGACTGCCGAGGTCGCCATATCGAGATAGAATGGCGCCTCGAGGTCGGAGGGCACCGCGATCGAGAGCGGGTTGGTGCCGAGCCGGGCCTCGCGGCCGCCGAACGGCGCCACGTGTTTCGGCGAGCGGCCGGAATCGGCGGCCGCAATCCCGATCATGCCTTCGCGCATCGCCATCATCGGGTAATGCGCGAGCCGTCCGACGTGGCTTTGGCGGAACACCGTGCAGGCCGCGACATTGGCGGTCTTCGCCTTGTTGATGGTCATCTCCATCGCCTTGGCGTTGACGTGGAAGCCGAAGCCCCAATGACCGTCGATCACAGTCGTGGTCGGTGTCTCCTGCACGATGGTCCATTTCGCGCCGGGCACGATGTGGCCGGCCTTGATGCGGTCGATATAGGTCGGGATTGCGATCACGCCGTGGGAGTCGTGGCCGGCGAGGTTGGCGTTGACGCAGCCGGAGGCGACTGCGCTGGCTTCCTCCTCCGATGCGCCGGCACCCTTGAGGAGTGCCGCGCCGATGCGCGTGAGACGGTCGGCCTGGACGATCGGCATGGGATTTTCCTCGCGGTCTGCCCGCGTGATGCGCGGGTCGTGCTTGCTGTTGTCGACGTCATGCTCTCAAAGCGCCGAGGGGCGAGCAAGGGCAGAAAAATCCGGGCGGCCATACCGCCAGCAGGGTGCTCGCCGCCGCGATTTCACGGAGTGGAACGGGCGCGGTCGCGATGCGGAATTTGGCTGCTCGGGCGGCGCGAGCAGGACGTCCATCCGCGCCTCGCCACCCTCCGCCTCAGGCTGGCACACCGGTGTCCGTAATATCCCGGAAAACCGCCGCCGGCGTTCGTCAGCCGTTTACTTTGTCGTGCAACTTGCCGGATACGCTAACCACCACTTAGGCCTCTCGCGGGCAATGTTCCCTGCCAGATTGGAGGGGTTGGCCCCCGGGCCTTCAGGAATCGTGCAGTCGAGCATCGGGCGTACCTTCGCGGCGTTGAGTGCCACCAACGAAGCGATCCTGTACGCGAAATCACCAGAAGAATTGTACGGCAAGGTCTGCGAAGCCGCGTTCTCGAGCGGGAGCTTCCTGGCCGCGACCGTGTTTTTGCTGGAGCCGGATACCGGTCTCTTGAGGTTCGCGGCTGGCTACGGCGACGATGTCGCGCGACTATGCAGCATCACCATTTCCGCGATCGCCAACACCCCGGAGGGCGAAGGCGTGGCCGGCCGCGCGTTCCGCGACCAGAAGGCCTGCGTCCGCAACGACTATGTCAACGACGCTGTTTCGGCGGCTTGGCGCAGCGGCGCGGCAGCGGCCGGCGTCGGGGCGGCCGCCGCGGTGCCGCTGGTTTGCAACCGGCGCAGCGTCGGCGTCTTCATGGTGACGCGGCGCGAGATCAATTCGCTCAGCGACGAGGCCGTTTCGCTGCTGGAGCGCATGGCCGCGAACGTGTCCTTCGCGCTCGATAATTTCGACCACGAGGCCTCGCGCAAGAGCGGCGAGCGGGCGATGCGTCGGCTCAACCGCATGTTCGGTGCGATCAGCGCAACCAACGAGGCGATCCTTCGCGCCAAGACCGAGCACGATCTCTATCAGCGGGTCTGCGATGCCGCGGTGTTCAGCGGAAAGTCCTTCGCGACGGTGGTGCTGCTGGCCGAACCCGACACGCACTGGTTCGAGCCTGTCGCCGGCACCGGCGAGGCGCTCGACCTGATCACCCAGACGCGCTTCTCGACCGATCCGGACAACGTCTATGGCAAGGGGATTTGCGGCGAGGCGTTCCGGACCCAGCGGCCCTGCGTCGAGCACGACATCCCGATATCGATGGGCCCGTCGCATATGCCGATCGGCGGCAGCGGCCTGATGGCCTGCGTGGCGCTGCCGCTCACCCGGTTCGGCAAGAGCGTCGGCGTCCTGATTTTCTTCACCGGCAATTCCTGGGCGCGCGACGAGGAGATCATCGCGCTGCTCGCGGGGATCGCCGAGAATGTCTCGGTCGCGCTCGACAATTTCGGCCGTGCCACCGAAAAGGCCAAGGCCGACGCCGAGCGCGAGCGGCTGTCGCGGATGTTCGCGGCGCTGAGCGCGACCAACGAGGCGATCATGCGCGCGAGGTCGCGGCTCGAGATGTTCGAGCTGGTCTGCGCGGCGGCGGCGCATGGCGGCGGATTCAACTCCACCAGCATCCTGATCGCGAAGCCCGGCGACGATTTCCTGGAGATGATGGCGGTCGCGGGGCCTACCGCGGCAAATGCGCGCCGCCTCAACGTCTCGCGCAGCGAGGCTCGCCCCGAAGGGCGCGGCGTCTGCGGCCGGGCGTTCCGCTCGCGGCGCGCCTGCATCAACAACGATTTTCTGGGCGACGTCGCCAGCAATCCGTTCCGCGACGTCATCGACCGCGAGGATGCGCGATCGGGCGCGGCGTTCCCGTTGATCGTCGACGACGAGCCGGTCGGCGTGATGCTGTTCATCTCCGCCAAGCGCAACACCTTCTCGGCTGAATTCGCCGAGCTGCTGCAGCGGCTCGCCGACAACGTCTCCTATGCGCTCGGCAGCTTCGACCGTGCCGACGAGAAGGCGCGGACCGAGGAGCAGAAGGAGCGGCTGCGGCGGATGTTCGCGGCGCTGAGCGCGACCAACGAGGC
Organism: Bradyrhizobium sp. USDA 4516; assembly: GCF_054055915.1. Lineage (NCBI taxonomy): Bacteria > Pseudomonadati > Pseudomonadota > Alphaproteobacteria > Hyphomicrobiales > Nitrobacteraceae > Bradyrhizobium > Bradyrhizobium sp. USDA 4516. The sequence goes on from NZ_JBSRXT010000001.1 coordinate 4,332,749, forward strand.
GATCATGCGGGCGAAATCCCGCAGCGAACTGTTCGATCTGGTCTGCGATGCCGCGGCGGTCGGCGGCCAGTTCGTCTCGGCCACGATCAGGCTGGTGCGGCCGGGCGAGGTCTTCCTGGACAATGTGGCCGCCTCGGGCCCGGACCGGGTGCGGGCCCGAGAGGTTCAGCTGTCGGCCGACGCGACGCGTCCGGAGGGACAGACGCTGACCGGCGTTGCGATCCGCACGCGCAGGCCCTGCATCAGCAACGACTATCTCAGCGATTTCGGCCCCGAATCGCACGTCTATCCGGCCGTGCGCGACAGCGGCAGCAAATCGGGCGCAGCCCTGCCGCTGCTCAAGAACGGCGAGGCGATCGGCGCGCTGGTGTTTCTCTCCAGCGAGTTCGGCACCTTCAGCCCGGAGATGATGGCGCTGTTGCAGCGGCTTGCCGAGAACGTGTCGTTCGCGCTTGCCAATTTCGATCGCGCCGACGAGAAGGCGCGGGACGACGAGCAGAAGGAGCGGCTGTCGCGGATGTTCGCGGCGCTGAGCGCGACCAATGAGGCGATCATGCGGGCGAAGTCCCGCGCAGAATTGTATCGACTGGTCTGCGCGGCGGCGGCGACCGGCGGCAAGTTCACCTCGACTACGATCGCGCTGGCGCAGACCGGAAGCGACTATCTGCGGATCGTCGCGATTGCGGGGCCGGCGGCGGAGGGCGCGCGCCAGGTGACGCTCTCGACCAGCGAGGCGCACCCCGAGGGGCGCGGCGCCTGCGGTCGGGCGTTCCGCTCCGGCAAGGCGTGCATCATCAACGACTATTTTGCCGATCCCGAGACCGCCGCTTTCCATGAGCGCGCGCGGCTCGATGGAACGCAGTCCAGCGCCTCGTTTCCGCTTGTTGTCAGCGGGCAGGTGGTCGGGGTCATGATCTTCGTCGCGATCGACAAGGACACGTTCACGCCGGAGTTCGCCGAATTGCTGCAGCGCCTTGCCGACAATCTGGCGTTCGCGCTCGAGAGCTTCGATCGCGCCGATGAGAAACACAAGGCCGACGAGCGCATCGAATATCTTGCCTCGCACGACAGCCTGACCAATCTGCCGAACCGCGAGACGTTCAACGAGATGCTGCATCACGCGATCTCGGCGGCGGATCGCCATCGCCGGCACCTCGCGGTGCTGTTCATCGATCTCGACCGCTTCAAGGTGATCAACGACTCGCTCGGCCACGACGCCGGCGACATGCTGCTGGTGGCGATCGCCGAGCGGCTGCGTGGATCGTTGCGCGCGAGCGACGTGGTGGCGCGGCTCGGCGGCGACGAGTTCGTGGTCATCCTCGAGGAAACCGCCGAACGCGACGACGTCGAGCGCATCGCCGGCGATCTTCTGGTTTCGCTCAGCCAGCCGCTGCAGCTCAGCGGGCATGAGTGCCACACCACGGCCTCGATCGGCATCGCGATGTATCCGGCCGATGGCTCGGACGTGCAGACGCTGACCAAGAATGCCGACATGGCGATGTATCTCGCCAAGGAAGACGGCAAGAATGGCTTCCGCTTCTTCTCCAACGAGATCAGGGCGCAGTCGATCGAGCGCTTGACGATGGAGAGCGCATTGCGCCGCGCACTCGAGCGCAAGCAATTCTCGCTCGACTATCAGCCCAAGGTGGACATGGCGAGCGGGCAGATCAGCGGCGTCGAGGCGCTGCTGCGCTGGACCCATCCCGAGCTTGGCAAGGTATCGCCGGGGCAGTTCATCCCGCTTGCCGAGGAGACCGGCCTGATCGTGCCGATCGGCCGCTGGGTGTTGAAGGAAGCCTGCGGGCAGAACATGGCGTGGCAGCGCTGCGGCCTCAGGGCCGTGACGATGGCGGTCAACCTTTCACCGCGGCAGTTCGGCGATCCGAACTTGCTCGACGACATCGACGCGGCGCTGGAGGAGAGCGGCATGTCGCCGGCGTTGCTCCAGCTCGAGGTCACCGAGAGCATGGTGATGCGCAACGTGACGCGTGCGGTGCGCGTGCTCGACGCGATCCAGAATCGCGGCATTCGGCTGGCGATCGACGATTTCGGCACCGGCTATTCATCGATGTCGCTGATGAAGCAGTTCCCGATCGACACCATCAAGATCGACCGCTCTTTCGTGCGCGACCTGCCCAATGATTCCGAGGACGTCGCGATCGCGCAGGCGATCATCTCGATGGGCAAGGCGCTTGGCATGACCATCGTCGCCGAGGGCGTCGAGACCTCCGAGCAGCAGGAGTTCCTGCGCGCCCATGCCTGCGACGAGATGCAGGGCTTCCTGTTCAGCCGGCCGCTGCCGCCGCGCGATCTCGCCGAATTGTTGAAGCCGTCGCAGGCAGAGGCGTCGCCGCCGTTGCAGCCGTCGCTGGATGGCGAGGCGACCAGCGAGGCCGGGCCGGATCTAGGGCGGAAACGCGCCGTCGTCTGACGGCTGCACGGGCAGGTCGCGAACGTCGGAATCGGTTGATGCGACCTTGCGCGAGAAATCATAGGGCCACGGCAGGATGTCCTGGCCGGCCAACGTCTGGCGCAACACAACGGCAGCCTCCGCAAAGCTCGCGCCGTCGGCAAGGCGGAGCTGGCGGCTCCAGGCGGATGGCAGCGGTTCGGCGGCATCGCGCATCTCGAATGCCGGCCCCCACCACCAGGCCGGAGCGGGCGGCCGTTCCGGTTCCGCAATGGCGCGCCAGCGCGCGAACTCGTCGACGATGCGGGCAAATTGCAGCTTGGCGGCGGGATGCATCGAAGGCCCTTCCTTGGGCCGGGATGATAGCATCGCTCCCACCTCGCGCAACGCGGCTATTGGCGGCCGTGCTGCCAATGCGCCGTCACGTCGGAGCCCGATTTGTTGAGGTGGACGTGCTGGTCGACATGGTCGACCCAGGACAGCGGAATGAGGTGATGGTGCTGACCGTCAGGCGAGCTTTGCTTGGTCAGCTTGATCTGGTCGGTGCCTTCCATGTGGTCGACCTTGCCGACCGTTTTCTTGTCCGACGAGATCACATCCATATGTTCCCGAATATCAGCGGCGTTTGCCATGCGTCATTTCCTCGTCATGATGATGAGGGGATGAAACGCCGCCTGGATGCAAAGGTTGCTAGCCGGTTCCGGCTACTTCTGCTCGACCTCGGTCGCGGTGGCCGGGCCTTCGCCCATGATCAGCAGCACGGCGTCCTCGTCCTTGGCGCCGTCCCAGTGCACCTGCTTGCCGAAATGGGTGACGAAGCTGCCGGCCGGCATCGCCACGGTGCCGTGATCGGGATCGAATTTTGGACCCGAGCCCACCCACCAGGTGCCCTTGAGCACCACGATGTAGCGGTCGTTGGGATGGAAATGCGGACGGCTGAAGTGATTGCCCTTGGTCCATTTGGTGTAGACCATGTAGAAGCCGGGCTTCGAGGGATCGCCGACCACGACCGCATTCTGTGCGCCGCGCGCGTCAGCCGGGCTCCAGGGAATCTGATCAGGCAGCTTGTAGGTCACGGCGGCCGGATTGAGCTCGGCCGCGGAGCTGACGCTCAGCGTCGCGGCAAAAGCCAACGGCATCATCAGATATCGCCAAGGTCGGTTTGACGCCGTCATCGGTATGCTCCCAGATCGGATTACTCGGGCGACTGCCGCGCCCGTACGTCGCGCCATGCTAGTCGTCCTCGCTTCCGCCCGGCAAGACGCCGCCGTGCATGTCTGATCTCAGGATTGCGGCAACGATCCGTGACACAACGCAGTTGCAATATGAAAAAGCATTTACGCCGCCGCAGACGATGATAGGTTGCGCGCCAACCAAAAGACGGGAGGATAACCTTGAAGAAGCATCTGTCGATACTGGCGGCGGGACTTGTGATCGGTGCGGCCGCGCTGCAATTTTCCACCGCCGCCTCGGGGGACGACGGCTGGGTCACGCTGCTCGACAGCTCCAAGAAGGGTGACTGGGACGAGGTCGGCAAGGCCAATTGGGCGATGAAGGACGGCGCGCTGGTCGCCGACAAGCTCGACGGCAAGGATCTCTCCTATCTCGTCAGCAAGACCCAATACAAGGATTTCCAGATCAGGGCGGAGTTCTGGACCGACGAGGATGCCAACAGCGGCATCTTCATCCGCTGCGAAGGCAACAAGGTGATCGACTCCAAGGTCTGCTACGAGGTCAACATCTTCGACAAGCGGCCGGACCCGACCTACGGCACCGGCGCGATTGTCGACGTCGGCAAGGTCGATCCGATGCCGAAGGCGGCCGGCAAATGGAACGTCTACGAGATCACGGCGCAGGGGCCGCATTTCGTCGTGACGCTGAACGGCCAGAAGACCGTCGACGCCCAGGATTCCAAGCACGCCAACGGCTATATCGCGCTCCAGTATGGTTCGGGCGTGGTCAAGTTCCGCAAGGTGCAGATCAAGCCGCTCTGACGGCGCGGGTTGAGCGGGGCCTCGGTCGCACTGCGACGGGGCCCCTCCTCATTGAGGAGCACTGTCGGTCGCAGAGACCTTCCGATCGTCACTCTGCGTCCGCAGATGATGGCCGATCACGAGCCCGGTCAGGCACAGCAACAGCCCAAGTGCCGGCGGCGCAAACAGCGCCTCTTCCTGGAAGATGCCGTTCACCAGCACGACCATCGTGCCGAAAGCGGCGAGCCCCTGGATGAGGAATCCCGACGAGGCGTAGAGCCGCCAGGCCTTCAGCGCCATCGCCAGGAAGTAGCCAAGCGGCACCAGTGAGCCGATCCCCATCTGGTAGAGCAGCACGCCGACGGCGCTCTCCACCGCGCCGTCCATCGTGCCGGCCGCCTGCGCTGCGTTCCAGTCGATCGAGAAATAACCTTCGGAGAGATTGCCGCCGACGCCAAGTCCGCGGCCGATCGGATTCTGCCGAAAGCCGTCCCACCCGCCCATGAAGCCGATCACGTGGAAGTCGCCGATCTGGAGTCCAATATAGATCGCCGCGATGGCGTACAGCACGAGCCCGACCAGCGCGACGGCAAGGGTGATGGTGGCGCCGAGCAGCCAGGTTGCCGTCCAGGCCAGGGCCACGAAGATGACCAGGATGAGCGCGCCTTTTACGCTACAGCAAATCAGCAGCGGGATCGCGGCCAAGGCCAGCCAGCGATATCCGACCGCGAACAGGAACAGGATGGAGAAGGCGATCCCGTAACCGAAGCTGATCGGGCTCATATTCGGTCCGAAGATACGCAGCAACGACGAGAGGCCGAGGTCTTCGAACAACGGGCTGTTGAGAAAGCTGAAACGGAAGCGATCGATCAGATCCACCGGCACCCTGCCGGTTGCGCGCATCTCGGCTTCCCAGGATCCGGAACGGGTCGCCTTCAGCTCGTCGAAATGCCAGAACGTGTAGCCGTTGGTGATGGAGAGCCAGAAATCGCGGAACAGCAGTTCGACATATCCGCAGACGATCAGCAGCGCCGCAACCGTCACCAGGAACGGCGTGATGCGGATCTCGAAGGTTGCGGCCGTCAGCAGCGATAGCTGAAACAGAAACAGCGGCAGCGCAATGTTGCGCAGATAGACGAGGGCCGCGTGCGAATCCTGCGTGGCGCCGAGCAGGAAATACGCCGTCACGGTTGCGAGGGTGAACGACCCCCATTTCATGATCTGGTCGATCTCGGCGGAATGTTTCCGCTCGTGCAGCGCGTAGAGCGCCAGCGTGACCAGCCACATCACCGCGATGACCAGGAAATTGTAGCCCTTGACGAAATCCATCTCCTGCTCGGTCGTCATGTAGGACGACAGGATCGAGACGAAGAGGTTCTGGAAGAAGATGATGAAGATGGCGATCGACGGCGCGTAGGCCGGCACCGCGAGCACGATGGCGCAGCCGATCAGGCTTTCGACGACGATCGCGAGCCCGGCGTTGGCCGTCTGCATGATCGGCGCGAATGCGATCGATGCCACGGCGATGCCGAGTGCAGGAATCAGATCGCCGGCCAACAGCGGCCGCGGGGCTATCTCTGCTCGCACAGGCTCTGACCTAGCGTGACCGGACGTGTGGGCGTGCCACACCGCATCGTCGATCTAGCCGCGCATTGTGTAAGAACTGGTTAACCAGATGGGTCAGCGGGTCCCGAGCAAGGCCCTCAGCGCCTCGCGGTCGACCTTGCCAGTGACCGGGTCGGCGAGGCCGAAGCCTTGCGACAGCTCCCAATGAGTCCAGCCCCAGCATTGTTGCCGGGCGTAGGCGGTCACGCCGGCGAGCCAGCGCAGCCGGCTATCGCGCGGCGCGCCGGCCTTGAGCACACCGAATTCATTGATGATGATCGGCCGCGAATATTGCCGTTGCCAGGCGGCCGCCGGTTCGAGCCATTTGTCAATGCCGCGGTCGGGAATGGCACGGTCCACCATCGCGAGCGCCGTGCGCCTGTCCAGCGCGGTGAGTTGCTCCCGCAGCTGCTGAACCTTGGGATCGTCGGAGCGGACCGGATAGGGCAATCCGGTGACGTCGTGCAGCGGTTCATTCGGATCCCAATGGGCCTGATGGGTGAACACCATCGGATCGTAGAAGTGGATGGCATAGACGACATTCGGATCGTCGAGCGGAGTGAAATCCGGCAGCGAATCCGCGCGCTGCCAGTTGACCGGCCCGGTGACCAGTGTGGTCTGCGGCAGCAGGGCGCGAATGAAGCCGGCCAGCTCCCGGACTTCGCCCTGCCATTGCGCGGCCTCGACATCCGGCTCGTTCAACAGTTCCGCAAACACACGGTCGGACGGATAGCGCTGCATGACCCGTGCGAGCTCGGTCCAGGCGCGCTTCATTTCGGTCATCGCATTGGGCGGATCGTCCTTGTGTAGCGCGTTGAAGCGCTCGCCGGAGTGCAAGTCGATCGACACCGCATAGCCGAGCGCGAGCAGGGTCTTGAGCGTCGCATCGACGGTGCGCAGGCGGCCGTCTATCTCGGCTTTCGCGGCGAAGCGCGGCATGACGAAGTCGGCGGGCACCGGCAGCCGGATGTGGGTCATGCCGGCCTTGCGCAGCTCGCGCAGCAGGCCGCGGGGCGGCGCCGACCGCGGATCGGCGATCCAGCCGTCGGCATTGACGCCGCGTGACAGCGCCTCGAGCCGCTCGGCCGGGACGCCTTCGATCAAGGCGGGACAGGCCCGCGCGGCGACCGACAGCAGAATCGACGCGCTGACCGCGAGGGCAAGGATCGATGGCCGCGTCATGACCGATCAGCGTGCGATGGTTGTCGCGGGATCGTGACGGGTTGCGGGGCGCTCACGAATATACTGCCTGTAGTGTTCGAGCCGGCCGGGGTCGCGGGGCGTCGTCCGAAAGATAGCTCGGCCAAGCAACGATGCGGTAAAGACGTAACACGAAATTTGACCTATGCGCCTTCGTCGACTGTCCAAGGCGACCCGTCGCGAAGAGGATTGAGCCGCCGGTGCGGCGCGCCGCTAGATCCCTCGGACCACGCCCGGCTGGCCCGGTGCGCATTCCAGCGCAGCACGGTCCCAGTTCGCGTTGATGGCCGCGGCCTCATAGCTCGATTGCAGGAATTCGAGCAGCGCCTTGTCCGGGTCGGCAGCCGTCCGCACGGCGTCGTAGGGCAGGATGAATTCGCCAAGCGCCTCGCTGAAGAACGCAGCATCGGGCCGTACCGGCGTGTTGCGATAGCCCGCGGGTTCCGGATAGGCGTAGGAATAGAATGCCGGATAATCGATCGCGCCGCCGCCCGGCCAGAAGCCGGCGCTGCTGACCTCGTGCGAATAGGCTTCGTGCGCCACCTCGTCGGGCAAATGGGGCACGCCGCCGGGATGCCGCGGCGCGGTTCTGCCGGAAAAGCGCGTCACCGCGAGATCGAAGCTGCCCCAGAAGAAATGCACCGGGCTCGCCTTGCCGAGGAAGCCGGTCCGGAATTGCTTGAACACGCGATCGCAGTTCACGAGGATCTGGTGAAACCGGCGCACGGCATCCGCGTCGTACGACGCATGCTGCGTATCCTGCGAAAAGCGGATCGGATCGGCGACTTCGTTCGGTATCTCGTCAATGGCGACGTCGATGCCGAGGTCCTTCAGATTGCTCATGACCGCCGCGTAGAAGCTTGCGACCGATTGACCGGCCAGCGCGAATTGCCGTTCGGTGCCGTCGCTGGTCGAGATGCGGAGCACGTGATCGATGAAATCGAAGTCGATCTGGAACGTGCGATCGCCGTCGGGGATCGGCGAGGTCGTCAGCCCGCGCGCCGTGACATAGAGCGTGACGTGCCAGGAGTGATTGAGCCAGGGCGACTTCGCCAGCCGGATCTTGCCGGCGATCTGGGTGAAGAGCTGGAGCGTGGCACAGCTGTCGCGCCACGCCGCGGTCGGCAGTTCCGGCCAGCGGGTCTTCTGTGTGTTGGTCATGACAAACCTCTGGGCTGCGCAACGTACAGTGTTTCGGCTATTACGAATTGGTCGCGATGACCTCGGGGGAACCGATCCTCTGGTTCCGCGCGACGTGCTCTGGTCGGCGAAGCGCACGAACGCGCTTTGCCGTCAAACCGCACGTAGGTTAGTTCGCGGCCCAAGCTCCGTGGCCCTCACCGGCGGCATATCGTCGAGGGCGGCAATCCGGCGGTCAATCTCACGGATCACGTGTTTCGAGAATGGCCCGAAATGCAAATACAGCGCCATCAACATCACGATGTAGCGAAGCGCGCCCGGATTGGACTTGGCGACCTCAACGAAGGTCTTCCAGAACGGTTCGTGGACCTCCGGCAGGGCACGCATGATCGTGTGCACGCCCTCGATGCCGCCAAGCCTCTTGCGTATGTCGCCATCCGGCAGGTCGCGACGCCGGTCGGACCGGTCGAGCATGGCGGCGAGCCGCGACAGCCGTCCTGCATAGGCCGTCGGGTCGAACACGTGCCCGATCACGGCCTTGTAGTCCTCAAGGATGTCACGCAGCGGACGTATGGTGTCGAAATTGCAGCCGAGCGTGCATTGGTCGCCCGCCTGCTCGACTTTCATGAGATCGTGGCCTTCGTGCAGGCGGCCTTCCTTCGCCAGCCGCCGCGTCAGCTGTGTGCCCGGCAGTGCATAGAGCAGTCCAACCATGCAGACTGGAATGCTCGCCTCCTCGATGAAGTCGATCATCGCGTGCCCCATCGAGGCTTTCTCGGTATCGAACCCGACGATGAAACCCGCGGTGACGAACATGCCGTAGCCATAGATCTTGTGAATGCATTCGGCGATGTCGCGCCGGGTGTTCTGCTTCTTCTTCATCTGCACGAGGGTCTCCGGATCCGGGCTCTCAATGCCGACGAAAATCCCGAAGAAGTTCGCGTCCTTCATCGCCTGCAACAGCTCGCTGTCGTCAGCGATATTGATCGAGGCTTCCGTCGAAAACTCGAACGGATAATCTCGCTCCTCCAGCCAGGCTTTGAGCTGCGGCAGCAGGATGCGGAGGTTTTTCTTGTTCCCGATGAAATTATCGTCGACGAAATCGACATGTCCGCGATAACCGTGATCGTAGAGCGCTTGCAACTCAGCGAGAATTTGATCGGGGGTCTTGGTGCGCGGCACACGACCATACAGCTCGATAATATCGCAGAACTCGCAGGTGAACGGGCAGCCACGCGAATATTGCACGCCAATGAAGAGATAGTGCTCGAACTTGATCAGGTCATAGCGGGGCATCGGGCTTAGCGTGACGTCGATCTTGAATTTCTCGGCGATGAACACGCCCTTGCGCTCTCCACTTTCCCAGGCGGCGACAAATTGCTGAATGATTTGCTCTGCCTCACCGATCACCTGGAAGTCCGCGTCGGCGTAAAGATGCGGGCTGGAGGAGACGTCAGGTCCGCCGACACATACCGGCTTGCCGTGCCGGTGTGCGAGATCGATCAGGTGGAGAAAATCAGGCTGCTGGTTGAGCATGCCGCCGATCATGACAAGATCGGCCGAGTCGAGATCGGCGTCCGTCAAGGGCTCGGTGTTACGGTTGATGAGGCGAATATCCCAATGCTTCGGCAGCATGGCGGCGACGGTGATCAGTCCGAGCGGCGCCGCCGGATACTTCGCATCGACGAGTTCACAAGCTTCCGTATAGTTCCAGAAGGAGTCCTGAACGAACTTCGGATAGATCATTAGGACGCGACAGGGAACCGTCATGTTGCTCCGGCCTGGATATTGACGGGCACGATGACACGCGGCTTGTCGCCGCTCAAGGGCTCAATTCGCGGCCAATTGTCAGGCAATCCTGGGCATGGACGCCTATTACGTCGATTATCGGCCTTTCTTGGCGTCTGTTGGCGTTCCAGCAGCGATCGCTCTTGCGCCGTTGTCCGGGAACGACGTCGCGACTTAGGCAGGGGCGGCAATCGTGAACGAGAATGCCGCCCCCATCGCATCAGCCGTGAAGTTTTCTCGCGGTTTCCGCGATCGCGCGGCCCTGATAGCGGGCGCCGGCGAGTTCGTTCTCGCTCGGCTGGCGGCTGCCGTCGCCGCCGGTGATCGTGGTTGCGCCGTAGGGCGCGCCGCCGGTGACCTCGTCGAGCTTCATCTGTCCGGCAAAGCCATAGTTCAGGCCGACCACCGTCATGCCGAAATGCAGGAGGTTGGTGATGATCGAGAACAGCGTGGTCTCCTGGCCGCCATGCTGGGTCGCGCTCGAGGTGAAGGCGCCGCCGACCTTGCCGTGCAGCGCGCCCTTGGCCCAGAGGCCGCCGGCCTGGTCGAGGAAGTTGGCCATCTGCGAGGCCATGCGGCCGAACCGGGTGCCGGTGCCGACGATGATCGCATCGTAGTTGGCGAGATCGTCGATCTTGGCGATCGGCGCGGCCTGGTCGAGCTTGTAGTACGAGGCCTTGGCGACTTCGGCCGGTACCAGCTCGAGGACGCGCTTGATGTCGACGGTGGCGCCGGCTTCGCGCGCGCCTTCCGCGACGGCATTCGCCATCGCTTCGATGTGACCGTAGGCGGAGTAATAGAGAACGAGAACCTTGGCCATGATGGCCTCCTTGTGGTTTGGCAGTAGGGTGAAGTTAAGGAACCCCGTCATTGCCGGGCTTGACCCGGCAATCCATCAAACGGAGAACCCTTGCGAAGCCCGATGGATGCCCGGGTCAAGCCCGGGCATGACGAGTGTGGATGTGGTGATCAGGCCGCGTCGACGAGCACGAGCTCAGCATCCTCGAGCGCGGTGATCTTCAGCTTGGCCTCGTCGCGGATCGCGGCGCCGTCGCGGGCATTGACGCGCACGCCGTTGACCTCGATGCTGCCGGCCGCCGGCACCAGATAGAGGTGACGGGCCTTGTCGGCGGCGTATTCCGCACTCTCGCCGGCCTTCAGCGTGGTGGCGAGCACCCGCGCATCGGCGCGGATCGGCAGCGCGTCATTGTCGCCGTCGATACCCGAGGCGATGGTGACGAGCTTGCCCGAACGGTCCGCCTTCGGGAACGGCTTCGAGCCCCAGGTCGGGTGGCCGCCCTTCGTCGTCGGCTCGATCCAGATCTGGAAGATCTTGGTCTTCGCCGGCTCCAGATTGTACTCGGAGTGACGGATGCCGCTGCCGGCGCTCATCACCTGCACGTCGCCGGCTTCGGTGCGTCCCTTATTGCCGAGCGAATCCTGGTGCGTGATTGCGCCCTCGCGAACATAGGTGATGATCTCCATGTTGGCGTGCGGATGTGCCGGGAAGCCGGAGTTGGGCGCGATCTCATCGTCGTTCCAGACGCGCAGCGCGCCGTGGCTGACATTATCGGGATCGTAGTAGCTCGCGAACGAGAAGTGGTGCTTGGCCTTCAGCCAGCCGTGGTCGGCGCCGCCAAGCTTTGCGAATGGTCTGAGTTCGATCATGGTCATTCCCCTTGATGTCGATGTTGAGGAGCAGGCCGGGCGCACCGCGCCCGGCGTCTCCAGAAAATTTTGCGATCAGGCGCCGAAGCCGCCGTCGACGTTGAGCACGGTGCCGGTCACGAACGAGGCTTCCGGGCTTGCCAGGAACACGACGCCCGCTGCGACTTCCTCCGGGCGGCCGAAGCGTTGCAGCGCGTGCTGCAAGCGTTGCGTCTCGGCAAACTCGCCACCGTCCTTCGGGTTCATGTCGGTGTCGATCGAGCCGGGCTGCACCACGTTCACCGTGATGCCGCGCGGTCCGAGGTCGCGCGCCGCGCCCTTGGTGTAGCCGACGACGGCCGCCTTGGTAGCGACGTAGTCGGCAAGGCCCGGGAACGAGGCGCGGTCCGCCAGCATGGAGCCGACGGTGACGATGCGGCCGCCTTCGCCCATCAGCTTGGAGGCGGCGCGGATCGCGGTGATCACGCCGTTGATGTTGATCGCCTCCTGGCGGGCGAGCGTCGCGGTGTCGGCCTTGGGGTCGTCGACCGCGCCGCCCGATGCGACACCGGCATTGTTGACCAGGATGTCGAGCCGGCCAAAATCCTTGGCGACGGTCTTCACCAGCTGATCGACATCGGATGACGAGGCCTGGTCAGCCTTGTAGGCGCGGGCGTTGACGCCCTTGTCCTTCAATTCGGCGACCACGGCCTCGGCCTTCTCGGGAGAGGCGACGTAGCTGATCGCGACGCTCGCACCTTCCGCGGCGAGTGCACGGGCGCTGGCCGCGCCGATGCCGCGCGAGCCGCCGGTGACGAGGGCAACCTTGCCTGAGAGCTTCTTTGTCATTGGATTTCTCCATCGGTTGAATTTGATGGCACTTGGATATGCCTCCGGCTGTGGTATAGAAATGGAAACTATTGAAACTCATTGTTTCCAGTATTGAGCAATCAGGACAGCGGCCCATGTCGAAACTGCCGGACTTCGAGGCGCTCGCGATCTTCGCAAAAGTCGTGGAATTACGGTCGTTTGCGGCGGCCGCGACCGAGCTCTCGCTGTCCAAGGCGACGGTGTCCAAGGCGGTCAGCCGGCTGGAGGAGCGGCTCGGCGCCCGGCTGTTCAACCGCACCTCGCGGCGGTTGGCGCTGACTGATGCCGGCCAGAAATTGTCGGAGCGCGCCGCGCGGCTGCTCGCCGACGGCGAGGCGGCTGAGAATGAGGCGCTGGCGCAATCGACCACGCCGCGCGGCCTGGTGCGGCTCGCGGTGCCGATGAGCTTCGGCATCAAGACAGTGGCGCCGCTGCTGCCGGAATTCATGGAGGCCTATCCGGAGGTTTCGATCGACCTGCACTTGAGCGATGCCACGGTCGACCTGATCGGCGAGGGCTTTGATGCTGGCCTGCGCATCGCGCGGTTGCCGGATTCCTCGCTGATCGCGCGGCGGCTGTGCGGCATGCCGCGCTACACGGTGGCCGCGCCGTCCTATCTGAAGCGCCACGGCCGGCCGACCCATCCGATGCATCTCGCCGAGCACAAATGCTTCGGCTACGCCTATCTCTCGACTCAGGGCGTCTGGCACTACACCAACGCGTCGGGCGAGCAGGCGAGCGTGCGTCCCGCCGGCCAGCTCCGGGTCAACAATGGCGAGGCTGTGATGCCCGCGCTGCTCGCCGGTCTCGGCATCGCCGATCTGCCCGACTTCATCGTCGGCGACGCGATCGCGCGGGGCGAGGTCGAGGTGATCCTGAAAGGCTGGAAGCAGCCCGAGGGCGCCGTGCATCTCGTCACCCCGCCCGGCGGCCCGCGGCCCGCGCGCGTCGAGGTGCTGGCGGATTTCCTGGCGAAGCATTTCGCCAAAGGGCGTGCGCAGCGGAAATAGAAATCCGCACGCGGAGCGGTGGAGGGACATCCGGCCCGCCCCGTCACATTCGTGTCATCCCTTTTAAATTGTATTGCTTATGTGAACTAACCCACGATCGAGGGCTGCCGCGATCGTCTATTTCTGCGTCCTGCACCGGTGTTGCCGCAAAGCGCATTTTCGGAGGAACCAGATGATTGATCTGACCAAGCATGACTTCACGTCATTGTCGGTGAAGGATCTGCTCGATGCCCGCGAGGCCTATCACGTGCATCTGGCCCATCTGCAATCGGTCTACGCCACGGCGATCGGCCGCTATCTGATCCGGGACAACGACCGCAACGCGACGGAAAGAAAGGCGCACTCCAAGCCGCAGGCGCTCGGACCGCGCACGCTGTTCAACTCGTCGGTCAAGGACTGGTCGTGGCCCTGCATCCTCGTCTTCGTCCGCGACTGGATGAAGCGCTCCGAGCTGAAGAACCATCCCGAGAAGCAGGACCAGCTGGTGCCTCCATTCCTCTATCTGCCGGATGGTCGCGTCGTGCCCACCTGCGTCGTCAAGGTCGATCCGAACGAGGGCAGCCCCGGCACCGTCGATCCGCCGGTGTTCAAGAGCGATCTGGTCGGCGGCGGCTTTCCGGTGCAGACCATGATCCAGGGCAAGATCCACCGCGGCTCGATCGGCTGTCTCGTCACCAATGGCGAGACGGTGTTTGCGTTGTCCAACCGTCACGTGGTCGGCGCCGCCGGCCGCGAGATCTTCGCCGGCTTCAAGAACACCGACCGCCGCCTCGGCGTCAGCGATGCGCTGCAACTCGGCAAGCGCGCCTTCAGCGAGGTCTATCCCGGCTGGCCCGGCTCGCGCGTGGTGGCCAATCTCGATGCCGGCCTGATCCGCGTCGATGACGTCAAGGGCTGGACCGCACAGGTCTACGGCGTCGGCCAGGTCGGCGACGTCGTCGACCTCAATGTCGGCACCTTCCGTCTCGACATCATCAACCAGCCGCTGATCGCCTTCGGTGCGACCAGCGGATTGATGAAGGGCAAGATCCTCGGCTTATTCTATCGCTACAAGACCGTCGGCGGCGTGGAATATGTCAGCGATTTCGTGATCGGCCCGCGCGACGGCGACACGCCGCTCAACAATTATCCGGGCGACTCCGGCACGGTCTGGTTTGTCGACGATCCGGACGCCAAGAAGAACCCCAGCGGCGCGCGGATCCTCAGTCCTCTGGCGCTCGAATGGGGCGGCCAGGAATTGTTCGGATCGAGCGGCAAGGTCCCGATGCAGGTCGCGCTCGGGATCTGCATGTCGACGCTGTGCCGTGAGCTCGATGTCGAGTTGATCGGCGACTGGAACGCCGGTCACACCGAGTATTGGGGCGAATGGGGCCACGTCAAGATCGGCGCCTACGCGACCAGTCTGATCGATGCGAAGTTGCCCAAGCTCGCCACCATGATGGACGCCAATTCCGACAATATCGGCCTCGACGACAAGCTGCTTGCCGACCTCAAGCCGCATCAGCGAGGGACATTCTCGCCGCTGGCCGACGTCGCCGACCTGGTCTGGCGCTTCACCCGGCACACCGACGAAAGCAACCATTTCGCCGACATGGACAAGCCGGGCAAGGACGGCAAGACGCTGCTCGATCTTTGTGCGGAGTCGACGCGCAACGTCGATCCGAAGGTCTGGAACGACTATTACGAAGGGATCGGCGAGGACCGGCGCGGCGCATTGCCGTTCCGGGTCTGGCAGATTTTCGACGAGATGGTCGAGTACGCCGCCGCCAACAAGAAGTTGGAATTCGTCTGCGCCGCGGGCATCGTCGCGCATTACATCGGCGATGCCTGCCAGCCGCTGCACATCTCGCAATTCCACCATGGCCTCGATCCGAGCGACAAGGCGCATGCCAAGGTGCACAGCGTGTACGAGACCACGATGATCGGCCGCCACGGCAAGGATCTCATCAAGATGATTCCTGACGCCCGGACCAGCGACGTCGCGGAGATTGCTCCGGGCGGCACGCCGACCGGGCGCGACGCTGCGGTCGCCGTGGTCGCGCTGATGCAGCGGACCGTGAAGCGGCTGCCGCCGATGACCATCGTCAACCTGTTCAATTCGCATATGGGCAGCGGACAGGTCGAGGCGCTGTGGTCGAAGCTGAAGGACGCCACCGCGGCCTGCATGCAGGACGGTGCCAAGACCCTGGCCCGGGTCTGGGAAGCGGCCTGGCGCGCCGGCGCGGGCGAGGACCGCGGGCAGGGCGGCAAGTTCGACCAGGACAGTTTGAGCAAGCTCTACAACGACCCGAGCTTCCTGCCGGCGTTCCCGCTCCAGCAGCTCACGCTGGATGCCAACGACCACCTCGTTCCGATCGGAGGCAGCAGCACGCGGCGCCGCAGCGCGACAACCGCGCGACGCGCGCGTCCGCAAGCAGCGAAGAAGGCCGCCAGGAAAGCCGTGAGGGAAACGGCCAGGAAGGCGCCGAAGAAGGCGCCGGCGCGCAAGCGGCCGGCCGCGGCTGCTCCGGTCCGACGCGCGGCCGCCAGCAAGAAGACCGCGACCAAGCGCGGCGCGGCCAGCAAGCGGTCGGTCGGAAAGACCCGCAGGGCGGCGCGCAAGCGCTAGAGCAAGATGACTTACATCACATCGCGCAGCGGATTCAGCTTTACCTCGCCCCGCGTGCGGGGAGAGGTATAGGCCGCCTTTGGCGGCCGTTCTCAAGAACGCCGAAGCGGAGCTTCGGCTATGACGCATCGTTAGATGCGTTCCGGGTGAGGGGGAGCCTCCACAAGTCCAACTGTCGCCGTTTACGCGGAGGCAGCCCCTCACCCCGACCCTTTCCCCGCAAGAACGGGGAGAGGGAGCACAGCGCCGTCGTTATTCGATCGAATCTCAACATGCACTCGGCCGACCAGGCTCGATCTTCCCCATCGGTCAGTCGGCGTCAGGTGCGACGCGCGGGACGCTTGAGATCAGCGCTCCGGTCCTGCACGATGCGACCAAGCCGCGGCTCTGACTGCGGCATCGCGATCGGTTGCGATCGCCAAAAAAGATGATTGGGGAGAAACTCTCGATGAACCGCCGCGAACTCCTGCGCGCCGCTGCCGCATTGCCGCTTGCGCAGGCTGCGCTCGCCAACTCCGCGTTTGCGCAAGCCGCCTATCCCAACCGCAATATCACGATGATCGTGCCGTTTCCGGCCGGCGGCCAGGCCGACCTTGCGGCGCGACCGGTGGCGCTCGCGCTGGAGCGTATCCTCGGCAAGCCCGTGATCGTCGACAATCGCGCCGGCGGAGCGGGCGGATCGATCGGCAATGCGCAGGCCGCGCGCGCCGAGCCCGATGGCTATACGCTGTTGATGACGCTGTCCTCGCTCGCGGTGCTGCCGGAGGCCGACCGGCTGTTCGATCGTCCGGTTGCCTACGAGGTGTCGCAGTTCGCGCCGATCGCGCGTGTGCTTGCCGACCCGACGCTGCTCGCGGTGCCGGCCTCGGCGCCGTGGAAGACGCTGCAGGAATTCGTCGACGATGCGAAGAAACGCCCGGGACAGATTCCTTACGGCTCGTCCGGTCCGTACGGCACGCTGCATGTCGCGATGGAGATGTTCGCGGCGAGCGCAGGAATCAAGCTGCTGCATGTGCCGTTCCGCGGCGCAGGCCCGGCGCTCACCGCACTGCTTTCCGGCACCGTGCAGGCATTGGCGTCGGCGCCGGGCACGCTCAAGCAGCAGGTCGAGGACGGCAAGATGCGCGTGCTCGCCAATTGGGGCGCCGAGCGGATCGCGAGCTTCCCCGATCTGCCGACCTTCAAGGAACTCGGCTACAGGGACGTCGAGTTCTACATCTGGGCGGGACTGTTCGCGCAGTCAGCGCTGCCGGCGCCGATCATGGAGCGGCTGCGCGCGGCGATGGCTGATGCCGTGAAGGCGCCGGAGGTGATCAAGACTTTCGAGACTGCGGGCAGTCCTGTCGCCTATATGGACGCGCCGGCGTTCTCAAAATTTGTTGCAGACGACAGCGCGCGGTTGATCGCGGCGGTGAAGAAGATCGGCAAGGTCGAATAGGGAACTCCCGGGACAAACTCTCTTCACTTTTAGTTGTCCGCGCGAACGATCCTTGGCCGCATTCATTGGGCAGCTTTGGAGCAAATCGCGGCGCGGGAACATGCGCGCGCGGGCCAGTATCTGGAACAACGGGAGCCCGACATGCGATCGCAGCGGATCGTCTTGAGCCTTGCCATAGCGATCGGCGGAGCTGTCACGGCAACGGCCGCCGTCGCCGAGGAGTATCGGGGAACCTGGGAACAGCAGATGGCGTGCACACCGGACGTGTGGCGGCTCTGCAGCGACCAGGTGCCCGACGTGCAGCGCATCGTGGCTTGCCTGCGGCAGAACACGCCGCAACTTTCCAACAGTTGTCGCGCCGTGTTCGAATCAAACGCGCAACAGTCGCAGACCCAGGGGCGGGCCCAACAGCCGCAAGCGCAGGGCCGTGCGCCGCAGCAGCCGCAGATGCAGCAGCGGCCGCGCGCACCACAGCCGATGCAGCCGGCGCCATCGCGGCCGCCGTTCGACGATGAGGACTAGTCCCCAGGTCTGACTTCGCAGACGTCGACCCATTCGGCCGCAGTCAGCTCCGCCATCCTGTCGGGCGTGATGCGGACCGCGCTGTGGGTCGAGCCTGCCGCCGGCACCACGACATCGAACGCCTTCAGCGATACGTCGCAATAGACCGGCAGCGGCGTCTTCAGCCCGAACGGGCAGACGCCGCCGACCTCGTGGCCTGTGATGTCGGCGACCTCGTCGAGGCCGAGCATCTTCGGCTTGCCGCCGAACGCCGCCTTCACCTTCTTGTTGTCCATCCGCGACGTCCCGGCGGCGACGATCAGCACCACGCGGTCGCCGACCCGCAGGCTCAGCGTCTTGGCGATCCGCGCCGGCTCGACGCCATAGGCCTCCGCCGCCAGCACGACCGTCGCGGAGCTCGTGGTAGATTCGATCACGGAAATTTCGGGCGCCTTCTCGGCGAAGAAGGCGCGGACAGACTCGAGGCTCATGTTGTTCAGGACCTTGCAGACACCAGTGCGGGAAGTTCGGAGAGACCGTGGATCCGGTGATCGGGTGCGACGCCGAGCTCGTCCATCTGGGTACGCAGAGCCTTGAACATCGTCAATGGGGCGACCGTCTCGCTTTCGACGCAGGCCAGCGCCATCGCTTGCGGCGTCACCCGCTCGATCCATGCGACGTTGAGGCCGAACGACTTGGCACCGCAGGCGTCCCACGGATTGGAGGAAATGAACAGCACCTCCGCCGGCGGTACTTTCAGCACCTCCTCGATCAGCGTGTAGGCCTCGGGCGCCGGCTTGAACACCTTGTGGGCATCGACGCTGATGGTCGCGTCGAGCACGCGGTCTAGTCCCGAGTTGCGCACCAGCGCATTCAGCATGTCGGGGCTGCCGTTGGACAGGATCGCGAGCTTCTTGTCCTTCATCGCCTCGAGGGCTGCCACCGCATCCGGATACAGCGCCAGATGCTGATATTTGTCGATGATGCGGGCGAAGGTCGCCGCGTCATATTGCAGGCCGAGGCAGCGCAGCGTGTAGGCGAGGGAGTCGCGGGTTACGACGGCGAAATCCTGGTAGCGCCGCATCAGCGAACGCAGCCAGGAGTATTCGAGCTGCTTGATGCGCCAGATCTGCGTGATGATGTCGCCGTAGCCGGGGAACGCATCCTCGGTGACGTCGGCCACCGACTGGACGTCGTAGAGCGTGCCGTAGGCGTCGAAGACGATTGCCTTGATGGTCATTGTGATCTCTCTTGCCCGCCGATTGTCGCATACAGGAATTTCCTGAGTGCGTCGATGGATTGATCCCTGGCCACCTCGTTGAATTCGAGGTGATGGCCGAGCAGCTGCACCGGCGTGCTGTAATGCGGCACGTCGAAACCGTGATAGGCGCCGGGATAAACAATCAGCTCGATCGGGTGTCCCGCATGATTCTGCCGGGAGATGCCGTAGTCGTCGCGGCCTTCGGCCAAGGTCCGGCACTCCTTGGCCGGCGTCCAGTCGTCGAGCTCGCCGACCATGATCAGCGTCGGCACCGTCATGTCGCCCTTGATGCTGAGGCAGGGCGGGTAGAATGCAACGGCTGCGCGGAATTTCTCTGCCGCGTTATGTTCGATCGCGCCACGCTCGACCGAGAGCAGGGCGAGCCAGGCGCCTTGCGAGAACCCCACCACCGCGACGCGACCGGGATCGACCGCCGATTGCCGCGCGAGATAGCTCAGCGCACGATAGGCGTCATGGACGGTTGCGGCCGGCGCGCCGCCCGTGCAGGCGCTGCTGATGCCGCGCGGCCCGAACCGGTCGACCGTGAACGTGACATAGCCCCAGGCCGCCAGCCGCTTGCCCCAGCGCTCGTCGAGTTGCTTGAAGAAGCCGCCGCAGCCGTGCAGCAGCACCACGGCGGGCGAGGGGCCCGGTCCATCGGGTGTTCGCAGATAGCCTTGCAGCGGCTGCGCACTTACAAGCGGGCTCTCGAATTCGACGAACGCGGGCGGCTGCCCGCCGCGTTCCGCGCAGCAGAGCCCTGCGCTTCCGATCAGGAGTGCGAAGAGGGTGGCAAGTCCGGTGAAGTTCGTCATGAACCACCTCCGAAGCTTGCCGCCGACAATACTCCCTTAGATCATGATGCGCTTCCACGGAATCGCATCATGATCTCATCTCCTTGTTTGACCATGATCTCCGCGCAAACGCGTTCCGCGTTTGTCGCGAGGGAAAACCGCTTCGCACTTTTCCGGATCATGCTCTAGACGCCCAAAATCTTCCGCGCGTTGGCCTTCAGGACCTTCGGCCGGATCTCCTCGCGGATGTCGAGCTTGGCGAAGTCGGCGAGCCAGCGGTCCGGCGTGATCACCGGCCAGTCGGAGCCGAACAGCATCTTGTCCTGCAGGATCGAGTTGATGTAGCGGACCAGGACCGGCGGGAAGTATTTCGGCGACCAGCCGGACAGGTCGATATAGACGTTCGGCTTGTGGGTCGCGACCGACAGCGCCTCTTCCTGCCAGGGGAAGGAGGGATGCGCGAGGATGATCTTGAGGTCGGGGAAATCGGCCGCGACGTCGTCCATGTACATCGGGTTGGAATATTTCAGCCGCATCCCCATGCCGCCCGGCATGCCGGAGCCGACGCCGGTCTGGCCGGTGTGGAACAGCGCGATCGCGCCGCCGTCATTGATGGCTTCATAGAGCGGATAGGCCATGCGGTCGTTGGCGTAGAAGCCCTGCATGGTCGGGTGGAATTTGAAGCCGCGGACGCCGTATTCCTCGATCAGCTTGCGGGCCTCGCGGACGCCGAGCTTGCCCTTGTGCGGGTCGATCGAGACGAACGGGATCAGCACGTCGAGATGGTCGGAGGCGACCTCGAGCATTTCGTGATTGTTGTAGCGGCGGAAGCCGGTCTCGCGCTCGGCGTCGACCGGGAAGATCACCGCGGCGATGTTCTTGGCGCGGTAGTAGGCCGCGGTCTCCGGCACGGTCGGCGGATGCTTGTGCGGCGACTTGAAGTAGTCGGCCATCTGCGCCTGGAAGTCGTCATAGCCGTCGTCGCCATGCATGCCGCACGGCTCCTCGGCATGGGTGTGGATGTCGATCGCGGTGACCTTTTCGATGTCGGGCAGTTTGAGCTTGGGCATTCGGTTTCCCCGGCGGCGTGTTCATTGGGTGATGGAAAATAATTATATGATATAACGATTTTCGCAAGCGCCGTAGCGTTGAAGGCTTATGGTCGCGCCGAGCTCAATCCAGCGCAAAGTCCGGTTCGGTCACGGTCGGGGGCGGGCGCGAGGAGGACGAAAACTCGATTCGGCGGCCGCGGCGCCATCGTCAAAGGGCGACGGCGGGTCCGTCGCTGGTCCGGATAATTGTGGCTGTCCCCGTTTCCGAAGCGATCTCAATGGCGTGGCGCGGTGCCTGGCGCGGGTTCCCGGCCGGGACAGGCCCGAAAATCGGCCCATCTCGGTTGACATTTAACGGTCCGATGGCTTAGAACCCGGCCGTCCCGGGCGGCAGGCCGCTTGTCGGGATAAATCCCATTTTGCCAAATAATGGCATTGATCAGGTACGGCCTCCAACACGGGCCTTTCGAAGTAACAGGATTGTCCCATGAAGGTCCGTAACTCGCTCAAGTCGCTGCGCGGCCGCCATCGCAACAACCGTCTGGTTCGCCGCAAGGGCCGCGTCTATGTGATCAACAAGGTCCAGCGCCGCTTCAAGGCACGCCAGGGTTGATCCGACAAATCTGATCGACAAGGCTGATCCCGCCCGAATCGCCGGCCGATTCCGATCCTTCCTTCACAGGTCTTTGACGCCGCGCTGCTTTGCGGCGCGGCGTTGTGCGTCTAGACTTCGGCGATGGGATTAAAGCTCGGATTGAAGTTCCTGGGGCCCACCAACCGCCGGCTGGCGATCCTGATCGCCGCGCTTCTGGTGCTGCCCGTTGCGGCCGTCGCGCAGGACGATCCGCGGGTTGTCCCGCCGCCCAGGGCCCAGAAAAAACTACCTGAAGCTCCGACCAAGCTGCCGAAGGTGCCGGCCGACCGGACCCGCGGGCTGGATTTCCTGTTCGGCGCGCTGAAGGCCGCGCCCGACGAGGACAGTGCCCGCCATGTCGAGGCGCGGATCTGGGCGCTGTGGCTGCAAACCCCGAGCGATACCGCGGCGCTGTTGATGGTGCGCGCCAAGGCGGCGATCGACGCCCAGAATGTCGATGTCGCGCTGAAGCTGCTGGACGCGGTGATCAAGCTCCGCCCCGACTATGTCGAGGCCTGGAACCGGCGTGCGACGATCTACTATTTGAAGAACGATTACGTTCGTTCGCTTGGAGACCTGCAGCAGGTGCTGACCCGCGAACCCCGCCATTTCGGCGCGCTGGCGGGCGTCGGCATGATCATGCAGGACATGGGCGACGACAAGCGTGCGCTCGACGCCTTCCGCAAGGCGCTGGCTGTCGATCCCTACCTCGAGAAGGTGCCGCAGATCGTCAAGCAGCTGACCGAAAAGGTCGAAGGCCGCGATATCTGATTGCGTGCGATTGATCGCGATCGTGGGGCGATGGCCGCGAATGGGCACGTTGCGCGCGAGCTTGATGCTTGCTCGCGGTCCGGTCCGGCGCAGGAGGCTAGTGCAAGAACTTGCCGCGGGACGCGGTATCCTGGGCTACGGCAGCATAGAATTGCTGAAGCTCCGCCTCCAGGTGCTCATTCACCAGCAACAGTGCCTTCAGGGCGCCGCGCAGGTCGCCATTGCAGCTCGCCACGATCTGATCGATGGCCGCATCGCTAGGGTCGGAAATCATGGTACTCCTCCGATTACTTCCCGTTGAACTCGTCATGCGGACGCCGGTTCCTGTGGATACCGTGTACAAACCAGGAAGCGTTCCAATGGCGTCCCGGTTTCGATGAAGCCTCGCGTCTGATGGCGAAATTGCCACCGCCAATCTATGAAATGACTAATGACGCAGGTATGAACCCGCTATCCACAGGCTGGGCGCATTGTGGACAACTCCGCGCCGGGGCGCGAGCCGGATAATCGACAATTGGCTTTCCGAACAAGAGCATGCCCTGGCAGGGGGCACATCCGCGCGAAACCTGATTTCGGCTTCGTCGTAATTGTCAGGTGCCCAATCAGGTGCCTAAGACCTTTCGGATCCCCTCGATGTTGACCGCAATCATTGCGCTGGCGGCCGCAGGGCTGGCCCTGGCGCTGGTGACACAGCTCGGCGCCCTGCTGATCCAGCGGGCCTTCCCGCCGCAGGGGCGAATGATCGATGTGGCCGGGGCGCGGCTGCATGTGGTCGAACTCGGCCCGCGCGATGCGGTCGGGCCGCCGGTCGTGATGCTGCATGGTGCAAGCTCCAATCTCCGCGCGATGCAGCCGCTCGGCGATCGCGTTGCCAAAGCGCGCCGGGTGATCCTGATCGATCGGCCGGGTCACGGCTGGAGCACCCGCGCGCGCGTCGCGGATTCGACGCCCGCGATCCAGGCCCGGATGATCGTGGAGGCGCTGACCAGGCTCGGCGTCGAGCGGGCGATCGTGGTGGCGCATTCCTGGGCCGGCGCACTCGCCTTGCGCATTGCGCTGGATCATCCGGACCGCGTCGCCGGCCTCGTGCTGCTCGCCCCTGTCGCCTATCCGTGGCGCGGCGGCGCCGGACGCTACAATAATGCGATCTCGACACCTTTGATCGGACCATTGCTTGCGCACACGATCACGCTGCCGCTCGGTTTCCTCGTCGCCAATTCGGCTACGCGCGGCGTGTTCGCGCCGCAGCCGGTGCCGGCTGATTTCGTCCGCGACAGCCAGTCGTTGCTCCTGCTGCGTCCGCGCGAGTTCATCGCCAATGCGCGCGACCTCGTCACGCTGAAGGCGGCCGTTGTCGAACAGGCCCCGCGCTATGCCGAGATCAGGGCGCCGCTGTCAATCATTTCGGGCGACGTCGACAAGACGGTCTCGACCGGCATCCACTCGCGGCCGCTCGCCGCATCGGCGCCGAACGCGAAGCTGACCGTGCTGCCGGACACAGGCCACATGGTGCAGTACGTCGTGCCCGATCTCGTGGCGTCCGAGATCGAGACGATGGCCGGCCTGATGGTGCGGGACGCGGTGACGGCGCAATAGCTGCCGCGCCTTTGCGCCGCGCGAATGTGATCCGGAAAGGCTTGCGCCGCCGCGTGGCGCCGAACATCATGCAGCCCACGCGGTTTCGGATTGCAGCAAAGGACACCTCTCATGCGGATCGACAACATTGCCGACCTCATCGCTGAAACCCTTGCCCAGGCCGGCGTCAAACGCATCTACGGTGTCGTCGGCGACAGCCTCAACGGCCTGACCGAGGCGTTGCGCAAGCGCGGCACGATCGATTGGCTGCATGTGCGTCACGAGGAGGTGGCCGCGTTCGCTGCCGCCGCCGAATCCCAGATCACGGGCGCGCTCGCGGTGTGCGCGGGCTCCTGCGGCCCGGGCAATCTGCACCTCATCAACGGCCTGTTCGACGCGCATCGCAGCCGCACGCCGGTGCTGGCGATCGCGGCCCAGATCCCCTCCGCTGAAATCGGCGGCGGATATTTCCAGGAGACCCATCCGCAGGACCTGTTCCGCGAATGCAGCCATTATTGCGAACTGGTGTCGGATCCGGCGCAGCTGCCCTACATGCTGGAGAACGCGATCCGCGCCGCGGTCGGCAAGCGCGGCGTCGCCGTATTGGTGCTGCCGGGCGACGTCGCGATGCGGACGGCGCCGAAGCGCGACATCGCGCCGAATGCCGGCTTGCTGCCGCCGGCGCCGGTGGTGCGTCCGGCCGACACCGAGTTGAACGCGCTGGCGGCACTGCTCAACGGCGCGCGACGTGTCACGCTGTTCTGCGGCCGCGGCTGCGCCGGCGCGCATGACGGCTTGATCAAGCTTGCCGAGACGCTGAAGAGCCCGATCGTGCACGCGCTCGGCGGCAAGGAATATGTCGAATACGACAACCCCTACGACGTCGGCATGACCGGCTTCATCGGCTTTTCCTCCGGCTATGCCGCCATGCACGGCTGCGACGTGCTGCTGATGCTGGGCACCGATTTTCCCTACAAGCAGTTCTTCCCGACCGGCATCAACATCGCGCAGGTCGATATCCGCCCCGAAAATCTCGGCCGCCGCTGCAAGCTCGATCTCGGCATCGTCGGCGAGGTCGGCGAGACCATCGCCGCGCTGCTGCCGAAGCTCCATGTGAAGACCGACCGCAAGCATCTCGATGCCAGCCTCGCGCATTACAAGGACGCCCGCGCCGGGCTCGACGATCTCGCCCGCGGCAAGCCGGGCCAGAAGCCGATCCATCCGCAATATCTGGCGCGCCTGCTCAGCGAGCAGGCGAGCGAGGATGCGGTGTTCACCGCCGACGTCGGCACCCCGACGATCTGGGCCGCGCGTTATCTGAAAATGAACGGCCGCCGCCGGCTGGTCGGCTCCTGGGTCCATGGCTCGATGGCCAATGCAATGGCGCATGCGATCGGGGCGCAGGCGGCGCAGCCGGGACGGCAGGTGCTGTCGATGTCCGGCGATGGCGGCTTTGCCATGCTGATGGGCGATTTGATCACGCTGACCCAGGCCAAGCTGCCGGTGAAGGTCGTGATCTTCAACAACAGCGTGCTCGGCTTCGTCGCGCTGGAGATGAAGGCCGCCGGCTTCATCGAGACCGGGGTCGATCTGAAGAATCCCGATTTCGCGGCGATGGCCCGCGCCATGGGCATTCACGGCGTCAGGGTGGAGGATCCCGGCGAGCTCGAGGGTGCGATCCGCGACGTGCTCGCGCATGACGGCCCGGCCGTGCTCGACGTCGTGACCGCGACGCAGGAGCTGTCGATGCCGCCGACCATTACGCTGGAGCAGGTGAAGGGATTCAGCCTGTGGGTGCTGCGCGCGGTGATGAGCGGCCGCGGCGACGAGGTGGTCGATCTCGCCAAGACCAATCTGTTGCCGCGCTGAAAGGGGATGGCGTTCCGAAGAAAGGCCATCCCCGTTCTAACGTCCGCCCCGGCATAGGCGCCGGGCGGACGGCGCGACCGATACCGCCGATTACTTCTGCTTGCCGTCCTTGTCGAACGAGGAGACGTAGGCCCAGAGGTTGTTGGCCTCGTTCTCGTTCTTGATGCCGGCGAATGCCATCTTGGTGCCGGGGATCTTGGCCTTCGGGTCCTTGATGTATTCGAGGAAGGTTTCCTTGTTCCAGGTGATGCCGGAATTCTTGTTGGCATCGGAATAATTGTAATCCGGCGCGGAGCCGGAATGGCGGCCGTCGAGGCCGTTGAGCTCGGGGCCGACCTTGTTCTTGGCGCCTTCGCCGATTGCGTGGCAGGCGAGGCATTTATTGAACGAGGTCTTGCCGGCGGCGGCATCCTGCGCCAGCGCGGAGGATGCGGAAGCCAGCGACGTGACGACCGCCAGCGCGCTCAAGGTCTTTAGGTTCATGGGGTTCTCTTCGTTTCGTCCCGGGAGGTAGTGATCGTTTGTGGCATGTCCGGCTTGGACAGGACAAGCCACGAAACTTTGACAGGTTTCGCGGCCGCCCGCTTGTCCGAGAGAGAACTCGCCATTGCGGGTGTGGGGCAATCCGACCTTCGGCCCGGTGCACTGAAACAGGTGCAGACGTGATTGATTTGTCGTAACAAATCGGCGAAGGGCAAAAGCCCAGCCGAGGGAACAACGATGTCCATCATGATGCCGGCGGCCGACCAGGCCGTCCTCGCTCGCCGCGCCGAAATCGTGGCCGCCTTGCGCGCAATCGTCCCGGGCGAGGGCGTGATCGACAGCGCCGCCGAGATGCTGGCCTATGAATCCGACGGCCTGACCGCCTATCGGCAGCCGCCGATGGTCGTGGTGCTGCCCGATACCACCGAGCAGGTGTCGAAGGTGCTCAAATATTGCCAGGGCCAGGGCATCAAGGTGGTGCCGCGCGGCTCCGGCACCTCGTTGTCCGGCGGCGCGCTGCCGCTTGCCGATGGCGTGCTGCTCGGGCTCGGCAAGTTCAAGCGGATTCGCGAGATCGACTTCGACAACCGCGTCGTGGTCACCGAGCCCGGCGTCACCAACCTCGCGATCAGCCAGGCGGTCGCGCATGCCGGCTTTTATTACGCGCCCGATCCGTCGTCGCAGATCGCCTGCTCGATCGGCGGCAATGTCGCGGAAAATTCCGGCGGCGTGCACTGCCTGAAATACGGCATGACCACCAACAACGTGCTCGGCTGCGAGATCGTGCTGATGAGTGGCGAGATCCTGCGCATCGGCGGCAAGTCGGCCGAGAATGCCGGCTATGATCTGATGGGAATCATCACCGGCTCGGAAGGGCTGCTCGGCGTCATCACCGAGATCACGGTGCGCATCCTGCAGAAGCCGGAGACGGCGCGCGCGCTGATGGTCGGCTTCGCCGAGGTCGAGGCGGCCGGCGAATGCGTCGCGCGAATCATCGGCGCCGGCATCATCCCGGGCGGCATGGAGATGATGGACAAGCCCGCGATCCACGCCGCGGAGGCGTTCGTTCACGCCGGTTATCCGCTGGACGTCGAGGCGCTGTTGATCATCGAGCTCGACGGCCCCCAGGTCGAGGTCGACGAGCTGATCAAGCGGGTCGAGGCGATCGCGCAAGGCTGCGGCTCGACCTCCTGCCAGATCTCGACCTCGGAGGCCGAGCGCAATCTGTTCTGGGCCGGCCGCAAGGCGGCGTTCCCCGCGGTCGGGCGCATCTCGCCGGACTACCTCTGCATGGACGGCACCATCCCGCGCGGCGCCTTGCCGAAGGCCCTGGCGCGGATCCGCGACCTCTCGGAGAAATACGGCCTCGGCGTCGCCAACGTGTTCCACGCCGGCGACGGCAATCTGCACCCCTTGATCCTCTACGATGCCAACAAGCCGGGCGAGATCGAAAAGGCGGAGGCGTTCGGCGCCGACATCCTGCGCTGCTGCGTCGAGCTCGGCGGCGTGCTCACCGGCGAGCACGGCGTCGGCATCGAGAAGCGCGACCTGATGCCGGACATGTTCACCGAGATCGACCTCAACCAGCAGCAGCGGCTGAAATGCGCCTTCGATGCGGAGGGTCTGCTCAACCCCGGCAAGGTGTTTCCGACCCTGCACCGCTGCGCCGAGCTCGGCCGTGTCCATGTCCACGCCGGCAAGCTGGCCTTCCCGGATATCCCGCGGTTCTAGTGTCCCGAATCCGAAGTTCGCATCATTTGCCGCACCTTCGGAGCGAACTTCGGATTCGATAAGGACACTAGCAAACTTATGATTCTAGTGTGCTTTGTGAATGCGAAGTTCGTGAAAGTGGCTGCCGCGAAACCGCACGAACTTCGCCTTCAGCACACTAGAGCATGATCCGGAAAAGTGCGAAGCGGTTTTCCCTCGCGACAAACGCGGAACGCGTTTGCGCGGAGATCATGGTCAAACAAAGAGCTAAAGCGCGATGACGATTCAACCCAATCTCATCGCGCTTTAGTACCGTCTGAGCAGCCCCGACGCCGCGCCGCTATCGCCATAGGCGGCGCAGGCCCCTTCCGGGTCTCTGATCAACGCCGCCCGGACTCGCTTGAAGGTCTTGCCGACCGCTTCGGACACCTCGGGGCGGAATTTGCGCGGATCGTAGTCATTGCCGTCGTGAGCCTTGATGGCCGCGTCGAACGCATTGATCATGGCCATCGCGGCGTCGGGGCTGCCGAGAAGTCTGGCGCCCGTCTGAACGCCGCCGGCACCATTGGCCTCATAGCCGGTGCATCGTTGTTCGAGCACCGCGGCTGCGGTCGCGAGCTGGTCGAGGAACGTCGCCTCGGCGTCGGTGAGCATGGCAGCACCCGCCTGTCCCGGCGCGATGATCGCGAGCAGCGCGATGGCTGTCAGTTTGATGTGCATCGTGGTGGTTTCTCCCGGCGGAGCCGCGATCAAATCAATGGTTGCCGAATGACGATAACAAGTCTGCTTCCAGGGCATCAGGAGCCACGTCAGCTATTGGCCCCGAGGCCAACATGCGTGAACGTGCGCCCAGAGCCACCAACGCGCGAGGGCCGGTCGATACAATTCGACAGATCGCCCTAGCCGGC
The DNA here is from genome assembly GCF_054055915.1 of Bradyrhizobium sp. USDA 4516. Taxonomy (NCBI): domain Bacteria; kingdom Pseudomonadati; phylum Pseudomonadota; class Alphaproteobacteria; order Hyphomicrobiales; family Nitrobacteraceae; genus Bradyrhizobium; species Bradyrhizobium sp. USDA 4516. Next base: position 4,361,996 of record NZ_JBSRXT010000001.1, read on the forward strand.
CGATAACCTTAACCGATCCTTGCGCGGTGGCCGGCGCCCGTGCGTCGCTGCAATTACAGCGCGGACCCATTTACACGGCCTTAGACTGTTGCTCGGTATTTTCCGCAGATGCACGTCTTCGGGAGCACATCGATGCCCAGCCTGGCCGATCAGCTGGCGCTTTCGCGCAATCGGCCCGCGGGTTTCGACTACATGCGGATCGCGCTGGCGGCGTCGATCATTGGCCTGCACAGCACGAACGTGACGCTCGGGCTCGGCCGCGCGCTGGAAATCCAGAGCACGCTGCGCATCGGCGTCGCGATGATCCTTGCGCTGTTCTTTGCGTTGAGCGGCTTCCTGGTGACCGCAAGCCTGCTCCGGTGCAAGAGCCTGATTTCCTTCCTCGGCCTGCGCGTGCTGCGGATCGGACCGGCGCTCGCGGTCGAAACCACGCTATCGGCAATCATCATCGGTTCGGTCTTCACCGCGCTGCCGTTGGCGCAATATGTCGCCGATCCGAAATTCCACGCCTATTTTCTCAATATCGTCGGCGACATCCATTACGAGCTGCCGGGCGTATTCCTGCACAATCCGCTGCCCGATCTGGTGAACGCCCAGCTCTGGACCGTGCCGTACGAGCTGTGGTGCTACGTCATCCTGGCGCTGCTCGCCGTGCTCACGATTTGCTTCAACCGGGTGGCGTTCCTCGGGTTCATGGTGATCGCCCAGATCGGGCTCATCGTCTACGACATCTGGCGCTGGGACGAGGTGCCGATCCAGCTTCGCCCGCACCTTCTGGTGTTCTGCTTCCTTGCCGGCGTCGGCTTCTACCTCTGGCGCGACAAGGTGCCGTTCAACCGCACGCTGTGCCTGCTGGCGCTGGTGCTGTGCGCCGCCGGCATGGCGACCGGGCGCGGTGACGCGCTGGCTCCCGTGCCGGCCGCCTATGTCGCATGCTATCTCGGCCTGATGAATCCGCGGCGGAGCTGGATCGTGTCGTCAGGCGATTACTCCTACGGGCTTTATCTCTACGGTTTCGTCATCCAGCAATGCGTCGCCACCTTCGGCCCGCCGGTCCAGCACTGGTATCTGAACCTCCTGATCAGCCTGCCGCTCGCCTTCGGCGTCGCCGTCGTGTCCTGGCATCTCGTCGAGAAACGCGCGCTTCGGCTGCGAACCCAGGTCGAGAGCCTCGAGGCGGCGGTGCTGTCGCGGATCTCGATCGTCGGCTTCTGGCGCAGGCCGCCCGAGCGGGCCGGCTTGCGCGCAACGCTCGGCAACAGCGGCGCGTCGATCTGACCCGCGCCGGCGGGAAGGACGAGCTTCGGTTCTGATTGAATCAGAACCGAAGCTCTCGCTTCTTGTTTTGACGCGTTTTCTTCACGCGAACCGGGTCCACTTCGCTCGAAAACGCTCTAGCATCCTCCCCGCCGCGCTTTTCTTCACAGCAGCGCGTATTGCGACCGCTCGCGCTTGGCGAGCAGCGGCAGCGCCTGCTCCGCGATGTAGGTTTTGAAAGCCGCGCTGTCCTGGTGTGCCTTGAACGCGGCTTCGTCCTGGAACAATTCGTAGAACAGGAATTGCGCCGGATTATCCTTGCCGCGGCCGATCAGGAACAGCTTGGTGCCGGGGTCCTTCTGCGCCTCGGGCAGGAAGCCGTCGAGGATTTCCGCCACCTTGTCGGCCTGTCCCTCCTTGGCTTCCCATTGCGCCACAACCAGAAGGCCTGACGTGTTGATCGCGTCGCTGATGGTTCTCGTGCTCATCGCATAGTGCTTCATTGGCATTCCTCCGTTGCTGTGCTCCGATCGAGCTTGCGATCCGGCCCAGGGCGAGACGCCGGCGATCGCCATGATCGCGAACGAGCCGATGGCCGATCGTCGGGTGAGGATCATCGTCGTGGTCGAAACTTCCGAACGTTTCATGTTCGCCTCCAGATGATTCGCGCCAAGCGTCCTGCCGGCCGAACCGCAACGCGAGAGATAGTCGATCGTTCGGCGTCCCAGTTCGGTGATGGTCGAATTGTCGATGTCGTGAACATTTCGATCATGATCGAAGCGTTGCAGCGGCATGACGTGCGACAAGCGCAAGAGGCATATTTCGATCGATGCGGAGCCGGCCATGCAGACCATCGCACCGGAGCTTGCCGAACTCGCCGGGCTGATCGCCGATCCCGGCCGTGCCAGCATCCTGTCGCGGCTGATGGACGGACGCCCGCAGACTGCGAGCGAACTGGCGCTGGTCGCGGGCGTGACGCCCCAGACCGCGAGCTGGCACCTTTCGCGCATGGTCGAGCGGGCGCTGCTCAAGGTCGAGCGGCGTGGTCCGCGCCGCTTCTACCGGCTGGCTACGCCGCTGGTTGCGCAGATGCTCGAGGGCATGATGACGGTTGCCGCGATCGATCCGCAGCCGTCCCGGCCGCCGCCGCGCATCGATCCCGAGATGCGCCGGGCTCGGACCTGCTACGACCACCTTGCCGGCGAGCTCGGCGTCGCCGTCACCGACGCGATGCGGGATCGCGGCCATCTCAATCTCGACCATGAGGCCGGCGAGCTGACTGCTTGCGGCCGTGCTTTTCTCGGCGATCTCGGCATCGACCTGCGTTCGCCGGCGCGGAGCCGGCGGATCTTGTGCCGGCCCTGTCTCGACTGGAGCGAGCGGCGTCCGCATCTGGCCGGGCGGGCGGGGGCTGCGGTTGCCGACCTTGCATTGCAACGGGACTGGATCCGGCGCCGGCCGCAGGGCCGCTCCGTCGAAATCACCGACGCCGGACTCCTCGCATTCAGAAATTTGTTCGGCGCGCGCATTTGATTTCGGAGCCGAATTTGGCTACCGGCTATGGCGTGGATACGCTCAAGGTCAGAGACGCAAAAGACGTCGAGGAAGTGGTGCGCGCGGCGGTTGCCAGCGAGCAGCCGCTTGAGGTCATTGGACATGGATCGAAGCGCGCCATCGGCCATCCGATGGCGACCAATGCGCTGCTCGACGTCTCGGCGCTGAATGCGGTCACCTCCTATGAGCCGAACGAACTGATCATCACCGTGCAGGCCGGCGCGCCGCTCGCCGACGTGCAATCCCTGATCGACGCCAAGAACCAGCAATTCGCCTTCGAGCCGATGGACACCTCTGTGCTGCTCGGCACCGCGGGCGCCGGCACGATCGGCGGCATGATCGGCGCCGGACTGGCCGGTCCCCGCCGCATCAAGGCCGGCGGTATCAGGGATCATCTGCTTGGGGCGCACGCGGTGTCCGGGTTCGGCGACAGCTTCAAGACCGGCGGGCGGGTGGTGAAGAACGTCACCGGCTACGATCTGTGCAAGCTGCTGACCGGCTCCTGGGGCACGCTCGCGGTCATGACCGAGGTCACGCTTAAGGTCATGCCGAAGCCGGAAGCCGAACGGACGCTGCTGCTGCGCGGGCTGGATGACGTCACCGCCAACAAGGCGATGACGGCGGCGCTGGGTTCGCCCTTCGACGTCTCCGGCGCCGCGCATCTGCCGGGTTCGGCGTTGCGGACCGGGGGCGGTGCGCTCGCCGGCCTCGCAGCCTCCGGCCAGCCGGTCACGCTGGTGCGGCTCGAGGGGATTTCGGCGTCGGCGGCACATCGGGCGGCCTCGCTGAGCCAGACACTCTCGTCCTATGGAACGGTCGACAGCCTCGCCGACGACGGGTCGGCCGCAATCTGGAGTGCGCTGCGCGACGTGGTGCCGTTCGCGGCGAACGGCGCGCTCGGGGCCTGGCCGGTGTGGCGTATCGTTTGCCCGCCGGCCTCTGGCGGCGCGCTGGGTCAGGCGTTGTCGCGCGCCACCGGCGGCGACGTGATCTACGACTGGGGCGGGGGGCTGATCTGGGCCGCGGTGCCGCCGGGCGCCGACGCCCAGGCCGCGCTGGTCCGCGGCCAGGTCGAGGCCATCGGCGGACACGCCACCCTGATCCGCGCCGCCGAGGATGTACGCCGGGCGGTCGATGTGTTCCAGCCGCAGGCGGCCGGGCTTGCCGCGCTCGGTGAACGGGTCCGGGCGAGCTTCGATCCGAGGTCCGTCCTCAACCGCGGCCGGATGATGCGAGGCGGGGCTGCATGAAGACCGAGTTTTCCCTGGCGCAGCTTGCCGATCCCGACATCAAGGAAGCCGACAAGATCCTGCGCGCCTGCGTGCATTGCGGCTTCTGCACCGCGACCTGCCCGACCTATGTGCTGCTCGGCGACGAGCTCGATAGCCCGCGCGGCCGCATCTACCTGATCAAGGAGATGCTGGAGAAAGACAAGCCGCCGACGGCCGACGTGGTCAAGCATATCGACCGCTGCCTGTCGTGCCTCGCCTGCATGACCACCTGTCCGTCGGGCGTGAACTACATGCACCTCGTCGACCAGGCCCGGGTCCGGATCGAGCGGGATTACCAGAGACCGCTGACCGAGCGGCTGCTGCGGTGGGTACTCGCCCTCGTGCTGCCGCGGCCGGGCCTATTCCGGATCAGCATGATCCTGGCCGGGCTCGCCCGTCCGTTCGCCGCATTGCTGCCGACGCCATCGGTCGGTGCGTCGAGCCCGGGTCTGCTGCGGCGGATCAAGGCGATGCTGGCGCTCGCGCCGCGCGGCCTGCCGCAACCGGGGCCGGCTGCGGGAACCGTGTTTGCGCCGATCGGCCGGCGGCGCGGCCGGGTCGCGCTGCTGCAGGGCTGCGCCCAGCAGGTGCTGGCGCCACGCATCAATCAGGCCGCGATCAATGTCCTGACCAGGCACGGCGTCGAGGTGGTGCTGGTCAAGGACGAGCAATGCTGCGGCGCGTTGACCCATCACATGGGACAGGACGGCGACGCGCTGGCGCGCGCGCGGGCCAACATCACGGTGTGGCAAAGGGAAGCGGACCAGAACGGGCTCGACGCCATCCTGGTGACGACCTCGGGCTGTGGGACAGTTGTCAAAGACTACGGCTACCTGCTGCGCGAGGACAAAACATTCGCGGAGCCGGCCAAGCGAATCTCGGCGCTGGCAAAGGATATCACCGAGTATCTCGCTGGCCTCGAACTCGCGCCTTCAACACAGATAGGCGACGTCACCGTCGCCTATCACTCCGCTTGTTCGTTGCAGCATGGACAGAAAATCACTCAACTTCCGAAAGAATTGCTTTCCAAGAATGGATTCGTGGTGAAAGATGTGCCCGAGAGCCATTTGTGTTGCGGTTCGGCGGGGACCTACAACATTCTCCAGCCCGACATTGCGAGCAGATTGCGCGATCGCAAGGTCGCCAATATTGCGCTTGTCAAACCGGACATGATCGCTGCGGGCAATATTGGCTGCATGGTTCAGATTGCCGGCGGTACGTCAGTTCCTGTGGTGCACACGATTGAGCTTCTCGATTGGGCGACAGGAGGTCCCCGGCCAGGATTGAATTGATCGACTGCCACTCGAGCATGATCCGGACCTCAGCCTTGCCCTGACGCAACGTGAAGGACCGGCGCTTCCTTGCCACAGACGCGAAGCGATCGCGCGGCCATCATGCCCGACAAGCGAAGTGGAGGGTGCCTCTCTTCGAGGTGCAGCCAACGTCCGGCAAGCGATCACTTCAATACGCCCGGTGGACTCAGATAGCGGCAACAGGAGGACCACGATGGCGAAGTCGAAGAAGGCGAAGAAAAGCAAGAAGGCCAAAAAGGCCAAGAAGGTGGTAGCGGCGAAGAAGAGGTCCGCGAAGAAGTCGGCCAAGAAGGCTGCGAAGAAATCCGCCAAGCAGGCTGCAAAGAAATCGGCGAAGAAGTCGGCCAAGAAAGCTGCAAAGAAAACGGCAAAGAAAGCCGCCAAGAAGGCTGCGCCGAAGAAGGCTGCGAAGAAAGCCGCTGCCAAGAAGAGCGCGCCGAAGAAGGCCGCTGCTCCGAAGAAGGCTGCCGCGCCGAAGCCGGCCGCTCCGGTCGCAGCACCTCCGGCGCCCGAGCCGCAGCCGGCACCGAGCTGGGCCACACCGAGCCACGAACCGGCGCCGGGCTGGATTGCCGGGTCGGCCGACGGGGGCGAGCACCACTAGAGCGTTTTCGAGCGAAGTGGGCACCGGTTCGCGTGAAGAAAACGCGTCAAAACAAGAATCTAGAGCTTCGGTTCTGATTCAATCAGAACCAAAAATGCTCTAGGCCGCTGCCACATTGCCGAGGTTCAACTGATCGAAGCCGCAGCGCGCCACGCTGCGGCTTCTTCCGTAGGTGCGACGACAATCCGTGCTTTTACGGGCACGGCGATTCGCGCCGATGCTCTTCCGCCGAGCCGGCTGTTGCCGTTTCCCGGTCCGGATGGACACGTTCAACCGGTGCGAGAGCAGCGGTATTGTGGTGCAAATGCAACACCCGCAAGTCAACATGCGGCAAGATGGCTAGAACGCCTAAAAAGGCGGCACATGCATGTCTTTTTGGCTTCACGGTACCGTGCATGAGCCTCAGATTGGCCACACGCGATTTAGTTGCAGTCCGTTATCGCGCGCCCTGGGGGGCCACCGGAGCTGGGCTGTCTGAACAGGTAGATGGGGATCGTCATGAAGAAACTGGCTTTGTTAGCAACGGCGCTAGCAATGATTTCGAGCTCGGCAATGGCAGCTGACATGGCGGTGAAGGCCGTCAAGGCGCCGCCGCCGGCTCCCTTCGATCCTTGGGACATCGCCTTTGGCGCCGGCATCATGAGCGACTACATCTTCCGCGGCGTCACCCAGTCCAACCACAATCCGTCGGTCACCGCCTATTTCGAGCCGCGCTACAACGTCAGCAAGGACCTGCAGCTCTACGTCGGTACGTCGACCGAAAGCATCTCCTTCGCCAACCGCGCCGCGGCTGAAGTCGACGTCTACGGCGGTATCCGCCCGACCTTCGGCGCCTTCGCCTTCGACATCGGTGTCTGGGGTTACCTGTATCCGGGCGGGACCTGCTACTACGGCGGCGGTGCGGTGGCCGACTTCGCCGGCAATCCGCTGAGCGCCGACTGCCAGGCCAACACCCTCACCAACCTCGCCGTCATGAAGAAGGACGTCTCGTTCTTCGAAGTCTATGGCAAGGCGACCTGGACCATCAACGACAACTGGGCGTTCACCATCAACGAATACTACTCGCCGAACTTCCTCAACACCGGCGCCTGGGGCAACTACTCCTCGATCATCGGCAAGTACACTGCGCCGAGCACCGTGTTCGGCAGCAGCGGCGTCGGCATGTACGTGTCGGGTGAGTTCGGCCGGCAGTGGCTCGGCACCTCCGACAGCTTCTACGGCGTCCCGGCGTTTCCGAACGGCATCAAGTATGCCGACTACAACACCTGGAACATCGGCATCGGCTTCACCTACAAGGTGTTCACGCTCGATCTGCGCTACTCCGACACCGACATGTCGAAGGGTGATTGCAGCGCCTTCACCAGCGACTTCACCGCGGGCGGAACCACTGCCGTCACCCCGATCAATCCGGGTGGCACGAGCTCCAACTGGTGCGGCGCGGCCGGCATCGCCAAGCTCTCGGTCGACCTGACCGCGATGTCCAACCTGAAGTAATCTCTCCTCCGGGGATCGAGGGGCGGCAGAGCAATCTGCCGCCCTTTTGTTTTTGGCCGGCCAGGTCTGATCGGCACAAGGCGGACAATAGCTAAAGGCGCTCGCGAGACCTGTGGGCTGCCCCCGCCGGGGTCAGCGGCAAGCCGTGGCCGCGGCTGACCCCTAATGCCGTTTACGACGCGGCGACCTTGACCGCGTCGCGCAGGATGAAGCGGTCGCCGTCGCGGACCAGCGTGACATTGCGCTGATGGAAGGTGTCGAGCGTCGAGCGGTGGCCGATCGAAACCACCGTGGTGCCGGGCAGCTTCTCGGCAACCAGCCTGTACAGCGCGGCTTCCGCCGGCTCGTCGAGCGAGGCCGTCGCCTCGTCGAGGAACAGGAACTGCGGCGCATGCAGCAGCGCCCGCGCGATGCCGAGCCGCTGCTGCTCGCCGAGCGACAGCATCCGGTTCCAGTGCGCCTGTTCCTCGAGCCGCGACGCAAGCTGCGGCAGTCCGACGGCGGTGAGAACCTCGCGGACCCGTCCCGCATCGAATTGCCTGGCCTCGCCCGGATAGACGACGGCGTCATGCAGCGAGCCGATCGGCAGATAGGGACGTTGCGGCAGCATCATCAGGCTGGCATTGGCCGGGATTTCCATCGCGCCGTCGCCGAACGGCCAGATGCCGGCGATAGCGCGGAATAGCGTCGACTTGCCGGCGCCGGAGGGGCCGGTCATCAGCGTGCGCTCGCCCTTGCGGAAGCCGAACCGGTCCGCGTTCAGCAGCGGCGTGCCGTCCGGCAGCCGCAGCACTAGGTTTTCTAGGCTGACGGCGCCGTCGCCCGGCGTCGCCGTGACATGAATTCGGTCGTCGCGCTTGGCGAGGTTTGATGCCGCCGCGATCCCTGCCTCGAATCCATCGAGCCGGTTCACCACGGCCTGCCATTCGGCCAGTTGACGATAGATGCTGACGAAGTACGAGAACGCGCCCTGGACGTTCGAAAACGCCGATGCGGTCTGCATCATGCCGCCAAGCTGGATCTTTTGCGCAAAGTAGGCCGGCGCCACCAGCACATAGGGGAAGATCACCGAGGCCTGATTATAGCTCGCCGTGAACGCGGTGATCTTCTTGGTCCGGTTCATCAGGGCGATCCAGTTCTCCACCACGCGTCCGAAGCGAACGCGCAGGCGCTCGCGCTCGGCCGGTTCGCCCTGCAGCAGCGCGATCTGCTCGGAGTTTTCCCGCACGCGCACCAGGTTGAAGCGGAAATCGGCTTCATATTGCTGCTGCTTGAAATCGATGCCGACCAGCGGCCAGCCGATCAGATGGGTCAGCACGGTGCCGAGCACCGAGTAGATCAGCGCGCACCAGACAAGGTAGCCGGGAATTGAATATTCCGTGCCGAACAAATGCAGCGGCGCCTCATTGGAAAGGCCCCACAGCAGGGTGAGAAAAGACGCCAGCGTGACGACCGAGCTCAACAGGCCGAGGCCGAGCGTGAGCGTGCGGTCGACGAACAGCTTGACGTCGTCGGTCATGCGCTGGTCGGGGTTGTCGGCCGCGTCGCCCTGCAGCTGCATCCTGTAGTGATTGGCCTGATGCAGCCAGTCCCCGAGATAGTGTGTGGTCATCCATTGCCGCCAGCGGATCTGCAGCCATTGATTGAGGTAGAGCTGGTAGACCGCCAGCAGGATGAAGAACGCGACGACGACGCAGAAATAGATGATCTCGCTGACGAAGGAATCCCAATTGCGTTCCTGCAGCGCGTTGTAGAAGCGGTTGTTCCACTGCGTGATCAGAACGTTGATGCCCACGATCGCCAGTTCGATCGCGATGACCGCCGCAAGCAGCCCCCGGCCGGCCCATTTGTCCTCGGAGTTGAAGTAGGGCGAGGCGATGCGCCACACCGTCGCGAGCGTCGAGCGAATGTTGTTCACAGATTATCGTCTCCGGGGAAGGGGCCGCAAAGGCCTGAAGAATCGGGACAATCGGGGTAGTCCTCGACTAAAGTCGTAGTTCTGGCATGCAAGCGTTGGCTTGTCCCGGCAATCGAGTCAATCCTAGCATGAGGACAACGGCGAGGGGCGGGGGACCTTCGATTTTTCGCGAGGATGTGAGCGATCCTTACCGATCGTTCATTCGCGAGCCGGGGCTGCAGATTTTCCGACGGACTCCCGCAATCGCACCAGTCGCGCCTGCCCGCATGCAGGCCGGCGCGCTGCATAAAAATGTGGGAAGGATCCCGAGATGAACACCTGGAATCAAATCTACAACCCGCTGGGCAATGCGGCGCTGTCGACGGTCGCGGCCGCCATTCCCGTGGTCACGCTGCTGGTGCTGATCGCCAGCGGCAAGGTGAAGGCGCACATTGCGGCCATCATCGCCGTGATCGTGACCAACCTGATCACGATCTTCGTCTTCACCATGCCGGCCAACATGTCGATCCGCGCCACCCTGCTCGGCGTGATCACCGGGTTCTTCCCGATCGGCTGGATCGTGCTCAACGTCATCTTCCTCTACCAGGTCACGGTGAGGTGCGGGAAGTTCGAGCTGCTCAAGCGCGCGGTCGGCGGCGTCACCGAGGACCGGCGGTTGCAGCTGCTGTTGATCGCGTTCTCGTTCGGCGCCTTCTTCGAGGGCGCCTCCGGGTTCGGCACGCCGGTCGCGATCACCGGCGCGGTGCTGATCGGGCTCGGCTTCTCGCCGCTCGCTGCGTCCGGCCTGTCGCTGATCGCCAACACGGCACCCGTTGCCTACGGTGCGCTCGGCACGCCGATCCAGGGCCTCGCCTCGGTCACCGGGCTCGACCCGTATATCCTCGGCGCAATGGTCGGCCGTCAGCTGCCGCTGTTCTCGCTGATCGTGCCGTTCTGGGTGGTGTGGGCGTTTGCCGGCTGGCGCGGCATGAAGGAGGTATGGCCAGCGATCCTGGTCACCGGCGTGTCGTTTGCGGTCCCGCAATTCGTGATCTCGAACTACATCAATCCCTGGATCGTCGACATCGGCGCCTCGCTGATTTCGATGGGCGCCCTGATCCTGTTCCTGAAGGTCTGGCAGCCGCGGCAGCTCTGGCTGTCGCCGGCGCTGCGCGGCCGCGATGAATCGGCGGCGACGATGGCCGCCGCACCTCCGCTCGACAAGACGCCGCTGACCCAGGGCGAAATGTGGAGCGCGCTGCTGCCGTGGATCATCGTCTGCATCCTGATGCTGATCTGGGGCAACGGTGCCTTCAAGGCCTGGGCGAACGCCAACTTCGTCTGGAACTATCCGGTCCCCGAGCTCGACAAGCTGATCTTCAAGGTGCCGCCGGTGGCCGCCAAGCCGACGCCGGAAGGCGCCGTGTTCGGCTTCACCTACCTGTCGTTCACCGGCACCGGCATGCTGATCGCCGCGATCATCTCGGGTCTGTTGATGGGCTTCTCGCCGCTCAAGCTGATCGCCGAGTATGGCCGCACCATCCGCATCTGCGCGATCTCGCTGATCACGATCTCGGCGATGCTGGCGATCGGCACGCTGACCCGGCTGTCCGGCGTCGACGCCACGCTCGGCCTCGCCTTCGCGGCGACCGGCGTGCTCTATCCCTTCTTCGGCACCTTGCTCGGCTGGCTGGGCGTGGCGCTGACCGGATCGGATACCGCGTCGAACGTGCTGTTCGGCAATCTGCAGAAGATCACCTCCGAGCAGCTCGGCCTGTCGCCGATCCTGATGGCGGCGGCGAACTCCTCGGGCGGTGTGATGGGCAAGATGATCGACGCGCAATCGATCGTGGTCGCCTCGACCGCGACCAACTGGTACGGCCACGAGGGCTCGATCCTGCGCTACGTGTTCCTGCACTCGATCGTGCTGGCGTGTCTGGTCGGTCTGTTCGTGACCCTGCAGGCCTATGTCTATCCGTTCACGATGCTGGTGCTGAAATAGCGCCGCGCCACGACGCGTCCATCGAACCACGGATCCCCGCGAGCGAACGACTCGCGGGGATTTGCTTTTCAGGCACATTTTCCGGCAATGCCAATCTGGCCAATCGCGCTCTGCTCCCATAGAAGGGGCCGCAGTTGCGCGTCGCATTTCGAGGATTGGCATGATTTCGATGAGGCGAGGTTTGAACGGCGGCATCGCCGCGTTGGCGCTGGTTGCCGCGGCTCTCGGCGCGGGGCCGGCGCGGGCCGAGGAGGAGTTCCCGTTCGGCTTCGTGATGACGCTCGACGCCGCGCGCATGCCGGGCTCCAAGCGGATTCCCTCGATCGAGGTCGGCGACAATGGCGAGGTGATCCTCGAGCTGTGGTGCGACGGCGGCAAGGGCCAGTTTTCGGTGGCCGGCAACACCATCGTCTTCGTTCCCGGCGCGATGGAGAACCGCACCTGCACGCCGGAGCGGGCGCAGGCGGACAAGGATCTGCTGGCGGCGCTCGGCGACATGACGGGCTGGCGGCGGCACGGTGACGAGGTGACCTTCACCGGCAGCAAGTCGCTGCGTTTCGTGATCAACAGCAACTAAAAGCGTTAAGCGAAGCGGACGGCGGTTCGCGTCAAGGAAACGCGTCAAGACAAAACGCTCAGGGCGTTGCGATCAGTCCGCTTGCGGTGGCGACGATCCAGCGGTTGCCCCAGCGCACGATGGAATCGACCCGTCCAAGGCCGGGCACGACGTCGCCGCGCGCGGCCATCTTGACGCCCTCGGGCCCCTCGAGCACGGCGGTGCCGTCGCGGACTTCGACCACCGACCATCCCGGGATGGTGCTCGGCCGCGTCTCCGGCGCCGCCGGCGCCTGCTTCGGCCCCAATGCGGCGGCCTGTGCATTCAAGGTCGTCGGCGCGGCGCCCAAGGCGAGCGGACGCGGGCTGGCCGGCGCGGTCCTCGGAATGCTGCCGGTGACGACGGGGTCGGCGTTGGACGCGGCCCGGCGCGGGCCCTCGTTCTTTCGGCTCGGCGCCACCTCCGCAATGTGCGGGACCGGCGCTTCCTTCTGGGCCACCGGCACCGGGGCGGGAGCTGCAAGGTCGTGCCAGTTGGCTCCGCCGGTCCATCCCAGCACGAAGCTTGCGGCGAGTGCGGTCGCTGCCAAGAGCGCGGTGCCGATGCGGTCGGCAAACGGCTCCCGCAGCAGCAGGGCGGCGTCGTGGTTCTCGCCGGTGACATCCCAGAGGTCCGGCGTCTGTGCCGGCGAATGACCCTCCGGCACATCCGTCGGCCAGATGTTCGCAGCGTTGATCGGCTCGCGGTCTTGCATGGGGTGACCTGTGTTCGATGGCGCGAAGCATGATCCTCGAAACTAAATCGAGCCTTAATTTTCGGTGACCGAACTGCGGCGGCACGAAGTCTTTTGGTCGCAGGCCCCGTAGATGCCCGGGTATCTTCCGCATGCAGCGGTCGTTTCCGGACGTCGTCTCCGCAAAGCGGGTCGTCGCGGCGCGCCGGCGGGGCTATAGCGGTCGCATGCTCGATTTCGCCGCACAATATGCAGCCTTTCAGCGCCGCGACCCGGCCTGGGACGGCGTCGTGTTCGTCGCGGTCAAGACCACCGGCGTGTATTGCCGCCCGGTCTGCCGGGCGCGCACGCCGCTCGCGCGCAATGTGCGGTTCTATGGCAGCGCGCCGTCAGCCGAGCGTGCTGGCTTCCGGCCCTGCCTGCGCTGCCGTCCCGAGGCGGCACCGTTCTGTCCGGCCTGGAAAGGCACCAGGACCACCGTCGAGCGCGCCCTGGCGCTGATCGAGGCAGGCGCGCTCGACCGCGGCAATGTCGAGGCGTTGGCAGGGCGGCTCGGTGTCGGCGCGCGGCATCTGTCGCGTCTGTTCGCCGAGCATCTCGACGCCTCGCCGCTCCAGGTCGCGCTGTCGCTGCGCGTGCAGCGCGCCAAGCGCCTGATCGACGGCAGCGCGCTGCCGCTTGCGTTGGTGGCGCAGCGCGCCGGCTTCTCCAGCGCGCGGCGCATGAATGCCGCATTCGCAAAACTCTACGGCCGCTCCGCCGCATCGCTGCGGCGCAAGCGGCCAACCGTCGCGATCCAATAAACCCCGATGGAGATCGGCAATGGCCAAGAGCTACGGTACCGTTAGTGCGGAACAGAAGCTTAAGATGAGCGGCCTCGCATTCGTGCAGGGCCTCGCCAGCGGCGCATTGCCGCTCAACACCATCGCGCGGACACTCGGTTATGACGTCGCCGAGGCCGAGTGCGGCCGCGTTATCGTCACGCTGGTGCCGACCGACGCGCATCTCAATCCGGCGGGCACCGTGCATGGCGGCCTCACCGCGACGCTGCTCGACAGCTGCATGGGGCTTGCGGTGCAGTCGATGCTCGATGCCGGCACCAGCCAGACCACGCTGGAGTTCAAGATCTCGCTGGTGCGTCCGATCACGCCCGACACCGGTCCGATCAGGGCCGAGGGCCGGGTGCTCAATTGCGGCCGTCGCATCGGCACCGCCGAAGGCAGGGTCACCGACGGGAAGGGAAGATTGCTCGCGCACGGCACGACGACGTGCCTGATCTTCCCGTCTTGACGAAAATTGCGACGGCGAGACCGCGCCGGCACTGCATCGGAAGATGCGATGCCGGCGCAGCAAATATTGGAATGCCTCCAGCAAGCCTGCGGCTTAGAGACTTTCAAGTTCACCGCGCCGATCGATTGCGTTACCCGAACGCGCATCAAGCGCGTTCGGGTAGTCATGATGTGATCGTCGATGGAGCCATGCTCCGGCCGTGCTCAGCGCGGCCCCTCCGGATATCCCGGCATGTTGTTCCAGCCATCGGGCAGCTCGCCGCCCGGCCACGACGCGGCTCCGTCGCTTTCGGGCAAACGAATGAGGCCGAGCTGAAGCATGGCGGTGATCGCATCTTCCTGTCCGAGCTCCTCGGCGATCCGTCCGTCCTGCACGCGCAGCACGGTGGTGCCGGCGAACGTCATCTTGCGGCCGGAGGCCGCGGGAAGTGAGCCGAGGCGGAAGTCGCTGAACGCAGGTCCCGTGTGCGTACCGCCGCCTTCCCAGCGGCCGACGACGAGATCACCTTCCGCGACGAGATCGCCGACGCCCCAGAAATTGAGATCCGGAAAGGCTTCGCGAAATTCGGTCATGAACTGCGTGACCGCGGCGCGGCCCTTCTTCGGTTCGTGCATCGGGTAGTGCACGACAATGTCTGCTGTGGCGAGCTCGTTGATGATGCGCGGATTCCAGGGGTTGCCCCAGAACTCCTTGAACCACCGGCCTACGACGTTCTTGTTTTCCTCTGACATCTCTTCGTCTCCATTTGCGCGTTGCCAGTATCGCGACCGGCGCTCTCTCGATGCGCGCAGTGAACATTTGGGGGCGTGTCTCGCACCACCCGATTTCAGATCGGGCGAGCGATCGAGTTTCAGACGAGATTCCGCTGTGTCGATATGGCGCTTAGCACGGCTTCTCGAGCGTCGTCGCGGAATCGGGAAGCGGGTGGCTCGCGAAAGACGAATGCGAGAATCTGATTGCGATCACGCAGGAGAACATCATGCGCAACTTCGATGCGATCGCCGCGCTGCGCGGCGACGGACTTCGTAACGAGCTGCGGGCGCTGCTCGATCGCGCTGCGATCGAGCCTCGTTCTGAATTGTTCGTCAGAAGCGACGGGATGCTTCAGTCCGGTCCGGACGCCACCCCGAAGGCCGTGCGCGACAACGTCGTGCCGCTGAAGACGAAGGCGGCTTAACTCACGACAGCGGCGGCCTTACCGCCACACCGACTTGTCGGCGTCCCAGCGCTGGCCCTTGAACTCCTTGAGCAGCGCGTCGATCGCGCCGTTGTCGTCCCTGGTCTCGCTGCCTTCCTCGTCGCTGCTGGAATCGTCGGAAAGATTGAGCTTGGCGCCGGCGCTGTCGTCCGATGTCGAGACGGTGGGGCTCGAGACCCACAGCATCAGCCTGTCAGAGCTTCCGGGCTTGTCGGGCGAGACCAGGGCAGTGACCTCGTAATTCTGGGTGAGGCCGAGCGCCGGGTAAATCGTGCTGGGCCGCTTCAGCACCAGCTTGAGCTTGCCGGTGTTCGCGTTCCACGTCGCCGAGGCGGGCTTTGCGGCAAGCGTCTTCGCCAGCACGCCCGCGATCGCCGATGCCAGCTTGTCCTTGTTGATCTTGTCGCCCTCGCGCCAATCGGCGGCAGCAAAGCGGATGGTGCGGTCCATTTCGACCACCCCGCTGGTCCAGCCGGCCGCGGTCACGCCGGGCGCGGATTTCGCCTTGGCGAGCAGCGCGCCGGCGTGCTCGGGATCGACGGTGAGGTTGATGGTCTGCTCGCCGGAGCGCATCGCATCGCAGCTCACCGCGAGGCTGGAGGTGCCGATCTCGACGGCCTCGCCCTTCAGGCTCTTGAGGAAATCCGCCGCCGCATCGAGCTTCACCCGCACGCCGATCGATTCCGGCGAAACGTCGGTGAAATCCTTCGGCTGCGGCGTGATGCCGTCCTCGGTGGCCTGGTTGTCCTGGAATTCCTTCTCGCTGAGATCGGAATTGTCCGTCGAGGCGACCTCGGTCACGGTCTGGCCGATCGTGATCTGGCCGCGGAACTCAAAACCGTCGCCGGTTTGCTTGCGGTTCAGCTTGATGGTGACCGGCTGCTTGTCGGCGACGCTCTGGGCGGTGCCGGAAAGCGTCTGGCCGCTGACGGTCAGGTTGGCGACGAAGCGGTCCTTGCGGTCGGAGCTCTTGTCGGCGGGATAGCAGACGTCGAGCACGGCCGCGGTCACGGTCTTGCCCTGGCGGGTTTCCTTCAGCACGACGTCGGCATTGCCGTCCATCAGGCCGTCGATCGAGGTGAAATAGCGCGTCTCGGGGCCATTGGCGGGAGCCGCCTTCGATTGCAGCTTCATCTGGGCGAGGGCAGGCGCCGAGGTGACGGCAAGACCGAGCAGCAGGAGCGGGAGCGCGCGCATACGATAAGTCCTCGAAGGGCAGAATCGGTTCCGTCGTAACTAGCAAACCTCCATGTCATTGGCCAAAAAAGAAGGCCGCCTAACGGCGGCCGCGCGCCGCGATCGCGGTCATGTGCGTTCGTCAGGTTCCTCGCCGCCCTCCAGTCGGCCGCGCAGCACCGTCACGACCCGGCTCACGGTTTCGAGGTCCTTCATCGACAGCCCGTCGGCGAGGCCGTTCACCCAAGGCAGCTGCAGGCGCATGGCCGCGTCGAAGCTTTGCCGCCCCTTGGCGGTCAGCACGACGAGCTGGGCGCGGCGGTGATGCGGGTTGGTTTCGAAGGCGACGAGCCCGTCCCGTTCGAGGTCGTTGACGATCCGCTGCACGTTCTGTCGGGCAGCGCCGAGGTCGCGCGCCAGCCATGCGACCGGTTGCGGGCGCTCTGTGGCGACGATGGCGCCGAGGATCTGCCAGCGCGCGCTGGTCAGCCCGAGCCCGGCCACCAGCCGGTCGCCTGATGTGAACAGCAGGCTGTTGAGCCTGAACAGGTCGGGAATCAGGGTGCTCAGGGCTTCACCCGCCGGCGTTCGTTTTGCATTCGGCATTTGTCACCATATAAACGTATTGACACCATGATGTCAATTTCTGTATGTATCCATCAGTCCGGAATGACATCATAACACCATATCGAACGGAGCCAACCATGCCGCAGATGCGCCCCCTGGACCCCGCTTTCCCGATCGACCGCCAGCTCGCGGTCGATGCCAGCAACGTCGTGCTCGTCAACCTCTTCACGCTCGATGCGGCCGACGAGGACACGTTTCTCAAGGCCTGGCAGGACGACGCCGCCATCATGAAGCGGCAGCCGGGCTTCATCTCGACCCAGCTGCACCGCGCGCTCGGCGAGAGCCCGGCCTATCTGAACTACGCGGTCTGGGAATCGACCGCCGCCTTCCGCGCCGCCTTCATGAACCCCGAGTTCAGGGCCAAGCTCTCGGCCTATCCGGCCTCGGCGGTAGCCTCGCCGCACCTGTTCCAGAAGGTGGCGGTGCCGGACATCTGCGTGGCGTAACGGACTGTCAGGCCGTCGCGTCAAGGATCGCTCAGCTGTGCACGAGGATGCCAACCCCAAGCGTGGAAGCAGCGGCCAGAAACGAGATGTCCAGAAATCGCAACGGCGCTTTCGGACGATGACCGGCAGAACCGGAAATGACGTAATAGAGCCCATAGCCCGCGCCGAGGACGACGAACGTCAGCGTTTGCCTGAGCCAGAACGTCAAGACGACCGCAAGATCATTGATGCTGTCCAGGGCATAGGCGCCGACCGCAAGCAGCGCGCCGATCGCGTAGAACAGCACGAGCGTTGACGTCAGTGATTTGGCGTCGCGGGACATCAGATGATCCTTGCATCCCGATCGTAATCAAACTGCAAAAAAGAAGGCCGCCCGGAGGCGGCCTTCGATCTCGATAGGGATGGGGGAGGCTTAGAAGCCGCCCATGCCGCCCATTCCACCCATGCCGCCGCCGCCCGGCATTGCCGGCGCCGCGTCCTTTGGCAGTTCGGCGACCATGGCTTCGGTGGTCACGAGCAGACCGGCCACGGAGGAGGCGTCCTGCAAGGCGGTGCGCACCACCTTGGCGGGGTCGATGATGCCCTTGTCGACCATGTCGACATAGTCCTCGGTCTGCGCGTCGAAGCCGAAGGTCTCCGACTTGTTCTCGAGGATCTTGCCGACCACGATCGAGCCCTCGACACCGGCGTTCTCCGAGATCTGGCGGACCGGAGCTTCGAGCGCCTTGAGCACGATGTTGATGCCGGCCTGGACGTCAGCATTCGGGTTGGTGAGCCGGCCGACCGCCTTCTTGGCGCGCAGCAGCGCGACGCCGCCGCCCGGCACGATGCCTTCCTGCACCGCGGCGCGGGTCGCGTTCAGCGCGTCCTCGACACGGTCCTTCTTCTCCTTGACCTCGACCTCGGTCGCACCGCCGACCTTGATCACCGCAACGCCGCCGGCGAGCTTGGCGAGGCGCTCCTGCAGCTTCTCACGGTCGTAGTCCGAGGTGGTCTCCTCGATCTGCGCCTTGATCTGGCCAACGCGGGCGTCGATGTCCTTCTTCTTGCCGGCGCCCTTGACGATCGTGGTGTTCTCCTTGTCGATCACGATCTTGCCGGCGCGGCCGAGCATGTTGATCGTGACGCTCTCGAGCTTCATGCCGAGGTCGTCGGAGATCAGCTGACCGCCGGTCAGGATCGCGATGTCCTCCAGCATCGCCTTGCGGCGATCGCCGAAGCCCGGCGCCTTGACGGCGGCGACCTTGAGCCCGCCGCGCAGGCGGTTGACGACCAGGGTCGCCAGCGCCTCGCCCTCGACGTCCTCGGCGAGGATCAAGAGCGGACGGCCCGACTGCACCACGGCTTCCAGCACCGGCAGCATGGACTGCAGGCCGGACAGCTTCTTCTCGTGCAGCAGGATGTAGGCATCCTCGAGCTCGGCGGTCATCTTCTCGGCGTTGGTGATGAAGTAGGGGCTGAGGTAGCCGCGGTCGAACTTCATGCCCTCGACGATATCGACCTCGGTCTCGAGCGACTTGTTCTCCTCGACGGTGATCACGCCCTCGTTGCCGACCTTCTGCATCGCCTGCGCGATCATCTTGCCGATCGCGGCATCGCCATTGGCCGAGATGGTGCCGACCTGGGCGACTTCGGACGAGGAGGCGACCGGCTTGGCGCGCTTCTCGATGTCCTTGATCACGGCCGCGACCGCGGTGTCGATACCGCGCTTGAGGTCCATCGGGTTCATGCCGGCGGCGACCGACTTGGCGCCCTCGCGGACGATGGCCTGCGCCAGCACGGTCGCGGTGGTGGTGCCGTCACCGGCGGTATCGTTGGTCTTGGAAGCGACCTCGCGCAGCATCTGCGCGCCCATGTTCTCGAACTTGTCGTCGAGCTCGATCTCCTTGGCGACGGTGACGCCGTCCTTGGTGATGCGGGGAGCGCCGAAGCTCTTCTCGATGACGACGTTGCGGCCCTTCGGGCCGAGCGTCACCTTCACAGCGTTGGCGAGCACGTCGACACCGCGCAGCATGCGGTCGCGGGCCTCTCCGGCGAATTTTACGTCCTTGGCAGCCATTGGTTTGAACTCCTGTCAGTTTTGAGAGACGCGCTTGCCGTTTCCGCGCTCGTCATCGCCGGGCTTGACCCGGCGATCCATCGCCTTGGTAAGAACTCTTCGGAAGCGTGATGGATGCCCGGATCAAGTCCGGGCATGACGATGCGAGTGGTGCGGTCGCGCGGTTGAATGGCGATCAGGCCAGCACGCCCATGATGTCGGACTCCTTCATGATCAGGAGCTCCTGGTTGTCGAGCTTGACCTCGGTGCCCGACCATTTGCCGAACAGCACGCGGTCGCCGACCTTGAGGTCGATCGGGATCAGCTTGCCGGCCTCGTCGCGGCCACCCGGGCCGACGGCGACGATCTCGCCCTGGGACGGCTTCTCCTTCGCCGAGTCCGGAATGATGATGCCGCCCTTGGATTTCTCCTCGGCATCGATACGCTTGACCACGACGCGGTCGTGCAGGGGGCGGAAGGTGGATTTAGCCATGACGTTCCCTCTTGGAGGCTCGGTTTCAGGTCCGGTTCATCGGGACCGGCGTTGGATGCCGGCCCGGTCGGCGCTGGGCAGGACGCCCGACGCTCTTAGCAATCGTGGTGCGAGAGTGCTAATTGTGGGCCGGGAAATATGGCCTGGCGCAGTTTCTGTCAAGCAAACGGGTTAAGGCCTTGGTGAGGCCAATATAGGATGGTGGACCAGAAACCAAATCGTAGCGATGACGTAATTTTGTCAGACGTCATTGCTCCGTCTTAAGTTTTACGCTTGGCTGCAGGACGGGTGCGGCCGGGACATAGTCGGGGGATGCATATGATCAGGTCATTCAACGCGCGATTGGTCGCACGGTTCGCGGCTGTTTCGGCGCTGACGACACTCTTGGGGGCGTGCGGCAGCATGAGCCTGCCGTCGTTGTCGTCGAACCCTGAGCCGGCGCCAGCCGAGCCGGGGGTCGCCCCCGAAATGCCCGCAAGCATCCGCGCCGATGAGATCGTCGGCCGCTGGGGTCTCGCCTCGTTCCAGAATCCCGCCGATCGCGCCCGCACCGAGGCCGCCGCGCGCGGCCAGTGCAAGCAGCCTTACGTGATCGGCGCCGGCCAGAACGGCGGCGTCATCATGCATCTGGCCGACCAGGCCACCCCGCAGGAACTGCGGCTGAAGGGTTCCCCGAGTGGCAAGAACTATATCGGCCCGCCTGGACCGACGCCCGGCGAGCAGGACCGCGAGATCGTCTCGTTCGACGGCCGCGTCATGATCACCCGCTTCGTCGACAAGGACGCCGGGGTCCGCTACGGCAACATGGTCTACGTCCGCTGCGCCCCGAGGGCGTAACGGCGGGACTTCGAGCGATCTTCCGACAAAGCGCCGCATAGTCGGTGCACCTCTCCCCCTGTGGGAGAGGTCGGATTGCATCGTCAGATGCAATCCGGGTGAGGGGTCTCCCTCCGCGATGATTTGAGTAGACGGCGACAACCCCTCATCTGGCGCGGATTGCATCCGCGCCACCTTCTCCCACAAGGGGAGAAGGGAAGGAGACCCGCAAACACGGCCTTATCGCCGCACGCCAACCCGATTGACGCCGCCATTCAAATTGCCGCCCGCATTGTGGCGGACCGCAGCGCGCGCCACCGGACGAGGCCTGAGCACAACGCCTGCCCGTGCCACGCAGCCTGCCGGATAACCGACATACGTGCAGTAAATCACGGCGTTGGCCGGTGCTGGACTGAGAGCGGCGCCTGCAAACCCCAACATCAGGCTCGCCGCTATTCCCGCAACCGTCACTGACTTGGTTGGAAAAATGTTCGTCCGACGCATGGTGATCCTCCTCATCGCACGTGAACTGAAGGTGATGGAGCCCGCTTCAGATGCGGCCCAAGGTATCGTCAGTGGCAAAAGGGGGAGGCGATGTTGACGTAGATCAACGCCGCGCGCGACCCGTCGCCGCGTGGGATTGATCTGCTTCATCGTGAAAGAGGGCGGCTCAGGGAGCCGCCCTCTTGCGCTGCCGTTGCGCCGGCTTCACTGACAGACGTACATGCGGCCGTCAGCCATCTTGGTCATCGTGCCGGGCTCGCAGCCGATACCATTGGCTGCCTTGTACTCCGTCCATCCGGCATATCCGTAATACGGACTGATCCTCTGGTAGGCTCGTGCCGGATAGTAGGGCTGGCCAAAGTAGGGATCCGTCTGGGCGGCATACGAATTGGTCCAATCGTTTGTGCCCCAGCCGGAATAGGCCGGCGCGGTAGCGGCGGCCGCAGCGACCGCTGCCGTAGCGGCGACACCCGCGCCCACCCCGTACCCGTACGCGGCGCGCCGGGTCTGACGACGCGCGACGCCGGCGACGCTCACGGGCGTCAGCGGCCGGCCCACACGCGCCTGGGCACTTTCGACCGACGCCGAAAGACCGCCCCGCTCGGACCAGGTGATGGAGAACAGTGTCGCACAAGCGATAGTCGAAAGCGCAATTGCAGTATTTCGGACAATTCTTTGCGTCATGTTCAATCTCCAGTGTTGAGTACTCCAGTGGCTCCGCCCCAATCAGTGATCCGGTAGCAAGGCGCACGCCATCAGCGCGATTGAAAGAAGCCCGGCGCTCATCGTCGCACCTTCAAAGACGACCTCGCGCTGTGCTTACCGGCGGTTGGCTGTCCTCACCACAAGCTCAAACGCTCGCTTCCACCACGCGCCGCTTGTTGCACTTGCGGCGATTGCTATTGCGATACGAACTGCTTGCCAATTTTTAATAGGAGGCTCTGCACGTTGGTCACACGCAGCGAGCCGGCCGCGAATGTATGATCCAGCGCTGGACGAAAATGCGAATCCTCGCGCTGGGCGACCGGAATGATTCCGGAAGTCCCATGCAACCGGCACCCAATGTTGGCTCCCGGCATACGCATGACAATTTCCCTCACGCAGTAATATGCACCCGCGACAACAAACCTGCCAGCGGATTTGCAACCGTCGACGCTGGCACAAGATGCATTTTGTCGAGACGGAGGATCGGACTGATTCATCACTTGTCGCGATCTGTTGATCTATGTCAAAGGTCCTGAAGTTCTTGAATGGGACGCTGGTGTCGACCACGCGCACGTCAATGCGGTCTCGTCGGCCGGTAGCCGCCTGACGCTGTGCTGAGTCATGCTTCAGCGCAGATGCGTGCCCTTGGGCAAAGAAGCCTGGCGATGTGCACAATGGCGGATGGAGCGATCCATGCCAGTGGCGCGGTATTTCCTGTATATCGGCGGAGTGCTGCTCGCGCTGCTATTCCTTCTGGATGCCACCATCCCGAATTCTCCACTGGCAAAGCAGCCCGACTCGAGTCGTCCGACCATTCGCATCCGTTCGATGCAAAAGCTGCCTGACCTTGTCGTTTACGACACCAGTCTCCCGACTATCGTTCCTGAACGGTTGCGGAAATTCCTGCTCCAGCCGCGGCCGAAACTGTCGGGCCTTCCCCGATCGTTCGCGAGCGGGAAGCGTTTGCCCAGATGCAGAAATCCGAAATCGAGCGGCCAAAATCGTCGGGCCGCAAGGCGAGGGAAGCCAAGCCGCCTCGGAAGTATGCCCATGCCAGGAGATACGCGCCGTCACCTTATGCGCATTTTGCGGAGCGACGTCCGCGATATGGGTGGTTCGGCAACTTCATCTGGTGATCAGGTAGCATATGCCTGCGGTGAGGGGACGCATGCCTGCGAGCCTTGACGCAAGTCAAGGCCGGGCCTTTCCATCGCTATGGAGTGGAGCTGTGGTGCCTCAAAGGATTAAATGGAGGAACACAATGATCCGCTTGTTTGCTGTCTTTATCTTCGCTTTGTGTGTTGGAGCACCTGCGCAAGCCATGACACCCGCGCCGCTCCCCCAGACGGAAACAATGGCAATACCGGTGGCCGTCGGCTGCGGTCCGGGCCGGACGCGTATCAATGGTGTATGCGTAGCAAGGACGACCGTCCGTCAAACTCGCCGAGCCGTTCGCAGATGCGTGCGCTGGCAGGGAGGGGTCTGCGCCTTGTATGAATGAACGACTCTACTGGCGTTCAGGTCGCGACTGGGCGCCAGTACTGTAGTGCATCCGGTCGAATGCCGCTTCTAAATCATCCATGACAATCAGCGGCGACAATCCGTCGGGCCTGCCGTGCCTTACTGAGCTTCGAGCAACAGGACGGTCAACAGCAGGATCGGCCAGAGCGCGCTCGCGGCCAGAGTGATGCGGAGCACCACGTCACCGCTCGACGGTTCGACCCATCGACGCCTGAGCTGACGAGGCAATTTGCTCGATTGAAATGCGCGTTGTGGTTGGCGAGCCGATCCGACTTTTGCAGCGCCGATGGGAGGTGCCGCGGCTCGATGTCGCAGCAAGCTCTTCTCGTCATAGAGGACGTGATCTGACGGGTTCGGTTTTAAGCACCCGGGTGCCATGAACGATCCCTTCCATCGGGCACCCAATCTACGTCGGAAAACTTGAAGGCGATAGGGCGGTTTGTGCCAAGGGAGCGAGGCTCGGTCGCCCGAAGCCCGAAGTAGCGCGAGCCGGGTTCGCAGCGTGAAATACAAGCCTTAATGAGCCCTGGTCTCTCAGTTCGAGCGTAACGAGCCTCGCCAGCAGCGTGGCCGGGTAAAGCTGGCCGATCACGCTCTCGACATTGCACAATGCGCGCTAGCGGGTGCACAGGGATGATGTCCCCGTAGCCGGTAGAAGTGAGCGTGACGAAGCTGAGATAATAGACCGAGCTCGCAGGGGCTGAGTCATCCTCGAAATTCATTCCCTTGAATGCATCCGGAAACCACAACCCGAGGAAGACGAATAGCGTCCCGAAGCCGAGCCCGATCAGCAGATACAGCAGGGCCGCGCCGATGATCCGATGATAGGTGACGCGACCGCGCCGGAATACGGCGTGCGCAACCACCGCTCCGAGCGTGAGCGAGATGGCGAGCCAGCCGGCAGCCAGTATGGCGATGTTGTATGGCGACGGAGGATAAAGAATGCTGCGATTGGTAAGTCGCCTTGACCGATCCGACGCGTTGCGACCATCGGCTTGCGCGGAGGGCGAGGCGGCGATCCTCGCGGGAGTTGCACCATCGCTCAAACAAAACGCCGGCCCGAGGGCCGGCGTTTTTCGTGTTGATCTGACGAACCTCAGTTGAACATCGCGTCGATGTCGTCCTGTGAGGCGTGGCCGGCGTCGCCGTCGAGCTTCGGACCGTTGAGCAGGCGGGCATCGCCCTCGCGGGTGTCGACGATCGCCGGGACGTGCGACTTGATGGCGTCGACGCCGCCCCAGATTTTCATCATCTCGTTGATGTGCTGTTCGATGAACTTCATCGTCTGCATCACCTTGCTGATGCGCTGGCCGGTGAGGTCCTGGAAGTTGCAGGCCTCGAAGATCGAGACCACACGCTCCTGAATATCTTCGCTGAGCCGCTTCTGCTGGTCGGGCGTGACGTTGTTGGCGAGCGCGGACGCGGCCTGGTCGATCGCCTCCACCGCCTCGAGGATCTGCTGGGTGGCCTGTTCGGTGCCGCCGACCACGGCGCCGAGCTCGCCATTGACCTTGGCCATCCTCCTCGCCGTTGAAGCTCTTGCCGTGCAGCACGGCGATCTCGCGCTTGGTGCGGCTGATCGCGTCGTGAATCAGGTCGAGCTCGACCTTGAGCTTCTCGCACTGTTCGACCTGCGCACGGTAGGTCTCGAGCAGCGCGTGGGTCTCGGCGACTTCGCGGGCGACCGCCGCATCGACGCTGTCGCCGGTGCGCTGTGCCGGGGCTGCGGCCATCTGGGCGCGGATCGAGCGAAGCTCGGCCATGATCTCGCGATGCATCGGACCGAGATCGGCGCCGCCCGCAACATCCGGCTCCGGCATCACAACCTCGCCCATCGCCTGCTCGACACGAAAACGCTTGCGCTTCACTGACATGATTTTCATTCCCGCCCCTTCACTGAAGTCCGTTCTAGACAGAGCGGATTTAACGTCAGGTTCACGCCGGAACTGTTTGCGCGGATAGCGCGCAAGCGCGGCGATACCGGCGATTAACCATGTCGCCACGCCGTTCACGCAAAATAAACGCTGTCAGGGAAAACCGCGCTCCATTGCCGATGTGGTGAATCGAAACGGCCGATCCGTTTACCAAACCGATGCGGTTTTCATTGCTTATTGACCACGTGCAACGGCGCAAAGTCGGCGCCGCGCGCATCACGTCACGACGAAACCAGTACAGAGTACGTCGATGTTCAGGAAAACCACGCTTGCGCTGCTCGCCGGCGCGTCTTCTCTTATTGCCGTTCCCCATCACACCATGGCGATCGACGCGGCAGCGCCCGCCGGGCCCGCCGTCATCTATGCCAATCAGGGCGCTCCGCAGCCGCCGATGCGCACCGCCTATGTGCAGCCGCAGCGCTCCAACATGGGCGGCGGCTTCATCGAATTCCTGTTCGGCGATGCGCCGTCGTCGCAGGGTTATTCGCCGCAGCCGATGTATCAGCAGCAACCCGGCTATTACGGCAACCGTCAGCTGCCGCCGATGGATCCGCAGCAGCAGATGCTCCGGCAGCAGGAAGAGGCCGCGGGCGATCCGGCGCAGCGTCCGTTCGATCCGAGATACGAGAAGCAACTGGTCGACTATAGCGGCAAGGAAAGCGCCGGCACCATCGTCGTCGATACGCCGAACAAGTTTCTCTATCTGGTGCAGGGCGACGGCCGCGCGCTGCGCTACGGCATCGGCGTCGGCCGGCCCGGCTTCACCTGGGCCGGCGTCAAGACGATCTCGGCGAAGAAGGAGTGGCCGGCCTGGACGCCGCCGCCGGAAATGCTGGCGCGCCGTCCCGATCTGCCGCGGCACATGGAGGGCGGCCCGGAAAATCCGCTCGGCGCCCGCGCGATGTATCTCGGCTCCTCGCTCTACCGCATCCACGGCTCCAACGAGCCCTGGACGATCGGCACCAACGTCTCGTCCGGCTGCATCCGGATGCGCAACGAGGACGTCATCGACCTCTACGGCCGCGTCAATGTCGGGGCCAGGGTCGTTGTGATGTGAAGTTGTAGTCCCGATCGATCAAAATAAAACGGCCGCTCGATGGAGCGGCCGTTTGTGTTTCAGGTGAGACGCTTACGCGTAATTGCTGTCGTCACCATCTCCGCCGCCGTCGAAGCCGTCGTCATCATTGTCGAAGTCGTCGGCGTCTTGATCATCGTCACTGTCCCGGTCGGCCTGCGCTTGGTCGAACGCGCCGGCGCGCGAGCCGCTGTCGCGGTTGGAGCCGATGTCGTTGACCCCGGCGTCGCGCGCGAGGTCGCTCGACGACTGGTCGCCGCCCCAAGGACGCGACCCGCCGCCGAGGCCGCCGGCATCGGCCATCGACTGGTGGCCGCCGCCACCCATCATGCCGCGGATGCTGGAGAGCAACAGTCCGCCGCCGACCACGCCGGCCGCGGCCGCCGCCGCCGTGCCGAGGAACGAGCCGCCACCGCCACCCGGCGCGCCGCCGAGCGCCGGCGGCTGCGGGCCGCCATAGCCCTGGCCGTAGGGTTGCGCGGGCTGGCCGTAAGGCTGGCCATAGCCGCCGCCGGCCTGCTGCATCGCCTGGCCCGAGTTCCAGACCGGGCGGCTGCCAGGATCGCGGCCGCCCAGGTCGGGCGCCCGCACCGGCGGCACCGAACCATGCTGCTGGCCCTGTCCGCCGAAGATCGCATCGCGCATCGAATCGAGGAAACCGCCGCCCTGCTGCTGGGCTCCCTGCTGCTGGCCGACCGCGGCCTCGAGTTCCTGAATCCGGTCATGGGCGCGCTTCAGCGCCTCGTCCTGCACCAGCGCGGTCTGCACCAGCGCGTAGACCGCATTCGGCGCGCTGCGCAGGCCCTGCATGATCGCGGACATGGCCTCGCCGTCGCGCGGGGCATTCTCCAGCTTGGCGAGCCGGTCGAAGAGATCGTCGATCAGTTGGCGTTCTTGCGGTGTCATGGCGTTCTCCATCGCGTCGATCGAATCGGCGCGTCCGAGATGTAGGACGGGGTTTGTGGCGCAAGGAGTGGGGGCCAGAATTAAATTTATGTATGCGACAATACGACCGGCGGATTCCTATGAGCCTTGTCAGGCCAGTGTAACTTTATTCAGGGCCAGCAGCGCGGGGAAATCGTCGCCTGCGAGATAGGCACGCTCGATCTCGCGCTGCGTCGTCAGCGGGTCGAGGCTCTTCAGCGTTTCGTCGACGAAACCGGGATGGCACATCACGAGTCCGTCCTCGGGCATGCCGTCGAGGAAGCCCTGCATCAGCGCCGCGAAATCATTGCCGCGCGTAAAATCATAGGCGCCGGCGAAGGCCGGATTGAACCGCAGGCCTGCTCGCTGCGCCTTGATCCGGAACTGCGTGCTGAGCACGTTCAGCACCAGCGCCTTCGGCGCCGCCAGCTGGCGCGCCAGCGGGCCTTCGCGGCCGCACTGCCGCACCCAGGCGCCCGGCGCGCGCTCCTTCACGGCGCGCAGGAAGCCGTCGCGCACCTGCGGGAACAGCTGCGCGTGCTGGTGACCGTCGACGAAGTCGGGTGCGCGGCCGAACAGATCATGGAAGGCGTCGAGCTGCGCCAGCACCTCGGCATGGACCAGTTCGGCGTCGAGCCGATGCATCAGCCCGGCGCGCAGCAGCCGCGGGAAGGGCAGGAACATGTCGCTGTCGAGCGGGCCGAAATGCATCGTCAGCGGCCGGAACGGCGCGGTCAGCGTCACATGCAGCCCGATCGCGCAGCGCGGGCTGTTCGCCACCGACGCCGTGAGTGCGCTGGCCGCATCGCGGCCGATCGCCGGCGTCACCGTCATCACCGACGTCGCATTGAGGCGGCCGCGCTCGATCAGGTCGCGGATCGCGCGGTTGACGCCGTCGCTCAAGCCATAATCGTCAGCACACAGCCAGATCCGGCGCGGCGTATCGGTGTTCATTCCGCGGCGGTCCGCTCGGAGGCATTTTGCGCCGCGCCGCCGTCGGCGTGCTTCTCGGTGTGCTCGGCGACGAAGTAGATCGGCCGCGCCTTCAACTCGGAGAGGATCTTGCCGATATATTCGCCGACGATGCCGATCATGATCAGCTGCACGCCGCCGATCGTCATCATGCCGATCATCAGCGACGGATAGCCGGGGACCTGCTTGCCGGTGGTCAGCACTTCCCACAGGATCGAGAGGCCGAACAGGAACGCCACGCCGGCGAGCAGCGCGCCGAGCAGGCTTGCGAAGCGCAGCGGCGCCACCGAGAACGAGGTCAGGCCCTCGATCGACAGACCGATCAGCCGGCCGGCATTGAAGGTGGTGACGCCATGCGCGCGCGGCGCCGGCTCGTAGTCGACGCGGATCTGCCGGAAGCCGATCCAGCTGGCGAGGCCCTTGAAGAAGCGGTTGCGCTCCGGCAATTGCCGCAGCGCCGCGGCCGCGCGCGGCGACAGCAGACGGAAGTCGCCGGCATCCTCCGGGATCTGCTGCCGGGCGCCCCAGTTGATCAGCGCGTAGAAGCCGCGCACGGCCAGCCGCCGCGCGGCCGATTCATTGTCGCGATGCGCCTTCGCCGTGTAGACCACGTCATAGCCGTCATCGATCCAGTGCGCGACCAGTTGCTCCACCAGCGTCGGCGGATGCTGGCCGTCGCCATCCATGAACAGCACCGCGCCGCGGCGGGCGTGGTCGAGGCCGGCCATCAGCGCCGCCTCCTTGCCGAAATTGCGCGACAGCGACACCACCTGCAGGTCGAGCCCGTCGGCGGGCAGGCCGCGCGCGATCATCAGCGTGTTGTCCGCGCTGCCGTCATCGACATAAATCACTTCGCAGGCGAGGCCATAGCGGGCGCGCAGCGTCTTGGCGAGGTTGATCAGCCGCTCATGCAACGCAGCAAGCCCGGCCGCCTCGTTGTAGACGGGCACGACGATCGACAGACCCTGCCCGGCGGCGGTCTTGGCGGTCGTGGTCAGGCTGGAAACGTCAGAGCCCAGCATCATCGATCAGGTTCCAGAACTAGAGCGTTTTCGAGCGAAATGGCCTTCCGCCTCGCACGAAGACACCGCGTCAAAACGAGAGATCCCTCGAACACAATATGGTACCGCAGGGTAGCTGTCGCCAACATGAACGGCGTGGCCGCCTCATTGTCGCAGGAACGCCTCGAGCCTGGCGAACAGCGGGTTCTCGCGGTCGAACACATAGTCCAGCGACACCACCGACACGGTTTCGGCGCCGTGCTCGCGCAGGAAGCTGCCGAGCGCGTAGAGCTTGCCCGGTGGGCAGTGCAGCGTAAGCATGCCCGACGAGGTCGGGCCGCCGAACGGGGTGACCACGCCGAAACGGTTATGCGCCTCGGAGAGCAGCGCATCGTTGCAGCCGGCGAAGCGGGTGCGGAC
The DNA here is from genome assembly GCF_054055915.1 of Bradyrhizobium sp. USDA 4516. Taxonomy (NCBI): domain Bacteria; kingdom Pseudomonadati; phylum Pseudomonadota; class Alphaproteobacteria; order Hyphomicrobiales; family Nitrobacteraceae; genus Bradyrhizobium; species Bradyrhizobium sp. USDA 4516. The sequence goes on from NZ_JBSRXT010000001.1 coordinate 4,391,817, forward strand.
CTCGCGATACTTGCTGGCGCGGGCGCGCGCAGCGATGTGGTCGAGGATCACGCGCGCGGTCTCGCGGGCGCCCTTCGACCAGTCGGCATCCTTGGACGCCACCAGATTGGCCTGGCTGCGCAGCATGACGCCGTCGTCGAGCACCTTGAGCCCGTTGGCGGCAAGCGTCGCCCCGGTGGTCGTGATATCGACGATCAGCTCGGCGGTTCCGGCGGCGGGCGCGCCCTCGGTGGCGCCGGCGCTTTCGACGATGCGATAGTCGCCGACGCCGTGTTTGGCAAAGAAGCCGCGCGTCAGATTGATGTATTTGGTCGCCACCCGCATGCGGTGATTGTGCTGCTCGCGGAAGCCCGATGCGACGTCGTCGAGATCGGCCATGGTGCGGACGTCGATCCAGGCCTGCGGCACCGCGACCACGACATTGGCAAAGCCGAAGCCGAGGCCTTCGATCATCAGCACGCGCTTGTCGGCATCGGGAATGCTCTCGCGCACCAGGTCCTCGCCGGTGACGCCGAGATGCACCGAGCCGCGGGCCAGATTGGCCGCGATCTCGCTCGCCGAGAGATAGGCGATCTCGACATTGTCGACGCCGGCGATAGTGCCGCGATAGTCGCGGGCGCCGCCGGCCTTCGACAAGGTTAGCCCGGCGCGGGCGAAGAAGCTTTCGGCGTTTTCCTGCAGCCGCCCCTTGGAGGGAACGGCGACGACGAATGGCGTGCTCATTGGGCGGCTCCGAAGGAGGTGGCCTGGCCATGCCGGGTCATCGCCTCGATCCAGACCGAGAAGCCGACCGCGGGGATCGGATTGACTGATCCGAGCTGCGTCATCAGCCCGTCATAGCGGCCGCCCGCGACCAGCGGTTCGGCGCCGTTGCCCCTGGCGTGCAGCTCGAACTCGAAGCCGGTGTAGTAGTCGAGGCCGCGGCCGAACGCGGTGGAGAACCGGGTCTTTCGGATGTCGATGCCGCGCGCGGCCATGAAGCCGATCCGGCTCTCGAGCTGGTCGATCGCGACGGCAAGGTTCAGCTGGGCGTCGCCAGCCAGCGCGCGCAGCTGCGCGACCGCGTCGTCGGGATCGCCCGCAATCGCCAGGAAGCGCTTGATGGTCGCGACCGCATCGCGCGGCAGCGCGCCTCCCTTCAGCGTCGATTGCTCGAGGAAACGGTCGGCGATCTCGGCCACCGTGCGGCCGCCGACATTGGTGGTGCCGGCGATCGACATCAGATCGGTGACCAGCGCCAGCGCCGCCTTGCGGTCGGAGCCGGCCAGCGCGGCGAGCACGCCCTCATATTCGTTGCGGCCCGGCGCCGTCTTGAGCGTCAGCTGCTCGATGTCGTCGGTCAGCGAGACCTTGCGGTTGAAGTCCTTGATCAGCCGGCGCCGCCACACCGGATAGAGGTCGAGCGCATCGATCAGCGCGTTGAACAGCGCGACGTCGCCGGTGCGGATTTCGACGTCCTTCAACCCGAACGCCGTGGTCGCCTCCAGTGCCAGCGCCAGCATCTCGGCATCGGCCGCGGCGCGGTCCTGCCGCCCGAACGATTCGATGCCGGCCTGCAGGAACTGGCTCGGCGCGCCGCCGCGATAGCGGAACACGGGGCCGAGATAGCTGAAGCCGGCGGGCTGGCCGGCGCGGGCGGAGGCGAGGTAGTCGCGCGCCACCGGGATCGTGAGGTCCGGGCGCAGGCAGAGCTCCTCGCCGCTCGGGTCCGTCGTCAGGTACAGGCTCTTGCGGATGTCCTCGCCGGAGAGATCGAGGAACGGCTCGGCCGGCTGCAGGATCGCGGGCTCGGACCTCTGATAGCCGGCCTGCGCGAACGAGGCCAGCAGCGCATCCGCCCAAACGGCGGATCCGGCGGCGGATCGTGGTGCGGCAGCTTCGGTCATCTCGACGTCCAATAGGTCCGGACCAGGTTCCGGCGCGGGTTCCAAGGGTGGTTCGGGGCAGCCCTTACCATGGCCGGATCGGGGTTTCGACAGCGATCGGCCAAGTGGCTTAATGATTGCGTGCGTTAACGATTTTGCGACGGCTTGGCTAGGGGCAGATGTTTGTCCTCGGCTTTCATCGGGTAAGCGAGCTGCAGGTTCCGTCATCCCGGCGCAAAGGCTTCGCCTTTGTCGCTGGAGGCGCGAGCGCAGCGAGCCTCGAAGGATCGACGGCCACCAGCCGGGCCGTGCATCCTTCGAGGCTCGCCGAAGAGGCTCGCACCTCAGGTTGACGGGGAGGGAGTATGTGGCCCATTTCCTCGCCAGTCCCCCAGTGCCGCCTGTACCAGCGCCAGCGCGGCGACGGCGGCGGTGTCGGCGCGCAGGATGCGCGGGCCGAGGGCGAGGCGGAGGATGGCGGGCTGGCGCAGCAGCAGCGCGCGCTCCTCCTCGGCAAAGCCGCCTTCCGGGCCGATCAGGACATCGATCCCGGCGTTCGCAGCCGATGCCGCCGCCAGCGCCTGCACCGGGCTTTCGACCTCGGCCGCCTCGTCGCAGAACACCAGCAGCCGCGCCGGATCGCGCCCCGCCAGGAAACGTTCGAGGGGCAGGGGGTCGGCGACTTCGGCGAGCGAGATGATCCCGCATTGCTCGGCGGCCTCGACCGCATTGGCGCGCATCCGCTCGCCGTTGACCCGCGACACCTGGGTGAAGCGTGTCAGCACCGGCACGAGCCGCGCGGCGCCCATCTCGACCGCCTTCTGCACCATGTAGTCGAGCCGCGCATGCTTCAGCGGCGCGAACACATAGGTGACGTCGGGCAGGCGGTCCTGCGCGCGGGTCTGTGCCGCGACCGTCAGCATGTCGGCCCGCTTGCGGCCGGAAATCTCGGCGCGCCATTCGCCGTCACGCCCGTTGAACACCAGCACGCTGTCGCCGGCGCCGAGCCGCAGCACGTTGCCGAGATAGTTGCTCTGATCGCGTGCGAGCGGAACGGTTGCGCCGGCGCCGAGCGGGGCGTCGACAAACAGGCGGGGGCTGCGGAAATCGAGTTCAGGCATATTCGAGGCGGCTTCAGTGCGGTGTGGCCAGTTTACCAAACTGCGCGACACCGTAATCCCGCGGACTCCTCAGGAACTCGCCAGCCAGGTAATATTGAGCGTCGATATATTGCTTCTGTCACCAAGTCATTTCTTTAGTCCAAGGGGCCGCTTGCACGCGGTCCCTTTTGCTGTTCGGTCGCCCGCGGCGTCGGCCCATGAATCCAAACCGGGGCCTTACCGAAAATCCTGTTCAGGCAAATTTGATGGTCCATTTTTACCGCCGTTCGTAGCCTAAAGGCTTAGAATCGGGGAACAATTTAATATGGCCGGTGTGGCCCTACGCCGCGCTGTCGCCCAAATCCACGGGTTGTTAAGGCCTCACAGGAATCGTAAAACGCCCCCAAAATTCGTTGCTTCGTTTTTGTTGCGCTGGGGTTGCCTGGACCTTTTGCCGGAGAAACACCCTCGATGATCCGCCGTCTGATCGTGCTGACCGTTGCTGCGACCGCCCTGTCCGCGGGGCAAGCTGTTGCCCAGAGCGCTTTTCCGGCCCCGTTGCCCAATCAGGCCGGTAAGGCCGGCACCGCGTCCGACCCCGCGTTTCCGCCGGTCAATGGCATGCGTCCAAGCCAGGCCGGAACCGCCTCGGATTCCGCATTCCCGCCGGTCAACGGCGCGCCGGCGGCCAGGGTCGGTGCCACGCCGTCGGCATTTCCGAGCAGTGGCGCGGCCCCCATCGCCGGCGGCGGGCTGTCGTCGCCGCCCCCGCCGGGTGCGGGTGGTGGTGGTGCCGCCGACGCCTGCATGAAGAATTTCACGCCGCTGCGCGAGGATGCGGAGAAGCGCGGCAAGGCGATCAAGGCGGCGAGCGATCGCCACGCCAGCCCCCAGGAGGCCTGCAAGCTGATCGGCAATTACAGCCAGGCCGAGATCAAGATGATCAAATATGTCGACACCAACGCACAGAAGTGCGGAATTCCGCCGCAGATCGCCGACCAGCTCAAGGCCGGACACAAGAATACCGAAGCGCTGCTGAAGAAGGTCTGCAATGTCGCGGAGCAGGCGGCGGCGCAGCCGCGTGGGCCAGCGGGGCCGAGCTTGAGCGACGTACTCGGTTCGTCCGCCTCGCTGCCGGAAGCGACGCCGACCAAGAAGGGCGGCAGCACCTTCGATACGCTGAACGGCAACGTCCTCACCCGTTGAGGGATCACCCATGAGCGATGTCTCCACCCGCGTTGCCGACTCCACAGGCAACTGGGTGGATACCCATGCGCCGGTCTGGACGCGGCCCTATCTGCGGCTTGCGCGCTACGACCGGCCGATCGGCTCCTGGCTGCTGTTGATGCCGTGCTGGTGGTCGGCGGCGCTTGCCGCCGGCGTCGCGCATGATGTGCGTTCGCTGCCGCTCGTGGTCCTGCTGTTCTTCATCGGCGCCTTTGTGATGCGCGGTGCCGGCTGCACCTGGAACGACATCACCGATCGCGATCTCGACGCCAAGGTCGAACGCACGCGGTCGCGGCCGATCCCCGCCGGGCAGGTCACGGTGACGCAGGCGGTGGTCTTCATGGTCCTGCAGGCGCTGATCGGGCTTCTCGTGCTGCTGCAGTTCAACCGCTTCGCGGTGATGACCGGCATCGCCTCGCTTTTGATCGTCGCGATCTACCCGTTCATGAAGCGGATCACCTGGTGGCCGCAGGTCGTGCTCGGCCTTGCCTTCTCCTATGGCGCGCTGATGGGATTTGCGGTGACGCTCGAGCGCATCGATCTGGCCGCGATTGCGCTCTACGCCGGATCGATCGCCTGGGTGATCGCCTACGACACCATCTACGCCCATCAGGACGCCGAGGATGATGCGCTGATCGGCGTCAAATCCACCGCGCGCCTGTTCGGTGCACGCACCCATCGTGCGCTCGTGATCTTCTATGGTCTCGCCGTGCTCTTGATCGGCGTGGCGTTCGCACTCGCAGGGGCGCGCTGGCCGGCCTGGATCGGGCTGGCGGCGTTTGCGTTGCATCTCGCCTGGCAGGTCCGGCGGCTCGACATCAGCGATGGCGCGCTCTGCCTGCGCATCTTCAAGTCCAACCGCGACGCCGGCTTGATCCTGTTCGCGAGCCTCGTCGTCGACGCGGTGCTGCGCGCGGCGTGATGACTTCGCAGGATGGGCGGAGCGAAGCGTACAAACCCATGATTCGGCGGCCGCGCCACAAACTCGCCGTCGTCCCGGCGAAGGCCGGGACCCATAACCACCAATGCTTCTTGTTGTGCGACGCTGGAACGACGAGTCCCGTCAACGACATCTGCTGCGGCGTATGGGTCCCGGCCTTCGCCGGGACGACACCGATTGTGAGGCAAATGGAGCGAGACGGTCAGATTAATCCCGCGCGATGATCTCGCGTTCGCCGCGATGTATGCTGGTGCCGTTGAGGCTGACACCGGCGCGGCGGCGGACCAGGAATTTGGGTCTCCGCGCGCGGATCGCGTTGCGGCGACGGCGGCGCGGCGAGGGCGTCCGCGGCGCCGGCTCGGTCAGTTGCGGGAGACGGAAGATGTCGCTCCACATCTGCCAGGCGGAGCTGATCTCCTCGGCATCCGAACTGGAGCCGAGCGGAATGCTGAGCGCGGGATCGCGGTGAACCAGCACCAGCATCTGCGCGTCGTCGATGCCGCGCACCGCGACGCCGAGAAAGTCGCTGACGCGAACATTGACCGCCATCCGCATGCCGAGAACGGCACGGCGCAGCACGACATGTTCGCGATGAAGCTCGACCTGCCGCATGCCGCCATCCGCGCGCGCGTCCTGCGCGTGGAAGCTGAGCGGAAGGGAAAGAGGGTCGAGCCGCAACGCGCAGCTCGACCCGGCGGAATTGATTCCGCTTGTTGGTGTTTGACGCCTCAAAGCTCTGTCTCCCCGCCGGGATTATGTTCCCGGTCGTTGTGTGAGAGCCTAGCCGAGCGATGTCCGTTCCCCCTTAAAAAGCCTGGTTAATCCCTCCTCACCTCGTGCCATGATTGACAAGAGGTTGGCCCGCATGATTGACGAAGCCTTGCCCCCATCACTCAAATCTTTGTTGCCTGCGGCGCAAAGTGCTTGAAATCCCTGTGAAACCGGCACATCTGGTGGGTCTGTCGACCTCGTTCCGGGCCCCCCTCAATCCGCAGGAATTCGTTCGTGAACTCTTCACCATCTGCATCGCGACACGGCGATAGCTCCGATCTGTTCGACCAATCGGGCCTGAGCGACCTTGCACAGCGCCTGGTCGATGCCGCAAAGCGCGCGGGGGCCGATGCGGCCGATGCCATCGCGGTGCGCGGCGTCTCGCAGGGCGTCGAGGTGCGCGACGGCCGCGTCGAGGAAACCGAGCGCTCCGAAGGCGATGACGTCGGCCTGCGGGTGTTCGTCGGCCACCGCCAGGCGGTGGTGTCGACCAATGACGTCAGCGGCGACGGGGTCGCCAAGCTTGCCGAGCGTGCCGTCGCGATGGCGCGCGTGGCGCCGGACGACAAATATGTCGGTCTCGCCGATCCGGCGCTCCACGCCCACGATTTCCCCGACCTCGATCTGCTCGATCGCAAGGTTCCGAGCACGGCCGAACTCGAGCAGCGCGCGATCGAAGCGGAGGCTGCGGCGCTCGCGGTCAAGGGTGTCACCAAGTCCGGCGGCGCGTCGGTCTCGACCGGGATCGGCGGCATGGTGCTGGTGACGTCGACCGGCTTCCACGGTTCTTATCTGCGCTCCAGCCACGGCATCTCGACGACGGCGATTTCCGGTGAGGGCACCGGCATGGAGCGCGACTACGATTTCACCAGCGCGCCGCATGCCTCCGATCTCGATTCACCTGCTTCCGTTGGCCGCAAGGCCGGCGAGCGCGCGGTGGCGCGGGGCAATCCGCGCAAGGTCGAGACCTGCAAGGTGCCGGTGGTGTTCGATCCGCGGGTCGCCGGCTCGATCGTCGGCCATCTCGTCGGCGCCATCAACGGCGCCTCGATCGCGCGCAAGACCAGCTTCCTGAAGGACAAGCTCGGCGAGCAACTGTTCTCGAAAGATATCCGCATCATCGACGATCCGTTGCGGGTGCGCGGCCTGCGCTCGCAGACCTTCGACGCCGAGGGCGTCAGGGTGAAGAAGACCGCGCTGATCGATGCGGGCGTGCTCACCACCTGGGTGCTGGATTCGGCGACCGCGCGAGAGCTCGGGCTTGTTACGACCGGTCATGCGCATCGCGGCGTGTCGTCCTCGTCGTCTCCCGGAACGTATAATCTGCATCTCGAGCCGGGTGCGGTGACGCCGAAGGAGCTGATCTCCGACATCAAGCAGGGCTTCTATGTCACCGACCTGATCGGCTCCGGCGTCAACGGCGTGACCGGCGATTACAGTCGCGGCGCGTCCGGCTTCTGGATCGAGAACGGCGAGATCACCTATGCGGTCAGCGAAGTGACCATCGCCGGCCATCTGCTGCCGATGTTCAAGTCGCTGGTCGCCGCCAACGATCTGGAATTCCGCTACGGCGTCAATTCGCCGACGCTGCGCATCGAGGGCCTGACGCTTGGCGGACGCTGATACGGACGACTGGACCAAGGCGCGCGATGCCGCCTTGCTGACCAGATCGGTGCAGGAAGCGGGCCGGCTCGCATCGTCACTGTTCCGCACCGAATTGAAGAACTGGATCAAGGGCGCGTCCTCGCCGGTCTCCGAGGCCGACATCGCGGTCAACGACCTGTTGGAGCAGCAGCTGCGTTCGGCAACGCCCGGCTATGGCTGGCTGTCGGAAGAGAGCGCCGACAACGACACCCGCCTCGGCAGGCGCTTCACCTGGATCGTCGATCCGATCGACGGCACCCGCGCCTATCTCGCCGGCCGCGAGGACTGGTGCGTCAGTGTGGCGCTGGTTGAAAATGCATCTCCGGTGCTCGCGGCGGTGTATGCGCCGGTCAGCGAGGAATTCTTCTTCGCCGCCCGTGGACAGGGCGCCACCCTGAACGACGGCGCGGTGCATGCAACCGCAGGCACCGATTTCAACTTTCCGCGGATGGCGGGACCGAAGCCGCTGGTGCAGCGGCTCAGCCCGACGCCGGACGAGATCACGCTCTATCCGCGCATCGGATCGCTGGCGCTGCGGTTGTGCCGTGTAGCACAAGGTCGACTTGACGCGGCCTTTGCGGGCGGGCAAAGCCGCGACTGGGATCTTGCCGCCGCGAATTTGATCGTGCAGGAAGCGGGTGGTAAGATGACCGCGCTCTCGGGGGACGCGATTGAGTACAATCGCCGGGAGGTGACGCATGGGGTGCTGGTGGCAGCAGGACGCGAACGTCATGCACGCATTGTCGAGCATTTTCGCAGCCGTCCTTTGCCGTGAGGCCTCGCCGATCCACGCCGCTTTCCGATTGTGACGACCAGACCTGTTGCGACAGCCTTGTGACGACTAGCCTTGTGACGACCAGACCTGTGACGACCACGACTTCATTTGTTTGCCGGGCATCTCGTTAGGAAAAGCACCATCATGTCAGACAATGCCCAGCCCCAGCTGCTTCACCTCGTGATCGGCGGCGAGTTGACCGATCTCGAGCACAACACCTTCAAGAATCTGGACGAAGTCGAGATCGTCGGCGTCTACCCGAACTATGCGACCGCCTATGCGGCCTGGAAGGCGAAGGCGCAGCAGACCGTGGACAACGCCCAGATGCGCTACTTCGTCGTTCACCTCCACCGGTTGCTCGATCCTGAGCAGGACACAAAGCATTCCCATTGAAACGACTTTTTCGCGATCTGCTGCGCAGCGGCTTCGTGCAGCGCGCGCTGGGTGTGCTTGCGGCCGAGTATCTGCGGCTGGTGTGGTACACCAACCGCTTCAGCTACCAGCCGCATGACGTGTACGGGATCGTCGAGCCCCTGATGCCGGCGATCTTCGTGTTCTGGCACGGCCAGCACTTCATGACGCCGTTCATCAAGACCAAGGAGAGCTACCGCGCCAAGGTCCTGATCTCCCGCCACCGCGACGGCGAGTTCAACGCCCTCGCGGTGGAGCGGCTCGGCATCGGCACCATCAGAGGTTCCGGCGATCATTCCGGCGCGTTCCATCGCAAGGGCGGCGTCGGCGCCTTCCTGGAGATGGTTCGGGCGCTGGAAGACGGCTGCAACATGGCCACCACCGCCGACGTGCCGAAGCGGGCGCGGGTGGCGGGCCTCGGGGCCATCATGCTGGCGCGGGAGACCGGCCGGCCGATCATCCCCTTTGCGATGGTCACCAGCCGATTCATCCGGTTGAAAAACTGGGATTCGACCACCATCAATTTGCCATTCGGGCGCGGCGCAGTGGTAGGTATTGAGCCGGTCTATGTGCCGCCCGACGCCGACGCCGCGACGATGGAAAAGCTTCGGCAGCACGTGGAGGAACTTCTCAACGAAGCGACCCGACGTGCCTATGCAGCGGTCGGGCGGCCGGAGGCAGCGCTTGGCTAGCTCGCTACCGATGACGTTGCGTGTGTACCGCAAGCTGTCGTCCGCGATGGTGCCGCTCGCGCCTGCCCTGATCAAGCGGCGGCTCAAGCTCGGCAAGGAAGATCCCGAACGTGTCGGCGAGCGGCGCGGCGTGAGCGCCGATACCAGGCCGCAGGGCCCGCTGGTATGGATTCACGGCGCCAGCGTCGGCGAGGTGCTGGCAGCGGCCGGCCTGATCGAGCGGCTGCGCGCGCTCAATTTGCGCATCCTGCTCACCTCGGGCACGGTGACCTCGGCCGCGATCGTCGCCAAGCGCTTCCCGCCCGACGTCATCCATCAATACGTGCCGTACGACTCGCCGCGTTATGTGACGCGCTTCCTCGATCACTGGCATCCGTCGCTGGCGCTGTTCATCGAATCCGATTTGTGGCCGAATCTGATCCTGTCGAGCGCCGCGCGGCGGCTGCCGATGGTGCTGATCAATGGGCGAATGTCGCAGCGCTCTTTCCCGCGCTGGCGCCGGGTCTCCAACACCATCGGCGCGTTGCTCGGCCGGTTCGACATCTGCCTCGCGCAGTCGAACACCGACGCCGAACGCTTTGCCGCGCTCGGCAGCCACAACGTCGTCGTCACCGGCAACCTCAAGCTCGACGTCGCGGCGCCGCCGGCCGATCCGGCCAAGCTGGAGCGGTTGATGTCGGTGACCCGCGGCCGTGCCATCGTGGTTGCGGCGTCGACCCATCCCGGCGAGGAAGAGATCCTGATCGAGGCGCACAAGTCGCTCGCGGGATTCTTCCCCGGCCTGCTCACAGTCATCGTGCCGCGGCATGCCGCGCGCGGCGAGGCGGTGGCGCGGCTGGTGACGGAGGCCGGCCTGCGCCCCGGCCTGCGCTCGCATGAGGATCTGCCGGTCGCGACAACAGATATCTACGTCGCCGATACGATGGGCGAGCTCGGCCTGTTCTATCGCCTCGCGCCGATCGTGTTCATGGGCGGCTCGCTGGTTGCGCATGGCGGCCAGAATCCGATCGAGGCGATCAAGCTTGGCGCGGCGATCGTGCACGGCCCGCACGTGTTCAACTTCACCGATGTCTATGAGGCGCTCGATCGCGCCGGCGGCGCGCGCCGCGCCGATGATCGGGAAGCGCTGGTCAAGCAGCTCGGCCAGTTCCTTGCGGATTCCACAGCCCGCGACAATTCGCTGGCGGCCTCCGAGCGCGTCGTCGAACAGCTCGGTGGCGCGCTGGAGCGCACGGTGACCGCTCTCGAGCCCTATCTGTTGCAGTTGCGGCTCGAGATGGGAGCCGCCAATGCGTGAGCCGGCCTTCTGGCACCGGCCGTCGTCTTGCCTATCGCAACTGCTCCAACCGCTCGCCGCGCTTTACGGCGCGGTCGCCGCACGGCGGATGCGGCAATCCGGCGTCGATGCCGGCATTCCCGTGGTCTGCGTCGGCAATTACCATGTCGGCGGCGCCGGCAAGACGCCGACGGTGCTGGCGCTGGCAAGATTGCTGCGTGAGCTCGACGAGCGGCCGGTGGTGCTCAGCCGCGGCTATGGCGGCAGGCTCGGCGGCCCGGTCAAGGTCGATCGCGACAGCCACACGGCGGCCGATGTCGGCGACGAGCCGCTGATGATGGCGGCGAGCGTGCCGGTCGTGGTGTCGCGCGACCGCGCCGCAGGCCTGGCGCTGGCGCGCGCGCAGGATGCCAGCGTGATCCTGATGGATGATGGCTTCCAGAATCCGAGCGTGCTCAAGGACACCTGCCTGATCGTGATCGACGGCACGCGCGGCGTCGGCAATGGCCACGTGATTCCTGCAGGACCGTTGCGCGCGCCGCTGGTGCCGCAGCTGCAACGGACCGACGCGCTGATCGTGGTCGGCGAGGGGGGCGCGGCGCAACGGATTGCGGCCGATCTCGCGTCCCGCGGCAAGCCGGTGCTGTCGGCGCATCTGAAGCCGGAGCAGGCTTCGCTGGCGGCGCTGAACGGAACACGTGCGCTCGCCTTTGCCGGCATCGGCGATCCCGCGCGCTTCTTCAACACGTTGCGCTCAAGCGGCGTCGACGTCGTGCGCAGCAAGGCTTTCGCCGATCATCATGCCTTCACGAAGGAGGAGATCGAAGCGCTCGTTGCTGACGCGCGTGGCGACGCCCTGACGCTGGTGACGACGGAAAAGGATCTCGCTCGGTTGCGTGGTCCGGACGGGATGCCGGCCTGGGCACAGGCGATCGTGCCGTTCGCGGTGATGCTGCAATTCGATGATGGCGACGCGCTGCGGCGCCTGGTGGCCGATCAGCTGTTCAGGGCGCGGGACAGGAGACGCTCCAAATGAACCCGGCCTTGAGCCTAGGCCTGCGGCTTGAGGACGCCAGGATGGTGGCGCTGCAGCACGGCGGTCGGGGTGGCGTAGGCTTCCTGCAGATCGACGCTCCAGTACTTCAGCTCGTCGAGCGGAATCCGGACGTCGGTGATGGCACAACGCACAAAGGTGCCGGGCGAGATCACGCGGAAATCGCCGTCGAGATATTGCACCTGCGCTTCGCCATGGCCCGAGGGACCGAACTTGTTCAGCACGATTGAGCTCTCCGCCTTGCCTCCGATGAGGCCATCTGGATGTCGATGAAACCGTCTATCACAGATAGGGTGTCATGTCCGCCCGTTAAACCACCGACTTGTGATGATTTGGCGGCGGAGGCGCATGGTAGCCTTGTAGGTGTGGTCCGCTGTGTTTGCAGCGCCATAACGAGCCGGCCGGATCGGATGCGCCTCACGTCAGTTTTCATGTGCCTCGCCATGCTTGCCGTGCCGGCCGCGGCCGCGGCGCCGCTCCCGGACCCGCATCAGGTCGAGATCCCCGAAGGCAACGTCACGCTGCACGCGCAGCTCTACCGGCCCGATGGCGACGGCCCGTTCCCGGCCGTCATCGCGCTGCATGGCTGCGGCGGTCTCGCCGGCCGTTCCGAGCCGGTGCTGCCGCGCTATCGCGACTGGGCCGAGCAATTGCTGACGACCGGCCATGCGGTGCTGTTGCCGGACAGCTACGGCTCGCGCGCGCTCGGTCCGCAGTGCCGCATCAAAGAGCATCAGGTCCAGACCCGCCGTGCGCGGGTCGCCGACATCAACGCGGCGCGGCAGTGGCTGGTGCAGCAGAAATGGGTGGCGAAGGGCCGCATCAGCCTGATCGGCTGGGGCAACGGCGCCGCCGCTTTGCTGTGGGCGGTGCGGCCGCAGATGTGGTCACGCAACGTCGAGCCGGACTTTCGCTCGGCGGTCGCATTCTATCCGGATTGCCGCGCCTCGTTCGGCCTCGGCTGGAGCGCGCGGGTGCCGACGCTGGTGCTGATCGGCGCGCGCGACGACGTCACATCGTCATCGGCCTGCCACCAGATGGTCGACGGCGCCCGCGGCCGCAGCGCGCTGGCGCGGATCGTGGTCTATCCCGAGGCCTATCACGACTTCGACCGGCCCAACCTGCCGCTGCACGCGGTCGCGGCCTCCGATGCCGAGATCGCCGAGCGCGGTCACGTCGGCACCGATACCGGCGCGCGCAAGGATGCGCAAAAGCAAGTCGCCGAGTGGCTGTCGCGCTAAGACAGCTGTTGCCGGGCTAGAACAGACTACCCTGATCGACCGGCTTGGTGACGCGCTTCGGCGCTGCCGGTTTCGCCTCGCGCGGCTGAGGCTTCGGCTGGCTCTCGGGCGCCACCGTCGCCGGGGGCTGATCGGCGTTCGCGGTGGCGGCGACGCGGCCATCGGCGAATTCGATCGACAGGCCGGCGTTCGGGCCGACCGCCGCGGCGGAGTGCAGGGCGTGGCCGTGCGCGTCGCGCACCAGCGCGAAGCCGCGCGCCAGCACGCCGCGATAGGACAGCGCCGACAACAGCTGGCCGCTATGGGCGACGCGCGCCTCGAGCCGCTGCATCGTCGTCACCAATGCGCGGCGGGCGCGCTCGGCCAGGCGGTGGGTGCGCTCGAGGTCGCGGGCGATGGCGTTGCGCTGGGCCTTGGCGTTGGCGAGCTTCGAGGCCTTGAGCCGGATCTCGAGCCCGCTGAAGCGCTCGCGGCGGCGATGCAGCAGCGCGCGCGCCGATAGCGTGATGCGCTCGCCGGATGCGGTGAGCCGCTGCCGCGCATGCGCGATCTGGCCGCGCAGCACGCCGATGGTGAGGCGCGAACTGCTGGCGGCAAAGCGGCGGAAATGCGCGTGCGTATTGGCCTTCAGCCCGCGCGGCAAACCTGCTGCGAGATGATCGAGCCGTTGCCGCGGGATCGCCAGCAGTTCGTGCGCCGCCGGCAGCGCCCGCGCCGCGGCGCGCAGCTCGTTGCGGCGCGCCTCCTGGGCACGCTGCCAGCACACCATGGTGCGGCGGGCGAGCGCGGCAACCTCGACGAACAGCTCGCTGCGCACCGGCACCGCCATTTCGGCGGCGGCGGTCGGCGTCGGCGCGCGCTTGTCGGCGACGAAGTCGATCAGCGTGATGTCGGTCTCATGGCCGACCGCGGAGATCAGCGGGATATGGCTCTCGGCCGCGGCGCGGACCACGATCTCCTCGTTGAACGACCACAGGTCCTCCAGCGAGCCGCCGCCGCGCGCGACGATCAAGAGATCAGGCCGTGGAATCCTGCCGCCCTCCGGCAGCGCGTTGAAGCCGCGGATAGCGGCCGCCACCTGCTCGGCCGAGCCGTCGCCCTGCACTTTGACCGGCCAAACCAGCACGCGGCGGGGGAAGCGGTCCTCCAGCCGGTGCAGGATGTCGCGGATCACAGCGCCGGTCGGCGAGGTGACGACGCCGATCACCTCGGGCAGCCAGGGCAAAAGCTGCTTGCGGGCCTCGTCGAACAGGCCCGCGGCCGCGAGCTTCTTCTTGCGCTCCTCCATCAGCGCCATCAGCGCGCCGACGCCGGCAGGCTCCAGCGAATCGATGACGATCTGGTACTTCGAGGAGTTCGGATAGGTGGTCAGCTTGCCGGTGGCGATGACCTCGAGGCCCTCCTGCGGCTTGAAGCGCATCCGGGCATGGGCGAACTTCCAGATCACCGCCTCGATCTTGGCGCTCTCGTCCTTCAGGGCGAAATAGCAGTGGCCGGAGGAATGCGGGCCGCGAAAGCCCGAAATCTCGCCGCGGACACGGACATGGCCGAAGCGGTCCTCCACCGTCCGCTTCAGGGCGGAAGAGAGTTCCGAGACGGTGAATTCAGGCGCGTTGACGAGATTCGGAGCAGCGGTCATCTGATCTATAGAATCGGGGTTTTCGACCCCGTGTGCAAGGTCCGGACGCCGCGTTTCGGGCGTCGAATCACATATCCACATCTGATCGAACCGCGTGTTGCCGCGGTTCGGGAGCGTGCTAAACCGGACGAAATGGCGTTACAACCCCTCTGATCGGCGACACAGATGAACATCCTCCTGCTCGGTTCCGGTGGCCGCGAACATGCGCTGGCGTGGAAGATCGCCGCATCCCCGCTGGTGACGAAACTGTGGTGCGCGCCGGGCAATGCCGGGATCGCGCGCGAGGCCGAATGCGTTGCGCTCGATATCGCCGACCATGCCGCGGTGATCGAATTCTGCCGGGGCAATGCGGTCGATCTGGTGGTGGTCGGTCCGGAGACGCCGCTCGCCGCCGGGATCGTCGACGACCTCGCCGCTGAAGGCATCAAGGCGTTCGGACCGAGCCGGCAGGCCGCCCAGCTCGAGGGCTCGAAGGGTTTTACCAAGGACCTCTGCAGCGAGTTCAACATTCCGACCGGTGCCTATCGCCGCTTCGACAATGCAAAGGACGCGGTGGCCTATGTCCGCGCCCAGGGCGCGCCGATCGTGGTCAAGGCCGACGGGCTTGCGGCCGGCAAGGGCGTCGTGGTGGCGCAGACGCTGCCCGAGGCCGAGGCCGCGATTGCGATGATGTTCGAGGGCGCGTTCGGCTCGGCCGGCGCCGAGGTCGTGATCGAGGAATTCTTGTCGGGCCGCGAGATCAGCTTCTTCGCGCTGTGCGACGGCGAGACCGCGATTCCGCTGGCCTCGGCGCAGGACCACAAGCGGGTGTTCGATCACGACAAGGGGCCGAACACCGGCGGCATGGGCGCCTATTCGCCGACGCCGTTCGTGACGCCTGAAGTGCACGACCAGATCATGGCGCGGATCATCCTGCCGACGGTGGCGGGGATGAAGAGCCGCGGCACGCCGTTCAAGGGCGTGCTCTACGCCGGCGTGATGCTGACCGCGCAGGGCCCAAAACTGTTCGAATACAATGTCCGCTTCGGCGATCCCGAATGCCAGGTGCTGATGCTGCGGATGATGTCGGACATCGTGCCGGCGCTGCTCGCCTCCATCGACGGGCAATTGAAGAACTTCGATCTGCGCTGGTATCCGGACCCGGCGCTGACGGTGGTGATGGCGGCGAAGGGCTATCCCGGCGACTACATCAAGGGCACGCGGATCGATGGCCTCGACGACGCCGCCAAGGTCGAGGGCGTCGAGATCTTCCATGCCGGTACGGTGGCGAAGGATGGCGCAATCATCGCCAATGGCGGCCGGGTGCTGAACGTGTGCGCGATGGGCAAGACGGTCACCGAGGCGCGCGACCGCGCCTATCAGGCTGTCGATCGCATCAAATGGCCGGACGGATTCTGCCGTCGCGACATCGCCTGGCAGGCGGTGGAGGCGGAGAAGGGTTGATCGATCCGGCCTCAGCGGCGACAATGGCGCGCCCCGGGGCCTTCGAATGACCGATTTCAGACCGCCCGAGACGCACTACGCGCAAAGCGCCGACGCGAGCATCGCCTATCAGGTGATGGGCGATGGTCCTGTCGACATCATCCTTGTCCCCGGCCTGTTCTCGCACATCGAGTTCATGCACGAGATGCCCGGCTACACCGCCGTGCTGCGCCGCCTGTCGCGCTTCGCCCGGGTCGTGACCTTCGACAAGCGCGGACAGGGATTGTCGGATCGGATGACCGGCGCGCCCTCCCTCGAGCAGCGCATGGACGACGTCCGGGCCATCATGGATGCCATCGGCTCCGCGAAGGCGGTGTTGTTCGGCTTCTCCGAGGGCTGTCCGATGAGTGTGCTGTTTGCAGCGACCTATCCGGACCGCGTTTCGCATCTCGTTCTGCTCGGCAGTTTTGCCCGCTCGAAGGATCGCCTGCCGGATGACGTGTGGCAGCTGCGCTGCGATGAGATCGTGCAGAGCTGGGGTTCTGGCGATACGGTCAAGACTGTCGCGCCGAGCCAGGCAACGAATGCGGAAGTGATCGCGCAGATCGCGAAATTCGAGCGGCTGTCGAGCAGTCCGGGAGCGTTGCGGACGCTGCTCGTTCTCAATCGCGCGATCGACGTCACGGCGATCCTGCCGATGCTCCAGACTCCGACGCTTGTCCTGCATCGGACCGGCGATGCCCGCGTTCCTGTGGCGCTCGGCCGTGCCGTCGCGCGCTCGATCCCCGGCGCGAAATACGTGGAATATCCGGGCGGCGATCACTACTATTGGGTCGGCGAGACCGACGCGATGCTCGGCGATATCGTGGAATTCGTTACCGGCCATCGCGATGGTGGTGATGCCGAGCTCGACCGTGTGCTTGCGACCGTGCTGTTTACCGATATCGTCGATTCGACCCGCAGCGCCGCCGCGATGGGTGATCATCGTTGGCGACGTCTGCTCGACGATCACGATCAACTCGCGCAGCAGGTGGTCGGCCGCCATCGCGGCCATCTGGTGAAGAGCACCGGCGACGGCATTCTGGCGACCTTCGACGGTCCCGGCCGCGCCGTACGCTGTGCGCTGGCGTTCGGCTCGGCCGCGCGGCAGATCGGCCTGCCGGTACGAGCGGGCCTGCACACCGGCGAGATCGAGGTGAGGGGGGCGGATATCGGCGGCATAACGGTCCACGCCGCGGCGCGCGTGATGTCGCAGTGCGGCTCGAACGAGGTGCTGGTGTCACGCGTGGTGACCGATCTGGTCGCGGGCGCCGGGTTGAAATTCGCCGAGCGCGGCGCGTTCGAGCTGAAGGGACTGCCCGGGACATGGGAGCTGTTTGTGGCGAGCGGCTAGGTTCGGCCCCACGCCGTCATTCCGGACGACGCGCATCGCGCGTCGATCCGGAATCTCGATGTTGTGGGCACCTTCTCACCTCATCTCGAGATTCCGGGTTCGGCGCGTTGCGCCGCCCCGGAATGACGAAGTGGGTCAGAGCAGATCCCCGCCCGCCGCGCTGGCGGTGGTGCCGTGCTCGCGGAATGCCTTGATGACGTTCTTGCCGATCTTCCACTTGTGCACCTCGTCGGGGCCGTCGACCAGCCGCTGCGAGCGCACCTGGGTGTACCACTTCGCCAGCGGCGTATCCTGGCTGAAGCCGAGCGCGCCGTGCAGCTGGATCGCGGTATCGATCACCTTGTGCACCATGTGGGCGTGGAAGATCTTGGCGATCGAGTTCTCCTGGCGGATGTCGAGGCCCTTCTCGGCCTTGTAGGCGATGTGCAGCAGCATCAGCCGGCCGATATAGAGCTCGCTCGCGCAGTCGGCGAGCATGAACTGCACCGCCTGGCGGTCGGCCAGCAACTGGCCGAAGGTCGAGCGTTTGGTGACATGGGCGGCCGCCATGTCGAGCGCGCGCTGCGCCTTGGCGACGTTGTGCATGCCGTGGCGCAGCCGGCCGTAGGCGAGGCGGTGCTGGCCCATGTTGAAGCCGTTGCCCTCGCCGCCGAGCAGGTTGTCGGCCGGCACCTTCAGATCCTTGATCTCGATCTCGGAATGGCCGCCATGGATCACGTCGTCATGCGGACCCTCGATCGCCATGTTGGCGACGTTGCGCTTGATGCGGTAGCCGGGGTTGGGCAGCTCGACGATGAAGGTCGAGTATTGCTTGTGGCGCGGCGCGTTCGGATCGGTCTTCGCCATCACCAGCGCGAGGTCGGCGACGCTCGCCGACGAGGAGAACCATTTCTCGCCGTTGAGGATGTAGTTCTCGTTGCCGTCCTTCACCGCCGTGGTCTGCATGCCGGTGGCGTCGGCGCCGGCGGCCTTTTCGGTCATCGAGAAGCAGATGCGCTTCTCGCCGTTCAGCAGGGGCTTGAGGAATTTTTCCTTCTGGTACTCGGTGCCGTGCGCCAGGATCGTCATCATCGAGGCGTCGTCCGGCCCCTGCGTGTTCATCGAGAGCGCGCCGAGCATGCTTTCGCCGAGCTCCATCTGCACCAGGGCGTTGGCGAGCGGGCCGAGGCCCATACCGCCATACTCCTTGGGCACGAACGGGCACCACAGGCCCTGCGCGCGGGCCTTCTTCCGCAGCGGTCCCAGCACCTCGGCAAGCGGCTTGGTGTCGAGTTCCTTTTCCGCCGGAATGCATTCGTCGTGGACGAATTTGCGAACCTTCTCGCGGATCGCCTTGGCTTCGGCGGGAATTTCGAAGTCGATCGACATGGCACTTCCTCGTTTCATGTTGTTGTTGGCAGGACTTGAGGATGGCATAAACCTCGTCAAAGCCAGCGGCAACGCCGAACAAAGTTTGAAGCAGCGCGGCCGCCCCAGGGAAGGAGCTACCGATGCCTGATCTCGCTGATCTTTTTCCCGGCTATGGGTCCGAATGGATCAACACCTCGCAGGGCCGCATCTTCGCCCGCGTCGGCGGCAAGGGCCCGCCCTTGCTGCTGCTGCACGGCTTCTCCTCGACGCATGTGATGTGGCACACGGTTGCGCCGAAACTCGACGACAGGTTCACGCTGATCATCGCCGACCTGCCGGGCTACGGCTGGTCCGACATGCCCGACAGCGACAAGGACCATACGCCCTACACCAAGCGGGCCTGGGCGAAGACCATGGTCGAGGTGATGGAGCAACTCGGGCACGTGCATTTCGCGCTCGCCGGCCACGACCGCGGCGGCCGGGTGTCGTACCGGCTCGCGCTCGATCATCCCGGCCGGCTGTCGAAGCTCGCGGTGCTCGATATCGCGCCGACCTATGATTACTGGCAGAAGCTCAATCGCCTCTCGGCGCTGAAGATCTACCACTGGGCGTTCCTGGCGCAGCCCTATCCGCTGCCGGAGACGCTGATCTCCAACAATGGCGAATTCTTCCTCAAGGAGAAGATGGCGAGCCAGACCAGGAGCAAGACGCTGGAGGCGATCGATCCGCGCGCGCTCGAGCACTACCTCGCGCCATTCCGCGATCCCGCGCGCATCCATGCGATGTGCGAGGACTATCGCGCCGGCGCCTATGCCGACTACGAGATCGACAAGGCCGATGTCGACGCCGGCAAGAAGATCACGATCCCGATGCTGGCGCTGTGGGGCGATGCCGGCGTTGCCAGCGCGGCAACGACACCGCTCGACACCTGGAAGACCTGGGCCACCCATGTCAGCGGTGCGCCGGTGGCGTCGGGGCACTTCCTGCCCGAGGAGAATCCGGAGGCGACGGCGAAGCTGCTGCGGGAGTTTTTCCTGGCGGGGTAATGCAACCGCGGCACCGTCATCCTGAGACGCGCGCGATGCGCGCACCTCAGAGAATCTGAATGTATGGCGGAGGAGCGGCACCAAACATTCGGTGTCGTCGTGGCGTTCGCATGCAGGCTCAGTTCCATGACGCGAAGCGCTCCATGATAAAAGCCACGCCTCGTTCTACACCGATTCCATCCAACCAATCAGCAGGGACCAAACACGAAAGCAGGGACGACGACGGACATGTTGTCCCGCCTTCAGTCCCGTCCTCCGGGGGTGCTCGCCTCTTGGCTCGCTGCGCTCGCACCTCGGGATGACGGGTCTGTCTTTCGTGCATCTACCGCCGCTCCCTGAAGAACTCGCGCAGCAGGCGCGCGGACTCGGTCTCGCCGACCGCGCCATAGACCTCCGGCACATGGTGGCAGGTCGGCTGCGCGAAGAACCGGACGCCTGACTCGACCGCGCCGCCCTTGGGGTCGGCGGCGCCGTAATAGAGCCGGCGGATCCGGGCAAAGGAGATCGCGCCGGCACACATGGTGCAGGGCTCCAGCGTCACGTAGAGGTCGCAATCGACCAGCCGCTCGGTGCCGATGGCCTCGGCGGCCTGCCGGATCGCAAGGATTTCCGCATGGGCCGTCGGATCGTGGTCGGTCAGGGTGCGGTTGCCGGCGGTGGCGATCACCTCGTAGCCCCGCACGATCACGCATCCGATCGGAACCTCGCCAGCTTTTCCGGCACTTTCGGCGGTTTTTAGCGCCAAATCCATGAAAGAAGGGGCAGACATGCCTCGTATCATCGGAAGAAACCTGCTAGTAGCGTCGCCTTCAGCAGAAGTGGATGCCGGTTTTGCGCCAGTCGCGCCCAGATGGCGCGCGTATCGCCGGTTGCCCTGCGCCCCAATTGAACCTCCAGGCGAGAACATTCATGCCCCGCGACAGCGACAAAAACAACGATTCCCCGCGCGGCCGGCGGGACCGGGGGGCGCCCGGGAAGGGGCGGCCCAGTGGTTCCCGCGGATCGGATAAGCCGTTCGGCAAGCGCAGCTTCGGAGGCAAAGGTGGTGATCGCGACAAGCGCTCTTTCGGCGACAAGGGCGAGGGCCGCTCGTTCCGCCGCCGTGAGGACGGCGATGCGCCGCGCCGCGATTACGGCGACCGGCCGCGCTTCAAGCGCGACGACCGTAGCGGCGAGGGGGGCGGAAAGCGCCCGTTCAAGCCGCGCGGCGAGCGCCGCGACTTTGATGCGGGCGATCGTCCGCAGCGCGGTGGCGCGCGCTCGGAGGGCCGGTCATCCGACCGCAAGTTCGGCGAGAAGCGGTCCTATGGCGATCGCGAGAAGCGTCCCTATACGCCGCGTGGCGAGCGCGACGGCGAGAAGCGGAGCTTTGTGCCGCGCGGCGAGCGCGCCGAGCGCAAATTCGACGACAGGAAGTTTTCGCGCGGCGATCGTGACAAGCGCTCGTTCGGGGACAAGGGCGAAGGCCGCCCGTTCCGTCGCCGCGAGGATGGCGACGCACCGCGCCGCGATTTCGGCGATCGGCCGCGCTTCAAGCGCGACCGCGACTTCGAGGGCCGCGACCGCGGCGACGAGAAGCCCTGGCAAAAGCGGGATCGCAAACCGCGCGACGACCGCGGCGGCGACGAGCGCCCGCGCTTTTCGCGTTCGCGCGACGATCGCGGTGGCGGCGAACGTCCGCGGTTCTCGAAGTCACGCGACGACCGCGAGCAGGGTGATCGTCCGAAGTTCGGCCGGCCGCGCTGGGATCGTCATGATGAAGATGGTGGCCGCGACAATCGCCGGCGTGAGCGGCCCGAAGGCCGCACCGACTGGCAGGAGCACCCGCGCAGCGAGGGTCGCTTCTCCGACCGGCCGCGCCGCGACAATGAGGACGACAGCAAGGTCTTTGCGAAGCGCCCGGCCTTCGGCGGCCGCGGCGCCTATCGCGAGCGCTCCTACGACGATCGCCGCGAGCATCCCGAGCCGAAGCCGAAGAAGACAGGTGAACGCATCGCCAAGGTATTGGCGCGCGCCGGTCTTGCCTCGCGCCGCGATGCCGAGGAGATCGTCACGCAAGGGCGCGTCACCGTCAACGGACGCGTGATCAACTCGCCGGCGCTCGATATCACCGACAACGATGTTGTGGCGGTCGACGGCAAGCCGTTGCCGCCGCGCGAGCGGACCCGGCTGTTCATGTATCACAAGCCGCGCGGGCTGATGACGACGCATGCCGATCCCGAGGGGCGGCCGACCGTGTTCGACAATCTGCCCGAGGGCTTGCCGCGGCTGATCTCGATCGGCCGGCTGGATTTCAACACCGAGGGCCTGTTGCTGCTGACCAATGACGGCGGCCTGGCGCGGACGCTGGAGCATCCCGACACCGGATGGCTGCGCCGCTACCGCGTGCGTGCGCATGGCGAGGTGACGCAGGGCCAGCTCGACCAGCTCAAGGGTGGCGTCGAGGTCGACGGCGTCAAATACGGACCGATCGACGCGACATTGGAACGCGACCAGAGCGCCAATGTGTGGGTGGTGTTCGCGATCCGCGAAGGCAAGAACCGCGAGGTGCGCAACGTGATGGCGCATCTCGGGCTCGAGGTGAACCGCCTGATCCGGATCTCCTACGGCCCGTTCCAGCTCGGCGAGCTCGAGGAGGGCAAGGTCGAGGAGGTCAAGACGCGGGTGCTGCGCGAGCAGCTCGGCGAGAAGATCGCCAAGATCGCGGGCGCCGACTTCACGCGGCCGGAGCCGCGTGACGCAGCCGACGGCGACAATGCGCCGGCCAGGAAGCCGAAGCCCAGCAAGCGCGAAACCATCAACGATCGCAAGGGCCGCCGCGTGCTGGTGCAGCGCACCGGCAGCGAGGAAGCGCGTGCCCGCAATGAAGACGAGGCCAACGGCTACGGCCCGCCGCGCCGTCCCAAGCGCGGCTATCACGGCAAGCGCGATCTCAAGCCGCGGGACGAGTAACGGTCAATGCGCGTCGTCGGGGGCAGGCTGAAGGGCCGCAATCTCGCTTCGCCTGCGGGCCGCGAGATTCGTCCGACCGCGGACCGCCTGCGCGAGTCCGTGTTCAACATTCTGATCCACGCCTACGACAATCCGATTGAGGACGCGCGCGTGCTCGATCTGTTTGCCGGCACCGGCGCGCTCGGCATCGAGGCGGTCTCGCGCGGCGCCAGGTTCACGCTGTTCGTCGACAATGGCGCCGAGGCGCGGGCGCTGCTGCGCAACAATGTCGAGTCGCTCGGCCTCGGCGGCACGACCAAGGTCTATCGCCGCGATGCCACCGATCTTGGACCGGCACATCCGGTCGAGCCGTTCTCGCTGGTGTTTCTCGATCCGCCCTATGGCAAGGGGCTGGCCGACAAGGCGCTCGCCTCGCTGCGCGACGGCGGCTGGCTGACGCCGGGCGCGCTGCTCGTGGTGGAAGAGGCAAAGGCCGCGGCGTTCGCGGCACCCGAGGGCTTCGAGGAGCTCGAGCGGCGCGCGTATGACGACACGGAGTTCGTGTTTCTTCGCAAGGCGTAATGTTGCCGCTTGTTGTGCTGTCATCACCCGCGCATGCGGGTGATCCAGTGCGCCGCGGCTTCTCGATTGATCACGATCGCCGCGGCGTACTGGATCGCCCGGTCAAGCCGGGCGATGACACCGGAGTATGCGGTCTTATCTTCGCCCGAACAGCTTCTCGATATCGCTCAGCTTCAATTCGACATAGGTCGGGCGGCCGTGGTTGCACTGGCCGGAGTTCGGCGTGTCTTCCATCTCGCGGAGCAGTGCGTTCATCTCTTCCGGCTTAAGGCGGCGGCCGGCGCGGACCGAGCCGTGGCAGGCCATGGTGGCGGCGACGTGCATCAGCCGGCGCTCCAGCGGCAGCGCCTCGTCCCACTCGGCCATGTGCTCGGCAAGGTCGCGCAAGAGACCGGCCGCATTGGCCTTGCCGAGCAGCGAGGGCGTTTCGCGCACGGCGACCGCGCCGGGGCCGAAGGATTCGATCGCGAGCCCGAACGATGCCAATTCCTCGGTGCGATCGAGCAGCTTCTCGACGGTCGACTCATCGAGCTCGACGATCTCGGGGATCAAGAGGATCTGCCGCTGCACACCGTTCTTCGCCAGCGAGGCCTTCAGCTTCTCATAGACGATGCGCTCATGCGCCGCGTGCTGGTCGACCACGATGAGACCGTCGCGGGTCTGCGAGACGATGTAGGTCTCGTGGATCTGGGTGCGCGCGGCGCCGAGCGGCCGGTCGAGCAGGTCGGGCGCGGGCGCGGCCTCGAAGCGGACATCGGCGGTCGGCGTGCCGACGTCGAAGGCGGCCTGTCCGGGCTCGGCGAAGGCGGGCGCCGCCGCACCGTCGAACGCGCGCAGCGGACCAGCCGGATAGGACGGCGAGCCGCGCCAGTCCCAATTGCTCGGGCGCGGCGGCGTGAAGGCGGGGCGGAAGGCCGAGAGCGCGGCGCCGTCGGCGGTATTGGCCGCGGTGCGCCTGCCTTCGCGTGCGAGGCCTTCCTTCAGAGCGTGCACGATCAGCGCGCGGACCAGGCCGGCATTGCGGAAGCGCACCTCGGTCTTGGCCGGATGCACATTGGCATCGACGCCCTCGGGGTCGCAGGTCACGAACAGCGCCACGACGGGATGGCGGTCGCGTGGCAGATAGTCGGAATAGGCCGCGCGCACGGCGCCGAGGATCAGCTTGTCGCGCACCGGGCGGCCGTTGACGAACAGATATTGCCCGAGCGCATTGGCGCGGGTCAGCGACGGCGCGGCGGCAAAGCCTTCGACCACGACGCCCTCGCGCTCGGCGCGCACCTCGATCGCGTTGGCACGAAAATCCGCACCCAGGATGTCGCCGAGCCGGGTCAGCCGGCCGGCCGCGCCGGGCAGCGCTGCGGCCCAGGTGACCGGCGCGCGGTCTTCGCCGGCCAGCGTGAAGGCGATGTCCGGGCGCGCCATGCCGAGGCGGCGCACCACCTCGCGGATCGCCTCCGCCTCGGTGCGGTCGGTCTTGAGGAATTTCAGCCGCGCCGGCGTTGCGTAGAAGAGTTCGTTGACCTCGACGCGGGTGCCCTGGCCGAGC
Organism: Bradyrhizobium sp. USDA 4516; assembly: GCF_054055915.1. Taxonomy (NCBI): domain Bacteria; kingdom Pseudomonadati; phylum Pseudomonadota; class Alphaproteobacteria; order Hyphomicrobiales; family Nitrobacteraceae; genus Bradyrhizobium; species Bradyrhizobium sp. USDA 4516. The sequence goes on from NZ_JBSRXT010000001.1 coordinate 4,416,722, forward strand.
GCGGCCGGCATGACCTCCGACTTCTCGCCGCCTTCGACCGACAGCGACCAGGCATGCGGCTCGCTGGCATGACGCGTCGTGATGCCGAGCTTTGCGACCGCCCCGATCGAGGGCAGCGCCTCGCCGCGGAAGCCGAGCGTGCGGATGCGCAGCAGGTCTTCGTCGTCGAGCTTGGAGGTGGCGTGGCGGTCGACCGCGAGCGCGAGGTCGGCGCGGGTCATGCCGCCGCCATCGTCGGTGATGCCGATCCGGCGCCGCCCGCCGCCATCGGTGAAAACGTCGATCCGGCTGGCTCCGGCGTCGATCGCGTTCTCGACCAGTTCCTTGACCACGCTCGCGGGGCGTTCGACCACTTCGCCGGCGGCGATGCGGTTGACGAGCTGTTCGGGAAGCTGGCGGACAGGCATGGATTGGACGTTCGGAGCGCGATTCGAGACTGGCCGCTACTATAAATCGCCGCGCCGGCAAATGCATGGGACCGATCTGGCGGCCGCAAGCAGGTTGGGGATGATTCCGGCCTATCGCCTTGAAGACGCTTGGCTTCGGCGGCCGGCGCGTCACGCCCTACGTCCCGATTGTGGGGCCGCGCGCACAGGTATATCGTTTAGAAAAATTATAAGTTCTCGCCGGAGGAACGCCATGTGCCATCTTTTCGCGCATCAGCCGCAACGCGACTATGAATCGCAGACCCGATCGTTGCGGATCGACGGCCATTGCACCTCGATCCGGCTGGAAATGTCGTTCTGGGACACGCTGGAGGAGATCGCGGCCAAGGAAGGCATGACGCTGGCCAAGTTCCTCACCACCCTGCACAACGAGGTGCTCGATCATCACGGCGAGGTGAACAATTTCGCGTCGCTGCTGCGCTGCTCCTGCCTGATCTACCGCGCCAAGGCCAATGCTCCGGCGGTGGTCCCGGACTATCGCGGGGCGGCGGCGATCATGGATGCGGCGGAATAGATTTCGCACCGGTCCATCACGCAAAGAAGAAAGCGGCCTTGTCCAGTTGGGCAAGGCCGCTTCAGTGAGAGGGGAATTGTATTTTCTTGCTAAAGCGCAGTGGCGACCACGACGGCGCTGCGCTCCCTCGCCCCGTTCTTACGGGGAGAGGGTTGGGGTGAGGGGCCGTCTCCGCGTATCCGGTGACAGCTGCGTTTGCGGAGACTCCCCCTCACCCGGAACGCATCTAACGATGCGCTCCGACCTCTCCCCGCGCGCGTCCGCACGCGGGGCGAGGTGAGGCGGAATCCGCGACTCGGTTCGAATGGTCGTCTGGTCTAGATCTCCTTGCGCTGCATCGCGCCGGCGATGTGGTCGGCCTGGCGGATCGCCAGCGACACGATCGTCAGCGTCGGGTTGCACGCTGCGCCTGACGTGAACTGGCTGCCGTCGGAAACGAACAGGTTCTTGATGTCGTGGGTCTGGCCGAACTTGTTGACCACGCCGTCGCGCGGCTTCTCGCTCATCCGGTTGGTGCCCATGTTGTGGGTCGAGGGATAGGGCGGCGTCGGATAGGTGACGGTGGCACCGACCGCCTCATAGACCGCGGAGCCCTGCTTGTAGGCATGGTCGCGCATCGCGACGTCGTTCGGATGATCGTCGAAATGCACGCTGGCGACCGGCATGCCGAACTTGTCCTTGATCTTCGGATCCAGCGTGATGCGGTTGGTCTCCTGCGGCATGTCCTCGCCGACCAGCCACATGCCGGCCATCCGCGGATAGCCCTCGATCGCGCTGGTGAAGCTGCGTCCCCAGGCGCCGGGATTGAGGAACGCGGCCATGAAGGGCAGGCCGAGCGACAGCGTCTCCATCTCGTAGCCGCCGACGAAGCCGCGCTTCGGATCGTTCTTGGCCTCGTCGCGGATGATGCCGGCCATCGTGGTGCCGCGATACATGTGCACCGATTTCTCGAAGCTCGCATACACGCTGCCGGTCATATGCCGCATGTAGTTGCGGCCGACCTGGCCGGATGAATTGGCGAGCCCGTCCGGGAACATGCTGGACGCGCTGTTGAGCAAGAGCCGCGGGCTCTCGATCGAGTTGCCGGCGACCGCGACGACGCGGGCCTTCTGGCGCTGCATCGCGCCCGTCGCATCGGCGTAGACCACGCCGGTGACCTTGCCGGACTGGTCGTGCTCGATCTTGATCACCATGCTGCCGGGGCGCACTTCGAGATTGCCGGTGGCTTCGCCCTTCGGGATCTCGGTGTAGAGCGTCGACCATTTGGCGCCCGACTTGCAGCCCTGGAAGCAGAAGCCGATCTGCTGGCAGGAGCCGCGGCCGTCGCGCGGCTCGCTGTTGATCGCCATCCGCCCGGTGTGCACCTCCTTGTAGCCGAGCTTCCTCGCGCCGGCTTCCATCACCTTGAAGTTATTGTTGCCGGGCAGCCCTGGGATGCCGTTGGTGCGGGTGACGCCCATCTTGTCCTCGGCCTTGGCGTACCACGGCTCCATCTCGGCGAGCGTGATCGGCCAGTCGATCAGGTTGGCGCCGGGAATGGTGCCATAGGCCGACTTGATCTTGAACTCGTGCTCGTCGAAGCGCAGCGAGGCGCCCGCCCAGTGCGTGGTCGAGCCGCCGACCGCCTTCACGATCCAGGCCGGCAGGCCCGGAAAGTCCTGGTGGACGCGCCAGCTGCCCGAGGTCGAGCGCGCGTCGGACCAGGCGAGCTGGGTAAAACTGTCCCATTCATCGTTGATGAAGTCCTGGTTCTCGATGCGCGGGCCGGCCTCGAGGATCACGACCTTGACGCCCTTCTGCGCCAGTTCATTGCCGAGCGTTCCGCCGCCGGCACCGGAGCCGACGATCACCACAACGCCGCTGTCATTCAGATCGAATTTTGCCATTGTTTCCTCCCGACCCGTTAGACCTTCGGCAGCCAGTCGATATCGGCGAAGCCGCGCTTGATGTAGCCGCCATGCTCGGCCGAGGAGCCCTCGTAGCCGAACCGCGGCCACACCTCCTTGTTGTTGTAGATGGAGACGATGAGGTCGCCGCGGATCTTCTGGAAGAAGGCGCTCGGTTCGATCTGTTGCAGCAGCGCGACGCGATCGTTTTCCCAGGCGACCTCGACATAAGGCATCTTGTGGCGGTCGTTGGCCGCCTGATCGAGCCTCGTGACGCCGTCATTGATCAGCGACTTGACCGCCGGATCCTTCGCGGCCTTCTCGTCATACGGCTTGACCGCTGCTATGTAGTAGCTGTCGCCGAGGAAATCGTGCGGATAGATGTCGCGCGCCATCTTCAGCAACGTCTTCATCGTGGCCGGCGTCAGCGTCGTGGCGCCTTCGGCCCACGCATCGGTGATGCCGAGCCCCGTCGAGGTCGCAATCGCGACTGCGGGTGCGGTCACGGCCGCGCCTTTGAGAAAGACACGCCGGTCATATTTGCTGCGTCGATCGATTTCTCTCATGGGTTCCTCCGTCAATTTTTATTTGTGCAATTGCCTTGTTGTCTGAGCATGCTCTAGCCGAAGCGCCCGCCGCGCTGGATCACCTCGATCTTGTAGCCGTCGGGATCGGAGACGAAGAAGAAGCGCGCTAGCGTCTTGCCGTCGTGCTTGAAGTCGCGCAGCGGCCCGGGCGACAGTTTCTCCTTTTCGAAGCGCGCGTGCTCGGCATCGACGTCATCGACGATGACGGCGAGATGGCCGTAGCCGTCGCCGAGCGTGTAGGGCTCCTTGCGATCGAAGTTGACCGTGAGTTCGACCTCGAACGGCGAGGAGGGATGGCGCAGATAGATCAGCGCGAAATCGGGAAATCTCAGATTGTCCGCGATCTCCAGGCCAAACGCGCGCTGGTAGAAGTCGAGCGCTTTTCCTTCGTCGAACACGCGGATCATCGAATGCACGGGTTTCGCCATTCAGTTCAGCTCCTTCAGATAGGCGATGATCATGGCGCGGGTTTCCGGCTTGGCCTGCCGGTAGGCCATCACGGCGCCGGGGATCACCTCCTGCGGATTGGTCAGCCAGGCGTCGAGCCTGGCGTCGTCCCAGACGAAGTCGGCCTTGCTGAAGCCCGCGGAATATTTGAAGCCGTCGGCCTTGCCGGCGTGGCGGCCGACGACCTTATAGAGCGACGGTCCTTGCCGGACGGCATCCGACATGTTTGACGTGTGGCAGGTCGCGCATTGCTGCTTGAACAGCGTCGCCCCATCGGGCGGCTTGGCGGCGGGCAAGGGCATCTGCGCGCCGGCCATTTGCACTGCAAGCATTGCGCTGCAAAATCCCAGCCCCAACGACCACCTTGCGCGCAGCTTTGTCATCTACATCACCGCCTCTGTGCGGTGACTGTAGGAGGCTGAAATCCGCCGTTGGTAGTAGCGGGCTGTTTCACAGCAGAACAAAGCTGGGCGGTGATCTGGCGCGGAACCGGTGGTTGCCGCATATGCGGACGACAATTTCGCAAAATGACCGCGAAATCCCTGCACGATCACCACACGACGCAGCTTGCATCTCGCGTGCGCCGTTTGCGGAAAATGCAGTCTTGCGCGATGGGGTTCAGGGTCGGCGCTGCAAACGGCGCACCACCTGCGCCGCTCCTCCATCGTCAATTAAAGTCCCAGGAGAAATGGATGACGTTTGCAAAAACCAGCGTGCTCGCCCTTGCCATCTCGGCCGCGATGGCCGGCCCCGTCCTGGCACAGGGAACGACTGCACCGGATACCCGCGGCGGTGCGCAGGGCAGAGGTACCATGCAGCAGGGCGGCGGCATGTCCGGCAGCGGCGATGAGGAAATGACGGCGCAACCTGGCGCGACGACGCAGAAGAGCGGCGCCGCCGCCAAGTCGGGCAGCAAGGGAACGGTCGGCAGCGGACGCACGGCACCGAAGTCGGGCGGTTCCGAGATGGCGCCCGCAACCAAGAAGTACTGAAGCACGAGAGCCTTCGCGGTTCTGATCAATCGGAACCAAGGCTCAAGCTTCTTGTTCTGACGCGTTCCTTCGCGCGAACCGACATCCGCTTCGCGCGAAAACGCTTCTGGTTACGCTGACCGGATCCCGGATGCAGTGCCGCGCGCGCTGCGTCCGGCGTTCCCTGGAGCATGATCCGGAAAAGTGGAAACCGGTTTTCCGAAAAGATCATGCTCAAACAAGGAGATGAGATCATGATGCGATTCCGTGGAAACGCATTATGATCTAATCGTCGAAACGGCGGGCGCCGCGCCCCGCCTTGATGTCGCTGCGGCGCTTCTTGCCCTCGAGCCGGCGCTGCTTGGAGCCGAGCGTCGGCTTGGTCGGCCGCCGCGGTGTCGGCCGCATCATCGCCTCCCTCAACATCTCGAGCAGCCGCTCGATCGCATCGGCGCGATTGCGTTCCTGGGTGCGAAAGCGGAAGGCGTGGATCACGATCACGCCTTCCTTGGTCATGCGGCTGCCGGCGAGCCGCGCCAGCCGCTGCGCGGCGTCTGCCGGCAATGCAATCTTGTTGGTGTCGAAGCGAAGCTGCGCTGCGGTCGAGACCTTGTTGACATTCTGTCCGCCCGGGCCGGAGGCGCGGACAAAGACGATCTCAATGTCGTTCTCATCGATCGTAAGGTCGCGGGACACCCGCAGCATGACATCACCCGTGGAGGGAAGAATCGGCAGGCCGCAGGATAGCGGGTTTGGATCTGCTTGGGTGGTGTTGATGCAGTGGTTGTTACGTCGGCGTCCGAGTGCGCGGCTCCCCCTTCTCCCCCTTGCGGGGGTCCGAGGCGAGCGAAGCTCGCTCTCGGGGTTGGAGAGGGAAGGTGGCCCGCCGAAACGCGTCAGTTCGCCTTCGGCGGCGCCGACACCGGCTGCGCCGCGGCTTGCGGGGCGCGGCCGACGATTGCGGTGAGTAGGCCGTTGCCCCAGAGCTTTTTGGCGACCCGCTTGGCATCGTCGAGCGTCACCGCGTCGACGATGGCGTTGCGCTTCTCGATGTAATCGATCGGCAGCTTGTCGAGCTGGTATTGCAGCATCGCCTGCGCGAGCTTGGAGGAGGTGTCGAGCGCCAGCATCTGCGAGCCCTTCAGGTAGGACTTCGCCTCGTCGAGCTCCTTCTGCGTCGGACCTTCCTCGGCGATGCGGCGCACTTCCGCTTCGATCGCATCGACGGTCTCGCCGGCGCGATCGGCGCGGGTGCCGGTGTTGCCGATGAACAGCGAGGAGTGATCCATCCAGACCAGCGCTTCATAGATCGAGTAGGCCAGCCCGCGCTTCTCGCGCACTTCCTTGTAGAGCCGCGACGACAATCCGCCGCCGCCGAGAATGTGGTTCACCACATAGGCCGCCATGAAGTCCGGGTCATGCCTGGCAATGCCGGGGCCGCCGAAGGTGACGACGGTCTGCGGCACGTCGAGCGGGACGAAGGCGCGCTGCGGCGGCCTGGTCGCCACGACGTCGGGGACGGGCGTCAATTCGGCTTTCGCCGGCAGGCCACCAAAGGTCTTGTCCAGCAGCTTGCCGAGCGTATCGGGATCGACGTCGCCGACCACGGCAACGCGCAGCGTATCCTTGGCGATGATGCGGCGGGTATAGTCCTTGAGATCCGGGATCTGGATGGTCGGCACGCTGTCGAGCGTGCCGGTGGCCGTCCTGGCATAGGGATGATCGCCGAATGCGAGCTCGAGGAACTTGCGGCCGGCGAGCGAGGACGGATTGGTCGATTCGCGGCGCAGATTGGCGATCACCTGGGCGCGGATCCGTTCGACGTCCTTCGGCTCGAAGTGCGGCGAGGTCAGCGCCATCCGCAACAGGTCGTAGGCTTCGTCCTTGTTGTCCTTGAGCATGCGCAGCGAGCCGCGGAACTGATCGCGGTTCGACTGGAAACTGAGCTCGATGGCGCGGCGCTCGAGCCGCTCGTGATAGGTCTTGGAATCGAGATCGCCGGAACCCTCGTCGAGCAGGTCGGCGACCAGATTGCCGACGCCGGGCTTGCCGGGCGGATCCTGGCTGGCGCCGCCGCTGAAGGAATATTCCATTGCGATCAACGGCACGGTCGCGTCCTGCACGAACCACGCCTCGATGCCGCCCGGCGACACCAGCCGCTGGATCTTGGCCGCGGCCTGCGAGGGCGCCGACGTCAGCGTCAACAGCGCGGCGCAGGCGCCGCCGATCAGCGCCGCACGACGGGTGAGGGAATAGATCACGAGCGCTTCTCCTCGCGTTTCGGCGCAGTATCCTTGATCAGATAGCCGGTCACCGACCGCTTCTTGTCGAGCCAGCTGGCGGCAGCAGTGCGCACCTGCTCGGCAGTGACGGCGCGAATGCGATCCGGCCAGCTGCGGATATCCTCGATGCTGAGCCCGGTGGTCAGCGCGCCGCCATACCAGCGTGCCAGTGTCGCCTGGTTATCCTGGGCGTAGATCGCCTCCGCGATGAGCTGGGTCTTGACCCGTTCGAGATCCTCGGCGCGCGCCGGGTTCTGCGCGAGGTCGGCGATCACCTTGTCGATCGCGTCCTCGATCTGCGCGAACTCGACGCCGGGTTTCGGCGTCACCGAGATCGAGAATTGCGACGGATCGAGCGAGGTGCCCTGGTAGCCGGCGCCGGCCGAGATCGCGAGGCCCTTGTCGATCACCAGCGAGCGATAGAGATAGGAATTGGCGCCGCCGCCCATCAACTGCGCGAGCACATCGAGCGCCTGGCTCTCGCCCGCTGCCGCCGTCGTCGCCGACGGCACCAGGTAATAGCGGCGCAGGCTCGGCTGCTCGACGCGCGGATCCGACAGCGTCACGGTGCGCGGCGCGGCCGGTGTCGGCTCCTGCGGCCTGACCCGCTTCTCGGGGATCGCATGCTGCGCCGGGATCGGGCCGAAGTTCTTCTCGACCAGCGGGCGGATATCCTTGACGTCGACGTCGCCGGCGATGACCAGGATGGCGTTGTTCGGCGCGTAGAAGCGCCGGTAGAAGGCGAGCGCATCCTCGCGGTCGAGCTTCTCGATCTCCTGATGCCAGCCGATCACCGGCCGGCCATAGGGATGGTTGAGATAAAGCGCGGCCATGATCTGCTCGGTCAGCCTTGCATCCGGGTTGTTGGCAACCCGCATGTTGAACTCCTCCAGCACGACATCGCGCTCCGGCAGCACGTTCTCGTCCTTGAGGATCAGGCCGGTCATGCGGTCGGCCTCGAACTCCATCATGGTGGGCAGCTGCTCGCGCGGCACGCGCTGGAAGTAGCCGGTGTAGTCGACCGAGGTGAAGGCGTTCTCATTGCCGCCGACGCGCAGCACGGTCTGCGAGAACTCGCCGGCCGGATGCTTGGCGGTGCCCTTGAACATCAGATGCTCGAGAAAATGCGCGAGGCCCGACTTGCCGGGCGTCTCGTCGGCCGAGCCGACCTTGTACCAGATCATCTGCGTGACCACCGGCGTGCGGTGGTCGGGGATCACCACGACCTGCAGGCCGTTGTCGAGCGTGAAACTGGCGGGGCGTTCCGAGGTGACGGTGGTCTGGGCGCGGAGGCTGGCACCCGGCAGCGGGATGGTGGAAACGAATGCGGCAGCGAACAGGGCGATCGATCGGCGAGAGCGCATCATGGTCCTTATGAAAGCCCGGACACACGGCCGGGGCGCGAAAGCATGCCATCGTACACGGTCGTTCCCGTGCCGATGGTCACGAAGCGGAGAGACACCCGCCGCCCCGCATTAAGCTTTGCTCATGTCAGCCTTCGCCCGCGGAGGCCAAGCGATCACTGCACCGGTTTTCCGGTCATGACGTCGTACTGGCCTTCTTTCGCCATCGGCGCCTGCGGGCCGGTGCCGTAGGCATAGCCCCCGGACGGCGTCTGGTAGCCCGGCGGCGGCTCGGTCAGGGATTCGCGCGTCGGCTCACCCTTGAACGGTTTGGACTCGCTGCTGTTCCCCTTGAACATGCCAAGCAGGCCGCCGTTGTAACCGAGCTGGCTCGGCATCAGCGATGGATTGGTGCTCACGCCGGGCTCCAGCGGCTCCTTGCGCCCATCGGTGGCGGTCTGCTGCTTGCGGCCCGCCTCGATCTCGGCCGGCGTCAACGCCACCGCCGACTGCCAGGGCTCCTTCTTGACTTCCTTCTTGCGCGCCGCGATCGCAGCCTTGCGCGCCGCAATATCAGGGTCCTTCGGCCAGTTCGGCGCGTTGACCTGGGCGGTCGACGCCGGCGGGGGCAAATCCAGCTTCGGCGGCACCACCAGCGGCGAGCGCTCGCGGTAGTCGATGCCCTTGCTGGCCGCGCTCTTGGCGCCGAGCCCGGTCATCAGATTGTCGACGATCCGCTCTTCGAAGGTCAGGCCGTCGTCGCCGTCATCTTCATCGTCGCCGGCGCGCACCGGGCCGGCCGTCATGACAAGGCCGATCCCGGCTGCGACGAACGCCAGGCGCAGGCCGCGCATCAGCGACAGCCGGGACGTCTCGATCAGGTAACCGCGGGCTTTGGTGTTGCGCATTGCGCCATTCCCATCTCAAAATTCGCCAAAGCGATCACTGGCTTAGGCACAGTTCCGCTTGATACAGGTGTGGGCCGCTGACCGGCTCGTATCGGCCGGGATCAGGGCGCTTTTACGGCGGGGGTCCCCACCACGGAATCATACAATAGGGCTGCCACGCCAGCAACGATGGCTACATCGGCAAGGTTGAAGATGTACCAATTGAAGGTTTTTCCCCCGATCTCGGCATGAAGCAGGGCAAAATCGACCACCGCGCCATAGGCAAAGCGGTCGATGCCGTTCCCGATGGCACCGCCGATGATCAGGCCGAGCGACACCGTCGCGAGCCAGGTCCGCGACCGCGCCATCCAGATCGCCAGCGCGATCACGGCCGCGGCCTTGATCACCATCAGCAGGATCTGGGCCGCCGGGGTCTCGCTTTGGAACCAGCCGAAGCTGATCCCGGGATTCCAGGCGAGCACCAGGTCGAAGAACGGCGTCACCCGCACCGGGGCGTGATGCACGATGTCGAGGACGTGGAGCAGCCAGAGCTTGGAGGCCTGGTCGGCGATCAGGGTGATGACCGCCGCAAGCACACCGGCGCGCACGGGCGAGCTCAAGCCGTGACCCCCAGCGCCTTCCATTCGCGCAGCGCTTGCGCGTCGCGCGGCGAGACGTCGGGATATTCGCCGTCCTCGCCCACCGTCGGAAGGATCTTCCACGAACGGGCGCATTTGGTGCCGACCGCCTTCTCGACCACGACGGCAACGCCAGGCACGGCGTCGAGGCGGAAGGCGTTCGCCGGCGCCTCGCCCTCGCGCACCTCGTAGTTCGAGGTGATGCAGACTTCGGCGAGATCGATATCGAACAGCGTGGCCAGCATCTCCCTGTCAGCGACGTAGATCACCGGCGATGCCTCGAGCGAGGAGCCGATCCGCTTGGCGGCGCGTTCGAGTTCGAGCGCGCCGGTGACGACGCGGCGGACGTTGCGGACCATCTCCCACTTCGCGGCAAGTGCGTCGTCTTGGAACTGCTCGAGACCTTCGGGAAACAGCGTCAGATGCACCGAAGGCTCGGCGTTCGGCCGATACATCCGCCAGGCTTCGTCGGTGGTGAAGCTGAGGATCGGCGCCAGCCATTTCAGGATCGCGTCGCAGAGCAGATCGATCGTGGTCAGCGCCGCCTTGCGCGCCACCGAGGACGGCGGATCGCAATACAGCGTGTCCTTTCGGATGTCGAAGTAGAACGCCGACAGCTCGGAGTTCATGAAGGCCGCGAGGCTTGCGACCACGGTCTTGTAGTCGAAGTCGGCATAGGCCTTGCGGATGGTCTCGGTGTGGCCGGCGAGCTCGTGCAGCATCAGCCGCTCGAGTTCGGGCATCTCGGCAAAGGCGACCTTCTCGCTCGGCTTGAAATGATGCAGCGTGCCGAGCATCCAGCGGATCGAGTTGCGCAGCTTGCGGTAGGTCTCGATGGTGTTCTTGAGGATCTCCGGGCCGATGCGCTGGTCGTCGGCATAGTCGGTGGCGCAGACCCACAGGCGCAGGATGTCCGCGCCGGAATCCTTGATCACCTTCTGCGGCTCGACGGTGTTGCCGAGCGACTTCGACATCTTGCGGCCGTTCTCGTCGAGCGTGAAGCCGTGGGTCAGCACGATGTCATAAGGCGCGCGGCCGCGCGTGCCGGCGCTTTCCAGCAGCGACGAGTGGAACCAGCCGCGATGCTGGTCGCTGCCTTCGAGATACATCACGGTGTCGTTGCCGCCATCGACCTTGCGGACGATGTTGCCGAGCTGCGGGAAGTTCTGGCGGTCTTCCAGCACGAAGGCGTGCGTGGAGCCGGAATCGAACCAGACGTCGCAGATGTCGTCGACCTTCTTCCAGTTCTCGGACGCGCGGCTGCCAAGGAAGCGCTCGCGGGCGCCGTCCATGTACCAGGCGTCGGCGCCTTCCTCCATGAACGCCTCGGTGATGCGCTGGTTGACGACCTCGTCCTGCAGGATCTCGGCCGAGCCGTCGCCGTTCTCCCTCACGAACACGGCGATCGGCACGCCCCAGGCGCGCTGCCGCGAGATCACCCAGTCGGGACGGTTGGCGATCATGCCGTTGATGCGGTTCTCGCCGGCCGGCGGCACCCATTGCGTGACCGAGATCGCGTGCAGCGCGCGGGCGCGCAGCGTGTCGCCCTTCCTGGCATGGCCGTTCTCGGCGATGGGCTTGTCCATCGCGATGAACCATTGCGGCGTGTTGCGGAAGATCACCGGCTTCTTGGAGCGCCAGGAGTGCGGATACTGGTGCTTGAGGCGGCCGCGCGCGAGCAGCCTGCCGGCCTCGATCAGCGCCTTGATCACGGCCTCGTTGGCATCGCCCTTCTCGCCCTTGTCGTTGAGCACGCGTTTGCCGGTGAAGCCCGGAGCCTGCGCGGTGTAGGCGCCGTTCTCGTCGACCGTATACGGGATCGCCGTCGGGATGCCGCGCGCATCGAGCTCGCGGGTGTTGGCCGTCCAGACGTCGAAGTCCTCGCGGCCGTGGCTCGGCGCGGTGTGCACGAAGCCGGTGCCGGTGTCGTCGGTGACATGCTCGCCGGCCAGCAGCGGCACGATGAATTCGTAGCCGCCACCGAAGCCGCGCAGCGGATGGGCGCATTCCACGGCGTCCAGCGTGTCGCCGGGAATATCGCGGACCTTCTCATAGGACGTGACGCGGGCCTGCTTGAACACCTCGGCGGCAAGCGCGTCGGCCAGGATCAGGAGATCGCCGGTCTTGGCCCAATTGTCCGCCGGCGCATCCGTCACCTTATAGAGGCCATAGGCGATCTTCGGCGAAAACGAGATGGCGCGGTTGCCGGGCAGCGTCCACGGCGTGGTGGTCCAGATCACGACCGAGGCATTGGCCAGCGCGCCATGCGCCGGCGAGGTGACCGGGAATTTCACCCACACCATGTCGGAGGTGTAGTCCTCGTATTCGACCTCTGCTTCGGCCAGCGCGGTCTTCTCGACCACGCTCCACATCACCGGCTTGGAGCCGCGATAGAGCGTGCCGTTGGCGGCGAACTTCATCAGCTCGCGGGCGATCTGGGCCTCCGCCGGATAGCTCATCGTCTGGTAGGGATGATCCCAGTCGCCGATGATGCCGAGCCGCTTGAACTCCTCGCGCTGCACGTTGATCCAGTGCGTCGCATAGGCACGGCACTCCTTGCGGAACGCGACCATCGCCGCCGAGTCGCGGAAGTCGGGCTTCTGCTTGCCCTTGGAGCGGTAGTTCTCCTCCTCGATCTTCCATTCGATCGGCAGGCCGTGGCAGTCCCAGCCCGGCACGTAGTTGGAGTCGAAGCCGAGCATCTGCTGGCTCTTGGTCACGACGTCCTTGAGGATCTTGTTCAGCGCGTGCCCGATATGGATGTTGCCGTTGGCGTAGGGCGGGCCGTCATGCAGCACGAATTTGGCGCGGCCCTCGGCTTCCCGGCGGAGCTTGTCGTAGAGGCCGATGTCGTTCCAGTATTTCAGGATTTCCGGCTCGCGCTGGGGCAGGCCGGCGCGCATCGGGAAATCCGTCTGCGGCAGGTAAAGGGTCTTGGAATAGTCCCTAACGTCAGTCTTTTGGGCGTCGGTCTTTTGCGGCTTGTCGGACATGAAAGCTCTGATTTGGCAGGTGCGGGCGCGGATACGCGATCAATCGCGGGTGAAACGGCGAAGTCCCGGTCTTGCGCCGAGCCTTCAGGCTCAGGCGGAAGCCGGGCCGCTAATCCGTATGATGCGCCGCGAAAACATGGGGTTTCCATAGCAGCCGGACGGGGAAATCGCAAAGCCCCCGGTGGCTCGCAGGGCCGCGCATGGCGCGGTTCAGGCCGGCCGTGCCCGGGCCGGATTTCCCGCCACGATCGCGCCGGGGGCGACGTTCCGTGTGACCACGCTGCCGGCCCCGACCAGGGCGCCGTCGCCGATCGTGATGCCGGGCAGAATGATGGCACCCCCGCCGATCCAGACGTCGCTGCCGATCCGGATCGGGCGGCCGAATTCCAGCCCGGCGCGGCGGGTTTCGGCATCGCGCGGGTGGTCGGCGGTATAGATCTGCACCGCGGGTCCGATCTGGGTCCGATCGCCGATCGCGACCTCGACGACGTCGAGGATGACGCAATTGAAGTTGAGGAACACGCCGTCGCCGAGGCTGATATTGCTGCCGTAATCGCAGAAGAACGGCGGGCGTATCACGGCATCCCTGCCGACCTTGCGGAAGCGCTCGCCGAGCAGCGCGTGCAACTCGGCCGCGGACGACGCGCCCGACGCATTGTAGCGTGCCATCCATTGTTCCGCCGCTGTATGCTCGGCGGCGAGCTCCGCATCCGGGCGATACAGCTCGCCCGCCAGCATCTTTTGCTTTTCAGTCCGGTTCAACCAATCACTCCGAGCTGCGGGAACGCGTCGGGCGCCGCGGCCAGCACCGCGCGCGCCTTGGCGCTGTCGTCATCCATCTGGCGTATCAACGCCTCGATGGTGTCGAATTTCAGCTCTTCGCGAATGAAACCGATGAATGCGACATCAAGGACCGCGTCGTACAGATCGCCCTTGAAGTCGAACAGGAACACCTCGAGCAGCGGCGCGCCGTTGTCGAAGGTCGGCCGGCGCCCGAAGCTTGCGACACCGTCGAACCGTTGCGAGCCCTTGCCGACCCGCACCGCGTAGATGCCGTGCTTCAAGCCGCAATGCTTGTCGAGGCGGATATTGGCGGTGGGGTAACCGAGATCTCGGCCGCGCTTCTCGCCGTGGACCACCTTGCCGGTGACGAACCAGGGTCCGCCCAGCATCGTGGTCGCATCCGCGATCTCGCCTTCGGCGAGCGCCATGCGGATGGCACTGGAGGAAACCGGACGCTCCTCGATGTCGACATGGGCCTGCACATCGACCTCGATGCCGAGCCGCGGTGCTTCGCTGACCAGGAGGCTCGGCGAGCCGACCCGGCCCTTGCCGAAATGGAAGTCGTAGCCGACCGCGATCCCGCTGATGCCGAGCCGGCCGATCAGGTCATGGTGAATGAAATCCTGTGCCGTGGTCCCGGCGCGCGCCTTGTCGAACGTCATGACGACGGCGCCCGCGAGGCCGGTGGCCGCGAGCAGCCGCAGCTTGTTGGTCTCGTCCGTGAGACGGAATTGCGGAGTGTTCGGGCTGAAGAAGCTGCGCGGATGCGGCTCGAAGGTCACGGCGAGCGCGGGCACGCCGCGCGCTCTGCCCATCGCAAGCGCCGCGCCGATCACGGCGCGGTGACCGAGATGGACGCCATCGAAATTCCCCATCGCGACCACGGCGCCTTTCGGAATGGCGCTTGCGGGGGTGTTGTCGCGGATAACGGTAAAGCCGGTGCTCATGAGCGGTATTCTTCAAGGATTCTTAAGCATGATTGGTGCGGGCCGGACCGTGACGCGGCGGCGGCGTGGAAGTCAAGGCTAACGAAAATCGCGTCAAATCCGTAACAATCCGGATTCAGCCGGTTAACGCGCTGTTTAACGGCTGCTGTTAGTCGTTGGCGGAAAGCTGCGTTCGTGCAGAAGCCAAGTTGCGTTTGTGTTTTGGGGGGAAAGATGGCGGTTGATTTGTCCATGCCGGTTCTGGTGGTTGATGATTACAGCACCATGATCCGCATCATCCGGAATCTTCTCAAGCAGCTTGGATTTGAAAATATCGACGATGCCTCCGACGGCTCCGCAGCGCTGAACAAGATGCGCGGCAAGAAGTATGGCCTGGTGATTTCCGACTGGAACATGGAGCCGATGACCGGCTACGACCTGCTCAAGGAAGTCCGCGCCGATCCCAACCTCGCGACCACGCCCTTCATCATGATCACGGCGGAATCCAAGACCGAGAACGTGATCGCGGCCAAGAAGGCCGGCGTGAACAACTACATCGTCAAGCCGTTCAACGCGGCCACGCTGAAGACCAAGATCGAGGCGGTGTTCCCGGACATGGCGACGGCATAACCGCCCGACATCGATCGCATCGGCTGAAATTCACGCATGCCCGGGCAGAAGCGCGTCTTCGCGCTAGATGTCCCGGGCATTTGCATTTGATCACGCTTCCCTTTACCCGCCCCGCTTGTGCAACACGAGGGGGAGGGGCGGCTGCACGATTTCGGAATATTAGAAGAGTATCGCTGAGTTGCCCGACGTGTCAAGGCGACTGGCGAACCCCGCGCGCCACGGGCTACTTTGCATGGGGTTGTTTTCGATATTTTGGCGGCGCGCCCCTTCACCTCGCCCCGCTTGCGGGGAGAGGTCGGATTGCATCGAGAGATGCAATCCGGGTGAGGGGGTACAGGTCTCTCGGCATCCGGCGCCTGGGGAGGCAGCCGCTCACCGAACCCTCCAAGAGCGAGCTTCGCTCGTCTCGACCCGGTGAAGAACGGGGCGAGGGACAGCGTCGCTTGCCGCTACCACTTCAGCTCGCGCATCAGCGCGCGCGGCGGATGGCCGAACAATTCCTTGATCGAGGCCGCATCGAGCTGCTCGATGCCCTCGAACTGCTCGGAATGGATGCCGCGGGTGACGAACAGGAGATCGATGCCGAAGCCAAGGGCGCCGGTGAGATCGGTGCGCACGGAATCGCCGATCGCGAGCACCCGGCTGAGCTCGGTCGGACGCCCGCGGCGCTCGGCGGCCAGCGCCATGGCGTGCTCATAGATCGGCCGGTGCGGCTTGCCGTAGAAGATCACCTCGCCGCCGAGCTCGCGATAGAGTTCGGCGACCGCCCCGGCGCA
This sequence comes from Bradyrhizobium sp. USDA 4516, assembly GCF_054055915.1. Classification (NCBI taxonomy): domain Bacteria; kingdom Pseudomonadati; phylum Pseudomonadota; class Alphaproteobacteria; order Hyphomicrobiales; family Nitrobacteraceae; genus Bradyrhizobium; species Bradyrhizobium sp. USDA 4516. Next base: position 4,432,831 of record NZ_JBSRXT010000001.1, read on the forward strand.
ATAGATCAGCCGGTCGCCGCGCTCGACCACGATATCGGGATTGGCGCACACCAGTGTGAGCTTGCGCTCGAGCGCCTTCAGCAGCGTGTCGCGATAGTCTTCGGCCGACTCGGTCTCGTCGTCGAACAGGCCGGTGCAGATGATGTAGTCGGCCTGCTCCAGCGGTACCAGCGTGGCGTCGAGGCCGCGGTGGATCGAGCTGTCGCGCTCCGGGCCGATCCAGAAGATCTTCTGGCCGGGATGATCGGCGACGAAGTGGCGCGTCAGGTCGCCCGAGGAGACGATCGCATCATAGGTCTCGTCGGCGACGCCGAGCTTGCGCAGCTGGCGCTGCACGGAATCGGCCGGCCGCGGCGCGTTGGTGATCAGGATGACCGTGCCGCCCTGCTGGCGGAAGGTGTGCAGTGCCTCGCAGGCCTCGGGAAAGGACTCGAGCCCGTTGTGCACGACGCCCCAGATGTCCGACAGCACCACATCGACGCCGCCGACGAGGTCGCGCAGCTGCTCCACGAAACGCAGTGAGGTCATGATGCAAATTGCCGGCTAATTTGGACCGAGGGCGCGGCGCGCCAGCGCGGCGCTGCCGGTTGCGCGCGGCGGAGCTGCGGGGCTGGAGACAGGGGCTGAAGTGCTGGCGCCATTAAGATCCTGGGGGTTGGTCTGCGGAGCCTCGGCGGTAGCAGATGCCCCCTCCGGCCGCAACGGCCGCGGCGGCGCGAACAGGAACCCCTGGCCGAACCGGACATCGTAGTCGAGCAGATCGACCACCGAGCGTTCGCCCTCGATCCGTTCGGCGATCAGGTCGATGCCGTAGCGGCCGAGCAGGTCGGACAGATCGGACGGATGGATATCGGTGCTCGCGATCTGCCTGGCGTCGAGCAGCAGCGCCGCCGGCACCTTGATGAAGCGGACGCCGCGATCGGCGAGCTCGCGCGGCTCGAGGCGAAGGTCGCTGACATGGTCGATCGAGAACCGGTAGCCGCGCTGTGCCAGCGCCGCGAGGTTTTCGCTCTCGGTCCCGCCGAGATTGCGGAAGGTCGCCTGCTTGAACTCGAGCACGAAGGACGGCGCCAGCGCGCGGTTGGCCTCGAGGAAGTCGAGACACTGGGTGAAATGCGCCTGGTTGGACAGCGTCGCCGCCGAGACGTTGCAGAACACGCCGACATCCTTGCTGCGGATCATCAGGCGGCGCAGCACCTGGACGCAGCGAAGCATCACCATGTGATCGATGCGGCCGATCAGGCCGCCGGCTTCGGCCGCCTCGATGAAATCCTCGGCGGCCAGCACCTGGTCGCGCTCGTCGCGCAGCCGCGTCACCGCCTCGTAGTAGCGCACCTTGCGCTGCGGCAGCGTCACCATCGGCTGCAGGTAGATGTCGAGGCGGTTCTCGTCGATGGCCTGCTTGATCGCGCCGATGAGTTGGGTCTGGCTGCGCGAGACCTCCGGCGGAGCCGCAGGTGGCGGCGGAGGCGCAACCACGACGGTCGGCGCCGGCGCAACCCGTTGCAACACATCGTCACGCGGGGACGCGACCGGCTGCATCGCCGGAGCCGCCGCCAGCAGATCCTCATGATGCGCGACGGATGCCGCGAGCTGCCGCACCAGTCCGCCGAGTTCGCTGATCTCGCCGGCCATGCCCTGCATCCGGTCGGCGCCGGTGGAGTTGGCCGAGGCGACGCGGCCTTCGACCGCGGCCAGCCGGCGGCCGAATTCGGCGACCTGGCGGGCAAGGTCGGCGGTGCCGCGCGACAGATCCGCGATCTGGCCGCCGACGTCGCTGCGGTCACGCAGCCGCATCGAGACCGCGTTGTAGAGGATCAGGCAGGTGAGGGCGGTGAGCGCCACGATCGCCGATTCCGATCCGCTGATGCCCGCCACCGAATACAGCACGAAGCCGAGCGAGGCTGCGACCAGCACCATGCAGATGGCGATGAAGATCGTCGAAATGCGAATCATGTCGCGCGCCCGCGCCCTCTGTCCGAACGTCCCCGGACCGCGACCTTAGCACCATTGTTGATTCGACGGGCCAGCGATCTTCGGAACCGGCTGGAACTGCACACGATTTTCGTTTCGCCGGGGTCGGGCTCCGTAAAGCGCCGGAGCCGGCGGCGGCACGCCGGTCAGAGGTCCGCGGCAGCGATCCAGAACACCTCGCCCTCGGAGTCCTCGGTGTCGAGCCAGAGCAGCGGCAGGTTCGGATAGGCGGCCTCGAGATTGTCGCGGCCGCGGCCGATCTCGCAGAGCAGCCCGCCCTGCGGGGTCAGATGTTGCCTCGCCTCATCGAGCAGGCGGCGGACGATGTCGAGCCCGTCGGCGCCGCCATCGAACGCGATCTTCGGCTCGGCACGGCACTCGCGCGGCAACGCCGCCATGCCTTCGGCGTCGACATAGGGCGGGTTCGAGATGATGAGATCGTATCTGCTGCCGCCGAGCGGCTTGAACAGGTCGCCGCGATGCAGCGTCAGGCGACCGTCGAGGCCGTGGTCGGCGACGTTGCGCGCGGCGACCTCGAGCGCGTCCTTTGAAATATCGACGGCATCGACCGCGGCGTTGGGGAAATGCCGGGCGGCCAGGATCGCGAGGCAGCCGGAGCCGGTGCAGAGGTCGAGCACGCGTTCGACCTCCTCGGGATCGCCGATCAGCGAGGTGCCGTCCTCGTCGCCGCCGAAATGCGAATCCAGCAATTCGCCGACGAAGGAGCGCGGCACGATGGTGCGCTCGTCGACATAGAACGGCAGGCCGCGCATATAGACCTTGTTGACGAGATAGGCGGCCGGCTTCCGCGTCGCGATCCGGCGCTCGATCAGGTCGAGGATCTGCTTGCCTTCGGCCACGGTGACGCGCGCGGTGGCGAAGGTCTCGAACTGGTCGGGATGCAGGTGCAGCGTTTCGCAGATCAGGAACGCGGCCTCGGCCACCGGATCGGTGGTGCCGTGCGCGAACACGAGCTTCGCCGCGTTGAAGCGGCTCGTCGCATAGCGCAGGAAATCAAACAGGGTCTGCAGCTCGCCGGCGCCGACTTTCGGCGCTTTCGGCACGGCGGGGCTGCGCCTGGCCGGCACTTTGCTGCGCTTGGCCATCAGGATTTGGTCCAGCGCGCGGCGGCCGCGTCGTCATGACCCTGCGCCTCGATCCAGCTCGCGCCGCGCGCGCTTTCCTCGCGCTTCCAGAACGGTGCGCTGGTCTTCAGATAGTCCATCAGGAACTCGGCGGCCTCGAACGCGGCCTGCCGGTGCGCCGAGGCGGTCACGACCAGCACGATGTTCTCGCCCGGCGCGATGCGGCCGAAGCGATGGATGATGGTGAGGCCCTGCAACGGCCAGCGCGCCAGCGCCTCGTCGGCGTGGCGTCCAATCTCGGCTTCCGCCATGCCCGGATAATGTTCGAGCGTCAGCGCCGCGATCGGCTCGCCCTGCTCGCTGCCGCGGCAGATGCCGCTGAAGCTGACGACCGCGCCGACATCGGTGCGGCCCCTGCTCAAGGCCGCGATCTCCTGCGCGACGTCGAAGTCGGCTTGCTGGATACGGATGGTCGCTGCGACGGTCATGTGGACTTCTTTGCTTGACGCGTTTTCTTCACGCGAACCGGTACCCACTTCGCTCGAAAACGCTATCCTAGCCGCCGGTCATTGGCGGAAAGAACGCGATCTCGCCGGCGCCGGAGATCGCCGCGTCCGATTTGACATGGGCGTGGTCGATCGCGGCGCGGATCACCGTCGGCTTCTCGAAGGCATAGGCGTAGGCATCGTCGCGCGCCGCAAGCCAGCCGATCAGGTCGCCGACGGTGCGCACCTCAGCCGGCGGCTCGACGATCTCTTCAGCCTTGCCGACGCGTTCACGCACCCATGCGAAATATTTCAGCTTCATCCCTCATCCTCCTTGATGAGGTGATGGATGCCAGCACGGAAGTAATCCCAGCCGGTGTAGATCGTGAAGATAGCCGACATCCAGAGCAGCACGATGCCGATCAGGGTGGTGGCCGGGAAGACCTGCTCGCCCGCTTCGCCGGCAATCAGAAAGCCGATCGCCACCAGCTGGATCGTCGTCTTCCATTTCGCCAGCTTGGTGACGGGAACGCTGACCCTGAGCCCTGCGAGATATTCGCGCAGGCCCGAGACCAGGATCTCGCGGCACAGGATCACGATCGCCGCCCACAGCGTCCAGCCATGGATCGAATTGTCGGCGGCCAGCATCAGAAGGCTGGAGGCGACCAGGAGCTTGTCGGCGATCGGATCGAGCATCCGGCCGAAGGCGGACTGCTGGTCCCAGATCCGGGCATAATAGCCGTCGAGATAGTCGGTGATTCCCGCCGCAATGAACACGGCCAGCGCCACCCAGCGCAGCCACAACGGGCCGTCCAGGATCGATTGCCAGTAGACGCAGCCGATCACCACGGGGATCGCGGCGATCCGGGCGTAGGTCAGGATATTCGGGAGGGACATGGTCTTGGTCTGTCCCCGGGTCGTGGCGATGTTCATCCGTTCTACCAATACCGCTGAAGCGAGAAGGTCAACCGTGCGGACGCGTCAAGCGCGACCAGATTGCGCTGCATCGTCATAGCGCCTTAGCTCGTTGTTTAAGCATGATCTTTTCGGATAACTGCCTCACACTTTTCCGCATCATGCCCTAGATGCCCTGTCGCAGGCGACGCCCTGATGACTCGCCTTTGGTTTAACCCGGCTGGGCGTGGAAAAACTCGAAAATCTTGCGCGCACTCTCGGCGCTGACGCCGGGAACCTTGCCGAGGTCGGCGATCGAGGCCCGCTCGATCTCCTTGAGCGTTCCGAAGTGGTGCAGCAAGGCACGCTTGCGGGACGGGCCGATGCCCGGGATCTCCTGCAGTCCGGCCTCGCGGATGTCCTTCTTGCGCAGCTTGCGATGCGAGCCGATCACGAAGCGGTGGGCCTCGTCGCGCAGCCGCTGGATGAAATACAGCACCGGGTCGCGGGGCTCCAGCTTGATGGCCTCGCGGTCGGGCATGAACAGGGTTTCGCGCCCGGCATCGCGCTCCGGACCCTTGGCCACCGCCATCAGCGAGACCTCGGTCAGCCCGAGATTCTGGAAGATCTCCCGGACCGCGTTGAGCTGGCCGCGGCCGCCGTCGATGATGACGAGGTCGGGCCATTGCGGGAACGAATCGTCATCCGCCTTCGTCTTGGCAGCGGCCTCGCCCTCCGGCGGCTTCAGCAACCGCTTGAAGCGACGTTCCAGCACCTCGCGCATCATTCCGTAATCGTCGCCCGGCGTCAGCCCTTCGGACTTGATGTTGAACTTGCGGTACTGGTTCTTCATGAACCCGTCGGGTCCCGCCACGATCATCGCGCCGACCGCGTTGGTGCCCTGGATGTGGCTGTTGTCGTAGACCTCGATCCGCTTGGGTGTGTGCGGCAGGCCGAGCGTCGAGACCATGCCCTCCAGCAGCCGGCTTTGCGTCGCGGTATCGGCGAGCTTGCGCCCGAGCGCCTCGCGCGCGTTGGTGAGGGCGTGGCCGATCAGCTCCTTCTTCTCGCCGCGCTTCGGCACGGTGACCTCGATCTTGGATCCGGCCTTGACCGACAGCGCGTCGGCGAGCAACGCGCTTTCCTCGATCTCGTGCGAGAGCAGGATCAGCTTCGGCGGCGGCTTGTCGTCGTAGAATTGCGCGAGGAACGAGGACAGCACCTCCTCGGGCGTGAAGCTCTTCTCGGCCTTCGGGAAATAGGCGCGGTTGCCCCAGTTCTGGCCGGTGCGGAAGAAGAACACCTCGACGCAGGAGTAGCCGCCCTCCTGGTGGATTGCGAACACATCGGCCTCTTCGACCGTGCGCGGATTGATGCCCTGCTGCGACTGGATCGCCGACAGCGCCGCGAGACGGTCGCGGTACAGCGCCGCGGTTTCGAACTCGAGCTCGCCGGAGGCCTTCTCCATCTCGGCCGCGAGCAGTTCCTTCACGGCGTGGCTGCGGCCGGAGAGGAATTCGGTCGCCTCGCGCACCAGTTCGCTATAGCCGGGGAAGTCGATCTCGCGCGTGCAGGGGCCGGCGCAGCGCTTGATCTGATAGAGCAGGCAGGGCCGGCTGCGGCTTTCGAAGAAGCCGTCGGTGCAGGAGCGGATCAGAAACGCGCGCTGCAGCGCCGTGATGGTGCGGTTGACTGCGCCTGCGTTGGCGAACGGGCCGAAATAGCGCCCGGGCCGCGACTGCGCGCCGCGATGCTTGAGGATCTGCGGCGCCCAATGGTCGCCGGTGATCAGAATATAGGGAAACGACTTGTCGTCGCGCAGCTGCACATTGAAGCGCGGACGGAGCTGCTTGATCAGATTGGCTTCGAGCAGCAGCGCCTCGGTCTCGGTCATGGTCGAGACGATCTCGACCTGCGTGGTCGCCGCGATCATGCGCAGGATGCGCGCCGGCAGCGGCGCGTTGGCCCGCGCATAGGACGACAGCCGCTTTTTGACGTTCTTCGCCTTGCCGACATAGAGCACGTCGTTGGCGGCGTTGAGCATGCGGTAGACGCCGGGCGAGGTCGGGGCGAGGCGGACCGCGTTCTCGATCGCGGCATGCCCGACCGAGAGCGTGCCCTCGGCGACCGCCTCGGCGGCGTCCTCCGAAGTCTCGGGCAGGCGCGCCTCGTCCTCCTCCTCGGCGGCGGAGGTTTCGGGATCGACGTCGCTTGTATCGAGCGTCAGATCGTCCTGCGGCAGGTCGGACTTCGAACCGCGCCGTGGCTTGGGGGCAGCCTTGGAGTCAACCTTGGGGGCCGGCGTCGGGCGCTCGGGAGAATCGTGAACCATGGGCCGTAAACTAAGTGCTTGGGCGAGCGGTCGCCAGCGTTGACGGCACCTACAAAAAGCACCTCGATTGCAGGAGGTTACCGGCCCCGCACGGGCGCCGGGAGGGGGTGCGTAACACCTTGTTAAGACTGATGAGCGGGCCGGTAACCCGGCTTAACAGCCCTTTAACTTAAAACTCTCGATAAACCTTAGCGAAAAAAGTGGAATTCCGTAACCACGCCGGCCCTCGCCGGCGGGCTGCGGCAGTTGCGTTCTGGAGAGTACCAATGACCCGGTTTGTTGCGCGTGCGCTGGCACTGATCGTTGCAGGCTGGACGACCTCGGCCGCGTCGGCCGACCTCAATTACGGATCGCCCTATACCGTCTATCAGCCGCTCAATGCCTATAGCTGGGCCGGCCCCTATCTCGGCGGCAATGTCGGCTATGGCTGGGGCTCGGTGGAGAACAACCCGACCAAGCCGTCCGGTTTCGTCGGCGGTGTACAGGCCGGCTACAACTTCCAGAACGGCTCCCCCTGGGTGTTCGGTATCGAGGCCGATATCCAGGGCACCACAGCCGACGACCGGTTCGCGCCGTGGAAGTTCTCCAACCCGTGGTTCGGCACGGTGCGCGGCCGCGCCGGCTATGCGGTCAATAACGTGCTGTTCTACGCGACCGGCGGTCTCGCCTTCGGCGAACTGCGCGGCGAGACGTTCGGCATCACGGAGAGCCACACCAATGCGGGCTTCACCGTCGGTGCCGGCGCCGAAATGGGCTTTGCCCCGCACTGGAGCGCCAAGATCGAGTATCTCTACGTCGACCTTGCCAACAGCAATTTCACGATCACCGGTGGTGTGTCGAACGGCTACAGCTTCAGCCTGGTTCGCGCCGGCATCAACTATCACTTCTGAGAACAAGAAAACGTCAACCATCAACTCCCGGCCGCGCCTTGCGCGGCCGGGTTTTTCTTTGTGTTGATGATCTCAACGTCGCGCATGCGACATGCATGCCGCGGCGTGCGCGAATCCAATCGGTGGGCCGCACGTGTGGGATATGCGGCTCCGCCGGTCGCGTCCGCATCATGCAGGTGGTCATCCAGCGAGCGCCAGCCACGCGCTCGGCAGCCAACTCACACGCAACGCCTCATTCGGTGTTCATTCCGAGCCGCGCATCGCGAGCGCTCGTCATGAGACCACCAGGTTGACCGCCTTCGGGCCCTTGCCCTTCTTGTCGGGCTCAACCTCGAACGTAATGCGTTGTCCTTCAGTCAGGTCCTTCAATCCTGCACGCTCGACAGCTGTGATGTGAACGAACACATCGCGGCCGCCATCATCAGGCTTGATGAAGCCGTAGCCACGCTCTCCGTTGAAGAACTTGACTGTCCCAGTCATGGCCATCGGGAAACTCCTCCCCCGTATTGCTCCACCGCTACGCGCACGCCGCGTAGCGGTTGACCGACATTCGCTTGTCGGAAGCTTGGCCACCTGAACAGGCCGGCGTCACGCCGCCGGTCTGCCTGGATTTATTTCGGCCTTGTCACTCCGCCGCAACCATTCGCGGAAGCGGAACGTAAAGCCAGTCGTAACAGGATGAGCATAATACGGTTCCGCGCAAATTGCCTATGCTCAAAATTGAACTTTTCAGTAGGAGGTTGTCGATCATGGTTTAGGCGTCTCGAGTCTGAAGCGTCCCGCGCCGCCTTGACCGAGCGGCTTCTCGAGTTCGGGCAGGATGATCTTCAACTCATTCGCCAGCGTCCACGGCGGATTCACCAGCAAAAGCCCTGTGGAAACGAGGCCTGCGCCTGCTTCTTGCGGTGCCACACTGAATTCCAATCGCAGGCATTTGCCGGCGGGCCGGCTGCTTGCTGCTGCAGCAGCCACACTGCGCGTTAGCTCATCGGTGGCTCTCCGGGTTTTTACGGGGTACCACAAAAGATACGAGCCGGTCGGCCACTTCGCGTACGCTTCCGTGAAAGCACTGGCCAGCCGCTCGAACTCGTCCTTCGCTTCGAACGGCGGATCGATCAGCACCAGGCCGCGCCGTTCGTTCGGCGGCACGAATGCGGGCAGCGCCATCCAGCCGTCGAGATCGACGACGCGCGCTTGCGCGTCGCGTCGCAGCGCGTCGATCAGTTGTTTGCGCGCCGTCGGTTCGATCTCGCAGGCGGTGAGGCGATCTTGCGGACGCAGCAGCGCCCGCGCGATCAACGGCGAACCAGGATAGGCTTTCAGCTCGCCTTTCGGATTGAATGCTCTGACGATGTCGAGATAGGGCGCGATCAGCGGCAATGCCTGGTCGGAGAGCCGCGCCTGCATCAGCCGCGCGATGCCGGTGAGCCATTCGCCGCCGCGCTGCGCTTCGCTCGACGTCAAATCATAGAGACCGGCGCCGGCATGGGTGTCGATGACGCGGAACGGCGCCGGCTTGTCCTGCAGATAGGTGAGCATGCGCACCAGCACGATGTGCTTGATGACGTCGGCAAAGCTGCCGGCATGAAAGGCGTGACGGTAGTTCATGTGATGATCGTGCTGCGCTCCCAAAGGGTGCGCATGTTGTACTCGTCATGCCCGGGCTTGTCCCGGCCTTCGCTAAAGCTTCGGCGGGGGTAACGTCCGAGCTCGGCGAAGCCTTGGCGTAGCCGGCTCCCAGGCATCTGCGCCTTATCTTGCTTGTTTCGCGATGGCGCAGGTGGCCGGGACATGCTGCGCGACGACGCGCAGCGCGGGTCTGCCGGCCATGACCCAGAGTTTCAGCCGCCGCGAACCGGCGGCATCAGCACCTGATCGCGGCGGCAGGCGCGGCGGTCGATTTCCTCGCAGGAGCGGAATTGCAGATCCTTGCTGAGGCAGATCCGCACCTCGCTGAGCCGCTTGCTGTCGCAGGTCACCGAGATCGCGGAGTTGCTGAGGCCCGGATTGACCTTGATGAATGCCGTCTCCAGCTCGTCGGGCGCGACCGTCTTCGGCTCCGACAATTGCAGGAATTCCTCGGGGATCTTCACCGTGGCGCGGGCCTTGCGGATGGCTTCGAAATAGGCGCGCTCGCCGAGACCGGAGCAGGTGCCGTGCTTGTCCCACTCGTTGTAGATCAGCCCGGGCGCCGGCATCAGGTCGAGCATCGAGCTCATGATGCTGCGGGCGAGTCGCGGCGAAGGCCGCTGGCAGTATTCCGGAAAGCCCCGCTCATATTGCGGCCACAGGCCGTGCACCACGAAGGAATAGGGCCGTCCGCCGCATTGCGCCTGCGTGCCGCGGCCGTTGTTGCCGCGCTCGCTCGCCGCCTCGCAGAACGAGGGCGACCACGACAGCGACAGCACATAGAAATCGAACTCACCGGGCGCATTCTGGCGGCGATCCTGGGCCGACGCCCCGACCGCACCGCACAGAATAATGGCAACCGAAATCAAAAATCGGGAAATCGTGTCCAACCGAGGCATCAAAACGCTCCCTCACTCGACCGCCCAGAGCCTAGCAGGCCGCGAGAACATTTCAAGAACAAAAAGCCGCCGTCCAAATGGCGGCGGCTCCTGCTTTAGCAATCTGGTCGGAGATCAGGGCCGCGCGGCCTTGCAGGACGGGTTATAGGTCCAGTTGCGGTCGAGCCCCGCGACGCACCATTCGACGCCCTGATTGATGCTGGCAAAGCCGCCGTCCTCGATGATCGAATAGTGCACCTTGCGCACTTTGCCGTCGCTCAGCATCGCCTCGCCCGTGCAATAACGGCGCGGGATATTGTCGGACTGCCAGGGGCGGAAGGCGGTTTCGTGAATCCCGTTGAAGCCGGTGATCACGAGCGGCGAATTCCAGAAGGTGGCTTCCTTTTCCTGGAATTGCGTGCTGATGACCGTCAGGGCCTTCTCGCATGGGGCCACATTGCCGTCATAGCGCGGGCCGGACAGCCAGAAGTTCATTTCGAGCGGATTGGCGGCCTGGGCCGTACCCCCGAAAGCCAGCAGGCCGACCGCGAGTGCGGCGCCGAGGCCGAGCTTGCGGCCGAGTTTATTGCGGGAGTTGAACAGGTTGCGCATGGGAATCCACCCGATTATCCGATGCCGCGGACGGTGCCGCGAAGCCCCGGCAAGGTCAAGTGCAGGGCGGCAACACCTGCGGAGAAGTCCACTTTGGGGAGCCGGCTCGTTCTTTTCACGGTCGCCGGCGCACTCTATGTTGGCTCGAAGCGAAATGGAGTCTGCGATGCGAAGGAAATTGGCCGCGTGCCTGGTTGCCGTTTGCGGGATGCTGGCCGTTGTGCCGGCGCGGGCGGATTGGATGCAGCCGGTACCGCCGTTCAAGGGCAATGATACCGGCGGTATCATCGCCTATACGCTGGCGACCCAGAGCGACGCCCGGCAACTCGCAGTCGATCACTGCGCCTCCTACGGCAAGGTGGTTAAGTTCCTTGCGATGCAGAACTATCCGGGCGGCTACATCTCTTTCGCCTGTCGCTGGGTGCCCTATGGCGCAGCCCAGAGGCCGCTGCGCACGCTCTACTGAGCGCGCACCGGATCTTTCGATCGTTCAGCCGGGAGCCGACCGCATGACCCGACAGCTTGCCTTGCTTGGTTCGGCTGTGTGCCTTGTCCTGTCCGCTGGCGCCGCAAGTGCCGTCGACCTGCCGATCCGCAAGGCCGGTCTGTGGGAGATGAAGATGGTGCGCACCGGCGGGCCGATGCCCGAAATCACCATGCAGCACTGCACCGACGAGACCACCGACAAGGAGATGAGCGCGGCGGCCTCGCCGATGGCCAAGGAAGTCTGCTCGAAGCAGGATATCCAGAAGACCGCGACCGGCTATGTCAGCGACAGCGTCTGCAGCGTCGCCGGCATGACGATGCAGAGCCATGCCGAGATCGTCGGCGATTTCAATTCCGCCTACACGGTGAAGAGCACCTCGCATGCCGAGGGCGGCGCGGCCGGCTCGCGTGACACCACGATGACCATCGAGGCGAAATGGCTCGGCGCCTGCAAGAGCGACCAGAAGGCCGGCGACATCATCATGCCCGGCGGCATGAAGATGAACGTCAAGGACATGGAAAAGCTGAAGGGCCTCATGCCCAAGCAGAAGTAGCGCGCAGCGCATCCGGCTGTTGCCGGGCGCCCGAATGCATCGCCTCGCATGCTGAGAGGCTGCGCAGCTTGCACCACCATCACTTCGAGTAGCTCGCGACAAAATTGCAAAGCAATCTTGCGCTGAGGCGATGTGAAATCCATCCGATCCCTCCCCGTCATCCCCGCGCAAAGGCGAAGCCTTTGCGCGGGGATGACGGTTCACCGCGTTCGTGCGCTCCTTGGCGCGCGATGACGTCGACGGATGCAACATCATCGAATGATCGCCGCGTGCTCCCGCGTTCGAGACTCTCTGCGAGAGACGACGCGCATCGCATTCGCATTCGTTGTGTCGAAAGCCTGACGCGCCAACATGTCGTTTTGAATCGTTCCAGCGTTGCGCATCTTGAATCACTCCAGTGTTGCGCTTCGTTTCTGCTTCCATCGATTCTATTTTGCGCGTGTGGAATTTCGATCATCCCGCCGATAGAAGTCCGCCCCAATCGATGCCGGCCTTGTCGCAAACGCGACTCGATCGATGTCGGCGTAAGGCAATGTGGGGATTTGTTCGGTGGGAATGGCTTCGTTGCGGAGCAAGCGCGGCTTGCTCGCATCAACGGCTGCGATCAATGCGGCGCTACTCGGTTCGGTCATACTTGTGCCAATGGGTGCAGACGTCGCCAGCGCTCAGGCGCAGACAAGTCCTCCGCAGAGCAATGTCAGCGAACTTCCCGCAGTGACGGTGGATGAACCTGGCGCCGCAAAAAAGCGCGGTGCCGTCGTTTCAAGTCAGAATACCAGGACTTCGCGCGCGGTCGCGGCGAACCGGCGCCGCAGTGCCTCGGCGTCCGCCCAGAGTCAGGCTCCGCGGTCGCAAGGCACAGGTGGCGCGATCGGTACGACGACGGGTTACGTCGCGACCGCCAGCACTGCCGGCACCAAGACCAGCACAGCGCTGATCGAAACGCCGCAGTCGCTTTCGGTCGTGACGCAAAAGGAGCTAAGGGATCGCAACGTTCAGACGCTCAAGGACGCCGTCAGCTACACGCCCGGCGTGACGACCACGGCGTTCGGCTATGATCCAAGGTTCGATAGTTTCTACATCCGTGGCTTCGACGCGACCTATACAGGGATCTATCGCGACGGCCTGCGCCAGGGCGGCGGCAACTTCGCAATTCCCAAGATCGAACCCTACGGTCTCGACAGCGTGTCGATCCTCCGCGGACCAGCCTCGGGCCTCTATGGCCTCGGCTCTCCGGGAGGCATCGTGGATGTCACGACCAAGCGGCCGCCGTTGACGGCATTCGGTGAGGTGCAGCTGCAGGGCGGCACCTACGACCGTTACCAGGGCAGTTTCGATGTCGGTGGTCCGGTGCCCGGCAGCGATCAGCTGTACTACCGGCTGACGGGCCTGCTTCGCGACGCAAAGACCTGGTACCCCGGCAACGACGACGATCGCGCCTATATCGCGCCGGCGCTGACCTGGCGGCCCGACGCCGACACGTCCTTCACCATCCTGAGCGAATATCAAAGCAGCCGAACCGCCGCGAGCATCGGCAACTTCCGCACGCCTGACGGACAGTTGACCAACATCTATTCGAATGATCCGGCGTTCAGCGCGATGGATCAGAAGCAATATCGCATCGGTTACGCGTTCGAGCACAATGTCGACGACGTGTGGACGGTGCGGCAGAACTTCCGCTTCTACCAGGTCGACGTCGACGCGAAATACACCGAGATCGATTCAATCGACAGCAGCACCAATCTGGCGTCGCGGTCCGCGTGGCGGATCCTGGACAGCTTCAACACGGTGACGCTCGACAATCAGGCCGAGGCCAAGTTCATGCTCGGCGCGATCAAGAATACCGTGCTGTTCGGCGTCGACTACGGTCACTCCTACTACAACGACAAGATCGGTTACGGCCCGGCGCCCGATCTCAATCTCCTGACCATGAACTACGGCGCCCAGGCCATCGCGACGCCGGCATTCTCGATCTTCAACAAGCAGTCGACCGACGAGGTCGGTGTCTATGCGCAGGAGCAGGCCAAGCTCGGAGGCTTTATTCTGACGCTCAACGGCCGCCAGAGCTGGGTGTCGCAGACCACGACCGCGGGTCTCGACGGCGTGCCGTCAACGCAGAAGGCGACCGCCTTCACGGGCCGTGCGGGCCTGAGCTACGTCTTCGACAACGGCATTGCGCCCTATATCAGCTACGCGACGGCATTCGCCCCGCAGGTCGGCGTCGACGCATCCGGATTGCCGTTCAGGCCGACCACCGGCGAGCAGAAGGAAGTGGGCATCAAGTACCAGATGCCGAACGTTCCGGTGCTGTTGACCGCCGCGGTGTTCGACATCACGCAGGACAATGTGCTGCGTACCGATCCGAACAACATGGCATTCCAGGCAGCGACCGGGCAGGTCGAATCCAAGGGTGTGGAGCTCGAGGCGAAGCTCGCGCTCAAGCAGGGATTTGATCTCACCGCCGCCTACACCCATCTCAACGTCGTGATCACGCAGGGCAATCCCGATACGACCGGCAATGAGCTCTCCGGCATTCCGAGGAATTCCTTCGCCGCCTTCGGCAAGTATACGTTCCAGTCCGGCGTGCCCGTCGAAGGCCTCGGGCTTGGTCTCGGCGTGCGTTATATCGGCACGAACTTCGGCAACGACCAGAACACGTTCCAGAACGCTGCGACGACGTTGTTCGACGCGGTGATCGATTACGATCTGGGCAAGCTGGACCGCCGCTTCCTCGGCGCCACGATGCGCGTCAACGCCACCAATCTGTTCGATACGCACTACCAGACCTGCCAGTCCGGTTACTGTTATGCCGGCGAACGGCGACAGGTCATCGGCACCTTATCCTACCGCTGGTAGGTTACACCGGCACCCGCACGACGGCGCGCAGGCCGCCCATCGGACTTTCGCTGAGCATGATGTCTCCGCCATGCGAGCGGGCGATGTCGCGGGCGATCGCAAGCCCGAGCCCGGTGCCGCCTTCGTCCTGGTTGCGGGCATCGTCGAGCCGCAGGAACGGCTTGAACACTTCCTCGCGCATGTCGGCGGGGATGCCCGGCCCGTCGTCGTCGACCGTGACGTTGAGATAGCGATGGTCGCGATGGCCGGTGATCGAGATGGTGTTGGCGTGGCGCGCCGCGTTGGAGACGAGATTGGCGAGACAGCGCTTGAACGAGGCCGGCTTCACCGTGACGACGGGCAGGCCGTGGAATGCAACGGTCGCGGTGTGGCCGTGGCGTTCGGCGTCGCTGCGCAATTCCTCCAGCGCCAACGCCATGTCGGTCGGCTGCGCGACCTCGCCGGAATCGCCGCGCGCGAAGGCAAGGTAGTCCTCCAGCATCATCGACATCTCGTCGACGTCCTTGCGCATCGCGTCGATCTCGGGGCCTTCGCCGATCAGGGCAAGCTCGAGCTTGAACCGGGTCAGGATGGTGCGCAGATCATGCGATACACCGGCGAGCATCGCGGTGCGCTGCTCGATCGAACGTTCGACGCGCGCCTTCATCTCGATGAAGGCCTGCGCCGCGCGCCGCACCTCGCGCGCGCCGCGTGGCCGGAAGTTCGGCGCCTCGCGGCCCTTGCCGAAACTTTCGGCGGCGTCGGCGAGCCGCAGGATCGGCTTGATCTGGTTGCGCAGGAACAGCACGGCGACGATCAGGAGGATCGTCGAGGTGCCGAGCATCCAGAAGATGAAGATCTCCGAATTGGAGGCGTAGGCCGCGCTGCGCTGGGCGAAGATCCGCATCACCGAATCGTCGAGCTGCACGCGGATCTCGACCAAATTGGATTTACCGACGGTGTCGATCCAGAACGGGCGGCTGATCTGGCGGCCGAGCTGCACCGACAGCGTCTGGTCGAGCAGCGAGAAGAACGGCTTCGGCCCCGGCGGCGGCATGTCGCCGGCGGGAAGGAAGTCGACCACCAGCTGCAGTTTCTGGGCGATGCGGCGAAGCTGCGCGCGGTCCTTGTCCTGCGGGTAGCTCTTGTAGACGTCGATCAGCGCGGCGATATCGGACACCACCGCGGCCGACAGGCGCCGCGTCACCGTGTTCCAGTGCCGCTCCATGAACACGAACGCCACCACGGTCTGCAGGATCACCATCGGCACGATCATGATCAACAGCGCGCGGGCATAGAGGCCGGTCGGCATCCAGCTCTTGAACGCGTTGCCCATCCAGCCGTTCGCCTTCGAGACGCGCTGCGAGGCGTTGCGGATCAGGGTCAGGCCGGAGTCGAGCGTGCTCATGTTCGATACTTATTGAGCGATGGGATTTCGTAGCCCGGATGAGCGAGCGATATCCGGGGCTTGCCAACCCCGCATATCGCTTCGCTCATGCGGGCTACTTTCTGGGTCATGCTCAGGGCGAAGCCACCAGGCGATAGCCGATGCCGCGCACCGCCTGCAGAAACAGCGGATTGGCAGGATCGTGCTCGATCTTGCGGCGCAGGCGGTTGATCTGCACGTCGACCGCGCGTTCGTTGACGGTGCCGCCGGAGGTCAACTCGGCGCGCGGCACGGTCTCGCCGGGCGCGCTGGCGAGGATGCGCAGCATCTCGCGCTCGCGATCGGTGAGGTGGATGATCTCCTCGCCCTGACGCAGTTCGCTGCGCTCGATGTGGAAAATATAGGGGCCGAACGCGATCTGCTCGACGACCGCGACCTGCGGCGGCGCGGTGCGCTTGAGGATATTGCCGATCCGGAGTACCAGCTCGCGCGGCTCGAATGGCTTGGCGACATAATCGTCGGCGCCGATCTGCAGGCCCTCGATGCGGGCTTCCGCCTCGTGGCGGGCGGTCAGCATGATGATCGGCACCGTCGAGGAGCTGCGGATGAAGCGGGCGAGGTCGAAGCCGTTCTCGCCGGGCATCATCACGTCGAGGATCAGCAGGTCGAAATGCAGCCCGAGCAGCTTGGCGCGCGCATCGGTGGCGCTCATTGCCGTCGTGACCCGGTAGCCTTCGCCGGAGAGAAAGCGCGACAACAGGTCGCGAATGCGGCGGTCGTCGTCGACCAGCAGAAGATGCGGCGCGTCGTCGGCCGGCTCGACCGGCGCGCGCATCATGGTTGCAGCCTGCACCAGCTCACTCCCTCGTTTTCCTGCCGCCGCCGAAGATCGCTTCGAGCACCTTGTCGGGATCGTCGCGGTCGATCATCGCGCGGAGGAATTGGCGAACCGTCTCGACGCCGGCCGGATCGATGCCGGCGACCGCGCGGTTGATGCGGTCGGTCTGCAGCCCCGCGAGCTTGGCGACCAGCGCTTCGCCCTTCGGTGTGGCGTAGAGCAGGCGCTGCCGGCGGTCGTTGTTGCCGGTCTTCTGCACGATATAGCCCTCGTCCAGGAGCTGCTTGAGCACGCGCCCGAGCGACTGCTTGGTGATGCGCAGGACGTCGAGCAGGTCGGCGACCTTCAGCCCCGGATAGCGGGTAACGAAGTGGATGACGCGGTGGTGGGCGCGGCCGAAGCCGAACGCCTCCAGCTCCTGGTCGGCATCGCCGACAAAGTCGCGGTAGGCGAAGAACAACAGCTCGATGATATCCCAGCGCAGGTCGCGCGCCCCCGCCGCCGGGGCGTTGTCGTCTCCCTGCGAATCGGGCTTGGCAGCCATGCCTGAGAAATTTATGTCAGTCATATTGACGTATCTTGGGTTCAATGTTACAAAACTGCCTGTCACGACGAAACATTAGGTCGTTTTGTCCTCGACAGCGTTTAAGGCGGCCTGAACGAGCCTGTGAGGCGGTTTGGGCCGCAAATTGGACTACCGTGCGATTGTCGAGCGGCATTTCGGCAAACATACTGGACTTCAGCATTCCGCAAAAGCATGTCTAAACGGCATGTTGGCGATGGAAGCCGGCGGCGTGGCCGGCGGTGGTGAAGTTCGGGCCAGCCGAGCCTGATGGCTCCGGGGGAAACAGGCCGGCGCCGGGTATCGCGCCGGTTCCGACAGCGGAAAGCAAGAAAAATGACTTTGAAATTTGACATCCAGCCTTCGCCGAATGCGACGTCCGACAAGGATCGCGCGGCGAAGCTCGTGGACCCCGGCTTCGGCCGGGTCTTTACCGATCACATGGCGATCGTCCGCTACAGCCAGGGCAAGGGCTGGCACAGCGCCCGCGTCGAGGCCCGCGCGAATTTTCCGCTCGATCCGGCCGGCGCGGTGCTGCACTACGCCCAGGAAATTTTCGAAGGCCTCAAGGCCTACAAGCGCGACGACGGCGGCGTGAACCTGTTTCGGCCGGACGCCAATGCCCGCCGCTTCCATGATTCGGCCGAGCGCATGGCGATGGCGCCGTTGCCCGAGAATTTGTTCATCGATGCAGTCGAGCAGCTGGTGCGGATCGATCGCGCCTGGATCCCGGGCGGCGAGGGCAGTCTCTATCTGCGGCCCTTCATGATCGCGAGCGAGGTCTTCCTCGGCGTGAAGCCGTCGGCCGAATACATCTTCTCGGTCATCGCCTCGCCGGTCGGCTCCTATTTCAAGGGCGGCCCTGCGCCGGTGTCGATCTGGGTGTCGGAGAATTACACGCGCGCCGCGATCGGCGGCACCGGCGCCGTCAAGTGCGGCGGCAACTACGCCGCCAGCCTGCGCGCGCAGGCCGAGGCGATCGAACGGGGCTGCGACCAGGTCGTGTTCCTCGATGCGGTCGAGCGCCGCTACATCGAGGAGCTCGGCGGCATGAACGTGTTCTTCGCATTCGACGACGGCTCGCTGCTGACGCCGCCGCTCGGCACCATCCTGCCCGGCATCACCCGCGACTCGATCATCGCGCTTGCCAAGGATGCCGGCACGCGCGTGCGCGAGGAGCCCTATACGATCCAGCAATGGCGCGCTGACGCCGCCAGCGGCAAGCTGAAGGAGGCGTTCGCCTGCGGCACCGCGGCCGTCATTTCGCCGATCGGCAAGGTGTGCTCGGCGAGCGGCGACTTCCAGATCAGCGGCGGCGTGGCCGGCCCGGTCGCCATGGGCCTGCGCAAGAAGCTGGTCGACATCCAGTACGGTCGCACCAACGACCCGCATAACTGGATCAGGAACGTCGCCTGACGCGCGGGCTGTACGGTAGGCACTCTCTCTCGCTCCCTCGCCCCGCTCTTGCGGGGAGAGGGTGGCGTGAGGGGCTGCTTGCGCAAACATGGTAAGAGCACGGCTCGCGGAGAGTCCCCCTCACCCGGAATTCAAGCTACGCTTGAATTCCGACCTCTCCCCGCAAGCGGGGCGAGGTAAGAGCGGCCGGATACCTTGCTCCGCGCCGCCTCGGCTGGTAACCCGGCGTATCTTTGTAAGCTACCGCGGCTTACAGACCTTGCAGCGCATGACATGGCCGAGAAACCCAAAAAACCCCAGAAACTGAAGGCGCGCCTGCCGCGCGGGCTGGAAGATCGCGGCCCGGCCGCGATCAATGCCACGCGGGCGATGGTCGAGAAGATCCGCGCCGTCTACGAGCTCTACGGCTTCGAGCCGGTGGAGACGCCGGCGATGGAATACACCGACGCGCTCGGCAAGTTCCTGCCCGACCAGGACCGGCCCAATGAGGGCGTGTTCTCGTTCCAGGACGATGACGAGCAGTGGATATCGCTGCGCTACGACCTCACCGCGCCGCTGGCGCGCTATGTCGCGGAAAACTTCGACGCGCTGCCGAAGCCTTGTCGGTCGTATCGGTTCGGCTATGTCTTCCGCAACGAGAAGCCCGGTCCCGGCCGCTTCCGCCAGTTCATGCAGTTCGACGCCGACACGGTCGGCTCGGCGACGCCGGCGGCCGACGCCGAGATTTGCATGATGGCGGCCGACACGATGGAAGCGCTCGGCATTCCGCGCGGCTCCTATGTCGTGAAGGTGAACAACCGCAAGGTGCTCGACGGCGTGCTCGAGGCGATCGGCCTCGGCGGTGAGGAGAATGCGGGCCGCCGTCTCACGGTGCTGCGCGCGATCGACAAGCTGGACAAATTTCCCGCCGACGAGGTTCGCAAGCTGCTTGGTCCCGGACGATGGGATGGCGGCGAAGAAGGCAAGGGCGACTTTACCAAGGGCGCCGACCTGAGCCCCGCGGATGCCGATATCGTCCTGGCCGTCACGCAGCAGCGCGACGATTGGCGAGAGGCAATTGCTGCGGCGGAGACCTATCTGGCGAAGAGCGAAGTTGGTCAGGCCGGCGTGAGCGAGCTCGAGGAGATCGCCAAGCTGGTCGCGGCGTCCGGCTATGGCGCGGATCGCATCCGCATCGATCCCACCGTTGTTCGCGGCCTCGAATACTACACCGGCCCGGTCTACGAGGTTGAGCTGCTGCTCGACACCAAGGACGAGAAGGGGCGCCCGGTGCGATTCGGCTCGGTCGGTGGCGGTGGCCGCTATGACGGCCTGGTCTCGCGCTTCCGCGGCGAGCCGGTGCCGGCAACGGGCTTCTCGATCGGGGTGTCGCGCCTGCAGGCGGCGCTGACGATGCTCGGCGAGCTCGACACGCGGGCCGAGTTCGGCCCTGTCGTCGTCACCGTGTTCGACCGCGATCGTGTCGCCGACTACCAGAAGATGGTCGCGCAGTTGCGCCAGGCCGGCATCCGCGCCGAGCTCTATCTCGGCAATCCGAAGAACATGGGCAACCAGCTCAAATATGCCGATCGCCGCAACTCGCCCTGCGTGATCATCCAGGGCTCGGACGAGAAGGCGCGCGGCGAGGTGCAGATCAAGGATTTGATCGAAGGCGCCAAGGCCGCAGCTGCGATCGCCTCCAACCAGGAATGGCGTGAGACGCGTCCGGCGCAGTTCTCCTGCGCGGAGGCCGATCTGGTCGTCAGGGTCCGCGAGGTCCTGGCGCGGCATGACGTGGCGTGGGGATAGCCATTCGCTTGTGACGTCATGCCCGGCCTTGTGCCGGGCATCCACCTCTTGTTTGATGCGCGGCGACGTGAATGACCGGGAGGAGCCCGGCCATGGCGACAACAAGAGGGAGAGCAACAATGCCTGAGATCACCGTGAGCATGGCCGCCGGCCGCACCGACGAGCAGAAGCTCGGCATGATGCGCGACATCACCCAGGCGCTGGTGAAGAATCTCGGCGTCGATGCCGACGCGGTCGTGATCCAGATCAACGAAGCGCCGCTGCATCACAAGATGAAGGGCGGCAAGTCGTTCGTCGAGCGCGCGGCTGCGGCGAAGAAGTGACGCGCGAAAGCGCGTCATCGCGGGGCGCGCATTAGCGCGAGCCGGGGATCTCGATCAAAATCTCCAGATTCCGGGTTCACGCTTCGCGTGCCCCGGAATGACGAGCAAGGCATCCATGGACGCACGCGACTTCATCAGGATCGGCATGAGCGCCGAGCGCATGCTCGTGGTGCCGCCGGAGCGCACCGTCGGGCATTTCGTGCCGGGCATGCCGATGGTCTATGCGACGCCGATGATGATCCTCGAAATGGAGATGGCGTCGGGCGATGCCATTCGCGCCGCGCTGCAGCCCGGCTGGGTCACGGTCGGGACCGAGGTCGATATTCGCCATCTCGCCGCCGCGCTGGTCGGCGCCACCGTGCGGACGACCTCAAAAGTGATCGCGGTCGAGCGCCGCGTGATCCGCTTCGAGGTCGAGGCCTTTGAGGGCACGCGCAAGCTCGGCGAAGGCCGCCACGCCCGCGGTCTGATCAATGTCGAAAGCTTCAACAAGCGGCTGGCCGGGACGTCGGGTTCGGCGCAGTAGGCGGCCTGTGTCGTTGGTCCGGCGAACTCGTCATGCGCGGGCCTGACCCGCGCATCCATCAAGGAAGAAAGCGTCCTTGTTCGATGGATTGCCGGGTCAAGCCCGGCAATGACGGTGCATGCGCTACTTCGCCAATTCCCTTGAGCGCCTTGCCGCGGCGGCAATCGCGCGGGTCATCAGTGGCTGCATGCCGTCATTGGCCATCAGCACCTCGAGCGCCGCGGCGGTGGTGCCGCCGGGCGAGGTGACGTTCTGCCGCAGGGTCGCCGACGGCAGATCCGAGCGATGCAGCAACTCGCCGGAGCCGGCGACGGTCGCCCGCGCCAGCGTGGTCGCAAGCTGCTCGGGCAGGCCGGCCGCAACGCCGGCGCGCGCCAGCTCCTCGGCGAGCAGGAACACATAGGCAGGGCCCGAGCCGGAGACCGCGGTCACCGCGTCCATCAGGTTCTCATCGTCGACCCATTCGACGAGCCCGGTCGCTTTCAGCAACGCATCGGTCATCGCGCGCTGCGCGGCGGTGACGTGCTTCGACGGTACAGCGACGGTGATGCCGCGGCCGATCGCCGCCGGCGTGTTCGGCATCGCGCGCACCACCGCGCCGCCGACAACCTCTTCCAGCGCTGACATGGTCGTGCCGGCCATGATCGAGACGACGAGTGTCGAGGGACCGACGAAGGATTTCAGTGCGGCGCCGGCGTCGCGGAACGATTGCGGCTTCACCGCGACGACAAGCGTGTCGACCGTGCCGAGATCCTTCGCCTGCGGATTGAGCCGCACGCCCTTTGCGGCAAGCGCGGAAATCTCCGGCGAGAGATGCGGGTCGATCACCGCGACGCGCTCGGGTGCAAGGCCCTGCGCGAGCCAGCCGGTCAGCATGGCGCCGCCCATCTTGCCCGCGCCCGCGAGCGCGATGGTGCCGGAAGTATTCGTCAGTGCGCTGCTGGATGTGCTCACAGGTGACTCCGCAAACTCTCACGTCGTCCCGGCGAAGGCCGGGACCCATAACCACAGGCGGTTCTAGTGAGGCACGCGATCAGCCACAAGCAGTTTGCTTAAGCCCAGGGGCCGCGGAGTATGGGTCCCGGCCTTCGCCGGGACGACGCCGAGCGTGTGGGAGCGCTGGAGCGAAATCCTTACGCCTCGCCCTCGGTATCGAACATCGCCGCGGCCATCGCCTCGGCGGTCGACTTGCCGGCCCACACCACGAACTGGAACGCCGGGTAGTAGCGCTCGCAGGCGTGGATCGCGTTGACCACCATGGCCTCGCACTGCGCGGTGGAGGCGGTGAGGCCGCCGGGCAGCACCAGCGCCTGACGATGCATCACCATGCCGGTGTGGGTCCACAGATCGAAATGGCCGACCCACAATTGTTCGTTGATCGCAGCGACCAGCCGCTGCACCTCGGCGCGGCGCGCCTGCGGCATCTTCATGTCGAAGGCGCAGGCGAGATGCAGCGCCTCGATCTCGCCCATCCAGGTGAACGAGAGCTGATAATCGATCCAGTCTCCCTTGGAGACGATCGTCACCTCGTCTTCGCCGGAACGCTCGAACGCCCAGTTGTTGTCGGTGGCGATATCTTCGACCACCGCAAGCGGGTTATTCCGGGAATCGATAATGCTTTCGAGGAGGGACATGCCGTCTCGGACCTTGTTCTTATGATCGCTTGATACGCACACGGAAGCCGGCACTTGCGACATACTGCGTCGTGGCCGAGTGCAGTTCCTTGACCGGGCTTCCGGATGCCCCTGGACCTGACGCCGATGAAGTGATGTGATTTGCGGAATCCGCGCAACCGCACGCCGAGTCCGTCCACAGCCAAAGCGCGCATCGTCCACAGCTGATCTCCGCCACATCTGTGATTTTGAGAACAAATCGGAATCTAAGCGTTTGCGTAACGCTTTGTTAACCATTTGCCGGCGCTTCGCCGCGCCTGTGAATCAGCTGTCGGGCCCTCGCATCAACCTCGCAGAGCCGCAACGCGCTCATGGGGACATGCCGTTTCCCCATGCCAAAGGCCTTGCCCGGCTGTCGCGCTTTGGTCATATTTCGTCTCAGGCACGTCCATCCCGGGCGTGCCGAGTTCTCAGGGCGGGGTGAAAATCCCCACCGGCGGTAAGGGTGATGAGCCCAAGCCCGCGAGCGCCTTCCTCCGCGAAGCCGGGAGAAGGGTCAGCAGATTCGGTGCAATTCCGAAGCCGACGGTTACAGTCCGGATGAAAGAGAACGGTTGCGGCAGCCAACGCGATTTTCGCGTGGGCTCGTGTCGTTGTCCGTGTGCCCTGATTCTGGTCCTGAAAGAGGAAAGCCATGAATCAGATGTTGCAAGACCAAGACGTTCAAGCTTCTCAAGTCCAAACCCCCCAGGCAGAAAGCGCTCCCGATACGCCGGCCATTCCGCCGACGCCGGAGCATCCGCACTTCGCAAAGCCGCAGCGTGTTGCCTTCGTACAGTCGTCCTGGCATCGGGACGTGGTGGAAGAGTGCCGCATCTCCTTCCTGAAGGAGATCGAGGCGAGGCACATCACCAATGTCGATGTGTTCGAGGTGCCGGGCTCGTTCGAGATCCCGCTGCATGCCCAGCTGCTGGCGAAGACCCGCCGCTACACCGCGATCGTCGCGGCCGGGCTCGTCGTCGATGGCGGCATCTACCGCCACGAATTCGTCGCCGACACCGTGATCAAGGCGTTGATGGATGTGCAATTGCGCACCGAGGTGCCGGTGTTCTCGGCGGTGCTGACGCCGCAGCAATTCCACGAGACCGAGGTGCATTACGAGTTCTTCCGCAAGCACTTCGTCATCAAGGGGATCGAGGTCGCGGAAGCCTGCGCCAACACGCTGCTCAGCCTCGAGCGTCTGCGCGGCCAGGTCGCGGCGGGGATTCCCGGCTAGCATCGGCGGAAAAGCGATTCCGGCATGCGTGCCGGGATCGCTCTCGCCCGCGGCGCGTTCGGTTATGCTTGCGGCATAAAACCAAAACGCGCGGGAGGCGCCCCATGACCGAACAACATTCCTCCGACTGGCTCGGCCTGTCGGGCCGCGTTGCCGTCGTCACCGGCGGAGGCGGCGGTATCGGCCGCGCTACCGCGGTCAGTTTCGCGCGGGCCGGCGCCAGGGTCGCCGCGCTCGATCGCGACGAGCGCTCCCTCGCGGAGACCAAGGCAAAGCTTGGCGAGTTCGGCGACGGTCATCTCGTCGCGACCTGCGACACGACCAGCGAGGACAATGTCGCGGCAGCCGCCGACGCCGTCGCGCGCACGCTCGGCGCTTGCGACATCCTCGTCAACACCGCGGCGGTGCTGCGCCCGGGCGGGCTCGACACGCTGCCGCTCGCGGAGTGGAATGCGGTGCTGGCGGTCAATCTCACCGGCTATTTCATCTGCGCCCAGGCGTTCGGCCACCAGATGCGCAAGGCCGGACGCGGCAGCCTCATCCACGTCGCCTCGATCGCTGCCAGCAATGCGCAGGGGCAGAGCGGCGCCTACAGCGTCAGCAAGGCCGCGGTCGTCATGCTCTCGCAGCAACTCGCCGCCGAATGGGGGCCGCATGGCATCCGCAGCAATGTGGTGAGCCCCGGCCTTGTCGTGACGCCGATGAGCCAGGCCTTCTACGACACGCCAGGGGTCACCGAGCGGCGCACCGCCGTGGTGCCGATGCGCCGGATCGGCGCACCGCAGGACATGGCGGACGCGACCCTGTTCCTAGCCAGCGACCGCTCGTCATACGTCAATGGTGAGGAGATCATCGTCGATGGCGGCTATGCGCGGACGCTGATGAGCCACGTTCCACGGCCGGGGTTCTAACGCGTCTGGCGCCACATACTTGGTGTCGTCCCTGCGAAGGCAGGGACCCATAACCACGAATGTTTGTTGTCACGAAAGCTGGGGCCACAGTGGCTCTCCACAATGGAGGCCTGTGGTTATGGGTCCCGGCTTTCGCCGGGACGACAGTGGGGCTTAATCGAACAGGCTGGAAACCGACTCTTCCGCCGCGGTGCGGCCGATCGCTTCGGCAATCAGTCCGGCGATCGAGATCTGGCGGATGTTCGGTGCCTTGTTGACGGCTTCCGTCGGCAGGATCGAGTCGGTGATGACCAGTTCCTTCAGACGCGACGAGGCGATGCGCGCGGCGGCGCCGCCGGACAGCACGCCGTGGGTGATGTAGGCCGAGACTTCCTTGGCGCCGTGCGCGATCAGCGCCTCGGCCGCATTCACCAGAGTGCCGCCGGAATCGACGATGTCGTCGACCAGGATGCAGTTGTAGCCGGCGACGTCGCCGATCACGTTCATCACCTCGGACTCGCCGGGGCGCTCGCGGCGCTTGTCGACGATGGCGAGCGGGGTGTTGATGCGCTTGGCGAGGCCGCGGGCACGCGCCACGCCGCCGACGTCGGGCGACACCACCATCACCTTGGCGAGGTCGAACTTTTCTTTGATGTCGCGCACCATCAGGGGCGCCGCGAACAGGTTGTCGGTCGGGATGTCGAAGAAGCCCTGGATCTGGCCGGCATGCAGGTCGAGCGTCATGACGCGGTCGACGCCGGCGTGCGAGATCAGGTTGGCGACCAGCTTGGCCGAGATCGGCGTACGCGAGCCGGACCTGCGATCCTGCCTGGCATAACCGAAATAGGGCACCACCGCGGTGATGCGGCGCGCCGAGGAGCGGCGCAGCGCGTCGGTGATGATCAACAGTTCCATCAGATTGTCGTTGGCCGGAAACGACGTCGACTGCAGGATGAACATGTCCGAGCCGCGGACGTTCTCCTGGATCTCGACGAAGATCTCCATGTCGGCGAAGCGCCGGACCACGGCCTTGGTCAGTTCGATGCCAAGTCCCTTGGCGATGTCCTGCGCCAGCGCAGGATTGGAGTTGCCGGCGACGAGTTTGATTGATCCGTTCTTTGCCGACATCGATGCTTCCCCCCGCGCCTTGCTGGATACGACGTTCAGCATCTCAAGTCCTTACAGAACCGGCGGGTTTTCGGTGCGCGAGGGAATATCAGGCAGGCGCATCCGATGGCAACCCATTAGCCGGGCTTGGCCGCCGTTTTCCTGGGCAAAAAACGCATTTCCCCGGGCGATAACGGGGTTTAGTCGGCGGAATAGCCGAGCGCCACGGTCTCGGGCGCGGCGGCGGCCGGGGCGCTTGCCACCGTGGGCCCGCGGAGGTCCGGTGCCGGGGCGGGCGCGGGGCCGTCCGCCGGGCCGCCATTGATCATGCCGGACAGGCCGCTGAGGCCGGCCTGGGCGATCTTGCGCAGCACCAGGTCGTCGGCGGCGGCCCACGCGTCGCGGCCGGCCTTGCCGGCGGGCTCCTCGCCGGAGAGCCGCAGCGCGCGTTGCTGGTTGCTGTCGTAGACGTCCCACACCCACGCGATCATGGTGCGGCCGCGCACCACCTGAGCCGACAGATAGCTGCGCACGCGATAGGCGGCAGCGCCCTGGCGCGACACGATCGACAGGCTGCGCAGCTTGGACTCGCTGTCGAGCACGCCGACCATGCGGTCGAACACCTGGGGCGGCGGGCCGTCGATCGATTCGAACGCAACCGTTGCGCCGCTGCTTGCCGGCGTGGCCATGGCGTAGGAATCGGCCACGTTGCCGCCGGCCGCGCAGCCGCCAAGCGCGCACGCGATCGCGAGCCACGAGCATGCGATCGCGGCACGCACGGCTGTCCCAGTTTGAAACTGGCGGTTCGACGCTTCCCTCATTGCGTCCTGCGATATCGTTAAAACGGCTTAACGTCTAGGGCAGGACGGCCACAGCGCTTAACCGATCCGGGCGGCGCGCCGCGAGGTTTCGGATTTCCCTGCTCAGTCAGAGAGATGGTGCCGCATGGCTGCAGTGATCCAGGCCCATTCGCGGTTCGGGCTCGCGTCCGGCGATTGCCCGCGCATGATGGCGACGAGCTCCCAATAGCGCGCCGCACGGGCGTCGTGCAGGGCATATTTGCCGCGGATCCAGTTGCGGAATTCCAGATCAGGTTTTCGCTTCAGCAATCGCGCCGATGTTTCCAGCCAGTCGCGGGCCAGCGCCTGGCCCACCTCCGACGTCGGGCCGAGGTCGGTCGCGATAATCTCCTTGGCTCTCGCCAGCACGGTTTCGTTGGCCGCTTGCCAGGCGGTGAGATCCAGCACGTGGTGATTCCAGACGTCCTCCGCGTTGGCGCGGATGTTGGCGACGAGGGAAGGGTCGTTGAGCATCTCCGAAAGCTCGATCCAGGCATCGCACTGCTCGGGCGTCGGCTCGTCGGGCAATTCGGGCACGCTGGTCTCGATCATCTGCCGGATCCATTTCCGGTCGATGTTGATACCGTCGGACACCTTCTCGAAAAAGCGTTCGACGACGTTGCGGCGCTCGGCGCGGGACAGCTGCGTCATGGTCAAAAATCTCCTCAAGTCTGCTTCGGTGAGTTGCGGTGAACGCAACGCAGCCCGCAGGGCCGAGGCGACGCGGCGCTGTGCCGCGATCTCCGCTTCCAGCGTCTCGAGGCGAAGCTGCAGCGCCTCGACCAGCGAGAGTTCCTTGGTCAGGACCTCGCGGATAGCATCGAGACCGAGCCCCGCATCGCGCAGACAGCGGATCAGGTCGAGGCGAACCAGTTCGTCGTCGGTGAAGACGCGATAGCCGCTCGCGGTGCGGCCGGCCGGCGGCAGCAACCCCTGGTCCGAATAGAAGCGGAGCTTGCGGACGGAAATTCCGCTGAGCCGTGCCGCCTCGCCGATGCTGTAGGTGCGTTGTGTCATGCGCCGCTTGTCCGGTCTCCAGCAGGTGGAGAGTCAAGACGCTTGTCGCACAAAAATCGCCAGATTTTATCTTGACGCGTTTTCTTCACCGCGAACCGGTATCCACTTCGCGGGAAAACGCGTTGGATGCCCGGCGTCAGCCTTCCAGCGCGATGGCGTGAACGAGCCGGCCGTAATCGGCTTCCTTGCGATGCACGGAGCGGCGGTAGCTGAAGCAGCGCTCGTCGGAATAGGTGTCGATGCCGAGATCGTCGATCATCAGCACGCCGGCATTTTCCAGCCGCATGCGGATGAAGCCGGCAAGATCGAACATCGCGTGTCCGTCGCGTTCGGCGGGCATGAAGAACATGCCGTTCTCCGCATCGGCCTCGATGAAGCGTTCGACGAATTCGTTGCCGACCTCGTAGGATTCCTTGCGGATCAGCGGGCCGATGGCGGCGACGATGCCGCCGCGCTCGGCGCCGAGCTTCTCCATCGCGTCGATGGTCGATTCCAGCACGCCGGTCAGCGCGCCCTTCCAGCCGGCATGCGCCGCGCCGATCACCCGCGCATTGGGATCGACGAACAGGATCGGGCCGCAGTCGGCCGTCGTGACCGATATCGCAAGGCCCTCGGTGCGGGTGACGAGCGCGTCCGCCTTCGGGCGCGCGGCGCCATTCCATGGACCGGTCACGGCCACGACGTCAGGCGAGTGAACCTGATGCACGCTGACGAGGTGATCGAGCGGCACGCCGAGCTGCGCCGCCATCCGCCGCCGGTTCTCCGCGACCTTGGCTGGATCGTCACGCGAGCCGAGCCCGCCATTCAGCGCGGCATAGATGCCCTCCGACACGCCGCCCTCGCGCGAGAAGAAGGCATGGCGCAGGCCCGGAATGGACGACAGCAGCGGTGATCCCAATGTCATTCTTCGGTCTCGTCAGGCTGATCGCTCAATCCGGCGATCGAGGTGAGGCGTGGGTCGGAGATGGCCATGACCTTGAACATCGAGCCCATCCCGCCGCGTCCGGAATCGGTCAGGCGCTTCAGCGCACCGGCAACGTCGGCGGAGACTTCGGGGCTTGCCTTCGCCATCAGCCCGGCCGCACGGGCCTCGACGCCGAGACGCTTGAGGAAGTCACCCTGCGTCGCCGGTCCGTGGACGCGCGCGCCGACATCCTCGGCGGCCCGCGCCAGGGCCTGGAAATCGACATGCGCGGTCACGTCGGCCTGTCCGGGGTTCTTCAGCGGGTCGGCGAAGCTGTGGCGCGCGATCGCCTGGAAGGTGTCGCCGGCGTCGCTGCGCAGATGGCCGTAATCGATGATCAGCGCGGCGCCGTCCTGGTCGCGCAGCCGCGTGGCGAGCTTCATGATCTCGTTGTCGGGCCGCCATTCGAACACTGCCCCGAGTGGCGCGGCGCGCACCAGCGGCGGCAGCAGCACCTCGAAATGCGGTGTCGGCTCGGGCGCGGGCGCGAAATACAGGTTGCCATTGGCATCCATCCCGACCGTCCGCTCGTGCCAGCCGGTCTCGCGGCGGACCATCTGGTGGATCGGCAGCACGTCGAAATATTCGTTGGCGAGGATCACCGCCGGTCCCTCGGGCACGTCGTCGATGTTGTCGTGCCAGGTGATGTTGCGCACGCCCGTCAGCGTGGCGTACTGCTTCTCGCGCAGCACCGGGTTGACCTCGACGAGGTGGATGCTGAGCGACTGGTAGAGCGGCGGCAGCACGCGCAGCGCACGCAGCGCGTCGGACATCATGGTGCCGCGGCCGGGCCCGAGCTCGATCAGGCGGAACGTCTCCGGCGAGCCGATCGCGCGCCAGATCGAGGCGCTCCACAGCCCGAGCAGTTCGCCGAACATCTGGCTGACCTCGGGCGCCGTGGTGAAATCGCCCTCGCGGCCGAGCGGATCACGCGACAGATAGTAGCCGTACCGCGGATGCATCAGGCACAATTCCATGTAGCGCCAGACCGGCATCGGCCCGGACAGCTTGATCAGCTTCCTGATCTCATCCAGCAGCGGGGAGGGTTCGTTCACGGCCTTCCTTGGATTGCACTTGCTTTGGATTGAACTTGTTCAGGTTGAACTCGGTGCCGGACCGTTCGCCCTGCGGCGGACGGCGGCCGTGATGATGATAACGCCCACGATGATCATTGGCACCGACAGCAGCATGCCCATGGTTAGTCCGCCCCACAGGAATCCGAGTTGCGGGTCGGGCTCCCTGAAGTGCTCGCCGATGATTCGGGCAACGCCATAGATCGTGATGAAGCTGCCGAGGATCAGGCCGGGACGCTTGAGCGCACCCATCCGGATCATGATCGCCAGCGCCGCGAACAGCACGATGCCCTCGAGCCCGGCCTCGTAGAGCTGGCTCGGATGCCGCGGCAGCGGCCCGCCATTAGGGAAGATCATGGCCCAGGGCAGGCTCGGATCGGCGTGACGGCCCCATAATTCGCTGTTGATGAAATTGGCGAGCCGGCCGAGGAACAGCCCGATCGGCGCGACCGCGGTGGTGATGTCACCGAGCGACAGGATCGGGATGTTGTTGCGGCGGGCAAACAGCATCACCGCGGCGACGCAGCCGAGGAAGCCGCCGTGGAACGACATGCCGCCCTTCCACAATTCGAGGATTTCGCCCGGATGCGCGATGAAGAAGGGCAAATTGTAGAACAGCACATAGCCGGTGCGGCCGCCGACGATGATGCCGATGGTGACCCAGAGGATGAAATCGTCGAGCTGCGGCAGCGTGATCGGCGCCGGGCCGCCCCACAGCCGCTCCTTCTTGATCAGCGAGCGAGCGTAGATCCAGCCCAGCACGATGCCGACGATGTAGGCCAGCGCATACCAGCGGATCACGATCGGCCCGAGCGAGAGCGCGACGGGATTGAACACCGGAAACTCGATCAGCAGGAACGGCATCGTGCGTCTTGAGGCTCAGCCCACGAGGTTGCGCCGGTAAAGCGCGAGGAGCCGCTCCCAATGGCGTTCGGCGGCGTCGCGGTCATAGACCGGACGCTTGGGGAACGCAAAGCCGTGATGCGTGCCGGGATAGATCTCGACCTCGTTGTTCGATCCCTTCATGCCGGCCTTCACCTGCTCGATGATGTCCTGTGGCGCGTAGATATCGGTCTCGGCGCAGGCGAAATAGAGTTCGGCCTTTGTCTTTTGCGCGGCAAGATGCGGACTGTCGGGCTGGTCGGTCGCCAGATGCGTGCCGTAGACCGAGGCGGCGGCCTTCACGCGATCGCCGAAATGCGTCGCCGCGTTCACCGCATAGCGGCCGCTCATGCAATAGCCGACAGTGCCGATGATCCTGGTGTTGGCGGCCTTCTGCGTCTCGGCATAGGCGAGCAGGCCCTTGGTGTCTTCCATCACCAGCGGGATGTTGAGCGAGTGCATCAGCTCGAACATGCGCTTGCGCTCGGGCGATTCCGGATCGGGATTGATCGGGCCGAGCTCCATCACGCCGGCGCGGTAATACAAATTGGGCAGCATCACATAGTAGCCGGAGGTGCCGAGCCGGCGCGCCATGTCGCGCAGCTCCTCGCGGATCGCCGGCGCGTCCATGTAGAAGATGACGACGGGGAAGGGGCCGCCGCGCTCGGGATGGGTGATGAAGGTGGTGGTCTTGCCGTCCTTGGTCGGGATCTCGACGGTCTGGTCGATCATGGCGTTTCTGCTCGCGTTATGTGTGCGATTTCTGTTGTGAGTTCATACGATTGCAAGGAAACCCGAGCATGACAAGGCAAGCCTCGGGAGGCCTGCCATTCGCGGCGGACTTGAACCGGATGGCTGAGATCGCCATTGTCTTTGGCGCGAGGCAGTGAACGCGGAGAGTTTTGCGAGATGACCCAGACCAGCAACCGGTTTTTCGATGAGATCGGCCGTCTGATGAACGATGCCGCGGGCGCCGCCCAGGGCGTCAAGCGCGAGGTCGACACGGTCATGCGCAACCAGGCCGAACGGATCCTGCGCGACCTCGATGTGGTCAAGCGCGAGGAATTCGACGCGGTCAAGGACATGGCCCGCCTGGCGCGCGAGGAGAACGAGGCGCTGAAGGCGAGGATCGCGGCGCTGGAAGCCAAGCTCGGCGGTACGGCCGGCTGAAAAGGCCCGGAGCGCAGCCCCGTAGCCCGGATGGAGCGAAGCGGGGCCGGCCCCGCGGAGGCAGTGGTCCCGGATTTCGCTTCGCTCCATGCGGGCTACGATCCTCGCTCGGTAACCCAAGAAAAATCCCTTCATTTCCTTGTCATTTCGGCCCTTTGGGGCTAAAAGCCCGCCACGTCCGCGGCCCCCGCACCCCTGGAGGCTTGCTGTGGACCTGAGCATGGGCCGCGCTGCGGCCTTTAACTTTTTAAATACAAGGACTTAACGCTATGGCGACCGTCAAGGAATTGAAGGCGACCGCGCGTCCGAAGAGCGGCAAGGGGGCCGCCCGGGCAGAGCGTCGCGCCGGGAGAGTTCCCGGAGTGATCTACGGAGACAACCAGCCCCCCGTCACCATCTCGGTCGACGACCGTGAACTGCGCCAGCGCATCCTGGCGGGCCGGTTCCTCACCACGCTGTTCGACATCGATCTCGAGGGCAAGAAGCATCGCGTGATTCCGCGCGACTACCACCTCGACCCGGTGAAGGACTTCCCGGTCCATGTCGACTTCATGCGGCTCGGCGAAGGCGCCACCATCCGCGTCAGCGTGCCGCTGCACGTCGTGAACGCCGAAACTGCCCCCGGCGTCAAGCGCGGCGGCACCGTGAACATCGTCACCCACGCGCTCGAGCTCGAATGCGCGGTCGACAACATTCCGCAATACATCGAAGCCGACGTCGGCAGCCTCGAGATCAGCCACTCGCTGCATCTCACCGACATCAAGCTGCCCAAGGGCGTGAAGTCGCTGACCCGCGAGGACGCGACCCTGGTCACCCTCGTGCCGCCGTCCGGCTACGCCGAAGAGCAGAAAGCTGCGGCTGCGGCTGCTGCCGGTGGCGCTGCTCCGGCCGCGGGTGCTGCAGCTCCGGCCGCTGCGGCGGCTCCGGCTGCGGGTGCTGCGGCTCCGGCCGCGGGTGCCAAGGCTCCCGCCGGTGGCGACAAGAAGAAGTAATCGATCAGGTCGGCGCGCGATCGTCTGATGGCGCGCCGACGCGGGATGCCGCGCCATGCGCCTCTTTGTCGGTCTCGGTAATCCCGGCGCGAAATACGCCAGCAACCGGCACAATATCGGTTTCCTGGCGGTCGATGAGATTGCACGGCGTCATGGTTTCGGACCATGGCGCCGTCGCTTTCAGGGCGAGACCTCCGAGGGCGTCGTCGATCGCGAGAAGGTCGTGCTGCTGAAGCCGACCACCTACATGAACGACTCCGGGCGCGCAGTGCAGGAAGCGGCGAACTTCTTCAAGCTCGCGCCCTCCGACATCACCGTGTTCCAGGACGAGCTCGAACTGCCGCCCGCCAAGGTCCGGGTCAAGATCGGCGGCGGGATCGCCGGCCACAACGGCCTGCGCTCGATCTCCGCGCATATCGGCAACGAGTATCGGCGGGTGCGGCTCGGGATCGGTCATCCCGGCGTCAAGGAGCTCGTGCACAGCCACGTGCTGTCGGACTTCGCCAAGAGCGACCGGGCGTGGGTGGAGGCCTTGTGCCAGGCCGTCGCCGACAATGCCGGCCTGCTGGCTGCGGGGCACGACGCGTCGTTCGCCAACAAGGTGCATCTGACGATGCAGGCCAAAGGATTTTTCGACAAGGGTGAGAACGGCGGCGAGAAGCCGGCCTGATCTCCCTTTCGTCATCGGCACGAGCCCGCCATGACGAACCAGAGATTATTGAGGAAGACATGGGATTCAAATGCGGGATCGTCGGGCTGCCGAACGTCGGCAAGTCGACGCTGTTCAATGCGCTGACCGAGACGGCGGCCGCCCAGGCGGCGAACTATCCGTTCTGCACCATCGAGCCGAATGTCGGCGAGGTGGCGGTGCCCGATCCGCGGCTGGAGAAGCTCGCGGCGGTCGCGAAGTCCGCGCAGATCATTCCGACCCGGCTGACCTTCGTCGACATCGCGGGCCTCGTCCGCGGCGCGTCGCAGGGCGAAGGTCTCGGTAACCAGTTCCTCGCCAACATCCGCGAGGTCGACGCCATCGCCCATGTGGTGCGCTGCTTCGAGGATTCCGACATCACCCATGTCGAAGGCAAGATCGCGCCGCTCGCCGACATCGAGACCATCGAGACCGAGCTGATGCTGTCCGATCTCGACAGCCTCGAGAAGCGCGTCGACAACCTCTCGAAGAAGGCCAAGGGCAACGACAAGGAAGCCAAGGAGCAGCTCGAGCTGGTCAACCGCGCGCTGGTGTTGCTGCGCGACGGCAAGCCTGCCCGCGGACTGGAACGCAAGCCGGAGGAGGAGCGTGCGTTCCGCATGCTCGGGCTCTTGACCTCGAAGCCCGTGCTCTACGTCTGCAACGTCGAGGAAGGCTCGGCCAAGGACGGCAACAATTTCTCCAAGGCAGTGTTCGAGCGCGCCAAGGAGGAGGGCGCGGTCGCGGTCGTGATCTCGGCCAAGATCGAATCCGAAATCGCGACGTTGTCGCGTGAGGAACGCACTGACTTCCTGGAGACGCTGGGTCTGGAAGAGGCCGGCCTCGATCGGCTGATCCGCGCCGGCTACCGGCTGCTCGATCTCATCACCTATTTCACCGTCGGCCCGAAGGAAGCCCGCGCCTGGACCATCGACCGCGGCACCAAGGCGCCCGCTGCCGCCGGCGTGATCCATACCGATTTCGAGAAGGGCTTCATCCGTGCCGAGACCATCGCCTATGCCGACTACATCGCCGGCAACGGCGAAGCCGGCGCGCGCGATGCCGGCAAGCTGCGGCTTGAAGGCAAGGAGTACGTCGTCGCCGACGGCGACGTCATGCATTTCAGATTCAATACCTGAGCATCGATTTCGAGAGAGCTTTCTCCCCATATCGTCCTGGCGAAGGCCGGGACCCATAACCACCGGCCATGGCTATGAAGCACGCTGGGGCCCCAGCTCGCACAAACAACCGCTCTCTGTGATTATGGGTCCCGGCCTTCGCCGGGACGACACTGAATGTGCGGGTGCCGCTCTATCCCCACGTCGTCCCGGGCAAGCGAAGCGCGACCCGGGACCCATAACCACAGGGTCGTGTTGTTGAATCGAGCTGTGGCCCCAGCTCGCTTCATCCCCACGTCCTGTGGTTATGGGTCCCTGCTTTCGCAGGGACGACACTGAATATGTAGAAGCGCTGCTGATCTTTCCATCAGCGCGATTGGCGCGCCGCGATCAACCAGCTCTACCTATCCGCACGGCCGATCACGTCCATCAGCTCGGCGATCTTGCGCCGCTGGTCGGCCTTGTCGCCGGACGAGATCGCATGCTCGACGCAATGCGCCACATGATCGCGCAGCACCTCTTCCTCGACGCGGCGCAGCGCCGCGCGCGCGGCCGCGATCTGCGTCACCACGTCGATGCAATAGCGGTCGTCCTCGACCATGGCGGCCAATCCGCGGATCTGACCTTCGATCCGTTTGAGCCGTTTTAAGCAGGATGTCTTGACCTCGTCTCTCATAGGTCTCATATACCCCCCTAGGGTATCTAAATCAAGAGGTCGGATTACCGGCCGGGAAGAGTTTCGTGGCACACGCAAAGCACGACCATTCGCACGCGGATCATCACCACAATGGCGCGGCCGCGCATTCCTGCTGCGGCGGCAAGCATGATCACGACACGCCGCCGGCCGAGACGGCGTTCGCGATCGATCCGGTCTGCGGCATGAAGGTCGACCCGGCGACCGCCAAGCATCGCTTCAGCTACCAGGGCGAGGAGTACCTGTTCTGCAGCGGCCGCTGCCGCGAGCGTTTCGAGGCCGACCCTCAGAAGTATCTCAAGCCGCGTGAAGAGGAGCCGCCGGCGCCCGCGGGCACCATCTACACCTGCCCGATGCATCCCGAGGTGCGCCAGGTCGGCCCCGGCAGCTGCCCGATCTGCGGCATGGCGCTGGAGCCCGAGCAGGTCTCGCTCGACGACGGTCCCGATCCTGAACTGATCGACATGACGCGGCGGTTCTGGATCGGTCTCGCGCTGACCGTGCCGGTGTTCGTGCTCGAGATGGGCAGCCATCTCGGATTGATGCAGCTGGTGCCGCAGCACTGGTCGAACTGGGTCTCACTCGTGCTGGCGACGCCGGTCGTGCTGTGGGCCGGCGCGCCGTTCTTCGTGCGCGGCTGGCAGTCGCTGGTCACCCGCAATCTCAACATGTTCACGCTGATCGCGATGGGCACCGGCGTTGCCTATGTCTACAGCGTGGTCGCGACGCTGGCGCCGCAGCTATTCCCGCCCGCGTTCCGCGACATGCATGGCGCGGTCGCGGTGTATTTCGAGGCGGCGGCGGTGATCACGGTGCTGGTGCTGCTTGGCCAGGTGCTGGAATTGCGCGCCCGCGCGCAGACCTCGGGCGCGATCCGCGCGCTGCTCGGTCTCGCGCCGAAGACCGCGCGGCGCATCACCGATCATGGCGACGAGGACATCGACATCGATGCGATCAAGGTCGGCGACCGTCTTCGCGTGCGGCCGGGCGAGAAGGTTCCGGTCGACGGCGTCGTCGTCGAGGGCAGTGCGGTCATTGATGAGTCCATGGTCACAGGCGAGTCGATGCCGGTCACGAAGGCCGAAGGCGCGAGCGTGATCGGCGGTACGGTCAACCAGAGCGGCGGCCTCGTGATGCGCGCCGAGAAGATCGGCCGCGACACCATGCTGTCGCGGATCGTCGACATGGTGGCGAAGGCGCAGCGCTCACGCGCGCCGATTCAGCGGCTCGCCGATCGCGTCGCCGGCTGGTTCGTGCCGGCGGTGATCGCCGCTGCCGTGCTCGCCTTCATCGCCTGGACGGTGTTCGGCCCTGAGCCGCGCCTGACCTTCGCGCTGGTCGCCGCCGTCACGGTGCTGATCATCGCCTGTCCGTGCGCGCTGGGATTGGCGACGCCGATGTCGATCATGGTCGGCGTCGGCCGCGGCGCGCATTCCGGCATCCTGATCCGCGACGCGCAGGCGCTGGAGCGGATGGAGGCGATCGACACGCTGGTCATCGACAAGACCGGAACGCTCACCGAAGGCAAGCCGAAGGTCGTGCGCGTCATTGCCGCCGAAGGATTCGACGAGAGCGATCTGCTGCGCGTTGCCGCCAGTGTCGAGCAGGGCAGCGAGCACCCGCTGGCGCAGGCGATTATCGCCGCCGCCGGGGAGCGCAAGCTCGCATCGTCCGCCGTCAGCAATTTCGCCTCGCCCTCCGGCAAGGGCGCGACCGGCACGGTCGGGGGCAGGCAGGTTGCGCTCGGCAACGCGGTGCTGATGGCCGAGCTGAAGATCGCGACGGCAGCGCTCGACGAGGCGGCCGAGGCCGCACGGCGGGACGGCGCGACGGCGATCTATGTCGCGGTCGACGGCCGCATCGCCGGGGTGATCGCGATTGCCGATCCGGTGAAGCCGTCCGCGACCAGCGCGCTGCAGGCACTGCGTGCCGAGGGCCTGCGCATCGTGATGCTGACCGGCGACAACGAGACCACCGCGCGGGCGGTGGCAAAGACGCTCGGCATCGGCGACGTCGAGGCCGGCGTTCTGCCGGAGCGCAAGAGCGAGGTCGTGCAGCGGCTGCGCGGCGAGGGGCGCACCGTCGCGATGGCCGGCGACGGCGTCAATGACGCACCGGCGCTCGCCGCCGCCGATGTCGGCATCGCGATGGGCGGCGGCACCGACGTCGCGATCGAGAGCGCCGGCGTCACGCTGCTCACCGGCGACCTGATGGGCCTGGTGCGCGCGCGGCGGCTGTCGGTCGCGACCATGCGCAACATCCGCCAGAACCTGGCGTTCGCGTTCGTCTACAACGCCGCCGGCGTGCCAATCGCAGCCGGCGTGCTGTATCCGCTGTTCGGCATCCTGCTGTCGCCGATGGTCGGTGCCGCCGCGATGGCGCTGTCTTCGGTCAGCGTGATCGGCAATGCGCTGCGGCTTTCGCAGGTGAAGCTGGACTAGGCGTCCCTTACCTCGCCCCGCTTGCGGGGAGAGGTCGGATCGCATCGCAAAATGCGATCCGGGTGAGGGGGACTCTCCACGAGTCTGTCTCTCGCCTTTTGTGCGGAAGCAGCCCCTCACCCCAGCCCTCTCCCCGTAAGAACGGGGAGAGGGAGCGGAGCGATCACGCTGGCAGCAGCAGCTGCGCGCGGCGCTCCATCTCGGCGTCGAGCCAGGTTGCGAGATCCTCGCTGACCGCGACCATTGGCAGCCGCACCTCGGGGCTGTCGATCAGCCCCTGCCGCCACAGCCAGTGCTTGGCCGGCGCGGGGCTCGGTTCGGCGAACAGCAGCCTCGTCAAGCCGACGACGCTCTGCCAGGCAGCCAGCGCCGCATCGCGCTGGCCCTGCTGCAGCAGCGTGCGGATCGCAGCGAAGGTGTCTGTTTCCAGATGTGCGGACAGCAGGATCGCGCCGTCGGCGCCGTCCGAGAGCGCATCGAAGGTTTGCGCGTCCTCGCCGGTCAGCACGCGAAAGCCGGCCGGCCGGCGGTTGAGGAAGTCGATCGACTGCGCGCGGTCGGCGCAGCAATCCTTCATGCCGGCGATGTTCGGATGGTCCGCGAGCGCCAGCAGCGTCTCGTTGGTCAGGTTCACCGCCGTGCGATAGGGAATGTTGTAAAGCACGATCGGCCACGACGCGTGATCGGCGAGCGCGTTGAAGTGCTGCACGAGCCCGCGCTGCGAGGGCCTGATGTAATAGGGGCTGGCGATCAGATAGCCGTTGATCGGCCAGTCGGCCGTATCATCCAGCGCTTCCTTCATCCGGGCGGTCGAGGCGCCGGAGAGCCCGAGACAGACCGGCAAATGGCGGGAGCTGGCACTGAGCTCGTCGAGCACGACGCTCACCAGCCCCTCCAGTTCGTCCACGCTGAGCGCCATGCCCTCGCCGGAGGTTGCGCCGAGAATGAACCCGTCGACGGGGCCATTGGCGTAGTGCCGTACGAGACGCCGCAGCGACGTGACGTCGAGCTCGCCGTTACGGAATGGCGTGATCAAAGGCAGCCAGAGGCCCTGCAATTGCTGATGTAGATCGGTCATGTTCCATCTCCTTAAGAAGGCAAAGCCGGAGACGGGACCAACAAAAAACCCCGTCCAGGCGGCGGGGTTTCGGGATCGGTCTGAATGCGAAGGTGATCTTATCGCGCGCGATCTCGTGTCCCCGGGAGGGGAGCTTTTTTCGACGACAGAACGGCGCACGAAGTCGTGATCATGGGATAATGATGCTGCGCTGCGAGGTTGTTGTCAATGCACATGCTGACCGGCGCGTGCGGCGCGTTTTGCGCATGCCATGGAGGTGAAAAGGCACGGCGATGAAAAAAAGCCGGGCTCGAGCGAGCCCGGCTTAAGGTATTGGCCACGTGAGGCCGACACAATCACCTTCCAAGAGGGATTACTGAACTTCCGCGCCACTGGAGGAGGGGGACATATGCGCGACGCGAACGCTCAGCGTGTAAGCACTATGATCCCCATCGACGGCTTGCAGCAACTATCCAGGTCGCATGTCAGTCATGCGGAGACCGGGGGCAGCACGGATATCCCTATAAAGCAGCCCTATAAGGGCGGCTTAATCACGACGGCCAGCGCTGCGCCTTGCTGACCACGAAGTCGCGGAACACCTGCACCCGGGCCACCGTCTTCAGCTCTTCCGGATAGACGAAGTAGGTGTCGAGCGCGATCGAGTCGGACTCGCCGAACAGCTGCACGAGGTTGTTCTGTTCGACCAGATAGTCCGGCAGCGCGGCGATGCCGAGGCCCTGCTGGCAGGCGCGCACGAGGCCGAGGATGTTGTTGACCTTGAAGTAGGGCTCGCGCGGACCGGAGCCGTTGCGGCCGGCATCGATCAGCCAGCTGCGGTTCTGCAGATGCGCCGGCACCTGCGAGTCGCCGAGCATGATGATGCGGTGCGAGTCGAGATCATCGAGCGTGCGCGGCGTGCCGAAGCGCTTGATGTATTCCGGCGAGCAGTAGGCATGGAAGCCGATCGAGAACAGCTTGCGCTGGATCAGGTCCGGCTGGGTCGGCTTGCGGGTGCGGATCGCGACGTCGGCCTCGCGCATCGAGAGGTCGAGATCCTCGTCGGTGACGATCAGCGAAATCCGGATGTCGGGATAGAGCGCGGTGAACTCGTCGAGCCGCGGGATCAGCCAGTTGATGCCGAGCGCCGGGGGCGTCGTGATCTTGAGGTCGCCGCTCGGCCGCTCGCGGCTGTCGGTGAGCTTTGCGCGGGCCGCCTGCAGCTGCATGAACACGTCATGCGCGGTGCGGAACAGGAGGTCGCCCTGCTCGGTGAGGATCAGGCCGCGGGCGTGGCGGTGAAACAACGACACCGAGAGCTCCTGCTCCAGCGCGCTGACCTGGCGGGAGACTGCCGATTGCGACAGGCCAAGCTGTTCGCCGGCATGCGTGAAGCTGCCCGCCTCCGCCGCTGCGTGAAAGACCTTCAGCTTGTCCCAATCCATATCCGTAAATCCGTCGCGAGATCGTGCCATGATTATTCCGCCGCTGCGCGATCGCTCGCGCGAAGAGCCAGGAAGCGTTCCGCCTCGAGCGCAGCCATGCAGCCGAGGCCGGCGGCGGTGACCGCCTGCCGGAAGGTTTCATCCGCCACGTCGCCCGCGGCGAACAGGCCGGGCATCGAGGTCGCGGTGGAGTTCGGCGCAACCTCGACGTAGCCCGACGGTTTCAGCTTGATCTGGCCTTTGACGAGCTCCGTCGCCGGCGCATGGCCGATCGCGATGAAGACGCCGTCGGTTTTGAGGTTCGTGAGCGCGCCGGTCTTGACGTTCTTCAGCCGCACATGGGTGACCTTGTTCGGGTTCTCCGATCCGCAGATTTCGTCGATCGCCGAATCCCACACCACCTTGATCTTGGGATTCTTGAACAGCCGCTCCTGCAGGATGCGCTCGGCGCGGAAATGATCGCGGCGATGCACGATGGTGACCTGGGAGGCGTGATTGGTCAGGTACAGCGCTTCCTCGACGGCGGTGTTGCCGCCCCCGACCACCACGACGTCCTTGCCGCGGTAGAAGAAGCCGTCGCAGGTCGCGCAGGCCGACACCCCGCCGCCCTGGAACTTTGCTTCCGAGGGCAGTCCGAGCCAGCGCGCCTGGGCGCCGGTGGCGAGGATCACGGTCTCGGCGAGATAGACGTCGCCGGAATCGCAGGTCAGGCGAAACGGGCGCTGGCCGAGTTCCAGCTTGTTGACGAGATCGGTGACGATCTTGGTGCCGACATGGGCCGCCTGCTTCTCCATCTGCTCCATCAGCCAGGGGCCCTGGATCACATCGGCGAAGCCGGGATAGTTCTCGACGTCGGTGGTGATGGTGAGTTGCCCGCCCGGCTGGATGCCCTGGATCAGCACCGGCTCGAGCATCGCGCGTGCCGCGTAGATCGCTGCGGTGTAACCGGCGGGGCCGGACCCGATGATGACGACCTTGGCGTGGACAGGCGCGGGCATTAGCTGATCCCTCTCTGCTGGGGACTTTGACGGGGACTTGTGTGGGAAGCACCCCGGAAGCAGGTCACGGCGGTGCTGAAAGTGTCAAATCCAAGTCTAAGATATCTGGGAAGCTATGCAAGATTTGCAATCCATGGCAGCGATTTTTCCCCGGAACTGAAGTCACATTCGCGAAATCGTGCGCTGCACGCGCAATAAAATTGCGCAATGCCAGCGGGCTGCGCTATGAGAGTTGCCGGCGGACCCGCCAAGCCTTCCAAACCCCTAGGGAACTGTAGTCGCGTGTCGAAGAACCTTGACGAGATCGACCTCAAAATCCTCGCCGAGATCCAGGCCGATGGCCGAATCACCAATGTGGAACTGGCCAAACGCGTCGGTATCTCGCCGCCGCCCTGCCTGCGCAGGGTCCGGGCGCTGGAGGAGGAAGGCTACATCCAGGGATACCGCGGCCTGCTCGATCCGCGCCGCCTCGGCTACGACGTCACGGTGTTCGCCTCGGTGCATCTGTCGAGCCAGGCTGACGCCGATCTCCGCGCCTTCGAGAATTTCGTGCGCGCCGAGCCGCTGGTGCGGGAATGCTGGATGCTGTCGGGCGAAGTCGACTTCATCCTCAAATGCGTCGCGCCCGACATGGCGACGTTCCAGGATTTCGTCACCCACCTGACGGCGGCGCCGCATGTGCGCAACGTCAGGACGTCACTGGTGCTGCACAATTCGAAATATGAGGCCGCGGTGCCGCTGGGATTGAAGGCGGTCGGCTAGAGCGCCGTGCGCGTCATTCCGGGGCGATGCGTTAGCATCGAGCCCGGAATCTCGAGATTCTGGGTCTGACGCTAACGCGCTATCCCGGAATGACGTCGTCAATGAGTGGGAAGCGCCTAGCGCTGCTACCTCTTCCCCATCGCAGCGTCGACGCTGATCGGACCCGGGCCCGAGGTCGCGAGGTAGAGGCAGGCGAAGCAGAACGCGATCGCCAGACTGCCGTTATTGAGCAGCGGGTAGAACCCTTTTGGAAAATGGCCGATGAAGTAAGCGAAGGCCATTTCACCCGCCAAGATAAAGGCTACGATCCGCGAGAACAGGCCAATCATCAGGAGCCCGCCGAGCACCAATTCGAGGGCGCCGGCCGCGCCGATCAATGAGAACAGCTCGACCTTCTCGAACATTGTCCCGGGTGGGAATTTGAAAATTTTGGCAACGCCGAACTGAAACAGCAGCAGTCCGGTGATGAACCGGAACAGGCTGAGCGCCACCGGCTGGAGCTTGGAGAACATCTGGTCCATTGTCATTTACCCCCTGTTTGACACACTGGAACGTTGCAAGATGCAGAAACACACGGTGTCCGCCACCGGAGTGTGATGTCAACACCTTGCGCCTGGAATCATTCCTCGCGCGATGGCAGTTGCGAGAGAACGCGGCAGTGACACGGTGACGCGCAGCGATGCGTGTTGCGACGCAATCGTCAGCCTGAACTCCGTCCCCCGACATGATTATACCGCATAAACATGTCACGGCCTCACTGGCATGGCGTGCAGCGGCTCTCCATTCACATTGCTGTCAGACCGGGGAGAAACGCGGGGCATAAAAAAAGCCGCGTGCGGGACGCGGCTTTTCTGCACCAGTCACGTGAAGGTAACTACCGCCACTCGACCTTGGTGATCTCGTAGGCCTTGGCGCCGCCCGGCGCCATCACCTCGACGGTGGTCCCCTTCTTCTTGCCGATCAGCGCGCGCGCGAGCGGCGAGGTGATGGAGATGCGGCCCTTCTTGGCGTCGGCCTCGACTTCGCCGACGA
Source organism: Bradyrhizobium sp. USDA 4516 (assembly GCF_054055915.1). Taxonomy (NCBI): domain Bacteria; kingdom Pseudomonadati; phylum Pseudomonadota; class Alphaproteobacteria; order Hyphomicrobiales; family Nitrobacteraceae; genus Bradyrhizobium; species Bradyrhizobium sp. USDA 4516. The sequence continues at coordinate 4,476,380 of NZ_JBSRXT010000001.1, forward strand.
TCTGCCACACCGCCTTCTTCTCGGTGTCCTCATCGATCAGCGTCACGGTCGCGCCGAACTTGATGGTGTCGCCTGACAGTTTCGAAATGTCGATGATGTCGGCGCGCGCGAGCTTGTCCTCGAGCTCGGCGATGCGGCCCTCGTTGTGCGACTGCTCTTCCTTGGCGGCGTGATACTCGGCGTTCTCCGAGAGATCGCCGTGCGAGCGCGCTTCCGCGATGTGTTCGATGATGCGCGGACGATCCACCGATTGGCGATGCTTCAACTCGTCCGTCAGCGCGGCGTATCCGCCCGCGGTCATCGGAACCTTATCCATCATCTTCGTCCTTCATCGCGCGCGCCCGGCGGCCGTGCACGAATATCCAGTTCAGCTAACGCAGGAATCAGGGCGCCAACGCGCCCGGAAGCCCAGTGATACTCGGCCCCGCTAAGGGCCGTGACAACATCCAATCGCGCGGTGAGTTCCAGCCATTCGGCTAATTGACCGCTTCGGGCCTTCAGCCCGGGCAGCGGTCAGCTTTCGGAAAAGTAACTCTGAAGCGTGCGGACCTCAAGGTCCCCGTCCCGATAGGCCCGGATTCCCCGTGCGGCCGCCACCGCGCCCGAAAGAGTGGTGTAATATGGCACTTTATGCAAGAGGGCAGCCCGCCGCAGCGAGCGGCTGTCGGCCAGCGCCTGCGGACCTTCGGTGGTATTGAAGACCAGCTGGACGTCGCCATTGGTGATGGCGTCGACGATGTGCGGACGGCCTTCGAGCACCTTGTTCACCTTTTCCGTCGGCACGCCGTTGTCGCTGAGGTAGCGCTGCGTGCCCGAGGTTGCCATCACCTTGAAGCCGAGCGAGTGCAACAGCCGCACCGCATCCGCGATGCGCATCTTGTCGTCGCCGCGCACCGAGACGAACACCGTGCCCTGCCGCGGCACGCGCGTGCCGCCGCCGAGCTGGCTCTTCGCGAACGCGACCTCGAAGGAGCGGTCGATGCCCATCACTTCGCCGGTCGAACGCATCTCCGGTCCGAGCACAGTATCGACGCCGGGGAAACGCGCGAACGGGAATACCGATTCCTTCACGCCGACATGGCCGAGCTTCTTCTTCTTCAGCTTGAAGTCGGCGAGCTTTTCGCCGGCCATGATCCGCGCCGCGATCTTGGCGACCGGCGTGCCGATCACCTTGGCGACGAACGGCACGGTGCGGGATGCGCGCGGGTTGACCTCGAGCACGTAGATCTCGCCGTCCTTGATGGCGTATTGCACGTTCATCAGGCCGACCACGTCGAGGCCGAGCGCGAGCTCGCGGGTCTGCCGCTCCAGCTCCTCGATGGTCTTGGCGTCGAGCGAATGCGGCGGCAGCGAGCAGGCGGAGTCGCCGGAATGGATGCCGGCTTCCTCGATGTGCTCCATGATGCCGACGATGAAGGTGTCCTTGCCGTCGCAGAGGCAGTCGACGTCGACTTCGGTTGCGTCGGACAGATAGCGGTCGAACAGCAGCGGGTTCTTGCCGAGCACGGTGTTGATTTGCCCGGTCTTGTCGTTCGGGTAGCGCGCCTTGATGTCGGCGGGCACCAGCTCGGGCAGCGTTCCCAGCAGGTAGTCGTTGAGCTGGTTCTCCTCGCGGATGATCTGCATCGCGCGGCCGCCGAGCACGTAGGACGGACGCACCACCAGCGGCAGGTCGAGATCGCCGGCCACGAGGCGGGCCTGCTCGACCGAATAGGCGATGCCGTTCTTCGGCTGCTTGAGACGCAGCTTGTCGAGCACGCGCTTGAAGCGGTCGCGGTCCTCGGCGAGGTCGATCGCGTCGGGCGAGGTGCCGAGGATCGGCACTTCGGCGGCTTCGAGCGCGCGGGCAAGCTTCAGCGGGGTCTGGCCGCCGAACTGCACGATCACGCCGTGCAGCGTGCCGTTCTTGCGCTCGGTCGCGATGATCTCGAGCACGTCCTCGGCGGTCAGCGGCTCGAAATACAGCCGGTCGGCGGTGTCGTAGTCGGTCGACACCGTTTCCGGGTTGCAGTTGACCATGATGGTCTCGTAACCGGCGTCCTCGAGCGCGAAGCAGGCGTGGCAGCAGCAATAGTCGAACTCGATGCCCTGGCCGATGCGGTTCGGGCCGCCGCCGAGGATGATCACCTTCTTGCGGTCCGACGGCGCGCTCTCGTCGGCAAATTCGCCGGCGAACGGCCGCTCATAGGTCGAATACATGTAGGCGGTCGGTGAAGCGAACTCCGCCGCGCAGGTGTCGATGCGCTTGAATACCGGGCGCACCCCGAGCGCGTGGCGCTTGGCGGTGACGTCGGCCTCGGTGGTCTCCGTGAGCACGGCGAGCCGTGCGTCGGAGAAGCCCATCGCCTTCAGCATCCGCATGGCGAACGCATTGGTCGGCAGGCCGCTGCTGCGGATCTTGCCTTCCATCTCGACGATGGCGCGCAGCTCCGCGAGGAACCAGGGATCGATCTTGCAGGAATTGAAGATATCCTCGTTGGACCAGCCGAGCCGCATCGCCTGCGCGACCTGCAGCAGGCGGTTCGGCGTCGGCGTGCCGAGCGCCGCGCGGATCGCGTTCTTGTCGTCGCTGCGGCCGAGGCCCTCGATGTCGATCTCGTCGAGGCCGGTCAGCCCGGTCTCGAGCCCGCGCAGGGCCTTCTGCAGGCTCTCCTGGAAAGTGCGACCGATCGCCATCACCTCGCCGACCGACTTCATCGAGGTGGTCAGCGTGGAGGAGGCGCCGGGGAATTTCTCGAACGCAAAGCGCGGAATCTTGGTGACGACGTAGTCGATCGTCGGCTCGAACGAGGCCGGCGTCGCGCCGCCGGTGATGTCGTTGGCGATCTCGTCGAGCGTGTAGCCGATCGCAAGCTTGGCGGCGACCTTGGCGATCGGGAAGCCGGTGGCCTTCGAAGCCAATGCAGAAGAACGAGAAACTCGCGGATTCATCTCGATCACGACCATGCGGCCGTCGTCCGGATTGATGCCGAACTGCACGTTGGAGCCGCCGGTCTCGACCCCGATCTCGCGCAGCACCGCAATCGATGCGTCGCGCATGATCTGGTATTCCTTGTCGGTGAGCGTCAGCGCCGGCGCCACCGTGATCGAATCGCCGGTGTGCACGCCCATCGGATCGACGTTCTCGATCGAGCAGATGATGATGCAATTGTCCTTCTTGTCGCGCACCACCTCCATCTCGAACTCTTTCCAGCCGAGGACGGATTCCTCGATCAGCACCTCGTTGGTCGGCGAGGCATCGAGGCCGCGCTCGATGATGTCGAGATATTCTTCCTTGTTGTAGGCGATGCCGCCGCCGGTGCCGCCGAGCGTGAAGGAGGGGCGGATGATCGCGGGCAGGCCGATGTCGGACAGCGCCATCAGCGCTTCGGCCAAGGCCTGCTGCTGGTAGCGCTTGCGCCGCTCGTTCTCGCCGCCTTCCCACTGCCGTTCGAAGGCTTCGAGCTCGGGGCCGGACAGCTTGGCCTGATCGGCGAGGTATTTGTCGCGGTCGGACTTCTTCAGCGCCGACGCATTGGCGAGCCGCGACCTCGGCGTCTGCAGCCCGATCTTCTCCATGGCGTCGCGGAACAACTGGCGGTCTTCGGCCTTGTCGATGGCGTCGGCGGTGGCGCCGATCATCTCGACGTCGAACTTCTCCAGCGTACCCTGCTTGCGCAGCGACAGCGCGCAGTTCAGCGCGGTCTGGCCGCCCATGGTCGGCAGCAGCGCGAAGCCGCCGGGCACGACGTGGCGTTCCTTTTCGATGATCTTGGCGACGATTTCGGGCGTGATCGGCTCGATATAGGTCGCATCCGCCAGCTCCGGGTCGGTCATGATCGTCGCCGGGTTGGAATTGACCAGGACGATCCGATAGCCCTCTTCCTTGAGCGTCTTGCAGGCCTGCGTGCCGGAGTAGTCGAACTCGCAGGCTTGGCCGATCACGATGGGACCGGCGCCGATGATCAGGATGGTGGAGATGTCGGTTCTTTTGGGCATCAGCTCTCGCGGACTGGAATTTAGGCACAAAAAAAGGGCGCGCTTCCCGCGCGTCCCTCGAGCCATGCGCTACATGTTGTAGCGCCGGAAGCGCGATCCCTCGCGCGCGGGTGGTCTTTAGACCAGTTTCCGCACCCGCGAAACCCCCAAAAACGCGCAATCAACCGCGATTCTGGGGGAAAATCCGCATTCGGCGTATGCCCGGTTGGGGGTGCTCGGGATTGGGAGGGGCTACCGGCCCGGCTTCGCCCTGCGGGCTACGCCGCGGCAGCCTTCGCTACGAGAAGGCCTGCCGAGCCGAAGCTGCGTCAGCAGCGAAGGCTGGAGGCCCGGCCTGGATTTGAACCAGGATAAACAGTGTTGCACCACTGCCGCGTCGAAGCTTCCGCCACCGGGCCGAGTGGATCATTGCTGATTATTTCAGAGGCCGCCACGTTTACTGGTGGGTAACGTTAATAGCTGGCGCAACCCAGGATCAGTGGTGCGCCACGAACGTCATCCGCCACGGATTGTGCCCGATGTTGCGTGGCGCGCGGCGGGCGCTGAACCCCGCGGCGCCGAGCTTGGCGATCATCTCGTCCTCGCGGTAGCGCTGCAGTCCGATCCGGGTGCGCAGCTGGCGGTAGTCGGACAGCGCGGTTGAAGCCAGCCCGACCAGCGCATCGCGCAGGAAACCGTGGGTCGCCGCAAAGCGCAGCAGGGCCGCGACGTCCCTCGCCATCCCGACTTCAGGCCGCAGGATATCGCCGAGCACGAACCGGCCCGAGGGCTTCAGCAGGCGGTGGATCACGTCGAACGCGGAATCGAGCTCCTGCGGCGTCATGTATTGCGCCACCGAGTTCATCACCACGAGGTCGATCGAGTCCGCGTCCATGTGCTTCAGGTCATCGAGCGAGCGGACACGGATGCGGGTGTCGGGCGCAAAGCGCGCGACCAGACGGCCGCGTACGCCGGGCGCCGGCTCCGCCAGATAGAGCTGGGCGCAGGCATTGGCGACCTTCGCCGCCGACAGCGCCTCGCCGCAGGCATAGTCGAGCACCACGGCATCCGGCGAAGCGATGTAGCCGATGATGTCGTTTGCGATGATCTGGAAATGCAGGTCACGGTGCAGTCGGCTCGCATAGATCGTATGCGTGGAATCGTAATAATCGATCCATTCATCCATCGCGTTTGGTATCCGGCAGAACGGGTTCCTGGCCTCAGGAACGGGTGGGCTGATGATGCGTTAGCGGTCCGGCGGCCAATGTTCAATGCGCCGAAATACGGGTTCCTAACAGGAAGGTCCAACGTGAGCAAAGCCAAGACTGACAAGATCTCGCCCGATCTCGACACGCCGAGCGACCTGCCGCAGGCTGCGGTGGACACGATCTCGGCCTCGCTCAACACGCTTCTGGCCGACGCCTTCGCGCTCTATTTGAAAACCAAGAATTTCCATTGGCACGTCAGCGGCCGGCATTTCCATGATTACCATTTGTTGCTGGACGAGCAGTCGGAGGCGATCTTCGCGACCACCGACCAGCTCGCCGAGCGGGTGCGCAAGCTTGGCGGCGCGACGCTGAAGTCGATCGGCGATATCGCCAGGCACCAGACCATCAAGGACAATGACGACGATTATGTGCCGCCGCGCGAAATGCTGCGCGAGTTGATGGAAGACAACAAGCACATGGCGGCTGCGATGCGCAAGGCGCACAAGCTGGCTGACGACCAGGAGGACTCCGGCACCGCAGGCCTGCTCGAAACCTTCATCGACGAAACCGAGCGGCGCACCTGGTTCCTGTTCGAGGCCAGCCGCCAGGAAGGCAGCAACGCGGCGTAAGCTGCGTTGCCGCACCCGCGAGGCAGCAATCCAAAGCTGCTTTGCTCCGGACTGCTTCGCGAAGCTTGCGGTCTGGCCGCCCGGCTGCGGTCAGTGCGGTTGAAGCCTACTGAGCTGACAGACCCATCGCTGTCTCCAATCGCACGATCGGCGGAGGATTCCACTTTCCGGTCAGCGCCTCCGATTTCGGACCGTAAAGGCGCATGGTCAGGTTGAAAGCGCCCTTCGGCGCCGGGAGCCAGTTGGCTTGTTTGTCCGCGCCCGGACTTTCGTTCTGGAAGTAGAGATCGAGCGAGCCGTCCGGGTTGTATTTGAACGGCATCCAGCTGGACACAGCGAAGCGGTTCAGCACGTTGCCGACCTGGAATCCTTCCTGGTCGTAAAGCGTGATCGACCAGAAGGCATTGACCGGCGGGGCCGCGCCCTTCTCAAAGGTGATCGTATACTTGTTGGCGCCGTCGAGCGGTTTGCCGGTATTGTCGGCGAGATTGAGCGGATAAATCGCGTCCTCCGGCAGGTTGGCGCCAAGCCCGAGCTGCGCGACGATCGCACGCTTCAAATAGTAGTTGCCGTAAACGCCCATCGTGTCGGTGTTCATCGACCAGCCGTTCGCAACGCGCGCCAGCGTCGGCACCTTCCATGCCATCAGCTTCTGCCCGTCCTGCGGCGCCGTCTCCAGCGCCCGTTGCAGCACCGGGTCCACCTTGCTGATTTCGAAGCTCTTGCCGGGCTCGATGCCGATCCTCTTCATCTGCGCGATGATTGGTTCATCGGTGATGTGCGGCGGGTGAAGCTTGAGCAGCTCGGCGGCCTGCGCGAAGTAGACGCCGGCCGACATCGTGTCGACCTGCACCTTGGGCGCCGTCTTCATGTCGACGCTGGGATCGATCCTGACCTCGGTCGGCTTCTGAGTCTTGCCGAACTCGGAAAGAGGCGTGACCTTGTAGCCGGCCTGGATCTTGTGGACCGCATCGTAGTCCGGCGGGCCGTCCGTCTTGGTGCGGCCAATGACCCAGACGTAAGGCGTCGGCGCGTCGATGCGCTGGGTATCCTTCGGAAGCTTGAACTCCTCCGCAAACCTGTCGCGCAGATCAGGCCGCCATCCCGGGGCCGTCACCAGAAAGGTCCCCGCTTTGGTACCCGTGGTGCGCCAGCCGGGCGAGGCGAACACATCCGACCACATGTCCAGCATGGGCAGCAAATAGAAGCGTCCATCGGTATCGGGAACGGAGACGACAACCGGCTCCTTGGTCATGTCCAGCCATGAAACGGAATAGAGCGTATCGAAGTTGGACCGCACCACGCCCTTGAAATTCGCCGGCGGGTATTCGGGGATGTTGACGAAGGTGTTCATCGGGCCCTTGAAGTTCTCTTTGCCGGGCTCGACGTTGGTGAACTGCTTTCGCGTGATGTCCATCGTCAGGAGCGGGTAGAAGTAAATATAGGCGTCCACCGCGATCGCGTGTGCCTCCTGCTCGTTGATTGCCGGCGCCGTCTGGGCCAGCGCTGCAGGCGCGGTAGCCGCGCCAATGCAGAGCGACAATGTCAGCGTCAGAATTCCTCGAAACATGTCGAATTCTCCTCTCCTGATCTCTGTTGCGGTTGCTTGTGGGAAGCGCGGAGCATCTGATGCCGTCAGGTGATGTGTATGACCTCCATTGCTCCTGCAAAAAGAGCAGCAGCGGACGCGGAAGCTCTGTCACTCCCGCAGATGAATCGCGCGCTTTAAGGTGTCATTGGCGGCATAAATCGCCGCAGCGATGCTGACTTAAATCAAGGAGCTTGGAAATGTGAAGCCGGCAGGCTTGATTGAAATGGCCTGCAATTCCGATGATCGATTCAGGTTGCCTGTATCCGGTCACCTCTCGCGAGGGGGCAGGGCAAGAGCAACCCGTTCGACCATCCTAGATCTTATCGCTTCCACAGCCGCACCAGCGGCCCGTCCTTGCCCATCACCGGATCGGTCGCGGGGGTCGCAACCTGTGGGATCGTCTTCAGCGCCCTGGCGTGGTTCTCCGGCGTCAGCCGCTGCAGATCCATCGGCGGGCCTGGCGGATAGGCGCCGATGACGCAGAAATCGTCGCTCGCCGACAGGCATTGATGCCCGGTGCCGGCCGGCAGGATCGCAACGTCGCCGGCCGCGATCTCGATTGCTTGCCCGCGCTCGCCGCCAAACTGCACGCGCGCGCGGCCGCGCGCGACGCCCAGCACCTCGTGCACGGTGGCGTGGTAATGCGCGAAGTCGTATACGCCGTTGCGCCACATCGCGCCCCAGCCGTTCTCGCCGAACAGCTGCTCGATGGTGGCCTCAGGATTCTTGCTGACGTCGACGGCGGCCTTGTAGACTAGGAACGGCATCGGATTGTTCGGCACGAGGCCGTCGTCCCGGAAGACGATGGTCTGGGGTTCGATATCGGTACGGACGACCGACATGGTGGCTCTCCAGCGCTGCGAGGTGGTCTCCAGACCATCAAACCGTCGGTCCGCAAACCGTTCCAGCTAGATTTTGAACTTCAACACGTCTTCCCTGAACCTGAGCCCGTGCCCGGGCCGCTCCGGCGCGGTGATCATGCCGTTGGCGATTTCGGGCGGGTCGACCCAGAGATCGTCGATCAGCGCCATGTTCTCGCACCAGATCCCGTTCGGAATCGAAGCCAAGAGGTGCACATTGAGTTCGGGAAACAGATGCGGCGCGATCGTGATGCCGAACGTGTCCGCAAGCGCCGCGATCTTGCGCAGGTCGGTCATGCCGCCGCGCATCGGGTCGGGTTGCAGGATCGGCAGGCAGGGATTGAGAAAGAACGGCCGCAGATCGTAGCGCGTGAAATGCGTCTCGCCGCCGACGACGCGCATGTCCAGCGCCGCCGCGATCCGCTGATAGCCGGCGAAATCATCGGCCGGCACCGGCTCCTCAAGCCAGTAGATATCGTACTTCTCGAACTTGCGTCCCATCTCGATCGCGACATCGGCGCTCCAGCCCATGTTGACGTCGATCATGATGTCGATGTCGGGCCCGAGCGCCTCGCGCATGCGGCGCACATTGTCGAGGTCCTGCGCCGGCGTGTGGACGTGCGCGACCTGCATCTTGATCGCCTTGTAGCCCTGCTTCACGAAATGCAGCGCCTTCTCGATCATTCCGTCGCCGCCGGCGCCCCGGAGGCAGCCGGAACCATAGATCGGGATTTCCGAGCGATAGTGCCCCCACAGCCGGTGCAGCGGCAGGCCGGCCCGTTTCCCGACCGCGTCCCACAGCGCGATGTCGAGCGCCGACATGGCCATCGTGGCGATGCCGCCGCGGCCATAGGTCATCGTCGCCGTCCACAGATCGCGCCAGATCGCCTCGATCGCGGTGGCGTCCTTGCCGATGACGCGCGGGATGATGCATTCCTCGAGACAGGCCGCGATCGACTTCATCGCCGGCTTGAACACGAACAGATAGCCCATGCCGGTAACGCCGCCGGACGTTTCGACGTCGCAGATCAGAATGTCGCGCGTCGCGCCGAGCGCCGCGCCTTTCAGCCAGGGATCGTCGGCCCAGGGCAGCCGCAGCATCGTCACGCGGATGTCGCGGATGGTCATGTCTGAATGGGCTGAAATCATCGGCGTTTCCTTCCAGGCCGGATCATGTTTGCCTGATCTCGGACAGGGAAACTCAATCACAGAGCGCAGGCCGCGATCCAGCGCGCTTCGTCATGGCTCCAATGCGCCAAGATCTGGCGCCAAGACGCGATTGCCTTCAGGTCGTCTTGGGCAACTCGAACACCAGGCAGGTCGTGGTGGCATGGGCGAGCAGCTTGCCATTGTCGTCGGTAATCCGCGCTTCCGCCGTCGCAACCCGGCGGCCGGCGTTGAGCACATGGCCCTCGGTGCGGATTTTGCCGGTGTCCTGGCTCATGCCGCGGACGAAGGAGATCTTGAACTCCAGCGTGGTGTAGCCAAAGCCTTGCGGCAGCGTGGTCTGCACCGCAAGCCCCATCGCGGAATCCAAGAGGATCGCGGCGTAGCCGCCATGCACCGAACCGATCGGGTTGTAGTGGCGCAGGCCCGGGACGCTGTGGATCACCACATGGCCGGTCTCGGCGGAGCAGTCGAACGGCTCGACATTCTCCATGATCGGCGGCTCCGGCAGGGTCCGGGCGAAGATGCCGCGCACGAAGTCGAGCCCGGACATCGATGCCATCACCGCCATCGAGGAGACGCCGTAGACGGGCTTCGGGGTGGCGGGGGCGGTCATTGAGAAAAATCTCCGTCATTGCGAGCGAAGCGAAGCAATCCATCGCTCCAGGCTGGGATAGATGGATTGCTTCGTCGCTGCGCTCCTCGCAATGACGGGTGTGTCTACGCGGCCTGCTTGTTCTTCCGCATCAGATCGGCGAAGCGCTGGAACAGATAGTGCGAGTCGCGCGGGCCGGGCGAGGCTTCCGGGTGGTACTGCACCGAGAACACCGGCTTGCCCTCAAGCGCGATGCCGCAATTGGAGCCGTCGAACAGGGAGATATGGGTCTGGGTCGCGCCTTTCGGCAGCGTCGCCTGGTCCACGGCAAAGCCGTGGTTCATCGAGGTGATCTCGACCTTGCCGGTGGTCTCGTCCTTGACCGGATGGTTGGCGCCGTGATGGCCCTGATGCATCTTCATGGTCTTGGCCCCGACGGCAAGGCCAAGCATCTGATGGCCGAGGCAGATGCCGAAGGTCGGCGTCCCCGACGCGATCACCTTCTGGATCACGGGCACGGCATATTTGCCGGTGGCGGCGGGATCGCCGGGGCCGTTCGACAGGAACACGCCGTCCGGCTTCATCGCCAGGATGTCTTCGGCGGCGGTCGTCGCCGGCACCACGGTCACCTTGGCGCCGACGCCGGCGAGCAGGCGCAGGATGTTGCGCTTGATGCCGTAATCGATCGCGACCACGTTGAATTCCGGCGCGGTTTGCTGGCCGAAACCGTTGCCCCACACCCAGGGCGTCTCGTCCCAGGTGAAGCGCTGGCCGGAGGTGACCATCGGCACCAGGTCCATGCCCTCGAGGCCGGGCCATTCGCGGGCTTCTTCCTTCAGGCCGTGCAGGTCGAACTCGCCGTTTCTGGCGTGCACGATCACCGCATTGGGCATGCCCTTGGAGCGGATCAGCGCGGTCAGCGCGCGGGTGTCGATACCGGAGAGGCCGATGATGCCGCGCGCCTTCAACCACAGGTCGAGATGGCGGGTGGCGCGGTAATTCGAGGGATCTGATATCGCCGAGCGCAGGATCACGCCGCGCGCGCCGGGCGTCGCCGCCATGTTCACCGTCTCGATGTCTTCCTCGTTGGTACCGACATTGCCGATATGCGGGAAGGTGAAGGTGATGATCTGGCCGGCATAGGACGGATCGGTGAGGATCTCCTCATAGCCGGTCATCGCGGTGTTGAAGCAGACCTCGCCGACGGCGTGGCCTTCCGCGCCGAGACCGAAGCCTTCCAGCACGGTACCATCGGCGAGCACAAGGAGCGCGGTCGGTTTATGGTCCGGCCAGGCGGGAGCGTTTTCGGATGTTGTCATGAGCCCTTTAAATAGACGCCGCACCCGGCGGCGTCAAAGCGAAAGGGCACGGATTCACACGGCAATACCGGCCGATTTGACAGGCCCGAACGGCCTTTTAATCTAAAGTTCCCTGAAGCGGCCGTTTGCTTGCCGAAAATGACCCGTCCGGAGCTCCCGCATGGATAATACGATGCCGATCCTGCTCGTCCCGGGCCTCATCTGCTCGCCGCGGATTTTCGCCCCCGTCATTCCGGCGCTGTGGCGATGCGGGCCGGTGACGGTCGCCAACCATATCAGGGACGACAATATGGGGGCCATCGCCCGCCGGATCCTGGCCGAGGCGCCGCCGCGCTTTGCGCTCGCCGGGCACTCGATGGGCGGCTACATCGCCTTCGAGATCATGCGGCAGGCGCCGGACCGGGTTGCGAAGCTGGCGCTGATGAGCACCCAGGCGCGGGCCGATACGCCGGAAGCGACCGCGCGTCGCCGCGGCATGATCGAGCGTGCCAGAAGCGGCCAATATCGCAGCGTGGTCGATGAGCTGTTTCCGGGCTTCGTGCATCCGTCGCGGCAGGGCGATGCAAGCCTGCGCCGGATCGTCGACGACATGAGCGAGGACATCGGCGCCGAGGCTTTCATCCGCCAGCAGAACGCGGTGCTCAGCCGGCCGGATTCGCGGCCGAGCATGGCCTGGATCAAGTGCCCGACCTTGGTGCTGACGTCGGATACCGACAACACCGTGCCAAATTCGCTGTCGGACGAGATGGCCAACGGCATTCCCGGCGCAAAACTTGTAGTGCTCGCCAATTGCGGTCACCTGCCGCAGCTGGAACTGCCGCAGGCCTGCGCCGATGCGCTGGTCGAATGGCTGAGGAACTAGGTTGTTCTGCCGGTGCAAACTGCCTAGATGAGGGGATTGCTGGCTCAAGGACAACGAAATGCTGCGCGACGACATCAATACTGCGGTCAAGGAAGCGATGAAGGCGAAGGACGAGCGCAAGCTGTCCACGCTGCGCATGGTCAATTCGACCATCAAGAACGCCGACATCGACGCGCGCGGGCAGGGCAAGCCGCCCCTCTCCGATGCCGACCTGCTCGGCCTGCTGCAGAAGATGATCAAGCAGCGCCAGGAGTCGGTCGAGCTCTATGACAAGGGCGGCCGCGCCGAGCTCGCGGCCCAGGAGCGCGAGGAGATCGCCGTGATCTCGGCGTACCTGCCGAAGCAGATGTCCGATGACGACGTGAAGGCCGCGATCTCGGCGATCATCGCCGAGACGGGTGCCGCCGGCATCAAGGACATGGGCAAGGTGATCGGCGCGTTGAAGGCGAAATACGCCGGCCAGATGGATTTCGGCAAGGCCAGCGGCCTGGTGAAGGCGGCGCTGACGGGCTAGCCGTTCGTCCCGGCTGGCTTGCGGCGCAAAGTGCCGCGGACCGAATTGCGGGAACCTTTCTGCTGACGGAGCATCTGACGGGCATGACCTCGCGATGACTCCGCAAAGGAAAGGCCCCGATGAACCCGATTGTGCATGCGCTGGATCGTGCAAGAGCCGCTCAAACCGAATCCGACAAGCCGACCCGGGCCGAAGTCGAGGCAGCAGTCCGCACCATCATCCGCTGGACTGGTGACGATCCCGAGCGGGATGGTTTGCTTGAAACTCCGGCGCGTGTGACGCGTTCGTTCGAGGAATTCTTTGCGGGTTACGACCAACGTCCCGCGGAGATCCTGGAAAAGACCTTCGAGGAGATCGAAGGCTACGACGAAATGATTGCCCTGCGGGGCATCCGCTTCGAGAGCCATTGCGAGCATCATATGGCGCCGATCATCGGTCAGGCCTGGGTTGCCTACATCCCGAACGGCCGCGTGGTCGGCATCAGCAAGCTGGCGCGGGTGGTCGACATCTATGCCAGGCGTTTGCAGATCCAGGAGAAGATGACGGCGCAGATCGCCAACACCATCAACGACGTCTTGAAGCCTCAGGGCGTAGGCGTCATCATCAAGGCGTCGCATCACTGCATGACGACCCGCGGCGTGCACAAGCCGGATACCGATCTCGTGACCAGCCGCATGCTGGGTTGCTTTCGCGACAATGCGCTAACCCGCCAGGAATTCCTCGGCATAGCGGTTTAGAGCGTCACAGGGCGATGGAGGAATGATATGGCCGATCAGCAAGCTCCTTCCGGTCCGGATCTGACACAAGGCGTTGCCCTCTCCGACTTCACGGGCGCGATGTTGCTCGGCCATGTCGGCGACGAGGACGTGCTGCTGGTGCGCTCGGGGGCGGATATCTTCGCCATCGACGCGCATTGCAGCCATTACCACGGCCCGCTCGCCGAAGGCCTCCTTGAGGGCGAGACCGTCCATTGCCCCTCGCATCACGCCTGCTTCGATATTCGCACCGGTGAAGCGACCGCCGCGCCCGCCTTCAACGCGCTCGCTGTCTGGAAGGTCGAGCGGGAGGGCGATCGCATCATCGTGCGCGAGAAGCGCGCGCAGCCGAAACTCCGCGTCAAGGGCCCGGTCGATGCGCCCGGCAGCATCGTGATTGTCGGCGGCGGCGGGGCGGGGTTTGCCGCCGCCGAGATGCTGCGACGGCAGGACTATCGCGGCAGCATCGTCATGCTGAGCGGCGAGGCCGCGCCGCCGGTGGATCGTCCGAACCTGTCAAAGGACTTCCTCGCCGGCAGCGCGCCGGAAGACTGGCTGCCGCTGAAGCCGGACGATTTTTATCGTGACGCGGCGATCGATCTGAAACTCAGGACCGAGGTCAAGTCGATCGATACCGGCCGCCGCAACGTCGTGCTCGCCGGTGGCGAAATGCTCGCCTATGACCGGCTGCTGCTGGCGACCGGCGCGGAGCCGGTGCGGCTGCCGATCCCGGGCGCGGACCAGCCCCACGTTCATGTGCTACGCACCGTCGACGATTGCCGGGCCATCATCGCCGCGGCCAGCGGAGCGCGCCGCGCGGTGGTGATCGGTGCAAGCTTCATCGGTCTCGAGGTGGCGGCCTCGCTCCGCGCGCGCCAGATCGAGGTTCACGTGGTCGGGCTGGAACAGCGGCCGATGGAGCGCATACTCGGGCCGGAGATGGGCGATTTCGTCCGTGCGCTGCACGAAGAGCATGGTGTCGTATTCCACCTCGGCGACACGGTGACCGCGATCGAGGGCAAGCGAGCCCGCCTGAAGAGCGGGCCTGTGCTCGATGCCGATCTCGTCGTGGTCGGTGTCGGCGTGAAGCCGCGGCTGGCGCTGGCGGAAGCGGCCGGGCTCGCCATCGACCGCGGCGTGACAGTCGACGCCTATCTCGAGACCAGCGTTCCCGGCATCTACGCGGCCGGCGATATCGCGCGCTGGCCCGATCCGCACAGCGGCGAGACGATCCGGGTCGAGCATTGGGTGGTGGCGGAGCGCCAGGGCCAGACCGCCGCGCGGAATATGCTTGGGCAGCGCGAGGTGTTCGACGCGGTGCCGTTCTTCTGGAGCCAGCATTACGACGTGCCGATCAACTATGTCGGCCATGCCGAGCAGTGGGACGAGATCGCGGTGGACGGCAGCATTGCCGGCAGGGATTGCGTGCTGCGCTACAAGCGCGGCGGGCGCGTGCTCGCGGTCGCGTCGATCTATCGCGACCTCGATAGCCTCAAGGCCGAGGTCGCAATGGAGCGGGCGTCAGCCTGACGGCTTTCTCCTCAAGGATGTTCGTAGCCCGGATGCAGTGAAGCGAAATCCGGGGGAGTCTGTCCACTCGATGAGAACCCCGGATTGCGCGGAGCCTGTCATCGGGCGCGCGTTCGCGCGACCGCTCCATCCGGGGTTCTTTATCCGGGCATCACATTCTTCGTCAGCCCGGGCTTGTCCCGGGCATCGACGTCTCTACAATCTGCCGCAGCAAATGCGGATGGCAGGGGAAAGGCCCGGCCATGACGAGGGACGGAAGCAACACACACCATGCTCAAGGAAGCCGCTACTTACGACGAGCTCTATCGCAACTTCCGCTGGGACGTTCCCGCGCGCTTCAACATGGCGACCGCGTGTTGCGACCGCCATGCCGACGGCACCGGGCGGCTCGCGCTGGTCTATGTCGACGAGGATGGCGGCACCACGCGCACCTCGTTTGACGAGGTCGCGGACGCCTCGCGCCGCTTCGCCAATGTGCTGACCGCCGACGGGCTGGTGCGCGGCGACCGTGTCGCCGTGTTCCTGTCGCAATCGCTCGAACTGCCGGTTGCGCATCTCGCGGCGTTTCGCGCAGCGATGATCTCAATCCCGCTGTTCGCGCTGTTCGGCGAGGACGCGCTCGAATTCCGCCTGTCGAATTCTGCTGCCAAGGCCGTGATCACCGATGAAGCAGGCTGGGAGAAGATCGCGAAAGTCCGCGATCGTCTGCCCGAGTTGAAGAGCGTCTATATCGTCGGCGATAAGACGCCGGCGGGGACGAAACCGTTCTGGAGCGCGGTCAAGTCGGCATCGCCCGAGTTTGCGACCGTCGACACCTCGGCCGACGATCCCGCGCTGATCATCTACACGTCGGGCACCACGGGTAACCCGAAGGGCGCGCTACATGCGCATCGCGTCGTGCTCGGCCATCTGCCCAATGTCGAGATGTGCCACAACTTCCTGCCGAGGCCCGGCGACCTGATGTGGACGCCGGCCGACTGGGCCTGGATCGGCGGCCTGATCAACGGCCTGTTCGCATTCTGGTACCACGGCATCCCGATGGTTGGACACCGCGCCCGCAAGTTCGAGCCGCAGGCGGCGATGCGGATGATGGCCGAGCTCGGCATCCGCAACGTGTTCCTGCCGCCGACCGCGCTGAAGCTGATGCGGCAGGCCAATGTAAAGAATTCCGGCGTCAGGCTGCGCAGCATCTTCACCGGCGGCGAGTCGCTCGGCGGCCAATTGCTGGATTGGGTGCGCGACACCTTCGGCATCGACGCCCATGAGGTGTTCGGGCAGACCGAATGCAATCTCGTGATCGGCAGCAATTCCAATCTGTTTCCGATCCGTCCGGGCTCGATGGGCCGCGCCACGCCGGGCTTCGACGTCCGCATCGTCAACGACAAGGGCGCGGAACTGCCGCGGGGCCAGCGCGGCATCATCGGCGTGCGCCAGCCGTGCCCCTGCACCATGATCGAGTACTGGCGCAATCCGGAAGCGACCGCGAAGAAATATGCCGGCGAGTTCCTGCTGACCGGCGATCTCGGCGTGCAGGATGAGGACGGCTATTTCTGGTACGTCAGCCGCGAGGACGACGTCATCACCACGGCCGGCTATCGGGTCGGCCCGTCCGAGATCGAGCACACGCTGATGAAGCATCCGGCGGTCGCGATGTCGGCGGTGGTCGGCATCCCCGATCCGATCCGCACCGAATCGATCAAGGCCTGGATCGTGTTGCGGCCGGGCTACGCGCCGGGCGATGCCCTGGCGCGCGAGATCCAGGAGTTCGTCAAGGTCCAGCTCGCCGCCCACGAGTATCCGCGCTTCGTGCAGTTCGCCGACAGCCTGCCGATGACGGCGACGGGCAAGGTGCTGCGCCGGGAGCTGAGGGCGCTGGGGTAGTTTTCTCCGTCGTCGTCCCGGGCAAGCGCAGCGCGGCCCGGGACCCATAACCACAAGGTAAAGTTGTTGTGCGACGCTATGGCCCCAGCGAACTCTAAACGTTTGGAGCGGTGGTTATGGGTCCCTGCTTTCGCAGGGACGACAGCGGAGTATGGAGCGGCTGTATCGCCTACCTCACGTCGGCATCGCAATTCCCAATTCCTTCAGCGCGGCCATCATGCGCGCTGGCGGTTGCATGGGGATCACCATGGCCTTGCCGGTCTCCACGAGGCTCTTCAGGCTGGAGAGGATCGCCGGCCAGCCGGTGCGGCCGCCTGCGAGAATGTCGTCGCTGATCGGACGGTCATGCGATTGCAGGAGCGTCAGCTTCACGCCGTCGCCTGCCGGTTCGATCTTCCAGGTGACGAGCGTCGGCCCGAGCTTTTCGACCAGCTGCGGCCAGTTGACGTTGAAGGTGACGGTCAGCCGCTTCAGGGGATCGCACTCGATCACCTCGCCGGAGATGTGCAGCGCGCCGTCGGGCGTCCGCACGACGTAGGCGCCGCCGATCCGCAGGTCGACCTCGATCGCGTTGCCGGAGAAATACTGCCGGCTGAATTCGGCAGTCGTCAAAGCCTGCCACATCTTCTCGGGCGTGGCGGCGATGTAGATTGCGTAGACGATTGCCGGTTTGAATTTCTCGATGTTCATGTCCGTTCGCACCCGTCGATAGATTTTCATTGTCATTCGAAGCCGTCGATCCCGAGCGCGGCCGGCGGGATCGTGACCGCCTTGCCGATCTCGAGCAGGCTCTTGAGTCCCGACAGGATCGCCGGCCAGCCCTTGGAAATGCCGTCGAGCAGCTTGCTGCCCGCGCCGAAGCCCTCATGGGTCACGGTCAGCTTCACGATCTTGCCATGGGCTTCGAGCGTGAAGACCACCTTGGTTGCCGGCTCCTTGCGCATGTCCTCGTCGAGCACGTGCTTGAAGGTGTAGGCGAGGCGCCGCGGCCGGTCGGCCTCGAGGATCTCACCGGTGTCGGTGGTCTTGCCGCCCATCACCAGCGCGAGCGGCGAGCCGACCTTCCAGTCCGATTGCAGCTCGGTGTCGAACCAGTATTGCCGCGTGAACGCGCTCTTGGTCAGCGCGTCCCACAGTTTGTCCGGCGTGGTCTCGATGTAGGTGACGTAGGCGAATTCGGGCTTAGGCATGGTAGGCCTCCCTGGCGCCGCTGGTGAGCAGGTCGGCCGGCAGCTCGCGCCCGGTCTCGAGGAAGCTCTTCAGGCTTGCGATCACCATCGGCCAGCCGCCGGAGATGTCGCGCAGCGTCTTCGGGCCGAGATTGTCGTGCGTCACGGTCAGCTTGACGACCGTGCCGTGCGGTTCGATGTCGAAGGTCACGCGCGAGACCTGTTCGCGCTCGACGCCTTCCTTCACGACGTCCCAGCTGTAGGCGAGCTTGTTCGGTGGATCGGCGATCAGCACCTCGCCCTGAACGCTGCGTCGCCCGTCCTTGGTAAGAGAATAAAGCGAGCCGACCTTCCAGTCGGAGCTGACGCGATAGCCGAACCAGAAGCGTTCGGTGAATTCGCTCGAGGTCAACGCGTGCCACAGTTTGTCGGCGGTGGTCTCGATATAGGTGACGTAGACGTAGTCCGGTTTACTCATCACGCTTCTCCAATTGTCTTTTCAACTCGCTCAGCGCGGCGAGTTTCCCGCGCTCGAACTTCCTGATCCACCGCTCGCCGATCTGATGGATCGGAACCGGGTTGAGATAGTGCAGCTTCTCGCGGCCATGCTTGATCGTGGTGACGAGGTTGGCCTCCTCGAGAATCACAAGGTGCTTGGTGACGGCCTGACGCGTCATGTCGAGGCCGTCGCAGAGCTCACCGAGCGTCTGCCCGTTCTGATCGTGAAGCCGGTCAAGCAGCGTTCGCCGTGAGGCATCCGCGAGGGCTTTGAAGACTTCATCCATGGGTCGGATAATAGGCAACCAAATGGTTGCATGTCAAGAGCGTGTGTTTTGGCATCGGCAGCGCCGTGCTAGCCTTGCCGGCAGCCAACGCAGATTGGTGTGGAACATTGGGTGGTGCGCATGGGCGGTCGCGTTACGGCAGTTTGCTGCACGTTGGTTCTTGTCCTGCTCGCGAATGGTGCGAGCGCCCAGCCAAAGATCGGCGATCCGCCTGAAGCCTCCAACATGAGGCTGATTGGAACCAACGATTTGCAGGCCCGCAGCGCCTATCAGCCGACCATTCATCATCAGGGCGACAAATGGATCGCCTATATCGGTCATCACGGCGGCACCGACGACATTCCCGATCCCGTCAACCCGATGACCGGCAAGGCCGAGACGAACGGCACCTCGATCGTCGACGTCACCGATCCCGCGCACCCGACATATCTGCGGCACATTCCCGGACAGGAAGGCAAGTATGAATCCGGCGGCGCGCAGATGGTGCGGATCTGCGACGGCAAGGATTTGCCGAAGGGCGATCGCAACGCGGTCTACATGCTGCGCACCTTCGGCAGCGAGGCGCACGAGATATGGAACGTCGCCGATCCCGCCAATCCGGCGCTCGTCACCCGGATCGGCGGGCTGAAGGACACGCACAAGAGTTTTTGGGAATGCAGCACCGGCATCGCCTTCCTGGTGTCGGGCGCGCCGGACTGGCGCACGCGGCGCATGACGCAGGTCTATGATCTCTCCGATCCCGCGCAGCCAAAGAAGATCCGGGATTTCGGCCTGCCCGGGCAGGAGCCGGGCGCGACCGGCACGGTGCCGACCGAACTGCACGGGCCGATCTCGACCGGGCCAACGGGCAATCGCGTCTATTTCGGCTACGGCACCAACAAGGGTGGCTTCCTGCAGATCGTCGACCGCGACAAGCTGTTGAACGGACCGAAGGAGCCGACGCCGGACAATCTGAAATTCCCAGAGATCGCGCGGATGCCGCTGTCCGCCATGAACGGCGCGCATACGGTGTTTCCGATGCCCGGCATGCCGATCGCCGAGTTCGCCCGCGACAAGGATGGCAAGAGCCGCGACATCGTGATGATCGTCGACGAGGCGATCCAGAACGAATGCGGCGAGGCCCGGCAGATGGTGTGGTTCGCCGACGTCACCACCGAGGCGCGGCCGATGCTGATCTCGAGCTATACGGTGCCCGAGGCCTCCGGCGCGTTCTGCGCGCGCGGCGGCCGGTTCGGCTCGCATTCGTCGAACGAGAGCATGGCGCCGGTCTACTACAAGAAGCTGGCCTTCATCGCCTTCTTCAACGCCGGCGTCCGCGCGCTCGACATCCGCGATCCCTATCATCCCAGGGAAGTCGGCTACTTCATTCCCTCCATCACGGCGGCGACCGACAAGCGCTGCGTCACCATCGACGGCAAGGACCGCTGCAAGGTCGCGATCCAGACCAATAATGTCGAGACCGACGAGCGCGGCTACATCTACGCGGTCGACCGCGCCAACACCGGCCTGCATATTCTCGAACTGACCGGCGCGGCGCGCGCCGTCGCCGGTCTGCCGTGAGCGCGCGATGATGCGCTCCTGGCCGGTCATCGCGGCGATGGTCCTCGTGCTCGGCGGGCTCTCCGCAGTTGCGGGCTACGAGATGGCGCCGCCGCGCGCGGCCGCGTGGCGCGAGATCGCCTGGCCGTTCCCGCGCGACGGCTGGCCCGCCGGCCGCGCCTTCCGTTGCGGCGCGGCGGAGTGCGGTGACGACCTCGAGGTTTATCTCAGGCCAAAACTCGGCTTCTGCAACTGCGACAGCGGCGTCGCCGATGACGACGAGGTCGACCGCGTTTCCGACGTCGACATGATCAGCCCGCGCTTTGTGCCGCTGAAGGCCGGCGATGTCGTTGCTGTCGCCGATATGCCGGGGCGGATCAGGGTCTATGACCTCGAGATGCCCAACGGGAAGCGCACTGCGATCGGCATCGCGGTATCGCATCGCTGCGACCTGATGGCGGTCGCGGCGCAGGGCAGGGGAGATGCCGCAGGGGTGCAGCGGGCGACGTTGAAATTTCTGGAGGGGCGAGAGATCAGGTCATGGATGATCGCGGCAATGGAAGGCCGTTGAGCGTGATCTCTCTTCACCTCGCCCCGCTTGCGGGGAGAGGTCGGATCGCATCGCCAGATGCGATCCGGGTGAGGGGTACAGGTCTAACGACTCGCACCGCCTGGCGGAGAAAGCCTCTCACGCCACCCTCTAAGAGCGAGCTTCGCTCGTCTCGACCCGGTGAAGAGCGGGGCGAGGGGGCAGACGCGCTTCCATGTCTGCCACTCTCGTGCATAATGACGATAAGAAACAAACGAGCTCTCCCATGTCCCTGCAAGCCTATTTCGCCTTCGTCGCCGCCTGCATCGCGCTGGCGCTGCTGCCCGGTCCGATCGTCACGATGGTGATCGCCAACGGGCTGCGCTACGGCACGCGCGCCGCGCTCACCAACGTGCTGGGCGCGCAGGTGGGGCTTGCGATCGTGATCGGCACCGTCGCGGTCGGGCTGACCTCGCTGATGGCGACGATGGGCTACTGGTTCGACTGGGTGCGCTTTGCCGGCGCCGCCTATCTGGTCTGGCTCGGCTTCAAGCTGATCCGCTCTCCGGTCGAGGGCGTCAGCACCGACGACACGCCGCCGCCGCCGCGCGGCGGCTTCTTCCTGCAAGGCTTTCTGGTGCTGCTCTCGAACCCGAAGGTGCTGGTGTTCTTCGGCGCCTTCATCCCGCAGTTCATGGATATGGACAAGCCGCACGTTCCGCAGGTGGCGCTGCTCGGCCTCACCTTCATGGCGACCGCCGTGCTGACCGACGCCGCCTACGCCTTGGCGGCCGGCCGCGCCCGCAAATTCTTCTCCAAGGAGCGGACCCGGCTGATGTCGCGCATCTCGGGCGGCTTCATGATCGGCGGCGGCATCTGGCTGGCGCTGACCCGGGCGCGATAGACCCGCTGGGCGATAGCCTCAAGGTCGTCGTTGACAATGCCGCCGATTTCCAGCCTGGGCAAGCAGCGCAGACGTTTGCTCTAGCCCGGAGGCCGTCAGCCGTGCTTTGATCGGCGACGAAAATTAACCCCTCGTCCGGGGGCATGTCTTTGACCACCGATAGCATGGATCGGCGTCTGGCAGCGGTTCTGGCGGCCGATATCGCCGGCTACAGCCGGCTGATGGGAATCGACGAGGAAGGCACTCTGGCCAAGCTGAAGTCGGTCAGGCGAGCGTTGCTGGATCCAGCGCTGGCGGCACATCGCGGCCGCGTCGTCAAGACGACCGGCGACGGAATCCTCGTTGAATTCGCCAGCGCCGTCGACGCGGTGCGCAGTGCCGTCGAAGTGCAGCGCCGCATGGCCGATCAGAATGCTGCCGTGCCAACGGAGCAGCGGCTCGAATTCCGAATCGGAATCCACGTCGGCGACATCATCTTTGATGACGACGATATCTTTGGCGACGGCGTCAACATCGCAGCGCGCCTGGAGGGGATTGCCGAGCCGGGTGGCGTCTGCATTTCCGATGACGTGCAACGGCACATTCGCGGCAAGGTCGATGCAACCTTCGAGGACATGGGGCCGCAGGTCCTGAAGAATATTGCCGAGCCTATTCGGACATGGAGAGTTCGCGTCGGCGGCGCCTCCGCAGCGGCCGCGATCGCGAAGCACGCGTTCACTGCACCGGCTTCCCCAGCCGCGATTGCCGAGAAGGCCTCCATCGCGGTGCTGCCGTTCCAGAATATGAGCGGTGATCCGGAGCAGGAATACTTTGCCGACGGCGTCGTCGAGGACATCATTACCGCGCTGTCGCGCTTCAGATCGCTGTTTGTGATCGCGCGCAATTCAAGCTTCACCTACAAGGGGAAGTCCGTCGACATCAAGCAGGTCGGGCACGAGCTCGGTGTGCGATACGCGCTGGAGGGATCAGTGCGCAAGTCGAGTGGGCGCGTTCGGATCACCGCGCAACTGATCGAGGCCGGCAGCGGTACGCATCTCTGGGCGGACAGGTTCGACGGCGAACTGAGGGATGTGTTCGACCTGCAGGACCAGGTCACCGCGAATGTCGTCAGCATCATAGCTCCGAAGATCCAGCAGAGCGAAATCGAACGAACCCGAACCAAGCCGACCGACCGTCTCGATAGCTACGATCTCTTTCTGAGAGGCATTGCGGCCTATGCAGATCGCTCCAAGTGGGGCGACGCTGAACTCGGCGAGTGGTTCAACAAGGCCTGCGGGCTTGATCCGAACTATGCAGCCGCTCAGGTCATGCTGGCCTATTCGTCGCTGCTGAAACAGACCACGCGCGGCACGCCCCCCGGCGCGGAGGAGTTGGCGGAGGCGCTGCGGATCGCCGAATTCGCCTGCGTGCTGTCCAGCGACGATCCGTTCGTGCTGGCGCGCGCGGCTCACATGTTTGCCTATCTCGGCCACGACTACGATCGCGCCGAGACCATGATCGAAGAGGCGATCTCGCTCAATTCGAACGATGCTGCGGCATGGGGATATCGTGGCTGGATTTCGCTCATGTGCGTCCAGCCGGCACGCGCGATCGAAAGTTTTGAGCACAGACTCCGGCTCAGCCCGATCGATCCCGGGCGTGCGTCGATGTGGAACGGAATCAGTTTCGCGCATTTCATGCTCGGTCAGTATGAGCAGGGCCGCGCGGCCGCCGCCAAGGCGCTGGTGATCGGCGAAGACGCACACACGCTCAGCGCGTTGATCATGAACGAGGTCGGCTCGGGGCGCCTCGACGAGGCGCGCGTCATCGCCGGCCGCCTGCTCAAACTGCGACCCGATTTCCGCGCGTCCTACGCGCGGCAGAATTTTCCGACCAGGACCGTCGAATGGGGCGAACACATGGTCGCCGTGCTGTGTGAGGCCGGCATTCCGGCGTAGGAATTCCTGGATCTATGCATTCTAGACGCGACGTTGCCTCGAGGCCGCGAATGGGCGCTTGATCCTACGCCACGATCCGCTCGACCACGTCGCGCACCAGGCCCGTCAGCAGCTCGAGCTTGTATCCGGTCATCGGCAGCGGCCTGGCTCCCGAGATCGCCAGCTCGGTGGCTTGCGCGATGGTCGCCGCGTTAATCTGCTTACCCTGCAGCGCCGCCGCGGACGCGGCAAGACGCAGCGGGACCGGGGCGATGCCGCCGGCGGCGATGTGGACCTGCTGGAACGCGCCGCCGGAGATCACCGCACGCACGCAGATCTCGACCAGCGGCCATTCCGCATGCGTCCGGCTGATGGCGCGCTTGTACAGCGCGCGCTCGCCGGCCAGCGGAACGGGGAGCTCGATCCGCTCGATGCGTTCGCCCGGTGCAAGCAGATTGTCGGCCGCGCCGTTGCTGCCGTCGCCGAGCAGCTCGGAGATCGACAAGCCGCTGCGCCGATCGGTGGTGACCTTCGCATCATAGGCGAGCAGCGCCATCGCCATCGTCGACGGATGCGGCGCGACGCATGGGCCGAGATCGAACGCGACGTGATAGAGGTGGTTGCCGGATCGCGCCGGGCAGTCGGGGCCGCCCTTCTTGAGACAGGCGATCTGCGGATTGCGGAAATACCAGCAGCGCGAGCGCTGGGCGAGGTTGCCGCCGAGCGTCGCCATGTGCCGGATCTGCGGCGTGGCGAGGCCCTGCGCGGCTGCGGCGATGCCGGGGTAAGCCTCGGCGAGCCGCGGATCGGATGCGATCGCAGCGATCGTGGTCAGGGCGCCGATGCGGGCCGAGCCGTCCGCATTCCACGCAACGCCGATCGTATCGGGACTGGCGGCGAGATCGATGATCGAGCCGCACGACAGGCCGCTGCGGCGGCGCTCCGACAGATCGGTGCCGGCGGCGCGGAATTCGGGCGCGGAGATGACGTCTGCAGTCGCGACACTCATGCGGCGTCCCTCCCCTTCAGCGCGGCGACGATGCGGTCGGGCCGGATCGGAATCTCGGTGAGGCGGACGCCGATCGCGTTGTGGATCGCGTTGGCGACGGCGGCCGAGGTCGGCACCGTCGACGCCTCGCCGATGCCGACGCTGTTGCCGAGCACATGGTCGAAGCCGGCTTCGTCGAAATGGACCTCGATCTCCGGCGTGTCGGCGATCCCAGGGATACGATAATCCTCCATTCCCGCGGTCAGGACGTCGCCGCTGGTCGGATCAAGCTCGCGCGCCTCGTAGAGCGCGTAGCCGAGGCCCTGGATCACCGCGCCGCAGGCCTGGTTGCGCGCCAGCGCGGGCGCTGCGATCTTGCCGACCGCGATGCCGGTGTGCACGTTGAGCACGCGGACATGGCCGAGCCAGGTGTCGACCTCCACCTCGATCACCTGCACCGAGCTCGGCACGCCGGCGCCGACGGCGATGTTCGAGAAGCGGCGCATCATCCAGCCGAACACCATGCCCATCAGGCCGACTTCGCGCAGCGGCGAGCGGATGCCGGGCGCAGTGTTCTTGCCGTCCTCGCCGCGCGTCTCCACCATTGCGATGTCGGGCGAGCGCGCGATCAGCTCGCGCCAGGGCGCGTTCGAGCCGGGCGCCGGCTTTCGCGTGGCCTGTTCGAGCATCGCGGCCTTCAGCTTCCGCACTGCCTGCAGCGTCGGCGGCATCACCGAGGCGGTGACGCGGCTGCCGCCGGAGCCGGGGCCTTCGGGCAGCGAGGAATCGCCGATCCGCACATCGATCTCACCGGGTTCGAGATCGAACTCGCGCGCGATCGCGTCGGCAAGCACGCTGCGGGTGCCGGTGCCGATGTCCTGCGTCGCCGTGCTGGCGACGATGCGGCCGCCCCTGACCGCGACCTCGACCTTCACCTTCGGCTGCCACAGATAGAGCCAGTAGCCCGTCGCGACCCCGATGCCGCGGCGATAGCGCCCGTTCTGCGCCGGCTTGTGGTTGCGCCAGATCTCGAGCCCTGATGCCCAATCGTAGAGCCGCTGCCGGTTGGGATCGGGATCCCAGCGCTTGCGCAAGGCGATCGGATCGACCTTGAGCCGCAGCGCGGCCTCGTCGATCGATTGCTCCACGGCGAATGCCATCGGCGGACCGCCGGGGCCGCGGAAGGCGGCGCCGGGCGGCAGATTGCTGATGACGTCAAAATCCGAAAGGTCCTTCGCCTCGGCCGGATAGATCAGCCGCGCCAGTCCCGCGATGGTCGAGTTGGTCGCTGCGCCCGTGTCGGCATGCGCGGTGACGGAGAGCGCTTTCAGGGCACCTTGCTCGGAAGGCAGCAGCGCGACCTTCAACTCCGCGGCCGGCCGATAACCGGCGACCGAGAGTTCTTCCTGGCGATCATAGGCGACCCGCACCGGCGCTTTCGCCGCGCGCGCCAGCTCGATCGCGGCAATCGTCTCGGTGCCGAGGCTCGCCTTCGAGCCGAAGCCGCCGCCGACGTGCTCGGCGATCACGCGGACCTTGTCATGATCGAGCTTGTAGCGCTTTGCGATCTGCTCCTTCAGGTGAAACACTTGCTGGGTCGAAACGTGCAGGGTTAGCCGGTCGCCGTCGAAGCGCGCCACCGCGGCGTGGGGCTCGAGACACGCATGCTGTTGCGTGGCGGTGCGGAAGGTGGCTTCGACGAGCAGCTTGTTGTTGGCCTGGCGCGCCTCGTCCACCCAGTTGCGGGCCTTCTTGGCGCGGGTCGAGAAAACAGCGGTCGGACCGCGGATATTCTGCTTCCACGGCGCCGGCCCGCCGGCCGCTTCCGAGACGTTGCCGGCCCGCTTGCGGCTCGCCTTGTCGAACACGACGGGCGCATCATCCTTGCGTCCGGCGTCGAGCCCGACCACCGCGGGCAGCCGCTTGTTGGCCAGCTTGATTGCGGCGAGCGCGGCCAGCGCCGTCTTGCGGTCCGGAGCTGCGACCGCCGCAATCGGCTCGCCGACATAGCGCACGATCCGGTCATCGCCGAGCAGCGACACCGCGGCGACGCCCGGGAGCGCGCGCGCCGGCGCGAGATCGAGTGTGGTGATGCGCGCATGCGCCTCGCGCGAGCGCAGGATCAGGCCTTCGAGCTGGCCGTCATGATGGATGTCGACGGTGTATTTCGCCGCGCCCGTCACCTTGTCGCGCGCCTCGATGCGGGGCGCCGTGACGTGATCGCCGTCGAAGCGGCCGGCACAGGCATCCGCCACCGCGCGGAAGATCCCGTCATAGGCGCCGCAGCGGCAGAGATGGCCCGACAGAGCCGCGCCGATCTCCTCGCGCGACGGCACCGCCGTTCCCCTGGTCGCGCGCCAATGGTCGCAGAACGCGGTCGCTTCCACGATGAAGCCGGGCGTGCAGAAGCCGCATTGCAGGGCGTCATGCGCCATGAACGCCTTTTGCACCGGATGCAGCCCGGACGCGCCGATAGCTTCCACCGTCGTCACCGATTTGCCGGCGGCGGCGTGTGCCGGCATCAGGCAGCTTGCGACCGGCGCGCCGTCGACCAGCACGGTGCAGGCGCCGCAGACGCCGGCGCCGCACACCAGCTTGGTGCCGGTGAGCTTGAGCTGGTCGCGCACGATGTCGATCAAGAGCGCATCGGGATCATCGGGCAGGGATTCGACGCGGCCATTGACGGTCGTCGTGCTCATGGATGTCCTCCAGTTGTCCTGCGTGTCGGCCTCTTGGGGATTGCCGCCCTCTCGACGGACGGCTTCTGCGGTTTCGGCAAGGATTTGGACTTGAATTTCGGCTTGGCGCCGGCGCAGAGCGTCCGCACGATGATCGCCATGTCCTTCAGGAACGCTTCCGCCGGCTGCATCGCCGGATACTGCGACTTCGCTGCGTGAATCGACATTTCGACCAGCCGCGCGAACTCGGCCGGCGTCAGGTCCTGCGGCAGCGCAAGCTGCTGCTTGCGCACGACCCGCGCGACCGTCGCGACCATGCGCTCAGCATAGCGCGCAGCGTAGGTCTGGAAGAGGTCGCGCGCATGCACGAGGTGTTCGGAATACAGTTCCTCGAGATGCGGCGAGCCGTCCAGCGACCCGATCATGGTCGACATCCGCGCGGTCATGCCCGTAGCGAGGATGTCGCCGAGATCGCTGCCCGCCGCCTCCGCCTCGGCAATGGCGGTGTCCTCGGCTGCGATCGCGCTCTCATGCACGCGCTCGATCACGGCGCGGAACAGCGTTTCCTTGGATTCAAAGTGGTGATAGAGCGCCTGCCGCGTCAGGCCGGCCGCCTCGGCGACCTGCTCGATCGAGGAGCGCCGAAAGCCGTGCCGGCGGAACACCAGCATGGTGGCATCGAGAATGCGGGTTTTCGGTCCCATTTGACGATTTTGACAAATATAGAAAAACTGTCAAATCGCGATTTGGTGAGGAGGCGGTGCTGGGGCTTGATCACCATTCCGCGAGGCCGCCGCGCGGCCGGCGCCCATGTGAACCGCCTTGCGAATGGTCGCGTCGAAGAAACGTGGAGCTCCAAAGATGACCTTCTGGTCCGGAGCTTGCGAGGATACGCACATGACCCAGGTCTTTTTCCATTGCTCGACCACGCACGGGGTGCTGATGGATCGCCGCGGCACCTCGGTGACAAGCCTCTCGGAGGCCTGCGAGGCGGCGACGTGCATGATGCGATCGCTGGTCGCAACGGTCAGCCTGGAAGACTGGCGCGACTGGGTCGTGCATGTCAGCGACGAGTCCGGCGAGGAGATCGTGATCCTGTCCTTCGCATCCGTGCTCGGCAAGCCGCACTGAGAGGGCGCCATGCTGTCACCGCACGCATCATTGCTCTCTCTGCACAACAGCTGGAACGCGATTACGGCGGGCTTGCAGAATCTGATCGCGCGAATTCGCGATCCCTACCGGCCCGAGCTGCACTACATGCGCGGACCGGGTCCCAAATGGCATGCGAAGCACGCCGTTCAAGCTGCGCCCGCCGGTTGAGCGCGGCGCTGTTCAGCTCTCGCTTCTCGCCGGGCGGTACATCTCGCGCCGCCACGCCGTCGGGCTGACGCCGACCACGGCGGAAAACACCCGCGTGAAGTGGCTTTGATTGGCAAAGCCGGCCGAAATCGCGATCTCGGACAGCGACAGGTCGCGCGCCGCCATCAGCTGCTTGGCCACCTTCAGGCGCTGCTGAAGCAGCCATTGGTGCGGTGGCAGGCCGGTGGAGATGCGGAAGGCGCGCGAAAAATGGCCGACCGACAGATCGAGCTCGGCCGCAATCTGCTTCAGCGAAATCTTCCCGCTGAGGTCGGATTCGAGCTTTCGCAGGCGCGGTTGATCTGCCAGGCGGCGAGGCCGCCACGGGTCGGTCCGGTCGGATGTTGTATTCCGTCATAGGTCCGGGTGACGTGCGCGGTCAGCGCCAGCATCATGTGATCGATGAACAGCTGGTTGGTTTCGTCCGGCCGGTGCAATCCCTCGCGCAGCAGCGCCCCGACATGACGAATGACGCCGTCGTCGTGACCGGTGCCGATTTCGCAGGCCAGTTCGCCGATGCGCGGCGAGCCGGTCTGTTCGGCGAAGTCAGTGAGCGCCGAGTGCGGCAGATAGAAGAACAGCGAGTGGAACGGCTTGTCGATCACGTAGCGCGGATCGCGTTTGAGATCGTAGAGATAGGTCGCGCCCGCCGGGATGTCCCGCTTCATGAGGCACTTGCCGCCCTCCCACAATTCGCAGTCCGGATAATCGTGCAGCTTCAGGCTGACCAGAAAGGCATCCTCGGCGGTGAGCGATCCGGACAGCCCGGGCACCGGGTTGTCGTCCCGGGTTTCGGTGACCGCGAGTTCGGCGCTGCGCAGCGTGCGCGTGATCAGCGCCGGCGGCGTATCCCTCAGGCGTAGGAATTGCCCGAGCCGCTGCCCGTAGGCGCCCGCCTGTGCCATGCGTGTTGAGTCCATCATTGATGTGCAGCCGGGCAGGGACTTGTCAGTCAGCCTGCGAAGCCGTCACTCATTATCCGGGATTGCTGCGGCGCAGTCCAGTTGTCTCACGCGATCATGAACGATGCTGCCGGTCGTTCAGCGCAATGCGATTCCGGGATGAATTCAACTGCTTTGGTCCAATCAACCGTGCCGGACGCAGAAATGTCGCAGCCGCGCGCTTGGCGCAGAATTGGGCAAAGCATGGCCGTTTCAGGAAAGACATTCGAACTGCGCGGCGCTTAGGTCCGGCGGGCAGTTCCGCGCCTCATGGGTCCGACAGACCGGCCCGCAAGGAGGGAGCGCATGAGCCTTCAAACGCGAGTACAGGTGATGAGTAAGCCGATCCTGCACGATCCTTTGCGGGATTCGCCCGCCGCATCCGAAGCGCGGCCGGCCGAGGCACCGGCCGGTCCGCGCTGCCCGGCCGGCCAGGAGATGGCCCGCGTGCTCAAGACGCAGCCGCTTCGCATGGCGGCCGACCCGTCGAGCGGCGCGATCGCCTATTGGAAGCATGACGCCCTGCACGACGTGGTCAGGCCGATGGTCGACCACGTCGTCATGAGCTATCCCGCAGGTTCGCAGCGGCTGGAGCGGCGCACCGGCAGGGTGGCTTCGATCGGAACGGCCCGGTCCGGGGTCGTGACGATCATCCCGGCCGGCTCGAGTTCGCGCTGGGATATTCACCAGTCGGTGCATGTCGTTCAGCTCTATCTTCCGCATGCGACGCTGGCGCGCGTCGCCGGCGAGGCCGACACCGCCGCTCCCGGCGATCTGCTGGAGCGCACCGGGCATCCCGATCCGATTACATCGCGGTTGCTGCTGAGCGCCGCTGATGCGCTCGAGGGCAGCGCGGCGCTGGATGCGCTGTTCCGGCAGCAACTGACGGATCTCTTGGCCACGCGCCTGCTGTCGGCGCACGCCGGCGTGCCTGCGACCGTGCAGGTGACCGTAGGCGGTCTTGCGCCGACGGCGCTGCGCCGCGCCATCGAGCGATTGCGCTCGGACAGCGATGCGGACGTCTCGCTCGCGGCGCTGGCGGCGGACGCCGGCCTGTCGCTCACTTCTGCCGCGCCTTCAAGGAAAGCACCGGGCTCTCGCCGCATGCCTGGCTGCGCCAGCACCGGCTCGAGCAGGCCATGAACATGCTGCGCGACACCGACGCATCCGTGGTCTCGATCGCGGCGGCGCTCGGCTACAGTTCGCAGACCGCGTTCGCGGCCGCGTTCAGGAAGCTGACCGGCGAAACCCCGAGCGATTGGCGGCGCCGTCTGCGGTAGCCGCAATCGCTCTTCAGGTCGGGCAATCGCTCTGGGGCACTCATAAGGCCAATTCGCTAGATCACCGTGGCGCCGACGCCAACAACGGAGACAAGCGATGGCCTGGAAGGATTTCGGTAGCTCCCTTGCAGTGACACGGCGACGCCGGGTCCTCGCGACTGCACTGATGTACGGGCTTACGCTCACCGTGCGCTTCACGTCGGCAACCGGCGAGGATGCCGATGCGCCGGCGCAGGCCGTTCAGGGCGCCGATGCCATGACGTCGGTGATGATCAGCGACGCCGCCCAGGCGCTCTACCGGGACTGGCTCCCGGGGGCCGCGCTGCCGATCGGCCTTCAGCATGGAGCGCTGTCGGGCGCGAGAGGCTGCCGCGCAGCCTGCATGCCCGGGGCGCGCACGCCGTTCCTGTCGAGCTGCGCCGCCCGGCAATAGGCGCTCGCTTTTCGTTTCACCTCTTCGCGTCGCCGATCGCGACAGGCTTCGCCGCAAGCGGCAGGCAGCGGCGGCAACGCGCGGACATCAGAGACTGCCAACCCAGAGGAGATACCCATGCGAATTGTCATCATCGGCGCCGGCTTTGCCGGCATGTACGCCGCGCTCTGCGCAGCCCGCCTGCGCGACATCAAGGGCGTTTCGCCCGAGGAGCTCGAGATCGCGCTGGTCGCGCCGGAGCCGACCCTGGTGGTGCGCCCGCGGCTCTACGAGCCGAAGCCGGAGACACTGACCGCGCCGCTGCTCGACGTCTTCAACGCGATCGACGTCGTCTATGTGCAGGGCAGCGCCGAAGCCGTCGACACCAAGGCCCGCACCGTGCAGATCGTCACCGCCAAGGACGCGCGCAAGACGCTGCCTTATGATCGCCTTGTGGTGGCGACCGGCAGCCGGCTGTTCCGTCCGAACGTACCCGGTCTCGCCGAGCATGGCTTCAGCGTCGACAATCTTGCGGATGCGATCGCGCTCGATCGCCATCTGCACGACCTCGCCAGGCAGCCGGCATCAGTGGCACGCGACACCGTGGTCGTTGCCGGCGGCGGCTTCACCGGCATCGAGGCGGCGACCGAGATGCCGGCGCGGCTCCGGGACATTCTCGGCAGCGACGCCAAGCCGCGCGTCGTGATCGTCGATCGCAACGTGGCGATCGCGCCCGACATGGGCGAGGGCCCGCGCCCGATCATCGAGGACGCGATGCGCAAGCTCGGCGTCGAAGGCCGCTTCGGCGCCGGCGTCGCCGAGGTCAGCAAGTCCGGCGTCACGCTCTCCAGCGGCGAGCATATCGAGGCCGCGACCGTGGTCTGGGCGGCGGGCATTCGCGCCGCGCCGCTGACCACGCAGATCCCGGCGGAGCGCGACAATTTCGGCCGGCTGCTGGTCGATCGCGATCTGCGCGTACCGTCGGTCGCGGGTGTGTTCGCCACCGGCGATGCGGCGCGTGCCGCATGCGACGATGTCGGCAATTACGCGCTGATGTCGTGCCAGCACGCGACGCGGATGGGCGCCTTTGCCGGCAACAACGCCGCGGCCGAGCTGCTCGGTGTCCCGACCAGGCCGTATCACCAGAAGGCCTATGTCACCTGCCTCGACCTCGGCGAGGCCGGTGCGCTGTTCACCCGCGGCTGGGAGCGCAAGGTCGAGATGGTCGGCGATGTGGCCAAGAAGACCAAGCGGGAGATCAACACCGTCTGGATCTATCCGCCGCGCGCCGAGCGTGCCGCGGCGCTGGCATCGGCCGATCCGGAGCACGTCACCGAAGTCTGACGCTGAGCTCGGCGAGAGCACCGCAACTGCGATCATCGCTTCCGCGCACGGCGTCGTTCGATCGCTGTGCGCGGAACTGACTCGAAGTATCGCGGAGCGAAACGCAGTTTAGAATCGTCCTTAGAAGCGCTCGAAAAATCTGAGGCGCATTGACGCAGTTTCGCTGCGTTCACGTTGCGAGCACGCAACACCATCGGCGATAAGCCCAACACTGGACGTGTTCTAATCACCGATCGGCTGCGTACGTCTTTCATCGTGTTAGTGACGGCCAGGATGAAGGCGATGTGAGTTGACGGGGGTCGGATGTTTCGTCGCACTGCGCTGGCGGCCGGGTACATGGCCGGCAGTGGTTTGTTCGTGCTGAGTGTGGTGATGCCGCGTGAAAGCGTTGCGCAATCGGCGCTGCCGCCGGTGACGGTCGAGGCGCCGAAACAACAGCAGCAGGCGCGGCGGACGCAGCCGGCGCGACGCGCGGCGCGTCCTGCAC
Organism: Bradyrhizobium sp. USDA 4516; assembly: GCF_054055915.1. Lineage (NCBI taxonomy): Bacteria > Pseudomonadati > Pseudomonadota > Alphaproteobacteria > Hyphomicrobiales > Nitrobacteraceae > Bradyrhizobium > Bradyrhizobium sp. USDA 4516. The sequence continues at coordinate 4,509,579 of NZ_JBSRXT010000001.1, forward strand.
GTACGACGCCGCGATCGATCGCGAACCGGGCGCCCGCGCAGAACGTTCCAGCACCGGGGGCGGGTGGCGGCGGAGAGCGCGGCAACGGGCCGGTCACCGGCTATCTCGCCAGCCAGAGCGTCACCGCAACCAAGACCGACAGCCCGGTGCTGACGACGCCGCAGTCGATCTCGATCGTCACCCAGGATCAGATCCAGGCGCAGGGTGCGCAGAACATCACCGAAGCGCTGCGCTACACGCCCGGCGTGACGATCGAGAGTTTTGGCGCCAACGCGTTCTTCGACGAGTTCAAGCTGCGGGGGTTCACCGCGCCGCGTTATCTCGACGGGTTGCGGCTGCCGACCGACACCACGACCTTCGCGGTCCCGCGCATCGAGACCTATGGTCTCGAGCGCATCGAGGTCCTGAAGGGGCCATCATCCGGCCTGTACGGACAGTCCGATCCGGGCGGCCTGTTGAACCTGGTCAGCAAGCGGCCCACCGAGACGCCGCATTACGAGATCGAGGGCAGCTTCGGCTCGTTCGATCGCTTCCAAGGCGCCTTCGACATCGGTGGCCCGGCCGACAAGGACGGCCGGGTGCTTTACCGCATCGTCGGCCTTGGCCGCGACAGCAACAGCCAGACCGACTTCGTTCAGGACAACAAGCTGTTCCTCGCGCCGAGCTTCACCTGGCGCCCGACCTACGACACCAGCTTCACCGTGCTCTCGCAGTACCAGAAGGTCGACAACAAGGGTTACCAGCAATACGTCCCGGGACAGGTGTCCTTCCTGCCCAACCCCAACGGACATATTCCCTACAATCGTTACCTCGGCGAGCCCGGGCTGGATGGCTATCATCTCGAGCAGTTCGCGGTCGGCTACGCGTTCGAGCATCGCTTCGACAACATCTTCCAGTTCCGGCAAAACCTCCGCTACACCCAGGTCAGCAACGACCTCGCCTCGGTGCGGACCGAGGGCATGGTGACGGATCGTCTGGTCGCGCGCACCTACAACTACGTCAAGGCCAACGCCGCCAATGTCGCGCTCGACAATCAGCTGCAGGCGGATTTCGCCACCGGGCCGCTGGTCCACAAGGTGCTGGCCGGCGTCGACTACTTCGATCTGTGGGCGAACACGGACTATCGCACGACGCCGATTGCGCCGATCGATGCCTATAGCCCGGTCTACGGCACCGCCGTTCCGTTAGCCAGCTCGCTGGCGCCTTTCATTCTGCGCGACGACAGGCAGTCGCAGCTCGGCGCCTATCTGCAGGATCAGATCAAGCTCGATCGCTGGACGCTGACCATGAGCGGCCGCCAGGACTGGGTCAGCTCCGGCTTCACCAGCATGGCGTTCTATCCGCCGGCCGGCCACTATTCGCGCGATGACTCGGCGCAAACCGGGCGCATCGGCCTGAGCTACCTGTTCGATATCGGCCTCGCGCCCTATGTCAGCTACGGGACCTCGTTCACGCCCAACCTCGGCGCCGACAGCGCCGGCCGGTCGTTCAGGCCGACGACGGGCGAGGGCGCGGAAGTCGGCGTCAAGTTCAAGCCGAACGGCTCGAACTTCATGGTGACGGCGGCAGCGTTCGATATCCGTCAGCAGGACGTGCTGACGGCCGATCCGTTAAACCCGCTGTTCAACGTGCAGACCGATGCCGTGCGCGTCCGCGGCCTCGAGCTCGAGCTGAAGGGCAATCTCACGCGCGAGCTCGAGATCACGGCGGGATACACCCATCTCGACCCGCGGGTGACGACGAGCATTGCCGGCTATGCCGGCAAGTACATGATGAACACGGCGCAGGACCAGGTCGCGGTCTGGGGCAAGTATAGCTGGTATGACGGCGCGCTCGCGGGCCTTGGGCTCGGCCTCGGCGTGCGCTATGTCGGCGAGACCTACGGCGACAACTTCAATACCTTTGTCATTCCCTCCTATGCCTTGCTCGATGCGTCGGTCAGCTACGACTTCGCCTATCTGTGGCCGGACCTGAAGGGATGGAAGGCGCAGGTCAACGTGACCAACCTGACCGACCACTTCTACGTTGCATCCTGCCTGACCGGGCTTCCCTATTGCGGCCTCGGCAATGGCCGCACGGTGCTGGGCACGATGAAGTACACCTGGAACTAAAGCATGATCCCGAGAAGTGCGAAGCGGTTTTCCGAGAAGATCATGCTTCAACAAGAGGCTAAAGCTCGATGACGATCCAACCTGATCCCATCGCGCTTTAGGTAACGAAATTGACTGCGACGACCAGATCCTTGCGGCGATGGGGCGCTGTTCATAAATGGACCAGCCTCATCTGCACGCTGTTCATGCTGCTGCTCTGCATCACCGGCCTGCCGCTGATCTTCCACGAGCAGATCGACGATCTCCTGCACAGCCAGGTCAAGCCGGCCGACGTGCCGCCAGGCACGCCGCCGGCCAATCTGGACCGTCTGCTCGGCAACGCGCTGGCGCAGGCGCCCGGAAAGGTGCCTCACTTCCTGATCTGGGATCGCGACGATCCGAGCGCGATGTTCGTCAGCGTCGGCCCGACCATCGATGCCGATCCGACCAACAATTTGCTGATCCGGATGGACACCCATACCGGCGCCTATCTTGATGCGCCCGATGTGACCGGCCGCTTCACCTACATCATGTTGAAGCTGCACACCGACATGTTCGCGGGCCTGCCCGGCAAGCTGTTCCTCGGATTGATGGGGATCCTGTTCTGCGTCGCGATCATCTCCGGCATCGTGGTCTATGCGCCGTCGATGCGGAAACTGCGTTTCGGCGCCTATCGCGCGCAGCGGACCCGCGTCGTGCGCTGGCTCGACGTCCATAATCTCGCGGGCATCCTGCTCGTCGCCTGGACGCTGGTCGTCGGCTTCACCGGGGTCATCAACACCTGGGCCGATCTCGTGCTCAAGATGTGGCAGTTCGGCCAGCTCGCCGAAATGACCGCGCAGTACAAGGACCGGCCGGTGCCGTCGAAGCTGACCTCGCTGAATGCGGCGGTCGAAGTGGCCACCCATGCGGTGCCCGGCATGACGCCGAGCTTCGTCGCCTTCCCGGGAACCCTGTTCAGCAGCAAGAGCCACTACGCGGTGTTCCTGCATGGCGATACGCCGCTGACCTCGCGGCTGCTGAAGCCGGCGCTGATCGATGCGGAAACCGGCAAGCTGACCGACACAAGGGACATGCCCTGGTATGTGACGACCCTGTTCGTCTCGCAGCCGCTGCATTTCGGCGACTATGGCGGCATGCCGCTCAAGATCGTCTGGGCGCTGCTCGACATCCTGACCATCCTCATCCTCGTCACCGGCGTGTATCTGTGGATGCGTCGCCGCAAGGCGGGCGTGAGCCAGGAACGCGCGATCGCCAACGCCGCCTCCCTCGACAACCCCGCATTATCGTCGTGACGTCAGCATGGTCTCGCATCGTTCATTGACCCAGATCTTCGCCGCCCCGCTCGTCATCGCGATCGTGAGCACGGTCGGATTGATCAGCGCGCTGGTTGGCGACGGCTGGTGGGATGCGGTCTCGTGGGCCGGGCTCGGCCTGCCTCTCCTGCTCTATCTGGTGTTCATCTGGCGGCGCCAGCCGAATTGATCGGGTTTGCCTGATCGCGCTTCGAACCGGCCGGGCAATCAGCAAAGCCGGTCCAATCGGAATACGCCGATCCCTGCGGTGTCTCATCCGCGGAGATGCGCAAGAAGCCGAACGAGCAATCGAATAAGCAGTCGCGGCCGCGCAGGTGTCTGGCGTGTGGCGTCGCGCCGGCATTGTAAGATGACAGGTCTTCACTCCGGGAGCCCCGCCATGCGTAGCGGGTTGACCAATGCATCCAGGTCGCCTTGTCGGCGATACGGAAGCAGCCTGGCCCAGCGGGCCAGGCTGAAATTGGGGTGGCCCGCCAGCAAGTCGCTTGAGATCATGCGCGCTTCATCTTGCCGGCCGAGATTCCAAAGCGCCGCTATGAGTGTCGACTGCGCGGTCAGCCAGAGCGGCCGCTGCCTCAGAACGCGGGAGGCTATATCGTGCGCCGCCGCGAAATCTCCGAGATGAAATCTTGCGCGCGCTTCGTCCACCATGGATTCGTTGCGCTCAATCGGACTGAGCCGTTGGGCGTGTTCCTCGTAGAGGACGGCTTTTCGGAAATTGCCGGCGTAGCCGTGGTACATGCCCGCCATGTGATGGGCGTCAGAGCTGCTGGGAGCGAGGCTGATCGCGGTTTCTCCTGCTGCCACAGCCTCATCATGACGGCGTTGATAGGTACGAACATAGCCGATCACCAGGTATGCTTCCCCGAAGCTGGGGTCGGCGGCGAGAGCCCGATCGGCGCAGCCCAGTGCGGCTTGATACGCTTCATTTTCATCCTTGATCCAACCGAAGCGCGCCTGGTCAGTCAGGGTCAGACCCAACAAGTAGAGCGCAGGCATAAACGAGCCGTTGATCTCCAGCGCCTGTTCAAAAAGCTTCCGGGCCTGTGCGTGAGTTTGCCTTGCGAAATTAACGTACAGGGCGCGCCCCTTTAAAACATACTCATAAGCCAGCGGACTGCCCGAGCGCTTTCTCCACACCCTCGCGCGTTCGCCGACCGTCAACTGGACCTCAAGCGCTTCGACGATCTCTTGCGTAATTCGGTCCTGGAGATCGAACACGTCGTCCAGGTCTCCGTCAAAGCGATCCGCCCAGAGATGACCGCCGTCTCGACCATCAATCAACTGCGCCGTCAACCTGATGCGATTGCCGATCTTTCGAACGCTCCCCTCCAGCAGATAACGAGCACCCAGGATCTGCCCGATTTCGCGAATGTCCCGGTTCTGCCCCTTGAACGCGAAGCTCGAGTTGCGAGCTATCACCATCAATTCCTGAATCTTTGACAGGGTCGTAAGGACGTCTTCCGCGATCCCATCCGCGAAATACTCCTGCTCGTTGTCTCCGCTCATGTTCTGAAACGGCAGCACCGCGATGGAGGGCTTTCCCGAAAACGGGCGCATGTGATGCGATTCGGCAGGAGCCGGATGGCGCTCAGGCGAAGGTCTGGCGCCAATCTTCATTCGCCAGGCGCGGATCGGTTCAGTGATGTTTTTCAGATTCTGTTGGCCCATGTCTTCGAAGGCTGCATCGACCTTGCCCCGGATCTGCCGGTAGGCGTCGTCGGACAGGCATATGCCGCCCGGGTCCGCGATGTTCTCCAGCCGCGCGGCGATGTTGACGCCGTCGCCGAAGATGTCGTCGTTGTCGATGATGATGTCGCCGACGTGAATGCCGATTCGAAATTCGATCCGCTGCTGTTGCGGTGCGGATGCGTTAATCTCTGCCATCCTGCTCTGGACTTCTACAGAGCTGCGCACTGCATCGACGGCGCTGCCGAATTCGACAAGCATGCCGTCGCCGGTCGTTTTGACGATGCGGCCGCGATGAGCGGCGATCGTTGGATCAATGAGATTTTTTCTGGCCGCCTTGAGCCGCGCGAGCGTGCCTTCCTCGTCCGTTCCCATCAGGCGACTGTAGCCGGCGACATCTGCCGCCAGCACTGCTGCCAGTCGCCTTTCCACTCGCTCGGGCGCCACGGACTACCCTAACTTGGAAGTTCAACCCGGCCAATTAAAGCACGTCGAGCCGCCTTCGGGCTAGAGGCCACGCCCTGGCTGACCGTTAGTCGCTAGATCAGCGCTTCCGTGCGCAGCGTCGCCTCGATCTCTCTGAGGATGCGCGCCAGCCGTTCGGCCCACGCCGTCTCGCCGGCCTGGTCGGAGATCAGGTCCTGGCGGATCTCGATGCCCGAGTTCATCAGGCCGCGTGCCTCGCCATGCACGGGGATCGTGTAGTCGGTCTCGTCGCTGACCGCATAGGGCTCGTTGTCGCCGACCACGAGATCGCCCTCGGCGCGCAGATGCTTCAGCAGCAGCGGCGGCAGCACCGTGTCGCGGTGGTAGAGCGTGCCGATGTGCCAGGGTCGCGCGATGCCGGCGTAGATCGGCGTGAAGCTGTGCAGCGACACCAGCAGCGTCGGCAGGCCCCGACGCGCGCGCGCGTCGATGATCTCGTCGATGCGTTTGTGATAGGGATCGAAGATCTGCGCGTGGCGCATCTCGGTGGCCTCGCGCGACAGGCCTTCATTGCCCGGCACCGTGGTGGCCTCGCTGATCAGCGGGATCGAGCTTGCGACATGCGGCGGACGGTTGCAGTCGATCACGAGCCGCGAATAGCGCTGCGCGATCAAATGCGCGCCGAGCCGGTCCGAGAGGCGGGTTGCGACGCCGGCGATGCCGATGTCCCAGGCGATGTGCCGCACCAGCTCGTCTTCGGGCAGGCCGAGGTCGCCGAGCGGAGAGGGAATCAGCCTGCCGTAATGGTCGCAGGTGAACAGGAACGGCGAGCGGCCGTCGGCATTGTGTTCAAGAACCGGTGAAGCGTCGGTGCTCGCGAGCAGGAACGATGGACCGCCTCCGTAATTCAAGGGCTTTTTTCCTCAACTTTGCCTATTCAGGCGGCATGCTGAACTGGAATCGGGCAGCTTTCTCTATAGATTATGCAGCCCGAAATCACGATGATTGTTTGAAGATGCCGCTGCTGACTATTCATCACAAGACCGTTTATCGCTACGCGCGCCCGGTGGCGTTCGGCGAGCACCGCATCATGCTGCGCCCCCGTGACGGCCATGATCTGCGCGTGCTCGACAGCGCACTTGTGATCGATCCACAGCCGATGTCGCTGCGCTGGATCCACGACGTGTTCGGCAACAGCATGGCGATCGCCGCCTTCGACGAGCGCGCCGACATGCTGTCCTTCGTCTCGACCGCGACGGTGGAGCACAATCCGGCCGATACGTTTGCGCTGACGCCGGACGATCCCGCCTATTTCTATCCGTTCCTCTACGACGATGAGGAATTCCCCGACCTGCAGCAGTTCATTACGCCGCAATATGGCGACCCGAACGGCGAGCTGTCGGCCTGCGCGCGGCGCTTCCTCGATGTCGAGGCGCCGACGCCGACTTTCAAGATCCTCAGCGGCATGACCCACGGCATCCGCGAGGCGTTCAGCTATCGCAAGCGCTACGAGCAGGGCACCCAGCATCCGCTCGACACGCTGCGCACGCAGTCCGGCACCTGCCGCGACTATGCGCTGTTCATGATCGAGGCGCTGCGCCGGCTCGGCGTCGCCGCGCGCTTCGTCTCCGGCTATCTCGCGATGCCGCCCGGCAGCGCGCACGGCTATGTCGGCGGCGGCTCGACCCATGCCTGGGTGCAGGTCTATCTGCCGAGCGCGGGCTGGATCGAGTTCGATCCGACCAACGGCATCGTTGGCACGCGCGATCTGATCCGCGTCGCGGTGGCGCGCGACCCGCGCCAGGCGATCCCGCTGCACGGCGTCTATCTCGGCGCGGCGGACGCCTTTCTCGGCATGGATGTCGACATCAAGGTGGTCTCGGTCGGCGAGAACGCGGAGCAGGAGACGGCCTGACGATGCAGATCAAGGTCGGCTTCGAGATCACCTACACGGCGGCGCAGCCGACCCCGATGGTGATCATGCTGTCGATCCATCCGTCGCGCTACGCCGACATCGTCGGCACCGAGCGCCTTTCGACCGAACCGGAGGTGCCGATCGGTCTCTATCGCGACGGCTTTGGCAATGTCTGCGGGCGGCTCGTTGCCCCCAGCGGTGGCGTCACCTTCCGCGGCAGCGCGCTGGTGCGCGATTCCGGACTGCCTGACATCGTCAATCCGGCTGGACAGCAGCTGCCGGTCGAGCAATTGCCGGACGACATGCTGCTCTATCTGATGCCGAGCCGCTATTGCGAGACCGACAAGCTGACCGATGTCGCCTGGTCGCTGTTCGGCAACACACCGCAGGGCTGGGCGCGGGTGCAGGCGATCACCGATTTCGTGCACCACCACGTGACGTTCGGCTATCAGCACGCCCATCACATGAAGTCGGCGCACGACGTCTATGAAAGCCGCGCCGGCGTCTGCCGCGACTTCGCGCATCTGGCGCTCACCTTCTGCCGCTGCATGGGCATTCCGGCACGCTACTGCACCGGCTATCTCGGCGACATCGGCGTGCCGCCGGACCCGGCGCCGATGGATTTCTCCGGCTGGTTCGAGGTCTATCTGTCGGGCCAGTGGTACACCTTCGATGCCCGCCACAACACGCCGCGGATCGGCCGCATCCTGATGGCGACCGGCCGCGACGCCGCCGACGTCGCCCTCACCACGAGCTTCGGCCGCATGACGCTGACGAAGTTCGTCGTGGTGACGGACGAGGTGGCGGCGGCCTAGCGTCCCCCGGGATTTTCTGTCATTCCGGGATGGTGCGTTAGCACCAGACCCGGAATCTCGAGATTCCGGGTCTGGTCCTTCGGACCATCCCGGAATGACAACTGAACCTATGACCTCCGATATTCTTTTCGTCTACGGCACGCTGATGCGCGGCTTCGACCATCCGATGGCGAAGCTGCTCGCGGGCAATGCCGAATTCCTCGGGCCGGCGCAGTGCCGCGGCCGGCTCTATCTGGTGAAGCATTATCCGGGCCTCGTGGTGTCGGACGATCCGGCGGACATCGTGCATGGTGAGCTGTTCCGCTTGCGGGAGCGTGAGGCCATGCTGCGTGAATTCGACATGTACGAAGCCTGCGGCGAAGGCTTTCCGCCGCCGACCGAATATGTCCGCGAGATGCTTGCCGTCACGCTCGCCGACGGCAATGTGAGCGAGGCGTGGACCTATCTCTACAACTGGCCGGTCACCGAGCTGCCGCGGATCGCGTCAGGAAAATTCCTCGAGCATTAGCGCTCGGACGTACCGCATGTTTCGTCATGCGCGGGCTTGACCCGGGGATCCATCTCACTTCGCAATAGTCATTCTCTTGATGGATTGCCGGGTCATAGGCGAGCGGGAGCGACGCCGTCATTCTGACGGCTGTGCCGGCCACCACGAAAGAGAAGTCAATCCTCCCGCACCACGCGGATGTCGACCTCGCGCTCGACATAGCTCCATTCCTCGGTCGCGCGCAGCATGCCGACCAGTTCGTCGAACAAGGTGACGTTGTCGGGGGCGAATTCGAACCAGGTCAGGAAGTCGAAGGGCATGCCGAGGTCGCGCGAATGAAACAGCTGGCGGGCGATTGCGGGGAGGAATTTCAGGGTGCCTTCGATGTGGTGCGACTTGTCCTCGAAGATCTTGCGGCGCTCCTCCTGCGTGAGCTCCCACCACGCCGCGGATTTCCGGATCGGGATCAGCGCCGCGTGCGTTGCCTCGCTGCGGCCGAGCCCGGCCTGCACGGCCAAGAGCTTCTCGCGCTCCTCCTTCTCGGTGTAGCGCAGATGGCTGGCGACGCCGGCGAGCCGCCAGGAGGTCTGCGCCGGCAGCAGCGGCAGCGCGATCGATTCGCTCGCAACGATCGACAACGCCGCGACCTTCGGCAGCGTCTCGCCCTTCACCCGCGTGATGGACGTGACCTGCCAGCCGCCGCTCTGTCCGCCTCTGAATGTCGTGAACATGGCCTATCCAATCCCGGAAGCGGGGAAGGGGCAAGCTTGCCGCACAGGCTCTCCACCGTGGATTTGGGGGTAACCCGCTCGACGGAGCCGCGACGGGCCAGACCTGTGAATAGCCCGGAAAAGCCCCACATTGTTCGGCATGGCGGGCCGTGCCGCTATATGGCTAACCGGTTGTCCGCGATTCGCCGCCCGAGCCCAAAATCCTGACTGATGCGTTTCACGCCCGAATTCCTCGATGAGCTGCGCGCCCGGCTTCCGGTCTCGGAAGTCGTGGGCAGGCGCGTCAAGCTCAAGAAGGCCGGCCGGGAGTGGAAGGGGCTGTCGCCGTTCCAGCAGGAAAAGACGCCGTCGTTCTTCGTCAACGACCAGAAGCAGGCCTGGTTCGACTTCTCGTCCGGGCTGAATGGCAACATCTTCGACTTCCTGATGAAGACCGAGGGCGTGACTTTCCCCGAGGCGGTGGAACGTCTCGCCGCGATGGCGGGTGTCCCGCTGCCGGCGGTGACGCCCGATGCCGCGCGACACGAGCAGCACCGCCGCACCCTGCACGACGTGATGGAACTGGCGACCAAGTTCTTCGCCGACACGCTGGCTTCGCGGGGCGGCGCCAAGGCGCGCGGCTATCTTGCCGACCGCGCCATCTCGCCGGCGACCCAGCTCCAGTTCCGGATGGGCTATGCGCCGCCGGATCGCTTCGCGCTGAAGGAGCATCTCGGCGCACTAGGTATCTCCACCGACGACATGGTAGAGGCCGGGCTTCTGGTGTCCGGCGAGGACAAGCCGGTGCCGTTCGATCGGTTCCGCGACCGCGTCATGTTCCCGATCACGGATGCCCGCGGCCGCGTCATCGCATTCGGCGGGCGTGCGCTGGAGAAGGACGTTCCGGCAAAGTACCTGAACTCGCCGGAAACCACGCTGTTTCACAAGGGCGACAATCTCTACAATCTGTTCACCGCGCGGCAGGCCGCGCATGACGGCGCACAGCTGATCGTCGTCGAGGGCTATGTCGACGTCATTGCCATGGTCACGTCGGGCTTTCCCGGCGCCGTCGCGCCGCTCGGCACCGCGCTGACCGAGAACCAGCTCGGCCTGCTCTGGAAGATGGTCGACGAGCCGATCCTCTGCTTCGACGGCGACCGCGCCGGCCAGAAGGCGGCTTATCGTGCTGCCGACCTTGCATTGCCGCAGCTCAAGCCGGGCAAGAGCCTGCGGATTGCGCTGCTGCCGGAAGGGCAGGACCCCGACGATCTCGCCCGCTCCGGCGGCCGCGGCGCGATCGAGGACGTGATCTCGGCCGCGCGTCCGCTCGCCGAAATGATCTGGTCGCGCGAGATCGAGGGCGGCAATTTCGATACGCCCGAGCGCCGCGCCGCGCTGGAGGCGCGGATCGGCGAGCTCACCAATGGCATCCGCGACGAGGTGGTGCGCCGCTATTACCGGCAGGACCTGCAGGAGCGGCTGCAGCGCAATTTTGCGCCCGAGGGCGGCCGCGGCGGTTATGGCCGCGGCGGCTACGGAAGGGGCAATTTCGGCGGCGGCCGCGGCGGCGAATCACCCCGCCAGTTTGTCCCCCGGGGACCTGCCCAAAACGGCCGACAGGGAGGCCCGCAGGGCAGCCGGTTCGGTGCCACCCCCGGGATTTCACGGGGTCCCTATCAGGCCGCCAGCCCCCAATTGGCCAACAGCCCGATCATGCGCGGCCAGCGCAGCGCGATCTCGCGCCGCGAGGCCCTGATCCTGCAGTCGCTGATCAACCACCCCTGGCTGCTGCACGACCATCTCGAGGAGGTGGCGGCGCTGGAACTCTCCCATCCCGAGGCCCACAAGCTCAGGGCCGCCATCATCGCCGCCTTTGCCCACGACCATCACCATTCCCCTGACGCCGAGGAGCAGGCCGAGAAGATGCGGGCCGACCTGGAAGCAGGCGGATTATCCCCTATTCTTCAAAGGGTTGAGCGGGCGATCACAACCCAGGCGGTGTGGGGTGCGCAGATCGGCGCGGCGCGCGAGGATGTTTTATCAACCTGGCGTCAACTTGTTGCCTTGCATCAGAAAACCCACGCCTTACTTAGGGAAAGAAAAGATGCGGAAGCGGCTTTGGCTGAAGACTCCAGCGAGGCCAATCTGGCATGGTTGCAGGATATCCAGGCCCGGATGGCAGAAGCCGACGGGACCGAAGCCCTGATTGAAGGGTTCGGCGAATTATCGGGCCGGTTCCAGCGTAATGTCTGATAACAAAAATGCTGCGGACGGCGCTGGCCGCACCCGCGAAAAGACTCGCCAAATCCATGGTTTGGCTGCAAAAACAGGGTTAAGCGAAACTTAATAGCTACCGTAGCATTTTCAGGCGAAGTGGTTCCCGGTTCGCCGTCAGAAAATGCGCCAGATCTAGATCTGTCGCGTCTTCCGATCGTAAAACCGGTATCCACTTTTACGGAAGACGCGACGGGCTATTGCAGATTGGAAACCGTCGAGACGGATGACAGGGGTGGCGAGATATTGCGCCGCCCTTTGTGCGTCGAGAGAGTAAATCTAGATTTCGTGCGGATGCGCGTGCGTGGCGCCATTTTGCATGACCGCGTTTCGGGAGCTTAGTGAATGGCCACCAAGGCAAAGACGCTGCAGGTTAAGGACAAGGAAAAAGACGACAAGGCAGCGGATGCTCCTGAGAAGGATGCCGCTGACGCGCCGTCGCCGTTGCTCGACCTGTCGGATGCCGCGGTGAAGAAGATGATCAAGCAGGCCAAGAAGCGCGGCTTCGTGACCTTCGATCAGCTCAACGAAGTGCTGCCCTCCGATACGACGTCGCCCGAACAGATCGAAGACATCATGTCGATGCTGTCAGACATGGGCATCAACGTCACCGAGGCCGACGACAGCGAAGGCGAGGACGAGAAGGACGACGGCGACGACGAGACCGATAACGAGCTCGTCGAGGTCACGCAGAAGGCCGTCACCGAGGTCAAGAAGTCGGAGCCCGGCGAGCGCACCGACGATCCCGTGCGCATGTATCTGCGCGAGATGGGCACCGTCGAGCTGCTCTCCCGCGAAGGCGAAATCGCGATTGCAAAACGCATCGAGGCCGGCCGCGAGGCGATGATCGCGGGCCTCTGCGAAAGCCCGCTGACCTTCCAGGCCATCATCATCTGGCGCGACGAGCTCAACGAAGGAAAGATCTTCCTCCGCGACATCATCGATCTTGAAGCCACCTATGCCGGCCCCGAGTCCAAGGGCGGCATCAATCCGAACCTGATCGGCAACAACGGCGCCGAGGGTGCCGCCGATGAGGGCAATGGCGGCGACGCGCAGGCCGGTGCGCCGGCCCATGTCGCGCCGCCGGCAGCGCCGCCGTCGCCGACCCCGTTCCGCGCCGCGCCCGCCGGTGGCGAAGCCGCCACCGAGGAGAAGGATCCCGCCGAGGCCGCCGCCGAAGGCGACATGGACGACGACGAGTTCGAGAACCAGATGTCGCTCGCCGCCATCGAGGCCGAGCTGAAGCCGAAGGTGGTCGAGACCTTCGACAAGATCGCATCCGAGTACAAGAAGCTGCGCCGCCTGCAGGAGCAGGACATCGCCAACCAGCTGCAGAGCGAGTCGCTGTCGCCCTCGCAGGAGCGCAAGTACAAGAAGCTGAAGGACGAGATCATCGTCGAGGTGAAGTCGCTGCGCCTCAACCAGGCCCGCATCGATTCGCTGGTCGAGCAGCTCTACGACATCAACAAGAAGCTGGTCTCGTTCGAGGGCCGCCTGCTGCGCCTCGGCGACAGCCACGGCGTCGCGCGCGAGGACTTCCTGCGCAACTACCAGGGCTCCGAGCTCGATCCGCGCTGGCTCAACCGCGTCTCCAAGCTGTCGGCCAAGGGCTGGAAGAACTTCGTCCATCACGAGAAGGACCGCATCAAGGACCTGCGCCACGAGATCCAGTCGCTTGCGGCGCTCACCGGGCTCGAGATCGGCGAATTCCGCAAGATCGTGCACGGCGTGCAGAAGGGCGAGCGCGAGGCCCGTCAGGCCAAGAAGGAGATGGTGGAAGCCAACCTCCGTCTCGTGATCTCGATCGCCAAGAAGTACACCAACCGCGGCCTGCAATTCCTCGACCTGATCCAGGAAGGCAATATCGGCCTGATGAAGGCGGTCGATAAGTTCGAATATCGCCGCGGCTACAAGTTCTCGACCTACGCCACCTGGTGGATCCGGCAGGCGATCACCCGCTCGATCGCCGACCAGGCCCGCACCATCCGCATTCCCGTGCACATGATCGAGACGATCAACAAGATCGTCCGCACCTCGCGCCAGATGCTGAACGAGATCGGCCGCGAGCCGACCCCGGAAGAACTCGCCGAGAAGCTCGGCATGCCGCTCGAGAAGGTGCGCAAGGTCCTCAAGATCGCCAAGGAGCCGCTGTCGCTCGAAACGCCTGTGGGCGATGAAGAGGATTCGCATCTCGGCGATTTCATCGAGGACAAGAACGCGATCCTGCCGATCGACGCCGCGATCCAGTCCAACCTGCGCGAGACCACCACGCGCGTGCTGGCCTCGCTCACCCCGCGCGAGGAGCGCGTGCTGCGCATGCGCTTCGGCATCGGCATGAACACCGACCACACGCTGGAAGAAGTCGGCCAGCAGTTCTCGGTCACCCGCGAACGCATCCGCCAGATCGAAGCCAAGGCGCTGCGCAAGCTGAAGCACCCGTCGCGGTCGCGGAAGCTGCGGAGCTTCCTGGACAACTAATATTTCCGATTGTCATTGCCGGACTCGACCCGGCAATCCATCGAAACAACAACGGCGGGCCTGGGCCCGCCGTTTTCATTTTGATCCGTCTCCGACGTCATCGCGAGGAGATTGCTTCGCTGCACTCGCAATGACGTGGATAGAGTTGTGTGGCCGCCGCTACTTCTTCTTGGCGCCGACGCGCTCGATGGACTTGATCTCGAGTGGCGGGCGGCCGCCCTTTTCGGCGATCTCGCGGTCCTGCTCGCGCAGGAAGGCGCGCACCGGCTCGTCGCCGTCGAGCCCGCCAATGAGCTCCGACGGCACGCGGCGGTTGGAGCGCTGCGAGCCGTCTTCATAGAAGACGTTGAAGAAGGCGAATTCGCCTTTGGGATTGGTCCCGGGTTTTTTCGGCATGCGCGGCTTGTCCTCGATCGGGGCGCCGCTGTCAAAGCAAATCGCCTGCGTCAGCGCGCCGGTCTGCCCTGCGCGATGGGGTTGCGTGCGGCCCTTGCGCAACGTCGGGCGCAGTTCGGCCCGGCATGCGCTCGCGGTGCCCGTCCGGTCACATCAACGACATATACGGCTCAGCCCTCGAACAGCACGAACGCCGCCCACACGCTGGCGTCGCCCGCGCCCGCGACCTTGCCGTCGCGCGCATCGCGCCTCGTCTGGCGCAGCGCATCGGAATAGGTCAGGCCCTCCGCGAGGTGCTCGTAGAACCGCACAGTGAAGTTCGCGGTGCCCTGGTCGGCGACCGGCCACAGCGTCAGCAGCGCGCGCCGCGCGCCGGCGATGCCGAGCGCGGTCGGCAGGCCGCGCAGGCCGCTGACGAAGCTCTCGTCGCCGCGGCCGGTCTCGCAGGCCGACAGCACCAGCAAGTCGAGACCGGACAGGTCCCAGTCCATCAATTCGAAGCCATAGAGATAGCCGTCGTTCTCGTCGCGCAGCGGAAATCGGCTGTCGCCGGCGCCCGACAGCACGATGCCGCTCTGCCAGAGCGTATCGAGGCCGGAGGCCGTGCTGTCGCGATAGAAGCCGTGCGTCGCCAGATGCGCGATGCGCGCCTTGCCGATCGCCGCGCGCAGCGTGCCTTCGCTGACGCCGCGCCCGGTCAGCATCTCGACCGGCGCGCCGCGCGCGCGGGCGAGTTTGGCGATCGCCTCGATCTCGGTCCGGGTCGCGGGCAGCGGCATCGGCCCCGGCTCACCGTATTCGATGCCGCCGGCGAGCAGCATCGCGCCCCGCTGATCGAGCGTCTCGCGCGCATGGATCGCGATCAGCGCATCGGGGCTGGTCAGCATCCGGATCGTGAACTTGTCCTCCAGCAGGCCGCCGCCACTGCCAGGCAGCAGCGCGAACGGCACGGCGAACAGGAAGCCGTCAGGCACGACATAGAGCGTGGTCTTGTCCTTCAGCAGCGGCTCCAGCGGCGCGAACAGCCGCGCCCGGAGGTTCTGGAAGCGGCCCTTGACGTCGGGCGCGTGCGTGTCGGGATCCGGCGCAGCGGCCCGCGTCGCGCGCAGCCGCGCGATCTCGGTGCGCACGCCGGTGTCGACCATCCGGCCGGGATCGCCGAGATCGACCACGCGCGGCTCGCTCGTTGCGGTCTCGACGATGGCGTAGAGCACGGTCGCCGCCAACGGGTCTTTCGCCTGGCGATCCGCCTTCCATTGCCGGGTGATGAAATAGTTGACGACGGCTTCCTGCGCCGCGAGCAGCTGTGACGGACGGATCGGGTCTTGCGGTCGCTTCGCACCGATCGCATCGAGCCGCTTCTGCAGCGCCTTCTCGGCGGCGTCCTGCCGCCCCCACACCGACCTCGCCCAGTCGTCGATATTGCCCGACGAGAATAGCTCCTGTTTCTCGCCGTTGAGCCGGAGCGCCGTCCGCAGCAGCGTCGCGGTCTCCTCGTCCTTGCCGGCGACCTCCGTCTCGAGCTGGCGCAGCGCCGTGGCGTCGGCGCCGCCGAGCGTCTTCCAGCGCAGCACGGCGGCGGCAAAGGCCGGCTGCGCCACGGCGGAGCCGGCGCCGGTGGCGAAGCGGCCGAACGCGAACAAGAGATGGTCGGCATGGGCGCGGATCGCTTCGGCGACGGCGCGATCGCCCGATGTGCCGACCTCGCGCTTCATCCAGTCGAACATCTCGCGGTCAAGCGCGGCGAAGGCCTGCACCGCGCGGCTCGGATCATCAGCGATCAGGGCGGTCGCGATGCCGAGCTTGATCTCGAAGCTGATCGGATGCTGCGCGGTGAAGGCGCGGGTCGAGATCGCCAGCGCGGTCTCGCGCAGCCGCATCCCCTTGTCCCGCTCGCGGCGCTGCTCGCGTTGGCCGGCAGCCAGCACCGCGGATTTGATGCGCAGGAAATCCGCATAATTCGCCTCATTGGCGACGATCGCCTCCAGCCGCCCCAGATCGGCCGGCGCGATCGCGGCATCGCCGGCGGCGAGCATGTCGGTGTAGAACAGCCAGCCGTCGGCCTGTCCGGCAAAGCTCGGATCCTTCGGCGCCATCGCGGCCGCGATCGCTCGGTGGCGGCGGAAGTAGCGGCGGGCGTCGTCGAAGCGGCCGAGATTGAGGAAATCCTGGCCGGCGTTGTTGACCGTCACCAGCGTGTTGAGATGGTTCTCGCCATAATGTCTGGCGCGCTTCTCGATCGCGAACAGATCGAGCTCGAGCGCCTTCGCCGGCGCGCCGATCTCGCGCAGCATGTCGGCATAATTGTTGGCGAGCTTCCAGGTGGTGCGATGGTCGGGCCCCAGCGCCTTCTCCGCGCGCTCGAAATTGTGCCGGCCCAAATTGGTCGCCGACGCCGCCGAGCCGTTGGCGGACAGCGCGACCGCGAGCTTGTCGCTCGCGATCAGCGATTCCTCGGAGCCTTCGCCCCAATAGGCGTTGAACGCCGCGATCGCCTTCATGTAGAGCGGAACGGCTTCGGCGATCCTGGCGTGGTCGGACAGCAGGATCGCGTACATCAGCAGCACGTCGGCATTGCCGGGCGGCCGTTGCGCCGCCGCCTTGCTCTGGAACGCGCGCACGAACAGTTTTTCGGCGAGATCGTCGCGCTTGACCGCGCGCAGCGTCGTGGTCGCGTCGAAATACTGCTCCATGACGAATTGGGCGTCGTCGAGCTTGTCGGCGGCATCCAGTGCTGCAAGCAGCTGTGCATAGCCCGCGTCGAACTTGCCGCCGCGCGTCAGCGCGACGGCGTTCTTCATTTGTGCGGCGATCGCCTGCGTGCTGCCGGCGCCTTGCGCCGGCGCGCGCTTGGCGGGGGCGTTCTGCGCGGCGGCGGTGTCGATCGCTGCGCTCAAGAAAGCGCCGAGCGCGAGCACAACACCGATCGATGCGGCAGCCCTGCGCGCGCGTGCGAAACCCAAGGGGAAGCCCAAGGCGATCGTCATCGGCAGCACATCCTCATCCCCAAACGCGTCATCGGATGGCATCCCCAAATGACGGCGGCGTTGCAGCCGGCGTGCCTGGCTTTAGCGGCGCGGCTTTGCATGAACTAGACAGCGCAACCGGCCGCCTGCCGGCGGAAGCTGCTTGCCCGGCCCGCGCTTCTTGGTCGCGGCCGGCGGCTTCGGCGTTCATGCGTCGTGTCCTCAAATGCTTGCCGTGCGGTGCGTCGCTCGCCCGGGCACCGCCGCTTGCATGCCACCGGCAGTCAAGCCAACGGACGATGTTACCGCCGGCCCGCCGTTCGCGCAGAGGCGAGGGCAGAGGTGAGGGAATGGCTGGCGGTGGAGCCTCGCGCGCCAGCGCACTTTTCCGGCAGCGGTCTTTCGTATCGTCGCGCAAACGAACGACGGCCGAAAGCCGAGCTTTTTCTGACCATCGTCACTTGCGTCATGCCGTCCGATTCGCGTATGAGGCGCATCATTCTATTTCTACAACCTTTCCTTCGAGAATCGATCGCCGATGTCCAACGCCACAATCGACGCCAACAAGGCGCTCGTGCTCGCGCATTGCGACGCCGTGACCAACCGCCACGATCCCGAGGCGATCCGCGCGCAGCTGGCGCCCGACTTCTTCGACCATGCGGTGGGCAAGCGGCTGAGCGCCGAGGACGTGATCGCGCATTCGGCCGCGATGCACGAGACCTTCGCCGACCTGTCGGCGGTGGCGGAATGCCTGGTGGCCGAGCGCGACATCGTCGCCGGCCGCTTCGTCTGGCGCGGCCGGCACCGCAGCCCATGGCGCGGCATCCAGCCAACCGGCCGCCACGTCGAATTCCGCGGCATGACGTTCTGGCGGATTCAGGACGGCAGGATTTCCGAGCGCTGGGCGGAGATCGATTTCGTCGGGTTGGAGCGCCAGCTCAAGGATTGAGCTTCAGCTACGTGCCGATCGGTTGATGGATGCGCCGTGGTCATTCACCGTGCGAACATGGATTGAGGCGGCCAGCTGCGGCAGCGATGGATGGAGCGTCGTGCCGACACTTTGACTGCCTCGTTTGCTCCATGGCATGATCGGCCAATCGAAGCAGGGGGATTTTTGCATGCTCAGGTGTCGTTTGGCGGTTGTGTTCGGCGCCTTGCTGCTTGCCACCCCCTCCTATGCCGCGCGCTGCGGTGGCAGTTTTCCGACCTTCGTCCAGTCGTTCTCGCAGGAGGCGGCGAGCGCCGGCATCCAGCAGGATGTGATCTCCGCGGCGCTCGGCGGCGTGCAGCAGGATGGCGGGGTGCTCGCCTTCGACCGGCGGCAGCGCTACACCTTCAACAAGACGTTCGAGCAGTATGTCGCAACCCGGGTCGGGCCCGGGCGCATCAATGGCGGCCGCGCGATGCTGCAGCGTCACGCCGCGCTGCTCTCGAAGATCGAGCAGCAATACGGCGTGCCGCGCCAGATCCTGGTCGCGATCTGGGGGCTGGAGACGGATTTCGGCAAGGGCGACATGGGCAAGCTGCCGGTGTTTCGCGTGCTCGCGACGCTGGCGCATGATTGCCGCCGCACCGACCTGTTCCAGGGCGAACTGCTCGCCGCGCTCAAGATCGTGCAGCGCGGCGATCTCCGTCTCAACGACATGATCGGCGCCTATGCCGGCGAGATCGGCCAGACGCAATTCCTGCCGTCGTCCTACATCAAGTACGGCGTCGATTTCGACGGCGACGGCCATGTCGACCTGCGCCACTCGGTCGCCGACGTGCTGGCCTCGACCGCGAACCTCCTGCACACCAGCGGCTTCAAGATGGGCGCGCCCTATGGCGAGGGCACCGCGAATTTCGAGGCGATGCGCGAGTGGAACAGGGCGGTGATCTATCGCAAGACCATCGGGTATTTTGCCGATCAGCTCGTGGGGCGGTGAGGGCGCGGCGGCCTTGTCCGTCATTGCGAGCGGAGCGAAGCAATCCATCTTTCGGCACATGCGGGGCGATGGACTGCTTCGTCGCTTCAGCGCAAAATTGCTTCGCAAATTTGTCGCCGAGCTCCTCGCAATGACGATCGTTTCCATCGGGCCGCATCACGCATGGAAAAATGGATTCCGGGTTCAGCCCTGCGGGCTGCCCTCAGATGCGCAATTGCGCATCGGGGAATGACGGTTGAGAATTCTGGTGTCTCCATGGAAACCATCGGCAGCCAAAAAATCTGGTCGTTCTTCGACCGCCGCGGATGCCAGGTCGCGAAGAACTCGGCGGTGCGGGAGGGGCCGGGCCATCGCGTCGGCTCCTATCTCGAGCTCGCCACCAAGATCGCCGAGCTGCAATTCCTCAACCGCGATCATGTGCTGCTGTTTCGCGGCCAGGGCGCCGACTACAGGAACATCAAGCGCAACTCGTCGCTGAAGCCGACGCTGTTTCGCGGCGGCCGCGGCAATCCCGATCAAGCGACGCTGGTCGGGCGGTTCGATGCGCTGCAACGCGCCGAGCGGATCCTGATCGCCGAATACGCCAGGGAAAAGCTGCTCGGGCTCGAGCGGTTGAAGCGGCATCGCATCCTGCGCTGGTCGATCCTGCAGCATTACGAGGTCTGCACCACGCCGCTGCTCGACGTCACCCATTCGATCCGGATTGCCGCCTCCTTTGCCTCGCTGGCGGAGACCGGCACCGCCTTCCTCTATGTGCTCGGCGTGCCGAATCTGAGCGGCGCGATCACCGCGAGCGCCGAGGCCGGCCTGCAGATCGTGCGCCTCGCCAGCGTCTGCCCGCCGTCGGCGGTGCGGCCGCACATCCAGGAGGGCTATCTGCTCGGCGAGTATCCGGAGATGTCCGGCACCGAGCAGAAGGAAAACTACTTTCCCTACGAGATGGATTTCGGCCGGCGGCTGGTCGCCAAATTCTCGTTCGCGCCGGCGTCGTTCTGGAAGAATGATAATTTTCCGCAGGTGGCGAGGAGCGCGCTCTATCCCTCGGAGCGGAGCGATCCGCTGTTCCGGCTGGCGCTCGGGGTGAAGAAGCAGCTGGGCGGGTAATCTCGTGTCGCGATGACGCGCAGGCGTGACTCGCAGGCATGGTATGACCCGCGGGCCGTGCAACATCCCCGGTGTCGTCCCGGGCTTGACCCGGGACCCATAACCACAAATGTCCGTGTTGCACGACGCTGTGGCCCCCGGCGTGCCTCACCAACCCAATCCTGTGGTTATGGGTCCGGCTTTCGCCGGGACGACGGCGGTGCGCGGGTTACTCCGCGCTATCGTGCTACTGGCTCGCACTCGCGGCATCGCGCGCGATCCGCCGCGCCGCCGTCTTCTCCATCATCCGTTGCATCGTTTTCCAGTAGGTCGCCGGGCGGAAGCGTTGCAGCAGGTCCATGAAGTATGCGTCCTTGCCGATCAGGATGCGCGGCTGGTTCTTCTCGATGCCGGCGATGATGCGCTGCGCGGCCGCGGTCGGCGTGGTCCTGGCCAGTGCGTCGAAGCGCTCGATCGATTCGGCGCGGCGGGCATTGTCGGTGACGCCGGTGCCGGCGCGCGAGTTGCGCGCGATGCTGGTGGCAACGCCGCCCGGATGCACCACGGACAGACGCACCGGGCTGTTCGCCACCGCAAGCTCGTGGCGCAGGCTTTCCGAGAAGCCGCGCACCGCGAACTTGGCCGCGCAATAGGCGCTCTGGCCGGGCGGGGCGATGATGCCGAAGATCGACGAGATGTTGACGATATGCGCCTCGCGCCGCCGCGAAAGCTGCGGCAGGAAGGCGCGGGTGCCGTGCACCACGCCCCAGAAATTGATGTTGAACAGCCACTCCATCTGCGCCTGATCGAACTCGCCGAACTCGCCGAGCAGCGCGACGCCGGCATTGTTGACGACGATGTTGAGCGAGGGGTGCGCTGTAACGGCGGCCTCCGCGAACGCCGTGATCTGGTCCGGCTCGCTGACATCGAGCCGATGCACGGTGACCTTGCGCGGGCTCGCTTTCGCGATCTCCGCGGCGGCGGCCTGCAGGCCGGCCTCGTCGCGGTCGGCGATCGCCAGATCGCAGCCGCGCAGCGCCAGTTCATGCGCGAGCGCGCGGCCGATGCCGCTGGCGGCTCCGGTCACGGCAGCGGCGGATCCAGGGATCGCGGTCATGTCGGGTGAGCTCCATCTCAACGGGGGTGGTGGTTGCCAAGCGAGGAACACGGCATTTCCACGCTTTTCTCAAATTGGAACTGAACCATCCAGTGATTTTGGGCATTTAATCTATGTTACGCGCTCGAAGCGAAGCATTCAAACCAAGGGAGCCACACCCATGGGACAGTCAATGCCCTACCGTGCGAAGGCCCTGGTGGTTGAGGACGACCCGATGCAGCGCGAGATGATCGGGCTGCTGCTGGAGGAGAGCGAGTTCGACGTCATCGCCTGCGAGAGCGCCGAGGCCGCCGAGCTGGTGCTGCAGGGCAACGGCGACAACGTCGTGCTGATGATGACCGACGTCGAATTGGCCGGAAACATGACCGGCATCGAGCTCGCTTATGCCGCGAAGAAGTACAGACCCGATCTCGACGTGATCGTCACCTCGGGCAAGCCGCTGCGGCAGCGCCTGCCCGAAGGCGCCTTGTTCTGGGCCAAGCCCTGGGCGCCGCTGGACGTGATCCGGGTCGCCGAGATGAAGGCGTCGGAGCTTTCGCATCGCGGATGGCGCAGGTCGTCATAACGGGGTGTCGACGCTGGCGCCGGGCGGAGGCCGGCAGCCGCTTCCGCCGTCCCCGTCGCCGTGATATTGGCGGACGATGTCCCGTCCGCCTGTCCCGCCCGCCGAGGATTTGAAGTGACCTGGTCCTTTCTGCTGACGTCGCTGATCGTGGTGGCCTCGCCCGGCACCGGCGTGCTCTATACGCTGGCGGTGGCGCTGACCCGGGGAGCGCGGGCGAGCGTCGCGGCGGCGTTCGGCTGCACGCTCGGGATCGTGCCGCAGATGATCGCGGCGATGCTCGGGCTCGCCGCCATCCTGCACACCAGCGCCGTGGCGTTCGCGGCGCTGAAATGGGGCGGCGTCGTCTATCTGCTCTACATGGCCTGGCAGGCGCTGCGCGAGCGCGGCGCGCTTGCCGTCGACACCGAGATCAAGCCGCGCTCGCGCCGGCGGGTGATCGTGACCGCGATCCTGATCAACATCCTCAATCCAAAGCTGTCGATCTTCTTCCTGGCCTTCCTGCCGCAGTTCATCGCGGTCGACGAGCCGCACCCGCTGGCGCGGATGGTCGAGCTCAGCGGTGTCTTCATGGCGATGACCTTTGCGGTGTTCGCGGTCTACGGGCTGTTCGCCGCCTCGGTGCGCGACCGCGTCATCACCCGGCCGAAGGTGATGGCCTGGCTGCGGCGAAGCTTTGCCGCGGGCTTTGCCCTGCTCGGCGCCAGGCTCGCCTTGGCGGAGCGCTGACGTCGCGGCCGTCACGCCCGGACGCAGGCAATAAAAAAGCAGGCGTTGCGCCTGCTGCCTTGCGCCCCGTCAGTTCGGGGCCGATCGATGTAGGGTGGTGAATTCGAGGTTGACGTCGCTGCGACCGGTTGTCCCGGTCCGGGTGCCCGGGCAGGGCAAGAGCCGCTACCCGGGCTGGAATTCGTTACTTCTTGGCGGCCTTCTTCTTGGTGGCCTTTTTCGCCTTCGCCTTCTTCGCCTTCTTCGCTTTCTTAGCCATAGTATCCTCTCAGGGTTTCATGGATTGAACGCGACTCCGAGGCATGCTTGGCGGAGGGCCAGCCTCGCAACATCCTCGATATCAAACTCAGCAGATTCGGAGGCTGCTGCCGCGTGCTGTCACGGCGTCGTCATCGTGTTATCCACAACTGTTACGCGTTTTCGCCAGCTTTTTCGCAAAGCGTTGCGCATGTCGCGCGTCGCGGCGTCGGCGCATCCGTCATGCTTAACGATGCGCAAACGGCGGATGCGCAGATCTTCATCAATTCAAAACCACGGCGCGGATTGGCACGTTGTGGGTGACGCTCCGTTAAGCGGCGCGGCCGCATGCTGTTCCGTAAGACAACGGGGATTGTCATTTGAGGAAGCGCCCCGGGGGCATGATCCGGACAAGTGCGAAGCGGTTTTCCGAAAAGATCATGCCAAAACAAGAATCTAACGCGCGATGATGATTCAGCCTGATCTCATCGCGCTTTAGCGGCAGACGGTCATTTCAGGAGAGGCGAGGCCGATACGGCTCTCGAACAGGGGCGATGTTGAGCGTTCCGACGCTTTGGACGGTATTCATTATCAATTTTCTCGCGCTCGGGCTGATCTGGGCCTATGTCGCGCGCAGCTATCCTGCTTTCGGCGCGGCGCGGTTCTGGACCGCGTCGGCCCTCGTCGCCTCCGCCGGGGCCAGCTGCGCGATGCTTCGCGTGATGCTGACGGACTCGCTGCTGCCGCTGCTTGCGGCCGGGACCTTGATGGTGTTCGCCGCCGGCCTTGCCGCGATGGGCATCGAGCGGTTCTACGACAAGCCTGCGACCTGGCGCGCCACCCTGCTGACCACGGCGCTGGCCTTCGCCGGTCTCGGCACCTTCATCTTCGCCTATGACAGCATGCCGATGCGCATCCTGGTCTACACCATTGCCCAGGTCACGCCGTTCGCGCTGACGCTGAAGCTGTTGCTATCGTCCGAGAACGGCCGCGTCAGCCCCGGTGCCCGGCTCGCCGGCATCGTCGCCTCCGTGCTGATCGGCATCTATGCGCTGCGTGCCGTCGGCGCGCTGCTGCAGCCCGGCGAGTTCTCCTTCCTCCGCTTCTCTGCGGGGCAGTCGCTGGTGATCCTGCTGATGGTGTTCCTGTCGATGGCGCTCAATTTCGGCTTCCTGCTGATGGCGATCGACCGGCTGCGCAACGAGGTCGCCGACCTCGCGCTGCTCGACGATCTCACCGGCGTCGGCAACCGCCGCCATCTCTTGCAGCGGCTGACCGAGGAATGCGCGCGCTCCGACCGCAACGGCGAGGCGTTCGCGCTGCTGGTGATCGACCTCGACGGCTTCAAGGGCATCAACGACACCCATGGCCACGCCGCCGGCGACGCCTGCCTGCAGCATTTCACGCTGATGGCGCAGACGCGGCTCCGCCCGGGCGACATGCTGGCCCGCACCGGCGGCGACGAGTTCTGCATCGTGTTGCCGTCCTCGACGCTGCGCGAAGGCGCGATGATCGCGCGCCGCGTGCTCGAGGTTTGCCGCGCCGATGCCGAGCAGTGCACCGGCAGGGACATTCCGATCGCGGTCTCGATCGGCGTCGCGCAATGGACCCGCGAGATCGGCCTGCATCCCGATCGCCTGGTCGCCGCCGCCGACCACGCGCTCTACGACGCCAAGAAGGGCGGCAAGAACGGCTACGCGACCTACGAGCCGAAGCCGGCGCCCGAGACGGTCGAGGCGAGCCTGCGCAAGCGCGCCTGAGCGTGCTAACGAGAGACGACACCGGATCTCCGTGATGATGCCTCGCCTGCTCACCGCACTACTTGTGCTTGTCCTGTTCACTGCCGCATCGGCCGAAACGCCCGATCTCGCGGCCATCGCGCGATCGCAAGGCACGCCCGAGATTCCCGGCTTGAAGATGGTCTGGCTGGCGCCCTGGGGCGACGTCGCCAAATCGCATCCCTGGCGCAATATCATCGTGCACCAGACCGAGGGGCCGCAGGGCTCGGCGCGATACGGCGCCGAGGCGCAGCACAAGAACCCGACCCGGCGCGGCGTCATGATCTGGGTCGAAACCGACGGCACGGTCTATTGGGCGGTCGCCGACAGCCTCGTTCCGACCCACACAGACGGCGCCGATCGCAACGACAACAAATACATCGACAACAGCAAGACCTATCACCAGGTGAACAAGGACACGTCGATCGGCGTCGAGTTCTCCGGCAATTATCCCGACGTCACGACGGGCCCGACCGACGCACAGGTCGCGGCCTGGCGGGTGCTGGTGAAGCTGCTGCGCGCGCGTTACGGCATCCCGCCGGAGCGCGTCTACGCCCACAACTGGATCGACTTCAAGGATGCCCGCTACTGCGAGGGCTGCGCGCTCGCCACCATGGCGCGGCAGTGGGGCGAGTAGGGCGGGTACTCATCAAAATCCCGGACGCCTGCGTTCGGGGACGAAGCGGCAACCGGACCGGACCTCGGCGATATCGCCTTCTGAGCCCCTAGCCGACATAGCCAAGAGCGCCTGTTTTGTCCGCTTCGTAGGATGGGTGGAGCGAAGCGATACCCATCAAGCTTGTGCTGCGCGGTGGGATGATGGGTATCGCTGCGCTCCACCTATCCTACGGACTGGCCAGGGCAGCCTTGACCCATCGCGGACATTTCCTCGTCTTCATCCATTGATCTGGATCAATGCGTCCCCTCACGTTCGCGTTGGCATCGTTCGTTCTGCCAATCCATACGGAGGGTACTATGGAAAGCGCATGCAGGTATCCCTTAGCGTTGATCGTCTTTGCGTTGGCACCGTCTGCTTTCGCCGCCGAGCTCCCAAAAGAAGGCAACTTCGATTACACGGCGTGCTGGTCGGGCACGAGCAACACTATCTCATTTTCCAAGACCCACATCGCGCGAAGCTATGAGCATACCGGCTCTATCCGAAGCAATCCTCCGGGTGGGCTTTTCGACAAAGATACATTCCGGTGCGTAGGGGTTAGTGCATCTCTTGGTGGGAAGATTACTGGCACCACGGTCTGCGAGTCCATTGACCGAGACGGTGATAAGCGACTTTCGTACTTCTCGACGTCAGAAGGAAAGGTAACCAGAGAGACAGTCGCGGGGACTGGGAAGTACGACGGCATGGTCATGACCGCAACGATACAACCCTTAGGGCCTTTCCCGGTCATCAAAGAGGGAACCTTTCAAGACTGCAATCACCAGACTGGTACCTATACGTTGAAGTGATGTTGCATCTTTGCGCGAGGGCCGCCTTTGGGCGGCCCTTGCTTTGCCCGAACCGGCGATCGAATGTGGACGATGGGTGTTGCAGCACAGGGGCTGGCGTTAACGACGCTTGGCGATTTCCAGCCTGGGCGACATCGCTTCGAAGCTTGTTAAAATTTGCCGGGTACCCCTTCCGGGCATTGCGATCAGGGGAGAAGTATGGGTAAGCGGGCCAAACGTGGAAAGACCGAGACGCTCGCGCTACCAGTGGCCGGAAGAGTTGTAATTGGCGTCGTGGCCGCTGCCGCATTGGGGTACGGCTTGCTGTGGCGGCCGGCGGGCGTTCAACCGATACGGAAGCAAGCCGCGCACCAGGTGCCGGCACCATCTAGTCCTACGCCGTCGACTCCCATTCACGTAGCGGCGGCGGTTCAGGCGCCAGCGCCAGCTCCGGTTCCGATCCCGGTCCCCGCGCCCCGGATCGAAACACCAAAAGCCGCTGACGCTCCCGGAAAATTTGCTCGGCAGGTGGTTGAATACGTCAGTCACCAGCCGCCGGGCACCGTCGTCATCGATACCGGAAACACATTCCTCTATCTGGTTCTGAATGGCGGGCAGGCGATGCGCTACGGCATTGGCGTCGGCCGCGAAGGTTTCACATGGTCCGGTGAGCAGGTCGTGGCCCGCAAGACAGAGTGGCCGGATTGGCGTCCGCCGGCAGAGATGATTTCGCGCCAGCCTTATCTGCCGCGGTTCATGGCGGGCGGCCCCGGCAATCCGCTCGGTGCCCGGGCGATGTATCTGGGCGATACCGAATACAGAATCCACGGCACCAACAAGCCCGATACGATCGGGAAGCGGGTTTCATCCGGCTGCATCCGGCTGACCAATGACGACGTCATGGACCTCTATGATCGGGTGAAAGTCGGCGCGAAAGTGATCGTGCTTCCGGCACCAGCTGCCCATCGACCATCCCCGGGCGCGCCGCCCGACGCCGCCGTCTCATCGCAGGAACCGGCGTCGCCGTCGAGCCGGCCCTCGGCAGCCAACGCGCAACCGCAGGCTTCTCGATCGAAGATGGCGGACGCCCAGTAACTCAATTCTTCTGTCCCAGATCTACAACTTGAGAAGCAGCCCCGTTCAAAATGGGCTGGGTGGCCGCACCGTAACCTGCGGCATGCCAGGCGTCCGTGCGCTGTATGAGACCGTATGATCGCGTGCGTGGGGCATTGGTAGTAGCGCGCTGCAGCAACAGCGGTTTCTTGTGGATCAAATTTGGGAAAGTCGTAGCGTCGTGAGTAGAGGCTGTGCCGCTACAGCCTTCCAGCCCCGGCAGCCCCAGCTCACCCCCTGAGCTGGGGCTTGCTTGGTTCCTCGTTCGATGGTCGATCGGGATGGATGGCGTCGAGTACAGCCTGATAGGTCTAGCGATCGTTTTCTTCGTCGTCGGCGGGGGCGCTCTTCTGCTCGGATGATCAGCGTTACAACCCCCACACCATGGCGACGGCCAAGAGCACCAGCATGCAGGGACCGCGGTCACAGGCGCCCTTTCGCGTTAGCGATCACGTCTCACTGAGCACATCGTAAATCGGCAAATGCCCGCGGCAATTGCCATTCGGAACTGGTCCTAACCAACAGACGGGCAGGCAAATCGCATGCGCAAAAGTAGTAGCGCGCCGCAGCATTGCGGTTCGTAGTGGATAGAAATTGGGAAAAAGGCGCAATGTAACGTCGTGGGCGGAGGGCGGCCGCTACAGCCTCCGAAGCCGCGTCAGTCCCAGCTCAATCCGCCTTCCAGCTGGGCGCACCGGACGGGGAGGGAGGTCTCATGAGGGCAGCGCTCTTGGCATTATCGCTCGTTGGTCAGCCGCCCGTACAAATTTCAGACAGTGTTCCCAACTTCGACATCATGTCGCTTTGCGCGGACGTTTCCGTTGACGATAAAGCGTCGGGGCTTCCTCAGGACGCGAGCAAGTGCGTGAGTGACGAGGCGGTTGCGCGGCAGCAGCTAAACTCGATCTGGCTAACTGTCCCGGCGGGACCGCGAGAAAGTTGCGAACTCATGGCAGGGTCAGGGCAAGTACAAAGCTATGTCGAACTCCTCATTTGCTTGAAAATGATTGACTGGGACTCGCCATCGGCAGTGCCCTCTCAGAGGCCCAGGCAAGGTTCGAAAACGCCAGGCAATTAACCGCCGTTCGATGAATTGCGACGGAGCGCTGTGAAGCGTGCGGAGAGGTCACCATTCAGTCTTCCGAGCGCAGAGTCGCTTCGATGCGCTGGATCAGCCGCTCCCGCAGCGAAGGCACCGCGTTGCCGAGAACGGCGAAGGTGCGGACGATGGGCAAATACGGCTCCATTGCCGCCGTTAGATCCGCGAGAGACATGCCGTTGAGCCGGGCATATTCGGATTGCGCCGCCGCATTGGTCGCGCGCGGCCGCTCCGGATTGTCGGCGACTTCCGGCCCGAGCTCGGACAGGATCACGCGCAAGAACCCAAGCTCGAGGACGGCGGGCCCGCGCATCGCGCTGACCCAGTCGACCAGCTTTGGGCCTTCCGCTGTCATGATCACGTTACCGGGGCTCAGGTCGGTATGGCAGAGCCCGTCGCCCGGCGGCAAGCGATCGATCAGCGCGAGGATTTCAGTGGCGATGTGCTTCGGTAGCTTGCCGTCGTCGTGCTCCAACTGAGCCTCCATATACTCGCGCATGGAGAGGACCTCCGGCGGCAGGGGCGTCTTGTGAATGGACATGGCGAGAGCCGCGACGATCGCGCCGGCCTGTTCGAACGTCACCGCGCCGGTTCGGGTTAGCTGCAGCAGGGTCGGTCCGTCGAGGCGCTGCAGCACGATGCCGAAGCGCCCGTCCAGGGTAGCCTCTCCGAACACCTCCGGCACCGGAGCGCCGGCGGCGTGGACGGCGCGGATCATGTGCACCTCGAACCAGGGCATCCGCCGCGGCAAGCCGGGCTTGAACAGTTTGACGACTTGCCCCGGCGCCCAGGCGTAGGCTTCGGAGTAGGCGCCTTCACCGATCTTTTCCCCCAGCGATCCCTGCATGCCCGTTCTCCGCCGTGCAGAGCAAACACCGGCGGCGAGCAAAAAGGAACCCCTCCCGTCGCGGGGCCGCCGGACACCATCGCTGACGGCCTGCGTGACCATCGAGAACGCCGGGTCTTCGAGGTGAACCGGAAGTCCCTCGGTAGCGGCAAGGCTTTGGCGAGTCTCGTCCGAGCCTTCAACTCGGTTCAATCCAATGGGAAGGATTCGAGACGTACATGGTTCCTCGCGTCAAGAAAGCGGACAATTCAAGTCCCACACCTAAAAACGGCAAGTCGAGCACAATGACGCCCGAGCCCTTGGCTGCCTCGAATCCTCCGTACAGCGTGTGGAGTGCATTTCTCACGTTTTGAAGTAAGCCAATAGCCGTAAAGGTGTTACGCGTATTCAGCGCGGGTGCCACGTACCTGCCGTTTTTCAAGCCATCGATGAAGTACTTGCTGTTATGGATCGATTGTAGTGCCGATTTCGAGATCAGCTTTTCGGTAAATGCGACATTGACGCCCCAGTCATTCAGGGGTTCACGGTGCAACTCATATGGAACGCTGAAACCAAAGCCGATAACAGCAACCGCCCCTCCGCTGCCTCCAAGACCCAGTCCCCACCGGCTGCTAATAATCTGGAGATCAAAGGTCTCCAAATCTCCCAGGTTCACGACGTACGCGGTCGTGCTCTCGATGCCGCCGATCAACAACTGTCCGCCAGACTTGACGCCGAAGCCAAGCCAACGTTTGAAGAACTTGCGTTCCTCCGGATAAAATTGAGGTTTCGGTTGAGGCGGCGGTGGTGGCGGCGGCGGCGGTGGATTTGGCTTATTCCAAACCGAGATGATCACACCACGCCAGGCTTCGTTTTCCACCCCATCCATTTCACCTGCATACTTGGCCGCGCGTTCCCCTTTCGCCACCTCGAGCGCAACTTTGAAATTGTTGGGTACTTGCTTGCGAAGGAAATCAATTACGGCCCGCAGCCTATTCTGCGACAATTCCATGTTGAAATCGTCGCTGCCGGTACGACTCGCAAGTCCTATGATTGTAAGGCTTCCTCCGCTCCTCAATTTTGGAGCGACGACATTGATCAGCCAATTGGAATGTTCCGGCTTTATGGCGAACTTGCCGACTTCAAAGTTGAATAACTTCGCCGCAATCGTATCCGGTGCCTGCGATCCGTACTCCTGGATTTTTCCAGGTGATGCCATGTTGACTATCTCCCAACGGAGAGACCGACTGCGGAACGGGTAGGACCCGGATTGAAATATCCGCGTATCAATGGGTCGCTTTGGAGTTTATGCCGGTTCATCGTCGCCCTCGGATTCCCGGCGGCTACTTGAAGGTGCCGTCGAAGTCGGTGAAGGCGAAGCCATAGGACACTCCGTGGTTTTCGGTGGAATGAGCGTGGGCGGCTCGGGTTTCATCGCGATGTCGCGGCGAAGCGCGGCAGTGGGCGATTAGGGCCGCGTACTCCATCAAAATCCAGAACGCCTGCTTTCGGGGACGAAGCGGAAACCCGATCCAAGTTCACGGATATCGCCTTCTGACCCGAAGCGGTCCTGTACGCGGATGGCGCGTCGTCGCGTGCGCCATCCGCTCCTGCAATCTATCGCTTGCTATCTCTTGCGAAGAAAAAGAGCCTTAGGCCTTCAGGTCCGTGATCCGCATGATCGCGACCACATTCCCATCATTGTACGCCTGCTCTTTTGTTTCCTTGTTACAGGTCCAGACAAAATTCTTCTTGCCCGTAAAGGTCTTTCCGTCCTGCTCAAGCCGAAGCTCCCCTTCGGTGATATGGCAGATCATGGCATTCATCATCGGGGGGCCCATGGTCTTCGATCCCGGCTGCATAATGACATCGCGCATTGAGACCGTCTTAAATCCTGGGATCAGGGATGGTGTCTCGCCTTCATATTCACGCACCACGACACCTGGCCAAGGTGCCGCATCCTTGTAGCCCGTGGCTTGAGCCTTGGCGGGCTTGATCATGGCAGTCGAAACCGCTGCCAACGCGATTCCCAGTGCGGACCTTCGATCGACCTTCCTCATCGCTTTTCTCCCGACGTTACCGAACGAGCGGCCGCAAATGCAGCGCGCAAAGTTCGTGGTGAACGGTGGTGTGAAACCGAAAAAAGAACGGCCTCTAGGAGAGCGTGTGCCTGCCGATAGCACCTGTGCTGCTCGTTTGCCCGGACGGTGATTTCGGCACGTCCCGCTTCAAGGGCCACGACATTCTACGGCACCTGACGCATCCGGGGAACAGGTGGCGTTGCACGAAGACACTGCAGCCTGTCGGGAAGGTCCGAAACTGGCCCCTTAGCCGGCATGACCGAATGCGCCTCGCGAGTGCGCACCCGAGGCTGATGCGGACATTCGTCGGCAGGCGGATTGATGGCTACACGCCCCGGATCGAGGTGCGTGCCGAGCACCACTTTGCAAACAACAAAAAAGCCGGCGTTGCCGCCGGCTTTCGTGTCTGTTGGCTCGCTGCTGCGCGATCAGTGCGCGGCTTCGAGCGCGGCTTCCTGCCGGGCAATCGTGCCCTTGACGGCCGACTGCACCTTCTCGAACGCGCGGACCTCGATCTGCCGCACGCGCTCGCGCGACACGCCGAACTCGGCGGCGAGGTCTTCCAGC
The DNA here is from genome assembly GCF_054055915.1 of Bradyrhizobium sp. USDA 4516. NCBI lineage: Bacteria > Pseudomonadati > Pseudomonadota > Alphaproteobacteria > Hyphomicrobiales > Nitrobacteraceae > Bradyrhizobium > Bradyrhizobium sp. USDA 4516. The sequence goes on from NZ_JBSRXT010000001.1 coordinate 4,541,701, forward strand.
GTCATCGGCTCGTCCGCCAGACGCCGCGCCTCGAAGATGCGGCGTTCGCGCGGGTTGAGCACGCCGATCGCACCGTTCAGGGCCTGGCGGCGATGATCGAACTCCTCGCTCTCGGCCATCAGGGCTTCGGCGTTGGGCGAGTTGTCGACCAGCCAGTCCTGCCATTCGCCGGCTTCGCCGTCGTCGCGGATCGGGGCGTTGAGCGACGCGTCACCGCCGAGGCGGCGGTTCATGTCGATCACGTCCTGATCGGTCACGCCGAGGCGCTTGGCAATCAGCTTGACCTGGTCGGGGTGGAGATCACCCTCTTCCAGGGCCGAGATCTTGCTCTTCGCCTTGCGCAGGTTGAAGAAGAGCTTCTTCTGGTTCGCGGTGGTGCCCATCTTCACGAGCGACCAGGAACGCAGAATGTACTCTTGTATTGACGCCTTGATCCACCACATGGCGTAAGTGGCGAGACGGAAGCCCTTCTCGGGCTCGAATCGCTTCACCGCCTGCATCAGGCCGACATTGCCTTCCGAGACGACCTCGGAAATCGGCAAGCCGTAGCCGCGATAGCCCATGGCGATCTTGGCCACGAGCCTGAGATGGCTGGTGACGAGCTTATGCGCCGCGTCGCGATCGTCATGCTCGCGCCAACGCTTGGCGAGCATGTACTCCTGCTGGGGTTCCAGCATCGGGAACTTGCGGATCTCGGCGAGGTATCGAGAGAGGCCGGATTCTCCATTGAGGACCGGCAACGTAGCTGTACGGGCCATTTGAGCGCCCTCCAGTGGTTCAGGCCCCCGATAGCGGCGGGCCCGGCAGGTGGCCGCTGGGTTAAAGCCGGCCATGCTGCGATGTTCCGCGCTAGATATTCAGCGCAAGTGCAACATACACCAAACTGTCCGTGATAGGGAAGGATTGCTGACGTCACGTCCCCGTGTGGCAGGTATAACCTGTTGTCATAACGCGGCTTTTCCGGGAGGGGTGCGTCATACCGCCGCTTCCAGCGCCCATTGCAGAAGAAGCAAATCCTCCGGCAAAGGCGCCTCCCAGTGCAAAAGTTCTCCGGTCCGGGGGTGCTCCAATGCCAGCAGATAGGCGTGCAGGGCCTGCCGGCCCAGCGCAGTGAGTGTGTCCTTACCTTCCGCGCCGAGCTGCCCGGCCTTGGTCTTGAAGTGGGCGCCGTAAACGCTGTCGCCGAGCAGGGGATGGCCGAGATGGGCGAGGTGCACCCTGATCTGATGGGTCCGCCCGGTCTCGAGCCGGCACGCCAGCAGCGAGGCGACCGGCTTGCCGTCGCGGCCGGCGAAGCTCGAGAGCACTTCGAAATGCGTGATCGCCTCGCGGCCGCCCTGGCGCACCGCCATCTTCTCGCGGGCGTGCGGGTGGCGGTCGATCGGCGCGTCGATCGTGCCGTGGGGCCGGTTCGGCACGCCCCAGACGAACGCCATGTAGCCGCGCTCCATCGGCCCGGTGCGGCCATGGTCGGCGAACTGCGCGGTCAGCGACTGGTGGGCGTGGTCGTTTTTGGCGACCACCATCAGCCCCGTGGTGTCCTTGTCGAGGCGGTGCACGATGCCCGGCCGCTTGACCCCGCCGATGCCGGACAGGCTCGAGCCGCAATGCGCGATCAGCGCGTTGACCAGCGTTCCGCTGGCGTGGCCGGCGGCGGGATGCACGACGAGGCCCCTCGGCTTGTCGATGACGATGATGTCGTCGTCCTCGAACACGATATCGAGCGCGATGTCCTCGCCCTGCGGCTCGGCGGGCGCGGCCTCCGGCACGTCGATTATGATCGTATCGCCTTTGGCGACATGATAAGCGGGGTCGCGGACGACGGCGTCCTTGACGGTCACGGAACCGGCGAGGATCAGCGCCTTCAGCCGGGACCGGGACAGCTCGGGACTGCGCTGCGCGAGCACGCGGTCGAGCCGGGCCGAGCCCTCGTCGCCGGCGACGACGACCTCCAGCTTCCGACCGCCATTCGAAGAGACTTGTTGCGAAGACACTTGCAAAGATAGAGCCTTGTGATGACCGACACCGCTGTGACCGAACCGACCCCCGACCAGGCCGCGCTGATCGCGCGGGTGCGGCGCATGATGCTGATCGCGGGCCTGACCTCGGCACTGGCCGTGGCCGTCGTATTGATTGCCATCGGCTACCGCCTTTATCGCAGCGAGGAAAGCCCCGTTTCCGTTTCCGACGTCACTGCTGCGCTGCCGAAAGGCGCGCGCATCGTCGCCACCGGTGTCGCCGGCGAACGATTGGTCCTCACGCTTGACGTGGGCGGTGCAACAGAGATTCGCACATTTGATGCAAAGACGCTGAAACCTGTCGGCAGGCTGAGCTTCGTCAACGAACCCTGATCGCAGCAGTCGCGAAGCCGCGCCGTCGATCAACCGAAAGCTGCAGCGTATTTTTTGCGCATGCGTTCGCGCATCGAGAAGGTGTGTCGCCATCTTTTCGGCCGAGTTGCACGTTCAGCTTGCGCCATGTCGCAAGCCAACTCCAGCGCTTCGATCGAACAGTCCGGTGAATCCGATGCGGCAGGGTCGTGCGCCGACCCGACGCGCCGCGGGGTGTTGACCGCGCTCGCAGGCTGCGCCTGTCTCGCCGCGATCGAGCCCGCCGCCGCCGATGATGAAGAACAGCCCGGTGCCAGCGAGCGGCCGCAAAAAGCCGATCGGCTCGTGCGCGCCGAAGGCGACAAGGCCGGCCAGGTCATCAAGTCGGACGATCTGACCCTGGGCGGCCCGCCCATTCGCGCCTGGCCGCAGGATCCGAAGACCTCCGTCATCCGCAAGGGCTCGCGGCTGAACGAGGTCGTGCTCGTCAAGCTCGATCCCGCCGAACTCGACGATGCCACGCGCGCCCGCGCCCCTGACGGCATCGTCTGCTACTCGGTCATCTGCACGCATGCCGGATGTCCGATCACTGCCTGGTTGAAGGAAGAGCAGGGCGACAAGAACGTCCTGAAATGCCTCTGTCACAACTCCGAATACGATCCGCGGCAGAATGCGCAGGTCGTGTTCGGGCCGGCGCCACGTCGCCTCGCGGCATTGCCGCTGACGGTTGCCGACGGCGCGATCACGGTCGCAGCGCCATTCGTCGGAAAGGTGGGTGCTCAGCAGGGAGGATGAGGCCACATCGGGATTTCTGCATGACCTAAACTGAAAAAATCAAAACAGAGCAGGGAGGTAGCATCTCATGACAAGCAAGCAGTGGTTACTGTCGAGTTGTGTCGCATTCACGTGCCTCATTTCGACCTATGCCGTCGCGGGGCCGATCGAAAACTACAGTTCGGTGACCTCGGCGCGTCTCGAAAATCCCGAACCCGGCAACTGGATGCTGTATCGCCGGACCTATGACGGACAGGGGTATAGTCCGCTCAACCAGATCAACACCTCCAACGTCAAGGACCTCAAGCCGGTCTGGACCTTCTCGACCGGCGTCATCGAGGGCCATGAGGCGCCGCCGATCGTCAACAACGGCGTGATGTTTGCCGCGACCCCGATGGGGCAGGTGATCGCGCTCAACGCCAAGACCGGCGAGGAGTACTGGCGCTACAAGCGGCAGCTTCCCGACGATCTGTTCCAGCTGCACCCGACGAGCCGTGGCGTCGGCCTGTGGCAGGACAAGGTCTACTTCGCCACCACCGACGACCATGTCGTCGCGCTCGATGCCAAGACCGGCAAGGTGGTCTGGGACACCAAGGTCCAGGACTACAAGAAGGGTCAGTATCTGACGCTGATGCCGCTGGTGGTCGACGGCAAGGTGATCGTCGGCGGCTCCGGCGGCGAGTTCGGCGTGCGCGGCTATGTCGTCGCCTACGATGCCGAGAGCGGCAAGGAGCTCTGGCGCACCTTCACCATCCCCGGCGAAGGCGAGCCCGGGCACGAGACCTGGAGTGGCGACGACTGGAAGTCGGGCGGTGGATCGGCCTGGATGACCGGCACCTACGACAAGGACAACAAGACGATCCTCTGGGGCGTCGGCAACGCTGCGCCGTGGCCGGGCTCGGCTCACGCCGGCGACAACCTCTACACCAGCTCGGTGATCGGTCTCGATCCCGAGACCGGCAAGATCAAGAAGCACTTCCAGTATCACCAGAACGATTCCTGGGACTGGGACGAGGTCGATGCGCCGATGCTGGTCGACCTGCAGCGTGACGGACGTTCGTTCAAGAGCTTGATCCACCCGGGACGCGACGCCATCTTCTGGGTGCTCGAGAACAAGCCCGACAAGATCAACTACGTGTCCGGCTGGCCGTTCGTGAAGACCAATGTCTGGAAGGGCATCGAGGCCGAGACCGGTCGGCCGATCGTCGATCCCGAGCACAAGCCGGTGATCGGCAAGCGGGTCGAGTTCTGCCCGTCGCTGTGGGGCGGCAAGGATTGGCCGTCGGCGGCGTACAGCCAGAGCACCAAGCTCGTCTACGTTCCCGCCAACGAGAACTTCTGCGGCGGCTTCACGGGCGAGAAGCAGCCGCTGGTACCCGGCCAGCTCTGGCTCGGCACCAAGCCGGAGGACATCGGACTGACGCCGGCACCGAACGCCGATCATTTCGGCGAGTTGCAGGCGTGGGATCCGGCCACCGGCAAGAAGGTCTGGCAGCACGACTTCAAGACCTCGCAGCTGTTCGGCTCGGTGACGGCGACCGCGGGCGATCTGGTTCTCGCCGGCGGCACCAACGACCGGATGTTCCGCATCTTTAACGCCAAGACCGGCGAGCTGTTGTGGGAGCAGAAGACCAACTCCGGCATCATGGCGATGCCGATGTCCTATGAGGTCGACGGAACGCAATACATCGCGGTCCAGTCGGGTTGGGGCGTCGACGCGCAACGCATCCAGGATGCTCTGGCCGGCAAGGTCAAGGGCTTCGAGAACAACGTCCCGCAAGGCGGCGTGATCTGGGTGTTCGCGCTCGACAAGAAGTAAGCCACGTGATCCGAGCTTCGGTCCTGATTGAATCAGGACCGAAGCGCCGGCTTGTTATGACGCGTTTTCTCGAAGCGAAACGGTGTTCGTTCCGTTCGAAAACGCTTCTCACCTATAGGGGGCGATGCGATCGGGAAGCGGCGGATGGGGAGACCGCCGCTTCCCGGTCCGCGCTTGCTTTATTTGCCCTTGGTATCGACCTTCCGCTTCTCGTCGTCGTTCATCTGCTTGATCGTGGGATCGCGGCTGGCCTCGCCAGTGGTCTGGCCGGTGGTCGCTGGCGGGCCGCTGCTCGGAACCGAGTTCTGGTCGGGCAGCACCCGCGCCGGACGGGTCGCGGTCGCTTTCGGCGGCGAGGCCGGCTGTGCGAGCGCAGCCTGCGTCGCAAAAAGAAAGACGCCCGCGGACAAGGCTGCCGCGAGCGTCCCGAACGTCTGAGGCGGGGTTCTCATCGATCTGCTTCCTCTAAAGCGCGATCGATGAGAACTGCCTATCTCGTCCGTCGTTCCATCCTGAAGGATAAGATGAGCACGACTCTGTCTACGTCATTGCGAGCGAAGCGAAGCAATCCATAGCTCGGCAAAATGGAAGGATGGATTGCTTCGTCGCTGTCGCTCCTCGCAATGACGCAGTTGATAGATTCACGTTCCTCTCACGTTTCCAGCTGCTTGCCGATCGGAAGGGCGCGGATGCGCTTTCCGGTCGCGGCAAAGATCGCGTTGATCAAGGCCGGCGCAAACGGCGGCACGCCGGGCTCGCCGACGCCGCTCGGCGGGGTGTCCGCGCCGGGCGGCACGATGTAGACGTTGGTGATCACAGGCGACTCGTCCATCCGGATCACCGGGAAGTCGTCGAAATTGCCCTGCTGCACCTTGCCGTCCTTGAAGCTGATCTCGCCGTATTTGGCCAGACTCAGCCCCATGATCGCGGCACCCTCGATCTGCGAGTGGATCCGTTCCGGATTGACATAGGTGCCGCAATCGATCGCGGTGTCGACCCGCGGCACCGAGAACTTGCCCTTGTCGTCGACCGCCACCTCGACGATGGTCGCGATGTAGCTGACGAACGAGCGGTGCACCGCGATGCCGAGGCCGTGGCCCTTCGGCACCTTGCGGCCCCACTCGCCCTTCTCGGCGACCAGCTCGACCACCTTGCGCAAGCGCGCGGTGTCGATCGGGTAGCTGTCATAGGGCTCGCCGTAGTTCCAGGGATCCTTCACCGAGGACAGGTTGACGATCCGCGGGCTTCCGATCAGCTCCAGCAGCATCTCCTTCTGGTCGCGGCCCGTCGCATGCGCGATTTCCCCGACCATGGATTGCACCGCGAAGGCGCGCGGGATGTTGGAGACCGAGCGGAACCAGCCGATCCGCGTGAACGCGGCCGCTTCCGGATTCTCGCACTGCAGGTTGGCGATCTCGAACGGGTTGTCGATCAGGCCCATGCCGAGCTCGAACGGCGCCTCGTGATTGGCGCCGGCGGCGAAGGTCGAGGCGATGGTCGGCGCCACGCTGCGGTGCCGCCACGCAATCACCTTGCCGCTCTTGTCGAGACCGGCCTCGATCCGTTCCACCGAGACGGTGTGCAGGAAGTCGTGATGCACGTCGTCCTCACGGGTCCACTGCACCTTGACCGGCGCGCCGAGCTCCTTCGACAGCAATGCCGCCTCGAGCGCGAAGTCGCATTTCGACTTGCGGCCGAAGCCGCCGCCGAGCAGCGTCACGTTGACGGTGACATTCTCCTCGGGGATGCCAAGCGTCTTGGCGACATCCTCGCGGGTGCCGCCGGGGCTCTGCACCGGCGCCCAGATCGTGGCCTTGTCGCCCTTGACGTCGGCCACCGCGACCGGCGGCTCCATGCTGACATGGGCGAGATGCGGCAAATAATATTCGCCCGTGATCACCTTATCGGCGGTCTTCAGGGCCGCATCGGCGTCGCCTTCCTTGCGCACCACGAGGCCGGGTTTGCGCGCGGCTTCCTCGAGCGAGGCACGATAGGTGACGGAGTCGTATTTGGCGTTGGCGCCGTCGTCCCAGACGATCTTCAGCGCGTCGCGGCCCTTGATTGCGGCGCCGGTGTTGCGCGCGATCACGGCCACGCCGCCGAGCGGCTGGAACTTGGACGGCCACGGCCAGCCCTTGACCTCCATCACCTTCTCGACGCCCGGCACCTTCTTGGCCGCGCTGTCGTCGAACGACTTGAGCTTGCCGCCGGTGACCGGCGGACGCGCGATGACGGCGTATTTCAGGCCGGGCAGCCGGACATCGGCGCCGTAATTCGCCTTGCCGGTGGTGATGTCGTGCAGGTCGACGATCGAGACCTGGCCTTTGCCGAGATAGCGGAAGTCCTTGGGGTCCTTCAGCTTGAGGCCCTCGACGCTCGGCACCGACTCCTTTGCGGCGTCGGCCGCGAGTTCGCCGAAGCCTGCCTTGCGGCCGCTCGCGCTGTGCACCACCTCGTGGTTCTGCGCCTTCACCTCGGTGACCGGCACGCCCCATTTCTTAGCGGCGGCGGCTTCCAGCATCGAGCGCGCCGAGGCGCCGATCTGGCGCATCGGGATCAGATAGTGCCGCGTGCTGCGCGAGCCGTCGGTGTCCTGGTTGCCGAACTTGACCTCGTCGCCATGCGCCTGCTGGACATGGACGCGCGACCAGTCGGCCTCCATTTCCTCGGCGACGATCAAGGGCAGGCTGGTGCGCACGCCGGTGCCCATCTCGGAGCGGTGCGCCAGGATGGTGACGATGCCGTCGGGGGCGATCGCGACGAACACGCGCGGGTCGACCACCACGCCGTGCGGCATCTTGCCGGCGCCGGTTTCATAGGCGAACGCCTGGCGCGTCATCACGGGCGCGGCGAGCACGAAAGAGCCGGCGATGCCGAGCCCCTTGAGGATGCTGCGGCGCGAAACGTTCTCGACCTTCACGTGCTTCTCGAAGCCGCGAAGCTTGCTGGGATTGGTGCGGATATTCATGTCACACCCCCGTCGATGCGAGATGGACGGCATTCTCGATCCGCTGGTAGCAGCCGCAGCGGCAGATATTGCCCGCCATGGCTTCGCGGATCTGGTCGTGGCTGGGCTTCGGGTTCTGGTCCAGCAGCGCCGCGGCCTGCATGATCTGGCCGGCCTGGCAGTAGCCGCACTGCGGCACGTTGACCTGGCGCCAGGCCTTCTGCACCGGATGGTCGCCGGTCGGATGCAGCCCCTCAATGGTGGTGACCTCGCGGCCGACGACGTCGGACACCGAGGTGATGCAGGCGCGAACCGCCTCCTTGTCGACGATCACGGTGCAGGCGCCGCACAGCGCCTGGCCGCAGCCGAACTTGGTGCCCGTGAGGCCTGCTTCGTCACGGAGATACCAGAGCAGCGAAAGATCCGGGTCGCCGTCCCAATTCTGTTCCTGGCCGTTGATTTTTAGTTTGATCATGGTCTGTCCTCGCTCTGCTTAAGCTATTGACCTGTGCGGCGCGAGGTGCGGAACGTCTTCCATGGCCTGCGACCGCGCTGATGTTTGTTGTGCCAAGATATTCGTGAGCCAAATCTGCCGTGCGCCAAGGCCGTCAAGCGCTTGCGCTTTGTTCCAAGCACTCCTCTCGCTTGTCCGGCGCCGTGCGGGGCGCAGCATGGTGAAGGGCTGCGATGTTAGCAGAGACGGACGCCGGGTGACTTCACAGCCAAGTGTTTTGCATTGCCATTTGGCGAAAGCAGGGCCGTGCACGACGACGACATGACATCTCAGGGTGGCCATCATGCAATCGCGCGGGCGGTGCCACTGTAGCGTGCAGGTGCGACGCGCTCGGCAAAGGCACGCGCGGCATCTCGCCCGGCCTCGTCTTCCCGGGTGCGCGATTGCACACCTGAGGGCATCGCGCGGCGATGAACCCGGAATCCAGCGCTATGGCGCCGGATGCCGCCGGGGGCGTTCGTAAAGCATGCGTGACAAAATCTCCGCCGCAATGCACAAGGCATCTTGCGGCGGCCGGATTTCAAGGCTATTGCCTTGCCTCTCAACGCTCCCTTCGTCTAGCGGTTAGGACGCGGCCCTCTCAAGGCTGAAACAGGGGTTCGATTCCCCTAGGGAGCGCCAAATGTTCGCTATTCCACGACATTTTACGATACGGCTCCATTCGCTGGGAGCTTTCCTGCTCGACGACAGATTGATCACGCCGGCCGCCTGAGCAGTTGCCGCCTTGTGCTCATTTGGGGCCCGGTGACGCATCTTCGAGCCCTCATCGCGCCTTGGCGGGCAATCCCCACCACGAAACAAGCGGCGGGCGTCCCTCGTTTCCGCTATGATGAAGTCATGACGATCGGGATTACCGGACCCGGCCGGAAAGGACCACGGCAAAGTGGCGTGGTCAGGCTGATCGTTGCGGCCATCGTCATCACGATTTGCCTGATCCTGCTCTCGTTCGCGAGCGACTTCCTGGTCGATTGGCTGTGGTTTTCATCGATCGGCTACCTACAGGTTTTCCTGACGGCGATCGGCGCCAAGGCAATCGTCTTTCTCTCCGTCTTCGCGGTGACCACCGTCGTCCTCTCGCTGAACGGAGTCCTGGCGGTGCTGTTTGCCATGCAGCAGCCGCTACAGAACCGAGTTGCCCCGGGGAAGGTCGCCGGTTTTACGGCGCCGCCCGATCCGTTCGTAGAACTGCGCGACCAATTAGCCCGGCCGCGGTTTGTCGCGCTCGGTGCGGGTGTGCTCGCCGTGCTGGTTGCCGCAGGCGAAGTCGGCAATTGGAACATCTTCCTGCAGTTTCTCTACCACGTGCCCTACGGTGCGCAGGATCCGCTCTACAACAAGGACATCGGGTTCTATCTCTTTTCGCTACCCGCCTATATCGCGATCAAGAACTGGATGCTGCTGACAATTATCCTGGGCGCGCTGTTTGCCGGAGCGATCTACTGTGTGCGCGGCGACATCGAATACGATGTTCACAACCGTTCAATTTCGCCGACCGTGATCGCGCATGGCTCGGCGCTGATTGGCCTTCTGTTCGCGGTGAAAGCCTGGTCCTATGGGCTCGACCGCTATCTGCTGCTCTACGGCGACAATGGTGTCGTGGTCGGGGCGAGCTACACCGATGTCCATCTGGGGCTGCCGGCTCTGTGGTTGATGATCGGGCTTTCGATCATCGCGGCGCTCATCGCATGGGCCAATTTGCGGGCGTGCACCTACCGGCTTCTTGCCGCCGCGTTCATCCTCGTCGGCGTCGGCTCTGTCATGCTGTCGAGCCTCGTCCCTTCGCTTTTCCGGCACTTCGTCGTCAAGCCGACGGAGTTGGAGCTGGAGAAGCCCTACATCGAACGCAACATTGCGCTCACCAGGCAGGCCTACAATCTCGACCGGATCGCAACCAAGCCGTTTGCCGCTGAACAGAGGCTGACCTTCAAGACGCTGGAAGCGAACAAGGCGACCATCGACAACATCCGGCTGTGGGACTGGCTGCCGCTGTCGAATACCTACGCGCAGCTGCAGGAGATCCGTACCTATTACAAATTCCATGATCTTGACGTCGATCGCTATTGGCTCGACGGCTCCTACCAGAGCGTGATGCTCTCGGCCCGCGAACTCCGGGCCTCCCTGCTGCCGGCGAACGCCCAGACCTGGGTCAACCGCCACGTGCTGTTTACGCACGGCAACGGCGCAGTGATGAGCCCGGTCACCCGCAAGAGCACGGAAGGACTGCCGTTCTTCTATTTGCGCGATATTCCGCCCGTTGCCGACGGTGGCCCCAGGATCGACGAACCGCGCATCTATTTCGGCGAAGAGAGCGACGACTACGTCATCGTCAAGGCCAGCATCCCGGAGTTCGATTATCCGAAGGGGAAGGACAACGTCTATGCGGCCTATGACGGCAGCGGCGGTGTGCCGATCGGAGCATTGGGATGGAGAACGCTGTTCGCCTACTACTTCAACGACGCGAATCTGGTCCTCTCAAGCTATATCACGGCCGACAGCCGGATCATGATCCGGCGCAACATCACGGAACGGGTGCGCACGATCGCCCCATTCCTCAGGCTCGATCATGATCCCTATCTGGTCGTCAGCAACGGTCGGCTGTTCTGGATGCAGGATGCCTACACCACGAGCTCCTATTTCCCCTCAGCGCAGCCCGTGCCGGAGCTCGATCTCAACTACATCAGGAATTCGGTGAAAATTGTCGTCGATGCCTATAACGGGACGGTCGATTTTTACCTGATCGACCCAAGCGACCCCATTGCAGCGACCTACCAGCGCATCTTCCCGGACCTGTTCAAGCCGTTCATGGCCATGCCGGCGGATTTGCAGAAGCATATCCGCTATCCGGAGAATCTGTTCCTGATCCAGGCGCGGCTGTATCAGACCTACCACATGGAGCAGGCCGAAATATTCTACAACCGCGAGGACTTCTGGCAGTTTCCGCGACAGCCGGGCGGCGACGGCACTTCGGTGATGACCCCCTATTACATCATCATGCGGCTGCCCGGCGAGCCGCAGGCCGAGTTCTTCCTGATGCTTCCCATGGTACCGAGCCGTCGCGACAATATGATCGCGTGGCTCGCGGCGCGTTGCGACGCCCCCGACTACGGCAAGCTGATTGTCTACGAGTTCCCCAAGGACAAGCTTGTCTACGGGCCGTTTCAGATCGAGGCACGGATCAATCAGAATACCGAGATCTCGCAACAACTCACGCTGTGGAATCAGATGGGCTCGCGGGTGATACGCGGTGCGAACCTGCTGGTGATCCCGATCGAGAACTCGATCCTTTATGTCTCGCCGCTCTATTTGCGCGCCGAGCTTGGACACCTGCCGGAGCTGAAACGCGTGATCGCGGCCTACGGTGAGCACGTCGTGATGAAGGAGACGCTCGCTGACGCCCTGGCCGCGTTGTTCGCGGAGCCCGGTGCGGTGCCGGCGGTTTCAAACGCAACCGAAACGGTGTCCCCTGCGGGCGGGAGGGCGAGCCCGGCGCAGCAGGCGCTCGATCACTACAATCAGGCGATGGAGCGATTGAAGGCGGGAGACTGGAAAGGTTTCGGTACCCAGTTCGATGCCCTGCGCGAGCCCCTTGAGGAAATGAACCGACGCTCCGCCGGTCACTAGAGCATGATCCGGAAAAGCGTGTAGCGGTTGTCCGAAAAGATCGTGTCAAATCAAAGGGCCAGAGCGGGATTACGATTCGAAAAAAAGTCATCGCGCTCCAATGGGCTCGGGGAATTGTGAGTGCGGACGCACACCTCAATCGGGTATTGTTAAAGGTCGCATTGCAATTTCAATCACATAAGAGTTCGCAGTTTCGTTCCGGTTGGCGCGCCATTGAGCCCTCATCCGCAAACCCGGAACTGACCCGCTTCGGCACGCAAAAGCGGCCATTTCGCGCGCATGCCTGCGGCTCCCGATTCAGATTGCGGTGCCGTTGGCCGCGATCACATTCGTGAACGATTGCGCAGGTCTTTCGGAACGGGCTCGCGCGAGAGCGTGCCCTGGTCGTTCGCCCATCGCGAACTGATCGGCGCAGCATCAGACGCGATACCTAGACTCCGCTGCAAATCAGCTGCTATACTTTCAGTTGCTCGACCGGCGTACGGCACGCGCCGACATTTCGTTTGATTGCGATATCGCGAAAAGGAGCTCAACGATGGCGATCACGCTGACGGTCTTGGCGAGCCTGCTGCAACTGCACGGGCCGGGTGCGACAATCGAAAGCGATCATCAGGGTATCGACGCATTGCTGAGTGGTGTGCGCGAGCAGAGCCTTCAGGAACAGGGCGCTCAGGAAAAGAGCCCTCAAGAACAGAGCTTGCAAGAACAGAGCCCTCAAGACGTACAGGGTTTCCAGCTGGGGGTGGTTTCCGACCAGCCTCAGGCAACTCAGGTTTATTTCAGGCGCGGGGCCTTTGCCAGGGGGCCCTATGCGGGCGGCTTTCGCAGAGGCGGCGGCTACTATCCGGGCGCCGGCGCATTTCGCAGGGCCGGCGGATATTATCCCGGAGCAGGCGCGTTCCGACGAGGTGGCTTCGTCAGGGGCTACTAGAGCATGATCCGGAAAAGTGGATACCGGTTTTCCGAAAAGATCATGCTCAAACAACCAGATGAGATCATGATGCGATTCCGTGGAAACGCATCATGATCTAGCCCGATCGCAGCTTGCCGGTAATCCGCATGTCGGTTGACGCTTCAAATTCCGTCGCGTTCCAGGAGCAGCCGATCACGCAGTTGCTGGTCAAGGTAGCGGCGAGGTGCAACATCGATTGCTCCTATTGCTACTGGTTTCGCGATGCGGCCGTCTATGACAAGCCCAAGCTGATGAGTGCGGAGGTGCTGAAGCAGCTGTTGCTGCGCCTCGAACAGCACGTCGCCAGATACTCCCTCGTCGACTTTCCCGTGATCCTGCACGGCGGTGAGCCGCTGCTTTGGGGTGTCGATAATTTTCACCGTTTTGCGGAGGGCTGCGAGGGCATTTCATCCCGGACCGGCTGCGAGATCCCGATCGCGGTGACGACCAACGGCATCCTGATTGACGATGAATGGCTCGACTGCTTCGAGGCCCGCAATATTTCGGTGGCGATCAGCATCGATGGGCCGGCACATATTCACGACGCTCACCGCAAGACGTTTCAAGGGACCGGCACCCATGCCGCCGTGGAACGCGCCGCCCGCATGCTGGTATCGCGCGACATCGGCGTGATCGCCCTCGCGGTTTGCAACCCGGCCTACGCGCCGCAGGAGTACGCGGATTTTTTCGCGGCGTGCGGCATCGCCAACTACGACATCATGATTCCCGACGCGACGGTGGACGAGAAGCCGTCGTCCATTGCCCCGTTCTATAACGGCCTTTTCGACTTGTGGCTGGAAGCCAATCGCACGACGCCGACATCGAATGTCCGCATCATTTCCGACATGGTCGCGGCCCTGATCGGCAACAACGCGCCGACCGAAGGTGTCGGCCACAAGCCGGTCGAGCTTTGCACGGTCATGACCGACGGCACGGTGGAGGCCCACGACGTGTTGCGCATTGCGGGTGACGGTTTCACCAACACGCGGTTCAACATCTTCGATCACGCGATCGACGACGTCAGGACCGAGCCGCGCTGGAAAGCCGCACGCGATGCTTCAGTCAATCTTTGCGAGAAGTGCCGGCAATGCAAGTTCATGAACGCCTGCGGCGGAGGCTACCTTCCGCACCGCTTCTCCACCAAGAACGGTTTCGACAATCCGTCGGTTTATTGCGACGATCTCTATTCGATGTTCGAGAACATGCAATCCGTGCTGGAACGTCATCTCTACGTCCGCAAGCAGGACGGGGAACGGATTGACGTGCGCAACGCAGCGGCGGGCGGTTAGGCAATTCGGCACGCGCGGTATCGTTCCATTGCGCGCAACGCCCGACCGCCTCAGGACCACCGTCGAAACACCAGGCTGGCGTTGACGCCGCCAAATCCAAAACCGTTCGAGATCGCGTGTTCGATGGCCATCCGCCGCGCAACGTTCGCGACGAGGTCAATGCCCTGAGCTGCGGAATCGGCGTTCTCCAGATTGAGCGTGGGCGGCGCGACCTGGTCGCGCAGCGCCAGGATGGTGAAGATCGCCTCGATGCCGCCGGCGGCGCCGAGCAGATGTCCGGTCGTCGACTTGGTGGCGCTGACGGCAATTCCTCCCGCGCGCCCGAACACGCGCTTGATCGCTTCCAACTCGGAGAGATCGCCGACCGGCGTCGATGTCGAGTGCGCGTTGAGATGCTGGACCTCGCCGGGCCGCAGCCCGGCCTGCTGCAGCGCCGCCTCCATCGCGCGCCGGGCGCCGTCGCCGTCTTCGGGACCAGCGGTGATGTGATAGGCGTCCGCCGTCGTGCCGTAGCCGATGAGCTCGGCGATCGGTTTCGCGCCGCGCCGAAGCGCGTGTTCGAGCCCCTCGATGACGAGGACGCCCGCGCCTTCGCCCATCACAAAGCCGTCGCGGTCGCGGTCGAACGGCCGCGACGCCCGCGCCGGCGTGTCGTTGAACGACGTCGAGAGCGCCCGCGCCGCTGCAAAGCCGCCGAGGCTCACCGGATCGATGCAGGCCTCCGCGCCGCCGCAGATCGCAATGTCGGCTTCGCCTGATCTGATCAGGCGCGCGCCGTCACCGATCGCCTGAACGCTGGCGGCGCAGGCGGTCACCGGCGCGCCGATCGGACCCTTGTAGCCGTAGCGGATGGTGATGTGCCCGGCCGCGAGATTTGCCAGGAAGGATGGAATGGTGAACGGCGACAGCCGGCGCAGGCCGCTCTTCTCCGCCGTGCGCACGGCGTCCGCGATCGCGGGAAACCCGCCGATCCCGGATGCGATCACGGTCGCGGTGCGCTGCTGCGCCTGCGCGTCGGCCGGCATCCAGCCGGCTTGCGCCACGGCTTCAGCCGCTGCGAGCAGCGCGAACAGGATGAACCGGTCCATCTTCTTCTGGTCCTTGCGCGGGGCCGCCAGGTCAGGATCGAAGCCGCCCTCGGCATCCCCGGCCTTGTCGGGAACCTGTCCTGCGACGCGCGCCGGCAGCGCCGCCGCCCATTCCGGCAATGCCGTTAGCCCGGAATGCCCCGCCAGCAGCCTCGACCACACCAGTTCGGTGCCACAGCCCAGCGGCGACACCGTCCCCAGGCCCGTCACAACAATTCGACGCATGGCTCTCCTGTCGCGCCCTGGTGCGAACCGGCATGGCCGGGATTCGAACCTGCCCGGGCGTCGGGTCGTTATATGATGTTCGTCATCTATTGTCTCGACCGGCCGGACGTCAAGGGATTGACTTCGCTCTCAGCGCTCCGCTGACGAGCAACTGCCGTCAGGCAGCAACGATCACGCCGGGACGACGATATGGTCCGGCGCAATGCCCGCCCGGTGACGCGCATACATCGTGGTGTAGGCGGCCTCGATATGCCGGGTGAAACGTTTGGTATCGAACAACGGCGCCGTCAGCCGGTTGGCCGCCAGCCTGGTTCTGAGCGCCGCGAGCCTCGAAGGATCGGTCGCAAGGTCGACCGCCATGCGCTCATAAGCCTCCGGAGATTCCGCAATGAGCTCGGGCAGGCCGACCGCATGGAGCAAGCTCGCCGCGACCCGGCTGGCAAACGTGTCGCCGAGAATGGTCAGCACCGGCAGGCCGGCCCATAGCGCATCGCTGGCGGTGGTGTGGGCGTTGTAGGGCGTGCTGTCGAGGAACAGGCCGGCGAGGCGATGGCGTGCGAGATGGTCGGGTGACGACATACGCGGTGCGAACACGAGGCGCTCCGCAGCGACGCCACGCGCGACCGCCTCCTTTCGCAAATTTGCGGCAGAGTCGGCGTTGGCTTCGAGGAGCCACAACATGCTGCCCTCGACGCGGCCGAGAATCCTCATCCACCGATCGAACATGTCAGGCGTGATCTTGTAGTTGTTGTTGAAGCAGCAGAACACGAAGCCGGTCGGCGCCAGCCCGACGTCGCCGCGCGTGAACGCGCGATCGGCAATGACGCGTTTGTCGTCGTTGGCCTGATAGCTGTCGGGCAGGGCGACCACCTTTTCGCTGTAGAATTCGCGATGGCGGTCCGGGATCACGGTACGGTCGGCGATGATGTAGTCGATGAACGGGGCACCGAGCGTTCCCGGATAGCCCAGATAATTGACCTGGATGGGGGCGGGCCGGCGGCCGAGGACTCTGGTGCGGGATCCCCCGGTAAAGCCTTTCAGATCGACCAGGATGTCGATTTCCAATTGTCTGATCAGGTCGGCGACCTCATCGTCGTTGATGTCCCGGACCTCGACAAATCGATCGAACGACGCCTCCAGCCGTTGACGCATCTCCGAGGGGTCGTTGGGCGACCATGAGATTGCCACCGTCTCGAATTTCGACCGGTCGTGGCACTCGAACATCCCTGCCATCAAGAGCGATGTCGCGTGGTTGCAGAAATCCGACGAGAAATAGCCGACGCGAATTCGATCGTGATGGTAGCGCTCGCCCCGCCAGCGCTGGCTTGCGGACGGCGGATGATTCTTCGCGGTCCATCGCGTGGCGCACAGCAGCTGGTCGGCGGTCGATGAAGGAACGCTACAAAACAGAAATGGCGGCGTCGTCGCGTTCCGGGTCCTGATCAACTCGACAAGTCGGTCGCACTCGGCGTCAAAGCCGGCCCAGTCGCAAATGTGGGATTTGGCGTGCAGACGATAGCCTTCGATGTCGGCCTGGTCCGGTTTGAGCGCGACGGCCTTGTCATAGGCGGCGAGTGCCTCGGGGTAGCGCGCCAGAACGGATAGAACCTTGCCGCGGTTGGCGTAAGCAGCCGCATCGTCGCCCTTGTGCCGGATCGACTTGTCGATGCTGGCGAGCGCCGCCTCGTGATGCCTGAGCCTGAACAGCGCCGAGCCGCGGTTGTTGTAGGCCTCGGCATAGTCGGGCTGGAGCGCGATCGCTCTGTCGTAACTTGCAACTGCCTCTTCGAGACGATCCAGTTCGACCAGCACGTTGCCGCGATTGTAGCACGCGCCGGCGATTCCCGGGGCCCGGTCGTAGCTCGCGAGCGCATCATCGAACCTCTTGAGGTCGTTGAGCACGTTGCCTCGATCGTTGTGTGCACCGGCGTCGTTGGGCTTGAGCGCAATCGCCCTGTCCAGGCTCGCCAGCGCCTCATCCAGCCGCTGCAGCTTTCTCAGCGCGGCGCCCCTGTTTCGATGGGCATCCGCATGGTCAGGCACGAGCGCGATCACGCGAGCGTAGCTTGCAAGCGCCTCCTCGTGGCGCCCGAGGTCGGCGAGCGTAAGTCCGCGATTGTAGAGCGCCGGCGCAAGGTTTTGCTTGAGCGCGACCGCCACATCGAAGCTCGCGAGCGCTTCGTCGAAGCGACGCAACGCGCGCAGCGCGTTGCCGAGGTTGCTGTGCGCGTCCGCGACGTTGCCGTTGAGCCTGATCGCTCGCCGGATCAGGTCGACGCCGCGCTCGCTGCGGCCGGTCTGCGCCGAAATCAGGCCCAGCAGATGCAGCGCATCGAAGTTGTCCGGCTGCTGTCGGAGCATGTCTTCATAGATCTTCTCTGCTGCCGCGAGCTGCCCTCGCTGATGCAGCGCGACGGCCTGCGCGAAGGCGCGCTGCAAGGCGGCCGAACTGGATTCTTGAAATTCACCTGTTTCGGGCATCAGACGTCTTCACGCGCTCCGTGTCCGGATCCTGGCCTCACGCTGGCAGACCTGTCGCATCCTGTGCCCGCGATAGGGATCGCCCGTTGATCAAAGGTTGAAAACTGGCAGATCGTCCTCGATTGCGCAACGGCCTCCAGGAACAGCTCCAGGAACAGCTCCACCAATAGTCGGGCTGAAGCGGATGGTCCTCGGTCAGCCCAGCGGCCGTCTCGTCGGCCGCAGCCGAACCGTGGACGATGGAAGCGGGGGCATCGTCCGGAGCATTAAGGCCGGCGTTCACGATGCGCCTGCCATTCTAGCTCGAACACGCGTCGTTGCTGAGCAGCGGCGTCGGGTTCTCGGTCGAATTTTCCCCGCCGCGATACCATGGCTTGAAGCGAAACCCGGTTCTCGCATACGACCATGGCGCGGTCAGGGATCGGGCGCTGCCCTCCGTCGTATATTCTGAAGCGACGCCAGGGTCTGGATTGTAGAGCGAGAAGACGCCGCGCCAGCTGCCGTCCGGCTGCTCCTGGGCGTAGGACAGCTCCACCTTGTTTCGCGAGACCGAAACCAGGCGATCCGAAACGTGATCGAACACGAATGGCCGCTCGAACCAGATCGTCGTCTCGTCCTGCTTGATTGCGACGTTGGCCTCCTGTCGTGCCGTGCCGCCGCCGACCAGCAGCGGAATCCCCAACGGCACCGCGACATCAGCGGTGGCGGTGGCATTGAGACGGTGGGCGGAAAGCGTCGACGCAAAACCATCCGGCCGCGCAATGACGGTCTTCTTCGTGAACGGGCCGTGCGGGCTATCTGCCGTGGCAACCAGCGCGACGGCGTTCTGCGTGTTGTTGTAGTAGCCGTGATAGAAGATGACATATTCGCCGTTCGCGCGCCGGCAGGCATAGCTGATCGACAGCCCGGACGCTTCCTCGGGCAGTGAGGGGGTGATCACGGCGCCATGGCGCGTGAATGTGATGCCGTCGACGCTGGTCGCCAGCTTGATCTGCTTCGCCGCGCGGTCGAGGTAATAGATCATGTACGGCTCGGCTGCTCCGGGCTCATACACCACCTGCGCCGGGCCGATCCCGCCGGGCTCGGACGCGTCCGACTGAAAGGCGATTCCCTGCGGAATCCAGGCTCCTTCGTTCGTCGACGTCCAGAGCCGCAGCTGAAACCAGCCCGTCGTATAGGCCGACGCATAAAGACGCCTTGTATGCGCATCCGGCGCGATCGCGGATGGCCACGCCAAATGAAGAACGCCATCGGGCGGCGACAGCGCCGGCGTCAGGCTCGACACCAGGCCGTCGTCGCCGAACTCCCAGATGTGATAAATGCCGCTGCTCCCGACGCCATTGAGAAACCAGCTTCTGGCAATTGCGCCTGCCGGGAAAAGCGTGAGGATGACGAAAACAAGTCCCCGCACAATCATGAAATTTATCCTGGGTCGTGCCGTCTATCGAGCAAACAATTCCGTTGTGATGACACACTCGGGCGCTCGTTTCGCCCGGAGATTTGTTTCTGAAAATGACGCGGGCCTCGGATTGAAACGCGCAGGATGCGTCGGCGGATCAGTTACCGGCGGTGCTCGCAGTCGAGGTTGCGGCCGCTGCAGAGTCTTCTTGAAATCGCTGCCACGGCGGAGATCAGATCGTATTGCACAACGATCGAATCGCTGCCGCGGACTGCAACCAGTACAACGACTGACCGGCCTGATTTCTGTACTCAGGACCGGTTCCGCGCGACCATATCTTGGGAATTTGCAACGACAGGAGAATCCGGCTTTTGTGACCAGCATGGGCTCTAAATCTCGGGAGTACTTGTTCGGAGCGACGGTCAGGCATCTGGCCGAGCGCGCCAAGGAGGCTCGGCTCGAGGCGGATGGTGCGGCCTGCCGGGCATGGAACGCCCGCATGCTCGCTTTTCAGGGGCCCGCCCAGCCGTCGCCCGCGCTCGGCGATGCACTCAACGCCGGTTTCCGCTACCTCGAAGTGAAATGCCTCGGCTGCGAGACGCATCAGACGGTCGCGCTCGATATCGTGAGGCGGCCGAAGTGGACGCCGATCCACGAGCTGGAGCGCTATATGCGCTGCAAGCTGTGCTCGCGACGCTCCGGCTACCCGTTCAAGCGCAGCCATCTTGTGGTACTGCGGACGACTAAGATCTCCGCCATGAACCCGCCCTCAACCTGGTGGCCGGGAGAGCGCTGACACCGTCGCAGAGCATGCTGCGCCCAAAGTCCCACCTCACTATTGGAACATTCCAGGCCTTACCCGCTTGTTCCGAAATCCAGAACGAGTTCACTAACGTGACGGACGAATTTGAATATCTAGCGCACCGATTGGTGATTATCGAGCAACCCGGCGGTGGGTTCTTGGTCGAAGTCACGCCGATCGCCGGCGGCCAAACCATCAGAACAATGACCTACCAACGTACTCAAGAAGCGATCGCTGCAGCGAAGCGGACAATCGACAAGCATCCCGAAGGCAGGCGACCTGCCAATCTGGCCCGGTCTTAAAGTGGCTGACCACCCGCTACGAAATTCAAGCTGAGACCTGTTCGCTCAAAAAGCACCGGCGCGTCAGTTCCTAACGGATGAAAAAATTTCGAGCGCCTAGATTATCCCAGGACAATGCGAGCCCGTGCGGCTGGTGTTCTGACGGTCGCTAGTTGGAATGTCAGGCGAACTGTCATGGTAAAGAAACGGCGCAAACGGACGATACAAACGTTGTCGCTCACCGCTCGGCTTGACCGGCTTGCTCAGGAATCGAGGGCGAAAGCGGCAGGTCTTCCCCCCGGAGCAGAGCGCGAGCATTTGCTGAAAAAAGCGCGCGAAGCCCGGCGGGCCATTGAGATCGAGGACCTGCTCAAGCTGCGAGGTATCGAGCTGCCGGTTTGATTTTCGGCGGCGGGATAGCACCGTTAGGCTGGCGCCCCAAAGAATGGCCCCAGCGAGGGGGTACACGCTGAGGCCAAGACGGTTGGATCATCCATGAGATGGCAGGCTCATCACATAAACAGGGCGCCGACGCCTACGATGAGCGCTACGAACGATATCGCCGCCAACGCCATGAGGCTGTACTCGACGCCATCGTCGTGACTGAACCTGAACATATGGAGAGCTTGCGCCGCGGCCTTGGTGTTCGCATTTACTTAGGCGTGTCAGGAGCCGTGTCCCATCTAGGTTCCGGCCTTATCTTAAGTGAAGATTCTTCGCGGGAAGAAGCTGTTGAGCGAGCCTAGCTCCCCGCCGCGAGACGCTTCCTCATTATCGTCAGTCGGGCGCTGACTGCGGCCTCTGTGCGGCCGAGTTTCTGGGCGATCTCGCGCTGGGTTAGCTCGGTCTCGCGGATCATCTGTAGCAGGCGCTGCTCTTCCTCTTCGGCCCAAGCTGGCAAGATGTTCTCCGAATTGTTTCGTCCTGAAATGCCAGTACCAATTGCACATCCTGGTCATCTCGTCTTCCCGGGATTTGCCGGTCCTTCTCGTTTGTTCGGTCGAGTGTCCTAATTAGGACAGTATCTCCCTTAGCACGGGATGCCCGGCCCAAAGCTCGCCGTCGGTCGTCCCGAAAGGGATGACCGGCGCGGGTGGACAGTAAATCAACTTGCCAGGCTTGCTGCACTGGCTCATTGTCCCGCGATCACCGGCGAAGGCTTTGTCCGTAGGCGTCGGTGGCTGAAGACCGAGCGCGCTCCCGCCTGCAAGGAGGAGCTGCGCCATGAGCCAGCCATTCAGCGAAGAGACGATAGCGTTATTGGATCGCGCTCAGCGAGCCATTGATATGCGATCCTGGTGCGTGAACAGAGGCGACGCCATCTCGCCGAGGCCGGCCTTCGGTCGTTCCGGTTAGAGCTAGCGCTTTTCGAGGCAAACAAAGGCCTTCGCGGCGCAACCCAGGAACAACTGTTCACTTTGTAACTTAAGGAGTCCACTAAGAGCGCATCGAGAACTGAAGTGAACCAGCCCACTCTAGATCAGCGAACGACGCCGCACAAAGCCATGAACTGGCAGCAGTGCCCCAGATGCTCTGACATCCCCGAACTCGTCCGTGCCATCCTCGATCCTGTCGGCGGGAAAACCGTGCGGCTCATGGAATGCAAATGCGGCGAACGCATCTGGAGCGACCAAATGACGGAATGACCCAATTTGGGCTACGGCCGCCTCCGTTGGCGGCCTCTTTCATTTTCGCATCCGCCCAAGAGAAAGCCGACCACGCTCGCGCCGGGCTTTTTTCTTGGCCCAAGAAAATGCCCTCAGCGAGGGCGATGGCCCGCGCTTGGCTGACGGCGCTCGGCCCGTCTGGCTCTGTTGGCGATCACCACGAGCCGGTTATTAGCCCCAGCCTCGGTCCGCGCATCTGGACCGCTATGAGCCGGTGATCCATCTCATGTAGGATAGCACCCGTCGCCGCCGTGAGACGGCTCCGGCGCTTTGCGGGGCTAGCGTGCGCGCCAGAGCCGTCCCCACGCGCGCTCATGTCCGAGAGCGCACTGCATATTACCGGGGAATGCGACAAACGCCGACGGCACCTTGGATTACCCCTTAATTGTAAAAACGGCCCCAGCACCTCTGGGGGCCGGGAGGCCGGTGCTGGAGCCGCTACCTGATTCCGGTCTGTGTTGTTGGAGGCAGGTTCACCGGATCATGCTGGCGACGAAAGTTCCGGCACTTGCATGTGTTAATCTCTTGAAGCCCTTAGCTAGCCGAAGTTCGTGTCAGCTCGTCTGGCGAGATGGCGACTTCCTAGCAATTCGATGGCGCCCCCTTAGGTAATCGCAAAAAGGCCCCAGCACGCCGAAACGCCGTTGCTGAGGCCCAGTCGTCCGATATTGCCGGGGCGCGACCCGACGGAGCTATTGCTAGCACGCTCCTGTGCGACCGCCAGTTTCTCCCAAAATATGCGCAGTAGGCAAGGAACCATCGAGAGGACAAGAGCGTCTAATTGGCGCTTCTGGTCAGCCAAGGTGCCCCCCGACTGCCTGGAAGAAAACCCGTATCGCTCGGGTTGGCGGCCCCCTCGTTGGGGCCGTTTTCAGTTCGCTGCGGAAAGCGCGAGCGGTGCTTGTCCAAAGTTGATCGCAACGATTCACATAGTTCAATGCGGAGCACACCATCCTGCAAGCTAATCGGTGAACTTGCGTTTCACAGGTGGATGGTTGCAATGGAATTTATTGGACGCCCGATGCGAGGCCGTTTCCTCGTTCGGCAAGGAAGCATTGGCTGGATGGTCTACGACAGCGAACTCAAAGGACCGGCACAGATAAAGAAAAATGGCCCCTTTGCCGAGAAGCTGACCAAGGAAAAAGCCGAGATCATAGCGCAGGCGCTGACGAACCAGATTCGTGCGAGATCGGATGATCCTGCGCAATCGCGGTGCGTCAAGGCCGCTATAAACGCGCGGTGAAAATGATCGTCCGGAGGGGGGACCATTGTTCATCATCGAACTCTTGAACCCTGACGCGTTCTCGGGAACAGGCAGCATCATCCTGCTCGAACTGACGGACGAGGATTCCGCGATGCGAGCCGCCCGAAAGATCGCTGCCGAGACGGGACGCCGCGTAACCGTGCGGAAAGAAGACATGCAAATCATTGGGACTATATCCGCGCCCACGACCCATTAGATCCGAGCCGAGCGGCGAGGCCGGTCATCTAAGCCCTTGCTCCGAGAAATATTCAGGCCTACGCTCAATCCTGTACGAGCAGTCCAGTTATTCGGAGCCGGCAATGCTTGTTTACCGCCCAACGAATTTGCAGATTGAACTCGAACGGCTGCGCAGGTCAGCGGACGATCTCCTCGCCCGAGCCAACGCTGCGCTGGGGTTGCCCAAGCCCGACACGTTTCTGGGACGAAGTCACCATGAGCCGATTCCGCTTCCGAACGAGCGCGCTTTCGGGATCGAATGAGCACCGGTTGATTGCTGCCGACCAGGCCCTAACTCCGACCGGCACCGCAACTCGGCCGACGATCGACGCGCTTGCGGCTGACGGCCACCGAGACAAAGGAGCGGGCTGTTTACTCTCGCGAAACGGCCTCTGGACTCCTGCTTGTTCCCCGAAGCGAAACGGCCCCAGCGAGAGGACATGCCGAGGCCGATTCGGTGCCCCAGCGAGGTGCCAGCCGGGGCCGCTCAAACTGATCGAGAATGTGCCCCGGTCTTCGGGGGCAAGAGCCGGGGCACTTTCATCCATGATGCCGCTCTGCCGCGAGCAGCACATTGCTAACGTCGCTTCGAAGGTGCCGTTCCTAACGACCTTTTCATCGCCGACCCGAGCCGACGCTCAACTCGCTTGCGGCTGGTGCCGACCTTCTTGACGGCCTTCTTCACCGATGCGGCCGACTTGCCGGTCTTCTTCGCCTCATAGCGCACTTCGTAATCCTGCCCGCCGGCGACGCGCGCTCGGTCCTGCTTGCGACCGCGCGCGGTCTGCTTCTTCGCGTTCTTTGCCATTCCGGCCTCCCTGTCGATGAGGGCCAACTCGGTTTATGATCGACCGTTCCATTTGCGGACCCGCGTCGGAACGATTGCGATTGCGCCAGTTTGAATCAGCTTATTGTTTGTGGAGTTGCGTTGTGGCGTTTCAGCGTAGGAAGCCCGAGGCGATCGGGACCAAGGCGCTCTTTCCCGGCTTCATCGCGCCGGCCCTGGCATCGCCGATCGAGAAGGTGCCGAGCGGCACACGCTGGATTCACGAGATCAAGTTCGACGGCTACCGGGTTCAGACTCACATCGCTAATGAAGACGTGAAGATCTACACCCGGCGCGGCAACGACTGGACCAGGCGCTTCAAGAAGGTGGTCCAAGACGCCTGGCACATTTCCGCATCATCAGCCATCATCGACGGCGAGATCGTCGTTCCCTCACCAGACGGCACGACCGACTTCTCCGTGCTGCAGAACGAGCTGCGCGGTAAGTCGACCAGGATCGTGATGGTGGCCTTCGACCTGCTCTATCTCAATGGCCGCGATCTCCGGAAGCTGCCGCTGAAGGAGCGCAAAGCGCTGCTGAAGAAGCTCGTCGCTGGCACCGAGGTCCAGTTCAGCGAAAGCTTCGAGGTGGACGGCCCCAAGATGTTCGCGCATGCCTGTAGGCTCGGCTATGAGGGCGTGGTGTCGAAGGTGGCGGATAGCGCCTATCCGACCGGCACCCGCAGCCGCGACTGGGTCAAGAAAACCTGCGCCCAGCGCGAGACGTTGACCATCGCCGGCTTTGCACTGGACGACAACGAATGGGACGGAATTTACGTCGGCCGGCGCAAGGGCAACGAGCTGATCTACGCCGGCAAGGTCGACCACGGCTTCGACAAGGCCTCGGCCGCCGATCTCCGCAAACGCCTGACGCCGCTGATCCGCAAGACGCAGCCCTACACCAAGCGCATTGCACACAAGGCGATCTGGGTCGAGCCGAAGGTGCTGGCCGAAATCGAGTACCGCGCCAAATCCGCCGAGGGCAAGGTGCGGCATCCGTTCTTTCGTGGGGTGCGAGAAGATCTATGAGCAAGCCTCGCTGCATCTTTTGCGACGACACAAGATGGGTGTGCGAGAATCATCAGGACCAGCCCTGGACCGGTCCGCACGCCTGCGCTTGCGGAGGCGCCGGTGCGCCCTGTCCGGCCTGCAATCAGCCGAATGATGACGGTCCTCCTCGAATGCCGGAGGGCTTCCAACCAGACGAATAAACGAGGCTTGGCCGTGACGTTGCCGACGATCTCGCAACTGGCGTCCTCCAGCTTCACGTTCTGCACGGTGATAAGCCCAACGGGCCGGCAATTGGAAAGAGAGGGGTACTTCCTCAGTCGGACGCAAAGAGCCCACGGGGTCGGCGCCGGCAGCTTACAGGGGCTAGCCCGGATGGACGGTCCCGTAGATTTACCATGACCCGGAATTCCAGCTGCTCGGCGCCGGAGCGGGCGCTAAGTTGATGGCGCGGGGGCGGCGCCTTGAGGGCAGGAGGCCGCAATGGAGCGTCTGTATTTGGGCATCACCGTCACCAGCACTTACGCGCTGGTCACCTTTGCGCTGATGCTGGCTTTCGTGCACTGACCGCCGGGAATCCGGATATTTGCTCGCGGGGCCGCTACGGGGTGCGTTGTCTTCGCGGAACGCGGCGATGTCCGGCAACCGGCAAGCTTTTACTGCGTCAGCGGGTTTAAACGTATGCCGAGGCCTGTAGCGATAACCCTGATGAGTTTGGCCGTTGCAACGCTCACGGCGTTCGGCATCGCCGCAGCCCTCATGATCCATTAAAGCGCGATGAGATTAGGTTGAATCGTCATCGCGCTTTAGCTCTTTGTTTGAGCATGATCTCCGCGCAAACGCGTCCCGCGTTTGTCGCGAGGGAAAACCGCTTCGCACTTTTCCGGATCATGCTTTAGCGGGAATGGGCCGGCGGGATTTCGCGCCCGGCGGCCCATTGGTCGTTTCTGCGCGCGGCCATTTGCGAAACGCAATCACTTCATCCCCTCCAGCATCCTCCGCACCTCCCCCAACAACACCCGGATCTGCCTTCGCTCGGCGATCGCGTCCCCCGTGAACCGGCCGTGCTTGCGCGCATTCCGGTTCGCCCGTGGCGCGCCGGATCCCCTTGCGCCGCCGTGCATGCGGCAGCGCGCCTTGCCGTGCACCGCCGGCGCGCGGCAAGAACTGCCGCAGCGAGTCCTGGCGCCGCAACGCCGGCTGGCCAGCATCGGGCCGGTCGTTTGGATGTGGCCGCTCATGCCTGTGGGTCCCGCGCCGCATCGGCGGAATTCCGCCGTCGCCTCGCGCCCGCGGGCCTCAGTGCCCGCGCCGCGGATGCCGGGCTGTTCTCGGACACGATCACGCTCGCATGCTGCGTGACGGTGCCGACGATGGCGTTGCCGCCGTCCTCGACCTTGACGTTCTGCACGGTGATGGCGGGCTCGCCATGGCTGCGGTGGCGGTTCAGCGCCTCGATCTGGGCGGGAAAGGTGCGGGCGAGCCGGCCCAATGCGCGCGCGGCGCTGTCGTGCTGGGCGAGGTCCTTGGCATGCGCGAGGTGATGGGCGCATCGCATTGCCATCACATGAACCGACACCATCTGCGCCACCAGCATGGCCTCGACGGAATCCCGTGGACGAATGCTTCTCACCATCGAGATCATGAAGGCGAGGTTGACCTCGCAGGGCTTGCCGCCGCTCACGCTGGCCTTGACCAGTTGCCGCAGGATGCCGTCCATCGCGTCGCGGTCGGCAACCCCCAGTGCGTTCGCCATCAGTTGTGCGCCGAGCTCGGGATCAGGATGGTCGATGCAGAAGCCGTGCGAGGAGAACTTTATCCGCGGAGGTGTGGCAGCCTGGGTCTGCGCGGGGCCGGCGGGTATCGTCGGCACGGAGATTTCAGGTGCAGGTGTCATGTCGATAGTCCCTGGAACGCGCGCGGCAAACGCGCAGACGATCGCTCGCTGCGGCAGCCGGTGCGATGTCAATTGTGGGGAGGGGTTTGGGCGGCAAGCGCCATCCGCGAGCCCGCTGTTGCGGGCGAGTGGGGCTTGCGCGATTTCGGAATATTGGAAGTGTGCCGCTGATTTGCCCGACGTGTCAAGCCGCCATTCGAGCGCCGGCGGCCGCCGGCTCCTTTGCATGGGGTTGTTTTCGATATTTTGGCGGCGCGGCCCCGGCGGGGAGTTCCGCCGCCGTCGCCCGCAGTCATGCCGGCAAGGCACGGTGCGATCCGTGTTAGCGGGTACCGTGCGCCGATTGGATCATTATACTGGCGGAATGTTGCTACAGGCGCGGCGCCGGCCTGGGATGAAGGAGCATCGATGAGCGAGACCATTGGCCACCCCGATCCCGGCCTCGATTTGTCCGACGGGTTCAAGCCGCACACCTCGCATTGGGGCGTGTTCTCGGCGCGGCTCGGCAAGGCGGGTCTCGAAGTCAGGCCCTATGCCGCCGATCCCGATCCGAACCGCATCATCAACAATTTCCCCGGCGCGCTGCGCCACCAGGCGCGCATCGCGCAGCCTGCGATCCGCCGCGGCTGGCTCGAGCGCGGGCCGGGCCCAGACGATCGGCGCGGCCGCGATGAATTCGTCTCGGTCAGCTGGGAGCAGGCGATCGATCTGCTCGGCGGCGAGCTGACGCGGATCCGCGACACGATCGGCCCCGGCGCGGTGTTCGGTGGCTCCTACGGCTGGTCGAGCGCGGGCCGTTTCCATCACGCGCAGAGCCAGGTGCACCGCTTCCTCAACATCGCCATGGGCGGCTATGTCCGCTCGGTGAACACCTATTCCTCGGGCGCGTCATCGGTGCTGCTGCCGCAGATCCTGACCGGCTACGAGGACATCACCAAGCGCAACGTCACCTGGGAGCAGATCGCGGCCGAGACCGACATCGTGCTGGCGTTCGGCGGCATGGCGCTGAAGAACTCGATGGTGGCCGGCGGCTCGATCAGCAAGCATGTCGAGCGCGGCGCGATGGCAGCCGCGCAGCGGCGCGGCTGCCAGTTCGTCCTGGTCAGCCCGCTGCGCGACGATCTCCCCGTCGAGGCCGGCGCCGAATGGCTGACGGCCACGCCCGGCACCGACACCGCGCTGATGCTCGGCATCGTCCATACGCTCGTCAGCGAGGGCCTGCACGATCAGGCCTTCCTCGATCGCTACACCGAGGGCTGGCCAGTGTTTTTGCGCTATCTGACCGGCGAGAGCGACGATGTGCCGAAGAGCGCCGGATGGGCGGCGGCGATCTGCGGCATCGACGCCGGCACCATCAAGACGCTCGCGCGCCGGCTTGCCGGCCGCAGAGCGCTGATCACCGTGTCGCATTCGTTGCAGCGCGCCGAGCATGGCGAGCAGCCGGTGTGGATGGGCATGGTGCTGGCGGCGGCGCTCGGCCAGATCGGCCTGCCCGGTGGCGGCTACGCCTATTCGCTCGGCGCGATCGGCTATTACGGCCGCCGCGTCAATGCGGTGCCGGGACCGACGCTCGGGCAGGGCCGCAACGGCGTCGCCAACTTCATTCCGGTGGCGCGCATCGCCGACATGCTGCTCAATCCCGGCACCAGCTATCGCTACAATGGCGAGACGCGGACCTATCCGGATATCCGCCTCGTCTATTGGGCCGGCGGCAATCCGTTCCACCATCACCAGGACCTCAACCGCCTGCGCAAGGCGTTTGCGCGGCTCGATACGCTGGTGGTGCACGAGCTCGCCTGGACCGCGACGGCGCGCCACGCCGACATCGTGCTGCCCTCGACCATGACGCTGGAGCGCGAGGACATCGGCTATTCCAGCAACGATCCCTTGATGGTCGCGATGCACCGGATCGCCGAACCGTTCGGCCTTGCGCGCGACGACTACGAGATCTTCGCCGACCTCGCCGAGCGGTTAGGGGCCCGCGAGCCCTTCACCGAGGAACGCACCTCGCGGCAATGGCTGGAACATCTCTATGAGCCGACCCGCAAGGCGCTCGCCGCGCGCGGGCTCGAAGCGCCGAGCTTCGAGGAGTTCTGGGCGCGCGGCAGCCTGGTGGTGCCGCAGCATCTCGACGACGGCGGCTCGCTGCGCCGTTTTCGCGAGGACCCCCTCGCGCGCCCGCTGCCGACGCCGAGCGGCCGCATCGAGATCTTCTCGCAGAAGATCGCTAGCCACGGCGATGCGGACTGTCCGGGCCATCCGGTCTGGCTCGAGAAATCAGACACGCCGACGCCGGGCGCGCCGTTCTTCCTCGTCGCCAACCAGCCGGTGACGCGCCTGCACAGCCAGCTCGATTTCGGCGGCCATTCGCTCGACGCCAAGCATCGCGGCCGCGAGGTCGCGCGCATGAATCCGCGCGACGCCAAGCCGCGCGGCATCGCCGACGGCGACATCATCCGCATCTTCAACGCGCGCGGCGCCTGCCTTGCCGCGGTGCATGTCACCGACGGCATCGCGCCCGGCGTGGTGCAGCTGCCGACCGGCGCCTGGTACGATCCGATGGACCCCGAGGAGGATGCGCCGCTCTGCGTGCACGGCAATCCGAACGTGCTGACTCGCGACATCGGCACGTCATCCTTCGCGCAGGGCTGCACCGGCCAGCTCACCAGCGTCGAGGTCGAGCGGTTCAACGGCAATCTGCCGCCGATCCGCGCGTTCGATCCGGCGTAATTTCGCGCGGGATCACGAACAAATCATCGCTGGGCGCTGGATGGCGCCCACGCGTTCGGCTACGGCATCACGAGATCGCCCCTGAGTTCTGGATTTGCCGAGATGCCCCTGAAAACCCTGTTTCACATCGCCGTCGCTGCGACCGTTGCGCTCGGATCGTCCAACGCCTTGGCGCAATCGGCCGCCGAGCCGGCCTACGGACCGGAATTGCAGGGCTTCGACTATCCCTATCCGGTGGAGCATTATCGCTTCAGCTCGCAGGGGCAGGAGCTCGACATGGCCTATCTCGACGTCAAGCCGGCGACGCCGAACGGCCAGACCGCGGTGCTGCTGCACGGCAAGAATTTCTGTGCCGCGACCTGGGACGGCACCATCAAGGCGCTCAGCGGCGCCGGCTATCGCGTGATCGCGATGGACCAGATCGGATTCTGCAAGTCCAGCAAGCCGGAGCGCTATCAGTTCACCTTTCAGCAGCTCGCCGGCAACAGCCGCGCGCTGCTCGCCTCGCTCGGGATCGCGCATTCGATCATGGTCGGCCATTCGACCGGCGGCATGCTGGCGATGCGCTATGCGCTGATGTATCCGGAGGCGACCGACCATCTGGTTCTGGTCGATCCGATCGGGCTGGAGGACTGGAAGGCCAAGGGCGTGCCGTGGCTCAGCCTCGACGGCTGGATGCAGCGCGAGACGCGCGTCACCGCAGACAGCATCCGCGCCTATGAGCGCGCCACCTATTACGCCGACACGTGGGATGCGTCCTACGAGACGTGGGTGCAGATGCTGGCCGGCATGTATCGCGGAGAGGGCCGCGCCGCCGTGGCGTCGAGCTCGGCGCGGCTCTACGACATGATCGCGACCCAGCCGGTGTTCTACGAATTCGAGCAGATCAAGCCGCCGACGCTGCTGTTTGTCGGCGACAAGGACACCACCGCGATCGGCAAGGACACTGCGCCGCCGGAGATCCGCAAGACGCTCGGCAATTATCCGGTGCTGGGCAAGGAGGCCGTGAAGCGGATCCCGCATGCGCAGCTGATCGAATTCCCCGACCTCGGCCATTCGCCGCAAATCCAGGCGCCGGCGCGCTTCCACGAGGCGCTGCTCGGCTGGCTGCAGCATCCGGAGACCGGCGCGACGCTGGTCAAGTAGGGACGGCGAGACAGGCGAGCGACATCATGGCGACAGCGGAACTGGTCAGCGTGTTCACAGTGGATGGGCAGGGCGGCAATCCCTGTCCGATCGTGGTGGATGCAAGCGGCATGAGCGCGTCCGAGATGCAGGACGTCGCCCGCCGCCATGGTCACGAATCCGGCTTCGTGTTGCCGGCGCAGAGTGACGATTTCGACGCCACGTTCCGCTTCTTCGTTCCGAATCACGAAATGGAAATGTGCGGCCACGCGACCATCGGCGCGCTCTGGCTGCTTGCGCGCCAGGGAAGGCTGCCGGCCAACACCATCCGGATCTCGACGCGCAGCGGTCCGGTCACCGGCTTCATCAGCCGTGATCGTCACGGCGAGCCGCGTGTCGAGATCACCCAGCCGGCCGGGAAGACCGTTCCGCTGACCACGGGGCAACGCGACGACGTGCTGCGGGCGCTCGCGGTCGGGCCGGAAGCGATCGACGCGGCGACACCGTGCAATGCCGTCACATCGCGGATCAAGACACTCGTTCCGATGCGTTCTCCCGACGCGCTGAATGCGCTCGATCCCGCGGCCGAGCAAGTCGAGGCGGTCTGCGGCCGGATCGGATCGACCGGGCTCTATCCATTCGCCGTGATCGACCGAAAGGCTCGCCTGTTCGAGGCGCGGCAATTCCCGCGCTCCTCAGGTTATCGGGAGGATGCCGCGACCGGCATTGCGGCCGCGGCGCTGGCGTTCGGCCTGCTCGACTACGGCCTGGTCGCTCCTGATGACGAGGAGATTCGAATCCTGCAGGGCAGGGCGATGGGGCGGCTGTCCGAGATTCGGGTCCGCATCGGCTTCGCTGGCGGCCGTGCCGTCGGCTGTCTGCTTGGCGGCAATGTTGCGCTGATGGCTGCGCCGTCACACTGAGCAGCCGCCAGCGCAAGGCGAGCCGGCTTCGTAAACAGTACATCCTGGTCTAATCAGCGGCACGCCTGGCCTGCTCCTGCGCCTTGGCGTGCACCGGTGATGATTTCCGCGCACCGGGGCCGGGATGCACGTGGACCGCCTTCGCGCTCAGCGGCTCGCCGCATTCCGAGCAGACCATGACGGGATCGAACATCTTCTTGCAGGTCTTGTGTTCGTGCAGCATCGGCCGGCCGCGCGAATCGACCATGTGGACGTTGCCCCAGTGCACGATCGACATGATGATCGGATAGAGGTCGAGCCCCTTCTGCGTCAGGATGTATTCGTAGCGCTTCGGCGCTTCCTGATAGGGGATCTTGCGCAGCACGCCGAACCGCACCAGCTTCTTCAGCCGGTCGGCGAGCAGATGCCGCGTGATCCCGAGCGAGGCCTGGAAGTCATCGAACCTGCGGATGCGCAGGAAACATTCGCGCAGGACCAAGAGGCTCCAGCGGTCGCCGATGACAGCCACCGTGCGGGCCACCGAGCACGGCTCCTCCTCGAGGGCATCCCATTTCATCAGCATCTCCTGCGGTCAGCAACGATATCGCTTAGTAAAATTCTAAAACAGAACTAACGTCATTTCAATAGGATGCGTCACCTGGAGCCGTGACTTGGTCATTAGATGACAAATATCATATTGACAGTTCTAAAATAGAACTTAAGGTCCCGGCTCGATCAACGCGGCGGCTGAGGGCTGCTGGTACTCAAAGGGAAGGGCGTTCCATGGTTGCTCCGCTCAAGGTCGAATTCCATTTCGATTTTGGAAGTCCGAACGCCTATCTGGCGGAGCAGGCGCTGCCCGAAATCGAGAAGCGCACCGGCGTGAAGTTCGACTACATCCCGGTGCTGCTCGGCGGCGTCTACAAGGCGACCGGCAACATGTCGCCCGGCGAGTCGCTGCGCGGCATCAAGAACAAGCCCGAATACAACGCGCTCGAGACCGAGCGCTTCCTGCGCCGCTACAACATCACGACGTTCAAGACCAACCCGTTCTTTCCGGTCAACACGCTGATGCTGATGCGCGGCGTCGTCGCTGCCGATTTCGAAGGGCTGTTCGA
Source organism: Bradyrhizobium sp. USDA 4516 (assembly GCF_054055915.1). NCBI lineage: Bacteria > Pseudomonadati > Pseudomonadota > Alphaproteobacteria > Hyphomicrobiales > Nitrobacteraceae > Bradyrhizobium > Bradyrhizobium sp. USDA 4516. The sequence goes on from NZ_JBSRXT010000001.1 coordinate 4,574,975, forward strand.
ACCGTACTTTCGCGCCGCCTATCACCACATGTGGTCCGAGCCCAAGAAGATGGACGATCCGCAGGTGTTCCGCGAAGCGTTCCTGTCCTCCGGCCTCGATATCGACCGCATCATCGCCCGCGCCCAGCAGGACGAGGTGAAGAAGAAGCTGATCGACAACACCAGCAACGCGGTGGCGCGCGGCTCGTTCGGCTCACCGACCTTCTTCGTCGGCGACGAGATCTTCTTCGGCAAGGACAAGCTGCGCGAGGTCGAGGACGAGATCGTCGCGCAGCTGGCTGCGCCGCGACGCAAGACCGCCTGAGCGGGAAAATTCCTCAAGACAACAAATCAGGCCCAAAGGGCTGTCACAGGGAGGTTTCAGTGCAGGCGTCGACCCAGTTTGAAGGAAGTGTGGAAGGCTTGCCGAACCGCATCCACGAGGTGATCGATCACCACGTCGGGGCGACGCCGGATCATCCGGCGCTGATCGACGACAAGATGCGGCTGACCTACCGCGAGCTCGACCGAACGGTCGGTCGCGTTGCCGAGGCGCTGCGGGCGCTCGGCATCCGTGCGGGCGACCGCATGATGATCGTGAGCGAGAATTCGATCCCGCTCGCCTGCCTGCTGCTGGCGGCGAGCCGGCTCGATGTCTGGTCCATCGTGGTCAATCCGCGGCTGTCGCCGCGTGAACTCGACCAGATCAGGGATCACAGCGGCGCCCGCCGGGTGCTGCTGACCGCCGAGGTGTCGCAGGAGGCGGCTACGCATGCCGCACGCTATGAGGCGGCTGTGCAGGATGTCGGGCCGCTCCGCGGCATCGCCGTCACCGGCCTGAACCTGGCAACCGTGGCTGAGCCGGTCGAGGCCGACGGCGCCAACCAGGTCGCGGTTCTCATCTACACCTCCGGCACCACGGGCACGCCAAAGGGCGTGATGCTGACCCATCGCAATCTCTTGTTCAGCGCCCGGGCGACGGCAAGCTTCCGAAAGATGGCGGCCGATGACGTGCAGTATTGCGTGCTGCCGATCTCGCATATCGTCGGCATCTCGTTGCTGACCATGACCCTGATGATCGGCGCCACCGTGCGTCTGGTGGCGAAATACGATCCGGCCGCGCTGGTCAAGGCGATGACTGAAGAGGGCATCACGATCCTGAACGGCGTGCCCGCGACCTATCAGCGTCTGCTCGAATACCGGCGCAATGCCGGCCTGCCGAAGCTCGATCGCGGCCGGTTGCGGGTGATCTCGGTGGCCGGCGCGCCGCTCGACCTCGATCTCAAATCACGGGTCGAGCAGGAGCTCGGGCTGCCGCTGCTCAACGGTTACGGCATCACCGAATGCTCGCCGGGCATCTCCGGCGTCCGGCCCGACAATCCGCGGGCTGACCATGCGGTCGGCACCGTCATGCCCGGCCTCGAGGCCAAGCTGGTCGGCCGCGACCTCAAGCCGGTTGCGTCAGGCGAAGTCGGCGAGCTGCATGTTCGCGGCCCCAACGTGATGCGCGGCTATTACCGCGCGCCCGACCTGACGGCGAAGGCGATCGACCCCGACGGCTGGTTCAACACCGGCGATCTGGCCCGCTTCGAGAATGATGCGCTCTATATCGTCGGGCGGACCAAGGAGATGATCATCCGCTCCGGGTTCAACGTCTATCCGGCCGAGATCGAGGCGGTGCTGAGCACGCACGACGCCGTGGTGCAATGCGCCGTGGTCGGCCGGCCGGTCGAGGGCAACGAAGAGGTGGTTGCCTTTGTGCAACTGATCAAGGGTTCGACCGCCACGGTACAGGACCTGATGGCCCATATTGCCCCGCAACTCACCTCGTACAAGCGGCCGTCGGAGATTATCCTGATGGACGCGCTGCCCGCGACATCGACGGGCAAGCTGCTGAAGCACAAGCTCGCGGAGTCGCTGCGCGGCTGAGGCTGAGCCATCGCCGCGAGCCAGTTCACTCAAACAAGACCGGAGTACACCATGCAGAAGAGAAACAGGACGGTGGCCGTCATTGGTGCCGGTGATTTCATCGGCGGCGAGATCGCCAAGAAGTTCGCCTCCGAAGGCTTTACGATTTTCGCTGGCCGCCGCAACGGCGACAAGCTGGCGCCGCTGGTCAAGGAGATCGAGGCCGCCGGCGGCGAGATCCATGCGCGCTCGCTCGATGCGCGCAAGGAAGAGGAGATCACGGCCTTCCTCAACGACGCCGACAAGCATGCGCCGCTGGAGGTCTGCATCTTCAATATCGGGGCCAACGTCAATTTCCCGATTCTCGAGACCACCGAGCGCGTGTTCCGCAAGGTCTGGGAGATGGCCTGCTACTCCGGCTTCCTGGCCGGGCGCGAGGCGGCGCGGCTGATGATGCCGCGCGGCGAGGGCAACATTTTCTTCACCGGCGCCACCGCGTCACTCCGCGGCGGCAGCGGCTATGCCGCCTTTGCCAGCGCCAAGTTCGGCTTGCGCGCCGTGGCGCAGGCGATGGCGCGCGAGCTGGGACCGAAGAACATCCATGTCGCGCATCTGATCATCGATTCCGGCGTCGATACTGAATGGGTGCGGCAGCGCCGCATCGAGGCGCTCGGCCCGAACGCGCTCGACGATCCCGATCTCTTGATGCCGCCGGCATCGGTCGCGGGCGCCTATTGGCAGCTCTATCAGCAGCCGAAGAGCGCCTGGACCTTCGAGTTGGAAATCCGGCCCTTCGGCGAGAAGTGGTAGGGAGCCGGTCAGATGGAGCTCGCGCTATCCCCTGAAGATGCGGCGTTCCGCGATGAGGTTCGCGCCTTCATCAAGGACAACTACCCGGCGGAGATGCGCGTCGCCAATCCGGAGACCGATCTCTCCAAGGAGCAGATGCTGCTGTGGCATCGCATCCTGCACAAGAAGGGCTGGATCGCGCCGCTCTGGCCTAAGGAATATGGCGGGCCCGGCTGGTCGATCACCCGCCGCTTCATCTTCGAGCAGGAGACCACGCGCGCCGGCACCATGCCGCCGCTGGCGTTCAGCGTCACCATGGTCGGCCCGGTGATCTACACCTTCGGCAACGATGCGCAGAAGAAGAAATTCCTGCCGCGCATCTTGTCCGGCGAGGATTGGTGGTGCCAGGGCTATTCGGAGCCGGGCTCCGGCTCCGACCTCGCGACCGTCCGCACCAAGGCGGTGCGTGACGGCGACCACTACATCGTCAACGGCCACAAGACCTGGACCACGCTGGCGCAGCACGCCGACTGGATCTTCTGCCTGGTGCGCACCGATCCCACGGCCAAGCCGCAGTCCGGCATCTCGTTTCTCTTGATCGACATGAAGTCGCCCGGCGTCACCGTGCGCCCGATCATCACCATCGATGGCTCGCACGAGGTCAACGACGTCTTCCTGGAGAACGTGCGTGTCCCCGCCGAGAACCTGATCGGCGAGGAAAACAAGGGCTGGACCTACGCCAAATTCCTGCTCGGCAATGAGCGCACCAGCATGGCCGGCATCGGCCGCTCGACGCGCTACATCGCGCGGCTGAAGAAGATCGTGAAGGCGGAAATCCCCGAAGACGATCCGGCGCATCTGGAATTCATCCGGGACATCGCCCGCGTCGAGCTCGACGTGCTGGCGCTGGAGGCGACCGAGCTTCGCGTCGTCGCCCAGATGGCGCGCGGCATCGACCCGGGACCGGCCGCCTCGTTGTTCAAGATTCGCGGCACCGAAATCTTCCAGGATATCACCGAGCTGACGCATCGGGCGATCGGCAATTACGGGCTTGCGATCCGCGAGCATGCGGTCAGCGCCAACCACTTCATGCCGGGCCCCGACTACGGCCACACGGCGTCTGAGAAATATCTGAACTCGCGCAAGCTCTCGATCTACGGCGGGTCTAACGAGATCCAGCGCAACATCATCGCCAAGGCGGTGCTTGGACTCTAGAGCATGATCCGGAAAAGTGTGAAGCGGTTTTCCGAAGAGATCATGCTCAAACAAAGAAAGCGCATCTCATCGCGCTTTAACGGCAACGAGGATCGGATGGATATCCAGTTCACGGAAGAGCAGGAATTGTTGCGGTCCAGCGTCCAGCGGCTGCTGCGCGATCAGTATGATTTCGACGCCCGCCGCAAGATCGTCGCGAGCGAAGAGGGGTTTGGCCGCAAGCAATGGGCTGAATTCGCCGAACTCGGCCTGCTCGCCGCGCCGTTCTCGGAAGCGGTTGGAGGGCTCGGCGGCGGGCCGCTGTCGACCATGATCATCATGCAGGAGTTCGGCCGCCATCTCGTGGTCGAGCCATTCGTCGAGACGGTCGTCGTGGCGGGCGGCTTGATCGAGCAGGCAGGTTCCGACGCGCAGAGGCAGGCGTTCATCGCCGACATCATCGCAGGCACGAAACTTTGGGCGCTGGCCTGGACCGAGAAGGGTTCGCGCTTCGATCTCGCCACCGTCACCACCACGGCGCGCCGCGACGGCAACGATTACGTGCTCACCGGGGAGAAGACGGCGGTGCTGGCCGCGCCGTGGGCGGATTATCTGATCGTCTCCGCGCGCACCGCGGGCCATCGTCATGATCGCGGCGGCGTCAGCCTGTTCGTGGTCGATCGCCGCGCCGCCAATCTCGATCTGCAAAGCTTCAGGACGATCGATGGCCGAAGGGCGGCCGAGATCAGCCTGCGCGGCGTGCGCGCGGAATTGCTGGGCAGCGAAGGCGGGGGCGTCGCCGCGCTGGAAGCCTGCCGTAACCGCGCGATCGGCGCGCTCTGCGCCGAGGCGGTCGGCGCGATCGGCGAACTGAACGCCGCGACGCTGGACTATTCCAAGACGCGAAAGCAGTTCGGCGTCACGATCGGCAGCTTCCAGGTGCTGCAGCACCGGATGGTCGACATGTTCATTGCGCATCAGGAGGCGTTGTCGCTGATGCAGCATCTGAGCCTCAGTCTCAGCGACGATGAGGCCGGCGTGTCTCGGCTCGCCTCCGGCGCCAAGTCGAAGATCGGATATGCCGGCAAGTTCGTCGCCGACCAGGCGGTGCAGCTGCATGGCGGCATGGGCATGACCGACGAGCTCAATGTCGGCCATTACTTCAAGCGGATTTCCTCCATCAACATCCAGTTCGGCGATCCCGCCTATCACGTGCTGCGCTATACGCAGCTCGACGCGGTCGCCTAAGCCAGAGAGGCAACATGTCACAGGATGCAGTCATCGTTTCCACCGCGCGCACCGGCGTCGGCAAGGCCTATCGCGGCGCGCTGAACAACACCGACGGCCCGACTTTGGCCGGCCATGTGATGGCCGAAGCGGTGAAGCGTGCCGGCATCGCGCCCGGCGAGGTCGAGGACGTGGTGATGGGCTGCGCGATGCAGCAGGGTACCATGGTGATGAACGTCGCGCGCAAGGGCGCCATCCGCGCTGGACTTCCCGTCACGGTCGCCGGGACCACCATCGACCGGCAATGCGCCTCCGGCCTGCAGGCGATCGCGGTCGCCGCCCGCTCTGTCATGCTCGACGGCGTCGAGATCGCGATCGGCGGTGGCATCGAGTCGATCAGCCTGGTGCAGAACGAGCACATGAACAGGTTCCACGCCGTCGACGACGAGCTGATGGCGATGAAGCCCGAGATGTACATGTCGATGCTGGAGACGGCGGAAGTCGTCGCCGAGCGCTACGGGATCGGCCGCGACAAGCAGGACGAGTACAGCCTCGAATGCCAGCGCCGCGTCGGCGCCGCGTTGCAGGGCGGCCGCTTCAACGACGAGATCGTGCCGATCACGACCAAAATGGCCGTGGTCAACAAGGACACCAGGGAAGTCAGCTTTCAGCAGGTGACGCTGGCCAAGGATGAGGGCCCGCGGCCGGATACCACGGCGGACGGGCTCGCCAAGATCAAGCCGGTGTTCGAGGGCAAGACCATCAGCGCCGGCAATGCCAGCCAGCTCTCGGACGGCGCCTCGGCCTGCGTGATCATGAGCGACAAGGTTGCCGCGCAGAAGGGCCTGAAGCCGCTCGGCATCTTCCGCGGCTTCGTCGCCGCCGGCGTCGAGCCGGACGAGATGGGCGTCGGCCCGGTTGCCGCGATCCCGCGGCTCCTCAAGCGGCACAACCTCAAGATCGACGACATCGATCTCTGGGAGCTCAACGAGGCCTATGCGGTGCAGGTGATCTATTGCCGCGACAAGCTCGGCATCGATCCGGACAAGCTGAACGTCAATGGCGGCTCGATCGCGATCGGCCATCCCTACGGCATGACCGGGGCGCGGCTCACCGGTCACCTCTTGATCGAGGGCCGGCGGCGCAAGGCGAAATACGGCGTGGTGACCATGTGCATCGGCGGCGGCATGGGCGCGGCGGGCCTGTTCGAAATCGTCCACTGAGCGGAAACGCGGGAGAGACTTGTGAAGACAGCAATCACTGAACTGTTCGGCATCCAGCATCCGATCATCCAGGGCGGCATGCATTTTGTCGGCTTCGCCGAGATGGCGGCCGCGGTGTCCAATGCCGGCGGTCTCGGCATCATCACCGGCCTGACCCAGAAGACACCGGAGCTGCTGGCGAAGGAGATCGCGCGCTGCCGCGACATGACGGACAAGCCAATCGGCGTGAACCTCACCTTCCTGCCGAGCTTCACCGCGCCGCCCTATCCCGAATACATCGCGGCGATCCGCGAGGGCGGCGTCAAGGCGGTGGAAACCGCGGGCCGCAGCCCGGAGCAGTACATGCCGGCGCTGAAGGCGGCCGGCATCAAGGTGATCCACAAATGCACCTCGGTGCGGCATTCGCTGAAGGCCGAGAAGATCGGCTGCGACGCGGTCAGCGTCGACGGTTTCGAGTGCGGTGGCCATCCCGGCGAGGACGACATCCCGAACATGATCCTGCTGCCGCGCGCAGCGGACGAATTGAAGATCCCGTTCGTCGCCTCGGGCGGCATGGCGGACGCGCGCAGCCTTGTCGCGGCGCTGTCGATGGGCGCTGCCGGGATGAACATGGGCACGCGCTTCATCGCGACGAAGGAAGCGCCGGTTCATCCCAATGTGAAGCAGGCGCTGCTCGACGCCGACGAGCTCGACACCCGCCTCGTGATGCGCGCGCTACGCAACACCGAGCGGGTGCTGAAGAACAAGGGCGTCGATGAGCTGCTCGAGATCGAGCGCGAGAAGGGCGCCAGGCTGAAGATCGAGGATATCCACGAGCAAGTCGCCGGCGTCTATCCGAAGGTGATGATCGACGGCGAGATGGATGCCGGCGCCTGGAGCTGCGGCATGGTGGTCGGCCTGATCAATGACATCCCGACCGTCAAGGAGCTGATCGACCGCATCATGGCCGAAGCCGAAGCGATCATCCGGCAGCGGTTGACCGGCTTCCTCGACGGTAAGTTCGAAACCATGCCGGCCCGCGCGGTCGCCTGACGGGAGAGTGCCATGACCGAGCATGTCAAGGTTGAGATCACCGCCGGCGTCATGACGCTGACCTTGCAGCGGCCCGAGAAGAAGAATGCGCTGACCGGCGCCATGTATGACGCGATGTCGCATGCTCTGAAAGAGGCCGAGACCGATCCGGCCGTCCGCGTCATCCTGTTCCAGGGCGACGGCGACAGCTTCACCGCGGGCAACGACCTCGCCGACTTCGCGAGCCAGGCACGCGGCGAAAGCGTCGTCGATAGTCCCGCGCATCGCTTCATCGAGACCATCAGCAAGGTCGGCAAGCCGCTGGTCGCCGCCGTGCAGGGCAATGCGGTCGGCGTCGGCACCACCATGCTGCTGCATTGCGACCTGGTCTATCTTGCCGAGAATGCGCGGCTGATCACGCCGTTCGTCAATCTCGCGCTGGTTCCGGAGGCGGCGTCGAGCTGGCTGCTGCCGCTCAGGATCGGGCACGCGCGCGCCTATGCGATGTTCGCGCTCGGCGAGCCGATGGATGCGCAGGGTGCGCTGGCATCTGGTCTCGCCAACGCCGTGGTGCCGCAGGCCGATCTGCGCAAGAGGGCGCATGACGCGGCTGTCGCACTGACCAGGCGGCCGGCGGGGTCGCTCAGCATGACCAAGAAGCTGATGCGCGAGCAGCAGAAGATCGCGGCGCAGATCGCCGAGGAAGGCGTGCTGTTCAAGGAGCGGCTGACGACGCCCGAGGCGCGCGAAGCCTTTGCCGCCTTCGCCGAACGGCGTCAGCCTGATTTCACCAAGCTGTCGGCCTGACCGACAGCGGAACTCACGGACACATCGAGGGAGTGAAAGCATGCGCGTCACCGGCAGCCATCAATACCCGACCATGGAATCCGTGATCTACGGCAAGCCGGCGGCCGAAGCGCTGCGCGAGGAGGCCGAGCGGCTGGATGCCAGGCGCGTCTATCTGATCGCCAGCCGGACGTTGAACACCACGACCGACGAGATCGGGAAAATCCGTCAAGCCCTCGGCGACCGCCACGCCGCGACCTTCGACGGCGTGCCGCAGCACACGACGCGGGACGTGGTGACGCAGATCGCGCGGCAAGCCGGCGAGGCCAAGGCGGACCTCGTCGTCGCGATCGGCGGCGGCTCGGTGGTCGATGCGGCGAAGATCGTGCTGATGTGCATGGAGCACGAGATCTTCGAGCCTGATGGCCTCGACGGCTTCGAGACCACGCCGGACCGCCGCTTCGGGCCGTTCCGCACGCCGAAAGTGCGCATGATCGCGATCCCCAGCACGCTCTCCGGCGGCGAATACAATTCCGGCGCGCTGGTCACCGATACCAGCCGCAAGCTGAAGCAGATCTTCAACCACCCGATGATGATGCCGCGCAGCATCATCCTCGATCCCGCGATCACGAAATATACACCGGAGAAGCTCTGGCTCGGTTCCGGGACGCGGGCGATGGATCACGGCATCGAGGCGATCTGCTCCAGCCGCCCCAACGTGCTGGTCGATGCGGTGTGCCAGCAGGGGCTGCGCTATCTGCACGACGGTCTGCTGCGCACCAAGGCCCACCCCGACGACGCGGCGGCGCGGCTGAGCTGCCAGCTCGGCTCCTGGCTGTCGGCGTTCGGATTGCAGTCGCGGGTGCCGATGGGCGCCAGTCATGCCATCGGCCATGTGCTCGGCGGCACCTGCGATGTGCCGCATTATTTCTGCACGGCGGTGATGATGCCGAGCGTGCTGCGCTACAACCGCCCGGCGACGGAGGCAGCCCAGCAATCGATCGCCGCCGCGCTCGGCGCGCCGGGGCGCGACGCCGGCGAGGCGTTTGCGGCGTTCATCGCGGAGCTCGGCCTGCCGCGCCGGCTTGCCGATGTCGGCGTCGGCGAGGATCGGTTTGAGCTGATCGGCCGGAACGCCATGCTGTCGATCTTCACGCGGGCCAACCCGCAGCCGATCCGCGAGCCCGCCGACGTCGTCAAGATCCTGAAGCTGGCCGCCTGAGGCATCAGCACCGGAGCAGCCGCCATGGCCGCCTTGCGCATCTTCTCCTATCTGCCGAACCCACGGGTCTGGAAGGCGACCATCGCGGCGCGGTTCTGCGGCGTCGACGTCGAGGTCAGGGGCGCGTCCGGCAAGGAGTTGCGGGACTGGTTGTGGGACTATGATGCCCGCCCGCTGGCGGAGCATGAGCGCGCCTCGCTGTCGTCGCTGGCACGGACCGGGCGGGTCGGACTGACCGGGGCGCAACTGTTCAAGACCGATGCGTTCATGGCGGCGCAGCCGTTCGGTAATGTGCCGGCCGCGTTCGGCGCCGACGGCAAGGTCGGAATCTTCGAATCGAACAGCATCATGCGCACGGTGGCGCGGCTCGGCGAGGCGAAGTTCCCGCTCTACGGGCGCGACGCCTTTGAGGCGTCGCGGATCGACAGTTTTCTCGATGTAAGCCTGGTGTTCGCGCGGGACTCGCAAATCTATCTGCTGGCGCTCTCGGGCGGCACCGTCGATGCGGCCATTCATGCGCGCGCCAAGGATGCGTTCGCGATCTATGCGTCCGGCATCGAGCAGGCGCTGTCGCCGCGGCGGGAGGCGCTGGTCGGGAACGGTATCTCGATTGCCGACATCTGCTTTGCCGCCGAACTCGCGCTGTTCATGAATGAACATGCGCGGACCGAGCAGCTGAAAAAGCAAGGATTGGCGAAAATCCTGCATTCGGGCGTGCAGGATGAGTATCCGCTGATGTTCGCGCACTTTGGCCGCCTGATCGCGCATGAGCATGTCGGGCCGGACCTCAAGCCTTACGTCGAGAAGCTGCTGTCGAAGGCGGCCGCCTGACCATGAAGGCCATGAGCCGCAACGCGGAGGGTTGATCGCATGACCGCACCTGTCTCTCTGATATCCGGCGTTGGGCCCGGCACCGGTTCGGCGCTCGCCAGGAGATTCACTGAGGGCGGCTATCGCGTCGCGCTTCTCGCCAGGAACGAGGCGCGCCTCGCCGCGCTCGAAAAGCAGCTGCCGGGCGCAAAGGCCTATCGGTGCGACGTGTCCGATCCCGCGCAGGTCGAGGCGGTGGCCTCCGCCGTGGAGCGCGATCTCGGCAATCCCGCCGTGGTCATTCATAACGCCGTCGGCGGGGCGTTCGGCACCTTCCGCGAGATCGATCCAGAGATTCTCAATCGCAACTTCCAGGTCAACACGATGGGATTGCTGTACCTGGCACGGCGATTTGCCCCGGCGATGATCGCTGCCGGCAAGGGCGCCATCGTCGCGACCGGCAATACGTCGGCGTTGCGCGGCAAGGCCGGCTTCGCGGGGTTCGCGCCGACCAAGGCGGCACAGCGGATTCTCGCCGAGGCGATGGCCCGCGATCTGGGGCCGCAAGGTGTTCACGTCGCCTATCTCGTGATCGATGCCGTGATCGATCTGGAGTGGACGCGGAAGCGCTGGCCGGATCGGCCGGACGACTTCTTCATCAAGCCGAAAGCGATCGCCGACGAGGTCTGGCACGTCGCCCATCAGGATCGCAGCGCGTGGTCGTTCAATGTCGAGATCAGGCCGTTCGGCGAAGCTTGGTAGCGCCGCGCGCCGGTCGCAAGAGTTGGTCAATTCATAAAAGCTCAGGAGGAATTTCATGTTGTTGAAGACGTTTGCCGTGTCCGTTGCGATGCTCGCGGCGCTTGCCGCGGCTCCAGTCCGCGCCGAAACGCCGGGGGTATCGGAATCAGAGATCAAGGTCGGGGCGACGTTCCCGTTCAGCGGCCCGGCGTCTCCGCTCAGCAACACCGGCAAGGGCCTGATCGCCTACGTCCATTCCGTCAATGACCGCGGCGGCATCAACGGCCGCAAGATCAACCTCATCACCTATGACGATGCCTACACGCCGCCCAAGGCCGTGGAGCAGACCCGCAAGCTGATCGAGAGCGACGAGGTGGCGTTCCTGTTCAGCCCGCTCGGCACGCCCGGCATCGGTGCGACCATTAAATACGTCACCGCGAAGAAGGTGCCGCATCTGTTCGTCGTCAGCGGCGCGACCAAGTTTACGAATTTCGCGGAATTTCCGCTGACCACCACGGGACTGCCGAGCTACAACACCGAAGGCAAGATCTACGCAAAATACATTACGCAGACGGCGCCCGATGCGAAGATCGCGATCCTCTACCAGAACGACGATCTCGGCCGCGATTTCGTCGCCGCGTTCAAGGAGGTGTTGAAGGCCGATTTCGACAAGAAGGTGGTGACGTCTCCCTATGAGGTCACCGAGCCGACCATCGAATCCCGCGTGGTGACGTTGAAGGCGTCGGGTGCGCAGGCGTTCCTGATCGCCGGCACACCGAAATTCGTGGCCCAGGCGATCAAGAAGGCGAACGAGATCGGCTGGTCGCCGCTGACCATCGTCAACTATGTGTCGAGCTCGGTGTCCGCGACCATCGTGCCGGCGGGCGCGGACAAGGCGGTGGGCGTTGTCGTGGCGACCATCACCAAGGATCCGAACGACAAGAAGTGGGCCGACGATCCCGGCATGAAATGGTATCGCGCCCATTTCGAGAAATATCTCCCAGGCGCCGATATCGGCGACAACAACTATCTGTTCGGCACCCAGCAGGGCCAGATCCTGGAGCAGGTGCTGAAGCAGTGCGGTGACGACCTGTCGCGCGAGAACATCGTGAAGCAGGCGCGCAACATCAGAGGGCTCGTGCTGCCGACGCTGATGCCGGGCATCGCCATCAACACAGGCCCCGACAACAGCATGGCCTATACGCAGCTTCAGCTGCAACGCTGGACCGGAAGCTCATGGGAGCAGTTCGGCGGCGTGCTGAGTGCCGACCTGAACTGAACCGGGTCGACCGAGGCTAGTGGAGCCGTCGCGCGATCGGCTTCGCCAGCGTGCCTTGCCACTCCCGCTGCGCTGGTCGGTCGCTTGACCGCAGGCTGTTCAGCAAGGCGGTGGTCTTCGGCTGGACCCGCGAGCCGTCGATCACCTCGAGCCGGCCGCAGCGGTTGAGCGTGTGCAGCTTGCGTCCGGTCCACAGCGGCCCGGGTTTGAGCAGATGGCGCACGGCCTGCCGGTAGGTCGTCGGCGACAGTTCGAGCACTTCCGCAAGTCCGAGCGCCGCGCCGTATCCGTTGCTGCAGTCCTGCACCGGCCGCCACAGCTTGCCGTTGATGGTCACGAAATTGCCGGCCGGCCGCGTCGTCGCGCGATCCATCAGGATCGGATTGCTTGCATGCGGCCGCCACGGCCCGAACAATTGCTCGGCGTAATAGATCGCCAGCGTGTCGGAATATCCGCCGGTGCCGTCGCGCCAGGCTCCGAACATGTAGTAGAGGCCGTCATGCTGCGTGATGGTCGCGTCGGCGAGTTCGAGCCCGGACAGCAGCGTGCCCTGCCGTTCCCACTTGTCGGGAAAGCGAACGCATTTGTAGATCGGGACATCGCGATGCGCGGTGCTTTCCGGGATCATCCACAGCTCGCCATTGTTCTCGATCAGGAACGGGTAGGACAGGTGCCACGGCTCTTCGAGCACCGGCAGCACCGTGCCGACCGGACCGTTGCCGTCGAATTCGATCGCGGAGATGATGCCCTTGCCGGTTCGGTGGTCGAGGTCCTCGAAGAACACGAAGGTCCTGCCCTGCCACTTCACCGGGACGGGATCGGCATAGAAGTGATTGCCGGGATCGCCGAGCACGTTCCAGGCAGGTCCCGACAGGTCACCGGTCCGCCAGATATCCGCGTCGTCGGCGTAGCGCCAGCCGACATGCCAATGCGGCGCGTAGCAGCAAAGACGATAGATCTCCTTCGCGATCGAGGTCGCGACGCCGCGCAGGACAAAGGGCGCGGGATTTCCCGGCGCGCTGCCGGTCGCCGGCACAGCCAGTTGCGGCACCAGCCGCGGAGCCCCCGACAGGATCGGCGGCAGCATGGACAGGGTGCGCGCCATCACCGTTTCGAGCCCGCCGCTCAGGCCGGTGGCGATTTCCGCCGAGGGATGGCCGCGGTCCATGACCGTGCCGTCGAGCTCGTTGACGATTTCAATCACCGGCAGGTCGCCGGCGAGAATGGCGGCCAGTGCGGCGGCTTCGCCCGCCTGTCCGTTGAAGCGTGGACGGAGATAGAGCCTGGCGGAGCAGTTCGGGTCCCGCTCGGCAGTGGTGAAGTCGACCACCACATCGGGGTTGCCCATGCGCGGCCGTTCCGCAATCGTCTTCAGCCTGTCGACATCACCCGCCTTGCCCTTGCGCAGCACGATGCGTTCGAGCTCGAACAGCATGTCGAGGCCGGCGGGCCTCGGCCCCGGCGTCGTCGTCCAGGCGATCTGAACGGGAATATCCTGATCGCTGACGCGCAGCGTCTCGCGACGCATCCAGAGTCGCGCCTGCGCGCGATCGCAGCGAAACTCGATAATCATGTCCAGCCCAATTTCCTAGTGCGCGTCCACTCCCACGGCATTGCCGAGAATGCGGACGTATTCCTCTATCATGGCATCCAACGAATAACGCGACTTCAGGCCCACGGCACTTTGCCGCAGCTGGTCGCTCAACAAACGATCGGTCAGGACTTTCGACACGGCGGCCGAAAACTCGGCCTCGTTAGCCGCGTCAACGAAGACCGCCGCGGGCTGTCCCTGGTAGGACAGCACCTCGCGCAGCACGGGAAGATCGTTGACGACGCAGGGAATGCCGGCGCTCGCGGCTTCAACAGCGGCAAGGCCGAAGGTTTCGGCCTGCGTCGGAAATACAAAGACGTCGAGGCACGCCAGGAATTCGGCCATCTGGCGCGGTGGGATCTCGCCGATGAAGTGCAGTCGATCCGCGACTTTCAGCTCGCTCGCCAGGGCTCGCAGCCGTTCCTCGTCCGCTCCTTGTCCGGCAAGGGCAAGATGCCAGGATTGGTCGGCGGCCAGCAGGCGAATTGCCGCATCGAGCCGCTTGTGCGGATGCAGCCTTGCCGCGCAGCCAAGCAGCGTGCGATCCGGCGGCAGCCTGAACTGCTGCCGCGCGACGTTCTTTGGCAGGCTGTGCGACTTGTCGTCGAAGCCGTGCGGGACGTGCGTCATGCGCGCGCGATAGGTCGCGGGGTAGCGGGCGTATTCACGCTCCATGTCCCGCGAATTCAGCGTGATGCACTGGAAGAAGCCGGTCGAGCCCATGAAGATGTCGGCGGCGCGCACCGGCATGCTCATCGACATCGCCGAGGACACCTGATTGGCGATCACCGGAGCGCGGCAGACGAGCCGCGACACGCCTCCGCCGATCACATTGCCGAAGTGCTGGAAGGTCAGCACGACATCGGGCCTGATGGTCCTGAGATGACCGGCGAGCGTCCACAGCATCCGCAGCAGGGCCAGGGGATTTCCCGGGCGGGTCTGCGCGCAATAGAAAGTATTGGGCGGCTCGTCGAAGGAATCCGATTTGCGGAAGAAGAACAGGTTGGCGACGTCATAGCCGCGCGCGGAGAGGCCCGCGCCGAGCAGCCGCGATATCTCCTGCGCGCCGGCGTTCTCGGCCTGGGTCTGTACCAGGACGACACGCAGCTTTGGCTTGCTCTCGTTCGGTCGATCGCGTGATGCGGTCGATGCCTCGCGCAATTCTGTGCTTGGCCTGTAATGAAGTACGGCTTCCTCACCCGTCGAAGGAGTGAAATCGTCTCCCTCGCTATTGCGCGCGTACTTATCACGCGAAGCGCGCTCGTAGATCGAGTAGCGCGTGTTGAGGTTACTGCTCATTTAGTGCGATCAGACATTGCCAGCAATCGAGAGCCATTGTTTCACACATAGGGTACAGCTGGCTCGTTAACTAATTGGTTACGTCCGCATGAGGAGGGTGTAACCGTGGATTAACCATAGATATTTACGTTGGAGCAGTACTGTCAGTTGAATTCGAGTAACCGCCCCATGAAGTTCGGTAGCCGCGTAGGCCCGAGACGTTCCGAAGCCACGGAACCCGCCGCGTCGTGGGAAGCTGCCGGCGTGCCGACCAGCCGATCCTCTGCGGAAACCACCCAGGGCGTGCTTAGCATTCCCGGCGTGGTGGCTTTTTTCCGCGAGAACGGTCAACGCATTCTGATGCTCGCCGCGGTGATCTTCGCGGTCGGCGTCATTCTGCTGATGTTGATTCCGGCGCGCTATGCCGCGACCGCGCTCGTCGTGGTCGACCCGCGCGAGCAGCGCGTCACCACGGACCAGGACGTCCTGCCAGGCATCGGTCAAGATGCCGCAGCACTGCAGAGCTATGTCGAGATCGCCAAATCCGACGGATTTCTCGGGCCGCTGATCGAGCAGCTCAAGGTCGCCGAGGACAGCGACATCTCCGGCGGCAGAACCGACCCGACGCGCTTGCTCGACCGGTTTCGCAACCGGCTCGACATCTCCCGGCGCGGATTGACCTATGTCATAGCCATCAAGTTCACGTCCAACAACCCGCAGCGCGCGGCGTATTACGCCAATGCGGTGGCTGAGGCGTTCGTCGCCAGCCAGCGCGGCACGCGCAGCGTGGCGACCGACGAAGCCGCCGACTGGCTGAAGAGCCGGCTCAAGACGTTGAACGACCGCTTGCGGTCTTCGGAAGATGCCGTTGCGAAGTTCAAGCTCGAGCACCGGATCGTCAACGCCGGCAAGGAATCGACGACGCAGCAATTGCGCGTCACCGATCTGACCCAGCAGGTCGCCGCCGCGCGCGCCCGCACCGAGGAGGCCAAGGTCCGCTATGAGCAGCTGCAGCGCGACCTGAAGGCCAATGTCGACGGGCCCGTCAAGCAGGACCTGCTGAGCGCGCTGCGCGCCCAGCGCTCGGCGCTCAACGATCAGATCGCACAGAAGCGCGGGGTGCTGGGCGATCGTCATCCGGACCTCGTGATGGCCCTCAGCCAGCTCAGCGATCTCAACCGCCAGATCGAGATCGAGCGGAAGAAGAACATCGAGACCGCGAAGTCGGAATATGAGGCGCAGCGCGATCAGCAGAAGGCGCTCGAGGATCAGCAGAAGGCGGTCGAACAGCAAATCCTGGTCGACGGTCAGGCTCTCGTCAAGCTGCAGGAATTGCAGCGCGATGCAGATGCCAACAAGAATATCTACGAGCAATTCCTCTCGCGCTACAAGACCACCGACGAGCAGCGGCTGCTGCAGAGCTCGCAGACCAAGGTCGCATCGCCTGCGACGCCGCCGGTGCGCTCGACGCTGCCGCCGCTTCCGCTGTTGCTGGTCGCGCTCGCGATCGTCTCGCTGTTGACGTCGACGGCGATCGTCGCCGTTCCCGGCCTGAATCTGAAGCAGCTCCCGATCAAGGCCATTCCGCCGCTTCGTCGGGCCGAGGCGCCCGCACCGCCGGCGCCTGCCGCGCCGCAACCTGCGCTGCCGCCGGAATTGCCGGTGCTGGCCCGCATTCCCAACATCGCGTCGCCGGACGCCGTCAGGAGCGTCTGGCAGACCCCGATCCCGTCGACGGCCGAGCCCGATCTCGCGCCGCATCTTCAGCTGCTGATCGAGAACATCGAGCAGCTTTCGGGAGAGCACGGCAAGGTGGCGCTGTTGCTTTCGGTCGAGGGCGGTGCGGGCGGAAGCACCGTTGCGCGGTCGCTGAACCGATCCGCCGTCAAGAACGGCGCGCTCAGCGTCTTGATCGAGATGGAATCCAGGCGCGCCGAGGCCGCGCCGCCGCAAGGATCGGGCATCATCAAGGCCGACCTGCCGTCGGTCGTCGAACTGCTGGGCGCCAGCAGCAAGGAGCCGCCCTATCCACCAGACGATATTCGCGCCGATTTCGGCCTGATCATCGTCGACGCATCGTCGTTTGCGCTGCAGCCTGCCGCGGTGGCGCTGGCTGCCCATGCCGACCTCGTGATCCTCGTGGTTCGCGAAGGGGCTGCCAACTCGGCTGCGATCGGCAAGGCGCGGGCCGATCTATCCGGGTATGGTTCGGTCCCGACCGTGCTGGTCGTCAACCGCGTGGCGGTCAATGCCGCCGTTCGCGATCCTGAGGGAGAGGCGCTGGGCCTGGCGAGCTGAAGGCGGTTCAGCTGACGTCTAGTCGTTGCTGTCCGCAACGCGGACCGCGTAGGCGTCACCTTTCGACGGCCATAGATGCGACAGCACCAGAATGGATGGGTCGACGCCGGTCCGCCGCCGGCACAGCACGTTGAGCGCGACGGTGGCGAGGACCAGCGAGACCGTCGCCGAGATCGCGGCGCCGAGCACGCCGAGCCAGGGGGATCAGCACGACAAATCCCAGCAGCCGTAGTGCCACGTTGGCTGCGACGACGGGAACATAATCACGCTCATGGCCTGTCAGCTGCAGAACAGCGGCAGAGGGTCCGCCTGCCGCCTGGAAGGCCGTTCCGATCGCGAGCACGATCAACACCCACTGCTGCGCGGCAAAGTGCGGCCCGAACAGGCCGAGCAGATAGGGGGCGCCCACCCAGACAATGACGAGCCCGCTGAGCACGCAGAGCGCGGTCACCTCGGCCATCAGCTTTAACGTATGTTCGAGCTCGCCGTGGTTCTTGCTGAAATACAGCGAGGGCAGCCGACGCGCCCCGAACGTGTAGAGCGCAGCCGACAGCATCGCGAAGATGTTCGCCAGCCGCGAGGCGGCGAAATAGACGCCGGCGGTGGCCGGATCCAGCATCCAGTAGACCAGGATGACGTCGAAATACTGGTTTGCCGCTTCGAGAATGGAGGCGAGCCAGAACCGGAATGCGCTCTTGTTCCAGCGCGAGGCCTCGAAGCGCGCCGTGACCGACCGCAGGTTCGGCAGCGCCCGCATGATCGATACGATCTGCACGACGAGCCCGAGCGCCATCGCGGCCGACATCGCGCTGAACAGCTCGGCGGGGGTGAGCTGCCGGTGGCCGAACAGCACCGCGATCAGGAACAGGACGACGGCGACGCGCCAGAAGAACTCCCGATTGCCTTCGCCCATCAGGATGCTGACCAGCGATCGCGCGATCTGGCTGCCGAGCATCAGCCCTGCATTGATCGCGGTGAACGCCGAGACCGACAGGATCAACAGCCACCACTCGCCGCGAATGCTTGCCACCGCGGAGATCGCGGCGATCGAAATCAGCATCCCGATCGCGGAGTTCTTCAGGCTCGACAGCAGCACACCCTTGGTGAACTCGGCCTGGCCGCGCACCTCATACTCATTGAGAAATCGAACCAGGAGCAGCTCCTGGCCGACCAGGCCCACGACCGAGGCGATCTGGGCGACGGAGAGCAGGGTTGCGAAGTTTCCAAACGCGTCCGGCGTCATCGCCCGCGCGGCGAGCGAGAACAACGCGAATGCGAGCCCGCCGCTACCAACCTTGAGCAGGATGGTCCCGGCAACGCCGCGCGTAACGTCGCGTCGTAACAGTTGGAGCACGGAGGCAATCACCAGAGACGTCTCAATATCCAGTCGGGCTGTTGACCGCAGCAATCGGTGAAGCCTGGAGTGTTAATGTTCTCTTGCTAAGATTCCGTTCCTTTCGAAGGGCTGCCGGGCCCAACGCAGTTGTGAACAGGGCCAGGTCGCGTTGCTCCATTCTGGAACGGCGCCGTCTGCCCTGTCTCCAAACGGCGCAGGTTGGATTTGCCTCCAGCGTCCAGTCCAGTGGTGCGGACCTTACCGGAAGAGACCGCGCTTGCGCGTCAACGCCATTTGTCGCTGCTCGATGGCCTGGCAATTGCCTCGCCATCCCGCTGCGGAGCCTGCAAAGATTCAGTTTCATGGCCGACCGTCGTGCAAGCCATGTGCCGAGAGACCGCAGATCGTGGTCCGGACGTTGTCATTAACCTCGATTCTGGAACTCGCCGTGTTCGATCGGCAAGGCGGCACCGCAGGCAAGGAAATTGCAGTCCTGCGGCCAACCAGAGCTTTTCCCGTTCCGATGGAATCGGAACGGGGCTCTAGATTCTTGTTTTGACGCGTTTTCTTCACGCGAACCGGTATCCACTTCGCTCGAAAACGCTCTAGCCGTCGGAGCGGACGAACATGATTGCCGAGAAAAGTGCGACCAAGCCAATCGTGGCCTGCGAGACCGAGGTCATCGAAGCGGACGTCGCAATTGTCGGAGCCGGTCTGGCAGGCTCGCTTGCAAGGGCTGTGCTCGCCCGAGCCGGATACCGCGTCGTCCTGATCGACAAGCGATCGATCCCGCCGGACGAATTCCGGGTCGAAAAAATCGCCGGACGGCAGATCGATATCCTCCGCCGCCTCGGCTTCATCGACGACATCGAGGCCATTGCCGCGCCCTATGACCGGGTGCTCAACATCAGGGGCGGCAAACTGGTCGATATCGGCGTCGGCCGGTCCTACGGGATTTCCTATGCCAACCTCGTCAACATGGCACGCGGCCTGACGCCCGATGCGTCGAGCTTGCTGCTCGACCAGGTGACCAATGTCAGTTGCAGCGAGGAACGTCAGCAGTTGACGCTGGCCTCGGGAAAACGCGTCGTCTCGCGTCTGGTCGTTCTGGCGACCGGCATGGCGAACATGCTCGGCCACAGTCTCGGAATGCGCCGGCAGATGCTTGCTGCGCGCCACTCGGTCTCGTTCGGCTTCACGATCGCACGGCCGGACAACGCGCCGTTCGATTTCGATGCGCTGACCTGCTATGGCGAGCAGGCGGCTGATGGCGTCGACTATCTCAGCCTGTTTCCGATGTCGGGCGGCATGCGGGCGAACCTGTTCATGTTCCGCGATCCGGCCGATCCGATCATGCGTGAGCTGCGCCGCGACACCAGACGGACGCTGCTTCGCCTGATGCCGGGATTGCAGCCCTATCTCGGGGATTTCGAGGTGGTCGGCCAGGTGCAGAACTGGGTCATGGATCTGACCGTGACCGAGGGCCATCTGCAGCCCGGCGTCGTGTTGATCGGCGATGCGTTTCAGACCAATTGTCCCGCAGCCGGAACCGGCGTTGGCCGACTGCTGGTGGACGTAGAACGTCTTTGCACGGACTATGTGCCGCGCTGGCTGAAGACCGCCGGTATGGGCGCGGACAAGATTGCGCAGTTCTATTCCGATCAGGACAAGCTCGCCGCGGATCAGCACTCGCTGCACCTGGCGAGCTTCCGCCAGGCCTTGACGTTGAACACCGGTGTGCGCTGGAACTTGCGGCGGAAGCTGCACTTCCTGCGCCGCACGATCACACACCGGGTGGACCGGATTCATCCGGGATGGGTGATGCGCGTGCGCGGCGCGCTCCGCTGATCGGGTTGCCAGCGCCGGGCGGCGCTAGCGCGTGCCGGTCGAGGTGCGGACCGGCCTGAAATCGGTCACACGCTTGACGGCCTGCTTGATCCAGGGCGCCTGCTTCAAGGCAAACAGCGCGAGCGAGCCGGCCGCGCTCCCGGCCTGCGTCACGGCCGACATCGGCGTCGGCTGACCGCCGAAGTACGTCTTGTAGGGTTCGTCACCGATGGTGAAGTCCAGCACCCGACCGCCGCGCTCGATGCAATCCTTGGCGACGCTCTCGAATGTCAGCGCGCCGATCGATTGGCTCTTGTATCCCTCGACATCGAACGCCGTCATGACGACAAGGAGGCTGTCACGGTGAACCAGCCCAAGGGCCGCCGCGATGACTTTGCCGTCCATCTTCATGGCGTAGAGCCGGGCAAACGAGCCCATGCCGCGAAGCGCCACGCTCGAGTAGAAATCGAAATACTCCGGTCGCTGCAACAGGTCGCCATCACCCTGTTCGTGAAACCGCGGACCGCGAAACTTTCTCATCGTCTCCATGGCTTCGCCGACGGAAGCGCTATCGTCGCAGCATGAGAAGGTGAGCGTGCCCTTCTTGTGGATCTGACGCCATTTCTTTGCCAGCTCCTTCTGGTACGACTTTCCCATTGCATTGATCTGCCACTGCTCGAACGGCGCAACCAGGACCGTCGCGTAGGCATTGGTATCCATCAGGCTGCGATGGGGCGCTCCGAGCAGATTCTCGATCGGCATCCTCGCATCGAGCAGCTTGGGTATGCGCAGCAGGTCGAACGGCCTCAGCAGCTGTCGAAGCCGTTCGCAGGCACGCTGGTCTTGCAGCAGGTCGGTGAATGTCGCGATGCTGCACACCGGCGACAAATAGTCGGACACGCGGAGATCGGCGAATTCGATGGTGCGCATCGGGCCGCGCCGCACGCGCAGCATCGGCAGCACGGCCGCAAGCGACCTGTTCGCACGATGGCGGACGGCGACGACCAGCGGCTTGGCCGACGCAGCGGGAGCGAGCTTGCGATAAAGGCTGTCCAGCCATAGCGGATGCTGGAAGGCGGTCGCGTCCGAGCCTTCAAATAACTTCACGTACTCTTCAGACAGGAAGTCGAATGCGTCGTCGATGCAGACATCGAACGCGTCATCATTCTTGTTCATGTGAGACCAAACAAAACGACAGTTTCAAAGCGCCGATTGAATCCGGCACGCCGCCCTTATAGCAAAGGTCGATCGGCTCGGGCAGCGGCAGAACACGATTTGTATTAATGTAATGCCTCGACCTTTGCACATTGTTGCTGGGGCGAGCCATTGCCTTCATCGCATCGACTGCGATCGGCTGTCATCTCAGTTGGCCGCGTCCGGGGATCAGCATCGTTAACAATCCCTTAAGGATGCGTTCAATCGCGCCGTGGTGAGATATCGCACCCGGTCTGGACCGGATATTGCAGTTAAGGGCTCGCAAGTCCTGGAGTCCCGCCGAAATGCTGAGTCACAGCCAAAAAACCCGCGCTTCCTACGCAATTTCGTTTCCGCAGGCCGACCGCAAGCCGCCTCGGCGTCTCAATTCGGACATCGCTGCTCCGCCTGTCCGGATTTGCGACACGTCGCGGGCCGAGCAGATGTCCCCGGCGTCGGCGCAGATCGGATCATTGCCACACGGTGCGCCGGAGCGGCGTATCAATCCTGTCGGCAGGGCTGCGACTGCCGGTGTTCCCCGGGCGACCATCGGTGGACTGCGGCTCGCCGTGCTCGATCGCGAGCAGACCGCCGAGTTCATGGTCGAGGCGGTGCATCCGAACCGGCGTGTCAATCGTCCGCTGTATCTGACCTCCGCCAACGGCGAGGTGCTGTCGCGCTGCTCGACCGAGCCGATGACGGATCGGCTGTTCCGTACCGCCGACCTGATCAACGCCGACGGGCAACCGCTGGTCATGGTGTCCAAGCTTCGGTCGCCGAATCCGCTTCCCGAGCGCGTCGCGACCACGGACCTGTTTCACGACGTCGCGCGCAAGGCGGAAGAACTCGGGCTGACTTTCTATCTGTTCGGCGCCAACGAGGCCGAGAACAAGGCTGCCATCGCCAATGTCCGCCGGGCCTATCCGGCGCTCAAGATCGTCGGCCATTCGCACGGCTATCTGCGCGGCGACGCGCTGCGGGCCAAGGTCGACGAGATCAACGCCCTGGCGCCGGATTTTCTCTGGGTCGCGCTCGGCGTGCCCTATGAGCAGGCTTTCGTCGACGAATTCATGCCTCGACTCGGCAATGTCGGCGTCATCAAGACCTCGGGCGGGCTGTTCAACTTCCTGTCCGGCTCGCGGCCGCGTGCGCCGAGATGGATGCAGATCGTCGGCCTCGAATGGGCCTGGCGCCTGTGGCTCGAGCCGCGGCGGCTGTTCTGGCGTTACCTGACGACCAACCCGCACGCGCTCTATCTGCTGTTCAACCGGACCCGATCTTCGTCAACGAAAGACTGACGCCTCTCACGAGTGCAATGTGCTGCTCCGATCCACCGGAGCAGCAAGCTCATTCCATGAGCGGAGTACAACCGAATGGACGGACGTGCGATCGACAGTTCGGTCTGGCAGGCACCCGGCGTCGGGGCGGAAAATTTCGCCAGGACCGTCATCGGTTGGTCGATCACCATCAATGTGATCATGTCGATGGGGACCTTCCACGCCGCGCTGCTTCCGACCGAGTTGACCCTGGTGCAGCAAGCCGTCGCCCTGTTGATGTGGGGCGTCCTGATCTACGCAAGCCTGTTCATCCGTCCCTGCCTGCGGCTGGCCCTCAATCTCGACGCGCTCGTGATCGTCGCGTTCTATGCGTTCGCCACTGTTTCCGTGCTGTGGACCAACCTCGGCGTGGCGGCCCTGATGAAGGCCGCGGCGCTCGCAATCACGACGCTCGGCGCGTTCTGCATGATCACCCGCGTCGATATCGACGACATCGTGACATCGGCCACCCGCGGTTTGTTGGTGCTGATCGCGGCCTCTGCGCTCTGTGCGGTGATCCTCCCGGACATCGGGATCGATCAGACCTGGATGCACAAGGGGCAGTGGCAGGGTGTCTTCGAGTCGAAGCAAACCCTCGGCTTCGCCGGCGCCTATCTCATGTTCTTCGCCTGCTATCGAAAGATAGCGGGACAAGGATGGCTGCCGTTCCTCGTGACGTTCGTGCTGGCCTCCACCTGCGTCATGCTCTCGGAGTCGCGCGGCGCCGGCGCCCTGTCGCTGGTTGCCTGCGCGCTGCTGCTCACCTCCCTGTGGTCGGTCCGGTGCATGCAGGTCTACGCGATCCTGCCATGTGTCATGTGCGTCGCGGCAGCGCTATTGATCCTGTATTTCTACACGACCGGATACGATTCGATTCATGCCTTCGACACGACGATCGACTTCACCGAGCGAACCTTCATCTGGCAGTACGCCATCAGCCATTTCGATGACGCGCCGCTGTTCGGATTTGGCATCAACGGATTCTGGACCAATCCGGCGATCTACGACTATTTCAACCAGAACCACGGCTGGGTGCTCGACAATTATCACAACGGCTATATCGCCATTCTCGTCGAGACCGGATTCCTGGGCTATTTCCTGTTCACGGCGAGCGTCTTCCTGTTTTCCTACAAGGTGCTCTGCCTGATCGCAGGGCGGGCGATCGACCGTCTGCACTGCGCGTTGATCATCGGGTTCGTCTTCCTCAACTGCCAAACCAATTTCACCGAGACGGTCTTCCTTCGCTCGACGATGTTCACGTCGGTGCTGCTGATCGCCTTCTTCCTCGCCATTTGCCGGCCGGTGCCGTCATCGCGCGTAGAGCCGCGCGAGTTGGAGCAGCCATGACCGCGTTCCGATTGCTTCTGCAAAGAGCCTTCGTCATGCTGGCGGCGGCACTTGCTCTCCCGCTGATCGCGCCGGCGAACGCTGCGGGGCAGGGGGCATCGCCGGTCGCCGCGGCATTGGGGCGCGGCATCAATATTCTCGGCTATGACGGCATCTGGGAAGGCTACCGGAACGCGCCGTTCCGCCTGGAAAACCTCGCCGCGATTCGCAGGGCCGGCTTTTCCCATGTCCGGATCAACTTCTTCGGCTTCAGGCATATGGAGTCCGGCAACATCCTCGATGATGCCGTCCTGCGGCGCCTCGATGCCGTGATCGAGCAGGTGCTGGCAAACAGGCTGGTTCCGATCCTCGATGAGCACGACACCGATCTCTGCCAGCGCGACGTGGCGGAATGCGGCGTGAAGCTCAAGGCATTCTGGCGCCAGATCGCATCGCGCTATGCGGGGAAATACCCGGCGCTGGTGTTCGAGATACTGAACGAGCCCGGCGGCAACATGACCTCGGCCGAATGGAATGCGCTGCTCGGCGATTGCCTTGCCATCATCCGGGATACCAACCCGAAGCGCAATGTCGTGGTCGCGATCCTGAACACCGAGGAGCTGCCGATCGATCAGCTGGTGCTGCCGGCCGGCGACCGAAACCTCATCGTCACATTCCACTATTACCTGCCGCTGCAATTCACCCATCAGGGCGCGCCGTGGTCGCCGACCTTCTCGAAGATCGGTCCGTTGCGCTGGGGCTCTGCGGAAGACGAAGCCAGGGCCTCGGCCGATTTCGACAAGATCCGCTCCTGGTCCGAGAAGGAACAGCGCCCGATCTATCTTGGCGAGTTCGGTGTCTATGAACGTGCGCCCGCGGAGAGCCGCGCGACGTATCTGTCGTTCATGGCGCGACGCGCGGAACGCAATGGCTGGGCGTGGGCGTACTGGCAGTTCGACCACGATTTTGCTGCATTCGACGGCGCCCGGCAACGCTGGAAGGCGGACATCCTCCGCGCGATCATCCCTCCGGTCCGCTAAGCCGTTCGATTGGACGCAGCGTCCGATTCAGGATTGGCCGGCGGCCTTGACGACGCGATTGTCCCGCGCAACGAGCACGCCACCCTTGTAGACTGAACGCCCGGACGGCCGCGCCACCACGGCCTCCTGGATATGCACGGCGTTCAAGGTCACGAAATCGGCCTTGGCCCCCACATGCAGGCCGTAGTCCTCGAGCCTGAGCGCCTTGGCGCCGGCCGCGGTGATCATGTCGAACGCGATCGCGAGCTCCTCATCGGTGTAGAAGCCCGAGCGGTATCCGATCATCATGGCACGGCCCAGCAAGTCGCCGTCGCCATAGGGCCACCAGGAGTCGCGGATGTTGTCGTTGCCGCTGAACACCGTGACGCCGGCTTTCCGCAACAGCGCGACCGGCGGGAACGGCCGGCTGCCCGGCGCATTCGTCATGATCGCCACGCCCGAGCGCGCCAGACTGTCGGCGGTCTTCTTCAGCGCATCGGCGGGAATGTCGCCGAGCCCGTAAGCGTGGCTGACGGTGACGCGGCCCGCCATGCCGAGCGCGCGGGTTCGCGCCGCGATCTGCTCGACCTCGAAGGCACCGAGCATGCCGCCGTCATGAAGATGGATATCGACATCGACGCCGTGCTTTTGCGCAACGCCGAACACGACATCGAGATGGCCCTCGACATCCCGGTCGAAGCTTGCGGGATCGAGCCCGCCGACGGCGTTGGCGCCGAGCTTGACGGCCTCGTCGAGCAGTTGCGGCGTGCCGGGGCTGGTGAGGATCCCGTTCTGCGGGAACGCCACGAGCTGGATATCGATCAAATCCCTGTATTTCTCGCGAACCCCGAGGATGGTCTCCAGCGACTTCAGTCCCACCGAACCGTCGACCATGACGTGGCTGCGCATCTGCGTCGTGCCATGGCCGATGCAGAGGTCGAGCTGGTTCCGTGCGCGCACGTCCATCGGCGCGGCGGCGGCAAGGTTCTCGGCCTGAAACGCCACCCGCTCATGGACGTCGAATCCGTCGGTGCAGGGGCGGTGCGGCCGCCAGGTATCGCCGTAAAAACTGGTGTCGAGATGGATGTGGCCTTCGACGAAGCCGGGCACGACCAGCGCATTGCCGAGATCGACGATCTCGACCCCGCTGGGGCGTTCGCCCTTCGCCTCAATCGCAACGATGCGGCCGCCACGAACCAGCATATCGCGGCTGGCGCCGTCACCGAACCTGGCATTGATGAAGAGTTTGTCGGCTGGCATCGGATCTGTTCCTCTTCTCGCTTGCGTCGCATGCAGATCGCGCGGCTCTCCATGCCTTGCCTAACATGGTCAGAGGAATAATACTCCGCTCGCACAAGCAGACAAGGAACCGAGAGCGTTGCCGGAGATTGCAAGCGGGGAACAGTTCGATGTCAAGCGCGCAGCCTTTGCCGCGACCATCGGCAACATGCTGGAGTTCTACGACTTCATCACGTACAGCTTCTTTGCGACCGAGATCGGCCGCACCTTCTTCCCCGCGCACAGCGAATACGGCAGCCTCATGCTGTCGCTTGCGACCTTCGGCGCCGGTTTCCTGACGCGGCCGATCGGCGGCATCGTGCTCGGCATCTTCTCCGACCGGGTCGGCCGGCGGCCGGCGATGCTGCTGAGTTTTGCGCTGATGGGCGGCGCGATCCTGACCATCGCGCTGACGCCATCCTATGCCGCGATCGGCATTGTGGCGCCGATCATCGTGATCCTGGCGCGGATGGTGCAAGGATTTGCGCTGGGCGGCGAGGTCGGGCCGACCACGGCCTATCTGATCGAGATCGCTGCACCGAGGAACCGCGGCCTCGTGGTCGCCTGGCAGCCTGCCAGCCAGGAGATCGCGGCGACGGTGGGCGCGCTTGTCGGTGTCATCCTGAGCAGCGCGATGGCGCCCGACATGCTGCAGGCCTATGGATGGCGCGTCGCGTTCCTGCTCGGCGCCGTCTGCCTGCCGTTCGGCATCTGGATGCGCCGCACGCTGCCGGAAACCGTCTCGCATGGCGAGCACGTCGGTGGGCAGGTCGAACGCTCGAGCCATGTGGCGCTGGCGCGGCGGCATCTTCGCGTCATCGTGCTGGCGGTGATGATCCTGGCCAGCGGCACGATCTCGACTTATGTGACGCAATACATGACGACCTACGCCAAGAATACGCTGCATGTGTCGCCGTCTCTGGCGTTCACGGTATCGCTGGTCAGCAACGGACTGCAGATCATCGGCGCGGTGCTGGGCGGCTGGCTTGCCGACCGGCTCGGACGCAAGCCGATCATGATCTGGCCGCAGCTGGTCGTGCTGGTGCTGACCTATCCGGCCTTCCTGTGGATCGTCCAGGACCCCGGCGCGTGGTCGCTGCTGTTCGGCTTCGGCATCCTGTCGTTCATTGGATCGCTGCCGTTCACCGCGTTCTATGCCGCCTTCACCGAAGCGCTGCCCCAGAGCATTCGCGGCGGCGTGTTCGC
The DNA here is from genome assembly GCF_054055915.1 of Bradyrhizobium sp. USDA 4516. NCBI lineage: Bacteria > Pseudomonadati > Pseudomonadota > Alphaproteobacteria > Hyphomicrobiales > Nitrobacteraceae > Bradyrhizobium > Bradyrhizobium sp. USDA 4516. Next base: position 4,602,813 of record NZ_JBSRXT010000001.1, read on the forward strand.
CACGATCTACGCGGTCGCCATCGCGACGTTCGGCGGCACCGCGCAACTCGTGGTCACGTGGCTGCTGCACGTGTCAGGCGATCCGCTGGCGCCGTCCTGGTATCTTCTGCTCGCGGCGGCGGTCGGCATCGTGGCCATGAGCCTGATGCCCGAGACCGCCCCGGTGAAGGTCGGCGAGAAATAACGCCGGCAGACGCGCTCAATCCATGTCGCGAAAGGCGTGGCCGTTGGCCTCGATTTCCTTCACGAGCTGCGGCGGCAGATTGGCCTGCGCCGAGGTGCCGTCGAACACCCAGTCCTTGGCGTCGGCAAGGTCGGGAAGGCCGGCGCCCTTGCGGACGTAGAGACCGACCGATGCCTTCTTCGGATTGATGTAGAGATCGTAGTCCATTGCGCGCCTCCTCTCCGGTTCACGTTTGGCGGAAGCTCCGGCAACGGCCGGAGCCTCCTGGAAGAGTCAACGCCGGTAAGACTAGGCGGGTTTCTTCGCCTCCGGCGCAAGCACCACCGACGCTTCGCTCGTCAGCATCAGGAATGTGATGGTCTCCTGGAAATACAGCTGAACCGATTTCGGCGAGTGGCTGAGATAGCCGATCGAAAGATCCTGGCCGATCGAGAGCTGGAAATCGCCGCCGCGGGTGGTCAGCAGGACGCCACCCTCGATCGCGGGCGCCCAGATGATCTTGCCGTCGATCAGGCGCTGGATGTGCTGCAGCACCGGATAGCCGTCGTCGGTCGCGCCGCCGATCGCGGTATAGGGCTCGGTGCCGAGCAGCAGCGTATAGGGACCGTTGACGCCGGCAAGCCGCAACTGGCTGACCGCCTGCGCGACCACGGCGGGATAGTTCTTGACGCTCGACGGCAGCGTCAGCACCGGGTTGCTGGTGCCCTGACGGATACCTTCGATGCCGGCGGCCGCGTAGCCGTCGAACACCGCGCGATCCTCGGCGAAGGCAATCTTGCGCGCCGCTTCCTTGAGCGGATCCCAGTCGGAATCATTCGCGCCGCGCTCGACATCGTCGATCGCCTGGCGCGAGAGCTCGAACGGCACGCGCAATTCGACCAGCGCGCGAACGTCGCGTTGCGTCGCCTCGACCCCGTCGCCGGGCGCCGCAATCTTCTTGAGATGACCGGTGCCGACCGCGGAGAAATCCGTTCCCTTCGGACCGTCGACGTCGACGACACGGCGCGCCGCCAGATGGCGCTTCAACGTGCGCGAGGCCTCCTCCTCGATCTGGGCCCATGCCGCGTCCGAGATAGGGGCGAGTCCCCGATGAAGATTATTCATGTCCAGCCTCTCCTTTCAGTGAGCCGATCCCGAGCGAGCCGTCGGACGGCGGTATTCCTGGTGCAGGTGTGTCGCGAGCCCCGGCGTCATCCGGAGACGGCTCGGCGGGCGAAGGTGCCGGCGCCTCGCTCGCGACATCCTCCAGGAAGGTCGCCGACGGGACGAAGAACAGCATGCCGGTGACGGCGCGGCTGAAGTCGAGCAGGCGGTCGTAATTGCCGGGTGGCTTGCCGACGAACATGTTCTCGAGCATCTGCTCGATCCGCTGCGGGGACTTGGCATAGCCGATGAAATAGGTGCCGAACTCGCCCTTGCTGATATTGCCGAACGGCATGTTGTCGCGGACGATATCGAGCTCCTCGCCATTCTCGACGATCGTGGTCAGCGCGTTGTGCGCGTAGCTCGGCTTCACCGCATCGTCGAGCTCGATGTCGGACAGCTTGGTTCGGCCGATGATCTTTTCCTGCATCTCGACCGGCAGCTCGTTCCACTTCTTCAGATCGTGCAGGTATTTTTGCACGATCACATAGCTGCCGCCGGCGAACGCCGCGTCCTCGTCGCCGATGATGGTGGCGTCGGCGGCCGCCTGGTCCTCCGGATTCTCCGTGCCGTCGACGAAGCCGAGCAGGTCGCGTTCGTCGAAATATTTGAAGCCGTGCACCTCGTCGGAGGTCGCAACCGCATCGCCGAGCCGCGTCACGATCTGGGTCGCCAGCTCGAAGCACAGATCCATCGGCACGGCGCGGATGTGAAACAGCAGGTCACCCGGCGTTGCGACGGCGTGGTGGACGCCGTTGATCTCGCGGAACGGATGCAGGCCTTTCGGCTTCGGCGCACCGAACAGCCGGTCCCATGCGTCGGAGCCGATGCCCATGACGCATGACAGCCGGCCCTCGAGATCGCGGAAGCCCACCGCACGCAGCAGCGCGCCCAGATCGGCGCACAGCGACCGCACCACCGCGTCATATTCCGGATTGGGCTTGATCGTGACCGCAAGGAAGATGGCCGCGCGCGTCAGCTTCGCAGCGACCGGTTGCGGAACGGCTGATGGCACGCATGTCTCCTTGACTAAACGGCACTTCCACGAGGACAAAAGGCAGGCGCTGGACGCCGGATCGGCGTCCAGACAGGGGCAGAGGAGCATGCCACTGGAACCTTTACAAGGGCTCGAATGGCTCACGCTCTTGCAGAGGTGCCTGCCTCAATCGACGGGCTTGCCGGACTTCTCTTCCTCGAGGGTCACCGCGATCGCGGCGTTGGCCGAGAGCCGAACCTTGGAGCCTTCGACACCCGCCACGAAGCCGAGCTCGATGAAGTGATGATGGCCCTTGTGGAAGCCGTCGCTCTCGCTCTTCTTGAGCTTGATGCGGTTGCCCTCGACGTGATCGACGGTGCCGACATGCACGCCATCGGCGCCGATGACCTCCATGTTGTCCTTGATCTTGTGCTGCGTCATGGCGCTCTCCTGGTTGCAGGTCAGCTTGTATATTCGGCTTGCATATGATGCCGGCCGACGACGCGGCGATGACAGCGCGTCGTTGGCGATCCGGCCTGTCTCACACCGGTTCGAATTCGTCCGCCGCCGCGTTCTCCGGCTTCTTGCCGTTGAAGGTGAGGCCGGCCTTGGTGGCCGAGAGTTTTACCTCTGAGCCGTCGCGCACATCGCCGGAAAGGATCATCTCCGCCAGCGGATCCTGCACGCTGCGCTGGATCACCCGCTTCAGCGGGCGGGCGCCGTAAGCCGGATCCCAACCCTTCTCGGCGAGCCAGTCCCGCGCCTTCGGGTCGAGCTCCAGCTCGATCTTGCGATCCTCGAGCAGCTTGCGCAGCCGCGAGAACTGGATCTCGACGATGCGGCCCATGTCGCTCTTCTGCAGCCGGTGAAACAGGATGATCTCGTCGATCCGGTTGAGGAATTCGGGCCGGAAGTGCGCCCGTACCATGTTCATCACCTGCTCGCGCACCGCGCTCGTGCTCTGGCCTTCCGGCTGGTTGACCAGATACTCGGCGCCGATGTTCGAGGTCATGATGATCAGCGTGTTGCGGAAATCGACGGTGCGGCCCTGGCCGTCGGTGAGACGGCCGTCGTCGAGCACCTGCAGCAGTACGTTGAAGACGTCGGGATGCGCCTTCTCGATCTCGTCGAACAGCACCACCTGATAAGGCCGCCGCCGCACCGCTTCGGTCAGGGCACCGCCCTCATCATAGCCGACATAACCGGGAGGCGCGCCGATCAGCCGCGAGACCGAATGCTTTTCCATGTATTCGGACATGTCGAGGCGGATCATCGCGGTCTCGTCATCGAACAGATATTCGGCAAGCGCTTTCGCAAGCTCGGTCTTGCCGACGCCGGTGGGACCTAAGAACATGAACGAGCCGATCGGCCGGTTGGGGTCCTGCAGGCCGGCGCGGGCGCGGCGCACCGCGGTCGACACCGCGCGGACCGCCTCGGCCTGGCCGACGACGCGCTTGCCGAGCATCTCCTCCATGCGCAGCAGCTTGTCCTTCTCGCCTTCCAGCATCTTGTCGACCGGCACGCCGGTCCAGCGCGACACCACCTGCGCGATGTTGTCGGCGGTCACGGTCTCGCTGGCGGACGAGGTCTCGCTGGCTTCGACCGCCGCGAGCTTCTTCTCGAGCTCGGGAATCCGGCCATAGGCCAGCTCACCGGCCTTCTGGAATTCTCCCTTGCGCTGCGCATTGGCAAGCTCGGTACGCAACTGCTCGAGTTCGCCCTTCATCTTCTGCGCATCGGAGAGCTTGCTCTTTTCCGACCGCCATTTCGAAGTCATATCCGCCGATTTCTTTTCCAGGTCGGTGAGATCCTTCTCGAGCGTCTGCAGGCGGCTCTTGGAGCCGAGATCGGTCTCCTTCTTCAGCGCCTCCTGCTCGATCTTCAGCCGGATGATCTCGCGGTCGAGCGAGTCGAGTTCTTCCGGCTTGGAATCGACCTGCATCTTCAGCCGGGCGGCCGCTTCGTCCATCAGGTCGATGGCCTTGTCGGGCAGGAAGCGGTCGGTGATGTAGCGGTTCGACAGCGTCGCGGCTGCAACCAGCGCCGAATCCGCGATGCGCACGCCGTGATGTTGCTCGTATTTGTCCTTCAAGCCGCGCAGGATCGAGATGGTGTCCTCGACCGTCGGCTCGGAGACGAACACCGGCTGGAAGCGCCGCGCCAGCGCTGCATCCTTCTCGACATGCTTGCGGTATTCGTCGAGCGTGGTGGCGCCGATGCAATGCAGCTCGCCGCGAGCGAGCGCGGGCTTCAACAGGTTGGATGCGTCCATCGCGCCGTCGCCCTTGCCGGCGCCGATCAGCGTGTGCATCTCGTCGATGAACAGGATGATGCCGCCCTCGGCCGAGGTCACTTCCTGCAGCACTGCCTTGAGCCGTTCCTCGAACTCGCCGCGATACTTTGCGCCGGCGATCAGCGCGCCGAGATCGAGCGCGAGCAGCGCCTTGTCCTGCAGGCTTTCCGGCACGTCGCCGTTGACGATGCGCAGCGCGAGGCCCTCGACGATCGCGGTCTTGCCGACACCGGGCTCGCCGATCAGCACAGGATTGTTCTTGGTCCGCCGCGACAGCACCTGGATGGTGCGGCGGATCTCCTCGTCGCGGCCGATCACCGGGTCGAGCTTGCCGTCGCGCGCGGCCTGGGTGAGGTCGCGGGCGTATTTCTTCAGCGCGTCATAGGCGTTCTCGGCCGATGCGCTGTCGGCGGTGCGGCCCTTGCGCAGCGCGTTGATGGCCGCATTCAGGTTCTGCGGATTGACACCGCCCTTGGCGAGCAGTTTGCCGGCCTCGCTGTCCTTGTCGGCTGCGAGCGCCTGCAGCAGGCGCTCGACGGAGACGAAACTGTCGCCGGCCTTGTCGGCGGCCTGTTCCGCCGCCGCGAAGGCGCGCGCGGTCTCGGGCGCCAGATAGATCTGTCCGGAGCCGGCGCCGCTGACCTTCGGTATCTTCGCCAGCGCGTCTTCGGTCGCCTTGAGGATCGCGCGCGAATTGCCGCCGGCGCGGTCGATCAGGCCGGCCGCGAGGCCCTCATTGTCGTCGAGCAGCACCTTCAGGATGTGCAGCGTCGAGAACTGCTGATGCCCCTCGCGCATCGCGAGCGATTGCGCCGACTGAATGAAACCGCGAACGCGATCGGTATATTTTTCTATGTTCATCGTGGCACCTCAAGGCAACGCAGGCTCGTCGAGATCCATTATGCCACGCAGTTCCGTCGGCGACAGATGGCGGAACGATGACATCCATCATGCAACAGCCCCGTGCAATTGCGCCGGCGGAAAACCGCGGGCCAAAGGCTGCCGCATCTCGCATCGTGTGGTCCTTTCAGGGGAGTGTCAATCGCGCAGCGCGCTCGCTGGGATGCTTCGGTTAAGCCGTTGTGAGGGCTGATGTTCGTCGCTGGCACTCATCCGGGGGCACTGCTACGGCCGCGCGGGCAAGCCGGGTGCACGCGTCGCGCTGATTGCGGTTCGATGGATCGCCGGGCTCGCGAAGCGAGTGCTGGATGAGCATGGATCGCCGTGATCGTACAAAGGCCAAAGGCATGATCGGGACACGCTATCGGAATCGATCACGTCGCGTTTCGCGTAGCTCGCCCGATGATGCAGAGAAGCAACGCGCGATGTTCCACTGCATCGCGCAACGTTGCATCACGGCGCGCTCTGAACCGACCATGAATAGCCGGATGAGCGCGTTTCCGTTTGCGTCGATGCGTTTCAGCCTGGTGTAAGGTCAAGGCGCTAGCGATGAAGTGTGTCGGTGCATTGCCGATGCACGGAACCTTTGTTCCGTCTCACGTTGAACGTGCTCATCGAAGAGGCTCCCAATGACAACTCGTCTCCTTTCGACCGCGTCGTGTGCAGCGATTGCCACGGCGCTGTTCTATGCGACCGCGGTGCCCGCAATCGCGCAGGATGCGGCATGCGCGCCGGTCTCTGCCGTCGAGACCGCGCCGCCGCCGTTGCCGACCTACGATCAGCCGCCGGTGCCTGGTCCCGGCTATATGTGGTCGCCGGGCAACTGGTCGTGGGACGAGGATCGCGGCGATTACTACTGGGTGCCGGGCACCTGGGTGCAGCCGCCGCGGGTCGGGCTGCTGTGGACACCTGGTTATTGGGGCGCGTTCGGCGGCGGCTTCATCTTCCATCAGGGCTACTGGGGTGATCGCGTCGGCTTCTACGGTGGCATCAATTACGGCTTCGGCTACGGCGGGTCGGGCTATGAAGGCGGCCGCTGGGATCACGGCAACTTCTTCTACAATCGGACCGTGAACAATCTGCAGGGTGCGCGGATCACCAACGTCTACGAGAAGAACGTCACGATCAATCAGACCACCGTCAACAACGTCAGCTACAATGGCGGCCGCGGCGGCATCGAGGTGCGGCCGACGCCGGCCGAGCGCGCGGTCGCCAAGGAGCAGCACTTCGCGGCGACGCCGTTGCAACGCAAGCAGGTCGAGACCGCAAGCCAGGATCCGAGCCTGTTCAAGCGGACCAACAATGGCGTGCCCGCAGTCGCCGCAACGGCGCGTCCTGGCGAATTGAAGGGACCGGGCGTGGTTCGCGCGCGGCCGCTCGGCGAGGCGGTGCCTGCCAACGCCGCACGGCCGGCGGCCGGGGAGCCGGGGCACCCGGGAGCCGCACCCGCACCCGCAGCAGCACCGGCTGCCTCCCATGCGCTCCCGGTCCCGGGAAAGGAGCTTCCGGCGGCGCATCCGCCCGCCGAGGCGAACAAGCCCGCGGCGGAGGAGAAGCGCGCGGCACCTGCTCCCGAGACCAAGGCCGAGCCGCATCCTGCCGCGCCGGCGCCTGCCGGATCCCACGCGCTTCCGGTTCCCGAGAAGGGCGTTGCGGCGCATCCGCCCGCCGAAGCGAACAGGCCCGCGGTCGAAGAGAAGCGCGCGGCGCCTGCCGCCGAGCCGAAGCTTGAGCCGCATCCTGCAGAAGCGACGCGGCCTGCCGTGCAGGAGAAGCGGCCCGAAGAGGCGCGCAAGGAAGAGCCGCGTCCCGAGCCTGCCGCGAAGCCCGTCGCGCGGCCCGAGCCAGCGAGGCCCGAAGCGCGACCGGAGCCAGCAGCGAAGCTGCAAGCGCACCCGGAGACGATGGCGCGCCCTGAGCCGCATCCGCAGCCGCAGGCCGCCCATCCCCAGCCGGCGGCACGGCCGGAGCCGCACGCCGCTCCGCATGCTGCGCCTGCGGCAGGTCATCCCGCAGAGGAGAAGCGGCAGGAGCAACACTAAGGCACGTCCGCGCTCCGCTGGCTCGTTCCGGCGGAGCGCGGTATTGTTCCGCCTGTGCAAGCGATCATCACTGGAGGTTGGTCATGGCACAGAGTCATGGCGGCGATGGACAGCTCGACGATGGCAAGCCGCGTTTGAGCGAGGACGATATGCAGCGCGCCCTGCTCGGTCCGCGGGGCGTGCCAGGCAAGGCGGATACCGCCAAGATGACGCCGCAGCAGCAAAAGAACATGCCGAACTATCTGGACCCCGGACATACATCTTAACTTGTCATGTGACGTGAGCGCATGCTGCGTCGGCCGCTTCCGGGCGGCGCGCCTGCGCACTTGCAAATCGCCTGCTTTTGCGCCCTCATGATTGCAGGTGCACTCACGGTGTTGCGGAGCAGGTTGTGAGAAATCCGTACGAGGTTCTTGGCGTTGCCCCGACGGCGTCTGCGGCCGATATCCAGAAGGCCTATCGAAAGCTGGCGAAGAAGCTGCACCCGGACCTCAATCCGGGTGACAAGGCGGCCGAAGACAAATTCAAGGAAGTCGCTGCTGCGAACGATCTGCTCTCGGATGCCGAGAAGCGCAAGCGCTTCGATGCCGGCGAGATCGACGCTGATGGCACCGAGCGGCCGCAGCACCGCTACTACCGGGATTTCGCCACCGCCGATGCGGGGCATCCCTATGCCGACAGTTCCGGCTATGCCGACTATATGGACCAGGACGACGCCTTCGCCGAGCTGCTCCGGCGCAGCGAGCAGGCGCGCGCCAACCGGCGTGGCCGCGATTTGCATTATGCTCTCGCGATCGACTTCGCGGAATCGATCACCGGCGCGAGCAAGCGCCTGACGCTTCCCGACGGCGGCACGCTCGATGTGACGATCCCGCCGGGCCTCGTCGATGGCCAGATCATTCGTCTGCGCGGCAAGGGCATGCCCGGCAGCGGCAAGGGCGGTCCCGGCGATGCGCTGATCGAGGTCGAGGTTCGTCCCGACCCGCGCTTCACCCGCGAGGGTGACGACATTACGCTGGATCTGCCGATCTCGCTGTCCGAGGCGGTGCTCGGCGGAAAAGTCCGCGTTCCGACGCCGACGGGTGCCGTGACCATGACGGTTCCGAAGGGATCGAACACCGGCACGACCATGCGGTTGCGCGGCAAGGGTGCGCCCCGCGTCGGCGGAGGCCATGGCGACGAGCTCGTCAAGCTCAAGGTGGTCCTGCCCAAGGGACCCGATCCCGAGCTCGAGGCGTTTGTGTCGAACTGGGATCGAAAGGCATTCGATCCGCGCGAGGATGGTGCATCATGAACAAGCAGCAGTTCCTCATCGATGCGGGTCTGGAGGTGCAGACCCTGGAGTTCTGGATCGAGCAGCAATGGCTCGTGCCGGACGAGACCGCCAGCGAGATCAGCTTCTCCGACACCGACGTGGCGCGCGCGCATCTGATCCGCGACCTGAAGGGCGACTTCGGCGTCAACGACGAGGGCATCGACGTCATCCTTCATCTGGTCGATCAGCTGCACGGCCTGCGCCGCGCGTTCGAACAATTGCACAAGGACATGGCGTCACCACCGCGCTAGGCGCCTCACTTGCGATGAACCTCAGCCTTGGGACTCAGCCTTGGGATCAGCCTGGGAGGCGATCATGACGGACAAGCCGACGCCGCTGGCGCATGGCGAGATCGACGTTCTTATCCTGCAGGCGCTGGTGCGCAAGCTGATCGCGAAAGGCGTGCTGACGCCGGACGACGTCCGGTCGATGCTGTTCGAGGCCGCCAAGAATCTTGACCTGGTCGGCAGCGAACTGACGACGGAAGCCGCCAACATCATCGTGCAGGAGGATCTCGCGCCGGCATTCCTTGGCAGCTAGTGTCCCGAATCCGAAGTTCGCATCATTTGCCGCACCTTCGGGGCGAACTTCGGATTCGATAAGGACACTAGCGAACTTATGATTCTAGTGTGCTTTATGAATGCGAAGTTCGTGAAAGTGGCTGCCGCGAAGTTGCACGAACTTCGCATTCAGCACACTAGCGCATGATCCGGAAAAGTGGAAGCCGGTTTTCCCTCGCGACAGACGCAAAGCGTTTACGCGGTGATCACGCTCAAACAAAGAGCTCAAATAATGAGGCTTCAGGTCTGGCCGCCGCGGGTGGAGACCAGTCGGATCCGGGTGACTTGGCCGGCATTGCCGGCGAGATAGGCTTGTGCGTCACGCACCAGCCGCTCCACGGCGGCCGCGTCATAGCTCGGATGACGGGTGTTCAGATGCAAGTCGGTCTCGATCTGCATGACGTTTGTCGTGTCCGCGGCGCCGATCTCGACCGAGAACGACACCAGCGATACGTGCGGGCTCTTGAAGGCCATCGCTCGATCTCCCTCATCGCGTGACGCGCGGCGCGCATCTGTACGGTGGGTGCAGTCTATCTCAAGCTGCCGAATCCTGCTCGGCCGTTCGCATAGCAGCCGGACGCGCCCTGTCGAGCTCCTCGATCATGCCGCGGGCGATCTCGCGCTCGCCCATGATCACGATGTCGGCGCCAAGTGCTTTGAGATGATCGACCTCGGCGTCGGAATGTGCACGGGCGATGATCTGGATATCGGCATTCGCGGCGCGCGCCTGTTCGACGATCTGGCCGGCCTCGAAGGCTTCGGGAATGGCGATGACCAGCGATCGCGCGCCGGCCGGATTGGTCGCGCGCAGCACGCTGGCGCGCGCGGCGTTGCCCATCAGCGCTTCGATGCCGCGCTCCTTGAGCTTGGCGACCATGTCGTCGGACGCCTCGACCGCGAGAAACGGCGCGCTGCGTTGATGCAGCGCATCGCCGACGATGCTGCCGACCCGGCCGTAGCCGACCAGGATGGTGTGATCCTGCAATTCAGTGACCGGGATTGGTTCAGAAGCTGCGGCAGTTGGCGAGGAGGTCTGCGGCTTCTCGAGCCGCGACGTCAGCCAGTCGACGACCGCGAACACCAGCGGGTTGAGCATGATCGAGAAGATCGCGCCCGCCAGGATCAGGTCGCGGCCGGCCTTCGGCAGCAGATTGAGCGCAACGCCGAGTTCGGCCAGGATGAAGGAGAATTCGCCGATCTGGGCGAGGCTCGCCGAGATCATCAGGGCGGTTGCCATCGGATGACGGAACAGCACGACGATCAGAAGGGCTGCGATCGACTTGCCGACCACGATGACGAACAGCGTCGCGACGAATGGCCAGGGCTCGCGGACCACGCTCATCGGGTCGAACAGCATGCCGACGGAGACGAAGAACAGCACCGCGAACGCATCGCGCAGCGGCAAGGTCTCCTGGGCCGCGCGCTGGCTGAGCGGCGATTCCCGCAGCATCATTCCGGCGAAGAAGGCGCCGAGCGCCAGCGAGACGCCGAACAGCTTGGTCGCGCCGAACGCGATGCAGAGCGCGATCGCGAGCACGGTCAGCCGGAACAGCTCGCGCGAGCCGGTATGCGCGATGTAGTGCAGGACCCACGGGATCAGCCGGCGTCCGACCACCAGCATCAGCGCGATAAACACGGCGATCTTGATCAGCGTCAGCACCAGCACGCCGGTGAGCCCGAGACCGAAACGGGCGGCGAGCGGGTCGGAGGTGAGCGCCGCGCCATCGCCGCCCTGCAAGCTGGCCACCGCCGGGAACAGCACCAGCGCCAGCACCATGGCGAGGTCTTCGACGATCAGCCAGCCGACCGCGATCTTGCCGCGTTCGGTGTCCATCAGGCGGCGCTCCTGCAGCGCGCGCAACAGCACGACGGTACTTGCGACCGACAGCGCGAGGCCGAACACCAGACCCGCGCCGACGGTCCAGCCCATCAAGAGCGCGAGGCCGAGGCCCATCAATGTGGCGACCGCAATCTGCGCAATCGCGCCGGGCACCGCGATCGCCCGCACCGACAACAGATCGTTTAGCGAGAAATGCAGGCCGACGCCGAACATCAGGAGAATGATACCGAGCTCCGCGAGCTCGGTTGCCAGCGCCTGATCGGCAACGAAGCCGGGCGTGAAGGGACCGACGGCCACGCCCGCGAGCAGATAACCGACCAGTGGCGGAACCCGAAAGCGCTGGGCGATGGTTCCGAAGACAAAAGCGAGGCCGAGGCCCGCGACGACGGTCGCGATCAGAGGTGTGTCATGCGGCATTTCGCCTTGTCGCACAGCATCCCTGGCGGTGCACCGCGACCATTTGAGGCGCGGCATTCCGCGCGGAAACCGTGATCTATTGCTCATGGCGTGAGCATATGATCTCATGCCGGGATGGATCAGCGGCTTCCCGAGACCGATCTCGTCATCTTCGACTGCGACGGCGTGCTCGTCGACAGCGAGGAATTGAGCTGCCGCTGCCTTGCCGAGGCGATGGTGCAGGCCGGCATCGGGATGAGCACCGAGCGGGCGCTCGAGCTCTTTCTCGGCCGCAGCACCGCGGCCGTGGTCGACTACTGCCGGGGCGTCGGAAAGCCGCTGCCCGAGACGTTTCTGCCTGACCTCGCGCTGCAGGTCCGTGAGACCTTCCGCTCCCGACTGAAGCCGATCGCCGGCATCGCGGCGGTGCTCGAGGAATTGCGGCTGCCATATTGTGTCGCCTCATCGAGCGATCTCGAGCGGGTGAAGTTCTCGCTGGAGCTGACCGGCCTCGCTGCCAGCTTCGGGCCGCGGCTCTACACCGCGCAGATGGTCAGGCACGGCAAGCCGGCCCCTGATCTGTTCCTGCATGCGGCAAGCGCCATGGGCGCCGCGCCGCGCCGCACGCTCGTGATCGAAGACAGCGTCAGCGGCGTGATGGCCGCGAAGGCGGCGGGCATGAAAGTGTGGGGATTTGTCGGCGGCGCCCACTATCGGTTGGCGGATGGCAGTGCTCTGCTGCGGCAAGCGGGGGCGGATCGAATCTTAGCCGCGATGACGGATTTCTGGATGGAAGGCTGACGCAAGACGATGGCTGCGCCCGACAACGAAAAGTCTCGCCTCGACGATGCGGCGCGCGCCGGCTGGCTGTATTTCATCGCGGGCCACACCCAGGATGAGATTGCGAAAATGCTGCAGGTGTCGCGCGCCTCCGCGCAGCGTCTGGTGTCGCTGTGCCTGGCGGAGCGGCTGATCACGTTTCGCCTCGAACACCCCATCGCGGCCTGCATGGAGCTGGCCTCCCGGCTGAAGGCGCGGTTCGACCTCGTGCATTGCGACGTCGTGCCGACCGATCCGGCGGCGCCGCTGTCCAATGCAGGGATCGCCGAGCGCAGCGCCAATCTGCTGGAGACGACGCTGCGCTCGGAGACGCCTGTGATCGTGGCGCTCGGCACCGGCCGCGCGGTGCGCGCCGCGGTCGAGCGGGTCTCGCCGATCGAGCGGCCCGATCACCAGATCGTCTCGCTGGTCGGCAACATCTCCGCCGACGGCTCGGCGAGCTTCTACGACACGGTGGGACGGCTCGCCGACCGCACCGGCGCGCGCCATTACCCGATGCCGCTGCCGTTCCTGATGTCGAGCGAGGACGAGCGCAACCGCATGGTGCGCATCGACCCGATCGCGCGGGTGAGGGCGGTCGCCGCCAAGGCCGATCTGCGGCTGATCGGCATCGGCCAGATGGACCAGAAGGCCCAGGTCCATGTCGACGGCTTCGTCACCCGCGAGGAGCTGCTGGAGATGATGCGGCTCGGCGCGGTCGGCGAGGTGACCGGCTGGGCCTATGACGCCAAGGGCCGCCTGATCAAGGGCGGCACCAACAAGCGGCTGACAAGCATTCCGCCGCAGATCCCCGCGGAAGCGACCACGATCGCCGCGGCGGTCGGCGCCGCCAAGGTGCCCTCGATCAAGGCCGCATTGGCGGGCCGGGTGGTCAACGGCCTCATCACCGATGAGGCCACCGCGCGCGCGGTGCTGGATCGTTAGGTGCCACGAGTCGTACTTCACCTCGCCCCGCTTGCGGTCGCTTGCGGGGAGAGGTCGGATCGCATCGGAGATGCGATCCGGGTGAGGGAGAGTCTCCGCGCATTCGTCCGCTTCGTATGCGCGGAAAGAGCCCCTCACCCCAACCCTCTCCCCGTAAGAACCGGGCGAGGGAGCGCAGTCCCGCTGTGGCCGCAAATCAAGTTGCCTTCTGGGTCTCAGCGCCCTTCTTCATCTCCGCAGACACCTCCATTCCAGCGTGCAGTGGAACCCGCGAACGCGCGGGACGGCGCTCCCGCGTGCTTGACAAAGTTTGGCGACGGAGTGAACATACGCTCAACACGTGGGCATATGCTCAACGTGACATAAGGGAGGTCACCTTGAAAAACGTCCTTTGCGCCGTTGCGGGCGCGGCTGCTGTTTTGATCTCTGCCCCCTCGATCGCCCAGACCACGCTGACGGTGGCCACCGTCAACAATGGCGACATGATCCGCATGCAGGGGCTCACCAGCGAATTCACCGCGAAGAATCCCGACATCACCGTCAAATGGGTGACGCTCGAGGAGAACGTGCTGCGCCAGCGCGTGACCACCGACATCGCCACCAAGGGCGGCCAGTTCGACGTGCTCACCATCGGCACCTATGAGGTGCCGATCTGGGCCAAGAAGAACTGGCTGGTGCCGCTCGACAAGCTCGGCGCCGATTACGACGTCGGCGACCTCCTGCCCAAGATCAAGGATGCGGTCTCGGTCGACGGCAAGCTCTATGCCGCGCCGTTCTACGGCGAAAGCTCGATGGTGATGTATCGCACCGACCTGTTCGACAAGGCCGGCCTGAAGATGCCGGAGAGCCCGACCTGGGACTTCGTGGTCGACGCCGCCAAGAAGCTGACCGACAAGTCCGCCGGCGTCTATGGCATCTGCCTGCGCGGCAAGGCCGGCTGGGGCGAGAACATGGCGTTCCTGACCGCGATGGCCAATTCCTTTGGTGCGCGCTGGTTCGACGAGAAGTGGGAGCCGCAGTTCAATTCGCCGGAATGGAAGAAGACGCTGACGACCTATGTCGACCTGATGAAGCAGGCCGGCCCTCCCGGCGCCTCTTCCAACGGTTTCAACGAGAACCTCGCGCTGTTCAACGCCGGCAAATGCGCGATGTGGATCGATGCCACCGTGGCGGCGTCGTTCGTCAGCAATCCGAAGGAATCCACGGTCGCCGACAAGGTAGGCTTTGCGCTGGCGCCGAACACCGGGCTCGGCAAGAACGCTAACTGGCTGTGGGCGTGGAGTCTCGCGGTCCCCGCCGGCTCGAAGAAGGTCGAGGCGGCCGAGAAGTTTATCGCCTGGGCGACCAGCAAGGACTACACCAAGCTCGTCGCGTCGAAGGAAGGCTGGGCCAACGTGCCGCCGGGCACGCGCACCTCGCTGTACAAGAACCCCGACTATCTGAAGGTCGCGCCGTTCGCCATGCTGACCTTGGCTTCGATCGACGCGGCCGATCCGAACAAGCCGACGGTGAAGCCGGTGCCTTACGTCGGCGTGCAGTACGCGGCGATCCCTGAATTCCAGGGCATCGGCACCCAGGTGGGCCAGCAGTTCTCCGCGGCGCTGTCCGGCTCGACCACCGTCGATGCAGCGCTCACCGCTGCCCAGTCCGTGACCGAGCGCGAAATGAAGCGCGCGGGCTACATCAAGTAGAGCACGCCTGAAACAAAGCCGGGGCGCGACAGCCGCCTTGGCCGCCCGACCAGCTTAGACCTCCCGAGCTGGGCCACTTGCGACCATCCTGTCCCGCAGCGGGATGGTCGCTCCTTTCCTTGAGAAGGAGGCGGGGATGGCGACCCAGCAGACCCAACTGCTTGCACGCACGCTGCTCACGCCCGCGGTGGCGCTGCTGTTCATCTGGATGATCGTGCCGCTGGCGCTCACGATCTATTTCGCGACCCTGCATTACAATCTGCTCGATCCCGGCTCTGAATCATTCGTTGGGCTGGAGAATTTCCGCTACTTCCTGACCGATCCGGCCTTCCTCGCCTCGTTGCAGAACACGTTGGTGCTGGTCGGCTCGGTGCTCGCGATCACGATCATCCTCGGCGTGCCGCTGGCGCTGCTGCTCGACCAGCAGGTGGTCGGGCTATCGATCGTCCGGCTGATGGTGATCGCGCCGTTCTTCGTGATGCCGACGGTGAGCGCGCTGGTCTGGAAGAACCTGTTGATGCATCCGGTGTCGGGCCTGTTCGCCTGGATCGCGCATCTGTTCGGGCTGCCGGCGATCGACTGGTTCAACGACGCGCCGCTGTTCTCGGTGATCCTGATCATCTCCTGGCAATGGCTGCCGTTCGCAACCCTGATCCTGCTCACCGCGCTGCAATCGCTCGACGAGGAGCAGAAGGAGGCGGCCGAGATGGACGGCGCGAGCGCGATCTCGACCTTCATCTACATCACGCTGCCGCATTTGGCGCGCCCGATCACCGTGGTGATCCTGATCGAAACCATCTTCCTGCTCACGGTGTTCGCGGAGATCTTCGTCACCACCGGCGGCGGCCCCGGCCTGCAGACCACCAACATCGCCTTCCTGATCTATTCGCAGGCGCTGATCCAGTACGATGTCGGCAGCGCCTCGGCGGGTGGCCTGGTCGCGGTGGTCCTCGCCAACATCGTCGCCTTCTTCCTCGTTCGTATCGTCGGTCGGAATCTGGAGGCGTAACGTCATGGCGCGGATGGTCACGACACGGCGCAAGGTGATCTCGACGGCGGCGGCCTGGCTGGTCGGCTTCCTGATCTTCTTCCCGATCCTCTGGATGGTGCTGGCGAGCTTCAAGACCGAGCTCGAGGCGTTCGCGATCCCGCCCTCGTTCCTGTTCTTCCATTGGACCACCGAGAACTACGCCACGGTGCAGGAGCGCAGCGACTATTTCCATCACGCGCTCAACTCGATCATTATCGCCGGCGGCTCGACCTTGATCGCGATGCTGATCGCGATCCCGGCGGCGTGGTCGATGGCGTTCTCGCCGACCAAGCGGACCAAGGACGTGCTGCTCTGGATGCTCTCCACCAAGATGATGCCGCCGGTCGGCGTGCTGGTGCCGATCTATCTGATCTACCGCACCTTCGGCCTGCTCGACACTCGCTCCGGCCTGATCTTCATCCTGTGCCTCGGCAATCTGCCGATCGTGATCTGGATGCTGTTCACCTATTTCAAGGAGATCCCCAAGGACATCCTCGAGGCGGCGCGGATGGACGGCGCCACGATCGGCCGCGAGCTGATCTATGTGCTGACGCCGATGGCGGTGCCGGGGCTGGCCTCGACGTTGCTGCTCAATCTGATCCTGGCGTGGAACGAGGCGTTCTGGACCCTCAATCTGTCGACGCTCGAGGCCGCGCCGCTCACCGTCTTCATCGCGTCCTATTCCAGCCCGGAAGGATTGTTCTGGGCGAAATTGTCGGCGGCGTCGACGCTCGCGATCGCGCCCATTCTCGTGCTCGGCTGGTTCAGTCAGCGGCAGCTCGTCCGCGGACTGACCTTCGGCGCGGTCAAGTAGCAGAAAGGCTTTTGCCATGGGTCAGATTACGCTGCAGGGTGTGCAAAAATCGTTCGGGCCGGTCCACATCATCAAGGGCGCCGATCTCTACATCGCCGACGGCTCCTTCGTCGTGTTCGTCGGTCCGTCCGGCTGCGGCAAGACCACGCTGCTGCGGCTGATCGCAGGGCTCGAGGATGTCACCGGCGGCGCCATCCTGATCGATGGACGCAACGTGGTCGACGTGCCGCCGGCCAAGCGCGGGCTGTCGATGGTGTTCCAGTCCTACGCGCTCTATCCGCATATGAGCGTGCGCGGCAACATCGCGTTCGGCCTGAAGATGGCCGGGATCGCCAGGGACGAGATCAACCGCAAGGTCGAGGCCGCCGCGGCGACGCTCAACCTGACGCCCTATCTCGACCGCAAGCCGCGCGAGCTCTCCGGCGGCCAGCGCCAGCGCGTCGCGATCGGGCGCGCCATCGTGCGCGAGCCGAAGGCGTTCCTGTTCGACGAGCCGCTGTCCAATCTCGATGCCGCGCTGCGCGTGCAGATGCGGCTCGAGGTGACGCGGTTGCAGAAGCAGCTCGGCACCACGGCGATCTACGTCACGCACGACCAGGTCGAGGCCATGACCATGGCGGACAAGATCGTGGTGCTGAACGGCGGCAAGATCGAGCAATACGGATCGCCGCTCGAGCTCTATGAGAAGCCTGCCAACCTGTTCGTCGCCGGCTTCATCGGCTCGCCGAAGATGAATTTCGTCACCGGTGAGATCGCCAAGCAGCAGGGCGCCGCGACCATCGGGGTACGGCCCGAGCATCTGAAGGTCGAGCGCGACGGGCAGGGCGGCTGGCACGGCACCGTCTCGGTCGCCGAGCATCTCGGCAGCGACACCTTCCTCTATGTCGACGCCGGACCGCTGGGAATGCTGACCGCGCGCTATGTCGGCGAGCTCGACCTGCATCCCGGCGACCGGGTGTCGCTGATCCCGGATCCGGCGCGCATCCACCGTTTCGACGACAGCGGAAAATCGATTCACGCGTAGAGCATGATCCGGACCCGGAGGGCCGCGTTAGTGCAAAGCGTGAAGCGGCTTTCCGAACAGATCATGCTCAAAGAGAAGCTAAGGAAGAAGAAAATGTATCTCGAAAAATTCAGGCTCGGCGGCAAGACCGCCATCATCACCGGCGCGGGTCAGGGCATCGGGCTCGCCTGCGCCGAGGCGCTCGCCGAAGCCGGCGCCAAGGTCATCATCGGCGATCGCGACGCCAAGGTTGCCAATGACGCGCAGGCGGCGCTGAAGGCCAAGGGCTTTGACGCCGACATCGCGCTGATGGACGTGACGGATTCCGGTCGCGTCGCTGCGGTCGCCGACGAACTGGTCGGCAAGTACGGCAAGGTCGACATTCTCGTCAACAATGCAGGCATCGCCCGCAGCGAGACGCCGGCGGAAACCGTGACCGACGAGCACTGGCTCAACGTCATCGACGTCAACCTGAACGGCACCTTCTGGTGCTGCCGCGCCTTCGGCAATCACATGCTGAAGGCGAAGTCCGGCACCATCGTCAATGTCGGCTCGATGTCCGGTTTCATCGTCAACAAGCCGCAGGAACAGTGCTTCTACAACGCTTCCAAGGCCGCGGTGCATCACCTGACCAAATCGCTCGCCGCCGAATGGGGCGCGCGCGGGGTTCGCGTCAACGCCGTGGCGCCGACCTATATCGAGACGCCGCTGAACGCCTTCGTGAAGAACAGCCCCAGAATGTACGACGCCTGGATCGGTGGAACCCCGATGGCGCGGATGGGGCAGGTTGACGAGATCGCCTCCGTGGTGCTGTTCCTGGCGTCCGAGGCGGCGAGCCTGATGACCGGAAGCATCGTTCTGGTCGATGGCGGCTACACTTGCTGGTAGGCTTGCGCCCGGGATCGTGCTCAACGGAAGATAGAGCGGTCATGCGGCAAGCCTTTATTGGGGTGGACGTCGGCAGCACCAGCGCCCGGGCGGGCGTGTTCGACGAGTCGGGGAAGCTGCTCGGGTCGGCCCGGCATCCGATCCGGGTCTGGCACGAGCCCGGCGATATCGTGGAGCAATCGTCCGATGACATCTGGGCGGCCTGCGTCGCCTCCGTGCGCGGTGCGATGCGGGAGGCTGCGGTTGCCGCCGAACACGTCAAAGGCATCGGCTTCGACGCGACCTGTTCGCTGGTCGTGCTCGACAGGGCGGACCGGCCGCTCACCGTCAACCCGTCGGGCGATCCCGCGCGCAATGTCGTGGTCTGGATGGATCACCGCGCGATGGATGAAACCGAATTCGTCAACGCGACCGGCGACAAGGTGCTGCGCTATGTCGGCGGCGCCATCTCGCCGGAGATGGAGATCCCGAAGATCCTCTGGCTGAAGCGGCATCTGCCCGCGACCTTCGAGGCCGCCGGGCATTTCTTCGATCTTGCCGACTATCTGTCGTTCCGCGCGTCCGGCTCGCTGGCGCGCTCGACCTGCACGGTCACCTGCAAATGGACCTATGTCGCCGGCGAGGGCGGCTGGAGTGAATCCTTTTTCAAGCGGGT
Organism: Bradyrhizobium sp. USDA 4516; assembly: GCF_054055915.1. Classification (NCBI taxonomy): domain Bacteria; kingdom Pseudomonadati; phylum Pseudomonadota; class Alphaproteobacteria; order Hyphomicrobiales; family Nitrobacteraceae; genus Bradyrhizobium; species Bradyrhizobium sp. USDA 4516. The sequence continues at coordinate 4,622,307 of NZ_JBSRXT010000001.1, forward strand.
CGGGCTCGAGGCGCTCGCGGCCGACCGTTTTGGGCGGATCGGCAGCGAGATCGTGCCGCCCGGCTCGCCGCTCGGTCGCGGGCTGTCCGAGGATGCCGCGCGCGATCTCGGCCTGCTGCCGGGAACCGCGGTCGGTGCCCCCCTGATCGATGCCCATGCCGGCGGCGTCGGCGCGATCGGCGGCCGCGATGGCTCCGGCGCCGAGGTCGATGTCTGCCAACGGCTCGCCTACATCATGGGAACGTCGGCCTGCATCATGGCGACGACGGTCGATCCCTGCTTCGTGCCCGGCGTCTGGGGCCCGTATTTCGAAGGCATGGTGCCGGGCTTCTGGCTGAACGAGGGCGGCCAATCGGCGGCGGGCGCCGCGATCGATCACCTGCTCAAGTCGCATCCGGCGCATGCCGAGGTTGCGCTCGCGGCGAAGACCGACGGCGTCGACGTCATCGAATATCTCGAGAGGCGCATCCTGGCGCGCAGCGGCAATGCCGGTGCTGCGGCGTTGCTCGCGCGCAACGTTCACGTTCTGCCGGAGTTCCTCGGCAACCGTTCGCCCTATGCCGATCCCGGCTCGCGCGCGGTGATCGCGGGGCTCGATCTCGACACCGACGTGTCGGCGCTGGAGCGGCTGTTCATCGCCGGTTTGTGCGGGCTGGCCTATGGCCTTGCCGACGTCATCGACGCCTTGCAGGCGCATGGCGTCAAAGGCAAGACCATCGTGATCGGCGGCGGCGCGAGCCGCAGCCCCCTGGTGCGCCAGATCATGGCCGACACGACAGGCTACACGGTGGCACTGCCGCAGACCCAAGAACCCGTCTTGCTCGGCGCCGCGATGCTGGGCGCGGTCGCCAGCGGCGCGCACAACTCGATCAATGCGGCGATGGCCGGCATGTCGGCGCTTGGACGGTTGAGCGAGCCGACCAGGCCGGAGCTCGCCGAGTTCCACCGCAAGAAGCGCGGCGTGCACAAGCTGCTGCGAGAGCTTGACCGCGACAGCCGCGAGGCGATGAGGCGGGTGCCCGGCGAAGCGCCGACGTAAGGTTTGCCCCATGCTGCTGAGTTGCGGAGATGCGCTGATCGATTTCCTGCCGTCGAAGACGGCGGACGGACGTGAGGCCTTGACGCCCGCCGTCGGCGGCTCCTGCCTCAACATCGCGATCGGCAGCGCCCGGCTCGATGTTCCCACCGGCTTTGTCGGCGGCATCTCGACCGACACCTTCGGCAGGATGATCGCCGATCATGCCGCGGCGTCCGGCGTCGATCTTCGTCGCGCCACGCGGAGCAATCGCCAGGCCACGCTGGCCTTTGCGCGCGTCACCGGCACCGAGACGCAATACGCCTTCTACGACGCCGACACAGCGTCGCGGAACTGGACCTATCGGCGCGATGCGGTCGCGCTTGACGGCGTCACCTGCGTGCACACCGGCTCGACCACGCTGGTCCATGACAAGGGTGCGGCGGAGACGCTGGCCTTGATCGAGGATGCGCGGCCGAACGTGACGATCTCGCTCGATCCGAACTGCCGACCGAACCTCGTCAAGGACAAGGACGCCTATCGCGCGCGCATGCTGGCGTTCTGCGGCAAGGCCGACATCGTAAAGATGTCCGACGTCGACTTCGCCTATCTGTTCGGTGACGAGGCCCATGCTGCGCGGGCCGAGACGCTGCTGTCGGGCGGCGCATCGCTCGTAGTCATTACGCGCGGCAATGATGGCGCTTGCGCCTGGCATCGCAATGCCGGACCGATCGCGGCCGAAGCGCCGGTGGTCAACGTCGTCGATACGATCGGCGCCGGCGACAGCTTTCAGGCGGCGCTGCTCGCCGCGTTGCATCGGTTGGACCGGATCGCGCAGCCGCAGTTGCGCGACGTCTCCGCAGCTGAGCTGACCCGTGCGTTGTCCTTTGCCTGCAAATGCGCCGCTTTCACCTGCACGCGGCCCGGCGCCGATCCGCCGCGCAGCCGGGAGTTGCCGGCCGACTATTGGTAAGCCATGCAGGGCCTCAGCCGGCGCGGCCTCCCGCGCGATGCCGTCGCTTGACGCTTAGTCTCATTTTGCGTGCTGCGCCTGCGAAGGCAAATCTGCCCGGCGATGCGTGAAAGCGTCCGAAGCACCCGATATCGCTCGGATTTGATGCCAACCCGCGATCGCTGCATTTCGATCGTGCGAAGTCATGCTGCTTAGGCTTCGCATTGAGCGCATCGGTTGTCTTTGTGAAAGACCGCGCTAACATGGAATCCATCCATCGATACCTGTCTTCGTCCTTTTTTGATCGTCTATTGCAGCGCAACCAGGCCACGCAACGGGTTGCGGGCTCGCCAGGGCGACCGGGCCTCGAAGGGAAGTAGCAGACACGCATCCCTAATATTGCAACCAAGAAACAACGGGGGAAGATATGTATGTGAGAGGGATTGCGGCATTCGCCGCCGCGTTCGGCGTTGGCCTGTTGTCGGGCGCCGCCATCGCGCAGGAAGTCAAGCAGGAGAAGCAGTCGGTCCTCGGCAACGCCAATGTTTCTCCGGTGACCCAGGAGCAGCTCAACGCCGCCGACAAGAACAGCAGGGATTTCCTGCTCACCAACGGCAACTATGCCCAGACGCGATTCTATCCGGGCAAGCAGATCAGCCGGGACAATGTGAAGGACCTGCACGTCGCATGGATCTTCCAGACCGACGTCAAGGAATCGCTTGAGACATCTCCGATCGTCGTCGATGGCGTGATGTTCGTCACGACGTCGTTCAGCCATGTCTATGCGCTCGACGCCAAGACCGGTCAGCAGCTCTGGCACTACGCCCACAAGATGGGCCCGATCACGGTTTATTGCTGCGGTCCCAACAATCGCGGCGTCCAGGTGCTCGGCGACCGGGTCTATCTGGCGACGCTTGATTCCAGGCTGATGGCGCTGAATGCCAAGACCGGCGAGGTGGTCTGGACCACCAACATCGCCGATCCCGAGCTCGGCTACAGCGAGACGATGGCGCCGACCGTGGTCAAGGACAAGGTGCTGATCGGAACCAATGGCGGCGAGTACGGCATCCGCGGCTTCGTGCGCGCCTATGACGCCAAGACCGGCAAGCAGCTTTGGAATTTCCACACCATTCCGGAGAACTCCGTCGGTGTCTGGGCGACCAAGGATGCCACCGGCCGTGACATGCATCGCAATATCCAGGCCGAGAAGGACATGCTCGCCAAGATCGGCGATCCCTATGCCAAGCTCGGTGGCGGCGTGTGGCAGAACCCGTCGGTCGATCTCGCGACCAACCGGATCTACTTCGTCGTCGGCAACCCGTCGCCCGACCTCGACGGGTCGAACCGGCCCGGCGACAACCTCTACACCAATTCGCTGGTCTCGCTCGATCTCGACACCGGCAAGTATGTCTGCCACTTCCAGTACATCGCCCATGACGTCTGGGACCTCGACGCGGTCAGCCCGACGGTGCTGGTCAACGTCAAGGACAAGAGCGGCAAGACGATTCCCGGCGTCATCCATGCCGGCAAGACCGGGCACATCTATGTGCACGATCGCAAGGATTGCAGCCTGATCCGCTTCTCCGAGGCGATGGTGCCGCAGGAGAACATGTGGGTGCTGCCGACCAAGGAAGGCGCGCGCATGCTGCCCGGCGCCAATGGCGGCGTCGAATGGTCGCCGATCGCAACCGATCCGGGACAGGAGCTGGCCTACGCGATCAATCTGCACCAGCCGATGACCTACCACGTCGAAAGCTCGGCCTATCCGAACGGCAAGCTTTGGCTGGGCGGCGCCTTCAAGGTGATCCCGGGCGAGAAGCAGGCAGGCAACATCACCGCGGTGAACTACAACAACGGCAAGATCAAATGGCAGGTCAACACGCCCGAGCCGATGATCGGCGGCATCCTCGCCACCGCCGGCGGCCTGGTCTTCACCGGCGAAGGCAACGGCAAGTTCGCGGCCTACAATTCGTCGAACGGCAAGGAGCTGTGGAGCTTCCGCGCCGGCGCCGGCGTCAACGCGCCGCCGTCGAGCTACATGGTCGGCGGCAAGCAATATATTGTGGTCGGCGCGGGCGGTAACACCCAGCTCGACTACAAGCGTGGCAACAACATCATCGCCTTCACGCTCGACTGAGCCGGGCCTGATGCATCATCACGCGTGCAAACATTGACGGCGAGGCGGGACCGGTTCGGTCCCGCCTCTGTTTTGGTCGGATAAAAGGTCCAGCCACGTCATTGCGAGCGAAGCGAAGCAATCCATTGTGCCGCGTTTGTGGAAGCATGGATTGCTTCGTCGCTCCAGCGCAAAATTGCTTTGCAATTTTGTCGCGAGCTCCTCGCAATGACGGAGGTGGACCGATACTGCGCCTCAGGATGAGCCAATGTTCGGTAAATTGATGATTTGCGGCGTCGCGCTGTTGCTGATGGCGGCGCAGGCGCGCGCAGAGACGATTGAGGAAAAAGTACAGGTCTGCGCCGGCTGCCATGGCGAGAACGGCAAGCCCGTCGACAAGACCATTCCGACGATCTGGGGCCAGCAGGCCGGTTATCTCTACATCCAGCTGCGCGATTTCAAGCGCGGTGATCGCAAGAACGAGATCATGCAGCCGATCGCGGCGCAGTTCGAGCGCGACGATATGCTGGCGATCGCGGAATATTTTTCGCAGAAGCCGTGGCCTGACCTCAGCCAGCCGCGCGCGCCCAAGGACGTGGCGGAGAAGGCGGTCAGCGCCAGCCGCTCGGTCGGTTGCCCGGCTTGCCATCTCGATCGCTTCCAGGGAGACGGCACGGTGCCGCGGCTTGCCGGCATGGGACGGGATTATCTCGCCAAGACCATCGCCGATTTCCGCACCCGTGCGCGCGGCAACAATCCCGGCATGTCCGACCTGATGCTGGCAACGTCGCCCGACGACCTTGCCGCATTGGTGGACTATCTGGCGGGGCTGTGAGCGGCGGGCACTCGTCATGCCCGGGCTTGTCCCGGGCATCCGCGTCTTGGTATCCAGGCAAAAGAAGACGTTGATGGCCGGGACAAGCCCGGCCATGACGTCCGAGCAAGTCGCCTCAACGCGGCGTCAGCTCTTCGCGCAGCACTGAGAGGATGGTGAGATCGGCGGCGTGCTTGCCGGCCTTGTCGGCCAGCCCAGGGTCGGCGCCGTGCGCCAGCAGTGTCCTGGCAATCGCCGGATGATTGCCTTCGGCGGCGATCATCAGCGCGGTGCGGCCGCGCGCATCGCGGTCGTCGACCTTGGCGCCGGCGTCCAGGAGATATGAGACGACCTCCAGCGCCTGCGCTTCCGGCACGGTCTCGTCAGGGCCGGCGGCCCACATCAGGAGCGTCAGATCGTTGGCATAGCGCGCGTTGATGTCGATCTCGCGCGCCAGCAGCTGCTTGACGATGCCGAACTGGCCGCCGGCCGCGGCGTAGACGATCGGCGGCTTGCCGGTGTCGTCAGCCTTGCGGCCGTCGGCGCCGTGCGCCAGCAGCATGCGCACCACCACGTCCCTGCCGGCATAGGCGGCGGCCGCGACCGGGGAGGCGCCGCTGCGTCCGGTGAGATTGACGTCGGCGCCGCGGTCGATCAGGCGCTGCACGATCGCGACATGGCCGCGCTCGGCGGCAAAATACAGCGCGGTCGATCCCGCGAGGTTGCGTGCATCGAGCGGCGCGCCGCGTGCCAGCAGCAGGTCGACCATGGCAAGATGGCCGGAGCGGGCGGCGTGGCTCAGCGGCCTTGCGCCCAGCCGGTCCCGCGCGTCGACCGAGGCGCCGTGATCGAGCAGCTCGGTGGCAAGGTTGATGCAATCGGCATTGGCGGCCGCAAATAGCGACAGCGAGATCTCGATCGCGCTGAGCTGGGCCTTGTCGGTTTCGTATTTGCGGATCAGCTCGCGGCATCGCGCCGGATCGAGCGCCGCGAGGCTGCCGTGCACGCTGCCGGCAACGATCAGCGCGGCGAGGGGGATGCGGCGATACAAAGCGTGGTCCTCCGTCATGCTGACAGCAGCGCCATTCGGTCGAGCGTCGCATGATCCTCCGTCGCTGCCAAGCCGCGCGGCCGGGAAGGGCCCGCCGCGCCGGCAGGCCATGCGCCGTCGCGGCTCCGTGGCCTTTCGCCATGCGTCCGAGCCGATGGACTTGCCGCTTGCAGCGCGGCACGATGCGGGCGTCGACCCTATCTGACGCGAGTCCTTGCCCAAATGAGCGACGATCTGTGTCTGCTGTCTGCCGTTGAGCTTCGTGGGCGCATCGCCCGCAAGGAGGTTTCGCCTGTCGAGGTTACGCGCGCGGTGCTCGCCCGTGCCGAGCGGCTGCAACCCGAATTGAACTGCTTCATCACGCTGTGCGGTGACGCGGCGATGGCGCAGGCGAAAGCTGCCGAGCGGCAAATCACGGCTGGCGAGCCGGCCGGTCTGCTCCACGGCATCCCCTTCACCGTGAAGGACATCGTCAACACCAAAGACGTCCGGACGACCTTCGGCGCGGTGCCGTACCGGGACAACGTGCCCGACAATGACGCCGTCGCGGTGGCCCGCCTCCGTGCCCAGGGCGGCATATTGATCGGCAAGACCACGACGCCGGAGTTCGGCAGCAAGTGCCTGACCGACTCGCCGCTGTTCGGGCGGACCCGCAATGCATGGAGTGCCGAGCGGTCCAGTGGCGGCTCCAGCGGCGGCGCGGCGGTGGCCGTCGCGAGCGGCATCGCGCCGCTGGCGGTTGCGACCGATGGCGGCGGCTCCACCCGGATTCCCGCCGCCTGCAACGGTGTGGTCGGAATCAAGCAGAGCAACGGGGTGATCCCGCATAGCCAGGTGCAGGACGCTTTCGGCAACCAGACCTATGTCACGCCGACCACGCGCACCGTTGCCGATACGGCGCTGATGATGCAGGCGATGGCGGGAGAGGATCCGTCGGACCCCTGGTCGATCGGGGTGCCGGTGCCTGACTATCTCGGGCTTGCCGCCCCGCGCGGCGACCTCAAGGGCCGGCGGGTGCTGTTCTGCGTGTCGCCGCCGCGGCGTCCGGTCACGTCCGATGTGGCTGACGCGTTCAAGGCAAGCCTCGACCGTCTGGCGAGCCTCGGCGCCGAGCTCGAAGAGTTTTCCGGCGACGGCTTTGACATCGAGCCGATCTGGCGTGCGATCAATCACACCGTCTGGCGCACCCGCTTCGAGAAGCTCGCGGCCGATCATCCGGATGATCTCAGCGCAACCTTCCTGAAGCAGCTCGCGCTGGCGGCCCAGGTCAGCGGTGTCGACTACCAGCGGGCGATGTTCGAGCGCACCGCGCTCTTCCGCCGGGTGCAGTCGCTGTTCGCGCGCGGCGATCTCCTGGCGATGCCGACCTTGACCCGGTCGGCGCTGCCGATCGACCAGGACCTGTTCGGCACGATCGAGATCGACGGCCGGAGTTTCGACAGCGTGCGGCCGCACTGGTTTCCCTGGACCATGCTGTTCAACATGACCGGGCATCCCGCCGTCAGCATCCCCGCAAGTTTCGGCCGCGACGGCCTGCCGATCGGACTGCACCTGGTCGGCCGCTTCCGGGCCGATGCCGAACTATTGCGCGTTGCAGCGTTGTTCGAGGCGGCGAGCGACTTGCTTGGTCGCTGGCCGGCTTGATGTTGTCGGCGCCGCCGGTCGCGGCGTCGCCGGTTTAGCCGGTCTGCCCGGTGCTCGCATTGGCGACGGCGCGCGCGACATTGGCGATCACCTCGTTGCACTTCTCGATGGGAGCACTTGCCCCGGTCAGGTAAGCCGTCACCACGATTGGCTTGCGGCCGGGCGGCCAGAACACGCCGATGTCGTTGTAGGTGCCGCGCTCGCCGGTGTCGGTCTTGTCGGCAACCCGCCAGTCGCGGGGCACGCCGGCACGCAGCCTTGCGTCGCCGGTTTTGTTTGCGACCATCCAATCGATCAGTTTCTGGCGCGAGGCCGCGGACAGGACATCGCCGAGCACGACGCGCTGCAAGTCCTTCAGCATCGCCACCGGGCTCGTGGTGTCGCGCGGATCGCCTGATACCGCCTCGTTCAGCGCCAGCTCCCAGCGATCGAGCCGGCTCACATTGTCGCCGATGGTGCGGAAGAAGCCGGTCAGGCCGGCTGGCCCGCCGATCTCGCGGAGGATCATGTTGCCCGCAGTGTTGTCGCTCCTTGTGATGGCGGCCTCGCAAAGCTCGGCAAGCGTCATGCCCGAGGCGACGTGCTCCTTGGTGACGGGCGAGTTGGCCAAGATATCCTTGGCCTCGAACCGGATTTGCTGATCGAGGCTGGATTCGCCGCGGTCGATCCGGTGCAGCACCGCGGCCGAGGCCAACGCCTTGAAGGTGCTGCACATCGGGAACCGCTCGTCGCCGCGCCGGCTCGCGCGCAATCCCGTCTCCATGTCGAGCGCGGCGACGCCGAGCCGGCCGCTGGTTGCCAGCTCGATGCGCGCAAACTCCTGCTGCAGCCGCTGCGCCGGCTCGCCTGGTCCTGCCGCTGCGCCTTGCCGCGGCAAAGTGCAGGACACCGCAAGGCCCAGCGCGCGCAATCCAAATGTCCGTCTCGTCAGCATGTCGAATCTCCCGTTGGCGGCGCGAACCTGCCGGGCGGCGTGACGGCGCACAAACAATCATTTATACAGCGAGACATGAGGAAAACTTGGTCATGACGCCGTGCGCCGGCATCTCCCGCTGAACGCGCTGCGCGCCTTCGAGGCCTCCGCGCGGCTGCTCAGCTTCACCCGCGCCGGGCTGGAGCTGCGCGTGACGCAGACTGCGATCAGCCATCAGGTCAAGCAGCTCGAGGATCTCCTGGGCACGAGCCTGTTCCGCCGGCTGCCGCGCGGGCTGGTGCTCACCGACGAGGGGCTGGCGCTGCTGCCGGTGCTGTCAGACGCGCTCGACCGGATCGGCGCCGCGATCGACCGCATCGAGGCCAAGGGCACGCGCGAGGTCGTGACCGTCGGCTGCGTCACGACGTTCGCGACCGGATGGCTCTTGCAAAGGGTCGACCGCTTCAAGCGCGCGCATCCCTATATCGATTTGCGTCTTCTCACCAACAACAACCGCGTCGACATCGCAGGCGACGGGCTCGATCTCGCGCTGCGCTTCGGCGACGGCTCGTGGCACGGCACCGAGGCGATCCATCTGTTGTCCGCACCGCTCTCGCCGGTGTGCTGCCCCGACGCGGCGGACCGGCTGCGCAAGCCGTCCGATCTCGCGCAGGAATTCCTGCTGCGGTCCTACCGCGCCGAGGAATGGCCGCTATGGTTTGCGGTCGCCGGCGCGCCGTGTCCGAAAATCCAGGGGCCGATCTTCGACAGTTCGGTCGCGATGGCCGAGGCCGCCGCGCGCGGCGTCGGCGTCGGGCTGGTGCCGATCGCGATGTTCGAAAATGAGCTGGCCACCGGCCGGCTCAAGCGTCCGTTCGCGGCCGAGGTCCCGGCGGGATCCTATTGGCTGACCTGGCTGAAGTCGCGCGAGGTGACGCCGGGCATGCGCGCGTTTCGCGACTGGCTGCTCGAGACGCTGCGGACGGAGGTGAATGAGGTGGAGGACGCCGTCGCGCCCGCACCGCGGCGGAAGATCACGACAAAGGCCGGACCGAAGCCGCGGACCAACACCAAGCGGCGTTAACGTCTGACGACGTGACTTCAACTATCGTCGCCATTATTTCTGAATTATCGAATGATGCCGCTGATTTGCCCGACATGTCAAGTGCCGTGTCGGACGCCCGCAGCCGCCGGCTACTTTGCATGGGGTTGTTTTCGATATTTTAGGCGGTGCGCTCCCGCGCCGGCTGGCTATCGCATCTGGCGCGCGACCTACGCCAGATGGCACGCCACGGAATGCCCATTCCTGCCTTCCAGCAACTCCGGCGCGCTCTGCCGGCAGCGCTCCTCGGCGATTGGACATCTCGTGTGGAAGTGGCAGCCCTTGGGCGGATTCATCGGGCTCGGCACGTCGCCCTTCAGGCGGATGCGGTCGCGCTTCGCCTTGGGATCCGGCACCGGCACCGCCGAGAGCAGTGCCTTGGTGTAGGGGTGCTGCGGGTTGCGGTAGAGATCGCTGGCCTTGGCGAGCTCGACGATGCGGCCGAGATACATCACCGCGACGCGGTCGGAGATGTGCTCCACGACCGAGAGATCGTGGGCGACGAACAGATAGGTGAGGTTCAGCTCGGCCTGCAGATCCTCGAGCAGGTTGATGACCTGGGCCTGGATCGAGACGTCGAGCGCGGAGACCGGCTCGTCGCACACGATCAGCTTCGGCTCCAGCGTCAGCGCGCGGGCGATCGCGATGCGCTGGCGCTGGCCGCCGGAGAATTCGTGCGGGTAGCGGCGCATGTGCTCGGCCTTCAGCCCGACCTTGACCAGGAGGCTCGCGACGCGGTCCTCGCGCTCGCTGGCCGAGCTCACGAGGTTATGGATGATGAAGGGCTCGCCGAGGATCGCGCCGACCGTCATGCGCGGATTGAGCGAGGCGAACGGGTCCTGGAACACGAGCTGCATGTTCCGCCGCATGGCACGCAGGTCGCCGCCGCCGAGGCCGGTGACGCTCCGGCCGTCGAACACGACCTCGCCCGAGGTCGGCTCGATCAGCCGCAGCACGCAGCGGCCGGTGGTCGACTTGCCGCAGCCGGATTCACCGACCAGCCCCAGTGTCTCGCCGCGGTTGACCGAGAACGACACGCCGTCGACCGCATAGACCTGACCGACCTCGCGCGAGAGCAGGCCGCCCAGCACCGGAAAATGCTTCTTCAGATTGGAAACGCGCAGCAGCGGCTCGGTCATGACGCGTCTCCGAGGTGGCAGGCCATGCGGTGGCCGGGCGCGATCTCGCGCAGCCGCGGCTCCTTTTCGGTGCAGATGCTCATGGCGTATTTGCAGCGGGCGGCAAAGCGGCAGCCGGGCAGCGGATTGATCAGGATCGGCACCGAGCCGCCGATCGCCTCCAGCCGCGTCTTGTGCGCGGCGTCGAGATCGATGCGCGGGATCGAGCGGATCAGGCCCTGAGTGTAGGGATGGCCGGGATTGCCGAACAGTTCGTCGACCGGCGCCTCCTCCACCACCTTGCCGGCGTACATCACGACGACGCGCTGCGCGGTCTCGGCGACCACGCCCATCGCGTGCGTGATCAGCATCACCGCCATGCCGAAGCGTTCCTTCATGTCCTGCAACAGGTCGAGGATCTGCGCCTGGATGGTGACGTCGAGCGCGGTGGTCGGCTCGTCCGCGATCACAAGCTTGGGGCGGCAGGCCAGCGCCATCGCGATCATCACGCGCTGGCGCATGCCGCCGGAGAACTGGTGCGGATAATGATGCACGCGGCCCCCGGCGTTGGGGATCTGCACCAGCTTCAGCATCTCGATGGTGCGCTCGAGCGCCTGCTTCTTGGTCACCGCCTCGTGGCGGCGCAGGCTCTCGGCGATCTGCTCGCCGATGGTCAGCACCGGATTGAGCGAGGTCATCGGCTCCTGGAAGATGAAGCCGATCTCCTTGGCCCTGATGTCGTCGAGCTGGTGGCTGGTCAGCGGCACCAGGTCGCGGCCCTCGAAGATGATCTCGCCTTCGACGATCTTGCCCGGCGGCATGGCGATCAGCTTCAGGATCGACATCGCGGTGACGGTCTTGCCGCAGCCGGATTCGCCGACCACGCACAGCGTCTCGCCGCGGTTGATGCTGATGTCGACGCCGTCGACCGCCTGCAGGATGCCGTCGTCGGTGGTGAAATGGGTTTTCAGGCCCTTGATGTCGAGCAGCGCCATCAGATCACCTTGCGCGCGTCGAGCGCGTCACGCAGCCCGTCGCCGATGAAGTTGATGGCGACCACCGCGATGAAGATCGCGCCACCCGGGAACAGCGCCCAATGCGGGCCGATGTCGAGAAAATCCTTGGCGTCATAGAGGATGCGGCCCCAGGTCGGCGTATCCGGCGGGAAGCCGAGGCCGAGGAACGACAGCGTCGATTCGGCGATGATGGCGGCGGCGACGTCGATCGTGCCGGCGATGATCACGGGTCCCAGCGCGTTGGGCAGGATGTGGCGCACCACCTGGCGCACCGGACTCGCGCCGAGCGCGCGCGCGGCCTCGACGAATTCCTTCTCGCGCAGCGACAGGAACTGGGCGCGCACCAGGCGCGCGACCGGCATCCAGCGCAAGCCGCCGATCACCAGTACGATTAGGATGAAGATGCCGCCCTCGGGACCGAACATCGCCTTTAGCCCGTCGCGGAACAGATAGATCAGCATCAACAGCAGCGGCAATTGCGGCAGCGACAGGAACAAGTCGGTCAGCCACATCAGCGCGTAGCCGAGCGCGCCGCGCGACATGCCGGCGAGCGCGCCGATCAGCGTGCCGACGAACACCGAGACCAGCATCGCGGCGAGACCGACCGCGAGCGAGATGCGCCCGCCATAGATCATGCGGGCGAGCAGGTCCTGGCCGAGATCGTCGGTGCCGAACGGATGCGCCAGCGACGGCCCCTGCAGGCCGGCCACGACGTCCATGTCGCTGATCGAGACGCGCCAGACGAACGGGCCGATCACGACGGCCGCGATCAGCAGCAGCAGCAGCACGGCGCTGACCACGGCCGGCCGGTGCCGGCGGTACCGCCGCCAGGTTTCGCGCCAGGGCGAATAGCCGCGCCGCTCAGCGGAAGGAGATGCGAGGGTCAAGCCAGCCATAGAGGACATCTGCGATCAGGTTGAACAGCACCACGAGACATGCGAAGACGAAGGTCACGGCCATCACGACCGGCGTGTCATTGGCGAGGATGGAGGAAATCAGCAGCGAGCCGATGCCGGGAATCCGGAAGATCTGCTCGGTGACGATGGCGCCGCCGAACACGGCAGGCATTTGCAGCGCAATGAGCGTGACGACCGGGATCATCGCGTTGCGCATCACGTGCTTGACGATCACCTTGGCCTGCCCGAGTCCCTTGGCGCGGGCGGTGGTGACATAGTCGAGCCGGATCACGTCGAGCATCGCCGAGCGCACGAAGCGGGTCATCGACGCCGCCTGGAACAGGCCGAGCACCATCACCGGCATGATCGCCTGCCGGATCATCTCCAGCAGCCAGGGAATGCCGCTGCCCGGCACGTCGGTGTAGACGAAGGGCAGCCAGTCCAGCTTCACCGAGAACACCAGGATGAACAGGATGCCGGTGAAGAAGGTCGGCAGCGAGAAGCCGATGAAGGCGAAGGTGTTGGCGAGCTGGTCGAAGATCGAATACGGCCGGGTGGCGGCATAGACGCCGACCGGGATCGCGATCAACAGCGCCAGCAGCTGCGCCGAGCCGATCACGTAGAGCGTGGTCGGCAGCCGCTGCAGGATCAGCGTGTCGACATTGATCCGGCTGACAAAGGAGAAGCCCCAGTCGCCCTGCGCCATCGCCGCGAGCCAGTGCAGGTAGCGAAGATAGATTGGGTCGTCGAGGCCGAACTTGGCGCGCAACGCGGCCTGTACCTCGGGCGGCACGTTCGGATTGGTCGCGAGCTCGCTGAACGGATCGCCCGGCGCGAGCGCCAGCACGACGAACAGCACGAGCGAGATCCCGAGCAGGCTCGGGATCGCGATCATCAGGCGACGCAGGATATATTGACTCATCGAGAGATCATCTAACTAACGCTCGCACCTTGAGCACGTTGATCTTGCTTCCAGTCGAAAGGCGAGCTTCACCTCGCCCCGCGTGCGGGGAGAGGTCGGAATTCAAGCACGGCTTGAATTCCGGGTGAGGGGGAGTCTCCACGAACTCATCTTTCACGGTGTTTGCTGCGAAAGCCCCTCACCCCAACCCTCCAAGAGCGAGCTCCGCTCGTCTCGACCCCGTAAGAACGGGGAGAGGGAGAAGATGCACCTACTCAAACTCCGAACCTGTCCCCGTGTCTCAGGTTTCACGATACCAGTCTTGCAGATTGTCGGTCTGGTTGGCCCAGCCGGAGAGCGCGGGCCGCACCGTGTTGGAGCAGGCTTCCACCGCGAGGCGGTGCATCACCGGGATCACCACCGTATCCTGCCACATCAGATCGTTGCACTTGATGTAGAGCTCGGCCCGCTTGATCGGATCGGTCTCGGTATCGGCCGCCTCGATCGCGGCGTCGAAATCCTTGTTGACCCAGCGCGGGAAGTTCTGCCCTTGCCACTTGTTCTCCTTGGTCGCGACATTGCGCGACAGATAGCGGCGCATGTGCAGGCCCGGGTCGGGTTGTGTCATCGGGATCTGGAACATCTCGATGTCGGCGTAGAACTTGGAATAGGTGTCGGGGTTGGCGACGTCGGAGGAGAAGAACACCGAGGCCACCACCGACTTCAGCTCGACGTCGATGCCGGCCTTCTGGCAGGCCTGCTTGACGATCGCCTGGGTCTTCTGCCGCGGGCCGTTGATCGAGGTCTGGTACAGCAGCTTCAGCTTCTTGCCGTCTTTCTCGCGGATGCCGTCGGAGCCGACCTTCCAGCCCGCCTGTTCGAGCAGCGCGCTCGCCTTCTCGACCGAGAACTCCCATCTGGTGTTCTTGGAAACGAACTCCTCGGGGCCGTTGAGATAATTGGCGGTGGCGCGGCCGGCGCGGCCGTAGATCACCTTCTTGACGGAGTCGCGGTCGACCAGCAGCGCCAGCGCCTTGCGCACCGCCGGATCCGACAGGATCGGATGCTTGGTCTTGATCGACGAGCGTTCACCGTCGACCTCGGTGTTCGGGTCGGTGAAGTTGATGGCGATGAATTCGATGTCGCCGCCGACGGCATAGAGCGTCTTGCCCTTGCCGCCCTTTTCCAGCCGCAGCAGCACCTCGTCCTCGACCTGGATGTTCCAGGCGAAATCATATTCGCCGGTCTGGATCACCGCGCGCGCCGCCGACACCGCATCGCCGCCGCCCTTCATCTCGATCGTGTCGAAATAGGGCCGGTTCGGCATGTGGTAATCGGGATTAATTTCGCCGCGCACCAGATCGCCCGGCTTGAACTCGACGAACTTGTAGGGGCTGGTGCCGACCGGCTTCAGATTGTTCGGCGCCTCGCGCGACTTGCTGCCCTTGTACTCGGCGAACAAATGCTTTGGGATGATGCAGCCATAGGCGCCGACGAACGCATTGGCCCAGAACGGCGTCGGATCCTTGAACTTGATGCGGACCGTGAGGTCGTCGACCTTCTCCACGGTCATGCCGGAATAGGTCCCGCTCGAGACGGCTGCGGTCGCGGGGTCGGTGGCATATTCCCAGTTGAACACGACGTCGTCGGCGGTGAAGGGTTTGCCGTCATGCCATTTGACGCCGGGCTTGAGTTTCCAGACCACCGACTTGGCGTCTTTGGAAAGCCCGCCGTTCTGGATCGAGGGGATTTCGGCGGCGAGGATCGGGTTGAGATGGCCGTCGACGTCCCAGCTTGCCAGCGGTTCGTAGAACAGCCGCGAGCCGTCCTGGTCCTTGGTGCCGGTGGCGAAGTGCGGATTGAGCAGGGTGGGGCCCTGCCACCACAACAGCTTCAGCGGACCGCCGCCGCCGCGCTTGGTCGGCTTGTAGGGATTCGGGCTCTGCGCCATCGCGACGCCGCCGATCGCAAGGATCTGGTTGGCCATCGGCGCGGTGAGGCCGACGGCAATCATTCGCTTGACGAAGGCGCGGCGATCCATCCGCCCGTCCTTCACGTCGTCGATCATGCCACGCAGATTCCTGTCGAACATTGTCCCCTCGGTCCGGCTCAATTGGTTATTGCGGCTGGCCGTGGAACCGGCCGCCGTGTTGGCGGCAGGATGGCACACCGAATGACCGCGAAGGTCAACGCCTCCCGCCCTTCAGCGCCTAGGTCTTTTGGCTATCGCTTGTGCAGAACCTCCCCTTGCCGCACACCGGTTCAGCAGATCGGCGCCAAAGCACGCCCTTGCGCGCCTCGCAGTGCGGAAAATTTGTTCGTTATCCTTTGTTCCGAGATGCTTTTTTGCCACGCAGGCCGGAGTTCGCGTCTGAAGCGATCCGTCCACAAACTCGTCATGCCCGGCCTTGTGCCGGGCATCCACGTCTCCGTTTCCGCGTGAGAAAGTCGTGGTTGGCCGGGACAAGCCCGGCCATGACGATGGGGATATGCGATTGCTTGATCCCGGAGAGCAGGTCCGGCCCGCACACGCGGCTCTCAGGCGATCGACATATCCAACGGCGGTGCAACATTCGCCGGCAGCGGACTGACGTAGGGCGTTCTTGTGGTCCGCTTCTTGAGGTCGGCCTTGGCGGCCGCGATCAGCTCCGGCTCCATCAGCGCCTTGACGCCGAGGCCGGCCATCGCCTTGGCGGCCTGCACCATCGCCTTGTGCGCGGCCGGCGTCTTGCCCTGCGCCACAACCTGCCAGGTGTGGAACGGCGTGCCGATTGCAACCGTCGGTGCATGGACCTGCACGGTCGGCACCACCCAGCTGACGTCGCCGACGTCGGTCGAGCCGATCAGCGGATTGCGCTTGGCGTCGATCGGCACCAGGAAGTCGGCGAGCGGCCGGTCGGTCGGCTCCATGCCGATCGCGTAATAGACCGAGGCGATGTCCTTGTCGGTCAGGGTTGCGCGGATCCTGCCGGCGAAATCCTTGTCGGCATCGTCGAAATGCGGCGGGCCGAGCTCTTCCATGATCCGGTGCAGCGTCTGTTCCAGCGGCGTGTTGGGCAGGATGTTGGAGACCGCGGAGATGATCTTCATCTCCACCTTGGTCTCGGTCATCAGCGCCGCGCCCTGCGCGATCTTGTGCACGCGCTCGACCAGCTCGTTCATGCCGGGCAGGTCGCGGGCGCGGATCGAATAGCGCACCCGGGCATGGGCCTGCACCACGTTGGGCGCGATGCCGCCGGTGTCGAGCAGCGCGTAGTGCACCCGCGCGTCGCTCGGCATGTGCTCGCGCATGTAGTTGACGCCGACATTCATCAATTCCACCGCATCGAGCGCGCTGCGGCCGAGATGAGGCGAGGCTGCCGCATGCGAGGTGCGCCCGGTGAAGATGAAATCGGCGCGGGTGTTGGCGAGCGACGGCGTCACCGCCACCTCCCAGAAGCTGTGCGGATGCCAGGTGATGGCGATGTCGGCGTCCTCGAACGCGCCACAGCGCACCATGAAGGCCTTTGCCGCGCCGCCTTCCTCGGCAGGACATCCGTAATAGCGCACGCGGCCCGGCACCTTGTTGGCCGCAAGCCAGTCCTTCACCGCGGTCGCGGCGAGCAGCGCGGAGGAGCCGAGCAGATTATGTCCGCAGCCATGGCCGTGGCCGCCGCTCTCGACCGGGCGATGCTCGGCGATTCCGGCCTCCTGGCTGAGACCGGGCAGGGCGTCATACTCGCCGAGGAAGGCGATCACCGGGCCGCCTTCGCCCCATTCGCCCATCACCGCGGTCGGGATGTCGGCGACGTTCTCGGTGATGCGAAAACCCTGATGGCGCAGTTCGGCCAGATGTTCGGCGGATGAGCGCGCCTCGGTGTAGCAGACCTCGGGCATCGCCCAGACCCGGTCGCTCAATTCGATGAAACGCGGCTTGATCGCGTCGACGCCGCGCCAAACATCACTACGGTTGTCCATTTGCTCCGATCCCTTAACGCTAGAGCATGATCCGGAAAAGTGTGAAGCGGTTTTCCGAAAAGATCATGCTCAGACAATGAGCCAAAGCGCGATGATCTCATCGCTCTTTGGGCAATCTGAAGCGCGAAACGCTAGCAGCTTGTCGCGACGCCGCCTAGCGCGCGCCGGCAGACCTGCTTTTCCGAATGTCACGTCTTGGTGTGCAGAAATGTTTCTGCGTCAGGCGGCGCTGAGCCGCTCCAGGCCTTTCCAGTCGAAGGCGATGCCGTGCCCCGGGCGATCCGGCGCGATCGCCATGCCCTGCTCCAGAACCAGCGGGTGCTCGATATAGCGGTCGAGGCCGAAGCCGTGCGCCTCGAGATACGACCGGTTCGGGCACGCCGCCAGCAGATGCACGGTGATGTCATGCGCGCCATGGCTGGTGACGGGAATATTGAAGGCCTCGGCGAGCCGGGCGATCTTCATGAAGCTGGTCACACCGCCGCAATTGGTGACGTCGGGCTCGGCATAGGACAGCGCGCCGCCGGCGATATACGGCTTGAACTCCCACAGGCTGCGCAGGTTCTCGCCGGCCGCGATCGGCACGCCGCCGGCCTGCACGATGCGAGCGTGTCCCGCGACGTCGTCCGGAATCGTCGGCTCCTCGAGCCAGGTCAGGTCGAACGGTTGCAGGGCGCGCGCGGCGCGGATCGCTTCCTCGACGGTCCATTTCATGTTGGCGTCGGCCATCAGCGGAAACTCGTCGCCGAGATGGCCGCGCATCGCCTTCACGCGCGCCACGTCGGACGCAAGGCTCGGCCGGCCGACCTTCATCTTGATGGCGCGAAAGCCCTTGGCCAGATTGTCGTCGGTCTGCTTGAGCAGGCCATCGAGCGGCAGATCGAGATCGATGCCGCCGGCATAGCAGGGCACGCGGCGGTCGAAGCCGCCGAGCAGCCGCCACAGCGGCAGCGATGCCCGCCGCGCCTTGAGGTCCCACAACGCGATGTCGAGCGCGGACAGCGCCAGCACCGCCGGCCCGCCGCGGCCGCCATAATGCAGCGCCCACCACACCTTGTGCCAAAGCTGCTCGGTGTCGTCGGCCTCCATCCCGCGCACGATCTCGGTGATTTCGCGGCCCAGGATATCGGCGATGGCGCCGCCATTGCGGCCGACCGTGTAGGTGTAGCCGGTGCCTTCGGCGCCGTCGGCATCGCGGGCGCGGATCGTGACGAGCTCGAACGCCTTGATCTCGCCGTGCGTGCTGTCGCTCAGCACCACCGGGAGCGGGATCTTGTAGAATCCGATGCTGAGGTCCTTGAGGATGGCCACGCCGGAACTCCTTGTCATGGGACGACTGCAATGCGTGACACACGATCTCAAAAGCCCCGGCTGCCTGCAACCTTGCGCCTGCGAATGTCTGCCTTGAGCGATCGGCGTGCCTTCGGAGATGCAAAGCATATGACCGCCATGCAGATCGGCGGTCATAACGGACTGGGACCGTGCGGGTGTCGTGGCGACGAGCGATGCCGCGTGCTGGACGTCGACGCTGCGGCTGAGCGGGCTTCGACGCCCGCATTGCGGTCGCATTGGCTCCAATGAATGGCCATGGAAAAATCAGACGTCAGCCAAACTTCGCGCGTAGGTTTTATCGCTTGCTGACCTCGAAAAGGAATCGACCATGCGCAATCTCACAGCATTCGTCACTGTTGCCGCGCTCGTCCTCGGAACGCCCGCCTTGGTGCAAGCGCAAGGCACGCAACCCAATGCGCCGCCGCAGTCATCTGATCAGTCCACCGTCATCCGGAGCATACAGGTCGTCGACATCAAGGACCTCAAGCCCGAGATGCGATCGAAGATCGAGGATGCGATGGCAAAGACCAAGGAAGACGACATCCAGTCGCTTCGGAAGTCGATTGACGCGACACCGCAGGCGGTCTCCGCGCTCAAGGCCAAGGGCCTGACTTCGTCGCAGGTCGTCGCTATCAACATTGCCGATGGCGTGCTGACGATGTTCGCCAAAACAGCCTGACCAGGGTCAGCGAATGTCGGTATCGGTGGTTGGACCTCCCCGCGGCCACCGATGCCAACAACTCCCGCAGCCGGCGCTGCGGGAGTTTTCATTTCTGATAGGCGCGGCCCGTCCAATGGACCCTCACCGGGGAGAGCGATCAGTCAGGCTCGTTGGGCCTGGTACGTTCCGCGCGTTTCAATTCGCGATCGATCAGCGTGCAGACGCGCCGCCGCGCCAGCAGGTCGAGCCGCGCGCGCGTGGTGCCTTGCCTGGTCTTGCAGTTGATGTCGAACGACCAGGCCCAGAGGTCGGGTTCGATGTTGGTGAGTGTGTATTGAATGTCCCGATGACGACCGATCAGCTTCTTCATGCCGTTTCTTCTTGTTGGCTGAAGATTGCATAGCCAGATCGTGAAGGCGTCTGTATCCGGTCGAATACTGAGTCGGGTGTCCGCAGGGCGGAATTTTCCAAATCACTGATTTGGGGTCGCTGTGCAGTGGCTGCGTGCAACTGACGAGTGCGCACGAAGATTCGCAGTCGTCCTGGCGAAGGCCAGGACCCATTACCCCAAGTGCGCAATGTTGCGCGACGCTAGGGCCACGATCTCGTTCACTGTCAAATGCGGTGGTTATGGTCCTGGCTTTCGCCAGGACGACAATGACGAGTCCTGCCTGCAACATCCGCCGCAGCGTACGGGTCCCTGCTTTCGCAGGAACGACGGGTGGAGAAATCTCAGCTCAACGTCACTACAACAGTCATCCCAGCCCTCACAAATTTATCACCCCGCGCCGCGCGGCATGGGCGACGGCGTCGGTGCGGCCGGTGGCGTCGAGCTTGTCGAGCAGCGAGCCGACATGAAACTTGGCGGTGTGGACGGAAATCCCGAGCCGCTGTGCGATCATCTTGTTGGACGCGCCTTCCGCCAGCAGCGCCAGCACGTCGAGCTCGCGCGGCGTCAGCTCGAAGTCGCCGCCCGCGGCCTCGCGGTTGCGTGCGACGACCGCAGCCGTGGCCTGTTCGCCCGGCGCGGCGAGCCGCAGGCCGGCGACGCTGCCGAGCAGGGTCGCCAGCCGGTCGGCGAGGACGGCGTCGTCGACCTCGAGCGCGATGACGATGTCGTTGGCCGGCTCACCGCTCACGTCTCGGGCCTCTCGCCGACTGTCACCTTGAAGTTCAGCGGCTCGCCGCCGCGATGCACGGTGAGCTCGACTACCGTGCCGACGCTCTGCGGTCCGAGGCCGCGCGACAGCGCGCGCACGCCGTACAGCTTCTCGCCATTCACGGCAATGATCACGTCGCCTTGCCGGATGCCGGCGGCGGCCGAGGGGCCGGCCTTGTCGACGTTCATCACCATCGCGCCGAGGCCGTCGTCGAGACGGACCGGCTGCAATCCGACGCCAAGATATCCGCGTGCGATGCGGCCGCTCTTCTCGAGCTGGCCTGCGACCCGCTCGATGGTCGTCGCCGGGATCGTCAGCACGCGGCGCGGGCCGAGCACGGCCATGCCGAACGGCTCGCCCGCGGCGTTCAGCGCGAGGCCACCCTGCTGGCTGTGCCGCAGCCGGACGTCGAGCTCGATCCGTGCATCGATTTCGCCGCCGCGCAGGCTGCGCCAGGCCGGGCCGGACAGTGCGACGATGCCGAGCCGCGCGGTCGGCGCGCCGCGGTCGGCGGCGACGATCACCGCGAGCGATCCCAGCGCGGGGTTCTCGGTCGAGAGCTTGACGGGGGCGACATCGCCTTCGACGTGCAGCAGCGCGACGTCGGTGGTGTGGTCGCGTCCGACGACGGTCGCTGGCCTGCGGCTGCCGTCGGCGAACTGGATTTCGATCTCGCCCTCGTCGGCCAGCGCTTCGTCGGCGGTGACGATCAAGCCCGCCTTCCAGACAAAGCCGGAGGCGCGCGCGCGATGCGAATGCACGGAGACGATGGCGGGCGCAGCGCGTGCAATGGTCTCTGCAAGGGCGGATGACAGCGATGACAGGATATTCGGTTCGGTCATGGGAAACTCCGTTGGCTTCCCTCAATCTGGGATGTCGCGGCTGACGGCGATACTGGCCGGATGGGCAGGGCGTGGCCGGGCCGCCCGGAACTGCCGCTCAGCTCAGCCGCTGCAGGGTCGCCTTCGGGCTCTCGCCGAACTTGGCGCGGTAGGCGCTCGCCATCCGGCTCAGATGGGTAAAGCCGAGGTCGAATGCAATATCGACGATGCGCTCGCCCGGCCGCGCCGTGTTGAGGCGGGCGTTGAGATGGGCGAGGCGGATGTCGAGCAGCATCTCGGACACGGTGGTGCCGAAGTGACGGCGGAAGCCGAGTTGCAGCGCGCGGATGCCGGTGCCCGCGATCTCCGCGAGCTCGGCGAGGTCCATCGGCTCGGTCGCGCGGCTCTCCAGATAGGCGCGCACGCGTTTCAAGGCGGCCGGCTGGGCCTCGGTGCGGCCGTTGAAGACATCGATCGCCGAACTCAGGCTGTGCCGCTGCTCGTTGAGCAGCACATTGAGAAACGACTCGCGCCAATCGGCCGCCGCGACCGCCGACAAAGCCTTGCGCGGCCCGAGCTGCTCGGCGGCCGTGACAAGCTGCTCGATCTTGGCCGAGAGCGTCTGCCCGAGTGGCCCGCTCAGCGCGACGGCCGGATCGAACTCGACCGGCCTCACCGCCACGCCGCCAAGCGCCGCGGCGCGATGCTCGACCAGCTTGCGGTCGAGCAGCAAGATCAGCTGAGCGCAGTGGCCGCGCCAGGTCATCTCGGTCGGAATGGTCGGCGACAGCAGCGAGGCCGTGTGCCGTGGTCCGGTGGTGAGCTCGCGCGCGGCGGTCCGCACCGCGGCCGAGCCGGACAGCGGCATCTGCAGCAGGAAGAAGCGGTCGAGGCAGCCGGGATTGATCGCGACCGATCCGCCATAGGCGACATAGTTGACGGAGAAGCCGTCGAAGTCGGCGCAATTGTGATGCGCGGAGAAATCGCTCGCGGAATGATCGACCGGCGTCAGATCGTGCGGACAGAAGATGCGGCCGATCGCTTCCGCCGCGTCATCGACGCGCGCCGTCGCGACGCGTGCGAAATCCTTGAGCCTTGCGCTTGCCGGATTTGCGCTTGCCGAAACCTCGTTGCCAACAGCAGTCACGCCGGCCGTCCGGAGTTGTTTGAGGTCTAAAACATCAGGCAGCCTAGAGCATCCCGCGGCAAAGGGGAACGCCGTTTCGTCGTGCAATCTGCCTGATCGGCGGTCAGGACGATGCGACGGCATTGGGCAGCAGCTGGCCGGCGCAATGCTCCCGCATTGCAGCATGAAGGTGCCGGGTGTGGATTCGTTTATCGGCTAGACAGCCTCACCGGCCGGCGACAGGCTCCGTGCCGGCACTGCGCATCAAAACTGGAGAGGCTGACATGGGCACGCTCGAAAAAGGCATTACCCGAACCGGCACCGGCTACGGCGGCAAGACCTGGAATATCCTGGGCCAAATCTACTATCCGAAGGCGGTCACCGACTCGACCTTCGCGTTCGAAACCAACAGCGATCCCGGCCAGTTCGTGCCGGTGCACATCCACCCGACCCAGGACGAGTTCATCCTGGTGCAGGAAGGCGTGCTCGACCTCAAGCTCGACGGCGTCTGGGTGCAGGCCAAGGCCGGCGACCTCGTGCGCATGCCGCGCGGCATCCCGCACGGCTATTTCAACAAGTCGGACAAGCCGGCGCGGGCGCTGTTCTGGGTGTCGCCGATGCAGAAGCTCGAGGCGCTGTTCGAGAAGCTGCACAATCTGCAGGACCCCGCCGAAGTGGTGCGTATCTCCGCCGAGCACGAGGTGGACTTCCTGCCGCCGGAAGCCAACGACTAGCCCGGCGGTCAAACAGACAATACGCGCACGAGGCGGCAATCGCCGGAGCTGGACTCCGGCGATGACGGGGACGCGTGCGCTTAACGAAATTGGACCTGTTCATTCAATTCGGAGCGGTTTCATGGTCAAGCAGAAGCATGTGTGCGTCATCGGCGCCGGCATTTCCGGGCTCGCCGCCGGCAAGGCCTTTGCCGGTCGCGGCCACAAGGTGACCATCATCGAGCGCAGCGGCGATCTCGGCGGCGTTTGGGAGCCGGCGCGCTCCTATCCCGACGTGCAGACCCAGAGCCCGAAGGAGCTCTATCGCTACACCGACAAGGCGATGCCGGAGTCCTATCCGGAATGGCCGAAGGGTCCGCAGGTTCATGCCTACTTGCGCGACTATGCCCGCAGCCACGGGCTCGACGGCGCGATGCGGTTCGACACCAAGGTCGAGACCATGACGCGTCGCACTGACGGCAGGCCGGGCTGGACGCTGGCGCTGCGCTCGACCGACGGCGCCACCGGCCACGAGGATTTCGACTTCGTCGCGGTCTGCACCGGGCAATTCAACGAGCCGCAGGCCCTGCCGCTGGCCGGCGAGGACGGCTTCAAGGCGCAGGGCGGGCAGATCCTGCATTCATCGCAATACGGCGATCCAACGCTTGCCAAGGGCCGCAAGGTGGTGGTGCTCGGCGGCTCCAAATCGGCGACCGACATCGCGGTGAATGCGGTCAATTCCGGCGCCAGCGAAGTCACCATCGTGTTTCGCGAGCCGGTCTGGCGGATTCCCTATTTCGTCGGCGGCCTCGTCAACTTCAAGCGCATCCTCTACATCCGCGCCCAGGAGGAGATGTTTGCCAGCTGGGGCATCGGGCCGATGGCGCGCCTCGCGCATGTCGTGGCAAAGCCGTTCGTGTGGGCGAACTGGCGCGGGCTCGAGAGCATGCTGAAGATGCAGCTCAAGCTGAAGCAATGCGGCATGGTGCCGAAGGAGCGGATCGAGGACGGCGTCAACTGCTCGGTGCCGATCGCAACCCCCGGCTTCTATCCGATGGTCGCCGACGGCCGGATCAAGGCGGTGCGCGGTACCTTCGACCATTACGACGGCAAGACCATCGTGATGAGCGGCGGCCAGCGCGTCGCGGCCGACGTCGCGGTGCTCGCGATCGGCTACAAGCTCGGCGTGCCGTTCCTGCCCGAGGAGTATCAGAGCAAGCTGGTCGAGCCCGACGGGCAGTACCGGCTCTACCGGCTGATCGCCAATCCCGATCTGCCCGACATGGGCTTCGTCGGCTTCAATTCGAGCTTCTGCACCGTGCTGTGCGCCGATCTCGCCGCGAACTGGCTGGTGCGCTACGCCGACGGCCAGCTGGCGCGGCAGCCGAGCGCGGCCGAGATGCACGACAACATCGCGATGATGCTGAACTTCAAGCGCGTCGAGCGTCCGGCAGCGGGCGTCTATGGCGGATTGTGCGTCGCGCCGTACCACTTCAAGCATTTCGACGAGCTGCTGGCGGACATCGGCACCAAGGCGTCGCGCCGCAACCCGCTCGTCGAAAAGTTCACGCCGCCGGACGCCGACGCCTATGCCCGCTTCCTCGCGACTGCGCCAGCATACAGAGCGGTGGCGTAGAGCATCACGGGATTGGGGCGAGCAGCAAGGGCGCTGCGCTCCCTCTCCCCGTTCTTACGGGGAGAGGGTTGGGGTGAGGGGCGGTCCCCGCATCTGCGGTGATAGCTGCGTTTGTGGAGACTCCCCCTCACCCGGAACGCATCTAATGATGCGTTCCGACCTCTCCCCGCACGCGGGGCGAGGTGAAACGGAGGCCGCTAATCGCGGCCGGCGTCGAGGAAGGCCTGCGCCAGCCGCTCGGGGTTGGAGAAGCACAGCTCGTGGCTGCCCGGCACCTGGACCAGGCGGAACAGCCCGAGCTTCTCCGACAACCGCGGATGCCAGGGCAGGCTGTGCGGCATCGCGGTGTCCTCCGTGCAATTCACGTAGGATTTCGCGATTGGCATCTCGGCGGGATTGCTGCGCAGCGCGATCTTGTCCTGGAAGGTCTTCAACGGGTGCGGGTTGAGCTTGTCATAGGCGCGCTGCGCCGTCTCGAGATCGGCGTCGTTGATGAAGGCCTCGCGCCAGATCGGGAACGGCAGCACCACCGAGCCGTCGCCCCGCTCGGCATGAATGGCGTCGAACAGGCCGCGATAGTGCGGCGGCACCATGTCGTTGAGGCATTCGCCATTGTTCGGGACAAAGGCGTTCCAGTAGACGAGGCGGCGGATGCGGTTCGCGGCGGCGTCGGCAACGCCGGTGATGACCATGCCGCCATAGCTGTGGCCGACCAGCACGATGTCGCTCAGATTATGCTCGGCGAGATAATCCACGATCGACTGGATCGCCTCGGCGAGCCCGGAGTCCTTCCGGTCGCCGGGCCGGTTGCCCCTGATGGTCGGGGTGTGGACGACATGGCCGGCCTTGCGGATGACGGCCGCAACCGGCTCAAACTCGGCGCCGGTATGCCAGGCGCCATGGACGAGAACATAGGTCGACATGTTGTACCTCCCTGTCTGGATTGCCGCGTCCGGACGGCCCGGAATACGCGCAAGTTTCATCCGCTTCCTGATGGATATTGACCTGGATATTGACCTGGACCCGCGGAACGCGCTTGGCTGTGAGCGAACCGGACTGGGCTCGGAGTGAACTGATGCAGCAAATCGCCGCCGCGGATCGCTCGCGCAGGCTGAGCTGGAATACCGCGGATACGAGGCCCGGCGAGCAGTTCGCGTATTACCGCGAGGCGATCTGCCAGGCCTTCATGAACCTGACGCCGGAGCCGCCGGCGACGCCGGGCTTCCTCGCCCGCGTCGAGACCGTTGGGCTCGGGGATGGCGCGGTCAACCGGGTCAGCTTCCCGGAGCATGTCGTGCGGCGCTCCGCTGCCGACATCGCCGCGTCCAGCCGGCGCTGCTACTACCTCAATCTGAAGCTTGCCGGCCGCTGCCGGATCCAGCAGGCGGGACGCGAGATCAGCCTGTCGCCGGGGCAGGTCGGAATCTTCGACAGCGGCCAGCGCTTCGCGCTGCTGCACGACCGCGGCCCGGCGCTGCAGGTCGCCTCGTTCTGGGTGCCGGCCGGGGCGCTCGATGAACGGCTGCCGTCGGCGCCCGAGGTCGCGCCGGCGCGGGTTTCGGATGATCCCTTCGTCGGCCATCTCATCACCGAGACGGCGCAGGTCCTGAACACATCCGCGCTCCGTGCTTCGGACGCGGACAACGCACGGCTGTTCGGCGTGCTGCTCGATCTGGTCGCGCTCAGCCTGTCGCGCAGTGGTCGCGCAGGTGTCGCGGAGAGCGCAAGCCTTGCCGATGCGACGTGGCTTGCGCTGCGCCGTGCCGTGGACCGCAGGCTGCGCGAGCCCGGCCTCGGCGTTGCCGCCATTGCGGCTGCGATCGGCATCAGCGAGCGCTATGTCCACAAACTGTTCGAGCGCGCCGGCACCACATTTGCCAGCCATGTGATGGACCGCCGTCTCGACGGCGCCGCGCGCGATCTGAGGGATCCCGCGATCGCCGGGCGCGCGATCGGCGACATCGCGTTCGACTGGGGCTTCTCCGACCTGTCGCATTTCACGCGGCGCTTCAGGCACCGCTTCGGCTGCACGCCGCGCGACTGGCGACGCGGCTGACCAACGCTTCGGAAATCACCATGGCGCAGCCGTTCACCTACCAGGTCAGCCCGATGCGGGTCGTGTTCGGGGTCGGCACGGTCGCGCAGCTGGCGGACGAGCTCGACCGGCTCGGCATCAATCGCGCGCTGGTGCTGGCGAGCCGGCGGCAGCAGGCCGAGCTCGGCGATCTTGCTGACCTGACCGGCGGCCGTGTGGCCGGATTGTTCGACGGTGCAGTGGTGCACACGCCGGTCGCGGTGACCGAACATGCGATGGAGATCGTCCGCGAGCTCAAGCCGGACGGCGTGGTTGCGATCGGCGCCGGTGCCGCGACCGGCCTCAGCAAGGCGATTGCGCTGCGCACTGACCTGCCGCAACTGATCGTGCCGACCAGTTATGCCGGCTCCGAGATGACGCCGGTGCTCGGCGAGACCGTCGACGGCGTCAAGACCACGCAATCATCGCCCAAGATCCTGCCCGAGACCGTGATCTACGACGTCAACCTGACGATCTCGATGCCGGCAAAATTCTCCGCGATCTCCGGCCTCAACGCGATCGCGCACGCGGCCGAGGCGCTGTACGCGCGGGACGGCAACCCGATCACCTGGCTGATGGCGGAAGAGGCGATTGCGAAGCTTGCCTCGTCGCTGCCCAACGTGATCGCGCGTCCGCGCGATCTCGAGGCACGCGCGGACGCGCTCTATGGTGCCTGGCTGTGCGCCGTCTGTCTCGGCACCGTCGGCATGGCGCTGCATCACAAGCTCTGCCACACCGTCGGCGCGCTGTTCGACCTGCCGCATGCCGAGACCCATGCGGTGCTGCTGCCGCATACCATCGCCTACAACACGCCGGCCGCACGCGAGGCGATCGGCCGTGCCGCGAACGCGCTTGGGGCGGCTGACGCCGCCGATGGCCTGTTCGATCTGTCGGCAAGGCTCGGCGCGCCGCGCTCGCTCGCCGAGATCGGCATGCCCGAGGACGGCATCGCAAAGGCGGCCGCGCTCGCCACCAAAAATCCTTACTGGAATCCGAGGCCGATCGAGGAGAGCGGCATCCGCGACCTGCTGAAGCGCGCGTGGTCCGGGTCGCGGCCGCAGGCCGGATAGATCACACCCCGATCGCGTTGCGCGCAATCACGTCGCGGTAGAACGCCGCGCTCAATTTCGGCACCCGGGCCTGGGTCTCGAAATCCACCCGGTAGAGGCCGAAGCGCTTCTCATAGCCGAAGATCCATTCGAAATTGTCCATCAGGCTCCACAGGAAATAGCCGTGGACCGGGACCCCGTCGGCGGTCGCGCGCTGCAATTGGGCGAGATAGTTGCGCAGGAACATGATGCGGTCGAGATCGTAGATCTGCCCGTCCGGATGCACCTTGTCCTCACCGGACGTGCCGTTCTCGCTGATATAGATGCTCTTGATGTTCCACAGCTTGGCGGCGATCCGCGGCGCCCAATAGATCGTCTCTGGCGCGATCCGCAGCCATTCCGAGCTCATATGCGGGAAGGAAGCCGGCATCGGCAGCGGCTTCCAGCCGGGGGCATGGTCGGTGGCAAGGATGTAGCATTGCGGCGCGTAGATGTTCAGCCCGACGAAATCATTGGGCTGCGAGATGATCTTCAGCTCGTCCGCGGTGAATTTGGGCGCATCCGCGCCGGCATATTGCAGGAATCCCTCGGTGTACTTGCCTTCGAGGACGACACCGAGAAAACCTGCATTGAGCTCGCGGGTCGCGGTCTCGGTGGCGCGGATGTTCTCCGGCGTGTTGAAGGCGGGCACGCAGGCGGTGATGTTCTCGGCCGGCCCGACCCGCGTGCCGGCACGGCCCTTGGCGCGGATCGCCTGCACCGCAAGGCCGTGCGCCAGCGCCACATGATGGCGCGCCTGGTTCACCTCGCCAGCCGGCAGCTTCAGCCCCGGGGCGTCGACGCCGAGCGCATAGCCGAAGGGGAGGAAACGTCCGACCTCGTTGAGGGTGAAGACGTTCTTCACGCGGTCGGTCAGTCGCTGCGCCACGTAGCCGGCATAGTCGCCGAACGCCTTCGAAGTGTCGCGCGAGCGCCAGCCGCCGACGCGGTCCTGCAGCGCCTGGGGCAGGTCCCAGTGATAGAGCGTGGCGTAGGGCTCGATGCCGTTCGCCAGCAGCTCGTCGACCAGGCGGTTGTAGAAGTCGAGGCCCTTCGGGTTCGGCGTGCCGGTGCCGTCGGGAAATACCCGAGGCCAGGCGATCGAAAACCGATACGCCT
The DNA here is from genome assembly GCF_054055915.1 of Bradyrhizobium sp. USDA 4516. Classification (NCBI taxonomy): domain Bacteria; kingdom Pseudomonadati; phylum Pseudomonadota; class Alphaproteobacteria; order Hyphomicrobiales; family Nitrobacteraceae; genus Bradyrhizobium; species Bradyrhizobium sp. USDA 4516. Next base: position 4,651,532 of record NZ_JBSRXT010000001.1, read on the forward strand.
TGGCGCCGAGATCCTTGATGAGGCGGACGTCCTCCTTGTAGCGGTGATAGTGATCGTTGGCGCGGTCGCCGGTCGAGCCGTCCTCGATCTTGCCCGATGTGTGGGTGAAAGTGTCCCAGATCGATGGGCCGCGGCCGTCCTCATTGACCGCGCCCTCGACCTGGTAGGACGAGGTTGCGGTGCCCCAGACGAAGCCCGTGGGAAAGTTCGTGCCGTCCGGCCGCGACGCGCGGTTTGCAGCCTCGGCAGGGCCGGTCAAACCGAGCGCCGAGAGGCCTGCAAGGCCCGCAAACTGCCGGCGCGAGAACTTTCCGAACATTGTTGTCTCCCGTCGCGGATGTTGCCGCTGGAATGCGGGCCGTAGGTTAACCTTCCATTCCGCCGTTGAGCAACAAGGGTCGGTGGGCCAAAGCGCCGTGGCGAACGGCGCACCAATCAATGCGAACCATTGTGATGTCAATGTCGCGGAGTTGTCAGTTTTGTGGCGACATTTTCTCTACTAGATTGCCTGCTACGTCCTTCCGCAATGACATCCGAATATCCCCGAGATTCCCGTGAGCTGCGCGCGATGAACAAGCCTGCAACCCATGTCCGAACGGCGCTGCTGCGTCGTCTTGCCACTGCGATCGGCATGGCTTTGGCGATGGCCGCAAGCGCGCAGGCCGAGCAGACATTTTCGTTCGACCGCACGCCCGGAAAGCTACCGAAGACGGTCGTCCCGTTGCATTACGCGATCGAGCTGACGCCTGATATCACGAGCCTCGCTCTGCCGGGCGTCGAGACCGTCGACATCGAGGTACGCGAGGCGACCGCGCAGCTGACGCTGAACGCGGTCAACACGACATTCGCAGAGGTCACGATCGATGACGGCGCGCAGCACGCGGAGGTCGCGACCGACGCCGCCGCGCAGACCGCAACGCTGACCTTCGCCAGGCCGCTTGCGGCCGGCCGCCACAAGCTGCGTATCGCCTTCACGGCGCAGATCAACAAATTCGGCACCGGCCTGTTCTCGGTCGACTACCCGACCAGGACCGGGATCAAGCGGATGATCTCCAGCAAGCTGGAGCCGGCCGATGCGAGGCGGATCTTCCCGTGCTGGGACGAGCCGTCGTTCAAGGCGAGCTTCGCGCTGACCGTCGTCATTCCGCGCAATCTGCTCGCGGTCGGCAACATGCCCGTGACCAGCGAAGAGCCGGTCGCCGGCGATCTCAAAAAGGTTGCGTTCGCGCCGACGCCGAAGATGTCGAGCTATCTGTTCGTGCTTACGGTTGGCGAGCTCGAGCGCGTCACAGCGGATGCCGGCGGCGTCACGGTCGGCGTGGTGACGACGGAGGGCAAGAGCGGGCAGGGCCGGTTCGCGCTCGACAGCGCGGTGAAGCTGCTCGCCTATTACAACGACTATTTCGGCGTCAAATATCCGCTGCCGAAGCTGGACCTGATCGCAGTTCCGGCCGGGTTCGGCGGCGCGATGGAGAATTGGGGCGGCATCACCTTCTTCGAGAGCCGGCTGCTGTTCGATCCCGCGACGTCCGCCGAGACCGCGCGGCGTGGCATCTTCGCCATCATCGCGCACGAGATGGCGCATATGTGGTTCGGCGATCTCGTCACCATGGCGTGGTGGGACAATCTCTGGCTCAACGAGGGCTTTGCCAGCTGGATGGCAACCAAGGCCTCGGAGCAGTTCTATCCGCAATGGCAGGGCTGGCTGAACGGCTACGGCGCGAAGCAGTTCGCCATGGCGCTCGATGCGCGGCGCACCTCGCATCCCGTGCAGCAGCCGATTGCCGATCACAGCGAAGCGGTGACGGCGTTCGACGCCATCACCTACAGCAAGGGGCAGGCGTTGATCCGCATGCTCGAGACCTATCTCGGCGAACCAGCGTTCCGCGACGGCATCCGCAAATACATGGCCGCGCATGCCTACAGCAACGCGACGACCGCTGATCTCTGGCAGGCGCTCGAGAGTAGCGGCGGCAAGACCATCACCGGTATCGCCGCCTCGTTCACCGAGCAGGACGGCGTGCCGCTGGTCGTGGCCGAGGCGGCCTGCGATGGCATGGCGCAACGTCTGACCCTGCGGCAGGATCGCTTCGTGATCGCGCCGGCCAACAATCCGCCGCTGCCGGCCCGCAACTGGCAGATCCCCGTTGCGGTCGGACCGGCGCATGGCAAGCCGTTTGACGAGATATTGTTGAAGGGGAGCACCAATATCCCGGCCGGCGCCTGCGGCGATGCGATCAAGGTCAACCTCGGCGACGTCGGCTACTTCAGAGTCGAGTACGGCCCGAAGAACCGTGCGGCGTTGCTGAACGCATTCCCGCAAATGCAGGTCACGGACCGTCTCAATGTCGTTACCGACAGCTGGGCGCTGGTGCAGGCGGGCCGCGCGGAGGCGCCGTCCTATCTCGCGCTGCTCGATGCGCTCGATGCCGGTGACCAACGCGCGGTGTGGGACCAGGTGATCTCGACATTCGCGGCGCTGAACCGGCTGTCGCGCGGCCGCACCGAGCGGCCGGTGATCCAGGCCTATGCCCGCGCCAAGCTGCGCCCGGTGTTCGATCGGGTCGGATGGGACGGCGCCGGTTCAGGCGACGATGACACTGCGTTGTTGCGTGCAAGCCTGATCTCGACGCTTGGCGATCTCGGGGATGCAGCTATTGTGGCGGAAGCGAAGCGGCGCTTTGCGGGATTCGTCGATGATCCCAATTCGCTTCCGACCGCATTGCACGATGCCGTCACGCATGTTGTCGGTGTGACCGCCGATCGGGCGACCTACGACCAGCTGCTGGCGCTCGCGCGCAACAGCACGGCGACCAATGAACGGCTGCGCTATTATCTCGCGGCGGCAAGCGCCCGCGATGCCGAACTGGCGCGGGCGACGCTGGCGTTGACGCTGACCAACGAATTGCCCGACACGATCGTGACGGGGATGATCAACGCGGTTGCGTCTTCAGGCGAGCAGCCGCAGCTGGCCTGGGACTTCATCCGGACTAATTTCGATACGTTGCTGGCAAGGCAGGGGCCGAACTTCCGCGACCAGTTCGTGCCGAACTTCATGACCAATTTTACCGATGAGGACCATGCGGCGGAACTGGCCGCGTTTGCTCCGTCGCAATCGACCACCGGCGGACGGGTGATGGTGGCGCGATCCGTGCAGGCGATCGCGATCTCGGCCGATCTCGCCGCGCGCGTGCTGCCCGCCGCCGACGGCTGGATCAGGGCGCGCAAACCGTAAGATCGCGAAGCAGTTTCCGGCGGCGCGCGATGCGGCTATGCTCCGTGCGCGGCATGCAATCAACGATGCGAGGCTGAGATGGTCAAAGGTTCCGATTTGCTGGTCGCGGCCCTCGAGAATGAGGGCGTGGAGCGGGTATTCGGCGTCCCCGGCGAGGAGAACCTCGACGTCGTCGAGAGCCTGCGCAAATCCTCGATCAAACTGATCGTGACCCGCCACGAGCAGGCCGCGGCGTTCATGGCGGCGACCTATGGCCGGCTGACCGGAAGGCCCGGCGTCTGCATGACGACGCTTGGCCCCGGCGCGCTCAACCTCACGACAGGCGCCGCCTATGCGCTGCTCGGCGCGATGCCGATGGTGATGCTGACCGGCCAGAAGGGCATCCTGAGCAGCCGGCAGGCCAAGTTCCAGATCGTCGACATCGTCAACACGTTCCGTCCGCTGACCAAGCTGTCGCTGCAGATCGTCAGCGGCGCGACCATTCCGACCCTGGTCCGCGACGCCTTCCGAATTGCGGCGCAGGAACGGCCGGGGCCGGTGCTGCTCGAACTGCCGGAGGATATCGCAGGCGAGGAGATTGCGCCGGTCGAAATGATACCGCCGCATCCGATCGAAATTCCGATCGCGCACGCCGCCGCGCTCGACCGTGCCGCCGACATGATCCTGAAGGCGCAGCGCCCACTGATCATGCTTGGTGCTGCGGCATCGCGTCCGCGTTCGACTGCCGGGATCGGCGATTTCGTGCGGCGCACGAAAATCCCGTTCTTCACGACACAGATGGGCAAGGGCACGGTATCCGGCGGTACCAATCAGTACATGGGAACCGCCGCGCTGAGCGAGCGCGACTATGTGCACGAGGCGATCGACCGCGCCGACCTCATCATCGCGATCGGTCACGACACGGTCGAGAAGCCGCCTTTCATCATGGGCCCGAAGGGGCCGCAGGTGATCCATGTCAGCTACATGCCGGCAACGGTCGAGCAGGTCTATTTCCCGCAATGCGAGGTGATCGGCGATGTCGGGCCGAGCCTCGAATTGCTGGCCGATCGGGTCGAGGGGAAGCTGCCGCATGCCAGCGCGCTGCTCAGCCTGCGCCAGAGCATTCTGGCCAAGATCACCGATCGCGCCACCGAGGGCCGCTGGCCGCCGACACCGCAGCGCATCGTGCACGATGTGCGGCAGGTCATTCCGGAGGACGGCATCGTCGCGCTCGACAACGGCATGTACAAGATCTGGTTCGCACGCAATTACCGCACGCTGCTCGCGAACTCGCTGCTGCTCGACAACGCGCTCGCGACCATGGGCGCCGGCCTGCCGTCGGCGATGATGGCGGCGATGCTGTATCCGAACAACCGCGTGCTCGCGGTCTGTGGCGATGGCGGCTTCATGATGAACTCGCAGGAGCTCGAGACCGCGGTCCGCCTCAAGCTCAATCTGGTGATCCTGATCCTGGAGGATTCCGCCTACGGCATGATCCGCTGGAAGCAGGCGGTCGACAATTTCCCGGATTTCGGCCTGACCTTCGGCAATCCGGATTTCGTCAAATACGCCGAAAGCTACGGCGCCAAGGGTTCGCGGATCGCGAGCACGGATGCGATCGTTCCGACCCTGGAACGGGCGTTTTCCGGCGGCGGCGTGCATCTTGTCGTGGTGCCGATCGACTATACCGAGAACAAGCGGGTGCTGGTCGACGAATTGCGCGAGAAGGTGCAGCAGATCGATGTGTCGTAGAGCATGATCCGGACCCGAAGGGCCGCGTTAGCGCAAAGTGCGAAGCGGTTTTCCCTCGCGACAAACGCAAAGCGTTTGCGCGGAGATCATGCTCAAACAAGAAGCTGAAGCATTGCTGCGGTGGCCAAGGAACGAAAAGCCCTCGGCTTGATTGAACGTAAGCCGCCATGGTAGCACGCCACTGCATCACCATTGCGCAGATGGTCGGCGATACCAGATCTGAGAGGTCACGTGACTGCACCAAATCCTGCCGCCGGCAAACCCATCGATCCCGCCCAGCTCGCCAATGTGCCGCGGCTGGTCACGGCCTATTTTGCCGGCAAGCCCGACGCTGGCGATCCCGCTCAGCGGGTTGCGTTCGGCACCTCGGGCCATCGCGGCTCGTCGCTGAAGAATTCCTTCAACGAGGACCATATCCTCGCCACCACGCAGGCGATCTGCGATTACCGGCGCGAGAAGGGTCTCACCGGGCCGCTGTTCATCGGCATCGACACCCATGCGCTGGCCGAGCCGGCGCTGGCCAGCGCGGTCGAGGTGTTCGCGGCGAACGGCGTCGAGATCATGATCGACGCGCAGGGCGGCTACACCCCGACGCCGGTGATCTCGCACGCGATCCTGAGCTACAACAAAGGCCGCAGCACGGGCCTCGCCGACGGCGTCGTCATCACGCCGTCACACAACCCGCCGGAGGACGGCGGCTACAAATACAATCCACCGCATGGTGGTCCGGCCGACACCGACGTCACCGCTGTGGTCGAGAAGAACGCCAACCGCTACATCGAGGCCGGCCTCAAGGGCGTCGCGCGGCTGCCCTATGATCGCGCGCGCAAGGCTGCGACCACACATCTGCACGACTACATAACGCCCTATGTCGCCGATCTCGGCAACACCGTCGATCTGGCGCTGATCAAGTCTGCCGGCGTCAAGATCGGCATCGACCCGCTCGGCGGCGCGGCCGTGCACTACTGGCAGCCGATCATCGCGCGCTACGGCATCAACGCGTCAGTCGTCAACGATGCCGTCGATCCGACCTTCCGCTTCATGACCGCGGACTGGGACGGCAAGATCCGGATGGACTGCTCGTCGCCTTATGCGATGGCGAGCCTGATCGGGATGCGCGACCGTTTCGACGTCGCCTTCGCCAACGACACCGACGCCGACCGCCACGGCATCGTGACCCGCTCGAACGGGCTGATGAACCCGAACCACTTCCTTGCCACCGCGATCGCCTATCTGTTCGCGCACCGGCCGCAATGGAGCAAGGACGCCGCGATCGGCAAGACCATCGTGTCGAGCTCGATCATCGATCGCGTCGCGAAGAAGCTGGGCCGCAAGCTGGTCGAGACGCCGGTCGGCTTCAAATGGTTCGTCGACGGGCTGGGCAGCGGCGGCTTCGGCTTTGCTGGCGAGGAGAGCGCGGGCGCATCGTTCCTGAAGCGCGACGGCTCGGTGTGGACCACCGACAAGGACGGCATCATCCTCGGCCTCCTGGCGGCCGAGATCATCGCCAAGACCGGCCGCGATCCGAGCGAATTGTTCGGCGAACTGACCGCCGAACTCGGCGTTCCCTATTACGAGCGCATCGATGTGGCGGCGACGCCGAAGCAGAAGAACGCGCTGAAGGCGCTCGGGCCCGATCAGCTCAACATGACGCAGCTCGCCGGCGATGCCGTGCGCGCGGTCAGGACCAAGGCGCCGGGCAACGACCAGCCGTTTGGCGGCATCAAGGTCGAGAGCGAGGCGGGCTGGTTCGCCGCGCGTCCCTCCGGCACCGAGGATGTCTACAAGATCTACGCCGAAAGCTTCCGCGGGCCGGATCATCTGAAGCAGATCCAGGGCGACGCGCAGGCCGCGATCGCCAAGGTGTTCTGAAAGGCGCGGGCCGGGCGGACCTCATGCGAATATTGTTGACCGGCTCCTCCGGCTGGCTCGGCCGTTTCCTCGCGCCGCGGCTTCGACAGGCCGGCCATGATGTGGTCGGCCTCGACGTCGTCCCGGGCGAGGCGACCGATGTCACAGGCTCGGTAGCCGAGCGATCGGTGGTCGAGCGCGTGTTCGCGGATTACGGCATCGAGGCCGTGATCCATGGCGGCGCGTTGCACAAGCCCGATATCGAGCGGTTCGCGCCGCAGGCCTTTGTCGACGTCAATGTGTCAGGCACGCTCAATTTGCTGCAGGCAGCCGTGGCTGCCGGCCACGCCCGTTTCGTCTTCACCTCGACGACGTCGCTGATGATCTCGCAGGCGATCCGCGACGAGGAGGGCCATGCTGCGGTGTGGCTCGACGAGACGACAGGGCCGCTCGAGCCGCGCAACATTTACGGAGTGACAAAACTCGCCGCTGAAGGGCTGTGCCGTCTGTACAGCCGCGAGCACGGGCTGAACTGTGCGGTGCTGCGCACCAGCCGCTTCTTCCCCGAGGATGACGATACCATCCGCGACTTCCATGGCGAGAACCTGAAGGCGACCGAGCTGCTGTACCGCCGCCTCACCGTCGAGGACGCCGCCGATGCCCATGTCGTGGCGCTCGAGAAGATCCGCGGCTTCGAGGTCTTCGTGATCAGCGCGCCGACGCCGTTTGCGCGCAGCGATGTCGCCGACCTGAAGACCGACGCGGCCGGGGTGATCGCGCGCACGTTCCCCGATGCGCCGGCGCTGTTCGCGCGGCGTGGCTGGCGCCTGCCGAAATCGATCGGCCGGATCTACGACGCGAGCAAGGCCGAACGGCTGCTCGGTTTCCGCGCCGGCACGGATTTCGCAGCGGTGCTCGGCGCCATGCGCAGCGGCGCGCCGCTTCCCTTTGCGCACGATCCCGATTATGTCTCGCCGTCAACGAGGCTCGCAAATGGCTGATTTCCACGGCGTCTTTCCGTACCTGGTGTCCCCGGTCGACCCTGCCGGCCATGTCCGCACCGAGGTGCTGGGCCGGCTCTGCGACGATCTGGTCAAGGCCGGCGTCCACGGCCTGACGCCGCTCGGCTCGACCGGCGAATTCGCCTACCTCAACAATGCGCAGCGCATGCAGGTGGTGGCGACCACGATCGAGGCCGCGCAGGGCCGCGTGCCGGTGGTCGCCGGCGTCGCCTCGACCTCGACGGCGGATGCGGTGGCGCAGGCCAAGGCCTACCAGAAGCGCGGCGCGACCGGCATCCTCGCGATCATGGAGGCGTATTTTCCGGTCGGTGATGCGCAGGTGGAAGCCTATTTCCGCGCCATCGCCGACGCCGTCGACATTCCGGTCGTGATCTATACCAATCCGAATTTCCAGCGCTCCGACCTCACGCTTGACGTCATCGCGCGGCTCGCCGGGCATCCGCGCATCGGTTACATCAAGGACGCGTCGACCAACACCGGGCGGCTGCTGTCGATCATGAACCGCTGCGGCGACGGCCTGAAAGTGTTCTCGGCCTCCGCCCATATTCCGGCCGCGGTGATGCTGATCGGCGGCCACGGCTGGATGGCGGGCCCGGCCTGCATCATCCCGCGGCAGAGTGTCGAGCTCTACAATCTGTGCCGCCGCACCCGCTGGGATGAGGCGATGGCCCTGCAGCGCAAGCTGTGGCGCATCAACGAGGCGTTTGCCCGCTTCAACCTCGCCGCCTGCATCAAGGCCGGGCTCGCGAGCCAGGGCTACGACGTCGGCGATCCCGTGCCGCCGCAGGCGCCGCTCACGGCCGAGCAGCGCAAGGTGGTCGAGGCGGCGTTGCGCGATCTGGGCTGAGGCCGTCGGGGGGCTGCGCGGCAAAATGCCGGGCAATCCGCCTTGGCCATGCCGGAAACCTCCGCTTGGTCAGCGCGTTTGTTGCGTGGAGCACACCAATGAATCGGCGTACCGTCCTTGTCCTGGCCGTGATCGCGGCCATTCTGCTGATCTTCGCGGCCGGCAGCATCCGTCAGGCGCCGTGGAGCGGCCCGGCTGCCCGCGCGGTCACCGAGCGCGGCGCGCTGTCGGATGCCGAAAAGGCCAATGTCGAGATCTTCGAGAAGGTCTCGCCGTCGGTCGTGCAGGTGGTGACGCAAACCGCCGCCAATCCGTTGAGCGAGGAGCAGGAAGGCGGCGCGGCGTCGGGCACCGGCATTGTTTGGGACAATGACGGCCACGTCGTCACCAACAATCACGTGGTGCAGAACGCAAGCCAGGTCGCGATCCGCTTTGCCTCCGGCGAAGCGGTGCGCGCCGAAATCGTCGGCACGGCGCCGAACTACGACCTGGCGGTGCTGCGCATCCGCAGCGCGCGCAAGCTGCCGCCGTCACTGGCGCTCGGCAGCTCGGCCGATCTCAAGGTCGGCCAGTTTGCCTATGCGATCGGCAACCCGTTCGGGCTCGATCAATCGATGTCCAGCGGCATCATCAGCGCGCTCAAGCGCCGGCTGCCGACCTCGAGCGGGCGCGAGATCTCCAATGTGATCCAGACCGACACCGCGATCAATCCGGGCAATTCGGGCGGCCCGTTGCTCGATTCCGCCGGCCGGCTGATCGGCGTGACCACGGCGATCCTGTCGCCGTCGGGCTCGAATGCCGGCATCGGCTTTGCGATCCCGGTCGACATCGTCAATCGCGTGGTGCCAGACCTGATCCGCAACGGCCGCGTGCCGACGCCGGGGATCGGCATCGTGACCGCGAATGAGGCGGTCGCCACGCGTATCGGTGCCGAAGGATTGATCGTGGTGCGCACGACACCGGGGTCGCCGGCCGAGCGCGCCGGGATACGCGGGGTCGACATGTCGACCGGTGAGCTCGGCGACGTGATCACCGCGGTCGACGGCAAGCCGGTGCACCGGCTCTCCGATCTGGCCGACCAGCTCGAGCAGATCGGGGTCGGCAAGAAAGTGCGGCTCAGCGTGAACCGCGACGGCTCGGCGCGCGATGTCGAGGTCGCCATCGTCGATATCGGCCGGGCGCAATGATGTCGTCACTGGCCTGACGCGTGCCGCCGGATTGTGCTTCCGCGCGCCGCGCGACGACACGCCTGTCCTCTGGCCGGCGCTGTGGTTGTCAGGCCGCCAAAATCCGCTAAAACCGCCGCCAAATTCTCTGGAAATTCTTGGAAGCTCGAAGGACCCTCTAATGAACATTCTTCCCGGCAATATGCGTTTTGGTGCGGGCCAGCCAGTCAAGCGTCTGGAGGACCAGCGGCTGGTCACCGGGAAGGGGCATTTCATCGACGACAAGCCGCAGGACGGCGCGCTCTGGCTGCACGTGCTGCGCTCGCCGCACGCCCATGCCAACATCAAGTCGATCGACGCCAGGGCGGCGCTGGAGATGCCGGGCGTCAAGGCCGTCTATACCGGCGCCGACCTCGTCAAGGACGATATCGGCACGCTGCCGACGCTTGCGATCTTCAAGCGGCCCGACGGCTCGCCGATGACCGTGCCGCCACGGCGCCTGCTGGCGCATGATGTGGTGCGTTACGCGGGCGAGGGCGTCGCGGCTGTGGTCGCGACCTCGCGGGTGCTGGCGCAGACCGCGGCCGAGGCGATCGAGATCGATTACGAGGTGCTGCCCTCGGTGGTTGATCCGGTCGAGGCGATCAAGCCCGGTGCGCCGGCGGTCTGGCCGGAGGCGCCCGACAACATCGTGGCCGCGATGAGCTATGGCGATGCCGCCAAGGTCGAGGAAGCCTTCGCCAACGCCGCGCACAAGGTGTCGCTCGACCTGGTCAGCCAGCGCCTGGTGCCGTCGGCGATGGAGCCGCGCTCGACCATTGCCGAGATCGAGAAGAAGACCGGCCGGCTGATTCTGCACGTGCAGTCGCAGACTCCGGGTTCGACCCGCGACCTCTTGGCGGAATCGATCCTGAAGCGGCCGAAGGACAGCGTGCGCGTGCTGGTCGGCGACATCGGCGGCGGCTTCGGCCAGAAGACCAGCCTGTATCCGGAAGACGGCATCGTCGCCTATGCCGCGACCAAGCTGAACGAGAAGATCCGCTGGCGCGGCGACCGCACCGACGAGTTCGTCGGCGGCACCCATGGCCGCGACCTGACCTCGACCGGCGAGTTCGCGCTCGATGCCAAGGGCCGCGTGCTGGCCTACCGGGTGCGCTCGATAGGCGGCACCGGGGCCTATTCGTCGGGCACCGCCAACATCATTCCGCTGGTGCTCGGCCCGTTCGTGCAGACCGGCGTCTACGACCTGCCGCTGGTGCATTTCGAGGTGAAGTCGGTGATGACCCACACCGCGCCGGTCGGCGCCTATCGCGGCGCCGGCAGGCCCGAGGCGGTGTTCATCGTCGAGCGGCTGTTCGACGCCGCCGCGCGCCAGATCGGCATGGACCCGCGCACCATCCGCAAGGTCAACTACATCAAGCCGGCACAGCTGCCCTACACCAACGCGGTTGGGCAGGTGTACGATTCCGGTGCCTTCGCGCACATGCTGGAGCGCGCGTCTGATTTGGCCGACTGGAACGGCTTTGCCGCACGCAAGAAGGCGGCGAAGAAGAAGGGCCTGCTCTACGGCCGCGGTCTCACCAGCTACATCGAATGGACCGGCGGCCGCGCCCACACCGAGAACGTCTCGCTGCACGCGACCGCCGAGGGCGCGTCATCCTGCATTCCGGCACGATGGCGATGGGGCAGGGCCTCGCCACCACCTACACCCAGATGATCGCTGATACGCTCGGCATCGCGATGGACAAGATCGACGTGATCCAGGGCGACACGGACCTCGCCACCGGCTTCGGCAGCGTCGGCTCGCGTTCGCTGTTCGTCGGCGGCACCGCGGTTGCGGTCTCCAGCAACGATATGATCAACAAGGCGCGCGACAAGGCCTCCAATTTGCTGGAGGCCTCCGTCGAGGACATCGAATATCGCGACGGCTTCCTCACCGTGGTCGGCACCGACAGGCGCATCAGCCTGTTCGAGATCGCGGCGAAGGAAAACGGCGCAAAGCTCTCGGTCGAGAGCGAGGGCAATGTCGACGGGCCGAGCTGGCCGAACGGCACGCATATCTGCGAGGTCGAGATCGATCCGGAGACCGGCGTCACGCGGGTGGTGCGCTACACCACGGTCGACGACGTCGGCGTCGCCGTCAATCCGATGCTGGTGACCGGGCAGGTGCATGGCGGCGTTGTCCAGGGCATCGGCCAGGCGCTGTACGAAGGTGTGGCCTATAGCGAGGAAGGCCAGCTGCTGACCGCGAGCTATCAGGACTATTGCATCCCGCGCGCGGATGACGTTCCGCCGATCACGGTGACGCTCGATGGCTCCGCGCCGTGCAAGACCAACCCGCTAGGCGCCAAGGGCTGCGGCGAGTCCGGCGCGATCGGCGGGCCGCCCTGCATCACCAACGGCGTGATGGATGCGCTGAGCGAGGTCGGAATCAAGCAGCTGAACACGCCGCTGACGCCGTCGAAGATCTGGCAGGCGATCCGCGACGCCAAGGCGACGGCCGTTTAGCCGTCATTCCGGGGCGACGCGCAGCGTCGAACCCGGAAGCTCGCGCCACAACATCGAGGTTCCCCGGTGCGCAATTGCGCACCTGAGGTTCATCGCTTTGCGATGCCCCGGAACGAGGTGCCCTACAGTCCCAGCACCATCTTCGCGATGATGTCGCGCTGGATCTCGGATGATCCGCCGAAGATCGTATAGGCGCGGCCGTTGAGATATTCCGGTACCACCGGCAGCAGTTCTTCGGGGATCGCCGGCTCGTGGTTGAGCCGGTAGAACGGCCGCGCCGGCTCGACGGCAAGTCCGTCCTGGCCGATCACGTCGACGCCGAGCCGCGTCACCGCCTGGCGGATCTCGCTGACGCGGAGCTTGATCAGCGACGACACCGCGCCCGGATTCTGCCCGGTCTGCAGCGCCGACAGCACCCTGAGCTCGGTCATCTCGAGCGCGTCGATATCGACCTCGACCTCCGACATCCGGATCGCGATGTCGGGATCCTCGATGGCGCGGCCGGTGACCTCGGAGTCTGCGAGATCGGTGATCGTCTTCAGCGCCTCGCGCAGCTTGGCCGACGCGATGCCGGAGCCGCGCTCGAATTCGAGCAGATATTTGCCGTAGGTCCAGCCCTTGCCTTCCTCGCCGACGCGGTTGGCGACGGGCACGCGGACGTCGTCGAAGAACACCTGGTTGACCTCGTGGTCGCCGCCGATGGTCAGGATCGGGCGCGTGGCGATGCCCGGCGTCTTCATGTCGATCAGGATGAAGCTGATGCCGTCCTGCTGCCGCTCGCCGTCATTGGTGCGCACCAGCGCGAACATGCGGTTGGCGTGGTGCGCATGCGTGGTCCAGATCTTGGTGCCGTTGATGATGTATTCGTCGCCGTCGCGCACCGCGCGGGTCTTCAGCGAGGCGAGGTCGGAGCCCGAGCCCGGCTCGGAATAGCCCTGGCACCAGTAATCCTCGCCGGAGAGAATCCGCGGCAGATAGAAATTCTGCTGCTCGGGCGAGCCGAACCCGATGATGACGGGGCCGACCATCTTCACGCCCATCACGTTGACATTGGGCACGCCGGCGCGCGCGCATTCGGCCTCGAAGATCCAGCGCTGTGCCGGTGTCCAGTCCGGTCCGCCATGCTCCACCGGCCAGCCCGGCGCACCCCAGCCCTTCTTGTGCAGCGCGCGCTGCCAGGCCATGCCGATGTCGGGGTCGGAGAACACCGACGGCGTCAGCGCGGTGGCGCGCTTCATCTCCGGCGTCAGGCTGCCGGCAATGAAATCGCGGACTTCCTGCTCGAACGCGCGTTCCTCGGCACTGAAGGTGAGATCCATGGTGCGCTCTCCGTTAGGTGTGGGCGCGGCCGCTGAGCGCGGCGTGGCGGCGATAATGATGGGCGCTGTTGCCGAACAGCGTGTCGAAGGCGAGCAGCCGCTTGAAATAGGCGCCGATGTCGAGCTCCTCAGTGACGCCCATGGCGCCGTGCAGCTGCACCGCCTGCTCGGCGACGAAGCGCGCGCATTTGCCGATCTTCGCCTTGGCGCCGGACGCCGCACGGCAGCGGGCCACAGGCTCGGCATTGGCCATCAGCGCGGCGCGCAACGCCATCGAGCGCGCCTCGTCGACCTGCATCGCCACGTCGGCGAGGCGATGGCGGATCACCTGGTTGCTCGATAGCGGCCGGCCGAACTGCTTGCGGATCTTGGTATATTCGAGCGTGGTGTCGAGCAGCGTCTGCATGATGCCGACCGCCTCCGCGCCGAGCGCGGCCATCGCGCGGTCGACCACGGTTTCGATCGCGGGTAGCGCATCGCTGCCGTCGCCGAGCAGCGCATCGGCGGGCAATTGCACATCCCTGAGATCAAGATTACAGCCGCGCCCGCCGCCGAGCCGCGCGTAGTCGCGCAGCGTGAGCCCGGGCGTTTTCGCCGGCACCAGGAACAGGCCAAGCTTGCCCGATGCACCATTGGCGTTGGCGATACGGGCCGAGACGATGATCTGGTTGGCTGAAGCGCCGTCGAGTACGGCGATCTTGCTGCCGTTCAGGCGCCACCCGTCGGCGGTCTTGCTGGCCGTGGTGTCGACATGGGCGAGATCGAAGCGCGCGGCGCGCTCCGAATGCGCGAAGGTGAGCGTAAGCTTGCCCTCGGCAACATCAGGCAGGATCGCCTGCTTCTGCGCCTCGGTGCCGCACTCGGCGACCAGCGCGGCGCCGATCACGACCGTGGAGAGGAACGGCTCGGACACCAGTCCGCGGCCGAACGCTTCCATCAGCAGTCCGATCTCGATCGCGCCGCCGCCGAGCCCGCCATGGGCTTCACTGATCGGCAGCGCCAGCCAGCCGAGCTCGGCGAACTGTTTCCAGATCGCGGGCGAATAGCCCAGCGGATCGTTCGCCGCTTTCCTGCGATGCTCGGGGCTGAAGGTTTCCGCCACGAAGCGGTCGGCACTTTCGCGCAGCAGGCGCTGCTCGTCGCTGAGGGTGAGGTCCATCTGGCTTGCTACACGTTGGCGGTTTTCTTGACGGAGGGATGCAGACCCGCGGGGTCCACCACCATGCCGAATTCCTGAAGGTTGTGGGCGTGGCAGAGCTGATGCAGCGCGAAGGCCTGATCGATCGCGGCAGGCTGCCCCATGATGTCTATCGAGCGGTTCACCGCCTCCTTGGAAAGCTTCAGCGCAAAGGCGGGCTTTGCGGCAATCCGCCGCGCCAGCGCCAGCGTGAACGACGAGAGATCGCCGCGCGCCACCACGTGATTGACCATGCCGAGGCGATGCGCCTCGTCGGCGTTCCAGACGTCGGCGGTGAACAGCATCTCCTTGGCCTTGCGCGCGCCGAGCTCCCAGGGATGCACGAACCACTCGACGCCACAGACGCCCATCGTCACCACGGGGTCGCAGAACTCGGCATCGTTGCTGGCAACGATCAGGTCGCAGGCCCAGGCCAGCATCAGTCCGCCGGCGATGCACTTGCCGTGCACCTCGGCGATCGTCGGCTTTGCCAGATTGCGCCAGCGCCTTGTGATCTGCAGGTAGATCTCCTGCTCGCGCGCGAAGCGGCCATGGGCGTTCGGCTCGGCGAAGCCGCCCCAATTTCCGACTGGCGGGAAATCGGCACCGGCCTGGTTCTTGGCCCCTGGCCGCAGATCGTGACCGGCCGAGAAATGTGGGCCGTTGCCGGCGAGGATGATGACCTTGACCGCGTCGTCCTGCACCGCTCGGTCGAAGGCGGCGTTGAGGTCGTAGGTCATTTGCAGGTTCTGGGCGTTGCGGGCCTCGGGGCGGTTCATCACGATCCGCGCAATCGCGGGCTCGGGCCGTTCGACAACAATCGTCTCGAATTGTTCAGACGCCAATGGATCCTCCCGCGATCGATTTTTTCGCCATGATGAACGGCGCGGGCAGGGATAGGCAAGCGTCATCATCCGCAAAAGAAGCCGCGAAATCCGCCGCACGGGATTATCCGGCGAAAATCTGTTACGCTGACGCAGAATCCACCCGGGGAGGACCATCTTCATGCGCAAGCTTTGGACCGTGCTCGCAGCGCTGGCGACATTGAGCCTGACCAACTGCGGCTACAACGCGATCCAGACCAGTGACGAGCAGGTCAAGTCGAGCTGGTCGGAGGTGGTGAACCAGTACCAGCGGCGCGCCGATCTCGTGCCCAACCTGGTCAACTCCGTGAAGGGCTTTGCGCAGCAGGAGAAGGACGTGCTGCTCGGCGTCACCAACGCGCGCGCCAAGGTCGGCAGCATCCAGGCAACGCCGGAGGTGCTCAACGACCCGGCCGCGTTCCAGAAGTTCACGCAGGCGCAGGGCGAACTGACCAGCGCGCTGTCGCGGCTGCTGGTCGTCACCGAAAACTATCCGCAGCTGAAATCGGACGCGCTGTTCCGCGACCTGATGGCGCAGCTCGAGGGCACCGAGAACCGCATCACGGTGGCGCGCAATCGCTACATCAAGGCAGTGCAGGACTACAACGTCGGTATCCGCACCTTCCCGAACAATCTGACCGCGATGGCGTTTGGCTACAAGGAGAAGCCCAACTTCACGCTCGACAATGAAAAGGAAATATCGACCGCGCCGAAGGTCGATTTCAATAATCCGTCACCGGCTCCCGCGCCGTCGAAATAGCGCCGGCGCGCGCGCATCGCGATGACCGCCGCACGCGTCATCCTGCTCGCCTTCCTGCTGGGCTTCGTGTGCCCGGCATGGGCCGAGGTCGCGGTGCCTCCGCTCACCGGCCGCGTCGTCGACCAGACCGGGACGCTGTCGGCGAGCGATGTCGCCTCGCTCACCGACCGGCTGAAGGATCTGGAAGCCCGCAAGGGCAGCCAGATCGCGGTCTTGATCGTGCCGACCACGGGCGAGGAAACCATCGAGCAGTTCTCGATCCGCGTGGCCGAGGCCTGGAAGATCGGGCGCAAGAAGGTCGACGACGGTGCGCTCCTAGTCGTCGCCAAGAGCGACCGGCACTTGCGCATCGAGGTCGGCTATGGCCTCGAAGGCGTGCTGAGCGATGCCGTCACCCATCGCATCATCGACGAAGACATCACGCCGAAATTCAAGGCCGGCGATTTCGCCGGCGGCATCTCGGCCGGCGTCGACCGGATGATCCGCCTGATTAATGGCGAGCAATTGCCGGCGCCGGAGCCCGAGCATTGGCAAGGGCCGAACCTGGTCGACTTCGCCAATCCGGTGACGATCTTTATCGTCATCATCGTGGCCGGCGTGTTGCGCGGGATACTGGGGCGGTTGTTGGGCTCGGTCGCGACCGGCGGTGTCGTCGGCGTCTTCACCTGGATGGTAGCCGGCTCGCTCGCCACGGCGCTGGTGGTCGGCCTGTTCGCCGCCGTCGCGGCGCTGATCTTCGGCGGATTGAACTTCGGCGGTCCGACGGCAGGCTCGGGACCGTACCGGCGCGGCGGCGGTTATTCCGGCGGCTGGTCCGGCGGCGGGGGCTGGAGCAGCGGCTCGAGCTCGAGCGATAGCGGCGGCTTCAGCGGCGGAGGCGGCAGCTTCGGCGGCGGCGGCGCCTCGGGGAGCTGGTAGGCATGGGCATCAAGCGCATCGGCAAGCATCTGCTCGAGCACCGCTGGCGGGTGCGGCGTGATTTTCCGCCGCGCGTGCTCGACGCCATCGAGCGAGCGATCAAGGCCGGCGAGGCCACTCATTCCGGCCAGATCCGTTTCGTCGTCGAGGGCGCGCTCGACGGCGTGCCGCTGTTCCGCAATCAGCCTGCGCGGGAGCGTGCGCTCGACGTGTTCTCGCATTTGCGGATCTGGGATACCGATCACAACAATGGCGTTCTGATCTATCTGTTGCTCGCCGACCGCGACGTCGAGATCGTCGCCGACCGCGGCATCGACGCGAAGGTCGGCCATGCCGGCTGGGAGGCGATCTGCCGCACGATGGAAACGGACTTTCGGGCCGGCCGGTTCGAGCAGGGCGTGATCAAGGGGATCGAGGCGGTGTCGCGCGAGCTGGCAAAGCATTTCCCGCCACCGGCCGGCCCGAACGAGCTGCCGGACAAGCCGGTGGTGATTTAGGGACTGAGTGGTCGGGTGCTCTTCATCCTCCCCTGAAGGGGGAGGATCGACGCGAATGCAATGAGCGGCGAGGTGGGGTGAAGGTCTCTCCGCGTGAACGCTACCCGAGGGGAGAGATCACCCCACCTCGGTTCGCATTGCGCTACGCTTCATGCGAACCGATCCTCCCCCTCGAGGGGAGGATAAGACGACCGCCTTTTACGCCTTCACCGATGGCCGCGCGCCGACGCGGTTGAACCAGGCGACGATGTTGGCGTTCGCCTGGTCCAGCGGCTGGCCGACCTGGTTGCCGAAATCGAGCCAGCAATAGAGCAGCATGTCGGCGAGCGTGAAGCGCTTGCCGCAGATGTAGTCGCGGCCGTCGGCCATCTGGTCGTTCAGCCATTTGATGCGGTTGGCGGCGATCATCTTCAGGCCGGGCGAGGCTTCGGGCGCGACGGGAATGCGTTTCTCGAAGAATTTCAGCGCTTCGCCGAAGCGGTAGCCGTTGGCGAGCGGCTCGGCGATGTTGAGATCGACGCGGCGCGTCCACATCCGGCATTCCGCGCGCTCTTCCGGCGTGGTGCCGATCATCGCGGGCGAGGGGTGCTTCTCCTCGAGATATTCGCAGATCGCCGTGATCTCGGAGAGGTAGTTGCCGCAGTCGAGCTCGAGCGCCGGCATCTGGCCGTGCGGATTGCGCTTCAGGTGTTCCGTCTCGCGGTTCTCGCCCTTGCGCAGGTCGACGGCCTGTTTGGGTATCTCGATGCCCTTCTCCGCCATGAACATGCGCACGATGCGCGGATTGGGTCCGATCGAGTCGTAAAGCTTCATGATCCTCGCTCCCTGTTTCTTCAACGTTGTTGTTGCCGCTGTTGAACAGGCCGGGCGCGGATTTGTCAAATGTGAAGGCGCTCGGTCGCCCGAACGTCATTGCGACCCGTTGGCTCGCAACGACGGGGAGGAACTGAGCTCAATCGTCGAGCTTGTTGAGGTCGCGCACCGACTGCATGATCGGCTCGAAATTCGAGCGCGCATCGAGTGCATCGAACAGTTGCGCGGTGTCCTCGAGCAGGCCGTGCGAGCGCTGCAGCGCGATCCGCACATCGTCCTGTGGCGTGTCGGACAGCCGGCCATGTCCCGACAGCAGGATCTTCGAGTTGAGGCCCTTCAGCCGCTCCAGCGACTGGATATAGTCGGCGATCGAGCCGGAGCCGAACACGCCGCCCATCACGCCGCCGGGCATCAGCGTGTCGGCGGCGAACAGCAGGCCCTTGTCCTGGTCGAACAGCGTGATGCAGGCCGAGGTGTGGCCGGGCGTGTACATCACGTTGAGGCGGAAATTGCCGAGGTCGATCAGGTTGCCTTCCTCGAGCCAGATGTCGATATCGATCGGCACGTTCGGCTCGTTGAACATCTTGCGCAGCATCGAGAAATCGTCGCGCAGCATGATCTTGTTGGCGGCGAGCCGGTGCGCGGCGACGTAGGCGCTGCCGTGGAAATGGTACGCCGCGCCGATGTGGTCGAGATGCTCATGGCTCAGCACCACCATGTCGACCATCTCGGGCGTCACCCCGAGATGGTTGAGACAGGCGACGAGCGACGGATAATTGCTCGACAGTCCGACGTCGATCATGATGGTCCGTTTGCTGCCGCGCACCAGATAGGCGTTCGCCGCACGGTTCTTGAAGCGGATCTGATAGACGTCGTCGGCGGCCTGGATCAGCGTTGCGACCTCGGCGTCGAACAGCGTCTTGAACGGGCTTGGCTTGCGGTCGCTCATGGGGTTGCCGCCGTCCGGTAAGTGACCGCGTTGGATGCGCGCAGGCGCTTCGAGAGCGCATCCATCACCATCAGCGCGAACGCCGGCTGCTGGCTGACCAGATAGACGAAGCGGGCGTGGTTGATCCGCATCACCCGCGTTGCGGGCGCGGAGGCGATGGCGGTCGCCGAGCGCGCCGAGCCGTCGATCACGGCCATCTCGCCGAAGAACTCGCCCTTGCCGAGGCTGACGATAACAGTCTTGTTTCCGCGATCGATCTTGGCGATGTCGACCTTGCCGTCGAGCACGACAAACAGCTCGCGGCCGGTCGAGCCTTCCTCAAAGATGACGTCATCGACACCAAATTCCTTGATGCATTTCTCGATCGTCATGGCGCTCTCCTGCCTTCTGGCTGGAAGATGACGGTATGTTAATCGGGAAAGCGCCGCGCGCAAACGGAAGCGGCGCAGATTGCCGCAGGGCAGCATCGCCCAAATCCGGCCCGGAAAACTCCCTAAAATTTAGGTAATGGCGGAGCGGGGTAACCATTTCGCAAGCAATAAAAGTTACCGAATTGTCAACCTAGTCTGGAGACTTTGAACGTGAGTGAGCAGCAGAGCGAGCCGGTCAGCGGTCAAACCGGCGCCGAAATGGCGGCGAAAAGCGAGCCCGTGATGGCCGCGACCGGTGTCGAAGCTCCCCGGCTTGCGCCCGAGCAGGAAGAGACGTCGCCAAAGGCGGACGCGCCCCGTATGGACGCGCCCAAGGTTGAACCCTCGAAGGTTGAGCCGCCCAAGATCGACCCCAAGATCGAGTCCATGATCGAGCCGAAGGTCGAGGCCAAGGTCGAGCCGACCAATATGGACGTGCCCAGGGTCGCGACCGGCAAGCGGGAAGAGCCGCATTTTCCGGGCAAGCTGATGATCATGGCGCCGGGTGACCGCACCTGGGACCATGAGGCGACGGCATCCAGGCCAGGCGCCGAACAGGCGGCCAAGGCGGCGGGCAAGCCGGCCGGCACGCGCCGGATCGGCGCGATGGCCGCGGTGATCGCGCTGGCGACCGTGGCCGGCGCCATCGGCGGTGCGCTCGCGACCGCGGGGCTCGGCCATCTCGCCGCCCCCGCCGCTGCTTCCGTCAGGGATGTGGCTGCCAAGGACGCCGCCGCCAACAAGGAAGCGGCCGATGCCGCGCTCGCCCGGATCGAATCCGAGGTCGCCGCGCTGAAGGCCAGCGTCGAGCAGACCGCCAGGGCCGGCCAGACCCAGTTCAGCAAGGCCAACGACCGGATCGAGAAGGTCGAGAAGGCCCAGGCCGAGCCGATGGCCAAGCTCAACAAGCTCAGCGAGGCGGTCGACAAGCTCCGCGCCGCGCCGCAGACCACCGTCGCCGCGGCGACGCCCGCCCGCGAGGTCACGGGCTCGATCACCCCGGCGCCCGCGGCGGCGCCGGCCGCCCCCAGGCCAGAGGTCGGCCGCCTGCCGGTGGTCGACGGCTGGTCGCTGCGCGACGTCGGCAATGGCGGCGCGCTGATCGAAGGCCGCGGCGGCATCTACGAGGTTTACGCGGGCGACCCCGTCCCGGGCCTGGGCCGCGTCGATGCCATCCGCAAGCAGGACGGCCGTTGGGTGGTCGTCACCAGCAAGGGCCTGATCGTTTCGCGTTAGAGCATTTTCGGTTCTGATTGAATCAGAACCGAAGCTCCAACTCGTCGTTTGGACGCGTTTTCTTCACGCGAACCGGGCTCCACTTCGCTCGAAAACGCTATGATCTCCGCAACACGACAACACCAAGGCGCTTCACCACGATGTGAAGCGCCTTTTTTCTTGAATAGGGTTTGCCGCGCGGTGTTAGTGGGGGCATGAGCCGCGCGCTGAAATGCCTTCTGGTGATGTCCGTTCTGCTCTGCGGCGCCGCGCCTGGACGTGCCGCCGAGGATCGCGCGCTCGAGCGCGGCGCGGCGGTGATCGATCCCGCCATCCTGCGCGAGCTCGATCACGGCCGCTTCAACCTCGGCCGGATGCTCGCGCCGAAGCGTTCCGCCGACACGCTGCTGTCCAACCGTGATCTGTTCGGGCTCGCCGCGATGGTTCCGGTGCGCGAGGCGCTGGATCGCGAGTTCGATCGCTATGTCGCAAAGCATAAAGCAAGCCTGCCGAATGAGAGCATCGGCATCGGCGACGGCTTCGCGTTTCAGCTGTTCGATCGCGCGCTACTTGAATCCTCCGACGTCCGCTTCGTGCTGTCAGGCATCGTCAACCGCATGGACCGCGCCTATGTGGCGCCGAAAGATTGCGGCGAGATCCGGTTGATCTACCGGCTGACCCGTACCGATGTGTCGCCGATCGGCGAGAACGCGGTGTCGCAGCGGCTGCCGATGACGCTGAACCTCGTGCTGAAGGCGAAAGGCGACGGCAACGACGCATCGCTCGGCTGCCGCGAAATCGCGCGGCGCTGGCTCGCGACCGGCAGCGCGCCGCCGGCGATGGAGAAGTTGCTCGGCAAGGATGGTCCGCTCGAGCTGATCGATGCGCGCAATATCGATCGTATCGAGACCAATCTGCAGATCGCGCACGCGCCGAAATCCGCGGTGCGCGATTTCCGCACCGACTATCTGCTCAAAGTGTTCGATTATGACGGCGTGGCAAAACGGTTTGCCGAAGCACCGCTGGAGAACCAGATCGATCGCGACCGCATTCTGGCGGACGGGGCACTGAGGCGCGACTTCAAGGCGTGGTTGCTCGATCCCAAACATCTTGCCGAGCTCGATCGCGGCACCTTGCTGATCCCCGATCGCTTCCTCGCGACCGTAGCGGTCGCGCCGACGCCGACTGGTTTCGATGTCAGCGAGCTGGAGCCCGAATTCGGCATGGTGCAGGGTGAGGGCACGGCCGGCAATGCGGTGTTCTCCGATGGTGACGTCGTCGGCGCCCTGCAGAAGGCTGCGGCCGACGGAACGAAGCTGCAAAACATCCAGTCGCTGGCCGGCTTCGAGCGGCGCCTCAACGATGTCACCTGCGCGGGCTGTCACCAGACCCGCGGCATCGGCGGCTTCCATTTCCCCGGCGTCGACTGGATGGCGGCAAAGCCGTCGAACTCCACCGTGGTGCCGGCCTCGCCGCATTTCTTCGGCGACCAGCCCCGCCGCCGCGATATCCTCGCAAGCCTCCGCGACGGCAAGGCGCCGGACTTTTCGCGCGGCTTCTCCAACCGGCCGCAGCTGCGCGGCAGCACCGAACTTGCCGGCACCGAATACAGCGACGGCTGGGGCGCGCATTGCTATCTGCCGGGCGCCAGGCCCGCCGAGAGCGACCGCAGCTTCCGCGGCTGGACCTGCGCCGACGGCCTTGCCTGCCAGGTTGCCGGGAAGGCCTCGCGCATCGGCATGTGCTTCGTGAAGGGCCGGTGATTTCCGCCGGAACCGAAGCCGCTGCGCGTCATTATTCGATGCTACATTCCACGTCGCGACCATGCCCCGAACAGCCCAGCCTTGAGCGGAGACCGGCCGATGAGTGCTCCCGAGGACGACAAGCAGCGCGACCGCGAGATCGCGGCCAACGAGGCCGAGCGTCAGGCGGTCAGCGCCGTCCGCGTCAGCAGCTGGGCGATCGGGCTCGCGGTCATCCTCGGCATCATCGTTGTGGTCCTGGTCTGGGCCTGGATGAAAAGATAGCTTTCTAGGCGTTGGATGCCTGCGATGGAATGCTCGCTGACCTCGTAGCCCGGATGGAGCGAAGCGAAATCCGGGATTGCGTGATCCGATTGCGATACTTGTCCCGGATTTCGCTTCGCTCCATCCGGGCTACTCACGAAGGTGGTTAGTTCGCTACGCCACCGCGCCCGACGCGCGCAGCTTCTGGATCGTGGCCTCGTCGTAGCCGGCCTGGCGCAGGATCTCGTCGGAATGCTCGCCGACCTCGGGCGGTTTGCGCGGCTGCACCTTCCTCGCGCCGTCGATGAAGATCGGGCTGTTGACGGTCAGCATGGTGTCGTTCTCGAAGCGCACCAGCACCTCGTTCTCGATCATCTGCTTGTCGTTCGGGATGTCGTCGAGGATGCCGACGACGCCGAACACGAGACCGTTGCCATCGAGTATCTTGCGCCATTCGGCGAGGTCCTTGCCGGCGAACACCTCGTCGAAGATCTTGATCAGCTCGACCGAGCGCGCATGGCGGTCCGCCTTGGTGGCGAAGCGCGGATCGGCGACGAGATCCTCGCGGCCCATGCAGCGCGCCAGCGTTGGCCATTGCCGGTCTTCGTTGAGCAGCGACAGGATCAGCCAGCGGCCGTCCTTGCACTTATAGTGGTTGGTGACCGCGTTCAGCGCCTCCTCGCGCGGCTTGCGCTTCTTGAACTTGGCGCCGGCGAGCTTGGCCTGCGCCAGCACGCCATTGGCCCAGACGCCGTTGGCCATCAGATTGGTCGAGACGTGCGAGCCCTTGCCGGTCTTCTCGCGCTGGAACAGCGCGGTGACGATCGCGCCGTAGAACGCCATCGCGCAGGGGTGATCGCCCATGCCGGCGACGGAACGGGCCGGCGTGGTCTCCTCGTCGGCGCGCACCAGATCCATCAGGCCGGAGCGGGCCCAATAGGCGTTGGAGTCGAAGCCGGGCTTGTTGGCCTCTTCGCCCTTCTCGCCATAGCCGGTGAAGGACGCGTAGATCAGCCGGTCGTTGAGATGGGCAAGATGGTCGTAGGTGATGCCGAGCTTTGCGCGCACCTGCGGTGGCATGTTGGTGATGAACACGTCGGCCTCGGCGACGAGCTTGTACAGCACCTGCTGCGCGTCAGGCTTGGTGAGGTCGAGCGCGAGGCTCTTCTTGTTGCGGGCCTCCAGCATCCACGCGAAATTGTGCTCGCTCGATGGATAGCCGGGCAGATTGGGCAGATTGCGATAGGGATCGCCGGCGCCGGGCGGCTCGATCTTGATGACGTCGGCGCCGAAGTCGGACAGCACGGTGGCGGCCGCGGGTGCCGCGATGAAGCTCGCGCAGTCCAGGACCTTGAGCCCGTCAAAAATGCCTTTTTCCATCGTGCCGTCGCTCCCGTGGCGCTTGTTGGTGTTTTTCCGGTAGCTGGAATTATCGCAAGCAATGATCCCGATCGGACCGCCATTTGACCCATCTGGGGGGCACGATGCAACCAAGTCATTCCGGACCTGGCGCCCATGCACCATGCCGGAATGACATGTCGGTGATGAGTATTACTCCACCCCCGCCATCAGCGCCGCATTGCCGCCCGCGGCGGCGGTGTTGATGGTGATCGTCTGCTCGGTGGCGAAGCGCGCGAGGTAATGCGGGCCGCCGGCCTTGGGGCCGGTGCCGGACAGGCCGCTGCCGCCGAACGGCTGCACGCCGACCACCGCGCCGATCATGTTGCGGTTGACATAGATATTGCCGACCTGGAGGCGGTCGATCACGTGCTCGATCGTGTCGTCGATGCGGGAATGGATGCCGAGCGTCAGCCCGAACCCGGTCGCCTCGATCGCACTCAGCACCTCGCCGAGCTTGTCGGCGCGGTAGCGCACCACATGCAGGATCGGGCCGAACACCTCTTCCTTCAATTGCCCGGCCGCCGACAGTTCGAAGATGTGCGGCGCGACGAAATTACCTGATGGCGCCTCGCCGGCGAGATGCACGCGCGCCTCCTGCTTCATTTGCGCGATATGCGCATCGAGCCGCTGCTTGGCGTCGGCATCGATCACCGGTCCGATATGCGTCGACGGTTCGGAGGGATCGCCGATCTTCAATTCGCGCGCGGCGCCCGCGATCATCTCGATCATGCGGTCCGCGACGTCGTCCTGTACGAACAACAGCCGCAGCGCCGAGCAGCGCTGGCCGGCGGAGCGGAACGCCGAGGTCACGACGTCGTCGGCGACCTGCTCGGGCAGCGCGGTGGCATCGACGATCATGGCATTGATGCCGCCGGTTTCCGCGATCAGCGGCACGATCGGGCCGTCCTTGGCGGCGAGCGTGCGGTTGATCGACCGCGCGACCTCCGTCGAGCCGGTGAAGACGACCCCGGCGATGGTGGGATGCGCCACCAGCGCGGCGCCGACCGCGCCGTCGCCCTGGATCAGATGCAGCGCCGATGGCGGCACGCCGGCCTGATGCAGCATGGCAACGGCTTCGGCTGCGATGCGCGGCGTCTGCTCGGCCGGCTTTGCGATCACCGCATTGCCCGCCATCAATGCCGCCGTCACCTGGCCGAGGAAGATCGCGAGCGGGAAATTCCACGGCGAGATCGCGACGAACGCGCCGCGGCCGTGCAGCTCCAGCACATTGCTTTCGCCGGTCGGGCCCGGCATCGTCTCGCCTTCGCCGAACAGCTCTTGCCCCAGCGCGGCATAGTAGCGGCAGAAGTCGATCGCCTCGCGCACTTCCGATAGCGCATCATCGAGCGTCTTGCCGCCCTCGCTTTGCAGCAGAGCGAGGAAGTGTGCGCGGCGCTGCTCGAGCAGCTCCGCGGCCTTGTCCAGGATCGCCGCACGCTTTATGGCCGGCGTGGCGTTCCAGGCCTTGAAGCCGCGGCGCGCCGCGGCAACGGCGGCATTCGCCTGCTCGGTGGTTGATGGCGTGACGGAAGGCGAAGCCTTCCGTTCGGCCGCGATCGCCGACGTCAGCGCGCCGAGCGCCTTGCGTTCGCCGAATTCGATGCCGTGCGAGTTCTCGCGCTGCGGCCAATAAAGGTCGGCCGGCAACGGAATCGCGGAGTGCGACGCCTTGTCGTCGGTGCCGACGATCTCGGCCGGGCGGCGCAGCAGGTCCACGATGGACACGCGATTGTCGGCGGCCAGCGCCACGAAGGACGAGTTGGCGCCGTTCTCGAGCAGCCGCCGCACCAGATAGGCGAGCAGGTCGCGGTGGCTGCCGACCGGCGCATAGGTGCGGTGGGCGATCTCGGGCCTGTCCTCGCCGAGCTGGGCGTAGAGCGCTTCGCCCATGCCGTGCAGCCGCTGGAATTCGAAGCTTGAGGGATCGTCGGCGAGTTCGAGGATGGTTGCGACCGTCAGCGCGTTGTGGGTGGCGAATTGCGGAAACAGCCGAGGCCGCAGCGCCAGCAGCTTGCGCGCGCAGGCGACGTAGTTCAGGTCGGTCATCGCCTTGCGGGTGAACACCGGATAGCCGTCGAGCCCGCGCTCCTGCGCGCGCTTGATCTCGGTGTCCCAATAGGCGCCCTTGACCAGGCGCACCATCATCCTGCGATCCAGCGCACGCGTCAGCGCATCGACATAGTCGATGACGTCGGCGGCGCGCTTCTGATAGGCTTGGATCGCGAGGCCAAAGCCGCTCCAGCCGGCGAGCGAGGGGTCGGCGAATGCGGCGGCGATGACGTCGAGCGACAGCTCCAGCCGGTCGGCCTCCTCGGCATCGACGGTGAAGTTGAGGTCGAACGCCTTGGCGCGGCGCGCGAGATCGATCAGCTGCGGCACCAGCTCGGTCATCACCCGCGCGTGGCTCACCGCCTCGAAGCGCGGATGCAGCGCGGAGAGTTTCACCGAGATGCCGGGCCGGTCGGGCAGGGGTTGATCGCCGGCCGCCTTGCCGATCGCATCGATGGCGCGGGCGTAGGATTCGAAATAGCGATGGGCATCGTCGGCGGTGCGCGCACCCTCGCCGAGCATGTCGAACGAATAGCGCGAGCCGCGCGCCGTGTGCGATTGCGCGCGCGACAGCGCCGCCTCGATGGTCTCGCCGAGCACGAAATGGCTACCCATCAGCCGCATCGCCTGCCGTGTCGCGGCGCGCACCGCCGGCGCACCGAGTCGCTTCGTCAGCCGCCCGATCGTGCCCTGCGGCGTCTCGCCGGGCTGGATCACGCGCGCCGACATGCCGAGCGCCCAGGCCGAGGCGTTGACCAGGAACGCGCTCGATCTGGTCTCGTGGTTGACGAAGTCGCCCTGACCGAGCTTGTCCTCGATGAACTGGTCGGCGGTGCGCGCGTCCGGGACCCGCAGCAGCGCCTCCGCCAGCACCATCAGCGCCAGCCCTTCCTTGGTTGAAAGCGCGAACTCCCGCAACATGTCCTCGACCCCGCCAAGCGGATCGTCGTTGGCCCGGATTGCCTCGATCAGGCGGGTTGCCGTGCGATCGATCCGTGCCTCCGCCTCCGCGCCGAGCGTCGCGTCCTGGCGCAGGCGGGCGGCGATGGCGCTGTCGTCTGGCGCATACGGCGCGCTGAACGGGGGCGGGAGCGGCAACGGGTCTGGCATGGCGGTTCCTTGAGATTGTGTGGGAACACGTACGCGCTAGTGAACCGTAGTTCGATAGACAAATTAGCAGATTTGCCTTAGAAAATCAGGATCAATTCGAGAATTACCGTAGATATGACAGAAATCGACAAGACTGACCGCAAAATCCTCTCGATCCTGCAAGGGGATGGCCGGATTGCCAATGTGGAGTTGGCGGAAAGGATCGGCCTGTCGCCGACCTCGGTCGGCGAACGGTTGAAGCGGCTGCAGCGCGACGGCTTCGTCGAGGGCTATGGCGCCCGGCTCAATCCGCACCGGCTCGGGCTTGGCCTACTGGTGTTTGTCGAGGTGCTGCTCGACAAGACCACGCCCGATGTATTCGAGAAGTTCGCCAGGGCGGTCCAGACCGCGCCGGAAGTGCTCGAGTGTCACATGGTGGCCGGCGGCTTCGACTATCTGGTCAAGGCGCGGGTCGCCAACATGACCGCCTATCGCAGGTTTCTCGGCGAGACCCTGCTGGCGCTGCCGGGCGTGCGGGAAACGCGAACCTACGCGGTGATGGAGGAAGTCAAGCGCGACGCGCCGCTGCCGGTCTGATCCACAGCCATGCGCCGGATGTCTTGGCATCGCGACACGCCCGCGATAATCCTTTGGTCGAGTTGGGGCGGTGGTTCATGAAAGACGCTGATCAGCCGATACGAATGAAGCCGGCCGGATTTGCCGGCGCGCTTGCTGTGCTCATGCTGTCGTTGCCGTCGGCCATGCCGGCCCGCGCGGCCGAGCTCAGCTCCGGCATCCTGCAGCTCTACACCTCGGTCTCGATCTATCCGCCGTCGGCGACGGGGATGACCGTCTGTTACGGCTTCGTCTGCCGGCGTCGCGAGATGCTCGACTTCAGCGCAGCCGACCGGGCGGCTCTGGCCAAGATCATGGCCACGGGCCGCGCCAATGCCGCCGCCGAACGCGCGGCCGTGCAAAAGGCCGTGATCTGGTTCGACCGGCGCATGGGGCCGATCCTCGGCACCGACAAGCGCGTGGCGAAAGCGGATTTCCGCGCCAACGACGACAAACACAATTATGATTGCTGGGACACGACGCGGAACACGACCAGCCTGATGCTGGTGATGCAGGCGTGGAACCTGTTCAGGTTTCATGACGTTGGGGATCCCCATTACCGCGGATTTTCGTTGGTGCAAACGCCGCACAACACCGCCGTTCTCGTCGAGCGCGCGACCAAGGTGGAATGGGCGGTCGATCTCTGGCCCCGCGGCTATCTGCAACCGCCTGATGTCATGACCGTCGCCAAATGGGTGACGGAAGATTGAACGGCTGAGCGTCGCAGCTGCGCGTTCCGCGCTGTTTCATCCTCATTGATCGCAGGGATAGCGTTCCGCGCGACGCTGGGAACCGAATGCCAGGATTCGAACAATAGCTTCGCACGATATGGTTCCAAAAAATACGTTCAGTGCCGATCACCATAAGAACCAAGTGACGCGTTAACACCGGCAGCATTCGGTCAACCCGAGGCTACCATATGCGTTCACGTTCGATCTGCATTGATGCCGCCACCCGCGGCGTTCGTTTCCCACAGCTGCTGGCGCTTGCGCTGCTACTTTGGCCCGTGCTCGCCGGTCCGGCCCGCGCGGGCGATGTCGAGGATTGCAGCGGGCCGCCGACGGACAAGGCCGAGGCGGCGTGCTCGGGCATCATCAACGATACCGCACGCTCCACGGAGGACCGCACCAAGGCCTTCACCGGCCGCTCGCGATTTGGCATCGCGCGCGGCAAGATCGATCAGGCCCTCAGCGATGCCGATGCAGCGGTGCAGCTGAATGGACAATTCGTGCCGGCGCTGATCGCGCGCGGCTATGTCCAGCAACGCAAGGGCAGCTTGGATCAGGCCCGCGCCGATTTCGATCGCGCGATCGAGCTCGAGCCGAAGAACCCGTTCGGCTTCCTGGCACGCGGCAATCTGCGCGCCGACCAGCACGCCTGGAGCGATGCGATCTCGGATTACGACCAGGCGATCACGTTGCGGCAGGATCTTCCCGCTGCCCGTGTCGGGCGCGCGCGGGCCTATGTCGAAACCGGACAACCTGATGCGGCGGTGGCCGACGCCAACACCGCGATTGCCGTCAACGCCGGCACGCCGAATGCATTCTACTGGCGAGGTCAGGCCCATCGCCGCAAGGGCGACATGGATAAAGCGATCGAGGATTTCTCGCGTGCGATCGCGCAGGCGCCGCAGGCCGAGCGCAACGCCTATTTCGCCCGTGCCCAGCTCTACAGCGCCAAGGGTGACTATGCCCGCGCGATTGCCGACTTCGACCGGTTGTTGGCGGTGCTTCCCGACAACAAGGAGATACAGCAGCAGCGCCAGCAGGCGGTCACGATGCAGGCCGAACTCGCCAAGGCAGCAGGCGGCGCCGCGCCGCCGCAGGCCGCACCGGCTCCAGGCGCGCCGCCGGCGCGGCCAGCCGGGCCGGCGGCGGGTAACCAGCAGGTCGAGCAGGCCAAGCAGCTCGTCGCACAGGGCAACTACGCGGGCGCCGTTGCCAATCTCACCCAGGTGCTGGGCGGCGATCCCCGCAACGAGGCTGCGCTGCGCCTGCGTGCACTGGCCTATTCAAAGCTCGGCCGGTCGGCGGACGCGCGCAACGATCTCAATGCCCTGCTCAAGGTCAAGCCGGACGATCCGCAGCTGCTGGCGG
Source organism: Bradyrhizobium sp. USDA 4516 (assembly GCF_054055915.1). Taxonomy (NCBI): domain Bacteria; kingdom Pseudomonadati; phylum Pseudomonadota; class Alphaproteobacteria; order Hyphomicrobiales; family Nitrobacteraceae; genus Bradyrhizobium; species Bradyrhizobium sp. USDA 4516. The sequence goes on from NZ_JBSRXT010000001.1 coordinate 4,682,069, forward strand.
CCCGCGCGCTCAATGCCGCCGGCACGCGGCAGTTCGATCAAGCGATGGCCGACGCCGGCCGTGCCATCACGCTCGATCAGAACAATTCGTTGGCGTATCTGGCGCGTGGCCTCGTCAAGGCCGGCACCGGCAAGGTGCAGGACGCGCTCGCCGACTACGATCATTCGATCTCGCTCAATCCCAAGGAGACGCTCGCTTTCACCGAACGTGGGCTCGCCCATATCGGCCTCAATCAGCTCGACAAGGCGCTGCTGGATTTCGATCAGGCCCTGGCGCTGGTGCCGACCAATCTGATCGCCAAATCGTGGCGCGGCCTCGCGTTGATGCTCAAGGGCCGCGCAGATGAGGGACTGGTCGATATCGACGCTGTGCTGGAGCGAAGCCCGAACAATCCGACGGCACAGCTCGGCCGCGGGCTCGCGATGCTGACTTCCTCCCAGTACGACCGCGCCATCGCCGCCTTCGACCAGATCATCACGCGGGCGCCCAACGATGCCTTCCCGCATGTGCTGCGCGCCCGGGCCTATCTCGGGCTGAAGAAGCCGGACAACGCGATGAAGGATCTCAACTTCATCCTCTCTGCGCGGCCCGATTATCAGCCGGCGCTGACATTGCGCGGCATCACCTGGTCGGCGTTGCGCAACTACGACAAGGCGGTCGAGGATCTCGACCGGGCGATCGCGCAGAAGGAGACGGTTGAGGGCCTGTTCGCCCGCGCCAAGGCGCATGAGGCGCTCAACCATGTCGACAAGGCGACCGAGGACTTCCGCAAGGCCACGCAGCTCACCCCGTCAAGCGTGTTCGACGTGCTGGCGCAGGCCGAGTCGAAGCGCAAGGTTCAGCAGCTGTCGAAGCGGGTGCCGTGCGGCAACGGCCAGAGCGGCACGTGCCTGTGATGCTGCAATGCGCAGCCGCGCGCTTCCCGGCGCAAAAGGCAGTCGTCGGCGCGCGAGCGGTGGCCGCCGAAATAGTTCAACGCCATATAGTTCAACGCCATGGCGCGCGGGCATCGTGCCCGCCCCGCCGAACGTCACGTTGTCTGGTGTGTGGATCGGCCCCCACTCCCGGATGGCGTCCGAGAGTGCGCCGCCGGATCTGGCGCTGTGACGCTAGACCTTGAGATTTTCGGCTGACGTCTTGCCGCGATTTGCAATCTCTTCGTATTCAACCGACTGACCTTCGTTGAGGGTCTGAAGGCCAGCCTTCTGAACTGCTGAAATATGAACGAAAATGTCCTTGCCGCCCGATGCGGGCTGGATGAATCCATAACCCTTGGTCGGGTTGAACCACTTCACTGTACCTTTGGGCATTCCAGTCGTCTCCGCGGAATCAATCGAAAACAGACCAGTCGGTCCCCGCAAAAACCGGCTTGTCCGCAACGACAGGATAGCAGTTTGAAAAAAGCTGGGTAGATCAAACGACGGTGTGTTTTTGACCGGAAACAACCCGCTTTGCGGGGGTTTTACGCCGGATTGCCCGTTTCGTGGTCAATTGATGCGCTGCAAAAAGGGATCGGTTCCGGTGTACCGAACTGGATCGATCGTCCCGCGCGCTGCCTTTTCGGCCGGCGCGCGGGGATCGACCGGCGGCGTCTCAATAGGTCGCGGCGAGGTATTCGACGATCTTGCCGACGTCGGCTTCGTCGATCGGCGCACCGTAGACCTTGATCATCTTGGTCACCTCGGCCTGCCAAAAATCCTTCTTGAACTTCTCGCCCTGCGGTTGGGTCTTGATGTAGTCGGCCGAGTGGCAGGCGGTGCAGTTGTTTTGCACCACCTCGAGGTTGGGACCCAGCTTGAAGGCCGCGGTTTCCTCGGGGACCGTGTAGTTCACGGGCGCGGCGATGGCGGCGCCGATCGACAGCGCGGCGATCGCGGCGAGGGATGGAAGCAGCTTGCTGGTCATGATGCTTCTCCTCACGCTGCGGTGACGCGCACGGTTTCGACGACGTTGCGCAGATAGCCGGCCGGATTCCACAACGGATCCATCGGCTGGGTGTCGCCGGCATTGTTGGTGGCGCGCACCTTCAGCTCTGCGGGACCGGCCGCGAGCTTCACCGGCAACTTCCATTCGCGGAAGGCGTATTTGCCGAGGTCCTTGCCGAGCTTGGCCGGCGTCCAGCTCTTGCCGCCGTCGGTCGAGACCATCACCTCCTTGATGCCTTTACCGCCGTCGAAGGCAATGCCGCGCAGCATGGTGCGGCCGGCCTTCAGCTTGGCGCCGTCGGCAACGCTGGTGATGAACGAGCGCACCGTGAAGCGATTGATCGGGATCGTCGCCTTCGGTGCGGTGCCGGGCTCGACCGCATTGTTCGGCGTATCCGGTATCCGGTAGGCGGACTTCATCCAGAAGCCCTCGAACACGTTGTCGATCACGGTGATCTCGTTGAGGTGCTTCACCCAATAGGTGCCGTAATAGCCGGGCACCACGAGGCGGAGCGGGAAGCCGTTGAGGAAGGGCAGGTCCTCGCCGTTCATGCCCCAGGCCAGCATCACCTCGCCGTCGCGTGCGTGGTCGATGTCGAGTGCCTTGACGAAATCCGGCGTCTTGTCGCTGACCGGACCATCCATGCCGTTGAAGGTGACCTGCTTGGCTCCGGCCTGCACGCCGACCATGTCGAGCACGGTCTTCAGCGGCACGCCGTGCCAGCGCGCGCAGCCCATCGCGCCGTTGCCGAGCTGGCCGCCGGCGACGCGCGGACTGAAGAAGCCGCGGCTGTTGCCGGAGCACTGGTTGACGGCAACGATATCGGTCGCCTTCAGCTTCCTGATGTCCTTCAGCGACAGCTTCAGCGGCTTGTCGACCTTGCCCTTGATCTCCAGCGTGAACTTGTCCGGATCGAGATTGTAGGGGAGGTCTGCCAGATGATAGCGCACGAAGAACGCATTGTTCGGCGTGATCGGGCCGTCGTTGAAGACCGCAAACGGCGTTTCCAGCTGCGGCGGGCGGGCGGTCAGGCCGATCATCGGGCGCTTTTGCGGGTAGCGCACCAGCGGCCGCTCGCCATTGCCAAAGGGCAGCGTCACGGTGTCGAGGGCGAATGCGCCCCTTGATCCCAGCCCCGTCACCAAAGCGGCCAATCCGGCGCGCTTCATCAAGTCTCGTCGATCGAGCATTCCGCTTCCTCCGAAGCTGTTCTGTCGTGAGCCGGTCATCACCAGGCCCAGATTGCCTTGCGCGCCTTCGCATCGCGGAATGCGCGCTGTCCAAATGTCGCACCGGGGAACGGCAAGTCAATTGAGCTTTCGCAGCGTTGCGTCGCAACAACGAAAAGCCCCGGTCGCGTGGACGACCGGGGCGTTTCCATCCAAGTAGAACGTTCGATCAGTAGCAGACGTTCACGGTGCGATAGCGATAGCCGTAGGGCGTCAGCACCAGGCGGGTGGCGTAGCAGCCGGAGTCGACGAAGCCGACGGCAATGCCCGGGCCACCCCAGAAGTGATGGTGATGCGGATGCCAGAAGAACGGCTTGGCGGAAGCTGCGGTCGGCGCCAGCGCGGCGACACCGAGGGTTGCGGCAGTGGCGAGAGCGAGCGTGACTTTGCGAAACATGGTCTTCTCCTTCGGGTGCGCGTTGAGCTCTGTCGCGGCGCGGTTGCAGTGTTACCCATCGCCAGTCAGTCGCATCCGGCACCGGGCACGTTCGAGCATCTCTGCTGAACGCACCGTCGGATGTGCGGCAGGTCACATTGGGCTGAAGCGGAGATGAACCGGTCAGGCCGCGACGGCACGCCGGTCGTCGACCAGCGTCGACAGGAGCTGCGTCTTTTCGACCGTGCGCACGGTCATCGGCTCGTTGCGGCCGCGGATCGCGACCTCCTGCGCCGGCAGGGCATCGTCGGCCAGCCCGGCGGTGACGCGCACCTCGTCCGAGATGATCGCCTCGCAGGCCAGCGCCTTGGTCATGTCCTGCAGCCGTGCCGCGACGTTGACGGCATCGCCGAGCGCCGTGAACACCATGTGGTCGCGATAGCCGATATCGCCGACGATCACCTCGCCGCCATGGATGCCGATGCCGAAGCGGATCGGCTCGCGCAGATCGTGGCTCAGGAACTGGTTCAGCTCGTCGATATGGGTTGCGATCAGCGCCGCCGCGCGCAACGCCTGGCGGCAGGCCACCTGCCGGTCGGTGGCAAGCCCGAACAGCGCCAGCATGCCGTCGCCGATGAACTGGTTGGGCCGCCCGCCGGCTTCCAGCACCGCCTGCGACACCGCGCCGAGGAAGCGGTTGACGATGAACACGGTGTCGAACGGCAGCCGCTTCTCGGCAAGCTGCGTCGAGCCGCGCATGTCGACGAACATGCTGACCAGATAGCGCTCCTGGCCGACCCGTGCCGGATTGGCGGCGTGCGCGTTGGCCGATGTCGTGCTCGGCAGGAACAGCTGGAAGAAATTCAGGTCGGCGGTCGGCCGCAACTGGCAGGCCAGCCGGATCGACGGATCGTCATTGCCGACCCGGTGCAGCACGAAGGCTTCGCGCGGCGAGGGCTCGGGCAATCCGGCGTGGTCGCCGATGATGCGAATGCGGCAGGTCGAGCAGCGTGCGCGGCCGCCGCAGACGCTCGCATGCGGCACGTTGTAGCGCAGGCTTGCTTCCAGCACGCTCAATCCCTTCGGTACCCGCAGCGTGCGGCCGTTGCCGTAGGACAATGCGATCATGCCGCCGCGGCGCTCCAGCAGGGCCCGCGCGCCGCGCGCCAGCAGCACGAGGCCGAGCAGGCCGAGATAGCCGATGGTCAGGCCGTCGGTGATCTTCTCGAGCGTGCTCCCCTGCGCCGCTGTGCCGAGCTTCTGCACCGACAGCTCCTCGCGCCGCCAGTCGGGATCTTGATAATCCGCCACCGTGGCGCGGCCGCCCTGGTAGACGCCGAGCATCGCCAGGGTCGGGATCAGCACCGCTCCGGCGAGCAGGAACGGCGCGGCGCGCTTGAAGAACGGACGCAGCCGCAGCCAGAAATACAGGCCGATGCAGCCATGCACCCAGGCGATCACCAGCACCGCCAGCATCTGCCACAGCCGGTTCGGCGAGGCGATGAAGAAGGTGTACAGCTCCTGGGGGTAGAGCTTCTCGTGCCCGTACAGGGTCTGGCCGAGCCGTACGCCGACGACGTGGGCGACGATCAGCATCGGGATGCTGAGGCCGAGCGTCAGTTGCAGCGGCTCGATCGCCTTCCAGTGGAACTCGCGGCGCTGATAGAGTGCCCAGATGCCGAGCCCGGTATGCACCAGGCAGGCGCTGTAGAACACGATCGCGACCGGCAGGAACTGCCAGAACTCGGTGTGGTAGTAGACCCCGATCGCCAGCGCCTGCGTCGAGATATTGCCGAGCGCGTGGTTGAGGAAATGGCTGGTCAGGTAGGCGAACATGATCGCCCCCGTGACGATGCGGACCTGCCGCAGGCCGATACCGCGGGCCATGTCCTGCAAGTGCTCGCGCGAGGGGGAGGCCATGTGATTCATGATCGGCAAGTCTAGTGGTTAATTCCCGCGCTGAACACCACCGCGGGTCCGGACCAGCCGTGAGAGCGGGCCGCGCGGCACGTTGACACTCCGTTAAGAGTCGAACAAAAAGCGCGCCGTGACGATAGCCCAAGCCGAACCTGGAGCCGATAACAACAGCGTAAAGCCGGCCCGTTCGCGCGCGCCGGACTGGCGGGGCGTCATCGCCGTGATCGTTGCCATGACCGCGATGCGGTTGGTCTACGCCCATGCGCTCGATCTGCGCACCGACGAGGCCTATTACTGGACCTGGTCGAAGGAAAACGTGCTGTCGTTCCTCGACCATCCGCCGATGGTCGCCTGGTTCATCCGCTTCGGCACCGCGATCCTCGGCGACACCAATCTCGGCGTCCGCCTCGGCGGCATCGTCGCGATGCTGGCCACCCAGCTCCTGCTCGCCGACATCGTCCGCCGCGTGACGGCCAACAACGTCCGCGCCGTGATGCTGGCGCTGCTGCTGCCGGAGGCGGCGCTGTATTACGGCCTCTTGATGGCAAAGGTCGCGCCGGATACGGCGCTGATCCCGTTTTCGGTGGCGATGCTGTGGTCGCTGGTGCGGCTTGCGCAAAGCGGTGACGGGCGCTGGTGGCTCGCCGCGGGGCTGTTTGCCGGGCTGGCGCTGCTGTCGAAATTCACCGCGATCATGTTCGCGCCGGCGGTGCTCGCCTTTGCGCTGGTGCCGGATTGGCGCTGGCGCTGGCTGCGCAGCCCGTATCCGTATCTTGCCGCGCTGATCGCGATCGTTGTGTTCTCGCCGGTGCTGATCTGGAATGCCGAGCACGACTGGGCCTCGTTCCGCTTCCAGGCGGTGCGCGCCACCGCCGAGCGCGCCTTCACGCTGCGCACCGTCGGCGAATTCGTCGGCATGCAGTTCGGCCTGGTCGGCTTCGTGCTGCTGCCGGTGACGCTGTTCGGCACCGCGCTGACGGCATGGCGCGGCTATCGCAAGCGCGAGCCGGTTGCGATCCTGCTGGCGACCGCGGTCTTGGCGCCGTCCATCTACTTCCTCTGGAAGTCCTTGACGCTGCGGGTCGGCGACACCTGGCCGATGTTTTTGTGGCCAGCCGGATTTGCGGCGGTCGCGATCAACGTCACGCGGATGCCGTTCGAGGGCTGGTCGGTCGGGCTCGTCAAATCGACGGTGTATTGGGCGCGGACCGCGATCACATCAGGCATCGTGTTCGTCGTCTGCGTCTTCCTCTACTACATGTTCGCGCCGTGGAATCTGATCGGCCGCACCGATCCGATCGGCACCGAGGCGGGCTACGATGTGGTGGCTGCGCGCACGCTGGCGCAGGTTGAGGCGACCGGCGCGACCTGGGTCGCGACCACGGATTATCGCACCTATGCGATGCTGCGCTGGTTGCTGCGCGGGAAGGTGACGGTCATCGAAATCAACGAACGCGGCCGCTTCCAGGGCTTTGCCGATCCCGGCATGAGCAAGATCCGCGATCACACCGGCATTTATGTCGGGCGCGAGCCCGAGAACAATCTGCCGCTGTGGAGCGAGACATCAGCGGTGCGCCAGCCGCTGGAGCGCGTGACGCGCAGCTGGCGCGGCATGGTGATGGACACCTATGCGCTGGAGAAGATCAGCGGCTGGACCCCCGATCTGTCGCCGCCGCCGGACACCACCTTCTTCCGCTGGCGCGTGCTGGCCTCCTCCTTCTCCCCGCTTGCGGGGACGAGACGATCAGAGCTCGCTCTGCGAAGGTCGGGATGAGGGGGAGTCTCCACGGGGACGGCGAGAGTTGGTCTCGCGGAGACTCCCCCTCACCCGAAATTTGCGCTTCGCGAAAATTCCGGCCTCTCCCCGCAAGCGGGGCGAGGCAAGCACCTCATTCCTCTTCCTCGCGCTTGCGGATCAGGTCTTTCGCGAGATCCGTCAGCGCCGGGCGCGGCAGGGCGTTGAAGGGAAGCGGGCGGGTGACGTCGATCGCGGCGAGGCCGAGCCGGGCGGTCAACAGGCCGTTGAGCATGCCTTCGCCGAGGCGTTGTGACAGTTTTGCCGCGATGCCGTGACCGAGCATCTGCTGGATCAGGCTGTCGCTGGCCGCCATGCCGCCGGTGATCGCGAGATGCGCGATGACGTGGCGCAGCAGGCGGATCATGCCGAGCGCGCCGGGCCGGCCGCCATAGAGCCGCGCCAGCTGCCGGATCATCCGCAAGCTCGCCACGAACACGAACAGCACGTCGAACAGCGCGCGCGGGCTGACCGCGGTGACGACCGAGACGCGCTGCGCGGCCGTCGACACCAGCCGTCGCGCTTCCTCATCGAGCGGTGTCATCAGCTCGCGCTCGGCGAGGCGGATCATGTCGGCGCCGTCGATGATGTCGTCGGTGTGGCTCTGCAGCGCGCTGCGGGCGCGAGCGAGCTGCGGGGTCTGGTGCGCGAGCTTGAGCAAATCGGCGACGATCACCCGGCTTGCGGCGCGGTCGTCGCTGATCAGCACCTCGGCGGCGCGCAGATGCAGCTTCTCGATCGTCGCAAGCCTTGCCAGGCCGACGAGCTCGCGCGTGGTCACGACGGCGAGCGCAACCGCGGCGATGACGGCGAGTCCCAGCCCGAGGACGCCGAGGCCTTCATTGCGTGCGAACAGGTCCTCGACCAGGTTGAGGACGCCAAGCCCGGTGCCGAGCACCACGAGGCCCGCGACCGCGCTCCAGAACAGCGTGCCCCAGCGGAAGCCGCGGCGCGCCGGCACCAGCGGCGTATCGACCGGGACCGGGAGCTGCGCGGGCTCGGCCTCGGGCACGATCTGGATCGTGCCGCGGGTGAGGCGGCTGCCGTCGTCCGGATCCATCACGACCACGCCGGGATCGTCGAGCTTGAACGTCGCCGGCCGCCGCGGGGGCGTCTTCTCGTTCATTGCAGTTTGTCTCCGATCAGGAACTGGAGGGCGCGGTCAAGGCGGATGTGAGGCAGCACCGGCTCTGCATCGCCGTTTCGTTCCAGCTTTGGCGGACGGAAGCGCAGGAAGCGGTAGTCTACGGCCTCGGTGTCCGAGCTTGAGAGGCCGCGGAAACCGCCGTTGAACAGCTCCTCCGGATTATCGGGCAGGTCGCCCGGAAAGGTCGCAACTTCCGTCTCGCCGTCGAGCCGCTCGCCATTGGCGACCTCGCCCGGCGCCGGCGTGCCGAGGATCGACGGCAGCCGGTCGCGTCCGCGCTGGACCTGCGCCTCGCGCGTGGCGCGCACCGCGGCGAGCGCGACGACGTCGATATCGGCGCCGGCATATTCGGCGCGCTCGGCGGCCTTGGCCACGATCCGCCGCAGCACGGCCTCCAGCCGGTCGTGGCTCTGGTGGTGCAGATGGTCGGCCTTGGTGGCCGCGAACAGGATGCGGTCGATGCGCGGCCGGAACAGCGCGCTCAGGATCGTGCTGCGGCCGATCCGGAAGCAGTCGAGAATGCCGGCGAGTGCGGCCTCGAGATCGTGCAGCGCCTCGGGGCCGGCATTGAATGCGGCGAGCGCATCGGCCAGCACGATCTGGCGGTCGAGCCGCGCGAAATGGTCGCGGAAGAACGGCCGCACCATGACGTCCTTGTAGGCTTCAAAGCGTCGCCGCATCATCGCCCATAGCGAGCCGTCACCCGCGCTGCCGCCTGCGGGCACGTCGAGCGGCGCAAAGGTGAGTGCCGGCGTGTCGGCGAGATTGCCGGGCATCAGGAAGCGGCCGGGCGGCAACAGGCTCATCGCGAAGCGCTCGTCGCGGCAGGCGCGCAGATAGTCGGTGAACAGGCGTGCTTCGGTGAGCGCGGCCTGCTCGTCCTCTTTGGCTTCGGGCTTCAGCGTCGCGAGATGGGCGTGCCAGGACGCCGCGAGTTTTGCGCGCAGCGGCTCGCGCGACAGCGCAAGGCTCTCCGCCGACCATTGCTCGTAGCTCTTGTTGAGCAGCGGCAGGTCGAGCAGCCACTCGCCGGGATAGTCGACGATATCGAGGGTCAGCGTGCGGTCCGCGCCATTTTGCCGCTGATACTCGATCACGAGACGGAGCTCGGAGATGTCGGTGGTCGAGCTCGGCCAGCGTCGCTCCTCGACCAATGTCCGGACATGGTTCTCATAGGCGAAGCGCGGCACCGCATCGTCGGGCTGCGGGGCGAGATAGGCGCGCGCGATCCGCCCCGAGGCATAGGCCTCGAACACCGGGAAGCGGCCGCCGCGGGTCAGGCCGTGCACCAGCGCGGTGATGAACACGGTCTTGCCGGCGCGCGACAGGCCGGTGACGCCGAGCCGCACCGTCGGGTTGAAGAAGCCCTCGCCATAGTCGAGCAGCGCCCGTGCCGAGAGACGGGCTTCCTCGACGATATCAGTGAAGCTGGGGGGCATGGAGGGTTAACGAAAACCCGGCAGGAGGGACCAAAAGGGGCGGGCGATCACCTGCAAGGTGGCGATTATCGGGCCAAAATCAAGCTTCACATTTCCGGCGCCTTTGCAGGCGAGGGGTTGTCGGGGGGCAGGGGAATTGAACGCGTCAGACCACCCGCGCTACCCATCGTCCATCGGCCCACGGGAAAGCCTGCATGACGGTCTTCCGCCTGAAGCAACTTGCCTCGACCTCGATCCACGCGGCCGGCGCCGCGCTGTGGAACTACGACCGTGCCGAGCTGATCGCCGACGGCGTCGTCCATCTCGTCGGCGTCGCTTTCGGGCTGGTCGCCGCCACCGCGCTGATCGTGCTGACCGCGGTCTATGCCGGCCCGTTCGACATCGCCGTGGTGTCGGTCTATGTCGCCGGCCTGCTCGCGATGCTGGTGCTGTCGGCGACCTATAATCTGTGGCCGGTGTCGCGCGCCAAATGGGTGCTGCGGCGCTTCGATCATTCCGCGATCTATCTGCTGATCGCCGCGACTTACACGCCGTTCATCGTGGAACTGAAGGACAGCACCTTCGCGATCGCGCTGCTGGTCGGGGTGTGGTGCGTGGCGATCGTCGGGATCTGGCTCAAGCTGCGCTATCCCGGCCGCTTCGACCGACTCTCGATCGGGCTTTATCTCGCGATGGGCTGGAGCGGCATCATGCTCTACGACCGCGTCGTGAAGGCACTGCCGGCGATGGCGCTCGGCTTCGTGCTGGCCGGCGGCATCCTCTACAGCCTGGGCGTGATCTTCCACTCCTGGCGGCGGCTGCGCTTCCAGAACGCGATCTGGCACTGCTTCGTGCTGCTCGGGGCCGCCTGCCACTACACGGCCGTGTTCGACGTCGTGTTGGCGAGCTGAGCGGTCCGCCAGCGTTACGCACAGGGCCGGGCCGGCCTCGCGAAAAGATCATGCATCGGCAAAAGATGGGATATCATGATCCCTCTGTTTGAACATGAGACCGGCTCTCCGGATCATGCGCTGAAATCAAGATATTGGGAGGATGGCCATGCAGGTGGCAGGTAAGGTTGTGGTGGTCACCGGCGGTGGCAATGGCATCGGCAAGGCGCTGTGCGAGGCGTTCCATGCCGCGGGCGCATCGAAGGTCGTGGTCGTCGACCTCGATCATGGCGCGGCCGAGAAGGTCGCGGCCACGGTCGGTGGTGCCGCCTTCAAATGCGACGTCGGGCAGGAGAAGAACATCCTGCATGTGATCGACGAGACCGAGCGCATGTTCGGCCCGATCGCGCTGTTCTGCTCCAATGCCGGCATCGGCGGCGGCTTCGATCCGCTGTCGGTGAACGCCGGCGGCACCTCGGACGAGCCGTGGTCGCGGAGCTGGGCGATCCATGTGATGGCGCATGTCTATGCCGCGCGGCATCTGGTGCCGCGCATGAAGACGCGCGGCGGCGGCTATTTCCTCAACACGATCTCGGCCGCGGGCCTCTTGTCGCAGGTCGGCAGCCCGGCCTATTCGACCACCAAGCACGCCGCGGTCGGCTTTGCGGAAAACCTCGCGATCTCGCACCGCGCCGACAACATCAAGGTCTCGATCCTCTGCCCGCAGGGCGTCGACACCAACATGCTGCGCTCGATCCCGAAGGGCCCGCAATCCGGCGACGGCGATCTTTCCGCCGAGCAGGTGGCGCAGGATGCACTCAAGGGCATCGAGCAGGAGACCTTCCTGATCCTGCCGCATCCGCAGGTGCTCGGCTACATGCGCAAGAAGACCGAGAATTACGACCGATGGATCGGCGGCATGGCCAAGATCCAGGCCAAGATGCGGGAAGCGCACGGGAAGTGAGACCTGTAGCCCGGATGGTGCGAAACGTAATCCGGGTCGAACGTGCGCGCGTGAATCCCGGATTTCGCTGCGCTTCATCCGAGCTACGATATCGGCCGCGCAACTGAGGCGCCTCACTCCTTTGCGATCTGTGCGATCCTGTCGCGCAGATAGGCATCCATCAAATCGGGTGCCGAGGCGCCGAACATCCTGATGCGGCCGGTGTGCAATAGCAGCAGGAGGCCGGTCGCATGCGCGAAGCAGTCCACCATCACCGTGTTCGCCTTCGACCTGGAGGCGCCCGAGCGCCTCTGCGGCTTCGGCAATCGGATGCAGCGCCGCCTCCAGCGCGGCGTTCAGCGCGTGATCGCGGTCATGGCCGAGCCCGGCCGGCTTCATGCCGCCGCGGAACAAGTAGAAGCCGAGATCGAGGTCGCGCGGGTTCTCCGCGTAATAGCGGAAGAAGCCCATGCCTGCTGCGTGCAGCTTCTGCTTGGCGCCGCGCGTCGTCGCGACCGCCGCACTGACGGCTTCGCCGAGCGAGGCCAGCGATTGCCGCAGCACCTCGGCGTAGATCGCCTCCTTGGAATCGAAATGGAAATACAGCGCCGCCGGCGTGTAGCCGGCCCGCGTCGCGATCGCCCGCAGGCTCGCGCCCTCGAGGCCTTCCTCCGCGAACACGCTGCGCGCCGCGTCGAGGATCAGCTCCCGCTTGTGGCGGCTGACCGCTTCCTTCCTGCTCTCGCGCATCTGCATGGCCCGGCAAATCCGTTCTTGACTCAATTCTAACAGCGTTAGATAATTTAACAGTGTTAGAATAAATGAGCAAGGGAGAAGCGCCATGCTGATGACGGCTGCGGACTACCGGGAATCCCTGCGCCGCTACAAACCGCGTGTGTTCATCAACGGCGCGGCCGTTGCGAGCGTCGCGGACGAGCCGTTGCTGGCGCCCGGCGTGGCAGGCGTCGGCGTGACCTATGATTTCGCGCTACAGCCCGAGCATGTGCCGATCATGACGGCGCGGCAGGGCACCTCGGGCAAGACCGTCAACCGCATGCTCCACATCGATCGGAGCTCGCAGGACCTGCTCGACAAGCTCGAGGCGGTGCGGCTGGTGTGCAGGACGTCGGGCTGCGCGCAGCGCTACTTGACCCATGATGCGCTGAACGGTCTCTTTCAGGCGACCAGGCTGACCGACGATCGCCACGGCACCGATTACAGCCAGCGCTTCCTCAACTATCTGCACGAGGTTCAGGACCAGGATCTGACGCTCGGCATCGCCATGACCGATGCGAAGGGCGACCGCTCCAAGCGTCCCGGCCTGCAGGCCAATGCGGACGTCTACGTCCATATCAAGGAGCGCCGGCCCGACGGCATCGTGATCCGCGGCACCAAGGCGATCGTGACCGGCGCGCCTTACATGCACGAATTCCTTGTCATGCCGTGCCGCACCCATGTGCCTGTCGACAAGGATTTTGCCGTCTGTTGCGCCGTGCCGGTCGATGCGCCCGGCGTCACCATCGTCGCGCGTCCGGCCGGCCGGCCCGGCGATGCCGCGGCGAAATTCTCGGCGAAGTACGGTCAGTCGGTCGGCGTCGTGATGTTCGACGACGTGTTCGTGCCGCATGACCGCGTGTTCCTCGCCGGCGAGACCGAGGAGGGCGGCTTCCTCACCACCTCCTACGCGACGCATCACCGGCATTCCTGCATCGGCGCCCGCGCCGGCTTCGGCGATCTCCTGATCGGCGCCGGCGCGCTGATGATCGAGGCCAACGGGCTCGATGCCGAGAAGCATGCGCACATCCGCGAGGCGATGGTCGAGCTGATCACCATCACCGAGAGTTTCTATGCCTGCGGCGTCGCCTCCTCGGTCTACTGCACGAAGGATCCGGCGGGCTCGGTGATGCCGGATGCGGTGTTCTCCAACATCGGCAAGCTGCTGCTGGCGACCAAGATCTACGACATGCACCGCGTCGCGCATTACGTCTCCGGCGGGCTGATCGTCGCGCTGCCGGGTCCCGACGAGGATCACAATCCGGAAACGCGCGCCTCGCTTGCCGCTGTCATGGGCGGACGTCCCGATATCCCGGCCGAGCAGCGCGCCGAGGTGGCGCGGCTGATCGAGGACCTCACCGTCTCGCACGAAGCCGGCTGGTATTCAGTGATCTCGTTGCACGGCGGCGGCTCGCCGGAGGCGATGAAGCGCGAGATCTGGCGCAACTATCCGGTGATGGAGAAGGCCGAGCTGGTCGAGAATTTGCTCGGCCGCGACCTCGTCGACCAGGGACAACGGGTGTCGAAGCAGCCCGGACGCTGCTGCGCAACCGGCTGCGAGGTGCCGACGCCGTCAGCGGCGCCCATGCTCGGCGATCCAATGCCCTCGTAATAAGGTTGCGAATATATGTCCAGCCGTCATTGCGAGGAGCGGCAGCGACGAAGCAATCCATATCTCCACTTGCCGAAAGATGGATTGCTTCGCTTCGCTCGCAATGACGTGGCGAGATTGCCGCTCAGCTCTTCTGCGTGTAGAGCAGCGGCACCGCGGAATCGACCATCACCTCGATCAGGCTGGTGCCTTGATGCGACAGCGCGCGCTGGTAGGCGCCGGCGAGCTCGGCTGATTTCGTCACCCGCACGGCGTCGCAGCCCAGGCCTTCGGCGAGCTTGACGAAATCGATGCCGGGCAGATCGAGGCCCGGCACGTTGCGCACCTGCATCACCTGGCTGAACGAGCGCATCGCGCCGTAGCCGGAATTGTTCAGCACGACGACCGTCAGCGGCAGCTTGCGCTGCGCCGATGTCCCACAGCGCCTGGATCGAATACATCGCCGAGCCGTCGCCGATCAGGCAAACCGTGCGTCCCTGACGTCGACCGAGCGCCATGCCGACCGCTGCCGGCAGGCTGTAGCCGAGGCCGCCGCTCGCCATGGTGTAGAAGCTGTCCTGGCCGTGCATCGGCATCGCCTTCTGCATCAGCGGGCGATGCGACGGTATTTCCTCGACCAGCGCATCATATGGCCCCATCGCGGCCGAGAGCGCATGCAGCGCGTATTCGGCAGGGATCGGGTCGCCGGCGGCCGGAGCCGGCGGCAGGACACGGCCAGCCGGCGCGGTGCGTTTCGTCTCAAGCAGCATCTCGAGCAGCGCCGTCAGCGCGGGCTTCATGGTCGCGACGATGCTGTGGCCGGTCGGCGTCATCGCGGCGGCGTCCGGATCGTCGGTGATCTGGAAGATCGTGGTCGAACCGTCGAAGATCGCGGCATGGCCCTCGACATGGAAGGTGAAGACCGGCGCGCCGACCACGACGACGAGATCGTGATCGCGCAGCGCATCGGAGAGCTGGCCCGGCGCGGCATGCAGGAAGCCGGCAAACTGCGGATGCCGTTCGGGGAACGAGCAGCGCGCCGAGAACGGGCTGGCCCAGACCGCGGCTTTTGATTTCTCGGCGACGTCAACCATGAGATCGACTGCCTCGGCCCGATCGACGGCCGGGCCGACGACGAGGGCAGGGCGCTTGGCCTCGCCGAGCGCGGCCGCCAATGCCTGCATCGCCGACAGGTCGGGGCCGATCTCGCGGCTGACCTGGCGCGCGTCGAGCGGCTGCGTCGCATGCGCCCAGTCGTCGATCGGCACCGAGACGAAGGTCGGCCCGCAGGGCGGCTGCATCGCGACATAATAGGCGCGCGCGATCGCGGCAGGCACGTCCTCGGCGCGCGCCGGCTCGACCGCGAATTTCACGTAAGGCCGCGGGAATTCGGAGGCCCGCTCGGCATAGAGGAAGGCCTGCAGCGGCATGATCGAGCGTGCCTGCTGGCCCGCGGTGATCACCAGCGGGGTCTGGTTGCGATAGGCGTTGTAGATGTTGCCGAGCGCGTTGCCGACGCCGGCCGCCGAATGCAGATTGACGAAACCGGCATTGCGCGTCGCCAGCGCGTAGCCGTCGGCCATGCCGACGACGGATGCCTCCTGCAGGCCGAGCACGTAGTCGATGTCGTCGGGCCAGTCGCTCAGGAACGGCAGCTCGGTCGAGCCGGGATTGCCGAACACCTTCTTGATGCCCCATGCGCGAAGCAGGCCGAAGGTGGCATCCTTGACGGTGACAGTCGTGCCTTTGCTGGCGGCGGGTTTGCGCGAGGACATCGGGCGGCTCCCATTTCTGTCTTGTTACGTTCCGTCATTGCGGGCGGCAAAAGCGGAAAGGCAATCCACCTGTCGATGGATTGCCTGACGATGTCAAGCCGCTGCGCGCATAGTTGCCGCGGCAACGGCTGAAAATTTGCGTAGGCGGCTATCCCGTCATCCTGAGACGCGCTACGCGCTCCTCAGGATGACGGGGTGACTACCTAATTGGCCTTCTGCAGCGCGGCGGTCTGCTTGGCGAGCTGCTTGTCGAAATCCTGCTCCAGCCCGGCCACGTAGGTGGCATTTTCGCCCGGCTTGACGAACGGGTTCGGCGCGCCGTCCTTCATCTGCGCCCGCTTGGCCTGCATGGCGTAGACCTCCGGATGCGGCCCGAGCAGCACGTCGACCTTCATCGCCTTGACCTTGGTGAAGGTCGAGCGGTAGTCGTCGACGATGCCGGGATAGGTCGGACGGCCGACCAGCCGGTTCAGCGCCACCGTTCCGCTGCAGAAGAACAGCACGTTGCGCGCCTGGCTGCCATCCTTGACCGTGATCTCCCAGCTGGTGCAGCCGGGCGAATGGCCGGGGGTGGTGTGCGCGGTCAGCGTGACATCGCCGAGCGTCACCTTGTCGCCTTCCTTGACGGTGCGGTCGACCTTCACCGGCGTAAAGGCGAGATCGGCGTTGTTCTCGTCGCCCGGATAATAGCCGCCCTCGAGCAGGGGCTTGTCGCGCTCGCCGGCGATCAGTTGCGCGCCGGTCTCCTTCTTGATCTCGGCAAAGCCGCCGGTGTGGTCGAGATGGGCGTGGGTGTTGAGGATGATCTTGATGTCGCCCTCCTTGAAGCCGAGCTTGGCGATGTTGTCCTTGATCATGCCGGTCGACTGCTGCATCGCCGTGTCCATCAGGATCAGCCCTTGCGACGTCTTGATGATGTAGACCGCGATCCCGTCAGTGCCCACGTAGTAGATATTGTCGATGAGCTGGAACGGCTCGAACGGCGCGGTCCATTTCTTCATGACAACAGCCATGAAGTCCTTGAGCGTCTGTGCCTGCGCACCGGTTGCGATCAGCGTGAGCGCGCACAGCGCGGCTGCGATCGTCCTCATGGTTGCCTCCCTCTTTGTTGTTGTTCGTGCAGGGGCGGCACTATGCGTGCTGGCGACGCCGGCCGCAAGCTGCGGACGGCAAGCCGCCGGGCAAGCGGCCGTCCGTCCGGCGCATTCCTGTTCTGCGTTCAGCTCGCGTATTGGGCGATGCCGTGGCCGAACGACCAGTTCTCCTTGGTGACCTCGACCAGATTGATGACAACATCGTCCGGCCGTCCCTGCAGCTGGCTCTGATAGTCGTCCACGATCCGCTTGTAGAACGCCTTTTTCATCTCGACGGTACGCCCGGCATTCATGGTAATCTGGATGAAGATGAGGTCGTCGCTGTAGGTGTTGCCGAGATAGTTGTCGGCGTAGTTCAGATCGCCACGGTCGTGCTCGGTGATGACCTGAAACTTGTCGTTCTCGGGGACGTTGATCACCTCGCGCATCGCCTTGTAGACGATCTCGCCCAGCGTCTTGCGATATTCGGCGGACTTGCCGCGCTTCAGGTCGATGCGAACGAATGGCATGGTGGTCTCCTGTGTTGTGCGAGGCTCGGCCGGATCGGCCCCGTGTGATCGAGACGCTGCGGCGGTGCGAAGGCTCTCGCGTCGTCCGCTTGCGCCGGCGGCGTCGGGGAATTCAGCGGGTCGCCTTGAAGGCCTCCCAGCGCGCATCTCGCTCTCTTTGGTATTTGGGAGTTCGCTCGCCCACCATGTCGGCGCGATGAACCGGCTCGCCGCAGGACTCGCAGACCGGACCGAGCCCGGCCGGCTTGCCGCAGACGCGATGGGTGTAGTTCATTGCGCGGCCTTCCCGCGGTGACTTGCACCAGGTCTCGCCCCAGGCGCGCAGCGCCATCAGCACCGGAAAGAACGCGTCGCCCTTCTCGGTGAGGTGATATTCGTGGCGCAACGGGCGTTTGTTGTAGACGCGCCGCGTCACCAGGCCGTCCGCTTCCAGCTTTTTCAGCCGTGCCGTGATCATCTGCGGCGTGCCGCCGGACTGCGCCTGAATCTCCTCGAAGCGATGATTGCGCGCGAACAGTTCGCGCAGAACCAGTACTGTCCAGCGGTCGCCCACGACGGTTTCGGCGCGAGCGACAGGACAGAGCGTTTGGTCAGCCGTGTTGTCCTTCATTTTCGTCATCACGTTTTCTTCATCAGGCTTGAGACTATGATTTTCATAGTAATATGACCCGACATCATCGCAAATGCAATGGGCCGTCGATGGCCCGATCTGTCATCGCCAAGGAGTGAGCCATGACCACCGAACCGGGGCCGACAGCGGCCAAAGTCGATTTGAAGCTCGAGGTCGTCGTCATCCCCGTCTCGGATGTCGATCGCGCCAAGCGCTTCTATCAGGACCTGGGCTGGCGGCTTGATGCCGACTTCGTCAGGCCCGACGGCTCGCGCGCCGTGCAGCTAACGCCGCCGGGTTCGCCGACGTCGATCCATCTCGGCTCGGGACCCGCGCTGCCGCGCTTCTTGATCGTCAATGATATCGAAGCGGCGCGCGCCGAGCTGATCGCGCGTGGCGTCGATGTCAGCGAGGTGTTTCACCGCGGCGCGGAAGGGCGCATCAAGGGGCCGGACCCGGAGCGGCCGAGTTACGGGTCGCTCGCCACGTTCAACGATCCCGACGGAAACGTCTGGCTGCTGCAGCAGGTGACGCAACGCCTGCCCGGGCGATTCGACGGCAACAGTACGAATTTCTCCTCATCGGCTGATCTTGCTGCCGCGCTGCGCCGCGCGGCTATGGCCCATGGCGAGCACGAGAAGCGAACCGGCGGCCACGATGCGAACTGGCCCGATTGGTACGCCGAGTACATGGTCCGCGAACAGGCCGGCAAGCCGCTGCCCGAGTGAACGGAGCTCGTCATCGAAGCAAATCCAACCGGCCGCCTGATAGCCAAGGAGCGATCGATGTCCCAGATCACCTATCCACGCGAGCGGACCGCGCTGCTCCTCGTCGATCCTTACAATGATTTCCTCTCCGAGGGCGGCATGGTCTTTCCGCGCATCAAGCCTATCGCCGACGAGGTCGGGCTGCTCGACAATCTGCGCCAGCTCGACGGCGCGGTCCGGGCCGCCGGCATCCAGGTGGTGATCGTCCCGCACCGTCGCTGGGAGCCGGGCGATTATGAGGATTGGGATCATCCCAATCCGACTCAACGCTTGATCATGCAGCGCCATAGCTTTGCGCGCGGCGAATGGGGCGGGGAATGGCATCCGGACCTTGCGCCCAAGCCTGGCGACCTGATCGCCCAAGAGCATTGGGGGCAGAGCGGGTTCGCCAACACCAATCTCGATTTCCTGCTGGAGCAGAAGGGCGTCACGCATGTGATCGTGGTCGGGCTGCTGGCCAACACCTGCATCGAATCGACCGCCCGCTTCGCAATGGAGCTCGGCTACCACGTGACGCTGGTGCGCGATGCCACCGCCGCCTTCTCGCACGACATGATGCACGCCGCTCACGAGCTGAATGGCCCGACCTACGCCCATTCCATCCTGACAACCAAGGAGGTGATCGCGGCGTTGCCGGCGGCCTCTCATTCCAAGGAGACTGTCAAATGAGCGCGCCATCGAAGACGCCCGTTGCAATTGCGATAAGCCAATCGACCCAGGAAGCGATCGACCAGGACCGGCGCAGGCTGCTGACGGGCGCGGCGTTGGGCCTGGCTGCTGCCGGTGCTGCCAGCCTGTTCCCCGCGCATCCCGCCGCAGCGGCCACCAGCGATGCGATCCGCCCGTTCCGCGTCGACATTCCCGAGGAAGACCTTGTCGATCTTCGCCGCCGTTTGGCCGCAACCCGATGGTCCGACAAGGAAACCGTCAATGACGACTCCCAGGGCGTCCCGCAGGCGATGCTGCGCGATCTCGTCCGCTACTGGCAGACCGACTACGACTGGCGGAAGGTGGAGGCGCGGCTCAACGCCCTGCCGCAGTTCATCACCGAAATCGACGGGGTGAACATTCACTTCATTCACGTCCGCTCGAAACATGACAATGCGCTGCCGCTGATCGTCACGCATGGCTGGCCGGGTTCGGTCATCGAGCAGATGAAGATCATCGACCCGCTGACCAATCCCACCGCGCATGGCGGCAGTGCGTCGGACGCGTTCCATCTCGTGATCCCGTCGATGCCGGGCTACGGCTTCTCCGGCAAGCCGACCACGGTCGGCTGGGATCCCCAGCGCATCGCACGGGCCTGGGTGCAATTGATGAAACGGCTCGGTTACAGCAAGTTCGTGGCGCAGGGCGGTGACTGGGGTTCGCCGGTCTCCAATGAGATGGCCAAGCTTGGTGCGCCGGAGCTGCTCGGCATCCACGTCAATC
Organism: Bradyrhizobium sp. USDA 4516; assembly: GCF_054055915.1. Taxonomy (NCBI): domain Bacteria; kingdom Pseudomonadati; phylum Pseudomonadota; class Alphaproteobacteria; order Hyphomicrobiales; family Nitrobacteraceae; genus Bradyrhizobium; species Bradyrhizobium sp. USDA 4516. The sequence goes on from NZ_JBSRXT010000001.1 coordinate 4,702,261, forward strand.
TGCCCGGTGTCGTTCCGCCCGAGGTCTTCAAGGCGGTCATCACCGGCGGCCCTGCGCCGGACAATATGTCGGCGGAGGAGCAGCACGCCTTCGACCAGATCAAGCTTCAATTCGCGAAACGGCGGGCCTACGCGCAGATCATGGGCACGCGCCCGCAGACGCTTGCGGCCTTTGCGGATTCGCCGGCCGGCCTCGCCGCCTGGCTGCTCGATCACGGCGACGGCTATGCCCAGCCGGCCTCCGCGATGCAATCAGCTGTGCTCGGGCGCGAGGTCAACGGGCATTCCGCCGGCGCACTGACCCGCGACGACGTGCTCGACAACATCACGCTCTACTGGCTGACCAACACGGCGATCTCTTCGGGCCGCCTATACTGGGAAAACAAGACCAACCTTTATCTGCCTGCCAATGTCGCGATCCCCGCCGCGGTGACCGCATTTCCCGGCGAGAGCTTCGTGGCGCCGCGGAGCTGGGCGGAGAAGGCCTATCACAAGCTGATCTACTTCCATCAGGCTGAAGCCGGCGGCCACTTCGCCGCATGGGAGCAGCCCGACATCTTCAGCAGGGAAATTCGCGACGCGTTTCGGCCGCTCCGCAGCTGATCTGAACGTGCAAAAGAACCGAAGGCGGATTCGTCATGTCGAAACTTGCACCGATCGCCACCGTCGAGGTGGCGCCGGAGAAGCGCGATCACGCGCTGTCGCTGCTGTCAGCGCATGGCGCCCGGTTGCTCAGGGATGAACCGGGCACACTGAATTTTGAGATCCTGGTGCCGCGCGAGGATGCCGCCAAGCTCTTGATCTACGAGGTCTATCAGGATGACGCCGCGTTCGAGGCGCACCGCAATGCGCGGTCGATCGCGCAGTTCCGCGAGGAGAGCGCAGGGCTCGGCATCAAGATATCAGCGATGCGGTGCACGCCTGCCGCCTAGGGAGCTGCCGCGAGCGGCGTTACGCCTTGAGGCAGGCGCCGCGCTCGGACAAAACCTTCTCGGCCTTCGGCGTCAGCTCGTAGAGGTCGCCGTCCTTGGCGACGTATCCCTCCCTGATGAGCCGGTCGACTTCGCCTTGCACGTCGTCGGCGAAGGCGATGGATTGGGCGATGTCGCAGAGAACCGCGACCTGTTCATCTCTAAGCATGGCGTCCTCCGTCAGGGCGGGGAACGCGCAAGCCGGGTTTCGGTTCCAAGGGGCCGGATGATACACCCGGCTTTCACCCGGTGAGCTGTGGCTCCGGGTGTTGCATCTTACCCATGCCGCGCATCGAGTACCGGCGCGTAGCCACCGCCGTCCCGACGAACATGAGCACAGCGCGGGCCGCGGAAGTGGGCGGGTATGACGAGGCGGCCGCTGTCCGCAGCCTCTTCCAGGATCTTCGTCCTCGTCTCGCGCGCGAGCTGCGGGTCGGCACAGGATGATGTCGACAGATCGGGCTGGAAGATCTGCACCGGATTGTGCACGGCATCGCCGCAAAAGATCGCGCGATGTTGTGCGTAGTCTACCATCAGCCCCATCTGGCCGCTGGTGTGGCCCGGCAGCGGGACCAGCCGCAGGCCCGGTCCCAACTGATGGCCATCGTCGACCAGATCGACACGGCCTGCCTCGACGATCGGGATGACGCTCTGCTCCAGGGCGCGGGCGTGGATCGGCGGGGCACGCCCGGCATCATGCTGTGTCATCCAGTCGGCAAGCTCGCGGCGGCCGAACAGATACCGCGCGTTAGGAAAGGTCGGCTGCCAGCGGCCGTTGTCCTGGCGCGTATTCCAGCCGACGTGATCGACATGCAGATGGGTGCAGAATACGACGTCGATGCCGGCCGGGTCGATGCCGCTCGCGCGCAGCCGATCAAGGAAGCCGCTGCCGCGCCGCCGATGCCAGGCCGGAATCTCGGGGATGTCCTTCCGCTCGCCGATGCAAGCGTCGATCAGCAGCGTTCGGCCGCCGGTTCGCACCACAAAACTCTGGATCGCGTGTTTCGTGACGCCCCGGGCGAGGTCGATGAACACCGGCTCCAGCGTAGCACGATGCGCCTCGATCAAGCCGCGATCGTATCCGGGCAGGAATTCGGCGAGCGGAAGGCCGAAATCGTCGTCGTCGACGATGACATCGACGGTCGCGTCGCCGATCGTAAATCGCATGACCGCTCCTTCCCGGAGAACCGTGCATCCAAACGCGCGGTCACTATGCAGGGTGGCGCCGTCGATCGCAAGTTGCGTCGCTTGTGAACGGCTATCAGACCATGCCGCGCAGCAGGCCGATCAGGCGGCCGCACTCATCGTCGGTGCCGACCGTGATGCGCAAAAAGTCCTCGATCCGCGGCTTGTGGAAATGCCGCACCAGCACGCCGCGCTCGCGCAACCTCGCGGCGAGATCGGCGCCGCGATGGCTGGGATGGCGGGCGAACACGAAATTCGCCTGCGACGGCAGCACCTCGAACCCCAGCTCAATGAGGCTGCGGACCAGCGCCTCTCTGCTCCTGATGATGCGTTGCCGCGTCTCCTCGAACCACGCCTCGTCCTCGATGGCGGCGACCGCGCCGGCGATCGCGAAGCAGTCCAGCGGATAGGAGTTGAAGCTGTCCTTGACGCGCTCCAGCGCCTCGATCAGCGGGCGTTGGCCGATGGCGAAGCCGACGCGCAAGCCGGCCAGCGCGCGCGATTTGGAGAGCGTCTGGATGACGAGCAGATTGTCGCGGCGCGCGACCAGCGGCACGGCGCTCTCGGCGCCGAAGTCGACATAGGCCTCGTCGACCACCACGAGCCGGTCGGGATGCTCGGCGAGCAGCGCCTCGATCGCGGCGCGCGGCAGCGCGGTGCCGGTCGGTGCGTTGGGGTTGCACAGCAGGATTGCGCTGCCGGGCCGCCGGTAGTCGGCAAGCTGCACGCGCATCGCGGCGTCGAGCGGCACTTGCTCGCAGCTGACGCCATAGAGGCGGCAATAGACCGGGTAGAAGCTGTAGGTGATGTCGGGAAACAGCAGCGGCGCGTCGTGCTTCAGCAGCGCCGGGAAAGCGTGGGCCAGCACCTCGTCCGAGCCATTGCCGACGAACACCTCGTCCGCCGTGACGCCGTAACGCTTCGCGATCGCCTCGCGCAGCGCGGTTGCGCGCGGATCAGGGTAGAGCCGCAGGCGATCCGTGGTCGCTGTGATCGCCGCCACCGCGCGTGGCGACGGCGGGTAGGGATTTTCGTTGGTATTGAGCTTGATGAGGCCGTCGATCTTCGGCTGCTCGCCGGGCACGTATGGCGACAGATTGTGGACGACCGAACTCCAGAAGCGACTCATGATCTGCGACCCAGGATTGAACGCGATCACAATAAGGAATACGAGGCGCTGATGAAAGCGCCTCTTTATTCCCTCGCATCATGACGCGCGTCGTGCTCGCGCGTTACCAGGTCGCCGTGCCCTTCATGGTCGGCTGGCCCTCGGCATTCGCGGTCCACAGCTCCAAGCCGCCGTCCTTGTCGCTGGCATTGATCGAGAACTCGCTGCCCTCGAACAGCGGCTGCACGCCGCGATAGGTGAGCTTCTTCGGCGGCTTGCCGCCGCGCAGCTTGGCGGCGAACTCGACGATGAAGGAAGCCTGCAGCGGGCCGTGGAAGATCAGGCCAGGATAGCCCTCGACCTTGGTGACGTAGTCGCGGTCGTAATGAATGCGATGGCCGTTGAAAGTCAGCGCCGAATAGCGGAACAAGAGCACCGGGTCGGAGACGTGGCTCTCGCGATGCTGCGCGACCGGTGGAGGCGGCGGCTCCTTGGCGGGCGCAGCGCCCTGCGTGCTCGTCATCTCGCGATAGACGATGTCCTGCCGCTCGCGCACCGCAAGCCCGCGCGAGGTCGTCACCTCGTGATTGACCGAGACGAAGCACAGCGTGCCGGTCGAGCCCGATTTGACCGTGACGTCGACGATCTTCGAGGTGCGTTTGGCCTCATCGCCGATGCGCAAGCTGTCGAAGAATTCGAGCTCGCCGCCGGCCCACATCCGGCGCGGCAGCGGCACCGGCGGCAGGAAGCTGCCGCGGGTCGGGTGGCCGTCGGGGCCAAGCTGCGACATCGGAAACACCGGCTGCGCCAGGCACCAGTGCGTGGTCCACGGCGCGGCATCACCGGCCTTCGGCTCGCCGATCTCCTGGAACAGCGTCGCGCGCAGCCCCATCACGAGATATTTGGTGACGACGTCAGAGGCCTCCGTGGTCTTGCCAATCCATTGGCGGAGATGATCGAGGTCGAGTTTGTCGCTCATGATTGTGTTGCCCGGGCAGGAGGGATTTCAGGAACGTCTGGTGCGCTCGCCGATCGCGGGCACCTTGCCGTAGTGCCTGTCCTCGCCGACCACGATCGCGGCCGGCGCCGGATAGCTGACCTTGCCGTTCGGCGTGTCGACCTCGATGCGGCGCAGATGCGGATGTTTCGCGAGGTCGTCCATGCTGTTGACCTCGGCAAAGGCAATGTCGGCCTCGGCGAGCTTCGCCAGCAATTCCTCGCGCGTCAATTTGCCGAAGCTGTCGCTGACGATTCCGTCGGTCAGCACCCGGTTGCGCACGCGCTCGACCATGTTGGCAAAGCGCGGATCGTCGGGCAGGCCGGGCTGGTCCAGCACCTTGGCGCACAGCGTCTTCCACTCGCGCTCGCTCTGGATCGAGATCAGGATCTCCTTGCCGTCCTTCGAGCGGAACACGCCGTAGGGCGCGATCGAGGGATGGGCGAGGCCGATCCGCTTCGGCGACTTGCCGTCCTCGGCATTGAGCAGCGGCACGGTGAGCCAGTCGGCCATCACGTCGAACATCGAGATCCGGATGTCGGCGCCGTCTCCGGTGCGACTGCGACCGATCAGCGCTTCGAGGATCGCGGCATGCGCGGTGGCGCCGGTTGCGACGTCGACGATCGACATGCCGACGCGCGAGGCGCCTTCCGGGCCGCCGGTGATCGAGGCAAGGCCGCTCTCGGCCTGGATCAACAGGTCATAGGCCTTGCGGTCGGCATAGGGACCGGTGTCGCCATAGCCGGTGATCGTGCACATGATCAGCTTCGGGTAATCCTTGCGCAGCCGCTCGCGCGAGAAGCCGAGCTTGTCCATCGAGCCCGGTTTGAGGTTCTGCAGCAGCACGTCGGCACCGGCGATCAGCTCTTCCAGCTGCGCGCGGCCTTCCTTGGTGGCGAGGTCGACCACGGCGGAATCCTTGCCGCGGTTGAGCCAGACGAAATAGCTGCTCTGGCCCTTCGCCGCGGCGTCGTAGCCGCGGGCGAAATCGCCCTCGGGCCGCTCGATCTTGATGACATGGGCGCCGGCGTCGGCGAGGCGTGACGAGCAGAACGGCGCGGCAACCGCCTGTTCGACGGCGATGACGGTCAATCCCTCAAGCGGCAGCATGATCAAGCAACTCAGTAGGAGCGGGGCATGCCGAGCACGTGCTCGGCGACGTAGGACAGGATCAGGTTGGTCGAGATCGGCGCCACCTGGTAGAGCCGGGTCTCGCGGAACTTGCGCTCGACGTCGTATTCCTCGGCAAAGCCGAAGCCGCCATGGGTCTGCACGCAGGCATTGGCCGCTTCCCAGGAGGCATCGGCCGCCAGCATCTTGGCCATGTTGGCCTCGGCGCCGCAGTCGAGGCCGGCTTCATATTTGCGGGTGGCTTCCTTCACCATCAATTCGGCGGCGCGCATCGAGGCATAGGCCTTGGCGACCGGGAACTGGATTCCCTGGTTCTGGCCGATCGGCCGCCCGAACACGCTGCGCTCCTTGGCGTAGTTGGTGGCCTTGGCGATGAACCACTTGGCGTCACCGACGCATTCGGCGGCGATCAGGATGCGCTCGGCATTCATGCCGGACAGGATGTAGCGAAAACCCTTGCCTTCCTCGCCGATCAGATTCTCCGCCGGCACCTTCATGTCAGTGAAGAACACTTCGGTCGTGGCGTGGTTCATCATGGTGCGGATCGGGCGGATCTCCAGCCCCTTGCCCTTCACCTCGCGCATATCGACGATGAACACCGAGAGACCGTCGGTGCGCTTCTTCGACTGCTCCTTCGGCGTGGTGCGCGCCAGCAGGACCATCAGGTCGGAATATTCGGCGCGGCTGGTCCAGATCTTCTGGCCGTTGACGACGTAATGGTCGCCCTCGCGGCGCGCGAAGGTTTTCAGCGACGAGGTATCGGTGCCGCTGGTCGGCTCGGTGACGCCGAACGCCTGCAGCCGCAACTCGCCGGTCGCGACCTTCGGCAGATACTTGGCCTTTTGCGCGTCATTGCCGTGCCGCAGCACGGTGCCCATCGTGTACATCTGAGCGTGGCAGCCGCCACCATTGCAGCCGGCGCGCTGGATCTCTTCCAGGATCGCCGCCGCCGCCGACAGCTTCAGGCCGGCGCCGCCATATTCCTCGGGGATCAGCACCGAGAGATAGCCGGCCTCCGTCAGCGCATCGACGAATTCCTTCGGATAGGCCATCTGGCGATCGAGCTTGCGCCAGTATTCGCCTGGAAACTGCGCGCAGAGTTTTGCCACCGCGTCGCGGATGTCGGAATGGTCGTCGATGTGTTGATCGTGTGCGGTCATTGTTTCGTCTTGCCGAGAGGTTGCGCCAGAGCGTTTTCGAGCGAGGTGGAAATCGGTTCGCGTGAAGAAAACGCCCGCTGTTGTGGGGGCCCGGTAAACTCCCTATGCTGTTTTGTTATAGCGTATGAACCTGCCTTCCAGGATTGGCAAGTATGGATTTCCGCCAGCTTAGGACCTTTGCGTGCGTCGCGGAACTCGGGAGCCTGAGCAAGGCATCCGATACCTTGCGGGTCGCGCAGCCGGCGCTGAGCCGGCAGATCAAGCTGCTGGAACACGAGCTGCGCACCGAATTGTTCACGCGCAACGGTCGCGGCATGGTGCTGACCGATGCCGGCCGGCTGCTGCTGGCGCGCACCAGCGGTATCGTGCGGCAGATCGACCAGATCCGCGACGACATCCAGTCCGCCGGCGGTGCACCGTCCGGGCGCGTCGTGCTCGGGCTGGTGCCGACGGTGAGTTGCGTGCTGTCGGCGCGGCTGGCGCGGCGCACGGTGGAGCGCTATCCCGGCATCTCGCTCTGCATCGTCGAGAGCTACAGCGGCCATCTGATCGAGTGGCTGCATCGCGGCGAGATGGACCTTGCCGTGATCTATGGCCCGTCGGTCGATCTGCATCTGGCGGTGCAGAGCCTCGGCCGCGACAGCATCGTCGCGGTCGGCCCGCGCGGCAGCGGGCTGAAGCCGAAGAAGCAAGTCGACTTCGGCTGGCTGATGCGCCAGCGCCTGGTGCTGCCAAGTCATTCGCACGGCCTCCGTGCGCTGCTCGAACATGCCGCGGCCAAGAAGAAGATCGATCTCGACGTCAAGCTCGAGGCGGATTCGTTTCGCGTGCTGACCAGCCTGGTCGAGGAGGGGCTCGGATATACCTTGCTGCCGCCGTCCTCGGTCCGCGCCGAGGTGGCGGAGGGCCGGCTCGAGACCGCCGCCATCGCGCGGCCGGCGCCGCGGCGCGAGCTGACCCTGGCCTCGCCGGTCGAGCATCCCGGCTCCAACGCGATGACGCTGATCGCGAAGCTGTTGCGCGACGAGGTCGCCGCGCTGCGCGCCGAGGGGCTCTGGGATATCCAGCTCGCCTGAGCGCGGCTTCGCATCAGCTCACCTTGAAGCCGAGATGGCCGCGGAAGCGGTTCTTCAGGTAGGTGCCGTCGCGCGGCGGCAGCGCGCGCTCGACCTCGCCGGCGGCGATGCGGATGCGCGCCAGCCGCGGGCCGCCGCCGAGATCGCGCAGGCTGGTGCGGAATTTCTCGATGCCGGCCATTTCGGCGATCTCACAGACATTGCCGATGCCCGCGCCATCAGCGATCACCTCGAGCCTGGCGCCGAGGCCCGAGTGACTCGGCTGCATGCCGGTCTCGCCGAAATGGCCGTTGTCGAGCACCGCGATCGAGAGATTGCCGGGCTGCTTGGTCGCGATCGTCAGCAGGCTGCCGATCCCCATCAGCTGCTCGCCGTCGCCGGTGATCACGAGCACCGGGCGCTTTGGCTGCGCCAGCGCGAGGCCGAGCCCGACCATCGCCGCGCCGCCCATCGCGCCCCACAGATAGAAATTGCCGGGATGCTCGCCGGCGTCGAACACGTCGTAGGAGGAGGAGCCGAGCCCGGAGATCACGAGCAGCTCGCTGCGGTCGGCAAGCAGCGCCTTCACGGCGGCGCGGCGATCGAGAGTGCCTGTTGATGCCGACATCAGTGCGTCTCCCTGGTCCACTTCTTCCGGCCGATCATCCGCTGCGAGATCAGCACCGCGACCTGCTGGTCGCCGTCATAGGCGAGCGAGGCGGCGGCCGAGATCACCTCCTCGGCATCATCGGGGTTCTCCAGCCGCAGCACGGTGGTGCCCATGATCTCGAACGCCTGCGGCGTCGCCCGGCCCATCGGGATCTGCCAGGGATTGAATTCGGCCCATTCGCCGCGCATCGTCACCAAGGTGAGCAGCGGGAAACGGCAGCTCGCCATCAGCGACAGCATGTTGACGCAATTGCCGACGCCGCTCGATTGCATCAACAGCACCGCGCGATCGCCGCCGAGCCAGGCGCCGGCCGAAAGCGCCACGCCCTCTTCCTCTGTCGTCAGCACCGTGGTCTTGATGTCGGCATCGGCGTGCGACAGCTTGATCAGCTTGGAATGTCCCGCATCGGGAACGTAGGACACCTGTGCCACGCCAAAGCTCTTCAGCGTGCGGTAGATCGCAACCGGCCAGTCCCGGCTGGTCGCTCTGTCCTGGTGAACGGCAATCTGGTCCATCATGGCCTCGGCGGTGGCGTTTTCGAACGAACCGGGTACCGGTTCGCGAAGAAAAACGCGTCAATACAAGGGACGCGCATGGGCGCGTCCTCACACCGCTGGCTCTAAGCCAGGTCAGGGGTTTATTCTCTTCGCATCTGGCTCGCCCAGCTATGCCGGAATTTTATAGGGCCCAAGGTTTTGCAGGGCCGACGCAAGCGAAATGGCGGCCGGAGCCGGCTGCGTCTTTTGGTCGGGTCGAGCAACAGCCCCATTACGGCCTAAGACGATGCTCTATGCTAGAAGATGCCGGTTGGCGGCAGCGCCGGGCTTCATTTTCAAGGCTTTATTTCGCATATCGATATATCCGTCGCATTTTCAGGGATCAGGGCATGATTGTCCGAGATCGGTTTCGCGGCCTCTTCCCAAAGTATTTTCTCGCGCTGTTCCTGGCCGTCGCGCTTCCGCTCGTGATCAACGGGTCGATCGAAGCCTGGTTCGGTTACCGCGATCAGCGCGCAAGGCTGGACCAGTTGCTCGGTGTTCAGGCGGCTTCCGCGGCCGCTGAAATTCATAACTTCATCTCCGACATTGCAAGCCAGCTCGGCTGGCTGGTCCAGCTTCCCTGGACCGACGAGGTCGATGAGGGACGCCGAACCGATGCGTTGCGTCTGTTTCGTCAAGCGCCGGCCGTCGTCAGCCTGACACTCATCGACAACAATGGGTTGGAGCGTCTCTACGTCTCACGGGTCGGCCTCAATCGAATTGAAAGTCGTATCGACCGATCGGCTGAACCTGCGCTGGTCGGCGCCCACGCACGCCAGGTTTGGTTCAGCGATGTCAGCTACAACAGAGGCTCAGAGCCGTATTTGACCATTGCGCTCGTGGGTAACCGATCCGCGGTCGGCGCTGTCATCGCCGAAGTCAATCTCAAGCTGATCTGGGATGTCGTATCGGCGATCAAGGTGGGAGAGACGGGCCTCGCCTTCGTGCTGGACCGGCCGGGCCGTCTCATTGCCCACCCCGACATCAGCCTCGTCCTCCGCGGGCTGGAAGAAACAACCTCTCAGCCGTTTCGCACCATACGCGACGCGATCGGCCCGGGAGCGGGCTTTGCAACGGGCCGCGACGGACAGGGACGTCCGGTTGCCGCCCGCGCGGCTCCGGTGGCGGGTCCCGATTGGACCGTCGTGGTGGCGCAGCCGCTCTCCGAGGCTTACGCCCCGATCTATGCCGCGTTGCGACGGACCACAGTGCTTCTCGCAGGCAGCACCGTATTTGCAGGGCTGCTCGCTTATGCATTCGCGCACCGGATGACCGAGCCGATCAGGCTGCTCGAGGAGGGGACGGAGCGGATCGGCGCCGGATCGTTCGAGCACCGCATTTCGATCCAGACCGGGGACGAATTTCAGCGTCTGGCAAGCAGCTTCAACAGGATGGCGGGCGAGCTCGCGCTGGCGCAGCAGCACCAGGAGCGGATCGCGAAGCTCAAGCGGTTTCTCGCGCCTCAAGTCGCCGATCTCGTCGATCGTGCCGGCGATGACAGCGTGCTTGATGGCCGCCGCACCGATGTCGTCGTTGTGTTCTGTGACTTGCGCGGATTCACCGCGTTTTCCGCAGGCGTCGCTCCCGAGGAGGTCATGAGCGTGCTGTCCGAATATTATGAGGTTCTGGGCAGGGTCATTGCGCGGTTCGAAGCAACGCTCATCAGCTTCTCGGGAGACGGGCTGATGGTGCTGGTGAACGCACCCGTGCCGGTCGAGGAGCCGGCGCTGAGAGCCGTCGACCTCGCGACCGAAATGCAGAAGCGCGTGCAGGGCTTGATCGGCGGCTGGCGGTCGCGGGGCTACCAGGTTGGCTTTGGAATAGGGCTTGCAAGTGGATCGGCGACGGTTGGGCGGATCGGCTACGAAGACCGGCTCGATTACACGGCGATCGGCAGTGTCGTGAATCTCGCCGCCCGCCTGTGCGCATCTGCCGCAGATCGGGAAATCCTGATGGACGCAGGGACCGCCGCAAGCGTCAGAGGCAAGCGCTCCCTGGAGGATATCGGGAGTCGCCAAATCAAGGGCTTCGATGACGCCATTCCGGTGTTCGGAATATCTTTTTGATGTGTGTTGGCCGATGCCGGCCGGAGCGGTTCGGTGCAGTCCATTGGCGACTGGTTTCGGATCGTGGGATATACTTCCGCCGACGGCGAACGCCAGCGGGTCGATAGAGCATGAGTTGCGCTCATTCTCGTGCAGCAACATCCCACGGACGCGGCAGCCGGCGCGAGGTCCTGTTGTTGATGGCTGCCGCCGCGGCCTGGACCACATCCTCGCGGGCGCAGAAGCCGTCGATGCCTGTGATCGGCTATCTTTGTCCGGAATCGCCGGAGTTGTTTGGCAGCCGGCTGAAGGCTTTCCACCAGGGACTTCGTGAAGCCGGCTTTGTCGAGGGCCGCGACGTTGCGATCGAATATCGATGGGCCAATGGGCAATATGCCCGGTTACCTGCACTGGCCGGCGAATTGATCGCGCGCGACGTCGATGTGGTGGTTGCGCCCGGCGGCGCCCCCGTCGCGCTTGCCGCCAAAGCTGCCGGCGTCACCAAGACGATCGTTTTCGAGATGGGCGGCGACCCCGTTCAGCTGGGTGTGGTGGACAGCCTGTCGCGGCCGGGAGGCAACATCACGGGAATCTCGAGCCTGAGCGTCGACGTGTCGCCGAAGCGGCTCGAGTTGATGCACGAACTTCTGCCGGCGGCGAAAACGTTGGGGGTCGTGACCAACCCGACAAGTCCAACGGCCAGCTCGCAACTGCAGAAGCTTCAGGCCGCTGCCGAAACTTTGGGGGTCCATCTGCAGATATCGAGGGCAAGCAAGGAAGAGGAGTTCGAAGCCGTATTTGCTTCCGTAGAGAGAGATTCGACAAACGCGCTTGTTTTCACCTCCGATCCCTATTTTGCATTTCGCAGCCGGCGATTGGCCGATCTCGCACTGAAGTATCGCGTTCCCGCAATCACGCAGACCCGGGATTTCCCGACAGCCGGAGGCTTGATGAGCTATGGCGGAGATTTCGTGCAGTCGCATCGACGCGCGGGCGTCTATGCCGGCCGGGTTCTGAAGGGTGAGAAGCCTGCCGATCTTCCGGTTCAGCTGGTCACCAAGGTCGAGTTCGTCATCAACCTGAAGACCGCCAAACTGCTTGGCCACGAGTTCTCTGCTTCAGTCGTCAGCGGCGCAGACGAAGTGATCGAGTGACTCGTTCATGAACCTGGTAGTCCGGCCGGCACGGGCTGAACGGTCCGGCCGGACCGTGACATCGCGTGCGCTCACGTGCTCAACTGCCGGGCTGTAGAAACGCGCCGTATTGCTTGCTCGTGGCGACCGCGGCGGCCGCCTGTCCGATGACACGCATTGCCGCCATCATCGGCCACGGCCCAAGGCTCACCCTGCGAACACCGGCGCGGGCGAGTTCGCCGATTTCGGGCACGCCTTGCGTCACCATGATGTTGACGGGCAGCGGCGTCAGTTGAACGAACCTCTCGATCAGTATGAGGTCGGTGAGCCCCGGTACAAAAATTCCATCAGCGCCGGCATCGGCATAGACCTTCGCACGTCGCGCCGCCTCATCCAGACATTGCTCGGGCGAGCCGAACTTCAGCAGAAACGGATCGGTTCGCGCATTGATGAAGAGGTGAACGCCGAGTCTCTGCGCGGCGTCCCGCACCGCCCTGATCTTCGCGGCATGCTGCTCCGGAGTGGCGAGCTGCCGCTTTCCGCCAACAAGCCCGTCCTCGATATTGATGCCGATCGCGCCGGCCTTCAGGATGCTTGCCGCCGAATGCGCGGCGGCATCCGGCGTGTCGCCATAACCCGCCTCCAGATCGATCGACACCGGAACCGGCACCGACGCGGTCATCCGCGAGACCAGGCCTTCCACGATGTCGAGCGGGGCATTTTCGCCGTCGGCGTAGCCGAGTGCGGATGCGACCGCGCCGCTGCTGGTCGCCACCGCCGGCGAGGCCTTCGCGATCGCCTTGGCGGTGGCGACGTCCCAGGCGTTGAACAGGACGAGCGGATCGCCCTGCTTGTGAAGTCGGTGAAACGCTTCGGCGTAGTGCTGCTGTGTCGTGGCGTCCATTGCGCGCACTCCTGGTCAGAGAATTCGAAGGATGGTGTGGCTGACGCGGCTGCAGGTGGTGGCGTCCGTTCAGTCGGCGGCGTGCGTTGTGAACCAGTCCATGATCAGACCTGTGACCTCGGCCTCACGCTCGAGGTGCGGGAAGTGGCCGACGTCGGGCAGGACGATGCGCCGATGTGGTCCCTTGAAGAGCGGCTCTTCCTTGATCGAATACCGCGCCGTCGGATCGTTGCCGCCATAGATTGTCAGCGTCGGTGTATGCATGTCGTTGATCGGTAGCCGGCCCGCAACTCCCGCATCGACCAGGCCATTGTAGTATTTCAGCGCCGCCTTCATGGTGCCGGGAGAGCTGAGCGTCTCCTTGACCGAGCGGAGATGCTCGTCGTTCTGCAGGGTTGGCGACCACAGCTTCCAAAGGTAGTCGACGAAGGGAAGTCCCTCGATGTTGACCGCCGAGTGAGCGCCAGGCACCGTGAAGAAATAGACATGGAAAACCGATCGAACGGCATCGGGGTCGCTCCGGAGGCTTGGGATTGTGATCGGGTGCGCGGTGTTCATGACCACCGCGGCCTTGATCGCCGACGGCGCCGTGGCCAGCGCCTGGAAGGTTGACGTACCGCCCCAATCCATGCCGACGACGTAGGCCCGTCCGTCTTCGCTCAGCGCCGCGATCAACGCTTCGAGATCCTGGCCCAGCGCGATCGGATCGAAAATGCCGTCGGCCGGAATCTCCGTCGGCGCATAGCCGCGCAGGAACGGCGCGACCGCACGATAGCCGGAATCCGCGAACACCTGCAGCTGCTTTCGGTACGACCAGGCATTGTCGGGAAAGCCGTGCATGAACATGACGAGCGGTCCGCTGCCCTGTTCGAGATAGGCAAATCGCACGCCGTTGGCCTGCACGTATTTCAGGGCGGGTTCGCTGCCGGCAGCGTCACGCGTTGCCAGTGCGGTGCTTCGGGTCGTCATCCTGCTCTCCATTTGTGTCGTCGTTGCGCTCCCGGGCAAATATGTGCGTAGCGCACATATCTGGTCAAGTTGTTTTTTGTGCGCAGCGCACATATTGTTCCCGGCATGGAAAACGGAATCGCTAATCTGCTGGGCGCGCTGTCGCTCGCTGTCATGGATCGGATCGAGCAAGGCGCGCGCGAGGTCGTCGGCCGTGGCGGCGAAACGCCCGCGGCGCTCATCGTCATCGGCTATGGTCAGGGCATGACCAACGACAAGCTGAGGCGGATCCTTGGCCTGTCGCACTCCGGAACGGTCCGCCTGGTCGATCGGCTGGTTTCGGATCGGCTTGTCGAACGCCGGGCGGGCAAGGACGGCCGCGAGGTCGCCTTGCACCTGACGGCATCGGGCGCTGCGTCCCGGAATGAACTGCTGGCGTCGCGGATTTCAGCCGTGACGTCGCTGCTCGACGTGCTGTCGGTCGCTGAGCGGAAGCAGCTCGCAACGCTGATCCGCGAGCTGCTGGCAAGGCAGGACACATCCGAGATGGATCGCTTCACGATCTGCCGGATGTGCGACGACCGGGTCTGCACCAATTGCCCGTTGCCGACCAGCAAGGGTCAGCACGCGCGCTAGAGAGGTTACTTTGAATCGAGCGGCCAACTCCGCTCACCTCGCCCCGCGTGCGGGGAGAGGTCGGAACGCATCGCTAGATGCGTTCCGGGTGAGGGGGAGTTTCCGCAAACACAGCTATCACCGCTTATGCGGAGGTGCCCCTCACCCCAACGCTCTCCCCGTAAGAACGGGGAGAGGGAGCGCGGTGCCATCGCGGCCGCTATTCGATCTCATCTCCTCACGCTCCAGCAGCTTGCCGTCAGCGCGCGTTCTTGCCCGCCATGAACACGTACATGTCCCAGAAAGTCTCGGGATGATCGACCTCGAAGCGGTGCCACTGATCGAGATTGGTCTCGTCGGCCGTGCCCTGAAACTGCTTGCGGAATCGGTCGAGGACCGCCGGATCGTCAAACGGCTCGAACCCCTCGAACGACAGGCCATGCTCGTTCAGGAATGCCGCGATCGCCGGAATCGTCAGGCGGTGTTCCATGACGTTGAACAGTAGATCGCGGCAGCCGCTCATGCTGTAGAAATCCTTGGCGCCGATCAGCGGCTTCCATTTGTCGGCTTCGCGGAAGATGTCCTGCCGGCAACGTCTGATGTCGCCGGCGGTGGCGCGATAATTGCGCGCCGCGATGCGATCGCGGGCCTCGACGATGACGCGGCGCGCCAGATCGCTGTAGAGCCCGATGCGCATCGTGCCGCCCGGCCGCAGCAGCGAGACCAGCACGCGCCAGCCGGCCAAGGGCTCGGCAAGATGATGCAGCACGCCGACCGACTCGATGCTGTCGAAGCTGCGATCGATCGAGGCCAACTCCAGGATGTCCGCCTGCGCATACTCGATGTTGCGCAAGCCGAGCTCCCGCGTCTTGCGGCGCGCATAGGCAAGGCTGGTCCTGCTGATGTCGACCGCGAGCAGGCGGGCGTTGGGATAGACCTGCGCGATCTGGATCGCGTGCGAGCCGGTGCCGCAGCCGGCGATCAGGATATCCCGTTCGGCTCGCTGGTCCGCGGTTGCGACGGTCCGTCCCTGCGCCCGGTCCGCTGCGAAGGCCGTCAGCGGGTTGACGGTCCAGCGCGGATAGGGATTTTCCTCGTATTGGCGCATCACCTCGACGGATATGTCGTTCCTGATTGGGGTCAGCGTCGCAATGGCGCCGCGCTCTTCGATCTCCTCGCGGGGTTCGCGAAGCTGCAACCCCAACAGGCCGGCGACAGTCGCGGGCCAATCCCGGCGCAGCAGCGCGTCTGCATCAGGCAGGGCATGAAGCGGGACATAGGCGGCGATAACGGCCAGCGTGAGCGGCATGATCGCAGCGCCTGATGCCAGGTCCTGCAGCAACCGGTCGCGCAGCGCGCCCGCGCCTTCGCTTTCCGCCCCGGTCTGCGCATAGACATATTCGTTGATGAAGCACTGCCGCGCGAGCGCGCAGGCAAAGGCTACGATATCGTCGTCGACGTCATCCTGATCCGGCTTGCTCGCGAGCCGCAACAGCTCGGCCCGCGCATATCCGAACAGCACCTCAAGCTGCATGCTCGCCAGCGTCGTCGTTTCCATCGCGCAGCGCAGGAACAGGTCGTTCGCGAGCGGGGCGACGCCCTCGCTGCCGAACAATTCGACGCTTGTGACCGGTAGCGGCCACTTGCTTGCAATCCGCCCGACATAGCTGGTGACGGTCGGGCTCTGCAGGATGAAGCCGACCGCCTTCGCGTCCATGCCGAGCGCCAGCGCCTTGCTGAAATGCGCGGCCGCCTTGCTGCGATTGCCCAGCGCCTGGTAGGAATTGCCGGCGTTGTAATGGCAGGCGGCATTGACCTCGTCCGAGGCAATCGCCTTGGTGAACATCTTTGCTGCAGCCCGGTGATCGCCGGCAGCCTGCGCCATCAGGCCGAGAAGATTCAGGCTCTGCACATGGCCAGGATCGCGCGCGAGAAGCTGCCGGCAGATCTCCTGCGCTTCGTTGAAGCGTCGCATCCCGTAGAAGCGGCTGGCCTCAGCGGCGAGGCCGCCAATGCTGACACCCGTGGAACCGAAGGCAGGTGCGTTTTTGCTGGACGCGTCCCGTTGCTTCCCGGCCGCACGCCGCTCTTTTCGGTTCATGTTCCGTCAACTGGCCCGAGCTGCAAGACGCGGTGCATCAACTACCACGCCCGGGAAGACATAGGGCCGATCGTCTTTGTGGCCAAGGACAATCTGGCTTCAGCCCGGGATCCGCACCGGCAGGTTCTCGATGCCGCGGACGAAGCTGGAATAGACCCGCTTCGGCTCACCGACCACCTCGATGCGGTCGAAGCGCTTCAGCATCTCTTCCCAGACGATCCGAAGCTGCAGCTCGGCGAGCCGCATGCCGACGCAGCGGTGGATGCCGAAGCCGAACGACAGGTGGATGCGCGGCCGCGGGCGGTCGATGATGAACTCGTTCGGACGATCGATCACCTCGTCGTCGCGGTTGCCGGAGACATACCACATCACGACGCGGTTGCCCTTCCTGATCGTCTTGCCGCCGATCTCGGTGTCGACAAGCGCGGTGCGCCGCATATGCGCCAGCGGCGTCTGCCAGCGGATCACCTCCGGCACCATGGTGTCGATCAGTGCGGGATTCTCCTTCAGCTTCCTGAACTGGTCGGGATGCTCGTGCAGCGCCAGCACCGAGCCGCTCATGGTGTTGCGTGTGGTGTCGTTGCCGCCGACGATCAGCAGGATGATGTTGCCCATCAGATTGTCGGGGTCCATGTGCCGCGTGGCGTCGCTATGCGCCATCATCGACAAAAGGTCGTTGCGCGGCGGGGCATTGACGCGCTCGTTCCAGAGCTTCGAGAAATAGGCGTAGCACTCGTCCATCTCCTGCCGCCGCTGCTCCGGCGAGTTGACGATGCCGCTCTTCGGCAGCGCGGTGGAGACGTCGGACCAGCGCGTCAGCTTGCGCCGCTCCTCCCAGGGGGAGTCGAACAGCGTCGCCAGCATCTGGGTGGTCAATTCGATCGAGACGCGCTCGACGAAGTTGAAGGTCTCGTTGCGCGGCAGATTGTCGAGCACGCTGGCCGAGCGCTGCCGGATCAGCTTTGCCAGCTCGTCGAGATGCGTGGGTGTGAACATCGGCGACACGGTCTTGCGCTGATGGGCGTGCCTCGGCTGGTCCATCGCGATGAAGCTCGGATAGTCGTAGCCGGGCGGCACATCGCGGATCGAGATGCCGCCGAGCGTGGAGTCCGAGGAGAAGATGCCGTGGGTGGTGTCGACATGCATGATGTCGTTGTACTTCACCACCGACCAATACGGTTCGATCGGCGCATTGGTGCAGTAGTGCACCGGCTCTTCCTTGCGCAGCCGCTCGAACCACGGCCACAGCGTGTCGTTCTGGAACAGCTTTGGCGCGCCGGGATGAAAATCCCTGAGCGGTGTCGAATACGCTTCCTCGCGGGCCTGGCGCAGCAACTCGGCCCGGTCGGCACGGATGGCGGTCTGGACGTTCATGTTCCTTGATCCCGGTTGGCTCGCGACGCGTCAGGCGGCGATGCGCACTGGCAGCGTCTCGTAGCCCTTGATGAAGCTGGAATACACCCGCTGCGGCTCCTCCACCACCTCGATGGTGTCGAAGCGCTTGAGGATCTCCTCCCAGATGATCTTGAGCTGCAGCTCGGCGAGCCGCAGGCCGACGCAGCGGTGGATGCCGAAGCCGAACGAGATATGGGTGCGCGGCCGGGCGCGGTCGATCAGGAACTCGTAGGGCTTCTCGATCGCTTCCTCGTCGCGGTTGCCCGAGACGTACCACATCACCACCTTGTCGCCCTTCTTGATCTGGCGTCCGCGGAACTCGTAGTCGGCGAGCGCGGTGCGCCGCATATGGGCGAGCGGCGTCTGCCAGCGGATCACCTCGGGCACGAAGCTGTCGATCAGCGCCGGGTTCTCCCGCAGCTTGCGGTACTGCTCCGGATGCTTGCTCAGCGCATAGATGCTGCCGGACAGCGTGTTGCGCGTGGTGTCGTTGCCGCCGACGATCAGCAGGATCAGATTGCCGAGGAAGTTCTTCGGGTCCATGTTCCGCGTGGCATCGCTGTGCGCCATCATCGAGAGCAGATCGCTCTTCGGCGGCTGGTTCGAGCGCTCCTTCCACAGCCTTGCGAAATAGCTCGCGCATTCCATCAGCTCGGCCTGCCGCTCGTCTTCGGTGGCGACGAGGCCGCCGGCGCCGGGCAGGGTGGTCGCGACGTCGGACCAGCGCGTCAGCTTGCGGCGGTCTTCCCAGGGGAAGTCGAACAGCACCGCGAGCATCTGGGTCGTCAGCTCGATCGAGACCTTGTCGACCCAGTCGAACACCTCGCCGCGCGGCAGATTGTCGAGGCACTCGGTCGAGCGCTTGCGGATGTTGGTGGCGAGCTCGTCGAGGTGCGTCGGCGTGAACATCGGCGCCACGGTCTTGCGCTGCGCCGAATGGCGCGGCTGGTCCATCGCGATGAAGCTTTCGCGGCGCAGATCCGGCGGTACGTCGCGGATGGTGATGCCGCCGAGCGAGGCGGCCGAGGAGAACACCGAGTGGTTGGTCTCGATATCCATGATGTCGTTGTAGCGGGTGATCGACCAGTACGGACCGAACATCGAGTCCTTGCAGTAATGCACCGGATCCTCGCGGCGCAGCCGGTCGAAATACGGCCAGAAGGTATCGGTCTTGAACAGTTCGGGATTGCCGGGATCGTAGTCCGAAAGCGCAAGCGAATTGGCGCGTTCGCGTGCGGCGTCCAGATTCGTGTTGTCGACGAGATCGATGGTCCCGTGCATGAGCGGCTCCTCAACCGTTTGAGCTGCCGGGGCATGGCCGGCGCGGCATGTTTTACCGAATTACATTCTCATTCCACGGTTTGCGCAAGGGCTCTCGACGCGCATTTGGCCGCATTGATGTCAGGCCAAAGCGGCCGAATCCGGGCCTTTCCGGTGGGGAAGGGGCCGCGGCCGCGACCACGCCCGTTTGAAACGGCGTTTGATCTGGTCGGGCGGCGGCCTGCGAACGGTGCGGGCGCCGTTTATTGACTGCCGGTCTTCTCGCCGGCGGGCTTTTCGCAGGGGTAGGTGTCCTGCATCCCCCACAGCAGCAGGAGAGCGATCACCATCTCACCTTTCGCCGACCGCTTGTCGGCGGACTTGAGCATGATCTCTTCGGTCTGCTCGCTGCTCAGTGCGAGGTCGTCGGGCATGCAGAACAACAATTGGCCGCCATGCCGTTTCAGCCAGGCATTGGACGCCATCAGGCCGCCCTGACGCCGTCGAGGTACATGTGATTGAAGATGCGCAAATTCTCACTCTTTGGATTGCGATAGGAATCGAGCCGCACGTCGACGGCAGCGGCCGGAGCTGCCGTGAGCGCCAGAAGGCATGCTGACAGGATCCATCTGTTCATCGCTGCGGTTTCCTCGCTTTGCGGCGGCGGCTTCGCCTCCATCGCCTGATCGTTAAGTATGTCATTGCCGCCCGGGGGTTCGACGCCGGCGGTCGATCGAGGACTGCGCGCTTTCCGGCATTGCCGTTAAGGCATGGCCAACCGCATCCCGCCAAAAATCGGCCGGCGATCTCGACCTTGTGTGAAACCTGGATCACACTCGCGACGACAAATCTGTGCTTTTGATACCCAGAGATTGTCCCGCCAGGAGCCATCCCGTGAACGACATGAGCTGGACCCCGCTGGGGCCGCCGCAGCCGCCTCCGCAACCGGCCCCGCCGCCGATGCCGGTGGCGTTTTCAGGGAACCGGAAGGAGTTCTTTCGCCTGGTCGCGCGCGGCGCCGGGCTCGAACTGGTCACGGTCGGCTTCTACCGGTTCTGGCTCACCACCGACATCCGCCGTCATCTGTGGTCGAACAGCCAGATCGATGGCGACGCGCCGGAATATACCGGCCGCGGCAAGGAGCTCCTGATCGGCTTCCTGGTCGCGCTCGCGATCCTGGTGCCGATCTATCTCGGCTATTTCCTGATCGGCATCGAGGCGGAGCATCTCAAGGCGTTCGCCTCGCTGCCGCTGGTCGCCTTCTTCTATTTGTTCGGCCAGTTCGCGATCTATCGCGCGCGGCGTTACCGCCTGACCCGCACGGTGTGGCGCGGCGTCCGCTTCTGGATGAGCGGCTCGGGCTGGGTCTATGCGCTCAAGGCCTCGCTCTGGGGCGTGCTGGTCGTGATCACGCTCGGTCTCGCGCTGCCGTGGCGCGAGGCCGCGCTCGAACGCTACAAGATGCGGCACTCCTATTACGGCGACCTTCAAGGCTCGTTCGACGGCCGCGGCTGGGAGTTCTTCGCGCGGGGCTGGTGGCTCTGGGTCCTGATGCCGTTCGCGCTCTACAGCACGATCTTCGCCCCGTTCGCCTATGCCGCGTTCAAGGCGGTCGAGTGGCGCTGGTGGCTGTCGGGAATCCGCTTCGGCGAAGTGAGGCTGGAATCCACCCTCCGCCGCGGCGCGCTGATCGGCCTGTACTGGAAGGTGATCGGCTGGGTCGTGCTGCTCGGCGTGGTGTTCGCGGCCTATCTCGCGCTCTGCACCTTGCTGGTCGCCAGCATGGACGGCTCCTCGATCTCGGACTTCTTCAGGACCGAGGCGTTCGCCAAGAGCATTCCGCTGATCGTGCTGCTCGGCATCGGCTACCTCGCCTTTGCGCTGGCGCTGAACGTGGTGTTGCGCGTCTATCTGATGCGCGATCTCTGGGTTCGGGTGCTGTCCTCGACCATCGTGCACAACATCCAGGCGGCCGCCAACGTCACCGCGCGCGGCGAGCTCGCCAACGCGCTCGGCGAAGGCTTTGCCGATGGCCTCGACGTCGGGGGCTTCTAGCTCCATGGAATCCGATTCCGGTCAGACCAATTCCGCGGCGCCGGCTCCCGGCGGCGTTTTCTTCGACGGCCTGTCGAACCGGCGGCGCATCGTCGCACTCAGACTGTCCGACGCACTGGAGATCCGCGAAGACGGCGCACTGCTCGCGCGCTGGGTGTTTCACGACATCCGCCGCGCCGACAGCCCGTCCGGCCTGTTGCGGCTGAGCTGCCTGACCGCACCGCCTCTGGCGCGGCTCGACATCCGCGACGCCGGGCTGATCGCCGCGCTGGTCGCGCGCTGCGACACGCTCGAGGCGGATTTGCCGAACCGCAGGGGCGTCGCCGCGATCGTCGGCTGGTCGCTCGCGGCCGCGGTGTCGATCGTGCTGGTGGTGCTGTTCGGCGTGCCGCTCGCCGCCGAGCGGTTGACGCCGCTGGTGCCCGACTCGTTCGAGCGTCGCATCGGCGATGTCGCGGAGGCGCAGGTCAAGGTGCTGTTCGACGGCAAGCCGTGCAGCAATCCGGCCGGCCAGGCGGCGTTCGCGAAGCTGGTCGGCAAGTTGCGGCAGTCCGCAGGCTTCGATACGTCGGTGCAGTCGGGCGTGCTGGCGACGTCGGTGCCGAACGCCTTCGCGCTGCCCGGCGGCAAGGTCTATCTGTTCGACGGACTCTTGGAAAAAGCCGAGAACCCCGACGAGATCGCCGGCGTGCTGGCGCATGAGCTCGGCCATCTCCGGCACCGCGACAGCATGCGCGAATTGATCCACAACGGCGGCACCTCGTTCCTGATCGGGCTGTTGTTCGGTGACGTCACCGGCTCCGGCGCGCTGATCTTCGCCTCGCGCTCGCTGGTGACGTCGTCCTATTCGCGCGACGCCGAGACCAACGCCGACAGCTTCGCGATCGAGACCATGCACAAGCTCGGCCGTCCGGCCAAGCCGATGGGCGAACTGATGTTCCGCGTCACCGGCAAGGAGGGCGGCAAGGGGCTCTCGCTCGTCTCCAGCCATCCCTTGACCGAGGACCGCCTCGCGCGCATGGACAAGGCCGATGCCGCCAGCCGGCCCGACGGTCCGCCGCTGCTGTCATCGGCCGAATGGCAGGCGCTGAAGGGCATCTGCAGCGGCGCCGGCAAGGTGTGACGGCGCAGCCGCCGACGCTCCCTCGCTACTTCACCAGCCTGAACTTGCCGCCTTCGACCTTGATCAGGAACGCCGAACGCTCGTCATAGCCGTTGTGATCGGTCGGGCTCATGGTCGAGAGGCCGTTGTTCAGGTAGACGTCCTTGCCGCGCTCGAGCTCGTCGCGCAGCGCGGCGCGGAATTCCGCCGTGCCGGGCTTCGCGGTCTTCAGCGCATTCGCCGCCGCCCGCTTGAACAGCGTGACGGCGTCCCACAGATGCGCGCCGAAGATGTTCGGCTTCTGCCCGTTGGCCTTCTCGTAGGACGACACGAACTCGTCACGCACCTGGCGGAACGGATCGTTCGCCGGCAGATCGTCGGCGATGGTGAAGGCTTCGCCGGTGAAGATCGCGCCCTCGACATTGGCGCCGCCGAGCTTGATGAACTCCTCCGAGGCCACGCCATGGGTCTGGAAGATCTTGCCGGCATAGCCGCGGCTGCGCAGCGCCTCCTGCGGCAGTACGGCGGGCGTGCCGGCGGAGGCGATGAACACCGCTTCCGGATTGGTCGCGATCACCTTGAGCGCCTGGCCCATCGCGCTGGTGTCGGCCCGCGCATAGACCTCATGCGTCGTCACGGTGAGGCCGAGCTGCGGGGCGAGCCGCGACACCTCCTTGTAGTAGCCTTCGCCATAGCCGTCGGAGACGCCGATATAGCCGAGCGTCTTGATGCCGGACTTGGCGATGTATTTCAGGATCGCCGCCGCCATCAGGTCGTCATTGGGCACCACCTTGAACGCCCAGCGGCGGCGGTCGTCCATCGGCTGCACGATCGCGGTCGCCGCCGCGAGCGAGATGATCGGCGTCTTGCTCTCCACGGCGACGTCGAGCATCGGCATGGTCACCGGGGTGAGCGAGGAGCCGATCAGGATATCGACGCCGTCCTGGATCACGAGGCGCCGCGCATTCTGCGTGCCCTTGGTCGGATCGGACTCGTCGTCGAGCGCGATATAGGTGACCTTCTCGCCGCCGATCTCCTTCGGCAGCGCGGCGATGGTGCGCATCTGCGGCTGGCCGAGCGCCGAGCCCGGTCCGGATCCGGACACCACGACGCCGACCTTGATGTCGGCACGCTCGCCCGGCGCAATCAGGATCGCGCTCGCAAATGTCAACAGTCCGGCCATGGCCAGCTTCATTGCAACTCCTCCCAGCAGGTTCTTTTTATCTGCGGCCGATGATAGCCGACCGCCGTCCGGTCGCGCATCATATTGATTCCGCCCGATCCGTCTGTCCCCCTGATTGGGGACACCGGACTGCGCTCGGGCAAGGTTCGCGCGCTCTGCGGCCCGAGGCCTCAAATTGTCCGCGATCGGTTGGGTCGACGGCGCCCGGCCAAATCTCTGACCCAGCTTCGGTTCGGTCCTGAAACTTCGCGTTTACCACTCCCTTAAAGGCCGCGGGAACCAGTTTCCCTAATCGGGCGGCAACGTCTCGCTGTTATTGAAGGATCAGAAAAGGGAGTACGAACATGTCCAGTATTGTTCGGATCCTCGTCTTGATCGCATGTGCACATGCGGGATCCGTGGTTGCGGAAGTGCAGTTGGACGGCGCGCGGTCATCGCCGGCGGTCCACGTCCATGATTGAGCCTCATCCGATTGCGTCCGAGCACGCGCGCGCCATCTGCGAAGAGATTGGCGAACGGCTGCGCCATGCCCTGCGCGGCGATTACGCCGATCTGCCGCCAAGGCTGCGCGAGCTGGTCAACGAGCTCGCTCTGCAGGAGTGTGAAGCGCCAGCGCTGGTGCCGACAATGGCTGAGATGACGAGGCCGCTGGTCGCCGCGGCCTAAGCCGAGCGTCTGCGTCACACGTTCTTCGCGACCTTCCGTGTCCGCGTCGGTCCGGCGCCGGCGATCGTCGGCTTGATATTCCATACCGCGCGCACGCTTGCGAAGGCGTGGGCGATCACCGGCTCCTGGCGGCGGGCGGCGAGGCTGGCGAAGGAGAGATCGCAGGTCAGCTTCACCTTGTCGGCGACCACGAACTGATGCGGCCGCGCCATCCGCGGCGCCAGCACGTTGTCGCGTGCGAGGCTGAGGCAGAGGCCGGATTCGACGAAGTCGATCATCGCCTCTTCCTGGTCGGTGTAGCCGATCCGCTTCGGCAATGCGCCGAGCGGTCGGAAGATGTCGTCGAGCAGCCGCCGGTGGCCGGAGTGCGGCGGTGTCGCGAGCCAGGGCAGCTCGGCGAGCTCGGCCCAGCCCTTGCCCATCACCCGGTCGCGCCAGGCGATCGGTGCGATCACCCGGTAGTCGTAGCAAAGCAGCGGGGCGAGCTGGTAGCGGCCGTCGATGATGGTCCGTTCGGTGAAGCTGTGATGGACGAGCTGGTCCTGAGGCGTGGCGTCGACATAGTAGCCGACGTCGAGTTCGCCGCGGCCGATCTGCGCCAGCACGTCGTCGCTCACGCCATGGCGCAGGAAGACTTCGGTGCGCTGCGAGGACATCGCAAGGCTGCGCACGAACGGCCCGAGCCGGGTGAATTCGGGGTCGAGGATGGTGCCGACGCGCAGCGTGCCGCGCTGTGCCTCGTTCAGCGAGTCCGCCATCGCCTTGAAGTCGGAGGCGGCCGCCACCGCCCGGTGCGCCAGCGGCAGCAGCGCGGCGCCGGCCTCGGTCAGGGTGAATCCGGCAGGTGTGCGGTTGAACAGCTGCAGCCCGGTGCTTTCCTCGAGTGCCTTCAGCTGCAGGCTGACCGCGGGCTGGGTCAGCTTCAGCATCGCCGCTGCGCGCGATACCGTGCCCTCACGGGCAACCGTGATGAAGCAACGCAAGGCCTGGGTACGGGGAAGCTCGATCATCGCACGTGCTTATAGCACACTTTTTTGGCGCGCATCCGACCTGCGTCGTGCATTGTCATGCGATTATAATACAACCAATGCGAGAAGTCAGGGCGACCGCCACGCGATCGTGCCTTCGGTGCGCGCGGTTCAACAATGACTGTCTCTGGAATACTGGATCGCCCGGTCAAAGCCGGGCGAGGACTACGCAATGACGCTACGTTACGTCGCGCGAGAACCATCCTCGTCGTCCTGGCGAAAGCCAGGACCCATTACCCCAAATGTCAATTGTTGCGCGATGCTGTGGCCGCGATCTCGTTCATCATCAAGTGCGGTGGTTATGGCTTTCGCCAGGACGACGATTGGGGAGACCGTACGCCCATTCCATCACCGTCATGCCGAGGAGGCCGCGCAGCGGCCGTCTCGAAGCACGACGGCCCGACTGTGGCCGTGTATCCTTCGAGATGCGCCCAGTGCGCCTCATGACGGGACCCGACTGCTCTCCGGCTTCATCGTCGTCCCGGCGAAGGCCGGGACCCATTACCACCGAAGTTCATTGTTGCGCGATGTCGGAACGACGAGTCCCATCCACAACACCCGCTGCGGCGTATGGGTCCCGGCCTTCGCCGGGACGACGGCTGTGAATGCCGCGAGCGTGTGCGCCGATCGACGGAGGCCGCCACCCTCACTCCAGATGGTTCACGTTCGCCACCCAGGCGCGGACGTCGGCGAGGACGGCGGGCAGCACGGCCTTGACCTCCTGCACGGTCATGCCGGGCTTGATGCGGGGGTCGTAGAGCAGGTTGAGCAGATATTGGTCGTAGACGTCGAAATAGCCCATCGAGACGTTGTCGTTGAACATGGTCCAGGGCACGGTGGCGGTGTCGTTGATCGGGCCGAGCGACTGCAACAGCTCCTCATAGGCGCAGTCGAGGAAGACGAAATCGCCGTTGTCGACGGTGAGGATCACGTCGGAATGCTCGATCTCGTAGTTCTCGTTCTTGCGGAAGCCGGACAGGCATTGCGGGTCGAGCGAGGAGCGGATCTCCCTGGCGCGCTCCTGGCCGTAGAAGGTCGCGATCGTGCGGTACAGCTCGCGGTCGCGCACCAGCTTGACCACGACATTGGCCGCTTCGTTGTTCTCGGTCATCGCGATGTCGAGATGCTGCACCTTGCTGCGGATGTCGGCGACGACCCTGGCGAGCTGGGTCTTGCGGTCGGCGCGGCTGCCGTCGGCGAACACGCGCACCGGACTGTCGTACTTGCGGATCCGGTCGACCCGCCCGGCGAGATGATATTCGGCGCCGAACGCGGTTTTCAGAAAGCCCTCGACGATCTCGGCGTCGGTGAAGACCTTCTTCTCGTTGCGCTGGCGCGCGGCGATCGCCGCCGGTACCTCGGTGGCGGCCGCGGGCACCGCGGCATCTGCGAGGCAAGAGGCGAGCGTTGCGGCGAGAAGGACGAGGATCGAAGGACGGTGCTGGGGCATTGTGACAACGCTGCCGCAAGGTTTGCGGCAGCGCAAGGAGGGATCAAGGCGGCGGGATCAGCGATCTTGCCGAATGGCGGCGCCTGGTTCCGTTGAAATCGACGCGATCAGTTGTTCTTCACCACCACGGTGGTGCCGACCGAGACCCGACCATAGAGATCGGTGACGTCGTCGTTGGTCATGCGGAAGCAGCCCGACGAGACGGCCTGGCCGATCGTCTCCGGCTCGTTCGAGCCGTGGATGCGGTAGAGCGTCGAGCCGAGATACATCGCGCGCGCGCCGAGCGGATTCTCGATGCCGCCGTTCATGTGGCGCGGCAGATCGGGGCGGCGGCGCAGCATCTGCGACGGCGGCGTCCACGACGGCCATTCCTTCTTTGCGGAGATGCGGTGGACGCCGCTCCAGCGGAAGCCGTCGCGGCCGACGCCGATGCCGTAGCGCAGCGCCTGGCCGTTCGCCAGCACCAGATAGAGCCGGCGCTCGGCGGTGTTCACCACGATGGTGCCGGGGGCGTAGTTGGTCGGGTAGTTGACGGTGGTGCGCGGGATCGGGCTTGCGCCGCCGCCGCCGAAGAAGCTCGGGCCTTCGGACTGATAGCCGCGGGAGTCGAAGAACTGGGCGTGGGCCTGGCCGGCACCTGCCAGGATCGTGAGCGCGGCAAACATCAAGGCAATCGGGCGCATGGTCGTCGTCCTCGCGAACAATCAAATATGCAGTCAGAGAGGCCACAACTGCCGGCGTTTCGCAAGCGACGAAGCCGTGACCTCAGGCATTTTCGAACAACACGGTTTAAAAAGGCAACAGATCGGAAGCGATACCTGCATTGTCCGGCCAAGCCTTTGACGAAGCGGCTGAAGAATGGTTGATCTGGAGCGTTTTCGAGCGAAGTGGGTACCGGTTCGCGTCAAGAAAACGCGACCAAACAAAAGCTGGAGCGTTTTCGAGCGAAGTGGGCACCGGTTCGCGTGAAGAAAATGCGACCAAACAAAAGGATACGAGCATGATCCGATTCAATCGGATCGGATCATGCTCTGAGCGACCTCAAGAACATCTCGAAACGGGAGCGAGAGCATGAATGGTGCGGAAAGTCTGGTGCGGACATTGGTCGCAGGCGGCGTGGATGTCTGCTTTACCAATCCCGGCACCTCGGAGATGCATTTCGTCGCGGCGCTGGACAAGGTCCCGGGCATGCGCTGCGTGCTCGGTCTGTTCGAAGGCGTGGTGACCGGTGCGGCCGACGGTTATTTCCGCATGAAGGGAACGCCGGCCTCGACGCTGCTGCATCTCGGGCCCGGCCTCGCCAACGGCCTTGCCAATCTGCACAACGCCAAGAAGGCGCATTCCGGGATCGTCAACATCGTCGGTCAGCATGCCACCTACCACATCGGCTACAATGCGCCGCTGACGTCGGACATTGAGGGCCTGGCGCGGCCGATGTCGTCCTGGGTGCGCACCTCGCCGGATGCCAAGTCGGTCGCCGCCGACGGCGCGGCTGCGATCGCCGCCGCCAGGAGCGCGCCGCCGCAGATCGCGACCCTGATCCTGCCGGCCGACACCGCCTGGAACGAAGCCGACGGCATCGCCGAGGTGCCCGTGGACACGCAGCGTCCGAGCTATTCGCCGCAGGCGGTCGACACCGCGGCGAAGATCCTGCATGGCGATGCCGCGCATACGCTGCTGCTCGTCACCGGCAGCGCGCTGACCGAGCACGGGCTGGCGCTCGCCGAGCGCATCGCCGGCAAGACCGGCTGCACGGTGATGGGCCAGACCTATCACCCGCGCATGGCGCGCGGCCGCGGCCGTTTCTCGATCAACCGCATTCCCTATGTGATCGAGCAGGCGTTGCCGATCCTGAAGAAATTCCGTCACATCGTGCTGGTCGAGGCCAACGATCCCGTGGCGTTCTTCGCCTATCCGAACAAGCCGAGCATGCTGAAGGCGGAAGGCTGCGAGGTGCATCGCATGACCGCCTGGGGCGAGAATTCGGTCGCGGCGCTCGAGGCGCTCGCGGGCGCGCTGCATGCGACCGCGCAGGACGTCAAGCCGCAGCAATTGCAGGAACTGGTCAAGCCGACCGGTGCGCTCGACCACGCCACGATCGCGCAGGCGATTGCGTGCGCGATCCCCGAGCACGCCATCATGGTCGATGAATCCGTCACCACGGGCCGCGGCTTCTTCCCGCCGACGGCGGCGGCCGCGCCGCATGACTGGCTGCAGAACATGGGCGGCTCGATCGGCTTCTCGACGCCGGTGGCAACCGGCGCGGCGGTCGCCTGTCCGGACCGCAAGGTGATCTGCATGGTCGGCGACGGCAGCGCGATGTACACGATCCAGTCGCTGTGGACCCAGGCGCGCGAAGGGCTCAACGTCGTGACCATTGTGTTCGCCAACCGCATCTATCAGATCCTGCGCGGCGAGTTCGACGGCGTCGGCGCCGGCGAGCCGGGCAAGCGGGCTCAGGACATGCTGAAGATCGACCGGCCGACGCTCGACTTCGTCGCGCTCGCCAGGGGCATGGGGGTGCCGGGCAGGGCGGTGACGACGGCCGACGAGTTCAACAAGGCGCTCGCGGAAGCCGTCGCGGAGCCGGGACCGCGGCTGATCGAAGTGCATATGTAGAGGCGTAGCTGAAAGGCCGCGGCGGCGGCCCAGTCCAGTCGGAGGCGTCGATGCAGACCGAGCTGAACAAGGTGATCGCCGCCGTGGAGGAATTCTATGCGCAGGAGATGTTCCTGCTGGAGCGCGATCTCGGCGAGCGAACGCTCACTCACCGGCTGGCGGTCTATGTCGAGCGGCAATTTTCCGGCTGGCAGGTCGATTGCAACTACGACCGGCTCGGCGAACGCACGCTGCGGCTGCCGCGCGGCTCAGGGAGCTCGACCGACGACCATCTCGGCAAGTCGATCTATCCCGATATCGTCGTGCATCAGCGCGACATCCCGAACAATCTCCTGGCCATCGAACTGCGCAAGGACAGCAATCACCAGCCGATCGAGCACGATCAGCGCAAGCTGCAGGCGCTGACCGATCCGAATGTCTGGTTTGCCTATGCGATGGGCGTGCTGGTGATCGTCGGACAAGGCGGGGTGAGCTTTACCGAGGTCTATGCCGGCGGAGCCATCGATAGCGCGACTTCGCTCTGGTTTGCCGAGCGGCTACGCGAGAGCGGGCTCGCGAACAGGCGCGACGATGGCGCTCCGCATTAAGTCTATCGGTGAATCTTTCCTCGCGTTTGCAGTGATAGCCCGTTTGGATCATGCGTCGCCCCTGCACGCGCGGCACAACAGAAGGTGCGGGAGGTGGAGCAATTCCTGGAGCTGGTGGTCAATTTTCAGAACGATCCGATGGCGGTGCGGATTATCAGCTCCGCAACTCTTTCGCTCCCCCTCCCGCACCTGAATTCGCTGGTCCAACGCTCGCTGGTCCAGCCTGCACTGATCCAACTTCCACTGCCCCAACTTTCCACTGCCCGAGGTGGTCGGCGCACTCGATTGCGACGCGACGGGCCGAGGCAACATCCGCACCGAGACAGTAAAAAGGCCGCCTTCGGGCGGCCTTTTCCGTGCTCGACAAGTCCGTGCTGGGCAAGTCCGTGGTCGCCAGTTGGATCACCGAGCGCGATTGTTTCTGTTTATTGCTTGGTGGCATCGCTGCCGGTCGGGGCAGCGCCGGTGGCGGCGGCACCGGTCTTGGCGCTCGATTTCTTGGCGGACTTCTTCGTTTTCTTCTTCGGCGCCTTGGCCGCCTCGCCCTTGGTCGCGGTGTCGCCGCTCTGCGCGGCGGGGGCCGGGCTGCCGCCCGCCTTGTCCTGCGCGAGCGCGGTGGACGAGACGAAGGCAAGGGCGGTGGCGGCGAGGATCAGTGTTCGCATCGGATGTTCTCCCAAGTTGGTTTCCGGCGAGCCTCAACGGGACAGAATGTCGCAGGGTTCCGCGGCACCGATCAGCAATCCGTGAGCTCTGCGTGAACGGCATGGCCGCCGCGGAACCGGGAACCGGGCGCCGCGTTATCTGGCCGGGCAGGAGTTCCGAGGAGAGACGCCATGCGCTGGCGGTCAATGACGGAAACCACCAATACGGTGCTCGACACCGCCCCCGAGGACACCTTCTACGCGGCGGGCTGGACCATCAGCGGCGTGGCAACGCTGGCCACCATCGTCGCGATCTGGATGTTCGGGATCTGAGAGCGAACGATCCACGACAAGGCAACCGGTGCGCTATCGCCGGCGGCTGGGCCACGGCCTGGGTCGTCCGCTACTTCCGCAGAATTGCCAGCGCTTCCCGATAGAGCTGCGAGAAACAGACCAAGAGCGCGCTCGACAGCAGGAACATCGCCAGGCTGTCATAGTCGCCGGCCGTCGGCCAGCCGAACTCGAAATAGGGCGGCATGAACGCCCACCAGACGATCGGTACCGTGATGATGGTCGCAAACGCGCCGGCGGGCGCGCCGCCCATCAGGCCGGCGATCAGGATCGCCGGCACGAAGCCCGCGAAATAGAACTGCATGCCGAAGCTCGAGAACATCTCCTGGGTCGCGGTGGCCAGCACCACCGCAAGCAGGGCGACGACGAATGTCGACAACGACCAAGGCCGCAGCTTCAAAATGTAGTCGTTGCCCTTGCGCATCCAGACTCCGGCCCCCGCGAGCTCCGGGAAGGTAGCCGAGGAGGCCTGCAAACAAAACCCCGTACGATTCCGAGGGGCAGGGTTGTGCTCGATACAGTGAAAAGGAACCGGCCCGGTCAAGCCGCCGCCGCATTGTCGCGCATATTGCGTTGCGGCACGGTGATTGGGGGCAACACGATGCTTGAGCTTCTGATTGTCGCTCTCGTCGCCGGGATCGGTTTCATCTCGGGGTACGGCGCACGCGAGCTGATCTCGCGCCGGCGGCGGGGATCCGCCTCGCGCGCTCACGTTCGTGCGCCGCAGGTTCGCGCCGCGAATGACGACAGCTCCGCCTCCGGCTGGTATCGGCGGGCCGGCACGCAGCACGCCGATCACGCCATCCCGCCACCCGACGAACTCGACGGCGCCGTTCGCGACCTGCTCGGCGAGCTCAGCCGGCGCAACGCCAAGCCGTCATCCGCACCGCAGCGCCGCCGGCAGTGAGCCGGAATGCCGGGCCGCATCGCCGAGATCGGCGCCGCTGGCCTGCCGGTGTTTTGCGCGACGAGTTAATCAAAATTCGGAAATGGCGTAACCCGTTGATCCGGCTCGCCTCGGCTACTTTGCATGGGGTTGTTTTCGACATTTTTGTGAGGCGGTCCCGGAGGACAGCAGAATGTCGACAATCGTTCGCACCTGGCAGAGTTCAGGAGGCAGGATGGTGGACGCACAAGGGATCGAACCTTGGACCTCTCCCGTGTGAACCACAATCTGTAGATCCAGGCAGACCGCACGCAGCCATAGTGTTGTCGAAATAATTCATTCTATTACATCGGCTTATGTTCGTTTTGACCCCAACGGGCCATAAGCGGCCATACTGCATTTTGTGTGCCCCCGTTGTGCCCGCCGCAGATTTTCCCTTGGGGCACACAAATCGGGGAAGGTCTGTGCCCTTGTGTTCTTTAAGGGGCCGTCCTTCCACGCTGGGTGTGCCCCGAGACGGGAAAAGCGAAGGAAAGTCAATGACCACTTTCCCGTCGCTTGGATGATCCGGGCGTCTGCGGGGCACACCGCGACAGGGAGCGCAGGAGCATGCCGGAGTCGACCAACCAACTGACACTCACCGACGCAGTGATCCGCAACGCCACGTTGCCGCCCGGCAAGGCGCAGCATTATCTCCACGACGACAAGCTGCCCGGCCTCGCCTTGCGCATGCGTGCCACTGGCGGTCGGACGTGGGTTTATCTCTTCTCCAAGCCGGGAGTGAGGGGAACCCAGCGCAAGACCCTCGGCCCGTGGCCCAAGTATAATGAGAAGGCCGCTCGCAAGGCCGCAACTATCGCCGCTGGTGAGGTGTTCAAAGGCGTGGACCCGAACGATGCGAAACGCGAGGCGAGGCGGCAACAGGCCGCCGAAAAGCTGCGCACCATGCTGGCTGACCTCATCGTTGAAGATGGTCCCTACGAGACGTCGTTGACCGGACGCCAGGTCGTCAACTGGAAGCCGGCAATGTCGGCGTTGCGGCGCGGACTCAAGGAGCACGCCGATAGTGGCGTCGGAGACCTGACGCGACGGCAAATCATGGCAGCGGTCGACAAGGTTACCAAGACCGGGAAGCGTGGCGCAGCCAAGGATCTGCGCAAGCACACCCACACGTTCCTCGAATGGTGCGTTAGCGAGGGCTATGTCGACCACAATGTGCTTGCCGGTTATCGCGAGCCCAAGGAAACCCGTGCGCAAAGGGTCGGACGCCGAACGCAGGGCCGCGCCTTAACTGACGAAGAAATCATCAAGGTCTGGCAGGCATCCGGCAAGCTCGGGACCTTCGGGCTTCTGGCAAGGACGTGCTTGCTCGGTGGTCCGCGCCGGAGCGAGCCAACCATGATCGAGTGGTCGAAGCACGTCATGGAGGACCGCATCACCTTCGATGCGGCATGGACCAAGATGGGCCTACACCACGATGTACCGCGTACTCATCTCGTTGATGAGGTGCTCACTGCCGCGAAACATTTCCAGCGGGCGACTTCAGACTATGTCTTCCCGTCACCGAAGACCGGCGGCCAGATGTCGGGCTTCACCAAGATGGTCAATCGTTTGATTAAGGAAGCGGGTGTTGACAAGTTCACCATGCATGATTTGAGGCGCAGCCTGCGTACTATCATGTCCCGCTGCGGCTACGACAATGAGATCCAGCGTCTGTGTGTCGGGCAAAAGCCAGGCGGAATTGATCAGGTCTACAATCACGACGAACAGTGGATCATCCGCAAGATGGCGTTCGAAGCGGCTCATGATTACATCGCGGAGCTGGTCGGTGCGATACGGAGTGGCAAGGTCGTGCGCCTGCAAAGAACGAACCCGCTCGATCCGATCAAGGCCGAGTTGCTCGGCCGTCTCCGGGAGCACTATGCGGCTGAGATGGCTTAGCGGTTTTGTCGCCTCCGGCCAAATAGTTGCGCACCGCGTCTACTCGATAGAGCGGGCGGCCGTCGACGTGGCGCCATTTCAGCGGATGGTTCGGATCGCGCCGCCACTGCTCCAGCGCTCCGGGCGTGCGCCGGATGACCGCGGCTGTTTCCAGTGCCGTCAAATTGGAGCTGCCCGGCAGCGTATCGATGTCAAACGTTGCCGGCGGCGGCATACCGCGGTTACTCCGTCGGCGCTTCGTCCCATACGGCATCTTTGGGTAACCTGGCGTCCCAAAAACCTCGATCCGAGTCTCTTCGTTCTTGCAGCCCATGTCTCCGCCTCGAACCACGAGTGGTCCGAAGCAATAGGATGTTACGCTTCTGCAAAAAGAAAGAGATCGAGTGGGCAGGTATCGCTGCTGGGTAGTCGTGGCGTACAAATAGGAGGAGCCGGTTCTACTGCTCTGGGGCGTGACGGGAGCGCTTCTTGCTGTCACTCCGACCTCACCTATAACTGAAGATCGCAGTTCAAATCTTGCCCGCAGCCGAGTCTCCAGTCAATTCAGTCAGTAAAACTGTTATTGGACACTTTCGATGCGTTGCAGGACTTTGGCTACGTTACAGTCGATGACGTCAAAAACCGTTTTATCTCAATCTGTTACTCGCTATCCACCATTTACTTCTCTTTCCCAAATTCTGATGCTCTCAAAATGGTTCAAAAAACGTGGCCTTTGCGTTCACCGATGATAGTTTTGAAGTCCCTCCACTCGTGCCCGAGTGCATCGTGACAACCGCAGGTTCACTCTTTCGGAACGCCGTCGAGTTGCTCCAGCTCGGCATCGAGGACTATGGCGCGATGATCCCAAGCGCGCTCTTTCTGCAGTCCGAAATTTCTACGCGGGCGTGTTGCTACTCGCAAAAGAAGTGCTGGTGCGTGCGGCGCCGAACGCCGATCCGAAGGATATTCTGGGCGCGCGTTATGAGCCGGTGCCCGATGGCTTGGGTGGCGTCACCTATGACGCAAGCGACCGCACCATAGACTTCAGTGAGATCGGCAAGCGCTTCAAGAGCTTCGGTTTGAAGATATGACCTGCCCCTGAATTTTCATCCAGCCGGGCAGTTAGAGTCTCGGGGGGCTGCAGCGAGACCGAAGTTTGGACCACCCAGAACTAGAGTTTTGCGCCTTGCGGCGCGGTGGAAGCAACGGGCGATCGGCGGAGCTGGTCGGGGTTGCGCAGCCGAGCGCCCGTTGCGGTGAGAGAGGCGGCGTAGGCCGCGGGCGTGAGGTATTGCAGCGAGGAATGGGGGCGTTCGCCATTGTATTCGGCGACCCATGCCGCAAGTTTGGCCCTGGCATCGTCACCGAAGAACAGCGTCTCATTCAGGAGCTCGTCACGCATCCGGCCGTTGAAGCTCTCGACGAAGCCGTTCTGCATCGGTTTGCCCGGTGCGATGAAGTGTCAGTCGATGCCGGTTTCCTTGCACCAGGCCACCATGGCGCTACAGGTGAGTTCGGTGCCGTTGTCGGAGACGATCAGGCTGGGTTTGCCGCGCCGCGCGACAACCGTCGTCAGTTCCCGCGCGGGGTCGGCATAGAGGATCGACTGACCTCTGCTTGCAAAGTGCGCTTGCAATCGCTTCACGGACCGTTTGCG
Source organism: Bradyrhizobium sp. USDA 4516 (assembly GCF_054055915.1). NCBI lineage: Bacteria > Pseudomonadati > Pseudomonadota > Alphaproteobacteria > Hyphomicrobiales > Nitrobacteraceae > Bradyrhizobium > Bradyrhizobium sp. USDA 4516. The sequence continues at coordinate 4,737,625 of NZ_JBSRXT010000001.1, forward strand.
GGCTTGCGACGCAGCCGTCGTCGCGTACTGACCCCGGCGCGATGACGTAGCCGCCCTCACCACGCACGTCGATACTGAGGCCGATGGGGCGGCTGCGCTCGCGGAGCTTGAAGCGAGGTATGGCAAGCTGCCGCAACCTCATTGTTGTGATCACTCACACCCGCAAGCAGGAGGCCGAAGAATCTCGGCTGCATTGCCTGTCGTCTTCAGGAGTTTGTCGCCGATGGCTGGTGAACCGAAGCTCGCATTGTTCAACCACTATCCTGGTGAAGTGATCGCCACTACCCGCGACGGCCTGTCTTTCCATGTCGATGATTATGGGTTGGCAATGTGGCTTGAGATTGACGCCTCAGCGGTACGTCAGAAGGCATAACTTAGGCGTGAAATCAGGCGAGCTCACGTCATTAAGCGTGGGCGTCATCATGCATGGCCCAGAGCCGACCGACGTGGATGGCGAGACCGTGCACATAGTTCGATCCGCTACCTTGGAAGAAGTGAGCTTCGTTAAAAGCGGTGCCTGCGAACCAGCCTTTTGTTCTGCGACCGGTGCCGACGCGGCGGGTACTCTTGCTGAGGACTCGAGCATCGGGCGCGTCATGCGGGACACTGCGGCTGGAAGGGTGATGAAAGCCGCGCGCGATCTGGTGGAATCATTGCGCCGCTGAGTTTGGTCTTAGGCAGCGGCAAGCACGCGTAGCGTCCCGATACGCGGTGCGGCGGTACGGTCGGCTGGGCGATAGACTGCCGACCGTGTTGCTTAGGCGGGTTTTTTGATGAACTTCCAAGGGCAACGGATGTGATCGATGTCCGGCATAAGCAGTCCGCGTGACCATAACGCGATCTTACTTTGATCGCTGAACGTCACGCAAGGGTCACTCAAGTTGCCTGCGACAACCTGTGGCAGCTTGTTCGGTAAGCGTTGTTGACCCGTTTGGCTCAACGCTCTCTCGCTCTTATCAATGCTGTGAGGTGTGTGTCAGTATCCATCGGCGCGACATGACGCGCCGTCCGTGGTCGTCGCAATCTCAGTCGGTCTTGCCTTCGCGTGTCTAAGGCGCATGATCGGGGTTTGTTAGCAAGAGGCTCAACTTCACTAAAGACAATAGGGGGGCGCTCGCGATGGATTTCAACATCTCCATATTTGAAGATGCGGCACGGGCCGTTGACAAGCTCACGGACACGTTCGCGAAGCTCACGAGGATGATTGTCGCCGCCATTGGCAGCGGGCATGAAATTTTTGAATGGAACGAGGCTCGGCAGACCCGAAAGAAGCTTTCGAAGATTTCTGGCATGGCTCTCGAATTAAACCAATCTCGGTGCGAGTTGCTTCTCTCGGCCGTACAGGATTTTGTTGATCACCCAAACCGACAGCAGGCATGGGAAAGTGTGAAGTCCGTCGTTGCGCAAACACTGAATGATATTGAAGATCTACTGAGTGAACTCAAGCTGACCGAAGGCCAGGCTGTTACGGCTGAATTCTACGCCGAGCTATCGCTTACGCTGCGTAAACGTCAACGGATGCTCGGTAGGTTGATCGAGTCGCCTCCGCCGGTTTCGGCCGATGAAGTCAACGCCATAGAATCCTTTCTTGTCAAATACCGAGAACTGGTTGATCAGCTTAGGGCCGTATTGAAGGCTTTGAACAAGTACATCGACATGCTGAAGGCTGACGGAAGGTGGCCGATCGGAAACGAGTAGCTTATTGTAAGGGAGCATATCGACGCGGGGGCCGCGCCCGACGACCAATCGCGAAAGTTGCTAGCAGCGCTCCCGCTCCTGCTAATGGGCCGATCTAGCAGGCCGTTGAAGAACTCAGCCGCGTTCGCAAACGAAGGCTGAATCGCCATTGTGGATGTAGAAGTGGCCAACGAGCCTGCCCGCAGTGCCGATCATGGCCCATCCGCGACCACAGGACGGATCATTCTCGTCGTGCCCCTCCCATGAGAACTCGGCGCAGGCCGATCCGTCGCGGGTGCCGTAGCGAGCATCCAGGAAGCCCTTGAGAGCCCCAAACGCTATTTTGCCATCGGACTTGCCACGAAAGGTGAGATGCGCCTCTCCGACAAGATCGAGGAAGTCGCTGTCCCAGTTGTCCATTTCGACGATGCGCCAGCGGCCGGCAAAGGCCTTGGCAAAGCCGGGCACCTTGGCCATCAACCGGTCTCCGCGATCAGCTTGGGCAGCCGCACCAGATTGTAGGCGGCCGCAGCGAAGGTAAAGGCCCATCCGACCCGATCACAGCCACGGAATCTGGTCTTCTCTTGCCCGGCGACCGTCTTGATCCAGCCGAATGCCTCCTCAATCCGCTTGCGGATGCGCTGGCTAACAGCATAAGGCAGAATGCTTTTTCTTCTTCTTTCTCTATACCCCCTGGCACCGCTCTCATTCACTGTCTTACGCACGCGCAAGCCGCTTTTTCCGCGCCAGCTTTGCGGAGCGCGTATGCGCGGGTTTAAGTGACATACGTTTTCGGTCGGTAAGTGTATCGGGCTTCAAGCCGTTTTTTCCGCGATACCTCGTGGGGCCCGCTATTGGAGCGTCCGCGAATGGCTAAGCGTGGGCGCACGTCGGGGTTGGAGCGCTGGCGAAAGACGCCCGCGTGCCGAGAGCAGGCGCGCCGGAACGCGGCGGCGAACCACGAGCGCTTTCGGACCGCGCCGCGCTGCGGAGCACGGCTAAAGAAGAGCAGCGAACTCTGCGCGAAGCCGGCGATGAAGAACGGCCGGTGCGCCATTCACGGCGGAAAGACACCCAGTGGCGCCGACTGGCACGTGACCCAATACCCCGATTGCTCGACCCCAGCAGGGTCGGCAAAGTTCAACGCCAAAGTCCGGCGACAGCAGAAGCACGCCAAGCAACGCGCCGAACGTCTGGCGACTATGACCGCGACCCAGCGCAAAGCTCACGAAAACTGGCATCGATCGCACCGGCCGGGATCTCGAGCAGCAAGGGCGAGCGAACGGGTCCGGGCGGAGCAGGCTGCCGACGCTCGCCGTTTGCTGGAAGACGCACCCGGTCCCGCGCCGCTAGATCCGGAAGCCCTGCGCATCCGGCAGGCGCTCGCTGCCGCGAAGGCCAGGCTTGCGCAACTGCTCGAAAAAACTGACCGACCGAGCAATGACGACGAAGGGATCTTTGCATGAGCTTCACTGAGGAGGACGATTTAGACGAGCTCAACGACCAGGCGTTCCGGGCCGAGCTCTCGTTCCGCATCGCAACAGTCGGTTCCAAGGCCGCGCATCGAGCCGCGATTGCGATCTGCAGAATTCGAAAGCGCCGGCGCTCGCTCGCGCGTCGATGGCTGAGGTGTTGATCCGTTGCGCAGGTTTCTTCCACAGCGCCTACGAGGAGGTTTCGAAAGATCTCTCCCAAATGTCACCCGAAGAGCTGTCTAGAGGGGTGGCGGCAGCTTTGGAAGGGAAGACCGGTGAATCCGCCGAACACCGAGGGCTTACTAGGCGTGAGCTGCTGGAGGGGGCCAAGGTCGGATATGAGACTGCATTTTCTATCTGCAGCGATCGAGAGGCGCCTGCGGGTGCAAGAACCGTCGCGACCCGGGCGCTCCTTCGTTCGGCCGGCTATTTCGCGAAGCCGGACGCTGAGGCTGAGCGAGCAAACGGCGAAAGCGCTACGGCTGACGTTGACCCCAGCGAGATCACGCGACAGCTGCGGAAAATGCAAGCCAGGCTAGCCAGCGGCGAGAAGGGCGGCCGAAGCCGCGGAAGCGTTTTCGATTAGACCGGAGCCTCTCGCGTTGGGCGGCCCTCCTAGCGAGGCTCTGCGCAGGCAGCGTGGCGCTTTCGACCGAACTAGGTGGTCCGACGCAACATCCCCCGAACTTGCTTCTTCAGCGCCTTTAACTGGACGCGGCGTCGAGCGTGCAGTTGAACCTTTTGCCTTTCCATGGCGACGCGTTCAATCGCTGTCAGCGTCGGCGGTTCCGCTGTCCGGGCTTTCTCGGCCAGCAACTGGACCATGTCCGCTTCGTCGCAAAGGGTGAGTGAGGTACGGAATTGCGCCGCACAAACACCATCTGCGAATCTTCGCGATCGATAAGAGCAAGTCGGAGGTCCTAACGTTGACCACGTTGCCGTTGGTTGAAGAGTACACCGACAATGTGTGGTGGCTGCTCGCTCCGTTTTCGTGCTCAATTTCAGAATGTCGTCACTGATTTTCCACAACGCTTGTTGCAACGGCTTCTTCTGGTTCAGAAGAAGGTCCAATTGAGCGCCGAGATACGAAAGGCGGCGTTCGTCTGCATCCCATTTTTTCTTCGAGGGCTGCCGCAGCGCTGAGCCCTTCTCGAGAATTGTCGGCGCTCATTAGAATTGAGTGATATTCGGAAAGATTGTCCCGGAGAGATTGAAGCCACGTTAGCCGCACGCTCGCTAAGGCTCGGTTCCCAGCGCTAGTTGCTGTCGTTCTCGCCGCGTCGGCTGATATTCTTGCGGCGGCGGCCTGTTGAGAAGCAATGTCGGCCTGCCTCGAGCCGATCAAATACGACGCAAGACGCCGCTCACGAGAGCGAAGACGGCAGCAATGAGCGCCGCTGCGGGCCGCTGGCGTGACTAGGATCCTCTGCAGCGATCCGAAATGGTAGCTTTCTCTCCGAGCACTCCCCGTCGTGGTCGTGCAGCACTTGGTCGGCCGCAGCCGAGGTCGGCAGGGAGTTATGGGACAGTGCGGCGCGGACCCCCTGGTGCAGTCCGCCTCTAACGCGTGAGCGGACGGGGGCCTTGGGGTAGCCCAAAGGCGCAGAAAAGGAGCATTGACCGTCGTTTGCGTGATCTGGGACACTTGCGGCGCAGCGGGGAACCGGCTAAGGCGTACGGAGTTGCCGTACGCGATTTATTTTTGTCAGGGTGTTGTATTTTTAAGACACCGGGTAAATATCTGTTAACGGATTTAGCGGCACCCTGTTGGAACTCAACTCAGGATGGTACCCAGCCAGCTCTGGGAGGGATCGATGGTCGAATTCGCCTTAATCGCAGGATTGCTCGGCGTGACAGGCGGCGCCCTTGTGACCGGATTTTTCGGTTCGCGATACATTGACCAAAAGCTCCGATACCAGCAGACCATTGTCCGCACGGATCAGCCAGTGATCCTTCCGCCGGATCATCCGGCGATCACATGGGAGTCTGTGCGAAACTCATAGAGTTTTCGCTTGGCTCCGTTTTGGTTACCTGATCGCGACAGCCTCAAATCGACAGCTTCGGATGTCCTGAAGGACGGCCGTAAGAAGGCGGTACTCTATGTTTTCGGAGTGCTGCTGGCGCCGTATATCTTGGGCTTGTTCCAGAAATGGTACAACCTCGACCACACGCCGGACTGGACGGAGGTGGCGCCGCTGCTGTGGTCGTCGCTGAAGAACTATCCGTTTTTCATCCACGACATGCTGCGCCAGGCCACGAGCTTCGCGCTGCTCAATCCCGCTTACGCATTGCTGCTGGCGTTCCTGGTGGCCGGCTTCGGCCTGCTCGTCTACCTGCTGGCGCACGCGCGGCGGCAACTGAATCGACAGAGCACGATTTTGCAGACCGCCGACATCAGCAACTCGCTGCTGTCGCAATCTGGCCTCAAAGCGCGCTATCCCCACGCCAAGACGACCGAGGATGGCGCGCCTTGGGGCGCGTTACGCGAGGAGGTATTGCACCCGAGCAACAAGTTCGTGCACATCCTTGGTGCGAACGGCATCGACACCTTCGGCCGCGCCGGTGCGCCGTTGCACGACACGCTGAAGGATTTTCGCGGCACAATCAGGGTCATTCTCTGTGATCCGAAAACCAACAAGCAAATGGTCGGCCGTGCCAAAGCGGTCGGGGTGAGTCCGACCGACTATGTCAAGGCGATCAACGCCTCGAAGCGGCGCCTCTCCGAACTTCGGAAAGCACAGCTGCCGGTCGAGGGCCGCTTCTACAATGGCCAGCCGAACTGGAAGCTGATCATGACCAGCACGGGCGTCTGGCTTCAATATTATCTGCCGGGCGGGCCGCATGTCGATGAAACGCCCGTATGGCTGATCTCGGTGACCCCAAACCCCGATGGCCTCTATCACCTGTTTCACATGGAATTCGAACGCATCTGGGACCGCTGCAAAGGCTCGCCGATGGGCCTCTAGGTCAGGCCCCTCCGTTTTCCTGTTCAAGATGTCCAGCGCTCTGTGCTGAACCTCGTCGATGTTGCCGGTACGGCAAAGCAGCTCGGCGGCCTCGCTGATCGTCCCGCCGCGCGCATGCACAGCTTCGAGGTCTTCTGTGTCGGCTGGTGTCCATGCATCACTTCGCCTCGATCAACCTGTTGATGCTGACCTTGATCCAGTCCTTCGTACGTCCGGAGCGGTAAGGGCGGCCGCGTCGCTTACTCACCATGCCTTCCGCGAGCTCGCCATCGCTGTGCGTCGTATCGCCGGCACCGCGGCGTAGCATCATCAATCGGGCGGCGGCTTCGGCCGCCGCTCGCATCTCGGACGTGAGGCCGATGGAGAACTCGGAGCGCTTAGCCCGGCCCACGTGAGGCATCTACGGCTCACAGGAAAGCTCTGGTATTACGATTGAAGAGGCGAAGGCTCTCGGCCGAGCCGCCTACCGCCTTGCGCGCGCGATGCGAAGATCGAAGGCTACATCGACACCGACGACGGCCGGAAGCTGCTCCGCGAGTGGGAGCGGCAGCTCGCATCTTGAAAGCCCGCCCCCGTTCAAGCCCAAAATAGACTGCGCTAGCCTACTAGCATCATGATCTGCGGCCGAAGTTCTCTCAGCAGCTCTTCGGCCGTAAAGTCGTAAAGACCGCTGCTGTGGTTCAGGCCACCCAGATTGCCATATATCGTTCGCTTGATCGGATCGTGGTTCTCGCGGTGGATGCCCTTGACCGTCCCGAACGCGTATTTGTCGCCTGAATGCGGGGCCTTGATCAGGTCGAGGTTCGATGTGTGGAAGCCGAATCCCAGGAAGATCACCAAGGCGGCATCGCGGAGCGCGCCCTCTGCTGCAGCTTGATCATGGAGCGGTTTGCTCTCTGTGTACGTTCCGAGGCTGCTCAATCTGCGGAACGGATCGAAGAATGCGGTGGTCCCAAACCCGAACTCATTGCCGAAGTCGGGATCGAACTGGCCGATGGAACCGTAGGGCCGCAGCATATTGAGGTTTGCGACGATCGCCTCGGCGTCCCCGGCGGAGAGCGAGGTCCGCTCCTGCAAGGCCCAATAGAGGTACTGTTCGATCAGCCGATCGTAGTTGAAATTGATGAAGGTCACATTGTTGAAGGCAGCCGCCATTTCCTCGCGCCGCACGCGCGCCACAAGCTGGGAAAAGAACTGCGGCAACCAACCGATTTGCGGCAGCTGAAGAATGCGGCCGGTATTCCGGTCAATTTGCAGTGTGCACTCCCGCTCGGCCATCAGAATGTGGTGAAGGATCGCAACCTTCCCGATCTCGACAGCCTTTGGGAACGAGCTGACGAAATGAATCGCTTCATCGACCGACACGAACGAAGGAATCGCTCGCGCTAGCATCGTCGCGGCCACGAGATATTCGTTCACCTCTTCTGTCGTTCCGCCGACGTGACGACGAATGTGATCGAGCAGATCGCGATCGCCGGAGAGCATCGTTCCGCGCTGAAATTTGAAATCCAATGACGAGGAGATGGCTCTCGCCAGCTCACTGCCCAACGGCATGTTGTATTCGTAGCTGGCGCCGGCGCCGATAACGAGAACAACCTTCTTCGTGAACATATGGGTTTCCCTTGGTCAATCACTTGGCTTCGTCCGAGCAATAGGACGGCGTCTTATCCGCGTGAATGCAAGCCCGGTAAAGCCAGGGCGCGACGAAAGATCCGGCCCACATGCCGCGGCCGGCGCGCTGCACCTCGCGCTGCGCGTCATCATAAGAGCCGCCAGAGTATTTCGGCCAATCGAGCGCGCGACCGTTGGCGACCAGCCAGTGTGCGATGTCCGGCTCCGGGTTGTCGATTTTGCACACAGCGACGATGCGGCCGTACTGGTCATGGTCTTTCGGCGTGCAAATGACCGGCCGCTGGATACGACCAGGGCGGGTAGCCTTCTCGCCGCAGCGATAGAGATTGCTATCATCGTTGCGGCACAGCTGATCGCACTCCGGCGCATCGATGCCCACAGCCGGATCTTCGTGCCGTTGATCTCGATCGTGTCGCCGTCGACCACGCGGGCGCGTCCGATGATGTCCTCTGCGAGTGATGGGGCGGCGGAGAGCAGCACCAACGCAGCCACGACGGCAAGCCGCAGTAGCATAAATCGGAAAATTCCTGGCCCCATCAGTTTGCGTATTCTCGATTGACTGGAAGCGCTCGACCCCGGGAACGAAGACCATCAAAAAATCGTCGTGATCAGGATCGATGCAGGTCTCGAAAACCTGCACCACCTCCCAGTGGTCGGATGGCACCACTTCAGCGGCGTCTCTCGTCCCGTGATTTGCAATGCGCCATTTCGCCCAATAGTGACCTTCCATCTTAGGTGCATCAGTCATGTAACTTCCTTCCCGCTTCGCCAGATCGCGCCGAGCATATCCCCGGTCGCGCTCGTCATGGCCCCACTGCTCGGGCCTAGATGAGCGGCGATACCGCAACTTTTTCCGTCAAAAACCTGTCACAAGTGTCAGGGCCCGAAAACGCTAGTTGCGATCTGCTTGTCTCCGGCGAACAGGCGTGGGTCCGGCTTGCGCCGAGCGGCTCAATGTCAAGCCCGCCTAATGATCTGGTCGTTATCGAGAATCTGAAACGTGTCGTCGATCCAATTCAAATGTCGGCCATCTGAGAGCCGAGCGTCTTTGGTCCCTCCAACTCGAGCGCCAGGACCGCTGAGTGGATTGAATTCGGTCATCTTCTGGTAGATGTGCACTGTGTATATCGCGCCATCGCTGCCTCTCGCCTGAAACTTTTCGACAAGTTGCTTCATGCAGTAACGCCTGTCTTGGCTCGTGCCCCTCAGGTTAGCAGGACCGAGGCCAGCATGTTAAGTCACTGGCATGACAGACAAGCCAGATACCGCTCCTGAGATCGAGGCGAATCGCGCAGTTGCCGAAGATGTCGTCGGACGGGCCCGGTGCGGCGATGAGCAGCGCGGCCGCGGCGCAGGCCTTCGCGATTTGACCCCTTTAACACTACCGCCGCCGGCGCCTTCGAACTGGTGAACGCGATCTTGAAGGGCGGGTCGATCGAGGAAGGAAGTGCAGAGGGAAGGGATCATCCTCGTCGACCAAATAATTTCCATCGCAACTGGGATCGACGCACTGCCAGCGCAATTTGCCTGCATGTTCTCCTGTCGACGAGATTACGGCCTTCATTGCATTTCGCATTTATAGCAACGTTTCCCCGTAACCGTCTTTTGCGGCGTTTCTGCCATCCCTTCAGCCTGGAGCATCTGCTGGGCCTGCAGCTCGTTCAATTCGCGGCGACGCTCTTCGAGTTTGGCTCGCGCGGTTTCCCGTCTGATCCGCTCTTCCTCTTCCTCTCGTCTTCGACGCGGACTGTTCGCGTCGGCCGCGAACCATGCTGCGAAGCCGATGCCCACGCTCAAGAGAAACCACAGCGATGATGCCCCTCGCGCTACGCCGCCGTGATAAGAGCAAGCTTCTCGCGACCCGATCGATGGTGAATGCCATCCGTCTCTGCAGGTGATCGGCCCTCTGAAGATGCCGGCTAGAACGAAAAAAGCGATGGCGGTGGCAACGCGAATTGACTTCGACCAATCGAGGAGTGCCATTGCTTTTATCTGTCTTCCGGCCACCAAGTTGTCGGCGGATCGCCGGTCGAGATCTCGGTATAGTGCAGCGCCACCAGGTGACTGCGCTTGAATGGATAGCCGCGCACTGCGGAGCAATCTTTGCAGCGCATGTAACGCTCGAGCTCATGGATTGGCGTCGTCGTGGCACGCCGGACGATATCAAGCGCGACCGTCTGGCGCGTCTCGCAGCCGAGGCACTTCACTTCGAGATAGCGGTAGCCGGCGTTCAGCGCGCCGCCTAGGGACGGCGACGGCTGCGCCGGCCCTTGGAAGCCGGGCATGCGCGCGTTCCACGCCTGGCACGCGAGCCCGTCGGCGTCCTTCCACGCTTCCGCGGCGCGCTCGGTCAGCACGCGAACGGTGCTGCCGAAGAGGTGTTCCCGGGATTTGGTGGTCATGGCAGCAGAAAAGCAATTCGACCAACCCTGCGCAAATCATCAATCCCTTGGGGATCAGCTCCTCCGCCATCTACCGCACGTGGTGGGTGTGGATATGATCGCGGAGGCACCGGCGCGCTCATGCGTCGTCGACGGCCGGGGAAACTCACACTCGAACCGAGATCTTTCCAAATGGGCCGCACAACTCCGGCAGAATACTATGAGCACTTCGTCCTCCCAAACTTTGAGGATTATCTCGATCGCAGTGGTGACATTAGACGAGGCTTCAACGCTTGCGTCGCGGCTTCTCAGCTCGCCGACATCGTAATCGCATACTATCGACGCGAGGATCCTGCAAAGATCGTCCAGTGGTGGACAGAAGGGGCACCTGAGGCGAGAGGGGTGCGAGCACTGCGAATTGATCTCTGCGGGCGTGATCGTCATTTCAATACGATCCGGAGTGCGGCAACCGCCTACAAGCACCTTCACGCCAGAGGGGCGCATTACGAAATCAACACAGCCGGTTCACTGGACAGCGTAGAGATCAGGACCATCGGGTCTCTGGATGTCGCTTGGTCCGCGCCGGTCTTGGACGTTATCGTTCGGCGGCTCGATGGTACAAGCGTATCGCTCACAGCCGCGCTGAAATCTGTCGTCTTGGAATTGTGGCCTTCCGTACTTCCAAAGCCCGAGTGGCAGACCAGCTGATGCCGAGTTCGATTAGAATTGGGCGGAACCGACACAGGCGATGGCGTTGTCACAAACATCGCGAGACGATGCGATCAAAACTCGCGCCGGACGATCTTGCGCGCGACTTCATGCAGATCGGATAGAGGTCAGGACCAACTGCCTTCGTCTCCAGAGTCAATCTCGTGACTGTGCTTTGTCGCTAATTTGAGGAGGCGTTCCATATCGCTGCGTGGGTAACGCATCGTCATACCCGTTTGATTGGCAGCCATGTCGATCAGGTGCCGAGCTCGTAGCGACAGTAGGGCCAAAAAGCTCAGCATCTGTTGATCTACATCTCCGCTATCGAGATGATCGTATGCCTTGCTCAGGTATGTTTTTGCTCGCGCAAGGGTCATTTCCAGCTTGATTGCACGCTGAGTGATCGCTGGCCCCAGCCTAGAAGCGTGCGTATGCACCGCAGGATCAAACGTAAGATCCGCAAGGTTTTCGTCCCGACCTTCCTGTCTCTGCGAGGAAATCGACAGGGAGAGGTTCGACTTCATCGTGTCGCAGTTCGTCGCGAAGTTTGACAGTATCGGTATTAGGGCAGCGGCTGCTGCTCGCTCGTCGTCCTGCGTCTTTCTAGCAAATTGTTTCCGGTACTCGGTGCTTCCCCATCGCGCCGAAAGGAATGAGGCCGCGATGGTCAGGAGGAACGCAAGGATCTGAGGAGCCGTGATTCCGTAGAAGCCTACGTCGGCCGCACTGAGGTACTCATCGTATTGTGCTCTTCCAGAAATAATCGCGTTGCTCAGCCGAGTGCTTTGGACCAATCGATATTGGCATAGCCGGCGGCCTGCAATTCCATTTTCCAAGCACCTCGGTCATCCATGTCGGTATACCCGATACCGGCGAAGTCGGAGGGCATTTCGATGTCACCCCTCCTCAGGGCGCACACACGATCACGGCCAAGGCGAGCCGCGAACCAAAACAACTCGCCGACAACGTTCTGCCGCGCGCGGGGACGCAGGTTCTCCGCGTCAAGGCCGCCGACGTCATCTGGTGTCATTACGATCACCGCGAACCCAGCATTCCCACCGTGCGCCTCAAACTTCTCGATGATGGTGCGCCTTTGATTAGGCTGCTCGTGGAGGATCACTGCTTTGAGACCCGCGCGCTCGATCAGCCGGGCAACTTCGACTTTGGCGGGGCTGTCCCGGCCGTGAACGACGAACACATCATCACTCGGCGACGTACGCCGCACCCCGCCGGGAGACGTTTCGCCTGTTTCGTTGAGGCGATCAGCCAGATCCTCTTCCAGCGATTTGACGGCTTGCCTTAGGAGAGCGAGCGAGTTTGCCTTGCCTTCTCTCAACCATGCATGGATCTTGTCCAGAGGGTCCGCGCCACCGCCTATCACCAGGCTGCCGTGATCGAGCTGTGCCGCTGCGGCGTACCGATGGTATTGAGGGCTGTCGCAAAGGTTTTGCTGAGTGTATCGTCTATCGCAACCCCGAGCGTTCTCGTTTCCGGTGCCCAGCGTTCTTGAACTGAAGCAGGTTCGAAATTTTCGATTTCTGCGATGCCTCGCTGAATGCGCTCGATGTTTTGACGGAGTTGAGCGGGAGAAAGCCGGTGAAGTTTGTCGGGCGTCGGTTGCTTGGACATCATATCTCGCATTGCGGCTAGGCAATCAGGTCTGCCCAGTGATCGCTAACAAATTGAGCGAATCGGAGCAAACGGCTGAGCGCCTCGTGTGCTTCGATTTCAGATATGCTGGACGCCACGCCGTGAGCGGCATCATCTCGCCAGTACGACAACAGGCCAGTTGCAGCAGTGAACGGGCCAGCAAGTTCCGCCCTTGCGCCGCCGATGACTTGGTTCGTTGTGAGGCGCCGTCCTTGCGCAGAGCGATATGTTCGAAGGGTCGCTGACTCGTCGTTGCTCTTCGCGATCGCGACGGCCAACAGGATTGACTCCGCTGCGGCACCACACATTGCACAGCACGCAAGATTCAGACCTAACGCGTGGCACTGAGACGCTTCGCTTGCTCTCTGAAGAAATCCCTGGCCGAGCCTTCCTGCAAGCGTACGGAATGCATGCGCTAGGCGGGTGGGTTCGAGGACAATCAGACCGTCGCCGGCGTCGTTGAGCCATTCTCGACCCCTCGAGGTGAGGCTGTAACCATCACCGGAGCCTTCAATTTGCCCGCCGAACTCGCGCACGCTTGGCCGCAACAGCCCGCGACGGGCGAGCTCCCAAGCTGCTTCGTAGAAAAAGGACGACAGCTGACGCAGTCGAGCTCCGCTGTAAATCGTCGAGAGATGATCTGTCGATCGTTCAACTTCCACTATGTAAGCAGTCACAACGTTCGGCAAAAATAGGTCATAGCCGAATGTAGGATAGCCATTGCTCGGGCGCGGCCGTTGCAAGTAGTTGACCAAAAAAGCGGTGGCATCCTCAACGGTCGGCAATGTCTCCTCCGCGTCGGGTCGTCTGCGGTCGAAGCGTTCGATTGCAAGTAGAGCTTCGTGTCCTGCGCACCATACGTTGATCGAATCCGAGAGCGGTATCTTTCAACGAAAGCGTGACCGAAGTTGTAGCTTGCGCTGTGTGGGATAGCAGTGTGGGACGGGCGCTAAAACGGAGCTAAATAACTGATCTTGCTGGCGCACCCGACACGATTCGAACGTGTGACCTTTGCCTTCGGAGGGCAAGGTTGTCTCCGAGGCTGCCGCCTGAAACAGTAATCTGAGATGACCCATGTCCCCGATTTGACCAAAGACTCCGCCTGCTTGAAGGGGCCGCCCTTGAACTAGGAGTGGACGCCGACTGCCCCGTGAGGGGCGCCAGTATGAGAAACGTCAGATCCCGCTTTCACAATGCCAACCTTTCCCAGCTTTTGAGCTGGCAAGGCCGCAACGTGTTGTGCCCAGTGCTGAAGCGCCTCGCGCATCTCGGCCGCGTACCGCGCGGTTATATACACCAGCTACGCCAGCCCGGTGGCCGCTGACGTGGTTTAGGATCGCCTCCACTATGTGTGGCAACACGCCAAGCCGGCCGGCCATCACCGTGGACGCCGATCGGCGAAGATCATTGCAGCGCAGGTAAGGCGAGGCTCGGCGGGCTTATTATTTGATATAACTACAATTTTCGTACGAGCGGCGGGAATGGCGTAGCACCGGCGGAGCTCGTTTTATGTCTGCATCGACGATGCGTCGCGGATCGCATTCAGCCAGGTCATGAAGAACGAGCGAAAGGGCTGTGCCGTTGCTTTCCTCAAGGCGGCCGTAGCCTACTACGTGAGCCTAGGTGTGAAGGTCGAGCGCGTCATGCCGACAATGGCGCGTGCTACAAATCCTTCGCCTTCCTAAGGGCGTGTAAGCGCCTCGGCCTCAAGCACATCCGCACCAAGCCCTATATGCCCAAAACCAATGGCAAGGCCGAACGCTTCATTCAAACCAGCCTACGAGAATGGGCCTGCGCGCAGGCCTACAACACCTCAACAGAAAGAGCAGCCGAGCTGCCACGATGGCTTCACCGCTGCAACTGGCATCGTCGAAGCGGTGTCGCAAGTCGATCACATCACTATCCTGAGGTCGGACCCGCCACAACGTTAGCGGTATGCCGTGTCCCGGGCGCTGCAGTCCGAATCGTACCGTTATGATGTAATTGGGGCGCGCCGGCTGAACACGCGCACACGTTGGTCCGTCACGTACCGATCCTGGCACGCCGATAGCGATACCATCTGCCAATACACAGCCGCGCTCAGTTTTTTGAGAACTTCTTTTTGCATTTCAGCAGGCCTATGCGCAAATATCTCGCAGCAACGATTATCTTTGCCGCTCTCGGTTACATCGGCGTAGCCAGAGTTATACATGCGGAAGTCCGCGGGCGGCTTGAGTGCAACATAATCGGCCCCGTATCGCCAGAATCCGTAGGCGACCGAAATGGGCACGCGCTCCAGACGAATCAGTATGTTTGTTTCGGAGTCGAAGGGTTGCTGAATGGATCAACCTTCCCGATGATCGCGTGCTTACAAAGCCTAACCTAGTCGGGCGTACAATGGTTTGGCCCTCGATCCAGTGGAGTTCCGGCGCAGGAATTTCATCAAGCCCGAGCAGTTTCCCTATTTCATCCGCACTGGCAATCTCTATGACAGTGGCAACTATCCCGCCGTGCTCGATAGTGCGCTGCAGATGCTCGGCTACGATAGCTGGCGCAAAAAGCAGGAAGAGGCTCGCAAGGAGGGGCGGTACATTGGAATCGGACTTGCTACCTGCCAGGAGCGCTCGGTTTTTTCGGCAACTGAATTCTGGATGCTGAACCACGAAGCCGGTTTTGCGCTAACTTCATCGCCCGAGGGTGTGAAGATCAAGATCGATCCGACCGGCAATGCCGTGATTACTCTTCAGGCGTCCTTCTGGGGCAACAGTCCGGAAACCATGGCGACCATGCTCTTGGCCGAGCATCTGACCATGGATCCTGCAAATATCTCGGTCACCTACGCCGATACCGATAGCGGCATAGCCGGCACTGGGCCGGGGGGAAGTCGCTTCACCGTGATGGTGGCCGGGGCAATCGTCTCCGCCTCTCAAGTGATCAGGAAGAAGCTTTTCCTCCATGCTGCGCATCTATTGGACGCCGACCCATCCGACATGGAATTGCTCGACGGAAAGGTCAGGGTCAAGGGGCGGCAAGGCATTGAAAAGTCCATCGCTGATCTTGCAATGATGGCGCATTTCTTCCGCCTCTCGTTTCCGGACACACCGGAATTCGACACAGGACTTGATGCTTCCTGCACCTACGATCATCCGCTGACAACCATGCCGTCGGAAGACCGGAAGGATCTGGGCATCTTCTATCCGATCATGGGCCAAATGTGTCACATGCCTGTCGTCGAGGTTGATGTTGAGACCGGCAAGGTCAAGTTTCTCGACTATGTCGCGGTGCATGACTGCGGCACGATCGTGAACCCGATGACACTCGCGGGCCATGTTCGGGGTGGTACGGCGCAGGGGATCGGTACAGCGATCTATGAAGAGTATAAATACGCCGACGATGGCCAGTTCCTGAACGCAAACTTCGCCGACTATATCTTGCCCAGTATCCACGAAGTGCCTGCGAATATCCGGGTTGGCCACGTGGTAACGCTATCCCCCTTTACCGAGTATGGGATCAAAGGCGGCGGCGAGGGTGGCAGGATGGGCGCCCCGCCCGCCATTGCCAGCGCAATCGAGGACGCATTGAAGCCATTCGGAGTTAAAGCGGAGTTCTTGCCGCTGACGCCGGCGAAGCTGCGTGGCCGTCAGTCGACGGTGAACCGGTAGCGTCTCAAGCGAAATCTCTACGCCTGACCCGGAGACCGAACGTAGGCGCAGGCTGGTGGTGCGGCGGCAAGCCGCTCGTGCCCGAGACGGCCGAGGCAAATCGCATCTTGCTAGCGCAACATACGTTCAGCAGCCTCGGCTTTGCCAGGGAGCTGGATGGTATCCTGCAGGACCTGCGTGAAGGCGGCGCCAGCGTGTCTTCGGCGACGCGCGATCGCAAGCTCCGCAGTGACAACTGCAGCGACGCGCCGGCCATGGAGCTGACGGTGGGCCAACCTGGTTATCGTTCCCGCCGACCGGCAACTCACCGAGGTTTACATTCCTCGCCGGACAAGGCTCACCTAGCGGGCTTGCACCTACACAAACAGTCTATGACTGCCCAATCAAGCTGGGTCACGGCTACGGCTTTGGCCCTTCCGAACGGTTGCGCTTTGCAATATCTCGCTTCGGGTGCCGCAAGACCACGCTCCTAAACGTTCTGGCCGGTCGCTGCTGCCCCGGTAGGGCGCCAAGAAGGGTCCGATCGGAAGGGCGGATCAGTCGAGCAGGGCCGATCGCTTCCGCGCTCACGAACACGAAAGCAATTTATTGCGGGCGCGGGCCGCCTGGATCGGCGTAAAAGCCGTCGCGAGGATCGTGCGAGGCAAATGTGCAACCAGTCGAAGTCGAGCTACGAAATGATTCCACGGTGCTGGCGCTGACCTGGCCGGATTGCGGCACGCGCCTGCTCAGTGCGGAAACGCTGCGCCGCGCCAGCCGTGCGGCCAGCGAAATCCGCCGTCAGGTCGACCGCATAGCGCTCATGATTGCGCCGGAACTTCATGTCGCGTCGATCGAGCCGACCGGCAATTACGCATTGCGGCTGTCATTCTCGGATGGGCACGATCGGGGCATCTACCCCTGGTCCTATCTGCGAGAGCTCGCCGAGCAGTAGACAGCCTGAGGTCGCGACATGGACGAGATCAGGGACGGATTGACGGAAGTTGTTTGCGACGTCCTGGTGATCGGCGGCGGGACGGCGGGGCCGATGGCGGCGTACAAGGCCAAGCGGAGGAATCCTGCGGCGCGCGTGATCTTATTGGAAAAGGCCAACGTCAAGCGCTCCGGGGCCATTGCGATGGGCATGGACGGCCTCAACAACGCGGTGGTGCCTGGCTACGCCACGCCCGAGCAATACACCAAGGAAATCACAATCGCCAACGACGGCATCTGCGACCAGGCGCCAGTCTACAAATACGCCTCACGCTGCTTCGATATCATCCAGGAGCTCGATCGCTTCGGCATCAAGTTCCAGAAGAACGAAAACGGCGAGTTCGACGTCAAGAAGGTGCATCACCTCGGCTCCTACGTGTTGCCGATGCCGAATGGAGATACCGTCAAGAAGGCGCTGTACCGGCAGTTGCGCCGCGAGAAGCTGCTGATCTCCAATCGCTACATGGCAACGCGTCTGCTGACGGGGCGCGACGGCGAGATTGCGGGCGCGATCGCGGTCTCAACGCGTAGCGCCGAATTCCTCGTGCTGCGCGCAAAGACCGTAATTCTCTGCGCCGGCGCAGCAGGACGGCTTGGCCTGCCGCAGTCCGGCTACCTCTGGGGCACATACGAGAACGCCGCCAATTCCGGCGACGGCTATGCGATGGCCTATCACGCCGGAGCGGGGCTCGCGAATCTCGAATGCTATCAGATCAATCCGCTGATCAAGGATTACAACGGACCCGCTTGTGCCTACGTGGCCGGCCCGTTCGGGGCTTACACTACCAATAGCGACGGCAACCGCTTTATCGAATGCGACTACTGGTCCGGCCAGATGATGCAGGAATTCTATGACGAGCTGCAATCGGGCAAGGGTCCCGTGTTCCTGAAGCTCAACCATCTGCATAGCGACACCATCGGCAAGATCGAGGGGATATTGCATCACGTCGAGCGGCCGTCGCGCGGGCGTTTCCACGAAAATCGCGGCACCGATTACCGCGAGCGCATGATCGAGATGCATATTTCCGAGATCGGTTTCTGCTCAGGCCACAGCGCATCCGGCGTCCATGTCGACGAGTTCGCGCGCACCACTGTGCCGGGCCTCTATGCTGCCGGCGATATGGCAAGTGTGCCGCACAACTATATGCTCGGCGCCTTTACCAATGGCGCGGTGGCCGGCGAGCACGCCGCCGAATTCGCGGCCAATGTCGATCTTCCCGACTATGACCCTGGCGATGTCGCGCGGGAGCGCGACCGTGTGCTGGCGCCGACGAAGCGGGAGGACGGCATTCCGCCGAACCAGCTCGAATACAAGACCCGACGCTTCGTGAACGACTATCTTCAGCCGCCAAAGGTCACAGCGAAGATGAGGCTCGGGCAGGCTCGATTTGCCGAAATCCGCGACGATATGGAAAATGCCATGGTGGCACGCGATGCGCACGAATTAATGCGCTCGCTGGAGGCCGCCTCGATTCTCGATTGCGCCGAGATGGCGGCGTTCGCCTCCCTGTTCCGCACCGAGAGCCGCTGGGGCCTCTACCACCACCGCGTCGACTATCCCGAGAAGAATGACGACGAATGGCTCTGCCACACCATCCTGCGCAAGCAGAATGGGTGCATGACCGCGGAGAAGCGAACGATCGCACCCTATATCGTCCCAATCGACGAATCCGAGCGTTCGGCTTACGACCGCCAGCGCATTCGCCAGCACGCGTAAAATATGGACTCCATATGCCGATTGCTCATACGCCTACAACCGTACCCGTCGTCGTCGATGAGGCCAAATGCATCGCCGACAAAGGCTGCACGGTTTGCGTCGACGTCTGTCCCCTCGATGTGCTCAGGATCAGCGATCTCACCGGAAAAGCCTACATGAAATATGACGAATGCTGGTACTGCATGCCCTGCGAGGCCGATTGTCCAACCGGTGCCGTGACCGTCAACATTCCCTATCTGTTGCGTTGACATGACCGCATTCGAGCCATTCGAGGCCTTTTGCGATCTCGATGAAATCGCGGAACGGCTGCAAAGCCCCGACCCATCGGTCCGCCGTCTTGCGGTAATTGAACTCGTGGAGACATCGACGGATGAAGCCGTGCCTTTGCTGGCGCGAGCGGCGCGTGACGACGATGCCGGGGTCAGGGTGCAGGCCGCTCGTGCGTTGGGAGATTTTGATGGCCTCGACGTGGCCAAGGCGCTGACTGGCATTCTTGTCGATACCGAGACTGGCGTCGCGCAGGCGGCTGCGGACAGTCTGGCGGAGCTCCGCGACCCCGGGACCAGCGTCATCCTGCTGCCATTGGTAACGCATTCGTCCAGCTTCGTACGGGCCGCGATCCTTCGCGCTTTGAAGGCGCTCCAGGTCAGCGCTTCACTCAAGCCGGCCATTGTCGCACTCAGTGACAATGAGCCTGCAGTGCGCGCGCAGGCGGTCGGAGTGGTCGGCTATCTCAAGCTGATCGAAGCACTCCCGTCGCTGATCCATGCGAGCAAGGATGAGAACCCTGATGTCAGGCTTGCCGCGGTCGATGCGCTATCCTTTGCACGGAACGAGGCCGCTGCCCAGGCCGCCGCCGCCGCGCTTTCGGACCGGGAATGGCAGGTGAGGGCAGTCGCCGCGGAGACAATCGGGCGGATCGGTCAGGCCTCCGCAGCAATGACGCTTACCGGAGCGTTGGACGACGGCTATTGGCAGGTTCGTCAGAAGGCTCTGCAAAGCCTGGGCAAACTCCGGGTTCGGGGAGCGGTGGGAGCCATCATTCGCTTCCTCGAAGACGAGTTGCCCTCGCTCCGTAAGGATGCCGCCGCCGCGCTTGGTGAAATCGCGGTTCCCTTCGCGCGTGATGCGCTGATCGCACGCGTGCGCGACGCTGATCCAGACGTCAGGAAGACCGTGAGTTGGGCGCTCCAACAGATCGAGGCGCGTGCTAATCCTCGAACAGGATCCTCTTGAGCAAATCGAGCCGCTTGATACGGATGACGTTTCCCTGGATGCTGATCATGTGCTTGGTCTGAAAACGCTTCAACATCATCGTGACCCATTGACGCGTAGAGCCGACCATTGCGGCGATCTGGTCATGCGTGACCTTGCGGTTGATCAGGACGGTGTTTCCATCCGCAACTCCGTAGAGTTCAGCGAGGTTCAAAAGATATTGCGCCAGCCGCTCGATGACGGAGCGCGTGCCCAGCATCTGCGCCATCGAGGAGTAGCACTTGCCCTTGGCGATCAGCCCGTCGATCATGGCCAGTGCGAAAGCAGGGATCTGCACAAGGAGCTTTTGCAATGTGAGGCGAGACAATGCGGCGATCTCGCAGTCCTCAACGGCCACGCCGGACCACATGTGCACACCGAAGCCTGAGATCTCTGGCCCTCCGATGAAATGTCCAGGCGTCCAATAGGCCAAAGTGATCTCCCGGCCGGAGGGGGCAGTGTAATAGACCCGAACCTGGCCGCGCCTGATGATGAAGATTCCGTCATGGTGTTCGCCCTGGCTGAACACCATCTCTCCTTGTGGGACAGATACGCTTCGGCCGGCAGCGAGCACCTGCGTCGTTTCGATGGCCGACAAGCGATCGAGGAAATGGGCGCCAACGTTAAGCCCCTCAATGCTCTCGCTCAGGAAGAGGGCGGAGTCGGCTGCGGCGATGCGACGATCAGACGTCGCGGCAGCTCGATGACTGGTAGGCCAGCCAAGCTGGACTGTGGCGCCAGCGCGCGCGATCAGGTCCTTGGTTTCGGCTTTGGATGCGTCTTTAAGTAGGGTCATTGCCATCGCTTCGCCTTGCGGTTCGCACCAAGCTAAGAGGCAGGCAAACCCAAAGTCCATCTCTTTGATTGACGCGGAATGCACTTAGCAAAGTGATGTCAAATGTGTGTTGGTGAGCGAACGATTCATTTTCTCATAGCTGCGCAGTGAGAAAATATTTGGCGGTTCCCATTCGCGCATTGCAACAGAATTGAGATGGACGGAGCAAAGTCGCAACGCAAGCAATTGCTTCGGCGTGCACGACGTCGGCTCAATAGTTGGTGTCGGATTTGCTGGAGGTCATCTTGCCAGCCATTGCCGGCCGTCAGCAATCGGAAGAGGGGCCAATGATCTCGTTCAAACTTGCCAGACTGACCGCCGCGGTCGCCTTGGTGGCGATTGGCGGCACGGGCATCTCGCATGCCGAAACCATTCGCGTTGCTGTCGGGACGCAGGATACGACGATCAATTGCGCAACCGGCGGCCTTCTGATCCGCCAGTTGAAGCTCTTGGAGAAATTCCTGCCACATGACGGAAAGTACAAAGACGTCACCTACGACATCCAGTGGAAGAACTTTACGAGCGGTGCGCCGCTGACCAATGAAATGGTGGCCGGAAAGCTTGATTTTGGAGCGATGGCGGACTTCCCGGGCTCGCTGAACGGGGGGCCTTCCGGAAAGTCGGCCGGCGCAGCGTCTTCATCAGCGTGTTGTCGGGCAGCACCAAAGGCAGCGGAAATGGCATCGTGGTGCCGTTAAATTCACCGGCAGAGTCGATTACGGATCTGAAGGGTAAGACGATCTCCGTTCCGTTCGCCTCGACGTCCCATGGAATGCTGCTCCGCGCTATCGAAGCTCAAGGATGGAATCCGGAAACCGACGTCAATATCATCTCCCAGGCGCCCGAGGTCGCCGGCCCCGCCTTGCAGGCGAGCAAGATCGAGGCGCATGCCGACTTTGTACCATTCGCGGAGCTGTTTCCGTGGCGTGGCTTTGCTCGCAAGATCTTTGACGGATCGCAAGCCGGGGTGCCGACGTTTCACGGCTCTTTGGTGGATGACGATTATGCGCAAAGGTATCCAGAGATCGTCACCGCCTATTTGCGGGCCGCGCTCGAAGCGGACCGCTTGATTGCAGAAGATCCCGAGAAATACAGCGAGTTGATCGAGAAGGTGACGGGCGTCGAGGCCGAGGTCGTTTACCTCTTCCATGGGCCGCTCGGGTTGCAGACGCGTGACCTCACTTGGAAGCCGGAATACTGGCAAGCGGTTGCGACGTCGATCGAGACGTTGAAGCACCTCAAGCGCACCGATAGTGATCTCCACGTCGACCAGTTCGTGACCGACAAATTCATCCGCGTCGCGTTTGCGCAATCCGGCCGCGACTATGAGACACAGCTCAAGGACTATGGCCAGCTTGCGCTCAAGGCGAAAGATGCGACAACGGGAGCCGATATCACAGACGTCAGCCGGGTGGCGCAGATCTGGGTCAGGGATGAGCCTCAGGTTCGTCACTACAGCTCGCCGGAGAGTGCCTTGAGGGCGGTGGCGGCGTTGGAGAAGGAGGGCAAGACGATCCGCGTGGTCTATGCCCAGGATCGCGAGAGCGGCATCAAGCTTTTCGCAAGCCAGGCCCGGTTCGTGCGCTCACCAGACGGAGAGCTCACCGCGTTCCTGCTCAAGGATCGCGCCGAGAAGTGGTCGACGCAGCATGGCGGACAAGTGCTTGACTACGCCGGCGCGCGCGATGCAGTCATAGCGAGCAGGTAATGGTCTCAAAACTCGGCAAGGATCGGTTCGCGCTGCGTTGGCTGGTACGTGGTTTTTCGATCGCAGTCTGCATTGCGTTTTGGCAGCTCGCTTCCGTGCTGCACGTGAATCTCGGCATCGCCACCTTCCGCAACGTGCCGCCGCCGACGGAGGTCGTGCAGTCGGCAATCGCCCTCGCGAAGTCGCCAAAACTCCTCGCGCATATCACGAGTAGCCTGTGGCGGGTGTTCGCGGGCTATGGAGCCGCGGTGGTATTCGGAATAGCCCTTGGCTTTGCGATCGGCCGCTCGCGTGCCGCCGGCGATCTCTTGCTGCCCCCGCTCGAACTGCTAAGGCCGATTCCGGCGGTCGCGTGGATACCGTTGTCAATTCTGATCTTCCCATCGTCCGAACTTTCGATGATTTTCATCACCTTCATCGGCGCACTGTTTCCGATCATCCTGAACACGGTGCACGGCGTCGCCAATATCAACCGCAGGCTGATTGCCTCCGCACGCAGCCTCGGAGGCCGCCCCGCGGCGATCCTGTGGGAAATCATTCTGCCGGGCGCTGCGCCCAGTATCGTCACAGGCCTTGCCATCGGTATGGGTACCTCCTGGTTCTGCCTCGTCACGGCAGAGATGATCTCTGGCCAGTTCGGGATCGGTTATTACACGTGGGAGGCTTATACGCTGCAGAACTATGCCGATATCATGGTCGGTATGCTGGTCATCGGTCTGCTCGGCATGGGCAGCAGCTGGCTGTTGACGGCACTGGGACAATATTTGATGCCCTGGCGCCGTGCGGAGGTCGCGCGATGAACCTTCGGGTGTCGAATATTGCAGCGCACACCGTGGGACGGATCGACGTCAGCCACCTCTCCATCTCTCTTGGAGAGGGCAGGGATGCGTTTGAGGCGGTTCGCGATCTCGACTTCACGATCGCCCCGGCTGAGCTGGTCTGCATGCTCGGTCCGTCCGGTTGCGGCAAATCGACCTTGCTCGGCGCGCTGGCTGGGCATTTGCAGGTAACACGAGGCCAGGTGATGGTGGACGATCAGGCGATCCTGGGTCCGAGCCCGGATCGAGGGATCGTTTTTCAGCAGCACACGCTGTTTCCCTGGAAACGGGTCCGCGACAACGTCGCCTTCGGGCTGAAGATGCGCGGTGTCGGTAAGGCTGAGCGGCGCCGTGCCGCGGACGACATCCTCAGACTGGTCGGTCTGGAGGGTTTCGAAGGCTTCTATCCATCGCGGCTCTCCGGTGGCATGCAGCAGCGGGTCGAGATCGCGCGGGTTCTCATCAATCAGCCGCGGGTTCTGTTGATGGACGAGCCGTTCGGCGCGCTCGATGCCCAAACACGCAGCCTGATGCAGGAGGTGCTGCTCGACATCAGGACCAAGATTCCGACGACGACGGTGTTCGTCACTCACGATATTGAGGAAGCGCTGTTCCTGGCCGATCGGATCATCGTCATGAGCGCGAGACCGGGACGGGTGATCGACGACATTCGCCTGCCATTTGGGCGGCCGCGGCAGAGCGAGCTCGTCACCGAGAGCGAGTTCGTGCGTCTGAAGCGACACGTGCTCGAGCTCCTGCGGCGCTCGGACAACACTGCATCGCTGCCCCGTCTAAGCTCGCTCGGAGGCTAGCTCGCCTCAGGACGGGAAAGCACAGGATCCGGCGCGGACGAACTCGGCGATGATCGCAGAAAACGTTACGGTCAATCCAACAACCAGAAGTCCTGTAAATCCCGGCGTCAGTCTGCCAGGTGCGGAGTATCGGTACAGCGTTGAACCGCTTAGTCGGTGTTGTGCATCGCTTGCGCAATCCGCATGCACATCGACTAAGCAGAAGACATACACAGCCGTGAAAGTTGTGTCCGCGATCCTGGGCGCGGGCGGCACGTGCGGGCGCAAAGGAGACGCGTGGACTGTTCCCGTAGCCATGCTTAGCATGTTCGGTTCGACGACGTCGTGCGGCTGCACAATCAAACTTGACATATGCCTGCTCGTCCGGGTTGCAGCGACGGGCAAAGTACGTCCCGCCCTACTGCCCACCGATCCTCTGCCACAGCCAACGCGCCACCGCGGCGGGCGAGGAGTTCGCATTGCTGCCACTGGCGCGCAAATTAGCTTCGCGCATTGTCGCAATGTCGATCCGGCCAAGCAGCGGCTTCAGCGCCTCCTGCAACGCCGCATCATGCGCGCGCCGCGGTGCGAGCAGCAGGACCGCATCATAGGGCGGGATCGCGTGCTTGGGATCGGCCAGCGTCACCAGGTCGTATTCCTTGATCCGCCCCTCGCTGGTATAGCCCGCGATGACGTCGACGTTGCCGCTCGCCACTGCAGCATACATGAAATCCGGCTGCATCTGTCGTTGCGTGCGGAATAACAGTCCGTAGGCCTTGTGCAGAGCGGTCCATTCGGGGCGCGAGAAGAACTCGTAGTCGCCCGCAATCGACAGCGTCGACGCATGCGCAGCCAGGTCGGTGATCGAATGAATACCAAGTGCATCGGCGCGCTGCCGGGGCATCACCAGCGCGTAGGCGTTCTCAAAACCGAGCGTGCCGAGCAGGGTGATGTGCTGTTTTGCCAGGATCTCCTTCAACCCGGCGAGCAAGGTTTCGCGCGGCGGCATATCGGTGCGGTGAAACTGGTTGACCCACAGCGTGCCGGAATAATCCACATAGACGTCGATGTTGTTGGCCGCGAGCGCCTGGAAAATCACGCTGGAGCCGAGACCTTCGCGCGTCGAGACCTGCAATCCCGCGGCCTGCAGCCGCTGCTCGATCAGCGCCGAGAGCACATATTGCTCGGCAAACGTCTTGGCGCCGGCGACGTAGGTCGACGGCGCTCGCGCCATCGAAGGAACCAGCGTGGCCGCGACCAGTGCGGCGATCCCGACGCTGCCGAGCACGGTGCGGAGGCGCTTGCGCTCACGCAATCCGCGCTCGATCAGCGCCAGAAATTGATCGATCGCGAGCGCCAGCAGCGCCGACGCGATGCAGCCGAATAGGACGAACACCCAGTTCTGGGTCTGCAATCCGGCGAAGATGTAATTGCCGAGGCTGGTTTGCCCGATCGGCGTCGACAGTGTCGCGGTTCCGATCACCCACACCGCCGAGGTGCGGATGCCGGCCATGATCACCGGCAGCGCCAAGGGCAATTCCACCGTGAACAGCGATTGCCGCGGCGTCATGCCCACCCCTTGCGCCGCCTCAAGCAACGCGGGATCGACGCCGTTCAGCCCGGTGATGGTGTTGCGCAGCACCGGCAGCATGGAATAGAGCGCCAGCGCCAGCATGGCGGGCAAAAATCCGAACGCGGAGAAATCGAAGCCGAACCAGTGAAGTGTCAACGACGCAATGGCGAGCAGCAGCGGGTAGAACAGCGCGAGCAGCGCCAGTCCTGGCACGGTCTGGACGACGCTGGCGAGGCCCAGCAGGATGCTGCGGATCACGGCAGCGTTGCGTGCGAGGATCGCGAGCGGCAGGCTGATCATGAGCCCGAGCGCGAGCGCTGCCAGGCTGACCTGAACATGGCTGCCAAGGTAATCCGGCAGGTGCGCCGCAGCGTCGCGCCAACGAGGGTCGGTCAGGAAACTCATCCCGCGCTTGCTCCCGGGAGCAGGGCGTTCAGCCGCTCGGCCTGGCGCCTCGGCGTGCTCAACAGCTCCGCCACATAGGGGTCGTTGTTGTTTGCCAGCTCAGCCGGCTGGCCTTGCGCCACAACCCGTCCGGCCTGCATCACGGCGATGCGATCGGCAAGCAGCAAGGCCTCTGTCATGTCGTGGCTGACCATGACCGTGGTCAAGGCGAGCCTGCGATGTAGGGCGCGGTATTCCTCGCCGAGGGTATCGCGGGTCAGCGGATCGAGCGCGCCGAAGGGTTCGTCCATCAGCATGATGCGGGGACGGGCGGCGAGCGCCCGCGCCACGCCTACACGCTGCTGCTGCCCGCCCGACAGTTCATGCGGAAGGCGATCGCGATGGAGGGAGCGTTCGAGCCGCACCAGGTCGAGGAGCTCATCGACCCGCGCGGCGATCTCGGCGGCGGGCCAGCCGAGCAGTCTCGGCGTAACGGCGATGTTGTCGAAAACGCGCATGTGTGGAAAAAGCCCGCCGCTCTGGAACACGTAACCCATGCGCCGGCGCAAGTGAACCGGATCGACGTCGCGCACGTCCTCGCCCTCCACCATGACGCGACCACTATCAGGGTCGAGCAGGCGGTTGGCGAGCCGCAGCAAGGTGGATTTGCCGGAGCCGGAGGTGCCGACGATCGCCAGGAATTCCCCAGCGGCAATATCGAGCGAGACATCGTCGACGGCCGTGACGCGTTCGGCGTTGGCAAAGCTCTTCCCGACATGGGCGTAGGAGATCAGCGGTGCGAGTGCCATGGTTGGACTGGATCAGTGCGCTCGTGTCCCGAATCCGAAATTCGCTTCGTTCTTCGTTGGACATGTTATCGAACTTCAGATTCGAAGGCACTAGCAACTCTATGCAGCCCGCCGCGACGCGCGGTGACGTCGCGGGCGTTGCGGTACGAATCGTACCGTTACGCCTCTATTAGACGCTTGTTAGAATACGCTTCCCGAGGTTCGTCCGTACCGTACAAAGTTTGTTTGCGCGGCGTTCGCGAACAATCTGTTCGCACCATGCGACGCGCTCATGCAGTGCCGGATCGGGAGGAAGCGGCAACATCGCGCTTTGCGCTGGTTCGTTCTCCAAGGCGCCTTTCGTTGGAGGGAACTACGATCATTCCAGAGCTGCTCGTACCCTTTCGTAGCCATGCAGACACATCGAAAAACAAAAGCGCCCGCCGTCAGGTCAGTGTCAGTCGGTCGGCTAACCGTCAGCACACCTTTTGTCGTGGCCGAAAGGCTCCGGCGAACGCATCACTAACCTATGGCCACCCTACGCAAACGCAACTGGAGGACATCGAAAGACGAAGCCCGCAGCGGCCTCACCGTTGACTAGTTCGACACGCAAGGCGTGCGCCAGCCAAGCAATTGGAAACCCGCGCCGAGGCCAATGACTTCCGGATCGAAACCGAAAGCCAGCTTCGCGCCGGCACCTATCGCCCCGAAGCCGACAAGGTCCTTGTCGCCGAATTGGCAGAAGTCGTTCTCGACCATTGCCACGCCCGCATGGAACGCGGCGAGTGCATGACGCGCCCGTAACTTTCAGGTCTATGAGAGCTACGTCCGCAACTACATCTGCCCAAGCGCCGTCACGAGCAGAAGCACGCCAAGCCCCACCAATTCCAGGCGTTCGAGAAAGGCCTTGGGCTTCGCAAGCTCTCGCAGCTCACCTTCGGCGTGGTCACGAACTTTCGTGACGATCTCGTACAGGGCGGCTTGATAGAGTTTCGCCATATTCGGGTGGAGGAGGGCGGCGGTTCCTCCGCGTTCGCGAGCAGGTCGACTAACTCGGCCTTGTGTGCTTCCAGAGTGCCGATCTTTTCCTTCAACTTCGCTCCAGGGCCCCCCCTCAAGGATGGCTTGTCCGACATCGTGACGCTGCGACCGCACCTCGTGCCCGAGCTTCCGCTGTTCGGGAGGCAGGCCCACGAAGGCGGCGAGGTCTTGCCCTCCGGATAGGTTGACGCGATCGCGTTCGATGACGCCGGCGGCATCGAACTCGGTCGTCGATTGGAAGAGCGACGTGGCTCCGGATGCCTCGAGCATCGGCCACTACATCGGAGTGGTTTCCGGCGAACCACACTTGCTGCAGCCAATCCGGATACTTGATATCGCGCAACGGCCGCCCCGCACATTCAGCGCGAGAGCAGGCCTTTGTCGGGCACTTGCTGCGCCGGTTGTCGGCATTGAGACTCAATGCCAGAAACCTGACACTACTCGCCGCTACCAAGTGCCTGCTGAGCCTGCGAATTCACTTCGGCACACGATTTGCTCTGTTCACTGCATCATCACCAATCGCAGTGCGATGGTCTTCGGAACGGACACGGCGCGCGTCGCTGTTCGCGTTTGGTCCGTTCCGACGGTTTGCTGTGGCAATGACTTGGCGCGCCGTTGTGGAGCGAGAAAATGCAGGGAAGCGTTGATGCGATCTAGAGTTCTTCTTTTGGGAGCCACAGTGAAACTGCCACCGGAAGCGTGCGACTGGTACGGAGGCTATATTGGCGGACAAGTCGGTGGCAGGCACCTCCAGCCTCCTTCACCAATCCCTACGGTCAGTCGATCTATGGCGATGCCGACAGGTTCGATGTCATGCGGCGGCACAACCCGCACTCGTCGTTCGGCTCGGGGCCGCATTTCTGCCTGAGCGCGGCGCTGGCGCCTGGAATTGCGATGCGCCTTCCTCGCGCCGCTCGTGCGGCTGGAGGATCTGGCGCTGACCATCGCCGCGGAGGATGTCGTCTACCCGCCGTCTTACGCATTCGCTGCCCGCGGCGCCTACCGGTCACCTTCCGCCCTTCCATCGCCTAGAGAGTGAAGTGCCACTATGTCCGAACAACCCTTGCCGACGCTGCCGATGTGGCGCGTCGATCACATCGAGCCTTCGCCGGGGATGTTGGCACTACGCGCCAACGGTCCGATCCACCGCGTGCGCTTCCCGTCCGGACACAAAGGCTGGTGGGTGACAGGCTATGACGAGGCCAAAGCTGTGCTGTCCGACGCGGCGTTCCGGCCCGCGGGAATGCCGCCGGCGGCATTCACCCCGGATTCGGTGATTCTCGGTTCCCCGGGCTGGCTGGTCTCGCACGAGGGGGGCGAGCATGCCCGGCTACGCACGATCGTGGCACCAGCCTTCAGCAACCGCCGGATGAAGCTGCTCGCGCAGCAGGTCGAGGCGATCGCCGCGCAGTTGTTCGAGACGCTAGCGGCCCAGGCCCAGCCCGCCGACCTGCGGCGCCACCTTTCCT
This sequence comes from Bradyrhizobium sp. USDA 4516, assembly GCF_054055915.1. Lineage (NCBI taxonomy): Bacteria > Pseudomonadati > Pseudomonadota > Alphaproteobacteria > Hyphomicrobiales > Nitrobacteraceae > Bradyrhizobium > Bradyrhizobium sp. USDA 4516. The sequence goes on from NZ_JBSRXT010000001.1 coordinate 4,767,105, forward strand.
TTCCGCTTCCGGCCATGGTCATTAGCGCGCTGATGGGCGTGCTCTACGAGGATCACGCCTTTTTCGCCCGGCTGTCCGACGAGGTGATGACGCACCAGCATGAAAGCGGCCCGCGCAGTGCGTCGCGCCGGGCCTGGGAAGAACTGCGCGCCTACATGCGCGGCAAGATGTGGGACAAGCGCCAGGATCCGGGCGACAACTTGCTGACGGATCTGCTCGCGGCGGTCGACCAGGGCAAGGCGACCGAGGAAGAGGCGATCGGCCTGGCGGCTGGCATGCTAGTGGCGGGGCACGAGAGCACCGTCGCGCAGATCGAATTCGGCCTACTGGCCATGTTCCGCCATCCGCAGCAGCGCGAACGCCTGGTCGGCGATCCATCCCTGGTGGACAAGGCGGTGGAGGAAATCCTGCGCATGTACCCGCCGGGCGCGGGCTGGGACGGCATCATGCGCTATCCGAGGACCGACGTGACCATCGCGGGGGTGGATATTCCCGCGGAGAGCAAAGTGTTGATCGGCCTGCCGGCGACGTCGTTCGATCCGCGCCATTTCGATGACCCGGAAATCTTTGACATCGGACGCCAGGAAAAGCCGCACCTGGCGTTCTCCTACGGGCCGCACTCATGCATCGGCGGGGCGCTGGCCAGGCTGGAACTCAAGGCTGTGTTCGGTTCGATCTTCCAGCGCTTTCCCGCGCTACGCCTGGCCGTGCCGCCCGAAGAACTGAAGTTGCGCAAGGAGATCATCACAGGCGGGTTCGAGGAGTTCCCGGTGCTCTGGTGATGCGCGGACGGCGCCGCCGATCGCGATCTTCTTCGCAATTTGCCCGCGCGCGTGGGGCGCGCCGGTCAGATCAGCCCGCCGATAGGTAACCAAGATGGACGTGCAAGAAACCACGGCAGCATGCCGGGATGCCTTCGCCGAACTGGCGTCGCCAGCGTGCATCCACGACCCATATCCGTTCATGCGGTGGTTGCGCGAGCACGATCCGGTGCATCACGCGGCGTCGGGCCTTATTCTGTTGAGCCGCCACGCCGACATCTACTGGGCGCTCAAGGCCACGGGCGATGCGCTTCGGGGACCGGCGCCGGGCGAACTGGCGCGCTATTTTCCGTATGCGGCGACCAGCTTGTCGCTCAATCTGCTGGCGTCCACGCTAGCGATGAAGAACCCGCCGGCGCATACGCGTCTGCGCCGGCTGATCTCGCGCGATTTCACCATGCGCCAGATCGACGACCTGCGGCCGGGCATCGCGCGCATCGTCGCCGCGCGCCTGGACGGCATGGCGCCCGCGCTGGAGCGCGGAGAGGCCGTGGACCTGCATCGGGAATTCGCGCTGGCCTTGCCGATGCTGGTCTTCGCCGAACTGTTTGGCATGCCCCAGGACGACATGTTCGGGCTCGCCGCCGGCATCGGCGCCATTCTGGAAGGCCTGAGCCCGCACGCCAGCGATCCCCAGCTCGCCGCGGCGGACGCGGCCAGTGCCAGAGTGAAGGCCTACTTCGGCGGCCTCATAAAGCGCAAGCGCACCGATCCCCGCCACGACATCGTGTCGATGCTGGTCGGCGCACACGACGATGATGCCGACACGCTGTCGGATGCGGAGTTGATCAGCATGTTGTGGGGCATGCTGCTGGGCGGCTTCGCCACCACTGCTGCCACCATCGACCATGCGGTCCTGGCGATGTTGGCGTATCCCCAACAGAGACACTGGCTGCAGGGAGACGCCGTGGGGGTGAAGGCGTTCGTCGAAGAAGTCCTGCGCTGCGACGCGCCCGCGATGTTCAGCTCCATTCCGCGTATCGCCCAGCGCGACATCGAATTGGGCGGCGTGGTGATCCCGAAGAACGCGGACGTGCGCGTGCTGATCGCGTCCGGCAATCGCGACCCGGACGCCTTCGCCGATCCCGATCGCTTCGATCCGGCGCGGTTCTACGGCACCAGTCCAGGTATGTCGACCGACGGGCAGATCATGCTGAGCTTCGGCCATGGCATTCACTTCTGCCTCGGTGCGCAACTGGCCCGGGTGCAGTTGGCCGAGAGCCTGCCGCGGATCCAGGCCCGTTTCCCCACGCTGGCATTGGCCGGGCAGCCGACCCGGGAGCCCTCCGCGTTCCTTCGGACGTTCCGCGCGCTGCCGGTGCGGCTGCATGCGCAAGGGAGCTGAGATGCGCGTCGTGGTCGACCAGGATCTGTGCGGAACCAGCGGGCAGTGCGTGCTGACGCTGCCGGGCACCTTTCGCCAGCGCGAATCGGACGGCGTGGCCGAAGTGTGCGTGGCGACGGTCCCGCAGGTGCTGCACGCCGCCGTGAGGCTGGCGGCGAGCCAGTGCCCAGTCGCCGCCATTCGGGTCATCGAAAGCGACGCTGGCGATGACGAGCGCGGCAGCGCCGACCCTCCGCCTTCTCCACGGGAGGCCGAGCGGCATGCCGCAAGAGACCAACGCCATCCAGGAGGACACGATGGGACGGTTTGAAGACAAGGTGGCCGTCGTGACCGGTGCCGGCGCCGGCATCGGCAAGGCATGCGCCCTCGCTATCGCGCGCGAGGGAGGTAGGGTGGTCGTCGCCGACATTGATGGCTCGGCGGCTATCGCCTGCACGACGCAAATTGCATCCGAAGCGGACCACGCGCTGGCCTTGGCCATAGACATCGCTGATGCGCAGGCGGTGGCTGCGCTGTTCGAAACGGCGGAGCGGCACTTCGGTGGGGTCGACCTGCTGGTGAACAACGCGAGCGCCATGCACCTGACTCCGCGCGACCGCGCGATCCTCGACCTGGACCTGGCGGTCTGGGATCAGACAATGGCGACCAATCTGCGCGGCACGTTGCTCTGCTGCCGGCAGGCCATCCCACGGATGATCGCCCGCGGTGGTGGCGCAATCGTCAACATGTCGTCGTGCCAGGGGCTCAGTGGTGACACCGCGCAGACGTCCTACGCCGCGTCGAAGGCGGCGATGAACATGCTGTCCGCCTCGCTCGCCACCCAGTACGGTCATGCGCAGATCCGCTGCAACGCGGTTGCGCCGGGTCTCATCATGACCGATCGTCTCCTCGCCAAGCTGGACGAGTGCACGCAATGGCATCTGCGCCGGCACCAGCTCCTGCCGCGCGTCGGCCGCCCCGAAGACGTGGCCGCGCTGGTGGCGTTCCTGCTCTCCGACGATGCTGCGTTCATTACTGGCCAAGTCGTGTGCATCGACGGCGGCATGCTGGCGCATGTGCCGACGTACGCCGATGGTGGCAACAGCCGCGCCGCGCGGCCTTCCGGCAAGACCGCCGAAGCGGACGCGTCGCGGCGCTGCTGATGGACATGCTGCTCAACCCGCTGAACCGTCGGCATCGCCTGCGGCACGACATCCCGGTCGTGCCGCGCGCTTTCCCCTTGGTCGGGCATCTTCCCGCCGTCGTCTGCGACCTGCCGCGCCTGCTGCGGCGCGCGGAACGGACGCTGGGCAGCCACTTCTGGCTGGATTTCGGCCCTGCCGGACACTTGATGACCAGTCTGGACCCGGATGCTCTCGCACTGCTCCGGCACAAGGACGTGTCATCGGCGCTGATCGAAGACATCGCGCCCGAATTGTTCGGCGGAACGTTGGTCGCCCAGGACGGCATCGCGCACCGGCAGGCGCGCGATGCGATCCAGGCGGCGCTCCTGCCCAAGGGGCTGACCCAGGCCGGCATCGGCGAGCTGTTCGCGCCCGTCATCCGGGCGCGCGTGCAGAGGTGGCGCGACCGCGGCGACGTAACCATCCTGCGTGAAACCGGCGATCTGATGCTCAAGCTCATCTTCAGTCTCATGGGAATCCCCGCGCAGGATCTGCCGGGATGGCATCGCAAGTACCGGCAACTGTTGCAGTTGATCGTCGCGCCCCCGGTCGACCTGCCCGGGCTGCCCTTGCGGCGCGGCCGCTCCGCCCGCGATTGGATCGATGCGCGGTTGCGCGAGTTCGTCCGCGCCGCGCGCGAACATGCCTCGCGCACCGGGTTGATCAACGACATGGTGAGCGACTTCGATCGCAGCGACGATGCGCTTACCGATGACGTCCTGGTCGCCAATATCCGCTTGCTGCTGCTTGGTGGGCACGACACCACCGCCTCGACAATGGCCTGGATGGTGATCGAGCTGGCGCGGCAGCCTGGGCTGTGGGACGCCCTGGTCGAGGAGGCGCAACGCGTGGGCGCGGTGCCGACCCGGCACGCGGACCTGGCGCAGTGTCCGGTCGCCGAGGCGCTGTTCCGCGAAACGCTGCGCGTGCATCCGCCGACGCCCCTCCTAGTGCGTCGCGCAGTGCGTGAATTGCGACTCGGCCAGCGGCGCATTCCCGCGGGCACCGATCTGTGCATCCCGCTGCTGCATTTCTCGACCTCGGCGCTGCTGCACGAGGCGCCTGATCAGTTTCGGTTGGCGCGGTGGCTGCAACGCACCGAGCCGATCCGTCCGGTGGACATGCTGCAGTTCGGTACCGGCCCACACGTCTGCATGGGCTACCACCTGGCATGGCTGGAACTGGTGCAGTTCTGCATCGCCTTGGCGCTGACCATGCACGAGGCCGGGGTGCGGCCGCGGTTGTTGAGCGACGTCGAAAAAGGCCGGCGCTATTACCCGACCGCACATCCGTCCATGACTATCCGCATCGGATTCTCATGAGCTTGCACCGCATGCCCCTGTGGCGAGGCAGCGGTGCCAGCGACGCGCGGCATTGCTGCACTCGGCGCGCGCGCACGGTGCGATCGGACAACACCTCGGCGGCTCGCCTGTCAGGGACAAGGACATGAACAACATGCAGACCGGTTCCACGCCACAGGACGACAGAACTGGTGATTCCGCGCTCGGCGGATTGGGCGGACAGGCGCGCAGCGCATCCGGCGGGCTGCTGCCCGAGATCTGGATGCAGGACGGCGCAAAGCGGGTCGAACAGGTGCTGGCGCGCCTTCTCTGCGCCGAACGTGACGGTGAGACCGAGCTGATGACGGCGATGCGCTACGCCACCTTGCATGGCGGGAAGCGCACCCGCGCCTTGCTCTGTCTGGCTGCCGGCGCACTGGCCGACAAGCCGACGCACATGCTCGACGACGTCGGCGCCGCCATCGAGATGATGCACGCTTGTACCCTGGTCCACGACGATCTGCCCGCTATGGACGACGACGTGCTTCGTCGCGGCCTACCGACCGTGCACGTCAAGTTCGGCGAAGCTACTGCGATCCTGGTCGGAGATGCGCTGCAGGCGCACGCCTTCCTGACCCTGGCGAGCCTGGATGCGCCGGGCGACTACCGTATCGCGCTCGTGCGCGAACTGGCGCAGGCGGTGTCCGCCGAGGGGGCCGCAGGCGGGCAGGCCATCGATCTGTCGCTGGTCGGAAAGCACGTGGAGCTGGACAGGATCGTGGCGATGTACCGGATGAAGAGCGGAGCGCTAGTGCGCGCGTCCGTTCGCATGGGCGCACTATGCGCCATCGCGGAGGATGTCGCGCACGCTGCGCTGTACTGTGCGCTCGATCGCTACAGCGCCTGTTTCGGCCTGGCGTTGCAGGTGATCGACGACATTCTCGACGTGACAGCGGATACCGCGACGCTGGGCAAGACCCCCGGCAAGGACGCGGCGGCGCAGAAGCCGACCTGCGCGTCGATCATGGGACTGCAGGCAGCGCGCCAGTTCGCGCTGGATCTGTTGCGCGATGCCGGGGAGGCCATCGCGCCGCTGGGACCGCGTGCAGAACGGTTGGCGCAAATCCTGCAGCGGGCCAACGCGTATCTGTTCAAGCACGCGCCATGCGCATGAGCGTGCCCGTCCGCTTGGAGACGCTCCTGTGCCGCTGCGATCGGCCGGCGGCAGCGGTGCATGCTGCACTATGTGCGAAGTCTCCGGCGCCGATCGCAGCGGTTGCCCAGCACGGCCGCGGCGCACGGGGGCGCGCTGCCCGCAAGCCTATGCGGCGGGCCGGCGCCAGCATCGGGGTGGTCGCCGCGCCGGAGCGGGACGGCCGTCCGGCACTGCCTACGCGACGGCCTGCGGCGACATGCGCGCGACGTTTGCCCATCCGCCTGCAGAAGGAGCAGCCCGCGTGAACGCGCTGTCCGAACAGATCCTTTGCGAATTGCGTCGCCTGTTGAGCGAGATGAGCGATGGCGGCAGCGTCGGTCCGTCCGTTTATGACACCGCGCGAGCTCTGCGGTTCCACGGCAACGTCGCCGGTCGGCAGGACGCATACGCGTGGCTCATGGCGCAGCAACAGGCCGATGGCGGATGGGGAAGCGCGGACTTCCCGCTGTTCCGCCATGCGCCTACGTGGGCGGCATTGCTGGCATTGCAGCGGGCCTATCCTCTTCCCGGCGCTGCCGACGCAGTCCAGGCTGCAACCCGCTTCCTCCAGCGCCAGCCCGATCCCTACGCGCATGCGGTCCCGGAAGACGCGCCGATCGGCGCGGAGCTGATCCTGCCGCAGTTTTGCGGCGAGGCCGCATCCTTGCTGGGCGCCGTGGCGTTTCCGCGCCACTCGGCGCTGTTGCCGTTGCGGCAAGCGTGTCTGGTCAAGCTGGCGGCGGTGGTGACGTTGCCGAGCGGCCATCCGTTGCTGCACTCCTGGGAAGCCTGGGGGACGTCGCCGACCACCGCAGTCCCGGATGAGGACGGCAGCATCGGCATCAGTCCGGCGGCCACCGCCGCGTGGCGCGCGCACGCCGTGACACAGGGGAGCACGCCGCAGGTCGGGCGCGCCGACGCGTATTTGCAGACGGCATCGCGGGCGACGCGCAGCGGCATCGAAGGTGTCGTTCCCAACGTCTGGCCGATCAATGTGTTCGAGCCATGCTGGTCGCTGTACACCCTGCATCTGGCCGGGCTGCTCGCGCATCCCGCGCTCGCCGGGGCGGTGCGCGTGATCGTCGCGCAGCTTGACGCGCGTCTGAGCGGGCGCGGTCTGGGCCCGGCCTTGCACTTCGCGGCCGATGCGGACGACACCGCGGTTGCGTTGTGCGTCCTGCGCCTTGCTGGCCGTGACCCTGCGGTCGATGCGTTGCGCCATTTCGAAATCGGCGAGCTGTTCGCCACCTTCCCCGGCGAGCGCAATGCCTCGGTGTCGACCAACATCCATGCCCTGCATGCCTTGCGACTGTTGGGAAAGCCCGCCGCCGGCACCAGCGCTTACGTCGAGGCCAATCGCAACCCGCACGGTCTATGGGACAACGAAAAATGGCACGTTTCGTGGCTGTATCCCACCGCGCATGCGGTCGCTGCGCTGGCGCAAGGCAGGCCCCAGTGGCGCGACGAGCGCGCGCTGGCGGCGCTGCTACAGGCGCAGCGCGACGACGGCGGCTGGGGCGCCGGTCGCGCGTCCACATTCGAGGAAACCGCCTATGCCCTGTTCGCGCTGCGCGTGATGGACGGGAGCGAAGAGCCGACAGGGCGCTGGCGCATCGCGCAGGCGGTCGCGCGTGCGCTGGAGTGGATGCTCGCCCGCCATGCGGCGCATGCATTGCCGCAAACGCCGCTGTGGATCGGTAAAGAACTGTATTGCCCCACGCGGGTCGTGCGCGTGGCCGAACTCGCCGGGTTGTGGCTGGCGTTTCGTTGGGGGCGGCGCGTCCAGGCCGAGGGCGCAGGAGCGGCGCCATGATCCAGCCCGAACGCGCGCTGCAGCAAGTGCTGGAGTGGGGGCGTTCCCTGACCGGGTTCGCCGACGAGCATGCCATGGAAGCCGTCAGGGGCGGCCAGTACATCCTGCAGCGCATCCACCCGAGCCTGCGCGACACCAGCGCCCGCACCGGCCGCGACCCGCAGGACGAAACGCTGATCGTGGCGTTCTATCGCGAATTGGCGCTGCTGTTCTGGCTCGACGATTGCAACGACCTTGGCCTGATCGCGCCGGAACAGCTCGCCGCGGTGGAGCAGGCGCTGGGGCAGGGCGAGCCGTGCGCGCTCCCCGGATTCGAGGGCTGCACTGTGCTGCGCGCTTCGCTGGCGGCGCTTGCCTACGATCGTCGCGACTATGCTCAGCTTCTCGACGATACCCGGCGCTACTGCGCGGCGCTGCGCGCCGGACAGGCGCGGGCGGCAGAAGCGGAACGCTGGTCCTACGCCGAGTACCTGCACAACGGCATCGATTCGATCGCCTACGCGAACGTGTTCTGCTGCCTATCGTTGCTGTGGGGGCTGGACATGACGACCTTGCGCGCGCGTCCGGCGTTTCGTCAGGTCCTGCGGCTCATCTCCGCGATAGGGCGCTTGCAGAACGATCTGCATGGACGGGAGAGGGACAGGTCGGCCGGCGAGGCCGGCAACGCAGCGATCCTGCTGCTGCAGCGCTATCCGGCTATCCCTGTGGTGGAGTTCCTTAACGACGAGCTGGCCGGCCATACGCGCATGCTGCACCGGGTGATGGCGGAAGAACGCTTTCCCGCGCCGTGGGGCGCGTTGATCGAGGCCATGGCGGCCATCCGCGCCCAGTACTACCAGACCTCGACCAGCCGCTACCGCAGCGACGCTGCGGGGGAAGGCGAGCGTGCACTGGCTTGAACGCGCGCGAGGCGATGGCGTGCGCGCACTGCCGTCGGTCCGATCCGGCGCAACGCCGTCGTCCGATGCGACCGACGGAGCGAACATGAGCGACACGGCGCCCTGAGCCGGCGTAAGGACGGCCATCTGGACCTCGTGCTGGGTCGGCAAACGGCGCCGGCCACGGTTGCAAGAACTGCGAGCGATTGATCGAACACGATGCGGTGATCGCGCTGTTCAACAAAGTGGTGGAGATCGCCAATGACCGGGGCTGGTTGTCGGGCGAACATTTCAGCGTGGATCGCACGTTGATCTAGGCTTGGGCCGAGCAGAAGAGTTTCAAGAAGGACGGCGATGACGAGGGCGGCAGCGACTTCCGCGGACAATCGCGCAGCAAGCATGCGCACGTGTCCACGAGCGATCTGGATGCGCGGCTGTATCGCAAAGGCAGCACGGCGCTGCGCTACATCGGACACGCGCTCCGCTCACTTCTGAGCAATTCGATGGCGGCACAATGGCGAGCCGCAAGTGGTCGCTAAGTTTTTACAAATTTGGAATCTAGGTATGTTGGGGACGGCGGAAATGCCTCACGTGCCTCTCGATGCGCCGCAGTCCCTAAGCGACAACTACGTTCGGATTGACTGAGCACAGTTGCGGAAACATGGCGTTCTGACGGGCCCTGACATCGACGATCACGCAGTCTGCGTCTACCAGCGCGCAATATGAAACCCGGCTAACGGCACCCACTTTGGAACAGTCGGCGAGAATAACGCGCTTCCACGCATGAGCAAACATCGCTCTTGCTATCTCTACTTCGTCGGGATGAAGCTCATCGCATCAGCGGTCGCATCGAGACCGAACGGAGAGACCATCGCGAAATCTTCTCGGTAGCGAGCTTTCTCATTGACGGTAATCGCCCCGATCGTTGCGGGCGGATCGTCTGTCCCCACCCAGGATCACACCTCTGTTTCCGCGCTGCGTGCAATCACCCGCGGAAGTCAAGCACTTGGCGGCATTCAGAGAGTTGGTGACGACAATGAGCCCTTCCATCTGAGCTAAGCGTTGGGCCAGGGTGGTTGTCGTGCTTCCCGCGTCGAGAAAGATCGTCTGAGTCACTGACCGGCTCAGCCGCGCTTCTATCGTTTCTAGAGCAACGGCAGAACTTCGGCGTGAAGTTCTGCCGTGCTTGCAGCGATGACCCGCTTGCCGGAGGTAATCGTGAGCGGCTTGCCCTCCCAGTCGGTGACAATGCCGCCGGCTTCTTCGATCACCGGCACCAGCGCCATGAAATCGTAAGGCTCCATCCGCGTCTCGATGACGAGGTCGATGTGTCCAGATGCAAGCAACCCATAATTATAGCAATCGCCGCCGAAGCGACACATCCGGGCAGTTTGGCTGATGCCCAGGATTTGATCGCGTTCTGATTCTGCAAAATAGAGGGGCGACGTGGTGTAGAAGTTCGCGTCGGCGAGGCGCCGGCAGTCGCGAACTTGGCATTTTGTGCGAATGCCGCTCGAGTTGACAAACCAGCTACCCAGGCCGGTTGCGCCCGTCCAGCGTTCCCGCAATGCGGGCATCTCGACGACGCCAATCTGTGAACGTCCTTGGATAGCGAGCGCGACCAGCGTTCCCCAAAGCGGAGACCCGGAAATGAAGCTGCGCGTGCCATCTATGGGATCGACCACCCACGTAGGCGAATCGAGATCACCCTGGATCCCGTATTCTTCACCGAAAATCGAATGCTCTGGAAATCGAGCGGAAATCGCCTTTCTGATGGCTTGCTCGACACGCCGATCTGCCTCCGTAACGGGGCTCTCGTCATCCTTCGTGTTGATGTCTATCGGCCGTCGAAACCATTCGGTGGCGTGAGAACCTGCGCTTCCAGCGATCTCAAACGCGAAATCGACCAAATCAGACATCGAGTCTGCACCATCCATGCTGGCAACCTCCTGAGCATTACAGATCCAGCTTAAGGTACAAAAACACATATTGCCAGATCGCTTTTGATACCGTGGCTTCGGTTGCCACGCAGAAACCCAAAAACAAAAAGCCATCCCGATTAGCGCTCGTATCTCTAACCGGACGACCACTCCGGCCTACCATGCGGTAATTGATATTGGCTTCGACAGAGAAATGCTTTTGGCTTCATCGGCAATTACCAATCGCTGGAAGAATTTGCCGACACCTCCTGGAGGCGCGCAAAACCCACATTGGTCCGCGATAGTCAGATCCTCATCTCTTCGCGCATGTATGCTCGCCTTACCGAATGGAGCAGCAAGGCTCGGGGCTAGACGCAATAATAAGCGTCGCTCGGTGTTTAGCGGTGCGTTCAATCCGAAGAAAATCGACCGCTCAGCATCAAACGATGCATTTTGCATCAAGAAAAGAATACCGCTTTCCCGGACTGGCTGAAAAAGAGATTGCCTTGGACTCGCTCGTCTCTGCTTTCTCTGAGACTATTGATCGTTCGCCGATGCTGCCTGCGAGGGGAATGCGGATGACTTGCAATGGCCCGTTTGACCGATCTCGAAGTCGCGCCGCGCCGCTGACATCGTGTCGAACGGTGTGTTGTTGACGCAGCGAGCGTGTGCCGGCACGTATCACGGATACTGATCGGCCACCCTTCCCCTAGTTCAAATCTGCCGGCAGCTCGCATGAGCCGCGCTGTAACCCGCTGGATGCGCGCCCGCGCGAACGCTTCGTGCTGCCTTCCTCACCCCTTCACGTCCAATGTTTGAGGCAAATCCAATGACTCAGGTCAAATTCGCTTACTGGGTTCCAAATGTTTCCGGTGGCCTTGTAATCAGCAAGATCGAACAGCGAACCGGGTGGGACATCGACTATAACCGCCGCCTGGCGCAGATCGCGGAGCAGGCTGGCTTCGATTATGCGCTGAGCCAGATCCGCTTCACCGCCGGTTATGGCGCCGAGTTCCAGCATGAGCCGGTCGCCTTCAGCCATGCATTGCTCGCGGCGACCAAGAAGCTGAAGGTGATCGCGGCGCTGCTGCCCGGACCGTGGAATCCGGCGGTCGCCGCCAAGCAGATCGCGACCATTAGCCAGCTGACCGAGGGGCGCGTTGCCGTCAACATCGTCAGCGGCTGGTTCCGCGGCGAGTTCGCTGCGATCGGCGAGCCCTGGCTCGACCACGACGAACGCTATCGGCGCTCCGAAGAATTCATCCGCGCGCTGCGCGGGATCTGGACGCAGGACAATTTTACGTTCCGCGGCGATTTCTACCGCTTCTCGGACTACACGCTGAAGCCGAAGCCGGCGCATCCCTTGCCCGAGATCTTCCAGGGCGGCAGCTCGCGCGCCGCGCGCGACATGGCCTCGCGGGTGTCGGACTGGTACTTCACCAATGGCAACTCGGTCGAGGAGATCAAGAAGCAGGTCGACGACATCAGGGCCAAGGCGCGCGCCAACAATCACTCGGTCAAGATCGGCGTCAACGCCTTTGCGATCGCGCGCGACAGCGAGGCCGAGGCGCGCGCGGTGCTGGACGAGATCGTCGTCAAGGCCGATCCCGATGCGGTCAACGCCTTCGCGCATGAGGTGAAGAATGCCGGCAAGGCCTCGCCGGAAGGTCAGGGTAATTGGGCGAAGTCGAGCTTCGAGGACCTCGTCCAGTACAATGACGGCTTCAAGACCAATCTGATCGGCACGCCTGAGCAGATTGCCGAGCGCATCGTGGCACTGAAGGAGGTCGGCGTCGATCTCGTGCTGCTCGGCTTCCTGCATTTCCAGGAAGAGGTCGAATATTTCGGCCGCCGCGTCATTCCGCTGGTCCGTGCGCTGGAGGCGAAAACCGCCGCGCACGCCCAGGCCGCCGAATGATCGGGAGCCTTTCGACGTGACGGCGATGGCGACGAATGCTGACGTCCTTGCGCTGGAGGCGGCTCCAGCGGAAGGCAAGCCGCGGGCAACGGCGATGGCCGATGCTCCCGATCGGCGGCTCGCGCCGGCCGCCGATCGCGCGGCACGGCCGGTGCTGGCGTTGAGCGACATCGCGCTGACATTCGGCGGCGTCGCGGCGCTGCGCGACGTCGACCTTGCGGTCGCGCCGGGTGAGATCCGCGCCGTGATCGGGCCCAATGGCGCCGGCAAGAGCTCGTTGCTCAACGTCATCAGCGGGCTCTATCGGCCCGACCGCGGCCAGGTGTGGCTCGGCGAGCATGCGTTCGTTCAGGTGCCGACGGCGCAATTGGCTACGCACGGCGTCGCGCGCACGTTCCAGAACCTCGCGATCTTCAAGGGGCTGTCGGTTTTCGACAATGTCCTGATGGGGCTCGCGCATCGTGTCCGCACAGGTTTCCTGCGCCAGATCATCGGCTCGCCACTGGCGCGCCGGATCGAGGCGGAGAACCGCGCCGCCGCCGACGACGTCATTCGCTTCCTGCATCTTGGCGATGTCCGCGAGCGCGCCGCCGGAACTTTGCCCTATGGTTTGCAGAAGCGGGTCGAGCTGGCGCGGGCGCTGGTGGCGCGACCGACGTTGCTGCTGCTGGACGAACCGTTCGCGGGCGTCACGTCGAGCGAGAAGCTCGAGCTGTCCGAGCACGTGCGCAACGCGCGCGACAGCTACGACGCCACCATCGTGCTGATCGAGCACGACATCGCCGTGGTAATGGCATTGTCCGATCGCATCGCGGTGCTCGACAACGGCCGCAAGATCGCCGACGGCACGCCCGACGAGGTGAGATCCAGCCAGGCGGTGATCGACGCCTATCTCGGCGTCGCGCATCAGGACGTCACGGAGCTCGCGGTCTGATGTTCGACTATCAGTTTCTGATCGAGGTGCTGGTCGGCGGCCTGCTGTCGGGGGTGATGTACTCGCTGGTCGCGATCGGCTTCGTGCTGATCTACAAGACCTCGGGCGTGCTCAATTTCGCGCAAGGAGCAATGCTGCTGTTCGCGGCGCTGACCTTCGTCAGCCTGATCGAGCGGGGCATCTCGTTTCTGGTCGCGTTCCTGGTCACGCTCGCGATCATGGTCGTGCTGGGCGTGAGCGTCGAGCGAACCGTGCTGCGGCCGCTCGTCAACCAGCCGCCGATTACCCTGTTCATGGCAACGCTCGGGTTGTCCTACGTGATCGAGGGCGCGGCGCAGCTGTTGTGGGGCACGCAGGTTCACGGCCTCGACATCGGGATCAGCGACGTGCCGCTCGACATCGCCGGGGTCTTCATCAGCCGGTTCGATCTGTTCGCCGCAGCAGTCGCAGGGAGTCTGGTGGCGCTGTTCGCGCTGTTCTTCCGCTACACCCGGACCGGGCTCTCGTTCCGCGCGGTTGCCGACGACCCGTTCGCGGCACTTGCCGTCGGCCTGCGGCTGCCGCGGGTCTGGGCCAGTGTGTGGACCGCCTCCGGCATCGTCGCGCTGGTCGCGGGGCTGTTGTGGGGCGCGCGTCTCGGCGTCCAGTTCTCGCTGTCGCTCGTGGTGTTGAAGGCGCTGCCGGTGCTGGTGCTCGGCGGCTTCGATTCGATCGCCGGTGCGATCATCGGCGGTCTATTGATCGGCGCCATCGAGAAGCTAGCGGAAGTCTATGTCGGGCCGCTGTTCGGCGGCGGCATCGAGGCCTGGGCCGCCTATGCGGTAGCGCTGGTGCTGCTGCTGGTGCGGCCGTCCGGGCTGTTCGGGCAGAAGCTGGTGGAAAGGGTCTAGGCGATGAGCACAGCAGCACCGGGAGGACGGCTCGCGCCTGGCGTCGAGACCGTTGCGATCACCGCCGCGGCGGTGATCGCCTTTGGCGCCGTTCCACTGCTTGGTTCCGACTATCTGATGGACGCGGTGCTGACGCCATTTCTGGCGCTGGCGCTCGCCGCCGTCGGGCTCAATGTCCTCACCGGCTATGCCGGGCAGGTGTCGCTGGGCTCCGCCGCATTCCTCGCGGTCGGGGCCTACGCCACCTACAACCTTCACCTCCGGCTTCCGGAGCTGCCCCTGATCGTCGATCTGGTGATCGCCGGCCTGATCGCGGCCGCGATCGGCATCGTGTTCGGATTGCCGAGCCTGCGCCTGCGTGGGTTCTATCTCGCGGTCTCGACCTTGGCCGCGCAGTTCTTCGTGCAATGGGCCCTCACCAAGTTCGGCTGGTTCTCCAACGACAATCCGTCCGGCGTGATCGATGCTCCGGTGCTCAGCGTGGCTGGGCTCACCTTCACGAGCCCGGCGGGGCGCTATGTGTTCTCGCTGAGTGTCGTCGTGGTGGCGACGTTCCTGACCTTGCGGCTGCTGCGCGCGCAGAGCGGCCGCAACTTCATCGCGGTGCGCGATCACGAGCTCGCGGCCAAGGTGATCGGCGTGCCGCTGCTGCGCACCAAGCTCCTGGCCTTCGGCGTCTCCTCGTTCCTGATCGGCATCGCCGGAGTGTTGTGGGCTTTCGCCTATCTGCGCACGGTCGAGCCGGCCGGATTCAATCTAGACCGCTCCTTCCAGATCCTATTCATCATCATCATCGGCGGGCTGGCCTCGCTGCGCGGCGCGTTTCTCGGCGCCGCCTTCATCGTGGTGTTTCCGCTGATCCTGTCACGCGCCGGCATGGCCTTGCTCGGCGGCGTGTTCGATTCGGGCGTGCTGGAGATGAGCCAGCGCATCGTCGTCGGCGCGCTCATCATCGCCTTCCTGATTGCCGAACCGCGCGGCCTGGTCGCGCTGTGGGATCGGCTTTGGCGCGCCGTCACGGGGCCGGCCGCCATCAGCAACACATGACATTTCGCACCACTGGAGAGTTCAAGATGATTAAATCGAGATTTCTGAAATTTGCCTTCGCCGCGGCGGTCGCCTCGGTGCTGGCCGGGCTACCTGCCGCGCGGGCCGACGAGCAGTTTTTTCCCCTGCAAAGCTACCGGGTCGGCCCCTATGCGGCCGGCGGCACCGGCTTCTTCGGCGGGTTCATCGACTATCTCAACCTGATCAACACCCGCGACGGCGGCGTCAACGGCGTCAAGCTGACCTGGGACGAGGGCGAGACCCAGTACGAAGTCGAGCGTGGCGTCGAGGTCTATGAGCGGCTGAAGGGGCGGCCCGGAGTTGCCGCGTGGAACCCGCTGTCGGTCGGCATCGCCTATGCCATGATCGACCGCATCACCAAGGACAAGGTGCCGCTCATCACCATCAATCACGGCCGCACCGATTCGACCGACGGTCGTGTGTTTCCCTACGTCTTCCCATTGCTGCTCAATCCCTACAGCGAGACCTCGGGCATCGTGAACTACATCGCGAGCCGCGAGGGCGGGGTCGACAAGCTGAAGGGCAAGAAGCTCGTCGTGCTCTACCACGGCTCGCCCTACGGCAAGGAGACCATCCCGATCTACAAGTTGCTGGCCGACAAGTATCAGTTCAGCCTGGAGCAGATCGAGGTCCCGCACCCCGGCAACGAGCAGCAATCGCAATGGTTGTCGATCCGCCGGGCGAAGCCCGATTACGTGGTGCTGCGCGGCTGGGGCGTGATGAATCCGGTGGGGCTGAAGACCGCGCAGAAGGTCGGGTTCCCCGCCGACCACATCATCGGCAACGTCTGGTCCAATTCCGAGGAAGACGTGATTCCGGCCGGCGACGCCGCCAAGGGTTATATCGCGATCACGACGCAGGCATCCGGCGAGCAATATCCGGTGCTGCAGGAGGTGATCAAGACGGTCTACGGCGCCGGCAAGGGCAATCTCGACGACAAGAAGCGAATCGGCAGCGTCTACCACAATCTGGGAATCGTGAACGGCATCCTCAACGTCGAGGCGATCAGGATCGCGCAGAAGAAGTTCGGCCAGCGCACCCTGACCGGTGACGAAGTGCGCTGGGGCTTCGAGCACCTTCAGCTCGATCCGGCGCGGGTCGAAGCGCTCGGCGCCAAGGATCTGTTCCACTCGATCAACGTCACCTGGGACAATCACGAAGGCGACGGCCGGGTCACCTTCCAGCAGTGGGATGGCAGCAAATGGAAAGTCGTCTCGGGCTGGATCGCGCCGGACTGGGCCTTCCTTCGCCCGATCATCGAGAAGTCGGCCGCCGCCTATGCCAAGGAGCACGGCATCAAGGTGCGAACCTCCGGCGACGACGCGGTCAGCAACTGACGCCGCGACAGGCCGCGGGAGCTATCCGGCTCCCGCGTCCTGCAACGCCATGGATCAACATATGAGTGAAATCCTGCTTTCGGTCGAGGCACTCGCCGCCACCTACAACCACGCGATCGCGGCGGTCAGCGACGCCTCGCTCGCGGTGCGTCGCGGCGAGATCGTCGCCGTGCTCGGCGCCAATGGAGCCGGCAAGTCGACCACGTTGCAGGCCATTTCGGCGCTGCTCTCGGCGCGTCGCGGCCAGATCACCGCCGGGCGGATCATCTTTGACGGCCGCGACGTCGCGGGCACGTCGGCGGCGACGCTGGTTCGCGCCGGCCTCGTGCCGGTGCTCGAGGGGCGGCACTGCTTTGCCTCGCTGACGGTGGAGGAAAACCTCATCACCGGCGCCATGGGGCGTGATGCGCGGCGGACCGAGATCGCCGCAGACCTCGAGCGCTTCTATCAGCTCTTTCCGCGCCTGAAGCAGCATCGCCGCGCGCTCGCCGGTCTGACCTCCGGCGGCGAGCAGCAGATGACGGCGATCGGTCGGGCCCTGATGTCGCGCCCTCGGCTCCTGGTGCTGGATGAACCATCGATGGGGCTCGCGCCGCTGGTCGTCGAAGGGATCTTTCGCGCGCTCAAGCAGCTCAACAGCGAGCAGGGGCTGTCGATCCTGGTCGCCGAGCAGAATTCGACCGTGGCGCTGCGCTTTTCCGACCACGCGGTGGTGCTCGAGAACGGGCGCAGCGTGCTGGCAGGGAGCGCAGCCGAGCTGCGGCAGCGTGCCGACATCAAGACCCATTATCTCGGCGGATCGTCGCAGGGCGATCTCAGCCGGAAGCAGCCGACGCAGGCTGTCGCATGATTGCAACCCGGAGAGACTGACCATGGCCAACGACAATCTCGCACGCAAGATCGACGACGACGTTTATGCCAGGCTCGATGCCGCCATCGACGCGACGGTGAAAGTGAATGCCGACCGCAACGATCGCGAGAGCCGCTTCCCGCGCGAGAATCTTCGCGCGCTGGCGGAGGCCGGCTGGACCGGCGTGCTGAACGAGACCCAGTTCGGCGGGCTCGGCCTCGGCCATCTGGATTTCGCCGAAGCGGCCTACCGGATCGGACAGGCCGATGCGTCCACCGGGCTCATCTATGTCATGCATGTCGGTGCGGCGCAGACCATCAACCTGTTCGGCAACGCCGACCAGAAGGAGCGCTGGCTGAAGGCGAATAATGGCAGCCTGCTTGGCACCTATTCGACTAGCGAACGCGCCACCGGCGGGCACTGGTGGTACAATCTGTCCGAAGCCTCGCGCGACGGCGACGACTATCGCGTCAACGCCGAGAAGTCGTTCACCACGAGCTCGGGCCAGGCCGATTATTACGTGGTGCAGACGCGCACGCCCGGCGCCAAGGACCAGGCCGATATCATCTTCTTCATCGTCGACGGCAAGGCGGAGGGGATCGAGTCCCGGCCCTGGGATGCGCTCGGCGTGCGGGCCAACCATTCCGGGGCGATCCGCTACAGCAACGTGCATGTGCCGCAGCGCGACCGGCTCGGCGCCGAAGGGCAGGGCAAGGAAATCATCTATGACGGCGTGTCGCCGGTCTATCTGATCGGGCTCGGCGCGGTCTGGGAAGGCGTCGCGCGCGGCGCGTTGAGCGCCGCGATCGCCCACACCACGAGTTTCGTGCACAAGGACAGGAACAAGAGCCTGTCGGACTATCAGGCCATCCGTCAGGAACTCGGCGCGGCCAAGGTGCTGGTCGAGACGCTGCGGCCGTGGCGCAACGAGCTCGCGGGCAAGCTCGACGCGCTCTGGCGCGCCGGCAAGCCGCAAAGCGAAATCCTGATCCCGCTGACCGAGTTCAAGGTGCACGCTGCCGAAGTCGCCAACAAGGTCGCGGCGACGGCGCTGACGGTGACCGGCGGCTATGGCTATCATCGCGGCCCGATCGAGCGCGCCTATCGCGACGCGCGCGCGGCGATCGCGATGGGCCCGTCCAATGTCATCGCACGCGACTGGATCGGAAAGGCAGTGGTCGGTCTGCCGCTGGAGCTCTTCTACGAGGGGGGAGAGTAAGTCGAATAGGGGGACATCCCCAACCTTGGCGCACATGAGATGTCTCTCTTGTGGAATAGCTCTCCATTGCCG
Source organism: Bradyrhizobium sp. USDA 4516 (assembly GCF_054055915.1). Taxonomy (NCBI): domain Bacteria; kingdom Pseudomonadati; phylum Pseudomonadota; class Alphaproteobacteria; order Hyphomicrobiales; family Nitrobacteraceae; genus Bradyrhizobium; species Bradyrhizobium sp. USDA 4516. Next base: position 4,785,807 of record NZ_JBSRXT010000001.1, read on the forward strand.
GTGGCGATGCTAGAGCGACCGGGACGTGTGCTGTCGGGAGGTCAACGGTCTCGATCAGACCAGCGGCGTCCATGTCCACAGCAAGACTCCCGCCGTCTTCTCAGGGCGCCTTAAACGGAGCCTTATCTGTCGAATGGCAGCTAGGGCGCGTCCGAGATCAAGAGCGATCCTGTTGGCGATAATTGGATCCGCCATTTTGCTTTGATATCGAGGTCGATAAGGATATTCATCATCGCCTGCCTTCCCGAACTCGCTATTGAGGGCCTCCCGAGAGAGGGGCAGATAATGTAATGGCGCCATCGGGACATCCAGGATTCGAACAAAGGACCGGCGGGCGCCGGCGCTAGCGCTACGACTGTACGGTCCCGAGTCGGTCTGGCAGGAGGTCGGCCAGCGGCTCCTCAACGATGCCTGCGCTCGGCTGACCGGCCGTCAGGAAGATGAGGTCGATCCCGACGAGCCTGATCCGGATGATTTCCCGGCCGGTCCGAAGTGGCCGTGATCGCGCTACATTCGTGCTCAAGATTTTAATGGTTCGGCCTGCAAGACGCGGGCGGCGCGAAAAATCAGCCGAGAGCGTGCAGTCGGGCGTGGCAGCCGCGACGCCAGAGACGTCGGCGGGTCCGCAGGATATCCGAAATGCGCCTGCTGCGGCGAGACAGGAGATCCGTTTCCAAATCCACCGCGATCGAGGCCAATCGGTACGCTCCCCCGACCATCCGCGTGACTTCCTCGTCCCCGATCGGACGATCGTACCAATCGGCGATCCGAGCGTTACCGACGAACGTGCCGGTCTCGACGTCGACACAGGTGACGGTGCCCAGGCCCGCCGGATCTTCCGGTCCTGAGACGATTACGTGGCAATCCCGATAAGGCAGTTTCCGCCTGCAGATGCTTGAGGGGGCCGAGGACACGTCGCACTTCCATTATTGGCGCCGGCCAGGCACGTCGCCTGCGGCAAAGTTTCTTCGTGCGCGGGAGAAGCTCTCGCGTGTGCTTCGAGGATTGGCCGGCGGCGGTGAACGAGTGCCGCGAACGATCGCTACAATTTGAAACGTTCCGGCGAAGGGCGGGGCCGGTTCATTTAATGGGAAAGAATCCGTTGCCTTCGAGACCTCGGCTCTGGCGATTTCCCAAGGATTCGTTGAGGAAGACTCGAACGAGCATTCCGTCAGGATCGCAGGCGTCGTTCCAGCTTAAGCTTCTGGAGGGCAGAACGAGTCACCAGCGGCATGGATACGGCGCCGATGTGAGAACTATGGGCTTATGGCGTTGGTGAGGCAGGTGATGCGTCCCCGGGGCTGAAGAGTGGGATCGTAGAGGTGGTCGAGAAGCATCAAGACCTTGCGTTATGTTCAACCGGAAGGTTCTTCTATCGGAACTGGTCGACTGCCATCTATGATACCGGGTTGCATTTCGTTTTGGTCTAGTTGAGCTGGAGGAAATGACCGCCGCAGATTCCTTGCGGTTTGGCCTTGCGCATCGTCGGCGACATCCGGCAGTTTGCAGGATCAGGGCGAACTACGAGGGCCGCTTCCTCGAAAAGCGAGGTTTCCTGATACGGACCGCAAGAGGGAACGGCTTGGCGTTCGCCAACAGCGCCGCTGCCGCTGAATTGGACGCGCGTCCCGCGGCCAGACGCGCGATCGACGAACGGGCCCGTCAGGCGCAATCTCGAATTCAAGCGAACGAGGATTACAAGTCTGTTGAGTAGAAATCTGACTCTCAGAGAGTACGTCGGCGTGTCCCGTTGTCAGACCGCGAGCGTTAGTTACCAGTGACCGAAGCGCAAAATGGTACGGTGAAGCAGATATCGGTCTTATGGTGATCGAAAACGAGGCTTTCGATCTCGTTCGACGACAGGATTCTCTCGGATCGGCCTACCAGCCCGATCGCGACGTAGTGCGGCCAAAGTGCCAGATACCCGATGATCAACTGATCATCGGCATATGAGCATGCTGTTCGACGGCATCACCATCATGTTGGCAATGATCATCGACTTACCGATCATCGGCATCGTCGAGTGTCGGCAGTGACCAGCAGCAGCACGAGCAGAAGAGTTGGCTCTCCCCCGCCCGATACAGTCGGGCCGCAGAAATGCGTGGTCGGTGCGGCAATCGTTACATTAGCTTTCAATCTTGATGGATTGAATTTGGCAATCGACAATTTCACTCATTGATATTGCTGGTCGCCATAAGGCTGGTGCAGGGAGCAGCAACGGCATGGTCGACAACGACGTCGCCTCGGTCAGGCTGCTCGGCGTCGAGGCGGGGCGGCTCTCGGATTTGTCGACGGTCGAGCAGATCATTCGAGGTTCGGCCATCGCCGGAACCGCTCTCGAACGAGCTCCCTGACTTCAGGGCGTCGTTGTCGCGGGTGTTTGGGCCCGGAGAACCGCTGCGTGGTGCCGTTCAACTCGTTCAGCGAGTTCAACAAGGCCGAAGGCGGCGACATCTGGTTCGCGCTGGACGAGACACGGCCGCTCGCCTGCTTCGCCGGCATCTGGACCAATTGGACGTCCGTCCGGAAAGTCAAGGAAGGCGAGACCACCAACGACCTCTACGCGTTCCTGACCAAGGCCAACGCCGAAGTCTTCGCCATCCACCCGAAGGCGATGCCGGTGATCCTGACGACGCCGGACGACGTCGAGACCTGGATGACTGCAACGGCGGACGAGGCGCTGAAGCTGCAGCGGCCCCTTCCGGACGGGACGCTCCGGATCGTGGCACGCGGCGTGAAGGAAGACCCCGGTGCTGAGGCGCAGCAGCCGCTCCCCTAAAGGTTGCGTGATGCTCCATGCAACAACTACAATCAAGTTCGGCGCCGCCCCGAGACCTGCCAGCCAGGGAGATCGAATTTGTTCTATCTCATCAAGCTGCCCGAAGAGACCTCGGGCTACGTCAACCTCTCGATCGCCTCCGACTGGCAAATCTGGATCCGTAACTGCCTTCCGGCGGGTCTCCATAACGAAGTGCAGCGACGACTGATCTCTAACCTCAAGCACGTTCTCGTCGCACTGGAGATGAAGGCCGCTTTAATCGTTCCCCACGCGCAGCAAGGAAAAATGCTGTTCGAGTCCTACTTCCACATGCTCAACTTCGAATTCTGCGTCGGTGTGTTCTCGGTATGCGAAGGTCTGGGCTCGGCTCATTGGCTGAGGGAGAACGGCAAAGACGGATCCGACGCCAGTAAGATCGGCATCGAAGATTGGCGATCATCACTGCAAAGAAAATTCGACGCAGAGGCGAAATTCGATCTCGACGCCAATGTCGGGACCGTGAAGAGCGTCAGAGACAAGCTTCACCAAGATCGCTTGGGAGCCCGGGAAAACATCGACTGGCATGCCTTTTCGTATAAGGAGGCATTCGTGCCGGCGGCCAGCGTGATGAAATGCCTGCTCAGCACGAATGTCGCCGATGTTCCGGGCGTAACGAATCTGAACGCCGAGTAGCGGAATCCAGCCCCTGTCGTGCGCGACCTTCTTCCCGCGCCCGGTGGCGTAATGATCAGCCACCCGTCCGGAGCACACCCGTCTCACCACAGACATCGCAAGTGCAGGAGCTGCGGGCCTCGGCGAGGTCGATCGCCCCCTCGACGCGGGCGCTCGCTTCCGGAGAGAGACGGCCGCTCCAATAGATGCGGATCGAGCCGTATTTCTCTCTGATCTGCGTGAACTTAAAGGTCCCGCCCTCGGCTTACCTGCTGGCCGAAAACTTTCGCGGCACTCCGCCGTCCCCTGCCGTCGCTATGCTGAGTAGGTCTGGAGAGGACGATCCGCTGCGGAGCTTCGCCCACGAAATCGGCGCCGAACTCGCAGTCTTTGGAGACCTGGCTCTTCTAGAGCAAGCCTATCGTTTTGCCGTCGCTGAGCCGGGCGCTATCGGCAAAACTATCGCTGCTGTGCGCCTGATCGAACGCTTATCGCCACAACAATCGAGCGGTGAGAGCGCGAAGCAAGACTTGCTCATCCGCCTAACCACTCAAATCGAAAGTGCAACCTGCGAAGATGTGCTGGCTTTGCGCAATCTTGTATTGTCCGCCTACAGGAAGCCTGCATCCTTATGGGCGTCACTTAGCCAGTGGGTCGCGACCAGCTCCTTCCCGCCCGCCCAAGACAATGCCTTTAGATCTATGATCGCGGACACGACTGGAACCGATGCCACCCAGGAGTGGCGGGCCGCGGTAGCTAGTGGCCTGACCGTAGCCGCAGCAGACAAAAGCAATTCTCTCGCAAGAGGCTTGTGGAGATGGATTGAGAGCACCCCCGAGATGATCAAGGCGCTCTGGCCAGTTATCGGAAAGGTGGCCGGAATGGAGGAGCGCCTGGTTGGATCGGCACCGCCTAGGCTGCAGCCTAAAGTGGCGCAGCCTATTGTGGACTTCGCATCGAAAGAGCCTCTTTATAGCTTGCACGCTGTGCTCGTATCTGCATTTTGCAATCCGGTCGAGGCCGCCCGACTTCAGCTCAAGGTCGCACCGCCAGCCACGATCGACAGTATCCGGCTGGCACTAAGGAACGCTTCACCTCGCGAAGTAGTCGCCAGCGCGACAGAGATAGCGGACCCGCGTCTAATTGTGTTGGCCGGAGAGGCTGTTTCAACTACGCCGGGTCTCCTGGTCGATTTTGATCTGACTACGGGTTTCCAACCTAGCGAGCTCTTCGCTGGTGTTGAGGCGGGCGATGAGGCTTCAGCGTTCCGTTTTGACAAAACCTTGGTATAGGTTTGACAGCCCATCCTATATTATCCACTCACCTTTGTAGAGTTGAGCATCCATCAGATCGCTTCTACTTTCGACATCGAAGCCGGATCATTCGAACGAGCGATCGAAGCGAAGCCTTGAGCTGGCTTGATTCCTTGCTGGAAGTCGTTGCGTTCCATCAAGGTCTGAGGACGAAACTACATGGAAACAGGTGAGCCCAATTCCACGTCTCGAGGCGGCCCGCAGGCTGCTTAGGCGCAAAAAAGACATGGATGCTTAACTTGGGAAGTGCTCCCGCAATTCGAGGCCGCGGTCAGTGGTGAGAAGGGTAGGGCCGATGTTCATCCAAGCAACCACGATGTAAGAAGCGCAGGACTGAGCTCCCTGCTTGGGAGCGTGTGCCTTTGGATCAGGCGTTTCCAGTTCCCAAATTTTACGCGCATTAGCCGCGGGCAGCGCGACCTGCTCGCGAATTTGCGTTACCTTGAATGCGAGTCGAGATGGCATTTACCGAACTTTTCATCAAACGCCCGGTGTTGTCTGTCGTCCTCAGTCTCCTGATCCTGCTGATCGGACTTCGTGCGGCCACCGTTCTGCCGATCCGGCAGTATCCCAAGCTGTCCAATACGGTCGTCAATATCACGACTTCCTATCCTGGCGCCTCCGCCGACATGATCCAGGGGTTCATCACCGCTCCGCTGGAGCAGGCCGTCGCTTCCGCCGAGGGCGTCGACTACATCACTTCCTCATCGGTACTCGGTACGTCGACGATCCAAGTCTACATAAAGCTGAATTTCGATCCCAACGAGGCACTCACCGAGGTGCTTTCTAAGGTCAACTCAATCAAATATTTAATCCCGAAGGAATCAAACGATCCAGTCGTCACTAAGGCAACGGGTCAGGCCACCGCTGTCATGTATATCGCTTTCTCCAGCGAGGAACTGACGGCCAGCGCGATTTCTGACTATCTCTCGCGCGTCGTGCAACCGGTTATGACAACCGTTGACGGCGTCGCCGCGGCAGACATCCTGGGCGGCCAAAGTTTTGCGATGCGGCTATGGCTCGATACGGCGAAAATGGCAGGGCGCGGCGTCTCGCCGGCTGATGTTTCGGCTGCAATCGCCGCCAATAACTTCCAGGCGGCGGCCGGCCAGACCAAGGGATATTTCACTATCTCCGACGTCACGGCAAATACCGACCTACGGAGTGTAGATGACTTCAAGCGCATGATCGTTAAAGCCAATAATGGTGGCTTTGTGCGCATTGAGGACATTGCGACCGTCGAGCTTGCCGCACAGACGACAGACGTCAGCGCAGTCATGAACGGCGAGCACGCGGTCGTCATCGGCGTGCAGGCGGGTCCACAAGGCAATCCGCTGAAGATAGTGCGAGGTGTTCGCGCGCTGTTTCCAGAAATGGAGCGTAACCTGCCGCCATCGCTCAAGATGAAAGTGGCCTACGATTCAACGAAATTCATCCAATCGTCGATCGATGAAGTGGAGAAAACGCTCATCGAGGCCATCGTGATCGTGGTGGTCGTGATCTTCCTGTTCCTGGCCTCGTTGCGATCGGTCGTCATTCCCGTCGTCACGATTCCGCTGTCGCTCGTTGGCGTCTGCAGCTTGATGCTGGCGCTGGGGTTCTCATTCAACCTCCTGACCCTGCTTGCGATGGTGCTCGCGATAGGTCTTGTGGTCGACGACGCGATCGTCGTGGTGGAGAACGTCCATCGTCATCTAGAGGAAGGGGCGCCGCCCCTGCAGGCCGCCACGAGGGGAGCGCGCGAGATCGTGGTCCCCGTTGTCTCCATGACGATTACGTTGGCGGCCGTATACGCTCCCATCGGCTTTCTCGGTGGCCTCACCGGTGCGCTGTTCCGCGAGTTCGCGTTCACACTGGCCGGGGCGGTGATCGTGTCTGGCGTGATCGCTTTGACGCTGTCGCCGATGATGTGCTCGGTCTTTCTAAAGAGCGCCGAGGAGGGGCGGTTTGCAAGATTCGCGAATCGCGTGTTCGCTGCCATCACATGCTGGTACGGCCGCAAGCTTGATCGCTCGCTCGACTATTGCCCAGTTACCTGGCTGTTTGCGCTGACCATGCTGGGGCTTGTCGGTTTTTTCTATGTGCATACCTCTAAGGAACTTGCACCCGAGGAGGATCAAGGTATCGTATTCGCACTAACGAAGGCGCCGAAATATGCCAATATCGACTATCTCGACTATTACGGTGCCAAGCTCGAAAAGGCATTCCGGAAGTTTTCCGAGACCGATTTGAGCTTCGTGCTCAACGGAAGTGGCGGCTCGCAATCAGGCATGGCCGGAATGTTGCTGAAGCCATGGGACGAGCGCAAGCGATCATCGATCGTGCTTAGGTCCCTTGTTCAAGCCGAGCTCTCGAAAATCGAAGGCATCAACGCATTTGCTTTTAGCTTACCGGCGCTTCCGGGGGGATCGGACGGCCTGCCCGTTCAGATGGTGATCAATTCGACGCTTGGGTTCCAATCCGTCTATGAGCAGATGTCGAAACTGAAGGACGCCGCGCGCAAAAGCGGTCTGTTCATGGTTAGCGACTCTGACCTCGAATTCAACCAGCCGGTGGTGCGAATCAAGGTCGATCGGTCCAAGGCCAACGATCTTGGCATCACCATGCAGAATATCGGCGACGCGCTCGCCACCCTACTTGGTGGGAACTACATCAATCGCTTCAATCTGCAGGGCCGCTCCTACCAGGTGATCCCACAGGTGCCGCGCGAGAAGCGCATGGCCCCGGAAGCGATTGGGAACTATTATGTAAAGACTGCGACGGGCTCGATGCTTCCCCTATCTACCGTCGTCTCGGTCGAGACTGCGACTGATCCGAACGCGCTCACCCACTACAACCAGCTCAACTGCGCGACCTTTCGGGCCGTGCCGATGCCTGGGGTCACGATCGGTCAAGCCGTGGACTTTTTGGAAGCAGAGGCAAAGAAGCTGCCGGCGGGTTTCGGTCACGACTTCCTTGCCGACGCGCGGCAATATGTGCACGAGGGTGACCAACTTGCCATCACCTTCGCATTTGCACTGATCGTCATATTCTTGGTGCTTGCGGCGCAGTTCGAAAGTCTGCGCGATCCCCTCATTATTATGATCAGTGTACCCATGGCAATTGTCGGCGCCTTGATACCACTATTCTTTGGCTGGGCGACGATGAACATCTACACTCAAGTCGGGCTGCTGACGCTGGTCGGTTTAATTTCCAAGCATGGGATCCTGATGGTTGAGTTCGCCAACGAGCTGCAGCTCAAGGAGAGACTTGACCGTCGCTCGGCGATAGAGATGGCGGCTCGCGTCCGACTTCGTCCAATCTTGATGACGACGGCGGCGATGGTCACAGGTGTGGTACCTTTGTTGGCGGCAACGGGAGCTGGCGCCGCGAGCCGCTTCTCGATTGGGCTGGTGCTCGTCGCGGGCATGTCTATCGGCACACTGTTCACGCTCTTCGTCCTGCCGGCGGTCTATGTCGCGATCGCCTCCGATCACCGTGTCGATGCGAGTGCCGGTCAGGCGAGGAAGGGCCCCAAGTTCGATCTCACCAGCGCTGCCGAGGCCCAGCCGGCCGAGCAATGACGCCAGGATCAGGCCGGATTGACTGATTACTGCTCTACGGTAGGACGTTTCTTGCCAAACGTGGTAACGCGCCCCGAAATTCGTGGCGGGCCCAAAGGACGGTCTCTCGCGGCGGCGCTCCTCTCGACCCATCGTTCGCCCGCGGCAAAGGACTGCCTCATACAGGGGAAGAAGATTATTTCAAGGTGTCAGCGTCGTGAACGGTGGAGCCTCAAGAGGGGCGTAACGCTCCGTTGCATCGAGATCTTCGCGCCAATGCTGCCGAGGTTGCTGCGCATCGGGCGCTCGAAGAACACGTCAACAATCCGCTGTTGCTTCGCCACGATGAATTGCCGCACGTTCACCGCAGCCACGCGCGGCGAGAATTAATGCGCTCTCGAGCGGAATACAGCCTTTTCATCATCCAAATTGATCTTGAAAGAGAATTTACTTTCTTTCGTCTGGCCTCGTTGAATTGCTAGCTGAAAGAGATGAACTCCGGTCTGATCCGCCTTAGGGTGGCTACCGCGCGTGCAATTCTGTGGGGTTGGAGAACTGGTTGTCCACACTTATACGGATGCTGACGCAGTTACGATTTCGATACGAAGACCATTGGTTGAGCAAACCGAGGCGCACGGCTGAATGATTTAGTTAGGCAGCGCGAAGTACAGCGCCGCTTTTTGTTGCACAACTGCAACCCATAACAGGGAGCAAATGTAAAAGCTCTGCACTTGACCACGGCCATCGCCATTATCAAGGCGGCCGGAGCTCGTAAGCGAGTGGTCAGAATCTTTCGCAATCTTGCGTCTGATTCCCTGGCGGGATTGGATGCCCCTCTGGCGTGAGAAAGTTAAGGAAATGCCTGGGTTTGATGCTTCTATCTGGTTCCTGGCCGCAACGACGTGTTTTGCGGCTTTCGTAAACGGAGCCATTGGCTACGGTTTTTCGTCGCTCACTGTGCCGCTTGCGCTGGTTTTCTACACCAATCGCATTCTCAATCCTGCCATTGTCATCGTCGAAGTCTTCGTCAACGTTTACGTGCTCCTCATCAATCTGAAGGGCGTACCGGCGATTTGGAGGCGCGTGTTTCCCATCTTGGTTGGACTCTTACCAGGCATCGCGCTTGGCGGCTATGCATTGGCTTCACTGCAGCCGGGCTGGATCAAATTCGCCACCTACACGATCATTTTACCTTTGATCTTGCTGCAAGCCGCCGGTTGGCGCCGCCCTATCGAAGCAAGCTGGCTGATCGGTTTGCCATTCGGATCGATGCTGGGCATCCTCTATTCGGTGACGACTATCTCCGGCCCGCCCTTGGCGATGCTGTTTAACAATCAGGGCCTGGTTAAAAACGAATTTCGCGCCAGCCTAGCCCTGGTGCGCGTGGTGGAATCGAGCGTGACCGCTTTCGTCTATTACAAACTCGGTCTGTTCATTTCCGAAAGCGGCAGTCTTCTGCATGTCTTAATACCCAGCGTTGTGCTCGGCATCCCGCTGGGATCCTACGTCATTCGCCGACTTGATCCGGAGATATTTCGACGCATCTGCATGAGCTTCGATGCTTGGATCGTGGGCTTCGGTTTGTCACGGGTTCTGATCGAGCTCAATCTAGTGCAGAGCGCATGGGCTTATAGCGTGATGGCCGCGACGATATTGATCGATCTTTGGTTGCTATACCCGTTCCTTACCGCGCGCCGTTCGAGCTGGTCAGAACGGCGACCTCGGCAAGCTGCGGGTATAAGCGCTTGAACGATGCCAGCGGGCGCCTATGTCAAAGGCACCCGTCCTGGACCTGGCCAAGCGATCGCAGAGCTAATTGAATTAATGTGCTCGCGGCGCCGCGCTGCCCTTTTTCGGTGTCGACCGGAACGACATGAACATCCAGCTGGTTGCTCCAAAGACAACCCAGCGCACGAGCCAGATATCCAATATCAGAGGAAAGCCCAGAACATTTGGAGGCTGATGTTCTCGCCGTTAGACTCGAAATGGTTGGTGATCTTCGTCAGTGCACACTAACCTTGAAAGACTGGATCACCCGAAATACGAAGACATTTGGCACGACGTAGAGAATCACCAGCCTGAAGCTGGGAATAAATGGAATCTCACAAGTCGTCCGTTAAGAAGGCGAATTGAGCGGGGCGGGACGGCCGAACGTGCGCCATAGCTGTAGCAGGATGAGGCACAAGAGTTCTCCGAGCCAGGCGAGGATGCGGCGGAGGTTGTGGCCGACGGCCGAGAGGATGACATTGGCGACATCGCCGGCGCGGCCTTTGAGGTAGCAGCGGCCGAGGTGACCATCGGTCTTCAGGTGTCCGATGCGAAAGTCTGAAAATCGACCCTGCGGTTCGCCGTGCTCGACGGCTTTCGGTATTCGGGAATGACTTTGGCAGGGCTATTTCTGGCAGCGCACATTTCCATACTGGTCACGGCGAGGCAACGGAACGCGGACAGGCGCTACAATCGACGATCCCGCACCTTATGGGCCATCCCATATTGCTGCCTCAGCACCACAACAGCTTCCATGAAATTGGAACTCGGACGGCGGGGCTTTGCATCCGGAGAGCATCCTTCGTCAGCCAACCGTCAGCCAGGCGGCCTATCCAGGGACGCTGCGCATTGTTGACCGTATGGGAGATGGAACATGACGGGCATTGGCCGACCTGGCGAACCGCACGTTGGGGCTGCAGGAGCCGACAGCACGTCGGGATCGAGCAATGCGCATTCGGAGCCAAATTTTGTCCCTGCGGAAGGCCACCGAGTTTTCAACTCCGTCTTGGAGCGGATGTGCTTAGCGCCTGAAGATAGAATGGCGATGCTCGCGAGCGTGCGCTCACGTTCGGGTGTGGCTGTCCCCATTTCCTCAAGCGGTGAGGGGATCAACGCAGCGAAACAAAATATGGACGGCCTGCTTGAGGAACTTGATGCTTGCCACAGTGCTGCGATGGGCGCTCAGAGCTCGTCTGAGGCGCAAGAGCTGATCGATCAGGTTGTCAAAGCAGGCGCAGCAGTTCTGGACTACTACGCGAGCCTGTCTCCAGATGTGGCGCGCAGCATTCTGTCCGAAGATCAGGCTCGCCGAGTTCGTGACCGGACTCTGGATGCGGGGAACGAATGCAATGCGCTGGCCGCACCGACCATCTACGCCTTGGAGCAGCGTAGGGAGAATGCGGGAAAGATACTCGAGCGGATGCGCCAATCCAATGCTCCGTCCGACCAACTGATCCGAGTGGCTTCCAGTGCGGCGAAACACTATTTGGGCTGCACGGAGTGGTGGGAAAAGAAGGCACTGCGCTCTGAACGGATGCAGTCCGTCTGCGCAGCCACTGCCAACTTGCCAAGTGCAACGGCCGAAATGAGACAGGCCGAACAGGCGACACTACGGTTGCATACCGGCTGGGCACTGAATACGCGGTGCGTGCATCTGCAATCGCAAGTCCTTCTCGCGCGGGTCATGATTGAGTCGCACGCGAGCACGCTCGACCCGGCCGTCAGGCAAATTCTCTTGGGTGAGAACGGTAGGGCACGTCTACTCGGAACCTTCATGGGCGATGTTGTTCCGGCATTCCTCTCAACGGGCGACGCTGTTCTGCACAGCAAAGGACAAGCTCTCGACGCAGAGCACTGCGCCGTTCTGGAAGGGGTCTTGGAGCGGCTATCGGAATTTGCGTCGGCGTTGCCTAACATGGTTGCGGAGCTAAGGAATAAGGAAGCAAGTCCCGAGCTTCCGTTGGATCTGTTGGATCAGATCGTGGAAGGATCGTGGGTCACCGCCCATGAGGTCATGCGCCTGCTAGCAGTGCAGCCGAAGACACCAGCCATCATTGCACCGCCAACAGGGGCTGGCCTTGCGTTACCGGCCGACGCTGCCGGCAACGACCCGGCGGCCGAAGGCAGTCCAGCGCGCAGGAAAGGGAAGGGCAAACGCAGGCAGGCCGGAGGTGCGGGGAGTTCGGCAGCCGGGCAGCCCGAGCCGCAGCTCGCTAGGCCCGACGCCGACACGACGCGAACCACCAAGGTTATTGTGCTCTCGGATCTGGGCACGAAGAAACTCGCGAGCGCGGAGGAGGCGCATACGAGGTCATCCTCGGCGAGGGAACACTTGGCGATATGGCAGGCTGCGCCATCGAAGGAGACACTGACGCGCCTGCTCGCGCGATTGGACGAACTCTCGCAATTCGATCTGCCTAGTGAGCAAAGAGCCATTTCGCAAGCGCGCCACATGAAGCCCGAAGATGCCGAGCACGTCGTGGACACCGTGGTTGAGCGGCTGCACAGCCAATCCGCGGAGATTGAGGCCTGTGTAGCCGCGCTGGACGAACATCGGCAACGCGTCCTACTCACGCCTATGCAAGTACCCGAAGTGCAAAAAAAAATAGTCCGCCTCAAGGCGATGTGGTCGGAGGTTAAGGGGCAGGCACGTACTTCGAAGGCGCAAAAGGCTTCGATCGAGATCGATTGCATGAAGACCTATGCGTTTCCCTCGCAGAAATACCTCGAACGGTTGCAGGCGGCCGAGGAGCTGGCTCCCTTGGAGCCACCGCGGGCGTTGAAGGGCGAGCCAGGAAAGCTGTTCGAGATCAAGCTGCAGCCTGCGCCACTGGACAATGGTACGGTGCCAAATCCGATGTGGGTGCACATCCATACGAAGCGGCCGGCCTATGCGTGGCAGTTAACGACATTGGATGACGCCGAGTTCGCCGCTTGCCACGTGAAATCCAACGAACAGCGCGGCTACAATCGCCTCTGGCAGAACGCTCGAGCCGCAGCGGGTCACGAAGACGTCGTGATCCATCGCGGCAAGCTCACGCCTGCGTTCTGCAAGTCCCTGTTAGGTTCCGCTTTTAGTGGCTATCCAGGGTCTCCTTTTGCCGGAATGGAGCGCGGGGCGCGCAGGTGACTCGATACGAGACTAGTTAAACGACTCGATAGAGTGCCGCTTGTGGTACGGCATCGGTCTTCTTCGCATCCGGATCCAGTGGCCGAATGAACCGCACCTTGGGCGCTCCAACTCCCGAGTTAATAAGCCGGATTGAGCTGTGTTGGAGTGGCGAGCGTTCGCTATCGCAACTCCAGGAAGAGGCCCAAGAGTTCTTGAGCCAGGCGAGGATGCGGCGGAAGTTGTGGCCGACGGCTGAGAGGACGACGCTGGCGGTGTCGCCGGCGCGGCCTTTGAGGTAGCAGCGGCCGAGGTCGCCTTCGGCCTTCATGTGCCCGATGATGGGCTCGATGGCAGAGCGACGGCGCAGCTCGCGCTTGATGACGCCGAAGACGCCGCGCTTCTGGCCGGAGATGAAGACGCGACGGTGATTTTGGGCATCGTGGCCGCGGTACCCCTTGTCGACATAGGCCCGCTCGATCGGACAGCCGGTGAGTGCGCTCGATGACTTCCCGCAGGGGGTGCCCATCATACGGATTGTCGGGCATTGCGCTCGCGTGCAGCACGAACAGGCCGCCCGGAGCGCGGCGATTGTTGGTGACGACGGAGGCCTTCACGCCGAACTCGGTGCGGCGGCCTTGGCTTTGCCGATTCACTCCACCTCCGGAGCATGGAAGTCGATGTTGCGACGGATGTCGCGAATGATCCGGCCGAGCCTGCTACGCAGGATGCGCAACTGTCGCTGATGCCGCCTGAACTGTTTGGCGTGAGCGTAGCGGGAAGCCATCACCGCGGCGGCCTTGGCCACGCGAGCAGAACCAGCTCGTGCTTCATGTTGATGATCTGGTTCAGCCGCGCCCGGAACAGATCGTTCGATCCCGTCGTCTTGTGCTTCTTCGGCCGCATCGTCCCCTCCGATGCACCACAGAATTATGGTTCGCAAAAAAGGGAAATCCACAAAGCGAAATCGCAAGGTTTGGCGGTCTTGTACTCCAAATCCTTGCAATCCCAAACGCCCCCTCAGCCGAAAAACAGACTCCCGCTCAATCGCTTAAACTCTTGTTCACGAACGACCCACAAGTATTGGACCGGTCCCCGGCGGCTTCATCGGCGGAGAGGTCTCTTTCGTCATCAGCGGGGACTTAATTGCGTCCCAGCTTGTCCGAGAGATCCCGCGCGCACGCTAAGCCTGCTCAGCTTCTACCACCGTCGCATTCGGCGCAATCTCTCTCAGATAACGAGATGGCAATTCGCTGAGATCATTGGGCTGACGGAAGCGCTTGCGCGGAAGCCAGACGCGCGGCCCGAGGCGTCGCGCACGCCGCACGAATGAAGGGGGTTTTGGCCTCCGCGACAGTGCCGAATAGAGCTGGTGTGTTGATCTGGAAGCCGCTCTGGTGTTGCGCGTTGTATCGATCTTGCAACGCAGTGTCGTTGCTTATGATGAGAGCTTCCGGATTGGCTGAAAAGTGATGTGATAAAAACTGACGATCGTGTTCGAGGTGAGTCAGTGCATGGAAGAACGCGCTGAGCTTTGTATGTTTTCCGACAAGGGTCCTTGAGCTTCGCGCTCCGTCGGGTACCAGCAAAGACGATTGTCACTCGTCGGGCTAGTTTATCCCAGAAAGATTGCGCGACAGGCCGGATGGTGATCGACAATTACTCCCATTTGACGTTCGCGCGCCAGGACTTGGGCCCGTTTTGCGACGGCATAGCTCTTGCAGAGATGAAGATTGTCAACTTGAGGCCGTCATCATCGAGCTTCGGGCCGCTTGCAGGCGTTGCGCACGGGATGAGGAGCGCTGCGCTCGCGAGCCGTTCTCTCAGGAGTGCCCGTGATACCATCTGCTAATTGGTCTGCGGGCCTGCTCGGGACGCGGCTCGCATTTTTTGTGGCCGGCTTCGGCCTCGCGGCCTGGGCGCCTTTGGTGCCGCTCGCAAAGGAGCGGCTCGGGGTGGATAACCGCGTGCTCGGTCTTCTGCTACTCTGTCTCGGAGCGGGGTCCGTCATCGCTATGCTTTTGACCAGTGTGTCGAATGCGCGCTACGGCAGCAAGCCCATCATCATCGCGGGTGGGCTTGGCATCTCGCTCATCCTGCCGTGCCTTGCAGTTGCCGGCACACCTCTCGGCCTCGGTGCCATGCTGTTTGCTTTCGGTGTTTCACTTGGTTCGATCGACGTAGCCATGAATATTCATGCGATCGAATTGGAGCGCGCCACTGGACGTCCATTGATGTCCGGCTTCCACGCCCAGTACAGCATTGGCGAATTCACCGGCTCTGCCGCGGTGACCTCGTTCCTTTCGCTGCAGCGTGGCCCGCTTATTTCGACGTTGGTCTGTTCGGCCTTAATGATGATCGCGATTATGTCAGCTTGGCCGCGGCTGCTCGCCATGAGTGTGAGACCGCAGGAACCGTTGTTTGTCTTGCCCAATCGCAGTGTGTTGCTGGTAGCCGTACTCGCGGCTATCACCTTTCTCGTCGAAGGTGCAATGCTTGATTGGAGCGCTTTGCTTCTCGTTGGGCAAGGCCTCCTCGCAGAGGCGCACGGGGGCGTTGGTTGTATGCTCTTCTCAATTGCGATGGCCGCAGGCCGTCTCAGCGGAGATACCATGGTAGCTCGGCTCGGCGACCGTAACACATTGATGCTCGGGACCGTGCCAATCTTGACCGGCTTCTTGGCCGTGGTGGCCGCGCCGATTGCGTTGATTGCCATGGCGGGGTTCGTGCTTATTGGATTGGGTGTTTCAAATGTTGTGCCCGTACTGTGTCGACGCGCCGGCAAACAGAGAGTGATGCCCGTAGGCGTTGCGATTGCAGTCATCACCACAGCGGGGTATGCGGGTATACTGGTCGGTCCCGCCAGCATCGGGCTCGTCGCACACATGGTCGGCTTGCCGTTGGCGTTCGCGATGTTAGGCGTGCTCATGTGCATCGCGACCCTGTCGGCGCGGATGGTGATGGCAGAGTCTCTCTAAGCATCGGCTCAGAGGGAATAGCGACGCGCGTCGAGCTAATGACCCGTCTCAAGGCGGCGTTCGCGCCGACCGTCGATAGCTCGCAACTTGATGGCTGTGGCCGCGGCTTTGACACACCGGATCACTCGGCGTTGGGCGTCCCACCGAGCGTTGTTGTTAACGAAGTGATGTTGACTGCGCGGCGAGGTTGATTATCTGCGTGAGCGGTTAGCCCGGCTATGTTGGGACATTCACCGCCGGGTATTCTGGGATCGGCCCTGCGCCCGCTTGTCGGGACACGCGGCGACTTTGGCCGTCCATCTGCTGTCGGCGAGATACGCGCGATACGCCAACTGAATGCCCTCCTGCAGTGAGGTCTGGGCGCGCCAGCCGAGCCTGCCCAGTCGGCCGACGTCGAGCAGCTTGCGCGGCGTGCCGTCCGGGCGCGACGTGTCGAAGCTGATCTCGCCGCGAAAGCCGATGGCGGCCGCGACCAACAGGGCGAACTCGGCGATGGTGATGTCCTCGCCGGTGCCGATATTGACCAGTTCGGGCGATGAATAGGTCTTCATCAGATGGATGCAGGCGTCGGCGAGATCGTCGACATAGAGGAATTCGCGGCGCGGCGTGCCGGTGCCCCACACCGCGACGTTGCCGGCGCCCGAAACCTTGGCCTCGTGGAAGCGGCGGATCAGCGCGGCGACGACGTGGCTGTATTCGGGGTGATAATTGTCGCCGGGGCCGTAGAGATTGGTCGGCATCACGCTGATGAAATCGGCGCCGTACTGGCTGCGATAGGCCTCGGCCATCTTGATGCCGGCGATCTTGGCGATGGCATAGGGCTCGTTGGTTGGCTCGAGCGGGCCGGTCAACATCGAATCCTCGCGCAGCGGCTGTGGCGCCAGGCGCGGATAGATGCAGGACGAGCCGAAGAACATCAGCTTCTCGCAGCCATTGGCGTGCGCCGCCTGGATCACGTTGCTCGAGATCGCCAGATTGTCGTAGAGGAATTCCGCCCGCAGCGTGTTGTTGGCGACGATGCCACCGACCTTGGCGGCGGCGAGGAACACGGCCTGCGGCCGCTTCGCGGCAAACCAGGCGTTGACCGCGGCTTGGTCGCGCAAATCGACCTCGCTGCGCGACACCGTCAGGAGATCGGCCTCCTCGCGCGCCAGCCGGCGCATCAGCGCCGAGCCGACCATGCCGCGATGGCCGGCAACGAAGACCGTCTTGTCCTTCAGCTCAAACGCCGTGCTTGCCATTGGCCGCGTCCTGCCTGGCCTCGACGAGATCGCTGGCGACCATTTCCTTCACCAGCTGCGCGAACGGCGTCTTCGGCGCCCAGCCGAGCTTGGCGCGCGCCTTGCTGGCGTCGCCGATCAGAAGATCGACCTCGGTCGGGCGGAAATAGGTCGGATCGATCTGCACCAGGGTGCTGCCTGACGCCTTGTCGACACCGACCTCCTCGACGCCCTTGCCGCGCCAGTCGATGCTACGGCCGACTTCTGCGAACGCCAGCTCGACGAATTCGCGGACCGAGCGCGTCTCGCCGGTCGCCAGCACGAAGTCGCCGGGCGCATCCGCCTGCAGGATCTTGTACATGCCCTCGACATAGTCGCGGGCGTGGCCCCAGTCGCGCTTGGCATCGAGATTGCCGAGATAAAGCTTGTTCTCCAGGCCGACCTCGATGCGGGCAACGGCGCGGGTGATCTTGCGCGTCACGAAGGTCTCGCCGCGGATCGGGCTCTCATGATTGAACAGGATGCCGTTGCTGGCGAACATGCCGTAGGCCTCACGGTAGTTCACCGTGATCCAGTAGCCGTACAGCTTGGCGACGCCATAGGGCGAGCGCGGATAAAACGGCGTGGTCTCCTTTTGCGGCACCTCCTGCACGAGCCCGTAGAGCTCCGAGGTCGAGGCCTGATAGAACCGCGTCTCCTTTTCCATGCCGAGGATGCGGATCGCTTCCAGCAAGCGCAGCACGCCGATGGCGTCGGCGTTGGCGGTGTATTCCGGGCTCTCGAAGCTAACCTGGACGTGGCTCTGGGCGGCGAGGTTATAGATCTCGGTCGGCCGGATCTGCTGCATCAAGCGGATCAGATTGGTCGAATCGGTCATGTCGCCGTAGTGCATCAGGAACGGCACATTGCCGGCATGCGGGTCCTGATAGAGATGATCGACGCGCGCGGTGTTGAGCGAGGACGAGCGACGCTTGACCCCGTGCACGGTATAGCCGAGGCCGAGCAGATATTCGGCGAGATACGCGCCGTCCTGCCCGGTGATGCCGGTAATCAGCGCAACGCGCCGCTTCGAATCCTGAGCCGTCATCGTCTCTCTTAGCTGCGCTGGAAAGAAAGCGTCCCTTCGAATCGTCCTTTGCGAAACGGGCTTCTCGAGAAATCCGCCGGCGCACTTCACCCGCAATCAGAGGAAGCCGATAGTTAGATCTAGTCATACACATCGTGCAGGAATGCACACTATATACATTGATTTATATTGTGCTGGAGGGGGAATACCCATCGAGCTTCAAAATGAAAACCAACGAACCATCGCAGATGGCAAACCCCGTTATGTGCATACGTCAATGAGAGAGGCCGAAAGTCCGTGTTCTCTATCGTTTCATTGGGTGCGTGCGTTCGCTCAGTGTGGCCATGGCGCAAGAGGGTGACTTGCTGAAGCCGCGGTAGTCGATGTTCGTCTGAACTCTGGCACGTAAGCCAGAGCACGACGAAGCCTGCGCATCAACAACATTAGCCCTACAAAATGCTCCGATCCTTCTTCTGAACGGACCCCATAGTCTGGGCGGCAGGATCGTCGACGATGATCATCGCTCTTCTGCTGACGGCCCGCTCTCGTAAGCGGCGGATGGTTGACGCGAGCACGAAATGTGAGAATGCAGCAAACGTTGGTATAGTTCTTCGAACAAGTTCGATATCGAAAGCTTACGTTCGTACAATGGAGCTTCGGTGGCAATCAATTAGTCTCATCCCGACCAACATAGCTGGAAACCGTCAGAGGCTGATGAGCCTATTACACCAGCGCGACAAACCCTAGAACAGTTGCGTGAATGCGAGAGCAGGACGTTGTAAGGTGACGCCACACTACTTGCACGACGTATCCTTTCGGCGGCCTCGTGCGGCAGTGACGCCATCGTCGCTATCCAGCGAAAGTCAGTTTTTGTCGAAAGCGAATTTCATGACCAGATTTCCTGTCGGGGACGTCGGGCTCTTTGAACTTGGGCGGCATTAATCGATATGTGTGGAATTGTCGGCATCTTGGGGCGTGGTCCGGTCGTCGGGCAGTTGGTCGCTTCGCTCAAGCGATTGGAATATCGTGGCTACGACTCCGCAGGCCTTGCGACGCTCGAAGGGCTACGTATCGAGCTCCGGCGGGCTGAAGGTAAGCTGAGAAACCTTGAGGAGCGGCTGCGCTATTGTCCGCCAGAGGGTCATACCGGTATCGGTCATGTCCGCTGGGCGACTCATGGGAAACCGACCGAGAGCAATGCTCATCCGCATGCGACGGAAAATGTCGCGGTCGTTCATAACGGGATCATTGAGAACTTCCGCGAGTTGCGAGCCGAGCTGGAGCGGGATGGGGCCAACTTCTACTCAGAGACGGACACCGAGGTGGTGGCGCATCTCGTCGAATCTTATCTCAAGAATGGCTACTCGCCACAGGATGCAGTACAAGCGTCGCTGCCGCGGCTGCGCGGAGCCTTCGCGCTTGCATTCCTCTTCAAGGCTAACGACGACCTTTTGATCGGTGCGCGCAAGGGATCGCCCCTCGCGATCGGACATGGCAACGGCGAAGTATATCTAGGATCGGACGCGATCGCGCTCGCGCCGTTGACCGACACCATTACCTATCTTGAAGACGGCGACTGGGCCGTGCTTACCCGCGCGATTTGCGTGATCTATAGCGCAGACGGCTCCGTCGTGCAGCGGGAGACATCAAAGCCTGGCGTATCGTCACTCCTTGTGGATAAAGAGAATTATCGCCATTTCATGGCCAAGGAAATCCAGGAGCAGCCGAGAGTGGCCTGCAAAACACTGGCGCACTATCTTGATACGGCAGGCGAGCGCGTAGCCCTGCCGCTCACATTGCCGTTCGATTTTAACTCCATTCAGCGCATCTCAATTACCGCGTGCGGAACGGCAAGCTACGCCGGTCACATCGCCAAATACTGGTTCGAGCGGTTAGCTCGCTTGCCTGTCGAGATCGATGTAGCCTCCGAGTTCCGCTACAGGGAGGCGCCTTTGCGTCAGGGCGATCTCGCGATCGTCATCTCACAGTCCGGCGAAACCGCTGACACACTAGCTGCGTTGCGATACGCCAAGAGCCAGGGCCTGCACACAATATCTGTGGTCAATGTCCCTACGTCGACGATTGCGCGCGAGAGCGAATCCGTGCTGCCGACGTTGGCGGGGCCAGAAATCGGCGTCGCTTCTACGAAGGCATTCATCTGCCAGCTGATGGTATTAGCGGTGCTTGCCGTCGCAGCAGGAAAGGAGCGCGGCAAGCTGTCAGAGATCCATGAATCGAAGTTCGTGCGCGAGCTCATCGAAGTGCCGCGGTTGATTGCTGCGGCGCTGTTGACCGAGCCGCAGATCGAAAAGCTCGCGGGTGATATCGCCAACTCAAGGGACGTGCTCTATCTCGGCCGTGGCACGTCGGCCCCCCTGGCGTTGGAAGGCGCACTCAAGTTGAAGGAAATTTCCTATATCCACTCAGAAGGTTATGCCGCCGGCGAGCTCAAGCACGGACCTATCGCCTTGATCGATGAGGCCGTGCCAGTGGTGATGATTGCGCCTTACGACGAACTCTTTGAGAAGACCGTATCGAATATGCAAGAAGTCGCAGCTCGGGGCGGCAAGATCATCCTGATCACCGATGCGAGAGGCGCTTTGGAAGCGACGCTGGACACACTCATGACCATTGTGCTGCCGGAGATGGTCGCAAACTTTACACCGATGGTCTATGCTATTCCGCTTCAGCTCTTGGCTTACCATGCCGCCCTCGTAAGAGGCGCCGACGTAGATCAACCGCGTAATCTCGCCAAATCGGTGACTGTCGAATGAAGCCGCAGTGTTAATGTCGGAGCCTCTCGCCTCGGCATGGGGGTGTTGGATTTGCGTTCCGTTGCGTTGGTTGTGGATGACGGAGCGGACAAGTCCTTGATCTAGTTGCATCCGAAGTTGCTCGTAGTTTCTGCCCGGTTGCGCGCTCAGGCAATGCTGTCGCCGTCGCCCCAGGCTCCGCTGATCGGCCGGACAGGTGGGCTTCGAAGGAGAACGATCCCGGCATCAACGGGTCAATCATGATCAGCTGGACGAGCAGCTTCAGTTTTGCTTGGATCGTAACCCTAACTAACACGATGGGAGTGAGGCCTACCCTCCTACAGGGCGAAATCAGCCCGAAGCCGGTTCAGGACGGATGCTCCTCCTCCTCGCACCTTGCCGAAGGCGACGAGCAGACCAGCGTAGAGAGCTTCGGGCTGCTCCGCCGCGGCTAGCTCATTGGCAGCGCGCAGGCGCGGCAACTTACATTTTTCCAAATGCCAGCATGCGCGCCATGTCGGCCAAGTTGAGCAAGCGCTTCGACCCGTCGGGATTGCCTAGGATTAACGGTCTAGTTTTTCCGTTGAATCCTGCGTAGCAGCTGCCCATTCGATTCGACTTGGGTCCCACGCGCCATTGTGCAGCCCTCCCACCTGCCACGCGTCATCAAAGGATTGTCTGAAACCGGACATTGCCGCGCAGCGTATTGAAGGGCTCGAATCAGGTGCGGGCGGCTAGTCGCGACGAAAGGAGCGGCGTTCCGGCTATATCTGCGGCCGGCGAGTACCGGCCATTATCTGCCCCGGGGACAGCCGATCGGTTCGTATACCAGGATCGACCCAGCGATGCGGCGGCGCGGGATTAGCTCGACTGGAAAATCCGGTTGGTGGACCAGGATCGCAACGGCCGCTTATCGCAGAGCCGCAGATCGGATCGACCAGAACGTCCTCATTCTCGGCATGGGAATTGCTGGCCCGCTCCTCGAACGAGCTGCTGCCAGCACATGTGTGGTCGTGCGACGCCGCAGGAGAACAATTGATTGCAACCGCCCAATGTGGCGATGGCTATCTTAACACCTATTTCATACTGAACGCGCCTCGGGAACGCTGGAGCAACCTAGCGGAGTGCCACGAGCTTTACTGCGCCGGCCATTTGATTGAAGCGGGTGTCGCGTTCTTTCAGGCGACGGGCAAACGGCGATTGCTCGAGGTTGGTTGCAGACTTGCTGACCACGTCGACAGAGTTTTCGGCCCGGAGCGTGATCAGCTACATGGCTACGATGGCCACCCGGAAATTGAACTTGCGTTAGTGCGTCTCTACGAAGTGACTCATGAGCAGCGATATCTCGCGCTAGCCAATTTTTTTGTGGAGCAATGGGGCTCGGAGCCCCATTTTTACGACATTGAGTACGAGAAGCGCCGGCAATCCTGTGCGACCGAATCAGGCGGCCCGCCATGGATGCTAAGAAACAAAGCATATAGCCAAGCGCATTTGCCACTTTCCAAGCAGCGGACTGCCACCGGCCATGCGGTTCGCTTTGTATACCTCATGACCGGGGTAGCTCATCTTGCCCGGCTGCGTCAGAACGATCAGCAACGTCAGATTTGCCTACGGCTGTGGCAAAGCATGGTGCAGCGCCAGATCTATATCACCGGAGCCATCGGCTCGCAAAGCGCGGGCGAAGGGTTTAGCTGCGATTACGATCTGCCGAATGATACGACGTACGCGGAAAGTTGCGCGTCCACTGGCCTAATGATGTTGGCGCGTCGTATGCTGGAGATGGAGCTGGATGGTCACTATGCCGACGTGATGGAGCGCGCGCTCTACAATACCGTTCTCGGCAGTATCGCATTCGACGGTCGTCATTATTTCTATGTTAATCCGCTCGAAATGCATCCCAAAACGCTGAGGTCCAATGGCATTTATAATCATGTCTCGCCGGTGCGAAAGCCCTGGTTGGCTGTGCGTGCTGTCCACCGAACATCGCACGGCTTTTCGCATCGATAGGTCATTATATCTATACGCCTCGCGCCGAGGCGCTCTATGTAAATCTCTACGGCAATAGAGTGGAAATATCGGTCGGCGGGGCTGAGCTGCGACTGCTCATGAGCGGCAACTATCCCTGGAAAGACGAGGTGGAGATCGCCGTCGAATCTGCACTGCCAATCTCCCACACGCTCGCTCTGCGCCTACCACAATGGTGCAGCGCGCCGGAGGCGAGCCTGAACGGGGAGCGTATCAATTGCGAGCCGCGAAATGGCTATTTGCACATTCACCGGACATGGAGGCAGGGAGATCGCGTCAAACTATTGCTGCCGATGCAAGTGCGTCGCGTCTACGGCCATCCGCAAGTTCGCAATTCGGCCGGCAAGGTGGCCATAGAGCGTGGCCCGTTAGTTTATTGCCTTGAGGAAGTCGACAACGGGACCGAGTTACACAACGTTTGGCTTCATGCAGACAGCCGGTTTTCGCTTGTCGACGGAACTGGCCTCTTCAAGGGCAAGATTTTGCTGCAGGCTGACGGAGTGCGACTGCAACACACGCAATCCGAAGAAGCGCCACTTTATCATTACGACAAGGTGCCTGGGCAGCTAGAACCAACGCGGTTGACATTCATTCCGTGGTTCAGCTGGGCGAACCGCGGCGAAGGCGAAATGCGGATTTGGATAAATGAGCGCTGACGCTGACAAGGGGCCCGCTGCCATGAATCTTAGTTAGATAGGCAATGTCGCCGGTCAAAGCCTGGACGTCGTCAATCCATTTAAGTCGGCCCGTCCACGAGCTCCACTGAACTATCAAGCGAAGAACAGGATATGAGCCGGTTCAGCGAGCCGTTGGAACGCGAACGAGCCGCTTGGAGTAAGCAGGCCAACATCGAACGATCCAATTGTTGGTGAAGAGGCACCCTCGGAGTTGCTCTTGGCCTCATCAAGCCGAGCAAATGCCGATGGCTTGAGCGTGCCGCCGTGCGTGTTTTGAAGCAAGCACGGCGACAAGCCAAAGTGAAGTTCGATTAGAGGATCCACGTCAGGTTTTTGTAAGCCAGGCTGCCTATCAGCTCCACACGGCCTAACAGGCTTTGACCAAGTGCAGAAATCTAGTCGTCTGTTAAAAAATCGATTTAGACGGCAAACGATCGCTGGCGGTCGCGATGAGGGTGGTCAGGATCAGGCACCAAAGAGCCCTCAGCCAGGCGAGGATGCGGCGGAGGTTGTGGCCGACGGCCGAGAGGATCACATTGGCGGCATCGCCGGCGCGGCCTTTGAGGTAGCAGCGGCCGAGGTGACCATCGGTCTTCAGGTGTCCGATGATGGGTTCGATGGCGGAGCGGCGGCGCAGCTCGCGCTTGATGACCCCGAAGACGCCGCGCTTCTGGCCGGAGATGAAGACCCGGCGGGGATTTGTGCGTCGTGGCCGCGGTATCCCTTGTCGACATAGGCGCGCTCGATCGCGCAGCCGGTGAGTGTCTCGGTGCGGTCGATGACGTCCCGCAAGGTGTGACCGTCGTACGGGTTATCGGGTAGCGCCCTGGCGTGGAGCACGAACAGGCCCCCGGGAGAACGGCGGTTGTTGGTGACGATGGAGGCTTTGACGCCGAACTCGTAAGGCGCGGCTGCTTCGCCCTTGCCCGATGCACTCCAACTCCGGGGCGTGGAAGGAATAAAGCTTGAAGCCGCGCTGGCGCTGCTGCTGCGAGCGGATCTGCGAGTCCCGGCTGAGCGGGAAGGCGAACGTGTTCTCAAGCGCAGCCTGACCTTCGATCTTGCGGCGGATATCGCGGATGATCCGGCCCAACCGGCTGCGCAGGATGCGCAACTGCCGCTGATGCCGCTTGAATTGCTTGGCTTGGCCGTAGTGTCCCGCCATCATTGTCGCGGTTTGGCAGTGCGCAGATAGGACTGCCGCAGCTTGACCCCGTGCTCCCTCGCCAGGCGGTTGAGCCGCTTGATCGCCGCGTGCAGCAGCTTGGCATCGGTCGGGAAGGTGATGGCCTTCGGCTGCACGGTGGTATCGACCGTGACCGGTTTGAGATCCTGGCTGCGTAACGTGCAGGTCTGGTGCGCCACCCGCAGGCTCTCGGCCAATAGCAGCTCCAGCTTCGCCGAGCCGCTTGCGCCAGTGGCTCAGGTCCGAGCGCTCGTGCGGGAAGGCGTGCTGGAAGAACTCTTTGCCGGTGAAGTACTGGAAATATGGGTCGTGACCCAGCGCTCGCACGCCCCCTCATCGGACAGCCCGTAAATGTGCTTGAGCAGCAACAGCCCGATCATGAAGCGGGTCGCGATCCCGGGCCGACCATTCTCGCTATAGAGCGGCGCGATCTCGCCGTCGATCCAGTCCCAATCAACCCTGCTGGCGAGTTGAACCAGCTCGTGGTTCATGTTGATGATCTGGCCTAGCCTGGCCCGGAACAGATCGCCCGATCCCGTTGCTTTGGGCTTCTTCGGTCGCATCGCCACCTCCGATGCGAGCACGGAATCATGACTGGCGATTCGGCGGAATCCTGAAAATGAAATTGTAGGGTTCCGATGCCCGAAACACCAAAACTCTGCAATCCCAAAACAGGCCACAACGAATAATGCGATCTCACCTCAGTCGCTTAGCCGCTCTTCACGGTCGACGCGTTAACTGACCGGAAGCGGACACGATGACGCTCGCGCCTGCCATAGGCAACCCGCTCGTGCCGCCCGGCGGCGTCGAAAACCCCGGCGGCAAGCCGGGGTTTTCTGCTGCGCTATTCATAGCCAGCCAACTCTCGTAACCGCCGCGGTGCGGTTAGCTACGGTGCACCTCACGCATTGAGCCGAATTGGATTCGGCTTCGTTCAGTCCCGGGCTCGATCGTAAGCCGCAAGTGTTGGTTGGTCTGCGCTCCTGCACCTCCTTTCATGGAGGTGCAGATCTCACGTCACATAAAGTCTCCGTCCGAGTCGGACTCTGAAGAAGCTTCGGTATCGCTCGCCACTTTGGAGAGATACCTCGAAGAACTGGTTGCACGCTGCCATCCACCATCCCTGTATCGCCATTGGCTGGACTGGGTGGGGTCGAGCACCATATCATTTTGATCCACTTCAACGAAGCCCATTTGTTCTGCACGAGTTCTCGCTTCGTCATTAGCAGGACGCCAGTTCACCAGCGGCCGTTCGCCGTCTTGCCGTAGCTGGTGCTCGAGCAGAATATCGCCAGCGTTGCCGACGAGCGGATGAGCAACCTGAAAATCCACGATCGAGGTGACGTCAGTGCGTCCGGGGAACTGTGCTCGCCACTGTTGGCTGTAGAACTCACTCTCCATAGGAAATCCCGCTTCCGTTCTTTGGAGACCGACGCTCCTGTTTCCTAGTTGATAGCTGTAATATCGGGCGGCGTCAGAATCCCTTCGGATCCCGTAATTGCTAGCGACATCCGCCGTGCGCCTGGCTCTTTCGGATACATAATCCGAGTACTCCTGCGGATTGTTGGCGATATGATTGATTTCATCGCCATAAAAGTTCCTCACCTCTCGCCGGAATCTGGCTTGGTCGATTTCAATGACAGGAGCTCTTGAGCTGAGATAATAATTCGGCTGCGATGATGAGCTGGCACCGGAATCGTGCAATCGCATTCTAGCGAACGCATCGGAAAAGTCGTCGGCATTCCCGTGACTGCCTGAGTGATGATACTCATCATTGGATGGGACATCCGACCAATTGTTAATTCGATTATACATGACGACCATACTCCTATCGATGTTGCATTTTGTTCAGGTCCCTCGACCTCCCCTGCCTGATACCGAGCTTAGCTGTCCGCAAGCTGACACCGCGTCTTGAAGGAGAACGTGGCCGGAAAGTCACGAATCGAGGTCTGCAGGGCCATAGAATTTCGGATTTTTATGGTCGAGCTGGATTTGCTTCGGCGCAAATATCGCGCTGCGCCGAACGATCAAACGAGGTCGGCACGTTCGATTGATCCGGCGTTTATGCCGATTTACGGTTGGATCCGTCCGGACTCATGGTCTGAATGCGGTTGGCGCCCACCTCTAGAAAGAACAATCGGCCAATTGCGACTTTGTGATCGAGTGTGGATTTCGACCTTGTCGCGTCAACATCAATCATGCTCCTCGCCTTACCGCAGATCAGTACGGTGCACGAGTGGAGGACGGCCTGCGAGCGAATGAGGACTACGGATTCGATCTCATTCGTTTCACTGGTGACGAAGTGCTTTCGATGATGATCAGCTCTTTGAGCCACTGGCCCGTACCTCTCAAAAGCTGACGACAGTAATGGTAGCGATAACGATAACGCAGTAAGCTCCTCAAGGTCGACTACGAGGACGATTTCATGTGACAAGAGAATCTCACATAAGATCGTCATCTAGACTATCTGGCGCCGCTCTTCGCGAGATCGTCAGTAACTAAGCGGTCTATTGCGGCTCGCAGCCCGAAGAGAGCCTGCTGTTTTCGAGCGAGATACCGCTTGGAGTACAGCTGCACCGTCAGGTTTCGCTCCTACTGGGCAGCCGATCCGATGCGCAATCCAATAGATGGAGTTGCTCGCATCCGGTGATGGGCTACGTCAGATCAGAACAAGATGCGCCCGGTCGCCATTGGCGGCCGGCGTTTCGCTTGAGTATCTGGGCGGCTTGGCTGCGGAGGTCTTGTACACCATCTAACATGAGCAGAGTTGGGGAGCGTCGAGGAGGCCGCTTTAAGGGTGGTTTGAGGAAAGCGCAGAGCGATGGGAGGTAGGCAGGGAAAAATGCGGCGACTGGCGCCGTGGCGGAAGGAGCTCGCGCAGAACGTTCGCGCTTGAGCTTGTCGAACACCCTCTGCGCAATGTCCCCCGAAGTGCCAAAAAAAGGACGAGTGGAGCCTAGAAGCAAGTACTCCGACCCTTGGTGGCAACGTCGTCCTGAGCGGCCTGATGCCTGGGCAGCTCACGGGCCAAGAAGGCAATGCGGCATCGACTGGCGCTGGGCCACCTGATTTCGCAAAGGCCGCTTCAGTAAGATCGTACCGAGTTCGCCGGATCTCGACATTCGGTACTGAAATGGCTCGCTGCCGGCTGATCGTTTCAAGTGCATCCTCCGTTGCGGTTTTCCTTCAGTGCGGCATCGAGGTGCTCGATCAGTGCATGTCCGGCGAAGGGCTTGGCCAAGAAGCCAACCGCTCCTGCACTCAGAGCTGAGGCGCGCACGCGGTCGTTCGGGAAGGCAGTAATGAAAATGAACGGCACCCCGTAACCGCGAGACCGCATTTCCGCCAGCAGGTCCAAGCCGCCCATAACGGGCATCTGCACGTCCGTAATTACGCAGGAGGTCTCGTTCAACCGCGGCGATCTCAAGAAATCCTCCGCCGATGTAAATGTTTGAACGATGTAGCCGCGCGATTTCAATAGGTTCTCCGTCGCCGCACGAACAGATGCGTCGTCGTCAACGACAGAAATCAAAGGCGTGGACAAGACGATCCCTCCTGGCGCGGGACTAACGGCTGCCGAGGCATTAGCCACCCTGGGCGAAAAGTGGGCTCGAGTGACGAAATTGTAAAATCATACTTAGGTTTGTTCAGAACGATTCGCGCCGATCCCCAGGGTCTCAGCCATTCTGATCAGATCGGCCAGCGAGCGGGCACGCATCTTTCTCATTACGTGTCCCCGGTAGATCTTGACCGTAATCTCGGCGAGCCCAAGCTCAGCGGCTACCTGCTTGTTCATCAGGCCGGAAGCGACCAGCTTCATCACCGCCTGTTCGCGCGGGCTCAGGGTCTCAAATAGCGACTGCAGGTTTGCGACTGTTTGCTGGGCCTCCCGTCTTTTGCGGTCGCGCTCGGTCGCGGCGATCACCGCGTCAAGCAATTCCTGATCGCGAAACGGTTTGGTAAGGAAATCGACCGCGCCTCCTTTCATCGCCCTGACGCTCATGGGAATGTCGCCATGGCCGGTAATGAAAATGATCGGAATATGTATGTTCAACTTCCCCAGCTCGGTTTGGAACTCCAAGCCGCTCAAGCCTGGGAGCCGGACATCAAGAACCAGACAGCTAACAACATCCGGAAGTGCGTTCTGCAGCATTTCGCGGGCCGATCCAAATGCAACGACGTCCAATCCTACCGAATGAAAAAGGTTGGTGAGCGACCGACGCATGGAGATGTCATCCTCGACGACGAAGACGATCGCCTTTGTCGAAGCCTCAGGATTGCTGCTTGGCGAGTCAGAGCGTCGCGTCATAAGACGATCTCCTCATGCAACGGCAGGGCAAACTGGAATGTCACGCCCGGCTGCTCCTTGCGCACCACTGACAGCCGTCCTCCGTGAGCCTCAACGATCGACCGGCAGATCGAAAGACCCATTCCAAGGCCGCTGGATTTCGTGGTGAAGAAAGGCTCTAGCACGCGGTCCGCATCATTCTCGGCGATCCCGACGCCCCAATCTGTCACGGCCACCTGCACATGCCCCATATCGTCCATAGACGACTGAATCAGCAATTCACGGGACCGGTCCGTGACTGCGTCCATGGCTTCGATCCCGTTCATCACCAGATTGATGATCACTTGCTGCAGCTGAATCCGGTCACCGAGAATCGTAGGCAGCGCTGCCGTCAACTCGGTTCTTAACGCCACCTGGTGGCTCACCAGCTCTCGCGTCACCAGCGCAATGACGTCCCCAACGACCTCATTGATATCGAGCGGCACCATCTCGATCTCGCCCTTCTTCGCAAGAGCGCGCACGCGACGGATCACTTCGCTTGCCCGTATTGCGTCTTCGATGATCCACTCAACCGAAGAGCGCGCGGCGGATAGATCAGGAGTTTCGCGGCCCATCCAACCGAGGCACGCGTCAGCGTTGCTGATAATGGCGGCGAGTGGTTGGTTGATTTCATGGGCAATGGAGGTTGTCCGCTCTCCTAACGTCGTCACACGTGTCACATGCGCAAGTTCCGCCTGTGCCTTCCGCAACTGTTGTTCGGCTTGATTTGCGCGAATAATAGCGGTGATGTCGGTGCTGACGCCGCGGTAGCCAAGGAACTTGCCGTTCGCATCAAAAAAGGGCTTGCCGCTCGTCCGAACGTAGATCGGAGATCCGGTCCGGTTGACAGTACGGTAGACCAGATCCCGGAACGGCAGATGCGCCTCAAGTGTGGCCCGGTGCTGCCGCCACTTCTCAGGTTCCTCTTCCACATCGCACGCAATGTCCCAGCGGAGCAGGCCGATCAATCCTGTCGCTAAGATTCCCGCAGCGCTGGTGTGCTCGGACAAGCGCGTAACCTGGTGATCCGGCCCGGTCTCCCAGAGCCAATCGGAAGCTGTCTCGGCGTAATCGCGAAAGCGCTGCTCGCTTTCGCGCAGCGCAGCCAGTGTGTTTTCCAGGCGCTCTCTGGCGGCGTATTGCTCGGTCACATCCATATGCGTTCCGATCAGTTCGCTCACGCAGCCATCGTTGCCGACCACGATATGCGCAACGGAGTGTATGCGCCTTATCCCGCCGTCTTTTAGAAGAATTCGAAAATCATACTCGAAGCGATCTTCCTTGAGCTCGATAGCCTGGCGCTGCACCTCCTGGAGCCCGGGGAGGTCGTCTGGATGGATGCGCGAGCGAATGGTCTCTATTGTTACGGTCTCTTGCGGATCAAACTCAAACAGACGATCGACCTCGGCGGAGCGATACACAAAATCGAGTCCGTGAACGTCCCAGGACCAGCTGCCCGTGTGACTGAGATGCTGGGCTTCGGCGAGATAGGCCTCACTGCGCCGCAGCTTCTGCTCTGCTTGCCGCTCCGCGGTAACATCCGTCGCTGCCCCGACAAACTCAATATCACCGCTGGCGGTTCTCGTGGCTCGTGCCCGCGCATGGATGTGCTTCACCGAGCCGTCCGGCAGCAGCAGCCGGTATTCATGCTCGAAATCCTTACGATCTCGCATCGCCCGATCAATAACCTCTTGAACCGAAGCCCTATCATCTGGATGGGTGCGCTCGACGACGAGGTGCGGCGACGGAACGGTCTGCGGGTCCAACTCAAATATTCGAAACGTCTCCTTTGACCAGAAGACCTCGCCGGTGACGACATTCCAGCCGAAGCTGCCTGTATGGCTCAGCTCCTGGGCCTGGGCCAAATGTGCTTCGCTCCGCTGTAGGGCAAACTCGGTCCGCTTCCGTTCGGTGATATCTTCGCAGGATATCAGAACAATGGGCCGGTCATCAGCCCAGATCATGGCTTTGGCATTTTCACGTACCCACAGTACCGAGCCGTCGTTCCTGACTTTCCGGGCCTCCCAGGTTCGCGATTGACCGATATCTTCAAGGCAGGCGCGAATGCATTCGCGAGCTAACTCGCGATCCTCCTCCAGAAAGACTCCCAGGATGGAGTGGCCGATCAGTTCGGAACGCGCATAGCCGAGCTGTGCCGCGCCGAACGAATTGGTATTGAGGACGGTACCGGCTTCGTCGACCATGACGTACATAGCCGGATTGTGTTCGAAGATTGCTTGCCAGCGTTTCTCGCGGTCCTCCAAATCGGCCGCGCTGATCCGGAGCATGGCTGCGGCCTCACGCGCGGCTTGGCTTTCCTGGCGCACTTTTCCGATCAGGTGCGTTCCGACGATCGAGACAATGAAAAACGCAACGACCACCGGAAGATCTTGTGGATCATCGATCCGCAGACTGAACGCTGGCGGCGCAAAGTAGTAAGCGAGAGCTGCGATGGCCACGACGCAAAGCGCGGATGACGCGATGAAGCTGCCCATCAACGAAAACAGCAACACGACTAACAAATAGGCGAACGCCGTCGCAGCGAACTGCGCGTGAAGGTACAAGCAAGCCAGCGTTACCACGGCCAACGTTATGCTGCCGAAGGTAAACTGAGGCGCTGAAACTTTGAAACTGCTGATCTGGCTACGCATTTTTATACCGTCCGGCCTTTTCTCCGGCGGGAGAGCTATAACATTTTAGGCAAAAATGGGGCAATCCTTTCGCTGCCGACAGAACTTCGTGAGCGGATCCGAGATCGATTGCCTTCTGTTGAACTCAGCACGCGCCGAAGAAATACGCATTACAAACGTACGTATAGTTGTCCTAAACCTTTCAATAGTGCGCGCTAACCTGTGTACAATCGAGGCTGCGCTGTCTGGTTTCCTCCGCGGCCGGTGACCTCGGGGCAGGCATTGGAGGTTGCGGCCCTAGGATCGCCGCCGGGACCTGTTGGCACGCCACGACGAGGACAAGGGTTACAGTTCAGCGAGGACGTCGCGGCCGAAAAAGCACCCCGCTCGCCGAATCCGGAAAGGATAGATGCAAGCTGCGGGACCACGCATCTCGCGGTCGATCATGCGGAAGGGAACGCAATGTAATGTGCCAAGATAGTAAGGCGAAGTTATGCAACGGCTGTCTATGACTCGCGGCCATCTCAGCTCAGGTTTCGTGCCGATGAGCCGTTAGCCGGAATCGAGAGCGCGTATATGACGCCGAGCCGACACTAGCTTCTTCGAGCCGCCTCGTCTCAGTCAAGGTGCCAATCTAGTCCACGCAGATCACACTTATCGCGATCTGGATACGTACCGTTAGACTGAGTCGAACGCGGAAGAGGCTACCGCCTAGCCGGCCGGGCGAGGCGAGTGCGGTGACCACGGACGTGGCCATTTGTGGGCAGGTCAACACCTTGGTCCGTCACGCTGGATACGTTCTTTCGCAGTCTTACTGTCTGGCTCGGCAATGTTGCACAGGCGCTCGGCTGGCCAGAAGCCTAACCTCGAAAGACCACGCTTGAAAATGACTTTCCAAAATTGCAGCTCCTTCTCGCGTGCGGTAGCGCCTCACAGGCGACTGCCGGGGGCGTGAAGCGGAGCAAGAGCTGCGTTCTGGAGATCCAGTGGGAGAAAGCTCCGACTCGCAGTTCGAGCACGGTGCCGACTTGAACTGCGAAGAATCGTGAATGCGGTTGCGCTTGGATTCGACGCGTCTTGCAATGACGGCGACCGAGATCCGGGCTACCTCCTTGTGTCGACAGTGGTGGGCCGGTCGAGCCGAGCGTGCAACGTCGCGTGCTCTAGCTCGCCTTCCCACCAGGATACGAACACGGCTGCAATGCCATTGCCGGTGATGTTGGTAAGGGCGCGTACCTCGCTCATGAACTTGTCGATCGAGAACACGATTGCCATACCCGGTACCAGCGCTGGGTTGACGACCGACAATGTTGCGGCGAGCGTAATGAAGCCCGCGCCGGTGACGCCGCTTGCCCCCTTGGAGGTCAGCATTGCCACGAGCAAGATCGTGAGCTGTTGGCCAAAGGTGAGATCGACTCCGAGTGCTTGGGCAATGAACAATGTGGCAAGTGTCATATAGATGTTGGTGCCATCGAGGTTGAAGGAGTACCCAGTTGGGACCACCAGGCCGACCACGGGCTTGGAGCAGCCCAGCCGCTCAAGCTTCCCCATCAATTGCGGCAGCGCGCTTTCCGAGGACGAAGTGCCGAGCACGATCAAAAGCTCGTCCTTGATATAGGCAATGAACTTGAAAATCGAAAAGCCGACGATGCGTGCGATAATGCCGAGCACAACCACCACAAAAAGCGCAGCCGTCACGTAAAATAGTGCGATCAGACCGATCAGATTGCCGAGCGCTGCCGGCCCGAACTTGCCAATCGTGAAGGCCATGGCGCCGAAGGCCCCGATCGGGGCCGCTTTCATAATGATGGCGATTACGCCGAACACCGCGTGCGCGACGTCGTCAATCATGCCGCGCAGCCGCTCCCCGCGTTCTCCTAGCGCCATCAGAGAAAAACCGAACAGGATCGCGAACAGGAGCACCTGCAAAACATCGCCGCGAGCGAACGCGCCAACTATGGTATCGGGAATGATGTTGAGAACGAAATCGACGCTCTTGGAGGCTTCCGCTTGCTTGACGTAATTGGCGACCGCTGCAGCGTCCGGCTTGACTGCAAGGCCATGACCGATTTGGACCAGATTACCCATAATAAGGCCCAACAGCAGCGCAAAGCTGGAGACGATCTCAAAATAAACCAATGCCTTGACGCCGACGCGCCCGACTTTCTTTGCATCCTGAATGTGTGCGATGCCGGATGCGACGGTGCAGAAGATGATCGGCGCGATCACCATCTTGATGAGTTTGATGAATCCGTCACCGAGCGCCTTGACCCAATCGTTGGTCGCGACAGATGGCCACAGCCAACCGACCAAGGCGCCAACCACGATGGCGATCAACACCTGGACATAGAGGATCTTATACCAAGTTTGCGACGCGCGCGCGGGCGCCGCGGTTGCCATGGTGGTCATGACGCTTCCTTCCCGAATATACCCGAATGCAAGCCGCCGCGTCGTTGAGAGGCGACAGCATCATGCGAGGCTCGTCGTTTTAGCCGTGTCCGATTGAAGACGATCCGAGAAGCGGCGCGTCATCCCAAAGGCAGGCGTTCAGTTACGTTATCTTTTTTCGCTAAGCAAGATATGCACCAGATGCCCGATCTGGGCCAATCAAGTGCCCGCGGATAAACCGTCTCTCGCCGTTGGCTCGGTCCAGGTGCTCGGACCGCGGTTGCAAGCTCGAACATGACGTTGCAGCATAATGTGTATGTTTGGTCGGCTGGGCGCACCGCGGGCACGTCTCGATCTGGAAACTTGGCGTGATCGGTATGCGCCGACTGATGAGATTGATGCAACACTGCGTGAGATTGGTAAAATCGATAGTTTCGATCGTAGGCATTCACACGATGGAAGTCTGGCACATCGAAGATCTAGGACCCGATTGCCGCAAATTCTGTGATGGAGGCGCTGCATTTTCGCTAGCGGCAAAGCATGTCCGTTCGCGGGGCATTTGTCTCCAGGTGAAGTGACCGCACAGTTCAGCAGAAGGCGGAGATCTGGCTGTGCGCACAAGAGCCCGCAGAGGGCGTCCAAGAAGAAGCAATCTTATGGCCCTTGAAGTCCTGCCGTCTGTTGCCGAGTTCAGCGGCAACGTGGCCCTCAAAGACGGGGTACCGTCGTCGCTGCTCGACCTCGCGGTTGGCGAGAATGGAACACCGCACATGCTCGATAGCTCCCGCATGTAGGCGCGCACTACAGAGCCGAATCGTGGCTCAATGAGAATCTCCGAGCACGAGCGCATGCGGCGCGGCGCAAGATGAATGGGCGCGCTGATTCCGTCGTTTTTATCGGATTGTTCAAGCATTGCGCGATGCTTGAGCAACGTGCCTTCACGCCATTCATGCGCATCGGGGGAGGGGCTGCCACTATCGTAAATCGCGCAGAGGCGCGCTTCGGCAAAAATTGGCGGAGGCCATTCGGATCGCACGGACCGATGGCGCCTTCTGCTTGGGTGTTGGACGTCGCCCATCGACTTTGCTATCGCTTCGGGGAGCGCGCGTATGCACGATATTGGCATCAATAAAGGTGCTGCCATCGCGCTGCGCATTTCACCTGGAGCTATCAAGCTCGATCCGATCTCGGGCTATCGCGCGGTTGTCGCGCACGCTGGACGGTGCTGAGAGCCCGATCAGGCTAGGGACGCAGCAGATCGCATATGAGGACAGCGCAGATTCTGGCGCGAGATGCGGTCGGGCATGCGCGCCGGCGAGGTCGAACTCAGCGGGTACTGCCGTTTTGCCGCGCGCTAACCCAGCTGATGCTTGGCTGGCGAGAGCAGTTCAGGCCCCTTTTCTGTATACATACTTTTCGGACTAGCCACTCAGTTGCGCATTTATGGCCACACTTCAACCGAAGTTACCGGCGAGTGTATACATGCAGTGTCCAGAACTGGAGGGGTTGATACATGAGCCGGTGCTTTCCGATGAATGCCTGGTACGCAGCCGCTTGGGATGCCGAGGTGAAGCAGGCCTTGCTGCCGCGCACGATCTGCGGCAGGCACGTGGTGATGTATCGGCGCACCAATGGCGAAGTGGTAGCGCTCGAGGACGCCTGTTGGCATCGACTAGTGCCTCTCTCAAAAGGCCGCCTTGAGGGCGACAGCGTCGTCTGCGGCTATCATGGTCTGAAATTCAACGCGCAGGGCCGCTGCACCTTCATGCCCTCGCAAGAAACGATCAACCCCTCCGCCTGTGTGCGTGCCTATCCCGTCGTCGAGCGCCATCGCTTCGTCTGGCTATGGATGGGTGATCCGGCGCTAGCCGACCCGGCCTTGGTGCCGGACATGCACTGGAACGATGATCCCGCTTGGGCCGGCGATGGTGATACCATTCATCTGAAATGCGATTATCGTCTGGTTATCGACAACCTCATGGAGCTGACGCACGAAACTTTTGTGCACGGCGCCAGCATCGGCAATGACGCCATCGCGGAAGCGCCGTTTGACGTCACTCATGGGGAGAAGACCGCCACCGTGACGCGCTGGATGAAGGGGATTACCGCGCCGCCATTTTGGGCCAAGCAGTTGCAAAAACCTGGTCCGGTGGACCGCTGGCAAATCATTCGTTTCGAGGCCCCGTGCACGATCAATATCGACGTCGGGGTGGCGCCCACTGGAACCGGCGCGCCCGAAGGCAATCGCGCTGCCGGCGTCAATGGTCTTGTCCTCAACACGATCACGCCCGAAACGGAAACGAGCTGCCACTATTTCTGGGCATTTGTGCGCAATTATCGGTTGAACGAACAGCGCCTGACCACCGAGCTCCGCCAAGGTGTTTCTGGCATCTTCCGTGAGGACGAGGTCATCCTCGAGGCGCAGCAGCGCGCGGTTGACGAAAATCCTGACCGCGCCTTTTACAATCTTAATATCGATGCGGGCGCGATGTGGGCCCGCCGCCTGGTAGACCGGATGATCGACGCCGAGATTCCGTCGCACAGTCGGCAGGCCGCGGAGTAGGGCATGACCGAGCGCGAAGGCGATCGCTCCGTCTCACAAACTGTACGCGCCCAGCTCAGCTTGCGCGATCTGATCCTCTCCGGAGATTTGCGGCCGGGGGAGCGGATCTCCGAATTGCAGGCTGTTGAAACGACCGGCGCTTCGCGCACCCCGGTGCGAATGGCATTGGTCCGCCTCGAAGAGGAAGGACTTCTGGAAGCGCTTCCTTCTGGCGGCTTCATGGTGAAGGCGTTCTCCGAGCGAGATGTCCTGGATTCGATCGAACTGCGTGGCACGCTCGAAGGTCTGGCCGCTCGTTTTGCAGCCGAGCGCGGTGCTTCGTCGCGTGATCTCGAGCCTCTGAAACGATGCCTTGACGAGATCGACGGCGTGGTGCGGCAGGATCCAATCTCCGTCGACGCTTTCTCCTCGTACGTTGCGCTCAATGCGCGCTTTCACGCCATGTTGACCGAATTGTCGCGTACCCCGCCCTTGATCCGGCAGGTGGATCGCGCCTCCGCGCTGCCCTTTGCCTCCCCGAGCGGCTTTGTGGTGACCCAATCGACACTGCCGGATGCGCGCGACACGCTCATGATTGCGCAAGATCAACACCGCGTCGTGATCGACGCAATCGAAAACCGCGAAGGTGCGCGCGCTGAGGCGATCATGCGCGAGCATGCGCGAGTGGCGGCGCGCAATTTGCGCTTTGTGCTCCAGAACAAGACGCATTTTGACCTACTGCCGGGGCTGGCGCTTATCAGGATGGCAGGCGAGTAAAGGAATCTGCATGCGGTTCATTGAAAGCTGGATACCGGCAACCCTTGTCGCGACGCGCGATCTGACGCCTTCGATCCGCGAGTTGCTAATCAGACCGGAAAGCTTTGATGGCGCGACCTATCCGGTCGGCAGCCATATCAATGTCGCTGTCACTATCGATGGGCGCCCAGAGACGCGGTCTTACTCGCTGGTCGGCGAAGCCGACCGAGGCGGCTATCGTATCGCGGTGCGCCGCGCCGAGGACACCCGCGGCGGCTCGCGGTACATGTGGTCCC
Source organism: Bradyrhizobium sp. USDA 4516 (assembly GCF_054055915.1). Classification (NCBI taxonomy): domain Bacteria; kingdom Pseudomonadati; phylum Pseudomonadota; class Alphaproteobacteria; order Hyphomicrobiales; family Nitrobacteraceae; genus Bradyrhizobium; species Bradyrhizobium sp. USDA 4516. The sequence goes on from NZ_JBSRXT010000001.1 coordinate 4,823,812, forward strand.
TTGCGCCGGGTGCGCGGCTGAGCATCACATTGCCTGCCTCGTTGCTGCAGATCGACTGGGCGCGCCGGCACTACTGCCTGATTGCGGGCGGCATCGGCATTACGCCACTGGTTGGGGCAGCTCAGGCGCTCGCCCGTCGCGATGCCGATTTCACGCTGCATTATGCTGTGCCCTCCCGCGAGCAAGCCGCCTATTTGGATGTCCTCGCCCCCTTGCTGAACGAGCGGCTTATTGTCCATGCAGGCAATGAGGAGCGCCGGCTCAATTTCGATAATCTGTTCGCCTCGCTGCCGCCTGACGCCTTGACCATGTTGTGTGGTCCGATGCGGATGCTCGATGCCGCGCGCCGGGCCTGGGATAGCGCAGGACGAACGGTGTCCGACCTGCGCTACGAAACCTTCGGGTCGAGCGGCTCGCTGCCGACTGAAGGATTTCGGGTTCGCTTTGTCGATCGGAACCTCGAAATCGAAATTCCGAGTGATCGCTCGCTGCTGGACGTACTCAATGAATCCGGTTGCGAGGTGATTGCGGATTGCCGGCGCGGCGAGTGTGGTGTTTGCGCCATCGACATCATCAAGATCGACGGTGAGCTTGATCATCGTGACGTCTTCTTCAGCGAGCCGCAGAAACGCGCGAACGAAAAGATCTGTGCATGTGTCTCCCGCGCCCGGGGCACTATCACGGTCGATATACGGCACCGCCCGGAAGCTCTGTAGGTCGCTGCAAACCGTTTTCGGTGCCTCCCTCACAACTAGCTGCATGTCGCGTATATCACGGTGCGCACATGATTACCGGATAAAGGCGTCGCTGCTTGGAGGTCCTTTGCGGCCATGTCCAGCAAGGCATGAATTCCGATACCCTTGCTACCAGCCGCGTCCATTATCGTAAATGGCACTGTGGCGGGTTGTGCTTGCGCTCAGCCGCGCCCGCGTTCGAGCGAACTCTAAACGACCGGGGCAATTTTCGAAACAGAATCCACTTAAGGGGCGCGTCGAGTGATCATGAAGCGCCGTAAGATCCAATAACAAACCCTAGGCGGGGGCAAACCCTGCCGCATCATTGTGCCGTCGCTGTCTGCTCGGGAACAAAGATGCCGGAAACCTGACAGAGCGCAAGATCCACTCCACGGCGGACTCGTCGTCTGTGCGTATTTTCTCACGTCGAGCCTAGGGTGGTGCACCACATTGCGCAAGCGGCACAGGTATTGCTGGATGACGAGCGAGGAGCTGCCGCCGTCAAGACCAGTCGAAGCGGCCCGTGACAGGAGTTTCCTATGAAGTTTGCGACGCTGCTCTTGCTCGCGAAAACGACGCGCGTCAATGTGGTGGCCGCCGCGAAGGTCTGCACCACTAAGAGGCGCTGCGCGTTCCATACCTCGGCGCGCCGGATGTGCACACGATCACTGCCTAGAGACAGCGACCGTCTCTCACTGGGGCGCTGAAGCCTATGGATGCGTTTTCGGCAGAGATTTGGCAATCCGTTGCGCTTACGATCGAGCTCGCCAGCGTGACGACCATGATCCTCCTGGTGATTGGCGCGCCGCTCGCGTGGTGGCTAGCGTGTTCACATACTGTTTTGCGCGAGGCGGTGGCAGCGATCATCACGCTACTGCTGGTGCTGCCGCCGACGGCACTCGGTTTCTGTGTCCTCGTGCTGCTCGGCCCCGGCGGACCGGGGGGGCTTCTCGCTTCTTTCTGGGGCGAGCGCTCGCTCGCCTTTACCTTCGCAGGAATCGTAGTCGGATCGGTGCTCTCGGCGCTGCCTTTGGTGGTGCAGCCGATCCGCAACGCCTTTGTCGCGATGGGCGACCCTCCGCTGGAAGCTGCGGCGCGGGTTTCTCCGTTGTATGCCTTCATTACCATCGGTTTGCCGCTGGCACGATTGGAGTTTGTCAAAGCCGCTGTAATTGGCTTTGCTCATACGATCGGCACATTCGGCGTCGTGATGATGATCGGCGGCAATATTCCTGGGCGCACCAAGGTGTTGTCAGCCTACGTCATAGACTACGTCCAAGCATCACGCTGGCGCGAGGCGGGTGTGGTTGCGGGCGGTATGGTGATGTTTGCTTTTGCGGTCATCTTCACCTTAGCTCTCCTCGACAGACGCTGTGCCAGGAGAAGCACATGAGCGCAGGCGCGCCAGACCGGACCGAGTGGCTTTCGGCTCGTCAGACCAGACATGCCAGAGCTGGAACAGCGCAAGCCAGCTCCGTCTATTGGCGAGGATAGAATGAACAAGCTTGTTATGACCGCAGTGGTTGCTGGAATCAGCTTCAATTCAGTACATTCAGCGCCTCTGCCCGAGGCCATGGCCGATGACGTCGGAGTTTCTCAGCAACGCCTTGCCAAGCTAGATGAGTTCTTCGATCGTGAGATCGAAAGCAAGCGCGTGCCGGGCGCGGTGGTTGCAATCGCCCGAGACGGCAAGCTGATTCATTACAAGGCGTATGGCCAACTTGATCCTGCAAAAGGATCGTCGATGCGCCTCGATGCGATGTTCGCGCTTGCATCTATGACCAAGCCGATGGTGGCCGTTGCCGGGCTCACCCTCATGGAGCAAGGTCGCCTGCCTCTACAGGGCAGGCTTACGGACTATTACCCGGAATTCGCAAACATGAAGGTCGCGGTGCCACGGCCTGACGGTTCGTTAATGTATCAAGCGCAGAGTTCTCCGATCTACATCCACGATCTTTATCGGCACACATCAGGTCTCACCTATGGCGCGCCTCCAGATAGCCCAGACCAAGTGGCGCGTCTCTACCCGGATTTTGCAGCCCCGCCGCTAAAGGGTGACAAGCAGGCGTTCATCCAGGCCATTACCAAGTTGCCGCTAGCGCACCAACCGGGGACGGAATTCGAATACGGCTTCTCGACCGACGTGCTCGGAGCTGTGGTGGAACAGGTCAGCGGACAACGATTGGGCGACTATCTTGCCAGCAACTTGTGGAAGCCGATCGGGATGCAGGATGCCACTTTCCATTTGTCCACATCACAACGCGAGCGCCTCGCGCATCCGTTTCCAGACGACCCGCTGACTGGAAAGCAACAAGAGATCGAGCTCCTCGAAAGTCCGACACTGTTTGACTGCGGAGGGGCCTGCGCGTTTGCGACAGTCGGTGACTATGTGCGCTTCGGGCAAATGCTGCTAAACGGCGGGGAGCTCGATGGGCAGCGCATTCTCGGCCCGAAGACGGTGCGCCACATGATCTCCAACCACCTCGGGCCGGAGATCAAGAATAAGATTGCCAATGTGGAGGCGCATCGCGCCGGCTTCGGCTTCGGACTCGGAGTGGCTGTGCGCATAAGCGAGGGTATCTCGGCGGTTCCGGGCAATCCAGGTGAGTTCACCTGGACCGGCGCTTACGGAACACAATTTTTCTGCGACCCGAAGGAGCGTCTGATCGTGGTGGTCGGAACGGCCGCGCCCGGAGAAATCCGCAAGTACTATCGCGAACAAGTCCAGTACATCGTCTATGCTGGAATAACTCGATAATTCGCCCGGCGTTGACCCGACGACAGTTTTGGGTGGTTGGAAACCGGCGTTGCCGCTGGACACCGATGACTGAACTCAGCGCCGGAACGGCTATCCTCGGCCGGATTGCGCCGATGCTAGGAACGAACGTGACGCTTCCGGCATCGCGAAGAGACTCTCGTAGGCGAGTGCGGTGTCGCGATATGCTAAGAGGACCGCGGCTTGCCGTCGATTGGCTCGCGCGATGCTCTCCTAGATGTCGCTTTAGAACATCCAGACCGTCGCGTCCGATCCCTTGGTAATGCCGTGCGGCAGCCACACTGAATGACAGACAGATCAGATCGATCCGCCTCGCAAATCAAAGCATGTGCGCTGCGCGGCTCGGCATCGCGTTCTGTTCGGCGCTGGGCCGGCCACTTTGGCGTGTTTCCGCAGTCGGACTACGACGCGGATCGAACCCCATTTGCCCCGCGGAGAGCAAGTCTGATTGAGATGGACGGTGCCCGTCAACTGCACCAACTCGTTCTGTCACCAACTCGTTCAAGAAGCGGTATGCGCGCGCTTGTTCCGATTGTGCAAAAGCCGGTATGACGTGGTCGCCCTGGATTGGCAAATAATTGTGCTGCTCTGTTGAAGTTCTCACATCGACGTTCAAAGCCCGACATCACTGGCGTGACATGGCTCAACGGCGCGAGCCTGGGGCTTGCTGGCCGGCTCGCCGATAGGGCAAGAGTCGAAAGGCTGGCTTGGCGCCCAGTCAAGCGTTGGGTTCCGATGGCCTGTTTCTTGCTGCTGCGCTAGCAGTTCGGTCGGCCGACGACGACTCACATGGAAGGCTTCATGAGCGGGGCAACGGAGACGCTTTACAGCGTGATCAGACGTCAGGGCATCACGCGTCGTAGTTTCCATAAATTCTGCAGTTTGACGGCCGCCAGCTTCGGACTTGGTCCGCTTGCCGCAAGCACTATTGCCGACGCCCTGGAGACCAAACCGCGCGTACCCGTCATCTGGCTGCACGGGCTCGAGTGCACCTGCTGCTCGGAAAGCTTTATCCGCTCGGCCCATCCGTTGATCAAAGACACGCTGCTGTCAATGATTTCGCTCGACTATGACGATACGATCATGGCGGCGGCTGGACACCAGGCTGAAGCCATCCTGGAGGAAGCCCGCGCCAAGTATAAAGGCAAGTATGTGCTTGCGGTCGAAGGTAATCCGCCGCTGAAGCAGGGGGGCATGTTCTGCATTGACGGCGGCAAGCCGTTCGTTGAAAAGCTCAGGTCGATGGCGGAAGAGTCGATGGCGATCGTCGCTTGGGGCACGTGTGCGTCCTGGGGGTGCGTGCAGGCGGCCAGACCCAATCCGACGGGCGCGGCGCCGATCGATCAGGTGATCAAGAACAAGCCGATCATCAAGGTACCCGGGTGTCCGCCTATCGCAGAGGTCATGAGCGGCTTGGTGACTTTCATCACCACGTTCGGAAAGCTTCCGGAGCTCGATCGCCAAGGGCGCCCAAAGATGTTTTATTCCGAGCGCATTCACGACAAATGCTATCGACGTTCCCATTTCGACGCCGGCCAATTCGTCGAAGAGTGGGACGATGAGTGCGCACGCAAGGGTTATTGCCTCTACAAGATGGGCTGCAAGGGGCCAACCACCTACAATGCCTGTTCGGCCCTTCGCTGGAACGGCGGTGTTTCATTTCCAATTCAATCCGGCCACGGCTGCCTCAGTTGCTCCGAAGACGGCTTTTGGGACAGAGGTTCATTTTACGACCGACTCACGACCATCAAGCAGTTCGGCATTGAGAAGAACGCCGATCAGATTGGTATGGCTGCTGCAGGGGTAGTTGGGCTGTCCGTCGCCGCCCATGCGGCGGTCACTGCCGTGAAGCGGTTGACCAACAAGCCGGATCGCACAGCCTCACAAAAATAAGCGGAATTGAGAAGAGGACGACGGTGGCCGGACAGATACCAAAAGGGTTCAATCTCGATCGCTCCGGCAAGCGAATCGTCATCGATCCGCTGACGCGGATCGAAGGCCACCTGCGTGTCGAAGCCAATGTCGATTCCGACAACGTGATCCGCAATGCGGTTTCGAGCGGGACGATGTGGCGTGGCATCGAAGTCATCTTGCGCGGACGTGATCCGCGCGACGCCTGGGCGTTTACTGAGCGGATTTGCGGTGTCTGCACCGGCACCCATGCGCTGACCTCCGTGCGCGCGGTTGAGAATGCGCTAGGGATCACGATTCCGGAGAATGCCAATTCGATCCGAAACATCATGCAGCTGTGCTTGCTCGTGCATGATCATCTCGTGCATTTCTACCATCTGCACGCGCTCGATTGGGTCGACGTGGTATCCGCGCTCAAGGCCGACCCCAAGACCACCTCCGCGCTGGCGCAGTCCATCTCGCCGTGGCCGTTGTCATCCCCTAGCTATTTTAAGGATTTGCAGATCAGGCTGACTAAATTTTTCGGATCAGGGCAACTAGGTCCCTTCAAGAACGGCTATTGGGGGCATCCGGCCTACAAGCTGCCAGCGGAGGCGAACCTGATGGCCGTGGCGCATTATCTGGAAGCGCTCGACTTCCAGAAAGAGATCGTCAAAATCCAGGCCGTCTATGGGGGCAAAAATCCCCATCCGAACTGGCTGGTCGGCGGCGTGCCCTGCGCGATCAACATCGACGCAACTGGTGCGGTGGGTGCGATCAACATGGAGCGACTTAATCTCGTATCCTCGATCATCGACCGTTCGATCGAGTTTGTCGAGCAGGTCTATCTGCCCGACGTCGCAATGATCGGCTCGTTCTATAAGGATTGGCTACATGGTGGCGGACTTTCAAGCAAAAGCGTAATGTCCTATGGCGACATCCTCGAAAACGCCAACGACTGTTCTGCGAACAATCTCAAGCTGCCACGCGGCGTCATTCTTGATGGCAATCTCGAGGAGATATTGCCGATCGACCATAGCGATCCGGACCAGATCCAGGAGTTCGTCACGCACTCGTGGTATAAGTACCCGCGCGATTGCTGTGGACTGCATCCATGGGATGGCATCACCGAACCGAGTTTCGAGCTCGGGTCAAAAGTCAAGGGGAGCAAGACAGATATCGAGGAACTCGACGAAGGTGGCAAGTATTCGTGGATCAAAGCGCCGCGCTGGCGCGGCCACGCCGTCGAAGTCGGACCTTTGGCGCGATACATCATCGGTTATGCGCAGGGCAAAGCCGAGTTCAAGGAGCCGACCGACAGACTGCTCAAGGGACTCAATCTTCCCCTGACGGCGATGTTCTCGACGCTTGGCCGTACCGCGGCGCGGGCACTCGAATGCCAGTGGGCGGCGCATCAGCTGCGTTATTTCCAGGATAAGTTGGTCGTCCATATTAAGGCAGGCAATACGGCAACTGCAAATGTCGCAAGATGGAAGCCGGAAAGCTGGCCCAAGGAGGCCATGGGCTACGGTTTCACTGAGGCGCCGCGCGGTGCGCTTGGGCACTGGATCAAGATCAAGGACACGAAGATCGACAACTATCAATGTGTCGTACCGACGACATGGAACGGATCTCCTCGCGATCCCAAGGGCAATATTGGCGCCTTTGAAGCCTCCCTGATCGGCACCCCGTTGGCCGATCCGCTGCGCCCCCTGGAGATCTTGCGTACGATCCATTCCTTTGACCCGTGCCTGGCGTGCTCGACCCATGTGATGAGTCTTGACGGCCAAGAGATGGCTTCAGTCAATGTTCGTTAGGGACATGCTGAACAACGCTCCGCAGCCCCCCGCTGCCGTCGATGCGGCACCGACCGAGCGCGGCATCGGCCGTCGCGGCGCCTACGTTTATGAGGCGCCGGTGCGACTGTGGCACTGGGTCAATGCGGCGGCCATTCTGATGCTGGCCTTGACCGGCTATCTGATTGGAACGGGGACGCCGGCGATGTCGGGACAGGCAAGCGGCAATTACCTGTTCGGTTATATCCGATTTGCGCATTTCTCTGCGGGATATGTGCTCAGCGTCGGCTTTCTTCTGCGTATTTACTCGGCCCTGATTGGAAATCGACATGCCATGCAGATCTTTTGTGTTCCGCTCTGGCGCGGGTGCTTTTGGCGCGAGGTGCACCACGAGATTCGCTGGTACGCGTTCCTTGCAGTTGAGCCCGACAGACGCGTCGGGCACAACCGCCTGGCTCAGCTCGCAATGTTCCTTATGTTTACGCAAACGATCACCTTCATGATCGTCACAGGTTTTGCACTTTATGGGCAGGGCGCCGGTAGCGACAGTTGGCAGGACAGGCTGTTCGGGTGGGTGTTTTCAATCTGGCCAAATAGCCAGGACGTCCATACCTGGCATCATCTCGGTCTGTGGGTGATCGTGGTCTTTGTGCTGGTTCACATCTACGCGGTGATCCGGGAGGACATCATGTCGCGCCGGAGCATCTCCTCGATGATTTCGGGTGAGCGCGAGTTACGCGATTGAATGGCAAGCGGATACTAGTTCCGGAGAACAAGCAACGGATCCTTGTGCTTGGCATCGGTAATATCCTGTGGGCCGATGAGGGGTTCGGCGTGCGGGCGGTAGAGGAGTTCTATCGCCGCTATGTAGTCGCTGACAATGTCACCATCCTTGATGGCGGCACGCAGGGGCTCTACCTGGTAAGTTATCTTGAGCAGGCCGATTGCATGATCGTGTTCGATGCCATCGACTTTGCACTCCCGCCCGGACAGTTGAAGCTCATGCGGGATGCCGAGGTGCCAAAATTTGCTGGCGCCAATAAGATAAGCCTACATCAGACCGGTTTTCAGGAGGTCTTGAGTGCGGCCGATCTGCTTGGCCGCTGCCCGCGAGACCTCGCTCTCATCGGATGTCAGGCGCTGGACCTGGAGCATTGGGGCGGTCCGCTGACAGCTCCGGTGCGCTTCCAGATTGCGCCGGCGATCGAACTGGCTTGCAAACTCCTGGCGCAGTGGGGCTCGCCGGCCACACCGCGAACGACGCCGCTGCCCGCATCAGAACGGCTGTTGGCGAACAATATCGACCATGCAAGTTATGAGATGGGAGCGCAGCCAATCTAGCGGCCCGCGATTGATCATGTGCCTCGGCTTGCCAATGACGATTGTTGAGACGGACGACATCACGGCACTTTGTGAGTATCGCAACGAACAGCGGCGTGTCTCGGTCATGCTGCTCTACGGCGCCCCGGTCGGCGCCAGGGTGCTCGTTCATATCGACAGCGCCGTGCGACTCTTGGATGAGGATGAAGCAAGACTGATCTCGGAAGCTCTCGACGGGCTTGACGCCAGCCGTAACGGCCAGGACTGCGATCCCTTCTTTGCAGACCTGGTCGGCCGTGAGCCGCAATTGCCCGAACACCTACGTTAGCGGTTCTGCTGCGGATGTTGCGGTGACTACGCCTGCCCGCAAATCGATCGATCGCGCGCACCTTCTGCATGGAAAGATCAAAATGCTTCGAGCCATTGATTCCGGTCTCCCCCACAGCGAGACGACGATTGGCACGTGCCTTGCTACATCTCACCTAGCTCAAACCAAGAACTATCAGAAAGGAGTCTGATGAAATTCAAGCTGGCGCGGCATGATCTGGCACCCTGTCCGTCCGAGGTAGAGAGCGTTGGCGCGGATGCACGCCTCGTCACGCACGCTTCCGCGAGCACGCCGGAAGTGCCGCTGGCGGTCGATGCCGTACATTCGCTCCGGGCCGTCCATCTCGCATTATCCCTTCCTGAATTGATCAAGGCTTTTCGGCGTTGCGTGCAAAGCACAGGGCCTGCGCATGCGTTGGCTGGAAAGCTGGTCGGAAGACTCGGCCCGCGTCGTCGATTGACGCCAATTTTGTGCCATCGGCACGATACGCTCTGCCTGATCGGCAGGCGTCTGGACCGTTTGGTCAGGATCGACCGCATCGTCGTACCGATCATTTGGCTGTACGCGGGTAGCATTTGTGCCGGCTATGCCTCCCGATAGATCCAACGGGACATCGTATCATGAAGACAGCGGTCCGCGTCGTATCCGAGGACGCCGAGCAGGTGGTGAGCAAGTCTGCCACGGGCACGGAAAGTCTCGATGTATTCCATAGCGGGCTCACGACTATGGAGGCGGTAGCCAAGCGCGCTCGGCGCGACGGCAACGAGCTTGCAAGGAACTATCCGAATGTCACGGTGCTGTTGTCTAATGTCGCCGCTGCCGCTCGCGGCCAGAGGCAGAGCACTCGGACGCAACTGTACGGACTCGCCAATCTCAGCAAGCTCGAGCGCAAGCTGATTGGCGAGGTGCTCGGGGAGGGCGAGGTCGCCGGCGTGGTTGCGCTGCCAGATGGCTCCTTTGCGCAACTCCGGGAGGCGGTCCTTGCGGGAATCTGGCGCGTGCGTATCGGGGCCGAATCGGCGCACGAATATGTCGAGGTTGGGGCAATCCCGCAGATTGTGCAGCGCGCCGCAACTGAGTTGACGTCTGCCGACTTTCCGATCGGCGCGGCGCCGGACGGCGCCATGAACGTGCTCGCGGTGCTTGCGGAAATACGCGCGCGGGCGCGTGTGTGGCGGTCGGGCATGCGGGCGCATGTTATCAATCTGACGTTGCTGCCGATGAGTGCTGTGGACATGACGTTCCTGCAGCAAAGTTTGGGCCATGGTCCGGTCCAGCTCATCTTCCGCGGTTACGGCACATGCCGCGTGCAGGCGACAGGAGTGAGGAACGTCTGGTCGGTGCAGTACTTCAATTCTTTGGACGACGTCATCCTCGATACGGTGGAGGTCGGAGACGTGCCGATCGTTGCCTTGGCTGCTGACGAGGATTTCGAGGACTCCGCCGGGCGCCTGCAGGAAATTATGGAGGCGTACCTCACATGAAGAACTTAAAGATATTCGAAATTCAGTGGGATCTCGCAGACAGCGTAGACAGCGCAGGCAGCGCGGCTGCCGTTCCGCGCGAGCTAATGACGCAGCGGTGCATATGAGCTTCGCGATCCGCAATAAAATCGATGTCACGGTCTGGCTTGCTGCCGACGTAATTGCCGCGGTCGAGATCCTACCGCGAGCCCGGCCACCGCTGGCGCGGCTGTTCGTCGGCAAACCGGCCTCGTCGCTGCTCAAACAGATCCCGCGGCTCTTCGCATTGTGTGCCGTTGCGCAGCAAACCGCGCTTCTGTCTGCGATCGAGACGGCGCGCGACGAAGCGATCAGCCCCACGACAAGGCAGCATCGTGTTGCGCTGGTCGTTGCCGAGCGCATCGCGGAATTGCTGCGGGGTCTCTTGGTCGGACATCTTGCCCAGGACACCGCCAGTGCCGCGGCTATTCGCTCCGTGATGCAGGGAATGTCAGCACTTATCGGTAGCGGACAACCGGCCTGCGGTCCTGCTCGACGCGAAGCGACGGCAAGAATTGTGGCTGGGCTGGCCGCGATCGGCATGCCGAACGGAGATGGCGCGCCCAGGCCCTGCAGCCCATTGGCAATTCGCATAGCCGCGCTGGACGAGATCGACCTGAAATCGATCCGGATCGCGCACTCGTTCCTGTCCGTTGCCGACGACCGCAACATCATTGAACGGCTGCTCGGTGATGACCCGACATTTTGTCATTGTCCCGACCTTGGGGGGCGTGCGCCCGAGACGGGTCCATGGGCACGCCAAATGACGCGTGATCGGCTCTGGCTGGGTCGGTCGGGTGCGGTCGAGCGGCTGAAGGCCAGAATTGCAGAAATCGTTCGGCTCTGCGATTGGCTCAATTCCGGCGCTCATATTGACTCAGCGGAGCCTGGGATCATCGAAAGCTACCGGTTGGGTTCTGGACGCGCCGCGACCGCGGTCGAATGCGCCAGGGGCAGGCTCTATCACGCGGTTGAGCTTGATCCTTGGGGCCAGATATACCGCTTCGAATTTCTTGCTCCGACGGAATGGAATTTCCATAGGAGCGGACCGGTTGTCCGGAACCTGCACGGCGTGGTGCTGAGGGCGAGACGGCATCAGAAAGCGGTTCGTGCGGTGATTGAATCGCTTGATCCCTGTGTCGGATTCACACTCAGGTTTCGCAAAGTTGACGATGCATGAAATGGCGATTTGTCTGGGCATCATCCAAATCGTCGAGGAGGAGATGCGTCAGCGATCGTTGTCGCGGGTGCGGAGCATCTGTCTGGAAATCGGGGCGCTCAGCCATATCGCGCCTGATGCGATCAGGTTCTGCTTTGCTGTCGTTGCGACGCGAACGATTGCCGAGGGGGCAGCTCTTGAGATCCTCGAACTTCCGGGTGTCGCCTGGTGCATGAGCTGTTCTAACAGTGTGGAAATTGCTCGCCGCGGTGACCCCTGTCCTTGCTGCGGCAGCTATCAGTTGCAAGTAACGGGCGGCGAGCAGATGCGAGTGAAAGAACTGGAGATCGATTGATGTGTACCGTTTGCGGTTGCAGCCAAGCGACGTCTTCGATCGAACTTGCCGGAGCACGTGATCCGGAGAGCCAAGGCCGTTGCTATCCTCATAGTCAGGACGATTGCGGGCGCCATGACGTACATTTTCACGGCGACGAGAGCGTGCAGAATTCATCCCATGCCCGCCACAGTCATGATCACGAACATTATCAGAGTGATGGTCGGCAAGCGCTTCTGAGCTGCAGCGCCGGCCCAGCTGGATCGAAGGTCAAGGGCGCGAGCCGCGAACGCATCATTCGGGTCGAGCGTGACATCCTCGGCAAGAACAATGCGATCGCCGCCGACAACCGGACGCTCTTCGCGGCCGATGAACTGGTGGTATTTAATCTTATGTCGAGTCCCGGTGCTGGCAAAACCTCGCTGCTCGTCCGCGCCGTATCCGAGCTCAAGCTCAGCTATCCGACCGGCGTCATCGAGGGCGATCAGCAGACCTCAAACGATGCCGAACGCATTCGAGCGGCCGGCGTGCCAGCTATTCAAGTCAATACGGGTAAGGGGTGCCATCTCGATGCTGCAATGATTGGCGAGGCTTATCGCCGCTTGCCGCGGCTCACGCGCGGTATTCTCTTCATCGAGAACGTCGGTAACCTGGTCTGTCCCGCGGCCTTCGATCTTGGCGAGGCCTGCAAGATCGTTGTGTTGTCGATGACCGAAGGTGAAGACAAGCCGCTGAAATATCCCGATATGTTCGCGGCTTCTTCACTCATGGTGATCAACAAGATCGATCTGGCCTCACTGCTTGAGTGCGATCTGGACAAGACCATTGGATATGCCAGACGCGCCAATCCAAAGATCGAAGTGCTTACGGTCTCGGCCCGTACCGGCGAGGGTTTTGACGCGCTCTACGCTTGGATCGATAGAAAGGTGGTCCACCAAAGGCAGGCCGTAGAGGACGCCAGGCGATGAGCGCCGCAACCATTTGCGACCGAACACGACTGCGCGTGCGCGTGAGCGGAGCGGTGCAAGGGGTCGGCTTTCGTCCTTACGTCTATGGCCTCGCTACGCGGTACGGATTGGCAGGATTTGTCGCCAACGGCCCGGAGGGCGTCACAATCGAAGTCGAAGGTGGCCGTGCGTCAGAATTTCTTGCCACATTGCCGCTCGAGGCGCCTCCGTTGGCGCGCATCGACCACATCTGCGTTCAGGAGACAGCGGCGCTCGCGACAGAAAAATTTTCGATCGGCGCGAGCGAAGGCGGAAAATTGTCAACGCACATCATCGCCGACGCCGCGACCTGCGCGCAATGCCTCAGCGAGCTGTTCGATCCACAGAATCGCCACTACCTTTATCCCTTCATTAGTTGTTCCCATTGTGGTCCACGCTACACTATTGCCGGGCGGCTCCCATACGATCGCCACAACACGGTGATGAAGGCGTTTAGGCTGTGCGCCGCCTGCACGGCCGAATATGCGGATCCGGCGAGCCGCAGGTTTCATGCGGAGGCGATCGCGTGTCCAGAATGCGGCCCTCGGCTTAGCCATGGGATCAACGCCATTGTCGCTGCAATCGCAGGCGGTCAAGTCATAGCCATAAAGGGTCTCGGCGGCTACCAGCTCCTTTGCGATGCCCGTAACGAGGACGCTGTGCAGCGCCTGCGCAGCAGAAAGCAGCGCCGTCAGAAACCGTTTGCAGTTATGCTCGGTTCCATAGAGTGCGTCAACGAGATCGCGGAAGCGAACGCTCTCGAGCTCGCGCTGCTCGAATCCGCAGCGCGGCCCATTGTGCTTTTAACTTCGCGCAAATGTCTAGCGCCCGCCATAGCGCCCGGCTTGTCTCGCGTTGGCGTCATGTTGCCTGTAGCGCCGCTGCATCATCTGATCTTTCATGCGCTTCGCTCGACAGGAGCGTGGATTGCGGAACCAAGCCCGGTCATCGTCGTCACCAGTGCCAATCCTTGCGGCGAGCCGCTCCTGATCGACAACGCGCAGGCGCTGCGCCGACTCGAGGCGATCGCCGACCTTGTCGTGACCCATGATCGGGATATTTTGACGCGTGCTGATGACTCCGTGGTCGCGGTGGTGGCTGGCCGCTCCCAATTCATTCGTCGCGCTCGTGGCTATGCTCCCGAACCGATCCGGCTCGCGCAGTCTGTGCCGCCCGTGCTCGCCGTCGGCGGCGCGCTGAAATCGACCGTCACCATCACGCGGGACAACCAAGCGTTCGTCTCCCAACATATTGGCGATCTCAATACGCCCGAAGGCATCCGTGTGTTCGAGGGGACGATTCAACACCTCACATCGATCCTTGACGTAGAGCCTGTCGTCATCGCTCATGATCTGCATCCCGACATGGCATCCACCCGCTTTGCGCAAGCAAGCGGCCGCGCGCTGATTGCAGTCCAGCACCACCACGCACACGCCGCCGCCGTGATCGCTGAACATGGCCATGCAGGACCGGTGCTAGCTCTGGTGCTCGACGGCCATGGCTTTGGCTCGGATGCTGGTAACTGGGGTGGCGAGCTATTGTTGTGCGAAGGCGCGATGTGCCGACGCATCGGGCATCTCGCGCCGCTGCAAATGCCTGGCGGCGATCGCGCAGCCCGTGAGCCGTGGCGCATGGCGAGCGCGATACTACACTGGCTCGGACGGGGTAACGAAATCGCGCCGCGCTTTGCAGCGCAACGGCAAGCTCGATGTATCTCGGCCTTGCTCGATCAGTCGGGCGGGGCCAGCACGACCAGCGCGGGCCGGCTATTCGACGCGGTGGCGGCGCTGCTGGGGATTGTGAGTTGGCAGAGCTATGAAGGAGAAGCCGCGATCAAGCTCGAGGCGCTAGTGCGGCGGACTGCGATTCTAGAGGCCGGGTGGACGATCGATGGTGGCGTGCTGTCGCTTCGTCCGCTGTTTGCGCGATTGATTGCGGACGACATTGACGCCGCAGGCGCAGCCGGCCTGTTTCATGGCACCTTCGCCGCTGCCTGCGTTGACTGGGTCATGCGCTCCGCGCGGATAACCGGCGTCAATACCGTCGTTTTGAGCGGAGGCTGCTTTCAGAACGCGGTACTGATGGATGAGATCTGGCGCGGGTGCTGCGCTGCCGGCCTGACCCCGCTGGTGCCACAGCGGGTGCCGGCCAACGATGGTGGTTTGAGCCTTGGCCAAGCCTGGATTGCCGCTTTGCAGATTGCTGGACAGTCGTCCGCCACCGAACGGAGAATCTGATATGTGTCTTTCGGTTCCGGCAAAGATCGTAAAACTTCTTCCCGACCACATGGCCGTCGTGTGCATCGACGGTGTTAGCCTGGAGATATCGATTGCTCTTATCGACGAGCTCGACGTCGGTGATCACGTCCTTGTCCATGTTGGGTACGCGCTGGCCAAGATCGATCCGATAGAAGCCAAGCGCACGCTGGAGCTCCTGCAGGAGCTAGGCAGCGCAGGGCAGGAACTCCGGCCATGAAATATGCCGACGAATTTCGCGACAAGACCCTTGCGCAGCGGCTCGCCGGTGCGATTAGCGCCGAAGCTGATCCGCAAAAGGCCTATCGGTTCATGGAATTCTGCGGTGGACACACTCATGCGATATCACGCTATGGCCTTGAGGATCTGCTGCCCGCGAATATTCGCATGATCCACGGGCCCGGTTGTCCGGTCTGTGTCCTACCTGCCAGCAGGATCGACATGGCGATTCGTCTCGTCGAGCGGCCGGAGGTCACCCTTTGCGTCTACGGCGACCTGATACGGGCGCCTGGCTCGCAAGGACGGTCCCTGTTGCGAGCCAAGGCGCTCGGCGCAGACATCCGGATGGTGTACTCGACGGTCGACGTTATCCGGATCGCCGAACAGGCGCCGAGCCGCGAGGTCGTGTTCTTTGCCATCGGATTTGAGACCACGACACCCCCGACGGCCGTGATGATCCGGATAGCCGAGAAGAAGCGGCTGAAGAGCCTTAGCGTGTTCTGCAACCACGTGCTTACACCCTCTGCGATGCAGAGCATTCTCGAGAACCCGAAAATCCGCAATATCGGCGGGGCTGCAATCGACGGTTTCGTCGGGCCTGCACATGTCAGCACGATCATCGGGACGCAGCCTTACGAGCTCCTGGCGGAACAATTCGGCAAGCCGATCGTGATCGCGGGATTTGAACCGCTCGACGTGATGCAGGCGATCCTGATGCTGGTGCGACAGGTGAACGAAGACCGCTACGACGTGGAGAACCAATACAGCCGTGCAGTGAGGCGTGAAGGCAATCGGCGCGCCAAAGACGAGGTCTCGCAGGCATTCGAACCGCGTGAGCAGTTCGAATGGCGCGGGCTCGGTTTCGTACCAAATAGTGGACTGAAGCTGAAGCGGGCCTACGCGCGGTTCGACGCGGAGGCGCGTTTTGCGATGCACGAACTGAGGGTCGCCGACAATCCGGCGTGCGAGTGCTGCGCCATCCTGCGCGGCGCCAAGCGGCCAGTCGATTGCAAGCTGTTTGGAACCCTCTGCACGCCGGAAACTCCCATAGGATCCTGCATGGTCTCATCGGAAGGCGCCTGTGCGGCGTATTGGACATATGGCCGCGTTCGCGATGATCAGGTGAGGCGAACGTCATGAGCGTACAGGGCTATCAACGCAAGCTCGATCTCGAGAACGGACGCGTTGATCTTTCCCATGGGGCCGGGGGACGAGCCATGGCACAGCTGATCTACAGCCTTTTTCACCGAGCCTTCGGTAATGAATGGCTTGCCCGCTGCAATGATCAATCGGCCTTTGACGTTGCGACGGGTAAAATGGTGATGACGACCGACGGTTATGTGGTTTCGCCGCTGTTCTTTCCTGGCGGCAATATCGGCTCACTCGCTGTGCACGGGACGATCAACGACGTCGTGATGTCCGGCGCGCGCCCTCTCTATCTGTCGGCCAGCTTCATCATTGAGGAGGGGTTCCCGCTGTCTGATCTGAAGGCGATTGCGGATTCGATGGGCGCGGCAGCGCGCGGCGCGGGCGTTTACATCATTGCGGGGGACACTAAGGTCGTCGAGCGCGGCAAGGCTGATGGTCTGTTTATCTCCACGACCGGAATCGGGGCTCTGGCCCATGGGTTCGATCTCTCCGCCGATAAGGCTATGGTCGGGGACCGTGTGTTGGTGTCGGGCAGCCTTGGCGACCATGGCGTGGCGATCATGTCAAAACGCCAGAACGTCGGGTTTCAAACCGAGATCGTGTCGGATTCCGCAGCGCTACATGACCTTGTCGCCGTTATGATTGCGGCTGGCGGCGCCGGCATCCGGGTGATGCGCGACCCCACGCGCGGCGGTCTTGCCGCAACCCTCAACGAAATTGCGCATCAATCGGGCCTTGGCTTCCGTCTACAGGGAAGCAGCCATTCCGGTGAAGCCAGCGGTCGCGGCAGCCTGCGAACTCCTTGGGCTTGATCCGATCCATGTCGCCAATGAGGGCAAGCTCGTTGCGATCGTCACGCCCGATTTGGCCGATGCAGTGCTTGCAGCTATGAAGGCGCATCCGCTCGGACGCGATGCTGCTGATATCGGCGAGACGGTAGCTGACGATCACAAATTTGTGCAGATAGCGACCAGTTTCGGCGGCGGACGGATCGTCGATTGGTTGTCAGGCGAACAGTTGCCTCGGATTTGTTGAACAATCCACGCCCATTTGCGACGAGCATGAAGGCGTCAACCGTGCGCATCTAGGAATCAGATTGATGATCAATGGTCATTTGGCCATCAGCGGTGGCAAACAATCCAGCCTCTGGGTAAATCCTGCCTCACTGGCAGACTACGTTGTTCGTTCTTCGACAAGGTCGGCAAGACTGGATTCGTTGTTAACTTTTCCGCGAGCCGAGAATTCGATTAAGCGCGTCATCTCTATCGCGGAGTACGACGGTTAAGCTTAGCGAGCACGGTCGCTCAACCCATTCGGCATCGAAAACCTGCGCGGCTGGTCAAAGATCGCTGAATTCCTGCGCCATTTGGGCTGCTGCGTCGCAATATCGCTGCGCTCTTTCAATTAGAAAGGCGCACTAGGCAGGGAGTTTGCAAATGAAGGTCGGAGTTCCCAAGGAAATCAAGGCACACGAATATCGCGTGGGCCTGACCCCTGGAGCCGTCCGCGAATACGCGGCAGCAGGACACCGCGTAATGATGGAGACCAATGCCGGCGCTGGCATTGGCGCAACCGATGACGATTATCGCAGCGCCGGTGCAGCGATTCTGGATTCTGCAGCTGAGGTATTCGCATCGAGCGAAATGATTGTGAAGGTCAAGGAGCCTCAGCCGTCCGAATGGAGCCAGCTGCGGGATGGCCAGATCCTGTTCACCTATCTGCATCTGGCGCCGGACCCGGAGCAGGCCAAGGGGCTTCTAAAATCGGGATGCACCGCAATCGCTTATGAGACCGTGACTGATGGGCATGGTGGCCTTCCGCTGCTGGCTCCGATGAGCGAGGTCGCAGGCAGGCTCGCGGTCGAAGCGGCGGGTAGCGCCCTAAAGCGCAGTGCAGGCGGACGAGGGCTGTTGATCGGTGGCGTGCCCGGTGTTCAGCCGGCCCGCATCGTGGTGATCGGTGGTGGCGTCGTTGGTACGCACGCGGCACGGATGGCGGCCGGTCTGGGTGCAGAAGTGAGTATCATCGACCGCTCGATACCTCGGTTGCGCGAGTTGGATGAGCTATTCGAAGGGCGCGTTCGAACCAGGTTTTCGACCATCGAAGCTGTGGAGGAAGAGGTATTTGCGGCCGATGTTGTGATTGGTGCCGTGCTCGTTCCAGGTGCGAGTGCGCCGAAGCTGATCCGCCGGAGCATGCTGAGCTCGATGCGTAAGAGGGCCGTGCTCGTGGATGTCGCTATCGATCAGGGCGGCTGTTTTGAGACTTCGCACCCAACCACTCACGCCGATCCAACCTATGAAGTGGATGGCATCATTCATTATTGCGTGGCCAATATGCCCGGCGCCGTGCCGCTGACCTCGAGCCAGGCACTAAATAACGCCACGCTGCCGTTTGGCTTGGCTCTGGCCAATAAGGGGTTTTCCGCCGTGTTGGAAAATCCGCATTTGCGTGCAGGCCTCAACGTCTATCGAGGCCGGCTGACTTACAAGGCGGTGGCCGACAGTCTCGGGCTCCCGTTCTCACCGATCGAGCAGGCTGCAGCCTGATCCCAGAGGCCCCTACGGGCGTTTCCTCCCTGACTTGGGCCACCCTCCGGGGTGGCTTTTTTTCGGCTCTATCAATCTGCTGCGGTTCGCTGAGATTTGTTTGCGACGCCGAGCGCGGCCGTAATCTGCGAGATTTGAACATTTGCGTGCGCCGGCTCGGCCAGGGGGCCCTCGATTACCGGAGCGGTTCTATTTGGTGCCATCGCGACGATTTTTCTCGTTGCGATATGGAGACGTTGCTTGAGCCGATGACGACGTCGCCCGATTGACATCGTGGTGCCTTCGCTGCCGCTGTCCGGGTGAGCAGAACCATCGCCAGAGGGCGATCTGCGATCCCCCGAGACGGTGGCACGGCTACAATCGATACCACTTCAAAAGCGCTCCGCCGCCACGTCAGGTCGAGCCGAGCTGCGTCCTATAGGCGAACCCCTTCACATGATCGCTGGCTATCGCGAAATCTCGACAATGCGCAAGCTACGAGATCAAGCAGCTGCGATGCCGATTGTAGGGTTTACGACACCTGGTCGAGGCGGCGGCTTGCGCTATCGAAATTAGCCAAGACAAATCAAGCACAAGACTCCTTGGCATGAGACTTGAAGGCAAGGCGTCGTCCCGCACCTTCGCTTATGGAATCGTAGTGATGGCCTACAAAATAATCGCGTCACAATGCACGGTCTGTGGTGCGTGTGAGTACGAATGCCCTAATGCCGCGATCAGCCTGAAGAACGACATATATGTGATCAATCCGAGCCAGTGCACTCAATGTGAAGGGCATTTTGATGCGCCGCAATGCGCCGTCGTTTGTCCGGTGCCTGATACCTGTGTGCCGGCATAGATCGAGTAGCCGACGGATGGCACTCCGGCGCGAAACATGATCGAAACCCTATCCAGGGCGGCTCCCTTTTGGGTCAGTCTCCTGGTTCTTTCCCAACCTGGCCTCGAGTCGGCCATGACTTGCGCGATCCGCTCGGAGGAGAGGCGACGCGATCATCGCCGCCGGGAATCGTCCATGCGTGAACGGAGTGGGCAATGGTAGCTGTACAAGAGACGGTCGAGCGCGTCCGGCGCATCGACGTCGACCAGTATCGATATGGGTTTGAGACGCTGATCGAGTCCGACAAGGCCCCGAAGGGGCTGTCGGAAGACACCGTCCGCTTCATCTCCGCAAAGAAGAACGAACCGGCCTGGATGCTGGAATGGCGCCTGGAGGCGTATCGCCGCTGGCTAACCATGACCGAGCCGACCTGGGCGCGCGTCGACTATCCGAAGATCGACTACCAGGACATCTACTACTACGCGGCGCCGAAGCCGAAGAAGACGCTGTCCTCGATCGACGAGATCGATCCGGAAATCCTCAAGACCTACGAGAAGCTCGGCATCCCGCTGCGCGAGGTTGCGATCCTCGAGGGCGTCGAGCCGCCGCCCGGCGGCGAGCAGACGCCGAACCGCAAGATCGCGGTCGATGCCGTGTTCGATTCGGTTTCGGTCGCGACCACCTTCCAGAAGGAGCTGAAGGCCGCCGGCGTAATCTTCATGCCGATCTCGGAGGCGATCCGCGAGCATCCCGAGCTGGTGCAGAAATATCTCGGCACCGTGGTGCCGACCTCGGACAATTACTTCGCAACATTGAATTCGGCGGTGTTCTCCGACGGCTCGTTCGTCTACGTGCCGCCGGGCGTGCGCTGCCCGATGGAGCTGTCGACCTATTTCCGCATCAACGAGCGCAACACCGGCCAGTTCGAGCGCACGCTGATCATCGCCGACAAGGGCTCCTACGTCTCCTATCTCGAGGGCTGCACCGCACCGCAGCGCGACGAGAACCAGCTGCACGCCGCCGTCGTCGAGCTCGTCACGCTCGACGATGCCGAGATCAAATATTCGACGGTGCAGAACTGGTACCCGGGCAATTCGGAAGGCAAGGGCGGCATCTACAATTTCGTCACCAAGCGTGGCGACTGCCGTGGTCGCAATTCGAAGATCTCCTGGACCCAGGTCGAGACCGGTTCGGCGATCACCTGGAAATATCCGAGCTGCATCCTGCGCGGCGACAATTCGAGCGGCGAGTTCTACTCGATCGCGATCTCGAACGGCTTCCAGCAGGTCGACTCTGGCACCAAGATGATCCACCTCGGCAAGAACACGTCGAGCCGGATCATCTCCAAGGGCATCGCCGCCGGCAAGTCGCAGAACACCTATCGCGGTCTCGTCAGCGCCCATCGCAAGGCCACCGGCGCGCGCAACTACACCGCCTGCGACTCGCTTCTGATCGGCGACAAATGCGGCGCGCACACCGTGCCCTATGTCGAGGCCAAGAATTCCTCGGCGACGTTCGAGCATGAAGCGACGACGTCGAAGATTTCCGAGGACGTGCTATTCTACTGCTTGCAAAGAGGCTTGAGTGAGCAACAGGCCATCGGCCTTGTCGTCAACGGTTTCGCGAAAGATGTCCTGCAAAAGCTTCCGATGGAGTTCGCAGTGGAGGCGCAGAAGCTGATCTCGATCTCTCTCGAGGGATCTGTCGGATAACCAAACGTCCCGCGAGCCCCGCGAACGCGGCTCGCCGTTCCGGACGACGCAGTTTGAGGGATCAGATAAAAAATGACGCTGCTCGAAATCAAAGATCTGCATGTTGGTGTCGACAGTCGTGAAATAATCCGTGGCCTCGATCTTATGGTCAATGCGGGCGAAGTGCACGCGATTATGGGGCCGAACGGCTCCGGCAAGTCGACGCTCTCCCACGTCATCGCCGGCAAGCCGGGCTATGAAGTCACCGGCGGGCAGATCCTGTTCAGGGGCGAGGACCTGCTGGAGATGGAGCCCAACGAGCGCGCCGCCAAGGGCGTGTTCCTGGCGTTCCAGTATCCGGTCGAGATCCCCGGCGTCACCACCTGGAATTTCCTGCACGCGGCGCTCAACGCCCAGCGCAAGGCGCGCGGCCGAGGGGAATTATCCACGCCCGAATTTCTGAAAAAGGTCCGTGAGGTGGCCGAGTCACTCAACATTACCCGGGACATGCTCAAGCGCGGCGTCAATGTCGGCTTCTCGGGCGGCGAGAAGAAGCGCAACGAGATCCTGCAGATGGCGTTGTTCGAGCCGAGTCTATGCATACTGGACGAGATCGATTCCGGGCTGGATATCGACGCCCTGCGTATTGTCGCGAGCGGCATCAACGGCCTGCGTTCGCCGCAAAGGGCGATGATCGTGATCACCCACTATCAGCGGCTCCTTCATTACATCGTGCCCGATTATGTGCACGTGATGTCGAAAGGCCGCGTCGTGACGAGCGGCGGCAAGGAACTCGCGCTGGAACTCGAGGCCTGTGGCTACGCCCAGTTCGAAACCGCGGCCTGACGGCTCTATGGATTTCCCCATGAAGCAAGTATTGGCTAAGGCCGATGCCGGGTGCGCAACGAGCAATTTTCTCGCAGCTGCGCTCGGACGGTTGCCTGGCGCGGGCCTCGTCCCCCATATCCGTGCGAGGGCATTCGAAGCCTATGAGCGCGCCGGCCTGCCGCATCGGCGCATGGAGGCCTGGAGATACACGGATCTGCGTGCCCTGATCGGCGAGGTGTTGCCACTCGCCCCGCGACCGGATGCAGCGGCGTTGGCGCGCGCAAAGGCGTCGGCCAGGCGAGTGGCTGTCGATCAGGCGGTCAAATTGGTCTTGGTGGACGGCATATTCGCGCCTGAGCTATCGGATCTCGGCGAGCTGGAAAATGAGCTCCATGTGCAGTCACTGCGAGAGGTGTTGGAGAATTCGTCCACTGGCGCAATGGCCGGTTTGGTGCTTTCGACGACGGACGATGCGGTGATCTCGCTCAATGCGGCAATGGCCTCAGATGGTTTGGTGATTTCGATTGCCGAAGGCAACACGATTAGACGCCCTATTCAAATCGTTCAGGTCGCAACGGGATCGTCGGTGTCCGCTTTTACACGCTCATATCTGCAGCTCGATAAAGGGGCGCATGCGACCGTGGTGCAAAGTTTCATCTCTGCCGAAGGCGCGAGCGGCTATCAGGCCAACGATGTCTTAATCGCCCTGGCTGGGGACGAGGCGAGCCTTTCGCATATCCGCATAGCGGCTGACGCCGCTGATGCGGTGAACATCTCGTCGGGGATCATCGCGGTCGGCACCAGAGCTAAGCTCGATCTCTTCAGCATGACGTGCAGCGGCTCTATTAATCGCTATCAGGGATTCGTGACGCTGGGTGGCCAGGGATCCAAACTCTCTGCGAACGGGGTAAATCTCATCAAAGATAAACTGCACGCCGACACAACAATAGTGGTCGACCACGCCGTGCCGCATTGCACCAGTCGGCAGAAGTTCCGCGCGGTCGTTGATGATTGCGGCCGCTCGGTGTTTCAGGGCCGGATCGTCGTTCGTCCCGTTGCCCAGAAGACCGACGCCAGCCTGTCGACGCGAGCGTTGCTCTTATCCGACCAGGCCGAGGCCGACAATAAGCCGGAACTTGAAATCTCGGCCGACGACGTGACCTGCGGCCACGGAGCGACCTCAGGAGCGCTAGACGGCAATCTCGTATTCTATTTGCGCGCGCGGGGGCTGTCCGAGAAGGACGCGCAGTTGTTGCTGATTAAAGCGTTCATTGGAGAGTCAATTGAGGAGATCTTCGCCGATAACCTGCGCGATTTTGTGACCGCGCAAGCTGAACACTGGCTGCAGGAACGGCAATGAGCGAACATCCCGCGGTCAGCAATGGTCGTTACGAGGTCGACCGTCTGCGTTGTGACTTTCCGGCGCTGGCCATGACCGTGTACGGCAAGCCGCTTGTCTATCTCGATAACGCTGCGTCCGCGCAAAAGCCAAATGCGGTACTTGACCGCATGATGCAGGTGTACTCCAGCGAATATGCCAACGTTCATCGTGGCTTGCACTATCTCGCCAATGCGGCGACCGAAGCGTATGAGGGCGCCCGTACCAAGGTAGCGCGGTTTGTGAACGCGCATTTGGACGAAGAGATTATCTTCACGCGCAGCGCCACCGAGGCGATCAATCTGGTCGCACAGACGTTTGGTCGCGAGCGCATCAGCCCGGGTGATGAGATCGTTCTGTCAATTTTGGAACACCACTCCAACATTGTGCCATGGCATTTTCTTAGGGAACGGCTCGGTGCAGTGATCAAATGGGCACCAGTGGATGATGCCGGCAACTTCTTACTCGATGAATTTGAGCGACTGCTGACCTCGCGCACCAAGATGGTCGCAATCACACAGATGTCGAACGTGCTCGGCACGGTCTTGCCGGTGAAAGACCTGGTGAGGGTCGCACATGCTCGTGGTATCCCGGTGCTGGTCGACGGCTCGCAAGCATGCGTCCATCTGAGTGTCGACGTCTGCGATATTGATTGCGATTTCTACGTCATGACCGGCCACAAACTCTATGGTCCGACCGGAATCGGCGTTCTTTACGGAAAATCCGAGCATCTGGCATCGATGACGCCCTTCAATGGCGGCGGCGAGATGATCCGCGAGGTCTCGCGTTCCGGCGTCATTTATGGGGATCCGCCGCACCGGTTCGAAGCGGGTACGCCGCCGATCGTCGAGGCGATCGGGTTGGGCGCAGCCGTGGATTACATCAATTCAATAGGCAAGGCTCAGATCCGCAAGCACGAGAGCGAACTGCTCGCTTACACGCAGGAGAAGCTCGGGGACATCAACTCCGTGCGCATGATCGGGGCGCCGGCCGAGAAGGGGCCGATCATCTCGTTTGATGTGAAAGGTGCGCATGCGCACGATATTGCCACCGTCGTCGATCGCGCCGGTGTAGCGGTGCGGGCAGGGGCTCACTGCGCGATGCCGCTGCTCAAGCGCTTCGGGGCGTTGGCAACATGCCGTGCGTCCCTTGGACTTTACAACACCCGTGAAGAAATTGATGTGCTCGCGCGCGCACTTATCAAGGCACGCCAGCTATTGGCGTGATCGGCTGGCGTGCTGCGTCGAGGTGAGAGAGAGCCTGCATTGAGCTGCGAAGTTGAATGACGTCGTGCCCCTGAGCATTATCGTCATCGCAGAAGGTCAACACCTGAGGTCTCGGCAAGCAAAGTTCGCATTGGCAGGCCTGGTCGGCCAGGGTACCTTGCAGCCGTTTTTCCTTTGCGACCGCCTTCGTCGAGCGCGGGGGCCGTGTTCTAACGGCAGGTCGCGTCATGGCGCACCTGAACGCAGGACCCAAAAGATGCCACTAAGCACGCGGCGGTCATTTACGCGCTGAACGCCGCGCGGCTTGTTCGGCAGCATCGGTTTGATGGCGGTCCATTCGCAATCGCTGAATTCGTGGCGCATGATTCGAGGCTCCGGTTTCGGAGCTTGAATCATGCCTCGGGCAACGCCATCAACCGGCAACGCCCCGTGGCGTGCCGCTAATGCTCTGAATACACATCCACTTTTTGGCGGCGTAGCGGACTTGGCCGGGCTTGCTTGTGGCTCGACCCGGTCGTGAATGATCCCGAAGCGGACATGACGCAGGATCGGCCTTGGAGGACTACCAGAGGCCAGTCGCGCTGGTCATGAAAAGTGATCGGAGCTTCGAACGAAAGGCGACTCGCATTCACGTCAGGCCTTTGTTCGAAACTCGCATGCGATCTGGTCGATGCGCGATCCATAGTCGCGTATGGCCCTGAAGGCCGTGCGTCGCTCCGCGCCCCGAGGAAGGCGATCGTTGCCTCCACGAGGAGCAAAGAACTGTGCGAACAACCTGTCTAGCTCGCCAGAATCTCACCTCGCGTCCCTCCGAATGCGGTGAAAGGAGAGAGGTGCGGGCGATCTCCGTAGCTGAGACGTTTCGCAGAGTTTAAAGGAAACCTATGGAAATCCACGGCACTGCAGCCACTATGACTGTGCCGAGGAGCAGGGCCAGCATGTACGCCAGGATCGGACGCATGCCTTCGTCGGGATGGATCCGGCTGATGGCGCACGCCGCATAGTAGCCGACGCCGAATGGCGGCGCGAAAAGTCCAATCCCCATCGCCAGAACGACGACCATGGCATAGTGGACCTCATGCACCCCCACCTGACGGGCAATGGGGAAAAGCAGCGGACCGAAGAGCACGATGGCAGGGATGCCTTCGAGCACGCTTCCCAGGACGACGAACGCAAGGATCGTGACGATCAGAAATATCGGCGCACCACCCGGCAAGGAGGTCATGAACTTCGCAAGTGATGCCGAGAAGCCCGATTGGGTCAAAGCCCAGGCCATCCCCGTCGCCGCACCGATGATGAAGAGGATCGCGCCGGAAAGAGCCGCGGTCTCAACCAAGATCGGATAGAGGAGGCGCCAGTCGAACCGGCGATAGATAAAAAGCCCGGCCAATACGGAATAGACGATGCCTATCGTCGAGACCTCGGTGGCTGTTGCTACCCCCTCGATCACCGCAGCGCGGATCACAAATGGAAGGGCAATGGCGGGAAGCGCGATCAGAAAGGAACGGCCGATTTCACGGCTGGTCGCACGCTGAACGTGCGACAAATCCTCTCCACGGTACCGCCACCACACCACCGCGCACAGTCCGACCGCGAGCACGATCGCCGGCAATAACCCGCCCGTGAACAGGGCCGCGATCGACACACCCGTCACCGATCCGATTGTGATCAACACCAATGATGGGGGGATCGTCTCGGTCTGAGCGCCGGTCGCCGCCAGGAGCGCGACCAGGTCACCACGCTTCGCGCCGCGTCTGGTCATTTCGGGGAAGAGCACAGGCGCTATTGCTGCCATATCGGCCGCCTTGGATCCCGAAATACCCGAGACCAGATACATCGCACCGACAAGCACATATTGGAGACCGCCCCGAACGTGGCCAAGCAGGCTGGCGAGGAAAACGACCATGGCGCGGGCCATGCCGGTCATTTCGATCAACAAGCCGAGGAACACGAACATCGGCACCGCAAGCAGGATGAGATGGCTCATGCCTTCGTCCATGCGACCGATAACGACCACGTCGGGTGTGCTGGTCGTCAGCATTATGTAGCCGATGGTCGTAAGGCCGAACGCGAAGGCGATCGGCACTGCTGCGAAAACCATGGCGCCAACGATAAACACGAAGAAGATCAACAGGTTCAGATTGCCGAGCGGTTTAAGGATCGGTGCGAGCAGCGCGAGAACCCCGATCAGCGTTCCCACCGCAGCGATTGCAGCCGCGAGGTGCTTCACATTGGCCGTGGCTGCCAGCCTCAGAGTGGCAACGACCAGCATCAAGCCGATGCCGACCGGCAGGGCGGCGGCGCGCCAAGTGTTGACTATTCCCAGAGCCGGAGTTGTGACGAAGACTTCGTCGGCCGCAAACTCGTAGGCGGGGCGAACTACCAGAAGCAAGAACGCGAACGAGGCAGCCGTCGCAAAGACGTCAAGGAACAACCTGGCTTCCGGGCGGATCATGCCAACGATGGCCGTCATCCGCATATGCTCGGCCCGCTGGAAGGCGACGACCGATCCCAGCATCGCCAGCCACAGAAACAGGATGCCGGCGAGCTCGTCCGACCAGACAATCGGGGTATGGAGCACGTAGCGAGAGACGATGCCGACGAAAAGGACTATCACCTCTGCGATGACCAGCAGTGCGGCAGGAATGGCGACGACGGGCTTCAGTGCCTTGTTCAGGTTCACAACGGCCTTGCGCCATCCGGAGGCAGGCTCAGGAAGAGCAAGTGTCGCCCCGTCCATGTGCGCTTGTTCCATGGCTCACCCCAACTTGCCCGCGGCTTTCTCAAGTTGAACCCAGGCCTCCGCGCCGAATTTGGATTTCCAGTCGGCATAGAAGCTCGTCTCTGCCAGCGCCTGCCGGAAGGCGGATCGGTCGACGTCGAGGAATTGCATGCCCTTGGCTGTCAAGTCGGTGCGGAGGGATTCACTGAGCTTTGCGATGTCGGCTCGTTCATCGTTGGCCGAGCGATCGAGTTCGTGCGTCACGATCTCTTGCACGTCCTGCGGAAGCTTCTGGAACGCGCGCTTGTTGCCGAGGATCCAGTAATTGTCCCAGACGTGACCCGTCAGGCTGCAGGTCTTCTGCACCTCATACAGGCGCGCCGTTGCTATGATCGGAAGGGGATTTTCCTGACCGTCCACGACCTTGGTCTGGAGCGCGGAATAGACCTCGTTGAAGTTGATCGGCGCTGGTCCTGCCCCGAGCGCAAGAAACAGCGACGTCAGATTGGGTGCGGCAGGTACCCTGAGCTTGAAGCCCTTGAGGTTGTCCGGTGTCTTGATCTCACGGCCCGACGACGTGATGTGGCGGAAGCCATTGTCCCAAGGCTTGGACACCGCCATGATAGGCGTCTTGGCGATCTGCGCGCGGATGTAGGCGCCGAGTTCGCCGTCCATGGCCTTCCAGACGGCATCATAGTTGGGGAAGAGGAAGCCGAGATTCACGACGCCCGCGGCGGGTACAAGGGTAGCGAGGATTAGAGAGGAAAGGTTGAAAAACTCGACGCTACCGTTGCGAACCTGCGTCAGCAGATCCGTATCCGAGCCAAGCTGGTTGGCGGGAAAGAGATTGATTTCCAAGCGCCCGCTAGTCGCTTCCTTGATGCGATCGGCGGCCTCCTTGGCCCGAGCATTCACCGGATGCGCGGGGTCCTGCCCGGTCGCGAGCTTGTAAGTGAACTCTGCGGCGGCGGCCGGGCGGCTGAGGACGGCGCACAACGGGACAGCCGCGCCGGCCAGGAGCAACTTGCGACGGGTGATGGCAGTCGATTTGCGTTGGGTCATTGCTTCCTCCTTGTTGAGTATCGGTATGTTGATCGGCAGCAGCACGCTTCTGCAGTTCCGGCCGGTTCTCGGGCACCGGCCGTCAGGCAGCGGCCATCGTTCTCCGCGGCGACGCCGCGTAGGCGATGCTTCCCTCAGTCGAAGTTGACGTATCTAGGTGCGCGCTTAGCGCAGCCACCCCTTGATCTGCCTTGCAACTTCCGCAGTCGAAATGCCGTAGCGATCGTGCAGCGTGGGAAGCGCCCCAGCGGCAAGGAACTCATCGGGCAACGCGATCTGGCGGAAAGCTGGATGGACGCCGGAGCGCATCAACAGCGCTGCAATCGCCTCTCCGAGCCCGCCGATGATGGTATGGTTCTCGGCGACCACGACGAGACGGCCGGGTTTTGCTGCTTCGCGCAGTATCGCTCCGTGGTCGAGCGGCTTGATTGTCGGTACATGCAGCACGGCTACGTCCACGCTATCACCGGCGAGTTCCTTTGCAGCATCCAGCGCTCGCATGGTCATGATTCCAGAGGAGATGATCAGGACGTCCCGAGCGTCCCGAATCAAGGATGCCCTGCCGAGCCTGAATTGATAGTTGTACTCGTCCAGGACGAGGGGCACCTGACCACGCAAGAGCCGCATATATACGGGCCCGTGATGCGCCGCGATGGCCGGAACGATCTGCTCGATCTCGTGAGCGTCGCAGGGATCGATCACGGTCATGTTCGGCATTGCGCGGAACAGCGCGAGGTCTTCCGCCGCCTGGTGGCTTGGGCCGTAGCCGGAAGTGAGACCTGGCAAGGCGCAGACGATCTTTACGTTGCGGTCTTCCTCTGCAATCGTCTGGTGGATGAAGTCGTAGGCGCGCCGCGAGGCGAATACGGCATAAGTTGTTGCGAAGGGCATGAATCCTTCAGCCGCCATGCCCGAAGCCGCACCGTAGAGGAGCTGCTCCGCCATACCCATTTGATAGTAGCGGTCTGGAAACTGCTTCGCGAAAATGTGCAGGTCCGTGTACTTGCCAAGATCGGCGGTGAGGCCCACCACCTCGGGGCAGCTCCGGGCCAATTCGACAAGCGCGTGACCGAACGGCGCTGGTTTCGTCTTTTGTCCCTCGGCGGCGATCGACGCGATCATCGCGGAGGTGGTGAACCGCGGTTTCCCGGGCGTACCTGGGGTAACCGACTTCATGACCTGTCTCCCGCATCAAGTTCTGCCAGCGCCAATTTCCATTCGTGCGCTTCGACCCGGATGAAGTGATTCTTTTCTCGCTGTTCGAGGAACGGAACTCCCTTGCCCATGAGAGTGTCGGCGATGATGATCCTCGGTTGCTGCTCGGGGTGCGAAATCGTTGCGTCGAATGCTGCCACGACGGCGTCCAGGTCATTGCCGTCGACGCGGCGTACGAACCAGCCGAAGGCCTCGAGCTTGTCGACCAACGGCTCGAACCCCATCATCTGTTTCGAAGGGCCGTCGGCCTGCTGGTTGTTGACGTCAATGATCGCGATCAAATTGTCGAGCTTGTGGTGCGCAGCCGACATCATTGCTTCCCACTTCGAACCCTCGTCGAGCTCTCCGTCCGAGAACAGCGTGAAAACGCGGCTCTTGGAGCCCTTGTGCTTCAACCCGAGGCCCATGCCGACCGCGATGCTCAGTCCGAGCCCCAAGGACCCGCCGGACATTTCCATACCGGGCGTGTAGGACGCCATGCCTGACATCGGCAGGCGGCTTTCGTCGAAGCCATACGTCTCGAGTTCGACTTCGGGGATAATGCCGGCCTCGATCAGTGCGGCATAAAGGGCGATCGCGTAGTGACCGTTGGAAAGGAGGAAACGATCGCGATTTTCCCAGGTGGGCTCCTCAGGCCGGTAGCGCATCGCGTGAAAATATGCGACCGCCAACACGTCGGAAATATCGAGCGCCTGCGCGATATAGCCTTGGCCTTGAACTTCGCCCATGCGCAGGGCGTTGCGGCGAATGTTGCGCGCACGCTGCGAAAGGCTGGGCGTGTTGACAAGTAAACTCGTGGACATCCGTCTCTCCATCGCTGCTCTTAGTGAATGAGCATCCCGCCGTTGACGTCGATCACGGAGCCGGTGACGTATGCCGAGAGGTCCGATGCAAGAAATGTGTAGATACCGGCAACGTCCTTGGCCTCCCCGAGCCGTCCGAGCGGAATGCCTTCCAGAATCTTCGCTTTCATCTCGTCGTTGAGCTTGCCAGAGGTGATGTCGGTGCCTATCAATCCCGGCGTGACGCAGTTGACGCGGATACCATCGGCGCCAAATTCCCGAGCCATCGCCTTGGCAAGCCCAAGGACCCCGGCCTTCGCCGCCGAGTAGTGCGGACCACCGAAAATGCCGCCGCCGCGCTGGGCCGATACCGACGACATGCATGCAATCGATCCCGATTTTTGCTTGCACATATGCGGGATCACAGCCTGGGAGAGGAACAGAATGCCCTTCAGGTTGACGTCCTGGATACGGTCCCAGTCGGCCGGCGTGATGTCGAGGAATTTGACCGGCTGTGTGATGCCGGCATTGTTGATCAGGATATCGATTTGGCCGAAAGCGTCAGCGACAGCTTCGACTGCCTTCTGACACGAAGCCCGGTCGGCGACGTCGCAAGCAATTCCGATATGAGCGTCGCCGAGGCCTTGCGCGGCAGCCTGTGCGGCGGTCCCATCGATGTCGAGGATGGCGACCCGCGCGCCCTCTTCGGCAAATCGCCTGGCGGTTGCGAGGCCAATCCCACGAGGCGAGGCCGCCCCCGTGATGATCGCCGTTTTGCCGCGAAGCAGCATTCGAATCCTCCCTGTCCCTGTCGTTTTGGACGCCGCGGTAGGCAGCCGGTCCTCTTGCCCCATTGCTAGAGCCGAGGGGCCGGCCGGGACAAACGCGCAGTTGTCTTGGATGTGTGAATCTGGTTCACTTATGGGTATGCTGCTGTCGAGCATCCCGATCTCCGCTATCCGGGCCTTCGAAGCGGCTGCGCGCACTGGCTCCTTCAGCGATGCGGCCGACGAGTTGCATTTGACGCCGAGCGCCGTCAGCCACGCGATCCGCAAGCTGGAAAGCACCATGAGCACCGTTCTGTTCGAGCGGAGTGCTCGTTCCGTCCGTCTAACGCCCGCTGGCGAGAACCTGATGCGCCACGCCGGTGCGGCCTTCGACAATTTGCGGCGCGGGATCGAAGAAGTCGCAGGTCGCGGGCCGCAGCTCCTGAGGGTGCATTGTGCCCCAAGTTTCGCAGCGCAATGGCTGGCCCCGCGCCTGACCAAATTTCTCGCGGCCGAACCGAAACTGGAGGTTCGGCTCGCCGCCAATACGGAGTACGCCCGCTTCACGAACGACGATTTCGATCTGGACATCGTCTACGGTTCACCTCGCGGTGAGGGCCTCGAAGTGATCCCGCTTGGTGAGGAAACCGTCACCCCTCTGTGTGCTCCTCAAATCGCGAAGAGAATCCGCCAGCCAAAGGATTTGTTGAGCCAAGTTCTTATTCGCTCCGACGTGAAGCAGGTTCAATGGTATCAATGGTTCGCCGCGAACGGGCTCGAACCTCCAGCGATCCATGGAATGCGATTCGACCGCAGCTTCCTCGCAATAGCCATGGCTTGCGGCGGGGTTGGCGTGACGTTGGAATCAACTCGGTTGGCTGAAAGTGAGATAGCGTCGGGGCGCCTGATAGCGCCCCTGGCTGGCCGCTCCACCGACATCCGCTACGTTGGTCATCATCTAGTGTTCCCGCGCGCTGGCCGTCAGCGCCGCGCTTTGCAGACCTTCGTGGAATGGATCAGATCTGAGATTGCGCCAAGTTCATAGATTAGCGTGAGCTGGAGCTGACATCCGCTCCTGACCCTTCGCGTTATTTCGTCGCGCTGCGGAATTTGGTCGCTATCGGGCCATAGCGGATTCTGGCAAGCCGTCCGCCCGGCAGATTTATGGGTTCATCGTCTAGAACGAAAACACGCGCTGATAGCTGAGCGGGGCCATTTCGCGCATAGCTCCCCCTTGTTCCGTTTCGAACAGGTCAAACCAAGAAGCCTCCGAGCAAAGCGCGATGTCGCGTTCGCAACAACGGCGTTGCCACCGCGCGAGACGCGCTAACTGCCGTTAATCGTTGTGGGTTTTGTGTTCGCGAAGCGCTGGCATGCTGGTTGCAAAAGTTCTGGTCCGAAGCCGCTCTTGCAACAGCTAACCTTGAGGACATCAGATGAGTCTCGCCACGACCCAGAGTATCGCAGATATCAGGGCTCGCAACAAACAGCTGATCGAGGAGGTGCTGAAGGTCTATCCGGAGAAAACCGCGAAAAGGCGTGCCAAGCACCTCAACGTTCATCAGGCCGGCAAGTCCGACTGCGGGGTGAAGTCCAACATCAAATCCATACCCGGCGTGATGACGATCCGAGGCTGCGCCTATGCGGGATCCAAGGGCGTGGTTTGGGGACCGATCAAGGACATGGTCCATATCAGCCATGGTCCTGTTGGCTGTGGTCAGTATTCGTGGGGATCGCGCCGCAACTATTACGTTGGTACGACGGGGATCGATAGCTTCGTGACCCTGCAATTCACCTCCGACTTCCAAGAAAAGGATATCGTATTCGGTGGTGACAAGAAACTGGTCAAAGTTCTTGACGAAATCCAGGAGCTGTTTCCCCTCAACAACGGCATCACCATCCAATCGGAATGCCCGATCGGACTGATCGGCGACGATATCGAAGCTGTCTCAAGAACTAAATCCAAGGAGTATGGAGGCAAGACCATCGTGCCAGTCCGCTGCGAGGGTTTTCGTGGCGTATCGCAGTCACTAGGTCACCACATTGCCAACGACGCGGTACGTGACTGGATCTTCGACAAGCTCGAGCCCGACGGCACACCAAAGTTCGAGCCGACGCCTTACGATGTTGCGATCATCGGCGATTACAATATCGGCGGCGATGCCTGGTCATCGCGAATTCTGCTGGAGGAAATGGGCCTGCGGGTGATCGCGCAGTGGTCCGGGGACGGTTCACTCGCTGAACTCGAGGCAACTCCGAAAGCCAAGCTCAACCTTCTGCATTGCTACCGTTCAATGAACTACATCTCCCGCCACATGGAAGAGAAATTCGGCATCCCCTGGTGCGAATACAACT
Source organism: Bradyrhizobium sp. USDA 4516 (assembly GCF_054055915.1). Taxonomy (NCBI): domain Bacteria; kingdom Pseudomonadati; phylum Pseudomonadota; class Alphaproteobacteria; order Hyphomicrobiales; family Nitrobacteraceae; genus Bradyrhizobium; species Bradyrhizobium sp. USDA 4516. The sequence goes on from NZ_JBSRXT010000001.1 coordinate 4,857,649, forward strand.
TCTTCGGACCTTCAAAGATCGCAGAATCGCTGCGGAAGATTGCGGCCTATTTCGACGACAAGATCAAGGAAGGGGCCGAGCGCGTGATTGAAAAGTACCAGCCGCTGGTGAACGCAGTGGTTGCGAAGTATCGCCCGCGCCTGGAGGGCCGGACGGTCATGCTGTATGTCGGCGGGCTTCGTCCGCGTCACGTGATTGGCGCCTACGAAGACCTCGGGATGGAAGTCGTGGGCACCGGATACGAGTTTGGCCACAACGACGATTATCAGCGCACCGCTCAGAACTACGTAAAGGACAGCACGCTGATCTATGACGACGTCAATGGGTACGAGTTCGAGCGCTTCGTCGAAAAGCTCCAGCCTGACCTCATCGGCTCGGGCATCAAGGAGAAATATGTGTTCCAGAAGATGGGGGTGCCGTTCCGGCAGATGCATTCCTGGGACTATTCGGGTCCATATCACGGCTATGACGGCTTTGCGATCTTCGCGCGCGACATGGACATGGCTGTCAACTCGCCTGTCTGGAAAAAGACGAAGGCGCCCTGGAAGGAATCGCCGAGGGCCAAGCTCTTGGCTGCAGAATAGGGCAACAAGTCACGCTCTTAGCGGAGAGCTGAGGCGATCAATTTCGACAGTAAAAGGATCTTAATAATGGCGCAAAGTGCCGAGCACGTGCTCGATCATCTCGAACTGTTCCGCGGTCCAGAATACCAGCAGATGCTGGACAAGAAGAAAATGTTCGAGGATCCCCGCGAGCCTGCCGAAGTCGAGCGTATCAAGGAATGGACGAAAACGCCGGAGTACCGCGAGAAGAATTTTGCGCGGGAGGCGCTAACGATAAACCCGGCCAAGGCCTGCCAGCCGCTTGGCGCCGTATTCGCCTCCGTCGGCTTTGAAGGCACGCTGCCATTCGTCCACGGCTCGCAAGGCTGCGTGGCCTATTACCGCAGCCATCTGTCGCGACACTTCAAGGAGCCGAGCTCCTGCGTCTCATCGTCGATGACGGAGGACGCTGCTGTATTCGGTGGCCTGAACAACATGATCGACGGGCTCGCCAACAGCTACAACATGTACAAACCTAAGATGATTGCGGTCTCCACGACCTGCATGGCTGAGGTGATCGGCGATGACCTGAACGCCTTCATCAAGACGTCCAAGGAGAAGGGCTCGGTTCCGGCGGAGTTCGACGTGCCGTTCGCCCACACGCCGGCCTTCGTCGGCAGCCACGTCACCGGCTACGACAACGCGCTCAAGGGCATCTTGGAGCATTTTTGGGACGGCAAGGCCGGAACGGCGCCGAAGCTGGAGCGCAGGCCGAACCAGGCCATCAACATCATCGGCGGTTTCGATGGCTATACCGTCGGAAACCTTCGCGAGATCAAGCGCATCCTGGAACTGATGGGAATCCAGCACACCATACTCGCCGACAACTCCGAAGTCTTCGACACCCCGACAGATGGCGAGTTCCGGATGTATGACGGTGGCACCACGCTGGAAGACGCAGCCAACGCCGTTCACGCCAAGGCGACAATCTCCATGCAGGAGTGGTGTACGGAGAAAACGTTGCAATTCGTGGCCGAGCATGGTCAGGATGTCGTGTCCTTCAACTACCCGATTGGCATATCCGCAACGGATGACTTGCTGGTGGCGTTATCGCGGATCGGCGGCAAGGACATTCCCGAGCAACTCGCACGAGAGCGTGGCCGCTTGGTCGATGCCATCGCCGATTCCAGTGCGCATATCCATGGCAAGAAGTTCGCGATCTATGGTGATCCGGATCTCTGCTACGGAGTAGCTGCCTTTCTGCTCGAACTGGGCGCCGAGCCAACCCATGTGCTTTCCACCAACGGCAACAAGGCATGGCAGACAAAAATGGCGGCGCTGCTTGCCAGCTCGCCGTTTGGGCAGAGCTGCCAAGTCTACCCTGGCCGGGACCTCTGGCACATGCGCTCGCTCCTATTTACCGAGCCGGTCGATTTTCTGATTGGCAACACGTACGGCAAGTACCTTGAGCGCGACACTGGAACGCCACTGATCCGAATTGGCTTTCCAGTCTTTGATCGGCATCACCATCACCGCTCGCCCGTTTGGGGGTATCAGGGCGGCCTGAATGTGCTGGTCAAGATCCTCGACAAGATCTTCGACGAAATCGACAAGAAGACCAACCTTCTTGGCAAAACCGACTACAGCTTCGACATCATTCGTTGATGACGAATGGTGCACGTGCCATCGCCGAACGCGGCGATGGCACAAACGCATTAAACACTTTCAATTGACTTCCGCTGAGGGGAAAACGGATGAGTTCGCTGGCGGCTACGGTCCAGAATATTTTCGACGAGCCGGGCTGCGGCAAGAATGGCAATAAGCCGGAGGCTGAACGCAGGAAGGGCTGCACCAAGCAACTGCAGCCGGGCAGTGCTGCGGGGGGCTGTGCCTTCGACGGTGCCAAGATCGCGCTGCAGCCGTTTACCGATGTCGCTCACCTGGTGCACGGTCCGATTGCGTGTGAAGGCAACTCCTGGGACAATCGCGGCTCCGCGTCTTCTGGCTTGAACCTGTGGCGGACCGCATTCACAACCGATCTGAACGAAACCGATATCGTGTTCGGAGGCGAGCAGCGGCTGTGCAAAGCAATCAAAGAAATCATTGATAAGTGGGACCCTCCCGCGATCTTCGTCTATCAGACTTGCGTCCCGGCGATGATCGGCGACGATATCGATGCGGTCTGCAAGGCTGCGTCTCAAAGGTTCGGTAAGCCAGTGATCCCGATCAATTCCCCCGGGTTCGTTGGCTCCAAGAACCTGGGTAACAAGCTCGCCGGCGAGGCCCTGCTCGAACATGTCATCGGAACGCAGGAGCCGGACTACACAACGCCGTACGACATCAACCTGATCGGAGAATACAATCTTTCGGGAGAGCTCTGGCAAGTGAAGCCATTGCTGGACGAGCTCGGAGTCCGGATTCTCTCCTGCATCTCTGGCGACGGAAAGTATCGCGAGGTCGCTTCTTCTCATCGCGCGCGGGCGGCGATGTTGGTCTGCTCAAAATCTATGATCAACGTCGCACGCAAAATGAAGGAACGCTACGGGATCCCGTTCTTCGAGGGGGCGTTCTACGGTATCCAGGATTCGAGCGATTCGCTTCGCCAGATCGCCCGCTTATTGGTCGATCGCGGCGCCCCCGAAGAGTTGCTCGGGCGCACTGATGCGGTGATCGCGCGCGAGGAAACGCGCGCCTGGGCTGCCATCGAACCGTACAAGCCACGATTCAAAGGCAAGAAGGTCTTGTTGATTACCGGCGGCGTCAAGTCATGGTCGGTCGTGGCGGCGCTGCAGGAAGCCGGTCTCGAATTGGTCGGAACCAGCGTGAAAAAATCGACCAGGGAGGATAAGGAACGCATCAAGGAGCTGATGGGGCAGGATGCCCACATGATCGAGGAGATGACGCCGCGCGAAATGTACAGAATGTTGAAAGAAGCGGAGGCGGACATCATGCTGTCGGGCGGCAAATCGCAGTTTGTCGCACTGAAGGCGGCGATGCCCTGGATCGATATCAACCAGGAGCGGTGCCATGCCTATCTGGGCTATCTTGGAATGGTCAAACTGGTGGAGGAGATCGACAAGTCGCTCTCCAATCCGATGTGGGAGCAGCTGCGTCGACCTGCGCCATGGCAGGTCTTGGCGAAGGCGATGGTGCAGATGCGATCACCGCTGGCCGAGATCGCTTGCGATCCTGCGCTCGGCGAAACGGCGCGCCGAGCCAAGGAGATCTGCTGCTGCAACAAGGTCGATCTCGGAACAATCGAGGATGCAATCACCGCGCATGGCTTGATCAGCGTGGAAGCTGTCAGAGAGCACACCAATGCGGTCGGCGGCTGCTGCAACAGACGCATCGAGGGAATCTTGGCGGCCTCACCATCTGCCCTGCCACAGGCCGCAGAATAAGGACCTGTTATGGCCCTCGTCAAAGCGTCTACAAAATCTTGTGCGGTCAATCCGCTGAAGATGAGCCAGCCGATCGGTGGAGCCTTCGCCTTTATGGGGTTGCGTGGCGCTATGCCGCTTATGCACGGCTCGCAAGGCTGTACATCCTTCGGGCTCACGCTCTTCGTGCGCCATTTCAAGGAAGCAGTACCGCTGCAAACCACCGCTATGAGCGAGGTCGCAACCGTGCTCGGCGGCTACGAGAATCTCGAGCAGGCGATACTCAATATCCACAGCCGAGCCAAGCCAAAGATCGTGGGGATCTGCTCGACCGGGGTTACAGAGACCAATGGCGACGATGTCGATGCCTACCTCAAGCTGATCCGGGACAAGCATCCGCAACTTGCAAAATTGCCGCTGGTCTATGTCTCGACACCAGATTTCAAGGGAGCGTTCCAGGACGGCTGGGAGAAGGCTGTGGCGCGCATTGTGGAGGCGTTGGTCGAGGGGCCGGGCGTAAGTGGACTGCGCGACCCATCCAAGGTGAATGTTCTTCCAGGATGCCACCTTACCCCCGGTGATCTAGACGAACTCCGGGCCATCCTGGAGGATTTCGGATTGCGGCCGTCTTTTTTGCCTGATCTGGCAGGCTCGCTTGATGGGCATATCCCCGATGAGTTTACGCCGACAACCATAGGCGGCATCGGCATCGACGAAATTGCGAGCATGGGACGCGCTCAATGGACAATCGCAATCGGCGCACAGATGCGACGCGCGGCGGAGGTCCTGCAGGCCAAGGCCGGCGTGCCATTTCGCCTGTTCGAACGACTTTGCGGTCTCGATCCCAACGACGAATTTATCACCTTTTTGAGCGAGATCAGCGGCCGGCCCGTACCGGTGAAATATCGGCGGCAGCGTGGCCAGCTCGCCGATGCAATGCTGGACGCGCACTTCCATATTGGTGGTCGCAGAGTTGCGATTGCCGCCGAGCCGGACCTCCTGTTCGACCTGTCCACTATGCTGCATGACATGGGTGCGCAGGTGACCGCAGCAGTGACAACCACGCAGTCGGTCGTTATTGAGCGAGTCAAGACCGAGGAAGTCTTCATCGGCGATCTCGAGGATCTCGAAGAGCTCGCCAGAACCAGGCAATGCGACCTGCTGATCACGCATTCGCATGGCAGGCAAGCGGCGGCTCGGCTGAAAATCCCGTTCTATCGCGCGGGCTTTCCGATGTTCGATCGGCTTGGTGCAGGACACCAGCTATCCGTCGGCTACCGTGGTACGCGCGACATGCTCTTCGATATCGCCAATCTCGTGATTGCTGACCGCGAGGAGAATCATCAGCCTACGCCCGATAGCTGGCGAGCTCCGCCCGCACTGCCACGACGAGCCGGCTACAGCTCGCATGGCGCAACTGAGAGGCCGATAGCATGAAGATCGCATTCGCTACGCAAGATCTTAGACGGGTCGATGCGCATTTTGGTTGGGCAAAGAATATCGCAATCTATGATGTCGCGCCGGGCGGGCACGTATTTCTTAAAGCAGTCGAGTTTGAGGGCGATTTCAAGGAGGACGGCAACGACGATAAGTTGGCGCCAAAGATCGAGGCAATCAAGGATTGCGCAATTCTCTACGTCGCCGCCATCGGCGGTGCTGGGGCCGCGCGGGTGGTGGCCAACAAGATCCATCCCATCAAGGTGAGCAAGCCGGAAAGCATCCTTGAGCTGCTTGAAAAGCTTCAGGACGTACTGAAGGGAACGCCACCTCCCTGGCTTCGCAAGGCCATGGCCAAGGACCAGCGCCGCGCGTTTGAGTTCGACAAATGAGGTGAGATGACCGAAGAAATTGTGCGGCAGGGTAGCGGCATCGACAAACCGTTCCTCATGGAGTTGATCAAGATTTGGCGTGCTCAGGATGCCAACGGCGCCTGGACGAAGAAGAGCGATCTCGACCTGCTCGAACCCTATATCTTGGATAAGGAGAAGCGGCGCGCCCTACCTATTGTCGGCGATCCCGATCCGGACACGCTGTGGCGGCTTGAACTATTCTTCGACGCGGTCGCGCTCTCGATCGAGAGGGTCACCGGTGTGATGATCCAGCCCATTATGAAGCTGCATCATGAAGGCTTCGGCCGCGTGGTGTTGATCGCTGGCCGGCTGATCGCCGTGAACAAGCAGCTACGCGATGTGCATCGTTTCGGCTTCGTTAGTCTCGTAAAGCTGGCACAGGAAGGCGACAAATATGTCAACGACGGAATCGAGATGGTTCGCAGATTTCCGGACGTGGCGAACTATTGAGGACGCTCATGAGCGAACGTGAAGCATTGAAAGCAGAACTGAAGAAGCTGTCAGGCAAAGCGCTGCAAGCCAAAATGGATTTGCACGACCTGTCGGAGGAATTGCCCGTCAACTGGGGCTCGATCATGACGGTGGCGCAGAAGGCGTACGATGCCTATGCCGAACTCGAGCGCAAGAACCATGATTTGAAGGCGTTTGAAAACAATCAAAGGGGCTGACTTATGTCATTTGCAGCGCGCGATGGCCGCAAGTGGATACCGGAATACTTGATATCGATCGATGACAAGAAGTGCATCGGTTGTGGCCGCTGTTTCAAAGTGTGCGGTCGAGATGTAATGACCTTGAAGGGAATCAGCGAAGAGGGCGAGCTTGTCGATCTGGACGATGACGCGGACGATGAGATCGAAAAGAAGATCATGGTTCTGAATGATCAGGGCGCATGCATCGGCTGCGGCGCCTGCGCCAGGGTGTGCCCGGCCAATTGCCAGATCCACGCCTCAGTCGGAGCGGAAGTCGCGTGAGAAGACCGCCTCGTCCAACCGCAGCAGAGGATAGTGCACGCACATGCGCCGCCTGCGGATGACGCGCACGTGGTCAGTGAGCTCGCAGCTTTGATCAGGCCGTCGTGCTCAAACCTCCGAGACCAAGTGACTTGGAAATGATTGATTGGGTATTTTAGTTGGTTGAGAGTAACAACGTCGAGCGGCACGTCGTTGATCGCCCGTCCGCGACAAGGGACACGCAGTTCATCTATCCAGTGGAGCCTTAAGGCGGCCGAGTCGTTGTCTGTCTTCCGGCGGATGCCTTGCCGAGCCCGTGGTGGGCCGGTGGCGTGGTAAGCTTGTGGTCAGCTAGAGATTGTATCCTCGTCGGCAGAGCTTGCGCGGCACGAGCTCGATTGCGTGCAATTCGCCGATAGGAGAACGATCCGGATGTATGGCAGAATCGTTGGCTCATCCAGCCAGTCCACAAGCGCTAATCAGGCTGATGATTCGAGCGAGGCGGGAGATAGCCCCCGTTTTGCGGAAACAGTTGCGCGCATGGAGCGAGGTGGGTCGTCGTCGGGGGCCGCGGCGCCATACTCTCTGAGTTCCGATCCACCCATTATCGAAATCCACGAACAAGACGACTTCATGGATCTCGTGGAGAGATACTTGCGTCGCGATATCATGGACATCGCAGACGACCCACAAGAAGAGTACCCTGAGTTTGTCTCGAAGAAAGCTGAGTGGGCTGCAACTGTTGCTGGAGCCTATGCCAACACTTACCATGACCCGAATAGACCCGCGCGGTTCTTCAGCTATCAACTGGGTAACGAAAGTGTCGGCCTGCTAGCAGTGGGTGGCCCGGTCCGGATCAAGGGAGACCGGTTTCGAGAACAGTTCGGGCGTAACGATATCACGTCCGTAGTAGATCTACGCGTTACTCACCCGCTCGTCGAAAACGCAGGCGATATCCTGCTCGAGCATCAATTGCGATTGGACGGCGATCATCCATTGGTATTGTCACGTCCTGCCCGACCGGGGATGGAGCCCCGTCTGGCTGAAATGGGTTTTGTTCACGTGGCTCAAAATCACTGGGTGCTCGACCCTCACCAGCATCCCGAAGTGTGGACGAAGAACGAGAACGACAAGTGGCAGCGAGTAGACAAGCCTACAAAATATCTTTCCAAAGTCGAAGAGGCCCGCAGCGGTCGTCAAGAGAGCGTTGAGACGAATTCATCTGACGATGACCCTTCGTTTTACTTGGAGCGCGAACTTCGACGAATGGCTGTTGAAGACGATTCGGAATAATCGGAGTGCGGCGGAACCGATCGGTTTTTCGCCATAGCTCGCGCACGAGCAGAAGTCGTAGCCTTGAAGGGGGCGTGCGCCACGTCGCGCTCCCTTATGCTTGCCAGATACCGGTTCGCGAGTTGGTTGGTGGAGCTGGGCCGGCCTTGTGTCATACGTGCCGGAGGGCCTGCGGCGCCGAGCCAGCGGGGCTTTGGTACGGTTTGGGAGAGGACCTGCTTTAGTCCGGCTTTTTGAGCGGCAATCTGAGGCAAATGCGAGAACCGATTGCGCTCACGAAATCAGTACTTTCGTTGAGATATCACTTAGGCGGTTGCGAAGTTGGCGATCGTGAAAATCGTTCTGCGACGGCTAGCGCGAGGTGCCCCATCGGGAGTGCGACCAAACGAAGCGTTCCAGCATACGATCGAGCGTCTTGTCGGGCTCGTCCAGCAAATGGACGAAATTATCGGTAAAATAGAACATCAGCGTTATAGAGACGCCCGAGAGCGCCAATGCGCGTACGCCGGAGGCGGGATGGATCGCTACGCCAGGAGCAGCGAGTTGCGCACGCGCTTGCGATTCTGCTAGCCGGACAAGGTGTGCGGCACCGAAGGGGGCGCGTTGGGCTAAGAGAACGGCACGCAGCACTCGGACGATTCTTACAGCTCAAGGCACAGCAACAGTGCAGAGCCCTTGCGATAGACGAGCAATGAATGCAGGTAGATGCTATTTACGCGATTTGTGGTTTTAACGACATTCCGAGCCGCAAGGCCATGGGATTCCACCTTATGGTCCTCGATCATGACGGCAATCACCGGCCGTGGTCCATCGTTGTGGTGCGCTGGGGTAAGAAGGTGCTTGGCTATGTCAATAGATGCCAGCACAACGGCGTTGCTTTGGACTGGGAACGAAACGAGTTCCTCGATCCAGACGGCGTCCGGCTGATGTGCGGCAAACACGGATCCACCTTCGAGCTCGGAACCGGGCTGTGCGTCGATGGTCCGTGTAAGGCAGAACGCTCACGCCGATCGCCTTGACAGTTCTGGATGGCGATATCTGTGTCGTCGGCGTGCGTCTTGTCGAAGACGATGCGTCCCGGAACGAATGACGTCCGCGCTCAGACCGGCCGGTTCTCGTTGCGGTTTTTTACCGGCTCCATCCTCTCCAGCCCGTCTTCGTAGGAGATCTCGTCGTAGGATAGATCGAGAGCCTTCGCCGCATCGAGGAGGTAATCAAGCTTGCCGCCCGCATCCAGTTTCTTGAGGTCGTCCTTGTTGAGCCCGACCAAGTCCATCATCTCCTTCCAAACAGTGGATTCATCGCATGGCAGGACGTGGAAGGTAATGCCACCGAGCTTGATGTGGTACTTCGCCAGCAAATCGACGTTGTTACAGAACAAGAAATAGCTGCCCTTTTGGCTTAACGCACCGTCAAGCACAGCCGCGACGTCAGCAAGATAGGCGAACGAGTGCAGGTAGCCGGCCAGTACCGGGATAGTACGTTCTCCGTCCTGCGCGACCGTCAGAACCTGTTCGATCGAATAGTCCGGTGGCCGCTTCTCGTCCGCGACTTGCGTCTGAAATTTGAGTGCTATGTCGCCGCGAAAGCCAAACCGGCCCGGCTTGGTCGTCCCGCCCTTGAGTACAGCATTGAGCAGGCGGCCCTCCTTCTCAAGTCGACCGAGTGCGGTGTTCTCGATTGCAGTCATTAAATTCGTCCTCGATTTGAGCTTTTCACCGGCGCGCTGGCCGATGCCAGATGCGATGCAAATTGCTTGCCGCCGCATCTGTAACGACCTCCAGCCGTGCCTCGAAACAAAACGCGTATGCGAGAGGCGATCGCCTCAGGCAGCGTTGTCACGAACTCGACACCGGTCCCGAAGCCGACAGATGCGATCAAAAAAAGGTAAGTGGGGTCAAGCTTGTGCACGCTGGCACATGACTTGCCATTGTCGGGCAGACCTAAGCTCATGAGAGGGTAAGCCATGATCAACCTGACAGACAGCGCAGTGAGTGCCATCAAAGGCGCGATGGCATCATCGACGAACCCGACCGGTGGCCTGCGCATTATGGTCGAAGCAGGCGGCTGCAATGGGTTCAAATACAAGATGGGCTTGGCCGAGGCGCCGACGCTTGGTGACACCGTGATCGAATGCGGCGGTCTGAAGGTGTTTGTCGACAGCAAGAGCCATGAGCATCTGCTCGGCACGACCATTGATTTCGTCGTGGCGCCGGAGAGCTCGGGCTTCACCTTTCAGAACCCGAACGCCGCCGCGAGCTGCTCCTGCGGCAAATCGTTCAGCTGATAAAGAGGAAACATCGCAGCATGCTGGCTGAACCGGAAGAAGTATGGCAATCGTCGGCTGCGAGAGTGCGTCGCATTCGCGGCGCAATCGGACAGATGCGAGCGGATCTGCATGGCGATCGTGGCGACTGTCGGCTCATCGGGACCAATAGTCACAGGACCATCGCCAGTCTGAACGGCGCATCCGCGTTCTATAAGCGTCCTAGACTGACGCTGGACCGCATTCAGACGAGGCTGGTCGACAAAATCGGCGAATGCGTTCGTCTCGTCCCGATTGCGGCTGTCGGCCAGGCGCTGGATTGAGCGGGATTCAAGTGCCGATTTACCTCGACAATAATGCAACGACCCGGACCGATCCATCCGTCGTGCAAGCCATGTTGCCGTTCTTCACAGAGCAATTCGGCAACGCTTCATCCACGCATGTCTTTGGCGGCGAAGTCGCAGTCGCCATGAAGCAGGCCCGGGGTAGATTACGGGGGTTGCTAGGCTGCGCATACGATCGTGAGATCGTTTTCACCTCGGGAGGGACCGAGGCCAACAATGCCGCGATTCTCTCTGCGCTTGCGACCCAGGAAGGCCGCGACGAGATCGTCACCACCTCAGTCGAGCACTCTGCCGTTCTTACTGTAACTGAGCAATTGGCGGCAAGCGGAGTCAAGACGCATGTCGTACCGGTAGATTCCCGCGGCCGGCTCGATATCGAGGCGTTTCGGAGTGCGCTCGGACCAAGGACCGCGATTGCCTCCGTTATGTGGGCCAATAACGAGACCGGTACGATATTTCCTGTAGAGTTTCTTGCAGGGTTGACCCATGAGGCGGGCGCGCTGTTTCACACCGATGCGGTCCAGGCCGTCGGCAAGATGCGCGTAGACCTTAAGGATAGTGCGATCGACATGCTGTCGCTATCCGCGCACAAACTGCATGGTCCCAAAGGCATCGGCGCGCTATATCTGCGCAAAGGGACAAGTTTCCGGCCGCTGATCCGGGGCGGATCCCAGGAACGACGGCGCCGCGGCGGAACGGAGAATATTCCCGCAATCGTCGGCCTTGGAAAGGCTGCAGAGCTAGCGGCGGAGCGGCTTGAACCGGAGCGCGTTCGCATTGCTGCGTTGCGCGACCGCCTGGAGCAGGGGATACTGCACATTGGTCAGTGCATTGCGCTCGGCGATATCAGTAACCGGCTGTCGAACACGACCAATATTGCCTTCGACCATCTCGAAGGCGAAGCGATCGCCCATCATCTCAATCGGGCCGGCATTGCTGTGTCGCTCGGATCAGCCTGTAACGCGGGCTCAATGGAGCCATCGCATGTCTTGCGGGCCATGCAGGTGCCGGCGTGGAGCATGCGTGGCGCGGTGCGCTTCTCGCTATCGCGAGAAACCTCATTTGCAGAGGTCGACGAGGTCGTGTGCGCCGTGTCTGACATCGTGGCTCGCCTGCGCGCCGCTTCGCGGGAGTCGGCTCGCTTGGCGAGCCATGGTTCACAGTCAAGGAGTTCAATGTGAAAATCATGATCCGCCGGTCTCCAGAGGCAGGCCTGTCGATCTACGTACCAAAGAAAGATCTCGAAGAGCCGATCGTTGAGTCCGAGTATGAGACGCTCTGGGGTGGGTGGATCAAAATAGCCAACGGTTGGGTACTCGATTTGCCCAAGATGGCGAGCGATACAAAATTGCCAATCACAATCGACGCCAAAAAACGAGGAACGGACGGAGAGGGTCAGTGAAGGGGCCTCGGCGGGTCGACTTGGTCGATGCAGCTGAGGCTAGGACCATTCTCGTCGACATCGCTGCCGGGTTAAGGGTTGCGCGCGTCGTGCCCTATCTCGGTCCTGGCCTCACCGAACTGTCCAGATCCGATGTGCCGACTTCGCCCGAGGCGCTGGCCGACTTCTTCGCCAGCAAGGTTGCACTGCCTCGGCGGGCCAAAGGCAATGCATGGGCATCGGCGCAGCATATCGAGGTCAGCAAACATCGCTCTACGCTGACGACATTGATGGTGCAGGCCTTCGCTCGGTCAGCTGAGCCGACGCCGCTACATCATCATTTCGCGTCCCTGTCGCTTCCCGTCATCGTCGATGCATGGTACGACGGCGCAATGCGCGCCGCGCTGGGCAAGCGCGAGGGCTGGGGTGAAGTTCAGGGCATTACCCGTGCCGGCATTGGCGAGAATCGTTGGTACCGCTTCTATGATTTCTCTGGCCAAGAGGTCGACAGTGCCGTGGCCGGTAGCTGGGCGACAGTGCTCTATAAGCCGCATGGCAGCGTGCGTCCAGCCAACAACTTCCTGATCTCCGATGCTGACTATGTCGAGGCCGTGACCGAGATTGACATTCAGAGTCCAATTCCGGACATCATCAAGGAAAGGCGGAGCGGACGGGCCTTTCTCTTCATCGGTTGTCGCTTTGACGACCAGCTGTTGCGCGGCTATGCGCGGCAGATTATCAAGCGCTCGGGTGGCGCCCACTATGCGATCGTCGATCCGGACACGCTGTCGCGCAACGAGCTCCGTTTTCTGCTCGAACAAGGTCTGGCGCCGCTTGCGATTCGGCTCCCTTGCGCGGTTGAGATACTGCTCAACCGTTAGATGTGTGAAGCTGGATAGCCCGACTTGTATCGCCAGTTGTGAGTGGGGGCGGCGCACGAAAGGCCCGCTCAGATGGAGCTGGGTGTTGCGCGCGCTTTGCCGCCATCATTGACGCGCCAGCCCGCGAAGCTCTGAGTGAGGATGGGGACGCATCTGTCGCATTCTTAACAAGCGTATCACTGCGGCTCTTACATGTCTCAACGTCGGCCGGGTCCGCTAACGCTATGACAAACCGATGAAAGTTCGTCTTCTGCGCCGTGGCATGTGAGTTGCTACGCCTCGTCTAGAGGCTCGCTCACGGATGGTCCTGGGAAGCCAATGTGCCTGCGGGGAAAAAGAGAATGAATGCGGTCGTGGGGGGCGGAGGATACGCCAAAGCTGCGCTGGATAACGGCACGATGATGCAGTCTGCCGCCGAGCAACAGGGCTGTCGCATCGCAGCCAAGACCGCCCAGGCAGACTGCGGGTCACGGACAAGCCAAGGCGATCTGCCGAGCGAAATCTGGGAAAAGGTGAAGAACCATCCCTGCTACAGCGAAGAGGCGCATCATCATTACGCCCGCATGCATGTGGCGGTCGCGCCGGCCTGTAACATCCAGTGCAATTACTGCAATCGCAAATATGACTGCGCCAATGAATCTCGCCCGGGCGTGGTGAGCGAGAAGCTCACCCCCGAGCAGGCGGTGAGAAAAGTGCTCGTGGTCGCGACCACCATTCCGCAGATGACCGTGCTCGGAATCGCTGGTCCCGGCGATGCTCTCGCCAATCCAGAAAAGACGTTCAAGACATTCGAACTGGTCGCCAAGGCGGCCCCCGACATCAAGCTGTGTCTGTCGACCAACGGACTGGCTCTGCCGGACCATATTGACACGATCGTCAGGTCCAAAATCGACCACGTGACCATCACTATCAACACGATCGATCCCGAAATCGGCGCCAAGATCTATCCCTGGATCTTCTTCAACCATAAACGCTATACCGGCATCGATGCGGCGAGGATACTAACCGACCGTCAGCTGCAAGGACTGGAGATGCTTAGCGAACGGGGGATCCTGTGCAAGGTCAACTCGGTGATGATCCCCCACATCAACGATCAGCACCTGGTCGAGGTCAACAAGGCGGTTAAGGCGCGCGGTGCCTTCCTTCACAATATCATGCCGCTGATCTCCGCGCCTGAGTACGGCACGGTGTTTGGCCTAAACGGTCAGCGGGGGCCGACGGCGCAGGAATTGAAGACGCTGCAGGATGCTTGTGAAGGGAAGATGAACATGATGCGGCATTGTCGCCAGTGCCGCGCTGATGCTGTCGGACTGATCGGAGAGGATCGCAGCGCAGAGTTCAGTACCGATCAGATCATGAAAATGGACGTCAAATATGACCTTGGGACGCGCAAGGCTTATCAAGATAGGGTGGAGGACGAGCGGGCCGCCAGCGTCGTGGCCCACCAACAAGAGCTTACACAGTTCGCCGGCGAGACGAGCGCGATCACGGTTCTGGTGGCAGTCGCAACGAAGGGCTCGGGACTCATCAACGAGCACTTTGGGCATGCAAAGGAATTCCAAGTATACGAACTTTCCACATCCGGCGCCAAATTCATCGGTCACCGTCGCGTCGACGTCTACTGTCAGGGCGGTTATGGCGAGGAGGACAGGCTTTCGACCATCATTCGTGGCATCCATGACTGCCATGCGGTGTTCGTGGCCAAGATCGGTGGCTGCCCAAAAAGCAACCTGATCAAGGCCGGGATCGAGCCAGTCGATCAATACGCGCATGAGTTCATCGAGAAGTCGACGATCGCCTGGTTCAGGTCCTATCTAGACAAGGTGAAGAGCGGCGATGTCCAGCATGAGAAGCGCGGGGACGCCGCGATCCGCCAGGGAGCTCTGATCTCCGCGGCGTAAAGGGGGGTATATGCCATTCAAGATCATCGCCTCTCAGTGTACCAGCTGCTCAGCTTGCGAACCCTTATGCCCGAACGTTGCCATCTCGGAAAAGGGAGGAAGCTTTGTCATCGAAGCGACGAAATGCACCGAATGTGTTGGCCATTTCGACGAGCCGCAATGCGCCGCGGCCTGTCCGGTCGACAATACCTGCGTAATTGACACCTCCTTGCCCCGCTATCGGGCGCCAGCCTAGGACGCGAGCTTCCGTGAACGGCATGCCAAGAGCTGGGACTGAAAGCGTTGCAAACTTCGTTGCTCGCCGGCAGCGGAGCGTCGGCAGACATTTCATTTGGCGCGGCAGGCCAAAAACGCCTCTCAACTCCGAGCGTAGGCTTCTGGCCAGCGCCGTTATCGTTGATGTGACTGACGAGGTCACGCTGATCGGCGCATGCCCGGCGGGATCAGCCTTACCGAGCCGCAACATCGCGGAATGTGCCGGGCGAGCGAAGCTACCGATGACCTTCGAGGCAGCAGCCAAGTCGGCATCTGCCGGTCAGGGAGCGCTGCTCGCGCGCACTTTGTTCGGCGAAGTCCCGGGCCAAGACTGGAGGATGGTCAACGTGACTGACGCTGCACTTGATCACGCCGATATCATCATGCCGCGGTTGCATCCCACCGTGTTGAAGGATCTCACCGGCCTCCCGCTATGGGCCGGCAATCTGGAAGCAGGGGCGAGGCAGCGACCAAGCTGCTCGAACTCGAACTGGCTGACACGATCGGTACCGAATCGTTCGCGGACGTCCTGCAGCGGAGGAGCCAATCCGAAGATCGATCACATTGGCAACGCTGCCCCGGGGCATCACTCTAGTTGCAGTGCCTGCGCTCGTCCGTCGCGCAAGAAGGGCTGCGACTACCGGCGTTCGGCTATTTGCGCAAATGATCGTGCCGGCAACATTTCCAGCACTTCTCCCAGCGCAATCCCGCGCTCAGCAACGGCGGCACGTGGCGCGCAGACGGCGAGATCCGAGCGATCGTGTCCATGCAGGCCAATGCCGTCGTCTTATCGTCGATGCTCGATGGCCATAGAAGCCTCGTCGCCCAAGCCGGAACATCGTTTCATACGGAGAAATGATGCCGAGGCTGACCGACAAGGAGCTGGCGACGCCCTCGCGCGCCACTTCGCCCGGCAGCTCCGCAATCAATCGGTCTGCGCTGAGGACGTCCAGTTCCGACACATCGTGCCGCGTCGCGCTGCCGTTGCGGGGCTACTTGGCGTAGCTACGGGCCGATACGCCAGAGCGCGGCTAGATCTCGCGGAATGGCTGTCACTCGGGGCACGGACTGCCCTACAGCGACATCCTGGTGTCGGCACAAGCTGGCGAACCGCATTGCGGTGGGCGAATCGGCTGAGTGCGGCGAGGGATGAGCACAATCGTGGAGGATGTCTCCTGGTCGGGCCGGGCAGCACCCCTGCATGTCTGCCGGCGAGCGATGCATGAGGAGCGCTACATGAGCGGTATTGTTCGCGACAGCGACGTCGTCGAGCTCGACGAGCCCCCTGTCTTCAGTTTTAGCCAAAAGGTACGAGCCAATCGCACCATCCGGAATGATGGCACCTTTCGTGGCAAGGAGATTGGCGACATCTTGGTCAAGAAGGGAGAGATCGGTTACGTCATCTCGATCGGCACATTCCTGCAACAGTTCTACATCTACGGTGTCGAGTTTATGGAAAGCGGCTACCGCGTTGGCATGAAGCGCAAGGAACTCGAGCCGGTGGATGCCTGCGAGGAGATCGATGATGTGCCATTGCTGTAGGAGGCCGTGTCGTGGATGAAGGCGGTTTTCTGAAATATCGGCGGGGCCAGCGGGTTAAAACCGCAGTCGATATCATTAACGACGGCTCTTTTCCCAATGCGGAGCCTGACGGGGTCTTGCTCGGCGCCGGAGTGGCCGGAGAGATCATCAGGGTTGCCATCCATACCAAAGCGAACGTTCCGATCTATACTGTCGATTTTGGAGAGCGGTTGCTCATCGGCTGTCTTGAAGAAGAAATCACAGGTCTTTGAAGGGAGGCTTTCGCATGAATGCCGGGCTGATGAGGAAGGTCAAGACCGGGCTGGTGGCGCACCCCAACGAGCTTGATCGCAAGCGGATCGAGCGCAGCTTGAGCTCCCGCACGCGCTATCTCTACGTCTCGCCGAAGGTGACACCGGTGAAAGCCGGCTACCTCGTCGAGAGCCCCTGTTGTTCGCGCAATATTGACAAGGACGGCGCGTTAATCGACGTCGCGCTGATTCTTTATGATGGCGTGAGCGGAATTTGGAAGGTGTTTTGCAAGAACCACGCCCAAGGAATCTGGGAATTTTACAGCCTATATCACCGCCTGACTTTAGCGATCGACGAATTGAACGCGGATCCGGAGCGTCTGTTCTGGCAATGAGGGGCGGCTTTTGAGGGGCCACAGAGGAGCCACGATGACGCTCACTGCGCAGGAATTGATTGAAATCGAGCAGCTGCTTGCGGCCGACAGGGCCGAGGAGGAGCCGTTTGTCGAGCTGCGGCGCCGCTTTCCGCAGCTTGCTTGTGTGCGCTGTGATGCGTCGGATATGACGGATCAGCCATTCCGGCAGTTTGTGCGTTTCGATCTCCATCTGATCGATGGATCGGATCACTGCGTGCAGATTACGGCCGATCCGGCACGGGCGACTGGCATCATATTGGCCAAAAGGACCGCTGCGCAGTGAGCGGTACTGAGCTCGCAGAGCATCCGTGCGATGGCGCGCATAATGTGGAGAATAATGCGTCCTTCATCCCACTGTCGGACCCGGATATTACCGTCGCTGAGCTCTCTGCAGTGGAAACCCTGCTGTGTTCGTCGCAGATCTCCAGCGGGCCGATCACTGAGGCGTTCGAGCAGGCCTTCGCGGTCTATCTGGGCCGCAAACATGCCGTTGCGGTTTCGAGTGGTACTATTGGGCTCCTGCTTGCACTCAAGGCGCTCGGGATCGGAGCAGGACACGAGGTCATTGCCTCGCCCTACGCCTTTCGCGAAGCAGCGCATGCCATCAGTCTCGCAGGCGCACGGGTGGTATTTGCCGATGTCGACTTTTGGTCGGGAACATTGGTTCCAGCGAAGGTCGAAGAGAGCATTACGGCGAGCACTCGGGCGATAGTCGCCGGCAATCCCAACGGTCATCCTGCGCCATGGGCAGAACTGCGGACGGTCGCACAGCGCCACCGGCTGCTGCTCTTGGAGGATTCTACCGAGGCGATCGGGTCGAGCTACAAGGGGGAGCTCGTCGGCCGATTTGGCGACCTGGCCGTGTTCGACTTTGCCCAGCCGGTAGCCCTAAGCTGCGGTGAAGGCGCAATGGTGGTGACGGATGACATCGATATTGCGGTTGGGTTGCGCCGCCATCGCGCCCACCGCCTGGACGAGCGATTCTCAGTTGTCGTCGCGAGCACAGCACCTTACCAGGCTGGCATGAGCGATCTCACGGCTGCCTTGGGGCTGGCGCAGCTGAAGCGTCTCGATGAAATCCTGGAGCGGCGTCGGCTCATCGAGCAGCTCTATAACGCGCATATCCAGTCATTTGAAGGCATCAAGCCGCCTTATGTCGGTCCCGATGTGACGGATGTGAACTGGATGCTTTATCTCGTTCAATTGGGGACACGCTTCACGCGCTCCGGTCGGGACGCCATTATCGATGATCTGCGCGCCGCCCAGGTTCAATCCGCTGCCTACAGCCAACCGTTGCATTTGCAACGCCACTATTTTGACCTTGGCTATCGCCGTGGCGATTTCCTGGTTACCGAAAAGGTCGCCGATCGCGCTTTAGCGCTGCCGTTTCACACCCATCTCACGAACAAGCAGATCGAGTTTATCGTGGAGACCATGAAAGATGCGTCGATCAACGTGGGCGCAGGTGCGGCGATCTACTGAGATGATCGTTATGCACCAGATGAAAGGGAGCAGGATCGATTGAGCACAATCGTAGCTCTGGGCGTGCGCGAGATGAGAAATCGAGCGAGCCGCATGTCATGCGATGCCTCGCGGGCAGATAGCTATCCGCGTAAGGCCGGAGCACGCCACATGCCGCTGCATCATGTACTGTTCGGGAAGCTGCGGGAGAAATGCTCTAGCCTCGCGCTCGCAGAAAACCTGCTCGATCGTCGCAAAGTGCCGTACCCATGCCGTGGCTTGAGGCCTACGCACCAAGATGCTCGAATCCCAGCACGCGCCATCATCGTTTCGGCTGGGGTGTCTCGAGTTAGTCAAACAGAGATTACCATGAACGTACAGGAAGTCATCATTCACGTCCGCTTCGCTCCGAACGGAAGAGTGGTCCAGATCAGCGAGCGACCGGCAAAGCTCACGCCGAACCAATGGTTTGAAGTTCTCAACGCCCGCGCTGGCGCGGCATATCGACCGCTCGCTCGTGGCCGTGGCATATTCCGACTGAGCCGTACTGCGGTCGAAGCCTTCAAGCAGGAAACTGCGAGGCCGGGATGAGCCAAGCGATGATCGGGAACCCAATGGGCGACCAGATCGAGGTTTTTGCCGTCTGTCCGGCCGACGCCATCGAGCGGAGTGGCGCCAGGGGCTTTAGCCTGTCGCGTATCGATGATAGCGGCGAGATCCGGCTGTTTTCCATTATTGTGGTGCGTACCTTCGGCAACGACTATTTTGGCTATGTGAATCGTTGTCCGCATGACGGCGTCTGGCTGAACATCGGCTCCGGCGAGTTTTTCTCGGCAGACCATTCCTTTCTCAGATGCGGCCGGCATGGTGCAAGGTTCGAGATCGAGACCGGAGTGTGCATCGATGGTCTATGCAATGGACAAGCGCTTGAGCCGGTAGCGCTCGCCGTGATCGAAGGTGACGTTTGCCTATGCGGCGTCAAGCTGCTGGAGGAGGATCGGGCTTCCGAACGCTTCGAGGACAGCGAAGAAACAATGGATATCACGATCCATCCGGATTGATGGCGTATCACTTGGCTGTTGTTCAACTTGGCTGCGGGATTTCATCGGAGGACGAAATCGTCCCTCCTGAGCGTTGGTGCAGATCGGTATTATGCGTTCGTAGCTTGTCAGAGCAAACGGCAGTCCAACGCATTGCTGCCAGGCGGCCAGCGAGCTCCACCGCACCAACGAAAGGTTGCTCTTACGTCAACTCGCCAAATGGACCCGGCAGGCGGGACATGCTTCTTGCTGCCGGCCGATAGAACATGGTCAAGAAATGCCCTCGGCGGCTGGAAGTCCGCCGAGGGCACCGTCTGGGCTGCAAGAATGGGGAGACCCAGACTGACAGGATCGTTTGGGAGGAACAATGACGATCCTGTGTCAGAAGCTTTTGGCTATCCGCTAAGACTGGCTTGTTGCCCGCGCAGCAATTGCGATACCAAACGCCTCAATGCGACACTCAGCGAGTGGCGCCGCGATCCTCAGCGCACCGCCGGTTTGCGGACGCATGCATAACACGTGTTCGCTGTTCGGCATTGAGGCGGCAAGTGCGCCTTGACGGTGTCGTGGAGGGCTGTGGGCGCGATCCAGAACCGCTGTGTTGCCGGTTTCGTGACGGCCGATCAAGTCCAGGCAGCTTAACCTATAGCCTTGAACGCGGGTCTGCGTTCACTCTGACTGTCGGGGCGTTTGCGCCAGGCGCTATCTGGTAAACAATAGATCGGAAACAGCGGAGCGCACATCATGCGTGCGAACGGCTGAGGCAGAATGGGGGGCGTCAAACGCGAAGCCAACGATTGTCTTGTCCAAAACAGAAGAGAAACGACATTGTCGGAACTCGAGCATCAACGATGAGGAGCGCCTCGGCAGAACAAGAGATGGTCGTAAAAACGCGAGGATTCTGCATTTGGTGTGGAACTTGCTTTGGAGCAATCGGATGGTTGAGCAATGTAGGAGCGAAGAGATTGCGATGGTAGGAGAAGACGTTGAAACGAATCAGGAAGGTTGTGCCAGACGTGAGTCATCTGTGGCTGATCTTCAGCGTTTACAATTAGTGTTGCGTTCGCTCATTTCGCCTGCGTTCGCAGGCGCGCGTCGAAATCAGTAGCATCAATCTATCGATGCGGCGTTCGACAGCAAGAGACCCTGTGAGGGCGATGCGAGCCCGGGCCATGTCTCTTTCGGATCGCTCGCATTGATCGCAGGATAAGCGCATGGACTCAGAAATCGAATTCGAGCTCCCCCAAATTTATAGGCATCATGTCTTTGCCTGCAACACGCAGCGTCCGCCCAC
The DNA here is from genome assembly GCF_054055915.1 of Bradyrhizobium sp. USDA 4516. NCBI lineage: Bacteria > Pseudomonadati > Pseudomonadota > Alphaproteobacteria > Hyphomicrobiales > Nitrobacteraceae > Bradyrhizobium > Bradyrhizobium sp. USDA 4516. The sequence continues at coordinate 4,878,675 of NZ_JBSRXT010000001.1, forward strand.
TCATCCGCACGGCAGTTGCGGCGCCTCTGGCGCGCAAGCATTGTGGGATCGAATGGGCAAGGCGATCGAAGCGCAAGGCCTTAATGATATCGGTTTCACGATGGCTGGCTGCCTCGGATATTGTAACTCCGGTCCCTTGATGGTCGTCTATCCTGACGGAATCTGGTACCGCGCGACTACGCCGGAAGACGTCGACGAAATCCTGGAATCCCATCTCAAGCAGGGTAAACGTGTCGACCGCCTCGTGATGGTGCTAAAGCGCAGCTAAACGGCTTTCTTCGCGCCGCTTGGCCGGGCAATCAAGCATGGACAGCTTCTCCGTCGATGAGCTGTCCCCTCGGCACGTCGGTCGGCTCAGGATGACCGAGCGGCCCTCAGGCGTCAGGACGTGCGGACAGCGCGTCATGGAATTTGTCGTTATGGCGGTCTTTGAGATGTTCGGTGAGACGGGCCCAGATTAGAGCGCTGCTCGTGCCCGGGCCCTGAACCTTGAGCGTCAACTCCTTTGTCAGACTATCATTGTCACGGCGCAGCGCGACGCCTTGAATTGTCGGACCCGATCGGCAACTGGCACGGTCGCAACGCCTGACAAAGCAAGAACGTGTTTCCTTCGATGGCTGTTGGATCAATCTGTTCGCGTCACTTAATACTGTCCCTACGCAGCACGCCGCAAGCGCAAGGTGCGGATGGCGCTCACTTTCTTCGCGAGACGACGCGTCTTTGACACGCCATCTCGCTCGCGGATGAACTGCGGTGCGGTTGAAGGACGCGCTCGATGGCTCGCCGCGTCCGGATTGATCAACCTTGTCTTCTTCTTTGGACCCTGTTCTGACGTCAGAACTTGTAAGCGATGCCGCCGCTGATGAGCCATGGGTCGATATTGGCGCGCCCGGAGACGGGAATCGCATTGTTTACGGTCGCAGAATAGTCTGGCCGCAGCCACAGCTTCTTCACGTCGAAGTTGAGGCCCCAATGACGGTCAAGCATGTAATCGAAGCCAAATTGGACCGCCGCGCCGAACTTGTTGCTGATGTGCAGATCCGTCACGGTAAGGCCGGCGAGCGACGTATTGGCCGCCGACTGATTGAAGAATGCGGTGTAGTTGATGCCTGCGCCGATATAAGGCTTCAGTGGGCCGAAATCGTTGAAGTGATATTGCAGGGTTAGCGTCGGCGGCAATAGCCAGGCTTTGCCGATATCGAGTCCATTAAGCGTGCCAGTGCCGCTGATGTGATGGCGGGTCACGCCGAGAATAAGTTCGGCCGCGATGTTTTTTGTGAAGAAATACGTGATGTCGAGCTCCGGTATGGCTTGATCGCTGATCGATAGCCCGGAGTTGGGAGAAGACAGCGAGGGTACCCCGGAGACGTGGACTGAACTGCCTGCGGTATCCGGCAAAACGCCGAGCACCCGCAGGCGGATCATCCATGGATTGAACGGTTCGATCGGGGGTGCTTTGTAATAAACCGGCGCCGGACCGAGATCTGCAGCCTGTGCCGAGATGCTGGCCAACGAGATCGCGAGCGTGAGGAGCGACGTCGTCGTCAGAATTGTTCTTCTTCTCATCGAATTCTCCATTCCAAAAGTCGCGCGATAACACGCGCGAGATCTCTGTCACACATGACAAGCGGCGGAGGATTTGATGCGGATCAAAATAGTGGTTGGTTCACCGCAATTATGCGGCTGAGTTGCATAAGAAGCACGGCTATCGAAGCGTCGTTGTCTTTGCTTGATAGCTGTTCGATTCATTGTCTGTGCTGAGTCCAATCTCTTCAGGAGATTGTTGGTTGGCTTGATGCCCCGATCCAATCAATGCCCGTTGGGCCATGCAAAATCAAAATGGCAATGCAGCAACCCCGCACATTGCAGGGCCGGTGGAGGCAGCAATCACCCGAGGCGCAATATCGGCAGATCCGTGTTACGGAGCAGCCAGGTTGGCCTTCTCAGCGAGGGTCCGAGTCGGCGGTCACGAACCAATCCGGAAGCAGAAAAATGTGGTTCTTCGCATCAAAGCCTTCTGTACTAGCCTCACGTTTGCGGACAGCGCGTCTCGTTTGCGTCATGCGCACATCGCTCGAGATCATCTGGGGCCTCGCGGCCAAGCAGCGACAGCACGAGCTCATGATCGAATCCGGCGCATCGTGATCCGCCGACGTCGATCAGAGGTCTGCGTATCAGGAGCGGATCGTCTAACATCAACGCTAGTGCGCGCTGGGCGTCAATCATGGCGGGATTGACTTCGCCTGATTTGATACGGGGGGCCGCTTGGTTGAACCAGGAGGCGACCGGGGTATTGCCGAAGAAGCGGCGCAGTTCTTCCGAAGCCCACGGCTCCATCAAAATATCTTTGGCTATGATGTCGTGACCGGCAGCGTTGAACGCTTGAATCTGACGCGCATTGGTCGCGCAGCCGGGCTTTTGATAAAAGATGATTGTCGCCATGTCATACCTATGTTGGCAGCGCTGAGCTGAACGGTGGCCCTGTCGCTGCTGCGTTCGACGCCCAGTCGATGGTCTTGCCGATTATCTTCAATGTCAGTCGGCTAAGCGCCGCTGGTATCCGCTGTCCGGTCAGTCTGGATCGCAACCGACATTGTCGCACCGCTCAAGCCCCAGAGAGCCGGTTCACGAGAGGAGTAGCAAGTCCCATTCCGTGGCTGAAGATATGGGACAGCCCATGCAAATGAGCTTCGCGTCAGCGGTTGCCTCTTGTTCGTTTTCTGACAGCCGCGCTGACCGATAGGTTCCAAAACGGCCAGGCGCACTCGCGGGCAGGTGGCTTTTTAAATGTAATCAAAGACTTGGGCAGCGCTTACGAGCGTTGGCACGGCGGTTGCTAATATCGGGCAGCAACACTGAGTGAGGGCTGAGTGCACGCCGACGCGTAAGACGAGCGATGTGCTCCTTCCCTTGAACCCGTGTGCCCCGTTTCTGAGAGAGAGAAACAAGCTCGCGCGTGAGAGGCGCGCAACTTTTGGCAAATCGGTTGATGGAGAGCAACATGTCTTCACTAAGGCAAATCGCGTTCTACGGGAAAGGTGGCATCGGCAAGTCGACGACTTCCCAGAACACGTTGGCGGCGCTGGCCGAGATGGGTCAGAAAATCCTGATTGTCGGGTGCGATCCTAAAGCGGACTCGACCCGCTTGATCCTGCATGCCAAAGCGCAGGACACGATTCTAAGCTTGGCGGCGAGTGCCGGCAGCGTGGAGGATCTTGAACTCGAGGACGTGATGAAGGTCGGCTACAAAGACATCCGCTGCGTGGAGTCCGGTGGTCCTGAGCCGGGCGTCGGCTGCGCCGGTCGTGGCGTCATCACTTCGATCAACTTCCTCGAGGAGAACGGCGCCTATGAGAACATTGACTACGTATCCTATGATGTGCTCGGCGACGTCGTTTGCGGTGGCTTTGCGATGCCAATCCGTGAAAACAAGGCGCAGGAGATTTATATCGTGATGTCCGGTGAAATGATGGCTATGTATGCCGCCAACAATATTTCCAAGGGTATCCTGAAATACGCCAACTCGGGCGGTGTGCGGCTGGGCGGCCTGGTCTGCAATGAACGACAGACGGACAAGGAGTTGGAACTGGCGGAGGCGCTGGCCAAGAAGCTAGGCACTCAGCTGATCTACTTCGTGCCGCGCGACAACGTGGTGCAGCATGCCGAACTCCGCCGCATGACGGTGCTCGAGTATGCGCCGGATTCGAAGCAGGCCGATCACTATCGCAATCTCGCTACCAAGGTTCACAACAATGGCGGCAAGGGTATCATTCCGACTCCGATCTCCATGGACGAGCTCGAGGACATGCTGATGGAGCATGGCATTATGAAGGCGGTCGACGAATCCATCATCGGCAAAACTGCCGCCGAACTCGCGGCCTCGTAAAGGTCGTGAGTCGCGGCCTTGTGAAGGCGCGCGACGGATGCCGGCCTCCCTCACCCCCCATCCGGGGAGGCCGGCATTCTGATCAGCGCTCCCGGCCGGGACCAGGACGCGGCGACGCAAACCCGGCCGCTATAGAGACCCACAAAATCATGTCCGAAGTGCACTTCCTTCCGTTTATGGCTGCTTGTGAGCCTGATGCGAGCAGTTCCAACGGAATTGTAGCCTACCGCCTCCTCACCGGCGTACTTTCTGCGGCTGCCGACATTGCCAGTGACAGTCATTTCGACCGCCACGCTTTGGCATCTATTCTGGCGGCTGCCACGATGGATGGTGGCGCTCTCCCGGAGAAGACTGGCCTATCGGGCGATGAACTCGCGGCTTTGCTCGCGCAGTACTTTCCCTCACTTGAGGTCGAACTCCCCGATGAGCTCCTGAGGTGCAAATGCAACGAGAACGACGAAATCGCAATGGTGCGCGATCTACTCCTGAAACACCGCTCGACGGAAGGAGATCTCGGCCGCTGGCTGGCTGCCATGATCGCCCGACGAGCCATCGAACCAGACCATCTATGGGAAGATCTCGGATTGCGCAATCGTGGCGAGCTCTCTCGGCTGCTCAGCCGTCACTACGCGCCGCTCGCCGCGCGCAATGTCAACAATATGCGTTGGAAGCGTTTCTTCTATCGCATGCTTTGCGAGGATGAAGGCCTCGCGATGTGCACAACACCAGTGTGCACGCAATGTAATGACTTCAACCTTTGTTTCGGCGAAGAAAGCGGTGAGAGCCGGATGGCCGAGCGCCGGCGCGACCAGTTGCTGGAGGCGGCTCGCCAGCAGGTCACCGCTGATTGGCCCATCTGACTTGCCACAAATATTCTCGTGCGTTGCAGCGCGACAACGCTTCCAGGATCTGGCGATCCCCGCGGCATGTCATCGTGCGGATAAACGTCGCTTTAATGCGAGCAAGTGGCCATGGATCCAAGACATGCCGGCCAGAATTGCTCCGGGATCAATCGCCAACATCGCGGCGCGCTGCAATCGGGTTGGCTTTCGAACTTGACTTGGGAATGGCAAAAGCGCCCGCTTCATGAGCCAGTCGCGTTTGCGGCAATCCATTGGCGGGAGGAGGTTAAGGAAGGAAGCGTAGATTTTCAATCCGTTGCCAGGAATAGCGCAGTGGCATGCGGGTTGCTTAAGGGGATGTGGTCAAAGATAAGGAGCCAGCCTGCGTGATCGCCTCTAGCGACGAACCCTCATGGTTCGATCAAGAACGCGCGAAGCCGACCGTGCTTAACGATACGACGCTAAGGGACGGGGAGCAGGCGCCCGGTGTTGCGTTCACCACGAAGGAAAAGCTGGCGATCGCGCAGGCGCTCGCGCGGGCCGGGGTCACGGAGATCGAGGCGGGAACGCCCGTGATGGGCAATGAGGAAATCACAGCAATCCGCGCCATTGTCGAAGCAGATCTTCCGCTGACTACGATAGGCTGGTGCCGGATGAGGAAAGCGGACGTCGATGCGGCGATTGAAGCCCGGGTGTCCATGATCAACATGTCGATCCCGACTTCCGATGTGCAGATCGCAGCCAAGCTCGGCGGTCATCGCAGCCTGGCACTGGAACAGGTGAGGCAATTGGTCGGCTATGCTCGTCAGAAGGGGCTTCAGGTTTCTGTTGGCGGCGAGGACGCTTCGCGCGCCAACGTCGAGTTTCTGATCCGGCTGATTGCAGTCGCAAAAGCCGCGGGCGCGCGTCGTTTTCGTGTTGCAGATACGCTCAGTGTGCTCGATCCCGACGCAACCTACGCGCTGGTCAGGAAACTGCGTGTGACCACCGATTTGGAACTCGAATTTCACGGCCACGACGATCTCGGACTCGCAACCGCCAATACACTCTCAGCCATCAAAGCTGGCGCGAGCCACGCTTCGGTGACCGTCATCGGGTTAGGCGAGCGGGCCGGAAATGCGCCGCTCGAGGAAGTCGCGGTCGCACTCAAGCAGCTCTACGGACGCGGGACCGGCATCGTACTTCCGGAGCTCGAGAACGTCGCCGCATTGGTGGCTGCAGCGGCCGCGCGTGCCATTCCTCTGAATAAGGCCATCGTTGGAGAGTACGTATTTACGCACGAATCCGGCATTCATGTCGATGGCCTTTTGAAGGATCAGCGCACCTATCAGTCGCTTGATCCGGCTTTGCTTGGCCGCCGCAACCGCTTTGTGATCGGCAAGCATTCTGGACTTGCGGCGATTACGGCGTTGCTCGATGAACTCGAGCTGGCCGCCAGCGCCGATCAAGCCAGACAGATCCTGTCGCAGGTTCGCAAGCATGCGATCGAGCACAAGCTGCCGGTCGAGCGCCAAACGGTGGCGGCGATCTGGCGCGACGTGTGCGGATGCCCAGCCACCCAAAGCGAGTGAAGAGCCGTGCTTAGCATCGTTTGCGCCGACTATTCGAGAGACCAAGTGCGTCGCAAGGAGGCCATCCGATGCCACTGATTGGCGCGAAAATGACCCACTTCCGCACGCCAGCTCGCTGGTCGCAAATCTGCGCTCCAGTTATTACGGGCTATTCCGGCATTCATGCTGTGATCTGCAATCCGGCAGCGAGCCGCTGCCAAGCGACGTCTTCTCTTGAGGCTGCCGTCCCGCCCCACCACCGGTCGGACGAGCATCAGCACCGATTGCGGTTTGGCCGTTCATGCCCCTTCCTCATCCGGGCTGACGTCGGCGCCCGCCGAACCTGCAGATCTGGATAGCGAAGTTGAGCGCGTCGGCGTTCCAGGCGTTGGCGATGCGCACCCGCTGTGCGAGGTAGAACCGCGGCAATATCATCAGGCGCTAAGAGTATCTAATTTGGCGTCCGAGAGCTGATCCAAAGGAGACCTTTCGATGATCAACTCATCCCCGGCCGCCCCTATCCTGGACCGGCTTAGCAACGCCTCGTCGGCAGAGGAGTTCTTTTCGCTGCTTGGCGTCGATTATGATCCGAAGATTGTAAATGTCGCGCGCCTTCACATCCTAAAGCGCATGGGACAATATTTCGCCGAAGAGCAATTTTCTGGCGCCACAGAGCTGGAAATCAGAGCTCGGTGCAAAGCGATGCTGGAGCAGGCTTATGCTGATTTCGTGGCATCGCGGCCGATTGATCAGCGAGTATTCAAGGTTTTGAAGGATGCGGTTGCAGGCCCAGGCAAACCGACAGCCTTTGTTCCGTTGAGCGAGCTGAAGTGACTTCGCGCTCCACCGCAATGAGGTGCTCTCTAACGATTGCCGTGCGGTCTGAAAGCTCCTTCATCCAGATCATCTCTCTGCCAGCCATGACCCGAGCGACGCTGTCGCATTCCCGACCCATGTCCGGACTGATCGTGTCCAAGGCCCTGAGCGAGCATTTAAGTTTCTGTCAAATCATTGCTTCCGCCTGACTTTCGATGGTTCTTGCAAGTGGTACGACACTTGCTGTTGTCGTGCCTATCCCGTCATCGATGCTGACAGATGGCGGTCGTCCGAGATGAAAAAAAGGAACACCTATGACGCTGCTTCTACCGCCTACCGAGCGATGCGGCATGATCTCGCGGCTCACGCTCGCACCCGGTCCGTTCGATATGGCCTTTGATGCGAACGAAGCCGACACCGACCGTGAGATGGTGGTCATTGGCTAAGTTGTCCGTTGCGCAACATCTGGAGAGGGCATGTACATAGTCGTCAGCGTCGAGCGAGTCCGCGGATGCGTGCAAAGTGGCATTCGTCGCAACGCGGATAGCAACATGCGTCCGGCGGAGGCGCCAAGCTCGGCCGATGCAAGGTGCCGGGGCTGGAGGCTGACCACGCAGTGCATGACAGGTGCGCAGCTCCGATCGCTTTGGTGGTCGCACCCGGTGCAGAGCGCTGGGCCGAAAGCGAGGCGCCGATACTGCAGAGCAGGCGGACGCAACAACTCTTCCGGGCACAGATGCCGTAGCGGCGTCGCCGGCACCGTGGCGCTTGTCGAACCGAGCGCGCGAGGCACTACCGTCGAGGACATCTCTGGCTCTGGCCCGCCCGGAGCGTCTACGTCGATGACGAGTTTTACTGCCTGGTCGGTTTGCACTAAGCGGGCCGGGCAGCCGAGCAGCCAGGCCACTTGCTGATCAGAACTGATCCTCAGTCAACTGAATCTAGATACAAACCTGTGGCGCGGGCGCGCGTATTCTTGAGGGGACTTTAAAGCATGAGCAATGTCACCAAAACAGCTGTGCCTGCGGCGGCCGGCCGGGCAGCAGCCAAGAAGGAACTGCCGGAGCACTTTAAGGCCTACAAGCATGTCTGGGTTTTCGTCGAGCTGGAGCGCGGCCAGGTGCATCCGGTTTCCTGGGAGCTCATGGGAGCGGGGCGCAGGCTTGCCGACAAGCTGAAGGTGAATCTCGCCGCGGTCGTTGTCGGCCCGGAGGGGCAGTCCACCCGTAACGCCGCACTTGAATCCTTTTGCTATGGGGCCGATCTGACCTATCTCGTGAGCGACAACGTTTTGGCGGATTACCGCAATGAATCCTATACCAAAGCGCTCACCGAACTCGTCAATACCTACAAGCCCGAGATCCTGCTGTTGGGCGCGACCACGCTGGGGCGCGATCTCGCGGGTTCGGTGGCGACCACTTTGTCAACGGGACTCACTGCCGACTGCACCGCGCTCGATGTCGACGCCGATGGTTCTCTTGCGGCGACGCGTCCGACCTTTGGTGGCTCGTTGCTCTGCACGATCTATACCTTGAATTATCGTCCGCAGATGGCAACAGTGCGTCCGCGGGTCATGCCGATGCCTGAGCGCGTCGAACGTGATGCGGCCCGTATCATCGTCCATCCGCTCGGCCTTGTCGAAGACGATATTGTCACGAAAGTTCTGTCGTTCCTCCCAGATCGTGATTCCGAGACATCAAATCTGGCCTATGCCGACGTCGTGGTTGCGGGTGGCTTGGGATTGGGATCGCCTGAGAACTTCCGGCTGGTGCGCGAGCTTGCAACTCTTCTTGGCGCTGAATATGGCTGCTCGCGTCCTCTGGTGCAGAAGGGATGGGTTACGTCTGATCGGCAGATCGGTCAGACCGGCAAGACGATCCGGCCAAAGCTCTATATTGCGGCCGGTATTTCCGGCGCGATCCAGCACCGGGTGGGTGTCGAGGGGGCGGATCTGATCGTCGCCATCAATACTGACAAACGTGCTCCGATCTTCGACTTCGCCCATGTTGCGATCGTCAGTGATGCCATGCAATTGCTGCCGGCGCTGACGGCGGCATTTCGCGCTCGGCTCTTGCCGAATTCGCGCGCGCGGATCGCGGTCTAGAGGAGATGATGATGATTGAAGAGAGGTTCGATGCCATCGTGGTAGGAGCCGGTATGGCTGGTAACGCGGCGGCGCTGTCCATGGCCAGGCAAGGCATGAAGGTGCTGCAGCTCGAGCGCGGCGAATATCCTGGATCGAAAAATGTGCAGGGCGCAATCCTCTACGCGGACATGATGGAAAAGCTAATCCCCGAGTTTCGCGAAGAGGCGCCGCTCGAACGTCATCTGGTTGAACAACGGTTCTGGATGATGGACGACCGCTCGCATGTCGGGATGCATTACCGCTCGGACGACTTCAACGAGGAGCGGCCGAACCGTTACACGATCATACGCGCGCAGTTTGACAAATGGTTCTCGTCAAAGGTGCGCGAAGCCGGCGCGACCGTGCTCTGCGAGACGACCGTGACGGAGCTCGTACGGGACGAGCGTGAAAGGATTGTCGGCGTTCGTACAGATCGCCGCGACGGCGAAATACATGCCGATGTCGTCGTGCTCGCTGAAGGGGTCAATGGTCTGCTTGGGACGCGCGCGGGCCTGCGCGCGCGGCCGACACCCGATAACGTTGCGCTCGCCGTCAAGGAAATGCACTTCTTGCCTCGCGAGACCATCGAAGCGCGTTTCAATCTTAAGGGCGAAGAAGGCGTCGTGATCGAGGCGGCGGGCACCATTTCCCGCGGTATGACCGGAATGGGTTTCATCTATGCCAACAAAGAGTGTATTTCGCTGGGCATCGGTTGTCTCGTCGCCGATTTCCAGCGCACCGGCCAGACGCCCTACGGCTTGCTCGATCAATTCAAAAGGCATCCCTCTGTGTTGCCTCTGCTAGCAGGTTCCGAAGTCAAGGAATATTCGGCGCATCTCATCCCTGAAGGAGGCTACAAATCGATCCCACGGCTCTACGGGGAAGGCTGGGTGGTCGTTGGCGATGCGGCGCAACTCAACAATGCCGTTCATCGCGAGGGCTCCAATCTCGCGATGACCTCAGGTCGCATAGCGGCCGAAGCGATCGGCTTGGTGAAATCGCGCGGCGAGCCGATGACAGCGACAAATCTGTCGCTCTACAAGAAGATGTTGGATGAGTCCTTCGTCATCAAGGACCTCAAGAAGTACAAGGATTTGCCACCCCTAATGCATACTCACTCACAAAACTTCTTTCTCACCTATCCGCAGCTCATCTCTAAGGCAATGCAAAACTTTGTGCGGGTCGATGGTACGCCCAAGGTTGAGAAGGAGAAGGCGACCTTGAAATCCTTTGTCAAGGCGCGCTCATGGATGGGGCTGTTCGGCGATGCATGTCGTTTTGCGCGAGCCTGGCGCTAATTATCAAAAGTGTGAGTTCCAAGTATGGAAGGACAAAGCATGGATGCCGAACCCTCGGTGCGCGTGGAAGACAAGCTGTATTACAACCGCTACCTTGTCGACATTGGTCGTCCTCACGTCAAGGTTCGCGCACACACGTCCCCATCGCCGCAGCTAGTTGCGCTTTTGAAAGCGTGCCCCGCGCGATGCTATGAGCTGAACGATGAGGGGCGAGTCGAGGTGACTGTTGACGGCTGTATCGAGTGCGGTACCTGTCGGGTGATCGCCGAGCCCACCGGCGATATCCAGTGGAGTTACCCGCGCGGCGGATATGGGGTGCTGTTCAAATTTGGCTGAGGGTGAGGTGAGGATGGAACGAGCCGTGGTACGAGCCTCCCTAAGCGTCGGAATATTTGCATCCTTCGCGCGTTCCGCCTCTGGCACGGTGCGAGCAATTTGAGCTAGACCCGCATCAAGGTAACAGGATCGGTGTGGCGATACGGAACGGCGCCACACCCTGTCGATCGGCTGGCAGAGGAGGAATCAGCGCGTTGCCTGGGATGGGCTCGGCCGAACGGCTTCGATAGCAATCGCCACTGACTGGACGATAGCGGCAGAACGCACGGCAGTGAGGATCACTTCGGAGCTGACGCCCGCAGCTCGCAGTGTCTTCTCGTGGGCATCGATACAAGCACCGCATCCGTTTATGGCGGAGACAGCAAGTGACCATAGCTCGAAATCAGACTTGTCAACACCCGGACTGCCAATCACGTTCATGCGCAGCCGTGGCGGCATCGTCTTGTATTCCGAATTTGAGGCGAGGTGAACGAAGCGGTAGTACACATTGTTCATCGCCATCACAGCGGCCGCAGATTTCGCTGCCGCGATCGCCACGGGCGTCATCACGGCGACCGCGGCGGATTCCATTGCGGCAATGACATCTACATTGCGGGTGGCAATCGCGCTCGCCAGCAACAGCCCGTATTGCCGCTGCGGCGAGAGTGTCTCATCGGCCATCAAGGACGTCAGATTGAGCCTGACGTCCTTGGCGAAATCGGGGATCTTTTCGTTCAACTGTTCGATCGACAACATGCTGCCTCAAGCGACCTTCAGGACTTCGCCGCCGATTTCGCGGTTGCAGGGACAGAGCTCGTCAGTTTGGAGGGCGTCCAGCACGCGCAGTGTGTCCTTGGGGCTGCGCCCGACGTTGAGATTGGTCGCATAGACGTGCTGGATCGTGTTGGCGGGGTCAACAATATAGGTGTAGCGATACGCGACCCCTTCGGGGGAACGCACACCAAGGCCATCGACCAGGGTCCCCTTTGTGTCGGCAAACTGCCAGATTGGTAAATTTTGCAAGTCGACATGTGAGCGTCGCCACGCAAGCTTGCAGAACTCGTTGTCAGTCGAGCCCCCCAGTACCACTGCATCGCGGTCGACGAATTCCTTGGAAAGCCGGGCAAACTCGGCGATTTCGGTCGGGCAGACGAAGGTGAAGTCCTTGGGATAGAAGAAGATGATCTTCCATTTTTCCGGGAAGCTGGCTTCGGTCAACGTCTCGAATGCACTCTGCCCATCTTCTTCCTGCGCCTGAAAGCCAGGCTTCACGCCTGTAATCTCGAACGGCGGCAATTGACTTCCAATTCCAAGCATACGGTCCTCACACGTTTGTTTTCCGGACATGGTGACCATGCTGCTGAAGCAAACGACATGCCATCAGTTCTCAAGAGCCGATTGTCCTGGTTGCGCCGCGCAGCGGCTTGGCTGAGTTCGCCTCGCGCATTGAGGCCGCTCGAAACGGCAGGCGATCACCAAGCTGCGAGGATGTGCCGCATCTGAAACAGGAATGAACCCAAACCAGGCTCGCTGTGGTGACAATGAAGGCTGGAAATCTACGTAGCGTCAGGTTGTAGAGTGTCAACGCACATGCGGCTATCACATCATGGACCGAATCGACGGCAATGCTGCGCAAAATCGTCATTGAACGCAGATTATGCGGCGTTCAGTAAAGCCACAAAGCGGACGGCCCCACTCGATCCCTTTAGAGAATATCTAGGTCTCGAGCCCCAACAAGGATTTCGTCCTTACGACGACGACGCCAGCCTCATCGCTGGCCTTGCCAACGAAGAGCTGAGCAAGCTCGATTCGAGTTCCCAGAATAGGAGAAGAACCATTCAAAGTACTGCTTCGGCGCAACGCAAGTTCGGTGATTGGCTCCGCACAGAGGGCAAGGCGAGCATCGCAAGCCGAATCAACGGCAATAATGAGCAGCAACGCTCGCTGGATGCAGACTACCGGGCTTGCGCCGAAGCCAACAGGAAATCTGGCGTGACGCTCAAGAAGCTCAGGCAGTATGTGCAAGTCGTCGAGGCAAACAGGGCGCTGGGGTGTACGCTTTCCTCAGCAAAGAGCAGGCTCGGACTCAACCTCCACCTCGACCTGGATACGAAATTTGCCGACGCCGCCGTCCGTAAGTGAGTGGCCGCCGGTGTTAGGCCCGTTTGGCCCGGCCGGCTTGCAGGAGCAGGCCGGGTCGAGCTCGACTTGGTCCCGGCAACTGCCGTCCTATTTGGACTTTCCAACGCCGATGGGCGAGCCAGCTCGGTTCTCAGACATCTATCGGGGTCTTGGTTCTTTGGTTGACCTGCCGTCCACACCGCCGGACATGCGTGACGATGCCCAGTCAGGGTCGGTGCAGAGACCTCCGTTCTTCATCGGGCCATCGGGTATGCCTCAAGAGTTCGAGGACATCGGAAATCGCGTCGGCGAGGATTGGCAGCATGGCTCACAGCCGGTGCCGGATGTCCTGCTCGATGTACTGGACAAAAAAAGCCTGTTGCCGAGTTCGCGAATGGCTCCCCAGCCGGTCTCCATCAACGGGGAGACCTACTCCATCACGTTGGGTCCGCGAGGACGCCGCGACGCTCAGCTGGTCTATCATGCTGGCCCATCCTCGGTTCCTAAGACCCGGGTCGCTGGTTCGGCTGCGGGTGCCTCTGCCAGCGACCGCAGCGGACGGGTTCTCGGAGCGAGGGAATGGCTGGGCGACGAGCATATCCAGCGGGACTACGAACTCCTGGCGCAGGAGTTGTGGGCGAGCAATCCAAACCTCGCCGCCAGGACTTGGTTCGTCGATCCTCTCATGGCCTTTCGGGTGGGCCAGGGGACCGATGCCGACGCGCTAGCCGCATTCCATCGCATTGTCGACGATCGGGATGGCAACGATACAGCCGACTTCCTGTTCTTGCCGGTCAATGATGCCAGCGCCACGGACCTCGATCGCCGCGGCTCCCATTGGTCGTTGCTGCTGGTGGACCGCCGCGATCGCGACGGGCCGGTCCACTACGACTCAGCTCAGGGATACAACGCCAGGCATGCAGCAATGCTCGCAGCGCGGGTGGGAGCCGATCTGCAAGGCGCCTCAATACGCCAGCAGAGGAACGGCTATGACTGCGGTGTCTTTGTGGTCGACGGTACGCGGGCGCTGGTCAGGCGGCTCGCGGGAAGACGGCAGTCAGACCTCAGTCTCACCAATCTCGTCATTGATCGGCAGGCACTGCAAAACCGGCTGAGGGGCTGATATCGGCCTCGACTGAATAGCGCCAAGTTGATTGAACCGCGACTTCTCGCCGGCTGAACGTCCACAATCGGAACCTTCGCAAAGCATCATGGTGTCTCATAACGAGGAGCGGAGCCCGGAGCTAAGGCTGTTTTCAGAGACGGCGACGGAGTCCGACGGGCGATTTCGGAGCGACGTATCTGGTGGTCGTACAGTCGTCATCAGGCGCTCCGGTATCATAGTACCTAAATAGTCGCAGCTGGGAATGAAAGCCCAGCTGCGCGCTAGGCGCGCGGAGATATCGCGCCACCATCGCTGAACGATTTGGCGATCGCAAAATAGCAACGTGCCAACATCACGCGTGAAAGTTCGCCAAGCGGCAAGACATCTAACTAGAACGGCTGTCAGAAGTGGTACGTCACGGGCGATTGGGTCGACGAATTCGGCGCGCAGGCGGCCGCCAGTTGCTTGCTGCCGGCAAAATGTGCCCATCGCGAGGAGATCGACCAGCTCGCGAAGCGCTCGGAAAGCGATAGCTGCGGCTTTCGCGAGTCCATTTGTATCCAGCTTATAGACAATGTTGCGCTGCCGACTTGCTCGGAAATCGAGGTTTCTCGCCCTGACATAATGTCCTCTGCGACCAGGCCGGGTACCGTGTGCGCCCGTCAAGTATCGCCGGATGATGCCGCAGACGCGTACGGCTCGCCGCGCGAGATCCTGGGCTAAATCGCCCCGTAGCATATCTACATCGTCTGGCCGGTCGAAGACAGCCGCAATATGCTTCGGATCTATCTCATCAAGATTGTCGCTCACTGTCGTACTCCGATTTCTGTTCATTTCTCGTATCGACGCTTATCTGTCGAACGCCTCCTGTTGATGTGGAAGGCCCTGCGAGCAACCGCTCGGGGACTGCGACCGGCACGGCGCGCGCGACCTCGGCGAATACGTCAATGCCATCGCTGAGCCGTAGCGCATCAAAGGAGCGACGCGGGATGCGGGCCAGAAGCGGTACGCCCGAACGGCCAGTTTCGAGAGCCAGGACCAAGGTGATCTCAGCATCGTCGAACGGCAGAGAGGCTTTGATGCGTGCCGGAAAGACATTGAGAATTGAGCTGGCGCGCGGCGGCTCGCACGCGATGCTGACATCGCCGGCTGCGACGCGCAGCCGCAGCTGCGCGCCCGGC
The DNA here is from genome assembly GCF_054055915.1 of Bradyrhizobium sp. USDA 4516. Taxonomy (NCBI): domain Bacteria; kingdom Pseudomonadati; phylum Pseudomonadota; class Alphaproteobacteria; order Hyphomicrobiales; family Nitrobacteraceae; genus Bradyrhizobium; species Bradyrhizobium sp. USDA 4516. The sequence goes on from NZ_JBSRXT010000001.1 coordinate 4,893,914, forward strand.
CTAAGCGGCGCTCCAGGGATCAACAGGCGCGCACCTTTGAGGCGGAGGATGATCAGCCCATAGCGCCCGTCATAGCCGCCGACCACGGTATCAAGGCAGACTGCCGCATCGCCGCGCGCGGCAAGAGCCGGGGCGGTCTGAACGACATTGAGTGGCCCGGCCGCAGTCACAACGCCGTCTTTCATCATGACGAGATGATCGGCAAAACGCTCTATGTCAGTCATGTCATGGCTGACATAGATCATGGGTAATGGGAGCTCTTCCCGCATGCGCTCGAGAAACGGCAAGATCTCGCACTTAGCGGAGCGGTCGAGCAAAATGAGCGGGTCGTCAAGCAAAAGTAACCGAGGTTGTGCCAGCAGCGCGCTGCCCAGGGCAAGGCGCTGTCGCTCGGCGTCAGAAAGATGCGATGGCGAACGCTCGAGGAGCGGGGTAAGGGCGAGCAATTCGACCACGCCATCAAAGTCGATCAGTGTCGGTTTCGATTTTGACGCGTTGAACAGAAGGGTGCGCTTGACGGACAAATGCGAAAAAAGAATTGGTCGTTGGAATACATAAGCGACGGGACGCAGATGAGGCGGCCGAAACGTCGTCTGATCTTGCCAAATCTCACCATCGATTGCGCAAAATCCACCCGGCAGACGCTGCACGCCGGCGATGCAGCGTGCGAGCGCGGTCTTGCCGCAGCCAGGCGGCCCGAAAATAGCCGTGATGCCTTTGGCTGGCGCGCTGAATTGGGCCACCAGCGGGATGTTTGCGAGAGAGCCGTTGAAGGCGAATTCGATATAGCCAGGTTTTGCTTCTCTCACGTGCCCGCGCCTGTGAAGTATCTTTCTACCAAGATCACGAGCAGAATCGCCGCGATCACCATGCCTCCGAGAATCCAGTCTGTTCCGCTCCAACGCGGTGTCTGCGCCCCAAGAGGCCATAACGCATGGTTGCGGCAATACAGATCGATGGTGTTAGGACAAGCGGCTTGTTGAGCATCTCCGAGCCATCGATCATCGTGGCAATCGGAAGCTGCCCTGCGCGCTTGCCGATCACACAGGGAGAGCCCAATTCCAGCATCGTGGAATGCTCAGCCGGCTTGACCGGACCGAGGGTGTTCGTTGCAAGCTGAAATGGCGCCGCTTGTGTCGTTGGGCCGGAAGGCTGTCGGCTCGCGCCAGAGCTCAAGATTGGATCTGGGGCCGAAATCCGCTCCGATGACGCCACAGTTTTGGTAGCAGATGTGAAGGCTGCGCCGGCGGCCCTAATCGTGGCTTCTGCGTTCCCCGGTGCGAGCAGCATCAAAGTCAGATCGATCAAGATCAATCGGATAAGCCTCATTTTGGACTCCGGGTCCGCTGCGACCGCTTTCTTCGCGGCAGCTCGTTGATCCTTGCCCAGCAATCCGCGTGCCGTTCCCAGGAATATGGTGCGCGGCCGGCGTGAAGGGGCTTCGCATCGCTCTCCGCCCGGCGTCTTAGATGGTCGTATCTTATGGTAGGGTTTTGGACGCTCGCGTCATCAACCGCACATGCAGGGCGATGAGATGAAGCTGGGCGCGGTACCATCGTCACTTGCGCTGAAGATGGTGCGTTGGCGAACGTGCGACCGTCAAACTCGCCAATAATGCACAAGGCGATGCGATCCAGTTTGTCAGACCTCACCGATCTGCCGGAGGAGAGAAGGTGAGCTCATTGGCAACCTGAGGGACTTGACTGGCTATCTAGAAGCTTTCGTGATCGCCTGGACGGACATCTCACGGATGCGAGTTATCGCTAGGTCATGAGCATTCAGATCCAGCCCAGTTCGTAGCCGCGCGCGATCGTCCCAGCAACCGGAGGGCGAGGCGTCACGCGCGAACTCATGATCGATCTCCTGGTCACATCAGCACACAGGTGGTTTCGGCCGCAACCGATCAACGGTGCCAGTGCGTGCAACATTCTCTCATCAGGAGCAGCACACCGCAACACCACCGCTCCATTGCGCGTCAGTCCCCGCATCAAGGTGTCGAGAGTACGACGTTGCGTTCTCGGAGCAGACGGATTCGACCGGCAGGGGCGTCTGCAACGATACCGACAGAGGCTCGATCATTGGCAGCCCATCGATTGCGCCTCACGGCAAGTCAAAGAGCTGTCGACCAAATGATGTACGTCTAACCAGCGGCACTTATCGTCCGGTTGCAATTGCCGTCGAGGCCGAGGCGCGCGATCTGATGACGAAGATGATCGCATATCTGACCAGCTGCAACAACCACGGCAGCCGTGGCGAAACGAAGAGGAGATCGCTGCGTCCTTGCATGTGATGGCGGTAGGAGCCAATCGGTTGACTTTCGATGGCATCTTCATGCTGCCTTGGCAGTTGTTGGAGCCGGAGTTCAAGTCTTTCAGCATGCTGCGGCCTGAAATCAACCACCAGACCACGTGCGATATGTGCTTTGTGTTCGACCTCCGACCAGCTGTGCGTTGAACAGTCACAGATCTTGGCGCGAAAACGACGTTGAGATCGAAAAGAGCCGGCACGCGCGCCGCATCAGCTGGCATGGCCCCTGCATATCACCGGCGACCGAGCAGCGATCGGACATTGGTCAGGTTGCCGCGGTTGGCACGAGCTTGTCATTTTCGTGGGATGAAATGCGACCTGGAGTTCTTGTAGTGCTTGCGATGCTGGTCCAGCCGGAATCTGCTGCCACGCATGCCCTGGCCGACGAAATCGCCCGTCCGCCGCTGGTTCAGTCCGATTATGAGCGAGCGCTGACGATCGGCGACCGCTACGGCCAACTCACCGTCAATGTACCCGAAGTGCCGTTCTGGCTGCCAGAGGGCGAGTCGTTCGTCTACCGACGTACAACCCAGGGCAAACGCCAGTTCATGCTGGTGAATGCTGCCACAGGTGTAAAGCGACCAGCTTTTGATCAGATTCGCCTCGCGGCGGCGCTGAACAGGAAGAGCCATAAGAACTACAAAGCCGACGATCTGCCCTTCGCCCGTTTCGAGCTGGCCGATAGCGGTCAAAGGCTCAGTTTCGAAATCGAGAATACCCGCTGGAGCTGCGAACTTGCAAGTTATGTCTGCACAAGCATGCAGGTCCATCAGGGCTGAGTGCTGACGACACGCTACCTGCTGTGAATCATTCGTCGAAGACAAGTACATCTCTCGACGGGAGATGGGACGCCTATATTAGAAACTACAATATCTTTCTGCGCAGCAAGGACGGCTTGCAGGACATCCCATTGACCTGGGACGGATCAGAAGGAAACTACTATGCTTTGTCGACGTTGAGATGGTCTCCGGACTCAATTCGCCTGGCTGCTTATCGGATCCGTCCAGGCGACCAAAGGAAGATTCACTACGTCGAATCTTCTCCAACTGACCAGATTCAACCCAGGCCTTTGTCGATGACATACGCAAAGCCGGGTGATGCCCTGGCGTTGTCCCAGCCGGTGCTCATTGATGTCGTCAGCCGGCGCGTGATTGCAATCGACAGCACCGCTTTCCCAAATCCGTATGAACTGTCGCCGATCAAGTGGTGGAAGGACGGACGTGGCTTTACCTTCGAATACAATCAACGTGGGCATCAGCTCTATCGACTTGTCGAGGTGGACGCCGCCACCGGGCAGGTGCGCTCCTTGATTGACGAGGTCAGCGAGACCTTTATCGAGTACGGGCGTCTGCAGCCGCGTACTGGAAAGACCTTCCGGTACGACGTTGAGGATGGGAAGGAGATCATCTGGGCGTCCGAGCGCGACGGGCATGAGCACCTGTATTTGTTCAGTGGCCGGACCGGTGAGCTAAAAAATCAGATCACCAGAGGAGATTGGGTGGTCCGCGCGGTCTATTATGTCGATCCGATCAGACGCCAGATCTGGTTTGGCGCCAGCGGGATGAACTCTGGGGAGGATCCCTATTTCATCCACGCCTATCGCATCGACTTCGATGGGAGGGGACTGACTGCGCTGACGCCTGAGCAGGCCAATCATCACATTGAGTTCTCACCGAGCGGCCGCTACTATGCCGACCTGTGGTCACGCCTTGACTTGCCGCCGCGCATGGTGTTGTACCGGACCAGCGATAATGCCGAACTTACGAATGTCGAGAGGGCCGACATAAGAGACCTGATCGGCGTCGGTTGGCAGCCGCCACTGAGCTTCACTGCCAAGGGGCGCGACGGCAAGACCGATATATGGGGCGTCATTCACCTGCCGGTCAACTTCGATCCAAACAGGAGATATCCGGTCGTCGAGGATGTCTATGCCGGCCCACACGGATCTTCCGTTCCGAAATCTTTCTCGACGCGGGTCGAACCGCTCACCCAGCTGGGATTTATCGTTGTTCAGATCGATGGCATGGGTACGAATAACCGCTCGCGCGCGTTTCATGACGTTGCTTGGAAGAATCTGAAGGACGGCGGTTTTCCCGACCGAATCCTGTGGCACAAGGCGGCCAGCGCAAGATATTCTTGGTATGATATCTCCAATGTCGGCATCTTTGGCACGTCCGCCGGCGGGCAGAATGCAGTGAGCGCGCTGCTGTTTTATCCTGAATTCTACAAAGTAGCTGTGGCCAACAGCGGTTGCTACGACAACCGCATGGCAAAATCTGGTGGAACGAACAGTACATGGGTTGGCCGGTCGGCGTCGAATATTCGCAGTCTTCGGCGATCGACAACGCACATCGGTTGCAGGGTAAGCTGATGCTTGTCGTCGGCGAAATGGACCGGAATGTCGATCCGTCCTCCACGTTGCAGCTTGTAGATCGGCTGATCAAGGCGGGAAAATTCTTCGATATGCTTTATGTGCCGGGCGGCAATCACGGAACACCGGGCAATTATGCCGAGCTCAAGCTGCTGGACTTCTTTGTTTGCAGCATACTCGGTCAGAGAACGCCGAACTGGAATGCCCCAATGAGCGAGTTGCCGAAGGCCAAATGACGTGGTGATGGCGTAAGGACCCCTGATCATTTTGGTCGCTGTCGCCATGACACTTCGCACGACAGCTCTCCCGAAACTTGGGCTCTGTAGCATTTCAGGCAAAGGGCATTCACAACTGAATGGCTTCTTAAGAAGCTCATCGCGGCTGAGGCGGCAATGTCAGCTTGCAACCTCCGGGAGCTTGTGCGCATTCGAATGCGCCTGCGTCCGCCCGTCAGCGTTGCGCGTCCCGCATACGAGATCGAAGTTGCCGTGCCGTCGTAACATTGCGCAAGGGAGGCAAAACTGCTCTCGCAAGTTCGAGCTGCTCAACTGGAGTGAGATCGTACAGAGTGACGGTTTCCAAAAACGTTCGGCTGCCCCATCACTTTTTCTCCTGTCAGAGAGAGCGGTTGCCTTTCGCATAATCGGACGGTATTGCAAATTGCTGCGACGTCGCGCTTGCTCCTCGCGCTAGGGTAGGGGCGTCTTGATCGTTGAAGTCAGGGTGGAAATATTGCCGGCGTGCGATGATATGCGGTGCTCGCGAGCTACGGAAGGCGCGGATCCCTCGTAGCAGCGTCACTTGGCGCGTCTCAGTGCGGCTTTTGTTGCAGTGCCAGCTGTTCTTTCCGGGGCTGAGCCACCTAGGATCGAGATGAAGTCGACCCGCGCCCAAAGAGTGCTAGCGTCAGCTGCGAAAGGGTAGCGACCTAGAGGTTTGGCTGATAGCTTTAGCTCGACCACCCGATCCTGACTTCGTCGCGGCCTGAGTCACTGCGCTGTATGCTCGCTAATCACATGGAGTGTCGCGATCGTGACGGCCTATTTGTCTAAAGAGGGCCTTGGCGTGACGTTGGTGCGTGTGGGTAGTATCGGATAATCGATCTTCGGCAACTGCCCGGTAAGCGAATTTAGAAAGGCGACAATTTCGTCGGTTTCTTTGTCACTCAGCTTTATGCCGAGTTGAACCTCGCTCATTACGCCAACCGCTTGTTTGAGACTCCAAACCTGACCGGAATGGAAGTAGGGAGACCGCAATGCGACGTTGCGCAATGGCGCGGAGCGGAAAACATACTCATCGCTAGGATTCTTAGTGATGGCAAAACGTCCCTTATCGTCTCTCGGAAGCAAGTTTGCGTCGGGCCTTTTAATCACGCCGAACGGGAAGTAATCCTGTCCACCGACGTTGATTCCGTTGTGGCAAGAGGAGCATCCCTTTTCGATGAATAGCTTTAGCCCGGCTTTCTGCTGATCATTGAGAGCATATGCATCGCCCTCAAGGTACTGATCGAAGGGGGCGGTGGGTGTGATCAAGGTCGCCTCGAAAGCCTCGATGGCCTTGGCAGAATTTTCAAAGGTAACGGGCGCCGCATCGTTGGGGAATGCCTTACTGAACATAACGACATATTCCGTCATGGAATTCAACGTGCTGAGCACGCGATCGGGCGTCGCATTCATTTCGACGCCGGCCTGGATAGGGCCCGCGGCCTGCGCCTTGAGATCTGCCGCGCGCCCGTCCCAGAACTGCGCCACGTTGAAGACCGCGTTGTAGACAGTTGGCGCGCGACGTGAACCCTGCTGCCAGCGATGACCGATCGAAGTCGGACCGGCATCTACCCCGCCCATCCCAACGTTATGACACGTGTTGCAGCTAATGACCTCGCTCGCCGAAAGCCTCGGATCGAAGAACAGGGATTTGCCAAGGGCGACCTTTTCGTGGGTGATCGGATTGTCCTTCACCGCTGGAACCATTGAGGGGATCGGCATGAAAAGTCGCCTGGCGGCGCTCATTAGATCATCATTGGCACCTGCTGCCGACGAAACCAGAATGGCAATGGCCACGACAAATAGCTTGCCCACCATATAAAGCTCGCCTGCCGCTGGTTTCCTCATATTAAGCCTCTTTCGTCGTAGATCAGGCGATCGCGAACATAGGGCGGTGCGGGCGCTTCAGTCCGTCCGCAGAAAGATCCGCAGCAATCAACGACGAATGATATCTTCCGCGTTGCGGCTAGGCTGCACCCAAACCCAGCTCACGCGCTGAGTAGCAACTGCCGTGCCAGCGGAGCGCAAGGTCGAAGCCGCTGAGCTGGCGTTGAACAATTGCACACTAGCAATAGGCAGGGGGCAGCTTGAGCCTACAGGATCCGCCGTCGGTCAGAGCCGCGACCGTCACAATCCAGAACAAGCCATTCTGACCCACCGGTCCAAAGTCTTGTGCTTCTCGGAAAACTATCGTGCCAAACTCTTGTCTGCAGGCTCTAAGATCGTTGGATCGGACGACGAACAAGCGAGCAGCGTTGGCGATAACTTATCGCCGATTGTCCCGGCGCGCCTTCAACCCAACACTAGGCCGAGCGGTCATCGACCAACACCGGCGACGTTTCTCACACGGGGGCAGCCGGTGAAGCGTGCAGCTGGCGCGAGTTCGTCCACAATGCGGATGTGCCCGTCTCAGAGCGTATTCACACTTGCTGGACGCTAAAAATGCTTGAATCGATCGTAGCGTCAGGTTGTAGGCATTGCGAAGCAGAGCTTCGCATCAGGAAACGCCACATTGGGAACTAGCATCGCGAATGTCACAGAGGCTGGAACGCATTGCGCGCGCTGCAAAGCGCAGCGGGTCTCTGTCGTGTCTCAGTCTTAGCAGTGAACGTGTTGCGCGTGGCGAGACGATGATTCAGGGGACCACAATGATTACGGCGGCCCCGCGACGGCCGCTGCCGAGCTGTTGCCTAGCTCCCGATAAACAGATGACGCTCGTTGGGCAAAGAACCATAGTGAAGGATATGCGGCTTAAGAGGGGTTTGGTGAATCAAAGACGACGAATGGGGTGGACTTACAATGCGCACCGCTCGGCAACCGCCCTTGCTGCGATCGCGATCGCGGCCATGTGGTGTGCAGGATACGCTCGTGCGCGAGATCAGCGGGCCGAAGAAGTCCTTACGTCGTGCAGACCAGACGTAATGCGCTTCTGTGAGCGATTCACAGGACGTAGGGATGTAGACGCAGCCATGTTTTGTCTTAGGGACAATTTCAAAAGCTTGGGCGTCGAATGTCGCCGCGCGATGCCAACCGCGGCGGACAGAAACGGCGGGCGAAAACGACGCCTCAATAGAGTTCCGATCGTCCTCCATCGAGAGTGATCCGTCCGAGCAGAAGTTACAGAACTTGACGCACGGTGACGTGTTCCAGGCTGATTAGCACCGGACTTTGATCTGACTACTGTTTCGAAAGTCTATCGGACTGGAATCGTCACCCTGTCGAGCCGGACGCGTCCGCCAGCGGCACTGAACGTCGTGAGCCGATTGGCCTCGTTCGGCGATCGACAGGGCCGCCACGCGTGTTACGAGGTCAGGGTTCGCTTTGAGGTTCGATGCGCTACTGCAGCAGTTGCGCGCTATCTGCGCTGCAGCCTGTTCGGCGGATAAGGCAACCGTGAAGTTGCAATCGGCTGGCTGCAAATGATCCGACGGACGAATCTGCTTCAACGTCGGAGGTCGTTAGGCCGCACATCGTTCAGGAGTCCGTATTGTCCCTCAATCTATGGCGTCGTTGTCTTCAGCCTAGCATTTTCCGCAGGTGACCAGATCGAGTATGACTGGCAAAAAATCGCGGAATGCTCGCGTTGGGGCGGGCATTCGATCGCGGTCTTCCAGATATTTTCACATTGGGATTAGGTTGGGCTCGAGGGGGTCGAATCGAGCCGAGGAGAGCGCTGAGGTTAACCCCCAATTGAATTCGCGAAGGAACTGCTTGATGCCATTGCGGCGTTTTCGATGGGCGCTTCGGTGGAGCCGTTTGGCCCGGTCGTGATGCTCTTGGTCGAATTAACATTAGGGTTCAAAACCAAAGGAAACGTCGTCGACGAGAGCCGCTCAAAGGCAGACAGCTGTTCAAGCAGGCGCTTCTCAACACCCTCGCGTTCCGCGCCAGATAGGTCCGTCTTAAGTAACCGCCGGCAGCGCCAAATCTCGTTCCGCAGCCACCTGATCTCACTTAATCTATCATCGATCGAAGTCATTGCAGATGTAGTTCACTTTGGCATTCGAGCTTAAGCACGCGGATCTTCATGAGTAGCGGTGGCTCCGCATTCATGCCGAACAATTCCGTCTGAGGACTTGTGACTGCTCCCCCGTTTCTGCGCAGATGTGGCGAGCGGTTCGATTTGTGCAAGGCCCCTCTTAATCCATATCACCTTACACCGCACGTCTGACGTGAAATCGCGGCAGATCCGCGAGTGTTCTCCGCGCCCTGATAGCGTATCTTGCATAATTCCTGCGCTCTACAGTTTCGTGCCCATCAGATACGAAAGATGGAGAGATGTTAAGTCACGTCCGGCATTAGGCTGTTTAAGCACGAGCTGGTAAAGCATGGTGAATGTCGCCATGGTCTATGGCACCAAAACTTACAAGCGTCCGGCGGCTTTGTTGATTGCCCAGACTCGGCGCGGCTTAACTTTAGGCCGGCAACTCGTGACCCGCAATATAGCGATATCGTCCTCTGGCGGCGCAAGCGGTATCAAGGGTGGCGCCTTCATTGCGCTCGCCTCCTCTCTAATGGTTGGGCAGTCCCGCGCCGCCACCGGTACGGGCAATCGTTTTTCCGAATGGATAAATTTATGAGTGAGGGCGCTCTCATTTACAGCATGAGAAATGACGTGGCGGAGATGCTTTCGCCTACGGGCAGGCGGGTGAGCCTGACCGCGACCGTCGGCGCTCGCAAATCGATCAAACAAAGCGCATGAGCCAAGGGTGGGATCTCAGCTATCGACGGCAAACGTCAGCTGGACGCGGTGTCGAGCTAAATAAGCACTCCACCGGCAAGTATTGCAATCGATATCCGCTTTATACAATCCGCCTCTGCCTCGGGAGGCCGATTTACAGCTTGAATCTCACGTTGCGGCAGGTTGTAGACTTGCCGATGCGTCAAGACAAAGCTCAGGATGGGGCAGGCGTCGACGGCTCATTGGCAAATCGAGACCGAGGGGAATGGCTTGCTGATTGCCAACCTTGTTCAGGCGATGGCCAGGAAGGGGAGTTGCACCATCGCCACGGGAACGCTGGGCGGGGCATTGTCAAGTGCTGGCAAGCGGATTGGCTGGAACGATGGAATGGTGCGGGCAGCAAAATGTGGTTAGCGACAACTGCAATCGCGTTTTTAGTCGCGCAGCGAAAGCGCGCCGAGTGAACAGCCCGGCGTCAGGCAGATGCTCCAAGAGCGTAGACGATTAATATCTAGCCAGAGGCGATGACCGGTCGCATATAGCCGAAGGGTGCTGCGATGAACGCTCGGAAGGTCCTATGTCCGTTCAAACTAGTCTCACGACGGCGCTAAACGAAATCGATCGTGCTGGCGGCATTGTTGAATTCTCGACTGCAGTGGTCAGGCGCGACAAGCAACTGTGCAAGGCGGACCTGCCGGTGTTTCTGCAACAAGCAGCCGTTGAGTTTCAATCCAGATTTCTACCGAGTTTCGAGGAAAGCATCCGTGCAGAGAAATCGTGGGGCTATGCCACGACATGCAATGCGGTGAGCCGAAGGGCTGGAGGTCAGGCGGGGCGGGATACTTGCGAGAGAATAGCTTCTCGCGTGTCGCAGCTGGACCATGCTCTGATGAGAAAGATCGGTATCAGGGCGCTTTCCATATTTGCGGCATCGTTCGGCAGGCACGCCAGGAGAGCGGAATGTCGCCATGGGGCGGTCCGAATAGCCAAGTTTTGTCGCGAGGAAAGCAAATCGCTTCAAGAATTGAACAATCTCAGCCTGGCAGGGCTGATAAACGGCTTCAGCAAGTGGCCGGAAGGGAGTGACTTTCGACAGGCCGCGGTTGCAATCGCGGGTGAGGTCATCCGCCGAGCGGACGGCCCCCATCAGCTCTCTGAGTTTAGACAGCAAGGATTGGTGAGCCTGGTAAACGGATTTAGCAAGTGGCCAGAAGAGGCGGCCTTGCGCCAAGCCGCGGCCACGCTTGCACTAGAAATCCTGCGGCGCCCCCGCCGGCTCGCCGATTTCCCTCAGCAGGGGTTGGCCATCCTTGTAAACGGTTTTAGCAAGTGGCCTGAAGAGCTGCCCTGCGGTCAAGTCACGGTCGCGGTTGCAACCGAAGTGCTTGGACGTGCGACGCAGTTCCACGAGTTTAGCGAGCAGGATCTGGCGAATTTGGTGAATGGCTTCAGCAAATGGCCAGAGGGGAATGCATCTCGTCAGGCAACAGTCGCGATCGCAAGCGAGCTCCTGCGCCGTGCCGCCCAGCTTCCCCATTTTACCCAGCAAGGATTGGCGAACCTGGTGAACGGGTTCTGCAAATGGCCCGAAGATGCGACTTGCCGTAAGGCTACGGTCGCGATCGCCGGTGGGGTATTTTGCCGTGCTGCCCAGCTCCCCGATCTGACTCAGCAGGGGCTGGCAAACCTGGTGAACGGTTTTAGTAAGTGGCCGGAAGAGGCCGCGTCTCGCCGAGCTGCGGTCGCACTCGCTCGCGAGGTCCTGCGCCGCGCTGATCAGCTCTGCGAGTTCTCACAGCAGGGACTTGCAAACCTAGTGAGCGGCTTCAGTAACTGGCCGGACGAGCTACCATGCGGTCAAGTGAACGTGGTGCTCGCAGGCGAGGTCCTTCGCCGCGCCGATCCGAGGACGGGGCTCTCGGATTTCACTACCCAAGATCTCAGGGGCCTGCTGATCGGCTTCAACAGATCGCCACAAGAAAGTGCCGCTCGCCAAGCCACGATCACGATCGTCAATGAGGTCCTTGGGCGCGGTGTCAGGCTCTTTGACTTTACCAGGCTCGAATCGGAGAATTTGCTGAGTGGCTTTAGCAAGTGGCCGCAACACGCCGCCGGCCAAGGGAGGATAACTGAGATCATCAGGGAGCTGAGACTTGCGTAGTCTGAGGCCGCGCAGCCTCGTGAGGAAGAGAGGTGATGCCAGCAGATGAGGCGATCGAGGAAAGAAAGCGCCAGCTAGCGGTGTTCGATACGCATCATGCGGCGATGTCAAGAGGCGACAACCCGGCACAATGAGAGGTGTCATGACCCTATCGGCGATGCCCATATTGTACAGAATCGAGCGACTAATCAGAAGGACGTAGATTCGTGAGCCAGGCTGAAAACGACGTCGTCGAGCATATGCTCTCATCATTGACGATCAGCCTATTTCAGAATCGTATCGCGCCATCCGACGAACAAGTGATGCATCATTTCGGGCTGGCGTGCGAAAGAGCGGGATTGATCGCGACGGAAGAGGTCGCAATACGGGTATTGAAGCGCGTGTCGCGCGAGATCAACCAAGCGCAGTCAGTGCTCGAGTTCGTTGGTCGCGGCGAGGGCCGGCTCCACTGAGCGCGACGTAGGGAAATTCGGTCCCGGCAGCGATACGCGGTGTCTGTTCGATACGGAAGGGATCCGCGAGCGGAATTACCGCTTGCCTGCCGCAATCCGCGAAAGCGCCAGTCGAGCTTGAGGATCATGGCCCCGATCATTAATAGCTGTAGGTTCATCGTTCAGGTCGGGCTGATTGGGTACACGCCTTGTCCCTTGGTGAGTAGCGAGCGCGTTACGCGCAAAACTCTGCTAGCGTTCGGCTCGTCGATCAACACAACTTCTCTCAGGAAGGGGTAGCCGCTTCGACCGCATAGGAACGGCAACCTCGCCGTCCTGCCAACATCACGCTCCCGGCGGGCCGCCGCTCGGACACCAATTCGGCGAGCAGGAAGCCGTTTTGATCCCGTCGGGCGTTTTGCGGAGCCCTGCGACTAAGCGTCGAGAGACATCGAAGGAATGTGGGGCGGCGCATTGATCATCGTCGAGGCCGTCAGCTTGTCGACAGCTCTATCTCGTAGGCTGAAAGTCCCTACTCGTTGGCAAGGCCGGCTCGATGTGCTCAAGCATTGCAGGAGAGGAGAGGTGGATTCCAGTATCGACCCGATCCGGGAGCGAGTGAGGCCCGTTGAGATTGGTCCTCGGTCGCCATCCGGCGCAGAGTAATCGTACCAATCCCTGCGTGGCGACTGCTTCGTGATCCCGTGCTCTCGTCAGCCGATGAAGCGCATCCATAGCGGGACTCTACCGGATTCATGATACGCCGCCCCCGGTGCATTCGCTTCCTTTAGCTACCCAAGAGACGACATTTATGAATGCAGAACAGCTCGGCACGGGCGCTCCTTCCGAAGCTTCCGATTGGGAAAGCTCCGAACCAGGGTCTCCGGCCTCATCGCAATGGCACGAAGTCTTGACGGATGCGCAGGCGTCTGCCGACTTGCCGGACCTAGTCTTGACGGATTGGGCTGCCGAAGACGGGCAGGGGCAGCATGAGGATCGGCAGCAGGCGGTAAGTCGAATGAGGGCCTGGAGGGACACGGGCAATCTCAATGAGCCACTAGATCTGTCGTCCCTCTCCCTGGCCACTTTGACGGCTCCGATCCCGGCCGGCTTGCGCTGCCTGAATGTCGACAACAATCAGCTGAACAGCCTTCCCGAAACTCTTCCGGCCAGTCTGCAGCGGCTCTCTGCGAACAATAATCGGCTGACCGGGCTGCCCGAGCTTCCGCGCGGTCTGCGGCGGCTCTATGCCATTAGCAACGGGCTATTCAGCCTGCCCGCAGAGCTGCCGCCTGGATTGCGGCGTCTGAATGTCGACAACAATCAGTTATCTAGTCTGCCCGATCGCCTTCCAGCGACGCTTCAGGAGTTGGACGTCGCGGGCAATCAGCTGACTCGTCTGCCCGAGCTTCCAGCCGGGCTCGAGCGCCTGAATGTCGACTATAACCAGCTGACCGATCTGCCCGAGCCTCTTCCGGCCGGGCTTGAATGGCTTAGTGCCAGCCATAATCGGCTGACCAGTATTCCCCAGACGTTTCCGGCCGAGCTGCTATGGTTTGCCGCCAGCAACAACCAGCTAACCAGCGTGCCCGAGACCGTGCTGACACAGCTAAGCCGTGACGCGAGTGTTGATCTGGAGAACAATCCTCTGCCCGACGCGGTGCAGGCCGGCCTGGCGACTGCCATGCATGCCGGAGACTATGTCGGCCCGCAGGTTTTCTTCTCGAACACCGCAGGCGCGGTCCAAGTTGAGCCGCGGTCGCTGCAGGAGGTTGTCGCGCACTGGCTCGAGGGCGAGCCGGCAGCAATAACCGCTTGGCAGGCCTTCGCCGAAGAGCCAGGTGCCCTAGATTATGCACGCTTTCTCGACAGGCTCCGCGGCACCGTGAACTATGGTCGCGACGCGTTCCGGCACGCGGTCGCCGAAGATCTGCGGCAGGCAGCCATCAGGCCGAATTTGCGCGAGCAGTATTTCGAACTGGCCTCCGGAGCGAGCGCGAGCTGTGAAGATCGCATCACTTTGACCTGGAACGGCATGCAGAGCGCACGCCTGAACGCGGATGTTGAAGACGGCGTCTATGACGGACGCCTTGGCGAACTGCTTCAGCACGGCCGCGTCATGTTTCGCTTGGAGGCCTTGGACCGAATCGCGCGCGAGACCGTCAACTCGCTTCGTCGTGCCGATCCGGATGCGGACATCGATGAGATCGAGGTCTACCTTGCCTACCAGACCCGGCTGCATGATGCGCTGGAGCTGCGGCACATCGCTCCCGATATGCGCTTCATGAGCGTCTCTCACGTTACTGGGGATGATGTAGCCAGGGCCGAGACGGCAGTGCGGAACCAGGAGGCGACGGAATTTCCGCAGTTCCTCGCGACCCGATGGCAGCCATGGGAAAGTGTGCTAAGGCGCATCGCGCCCGAAGACCATGCTGAGATGCAGGAACGGCTTGTCGACGCGATGGGCGAACCGTTTCAAGCCCGCTTGGATCGGCGGCTGGCCGAGGATGGTCTGACAGGAGACGCCGATGCCGAGCGGGTGCTCGGCGCCCAGATACGCAACGAGATCGCCCGCGAGATCAAAGGCGCGGTCATGGACCAGGTGCTCGGGAAGCTCGGCTTCGAGCTATGAGCCCCTCCGCTGGAAAGATCATCGATGCGTCTCGGCCGCCCGCAAAGCCCAAGAGGTAGTTGCCGGTCGCGCGATTGGGGGCGGATGAGCTCAAGGAAAAGGACGCTTGATTGCACCCAATCCTGGCGGGGATTCGCACGTGCATTTCATGACCGCCGAAGCCGTTGGCGGCCGGTCAAACGACTGCTCATAAGCTGGACGAATAGATGGCGAGTAGTCCCAGCCTCAAGTTGCCTTTGTGCAACGCAGGCTCTCGATGTTCGTCCCCCGGGATCGATAGGATCTTCGCAGCATCAAGCTCGATTCTAGGTCGCGGAACATCGTGTAGTTCCGTCGTATCCACTGATGCAGCTCGGTGGACCAGTCTTTTTCGTCCCGCAGATATCCGGTGAAGGAAAAGCTAAGTCGGTCTATATATCTCTTGAGAAACAGCGGCAGCGCCGAAATCTGGAGCACCCGCTCGCCATCCATGACTTCAGGTAATCCGCCGCGCAGCGCAAATTCATTGTGGACGGTGACCAGCGATGCTGACGGAATCTGCCGCCGCAGTATGTCATAACCGCGAAAGGAAATGCGGTCAGCGCCGGCGATGAAGAGAATGATAGGAGCGACACAGCGGCGCGCCGTCTCCTTCATGAAGCCGATCTCCTCGCACATCTTGAAGAATTCGTCGAAGGCATGGAAGCCGAGATCGATCACCTTGGGTACCCGATCGTGGACGATAAGCGGGTCCATCAACTGCATCTTGCCGTAAGTGTCCGTCACATCCGCGGTCTCGGTGATCTTCGGCAGGTAATCGAGCAGTGATGGCTCTTTTAGATTGACATCGAACGACAGGGCGGTGCCGTCTTTGAGCAGCAAGAACTCGCTCAGGACGCGAGCGATGAGGGTTTTTCCAACCTGCGGGCTAGGAGAGCAGATGATGTAGATAGGGGTCGCTAACATAGCCAGCAGATCAATCTCGTTTCGTATATGGGCCTGCTCTTGGCCCGCAAGAATATGCGACTACTTCTCGCCACTCCGCGTAGCGGACTTGGCGCCGGCCAATTCCGTCAAGTTGATGCGATCAAATTCGCTCCAGACATTTGCCAGCCAGTGCCGGACATAACCGCGTAGCACGAAGGAGTTGTTCGCGGGCTCATCGTTGCGGCCCTTGTTTGCCACGAAATCGACGAACGGGACGGATGCGACTTCGACCTGCTCATAGGCCATCTCGTTAAGTTTCGGGATGGTCAACTCGGTCGCCTGTTTGATGCGGTGAAAATAGGAATTATAGGTCGACTGGTCCCACTGGAAGAACTGAGTGTCATTGATGAAGTTCTTGACCAGATAGTACTTTGCGCCGCTCATGAAGGTAGCGGTCTCCGCGATCTCGTCGAGCGAAGCGATGGACGATCCTAGGATGTGGAATACGGCAAAGGTAATCTGGCCGGACCGCGCCGAATCCAGAAATCCGATGTCGCGCAAGGAGGCCAGTGCTGAGGACAGTAATCCGGCGCGAGCGTCAATGACGGTGACGGATAGCCCGGAGTTCAGGGTATCGAAAATCTTCATCTGGTCCGCGGTCGTCGTCATGTCGACGATCTCGGTGATCGCGGGATAAAAGCGCTTCAACGTCCCCCGCGGAGACTCCGTATCGAAGGCGCGTGTTTGCACGTTGTTGACGCTGAAGTAGTCCAGCAGCGTTCGTGATACGGTCGTCTTGCCGACACCTCCCTTGTCTGCGCCCACTACAATCACAACTGGCTTCACCATCGAATTCTCCTGAGACACTCGCTCTTGCCGTGCGCGACGTGCGCAATCGGCGCGTCTCTGCTTTGGGTGAGAACATGGCAGAAAGAAGGGTAATTGAATTTTCGATGAGAGCGCTCCTCAGGTGGACGAACGTTTTCAACATCGAACGAGTTGCGTCGTGCGATTGAGACGGTGACGCAGGCCGAGAGCAGAAAGTAATCGCTCCTGCTCGTGATCTACGTGAGGTTTGTGAGTAGCCGAAGGGTCGGCCACCAAAGGATCAACCGTGAGGCTGGTGGTCGTTGCGATAACGATAGCGTTCTATCTACCGATCGTTGGAGCGGCGTGGAAATGACGTGAATCTTGCGCTGCGTCAGCTTGTAGCCTCGATGTAAACAGGATCGAGGTGGTGCGGCAATTGCCTGGAGAAAAGTCGCGAATCTAGCTCGTTTGACCTGGGTTGGCCGATCTAGTGTCTCCAGAAGCGTGATGACGTTTTCGCTGGAATGCGCCTCATCAGTTCTAAAAATGGGTTGAACGAACTCGCTCTCACCCTCGTAGGAGGCAGGGGTGTCCGGGGAATGATTCACTGTGTCGCGGTGCATGCTCGGCAGGACCGAGGCAAATCGGTCTTTTCTGGTTGTCGAGACACAGAGGGCCGAGCATGCGATATCGCGGTAGCATTTTTGGAAGGCTGCTTGAACCGATCAATCGACGGCAGTTTCAGACGGTTGTGGATCGTCTGGACGGGGATGCCTACGACAAGTCGTTCAGGAGCTGGGATCATCTGGTGGCGCTGATCTATGCCCAGCTTAGCGGCAACAGCAGTCTGCGCGGGGTGGTGACTGGCTTCAACGCCAATTCGCAGCATCACTATCACTTGGGAACCGGCAAGCTGTCGCGCTCGACGTTGTCCGATGCCAATGCCCGCCGTCCGATCGGCATTTTCGCGCAAACCTTTGCGGCGCTGTCGGCGATGGCGCGTCGCCAGCTGCGGAGTGAAGGCATGGAGATGGTGCGTCTGATCGACGCCAGTCCGATCCCGCTCGGCAAGGTCTGCAGTTGGGCGACGTGGAACGGCCGCATCCGCGGCATGAAGCTGCATGTCGTCTACGACCCAAGGAGCGATGTCCCGACCTGCGTCGAGATGACGGCCGCGAACGTCAATGACATCGAGATCGGCCGACAGACCCCAATCCAGCCCGCCACCACCTATGTGTTTGACAAGGGCTATTGCCGTTTCGACTGGTGGCAGAAGATCAATGATAGCAAGGCTTTCTTCGTTACCCGGGCGAAGACGAGCATCCGTCTTCGCTCGCTCAGGCATCGCGCCATCCGCAAGCGTAACGGGGATGGCTTCGAAATCCTTGCCGATGACGAGGTGAAGCTCACCAGCAAGGGCGATTCGCGCCTTCCAATCCCGCTCCGCCGCATCAAGATCAGACGCGAGAAAGGCGGCAAGATCACACTCCTGACCAACGACCTTGCCCGTAGCGCCGTCGAGATCGCCGCCCTCTACAAGAGCCGATGGCAAATCGAGCTGCTGTTCCGCTGGATCAAGCAGCATCTCGATATTCGCAAGTTCCTCGGCGCCAACGACAACGCGATCCGCCTTCAGGTGCTCGCTGCGATGATTGCCTACCTGCTGCTGCGCATCGCCGCTCACACCAACTGCATCAAAATGCTCCCGCTCAGGTTCGCCGAACTCGTCGGCCAGCTCCTGCTCACGCGTCGATCCCTCGCTGCCATCGACAAACCTCCGCCCATCAACCCCAGCCGTCGGAAATCAACCATCTCACCTGACCAGATGGAGCTCCGCTATGCCTGAATTTCCCCGGACACCCCTGCGTAGGAGGGGGGCGGGATGTGCGAGTGCTTAAATCCGCGAGGACGCAAATCGCAATCCTGCATCCGTGTCGAAGCAGGATTATCGTGTCGCTGACGAGGACGGCAGGGAAGCCGGAGCGACCGGTCCGGCGGACGCGTGTCCGACAACATCGCGCGCGTCGATAACCGCATCTATCTAGCTAAGGCGGACTTGCAGAAGATCGGGCGTCGAATTGCGGCTTCCCGACGCGGTTGTCGAAATTCGGCACGCTCGAACGCAAACGAAAAGCTGGAGCCAATTGGCACAATGGATATTTACGGGGAAGGGCGTCGATGTGGCGCCGACTGAAGTTTCGACAGGCTCGCGGTCAACATTCTGCTCTCCACCGTGAATGGCCTGGCGATATTTCTCATAGTCACGAGGCGAGAACCGGCGAGCAGCTCCTTAGAGTACACCGCGCCGAAGTAGTCGAGGACGAAGGTGCCGGAATAGCGTAGACTTTCGGTCGCGCGGATTAGATTATCGAGAATTGAGTCCACTTGGCCAATGCGATCGCGATAGCGCGCACGGATAACGTTTACGGCGTTCATCGAGTGAACCGCCTCGTCGGCAATCACTTCCCTCAGCCAGTGATGAAACGTGTTGTTACCAAGGGCGTCATAGAAGGGCTTCTCTGCTGCATAGGCACGGCAAGTGCACATCTCATCAAATGCAATCATAACCATCAGGGAGAATTCGTCCTTCATGTGTTCAACGATTGGACCAAAATCGTGAGGCCGAGCGTCCAATCTCTCCCGAAGATCCCTTTCGGATCCATTAGCGACGAGTTCAATGATGCGGATGAAGCCATCGGTGTGGCGCTCCTCGTCGATCGCCCACGCGTTGAAGAATGCCGCAGCTTCATCGCTAACGATGAGGTTTCGGTCGGCTAACTCTTGTTTCAAGTGCCGGGCGTCATATTCCGTGTACAGGTCAGGCCACAATTTATTCCAACGCGCACGTATAGCCGACGGCTCAGCGTTGAACATCGCTGGCGTAAGAGAATTGAATAGTTCTTTTGGACTCCAGTTCCGTCGAACCGGCGTGATCATCTGAGTGCCCCTAATCGCGGTGCGAGCGCTCTAGCGTGGCATTGTTAACCGAGCACTTGTTAAGCAGTCTGCTGCAAACAACACGTGCCGTCACCCATCTGTTTTGGCGAGTTGAGTCTAAGTCGGAGACGTCCGCCTTGGCCCAAGCGTCACCCGCAGGGGCAGCAAGTGCATGGGCCAAAGGCCGCAAATCGAAGGCCCGACTCTCAATCGGAGGTGGAAAATGATGCGCCTGACGCTGAGAGTGCTGCCTCGCTGTCATGCTGACAGGTACTGTAAGTGTCTCCAGATCCGGCGACGTCGCTGGTTCGGGCTACGGATCGGTCAGTCTGGACCGCGCAGAATTAACCCTGTCGTGTGGCATGGGACCGAGGTTCGAACTGGCACCAATGGACGTCAATCTGCGTCGGAGTCGATCCCAAACCTTGGCCTCGTCGCGGGGTTGACAAAGCGTTGGCCTCCGCTTCTCACATTGGAAGCCGACCACTATCACAGGTCGCTTGATTGACGTGCAAGCCGAGACGTGCCCTCGCTCCCGTTTTTCATCTATACTTTTGCCTGGCTGAAACTGTATGCCGAGAAAACGCGGAGCAGCGGCGCCCTTGGCCGGCAGTGCCGAGGCGCGTTTGATGGAGGATCTCCTCCTGGGAAAGGTTCATCGGCCGTCGGGCCGGCAAGAATCTGCCAACCATTCACGCCTTTCGCCCTTGCCGCTAACGGATCGAAAACTGTTATGCAGCAAGTTCTTGCCTGAAACAGCAGGGGAAATATCCGCAAATGACCGGACTGGCCGTTATGGAAAACGTGCGCCGCTATCGCGCGATAGCGTCTCTGTGCCGGCAGGCTGCCGCATTTCGGCCAATACAAGGCGTCTCATTGCTGGCGCAAGCTGTAGAGTGGGAGGAGCGCGCGGTTGCGGAGCTTGAGAGATATTTTAACTGTTCGCCTGCATGTCTTCGTTGAAGTGACCGGACGATCCAAAGAGCCGCTACCCAAGAATTGGTAAACTCAAGATACAGAATGTTGGCCAGGTGACCTGGTTACGAAGTCGTGTGAAAGATCGGTGACTTACTGGCTTCTAATTGAGGGTAGAGGCTTCGTCGAGCAGCAGAAGCCGCGGGCGCGACATCAGGGCCCGGCCGATCGCCGTTCCGTCGAAGCGAGGGCGTGTCGGGCTCACGCCATCCAGCCAAGAGATGGCGCTCGGCTCTCCCGATTGTGCACGATAAAGTTGCGCTCCTCGCGACAATATCGTTCGAATGCAAATGCGCCTGTAATCTCTGCACGTGATCATTATCCAGCTGTCTGTCGGCCAGCCGACTGACGTGGATTAGGCATTCGCGATTTACCGTTGTCGGCTGTGAGATCTCGATCTGGCTAATGCGTACTCGTCGCCAGGTTGTAACTCCTGATTGGAGTTTCGGATGTCCGTCTTACCTTCAAGTGCGGCCGACAACTCGAGATTGTTGCGCAACATCGAATTTGTGGGCTCGATCGCGAGGCCTTGACGATATAGCACTTGCGCCTCCTCGTGGCGCCCCTGTTGATCGAGTACTACGCCTTTGGCATTCAATGCGCGCAGGTCGCCGGGTGCTGCCAATAGTACCTCATTGAGCACCTGAAGTGCCTCATCTGAGGAGTTGCGCGCCAACAAGGCCCGTGCAAGAGAAATTGCCGCATTGACGTTGTCCGGTTGTTGGTCCAAGGCCGCGCGCAGATTCTTCTCATCAGCATCAATGAGAGCGCGCGAGATGCGCTCGCGCTTGGCGGGATCAAACTCTTTGGCGTCTGCTAAGTCTGACGTGGACCACTGCTGGCGTGACAGGTTCGCGCAACCGGTGAGCATCATAATAGTGAGCATCGCAGGCAGAACCGACCATGGGCCTGGACTAACGAAGCACAAGCGCCGCCGACGTTTGGTTCCATTTGAATTCATGGCCTGCTCGTGCAGTCTCAACTCGCAGCGCTCAGGAGACCGCCCGGGGAAGGGCTCTTGTCCTTGGCAGGTGCCAGCTTCACGGATCCGATCGGCTGGACAGTGAAATCTGCGGCGAGATCCTGATAAGAAAGGACAGGTAGGTCGATTCCGTTACGCGTGAGAAAGCCGCGAACGAAACGCCGGATATCCATCGAACCTAGAATAACTGGCTGGTTCTGGCTGCGCGCGATGCTTGAATGGATCTGGCGAAATTGGGAGAGCAGCATCTCGCTTTGCCGATCCTCCAAAACGAGGTATGGGCCGACGGCGGTCTCGCGCACGGCACCCCGCACGATATCCTCAGTCTCACGCTCGACGATAAAGGCGGCCACAACGCGATGTGCGTTGGCATAGCGGTGACAGATCTGCCGCTTCAGAACAGAGCGCACATATTCGGTAAGCAGTACAGCGTTTTGCTCCCGTTCGCTCCATTCCGCAAGCGCCTCCAGAACCAAGCGGGTGTTCCGGATTGGGATGCCCTCGTCCAACAAACGACGCAGGACATCCGCGATCCGAGGGATCGGTGTCGTGCGCAGCACCTCTTTCACCAGATCGGCATATTCCTGCTCCATCCGGCCAAGCAACTGGCGCGTTTCCTGAATGCCAACCAGGCGCTGTGCATAGCGCGTCAACGTGGACCGGACGCGCAAGGCGACGATTTCGCTCGGACCGTGGTGCCCTATGCCGGCCGCTTTGAGAGCAGCCGCATGGTCCTGTTCGATCCAGATCCGATGCGTGTCTGGATCCTGCCAGAACGGGATACCGCTCAATTCGATGTTCGCTACGTCGTCGTCAAGCAAGAGCTTTGTCGGGTCAATAGCGCCCTCTTCTACGGGTACGCCCTCGACGGCCACACTGAATTGCGATCGGGCCAAGTGGTTGGCGCTTTGGGCGGGAATGCGTGGAATTGTGATACCCAGATCAGCTGAGACCAGTGCTGAAACCCGTGCGACGCACTGCTCGAGTTCCCCCACGTCCATTGCCTTCATTAGGTTCGGCGCCAGCAACAGGGTAATCGGAAGTGCTTCGGCCGGCACGGTTTGCTTCTGACCCTGCGTGGAAGCGGGAGCCGAACCGGTGGGATTGACGCCGGCCTTGGGAGCGGTCTTGCTCTCTGGCACGCCAACCTTGACAAAGCTGGCTGCGGAAAAGAGCGCGGCCAGTATGACAAAGGGGGGCAAAGGGAAGCCAGGAACGAGCCCCATCACAAGCAGGACGCAGGCGGCCAGCCGGAGCGCTTGTGTGCTGGCCGTAAGCTGGTTGACGATATCGGCGCCGAGATTGAGTCTGGAAGGACCGTTGACACGAGTGACAATGGTTGCGGCTGTAATTGACAGCAGCAGGGCTGGGATCTGCGAAATGAGCGCATCACCGATTGTCAGGATAGTGTATTGATGCATCGCCTCCTCAAGGGACATGCCCCTGGAGAGCGAGCCGATCGTGATGCCACCTAGCATATTGATACAGATGACTATGAGTCCGGCGATGGCGTCGCCCTTCACGAATTTCATGGCGCCGTCCATCGCGCCGTGAAGCTGGCTTTCCCGCTCCAGCGCGCCGCGTCGGCTGCGGGCTTCGTGCTGGTCGATATGGCCGTTGCGCAGCTCCGCGTCGATCGCCATCTGCTTGCCCGGCAACGCATCGAGCGTGAAGCGCGCCGACACCTCTGCCACTCGTTCGGCGCCCTTGGCCAGAACCATGAATTGCACCATGGTTACGATCAGAAATATGACAATGCCGACGGCGATGTTGCCGGATATGACGAAATCGCCGAACGTATGGATGATGCTGCCGGCGTCACCCTCGGACAGGATCAGCCGCGTCGTTGCAACGGTAAGAGCGAGTCGAAAAACAGTGGAGATCAGGATGACGCCCGGCAGCGACGAAAAGTCGAGTGGCGTGTTGAGATACAGGGCGACCATCAGCAGCAATATGGCAAAGCCCAGATTGAAGCCGATCAGCATATCGATCACGACAATCGGGATCGGCATGATCATCATTCCGATCGCCAGAAGAAGCATCAGCGCGACCATCAAATCCGGATGAGCGGGCGCGCGCGTGATGAGATTTCGTAGAACGTTGGCCATGAAAAGCCTTATTGTTGCCTAGCTGCAGCTGTGTTGCACCGCAATGAAACATAGCGCTTGAAGGTGGCCTGCGCTTCGGTCATGCGGCCGGCATGGCGCAGGGCGTGGCTGCGCATAAGCATCAAGGGCAGAGACGAGGACGGTTCGTCATCTAGTTTGTCAAGCCGATCCAATACCGACAGTGCTTCGTCACCGCGACGTTCCGAGATGAGAGCGTAGGCCAGGATCCGCAGCAAGCCGATGTCTCGAGACTGTTCGTGAGCAACCAGCCGCAACAGAGCCAGGCTCTTTGCGCTCTGCCCGCAGGAAAGATAGATATAAGAAAGCACGCAGAGCAAATCTCGCTCCGGCCCAGAGACCAGCTCGCGAGCATCGGCTTCGGAAACGTTTGGCGGCTGTGTAGATGTGACGTGTTGCAATTTGTCTGGCTCGGCCATTGCTAGCCTTTGATCAAGCCGTTGTGGCTCTGCCGGAGCAAGATTAACCGCTGCAGCTCCAGCTGCAGAAGGGCGGCTCCTTCACGTGCCACCAAATCCTCTGGCGCGGCAGATAGCGTATTGGCCAAACGCTCCAAAAGAGGGCCGTGTTGATCAGGACGCAGAACGTGCGAATGACGTAGCCGCGGCGTCACGAAAGAGAGCAGGCTATGCGCGAGATTAGGCCCGTTAAGCCAAGCGAGTTCCGAGCCTGGCTCGATCTGACATGGCTCGGCGCGGGCCTCGTCGAGATTGACGCGCGAAATCGCATTGATCGAACCGAGCTCGAGCGCGCTGTCGATCGTGCCCTCAACCAAGCGATCCGGTGCGTCGTTATGCTGGGAAATTGCGCCGTGGTTCTTGTCATCATTGCCACGCGTCCGATCGATCCCGATGGACTTGGCTCGAGAATTGCCCGGCGTGATGCTAGATGCATGATGATCAAGGTTTGGTCCCTGAAAAGAGGCGCCAGGCTCGACGGAATTCGGGGGCAGCCTAGTCATGGCACTTTGCTTCCTTACCTGCGGCCTGAAACGCTAATAGGACAGAGCGGCAAGCCGGCCATTCCGGCTCAGCAGAACACGCCCTTCCTCAATTCCGTTGACGGTCCATCCATTGCTCAAGAGCGCGCCAACAAAATACTTTTGGCCAGCAACGACGATATAAGGGTCGCTGCCGCGCCACACAGCCTGGATTCCAATTGCGGAGGGTGTCTTCTCATCCTTGACGGCGACTGCATTGACGAGCGTATAAGCGCCGTTGCTATTGCGATCAAAGCGTTGCTGGATGCCTTGCCACGTGGCAAGTGCAGCGGGCGTAATGCTGCCGTCGGCCGTGACAACGCCGGACCCAGAACCGATTTTGATGCCGACAAGGCCCGCTCTGTCAACTTCCTCTTGCAGCAGCCCCGCAGTTGCATCGGTGACCAGAGCATCAGGAGCGCTGAGCGCCAGCTTGGGGGCAACGTCGGCGGCAGGAGGCGGACTTGGCACTGCAGCCGTGTCAGTCTGGACAAAACTGGTCGACAATGTGCCAGCCGCGGCAAGGCTGATAACGACCATGGCAAGTCCGGCGAGCGATACACGCCGGCGATCGATAGAGCCAGCTTTTTCGAGGCCCTCGATAGACCACTGGATCGACATTTCGCCGGCATGAAGGACAACAGGAAGAGGGACAACGATGGGCGCGTTTGGCAAAACAGTCTCGTGTCCCTCGACACGAACGTCGCCCGCCAGGGCCTCGATCTCGATCGAGTTGGAATGCGGGGTGACACGAAGATGGTGTGGTTCGAGGCCCTGTTCGACAAAGATTAAATCAGCATCGAGGCTGCTTCCGATCAGACACGATCCGACCCCTACTTTGCCCGTCAGCCCAGAATAGCACCCCAGCAGCACTTCGAAACGCGGGCAATGTGGTTCATTCACGGTCGCTCTCCTGAACTGCGAACGGGACCGTACGGCAAAACCGTACGGCCCGTTGCGACTTCACGGACTAAGCAGCCCGGGAAAGTGAGCGACGTACGTCGCCCCACGTCATCCCTTACTGCACCCGCTCATCGGCTGCTTTCTTGACGGTCGAAAGCTCGGTCGAGACGACGCGAAGTTCCACATCCCTCTCGGCAGCCTTGGTGCTCGTGGCGGTCAGAGCGGCGATTTGCCGTTGGAATGCCGCCTCTCCAGCAACTTCAGCACCGGCGGAAGCGGCTCCAGTTGCAGCGGTGCCAGCTGCACCGCCTGCAATCGAGGTACCAGACGCACCAACGCCCTTAGTCATAGTAATTCTCCTGTTTGCTCGAATTTCGCCGCAACGTGCGGCTCCTATTTTCCTGACGCCGCAACATGCGACGTCAGGAATCCTCTTCTGTTTCGGCCATGACGTCGTCGAAATGACCCATTGCACTATTGGCAATCTGCAGAGCAGCGGCTCCCAGAGCGACGTTGAATGCTTGCTGCATAGCAGCTTCTCGCGAGGTGCCGCCCGGAGTGGACGCGCCGCCGTTTACGGGACTATTCGCATCTGGCGATCGGCCATGATCGTCGCGCTCGTCAGGTTTGTGAGATCCTTTTTTGCCGCTGCTTTTGCCGCCAGCCGCATGGAGGTCGGCATCAACGTGCCCTGCGGCGCTAGAGCTCGTAACGCGCATCGGGTTCTCCTATGTCAATTCGATCGTGCCAATGGAGGCAGTTTCCGCCCACCAATGTGCAAACGTTAGCTTTCGAGAAGCTGACGAGTTCTAGAAAATTGAGCCGATGCTGGATCTGCGAAAGCTGCAGATCAGATGGTATGTACCAGGACAAACGTTCGTTTGTGGAGCTCGATCGGGTCGGATCGCTGCTCATCAAGTCGAAAGCTTCAACAGGCGGATGTTAACGCAACCATTAATAGATCACGTTCGAAGTCGACGTGCTGCAATCCCGGGCTGACGTCCCTTTCGATACCCGCGGGGTCTTTCGACAATTTGCTCGCGGCCGGGCGCAGCGGGACAGATCTTGACTTGGTTTGGAGCGGGCCGGAAAGCGAGACGGCGATTCATGACGATCCCTCGGTCCTGGAGGGCTCATGAAGGATCCGTCAATCGGGACCCGCCTTCAGGAGAGCGAACAGCAGCCTGCCGCTCGAGAAAGGTCCTGAGCCCTGGCGCTCTACGATCCGCGTGCTCCTGATCCTTGCGCAAGCCGGCAGGCTCCGCGGCTCCGACCGGTTCTGTCGCGCGGTTTTAATGCATCGACCTTCTTGCCGGGCTGCGTATGCAGTCGATCGACCTTCGCAGCGGCAGACTGGATTTGAGGTCGCCCTCGCGCGATCGAGCGCGGCCCACATAAATTGTGCGCAGTGAAGAGCGAGCAAGTTCCTTGGATCCAGCGGACGGTATCGAGGATGGTAGAGCTTGCGCGGCCGACTGCTCGGCAGGGAGACCTGACCGCGCGTAGCCGCACAAGCTCGACTGGCGTTTTCAGCCTGATCCTGACAGACAGTGCGATCCGGCTAGGCGTTAGCGCCTGCAGCTTGCATGCGTTCGGACTCGATGCGAGCCTTCAAGTTGTTCAGGTAGTCCTCCGCGTAGGACTGGGCTACCGAAACCGGGAGGTTGACCCCCGCCGTGGCCGCTTCTTGAATTGCCTGCTTTACCAAGCCTTCTCGCATTGCCAATTTGACCTCAGGGCCGCCGATGCAGCCTACCGCCTGTGCCGCAAGGTTCAGGCCAGCTTCTTCGAGCGCTTGCTTTATATTGCCACCGCTGATCGCGGTGTGAAGAAGATTTGCAGCTTGCGCTTCGGCTTCGAGCACCATTGACGCCAAATCGGCCAATTCGCCCAAGCCTGGAATGAAGCTAAGTACACCGACTGCTGTCGCGGCCCAGTCGAGTACCTTCGAGCCAACCTTGAGCACGTCGTTGATTGCGTGCATGAAGGCGCCACCGTTTTTTTTGGGAGACTTGATGTCGGGCTGGTCTGCCACGCCCATCGTCATGTCCGCGACCGCGTCCTTCTCGGCGGCCGTTCGGGCGGCATGCGTCTTCACATGCTGAACGGTGCGGTTCGCACCGGACATGTTGCTGAAGAACTGGTTGAAGTCGCTCTTGCTGATATTGCCGGAATCGACCGTATGACCGCCGCCGAAGTCGAAGAACTTGTGGTGGGTTTTGTAGCCCGTAATCGCGTTGTTCATCAACCCGAACAGCACAGGGTCGGACAGCAGCCGGGATGCCGCCCTTCGCACCTCGGGCGCGAGGCTCTTGTCGTCAGCCATGCTCGCCAGCTTTTCCCGCGTCAGGTCGCCCTTCCCGAAAAAGGCGCTTTGGTTCTTGCTGATCGTGTCGAGCGTATCGAGCTCGGCTTTCGTGAGATTCACCGATGATGAAGCAACCTGCAGGAAGTCCTCTTTGTGGACCTTGTCTATCGAGCCGCCATACAACTGCTTCCATTCATCCGGATGGTCGAGGAAGTATTGAGCGGCCGCGAGAACCTGCGGCGGGCATTTGCCCGTCTTGGCTTCGCCGTCGACGATCTGCTTGAAATCCGAAAGGCTTAGGTTCTTGGGCAGGTTGTCGGAATAGCGATAGAGCTCGCGCAATGCATCGGTCAGCATCATAACCGATGGCTCGCCGTTGCCGCTGCCGTCGGAGGGGATGTAGTTTTGCGTATAGTTCTTTGCCCGCTGCTCCTGGAACTCAGCAACTTGCGGGTGGTGATCGGAGAAGCCGGAGAGATCACCCGCTTTGATTTTACCGCCGCAGCGGCCGTCGCCTTGCGAGCCTATCGCGTAGAAGAGCTCGGGGTCTCGCTGCAGTGCCTCGATGGCCGCCTTTAGATCCGGCGGTGTGGAGGGATCGTTGGCCAAATCTCCCAGAGATTTCCAATCCAGCGGGCATTTGTCCTTATGTCGGATCAGCACCGACACAATCTGCAGCTCGGCCTCAGTCGGGGTGCCGCTGTTCCACGTAATTCTGGAGCTTTGTACGGGGGCTTCTGCAATCTTTGGGGCGTTCGCAGCGGAGGAGGCTTCCTCAGAGGACGGCTCGGGGGTCTCCTGACATGCGTCCAGTGCGGCCTTGATCTCCGGCGGGATGATGTTCCGCACCTCTTGCGTGAGTTCCTCCGTCAGTTGCTTGGCCGAGTCCTCGGCCGCCGGACCTTGCGGTGGGGAATGCTCGTCAGTCGTGCCCTTCAACGACAAACTGACCAGCACCGCCTCGAAGCTTGAAAAGTCACGCGCCGGCGAGGGCCCGGAAGCTAGCCCCGACAAAGCCAAATTCGAGCTGGTGGTTAGCGGCAGATTGTTGACTGACATCATACGTCCTCTGATTTGAGATCGCACCACAAGCTGGCTATGTGGCGCAGCCTGAGATCGCGGCGAACAACGAGCAAGAGATGTCGATAGGCTTCAATGGCTCCTACCGCTTGCTTCCGATTGCACAGCGCTCCCAGCGCTCAGTTTGGCTACAATCTAGAGGCATATCGCCGTCTAGATATTCACGCCGTATGGTAGGAGCGATTAGCTTTCGAGAAGCTGACGGCGCTCAAAGGATTTCACAATGAGTTGAGAAATGACGTCGCTCAAGGCGGCGGCGTGTCCTCAATTCGGCATCGGCTTGCTTCGGTGCTCGATCGCTCGCCTCTGCGACAGCAAGGTCAACGAGTCTGCCGCTCTTCGCAGGATTCGCGTGCGCTGATTCATGCAACACATCGCCGGTTCCGCAACATCGCTCGGCAACTCACCAGCGTTCAGCCAGCTCGCGCCTGCGTGTCAAACAAGTTGTTGGCGTCTGCCCGATCGCGGCGATGCAGCATGATCGGATCAGATTGCCGGGGTGGACGCACGAATCAATCCATCCCAAAAGTTGAGCGGCGCATGGTACTCCGGACACCTCGGATCTCAAATGTACCTCTGCATCTGTCAATGTCACTGTGCTTCGTCACCTGGCGGGTGTTCGCTCGAATCTGCGGGCCGAAGGGCGGCGTCTAGCGACGGTTCGAGACGAATGAACCCTTCTGCTCGCCATTGTGCCGTGTGAGGCATACCCAAGACGGTGAACGTTGTAGTCCGGACATTTCTGCTCGGCATGACGTCACGGCCTCTCAGCATCTCGATCTGAGCAGGCGTAGCTGTTTGGCCGACGAAGACCCAGTTTTCGCTAGCGAGATATCCGTTCGCCATGACGAAATCGCCAAGCTCCGGCGGCGCGCCGCGTGCGGGCAGCGCGGGTCCCGCTTGGGACGGTCCGGCGTGAGGCGACCCCGCCCGCAGGAGTCCAGGCTCAAGATCTTGCCAAACAGGGTCGTTGCCGAAATCGGAGGCATCCGCGCGTTCTTGAGCGGCCGCTTGTTGGGAATTGGACTGCTCGCCGTCGATCAATGACGGCTCGCCGCGTGATGATTGGCCTCCTAGCTCCTGCCAAATCAGGTCCTGGTTGTATTCGGGCATTTCATCCAATGCCATCAGTTCACGCTCAAACTCACGTCGATCGGCGGGCGATGAGGCCGAGTGGTGCGGTGGGCTCTTGTCTGCTGCGCTTAGCGCATTGAAGTCCATCCTGTTCCTCCTTTTGCACAACAAAGCGGCTCTCATCCGATGCGACGAACTTCATGACGGACTTCGTAGAGCTTTTCAAAGGCGCGCATGAAGCGCTAAGGCTGCAAAGCAGGTCACGGATACTCGCGCATCCGTGATGCGGGCCCGGACGTTTATTGCCTGTCTTGCGGCATCGCCGCTCGACAGCCGCCCTCTAATCATGACAGCAGCAGCTTTCGAAAAGCTGACAGAGGGAAATTACATCTCTTCCTGACCCATCTGTTATCATCCGTTCAATTCTTGCCAGGATCAGGTGCGTGAACCACGCCGTCTTGATGTGAAAGCTCGGGTGAAGGAACGTCGTTGGGGCGTCCTTCGCGAACGACCACGCTGGAAGATCCGCGAAACAGCATCAAGACCGACTCATGCGGTGGCTTTTCGGCTCCGTTCGGGTTTCGTCGCGCCTGTGCCTCCGTCACCAGTCCTTTGAGTGTTTGCTCCACAAGCGCGATAAAGCGAGGCGGACCGGACGCGAAGACGAGGCCATCTCCCGGCACGGCTCTCACGATGTAGCGCTCGTCCGAGATGTTAAGTGCGTCGAGCGCCGCCTTGAACGCGTCAAAGCTGATCGGATTTAGTATCAGAAGGCGACTTTGCGCCTCATGCGCGTCAGATACGTAGAGCACCAGCCCATCGTAGTACCATTGAAGGTTGTAGAGACTGATCAACCGTTCGAGAAACTCCCGCGGTGAGAGATCCGGCATTCGCCCGCGAATTCGTCCCTTCACCCCCGTGCTGATATTGACTCTGATATTGAGGTTGTTACCGAACTCCTGCAGCGCGGTCGCGAGGTCCTGATCCAGCACTGTGTAACTATACGGCGTCGACGGCAGCGCCAGCGGGGCGCCGAGCGCCTTGATGGCGCCCAAGCACATGAAAACAGCAAGATAGAGAACTTTCTTCAAGATATGCAACCTTGTAGACGGGATGAGCATTCCAGCGAGTTTCTTCTACTTGAGACCAAGCACCGGAATTCGTCCCAAAATTTGGAGGCCGACGCTTCGAACGAAATTGGAAGCCAACCGTGATTATTAGATGACAGATGCTCGTCAGCTTTTGGTCAGTCTGGGTCTCTAGGGTGCCAGCCCATTCATGCGAGCGAATGGCTACTCTCACCACGGGACAGAAATGATTTCTCCCATTTTGCTTGGAATTGCGTCGGTCTCCGCCAACCCCGTCGAGTGTGCCTCCAGCGGCTGTTCGCTGGCGCACGCCCAGTTTCATGAGAGTCTCGCGCAGGCCGCCTTGAAACAGGGGGGCGTCTCTTCTGTGACCGAGCGCGCGCCAGTTTCATCGGTGCCGGAAGTGCAGCGCGCAGTCACGCCGGCGAGCCCGCTTGGCGATCGCGTCCTTCAGAGCATTTCTGCTATCCACCAGGGCAAACAATTTCCTGGAGGTGCAGTGTCGCCGACGCTCGTCGGCGACCTTGATCCTGCGAAGAGTTTCCAGCTTGGGCCGGCCGCGCAACCGCTCCTGCGGCCGCAGCAAGTCGGGGTGCATCCGGCGGGCAAGCCGGAAGGTGCGGATCATTTCGATTCGGCGCTGACGAATTTGCGCGATGTTTACAACGGCGTCGTCCAGGTTTCGCTCATCTCCAAGGGTACAGGTGCCGTCAGTTCATCTCTGAATAAACTTCTATCAGCAGGCTGAGCGGGCCGTTGGCTGTCTTGACGAAAGGTAAGATCGGTAACGGTCGGCCCGCGAGCAAGCGGCTTCATGCTGTTGTTCTGCTGCTACTTTTACCGACCCTCACCGGTTGCAAAACGGATCTGTATACCAAAGTGCAGGAGCGTGACGCCAACGAGATGCTTGGGCTGCTGCTGAGCAGGGGCGTAGATGCCATCCGGGTCGTCGGTAAGGATGGGACGAGCACCATTCAGGTCGAAGAAAAGCAGCTCGCCTATTCCATCGAGTTGCTAAATGACCAGGGCTTGCCGCGCCAGCCCTTCAAGAGCCTTGGTGAGGTGTTCAAGGGGTCGGGGCTCGTTGCCTCCCCGGTCGAGGAGCGGGCCCGCTACGTCTATGCCCTAAGTGAAGAATTGTCGCGTACGATCAACGATATTGATGGGGTTCTCTCCGCCCGTGTTCATGTCGTTCTACCGAAGAATGATCTGCTGCGGCAGGATGCAACCCCGTCCTCGGCGTCGGTTTTCATTCGGCACGCCTCCAGCGCGAAGCTCTCAGCCTTGCTGCCGCAAATCAAGATGCTCGTCGCCAATAGCATCGAAGGTCTATCATACGACAAAGTGGCGGTCGTGTTCGTGCCCGTCGAGCGGACTCAGCATGAGGTCTCGGTTACGCCAGCGGCAGCGTCAAACGAGTCAACCAGGTTCGTCGCGGCTCCCATTGCGATCGGCGCAGGAGGTGCGCTCGCCGTATTGGGCATCGTATCTTGGCTACTGCTGAGCGCACGCGGTGGGCAACTTCGCCAATCCTGGCGTAAGCTGATAAATCTCGGCAGTGGTGCCAGCAGGCCAGCGGTCCAGTCCGCTGGCAAAAAGCTCTCCTCCGATGCGAAATAGGCCGGCATTCAGGTTCGTATCGATGGTATCCCCCGACCAAAATCATTCACTCAACGCGCATTCCGATCGCCTGCGCGAGCTTGCCGCCTTGATCCATCCCAGCCGTTTGGCCGGCCATCTTGATGGGCTCCTGTCGGAGGCCACGGTGCTGCAGTTGCAGAAGACGCCGAGGTTGCAGCAAAGACTGGCCGGATTGCTGCTAAGTGAGCTGGCCTCGAACGGAGCTGACTGGGGCAGGGACGTTCTGCTCGGGCATGATCCGCGTCGGGCGGCCTTGCTCGCTGGCAGTATCTGGCATGCCCGTTCGATGCTGAAGCTTGTGTCAAAGCATGATGTGGCGATTCTGATCGAAAATATTGGTGCGGAAGCGCACGCTTTCGCAATCCGACACTTATCTGCTGCGGTCGCGACCACATCGATTGTCGATCCGCATAAACTGTCGAGCCAGATTGAACATGACGGACATGCCAGCCTTGGTGCCTGGCTCAAGGACGCATCAGAGCTTGACCGTTTGCGCGTCCTATTCCGTTTACGTGTTGGGACCGCCGCCGAATCCCCAGCAGCCGAACACCACAGCGCAGCGGGTCGTTTGCTGTCTTTGGTGGTAGCCCACTTGGCCAACGAGGCGCCAGCGGCATGACGGCCGATGAGATGGCCCAGCCAGATAGCCCGCGGATACGGCCGGTTGGTCCACTCATACCAGCCGCGGAACTCGGCATCTGGTACGATGCGGTGCAGACGCGTGCGCTAGCCGACCGATATCTGCAGCAGGTTCGCAGCTGGGCAAGCAAAGCCTATCAGCAAGAGCGGGAGCACGGCCACAGCGAGGGTCTTAGGTCAGGATCGGACCAAATGGCGCAGCTGATCGCCCGAGCTGCTTCCGATGTGGCCCGGCGAAAAGCCGTTCTGCAGCAGGAGTTGCCACAGCTCGTCCTTGAGATATTGACCGACCTGTTGGGCTCCTTTGATCCCGGCGAGATGCTGGTAAGAACCGTTCGTCACGCCGTCGAGCAAAGATATAGCAGCGCGGAAGTATGCCTTCACGTGTCTCCTGTGAACGCTGATGCACTAAGACATGAATTCGAGGCGTTCGACGGGACGGATGGTCGGCCGAAAGTCAGAATTGATCCGGACCCGGCTATGGGACCTGACCAGTGCGTTCTGTGGAGCGAGTTCGGCAATGTGGATTTAGGACTTGCCGCACAACTCCGCAAATTGCGTCTCAGCCTTGATCCGTCCTCTCAGGAAGGCGAATCGTGACGATGCAACGATCAGGCCCTGGTCAAGCGGCCAGAGAAGGAGATTTGCGTGCGGCGCTGGCATCTGTAAGGTCCGCAGCAAAGGATGTCGATACGCGTGCTGTGCGGGGACGGATCACGCGGGCGATCGGCACGTTACTTCATGCCGTATTACCAGGGGCCCGTGTCGGAGAACTTTGCCTGTTGCAGGATCACGCATCCGGATGGGCGCTTGAGGCCGAAGTCATCGGTTTGTTGCCGGATGGGGTTCTGCTGACGCCTATCGGCGATATGGTAGGCCTGTCACACCGCGCGGAAGTGGTCCCGACCGGGCGCATGCAGGAAGTGTCAGTCGGGCCCGGCCTGCTCGGTCGCGTGATCGACAGCTTCGGCCGTCCACTCGACGGCAAGGGGCCCATAAAGACGGTCCACACTTGTCCGCTCCGCGGCAGGGCACCCAACCCGATGAAACGGCGTAGCATCGAGCAGCCATTTCCTCTCGGCGTTCGCGTGTTGGATGGGCTTCTGACGTGTGGCGAAGGTCAGCGGATCGGAATCTATGGGGATGCTGGGTGCGGTAAGTCGACGCTGATGTCGCAAATTGTAAAAGGGGCGGCCGCTGATGTCACCGTAGTTGCACTCATAGGAGAGCGCGGCCGAGAGGTGCGTGAATTCATTGAACGTCATATTGGAGATGCCATTGCGCGCACGATCGTTGTCGTTGAGACATCCGATCGATCCGCAATGGAGCGGGCGCAGTGCGCTCATATGGCGACCGCACTCGCGGAGTATTTTCGGGATCAAGGACTGCAGGTCGTGCTAATGATGGATTCGCTGACGCGCTTTAGCCGCGCGATGCGCGAAATCGGCCTCGCCGCGGGAGAACCTCCGACCCGACGCGGTTTTCCTCCTTCCGTTTTTGCGCTGCTGCCCGGTCTGTTGGAACGTGCCGGTATGGGAGAGCGGGGCTCCATCACGGCATTCTATACAGTGCTTGTCGAAGGTGACGGCACGGGCGATCCGATTGCCGAAGAGTCGCGCGGCATTCTTGATGGTCATATCATTCTTTCGCGCGCGCTGGCTTCGCGCGAGCATTTTCCCGCCATCGATGTGCTGTCGAGCCGAAGTCGTGTCATGGATGCGGTCGCCTCCGCGCCACATCGCAAGGCGGCCTCCGTCTTCCGCGATCTGCTCTCGCGCTACAATGAAGCTGAGTTTCTGATCAAGGTCGGTGAATACAAGCCCGGCAGCGACCCACTGACTGATCGGGCAATTGATTCAATCGAGGAACTGCGCGCATTCTTGCGCCAGGGACAGGACGAGCCGTCCAGCTTTGAGGAGACCGTTTCATGGATGTCGCGTCTCACGGCCTGAATCCCGTGCAAGCGTCGAAATTGCGGCTGGTGAAAGACATGAGGGAGCGAAGCGCGCTTCGTGAATTGTCGAACATGGAAGCCAAGCGCCGAATTGCAGCCGACGCGCTGCAGCGGGCGTCTGAGGGTCTTGAAGCCGCGCAGAAGCATCGCGCCAAGGTCGAAGCTGAACTTTATCGGGAACTGGCGGCGCTCGGCACAACGTCCGTGACCGAGCTCGATCGACGGTGTCAACTCGTCATTGGGCGTCTGGCAGCAGAGATCGAATCGGCGCGTCGGGCGCTTGAGCAGGCACGCATGGCGCATGAGGAGGCACAGCGGGCTGTGAGTGAGGCGCGGGCAGTATGGGCCGGGCGTTCGGCGGCGAGCCAGAAATGGCAAGAGATCGAGGGCAATGTCCAGCGCGCGAGCGCCGTCCGTTCGGAGTCTGCGGCCGAAATCGACGCCGACGATGAGGTTTTGCTCCGATATCAGGGTGGTTCGCGCAGCCAGACGATCGGCGGGGCGTTCTAATGCTGGTTCTGTTATGACGTCGCGAACTGCGCCTGTGCAACCTGTCGGTAAGCGCCGTGGCTGAACCCGCACTATTTCAGCCAGCGGTGAAGCTGGCGCATGAAGTGGTCTCGTGGGCCAACGAGATTGCCGCACGGCGTACCATCTTGCAGAGCCGCCATGGCGACAAGATACTATCCATCCGTGTGAGCCGGCTTGTCTGGCAGGCAGAGCCATATGACATGTCGATGCTCGACTGCGTATTTGGCGCCGGCGGCGAGACAGCTGTTTTGTCCTTGCCTCGTCTTCTCGTCGAGACACTGATTTCAACGGTCCAGCAGGGCCTTACGTTACCTTCCGACCCAACCCGCTCGCTCGTTCTCGAGCTCGCACTGGAACCCTGGATCGCTGGACTAGAGAACGTGCTCGCATCGAATGTGCAGTTGATCCGCATCGAAGACGCAACGGCCAAAGACCCCTATCTGGAGCTCGATGTCGCCATCGGAGCGCTGGCGGGAAAGGCCCGCCTGTTCTTGTTCGCACCGCTTGACGGTCTGATTCCTTCTGCGTTTCGCTTGTTAGGCGAATTGATTGGCCAATTACCGCGAGAGCAAGGCAAGATTTCGTCGGAATTGCCGGTCGTGATTACGACAGAGATCGGCTCGCTGCGGGCGCCTGTCAGACTACTTCGCCAAGCACAGCCCGGCGACGCACTGCTGCCCGACGTCATTCCCTTTGCCCATAGCCAGCTGATCCTCACGGCGGACAGGTTGTGGGCGCCGGCGCAGGCCGTGGACGACAGACTTGTCCTTCGCGGACCATTCCGCCTGCAGCCCCATCCTCTAAGGTATGTAGATATGACGATACGCCCCCAAACGGAACAAGCAATCCCGCCCTCGGAAGCCGACATCGACAGTGTTGAGATCACGCTTGTGTTCGAATGCGGCCGCTGGCCTATCCCCCTGGGTACGTTGAGAAGCATCAACGAGGGACACGTGTTCGAACTTGGGCGGCCCCTGGACGGTCCAGTCGATATTGTAGCCAACGGTCAATTGATCGGCCGGGGCGACATCGTGCGCATCGGTGAGGCGCTTGGGATCCGGTTACGTAGCAGGTTGGCAGTCAATGGTTGACATTCAACCGAGTATCCTTGCGCTTCTTGCGGCGACGGTCGGCCTTGGCCTGCTGGCGTTCGCAGTAGTCACGACGACTGCCTTCATAAAGGTCTCTGTCGTTCTCTTCCTGGTTCGCAACGCGCTCGGGACTCAGTCCATACCACCGAATATCGTTCTGTATGGCGCTGCATTGATTCTTACCGTGTTCATAGGCGCTCCAGTGTTCGAGCAGACCTACAACCGCGTGACCGATCCGCAACTTCGCTACCAAACCGCCGACGACTGGTTGACCGCCGCCAAGGAGGGCAGCGAGCCGCTGCGCGCCCACCTCAAAAAGTTCACCACTGAGGAGCAGCGCACGTTCTTCCTGTCATCGACGGAACATATCTGGTCGGACGAGATGCGCAGCAACGCAACAGCCGATGATTTGGCAATTCTCGTGCCGTCGTTTTTGATCTCGGAACTTAAGCGTGCATTTGAGATCGGCTTCCTTCTCTACCTTCCGTTCATCACGATCGACCTGATCGTGACGACAATTCTGATGGCCATGGGCATGTCAATGGTGTCACCAACAATGATATCTGTTCCTTTCAAGCTCTTTCTGTTCGTCACAATCGACGGCTGGTCGCGGCTCATGCACGGATTGGTGTTAAGCTACGCAACCCCCGGAGGTTGAGATGGACGAAGCCAGCATCCTCACCCACCTGAGCCGATCACTTGTCCTGTTCATGATCTGGGTTCTGCCGCCGCTCCTGGCAGCCCTCGTGGCCGGACTGGGTATCGGCATCGTGCAGGCAGCAACCCAGCTCCAGGATCAAACCTTGCCACTGACAGTGAAGCTCCTCGTCGTCGTCGCGGTGCTCGTTCTGTTTGCCCCGGTGCTGAGCGCGCCACTGATCGAGCAAGCACAGCACATCTTCACCGATTTCCCGGCGCTCACAGCGAGGTATTAGTGCGGGGAACGCAAGGCGGACGAAGCCTACAGCTATGGCGTCGCGTTTGTCTGTCCTCTTTCTGAACCATGGAAGAGGCGAGTTTCGTCAGCTTACCGAAAGCTCGCCTCATTAGCATGGGACAGATAGATATCCGGACTGTCCTGTTCGGCTCGATCGGCCTTCGGAGGAGGAATGACCTCATCTGATATTGTCATCCACTCAATTCAAGTCTGGCTTACGATGAAATGACCTGCGGTGAGGCCTGGTCCTCGATGCATAACCTGACGAGTTGTTAACTAGGTGGATAGGCGAACCGATTTGATCTCAAGTGGACGCAGGGTTTTGACGATCTGATGGATCAAAGCCGCGATGAAGCGCCGGCCGAGACCGATCGCCGCGAACTGTTGAATTGATGCAAGCTCCGAAGCTCTAGGTCACCAGAACCGCCCTGCGGCCGGTGACAGCCGAAGGAGCTTGGCTTGCTGGCCTGGTAGCGGCGCTATTCGGCGGGTCCTATCATTGAAATGGTCATACCTTATTGGTGGACAGCCGGCTGCGGAGAGTTGAAGCGCAAGTGAGTGACCCTAGTGCTCGGTATGTCAATCTGCAACCGCTAGGACACGAGGTAGATGACCAGCAGAGTTCTTGTCGACTCGCATCATGGCGAGGCGCACGGGCGATTAGATTGGCTTGAAGCGAGCGGTGAGCTGAGCTCAAATGGATGCGTTGTCACCCACCGAGACGCAAAGTCTGGTTCAGACTGCCGTCGAATTCGTCGTTGCGGCTGGACTTGGCACTGCCCGTGCGCTTGGTATTATGCTGGTTCATCCTGTATTCACGCGGCCGCACATTAGCGGGATGATCCGCGCAAGCGCGACGGTTGTGATTGGATTGCCTTGCTTGATGCAAATCAAGAGCGGCTTGCAGACGCTGGATCCCGGCACCCGTATGATTGCGGTCGCGCTCCTTGGTGTGAAGGAGATATTTATCGGCCTATTGTTCGGCTTTCTGCTCAGCATACCACTTTGGAGCATCCAAGCCGTTGGTGACATCATTGATACCCAGCGCGGCATCTCCAGTCAGGTAGACGATCCTGCGACACGCAGTCAAACCTCCGCAATGGGGCTTTTTCTCGGAACTGCGGCGGTTACGATCTTCGTTGTATCGGGGGGCCTGCAGACAATGATCAGATGCCTTTACGGAAGTTATCTGATCTGGCCCGTGTATCGACTGCTACCGCCCCTGACCCAGCAGGGGGCAATGGAATTTATCAAGCTGCTCGACCATATCATGCATACGACCCTCGTGGTCGCCGGGCCCGTGCTGGCTCTGCTGCTTCTGATTGACGTATCCCTCATGCTGCTCGGGCGCTTTGCGCCGCAAATCAAGCTGAACGATCTCTCACCGACTATCAAGAATGCCGCCTTTGGCATCATCATGGTGAGCTACGCCGTCTTCCTGATCGAATATATGGGAGCCGAGATCGGTCAGTTCGACGGTGTGCTGGAGTGGCTCGAGAAGTTCTTGAAATGAACGACACAAGTGAAGAGAAAAAGCTTCCACCAAGTCACAAGAAGCTGAGGGACGCGCGTAAGAAAGGGCAGAGCCCGCGCAGCGCCGACTTTGTGACCGCGGCAAGCCTTTGCGCTGGTTTCGGCTGCCTGTACTTCAGGGCGGGCCCGATCGTAGACGCATGGCGCGAAGCCGTGCGGCTCATCGACAAGCTGCAGGGCCAGCCGTTCAACAGCGCGGTCCGGCAGGCGTTGGTCGGACTGATGGACCTTTCTATGGCAGCCGTAGCTCCCATCCTGGGTGCGGCGTTGATTGCGGCCATCTTGGCCGGCGTCTTGGCCGGCGGCGGGTTGACGATTTCCGTCGAGCCGCTGAAACCTAGCTTTGAGAAATTGGATCCGGTCAAAGGGCTGAAGCGGATTGTCTCCCAGCGCTCGCTTGTCGAGCTTGGAAAGTCCCTCGTCAAAGTATTGGTTCTGGGTGCCACGTTCGTCTTCACTGTGCTCGCAGGTTGGAGAGCGCTGGTCTATTTGCCGGTGTGCGATTTAAGCTGCCTTGGTTTTGTATTTAACGAGTTGAAAGTACTGATAGCGATTGCTGCCGGCGCCTTTCTGATTGGTGGGCTGGCCGATCTGCTCATTCAGCGTTGGTTATTCCTGCGCGACATGCGCATGACGCAGAGCGAGGCCAAGCGCGAGTCCAAGGAACAGGATGGTAATCCGCATATCAAGGGTGAACACCGCAGGCTCCGTCGCGAGTCGGCGAACGAGTCTCCGCTGGGAATCCACCGGGCAACCTTAATACTGAGTGGGCCGGCGGCGGTGATTGGGCTGCGCTACGTTCGGGGCGAGACAGGCGTCCCGGTGCTGGTGTGCCGCGGTGAAGGCGAGGTGGCGTCACAGTTACTGGCGCAGGCGCGGGCCCAGCGTCTGAGCATTGTCGAGGATCATGTGTTGGCGCGTCAACTGATCCGTAAAGGTGCGATGGGCAAGGCCGTTCCGATGGATTGTTTCGAGAGGGTCGCAAAGGCGGTGTTTGCCGCCGGCCTTGTATAGCGTCGATACGCTCAGACCTACCGGCAAAGACCCTATTGTCGCAGAACCTGGTACAAGCTGCGCGATCCAAAAACAACGGCCGAGCAAAGACAGGATGCCAGGAGCCTCGTCCGCTCATCGCAAGACTGATATGGAAACCAGAGTGCCCAGCGTCGTTCGTCCTGCCCGGATGTTGCGAGCCGCTTATTGGGTTTCTGGCGCACTCCTGTTTCGGATTCCATCCTCCAAATTGCTGCGATTGCCCGTCGCCGCGGTCCCACGAGCTGTGATGGGAAGCACTGCACGATCACCGCTGGTCGGCATGACGGCGCCATTGCCTAGCAGGTCGCCAGGATCGTTGACCATGACTGCGAGGTTATTGCGGACTGAGCAGCCAAGCGTTGGATCGAATGAATTGTCGCCTAGAGAAGGGCCGGTGACAGCGAGCGGCGGACAGACGGCAGGATGTGCTTCGTAGGTAATTGCCTCGATCCGGACCCCGAAATGCGCGCGTTGATCGATGGGAGAGGCGGACAGGCGGATATTGTAGGGGGCAATGCCCATCGCGCGCGCCTCATGGGCAACCTGCGCTACGAGCCGCGGTGAGCCGGCGACGTCGAGTTGGAGTGCATCGCGCCGGCCGCGGCTGGCATTGGCAATGAAATCCCGCAGGCTGTACCTCTCGTTGCGACGAAGATTTTGAAGCAGCAGGACACTGGTCCTCTGCTCCACCCGGGCCGCTTGTCCAGCCGATCCGGAAGAAATCGCAGCACTATTTGCACATCCGCCAAGGGCCGCCGCAACTGCGATCAAAAGACATAGGTGTCGCAAGGTCATTGGCAGTCCTCATTCAATGATAAAGCCGGCACCGAAGGTCGCACCCGATCTGGCCGTGGCGGGCGCCGCCTCGCGGCCCTTCGATGAACCAGCCAGCGTATTGGTCAGGGTGCGCCCTGCGTCCGAAGGCGGTCCGATGCGATCAGTTGGAGCGCTCATCTTGCCCGGGCCAGATCCCGGTCGGACGATGTAGGGAGTGACAATGATGACCAGTTCGGTCTCCTGCTTCTGAAATGAAGAGGAGCGAAACAGCACACCAAGGATCGGAACGTCTCCTAACCAAGGAAAAGTGCCGATGTCGGTACTGAAATTGCGCCTGATGAGCCCCCCAATGGCGAAGCTTTGACCGCTGGCAAGCTCGACGACAGTACTGGCACGACGCGTGGAGAGACCGGGCACCGATATTCCGTTGACGCTGACCTCGCCTTCTTTCGACAGTTCGCTGACTTCAGGCTTCACATGGATATTAATCTGATTATTGCTGAGGACGGTCGGGACGAACTCCAGGCTGATTCCGAATTGTCGGAATTGGACCGAGACTTGCCGGTTGTCCTGCATCACCGGAATTGGAAATTCGCCACCGGCCAGAAAACTTGCGGATTCCCCGGACATGGCGGTCAGGTTCGGTTCAGCCAGGATCGAGGCGAGGTGCTCGCTGGCGAGTGCGTCGAGAACAGCGCTCAGGTTGGTATTGCCAGCGCTGTACCCGATGCCGATCGTGCCGCCGCCGCGGGCCGGCCCGGAACCGCCACTTTTTCCGGTGACAAGGAAAGCGCCGTTCGGACCGGAAGCCGTGAAGTTGATATTGAGGTCCTTGACGGCACTGCGGGAGACTTCTGCCACCCGCACACTCAGATTCACCTGCAGCGAACCTGCCACCTGGATCTTGTTGACGACCAGCGCACCCGGACCGAGAAACTGCTCGGTCACCTTCCTGGCCGTCTCGACGATATCGGCGTTGGGAGCCGTACCGCCAAGGATTGCGCCGCGTGGGGTATAGCTGACCTGGATCGGATAATCGCCGATCTCAGCCTTCAGCGTGGCACGCAGGTCCTCGATCGGCTGGGTGACAACGACGCGCAGCTCGGCGAGAGCCTCGCCGTTCTCGTTCAAAGCGAACAGGCTGGTTCGTCCGGATTTTTTGCCGAATACGAATATCGTGCTGCTCGATGGCGCCTGGTAATCGGCGATCGCCGGGTCGGCAACAAAAATGCTCGCTGCCGGCGCGTTCAGATGAACCGTCTTGCCCTGTGAGGAGGTGAGGTTGAGCGTGCCGGTGGTGCTGCCAGGCGCCGCACGTGGCGGCTCTCCTTTGCCGTCCCGTTTTGTCTCGGCTGCGCCAGCAAGTGGAAATAGCAGAGCAAGTCCGCACAGGACGTAGCACAAGCGGGGCAGGACGGCAGAGCGTTGCGAGATGATGGCCATCGGCGGCAGATTGGCGCCGGCAGCATTCTTGACGACCTTCAAGGGATTGTTGCTTTCAAGTTAGATTGCTAGGCAGCCGATGCTGCGCCGACGAGTTCAAGGGTGTAGCCGACCCCGCGCGCGGTCTTGATCCTGAGCGTCGCACCGGCCTGGTTCAAATGCGCGCGTAAGCGA
This sequence comes from Bradyrhizobium sp. USDA 4516, assembly GCF_054055915.1. Lineage (NCBI taxonomy): Bacteria > Pseudomonadati > Pseudomonadota > Alphaproteobacteria > Hyphomicrobiales > Nitrobacteraceae > Bradyrhizobium > Bradyrhizobium sp. USDA 4516. The sequence goes on from NZ_JBSRXT010000001.1 coordinate 4,936,683, forward strand.
TAGATCCCGACTTCCAGCGCATTGGTCGAGACCTCGTCGTCAAACGCATACAAGCTATCTTCCAGCGATGTGCGCGGCACGGTGCGGCCGGCGCGGTTGAGCAGATGTTCGAGAATGCAGACTTCGCGTCGCGCAATTCTCAGTATCCGGCCGCCAACCGAGACTTGCCTTGCGATCGGGTCGAAATGCAGATTGCCGAATGTCACCACCGGCGCCGTCATTTGCGTTGACCGTCGCAGAATGGCTCGCATGCGGGCGATGAGTTCGTCGATAGACACGGGCTTGGGCAGGAAATCATCCGCACCTGCATTGAAAGTTGCAATTCGGCGGCTGAGATCATTGAGACTACTCATCATCATCGCCGGCATTGAGCGTCCTTCGCGCCGCAACTGCTTCAGCCATTCAAGTCCGTCTCCGTCGGGCAAGACAGATTCGAGCAGAACCATGTGGTAGTTCGCGCATTCCAGCGCGGCCGACGCCTCATCCAGTGTGCGCGTCACATCAACGGCGAAGCCGCAATCCAAGAGCGCTTCCTTCACGGCGCGGCCAAAGTCCGCATGATGATCAACCAGGAGAATTCGCATTCATTGCCTCTCGTCCATCCTCGGCAGGACTTGAGCGTGTCACGGTTGACCATGAGGCTCGGTGGATCCGAGAGGCGGCCGCTTTGACGTGAATTCGAAAAGTCGGAAATGCCAGGGTTGAGCATAATGACAGGCGATCAATGTCTGCCGGTCTACCGTTATCGGACAGGCGACCTGCCGCGCATCGCGTCCGCCGGCGACACCGTTCAAAAGATCCTGTATGTCGGCAACAGCTCTGCGATTTCCAACAAGGTTGAAAGCCTTGGCAGCGCGCTGATGCATCTGTGGGCCGAGACCGCCTGCGGGAACGATTGCGCCAAACCGCACGAGCGAAACGAAATCGCAGGCGAAAGCGGCTGAATTGTCCGAACAGACTAGCGAAGCTGACATTTGGAAACTCCCCAATTCGTCTTAATCCGCGGTCAGTTCCTGCTAGGGCTTGAGCCCGTACTGTCGTCAAGCCACGACGATGCAAGTGTTCCCGCGCTTTTAAGACGGTTCACGCGATCTGCATCTAGCCGATTGCTGGAAAGGCCGAGACGCATGACAAAAGATCAATACGTCTATCGGCCTGATAGACATCCTCTCGCTGGTCGGTGATTGCCACGCGAGATGCCAAGCGTCCCGAAGTTTGGACGCGCCGAAGTTCTCCCACGCCGCCGCGGCGCGAATGCTGCGAACGAAGAACGGGTCGAGTCCGGTGTTGTCATCGCGCATCGCCCGAAGTGCTTACGTAGGCACCGTGTCGTCACACAGGATGAACGGCGAATGAATGATTTGATCTCCAACTCGGTGCGTGACCGGCATGAGCAAAATTGCGACTGCCCCCGTTCTTCTCGCTCGCTGGGTCCTGCCCTGGCTACGCGTGGGGCGCTTCGTCCTCTGCTGTGCGCAGAGGCGATGCACGATGTGCGCTCCGAAGAGAAGCCATCGAGTAGCTTAACCAGGCGGAGCCACCGAGCATTGAGTTTTTGAGACGATCGCATTTCTTGCTACCTGTCGGGAATAGTTCACGCGAGCGGATTCTGTCGCGAGACTGTCGGAAATCCTACAATCTGACGCTAGGTGAGATTCAAGTGCCTTCGATGCTTGTGGCGGTGCCATCAAACTCGAAAGTCTTGTGAGCTAATGGTGACACAGTTTGGACTGGACCATCGACCTTCGCGTGGCGGTCTGTCTCGCGCTGTCCGGGTCGTGACCATTTCGCCGTCCGATCAAGCTTGGCGTCAGAGCCATGGATGTGCACGAAGAGTCAGTCGTTCGTGCCAGGCTTTGAGCAAAGCCAGGGCGTCACGATCGGACGATCGACGGATACGCCACATGCGTGGCAATTTTGCGGGAAGACCGGGGCGGGTATGCGTTCACGTGACGGTCATGGGCTAACAGCCGAGATGCGGACGAGCGATCGCGCGAACCAATTTGACCATCAAGAGATTGAGAAGAGAATCGATTGCCAGACGTCATTTTTGAATGCTGCCTCCATAGATCGCGGTCGACTATGAGACGTTTAGCCGTCCCCAGCAAAATCGATTGTTTTGATGGAACGCATCCAGGTGACGGATCGGACCGGCTACAACAGTACGCTTGCCGGAGACGAGTGAATAGCTGATGCGATCGCGGCCAAAGTGTTGATCGCCCATTCAATGTCAGGTCGAGCTAGCTAAAGGGGCGATGCTTCGCGTTCAGCGGCTTACCTCATCACGCCTCCGGCCACGCGTGATGTCCACTAACAAATAGATGCCGTGCGATGTCAGAACGCAGCCAAGATACCAGGATGCCCGAACGGCCGGCTCCTCCCGACCGTCGAAATGCGACTTTCCCTCTCGGAACCCTCAACCGGCTGTTGCGCATTGCGTAGAGGGCTGCCCCGGTCGATCGGCGAGTTGATCAGACGTCGGTCACGCCATGCCCTATGCTCAAATTGTAACGCGTGAGATGTGTCGTGCTCCAGGTCTACCTTGAGGTGGTTGTCTCGGCCATGAACCCAAACGAACCTGCCAAATGGCGCGGTCGACAGGGATTGGCTTCGCTTGCGGTTCGGTAACTCTCCAAAATGCCGCCCAGGAACAGGCGTTCAGTCTCTCGGGTTGGAGTTCTGCCGAGTGAGCACATCAAATCGACGTCGCCGTCGACGTGGTCCGGATCTTCGGCATTCATTCCAAGACCGATGCTGCACAGCACGTCGTCAGGCGTCCTGACCGCCGACTTCGGTACCGTGTAGGTGTGCAGCGCGTCCGCATGGTTGGCGATCGCTCTTGCCCAAGGGTCGCGCGAAACGGCTAGTGTTTCCGGATCCTCGACCAACGATACGAAGGCAGATGTCGTTGTCTGGCCGCGCATATGCCAGCCAGCTTGGCGCGCCCGGTCCAGAGGATAGCGCTCTAGCGGGTATCCAACGGAAGAGTGATCCCGAGCCGTGTTACGGACATGCGATATTGCGCTTGTGTTTTCTTCCTTGCGCGGCTTGCAATCGCTGTTCTGATTCTGAAAGCGCCGCAGTGTGACATATGACGAGCCCGCCACGTCCTCGAATACGCGGTCCCGATCGACGGGAGGTGCGGTCGCCGGTGACCAACGTGCCGATTGCTGCTCGGCAAGGTTGATCTCGTTCCGCAGCGCTTCAAGAGTGGCACCTGTCAGCGTTGCGGCAAGTTGGGCGCGCGCGCTGACAAATGATGTGGCTGGATAGCAAACGGCTTCCGGGGCCGCCTGGTTCGACGCAGACGACGACGTGCTGGTTGCCGAGCTTGCCACTGACGAGACTGAATCCGACCTTGGCAAAACCGAATCCTGGTCATTGAGGTTCAGGTCATACAGCTGCTGCTCAAAGCTTGCTAGATCTTCGGAACTGTGTGCGGGTGCGCTGGTCTGGGCGCTAAGCTCGTCTGATTGCCTGTCGATCCGGCTCGGCTGCTGCAGCACGTCGTGAACCTCGCATGGAGTGTCGGCGGCCTTCCGGGGATCAACATTCATTTGTGTCTCCATTCGGGTGCCGGCTATTGGCGCAGACTATTGCAGGCGCAGCTTTCGAGAAGCTGACGGACCAGGAAGGAAGCCATTTGCCTTGACCTTTGAGGGAGCCGGACGGATTTGGTCAGTGAGGCGATCGTCAGCCAGAAGGAAGGCACGCAAAACCAGGGATTCACAAGTCGGTGCTGTCTTGTGCTCTCTGTCGTTGCTATTTCGAATGGGCCGAGATCGGAGCTTGTTCGGACTGCCGCGCCAGGTTCGCTCCACCACCACCTCGTTGCGGGTACGCCGTCTGGGGCAGCGGTCCTTGCCCGCGTATCACATGGACAAGCTGGCGGATGCGACGGGCCGACGCGTTCTTTTCAAGTCGTTTGCTTACACAGATGTAAGAACGGTATCCTCTCGGCCGTCGGACCTGCAATGGACGAGCGCGACCGGTCACCGTTTTGTGGTTTCCAAGCGGCCGACGCTCGATCAAATCGTCTAGTCGATTTCGCGCGGGGGCGAGCCGCTTTAGCAAACCTGACCTACGAGGTTGTGACGTCGGAATAGCCGTCACAACCACTTGCGTCTAGTTGCGGCAAATTGTCTTTGTCGCAGGCGCGCTTGATGTCTCAAATCCGCCAATCGGCTTACACGACGTCTTGCAACGTACGATCTGTGGTACTTTTCGAGGGAGAAGAGCGTATGAAGTGTACTGGCAAAGGACTGGCCATCGTATTGTCCTTGCTTTCGACCGTAGGCGTGAGCACGATGGCGAGAGCCGATGAGCCTTCGCCGAAATACACCGAGGTGCTCCATGCCCTGCAGACCGGCAAGAATGTGAAGCTCGTACTGGACATGAGCCGCTGTACAGCCGCGGAGGGTGGCAAAGCTGCGTCGGCAACTCAGGCTGGTCTGGTCATCAATGCCTTCAGGGTGACCCCCCAGAACGGCATTAGCTTCGCCAATGCCCACCAAACGGTGGACAGCTCCGGACATGCCGTGACCGAGTACATCCGCCATAGCTTAAGCCGCGAAGGCAGGCTCACGGTGCGGGCCTCGAAGCTTGTCGTCGGGACCACCGAACTCGTGAACCAGGGCGAATTCATCTGCGAACTGCCGGATGGCGCTAAGTTCATCTGGTAAACGAAGCGAACAGCGCAGGGGGACGCGCTTCGAAACCTTGATCCTTTAACCGTGCAAACACCTTCGCATGTCATGACGGATGGTTTTGATCGTGAGAGACGGCCAGATTGTATCTGGCCGTCTTTTCCCGAGCCGCATCGAGTGCACGAACTTGCTGTCTCAAGGTACCGTATGATGGCCATCGATCCTCATTGAGCCTCAGTTGTCGGAAGATCGGCGGTTCCGGCTATCCTCATATTGTTCGGAGACGGGCCTGTCATTTGAACATTCCAGACGTTTCCAAAGTACGTCCGCATCTGATCCGCGATCCTGTGAGGTTTCAACCTGATCAAGCTGCTGGCCCGCGATGATGACGCTTACTCCTCAGCCGCCCGACAATGCGCTCGTATCATGCTTCCCGCGTCTTTTTGGTCCTTTCATCTGAGAGTTTCGTGCTTCCAAACGTGGTCACAGTGATTGAACCATCCCGCTTAAGATCGTGCCGCGACTACCGCGGTGCGTTTGTACGCCTTAAGCTTTCGTTTGGACGCAATTCTTGATTTTTCAGTTTTCCTTTTGGGGGTAACGATTCAGCGCAGACTTCCACGCTGAATCGTCATGCCAAGCCCACTGAGACCGGGGGCGCACGCAGGGACGACGTTGCCGAGGGGATCACTCAGCCTGCACAAGCGCAGCGCGGAAGGCTGGGGAGACGGCCGCGGTGAGCACAGAGCCCTTGTGGGCGCCGGGGCGGAGCCGCGCGCGAGGGGCGTGAAGCCGGGATGGGAGACGGCGGCTCGGCGCGCGTAGCGCGTAGAGCTCAGTCGGCGAAACCGACGCGCCAACTCGATAGATAACTTATTCGATTGAGGCAACCACAACACGGCGCCGATCGACCTCCTCAAGAGTTGTGAGCCAGTCATCCCCGTTTTGGCGATGGAAGAAAGTAAAGACGTGATCTTCCTCGGAAAGGAACGATCTGTTTGTTAGAGTCGATCTCCGCACGCGATACGCTCATTAAGATGTCCAAAATTCGACGAATGAAAATTGTCCTAACTGGGTATCAGTGCATCTCTCTCGTATGCACGTACCGGCGACGTTAAACTGCCGTCGTTGTCGGAAAATTGTGAAGACGCCTGAGATAGAAAACACAATCACCAATGGCCAGACTGCTACTGAGATGATTGGAATGCAGGTTGTGTGTCTAAGAGTGACCGCAACCAGCTTGGAGCAGGAATTTTGTACGAACCGGACTGACTAAACTAACCATGAGGGAGCCCAGCGCTGTTGCAGGGGTGCCGATTTAAAGCGCCAATAGCGAAAACAGAAGGGCCTTTTGATCCACTAGCGACGTCGCTCGCGTGGTTGCGGAGACGGCAGCATCAAGATGAGCCCGCTGCCGACAAGGTCGACTGCTAGGATCGAGACCTTAGTATGTCGGGAAGCAGACAAACCCAACACAAACGTCATCCAGACTGTCGACTATTGCTTGGCACAAAGAATGCATGCCCCTAGCCATGCCTAGGGGCTTTCCGGGCATGGCTACATCGCAAGTTGCGGCCGTGGCTGGCCACTGAAGTTAGCGGCGCGTGACATAAGGCAGACGGCGTCTGCTCGGCCGATACCGACGGACGTTCTGTCACGTCGCCGCTAACTTTCAACGGCGTGAATAGCGGGTTTGTAGTGCGCTTAGAGCAGAATGAACGGGACGCGCTGGAGAGGGCGCGAAAGAGCTCGGAAAATGAACGCAGAGAACAACTTCGCGGCCCGGCTCCTTGACGCCGGACGCCTAGCAGCAATCGCGCGTACATGCGGCCTGAAGGCGGATGTTTCATACTACGTCGACGAGGCGCTCAAGGAGCTTTGGCGGACCAGATCACCGGAAGAAGCAAAAGCGATCGCAGAGCGTTGGGTGTTATGGGACGCAAAGGGCAAGCCTTGGCCGCGCATGCCCCCACTGGAAAACGTCGTCCCGTTCAAACGGACCGGCGCGGCCGAGATGCCGAGGACGCCCTTGCAAGCAATCCGCGAATGGTTCGAAAAACAAGATGAAGACGTGCGATGTGAAATCGCCAGCATGGCGGCGCTTTTGATTTTCGAAGGTGGCAATCTTCTCGACTTCAGCAACAAGGAATGGTGCGACCATTTGCGCCGATGGCTCAGTGAGACGGGATTACCAAACCATAAGGTCATCGGCCGTGCTCTGACGTTTCGCACCTGTTTCGAGTATTTCTCGGAGAGCAGGTTCACCGAAGCGGCGTGGATGCGATCCAAAGAGACCGCCGTGAAAATCCTTGCAGATGCTGGCCTTGACCCAACCTCCGAAGCTGCGAGTCTCGCACCTATTGCCCAAAAAGTGCTGGAGACCTTGCCGGCGCGAAAATGCCGCTGGATCGAAGTAGGCAAGTCCTGGAGCAAACTCGTCGATACCAGACTGGCACCCCGGGCCCTCAGGGTTTGGAGCGCCTCGCATATGGAATAAGAAGGCAGCGCCTGAATGTGTGCTCGGCGCGGCGCCCCAATACAGCAAGCTGACGGAGTCGTCATCCGTCTCGAAAAACTGAGCCAACACCTGCGGGACAAACGACAGAATACAAACCAGGCCGCCCACAGCGAAGAGAAGAAGCGCTGCGCAGAATGCGACGTTGTAACCAAGTGGCAAGCTGGCCTGGCTCGTTAGCAGGTTGATCGTGCCGATGATCCAAGCCGAGGAGAACGTAAGAAGGGCGGCATTCTTGGTTTCGGCGAACTTGACGAAATCGATGGTTCGGACAAGTCGCATGGAGAGAGTCTTCTCAAAGGCTCTTCTTGATCGTCCTTCATGAGCTTTCTACCCTCGGCTCGATCAAAGAATAGCTGGTACTTCTGCCGCCTGCTGCGTCTTTCTTCAGGATGCCGAGTGCAACGAGTTCATCAATATCTCTCGAAGCCGTCGCTTGGGAAATCTTTGTCAACTTCGCCCACTTGGATGAACTCATTTTTCCATGGAAGCCATCCAGAAGCCGGTTGAGAACGGTCCGCTGACGCTCATTGAGATGCTTTCCCGCATGTTCGTCCCAGAAAGTAGCCTTCCGCAGAACGCTGGCGAGGACCACCGCAGCCCCGTCAAAGGCACGGTCCAAGCAATCTAGGAACCACTTAATCCACTCGGTGATATCCAGGTCGCCTTTTTGGGTTCTTTCGAGAACCGCATAGTAATCGTTCCTTTCGCGACGGATCTGGGCCGACATACTGTAGAAGCGGTGCGTGCTGTTCTCGGAACGCGCCAGCATTAGATCGGCGATGGCTCGCGCGATGCGTCCATTTCCATCGTCGAAAGGGTGTATGGTTACAAACCATAGATGGGCAATTGCGGCTTTGAGAACGAGGTCCATGTCAGCCCGGCTGTTAAACCAGGCCAGAAAGGCCCGCATTTCATTTTCGAGCCGTGCGGCGGCGGGAGCCTCGTAATGCACGTGCTCTCGCCCTATGGGTCCAGAGATGACTTGCATGGGCCCGGACTTCTCGGTGCGCCGGGCACCGACCACGATCTTGGTCATGCCGCTTCGTCCGGTGGGGAAGAGCGCCGCATGCCAAGCGTAGAGGCGTTCGGCTGACAGCTCATCGGCATATTTTTCTGCGGCATCGAGCATCATTTCGACGATGCCTTCGACATTCCGGTCAGCCGGTGTAGGCGCACCAATGTCCAGGCCCAATCGGCGAGCAATTGACGAGCGCACTTGGTTGCGGTCGAGGACTTCGCCTTCGATCTCACTGGACTTCACGACTTCTTCGGTGAGGCTTTGAAGTGTTGCTTCTGCTTTGAGTGGGAAGCCTAGGCGCTCCATGCGGCCTATGAGGCGCCCCTGCTTGTGGCGGACTGCGGCGAGCCGATTAGCAATGCTTTGAACGTTCCAGTTGAAACTGGGCCAGCCGGGAGTGTTGTGAATATACGGCATAATCTCTGCATCCTATGAAGAGATTATGGGGCGTATTCTCGTCACCGCAAGGTGCTCGTCAAAAAATGATGAGAATAATCTAGATAACGCGCGAGCCCGCCCGACGGCCCAGATCTTGACAGGCATTCCTAGCCAGGGGGCTCCCGTAGTTCCTGATATGTTCTATAAAGCGAGCTTGAGGCTGTGGATTGTTCCCGTTTGGAGCTGGCGGAACTTCCTGGGACGCACCATTTGCGGTTGCATCTGATTTTATTACCGAAAAGGCGCTCGGCGCTGAACAGGAGCTTTAGAGGCAGGCCGCAATTGGAATAAGGATCGGGCGACAAAGCGCACTGGCGCCAAGATCGACGCGTTGCCGCTTAAGGATATCGAAATCAAGGAGTATGTCCGGGACATCAAGCTTGCCAACCTGTCGACGAACATCGCCTACCGCGTCGACGGTGTCCATCTCTATGCCGACATTCTCAATATGAAGGACATGTTGGCCGTCACCGACGTTGAAGGCGAAGCTGTCCAGCGGCGTCTTTGAAGGTCTTCTCCGCGCTCGCGGAGACAAGTTTGCCGAGCTCTCCTCTGATGCGCTTGCGGTTTTAGGTTCTCTGAAAGCAAACGATTCGATATGGTTTCGCGGCCTGAGTAGCCGTGCAAGGTGCCAACGAGCACCTCACTCAGTCAAATTGCGGCCGATGAAACAGAAGAATGCGGCCTCCGGGTACGCTTTCGGCCGTGTAGGGCTGACCATGGATCAAAAAACAGGTCATGGGGACACCCTGGCTCGGCAAAAGGCCCAGGTCCTGGAGCATGTCGATCACGAGAGGCGAAGCCTCTTGGGGGCCGTGCCTCCAGTCTTGGCCGAACAACTCTCCGAGTTCAGGCACTTGCGGGGCCGGCTGATGGCTCCATGCCGAAGCCGCAGACGGCAATGGAAGGTTTGGCCCCAGCGCCGAAGGGGCGTCCTTTCGTAATTCGAGCGTGGCGGGTGGATTAAACCCGGATACAGGGCCGCCATAGGTACGCGGGGGAGCCGTCGGCGTCGCAAGCGCAGCTTCACCCCGCAAAGCGAACCTAGGGTGGTGGATAAGTTGAACGTCGTTGGGCCCTTTCGGTCCCAACACAGCCGTGTAGCGTTCACCGGTAATCTCATAGTTCATCACCGGATACTCCGCATCAGGCAAGAAGTCCCAATTACCCAACTTAGAAAGCATCGTGTCGGGAGCCGGCTGGGTGCGATGGGAAAAGTCCTTCGGCACGGCGAATGAAACATCAAACGTGTCGCCGACGGCGAGAGAGCGCAGATGAATAAGCTGAATATCATTGTGCCCTCCGGGTCCTAACACGGCCGTATAGGGCTCACCGTGAATGTCGTACGTCTTCACCGGCTGCGTCGCATCCGGTAACAGACCCCAACGGCCCAATTTGGAGCGCATCATATCCGGCGCGGGCTGGTTGCCGTGGAAGAAGTCACCTGGAACGACCAAAGAAGCGTCAAAGCTTTCGCTGACTGGAAGTGGCGTTGTGGCCGGGGCGGCACCGCCTTGGTCCATCATGCGTGCGAAGTATTGTTCAGAGGCAAGGTTCAGCAATCGCGAGTTCGGCTGTGAGGTTGCAGCATCGAGAAACTCTTCTCGGCCGGCACTTTCAATGGGCAAGTTGGCAGTAGAGTCCGGTTCCGGAACAACAAGATCGTCCGCGACCACGAAGCCCTCCAGGGCCGCTTCGAAAAGCTCGTCCTGGGCTGCGCTTTGCACGGGCGAAGGGACGACCGGATTCACCCGCGACGCCAGTTCCGGTGTATCGAAAGTCATCCCTGGCAGCAAATCATCTCGATCAATGCCATGGAAAAGCTCCGCCTGGTCGGCACTTTGCAGGTCCGAACGGGAGGCTGAGCTCATCGTTCGCCAAAGCGCCGATTGATCGTACGGCGCGGCTGCCAGCAGGTTCTCGCGATCCGTAGCATCGAAAAGCTCTTCCTGAGCAAAACTCTGTACGGACGAGAAAGCGGGGGCGCGCATTCCCTGCCAAAGTAACGGTGCATCGAAGCCGGAGACCGCAAGCTCTCCGCTCCGCGCCGCGTTGTCGAAAAGCACATCCTGCGCGACACTTTGTAGGGGAGAATGAGCGGCCAAATCCATTTCACCCCAAACCTCCGGAGCATTGAGATTGCCAGCCAGCAATACGCCCTGATCCGCAGCATTCTCCAAAAGCTGGTCCTCGACAGTCAGCATGGACGAACGCGCGGCCGGCTGAGTTGGCGGATGCGAGCCACCTCCTTGTCCTTCCAAATTGTCCTGCCTGACGCCCGCGCGATAGTCGCGGAGTCTGTTCAAAGCGTAGAGGAGTTTCTTGTCTTTCGGGAACAAAGTATCGGCGTGACCGCGCAACTTGTCGGCACTGAGCCTGGCAATGGACAGGGGGCGGAGAGCTGACGCCAACTTCCGGAGGCAGCTTGCGTAATTTCCGGCCGTTTTCGCGTCGATCCCTCGACCGAAGCCTGCCTCGGCGGCCTTCCTAATGAGGCGTTCGTCTTCGTTCGATGGACGGTAATGTGTCGTGATCCGAAGGGTGGCGCCAGGCTTGCGGTAGCGGCTGACAATCAACAATGCTGGGGCGATAATCTTATCGTTTGGCAGCAGCTTCTTGGCGCAATCGAGCAGCGTATCATCATCGAGGGCCGCTATTGATTTGCCATCCTTCTTCAGCGCCTCAGCCAACTTGCGAAGGCGGCGATCGTAAATACTGATGGTTGTCGGCCCAGGCGGTGGTCCTCGCTCGAGAGCCGCACCAGACGCTGCCTGGATCAGGCGATCGTCTTCCTGAGTGACATCGTAAAGCTGACTGTGAGCATATATAGGCCCCAGCTGTTGCACATCTGCCAGCTGCTGCTCAAAGTAGGCTAGCTGCGGTTGCCGTTGTTCCACGGTTGTCTCGGACGCAGCGGGACGATTATCGGCAGGGTTGATATTGTCAAATTGGTTCATGGTCGCGTCTCCGCTTGCATCGGTCTCGGCGCCTCGGTACTAGCGGTGGCTGTCCAAAACCTGACGTAGCCCCCAAGCAAGACAGAGAATGATAGCGAACCAGGGCGGCACCCAAGGCGATGCTGTGTGTTCGCGTCGCGAAAAGGAGAGCGCAGGATGACAAATCCTTCAACTGAGGTTCGAACTGAAATGCGATGCGAGGACCTCGATCCAACGCTCAGCTCGCGATCGCGACGATCCCAGGCCTGTCATCGTGATGATCGGTCTGCCATTGGCCGAGTTCGCGATTGATGAGAGGAGAGCGTATCGCTCCTTCAGCCGGATAATCCCTCCCCTCTAGTCCAGCTGGTGCGGCGAGCTTCCATTGGTATGGCCATTCCTCACAGCGCGCGGGCAGGGGCCCTGCAGCATTCCGGCTCCGGTTTGGCAAATTCACACGTCCTGCAAAGCAGAAAGCCATCTGTACCGTTCATGCGGTCGGCGATTTCGCTAAATATCCGGCCTTCGAACAGATCTTCGTACTCGTCGCGCAAAAGATTCCCAAGGACATGACGCCGCTCAAAATCCATGCAGCACAAAGTAACATCGCCGTTTGGAAGAAGGACATTCCGATGTTGCTGTTTCCCATTGCATGTCAGGGTGCCGGCGATCGGCTGCCGCGGGGTGATCATTTTCGGATCTATATGTCCTCGCCTGCTACTCAGCGGCCGCAAGCGTTGCAGCTTTTTGGCGGGGATTACATCGGCTAGATCAGGATGGATTTTACCCAGGATCACAAATTGAATCGAGGGAATGTTTGCCTCAATCAGTCGGCGCATGACATTGATGTAGTTTTTTCCGACGAGGCGGCTGTTCATATAAGTGCCGTCGTCGGGAACGTGCACGACGAAAGTCTTGAACCGGAGCATTTGCAGGCGTCGAACGTCAGTCCCGTTCATTCCAACAAGGGTCGTGAAGATCCGGACGTCGTGGCCGCGTGCGTAAGCATGCTCAACCATCGTGCTGCAATGCGGATGCAACCAGGGTTCCGAATATCCGGAAAAACTAATGCCAGTAGCTGTCGGTACGCGTGAGAGACATTGCTTGAAATCCTGAACACCCAGATGCTTGGCTTGGGATACGGGCCTTTGGCGATCTGCAAACTTGTCCTGGGAGCAATAAGAACATCTGACGATGCAGCCGGTGGTCGTGGTTATCTCCAATACCCGATGGCCGGGCTCAACCACACGCAACTCTTGTAAGACCCTAGGGTATGCCGTCATGTATCTGGTCCTTTCAGGTGCCGGAGCAGGCAATTGCCGCAGATCGAGCGCAGCTAACGCGGCGTCGCGCCTTGCCTGAAACGATCGCAACCGGAGTTTGGACGTTGGGCGAGATGCCTTGAATGAAGCCCGTGCCTTGCCACGCTGGTTTCGACAACAGGGTACAGGAGGACCAGTCCGGCGCTCCTCTCTCTGGGTGTCGATTGCCGCCTACCACCATGTCTGCGCCTAGCATCCTCCTTTCCTCCAGAAACACGTCAGCTCGACAGCTCTTGATGTTGTCGAGGAGAGCCGCAAATAGGGCTCCGGGAGGTGCTCGATCCTGAGGACCACATCATCTCCGTGTCGCCGGACCGCGCAGTCAATCGCCGACATGGGACCGCCCAGAGGCGACATACGTTGTTCCGATCGCGTCCGAAATGCCAAGCTTGTTTGCCAAACAGTCGTGGCTTGCGCCGAATCCTGCAACATGACGTCGGGTACGATTCAAGCGCGTCGGGCGTGATCCAGCATGGCCCTGGAGGCTTTCGCGTGTTGCGAAGATTGCTCTGGGACGCGATGAGAGGCGCGACGATCCGGAAATCCTGATGGACGCGGCCGAGTAAGTAGGACCAACCTGGCTTCTTTGGGCACCGAACAGTAGGCGAAGCCTTTATCGGCAGATCGCGAGAATGGGCCAGACAATTGGTTCGCTACAAACATGCACCGGGCACGTGCCGAATTGATCAGAAGGGCGGCGACCTAGATGCGCCGCGACCAAATCGATCTGCTATGCGCGCCGAACAGCAGCTATACTGGCTAGAAAGATATTGACAAGGCGATCCCGGTGGGACGCGCCGCCGCGGACTTGCTCCTTCATTGTGAGACAAGGCTTGCGCCGACGGTAAATTCACGAAGGGAGCCGGTTTCGTCGCGCTTACAGCGGCTTAGCCGCTGCGAGCTCGATGAGCTTTCGTGTTCTTCAGGGCCGTCAGCCGTTCGAGCAGCGAGATCGCACGGGGAGCGTCGTGCGTCGAGGAGCTGACTGCGTCGGCTACGTCCATGATAGCTTTCCAGCGCCTTAGACACGATTTCATCTGGATCGTTGACGCTGATAGCTTCGAAGATCTTGAGCTGAAGATCCGCTCATACTCATCGGAACGGAAAAAACGGTCTCAGAGCCTTTGGTAGGATCTACGTTCCAGATCAGCATAGACTGATGAATGGTCGGCCGGATTTCTGGATTGATTTGCCTGAACAGCCACAGGTGGACGTATATGGATAGCGGAACATACCGGTGCTCGGCGTCGGCCACTCCATTCATTGACTTCGCGGTGTCCTCTTCTGACTTGATGTACCCCAAACGAGACTTGACGAATCTCGGCAAGTGACGCCTAGATGTAGATCTGTCATGGTTCTTCCATCCTTTATCTTGTAGGACAGGAAGCTAAGAGGGAACCCGGTGCGCCGAACGGCTACTCCGGGGCTGCCCCCGCAACTGTAAGCGGTGAGCGGTTGTCATCATGGGCCACTGGCGCAGAAACGCGCCGGGAAGGTCGACAGCCGCAGCGACCCGCAAGCCAGGAGACCTGCCGCGACAGAACAAACGTCCTCGGGCGGGGTGCCCCGGTGGAGCGCTTGCACTGAGGGACGTTTGTCTCCTGCAAGTCGTCCGTGGCCCCGGCTCCAAACATCGCGGGGTTGCCGATGTCGCCGTCTTTTGATTTCGATCAGCAGGGTCATCTCGTTACACCATCCAGTGTGCGGGCAGCGCAAGCACAGGCAGCGCTTGCCCCGCTTCAGCGGTCTGTTGCGCCGCCTCCATCGCTGGCCCCGCTGCCGCGTCCCCTCGCGCCAGCTCCAAAGCCGTCCGACCTTGCACTTGATCGATCGCGCGACAGCCTCCTGACATCGTTCGGCAAGCTGACATTGACCGACCGTTATCTGCTCGCGGGCGAAGGCGTCCAGGACATGTTTGCGCGGGTATCGTGCGCGTTTGCGGACGATGTCGCACATGCTCAGCGTCTATATGATGCAATGTCCCGACTGTGGTTCATGCCGGCGACGCCGGTGCTCTCGAATGGCGGCAGCTTGCGTGGTCTACCCATTTCATGCTTCCTCAATTCGGTCTCGGATTCGCTCGAAGGTATTGTCGGCGCCTGGAACGAGAACGTCTGGCTTGCCTCCAACGGCGGCGGCATCGGTACCTACTGGGGGAATGTTCGCTCGATCGGCGAGAAGGTTAAGGGCGGTGTCACCTCGGGCATCATCCCGTTTATCCACGTCATGGACGGCCTGACGCTGGCGATCAGTCAAGGCTCGTTGCGGCGCGGCTCGGCGGCAGTCTATCTCGATGTCCAACATCCCGAGATAGAGGAGTTCCTTGAGATCCGGAAGTCGTCCGGCGACTTCAATCGTAAGAGCCTCAACCTGCATCACGGCATCAACGTTACTGACGAATTTATGCATGCCGTGCGAGCCGGGACAGCGTTCGCGCTTCGCAGTCCAAAGACCAGCGAAATGGTTCGCGAGATCGACGCTCGCCAGCTGTGGCAACGTATCCTCGAGAACCGGCTGCAGACCGGCGAGCCTTATCTCTTGTTCATCGACACCGTGAACCGCGCCCTTCCCAAGCACCAGCGCGACCTCGGCCTCAAGGTCTCGACCTCCAATTTGTGCAGCGAAATTACCCTGCCGACCGGCATCGATCATCGCGACGAGGAGCGCACCGCGGTGTGCTGTCTCTCATCGCTCAATCTCGAGACATGGGACCGGTGGAGCGAGGAGCCGGGCTTCATCGAAGACATCATGCGTTTCCTTGACAACGTGCTCACCCACTTCATCACGGTGGCGCCGGAGGGCATGAGGCGTGCCCGCTATGCTGCCCTACGCGAGCGCTCCGTCGGCCTAGGACCGATCGACATTCAGGATTCCCAAGCGGTTTGATCGCTGATTCATAGAGTTCCGTGATTCGAGACACGGAGCAGATGGTGGCGGCGAAACGATATGAGCTGACGGAGGCGCAATGGGCGAGGATTGCGCCACTGCTGCCGGGGAAAGCTGGCGACCCGGGACGTACGGCTGCGGACAATCGACTGTTCGTCAACGGATGTTTGTGGGTTTTGCGATCGGGCGCACACTGGAGCGACCTGCCGGAACGGTACGGCAAGTGGAAAACGGTGCATCAGCGCTTCAGCCGCTGGTGCCATGCCGGCGTCTGGGAGTGCGTGTTCGCTGCTCTGACCGCCGATCGCGACAACCAGTATCTGATGATCGACAGCACCATCGTTCGCGCCCACCAGCAGGCGACGAGCGGAAAAGGGGGGCCAAAGATCAGGCGCTGGGGCGTTCCCGAGGTGGACTGACCACCAAGATCCACATGCTGGCTGATGCGCTCGGCCGTCCGCTCCGCTTCATCGTCACGGCTGGGCAAGTTAATGACATCACCCAGGCGCCGGCACTGCTCCACGGCCAAAGCGGCGATGCCGTGCTCGCCGACAAGGCCTATGACAGCAACGCCCTGCGTGCGATCATCGCGGAAATCGGCGCAACGGCGGTGATCCCGTCAAACCGCACCCGCAGGATCATCATTCCGCACGACGCCGACGCATACAAACAGCGCAACCGCATCGAGCGCTGCTTTGGCCAGCTCAAACACTTCCGACGCTTGGCAACCCGTTATGACAGGCGATCTGACAACTTTACCGGCTTCATCCATCTCGCTGCCGCAATGATCTGGATGCAATGAATGTCGATCGGTCCTAGGCGTCATGGGCTTCCACTCGTTCCTTCAGGCCAAGGGCATTCCGATGGAGAGCGTCCTGGCCAAGTCGTTCAATCTGAACATGTTCCGGAAAATCCGGCGGGATGCCGACGCGGCGTCGGTGACGCTCGCTCGCGAGCGCGGCCCTTGCCCGGATGCGCTGGAACGCGGCGTGATGGCGCGATTCAGCCATAAGATCGCAATTGCGCCGACCGCCTCGATCAGCATTATCTGCGGCGGCACGAGCGCTTGCATCGAGCCAGTCCCGGCCAACATTTACACCCATAAGACATTGTCTGGCGCCATCTCAGTGCGCAATCCGCATCTCGCCAGGGTACTCACGGCCAAGGGCGCCAACACCCCGGCGATATGGCAGTCGATCATAGCGCACGAGGGATCGGTCGCTCATCTCGACATCCTCTCGGAGCACGAGAAAGCGATCTTTCGCACCGCTTTCGAGATTGACCAGCGCTGGATCATCGAGCTCGCCGCCGACCGCGCGCCGTTCATCTGCCAGAGTCAATCGATCAACCTCTATCTGGCGGCCGACGTCGATAAGTGGGATCTCCATATGCTGCATTGGACGGCATGGGAGCGCGGATTGAAAAGCCTCTATTACTGCCGTTCGAAGTCGATCTCGCGCGCAGCGTTCGCCGGCAAAATCAGCGGCCGTGACGAGGCGGAACGACCGCAGCCGCAGCGCACCGACTATGAGGAGTGCCTTGCATGTCAGTGATTGACCTCTCGGCTGTCGATCCGCGCACGTTGATCGGCAAGGGACGGGTCGGCCTCCTGGACTCGACCGGAAGCTATGACGTTGATCGCTATGGCTGGGCTTACGAGTTCTGGAAGCGTCAGCAGCAGACCCATTGGATGGGCGAGGAGGTTCCGCTCGGCTCCGACCTCAAGGATTGGGCGTCGGATCGTGTCACTGCCAACGAGCGCGCGCTGCTCACCCAGATATTCCGCTTCTTCACTCAATCGGACATCGAGGTCGGTGACAATTATCTCAAACGCTACATCCCGATTTTCCAGCCGCTCACCGTGCAGATGATGATGGCTGCCTTCACCAATATGGAGACCGTCCATATTGACGCCTATGCGTTGTTGCTCAAGACGCTTGGCATGCCCAAGGCCGAGTTCGAGGCATTCCGCGGCTATGCGCAGATGCGCGCCAAGGCTGACTACATGCACGAATTCGGCGTCCATACTGTGGCCGACGTCGCTCGCACCCTGGCCATGTTCGGTGCCTTTACTGAAGGCATGGCTTTGTTCGCGAGCTTTGCCATGCTGCTTAACTTTCCGCGGCACAACAAGATGAACGGCATGGGACAAATCGTAAGCTGGTCAGTGCGCGACGAGAGTCTCCACTGCGAGGGCATCATCAAGCTATTTCACGAATGGCACCGCGAAACTGGCGCGGTGACGAGCTCCGTTCGCGACGACATCATCGATGTCGCCAGGACCATGGTGAAGCTGGAGGAAAACTTCGTTGATCTCGCCTTTGGTCTCGGCGAGATCGACGGCATGCGCCCTGAGCAGATCCATGCCTATGTCCGCTATGTCGCCGATTGGCGGCTGACCCAGCTCGGGATTACCCCGGTCTTCGATTTTTTTGAGGCTGGTCAGAGCGGGTTTACCCAGCTCAAGCCGCATCCATTGCCCTGGCTGGTCGAGATCCTCAATGGGGTCGAGCACGCCAACTTCTTCGAGCAGCGCGCTACGGAGTACTCCAAGGCCGCGAGCCGCGGCAGCTGGGACGGCGAAGAGGGAGTATGGGCTACTTTCGGCCGTATCTAGCACGAACGCAACAACGCTTTTGCGCTTCGATTCTGGTGCACCTAGGATTTTTCGCGAAAGTCCGCTGGAGACCGCGCAGCAAGGCCACATCGCGTGACACCGATCTGGTCCGCTCGAAATGATTATCGCAGACCCGTGACAGCAAAGCCGCTGGATCTGGCGCCACTCACCATCAGTCGCTGAGGTCCTTATGCTTGTGGAGGATCGGCCGTCATGGCGTCGACAGAGCAGGCAGTCGATGGTGAACCTGCGCACGCGGCCGGCGCTCAAACGCGTATGTGTTGCGAGTTTGACAAGCTTAGCCTCGCGGCATGCGGGTGGCGGAGCTGCGTTCTGAACTTGCGCCCCTTTACAGCGCAGCCCTGGCGCCGAACCATGGGATGATGGCTCTCGGCCAGCCACAAACAGATCGATATGGAAAGTCAATGCGGTTCTGACTGCCGGAAATGGTAGGAGAGGCCGCCTCGCGCTTTGAGATACTCTGTTGGAGCGAGGACATGCTCGCAACCAACACACCAGGGCGGTCGGGGATAGCGACTATGCGGACCCGTATGCTCTCGAATGAGCAAAATCTGCGGAGCCCATCATGAAAGCGAGATCGGCACGTAGAGCCGATGGGGCGTCGAGTATCCCGCTGAGCAAGCTGGATGTAAGCGAAGCCAAGCGCTTTCAGGATGACAGCATATGGGGGTACTTCGAGCGGCTGCGAAGGGAGGATCCCGTTCACTACTGCCAAGACAGCCGCTATGGCCCCTATTGGTCCGTCACGAAGTACCGCGATATTGTCGCGGTGGATACAAACCATAAGGCATTCTCATCAGAGCAGGGTGTCACGATCGTCGACGTGCCTGACGAGCACTGGACCCCGAGCTTCATCAAGATGGGCCCTCCAAAACACGCCCGGCAGCGCAACACCGTAAGTCCGATAGTTGCACCGGATAACCTGGCGAAGCTTGAAAGTCTGATCCGCTCGAGGGTCAGGGTGATTCTGGACGGCTTGCCGCGCAATGATCCGTTCAATTGGGTGAATATGGTCTCGATCGAGCTGACGACGCAGATGCTCGCCACGCTTTTCGACTTTCCCTTCGAAGACCGTCGGCTCCTGACCTATTGGTCAGATGTAGCTGTCACACCTCCGAGAGCCGGCCATGCCATCGACAGCTGGGAAAAGCGAAGGACAATCCTGTCCGGATGTCTTGAGTATTTCACACGACTTTGGAACGAGCGCATTAATGCCGAGCCGCGGCTGGACCTGATTTCCTTGATGGCACATTCGCCCGACACGCGCCATATGGAGCCGGATGAGTTTCTCGGCAATCTAATCCTGCTGATCGTCGGAGGCAACGACACCACCCGCAACTCGATGACCGGCGGCGTCCTGTTCATGAATCAGTACCCCGGCGAGCTGCGAAAACTGCGCGACAATCCGCGGCTGGTGTCGGGCGCCGTGTCCGAGATTATTCGATACCAGACACCGATCGCCCATATGCGCCGCACCGCCGCGGCAGATTGCATTCTGGGTGGAAAGCAGATCAGCAAGGGCGACAAGGTCGTTATGTGGTACATCTCTGGCAACCGGGATGAAGAAGTCATCGAGAATGGCGATAGCTTTGTGATCGACCGCAAGAATGTGCGGCAGCATCTGTCGTTCGGATTTGGTATCCATCGGTGCGTTGGTCGGCATCTTGCGCAATTGCAGTTGAATATCCTCTGGGAGGAAATATTGCGTGCAGGGCTGGACGTCAGGGTTGTCGGCGAGCCCGAGCGAATCGCGTCAAACTTCGTTCACGGCTATTCCGCGCTGCCCGTGCAGATTGCAGCCTAGTCCCTGATCGCGTCGGTGGCAGACGGCACGCGGTGCGGTTGGGTTTGTCTTGAGCCGCTTTCGTTGCCGCAGGTAGCGAAAGCGGCTTGATCGGCGCCAAACAATCGCTGCATGTCGGGATCCGGTCGGCAACCGGGCAGGCGTTGTGGAGCTCGTGTAAGGAGCGACAGGTGTAGCGGGCCGGGCGGCCTTGCCGGCGCATGACAAGCGAAAAGGGCAACGCCAACGGCGCCTCAAAGCCCCATCTTCGGGCCGCCTTGGATAGCTGCAACCGTAAAGGTCGATGAGCTTGATATTGAAGATTGTAGCGGTGGCAGCGATTTTCCTTGGAGAAGCGATTTCGATCATCGCCGAGTTGATTGCCTCAAGGCGGTTTGGAAAATCGGGCGGGGATGTGACAATGCTCCTGCCGATGTTTCTGCTGATATCTTTCGGTGGCATCCTTCTCGTTTTCGGATACGCGCTGGGCTACACGCATCTGAAGAATATCTGGATCATTGTCGCAATATCGGTGGGAGCTATTCTGGTGGTGGAGCCGATACTCACCCTTCTCCTCTTTGGAGACGTTCCGACAACCGGTTCGCTGATCGGGCTGTTGCTCGGTGCGCTTGGTACGCTCGCTGCCATATGTCTATGAGGGAATTCTGATTGAGCATGGATGGGTGCCGGCTTTGGCGAGATGTAGTTTGAAAAGGACCTGCGCAATGTCGGTTCTGCTCGCTTCGCACGGGGCCAATGTTGTTGCTGACCGGCTTTCAACATTTCATCACGGTCGGTGCGTGGCCGTTGGCTTCGTAAACTCTTCTCGAAGTCTGCTTGCCGGATCGTGAGATGCGTGCGGCGGCCGTAAGGTCTTGATCGATCTACGCTGGCCAGTTTCTGCCTGACCACAATTCGCTATGAGCGAGCGTTGCCTGGTGCTCTCCAGCATTTGGATGGCTTCGTCCAGTTCGTGTGAACACACGACTGGCCTGGAGCCAAGATGACCACGGATCGCCTCGCGGCCGGTATTGCCGCATTCGACAAAGCAGATCACGACCAGGACAGGTTAGTCCGCGGTCGTGCTTCAGCTGATTATCCCGCAACTCACGCGGTTATCCCCGCAGCAACACAGGAGCTGCGAGGATCGCATCCCTGGAGAACGCTCTTGGTCAGCTACTCGTCAGCCAAGCGGTCTATCCAGACAGGCTGCACATCGTCGACTTAATCGGAGATAAAGCATGACGGGCATTGGCCGATCCGGGAAATCGCACGTTGGGGCGGCAGCAGCCGACAGCACCGGGGAACTCGGCGGCGTCACTGGAGACCGCAGTCAATCCTTCGACGCCGTCGTGGAGCGGATGCGCTCCGGGCTTCAGGAGCGGGCCGCGCCGCTCGCGAGCCAGCCACAAGATTCAGATGTAGTGGCGCCAACGCGGGACGAGATCAGAGCAGCAAGGCAAAGATTGGAGAGTCTCCTTGAGGAACTTGAAATTTGTCGTCGAGCGGCCATGCACGGCCGGGACTTGCCCGAGGCGCAAGAGCTGATCGACCAAGTCGTCAGGGCAGGCTCAGCAGCTCTGGACTACTACGCCGATCTGCCCCCAAATTTGGCGCGTCGCATTCTGCCCGACGATCGGGCCCGCCTTCTCCGCGATGACGTCCTTGACGCAGCCACCCAATGTAACACCGTGGCCAGGCAGATTGTTGAGCAAGTGGAGAAGAAGAGAAAAGAAGCGCTAAGTTGGTTCGAGAGGTTGAAAGGCATCGCTACGCCCTACCAGCTGAGCCGCTCGGTCGCAAGCGTGGCGGAACATCATGCGGCCCACATGGAGTGGTGGGGAAAGAAGGCACTGCGCGCGGAGCGGATGCAATCGGTCTGCGCAGCTACTGCAGACTTGCCAAGCGCTACGCCGGAGATGCGCAAGGCCGAAGAGGCCGCATTAAGGCTGCACACCGGCTGCGCGCTCAATATGAAGTGCATGTATCTGCAATCGCGCATAGCTCTGGCGGAGTTCTTGATTAAGTCGCAAGCGAGCACGTTGGAACCAGACACACACGAGGCCCTCATGGACGAGAACGGGCGTGTGCGTCTGCTCGGGACCTTCATCGAAGATGTTTTCCCAGCATTTGTCTCGACCGGCCATGCCGTTATGTACAGCAACGGGGCACCGCTCGACGCCGAGCATCGCGCCGTTCTAGAAGGTGTCATGGAGCGGCTTTCGGAGTTCGCTCCAGGAGTGAGTTCCATGGTTGCCACGCTGAGGGAAGCCGGATCAGGAGCTGACCTTCCGTTGCAGTTGCTGGACCAGATCGTGGAAGGTGCGTGGCTTACGGCGAACGAAGTCATGCGGTTGCTGGCAGTGCAGCCAAAGTTGGCAGCCACAATTGAACCGCCGGTCCGGCCTGCGCTGCCGGAAAATACCGCCATGGTGGGTGAAAGCAGCAGAGCGCGCAGAAAGGGCAAAGGAAGGCGCGCAGCGGCCGCAGGCGAGGGGAGTTCGACGCCCCGCCCACCCGAGCCGCAACTCGCCAGGCCCGATGCGGCCACGGCCCCGACCGGCAAGGTTATCGTGCTCTCGGACCTCGGTACCAAAAAACTCGTGACCGCGGAGGAGGCACGCGCGAGCGCCTCAACCTCTGCTACCGAGCACCTCCAGATGTGGCAGGCTCCGCCCTCAAGGAAAGCGCTGGCGGGATTACTTGAGCGACTGGACGAACTGCTGCAATTCGATCTGCCGGCTCAACAAAGTGCCGTCTCGCAAGCGCGCCAGATGAAGCCCGAGGACGCCGACCACGTCTTGGATCTCGTCAGTAAGCGCTTGCAGACGCAGGCTACTGAGATTGAGGCCTGTATAGCCGCGCTGGAGGAGCCTCGCCGCCGGGGCCTGCTCACGCCGGCGCAAGTGCCCGAAGTGCACGAAAAAATATTTCGGCTCAAGGCGATGCGGTCCGAGGTGCAGGGGCAGGCAAACTCACTGAGCGGGCGAAAGGCGGCAATCACGAGCGATTGCATGAAGACCTATGCGTTTCCGTCGCAAAGGTACCTTGAACAATTGCGGGCGGCGGGGGATTTGGCGCCAGTCGATCCACCGCGCGCCTTGCAGGGAGAGCCAGGGAAGCTGTTCGAGGTCAAGCTGCAGCCAAAGGCGCTGAGCAGTGGTGCGAGGCCAAGCCCGATGTGGGTGCACATCCATACCAAGCGGCCGGTACATGCCTGGCAATTGGCAATGCTGGGGGAACGTGACTTCGCCGCTTGCCACGTGAAGTCCGATGAACAGCGCGGCTATAATCGGCACTGGCAGAACGCTCGAGCCGCCGAGGGGCACAACAACGTCGTGATCCACCGCGGCAAGCTCACACCTGCGTTTTGCAAGTCCTTGTTGAGCACCGCAGCTGGCGGCCAGGCGTTGTACCACCTTCCCGATGCTGGGCACGTGTCAGCGCAGATGGGGCGACTGGGAATCTAGTCAGCTTCTTGTCTTGCGGCAGCATGCCGTTCGATGGCAGCTTTCATGCCTCCAGATCGGCTCGGCGGATTACCTGAGCCGCACCGGGCTCCTCAGGCTCCATCTCCCAAAGGATGGAGCGCGGAGGAAGAGAACACGCACCAAATCCACGAGAGGCTCGTCGGCCGGGGAGCCGGATCATTTTCGATCGCGGGCAAGTAAGCTCTCTATGAGGCCATTGGTGACGCCGAAGATCGGCGCGTGGGCACGAAGCCAGCCGCTGAGCGCGGCAGCAGGAGAAAATCCTCATGTGCGTGATCCCGATGACGATACGGTCGGATGTCGTCGCGCTCGTCGCGAAAGGCCTGCATGTGCGTCGCCAACTGACAAGTAAACCTCCAGAGGGACTGCTTCCGATGGTTGGCATGCCAATAGAAAACTATGCGCTCTGGTTTGACGAATCGACTTCGCAATGCACAATGAGCCTGCCTATCCTTTTGCTTGGATAAGGCGACGAGAGCCCCAGCATCCCGGCCTCCAGGCCCCCCAGAAGGTGCTGGGGCTTTTCGTTCTTCCGATTGTCCCAGCCGGTGAGGGCGGAGCTGCTTCTCTGCAAATACTGATCCTGTGACGGCCACGACCGCGTCGGGGTGGCGGGAAGCTCGTTGTGCTCTGCTGGCATTGCTGTCAGACCGAGCGGGAGCTATGGCGATTATAATGGAGCATATTGGGCTATCGGCGAGCGAAATACCTCGCTTCCCGACGACGACAAGTGCGACGAATTTGAAGACGATACAGATCTCGGCGGACACTTTGATGGTCGACGTACGCTACCCGGTCAGCTCCCCCGCTGGCCACTCCGATCAGGCATTATAGATGCCGCGAACGCTGCTTCCGATTTTTCCGAGCAGCGCAACAAGAGATGTCGCGCTTTCTCGCACCCTTTAGCCTCAGCCTCTCGTCTCTGACTTTCTGTATGGATTCAATTCGCTAGCGGTCCGATAGTCATCCAGATTCCCGCCCAGAAACAGTACCTCGCGCTCCTCGGTTGGGGTATCGCTCACAAGCCTAGCCTTGTCCGGATAGAGATGGTCTCATGCTAGAGGGTTTAGCTGTCGATCAGCTGACGAGTTTCATTGCTTGAAGATCCAGCCCTTGCGACTGTGGCGCCCGTCCATTGTTCATCGCAGAGCTGACTTTGGCGAGATGGCGCCATCGTCGCTAAATCCGGCAGTGCGAAAGTCGGGCAGATGCGGCCCGGCGGAGGCGCAACGATCCTGAGCTTGAGTTGCGTAAGGAAGGCTGCCGAGGCAGGCTTGCATCGATCGTGAATCGATGGCCCGAAAGTGCCGCTCGAGACGCTGGCTCTGGTCGGAATAGCCGAGACAGCCATCGGGCTCGTGACCGGTTGGCGTTGCGTGGAAGCGACATTGTGCTCTGCTGGGATTCCTGACGGAGCGCGAGGATTCGCGTGGGCTCGGCGACCTGGAACGGCGTCGGGCAGCGCCTTTGCCGTGGCCTCAGCCCAACATCAAGGACGCCGCCAAGATGGCGTGTTGTTGTTCGATCGAGATCGTTCAACCCGAGGGAACGATTTTATGAAACCTTGTGCACGTGCATAGGGGAATCTGCTTTGCCCGGATCGGTCGTTCAATCCTCGCGATCGTGAATCTTGGCCTCAACGATTTCATTCGGTTGATGAGGTCGTAGGGACTAACTTGCCCGGTGCTGCACCAGACTTGGCACCACAGCGGCGAAAGCCTTGCGGTGTGGCCTGCAGCGTAGCCATAAGAAAAAGGAACTAGTAGAGCGATCTCCGCAATCGGTCGTATCGGCGGTGAAGAAATCGCGTATACGCTCATCCGGAAAGTGACGCAGGGGCCGTCGGGAAACCCGTGCAGTCCCAACCAATGCAATGCCAAGATCAATGCTTCGACAGATGTATCGATAGCTTCGATGGCTGGGCGAGAGCTCGAGCATAAACGGCTCCGCTGACTCCGATTGACTTAAGGCGAGGCCCTGCCGAGATATCCGAACGTATCCATTCCGTAGATAGACCCAATCAAGAAAATCAATTTTACCACTTGCGGTGAGGTCATATAGACGTGGCGGACGGCTGGGGCCAACCTAGGGAAGCGACTCTAGAATGAAAAAATTCGTGATTGTGACTGCGAGCGCCTTCACGCTTGGAACGCCGGCGGTGCCGACCTTTGTTGCTGAGGTTGCCGCCCAACCGGTCGCCACCAAGGTGCAGGTAGCCGATACGTCATATCCTCAATGCGCGGATGACCCGTTGGATGGTATCTGCGACTTATTCTTCTGTTTGACCGATCCCTCGTGCGTGCAGCACTAACGACGGAAGACAACCAAGCATAGAACGAGGATAGAGGCGCCGGCCGCTAGCTGGACAGCGGTCGCGTCCTCCTCCTCCGGCTACAGCCGACTTCCTGTTCTTGCCGGTGAATGATGCTAGCGCTACAGACCTCAATCGCCTTGGCTCCCATTGGTCGTTCCTGCTGGTGGATCGCCGCGTTCGGCTCGTTACCTATCACTATGACTCAGTTCTAGGATATAATGATACGCAGCAGGATCGCTGAACGAGTCGGGGCCAACCTGCAAGACGCGCCCATAAGCCAGCAGAGCAATCAGTATGACTGCGGCGTCGTCGTGGTTGATGGGACGCGGGCACTGGTCAGTCGATTAGCAGAAGGTCCGCAGCCAGACCTGAACCTTAGGAACCTCGTCGTCGATCGGCGGGCACTGCAAAGCCGTCGGAGAAACTGAACGCGGTCTGGGACTCGCAGGCGACTCGGCGCGTCCCATATGAGGCTTCGCCTGGTCGAGCTGGCTGAATCTGCTCTTGATGACGCGGCCAGCCGGTCTGTGAGGAGCACTGCGGACAGGAAAAGAAGTGCGCTGGATCGCGGCGCGCGTGCGAGCATCCCGACAACTCCGAAATCGGTCCGCCAAAGGCAAAGAGGCAGGCGGACGATGTAGGCGGACGTCGCTACTCGGTGTTCCCGATTGAGCACCCCGGATGCCATACTTTCCAATATAGCCGCGAACTTCAGAACGCCCGAATACATTTATCTCGCCGTAAGCCTCCAAGGCTCACCTGCCGGTAAAGATCAAGACTTACCGAGCACATGTGTGCGTCCGGCTATGTTCAAAGGCCAAGCCAACTGCGATTTGATCAAAGCCGTTGCGTTCCGGTCTCTGAAGCTGTTCAAGTTTCGCCACAGGAGCTTTGGGATCGCGCGGATAAGGACAGGGTGCTTAACAACGATCAGGCAACGCGCACTGCTGAGCTCCGCTTTGTCACCAAGGCCGGGACGAGATTAAAACGCGGGTAAAATCGTTGAGTTCAGACCTCCTGCCTAATGTTGCCTCGGCGCGCTTCAAGGTGAGATCCATAGCGCTCCGTCGAGTTGTCAATCGCCAAACAAGAATCGCAAAATTCGCAGCTGGCGTTCAGCCACCCCGCCACAAAATGATCTCTCATGTGAGAAGGCAGACGACAACCTACCAGCCTTGGTGAGTTGATGACCGTGCTGGATCAATTGATTTGAAGCCAAGCAATGATACACAGGAAAGTGCTGCGAGCCCTCATCGAGCATCTTCACGTGCGCTCGCCATGGAATCATCGTGCGAACAGGGCTATGTCGGCTCTTTCAACCTCAGCAAAGCCCATTTCTCTATCCGCTAGATATGTCGAACGGCAGCACGTTATCACCGGTTTCCGAAATTTTACATGCGTACTGGCGCTCCGATCGGTGGTTGCTTCTCGTCGTTGTCGCCGTGGTGCTGATCTCAAGCGCGACCAGCGTCGCAGCGCCCTATGTATTTTCGTGTCTCATTGACCGTCTCCCGCGCGAGGAAGACATGTCGGTGCTTGCGTGGGGGTTCGCAGGCTATGCGGTCCTACTTGGGGTAGCCTCCGCATTGCAGCGCATGCTGCAGTATCTGTCCTTCATGACAGCCGAGAACCTGGGCTTCATCGCTGCAACGGGCTTCTTTGATCGCATCTTGAGGAAAACCGCGCTCTTTTTTCTTGAGCACAATCCCGTAGAGATACAGAATGCGGCCGCGCGCGGGCGCAGCGCCCTGACGGCTTTGGTCCAGCTTGGGATCGTCGTCTTCATCCCTGCTGCAACACAACTTCTACTTACGTTCGCTACTCTCGGCGCGCTCCTCAATATCCAGATCGCTGCAATCGTCGTCGTCTATGGGGCAGTCCTAATTGCATTGACGTGGAGTTCCACGCGTCGGGCGTACGTGTTCCTGGAACGAGCCAGAGAAGCCGGACAGGACAATGCGCGTTTCGTTGGCAACGTCATGAGCTCCATGGACACCCTGCGCTATTTCGGCAGTCATTCCTGGATGAGCCAGCGCTTTACGATAACGGCGCGGGAGGTGCGTGATAACTGGCGCGCCTATGTGTTGCAACGCGTTGCCTACATCGCCGTGCTCGGCCCAGCCGTCGCGCTACAATTTGCGGTCACGTTTTTCCTTCTCATACCTGAATACCAGGTCGGGGCGGTCACCATCGGGGATATGGTGCTATTCAACACGCTTCTACTCCAGCTCAATATGCCATTCGAGATGGTTGCGCGCGCCATCTCTGACGCGGCGCGGTCGCGAGCCGACCTCATCCCTCTGGCTAGACTATGGGCCGCACCCGAAGAGCGCAGACCGTCTCACGCTCAAGATTTCACGCCCTCCGCTGGCCAGCTCTCTTTCGAGGGCATTGGTTACGCCTACGACAACGGTCGTGGCGTTACGGACGTCTCGTTTGTGGCTGGGCGGGGTGGGATTACCTTCCTTGTCGGTGAATCGGGATCGGGAAAATCGACAATCTTTAAGCTCGTCTTGAAATCGATTGAACCGGACCGCGGTCGTATTCTGGTAGATGGAACCGATATAGCGGGCATCGAACGCGCGGATTGGTATGCCGCAGTTGCTGTCGTGCCGCAGGACGTGATGTTGCTCAATGAGTCGCTAGCCGACAACATCCTGCTAGGGCGGCCCCGCAACGAGGTGCGCCTTCGCGCTGCGTCGGAAAAAGCCGCTATTCTCCCCTTGATCGAGGCCTTGCCTGAAGGATTTGACACAGCAATTGGAGAACGTGGTTTGAAGCTTTCCGGCGGGGAACGCCAGCGTATTGCTATTGCCCGCGCGCTTTATGGCGAGCCGGCGATCCTTCTTCTTGACGAGGCCAGCTCCGCGCTCGACGAAGAAACCGAGCAGGACATTATGAACCATATCCGTACGCTAGCCAAAGATGTGACCGTGCTGGCGATCACTCACCGCAAGGGCGTCGTTTCTACAAGCGACGTCGTGGTCGACCTGACCGACTGCGGCTTGTCAGTGACATAGCCGAAGTGAATGATCGGCCCGGCGCGTTGACGCCGCACAGAAGGTGCATCGCCGGACGAGATGCCTTCGCCGTTCAAGGAGCTACCCACGTCATAGAGACCATCCTCGGTATCTATGATGGAATCGGGGCCCTGTGCTCCGGTAGACGTGAAGTATTCTAGGGTGCCGATTGCCAATCTGCGACGCCAGGTGGCAGGGGCGGGCGTAAGTTGGCGATCGGCCGGCTTGCGGTCGGAACAGGCTCCTTCGTCCTGAATTCAGGCTGCACCAGACGGAATTCTGCGCATATGTGCCGCGATTGATGAGCTCGGCGACCAGGTAGACATCGCCCCGCTACCCATTACTCGCGTCCGGACGGCAACATCGGCCACGATGCCTTCGCGGGCATTGGCGAGATGGACATGGTCCTGCGCCGTCACCCGGATCGCAGGCGCCGCCCTTGCACGCATGCGCTTGACCACGAAGGTGGGTATGCAACTCAGGAAAAACGGTGGACGCGATCTCTTCCGGAGAGCAGGCGGTGCTTGGGGGCGTGTCGAGCGCGTGCCGACGGCGTTTTTCGATCCCGGCAAGCAGCCGCCTTACTCATGGCGTCCGCTTTGCCGATCGCATGTGTTGTTCAACCATCGCCGGCCGAGATCCTTGAACTGCGGACGGCGCGATGTCGGCCTCACACCGACACGGATTTTCTAACGAAGCTCTGGCAAAACGGGATCGAGTTCTTCCTGCTCAAGCGTCTTGGCTCCATCTTCCGCCAGGTACGCTGCCAGCCGCGCGATACCGGACTGTGGTGAGCATCTGGCGGGTGCGGATTTTTTGGACGGCACTTGTCCCGAGCGCTCCGCAATTTCGACGCTCATCAGGTGGGGTCGGATCGGTCGGCCGATGGCGCGCTCGATGGTGTGGAAGATCCAGCTCCCGTCGGGATCGATGTCCGACCAATGAAAGATTGGCGTCTTTTCGGATACCGACCCTGCGATCATCCGCAGCGCCTGCTGGGTGGCGAGCGAAGGGTAACCGCCGACATACATCGTCGTTCCCAGTCGACCGGGGTCCGCCTCGGCAATGTGTCGGTTGAAGCTTGCGAAGTTTTCGATCGTCAGAATGTATGCCGGTGGCTCCCGAAAACGAACGCGATCTGCTTCCTTGGGAGTGATTCCGAGGTAATGTGGAGAAATCCTGGAGAGGTCGGCTCCCTCGAGGTCGATTTTTCCTGCGACCAGCAGCGGTGGCGCGAAGCGTTCCAGTCCGATTGCCCGCAGTGCCTCGCGGGGCCGCGCGCCGGGGGGAAACTCCAGGATGCCGCTCAGGAGCCGCACGACCGCACCCTCGATGCGTTCGAGCGTCTTGCTGTGACCCACCGTCCGTCGCGAGAAGGTCTTGTAGTCGACGTCGAGATGCTTGTCGTCCAGGATGGCCTGGGCGAGAACGAAGGCGTCGCGCAGCATCTCGACGTCGGACGAAGCGAATCCGTGCCACGTCTTCCCCCGTCCCCAGACCTCGGCGATTTGGGAAGCGCTGTTCTTCAGAGAGTCGCGCAGCGCCGATCCGGCGGCAAGCCTTGCCGCAGCGTCCTGCGCAATCCGCGACGCGGGGGTGCGGTCGAGATATCGGTATAGGATCTCCGCCGAGGCCAGCCGCACGTGTGCGACCTGATCCCGCTTGACGCCTCGGCCCCAGCCAACGGACACCGCGCCGGTACCTTCGGCTTCCCTGATCTGTTTGAGGAAGGCGTCCGCCGCGACGACCGAGACGAAGGCGGCATAATCCGGGTGCGCGATCGGGCTCGCGGCGCCGGCCTCGAAGCGATCGAGCAGGTCATTCAGGAGGCCGTTCGCGTCCGTGAAACGCCGCGCCATGGCTACTCGGCGGCCAGACGGCTGGCGAGCTCATCTTCGGACATTAGGTCCGGATCGATGGCCATCAGCTCGCGCTTGGCCTTCTCTTTCAGTTCCACCACGGTGGCTCTGGACTGCTCGCCAATGCGGTCCACTTCCACGATCGTATCCATGTGCTCGAGCACGGCGACCCGCTTCTCGAACGGCGCCGCGATCACGAATTGGAGCCCGAGATTCCTATAGAAGCTCATCATCTGCCGCTGGTTCTTGCCGTCCATTTTCGAGAAGGCCTCGTCGAACATGGCGAGAGCGAAGCCGGCGGGCTTGCCCGTACGACGCTCGGCGCTGCCGTAGACGGCGGCGAGCGAAGCGCCGATGGCGACATAGATGGGTACCTGCTGTTCGGCGCCCGATCCGGTGCCGCGCCGCTGCTCCCAGCGGGTCGAGCGGCCGGTAGCGACATCCTCCATGTGGATCTCGAAGGTGTAGAAGTTGCGGTAGTCCTCAAACTGGGTGAAGTCCTTGTCGGGATCCTCTAGCAGCGCCTCGAGTGCAAGAATCGTATCCTTGTGCGGGAAGTCATCGGGCACATCGCCCCGGAACAGCATGTCGAGCGCCTCCGGAGAGGTCTTGGCGATCTCGATGATCTTCAGGATGGGCTGGAATTCCACCACTTGGGTGCGATGGAACGAATATCTCTCGTTGTGGAAGGGATGTGCGTAGAGGCTACGGTTCAACGACTGCAGTTCCCGCTCCATCTTGCCGATCCGGGCCGTGAGCGCGTTGATGAACTCGCCGCGAAGTAGCGTAGAGGCCTTTTCTGCTGCTTCTCGGGCCTGCCGTTCGTACTGGCGCAGCTCGTTGGATTCGATATCCGAGATGAGCTGCTCCATCCAGGGCTTCACCTCGCGTAGCGGCTCGCTTTCGGCGCCAACTTGCGAGCTCATCCCGAATTGGTCGAAGTAATCGTAGAGGAACTCGCGAACCCGGCGCTCGATCCGGACGCGCTCGACGTCCGAGGCGTCGGCATCTTTAACCGCCTTGTCTGCGATGGCACGGTGTTTCTCAGCAAAACCGCCTTTTGCTGCGGCATCGAGGCGCTCGCGGTAGACGAGCCTGCCTTTCGCGGCGGAGTAGAGCGGGAAG
Source organism: Bradyrhizobium sp. USDA 4516 (assembly GCF_054055915.1). Taxonomy (NCBI): domain Bacteria; kingdom Pseudomonadati; phylum Pseudomonadota; class Alphaproteobacteria; order Hyphomicrobiales; family Nitrobacteraceae; genus Bradyrhizobium; species Bradyrhizobium sp. USDA 4516. The sequence continues at coordinate 4,968,677 of NZ_JBSRXT010000001.1, forward strand.
GTCTTGCGGTAGATCGATCGGGCGACCCGGAGGTTGAGCTCGGAGCCCGGCACGTTCTCCCCATCTTTGAGCCTCCTCTCGGCCGATCTGAGTTCGCCGTCATGCTCGCCAAACGCCTTCTGCTGGGTCTTTCTCTCGTCGAGCCTCTTGTCCTTCAGCTTCTGCTGCGCTCGCTTCTTGTCGCGAAGGCCGCCGTCGCCCGCGCCATCGAGTGCATCGAGCCTGGCATGGGCTTCGCCGATCTCGATCTGCGCGGCCGCGAAGGCCGCAGCGAAAGCCTTCAGGTCGTCACGCCCGTCACAGATGTTCTTCAGAGCGGCAAAGGCCTGCTCCGCGGCTTGGGCCTCCTTGCTCTTGTCGGCCAGGAGCCGATCCAGTTCCTCGGCCTGATCTTGCAGGGAGCGCAGGGCGTTCGCCTGGGCCGCCTTTCCGATCTTGTGCTGCGAGGCTTCGATCCAGCGATGGGTCCTGACGAGTCCATCGTCGTAGAGGCCGTCCTTCATGATGGCCCGGCCGGGCCTATTGAACTGATCGAGCGTGTCGGCGAGACGGACCGTGCCGTAGCGGCGCATGATGAACGCCATCGCGTCCGGATCCTGGCTCCGGAAGATGGAGGGGAAACTGCCGCGCTCCGGCTTGGCCCTGAACTGCTCGAGCTTGTTCAGGCTCACGAGGGATGCGTGGCGAAACTCGCGGCGGCCTTCCTTGAACATCGCCGTGGCGGCGCTGATGTCCGCTCTGTCCACGAACACCGCCTCCCGGTCGCGGCCGAGGAGCGCCTCGGCGGCCCCCACCCATTCGGGTTCGGCGACTTCGATGATGTCACAGAGCACGCGCGGGGCCATTCCCTTCTGCCGGAGCCTTCGGCAGAGGAGTTCAGTGTCGTCGCCAAGATAGGCCCGCGCCCCTCCGGAGGCGTGCTGTCGGACCCGTTCCAGCACCTCGTCGCGCCGGCCTCGCAGCCCGGAAAGCTCCGCGATGATCGCCTGACGCGCTTCGTCGATCTTCGGCAGCCATTTCGCACCGCTGGTCGCGAAGGATTTCTCGGCCGCGGAGAGCTCGTCTGAGACGCCCGCTATGTCGGCTCCGACGGCGGCGGTTAGAAGACGCTCCAGCGCAGGGACGAAGTCTTCGAAAGAGTCCGCGCACATCGCCCGGAGCGGATACAGGCTGCGGATGTTATCCAGGCGTGCCTTGAACTCGGCCGAGGCGCGGTGCGCCGCCTGCGCGGCCACATCGGCGCTCTGCTGCAGCGACTTTCTTCCGGTCTTGGCATCGTGCTCGGCGATCGCCGCCGTCAGGCGTTCGATCTCCTGATCGATGGCCTTGACGTCCTCCTCGATGAATTCGAGTTCTTTTGCTGCGGCATCTCGGCGCGCCATCTCGGTACGCCGTTTGGTCTTAAAGTCCAGGTTGATCGCGCGCGCCGCGAGCCAGGCCGCGCGTTTGGCGATCCACTCCTCCCTGAACTTGGTCTCGAGCGCCTCTTCGAGTGCGGCGAGAACCCCCCGAAGTGCCCTCAGGGCTTCGAGTCTGAGGCGCATTTTCCGGATCGTTTCGCTGATATTGCGGTAGGTCTGGATCGACTCGCGCAGCTCCTTGATCCCGATCGGACTGTCCTCGAGGATATAGTTCCGCACGAACTGCGTGGCCGTCTGGTTGTGATCGAGCGTCATCGCATTGACGATCGACTTTTGCAGGGCGCTTGCGTTCTGCTCGCCGTAGGGCGAATGCGGCAGGAGATGGCGCATGTATTCGCGGACGTAGTCGCCGGCACGATCGCGGTGGTTGACGAAGTTGCCTTCGCCAACCGCCGCGACGATCCGGGCGCGCACGTCTTCCCACTGCGCCGGGAACTGCAACTTCCCTCGCTGTTCGATGAAGTCCTTGGAGCTTAGAAGGGTGCCGACGGTGACGAACAGCGCCAGCACGGTTTCCCTGCTGTCTGACTTCCGCGCCTCGAGCGCCATGCCGATTGTGACCGGCGGCCGCGCGCCTTCCGTGTCTTCAAAACCGAGCGCGATGTAGGTGCGCGCCTCGTCGCGCCGGCGCTGGTCCTCGCCGAGCGTGCCGAGACAGTAGTCGACGACGCTGCGCTTCGAGCCACTACGCGACTTTCCGCTGTCGCCGGCGACTGCGTTCAGGCGCAGGAACCGCCGGCTGCCGCCGGTGAGTACGACTTGGGCCATGTCCAGGATCGTCGATTTGCCGGAACGGTTCTCGCCAAGGACGCCGACGTGCCCCGTCACATCGATGTCCGCGACGTCGAACAGGTGCCAGTTCACCATCGTCAGGTGGCGTAGCTCCATCATGCCTCGTCTCCCGCGGGCTGCGGAAAGCGGGCCTCCTCGCTGCGCACGTAGCGCTCGAGCCGTTGCAGGGCGTCGCCGCCGCTGATCAGCTTGATCATCGGGCGGATCCTGACCTCGCAGTCCTGCTGCTCGTCGTCGAAGTCGCCGATCTCGACAAGGCTGCGCTGGGCAGCCTCGCGCAGAATGTCGCGGAAGCGGGCGGCCGAGATCGCGCCTCCGCCGCCGTGCTGCGCCATCTCGCGGTAGCGGTCGAACAGATCGTTCAAGGTGGCGACCACGACGGCCCGGTCTTCGACCGCTCCGACGTTCACCTCTTGCTGCCAGTACGCTGCCAGCACCAGAATGACGATGGTTTCGTCGAGCTTCATCCGGGGCAGCGGCACGTCCTCATCCATGGCGACGATGCCGGCCCACTGCGCCTCCGGATCGCGATGGACGCGGTATCCGCAACTATCGAAGAAGTCATCGACCACGTTGCGGAAGCGGCCGTCCATGATCATGTTGTAGACGGTTCCGGTTCTGGGATCTCCCGCGAACACGAACTGCCGCCGCAGCAGGAAGTGCAGCGCTTTGCGGAGGTCGGCCGCCTTTTCCGCGCCGAAGGAGCGCTCGACGTGTTCGAACTCACTGAGCATTGGGCGCCTCCGCTTTCCGGAGCCTGCCGGACCGCCTGACCAGGAAGTTCGCGCAACGAAGCCAATCGCTGTCGTGTGGCGGCGTGTCTGGGCGCGGCTCCAGATCGAATCCGGCCGCGACCTGCGGCGGAACCTCGCCCGTCAGCGCATAGCGGCGGGCGCAATCGAAGGCGAGGAAGTCGTCCACGGTGTCGATTTCCATGAAGCGAGCTTCCTTGGTCGCGAATGGCGGCACCTGGCCCTCAAGGAATCGTCTGACATCCTCGGGCCGGGGCGCGATGCGAGCGATGTACTCGAGACGGAGCTTCTTCCTCAGCTCGTACAACGGGTCCGAGGGCGGGCCGGCGAGCTCCCTTGCCTCGACCGGGCGGCGCGGCTGCCTGGCCGGCGCCTGATGGTGCTCCGACCAGGGCGACCGCAGCGGCTCAATACTCCACTCGACGGTCGCCCTATCGTGCCTGCCGTCTCGCAGCAGAGCGTCCAGCCGCCGCACCAGGTCGCCGGCCCGGCCGACGAGTCCTTGCCCGCCGCGCTCGGCGTACTTGATGGTATTGCGGACCCGGGCCTCGAGCTGCCTGCGGAAGGCCTCGATCCGTTCGAACATCTCGCCGATCTGTTCGAAGATGTTTTCGATTGCAAGCAGATCGTCGGCCGCCGCCATTCGACCGTCCTCGACGTCGGCGGCCATGCTGGAAGCGGTGTACTCCTCGGCGAGGACTTGCATGGTGTCCGGTGTATAGGAGATCCGCCGTGCGAGATCGACGATGGCATCGCGGAAGCGGTACGGATGGTTGACGGTGAGGATGGACTCGAAATCCTTCAGCAGGAGCTGGTCGACGAACTCCTCGAAGAAGGCTTCCAGCCGGGTAGCCACCGTCTTCGATTCCATGACGGTCCGTCGGATCCGCTTCAGGTCGGCCAGAATGGCCCGCAGGCTCTTGGTAAACTGGTCGGCCTGGTTGCGTGCCTCGCGGACGGCGAGCGCGGCTTCGCGCTGCTTGCGGTCGGTGATCGCGGGCCTCAGCTTTTCGACGGCCTCGAGATTGAGGCGGATCTGCACGATCAAGCCGCCGAACCGCTGCGAGAGATCCTTATTGAGGCTCGCGAGCCGCTGGATCACGAGCAGCGGTCCCATAGCCATGTCGACCGTGACACGGAGCCCGTATTCCTCCTCCTCAAGCCAACCCCAGGCGAGCAGCCGCGCGTAGAGTTGCCGCGCCAGACCGAGCGCCTTGTCGCCCTTCTCGGACGCGAGCGCGACGTCGGCCTTCCGGATACGGCGGCGACCTGCCGAGATCATTTCCGGCAAGGTGCCGAAGTCGTCGCCTTCGCTCCAGAGGGCTGGGTTGGCGCGCATGACGTCATAGATGGCGTGGACGACCTGCTGCGGAGTCGGGAACGACGGCGCGCCTGAAAAGAAGCGTTCGAGGAGGTCGAGCAGACAGGCCGCGTACAGGTGCTTGTGATCGCGCGAGAAGGCCAAAAAAGCCTCATCATGCAAATGACGGAACAAGGACAATCGCTACCACTCCTGAATCGGCGTCATCCAGAGAAGGGGCGAGCTGCCCTGCCCCTAACCTCATGATCTACTGGGGAAATACTTCAGTCGAGATGCATCGCGAGGACTCGCAACCAGAAGGGTTTTGTTCGCTGTATGTTCCTATATAGCTTGCCGAAGGGAAGCTGTCGAGCCTCAGGGCTCCGTGCCGGCGCTTTGAGGGAGGGATGGGTCTTCGGGGAAAAGCCGTTCAAAGAACTTCGGCAAGCTATGTTGTCCAATGAGACAAAAAAGCCCCGCTATTCGGCCGAAGTAGGCGCGGAGATCTTAGGGAAGAACTATTGAGGACGGAAGCCTCCGGGCTGACGGACGAGCAGGGCTCCGTTGAGTATCCAAGCCGGGCGTGGTGCTAAGGTGGTCGCAATCTGTAGTTTGTGCCCTGCGAACCGCTGAAGTGTGTAACGGCCGCGCTTCTGCCGCCTCCATCTCGTTTGCCGACGGAGGCTTGAGGATTGAGCCCACCGTTCGATGCCCCGAGCAATGAGACCCCACACGCTCATGGCCTTTCATGCCCTTGCCGTTCTGATTTTGGCCCCTGCTAAGTAATATCAAGCAGCGGCTAAGTTATTGATTTTTATTTTTTATTTCGATAAACCTTGCGTGTTGTCAGAAATTGGCTTATGTTTCTGACAACGGAGGGAAACCATGCAAACCGTCGCCGAGCGTATTTTGAGTTATGCCCAAGCACTTCCAGAAGGCACTTTGATCGGTGCTAAGGAAGTTTTGCATTTGGGAAGCCGTGCTGCGGTCGATCAAGCTTTGAAGCGTCTCGCCAAACGCAACGAGTTGATGCGTCTTGCCCATGGGCTCTACGCTCTGCCAGTGAAAACACGTTTTGGCATACGCGCGCCGGCTGCCGAAAAGGTCATCGAAGCGCTGGCTTCCACGCACGCGGAAACGATCGTTCCACACGGAGCCGCGGCCGCGAATAAACTTGGTCTCACTACGCAAGTGCCGACGAAGCTCGTCTATTTGACCTCCGGTCCAGATCGTCAGTTTCGTCTCGGAGCACAGACGGTTGAGATGCGGCATGCACCGCACTGGATGCTTCTGCCGACAGACTCGATTGCTGGACAGGCAATCCGGGCTCTTGCCTGGCTCGGCGAGCGAGAGGCGGGCGAGGCTCTTAAGGTATTGAAGCGCAAGCTGTCCGACGACACTTTGCAGGATCTCGTCGCGCTGCGTCGCGCGATGCCTCCGTGGATGTCGAAATCCGTCAGCCAATCCCTTCTAAATCATGGCTGAACTTTACCTGACGCTCTCTCGTGACGAGAGGCTTGAGGCACTTGGCGTCGCCGCCACCGCCTCAGGCCGCCCGGTCCATCTTTTGGAGAAGGACATCTGGGCCGTTTGGGCCCTGCAAGGACTCTTTGACTCTGAATTGGGTGAGCATCTTGTCTTTAAGGGAGGTACGTCCCTCTCCAAAGGTTACGACGTCATCGAACGGTTCTCGGAGGATATCGATCTCACTTACGATGTCCGCCGGATCATTCCTGAGCTTGCCACGGGCGACCCACCCATACCCGCTTCGCGAAGCCAGGCCGACAAGTGGACAAAGCTTGCTCGCGAGCGGCTCACCGCCTGGGTCAAAGACAAGACACTTCCTGTCCTACAGAAACACGCAGCAGCTACAGGAGTCGACGTCACGTTCCGTGTTGAGAACGATGTCATCTATGTCGACTATGAAAAGCTGACCCAGGGCTTCGACTATGTTCCGCCCTGGATCAAGCTCGAATTCGGTGCGCGCTCGACCGGTCAGCCGTCCGAGACGAGAGAGATCACCTGCGATGCGGCGAAATCCCTGTCCGAGCTCGAGTTTCCTGTAGCGACCCCAAAAATCATGCTTCCCAAGCGCACCGTTTGGGAGAAAGCAACGGCCGTCCACGTTCTTTGCGCTCAGGGTATCGCGGGCGATCGTGTGTCGCGCCATTGGTACGATCTCGTGAAGCTCGATGATAAGGGATTTGCGCAAGCCGCCTTCGATGACAAAGTGCTGGCGCAGGAAGTCGCCGATTGGAAGAGCAAGTTCTTCCGGGAGAAAGATCGCGACGACAATGTCATCGACTATCACGCCGCGATATCCGGCAAGCTTCAGTTAGTTCCTGACGAAAAGATGCGTAAGGACCTTGAGGCCGATTATCAAAAGACAATCGACGCTGGATTACTTCTCGGCGAACCTGAGCCGTTTGAGCAGCTCATGAAGCGCTGTGAAGCTCTGCAGCGGCGCGCAAATAGTAAGTGAGGCCGGTTGCTGGAACGGACGCTTCGAAAGATTTCCGACGTATAGAAGCTGTGCTGAGGATTGCCGAAGATGAGCCCTAGCACGCGCTGCTGCACGTTGGAAAAATAGCGCATTCGCCACGCTATAGCGGGCTTTGCTTGTTTGCAGCGCTGTTAATTTTGAGCGGTGCCGTCTCCGGCATCATGAGCATGGCAAGGAGCCCAGCCGCGCTAGCGATAAGCATGTACCAGGCGGGCGCCAGCGCGCTCCCGGTAAGATAGATCAGCCAGGTGACGACTGGTTGAGCTGTGCCTCCGAAGATCGCTATCGCAAAAGCGTAGATGATCGCGAAGGCGCCACCACGAATGTTCTTAGGCAAACCTTCGGCCATGCTCACATAGAAGGCGCTATACGGAATCGTTCCGATAAGTGTGAGCGCGCCGAGGCCCCCGAGAAGTGCGAGGGCACTGCGGCTCTCTGAGATCCAGAAGAACACCGGATAGGTCATCAACAACGCAGCGATCTGCGGCCATATCATGATGTGCCGGCGGCCCGCGCGGTCTGCGAGCCAGCCGCCCAGCAGCGCGGCAGCAATTCCTACCGTATTGCTAACGAGCGTGGTGCCAAAGGCGAGAGGCGCGGAAACTTGTAGGGTGTTCAGTGCATAGGTGGTCATATATCCCGTGACGTAGGTGATGATCGTGCAACTGGCCAGGACGACGAATCCCAAGCTCATGATACGGCGAGTGGCAGGCAATCTTCCTACAGGGTGAACGCCCGGAGCCGGCGCTTGGGGCCGGTGCAACGTTTCGGGCAAGCCGCTCCGCAGCCAAAATCCGAACGGCAGCGTAGCGGCGCCGAGCAAGAGCGCGATCCGCCATCCGTACGCGTTGAGTGCCTCGCTTGTCATGGTCAGGGAGAGTATTTCTCCAACAAGCGCCCCGGCCGTCGCAGCGATTTGTTGGCTGGCAGGCTGAAACGAGACAGCAAGACCGCGCCCCTCGGCCGGCGCCGCTTCCAGCAAATAGGCAGTTGTCGGACCAACCTCACCGCCGAGCGCGAAGCCTTGCACCAAACGCGCGACAATGACCAGGAGCGGAGCAGCAGCTCCTATTGTCCCGTATGAGGGGGTGAGCGCTAACACAAGGATCGCGGCGCTCATCAGGACAAAGCTGGCGGTCATCGCAGGCCGGCGCCCGGCCCGATCTGAATACGAGCCGAGCACGATGGCCCCGATCGGCCTGGTCACAAAACCCGCGCCGAAGGTTGCGAGCGACAGCATGAGGCTGGCGAACGGGTCGCTTGCCGGGAAAAACGCTTGTCCGATCTGGATCGCGAAAAAGCTATAGGTCCCAAAGTCGTAGAATTCGAGAATATTGCCGATCGTTGCACCTAACACGGCGCGGCCGGTCAAGCGTTCGTCTGCCGGAACGAGGACCGGCTCCGGTTTCTGCCGAGTAGATTGCTTGCCCATCCTCGATCCGTCTGAGGCACGATCGCCGGCCTGAGCATTTCGACCAGCGAGGTCGGGCGCATTGCACTTCACTTGCTCTGCACGTCATCTAGCTTGAGGTGGGCTGGGCCCGCGTCCCGGTGCTCTACATTCCTCACGCATGCCAGGACGAAGCTCACGACGATGAATGCAATAAGAATGCCTGCCTCTTGCGGCCCGTTTCAAAGCTTGGACGGATCGCGGCAATCGCCGGCAAAGATGAGCAAGCGCGTTGCAATTGTCGGGCGCAGCGCTCGTTGTGCTTCTGTGCATGGCGAGTTTGCGACAATATTGGTGGGCACCGAACAGAAGCCGCCTGCTTTCACACAGATGACCGCGCATGCAGACAGGGTTCAGCCGGCTGCGCGTGTGCGCAAAGCGTCAGGCAATTGGCCCGGCTTTTGCTCCACTGCTTACCAGTTGTGTGCGGCCACCTACTTTGTCGGAATTGTCGCTGCAGAACCAGGGATCCTCCTACGATCAGAGGTGGCATGAGCTCGCATTGTTGACGACACAATTTAAAGGACGGATCGCAGCCTGCGCTGCAGACGTCGAGGATATCCGCTCATGGCGGGCCGCGTTCAGCCGGACGCACATGGCGAACCTCATGCACCGGACACTGAGCTCCAGGAAATGGAAGTAAACGTCATCAGCGAGCGCGCCTCTGTGAGTTGACCCGGATTCATCAGGTCTCCTCCACGGGAGGAGCTTTCCTTTGATATTGCGGCGCGGCCGTCAGGTTGTCGCCGTGAATGTGCACAGCCAGTGTTTGATCAACGGCAGGCGCGCTTTGCTCAAGCGCATCACGCGTGCGCATGGTCGAACGTGTGATGGCAACCGCGCCGCAATCAACGCCTCGAATAGAATGGGTAGTATGAATACGAAGACAATCGCCGCCGTCGTGCTTACAGTTACAGCGGTGCTGGGGTCGCCCAGTAGGGCCGTCGAAATTTACGATGTCGCTGATTCGAACGGTGTGCCGTTCATGCGGGTCCGCATACTCAGTGCCGACGAGGCCGATCCGGGATCTTCATCGCGCAATTTGTCTCGTTGGGAGATAGGTCAGGTGCTTACCGGGATTCGGTATTGGGCGGAAATCATCAAGGTCATCCCTGGTCAATCGCCAGCGATTATTAGTATCAGCGCGGACTACGATAACAATGCCTGGGGCATGTCCCCTTCTCATGGAGCCGGCACGAAGGTGCAGGCTGCGCTCACCGGTCAGGATCCGGGCGAACTTGAATCTGGTGCTCATGGCGCGATCGGCATCGGCCAGATGGGATTTTCACCGTACACCTACGTCCCGTCCCAAGTGTCTATGACACCGAGCACAAACCTTTCAGCCGTTAGCGTGCACGAGAACGCGCATCTGCTCGGTATGACTGGTGCTGCCTTCATTGGTCGTGCCGACGGGCTGTATATTTCCGAAACGATAAATCGGTGGACGAGTCATTTGTACGATGACAATGGCAAACAGGCTCAGCCGGGGCAGGCGATATATTGTTCCCAATGCCCGAACCAGCCAGCTGCCGACGTTTTCGATCTGCGACGTGAACAAGGCTATTTCAGAGGGGAGCATGTGAGCGAAGTGCTGGCCGGTGCCCTGCCAGGTATTCCGCTGCGATCGACGGACTTTATGGCGCACAGCGAACTGAAGAACAGTTTGATGAGTCATCAGCGATACCGGAACTACACCGCCCTAATGGAAGCGGAGATCGCCGCGTTTCAAGATATAGGTTACACTATCGATCGGCGCAATTTGTTCGGGTTCTCCATCTACGGAAACGGCCAAAATCTGGTCAATGACAATCCCTTCTTCGCTCGCAGTGCTGAGGGTAGCGCCTATCTGCCAAATACATACAATACAGCTACGCTCGGACTGGGACTGCACGTCTATGGCAGCGGCAACACTGTGGTCCAGCGCGCCGACCTGCTTTCGAAAGGAGCAGGGGGCGCCGGCATCCGCGTCGACGGCGAAAACAATCAGATCACAATTCCGCCCGGAACCCGCGTGTATGCCGACGGCGCCTATGGGCGCGGTGTCATGTTCGCCTATGGCAAGGATCACACACTGACTCAGCGTGGCGATGTGCAGGCTCTCGGTGAGCATGGCATCGCGGCAAGTTTCGATTTTGGTAACAATGTGGTGGGCAATGACCGTGAATATCGTGGTTCGTATATTCGCACGATTGGCAATAACCAAGCCCCGATGCTGAACGAGATCGCAGGTCCGCTCGTCAGCAAGTTCGATCTGACCGGGCGACTGGCTGGCAGTCATGCAGCGATGTACATGTCGAACAATGGTTACGTCGGCGAGATCAATGTGATGCGTGGCTCTGCATTGTCGGGGGACATCTTGTCTGACTACAACCAGCTTGACGAGAACGGTGCTCCGCGTCTGACCAAATTAACGTTCGGGTTGAAGCCTGATGCGAACGGTCACTCAACGCAGGAGCCAGACGCACATTTTGTAACCCGCTACGACGGTAATATCGTTGGACGTAACAATCTTTCGCTGCAGTTCGCCGGTGGCGCCACGACATTGACTGGCAATCACGAGCTGTACGAGGCAAGTGTCGCACAAGACGCAATCTTGGCCGGTAGCGGCAGTTATCTGCTCAATGCCAACGGTCGCTTCACCAACAGCGGTGCTGTCGCGCCCCTCATCAACGGTCTGGGCAACAGCATCAAGGTGAATGGCGACTATCTGCAAACCTCGACCGGTCGCTTGCAGGTCGCCGTAAACGATGCTGGCGCGTTCAGCCATCTCGTGGTGAATGGCAATGCGACGCTCGACGGTACGCTCACGATCACCCCGCAGCGCGGCTGGTATGGCAGCGGCTTTAACGTCTCCTCCGATCAGTGGCTGAATGCAACAAATCTCACAGGCTCGTTCGCGAACGTGACGACAGCCCTGCAATCGCCAACCTTGCTGGCGAGTGCAACGGCTCAAGGCGACAACACCTACGCCTTGACACTCTCCCGCCCATCCGATGCCTATTCGCGTTATGGGACCGACGCCAACAGCCGCCAGGTGGGCACGGCGCTCGATCGAGTAGCTGGCAACGCAGCTACAGGGCTGCACCCACTCGTCGCAGCGCTCGACTTTTCCGCACCGGACGGCACGGCGGTGACATCTGGGCTGCGTCAACTTTCTCCGTCCATCTATGCGTCGGAGCAGGGCAGACGTGTCAATGACAGCTACTATGCGCGTTCGGCAGTCTACAACCGTCTCGAACAGGCGTTTGGCGGCGCGCCAACCTCAGCGATGGCGGTGATGGGTTGTGGTCCTGAGCAGAGGTGGTCGCGCGGCAATTCTGCCTCTGCCACAGGCCTGGTCGGCCCGGCTTCGTCTGGCCTGCCCTCTTATGACCTGCAGGGGTATGCAGCGTGGGCTTCTGCCTTTGGCGGATGGACGACCCAATCGGGCGATAACAATGGTGCGAGCACCAGATCCACCATCAGCGGCCTCATGACCGGGATCGACACGTCGGCATTTGACGACTGGCGGGTCGGTGTTGTTGCAGGCTATAGCCGTTCCATTTTCAAGGTCGGCGCGGCCTCGTCGTCAGGCCGCAGCGACAATTACACGTTCGGGACCTATGCCGGCACCGAGTGGACCGTGCCGGAAGGGGCCATCGCCTTCCGCTCAGGACTTGCCTATACATGGCACGATCTTGAGATGAGCCGCAACGTGAGGTTCCCAGGCTTCAACGACAACTTGATCTCGGATTACGATGCAGGCACGTTCCAGATTTTTGGAGAACTCGGCTATAAAGTCCATCTCGGTAAGTATTCGGTGATCGAGCCCTATGCTAGTCTCGCCTATGTTCGCGCGGCGACGGACAGCTTTAGCGAGAGGGGGTTGAACGGAGCGGCGCTTAGTGTTCACGCTGGCACGCTGGATACGACGCTCTCCACGCTCGGCGTCTACGCGACCACCCGTTTTCAACTTGGCCAGATAGCCACGACTGCGCGAGCCGATATTGGCTGGCGTCATGCCATAGGCGACCTCATTCCGCTGTCGACAGCCAGCTTTGCTGCTGGATCCAGCCCTTTTGCAGCTTCAGGCCTATCCATTGGCAAGGACGTGGCACTCGTCGAATCCGGTTTGGACTTCCAGCTTTCGAGCAACAGCACTCTTGGCATCGCCTACCAGGGTCAGTTCGGTTCAGGCATCACCCAGAACGGACTGAATGCTACCTTCAACGTGAAGTTCTGATGAATGGGGATGCGTGGCTTCGGCGCCGCTGTGCAGTGAACCATGTTGATTTCTGTCCACATCTCGTCGGCCAAAACTCGGCCAGCCATCGAGCTCACCTGAACGCCGCCGCCGGCGTCTCGCAGCGGTCCACCAGCCGAAGACATGCCGCGACATCGCGGCGCCGCGCCCGCCTGAGGTGGCGCGAAGTAAGATCATTTGCCGCCGAAAAGCTTAGGGGGATCGGGGGTCCAAACTCGAACTTTGCCGGCTAATGCAACGTCTGCTGTCGATGATGCCGCTGCATATGCTCGTTCAATTCGGCGTTCAAACAGTTCAGAATGTGCTCCAACTGCTCATTGGCGAGCAACAGGACCTTGAGGGCGCTGCGCAGATCGCAATTATACGCAGCGACGACCTCGTCTATGCGCCAGCTCACCGAGCATGCTGTCTCGGCCCTTCGGGTCGCGATCACTCGCGAAGACATAAGGTTCTCCTCGCCGGGGGCACTCGCTGAAGCGGGCCGGCGGCCGGCCGCCGTCGCTATCGCTGCCGCGTTAGACGGGTGCCGCTCAAAGGCCGGTGCCGCCGGAGCACCACTCTCCCCGAGGCTTTGGAAATACTTCTATTCTCAAGCTCTGCGCGCCTTTAGTACTCTAAAGCACTGTATCGCTGCTGCCGCGGCAGCAGCTTAGGGGCGCGGCCCTTCAGCGCGGCGCAGGCCTTCGGTTTTGGCTCCCCCACGCTCCGCGCGGTGCCCTAAAAAAGTTGTTCCAACTTCCTTCAGCCCTTGCGCCTTGCACACCTCGCTACTCGCCGCGAGGCAGGGCTTATGGCGGCTTTTTGCCGCGCGCAACCTCAGCCTTAAGGAGAAAAACAACAGAACCAAGACCTCCGCCGCAGTCCGTCGTGATGGTGCCGCGCGGCAAACTGAAGAAGTCGCCCAAGAATGCTCGTAAGATGCCAAATTCGAAAGGCTGAAGTCGAAGCTCTCGCCGCCAATATCGCATCCTCGGCATGCTGCAATTTCCTGTCGTCGAACCCGAACGCGGCCCCAAGGACAAACCGACCGGCCACTTTCTGGTCAATGCAGGTGAGGGACGCTGTCTTGTTCAGTTGCTTCGGGCCAAGCGCAAGGAGATCAAGAAGGACGAGCAAGCCGCATTTTTCGATCCCAACAGCGGATGCGTCTTTGCGACCATCTGGCACGACCGATAAGCACGCCTCGAGTACGGCAGCATTGATGGCGGCGATCGATGACATTTTGGAATGTTGCCGAACACTGACTTGCCAAGCACCATCCCGCACGCCCGCAATCGAGAATAGCCGATACGCGATCGCGTATATCTGTGTTATATACGCTAACGCGTATATTTCTGTAATATACGGATTTGCGTATATTGACGATATATACGGATATGCGTATATTGAACGCGGAGATTCACATGACGCAGCATATTGCTCGTACGGAAAAGCAACTCGGCGCCATTCTACGGCGGGCTCGCCGACAGGCCGGACTTACCCAGTCAGGCTTAGGAAAGCAGATCCATCTGCGTCAGGGCACCGTATCCCGACTGGAAGCGGGCGAGCCTGCCATTCAGCTCCACACCCTCATGGAGGCGCTGGCCGCGCTCAATCTTGAACTGGTGGTCCGTACCCGCAGCAAGGCCACCTCGACTGACATCGAGGACATTTTCTGATGGGCCGGCCTCCAGCAAACGCGCCCCTGAATGTGTTCGTCAACGCACGCCTGGCAGGCATGCTCCGGCGCGAGTCCAGCGGTGCGATCGACTTTCGTTACACTCCGCAATGGCTCTCCTGGGAATCGACCTTCCCAATCTCGCTATCGCTGCCCTTGCGCGAAGACCGCTATATCGGCGCACCTGTAATCGCCGTGTTTGACAACCTGTTGCCCGATAGCGAACAGATACGCAAACGAGTCGCGGAGCGGGTGGGGGCAAAAGGTACTGACGCCTACAGCATGCTCTTTGCACTCGGGCATGATTGCGTTGGTGCGCTCCAGTTTCTTCCACAGCGTGTCGATCCTGGACCTGCCGGTACGATCGAAGGGAACGCTGTCACCGACCGCGATGTCGCCGCCATCATCAAGAACCTTGCGAGCGCTCCACTTGGGATGGGGGAAGACGACGATTTCCGGATTTCCATCGCTGGTGCCCAGGAGAAGACCGCCCTGCTGCGGCGAGATGGCAAATGGTACAAGCCGACTGGTACCACGGCGACGACGCACATTCTCAAACCGCAAATCGGTCGTTTGCCGAACGGGATCGATCTCTCGAACAGCGTCGAGAACGAATATTTCTGCCTTAAGCTGCTGGCCGCGCTTGGCGTACCAACGGCGAACGTCGAGATCGCCGATTTTGGTGGTCGCCGCACGTTGATTGTCGAGCGCTTCGATAGGCGCTGGACCAATGATAAAAGGTTGCTGCGCCTTCCTCAGGAAGATTGCTGCCAGGCTCTATCCGTACCCACCACCCGGAAATATCAATCGGATGGCGGCCCCGGCATGAAAGACATCCTGCAACTCCTCAAGGGTAGCGATGAACCGACCGAAGACATCGCGACATTTTTGCGGGCCAGCATCGTGTTCTGGCTCATCGGCGCAACTGACGGACACGCCAAGAATTTTAGCCTATTCCTGAGCCCCGGCGGGCGCTTCCGGCTCACGCCGCTTTATGATGTCTTGAGCGCGCAACCAAGCCTCGACGCCGGACAAATTCAGCGCAAAGCTTTTAAACTTGCAATGTCGGTCGGCAAAAATCGCCACTACGGAATGACTGATATTTTGCCGCGTCATTTCCTACAGACCGCCGAAATCTCCGGCGTTGGACCGGCCGTAGTCCACGCAATCTTTGAGGATCTCGTCGAAAACTTCGAGGCAGCCTTTGCGAAAGTGATAAAGGACCTCCCCAAAGGCTTTCCCAAAGAATTGGCAGACTCGATAAGAGTCGCCGCTATTCGCCGCATCGGTCTTATAAACGACCGTTGACACTTTCAGCCTAAGGGGCTGCGTGCGAGCGGGCCAGCGCTGGTGGCACCAACACCGGCACCAGCAGCATGAGGATCGTCGGCGTCGGCATCAATGTCGACAGGCGATCATCGCGCCCATGATCGCCGTCGGCGGCGCCGGCGCCAGAATTGCCGGAACGCGATGATCGGCGCGCCGATGATGATCATGGTCACCAGCAACGCCAGCCCCGCGCGCTCCAGGGTGTTCCCGCTATGATGGCCCGATCGCTCCAGAGGAGCTCGATTCGGGCCGCACTTGAGATATTCAACGAACGGGCTGAGTCTCGCTATTACGGGCTCGGTTTCCGAACATCCAGGCCGACTTGCAAGCTGAAATCGGCGACATCTCCGATCACATCGCAGACCAGCTTAAGGCCGCGAATAGGCTGAGAGCAAACGGCGTAAGCGTTGAATAGGTAGCTGCGATGCAGCTGGCTATACTTCCTCAATCGGTAAACATCGCCGAGCTTGACGTTAAGTTCCTCGAACGTTCGTCGCTCTTTGTCCGTCAATTCCATGTCCACAACCACCGCTGTCCAACCTTCGGGGGGCAGCGGTGAGCACTAATGTCGAAGCCTGGCTCGGTTTGGCGAATGCGATCCAGATTCGCTGCTCTGGCCCGTCCGCCGAGACATTGTCGGCCGTCACGGCGACAACAGTAAAGGAGTTGCCAAAGGACTCTGCCATGCTCGTACAAGACAATGGCGGACGGCTTTGTTCTATTGGAAGCGCCGGCGAGCCGAGCAGAATGGCCCGATCGGCGTGGTCACAAATCAGCGCCGAAGGTTGCGAGCGACAGCATGAGGCTGGCAACGGGTCGCTTGCCGGGAAGCATGCATGACCGATCTGGATGGCGAAAAAGCCATAGGTTCCGAAGTCGTAGAACTCGAGAATATTGCCGATGGTTGCTCCCCACACGGCGCGGCCGGTCAAGCGTTCGTCTGCCGGAAAGAGGACGGGCTCCGGCTTCTCCCCAGTAAACTGCCTAGCCATCCTCGATCCGTCTGGAGTTCGATCGCCGGCCGAGCATTTCGACCAGTCAGGTCGCGCACGCTGCATTTCAGTTGCCCTACGCGTCGTCTAGCTTGAGGTGGCCGGGCTTACGTCCCGGTGCTCTACATCTGCCTGACGCATGCCAGGGCGAAGCTCACGACGATGAGTGTAACAAAAATGCCTGCCTCTTGCGCCCCATTCAAACCTTGAACCGATCACGGCGATCGCCAGCAAAGATGAACAGGGCGCGCTGCAATTGTCAGGCGTGGCAGTCGTTTTGCTCCTGTGCAATGGCGAGTTTGCGACAACATTGGCGGGCGACGCACAGGCATCGCCCGTTTTCACGCAGAAGGGCCGCCGCGCGGCGTTGCTGCGTTCATCTGTTTGCGCACGGCGAAGGCATCAGGCGATTTGGCCCGGCTTTTGCTCCGCTGCTTGTTAGTTGCGTGCAGTCGCCTGCTTTGTCGGGATTGGCGCTGCAGAATGCAGGATCTGTCTGCGATCAAAAGACAATAGGAGCTCGCATTGTTAACGGGGCCCATGAAAACGCTCGACATCGGCCACGGCCGCGAAGCATCGGGCGGTCATCATCGCTCAGGCGAGCCGCGGCTCGGCGGATCGCAAATAGCAAGCGTGAAGTGCCAGAGCTTGAGTTTGAGGAAGTTGAAATCAAAGTCACCAGCAATGAGGGACATACTTGTGAATTGACTTGACTTCATCAAGGCTGGCTTCCCTGCAGAGAGCTAGCCTTCCTTTTGAATTGAAGTTCTGCCGTCAGACTCGGGCTACGAAGGCGCAAGGCCGATGTCCGATCAATGACGGCTGCGCTTCGCTGGCGCATCTGCGTGCACGCGCGCTCCAAGTTGGACGGCGAAGCACGCCGGCAATCAAGACCTCGAACAGAATCTGTAAATGAAGACGAAGACAATTACGACCATCGTGCTTGCGGCTAGTGCCTTGCTGGATTCTCCCAGTAGAGCGGTTGAAACTTACGATGTTAGGGATTCGAACGGCGTGTCCTTTATCCGAGCACGGATATTCGGTCCCGGAGATGGCCCTTTCTGTTGTGGCGGAGGTAGCGAGCCGGCGTATTCAGCTCGGGATCTAGCGCAATGGGAAACGGACCATTCGCTGGCAGCGATCCGCTATTGGGCCGAAATCATAAGGGTCAAACCCGGGCAGTCGCCGGCCGTCGTCAACATCGGCGGAATTCAGGGCAACACGGCATGGGCCTCAGTCCAGAGCTCGCCTGATGGCGAGAACAAGGTGCAGGCGGCAGTCACCGGTCAGAATCCGGGCGAGTTGAACCATGGCGCACATGGTATGATTGCGATCGGCGAAATGGGATTTTCATCCGAAGCATACATTCCTTCGCAATTGCCAATGACGCCGAAGATCGGCCTGGCACCTGTTATGATTCATGAGTTCGCTCATCAGCTGGGAATGGCCGGTACCATTGACGGTTATGATGGTTGGCGCACCGAGCCGATATCGCCGTACTTCCCTAATGCGATAAATGCCTGGACTAACCATTTGTATGACGACAACGGCAAACAAGCCAGGCCGGGGCAGGTGATCTATTGCTCGCTGTGCGTGAACTCGCCAGCTGAGGACGTTTTCGACCTGCGCCACGATCGGGGCTATTTTGCCGGGAAGCATGTGAGTGAAGTGCTGGCCGGTGCCATGCCAGGTATTCCCGTTCGAGTGATGACTGAGGACGGCCGGCTGGATGTCCCCTTTGTCTCGCATAGCGAGCTTAAGAACAGCCTGTTGAGCCACCAGCAATACCGGAACTACACCGCCCCGATGGAGGCGGAGATCGCCGCCTTCCAGGACATCGGCCAAAGCATTGATCGGCGTGGTCTATTTGGTTACTCCATCTATGGCACCGGTCGCGATCTGATAAACGACAATCCGTTCTTCGCTCGGAATGCTGAGGGTACCGCCTATCTGCCAAATACGTACAATACGGCTACTCTCGGACTGGGACTGCACGTCTATGGCAGCGGCAACACTGTGGTCCAGCGCGCCGACCTGCTTTCGAAAGGAGCAGGGGGCTCCGGCATCCGCGTCGACGGCGAAAACAATCAGATCACAATTCCGTCCGGGACCCGTGTGTACGCCGACGGCGCCTATGGGCGCGGTGTTATGTTCGCCTATGGCAAGGACCACACACTGACTCAGCGTGGCGATGTGCAGGCTCTCGGTGAGCATGGCATCGCGGCAAGTTTCGACTTTGGCAACAATGCGATGGGCAATTACTATGAATATCGTGGTTCGTATATTCGCACGATTGGCAATAACCAAGCCCCGATGCTGAACGAGATCGCAGGTCCGCTCGTCAGCAAGTTCGATCTGACCGGGCGACTGGCTGGCAGTCATGCAGCGATGTACATGTCGAACAATGGTTACGTCGGCGAGATCAATGTGATGCGTGGCTCTGCATTGTCGGGGGACATCTTGTCTGACTACAACCAGCTTGACGAGAACGGTGCTCCGCGTCTGACCAAATTAACGTTCGGGTTGAAGCCTGATGCGAACGATCACTCAACGCAGGAGCCCGACACAAATTTTGCAACCCGCTACGACGGTAATATCGTTGGACGTAACAATCTTTCGCTGCAGTTCGCCGGTGGCGCCACGACATTGACTGGCAATCACGCGGTGTACGATGCAAGTGTCGCGCAAGGTGCAACCCTGTCCGGTAACGGCAGTTATCTGCTCAATGCTAGTGGTCGCTTCACCAACAGCGGTGCTGTCGCGCCCCTCATCAACGGTCTGGACAACAGCATCAAGGTGTATGGCGACTATCTGCAAACCTCGACCGGTCGCTTGCAGGTCGCCGTAAACGATGCTGGCGCGTTCAGCCATCTCGTGGTGAATGGCAATACGACGCTCGATGGTACGCTCACGATCACCCCGCAGCGTGGCTGGTATGGTAACGGCTTTAACGTCTCCTCCGATCAGTGGCTGAATGCGACAAATCTCACAGGCTCGTTCACGAACGTGACGACATCGCTGCAATCGCCCACCTTGCTGGCGAGTGCAACGGCTCAAGGCGACAACACCTACGCCTTGACACTCTCCCGCCCATCCGATGCCTATTCGCGTTATGGGACCGACGCCAACAGCCGCCAGGTGGGCGCGGCGCTCGATCGAGTAGCTGGCAACGCAGCTACAGGGCTGCACCCGCTTCTCGCGGCGCTCGACTTTTCCGCGCCGGACGGCACGGCGGTGACATCTGGGCTGCGTCAGCTTTCGCCGTCCATCTATGCGTCCGAGCAGGGCAGACGTGTCAATGACAGCTACTATGCGCGTTCGGCAGTCTACAACCGTCTCGAACAGGCGTTTGACGGCGCGCCAACCTCGGCGATGGCGGTGATGGGTTATGGTCCTGAGCAGAAGTGGTCGCGCGGCAATTCTGCCTCTGCTACAGGCCTGGTCGGCCCGGCTTCGTCTGGCCTGCCCTCTTATGACCTGCAGGGGTATGCAGCGTGGGCTTCTGCCTTTGGCGGATGGACGACCCAATCGGGCGATAACAATGGTGCGAGCACCAGATCCACCATCAGCGGCCTCATGACCGGGATCGACACGTCGGCATTTGACGACTGGCGGGTCGGTGTTGTTGCAGGCTATAGCCGTTCCATTTTCAAGGTCGGCGCGGCCTCGTCGTCAGGCCGCAGCGACAATTACACGTTCGGGACCTATGCCGGCACCGAGTGGACCGTGCCAGAAGGGGCCATCGCCTTCCGTTCAGGCCTTGCCTATACATGGCACGATCTCGAGATGAGCCGCAACGTGAGGTTCCCAGGGTTCAACGACAACTTGATCTCGGATTACGATGCAGGCACGTTCCAGATTTTTGGAGAACTCGGCTATAAAGTCCATCTCGGTGACGGGTCGGTGATCGAGCCCTATGCCAATCTCGCCCATGTTCGCGCGGCGACGGATAGCTTTAGCGAGAGGGGGTTGAACGGAGCGGCGCTTAGTGTTCACGCTGGCACGCTGGATACGACGCTCTCCACGCTCGGCGTCTACGCGACCACCCGTTTTCAACTTGGCCAGATAGCCACGACTGCGCGAGCCGATATTGGCTGGCGTCATGCCGTAGGCGACCTCATTCCGCTGTCGACAGCCAGCTTTGCTGCTGGATCCAGCCCTTTTGCAGCTTCAGGCCTATCCATCGGCAAGGACGTGGCACTCGTCGAATCCGGTTTGGACTTCCAGCTTTCGAGCAACAGCACTCTTGGCATCGCCTACCAGGGTCAGTTCGGTTCAGGCATCACCCAGAACGGACTGAATGCCACCTTCAATGTGAAGTTCTGATGCAATGCATTTCGCCCGCGTGCTACACAGCAATGAGATCTCGTTATTTCAATCCAGGTTTCCTCGACGAGAGGCTGGCGCTCACGATCGAGGCTAGCCTGCTTGAACGCCGGTGCTGACTTCCGCGCGGGATGTCGGAGCGAACTCTCTCGAGGGCAAGCAGCATTTGCATCAACGCTGACGATCTTCCGACATCGTCTAGAGCGCCTCAAGCGTCGGGTGGGATCGAGCGGCCGTCCGACTCCGGCTCGCATGATCACCGAGCGTGAGCCGGAGATCCAGCTGAATTCCAAAGGAACGTTGGGGGCCCAAGGACCGAGCGCCTGCGGGAAGGAAGCCTCGACGCAACGGGTCGCGAACGGCGCGACAAGTCAATGGCTTCGGGCAGGCAGCGCTGGACAAAGCCATGCGCGAATGCGCGCAACGGATTCGGCCATCCTGGCGAGGCCGAGGCTCTGGAGAAACGCTCGCGCGCTGCGGACAAACTCTGGAAAAGCAGCGGCAGTGGCTGGAGCCCCTTTGCGGCGTGCCCGGGGAATAGGCCGGCGGGACCAAACGAACCATCGTCCAATACGGCGTTGAGATAACCTCGTCTTAAGGCGGATTAAACTTCGAAGTCAACCATTTGGTCGTGACCTCGAAGTGACTCTTGTCCCACTGTCCACGCGAAGGGAGGTGTCGCTCAACGCGGTCGGCCGCTTCAGTAGTCTTAGGGTGGCTATGCACTGTGCTTCCGAGCCGGTTTGGTCCTGCATCTTGCCAAAAACGCTGCTGGTTCGTCGAGCAGCTCGCACGTTAAATCGCTTACATCAAGTGTCGAAAGAGACTGAGTGTAGGGAACGCAGCGCGATGTGAGGTCGTCAGACATAATAGATTGTCCCGCGCATCTGCGGCGTGCCGCTTCGTCGCCTCTGCCGTAGAACATTGGTGTGGTTCTTGCTCATGCACAACCCGCTCAGTCGAAATACTCCGTTATGGCGCTGACGATGCGAATTCTTAAAACAAGGGCCAGCTTTGATGTCGAATGTGCGAGTCAGTAGATTGCTATGGTGTTCTTTTGGAGCTGCAATCACGCTCTGTTCGCCGCGGCCCGCGCTCGCTGCCGACGTACCTCGCTCGCCGGAAACAGAGATAACTAACAGGTTCGTTGTGACTTCCACCGTGAATGATTTTCGGCTTGTTGAGTGGAACGACATTTGTGCCGATCCCGCCGAGTTCATTGGGCAGCCTATCGAGCTTCGAAAGATGAGATGCGTCTACGGCATGGACGGCTTCCGCTGCGTTGCATTTCCACGCAAGATTACAGCCTCTGCAAAAACAGTTACGGTTTTTGCAAAGTCTGTCATTCCGGCGGGCGAATCGGCGGTCTTGAAAAACAACTGCACGACGCTTCAGGCGATGCTGCAGTCGGCTGCCTGCCGAAAGAACATTCGGATCATTCCAGCTCAGTTTAGCGAATGGTTTGGCGGCGAGGTTGCAAAAAGCGTCGAGCTGAACACCGATAAAATACAAATACTACCCGGGTCGCGACCGAAGCGTTATGCCGGCAACTGCAGCGCGAGGCGCGGGTGGAAACCGAAGTCAAGGCGCTAGTCTGGCAACGGGCGCAGACACTCGCCACGTTCGGAAGGCTTCACATTCATGGAATGGTCTCCACAGCGTCTTTGGCCAACGCCGCGGCCTGGGGTTAACGGAAAAAGACGCGCGGGTGTTTGGAGGCACCACCCGCGCCGAGTTTTCTACGCCAAGCTTCAACTGTCTGGAGACGCGTGAAGATAAACAGCCAAGCCGATGAGCCGCTCAGCAGCTCGCATGCCAAACGTCACTATGCAGGAATAAAGACAAAAAGCGCGGAGCCTGCCTTCTATCCAAGGCAGCTCCTACCCGAGCGCTTGGTGACTGGCGCGACTCCTGTCAAACTGCGCAAGGCGGCATAGTCACGTTGCTGCAGGGCATCGAAGGCTTCTGTGAGCGGCGAGGACGATCCTTTTCACTCCCGGCAAGGATGCGACGATCTCCTCGTCATGCTGCTTCCTCTGCCTCGGCTCGGCCTTTCGGTCGGAATGAGGCGGGGGGAGCGCCGAGTTTGCACTCAAAGCTCCACATCAACACCTCGCCGATGTCAATAAAGTGCCGTGGCTGCAATGGCGGACCTGTCGCTCACGGGGCGATCGGCAATCGACCGCCGATTTTGCTGCAAAACCAGTCGGCGTAAAAACCAGTCGGCGTAACCGCCCGCCAACGTGACCAAGGCGCAAAACTCTAGTTCTCGAGTCCAAACTTCAGTCTCACTGCAAGCCACTTGGCGTACCTAACCGCTGCTGGATGAAACTTCAGTGGCAGGTCACTTGGTGAAGCAAGCATTTGCTTCTCGCAGAAAGCAAGCATGTCCATTTCCTTCCTTCGGCTTTGTCAGCTTGTGGGTAAGCCTCGTCACCTTCGTGGTCGGCGGCTTGTCGGCTCTTGGCTTCGGCCGTGTTTGGCTCAGATAGCGTGCCTCTCTCCTCCAACAGAGCACGCCGTCGCTCCATCTTCGCGCGCGTGAAGTTCCTGTCCGGGGTGTTCGCGGCCTTGAACTTGCTACCGTCGATGGCGACGGCTGGCCGCCGCCAGATGGCCCGTTTCTTGGCAGAGTTCGACGAAGCTCGCACACAGCTTGCGCAGCGACAGGCCGTCGTCCTTGCGGAAGTCCGCAATCGTCTGTGATCGGGAGCGAGCCGAACCAGCAGCCACATCACGTCGACATTCCCGGCCTCTCGTTCCAGCCGCCGGCCCGACCGCACCCGGGTTTAGATAGCCGTAAATGTAAAGCCTGAGGAGCGCCGAGGGATGGTACGATGGCCAACCGCCGCCGGCTCCGCAACCTCAAAGCCTATCTCAGCCGAGCGCATCGACAAATACATCGATCACGCGAACCGGGCTGCTCTCGTCAATCAAGTCGTCGAGGCATTCGGGGCAGCAGCGTCCGCTCCCACGGTCTGCTTTGCATGAACGCCGCACCAAATCCCTTAAAGACTCACGGGGGAATCGTAACCGCAGCCCAGTGTTTTCGCTGCCAGGACGCGTTGCGGAATTAGCGAGTAAAAAAACGAGCCAGTAACGAAGCCTTAGGTTGGCACAACAGATGTAGTGAACTCCGCGTAGAGGGGACCAACGTCATCGAAAGCGCATTCGTGCGCGGCCGAGGGACGTCGAACAAGACCGCGCTCACGATGGTCTTCAACTCGCGTCGTCTCGATAGGGACACCGCTGCCGAAACTCTCCCCGGTGTTAAATTCGCCGACGGAATCAACGTCGCCAGACCGCAAACTCAATCCAACGCCGCCTGGCGCCTTCCGGCTCCAGGATTCGGCGCTAGCTCTTTAACCCACGATAAGTCGCACCGTGGATCGAAAGACAAGTAATCGCAAGTCAGTTCTTCACCCGGTTGTACGTCACGGGCTGTAAAAATTCGGCAATGATCGTCTTGATATGTGTTTGGCTGACTGCTGTGATTCATGAAACGGGCATTGTCAGCATTGTACTCTACAACACCATCATCAACATCGCGGTCTCTTGGATAGGCATGCTTGTCAAGTAAAGCTTGAAATGTTGGAGGGAGGGCTTCGTACTGTTCAGGCGTCACGGCAATGTCAACGATTGGATTATGAATCCAAACCAATGTGCCTTTAGGTAAAAGAGCAGCAGAGAAAAGTCCGATGCCGCCAAAGCGGTCTGGCTTCAAAATGGTTTCAACAATCAACACTGAAATATCTCCAAAAGTGACTAACACCCAGCACGCTAACTGACCTAAGTCCCGCAAATCTCCTGCAAGAATTGGTAGGGTCGTTTAATCGCGCATCCACCACGATTTCGATTTTTCTTCGATCTCTGCATTGTTTTCGGTGCTGTTGCTGTCGGATCAGGATCTCGGCGAACTGGGCGAGCGTCAGCGGCGTAGTTGGGATGATCTATGCATTGCGCTCAGAGGGTTCAGCGACTATCTGCCTCAAAAAATAGGAAGGGCATTGCTGGCCAGCTTTCCGCGGAGGCGCTGGATGCTGATGTCAAGAGCTATAACCAGGACACTGGCGTTGGCGGCAACGTCGGCGCAGCACTGGCTCAGCTGCGGAAGTCATCGGTGGGCGCTAGAGCGATGGCGATCGCGCCTGGTATCCCGACCATTGCTGATCCCGAAGATACGGCACTGATAGGCTCGAGGCGGATGGACGACGCCGCAGACGCCGTTGGCCAGAGGAGCTTTTGCGGAAGGCCACGACCAGGATATGCATCTGGGGCTGATGGACCACCTGACCCGTCGTCGTCGGGTGCCGCCAGCTCAGTCGACCGGGGTTTCAATGGGAGGCAGGAAGCAGCCTCTTTACTCCGAGGATGCTTCCTTTATTTCGGGCTCGAGCAGGGCCTTACGAAGGGCAATGCCGCCAAACGTGCCGTGAAGAACACCGTAGGTGTTTCTTCGCAGCTTTGGCGGCCTGCTAACAAGAGGCGGTGGCCGTTCGGTTGAACGAGGAGTCGCTGAGCGATGATGCGCGCAAGTTCATCGGGGAGCGCTCATCTGCACCGCCCATAAGGTCGCCAAGCTCGCAAGAGTCGCTGGAGCAAGCTATCGTCCATTAACAAGCCCGATACCAGAGCTATCTGGACGGGCTCCTAGCGTCGGGAGTGTCAGTCGGCCTCCATTCGTGGGTGATGGATGAGCCGAACGTCATTGGGCCCTCCCGGGCCCAAGAGGGCGGTGTACCGCTCGCCACGAATGTCGTACTGTTTTGCCGGCTGCGCCGCGTCCGGCAAGAGGCCCCAGCGGCCGAGCTTCGAGAGCATCGTGTCCGGGGCGGGTTGGGTGCCGTGCGAAAAGCCCTCGGGAACGGCCCATGATGCAGCATAAATCTCGCGGGCCGCGGGGGACGGCGTCTCAGCCCTGGCGGACGCCGGAGCGGCTTTTTCCGTCGACCGTCCAAGCTGCGCTTGCGAGGCCCGATTCGCCGGCTGCGCACTGGGGTTCGGAACGCCTTCCAGTCGAAAGCCGGGACGCATGGCAGCGCCTGACGGATTGAGTGGGCTGCTTCGCCTCATCGTCGCCGCGGGCACGAACAGCGCGGTGTAGCGGTCAGTGTGAACCACTAAACTGTTGGGTCGGCTGTCCTGGCTCGGCGGGATGCTGCTACCGTCAAGCGCAGCCGACGCGTGCTGGTCGCCCTGCCGGAAGTTGAAGGGACGAACGACCGCTCCTAAATCCAGGGTCTGCTGATGGCGCGCGGTTGGCTCGAGAGACGATGATGGGCCGGCGTCTTCCGCCATCGCCCACAGCCGATCCTGATCGTAACCTTCCTCAGGAAGGACCAATGGCGAACCGACCGCTGGCCCGAAAGGCGACGGTGCGCCGGCGCTTTCCATCAGCACACGAGCCATTGAATTGCCCGGCTCGCTCAGCTGGCGCTCAATAGCATCCAGTTCCGCATGGCTTAGCGTCCTCTGCCTCTTCGCAGGACTCAACTGCCCGCTGAAATCCTCACCCATGAGGGCCGCGTGACTTGAAAGGGAGGTGCTCCCCGTCCGTTCATTCGCAGCCGGCTGGTAACCGTCGCTCCAGTTGAAGTGACGAACGGCTTCTCCGGGATCCGGTGCCTGGTGATCGCGCGCGGTTGGCATGAGAGACGATGCTAGGATGGCTTCGCCCATCATCCCCCGCAGCGGATCCTGATCGTGATGTTCCGCAGTCAGCTCGTTCGGCCAACTTAAAGCTTCTCGCGGCGCGCTGTGCTGCGCGGCGGCGCCCCCGAGGCGTCCTGCGTCTTCGGGATGAGGACCACGGGCCCCATGGTGCACAAGTTCCAACGCCTCGGTGAGTCTACGGTCTTCGTCGGATAAACGAGGATAGTAGTGACCTGGAGAAACAGGAACCCCTGCGACGGCACTGGTATCAAGCTGCGGCACTTCATCCAAGTACGGCTCAAACGCCGCTTGTTGCTGTTGCGGTTGTGGCTCCGCGGCGTTGTGAGCAGCGCGATCTTGGTTGAATGGGTTGATGCTGTTAAATGGGTCCATGTCACCTCCCGTTTGAGTCGGTCGCAATCCCGAGCAGATAGTGTCGCTCTCTGTTCTCGGCCTATTAGGTTCAGCTGTCGACAAGCTGACGCACTTAGGGATTTAAGAGAGCCAAATTGGCTAGCCCGACTGCCACACTCACCCGAGGGACGCGCTAGGGATGCCGGATTACATTTTTCGGAAACACTCGCTGGGCTGAGTCGGAGCCGGCACGAACAGATTCTATTTTGAGTAGCATCATGAGACCTACAAAATCGTCCCAAATAAAGTGTGTACTGAGCTGGGATGTGCTCTGACGATGCCATCCGGATGGTGCCCCAACTGAGGCGGACTTCTTCGTTGAAGGCATGCTTTGCCGAGAAGGTCTGGACTCTGGCCGCAAAGGGGAAATCGGATCCAGCAATCTTGGCACGTGTCGCGGTGCGGACGGTGCAGGAATTCTTGCAGCTGCGACCGATGTGAAGGAGGACCGACGTGCGACATGTTGCGTGTCGCCAGGAGGAAGCTTGAATCATTGCACTCGCAAGGCGTCATCCATTGAAAACCGTTGGTTCATCGCGCGGCGAAGGACCCGCACCCCGACCATCATATAGGTGGAGAGCATATATTCGCATAGAAAGAGGAATGCTGCCTCGCGCAGAAGCTCCTCCTCCTTTGCCTTGGCCACCGACCGGTGGACTGCGCTCGAGAACGCGGGCATTTGGGATGTTCAGGCCAACGAGCCGTCCGCTTGCTTAGCCTGGGCCGGCGTCCCCCGGTTACGCTCGCTCCTGCTGGAAGTAGCTGGGGGACACAAAGCGCGCAGATGCTTGGCAGATTCGATGTGCAGATTGTGCGCAGAATTCTTCCCTTCCTTTGCTTCTCTGCCGCGATACTTTGCTAAGTGTGGCTTCGTTCCGAGGCTCTGCGCGACTTCAGCCGCGTAAAAGGATGTGGGACAGCACGGCTGCGCGCACACTACCAGCGGCTGTTCAACTATTGGCAGGGAGCTACACAGCCGCAACGTTACCCGATAACCCTTCATGCGCGCCGAAGACGCGGGATTACCCGGAGTACGCACCGTAGCATCGGTAGCCGAGCGGGAAGCCCCCGAAAAGTTGGCGGTCGGTCCCATTCCTTTCCTCACTTGTCAGCTTCTCGAAAGCCGCACCTGCCAAGATCAAACTGAACGTCCCACGCGCGAGGGGAACAGATGAACATCGATCCACCAAACACATTGGAACCCTTGACCCAGCAGCAGCGGACGCAGCAACAGCCGGGCGGCCTAAGCGCACAAACCAGCTCACCAGCATACCCGTCGCCGGATCAAGCGGACTTTGAGCAGCAGCTGAGTGAACTGCGGTCACACCGAACATCATATTCAACTGCCGCTTCGGCGGATTCCCGGATTGGATCACCCTCGACCATGATGAGGGGCAATCGGAGAGCGGGCGCCATCCAGGAAAGCGAGCGGTGCCCGGCCGCATCCTTCGTTAGGGGGCGCGCCGAACTTGCCGCATCGCTAGCCGGAGCGAGCGTTAAGGCGCTGAAGAACGAGATCAAACTCGCTGCACAGCGAGCCGCACAGTGGCAACGAACCGCCGGATCTTCTGCCGGCAGTATCGACGGCGATCGCATTTTCGACGATGTGCTGGCATCATCGTATCTGTCGCTGCACCGCTTTCAGAACGAGGACATCGATTGTGAGCCCATTCTAGACAAGGAGGTGAGTGCCATCGCGCATGTGCGTTCCCTAGCCGGTTTGCGTGCTCAGGCTAGCCCGCATGTTTATAAGGCTGCTATCTGCTCGGACGACGAAAGGGAGGACGAAATTGATATGGCGCGTCTCGCGGCATGGCACACGAAAGGCGTTACAGAGAGTGCTTTTGTGTCATTGTGCCAGACCCCCTCGCGACTGCTCCTTTCAAAGGACCACAGCGAGAATGGCGCAAACGCGATTGCAAGGAACGCTAAGAAGCTGCACACTTATACGTTACCAAGCGTCACCGCCTGGCCGATCAAAAAGATCAACGATATTCTAGAGCGTGGGCATGCTCCCGGAGATGAGGAGCTGCGAGATTGGTTGAGGGGAATACCGCGCGAGGAGACCGAGGTCTTGTTTCTGGGCGGCAACCTAGCTGATTATCGGACAGCCAGCGTGGATAATTTGAACATTACTAGCACACCGCAAGATCATGCGCCGATCAAGAAGGCGAGGATCACCTTCGATACGCCCGAGAAGATGATGGACTCTCGAGCTCATTGCCCCTCGGATTCCGGCAACTGACCCTCTCAGTCCTGACGAGCTATCGACTGCGGCTAATCGGGCGGGACTGGCGCCCCTCCTTTCAGCTGTTTGCAAGTCAAGCGTGCCGAGCGCATACGCGTCCGGTCCGAAGGCCGGGCCCCTCGTCAGGTCGATAGCCAAGTCAGCGAAAGCGATCATGCTTCGCCGAGAAGGACCTGTTTTACGGAACCGTGATGCTGTCTTACCCACCAGGTGCGTCGTCGGCACCAAGCGTGAATTTGGATCTTACCCAATGTTACCCAACGTTGGTTTGAAAACCGCCTCAAGGCGGAAAAATGACGGATTGGCATCCCTGCCCCGCGGCCCCGGAAGAGGAGGGCGCGTGGGTTCACGGGCCAAAGAGCCTAGAAGGGAATGATGACAAGAAAGCTCGCCGCTTCTCGCGGTTATTGGTTGCCCGAAACGTTCTCATCTGTTCCACGCTTTTTGCTGGAACGGCCGTGGTCTTCACCCAAGCCAAGGCGGACGACATCAATTGGCGCCAGTTTGAAGGCGCATCGATCGTCTGGGCCTACGACATTCATCCGTATGCCGACGCGGTCGCGGCCCAATTGCCGGGGTTCGAGAAGCTCTCGGGCATCAAGGTAACATCCGAGAAGATGCCCAAACAAGGTCGACGCTAAGCCTTGCCGGGCCGGAATCTCACTGAGCAATCCGCTCACATCGAGGCGAGGCGCGGACATCGATCCGAGGCCCCGGCAAATGAGCAGTTGGCGTCCTCAGAGAGCGTCGGGGGTGCGTAGAGGCGAGCTCTTATCCTCGTTGAGCAACTGTTGTTCGGCCAGACGCCAGAATTCCTCGTCGCGTCCTTCCGGCTTGCCGGCCTTTTCCCAGAGCTGATAGGCGCGCACGGCGACTGTTTCGTCAATCCGTCTGTTCATAGGATTTCTCCGGAGCTTCAACGGACGGGAGCTTCATGCGTTCCTATGTCCTGGGTCGGCCCTCGAACGAACTGGCGCGTCGCAACCTTTCGGTTGTGACGTCGCGGTATTCGAGTCGGCGACAATCGACGCCTACAGCGCGACAATCAGGAGGAGAGCGGCGCCTCAACCCATCGAGCCTTCGCCTTTTCTGACTGGCTCGGTGAGCGTTGACTTCGGGCTCACGTCTAGAGTCGAACGGCTTCGCCGATTGGCAGGACACTGTCCGCGATCAACTAGTCCCGACCTTGCCGATCTAGCCCAGCTACCGGGCCTTCCGGCTTGCGCAGGCAGAGGCGCTGCATAGGCCTGGTGAAGCCGAACCGGAAGCTCCTCGCGTTGGACCCGTCACGTCCAGTAAGCTTCGGTTCTCTCCAGCGATAGGGTTCATCCGCCTTTCAAGATGAGGCCACCTCGTATTTGAGCTGCCTGTATCCTGAAACGAGTTGCTGGCCATCGCCAACCAAGTACTGGCGCAAACAGCGCGGGTGGGCTCAGCAGCCAATTGTCGAACAAACAAGTCTTGCAAAATCACCTTGCGCTGCTCGCGACCACCGAGAGCTTGGAACCCGCAATGTTGCGCATCGTGCACTATAGCTCGGCTGCGCGGGATGCGTTGTTGTGGTTCTGGCGCATTCTTTCATCGTCTTCTCTGAAAATGTGCATCTTTGTTGTCTGTGCAGAATTGCGATCAACTTTACCGCCATCTATGCCGTTTCCGGAGGGCAAAGACTTGCATCGATACGCCCAGCGCGTTTCATGATGTCGCCGGCGAGCGATCACTCCGAATCTTCTGACGCATATCCGTGCCTTCTCCCGACCAGAAGGGGCGAAGTCGAGGGATCCTTTTCCTCAAGTATCCTCAAGCGTTTCATCCTCGCTGTCGGTTTGAAGAATGGTTTGCGATAGGAGCGCGGCGGCTCTTTGGAGTGGAGGAATGAACCGGTCAAGCTCTGCGAAGCTGATTCGCGCCGCGGGCACCGAGACGCCAAGACAAGCTATCAGCTCCCGGTCCGGTGAAACGATAGGGACCGCGCAGCCGACCACGCCTTTCACGTATTCCTCATTGGTCTTGGCCCACCCGTGATGGCGTGTCTCCTCGAGAATCTTCAGAAGCGTCTCGCAATCCACGATGGTGTTATCAGTGTACTGGGTCAGAGCGAGTGAGCGGCATAACTTTTCACGCGGCCTTTTGGGCAGTCGGCTCATGTAGATCTTTCCGGTCGAGGTGCAGTGAAGTGGAGCCGCCTCGCCGGGATTGAATTGAAGCCCCTGTGGTTGGGACACACGTACGCTGTCAACGTAAGTGACGAGATTGTCGCGCACGACCCCGATCTCGCACTGTTCGCCGATCTCGCCGGCAACCGCGCGCAGCACGGCGTGGCGCCGTGCTGTGCGAAAAGCCGCGCCGATGACTCTGGCGGACAGCATCACCAATTGATTGCCTACCACGTAGCGCTTTGATCCAAGCGCTTTTTGAAGAAGGCCGCGTTCTTCCAGATTTCCGACAAGTCGATGCGCCGTCGGAACGGGTAACGAAAGGGCGTTCGCGATCTCAACGACCGAGACGGCCTTTGTCTGATGAGCGACATGGCCAACTATGGCGAACGCTCGGTCGAGGGGCCCAGCAGTCTTTTTTTGGTCGGCCATCGCAATCTCCCTAGTCGGAAGTAAATTATCATTTTTCGGAACTATTGCTACTGAAATATGAAAAATGACCTGGATTAAGCTCCAGTTTGCTCATATCGTTGGCGTCGGCGCTCGTTGATCGGTTTTTGTGCACTGCACAGGCCCGGTTTGGATGGCGATCAAGCCCAGGAAACTTGGCAATACGGGCGACGCGTTTTGAAAGGGGAGTGGGAATGTCTCGTCATTACGACGTGGAAGCTGTGCGCAAGGAGTTCCCTGTAGCCGAAAGGATGGTTTACCTCGACTCCGGTTTTCAGGCGCCGCTAGCGCGTCCCGTAATGGCCGCCATCGAAACCTTTCTTCGTGAAGGCTTGGAGACCGCCGGGCCGAAGAGCGTGTGGCTCGATCGGGTTGAGCAAACGCGTGCCAAAGTAGCCCGTTTCCTTGGGGTGTCGGCCAACGAAATCGCCTTCACCAAGAATACATCGGAAAGCATGAACATCGCGGCGAACGCGTTGCCTCTGCGAGACGGCGATAGCGTTTTGATGATCCATGGCGACCATCCAAACAACACCTATGCTTTCCTCAATTTGAAGAAGAAGGGTGTCCGGATTGACTTCCTTCCCATGACGGATGTCGTAAACGCCGAGGCTTTTCTTCCCTACATCGACGACACAACTCGCGCGATTTCGCTGTCGCACGTAACCTTCCACGCGGGACATCGCTTCGATATCGAGAGTATCGGCGCTCTTTGCGCGGATAAGAAGCTCTACTTCGTCGTCGACGTCATGCAGGCAATCGGGGTCGTTCCTATCGATGTGAAGGCCATCCAGGCGACTTTCGTGGGCTCCGGAAGTCACAAGGGATTGCTCGTCCCTCAAGGTCTCGGATTGCTCTATTGGGACCAGACTCTGAAGGAGCTGGAGCCCGCCTATCTTGCCGCTGCCAGTTTGGCAGAAATTCCTGACGACCTTATCGCTCGTCCCGATCGCTTGGCGTCGTCTCCCACCGCGCGACGCTTCGAGTTAGGCAACTTCAACCTTCCTGCAATTCATGCGCTCGGAGCCTCGCTCGACATGATCGAGCAGATCGGTGTGAAGAACATTCAGAACCATTGCTTCGATTTAGGTGATCATCTGCTCGCTCAGCTGGACAATCTCGGCGTCAGTCTCATAGGTCCGCGTCAGCGGCGACATCGATCGCCTCACATCTACGTCGTCGGTCTTCCCGCGACAGAATGGCTCAGCTACTTCGAAGGGAATGGCGTGCGTGTTTCCCCAGAGCGTGACGGCATCCGTATATCGTTCGGCATGTTCAACACGATCGACGATGTGGATCGCTTAGTGCATCTCATCCGCGGACGGCTGTCAAAAAATTCATTCAAGGCTGCGTAGGCATGGGAGCAGTTAGAGAAAAGGTGCTCGAAGCGGACGGCCTGATCCTGCCAAAGCGCGAAGATCATGGCTTTGCGCTTGCCGATACGCCGAAGGAGAGGATCTTGCATTCAGCTGGCGCGGTCGATTAGTACCGGCACAACGCGCACGATGAGCGATCATTTGAGCGTGGTCGTCGTGCACACCCGCAATCGTGAGGTTCGCGATGTTCACTGTTCTTCTTGAAAAGACCGTGGATGGCCAGCGTTACATCGACTGGCTTCTTTCGGGTCTCGGTTGGACGTTGGCGCTCGCCTTCTTCGGCTGGTGGATTGCATTCGCAATCGGAGTCGTCGTCGGCATAGGTCGAACTGTGCAGAACCCCTTCTTCCGGGCCCTAGCTCGATTGTACGTTGAGATATTCCGAAACATCCCCGTTCTCGTGCAGATGTTTCTCTGGTACTTCGTCCTGCCCGAGCTTCTTCCAACGACCATGGGCGACTGGATAAAGCAGATACCTCTGCCTTGGGGATCTTTCTTTCCGGCCTTGTGGTGCCTGGGCCTCTACACCGCCGCGCGCATCGCAGAACAGATTCGCGCTGGCATCGAAGCCTTGCCCAGGGGGCAAGATGAAGCGGCTGCCGCACTCGGCCTGAGTGGTTACCTGGCGTATCGTCATATCATCCTGCCGCAGGCACTTCGCCTTATCGTACCTAGCCTGACAAGCGAGGTGATGGGCATCTATAAGAATACATCCGTTGCTCTAACCATCGGTCTGATGGAGCTGACCGCCCAGGCGCGCCAAATCAGCGACGCGACGTTCCAAACCTTCGCGGCATTCGGCGCCGCCACACTCATCTATCTCGCTTTGGCTTTGATCGCCTACCAGACGATGATGTTCATCGATAAAGCCGTGCGCATACCTGGTACCGCACCGGGTAGGGAGACCGGCGGGTCAGATTTCGACGATGTGAAGCTGGAAAGCTCCCTCCCTAGCGGTATGGAGGTCGTGAAATGAACAGTCTCGATTTCTCGATTGTCGTACAGGCATGGCCCTATCTTTGGTCAGGATTGCTGTTCTCGCTTTCCTTGGCGGCTGCCGCCTTCTTGATCGGGATGTTTCTTGGAACGCTCTTCGCCCTCGTGCAGCACTTTGAGCTCCGCGTTCTGAGCCCGCTCGTCCGTAGTTATGTCGCCCTGATGCGATCGATTCCGCTTATTCTAGTCCTGTTTTGGTTCTTCTTCTTGGTGCCCATCGTTCTGGGACACCTGTCAGGCAACGGTCGCCCAGTTCCAGTCGGTGCCACCTATACAGCGTTCTTTACGTTCGGCCTGTTCGAAGCCGCCTACTATTCGGAAATCATCCGTGTCGGATTGCGCGCAGTGAACAAAGGACAATTCGAGGCGTGCCAGGCTCTCGCCCTGTCGACATTCGATACGTATCGCCATGTCGTCCTTCCGCAGGTGTTTCGGGTCGCAAGCCCCATCATACTGAGCCAGACCATTATCCTGTTTCAGGATACGTCCCTTGTTTACGTTCTATCGCTCACGGATCTCCTTGGTGCGGCTTCGAAGCTCGCACAGCTCAATGGTCGTCTCGTCGAGATGTACCTCGCAGTGGCCGTTGTTTATCTCATCGTAAGCTGCGGCGCGTCCCAATTTGTCGCCTCGCTCCGAAAGAAGTACGCGATCGCGGGCGCCCGCCGATAGTCAAGTCAATCATAATCTGATGGCCCGTCGTTCCCTGGGGCTATAACCTGGAGATCAGCATGCAGCAAGAGCGCACAGTTAGCCCAGCTGACCCGTTCCCGATGGTTGTCGTCGAGCACCTCGTCAAGCGATTCGGCAGCTTCAATGCCCTCAGCGACATCAACCTCAAAGTCGCAAAAGGAGAAAAGATCGTACTCTGCGGGCCATCGGGTTCCGGGAAGTCGACTCTCATCCGCTGCATCAATCATATCGAAAAGCACGATTCCGGACGTATAGTCGTCGATGGGATCGAACTGACAGACCGGATTCGCGACATCAATAACGTTCGCTCTGAAGTCGGCATGGTCTTTCAGAGCTTTAACCTGTTTCCACATCTCTCGGTGCTCGAAAATTGCATGCTGGCTCCGATGAAGGTCAGAGGCCTTGCTGAGCCCGAGGCGCATGAGCGGTCGATGGCCCTGCTGAGGAAAGTCCGGATCCATGATCAGGCCAAGAAATATCCGGCGCAATTGTCGGGCGGCCAACAGCAACGTGTCGCTATAGCCCGCGCCCTGTGCATGCAGCCCAAGATCATGCTCTTTGACGAGCCGACGTCTGCCCTCGATCCGGAAATGGTCAAGGAGGTGCTCGAGACCATAGTTGAGCTCGCGCAGGACGGGATGACGATGGTCTGCGTCACGCACGAAATGGGTTTTGCGCGCGAAGTTGCGGATCGTGTGGTCTTCATGGATCGCGGCGCAATCGTGGAAGAGGGCGATCCGAGCACCTTCTTTCGAGCGCCGAACACGAACCGCGCGAAAGCCTTCCTCAACCAGATCATTCACTGAGATCGCGCCACGCGCCGTCTTCCGTGAAACGCCATGGCAGACACTTAGAGTATGACCAGCGCATCGCCGACGGAGCGCGAATGACGCGATCGCGTATGCCCACGCGCTGGAGCATATCGCGGGTGGGGAAGGCGAGCCGTCGTTCTCGGCGTCTTAGCCTATAGAGGAATTATCATATTTCGAAATTAAAGAACTCGTAAACTGACATTTATGTGGTGCCAATAGCGCCCGCGGCCTATCATTTAGCCACGGTTGAGTGCTGCCCGGTTTATGTGCGGTTCGGAGTGAGCGCATGGTGCGCTGCCCAGCTTCGGGGACTAAGGCGTCTGCCGGCGGTTGGAAGCGGTCATCTTAGACGGCTGATCGCGCACGGATCGCTGGCAGCGCACGCGCTGCCCAGATCAAAGGCGCAAAAGCCGCGTTTCATATGAAGCAAAGGAATTCCCATGGCTAAAGTGCTTGCACTGCTTTCAGCGACTGCGATCACCCTAATGGCGATCTCCAAGGTCCAAGCGGGCCAAACGCTTGAAAACATCAAATCTAAAAAGGTGATCACCATTGGTTATCGCGAAGCTTCGATACCCTTTTCCTATCTCGGCGCTGACCAGAAGCCTGTTGGTTTTTCTCTCGAGCTGTGCGCGCACGTCGTCGATCGTCTGAAAGTTGATCTCGGCACTCCGGACATTCAGACAAAGCTTACGCCCGTCAACTCGTCCAATCGTATTCCACTTATCCAGAATGGCACGATCGACATCGAGTGCGGTGGCACAGCCAGCAGTAAGCAGCGTCTAGAACAGGTCTCATTCAGCGTTGCGACCTTCGCCAGTCAAACGGCTTGGCTCGCAAAGGCCTCGAGCGGGCTCAAGACGCCGAAAGATCTGAAAGGGAAGACCGTTGTCGTAACCCAAGGGTCCGATGCTCTTGGCATCGCCAAAGGCATTTCGCAGCAGGACGATCTCAACCTGACAATCGCGCAAGCCAAAGACCATGCGGAATCGTTGCTGCTGCTCACGACCGGTCGTGTGGCGGCGTGGGTGGAAGCCGACATTCTGTTGGCCGGTATGAAGGCGGATTATTCGAAACCAACCGACCTCATCTTTCTAAAAGCTAACTATGGTACCATTTACTATTATGGCCTGATGTTCTCGAAGGATGATCCCGACTTCAAAAAGATAGTCGACGACGTTCTCTCCAAACTCATGGTTTCCGGCGAGTTCACCAAAATCTACGACAAATGGTTCGTGGCTGCGATCCCGCCGAAAAATATCAATCTGAACTTCCCAATGCCCGATGCGCTCAAGGAGCGCGTCGCTCACCCCAGTGATGTCGTCGATTACTGAGCTTGACCGCGGCGAGCCGAAGCCGCTGCGGCAATAGGACGTCAACGCCAGACCTGCAGCATGGTCACAATGCTGGTTGTGATCGCGAGTGCTGACGCAAGCAACTGTCGTCACCTAAAGGGAGCGCGAAATGAGAAGCGGAGCGGTTGGCTGGGAGTCGATGACGGACGCGGATCGACAAATCGCGCAATGGGTCGAGCAGACGCCATTTGTGGACACCCATGAACACCTGATCGAGGAAAGCCAGCGCCTTTCCGGAGCAGTCCATCCACGAACATTGCCATGCAACGACTGGGCCTATCTATTCAGATCCTATGCTGCCGAGGATCTGGTGGTTGCGGGCCTGCCAGTGAGCGACCTGCGAGCGTTTCTCGGGCCGGATCTTACGAGCCAGGAAAAATATCGGCTGATCGCGCCCTATTGGGAACGGATCCGTCACACCGGCTACGCCCAGGCGCTGCGCCATACATTTCGTGGCGTTTACGGTGAAGAAGACCTGTCCGACGAAAGTCTGCCCCGGATCGCCGAGAAATACCATCAAACCGTTCAGCCGGGTTTTTACGCACGGATTCTGGAGCTGGCAAACATCAACGGCTGTCACGTCAATTCGCTACAGCGCATCTTTATGGAGACCGAGCAGCCAGGGTTGCTCGACCACGACATAAGCATCCTTCAATTGTGCCGGTGTAGTGCTGCTGACTTTGCGTGGGTGGAAGCCGAGACGGGCAGACGCCCCACCACGCTCGATGAATGGCTCGGGGTTATAGACTTTTATTTTGCGACTTACGCCGCCAAAGCCGTGGCTGTAAAATCGCAAATTGCCTATTCTCGCGCTCTCGATTTCGAGCCGGTCACCAAGGCGCATGCCGCAAGACTATTCCCGCACCATGCCGACAGGGTAGGCGCATTGCACGCCCTTGGTCCTGAGGACCTTAAGGCGCTGCAAGACTATCTATTCCGCTATTGCGTCAGCAAGGCTGGCGAGTACGGCCTGCCGGTCAAACTGCACACCGGCGTTTTGGCGGGCCACGGCGTGATGCAACTCGCGCGTACTCGCAGCAATGCAGCAGATCTCTGCCGTCTGCTGCAGGATTTTCCCGAAACCCGATTCGTCCTCATGCATATTGGCTACCCATACGAGCACGAGTTTATTGCGTTGGCCAAACATTATCCTAACGCGGCGATCGACATGTGCTGGGCATGGATCATCAACCCGGTGGCGGGCGTTCGCTTCTTGAAGGAGTTTTTGATGGCGGTTCCGTCCAACAAGATCTTCACCTTTGGCGGCGACTATGTCGCTGTCGAGCCAATTTATGGCCATGCGTGCGTAGCGCGCCGTGGAATCGCACGAGCTCTCTCGCAATTGGTCGCCGAAGGCTGGATCGCGCTCGAGGACACCCGTGACTTGATTGACCGGATCATGCGCGGCAACGCGCTTCAGTTCTTTCAGAAAGCGCATCGGGAGGATACGACGCAGCGGTGAATGGCGCACAACCTTTTTTAAAGTTTGTCTACATCCATGACCATCAGCGATGTGAGGGTGGTTGGCGCGCCCAGCGCATCGAGCGTGATACAGCGCTCGAGCTCCCGGACGGACGCTTTCTTTCCGCGCGACTGCCGGTTCATCCGCCTGTTCGACGACAGGTACGAACCGCAGGCCGCCGACAACACTCAGCAACGGCCGCGCTCATCATTAGCCTGGCTGCAGCTAGGACATTGCGTTACCGGTGGACGCCCGGGCCGAGAGCCACGGCCAAGGGGAGGCACCGCTCGTCGTCTGATGGCGATGTCCAATCCTGAATTGCGCCAGTGCGGTGCGTGCGCATCAAGTTCGATATGCGGGCCAACTGGTACCCCCGATCCCAAGGCGGCAGAGATTGAGCTCGCGCAGCTGGCAGAAGCATCCACGGCAATATCAACTCTGACGTTCCGCACCGCGATTCAGGTCACGACTAATGCAATCCTTGACCCGACGGACTGTAAGAAGCTGCAATCTCGTTCGGGCTTTGGCGCCGGTCGTCTTGCCGCCCATCTCAAAACTTTAGTGCCATTCGCCTGCCGACGCTTCATGCTGAATTGCACGCCCCTGTATTGCATAATTTCTTTCGACCTCATCACCGGCGTTTGCACCGGTTCAGCACCACGTCGGCCGAGTGCAGATTGAGGCTGATCTCTGAGGCCGCTGATCAAGCCCGCCAAGGCATGCGGCCTGGGCGCGCGCGCGCGTGACCTCAGTAGCAATCTCGGCCGCCAGGATTGTGTCACGGGGGCATCGAGAATCTGCAGTATTTCATCGCATTATTGGATGATTGGCTTGGCTTCACCTCAATGGCTGGCTTCAACTTTGAAGCGCGGCAGAAAGCAGTTGATCAAAACTGTTGCGCCAAATGTCTCATGTGTCGTCGAACGCATCGATTCATGCCGTTTGGCTGCGAGCCGGCGTTGCCGCTCGAAGTTACTGTAGTCATGCATCGACTTGCTCGGTGAACCTGACCAGAGACGAGTCTGGTTAGCGATGGGAAGATAGACATCGAAATAGAAGAGGATGCCAACCGAGGATGTTAGATTGAAATACTCAACTATTGCGTTTAGCTGCTCTTGACCTCTACAGATCGTCCAGCTTGAGCTCGCTCGGTCGGTCCAAAACATTACGGTCGCAAATGGGCGCGTCGACAGCACCTTCCTGAGAACGAAGCGAGCTCTTGATGAGTAGTGGAGAGCCGATGTGAGTGCACTCGTGTGGAATCAAATCGGGGTTGCAAAAGCGCTGCACACAGTTCGGCGTCATTCGGCAACTATCGTGGTCGAAGCTCTTCTGAGGCGCGCCGGCTCCGAGAACATCGGAAGGCCTGGCCAAGGCCTCTTCGGTGATAGCCGCCCGGTATCAATTGGCGGCTTATTATCAGCGCTCTCAAATCGGTCGCTCGGCGGCATTCAGGGCGGGCCTGCGCGAAAGGGCAGGGGGGCCGCCGAAATCGCAGGCGGAGATCGGCTTGACGTCAAGACCCGGCGAGCGGCTCAGAGGCCGTCGCATTCGGAGGTGTGATGTCTTCGGTCAACTCCATGCTTCATCTGGGCTTGAATCTTCATGGGGCTGGCGGGCACTCTGCCGCGTGGCGCTGGCCGAGCACCAATCCAAGCGCCTTTTTCGATATCGAGCACTACGTCCGGGCCGCGAAGCTTGCGGAGCACGGTCTGCTGGATGCCGTATTCCTCGCCGATACGCCCGCGATAAGTTCCGACATTACGCACCAGCCGCCGCTGAATGGGCTCGAGCCTACGCTGGTTCTCTCTGTGATTGCCCGCGAAACGAAGCGGATTGGGCTGATCGCGACGGCGTCGACAACCTACAATGAGCCATACAATCTCGCCCGGCGTTTCCAATCTCTCGATGTCATCAGCGGTGGCCGCGTCGCCTGGAACGCCGTCACGACCTCGAGCCCGGCGACGGTCGCGAACTTTGGCGGTCAAGAGATCGCACGAGCGGATCGCTACAGACGCGCCGAGGACTTCGTTGAAACCGTCCGTGCTCTCTGGCTGAGCTGGAGCGACAAGATGATCATCGCCGATCAGGCTGCGGGTGTTTATGCAGATCAGAGTCAATTCCGGCTTCTCGACCCAACTACGAATATCTTCGGTATCCGAGGCCCGCTTACGCATCCCGCTTCGTCGCAAGGTCTTCCAGTCATCGTTCAGGCAGGCGGTTCGGAGCCCGGATTGCGGCTTGGTGCCCGCAGTGCAGATGTCGTGTTTGCGGCCGCCGGGGACTTGGCAACGGCGCTGCAGGAGGCCGCGCGCCTGCGCGCGCTCTCGCGGCAATTCGGACGGCCCGCGGCTCCGCTCATCCTGCCAGGGCTGGTCACCTGCATCGGGGGAACCGAGGAAGAGGCGGCTCGTCGCAAAGAGCAGCTGGACGAGCTGCTCGATCTGGAGCGCGCCGTGGCTGCTCTTGCACGAAGCATGGGCGTGGCGGTCGAGAAGCTCAGCCTCGAAAGCACCATCCCGCAGGAGATTTTGCCCGATGCAGACAAGGTTCCGTTTTCTGTCGGCCACCATCGCACGATTGAAGTCCTTGCACGTCAAGGCCGGACGGTTCGCGAGATCATCAGTGGCGTTCAAGCGTTTGGGCATCGCCTGATCGTAGGCGCACCCGAGCAGATCGCGGATTCGATTGAAGCATGGTTCCGCGCTGGCGCGGTCGATGGTTTCAATATCATTCCGGACGTGCTGACGGATGGCACTCCGGCCTTTGTCGACAATGTGGTGCCCATCCTGCAGAAGCGCGGACTGTTTCGCAAAGAATATCGCGGGCAGACACTGCGGGAGCATTTTGGAATTTCGATTCCTTCTGAGCCGACAAGAGCCGCAGCTAGCTCACCGCTGTGACGTTTCCTCAACATCAAACGCTCCGGAGCCTGGATATGCTTTCACCGACTGCGCGACCCACGAGGCGCTTCACTGGCCGGTCGAACCATCTAGCACGAAAGATGGCGGCCACCCTTGCCGTGCTCTCAGGCCTGTCTCAATGGACACCCAGCGTTCATGCCCAAGAAGGGGTAGCCGTGAAGCGGGGAGGCGTTATCCGTTATGGACATTTTCAAGAGCCTGCCTGCCTGTTCGGCGGGTGGGTGCAGCAATGGTACCTGCAACGCCAGTACAGTGACAATCTGGTTGCTCGTAGCGACGACGGCAAGATTGCGCCATGGTTGGCCGAGTCCTGGACCATCTCCGACGACAAAAAGGTGTACACATTCGAGATAAAACCAAATGTGAAGTTCACGGACGGGACTGCTCTCGATGCGCAGGCCATCGCTGACAATATCAACGGGTGGCTCAGCAATGATCCCGATCTTCGCAATCCGACTGCCGCTCCGTATCTTAGCGACAGCTTCGAATCGGCAAAGGCAATCGCTCCCCTGACGCTGCAGGTAACCTTGAAGGTGCCGTTCGAGCCCTTGCTCAACGTGTTCGCCCAATCCTCACAAGGTATTCTGTCGCCAACCGCGCTCAAACGTGGGCTTGCGGTGAATTGCGAGAACCCGGTCGGCTCGGGTCCTTTCATCGTCGACAAGTGGCGCCATGGGCGGGAAGTCACCTTCCGCCGTAATCCCGACTACAATTGGGCGCCGGCCACCGCGAAACACCAGGGCCCGGCTTACGTTGACGGAATCAGCTGGAAGTTTCTGCCAGATCAGACTGTCCGATATGGCTCGCTGATCACGGGCGAGACCGATGCCATTTACGATATCCCGGCCATTGCATGGAAAGACGCTAATTCCCGCTTTCCAGTATTGCGGCATATTACCGGCGGCACCCCTCTACGCCTTGCATTGTATGCGGCCAGGCCCCCGTTTGACGACGTACTCGTCCGCAAGGCTTTTGCTTATTCTACTGATCGAAAGGCCGCGGTTGACACATCCTTCCTTGGCTCTTTGCCATTTGAAGGCAACGGTGCGCTAAGTCAAAGCTCGCCGGAATACCTGCACGAACTCGGGCGGGCCTATGCGTACGATATTCGGAAAGCCAATCAGCTGCTTGATCAGGCGGGTTGGACCGAGCGCGACCGTAACGGCGTCCGTGTCAAGAACGGCAATTCACTGACGGTACGTATTTCCTATTCGAACGCTTTTCTGAAGCCCGATGGCGAGCAAGCCTTGCAAGTAATCCAACAGCAGGCAAGGGCGGCCGGTTTTGACGTACGTCTTCAACCCACTAATCCCGCTGATTTCTTCGCCGGAAGAAACCTCGGCCCGGATGATTATGAAATCGTGCTGCTCTATTGGGTTGCACCCGGCGCCGAGATATTCCGAATTTCATGGAAGCCGGACCAGAATGGTGAACCCAATCGATTCAATCCGTCGCGCTTCCAGGATTCGGCGCTTTGGGAGGTGATCCAAAGGGCGGAGCAGGACTTCAGTAGCGCTGAACGTAAGGGTCTTTATCAGCAGGCGGAACGGAAGATCGTGGATGAGGCTCCTGTGATTGGCTTCACGGTGCTGGACGTGACTTTGGCTACCAGCCCTAATCTGAAAGACGTGTGGCTGGACCACGGGTCAGTGGGCGAGCCCGTCTTCTATGATGCTCATTTTGATGAACGGAAATGAGGCCGTGAAGCGCGTAGCCCACAATCCGCTTGTTTGGTTCGCGCGCCGCATACTCTCCGGCGTGGCTGTCGTCTGGGCTGCAGCAACATTTGCGTTCCTGATTCAGTGTTTGCTGCCCGGCGATCGCGCGCAGATCATCATCAATGTACGGAGTGGTAATGTCGGGCCGGCGGCTCCGGCAGAGCTCGCAGCCATCAATGCGCAATACGGCTTTGATCAACCGCTCGTGGTTCAATATGCCAAGTACGTATGGCGCATCCTGCACGGCGATCTTGGTGAATCATACCAGCAGCATCGAGCAGTCGCGGGGATCATCGCAGAGCAGATTGGTCCAACTATCGTTCTGGCGATCGCCGCGCTGCTGATGGCATGGGCTATTGCCATCTTGACCACCCTGTTGATCGCCGGCAGAGACAACATATGGTCGAAGCTGCTCAGCGGCGCGCAAATCTT
The DNA here is from genome assembly GCF_054055915.1 of Bradyrhizobium sp. USDA 4516. NCBI lineage: Bacteria > Pseudomonadati > Pseudomonadota > Alphaproteobacteria > Hyphomicrobiales > Nitrobacteraceae > Bradyrhizobium > Bradyrhizobium sp. USDA 4516. The sequence continues at coordinate 5,012,130 of NZ_JBSRXT010000001.1, forward strand.
CCTGGCAACCGTACCGCCTTACTGGTTAGCTACAATTCTGCTCGTCATCTTTGCGGTGAACTTGCGGATTTTTCCCGTTGTCGGGGAAAGTTCGCCGATGGGACTGGTTCTCCCAACCCTTGCGCTGGCGCTCGAACTGTCGGGCTTTTTCGGACAAGTCGTTCTGAACGAGTTCACGCGCGTGCTCGAGCAGCCCTTCGTTACGTCCGCGCGAGCTCGAGGCATGAGTGATTTCGGCGTCAGACTTCACCATGTCCTGCGTCATGCCGCATTGCCCGGCATTACGTTGTCAGGTTGGGCTCTTGGCAAGCTTCTTTCGGGGGCGATCTTGATAGAGGTCGTTTTCGCCCGTCAAGGCCTAGGTGGAGTTCTCGTTGCCGCGACGTCCTCGCGGGACGTTCCGATTGTCTCGGGAGCTGTTTTGATCTCTGCCGGCCTATTCGTCCTTGTCAGTGTGATTGTTGATCTGGCTTACCGGATACTCGATCCGAGGATGAAGCTGACATGAGCAGGTCCGTAGAAGTCACGGTGTCTCGGCCGCTCGGAGAACTCCTGGAATTCATCTGCTATGTTCCCTTCCGGGTTGCTGCCTCGCTTGCCACCATTGGCTTCTTCGTCCTCGCGGCCATCGCGCCAAAAGTGCTGCAGACGCACGACCCGCTCGCTATTGATTTAAGCTCGTCATTGCAGTCGCCTTCGATCGTCCATTGGTTGGGTACCGATCAATTGGGCCGGGATCTCTACTCCCGCGTGCTGGAGGGGGCTGGCCAATCGCTTGCCATCGGACTTGGTGCGACCGCACTGAGCATGTCCGTTGCACTCATTCTCGGCGTCGCCGCCGCGCTTTCCGGTGGCCTGCTCGACAGCATTCTCACCCGGATTTTCGACGTGCTCTTCGCAATTCCCACGCTCTTGCTCGCCCTGGTGTTCGTGACCGTCTTTGGGCCGTCGGTGCTGACTGAGGTCATAGCCGTCGGAATCGGCGCGGCGCCCGGCTATGCGCGCATGATCAGGGGCCAGATGCTATCTATCAAGGGGACCGGGTACGTGGAGGCAGCCAAGGCCCTCGGACATCCGTTTCCACGTATCGTCTGGAGGCATATTCTTCCGAACGCGATGAGCCCGCTGACGGCTATGGTGACGATCGGGGTCGGTCAGGCGATTATCTGGGCGTCCGGCCTGGCCTTTCTAGGTCTTGGCGTTGCTCCCCCGGCCCCTGAATGGGGTGCGCTGCTCAATGCCGGCCGCAACTATGTGATCTATGCGTGGTGGCTGGAGATCATACCCGGACTGGCCGTGACGATTTTTGCCCTCAGCCTCACCATTGTCGGAGGCCACCTGCAGGACCGTCTGGAAGGAAAAATTTGAATGCTGCAGGCTCCTCCCAAGCCTGTCTCGCAGCAGGCAGATCTCCTCACGGTCGATTCGCTGCATGTTTCCTTCGGGCGCGACATCTCCGCAAAAGCGGTCGTGCGCAATGTCTCCTTCTCCTTACGCCCGGGGCGGTGCCTTGCGATCGTCGGTGAGTCCGGCTCAGGCAAGAGCGTGACCGCGCGGGCTCTCATAGGCCTCGCCGGTCGCCACGCCAGGGTCCATGCACGCCAACTGAGCTTCGATGGAACGGACCTGATCGGCCTTCACGATCGTGGTTGGCGGCGCATTCGCGGCAACGGGATTGGCTTCGTACTACAGGATGCACTCGTCTCGCTGGACCCGCTTCGCCGGGTCGGCAAAGAGATTGGCGAGGGACTGCGCCTGCATGGTGCCGTATCATCACGCCAGGAGCTCGCACAGCGCGTGATTGCTCTCCTCAAGCTCGTCGGCATCCCTGAACCCGAAATCAAGGCCAAGCAACTGCCGCAGCAATTGTCCGGTGGCCAACGCCAACGGGCACTCATCGCCGCAGCACTCGCGCTCGATCCACACCTGCTCATCGCCGACGAGCCGACCACCGCTCTCGACGTGACAGCGCAAGCTCAGGTGCTGGCACTGCTCGAGGAAACCAAAACGCGAGGTAAAGCTCTGATCCTGGTCAGTCACGATCTGGCAGTGGTCTCCCGCGTGGCGGATGAGGTCCTCGTCATGCGTCAAGGCGAGGTCGTCGAACGCGGTACCGCCGCTCAGATATTCGGAGATCCACGACACTCCTATACTCGTCAGCTGCTGGACGCCGTGCCGTCAGGCCGGCCGCGTGGATCACGTCTCTCATCATCGGCCATTGGCGAGCAAACGGAGCCACCCGTGCAATGGCCGCCGACATCTCGCTCCATCGTGCTCGAAGCGACAAACCTGGTGAAGCGCTTCAAGGGCCCAGATGGCTCCTTACGGGCAGCCGTCGACAGCGTCTCATTTGAATTGCGATCCGGCGAGACTTTGGGCATCGTGGGTGAGTCCGGGTCAGGAAAGTCCACGATGGCGCGGATGGTTCTCGCGCTCGAGGGACCGGACGGGGGAGCTGTCCAGTTTGAAGGCCGGGCCTGGACCACGCTTGCCGAACGTGAACGGCGGGCTCGCCGGCGGTCGATATCGATTATATATCAGGATCCTCTTAGCTCGTTTGATCCACGCTGGACCGTCGGTCGCATTTTATCCGATAGCCTATCGATGGACGTGGAGACATCGCGCAAGCGTCAGGAGCGCGTTATCGAGCTGCTCGATCTGGTCGGGCTGTCGAGCGCCTTGCTTGGCCGGCGACCGCTCGAGCTCTCGGGCGGTCAGCGCCAGCGCGTCGCAATCGCGCGCGCGATCGCGCCTAATCCTGCCGTGATCGTCTGCGATGAGCCGGTTTCGGCGCTCGACGTCTCGATCCAGGCCCAAGTCCTGGACCTGCTCGGCGATCTAAAGCGCCACCTCGGCATGAGTTATCTCTTCATCTCCCATGATCTCGGCGTTGTTCGTCATATCAGCGATCGCATCATCGTGATGCGCCAGGGGAGAATTGTCGACTGTGGCGCTACTGAAGAGATATTCCTCAATCCACAATCTGAATATACCAGGAGCCTTATCGCCGCCATGCCCCGTCTTGTGCGCGATCCTGAGATAAGTCGTCCGTCAATGATTCTCGAAAGAGGCATCGCGTGAATGCGCCGAATTCGACTTTCTGGGTCATAAATAGCGGATCTTCAATCGGGAGGCACTACCATTTTGCGCGCCGGTTCGGTCACGATTGCGCGCTCGTTCATCGCACCGCCAGTGTGGTTCGCGATGGGTCGGCCGGCGCGTGGGGCGGACCACTCGACCTCGTACACTGTTTCGCTAACTATACGCCTGGAACGTGCCGAATTCCTTGACTGCCGGAACCTTCTCGGCCATCGCGCGTCTCGCGAGCAAGCTCGGAACCTGGTTTCTTGCGATCTCCTCGCGAACCTGGTGCGATCCCCGACAAGCGTCGGCTTTTGTCAGGTTCAAAACAGCTGGGGGCGATCCGGCGATCTCGATTTCATCGCATTTATTCAGCCCCTTATTACAGCTGATCGGCTGGCACGGTCATTGCTCAGGTACTGCCGAGTACGGCGCTACATAAGCGATCGCTTTCGGCCGCAAGCCGTGGCTTCATTCTGGGAAGCAAGATTGAGAGCTTCTCGCATTCGGTTGACGGATGGACTTCGACTGGGAGAGACGAATCGGGTGTTTGAGCATATCAGAAAAGTCAAACGAGCTTGTGTTGGCGACCTCGGTGGCCCCCGGTGAGCAACAATCGCCAACAAGGCGGTGATGGACGGCCATGATGCATTCAGTCGACGAGCACACGGCCTACGGATGGGAAGGCCCGCCGCGAACTTGCTACGTCATCGGCACGTCGAGGCTTTGATTTGGCAGCCGGCGATGGCACGAATCGTATGGCGTATCGGCGTTTGCCGAGTAACAAGTGCTAAAAAAGCCCACTCTTAATCCGGGCAAGACGGAATCGTCGACATGTCGCAAACGATCGGCGCTAACTGCGTGTGCAGCGCGAATCAAGAATCAGAAGACCGGAGCGGGACGACAGACAATTTTTCATCGGATGGAGAGTTCGTTCGATACTGGAGCCGAGCTGCTGATCGGCTACGTGCGGTGGTGGCCGTCGGGAAGCGAACTGAAGAGGTGATCAGGAGGACCGGGATTGGATTGCAGCTATCCTCAGAGGACTTCAGCGGTCTCGACCTATCCGATTTTCCGTTGCGGCGCTGCACCCTCAATCGCGCGCAACTCTACGGAGCAAAGCTGGATCGGGCAGACCTTTCTGGAGCGAACCTGATCTGTCCCGGGCTAGAGAGAGCAAGCTTCCGTGGGGCCAAGCTGGACTTTGCGTATATGCACGCGATTGCGGCACAGGTGTGCAACTTCGACGATGCCAGTCTGCGCAATGTAGTTGATGCGACCGGTGGTCTGTTCCACGGTTGCAGTATGAAGAGGACGCGTTTTGACAACGCGATGCTCAGTGGACTTCTCGTCTATCAGTGCGACGCGAGTCATGCTGTATTCGATGGGGCGGAATTGCAAGGTTCAACTCTTAATGAGTGCTTCCTTTCTTCGGTTTCCTTCCGCTTTGCCAAATTGAGCCAGGTCACGATCACGAAGGCATATCTGGCGGCTTGCTCGTTCTTCCAGTCGAAGGGAGATTGTCTATCGATCATGCGCCCCACCTCGGTCGATGGCCTTATCCTGGAAGGCGCTCATCTTCCGTATCTGAGACTCTCAAAGGTGAGCGGGCGGATTAAGGCGAGGGCCCTGAGCGCACCGTTCGCTGATCTGCACCTGTCAAACCTTTCAAAAGCGGAGCTTGAACAGGCAGATTTCACGGAGGCGCGGCTCCTGTCCGTAAACCTGTCCGAGGCGAACCTCATCGGCGCCGTATTGAACGGTGTGTCAATTCGTTCCTGTCAGCTCGATGGAGCGGACCTGTCCCGGGCATCAGGCGAAAGCATTTCGATAACAGAAAGCACGATGCGCGCCGCCAAGTTCACGGGTTTTCGTGGCCGCTGTGCGTTTATGCGTGACTGCGATCTCGAGAATGCAGATTTGTCACAGGCTTACCTCTACAGGTCGATGCTTACCGGTGATCCCCCGCAATCCATGGCATTGGATCGCGCAAACTTCCAGGGATCCAATCTGGTTCAAGCATATCTCGCGGCGGGAATGACCGAGAGTAACCTGGAGGCAACGCGCGTCGCATACATCCGCGCGAACCAATCGTCCTTGCGCGACGCGAACCTGAGTGGGATCTCGCCGTTCCAGGCCAGCTTCGTAAAGGTCGATTTTTCGGGTGTCAAGATAACCACATTCGAGCCACCGTTCTTTGCAGACCGATGCCCAGGACTGAAAGCCGCTCTGAAGCATGATCCGCCGGGCGAGCCAACAGAGTATCTCGCCGGATTTTCATCGTTGATGAAACGCAGTCGAGAAGGGTCAACTTGACGCTTTGGGAAAACGAGCGATGAACGGGGGAAGAGACAACGCTATTAGCTTGGCCAGGTTGGGCAGAATGCCCATGCGGCCGACGTGAAACTTTCGTCCCGGCGCAGCGCGCGATCCGTCGGTGCAGCACGCAGAACGTATCTTCCGTGACTAGGCGATCGGAGAAGCTTTGTTTCATTCAGAAGAACTGGAGTAAAACAGATGCATCTGGCGTCCCTTTCGGCTGGCAGAACCTTTCTTCGCGAAGTCGCGAGAACAGGGCAGACGATCGGCACGGTGCACACATTGGGCGCCCTGCACCGCGGTCATGCAGAACTGATCAGAAGGGCTGCAAGCGAAAATGACGTAGCAATTGTCACGGTATACCCGAACAAGAGCCAGTTTGAGCCGGGTGTTAGCTATGATTTCAATTTGGACGATGATATCGGGCTTGCGCTACGAGCGGGCGCAACTGCCGTGGTTTCGTCTAATGATGCCGAGATGTTTCCAGCAGGCTATCGAACGCTTATATCACAAGAGGACTATGATTTGCGTCTGGACGGGCCCCAGGAGCGCTTGAAGGAAGCCGTGACCGGTGCGATCCGCTGGATTTGCTATGCGCGACCAACCCGCAGCTACTTCGGACTCAAAGATATTGGTCAGGCGATCCTGGTGAAGCGCGCCGTCACCGACCTCCTTCTCGATTGTGAGATACGGTTTGTGCCGACGGTGAGATACAGGAACGGAGTGCCGATCTCGTCGCGATTGAGGCGGTTTAGCCGCTCCGAGCTTGACGAGCTGTCGTGCCTTTTCATGGCACTCGATCATGCGAGAAAACAGGTCACCCAGGGAACCTCGTGTGTCAGGAATCTGATCACGTCAGCTACATCTCTGATAGCGTTCCGAAAATTCAAACTCGATTTTATCCGAATCGTTGACGCCGAGAGCTTCGAAAATCTGGAACAGGTCAAGCTCCCCTTCATAATCGTCGGTGCAGCAATGGCTCATGGCATCAGGGTCTTCGATAGTATCTACGTTGCAGATCAGGATATGCTCCTGAATGGTCCTTCGGATATCTGGATTGATTTGCCTGAGCGGCCGTAGCCAGGCGATTACGCGTAGCTGACGCTTGAACGACAAGGTCGAGCGGGCGCAGCCGGGAGAGCCATACACGCGACGTCAACTCTGGCTTTCCGCGCTGCGATTCAGTTCTCGATTAATGCGATCTTTGACCCGACGGACCGCGAGAAGCTGCAATCTCGTTTGGGTCTTGCCACTGATCGTTTTGCCATCGATCTTGAAATTGTAGCGCCATTGGCCTGGCGATGCTTCCAGGATGCTGAATTGCACGCCTCTGTGCTGCATGAATGTTCTCAATTCCCATCCCACACGTTCCGCCAGTCCGGTGCCGCGTAGGCCGAGTGGAGATGATCTATGATTTCTCAATCAGAAGGACGTTGACCTAACCCTAAGAGAGCCGCCGATCCTGGAGGACCGGCGGCCAAGTCAAGGGAGGAAACGCCCTTAAGGGCAGCGGTAGCAAGACTACCGCAAGGCACCGCCAATCTCTTGGCGGATCTCGAGTAAATATTTTTGCGATTACGCCAGAGGGTAATCCGCCTGTTCATCGAAGGAGGTGATGCGCGGCTTTGCATTGGTGGTCTCAAGTAGTGCATTTGTGGCTGCGCTAAAAGAAAAAGTTGAGTACGCGGCGTACAAATTGAGCTCTTTCGCGCTTTTTCGCTCCATCTTCAACAGACCACAACTGTCTTTCACGACGTGCACCGAGCTCGTCCATCAAACGCAGCAGCTCGTCTTGTCTTCGGCGAGCCGATTTCTGGAGCTGTTAATAAAGGAGCTCTGGTTCACGCTCGAAAACTCTCCGCCAATCGCAAGAAATTCAAAAGTAGCAAATTACCGTCCTTAGTAAGTACGGACTCCGGGTGAAATTGCACCCCATAGGTTGGTTGATGCCGATGTGCCAAGGCCATGATCTCACCTTCATCTGAACGAGCTGTCACCATGAGATCCGGCGCGTCTGCTGGATTAAGTTCGACGACCAGAGAATGGTAGCGCCCCACGTAAAGGGGTGACGGGAGTCCTTTGAACAATCCGCCCCCTTCGTGCGTTACATGGGAACCCCGACCGTGCATGGGATGGCGTGCGCGGACCACGCATCCGCCGAACATGCTTCCAATGCACTGGTGCCCAAGACAGATGCCAAGCACGGGGATGCGCCCCGAAAGTTCGCGAACAACGGCAGTGGATATGCCGGCCTCGACTGGTGTGCAGGGACCGGGCGATATGACGATTGCTCGTGGCTGAAGTTCAACGAGATCGGTGACGGTGATCCTGTCGTTCCGGACGACTTTCGTCTCCGCGCCAAGCTTGCGAAAACAGCGCGCAATATTGAACACAAAGGAATCGTAATTATCGATGATGAAAATCAAAATGCACCGGCCGGATCGACACCAAAAGCGCCGAAGAGACTCTGCGCCTTCGCAAGCGTTTCCTCGTATTCGGCTTCAGGATTCGACATTGCCGTTATTCCACCCCCTGCATGAAACAAGGCTTGGTCGTCATTGATCATCACTGTGCGGATGGCAACGTTGGTTTCCATGCGTCCGTTGAATCCGATGAAGCCGATTGAGCCGCAATAGACCTCTCGGGCCACTTTCTCGATGTCCGCAATGATTTCCATGGCTCGCACCTTTGGAGCACCGGTCACGGATCCGCCAGGAAAGCAGGCGCGAAGCAGACTGACAGCATCTTGCCCTGCTGCGAGTGCGCCCGTGAGGACCGAGACGAGGTGGTGCACTGAGGCATAGGATTCGAGGGCGCACAGTGTTGAAACGTCAACCGAATCGTCTGTGCAAACGCGTGACAGATCGTTGCGCAGCAGATCGACGATCATGACGTTCTCCGCGCGGTCCTTTTCGGACGCAAGCAGGATTTCGGCCCGGCGGCGATCTTCCGCGTGATCCGCGGAACGCGCAATAGTTCCCTTAATAGGACGCGTTTCGACCTGTCGCCCGTCAAGTTTCAGAAATCGTTCAGGAGAGCTCGATGCAATCGTGAGCTTATCGTAGCGCAAGAGGGCAGCAAAAGGAGCTGGGTTTGATGACCGGAGCTGGCAATAGAATGTGACCGGATCGAACAGCGGCGACACCCTCGCATTGAAGCATTGCGCGATGTTCACCTGGAATATGTCCCCAGCCAGAATCAGTTCGATAACGTGTCGGATCGCTGCTATGTAGCCTTCACGGCTAAAGTTCGACTCCCACGCGCCCGCCCTAGCAGGAATTATAATCTGCGGCGACCTTGGTCTGGCAAGCAGCGCCGTAAACTCATCGGCCCGGCGACGCGCACGGTCGGCTCGTCGAGCAGGGTCCTGCTCCGGCCATCCTGTCGAGACGATCCAGCATCTGCGGTCGCGGTGATCGAAGCTGACCACCACGTCATAAAAATGTAGAATTGATTGAGGCAATCGGAGACAGGGAATTGATGGCCCTGGCAGCCGCTCCAGGGTTCGGTTCAGATCGTACGCGAAGAAGCCGGCAGCTCCCCCCTGGAACGGCGGGAGATCGGGCCGATGTGCTTCCCGGCATCTGACGAGAAGGTTGCGCAGCACCGCCCATGGATCGCCTGGAAGGACCTCCCCATGCCAGCTTGCCTGTCCTTCGGCGACCAAATAGGTACCGAACGGTTCGCAAGCCAAATATGAGTAACGTCCAAGCAGCTCGGGCCCAGCCGCGCTATCGAGAAAAGTAAGCTGCGGCCGCTGCGCAACGCATCGCAGCGCCTTGACAGGTTCAACCCAATGCAGCTCGCGGACGTGCATGGCTATGGATTGCCGAAGAGGGACAGCCTGTGAGGCCCGCGCCGATGGTCATGCCATTCCGAACGAGGGCAATTTCCGTTCGATACGTACAAACCCTTGAGGCCGATCATCAAGCTACTCATGGCGGGCTCGTCTCACGGGCCGAGCGAGCTGCCCTAGTCCAGCAGTTCCGGCGAAATGCACGTCTGTTGATAGCTCGTAGTCTGCAGCAAAGCGCATCTCCCGAAGTGGCCGTACGCACCGGATCGCTTCTTGATACAAACCGTGCGTTTTGTACGCAGCAAGATCCGCCTCGCTGTCAAACTCGCCGTACACCACGATGTCGATATCATTGCCAAGCTGATCGCTCTTGCGGTTGCGCGCGATCTCAAGCCGACGTGCATATGGGATTGACGTGAGAACCGATAGACCTTCTACGATTCGGTCGATATCGGCCTTGTCCCTGGCTGTGAAGAAGACGATGTGACGGATCATGGCGACCGCAAACGTGACGACCTAACCTGGCGGCGTTCTTATCCCGGGATCAAGCTCAACGCAACGCCGGAAGGGCATTGACAGCAGAACTCGTATTTGGCCGCTTGTGTCGATGGCCTTGTAGCGGAGCTCGCAGAATTTCTGGTTGATCAAGGTGTGTAAGTTGGCCGCACGTCAACGATCTGACTGTCAGCTGCACGACAGCACGGACCGTGGTGCTCGAGAGGTATGGTGTGGCTCGCGGACGGAATACATGATCGATTGAAGTACAGCACCATCCTCTTTGAACAGCGCGACTTCGATCTCCGCGGCGACTTGCTTTCGACCAGCATAATCCCGTAAGCCGGCCAGCACGCAATGCCGGGCTGGAAACGGGGGCAGGTCGGCAATCCTGTTAAAACCAGGCAGCAGTGCACTCCGCACAAACTTCAGGATGGGCAATCCATGCAGGTTACGTTGATGAAGGGAAAAATCCATCGCGCGTCGGTCACCCAATCCGACCTGCACTATGAAGGCTCGATTTCGATAGATCGCGCGTTGCTGGATGCGGCGGGATTCCTCATCAACGAGCGCGTCGAAATCTACAATATCGAAACTGGAGCGCGGTTCGCCACCTATGTGATTGAGGCCCCTATGGGATCGGGAACAATAGGCTTGAATGGAGCGGCTGCACGGCTCGCAATGCCTGGCGACAAGGTGATCATCGTTGCATATGCGTCTTTTGACGAGGAGGAGGCCAACGAATTCAAGCCGCGCGTTGTGCTGGTTGATCGGGAGAATCATATTTGTCGACCTGAAAGCGCAAACGGTGGCCCGGGAGCCGGCGTGGCCGTCGCGAACCGATAGAGCTCTACGCGAGTCCGCGCTCACCAGGAGACGAACGATGAGCGACCGGCCAACGTCGCCGCTTTTGTCTCAAATAAGTCAAATGGTTGAGCAGTTTCAGACCGGTGACGGAACTAAAATCCGCCTCGACGATAGGTCTGCGCTGGATAGCGCGTCACCGCTAAATTCATTCGGGTGGAGGCGGGTGGCGTAGGGATGGGCCCAGGAGCCGATTCTGCGCGGCGATAGGGGAAGCACAAAAATTGGTCGCGGCGGAAGTGGGCCAGCTGCTTCTTGATGCCTATGCGATGAACCGCCCGGCCTGCTCGGCGCTTCGATCGATATTCGCGTACAGGGCCGGAGCGCGCAGATGACTCGTAGCAGCCTGGTATGCGTCGACGCCCATTTCCGACAAGACGATCGCCATTGGTGATACCAACCAGGTGAACCCCCGGCCGTCGTTCGAAGCGTACAGTTTTGCATCTATCAGGACACACTCTGACAAAGGGGGGCTGCTTTCGTACGGCGCGGACAAAATTTGTGTGCCGGAAACAATCTTGACCTGTCACAACGAATGGCACGCAACTCAGGGAAGAGCCATCGCATGCACGCTCAAGGCGCATGGTCAATCTAGTCATGCGGAGCAGGTCTTTCTGGGGCAGGTCTTTGGGAGCGAACACGAGATGCATCTTCCATGATTGCGGCCGCCTTGGCCTGGAGAAAGAAACAGCCGCAAGTGCGCGCCGGACGCTTTGCTCAACCTTAAAGGCTGGGCCGTGCGCCGAATGCAGGCTTTCGATCGTCTAGAAGGTCAGGCGATCCTCTTAACGAACCGAGATTGTTGTGGAGGTTGAGTTGCGCGCACCGCTGGAGATGACGTGAGTGCAAGGTCGATGAGCCTGCAGAGAATAGTGGTGAGCGGTACAGGTGCCGGGGTCGGAAAGACGGTGTTCTGCGCTGGACTTGTTAATCTTCTCGGCGCGAAGTTCTGGAAACCAGTTCAAGCCGGTCTCGAGGGAGAAACCGACAGCGAGCGCGTCCGTCGTCTTGGGAATCTTCCATTGAACCGCATCGTGCCTGAGCGCTACCGACTGCCGGCGATCGTTTCGCCCGACTGTTCTTCAGCGATTGACGAAGTGCGCATCAACATCGATTCGCTGGACGTGCCGGATCCCGGAGAGTATCCGCTTGTGATCGAAGGAGCCGGCGGACTGATGGACCCGCTCAATTGCAGCTCGCTTTACATTGACGTGCTGGAGAGATGGCGACTTCCTGTCGTGCTCTGCGCTAGCACAAGTATGGAGACGGTCAATTGTGCGCTGCTGTCCATAGATGCGCTCCGAAGGCGCCAGATCGATATTCTTGGAATAGCCCTCGTTGGTGAAAAGAATTCGGATGTTACGAAAGCAATTTGCGAGATTGGCCGGGTGCGGTGGTTAGGACGGCTGCCCTGGATTGCTCCGTTGTCGGCAGACACGCTGCAAGCTGCGTTCAGGGCTTCCTTCCGGCATGATGATTTCAAGCCATGAGGCTCCGCTTTGTCTTTGCCGCCACTCTGCGCGGGAGCGGGTCTTCGGAGCTGGCCGCCATGACATTTGACCGCGGACGAATTTTCGCTTCAGGACCGCTCTCGCTGCCGGTTCGTCGGCAGCACCGATCCCACGAGGGTTCAACTGGACAGGTTGGCTTGCGTGACGGACGCAACCCCTGGTAAATGGCGCCGACTATTCGGGCTGTCGGGGAGGGCGAATGACGAGATCGCTGTTCGTTGCGATGTACACGATTATGCTGACGAGTGTGTTGCTATGCTCACCGACGAAAGCCCGACAGCACACGGCTGCGGTTGATGGCCCGCTCCTCCCTGGGCAGGGCCCCGCGCCCGAGCAACCGCGCGCGGATCAGCTGGATCAGAAGCCCGCAGCTGCCGAGGCTCCGGCTGTCGCCGCGTCCCGCGACCCTCAAAAGCAGTGCGTTAAGCCTGGCGAATTTGCCGTGGAGCTTAGGTCAGGCCGCAATCCGGTTGGCGCCCCCCTCGTGCTCGCCACGAATTTTCTTCCTACAAATCAGCGCGTGGACATCGGAGTTCGTGCGCCATTCGTCGATGGCGCGCGATACTTTGCCGGAATCGACTACGGCGATCAGACTTATATCTTCAAGCGACAAGACGCTGTGACACGCCGCGCGACGGATTTGGATCCGCTGGTGCAGAAGCATCTGCTCGAGCCCGATCAGACAATCGTTACGCTGAACATGGCCGATGACCTTGCGTGGTTTTGGAGCAGGGTCGATTTGTACCTCTACACGTGTAACAGTCCGGTTGGTCAATCTCCCTGGCGGGTATCGTCCGTGAGTGTCAGGCTCAGTCCGTACTGGTTCAGCATCTTCTCGGTATTCGCAGAGGTCCTCGTTCTTTACCTTTGGATTGCGTTTGCTCTGAGAAAACAGGATCACACGTTTGGTTCGTTTCTGCGAGCATTAAGTCCCGCTCAGGTCTGCGCAGGTCCGGATGGGAAGGGTAGTCTTTCGACGTTCCAGACACTTGCATTCTCGCTGGCCGTTGCCGCCCTCATAACTCTGCTGCTGTTGCAGACAGGAACTCTTGTCGACCTCTCTGCCTCAATCCTGGCGCTGCTCGGCATTAGCGGCATCGGAGCCACAATCGCCAAAGGTACCGACAGCCAGCGCAATACGCTCTCAGCTGATAACCGGGCATGGCTCCTGCGACATGGCTGGATACCCATGGCGAAGACTGTCGTTGACCCGGCAAACGCAACCTGGCGGGATTTCTTCACCACGGACGGGGCCTTTGACGTGTACCGTTATCAGAGCTTCATATTTGGTCTGGTTGTAATTGGCGGTCTGATCGCTGCGGGTGTCAATCAGTTGTCGACATTCGTCGTTCCGGGTACGATTCTCGGCATCGTTGGTCTCAGTCAGGTTGTCTACATTGGTGGGAAACTCGTAACCCCGACCAACATCTCCGACCTTAACGCCGCTATCGCAGGCCTTCGCTCTGAAGAGCAAAAGCTCAAGGGCATTCTTGCAAAAAAGCCGGGAGAGGTGGCAAGCCTCGCTGAAGCTATTCCACTGATCGGTCAGGATGCCTATGACACGTTCCGGCAGAAGATGAGGGACGTTGCTGCAATTTTCACGGATGCTACCGGCATTGTCATCGCAGAATCGTCGATCGATCTTCTGGTGTGACCTGAGAGGAAAACCGAACGTGGCCAAGAACATCCTGCTGTTCGCTGACGGCACCGGAAACGAAGGCGGTCTGCTGCCAGACGAGAGCCGGACCAATGTCTATAAACTGTACCGGGCGACGCGGACAGGTCCTGACTCGATCATCGACCCCAGAAAGCAGCTAGCGCTCTACGTTCCAGGAATAGGAACGCCGGCACCAGGATATGACAGTCGCTGGCGCCGGTTCAAGGAAACGCTCCAGCAGATGTTTGGGTTCGGCATCACCAAGAAGATCATCGATTGCTACACGGCCATCATCGGCGTGTGGGAGCCGGGGGATCGCATCTACCTGTTCGGCTTCAGCCGGGGTGCCTACACGGCCAGGTGCCTCGCCCATGTACTGGAGCTCTGCGGCATTCCGAGACAGGAGCGGAGTGGGCAATCGATCAGCCTCGATCCAAAATCGCTGCGGCGCGTGGCCGGTGAGGCCGTTGCCTGCGTCTATCGTCTCGGAATGCCGCGCAGCGGAGCAGAGGCGGACAAGCGAGCGGAGCAGTTCCGGTCGGCGTACAAAGCAGAAGCTGGACGCGCCGCCGGTGCTTCCGCCTATTTCATCGGGATATGGGATGCAGTCGCGGCGATAGGCTGGCAACGGATCTTTCCCGATTGGGCGTACGACCGCCATTTCCCTTCCGATGTTCAGTACGCACGGCATCTGCAATCGATCGACGAAGGGCGTAAGGATTTCAAGCGCGTCCCATGGGGAGGAAGCGGGACCGTTACGTGGCCCGACAGGCACGGCGAACCCGAGCAATTCGATCAGATCTGGTTCGCCGGCAATCACGCTGACGTCGGCGGAAGCTATCCAGAAAACGAATCACGTTTATCAGACGTCACGCTCGCTTGGATGGTGGAATTCATTGCTGAAAAAATTCCAGAACCTGGCCGCGTCCTCGTCGACAGGAATCTGCTGCGGCTCTATCCATCAGCGGATGGAATGATGCACGATGAATGCATGGTCGGAATGGGTGGAACGGCCCTCCATTGGTCCAAGGCGTCCCGTGAAGTCCCTGACACCGCGCAGCTTCACGATACCGTCTACGAACGACTTGCCATGAAATCTGTGCGCAACTACACGAGCTTCGGCCCGTACAGACCGGTCGCCCTGCGGAAGCATTTGGAAGCGAAAAAATACTTCGAAGATGACGTTAGCCGCGGCGATGGCTCAGTTGCCGCATCGTCGTAAGGCGCGGCTCTATCTTGCGGAAGCGAATGGCTGTGCGAGCGCTCGAGAATATGTCCCGGACGGCTGTTTATGCGTCAGCTGGCAGCCGTAATCGGTTCTCGACGCAGTGGGGCGGATAATTCGATATAGGCCGCAACACCTACTCAACGAATATTTCTGTCTTGAGCCGCCGTACCAGTTCGGCTTCCCAGCCGTTGACCATGCTGCCCGACTTGAGGAACGCATCACCGACGGAAAGCAGGTAGCGCTCTTCGTTGGTCCGAAACACGGGTTTGGGGCGCCATTGCTCGATCGGAGCAGCCGTCGACGCAGCCAATTCCAGTATCAAGTCAAGATGACAAGACCGACCCTTGCGCTTGGTCAGATCGTGTTCGTTCTCGCTCTGGACGATGGTAAAGGCCACCGGCCTAAACTGCGTAGCTTTCAGAGCTGCGAAAAGATTGACCCAGGCTGCCGGCTCGCGGTTCGCGTAGCTGAAGACCAAGCGGCCGTCGGTCTTCAAGGTTCGATGAAACTCCTTGAAGATGGTTGTCAGGACATCACGATATCGCCTGTGCTCGTTGAGCTCTTGCGTATGCGGAATCTTGACAGCTTCACCCTTGTTGCGGCGCTTCCCAAGCTTTGCCCAAGTTCGAAACGGTAGAGAAAGCTCGTGGTATTGGACGTCGTCGTAGTATGGGGGATCTGTCAGGATCAGATTCACAGACCTGTCAGGCATGAGCATTCGCTCTGAACTGCCGACGACGATTGTGGCGCCGGTCGCCGGAGTTTGGGACATTCGCCGTCTGGAAGACTTGAATATGGGCCGTGAATGTAGATCAACGCCAGCGGCTGCAAGCCACTCCGCGGCTTTTTCGAATGACACCAGGCGCCTGTTGACGGTTCCTCTGCCGGCAAGACCGGCTCCGAGCACGTTTGGCTCGGCGACGAATGTAGAAAAATTGAAGCGGTGCGAGGACATACTCTCGAAGCTCTTGAGATAAAACCTGTCCCACCGAGATAGGAAGCCTGCCATCTCCGTGCTCCCTAGCACGGCCATTTCTAGAGCCAGTTTGAGCTGAGGATTCTTGTTCGAACGAGCGAGGGTGAGCAGCCGCTCGATTACTACTCGCTGGCGACGGGGATAAAGATCTTCCCAATTTTTGAAGCCGTGTCTTAGCAGAACATTGGTTTCCGCGGCAGTCGGTATAGGCCCAAGCGTGCGACGCGGGGCCCATGACCTGGACGACGCTTGGGCCACTTCCTTGGCGGTTGGCTCGCTAATCTCGCGCCGGCTCTTATCAACCCGCTCGACGAGCGCTACCTCCCAGTTCCAGGACCGAGACGTTGCCCGGACTGAAACGGATTCCTCATGGGAACAGCGGGGGCACTTCACGATCCGATCTGTCAAATGCGTCGATCGAGGATTAACGGCCTCGCCGCACGTTGGGCATTCTGACAGTCGAGCGCGACTGCCAAGGAAAAGATGGCCATGCGAGCAGGCGAGGTAAGCTTTACCGGCTCGAAGCTCCTTTCTTTTCGTCAAAGACACGAGCGCATGAGGAAACAGCTTATGCTTGTAGCCGCAATTCGAGCAACGGGACGTGGCGACCCTGAGGGTTTGGCTGATCGTTGCGGGTGTGCCATCGGAAAACGTTGTGGCGTACGCTTGTCTCCACAGAGGATCCGAGGATAGTGCCAGTTCTTCGCGCGCGCTCTGCAGCAGCTCCTTGCCGGGCAAAGCCAGCATTGTAGCAAGCCCCTTGGCGACCCAAGGATTGAGATCTTGCGCGTAGACAGAAAATCCACGTCTCATTGCTGCAAGAGGAATGACGCCTCCGCCAGCGAATGGGTCTGCGACGACGATATCAGCGGACGCGTAGCCTGTTTCACGAGAGAAAGCGCCGAGCAATGCGTCGTTGACCGCTAACGTCCTGCGCGCCCACCAACGGTAGACACTCACGGGAGGAAGGTGTCGTTCGCGATTGCGGGTCTCAACCGCGACGGCGCTGCTGAGCGCTTTCTGGTTGATGTGCCGCAGAAGGCTTTGAATGGGCTGCGCAACCGAGGTGTGGTGTGCCGCACCTGCCGATCGACTTGGCGAGACGGTGGGCATCATTCACCGCGGACGTGTCTAAACAGCTCGGCGACGTCTTCGTCGCTGTCAATGACGCGGGCATAATCGTCTTCGTCCGGCAGGGCAATTGTGGCGATATCACCATCTTCGAGGATGGCGCCGAGCCGTTCCGCCTTCTCGCGGATGCGCGCATCAACGACCTCGTCGATTGAGTCCTCCGTGATGAGGAAAGTAATGCGCGTCGGCGTGTCTTCCGGCATCCCCAATCTGTGAATCCGGTCAACGCTTTGAAGGTATTGGCCAGCATTGAATGTCCGATCGAGATAGATCGCGTCATGACAGTGTTGGTGCAGGCTGACGCCTTCACTTGTCGCCGCCGGATTGGCGAGCAGGACCAGGCAATCAGGCGAGTGGCGGAACTTTTCGAGTTCATCCTCGCGTGTGCGAGGCGCATTCGGCTGAGAGACCTCGGATGGAATTCCGCCATGAATGACGGCGGGATCGTAGCGCGCGAAGGACCTCTCGAGTTGGGCGATGTTATGGACGAAGTTGGTCCAAACGAGCGTTTTCCGGTTGAGGTCGGCGTTTGCCTTCACGAGCTTTGTGAGCTCGATGATTTTTCGCGGAATTTCGTGATCTGAATATCGCGCGATCAAGTCAGCAAGGGAAGAGCCCGGCGGAATAGTCATCTGCGGGAAACGGAAGCCGCTGAGGTTCATGTCGGCCGGGGTGTCGTTGAGGAGTGCCGGGTTGGTTGCGGCTTCCAGGAGATACATGACAACGGCACCCATCCGCGCAAAATCGGTGCGCTCGCGACGGGTGACCGCAAATTGCCCCGCATATTGATTGCGGAGTGCCTCATAGATCTCACGTTGCAGGCCTTCGAGAGGAATCGTCAGGACAGTTTTCTCAGGTGCAGTGAGGCGAAGATCGGATTTGGTCGTGCGCACAAAAAAGGGGCGAACCGCGGCGGCTGCGATCGCAGTGACTTCGGGGGGTGGCTGGCGGCGGAACAACTGCTCCGGCAGAATGCGAAGCGCCTGGCCAGGCCAACTGAAGCTGAGCAGAGCTTGCAGGTCGCGCATGCTCTGCGGGGCCGGCGTTCCGGTCAGGACATCGCGACGAATGGCGAGATAGGCAAGATTGAGCGTAGTGGTGCCCCATTCGCCGGCTCGCCCCCTTTTCATGCGATGCGCTTCGTCGAGAATGGCATGACAGGGGCGTTCAGCAACCCACCGTGCAATATCGTCGTACGCGGTGGAAAGACGTTGGTAGTTCACCAGGCAGACCTCGGCGTCGGCTGGGATCTCGGTGCCATCGTAGCGGTGGACACGAAGCGGCTGGTCGAAGCAGTCCCGAGCTTCCGACGTCCAGGCGTCGTAGGCAGAAAGGGGGGCGACAACCAGTAACCGCTGAACTCGTTGAGCGAGCCTCTCCGCCTCGTAAAGCGCATAGGCGACGGTGGTTTTGCCAGCGCCGGGAACGGAGAAGTTAGCGCCGTGGTTGAGGACCAGCAGTTTGCCGAGATCACGAAGCTGGAAGTCTCGTAGCGGGCGCGTAAACCGACCGTTTTCGAGTCTGCGGGAGATCTCGTCAGCGGGAAGGGGAACGGCCCGGATCACCTGATCGAGTGCGATGCGCTCGGCGCGCGCGGCACGGACAAGCCTGCCAGCCGTCTCGTCCCACTCGATGGAAACGGCAAACCGTTGGCAGGCCGCAGGGAGCCAGTCCAAGCGTGAGAGGAAGCGCTCGGTCGGGACGGCGATCTCGACGGACGCGTTCGGCCCGTGGATGCCCCATTCAGCCAGCACCCTGGTCCAGAAAGCATCGGGCACGTGCGCACGCCGGGTGACCCTGAGTCCTGCTGCCGCCTGGTTGCGACCTATGAGGATTTTCGGAAGTGCTGCAGTCACAGTTCGAGAGCTTTCTGAAGGGCATCGCAGGCTGCGACGTGATCGCTGACGGCAGCAAGCAACTTCGCGTCGTCAAACTCAGGGCTGCTTCGAACCTGCGCTAAAGCTTCCATCGCGCTTCGAATCTGCTTGCTCGCTTTTCGGATAAGGAGACGAGGACGATCGATCCGGTCCCCCTTGGTACGCTCCTGGCGGGCGTCCTCCGCCGCGCCTTCGACCGCTTGCTTGAATTCATCCAAAAATTGGGGACGGCTAACTTCGATAGAACCGGAACCGTTTGCCGGTAACAGCACGGTATCCTTGCCTATCGAGGATGCCATCAAGCTCAACAGCATCTCGGCGCTCCGCGTTCCGCTGCTAGCGGTGGGCACAAGACCATCGAGTACATCGAGACCCGGTATCGAGGCCGTGTCCGCCACCATTGGCCGCGTCAGATCATCGATCCTGTCCTGGAAGAGGGACTGTTCTTCCAGTGCAGGCAGGAGAAACTCGTCCAGGAAACCTTCCTTGATCTCGCGCAGTTCGCGATAGCCAACGTTCGCAAGCAGCCCCGTCAGCCGCATGTCCTTGACGCGTTGAGCCTCCATAGGATCGATTGCGTTAATTCGTTCGAACTCACTGTCGAGTTCGCTGATGGCCTGGCGCATGGCGTCGAACTCGACGAGCCGTAACCGGTTGGCGCCCATGGCCTGTAGTTCCCGGATGATCGCGAGCATCCGGAGGCGGGTCTGGACTTCCTCCTCGGCACGCCGCGTTGCGGCGGCATCCGTGCGGGATACCCAGTTCATCTCGGTCGCTATGTTAATGGGGGTGTAGTGATACCTAGTGACCAGCTCTTCGATAAACAGAAGCTCGTTGGTGAAGGTATAGTCGCGACGAAAGTCGCGGACCATTTGCAGATTGAGTTCGAGCCGGTCGATATCCTCGTCCGTCGCATCGTCCGGCAGCACGGCGACCCGGATGTCTCGCGCGTTGATGTCGCGGAGTGCCACGCAGCGCGTGTTCGCGTTAACGAGAAGGCCCGCAACGCTAACGACGCCGGGATCGGTCTGACCGACGTCACGGAGGTTGGCTTTGAGGTCGTCGAACTTGTCGGTTGTCCGGAGGATTTCGGTGATGATGGACTGCGCCCGAGGCTCGAAGGGGACCGAACTTACAAGGGCAGCCTCGGTGTTCGACTCAAGCTGGGAGCGGATACGGTGGCTGCGGGGGTTGAGCACTACAGCGTCCAGCGGCACACGCACAACAGTGGCCATGATCTGAGAGCCGCGCCATGGCAACTGAATTCGTTCGGCATCGGGATTGCTTGCGGCGCCAGCCAGAGCAGCAGATATCGTTTGCCTTCTCGCACTTTCGTCTAACGCCGGCATTGCTCACTCATCCTTTGTTGCAGAGACAGGCTAGCACAATTCAATCGTGCAAGCTGTTCTCGACCGCCGCCGTCCCCCGGAATCTCCAACCTCGCTGAGCAAGCACATGCGATGAGACAAATAGCGGCGGCTAGCGCTTCGGTTTCGTGTGGCTCATGAGCCTTGGCGCGGCCGGTCGGAATCGAACCGACATTCCGTTAGGAACAGGTTTTGAGACCTGCGCGTCTACCAATTCCGCCGTCCGCGCGGCTGCGTCATAACGCATCTCGTTAGGATTGACTACTACACGCTCTGATAGAGAAGTTTATTGTCGTCTTGGCCATGGAGCGTGAGGTTCGGCGAACGCTCAGGTGAGCTGCAGTCTCGTCTGCGTGGTTCGGTGCGGCCCGCAGGATGGCAGTCGTGGTGGTCTGCCTAGCCGTCTCACTTGCTGGCGTCCATACCGTGATCAGGCAGGTCCTCGCTATCATCCAGCCCCGGCAACGGTCCAATCGGCCCGCCCGGTGCTGGTCGGGAGGTCTTGACTGCGAAGGTCAGTGTGCGGCCCGTCGCCAGCACAGACCGAAACAGGCGTTCGAGCGCAATAGTCTGCGGGATCGTCGTCCCGATCCACGAGCTGCCTACCAGAGCCACGAAATCGGTGCCGCTTAGACGGCGGCCGACGTTGGCATAGGTCAGAACATTGCCGCCGCGCGCACCTTTGAGGCGACCACTGTTCGCCAGCACCTTCCACAATCCGTGTGGGAGATAGATCCCGGGAAACATACCCTTGTCGTCCGGGTTGAATACCACTCTCGAGCAGAACTTGAGGAAGAAGGGATTGCTGGTCAGGCGAAAGCCATCAGGGTCAGTGTCCGGCTCAATCTTAGACAACTCTTCTAGCAACTGGTCCATGCGCGCGACCTCGTCGCAGAATTGATCGCCGTCGGTCCACCGGAATTCGTGTTCTTTCGCGCCTTTCTCCAGCGCCTTGTACTGCACCATCACGAACGAGCGGTAGGCGCTGTTGAAGTAGATCAAGTCGGCCCCGGTTTGCTGCTCCAGCGGCAGGCGGTTGGCCATCAGGATAGTGACGCGCACATCGGGGTTGTCGTTGGCCTGGAAGGTGCGCGCAGCCAGATAGGGCTGCTCGCGGATGACGGCAAATCCTGGCAGTTCGGTGATGTCGGCATGAAGCATGACGTCTTCGCGAACGGCTGTCCCGGGGAGACCGTCCAAGAAAAAGGTTTGCTCGGACGCCGGCGGGGACCATTCCAGAATCTTGTCCGTGTCGACACCGGCGATCTCGAGCGCCGCGGCAACCGACTCTTTCTGTAGCGCCAGATTCTCGCGCTGCCGCCGATTTAGAGCGTCGATTAGTTCTCGCCGGCTTGCGGACAGCCTGCGAAGCTTGTCGGCGAGCAGCGAGTCCATGTCGCTCAGGACGTCGACGAGGGCTCGGAGGGCCTTGGGGGACACTAGGCCGCCCTTTGTCGCGATGCGGGTGAGCGGTGTCTTGAAGCGGGGAGGCACGCGACGCAACACTTCCCTGAACGGGATGGGATGCGCGAGCGCTTCAAGCGACGTCATATTGAGCCGCACGAGGGCCGTGCCGGCCGAAGCGCCTTTCCGTGCGTCGCCCACGTGCGTCAGGTAGCCGTCCTCGAAGGAGGCGAGCAACACCAGGGGCGCGCGCCTGCTATGGTCGAAAACGGGGACGGGCTCCGACGCTTTGGGACCGCCGAACCAACCGGATTCCGAATTGAGCAGTGTGCTGCGCCGTTCGGGCCGCACGATCAGTATGTAGGCCGATGCCGACGCCACCCCCGGTTTGGCCCCCCTTGCTGTTGTGGCTGCAGAGCCTCTTCTCCGCTGCCGCGGCCGGATCGAATATATGCCACCACGATCGATGTCGTAAGCCGGTGCCCAAAACGCAGGCAAAAACGCACGCCCCATTAAGTCCAAGCAAATGTTCATTGTTTCCTGCTGTCGCGCTCGCGGAGGTGGGCGCTGATGCCGGCCCGGGCGGCCGTTTCCACAGTAGAATTCGGGTAATGCGACATCGGCAGGCGGCCGTCTTTTGCCCGGGCGGTCCGCGGAATCCTGATGTCTGCGGTTACGGCGAGTCGCTGGCCTTCATGTGAAGCAACGCCCCCATTCAAGACCTTAAATTCTTGGCTAAAACACAAGCAGCAGGCTTACTCCGTGTCATTTGCCGAGCATTGCTGGACTCGGCTAGTCAATTCTAGCTTGCATCGCACGCCCAATGTTGCGACGCACAATTGCGAATCTGAGCTTTTGGCCGCCTTTCTGGCCATCAACCGCGTGGCTGTACAGAGGTTCGATCTGACGACAGTGAAGCTGATCGTCGACCTCGCCGTACCCGATATTCAGCGTCAGCCGCGCCGCTTTGTCCGGCAGGCCGTCGTCGTAGAAGCGGGCAGGGTCATAGAAACAGAACAGGAAAACACGCGCGAATTACTTCACACAGTGGAGGGGCTGGCCCCGAGCGGAGAGATGCGCGCGTTAGTCAAGTTAGCGTCCGCGACTATCTCGGCCATCCATTGACGCTCCAGTGATTGGCGCAGACACCATCTCGCAAGCTGTCAAAGCGGGCGTGAGCCTGATCGTTGTCGATTGCAAGAACGGCATCCTGGCGCAGCGCGCGGATGCCGTTGAACTTGCAGACCAAGCCAGACTCGCGACGACCCTGCGTTCACCGCGCGTCCTCGCGCGTGACCAGTTGTGTACCTTGTCAAAAAATCTGGTTGGCGCAGACGCCAGGCATTTCTCTAAAGACCAGATCGGACAGGACGAAACCCGTCACCTGATAGCCACCGCCTGCGGACGCGAACATCATGTACAGATGAGCGTTTGTTTCCGCTTCGACGATCACGCGCGTCTTGGGTGGAAGTAAGCCCTCGGCAGCGAGCGCTTGCTGCAAAGCCTCACCTTCCCGGCCATCAGCTACCAGATACGTGACGGACAGAGTTTCATCGCGGCAAAGATGAGTCAGATACTCCGCCGCGGCACGGTTTTCGTGCCGGAGATGCCGGAAATCCGGAATCGCGGCGAAGACCTCGGTCACCTGTGGCTCAAGCTCCGGATTTGCAAAAAAATCCCTCAAGAGACAACACGCGAGCGGACTCGTCCTTGAGGCAGGTCGCCTTCACGTAGGCTTCGAAGATCGAGGCCTTGTCGCGCAGGTGCTTCAAAACGAACATGTAGATCACCTGGAGTTAGGGTAAGCATCTCCGATTTTTCCTTGTCCCGGCACAGAGCATCGATCAAGCAAGACACCGTCGCGCTGATGCACGGTTTGAGGCCCTGTGCCGGAATAGGTTCGCGAATGGGTGTTCTTGAGGGGGCTGAGGAGAGGCCGATTTCGCACAAAAGATGCGGAAATTACACGAAAATCGCCGCCAAACTGCGCTGAATAGATAGAATATCTGGCCATCCGTTCAGGCGAACGGACAAAAGAATATCCTACGGAAGTGAAGCGCGCGAGAGGGGTGATGAGGAGTTCGACTGTCTCCGCGGCCGAGATTTGTCCTGGGGCCGTGTTGTTGAACTGCGGCCGGATTTCGGGCGGCCTGTTGCGGCTACGTAACATTGGCAAGACCTTCGGCGTCACGCGCGTGTTGCAGCACGTCGATCTCGATCTTGCGCGCGGAGAGACGGTTGCTCTGCTTGGTGAAAACGGCGCCGGAAAGTCCACGCTCTCCAAGATCATTTCCGGTGTAATTCGGCCCGACAATGACGGCGAAATGATCCTGGAGGGCCGCCCCGTCCTCTTTCAGGCGCCCCGCGATGCGTTGGCGCATGGGGTCGCTCTCATCCCGCAGGAGCTCGCTTATGTGCCGCATTTATCAGTGGCCGATAACGTGATGCTTAATCGCTGGGAAGGAAAGTGTGGGCTCGTTACGCGACGGTCCACGCGGCGGGCGGCAGAGGAGGCCGCGGCCTACATTGGAGTCGATCTCGGTGACCTGTCGCGCCCGATGGCTCGACTGACCTTGGCCGAGCGGCAGATCGTCGAGATCGTCAAGGTGCTGGCCCGCCGGGCGCGCATCATCGTGCTGGACGAGCCAACTGCAGCGCTCAGCGGGGAGGAGAGTCGCCGACTGTTTGGCATCGTCGCCAGGCTGAACCGCGATGGTGTCGGCGTCATCTACGTTTCGCACCGTATGGACGAGGTGCATGAGTTTAGCCAGCGTGTCGTCGTCCTGCGCAATGGTCGTAAGGTCGCTGACCTGGAGACGGCCAGCACGAGCAAGTCGGAACTGATCCGCCATATGCTCGGCCGCGATCAGCACAGCAAGCAAACGGTGATCGCGCCTATGAGCAGATCCAACCGGGCGGCGCTTGTTGTTAGTAAATGGTCGCGATCTGGTATCCCTTCTCTTTCTGACGTGTCGTTCAGCGTCGCGGCAAACGAAATCGTCTGCCTCTACGGACTGCGGGGGTCTGGCGCCGAACTTGTCGCGCAAGGACTTGGCGGAACTCGAAATGATATCTCTGGAACGTTCTCCTTGTTTGGCCGAGGTGGCCCGATCCCTGCCACGCCGATCAAGGCAAGGAGCCTCGGTATTGGCTACGTTCCTGCCGAACGCAAGCGCGAAGGGCTGGTGCTAAGGCGGAGCATCCGCGAGAATCTCGTTTTGTTGGTGCTATCGCATATGTCTCGCTTCGGTGTGATCCGCGCCGGCTTTGAACGGCGCTGGGCGGCAGAGATAGGCCAGCGCTTCGACGTGCGTTACCGCAAGCTGGAGCAGCCTCTCGGTCAGTTGAGCGGTGGTAACCAGCAGAAGATCCTTCTCGCTTCGCGAATGGCGATGGCCCCCTCATTCCTCGTGTTGCAGGAGCCGAGCCGGGGCGTCGACGTCGGCGCGCGCGCACAAATCCATTCCTTCCTTTGTGACATCGCCCGCACGAAGTGTCCGATGGTCGTCGTCACGTCAGACATCGAGGAAGCGGTCGAGCTGAGCGATCGATTGATCGTGATCCGTGATGGCCGCATCGTCGGAGAACTAAGCGGCGCGGCCAAAACTCAGTCGGCCGCGGCTGCGCTCGCGGCAGGAGGTATTTGATCAAAATGAGTCAGGCTTTCGTTGAGACCACCGCGCCCGAAACGGCAGCAGATCCCGGTATTCGCCGGCAAAAGGTGGTGCGGCTTCTCGTGCAGTTCTTCGGGATGGGCTTCTTCTATCTCCTGATCGTCGTCTCGCTTTCATTTTCGAGCCCATTTTTCCTGACTTGGAGCAATGCGGCCAATGTGCTGACCAATGTCACGGTGATTGGTATCGTGGCCCTCGGACAATCACTTGCGATTATTTCCGGGGGGTTCGACCTCTCCGTCGCCGGTGTCTTGCCACTCGGCTCGGTTCTGTTCGCGCTCTTCTCCAATGCTGGGATGAATGTGCCGGCGGCCATTGCGCTCGTCATCATCATCGGAGCAGTCGTCGGATTGATAAACGGCCTCATCGTCACCAAAATTAGAATTAGTCCGCTGATCGTCACCCTCGGAACGCTGTCCATCACCGGCGGTCTAGCTTATGCAGTGACCGATGGCGTTACCGTGCCACTCGCCAATGTCGAGGCCGGTGTTTTGGCCGATCCTGCCTTTGCCAGCGTTCCTGCCTATGTCGTGGCGTTTGTCGCTCTCGCGCTCGCTGGCACGTTCCTGCTGAATTTTACCGTATATGGCCGCATGCTCTACGCAGTCGGCGGTAACCCGGAGGCGAGCCGTCTCGCCGGCATTCGTGTCGATCTGGTGACGATCTCAGTTTATGTACTCTGCGGATCCCTCTCGGCATTTGCTGGTGTCGTTGTTGCAAGCCAGCTGCTCGCAGGTTCGGCGACGGTCGGTTCCGATGTGGCACTATCCTCGATCACTGCCGTCGTGCTTGGCGGAGCCTCACTATCGGGCGGCGTAGGCAATATCGGAGGAACGCTGATCGGTGTGCTCATCCTCGGGACCGTGGCGAATGGCCTGGCCCTTTTGCATGTGCCTGCTTTCTACCAGCAGATTGTGACCGGAACCATTTTGCTCATCGGTGTGAGCTTCGCCAGGCTGCGTGAGGTGCTCGCGCGTGAGGACAGCTAAGTGGTCGTGGCCATCGCGGACAATTCTACTCAGGGGGAAATGATGAACTCGAAGACAGATAGATCAATCATGATGAGCCGGCGCACGCTCGTGGCTGGTACTGCGGTTCTGGGCGGCTCTGTTCTCGCCGGATTGGGCATCCAGAAGGCTGAAGCCGGCGATCGCAAGTACAAGTTCGCTTTTGCCAATGTTCAGGAGTCGGGCGAGCTCTTCAAGCAGTTTGGCGACGGCTTCAAGGCGGCGGCTGACAAGATAGGCGTTGTACTTTCGCGATACAACAATAACGGCGACGGTGTCACCGCCTTGAACAATGCAAGGCTGATGATCGAGGAGCAGCCGGACATTGTTTTCGAATACAACGGTGTCGAAGGTATCGGGAATTCCCTGCGGAAGGTTTTCGAGCGGGCCAAGGTGCCCTATGTCGCGATCAATGTACCCGTACCGGGCGGGCACTGGTTCAACCTGGTCAACAAGGAGATCGGTATCGACGCTGCCAAGATTGTCGCCGCCGCCGCCAGGGAGAAAGGCTGGACCGCCGACAATACCACTGTGCTTGTCGCTCAGGCGGCTGCCGCCGGTGTGGAGGTGAACGACTGCGTTCGCTACTTCTACATTACGATCGCCGAGGAGATGGGGATGCAGCAGGTTGGCCCCGAGGCGATCACCGCGACGACAACCATTATTAGTCCGACCGGTATACAGGTGGATGGAAAGGGCGCGCTCGAAGCTAGCTATGCGGCGGTCAAGAACGTTCTCCAGACCATTCCCAAGGACCGCAACTTGCTGCTGTTTGCGGTCAACGATGATTCCGCCATCGCCACGTGGCGGGCTGTTGCAGAGTCCGGGCGCGGCGACAAGGCGCTGGTCGCCGGCCTCGGCGGTTCGCTTGCGGCTCTGAAAGAGCTGCGCACCAATCCGCAATGGGTCGGCGAAGGCTCCGTGTTCAGCACTCACTGGGGCCAGTATCTTCTCGCCATGGGCGTCGCGATCGTGAACGACGAAAAGCCACCGCCGCTGACAAAGGCACCACAGATCGTGCTCACGAAGAAGGATGTAGACACCTACTACGATGCGGCCGGAAAGGTTGTCCTGCTGCCGCCCCTTGTGCCGGAAAATCGCTATCTGGCAGCAACAGGCATCTTGCAGAAGTTTGGCAATGTCAAAGATCTTTGATGCCGCTAGGTCGAGGCAAATCTCAGCCCTCATTTTCCGGCAGCGACCTATGACAGAGGATGATTCGTCCCGGGCGATTAATCTCGCCAGAAGTTGGTCCGGCGATGTTGTCTTCGCCGGATACAACATCTCGACGGGAAAGACGATCACTTGGCAAGCGGATAAATCCACCGCGACCGCCAGCTGCATCAAGATTCATATTCTCGTCGCGCTAATGAACGAGGTGGAGAAGGGGCGGCAATCGCTTGATCAGGTCATCTCCGTCAAAACCAGCGATTTAGTCGGCGGATCGGGAGTGCTAAAGTATTTATCGCCTGGGGTGAGCATGCCGCTTCGCGATATCGCGACCCTCATGATCATCCTGAGCGATAACTCCGCGACCAATATCATTATTGACTTGCTCGGCCTCGACAAGATCAACCAAGTTATCACCGACATCGGTTTGACATCGACGCGCCTCGTCAATCGCATCGATTTCGGAAAGATCGGAAACGATCCAAGAAATTTTGCAGTGAGCACTGCCCGTGACTTCCTTGCGACACTAACTGCCATTGCCGAAGGCCGACTGATCAGCGTCCGAGCCTCGCAGACAATCCGCGAAATCATGTCGCGCCAGCATTATGTCGATCTGCTGCTACGCAAACTGCCGTATGATCCGTATGCCGCGGACCACGGCACGCCGCCAGACCTCACCATCGCTGGCAAGACCGGGTTCGTTTCCGGTGTTCGTGGGGACGCCGTCATTGTCGAGCGGCGTGGCGTGATAGTGGTGATGACAGCTTTCGCCAGTGGAGATGATCGGTCGTTTCTCCCAGACAACGCAGTGGCGCGCTTCATGGGTGATCTGGGTGAGGCGCTGTTCGACGATTTGTCAGTCCCTTGATATTTGGTGACTGATTACATTGTGCTGGCGACTGATCGGGCCGGGAGCGCGGGAGCGGATCCTGACGATGATGATCGGTCCGGGCGCTTTGAAGGCGAAACAACGACGGCTCGATTTGTCGAGCCGAGGCGATCTAGTCCTACACCTTATGGATCAGCCGACCAACTGCTGGCGTCTCAGATGGTGAGGCTGACTTTGTAGTTGGTCAGGAAATCCTGCAGGTTGAGGATATGCTGTACCCACCTAATATTGTCTGAAGCGTTGAGCAAGGACTGCGAGCGATCGATGGACAGCAGCGGGGCCACTGCCGCATTGGGGTCGTTCAGCAGGCCGGTGAAGCGGGTGCGTAGCATTCGGCAGTAGGCTGAATCCTGGATAGAGGGGAACACACTTTTAACTCGTCGTACCACTGACTCCGGCAGCAGGTCCGCGGTCGCGGCCCGCAGCAGGCTTTTCTCGCGCCCGTCGAACGTCTTGTGGCCCCATGGGGCACCGAACACATACTCGACCAGCCGGTGGTCGCAATAGGGAACCCGCACCTCCAGGCCTGAAGCCATACTCAGCCGGTCCTTGCGATTGAGCAGCCTCGGCAGGAAGCGCGTGAGAAAGAGGTAACAGACCTGGCGCATACGACACTCAAGCGGATCAGCCGAGGCGGGGCCGGTCAAGGCGGGGACTTCAGCCAGAGCCCTGCGGTATTGCTCGTCAAGATAGCCGGTCATCTCGAGCTTTGTGGCAACGCCGCTGTCTAAGCACTGGCGGGCGGTATCGATGCTCTCGGACCAGGGAAATGTATCGGCCTGAACGCACGCGGAATTGTGGAACCAGGCATAGCCCCCGAAAAGCTCGTCGGCCGACTCTCCGGACAGCGCGAGCGCCGAGCGTTTCCGGACAGCCCGGAACAACAGATAGAGCGAGCTATCGAGATCCCCTCCCGTGAATGGCAGGTCGTGGGCATGGAGGGTGCTGGCCAGCACGCTCGAGTCCATGAGTTCGTCTGCGGATAATGTGATGTTTGTGTGCTCGGTATCGACGAACTTTGAGACCTCCTGCACGTACGGTCCGTCGGGTGTGGGACACATCGGGCTTGGGGTAAAATTGTCGGTGTAGCCGACGAAATCGAGAGCGAAGGATCGGATCCTATTGTCGCTGAAGCGCGCGGCCAGTGCGGTCAAGGCCGAGGAATCCAGGCCGCCCGACAAAAGCGTGCACAATGGCACGTCAGCGATAAGCTGCCGCTGGACTGTGTCCTCGAGCAGATCGCGGACGCGCCGAACCGTTGTCGGCACGTCGTCGGTATGCCCGGTGTCGGTGAGCTGCCAATATCTCATTTGGTGGATGCCATCGCGCGTCACGCGGACGATATGACCCGGTCGTACCTCCCGCATACCGCGAAAGGCAGTGATGTCCGGATCGGCAATGGAGCATAGCGTGCGGCGAAGTCCGTCGCCGTCCATGATCCGGGCAGCCAGGCGATTGGCCAGGATCGCCTTTGGCTCGGAGCCGAACAGCACGCCGTGCGGGGTGGGGTAGTAGTAGAGCGGTTTAATGCCGAGCCGGTCGCGTATGAGAAGCAGTTCGCGCCTGCCAACGTCCCAAAGCGCGTAGGCAAACATCCCGTTCAGTTCGCTCACCGCGGAGCGCGGATCTTGTCGGCCCCACTCGCGATGAGCCTGCAGCACCACCTCTGTGTCACTGCTCGTATCAAACCGATGGCCAAGGGCGGCGAGTCGTCGACGCAGCTCGCGGTAATTGTAGGTTTCTCCGGTGTAGACAAGCACCAGGGCGGTTCGGCCGTCCTGCTGGAGCGTCATTGGCTGGCGACCGCCCTCAATGTCAATGATTGCCAGGCGGCGGTGTCCAAGCGCGGCGGGTCCGTCGATCCAAGTCCCTTCGTCGTCGGGACCGCGGTTGGCCATGGTGGCCGTCATCTGGGCAAGCTCCTGTCGCGCTTTGGGAGCTCCAAGGTCACGATCGAAGTCAATCCATCCACAGATGCCGCACATATTTTGGCTCCTTACCCTAGGTGAGCTGTCGCGCAAATTCAGGGGTGACGAGACACCGCATCCGCGAGCACGGCCCCTCATTGGTTGTGTCGTTGGCTTTGGCTCAACAGGCTCCCTCGGATAGCGCCAGACGGCGAGCACCGACTTACTCGGGTGGCAGGCTTGAGCTGTTGTAAGGTTCGATTTGCGAGCGGGTAGCCCGGCAGTGTCAAATCGTTTGTGGGGGCGGCTGGATCCGTGTCAAACAGGGATTACTAACCGGCAGTCGGCATTCAATTGCCATCACGCTGCATTCGCGTAATCCTTGTCAGTTGCTCGTCCTGCAAGTCGTAAAACTCCTCGCGGGTCATCTCGTAGTACTGCCAAAACTTGCGCTGATACCAGCGGTCGTCGACGTAGCGTAGCCCAAGCTTCTTGGCGGCCCGCTCGGAGCGAAGATTGCCATGCGCAATGACGCAGGCAATCTTTTTCCTGGTCGAGCTTTGCAAGGCGTGCGTGATGGTAAAGCGTGCGGCTTCCGGCCCCAGACCTCGTCCTGCTCCATATTCAGTGAGAGAGTATGCGAGTTCTAGATTATTCGTACCCTCATAGTCGCGCAGGCCACAGCGGCCTATGAAAATCGGACCATCGTTGGTCTTCTCGTAGACAATCCAGTCGCCGAAGCCATTCTTGCGCCAGGTGGCGATAAACCGATTGAGCCATTTGCCAACATCGTCAGTGCTTTGCGGCACGCCATTGAATAGCGCCGTCTGAACGAGGGGATCGTTGTGCAACTTGAACAATTCCGCCTCGTGGGCGAGTCCCGGCGGGACGAGGATCAAGCGTTCGGTCTCAGATCTGATCATCGGTCTTCTTCCAAGAAGATTTGTGTCGAACCACAGTCAAGTGGCCTGATCAGACCTTAAGAACATCGAAATCTCTGCTCGTAGTTGAATTACATCCTGATACAGCGCGCCGTTGTCGATCAGCGAGATGCTGACGCATGAGACCGGCCGAACTGAAACCAAGCATCCACTTTACCCAGATCTGTGCGGCTGAAATGCCGGGACCGCGGCACACTAGCAGGCATTCAAATGTAGGCACCTACTAAAGCTGAGAGTTGAAGAGCGCACACGATCAGCTCTCCGGCTGCACGCGGCGCGGTGTCGCAGTTGCAGCAACGTTGCGAGTGCTCGACCGGCCTTGCTGCACCGACGCCCGCTGCCCGGGTCATGGACGAACCTTGTCCGGCGATGCGGAAGAACCGCGAGATCCACATCGCGCAGCGGCTTGTAACGCGAACATTCGGTCTCCAGCCAACACTACCGTTGATCGCCGGCCGGCCGCGGGTGAGGGTCTATCTGGGTCTATCTGGGTCTATCTGGGTCTATCTGGGTCTATCTGGGTCTATCGGCTAAACTGTTGGACAACGACTGTCTGAACCACACCGCCGATACGAAGAGATGGTTGGCCTCGTTCGGCACACCTTGACCAAGGTCTTGCGTGACCGAACCCGTGGAGGCACGTGGCTCCAACGTGTAATTCAACGCCAATATCCGCCACTTGAGGATAGCTCGCTCACGAATGCGTTTCTCTCTGCCGGCATGTCTGCATCGAGAGCGACTGGGCGCTCCATGGCATCTCGTTCGGCTGCTACGGCGAGTTTCTCCATCTCCTTCGGCATGTGACAACTCGCTGGTCTGTTGCTCATTCAGGATCGATTCACTCGACGCCGGGCAGTCCCGCACTCAATCGGTATTCGCTCGAACATAACAAGAACAAAGATCGGATCCTAAACTGCGTCGCGGCAATTTTCCGGTTCGGAGAACGCCGGAGGCGAGTGGCGTCCGGCGGCCAGACGTTGTGATTTCGATGGCCGGCGCCGTCAGCGCGAGCGCCGACACGGGTGTTGGGCGCAAGGACTTGCGTGGACTGCCAATGAGGACAAGCGATCAGAGCCTGCTGCGTGATTTCGGCCGGCAGGGAGAGGGACGCTTCCACAGGATAGGGGCAGGGCTCGCGCTTTATTCTGTCGACCTGCGAGCCGGACTGATCC
Organism: Bradyrhizobium sp. USDA 4516; assembly: GCF_054055915.1. Classification (NCBI taxonomy): domain Bacteria; kingdom Pseudomonadati; phylum Pseudomonadota; class Alphaproteobacteria; order Hyphomicrobiales; family Nitrobacteraceae; genus Bradyrhizobium; species Bradyrhizobium sp. USDA 4516. Next base: position 5,044,596 of record NZ_JBSRXT010000001.1, read on the forward strand.
AAAATCCCTGCGAGCAGAGAACAGAAAATACCCGTAGCAGTGATGGCAACATTAGAAGACGTATTTCGTTCATTGTTTCCTGAATTTCCCGCCGATCAAGACCCGTTCGTGCAACCGCCTAGGTTGCCTGCCGACGTCTTTGCGTTCTCAGCTCACCTGCTGGAGCGCTCGGGCGCATCCCATCACATCGCGCCGCACGTGCCCATGCCGGACTCGGATTTTCGCAGCCTGATCGTGGACGCGGCGATGCGAAATCGGGCCGCCAGGCTTGGGAAGGAATGGCTCCGCGCGCCGACGCCGGCCGGTCGGACGCTTCCCAGCGCGCCAGGCAAAGTCATAGCGACGTGGCGTCGTCTCAGGAAATATCGCGATGAAATCGTCTATGAGCCGCTATTGGAGAAATCGGATGCTCCCGACTGGTGGATGCCTTGTCTGGAGCTGATGATGATCGCGGACGAGGCGTCCCGAGATATTGGATTCGATTCGGATCATCCATTCATTCTGCCGATGCGTTCCGCATACGTATTGGAAGAGACCGAGGACGATTTTTATGCCCTTCAACGAGCGTCATTCTCACTATCGACTGCCGTCGATGATCTTGTGTGTGTCCAACCTAAGTCAAGGACTCCCACTGTCGGATGCACGCTGAGGTCGCTTTCGCATCATCTCGCGCTGCTTCCTCCGCGAGGCCAGGTTCGCGCTCGTTGGGTCCAACCAGTATTTCCCGAACGAGCCGGCCAAAGGCCCAGAAAGTTGGGACTTCTGCTCTTGCCGTACCCATTCCGGATCGCTGACGACGTCTTCGAGGAGGTTGCTGTGCATGCAAAGGACGCATGGGGATGGTTCGGTGTGCGGTCTAGCTGGCTGCCGGATAATCGAGACAGAACGAAGCGAAAGGCGTTCGTCGGATATGTCTTGCAGTTGGTGCGCGAGGCGAGGTCGAAAGGCAAACGCGTCGACGCGGTCGTGCTTCCCGAGCTTGCGCTCAATTTCACGCAGTTCGTGGATCTCGCTCGAGCTCTCGCCAAGGACGAAATGATCGAATTCCTCATTGCGGGAACAACGCACGATCGGTCCGGCCGCGGCGGAAATTTCGTCGCGATCGCCCCGTTCTTCCTGTTGGAAGGTCGTCGGACCGCCAATATGACGGACTGGGAAAAGATCATCCTGGTGCGGGAAAAGCACCATCGCTGGAAGCTCAATTCTTCGCAGATCGAAGCGTATGATCTTGGACTAGACCCAAAGAAGAGCTGGTGGGAGCATCTGTCCATTCTCAGCCGGAGTCTGGACGTCCTCGTGTTCAGAGGAAACAGTACCTTGACGACTTTGATTTGTGAGGACTTGGCGCGCGTCGATCCATGCCAAGCGGTCGTCCGGGGCGTCGGGCCCAACCTGCTGATCGCGCTCCTGATGGACGGACCACAATTGGAGAACAGGTGGCCGGCGAGATACGCAACGGTCCTGGCTGAGGATCCGGGAACGTCGGTTCTGACACTCACTTCGTTCGGCCTGATAGCGCGTCAAAACGAACTTGGGGATCATCCGCAAGCCAGCGCGATAGCGCTTTGGAAAGACGACGTGAACGGGGCGAAGAAGCTTGAGCTTCCGAGAGATTGCGACGCTCTCGTTCTGGAGCTTGTCGCGGAAGGAAAAACCGAACGGACGCTGGATGGTCGGTCAGACGATGGATCGACCCATCGATGGGTCTACGATGCGCACTGTGCTGTCAGTGTGGGAGCACAAGATCGGCCTGATTGGATCACGACCGGTGTGGCCAGATCCAAATAGACCGATCGATTTTAGGCACGCTTCTTCGCTGCGGGCCTGAAGTCTTGCTGAGCGCGTTTGGTGAAGGTCTCAAAAATGCGCTTCTCCTCGGGGTCTGTCGACGACTTTCTGACGACGATCGCTGCGGCTTTCTTCGCCTTGCGAGTCTGTTCCGAGTACTTCTTGGAAATGTTGGCCATCAGTTGCCTCAGCTTCCCCGGAAACCGTGGAAATCTATAATACAATCTACATCTTGCGTGCGGCCAAACAAGGCCCGGATCGAGCCAAACTTGCTTAATTAAGCATTATCTTCCAATAACTTCCCGTCTGGTTGGCGCGGACGAGGGCAGGAAGCCTCGAACCGTCGATTGAGCACGCCTGTTCCAGACCGGTCGATCGTCATGTCGCTTGAGGTAGGCATCGTCCTGCTTGCCGATCGTCGATTGCATTTCCGCGAAGGCAGATTCCCCCTCCGATCCGACGTGTTTTCAGCGTTAACTTGGAGGTCCTGAAGGACAACGTGCGAGGAGAGCCTCGCAGGGCCTCTACTATCTGACGGAGGGCCTCGCCGTGGAGTAGCTTATCTCCGCGGTCAGATCGATCGCCAGCGCCCGAAGTGCGTTCGACATCACGCGAGTCTATGCGATGAAGTGCAAGCCGTCGCCTCAAGAACCAGGCTATGGAGGAGAAGCTCGGATAGTTGGCGCAGTTTGCCGGTTCGGCAGGCCCGAGCGGACGGGTGCCTATATTCACTACTCTAGTGTGCCGAGAGGCCATCGCTCTAATGCCCAGGTTCTCTCCCTTGCGTCCGATAGCGCGAAAACGGCGCATCCAGGCACTTAGCCGCAGTATTTGAGCGTGGCCACGCATGGCTTGAGAGAATTCGACTTCAGGAACTCAGTAAAAGTCTGCCAAGAACAGAGGGGCGCTGGAAAGAAGCCGATGAAAGACGAATGGCGTACACGTATCGGAAATAGTGACAAGCTGTCGAAGGGAATGGTCGAATTCGATGGCAAGCGTTACCTTGACGGTCGTGCGTCTGATCCCGGCGAGCTTGGCTGGATGCGGGGTGCCCCGCCGTCTGCAGACAAGCGCATTACTTTCGAGAGCGACACCTTCCTCGAATTCCCAAAAATACGTTGGGCGCTCTCGCATATGCGCGAACTGACGGCCACCGTTAATGTTTGGCGGGGGGCGTACCTGTCGTCACGTCTGCAGGGCGACGATCGGACGGTTGAGATCGATGCCCTGACATTCACTGATACGACCGGGCGCGAGCGCCGATTCGATGAGGCATTAATCGACACCTATACTGACGGCATTCTAGTGCTGCATCGTGGACGCGTCGCTTACGAGCGATACTTTGGCGCGCTAGCACCTCACCTGCCGCATGCGTGTAACTCGATCACGAAGTCGTACGCAGGCACGCTCGCAGCTGCCCTCGTGTGTGAAGGCGTGCTCGACGATACGAAGACAATCCCGCATTACCTACCCGAGTTGCGCGGCACCGCATGGGATGACGCCACCTTGCGCCAGGTGATGGACATGCAAACGGGTCTTGCCTACACAGAATCTTACGCGGAATCGACCTCGAGCGTCTGGGAGTATGCGCGCGCCGCCGGTTGGCGCCCGCGTTCAAACGATGAGCAGGGGACACAGACCTGTGCCGACTACCTGCGTTCAATCAAGAAAGCTGGCGTGCACGGCGAGGCATTCGCGTATAAGAGCGTAAACACTGAGGTCATGGCTTGGGTGATGGCGCGCGTGACGGGCCGCTCATTTGCGCAGCTGCTCAGCGAGCGGCTCTGGGCGCCCCTCGGTTGCGAAGAAGATGGCTACATGATTGTCGATTCCGCGGGCATGCCGATGGCTGGCGCGGGATTATCGGCAACGCTGCGTGACATGGCGCGTTTCGGCGAGTTGATGCGCCGTGAAGGGGAGTGGAATGGAAAGCAACTGATTCCCGCTTCGGTCGTACACGACTTGCAAAAGGCCGACCACTCCCTCGAGTTTCCGCTGATGGGGTATAATTACTCCTATCGCAGCCAGTGGTGGATGACACATAACGAGCTGGACGCCATAGAAGCTCGGGGCATCCATGGCCAGCGCCTATACATCGCGCCGAAAGCAGAGATGGTGATCGCGCGCTTCTGCTCGCACCCGATAGCGTCGGCCGCGCTCAGCGATCCGATCACCATGCCTCAGATGTTCGCATTGGGCCAGATGCTGCGTCGATAATGCCGGCAGCAAGCGGTCATCGCACTCGCACCTTCTCGGTCAGATGGCGCCCACTGTTGGGCTCGCATCTGGCGATTGACGGGTCTGCGCAGGCTCGCGCGCGGATTGGGGAATATAGCGAAAGCAATCTGCAGCCTTCAGAACTATTGCTAAGTTGCTCTGTAGCGAGCCGTCTATGCGGTGCGTGCTATTCAATGATAGAGCAGGAACTGTCTGGATCGACAGATATTGGCTGCTCTCATCGGCTGTTTGACGCGACGTGAGTGTTGGCTGAGAATACGTGATGCAGGATGCTCCAAGGTCTGCCCGATGTCTGACCAAGGTGCAAAGAGATGATCCGCGAGGGAAGACGCCCGGATCAATCCTCGGACGGTTTCTCTATTGGAACGGCAAATCCCGCCTTGACCCGGTCCATGATGACCATCGTCTTGAAGCCTTTGATGTCCGGGTTCTCATAGAAGAACCGCCGAGTGAACTGCTCATATTCTTCCATGGTGCGCGCGGTAACATATAAGACGAAATCGGCGTCGCCAGTGACATAGAATCCATTAACGACCTCAGCGGAAGACCTGATCGCTTTCTTGAATCTGTCGATGATATCCGAGCGCTCTCGCTCAAGGTTCACGAGCACGAGCATCTGTATGGGGCGCCCGACCGCCTTTGCCGAAATGATAGAGACGTCGGCCTCGATGATGCCGTCCGAGCGCAACCGCTTCAGCCGCCGTTGACACGCGGTGGCGGAAAGCCCCGCCATTTCGCCGATCACCTCAGACGTCAAACGGTTGTTCTTTTGCACGATCTCGAGGATCCGGGCGTCTATTCGATCGTACCGCATGGTCATCTCCGCCTTCAGGTGAATTGCGCCGCAAAGCGCCTGTGCGATGCAGGAAATCCTCAGAGCGGCAGAAAATGCGCCGCAAATGTCGATTGTGACACAACTATCCTGAATACATCGGAAATTTCAACAAAATCACCACACTGGACGTTCGAATGCCCCTTCAAACTGCTCGGCAGAACAGCCCTCAGTTGGCTGGCCTTGCTATCAAACATCTGAACAATGTACGCCGCCGCGACTTTCTGGCTGGGCATTCGCTGATTGACGGCCGCTGGTTTGCCGGCGAGCAAAGAGATGCCGTGGTCGATCCCGCGACTGGCGAAGAAATCGCCAACGCAGCGCGTTGCTCAAGCGCCGACATGAACCGAGCGATCGCCGCAGCTGAACGATCGTTTGCTGCCTGGCGGGGTCTGTTGCCAGCAAATCGGGCAGCGATGCTCAGGTCCTGGGCATCATTGATGCTCGAGCATTCGGAAGAGCTCGCGATCCTGGTGACGAGCGAGCAGGGCAAGCCGCTAGCAGAAGCTCGCCAAGAGATTGCGTATGGTGCTGGATTTCTCGAGTGGTTTGCTGCGGAGGGGGAGCGCGCATACGGCGAGACGATCCCAAGCCACAAGGTTGGAAGTCTGCTTCATGTGCGAATGCAGCCAATCGGCGTTGCAGCCGCGATCACGCCGTGGAATTTTCCCATCGCGATGATTACGCGCAAGGCGGGGTGCGCGCTTGCGGCGGGTTGTCCGGTCATTGTGAAGCCTGCACCCGAGACGCCGCTCTCCGCCCTTGCCTTGGCGAGGTTGGCTGAAGAGGCGGGAGTCCCGCGCGGTGTGTTCCAAGTTGTAACTGGCCATCCGATCGAGCTTTCGACTCCGCTGTTGCGCGATACGCGAATCCGAGCGCTTTCGTTCACTGGGTCCACCGACGTTGGCCGTCTCTTGCTTGAGGGGGCGGCCGACACGATCAAGAAAGTGTCGCTGGAACTGGGAGGACATGCGCCTTTCATCGTTTTTGATGACGTTGACCTTGAGAAAGCCATCAAAGGAGCGATGGCCGCAAAATTCGCCACCTCAGGCCAGGACTGCCTGGCAGCCAATCGCATCTATGTTCAAGCCGACATCTATGATGCCTTCGTTGAGGCGTTTGCCGAGGCTATTGCTGACCTCAACGTCGGTCACGGCTTGGAGCCCGGGGTGGACATCGGGCCGATGACCAAATTGGCGGTCGCCAACAAATGCAGGACCCACATCGATGATGCTGTGAAGAAGGGGGCGCGAGCATTTTCCGGGCATCGAGGCGCCAATTTGGGTCCGAACTTCGTCGCTGCGACACTACTCACTGGTGTCGCCGATGACATGCTTATTGCGCGCGAGGAAACCTTCGGGCCGGTGGCTGCCGTGCTTTCGTTCGATTCTGAGGAAGAGGTCATTGCCCGAGCTAATGCCAGTGAGATGGGGCTGGCCGGGTACGTGTACACGGACAATCTACGTCGAGCGTTCCGACTTTCGGAGCAAATTGAGTGCGGCATGCTTGGTGTCAATACAGCCTCGTTCACGGGGCCGCCTATTCCGTTCGGCGGATGGAAGCAGTCTGGGCTCGGTCGTGAGGGCTCGCGACACGGTTTAGCCGAGTATATGGAACTTAAATACGTCTGCTTCGGCGATTTGATAGCTTAGGAGAATAAAAGTGCTCGACGTCAAAACCATCGCCGAACGAGATCGCTCAACGGTCTTGCATCCATTCACGCAGCTCAAGGATTTCGCCCAAGGCAAGATTGGTGATCCAACGATCGTCACGGGCGGCGAAGGCATCCGCATCCAAGATGCCGAAGGCCGCAGCTACATTGACGGCTTTGCTGGTCTGTACTGCGTGAACATCGGATACGGTCGGACCGAGGTGGCTGAAGCCATCGCGCAGCAGGCTTACAATCTCGCGTACTACCACACCTATGCCGCCCATACGACCGAAGAGCTGGCCACCCTATCTGATCGTCTGGTGCGAATAGCACCGGGTAAACCAAGCAAAGTGTTCTTCGGTTTGTCCGGATCGGACGCCAATGAAACGCAGGCCAAGCTCGTTTGGTACTATAACAATCTCCGTGGGCAGCCCAACAAGAAGAAAATCATCTCACGCGAGCGCGGTTACCATGGCTGCTCGGTCATATCCGGTTCGATGACCGGCATGTCGTTCTACCATGATCATATGGACCTTCCCGTTCGCGGAATCTTGCACACAGGCACACCGCATCATTATTGGGGCGCCGAGCCTGGCGAGACGGAGGAGGCCTTCTCGCGCCGGCGCGCAGCTGAGCTCGAACAGCTGATCCTGCGGGAAGGACCGGAAACGATTGGCGCCTTCATTGCTGAGCCGGTGCTCGGTACGGGGGGAATTACGCCGCCGCCTGCCGGATACTGGCGCGAAATTCAGGCTGTGCTCAGGCGGTATGACGTCCTTCTGATTGCCGATGAGGTGATCTGTGGATTTGGTCGAACTGGTGCGGACTTCGGCAGCACACTTTACGAGATCGAGCCCGACCTGGTGACTGTCGCGAAAGGCCTGACTTCCGGTTATGTGCCGCTCTCGGGTGCCATCGTTGGAGAAAAAGTCTACGCCGTCATGGAGGAAGCGGCCGATCGGGTCGGGGCGTTTTCGCATGGATACACCTATTCGGGCCATCCGATCGCGGCCGCCGCTGCAAATGCGGTCCTGGATATCGTTGAGAAGGAACGACTAAGCGACCGCGCCAGAACCGTCGGAGCGCATTTGCAGCGGCGATTGAAGGAACGGTTTGCTCAGTTGGAGATCGTCGGAGAGGTGAGAGGTGTGGGCCTGCTGGGGGCGGTCGAGTTCGTTGCCGACCGTCAGACCAAGCGTCGATTTGATCCAGAGCTCAGGGTCGGAGCTCGCATTTCGAAAGCTGCCCGTGATCGGGGACTCATTGCTCGCGCAATGCCGCACGGAGACATTCTCGGATTCGCGCCGCCTCTTGTTGTCTCCGAAGCTGAGATCGATGAGATCGTCGAACTCGCATACGGAGCAACCAAGCAAGTGCTCGATGAGCTTTCAAAAACATCGCTCAACCAGTGAGCGTGAACTCCGATACCTGCGCTTGCCAACCTGAGAATATCGTCCCCTTCGAGAACGATCGAGCCTGAGAGCAAGATCCGCACAGCGTGAAGGCGGCTTTCCGAAAGATCATGCGCAAAGCTAAAGCGCGATGACGATACAACCGCAATCTCATCGCGCTTTAGAGGCGCAGCCTGTAGCAACGCCAAGGCCGGGCCTAACGCGGTGATGCGTGTCTCTGTCGCAGAACGGAGGCAATGACCTTCAACGCGGCCAAGGGGAGCCGGAAGCCGGCGTCGAGCTTCGGTTGCTTGCTAAGCGAACAAAAGCGGAACATTCGAGATGAGCTGGCCGCCGGTGCGTGGCGGGAATGGCCAAGCTTTTGTTAGACGTCGAGGGCGCGCCTCGCAGTTTGTGTTGCATTCCCACCAGCTCGCCAGAATAGTTGCCATTTGCGGCGGCAGGTGCACCATCTGCGGTTGTGTTTTCCTGACGGAAGCAAGTGATTGTTAATGGCTTTGAAAAAACCCAAGCAGGAAGCGAGGTTCGGGCCGACCAAGTCGGGAGAGTTGTTAATCCTGCAGGACTTATCGAAAGAAGCCGCGCAGAAGTTCGAAAAGGCTCTAAAGGCGATCATAAGCCGAGTTAGATACACTGGCAGTGCCTATCATCGCGCCGTTGGATCAAGGGCTGGCCCCATCGCGCGGCGCGCCGGTCTAACCAGCAAGTGCCCTCCGAACTGGACAAACGCTACAGCGACCGAGGCGCTTAGGCGTGCTATAAGCGAGGCGAAGGTGTCTTGCTATTGGGAGGGCGCCGGGTTCCCGCGTTATGTCTGGTATTTGGACGGCGACGTTCTCTATGAGGCTAGGCTGACTAATCGCGAGAACGGAGAGTATCACGCGTACCCCTTGGAAGATCGATCGCAATGGCCGAAGAACTTTCGATAGAGCCGGATAGCTTCGGCATTGATGTGCAATGGCCATCTGATCCAGAGGCCGGTGGCAATCCGCAATTGGACGCCTCGCTCAGTCGCTTCGAGATGAAAGTCGGTGCGAGCGCGATAACCGCGTACTTGACCGACCTGGGGACGAAGAACACGTACCTGACTGTTCCCGCATACTATCTAGTCGAATGGCTGGCCCAGAACTGGTGGGCGTTCTTGTATGAACCAAAAAAGCTAGATCGCAGCGACGCAGATAGCGAATTTCGCTCCCGGCACTGGTTCGGCTTTCCGAGGCACGGGATAGCCCTGCCTGACGTTATGTTTGTCCCTTCCGGCGAAACAATCGAGATCGTCGCTCGGCAGGCCTATTTGAGATTTGCGCAGCTCAGTTTCACTGAAGCCTGCGTGTCGACGGTTAGAACCACTGACGTAAAGGCGGAGCTGCACAAATTTATAAATGCCGTACTCGATCACATGAAGCAGAAAGGGGTGGGCTCCTCGGAGGCTCACCAAGCCTGGCAAAAGGTGATTGAGACGTCAGCGGAGCAAGAAGAGTACTGCCGACTAATAGGATCGATGGGGCTTTCCCCTTATGTTGAACATCCCGAAATCGATGCAGCTCTAGAGAGAGTCTCGGACACGATTTCTCAATCTGCTTTGGTGGATCTCTGTGAGGCCACTACTCTTGGAAACTTCAAGAGGGCTGCCGAATTCACTGGACGTATCGCTGAAGCACTTCGAAACAGTGGCTCATTTGATGTGACCCCGCTCACCCGGCTGGCCAAGCCAAAGGATAATGTCACGCGGGCCTACGAGTGGGGTTACAATGCTGCGGCGCAAGTACGAAACGCTCTCGGCATTGCTCATGATAGTCCAGAAGGCAGAAAAGAATTCTTCAAGAAGCTTGGATTTGATCCGAGCCAAGCTGCCGACCTAGGCAATCCTGTTTCAACAATATTTCCGATACAGGGGGCAGTTGGGCGCGCCAAGAGCGAGTTCAAACTTGCCTTGTCGTCCGGAACCGACAAGGAATTCTCCGCAGCACGCGGATCATTTTTGGCGTGGGTTAGCGATGACGAGAGTTCGCGCTTGGTAACGACGTCACGGACCCGTCAGCAGCAAGCTAGCCGAGCGTTCGGGGCCGAATTGCTTGCTCCTGCAAGCTACCTCGAAAAGCGTCTGGGCAAAGAAAAGGACGTCTCGACCTTTTTACTCGATAAGGTTTCGGGCGAAATCGGGGTGGCCTCTACGATCGTGCGACTTCAAGCGCAGAACCATGGATACCGGCTACTTGAAGCTGCCTAGATGAGGCCATCCAGGTTGGACCCATGGCTCTCAAGCGAATGGACAACGTAGGACGTCGATGACGTCAGGGACGATTGAGTTCTTTCCCGAGCTCCATTTTTGAGCAGGATTGGGGATCAAAGGCCTGTTGCCATGGGCGATGGGCGCAGCGCCGAAGTCGAGCGGCTTGCAGGCGGTGGACGCAGCCCAGCGGTAGCGCTGGTCTGAAGAAGAAAAGCTCAAAATCTTGGAGACGTTTCAAGGTCCCCAGATCTCAATGTCCCCAGGTCGCGCTTCAGCACGGCGAGCTGACCAATCTCCAAGCGTGGCGCGGGCGTCAGCGTGAATAAGCAAAACGCGCTTACGAAGGCGTGCGCAGGGTCTCACCAGACTTGGCCAATCTGCATCGCCGAGGTTCGGTGCTGCGATCCGACGCAGTCGTTGCATCGAAGCCAGCCTTAAGCCAGTGCGGATCAGGCGTCTTCTGAGTCCGGCGTCAGCTCGGACGTAGTACCGAGATTGAGCGCTGAATCGCACAAAAACTGCAAATCATCCCACTCAGGCGCAGAATTTGGAAGTTGCGAGGGCCTACATCGGCAAACCTCGACTTCGGTACCTCGGTAACGTTTCGTCAGACATCGAGGGGGGCCTCGAAGTTCGTTCCGTCAAGCTCCGTCCGTCGCAGTGAACGTAGCAGCGGCGGACCTTTGGGCCACGGGACCCACATTTCCAACTTGGAGGTTCATCGATGAAACTGACGACGAGTGTTGTCCTCTGTTCTGCGGCGCTGTTCGCGGGCGCCGGCGCGCAGGCAGCCGATCTACCTGTGAAGGCCAAAGCGATCGAATATGTGAAGATTTGCTCCCTATACGGACCAGGTTTCTACTACATTCCCGGCACTGATACTTGCATCAAGCTCGGCGGTTATCTGCGCGTCCAAGCGGGCTTGGCCACGAACGCCGTTTATGACGCGGCCAATAGCGGCGTAGCCGGTGCGCAAAATCGCCTCCGCAACTACTACAGCACTGCCTCGCGTGAAGACCTGTCGATCGACACGCGTACCCAGACAGAGTACGGCGTGGTCCGTACGTTCTTTGACGGCGTATTCAACTGGAACGCGGGGAGCTATGCCGGCGCCGGTACCACTGCCTCGAATGGTTCGACTGCCTATAGTGGCGCGAGCGTCGCTGGCGGCACGCTCGGTGTTTACTACGCGTTCATCCAATTCGCTGGGTTCACGTTTGGCAAGGCGCAGTCGCAATTCTCAGCGCCCTGGGCGAACTATCCGGGTAACAATTTCGACGGCCTGCCAGGTGGCGGCGGCTGGGATCCGGTCAACCAGTTCACCTATACCGCCGACTTCGGCCAGGGCATCACCGCCTCCTTCTCAGCTCAGGATCAAGTTCAGCACGACACAACCAACATCTGGAATGTGAGTGCAGCCACGCCCGCGGGCCTTGCAACTGGTGCGTATGGTGGCAACGACATCGCCGGCACGGCAGCTCCAGATCTGATTGCTATGCTTCGCGTTGACCAGGCTTGGGGCCTGTTCCAGGCGGCGGTCGCAGCGCACGACAATCACGCCGCCTACTACGGCGCCGATGAAACGAGTGGCCATCCGGCCGACAAATGGGGCTGGGCGGGTCAGCTGGCATTGTCGATCAAAAACATCCCGACCGGTCCGGGCGACACAATCAACTTGACAGGCGTCTATACCAAGGGCGCGAGCCGTTACAATTTCCAGGACTATACGTCGAGCACCTTCGCAATGTACGGCGGCAGCGGCCTTGCCGGCGCTTACCAGAGCGTCGGGCTTGCAGGTCTTTCCGATTCTGTGTTTGTCGCGGGCTCCGGACAGGAGTTGACCACGACCTACGGTTTCCGCGGCGGCTACACCCATAATTGGGATCCGCGCTGGGCCACCAGCCTCTACGGTGCCTGGGCTGCGGTGCGATACAACAGCACAGCCAAAAGCTACATCTGCGGCGCTTTCGTAACAACACTTGCGCTGTCGACCGGGGCTGCCGGTTGTAACCCCGATTTCAACTATGCGGTTGTCGGTTTGATGACTGGCTGGACACCGGTTAAGAACCTGACGTTCTCGGCCGATCTCGCTTACACGATGCTGGATCAGAAGTATGCGAGCGGAAGCACGGTGACGCTGCCAGCGCAGCCAGGTATAGCCAAGCCAGGCGCTACCTATGAACTGAAGGACCAGAACAGCCTCACGCTCTTGCTACGCGCTCAGCGCAACTGGTGAGTTCTAAATCAACCAGAGGAAAGGAGAGAACGGAACGGCTCTGTTGATCCAAGTGTGACCTCCAAGAAGGCCTCCGGCATGCCCGCTGGGGGCCTTTTTAGAACTCGTATTGAGTTTTCCGAGAATAGATCAATTGGATGGCAGTGCGGCCATGGAATTGGATGGCCGTACGGCGGGCGCGGAGGGGCGATGTTGCCATGGGCGTAAAAGTTGGCACATTCGATCGCTGAGGAGCGGGACCCAAGACCAAACAAAACCAACTGATCTCAGCATGAAGGAACTCACCATGAGGCCTTGGATTATATCGGGCGCTCTTCCGATCGGCACAGTGGCATCATGGCGGTTCCTCTCCTGGCCACTCAGGGTAGCCGCCGGTTTGAGCAGGACCTTAGGGTCGAACAGGCGCTTCTTTTGGCCGCCATCAATGAATGCGTCCCAGTTCATGAGCTTTCACGCACACAAGCCGAGCCGCGCAGGCACAATGAAACATCCCGAGCAAAAGGGAAGAGGGCTCGAATCGATAGAAGAACTAGTTATCAGCGCAGCTCCGGGGAAGGGCAGACATTTAATTTTATGCCGCTGGACGGACTCCATCATCAATTTACGTGGCGGCAAACGGCCATCGAAATCGGTTACTGGGTTGTGCGCATAACAGCGGACGAGCAGGACAGGCTCTTTGCCTCAAGCGCAGCTAACGTAGAACGTCGAGGAGGCGAGGGCCAGCGGCCTCTTTCGCAAATTGCGCCGAGTGGAGCCAGAGAAGAGAGATAACAGGCAGGCCGGATTTAGCTATAAAGAGTTCGTGGACGGAGAGCACTATGGACAAAGATTCAGAAAGCGGTCGCCATTCAGACCAGCCGGGTGTCGGCTACGATTTCGTCGGTTCGATTGCAACCAACGTTGCGGACGGCTTCACACTGGTCGCGGTCGGTGATCTCATCGTGACGAGGGCGCTCACCAAGAGCCAGGATTGCGAATTCGGCGCCGTCGTCGACATTCTTCATGGCGCTGATGTGACGTTTGGCAATATGGAAACCAACGTCTTCGATATTCGATCCTTCAAGGGAAGTCCGCAAGCTGAGTACGGCGGCGCCTATCACGTGAGCCTTCCGGAGGTCGGACCTGACTTGAAGGCGATGGGGATCAATATCGTAAGCCTCGCCAACAACCATTCGTTTGACTGGGGCGTCGAAGGTATGCGCGAGACAAGCCGAGCGCTCGATCGATGCGGTATCGTCCATGCCGGAGCGGGCGAAAATCTTGCACAAGCCGGCGCTGCTCGCTTCCTGGAGACCGCACGCGGACGCGTCGCCCTGGTGTCTTCCGCTTCAACATTCACGCCGCTCTCTCGTGCGGCCGATCCTGCCGGCGAGGCGCCAGGACGAGCCGGGCTCAACAGCCTTCGTTTGACGCGAAGCATCGTCGTTCCGCGGGAAATGCTCGAGAGCTTGCGGCAAATCCGCGATGCGCTGCCCGGCCTCAGGCCGGACCGTGATGATCCGGATCGCCTCGTGCTCGCCGGCACGGCATACAAGGCTGGCGACAGGGCCTGCTACAGCTATGAAGCAGATCAGGGCGATGTCGCCGGCATTCTTCGAAATGTTCGCCAGGGCAAGCAGTTTGCCGATTTTTGCATTGTCACGAACCACGGTCACGAGCCCGGCAATTGGAGCAACGAGCCGCCCGATTACGAACAGTCATTTGCCCACAGGCTCATCGATGCCGGTGCCGACGCCTATATCGGGCATGGGCCGCACCAGCTGCGCGGCATCGAGATCTACAAGGGGAAGCCGATCTTTTACAGCCTCGGCAACTTCATCATGGATGATCTTCGCACGCCAATAGGCGCGGATATGTTTGCCGCTCAGGGCAAGGACCCGCGCCTCGACACCGACGCCGAAGTGACGGCAGCCGAGATGGGTGGAGGATACGAGACAGATCCGGGATTTTCGGATCCCATCTTCTATGAGAGCGTTGTCACCGTCAGTCGATTTGAGCAGAACCAGCTTGCCGAGTTGCGGCTTATTCCGATCGAGCTTGGTCACGCGAAGAGACTTGCGAACCGGGGCGTCCCGCGCCTGACCTCTGCTCTGCAAGCAAAAGTCATTCTTGAGCGCCTACAGGCGCTCTCGCAGCCATTTGGGACCGAGATCGCCATCGAGAACGAGGTCGGCGTTATCAGGCTGCGGCCCAAGTCGTCCCGATGATACGATTGGCCGGCGCGAATCCTGGCATCAGAAGGAGATCTCCCTCAACGACATAACCTAATGCCGGGCGCTATTCGAATCTGCGAGCGACATCATGTTGATGAGTGTTGCTTGACCATGCTGCATTCTGCCGAGACCTCTCTAGCTTACTGACGTCAGGTACGAATCCGGAGCTCGACCGCCATCCGTCGCTCGTCAATCGGCATTTGCGCCGAATCCTGGAGGTGCAGCGGTGTGGTTGTCACGTATCAGCCTTGGCAAGGTCCACCATCATGCCGCCACGAATTACGATCGACGATCTGCGGCTCATGACGGAGTTGTTCCCTCCTCCTGGTTTCATGCGAATGGGGGGCCGACGCGCTCAGCATGTCGGCGGGATTGACAGTGGCCAAGGTATTAAGGGCAATCGAGATAAGCGATTCACCATCCTAAGCCTCTGAATCATCAGCTGCACGGCGATCTAGGCCATGGACGCGGTCGCATTTCGCGACGGGCGCCCGCTCCGGCGGCGCTCCCGTGGACTTGCCCAGCGTCAGCTCGGTGAGCAGGAACGACATCGGCGGCCACAAGCGGCGAGGAGCAGAGCGTTGGGTTTGAACCGCCTTCTCTCAGCTTCATGGAGACGATCTCCTTGTGATGGATTTCTGCACGAAAGCAAACGAATGAGCCGAACGTATGCGCAGCGCGTCGAACTTGGCCGATTTTCGTCGCCGCGCCAGGTTACCTACTCAAATGGCGGTTGGTTGGCCGAACGGCAAGAAGAGAACCTCGGAGCGACGATGCGCTGCAATAGCCTTCTTTCGGAGACCGAGCGCAACGCGGTGATCGAACTGCGCCATGCTATGCATCGCGAGCCTGAGCTCTCCAACGCAGAGTGGAAGACACAAGCACGCATTCGCGACATACTCCGACGCTTCGGCCTTGCGGACGCTAAGGTCTTTCACAATACCGGGCTCTATGTCGACATCGAAGGTACTGCTTCCGGCCCAAAGCGATCCATCGCGGTGCGTGGCGACATCGACGCGTTGCCAATCCAGGAGACGCGGCAGGATTTGTCCTACTGTTCTCGAGTCGATGGCGTTATGCATGCGTGCGGCCACGACATCCACGCGTCGATCGCGCTCGGCACTGCTCTAACCTTCCATCGGCTGCGTGGCAATTTTGCCGGCAGGTTGCGCGTGTTCTTCCAGCCGGCTGAGGAAGCCGAGCCGTTGGGTGGACGCACCGTAGCAGCGGAGAGGCTCTTGGACGGCTTCGATCGGGCGGTCGGCTTTCACGTCAATCCTGAGATTCCGGCCGGCGTATTCGATGCGTGCGAGGGCGCGATCACCAAATCCGCCGACCAGTTCAAGCTCACTTTCAGCGGCAAGATGGCGCATGGCGCTGCTCCGCATCAGGGTGTTGACGCGATCGCCATCGCGGCTGCCTTTGTCAATGAAGTTCAGAAAGTGGTATCGCGCGAAATGCCAGCTGATGATGGCGCGATTCTCACAATTGGCACCATCCATGGTGGTAATGCGACAAATATCATCTGTCCTTCCGTCGCGCTGGAGGGGACCATCAGGACGGGCAGTCCGGAACGGCGGGGGCTGCTATGCCAACGTGTGCGCGACGTCGCCGAAGCCGTTGCCCTGATGCACCGCGGCCGCGCTGAATGCGATATCCAAGCTGGCGAGCCAGCCGTCTTCAATGACGCCGAAATGGTAAGACGCTTCAGACAGGTCGTTCAAGAGACGGTTGGCGCGGAACGCCTCACCAGCAAGAAGCGGGTAGGAGGCAGTGACGACTTCGGGTTCTACTCGGCATCCGTTCCGTCGATCTATTTCTGGTTTGGCAGCCGTGCGCCGGGCAATGATTCGCATTTGCATACGCCGACATTTGCAGCCTCTGATGACCTCATCATTCCGACCACGGAGCTCGCAATCAGATACATCCTGGATCTGTTGAACTCGCGAATCGGCCCCCCGTTCGCGAACGCTACACCAGCAGCATAGCCTATCGCCAAAACAGGCTCTGCTCGTAGAGGAGGCTTCCTGCGTCTATGGCGCCAACGATCTGGGTTGATGTTACCAGGTGGCGCTGCGTCAAGTTGATCGCCTGCGTCATCATTAACTAGGCGGCGTCCCCCGCAACGCTGTTCCTCGGTCACTAGCGCAGCTTGATTTCACGCGGTTCCCTGTGACGTGGGTTAAGCGATGCGCGTTGAGCGTTGTCGCCTCGGCATGGCCAGATGAATTCATTCCGCATAGAGAAGTTTGATCATGTATTTCTGGGCGTACACGAGCGATTCCTTGGTTGTTCCGTTGGTGTATTCCAGGCCGATCGATGAGTACGGATTGAGCCTGTACTTGAGTGTCGCTTGGTAGAAGTTCACATCCATTCCCGAATTGAAATCGTGGAAGTACTTTGCTGTGGCGATGAAGCTGAAGCGATTTAGCAGCCAATCCGGGACGTCCGCGCTCGGGAGAAAGTTAAAAGTCAGCCTTGCTGTCGCGCCAGCCCATTCGTAATTGGTTTTTGAAAGTCCTGTCACACCTGGAATGTCGACTTGTCGGATGTCAGCCTCGCCTCGAAGCTGCACGAACCAGCCGAGATAAGGATCGGTCTTCAGATAACCCCCAAGATGGTAGCGGAGATCGTAGGCGTCCCAATAACCGTTGAAACCATAAGCGCGTGCCTCGCCGCGGAAATCGGACTGGTAGTAAGGGGCGAAGGTAAAGACCTGACGCAAGGGAAAGTCGCCGAACAAGCTTAATCCTCTGGATAATTCGAACTGGGTTTCCACGCCGATCTTTGCCGAGCTTTGCTCGTTCTTTGATCGGGGAGACGTAAAGTCGCCGTCAGCTGCGACGAAGGGGACGACGGCCCAGCCGGAGATGAAGGGAACGTATTCGATGGGTGTTGGCGGGCATAGGTCGCGGAACAGGACGTAGGAGAGCTGTCCTTGAACTGCAAGGGTACGGGTTTTCGCTATACGATCGTCTGTGTAGGACACCGACGCGCCTTGCGCGTCTGCAGCCGTTAGGGCGGTGTACAGGAAATTGTCGAGGCTGTCGGCTCTGATGAAGAGGCGCTGATCCTGATTGCAGAAGGAAACCTTCTGCACGGCTTCGGCAGGCTTGTCAGGCCCGGAGGGATAAAGCTTTTCGGCGCCGCGTTCGAACGCGCCTCCCTGCTTGTGCGTCAGCGCGTTGAGGCGCTTCGCGATCGCGCCCTTTTCCCGATCGAGTAGCGCATTCCGCTTCTTCAGCTCTTCCACGCTGGCGTGGTCGACGTCGAAGCCCTCAGCGTGTACCGCTGACGTGGGTAGAGCCGCGCAGACGAGGAAAGTGGAAGCGAGGGCCGCCCGAATCCGAGTCATGATTCGATGCTCCAGCCGTTATCCTCATACCAAGCGAAGACCAAGTCGCCCAGTTCGGCAAGGGTTTCCTTGTCCATGACTTCGCCCTTCTGAAGCACGAGGCCATCGCTTTTGAACGACGGGTAGGACATCAGTACCAACGCGATATCCCAGGCGTTGGCGTCTCCGCCAAGTAGCTTGGAAATCTGCATTGCCGTCTTGATAGGCGGCTTGAGGCCAAGCGCAGCCATGATCCTGGCCACGATTGTGGTGTCCTTGATGACCTTGTTACTGAGACGATTCGCGTGAAGCGCGAGAGCTTGTTTGAAGCGTTCCCCCGAAGCTAGCCCCGGTTTCGGGCTGGCCTTTGCTTTCTTCATTTCGATGTCCTCCATCCCCTGGCAGCTTGCATTCGGCTTGAGCAGGCTGGAACTAGGGAAGTCCCCAGATTGCTCGGGGGGACTCCTCGGCCCTGGTTAGGGAAATCCAGCATTCTTCGGCGGCTGAGTTTCAGAGCATCACTAAGAGGCGGAGGCGCGTGAGGGGCTGAGTCGGGCCCGATGTCGGCGGTGCTGGAGCGGAGGGGGATTGCGCATTGGAGCTGCCGCTGGAATGTTTGACCCCATCTTTTCCGTTAGAGAACGTGAAGCGGTACAAACAACCTACCGTACCTGGCCTGGCAGATTTAAGCTCGGCAGCCCGATGGGAGTGGTGACCACGTCCGCTTTGCTCCTATAGTGACCAAGTTCGTGGGCAGCGCAACATGTTGCGATGGGCCAAGAACCGACATCCGGCATCCGCGGGCGGGCTGATGGGTAAACTAGATTATTGGTGGAATTGGTCTGGCCCCTGAAGCCAACTCCAATGCCTTACGCTCAGCAGGCTCAATAACTTGCTCTCCAAGCGCAGTGATCAACTGATCTTGTGTCTCATACTGATAGAGTGGCAATACCCAAGGATAACGCGCGTAGTGCTCAAACATCCCATACTCGCCGCCATCTTTCAGTAGGAGAGGTTGCACGGGAACGGACGGCAAATCTGGCACGATGACATTGAGTTCTTGTGGGATGGCTTTGGCATCTGTGATGTCCGCCACAACGAAGCGGGCTATGCGGGCCAGCAGGGAAATAGTTTCCGTGACATCCCGATTGGCTGGCTTATCAAAATCGAAAAGGATTGGCAGATAGCCTCGCCGACGCAGCTCCTCGCGGATGGCATCGAGAACTGATTTACGCTCAGCGGTGAAGCGACCAAGGATCAACACCGTTTTTGAAGTAACGGTGTCGATCACGTCGCGAACCTTTTCATTGTTGAGCAGGAGATAGATGAACTGCGCGACCTCGATATTGTCGATGGTGATCGCAGGCTCGTCCTGCCGTGTGATGACCAAGTTCTTCTGCTTGGTCCTGGTGTCTAGTTTCAGGCGCCATGTTGATACACCATGGACGCGACAGCCAGTAAGGTCGGCGCCGGTAAGGTCAGTATCCAGCAGAGTGGCAGCCTCGAGGTTCGCCCCGCTGAGGATGGCGTCGACGAAGTTCGCCTCCCTGAGGTTTGCGCCTCTGAGGTCCGCCCCGCTGAGGTTCGTCCGCCTGAAGTTCGCCTCGATGGGATTCGCCCAGCTCAGGTTCGCCTCGCTGAGGTCCGCACCGTCGAGGTACGCCTTGTAGAGTTCGGCAAAGTTGAGGTCCGCCCTCCTGAGGTCCGCCTCGATGAGGTTCGCCTCGATGAGGTTCGCAGCGAGCAGGTTTGCCCCACTCAGGTTCGCCCGCCTGAGATTCGCCGAGTTGAGGTTCGCGTCGATGAGGCGCGCTCTTTTGAGGTCCGCCCCGCTGAGGTTCGCAACGACGAGCTTCGCCTCGGCAAGGTTCGCCCCGCTGAGGTTCATCCCGCTGAGGTCTGTCTCGCTGAGGTCTGGACGGCTATTGGGGTTCTTGAACCGCCACGCGTTCCACGCGTCCACGCCCTGCTTGAGCAATGCGACGTGCTCGCCGTTGGCCATGGACGATACCCTCGCTGCCTGGGTGGAGGCTGATATGGGGGCGGGCATCAGAAGATATTCTCAGACGGTCGGGTCGTTGCCAAGTGCGGATTCCGATGATCTCGCCCGGGTGTACCGATTTGATCTCGCCCACCATTCCGAGATGATCTCGCCCACCATTCCGGGATGATGTCGCCCGGGGCGCGAGGCGTTCTGGCTGTTTGGTTTCTGGCATCGGTGAAGCCGCGGGGTCAACCTTGAATCGCGGCTTGAGGCCCTTCTTCGTCTGCTGTTGGTCTGCTGTGGGCATGTGGGCAACGCTCTTTGCGTTGTCCAAGCGCAGCGGCATGTCCACAGCGCCACTGGCTCAGGCCTTTCGATCGGGTTTGCGGGTTCGCCGCAGGCTCTCGCCGTTGAGATCGATCCGGTGGGCGTTGTGGACCAGGCGGTCGAGGACGGCATCGGCGTAGGTGGGATCGCCGATCAGCGCGTGCCATTGATCGACGGGGAGCTGGCTGGTGACGGTGGTGGAGCGGCGGCCGTAGCGGTCCTCGAGGATCTCCAGGAGGTCGTAGCGGGCTGCGGCGTCGAGCGGCTCGAGGCCCCAGTCGTCGAGGATGAGGAGATCGACGCGGCCGAGCGCACGCAGGATGCGGGGATGGCGGCCGTCGCCGCGCGCCAAAGCGAGATCGCTGAACAGCCGCGGGACACGCTGATAGAGCACCGAGCGATTATCGCGGCAGGCCTTGTTGCCGAGCGCCGAGGCGAGCCAGCTCTTGCCAACGCCGGAGGGCCCGCAGATCAGCAGGTTGGCGTGGTCGTCGATCCATTGGCCTTCGACCAGCATCGTCAGCAGGCTGCGGTCGAGGCCGCGCGGGGTGCGATAGTCGATGTCCTCGACGCAAGCCTGCTGGCGCAGCTTGGCGTATTGCAGCCGCTTCGATAGCCGCTTGTCGCGTCGCAGCGAGGCTTCGCGTTCGAGCAGCAGCGCGAGCCATTCGGCATGGCCGAGGCTTGCGGCATCGCCGCCGGCTTCGATGTCGGCAAAGGCCTTGGCCATGCCATGAAGGCCGAGCGCGTGGAGTTGATCGAGGGTCGGATGCGTGAGCAAGGCGTGATCTCCTAGTTGTAGTAGCGCGGCCCGCGGATGTTGGGATGAAGGACCGGCGCGTCGTCCGCGGGGCGCTTGGGTGAAGGACGCCGATCGAGATTGTTGGCGAGGATCGATTTGACCGAGCCGTAGGTGCGCGCGCCGATGTCGATCGCCCGCATGGCGGCGGCATCGAGCCGCTGTTGCCCGTAGGATCGGGCGAGCCGGATGATGCCGAGGCAAGCGCGGAAGCCCTGCTCGGGGTGCGCCCGCTCATCGAGGATCAGGTCGCACAGCGCGGCGGTGGCCGGCCCGATCGTGGCGGCGTCCTTGCGGATGCGCTCGATGGTCCAGCCGGCGTAGCGCCGATGACTGGACGCCATGTGCTCCGGCACGGTGGTGTGCTTGTGGTTGCCGCTCATGCGCTGATGCGCGGCGATCCGCTCGCCCTTGTGGAAAATCTCGACGGTGCGGGCGGAGAAGCGCACCTCGACCTCGGCGCGGACGAAGCGATGCGGGACGCTGTAGTAATGCGCCTCGACCTCGACGTGATAGTCGATGCTGACCCGGCAGATCCGCCACTCGGCGAACACGTAGGGGCTCTCCGGCAAGTCCTTGAGCGCCGGCCGGTCGATCTCCTCCAATAGCTTGCGGCGGGTCACGCCGAGCCGCCGGATCGGCCGCTCCTCGTTGAGCCGGGTCATTAGCTCGGTGATCGCCGCGTTGACCTCGGCGAGGCTGTGGAAGGTGCGGTGGCGCAGCCGCCCGAGCAGCCAGCGCTCGACCATGAGGACCGCCTGTTCGACCTTCGCCTTGTCCCGTGGCCGTCGCGGCCTCGCCGGCAGAATGGCGGTGCCGTAATGCGCCGCCATGTCGGCGTAGCTGCGGTTGATCTGCGGGTCGTAGAAGCAGGCCTTGATCACGGCGACCTTGGTATTGTCCGGCACCAGCAGCGCCGGCACGCCGCCGATCGCCTCGAAGGCGCCGACGTGGCCGCTGATCCAGTCGGCGAGCCCCTGCGTCCAGGTCGCCTGCGCGTAGGTGAAGCTCGATGCGCCGAGCACCGCGACGAAGATCTGCGCGGCGCGTCGCTCGCCGGTGAACCGGTCGATTACCACCGGCACGCCGTCGCCGGCATAGTCGACGAACAGCTTGTCGCCGGCCGTATGCGACTGGCGCATCGTCACCGACAGGCGGCCTTCCCAGGCGCGGTAGAGCTCGCAGAACCGCGAATAACGATATCCGCCGGGTTCGCCCGCGATGTACTCGTCCCACAGGATCGACAGCGTCACATGCTTGCGCCGGAGTTCGCGGTGTACCGCCGCCCAGTCCGGCTCGGCCTGCCGGCGATGGCCCCGCCGGGTGCCGGGACCGGCTCCCGCGCTGGCGAACAGCCGGGCTTCCAGCGCAGCGTCGGTGATGTCGTCGGGCAATGGCCAGGTCAGCCCCGCTGCCTCGAACCAGTGGATCGTCAACCGCACCGTCGAAGGGGCTGTCCCCACCCGCCGCGCAATCTCGCGGGTCGGCATCCCGGCCGACTTCAATCTGATCACATCGCGCACATGGCGCATCGCAAACCTCTCCGTCGGCATCCAGGTCCCCCTTCGCAAAGCCGAAAGGCGGGACCGTATCGGAGCCAGAAGAGGCCTCGTCACCCCGGGCGACATCATCCCGGAATGGTGGGCGAGATCATCTCGGAATGGCGGGCGACATCAAATCGGAACGGTGGGCGAGATCATTCCGGAATCGTGGGCGACATCGAGCGGAATCAGCAGCCAAGTAGAGGCAGGCCGAAAAGCACCTAGCAAAGGTCAGCTCTGGGTCATTTTCGACGGTTCCAGCGGAGATTGTCGGCTGGCTGACGTCTGCTTCTACCCACTAAGCGTTCGACCGGGACCTGCCCGGAAGCATTGCGTCTGGTCAGACCGTCCTGACTCAAACTCCCGAACCCGGGGGCCCGAATCATGCGCTACGAACTCGCGAATTATGAATGGGACTGCAATCAAGTCCATGCTGCCCAACAAGCCGCGCGGTGTTCCACGGTTAACGACCGCCGTGTCCTCAATGGCATCTTCTCGGCCTTGCGGAGCACTTTGGCGTGATCTCCTCGAGGCGTTTGGTCCGTACACCACCTGCTATAACCGACTTGTGAGATGGCGGCGAGGCTGGCGTCTGGGGCCGCATCGTCGATGGTGCCCATGCCGTTGTCCAGATGATCGATACCTTCGTTGTCCGCGAGCATCAGCATGGAGCCTGCACCACGAGGAATCAGCGCCGGTTGACGAGCAAAATTCATGCTGTCGTCGATAGCAATGGTCTGCCGGTCCGACTGACGTTGAGCCCCGGCGAGGCCCACCACGTCCGACTCGTTGGAAAGCTGCTGTCTCGTCTGAAATCCGGATCAATGCTGCTTGCCGATCCTGGCTATGAGGCCGACTGGATCAGAGAGCTTTTCATGAAAAAGGCGCATCGGCCAATATTCCGCCGAAAAGCAATCGCGGCGATCCGATCTACTTCAGTCCGTATCTACCGCGCTCAGAACCAGGCCGGGCGGTTCTTCAATAGGATCAAACAGTGTCTTGGTGGTGACGTGCTACGACAGATTCGCCGCCAACTACCTCGCCTTCGTCCAACTCGCATCTATCCGGCTATGGCTGGCGGTCCGCGCCCTAGGCCATGAGATTGCAAGCGGCGGAACATGTTCGCGCTGACCGTCCGTTAGCTTCGATCCCGACGACCGGTTCCTCCAACAACGTGCAACGCAGCCGGTCAGGAAGTTGTTGGCAAAAATGTCGTCAGGCACCCGCGCGTCGCCGCCCGGCTCAGGCAAATGAATCACGGTTCGATCAAGGCAAGCGCAGCGATTCGCTTGGTTGCTCGAGGAAGTGGTGGCGGTGGTCGTGGGTTTCGAAGGCCACACAGCTATGGTCGCACAAACCTAGGAACCTTCCGAGTAGGTCGAATCGGCGTCCCCTGCTTTCCTTCCCAAGCCGGAAGGATGGACAGACCGATGATCGAGGCATTTTCGCTTGCGACCGCCCATCTCTATCAGGACGCCTTGGCCTCACAGGCAAGGCTTCGATACGAAGTCTTCGTAAAACAGCGCGGCTTGGATCATTCATCGTTCGACGAACTGGAATTCGATGAATTCGACACGCCCTCCGCCCTCTACCTGGTCTGGAGAGACGAGGAGCGGCGGGTCCGCGGCATGGCGCGATTGCTTCGCACCGACCGACCTTACATGCTGGCGGGACACTGGCCATTTCTGGTGAAAGCAAGTGCCCTGCCGAACAGCTCCGAGATCTGGGAGGTGACAAGGGTTTGTGTTGATCGGACACTGACACCCCTGGTGCGCAGGACGGTGTTTCCCGAGTTGTTGAGTGCGATCGCTGAATTTTTTCAAGCAAACGGTTTTGCGGGCATGGTCGGCGTGACGCGTCAACATCTATTATCCCATTTCATCCGGGAGGGGATCGAGTGGCTCGGCGAGCAAGCGCTTATCGAAGGCGAGATCGAACGAGCCTTCTTCGTTCCCACCGCCCATATTCGGCCGAACTATTTTTGCCGCAAATACGGCATCCCTAGCTCTATCCTGAAGGAACATCCACCCACACCATTCCGGAGAGCTGCATGACTTTGGAGAATCCAGAGGACGAAACCGCTCCGGCCAAGATTGCGCGGCGGATGGCCGATGCTGTGACCTATTTGAGTTCCGTAGCTGACCGGACAGGGCTGTCGAAGATCGCAGATGACCTCCGCGCCGTGCGTTGCAGTTTGATGAAAGAAACCGAGCAAGCCGATGTTGAGGGCGCGGGCCTCCCAGCGGGCGAACTCTGCCGAGAGGACGAGGCGCCGCTCAGAAAGGCCGGAAAATGAATTATCTTGCTGATTTCGCGGACTCGGAATCCGAAGTTCGTTACTACTGTCGACAGATCCCGAACCTCTTCGCGACGGCAAGGGGGGCCTGCCTCTGGGATGCGGAAGGAACGGAATTTATCGACTTTCTGGCAGGATGCGGGTCGTTGAACTACGGCCATAACCATCCGAAGATCAAAGCGGCGTTGCAGGATTATCTCCAAGCTGATGGTATCGGCTGTGCGCTCGATCTTCATACCGGCGCCAAACTGGCTTTCATCCGCGCTTTTCGCGACCTCATCTTGTCGCCCCGTGGCATGAACTACCGCATGCAGTTCACCGGCCCAACCGGCGCCAATGCGGTGGAGGCCGCTCTCAAATTGGCGCGCAAGCACACCGGACGGACGAACGTCGTAGCCTTCACGAACGCGTTCCACGGCATGTCGTTGGGAGCGCTGTCGGCGACCGGTTCGAACCGAGCGCGCGAGGGTCTGCAGGGATGTTTGGACGGGGTGGTGCGGCTTCCCTTCGACGGCTATCACGGGGCAGGCCAATCGGATCTGGAAAGGTTCGCGGCGATGGCCGAAGATCCGTCGGGTGGAATAGATCCTGTTGCGGCCATTATCGTGGAGACAGTCCAAGGAGAGGGGGGCTTGAACGTCGCCTCGAGAGATTGGCTTCGTCACCTTCGCGATGTTGCCAGGCGTATCGGGGCGCTGCTGATCGTCGACGACATACAGGCCGGCTGCGGACGGAGCGGCCGCTTTTTCAGCTTCGAGGATGCTGGGATAGCGCCCGACATGGTATGCCTCGCAAAATCGATCAGCGGTGGTGGCTTACCGATGTCGCTGCTGCTGATCAATCCCTCGATCGATACCTGGCGTCCAGGCGAACACAACGGCACGTTCCGCGGCAACAATCTGGCATTCGTCACCGCGCGGGCTGCGCTCGAGCTTTGGTCGGATTCCGACTTCATCGCCGGAATAGCTGTTCGCTCGACAATGCTCGATCGGTGGCTGACGGAGGTGTGCGTCCGCTATCCGCACACCATAACAAACAAGAAGGGACTGGGTATGATGGTCGGGTTCGAGTGCTCTTCTCCTGAGCTTGCTCGTGCCATTTCGCAAGAGGCGTTCAAACGGCACCTTGTGCTGGAGGTATGCGGCCCTCGCGACGAGGTCGTCAAAATCTTGGCGCCTTTGAATATCGAGCTTCCCCTTTTCCGAGAGGGGTTGGCTCGGTTGGCAGCCGCGCTCGACGTCGTAGCGCTTGAGCAAGCTAACCGCGCCGACTTGGCTGCATGAGCCTACAGCGCGATCACTCCGGTCTGAATTGCCATCACTACAGCCGTAATCCGGTTACAGGCTCCCAATTTTCTGATCGCATTCGACAAATGAAATTCGACGGTCTTTTCGGAGGTCGCGATGATCTCGCCGATCTCCCAGTTCGTCTTTCCCTCCTTGCACCAGCGCAAGCACTCGATCTCCCGCCCTGTGAGATGCGGAGCGCGCCGCTCGGGTTTTGCCTGCAGTTCTCCTAATTTGAGCCGATACTGCACGGCTAGGCCATAAATTCGTCCGAGCGCATGGGGGTTCGGCTTCCGCTCATCCCTCAAGCTCAGACTGATCAGATCGACATCCGCGCCAGGTCCGTGCAGCGGAATCGTGACGCCTGAATGGACGCCGAGTTCCTTGCATTCCTCCAAGAAAATCTTCTGCTTGCGGTCCAAATTTGTCCGCGCGCAAAGATCGTCCCAGCTGAACGGACGCCTGGCGTGCTGGATCTGTTGCACGACGGGATCGATCCGATCCCATTGGCGTTCCCTGTAGGTGTCTAGATATCCCGTCGGGAACCGCTCCCAAGGGATCGACTCCAGGCGGTTGTTTCGCGCTTTCGCGAACACGGCATTCTGGTAGCCTTCCGCTTCGACGGCTTGCAGAAACAGCTCGAGCAGTTCGGTATCGGAAACAATCGAAATACTAGCAGCAATAAAATCATCTACATTGGCGACCATACGGCATCCCCTTAAACGCCCATGCTCCCCGATAATTAATCTACATATTTCAAGAACCTTCCCATCCATCTATTGAACGCATCGGGTCTTTCCCAATGCGCCGCGTGTCCAGCGTTCATCAATATTGGTCTGCGCAACCAGAGGTGTCTATAGGTAAGTTTACGGACATGTTCGATTCGTACAAAAACGTCGCGCCGCCCTTGGATAATCGCAAGCGGCTTGGCGCATTTGGCGACGGACGCGATCTCGTCCTTCCCCTGTCCGGCCAGACCATTGCGAACCATCCAGTAGCGGGCTCTGCCGTCCGTTCGCTCGATCATTGCCGCAAAGCGGCTCCTTCGATTGAGAGGCTTGCCGAGCATGGCCGAACCGTAGGCCGAGACGTCTTCAGGCGTAAAGTCGCGCTTGCCCGCGAGGTCCATCACCGATGAGGAGAGAAAGCCGTCTGCGACGCCGGCCGGATTCAAGTGGATGGGCGGGGTTCCCGAAATCAGAAGCGAGCGGACGGCGCTCATACCAGACCACATCTCGATGCCGATGTGGCCGCCCAGGGACCACCCGATCACGTGGAAGCTGGAAATACCCAGGTTGTCCATCACTCCTTTTAGAGCCGCGGCATAGCCGGGAAAGCTGTAAGTTCTCTTAGGTGCGAGGGCGTCCGACGAATTGCCATGCCCGGGAAGGTCAGGGACGATGACGGTATGCCCGCGCCTCGCTAGATAAGCTTCCTGATGAAGGAAGATTTCCTTGCAGGAGGAATTCCCGTGGATCAGGAGGACGGCCGATCCCCGGCCTCGGTGAACCCGGACTGCCAACGCATTTCCGGCGAGACGAATCTTCATATCGAGCACGATGTTCTCCCGGCCTTGGCGAGTGCCAAACAGCAGGATCACTGCAGAAGGCTGCGAATCCCTGTCTTTTTTCCATCATCTGTGGCCAGACAGCGCCCTTCAACAACCTAGGGAATCCCCCAGTCGCCGGGACATCCCGGCCGCATTTGAGTCGCCTGAGCTGCAGTGACTGGCTTTTGCATCGCAGGCGTGGTTTGGCCTCATGCGGCGTCACTGTTCATCGTGATTCGAATCCGCAAGACGCGCGTGCGTTCAGAGCTATTCGGGGCGGGAAGAAACAGACGCTCGGAAACGGGCTGGATCAGCTTCTCGCGATGGAGCTGGCGGTCGGGTCGGATCCGCAAGGCTTCCGAGGAACGCCTGTTCATCCCTGGCATCTGCCCGGATTTTCCCAAGCGTCTCGGAAAGGCACCAAATCTGGACCCCGACGTCGCCTACATCGGCCTTGCCGAAGCTCGCGATTCACTCGCACGTGGCCAGATGCGGCGAGGCCATGATCCAGGTAAGTCGGGGGCGGCCCTGATCCAGCATATTACCGAAATCGGGAAGGACAGCGGGTCGGGTGCACACGTCCTCGCGAAGCCGGACCTCTGAGCTCGGATCCTGCGGCTCGAACCGCGTGCGCAGCGGGCGTACTTGGACGCGCCAAGTCGTCGGGCGCGTTCCCTCAGCCGTACCGCAGTGCGCTTCAGTAAGACCCATGGAATCCATAACTTAAACTAGGAGCTGCTCACGGCCACTAGCGACGCGCTCGGCAAACACAATGAGATTTCATCGAAGACGTCCTCGGCAGCGATCGCTACGTGACCGCCTGGAACCAATGTCAAGGGCTGCGGCTGGTCGAAGAACGCGAGCACCATCGGAAAGCGAAGCTGGAGGCGATGCGTGCCGCCTCTCCGTAGGAAGTGGCAATGGCCCCGCGATCCATTCCAGCCCAGCGAGTTGGCGAACAGGCCGAGGCCCACGGACACGAACCGCTGAAATCAACAAGTATGAGGTGATCTATCCAGGCGCCCTCCGTGCAAAATGGATCGAAATGAAGCTGGCGCTTTTTCGTATCGAATTCGTGCAGGCGGATGGCCTGGTAGAACGCACCGGCCATCTCTTCAGACGTTCGCCGAGAACCCCCAGGGCCGGTCACCATCGTCCCGAGCTCGGAATCAGCACCGGAGCTTTGCTGCGGAACGTACGGCTCTTTTACAAGGCGGCCCCGAGCCGTGTTGAAATCGTCCGCGTTCTGCATGGTGCCTGAGATATCCGATCCGCCTCCTCGCCGTCGGGGAGGTTAGATGCGCAGACGATATTCGATCGCCACCTTTCCCTCCTTGTCCTCGATATCGAAGATGTCATCGAGGAAGGTTTCCCAGTCTGATCTCGACAACTCGCCAGCCTTCCCGGCTCGTTGGCGAGCCTCTTCGATGAGAAAGTCCTTATCCTTGTCACCGCGGATCACGCGGCCGCCGGTCTTTTGCTCGAGACGCTTGTTCAATGAAGGGAAGGGCATATTCCACTTCTTTACGTCCCGCGCGAAGCGTTCGTCGACCGGCACAAAAGCGACCAATCCGGGATGATTCATTAGCTCCAATCCACGCTCGCGCAGCGTGGCATTATGACTGCCGTGATGGCCGACCTTGTAAACGACTGTTCGAGCGAGAAGCTTTTCGGCAGTCACGCTTCCTGGGTCGCTGTGTTTGGCCTCTGCAGGCCACACGTAATCTGCCCACGACAGCCAACTGCCGACTTGAGCATCACCAGGGAAAAGCAGCACCTTTCCACTCCGAAGCTCGAAAGCCAACGCTAGACTGGTGTTGTTGGTGTCCGAATCGAGTCTTAAGGCTAGCGTTTCGGCCGCGCCCAGCCAGTCAGTATCAATGCGTCGCCATTCCCCGTCCGGATCATTGTGTTTCGCTCGAGAATTACGGATCCCCTCGGCGCGAACACCCGTCGCATCATTGGCGATAAGTTCGCGCGTCGCGAACGGCATGCCAAGTTTTGATTGAGCCATGTCGATGCCCGCGACCGGCGACAGGGCCGCCACCAAGAACATGTCCACCTCCGGACCGTCTCCAGCGAGCTCGTAAACTTCCGGCTTCCGTTTACTGGGACGACTCCGCTTCAGCATTTTTTCATCGCGTGGCGGACCGAGCACATAGACCGATAGCTCGTCGCTATTCATCGGGCGAATAATTTCTCCGCCGGGTGCAAGAAACTTCACGGTCTCGGCCTTGGCGCGCAATTGATCCAGGATCGACGTTGTACGTGCTGCCGCTGACAGCATGTCGCCTGGTTGTTCAGCTCCAACAAATGCCATCAGTCCCGTGAGGCCATCCAGTGGCATCGAAGCAGAGGAGGGCTCAGACTCCTCCTCCTCTGCAGCGTCTGGATCGAATTCAGGAGCGAGAAGCGCTGTGAGAGCGTTGAAGCTACGATCGATCACTCTCATAGCCTGCTCACGTCCCTCGCGAAGACGCCGAGCCTGTTCATCCCGACGATCCTCCGTCCAGGCAAGCCACAGCTGTCCGACCGAAATCGACATAAACTCCTCGGCGGCCTCCGCGAAGCCAGATAAATGATCCCAATGTTCGTGAGTGACAATTAAAATGTCGATTCTATCGGTTTGCTTGCAGATGTCGCTCATGATGCGCTTTGCCCGGGAGGTGGCATTGGGCATTCCCTGCAGAATTCCGCAATCAATCAGGATATGGAACGCACCCTCCGATTGAGGAATCCGCAGCAGGAAACAATCCCCAAGGATGTCGCGATACATCCGGATTGCAATGCTCCCAGCCGTCAATTTCTCATTTCTATTAGGCATCGTGCTCACAGCATTCTGTGGAGAAACGCAAACGGCTCACGACGACCAGCGGCGTCGTAATACGTGGCACCAAGTGACTCGCTCTGTGCACCAAATTGAAACGCACGTTGCGCATCAAGGCGGGAATCGCTGTTGATATCCTTGACAATGCAGCACCGGACTTCGCGTGTTCGAAAATCCACGATGAGTGTGGCACCACCGCGAAAGGTGAAGTCCGCTCTGACACCTGGAATGCGCCCCTGTTGTTCGACCTGTTGTTGGAGCTCGGCGGTGCGATAGCCTCTGCGTTCCTGAGTTATCTCGATGATAATCTGTGGCTCGAGCTGGCCATCGGGACCCACTCGATTCGCGACACGGACAGACTGGATCTCGAAACGCGGCCCTCTTAGTTCTCTGGAGCGCCGGATTGTATTCTTCGCATCCGACCGGAGCCATAGTCCCATAGCTCTGATCGCCTCATGCGACATTTCCGCATTCGAAACGAGCCACTTCGCCAGGTTTCGTTTCCTGACCTCCTCTGTCCGGAATATGTCGCGCCGCTTCCTGCGATACGAAAAGTCTTGCTTGGTCAGCCATCCTATGCTGATGGGCTGCGCAGGAGCCTCCCAAATGAGATTCTCAACCGACAAAGACCTTATGTCCTTTGGGTAGATGCCGCGGCGGCGAAACGCCTCGATGAAGGCGAGCCGATATCCGCGTACGTCGTCGGCAACCAGATCGGCGTCAGCCGTGATTATAGCTCGCAGGTAGTCGCCGAAGGTCACGTCCACAGGCGGAAGATAGTCCAGCGCGCGGATACACATTCGCAGAACATGTCCCGCTGACTTCGTGGCTTCAACCGTCAGCCGGCCGACCAAATCGGGATGCAGGTCAGAAGAAGGAAATTGATTTCCGCTGCCCGTTGTCAGTCTGAGTAGGTCAGCCACCCGAGACTTGTAGATCGATACGAAGGCGTCGAACACTGCGGCGACTAAAATAGCGCCGCGTTCGTGAGGCTCGGTCATGCGATCGAGCGCCGTAGGATCTGGTAGATTGGTGATCGGATCTACCTCATCGATTGCATCCCGGAGCGCGTGGTGTCGCCCGATCGCCTCTCCAAACTGACGCGCAAGGCCACTAAGAAGCGAGCGTTGTCCGAGGTCGCCGCGCAAGTGCGAAATCTGATGCCGAACGGATTCGGGTAACGTGAAGTGCTGAAACAGCGCCACGATGTCGGCAAAAGCCTCATGGAAGGCCAGAGAATCGATGTTGCTCGCTTCGATGAAGCGCCGATGCATCCCATCGAGGATTGCGTGGGCAGTTTCGTGAGCGAGCACGTCGTGGGAGAGGCAGGTGAAGACCACGCCACCAGGAAGGTTGCGGCCGGCGTCACGGGTGGAAGCTCGAAAATAGCCGAACAGTAGGGCGACCTTTGAGGGGCTGTAGTACGCATTTGCCTCGCGCAGTGCGTGAGGGTAGATGCGAAGCTTCTCGACAAAACGTTCGCTGCCTTTTCCGATCGAGCGCCAAGGTCGAGGAGCCCAGAGCACTTTCCGTCCCAGAGCGCGTTCGAAATTGCGGATCGTCATCATTGCGACGGCGTAAGCCATCTGCTGATGGAATTTCGGGTTCCCCTCCGAAGGAGCAAGCCCGTCCTGAACCAGCAGTGCCACCTCATCAAGCCTCACTGCCGAGTAGAAGCCGCCGCTGGCCGGATCCACGTCGATGACTTCAATATACTCTCCGCTGGGCCCATCGGCCAACTCTTCCCAAGGGAGCTGCACCCGCGCTTCGTTGATCACGGCGGTCTGTATATCCAACGAAGCTGACGGATCAAACGCATAGATCCGTAGACGCCGAAAAGGAGGAGTGTTTCCTGGTTGCTTGGTTCCAGCCTGCATGCAGAGGGACGCCTGTTGAATGCTGATACCCAGCCTAGCATTCACTGCGGCCGCGTATCCTAGGCTCTTCCCTAGCTTGCCTTCAGTTGTGGAAACGGTGTCTCCACAAGGAGAGTTCGGTGTTGCGTCCTCGCCGACGGCTATCTCGCCGTTGCGGAACAGCTGCCTGGGCCGAACTACGCGAGCACGGCGAAGGATAGGAGCGCGATGTCCGAAAGCGAGCAAGATCTGGAATTAAGGGCATTCAGAATCCACGCGCCGGCACAGAAGGCCCTGCAAGAAATCCTCAGCGCACTGCAATCGAGCGCAGACGTCTTCTACGCGGTTAGAAGTCGCGTTAAGCCCGTAAAGGCAATACTCGAGAAGACACAGCGTAAACGAAAAGAAGAGGGCAGAGGAGGCTATCGGCCCGAGGACATCACGGACATCGTAGGTGTTCGCGTGGTTACATTGTTTCGGGAGGACGTCATCGATGCCCTGAAGATATTCCTTAGCCTGATCAAGCATCAAGGCGCCCATTTTTCCAAGTCGCCGTTCACAAAGGATAGCCTCAAAGAGGGGCTCATCTACACTAACGCTACCATTGGCGACCCCGAGGCGATCACGAGCCGCCTGAGAAGTGTGTTTGATTCCTTCGGCTTTCCCATCAGGGACGCCAATATTCTGCAGGTCCAAACAGGATACTCATCGATCCATCTCGTTGCATTCTGCAGCGTGAAGCAAGACGACGAGGTTGTGCAGGTTCCAATCGAAATCCAGATCAGGACCGTGTTCGAAGACGCTTGGGGGGAAATCGATCATAAGCTGCGGTATTCGATCTACAGGAGCCGAGTCGAGCCGGAGCAACTCATTGATAGTTGGCGGCCTCACCTCAACGTGCTCAAGACGTTTACGGACGGCTGTAGTCAATACGCCGGAATAATAAAATCCCAAGCCATCGACGTCCACGCCAGACCAGGAGCGTATCTCATCGTTCCGGTCGATGATCCCGAGAATGCACTCAAAGGTGTCGGAAAGTCGTCTACCAAGCTTCAGGCTGCGTTCAGGGCGGCGTACGAGGCTCGTGCTGTCGCAATGAGCACTGCAGCTTCAGGGGCGGGTTCGGCAGCCGAGAAGATGTTCCGCGAGGCGGCAGAAGCGTTCTCTGCAGCTGGAGCCCTCATTCCGACCTCAGCGTTCGATTCTGATCGTGAGCGAGAGGTGGCGACCTTTCTGGTGACAATGGAGCGCGCGTTCTGTCTGCTATCCATTGGCAAGAAGGAGACCTTGGATGAAGCCATCAAATTATACAGCGAGGCGCAGGAGATATCGCCTGAAAGCGTCGTTGTACACTACCGCTACGCGCAGGCCTTGGTGAAGCTCAATGAACTGGATGCCGCGATCGCAAAGTATCAAAAGGCAGAATCTCTGCTTGCGGCTGATCGCTACGTGCCCCGCGATCATTGGTTACATACTGTCATTCCAAGAATGCTCGGCTTCGCGCTGTGGGCCAAGAGCCGTTCGCAGCCACTCGATGAAGAGGGGAGGGCTGAACGAATACGCCTTCTTGTGCAAGCATACGGCTATAGCAAGAAAGCCTGCCAGTTTGCGGCGCTTCACAATACGTCGACGATGATATCGCGGTTGCGTAACGCCAACAATGCGCTGCATTACGCGGCTGAGTATTTGGACTTGAATCCCAAAGGCGTTGAGATCAGCAAGGAAGAAGTGAGGGAGCACCTCACCTTCTTGGAGCAAAATCTCGATCTTCGGAACAGTACCAGGCAACAGCTCAAC
Source organism: Bradyrhizobium sp. USDA 4516 (assembly GCF_054055915.1). Classification (NCBI taxonomy): domain Bacteria; kingdom Pseudomonadati; phylum Pseudomonadota; class Alphaproteobacteria; order Hyphomicrobiales; family Nitrobacteraceae; genus Bradyrhizobium; species Bradyrhizobium sp. USDA 4516. Next base: position 5,078,795 of record NZ_JBSRXT010000001.1, read on the forward strand.
TTCATCGATACGTTATGTCGAGCAAGCCTGCTCTTCGGCAAGGTAGAGCAGGCGGTCATGGCCGCTGAAACAATCGAGCGCCTAATTAGTATGCCGCCCGCGAGCGCAGCATCTCCGTCCGCAATCGAAGATGACTCCGAATTAAGAGGGGTACCGCCGAGTCCTGGCCCCACATTCTACGCCACGACCAGTCAGCTTAACGAAAAGGAAAGAGACATCCTCGAGCATGCGTTGTGGGTCCTTCGCCGTCATGGCGCCAGTCCGGAGGGCGCACCAAAGCGGCGCAAGCCGGGCAAAAGGCGCTCAAAGTAGTTGACATGCGCTCGTTGTGGTTGTCTAAAAAGAGGCAGAATTGGAGCCTAGCCATGATCTATCCTGAGGAAGGCGAGGGTGATTGAACCCAGCCGAAAAAGGCCGCCGGAAGAGGCGGCCTTTTTGTTGTCGCCGGTCGATCAGAGCTTCTCGGTCATTTCTAGGCGTGGCCCAATCCTGGCTAAGGTCCGTTCGTCGGCAGGCGGAGTGTTCCTTGCGAGTTCGACTCGTCTCGCGAGTTTCATCGTCTTGCGGATGTAAAGCTATCGCGGCGCCAAATGCGCTCCGGCGCGAACACGTGGGCACGGCAATACGGTAGGAGCACGGTCGATTCGAACATTCGAACAGGACTGGGGCGAGCTTGGGCATTGCGAGACCTTCCGAATATATGAATTCGGGCAGAGGGGAGATTTCCATCGGCGATCTCTTCGGCAAGCTCCGCGAGGTTGGCTTCCAGGCTCCCTAATACGCGCTGAAAGCATCTGTCGGGGCAACCAGTCACGAGCTGGAGACCACAACTGCTTCGCGTACAGCGGTGCAAGGGACCGCAAAATTTGACCTACGCGCCGACCCTCCCCGAGGGCGATGGTCCCTATAAGCTCATGCGGCTGCCCGCGCGGGTACCGCAGACCTTATTCTCCTCGAAGCAAGCATTTGGCGGAGCAAACCTCGACGACGGTGGCGCAGGCGAACGCCAGCCCTGGGACCGACCGATGTCGATTTCTCCAAATTACCGCGCGCTCTAGCGACTGGTTTCGATTGGTGTAATCGCCTTGCCTTTGAGGGTAACATCTTGTCAAGCGTCTTCCGGCGTCTGGGACTCGTCAAGAGTGATCCCATCGAAGAAGAACCGCACAACGTATCGATCAAAAGGTCCTAGAGACTTGATCGCGAGCACAGCGTTACTTCCTAAAGACTTGAACCGCTCAAGCGTTCTGATGAGATCCATTTCAGGATCTTCAAAGTTGATGAGACCGGCCGCATGGATCTTCTTCGATATCATGCGCGGTAGGCCGTATTCCTCGAGATGGTAGACCGCACTGGGGAGGAACGCGCGGCTCATCTTCCCTACGAACCCCGAAATATCGACAGATGGGTTCACAATGATCTTATGAAGCTCATTTGCGTCGCCGAGGAGGGCAGACAACTTAAATGTAACAGTCCGCTCCAGTTTGAAGAAGTCTTCTATGCTTATACCGCTTTGCCTCAGCGAGGAAATAATCTGGGACAGGTCATCACGCCAATTGTGCGCAATCGCCTTGGTGGCGTTCACCACGTTAGACCACGTCGTATCCCAACCGCCGGGTTTGAGTTTGAGCACTTTATACAGCATGAAGTCCCATTGGGCAGGATTTGGCGAGTTGAGATAGCCGAACCCCTTCCACTCATCTGGAGCGTCCCTCATATCCTTCGCCAAGCTCAGTAGAAAGTCTGCGTCGCTGTCCTGCAGAACATTTTCCTTCTTGAGACGTGCAAATTGTTCCGCGCCAATGATGTCGGACATCTGGGTTCTGTACGTGACGATCCGTTCAATTTGAAGGTCCGTCAACTGGTCTGCATCACTATTCTCGTCGAGAGTCCCCAGCATCTTATCCGGAAACGAGATTTCGAGTTGAGCGTCTTCGGATTTTGGCGGCGCATCCAACAGGAAGATGTTGCCGACGAAGTACTTGAACATGCGGCCGCCGCGGCCAATGATATTCTTGTATGTAAAATCCTTCAGGTTGGTGCTGCCAACCTTACTGCGCCATATGATCACATTTTGAGCGGAAGTGTTGACGCCCTCAATGATGGAGGACGTGGAGACAATGCTGTCAAATCCGTCCTCATACTCGAAAAGCTTGATCTGCAGCTGGCTGAGGCATCTGTGCATGCTGCCATTGTGAACGCCGACGGCCCGCTCAACCAGATCGGCCAAGAGCCAATCCTTTGCATAGTTTTCCCTCAGCCACCTGGCGAACGCTGAGGTGTATATCCGATCTACGCGTGGCAGGTTCTTGATTACAAGATCGGCAATTTTTTGGATCTCAGAGTAAGTGCCAGCGTAAACGAGTGATTTTTGATCGCCCGGAGAAATCAGCTCAATCAGCTTCGCGCCTTTCTTGGCGGCGTCTTTTCCAAATTCCTTGTAAGGTTCTTGGATATTCAAGTACACCGTATTGAAATTGAGGAGTTCAACAAACTCCATGTCGCGCGTGAACGCATTGTCGTTGAGTTTCTTGATGTTCGGCGCAAGGTAGTACCGCTGGCTCGCCCGCTTGGAGAGCTTTAGAATCGCCTTTATGAGGGTGGAGGCGCGCTCGGGGTCATGCTCCTGGCTCGCCTTGTAGAATTCATCTACGACGAGAAGGTCGATCTTTTCCAATGAGGACAGGTATCCGAAGGCGCGCTCTTGCGGAAAGATGAAGATATTCTTGGATCCGAGCCGTGTATCTGGAGCGGTTATGATCGTGTACTGCTCGGAGAATTTCTTGAACAGCCGCTTTCGTGTCTCGTCCATCAGTGCGATTGTCGGGACGATGATCACAACCGTGTCGGGGCGCTTCGCGGCTACAAATGCGTCAATGATAAAGCTTTTTCCGAAGCTCGTTGGGGCGCTTACCGCGATGCTCTTTCCGTCCAGGAGCCTAGCAAGGACAGAGGACTGCTCTCGGTGCAGGGTTGCTAGTTGGCGGCCGACGTTGACCTCAAACGCGTGATGCACGTATTTCTGATCCCACGACGCGCCCTCAAGCTGCAGGTACGGAAACAGGCCGGTCGCCCGGATCATATGGTTCACCAACTGCGGGTAGGGGGTCTTGGCCCGATTCAGGTCTGCCAGCAGCTGTATCAACAGATTTCTGGCGGCCAGCTCATTGTGGATAGACAGCAGCCCATTGATCTCCTGACAGGTCTCAAAAATCTCCATCACTTCTGTCCCTTGTAGAAGGCAACGGCGTGGATAAACGCATCAACGATCTTTCTCTTGCTTGGGACCGGAAAGAGTATGATGTGGAAGTTGAGATCATTGTATTTGTGAACTAAGCTGGATTTTGCGAGCTGTTTAGAAAAGTAAGACTCGGCCCGGTCCTTATGAAAGGCGATCAACTCCGCCTTGTACCTCTCCGACAACTCGTTCGCCGCCGCGGTCGTGGCGCATTCGTGCAGCAAAAGGATCGGTATGTGAATCTTTGCCTTCAGATTGTCGATCGACTCGCGATTGCTTAGGGCGGCCTTGATCTTTTTCCGAAGGGCCTCAGCGATCGGCAGTCCATCCAGGTCCGAGACGCTGGTGATGATTGCGTTTTCTTTCTTCAGCTTATCGGTCGATAGTGAGTTCAGGACGGAAGTCACCACTGCATCGAGCCGAGCGTCAGCTATCGAGTTGTAAAATTTCGCTTCGCCAAACCAAAGTGTAAAGTCGTCGCCGTTCAGGACGATGTGTACGCTGTCTGCTCCCTTGGCATTATCCTGAACATTCTGTTTGTAGAATATCTTCGGAACCACCGGCAAAGCACCAAAACGATGGCGCATCAGTCCATACAAGAATACTTCGGCTATTTCGCTGCCCTGACCTTGCTCATCCTTGTCAGTCAATCTGAGGTTCTGAGCGGCCGCGATCAGGCTGCTGTGACTCTGATCCACAAGTGCAGAGCGCTCTCGCTGGGACAGGGCAGTTTGAGCGATATTGTCCCACAGATAACTCTGGAATTTGAGATACCGCCAATGGGTGTCCTCGAAGTCGTTAATTAAACTAAGGACCCGGTTGTTCACTAAAGTGGTGAGCTGTGACACGGAAGTTATTCCGGCAAGAGCGTTGTCGATAAGGATTTCGAATGACAACCCTGTCATTGAGATAATTGTCCCCAAAAAAGCGTATGCGAGTTCAGATTTGTATAAGTTCCTACTGCACGTTCCTCGGTGGCGGGACGAGCCGCATCCATTTACCCCGCTTTTGATTGATCGGGGTTTAGCTGGTTCGAGGCGGCGGGCAGGGTTGGTGCAAACGGACGCGGAAACCGCGGTAACGGCCTGGCCCGTAGGGTCTTGCTCACTGGGAATGGGCCTAGAACAGCCTCCTGTGTATTCGGGGCTGTCACGCTCCAGCTTGCCCTCGAGTCAATGTAATGGCCGATCACGCTGTTACGTGACACGACGTCGATCGTCACCTAGGGAGGCGCCCAGTAGTCAGTCCGTTCATCTCCTGATTTCGTTCTCTTGAGGGTAAGCGCGATTTTCCGCGCACGTTGTCGGCCGCGATTTGACGGATGGCCTTCGTATCGGGGCGATGCTGAGCCGTTCAGGCAGTGGCCGCTTTGGGGAAGTTGAAGGGCAACAGGTCAGCGATATCGGCGTTGTCTGCGCGCTGAGGCAATTCGGTGAGCACATGGCGCAGCCATGTTAACGGCTCGACACGTGAGGCGCGGCAGGTCAGCATCAGGCTGTAGACGACGGCGCTGGCCCTGGCTCCGTCGACGGTGTCGCTGAACAGCCAGCTTTTTCGGCCAGTGGCAAAAACCCTGATGTCGCGCTCCAGAAGATTGTTGTCGATCGGCATCCTGCCATCTTCGGTGTAACGCGTCAGATAGTCCCATTGGTTCCGGGTGTAAGATACGGCGTCGCCAAGCTTGCTGTCCGGCAGGACCTTCGGGGCGATTTGATCGAGCCATTCCTTGAGGGCGTTCAGGACAGGAATGCTGTGTTGCTGGCGGAAGCGACGGATGCATTGATCCGGCGTTTCGTCTCTGTCCGGTTTCTCGTCCCGCGCCTGCCTTTCAACCCGGTAGAGCTGCTCGAAGAACCGCAGCGCCTGCTCGGGCGGCCCGCCGCCCTTCTTTCTCGCTTTGAGGGCGTCGACAAAACGCCGCCGGGAGTGGGCCATGCATCCAATGTGGGTGGCCCCTTCCAGCGTGCGCCATGCGCTATAGCCGTCACTCATCACGATGCCACGGTAATCGCCGAGGAAGACCTGCGGGTGGATTTGGCCGCGGCCCGGCTGATAATCCAGAAGAACGATCGGCTCGTGACTATCCTTGCCGCTGCGATACGCCCACATGTACGATGTGCTGGTGGCCGCTTTGTCCTTCTCCTTGAGGACCTGAACCGTCGTCTCGTCGCCATGGATGAGAGGCTGCGATCTGAGCCGCAGCTTCAGGGCATCATAAATGCGATGCAGATGCTTCTCGCTCGAGCCGATCACCCAGTGGCCCAAAGCGCCGCGGCTGACAGGAACGCCTGCGCGTTCGAAGGCCTGCGCCAAGCGGTAGAGCGGCGTGCCGTCGACATATTTGTGAACCAGCGCGAACGCCAGCGTCGAGGCCGTGGCAACGCTGCCCGGCAACGGCTGCGTCGGCATCGGCGCGGTCACGACAGGGGCGTTGATCCCGGTGCGATCGCAATGGCGGCAGGCATATTTGAAGCGCACATTCTGTAAAACCTTCGCCTTCACCTCGATATGAAGTTGCTCGGTGACAGCCTCGCCCATGCGATGCATCTGGCCACGGCAGCAAGGACACGCCTTCTGATCGTCGGGCAGGTCATACTCGACGCGCTCGCGCGGCAGGTTTGCCGGCAGCGGCCTGCGGCCGCGCTTCTTTCCCGTCGTGCTTTCGACCGATGGCAGACCCGTGTCCGGAAGTTCGGCGGTATCGTTCGTTTCGCTGCCGGCGTCATCCTCATCGGCGGCCTGCTCGGCTTCATTGAAGAGACGGTCGACGTGCTTTTCGCTGCGCGGCGCAAAACGATGCAGGCGTGCCAGCGCCAGTTCTTCCTCCAGCTTGACGACGCGCTCCGTGAGCTGACGATTCTCCGCCTCCAGCGCGGCAATGCGCGCCAACAGCACCTCGACACTCGGATTGCCGGTTCGATTCATCGGATTCTTGAATCTGAACCGTTCCGACGCGTCAACCGCTCAACTCAAGAGCTCAGCCGGCAACCTGATATTGCCGCACCGGATGACGGACCATCGCATCGATATCGATGCCGTCGAGGATCCAGTGCAACTGCTCGGTCGTAAGCCGGACGACCGCCTCCTGGCGGCGCGGCCATCGGAACTTGTCCTCGGTCAGCCGCTTCAGGACCAGCACAAAGCCGGACCGGTCGAAGAACAGCAACTTCATCCGGTCGCAACGGCGATTGCAGAACGCAAAAACTGCCGGCACAAACGGATCGAGCGCCATCGTCTCCTGAACCAGAACCGCAAGGCTGTTGATGCCAGCTCGGAAGTCGATCGGCTCACGGTGCAGATAGACCTGCAGGTCACCGCTCAGTCTGAACATGGCCCAGGGCTCCAATGATCGCCGTCAATGCATCCACATCCCCGCATTCCAGCGCGAGCTTCACGCCATTCGGCAGCGACGCGCTCACTTTGGCCGGAGAACAAAAAGCTGGAGACCCCTTGGATTCCGACCCACCCACTTCAGCGCAAGTCGCCGGCAAATCCACCGCCGCCACACTGCCTTGCCGCGACAAACCCCGCTCGGCGGCCCCCTCAAGGTGAACCGGGATGAACGCCGAGGGTGACGACGACGGCGCCGACCTGGCCGCGGCGTCCTTCTTGATCCACTTCCGAAGCAGGTTCGCGTTGACCCCATGTTCGAGTGCAAGTCTCGAGACCGAAACGCCAGGCTCAAGGCAGGCCGCCACAAGACGCTCCTTCGATGTCGTCTCAAAGCGCCGGCGACCGTTCCGACCAACAAGCCTGACGCGCAGTTTCTGACCATCGTCGCTCATCATGAGGTGTCCACCTATTTAAGTGGACACCTCATGCATCAGAGCACTCAAAACCAAAAGGTGCGGGGAAATTCGCGCTTACTCTTGAGGGGTCTCCGGCCTCGGCCGATCCCTACAGCTCGGGAATCGATGATGAGCGATGCACACGGTAAAATGCGGTTTCTGGTGAAGGCGGCGGGCTCACTAAGGACAGCATCGATCGGTCTGGCACAGGCGCCCGCGGTTAAGCTGTCGGCAAAGCCGCTTTTTCAAAGTATCGGCAAAGGCGGCGGCCTGGGCGCCGCGGCGCCCGCCGAGTGGCACATGGTCGAGGCGGATGCTCCCCAATTGGACGTAGCCGCCGCCTGGCAGGCCTGCCATGAGTTGGTCGCCCAAGGGCAGGCGCTTGCGCCCGGCGGAATCCGATTTGCCGAGCCGGATCTGGAGCAGCAGTGGCCGATCGGCAAGGAGCCATTGGTCGAGGACAAGCTTGCGCTGCGCACCGGGGCACCGAACGACCAAGATCCGCACTACCCCCGTGAGGCCGACAATTATTGGTTCGCGGATAATGATCACGGTCAGTTTTCCGCATTGGTACAGTCCGATCCAGGCAAAGGCCATAGGATCCGAATTGCTCATCTCGATACCGGCTTCGATCCGGATCACGTGACTTGCCCAAAGTTCATCGACGGCCAGAAAAATTTCGTCGACCCTGACTTTCCAGACGATGCAAGAGACCGCTCATCGGGTCTGTTCAACAATTTCAGCCACGGCACCGGCACGCTTAGTATTCTTGCGGGAGGAGGTGGCTCGGGGGTGAAACCGTTCGGTTGCGCGCCAGACGCTGAGATCGTTCCCATTCGAGTGGCGAACCGCGTCGTTCTGTTTCGCAACAGCGCGATCGCGCAGGCGTTCGATCATGTCCACGGCCTGTGCAGGACGCCGTCGACGTTGGTCCATGTCGTCACGATGAGCATGGGAGGCGTACCGTCGCAAGCCTGGGCAGAAGCTGTGAATTCGCTCTATGACGCTGGCGTCTTCGTGGTGACGGCCGCGGGCAACAACTATGGCAACTTTCCGACCCATCTCATCGTCTATCCGGCACGGTTCAACCGGGTGGTTGCCGCTTGCGGTGTCATGGCGGATGGGGCGCCCTACGCCGACCTCGCGCCCGCATTGATGGCCGGCGATTACGGCCCGGACAGCAAGATGCTGGGGGCCTTGGCCGCCTACACACCTAATGTGCCCTGGGCCAGGTTCGGAGAAGCGGCTGTCGTCGACTTCGATGGAGCCGGCACCTCCGCGGCAACGCCTCAGATCGCAGCTGCCGCAGCGACTTGGATCCAGGCAAATCGTCCACTCTACGATGGAGTGGCAGAGCCCTGGCAAAGGGTCGAATTGATCCGCAATGCGCTGTTCGAATCCGCAGCTCACGACCAGGCCCGCGCGAAGTATCTCGGGGCGGGAAGATTACGCGCCAAGGACGCGTCTACCTGGATACCGCGCGGCGGCTTGGAGAAGCAGCCCGAAGACGATGCCAGCTTTTCCATGGCCCACCTTGTGTTCGGACTGGCGGCCGCGGGACCGCTAAAACAGCCGATGTTGGACCTTGAATTGTGCCAGGTGCTGCAGAAGACCGGGCTCGATTCCAAGTTGACCGGGCGGCCCGCACGCGGCGCGCTCGAGGCCGTGGTCGCTGAGGTCCTGGCGAGCCCACTTGCTTCGCATACGCTAAAGAAGGCACTCATGAAGGCGCCCGTGGTGGCGACGAGCGCAAAGGCGCCGGCGAGCGCGCAATCCGCCGCGATCACGCCAATGGATCACCTCAACCTTGAGCAAGCGCTCGAACCTCCGCTGCCGGTGCCTCCCGTCCGGAAGCTCCGCGTCTTCGCCTACGACCCGACCCTGCAGACCGATCCTCAGATGTTCGGCATCAATGAGGCGACGGTGTCGGTTCCTTGGGAAGCCGAGCTTACCGAAGGTCCGACGGGCGAATATCTGGAAGTGGTGGACGTCGATCCGGCAAGCAAATGTTGCTACGCCCCGGTCGATCTCAATCATCCCCATCTTCTCGGGACGAACGGGCACGCCCCATCCGAGGCGAACCCCCAGTTCCACCAACAGATGGCTTATGCAGTTGCGATGCGGACCATTACGCGGTTCGAGCGCGCCCTCGGACGCCGGGCGCTTTGGGCGCCGCGGATGGTACGAGGGCCGGACGGGAATGTCGTCGACCGCAAATTCGTGCAGCGCCTACGCGTCTATCCGCACGCGTTGAGGGAGAACAACGCCTACTACAGCAGCGCCCGAATGGCGCTTCTGTTCGGTTATTTCACCGCGGAAGAGGGCGATATCGGCACATCCCTGCCGGGATCACAGGTCTTCTGCTCAGTCTCGCATGACATCATCGCGCACGAGACGACCCACGCGCTGCTCGACGGTCTGCACCCGAGATACCAGGAAGCGACCAATCCGGACATGCTCGCGTTCCATGAGGCATTTGCGGATATCGTGGCGCTGTTCCAGCACTTCACGATCCCGGAAGCGCTCCTTCAACAGATCAAGCGGGCGCGCGGCGACCTCAGCCAGGAAAGTCTGTTGGGACAACTCGCCGTGCAGTTCGGACAGGCCAGCGGGATGCACGGGCCACTGCGAAGCGCAATCGGCAGGACTGACGAGAAGGGCGAGTGGCAAGCAGTCAAGCCCAGCAGAACCGACTACGAGACGCAGAAGGCAACCGGGGATCCGCACCTCTTGGGATCAGTGCTGGTTTCCGCAGTATTTGCAGCGTTCGAGACGATCTATCGGGGACGCAGCGCGGACCTTGTCAGGCTGGCGACCAATGGTACCGGCATATTGCCGCAAGGCGAGATCTCGCACGATTTGGCATTGAGGCTGGCCGCAGAGGCGTCAACAATCGCCGACCAGGTTCTCAATATTTGCATCCGCGCACTGGACTATTGTCCGCCGACGGATCTGACCTTTGGCGAATACCTGCGAGCATTGATCACCGGCGATCGTGATCTGGTGCGTGAAGATACCCGCGGTTACCGCGTTGCCTTCATCTCCGCGTTTCGGGATCGCGGCATCTATCCGAAGGATGTTGCCCATCTCGCTGAGGATAGCCTGGTCTGGAGGAGGCCGCCGGCGATCGATCATCAGATGGCGCGTGATTTTGCGGCTCTCGTCAAGTCCCTGGACCTCGACTGGAATCTGAATTCGGTCCGTCGTAACGCATACGAAACCTCCGAGAGGAACCGTCTCAAGGTCTGGAAATGGATATCCGATCCCAAGCGCGCGGCGCTGCTGTCTTCGCTTGGCTTCGAGAACGCAGCCGAGAACGTCAAGATCGGTGAGATGGTCGGCGAGATGCGCCCGGTGGAGGTCCATTCGGTTCGGCCGTCACGAAAGACGGCACCTGACGGCACCAGTCACGGTTGGTTGGTGATGGGGATCACGCAGACCTTCAGAGCCCATCCCGACGCCGAGCGCTACCGCGGCGGGTGTACGGTGATGGTCGATCTCAACGACAATATGCCGGTCTACTTTATCAGGAAGTGCCTGCGCGGGTCGACCGGAGCGGCGGCGCAGCAACAAGCCAGAGCGGCTGCGAAAGAGCGCGCTGCGGAACTGGGCATCGCCTATGTTTCGCCAGGCGATCCTCATCACGATCGCGAGCAGTTTGCTCTCCTGCACCGTGGCTGGGGGACTTGAAATGGCCAAGAGGACCGCAAAGAAGGCCGCTAAGCGCGCCAAGCGATCAAGTCATGGAAAGTCCGCGCCGGCGACCAAGACCAGGGCGAGCAAGAAGGCCAGCGCGGCAAAGGAGCCACCTGCTGCGAAGAAGACGAAGCCATCCGGAGGGACGCGACGCAAGCCGACCACCGAAAAGACAGACGATCCGAGGGCTCTGATCCGTATCTACAGACACGGTCTCGGGGACTGCATCCTCGTTCGCATTCCGCGCAAGAACGGGCCGATGTTCAAGCTGCTCATCGATTGCGGAGTGGCGGTTGCCCAGAAAAAGGGCGCAGAAAAAATGCAAGCCGTGATGAGGGATATTCTGGACGTAACAAAAGGATCTGTGGACGTGCTCGCTGTAACTCACGAGCATTGGGACCACGTCTCCGGCTTCCAACAGGCGGAGGAACTGTTCGAGGAACTCGCCGTCGGTCAGGTTTGGGTTGCTTGGACCGAAGATCCCCGCGATGAGCTCGCAAAAAAGCTGCGCAAGGAACGCGGCCAGTCACTGGAATTGATATCCGCGAGTGTTGATGCCTTGAGAGCAGCAGGAAACGAGACTGGCGCGGATTCTGTTCTCGCCTTGACGGGGATGTTCGGCGCGGCAGGAGAGAAGACGAAGGCTGCATTCGGCCTTGCGAAGGCAAAGTCGGGAGGCGGCGGTCCCATCTATCTGCATCCGGCCGATCCGCCCATCGTACCTGAAGGATGTAACTTCCAGATCTTCGTCCTTGGGCCCCCTCACGATGAAAAGGCCATCAAGCACTTTAACCCTTCAAAGAAGAATCCAGAAACCTATGAGCTGGCGCTCGACGGCAGTGGCGTGCTGCCACTCGGTGTCATCAGCGCTCTCTCCGGGGACGGCGACGTCGTCCCCTTTCCACCATCCTCCCGGATTCCGCTTTCCACCTCGCAGGCACATCAGTTCTTCCGAAAGGCCTATTGGACAGGAGCCGATTGGCGGCGGATCGACGCCGATTGGCTTGGCAATACGGACGAGTTCGCCCTGATGCTCCAATCAGCGACGAATAATACCAGTCTCGTTCTGGCCATCGAACTCGAGGGCGGCGACGTACTGCTCTTCGCCGCGGATGCTCAGGTCGGGAACTGGCTTTCGTGGGAGGCGCTGGAGTGGGGCGCCGGCGCGGACCGGAGAACCGGACCGGGATTGCTCGAGCACACGATCTTCTACAAGGTCGGTCATCACGGCAGCTACAACGCGACCATGAAGGAAAAAGGGCTCGACCTGATGACCGCGTTGAAAACGGCGATCATCCCGGTCGACGAGGTTGTTGCCAAGAAGATGCGCTGGGGAGCCATGCCGCTGGCCTCATTGGTTGCCGCACTATCTGACAGGACCCAAGCGCGAACGCTTAGGACAGATAAGGCCCCTGAAGGAACGATAGCAGGCGTCGAGATTGAAGACCTGTACTTCGAGCTAACAGTATAGACCTTCGGAATTCGAAAACATCGCGCTGAGTAGGTGGTTTCCGAGGCTGCGAGAGAGGCGACGATATCGATGGGAGTGGTGACAGCCGGCAGGCAAAGACGATCTGTGTGGCAAGACCTAATCGATGCTATTATGCGCAAAAAGGCTGAGGTCATCGAGCGGATTCAATTCATCGGTGGCTTCGACGTCGCTGGCGATCAGGTGTGCGCGCTGACGCGTAGACTGTCTTCGTGCTCCGTCCTGAGAGCCTGACTGAAAAATGGGTGAGTGATCTCAGTGGGGTGTGATTCCATCGGATTTGCAAAGATTCGAGGGAGAGCACGATGCCCTGGACCAAGATCACTCGGGAGCAATATCGGCGGGACGATCTGCGTTATGCAAGCGATATGACCGATGCGGAGTGGGCGGTGATCAGACGCCTGTTGCCGCGAGCGAACCGGCGCGGCCGGCCGCGTAAGACGGAGCTGCGTCGTGTGATCGAAGCGATCCTCTATATCGTTTCGACCGGCTGCCAGTGGCGGGCGTTGCCGCAGGAGTTCCCGCCCTATTCGACGGTGCAGGGCTATTTTTATAGATGGCGGGATACAGGCCGGTGGCAGAGGATTGTCAGCGTGCTTGTCCGACGGGCGCGAAAAAAGCTTGGACGGACACCGAAGCCGACGGCAGCCGTGATCGACAGTCAAAGTGCGCCAACCACGCAAGCTGGCGGACCGCGCGGCTACGATGCAGGCAAGCGCATCTACGGCCGCAAGCGGCATATCGTGACGGATACCAATGGCCTCCTCCTTGGGGTTCATGTTCATCCGGCCAACGTTCAGGACTGCCATGGCGCCGTACCGCTGCTGAAGAACGTGCGGATGAACTTCCCCCGGCTGCGCCACGTCTTTGCCGACCGGATCTACCGCGGAAATCAACTCCTCGACGCGCTCTCAGACTGCGGTCCATGGACTGTCGAGATCGTCGAGCGGTCTCAAGCGTCAAAGGCTTCCAGCTTCTGCCGAGGCGGTGGGTGGTTGAACGCACATTCGCTTGGTTCGGCAGATGCCGCCGCCTCGCCAAGGACTTCGAGGCGACGGTGGCAACCGAAGCTGCCTGGCTGCTGATTGCACACATCAGGCTCCTGACCCGCAGACTCGCGGCTGCAGCTAAGGTTGGGTGATTTATGAGTCAGACTCTGAGGAGGTTTTCGAGTTCGGCCTCGACGCCTTCGCGACCGAGGTTCCGGCTGGGGCCTTCGCGTTCACGGGAGGGCTCCAGATAGTCGAGAAGCTTCCGCGACGCGCTCGCTGACCTTGGCAAGGGCGATCACAAAGGGATCGGCCTGAAACTTCTGTTGCCGGCCGAGACCAGCGCGGTGTAGGTGTTGACGATGTGGTCAACTTGCTGCTGTACCGCGTCATACGGTGCAATAAACATGGCATCGCGCGGCTTGAGCCACATGTGCAGCTCCTCCGAGCGCTGCTTGTTGCATTCCCGTAGGACCAGCGTCGAAGAACCAGCCTGCCATCGGTGACGAGCTGGTCAAGTTGATCCCACAGTTTCGGGAAACGGTTCGGCTTGTAGCGCTCGTACCAGGCGGCGATCAGCGCGCTCGTATCGATGCAACCCTTGCCGGCTTAGCCCGCCATGCCAAAGGCCGCCTTTTCCATCACAGGAACAGTCGTAACCTTCATGTTCAAAAGACCTGCGACGTCGCGCAGCGTGAAATAGCGATCGTGATAGCCCTGGAAAATAAGCTGAGTGAACGTACGGCCGAGCTGGCTGAGCACCACGTAATGATACTTGGGGCCGCCCTCGGACGGTTCTTTTGCTCATCGAGCTGGGCATAGCGTTTTTGGAAGTCGACGCGCTTGCTGCCATAAAAGGCTTGCGTGGTACAGCCGAGGGTCAGCAGGCGACGGAGCACTACTTCTTGACTAACGCCGAACCGCAGCGCCAGCGCCTCCAGCTCATCATCGCGCCAGCTCTTTTGGGTCCCTTTCTGGACAAGAAGGGTCTCGCGAAGCAACCAGTCGCTCGGCATCAATGCCGCGGCCGCGACGGCATTGCAGAACTTCTCGACGTCGGGATGAGGGGCATGCTGATCGCACTCCCACTCACTTCTCACCGAATTTGAACGCCTTCCCGATAAGTATGGCCGGCCGAAATTTTCCGGCAACCGATCTAGATAGGCGAGCGTCCAGCCGACTGTCGAAGTTGCCCTTCAATACGGTTGAGTCGAAAAGAGCCGCGCTGCCACGAGCTCTCGTCTCACGCGTCGATCCTAGGGACTCTCCGAGTGGGCGAGGCGGCCTCGATGTTGTCGAATATCGAGACCTGAGCAGGGAGGGATCGGCATGGGCAGGGCCGCTACGAGGATTAGAAGTGCTTCAATCGCCACCAGGATGTTCGCCGGCGCGTCACCGAGTCCGGATACCAAAGTCCCGATACCGCCTCGGAACACGTTCAATCAAGGGCTGACATCGGCTGACGAAAGGACGATGATCCGCCTACTGGGCGCGCCAGGAGCCAAAACTTCGGAATGCAGTCCGGTCACAGGTTCGTTCAAGGCAAAGATTCTTTCTAGCGTCGATGTCGGCCCCTTCAAGGTAAGCGGTCTCAACTACGCCGTGAATTCGTTGAAGACCGTGTTCGAAGAAGCAGAGCAACAGATTCCAGATGTCGTCGCGGCGGTGAATTCCGCCGGATTGCTGTGCGTGCGCTCGAAGCGGCACAACCCGAATTCGTTCTCGAACCATAGTTGGGGCACGGCGATCGACCTTTATTTCGGTCGCGGCGTCGTCGGCCAGGGGGACAATCACTGCCACCAGGGTTGTCTTCAACTGGCGCCGTTCTTCAATCGTCATGGCTGGTACTGGGGCGCCGGATTCAGTGGGCGCTCCGTCGACAGCATGCATTTTGAACTCGCCAAGGAGACTATCGAAGCCGAGTTTGGCGTCGGGCGGGCATAGCGGAAAGCCGGCTCATGGCTAACTGGAGCCGCTTCCTCCACTGCTCGCCCCGCCGCCACATGATCGCGGAGCATGGGCTGAATCTTGGTTGGTCGTAGCGCGATCAGAACGGCTGCGCTTAAACGGATACCCTCGCTGTTCGCTTGCGCCTCCATTTATCGCTCTTGGCTATTGATCTGCGTTGTCTTCGGCCGCCGAATGATATCGAGCGTCCTCGGTCTCATGGGTGTCGCGGCCTGGATAACTTCACCCCAAGATAGCGACGTTGAAGGTACCGCCCAGTGAAGGGGACGGCTGTGCAGGCCCTTGGAACGCGAGCATGCGGGCCGTGCAGGCTTTCCACGCTCGCCGGTCACGCCGCCTTGCACGCCTCCGCCGCGCGCTCGGCCTTGGGCCAAACGGCGCCCCCCGTAGATGCCTTCTCGGGGCCTGCCATCCCGCCATAGAGAGGGCACGTGCCGCTTGGCATTCGTCAAGCCCTCCGCGTGCATCGGGCTACCTGAGCTAAATGAGCGTTCTATATGGTTTCCTAAGCTTCAGGTTTTAAACCGATATTGGAGTTTGCCGCCTCATCGAGCGTCTGTTCGCATGTTCAACGCGCTCCGGCGCGAATGCGTGCAGGTTGAGTAATCCTTGCCTGTGCTTGGCTGTAGACTTCGACCATGCCGGGCATGGTGACTGTGACTGCGAGGCCAAATGGCGCCAGTTCGTCGATCTTGGGTCCGCGATCGGGCTCGCGCTGAACAATAAACTCCACTGCCGAAGTATCCGTCAGGGCTGGCGCTTTTTCACCATCCCATCTCCTGGAAACCACTGTCCCTCTATTGGCTGATTGACATCAGGCTGTGACTTCGCTGGCAACACCCGGAACTGATCGATATCGTCTGACGCGATCAGCGACAGTCGTACTGATCGGTACGACTGCCTTCCGGCCTGCACAGGGGTAAACCACGCTAGGGTGGCGCTTATTGAGTGCGGCCGTGCTTGCCCCGTCATGCAGGCGGGCAGCGGCACGACGACGGACTGCCTAGTCTCCGAAGCGAGCGAGGACGGATCAAAATTGAGCACGGAAGTCTCCTGCCGCTAAAGCGCTGATGATGTTGTCTGCGTGGAAGTTAGCCCAGTACCCAATCCTCTTCGTCGATGAGCTGCATGAGGTTGATGCACTCGACCTTCATTGCATTGCAGACGCCGGGAATTTTGCCAAGGCTGCCGATACCGGTCTCCTCGGTGATGACCGTGTAGCCACTGACCTTGGCAAGGGCGATCACGAAGGGGTCGGCCTGAAACTTCTCCTTGCCGGCCGAGACCAGCGCCGTGTAGGTGTTGACGATGTGGTCAACTTGCCGCTGTACCGCTTCATCCGGCACAATAAATATGGCCTCGCGTGGTTTGAGCCACTCGTGCAGCTCCTCTGAGCGCTGCTTATTGCATTCCCGCAGGACCAGTGTCGAAGAAACCAACCTGCCATCCGTGACGAGCTGGTCGAGTTGGTCCCACAGTTTCGGGAAACGGTTCGGCTTGTAGCGCTCGTACCAGGCGGCGATCAGCGCGCTCGTATCGATGCAATAGGTCTTTTGGGCCATGCCGGCTTAGCCCGCCATCCCAAAGGCCGCCTTTTCCATCACAGGAACAGTCGTAACCTTCATGTTCAAAAGACCTGCGACGTCGCGCAGCGTGAAATAGCGATCGTGATAGCCCTGGAAAATAAGCTGAGTGAACGTACGGCCGAGCTGGCTGAGCACCACGTAATGATACTTGGGGCCGCCCTCGGATGGTTCTTTTTGCTCATCGAGCTGGGCATAGCGTTTTTGGAAGTCGACGCGCTTGCTGTCATAAAAGGCTTGCGTGGTACGGCCGAGGGTCAGCAGGCGACGGAGCACTACTTCTTGACTAACGCCGAACCGCAGCGCCAGCGCCTCCAGCTCATCATCGCGCCAGCTCTTCTGAGTCCCCTTCTGGACAAGAAGGGTCTCGCGAAGCAACCAGTCGCTCGGCATCAATGCCGCGGCCGCGACGGCGTTGCAGAACTTCTCGACGTCGGGATGAGGGGCGTCATTACGATCGCCGCCCATATTGCTGACCCCGCTTTGCCGGAGAGCGAGGTGGCAGAACTCATGCAGCAGCGTAAACACGCGGCCGTTACCGCGATCCTTGCCGTTGATCAGAATTACCGGCATGGTTTGCTCGGCAAGCGCCGTGCCTCGCATTTCTTTGATCTTCAGCCGCGGCACGACGAAGACAAGGACGCCCTTGGCTTCCACTGCCATGCGCCAGTTATCGAAGGCCTTGCGGCCAAACCGCTGTTGCTTGGCTTCGGTGATGCCAAGATATGCGCGGATTTGTTGGCCAAATTGCTCAACATCCGTCTTCAGCGTGGCCGTGAGGTCAAACGGCTGCACCGGCTGGCCCAACTCATTGCGCACGGTCAATGCAATCTCACGGCGTTCCCGTGCCAGACGGATGACGTACGTGAGCTGGGGAGAGAACCCCTCGTCAACGCCGGGCAGCCGGCGGAAGTCCTGAATGGGCTGCCAGCCCTTCGGCGGGGTCTTGAGGTAAAACAGGCTGACCGGGCGCTTGTAGAGGTCCGCAATGTCCAGAAGCTTCGCGAAAGTCGGAGCTTCGCCGCCCTCCTCGAACGCGGTCAACCGTTCATCGTCGATGTGCAACCGGCGTGCGGCCTCGTCCGGGCTGAACCCGGCTTGTCTCCGCGCCCATGCAAGCATGGTCGGGTTGATAAGGGCCTTCACGCTTTTCGCCATCTTCTCGCTTCCCGCGGAAGAGATTAACCTAACCATCAAGCGACCCACAAAGCTTTGACCAGCACGCGTTAAAATAAACGTTCAACTATGCGCACCCAGCCGCGGTCGGTTGAAGCGAATGGCCCCGATGTCTACCGAGCCCTTGCGCCGACCAAGCATTCCGGATCCAAACCTCTAGATAGGCCGTTAAACCGGCAAGTCAATGAAATGTTCCCCCGGTCAACCCAGAAGCGCGAGCAGTTTCAGTGTCTTAGGTCGATTGGATTCGGTCCGGTCGGCAACTGTCGACGCTCTGCCGTGATTCTCCCTGGCATCGCTGACCTCTGGTTCGGGTCAAAGAAGACCGATATGAACCGCTGTCAAACGCCATCCGGAACTGCCCCCTTTGCGTCATGAAGAACTGCCCCCACCATCGGGTTATGATCTTGGTTGAAGGTTGCTTCCGTCGGTGACGGGACGGAGGGAGGCGGAGCCGACCGGAGGGCCGTCACCGGCGGGCGGCGGCTTGATGAGGCCGCTCTTCCGTTTGGCGCGGAGCCGGTAGCTGTCGCCGCGGATAGTCAACACGTAGCTGTGGTGCAGGAGCCGGTCGAGGATCGCGGTGGCGACCACCGGATCGGCGAACACGGTGCCCCATTCGGCAACGCTGCGGTTCGACGTGATCAGCATGGCACCAGTTTCGTAGCGCCGGCTGACCAGTTGGAAGAACAGATGGGCCGCGTCGGGTTCCAGCGGCAGATAGCCGAGCTCGTCGACGATCAGTAGCTTTGGCTTCGACAGCGCGAGTAGTTTCTCGTCCAGGCGCCGATCGCCATGCGCCTTGGCAAGGCCAGCGACCAGCGTCGTCGCCGTGGTGAACTGCACCGTATACCCGGCCAGGATTGCCTCTCGCCCGAGCGCGATCGACAAGTGCGTCTTACCGACGCCCGGCGGGCCGAGCAGCAGCACGTTCTCTCCGTTGGCGATCCAACGTGACGCGGCCAGGTCGCGGATCTGCTTCGGATCGATCGACGGCTGCGCCTCGAAGTCGAAGCCAGCAAGCTCCTTCACGGCCGGGAAGTGTGCAAGCTTCAGCGCCATGTCGATGCGGCGATGATCCTTGCGTGCGATCTCGCGCTCGCACAGCAGGATCAGCGTCTCACGTGCCGACAGGTTCGCGCGCGCTGCCTCGTCGAGCAGGCTATCGAGCTGATCGCGGATGCCGGAGAGCTGCAATCGCGCCAGCATGGCATCAAGGGGATCAGTCGGTACTTCGGTTGCCTTCTTTGCGCGCGTCATCAGAAGCTTCCCCCGATCACGGCTTCATATTCGGCAAGAGGACGCAACAACGAAGGCGGTGGAGACGACCCCGGCACCGCCGCCGCAATCTCCGGCCGGCGGACCGCGCCATTGCGCCCGGCAACACCATCGAGATGGGCGGGATCGGCGATCCGCAGCCGGCGCCCCTCCGATTGCTTGTGGACCGCCACCTGGTGCAATCCATGGCGGATCCGCACCTCGCCGGCCGCGACCGTTACCGCCACGCGCTCGCCAATTAGGCGCCACGGCACTGAGTAACTGTTCGTGTCGATCTCGATGGCGCAATCGTTGCCGACGACCCGGGTTAGTTCGCGCAATGATCCGAACGAGGGCTGCCCGCCGAGCGGTTTCAACCGGTGTGCCTCGTCGCGTACGAAGCGAACCATCGGCGCCTCGCCGGTCGTGCCGTGGATACGCACGTTCGCCACCTCACGCTCCCACTTGGCGAGATGCGCCTCGAATGCCTCCCAACTTACGAAGGAATGCCCCGCGATCGCGTTCTTCTTCACGTAGCCGACGCCATTCTCCGTCTTGCCCTTCGTGCGTGCCCGATATGGCGCGCAGGCGCGTGGACGGAAGCCCCAATGCTTCGCAAACGCGATGAGTTTGTCGTTGAACTGAACCGACCGGCTCACCGCGTCGTGACGCACGACGAGCGCGCGTGGATTGTCCATCAGCACTTCCTCCGGCACGCCGCCGAAGGTCGTAAATGCGCTCTCGAGCCCGGCGAACCAGTGCTCTTGCTTCTCCGCCCGGAACGCACGCACATGCAGCCGTCGCGAATGCCCGAGCGTTGCCACGAACACGAATGCTTTGACCTTCACCCTGCCGATCTCGACCAGACGCTCCCCGAAGTCGATCTGCAGCTGTCGGCCAGGAGGCGTCTCGAACCTCGTCGTCGCCAGCGCCTCCGCCTTCAGCGCCTGGCGATAGGGCTGCACGGCGCGTTGCAGCGTTCGCCGGCTTACCTCCACGCCTTTCTCGGCCAACAGATCCTGGCGAACCACGTCAGCATTGCCGCGATGGCGAATGAACCTCTCGTGCAGCCAACCCTCAAGGCCGTCGAGCAGCTTCGGCCGCTCAGGCGACTTGAACGGCTTCACCCCGCCCGCCGCCACGTAGTCCTTCACCGTGTGATGGCTGCAGCCCAGCTGGCGCCCAATCCGCTTCAGCCCCCATCCGCACGCCCTTAGGCGCAACATCTCCGCCACGTCATCCGGCGTCTTCATCACCTGCCCCCGTGGATCACTCCACGGCGAGCCTCTAGTGATTCGTTCCTCGTTCATTCGCTCTCTCCTCAGCTATCCGAGGAGGGGGCAATTCCTCATGACGCCGAGGGGGCAGTTTTCCATGGCGCGCGACAACCGCACCATTCGCGATCCGAAACTGCTTGGTTTCCGCTGCATTCGCAAAACCCCCGAGACTCTGATTGCCGCTGGATGAAAAATTCAGGGACATGTCATGAGGATCCTATCACCACGCACGGCAGTGACCAGCTGTGCTTTTGCCCAATTAGAACCGAGCTTTCCAAAAATCTCCCTCGCATGATTCGTGAGGCTTCCATGGGCTTCGCCTTCTTTTCAGGAGGTCGAAATATGGATCGTGGATGATGGCGGACCTATTTCCTATCGCCATCGCCTACGACGCCAGAACGCGGGCAGCGTTGGTTCGAGAGCGCAGCGATGTCCGGACTCGGTTGGTTTCCAATGATACGCGAGACCCTTGCTGCAGTGATGCTGTTTCGTGACACCGGCGAGGAGAATTTCCCGAGAAAGATGCTGGCGGACGCGTGTTCTGGCCCAAGGGAGCGACCATTTCGAGGTCGAAGAGCAGTCGTTCAGGCCTTCCGGAAGAAGAAATTCTGAGCATCCTAGAGCTGCCAGACGAGTCCGTATCGCCGGCTGCCGCCGTAACGGACGTCAAGAACTGCGCGGCGATCGCAAGTTTACGCGATGCTTGCGAAAGATCGCCGTTAGGGCGGAAGCTGAAGCGGCCAGAGCTTGAGATGTCGTGCTGAGCCCGCAAGCGTTTGAAGGCAATGAGGCAGCGGCTGTCACGACGTTGCGGATTGCTCCAGGCTAGCGACCTAGGAGTTAGGTTACATCCTGTCCTCCAGCCCCTCCGCTCGTTTCGTCCGAAAGGGGCCGATTGTCTGGGCGTCAGCCGCTAGTGCGCCTGCAAACGACCGTGGCACCTAGGTGAGACCCTAGTGTCTTCTGCGGCGCAGATGACGCAAGCTGTCCGCGATATCGGATGGCCGAGAGTGAGCCGTGCTATGAAACGTACCGAAGGTCGAAACCTCTTCGTTACCGATCTGACAAAGGTTCTCGCGAGGACCGATCCCGCGGAGTTCGCGGCCAAGTGCAGCCGAGCCCATCTGAAAGGCATCTGGATACGGGCCGGACGAGGTCCCAACCGGGACGCTAATCTTCAACATCCGGAGATCGCCGCGCTCGGTACAGAGCTGTCCGCCGCGGGCGTAGAACTCTGGGGTTGGCACGTTCCGTTTTGCGCGGACAAAAGGGCTGCGGCCGAAGAAGCTTCGAACGTCCTATCGTGGGCCGATGACGCGGCGCTGGCCGGTATTGTGGTCGACGCCGAGCGGACGCCGGAAAATCCGCGATTCCGGGGCGCGGAAAGAGAAGCGGTCGCCTATCTCGATCCTCTCAGCAAGGGACTCGAAGCCGCGGCGCGCGGCATCGCGTTCTCCAGTCACGATCAACCATCGCTGCACCGGGACATGCCGTTTGCTCCATTCCTAGACCATATCGAAGACGTATGCCCTCAAGTCTACTACACGACGGCCAGGGCCGTGACGCGGCTCGCCAAGTCGATACGCGACTATAAAGCTCTCATTCCGGCTAATGATTTCCTCTCGCGCTATAAGCCGACTGGAAACATCACAATGACCGAGGACGTCCGTTTTCCGGACGTCGCCACCTGTCTGTCGGCCACTAACAAATTCTTTGGTCTGATTGCGAGCAACGGCTTCGCGTCCTGCAGTTTCTGGTGTGCAGACACAGCTCCCGAAGATATCTGGCAGCTATTTGTGGATACGCCCGTATCCACGAGTAATTTCAGCATCGCATCATTCACAGGAGAGACCATGAACCTCGACGCGGCCCAACTGAAGCTGAATATAGTCCAGGATTACGTGCCGGTCGGCAACAGCAATCGTCCCGGGACGCGGATGACGGCGACCTCCATCACTATTCACAATACCGATAACGTGTCTGCGGGCGCAAACGCTGCGGCTCATGCGCGCTACATGAAGGGCCCGGACGCGCAACAAAGACAAGTGTCATGGCATTTCACTGTCGACGACAAGTTTGTGTACCAGAGCCTGCCGACGAACGAAGTAGCCTGGCACACGGCCACGAGGCAGGGCAACGCGACCAGCATTGGAATAGAGATCTGCATGAACTCAGACATGCGCGATGTGGATGCCTGCTACGATAGAGCTGCTTTGTTGACCTCATGGCTGGCTTACCGGTTAGGCATTCACGTGCCGAGTGGAGTCTACCAGCACTACGATTGGTCGAAGAAGAATTGTCCGCGAGTATTGCGGTCTAAGCCAGACGGGTGGAGCAATTTTCTGGCGAAGGTCCAACGCAATTTCAAAAACTTGACGCCGGTGGATGCACCAGTGATCTCGCCGCCCCCTGACGATCATCATGACGAGGTCGTCGCATCAGCTCAGTGAATCAAGCGCTTGCGTTTGGGGATCTGCCTGCTTAACGGCGCAGCAGATATCTGACAGGTCAGGCCCTGTCATTTACAGGCAGTCGCAAAGCAAGGGGGGCGCCTTGCCGACATTCTCGGACGGCTTTTCGCTGATTGATGCGGATGAAACAAGTTCCGCGCTGGTATGGGTGAAGAATGGACGCAGGGCTGACGCTATGGGGCCTCTACATCCCCGCGAATATCCTACTTATCTCGATTGCGTTCTACGTGGTCGCCTCGATTACGCTCATTATTCTCGTTCCGATTTATGCGGTTCCCATCGACCGCACGGTCGATCCCGACGGAAGGCTCGTCCCGATCCCGCCGGACGATCTAGGCAAGATCATCGACATGCGATCGAAGATCCGCTCAACTATTCTGCAGACGCTAGGTGGTCTCGCCGTGTTTGGCACGGTCATTACGAGCCTGCAGGGAATCAGAGGAACCGAAGACGCGTTCAATCAAAAAAAGGCAGAGCTGTTCTCAGCAAATATCAAACCGCTGCTGGCGACCGATGCAACGGCTGGGTCGGAGCCGGCTCGCGCCGAAGCGATCAACGTGCTGTCGTTCATCGCGCGAAGCGACCGATCTTACCACCGCGCCGTATTTGATGCCCTGTCTTCCTACGTAAGGACCATGTCAGACAAGCTATGTGCCGGTCGAAAGCCCTTCGAAGCAGGGTTCAAACTGGATGGATCCCTGCAACTCGCGATGCGGAGCATTGGAGAACGAAGGATCCAGGACGATCCCACCGGAAAGCACTTCGATTTGGAACATGGTTGCTATGTCGGCCTGGATCTACAGGACGAATGGGGCGTGGTGAAGGGCCTCGGTCACACCCGTATGTCGGCCTCAAAAATGCACCGTGCCAACTTTGTGAAGGCCGAGATGCAGGGCACCCAGTTCATGGGGATAGAAGCGGGCGACTACCAGAATCCTGGTTGGTGCACGGAGATCGGCAATCGCTTACACGAGCCTGCCAAGGGTGATTCGAGGCCAGCCCGGTGCAGAGGGATCTCCAATGGGGAGGAGCGCCGGCACTTCGTCACGCACTTCATCGACGCCAATCTTACCGGTGCGGACTTCACAGCGGCAAATATCCAGGGGGCCGATTTCTCGGGGGCCACGCTCACGGAGGCGAGTTTCAACTACGCGACAATTTCGCGCGTCAGCTTCAAAGGCGTGACGGGCCTGAAGGCCGAGCAGCTCGAAACAGCGTGTGTCGGGGCACCAGGCATGACGGCTGAACAGCTCGAATGTGAGCAGCCCTATTTCTCCGAAGACATGCAAGCCGAGCTGAAGAAGAACGCCGTGCTGGCGAAGGGCATTAGGGCATGCGGTTCAAAACCCGATGGCTCGTCTCCGGTCGGCGCCAAGTATGAACCGATAGCTTGCCCCGTATCCCCGTCGCGTTAGGCAATCAACGGGTCCGGCCATTTTCTGCTTTTGGCCGGGTGCCTTGTCCATGAGAGGGATCTGATGACCGACTGGAAAGGGCGATCATTGCGGGCGACTAGATCCTTGCCAAAAAAGATGCGCTGGGATCCATGCCGCGGTCCTCATTTGGTTGCGCGCTGTCGGACAGGACCCAGCCGTGAACGCTGGGGACAGATAAGGCTTCTGGAGTCGCGACAGCAGGGAGGTCCAACTCGGCGACTATATTTTCGATCTGACGGTGTAGAACTTCCTAATTCTGAAAGATCGCAGTGGTTGGTTTCGAGGCGGCGCTTTGTGAACGACGATATCGATAGGATATCCGGCCGCGGCGAGCCATTGTGGTTTCCGTGCCACGAGACGCTGTCGACGCAATGTACGCCCACAGAAGCTGGCGGATCGATCTAGCGATGCCGGCATACCTCGGGTCAAATGGAAATGCGAGGGCCGCGCCGACCTGACCACTGTTCCACTATGCTTGCGAGGCCCTTCGGCATCATATCCCGGAGATCTCCTCTGGTTCACAAAGCGTGTACCATATGAATGACGATCAGCACCTGTCGTTCGGGGCGTTTCCAGCGCCTTGTCTCGCCGGCAGTGGAGCGCAGCAATGTAAACGGGAAGGGAAGGTCTTTGGAAGCCGCTGCTCGAAAAGCGTGAAATGGACAGGCTTGGTGCGGCTGCGAATTCCATCTGTGCTTTGATCAGCGGGACGGCCGCCAACGGCACTAGTGAGCTGCAAACTCCTGTCGTTTCGGTGGAAGCTGCGCACGTTGCGTTGCTCCACCGAGACGTAAGCAAGCACACGATATCGGCCGTTGGTTAGCCTAGCGTGTCGATCTACAATCTAAGCGAGCTGTTCCGGAGTAATGACCATGGATTACGGACTCCTCTCGGTGATACTTGCGATGCTCTTCGTAACCAATTCCGGAATGAGAAGGAATTACCCTCACGAGATTTATGCTATCTGGTATATCTTCTCTCTTTTCTTTTTGATCTTTTTCGCCCTGTACGTTGTTGCGGAAAAGAAAGGTCAAAGAGTTACGGAGGTTTTGGGCCCGTCCTTCGTAGAGACGCTGCAAGCCATTCATGGAATGTTGACAAACGTCCAGGACGAACTTTTGTTGGTGGGCACTATTGTTTATCTCGGCGTCGCGCCCCAGTTGCTAACATATGTGCTAAGCGGACTATCAGGGTCAGCAACCGCACCAATCTATGTTCGGCAGATAGGGTTGGTGGCGGTTTGGAGCGTGATCAAGTTCTTGGCGGGCCTAGGTGGAATACTGCTCGCGCAGCCCGCCGCCAAACTTGCGATGGGCGCGTCGGTGCCACCGGGCGACTTCTCTCAAGGGACGCTTGCGGTTCTTTTCGCCTTCGCAATAGCCATCACCCAGCACGCTTATTTTGATCGTGGATTTGAAATACCTATTGGTCTCGGACTCCGCGTTGGATTTCAGGCTCCATGGCTGGTCAAAATCCATGCATGGCTCACGAGACATCGACCAGCTGCGCTGGAGGACGATGTGAAACTCGATGTAGTGAAAGACGCCGCGGTAGTTGCTGCGATCGCTGCTGCAACTGCAGCGGTAACAGTTCTGCGGGACCCGGCGGCAGACATGGTCACAATCGCTCCAAGAGTCATCCAAGGTGTCGTGGCGATTGAAGAGGCGACAAGAGCGGAGGCGAGAGCGGCAGCGGAAGCGAACCCCGCGAATGAGATTGAACATGAGTGGGTGCTCCCCGTGTTCGTTGCCTCTGTTCACTTCCGAGGGCCGCTTGTCGATCGGCTCGAAAGGTGGCTTCTCACGGAGCGACTCTATCGAGACAACACTGACGCGGATCACCATCGAGCATCCGTCGACATCGATAACGAGAAAAGTGGTTGATGCTCGGCATTGCATCTCCGACGCAGCGAAGGCCCAGCGCCGGGTTCGGCCGCCGGTGGGTCGTGGTCGCACCTCGCGGGACATCCAGCTTCGTAGCGCGCCCGCTCTCAAAAGAATCTTTGAACAAAGTCCGACTAGGCCTTCACCTTTGCGGGCGGCGTGCGCACCTGGGACCAGTTGCCGTGCACTTCCACTCCCGAGATGGGTCAAACTCGACAAAACTCAATGTGAGCATAATAGGTCTGCTGCCAGGCGGATAGCGTCCAAATCCCTAGGCGGCAAGGTCGCATTGAACCTGCGCTCCGAACTGTGATTCAAACTCCCAAACTGGGGGCTCGAATCATGCGCCACGAACTCACCGACGGGGAGTGGGCTGCCATAAGGCCAATGTTGCCGAACAAGCCGCGCGGCGTACCGCGGGTGAATGACCGCTGGGTACTGAACGGCATCTTGTCGGGGGCACCATGGCGCGATCTTCCGGAGGCCTTTGGCCCGCATACCATTGCTACAATCGCTTCGTTCGCTGGCGACGAGCAGGTGTGTGGGCGGCAATTATGAAGGCTTTGGCAGCTGCCCCCATGATGCCGCTGTGCAAATGATCGACACATCGATTGCCGCGTGCATCAACATGGAGCCTGCTCGGGACAATAGCCATAGCCTCTCTTCTAACAGCGTATCACCGAGCTCGTGCTAGGACCGCCCGCGACTGGCGAAAACGTATGATCGTCGGCGGCAGGCTTTTCGAGATCTCACTGAATCCATCAGCTGCATCGCAGCAAATGTGAGTGCGCGAGCTTAATGAGACTTTGAGGTCAGGTCGCCCAATTGTGCGATCTCAGAGCGGGTCAGCGAAAGGCGAGCGGCCGAAAGGCAATCCTCAAGCTGTTCAACTGTTTTCGGTCCCGGAATGACATGGACGTTCTCTCTCCTGGAAAGCAACCATGCAAGTGCCACAGCGGCGGGAGCTGCCGCATGTGCTTGCGCAATCTCCCAAAGTGCTCGCAGACGCTCTCGAAAAACGAGGAGGTTGCCCTCCTCGAAGCGAGCGTCGTTGCGCCGGTAATCGGACGGACCGGAAAAGGGATACGCGTTGCCGGTCAAGATGCCGCGGCCAAGGGGCGAATAGCAGACGAACCGTACGGCGCTCGCATTTAGGTGGGGGAGCAGGTCGTCTTCAGGGGTACGGTTGATGAGGGAGTATTCATTCTGGACGAATTCGATCGGAGCGACCGTCTGAGCTCTTCGGAGGGTTTGATGGTCGACGGCGCATAGGCCTAGAGCCCGGACCTTACCCTCATGGACCAAGTCGGACATCGCTCCGATGACGTCTTCGACCGGTACCAAAGGATCTTGCCGGTGCTGATACAGAATGTCGATATGATCGCGGCGCAGCCGCCGCAATGAGCCCTCCACCGCTGGACGAATTTTGGCAGGTGCACTGTCGAGCCCGACTATCTTGCCGCTATCGAGCCGATAGCCGAATTTTGTGGCGATCACGACGTCCTTCTTACTGGAGCCGAGCGCTTCTGCGAGCAATTCCTCATTCGCATATGGTCCGTAAAGTTCCGCGGTGTCGAAATGGGTGACCCCGAGATCGACAGCACGATGGATCAAGGCGATGGCGCGCTCGCGGGGCACGGCTCCATAGATGCCGCTAAGAGCCATGCATCCGAGTCCGATCCGTCCCAACTTCATCGAAGACTTGCGCCCCGCACAAGCCCTGACACTCGGGCGATGGTCTCTTCGAGTATGTCGCTTCGGTTCGCTAAAGTGAGTCTCGGTGCGGACGGCGCGATCTTCGAAGTCAGAAGTTCGATATGCTCTGCGGCCGACCGGCGGAGCTCATCGTCGGTGTCTCTGCCGGGGCCCAGCGGGATGTTCTGGTCGAGCTGCGTTGCGATCAGGACATCGTAATCCGGCGTGTGCGCCTCGATGATGGCTAAAAGCGCATTGAGACGGCGAGCGGGCAGCTCGCGCCGAGAGAGCTGCAAGGCAGCACGCAGGTAACCAAGTGCGTCAGAGACAGGTCGATCGACGAGGATGATGTCGTGCTTGAGCGAGGCGGCGGCCTCCTGTCGCATGCATTCGGCGATCAGCCACAGCGTGCTCTCGAACGTGTGGTTCCTCAATATCGGAAAGCCGGCGCGAGCGGCTGCGCTCGGGATATCGCCGATCCGGGTCACTTTGAGATCCAGATCATGCAGCCGCCCCGCCAACTCGTCGAGAAAAGTCGATTTGCCCGTCGAATGGGTGCCCGTAATGGCGACTTTTACGATTGGTCTGGTCACAGCAGAGACCCCTGGCTCGGATTAAGGATATCGGCATCCTGGATTGCTGCTGCGCGCTGTTCGCTCGAAAGCGGAGAAAGAAGATGGATGAAGATCAGGCCAGTCAATGTCGCATCATATAGCGCGGAATGATGACTGCGTCCGGTGAGTTCGGCTGCCTTCTCGGCAAGGCCTAGTTCGCGTCCGAAATTCTCAAGGCCGTATGAAGCCAAACCGGGGCGTAGTTTTTTTGCCAGCTTCAATGTGTCGATCGCCGCGGGTGGTCGCCATCCATCCAAAGATCGCGTCAAGATGTCGAATTCGATCCGGACATTATGACCCACGATCGGTACGTCTGACAGCCAATCCATGATGTCTTCGGCGATGTCTTCGATGGCCGGTGCGCCGGCCAGGTCGGCGTCGGTAATGCCGTGGATCCGGTTCGCTGACGGTGTTATGGGTCGGCTGGGCTGAATGAGCCAATGGCGTCGTTGGTCGGTCAGAACCAGCCCCTTTAGCTCAATCATCGCCAGTTCGACGATTTCCGGCGGCGAGCCGCCGTTGCCTTCGACGTCGACGACGCAGAAGCGATCTAATCCCATCCGACCTCCGCCCGGCCGTGACGTCCATAGAAATGCGGGCTTCCCTGATCGTGAACCTGAAAGTTCAATGAGTGCTGCATGAAATAGCGCTGTTGCTCGGTACTTCCCTCAACCTCGATTCGCCGGTCGTTCACGTCGATAGACGTGACATCGAGCTCGGCCAGCTCTGCCAGCTTGCTAATTGCGGTCAGGTC
The DNA here is from genome assembly GCF_054055915.1 of Bradyrhizobium sp. USDA 4516. Taxonomy (NCBI): domain Bacteria; kingdom Pseudomonadati; phylum Pseudomonadota; class Alphaproteobacteria; order Hyphomicrobiales; family Nitrobacteraceae; genus Bradyrhizobium; species Bradyrhizobium sp. USDA 4516. The sequence goes on from NZ_JBSRXT010000001.1 coordinate 5,108,109, forward strand.
AGGCTTCCGGTGGGACGATGCACATCGTTCGACCTGTTCGACAGGACAAATATCGCAGATTTCACGAATTCCAAAATGTCCGTTGTAGTCCGTCGTCCGATGCGCATAGGCGACGCCGCACGAGGTCTTTCGGAACAGCGGGCGCCCCGCGAGAGCAGCAATGATGCGTTGTTCGGTCTCGGCGGGCAGGATCTTGCGGCGTGCGATGGACGGATAGAGGTCGCCAACGCCCACATCGCGGAAATAGTCTCTGATCTCCTGACGATGAAAAAGGCCGGTAAATACCGTTGCATCGGTTAAAAACGATAGTTCCCGCGCTCGCTCCAGATGGTGCGCCGTGTCGTTGAGGCCGGCAATGACCGGGCGCCAGTAGAGGATCGACTTGGTCCGCACGGCGGCCGCCTTGAGGACCTGCATCGAATTCTCGGCAATGGAACTGGCGACCGGCTCGATCCGATCGTCCTCGATGCCCGACCAGGTGACCAACACAGTCAGGCGAAGGGACTTCAGCTTGTCCAGGCGTGCGACATCGTCTGGCTCAATCTTCCACCTGGTGATCACCAGGGTAGGATTGGTAAGGCGCCTTCGATCCAGTTCTTCAAGGGTTGCGAACAGGTGCTCCTTAACCCCCGGCAGAAACGGATCGGTCGCGCGATTGAATATCTGCAGCGGAGTTGTGCCTGGGCGAAACGCCCAGTGCCCGACCAATCGGTCCACGGCCTCCACGTCGTCCATCACCAGACGAGGCTGCTTCATACCAAAGTTGTGGAACAGATGTCGCACGCAGTATCCGCAATCAAGTGGACATCCCACCACGTGATTAAGGCTGAGGCCGGATTTGCGGTAGTCAACCACTACGCGAAGCTCGGCGGGAATATCTGCGGGCGCAGGACGAAGGATCGGCATCTTATTCACTTGGGCAATGGCGTTGACCGGACCTACTCGGCGCGAGTCCGTCCTGTTGTTGATAGCGCTTGGTCAAGGTTGGTCGCAAGCGGCGAGAAGCTAGGGAAATCCCTAGTACGTTCCGCAATTGCTTGGAGCGATGATGGCTAGGATTCGCCTTGGCTATGCCATCGCTGCGCAATCGTCCGGATAGTTCGATCGCTGTCGAGCCTGGCCGGGTAGGCAAGGCGCGATCGTTGGCAACGGGTGAACGACGGGTGTTGAGCTATGACGTGGCGAGATTTGCCCAACAGCCGAGATGCTGACGATCGTCCAGATATGCGCCGGGATGGACTGAGTTGAGCACGATGACGGATAGCGGCTCCGAGCGCGAGAAACAATGGTTGCCGATAATCGCGTTGGAAGGGCCGAGCGGCGTCGGTAAAACGACGCTATTGCGAGCGACTGCGGAACGGCTCACGGGAGCGGCTACCCTTATCGAGGTGGCCAGCAATAATGACAGTGGCCGTTGGGGGCGCGTCATCAGAGATCTGGCCGCTGATCCTGATCGCCCGCTCACGCTTGCGCTGGCCGCCGCGGCTGCAAGAGCGGAGCTGCGAGAAGTCGCTCCTCGACCGCTGCTTTGTGATCGCTACGTCCTGTCGACCTTGGTCTATCAGCGTTTTGCCGGAGTGCCGATCGAATATCTCTACTCGATCAATCGTCCTCTGCTGGCCGCATCCCTCACGATCGTTCTGCGGCTCGAAGCCGGCGAACTGGCGGAGCGGCGACGAAGCCGGCCCGGCAGGTCCGACTGGTTCAAGGATCGGCTCGACATCAATCGGGAGATCGCACTGTATGACGCGGGTTCGGCGCTGCTCGAACAGCGCGGGCATCGCGTAAGTACCGTCGACGCTTCGGTAGACAAGAGCACCATCGCGGACCAACTTTCGGCTGAGATCAGCTCTGAGTTGGCGAAGTTTCGCTCAACATGAAAACTGATTGGAAGGTCACCGCTGACGCCGACCTCCTGTTGGTCAACTCGCCATTGAAGAATTACGATCTCTCACCGCGCAGGAATGACTTCACGCTTCCGACCCTTGGGTTGGGCTACATCGCAACCTGCGCAGAGCAGGCGGGATTAGCGGTTGATGTCTTGGATGCCGAGGCCCTTGGCCTTGGTTTGTCCAAAATTGCGGCGCTCATCAATGAGGCTAGACCGCGATGGGTCGGATTGAATTTGCTTGCGCCGACCTACGTCCACAGCGTCAGCCTGTTGCAGCTCCTAGATCCCGGTATCTCGGTAATGCTGGGCGGCCACCAAGCCAAAGCCATGCCGCGCGCCATTCTAGAGGACGTGCGGATTCCACGGATAGACGCCTTGGTACTTGGCGAGGCAGAGACCCGCGTGCCTCGATTGCTGGCCGACCTTGAGACCAGGCGCGAACTGCCGGCGGTGTATTGGCGCGAGGCTGGCCGGGCGATCATGCCTGTTGTTCGGGCAAAGGACCCCCTTCTTCTCGCGCCAGACCTGGATGCAATGCCGCTGTTGGACCGCAGATTCCTGCAGCAGGATCCTTACATGGACGGCAGTGTCCTGGAATCGGCAATGGTGGCCTCGCGGGGATGCCCCTTCGACTGCTCGTTTTGCGGCGCGGCGATCAGCAGCAACCCAGATGTGACGGTCCGGATGCGCCGACCAGAGGGCCTCACGGCCGAAATCCGGCAGCTCAGATCCTCATACGGCGTGCAAAGGATCAGGTTCGTGGACGACCTCTTCCTGGCGAACACGCGATTGATGCGAACGACCTTAAACGCGTTCCTAGACGAATCTCTCGACATGAGCTGGGATGCAACGGGGCGGATCAACGTGTTGGCCTCGGCGGCAGATGACCTACTGGCGTTGATGTCCAAGGCTGGCTGCCGGGAAGTGGCGCTCGGCATCGAAACAGGGAGCGATCGCCTGCTTTCGCATGTTGACAAGAAGATCAGCGTGGCCCAGGTCGTCCAAGCCGTGGTCCGGCTTTGCCGCAGGGGGATCCACGTTAAGGGATACTTCATACTTGGGCTGCCTACTGAGGCGCGCGGTGAACACCAGGCGACCTTGGACCTGATCAGACGTCTTTGGGATCTGACCGAGGGATTACCTGGCCGTTTTCGTTGCAGCGTTTTTGAGTACCGGCCTTATCCGGGCACGCCAGACTGGCAGCGATTGATTATGGCTGGGTATTCGCCGGAAGCCATGCTGAAATACGCGGACAGTCTCGATGATGAGTCGTTCTCGCCTGACCGGGACGAGTTCAATTTCTCGACCGGTCTTCAGTTCGGCGAGGTATCCGTGGCCACGGTGAAGCAGAATCTGGCGGCGATCATGCGGGAGCAGCGACGACGATGAGAAGAAAAACTTCGGTTCTGTTTCTGGGCCCGTGCAGGAAGTTCGATCCAGCAACTGATAAGCCGTTCCCGGCTTTCTCACCAAGTTCTCGATCCGGCAATTTTCTGCGTGGTGCCATCGAGGCGGCCGGCTTGCCGAAGACGGTGTCGATTTCCTTTGACAACGTCATCCCCCGTGCGCTGTTCGACAAACAGGGCCGCGAGCGCTACCCCTCATGTGCCGAACTCGTCGACGAGCTCGAGCGTCATGAGCTTTGGAGCCTTGGAGATTCCGACGTTGTGATTGGGTTGAGTTCCATTGTGGGTGATGCACTGATACGAGTGAAGAACACGAGATCAGCCGCAGGAGAGAAGTCGGGGCCGCGGCTGGTGCGGTTGGAACACCCCTCGTTTATCATGCGACGTCCGTTGCGGGAGCGAACGGATTACATCAAGCGGCTCGGCGACTGCATCGATAGCATGGCTCGTCGTGCATCAATGGCTCGATCAGCTGCAACTTAGCCGCTTGAGCTGATGTACTCAGATCGCCTCCTCCTCTGAAACCCGTTCAGGGTCGTCGCAGCAATACAGAGCCCCAGGGATCTGCGCTGGACCAGCCCATCCCGGGGAGCCGTCTACAGAACAGGGCGCAATCTGATCGAGGTCAGATCTTAAGCCACCATCTGCTTTGCTGAGCGGCAAAGCCGTACGAGTGCGGTGATCGAAGAGGACGGCTCGATCTTAGCGAACCGAAATTCGTGATTACCTGCGGTCAATTGCGAACTGATAAAGGCCCACAAAACTGGCGGTGCGTGTGAGCAGCCGCTGTCGGCCGTGCTGGCCTGCCTTGTGCGGATAGCGAGACCGCTTGCTGTCGGCCAGGCGGCGCCTGACACGACGGCAGTCCCAAAAATCTATTCGGATCGTCCCGTGGCCCCTTCTAGAGGCCGGGATTCACGATTTTGTCGGCCGCGGCTAACGCCATGGCAGTTCTCGTGAAATCAGCTGCGCACCCGTGATCCGTGTGAGTCTTACCGGCTCGGTGCCACCTCGAAACTACCATTTTTGGTAGGTCCGTTCAGGCCAGGTCTGAGTTAGGTGAGCGGAGCCGTTCTCAACCCGCTTCGTGCAGCATGAGTGCTGCCGGCGGGCGTGAGGGCGACTCACTTTAGCGATAACCAGCGCAACCAGTGGAAGGCGTGCTTGTTCTTGAACCGCTTGCTTGTAGAGAATGCCCTAGCTCGAGTAACTGATGAGCCACGCAGCGAAACCGCTTTGCAGAGTCTGGAATCTAATGTCCGCTCATACCCGATTTCGTTTCCGGCAGTGTTCAGTCGGGCGCGCGGATCCATCATGCTCACTGATGATGGCCGAAAGATCATTGATTTTCTCTCTGGTGCAGGCGCGCTGAACTATGGCCATAACAATCACCAGATCAGGGCGGCCATCACCGAATACCTTGCATCGGACGCCGTAGTCCACGGGCTTGATTTGGCCACTCCCGCAAAGCTCGAATTCATGGAGACGTTTAACGCGGTCATACTTCGAGAACGAGGTCTGCGATATCGTTTCCAGTTTACGGGGCCGACAGGTGCTAACGCCATTGAAGCTGCCTTGAAGCTCTCGCGCAAAGTGACAGGACGTCAGAACATCATTTCGTTTACGAACGGGTTTCACGGCATGAGTTTGGGGGCGAGCGCCGTCACCGCTCGTCGTAGTTATCGTGCGGCCTGCGGCATCCCTTTGTCTGGTGCAACGTTCGTGCCCTATGACGGCTTTCTCGGGCCAGCTGTTGATACGGCTGAGTATTTAGGCGCCCTGTTGTCGGACGATAGCGGTGGCATCGACGCTCCGGCCGCGATTCTCGTCGAAACCGTGCAGGGGGAGGGCGGAATTAACGTCGCCCGCAAGGAATGGCTACAGTCGATTCAGGCCATAGCGAAAAGTGTGGGTGCCCTTTTCATAGTTGACGATATCCAGATGGGATGCGGTCGCACCGGAGAATTCTTCAGCTTCGAGTTCGCGGGCCTCTCACCGGACATCGTCGTGATGTCGAAGTCGCTCAGCGGCTACGGGGTGCCACTGTCAATGTTGCTGATCAAAGAGGAGCACGATTCCTGGCGGCCAGGAGAACACACAGGCACTTTTCGAGGAAACAATCTTGCGCTTGTGTCTGCGACCGCGGCGATAAACATCTATTGGCGCAGTCGCACCTTTGCAGCAGGGGTCCGGCACATGGGAGAGGCTATGCGCCGCCGTCTTGATGTTATCGCGTCCAAACGTGGACATCATTTTAGCGTTCGAGGGCGCGGCATGGCGCTGGGTTTTGATTGCAAAGCGGCCGAAATAGCCGAAGCGACGGCTCGCAAGGCATTTCAGAAGGGACTGATGATCGAACGATGCGGCCCAAGCAACCAGGTTATAAAGTTTCTTCCTGCGCTCACAATCGACCTTGAGACCCTAAACCAGGGCCTCGATATATTCGAGCTTTCCTTGGCAGAAACATTGGACGGATCCAGTTCCGATCTCGTTGGCCGCTCATCCGGCGTGGGCTCGACATGAGCGCGAGCATGCTGTGAGCTGCTAACGCAGCTCTCCGCCTATTACGTAGTTCGTCGCGAAGACAAGATGCAGAATGAAACACTTGGTTGATCCACTGCGCGTCTCACGCTTTCTTCAAGTGTATGATGAAGGCGCCGCGCGAAAGGGCATCACGCTTTCGATCGGATTTGACTTTCAAGACTACGTCGCCATTACATGCGCCACCCCGACTAAGGGGCCGACATATCCAAATTTCCGGCCGGATAGATCGCAGATTAAACCAGGCGAAGGATTCTGGATGGTAGGCGTCGATAGGAACAACGACGTTGCGGCGCTGCAGGCCGTTCGGCTCTACGATCTTTCGTGCAGTAACCTTGCGGAACATCTTCAATCCCTAATGGCGTTCTACGCGGAGCCGACGAAGCATGCGCATCCCGAGGACAATTGTACGTGCGCTGCGCCAAGTGCAAGAAAGATGTCCGGCAAGCTAGCCTACCACGGCGATTTGTGGGTACGAGAAGACTACAGAGGAAAGGGCATGCCCGAGATCATGGCAGGAATAGCGTTCGGGCTAGCCTATGCCAAATGGGATCCGGATTTCGTATGTGCGCTTGTGGCGCGCTGGCTGATAGACAAGGGCGTCGTTGCGCAATACGGATATCTGCATCATGAGCCGGGAGGCTCGATATTGCGGCTCGTGGACGAAGGAATTACTGACGACGATTGGCTTATTTGGTTGACCAGTGAGGAGTTGAGAGCTCGCCTTGATCGCCACGAGAAGCCGATTCCAGTTCAAGGGAGTGTTTGTCAGGGCGGTTAGACTGCTGGTCCTGAGCCGCGCAGCCCGGTCACGATAGGCGCCGATCGGCAGTGAGTTGTCGTCGCGTATGCCTAGACTCTCACCATACGCAGTTTTCCATGGCGGTACAGGCTGCGGGAGAGATTAATGGGCAAAGCCTTAGAACTCCGCGATTCGGCGGATGAGGGGGCGTAGCGCCCCGCGGTAAGTGGGCTTCCCCGCAACGAGTCCGGGGCGATCAAGGCAGCGAGTTCGTGTCGCGCGATCTTGATCCGTGGGCTTACCAGCGCGGCGTCACGATGGACTTCTCGCGGCCCGGCAAACCAACCGACAACGCGTTCATCGAGGCCTTCAATGGCCGCTTCCGGGCCGAATGCCTCAACGCCCACTGGTTCCTGTCTCTTGCGGACGCCCAGCAAAAAGTGGAGGATTGCCTTCGCCTTCTCCAGCAGTTCGAGATAAGCTGGAATGAAGATCCAGCGGTCGGCTACGTTCTCAGGAAGCTTCTCAAGTTCATCCGAAATCGGTTCCACGGTCTCGCGAATGAATTCTCGCGCGCGGTCATACAACGGCCGCACGACCTCAGACATGCGAAGGTCGTTCAGATCGTCGCCCGGGTTAAGCTGTAATTAGTGTGACGGACCGGTGCCGTGATGTTCATGATTCAGCTCCTCTTGCGAGTTGGGCCTGACCCAAGGCCGGCGTTTTCAGTCGGCAGCCTCACCATTTGGAAAGCCAACACCAAAAGTGATGGTAGCAGCCGAAATGATGGGTCTCATGACGTCGGGGGCTGGCCCATTTTGCCCCTGCAGCCTCACGATCACATATTGCGTTCAATACCGGGGTAGCGGACCAACGTGGGTACGCGGCAGACAGTTATACTCCAACTGCATATGAGCGTGCGTTTAGCGACGGAGCCGGTAAGTATTGGCCTTGCATGAGCGACATGGCGTTTCCTAATGCGCCGTCAGTCTCGCATAGGTCGGAGCGGGCAACCTTGAGGGTCTCTGGGTCCGTTCACAACGTATCCTCCGGTGCCTCTGATCTCGACAATAAGTCGGTTTTTAGGACGCAATGTCAGGAATCTCCTTGAGGACCTCGCCCTGTGGTCTTGTGGCCCAGCAGGCGTTCGAGGTATCGAGCCCATCCTGAACGCTAGGTTCGGACGCGGCGACCACATCGTCGTTGTCCCTACGTATCGCTTCTTTGTTTCCTTCGCTCACAGCCGTCTCCATCGCAAGTCGGATCGGGGCGATAGCGACGGGCGACTTAGCCGATCGACATGCCCGGTTGAGCGTCTCATTGACGATCGGAGCTTCTGCGCCGGTGTAAACCGCCGCTGGCGCAGTGCGGGTGCTGACTTCCTCCTTTGAAAAGTCCCGAACAGGGGCCCATGCCCGGGCCGGGCTGGCTCCTTCCTAATAAACAGTGGCCGGTCAGAACGCGAAGCGGTTCACTTGACGAAAAAAACCGGCTTGTTCAAAGACTTCTGTCTTGCACGGAAACGACGATGATTGAAGCATTCACCACCACTTTCTCAATCATCAAATACAAACTGACTCACCAGAACAGGTAGGTGCACCGATCCGTGATTAATGATGAACCGCGAGTCGGTAACGCACACCGTGGGTGCCGCTGATCAAGAGAGGATAAAGTGCAGTGATGAAAGGCGTGCTGAATCCCTTGCACGTCTCACGCCTTCTGCAGGTATATGAGGCCGCCGCGGCCCTAATAGAAATCAGGCTTTCGACAGGTTTCGATTTTCGGCAATATGTTCGATCACACGGGCGACCCCGACAAAGCGGCCGACATATCCTAATTTTAGGCCCGAGCGCTCTGCAATTGAACCGGGGAGGGCTACTGGAGCATGGGCGTTTACAGGAAGAACAAGCTCGCCCTTGTACAGGCTGCCCGATTGTCTGATCCTTCACGCAGCAACTTTTCAGAACATCTTCAATCCTTAAAGGCATTTTACACTGATCCGGCCATACATGCTCATCCTCGGGACCATTGTACTTGTACAGCGCCAAGCGCGAAGAAGATGCCCGGGAAAATTGCCTACCATGGGGATACTTGGATCCGTGGAGATTTTAGAGGGAAAGGCATCGCCAAGATCCTCGGCAGAATAGCACGCGTCATTTGCCATGTGGGTTCCCGATTTCGCATGTGGACTGGTCGCTGGACGGTGGACAAAGGCGTCTACGAAGTCACGCATGGTGAGCCGGACGGGTCGATATTGCACCTGGTCGAGGGGATATTGCGGTTGACGACTGGCTGGTTTGAATAACCGGCGAACACTTGAGGATCGAGATTGAGCGCCAGTACTGTTAGCCACGATCCTGTCTCGATCGGTGGTGCTTGACATAGAATCATGCCGTCGCAGCGGTGATGCTACGCGATTATTGCCAGTGGCAGGCGAGCCTCCAGTAGCCGAATATCGTGCCCTCGACAAGACACCTCATTACCAAGTCAAGCGATAATGAATCGATGAGTGCTGCTCTTCAATTGGAGAAGTGGCTGCAGGTCGAACCATGAACAAGCAAATACATTGGCCGATGCGATCCTACGTGGAATTTACCGGAAGAACTACAAGGGGCGCTTCGGTGCGCATATAGAACAAATTGGAGGCAACACCCCAGCAGCGACGGACCTGTACGTTACGTACAGAAAAAATCCTTTGTTGGCTTGCCGCGCTCGGCTACTGCTATCCAGACAACTTACACATCAATGTCGGTCACAGGCCGGAGCGGTATACAATCAACAATGACAAAAAGGGATCGCGCGAAGGCCTTGTAAGGTGCCGCTGATCCAACAGTCCGTCGGCACTAGTTCGGCCTGCGACTGAACAGACGTTGGCTGCGCATTCAGTTTGCGCCCAGCAACAGAGTGATCCGCGCAGGCGCCCGCCGATCGCAGAGGCAGCTGTTCAGCTACTGACTTGCTATCGGTCATTTCTGAATGGCCGTCGCGCGAACCGATGCTCTGCGAAGCGATCGGGACTCGGGATGTCTTTTTATGGAAGGCTGCCGGCGGCCCGCGGCGGGCATTCCGATCGAATGGGACCTCGCTCCGGGCGCTGGTGACGGATTCTCAAAACAGGGCCGAAGCCCGCTAGTTCTGTCAGAATCTAGCTGGCTGCATTTTAGAACCCAATGACTCGGTGCTTCGGACGGGTCATCATATTTTGTGAAGGGTATAGTCGTAATGGTCGACTGCAGGATCGATTGCGTCAATAAGCCGAATCGTAAGAGCCCCCACGAGCACATCACGCACGTAGGTGGGCCAAAGCCGAACGGGGCGGGGCGATGGAAGGATACAGTTCCTGACGTTGTCCGCATGATCGAGCAAGGAACTCACCGCTTCTACACGGCCGAGGGTGGGGCAACAGCTTGGGTCGAGGTGCGGATTAGTGCCGCCGGTAACAAATTCTTGCAAACCCGCTCTGACGGTGTCTGGAAGGATAATTTACTTGCTCTGGACGAGTGCGGCTAAAGGAAGAGATCGTGCTGGCCGGTGATCAACAAATCCTCATTGCCGGCCAGATCGCCGCGAGCGCCAACTTGAGGTGGAGCAGTTCGCGGAGTGGACGATCTTCAAAGGGGCTCGCTTTGACGACGAGGATATCGCTCGGTCCCCTTGATCTGCCTATCAGATGCTTCCAGGTCGACCTCGGTACCGCCGATGTTGCCTCAATCGCTTTCGGACTCGACGGCGCTACGTCGCCCTCCCAGTGGACCCATCCAGGAGCAAGAGTGACGGCGTCTTCAACGTGCCGTGAAGTCATAGCTCATGGCTGGCCGCCCCGGGCATGGGCAATCTACGCCCACTCGAGATGTCGCTCGGAGCGAGGGGCTCCCGGGCCGCAAGGACGAGGCGATGTCCTTGTGCAGGGCGGATAGGCCATTGCTTCCTCTTAGCATTTCGCTATGGCCTGAGAGGAGCAAAGATTGACCTTGTCAGACTGCGGGACAAAAGCTCCAACACCTTTCGTGATCGGCCGCGCGGATGCCCCGGCGCTATGGAGCATAGCGACGTGAAACTTGGTCAGGTTTCTCAGCGGCGGCTGATCTCGATTTCCGTTTCAATTGCCCTCTGATAGAAAGCGACACCGCGAGCGTATCGGCCGTACCGCGCAGAGCTCGGAGCCTGTCAGCCAATTGGTCGTTCATGATGCGCTGTAGAGGGCCGGTCATGGCCACGGAGCGCAAAACCATTCCGCTCGAAAGCTTCACCGGTACAGCGATCGCGGCAAGGCCTTCATCTATCTCTCCAACGCAGGTCGCGTAGCCTCGCTGTCGGGTGTCAGCAAGTTGCTGTCCGACCCAGGCGCGATCGTTCGCGCAAGCGAGCCTTGACTGAGCCGATCGTCGCTGATCGTCGCCAAACTTACGTTGGCGATGAAGGCGCTGGATTGGCCGAAGGCGATTTCGGCGGAAGAGGCTGTCGCTGTTCTGCCGGATGACGTGAACGTCGCCGTGCTGCACGCGGATTTGTTGCTTCGTAAGCGGCCTGTCGGTTATACGTCAATTGCTTTGCCGTGATCGAGAAAAACTCTGAGTTGTGGATGGCCGAGGCAATCCATCAGCTCTCTAGTACGGCGAATGAGAACTCTCAGTTCCGGCGGGCCGACCGCTTTGCGATGAGCAATGGACTATTCGAACCCGTCTTGGCAGTACGTTATCCGCCACGCGGCGATGGCTCCAACTACCTGTCATATGAGCCAGTCGCCCCGTATTGCTACGAGAGCGGAAATAAGGACCGCGCGCTCGAGTCGGTTGAGGTGACGCTGGAATCGCCAGATGCTCCTGAGCCCATCCGGGACAAAGTAAAAAAGCACGTTATGTCCCTGTAGGTTCGACCGTCGGCCCAATTATACAGCGGGGAAGACTTTCTACGCGTCTCTTTGTGCGGCTCCGCAAGGTGGGTTTTCAAATGGGTTTAAGCGCAAGCGCTGGAAGAGATAACATGAGAAAGGGTATAAAAAGGGGTAATAGTGGAATTACTCACTGGCCAATTCGTCTGTCTCTTCGGCGGGCCCGTGGCACTAAAGACTATCGAGCATAGCGCTGAACCGTTCGCGGCGGGTTGGAGGTTCAGATTGCGACGACCGCCGGCCCGATCAACGCGGAAGCGATCGTTCAGGTGAAGTCGCACCGAGATCCCTAACGCAAACATCCTGACAGTCTGCACGAAAATGCTGAACGACTCCTCCGCCATCAAAATGCACCATTTGCACTCAGCCACGGCGGCGGCCGACCGACCGGCCGTCCCCACGCGTCAGCAGACGGGCGAAGACGAATGGCGTCGATCCGAGGCTCACACAAACTCTCGAACTGATCGCGCAGGGCCGGCCAATGCCTCAGATCGGCGTTCGCATACGGTGGTGCACCCTCAAAAGATTGAACCGTTACGCAAAGAGAGGTGAAATGGGCAGAAGAAGTCTGTCGTGGCCCAGATTGCGGGCATTATTGCGTCGCCTCGGAGCGCCAAGCATTGAGCGCACCTCATCTGCATCGAAAGAGTCCTAGGCCGCATGCGGCACGCACCGCTCGTTCCATGGCTGTTCAAGAAGACAAACGATCCACCGCGATCCGCGTGGTGCTCGCGTTTGTATTCCTCCACTGGCTCAAGCAGTCTGTACGCGTCACGATTGTGCTCGTCAGTTTCCTCGGCGCAGCGGCGGCCGACCTGTTCATGCCGGTCTACTCTGGCCATCTGGTCGATGCATTGATGTCAGGTCCGTCCGCCCCCGCGGCGCGACATACGGCGCTGGTCGCCTTCGGCGGTATCGTCGCGCTCGGCTCGGCATCGATCGTCCTGCGTCTCGCCGGCCTGCAGGCAATCGTTCCGTTCACGCTGACGATGATCTCGGGCGTGGCGCGCGAGATGTTCATGCGAGTGCAGCGGTTCTCGACTGACTGGCACGCCAACTCCTTCGCCGGCTCGACTGTGCGCAAGATCACGCGCGGCATGTGGGTGCTCGACCTGCTCAACCGCACGATCCTGATGGCATTGTTGCCGTCGCCGGCGGTGCTTGTGGGGTGGATGGTCCTGCTCGGTCTCCATTGGCTAGTGCTAGGCGTGATCGCCCTCGGCGCGGTGATCTATGTCGCGCTGACGGCGGCGTTGACGATCGGCTACATCGCGCCGGCGGCGCGCGTCTCCAACGCCTGGGACACCAAGATCGGCGGCACGTTGACGGACGCGCTCACCTGCAACGCAGTGGTGAAATCATTTGGCGCGGAGGCGCAAGAGGGCGCGCGCCTTGATGGCGTCGTCAACCGCTGGCCAACGCGGGTGCGGCGCACCTGGCTGCGCTATAATGCCAGCAACATGGCGCAGCTTGTGATGCTGCCGTGTTCCCGCACCTTCGTGATTGGAGGTGCCTGTTGTGGATCGCCGGCCGCGCTTCGCCAGGCGATGTGACCTACGTGCTAACGAGCTATTACGTCGTCCATGCCTATCTGCGTGACGTTGGGATGCACATCAACAATCTGCAGCTGTTCGGTCAACGACATGGAGGAACTGACCGCTATCCATGGCGAGCCGATCGGTGTTGTCGATGTGCCTGACGCGAAGCGGATCGACATCGAGGGCGGACGTATCACCTTCGAGGATGTGACCTTCCTTTACGGCGGGATCGTGTGCCATTTTATGACGGGCTGTCGGTCAACATCCGTGCGGGGGAGCGCGTCGGGTTGGTCGGACGCTCCGGCTCGGGCACGACTACGTTCGTCAAGCTGGTACAGCGGCTCTACGATATCTCCAGCGGCAGGATCCTAATCGACGGCAGGATATCGCGACGGCGACACAGCACTCGCTGCGCAGCCAGATCGCGGTCGTGCAACAGGAGCCGATCCTGTTCCACCGCTCGCTGGCCGAGAACATCGCCTATGGCCGGCCCGGCGCCGGCGCCGCGGCGATCGAGCAGGCGGCGCGGCTCGCCAATGCGCACGACTTCATCCTACACGCCCGAAGGGCTACGCCACGCTGGGTGAGCGCGGCGTAAAGCTGTCGGGCGGCGAGCGACAGCGCGTCGCGCTGGCCCGCGCCTTTCTGGCGGACGCGCCGGTGTTGATCCTGGACGAGGCGACCTCGGGCCTTGATTCGGAATCGGACGCGCTGATCCAGCGATCCAGCAGGCGGTTGGGCGGCTGATGAAAGGACGAACCTCGATCGTGATTGCGCACCGGCTGTCGACCGTGCGCAGCCTCGATCGCATCCTGATGTTCGATCGCGGCAAAATAGTCGAGCAGGGCACGCATGCTGCGCTGAGCAAGCGACCCGGCGGAACTTATCGCGGTCTGTTCGAGCGGCAGGCCGCTGAGTTCGGCCAGATCTCGGCGGCAAGCCAGACTAAAGCATAGCCTGCCGCATCGTCTCGCGCTGCTCCTCGACCGTGAGGCGAACGAACGCAAAAACAAACGGCCGGTCGTTCGTCGCAAGCCTCCGGCAAAACGCCGTCGTCGAGGATATCGACATGAAGACGGAGTGCGAACTTGACAAGCCGCTGTTCCAAAAGCTCGTGGCCGGCGAGTGGATCGACCGGATGAGAACCTGATCATCATCGGTCGGTCCAGCTGGATTGCTTGCGCCTTGGGCCACAAGGCCTGCCGCGACAACCGCTCAGTGCTCTATCAGCGGCCGTCGCGGCCGTTCGAAGCGCGCGCCCTCGCGCAGGGCATGGCCCAGCGCACAGTGGCGTGGGCTCCGATGATCAGCAGGCGACGCAAGGTTCGCGCCCATGTTGGAAGTTAACACAATCGGGTTGGATCTGGCGAAGAATGTGTTCCAGGTGCATCGTGGCGATGCGTGAACTGTGCTGTTCAGGAGAAAAGCGTCGCCGCCATCAGCTGCGTGGGTTCCTTGCCACCACCGCAACCCCAAACCGCGATGCCATCGAACGACGGCTCTTTGCAACTGCCGCGACGCGCGTTTACGCAGATCATTGGAAATTGGTCGGGCCATCGGATCCTAGCATCCAGGCCACCCAAGCATCTCGGAATCATATTCGCGCCAAATCTGGAATCGCACCGATTCAATAAATCCGTGAACCGCTCTAAGTGTCAGGTTGTCGACAACGGCGATGAGCCTGTCAGGTTTAAAACAGTGTTCGTATTCGAGCGCAATAGAGCGTTTTCAAAGTGCATCAAGCGCTTAGTGAGGGCCGGCGGTGTTGGCACAGCCATTGCCAAGATGCAGATAACGGGTAAGGCTGAGTGTACACAGTGACATACGCCTCCTTCCCGAGCCAAGGTGCCAAGTTTTGAGAACGAAATAAGCTCGCGCATGGAGGCGCGCAACGCCTGGCAACAACTTTGGAGAGCAACATGGCCATGTGCGTCGAGCCCCAGCTCCTGCGATCAAGGTGGAGACTTAGGAGTCCAGCCCTTTTAAACTGCCTAGCCAAGGAAAGTGCAATGGTCAAATTGTTGGCAACATGGTGCAGATCATGTGCGGCAGCGATGCCTATCTGGAGCATCCGAAAGAAAAACATAGAGATAGCGGGTAAGAGAACATCAGAGCTGTGGCTAGCGAAAGAGCGTCATCGGCGAAAGCGGTCCGAGCCAAGTTGACGCGTGGTTTAACTGAAAGGGTCGAAGCTGAAATATCGGTTTGCATTCCACTATCCAGGCGATATGAGAAACGTTGGATGGAGCTCTGCCATTCCCTTGGGATGTCTACCTCGTCCCTCGCCGATCATGACAGTCGCATCGCCTCCATCGGTCATCCGATGCAGCTCGATGATGCATTGTCGAAAGTGCTCAATAGCGTTTGGCATACCGGCGACGAAACTAAAATCAGCATGCGAAGCGGATCGCCGAAAATCTACGCCGCGGTGGCCCTTTCAACGATTGGCGAGGCAATCGTGTGATGCCGAGCAACAACAGTAGCTTGCTTCACCCGGGCTCGCTGGTCATCCGCCAGTTTGTTTGCGACAAAGTCGGCAAAGATCGGAGGTATGGATGGCAGGGCCGATACACGAACTCTTCGATTCGACGAAGACTAACTCCTACTTGCCGCCTGCCGGGCGATTTGTGATGGGTAAGGATTTGTCCGAAGACATCTTGGCACTGAACCTTCTGCTCGGCGACCGTCACATCGAGATTGACTCAAAACCCGTGAGCGGACGATCCGGGCCCCATCAATTGCGGCGCGACCTCAATGCCGCACCATCGAGAGAACAACACCATGCGTCTGGCTCACACAAATTCTCTAACATATCGCTTCGGCTGACCGATCCTTGGATCGTTCTCTCGTGCCGTGGACTAGGGAACCAGTAAATAGGCAGGGCGTCGGACATTATGCATTTTGATTTCTCCGGTTTGCGAATTGCCGTCGTGGGCGACCTTATTCTCGATCGCTATCTCGACGGGACCGTTAAGCGATTGTCGCCCGAGGCTCCCGTCGCAGTGCTCTTGCGACAGCGCGAGCGTGACGCGCTAGGAGGCGCGGCTAACGTGGTGGCCAACCTCTCGGCCCTCGGAGCCGAAACAGATCTTGTGGGCGTTGTTGGTGCGGACGACAGCGGCACCCGCCTGCTCGATATGCTTGAAGGGTTGGAAGGCGCGCGCATGGATATTGTCGTGGATAAGGATCGTCCTACGACGTGTAAGACCCGCGTCACGAGCGGCGCACATCAGATCGTCCGGATAGATCATGAGCAGTCGAACTTTGTGAAAGCCGAGATCGAGGCGGATTTGATGGGCGCCGTTCGTATGGCCGCCGTGCAGGCTGACGTGGTGGTGATCTCTGATTATGCGAAGGGGGTCTGCTCGGATCGCGTTATTCGGGAGACAATCCAATGTGCAGCGCGTTCTGGCAAACCATGTATCGTTGATCCGAAGCGTTTCGCTCTTGAAATTTACCGAGGCGCCACCCTTATTAAGCCAAATCGAAACGAACTAGCGAACGCCGTCCGAATGCGATGCGAAACTGACGTAGAAGTCGAGCGCGCTGGCAGACGTGCGATTGAACAAACGGGCGCCTCCATTCTATTGACTCGTTCTGAGCAAGGTCTGTCGTTCCTCTCACCCGGCGGACAGGTGCTACATCTGTCGACGGCGACTCAGGATGTCTTCGATGTCTCCGGAGCCGGCGATACGGTTCTCGCTGTGTCCGCCCTCGGCTACGGCGCCAGGCTACCTGTGAACAAAATCATGAGCTTGGCTAATACAGCGGCCGGCATCGTTGTGGGTAAGGTCGGTACAGCGGTCGTCACACTTCCCGAAGTCTACGCCGCACTGGGCGAAGAGGTCGGAAGTAATCGGGAAAAGCGAGGCGAGTTAGTCACGTTGCGTGAAGCGTTGGATCAACGCGAGCGATGGCGCCGTCAGAGTCTCACGGTAGGCTTTACGAATGGATGTTTCGACCTGCTTCATACCGGCCATGCCGTGCTGCTCAGGCGGGCGGCTGAGGCTTGCGACAAATTGATCGTGGCAATCAACGGTGACGCTTCCGTAAGACGGCTCAAAGGACCGTCGAGGCCACTTCAGCGCGAAGAGGCACGGGCTCATCTTCTTGGTGAAATGCGCATGGTCGATCTAGTCGTCATTTTTCAGGATGATACGCCCATCGATCTTGTCGAGGCCCTGCAGCCTGATGTGCTAGTCAAGGGCGCAGACTATACCGAAGACCACGTCGTTGGTTCGGCGTTTGTCAAAGCGCGCGGTGGCAAGGTGGTGTTGGTGCCGCTTGTGCCCCAACAGTCGACGACTTCGATCATTAGAGGAAGCCTCGGCGGAACAATCTCAAATGCCGAAAGCGATGAAACATAGGCAGAAATGATAAGATTCGTGCCCGTTTCATGAGATCCGATAGATCCGATCATTTGCCTTCGAACGCGTCCCTCAGTCTTTATGCTCGCAGCAAGCGCTAGTTGGACCTTATTGTTACAGACAGGATCGCTGAGCGGTCGCCTGCTCCGAGCAAAGGTGCACTAGGTCTATGAAAAGGTACGCACACGACGAGGGCCGCCCGATTGACGCATGCGCGCGGGTCTCGAGAGCGCTATGATGGCGTTGGGTGAAGATCAGGCGGCCCGCTGATCGGAGGGCTCTGCAGCCTGGCGCAGAAGCTTCCATTCCCAGGGCAGCAGTTCGTGCAGACGCGAAGTGGGAAGATCGGCGATACGGGTGAGGACGTCGGCAAGCCAGGCCTTTGGATCGACGTCATTGAGCCGACACGTCGTGATCATCGTCAGCATGATGGCGGCACGGTTGGCCCCACGCTGGCTGCCGGCGAAGGTCCAGTTGCGCCGTCCCAAGGCGATGCCTCTCAATGCGCGTTCAGCGCAATTGTTGGTCAAGCAGATCCTGCCGTCGTCGAGGAAGCGGGCGAAGCCCTCCCAGCGCCTGAGCATGTAGTTGATCGGCTTCAGGACCTCGGACGAGCGCGAGAGGGTTTCGCGCTCGCGCAGCAGCCAGGCGTGCATGTCGTCGAGAAGCGGCTTGCTCTGTTCCTGGCGGACGGCGCGCCGGTCGTCAGCGTCACAGCCGTTGATGGCGCGCTCGATCTCGAACAACGCGTCCAGCCGCTTGACCGCCTCCAGTGCGATCGGGGAGACCGGTTTACCCTTCTTGCCCTCCCGAGCATTTTTCTCGATGTCAGCCAGCTCGAAGAAGCCTCGCCGGGCATGGGCAAAGCAATACGCCGGCGTAATTGGTAGTGTCTTCTTCTGCGGATCGAACAGCGGCTCGAAGCCGTTGTAGCAATCGGCTTGCAGGATGCCGGCGAAGGCGGCCAGATGCTTCTGGGGATGCTCGCCTCGTCGGTCACCCGAGGCGTAATAGACCGCCGCAGGCGGCGCAGGCCCGGCAAAGGGCCGATCATCCCGTACATACGTCCAGATCCGTCCGGTCGTGCACTTGCCCTTCGCCAGGATCCGGATGGTAGTGTCATCGCCATGAAGGCGCTCGGCAGCGAGCACATGGCGTTCGATCAGGTGGAAGAGCGGCATGACCGCGAAGGTCCCGTGGCCGACCTGGTCCGCCAGCGTCGACAACGACAGGTCGATCCTCTCGCTCTTGAAGCGCGCGCTTTGGCGGTTGAGCGGGATATGCATGCCGAACTTGTCGAACAGGATGGTCGCCAGCAATTGTGGACCGATGAAGCCGCGCGGCGTGGCATGGAACGGCGCAGGCGCCTGACTGATCGTCTCGCAATCGCGGCAGGTGAACTTCTCGCGTACCGTCTCTATGACCTTGAAGCGGCGCGGGATCTCCTCCAGCGTCTTGGTCACATCCTCGCCGACCTTCGCCAGCCGTGATCCACCGCAGCAGGCGCAGGTCGTTGGAGCTTCAGCGACGACGCGCTCGTGTTCGATATCGTCTGGCCAAGGCTTGCGCACCGGCCGCTTACGCGTGAAGGGACGGACGTTCTGCGTCTTCGCCGCCGCCGCCTGAGCGGTAAGCTCATCCTCGCTCGCCGTGGTTACGAGTTCCTCGAGCTCCAACTCCAACTGCTCGAGCAGCCGTGCCGAGCGCTCGGATCGCTGCCCGTGCAGTTCGCGCTTGAGCTTCTCGATCCGCAGCTCAAGATGTGCGATCAGCGCTTCGTTGTCCGACAGCTCCGCCCGCGCACTGGCGGCATCCGCGACGGCGACATCGCGCTCAGCCTGCAACATCTCTCGCTCGGCCAGCAGCGCAAGGTAGGCGCTCGCGAGGTCAGAAGGAAGATCGTCCGGCTTCGATGTCATGAAGCCATTGAATCAGATCGAGCAGCAGATTCAAATCGTAAAAGCGGCTATCCGACCCGCGTCGGCCGATGGGTTTCTTGAGGGTTACGCCAATCGATTCCGGACAACAGGTAGCTCATCTGAGCCGGCGAGATCGTCACAGCTTCACCCGCAACCGATGGCCAGACGAACTTTCCTCTCTCGAGTCTCTTGGTGAACAGGCATGCTCCCTGGCCATCGTGCCAGATCACCTTCACAAGATCGCTTCGGCGACCGCGGAAGACGAACAGATGACCGCTGAGCGGGTCCTTGCGCAGCACCTCCTGCACCTGGAGTGCCAACGACGGAAAGCCTCGGCGCATGTCCGTGTAGCCTGTCGCGAGCCACACTCGCGCGCCCGTGGGAACTGGGATCATCGGCGGACCAAAGCATCGAGAACACGACGTAGCGCGTCTCCATCAACGTCGCCATCGACCCGGATGCGGTGCCCGGTACCAAGATCAATCTCGATGATGCCGTGGCTCTTGCGTCGACGCGTCGTCGTCGTCAACGGCGCTTCGGCCACCTCCCGCGGTGGCGCGGACGACCCAATCTCGACCGGAACAAACGGCGCTATGCTCGCTTCGCCGTGCCTGCAAAGCTCCTTGCGCCACCTGAACAGCTGGCTCACATGAAGCCCGGCCACGCGAGCCACCTCGGAAACATTGGCGCCGGGCTCCAGCGACGCTGCAACAAGCCGTTCCTTCTCATCTTGCGACCAGCGGCGCCGCCGCTCGACCGACGTGATCACCTCCGCCCTCGAAATCGTCATAGCGCTTCTCCTAGGATTACCCCTAGGACCTGCAGCGATCGCGTTCGTCAAACAAGGCGGCCCTCAACGGAGGGATACTATGAAAAGCGAGATATGAAAAGCGCAACTACCAACATGTTTCCAGATACTGCGCAGGGTCCATCTGTTTCACTATTCAATCGTCACAGGACAGCATTGCAGATGGTAAACAGCAACGCGACTTTATTTAGTCAGGGTGTGGCCGCCGTAGTACTTTGACTGTCGGTCCGGCGGACGTTCTGATATCTTCGACGTAGACTCGGGCAAGGCCCGTACCTTTCGCGCCCAGCGCAGGTGCTTTGGCTTGCTCGAGATGCCAGCAAGCATCGAATACATCGATAACGATACTCACCCTCCTAGCCCAGCATTAGTACTTCACCGAGACTTCGCGGGATCATTTGCGTCAGGCCGGATATGTGGCGGAGTTTATGCCGCTTGAGGACGCGACGTTCGTCGCTATATAGAGAAGTAATTCGCTGAACACGATCAGTATCGATGATCAAGTTGTCCATTGGACGGAGCGTTCGCTGGATGGACCAGCTTTCAAAGTTTCGCAACTGGGCGTTGCGACAGGCCTTACCGTTATGGGCAGATGTGGGATTCGATCAATCTGCCATGTTGTTTGAAGAGGCGATCGCTTTCGAGGGAAGTCCACTGGTATCTGCGCCCCGTCGAGTCATGGTTCAGGCTCGCCAGATCAGTGTTTATGCGTTGGCGAGCCAACGTGGCTGGTTCAACGGACGGGACATTGCCTTGGCCACGGGCCGGTCAATGATAGGATTGTTCTGGGCGCCCGACGGAGAGCCGGGATGGGCCTTCTCGATTACTCGAGACGGTGCTGTTGCCGATTCTCGACGCGATCTTTACGCTCATGCATTCGTGTTGTTTGCGCTAGCTTGGTTAGTTAAGCTATCGCCCGATGACTTGTTCTATAAGGCGATTGAGGACACAGTCCTATTTCTGGACGACCGATTAGCGGATCGACAACGTGGTGGTTTTTGGGATGGGCTGCCGCGTCGCCGTAATCCGAGACGACAGAATCCTCACATGCATTTGCTGGAAGCCTATCTTGAGCTATTTGAAGCCACGTCGCAGCACGGTTATCTTGATCGGGCGGGCGCGCTCGTAGCGCTTGCGATCCGTCACTTCATAGGGGCCGGCCGCGGCGTCTTACGAGAGTATTTCGACGATCATTGGCAAGTCGTTCCCGCCCCTGGCGCGGGCAGCGTTGAGCCGGGCCACCAGTTCGAATGGGCATGGCTGCTCCGTCGCTATGAGGGCTTTGCGTCAGTGTCGCTTGAAAGCGAGATTGGGAGGCTTGTTGCGTCGGCGCTGACGCTAGGAACCGACCGCGCGCGAGGCCGTATTGTTGATGAAGTAAGTGAGGACGGCTCAGTTCGCAGGCGTTCTAGTCGAAGCTGGCCCCATGCTGAAGCGTTGAAGAGCCTCGCTGTAGAAACATGGCGAGGGAGTGATTATCAAGTAGACATCGCGGCGTTTCTAGGCCGCCTTGCAAAAGTCCATTGTCCCGAAAGCTTGGGCGGTGGCTGGCTCGATCATGTGTCCGACAAAGATGAACCGATAAGTACATCTATGCCAGCGAGCACTCTTTATCATCTGATGTTCGCTCTCGCCGAGTGCGAACGATGTCTGCAGTCCTCGATTGATCCCATGGGCGATCCCTTTTAAACCCACAGGTGAAGAAAGCCATCGCCTTCTGAATACCCACGACCGTCGAAATGGAGCGATGCCGTCCCTCGCCGGCGAGGCGGTATGTCGCGAATAACGGCAAAGCCATCCATCTCGGTGAAGTGGAGCAATCAGCTCGAGTGCGGATGTTAGCATTTATCTCGATGGGGTCGATATAAGATGCTAGCAAGGGTGGGCAGGTGGCGAGAGCTTCGGCGACCAGGAAGCCAAAACCTGTCGAACGACGGCCGTGCCGACTTCTAGAGCATCGTCGCTCGCGTTCGCTGCCGCCCGTTGGAACGGACAAGCATCTTGCTGTTACCAATGAGGGTAAGCGGCACGACCGCCCGGCAAACCGAGTTGGCCTAGCAGCATAACGATGACGCTCTCCCGCCGTCCATCGCTGAAGCCCGATCGAAACTATGCTGCACGTCGGCCGTCCGACGAAGACGCCCGCCGTGGCGCTAACGTCATGGGCGCGTTAAGCTGCTGCGGCGATCTTGTTGAGCAGCCTTCAAGTCCACGGAGGGAGGTCGGCGACCGACTGGCGGGATGATCAGGAAGCCATGCCAACACATTGGTCAGCCAGGCTGCGGATTGAGATCATCTTGTAAGTTCGATCAACGTATAGATTGTGGTTGCGCGACCACCGCCAGCGTCCGAACCCGCTAAGGTCCAGTTCTTTCTTCCGATCGCGATGCCCCGCAAGGCGCGTCCGGCTGCGTTGTTTGACAAGAAGACGCGACTGTCGTCCAGGAAGCGGGTGAACGCTAAGGCTGCAATTGATCGCCTTAGCGGTAGTTCTTAGTGGAGAGTAGCGTTCGCTGTTGGCGCATTGCGAGCTCGGCAATGAGCGGCCGCGATCGTTCACGACGGACGGAAAGCCGCACCTCGGGCGTCTTGCCGTTGATGCTGCGCTCGATCTCCAAGAGCATATCGATGCGACGTACGGCCTCGCTGGCGATCGGCGCCTCTCCCTGTTCGACCAGGTCGACAAACTGGCTCCATCCATGGCTCCAGCAGGCGGCTTCAAGGATCGGTGTTGGCTTTCGATGAGGCTGGTTGTAGCCATCAAAGGCATCCGCCAGCATAAGGCCCGCTAGCCGGCAAGACGGGCCTGCGGATGCTCCCGGCACAACTGCGCGAGTACAGCAAGGGACAGAGGAACGACTTCAATAATGCCGAGGCCGTGCAGCGCCCGACGATGAAGTTCGTCGCGACCAAGATCGCCGAGCAGCTAAATCTGCAGGCGTTGCGTCGGGTGCGCGAGCGACTGGTGTCGCAACGTACCGGGATCATCAACCAGATTCGCGCCTTCATGCTGGAGCGCGGGATCGCCATGCGACAGGGCATCGGTTTGCTACGCAAACGACACATCATTCTTGCGACGCGCGCAGATGCCTGTCACCACGCATGTTGCGTGTCATCGAGGAGTTGGCAGTCGATTGGCGCCGGTTGGATCAGCGCATCGGTGCAATCGCGCGGGGATACGATCGATAAACTCGAATGGTATTCTCTGCGATGGAAGATCGAGGTCTTCCACAAGATGCTCAAATCCGGGTGTAGGGCAGGGGACTCGCAACTGCGGACTGCTCAGCGATCGATGAATCCGATCTCGGTATTCTGCATTGTGAGCTGGCGCATTGTTTTTGGATGACGATGCTTAATCGTTCAGCGCCAAATGCCTCAGCGGAACTTGTGCTGACCAAAGCTGAAATCCAATTGCTTGATCGCCTCGTCAAAGACAAGAATCCAGTCAGCGCACGACGAAAGACATTGTCGCATTATCTCATCAAGATCGCCAGGCTCGGCGGCTAAGTCGCCCGCGCCAACGATCCGTCACCAGCGAATCTGATCATGTGGCGCGGATTATCGCGATTCATCGATATCGCAACGGGAGCAAGACTCTGACTCAAAATGTGGGTAATCGTAAGCCTCGTCGGAGGCGTACGTCCTAGGCGGCGCTCGAGAAATGTTCTCATTTTAGAAGCCTCAGCGCCGAGCTGACAACCTGCTCGATGCTGATCTTCGACATACACCTCCGGCAATGTTCGCAGGCGTCGAAGTTGCCGCAGCCTAGATCGTCTCCGGTAAACAAGTTCACGTGTTGTGCGTAGCCGGTCACCCACGGCGACACAAAGCCGCCGAAGATCACTACCGCTGGCGTGTTGACCGGGTCGGCCGCGCAGGCGTGGTGCAAGCCCCCCTCGGGCCCGATGTAGAGCGCCGCGCGTGCTAGCACCGCGCAGGCCGTTCGGAAGTTCGGGGTCGCGATGCGCTCGATACCATCGATCGCGTGCAAGCCGGTATTGAACTGCACGACTCGGAATCCGCGGTTGCGCAGGATCTGGGCGACGCCGTTGTAGCGATCGAGGCCCCACTGTTTGTTCTGCGCGCCCCACTGCTTCGCTTTGTCCTTGATGTTGGGCTCTATGACCACGAAGTCTTCGCCGACGCGCTTAGCAAATTCGAGCTCGCGCGGATCGAAGAAGAGCTCGCCCGGCCGTTGTGTGCCCGGAGTGAAAATCCAGTGCCGGCACCCGCCGCCGCCGGGCCGGCAATGTTTGCGCACAGCGCCGTAGTGCTCGATCCATTCGAGATTATCAGCTCGCTCCTGTCCGGGGGCGGCCACATTGGGATTGTCATAAAAGATTAAGTGAGCCCATTCGTGCCATTTGATTTCACGGCCGTCGCCGAAGGCGATCTTGACGCCCCGGGCGTGAGCTCCGCGCGCCATGCCGGAGCCCATGAGTTCATCACCATATCCCATCGAAACTCCTTCCGACTTCCTTGCGGACAATCTCCTCGGCCTCCTCGGCGAGCTCCTCCGGTTACAAAAGTACGATCAGCGCTACCGGCTTGTTCCGACGTGCGGAAGCGGAAGCTCGCCCAAGCTGACCGTAGCGAAGTCGCCTCGCGAGCGGCGGCAAATGCTGCACCTTGATCCAAAGAAACCCCCTGCACCAGCATCTGCGCTGCTCAAGCTGACCGTTGAGTCTGTAATCTGGCTCGCGGCTGCCGCTACTCGATCGTCTTCAGCAGCTATCACCGTTTCGCATGAGCAAGGTCGTCGCAGCCGATGAGGCTGAAGACCTCTTTCTCAATGTCGGCAACGCTTCCGATTAAATGCGGTTCGCGTTCGTAGTCGTCGCGGCAGGGGACGCTGCAAACTATCGGCCGAATTCACCGACAGCGGCGAGAGGATGACGATTGCCAACAACCAACTTCGTCTTCGGAAAGCAGCCGCTATTGGCCGCAAGCTTGGCAGCGCCACGCCGGGGAACTTACGTGGGAGGCCCACATGGTTCAGGTTACCAAGGTCGGAATAGCCGCCAACGAGCACAGGTAGTTCGGTCGAATCCACTATGGGTTGGATCAGGTCGTCGAGTCTGCGGCTGGAAGTTTTCGAGGCATCGCAGTAGCCAGGAGACCAGGCAATGGACATGCTCGATGCGGGGAAACCGTCGACGCCTCCGCGCTCAGCGAGCGCTCCCGACTCGTCCGTTTCCATGAGGAAGGAGAGGTCGCGGGTGGAGCATACCTCAGTGCGCAGCATTTCTACCGCTGAAGAACGAGCGTGTCGATCAGGCCGGTCGGCGAGAGCGGCTTGTGGTTGATGGTGCATGCAGAAGTCCCCAGCATGGTGCAGCTGACGAGCCAAGTATTCATTAAACGATAGATGACAAGTTGCGTTACCGGGATCAATCACCAATGTTGCTAGTTGACCGTGTCGCTATGGCATGTCGTGCGGGAATTTGGCGTGGTCGTGTTTGATCGTTGCTGGTGGCAATTGCGCGCGCGTTCGCATTGTCCAGACGCCGTCGATCTATCGAGCTGTATCAAGCTTGATTTTGCAATTGTGCGTGCGTTGTGGGACCTGTGCGAGGCGTGCGCTTACGGTTAAGTATCTCGCATTTCCGAGTTCGCGATTGTGATCTCGACCCTTTAATGGCATCATAATGTCGGCTACAGACCATGTTTGATGATCACTAGAGCGGTTTCCAGTTGAGGTGAATCGGAACAGTCAAAGGGGATTCCCACGGGCACGCAAATCAGATTCGGTGTTGCCCGCGACAACATGCGGGGCATGCGATGGCGAAGGGATACTCCAAGGACCTCAGGGTGCGTGCGGTTGAGCTTGTTGAGTCCGGCGAAAGCGCACGTGAGGCTGCGCGCATTCTCAATCTCGGCGCTTCGACTACGATCCGATGGATGGATCGTTGGAGGAAGACCGGAAACGTTGAGGCCAAGCCCGGCACCGGGCACAGCCGCTCGCCGTTGGAGCAGCACAAGCAGTGGCTGATCGAGCTGATCGCCGCGGAGCCGGACCTGACGCTCGAGGAGATCCGCGCGCGTCTGCGCTCTCAGAGAAAGCAAAAGGCCGGCATCGGTTCGATCTGGCGTTTCTTCGACCGTCACAGCATCACCTTCAAAAAAAACACTGCACGCCGCCGAGCAGGATCGACCTGACGTCGCTGCCGAGCGTGCCGCGCTGAAAGCCGAGCAGCCCAAGCTGCGTGCACCGCGCCTCATCTTTATCGACGAGACTGCGGTCACGACGAAGATGGTCCGGCACTATGGGCGCTCTCCTCGCGGTGAGCGCCTCGTCTCTGGCGTGCCCCATGGTCACTGGAAGACGCTGACGCTTGTCGCCGCGCTGCGCATCGATGGCCTCACGGCGCCCTATGTCATCGACGGTGCAATGGATGGGCCCTCGTTCCTGGCTTATGTCGAGCAAGTCCTGGCGCCGACCTTGCGCAAGGGCGACATCGTCTTCATGGACAACTTGCGCACTCACAAGATCGCCGGTGTCCGCGAGGCGATCGAGGCTGTCGGCGCCCGCGTGCGTTATCTGCCGGCCTACTCGCCCGACCTCAATCCAATCGAACAGGCCTTCTCCCGGTTGAAAGCTGCGCTGCGCAAAGGCGCCACCCGCACGGTCCAAGCCCTGCTCAAACTCATCGGCAAACTCGTCAAGTCGTTTGCGCCGCAGATGTGTGCCAACTACTTTAGGCATGCTGGATACACCAGATGATCCACATCATGTGGAAAATGCTCTAGATCTCGGCTCGAAATAGCGTTCATGACGCGGTATAGGTCGCGC
Organism: Bradyrhizobium sp. USDA 4516; assembly: GCF_054055915.1. Taxonomy (NCBI): domain Bacteria; kingdom Pseudomonadati; phylum Pseudomonadota; class Alphaproteobacteria; order Hyphomicrobiales; family Nitrobacteraceae; genus Bradyrhizobium; species Bradyrhizobium sp. USDA 4516. Next base: position 5,135,005 of record NZ_JBSRXT010000001.1, read on the forward strand.
CTGAATGGAAGCTGCGCGTTGTCATTCGCGTGGACGACAACCCGGTCGATCGAGATCTCTCGCGGGCGGTCGGATCGACTAGAGTGGCGCGACGTCGCTCCTCGGTAAGACCGTATGGCGCGACCCGACGGCGCGTATACCAGTAGAAGAGGGATCCACCGAGAGAGTTGTCGATTGATTTTGGTAGCTGACGAGCGGTTCGGACGAGCAATCGGACGGTTCGAAGCCTCGTGACAAAAGTCGCTTTAGGCGGCCGAGCAATGCAGTGGGCCGTAACGTGAGTGAAGCCTGAGCACGCCTCGAAAGTTACGATGTGAATGCAGACCCGATCATATGCCGGGGAAGGCCATGCGGACAGGGAAGCAATCGACGCATGTATCTGTCTGGTTCACCGGGTAATGTGCACGGCACGTTGAAAAGGCAGTGCGGGTAATCGGGAGAGACCCGTCTTGGTCGAAGGTCGCGCCTTCAGCATTGAGTAGTCGATGGATCGGACGGGAGTCGGACTGGGGCATAGGTACCGATGAAACCGAATAATTCCGGCTGAGGAAAGGACTCCGACTTCAGGTGCGCTTTTGAAGATGGCGAGGGAAAGGGTAGATTGGCGATGAGCCTTGAAACGCCCGATAAGGTTAGGATTAGGAGCTCTTCAGGGAAAGCTTTATTGCAAGGCGAAGGCGGAGCCTGACTTCCGCTTCTACGTGCTGTATGACAATATCTGCCATGCGGACATTCTGAGCCACGCCTACAAGCTGGCCCGCGTCAACGCGGGTGCATCAGGAGCGGACGGAATAACTTTCGAGCAGATCGAGCGTCGGGACTCGAAGCGTGGTTGGCTAGTGCGCGATGAACTCGTCACGAAGAACTATCGGTCCGATCCGGTGCGGCGGTGGCCCGAGGCGCCGTCGACCGGAATGTGCTGCGGCTGATTAAGTTATGGCTGCGAGTACCGGTCGAAGGGCGGGATAGGAACGGGGAAACGGCGCACGAGCGGCGGTAGCAACAATTGTGGCACGCCACATGGCGGCGTCCGCAGTCCGCTGCTCTCCATCATCTACATGAACCGGTTCCGGAAGCATTGGCGTCTCAGCGGTCGGCGTGAAGCATTCCGTGGCCCGATTATCTCCTATGCCGACGACTTCATCATTCTCAGCCGCGGCCACGCGGAAGACGCATTAATGTGGACGAAAGCGGTGATAACCACGCTTGGATTGACGCTCAACGAGACTAAAACCTCGGTGAAGAGTGCCCGATCGGAAAGCTTTGACTTGGGTACAGTGTGCTGCAGAGACACATGGAAAGGAGGGAAACAGCAAGGAGAAAACGGTGTCGTAAAGCTGCGTGAAAGATGAGGGCAGGTCCCTCGGGATCGGCTTGCAGGAGCACATCTCAAACAACTCCAAGTTGCTGCAGTAAAGAGCCGTGGTGGTGAGCGTTGGAACAAAAGCTCAAAGCAAGTCCTCGAGCAGGTATGCATCCGAAAAACGAATGAAAGTGAACCCACCGAAGACGCGTCGTTAAGAAGCTTGGCTTCGTCAAAACCAGAAGCCTATATCCCTTCTCGGACAAGTCTGTCCGGCGCCTGATGACTGGACGGAGGGCGACCGGCGCAGTGGGGACGCGAGGAGGATTTCAGCGCGGCGCTGATCTTCCTCGGGATCAGCAGAACGTAAGATCGTACCCTTGATCGGTCGCGTTTCGACTTGTCGTCCGTCAAGCTTCAAAAAACGCTCCGGAGAGCTTGATGCGATCGTCAGTTCGCCGTAGCGCAAAAGGGCTGCAAACGGCGCCGGGTTCACTGTCCGCAGCCGGCAGTAGAAAGTAAGCGGGTCGGGCAGAGGCGACACCTTAGCAGTGAAGCGTTGCGCAATATTGGCCTGGAATAGGTCCCCGGCCAGAATCAATTCGACGACGCGCTGGACGGCCGCAATGTAGCCTTCACGGCTAAAGCTCGAATGCCATGCGCCCGCCGTGCCTGGGAGTACAATCCGCTCTAATCTCGGCTTGGCAAGTAGCGCTGCAAACTCGTCGGCGCGACGACGAGCACGCTCGTTTCGTCGAGCGGAGTCTTGCTCCGGCCATCCGGTCGAGACGATCCAGCACCTGTGGCTCCGTTGGTCGAAGCTGACCACCACGTCATAGAGATGCAGGACGGATTGAGGCAGCCCTTGGCCGGGAGTTTTGGGCGCTGGCAATCGCTCTAACGTCCGGTTCAGATCGTAGCGAGGTAGCCAGCGGCATCGCCCTGGAACGGCGGGAGATCCGCGCGATGCGCTTGTCGGTATCCGGCGAGAAGCGCTCGAAGCACCGCCCATGGATCGCCCTCAATGACCTCTCCATTACAACTTGCTTGTCCATCCGCCACCAAATAGGTGCTGAATGGCTCACAGGCCAGATACGAATAACGCCCCAGCACGTTGTCCGGTGCCGCGCTATCGAGAAAAGTAAGTTGCGGCCGCTGCGCAAGACACCGCGGCGCTTTGACAGGCTCAATCCACTGCAATTCGCGGACGTACATTTGGCTATCATTCACCGACTGCTTGTATGCAGCGCGGCCCGTGTCGATCGTACCCCGTTCCAAATAGGCCTGTTTCGTACGAAATGTACGAGCCATCGAGGCTAATCATCAAGTTTGTCTTCGGCAGCTGGTCGGCCGAGATGGAATAAGCCGCCAGCGCCCAGCGAAATGCACATCTATTGATGGATCGTAGTCTGCAGCAAACCACAGCTCCCGGAGCGTTCGTACGCGCTGGATTACGTCCCGCTGCGAGGTTCCCCTCGCTGTCGAACTCTCCATAGACCACGACATCGATATCGTTGGCAAGCTGATCGCTCTTGCGGTTGCGCGCAATATCGAGTCGGCGTGCATATGGGATCGAGGCGAGAACCGATAGGCCTTCAACCATATGGTCGATATCGGCCTTGTTCTTTGCAGTGAAGAAGACGATATGACGGATCATGGTGCCCGCAAAGGTGACGTTGCAACTCAGTCGCATCCATATATCGGGGTCAAGCTTTGGGCAATGTTCGCATCATATTGACGGCAGATGCCGCGTTCGACACTCGTGCGGGCACGCGGGAGCGCAACAGAAGCTCACAAAAACCTTTTTCCTGATCAGGACGTGGGAATTGCCAAGCGCTCAAGGTCTGAATACCGCGCTCGGGAACGCGTGGCCGATCAATCTGCAATAGAATATTTCGATAGCTGTTCTAACCGCCGGGGTCTTGGACACGCGACAAGCTCTGATAGTCATTTGATCGACGGCCGCCGACGATAACTCGGCCGAATGCAAGCAGACGACTGTCCCGAGCGGCTTAGCAACGCGGAAGCTTGAGCGATTATCGGTCATGCGGAGATATCGATGCGACGATGACATCAAGAGCACCCGCGGCGCGTTTCGAGGTGACCGGCGGGACTTAGCCCCTAAGGAGCGGAAATGGATGCAGCAGTAGCCGAAAAGCAGGGTTGGCAGCACGATGTATTTAAGGTGCTGAAGCAACATAACGTAAAGCACGTCGTCTACGTGCCTGATGCGGGTCACTCGACCGCGATTCGAATGGCTGAAGCCGATCCCGAAATCAACTCGGTGGTTCTCACGACGGAGGAGGAGGGGGTCGGATATCTCGCTGGCGCTTGACTCGGTGGCGAGCGAGGTGCTTTGCTGATGCAGTCGAGCGGCGTGGGAAACTGCATCAATACGCTCGCGTTGCAGTCGTGTGCGCAGTTTCCGCTCCTGATGGTCGTGACCATGCGAGGCGACTGGGCTGAATTCAACTCTTGGCAGAATCCCACGGGGCAAGTGACCGAGCAGGCGCTCAAGCTCATGAACGTCATGACTTGGCGAGCCGGCGCACCGGAAGATGTCTCTCCGCTTTTGCATGGTGCCGCGACGATGGCCTTCAACGGCGACCGCGCTTGCGCATTGCTGCTTGGACAGCGGCTGATAGGAGAAAAGAAATGGATGAAGTGAGAACCAAGGCGTGCTCGATCGACGAGAGGCAGTTGCTCGTCTGCTAACGGGACGAAAGAAGCTGTTGGTCGTTACCGGATTGGGGGCAGCGTCGTACGATGTCATGGCCGCGGGCGACCATGATAACAACTATTATCTTTGGGCTGCGATGGGTAGCGCAGCGACCGTCGGCCTCGGGCTTGCGACGGCTCGCCCAGACTACTCCGTGCTCGTGCTTACCGGTGACGGCGAAATGCTCATGGGTTTCGGGGCGCTGGCGACTATTGCGGTCCGTAAACCGGCGAACCTTACGATTGCTGTGCTCGATAATGGGCGCTTCGGCGAGACCGGCATGCAGGAGAGCCATGCGGGTCGCGGGCTTGCCCTCGATCAGGTCGCTAAGACATGCGGATTCTCTTGGATGGCTGACATCGTTGAGCCTTCCGGCCTCGACGATCTGCGCGAACGGCTTGGCACTAGGAATGGCACTAAATTTGCCCGCATCCGCATCGCGGCCAACAGTCCGCCGCGAGTGCTGCCGTCGCGCGACGGCGCCTACATCAAGAACCGCTTCCGTTCGGCTCTTGGATTTCATTCAATCTGAGGTGCGTCATGACCGACTTGCAACGCTTCTACAACGTCGTTGATGGTAAGCAGGTCGCGAGCGAGAGCGGCCGTTGGCTTCCATCAAAGAATCCATTCACCGGCCGAGCCTGGGCGGAAGTACCGCAATGCTCGGCCGAAGACGTAGATGCCGCGGTTCAAACGGCCCATCGCGCCTTCGTCTCGGGCCCTTGGGCGAATCTTAATGCGACCGGTCGTGGCCGTCTGATGCGCAGGCTCGGGGATTTAATCGCTCGCGACGCCGAAAGGCTGGCAGCAATCGAGGTAAGGGATAATGGGAAACTTCTGGCCGAGATTGGCGGGCAATTGCGGTATATTCCAGAGTGGTTCTACTACTATGGCGGCCTTGCCGACAAAATCGAGGGGGGCATTCCGACCGACAAGCGTTCAACTACACCAAGCGTGAGCCTCTTGGTGTAGTTGTTGCCGTCACACCATGGAATTCGCCGCTTTTGCTGTTAACTTGGAAATTGGCTCCTGCGCTTGCTGCCGGCAACACGATCGTCATCAAGCCTTCGGAGTTTACTTCTTGCGCGACACTCGCGTTCATCGAGCTTGTGAAGGAAGCCGGATTCCCAGACGGTGTTGTTAATACAGTCACGGGTGTCGGTTCAGAGATAGGCGCGGCACTTGTCGAGCATTCCCGCGTGGCTAAGGTAGCATTCACAGGTGGAGATGCGACAGGCGCGGCCGTCTATGCGGCCGCTGCGAAGGGTATCAAGCACGTTACACTCGAATTGGGGGGAAATCGCCGAATATTGTTTTCGCGGATTCCAACATCGAGGATGATGTAAAGGGGGCAATTTCTGGCATATTCGCAGCTTCCGGTCAGACATGCATCGCCGGTTCGCGACTCCTGGTGCAGCGCTCAGTCTATCACGAGGTGTCCGAAAAGGTCGTCCAGTTCGCAGCGAGTGCAAGGTTGGGCGATCCGATGGAGCGAACGACACAGGTCGGTCCCATCACAACTGAGCAACAGCGCCAAAAGGTGCTGAACTATATTGACATCGCGCGGGGAGAGGGCGCCCGCTGTCTTCTCGGCGGCGCGACGCCGAACGCAGCCGAACTGCGCGACGGTTGGTTCGTCGAGCCGACGATCTTCGGTGATGTTTCGAACGGCATGCGTATCGCCTGAGAAGAGGTGTTCGGACCGGTATTATCAATCATTCCGTTCGAAGATGACGACGAGGCGATCGAAATCGCCAACGATAGTCTTTATGGCCTCGCAGCTGGATTGTGGACGTCCAGCATTCGTAGGGCTTTCAAGATGGCCGACAAGATACGCGCGGGGCACCGTCTGGGTGAATACCTACCGGGCGGTTAGTTTCATGGCGCCGTTCGGTGGCTACAAGCAGAGTGGAATAGGACGCGAGAACGGTCGGGACGCGATCAACGAATATCTACAGACGAAGTGCATCTGGATAAATCTCGCCGAAGGCGTGCCCGACCCGTTCGTGCTCCGCTAGCTGCGAATATTTTGGCATGCGGTACGTCGGCGGGGTCCTACCGCAAGAGTACCGGCTGGAGACTTGGAAGCCGCCGCGAGCGAGCGCCATCAGGACATCCGCGACTCCGTGCTCTGCCGCGGAGGTCCCTCCGGAACACCATCGCGCGAGCTTATTCTGAGGAATTCGTCGACGCCTCGATGAGAGACGTATGGACGGTAGCAGATCTTGGAGCAGTACGGTGGATCCGAACTGGGCCGAAGCGTTCATCAGTAATGGAGGAGATCAAGCGCTGGGGCAGCAACTCCGGCACTTCTCACGGTCGCATCAACAGCTGGTGACGTATGGCTCCCGAGGAGCCGCAGAAGCGCCATCTGCCCAAGATTGACAGCGGAGAACTTCGCTTGCAGGCGATGGGCTTGAGGGAGTTGGCCATTGCGAACTGGCCCACTCGCATCAAAGCGGTGCACAAAGACGATCAGTACTTCGTCAGCGACAAAAAGGTCTTGATCTCTCCAATCAGAAATCCGATCTCATGATCCTATTGGCGTGTCCGCAACACGACATGAAGCGCGAGTTATGAGACCTCACCTCTTGGAGCGGGTCAAGGCAGCGTTCGAGACTCCAAGCCACGAAGAACGATGCCTGCCGCGCGCGATCCGGTACCCGGCGGGAAGTTTTCATTCATCCTCATTAGGGCGCCCATCGACGAATGCCCGAGCCTCTTGTGCCCTAGCGTTCTAGCAGCGGCAACGATGCAACCGCTTTGGATGGTGTGATGATTGAGCAACCTGTGAAGCCACGAAGTCGCTGCGAGGTACTTGAGCCCAGACTCTCCAATAGGAGACACGGACCGACTCCTCGGTCCGGTTGAGGGATTGATCCAGGGCGAACGTTGGCTCCTCCTGAAATTGGCTGCGTGATATAGAATCAAATCGGAACGCCCTCGTCTCAATGAGAGGCTCTCTTTTGGAACGGCGCGGCCACCCATGGACATTGCCCAGCTTAAGACCCTGATCCACGTCGCTGAATTGGGAAGTCTCAGCAAGGCTGCGGACAGGCTCCAGGTGGCACAGCCCGCGTTGAGCCGGCAAATAAGGCTTCTGGAGAAGGAGCTAGGGACGCGTCTATTCGATCGTCACGGTCGCGGCATGGTGATCACGGACGCCGGCCGTGAGGTGCTCGAGCGGGCGGTCACGATCATGTCGCAGATGGACGAGATACGTGTAATGGCGGCGTCCGGTCACTCCTCATATAGAGGCACCGTTATGATCGGAATGACGCCCACTGTGTCGGAAATCGTCTCGGTTCCTCTCGTCCGCCGGATCAAGAACAGCCATCCGGAACTGGGAATTCGTCTCCTTTCCGCCTTCAGTGGTCATCTTCTGGACTGGGTTCAACGCGGAGAACTGGACGTCGCCGTCACCTACAATCCCCAGCCGCTGAAGTCTCTGCGGATCGTTCCCGTGTTAATGGAAGATCTATTCCAGATCAGCCCCGGCAAATTGCGCCAAACGTCATCGAAAGCAGTCGAGTTCAAACGTCTGGCCGGAGAGCGACTTGTGCTTCCAAGTCGGGGACACGGCCTTCGCGGCATCGTAGAGGAGGGAGCGCGCAGCGCGGCGATTGATCTGCATATTAGCGTCGAGGCCGATTCATTGGGGGCGATGGTCGATCTCGTTCGGAACGGCTTTGGTGCGACAATATTGCCGTTGGCGCCGATCTACGATCAGGTGAAACAAGGGATATTATCGGCCGCTCCGATTGTGCAACCAGCTCCGGTGCGTAAGTTGGTCTTGGCTTACTCGGCCGATCGCCCGGCGAGCCCGGCGGCGGGCTTCGTCGGACGCACGTTCGTAGAAATCGCCACGGATCTGGTGAAGCGGGACATCTGGATTGGGCGGTTGCTCGAGGGCGCGCCTGGGTTGAAAAATGCGCGCGCCGAGCCGCTGTTGCGGAATGCGCAGCCACACGCCGGCCTGCGACGAGGCCAGGTCAACCGATAGCCGCTCTCGATCAGGAGCGTTAACGTCGTCGGCTACCCGCAATAGGCGTTAGGGTAGAGGTGTTCATAAACTAGCGGCCACTGCTTGCTTTGCCCGGTTCCCACCTGGGCATCAAGCGACAGAGCTTGCAAAGGACCCCGGAGCGGGTTCCTGGGATCGTCGCCCCATCTCGCGCGCTCGGCATTGCGCTCTCGGGCGTGTTAAAATTGGCTAGAATTAGGAGTGATTTGTGCTGCTAAAGCAGGCTTTTATGGTTATAATTCACAAAATGGACATAAGGCACTTCCGTTATTTCGTGGCAGTCGCGGAAGCTCTCAGCTTCGCGAGGGCCGCTCGCGACTTGAATATGAGCCAGCCGCCTCTTTCGAAGCGCATTGCGGATTTGGAAAGCGATCTGGGCGTAAGGCTGTTTGATCGTACCAGCAAGAAGGTCAATTTAACTCCAGCGGGGGAGACGCTGCTGCCGCAAGCACGCAATGCCGTCCAAGCGTTTGACGCTGCACTGAGTTTGGTGAGGTCGCTCTCCCCGAGCCAAACACGGCGCCTTCGGATCGCACTTCCTCCCGAAACCTCGCGAGGTGTGCTGTCGAGCGTTCTAACGCGCCTGCAGCACGAGCGCGTCGAGGTGCATGTTGTCGAGGCATCTACAGCAGAGCAGCAACGTCTCATCTCGGCTGCAGAGATCGATGTCGGTGTTCTCCGCCATCCTTTTGAGAAGCGGGGCCTCTGGGCGTCTCCGCCGCTTGGCCAAGTTCTGGGCATTGTGATTGACGCAAAGCATCCACTCGCAAGACTGCAAAAGCTGCGTCTTCCGGACTTAAGCCCCTACCCGCTCGTGCACTTTCAGCGTGACTTCTCCCCGGGCCTTTACGACGAACTACTGGAGTTTTGCCGAGCTGGAGGCTACGTGCCTGTACGTATTCTGCATGCCGTGAAGATGACGGCGGCGTTTCTCAGGACAGAATCTGCGGTGACGTTTGCGACAGAGCGGGTTCTTAACCGGAGCGGCAACGCCGGATCAAAAGACTTCACTTGGAGACCTTTGGAAGGCTCGCCAATACACTGGTGGACATCGGTCGTCTGCAGATCAAATGAGTACGTTGGACTGACGCGTTTAGCCGTTGACGTGACATTTGCGGCTCTCCAGCAGCACGAAGACTGGGTTCCTATGCCCCGTCCACATAGAGTTCAACAGAGGAGGGCGAGTTCACAAAACATAAAGCCCACCAGGCAGCGCCTCGCACACGAAAGCGCGCGGTGATCCGGGCTTGAGGCGAGCGGATATGCCATTGGCCTGATGCGCCGCCCGAATTGCTGGTCGATTGTGGGAGACAATCGCGAACATCGAAACTCAGGAACGGGCCAGCTGATTGGTTGTGACCGGTATGAGTTCCACTGCGCAGCATTCAGCTGCACTCGATGATGTCCGATCCGCGGCCAGCAGAACCTCGCCTTCGCCAGAAGCTTCACTCGGTCCATGCGCTTGCTGCGGAACACGAAGACGTCGCCGCAATGCGGGTTCGCACGCAGCGCTTCGCTCACCAGCGCCGATAGCGTGTGCACCGACTTGCGAAAGTCGACCGGCTGTGCCGGCAGCACCACCTTGAGGTCAGACCGTAATGCAATCAACGGATGCGCCGAAGCGCCGATAGCACTGTCGAAAGCGTCGCCAGCTCCACTCCGGGCTCGACCCGGATGTGTGCCCCGCTCACCTCGATCTCGATCGTCCCGCCAAGCTTGCCTGGAGGCGATGCCATCTGCGGCAGCACCTTATGCGCGGACGCTAACCGGTCCGGCTCGTTTGCCGTCTCCGGACCGCTCTCGGAAGCGATCCGGACCGGCACGAAGCCTGGCGCCTGAAGCTTGCTGCCGTCGCGAACTTGCGCCACGCCGTCAGCAGCCCACGAACAACGCCGTGGCGCCGAGCGACCTCGGAAATATTGACCCTTCCTCGAAGCTCTCCGCCGCGATCCGGGCCTTCTCTTCCGCCGTCCAGTGCCGTCGCCGACGGCTGTCCCGTGATCACCTCGATCCGACGATAGGAGCCGCCTTGCTGCCTGGCATCAAGCATGGCATCTGCCATAGCCCACCTCCAAAAGACAGTTCATACCCGGCTGTATCGCAGCTCATTCGCGCGATGCCCAGGTGGGGCCTCATACCGGTTACGATTGGTCGGCAGCCACCTCTCGTCTAGATGTTTGAGCCCGAGTTTTGATGAGACATCCTTACTTTAAGACTCAAAGATGCGCCATGCGTCAAGTTCTTCACAGGAGGGCCGGGACGACAGAGGCGATTCGTCGATCGATACATCAAGCGAACCTGGGGGCGCTGCAGAAACACCACGGATAAGCAAAGGCCGTTGCCAAATGGAAATGCGAACCATGGTTGTTGACCTCCCAACGCGGTCCGCGACAGGCAAGATTGACGGTGCGCTGTCTGCGGAAGAAAAGGCGATCAACATCGGCTTTCGTTGCTACACGCTGTTGCCACTCGATGATTGCTTACATGGACTGCAGCATGTAGCCGACGATCCCTCCTCCGACAGGCTTAGCGCGTACGGCGAACTGTTGGGGGCCCCGCGTTCAAACACGCTTGCGCCAGGATCGACATCGAGCACCGGACCACTAAGGCAAGGCACCCGTGGCCACCGGTCAGGTCTAGCGAATGAACCGAACTATCAAAGAGGCAACAGTCAAGCGCTTCCGCGACGAGAGCCACGACCAGTTCCGCCAGCGTCTCGCTGACTTCGTCGTCCGTGAAGAACGCAGGTCGGCCCTGGGAGACGTGCAGAAGTTGCCTCGATAAAGTATTCGATTTTGCAGGAAAGCCGGATGTTGTGACGCGCTTTCTTGCGTTTTTGGATTTCGCTTTCGAGTGATTCGTGATTCCATGATGGCGGGTCATCGGCATTGCGGAAGGCGATGAGAAAACCGCGGAACGATCGCCAGAAGGACCTGCTGTTTCCTGCGCTCGATCAAATCATCGACATGGGTCGCCCGCTGGTGCGACTAGCGGCGCTGATCGATTGCAAGTTTCTGGATGACCGCTTTGATTCGGTGTATCAAACCGGTCCCGGACAGCCTGGCTTGCCGAAGCAGCCTGTCGCTGGCCTGTTCATTCTGAAGCACATACACAACCTGTCGGATGACGTGTTGTATGCCCGCTGGATCGAGAACCCCTACTACCAATATTACTGGGGCGAGTTGAGTTTCTGCCACGCCTTGCCGACGGTGAACTCTCTTGCTTCACCACATGGTGTCCCGAGGGTACCTCGATCGAGAACCTCGTTCGCGTTGAAGGAGCGCGATGGCGCGTCGAAGAAGGTTTTGAGACGACAAAGGGCGAGCTCGGTCTCGACCACGCTCTTGGCACGGCTGGCACCGGGTGTCTCCCTCATGACCACCGTCCGATCCCAGGTGAATGCGATCATGCCGAAAAAACGAAATCGACGCACCGGCAAGGCTCATCCGCTGGTCGGTCCAGGAAATCCGACGCCTCATTCCGACGCGCCCATCAAGCCGCAGCTCGAAAGGCGCACCTCAAATCAAAATGCAACTGTAGTGCTAGGGGTTCATTTGCAAGCTCGAGCTGCCAACCCGAACGCTTCGTTACCAATACGCTCAAGCAATTGCCGAGGCCAGCATCTAGGACGACTACCGCGGCATTGTCATCGCTCATGATAGTCACTTCCATTTAGTTGACGATCGCTGGCGCAGGCTTCAGGCATTCATCGACGACCGCATCAATTCCAATCTCGTGCCCCCGAAAGTCGTTTCGGCTTTGGCCGAGATCGTTCGTTTACGATGGTCTAGTATTACATTTCATTTGCGCAGAAGGGGCGTGTGCCACGCCACCATCTGATCGCGGCGTACATGATCAATTCCAATGCGGTATGAGTCTCTCCGAAATCGGTATTGGCGTTCCCGGATGTCGATGCTTCACAACGACATCAGCTGATCAGCTTTGCAAGGTGCCGAAAACTGAGCGAACGCGAGTAACCGATGTGATCGATCCCTCGACTGAGGAGGCTCTTACGCTTGTTGGTAGCTCAAAGGAAGGTAGTCTATCACCACTTCAGCCGATGGTCTGAGGGCCAACGGCCTTGGGCGTGGCGATTGCGTCATCGCGGCCTGTGCAGCGTCAAACCCGTAATGCCAATCCAGTGTTGATCTCACTGGAATTGGTGTGCTCCTCGCGGAGCCGGTCTTCCCATAGTGCCATAAGGATGCTCATGCCAAAAGTGCATCACCGCTACCGTCCAACGCCACTCCACGTGCAAGCGAGCCACAAGATTGCAAGGAGCTTGCTGCTGGGGGGATGTCACGACTCCAACCGCTTCTACCAGTTCTCCCAGCTCGAGGAGTTTTGTTCTAAGTGGCTGCGGGAATGTTGGGGGGCGCACCTGATGCTGTTTTATTCGACCGAGCTCGGAAATTAGAAGCGGGCAGACTCGGTGACCCGCCATGAGCGTCTTTTATAGACTGAGGAGCACAATATGAAGTTGGCGGAGAAGGTCGCGGTTATTACCGGCGCGGCGCGCGGCATAGGGCGGGCGTGCGCAGAGCGACTTCTGATCGAAGGCGCGAAGGTTGTTGTCGCCGATATAGATAGCGCGCGTCTGAGTGAGACAGCCAAATCTCTCGGGGCCGGAGGGAAGATCCTGTCTGTCGTCACGGATGTGAGCAAGAAGGAAGAAGTCGAGGCGCTGATTGCCTCCGCGGTAAGCAAGTTCGGCCGCATCGACATAATGGTCAATAATGCCGGCATCGCTCAGGTGAAGCCGTTCTTAGATATCTCGAAAGTCGATTTCGACAGGGTTCTTAGCGTCAATCTGGAAGGTGCGTTTTGGGGCACTCAAGCGGCCGCGAAACAGATGATCGCTCAAGGCGGGGGTGGCGTAATCATCAACATGTCGTCGATCAACTCAGGATTGGCAAATCCAAACGTTGCAACCTATGCCATCACAAAGGCCGGCATGAACCAGGTCACCGGGACTGCCGCCGTCGCCTTTGCGAGAAACGGTATTCGCGTCGTTGGTGTCGGTCCGGGCACGATCGACACTGAAATGGTGCGCGGAGATTTTGTCGCCAGTGCGACTGACAGCGCCATCATCGCGCGGACTCCTATGGGGCGATATGGAACCGCCTCCGAAATCGCTTCTGTCGTGGCCTTCCTCGCGAGCGACGATGCGTCCTACATCACCGGCGAAACGATCTACCCGGACGGGGGCCGGCGTGTTCTGAACTATGTGATGCCCGATCCGGAGACTGCCTAGTGAGTATCTTCGAAAGGCTCCACTTATCGCATCGACGTGCCACATTACAAATTGCAGGCGTACTCCGAGTTTAGGTGAAGTATGTCTATCGCGATAGACCTGAACTCTGATCTGGGCGAGGGCTATGGATCCTGGCGTATGGGCGATGACGCGGCGATCTTGACCGTAGTCACCAGTGCAAACATCGCTTGCGGCGGTCACGCGGGCGATCCTGCGACCATGTGTGAGACTCTTTCGCTGGCCAAGGACTGGAAGGTTATTGCGGGTGCCCATCCCGGGTTTGCTGACCGGGAAGGCTTCGGCCGACGGCTCCTTCCATTGAGCGGACGCGAGGTCGAGCAATTGGTTGCGACCCAACTAGGAGCGCTCTTGGGTGCGGCTGCGCTGGCTAGATGCGCGGTGCGTTACGTAAAACCGCATGGCGCATTGGGGAACTGGGCTGCTGACGAGCGACCGATTGCTGATGCAATTGTCCGAGCAACTAAGGCGGTATCGTCCGATCTCGCGATTCTCGCAATTTCCGGAACCGAGCTTGAAAGTGCTGGCAGGAAAGCTGGGCTCTCTGTGTTTAGCGAGGTGTTTGCTGATCGTGGGTATCTCCGAACCGGACGTCTCGTTCCCCGCAAACTTGCGGGCGCAATGATCCATGATCCAAAAGCCGCAGCACAGCGCCTCCTCGATTTCTTGTCCAGTGGATTGATGCCGACGGTGGACGCTGAGCCAATTAGGCTAGAGGCACATTCGATTTGTGTTCATGGCGATAGCGAAGGCGCTCTGGCTATGGCACGTCATTTGCGGGGGGCTCTTGAAGCCGCAGGCATTAAACTACGCCCGTTTATTCAAGAGTACCTGGCCGACTAATCGCCACGGACTTCGTTGACTCCTGAGGGGCGGATTAAGACTGAGCGCTATGCTGATAGGATCCGTTGCCGAATTCCCGCAATACCGACCGGTCGCCGAGCACGCCTTGCTTGTCGAGTTTGGTGAAGAGATCAACACCGCGACGCACGACCGAGTGCTACAATTCGATCGGGCTCTGTCGAAATCGCCGTTCGAGGGTTTTGTCGAAGCGATTCCCGCTTACGCCAGTGTTCTCGTCTGCTTCGATCCCTTGTTGACCGACCACGCGGCTGTGAGGCATGCTGTTGCTGCGCTTGTCGTCGCCGGCCCCTCGGAGAAGCTCGCCGGAGCGCTCTGGGAAGTTGAGATCTGCTACGATCAGGAATTCGCCACCGATCTGGCCCGTGTGGCGGAAGCCTGCGGGCTGAGCCAAGAGGAAGTCATCTCGGCTCATTCATCCGGTGATTACAAGGTCTATATGTACGGTTTCGCGCCGGGCTATGCTTACATGGCGGGAGTTCCTCCTTCGATCCAACTTCCTCGGAAGCAGGCGGCTGTGCGCGATATCCCCGCGGGCAGCGTGCTTATCGCCGGGTCGCAATGTCTGGTTACGACCCTCAAGATGCCAACTGGGTGGTGGATAATTGGTCGGTCACCGACGAGGATTTTGAACGAGGCAGCAGCCAATCGGCCATTCCTATTCGATGTTGGCGATAGCGTTCGCTTTCAACGCATCAGCCGAGCACAATATGAAAGCGCACGGCATGGGTGACGCTGTGTTGTCCGTCGTATCCGCCGGCCCCCACGTTTCTATCCAGGATGCGGCTCGTACCAGTTTTATGCGCTTTGGGGTTCCGGCTTCGGGTCCCATGGACCGGTCCTCTTTCATTGCCGCCAATGTGGCTTTGGGGAATAGCCCAGGCACTCCAGCCATCGAGGTTTCGATGGGAGGCATTTCGATCGAATGCGACAGTGGGGCTTTGAGTGCAGCGGTCGCAGGTGGCGGATTTTTCGTCGAGAGCGCCGGCCTCAAGACCGGTTCTTGGGCGGTAATTTCCCTGCGTGCAGGGGAGCGTCTCACGGTCCGCCCCGGCTCGTGGGGGAGTTGGACCTACTTGGCATTCGCTGGCGAGCTTGTGGCTGAACGGTGGCTGGTCAGCGCCTCGACTCATGCAATCTCTGGCTTCGGAGGAGGAAAAATATCACCCGGTCAACGACTCGTCATTCGTGGTGCGTCGCTGCGTCAAGAGCGCGAGGGGGACATATTGCGCCCATCTGCGTCTCCCGAATCAAAGCTCCATGTCGTCGTTGGCCCACAGGACCGCTTCTTTAGCGACGACGCTCTCGCTACGCTACTTTCGAGCTCCTTTCACCTAAGTGATGCGTACGATCGCATGGGCGTTCGGTTAAGGGGACCCGCGCTTGTGCCGAAGGGTCCTCTGGATATGCCATCGGAGCCGGTCATCCGTGGCTCCATTCAAATATCGGGCGATGGCGTGCCGACCATCCTATTGGCGGATCATCAGACGACAGGCGGCTATCCGAAGATAGCGACGGTTTTGGACTGCGAGCTCGACGCCTTCGTGCAAATGCGCAGTCGCGACGAAGTTCGTTTCGTGTCTCTTAATCCAGAGCAGGCGATCAATATGGCTCGTAGTCGGGCTGCCGCTCTGAGCCGATATTATTCGGCCATTTCGCGGTCCGGGAGAAGTTTGGCACAAAAATTGATGGGCGAAAATCTCGTCAGCGGTGTGGTTGACGCTCGCTCCAACACGTCCTCAAGCGTCGAGACGAAGTAGGCTGCAGGAGCTGCCGATGGTCGACAATGAAAAGCGCAGCACGAATTTCGTCTTAGACGCGGCCAAGTACTTCGCCGAAGTTCTAAAAACCTGTGGAGCGTGAGAGGGGCACGTCCGTACTAAAGTGTAGGCAATCAATGTCGTCAGAGAGAACGAATCCGCGCTCGATTGTATACGTCCGAGGTATCAGAAGGCTCAATTATGTTTGAGGTCATTGATAAACTTGATAATCGACGCGCCGGCGCCAAGCTGGGCGGCGGCGAGAAGCGCGTCGAGGCGCAGCACGCCCGCGGCAAGCTGACCGCGCGGGAGCGTATCGAGCTGTTGCTGGACAAGGGCTCGTTCGAGGAATTCGACATGTTCGTCGAGCACCGCGCGATCGAGTTCGGCATGGAGAAGAGCAAGATCCCCGGCGACGGTGTCGTCACCGGTTGGGGCACGGTCAACGGCCGCAAGACGTTCGTCTTTGCCAAGGATTTTACGGTGTTCGGCGGCTCGCTTTCCGAAACCCACGCGCTGAAAATCACGAAACTGCAGGACATGGCGATGAAGGCGAGGGCGCCGATCATCGGTCTCTACGACGCCGGCGGCGCGCGTATCCAGGAGGGCGTCGCTGCTCTGGCGGGCTATTCCTATGTGTTCCGCCGCAACGTGCAGGCCTCGGGCGTGATCCCGCAGATCTCCGTCATCATGGGCCCCTGCGCCGGCGGCGACGTCTATTCGCCCGCGATGACCGACTTCATCTTCATGGTGAAGAACACCAGCTACATGTTCGTCACCGGCCCCGACGTGGTGAAGACCGTCACCAACGAAGTGGTGACCGCCGAGGAACTCGGCGGCGCCTCGGTGCACGCCACGCGCTCCTCGATCGCCGACGGCGCGTTCGAGAACGACGTCGACGCGCTGCTGCAGATGCGCCGCCTGATCGACTTCCTGCCCTCGAACAACAGCGACGGCGTGCCGGAATGGCCGAGCTTCGACGATATCGGGCGGGTCGACATGTCGCTCGACACGCTGATCCCCGACAATCCGAACAAGCCCTACGACATGAAGGAATTGATCCTGAAGGTCGTCGACGAGGGTGACTTCTTCGAGATCTCGGAGACCTTTGCGAAAAACATCGTCACCGGCTTCGGCCGCATCGCCGGCCGCACCGTCGGCTTCGTCGCCAACCAGCCGATGGTGCTGGCGGGCGTGCTCGACAGCGATGCCTCGCGCAAAGCGGCGCGCTTCGTGCGGTTCTGCGACGCCTTCAACATCCCGATCGTCACCTTCGTCGACGTGCCGGGCTTCCTGCCGGGCACGAGCCAAGAATATGGCGGCCTGATCAAGCACGGCGCAAAGCTGCTGTTCGCCTATTCGCAGTGCACGGTGCCGCTCGTCACCATCATCACCCGCAAGGCCTATGGCGGCGCCTTCGACGTCATGGCCTCGAAGGAAATCGGCGCCGACATGAACTACGCCTGGCCGACCGCCCAGATCGCCGTGATGGGCGCCAAGGGCGCGGTGGAGATCATCTTCCGCTCTGACATCGGCGACCCCGACAAGATCGCCGCCCGCACCAAGGAATATGAAGATCGCTTCCTGTCGCCCTTCATCGCCGCTGAACGCGGCTACATCGACGACGTCATCATGCCGCATTCGACAAGGCGGCGGATCGCGCGGGCGCTGGCGATGCTCAGCGATAAGAAGGTCGAGATTCCCGCGAAGAAACACGACAACCTGCCTCTGTGATCATGTTCAAGAAAATCCTGATCGCCAACCGCGGCGAGATCGCCTGCCGGGTCATCAAGACTGCGCGCCGTATGGGGATTGAGACGGTCGCCGTCTATTCCGAGGCCGACCGCGACGCGCTGCATGTCGAGATGGCCGATGAGGCCGTGCTGATCGGACCGCCCGCCGCGGCCGAGAGCTATCTTTTGATCGACAAGATCGTCGAGGCCTGCCGCAAGACCGGCGCGCAGGCGGTGCATCCCGGTTACGGCTTCCTGTCCGAGCGCGAGGCGTTTCCGCGCGCGCTCGAAGCCGCCGGCATCGTCTTCATCGGTCCGAACCCCGGCGCCATCGCCGCGATGGGCGACAAGATCGAATCCAAGAAGGCCGCGGCGAAGGCGAAGGTTTCGACCGTGCCGGGTCATCTCGGGGTCATCGAGGACGACAAGCACGCCGTCCAGATCGCTGACGAGATCGGCTACCCCGTGATGATCAAGGCCTCCGCCGGCGGCGGCGGCAAGGGCATGCGCATCGCGCATTCGAAGGCGGAGGTCGCCGAAGGCTTCAACCTCGCCAAGGCCGAGGCGAAGTCGTCGTTCGGCGACGACCGCGTCTTCATCGAGAAATTCATCGTCGATCCCCGGCACATCGAGATCCAGGTGCTCGGCGACAAGCATGGCAATGTGATCTATCTCGGCGAGCGCGAGTGCTCGATCCAGCGCCGCAACCAGAAGGTCATCGAGGAGGCGCCGTCGCCGCTGCTCGACGAGACCACCCGCCGCAAGATGGGCGAGCAGGCCGTCGCGCTGGCGAAGGCCGTGAACTACGATTCGGCCGGCACCGTGGAATTCGTCGCCGGCCAGGACAAGAGCTTCTACTTCCTGGAGATGAACACCCGCCTGCAGGTCGAGCATCCCGTCACCGAATTGATCACCGGCATCGATCTCGTCGAGCAGATGATCCGCGTCGCCGCCGGCGAGAAGCTCGCGATCGCGCAGAAGGACGTGACGCTGACCGGCTGGGCGGTGGAATCCCGCGTCTATGCCGAGGATCCGTTCCGCAACTTCCTGCCGTCGATCGGGCGCCTGGTGAAATACCGTCCGCCGGCCGAGGCCAGCCATGACGGCATCACGATCCGCAACGACACCGGCGTGCAGGAAGGCGGCGAGATTTCGATCCATTACGATCCGATGATCGCCAAGCTCGTCACCCACGCCCCGTCGCGCGCCGCGGCGATCGAGGCGCAGGCGACCGCGCTCGACGCCTTCTATGTCGACGGCATCCGGCACAACATTCCGTTCCTGTCGGCCTTGATGAACCATCCGCGCTGGCGCGAGGGCCGGCTGTCGACCGGCTTCATTGCGGAAGAGTTCCCCAAGGGATTTTCGGCGCACGCACCCGAGGGCGAGTTCGCGCGGCGGCTAGCCGCGGTCGGCGCCGCCATCGACCACGTGCTGGGCGAGCGCAAGCGGCAGATCTCCGGCCAGATGGGCGGCCGCGTGGTGCTGCGCGAGCGCCGCCGCGCGGTGTGGCTCGACCGCGCCGAGATCGCGCTCGATGTCGCCCGCGAGGGTGACGCGATTGCGGTGCGCTTCATTGCCGCCGACGGGCTGCCGGGCAACCCTCATAACCTCGTATCGAGCTGGATCCCGGGCGATCCGGTTTGGCAGGGCACCATCGACGGCAACTTCGTCGCCGTGCAGGTGCGGGCGATCAACAACGGCTTCCGCCTCGCGCATCAGGGTTTTGAGATCCCGGTCTATGTTTTCACCGAGACCGAGGCGACCTCGGCGCGGTTGATGCCGGTGGTCTCGGCCGCCGACACCGGCAAGAAGTTGCTGTGCCCGATGCCTGGTCTCGTGGTGTCGATCGCGGTGACCGAGGGGCAGGAGATCAAGGCCGGCGAGACCCTGGCGGTGGTCGAAGCCATGAAGATGCAGAACGTGCTGCGCGCCGAGCGTGAGGGCACGGTCAAGAAGATCCACGCCGCCGCCGGCGCCACGCTGGCAGCGGATGCGTTGATCCTGGAGTTTGTCTGAAATCTTTTACGCTCACTGCCATCGTTGACCAACGCATTCTGCACCTGATTAAGTCGGGAGCGCGATTGATGGTTCTCGATGAGCGAAGAAGGATTGCCGACGAGAAGATCAAGGCTGATCGATTTCGATCGCACGGCAAATATGTGATCAATCCGGTGTACTCCGCATCCGGCCAGAATGACATCACTGCCTCAACTGACTTCCGGGATCCTCACGTACGCTGCTCTACCTCAAACCGTTTGGAAATAGGTCAGCTTTCTACGCGAGACATTGAAGACGTTCTACAGGACCACGCCTCCTCTAGTCTACGAGTTTCGCCTCATTCCAATCTGGTATGGACTCTTCCGAATTTGGTATTGGTCTAGCCTCGGCCGGTTTGTCCAAAATTCAACCGAAACCTCCAGCACGTACCGCATTCCCCGACTGGATACATGGGCCAAGGTTTACGAATGCTAGCTACCTCAGCAGAACTAAGTGAAAGCGATTTCGGAGTGTCATCTAGCGCTCGCAGAGCGGCCGTTGGCAACCGCACGGACGGCTTTCTGCAGCGGCTCCAAAGAACTCCCATTTGCGGTTCGTGCAACATTCGCAAAGCCATTCACGGCAGCATGGGCTATGGCTGCGAGCCGTACGATGCGGTATCAACTCGAAATATCATGGCCAGTTGGCGCACGCCAAAGGAGGCGATTGATCCTCTCTACTAATCGATGAGAATAGTCTCAAGGGTACCGAGCAACAGGAGTTCAATCCGCCCGATCCGCGTGGTCCAGTATGAATTCGGTGTTAGCATCCTTTCTAGATTCAAGGCCAAATATGTCTAGCTCACTCGAACCCACACTTTTGGTCGAACCGAGCGGAGTTTACGCAGTCCCTATTCTTTTCGAAGCCACCGCGCAGTCTAGCAGCTCTATTTAGACAAGATCTTCAACAAATCTGAAACCGATCGCACTGGTGTCTCCCCGATCGGTCACTGAATCGAGTTCACCTGATGTATACGATCCCTGAGCTTCTCCTCGCACGTGCCCAAGATAGTGGCGAGCGGGTTTTCTGTACGTTCTCCGAACAACACACCACGTTCAAACAGCTCTTGCACGGAGTCCAAGTGATGGCTGGTGCGCTGGTAGATGCAGGCGTGAAGCCCGGCGATCGTGTAGGCTTTATGCTTGCGTCGTCTATTGAGCACATGCAGCTCTATCTTGCGACGTCTTGGATCGGGGCGGCTGCCGTGCCCTTTAGCATCCACCTGAAGGCAGCGGGCCTCGAACTACAGCTCAGTAGCAGTAAACCGCAGGTTTTGCTTGCTAATCGCGCGCACGCGGATCCGATCCGGAAGGCTCTTTCAGCCGTTTCTCATCGGCCACGTTTGGTTTGGCTGGAAGATGGCGTCGACGGTAACGGGGAGATCGGACTGAATGTGCTTCTGCGCACAAGTCGTTCTGTGCCTTTGGCGGTGCCACGATCTCTCGACGACGCCGTAGCGATCAATTACACCTCGGGAACGACGGGAGCTCCCAAAGGGGTCGTGTTGTCGCATCGCTGGTACTGGGTCGGAGCAAAAAACGCGGCCATCCTTTCGGACGCACAGCGTAACGACACGTTTTTCTTGTGGGAGCCCTTCTATCACATTGCCGCCTGGATGACGGTAATTATGGCGCTCCAAAAGGGCCTGAGCATCCATATGGTGGAGCGCTTCAGTGCGTCTAGGCTTTGGGACCAGATCGCCGAGGCGGGCGCAACCAAACTCCACTATCTAGGCGGCTTGGTGAACATCATCTTGTCGCAGCCGCCCGTAGAAAGTGAGCGAAATAACGGTGTCTCCATCGCGTGGGGAGCCGCATGTCCTACCGATAGCTGGCGCAAGTTCGAAGAGCGGTTCGAACTTCAGGTGCGTGAGGGGTACGGCCTCAGCGAGGGCCAGAACTTCACTCATCTAAACTTGCGCGGAGTCGTCGGTTCAGTCGGCACTCCTGTCGAGGAGTTCGACAGCTGGTTGATCGATAGCCAGGGCCGACGCGTTGGACCTGGGATCGTTGGCGAAGTCGTCCTTAAGCCGAAGGTCGCCGGTGTCACGATGAGCGGCTATTTCGGCGATCCGGAGAAAACGGCAGAGGTGATGCGGCCAGACGGCTGCATTTACACCGGTGATACCGCAACCGTCGACCAGGACGGCAATTACTACTTCAAGGGCCGGAAAAAGGATGCGTTGCGCCGCCGAGGTGAAAACGTGTCCGCCTGGGAAGTGGAGCGCGTGCTCAACGCAGCGCCCGGTGTGGAGGAATCAGCGGTAATCGGAGTGCCCTCTCCCTTGGGCGATCAGGACATTCTCGCAGTAGTTAAGCTGCGTCAAGGCGCCGACCCCAATCCCCTCAACATCGCCAACTTCTGCGGCGAACGCCTTGCCTATTATCAGGTACCGAGATTCATTCAATTCGTCGATGACTTCCCGCGCGGGCCGACACAGCGCATTAAGAAGAGCGACATCGAGATCGACCTTAAGAAGGCATGGGATGCCGAGCGAGCCGGGTACAGGCCGGCGCGAACTTAATACGATGACAGAAGAAAACCAGAAGTTCGCCCATAAACCGAGGAACTGCTTTCCGAGATGCGCGATGAGGTATTTGTGCTCACGATCAATCGGCCGGACAGCTACAATTCCTGGACCTCGGCCCTGCGTGACGAACTCTCACGCAAGCTCCTTGCCGTCGACACAGACGGCAATGTTGACGCGGTTGTGCTCACAGGCGCAGGCGACAAAGCATTCTGCTCCGGTCAGGATTTAGCTGAGCTGCGGGAGTTCGCCGACGGGATAAACATCGAACCGTGGCTGCGACGCATCAGGACGTGTTATGATGCGGTCAGGCACTTCAGCAAGCCAGATCACGCAATTCTGTGACTATGTGGTTGCATCCTGGCGTCAGGGTCGGCCAAACCGAAGTGAGCTCGGGCCTACCCAGCATCTTCGGCACGTGGCTCATGTGGGAGCGAGTGGGCTGCCGGGCGATCGAGCTTGCGCTGGGCGGTCGCCTTATGGATGTCGAGGAAGCTAAACAGCTCGGCTTCATTCAGGAAATGGTGGAGCAGTCGAAAGTGCTCGAGGCCGCATTGGAGGCCGCTCGACGTTTATCGGAGCAACCTCGCATCGCGTACAAGCTCCCAAAATCGGAAAATTGGCAGTTCGATGAAGAGCGCTATTCCACTGCAATGCAAATGGCGCTCAGTGTGTATCGAGAGGCGTTTGAGACAGGTGCTCCCCAAAAAGAGATTGGTCAATTCTTCCAGGGCCCCGGCGCCCGAGGGTCTGCACCCAAGCCCGCTAACAAACGAGGGAGCTCTGGGATCTGACGCTCGCAAAGTTGCGAAAGACTGCCCCATGAAAAGTCGGGACATTCGTACTAGAGCGAGCTAGTGTTCTGGGGCGGTGGCCGCGGTCCGCATTCTGCCAGGCCATTACGCCGCGAAAAAATCAATGTGTAGGGAATCAACCTTGTGGTTGGCTTCGAATGATTGCGCCGAGGCAGTCCGTTGGTGAAGAAATTGTCATGGGCAAAGAAAACCGCGCCTTGGTCGTCGGCGGTACGGGTCCCAGCGGACCCCATCGTCAACGGATTGATTGCTCGCGGGTTCCGAGCCACTCTGTTTCACCGAGGCTCTCACGAGAGTGATGAAATCCCAGACGCCGTCGAACACATACACGGCGATCCACACTTCAGCGAAACCAAGAGGGATTCTGATGGGCGATTTGCTTATCGGATAGCCGAGACCGAGCGCGAGATTATGGCTATGCGTCCCCGAGCCACCATCTTGCGCTGCCCAATTATCTACTGACCGCGTCAGCCGCCTCCTTTTGAATGGTGCTTGGTTCGCCGCGCTCTCAATCGACGTCCGTTCATGGTTCTTCCTGATGCAAGCCTACGACTTATCACACGCGGGTATTATTCCGTGAATATGCAGGCGGTTTTGTGCGCAGTGGATCGCCCGATGGAGGCGGGCGGTCAGATCTATAACTGCGGCGATGAACGTCAACTTACGCTGCGCCAGGTGGCGGAAGTCGTTGCGACAGCCTTTGATCACCAGTGGGAGATTGTCAGCCTTCCGGCCTCGCTTGCGTACCTTCGTGGCCGATGATTATTACAGACCCGCAAGGAAGCTGGCACCGGCTCTACGATACTAACAAGATCAAACGTGAGCTGGGCTACGGCCGGCATTGAGAAGCAGCTGGGCGACCGGTTCGATTATGCTAGCGAGGATCAACTGGTGTCGGATCGGCGGAAGTGCGTTCAACCGCTGCTCGAGCGGTGTGGACGTGACTAACATGATCACCCACATGCGCAATCCCAAACATCAGGCCTCTCGCAAGATCATCGCGGCCGCTGAAGGCTCGGAACGCCCGGTTGATGCTGATGGCAATGCTAGGCATGATCGCCATGCCATTGCCTAGACTAGCGGCCCAGGAATGGGGCGCGCAGGAGGTGTTCCTGCGTTCGTCCTATCTGATTTAGGCGGTCCTGTGTAGCGCGTCGATCTGGATTGGAAGCGCATTGCCTCGCCCTAATTGTTACCGGATGCTGAGCCGTTGCCTCACGTAAATTGCTCCCTTGGATCGGGAACGAGCGGGGGCGAAGATGGGGTGGCTAAGCATAGCAACGCGGAAGGAACTGACGGCGGCAGCATGCGCGCGCTATCGGCGTTCGGATCGCGCAGAAGAAGGCGCGGATATTGGACGAGTTCGGTAAGCGGCAAGGAGACCCCGTCTGGCGGAGGGGGTGAACGATCGGCTATCGGCTGCTAAGTTTGTGAGCCGATGTGAGCTTCTATGTCTGCGCCTAGTTCTGGAACTAGAACCTTCCATATGATCGAAGCGGTCGCCGACCGTCTTGAGGGAGCGCCGCGGCAGCTTCGCCGACGCTGGTCGGACGAGTTTAAGGCCCAAGTCGTGATGGAGGCGCTGGAGCCTGGCGCGAGCGTCTCGGCGATCGCCCGCCGGATCGGCATTCACCCGTCGCAGCTGTTCGCCTGGCGCCGTGACGCTCGGGCCGAGCGGCGGCGTTATCGCTCACGGCACTCGAGTTGCGAGGGTGTGGTGGCGCCTGTGGCAGGCGCGGTGATCGAGATTGCCATTGGCGAGGTGATCGTGCGCGCCGGCGTGGACGTCGACGAGGCGCAGTTGCAGCGGGTGATCCGGGCGGTCCGTTCGGCATGATCCCCTCTGGCGTGAAGGTGTTCCTGGCGAGCCATCCAGTCGACTTCCGCAAGGGTATCGATGGCCTTGTTGCGCTGGTGCGCGATGCCGGCTCAGATCCGTTCGACGGTGCGCTTTATGTGTTCCGCGCCAAAAGAGCCGACCGAATCAAGATCGTATGGTGGGATGGCTCCGGCGTGTGCCTCTATTTAAAACGGCTTGAGAAGGCGAGGTTCTGCTGGCCGCGGATCGGGCATCATCGGGTGCAGCTGAATGCTGCGCAGTTGATGGCACTGGTGGATGGGATGGACTGGAAGCGGGTCCGGACCGCGGCGGTCAAGCCGCCGGAGATTGTTGGGTAAAAGCACTGCGGCGAAGTGAATCAGCGGCCTGAAAGGGCAAGAGAACCGGGGCAAAATGTGCTCTGGTCGGGTCAATGACGCCGCCCGATCTCAGCCTCCCGAATGACGTAGAGACGCTGAAAGCCATGGTGCTTGCCATGGCCGAGAAAGCGGCCCGCGCCGATGCTCTGGAGAGCGAAGTCGCCGATCTCAAGGCCCGCAACGCCGATGCCGATGCGCGCATCGAGCGGCTGACGCAAATCCTGAAGGCCTTCGACCGCGCCCGGTTCGGCCGACGATCGGAGAAGCTCGGCTCGGCGAACGGCGACGATGAACAGCAGGCCCTCGTCTTCGAGGAGATCGAGACCGGCATCGCCGCGATCAAGGCCCAGGTCAGCAAGGGCCGTGCGCAGGCGGATGGCAAGCGTGCACCGCGTCGGCGCAAGGGCTTTGCGCCCCATCTGGAACGGATCGAAACCGTCATTGAGCCGGAAGAGCTGGCTGAGCATGCCGGCAAGCAGAAGGTGCTGATCGGCGAGGACGTGTCGGAGCGCCTGGATGTGGTGCCGGCGAAGTTCCGGGTGATCGTCACGCGCCGTCCCAGGTATGCCTTCAAGAACGCGGACGGCGTCATCCAGGCGCCGGCCCCGGCCCATATCATTGAAGGAGGCATTCCGACGGAAGCGCTTCTGGCCCAGATAGCCGTCGCCAAATATGCCGATGGCCTGCCGCTCTACCGGCAGGAGGCTATCTACGCCCGCGATCATGTCGAGCTCGACCGCCAGCTGATGGCGCAATGGATGGGCAAGCTCGGCTTCGAGCTCGAGATCGTGGCCGACTACATCTTCAGCGAGGTCAAGAAGGCCGAACGGGTCTTTGCCGACGAAACCACTTTGCCGACGCTCGCTCCGGGCTCCGGATCGACAAAGACGGCCTACTTATGGGCCTATGCCCGGGATGACCGAACCTTTGGCCGCAGCGGTCCCCCGATGGTGGCTTATCGCTTCGAAGACAGCCGCTCCGGCGAATGCGCGGTCCGCCATCTCAATGGTTATCGCGGCATCCTGCAAGTGGATGGCTATGCCGCCTATAACAAGCTCGCGCGATCCGATCGCGGCAATGATGGCATCACATTGGCTGGCTGCTGGTCACACTGCAGACGCAAGTTCTACGAGCTGCATGTTGCAGGGAGCTCGGAAGTGGCAACGGCGACGGTCGAGCGGATGGCAAGGCTCTGGCAGGTCGAGAAGACCGTGCGCGGTCAAAGCCCCGACGCTCGCGTTGCCGCGCGCCGGCAAGCCTCCGCGGCGATCGTCGCAGATCTCTTCGATCTCTGGCAGCAGACCTTGCGGCGGAGCTCCGGCAAATCAAAATTGGCCGAGGCGATCCGCTATGCCGTCTCGCGCCGTGCCATCTTCGAACGCTTCCTGACCGATGGACGTATCGAGCTCGACTCCAACGTCGTCGAACGCGCCATCCGGCCACAAACAATCACGAGAAAGAATAGCCTCTTCGCTGGCAGCGACGGCGGCGGACGAACCTGGGCGACCATCGCAACGCTGCTGCAGACGGCGAAAATGAACAACGTCGATCCGTTCGCCTGGCTCGCCTTAAAACTTCAGCGTATCGCCAACGGCTGGCCGAGCAGCCAAATCGACGCGCTTATGCCATGGAACCACGCAGCCTGACGGCCTCAGCTTGCCGCTTACCGAGTTCGTCGACATCACCGGATTCCATCGCAAGCATGCGATGCGCCTACTTCGAGGTCAGGAAGACGCACGCCAGGGCCGACGGGCGCGACGTCGAGTCTATAATGAGGCAGAACACAACGCGCTCGTGCTCCTTTGGGAGGCGTCAGACCGGATCTGCGGGAAGCGGCTGAAGGCGTTAATGCCTGCGCTGATTGAGGCGATGGAACGGCACGGCCACCTCGACCTTGCCTCCGAGATCCGCGACAAACTTTTGGCGATGAGCGCTGCGACGATCGACCGCGCATTGGTGCGGGTCCGAGAAGAATTAGGTCGCAAGCGCCGGCGGCACGCGGCGCACTAATTGCGCCGCAGTGTTCCAATAAGGACGTCGGCAGATTGGAATGATCCGGCGCCGGGATTCGTCGAGGCCGACCTTGTCGCGCATAGCGGTCCATCCGCGCGTGGCAGCTTCATCCAGACCCTCGTGCTCACCGACATTGCTACTGGCTGGACGGAGTGCGTTCCTCTGATCGTGCGCGAACAGACGCTGTTGAGCACGGTGCTGACGGAATTGCGCAAACAATTTCCCCGCGGGTCACTTCAAATTCCTCCGGGTGTGGTCAGTCAAATTCCTCCACCCGCGAGGCAGGACAGAAGGGATTGTTATTTTGACTTTGTTTCACGGGCAAGAGCTTCAGCGGCCTCTTTGAGCCGATAGCTGCGTCCGTCGAACTCAAGCAGATGGCAGTGGTGCATCAGGCGATCGAGGATGGTGGTGCTCATGGTGTTGTCCCCCAGATATGTCCCCCAATCCTGCACGACGCGATTGGAGGTGACGATGACGCTGCGGTGCAGTTTGTAGCGCTGATGGATCAGGGTCTGCAGCAATGCGCCGGCGTCGTCAGGGATGGCGCGTGCGAGGAACAGATCGTCCAGCACGAGGAGATCGCAGTCGATGATGGTTCGCAGCCGGACCTCGCGTTGCGCCGGGGAGTTCAGGGCGTAGCGGTGGAAGAAGTCGTCGGTCTCAAGATACTGGACCTTGTGGCTTTGCAGGATCGCCTGATAGGCAATCGCCTTGGCGATGTGGGACTTCCCGGTGCCAGGGTTTGCCGACAAGCAGGGCGTTCTCGCCAGCGGCTATGAACGCCAGGGTGTGGAGCTGGAAGCAGGTTTGGCGCGGCAATTTGGGATTAAAGGACCAGTCGAACTCGGCGAGCGTCAGCTTTTCGTCGAGCCCGGATTGCCGGTATCGTCGCTCGATAAGGCGGGACTGACGACGGTCCAGTTCGTCCTGCAGGATCAGAGAGAAGGTCTCGAGGAAGGGCTGGTTGGCGCCCTGCGCCTGCAGCACGCGCGTCTGCAGCGTGTCGCGGACGCCCGACAGGCGCAGCTGTCGCAGGCAACGCTCAATTTCCGGCATGGTCATCATGTGGCTGGGTCTCCAGTTTGAGGTGAGAAGGCGCAGCGGGAGCGCTCGTGGCGCCGGAGCTGGCCGGGGTTGCGCAGGCGCCACGAGCGCGGATTGCAGGGGCGCGGTCGTCGTGAGCCTCGGCCTGCCGGCCATTGTCGTCGGCGTCGCGCCGCACAGCGCGGCTGAAGAGGTCGCCGTATTCCTCGGAGGTGCGGATCAACGGATGATCCTGGATGAGCTGCGATGTCGGTGGTGGCGTCGTTTCAATCTGCGCGAATGCCTGTTCAAGCAGCCGCTCGACGGTCGCACGCACGTGCTTGTAACGGTAGATGCGGTTGCTGATGGCGTGCGCACAAGCCTGTTCGACCAGCCGTGCCGGATACTTCCGGCTCAGCCCGACAATGCCCCACATCGCGCGTTGTCCAACGCGCCCTTCGGTGTCAAACATCTGCTGGCACAGCGCCTTGGTCTGCGGGCCGATGCGGCCGGCGCTCGACAGCAGCAAGGCTGTTTGCCGCGACGGATTGAATGGCCGCTCGTTGGTCGGCAGGACGACAGAACCGGGATGCGCCATCCGGGGATGAACGCGCAGCAGCGCATGGGTGTGGCGATCGCGGATCTCGATCGTCGCGGCGTAGATCCGCACCACGACCTGGCTGCCGAGGGGCGCAGGCCGCGCGGCGTAATAGCTGCTATCAACACGCACGGTGGTATCGTCGCAGACGGTCCGAACGACCTCGGTGAAGATGCGGAAGGCCGCCACTGGCAACGGCCGCAGGTGTGGCTTCTCCTCCTGGAACATCGCCTCGACCTGACGACGCGTGCTGCCGTGGATGCGCTTGGAGGCCCAATTCTCCTCCCAGTGCCTCAAGAACTCGTTCTGGGCTTCCAGCGTCGCGAAGCGCCGTCCGGCCAGCGCGGTGCCCTGGGTATGTTGAATCGCACTCTCGACGCATCCTTTCCGATTGGGATCGGCCACGCGCGCGGGATCGGCGACCACGGCGTAATGAGCCAGCATCGCGCTGTAAATCGGGTTGAGCTGGGGCTCGTACAAATCCGGCTTGAGAACGCCTTCCTTCAGGTTGTCGAGCACGACATAGCTGGGGACCCCGCCAAAATACCGGAACGCCTCTTCGTGAAGCTGCGCCCAGACTTGTTGGCTGGACTGCCAGACTACCCGCCGGAAGCTGCGCCGCGAGTAGCGCAGCGTCATCACGAACAGGCGGGGACGACGGTACCGCCCGCTCTTCGGATCAACCGTCGGCGCGCCCTCGCCGTAGTCGACCTGAGCTTCCTCGCCGGGGAGGAACTCAAGGCGATCAAACTGCTCGGGGTCGGTGTGCCGCAACCGGCGCACAAACCGCTTGACGCTCTGGTAGCTGGACGGAAAGCCAAATTGATCGACCAGGTCCTGGTAAATCGCCTGCGCATTCCGCTTCAGGCGGACCTGTTCTTCGATCCACGTCCGATGCGCTTCGCAAGCCGAACGGGCCAGGCTGCTGGTGACCGTCGCTTCCGATGCCCCAAAAGCCGGTGGTCGGGGTGGAGGAATTTGGCCGTCTACGCTCACCGGGCCGGTGGTCACTTCCCCGGGGGAATTTGCCTCCGCACCAGCCCGCAGCGCCCGGTAACGCCGGATCGTCTTTCGATCGACCCCCGTCAGCCGGTGGATCTCGCGCTGGCTGGTGTTGCGATCGAGTAGCGTAAATACCGTGCTTTGCAGGTGTGGCTTCAAGACGTTCAACTCCCCGGTCCCTTGCTGGCTAAAGGGACCGAAAATAAACGTCCTGCCTGACCGGCTACCGCTGTTCAGCGGCGCTGACGGCGATCATCAGGTGGGGGAGTTTCAAGTGACCATACCCGGGGGATTTTGACCGACCCACGGGGATTTGCCTTTTGCGCTACTCGGCTTCGATACTGACAATGATACCGTGTTCATGAACGAGACGCTCAAAGCCTACTGCGAGGCGGCCAACATCGTCTTCACGCGTTGCCGGCCCTACCGAAAGAATGACCAGGCGTTCGTCGAGCAGAAGAACGGCGCCGTCGTGCGCAGGATGGTCGGTTATCGTCGGTTCGAGGGCCTGGAAGCGGCCAAGCTGCTGGCTGAACTCTATCGATCGGCGCGGCTGTTCGTGAACTTCTTCCAACCCTCGTTCAAATTGATAGCCAAGCAGCGCGACGGTGCGCGTGTGCGCAAGACATACAGCGTGCCGACAACACCACACCAGCGCTTGGCCGCCGACGCCCGCACGCCCGACGCGGTTCGCGCCCAACTCCAAGAAATCTATGCCGCTCTCGACCCGGTCGCGTTGTTGCGCGATATCCGCGGCGCGCAGGAAGGCCTCGCGGCGCTTGCGGATACCCAGCCTATCGTCAATCCTGCTGGGGCATCGCAATCGATTGATCTCTTTCTGGCAAGTCTACGAACCGCCTGGAAGGACGGAGCTATGCGACCGACGGATCGGCCAATCGCGAAAGCGAAGAGAGGTCGGCGCCGTCCCGACCCGCTCATCAGGGCAACGCCAGATTTGCGAAAATGGTTTGAAGTCGAACCTTGGCGGACTGGCAGCGAACTGCTCTCCCGGTTGCAGGTGGAATATCCTGGAGCCTATCCGAACAAGCTTCTTCGAACGCTTCAACGTCGACTTAAATCCTGGCGCAGCGAGCAAGCGAACGCGTTACTGTTCGTTCCTACGGAGGAAACGCTTCCGGAGTATGAGGTCACAACACCCCAATGATGTGCCAGGTGCCAGCGGAGGACGCCGGGCGCTCCGAAACCCCGGCCATCTCCGCACCCGGCCTCCTCCTCAACCCAAGCCGGGAGCAAAATAAATGAGGCAACCCATCGCACTCAGGAGCATCGATATGTGAGGCAATACGAGCGTCAATCAGCGACGGTTTTGATTGTCGCGTGCGAAGGCGGCCGTCCTGGACCTCGTTTTCGCTCGAGCGCGGTGCGCCTGCGGTAGCTCTCGACGTTCATCTCGACGATGGTAGCGTGGTGAACGAGACGATCGATGGCGGCCAGCGTCATGGCGGGATCCGGGAAGACCTTGTTCCATTCACCGAAGGGCTGATTGGCGGTGATCAGCATGGAGCGGCGCTCGTAACGTGCGCTGATGAGTTCGAACAGCACGCTAGTTTCGGCCTGGTCTTTGGTGACATAGGCAAGATCGTCGAGGATCAGGAGATCGAAGCGATCAAGGCGGTTGATGGTGGCCTCGACGTTAAGCTCGCGGCGAGCCAGCTGGAGCTTTTGCACGAGATCGGTGGTGCGGGTGAAGAGGACGGGCCATCCGTTCTCGATGAGGGCCAGGCCAATAGCTGCCGCCAGATGGCTCTTGCCGCCGCCGGGTGGCCCGAACAGGAGCAAATTGGCACCCTTGCCCAACCAGCTGTCACCGGCGGCGAGTGCCATCACCTGCGCCTTGGAGATCATCGGCACGGCCTCGAAGTCGAAGCTGTCGAAGGTCTTCCCGGCAGGCAGCCGCGCCTAGACGAGATGGCGCTCAGTGCGCCGGCGACCGCGTTCGGCGATCTCGTGCTCGGCAATGGTGGCGAGGAAGCGGGCCGCTGGCCAACCTTCCTTGTCAGATTGCTCGGCAAATTGCGCCCACAGCACCTTGATGGCTGGGAGGCGGAGTTCGTTGAGCAACAGATTGAGGCGCGCGGTATCAACGGTGTTGGCCACGCTCATGCGGCACCTCCGGTCTCGGCAGTACCGATGAGGCATTCGTAGGTGGCAAGCGGTGCGAGCTGCACCACGACGTTCGGAAGGTGGGCGGGGTCAGGAGCGAAGTGAGCTCGCAGCCGGTTGAGTTCGGGCAGTCGGCCGGCATCGAGGTCGGCTGTGAGCTGATCGGCGAGTTCGGCCTCGCAGCCACGCTCATGAGCGAGCGCGAGGAGATCGACCATGATCCGGCAGGCCTTCTTGTCCGGTAATCGCTCGCGCAATCGGTCGAAGGTTCTCCGATAGCCCTCGCGCGGGAACAGCCTGTCCCGATAGACCAGATTGAGAGGCGCCATTGGCTTGCGCCGCAGAGAAAGGATCAGTGCCGATAATCGACGGCCTGATCGTACTTGCCATTGGGATGCGGCCGCCCGCGCGGCAAGGTAAGGAGATGCGTGCCGCCGACGAACACGTCGAGGTGATCGTCGTAGAGGCGCGCCCGCAGCCGGTGGCCGATCAGGCGGGATGGCACGGTGTAGAACACCTTGCGCAGGGTGAAGCCGCCCGACGACGTCACGCGGACGATCACCTCTTCGTAGTCGGAGGTGCGGCGATCAGGCAGCTCCTGCAACACCACGCGCTCGCTATCGATCCACTTGGCGTTGCGGGCATTGCGGCGGCTGACGATCTCGTCGATGAAGCCGCGATAGGTGGCAAGATCGTCGAAGTCGGCAGTTCCGCGCAGCAGCAAGGCGTCCGCGATTGTTCGCTTGAGATGACCGTGGGGGCCTTCGATCGAGCCATTCTCGTGGGCAACGCCTCGATTGTTGCGGGAAGGCCGCATGCCGTAATGGGCACAAAGGGCCTCGTATCGCTGCGTCAGATCGTCCCGTGCATCGCGATCGAGATTGCAGAATGCGGCCGACAGGCTGTCGGTCCGATGCTCCCGCGGCGCCCCACCGAGCGACCAGAGGGCATTCTGCGGGCCTTCGGCCAGGGCAACGAAGCTCTCGCCGCCAAGCACGACGTGGGCGTGCTCGAACCCGCAATAGGCCAAACGGAAGTGATAGAGACGATGATCCAAGGGTGCGCCCACGATCGTAACACCCGACTCGCCCATGTCTGTGAAGTCGGAGAGGCCGAGTTGGCCAGGCTCGTGGGTTTGGCGGAAGATCACCTCCTGCTCCTCGCCGTGGATCGCCCGCCAGGCGCGGATCCGACGCTCCAGGGTGCGACGGATACCGGTGCCGATATCCGGATGACGTCGGAGCATCTCCTCGAAGACCGCCACCGGGCGTAAGCCAGGTGCCGACTTCAGGATCGGGACGATCTCGGTCTCGAACACCTCGCTCAACGGATCCGGCCGTCGTCGGCCGCGAGGAGCTTTCTTTTGCGATGGACGTCGGGGATCTCTCTCGATCCGATAACCGGTCGACGCACTGAACGACGCCTTGGCCGCCGCCACTGGCGGGCTATCGGTCTGACGGTACTTCATGTAGAGCCTCATTTGGTGATCTGTGATGTGTCGGCCGGGCAAGCGAGTGATTCCTCTTGGCGGAAGAACCACTTGCATAACCTACCGGCCGCGATCACCAAGCGGCGCGGTCCCTCGTGGATCGCGCCGACGCCGGGCTCGTAACTCCGGTCGGGCTACGCCCTCCCTACATCACGAGCCCGGCGAAACTCTCTCTCCTTGATTGACGCGCTCTTCCATCCTGATCGCCGCGCGACAGTCCTGGGCCTGAGCCGTGTCATGACAGTCGACCACGTGGGCGAGGGCGTCCTCGTCAACGCGGTCTGCCCGGGCGCTAGGTCGAGGACCTGCGAAAGGGATTTTACGCGCGCGTGCCATCTTCCAGAGGGCCACACCCGAGTAGATTGCCGCCGCGTTCGCCTGCCTGACCTCCGGAGAGGCTGGCTTCATGCCGGCACCCGGCTGGTAATAGATGGTGGCGTCACAATGCATTGATGTCCCTGGTCTAACTCCACGAGCAGCAGCCATTGGAGGTGTGGTCGAGTGGCGCAGCTGGTCGAAGGCTTGAGCGCCACTCCACTCCACGTTGAAGGATTAGTCCCGTTGTGAAAGCGGAACAGTACACGTACGTCATCGTCGAGTGCTGATTCGCTTGCTGCGTCCTTGCATCACGACCTCTTAAGACCCTTACCGACTTTTGGAAGCGGGTGGGTGTGGATTGGAATCGTTTGATTCGGATCACGATGCGCACGGGCAAGCTGCTCCACAACGGTCTGCATAAAATACAATGAACTCACCATAATCACCAAGAAGGTCGCCTAAACCCGCCATTCAAATTGCGAAGCAAGTGACTTCAACGTCCGCTACGAGGCGAAGAGGGAAGCGAGCACCAATTGCTCCTTCGATGATAGCTCCACTGATTGTATCAAGGTCGCGCGATGCGAAGAGATAATCAGTTCGGAGCGCGGACACTGGTCAAATCAGAAAATTCCTCAATCGTGACATGGGTAGTACGAACTGATTATAGAAGGGATCGAATATCATAAGCCGCGAGGTGGCGGCATAGAGGGACCATAATCAGTTGAACCGAGAGCTTGTTGCCTGCTGTCTGATTCCCTTAACCGCGGCATCAGGGAGCGGGTAGCTCTAGCCTAGCACTACTTTGGGTGCGCCGGGAGACCGGCAAGGAGTAGATGGTGAAAGTCCATTGCGATGAAGGTGTAGCGAACCACATCGGCCCCGAGCCGTGCGCAGGCCTCCGCGAGGGGGTCGGCGAAGCGTCGGTAGGGGAGCATGCAGGCCAGCCATTGAGCCGCGAAACAGTGTTATCCCGGGCGTCGACGCTGTCCAAAGAGCGGAAGGCAACATGGGCGAGTGCGCAAACGCGAGCACCCGTCCAGCCCGGCGTGGTCGTAGACCCTGGCATGCATGGAAGCTCCTTGTACGGGAACCGGGATATCTCCGGGTCGGCCACCTTCCTCCTCCGAGGATATGGTCCGCAGCGGGAAGGCGAGGAGCCGTAGCCGCTGATGCACGACACGGAGAAGTCTGACTCTGGCATAGTAGCTGAGAAGCCGACGAACAAAGCCGGATTACCGGCGGAGGAGTGGGTGGAGCCAAGGCTGGGGACCAAGGGAAACGCGGAACAGCGGCGCATACACCGGACACAGGGCCGGGCTCGCATGACCCAGTCGCTGGACCGCGTACGGGCAGCCGCAAGGCTGAGGAAGAAGGACCGGTTCACCGCGCTCCTTCACCACATCAATGTCGATACACTGCGGGCGGCGTTCTTTGCGCTCAGGCGTAGGGCCGCTCCCGGAGTGGATGGCATGACGTGGCAGGACTACGAGGAAGATCTCGAGCCCCAGCTCGCCGATCTGCACAAACGGGTCCAACGAGGAACATACCGCCCGCAACCGTCTCGCCGGACGTACATACCAAAGGCAGACGGCAAGCAGCGGCCGTTAGCGATCGCGGCTCTCGAGGACAAAATCGTCCAGGGCGCCACCGTCATCGTGCTCAACGCCATCTACGAAGGAGACTTCTGTGGCTTTTCCTACGGGTTTCGGCCCGGCAGAGGGCCACATGATGCGTTGGACGCGCTCTGCACAGCGATCGAGACGCGGCAGGTGAACTGGATCGTTGACGCCGACATCCAAAATTTCTTTGGCGCAGTCAGTCAATCTTGGCTGGTGCGCTTCTTGGAACATAGGATCGGCGACAAGCGCATCATCCGCCTCATCCACGGCAGGGATGCGGTGCTGGTTATTGATGACACCTCACTGCCGAAGAAGGGTGAGCGCTCGGTCGGTGTTGCGGCTCAATACGCGTCGGCTCTCGGTAAAACGGCAAATTGCCAAACGCTGGTGTCTTTGACGCTTGCGCGCGGCGAAGTGCCCGTGATGGTCGCGTTACGTCTCTTTCTGCCTGACAGTTGGACAAGCGACGTATCTCGTATGAAGCGCGCTCGCGTGCCAGTCGAACATCGAACGGCACGGTCCAAGCCCGAGATTGCTCTAGCCGAGATTGACCGCGCAATGGCAGCCAACGTGCGCTTTGGATGTGTGCTGGCGGATGCAGGATACGGCCTCAGCGCACCGTTTCGACAAGGGCTAACAGAGCGCGGGCTGACCTGGGCTGTCGGCATCCCTCGGCACCAGAAAGTGTATCCGGTCGATGTGAAGCTCATTTGGCCGATTACCAAGGTCCGCGGAAAACCACGAAAGCACCACGTGCCCGATATCTTATCGATTGCCGCAGAACAAATGCTCGCCAGCGCCAAATGGAAAACCGTGAGTTGGCGTAGCGGGACGAAAGGTCGGCTGAAAGCCCAATTTGCTGCTCTCCGTGTCCGGACCGCCGACGGCCCTCCGCAGCGGATATGGGATAAAGGTCAGCAGCATCTCCCAGGCGACGAAGCCTGGCTCATTGGCGAGCAACGTGCGTCCGGGGAGAAGAAATACTATCTGGCCAATCTTCCGGCGGCGACGGATCTGCGCACGCTGGCCGCCACCATCAAGGCACGGTGGATTTGTGAGCAGGCGCATCAGCAGTTGAAGGAGGAACTTGGACTTGATCACTTCGAAGGGCGATCATGGCAAGGTCTTCATCGTCACGCCTTGATGACAATGATTGCCTACGCCTTCCTGCAACATCGTCGCCTCGCATACGCGGGGCGGAAAAAAAAGAATCAACGGGCCTCCGCCTCAGCCAACCATGCCAGCCGTACGTCACGCCATCGTCGATCTCATCCTTCGGCCGCCGTCTCAGCAGTGCCCATATTGCCGAAAGCAAATCCGTGAAAAACAGCGGCGAAAACACAATCTGCCAAAGTAGTGCTAGTTTCTGTCGCGAAACGGCTGAACTTAGGGGGCTCGATTCAAGCGATGCCGATAGATTGGGTACAAAAGTTACGGAAAATGCGGGAACCGGCGAGCTCATAACTGGCGGCTTTTTCGGTGCGGTTCGGAGTTGCGCGCCGTCTGTCAGCTTGGGATGTGCTGAGCTGTGGCCACTTGGAATGACCGGCGGGTCGTCGTGTCGATCAAGCAGCTTTTCGCTTGCGTGACGGTCGCGCCAGCATTGCTGCGATCCTCATGAAATTGTTGGCGACCACGGTGGCACCGACCCACAGCTCGAAACGCTCGCGTCCTTCGGCAAGACAGCGCTTCATGCCGCGGCCTCGGCACAGCGCCGATATGCGCCCCTAGATGTCGGCGCGCTGACCATTCTTGAAGACGAGGCTCTTCTCCTACGCTTCACGTCGACCCGTCCTTTTGCCGTCACGCTGCGGAATGCAGCAGCAGAGCGCAGTGGGACCTCATCGAATTGGGCGCAAATAGGGGACAGATCGTTACGCAAGAGGTCGACGGTCATGACGTTCTCGGGCCCGGCCCTTTTCGAACGCAAGCAGGAGTTCAGCGCGGCGCCGGTCTTCCTTGGAATCAGCGGAACGCCCGATCGTACCCTTGATGGAGCGTGTTTCTACCCTTCGTCGATCAAGCTCTGGACTATCATATCCTGGCCTTCACTGTTGAAAGCGGAGGTACAAGACAAGCTATGCCAAGCCGATTACACTCCGCTCACGGTAAATCTCAAGGAGAACAAGCCCGTTCGGCATAGTTCGGCAGTCGGCATAAACGGCCAAAATGAACGGCATCGATCCGCAGGCGTGGCTCACTGACATCCTCGCCCGCATCGCCGCCCATCCGGCTCATCGGCTGGTCGAATTTCTGCCCTGCAATTGGACGCCGGCATCTCCGATCTCTGCTCAAGCCGCATGACCACCCACGTCAACAAAGTCCGTCACGTCACCACCATTACCAAGTTCGCGAAGGACCTCAGTCAAGACGACGACTGGCTATGGGACATCGCCATGGAAATAGAGATCGAGGATGGCGTGATCTGGGGTCTACGGTGTCGGGGAAGACGGCGTCCAGGCGTTCACCGACTTCGCAACCGAAAATCTGCTCGAACTTATCAGGTTCTACAAATAGAACTCCGTTCTGCTCAGGCGGTGACCGCGATGCCTGCGGTCTACGTCAAATGGACACCGTACGGGAGCTCACTTTGCTGCTTCGGCGCCAGTTTGCCCATTGTGCTATGCGAATGCTGGGGACTTTGCGGACGTCTGGGATGTGCCGCTTGGGAGCCGCGGCAGCTTACTGCATGGTCCAACCGCCATCGATCGTGAGCACGGTGCCCGTGATGAAGCCGGCATCCTCGGAAGCGAGGTAGGCGATCGCGGCGGCGATCTCCTCGGTAGTCCCCACCCGACCGATGGGCACGCGGTCGTTGATTGTCTGACGGGCCGCTACCGGATCCTCAAATTGGGCCGCCACACGCTCGAGCCAAGGAGTATCTACGGCTCCTGAGCAGATCACGTTGACGCGGATACCTTCGCCCACGTGATCGACTGCCATCGCGCGGGTCAGCCCCACTACCGCAGTCTTAGCCGCGCAATAGGCGACACGGTTTTGGTTTCCGACCAAACCTTGGATCGAGGAGATATTGACGATGCAGCCGCGGCTCGAACGCAAAAGAGGCATCGCGTACTTGGACGTTAGAAAGGTCCCGCGCGCGCAGACGGCCATGACAGCGTCGAACTGCTCGGCCCTTTCGTCCTCTGCGCGCGCGGTCGAGACGATGCCGGCGTTGTTAACCAGCACATCGAGGCGGCCGTAGCGCTTTGCCACCTGGTCGATGCATGCGGTCACGTCGGCCTCCACCGCCACATCACAGGCGATCGGGAGTGAGTCCGTGAGGTCCGCTGCGGTCTCCCGGACAGAGTCGATATGACGGGCCACACAGACGACTGCGTAACCTTGTGAGGCCAGCTTGTGGGCGGCGGTGCGGCCGATTCCCGACCCGGCGCCAGTTACTAGCGCTACTCGCGTCGTGCTCATCTCAGTAGCTCCGGCGTCCGCGGATTAGATCAGCGGCTTTTTCCGCGATCATGATGATTGGTGCATTCAAGTTTCCAGAGACCACCTGCGGCATGATCGATCCATCGACGACACTCAACCTCTCGACACCTCTAACACGCAATTCAGGGTCGACCACGGCGGCATCGTCACTGCCCATGCGGCACGAGCCGGCCCAGTGTACGCCGCACATAATTGTATTGCGTATCCAATCGCAAACCTCGTGCTCGCTACGTACGCGGGGACCGGGCGCGAGTTCGTCCTTCAGATAGGGCGCGAAGGCAGGTTGCGCGACCACTTTGCGTGCCTGCGCCACCGCTGCGGCCAAGGCCGAGAGATCACTCGGCGCCGAAAGATAGCCATGCTCGACCTTGGGCGGCGCGAACGGATCGGGCGACGCCAGCGAAACCCTTCCGCGGCTTTCAGGTCTTTGCAACGCCAGGATCATCGAGAAGCCATCGCGATCGAGCGGGCCGCCGCGAACTCCTGGCCACCTCAGCCCGCGGAATTCGAGGCCAATCATGAAGTACCACTGGATATCTGGCACAGCAAGCTCTGTTCGCGTTCGGGTGAACGCACTAGCTTCGAACACAGGGCGGCTAGCGGGTCCCGAACGCAGCAAGAGAGCTTGAAGCATCATCAACACCGCTCGGTCCACCCGCGCCAAGCTGTGTAGTGTGATTGGCTGCGCGCAACCAAAGGCCACGCGGACGCACGGATGGTCCTGAAGATTGCGTCCCACCTCAGGCCGGTGCGCAACCACAGGAATGCCTAGTTCCGCAAGGGCACGCGAGTCGCCCACACCGGAGCGGAGCAGCAGTGCCGGCGAGAGGATCGTCCCCGCACTCAGGATGACTTCCGCGTTCGCCATGACCTGAACAGTTGTTCCAAAGCGCCGATATTCGACGCCAACCGCTCGCCGTCCTTCAAAGAGAACACGCGTTGCGCGGGCCCGCGTGACCACTCGTAGATTGGGGCGCCGACGCGCCGGATCGAGATAGGCGCGGGCGACCGAGTAGCGCCGCCCGTTGTATACGGTGCAGTCAGTTAGGCCGAAGCCCTCCTGCGATGTGCCGTTGAAGTCATCGGTTTGCCTGAATCCCGCCTCGACGCCGGCGCGAACGAACGCCGAATTCAACGGATTGGACGGAGCGGCTTCTTCGACGCGTAATGGGCCATCATTGTTGTGGAATGCACCGCTTCGGGACACATGTCCTTCTGCTTTCAGGAAATACGGGAAGACGTCGGCGTGGCTCCAGCCAAGATTACCAAGTTGACGCCAATGATCGTAGTCGATAGGGTTGCCCCTCATATACATCATGCCGTTGATTGACGACGACCCGCCAATCACCCTTCCTCCTGGCCAGCTGATGCGCCGGCCCCCCACTGCTTCACTTGGTTCGGCAGACGTCACCCAGCTATGCAGACCGTTGCGCAACTTGACTGTGCCAGCCGGTATCCGGATCAAGGGATTCCAGTCGTTGCCGCCGGCTTCCAGAAGCAGAACTCGGTTGGCGGCGTCCGCCGAGAGTCGGGATGCCAAGACGCACCCGGCTGATCCGGCGCCGACTATGATGTGGGTGTATTGTTCTGCTCCCATAGTTCTAGTTCTTCCTTTAGCTATCGAGACCGATGCTTCAGTCGACCTCCTGCGCGGCTCGGCCTTCCTGCCAGTCGCGGAGCCGTAGATCCGGGGCCTACTGCATCGTGACGCCGCCATCGATCACGAGCTGCGAGCCTGTGATGAAGCCGGCCTCCTCGGACGCCAGGTAGGCGACCGCGGCAGCCATCTCCTCTGGTCTCCCCATCCGAGCAATGGGTGCACTGGCGTGGAGTCGCTTTCGCTCAGCGACCGGATCCTCCGCTTTCGCAATCAGGCGGTCGCACCATGGGGTGTCCACAGTGCCAGTGCAGACTGCGTTAACGCGAATACCCTCGCCGACGTGGTCGACAGCGAGAGCGCGGGTCAGACCGAGCACCGCCGCATTCGCAGCGCAGTAGGCGACATGCTTGCGCGCTCCGACCAAGCCGCTATACGAAGCGATATTGACAATACAGCCGCGGCTCGAGCGAAGATGGGGCATCACATACTTAGAAAAGAGAAAGATTCCGCGAGCAATAACGGCCATCACCGCGTCGAAGTGCTTCGCCGTCTCGTCCTCGGCACGCGCTCTGGAGGCGATCCCCGCGTTGTTGACCAAGACGTCGAGGCGCTCGTAGCGCTTCATGACCTGTTCGACGCAGGCGATCACGTCAGCTTCTACCGCCACGTCGCAGGTGATCCCGATTGAGTCTGCGAGCTCCGCCGCGGTCTCTCGCGCAGAGTCGCCATTGACGTCGACGCAGGCAACCGCGTAGCCTTGCGAGGCCAGCTTGTGAGCGGTGGCACGACCGATGCCCGATCCAGCCCCGGTTACTATTGCGACACGCCGTTCAGAATCCTTGGCCGATAAGCCGGTTTGCGTATCGTTCCGGGGTGGGTAGGACATTGAAATGTTCTCCGAGGCTGGCTTCCATGTAGCTGGTCGAGTGTTCCGGATTGTTCATGCTCAGTGCTCAGCATCTCGCTCCAAACCCGTCTACCTTTTCACGATGCTAAGCAGACAGCCTAAGCATTTTCCATGACCAAATCGGTATTGAGCATTTCCAAATTGGTAATAGCGATTATTAGTGCTTGCGTATGTCGAAGGAGCTTTAGGTCATCAATTCACGTGCACGAAATTCATCGAGAGCATGAACGGCGAGGCGGGTTGTGAGGTGGGAGGAGTATATCCAAGGCCGTCGATCTCAGAACTCGGGTTACGGACAGAATTGGCGTCAACCAATCTGCACACGCAGTTTAATCCGGACGCGCGTTGGATGGGCCAGCCACTGTATTTGAGAACGCTCAATAGTCCCGAGCCAGGCTCGATAAACGGGTCCATCCCTTCATTAGAACGTGACACTCAGGGCGTTCGAAGGATGAGCTGCTTTTACTCGGTTCGTGATTTCGCGGTTAATTTCGAGCTCATTCAGGTTCCCGCGATAGTGGCTGTCCGACTCCCGCTGAAACTCTGGGAGTATGCCGACATAATGAGAACAATGATCTATTCCCACCTGGTATTGATGAATTCGCAATTGGTATTGGCGTCCGAGGCCGGGCGACCATAATTCGTAAACTAATCGAATATCTCTGGAGGGGCGCCGTCTGGAAGACTACGTCAACGTTCGGGAAAGATGCTGCGGTCCCCACAGTACGGCACTTAGCAAGTTAGTAGCTGCCCGACAGGCTTTCACAGGCCCAAATATTCCGGCATGCGAGCGGATAGGGGGGGGGGGGGCGCTGTGTCGATGCCTAAGCGGCGCGGCCTTTCCTGAGCTTTTCTCCCTACCAATGTCTACATGCCCGTCGCACTGATGGAGCCCGTGATTTGCTTTCGAAACGTCCGAGGGATTACGTGTGCCAAGGGTAACGTGGCCCTCTTTGGTTTGGGCAGATAGGGACGATAAGGCGTACCGTCGGTCTGTCCATATGATCATTGCGTATCGGGCCTGTAGGTTTAGTAAGTAGGGTCTGAAATGGCCCGCGTGCTCTAATCGGAGATCGGAATGCCCAAGGAAATCTTCATTGATCCCAACGTATTCAAAGTGCGCAGCGTGCTGAGCGCTCCTTCGATTCCCGTCCATGCCTATGAGGCTAATATCGAGGCTGAGCGCGCCCGTTTTGGTGATGCGTGTCTCCTGCAAATGCTGCGTGACATGATGATCATTCGGGAATTCGAAACAGCGATAGGCTCATTGAAGTCCAAAGGCGCCTATGGCGGCGTTGAATTCAACTACAAGGGGCCGGCACATCTCAGCAGCGGGCAGGAAGCGGCCGTAGTTGGGGCTGCGGCTTCCCTTGAGCCCGGAGACCATATTTTTGGGAG
The DNA here is from genome assembly GCF_054055915.1 of Bradyrhizobium sp. USDA 4516. Taxonomy (NCBI): domain Bacteria; kingdom Pseudomonadati; phylum Pseudomonadota; class Alphaproteobacteria; order Hyphomicrobiales; family Nitrobacteraceae; genus Bradyrhizobium; species Bradyrhizobium sp. USDA 4516. The sequence goes on from NZ_JBSRXT010000001.1 coordinate 5,177,799, forward strand.
CCACCGCAGTCACGGCGAATTCATTGCGAAGGGCCTAGCTGCAATCCGCAAGCTTCCCCACGAGGCCACTCGCGCAATCATGGAGCATCATGAGGGTGGAGCATTGCTTCGTACCGTTGAGAGCTGCCTTCAAGGAGCAAATGCCGCTGAGGTCGCGGAGAACTTTCTTATCCTCGGCTTTCTTGCAGAAATGCTTGCGCGCGCCACAGGTTTTAACCGCGGCATGGGCGGGTCGATGCATGCTTTCTTTGCGCCTTTTGGCATCTACCCTAACAACGCAATTGTTGGAGCCTCTGCTGGAATAGCAACCGGGGCGGCACTTCAAAAAAAGCTCGCGCATTCCGGTGAAATCACCGTGGCGAATCTGGGAGACGGTTCAACTGGATGCGGGCCGGTATGGGAAGCGATGAATTTCGCTGCAATGGCCCAATTCGAAACGCTGTGGAGTGATGTCTTCAAGGGCGGCTTACCAGTACTATTTTTGTTCCATAACAATTTCTACGCCATGGGCAGCCAAGCTATAGGCGAAACGTTGGGCCGCGATCGTCTATCGCGAATTGCGCTCGGGGTTAACAAAGAAGCTATGCATGCGGAGACCGTTGACGGAACCAACCCGCTTGCTGTGGCCGACGCGGTGAGGCGCAAGCGGGAGATTTTGATCCAGGAGAAGGGGCCAGCTCTTTTGGACGTCGAATTCTACCGTTCCATTGGGCACTCAGCCATCGACGCCAACGTGTATCGAACGAAGGACGAAATCCAAGCTTGGGCTGCACACGATCCGATCTTGCTATTCTCGGGCCGGCTTCAGGAAGCTGGCATCACGACGGTGGATAAGATTGCCTCGATTCGCGAGCAAGTCGCGTCAAGAATGCGAGAAATCCTCGCAGTCGCTGTTGATCCGGCTCTCACTCCGTACATCGATGTTGGGGCGGACCCCTTGTCGGTGGGCAAGCTCATGTTCTCTAATACCGAGATAGAGCTCCCTATCGAGAAGGCTCCGCTCTTGAAGCCTCTCGAGACCGGAATTCGCGTCCAGCAAGACGCTAAGAAAAGCAGGTCCGGCTTCGCTGAGGACGGCACAAAGCTGTCGCCCATGCGGGCAATCACTTTGCGGGACGCGCTGTTTGAAGCCATTCTACACCACATGGCTCATGATCGGACGCTCCTAGCGTATGGTGAAGAGTGTCGGGAGTGGGGCGGCGCGCTCGGCGTATATCGCGGGCTTGCCGAATTACTTCCATATGACCGTTTGTTCAACACACCCATCTCCGAAGCCACTATTGTGGCGACTGCTGTCGGATACGCTATGGAAGGTGGCCGCGCCCTCATCGAGCTGATGTACGGTGATTTTATCGGCCGAGCCGGCGACGAAGTCTTCAATCAGATGGCAAAGTGGCAGTCCATGTCCGGTGGTGCGTTAAACCTGCCCATCGTATTGCGTTGCTCTGTTGGAACGGGAGTTGAGGGGGCTCAGCACAGCCAAGATTGGACAGCTCTATGCGCAAATGTTCCTGGCCTGAAGATTGTCTATCCGGCAACGCCCTATGACGCGAAAGGACTCTTGGCCTCCGCGTTGTCGAGCAACGATCCAGTGGTTTTCTTCGAAAGTCAGCGCCTTTACGATGCTATCGAACAGTTCCGCCCCGAAGGAGTCCCGAAAGAATACTATCGGATCCCGATTGGCGAACCGGACCGTAAGCGTCTGGGAGACGATGTCACCATTCTGACTATCGGACCTTCATTGTACCCGGCGCTAACCGCGGCTGACGAGTTAGAAAAAACATTCAAAATCTCTGCCGAAGTGATTGATGCACGCTCCCTTGTGCCCTTCAACTACGCGCCTGTGCTTGCTTCCGTTAAGAAGACCGGACGCATCCTGCTCGTGTCAGAAGCTTCGGAACGGGGAAGTGTCCTAATGACGGTGGCCGCAAACATTACCCGTTTCGGTTATCGTTATTTGACAGCTGCGCCGCGCGTTCTGGGTTCGCCCAACTGGATCGTCCCCGGCGGAAGCGGCAAGGTGGATTTCTACCCGCAAGCAAATGACATTATCGATGTCGTAACTGCTGAGCTTTTCCCGGACAAGCGTGGTAATCGGCGGGGCATTCGAACCTGGGACGACCAAGAGCTCGCCAGGATCGGTCTATAGAAGCGACAATCGAACGAGGATGAGGATGGACAATCACATTGTCATGCCGGTGCTTGGAAATGAGATTGAAGAGGCGGAAGTCACCGAATGGCTCAAAGCCGAAGGTGATATTGTAGCGGAAGGCGAACAGGTCGTCTTGATCACAACGCCCAAAGTGACCACGGAAATCGAAGCGCCTGCCGCAGGTAGGCTAAAGAAGATACTTATTCCCGCAGGCGAGCTCGCCACGGTAGGAGCTACGCTAGGAGTGATCGAAACGTGACGAATGGAGTTCGGTTAATTCCTCTAGGAGGGGCCGGGCCCAATCTGCTGCTTATCCATGGATTCGGTGCCGATCGCATGACTTGGCTCGCCAATCAGGATAGGCTTCGACAGGTAGGTAGCGTCTTTGTTTGCGAATTGCCGGCTCATGGAAATCAGCCGCCTCTCGCCTCTACGATGACGATTTCGGGAATCGTCGACGAGCTGATTAAGGCGCTTGACATCCAGTGCGAGCGCTTTGTTATGATAGGTCATTCGCTTGGCGGCGCCATCGCCATCGAATTGGCAGCTCGTCGACCGGATCTTGTCGCCGCATTGGCACTTCTCGCACCCGCCGGCCTCGGCAAGGGAATAGACAGCGATTTTCTGGGCCGCTTTCCAACACTTTCCGATATGGATACCGCTTTGGCGCTTCTTCGGCGATTGGTCGCGCGCCCGCGCCTTATCACTCCTCCGATTGCCGAGCGAGTTCTTGGGCACCTGCATCAATCTGGCGTTCGCGCTGCAATGCAGATGCTAGCTCACGAACTCCTCGACGCGGACGCAGTGATCAAACCTCATGCCGTGTCCGTGACCGCTACCAATATTCCGCGCCTGGTAGTTTGGGGAGAGGACGATCGGATAAATCCAATTGACGGAACGAAACTCGCTGCGTTCAGCAGCAAAGTGATTACTTTGCCTGACACTGGCCACCTCCCTCACATCGAAGCGAGTAAGGCAGTCAACGGGCATCTTGTCAATTTCCTGAAGTCTTCTTTGCATGAAACAATGGTCTAAGTAGCAGAGGAGTTGATCGCAAAAAAGCGATTGGGTGACCGCACACTGCCGACCCGGAAATTGCTAATAGCCTAACGATGCGATTGTAGTGGACCCTGAGCGCCGCGTTAGATGGGTCGTAGGCTTGAACTCATGCATTGATGCTGCATGCCGTGTGCGGCGACATGAACGCGTCTCCAATCGCGGTCGATGAAAAAAGCGGTTGATCTATTTCGCGTCCTCACGAGGATTTAGGATGAGCAGCAGACGGGTAGTGTGCAGCGCCGGAAGAGGCATTAAACGTTCCACTACCCGGAAGCACGCCTCTCAATTGCTTGCGCGGCCGTCCCGCCGGGATCGCCTGGCTGACTTCCGAGGATACCTACGCAGTCACCGATACCTGGCCAGCGATCGAAGGTGACGTCACATGCATCGAGTTCGTAGTTGACCATTCCGTGGCCAGAACTGTCAGCGACATCCACGCCGGCGCAGTGGTGACTTGAGCATCGGATCAATACGCAGGAGGGGCGCGATGGGAGCAGAACAGTACACCTACATCATCGCCGGCGGTGGGTCGGCGGGATGCGTCTTCGCCGCACGACTCTCGGAAGAGCCTTCCAATCGCGTATTGCTTCTTGAATCAGGCGGTAGCGACTGGAGTCCTCTGATCAGGATACCCATCGGCGTTGGCAAGGTGCTGCAGAGCGGTTTCCATAGTTGGATCCACTCCGCTGAACCTAGCGAAGGGTTGGCCGGGCGACGCATCACTTGGAAAGCCGGACGTGTTATCGGCGGATCCTCGTCGATCAACGGATTAGTATATACGCGGGGCCACGCAAGTGACTACGATCACTGGCGGCAGCTGGGCAATCCGGGCTGGGGCTATGCTGACGTGTTGCCGTATTTCCTAAAAGCAGAAGGGCATTCATCCCGGAAAAACGGACTACACAGCAAGGTAGGTCCGCTGCGTGTTCGCGAAGCGGGTTCGGCAAACCCGCTATATTCAGCCTTCGTACGCGCCGGCGTCGAGGCAGGATTCAGAGAAACCGATGATTTCAACGAGTTCCAAGAAGGATTCGGCCGCTACGATTTTAATATACACAACGGACGACGCTGGTCGGTGGTCCGCGCATACCTGGATAGAGCGCGTAAGCGCTCCAATCTTCATGTGATTACTCGTGCACATGTCACACGTGTTCTATTCGAGCAACAGCGGGCAATTGGAGTTGAATATCGCCGCTTTGGAACGATTGTTCGTGCTATGGCGGATGCAGAGGTCATCCTGAGCGCGGGAGCGATCCGCTCTCCCGCTCTGTTGCTCCAGTCTGGCATCGGTGACTCGCGGGCCCTTGCTGAATTGGACATTCCTGTGATTGCGCATCGGCCGGAAGTAGGACGCAATCTTCAAGATCATGCGTCCCTTCCGATCCAGTTTGGCTGTAGCCAGCCAACTACAATGTATAGCCATTTGCGTATGGATCGAGCGGCCTTGATGATGATCCGAGCCCTCGTGCTCCGCACGGGGCTCGGCGCAACTGTTCCGTGCGAGGCGGGCGCGTTCACGCGGACGCGGCATGAGCTTGCTGTGCCGGACATCCAATGGGTATTTAGAACTGCTCTCGAAGCAGGTGGACGGGTCAGGTGGCCAGGAGCTCGCCGCGGGCCGGTCGAGCGGGAAGGATTCACGATCGCGGTGTCCCTGCAGAGGCCAGAAAGCCGCGGTAGTGTGTCACTCGCCTCGCCTGATCCGCTTGCTCCTCCCAAGGTTGATCATGGGTTCCTGTCGATGCCGAATGACCTTGCGACGATGATCGCGGCAGTCTCTCAAGTTCTCAACGTCGCCGCTCAACCTGCCCTCGCGCCATTCATCAACGAAGTAATTGCACCGGGCTCCCATGTGAAGAACGAAGACGAGACTGCCGACTGGATACGCGCCACGATCGGCAGTGGCTATCACTGGGCCGGCTCGTGCCGTATGGGCGGTGACGATGCTGCTGTGGTCGATCCTGAGCTGCGCGTTCGAGGTGTAGAGGGATTGAGGATCATCGATGGATCGATCATGCCGCGTGTGGTGAGCGGTTGCTTGAATGCCCCGATTATCATGATCGCGGAAAAGGCAGCTGATTTGATCCGCCGAGCACGACATGCTTAGGCATTTTTGAAGTGCGCATTGCCGCAATCAATCGGACCGATGTCGGTGCGAAACACCACCCTTCACATCAAGCCTTATGACGGGACGAAATACATGCTTGTTTCGGGCGCATTGCGCCCGCACTTTTCGTACAGTGGCGACTGACACGATCCTCCCCGTGCGAGCCCTGCATCGGATCTCCAGTACTTCGGGCGTGGAGTTGCGGGAACGTTATTGCTGTCGCGTGCAGCTTCGTATGGGGACTGGGCTGCCGCGAAGCGGAGGTCTAAGCTAAGCCTTTCGAGGATGCGCGACCCTCCGGGTGCGTGATGTTCAGGCAACCGCGCTAGTAGAGAAACTGCATTCGCCCGCTCTAGCGCACCGGACTTAAGATCCGTCCTGCAAACGTATACTCGGATTGTGACCTTCCAAAGCAAACTGGAAAATCTGACTTTCAGCCTTACCGGATTGGTATTATACATGATCAAATTGGTAATGGTGGTCTTTAAGACTACAGCGTAGACACTGAAATTCAATAGGATTTGCAGGAGGGGACAAGGTCCATGTGAAGCGAGGTCTTTTGATCGGCGTGTTGACGTTGACGGTCAACCTTAGTCTTTGAGCATGTGACCCCTCGCCCTGTCGCGCTCGCGCTATCTCTAACTTCGTATGTCGGCTTCGCAGAGCGACGGCGCGGCTCCGACTTCCAGCGTCTGACGCGGGAATTGATGGTTAACGCTGCCGGTAAGACCGACGATAAAAAATCAACGAGGAATGTGGTCCGGAGTTGGGTGTATCCACTGCGCATGAGACCCCGAGTCGCACTGCAGGACCATCTGATGATTGCCTTCTCGGCGACGGAGACTTCCAGAAATGCACGGAACCAAGCCAGCCGGACAAGTTATGAACGAGCCCCTGCAAGCCGCGCTACAGTTTTGCAATATCACAAAGAGCTACGGTCATGGCCTAGCGCTCGACAACATCAACCTGTCGATTCGTCCAGGGGAGTTCGTGACCCTGCTGGGCCCAAGCGGATCCGGCAAGACGACGCTGCTCAACATCGTCTCGGGAATGGTGGTGCCAACCAGTGGTACCGTGATGATTGGTGGTCGCGATGTGACTAGCGTTCCTCCGCGTGAGCGCGACCTTGGAATGGTGTTCCAGAATTACGCTCTTCTGCCTCACATGACGGTTTTTGATAACGTCGCTTTTCCGCTCCGCATCCGCAAGTTCTCTAAGTGCGAGATCGAGCTTGCAGTAATGAATGTGCTGGAAATGGTACGCCTGCGAGATTTCGCTAAACGCAAACCAAAGGAGCTCTCTGGCGGGCAGCAACAGCGTGTCTCTATCGCGCGCTGTTTAGTTTACAAACCAAAGCTTATTCTAATGGATGAGCCGCTTGGGGCTTTGGATAAAAAGCTAAGGTTACAACTGCAATCAGAAATCAAGAAGATACACGAAGAGCTCGGCGGTACGGTTGTTTACGTCACTCACGACCAGGAAGAGGCCCTCGTTCTTTCCGATCGGATCTGCCTCATGAACCATGCTCGTATCGAGCAAGTGGGCACGCCTAATGACCTATATTTTCGACCGGCAAACGAGTTCGTGGCCGAATTCTTGGGAGATTCCAATCTAATATCGGGTACCTTAGTTCAGTGCATCAATGATGTTGCTCGAGTTCGGACCAATGATGGAGCAGTGGTTTGCTGCAGACTGCAGGGCAAGTTTACATCCGGCAACCAGCTTAAGGTGCTGGTCAGGCCAGAATCCGTGCAGTTATCGAGAATTGATCAGTCCACCGAAGTCGGAATGGAAGGCGTCATTCAAGGCCGCGCCTTCGTGGGGCATTCGATTCGATATACGATTGCGGTTGGAAATCAGCGTCTGACAGTCATGCAGAACAGCGGTGCCGGAAAGCCGATGTTCGAGGCCTTTGATAGGGTCTGGGTTACCTGGTCACCAACCGATGCGATTTCGATCAGTTCGTGATCGTCCCAGTCGGTTGTAAGCTTTAAAATGAGATGCAACGTAAGCGTGCACAGCAATCTCGCCGGTTGATGGGTGCTTTCAAAAATGGAAAAAGGCGCTTAGATGAGAAAATGGGAATTGGTCGGCTTTTTAGCCCCAGTGTCGGCTGTCATGACGCTCGGTTTGATTGTCCCGCTCGTATTCATCATTTACAATAGCCTCGGCAACGCGCACCTATCTCTGGACGCATACATTGGGCTATTCCACAGTTCACTATTTGGTCGTGTCGTATTGACGACGGTCGAGATGGCCGTCGAGTCGACTGCGATCGGTCTTGTCCTTGCTTATCCCGTCGCCTTGCATCTTTCTCGAGTTTCCGATTGGTGGCGTCCGTTCTTCCTTATCTTCGTTTTATTGCCCTTTTGGACAAGCATTTTGGTCAAGAGCTATGCCTTCATTGTCGTCCTCGGGGACCATGGTCTTGTGAACAATGCGCTTGCCAGTGTCGGACTGCCGCGGCTGCCATTGATGTTCAATCGTGTGGGCGTTCTTGCTGGAATGACCAGTGTGCTCATTCCCTTTGCTGTGTTTCCTCTGCTCTCCAATTTGATCGGGCAGAATGCAGATTTGCGAAAAGCTGCCGCCGTAATGGGGGCTTCGGACTTTCGCATCTTTTGGCAGATCACGTTTCCGTTGAGTGCGTCTGGTATCGTTGCCGCGGGGGTCATTTGTTTCGTTATTTCGATCGGTACATTCATTACCCCATCTCTGCTCGGTGGACGGAAGGATACGATGGTTGCGAACTTGATCGACTTCTATACGCATGAGTCGCTTGATTGGGCCACGGCATCGGCAATTGCCGTTTTGCTTTTTGCAATAAGTGGCACCTTCATGCTGCTACTCGGTAGGCTGCGACGCGACAGTGCTTTGATCTGAGGGAGAGATCGCCTTGATGCATGCAACCGTGAAGTGGAGTCTTGAGAAGGGGCGAATCGTCACTGCGATCGCCGCGCTTCTATACGTATTCTTGCTGTTTCCGAGCCTTATCATCGTGCCGATGTCGTTTGGCAACCGGGTCGAGCTTGTCTTTCCGCCGGACACCTATTCGCTCGACTTGTATCGCGCGTACTTCGGCTCAATGAGCTGGTTGACCGTAACATATCGAAGCGCAATCTACGCGCTGTTCGCTACGCTTCTTGCAATGACAATCGGCGTGCCTGGTGCTTACGCACTTGCGCGCACGAACTTCCGCGGCAAGCGACTCCTCGTTGTTTTCATCCTAAGTCCAATGATGGTGCCGAGCGTTGTGATTGCCCTCGGGCTTTATGTCTACTATCTCCGTGTTTCTTTAAACAATACTGTCATCGGGGTGGTGTTTGCATTTACAATGATCGTCACCCCATACGTCGTCCTGACAGTATCCGCTGGAATTGAGACCCTGGATGAACGACTCGAAAAGATGGCAATCATCATGGGTGCGACGCGATGGCGCACGTTTTGGCAGGTGGTATTGCCGCAGCTCATTCCGTCGCTTGTCTCCGCGACTTTGTTTGCCTTTTTGCTATCATTCGACGAGGTGGTAACTGCTTATTTCATCACTGGGCCAGGTACAATGACGTTGCCGGTGAAGATGTATTCGAGCATTAAGTGGGAAATTTCGCCTATTCTAGCGGTGATCGCAACGCTTCTGACCGCTCTCTCGACCTTCATTTGTCTTGTCACTGCCGCACTAAGGAGACCGGGCGTGAAGTAAGCCGTCGGGATTGGTGGGCTAGCAAAGCTAGTGCTAGCGAATCGCTGAGACAGAAATTTGACTTGTGAAGCAGAGCCGACGTCACGCCAGTTCTCGAAGGATCGAGGAGTCGTCGTATGCTCAGGTAAGGCGTAAGCGGCAAAGAGACCCCGTCTGGCGGAGTGGGTAAGCGATCGGCTATCGGCTGCTGAGTTTGTGAGCCGATGTGAGCTTCGTGAGCGTCATGCAGAGACCATACGCTGAGGGTTGATCTGGTCGGCTAGGAAGATCTCGCGGAATGGTTTGTCGCGAGGTCACAATGTCCAAGGATAGTCGTAAGGATAGCGATAAGGATAGGCATATGCCTATCCTCGAACACGGCGCCGACACGCTGCAGCGTGTCGAGATCATCACCGGGACGGGCCGGCGTCGGCGCTGGTCGACCGATGCAAAGGCGACGATTGTCGCGGAGAGTTTTGCGCCGGGTGCAAGCGTGTCGGTGGTGGCGCGGCGACACGACATCAGTCCAAGCCTGTTGTTTCTCTGGCGTCGCCAGAGCACGCCGGCGCAGGTCGCGGAGCACGGGGACAGAGGCATGCCACTGGCTTTATCCCGGTCGCGATCACCAGCTGTGGCGGCCAGAGGGAGGAGCCGGCGACGATCGAGATTGAGGTCGGCGCGGTTCGTATCCGTGTCAGAGGGACAGTCGACCGGCAGGTACTGTGCGAGGTGTTGGCGGCGGTCGGGACGGTTGGTCGATGATCGGGCTTCGAGCTGGGTTGTCGATCTGGATTGCGACGCAGCCGGTCGATTTCCGCCGCGGCATGGACTCGCTGGCGATGCTGGTGAGCGAGGCCTTTGAAGCCAATCCGTTCGACGGCGGACTTTATGTCTTCCGCTCCAAGCGCCGAGATCGCGTGAAGATCCTGACCTGGGATGGAAGCGGCCTTGTCCTTTACTACAAAAGAATCGAGGGGCAGTTCACCTGGCCGCCGATCAAGGAAGGCGTCATGTCGCTATCCCATGCTCAGCTCTCGGTCCTGCTCGATGGCTCGGACTGGAAGCATGGTACGCATCCGACGGGGGCCGTCTTGCGTGATGGGTGGCAATTCGCGAAGCGTGTGGCCTTAAGTCTAGCTTTAAGGTCATCAGGCGATGCGGGTCGAGGTTTTGGGCGGGTTGGAGCGGCGGCGGCGCTGGTCGCAGGACGACAAGGCACGGATTGTCGAGGAGACATTGGCACCGGGCGCGAAGGTGACTGAGGTTGCGCGTCGCAATGGAGTAGCGGCCAGCCTGGTGTTTACCTGGCGTCGACAAGCACGGACATCGGAACAAGTTGTGCCATCTTTTACGCCGGTGCAGATCGCCGCCGTAGCGGCCTCGGCTGAGGAAGCTCCGAAGCTTTTGCCTACGGTTGATGGCCGAGTTCGCTCCGTGACAGCCGCGCGTACTGGATTGATAGAGATCGATCTCGGCAACCGACGGTGCATCCGGGTGGATGCGCACGTCGATCCGGAGGCGTTAGCGCGGGTCCTCGATGTGCTTGGACGCCGATGATTGCGATACCGGGGAATGTGCGAGTGTGGCTCGCGACAGGCTACACGGATATGCGCAGAGGCTTTCCGTCGCTGGCACTCCAAGTGCAGGAGGTGCTGCACAAAGACCCGCTCAGCGGTCATCTGTTCGTCTTCCGCGGTCGCCGCAGCGATCTTGTGAAGGCGATCTGGCACGATGGCCAGGGAGCCTGCTTGTTCACAAAAAGACTCGAGAGAGGAAAGTTCATCTGGCCATCGGTTACCGGAGAATCGGTAACGATCTCGCCGGCGCAGTTGAGCTATCTGCTGTCTGGAATCGATTGGCGTAACCCTCAAGAAACCCATCGGCCGACGCGGGTCGGATAGCCGCTTTTACGGTTTGAATCTGCTGCTTGATCTGATTCAATGGCTTCATGATATCGAAGCCGGACGATCTTCCATCGGACCTCGTCAGTGCCCTGGCGGCGCTGCAGGCCGAGCGTGAGGCACGGCTGCGAGCTGAGGCGGTGGCTGCCTGTAGCGCGACGATCTGGGAGAGAGGTGCGCGACAATCTGGATGAGAATCTGGTGTCGCAGCGGGAGTGATGATCGCGGCTTTGATTGACGCGCGCAAGTGCTTTGTCAGGTTGATTGTCGCGGCGCGTCAATCAGGGGCGATATTGGCGGGTGTGGCGTATGACGCTGGGCGCCCAGGTCCCTTTTTGCGCTCAGCGGCCTCGCGGCGTCGGTAGCTTTCGACATTCATCTCGAAGATGGTGGCGTGATGAACGAGCCGGTCGACCGCGGCGAGCGTCATGGCGGGGTCCGGGAAGATCTTCCCCCACTCGCCAAAGGGTTGGTTGGCGGTGATCAGCATGGAGCGCCGCTCATAACGGGCGCTGATGAGCTCGAAGAGCACACTGGTCTCGGCCTGGTCCTTGGTGACGTATGCGAGATCATCGAGGATGAGCAGGTCGAACTTGTCGAGCTTGGCCAGCACGCTCTCGAGGACGAGGTCGCGGCGGGCCTGCTGCAGCTTCTGGACGAGATCTGTGGTGCGGGTGAACAGCACCCTGTAGCCGTTCTCGATGAGAGCGAGACCGATTGCTGAGGCGAGATGGCTCTTGCCGGTGCCAGGCGGGCCGAACAGGAGCAGGTTTGCGCCTTTCTCCAGCCAGGTGTCGCCGGCGACGATGGCCATGACCTGGGCCTTGGAGACCGTCGGCACGGCGTCGAACTCGAAGCTGTCGAGGGTCTTTCCGGGCAGGAGGCGGCCCTCTGTGAGGTGCCGCTCGATGCGGCGGCGATCGCGTTCGGCCAGTTCGTGCTCGGCGAGCGCAGTGAGGAAGCGCGCGGCGGGCCAGCCCTCCTTGTCGGCCTGCTCGGCGAACTGTGGCCAGATCACCTTGCTGGCGGGCAGTCGCAGCTCGTTAAGGAGCAGGCTGAGCCTGGCGGGATCAATCGATGTGCTCTTCATGCTGCGTCTCCCGTCACGGGCTTGTGGCTGATGCCGATGAGCGCTTCGTAGGCCTGGAGCGGCGCCAGGCGGACGACCACGTTAGGCAGGCGTGCGGGATCGGGCGCGAAGCGGGCACGCAGGGCGGCCATGTCGGGGAGCCGGTGATTGTCGAGGCAGATGGACAGCTCCTCGGCTAGTTCGCTCTCGCAGCCGCGCTCGTGGGCGAGGCCAAGAAGCTCGACCATGATGCGGCAGGCCTGGCGCTCGGGCAGATGCTCGACGAGGAGATCGAAGGTCCGCCGGTAGGCCTCGCGCGGGAAGAGCCGATCGCGATAGACCAGATTGAGCAACGCCATCGGCTTCCTTCTGAGCGAATGGATGACGTGCCGGTAGTTGACGACCTGGTCATGCTTGCCGGACGGGGAAGCACGCCCGCGCGGCAGCGTCATGAGATGCGTGCCACCGATGAAGACATCGAGCCGATCGTCGTAGAGGCGCACGCGCAAGCGATGGCCGATCAGACGCGAGGGCACCGTGTAGAAGACCTTGCGCAGCGTGAAGCCGCCTGAGGAGGTGACGCGCACGCTGAGTTCCTCATAGTCGGTGGTGCGCCGCTCAGGTAGCTCCCGAAGCTGGGCGCGCTCGGCATCGATGCGCTTGGCGTTGCGGGCATTGCGGCGGCCGACGATCTCGTCGACGAAGCGGCGATAGGAGGCGAGATCATCGAAGTCGACGGTGCCACGCAGCAACAGTGCATCCTCGATCGCCCGCTTGAGATGGCCGTGCGGGCCCTCGATCGAGCCGTTCTCGTGGGCGATGCCGGCATTGTTGCGTGACGGCGTCATGCCGTAATGGCTGCACAGCTCGTCATAGCGGCGGGTCAGGTCCTCGCGCGCGTCCTTGTCCAGGTTGCGGAAGGCGGCGGACAGGCTGTCCGAGCGGTGCTCGCGCGGCACCCCACCGAGGGACCAGAGTGCGTTCTGTAGGCCTTCCGCCAGCGCCACGAAGCTCTCGCCGCCGAGCACGACATGGGCGTGCTCGAAGCCCGAATAGGCGAGCCGGAAATGATAGAGCCGGTGGTCGAGCGGCTGGCCGGCGATGGCGACGCCGAACGAGGCCACGTCGGTGAAGTCCGACAGACCGAGCCTGCCGGGTTCGTGCGCCTGGCGGAAGATGACCTCCTGCTCCTCACCGTGGATGGCACGCCAGCCTCGGATGCGCCGCTCCAGCGTCCGGCGCACGCCCTCGCCCAACTTGGGATGGCGCCGTATCATCTCCTCGAAAATGGCCACGGGCCGGATGCCGGGCGCTGCCCGCAGCAGTGGCACAACTTCAGCGTCGAAAATGTCGGCGAGCGGATCGGGACGCCGTCGTCCGCGCGGCTCCTTCTTCTGCGAAGGTAGTATCGGATCCTTCTCGATCCGGTAGGCCGTTGCCACGCTGATCGACGCCTTCGCCGCGGCGACAGGCGTCGGATGGGTCTTCCTGAGCTTCATGTAGAGCCTCAATTGATGGTCGGTTATGTGGCGGCCGGGCACAAAAGTGATTCCTCCGAATCGGAAAAACCACCGGCATACCGGCCGACCGCGACCACCAGAGAAAGGCCTCGAAAAGGCCGCCGCCGCTGGACGGAAACTCCGGTCGGGCTACGCCCTCCCTACGTTCCCGTCCAGCGGCGGCATTCTCATCTTGATTGACGCTGCACTCTCACTTTGATCGCCGCGCCGCAGGCTGCCAATTGGCAGGCGCAAGCCGCGAATGCGCAGGCGCAACTGTCGGATACCGAGGCGCTGATCGCGCATCTCGAGTTGCGCATCGAGAAGCTGAAACGCGAACTGTACGGGCAACGCTCCGAACGCACGGCACGGCTGCTCGAGCAGTTGGAGCTAGAGCTGGAAGAGCTCGTCACCACAGCGAGCGAGGATGAGCTTGCCGCGCAGGCCGCAGCGGCGAAGACGCAGAACGTCCGCCCCTTCATGCGCAAGCGGCCGGTGCGCAAGCCGTGGCCGGACGACATCGAACGCGAGCGCGTCGTCATTGAGGCCCCAACGACCTGCGCCTGCTGTGGTGGATCGCGGTTGGCGAAGATCGGTGAGGATGTGACCGGGACGCTGGAGGAGATCCCGCGGCGCTTCAAGCTGATCGAGACGGTACGGGAGAAATTTACCTGCCGCGATTGCGAGAAGATCAGCCAGCCGCCGGCGCCGTTCCATGCCACGCCGCGTGGCTTCATCGGCCCACAATTGCTGGCGACGATGCTGTTCGACAAGTTCGGCATGCACATCCCGCTCAACCGCCAGAGTGCGCGCTTCAAGGCCGAGGGGATCGACCTGCCGTTGTCGACGCTGGCGGACCAGGTCGGCCACGGGACCTTCGCCGTCATGCCGCTCTTCCACTTGATCGAACGCCATGTGCTCGCGGCCGAGCGTCTTCATGGCGATGACACCACCATCCGTATCCTGGCGAAGGGCAAGTGCACGACCGGGCGGATCTGGACTTATGTGCGGGATGACCGGCCCTTCGCCGGGCCTGCGCCGCCGGCGGCGGTCTATTACGCCTCGAGCGATCGACGAGGCGAGCATCCCCAGAAGCATCTGGCGGCCTTCGCCGGTATCCTGCAAGCCGATTGCTACAACGGCTTCGAGCCGCTGTTCGACCCGCAGAAGAAGGCGCTGCCGATTACGCCGGCGTTTTGCTTTGCCCATGCGCGGCGGGGCTTCTTCGAGCTGGCTGACATCGAGAAAAATGCTCGGGAAGGCAAGAAGGGCAAGCCGGTCTCTCCGATCGCGCTGGAGGCGGTCAAGCGCCTCGATGCGTTGTTCGAGATCGAGCGCGCCATCAACGGCCGTGGCGCCGACGAGCGGCGCGCCGTGCGCCAGGAAAACAGCAAGCCGCTTCTCGAGGACATGCACGCTTGGCTGCTGCGTGAGCGCGAAACCCTCTCGCGCTCCTCCGAGGTCCTGAAGCCGATCAACTACATGCTCAGGCGCTGGGACGACTTCGCCCGCTTCCTCGACGATGGCAGGATCTGCTTGACCAACAATTGTGCCGAGCGCGCATTGAGAGGCATCGCATTGGGAAGGCGCAACTGGACCTTCGCCGGCAGCCAGCGTGGCGCCGACCGCGCCGCCATCATGCTGACGATGATCACGACCTGTCACCTCAACGACGTCGATCCCAAGGCCTGGCTTGCCGACGTCCTCGCCCGTATCGCCGATCTTCCCGCTTCGCGTCTGCACGAACTGCTGCCCTGGGAATGGAAACTCCTGCGCCAAGCCGCCGGTCAGCAGGCCGCCTGACCTTCACGCAACGCCATCATAGAGCCCGCCGCGCCCGCGCGCATGCGTCAATCAGGCGGTCTTCGTCGTATGCGTACGAAGCATGTGCCGATGCGAGCTGTGGATCAGCCGGTACGAGCAGGTTGATCATTATCAAGAGGCGTTCGTCACTCACGCAGAGTTGTTGTAGAATCACTCTGCATGAGTGATTTGCCTTCCGATCCAGCATTGCTCCGACAAACCGTGATGGCGCTTTCGTCACGGCTTGCGGCGTTGTCGGAGGAATGCAGCACGCTGGCGACCGCGCGTGATGCAGCGATCGCCCAACGCGACGCTGCGATCCAGGAGAACGACAAGCTCCTGATGATCCTGTCCCAGTACAAGCGCACGATCTTCGGTCCGCGCTCCGAGACACTGGATATCGGACAGCTGTCTCTCTTCAGCATCAGGGCACAGGCGGCTCATGCCGCCGCCAACGACGACGTGACCGGAGGCAGGCTGCCTGACGGAGCGGAGGGCCGTGGAAAGCGGCCGGCACGACGCAACCGGGGGAAGCTTCCGGAGCATTTGCCGCGCATCGATGTCGTGATCGATATCGAGGGCCACATCTGCCCCTGCTGCGGCGAGCAGCTGCACAAGATCGGGGAGACCGTCAAGGAAGCGTTCGACATCATTCCGATGCAGTACCGGGTCAAGCGCACCGTGCGTCCGCGGTACGGCTGCCGGGGCTGCCGCCAGGGTGTGGTACAGGCACCCGCGCCGGCCCAGGCGATCGACGGTGGAATGGTGACGGAAGCTTTGCTGGCCCACGTCGCGGTCATGAAATACGGCTACCAGCTGCCGCGGTATCGCCAGGAACAGATGTTTGCCGCCCAAGGCATCACGCTCGACCGGCAAACGCTAGCCTCGTGGATGGGCCGCGTCGCCTGGTGGCTGAAGCCGCTTCACACGCTGTTGCGCCACTCGGTGATGTCCTACCCGCGGCTGTTTGCCGACGAGACGCCGCTGCCAGTTCTCGATCCCGGCCGTGGCAGAACCAAAGTCTGCCAGCTCTGGGCGATCGCCACCGATGACCGCCCATGGGGCGGCCCTGCGCCGCCAGCGGTGGTCTACGTGTTCGCCGAGGATCGCAAGGCGATCCGCGCCAAGCAGCTGTTTAGAGATTATAACGGCATCCTGCAGGTTGACGGTTACGCCGCTTACAAGGGGCTGATCAAGAACGGCGGCCGTCTGGTACAACTAGCGTTCTGCTTCGCGCATGCGCGGCGGAAGTTCTGGGACGTCCACGTCGGGACGAAATCGCCGATTGCCGCGGAAGCGCTGCAGCGGATCGCGATGTTTTACGCCGTTGAGGATCGCATTCGCGGTTTGCCGGCGACGCGGCGAGCTGCGGTGCGACAATCCGACATCAGACCGCTGATCGAGGACTTCAAGCCCTGGCTCGAGGCGCGGCTGTTGGAAGTCTCGAAGAAGTCCGGTTTGGGCAAGGCCATCCGCTACACCCTCAACCATTGGGACGGCCTGACGCGCTTTATCGATGACGGACGCATTGAAATAGACAACAATACGGTCGAGCGCAGCATCAAGCCGATAGGGCTTGGAAAGAAGAACTATTTGTTCGCGGGCAGCGAAGGCGGCGCCGAGACATGGGCCATTCTCGCGTCGCTCATCAACTCGGCAAAGCTACAAGATATCGACCCACGGCACTATCTGACCGACGTTCTCGAAAATCTCTTCGCGGATCACGCGCAGCGTCACCTCGTGCAGATAGACTTGCAGCGCCCGCTCCAGCTCGGTGAACTCCGGCAACAGGATCTTGTCGACGAAGCCCCGCGACGCGCGGACCATCACCGTGTTGCGTCGCTGGCGGCGATAACGAAACGGCCGCAGCCCATACCGGCGGCAAAGCGGCAGAAACAGATGCCGCGACCACTGGTCGGGAAGTGAGAATTGCTGTTCGATCGGTGGATCGTGGCGGGCGAGTTCCTCGACTCGGGCCCGCACCCGCCGCAGCGCCGCTTCCGCCGCAAGGCGCTCACCAGCAGTTCCGGCACCCACGAACAACGCCTCGATCTTCCGAAGCTTCTCGCGCAGCTGCGACTCGCCGGTCATTCTGATCCCCGTTGCCCGCTCCGAACCGAGATCACCCCATCACCGCGCAACGGCAGCGTCAATCATCCCAACCGCGCTATCCAGAGCATTCCGCGCAAGTCAAGCCCGGGCACCGGTGATCCCTTCGTGACGCTCACTGAGCTTCTATGTCTGCGCCTAGTTCTGGAACTAGAACCTTCCATATGATCGAAGCGGTTGCCGGGCGTCTTGAGGGAGCGCCGCGGCAGCTTCGCCGACGCTGGTCGGAACGAGTTTAAGGCGCAAGTTGTGACAGAGGCGCTGGAGCCTGGCGCGAGTGTCTCGGCGATCGCCCGCCGGATTGGCATTCACCCGTCGCAGCTGTTCGCCTGGCGCCGTGATGCTCGGGCAGAGCGACATTGTCCCGCGCGGCACTCGAGTTGCGAGGGTGTGGTGGTGTCTGCGGCAGGCGCAGTGATCGAAATTGCCATTGGCGAGGTGATCGTGCGCGCCGGCGTGGACGTCGACGAGGCGCAGTTGCAGCGGGTGATCCGGGCAGTGCGTTCGGCATGATCCCCTCTGGCGTGAAGGTGTTCCTGGCGAGCCATCCAGTCGACTTCCGTAAGGGTATCGATGGCTTTGTTGCGCTGGTACGCGATGCCGGCTCAGATCCGTTCGATGGTTCGCTTTATGTGTTCCGCGCCAGAAGAGCCGACAGAATAAAGATCGTATGGTGGGATGGCTCTGGCGTGTGCCTCTATTTAAAACGGCTTGAGAAGGCGAGGTTCTGCTGGCCGCGGATCGGACATCATCGGGTGCAGCTGAATGCTGCGCAGTTGCTGGCCCTGGTCGATGGGATGGACTGGAAGCGGGTCCGGACCGCGGCGGTCAAGCCGCCGGAGATTGTTGGGTAAAAGCACTGCGGCGAAGTGAATCAGTGAGCTGAAAGGGCAAGAGAACAGGGGCAAAATGTGCTCTGGTAGGCCCCAATGACGCCGCCCGATCTCAACCTCCCAAATGACGTGGAGATGCTAAAGGCCATGGTGCTTGCCATGGCCGAGAAGGCGGCCCGCGCCGATGCTCTGGAGAGTGAGGTCGCCGATCTCAAGGCCTGCAACGCCGATGCCGATGCGCGCATCGAGCGACTGACACAGATCCTGAAGGCCTTCGACCGCGCCCGGTTCGGCCGACGATCGGAAAAGCTCGGCTCTGCGAATGGCGACGTCGAACAGCAAGCCTTTGTCTTCGAGGAGATCGAGACCGGCATCGCTGCGATCAAGGCCCAGGTCAGCAAGGGCCGTGCGCAAGCGGATAGCAAGCGTGCACCGCGTCGGCGCAAGGGCTTTGCACCCCATTTGGAACGGATCGAAACCGTCATTGAGCCGGAAGAGCTGGCTGAGCATGCCGGCAAGCAGAAAGTGCTGATCGGCGAGGACGTGTCGGAGCGCCTGGATGTGGTGCCGGTAAAGTTCCGTGTGATCGTCACGCGCCGTCCCAAGTATGCCTTCAAGAACGCGGACGGCGTGATCCAGGCGCCGGCCCCGGCCCATATCATCGAAGGAGGCATTCCGACGGAAGCGCTTTTGGCCCACATCGCCGTCGCCAAATATGCCGACGGCCTGCCGCTCTACCGGCAGGAAGCGATCTACGCCCGCGACAAGGTCGAGCTAGACCGCCAGTTGATGGCGCAATGGATGGGTAAGCTCGGCTTCGAGCTGGAGATCCTGGCCGACTACATCTTCAGCGAGGTCAAGAAGGCCGAACGGGTCTTTGCCGACGAAACCACTTTGCCGACGCTCGCTCCGGGCTCCGGATCGACCAAGACGGCCTACTTATGGGCCTATGCCCGAGATGACCGAACCTTTGGCCGCAACGGTCCGCCGATGGTGGCTTATCGCTTCGAAGACAGCCGCTCCGGCGAATGCGCGGTCCGGCACCTCAATGGTTATCGCGGCATCCTGCAGGTGGATGGCTATGCCGCCTATAACAAGCTCGCGCGATCCGATCGCGGCAATGATGGCATCACATTGGCTGGCTGCTGGTCACACTGCCGGCGCAAGTTCTACGAGTTACATGTTGCAGGGAGCTCAGAAGTGGCAACGGCGACGGTCGAGCGGATGGCGAAGCTCTGGCAGGTCGAGAAAACCGTGCGCGGTCAAAGCCCCGACGCACGCGTCGCCGCGCGCCAGCAAGCCTCCGCGGCGATCGTCGCAGATCTCTTCGACCTCTGGCAGCAGACCTTGCGGCGGATCTCCGGCAAATCCAAACTGGCTGAGGCGATCCGCTATGCCGTCTCGCGCCGTGCCATCTTCGAACGCTTCCTGACCGATGGTCGCATCGAGCTCGACTCCAACGTCGTCGAACGCGCCATCAGGCCACTAACAATCACGAGAAAGAATAGCCTCTTCGCTGGCAGCGACGGCGGCGGACGAACCTGGGCGACCATCGCAACGCTGCTGCAGACGGCGAAGATGAACAACGTCGATCCGTTCGCCTGGCTCGCCGTAACGCTTCAGCGTATCGCCAACGGTTGGCCAAGCAGCGAACTCGACGCGCTTATGCCATGGAACCACGCCGCCTGACGGCCTCAGCTTGCCGCTTAGGCGAAGCTAAATGGATCTGAAGCGGCTCCTTCGATCTTCGATCTGAGACGAGACTTCTGAGGTAACTCAAGGCCAACGGCAGGCGCCATTGATGGTGGTCAACCGACGAAGAGACGCGACGCTTACCCGGTGAGGCGCGCGGTACTCGTATGGATCGCTTGCTTGTCTGCGAGGAGCCAGTCTTTGCGCCTGAGATTGAATATTGGGCAGAGATCGAGCTGCGTGATTAATAATGCAGATGGTCCAGGAAAGGTCGGCAGAATCGAAGTCGTCTACGTGCGCCGCTCAGGCGGCGCGTGCTTAGCCACGATAGAACGTGAAACATGCACGCGCTGGGTGGAGGTCGAGGAGGTAGCTGGCGAGCGCCATGTCGAGCGAGATTTCCGAATTACAGTCAACAAACGTCCCACGGCTTCCGATGCGAGCGGTCGTGAGACCTACGGCCCGGTCGGGCAGTGTATCGCGGCGACGCCGCCTTTACCCGATCGCAGCGGCAGAGACTTTTCTTCCGGCTAATGGGTGAGAGGGCTCATCACTCTGGAGATGATAGCATTGTTTTTTTGAGCTTCCCTATCCGCTCAGCCCGGCGAGCGAGCCGCTCCACGCAAAGCTATTGCCCGCCAAAAGGTAAGAGATCTACGTCAAAAGCCACTCCTCGAAGCGCTTGGTGAGAGCAGCCATATGATCGCCCCAGTACACCCAATCGAAGAATATCATCTTGGGGTCCTCGGAATCGGGAAGCCAGCGTCTCGTCTTCTCATCGAGCCGTTGATACGCGTCTTTTACCGCCGGAGCCAAGCCAAACGCGTTGCAGTATGAGATCTGCTGCTCTGGCCTAGTGATGAATTCAAGCAGCTGCATCGAGGCCTCCTTGTTTGGGCTGCCTCTGAGCACGGAGTTATAAGTTGGTATAATGATACACTGGTCCATCGAAATGCTGATCGAGACGCCAGACTCGTTCGCAACTCTCACGCGATTTGTGTAAGTGTAGGCGTAGTCGACCTCCTTCGTTTGGATGAGCGACGCGCCTTCTGGGCTTGTAGCGTACCACCTCGTAACGTGTGGCTTGATCCTGTCCAGTGATTTGAAAGCGCGGTCTACGTCAAGCGGGTACAGATTACTAGGAGCAACTCCGTCTGCCACCAAAGCCATCTCCAGGTTCTCGATGACGCGACGACGAAGAGCACGGCGTCCTGGGAAGTTCTTCACATCCCAAAACTGAGCAAAGTTTCGCGGTGGATTCTTCGATCGGCTTGGATCATAGCCGATGCTCCCCGCAGCGGAATTTATGGGAACGCCCCAAGAAGGCGGCTTTCGAATGAATCGCGCAGGATTGATTATCTTAGTATCGATCGACTCCCAAAGCCCTTGCTTTTCGCCCTCATAGTCGGAGAATTCATACACGTTCCAATAGTATTGTTTGCTTTCGACCTGTGCCTTTGCTCTCGCCTTGTCTGGACCAGTGTCAAACTGCACTGCAATACCGGCTTCCGCGGTGAACGGCTCAAACCAGTATTTCCTCACGATCTCCTCATTAGTGCCGCCGGTGCCAGCGTACGTAATCGCTGTGGCAGCGCGAGTTCGGCGAGGCACGATGAATGGAGCGGCGCTTAGAGATAACACCGTGCCTATCTTCAACGCGCCCGTTAAAACATCTCGACGTCTCATAAGAATGTCCTCCTACAAATCTGCAGGCGCGTCTTGCGCATCGCGCCCCAGAAATTATGCCGCCGTATCTCAAAATCACCATTACCAACTTGGAAATGCTTGATACCGATTCGGTAATGGAAGCCAGTTTTTCGCCGGATCTGTCTGCGAGCAAGCACTTGAGTCTTATGTCTGTGCCGTTCACCGCGATAAAACAACGCGCATTCGGCCCGGACGCGTGTCGGCGTCAGTGCCGGGTTGTATGGCTTGAGCCAACTCTTGAGGACCGCTTGCTCTTTTTGGCCGAGCACGTCCTTTCGGTCTGTCATGTCTTTTTGATCCGATCTGTCTGCTCTCTCAAAGCGACGCATTAAATATGAAGCGGCTTAGCCATATTTGATCCATTTGACGTTCAGAGAGGAATGAGCGTGCGAGCGCTTGGGAAGTCATATCGTAAGGTTAAGCGTGAGCTTCTGCTGAATGATTTGAGCGCGTCGCGGCGTCGCTGGAATTCTGGTCCCGGCGTAGAGAGCCGTCCCCTGGACGAAGCCACTCGAGGCAGTGCTACGATTGATACGATCCAGCCGCAGGGTATTTCCGAAGTATCCCTCCGTTGAGGGCCGCCTTGTTTGACGAACGCGATCGCTGCAGGTCCTAGGGGTAATCCTAGGAGAAGCGCTATGACGATTTCGAGGGCGGAGGTGATCACGTCGGTCGAGCGGCGGCGCCGCTGGTCGCAAGATGAGAAGGAACGGCTTGTTGCAGCGTCGCTGGAGCCCGGCGCCAATGTTTCCGAGGTGGCTCGCGTGGCGGGGCTTCATGTGAGCCAGCTGTTCAGGTGGCGCAAGGAGCTTTGCAGGCACGGCGAAGCGAGCATAGCGCCGTTTGTTCCGGTCGAGATTGGGTCGTCCGCGCCACCGCGGGAGGTGGCCGAAGCGCCGTTGACGACGACGACGCGTCGACGCAAGAGCCACGGCATCATCGAGATTGATCTTGGTACCGGGCACCGCATCCGGGTCGATGGCGACGTTGATGGAGACGCGCTACGTCGTGTTCTCGATGCTTTGGTCCGCCGATGATCCCAGTTCCCACGGGCGCGCGAGTGTGGCTCGCGACAGGCTACACGGACATGCGCCGAGGCTTTCCGTCGTTGGCACTCCAGGTGCAGGAGGTGCTGCGCAAGGACCCGCTCAGCGGTCATCTGTTCGTCTTCCGCGGTCGCCGAAGCGATCTTGTGAAGGTGATCTGGCACGATGGCCAGGGAGCATGCCTGTTCACCAAGAGACTCGAGAGAGGAAAGTTCGTCTGGCCATCGGTTGCGGGTGAAGCTGTGACGATCTCGCCGGCTCAGATGAGCTACCTGTTGTCCGGAATCGATTGGCGTAACCGTGTGTCCAGCAAAGGCTGGCGTGTCCAGTGGGAGGCAATCCCACCAGGGTAAAAGTCAGAGCCCTGTAGTTTGGATAGCAGAGAGGAGGGAAACCGAATTTTTGAAGCCTATCGACAAGGTCTCCGGAAAGGGAGATCACGAGTCATCGGGCCGTATCGAGAGAGAACGCGTTGTGGCCTCGAAAAAGTCAGCAACCCGAAGGCCGAGCCCGCGGTTTCAAGGCGAAGGCAGCATAGACAGCCGAAATCTGACCGATGCGGCTGTTCACTTCGGCGGGGTGGAAGCGACAGCACGATGACAAGGACATGCTGAGCAACTGG
This sequence comes from Bradyrhizobium sp. USDA 4516, assembly GCF_054055915.1. Lineage (NCBI taxonomy): Bacteria > Pseudomonadati > Pseudomonadota > Alphaproteobacteria > Hyphomicrobiales > Nitrobacteraceae > Bradyrhizobium > Bradyrhizobium sp. USDA 4516. The sequence continues at coordinate 5,201,077 of NZ_JBSRXT010000001.1, forward strand.
AGAAGCCCTCCTCGTCCCCGGCGAGAAATTGTCGGAGCAAGGTAGGCTGTATAACCGGCGACACCGGGAAAGCGGCCGAAGACGAGAGGGTGGCGGCCGGGTCCGCAGTAGCTGTGAAGCGGAGTAACCCCCGTGGAGCGAAGGGGCCCTGCCATTTGTGACGTCTCTAACGTAAGGAAGGCAAGGACGAGATGACAAAGGCGTCCATTGATTTGCAGGACCTGAGGAGGAGACTATACGTCAAGGCGAAGGCTGAACCGTCCTGGCGTTTCTGGGGTCTATACGTTCACGTCTGCAAAGTGGAAACGCTACGCGCGGCGTATGAGATGGCCAAAGAAAACGACGGCGCTCCGGGAATAGACGGGGTGACCTTCGAGGCCATTGAAGCGCTAGGCGTAGACGCTCTGCTTGAGCAGTTGCGGGACGAACTGACCGGGCATACCTATCGGCCACTTCCGGCACGGAAACAGGAAATACCGAAGGATGGGAATAAAGTTCGCATCCTCTCGATTCCGGCGGTCCGTGATCGGGTGGTTCAAGGTGCGCTCAAGCTCATACTCGAACCTGTCTTCGAGGCGGATTTCCAACCGGGATCGTTTGGGTATCGGCCTAAGCGGACAGCGCATGATGCGATCAAGCGAGTGACAGATGCAATAGCTCAAAGGAAGACACGCGTTCTCGATTTTGATTTGCGAGCCTATTTCGACAACGTCCGGCATGACCGGCTATTGGCGAAGGTGGCGCAGCGGATCAACGACGCGGACGTCATGCATCTCCTAAAAGTTATGCTGAAAGCCGCTGGCAAGAAGGGAGTTCCGCAAGGCGGTGTGCTTTCGCCCTTGCTCAGTAATCTTTACCTCAACGAGGTTGACAAGATGCTGGAGCGAGCGCGAGAAGTCACACGGAGCGGCAAGTACATCAATGTCGAATACGCGCGTTTCGCGGACGATCTGGTGGTCTTGATCGACGCCCACAAACGTCATGACTGGCTGATTGGTGCTGTGACCAAGCGACTTCGAGAGGAGTTCGACAAGCTGCAGGTTGAAATCAATGATGAGAAGAGCCGCATAGTCGATCTAGGGCGAGGCAAGAGCTTCGGCTTTCTGGGTTTTGACTTTCGCTACATCCGCAGCTTGCGGGGAGCGATGCGGCCGCACTACACGCCCAAGCTGAAGAAGCGAACGGCGCTACTGCGGGATCTGAAGGAAGTATTTCGTCGGCACCGATCGCAACCGATTGGCAGGGTCATCAACCTGATCAATCCGAAGCTCCGGGGCTGGGTGAACTACTTTTCGGCTGGACACTCTGGCAGGTGTTTCAGCTACATCAGAGATTGGGTGGAGAAGAAGGTCAGGCGCCATCTGGCGCGGGCACGGCAACGAAAGGGCTTCGGCTGGGAGCAGTGGAGTAAATCATGGCTGTACGATACCCTGAAGCTGTTCAACGACTACCGGGTAAAACACGGCTGACGAAAGCTGCCCAGCGTGACAGGTCCCATAAACCTTGATGCGAAGCGAATGGGGGCGCGTAGTGCGGGAAATCCGCATGCTGCGTGCGATGAGGCGGGGGCTGGAAACGTACACATCCAAGGCTCTTGGATGTGCGGCGCGCCAGTCCTCGACCCTACCTCAAGAAACCCATCGGCCGACGCGGGTCGGATAGCCGCTTTTACGATTTGAATCTGCTGCTCGATCTGATTCAATGGCTTCATGACATCGAAGCCGGACGATCTTCCTTCTGACCTCGCGAGCGCCTACCTTGCGCTGCTGGCCGAGCGAGAGATGTTGCAGGCTGAGCGCGATGTCGCCGTCGCGGATGCCGCCAGTGCGCGGGCGGAGCTGTCGGACAACGAAGCGCTGATCGCACATCTTGAGCTGCGGATCGAGAAGCTCAAGCGCGAACTGCACGGGCAGCGATCCGAGCGCTCGGCACGGCTGCTCGAGCAGTTGGAGTTGGAGCTCGAGGAACTCGTAACCACGGCGAGCGAGGATGAGCTTACCGCTCAGGCGGCGGTGGCGAAGACGCAGAACGTCCGTCCCTTCACGCGTAAGCGGCCGGTGCGCAAGCCTTGGCCAGACGATATCGAACACGAGCGCGTCGTCGTTGAAGCTCCAACGACCTGCGCCTGCTGCGGTGGATCACGGCTGGCGAAGGTCGGCGAGGATGTGACCAAGACGCTGGAGGAGATCCCGCGCCGCTTCAAGGTCATAGAGACGGTACGCGAGAAGTTCACCTGCCGCGATTGCGAGACGATCAGTCAGGCGCCTGCGCCGTTCCATGCCACGCCGCGCCGCTTCATCGGTCCACAATTGCTGGCGACCATCCTGTTCGACAAGTTCGGCATGCATATCCCGCTCAACCGCCAAAGCGCGCGCTTCAAGAGCGAGAGGATCGACCTGTCGTTGTCGACGCTGGCGGACCAGGTCGGCCACGGGACCTTCGCGGTCATGCCGCTCTTCCACCTGATCGAACGCCATGTGCTCGCTGCCGAGCGCCTTCATGGCGATGACACTACCATCCGGATCCTGGCGAAGGGCAAGTGCACGACCGGACGGATCTGGACGTATGTACGGGATGATCGGCCCTTTGCCGGGCCTGCGCCGCCTGCGGCGGTCTATTACGCCTCGGGTGACCGACGAGGCGAGCATCCCCAGAAGCATCTGGCCGCCTTCGCCGGCATCCTGCAAGCCGATTGCTACAACGGCTTCGAGCCGCTGTTCGATCCGCAGAAGAAGACACTACCAATTACGCCGGCGTATTGCTTTGCCCATGCCCGGCGAGGCTTCTTCGAGCTGGCTGACATCGAGAAAAATGCTCGGGAGGGCAAGAAGGGTAAACCGGTCTCCCCGATCGCACTGGAGGCGGTCAAGCGGCTGGACGCGTTGTTCGAGATCGAGCGCGCCATCAACGGCTGTGACGCTGACGACCGGCGCGCCGTCCGCCAGGAACAGAGCAAGCCGCTTCTCGACGACATGCACGCCTGGCTGCTGCGCGAGCGCGAAACCCTCTCGCGCTCGCCGAGGTCCTGAAGCCGATCAACTACATGCTCAGGCGCTGGGAGGGCTTCGCCCGCTTCCTCGACGACGGCAGGATCTGCTTGACCAACAATTGCGCTGAACGCGCATTGAGAGGCATCGCCTTGGGACGGCGCAACTGGACCTTCGCCGGCAGCCAGCGTGGGGCCAACCGTGCCGCCATCATGCTGACGATGATCACGACGTGTCGTCTCAATGACGTCGATCCAAAGGCCTGGCTTGCCGACGTCCTCACCCGTATCGCCGATCTTCCCACTTCGCGTCTGCACGAACTGCTGCCCTGGGAATGGAAGCTTCTGCGCCAGGCTGCAGAGCCCTCCGATCAGCGGGCCGCCTGATCTTCACCCAACGCCATCATAGCGCTCTCGAGACCCGCGCGCATGCGTCAATCGGGCGGCCCTCGTCGTGTGCGTACTTTCCGAACGTCGTCAACTGATGTCAAGTTCCGGGCGGCTGGCAGATGTTGGCGAAGCGGACACCGAGGCCCGACTAGGACCGATCGACATTCAGGATTCCCAAGCGGTTTGATCGCTGATTCATAGAGTTCCGTGATTCGAGACACGGAGCAGATGGTGGCGGCGAAACGATATGAGCTGACGGAGGCGCAATGGGCGAGGATTGCGCCACTGCTGCCGGGGAAAGCTGGCGACCCGGGACGTACGGCTGCGGACAATCGACTGTTCGTCAACGGATGTTTGTGGGTTTTGCGATCGGGCGCACACTGGAGCGACCTGCCGGAACGGTACGGCAAGTGGAAAACGGTGCATCAGCGCTTCAGCCGCTGGTGCCATGCCGGCGTCTGGGAGCGCGTGTTCGCTGCTCTGACCGCCGATCGCGACAACCAGTATCTGATGATCGACAGCACCATCGTTCGCGCCCACCAGCAGGCGACGAGCGGAAAAGGGGGGCCAAAGATCAGGCGCTGGGGCGTTCCCGAGGTGGACTGACCACCAAGATCCACATGCTGGCTGATGCGCTCGGCCGTCCGCTCCGCTTCATCGTCACGGCTGGGCAAGTTAATGACATCACCCAGGCGCCGGCACTGCTCCACGGCCAAAGCGGCGATGCCGTGCTCGCCGACAAGGCCTATGACAGCAACGCCCTGCGTGCGATCATCGCGGAAATCGGCGCAACGGCGGTGATCCCGTCAAACCGCACCCGCAGGATCATCATTCCGCACGACGCCGACGCATACAAACAGCGCAACCGCATCGAGCGCTGCTTTTGCCAGCTCAAACACTTCCGACGCTTGGCAACCCGTTATGACAGGCGATCTGACAACTTTACCGGCTTCATCCATCTCGCTGCCGCAATGATCTGGATGCAATGAATGTCGATCGGTCCTAGGTCGTTACCCCCGGGGTCGGATCTCGGCTGGAGGCTGCAATATTCCTTCCTTGCGCGCAACATGCCTCTAGATTGAGGATCCATACGATAGCCTCTGCGAGTGTGGCGGATATCGGTGCGCGTGCAGGCGATCCATTAGTGCATCTTTTGCCTACAGTCCATTACCAGGCTGCGTCGCGAAACGCTTGAGAGAAGTTCGATCAATCCTCGTACAAGTGGTGATTGAGCTAGCAGGTTGCGGCTTAAGGGCGAGAAAATTAGGTCTCGGATAGCGGGCAACCCAAGTTTGCAGTCAAAGACAATGGAAATGCGAGCGCAAATCGTCCCCGGCGAATTCGATCGCGGCCGTCCAATTCTCGTGCTGTATGTACAGCAGGCGGTCATCGCAACTCAGCTCGAGAGGCGCCACTCATGTTGAATACGCGCTTTGAACCAATTCCGATGCGGTATCAACCTCGTCCGAATTGGTATTGGCATTGCCAAAGCTTGATGACCCATATTCCGTTAGACCATCCACAGGAGTCGGAATTTTGCACGAAAGTCACCACTATGTGAATGGGGCTTGGGTAGATCCTCTGGAGCCGTTGCTCCTAGGCGTGATCGATCCTTCCACAGAGGAGGTTTTCACTCACATTGCGGTGGGTGGTCCAAAGGACGTTGACCGTGCCGTAATCGCCGCTCGCAGTGCTTTCCATTCCTTCTCTAAAACCGCTCCGAAGGAAAGGCTGGAATTGCTAAGAAGCATTCTTGCGGAGTACGAGAAGCGGCGGAGTGATGTTGCTGAGGCTCTCTGTCGCGAAATGGGCGCGCCCCTGCAGTTTGCGCACGACTTCCAGGCCGCGTCAACCGATCTGAGCAGTATGATCGGCGTGCTTCAGCGCTATCGCTTCGAAGAAATGCAGGGGGCCACCAAGATCCTTTGGGAGCCAATTGGTGTGGCCGGATTGATCACCCCTTGGAATTGGCCAATTGGTCAAATTATGATGAAGGTCGCCTCGGCACTGGCCGCCGGCTGCAGTATGGTGCTGAAGCCGTCCGAGGTGGCACCTCTGAACGCCATCATCTGGACGGAAGTGTTGCATGCCGCTGGCGTGCCCAAGGGTGTTTACAATATGGTGCAAGGCGAGGGCGCTCTCGTAGGGTCGGCCATGTCGGCCCATCCGGGCATTGACCTGATGTCGTTCACTGGTTCGACGCGCGCCGGGATCTCAGTAGCCGAAGGTGCTGCGAAAACAGTGAAGCGCGTGGCGCAAGAACTCGGCGGAAAGTCGGCTAACATTCTGTTGGATGACGTTGACTTCAAGGCTGCTGTCACTAAAGGCGTCCTCAGAGCAATGTTTAACAGTGGTCAGTCGTGCAGCGCTCCAACCCGCATGTTCGTACCGGCAGACCGGCAGGATGAGGTGAAAGCGACCGCAAGGGCGACGGCAGAGAAGCTTGTCGTTGGAGATGTGCGCGACGCCCACACAAGTTTAGGTCCGGTCGCGAACGAAGCGCAATTCAATAAAGTTCAGCGATTAATCCAAGCTGGAATCGATGAGGGAGCGCAGCTTATCACCGGCGGTTTGGGCCGGCCGGAGCATTTAAGCCGAGGCTACTTTGTGCGCCCCACCATATTCGCCGATGTCCAGAATTCCATGACCATCGCGCGCGAAGAAATCTTTGGCCCTGTTCTGTCGATTCTGCCTTATCAGAATGAAGAAGAGGTAGTCGAACTCGCTAATGATACGGTCTATGGCTTGGCGGCCTACGTTCAATCCTCTGACCTTGAGCGAGCGCGCCGCGTGGCGTCCCGGATGCGCGCGGGCACCGTTCATCTCAACTATCCGACGTCCGACAGGGCTGCGCCAGTCGGTGGCTACAAGCAGTCGGGCAATGGACGAGAAAATGGCAGGTGGGGACTTGAGGAATACCTCGAGGTGAAGGCGATACTTGGCTATGAGGTCACGTAGCGTCATAAGGGCACAAATGTGAGTCCAGACCCTCGCATCGACCGAAGCGAACTCTAACCCTAGAGAAACCGGAAACCAAATGATAAGCGTACGAACACTCGCGCCGACCGGAATGCTGGGCGCAGGCTTTGGCATTGAGGCGCTGGAACGGGGTATGAGTCTTCGTCCAGATGTCATTGCCGTTGATGCGGGCTCGCAAGATCCTGGACCGTACCATCTCGGTTCAGGAGCGTCGCTCTATTCTGATCGGATTATCAAAAAAGAGCTCGCTGCTTTGATCCCGGCAGCTCGCAAAGCCCGAATTCCCTTCATTATTGGTAGTGCGGGGGGGGCGGGAACTAACGCCCAAGTGGACCAAGTCGCCGAACTCGCCAAGGAGGTTGCTCGGGAGCAAGGTCTCCATTTCCGATTGGCCAAGATCTATTCGGATATCCCAAAAGAGCGTGTGATTTCGGCTATAAGAGCTGGGGAAGTGCGTGATCTTGGGACTGGGCTTGAGCTCCGCGAACAAGACGTGGAAGCCTTATCTGGCTTGGTAGGGCAAATGGGCGATGAGCCGTTCCGCCGCGCACTCGATCAAGGTGCCGACGTGATTATTGCCGGGCGCGCATGCGACGACAGCACGATTGCGTCCTATGCAATCTGGAAGGGGGCGGACGACGCCTTGGCCACGCACATGGGCAAGATACTTGAGTGCGGCGCTTTGAGTGCTGAGCCATTCGCGATGGACGTGATGCTGGGCACGGTCGACGATGGAGGCTTTACCTTGGAGCCCGGGAGCCTCGCGCGTCGCGCCTCGCTTAAATCTGTGGCGGCGCATTCGCTGTACGAGCGAGAGGATCCCTATGTTCAATACGGGCCGGGGCAGGTAATTAATCTGTCTGATTGTAAGTTCGACCAGCTAGATGAACGGCGCGTGCGCGTGTCCGGTACTCGGGGGGAGAAGAGCTCCGACTGCTGGATCAAGCTCGAAGGGGCGAAGCCCGCGGGCTATCGGACAATCTGCATGGCGGGCGTACGCTGCCCAACAATGATCCGTTGCCTTGACGAAGTCCTGGAAGAGATATGCGGAGCGACGCGCAAGAGGATAGAAGATCCGTCGCTACAGATCGTCACGCGAAAGTACGGCATCGACGCCGTCATGGGGAAGCTCGAAATTGAAAAGGCGGTTCCCCATGAGGTCGGAGTTTTGATCGAGACGACTGCAAGCAGCCAAGGCGTCGCGTATGACGCATGTCATGCACTTGGCGCGAAGCTAGCTCATGCGGAGTATCCCGGTCAAAAAAATATTTCCGGCAACGTGGCGTTTCCATATTCACCCCGAGCGCTGAATATCGGTCTGCAATATGAGTTCGGAACCTATCACCTCATGAAGGTTAGTTCCGCGCTTGAATGCTTCCCGCTTGTAATGGAAGAGGTGTAGTATGTCGGAGACCCGTCTGGTAAAACTGGGTAACTTGGCTGCCATCGTGCGGAGCAAGAATGCAGGACCATACCGATTGACTCTTGATGCATTATTTGATCGAGACGATCTGTATACCGCGGTCTCAAAAAGTGGCGCGCTCAATGTTGAAAGCATAGCTCGCGCCTATCGAGTGGATGTTACGATGATATCGTCGTTCTTCGAAGTGCCGGTTGCTCGCGCCTTTAAAGTGACTTTTGTTCGACCCCACGCGCAATGCTCATTAGGGGAAGGCGATGTATATGGGGCACAGCAGCACGTGCCGCTAATGAACATGTTGATCCCGGTTCCCATTAATATCTCGGAATATTGCGACATTTGAATCCCGACCTTTTCGATACGCCGACTACGCCGGCGGAATACGTGAGGTTGTGCTGATCGAGCGGGCAGAGTCGCTTCCAGCACGAATGCTTGGATGCTAGACGTAACTAATTGGTGGCGATCAAGGTTTTCTGCTGGGCGAGCGTCAGCAGCTCTCAAAGAGAATTTGGATAAGCGCGACCGGTTTAACCAGCTGGTTGACGGCAGCAATGCTTAAGCGACAAGGCTGTATCCCTCTCCTTGTGTGAATCTTGAACCGTGTGGTCGACGAGACGAAGATTGCAGAAGTACACCTAAGATGACGTCGACATATCGTGACCAGACCTTGACCTAAAGTCGGGTTAAGCGGCGTTCTGGATGCGATCTCGGAGATGCATCGAGCGCGGTGCATCTTTCAGACGCAATCGACCGGGGTTCATCCGAAGGCCGATGCTATTCGCGCAGAACGGCTAGTGTGGTGCGATCGTTTGTTTCGCTGGCACCACGCAGAAAGATGGTGCCTCCAATCTTCATCGGAGTTGGTGGATCTGACCTTCCCCTGAATTTCATCCAGCGACAGTTAGAGTCTCGGGGGGGTGTACGCCTTGCGGCGCGGTGGAAGCAACGGGCGATCGGCGGAGCTGGTCGGGGTTGCGCAGCCGAGCGCCCGTTGCGGTGAGAGAGGCGGCGTAGGCCGCGGGCGTGAGGTATTGCAGCGAGGAATGGGGGCGTTCGCCATTGTAGTCGGCGACCCATGCCGCGAGTTTGGCCCTGGCATCGTCGAGACCGAAGAACAGCCGAGCGCGGCAGGCCCGGCCAAAAGTTGATCGCCCATGTGCTGGTCTCCAAATATTGCGACCACCTGCCTTTGAACCGACAGTCGGGAATCTACGCGCGCGAGGGCGTCGACCTGGATCGATCGACCCTGGCCGATTGGGTCGGACGGGCCGCATGGCTGATGGCGCCGGTAGCTGAGCGCATCGGCGACTACGCTCGCGCCGGCCCGACCATCCATGCCGACGACACGCCGATCCCGGTTCAGGATCCCGGACGCGGGCGCACCAAAAGCGGCCGGCTATGGGTCGTTGTGCGCGATGAAGGCACCTGGGGCTCGCCCAATCCACCGGCGGCCTACTATCGCTACTCGCCTGACCGCAAAGGTGAGCACGCTCAAGCCATTTTGGCGCCGGCATCCGGCTTCCTGCACGCCGACGCCTATGCCGGGTTTGACAAACTCTACGAACCGGATCCGATCACCGGCCGCCCGCGCCTGGAGCCGGTCGCGTGCAGGGCCTATGCGAGACGCGAACTGTTCGACGAGCACGCGAGGACCAAATCGCCGATCGCGCGTCAGGCGCTGGACAAGATCGGCGCGGTCTTCGCCGTCGAGCGCGAGATCAACGGCCGAAGTGCCTCGGATCGTCTGGCCATGCGCCAGGCTCAAAGCGTGCCGTTGCTGGCCGACCTTAAGGATTACCTGGAGACCAGCCTCGGCAGGATCAGTCGCAAGGGAGACCTCGCCAAGGCCATCCGCTACAGCCTCAATCGCTGGAAGGCGCTCTCTCTCCCGGTTCACCGAAGATGGCCGTCTTGAGATGACCAACAATGCCGCCGAACGTGCGATCCGCCCGCTGACGCTCGGACGACGCAACTGGACCTTCCTCGGCTCGGACTCCGGCGGCGAGCGTGCCGCGGTCTTCTACACCCTGATCCAGACCTGCAAGCTGAACGGCATCAATCCGGAGGCCTATCTCGCCGACCTGATCGGCCGCGTCAGCGACCACCCCGCCAATCGCATCGACGAGCTTCTTCCCTGGAACTGGCGCGCCCCATCCGACGCCAGACTGGCGGCCTGACCGTGGCTGCGATCGCCCGGGTTTACACCCTCCCGCTCGCTGCCGAAATGCTCGGCGAGGACGCCGAACTGCTGTGGGAAGTCTATGTCGACATGGAGCCGGAAGACGGTTGCCTCTGGGTCTACGGGCCCGACGATCAGCAGATCCCCGCCTTCACTGACTTCGGACTCGAAAGCCTGACCGACTTCATCCGCGAGCACAAAACTAATCGGGGCCGCGGCGAGAAGGGCGGCGAACAAAAGCCCGGGTCATGACCGGGCGCTTACGCCGGTTAGACTGATGGCCAATTTGATCGCCTTGATGACGCTTTTGTGTACTATTGTAGTATGGAATGGACATTAGACATTTCCGTTATCGATTTCGCCAAATTAGAGTTCTCGCTCACAGCGCGTGCTGGACAAGGAAGCACGCAAGGCGAAGCCTGCTGTGAGGATTTGATGTTCCGGGTTTTGGACGATGAAGCACGGCACGTCGCGCCGTACGGTAGCGCGACGGTTCGCGCGACCGCAGTGCGCTTCAATTCCGATCCGGTATTGTTTTTTCCAAAATTGGTATTGGCTTTGACAAACGTAGTTCATTCACAATCCATGTGTTGGAGGAGAAGATCGCATGCGTGTAGTCCACTATTCGGTCGCGGCGCCTGGACAAATCGGAAATCGCGCTACTTATGGTTCGGAGCTAAATCCGGAGACAACTAAGTTGCCGCAGGCTCGGCTACGATCATGTCTCCGAGTTAAAAGAGCAGAGGGTCTAGCGCTTCGTGCTCGCCGCGTTCGATGGTTTGCAGGTCAAGAGTCGCGCTGACTAGCTGATTTACGTGCTGGCCACGGCTAGCCGTCGGCTCATTTAAGCAGAGTCAACGTTTGCGATGCTGCGCTTATTTCAAGTGGATCACCGATAAGTTGATTAAGCCATCTACCGAAGTTGTGCGCTGTGTCGCTTCTGTACCAACTCAATGACCGTCAGGTGCTCTTTTGGGGGAGAACCGCGCTCGAGAATCGATCAGTTTGCGAGCATCCTTCGATGCGGGTCCGAATTTGTCCAAGGGGAAAATCACGCCAAGAGATCATTTGGGAGGTTATCTTGAGACGAATATCGAGTCGGATTCCTTGGTCAGGGCGCGCGCGTATCCCAAGCGACCGGATGCCGAAAGGCAGCCAGTGATTCACCGACCTGTTCACGGGCATCCTTGTTCGCGCTCCTTTGTCAAGAATGCGATCCTCACGAGGATTTCTCTGCAAGACCTCGCTGCAATGAGAGGCTTCTTTGAACCGATCATTTTGGCGGATCGGTTGGTTCTACAGGAGCCGAGACGGAATCTTGATTACCTCTATTTCATAGAATCAGGCCTCGTTTCGTTGAGGATTGTTTCGGAGGGAAACGTCTTTGAGACAGGGTTGATCGGATACCGCGGCGTGGTCGGGGCGCCGCTATTATTGGGAGGACACCTCCCAACGCATCAGTCCGTTGTAGTTTTTCCTGGAAGAGCGCTGAGGATTCGCGTCGATGATTTGCACCGGATAATCGACGAACGTCCCGAAGTTCGGGAATGTCTTTTTCGATACGTTCAAGCACTGAGCCTTCATTGCGCTCAGGCAGGATTGTGTGGCGTCCGGCACGATCGCGAAAAGCGCCTCGCGTCATGGCTTTGCTTGGCGAGTGATGCCGTCGACGCCAATGTGCTTCCAGTCACCCACGACTATCTTTCTTCCATCTTGGGATTGCGGCGTGCTGGAGTAACGGAGACACTCATTCGATTTGAAGAGCAGGGAATGATTCGTAAGACGCGCGGCGTTTTGCAGATAGACGAGCGAAACTCTCTGGAGCAACGGGCATGCTGTTGTTACAAAGTTATTTCAGCGGCTTATGTTTCGTCGGAGTCCGTGACTGCGATAAAGGAGCCTTTGCGGTAGCATAATTCTGCAGGAGTTCGGAAATTTCTCAATGCATCGGACGGCCTATGTGTAAAGCCGTATGTCCACCAGTGCAACTGACGTGCTTCGTCACTCTGCGTACGGAGGCCGAGCCGATCCTCATGACACGAGGGCGAGCTGTGGCAGATTATGGTAAATCGTTTGTTGGAATGATGGTGGCCAAGCAGAGAATCGCCGATCGTGGAACCTGGCTTGGAGGATTCGCTTCTTAGGTTAGGTAAATGTTTCGGCAACCGACATGCGCTGTGCTGCGGAACGCGAATCGATTTGACCGTATGAAGTTCGCTGCGATGCCCGGCGGTTCTGGCCTCCGTCTCCTGATCTGCCCGCTCAGCCATGAATGCGCAGTGGTCGCGCGCCATCGCTCTTCCCAACGAAGCGGGGCGATTGGGTGAAGACGAAGCGCCAAGGAAGTCGTTTCAATGTTTCAATCGCCCGACGACAGACATACGGCGGTTGATGGTGTGACCCACTCGATGGCGAACGCGAGGCTGAGATTGCACCCGGGTTCGCGAGCTAGGGCATTTCCAAATGACACTTTTGAGGAGTTTACGTTCAGCAATGGAAGGGCGCTGAACTCATTGTACCAGTCGTACCGATGTGACGCGTTCCGAACACGGGTTTCCGGAGCTATGGCTGGGTTTGTACGTTCCGTACTGACTTTCCGGGCCATTGATGAAAGTTTTCTGTCAACGTTGTGTCTGCGAGTGCGGAATGATCCGGACCGCGACGTCGCTCGGTTTGCTCGACTGGCGGATGTTTAACAAAGGCCCTACAGGTCGAAATGATTGGGCGCGTCAAGAAAGTCGGTGATCTCGAACCTAGTTCGGAGATTGCCTTCTAATAAATTTGGGGGACTTTCCATGAGAATGGCGAAGAGCTTTTTGGTCGCTTCGGTGGCCGGTCTGACCGCCCTAGGTGGAGCCCAAGCCGCAGATCTTCCGGTGAAGGCTAAGGCGATCGAGTACGTCAAGGTTTGCTCGCTCTATGGCCCAGGCTTCTATTATATTCCCGGCACCGATACTTGTATTAAGCTTGGTGGTTATTTGCGCGGCTGGATGGCAGTCCGTGCTAATTCTATGGGTCTTAATACAGACTTCGGGGCGGGGGGGGCAGCAAATCGCTACAGCAACGGCTATACTTGGCGTTCTCGTGCGGACCTCAACGTTGATACGCGTACCGCCAGCGAGTACGGCATGGTTCGAACCTACGCCGAGCTTTTTTACATGTGGACTTCGGGGCCCTATAGCGGGGCGGGCAACGGCTCGACTGTATATCAGTCGATTGGCGGAACTCCGGCGCCGAACAACGCGGGCCCGGGCTCTGTAGCCGGTGGCACCCTCAGCGTCATATATGCCTTCGTCCAGTTTGCCGGATTCACCATCGGTAAGGCAGGCTCGCAGTTTTCTACGCCTTGGGGCGATTACCCTGGGAACTGGACCGACATACCAGGCAGCGGCGGTTGGGACCCCGTCAATCAGTTCACCTACACGGCTGATTTTGGGCAAGGTATCACAGCGTCGTTCTCGGCTCAGGATCAGGTTCAGAATTATACGACCAATATATGGAACGTGAGTGCGGCGTCGGCCGCAGGCCTCGCGAGTGGTTCGTACGGTGGTAACGACATTGCCGGCACAATCGCTCCAGACTTCGTCGCGATGCTACGCGTTGACCAGGCTTGGGGTCTATTCCAAGCGTCGGTGGCTGCTCACGATAACCACGCTGCATACTATGGCGCCACGGAGCTCACGGGCCATCCGGACGACAAGTGGGGTTGGGCCGGACAGCTGGCACTTTCCATTAAAAACCTGCCCACCGGGCCTGGTGACTCAATCAACGTCACGGGTGTGTATGCCAACGGTGCCAGCCGCTATGTCTTCAATGACTATTTGTCGTCGACTTATGCGAGGTTCGGGGGCGCGAGGCTGGCAGGTGCTTACCAAAGCATTGGAATTGGGGGGATCTCTGACTCTGTATTCGTTGCAGGATCTGGCCAAGAGTTGACTACGACGTACGGTTTTAATGGCGCATATAATCACAATTGGAACCAATATTGGACCAGCAGTATTTTCGGTGGTTTCGGCGCTGTGCGCTATAGCAATACGGCGAAGAGCTTCATCTGCGGCGCGTTTGTCACTGGCCTTGCACTCTCGAGTGGAGCCGCCGGTTGCAACCCCGACTTCAACTACTCAGTTGTCGGTACAAAAACCCAATGGACCCCGATCAAAAATCTGACGTTCTTGGCCGAACTCACTTATAGCATATTGGACCAGAAATACGCTGGCGGAAGCACTGTGCTGCTGCCAGCGCAATCCGGCATCGGGAAGCCCGCTGGTGTGTACGAGTTGAGGGATCAAAGCGGCTTCGCACTCAACCTCGCTGTTCAACGTAACTTCTAGCTCGAACTGTCGAACAGAATAATCTCTACTCCAGAGTTCCTCCAAAGAAGGTCTCCGGTGTGCCCACCGGAGCCCCTTTTTTGGCTTCTCAGATACGCTTTGGCGTAACCGTGCGCTTTAGGCCGCAGGCGCGCTGATCTGTCCGGTTAGCGGTTAGATCTCGTCGGACTCCTCGGTCTTTGGCTTCATCATCACAGCGAGCGATTGGCGTCGTTTTTCGATGATGCTGGGGGTGTCCTTGTGGATTGCGATCAGCTCTTTGAGGTTCTCCATCCCGTCATCGGGTGAACGCCATCACGCCGTCTTCACTGACGCCGACGACCCATAGCTGGCCATCCTCGGTGTCCATTTCTTCGGCGACCTCGAACAGCCATTCCTCGTCTTCACCGAGCATCTCAGCGACATGACTGAGAGTGAACACGTGGCTGACTTTGTTGACGTGCCCCACTCAAGCCGCCTGCGCCGCAAGGCCTTGTGTTGCGCAGCCTTCCAGTTCCAGTGCAGCAGCTCATCGAGCCTGTGGGCGGGGTGGGTGGCGATGCGAGCGAGTACATCGGCGAGCCAGGCTTGAGGGTCGACGTCGTTCATCTTGGCAGAGACGATGAGGCTATACATGGCGGCGGCTCGGCGCCCTCCGCGGTCGGACCCCACAGAATAACCACGACTTTCTGCCCAATGCGATGCCGCGCAGCGCTCTTTCGGCTGCATTGTTCGAGAGGCAGACGCGACCATCGTCGAGGAAGCGTGTGAAGGAGGCCCAGCGCTTGAACATGTAGTTCATGGCCTTGGCCAGATCGTGACCGCGGGAGAGCTTGGCGCACTGCTCGCGCATATAGGCTTCCAGATCGGCGACGAGCGGTGCGCTCTGCGCCTGGCGAACAGCCTTTCGTTGGTCGGCGTTTTGGCCATTGATAGAGCGCTCGATCTCGAACAGAGCGTCGATGCGGCGCACGATTTCCACGGCGACGGGCGAGATGACGATCTCCTTCTTTCCGGCCGCTTTGCGCCGCGCGTTCTCCTCAAGATCCGCCATGGCGAAGAACGGGCGCCGGGCATGGACCCAACAGGCCGCCTCCCTGATAAGCCCAGGACTTCGCTCGAGCTCGTAGAGCCTGATGTATCCGCCGAAGGCGTCGGCCTGGAGGATCCCGGTGTAGTTGGCCAGATGCGCCTGCGGATGCTCACCACTTCGATCGCGCGAGTAATAAACATCGCCGCCGGCGGATCTGAGCCGCCGAAGGGGCGGTCATCCTTCTCATAGACCCAGCATCGAGCGACATCGCACTTGCCCAAGGCCAGCACAGGCACGGTGGTGTCGTCGCCATGGAGGCGTTCGCTGCCATGACGTGGGCTTCCAAGAGCCGCGACAGCGGCTCCAACACCGTGCAGCACGCCCTACGGCGTCGGCCATGGTCGAGAGGCTGATCGGCACGCCTTCAAGGGCATAGCGCTCGGCCTGACGGTTCAACGGTAAGCGCGAATTTCTCCGCACCTTTTTCTTTTGAGTTCTCTGATGCATGAGGTGTCCACCAAAATAGGTGGACACCTTGTGATGGCAGCGGATGATCAGAAACTGCGGGTCAGGCTTGTTGGCCGGAACGGTCGCCGGCGCTACGAGGCGGCATCGAAAGAGCGTCTTGTCACGGCCTGCCTTGAGCCTGGGGTTTCGGTATCGAGGCTTGCACTCGAACATGGGGTCAACGCGAACCTGCTTCGGAAGTGGATCAAGAAGCACACCGCGACCAGGTCGCCGCCGCCGTCCTCACGCCCGGCGTTCATCCCGGTTCAGCTTGAGGGGTCCGCCGATCGAGCCCTGTCGCGGCAAGACAGCGTGGCGACGGTGGATTTGCCGGCGACTTGCGATGAAGTGCGTGGTTCGGAACCCAAAGGGTCTCCAGCTTTTTGTTCTCCGGCCAAAGTGAGCGTGTCGCTGCCGAACGGCGTGAAGCTCGCGCTGGAATGCGGCGATGTGGATGCATTGACGGCGATCATCGGAGCACTGGGCCATGTTCAGACTGGGCGGTGACCTGCAGGTCTATCTGCACCGTGAGCCGATCGACTTCCGGGCTGGCATCAACAGCCTTGCGGTCCTGGTCCAGGAGACGATGGCGCTCGATCCATTCACTCCGGCGGTTTTTGCGTTCTGCAATCGCCGTTGCGACCGGATGAAATTGCTGTTCTTCGACCGGTCCGGCTTTGTGCTGGTCCTGAAGCGGCTGACCGAGGACAAGTTCCGATGGCCGCGCCGCCAGGAGGCGGTCGTCACGCTGACGACCGAGCAATTGCACTGGATCCTTGACGGCATCGATATCGATGCGATGGTCCGCCATCCGGTGCGGCAATATCAGGTTGCCGGCTGAGCTCTCGAGTTGAGCGGTTGACGCGTCGGTACGGTTCAGATTCAAGAATCCGATGAATCGAACCGGCGATCCGAGTGTTGAAGTGCTGTTGGCGCGCATTGCTGCGCTGCAGGCGGAGAACCATCAACTCGCCGACCGCGTCGTCAAACTCGAGGAAGAACTGGCGCTGGCACGCCTGCATCGTTTTGCGCCACGCAGCGAAAAGCACGTCGATCGTCTCTTCAATGAAGCCGAGCAGGCCGCCGATGAGGATGACGCCGGCAGTGAAACGAACAATATCGCCGAACTTCCGGACACGGGCTTGCCACCCGTCGAAAACACAACGGGAAAGAAGCGCGGCCGCAGGCCGCTGCCGGCGAACCTGCCGCGTGAGCGCGTCGAGTATGACCTGCCCGACGATCAGAAGGCGTGTCCTTGCTGCCGTGGCCAATGCATCGCATGGGCCAGGCTGTCACCGAGCAACTTCATATCGAGGTGAAGGCGAAGGTTTTACAGAACGTAGTCAAATATGCGTGCCGCCATTGCGATCGCACCGAGATCAACGCCCCTGTCGTGACCGCGCCGATGCCGACGCAGCCGCTGCCGGGCAGCGTTGCCACGGCCTCAACGCTGGCGTTCGCGCTGGTTCATAAATATGTCGATGGCACGCCGCTCTACCGCCTGGCGCAGGCCTTCGAACGCGCCGGCGTTCCGGTCAGCCGCGGCGCTTTGGGTCGCTGGGTGATCCGCTCGAGCGAGGAACATCTCTCCCGCATCTATGACGCCCTGAAGCTGCGGCTCAGATCGCAGCCTCTCATCCATGGCGACGAGACGACGGTTCAGGTCCTCAAGGAGAAGGACAAAAAGGCCACCAGCACATCGTATATGTGGGCTTATCGCAGCGGCAAGGACAGTCACGAGCCCATCGTTCTTCTGGATTATCAGCCGGGCCGCGGCCAAATCCACCCGCAGGCCTTCCTCGGTGATTACCGCGGCATCGTGATGAGTGACGGCTATACCGCATCGCGCACGCTGGAACGGGCCACCCACATCGGCTGCATGGCCCACTCCCGGCGGCGCTTTGTCGATGCCCTCAGGGCGAGGAAGAAGGGCGGCGGTCCGCCCGAGCAGGCGCTGCGGTTCTTCGACCAGCTCTACCGGGTTGAAAGGCAGGCGCGGGACGGAATACCGGAGAAGGGTGAAACACAGGCCGACTGCATTCGCCGCTTCCGCCAGCAACATAGTGTCCCCATCCTCAATGCTCTCAAGGTATGGCTCGATGACATGGCCCCGAAGGTCTTGCCTGACAGCAAGCTCGGCGACGCCGTATCCTACACCCGAAACCAATGGGAATATCTGACGCGCTACACCAGGGACGGCAGCATCCCGATCGAGCGCGACATCAGGGTTTTTGCAACTGGCAGGAAGAGTTGGTTGTTCAGCGATACCGTGGACGGAGCCAAGGCCAGTGCCGTCGTATACAGCCTGATGCTGACCTGCCGCGCCTCACGTGTCGAGCCGTTAGCGTGGTTGCGCCACGTCTTCACCGAATTGCCTCAGCGCGCCGACGACGCCGATATTACCGACCTGCTGCCCTTTAACTCCCACAAAGCCGCCACTGCCTGAACGGCCCGGTATCGCCCGATACTAGGGCAATCCATCAAAACCGCCGGCGTCAACGTGCGGGGAAAATCGCTTACGTTCAACGGCTGATGCTGGCCGAACTTCTCGTACAGAATCATCGCGAGCAAGCTCGGTCCCGCCCACCCCCGCGCAATCACATGGAACGGCGCCGGCGCTTGGCTGATTTTCTCGCAATCCCGGCAGGTGAACTTCTCGCGCTCCGTTTCGACCACCTTCCATTGGCGCGGGATCGCCTCCAGGGTCCGGGTCACGTCTTCGCCCAGCTTGCGCAGCCGCGCGCCGCCACAGCAGCCACAAACCGTCGGCGGATCGATCACCACCCGCTCGCGTGGGAGATGCTCGGGGAACGTCTGGCGCTCGGCGCGCATGCGTATAAATCCGCGTACCGTCGTCGTCCTCGCGACGGCTCGTTCCGCCGCCAGCTCGTCCTCTGTGGCGTCAGCTTCCAGCTCTTCGAATGTCAGCGCCAATTGGTCGATCAGTCGCGATGACCGCTCTAACCGTTGTCCGTAGATCTGACGCTCAAGCTTGGCAATCCGCAGCTTCTGCTGGGCGATCAGCGCGCCGTCTTCCGAGGCCTTCGCGCGGGCGCCGGGTCCGCAGTAGCGCTGAAGCGGGGTGGAGCGAAGGGACCCGGCCATTTGTGATGTCTCCAACGTAAGGAAGGCAAGGACGAGATGACAAATGCGTCCATCGATTTGCAGCACATGAGGCGGAGGCTATACGTCAAGGCGAAGGCTGAATCGTCTTGGCGTTTCTGGGGTCTTCCGCCCTTTACCGACGCATCGTACGTGTGCGCCAGACCCAAGGTGGACGGCATCCCGGTCAAGGCCAGTCAGCTCTGAGAGGTGTAAGCCCGTCTAGGCCGCGACCAGCAGCAAGGTGTGATCGCGGCGGCCAAGCCACGTCGTTCGATCGGGCGCGGCGAGAACTGCCTCGATCTCGGGGCGCTTCAGGAAGTGCACCTGTCGCTTGTCGTGACGCTTGCTCGGTATGGCGAGCACGCGCTGGATCAGTGCACTGTATGTCGGCTCCTCGAAGGACACGAACCTGAAGAAGGATCGGATCGCTGTCAGACGCAGGTTACGCGTCTTCGCACTGGCGCCGAGCGTTATCGGTGAGGAATTCGACTACGCGTACACTACAGCAACCGAGTTAGGGTGCGGAGAGACAATAAAGTGCTCATCTTGAGCGCGCTTGTTAGGAGATCACGACGTCTCTTATACGCTTTGCTTCCCTGAACAATGGGGAGACATGACCCATCTCGCCCCAATACAAGGGAGGTCACGTTGACCTCTTAAAATTCACTAATACTAACTCGGAAACGTCCGCGATCGACGTCGCGAACGTGACTTGGACGGCGCCGGTGTAGACGCGCTCGACAGGGGCGGGCACCGAGGCAAGCACTCAGTTCCAACCCTCTTGTCCTACTGTCCTTCGGTACCTGCTCACGGCGGAAGCATTCGCATCATTTCCAGTTTGGAATTGATCGCTCCGAAATTGGTATTGGATTAGCTCGGAACCCAACAATAATTGTCTTAGAAAAGGGCTTCCGGTGAGTCGTGTCCTGCTCGCACGTATTCTGTAGCGTTCCGATGAATCGTGCTCACAAATCGTCGGGAAGGCTGGCCGATGGTCAGATCAACTCTTGCGGGCAAGTCGAGCTGAGTATGTTCAAGGCCGGGGCTGCCGCCGACGCTGAAGCGTCACGCCTGAATTTGCTCGCAACGCGCTGCCGCGCATGGAGTGATGGAGTCGACGATCGAGCGATCATGGCTGATCCTTGGAGGCATGTGTGCACCGATCACTGCGATCGCTGGATGACGGTGAAATATTATCAGTCGCAGCGGCAATGAAATGAACGCAGACAAGCGAGCTCAACACGAGGGAATCCGAGATGAATGTGAAACGAGTCGCCCTGGTGACGGGTGCTGGGGCCGGAGTCGGTCGCTCCACCGCACATAAGCTAGCCTCGCAGGGCTATTCGCTCGCGTGCGTAGGTCTCCATGAGAGTACTGCCCGCAAGACTGCGGCAGAACTTCAGGATGCCATTGGGATCGCTTGTGACGTGGCGGTAGAATCCGACGTGATCACGTGCGTCGAGCAGGTCGTGAAGCGCTACGGTCGTATCGATGTCGTGGTCAACAATGCGGGAATCGGGTCTTATGCTCGCGCCGAGGACGAGACCGCCGAAAATTTCGACAGGGTCATTGCCGTTTGCGCGCGCGGACCTTTCCTTGTCTCAAAGTATTCTATGCCTCATTTGCGCGCGAGCCGCGGCTGTATCGTTAATGTCGCCTCTACGGTTGGCGCTGTTGTTGGCGTGCGCAATCGCGTTGCCTACGCCGCAGCCAAAGCGGCAGTGATGGGCCTGACCCGTGCCATGGCCGTTGACCATGTCGCCGAAGGTGTTCGCGTCAATGCTATTTGCCTGGGCACTACGGAGACCGCGATGGTTGACCGTCTCGTGGCTCAGGCGGAGAACGCGATTGAACGGCGGAAGCAATTCCATGCCAGCGTGCCCATCGGACGCATGGCGACCCCCGAGGAGATCGCCGCCACAATCGCCTATTTGGCCTCCGAGGACGCTGCCTTCATCACCGGCATTGGAATGGTGGTCGATGGCGGCCATACGATGCAATAAGCGTGGCGAGCGATCGTCAAGCGCATATTCATTGGAGAGAGTATGATGAAGTTCGACGAGGTGTTTGACTTCGTGGCGGTAGGCAGCGGCGGCGGTGCAATGTGCGCTGCACTCGTGATGCGCGCAAGTGGGAAGAGCGTCGTCGTTCTAGAAAAAACGGACTTTCTCGGTGGAACAACCGCAAGGTCGGGCGGTGGCCTTTGGATTCCGTGCAACCCTTTCTTGAGGCGTGACGGGATAGAGGATTCCTTCGAGAGCGCCGCCACTTATCTCGACACTCTGGTTGATGATCACGACGCGCTAGGCACTTCGCGAGAGCGGCGCCACATATTTCTCCGAGAAGGGCCCCCGATGCTTGAATTCCTAATGAGGCGCGGGTTGAAGTTTGATCGCTCGTCTATGCCCGACTACTACGACGAGGTTCCAGGGGGAGCTCCATTTGGCCGCTGTGTCGTTCAAGTGATGTTCGATGCGAACGAGTTAGGAGAATGGAAGCATAAAATCCGCCGGGGTCCGCTTGCAAAGTACCTTGTCCATTACAACGAGCTCTTCCTCTTGCCCCATGTCGGTCACTCCTGGCAGGCCAAGCTCTTAGCGGCAAAGATGGTTGTCCGCGGCGTAATCAGCAAGCTCCTCGGAAAGGACCTCGTCACTGGTGGTGCGGCTCTCCAGGGTCGAATGGTGCAGGCGTGTCTGAAAGAGGATGTGGATCTGCGGCTTGAATCGCCGGTCACGGAACTGATTGTGGAGGAAGACAGGATCAAGGGCGTGGTGACATTGAAGGACGGCAAGCCATGGCGAATCGGCGCCAGATTAGGGGTGCTCGTGAACGCCGGCGGCTTCGCGCGCAATCAGGCGATGCGCGATCTCTACCAGCCCGGAACATCGGTGGAATGGACCTGTGTAGCCCCGGGCGACACGGGTGAAATGATCCAAGAGATGATGCGCCACGGCGCTGCCGTTAGTCAAATGGAGGAGATGATTGGGATTCCGCGCACCGTCCCGCCGGGAATCAACGGTTCCTCAGACAAACCTGGCGCGCAGGGATTGGCTTCATCACCTCACTGCATCATGGTCGATCAGAGCGGAGTTCGTTACCAGAATGAATGCGGCTCGTACATGGCCTATTGCAAAGGCATGCTGGAACGTAACCGCACAGTGCCTGCAATCCCAAGTTGGATCGTCTTCGACCAGACAGCCATGAAAACATACATGGTCGCAGGTCGTTTGCCGAATCAACGAAAGCCGCAGATTTGGTACGATAGCAGTTACCTTCGGAAGAGTGATACGGTCGAAGGACTCGCCGCGCAGCTGCAAATAGATCCCGCGATGCTCAAGGCCACCATTGGGCGGTTCAATGGCTTTGTCGCACAAAATCGAGATGAGGATTTCGGACGCGGCAATCGTTTGTATGATCGCTGGCATGGTGATCCGTATCACAAGCCGTCTCAGACTTTGGGCGCGATCGAAACGCCCCCCTATTACAGCATTCAGGTGGTTCCGGGAGATTGCTCGACGTACGGTGGCGTGATCACCGACGGGTGTGCGCGTGTTTTGCGCGAGGACGGGTCCGTGATTGCGGGCTTATACGCCACTGGAGTGTCGGCAGCCCCGGTATCTGGACGCTACTGCGTCGGTCCTGGAATTAGCATTGGGTCCGCGTTCGTGTGGGCGTGGGTTGCCGCGAATCATGCAGTCAAGCAATCCACATCAATCTCATCCATGAGAGCGGCGTCTAGAGTAGCGGCTGTTTGAGCATCAACGCGCAGCGGCGGAGCTCTTTACGGCTGTCGGTCACGGCGGGTCAACGCGAAAGGATTGCGCGTTCGACTGGTTACTCAACGACGCTCCATCGGATGACACGGCGTCAGAACGTGCGACGCAGCTAACAGCGTAAAAGGAAGCTGTCATGAATCTAGTTCAGAAGTCGGCTGGGGTTTTTCTGGCGGAGGGGCCGATCTGCTCTATCGGTCAAGACGAGCTCGACATGCTCAAGGCCGCGCTACCGGCAAGTCCCAAGCGCCACGTCCGGATCAACCCGCAACCAAATGCTGAGGATGGAGTCATTGAATCGATCTTCGCATTTGACCGCAACACTTATATCCGTCCTCATAAGCATCCGGGCAGGAGCGAAGCCTACCACATTATCGCGGGCGAGATGGATGCCGTGTTGTTCTCAGACGCCGGCGAAATCAAGCGGATTGTGCGGCTCGGACCGCTTGGCGACAAGCATCCCTTCTACTACCGGTTGACGGCGCCCATCTTTCATACGGTGATCATCCGTAGCGATATTTTGCTAATGCACGAAATTGTGGAAGGTCCGCGCGGACCTGGCGCTACAGAGTGGGCCGAGTTCGCGCCTGACGCGGATCGCGAACCCGAAAAATCGCAAGCTTACCACGCTGCTCTGCTCCAGCGTGTGGCGGCGCTGCAGGAACCGCTGGACGAAATACCACGAAGTCCTGACTTTGCCCCGTCGATGCGGTAGCTAGGCCGGTAGTGGGATAGGCCGACGGCGGTACCAGCGGACGGCGCGGTGACCGCAAAGACAGTCTTTTGCGCCGGATTCGCTAATATTCTGAGCGCGGAGCATTGGAAGCCCATTCAGGTTCCAAGGAGAAACCGATACCGAACTCGTCGCACGGCTGGGCAGTCTCTCATCCGATCGCATCGTGCCGGAGCTTTACCGCCTTCGAACGCCCGCTTCACCCCTATCATGCCGCGGAGATCGACGAAGTCCGCGTCGACGCAGACGCGCTCAATGTACCTAGACGACGCAGGGTGGGCGGCCGCTCGTGATCGAGAGGGGCAGGGGCCGATGGTGCCGCCGAGTGGGACCAACACTTTACATCGACATCTTCGAGCGATGGCGACGTCCAGTCGTGCTCTGCGCGAGCACGGCACTCCGAACGATCAGTCACTCTTTTGTGTCGATTGAGTCTCTCCGAAAGCGCCAGATCGACCTTCTCGGAATTGCCTTTATTGGCGAAAGAAGTGCGGAAGCTGAGAGCGCAGTTTGCGAGATCGGACGGGTGCGTTGGTTAGGGCGGTTGCCAAAGCTCTCTCTCCTCTCACGCCGGAGGCGCTGCAGGCCGAGTTCAAAACCTCATTTCGCCGCGATGATTTCAAGCCATGATGCCAGAGAGGAAACGCCCGAGAGATCGAGTTGGTAAGAAAAATCTCGTCATTCGTGACGGGCTCCTCGATGACATGCCAAAGGTTTATAAGGTTGTGAAAGGTGGGAGCGCAGTCGAAAAGTTCGTGCTTACGCCGGATCGTACTGACGGCGGGCTAGATCGTCACAAGAACCGAACATTGTTCTACAGTGGTGGCGACAAGATCAAAGTGCGCCTGCCAAATTTGATTTCTCAGTTTCAGGTAATGCAGCGCGCAACTATGGAACGCGCAGTTGTTGGACTTGTCGAAATCGACAGGGACCGGTCGAAAGCCGTGGGTAAGGCTGTTATGACTCACCACGTTTCTTCTCTTGGCAGAGCGACGCCCCCAATGTGGTGGGGCGCTCGATGATCGAGGCATGTCTACAAAAAGGGCGATCGGGCTGCTGCAGGCGGACGCAGAGGTCGATCTCGCCGATCGTGAATTAGCGATGTCGCGCCGCCCGAGCTGCGCGCTGCGCTCGAGACCGATGACGATAGCCTGATGCGCGAACGGGAACGGCTCTGGTACGTGGCGTGTACGCGAGCCCGTGAGCTGCAGATCGTGCCGGAATTGGCGCAGGCCGAGCAGAGTCCTGGTCTCGTGTCGTCAACCTGGGCCAGGACGCATTTCCGGAGCTGGGCGGCTCCCCGCATGACGCCGGAGCCCACGCCGATGGGCGCCGACCTGCCGAATACCCAGACCGCGGAGCTCTTCGCAGCCGAGCGCGCGGTCATTGAGGAAGCGGCCGTTCCGCTGACCTGGCTGCGACCGAGCGATCATGATCCGGACCGTTTGCAAGCGATCGAGGCCATCACGTCGTTGCCGGCGATGCGCCCGAGGTCAGCCTGCCTGTCGGTGCAGGCGCGTGCGCAGTGTTCTCCTGCGCAAGTTGATGGAAGAGGTGCTGACCAGCGAACTCGTCGAGGAGGCGGAGCCGTTGCCAGCGGCGCGCGCGAGTTGGTGGCTGAAGTGGTCCTCGATCCCAACGACGGCGACGGCCATCCGGACGCCGACGAGATTGCGGCTACCGCCTGGCGTACGTTGCAACTGCCGGGCATCGCGGCGCTTCACGAGCGGTTGACCCCCGAGTAGCCGATCGCTGCTGGAGGATAGCTCGAATCCAGGGGCGCTCGCCGGACGCATCGACGCCATCGCCTACGGCGGAGATCGCGCCGAGGTGGTCGTCGATTGGAAGAGCGACGTCGATCCGTCCGACGCGGATATCGGGAATACGCGACCGACTTCTTCGATCGGATCACTGGCGACGAATGTCACCGCGGCGGCGCGCGCGACAACAGCAGTTGGCAGGAAATCCTGGAGTACTTCGAGCCGGCCTACTAGCTCGGCATGACCGCCACCCCGCTCAGGGATGACAACCGCGATACTTTACGCGTACTTCGGCGCGCCGGTCTATATCGCTGGCGCAAGGCATCGCGGACGGCTTCCTTGCGCCCTATCGCGTTCACCGGGTAGTCACGGACTTGGCGCCGCGGGCTGGCGGCCGGTTAAGGGCGAGCTCGACCGCTTCGGGCGCGAGATTCCCGATGATGAGTATCACAACAAGGATTTCGAGCGCGTCGTCGCGCGTCCGCCCGAAGCGATCGCCCGACATCTCACGCACTTCCTTGCCCAAACGGACCGCTTCGCGAAGAGGATCGTCTTCTTTGTCGACCAGGAGCATGCGAGTGAGATGCGCCGCGCGCTTGCCAACCTCAATTCAGATCTCGTCGTCGCCTATCCGGACTATGCCTGTCGCATCACCGCCGACGAGGGCGACATTGGGAAAGGCAAGCTGAATGCCTTTCGGGATGTCGAGACAAAAGTTCCTGTCACCCTCACGACGTCGCAGCTTCTGACGACGGGCGTCGATGCGCCGACCTGCAAGAATGTCGTTCTCACCCGCGTCGTGGGGTCGATGACGGAGTTCAAGCAGATCATCGGACGGGGGACTCGCTTGCCAGGCTGTGCGAGGGGTGGCGGAGTTTGCGGGTGGAAAGGCGATTGGTTGCATCTGTGGGCAAAAGATCTGCTGTCAGGCTGGTGAGAGAGTGCCAGTACTTTTAGCAGGGTGGAAACTCCCAGGATGTTGGTCACCCGCTTGACGTTGTAGCAGAGGACGCCCAAGGCAAGTTCGGTCTTCGCCTTTTTCGGCGCCTTCACTAAGAAGCGGGGGGCAGCCATCGATCACTTCGTGGTTCCAAACGGGTGCTCGACGGTCTCCCGCCGGCGTCGCATCCAGATCGGGTCGGCGACGGCTCGCTGGTGCATCGCTTGGCGTCCATCCTCAAAGAATGACGTACGATCACCCGCCGACCATGGCGACCGAGAACGGCGTGCGGCTGTTCGCCAAGCCATAGCGCTGGAATGCACTCGGTGGGAAGGCATTCGGTTCAACTCGCTGCATTCGGGAACCGTTGATGCGCCGAGCTAGGGGAAGGCTTCCAGGGAGCATCACGTGCCGCGGGAAATGCCGCGCTTGTAACTCGCAAAGAGCTCGCGAAAACGGGTGGTAACGCTTAGTCGTGGCGGAACAGACCCGGGAAGCCGCGCCTCGGCATGTCACGTTGGGCTTGTGACTCCGGCAGAGCTTGCCACCGGTGTTGGCTCGTTCGCAGGTTCATTCGCTCGCGGGATGTAAGCCTCGCTCGTGGTCCTGAAACATAGTAGCGCACGGGAAGAATGAGCTGACACTCATGGAAAAGATCGAGGAAATCTCAACGCGATGTTGTCGCGGACGTGATTGTCGCCGGCTGGGACATGGCGCGGGCGCGGACTTCGATCGGAGAGATCTGCCAACCAATTACGGTAGGTGCGGTGGCAATGGAGACATGTAACATTAGCCACAAGTGAACAGGAAACGATATGAACGAAGCCGTAACGATCAACCGCGA
Organism: Bradyrhizobium sp. USDA 4516; assembly: GCF_054055915.1. Taxonomy (NCBI): domain Bacteria; kingdom Pseudomonadati; phylum Pseudomonadota; class Alphaproteobacteria; order Hyphomicrobiales; family Nitrobacteraceae; genus Bradyrhizobium; species Bradyrhizobium sp. USDA 4516. The sequence goes on from NZ_JBSRXT010000001.1 coordinate 5,228,039, forward strand.
GCCAGCGAGAGGCGCATGATCTTGATGCTCGATCTAAGGCTGTACAACGGAAGGTTCTGGAAGTGCTTGCAAAGCGCCGGGTTGGCACTGCTTGTTGAGAAAAAGGTCGCCCCCGCGAGGGCCTCTGCGAGCAGAGACACGCGTCCCGGATGACAAGAACAGTTTCAGTTGCTGAGCATTCCATTCTGAGTTCAGACGCGGAGGTCGATCGTGCGACATTCAGTAAGACGCTCAATAGGCTGGCGACACACCATAGGAAATTGTGTGTTGGACCGATCGGGTACTATGCCAAGGGACATTCAGGTCGGAGCTGAATAGCGTGTCCGGTGAAGGACCGTAACGTTGGAGAACGTCACCATGAGTAAAATGGCCCCAATCGATATCATTCCGAGTACCGACGTCGTTAAACGCGCAGCCCGGATTGGCGCTGAAATCAGGAATATAAAGCTTTCGGGTGATTTGCCGGACCTAACCATCGCTGCCATTAATGGCTTGCTGCTTCAGCACAAGGTCATCTTCTTTCGCGACCAGGGCCATCTCGACGACCTCGAACAGGAACGCTTTGCTCTTCGTTTGGGCAAGCCTGTGCAAGCGCCTCCAATGCTCGGTACTACCAAGGGGACAATGTCGATCCTCGAAATTAATTCTGCACGCGGAGGTATCCGGGCTGACATCTGGCATATAGATGTGGCCTACCTGCATGCCTATCCTAAGATGGTGGTGCTGCGAGCCGTTGTGATGCCGGCAGTCGGCGGCGACACGGTGTGGTCAAACACCGCGACCGCATATCTTGACTTGCCGTCGCCGCTGCAACGGCTTGCCGACGACCTCTGGGCTGTTCACAACAACGCATTCGACTTCTCCGTCGTAGCCCGCCCTACCGAAGTCGATAAAAAGTTTTATGACGATATATCTAGCAGAGCGAGTTTCGAGACGGAGCATCCGTTGGTGCGTGTTCACCCCGAGACCGGCGAGCGCACGTTGGTGCTCGGCTGTTTTGTGAGGCGTTTTGTTGATGTCCCGAAATATGACGGTCAGAGGCTATTCGATCTATTCGAGTCTCATGTCACCGCGCCGGAGAACACTGTGCGCTGGAGTTGGAAGCAGGGCGATGTCGCTATCTGGGACAATCGGGCCACGATGCATTATGCGGTCAAGGATTACGGCGAGCAGCCCCGCGTCGTTCGTCGCTCGGCCATCGATGGTGAGGTCCCCGTTAGCGTCGACGGCCGGTCGAGTGTAGTGCGTGTCAAGGACATTAAGGAGCCCCCCGCAAATGTCGTCCGGCGTCCAGGCTCATAGCCCGATTTCTGGGATCGTGATCAGCCGCCTCGTTCGGCATCTTCCTTGGCGCGCCGAGCGAGCTCACGGTCGAGCAGCGCCCCCTCTCGTCCAGTGTCGCAATTGCTCCATGAGCAGGCGCAGGATCGGCCGGGGCAGCTCAGGAATGTTGACATCAGGGGCACGAAACACAACGGTCGCCACCTTCATCGCCACGAAACGCATCGTCGGCCGCTAGAAGACCTCGCAGATCGCCGCGCATCGGCGGCATCAGTCTTCTGCCACTTCACGAAAGGCTTTACTTAGTCTGGCGCAATGAGGGCGCATCCCATGCCCCAGCCTCTCGACCTCGGGCGCCCAGTTATGGCTCCTGGCGGAGGCCTCTCCATTCGACCGCGCAAGTCAGCTGCGTGGCGAGAAACTTGAGCGCCGAGTGCCGGCGCAGCTCAACCAGCGGAAAGCACGGCTCCTAGTGCATCCGCGCCGTGCATCTGGAACACAATCTTCACCAAGTTCAACCCGATTGTGCTAACTTCCGACATGGACGCCTCCGTTCAAGCGACGATCAACGCCATCACTCGGCACAGCGATGCCGTGAGGGGGCACCCCATCAATATCGGCAGCCATAAAGCCCAAGGCCAGCTCCTCCGCTCCGCAGGGGCTAGGCTCCCCTACCCGTCGAATACTCAGGTCCTTTCTTGAAAAGCCGTTGCCCAGACCTTCGAAACTGTTTGCCTCGCTATCAGTAAGTCCCTTCAGCTCATTACGCCCGAAGAATGCGCATGCTACTTGACGAACTCAGGATATGCATGAACCAAACTTCATCACGCTTTAGCGTATTGCCCCAACGCCGTGAATTCCGCATCGCTTAACGTGATCCGCGCCGCGCCCATATTCTCGTCGAAATGGCCGAGAGATGTCGTGGCGGGAATCGGCAGCATCCAAGGTGTCCTGCACAGCAACCACGCGAGCGCCACTTGCGCCGGAGTGACCCCGAGGCGTTGCGCGATAGCGCCGAGTTGGCCGGACAGGTTTGGGAGAGCGCCGCGGCGCAAGGGGCGATAGGGCAGGAAGGCGATGCCGGCGCGCGCGCAGGCCTCGATCACGGGTTCGTGCTCACGATCGGCAATGTTGTAGCAGTTTTGCACCGAAGCGATGCGGGCGTGGCGCTGCGCCGCCGCGAGCTGTGTCGGGTTGAAGTTCGAGATGCCGATGTGCCGAATCTTGCCCTCGCATTGTAGATCGACGAGCGCTCCAAGGGAGTCGGAAAGCGGCACTTTCGGGTCGATGACATGGAGCTGATAGAGATCGATGCGATCAAGGCGCAGCCGCTTGAGGCTACCCTCGCAAGCGGCACGCAGCCGGTCCGGGCGGCAATCGGCCTCCCAAATTTCCGGGGCAGGGTGGACAAGCCCGCCCTTGGTCGCGATGACGAGGTTGGCCGGGTAAGGGTGGAGTGCTTCTGCGATCAATGTCTCACAGCTTTCCGGTCCGTAGGAATCTGCGGTATCGATCAAGTTGACGCCACGCTCGACGACATGGCGCAAGAACGCGATCGCATTCTTGCGATCGGGCGGATAGCTCCAGATGTTGGTGCCGGTCGTGACGCGCATCGCGCCAAAGCCGAGGCGGTTGACCGTGAGATCGTCACCGATCGTGATGGTGGAGTGAATCATGGAACCGCTCCGAAGATGCCGCTGAATGTAGTCTCATCTTGTGCGCTTTGCGCATTTTGCATTCTATTTTCGTGCATATCGAACCCGGTAACTGAGCCCCTCAGGAGCGTGGCAAGGAGTTTTTAGTTGGAATGAGTTTTAGGGGAAGCGTTCGCGGCGCGTCGTGCATGAAACGCCATCAAAGGCGCAGCTCTTTCAATTTATCAGAGAGTTTGCGTGCTTCCGAAGTTCAAGTCTGGCTATGGCGCGGTTGTCCGGTTCTTGGGCGAGGCGTAACGCGCGGATTGAGGCGTAGTCACGCGCGAGTTCCTCCTCATCCGAGACGCCGGCCCCGCCAAACGCTTGAATGGCCTCGTCGATGATTTTGAGTGCGATGTTGGGAGCGGCGACCCAAATCATGGCAATCTCGAGCTGGGCCGCCTTATTGCCGACCTTGTCTAACATATCGGCGGCTCTCAAGCATAATAGGCGCATCATCTCGATGTTAGTGCGGGCTTCGCCTATGCGCTGTTCCCACACCGAATGCTCGACGATCTTCTTGCCGAAAGCAGTGCGCGAAGTGAGTCGCTTCACCGTCTTCTCCAGCGCTTCCTCGGTCTGGCCGATGGCGCGCATGCAGTGATGGATGCGGGCGGGCGCGCGCCGGGTCTGCGCGATCTCGAAACCGCGGCCCTCGCTTAACAGAAGATTCGAGGTAGGAACGCGAACATTCTCGAGCAACACCTGGGCGTGGCCATTCGGCGCTTCGTCATAGCCGAAGACGGGGAGCATGCGCTCGATCTTAATGCCGGGCGTATCCAGCGGTACTAAGATATGCGACTGCTGCTGATCTATTGGTCCGGAAGGATCGGTCTTGCCCATCAAGATTGCGAGCTTGCAGCGAGGATTGCCAACGCCGCACGACCACCATTTGCGGCCATTGATGACATAGTGATCGCCGTCGCGCTCGATGCGGGTCTGGATGTTGGTGGCATCGGACGAGGCCACCGCTGGCTCGGCCATCATCAAGGCGGAGCGGATCTCGCCGTCCATCAGCGGGCGCAGCCATTTGCGCTTCTGCTCCTTATTTCCATAGCGGAACAGCACCTCCATATTGCCGGTGTCGGGCGCCGAGCAGTTGAAGACTTCGGAAGCCCAGGAGATGCGGCCCATCTCTTCCGCCAAAAGTGCGTACTCGAGATTCGTCAATCCCGCGCCGTGGAATTCGTGGTCATCCTGCTCTTTGGACGGCGGCAAAAACATATTCCAGAGGCCCTCGATCTTGGCCTTCTTTTTCAGGTCATCGAGGATTGGGATCACCTTCCAGCGGTCGCCGCTTTGGTCCTGCTGTTTGTAAACTGGCACTGTCGGGCGGACGTGCTCAGTCATGAAGGACTTGACCCGATTGAGCCATTCCTTCTGCTTCGCAGACAACGTGAAATCCATGGGAGGCTCCTCTTGGCTTAGGCCGCAGTGCTTCCGCTGCCCGGCTGTATCATAACAATCCATTGGCGCTTCTTGCGATAACCACGCCGTCAAGCCATAGGTTCTCGCATAAGCTCTGGATGATGCAACTGCCAGCTTTGGGGAGGTGATCCATGCCAATCGATCAGGTTCGTCTTTATTCTGGTGACGATCGATGAGGTTTGCACGGGTCCTAGCTTGGCCGCGAGGCCCAGGCGATTGTGGCGGAGACCGGTTTTATCGCGCGGCGAAACTCGATTGGGAGCTGCGGCGTGAACCACGTGAGACGGAAGGCGACGCGGTGGGATCGCCGATGTTATGCATATTCTGCGCGCTTTGATTGCCCAACCTTGCTCGGCTGTCTTAGTATCACCCGACCGCGGCGCTGTCCCTGATCACGGTAGAGAAATAGCCGGTCCGGGATGGCGACGTTTGCGCAAATTCTTTCTCATACGAAGTCGCTAGCAGGCTGTTGAAGAGCTCAGCCGCGTTTCGCAAACGAAGGCTGTATCGTCGCCATTGTGGATGTGGAAATGGCCGACGAGCCTGTCTGCAGTGCCGATCATAGCCCATCCGCGACCGCAGGATGGACCGTTCTCGTCAGACCCTTCTCATGAGAAATCCGCGCACGCCGATCCGTTGCGAGTCCCGTAGCGCACATCCAGGCCCTTGAGAGCCCCAAAGGCGATTTCGCCATCGGACTTGCCCTGGAAGGTGAGATGCGCCTCTTCGACTTCCGACGAACCCCCGCGGAACGGCAGGTCGTATTCCAGCGGATCCATCAGGAGCCGCCCCGAGCGGATCGATAAAAACACCTGCAACAGCATCGCCGGCAGCAGTTGTTCCGGCGCGATTGACGGCCTCCCAATCGGCGGTTAGAGCGCGGCAAACTTGCGTTCCAGCTCCGACAGCGCCTCGTTCACAATCCTCCGGATCGCTCGCAGCGGATGATCGAGCCGTACCCGCGCTCCAGGTCGACTTAGCTGAACAACTCGCCCGTTCGATTGTCGCCGCCGGCGTACGCGCCATCTGTAAGGGCATCTCAACATCATCCGTCGAGAGACAGACTCGTCCGTCCTCCAGGAAGAGAGTGAAGCTCGCCATCGCTTCGGATGTAGCTGAAACGCCTTGGCCAGGTCGTGCCAACGGGACAGCGAGTTGGTCGCTAACGTAGACCTGGAGGTCCCCGACCAGAGGCCGGCTCAGCGTCTGCCGAACCTGAACGCGTTCCTGGGCACTCCTGCCATTGATGGAGCGTCGATCTCGAACAGCGCATCGATCCGCCGCACAACCTCGACCGCGATGGGCGAGAGCGGGATCTCCATCTTGCCGGAGGTCTTGTGACGCGCATTCTCTTCGATATCGACAATGGCGAAGAATGGGTGCCACACGTGGACCCAGCGCGCCACTTCCCGGATCGGTCCAGGGTGGCGTCCCGCCAGATAGAGCTGGTTGTACCCGTCATAGGCGTCGGCCTGCAGGATGCCGGTATACATTCACGCGGGAGGGGCTCATGCCAAACGCACCGCCCGGATCACCCGCTGTAACTGCGCCTCGTCGACGTCCACGCCGGCGCGCACGATCACCTCGCCAATGGCGATTTCGATCGCTACGCCTGCCGCAGACACCACTGCACCCTCGCAACTCGAGTGCCGCGCGGGACGATGTCGCTCGGCTCGCGCATCACGGCGCCAAGCGAACAGCTGCGACGGTGAATGGTAACCGGTATGAGGCCCCCACCTGGGCATCGCGCGAATGAGCTGCGATACAGCGGGGTATGAATTGTCTTTTGGAGGTGGGCTATGGCAGATGCCATACATGAAGCCATGCTTGATGCCAGGCAGGAAGGCGGCTCCTATCGTCGGATCGAGGTGATCACGGGACAGCGGTCGGCGACGGCACTGGAAGGCCCGGATCGCGGCGGAGAGCTTCGAGGAAGGGTCAATATTTCCGAGGTCGCTCGGCGCCACGGCGTTGTTCGTGGGCTGCTGACGGCGTGGCGCAAGTTCGCGACGGCAGCAAGCTTTCAGGCGCCAGGCTTCGTGCCGGTCCGGATCGCTTCCGAGAGCGGTCCGGCGACGGCAGACGAGCCGGACCGGTTAGCGTCCGCGCATAAGGTGCTGCCGCAGATGGCATCGCCTCCAGGCAAGCTTGGCGGGACGATCGAGATCGAGGTGAGCGGGGCACACATCCGGCTCGAGCCCCGAGTGGAGCCGGCGACGCTCTCGACAGTGCTATCGGCACTTCGGGGCATCCGTTGATTGCATTACGATCCGAACCTCAAGGTGGTGCTGCCGGCACAGCCGGTCGACTTTCGCAAGTCGGTGCACACGCTATCGGCGCTGGTGAGCAAAGCGCTGCGTGTGAACCCGCATTGCGGCGACGTCTTCGTGTTCCGCAGCAAGCGCATGGACCGAGTGAAGCTTCTGGCGTGGGACGGCAGCGGCATGGTGCTGGTGACGAAGTGGCTGCACCAGGGGCGCTTCACCTGGCCTCCGATCCGCGATGGCGCGGTGCATCCCAGTGCGACGCAGCTAGCGATGCTGCTCGACGGACCTGAGTGGACGCGTGTCTCACCCAAGCCTGTGAAGCAGCCGGCGGTTGTCGGCTGAGAGGTGAGGATTTCGCTGGAGCCTGTGCCGCGCGGGTGTATCGTATGATCATGGCGATTCGCCCCGACGCTCTCCCGACCGATCCAGCAGCGCTAACCTAGATGGTGCTCGCGCTTGACGCCGAGAACGAGAAGCTGCGCGTGGCGATGCAGACGCTCAAAGAGATGATTTTCGGAAGGCGCTCGGAGCGGCTTGCGGTGATTGTCGCGGCCCAATTGGCGCTCGAGCTGGGCGATCTCGAGACCGACGCCACCACGCCACCTGCGCCGACCAACGACTCTGCGCCCGCGACGAAGCCGTCCGACAAGCCGCGCAAGAAGGCGCACCGTAACATCGGTGCGCTGCCCAAGCACCTGCCGCGTTGCGAGCAGGTGCTGGAGCCGGCGGCGACCGCATGCCCGTGCTGTCAGGGTCAGCTTCACAAGATCGGCGAGGACGTCAGCGAGGTGTTGGACGTGATCCCGGCGATGCCGCGGGTGCTGCGGACGATCCATCCCAAATACGCCTGCCGCGGTTGCACCGACGGTGTGGTCCAGGCAAAGATGCTGCCGCGTTTGGTTGAGGGCGATTATGGTATCGACGGCACTCGTGGCTCACGTGGTGGTCTCGAAGTTCGCTTGGTATCTGCCGCTGTACCGCCAAGTGCAGATCCTGGTTGGCCAGGGCACTGCAGGTGGATGGCTATGCCGCCTATCTCGCCCATGCCCGACGCAAATTCGTCGAGGTGTACAAGACGATGCAGTCACCGTTCGCTCACGAAGTGATCGAACGCCTGCAAGCGGTCTACGCCATCGAGGCCGAGATCCGGGGTTTGAGCGCCGAACAGCGGCTTGCCGCCCGCCGCGCCAGGACCGCACCGCTGTTGGAGGTGCTGAAGGCGCGACTGACCTCGATGCTCGACCAACTGTTCTCCCAGTCGAAGCTGGCGGAGGCCATCAACTATACGCTCAATCACTGGGACGGACTGACGCTGTTTCTCCGCGACGCCCGCGTCGAGGTCAACAGCAACACCATCGAGCGTTCAATGCGCCCGATTGCGATGGGAAGGCGGAACTCATTGTTCAGCGGCAGCGAGGGCTGCGCTGAGGGCTGGGCAATTCTTGGGTCGCTGGTCAATACGGCAAAGCTCCATGAACTTGATCCGCAGGCCTATCTGGTCGATGTGCTGGAGCGCATCGTCTCCGGTCAGACAGGAGCCACCAGTTGCACGAACTTCTCCCCTGGAACCGGAAGGCGGCCCGCGAGCTCAGCGCACGGGTGGCTGCATGAGCTGGCGCCGCCGTTCATCATCATCTTCATCATCGACGCCGCAGCTTCGATGCCGCTCGGCGAGCTGGAGCCTTGGCTGCAGGCTCGGTGTCAATGAGTGCGCCCGACTGGATCTGTCCGCTCTCGCCATCGACGCCAATGCATTCAACCACGGCGGCACGCTGGAATTGCTGCGCTTTCGGCCGCCGCACTGCGCCACAACGACATCAGTAACGTTCTTTCCACCGCACCACATCGGTTCGCACCGATCCATCGCCGCAAGCCGAATGGCGACGTTGATGCGCGGCGGTGGTGTCAGGGATTCTATGCCGCCATGCGGCCGAGACTATCGGCCTGGGCCTCGCTGCCCGACATCCGCAACATAAACCACGGCTTGCTCCTGCCCATCCTGCTGCATTGCGTCGACAATCAAGGGTCCACTGCTTGGACCGCCAAGGCCAGACCGCGAGACAGAGGAATTCCTGCGCAACGCCCATACCGACATTCCGGACGTCGTCGAGGCCATGCGCCAGTACTGGACGTCGACCCGCTACGCTCGCGCGCGCTGATCACTGCAGACGTGGGAGCTCATACCGGTTACGGTGAATGCCGATCCGCGGGCGATCGCCGAGACGCTCGCACCAGGCTCCAGGGCCTCTGCCACGACGCGCCTTAAACTCATCCGACCAGCGTCGGCGAAGCTGCCGCGACGCTCCCTCAAGACGATCGGCGAAGGCTTCGATCATATGGAAGGTTCTAGTTCCAGAACACCTAGGCGCAGACATAGAAGCTGACATCGGCTCAAACTCAGCAGCCGATAGCCGATCGCTCACCCACTCCGCCAGACGGCGTCTCTTAGCGCTTACGCTCGGCGAGTCTTCTCGCAACGCACGGCCGGACCATACAAAAGGTCAAATCCTCGGGCCGCCTCTCAAACTACAGAGCGGACGCCGTCATGGGCCGGAACGAACTTCCAACTAGATTAAGCCCGGGGGGCATGGTCACCCGGCATTGCCGCCGCCCGGATGTACCTACTCGGGGGGCAGGTTTCTGAGCGATGCCTCGATTGACTAGCCATAGATCCTAAAACGGCTTCCGGCGCTGTCCGCAAGCTGCTAAGATTGCTTTAGCTAAAGCCGGACCGCGAAGGCCAAAGTGAAGGTTTGCCTCCACAGGGTCGCAGTAACTCACGGCGGGCTCAAAGCTCGTGCCGAGACGAGTAGTAGGCCGTAGTATCTTCGCGTCAGCGAGTGTCTCAATGACCATGCTCCCTAGTCCACCATCTCGATGATGTTCTTCAATGACGATGACCTCGGCAGCACGTCGAGCAGCCTCGCAGAGAGTTTCAGAATCAAATGGCGTGAGCGTTGAAAAATGCAGCACCTCTGGATTAAGACCGCCATGGACCAACAATTCCACAATGTCAGATATGGCTGAACTCACAACTCCCGTGGATACGATCAAAGCTCCATTACCATTCCGCAGGCGACAGGCACGCCCCATCTGGCTAACTGGACCTCGGCCACCCTCATAAGGACCAGTACCTAAACGTATGTAGAGCGGGCCGTCCCAGTCGCGTGTCGACAACAAGATGTGCTCCAGTTCATCATTATTTCTAGGAATGAATATCCCCATGTTCGGGACCTGCCGTAGCAGAGCGAGATCTTCAAGGGCCATGTGCGTAGGACCAAGCGCAGAATAGGCTAAGCCACCGCCGGATCCGATAATGCGCACCCGAAGTTGCTGGAGACCTATGTCGATGAACACCTGCTCAAACGCTCTCCTCGTAACGAACGTCGAAATGAACTCGACATATGGAATTAGGCCTCCGCTCGCCAGCCCAGCCACCATACCAGCCACATATTGCTCTGCCACGCCCTCCATAAAAAAACGTTGCGGAAAAGCAGCCTTGAATTCCCTCAAGGAGTTCATGAGATTGTAGCCCAGATCGCATCCAACAAACACAATTCGGTCATCATGTGCCGCCAAGCTTTCGAGTGCTTTACTGAATGTCGCACGCATGGTTCAAGTCCAATTCCGGCGTTCAAAATAGAGACGGGATCGCGCTGAGCGATGGCACTTGCCTATAATGCCATCCGCCGTTTTCTTCGAACTCTCCTAATCCTTTTCCCTTTGTCGTCTCGCAGATAATCACTCTCGGATGTGGAGCTGAGGACGGAAGTAACAACGACTTCCTAATAGCGCGTACATCGTGTCCAGGCACGTGACTAACGCTGAAACCAATTTCACGCCACAGTGCCGGCATGTAGGGCATCGGCAGCACACTCTCAGCTGGTCCGTTACATTGCTGACGGTTTCGATCAACTAATACGGTAAGATTTGACAGCCGATGCTTCACAGCGTGGAATGCCGCCTCCCAATTTGCACCCTCATTTAGCTCTCCATCGCCGACCAGCACATAAACGTGAGAATGCTTCCTAGTCATCCGCGCAGCTAGCGCCATACCGACGGCTATTGGGAGGCCATGGCCGAGCGTCCCCGTGGTGGCTTCGATGCCAAGGGAGACGTTCCGTTCCGGAAGACAGCCTAGTGGTGCGCCCACTGCGCAAAAGCGGTCCAGCTCTTCAGCTGCGATCAGGCCCTTGTGCTCAAGGACAGCATAAAGAGCAAGGCATCCGTGCCCTTTGCTTAGAATGAATCGGTCGCGATCGTCGGCTCTGGCGGCATCTCCGGGTAACTGGAGACAGTCGTATAAAACAAGAAGAATTTCAATTATTGAGAATGCGGAACTGATATGTCCACCCACTTGCCGCGTCGCGAGCGCTTCCAAGATTCTCCGGCGTATAGTTTTTGAGCGGGCATCAAGATCAGCACCTATCGCTGTCCGTCCGTCGACCGTTGTAGCCTCCTCCATACCGCCTCCTGTTCCATCGCGCTTTATGTCGCGTTCGCCGGCGGGTACTGTCACACGTCTGTATCCTCGGCGCACCTATCTTTCCTGGTGGGCTGATCTCCGCCGTTGGACGCCAAGTGGGTATTGTCCTCTCGAGAGGCTCGAATATCTCGCGAAGTAGCAACTCTGAGAAGAATCGGTTCTACCGGTTTCGGGTAGCGCCATGTCTCCCTTGGAATCGGCCCACTCGGAGCAGGATGGTCGAGCCTGGGAATGCGGAATCGAACTCTGGAAGAGCAGATCGCGACGAGGATTTGACATGAGAAGAGCCGAAGCCAGTTGAGAAAGCTAAGCTTGAAACGGCTGAGAGAACAGCGTCAATGGCAACGCCTTGGCGGTGCAAGAGAGTTGTGGCCCATCTGATATTCGGATTGAGGTGACAGATGAGCGTGACCTGCCCCTGAATTTGCATCCAGCGGCAGTTAGAGTCTCGGGAGGTTGTACGCCTTGCGGCGCGGTGGAAGCAACGGGCGATCGGCGGAGCTGGTCGGGGTTGCGCAGCCGAGCGCCCGTTGCGGTGAGAGAGGCGGCGTAGGCCGCGGGCGTGAGGTATTGCAGCGAGGAATGGGGGCGTTCGCCATTGTAGTCGGCGACCCATGCCGCGAGTTTGGCCCTGGCATCGTCGAGACCGAAGAACAGCGTCTCATTCAGGAGCTCGTCACGCATCCGGCCGTTAAAGCTCTCGACGAAGCCGTTCTGCATTGGTTTGCCCGGTGCGATGAAGTGCCAGTCGATGCCGGTTTCCTTGCACTAGGCCAGCATGGCGTTACAGGTGAGTTCGGTGCCGTTGTCGGAGATGATCAGGCCGGGTTTGCCGCGCCGCGCGACAACCGTCGTCAGTTCCCGCGCCACACGCCGGCCCGAGATCGATGTGTCAGGAATGGCGCCCAGACATTCCTTGGTGACATCGTCGACGATGTTGAGGATGCGGAAGCGACGCCCGTTGGCGAACTGGTCGTGGACGATGTCCAGCGACCAGCGCGCATTCGGCTTCGCTTCCATCGGGATCGGCGCCCGACACCCCATGGCCTTGCGGCGAGCCCGCCGCTTGCGGACCGTCAGTCCTTCTTCCCGATAGATCCGGTGAATGCGGTTGAGCCCTGATGGCTCGCCCTCTCGCGCAGCAGAATGAACAGCCGACGGTAGCCGAACCGTCGGCGCTCGTGGGCGAGGTCGCGCAGCCGAACACGAAGCTCCGTATCCGCAGCGCGGCGAGATCGGTAGCGGATCATCCTCCGATCCGCGCCGACGATCATGCAGGCCCGTCGCTCCGACAGACCCATCACGGCCTTCAGGTGCGCCACAGCGGCGCGCTTGGCGGCGGGCCCTACCATTTTTTTGACAGAAGCTCGCGAAGGGCGGCCGCGTCGAGCATCTGCTCGGCCAAAAGCTTCTTCAGCTTCGCGTTCTCATCCGCGAGCGACTTCAGCCGCTTGGCTTCGGAAGCTTCCATGCCGCCGAATTTGGCCTTCCAATTGTAGATCGTCGCTTCGGAGACTCCGTGTTTGCGAGCCAGGTCAGCTGTCGTCGCCCCAGCCCCATGCTCCTTCAACACTGCGATAATCTGCTCTTCCGTGAACCTTGCTCGCTTCATCTGTCCGTCCTTGCTCGGGTCGGACTCTAACTCCATCTGGAGGAAATACTCAGGGGCAGGTCAGACCGAACTAAAGGATGACGGCTCACTCGAAGAGCAGATCTGCCTCTTCAACGGCGACAACATTCCATTCATCGCGCGCCGTTCAAAGACTTCTTCAACGGCCTGCTAAAGCATTGTTTCAAGAGTAACACGAAATCGGATGCAGTTAGTCTACAATGAATGCGCCGCCTTTGATGCCGACTCGCATTGAGTCAGTGTCAGACGCCGGTGAATAGGTAAGCTCACTCTGAGAGCTCGAATGTGCGCTAGGTAAGTCGGTTGTATGATGCGAACGAAGAATCTAGATTCCTTACCAACATACAAGTAAAATATCAATTCGCCCGAAGTCTGCCTTTGGGAGCAACTGCGCAAATTGGCGCTTCAAAAGAAGTGGTCATGCAGAGCGGCATCTTGCTCGCACAGAGACGTCCCTAGATTGGTGCATTGCGTACGGAAGTGTCTCTTTTATCGCGACATCCTTTCAGCTACTCGAACTTGAGGTAGCTCTGCTACCGTCGCCCACTTGGGCGTTTTCTCCCTTGACTTGGCCGCCGGTCCCAAAGGACTGGCAGTCTCCTTCGAACAGAGAAATAACAATCACATTGGCAGGATCGTCGTGATGTTGTGACGACCGGTGCTTTCGCTATTGGGAAAGTCGCGGCGCTGGCGGGAAGCTCGCTCAGGCCTCCGCCAGAACATGGTCATTCATTGCAAGTAGTATTCTGCATCCAACGAGCTGGCATTGTCGCGATGGGCGCGCTTTCGTAGAACTCGATGCGGCCGTCAACTCGCCCTAGCGTGGAAACGCTGCATTCGGGGAAAATTGTCCGCGTTAGCCTATTAATTCCGACCCGATATTGATCATTTTGAAATTGGTATTGGTCCTAGGAAGGCGACTAAGCGAAAACTCCTGAGTGAGCAGACTACGGCAGCGCAACGCTGAGCTGTTGGGAATCGATGAATGCGTTCTTCGATGTCGGACCCACTTTGGCATGCGCTTGCATTTCGAGGTCCTGGATCGCGACGCTGGCCGAAGGACGTCAATGGCCGCTCCTGCATGAGGTGGCCGCCCTAGTTGGGATTTCGGATAACATGTGCGCAGGCGCATCGGGTGATCCAGTTTCTCTCGCGGGACGGGCCGCGCCACTTGGCATTAGGCCGAGTCGTCGACGAGTTCTTGCGGAGCGCGGCGCGCAGCTCATCGAGAAAGACAAAATTCGAGCCGATCTTTGCTCCGCCACGGATGCGGAGGGGTTCGACTTCAAACCTGGTCGGAGCATTTAAGGTCAACGACATGGCAAAGACGACGGATTTCGATCACAAGGACAATGATCTTCTTCGCGAATTGCGCGATGGAGTGCTGATACTCACGCTCAATCGTCCATCCGCCTACAACGCGTGGACAATGGCCCTGCGCGAGGAGTTGACGAAGATATTTGAGGTCGCTGAGACTGACGAAAGCATCGAGGCCATTGTATTTACCGGGTCTGGCGTCAATGCGTTTTGTTCAGGTCAAGATCTGGCGGAACTGGAATGTATACCGGAAGGGCCTGCAGCGACCCATTTGCTTGAGCGCTTCTTCGTTTGCTATGACGCTATCCGATCGTTTAGCAAGCCGCTTCTCGCTGCAGTGAATGGTGTTGCCGCCGGCTCTGGATTCCAGCTGGCTCAGTTGTGCGACTATGTCGTGAGCTACCCTGGCGCGCGGATGGGCCAAACGGAGGTGAACTCCGGCCTTCCGAGCATATTCGGCACTTGGCTGATGAGTGAGCGGATCGGTAGTCGTGCCTACGGGCTCTCGCTGGAGGGGCGCCTAATGGACGCGGACGAAGCCAAGCAGCTGGGCTTCATTAACGAAATCGTCTCGCAGGAGGAGGTCCTAGACGCGACAGTAGCGGCTGCAAGGCGTCTCGCGAAGCAGCCGCGCCAAGCCTATCATCTATCGAAAGTTGCAATTCGTCTTCTGGATCAGGCTCGTTATGACAAGGCATGTGCCATGGCGCTCAGATCGTACGAGGATGCTTTCGACGAGGGCGCGCCACAAGAGGAAATCGCGCAGTTCTATGAACGCCATGGATCGGCCGCAACGACGCCTTCGAATGGATAAGGATCACTGGAATGCTATATCTCGACGCGGACGACGTTGAGGATTGTCTCAACGATCGCGAGATACTTGAGATCGTCGAAGAAACGATGCGGGGCGCTGGCGGCAGCGGAGCGCAGAACGGTCCCAAGGCTGGCTTCGGTCTTGACGTTGAAGGAGGTCGCCTCCACTTTGGCAGCGTGTCGGGCCTCAGCGAGCCTGGCGGCGCAGCGGGCGTGAAGTGGTTCACAGTTGCGGATAACAATCCCTCGCTCGGCTTCCCACGTGTTCCAGCATATATTCTACTTACTGACGCTCAAACTGGTCTCTTAAAGGGCGTGCTAGATGGGACGCGCCTTACACCTGTTCGCACTGCCGCTATGGCGCTTGTGGGGGTCAATGCCTGCCGAGCCAGGCCACAAACTGTAACAATTATTGGTGCGGGGGCCATTGGCTTCTCGCTCCTACGTTTGTTGGCCCAACAGGCGCGTGTCGAGCGCATCAGGATAGTCGCACGTCAGGAAAGCGCCGCGCGCGACGCTTGCGCGTATGTGCGACGTTCGGTTCGGAGCGCCTGCGTTCTCGAGCCATGCACTAACGCAGAGGACGCTGTACACGGCGCCGACGTCGTTTTCACCGCGACGGCTGTTCCTGTCGACAGCGACCTCGTGCGGGCGGCTTGGTTGAAGCCGGACGCTGTCGTTTGTTCGCTGGGCTCCCGGCGCGAGGTCGATCACGACCTGATCCGTACCGCATGGATTGCGCTCGATGATCCTGACGGAGTTGCCATGCGTCGCCCCGACTTCCGCGAAGGTGGAGTGGGCGCTGCGAGGGGGGCTGCAAAGCTTTGCGACATCGTTGGGGGAAGAGTGGCTGTGCCGAAGATCGGCCGCGTGTTCCTGATTATTGGCGGCCTTGGAGTTATTGACGTCGCCTTAGGCGCGCGTGCACTGCGGAATGCCGAGTTGCGGGCGAAGGGCATTCAACTGGCAAAGTGAAAAAGATCAAGCTGAATTACATAAGTGCTAGTTTGATCGGTAGCAGGTAGTCGGTCGGTGCAGCATGCCAGCCCGCGAGGCAAAGGGTTCGCCGATTGATCCAGTCGCGGTTGTACACGGTGGCAGTATTAGTCGCGCGGGGGCTTCGCGCTGAGCATCGTCTTGCTGAGTGCAAGCCACAGCCGCAAGAAGCTACCGTGATGTGTTGGCGAGCAAGGACGCTCCGCAACACTTGACTGGCTTTCGCTCCCTGCGCGTGGGGTTGGCTATGCTCTAAATTAGCGACTCGATCTTTGGCGTCGCGGTAAGAACACAAAACGCTGCACCAAAGGTTTCCGCCTAGCTTAGGACTCCCATCACGATCCTATTGTAGGCAAATTCCTCGCCATTCCAGGCGGTCGTCGCTCGGCACTCCTCGACGATACGGCACTCTTGTGGTTCGGTTCATGAACAAGCGCGCACATGAGTTGGAGACATTTAAGCTCGATGCCTGTCGAGTTTCAAAGAGCGGGCTATTCAATGTCTGTTGCCACTACGTGGCGCGTTGCAAATAATTCGATATAACGTGGCAGAATGCGAGCGAGCTCCTAAACGTGCTGTGCTAGCAAAAGCTCGAATGCTTGTCGGACATTCGGACATCGTCCTCGTCTCGGGTGCGCCGACAGGAATAACTCAGTGATGAGCATGGCCATGCATGCGGAGGCATCCGAAATGCAGAGTGGGCAGCACGAGGTATTTAGTGTGCTGAAGCAACATAACGTCAAGCACATCGCGTACGTGCCTGACGCGGATCACTCGACCGCCATTCGAATGGCTGAAGCCGATTCGGAAATTAACTCCATTGTTCTTATGACGTAGGAAGAAGGGATCTGATACTTGGCCGGCACTTGGCTCGGCGGCGAGCGAGGCGCCCTACTAATGCAGTTGAGCGGCGTGGGAAATTGCATCAATACGCTTGCATTACTGAGCAGGCCTTAAGCTCGTGAACATCTTAACTTGGCGAGCCGACGTGCCGCAGGACGTCGCGCCGCTCTTGCGTGGTGCCGCGACGATGGCGTTCAACGGCGATCGCGCTCGCGCACTGCTCCTTGGCAGCGGCTGATCGGAGAGAAGGAATGGGTGAAGTGACGAACCAGGGTTTGCTCGATCGACGAGAGGCAGTCGCGCGTCTGCTGACTGGACGAACCAAGCTGTTGGTCGTCACCGGATTTGGGTCTGCCTCGTAGGATGTCATGGTCGCGGGCGATCATTATAACAACTATTATCTGTAGGCTGCTATGGGTAGCGCTGCAACCGTCGGCCTCGGCTTAGCGACGGCGCGCCCAGACTACTCGGTGCTCGTGCTTGCTGGTGACGGTGTGACATGGATGCGCAATGAGCGCGGGTTCACGCCATCGACGGTGGAGCAATGGAGCCGGATAGTCGGCAGATTCCTGCGCTGGTGCGACAAAACCAACACAGCCTCGACCTTGCGGGCATTTCTGCGCTACGCGGCAAAGCGGGGAATGTGTACGGACCGCTTAGCGGCCTCGATTTGCCGGCCTCGGCTCTATCGACAGGAATCGCTGCCGTATGACCCAGAGTGGTGCGCCGTGCAGCGCATGTTGGCCGATGCCGAGACCGACGAGCCTCGGGACATCCGTGATCGTGGGATCCTGCTGCTACTTGCGGTCTATGGGATGCGCAGCGGCGAGGGGGCGGCATTGCGCCTCGATCAGATCGATTGGGAAGGTAGGACGCTCCGGCTTTACCGCCTGAAGCGCCGCCAGCCGCAGAGTTACCCGCTGGTTTCCTCTGTGGCTGAGGCGCTCGCCCGCTACATCGACACGGTGCGGCCGCCGTCATCATGCCCGGAAGTATTCCTCTGCATGCATGCGCCCCGTCGGCCGTTGAAGGCAGGGAGCATCTATGATGTCGCTAACCGCAGATTTGTTGCACTTGGAATCGACGCTGCCCACCGCGGCGGCCATGCGTTGCGCCACGCCTGCGCCTCTCGGCTTCTCGCCGAAGGTCTGTCGATAAAGGAGATCGGAGACCATTTGGGACATCGCAGCGTGGCGTCAACCAGCATCTACGCCAAGGTGAACATGCAAGCGCTTCGCGAGGTCGGAGCGTTCGACCTGGGAGGCCTCCAATGATGCTGACCCATGTTGTCGACGCCTATCTGGCCAAGCGGCGATCACTGGGGACGTGTTTCGAGTCCGCTGAGGTTCTGCTCCGCAGGTTCTGCCGAGCGATGGGCAATCGAGATATCGGCGAAGTAACCCCAGAGGCGGTGGCCGAGTTCCTCCAAGGCAAAGGATCGCTCAGTGCCGCCTGGATGCTGCGATATAGGGTTTTGAGCGGCCTTTATAGATTTCCCATCAGTCGCGGGTACGCGAGATCCTCCCCACTGCCGACAACGTCTCCAAAGCTGCCGCCGCAACAAACGTCCTATGTTTATTCCACGGAAGAACTGCGCCGCCTGTTGGACGCGACCTCGATCCTGAAGGGTGGGCATCGCCCTCACGTGCCGGCTATGTACCGTACGCTCCTCTTGTTGCTGTACGGAAGCGGCATGCGTATTGGCGAGGCGCTTCATTTGGTCTTGCAAGACGTGGATCTGACTGATCAGATCATCACCATCCGTGACACGAAGTTCTTCGAAACGCGCCTCGTGCCAATCGGACCAAAGCTCAACCAGGAACTGGTCGAGTACGTCGAGCGCCGTCGCCGGCTCCCTCTGCCGCGCGGGCAAGAATCTCCATTATTCACTACGCGCGGCAGTCGACCGTGGCACTATGTGCGCGTCATCTCCTGGTTTCAGCATGTCCGCCGAGCCGCCGGAATCAGTTGCCCTGTCGGCGAGCCTCGACCTCCACGGCTGCACGATATTCGCCACACAGCCGCGGTGCACAGGGTGATCGCATGGTATCGCTCCGGCCAGGAGGTGCAGCGACTGCTTCCGCAACTCGCAACCTACCTTGGTCACATCGATATCCGTTCAACCCAGCGCTATTTGCAGATGACGCCGGATCTCCTCCAGGCGGCCAGCGAGCGCTTTGCTCGGTACGCGATGGAGGCCGGCCATGAAGGATAAGAGCCTGCTTGGTCCGTGGATCCGGCGGTTCTTGCTGGAACATATGGTCGCCGAGCGCAATCTTTCCCGCAACACCCAAGCCAGCTACCGCGACACGCTGACATTGTTGCTGCCGTTTGCCAGCAAGTAGGGAGGCTGCGCCATCGATCGCATGACCGTGGAAGAGCTGACGCCGGAAGTCGTCCGCAAGTTCCTGGACCACCTGGAGCGCGATCGCCAGTGCAGCGAGGTTACCCGTAACCAACGGCTGGCGACCATCCATTCACTAGCGCGCTTTATCGGGACGCGATCGCCGATCCACCTGGCCTGGTGTTCCGAGATACGGGCAGTGCCGTTCAAGAAGACGGCTAAGACCGTGATCGGATATCTCGAAAAGGCCGAGATGGACGCGTTGCTAAGCCAACCTAACAGACGCACGAGTCTTGGGGTGCGCGACCATGTTCTGCTGCTTTTCCTATACAACAGCGGTGCTCGCGCCGATGAGGCAGCAAAATTGATGGTCGGCAATCTCCAACTGGGTGCGTCCCCGTCAGTGCGACTTCACGGCAAGGGAAACAAGGTCAGAATCTGTCCATTGTGGTCAACGACGGCAACCTCGTTGACTCGTCTTGTGGCCGACCGGAACAAAAGTGAAGCGGTCTTTCTCGGGCGGACGAACCAGCCTTTGACGCGCTTCGGAATACATCGTCTCGTGACGCAATATGCCGCTATGGCGGGCGAAACGGTGCCGACGTTGGCGACGAAGCGCGTGAGTCCACATACTGTTCGGCACACAACGGCCGTGCACCTGCTGCGCGCCGGCGTCGACATCAACACGATCCGTGCTTGGCTGGGCCACGTGTCATTAGATACCACGCACATCTATGCTGAAGTCGACCTGGAGATGAAAGCAGAGGCGTTAGCCAGGGTCGATATCAGCAGCCTGAGGCCGCCGCCTCGGCAACCCTCTCTCCCGTCGTTGATGGCATTCCTGAAGGCCCTGTAGGTCGAAAGGTCCACACTCTTATGTTGCGGAGCGAGCCAAGGAGGTCGGCGAAATCCATGGCTCACTCCAGCAGCGACAACATAAATCTGGCCGCAACATAACGCGAGTACCGATATCCGCCAGGCTCGGCGGCGATATACTCCTTCCACAGGATCGACAGCGTCCGTGCTTGCGTTTGAGCTCGCGGTGCACGGTCGCCCAGTCCGGCTCGGCGATGCGGCGGTGACCCTGCCGGTTGCCATTGCCGGTCTTCGCGAACAGGCGGAGTTCCAGAACCGTGTCGGTAACGTCGTCCGGCAACGGCCAGGTCAGACCCGCAGCCTCGAACCGCCGGATCGCCAGTCGCACCGTCGAAGGCGCGGCGCCCTCCCGTCGCGCAATCTCGCGGCTCGGCAACCCGGCCGCCTTCATCCTGATCACATCGCGCACACGGCGCATCGCAAGCCTCTCCGTCGGCATCCAGGGTCCCCTTCGCAAAGCCGAAAGGGTTGACCCTATGGGAGCCAAAAGAGGCCTCGTCACCCGGGCGACATCATCCCGGAACGGTGGGCGACATCATCTCGGAATAGGTGGGCGACTTCAAAACTTCAAATCGGAATGGTGGGCGAGATCATCTCGGAATCCCGGGCGACATCGACCGGAATCCGCACTTCAGGAACTAGCGCGACTTTGTCGGCGAATTTCGGGGGGCAGAACACTAGCAACTTAGAGCTTTTATCATTAGCTACTGCGACGTGCCGGCGCCACAAATCCGATAGTCATAGCCATGTGGTCTCGGTTTTCGGTTAGCGACAAAACGTTCCGCACTTCAGCACCGCTTTCACGACGGTGCCTGCAGCAACGGCTTGCATGGCGCAGTTGACATCGGCAAGATCGAAGAGCTTGACAAGCCTCGCCAGTGGAAAGGCGGCGGTGAGCCGCGGAAGCATGTCCACGTAACGCATGAGATGTTCGCCGCTAAAGGCCCATGAGCCAACCACGTCGAGCTGTCGGCGCACGATCTGGTGCGGGTTGAGATCGGTGTTGCCGCTGTCTGTGTATTGACCTACGACAAGATAGGATCCTCCGCGGCGGGCTAGATTTACGCCCTGAGAGACCGCGGCGGGGACGCCGGTGCACTCAATGACCAAGTCCGCCCCCTTGCGCTTCGGCGTGAAGCTGAGGACCTCCGAGAGCGCGGTTTCGATGGGGCGACCGACGATGTCAATACATAGATCCGCAAGTCCACACTCCGATGCCAGCCTCAGCCGGCTTGCCGGTGCCCCGACGAGAATTAGCTGCCCTGCTCCTGCGAGCTTGGCTATGGCGGCCGCTGCAAGGCCGACGGGACCGGCGCCTTGCACGATCACGGTCTCACCAAGCCGCACCGGACGCCGCTGAAATGCGTGCACCATCGTCGGTCCGGCGCAAGCCAGAGCCATCGCCGCGATCTCGTCTGTGCCCTCCGGGATTCTGACGATGGTCGTGCCGCTCTGGAGGCAGATGAAGTCCGCCCAGGCGCCGGAAAGCGGCTCGTCCGTGGCAGTGCTGCGGTTGATGCCATAGGTCTTTCTATGGTCGCACAGCGTCGGTTCTCTCCAGATGGAACAGGCTTCGCAGTGGCCGCAACTGATCGAGGACGCCCACATCACTAAATCACCTGACCTGATCTGAGTGCCTTTCGAATCCGTTTTAAGGGACTGATGGATCCGGTGGATCCTGCCTAATCCCTCATGGCCGAGCACTAGGGGGGTGATGATAGGCAGGTGCCCTTGTTGCAGGTGTAGATCGGTGCCGCAGATGCCCGCGTAAAGAATCTCGACGATGGCTCCGTTTACCGGCGGTGCTGGTACCACGAACGTCTTGATGGCGACATCCTTACCGAACTCCGTCAGGACGGCGGCGCGACCGGTGACATCCGTTCGGACTGCATCGGATACCATGCGAACTCCTAGACTAGGGGCCTATCGTCGACTGCCAGCGGAGGCGTAGCAGGTCGAATGATATATTCCGAACGGGGCTTGTCCCTCTTCGGTACATTGTCGACATCGTTGTAGGTGACAATCAGCAGGCGGCGCGGGAACGGCGACATATTGATCGAAGAGCCGTGGATCACTTTGGAATTGAAGAAGATGACGCTCCCTGCCGGACACTTCGGGCTGACCATCTTATGATCGTTGAGAAGTCTCTGCATCTCACCGGTCGCCGGCGCATAGGCGAGTGGATCGACGTGCGCGCTTTCCTTGCTGCCGTCGACGTCGATCGAAGA
The DNA here is from genome assembly GCF_054055915.1 of Bradyrhizobium sp. USDA 4516. Classification (NCBI taxonomy): domain Bacteria; kingdom Pseudomonadati; phylum Pseudomonadota; class Alphaproteobacteria; order Hyphomicrobiales; family Nitrobacteraceae; genus Bradyrhizobium; species Bradyrhizobium sp. USDA 4516. The sequence goes on from NZ_JBSRXT010000001.1 coordinate 5,250,242, forward strand.
ACCGAAGGCCAAGTGGGAGCCAGAGATGAAAATGAGCGGGCCGTTGAACTCTGTGAGGTCATCGAGGCAAAGCGCAATATTGACCTGATTTGGCTTCGGCAACTGGTCGACCGCATGCCAGACCGAAAAATCGTAGTGCCAAACCCAGGACTCGCCTCCCAAAGGTGATTTCGAGTTTATCTTGAACTGATAAAGATAGAGATCGTAGTCGACAAGTTGTTTTGCACATCCAAGGAACCTTCCGCTTTTGATCAGAATATCAAACTCGGGCTGACGAAGATTGGATGCATAGATTGCGCGGATTCTGCTGCCGTCCGACTCTCTTATGACATACGGTCCCTCGTTCTGGCAGTCGCGAGCATATGCTGCCCGTAGCGTCTCGACCTCATCAGTCGAGAACATGTCAAGGACCTCGAGAAATCCGTCCCGATGATAGGCCTCTATTTGTTTACGTACGAGCTGCATTTTCGTTGGTCTCCGAGATAATTTGACGACGATCGATTAGAACACGCTGGCCAGCAAAATGGAGCCACCGATGTTGGTAGTCGAACGTTGACGTTTCAGCCTGGCACGGCCGAGGAACTGATGCTCGGTTCGAGCTCCCACCACATAGAGGTCTGCCTGGCCAGAAGCCGTGGTTGTGCCCTTGTTCACTTCTGTGCGGCTGTGAAAACCGACTGGCTCATGCCCGACGCTGTCGTGAGCTCCCTCGATGTGGGCTCTCGACTACGAGGGGATGCTCACCTCATGGATTGCGCTTGACGACCGCGAGGTGTTGGTTATGCGTTGTCCCGACTTCCCTGAAGGGGTTGACGCCGCGATAGTTGCTGCAAAGCGTGCTCCTGATTACCTGGAGAGAACCGAGAGAAGCTGATATGGCGCTGGGCGCGCGCATTGGCGAGTGCCGAAGTGCGGGCAACCGGGCCTTCGATTGACAAGGTAGGAAACACCAAGATGAGTGCCGAAAGCGCAATTGTAATCGGCGGTGGGGTCGTCGGCCTATGCAGCGCGCTAGCTCTACAAATAGGGGGCCTCGCCGTCTCGCTGATTGATCCGATGCCGGTTGCGCACGGTTGCAGCTTTGGCAATGCTGGCGTCATCGCGCCAAGCATCTTTCCGTTAAGTGCGAGCTACGGCTTGAAAAAGCTGCCGCAAATGTTGCTTAACAAGAATTCGCCTGCGACAATTGACTTACCTTCGCTTCCGGCCTTGACCTCTTGGGGGCTTCGGTATGCTCTGGCGACGCGATCATCATTGTCGCGGCAGAACACCGAAACGCTCCACGAGCTTTGCCGCACGGCTTACGCCTCCTATCGCAAGCTGGTTGGTGACGAATTTATCTCCATACCAAAGAACGGTTGTCTCTCGATATTTCTCGACGAGGCCGATGCCGTTGCTGCCCATGCGACAAACAAGCGCATGCGCGAACTCGGGGTGGCAATACGCGAACTTGATGCGGAGCAAGTTGCTGCACTGGAGCCACGCCTTTCAGGCATAGCCCAGGGCGGAAGCCTGATGGAGGAGGCTGGTCATATCAGGAACCCACATGCGTTCGTTAAAATGCTTGCAGAGCGTTTCCAGCGGCGGGGTGGAGAAATCATTCGTGATTTCGTGCTTGAGCTTTCGACCGACCCTTCAGGTAGAGTGAAGGTCAAGGGCGAGAGCGCAGGCTATTTGTCCAATTACGCGATCGTCGCTGCTGGCGCGCAAGTAAACTCCTTGACCGAGCCGCTTGGGCATAGAATTCCTTTGATCTCGGAGAGGGGGTATCATTGGGAACTGGATGTCGCGCCCGACTTTGTCACGCGCCCGGTTATTGTCGCATCTCTAGGTGCTGTTTTGACCCCGAGCGAGAGGGGACTCCGGCTTGCGGGTCTAAGTCATTTCTGCAAGCCGGGCCGGGAAGCAAAGCTTGCTCTCATGGATGCCTTGCTTCAACGCCTGGAAAAATTGTTTCCGGGTATATCCTCGCGGACTGACTGCAATGTCTGGAGCGGTGAGCGGCCTACGACGCCGGATTCACTTCCGATCATAGAAAAGATCAGAGGTCTTGATAATATAGCTATCAATACGGGCCACGGCCACGGCGGATTGACACTGGGCGCAGTTACAGGTCTTTTGACCGCGAATATCCTGTCGAATGCTTGTTCGCCTTTAATCGGTAAACTTAATTCTCGGAGATTTTTCTGATCTGCAAGATGCACCCGAAGAATATGCTCAAGATGATAATGTTCGATTCCGTTTTCTAATTTGCGCGCACGGTCTGGGTGTGTAATATAGAGTCCCGCGACCAAACTTGGCTTTGTGGCACAAGCGTTTGACGGGAGCCAAGGTCCGATATGCGGTTTGGTCCATTTGAAAGCCTTCGGCTTCTTATAATCGGCTCGATGAAGGCACGGAATGTCGGCTTCGAGTTGCCTGCTTCGCTGGATCTGCTTTCCGGTGAGTTCAGCGAACCAGCATTCGACCTGACTGATTCATAACGCGGAAGTCGGTGAGAGTGGACATGCTAATGCGGGCGTTGAGCGAACCAAAGTTTGATCTTGAGTATTTTGTGGTTTCGCGTCGTTATCCATGACGATCTGAACGTCCAGCCCTCCAAGGACCTGACCATCGTTGGCTTTCAGGAGTTTCAAGAGCTCGCATGCCAGGTGGGGCTTGTAGCGTTGTTAAATGCGAATCCCGCGGGGCGCAAGAAGAGCCTCGGATTGTCTGCGTGGGAAGGTCGGGAGTTCAGTGACTCAGGACGGATTTCAGGAAGGAGCGCGTGCGAGCTGAGTTGGCATTGCTGAATATCTTATCGGGCGGGCCTTGCTCGATAATGCGGCCGTCGTGGAAGACCGCGATTCGGTCGGAGATTTCGCGTGCAAAACGCATAGCGTGCGTGACGATCAGTAGCGTTACCTTTAGCTCGTGCGCGATAGTGCGCACTACGGTGAGGACTTCTCCGGCGAGCTCAGGATCCAGAGCCGATGTAATTTCATCCAAGAGGAGTATCTTAGGCTTTAGAATGAGCGTCCGCGCGATCGCGATGCGCTGCTGCTGACCTCCGGAAAGTTCGGGGGGGTACGCATGAATCTTTTCTTCAAGGCCCACTATCCGAAGATATTCACGCGCACTCTTCTCGGCTTGCTCCCTAGTTTGTCGTAATACTGTCCTGGGCGCTAAGGCCAGGTTTTGCAGCACGGTCAGATGTGGGAAAAGATTGAATTGTTGGAAGACCATGCCACAGCGGCGGCGAATTCGCGCCTTCTGCGAGCTCGATAGCGGATTGCCGGCTCGATCGAAGAGGATGCTTTCGCCAAAGACTCGGATATCGCCGCTCGTGGGCTTTTCCAGAGCCATTACCAGGCGGAGTACAGTCGTCTTTCCTGAACCGCTCGGACCGATCAGCGTTACTTTTTCGCCGGGCCGCACTTGCAGGTCGAGATCGAGCAGGACGCGGTGTGCACCGAAGGATTTCGAAACCTTGTTGAATTCGATAGCGTACATTGCTGGCTGCTTTTTGGGAGCGGATGCATCTGCGTCTACCATATAGAAGGCTGCGACGGCAGCTGTCATAAAGGAGGACGCTAGTAGGTTCAGCGGTGTTAGGCTTGCTTATCCTTGAACCGAGAAAGGAGATAGAGGAACGGCACGTTCATGATCATGTAGAACAGACCGGCAAGCGTGAAGGGTTCAAGATAGCGAAAGCTTTCGTAACTGGCCGTGTTGGCCTGGCCCATCAACACTGGCACTCCGATCGCAAACAGGAACGCGGAATTCCGGAACAACGCTAACACGTGATTGAGCAGGGCTGGGCTAGCTCGTTTAATCATCAACGGAACGAGTGCGTGTCGCCATGTGACATAAGGGCTCAAATTGAGCGCGACGCACGCGTCGCGCAGCTCGGCTGGGATTGTGATCAGGCTGCCTCGATACACCTCCGCGCAGAGCGCGGCATAGACGACACCTAGCACGCCGATGCCAATGGGCATCGCCGGAAGCGTAAGCCCCGCTTCCGGTAGGACATAAAACGCAAAGTAGAGTAGAACAAGGATCGGGACCCCCCGGAAGAGTTCAAGCAGAAAATGCAGCAATGCCCGACCGAGCTTGGTACTCGCACTTTCCAAGATCGCAAGCAGGAGTCCCGCCGTCAACGCGAGGGCTGAGCTGGCGAGCGTCACCAGGACGGTGTACCAAGCGCCTAGCATGAGGTGTGGAAGAATTTGCAGGGCATAGCGCCAGTCCCACGTCATTGGGTCACCTCTGCAACGGACTTCGCCTCACACGCGACTAGCAGCGTGAGGCGCGCAGCTCGCGCTGCTCGATTCAGCGGGAGCATGTGCTCGATCGCACGAAAAGCGGCAGCACAAAGAAGGCACAGCATCCAATAAAGTGCGCCAAGGAGGCAAAAGACGGTGGCGGTCTCAAATGTTTGTGTGCGAATGTTGTTTGCGACATAGAGCACATCTTGCACGCCAACGAAGCTCACGATCGAGGTCCACCTGATCATATCCCTCGCCAGGCCGCCAAAAGCGGGTACGATCTGTGAAAGAGCCTGGGGCAGCACTACCTTCGTGAAACATTGAATTTTGCTCAGTCCAAGCGCATTGCAAGCGTCGGTTTGCCCGGGATTCACTGTTTCAATCCCGGACCGAACGATCTCGGCACCGTATGAGGCTCCAACGAGCGATAATACTGTTATCGACGCCGTGATGGGACTCAGGGGTGGTAGCAACGGCAGAAGCGGCAGCACATAAAATGCCCAGAATAGCCAGACCAGAGCTGACGGGCCACGGATGCATTCGATGAGGAGCATCGCGGTTATTCGTATCACTGTCGTTTTCGAGAGCCTCAGCGGGCCGAGCACGAGCGCGCCAAGTGCGGCACCAAGGATAGTGCAAAATGCGACCCAAACAGTGACCCACAAGCCCTGCACGACTGAAGGCCAGTACTCAAGCACAGCAACCATTCGACGCCCCTTACTCGCAGGTTGGCTCGGCGTCGCTAGCCCTGGTGAGTTTAGCAAGTGTATCCCAATTCGGGAATCCGTACTTTACAACGTACAGCTCCTTCATCGCGCCGCTGTTCCTTAGGCGGTCAAGTTGGTTGTTGAATGCATCGCGGAAATCAGCATCCTCCTTGCGGATGGCAATACCGATGCTACTAACCGGCGACGTGTTGTCGATAACACCATCGACACCTTTTTGCTGCGGATTTGGTACACTGAATTGCCCGGCAGCGAAGGCATCGGCCCGCCCCCCTATGACGGTGGCAATTCCCGCCTGAATATCCGGAACACGAACGAGCTGATCTGACCGGATTCCTTGCTTGACCGCGTATGCCTCTTGCGCTGAGCCGGTAATGACCGCGAGCTCAATATCGGAGCTTCGTGCAAACTGAACGTACCCAGTAAGTCGCTTCGGGTTTCCTGGCAACACATACAGCGCATCCTGCTGCGCGGTGACAGGAGCCGAAAACGACACCATTCTGCAGCGCGCCTCATTGATCAGAAGGCCGCCGGGCGCTAAGTCGAAGCGGTGTGCTTGCAAGGCAGGTATGGCGGCATCCCACGTCATCAGAACAGCGGTGAGCTTCGGTACGCCCATGCCTTTGAGAGCGAGTGTCGTCACCTCAATAAGATAGCCTTGCAGCTCGCCAGAAGGCGAAGCGAACGCAAAAGGTGGGGCTGAATTGATTACCGCTTTTGCTTCTCCGGCTTTACGCATAGACTCGAGGAGGGATTCCGTGGTTCGTGCAAACATCGGATGCGAATGACCAGATGATGCGAGCAGCAGGAGCAGAAACGAGACTTTTGGTACGGCACGCATGTCGTAATTCCCACTTCTTTCGTTCATCGTTTAAGCGAAGTTATTCCTGTACGTGCACGATCTCTTATCAAGATGCGGACGAAATCTGGTCGTGTCCAACTTCATCGGTGATAGCGCGAAGGCGGAACATTTCTGGCTCCGCAGCACAGTCACCGTTTAGATGCCAAGCCTCATCGTCGGACCAGACCGTCGCGGAATCTGAAGTCTGGCTGGTCACTTCGTCCGCCATGGATATTTACGTCACAATTGTGTTTGAGAGGCTCGATATTGTGTCCCGCAATTTCGGAGACGTGGTGACGATGGTCAGCGAAGCCGCTCATGATCGGAGAACCCGGTTGGTATTGCATCAACCTCGCACCGCATCGCGGTGTAGGCTTGACCCAACCGTTGAATGCCTTCTGTAATCTGGGCGGGCGTGCTGAAACTGTAGGCGAGACGCAGGAATGAGCCTGGCGGTTGTTCGGCGAAGCATAATCGACCCGAGAGGGTGGCTACGCCCATCTTCGTAGCGCGCCGCACCAATTCGTCCGCATCAATCTCGGCGGGTAGCCGCACCCAAAGGAAATAGCCGCCGCTCGGCGTGCAGACCGATGTACCGGGAAGATGCTCGCGAATCGCGTCGATCATCTTGTCACGATGCACACGAAGAACGCTTGAGAGTCTTGCGATGTGCTGGTCCATCTTGCCGTTGCGAAGAAGCTGGACAACGATTCGTTGCAGCAACGGGCAGGTGCCGCCGTCGGCTTTGTGCGAAGCCATGCGGCGGATGATGGCGGGGTCGGCGTTCACCCAGCCGATGCGCAGCCCAGGCGCTAGTATTTTTGAGACGGTGCCTAGCCCGATCACTCGGCCGCCCGTGTCGAAGGCCTTGATCGGGGGCACCGGCTCCCCCTCGAACCGGATCCGGCGGTAGGGATCGTCTTCAATGATGACGAAGGCATACTCTGTGGCCAGCTCGATTAACCTTTGACGGCGAGCAGCCGACATTGCGATACCGGTTGGATTGTGGAAGTCCGGCATATCGAACAGCAGCTTGGGCATTCGCTCGCTGGCATCGAACCGTGCTTGCAGCCGGTTCCGCAGGATCTCCGTGTCCATACCCTCTCCATCCTGCGGTATGGAAACGAAGTGTGCCTCGGCATTGTTGAGGATTTTGACGGCATTCAGGTAGGTGGGAGCGGCTACGATCACAGAATCGCCTGGATCAAGGAAAGCCCGGCAGGCCAGCTCCAGCCCCTGTTTGGCGCCATTGACGATCAGGAGGTTCTCTCGAGTCGACGCGACCCCATCCCGGTGGAGATGCTCGATAATCGCGTCACGCAGGTCGTCCAGCCCGTAGAGCGGACCATATTGCAGTGTCTCACTCTTCAACTCAGCTGCCGCCATTGCTTCGGACACAATGTCTGGCAGCGTGTCGGGAAAATCATAACCGCCACCAAGCTCAATGAGAGTGCCGCGCGCCGTCGCGCTAGGGGCGACAGAATCGTGTGCCCGTTTCGCCCAACGATAGCTCGGTACGATCTGATTCATATTTCCTCCTTCCAAGCAGTTTCGTCTGCGTCCAGATCGGCTGGTCGACTGAAAGTCGTCCAGGCAATACGTCATTATTGGAATTGCTCGTTACTCACAATCCGCACTAGGTCGCGGGCATACTGAGCATCATGGAGTATTCCTAGATGAGCTGCTGTGCTTCACGGCGAACAGCATCCTCCGCCGAATCGACGCCGCAATGGACGTAAGAACTGGCGCTATCCAACGAAGACGTTATCATGCGTCGAACACCCAGCGAGTGTGCTTTCGGCGTTGGCTTGTACCTGAGAGCCGGCAATAGATACCATGTGCAGGAGCGTTTTTCATGGAGTAGAGTTCAGAACACTGCACTTCGACAGACAACCCGCCGGCGAGTCTATCGGGGCCGTTCGCGAGAGAAATTGTGATTGATGTTGCATCCGGGCCTCCTTGCGATTGGAGAGATGCTAATAGTTGACGACCGCACGACCAATCACCAACGTTGGTAGGTTGCTCGCCCGAAAATGAGTGCTGCCCTGTATGGGCCTAAGGTGGTAAGCGCGGCTACGCCATGACAACGCGCGGCCGCACAAACCGGGCAAGGCAAACCTGAAGCCCCGAAGGGCAATTAGCGCTCACAGGCGATTGAGCGGCGGACAGCGACTGTCGCACTTTCTCCAGCGCTCCGTTATGATTCATAATGCCTTTGCGGTTCGCCCGAACCAAATGGTGCTATTGACATTTTGGCGCAGCCATTGGCGCTCTCAATTCCGGTAGTTGGCCGGACTTCGATCACACAGTACGGTCCTAGGAGCACCAGCTTGCGCGGCGCGCTTCCCAAACGTAGCCTAGTATTGCAAACAGCAACACATGTCTGAGTTCGAAGAAGAGACAAGGGCATTTGTCGATCTGCTTCGAAAGATCGCCAAGAGTCGCCAGGCGCCGAGACGCGCATTGTCCGACGTGGGGCGAATAGCTCGTCTTGGCATGGTTGAAGTGACGTTATTAGGAAAGCAGAACCAAATGCTGGCGCGACAGCGACGTCTCTCGAAGAAAGTCAACTTCGATCCGGAGGAGCAATACTTATGGGTGCAGCAGTGGTCGGACATGAAACGTGGCAAGAAGATATCTTCCGTGTACTAAAGCGGCATAGCGTGAAGCACATTGTCTACGTTCCGGACACTCCGCATTCTATGACGATCCGCTTGGCCGAGGCGGACGATGAGATAAACGCAGTGGTTCTGACGACGGAAGAGGAAGGCATCGGCTACTTGGCCGGAGCGTGGCTGGGCGGCGAACGCGGCGCGCTGCTCATGCAGTCAAGCGGCGTCGGCAACTGCATCAACATGCTGGCGCTCCAGTCCAATACGCACTTTCCGCTTCTGATGGTCGTTACCATGCGCGGCGATTGGGCTGAGTACAATCCGTGGCAGAACCCCATGGGACGGGCGACTCAAAAGGCGCTGGAGCTAATGAACGTCCTTACCTGGCATGCGGTCGATCCCGGAGATGTCGCGCCGCTTCTGCACGGCGCTGCCACCATGGCATTCGATGGGGACCGTGCGTGCGCCGTGCTGGTTGGACAGCGACTTTTCGGAGAAAAGAAATGAGTGAAGTGACGCATGACGGTGCCCTCGATCGCCGTGAGGTCGTAGCTCGGCTACTTGCCGGTCGGGAGAGACTATTGGTCGTAGGCGGTATCGGTTGGGCCGCGTGCGATGTCATGGCCGCGGGCGACCATGACAACAATTATTATCTCTGGGGGGCGATGGGCAGCGCCGCCACGATTGGTCTCGGCCTTGCAACGGCGCGACCTGATCACTCGGTGCTTGTGCTCACCGGCGATGGAGACATGCTGATGGCTTTCGGGGCGCTTGCAACTATCGCCATCCGTAAACCCTCCAATCTGACGGTCGCCATTCTTGACAATGGCCACTTCGGTCAGACTGGGATGCAGGAGACCCATACCGGTCGTGGGCTAGAGCTCGAGCAAGTCGCCAAGGCCTGCGGCTTCGCGTCGGCTGACAAGATCACTACTCTCGACGGCGTTGACGATTTGCGCGCAAAGATCGCTAGCCGATATGGGGTGAAGTTCGCTGCCATCAAGATCGCAGCCAACAAACCCACGCTCGTTCTGCCATCGCGCGACGGGGCGTACATCAAGAACCGCTTCCGCTCTGCGCTCGGGTTTCTGCCTATCTGAGGCGCATGTTACTGCATGGCGACAGAACGTCTAACGGATTAAAGCCATAGCTGAGAGCCGCTTGATTGACCGAAGAGAATCTCTTGCGTCTTTGCTCATGGACAACTTTGATGGGTGCAGGGCGCGTCGAGCGAGTTGGCCGCGGGGCCAGGTCACGGATGAACCCCAGAAGCGGTGAGACCGGTACGTCATCAATCACCCTGCGCCGATACGTCGATCGTGAGTCGCCACGGAGAACAGGGATCGTTTGGAACGAACTATTCTACTCTTCGAACCTCCAGACGATCCCGATGGACGATCGTCGGGCGTCGTACACTCGGTCTACCAGGCCGTAAGGTCGCTCTCGAAATTGGTAGTATCACGAGCCTGGATCATGACGTGACGATGCGCTCCCATCGATACACTACGCGGGGTCCAAAGCAGCGATGCTGCATCAGCGCGACGCTTTAGCCGCTCACTTAGGAGTCTTTGATGCTAGATACCTCTCTCGATCTGACCGGCGCTCTTGCTCGATTTGCCTCGACTCTCGATCTTGGCGATGTGCCAGCTAGCATAAAGGCCAGCGCTCGTCTTCTTCTGCTCGATTCGATCGGCTGCATGATGGCCGGGACCCGAACGCGTATGGCGCCGATCGTATACGGCTCGGCTGAGTTCTTGGGAAACGGTAACGTCGCCTCTGTGGTGGGGCGCAAAGAGCGGGCGAGCCTTGCGGGCGCGCTATATGCCAACGGCCGTCTCGCGAACTGTATGGATCTTGATGAGACATTTCCGGCGGGCCATCACTTTGGCGCAACTGCCGTCGTTTCTGCTCTTGCGCTAGCGGAGTCACATAAAGTGACGGGTTCGCGTTTCCTGCAGGCTATGATCACGGGATATGAATTGGGTGGGCGTGTGGCGAGTGCATTAGGACCGCCTATGCTCTTCACGGAGGGCTGCCTGACCGGCTTTCCGCTCCTTTACAGTTGCTCTGCGTCGGTTGTATTCGCGGCAGCAGGTGTGGCGATCCAACTGGAGTCACAGGACGACACTTTGGCCCGGCAAACGCTTGGCATAGCCGGTTCGAATACCCCACTACCGACGACGGGAATGTGGGGAGCTTCGACAATAGATTTGCCGGACTGCAAATACGCTGACGCGGGTTGGGCGGCACTTGCCGGCGTCTTTGCGGCGCGGTCCGCAGCGCTTGGCGCGACCGGCTTTTCCAGTATCTTTGATGGCGATCGCGGCCTGATCAAAATGTGCGGTACAGACCATTTCGATCCGGATGCCCTGGTCGGCGGCTTTGGTGCGCGCTGGATGCTGGCCGATATTACTTACAAACCATGGCCGATGTGTCGTTGGACGCATCATCCGCTGACTGCGCTCGTTAAAGCCATCAGCGAGGCGAATATTGACGTTCAGAAAATTGAACGGGTCGTTATCGGCACTAACGTCTTGGTATGCACTCCGCGTTTCAGAAATCCTGCCCCGCGCACGTTTTGTTCGCGTCAGTGGAGCATTCCGCACGCTGTGGCAATGATACTACTCGGAATTCCCGTTGGCTCGGCATGGTTAGACCCGGCGCAAGACGATGATCAAAATGTTAGAACGCTACGAGAAAAAGTAAGCATCGAACATTGGGGCCCCGCAAATGCGTTCTCAACCCACCTGGTACGCGGACAGTGGCGGAATATGCCCGCGCGCGCTGCGATCATGATGCGCGACGGCTCACGCTTTGAAGCGGAAACGGAATTCGCGCTTGGCGATCCGTGGACGGCTGATACAGCATACGATGACGAACGCGTAATAGAAAAGTTTCGTGCTGTCAGCGGGCTATCGAGCGTACGCGCGGACGAACTCATCCAGTTCGTATTGGATATCGAGACGCAGCCAAACGTTGAGGCGATTGCGTCAGCGCTCCGTCACGCTTGAGAACGGTTCTGTCGGCGGAGACAATTCGTGGCCCGCCGCGCAATTCAGTGGGCAGCACGAGCTTGTGGTGTTGTGTCGCTGATAGGCTATCGATCTTGACCCTAGGCGCCTCGTCCTTATCGACGAAACCAGCGCCAACACTAAAATGGCGGCTTTACGGGCGCTCGCCACGCGGCGAGCGATGTCGTGCGGCCGTCCCACACGGACATTGGAAGACGACGACATTCACCGCTGGATTGCGCTTCGACGGTTGATTGCGCCGCTTGTTCTGGACGGTCCGATGGATGGCGACGCTTTCCTGGCCTATGTCGAGCAACTCGCCCCATCGCTGCGGCCCGCGCGACACCGCCGTCATGGACAATCTGCCCGCCCACAAGGTCCATGGCGTTCGAGAGGCCATTCAGACCGTCGGAGCAAGCCTGCTCTATCACCCGCCCTACAATCCGGACTTCAACCCGATCGAGATGGACCTTCTCCAAATTGAAGGCGCTGTTGCGCGCCGCTGCCGCGCGCACCATGCCTGATATCTTGCAAGCTAATGCTATTGAACGCTTCTCACCCGAGGAATGTCAAAACTGTCTCGCCGCTACTGGATAGTACGCATCCGACGGGCGCCGTCTCGCGTGACGCGAAGTAATTCGCGAAGCGTGTGACCTTAATGTATGGTCCGGCCGTGCGTTGCGAGAAGATTCGTCGAATTGGCGGCGGCGGTCTTGCATCAATGTAACCGGCGTCTGGTTGGAGCGTTTGCGCTCCGGGCCATCATGGATATCAGCACGCGTGCGTTCTGATTAGTCTACAGGCCTCGAACGGGCCATTTAGGTCACCAGTGACCGCACACGCTCGGAAGACCGATCCTCCATTTTGTCTTGTCTTCTCGCAGACCTCGGCTGGAGACGGTTGATGCGGCTATGTCATCGCTTGCTCCTGATATTGCGTAGTTCCTTTGTTCGGACCAGGGGGCCGTTCCTTCGTCCAGGCCCGCAGGACGTCGATCGCGTCGCGCGCAGGGGCGGTCAAGGCCGGCCGTCACTCTTGCTTACGGTTGACTTGACATCGACAGCCCTAAGCGGGTCTCGATCCCGGGCCGGCCGTTCTCGCTGTAGAGCGGCGCGATCTCGCCGTCGATCCACTCCCAATCGACCTTGCCAGCGAGCAGAACCAGCTCGTGCTTCATGTTGATGATCTGGTCCAGCCGTGCCCGGAACAGATCGTTCGATCCCGTCGTCTTATGCTTCTTCGGCCGCATCGTCCCCCTCCGATGCAACACAGAATCATGGTCCGCAGCGAAGGGAAATCCATAAAACGAAATTGCAGGGTTTGGGCTTCTCAAGCCCCCAATCCCTGCAATCTCAGATGCCTCCGCATCCGAAAAACAGACTCCCGCTCAATCGCTTAGAGGCTTGTTCACGGACGACTCGAGAACGTCGGTCAGATAGTGCCGTGGGTCGATATCTTGTAGCTTTGCCGAGTTGATGAGCGACGCGAGAATGGCCCATGTCTCGGCGCCGCCTTCGCTGCCCGCGAACAAATAGTTCTTCTTTCCAAGCCCTATCGGCTTGATGCTGCGCTCGACCGTATTGTTGTCTATTTCAATGCGTCCGTCATCGATAAAGCGCGTCAGGCCGTCCCAATGGTTGAGGGTGTAGCGGATGGCCTTGCCCAAACCGGACTTCTTCGAGACTTCCAACAGCCGCGCCTCGAGCCAGGGCTTGAAGTCCTCGATCAGCGGTCTGATGTCGGATTGTCGCACCGCAGCTCGCCGCGTCGCCGGCAAACCGCGAATGCGATCCTCAACGGCGTAAAACATCGCGATCCGCTGCAGCGCTTCCGCGGCAATCGGCGATTTCGTCCCGACGTGGACGTCCCAGAACTTCCGCCGCGCATGCGCGAAGCAGAACGCTAGTTGTACCAGACGGCCGCCGTTCTTGATCAGCCCCTTGTAAGCGGCGTAACCGTCAACCTGCAGGATGCCGTTATAATCTCTAAACAGCTGCTTGGCGCGGATCGCCTTGCGATCCTCGGCGAACACGTAGACCACCGCTGGCGGCGCAGGGCCGCCCCATGGGCGGTCATCGGTGGCGATCGCCCAGAGCTGGCAGACTTTGGTTCTGCCACGGCCGGGATCGAGAACTGGCAGCGGCGTCTCGTCGGCAAACAGCCGCGGGTAGGACATCACCGAGTGGCGCAACAGCGTGTGAAGCGGCTTCAGCCACCAGGCGACGCGGCCCATCCACGAGGCTAGCGTTTGCCGGTCGAGCGTGATGCCTTGGGCGGCAAACATCTGTTCCTGGCGATACCGCGGCAGCTGGTAGCCGTATTTCATGACCGCGACGTGGGCCAGCAAAGCTTCCGTCACCATTCCACCGTCGATCGCCTGGGCCGGCGCGGGTGCCTGTACCACACCCTGGCGGCAGCCCCGGCAGCCGTACCGCGGACGCACGGTGCGCTTGACCCGGTACTGCATCGGAATGATGTCGAACGCTTCCTTGACGGTCTCCCCGATCTTGTGCAGCTGCTCGCCGCAGCAGGGGCAGATGTGGCCCTCGATATCGATCACGACATCGATGCGCGGCAAATGCTCCGGAAGCTTCCCCCGGTTGCGTCGTGCCGGCCGCTTTCCACGGCCCTCCGCTCCGTCAGGCAGCCTGCCTCCGGTCACGTCGTCGTTGGCGGCGGCATGAGCCGCCTGTGCCCTGATGCTGAAGAGAGACAGCTGTCCGATATCCAGTGTCTCGGAGCGCGGACCGAAGATCGTGCGCTTGTACTGGGACAGGATCATCAGGAGCTTGTCGTTCTCCTGGATCGCAGCGTCGCGTTGGGCGATCGCTGCATCACGCGCGGTCGCCAGCGTGCTGCATTCCTCCGACAACGCCGCAAGCCGTGACGAAAGCGCCATCACGGTTTGTCGGAGCAATGCTGGATCGGAAGGCAAATCACTCATGCAGAGTGATTCTACAACAACTCTGCGTGAGTGACGAACGCCTCTTGATAATGATCAACCTGCTCGTACCGGCTGATCCACAGCTCGCATCGGCACATGCTTCCAGTCCGAGCCATCGAGCAGGACCGAGAGCTGAGCATGGGATAGCGACATGACGCCTTCCTTGATCGGCGGCCAGGTGAACTGCCCCTCGATTCTTTTGTAGTAAAGGACAAGGCCGCTTCCATCCCAGGTCAGGATCTTCACGCGATCTCGGCGCTTGGAGCGGAAGACATAAAGTCCGCCGTCGAACGGATTGGCTTCAAAGGCCTCGCTCACCAGCATCGCCAGCGAGTCCATGCCGCGGCGGAAATCGACCGGCTGCGTCGCAATCCAGATCGACAACCCAGCTCGAAGCCCGATCATCGACCAACCGTCCCGACCGCCGCCAACACCTCGCACAGTACCTGCCGGTCGACTGTCCCTCTGACACGGATACGAACCGCGCCGACCTCAATCTCGATCGTCGCCGGCTCCTCCCTCTGGCCGCCACAGCTGGTGATCGCGACCGGGATAAAGCCAGTGGCATGCCTCTGTCCCCGTGCTCCGCGACCTGCGCCGGCGTGCTCTGGCGACGCCAGAGAAACAACAGGCTTGGACTGATGTCGTGTCGCCGCGCCACCGCCGACACGCTTGCACCCGGCGCAAAACTCTCCGCGACAATCGTCGCCTTTGCATCGGTCGACCAGCGCCGACGCCGGCCCGTCCCGGTGATGATCTCGACACGCTGCAGCGTGTCGGCGCCGTGTTCGAGGATAGGCATATGCCTATCCTTATCGCTATCCTTACGACTATCCTTGGACATTGTGACCTCGCGACAAACCATTCCGCGAGATCTTCCTAGCCGACCAGATCAACCCTCAGCGTGTGGTCTCTGCATGACGCTCACCGCCTATCGGTGAGACCGGCGTTTGGCTCCGTCGCGTGATGCAGGGATACCTGAACTACCACGCGATCCCGGGGAACCTGAAGCGGCTCGGCATGTTCCGCGCCGAGGTTTGCCGGGCCTGGCTGCGCTCGCTTCGTCGACGCGGCCAGCGCTCTCGCATGACCTGGGAAAGGTTCCGACGATTCATTGGGCGATACATCCCGAAAGTCCGCGCATGTCATCCGCATCCCAACCCAAGGTATACGTCATGACCCAAGGCAGGAGCCGTATGCGGTAGTTCCGCACGTACGGATCTGGGCGGGGGGCACGGAGAAATCCGACCGCTTCAGGCGGCGTTTGGCTGGACGAATAGCCATCTCTTCGAGTTCCTAGCCGGCGAAGGACGTTGGGTATCCCTGATCCCGATGGAGATTTTGGCTCTCGGCCCTTCGATGCTCGCAAGACATGGCTCTCCAATATCGTTCAAGAGATCGGCGCGAAGACGATCCATTATCTCTACGACTTCGGCGACAGCTGGATCACGTGATCAAGCTCGAAAAGTGGTTCGACAACACGACAACGGAGGGACTTCGCGTCTTGCTTGATGCCGCCGGCCGTTGTCCTCCGGAAGATGTCGGCGGTGCGCCAGGCTATAACAGTTCGATCCCAACGTCGTCGACCGGAGGGCGCTCGAAGCCGCCGTCAACGCATTGTCGGAAATATCCGCGCCGGCGCACCACGCGCTCAAAATAGACGTCAAGCACCAATCAAATGGGCCTCAGAGCTACGCTTACAGTTGATCGATGCTCCGGTCTCGTCAACGAAGGCCCGCTTTGGGATCGAGCGGTTGTGCGAGTTCGGCCTGCGCTTCGCGAGCCCTAAGATCTACCTATCCTGATCGTGCGTGATCGCGTTTTTTTGAAGGTCACGAAGATCGTCGAGAAAACACTTAAAATCCGCAGCGTTGCTAACTCTGAGACGGAGCAGCGGGAGGAGCCCCAATTCCAAGTCCCGTTTCGTGATACCTAGGGTGAGTGATCGAGGTAATATGCCTAAAAGGGCCATGCTTTGCTTCCCGCCAGAAATGGTAGGGGACTCCCATCTCGTTTGCTGTATCTTCTATCGTAGAAGCGCTCGCTTCGATATTAGATCGTTAGAATAATGGCTAGCGGCGAGCTCTAAACGCTCAGAGATACTGACAGCTCTTCGGATCCACGAATTCAAGAGGCTGCACATGACACGACCGATAAACATCTTTACGCCCGCTAATGGAATGCCAATGCGGTCACTTGCTCAACTTCAATTGAACGCGCGTTGTTGCCGGAGCGACCTATGCCGATGGCGCTAGTAGTGGCCGCAAGACCTTACTTAACAGAATTGTGGCAAGCAGTCGATCAATCTAGGATTCAAGTGGTTCCGGCCGAGTTCGAGCATACCGTTTCTTTGGCCGCCCAACATCAGCCGGATCTCATCCTTATTGCCTCGCCGCCGATCGCAGATGTATTGGAGACGTGTCAACGCCTTCTTGAGAGTAGTTCAACGAGAAATATTCCGATTTTTTTGATACCGGTGGACTACAGCCTGAGCGATGGAAGTCCTTCAGCTCCTCGAGCGACCACTGTCAAGTTCCCTTATTGGCTAGAGGAGCAATGTGTTAAAGAAGGGGACGCGCGGGACCGCGGTCAATCCATGGTCAGCAATCCACGGCAGACGCAACTCCTTAGCATTCTCGATCTCCTTCGCTATGCAGAGGCCGAGGTAGCAGAGTTGGATATTGAGACATCGGTCGCACTTTTGGCAGCTACGATCGCCGATATCACTCAACACTTAACATAGTTTCGTCTGCAGGCGCGACACAAGGCTCCGAGGACACTTTCACCACCTATAACTTTGACCACTCGGGCTGATCGGTGAAATCTCAGTCCAAAGAATCACTTGTGACTCCCTTCTGAGCACCTGGCCCGCGAATTTAGGGACGCGCGCCCCCAACGGCAGATTCCGCAAGCGGCTTACGCGGATTGGAAGCGCCGTGGGACAAAGCATACACTCGTCTGCCAGGATTGGGCAAATACCAAGGTGAACTGTACCAAGGTGAACTGCCCCCGTTTTGACCGGACACGGGCATTAGCTAGCCGGAGCAGCGGCGCCTAGTCCTAGGATACGTCTATGTCCGGCACGTTTTCGAAGATGGCTTCTTCTCTAACGACCGGGGCAGCGAAGCGGACGTTCTCGCCGATCGATTTCCAATCGACACGTCTCGCCGATACCGGAGGCATCGTTTTTGTGCTGCACGATACAACCGAGTTCAGCTATCGACGCGAAAAGTCAGAAGCGATCGGCATCACTAAGAGCATAAACAGTGGGCGGGCGCGTCGCCTCAGGTCGCACGTGGTTTGCGGCATCCTGATGCATTCGAGCCTCGCCATTACAATCGAGGGGCGCGCTGGGTGGCGGCCACTAGGTCCTGGCCCGGAAAAAATTCAACGGGACGGCGGCGTTTAAGAGAATACGGATCCGATCGAAAGAGGGAAATGTGCGTCGGTTTAGAAAATCTCAAGTAGTCTACGCAACGCTTGGATCATTGGGGGCGATGCATCTCGGTGATCGCGAGAGGGCACTACGAGCTATTTTGCGCAGCATAGGAGATCGGAACTCATTCTCCTGATCAGGACTTGCGTCGACCAGCTTGGCTGGAGACGTGGGTCACAGGATCACTGACGAAATGGACGAGGTTGCCGTCAGTGGGTTTCATCGCATCGAAGTCTGAGACTGCGATGGCAATCCTGACGAGGCTGTTCTTGAGATTATGTACGCAAGATTCGCATCCTGCCGCCGACCGGAAAGTAGAAGCGCTACCCCGCCCTGACCCCGACAGTGATCCATGCCGAAAAGCGTAGCACGCCGAAAAACAAAAAGAAGATCGATTGCTCACATCGGCTCACAAACTCAGCAGCCGATAGCCGAACGCTCACTGAATCTCCTCCGAATGAGCGTAAGCGACAAGCCGAGGCCGTCAGGCGGCGTGGTTCCATGGCATATGCGCGTCGATTTCGCCGCTCCGTCAACCGTTGGCGATACGCTGCAGTGTTAGGGCGAGCCAGGCGAGGGAGTCGACGTTGTTCATTTTTGCGTCTGCAGCAGCGTTGCGATGGTCGCCTAGGTTTGTCCGCCGCCGGGCGCGGCCAGCGAAGAGGCTATTCCTTCTCGTAATTGTTTGTGGCCGGCCGCGATCGGATCGCACGAGCTTGTTATAGGCGGCATAGCCACTCATTCACTCATTCCCACGACCTGCCGGTCGCTCCGAACCTGATCGTGCACGATTTCACGGCTCCAGCTCCAAACCGGGTCTGGCTCGCCGATATCACCTGCATCCCGATCGTGGAGGGTATCAGCGCAACTACAAGGATCCGTGGCGATGCCCAGCGTGATCTCTTCCCCTTCAATCGAGGGCTTCTACAACCGAACAAGGCTCCATTCCGCCTTGGCGTATATCGCCTCGATCGAGATGGAGCTAAAAACCCGCCTAACGCCGTCCACTTTCTCGTGGGAAGATCCCTGGCCGCCGAGACCTGGAGGACGGCGCACGTCAGCCTTACCGGGTAGGCATCGCGATGATCCTCGATGAAGCGGAACCTCTTGTCCGAGTTCTGGCAAAGATCGCGATCGACTTTTTTAAAATGTCCCGTTCCATGCGCAGCCGCTCGTTCTCCTCGCGCAGCCGGGCGATCTCGGCAGCGTGGTCCGCCGGCATCGGCGCCGCCTGCGTAATGGGGCGCCGCGTCGCCGATGCCGGCTCCTGCCGGAGCTTCTCCACCCAGCGCCGCAGCACCGAATCGCGCAGCCGAGTTCCTTGCCGACCGCCGTGATCGACCGGCCACTCGATACCACCAGCTCAGGCCTGCCGCTGTCCTCCTCGGTAAACGACCGACGTTGATGCTCTTGCATCCGACACCTCCGGGCTCTCAGAGCAGCCTACTACTACAGGTGTCCAGCCATTCGGAGGAGGTTCAAACATTCCAGCCGGCCAAATGCGATCTGAGCTATCCGTACCCAACGAGTTGCATCGAGGTGCCGGGCGAGCTCCGAGCCCCTGCATTGAACGGTCCATGCGACTTAAAACGCCAGTCAGCCTCGCCGCGTGTTGTTAACACGAAGCTGAAATTCCCGAGTTGCACTATTACTCCGCCGGCAAGTTTGGCCAAAGTTGCCGCACGACCTCGCCATTGCGGCGATATGCGACGCAACTATCGATCAATCCCGGTCGAGGTTGCGTGCTGAATGCTCCTTCATCATACAGGACGGGCAAAATGGTCTGGAATGCTGCTGAGGCGATAGCACCTAGGAGTTCGGTAAGGTGAACGCAGCTTGCAACTCCGCCGAGTTGCTCTCTGAACTGCTTTTTCCAACCGGGCTCTATCTTGAGACCTACGAGCGGCGCGAACGCGCTCACTGCCTCGGAGCACGCCGGATAAGGATTCTTGTCGCTCGCGAGAGCGAGGGCATGGATTCTAAAGCTGGAATCAACCGTCAGCCGCAGCCACATGTCATGCATGGGCTCACCCGGAGGCACTTCTCCACGCCAAGGATTCCTATACATGTTGGCTTTTGAATCAATCAGGCGGGCCTCGATGTCCCACAGCTGATCGCATCGGCGGTACCCGCACGCCTCTATTGTCCGGCGATGTAGGAATTCTCGTTCGACTGGAGCCGGAAGGGGCATCGGACTCTCCTTTCAAGTTGGAGCGCTTGAAGGAAGCATCTTGCCGCGTCGTCGCTGCTGTGCCAAGAAGATAATTCTTACCATAGATGTACATAAAAGTTGGACAAATGCCCACTATAGATGTAAGAGCAACGCTCGAATTCTTCGTGAGCGAGTTGCGACATAGCTGATACAATCAGGCGGAGACGCTATGACGATCCTGAAAACGGAAGATCGAGGCGCGGTCTTGGTCGCGCGGTTCAATCACGGCAACGCTAACAATCCGATGAGTCTGGAACTCGAGAAGGCCGTGCGATCAATATGCCATGAGACGGAGGATAATTCAGCGATACGGGCTTTAGTATTGACTGGAGGAAACGACCGCTCCTTTTGCGTTGGCGGTGATTTTAACGAGGTGATTCGACTTTCCGAACGCGCGGAGGTTGAGGGATTTATCGATAGGATGATCGATTTCTACTCTACCATACTGAACGTCACCAAGCCGACCGTCGCTGCAATCGGCGGATACGCAATAGGGATCGGCTTCCAGGTCGCGTTATCTTGCGATTGGCGCGTCGGATCGCTAGAGACCAAGTTGCTTATGTGGGAATTAAAGCATGGTTTCGCCTGCACGATTGGCGGCTATATGCTTGAGAGCTTTTTGGGTCGAGCGGCGATGTCCGATATTATCTATGGGTGCGAGGCCATTCCGATTTCGTGGGCAGCGGACCACAAATTGCTTAATGAGGTGGTAGATTCGAAGAGCTTAGTGGACAGTGCCATCGCGCGAGCGAAAACCCTCAGTGAGTTTCCCGAAATTACATTTCGGCGAACAAAGGAGTTGTTCAATCAACGCTTCATCGCCGGTCTGCGCGAGATCGCGCTAGACACGAAGGAAGCACATGTTGCCGGCTTTGGGAGTCGGGCCGCCGACCAACACATTATGCGCGTCCTGGATGATAAACCGAAGCACTAACGGTTAAGCTCTAACCATTTTAGCCTGTTTCGGATGCATGCTGCCTCTATCGCCTACCCTTCGACTTCGATAGCCTTGCGACCAGCGAAACAATGTCCGCTCGAGCACCTTCGTCGATTTTCATGAAGGCCCTGACGAGCTCAAGGACCTGCTTTCCCAACTTGCCTTTCCGCGCGGCGACTATTTCGGAAACCTCCGAGAGGGCCGACTCCCGTCGGGGCGTTTCACTTGCGCTGACCTCGAAGAAATGTGAGATGGGCGTGTTCAGTGCACGAGCAATTTCGTAAAGTCGACTCGCTGGCACTCTACTCGTGCCATTCTCGTGCTTCTGTAACTGCTGAAATACTATATCCAGTCGACTCGCGAGCCCCTTCTGACTGAGGCCGATCCGCTTTCGCTGGCTTCGAATGCGCTCGCCAATTCTCGCGTCAAGATCGTTGCGTGTCACGAATAGGTCCAATTGTTTCACGTCAGTAAACCTAGTCCATACTACCTCCAAGCAATTAATTCAACTGAGCCGTTCAGTATCCCATAGTGACAGGCATTGCTGACCCGAAACGAAGATTGCGCAAATGCGGACTTTCTGCCGACTCGACAACATTGACTGCGGCGTCAAGCGGGTCGGGTGTCTGCATCGCCGATCCTGGTTATCTCGAAGGCGCGTCCTTTGGTAAGCACAGCCCAGGCGATGCGGGCAAGTTTGTTGGCGAGCACGATAGCGAGCACATTGTGGTGTAGTAGCTTTGGCGGCTTCGATCCAGGAGGCAAAGCCGTAACGTTCCCAACTCTTTATCCTGACAGCGCCACCCATGCCGCCTGCACGAATAGAACGCGCAGGTAGCGATTGCCACGCCTCGAGACTTTGCCAAGGATCGTGTGGTCTCCAGTCGAGATCTGTTTGGGCACCAGTCCAAGCCAGGCGCCAAGTCGCGGCGGCCTTTGGAGAATACGTCTCCAGTGCCGATCGCAGCCGCCATGGCGCTCGAAATAATCGGCCCGATGCGAGGAACTGTCATCAGGCGCGAACAGGCTTGATCTTGACGGGCAACAGCTTCGATCTCTTCGGATAGGTCATTGATGCGCTGATCCAACCGGCGCCAATCGACTGCCAGGTGCGCGTCGCAAGAATGGTGAGTAGTTCTGTGCGTAGCAAGCCGATGCCCTGTCGCATGGCGATCCCGCGTTCCAGCATGAAGGCGCAAATCTGGTTGATGCCGTGCGTTGCGACACCAGTCGCTCGCGCACCCAATGTAATGCCCAGCTGCTCGGCGGTCTTGGTCGCGACAAACTTCATCGTCGGGTGCTGCACGGCCTCGGCAATCGCTTCGGTATCATTGAAGTAGTTCTTCTGTCCCTTACTGTAGGGGCGGACGGATTTGGCCGGCATTAGTCTGGCATCGTGACTAAGCGATTCGAGTTTGCGGCTCAGGTCATGTGCACCGACGCAGGCCTCCATGCCGATGAGGCGATGCGACATATTGGCGAGCAGCGCTTCCACTTGGCCGCGCGACCACTTTTGCCGCAGCACGATGGCGCCACGCGTCGTGACCCACGACGTGGTACGAGTCTTTGCCGATATCGATGCCAATCACGGCGATCACAGTGTTTGGTGTAGACATGGTGTGGCTCCTTGTCTTTGGCGCCCCTTTTCAGCTTCGTTTACTGGCGGGGCGGGATCACGGCCGGACCATCCCATTGGTCTAGTGTCCTGTCCCGCAAATAAATGGCATTAATGCTGCATGGTTTTCGCGGTCTCTTCGATGGAGATGCCGATGACGATAGGTAGACCGAAGGCAGAGCTTGTGTTGTCGGATCAGGAGCGTTCGCAGCTTCAAGCGTTTGCGCGTAGCTGCTCGCTCCCCGCGGCGCTCAGCAGTCGAGCGCGCAAAGTAGCGCAGATGGTGAGCCCAATAATGCGATCGCGCTGCGGATGCAGCTGACCAATAGTGCTACGGCCGGGAAGTAGCGATCGTGCTTCATCAGACGGCGCGTGGCCGGCCTGTACGATGGTGCTCGCCCAGGTGCGCCGCGAACGATCGATGACGAACGCGTAGCTCAGCTGATTAGGACGACGCTGCACACCAGGCCATCTGATGGTTCCACACATTGGAGCGTTCGCTCCGCGGCTGCCGAAACTGGCATCTCCAAGACCAGCGTACAGCGCTATTTCCAGACGTTCGGCTTGCAACAGTATCGCTCCGAAGGCTTAGAGCTGTCCAAGGATCCGTTCTTCATCGAGAAGCTGCGCGACGTCGTCAGGCTGTACCTGAGCCCGCCCGACAATGCTTTGGTGATCTGCGTGGATGAGAAGAGTCAATGTCAGGCTCTAGAGCGTACGCAGCCAATGCTGCCGATGGGCTTCGGTTACGTCGAAGGGATTATTCACGACTACAAGCGCCACGGGAGCACCACGTTGTTCGCAGCGCTGAATGTGATTGATGGGACGGTACTCGCCAGATGCAAGCCGCGTCATCGACGTCAGGAATTCCTGTCGTTCCTGCGCGAGATTGATAAAGCGGTTCCCACGGGACTGGATATCGACTGTATCATCGACAATTACGCGACCCACAATCACCCGAAGATCAAGGCCTGCTCGCGATCAGACCTCGTTGGCACATGCACTTCATTCCGACACAGTTCCTGGCTTAACCAGGCGGAGCGCTTTTTTGCATTGATCACCGACAAGGCGATCCGCCGCGGAGTCTTCTCCGACGTTAAGCAACTCGTTCGGAAAATCGATCACTTCGTCTCGGCATACAACGCCACCTGCCCGCACTTCCGCTGGACTGCTGCGGCAGACGCAATCCTTGAGAAGCTACATCGACCTTGCTCACGGCAAAGAGACCCCGTCTGGCGCAGGAGGTGAGCAATCGGCTATCGGCTGCTGAGTTTGTGAGCCGATGTGCGCTTCTATGTCTGTGCCTAGTTCTGGAACTAGAACCTTCCATATGATCGAAGCGGTTGCCGACCGTCTTGAGGGAGCGCCGCGGCAGCTTCGCCGACGCTGGTCGGACGAGTTTAAGGCCCAAGTCGTGATGGAGGGTAAGCGGCAAGCTGAGGCCGTTAGGCGGCGTGGTTCCACGGCATAAGCGCGTCGAGTTTGCTGCTCGGCCAACCGTTGGCGATACGCTGAAGCGTTACGGCGAGCCAGGCGAACGGATCGACGTTGTTCATCTTCGCCGTCTGCAGCAGTGTTGCGATAGTCGCCCAGGTTTGTCCGCCGCCGTCGCTGCCAGCGAAGAGACTATTCTTTCTCGTAATTGTTTGTGGCCTGATGGCGCGTTCGACGATGTTGGAGTCGAGCTCGATGCGGCCGTCGGCCAGGAAGCGCTCGAAGATGGCGCGGCGCGAGACGGCATAGCGGATCGCCTCAGCCAGTTTTGATTTGCCGGAGATCCGCCGCAAGGTCTGCTGCCAGAGGTCGAAGAGATCTGCGACGATCGCCGCGGAGGCTTGCTGGCGCGCGGCGACGCGTGCGTCGGGGCTTTGACCGCGCACGGTTTTCTCGACCTGCCAGAGCTTCGCCATCCGCTCGACCGTCGCCGTTGCCACCTCTGAGCTCCCCGCAACATGCAGCTCGTAGAACTTGCGTCTGTAGTGTGACCAGCTTGCGTCAGGACAAGTCCTGGAAAGGAGGAAGAATGTAATCTGAAACCTTTCAACGTGCCCCAGAGGGTTCGACGCCCTCCCGGCAAAGGCGGAGCCCGCCAGCCGGAAGCGAGTCTTGCATGGGTGACGGCAACGTCACTCGTGAAGCGTAGACAGCGGGTACTGAAGCCCTGTGACCAGCCTCGAAATCACGGTCGTGCTGAAGCCTTCGTCGTGTTGGATCCGGGGGCAGCACTGGGAAAGCCGCTATGGCCAGGCTGACCGGTTCGGCCGGGGTCTCTGAGCAGGGCAAAGGTACGGGATGGGACACCAGGAAACCTGAGAGGTCCCGTTTGTGCCCACATGGGAAAGCCGGCACGGAGCACCGGCCACAGCAACGCTCCAGGCCTGATGACCGACTTGGCGAGCATCGGGAGCGCGCACGCGAACACGAAAACACCAAGGCATGTGGAATCCCGAGGTGAAGACATAAGCCGACGGACACGCGCGGCGGGAAGTCGTAGCGGCTTCATAGTACCGAGGAAGGCGGGGAACTGGGCTCACCGGGACCCGCTCGAGGGAAGGGAGCCGCCACGCGTTAAGACCCATTGACGAGAAACACGGGAGGGAACGCTGAGTCCCACGAACCTGTCCACGAAACGACAATGGATAGCCGATCTGGCGAGGAAGAATCCCAAGCGGGTGCTGACCTCGCTGCATCACCTGATCGACCGTGAATGGATGCTCGAGGCCTATCGCCTGACGCGCAAGGATGGCGCGCCCGGTATCGATGGCATGATGGCGACGGACTATGAAGCGAACCTGGAGGCGAATCTTTGTGATCTCCTGGCGCGCATCAAATCCGGACGTTACATCGCGCCGCCGGTGCGACGGCACTACATCCCGAAGGCGGATGGGACCGAACGGCCACTCGGCATCCCGACATTGGAAGACAAGGTGGCACAGCGGGCGATTCTCCTGCTGCTGGAGCCGATTTACGAGACCGACTTCTTGTCGTGCTCGTATGGCTTCCGACCGGGACGATCGGCCCATGATGCCCTACACGCTCTGCGCAATGGGTTCATGGAGCAAGGGCTGCGTTGGGTGGTGGACGTCGATATCTCGAAATACTTCGACACCATCGACCACACGCACCTGCGCCGATTCCTCGATCAGCGAGTCGCGGACGGCATCGTCCGGAGGATGATTGATAAATGGCTGAAGGCGGGGGTGCTCGAAAAGAGCGTCCTGCGCCGCACGACTGGTGGAACGCCCCAAGGCGGCGTGATCTCGCCACTGCTTGCAAACATCTACCTGCATTATGTGCTGGATGAATGGTTCGAGCAGGGGGCGCGACCGCGGCTCAAGGGGCGATGCCAACTGGTCCGATACGCTGATGACGCGGTGATCGCCTTCGAGGACCATCTGTCCGGCAAGCGATTGCTGAATGTGCTGGGTAAGCGGCTCGGTCGGTACGGGCTTCAACTCCATCCGACCAAGACCCGCTTCGTAGACTTCCGGTTCAAACGCCCCGGTGGGCGTCATCCCGCGACGGCGGGGACCACATTCAACTTCCTTGGCTTCACCCATGTATGGGGTCAATCGAGGAAGGGTAAGAATGTCGTCCGACAGATAACGGCAAAAGACCGTTATGCCCGCGCGCTGGCTTCCGTGACGGAATGGTGTCGGCTCAACCTGCATCGCCCGTTCCGGGAACAGCACGCGCACTTGTCGCGGGTTATCCGGGGGCACTGCGCCTACTACGGCATCTCCGGCAACGGCCGACGGATCAGATGGTATCACCACCAGCTCACGCGGATATGGAAGAAATGGCTCGCGCGGCGTGGTCGCCACAGCAATCTGCCGTGGTCGCGCTTCCGAGCCATGCTCGCGCGACACCCTCTGCCGACAGCCAAGATCGTCCACCAATATGCCGTCTCGTGAGCGAAGCTTACGCGTGAAGAACCGGATGCGGGTAATCCGCTCGTCCGGGTCTGTGAGGGTTGCGCCTTGCAAGCGCGTTGAAGTCTGCCGTCTGAGATGACGGCCGCGGCAAAGCCTAGCGAGCAGCCGCGAACCGAGTCTTGCGTGGCGTCCGGTAACGGCCGTTGCGAAGCGTAGACAGGGAGGTTGTAGGCCGGAATGAAGTGAACGGGAAAATAGCCCCGAAATCGAACGTGATCGGAGTAGCCGACCCTGTCTCTCAAAGGGGAAGGCGGAACCGCAGGCCGCGACAACGCGAGCGGTCAGAGGTGCTCCCGGGGTTCGTACCGCCAGCATGCAATCAAAGGAAGCAGCGTGAACAAGGGAGATCCATCCGGTTCAAGCGCAAGCTTGTAAGACCTGCCAAGCCGCTGAGGTGAGAAGGGTCTGACGACCGGGTGGAAGTCAGACTGACCGATAGTACTCCGAGGACGGGAGAGCCGGCCACATGGGGAAGCGGTCAGCGGTAGTTGAATTGTTCTTGGGCGACATGGGCTCCATTCAACGGGAGTTACGGCCTTCTATGCAAAGAGAAGATCAGCTGACCATGGAAACGAAACTTGAACAAATAGCAGTGAAAGCTCGGCGCGAGACAAATCTTCGCTTCACCTCGTTAACCCATCACATCACGCGCGACCGAGTGCAAAAGAATCTATTACAGATTCCGAAGCGCTCCGCCGCCGGGGTGGACGGACAGACGGTGGAGGCGGCGAAGGAGAGCTTCGAGGACTGGATAGGGCCAATGCTCCAATCCATCCATCGCCAGGGATATCGGGCGCCGAACATTCGGCGGGTCTATATCCCCAAGCCCGGTAAGACGGAGAAGCGCCCCCTCGGGGTTCCAACTGTCGCCGACCGGGCGCTCCAGCGCAGCACGGCTGAGGTGCTGGCCGCTATTTACGAGCAGGACTTCTTACCCTGCTCGTTCGGCGGCAGGCCGAAGCTCAGCGCCCATCATGCCTTGGCGACCCTCAATGAGGTGATCGCCGGCGGCATGATCAGCTGGGTGTTGGAGGCGGATTTGAAGAACTTCTTCGGGAGTCTCGATCATGATCGGGTCCTCCGGTTTGTCGAACATCGAGTCGGTGATCCGCGCCTGATCAGCTTGATCCGGCGCTGGTTGAAAGCGGGCATCCTGGAAGACGGAGCGGTGCACCCGAGCGAACAAGGAACGCCACAAGGCGGATCGATCAGTGTGCTTTTGAGCAACCTCTACCTTCATTACGTTCTCGACCTCTGGTTCGAACGCGTGGTGAAGGGTCGGTTGCGGGGCGAAGCCCGACTGGTGCGCTATATCGACGACTTTGTGATCTGCTTCCAATATCGATCGGACGCCACCCGCGTACAGGAGGCCTTGCGTCTTCGGTTGGGGAAGTTCGGCCTCACTCTAGAGCCGACCAAGACCAAGTTGGTCGAGTTTGGTCGGTTCGCGCAAAGACATGCGGGCAAACGCGGCAGAAACCGCCCGGAAACAATCTACTTTCTGGGGCTGACGCTCTATTGCACGCGAAACCAAAAAGGCAACTTCAAGGTTGGGATGCGCACCGAGAAATCTCGGCTAAAGCGCAGCCTTATGTCTCTGCAGGAGCTGATGCGGCAAATACGGCATTACAAGATCAGTGACCAGGCCGATGAAATCAACCTCGTCCTGCGCGGCCACTATGGCTATTACGGCGTCGCCGGAAATCTCCGGAGCCTCGTAAAAGTCTATCGGGCCGTGGAGCGTTACTGGCGCGGAATGCTGCGCAGCCGCAGCTGGGCAGGCCGACGCCTCACTTGGGACGCCTTCAACCAAATCAAAGAACGGACACCGTTGCTGAAGCCTAAGCTGCGCCTCCCTTATCGGGAGCTGCAAGCGCTTGCAGTGCTGTGAACCAACTGTCGAAGAGCGTCGGTGCGGGAAATCCGCACGCCACGTTCTGTGGGAACCGGGGGCGGGCGACCGCCTCCGGTGACCCGGTGCGGGGATGGCAACATCCCCGCCTACTCGGCAGCCAGCCAATGTGATGCCATCATTGCCGCGATCGGATCGCGCGAGCTTGTTATAGGCGGCATAGCCATCCACCTGCAGGATGCCGCGATAACCATTGAGATGGCGGACCGCGCATTCGCCGGAGCGGCTAGCGCAGCCGGCTATGGCTACCTAGCGGTCCAACAAGACCGCTTGCGCGATGAAGCGTTGGTTCCGGAGGCTCTGGGACGCGCCGCATCTTCGAGACCACTTGGTGGATCGCGGCCGCTCAGCGGCGTCGTTCTTAGGTCCTCGCCGAAGATACAATGTAGATCGGCGGGATTCACTATCGGATCGTGTTAAAAGTCGCCGATCGCGCGTGCGCCAATGGCGAGGCGCGGCGCAGGATTCTACCCCGACCTGGGCACGGTGCGAGTGAAAAGGAAGATCAACGTACCCCGCTGTAGGCGTTAATCCGGTGATTTGGCTGTCGTGCTACTAGCTGCATGGATGTGGTATACGTCCTTCGAAAAGGCAATGTAGCAACTTCCACACTAACACTAGAAAAGTTGGTAGTATGCGTCGCGTTGCGCAAACTGGTAGACGTTGAGGCAGTAGAGTCCCTTCGCCTCCAGGAAAGCCTCGACGTAAGCAAAATTTCAGCACTAATAGACTCTTTGGAACATCCAGCGACGGCGTTGACATCTCAAATCCGTCTACGATACGCAAGCGATGATGCTTCCGTGGCAGTGACGCAGAAGTGGACTCCATAGAGACAGACTGGTGCTCGTCTTCGCTGAACATTGAGCAAATAGAAGGAGCTGATTTTATGACTTCTGTTGTCTCGTCTTCTGAGAAGGAACGAATTATTGTCTTCGATACGAGCTTGCGTGACGGTGAGCAGTCGCCCGGCGCGACAATGACACTTGAAGATAAGCTTCAAATCGCAGCGATGCTCGAGGAAATGAGAGTCGATGTCATAGAGGCAGGATATCCGGGCTCGTCGGAAGCAGAATACGCAGCCGTACATGCGATTGCTAAGCAGACAAGGGATGCCGTGGTATGTGGGCTTGCGCGTGCCAAGCGCGAGGATATCGATCGTTGCGGCGAGGCTGTCAGGTCCGCAAAGCGCGGTCGCATTCATACATTCATTTCCACTTCGCCAATCCATATGAAGTGGAAGCTTCAGATGGAAGAAAAGGAGGTGTACGACTTGGTGATCGCTCAAGTAACAAGAGCGAGAAACCATACTGACGACGTCGAGTGGAGTTGCGAAGACGCGACACGCAGCGATCGCGATTTCGTATGTCGTTGTATTGAGGCTGCGATCAACGCCGGAGCGACCACGATCAACCTACCAGACACTGTCGGTTATTCCATGCCGGAAGAGTATGCTGCAATGGTAACGATGGCGAAGGAGCGCGTGCCCAACTCCAGTATGGTGACTTTTTCGACACATTGCCATAACGATCTTGGGATGGCCGTCTCGAACTCGCTCGCCGGAATCCGCGCTGGCGCGCGGCAGGTTGAGTGCACAATAAATGGAATCGGTGAACGCGCAGGCAACGCGTCTTTGGAGGAAATCGTTATGGCCATTAAAGTTCGCCATGATGTGCTACCTTATTGGACCAATATTGAAACCAAGATGCTCGCTCGCGCGTCCAGGCTGGTAAGTGAGGCGACTTCATTTCCTATACCGTACAACAAAGCTATCGTTGGTCGGAATGCGTTCGCGCACGAAGCGGGCATCCATCAAGATGGTATTTTGAAGAATGCGCAGACATACGAGATCATGAAACCTGAGAGCGTTGGTGTAGAACATACGTCACTCGTAATGGGAAAACACTCCGGTCGTCATGCGTTCGCCCGCAAGGTGCAAGAACTCGGTTGCCAACATTCAGAGTCTAGCCTAGCACGCGCGTTCGTGCAATTTAAAGCTTTGGCGGATCGAAAGAAACTCATCTCTGATGACGATATCAGGGCCTTGCTTGCTGCGGAGATGCCGCGACAGTAAGTTCTGCAATGTTTTGGAAAACCTAAACAGTGCGGGAGTGCATTCGCCTTGCACTGAATATTTGGAATTCGTTCTGATGGAGGGCTTGTTGATTCTTATATAAAGAGATCGCAAGTTGAACTGTAAGCATCCGGTGAGGACCGCGTAATGGTCACTCAGGCAGCCTGATTGGCTTGATTGTTCTGGTCGCGCCAATTCCAGGGTAGGAGTTCGTCGAGCCTTTGAGCTGGATGCGCGGCGATGCGTGCCAGGACGTCGGCGAGCCAGGCTTGTGGATCCACGTCGTTCATTTTGGCTGTGACGATCAGGCTGTACATCATCGCGGCACGGTCGCCGCCGCGGTCGGAGCCACAGAACAGCCAAGACTTCCGCCCCAGGGCGATACCGCGCAGAGCTCTTTCGGCGGCGTTGTTCGACAGGCAGATGCGACCATCGTCGAGGAAGCGGGTAAACGCGTCCCAGCGCTTGAGCATGTAGTCCATCGCCTTCGCAACATCGTTGCGCCGTGAGAGCTTGGCGCGTTGTTCGCGCATCCAGACCCTCAGATCAGCGACCAGCGGGACACTGCGCTCCTGGCGCACGGCCCGGCGCCGCTCGGGCGTCTCGCCGTTGATGCCGCGCTCGATCTCGAACAAGGCGTCGATCCGGCGGACTTCTTCCAGCGCCAGCGGCGAGATCACCGCTGGCTTTTTGCCGTGCACCTTGCGGCGCGCATTCTCTGCCAAATCAGCCATCACGAAGAACGGCCGTCTGGCATGGACCCAACACGCCGCTTCCAGGATCGGACCTGCGTTGCGGCCCGGGTCGTAAAGCTTGCCATAGCCGCCATAGGCATCAGCCTGGAAGATGCCGCTATAGCCGGCCAGATGGGCTTGAGGATGCTCGCCGGCGCGATCGCGCGAGTAATAAAACACAGCCCCCGGCGGGGCCTGCCCGCCAAAAGGCTTGTCATCGCGTACATAGACCCAGATGCGGCCGGTGTCGGTCTTGCCTTTTGCCAGGACCGGCACCGTCGTGTCATCCCCGTGCAATCGCTCGGCACTCAGCACATGGGCCTCGAGGCGCCGGAACAAGGGCGTCAGCGCAACTGTGCAGCCACCAACCTGGTCCGCGAGGGTCGACAGGCTGATCGGCACGCCTTCCTTGGCATAGCGTTCGGCCTGCCGGTTCAGCGGCTGGTGCTGGCCGAACTTCTCGAACAGCACCATCGCCAGCAAGCTGGGGCCGGCCCAACCACGGGCGATGACGTGGAAGGGCGCCGGGGCCTGGCTGATCTTCTCGCAATCACGGCAGCTGAACTTCTCCCGGACGTGCTGGATCACCTTCCAGGATTTCGGGATCACCTCCAGCGTCTCGGTGATGTCTTCGCCGAGCTTGGACAATCGCGAGCCGCCGCAGCAGGCGCACGCCACAGGTCCCGGCACGATTACCCGCTCGCGAGGCAGATGCTCCGGGAACGGCTGGCGCGATGGTCGCTTGCGCGTGAACGAGGCCACCTTCGTGGCTTTAGTTGCAGCCATTTCGGCAGCGAGTTCGTCCTCAGTCGCTGAGGCCTCAAGCTCCTCCAGCGTCAATTCGAGCTGATCCAGCAGCCTTGCGGTACGCTCCGAGCGAGGGCCATAACGATCACGATTCAGCTTTTCGATCTGCAGCTTCAGGTGAGCGATCAGCGCATGGTCGTCGGACTGCTGGGCGCGAATGCTGGCGAGTTCAGCGCGCGTCGCCAGCAACGCCGCTTGTAGCGCCTCAATGTCCTCCGGCAGCTTCTCGGGACCGTCACCCATCCACCGATGGAATCACAAAAACCGCGATTTGGCGCGCGCTTTTTGCAATCTCGCGGGACTATTGGGCAACCTATCCTGCGCTCTGCGGCCGCCAGCTGTGTTGGGGGTTGCGCCAGTCGATCGCCTCCAGCAAATAGCCCAACTGAGCTGCGGTCAGCGATACCACGCCGTCCACCGTCGCCGGCCAGATGAAGCGGCCACGGTCCAGTCGCTTGGCGTAAAGCGACAGCCCGACCCCGTCGTGCCAAAGGGCTTGATCAGGGTGCCAGCACGACCACGGAACACAAAGACATCGCCGGCAAAAGGATCTCGCCCCAGCCCCTCCTGCACCAGCAATGCCAGACCCTGCATGCCTTTGCGCATGTCAGTGTGGCCGGTTGCGATCCAGATTCTCGCCCCTGCTGCGATCGGGATCATCGCCGCTCCAGCAGATCCAACACGCGAGACAATGCGTGTCATATCCACGTCGGCGTCCACGATCACCCGACAAGCCTTGCCGACGACAATTTCCATGCGTCCGCTCGCTGGCCCCGCCGAAGCTACTGGCGACGTCGCCGTTTGGTCCGGAATCACCATCGCCGGCACAAAGGCTAGCTGAGGTTGTTCAATGTCGCTCGTCCGCGTTCCAAACGATCGTCGCCAAGTCAACAGGAGCGAGCGCGAGATGCCGTATCGTCGTGCTGTCGATGAAACGGCGCGCGGCGCCTGCAAGCTCTCCAGAACGATCTTGAGTTTCTCATCATCGGTCCAGCGACGGCGACGGCCAGTCTCGACAACCTCGAACCGTTCGACCTGAGCACTGAACTTATGGCTGTCCATAAGCGCTGTTACACACCACTCCCTTTAACCCGGCAAGGCGGCCCTCACCGGAGGGAGATGGGTATCCGTCCGGTGAAGGCCGCCTTGCCGAATGAGGCGTATTGTTGAGACTGTCCTTATGGACAGTGATAGGCGCAGTGCCCAAGTCGAACGGCTTGAGGTGGTGGACACGGGCCGGCGGCGGCGCTGGTCCGAGGATGAGAAGCTCAAGATCGTCCTGGAGAGCTTACAGGCGCCGCGCCAGGTCCGCCCTGCCGCTGCCGTGGCCCAAGCATCCGGAACTCGTCCGATTCCCGAAAGCTTCACCCATACCTCGGCGCCTTCAGCGAGTGCCAGAAGCCGGTCCATACACGGATCCCAGATTGGATCGCGGGCGCTGCCCGCGAGTCCGAAATCCCGGAACACAAGACGATGGCCGTCGGCCAAAGTAGTTCAGCGAGGCGCTCTCGTCCTTCCACTCCGCCGGACACCTCCAAGTGGAAGCCCAGTTGGAGGGCAGTTTCGAGGGTCTCGGTCAGCGGATCGGGATCGTCGAGGGTCGGCGCCAAACCGATGGTGCCTGATCGACCCCATTCCTTCAGGACGTCACTGCCCGTCGGTTGCACGAGGGATGGAATGAGCCGCGCCGGCATTCGGGCCTGACTGGCCTGTGCGAAGAGCTCCGTCGGATCGCCGTGCTGGAAGGTGGGCTGGACCAGTACCAGCCTCGCGCAGCCCTGCGCAGTACTCTCCAGTCGTTCCAGGGAGCGGTCGATGACGGGCGCTGCCAAGCGAGCCTCTTGGCGGAAGGCGGGGACCTCGCAGTCTATTCTCATGACGCGTCCTCGCAGCAGACCGCAATCGGCAGAGCGCCGGCTTGGCCGCAGTTCACTAGCGCGTCGACGGCTGTCCGGCAGCCGTTGACACTTGCCGCCTTCATGAGCGCGCAGTCAGCGACGTCCCGCTGCGCAGCCAGATCTCGTGGCGCCGCCTTCAAATGGAGCCGCGTTGCAGGGTGGAATGCTGGCGCGCCATTGCAGTACCGGGGCCCGCAGTAGATTCTCATTGATCATCAGCTGATTTCTCTATCCCTAGCTTGTTCCACTTAGCGCGAACCAGATGCGGGGACAATGCTGGCCCGAGAAGGCAGCTCAAATCGTTCGTACGTTTCGGACGAAAGTGACGTGCGAGCTTCGTCAAGTATAGACGATTCACTCTTCAGGAATTCGATAAGTTCGAGAGCGCGCCAAGGATGACAACACCTTCTGAGCAGCAAGATATCCATCTCGAACGAGGCGGCAAACCTCTGCACTGCGACAAGAGGTGTCGACGCCTTCGAAGTCATCTGCGACGACCGGCTGGGTCATAAGACCCGGCAGCGGATGTGTCCTCTGTATGTTGCGGGATTGATCGGTCCGGGCGGACCTTCAGGCCACGTCCGGCAAGCTCGGCAACGAGACCGCGTATGGTGAAATCGCCGTCCTTGATCCGTTGTGACACCCAGACCGCGTGCTTGCCCGAAATTGCCTTCGGCTTGTAGCCGCCGATCTGGCCAGGCTCAACGCTGCCGGTCTCATCGACCCGCTTCATCCAGCCGATGGCCGTGCTGATCGCCACCCCAAACTGCTTGGCGGCTCGATTGCGCGACATCCCGCCCTCGATCGCAGCCACCACACGCTTACGGAGATCCAGAGAATAAGGCTTGCCCATCCACGCTGGCCTCCTATCCAGCCAGCATGGTGAATCAAAAACACACTGATTTGGGATCCCCAAATCGATTCAGACTAAAGCCATCCCGCTTTAGCCGCGCGAGGTCGAGTGGGCTGAGATCATCATCATCGCGACTCGGACGAAGGATTATGGTGAACTCACCTCGTTGGCAGTCGATGGCATGACGGTGTTCGACGCGCGTCGACTGATCAGCCCGCCCGATGTGGCCTCGGCCGACTACCTGACCATTGGGTGCAGCCTGAACTGAGTCGCGCCATGATCTGCGAACCTACGCCGATATCGGGAGCTTTTGATGTCAGCCTCGAGCCTTGCGGAATCGATCGCGGCTTTCTTGCCCGCGTCTTCTGCGCCGAAAGGTTCGGCGCGCGCCTCGGCTTTGGCGACAGGCTTCAAGCAGATCAAAACCGCAGTGTCTACATGCGCATGCGGGCACGCTCGGATACTTGGACTATCGGTTTGCACGGAGCGAGGGACCAGGTTCGTTAAGTCCATTAAGTCCATTCGTGATCCGCGCGTTGGAAGACATCGTCAACCTCTGCGAAGGCTCGCCAAGGGGCTTCACGATTGCAGCCACGACCGCGCAAGCAACAATGCGCCAAGCCTTCGCATTTGTGCGGGTAGGGCGGCGATCGGGCCGGCCTGGTCGGCGATCCAACGGCGGTGGGTCTCTCTCGCTCGACTCCGACAAAACCTCCTTGAACGCGCCGATCTACGCGAATCTGTTCGAGGATGAGGTGACGATGGTTGTATTCAGCTCCAGATGCGCCTCGCAGGAATGGCGAGTGAGTAAGGTCCCGCCCGGTGCGCGGGGCGGCCCCCGTTGGGCGAGCATCAAGCATCACGGACATTTCGCCAGGCTGATGTGTCGCCACGGAGATCGTCGCGTGCATTCCGACGGCCACATCGACGCGGTCGTGCGTCGCGCCCTTCCCGAATCCATGGGGCCGCCGAAGCCCATTCCCGGACGCCGGAAATCACTAGACCAGCATTCAAGGGGTACCGAACATACGAGAAGAAATGGATTGAGAGTAAGAGGTGTATTGGGGCGTTCTAGCGGTCCCTCTTCGCGGGCCGTTTCAAGAACTCGGCAGGCTCAACCTCGAGCTTTTCGGCAAGACGACCTATGATTTTGATACTGACGTAGTACACGCCCTTTTCAAGCTTACTCAAATAGCTCCGGCTTATCTCGGCCTCGAAGGCAAGTTCGTCCTGGGACCATCTCCTCTTATTGCGCAGACGGCGCAAATTAGTGGCAAATGTCTCCCGCAAATCCATGCGGGACAGAAAGCCGTTTGCCCGACATACTGCACCTCGATATACTTCACAAAATGTCGTATTGTGCACATTTTGAACCAGAGCTGTTTGGTCTGCTGCACATGCGCCAGGTCATCCTGCGGAATGACCTCCTGGGCCAGCATTCAACGGCAACGGTAGCCAGAAGAAATGGATTGAGAGCAAGGCCTGAATTCAGATGGGTCGAGCTAGGTGTTCAGTCCCGAGGTCAAGTGGATGGGATCGATCCTGAAGCGGTTTGGTTCGTCGGCCCATGCTTTGCAGATAGCTTCATAGGGCGTGAGACCACGCAGGGTCTTAAGGCGTCTGGCGAAGTTGTAAGCATCAAGGAAGGCAGCGAGGTGATCTTCCAATTGCTCGTGGGTCTCGTAGTGGTATCGCCGGACGGTTGCCTCCTTGAGCGTGCGGTTCATTCTCTCGACCTGACCGTTAGTCCAAGGATGATTGGGCTTGGTCAGGCGATGCTCGATGCCGTGTCCCAGG
Organism: Bradyrhizobium sp. USDA 4516; assembly: GCF_054055915.1. Classification (NCBI taxonomy): domain Bacteria; kingdom Pseudomonadati; phylum Pseudomonadota; class Alphaproteobacteria; order Hyphomicrobiales; family Nitrobacteraceae; genus Bradyrhizobium; species Bradyrhizobium sp. USDA 4516. The sequence goes on from NZ_JBSRXT010000001.1 coordinate 5,286,829, forward strand.
CAGGCCCGGTCGAAGGGATGGCCGCGCCAGCTTGCAGTGGCGCCATCACGATTCTTAGGCAGGTCGGCGAACTGGATACCGTTGTCGGTCAGTACAGTGTGGATCCGGAAAGGGACGGCCGCCACCAGTTCTTCGAGGAAGGCCCTGGCTGCTGCACCCGTGGCCTTCTTCACCAGCCGGGCGAAGGCGTATTTGGCGGTCCGGTCCACCGCCACGAAGAGATAGAGTTTGCCTTCCTCGGTGCGGACCTCAGCGATATCGATGTGGAAGTAGCCAATGGCGTAGCGCTTGAAGGGGTGCCTGGCGGGCTTGTCGCCGGCGATCTCGGGTAAGCGGCTGATCCCGTGACGTTGCAGGCAGCGGTGCAAGGACGAGCGCGTGAGATGCGGGATCGTCGCCTGCAGCGCATAGAGACAGTCATCCAAAGGCAGGAGCGTGTGCTTGCGGAAGGCGACGACCATCGCCTCTTCCTCGGCAGAAAGCACGGTCGAGCGCACGGTCTTTGGCCCCATCGGCGCATCGTGGACAAAGGTGCGCTTACGCCACTTGGCGACCGTCTTTTGGTTGAGCCCGTGCTGGGCGGCTAGCTCTTTGAGCGGAGCCTTCGATCGCTGTATTGCCGCTCGGATCGCGTGCGTGGTCGTGGCGCTGCCATGGAGTATCTGGCCCATAGGTCCTCCCGGAATGAAGGACCAGTTTGGCTGATTCCCCCACACTCCGGGACCAGACACCTAGCGCCCTCTCTTTGAAGGCCGTTTCAGGAACTCAGCAGGCTCCACGTCGAGCTTGTCGGCAAGGCGACCTATGATCTTGATGCTGACATAGTACTCGCCCGTTTCAAGCTCGCTCAAATAGCCCCGGCTTATCTTTGCCTCGAAGGCAAGCTCGTCCTGCGACCATCCCCTCGCTTTGCGCAGACGGCGCAAATTGGTGGCGAATGTTTCCCGCAAGTCCATGCGGGAAAGGATGCCGCTTGCTCGATATACTGCACCTCGATATACTTGACAAAATGACGTCTCACGCTCGTTGTGAACCGGAACTGCGTCGCTCTGCTGCGCGCGCGTAAGATCATCCGGACCCCACCACTGAACCGTGGCTGATCCTCGTCCGGATTGTTCAGTGCTGTTGCCCGTGGCGCGCGGCATGTGGTGACCTGCTGGCGACTTCTCGATCCGGAAGCCGCCGACGCCGACCGGAAAGAGGTTGATCGGACCGTGCTGCATATCGATCCAGATCTCGGCCAGTGCGCACTCGCGAACCGTTCGTCAGCCGTTTGGCGGCCGCAAAATGGATGGCTAACCGGGATTACCGAGGCTTTCTTCACGGCGCCGCGACCAAACAGCAAACTTTCTCCCGTGGAGCTCGGAATCGAGAACAATGTTCTCGCCAGCCGACCAAACCGAGCAGCCATCATCGGTCAGCGAGTGGAGGCAACAGGTGCGTCAGCCAAACCAGACGCGTCGATTTCTACTTGCAGGCAACAAGCGAGCAGGGGCTTGCAGGACGCAAATCTGCTGATCGCGCTCCGAGCGATATGGACGCGGTCAAATCAACACCGGCGAAGGGTCGGAGCGAGCGAAATCGAGACAGGCGACGGAACGAGGCCCCGAGATATCCGATAGCCGCCTCCAATCGATGTTTCTGCGAGGAAACATTTTGTAGGCTGCGGCAATCAATCCGGTACCAAGATGCCGTGAAGCGGGCTACCGTCGCTCAGATTTCTATAGAGTTTTTCAGTTTGCTAGGAGTTCCAGGCAGTGTCGGCCGATCCGAAGATCGCAGATGTGGCGCCCAGCGCGCCTGAACTTATGCCATACGATGAGCAGCACGTCGTTACCTACCTGCGCCTTCTCGATGCACAGGCCGATAATGCAGATTGGCGCGAAGTCGCGCGCATTGTGCTCGGTGTTGATCCTGTCCTTGAGCCGGATCGCGCGCGCCGTGCTTTCGACACTCATTTGGCTCGCGCCAAATGGATGGCGCGTCACGGCTATCGTCATCTCCTGCGACGCGGTTGGCCGAAGGGTGAATAATGGATGCACTGGAAGCGGACTGATTTCTTGTCCAGCTCTAATCACAAAAATTGATTGTTCCATCGACGGAGCGCATCAGTATTGAACAAACGCATTGGCACAACCAGAAATCGTCACAATCGTGGGCTGCAATTTCCTTGCATGAACGTGCGGGGAAGAGAAGTACGATGGCAGCCGCTGACTGGAGATCGAAGCAAGCATATCCTGATGCCAGGACGGTAGAGACGGAGGACATTGCCTGGGAATGTCTACGTCGCGACCTTGAGTATGAAAGAGACTATGAGATCCTGACCAGCAGCGAACGATCCGACGCGACGACGGATCACTTCCGAGGAAAGTGGGGGCTTTCGTTTCGCCTCGGATCCGCGAACACCGTTCGACAAACAAGCCATTTTCTGGGCGCCCGAGGCGCTGTCGACCGTGCTGCCGGTCCACCCAATTATCGGTTTGAGGTCGTCCAGACGGTACGACCTGGATCTCGGCAAACTAACGGGCAGCGAGCTTCGTCGGGCGCCAGATGGATGGCATGCCATCGTACCGCTCGGAGGAGCGAAGCACCGCCTTTGGCTGAGAGAACTGCCCTCGAGACGCTCAGTGATTGTCGTCGATCTCCCGCTCGACCGCGAATTCGACATTCGTTTGCGAGCGGCACAGCGCTTTTGGCGAGCGCTCGAAAAGCGTCCGCTCGGGCCGTCCCCACGTGCTCTGCCGATCCAGACCCGGCATCGGCTCATCCTTGCTTTGCGTGCCGCAGATGGGTGGCTGGAAGGAAACAGCTATCGCGAAATCGCGGAAGGCCTGTTCGGCGCGCGTCGCATTCCCGATCGAGGATGGAAAACAAGCGATGTTCGCAGCCTGATCGTTCGCCTGGTCAAGAAGGGGCTGCGTCTCACCCGGGTCGGTTATCGCGCCTTGCTGCGTCACAAGCGCAAAGACAAGTACGATGAGCCCTAAGCTCCGATCGGTTAGTTGTAGCCGTGGTCCCGAAAATAACCCCTCGCAGGTAAGCTAAGTGATGTCATTATTGCGCTTGGTATCCTCTGGGCATCACTTCGGTTCGTTTTTCGCGACCGCGGAAGAACCAGAGGTGAATGAAAAAAAGCAGGCTGGTTTGGATCATTCGTCGCCGTTTGAACGATCAGCTTCGGCCACGTTGGGCTACCGTGTCTGTGTCCGTGTGAGCTGATTTGGTATCGCTTGATGCGATATTAGGCGGCTTCCGGGATTGCAGCCTTCTTGCAGAGCCGAGCGACCCATCGGCAAAAGGCACGGGCGATTTCGAGATTGTCACTACGGTCGACCGCGTAGGCTCGATACTGCATGCCACTGGGAGCCCGCGATCCTGGTATCGCATGCAGCACGCCCCCGCGCACGAGATCGCTGACAATGATTTCCGGCGCTACCAGCAGGCAGTTTCCCGTGATCGCAGCCGGTAGAGCAAGGTAATTGTGATCGTATCGCGCTCCCGACTTTATATCTTTTGTGGTGAGATTCATCGCCCTCAGCCATGTGGGTAGGATATCCGGCCGGGATGTGATGTTCAAAATTGGCATCGAACGAACAACCGAGAGCGTTTTGCCGGCTACGTGATTTGGAGACCCTACGCATACGAGTATCTCATTGTGGATTTCCCAATCGTCGGCCGGCTCAATGAGGGACAGATCGCGCGTAATCAAGATGTCGAAATTGTCAGATGATGTCGGTGGAGACAACGAACTGATCACGTCTACGATCACGCCATCCATCTCAGCAGAGAAAGCTTGGAGATTCGGAATCAGAAAGGAGTGAGCAAAGGTAGAAAGCGACGTACGGACCACAATCCGGTTGGGGTCCGATCGGTTCCGGCGCTGCATTCTCTTGGCGGTGAAGCAGATCGTATCAAGCGGTTCGGCGACGGTGTTCGCGAAAAGTCTCCCAAACTCTGTCAACTGGCTCCGCCGACCTCGCCGTTCCACGAGGTCAGTACCGAGATAGTCCTGTAACACAGCCAGGTAGCGGCTGACCGAGCTCTGGGTCGTTCCCAATGCGTCAGCCGCGCGCGTTACGCTTCCTTCGCGCGCAATGGTCACAAATGCCCGGATTGCATTGAGGGGCACTTCATCGTGTTCGGCAGCCATCTTCTGCTCCGGTAGCTTCTGGAATGCCCGCTGATTGCGACGGCAGGCCATTGCCAAGAATGAATGCTCCATCACATTATTCGATTGTATGGCCGGATTACTGCTTATCAGCGATATCTCGCGCACAAAATCGGCCCCATGGTACGATACGTACACTTTGGCTCGCTAACTTCGATCGCTGTCGACGGCTTTCTCCAGGACTGGATCTTCAAACGGCCATGGAGGATTGTCGGCGCGATGACAGATCCTGCCATCGAGAGAGCCCGCAACTTCCAGAGGACAAAACCGATTGCCCATGCGTTCCCAGCGTCAGGCTAGCGCTGGAGCGGAGCTCGAGCGCTGAGTATCGTTTCAGGATCTCGTTGATTAAGGAGGATACTAAAGGTCGCGTTCAGCGAAGGAAGCGAGCTTCAGCCGCCTTGATCTCGTGCATCTTCTGAAGCCTGAAAATCTCCTCGACCGGTAGAATGTCCTTATGGACGTTTTGGGCGCCGCCGTCGGCTATCACCCGGCGGAAGGCCTCCTGCATGCCGATTGCCGCGGCGCGGATCCCGCAGTTGCCGTAAATCATCATCCGGATGTTGCCCAGCGCCTTGGCTCGCCTGGCGTCGAGATCGGGATAGGCATTCGGCACGATAACCAGCGGCGCCGATCCGCTCCAAGTGCGCGAAAAGCTTTCGATCTCGGAAGGATCCTTCTTCTTCGAATGGACCAGAATCATGTCCGCGCCCGCCTCGACATATGCTCGCGCTCGATCGAGAGCTTCCTGTTCGCCGCGACCTGCGATCAAGGCTTCGGTGCGGGCAATGACGAGAAAATCGGGCGTCCCTCTTGTCGCGATGGCGGCCTCGATCTTGCCTTGGAATTCCTCGACGCGCAGCAGTTCCTGACGACCACCGGCAACAAGGCTCGTCACCTTGGGAAAGGTCTTGTCCTCGATGACGACCGCGCTCGCGCCGGCCCGCTCGTATTCGCCGATGGCGTGGATCACGTTGATCGCGTTGCCATATCCCGTATCGATGTCGGCGACGATCGGCAGCCTCGTGCGTCCGGCGATCGCCCGCAACATGTCGAGATGTTGCGTCATCGAGAGCAAACTCATGTCCGCGAGCCCGTAAAGTGCCGCCAGTTCGAACCCGGAGGCCCATAGACCGTCGAATCCCGCCTCTTCAGCGAGGATTGCCGAGAGCGGGCTGTGGACAGCCATGATCTGCAGAAGACCGTTCTCGGCCATGCGAACGCGAAGGCTTTTGGCTTGTGGCATGATGAATCCTTCAGGAGAGTGCGCATGCGAGCGGTGCCGCGATCGCGGCGAGCACGCCGTCGCGACGCGGCACAGCGCGGCCATGAAGCTCGTCCATGGCGCCGATTGCCGGCGTGGATACCTGTTCGTGAGGCCGCGGCGTTCGGCTAACGCGCGGGCGGATGGAACGAATTCCGACCTAAGACGATGACGCCGGACGATGGCCGCTTCGTCATGCTCGACACACGGGCGGCGACACCGCTTCCTCGCGGCTATGCACTGACGAGCTGCGCGGCACGATCTCGGCTGCGCGCCGCCGCCGTTTCTTGGATCACCCTGTGCGGCGGGGTGATGGTCGTCACAGCGGGCCCGGGCCTTTATGAACCGATGGCGAATGGTCCAGGTTTCCGCTTCCAGGACGCGGGTCGCTATTTGGAATCGATGGCGCGCTGACCATGTGCAGTCGGCGCCGTGTCCAACAGCTCCGATTTGCATGGTTCTCGAGCCGCGGAGGGGATCGAGCGATGTTGGGACGAAAGACAAAAGAGGGTCCAAACGTGAAAGCGAACGTTCGGTGATTTCTAGCCGCTCGTGAATCGGTCAACCAATCATGCAATCGAATTTTTTGATATATCGATCGTAAGTCGCGGCGGCCCGCCTCCATCTCCAGCGTCTGCGTCCCGCTGTCCCGCCGGTGGTGCCGCAGATGGCTGTCACCAATTCGCCGGCTAGCTCTCCTGTGCGACGAGGTCCGTCAGCCTGGATGCGCTCAAGGGCCCGGTCTGCCCAAACTTATCGGCGTGTTTCGCTGGCGACCGATAGCATGAAGGTCGTCGGGGTACACGCGACGAGATTCTACGCGCATCCGACCGATCATGCTCGGGTGTGACCATCCCGTCCGTCCTGCGCGTTCCCGTTCCGGGTACTGGTCGATGGCAGCGACCTCGGATGTCCTACCCTTCGTCCAGCGCGGGTCATTCGCTCCAACGCGCGCAAAAATCCGCTTCTGATCGTGCGAGCTCGACCGCGATCGGGCCACGTCGGAGCTGGCGGTCGGCCAAAACGACGGCGGGGCGAGCAGCTGATATTCATGACGGCGTTGCTCGATGCGACAAGGGCGTCAAACACGAAGCATGGCGGCAAAGGGCGCCCGATGCATTTACTCCCGGCTCGCCGTCGCGCACCGCGACCGCCAATCCCGATCGGAAGGCAGCGGCAGATGTAAAGCGCAACGGAAGTCAGCTGCTTGAAATGCCACGCGTTCGCTTGTCCTTAGTGCGTCGCTGTTCGCAGCGACGTGATCAACGTCAGCGCTGTGTCTTGGGAGCTGCTCAGAGCTCGCATCGTATGTTTGCAATTTCACATCGAGTTATTCGATGATTGTCATTCAATCGTAGCGAAACGCGTCTTGAACCGGTCGCGAACTGGCGAACACGTCAGGTTTCATGATGGTCTGGAAGCGAAGCTATGGCATCCCTGCAGGTTGACGGCGTTCGGAAGAACTATGGCCCGACATCCGTGCTGCGGGGGGTGTCACTGTCGATCGCGGACGGCGAGTTCCTGACGCTGTTGGGGCCATCGGGCTGCGGAAAGTCGACGCTGCTGCGCATCGTGGCCGGGCTCGAGGTGCAGGACGCGGGTTCGATTTCGATCGGCGGGCGTGCAGTGGATGGGCTACGGCCAAAGTCGCGGGACGTCGCGATGGTGTTCCAGTCCTACGCGCTCTATCCCCATATGACGGTCGCCTCCAACATGGCGCTGCCGCTCCGGATGCGCCGTCTGTCGGCGATCCAGAGGCTATCTCTCCTCGGTCGTCTGGTGCCGGGGCACGCGCGGATCACCGCGGAAATCGAAGCGGAGGTGACGAGAGTGGCCCGCTCGCTCGGCATCGCACATCTGCTGGGCCGCAAACCGGGACAGCTCTCCGGCGGCCAGCGGCAGCGCGTGGCCGTGGGCCGGGCGATGGTGCGCCATCCCGCCGTTTTCCTGATGGACGAGCCGCTGTCCAACCTCGACGCCGCTTTGCGAGTGCAGATGCGCGCCGAGATCAAGGAACTGCATCGGCGGCTCGGCGCCACTTTCGTCTATGTCACCCATGATCAGGCGGAGGCCATGACCCTGTCGGACCGGGTCGCCGTGATGCTTGACGGCGAGCTGCTGCAGGTCTCGCGTCCGCAAGACATTTATGCGAACCCCGATGACAGACGTGTTGCCGAATTCATCGGTTCGCCGAGGATCAACTTGCTCGATGGCGTGGTGCGTGAACGCGGCCTGATCGATGTTGCCGGGTCGACGCTCAGGATCAAGGCCGATGCGGCTGCCAGCGCACCTCTCACCCTCGGCATCCGCCCCGAGGCCCTTGAGCTTGCCGAACATGGCGGACCGGACACGCTAACTGGCTCCGTGCGGCTCGTCGAGCATATGGGATCGGATCTCTTCGTGCATCTTAGCCTGCCTGGCGTCGATCAGCCTGTGCTCGCGAGATTGCGGGCCGAACGCGCGCCCCAGATCGCATCTGGCCAGACCCTGCATCTCGGCGTGCGGGCGGATCGGCTGCTGCTCTTTGCTCGCGACGGACGGCGGTTGCGCCAAGACGTGCGGCAGGGCCGGGAATCGCTCCCGGCGATCCGGGAGATCGCCTGATGAACAGGACCGTCGCGCTTTCCGGCGCCGCCGACGAGCCTTGCCCGATCGCTGGCGATCGGACGTCGTCCGGCGCGGAGCGCAGGGGAAGTCTTGCGCAAGCGCTGGCTGCCTGGACGCTTGCCGCGCCTGCCACTTTCTTTCTGGTCGTGCTGTTTTTTCTGCCTGTGACGGCGGTCTTCGTCATCGCTCTCACAGACTGGCAGTTCGGGTCCCGATCTCTTTCGTTCGTCGGCCTCGCCAACTTCCGACAGGTGCTAGCCGACCCGGGATTCAAGGCCTCGCTCCTCAATACGATCCTCTACGTCCTGATCGTCGTGCCGGGCACTGTCGTGGTCGGTCTTCTGGTCGCGCTTCTTGTCGAAAGCGGCAAATCCTGCCGGTCTTTTTACCGCGCCGTCCACTTTCTGCCGTTCATGGCGACGATCACCGCCACGGCGATCGCCTGGGACGCGCTGCTGCATCCAACGATCGGTCTCATCAACCAGACGCTCGCCGCCTTCGGCCTTCCGGTCGCCAACTGGTTGCGTGACGAGAATACCGCGCTGCCGGTGCTCGCCGTCATCGGTATCTGGCAGAACCTCGGCTACGCCATGGTGCTGTTTCTCGCCGGCCTCAAAAGCATCCCGCAGGACCTTTACGACGCGGCCGACATCGACGGCGCGGATCTTGGGCTCGACCGGCTGCGTACCGTCACGCTCCCCATGCTTGGTCCGGTATCCATGTTCGTCGTCATCGTCGTGGCGCTGAGGGCGTTCGAGACGTTCGACACCGTCAAAGTGCTTACGCAGGGAGGGCCCGGTCACGCGTCCGAGGTCCTGCTCTACACGCTGTATCGGGAGAGTTTCGAGTATCTGCACACCGGATATGGCGCGGCGGTCGCTGTCGTCTTTCTCGCCATCGTCGTGACGCTCACGCTGATTCAGGTCCGCGCCATGGACAGATCGGTGCATTATCAATGAGCGTCATGATGTCGGTCGGCAGCTGTCGCCGCTTGCCGCGTTTCGTCGACATGCCGTGCTGTCCGTCGGCCGGACGCCTGGTCCCGTCGATCTCCGCTGATCGGATCGCTTTCGCCAAGGTCGCCGCGCGAAAACTTTTCGGGGCTCTCGGACGGTTCGTCGGGATGGGCGGCGAAGCCAGGCACACGACGGATCAAGGGAGACGATCGATGTTTCCTTCGCGCAGGTCGTTCCTGTCGATGGCATCTGCTGCGGCCGCAGCGCCGGTGCTCAAAGCCCACGCGCGACCACAGACAACGATCAGGGTCTGCTATGCTCCGGCCTCGCTCAAAGGCCTTTACGAGACGCTCGCGCGGCGTTTCATGGAGGCGCGTCCTGATATCAGGATCATTCTTGATGGTCCCGCGGTCGACTACGACAGTCTTGTCCAGCAGACGTTGCGGCAGAACATAACGAAGCAGCTGCCTGACATCACGCACCAGGGGCTGAACCAGATCCGCCCTCTGGCCGATCGCGGAATCGCGGTGCCGCTTGACCGCTTCATCGCGGGCGATCCGGCCTGGAACACGATCGGCGTTCCAGATGCCATGACGTCGTTCGCGCGCTACGACGGGAAAACCTATGCGCTCCCGTTCGCGATTTCCGTTCCCGTGCTCTTTTACAACACGGATCTCGTCAGGAGGGCCGGCGGCGATCCCGACAACCTGCCCCAGGACTGGGATGGCGTGATCGCGCTTAGCAGGAAGATCGTTGGCCTCGGCGAGGGCACCAGCGGCCACTATGTCGAATACACCAACAACGGCTGGTCGTTCCAGACGCTGGTGGGCGCATTTGGCGGCCGCATGATGAGCGAGGACGAAACAAGGATCGCGTTCGACGGCCCCGCCGGTCTTCAGGCGCTGCAATTGTTGCACCGCCTCGGAATGGAAGGTCAGCCTGCTTTTGAAAGGGACCAGGCGCGGCAGGCGTTCCGGGCCGGAACGCTCGGTATACTCTTTGGCGCAAGCAGCGCCCTGAACGGTTACCAGCAGTCCGCCGCCGGCAATTTCGAGCTCAAGGTCGGATCGATCCCGGTCTCCGCGGAGACGGACAAACTTCCAGCCGCCGGCAACGGCATCGTCGTGCTGACTGACGACCCCGACAAGCAGAGGGCATGCTGGGACTATATCAAATTCGCGGCAGGGCCGGCCGGTCAGACCATCATGGTCGAGGTGACCGGCTACGTGCCGGTGAACCAGGCGGCGATCAACGATCCTGGCGGACTCGGCAGGTTCTTCGACCAGCACCCCGAACATCGCATCGCCAATCAGCGCATTTCGATGATGACCGGTTGGTTCTCGTTTCCAGGCGAGAACAACTCCAGGATCATCAAGACCATCGAGGATCATTGCTACCTCGTGGTCTCGCAGAAGCAGGATCCGGCCGCAGCCCTTTCAAGCCTCAGAGTGGACGTTGATGCGCTGCTGCCACGCTGAGCAAAGCTCGTCTGCGAGCGCCCACAATCCGTCGTCCGTCGCCGCTGCCAATCTTTCCTGCTTCGCGGGAAGGACGAACCGAGAACGCGATGAATCCCGCTCGAATACGCTCGCATCCGGAGAACCGGGATGTTCGCTTTATCCCTCTCGATCGACGCGCCCGCGATCCATGACGAGTCGGACAGGATGGCGGCCATCCGATCGCCCCGGGGCGAGCTGCCAGGGCGTCGTTTCCTGGAAACTATCGTGGAGTGCATTGGATCGACAAGCGGTCTTGCGGACTGCCGGGCGACGGTTCGCATCGAGCGGGAGGACCGCTCGATGCGGACGCGCAGAGATCTCGTCCGCGAGCGCCGACGGTCCTGATGTCCCGGCTCAAAACGAAGTGCAGGCGAGAGAAGGAAGCTCCTCGTGGCGAAGCCGGGGCTCGACGTTCGCGGCGAGCATGATCGGCTGGAATCCAGTTCCAAAAGGGCCCGTGGCGTGATCGGCGCGCCAGGAGACCCCCAAAGATGAAGTTACCAGGAGATGTCAGGCATGCCACTGATCGATCTAAGCCGCGAACTACACCATCGCGCCCCGGCGCCCCATTTGCATCCGCCGATCATCATGGGAGTCTGGAACGATCACGACGAGATCAAGCAGGCCGGCGCGACGCGCTTCACCTCGAAATCCTGGGCGCTGTCGCTCAGCGACCATTCAGGAACCCATGTCGACGCGCCTTGCCATTTTAACCCGGATCCTCAAGCGCCATCGATCGACCAGATTCCCCTGGAGGATTTCTATACCGAGGCGATCTGCCTCGATCTATCGCATGCGCCGTTGAGGCACGAAATCACGGCTGCCGAGATGGAAGAGGCTCTCGTGCGATCAGGCCAGCAGATCAGGCCGCGCGACACTGTGCTCATCGAGATGGGCGTGAACCGACGCCTGTGGGGGACGCCCGGCTATCTGCACGACTTTCCTGGCCTTCATGTCGATGCCGTGCATTGGCTCGCCGACCGCAAGATTCTGATGTTCGGCGTCGAGGCGATCAGCCCGGCACCGGAAGGCGAGGCCAATTACAAGGCGCACCTCGCCTGTGCGGCCCGCGGCATCACGCATATCGAGTGCATGTGGAATCTCGACAGGCTCGTCGGCAAAGGCCGATTTCGCTTCATCGGATTTCCGCTCAGGATTCGGGGCGGTACTGCGAGCCCGATCCGCGCGGTCGCCGTCCTGGACGAACAGGGCTAGCGGGCCGATGCTCCGTTTGCGCAGATGCGATCGCGGATCGCGGGCCGCAGCGCGCCATCCACAATCGCGAGCTCGCGGCCCATCATGCGGCGACAACGTCGCTTTCGGGCAGAACCGCGGCGCTGCGCCTTACGGACTTTCGCAAGTGTTCTGCATCTCGCACCGCTCATCCCGGTTCGTCACGACCGATCGCGAAGATGCTGCTGACTTTTGCTGGCATGACTGGAGGGAAAAATTCCGCGCGGATCGCACGAGCATCGTTGCCTGATAGACCGTAGCAGGGGGGCGTTGAGCGCATTGGCATGCTGAAAAAGGAAACCATATCCGATCTGGCGAACGAGTTGCACGGTTTGCCGTTGGAGGACCTACGTGCGGCAGCGCTGGCTGATCATGTCGTCCGCCTGAACTCGCTTGTCCGGGCGAGCGCATCGCAGCTGGCAAGAGGTGATGAGCCGGCGCAGTTTGCCCGGATGCTGGCACTGCTGAAGCGCCCGAGGGCTTCGTCGTGACGGGGGATATCACGTCGTTGGGCCTGTGCGAGCTGGCGGACGCGATCAAACAAGGCCGCATATCGTCCTACCAGGCGGTCACGGCCTGTCTCGACCGGATCGATGCGTGGCAACCGCGCATAAACGCTTTTGTCGCGATCAGTCGGGAAGAAGCGCTGGCGTCGGCCCGGGAAGCCGATCGCAGCCTTGCTGAGGGTCGCATCCTCGGTGCCCTGCATGGCGTGCCGCTTGCGCACAAGGACATGTTCTCGAGAGCCGGCCGGGTCCCGAGCTGCGGCACGCGGATTTTTTCGGGCGAGATCGCGAGCGGAACCGCGACCGTGCTGCAGCGGCTGGACGCCGCCGGCGCTATCGAGATCGGGACCCTCAACATGACCGAGCTCGCGGGCTTCGATACGCCGGGCGAAGAGCCGTTGGGGGCATGTCACAACCCGTGGAACACGCGACGATTCAATCCAGGCTCATCGTACGGACCGGCTTCCGCGCTGGCCGCCCGCCTGACCTTCGGCTCTCTTGGATCCTGCACGGGAGGATCGATCCGCATTCCCGCTGCCGCATGCGGTGTGGTGGGGCTGAAGCCGACCTGTGGCCGGGTTAGCCGGCATGGCGCACTCACTCGCTCCTGGTCTCTCGACACGATCGGGCCGATGGCGCGCACGGCACGTGATGTGGCCAGAATGCTCGGCTGCATCAGTGGCTTTGACGCGCGTGATCCGACCTCCAGCGATGAAGCGGTTCCGGATTATGAGGCTGGCCTTTCCATAAGGCTCGTCGGGATCCGCGTTGCCGTCCAGCGGCGGTTCTGGTCCACGGTGGATGACCATGTGGCCGATGCATTGGCGAGCTTCCAGGAAGCTTTGGCGCGCAAAGGCGCCACCATCGAGCCAAAGGATCTTCCCGACGGGCACCTGCTTTGGGACCTCGCCTCGGTGCTCAGCGATTGCGAAACCGCGACCGTGTTCGGCCACCATCTGCGCCAGCACGGCGCCGAAATCACGCAGCCCAATCGCGATCAGCTGCAACGCGGCAATTTCATTCCGGCGACGCGTTATCTCGAGGCGCTGGCGTTGCGGGGCCGCTACCTGCGTGAATTCTGTGAGCAGGTATTCGCAGATGCGGATGTCCTTGTAACGCCGGCCTTGCCAGTTTCGCCGCCGACGATCGAGGAGATGCGCGACCGGCGCTTCGCCGAAGACTTCAACCGCAGCCGCGTCGTCAACATTTACACGAGGCCTTTCAACTATCTGGGACTGCCCGCACTGACGGTGCCTTGCGGTTTCACCCCGGACGGCATGCCGGTCGCCTGCCAGCTCGTCGGCCGGCCATTCGACGAAGTCACGCTCCTGGCCGTCGCCCACGCCTATCAAGGCGTCACCGACTGGCACCTCCGATTGCCACCGATTCACTAAACACGCTTCAAACAGAGAAAACGATCATGACACGACCGGAAACCGGACGGCTGTTCGCAGGCGAACAGCGTGTGGAGTTCGCTGAAATAGCTGGCCTGAGGTACTTCAGAGATGGCAGCCGCGACCGTCCGCTTGTGATATTTTTGCCCGGCGGGGTGCATCTGGCTCGCATTTGTTACGGCGATCCATGTTCCGATCGGACCGATTTCCTGGACCACTGGCTGGAGCAAGACGGTCTAGGGCTCCTTGCCCTGTCGTATCCGACCGATCACCCTTGCATTGGCGCGATCGTCCCTGACCTGACCATCGCGGGCTGGGCGAGCTGGATCGCTTCCGTGACCTCCGAGGTCCTGCGCGAAACGCCGGACCGTCCTGTCGTGGTCGCCATGTGGAGCATGGCCGGTCGTTCTGTCGCCGCCGTCAACACGGCACTGAAGGCCCGCGGTATCGATGCCGCCTGCTTTCTGTCGCTGGCCGCTTCGCCGCCGATCGCCGGGCTCAATTTCGTACAACGGGGTGGCGATCCGCTGACGCCGGACGGCCTCTGGACAGGAGGCGTGTATATCGATGGGTTCCTGCCAAGCCTCTCGTATCAAAACCAGATCAATGGTCACAGGATTCTCGACGAACAATCGTATCTTGAGAATTATCTCTGCAACACGCCCGTCATGCTCCGGGGCACTGCCCAACGTTTCTCGGGTGGGGGTTCGTTCTGGAATTTCGAGCACGCTCATGACGACATGAAGGCCTCTTCCTTTTCCGATTTTCCGTTGACCGCGACGATCAGTCCCACGGATCGCTCCGACGACGGGCACGCGCTGGGTGACCGGAGCAACTGGAATTTCTTCAATATACAGAAGATCCGCGCGCAAGCCCACGCGCTCGATTTCGATGCCGCACGGTGGAGGGAACTACGTGCCTTGACCCAGACGCTTCCCTCGCGTTTATCCAGAGACGTCGTTGGCGGGCATTTCTTCTTCGTAGGCGCACGCGGGGCTGAGCAAACAGCTCGTCATATCACCGATTTGTCTTCCGAGGTGCGCAAGCTTCGCGCCGAAATCAATGCGCTGCTGGAATGAAATTCTGCACGACCAGGAGTCCATAAAGCACCTGAGGCAAGCCTTCCTGAATCGCCGCGATAGCGGACGCGTTCAAGACTGCGATCCGCAATGCGCGCGCGAGATCATCATGTGCGTGATCCGGCACTGGGTTCCTTTTCGTCTGGATTGGGAGTGCTCATAAGCCGAGCGCCGTCCGTGGACAGACGAACGCTGGATTTGTCGCCTGAAACTCATTCGATCTCTGAGGAGCGAACGCTGGCCTGTGAGGCATCGCATTCTGCGCAGCAATAGATCGAATTATTCGATGCGCGTCATCCACTCGTAGCAATGTGGGTGTGTTTGCTCTCCCGTAACGGCGACGCGTTCGATCACAGGCGCTGCAGCTGTGCTTCGCAACGGTTCGATGGGTAGTGGCCATGGACGTGCATCTATTGAGAGCATCAGAACTGGCGGAGGCCGCAGCTGTGGTTTCCGCCGTGGTCATGACACTCACCACGCGCCAGGTCCGCGCCATGGACGGCGCGGTGCGCTGCCAATGAACAGCATCGCCCCTCCGAGCCGCCTGTCGCCAGCTGCCGCGATGGTTCGGCATGCCGTGCTGCTTGTCACCACCACTTTGATGCTCGCTCCTTTCGTGTGGATGGTGCTGCTGTCGATCAAGCCGCCGGGCGAGATCTTCCGCGCTTCCTTCTGGCCCACGCAATTCCACGGCGTCGAGAATTACACCAAGGCGCTCACCGAGTCGCCGCTGCCGCGCTATTTGGGCAACGGCCTCATCGTCTGCACCCTTATCCTGTCGCTCCAGATCATTGTCTGCGCCCCTTGCGCATATGCGCTCGCCAAGCTCCGCTTTCCCGGTCGCGACCTGCTGTTCGGCATGGTTATGATCGGTCTGCTGCTCCCGAAACAGGTGCTTTCCCTGCCGCTCTTCATCCTCGGCTACCAGCTCGGGATCCTCAACACCTACGCGGCGCTCGTCTTCCCCTACGTTGTCTCGCCCTTCGGCATCTTTCTGTTCCGGCAGTTTTTCAGGACCGTTCCTGACGACGTGGTCCACGCCGCACGTCTCGACGGCCTTTCCGAGCTCGCGATCGTCTGGCGGATCATGCTGCCGATGGCTCTGCCGGCGATCGTCGCCTTCTCGATCTTTTCGGTCGTCGGTCACTGGAACGATCTTTTTTGGCCGCTGATCGCGGTGCGCGACCAATCGCTGATGCCGCCGCCGCTTGGCATCATGGCCTTCAAAAACGGGGAGGCCGGCAACGACTACGGTCCTCTCATGGCGGCATCCACCCTCGTCGTGCTGCCCCTTGTCATCGCCTTTCTCGCTGCCCAGCGCTGGTTCGTCGAGGGCCTGACCGGCGGGGCCGTCAAACAATAGACCAATGGAGCCGATCGATGTTTCTTTCACGCAGGGCTTTCCTGTCGACTGCGACTGCTGCCGCCGCGACGCCGATCCTGAACGCCCGTGCGGGTTCGCGGCTCACGATCCGCCTTTCCTATGCGTCAGCCCCCGCGCGGGGGCTGTACCAGTCGCTCGCGCAGGGTTTCATGGATGCGCGCCCCGATATCAACGTCGTTCTTGATAGTCCCGCCGTCGACTACGACGGTCTCGTCCAGCAGACATTGCGGCAGAACATAACGAAGCAGCTGCCTGACATCACGCATCAGGGGCTGAACCAGATCCGCCCCCTGGCCGATCGCGGGATCGCGGTGCCACTCGATGGGTTTATCGCGGGCGATCCGGCCTGGAACACGATCGGCGTCCCGGATGCCGTGACGTCGTTCGCGCGTTACAGCGGGAAAACCTATGCGCTCCCGTTCGCGATTTCCGTTCCCGTGCTCTTCTACAACATCGATCTCGTCAGGAGGGCCGGTGGTGACCCCGACAACCTGCCCCAGGACTGGGAGGGGGTGATCGCGCTTGGCAGCAAGATCGCTGGCCTGGGCGAGGGCACCAGCGGCCTCTATGTCGAATACACCAACAACGGTTGGTCGTTCCAGACGTTAGTGGGCGCCTTTGGCGGCCGCATGATGAGCGAAGACGAAACAAGGATCGCGTTCGATGGCCCCGCCGGTCTTCAGGCGCTGCAATTGCTGCAGCGTCTTGCAAGGGAAGGTCAGCCGGCGCTCAACACCGAGCAGGCCCGGCAAGCATTCCGGGCAGGAACGCTCGGCATCCTGTTCACTGCAAGCAGCTTGTTGACAGGTTTTCAGCAATCGGCGGCCGGCAATTTCAAGCTGAAGGTCGGATCATTGCCGGTCGCTTCACAGACCGCAAGGCTTCCGGCAGGCGGCAATGGCATGGCCATCCTGACTGATGATCCCGACAAGCAGAAGGCGTGCTGGGACTATATCAAGTTCGCGGCAGGACCGGCCGGTCAGACCATCATGGTCGAGGCGACCGGCTACGTGCCGGTGAACCAGGCGGCCATCAACGATCCTGGCGGGCTCGGCAGGTTCTTCGACCGGCACCCCGAACATCGCATCGCAAGTCAGCGCATTTCGATGATGACCGGGTGGTTCTCGTTTCCGGGCGAGAACAACTCCAGGATCATCAAGACCATCGAGGATCACTGCTACCTCGTGGTCTCGCAGAAGCAGGATCCGGCCGCGGCCCTTTCAAGCCTCAGGAAGGACGTCGATGCGCTGCTGCCACACTGAGCAAGACCCCTTTCATCCATGCTGCAAACCGAAGGCACTTGTCGCCGACTTCGACCGGGAGCGAAATGAAGCCTATCCAGCCTGATCTTGACTCCTCTGCGACGCAAGGCGGCCCTCGCTTTATTTCGATCGATCTCGCGCCGTATGCCAATGCGGGACCGCATCAGGCCGCCGACGGCGAGTGGCGCTGGAGCGAGAGGGGACCGGCAGTGCGGCAATGGCCCTCCGGCGGCGGCGCTGCTCTGGAAGGCTTCCTCGCAGGCCGCCAGTTTTTTCATGGCATCCCGTTCAACCTTGTTGATCCCGCAGGCAATAATGGGCGTTGCTGGCTTGCATTGACCGACCGGGCAGGTTCGTTCGTGCGGCGAGAGACGGTCCGATTGCAGAAGCCGCAGCGCGCTGCCGGCATTCTGGCTGCTCACTTTACCGATCTCGAACAGCGGAACGCGAAGAGCGGCGAACTGCTGGCGACCTACACAATTGTGTTTGCTGATGGTGGACGTGTGCGCGTTCCCGTCCGGCGGCGATTCGAAATTGCAGGGCGGCAAGGGACAATCGGCACGCAAGGGTATGCTGCACTACCTCACACGCACTATCAGCCATTGCACCCGAGCCTCGAGAGCCAGGACCTGCCGGTCGACAGCCGTGCGCGCTTTACCGGCATCACGACCGTCCCGGCAGGCAGCCGCCAGACCTACTGGCTGATGGCGCTCGAAAATCCCTCGCCGATGAAAGAGATCGTCGCGATCGAGTTGACGGCTCACCATGCCGATCTGGTGCTGATCGCGGGAATTACCCTCTCGGTCGATTCAGCCAATCCGCTGCGCCGCGGGCCTAGGGAAGGCGTGATCATCGACCTCGCCGCCCTGGCCGGCAGCAAGATCAGCGAGGTTTGTCCGGATGACTACGGGCCGGATCCAGGATTTGTCCCGGTCAGCGGTGTTGCGCCCGGAGAGCTCGCTCTGGCCATCGACCTCGGGGCGATTACCCAATGTTCGGTCTTGCCGCGGGAATCGACCGAGGAGTGGCTGGCTGCTTCGGTCAAGGGGTGGGGAGCGCCGCTGCCTCAAGGGCCGGCTACCGCGATCTATGCGCAGATCACGGCTGCGCAACAGGCCCACTTGCTCCTGCGCAAGGGAAATTCACTTCTCAGGTTTCGCTGGCAGGATATTCTCGAGAACAGGTCGCCGATCAAGCTGGCCGCTCACGATTGGGTCCGGATCTCGGTGCGGGTGGTCGATGCCGCCGACAGCAAGGAGCTGCCTTCACGTGTTCATTTCCGCGGCGAGCACGGCGAGTATTTGCCACCGCTCGCTCATGCGGCATTTGTCGACGATGCCTGGGGCCAGAACGTCGGGGGCGACCTCAGGCTCGGCAGCATGAATTATGCCTACGTTCCTGGCCGTTTCGAAATCATGCTGCCCGTTGGAAAAATCGCCGCCGAAATCGTTCACGGCTTCGAATACAAGGTCATCCGCACAGCTCTCGAGATTCAAAAAGGGCGAACCGAACTGCTCTTCGAACTCGAGCGGTGGAGCGATATCCGCCGGCGCGGCTGGTATTGCGGCGATGTCCATGTCCATTTTCTCGATCCCGTGACAGCCGGGCTGGAAAGCGCG
Organism: Bradyrhizobium sp. USDA 4516; assembly: GCF_054055915.1. Taxonomy (NCBI): domain Bacteria; kingdom Pseudomonadati; phylum Pseudomonadota; class Alphaproteobacteria; order Hyphomicrobiales; family Nitrobacteraceae; genus Bradyrhizobium; species Bradyrhizobium sp. USDA 4516. Next base: position 5,305,800 of record NZ_JBSRXT010000001.1, read on the forward strand.
GCGGAAGACGTCAACGTCACCAACCTGCTGGCCGCTCAATGGGGCCGCGCCTTTACAGGTGTTAGCCACGGCATTGCCCGCGAACACGACAATGGCTCACGCGATCGAACAGTACGCGTCGACAGCGAAAACCGTCATCACATGATGGGTGACGTCTTTTTGCTGAACCTCAAGGAACCGGTCCTGCCGCTATCGAGTGGCGGGGCGGAACGGGACGAGATCGGCGGTTGGGAGGACGTCAGCCTGGTTGACTGGTGCGCGGCCTGCAAGATGCAAGGCGGCCTCGTGTTCAACCAGCTCACTCCCACGCCGCATGCGGAGGCGACTGCAGCCATTGCGCTGGGCCTGATCGACGCTGTGGAAGTCAGATGGTTCAACTTCGATTTCACGGCCCATCTCCACATCGACGGTCATTGGGGAGAGACGCCGTTTGACTGTCCTGGCGTCGGGCAATGGTACACCTACCTCAATGCGGGCTATCGCTTGCCTGCTGTCGGGGGCACCGACAAGATGTCCAACGGCACCGCGCTTGGCGCGCTGCGCACCTACGCCTTCCTCGGCGATGACGGGCAATTCGATTACGGCAGATGGTGTACCGCCATCGCGCACGGACATACGTTTGTCTCCACAGGCCCGATGCTGGAACTGTGCGTCGACGGGAGGATGCCTGGGGAAGAGATTCAGCTGGCTGAGGGGGGCGGGCAACTGCGTATCAGGGCGGAAGCCCGCTCGTCCCAGCCCTTTGAAGTCATCGACCTCGTACAGAATGGTCAGGTCATCGCCAGCGCGAAGGCAGGTGCTGACGGGCTGGCGGCTAGCCTGGATGCAACGGTCACCATCGACCACAGCTCATGGCTCGCGGCGCGTTGTTTCGGCCGCGGCAGGTTGCACACACAGCACCCCATCGACATCGGTGCCCATACGTCAGCTGTCTACGTCGTCGTCGGCAACCGCCGTCAAAGCTCGACGAGGGATGCAAGCGAGTTGCTCACGCTGTTGGAAGGAGGCGCAGCCTACCTGGAGAAGCTTGCCGTTTGGCGCAGCGATCACCAGCGCCGACGTCATCTTGCGCGCCTGGACGAGGGGCGGCAGGCGATCCTGCGCGATCACCCGACGGCACGTCCGAACTGGATAACCGCGGCCGGCCAAAAGGCTGGTGACTGATGCCTCGAGCGCGATCACACCAATTTTGCACAAGGATCGGGGTTTCGTCGGCTCGTGCTCTGCTGCACCCTTGGGGACGGATTCATGATCCTGTCCGGCCCTGAACAAAACGCCCGGGGGCGGTCGCGGCCCTTCGACCGGGAGGAGCTCGTCGCGAATGCCGCGGGCGAGTTTCTGGTGCACGCTCGTCTCGAACCCGGTGCGCCCGTCGTGCTGTTCCTGCCAGGAGGAGCCCACCTGGCGCGCGTGGCCTATGGTCATCCCGAAGCGCGGCGCGAAGATTTTCTGGACTACCATCTTCAGGCCTTTGGATTGGCGCTGCTCGCCATCTCCTATCCGAGCAGTCATCCGGTGTTTTCCAAGCCCGATCCCTTCATGACGCTGTCGAGGTGGGCGGCGGGGGTGGCGGACGTCACGGCGAACATGGTCGGCAGGCGGCCCGTGCTGGTGGCCGGCTGGAGCATGGCCGGCAAGGGCGTGTTGCGCCTCAACCGTGCCCTGAAGGAGCGCGGGGTCCTTATGATCGGCTTTGTGTCGCTTTGCGCGCGTCCGCCCTGGCCGGGCCTCTCGCCACGCCTCGCGGAAGGCGAGCCGGTCACGGCAGATGGTCTGTGGGATTCCAGCCTCTACCACTGCAGCACGATTGCGGGCCTGGAAGAGGTGAACCGGCTGGCCGGCCGCACGGTCATCAGTTTGGAAACACAAGGCATCCACTATCACGGCGAGGGCCCGCTCATGCTTCGCGGCGAGATCGATCGCCTCGATGTGGATGGCCGGTTCACCAGCCTTGAAGCCGCCCTGGCAGACTCGCAGGCCTTCACCTTCGAACAGGCACCGTTGTGCGCGACGATTTCGCCGACGGCATCCTCCGACGCTGAGCACGCTTTGGCGGATGCTGCGATATGGAGCGCGATTGGTCTAATGGGGCTGCTGCGCAACCATCTCGCAGGAACTGATCTCACGCGGCTGCCGCCGGAGAGCTGGGGGCGGCTGCGTGCCCTGGCCGGGCAATGGCCGACGGTCATGAACCGTACCGTCGAGGGAGGGCACTTTTTCTTTGTCGGCGAAACGGGCGCACGCGCAACGGCCAGCGCGCTGGCGGATATCAACCGGCAACTGACAGCCGTGACGGACGAACTGCGGGCCTTCAAGGATCTTGAGCCGTTGCCAGCAGCGGAGGACCGGGATGGCTGACCTCGGCTGAAACGGTCGGCAGATAGCGTGTTCATTGCTGCTTCGAGCTACGTGGTCCGCTCCTAAAGGGCTGACCGCCTGCCGGGTGACTCCGGCACTGTTTGCGCCTCATTCGTCAATACCGCGGGTCATCGTCGCGGTCGCAATTCAAGCGTGAGAAACATGAATTATGATTGATCTTCGGCGAATTACCTCTCCCAAAGTACCAGGAGCGGATGAATACCTGAGAAGAACGCTGCTGTCGCTGGCAAGCCGATGGGACGGTGCGGACGAAATGCGTCAACATCGACGTCTCGGCAGCACGGACGATCTGATTGCGGCGCAAAAATTCCTCGCACGGGGCAACAGGGGGCGCATTCCGATCGACAGGCTATTTCTGGCGAACGGCACTTGGAATGTATTGCTGATCCTTCTCGAGACCCTGGTCGGTCGGGGCAACTCGATTGCGGTCGAGGCCTCTACCTACTCCCAGGTACGCGACGCGGCGCAGATCCTCGGAATTGGCCTTGTCCCGATCCCGCTGGACGTCCACGGGCTGATTCCCGAAGCGTTCGACAAGGCCTGCCATGTTCACCGGCCGAGGCTCCTCTATTGTGTGCCGAATGCCCAGAATCCGACCGCGTGCACAATTCCAGCGGGCAGGCGCGCACAGATCGCGGAAATCGCGCGCCGGCATGACGTCGTGATCCTCGAGGACGATCCGCAGGGCCTCGTTCGCGAGGATTTCCCACCGGGCTTTTCCGATATTGCGCCCGATATTTCATGGACCGTGATGGGATTGTCGAAGTGCTTCTTCGTCGGTACGCGGATCGCGTATGTCGTCGCACCCGACAGGGCCGCCATCGAGCAGGTCATGTCGCGATTCGGCGCGATGGCGATGTGGTACGCCTCCGTTCCTTCTGCGGCTATCGCGACCCGCGCCATTCTGGAGGGCGCAGCCGACGATCTGCTCCAAGCGATACGCCTCGAAGCGACATGGCGACGGGATCTCGCGGCGAAGTTGATGCCCGGCATCTCTCCGTCCTGCGTTGGCGCACTGCATGTCTGGTTGAAGAGCGATGTCCTTTCAGGGGATGAACTGGTCGAGCGCGCCCGAATTGAGGGCATACTGGTGCGAAGTGGCTCTGAATTCTCCGTCGAAAAGCCGAACCGTTTGGACGGAATCCGAGTCTCTCTTGCCGATGTTTCGCGTCAATCGTTAGAGGAAGGTCTTGCTCGCCTGGCACGAATAATGGGCACCGTACCGATGTAAGTCACTCTCCGGTATGCTCCTGGCCGCTCGCAAGTCTCCAGCTCGTTTTGACCACGACGTGATCGAGCAGTCGCATTGAGCGGCGCTGCGCTACGAGAAATTACCACTTTTGGCGCGAGGTCGTCACGTTGGTTTTCCGGCTTAAAAGCGGTTCGTCAGAGGGCCATCTCAGGCCTGCTACACGCCACAAGCGGCATCAGCCGGCATTCGATTCAAGTCTACCGCGTGCCGGAAGCCGATGATGAAAGCGGCCAAAGTAGGATATTCGGGATCAAAGGAGAGCCGAGTCAGCAAGAAGCGTTCGCTACCTGTGTAGCAGCGGAAGAAAAAGGCTTCTCAGTGCCTTGTCGTCGAATACGTCGCCTTCCTGTGGCTTGCTGCCACCAAACGACGGTGAACTTGAGACATCGGTTTCTTCCCCGAGCTTGACAATGCGCTCCTCGACCTTCTTCAAGGCGATCGATACCACTTGGGAGGACATATTGACGCGCTCCGAGAGCTTGCGGATCGTATCAATATGTTCGTTGAGGGTCGATTCCGAATCCATCTCCTCGACGACCGATCCAACGTTCTCGATCTCGTTTCTTATCGCATCATCATGCGCGCAGAAGAGGCGGTCGGTAAGAAGGTGCCGCCATTCGTCGACGGCATCGGATATCTTCTCCAATTCGTCAGGGGTAATGGGCGATTCGAGCATCGAGATGGCTGCCGTCTCGAGATAGTCGGCCATTTCGATGGCGCCCGGAACGTCACCGAAATAGTCTCCGTCTCTCAGCTTCGCGATCAGTTCGATTGCCTCACCGCCGTCGCGCCATGAGTCCAAGCCGTCGACTGGCGAACGCGCCAGGACGAGCGCGATGTCCGAGAAGCGGGTATTTTCAGTTGCCAACCACCAATCGATCAGTAACCGGATGCGATCGGTATTCGACAGCCCCCGAGGATGGCGCGTGGGGCCGTAATGTCCAGGAACGACCGTCCATGTCGGTTCCGCAGCGAATCGTTCCGCCGCGTCGACGAACCAAACGCCGAGCTTCCTTTGGAAAGTCTCCGACCGACTTAGACGCGCGCCGAATCTCCAGACGGCCTCCGCCCAGTCGGTCTGACGCGCGCCGCGGGCAATCTCGAGCAGGAGGGTCTCGTCCTCGAGATATCCTGTCAGATAGTCCCGCAGGGAAGGATTCACGAAACCGACCTGCGTGCCTCGTATCGTGACGAAGTCCCCCTCGAGCACCCGCAGGGATTCTTCAAAATCCTTTGGTCCGTGGCTCTCGCCGTACTTGGCGCAGAGTATCGGATGCATTCCGTCGTAGGACTCCCGCAGCTCATCGATGCTGACGCCGTATTGCGAGCCGAAGAAGAGTGCGATGAGCAGATGCTGCCGGGTCTTCGAGATGTGACTGCGGAAGGCGATGTCCCACAATTGACCTGGATGATCGAGGGCGTGCAGGAAAGAGACCGGATAGTCCTCGGCTGCGATCTCTTCGATGCGGCTGGTGTCGGTCATCCATTCTACGATGCGAGGATTGTAGTTCTTGTGGTCGACGATCTTTGCGATGTCGCCTGCGACGAGTGCCGCAATGTGACCTGCGGGCGTTTCCGCGGCCAGAAGATGGTTGTAGATGATGCGCGCTTTGATGCGCCGCGTGTACGCGCCCACGTCGAGGACGTACCGGCTTACGTCCAGGCGCCGGTCCGCGAGATATTCTGAGACCTGGCGTGCCTCTGCGAGTATGTATGCCCTCGTCGTGAGGATGAACCGGGCGTTCGGCGACTTACGGACCCGCTTGATGAATCTGGCGAGTTCGGAGTCCTTATGGGCCAGCGCATGACGATCCAACGCCACCTTGCCCAGGAAGTCGTCGAAGAGAAATATCTGCTTTCCCTTGTCTTCGATTGCGGCCAATCCGTCTTCGAGGCTCCTGATGGCGATGAGTTCCCAGCCCTCGGCCAGGTACGCATAGCATAGCATTTCCGCCAGGGTGGTTTTGCCGACGCCGGGGGGCCCGGATATGATGACCACATGGTTCGCTTCCAGCGTGTCGCGCGCTCCGTCGAAACTCGGATTCGAAGCATAGATCCGGACCTTGGATTCGATCTCCTCCTTTGTGATCCTGTTGTAGGCATGGGCCGCCGACCGGACGACCCGGTCGAGCACGGCGGCGTCGGACAGCCAGAGCTTGATGTGAGACTTAACGATGTCGGGATATTTGCGGAGCAGGGCGTTCAGATCACCCGGCCCCAGAATGTCGCCCTCGCCCGACAGCGATGGGCCTATCGCCTCCGTGAGTTCGGATTTGTTCTTCGGCGTGAGGGGGCATGATGTCGCCAGAATGTAGCGGCCGGAAGCCAAGCCTTCGATGGCGCTTCGCTCACGCTTCATCTGCGACTTGAGCGAAGCGTAGGAGGATCTTCCGTAGTGCTTCGCCTGTAGGATCGTGGCAGCGCCGCCTCGCGCATGGCGTCCATCCATGCCTCCGTCGGGACCGGCCGCGAAGGCCTCGAATCTAACGCCGAATTCCCGTCCAACGAGATCCCGAACCAGATCCTCGAAGTCCGCCGGCGAAAGGTTTCCGAAATCGTAGGCCACGACTCAAAGCTCGTTGTAAATCGGGATCGAAGCGGCGTGCGCGTCGACGACTTCGACGACTTTCTTCTCCAAGGGGAGATCTGCCTTGCGCTCGGCCCACATCTTCTTGAAGCGTTGGACGGTTTCCGCAGCTGTATCGATGGCGAGCTTCTCCGAGATCTTTGCCTTCGCCGCCAGATGTTTCAGCTCGTCTACGGAGAATTCCGCCATCTTCTTCGTGCGCGAATAATTCAACGCCATCTTGTCCTCGGCGATGTACGGTATGGTCGACAGCAGATCGTAGGCGGGCGACAGAACCGGCATCCGGCGGTCGGGATAGATCAGCGACCAATTCTTCAAATGCATGTCGGCGTTGCCGATCAACGTGCTGAACACGAGGCGTCGGACAAACTCGGCGATGCCGGCCTCGCCGGTCTCGATGCCCAGGACACGCGCGATGCTCCGATAGTTAGCCTTGTCGTACTTTTCGTCCGGGAACACGCCGAATACCTGCGCAAAGTCCTCCATGTGGACCGGCCCGTCGGCAGTGCGGTCGAACCGCTTGATCGCGAGCGCCCGTCCTTTCAGCTCACCGATACCGTCCGGAAGTCCCTTGATCGCCCCGACATCGATAAGTTGGAGCTCGGGCACTTCCATACCCATGTCCTTCGCCAAGCTCATCATCGAGTATTCGTTCTCGGGCACGCCCGGGTGCTGATGGGACGGCAGTTTGACGATCCACGAACCGCCGACGCCCTCGACTGGAATGGTTAGTCCGCCGTTCTTCGAATCATTCTTGAGCGCGGAGAATTTCAGCTGCACGCCCGCGAGTGAGAAGCGCAGCATGTTCTGCCGTTCGTCCGGCGTGAGATCATCCTCGACTTGGGGAGGCAATGCCTCCCCCTCCGCTGGATGGACCGACAGGGCACCCGGAAGGTCACGGCCCAGCATCCATAGGAGAAAGAACTCGCGCTTTTCCTTCACCCCCGCACGCTCAGCGAGGTAGCGACGCAGCGAGCCTTCCGGCAAAAGATTGGAGAAGAAGGGTGGAAGGACTTGCTGATAAGGTTTGAATGAGGTGAGCAGGTTTCCAAATGAATCCTTGAAGGACAGACTTAAAGTTGGACGGGCGGGGTCGTCGATGTAGTTCTGATTGAACGCGAGCAACGACCGGTCGCCCTGCACGAGCGTGAGTGTTGCGACGGGGATGTCGTATAGGCGTACGTCCAGGACCGATACGTCAGGCATCGTCATCCTCGTCGTCGAGAGCGTAGGCAGGGCGGGGGGCCTCTACCTTGTGTGCGATCCGGTTGCGCAGGTCCTGCAATACTCCTGCGGAATTTTCCAACACAGGCTTGGGTATCGGTTCGGAGTGATAGCTTCGCAATGTGTCGACGACGTCGCTGATGAGGGCGAGGTCCTTCTTTGAAAGATGGACCTGCTTCAAGAAACGAAAGTATTCAGCAATGCGGTCGAGTGGCACGGAGCTACCGTGGCGCTTCTTCTGCCTAGCAACGAGGCGTTCGGCCTTCGCGAAGAGGTCCGACAGTCCCTCCTCAAGGGAGAAATCGTTCGCGTTCGAGCGCAGTATGCCCTCTACCGCCGGGAGCAGCTTCTTCGGTACGAGCACGATTTCGAGGTCGAGTGCCCGAACCATCTGGATGAAGCTCGAGAGGCCTGGTTCGAGGCGGCCGGTCTCAATCTGGGAGATATGCGCCTGGGTCAAACCCGATCGGACGGCCAGAGCGCGCTGGCTCATGTGTTCTTGCGTGCGTTTGGCCCGAACTGTCCGGACAAGCTCTTCGCTCGAATACGACATGATTTACTATCCTAATCAAGGCGCCGAATAGATAATAATAATGCATCATGCCGAATTCAAGTATGATTGATTCTTATCAATTCATATTTCTGATAATGGAAATATATCGACATGGCGGGAGAAAAACGGTATTGTCCCAGTTTGAAATTTCTTCCGGTTCCCGCTTCTGATAGGGACCGCGCGGGCCGGTGCCGTCCCCTTGTCAATCAGGGTCACGGCGTCTTCGCGAATTTTCAACAGCGGCGCGAGAAGTCAGGATGGGGCTTGAGGGAGGAGTTTATGCGGGCCTAAAAGGCGAAAGAGGCCCCCTTTTCGGGAGCCTCTTTCAAAGATGTTTAGACTCAGGTAGCGGCCCAAAGGCAAATGTCGCAACGCGCCATCACTCCCGGAGTGGTCAGGTTTATCGCTAACTAGCAGCCGCCTGTCAAGTTCCTTAAAAAATACTCGGTCGTACCCTAAATGCCAGATATCTCTTACGAATTTTTAACAAAATTCTTTACCGACTATCTGCCATTTTCCCCAACCCCGAGCCAGGTTGAGGTTTTCCAGTCCGATTTGACCCTTGTAAGTCCTTTCCTAGTTGAGGCCTCCCTAATCGAAGTCAAGGAGGGAACCAAGGGTCAAATCCTCAAATACCGCCCCAACGATTGGCGGCCCGCCATTTTCTCAGTCTACAATCGAAAAGTGGCTGAGCATGCTCAGCTTTTCCCGGTTTTCCATTCTTTCGAAAATGCTCTTCGCTCAACTGTGGCGGTAACTTTAGAGCAGCACTACAAGCACGCGCGCTGGTGGCGAGCCATTTACGAGGAGTTGAAAAAGGGCGGCAAGGCCAAAAACATTTCTCAGATCGGGGGCGTTCCGCTGGCCCGCCATGCCGCCTTTAGAATCGGTACGATCATCCAAGATATGGAAGGGAAGCAGTTTCCTAATGGGCCGGTCGCCGCGATGATGAATGGCTATGAGTTCATGCACGATTGCAATCTTGGCCATATCCGCCAGCTTATCGAGGAGCACTGGACTATATTCTCGCCCAAGTTTCACCCGCTTAGCGTCGCTGATTTTACCGCCAAATTTGACAAGGTCCGTGAAGCACGGAATGCGGTCTATCACCATCGCTCGCTTTCCGGCATGTCCGATGTAGTTGCGGCCGCCGAAGAGTTACTAGACAAGCTCGATTTCTGCCTGAAATTCGTCCACGGCGAAGTCGCTGAATGCGAGCCAACAAAGCTTTCCTTTTCCGTGGACGCAGAAAAGCGGCATCGCACTTGGATTGCCTAGCGTTTCAGCCTCGCGAGGGAGAGACACGTCAAATGCCATTCGACCACCAGTCAGAGGCTAATGAGGCGCCGAGAAAGATTGAGCTGGTTTTTAGCTCTGGTCGGGGCGTCCTGAAGGACGGCCTTCCTATCCCGCCGAGCGCCTACATCGCGCTCGGACGTTTGGCAGCGATATGGATGGGCGAATTAAAATAAGGTCCGAAGAAACTTCATATCAGGCCCTCGAAAATCAAGTTGCCCACATAAAAGCTCTACTGGACGCATGTTTGGCCGAGGCTAAGGCTAGCTTTGCCGCCTCAAATTCAAACTGAGACACTACCGGAAAAACGTCAACGAAATGAGCCGCCCAAGTGGCGCCCTTGCCACAGCGATCCGGGTTTGAAGCCCGGTAGCGTCCCCGTTTTAATTCACAGGCACTTCCGCCAAGGACGAAGTTCGTCAAGCCAGCACCGGCTGATGCTGGCGACATCTGGACGTGGACCGCGATTGATGCCGACTGGAAACTGGTCGGCTGCTCTTGCCCCGCTCGATCATTTCCGTCACCGGCAACTTACCGAACAAATGTGCACGGGTTTCGCGGACAGGATCATGCGGTGCGGACAGCCTTGCATAGGCCAAGTCGTAACTTTGCTGGAGTTTGTGCCCTGGTGACCTGATCGGGCAGATCGCCACCTGAGAGAGCAGGCAGCGGGCGTTGTCGGCAACCTCGGTCATGGGTCCGGTGGATCCTCCATTGTGCAAGAGAAGCTTCCGACTGGCGGCGGTCGCGGTGGTTTCGGCTGGGCGAAGCGGCTTGGATCGCGGCGTCATGATTACGAAGCGCGGTGTAAAGCTAACGGCATCGTCCCGGCTTTCGACGAGGCAAACTACGGCTTCCTGAAGGCTCGCACGAGCAGGCGAGCTACGCAATTCAAGATACGCCGATGGTAGTGAAACACTATGGGCGCTTACCACCACCGATTGGTCGGCAATTGCCTCGCATACTAAATCGCTCCGGGAGGCATCCTCGGCGGTTTATCGGGTTAGGTAGAACGCTTGGTTGCAATCCGCGGAATAGCTGCAATTACGCGAGCCATCGCCTGGATCGAAGCGTCTCCATAATCCTCGCCGGCAAACGCCCCAAGCGGATTGCAGCTTCATCTTGCCTGTGCTCCGAACGTATCGGGCGCAATTGACTCGATAGACCGCGATAGCTCGGGTAACGAGGGAAGGCCACGCGCATCAGCAGCGATCACCATGTTGCGGGAGGCGCTGCGTTTTCAGACCCGCTCCGACCGACACGTCGGAAACCGCGATAAGCGACGTTGCATTGCAGCTCATTGTCACCTGAGCTCCTCGATTCCGTTCCGGCATCGCCGCTGTCCTTCGTATTCCCGCACTCACCACATGGAGTCGGCAGCGCATCCTTGAACGGGGCGCTGCCGCGCGATCCTCTTGATTGGCCGCGCCCCGTCTTAGCGGCAGTTGCCTAGAAGAAGATGTTCGTAGACACGGAGAAATTCAGGGCATGTCCGATCTGCGGGGTGTAGGTAATGCTGGTTGGATTGTTTATGTATGTCAGTCCTACGCTTGTATAAATTCCCGGCGCAAGATGTGCGGTGTAGGTGGCCGCGATCGCCTTGCTGTCCCAATGAACGAGCTTGCCTTTCGCCAGCGCCGCGTCCACGGCCAGGTTGCTCCACACCGTATCGGTCGCGACGATGGAAACCTGGTCGGTCGGCCGCCAATCGAAAGGTCCGTTTACATAAAAGCGGAGCTCGTAGTACTGGCTGACCGTATTCAGATCGGGCGGGGCTCCCATGACCGAGAATCCGCCGTAGATCCCACGTGATGGCGAGTCCTGGACATTGGTCTGCCAAAACTGCCTGTCCGCGGCGATGTAATAGAAGGTGTTCGGATTGGTTCTCTGCTGATTTGGAAGCGCCAGACTTTTGTAGCTGCTGGTGTTGTAACCAGCACCCGCCCTCAGCCAGGTCTGCGGCGACCCCGGAGCGGCCTTGTTCAGATAGCCGGTCTCATCGAGGTAGAGAACGCCGGCATGCATCGTGCTCCAGTTCAGGCCCGTGGGGTTTTCGGTGATCTGGGTGAACAGGCCGTCGGGACTGTCGGCACGCTGGAAAGACACCTTCGTGTACAGGTGATCATCGAAATTGTACTTCAGGTTGAGAGCCGGGGTCGGCGCCGGAGCCGCGCTCAGACCCCCCTGGAAGAGTATGCTCGACGATGGACCGAAAACATTCGAGCCGGCATTCCCGCCGACCACGGTGCCGGCGAATTCGTGTGAATTCCTGAGGTAGCCGACCTTGAGTTCGAGCTTTCGGTCCCAGAAAGTCTGATAGTAGGACATCGTATTGATGCCCAGTCGATCCGGCCCGCCGGGTTGCCACGTCCAGGATTGCTCCTCGGCACCGACGACGATCTGTCCATCCGGAATGCCATATCGGCTGAGATCGTAGGTCACCCACATGTAGTTGACGGTGTTGAACGTCGGGTTTTGTCCATTGTAGAGCTGGTTGGCGATGGTGCTCTTGGCTGCATTTGGCAGCAGATTGTTTGTGTAGGTGACCTGTGACCACAAGAGATACCCGATACCGACTTCAGCCAGCGCAGATCTCACGCCTCCCGCATCCTGGACGACCGTATCGGCCGGACCGGGTATGCTGACGACCAGTCCCTTTTCGCGAAGGTTTTCGAATTTTGCGAACGGGTTAGGCTTTTTTTGAATCATGTAAGCGGCAGCTTCGTTTGCCTCCCGCTTTTTGACGGGTGTCTGCGATCGCGCCGCGATGTCTGCGTGCCGTGCCTTTACCTTCTTCTGGCGTTGGTCTGCTGCTGGAACTGACGCCCGTTTCTGCTGAAGACTTCCTGTCCCGGCCTCATCCCGAGGAGTGTTTCTTGTGTCCTGAACACCGGCTGCGTGTGCCGGCAACACGGTGCCGGCAATCCATGCCGCTGTCGACAGCGCTACGACAAGCCCGCCCTGTCTTGTGATTGCCCGAAGCAGGACATCGTCTGCGGCCACGTACAGCGGCTCGCTGCGATACCCGTGCCCAACACATGTGCCCCCGGCACGGCTTTTGATCTCAACTCGCATAATACCCCCGAACAGGATGGATCCCTGGCGCGGGATCCATCGCATCCGGAGCGATACAAATGGATGACTATAATCGACTAATTAGATGCGAACTCTGGAAGATGCGATGGCTCGGAGCGCTCATGATAACTGACCGCGGGCACCCGTGCTGATGCGAGCTTTTCGACGTCCGGACCTGAGTGCGATCTTGAGTTCGGCAAACAGGCTTTCGCTGAAAGCCTGCATGTCGTCTGGTATTCACCGGTTGATATTTAGGGAGTATGCGAGGGTGCGTTTGGTCCCTCGTGGAGCCGACACACCGGTTCTAGCGCCACTCCGTCATTAATCGTGGCGAAGCTCGCCGCTTGTCTGTCGAGCCCCGCCGCGAGCAAAGACGAAAGAAGTGGAAGCCCTCGCTTGAGAGCAGTCCGCGAGGCGCAGGCAAGCCGGTGCACACGGGCCGCCTTGCGAGCTCTTGGACCATAGAAGAAGGTGGCAGGATCTGATTCTGGCCGAGCCGCGGCTCTTGCCTCCATATTCGGGTCGCAATTCCTCGACGCACAAAAACTCAAGCAGGGGAGGTCTCCGATCGCTCGATGGGCCGCTTCGCGGAACGGATTTGCTCAAGATTGTTCGTGACGCACTGGGCGTGCACCGTCGGCGATGATGGCTTTGACCAACAGCACTCGACAGCGGAGCGTCGGAATAGCCGTCAGACCTCGCCCACTGCTGTTCGAAATCGACCTTCCTCATGTCTGAAGTCCGCCAAGATATCTCGGCGCGGCAGCGGGGAGCCATGTAACTGGTGGCAATTCTGCTGGCCCGCAGATGGCCTGCATACTGCATCCCCGCTCCAAGGGGCCGACCCCGTTTGAAGAACGATGCCTCCGCAGCTTCGCGAGCAGCTCATGAGATCGGACGTGAATTGCCACCGGAAAGGACGTGAAATGATCCGCAGCGATCGAACCGTGCTCAACCAGGGACAGGCGCCAGCATGCGGTGCATGGCCGCGCCAACAAACGGGACCTGCCTGATCGTCGATTTCGAGTTTCCACGATGAGTGCAGCAACAGGATGGAGATACGATGCGCATCTGCGGCATCAAGTTGACCCATGACGGAGCGATCGCCCTCATAGAGGACGGGCGCCTTGTCTTTTGTATCGAACAGGAAAAGCGGAACAACAATCCTCGCTATCAGCATATTGTCGATCTGGATGACATCGTCGTCGCTCTGGCCGGGCAGGGTCTTGGTCCGAAGGATGTCGATGAATTCGTGATCGACGGTTGGCCAGGAGACATTGAGACGCGCTTCGACGTCGTCAGTCGTGGCAAGCCTGTAACTCTCAAAGGGGCGCCCTATCTCGAGCCGCACGCCAGCGGTTTGCTCGCTGGGTACGATGGCTCAGGCCTGATGCTCGGGGGCAAAGCCCTGCCTTACAGGAGCTATCCACACGTAACGGGGCATCTGGCCTCAGCATACTGCACGAGCCCCTTTGCGAAGGCGGAACAAGCCGCGCTCTGCCTTCTGTGGGACGGCGGGATACCTCCACGGCTTTATCATGTGGAGCGCGGACAGGCCCGCTTTATTGAATCCCTGTTTCCGGTGATCGGTCATGCCTATGTGGTGGCGGGCCACAAGTTTGGTCCGTACAAGAGGCCGAACCGCTCCGGAGGAGGGGACCGGAGCATCGCCGGCAAGGTCATGGCCTACATCGCACTCGGGTCCGTCGATGAAGCTGTCGTCGCGGTATTCCAGGAGCTCTACGAGGAGCGTCTTGCGATGGACGGGAAGCTCGGCCGCAACTACCCCGGCGACGTCAAGAGCATCGACCACGCGCTTGCAGGTTTGCATGATTTTTTCGAAGCATCCATGGCAAGGCTGAAGGATCGCTCGCCTGAAGACGTGCTCGCATCCTTTCATGTTTTCCTCGAGCGTATGCTGGTGCGGGAGATGGACGCTGCCCTGCAGCGACATTCGTATCTGGCAGGAACACGGAATCTGTGTATCGCCGGCGGCTGCGGCCTTAACATCAAATGGAACACGGCGCTCCGCGGGTCAGCGCTGCTCGATACTGTCTGGGTGCCGCCGTTTCCGAACGACAGCGGCTCTGCAATCGGCAGTGCCTGTTCCGCATGGGCAGCGGACAAGGGGTTCATCCCGATTGAGTGGTCCGTCTATAGCGGCCCGGATCTGCAGCACGGCGATACGCCGCCTGGATGGGAGGCCTCGCCGTGCAGCATGCATGAACTTGCGATGGTCCTGGCAGACAATCACCCGGTGGTCTTCCTCACCGGCCGTGCGGAGCTTGGACCGAGGGCGCTGGGGGGAAGAAGTATCTTTGCTGCCGCGACCTCCGCGGGCATGAAGGATCATCTCAATGGCATCAAGCATCGGGAACACTTCCGGCCTGTGGCACCGATCTGCCTCGAAGATCGGGCGCCGGAATTCTTCAGCCCCGGAATGCCGGACCGCTACATGCTTTTCGAGCACCATACGCGGGATGAACAGCGGAACAGAATCCCTGCCGTCGTGCATCTCGACGGGTCAGCTCGATTGCAGACGGTGCCGCGAGACTCCAGGCACGACGTCGCCCGGCTTCTCGTCGCGTATGAACGGCTTACCGGCCTTCCACTGCTCTGCAATACGAGTGCCAATCATCGGGGATGTGGCTTCTTTCCCGACGTCGCGGCTGCCTGTGAGTGGGGACGGGTCGAACACATCTGGAGTGAAGGGCTGCTCTGGACCAAAACTCCGCCAGCGAGCAGCTAGATTTCATCGCGAATCCGCTTTTGTTTCCGGCTAGGCGACCGGGCCGGCAGGATCGCGTCAATGCCGACTGCCAGCGTCGCCATGATGATTTGCAACTGGTCAGGACGGGCGTTGGAACGGCGTGATATCGATGCTGGCGCTGATGCCGATTGAAGCTCCAGACAATCTCGCTTACCCGCGCGGAAGCGCATCTCGAGCCTTACGCCACGCTGGTTGAAGCGACCGCCGCAGTTCAAAGACCTGTCCCTTTGCCTCGGTAACCGATCAACGTCGTGATGTGGCCCCGGTCCATAAAAGAGCCCGCCGGCGAGTACGACAGCAGCAACTGACGAATGCGCGTCAAAAAACCTTCCCGACGCGGCCCCAGCGTACCTGGCGCACCCATCGCCGTGGAGGAGAGCCAGCCAAGAAGGTCATCGATAGTCCAGTGATATCGGTAGTAGTGCCGAAGTTCGGTGATTTCATTGAAGTCGGAAGCGGCAAGGACTTCCCGGTGAGATTGCTTCAGCAACGGCCGCACGCCTCCAGGGCCCGCGGGCAGGCTTCCGCCCCAGAAGTCCGTAATGTCCTTCACCATCGCGTCGTACCATTCTGATGGTTCGGAATGCTCTCGCACGCGATCGACGATCGCGACGCATCCATCGGGTTTGAGGATTCGCGACAGCTTGGTCAGTACCGCAGCCCGATCCATCCAGTGGAATGCGAGAGCGACGGTTGTCAGGTCGAACGTCGAGGCCGGCAGTTGCAGATTTTCGGACGTCGATACGACGAAGTCCAGATTGCTGACTCCGAGCGTCGCCGCCATTCGCTTGCCTTCCTCGACCATCTCGCTGCTGGGATCGACGGAAAACACGTGCGCTACGGATTGCGCCAGGGGAAGGCCAATCTGTCCAGTGCCGGCACCAAGATCGAGCACGCGGCTGCTGGTCGTGAGCCGGCAAAGCCGGACCAGTGATCTGAAAACATCCTCCGGGTAGGGGACGGCGTGCCGCGCGTAGTACGGCGCCGCACCGCTGAATATCCCACTTGCTACAAGCATGACTGCCCCCGCACCTTTGCCCCTCGCCGTTCACACGTTGCCCCCGTGGTCAGCCGGGGGCGGTGTGCCGACCGGAGTGAAGTTCTGTACCGAAATTCTCCATGTCGACATCACGCGTTTTCCGAAAAGCGCGGCCGTGGGGAGAGGTTCGCTGCTGATGATCCCAGCCCCGTCCCCTGAAAAATGCCAGATCAGCTCCCCGCGACCCCGGCGGCTGCGACCGAAATCGGGCCCACACAGGCTCATCCTGCAGGTTACACGGGGGATCGCGTTTCTGGGAGCTGAGTGTTGAAGGCGTGCGGAGCTTCCTTGATCCGCCTGGATCCATCGAGACTTGCCAAGCCTTGCGAGCCGCATCAATCGCTCAATGCCGGCAGTTGACCGCCGGCCGAATCTTCCGGCAGCCGGACTGAATGCCACTTTTACTTACCGCGACGCTCGTTCGGTTCGCCGCGGCTTTTCGGGACCGCAATCGCTGGCTTCGCTGTTCGGGGCGGAGGGCACGCGGTCTCAGATCGCCTGGTCAGAAGTCCGCAGCCGCCAGAGAGCAATGGCCAGGAGAGTGCTGTTGGCTTCGCCCGAGCGAACGGTCACGCCTGCCAGTTTTGGCGGGTGGCGATTTCCCTATTTGCCTTCAATTTTCACGATCGGTCCGGGGCCACGTCCGGACTCGAAAGTGAATCCGGATGACCGCGGCCGGCGCCGGCCTGCGGTTCGAATGAAAGCGGACAGGCGCCGCCGACGGTGTCTGCCTCAAAGTGGAGACGAGCATGCCGCGCAACAGCGAAATGAAGCTGGGGCTGTTTCTGAATCAGGCGGGATATCACGAGGGCGCATGGCGCGACCCGGACGTGCCTGCAAATGGCGGGGTCGACATCGACCACTACGCACATCTGGCCCGGATCGCGGAAGATGCCGCGTTTCACTTCATATTCCTCGCCGATACGCCGAGCGTAATGGAGCCGGATCAGGCGGCGATAGCCCGTGCCGGCCGGAACGACAGTTTCGAGCCGATCACGTTGCTGTCGTCACTCTCGTCAAGAACCCGCAATATCGGTCTCGTCGCGACTGCGACAACCACGTACCAACAGCCTTATCATCTTGCGCGCATGCTCGCCTCGCTCGACCACCTGTCGGCGGGACGCGCCGCCTGGAACATCGTTACCTCGGGCCACGAGTTCGAGGCGGGCAATTTCGGCCAGGAGGACCTTCCGGATCATGAAACCCGCTACGCGCGCGCAAGAGAGTTCGTCGAGGTGGTCAAGGGGCTTTGGGATACGTGGGAGGACGACGCTTTCGTTCGCGACAAGAAAACCGGCATTTACGTCGATACGACCAGGCTGCACCAGTTGAATCACCGCGGCCCATTTCTCTCGGTCAGGGGACCATTGAACGTCGCAAGGCCGCCGCAAGGTTATCCCGTGCTGGTCCAGGCCGGCGCGTCAGACGCCGGAATATCGTTTGCGGCAGAGTTCGCCGAGGTCGTATTTACCGCGCAGCCATTGCTGGAAGGAGGAAAGGAATTCTACGCGACGCTCCGAGAGAAGGCTCGTGCGCTCGGCCGGGACGATGATGAGGTGTTGATCATGCCGGGACTTCTCCCGATCGTCGGAAAGACAACGCAGGATGCCGCAGAAATCCTCAGACGATTGCAGGAATATACGCACATCGATGCCCGGATGGGGCTGGCCCACCGCGTCCTGGGTTCGGTCATGGACCTGCGTACGATAGATCTCGATGCCAGAGTGCCAGATGTTTTGCCGCGGACAAATCTGGTCCAAAGTCGACAGGAGTTGCTCCTCGAGGTCGCGGCAAGGCGGAATATGACCTGGCGACAGCTGATCAGCTTCATATCCGACGGCAAAGGCCACCTGATGGTGTTGGGAACGCCGGACGAAATTGCAGACGTCATGATAGAGTTCCTGGATCAGGATGCGGCCGATGGCTTCAACGTGATGCCCGCGACCGTTCCTGGCGGACTCAGGGACTTTGTCGAGCTTGTCGTTCCCGAATTGCGCAGACGGGGAAGAATCAGGTCCGGCTATTCCGGTCCGACGCTCAGGGAGAATATCGGCTTGAAGCGGCCGCCCAACGGCTACGTGCGTGCAAAGTGGACGCGGACGTTCTGAGCGCGACTGAGGTCTTCAGGCGCGGTCCCGTCAGCGTCCCGGTTGTTTTCAGTTGAAGCGCCAGCTGGGAATAAGTCCCGCCTGCGATCAGGGTCTGTATCCGAGCAAGGTCGTGATATACCCTTGTTCTAAGAACGAGCCTGACGGCGAACAAGACAGCAACGACCTGCGCATACGCTTTGTAAATTCCTCACGACGATGTCCGAGGGTGCCGGGAGCGCCTGCAGACGTCGAATAAAGATACCCCAGAAGATCATCGATGTGCCATTCGTGTTCGTAGTAGTGACGTAGTTCCGTGATCTCTGTGAACGCGGAGGCATCGAGCACCTGGCGGTGTGACACGGCCATCTGCCGTAACGTACCTGGACCTGCCGGAAAGCTCCCTCCCCAGAACTCCTGCATCTCTTTCCACATCGCGATGGTCCATCCATCAGGTCTGGAACCGGACCGCTCCCGGTCTATGACGGCGACGCACCCGTCCCGCTCGAGCATCCGGCACAGCTTTGCCAGCACGATCTCTCGCTCCATCCAATGAAACGAACTTGCGATCGTTGCGATGCGGAAGGTCGACGCCGGCTCGGGCAGATCTTCGGACCGTGACACGACAAACTCGATATTCATGAGCCCATCTTCCCCCGCTCTCCGACGTCCCTCCGCGATCATTTCATCGTTCGGATCGACGGACACGACACCCCCGATCGAACGGGCCAGTGGAATGCCGATCTGCCCGGTCCCCGAGCCGAGGTCGATCGCGCGACTCTTGTCATCGAGGTGGCAGACGCGAAGCAATGACCGGAATAGATCCGCGGGATAACCGAGCCTGTGTCGTGCGTAGTAGGGCGCCGCGCCGCGAAACAGTTCACTGGCTTCCGTCATGCCGTATTCTTTTCCTCGTCTTCGACCGATGAAGTGGCATCACCGGAATTCCTCAGGCAGATATGATCCTGGCCAGGATGGTCAGGCCGCGTCGCAGGTCGTCCTCATTACGCGTTTCGCAGTATGATATCCGCAGTCCCTGCATCGCTTCGGTCACTACCGGCTCTGCCGCGAACTGGATACCTGGTCGGACGAGCACGCCTGCAGCGAGAGCCTCGGACGCGAGGTCGCTGGCGTTCGATCGCGTCGGGACCCAGACGTGCAGTCCCAGCGGTCCCTTGGCGAGATCAGGCCTTTGCAGGATGTCTGCCGCGATCGCCCGCCGTGACGCCGCGATCTGCCGGATCCTGGTCGTCGCGTCGTGCGCGGTTCCGTTCGCGATAAAGGCCTGGGCAAGTTCGGCCTGTAGTGCGGCCACGAACCACATCGACATCTTGCCGTACTTCTCCATCAAAGCGTCGGCATCCTGTGCTCGCGGAGCCATCAGAAACGCCACTCGCATTCCCATCACGACCGTCTTGGCCAGCCCCATTACATACCATGTCAGCTCCGGAGCAAGAGTTGCGATTGGCGGGGGCGAATTTTCGACCATCAGCGCTTGTGCTTCATCCTCGATGATCAGGACGTTATACCGTCGCGCGATCGTGGCGATCGCGATACGTCGTTCGGCTGACATCACGGTCGCTGTCGGATTCTGAACGGTTGGAATCGTGTAGAGAACCTTGTTCGTGTTGATCGTGCGGCAGGCGTCCTCGAACGCGTCCGGCTTCAATCCTCCCGGATCCATCGGTATCCCTCTGATATTAAAGCCGAGGATCCGGGAGAGAGCCTGCATGTTGGGGTACGTCATCTCTTCGGTGAGTAACGTGCCGCTTTTGCTCACGAGTTGATTTAGCAGCAGGAAGAGTACGTTCAGCGTGCCGTTGGTAACGATCATCCGATCGATGTCGGGCACGAAAGCCAGCCGCCGGGAAATCCATTCGGCGCCGGCTCGCCGATCTTCTTCGGTTCCCCGTGGCCGGTTCGTTCTTAGAAGCCCACCGGCGTCCTTGCGGTGAATTCGTTCGTCCATGCTGCTTGCCAGTGACGCTTCCAGGTTCGCAACGATCGGCGGGACCGCTCGTGACAGGTCGATAACGTCCTTTCGCATGGATGCCTCCTGGCGCGCGAGGGGAGCCGTTAGATGGAAATCATGGCGCGGATAGACAGAGCCGCCGACGCTGCGACGCTGAACAGAAGAATTGCGATGTACATCGGTCTGCTCGGGGCCGGAACAGGAATGGGCGAGACGTGCAACACGGCGAGTGCGGCAAACGTCCCAAGCAGCAGCCATGAGAAGACCGGCTGCAGCACGAACGGCTCGGCCAGTACAAGCAGTGCAAGCAGTGGAACGTCGTAAGACAGGGGCAGACCCGAAAAGTATCGATCTGCCGACAGGCCGAACACCCCAAAATAGCTTAGACGGAGCGCGCCTGCGACAAGCAGCATCGTGCCAAGAGCGGCAGACAGGGGGCTCACGCCGTACAACTGCAACAACGTGACCGACGGAAATACGGCGCCGTAAATAAGATCGGAGAAGCCGTCCAGATTTTTGCCCATCTTCCCGGCCGTTTCCGAACGATTGCGAAGCCGGCGTGCGACAATCCCGTCGAGGTGATCTGCGAGCATCGCCCAGAGGGCTATCGCGACAGCGAGTTCTATGCGACGGTCGATCGCAAGAGACAAGGCTACGCCCGACAATATCACTCCAAACGCCGTTATCGCATTGGCCGGGTCAAGCAAATAGCGGAGCATCGTCTTCGCTCGCTGGTCAATTCAAGTTCGAGGGCTGTCGTGCCGAGGCGTCGAATGCTGTTCCCCGAACAGCTCGTTCGCTATTCGAAGATCGTCAGCCGTGTCGATCTCCCACCAGCGCTCATGGTCACATCGCGCTGCCGCGAGTTGCAGGCCCCGTCGTTCGATCAGATATGCGAGAAGTTCTTCCGTGTAGGACCTGGTGGCCCCTGATCTGATAATGTCGTCCAGGCCCGGAACGATCGTTGCCCGCAGAGTGGACGCCGAGAAGCGAAACAGATTCAGCGTCTTGAAAAGCGCTGGATTGCGCGAAGGGTCGGCGCCAGACTGTTTCAGACGAAAGCCGGAAATAAAGCCAGCTTCGGAGAGCAGAACTGCCGAGCCCTGCATCCTCGCATCAAATGGCGCGACGGCCGCGACCGCGGATGCCTCGCTTTGATCGAAACGATCGAGGACGGCTTGCTCGAAAAAGACGTCCCCCTCCAGCAGATAATGATCGCCGCCGAGCAGGACATCGCGCGCCAGCCAAAGCGAATACGCGCTGCCGGTCTGGTCGAAAAGAGAGGACTCGATGTAGTCAATTCGGACAGAGCCAAACCGGGCCCCGCAAACGTACTGGATGTCGTCTTTGCGGTAGCCGACGACGATCGTGACGCTTTCCACCCCGACCGCCTCCAGACGTCGCAAGGCGTTTAGGATGATCGGTGTTCCATTGACTTCGACAAGTGGCTTCGGTCGCAGATCCGTGAGTGGTCGCAGGCGGGAGCCGGACCCAGCGGCAAGTATGACCGCATTTTTCGGAGCAACGTCAGTCATCCGGAATCTCCCTTCAGTATGTCGGATGCTCGCGGGCTTTTAGGCTTGGCCGACCGCGGCCGTCGTGAAGCGCGGAACTTCTTCCCTCGTAGGGTCCGGGAATCCGTTCTGATCGGGGACGCCAGGCCCTGCAACATCGTGCGACGCTGCTCTCGTGGTGCCGCTCGAAACGACCTTGAGCCCGCATGGATGGGCTCATTGCTCATGGTGCTGAGGATGAAGGTAGTTCGCTTCGGCGCGGGCGAGCTCGTCATACCCGAGCAGTTCGAAAACTTCGTCGAGTGTCGCGATATTGGGCTCGACGCTGGCGGTATTCTCCTCCGCGACGATGCGGCTGCAGACCTGGCGCATCGCGGCCATCGCGGCTCGCATGGAGTGGTTGGCCCAGATCACGGTGGAAATGCCCGCTCTGCGGTACACCGAGACCGGTGTTCGATAGTACTTCGTTGGCACGATCACGACCGGCAATTTGTTCTGCCACGCTCGCGTGAACGCGAGGATCTCGTCGGCGGCGCTTCTGCGGGAGTGAATGAGGATCGCGTCGGATCCGGCGTCTGCATAGGCGTGGGCGCGCGAAATTGCTTCCTCGACTGCATGCCCCGCGATGAACGATTCGATACGGGCAACGAGGACCAGATCGTCCGCGACCGCGTCCTTTACAGCGCGCAACCGCCCGGAAAACTCGTTAATGTCGGCGAGCGGGTGTCGATCGCCGATGAGCGAGTTGGTTTTGGGAAAACAGCTGTCTTCCAGCGTGACGCCGGCAGCGCCGCATTGACGGAGCTTCCGGGCCAGCAGGCGAGCATTGTTGAAGTTGCCGAAGCCGCCGTCGCCGTCGACCAGAACCGGCAGCTGGCTCGAGTCCACGATCCGCTCGACGACCCCGACAAGCTGACTCCAGGACGCTTCATTTGCGTCGCGATAGCCAAGGCAGGATGCGATCGACAGGCCGGATGCCCAAAGTCCCTTGAAACCTGCGCGTCCGGCGATCGCCGCGGAGAGCCCATCGTGCGCCTCCATGAGAAACGATATTTCGCTGCTGCAGCAGATCTGGACGCGCATCATGTCCGCGAACGACTCTCTTGCGGACGGAATAGGGCGATTTGTGGAGACGGTACGTGCTCGGACCTGCATGCGAACCCTTGTGCATCTGAACGGCCGGGTGCGCCTGACCAGCCGACGCTCGCTATCGACGGTGACATGTGGGCGTCATCTGGATCAATGACGAGTGTTGGTAGTTGACTGATCTCGAAAATAGAGGTGCCGGCCGATGCTGGCGCGTTCGATCAGGCCCAGTGAAATGTGAAGCCTTGTAAGGCATTCAAAGAGAGCGCGTCTGCGTGCGAACTTGTTTCACTTCATGCCGCAGGAGTTCGGCTCCAGTCCTCGTACGTCGCGCCTTCTGGCAAGAGCGTGGACATGGTGCGCCTGAAGCGAAACGACGAAGCGCACCCCGGAGCGCTGGCGGAGCTTCCGATGTCGAATGTGCGACGTGAGATTCCTCACATCGTCGTTAAGCGCGTTTACGATCGGGCCAGGCCTGTTGGCATGATCCTTGATTGAAACACGTCAGCAGCAGCATCGGCTAAAGGAGCGGCAGTGGTGACTCGCAAAACAGTCGACCATTTGCGGATTGTCTGGGCCGGTCACGACGTCGGCCGTTTCGATGAGGCGAGCGATCGTGCCATCAATGCGACCTTGTCAGCATGATCGATTACTGGATCGCAGCCCGCGATAATATCGCTGCGCGTTCACGCAGCGGCGCAGCGCCTGTACCTGCAGGCCATAATATTCGTGGGACAGCCATCTTTAGACGGCTCGAAGCCGAGATCCGGCGCATGGACCTGGAGGGGCCAGCCGCCGTCGACTGGAGCAAGGCCAATATACTGGCCCTCGATATTCTGTCGAAGCGGTCAAAGGATATCCTGGTTGCCTCCTGGCTCTCCTATGGCTTGTTTCGGGCGGAGGGATATGAGGGTCTTGCCGTCGGTCTCGGCATGTTGCGAATGATGGTGGAGTCGCACTGGGACGCGTTATTTCCGCCGAGCAAGCAGGAAAAAGCGCGCGCCGGAGCGCTGGAATGGCTTCTTCACCTTGCGCCGGCATTGGCCGAGATCGAGCCGACCGACGCCGATGCTTCAGCAGTGGTCGCAGCCTGCGATGCTCTGGAGGGGCTCGCTCGTGAACTCAGGGCGAAGCTGGCCCACGGACAGGTCGCGCTGAACGTTTTGTCGCGTTCGCTGCAACCGTACAATGAGCGAGCTACCGTGGTGATCGCGACAGCGGCTGAAAACGCGACCCGAGCCATCGAACCGATTAGCATCGGGGTCGCCCCGTAGGCGGGTGAACGTTCTGAACAAAGGGCAGATCGAGACTGCGCCTTGGAAGCAACGCTGGCGGCCTGATGCACAGCTGCTCATGCTACCGGACAGGCCTTCCGAGTATTGGGCGAGTACTGTCGACCGATTGTCCATGGCGTTCCCATCACCGGCAACCGGCATTCCCACGTGCAGAGTTTTGATAGCGCATGGCCGGTAAACACGTCGTGGCGAGCACGATCGCCCGAACGCTCCAAAACGGAGAGCGACGGTATCGGGGGCGGACTAGTGCTCATGTGATCGCAAAAGTTGATCGTTCCATCACCTAAATGCGGAAAACGTCGAGCGGCTGAGCGCGTGCAACTACAAATCGTCACAACCAGGCCGTTTCCTTGCCTTCGCATTCCAGAGCTTGCGGGGAACAGTGATGTCAGGTGCCGACTGGAGATCAGAAAGCGCATATCAGGATCTGAGGAAAGCAGAAGCTGCCGACATAGCCTGGGAGTGGCTGCGGCGCGATCGCGAGTATCAAAAGGACTTCAAAGCCTTGAGCAGGAAGGGGCGGTCCGGTGCGGATCACTTCCGACGGAAGTGGGGACTGACGTTTCGCAGCTGATCCGAGAAAGCCGTTCGACGAACAGGCCGTTTTCTGGGCCCCTGAGGCCTTGGCGACAGTGCTGACCATCCGCACGGCGAGCGGTTCGGCCGACTCGGTTCGATACAGACTGGATTTCGCCGAACTGGCCGGCAGCGAGCTCCGGCAAGCGGTGGATGGTTGGCATGCCATCGTGTCGCTCGGAGGAGCGAAACATCGGCTGTGGCTAAGTGAGCTTTCGCCAGGTAGATCGCCGGTTGCCATCGACTTGCCGCTCGACCGCAACTTCGATGTCCGTTTGCGGGCTGCTCATCGATTTTGGCTGGCGCTGGAACATCGCCGTGTCGGATGGCCCCCTCTCGCCCAGTCGGGTGACACCCGGGACAGGCACATACTTGGCCTGCGTGCCGTGGATGGATGGCTCGAAGGCAACAGCTACCGCATGATCGCTGAAGGCCTGTTCGGCAAGCCTCGCATGCCGGATCGAGGCTGGAAGACACATGATCTGCGCAGCCGAACCATTCGCCTGGTCCAGATGGGACTGCGCCTCATTCGCGGCGGCTATCGAGACTTGCTTCGTCAAAAGGGCAAAGGCAGTGATGATACCACCTGAGCTCTGGATGATTGGTCAGCTGCGTGCCATGCCCCAAACCAGCAGCCTGAAGGGAGCGAATGTGTTCGCAGGCACAGCACCTGAGCACATCGTGGCTTTGAGAGCGACCATGTGGGGACAAGTTGGCGGGCAGACCCTGCGTACGCTTATCAATGCAATGAAGCTGAACGTCTTCATCCCACTTCGATGCCGGTGCCTCATGCGCAACCATCGCGCCGAAGTCCTGGATGAGAGCATCGGTGCGGCTATCTGGCTCGCGACTAGTCAGCTTGCGGAAAGCTAGCCCTGCCATCGTAGGCTCGTGGGAATATCTCTCGGGGCTGATCTGCGACGGAATCAAACGTAAACATCGTCAAACGGAGTTTTGAGATGGTTCGAATTCATGATGCGCGCGACACGGCCACGTTGGCTTACGGCAGTACATCGGGCGCTACCCAGCAAGATGAAACCCTGAACCAGCACGCTTTTGACCAGCAGCTGGACGAGATATCGCAGGACGCGGATGAATCAGGCAGTGGAGGTCCTGCCCATTCTATGGCCTCGAACGAGGTCGCGGATGTGGTCAACCAGCAACCTGATTTGAAGCTGGTCGTCATTTCGAACCGCGGCGCCGAGTTCGATCCTAATAAACCCCAAGCCGGCGGGCTTGCTGCTGCCCTCGAGCCGGTCGTTGAACGCTCCGGCGCGGCCTGGATATTCTCATCGAACGTCCGCGGCGACGGGAGTGACCGGCCCCTGCCACTCGAGGATATTGGTACGGGTCAGATCGCCAGGCTCGATCTACCGGCGGCGCATTTTGCCGGCTACTATCGGGATTATTCGAATTCAACGTTGTGGCCGGTATTGCACTCCTTGTCCGACCGGATGGCGCGCACCGAAGAGGGTTACGACAGCTATCGGCAGACGAACGATTTCATCGCGCGCGCGGCGTTCAACCTGCGGGATCGGGATGTATTCTGGGTGCATGATTATCATTTATTTCCGCTCGGAGCCGAGCTGCACAACCTTGGCATTGAGCGGCCAACCGGCTTTTTCCTGCATACGCCGTGGCCGGAGCCCGACATGATAGCGCGGGTAGCCAACCATCGCGAGCTGATGAAATCGATGCTGGAATACGATCTGCTGGGCTTTCAGACGAATCGGGACCAGAACAATTTCGCGGCCTGCCTGCGAACCCATTTCGGGCTGGAGAGCAGGGATGGTGTCGTGACTACGGCGCGAGGCCAGACGCGACTTCAAAAATTTCCAATAGGGATCGATCCGAGGCAGTTCGCAGAGTATCTCGCTGCGGACCTCTCTCCTGGAGAGCAAGAGAGAGTCTCGTCAATATTGCAAAGCGTCGAGGGATCCAAGTTTGCGATCGGCGTGGACCGGCTCGATTACACCAAGGGTATCGACAAGCGGGTCGAAGGGCTCAATCAGCATCTAAGGACAGAGCCCCACAGCATCTCGCTATTGCAGATCGCGCCGCCCTCACGCGACGACGTCGAGGAGTATCAAAACTACAGAGCTGACGTGGTGAGCGCTATCGACCACGTCAATGCCGAGCATGGCACAAGAGAGTGGAAGCCTATCCACTTCAAGAATGAGCCGTTCAGCCAGGCTGCACTCGCGCGGCTTTACCGCGCCGCCGATGTTGGCGTCGTGACCCCGTTGCGCGACGGCATGAATCTTGTGGCGAAAGAATATGTTGCCGCACAAAACCCGAAGGATCCCGGCGTGCTGATCCTATCCAAGTTTGCGGGCGCAGCTGAAGATTTCAACGAGAACGAAGCGCTTCTGGTGGATCCGAACCACCCTGAAGAGATCGCAGCCGCTATTTCGAGGGCGACCCGCATGCCGCCTGATGAGCGTGTCGACCGCTGGCGCTCGATGATGGACAAGATTGAATCCTATACCATCCACGATTGGGCGGCGGACTACGTTAGCGAACTGGACAAAAGCCGCGTCACCGTTCCGGCTGATCAGTTCCACCATCTCGGTCTCGGCTGGACCAACGAAGCTCAAATGCCACTGTACCAGAATTATGCCACGGCTTTGACTGCTTTCAACGAGGTCGACCCCGCTGATGTCGCCTTGAAGGAGGCTGCCTATGCAGATGTTAAATCAAGATTCGAGGCGCTAGCGGCTCCACTGATGCATACGCAGGACAGACTCTGGGTCCTGCCGGCACCGGACAGCTTCGCCTAGTTCTGGTCGCATAGCAGTCCAGTGCCGGGGAGGACTGACGGAGCGAACAGCACACGGCGGATTGCGCTTCTGCAGCAGGAGAGAGGCACAATACAGGTTTGGCGGCTGGCGCGGTTCTTTCGATCCGTGGTGGCCCACATGATGAGCGGAACGTCGCAGCAAATACTTACAGTCACGAATTGGAGATCGCCATGCGCACTGCCATCAGCTTGATCGCGATCTGGCTGCTGATCAACGCGCTGTTCTATGTCATGCTGACGCGCAGCGACAAGTCTGCCCGATGATCCGGATCAGAAGAGCGTACCTCATATTTGGAATAAGCGTTCCGATGGCAGGTCGGGGGCGTCCCGCTGTTCCGATTCTTGGCCGCTGAAGATCCATAGTACTGGTGCTGTCTGAGACTTATGTCGTGCCGACATTGCCCTGTCTGCTTGGCGACCAATGTCGGCAAGCGGACATGATCGTGTAGCCCTGAGCGGCTGAAACTTGCGGCGCCGTGGTCGGCATGCAGCTTGCAGTGAACGGTTCGCGAGATAGCGCGAGCCGAGCCATGTCATGTATTGCGTATTTTCTGCGGCTTCCGCTTGACGCGCAGGCCTGCATGGCCGCTCGATCTCAGCCGGAGCAAGTCCATGAACACGTCAGTCCTCTCCGCAGCAATGCTTTCGATTGCCTGCTTCACCGCCATTGCGCTTTCACAGGAGCGTTCGCTTTCACAGGAGCGAAAGGCTGCCACGATCACTGACGATCCATTCCTCTGGCTCGAGGAGATCGAAGGACAAGGCGCATTGGCTTGGGCCCGCGCCGAGAACGAGAAGACACTCGGGGTGCTTCAGGCAGATCCCCGCTATCAGCGTTTCTACGAACAAGCGCTCACCATCTTGCAGGCCAAGGATCGAATTCCATACGTTTCCCTGGGACGTCGCGGGTTGCAGAACTTTTGGAAAGACGAGGACCATGTGCGCGGCATCTGGCGGCGCACCACGCTTGAAAGCTACCGTCGCCAGGACCCACAGTGGGAAACCATCCTTGACGTGGACGCTTTGGCTGTTGCCGAGAACAAGAACTGGATCTTTCAAGGCGCGAGCTGCCTAGAGCCTGAAGAGCGCCTTTGCCTGATCAGCCTTTCCGACGGCGGCAAGGATGCTGCGTCCATACGCGAGTTCGACTGCAAGGCCAAGACCTTCGTTGCGGACGGCTTTTATCTTCCAGAGGGCAAGCAGAGCGTCAGTTGGGTCGATCGTGACACGCTCCTTGTTGCAAGGGACTGGGGCGAGGGCACTTTGACGCAGGCCGGCTACCCCTTTGTGGTCAAGGAGCTCAAACGCGCTCAGCCGCTCAGCGAGGCGCGCGAGGTCTTTCGCGGCGAACCTGGCGATGTTCGGGCGGTGCCTTTGGTAATTCGAGACAGTGAAGGTCATGTTCATGCGACGGGGGCCATTCGTGCGATCGGGTTTTTCGAGCATGAGTACGTGCTCTTCCGCCCCGATGGGCCCGTCAAACTCAATCTGCCGAAGAAGGCGGAGATCGTGGGCCTCGTGAGGGGCCGCCTGCTTGTGAAACTTGACGAGGAGTGGACGCCGTCGGGTGATGTCAACTTTATTGCCGGCTCGCTGATTTCGTATGACCTGACCGAATGGAAAGCGGATCCGCTGCTCGCCAAAGCCTCGCTTGTCTTCAAGCCTGGGCCTCGTCAGGCGCTGAGCGGGCTTAGCTTCACGAAGAACCTGTTGATCCTGACGATCCTGGACAACGTTCAAAGCAAAGCGTTCGTTTACACGTACGATAAGGGAGCCTGGTCGGCGACGCCGATCCTGCTGCCGGAACATACCAATGTCGGCGTGACAGCCGCTTCCGACGAGGCGGACCAGGCCATGTTCGCCGTCTCAAGCTATCTCAGGCCAACGTCCGTCTGGTATTTTGATGCCAAAACTCAAAAACTCGAGGAGTTGAAGACAACACCTACTGCCTTCGATGCGTCCAAGCATGTCGTAGAGCAGTTCGAAGCGACTTCGCGTGATGGCACGTCAATTCCCTATTCCTTGGTGCGACCGAAGAACGCAAGGTTTGACGGCGCCATTCCGACACTTCTTTATGGCTATGGCGGATTCCAGGCGTCGCTTCTGCCCTCTTATCTCGGCCCTGTGGGGCGGCTCTGGCTCGAACAGGGCAATGCCTATGTCGTTGCAAATCTGCGAGGGGGCGGCGAGTTTGGCCCGCAATGGCATCAAGCAGCCCAGCGGGCGGCGAAGCAGACGACGTGGGATGATTTCATCGCCGTTGCCGAGGACCTGATCCGCCGCAAGATCACAAGTCCGCGCCGGCTCGGCGTCATTGGCGGCAGCCAGGGCGGGCTACTCGTTGGCACCGCAATCACCCAACGTCCCGAGCTCTTCAACGCGGCGATCATTCAGGTGCCGCTGTTTGACATGCTTCGATACACCAAATTGGGTGCCGGCGCCTCCTGGATCGGCGAGTACGGCGATCCCGCTTTTCCCGAGCAGCGCGCGTGGATCGAAGGCTACTCGCCCTATCAAAAACTGGTGCCGGGCAAGCCATACCCCGCGCCTTTAATTTTGACCTCCACCAAGGACGATCGCGTGCATCCCGCGCACGGCCGCAAGGCTGCAGCAAAGCTCGCCGCCCTGGGCCAACCTTACTTCTATTACGAGAACATCGATGGGGGGCACAGCGCGGCGGCCAACCTCATCGAAACGGCGCGTCGACTTGCCCTTGAATACACCTATGCATCGAGGCGGCTCTTGTTCTGAATGAGCCGGCGGACGGGTCAATCGAACCAGGCTCCAGACCATTCATGATCCTTGGTCACCACGTCCGCCAGCTGAATCATTGAGGCGAGACGCGAGGCGATACACAGAACCAGCCAATCGACAGGCAAAATGCTGCAGATTAAGGGGAATTGGACGAATCCCGACAGCGCTACAGGTGTTCGAACACAAGCCCGCAATGTCCTGTTCGTCATGCAATATGGCTGGCCTAGTTTTGCTGAGCCGGATTGGCCCATGAGTAGCTATTCCAAACCTGAAAGCTCCGTCCTGGCGTTTCTGGAGAAATCGCGTAGCGATGAACCCTGCACCGAATGGTCTCAAATCCGACTGTGCCTCAGGGAACCCAAGATTCGAAGGTTTGTGTACCTCATCGATATCTGGTCCTGCGGGTGGGGTAGGGAGCCAGGTCGTTGAGTTCGCCATGACAGGCCGACCCGAAAGAAGTCTCAGTCGTGCGCGGTCCCGGCAGTCAGCGATGGCGGTTGTTGGCGCTGGAGAAGATCGGTGCGCTGCACGGCTCCACAATAGCCATCCCAGTGAGAGGCAGGAAAGAAGATGCGCAAGCTACCGATCCTGAAGAGCCTCCATCTGTTTGAGGCAGTCAGCGAGTTTCCAAGTTTCTCGAGGGCGGCCGAGCGGCTAAACATGACGACCGGCGCAGTAAGCTACCAGATGCGCCTGCTTGAGGATTGGTTCGGCAGGAGACTATTCGTGCGGCACAGTTCGGGCGTGCGGCTGACATCCGATGGCGAACAGCTCAAGCGCAACTGTGCAAGCGCATTCACCATGCTCGAGAAGGGATGCTACGAGCTGCGAAGGCGCCATGCAGGACGTTCTGTGGTGGTCGGGTGCTCAACCACGTTTTTGTCGCACGGCCTGTTGCCCCGTATCGGTCGGTTCCGCAAACTCTATCCGGACATTGATCTTGTCTTTGAAACGGAGGCCGATCTTGACGCGCTCGCCGTTGGTGCGTTGGACGTATTGTTTGTCGCCGGCCCGCTGAAGCGGCCGCTTTCCGTTGGCGAGGTGCATGCTTCAAATGAGATGATTGGCCCAGTCTGTGCGCCAGCTACGCTCGAGGCGATCAAAAGCCCGGAAGATATTCTGTCTATCTCTCTGTTGCACGAGGCTGACAGGCTGGACGCCTGGAGCGAATGGGCCAGCGCAGCTGCAATATGCTTGCAAGCATCGCGCAAGGTCGTGTTCGATACATTTTCCTTGACTATGGAGGCGGCCAAAAGTGGGCTGGGAGCCGCAATATCCTCGCAAATTCTGGTCAAAAGCAACCTTGAGAAAGGAGAGCTCGTAGCTCCATTCGGCTTCGTGCCGGTCAATCGCTCAATCTACATGTTTGTCAATGGGCAAGCCCGCAATAGCGCGGCTGTCAAACAGTTTGAGCGCTGGGCGCTGTCAGAAATACTGATGCCGAATCATCAGCCATCGCCTTTCGAGGCCCCAACCCGGCAGATCAAGCAAGCCGCTCAATCGAAGGGCCTCCCGGATGGGTCCCTGCAGGCGTCAAGTCGTTGATGGCCATCATGGACCTACCAGCTGCGGACTGTTCGACGGTAAGACGCAGGAAATCCGTGGCGCGCAGCCAGAAGATCAAGGATTGCAAACATATCGTCGACATAGGCGAGCCCGTTCGCGTACTTCGCATTCACTGGTAAAGGGCTTTCCTTCTCCAAAATCAGAACGGGCGCGGACTGATGATCCTGCCCAAGCCTCTCGATGAGCGCGGCTCGTGGCCTCGCCCAGGGAATCCGACGAACGTCGAGCCTCGCAGCGCGGCTTGGAAACGCGGACAGCAAACCGTCTAATAGCAAGCAGTGCCAACAATAGAATTGTCGTCCCGGCAAGGCCGGATCCGAAAAAGGGCGTTCTAAAATGAACAGCTGATCCCATGGCATGGTGTGGATCCCTGATCTAGCGATCGGCAGGACATGAAGCTTGAGAATCCCGTGATCTGACCACCGCGAAGGTCGCAACAGCGAAGGCAACAAATGCGCTCGCCGCGCATAAGAGAACGATCGTGCCGAGAGCAAGCCAATCACCTAGAAGCGACAAAGCAATGCCATTTCCCGCAACGCCGCTGTATGTGCAGCATTGAAATAACCCGGAAAGGCGACCGGCCCGGTCGGGAACCACTGAAGACACCATGTGCGCGTGAGCGGCAGCCGCAAAGATCTGGCCGAAACCAAGCATTGCGCTGCTGGACGCGATGACCACGGGCAGGCCGGCATCGAGTGACATCAGCGCAAGGCATGCCGCAAGCAGGATTGCAGCCCCGGCAATGGTTGGCAAAGCGCCCAGCAGATCGTAAATTGGCTTGACGGCTAGCGCGCCCAGCAAGGCAAAAACGCCGTTCGTCATGACAATCGTCAGTAGAACGCTTTTGTCGAGAACCCCGTCAGCTGTGGCATGTATCGCAGGATAGACATTGATGATGCCGGCGCCGAGGTTGAGCAGAAAAACAGCCAAGAATGCGGGATAGAGCGGTGCCAAGTCCAGGACGGTTCCCGAAGGCCGCGCCTCAAGGACTGCTGGCGTTCTTCTGAACTGCTGCTTGATGCCAAGGAGCACAATCAAGGACAGCATGATCGCCGATATGTTGAAGGCCAAAACGCCGGGCAAGTGCAATTGATCGGACAGCATGGCACCTGCAAACATTCCCAAAAGATAGGTGAGCCAGTCGATATTGGCGATATTGCGTAGCACCGAGATCATGCCGTCTTCCGATGTAATACGACGGAAGAAAGCAACCTCTGCAGACAAATAGACCGGCTGGACCAGGCTCAGGACGGCCATTGCGGTATAGCTCTGAAAGGAATCGGCTCCGTCGCTGCCGAAGATGGCGAGCAGCGCGCATATGCGAACAGCATTGACGATCATCATGGCCGAGATCGGATCGCCTCGGTCGACCAACGGCGACAGGAAGAGGCTCCCGAGCATGATAGGCGCAAAAGTAATCGCAACGCCGAGACCCGCGGCGCTCATGCCGGATTGCAGAAGGCCGATCAGGATGCCAATACGGAACGCCCAGCCGCCGATCTGAATGATCAAATGTGAGAGATAGATGAACTGCCGTGTGTTCGCGCCGCTCATTGTTGACTTAGCTCATCGAGGATCATCTGATCGCTTGACGCGGAAGGACAGACGGATGGCACTGGCTTTTTGACGCGACATCGGTGCGATGAGCCCGCAAGCCAACGATGAACGCTCTCGCAATAGGACGGCTTGGCAAAAGGCACCGCATTTACCTATCTACTTCCATGTCGGCGTTCGGTCATTCCCGGCTATGCCGGCCCAGGCGCTTGCTTTTCCGGTCAGCCTGAGTTGCAGCGCTTGCCGCGACAGCATCCGCTAGACCCGCCGGAGCTTTGATGTGCAACACTCATGTTCTTAGCGATCCTGTCTCACGCCGCTCGGGCTCGATGGCAAGAGTGCTATGAGCCGCAAGCTCACCGCGGCTTCGCGGAAGATGTAGAAGCTCGCTCCCGCCGCGAAGCCTGGTCAGCTTGCAGGCTTTTCTCAATGTGCTCACGGGTGAGGACGTAGTCTGGGTCTCCTCCTATCTCGACAGCGACTGTCGCGTGGTTCAGTGACATATCTGGCCGGCCTTCGTTGAAGTACTCGATGGCGAGATTGTTGTGGGTGAGCGCATGTCGAGGGTTAAGGTCAAGAGCTCGAACATAGTGCGCGATGCTCTCGTGCGCCTTGCCAAGCTCGGAATAGGCAAGGCCGATATTGCTCTGCAGGTCGGGGTTTTTGGAATTGATCTCGGCGGCCGCCAGATAGGACTCCAGGGCAGCCTTCGGCCTGTCCTGCCGCATCAAGATGTTGCCCTTCTCGAAGTGAGCTCGCCATTCATTTGGCTTGATGACAAGTGTCCTGTCGAGATCGGCGAGTGCGCCAGTGGCATCTCCCATTCTGCTGCGAAGTGCGGCCCTGTTCAGGTGAGCCTCATAATAGGGTGGACAAAGTTCAATGGCGCGTGCATAGGCCTCCAGCGCCTCGGCTTCCCTCCCAGCCACTTTCGAAAGCAGGTTCCCCAGGTCGTTGTGATACTCTCCATAGTAGGGATCATAGGCAATGGCCTCACGCAACTGCTTCTCAGCCCGAGAAAGTTCGTCGATGAGTTCATAGACCTGACTGGTGTTGTAGATCAGAATCGATTGGTGAAGCTTGAAGCGCTCGTCGCCATAGGCCTTAAGCATCTTGCCAAGGCCTTCGGCGCAAAGCGCGAGGGCTTCGTCGTACTTCTGCTGTTTGGCCTTGATGTAAGCATAGGCGTTCTCTGCAAATACCTTGATGTAGTCGTACTTGTCGTGCCCCCTGAAATCCCGCTCGATGGTCTCCAGGTTCCTTAACGCGTACTCCTCGGCCAGCGTGAGGTTGACCGGCTGCTGATAGCGTCCATACGTCATTGATTGGGCATAGAGAACCGTTGGCGTGTATCGGCTCTTTGGGAACGTTTTGTCAAATTCATCCAGATAGGGAACCGATACCCGCCCGCAGCCGAGTGAGTACAGCACGAAAGCCGCGTTGATGAAGGCGGCATTCACGCTAGCATCCCCGGAGCCGTAGGTGCGAAGCGCAGGGTCGGCGAAAATTTCCCCGAAATAGCCAAACCAGAGATCGTACAGGCCAATGCTCTGGAGAATCTGACTTGGTTCTGCAAGCAGCTCCAGACGCTTGTACTTGTCCCGCACCGATAGCGCATGCAGCATGACGAGAGGCGCCTTGCCCGCTAGATAACGCTCCAGGCATGCGTGGTGCAGCTGCTCGTGCAGATGATCTGCGGTCGCCGGTTCGAAAATTGCATAGTTTCGCTGCGCGATCAGATCGGGCGTGGTGCAATCGGATTCAATGTAAGATTTGAGAAGGCTATGCCGTTCCCCCGTGTTGAGGCTGGCCAGATAGAGATCCACGGTCGCGGTCGGGTCGAGATAGCCGACGACTGGTAATCCTGCCGCAGCGCATTTGCTCAAAGCCTCCGCAATCAACGGATTGCCGCCGCTTGCCTCATAGATCTGCCGATGCTTCTCCGCGGCGAGATCCGGATCAAAGGTTGGTCCCAGCTCTTGCGAGCTATATCTGCCGAAATGAACCTCGCTGGCGTCCGGGAAATAGAGGCGTTGCTCATAGTCAATCAGAACGAAGCGAAACAGCCGCGCATCGTCGTCCAGCCTGACGAGCAGTTTGATCAGGTTCTTGGCCGAGCCGGACAGGGCCGCCGCCCGATCGATGACGATAATGTGACGCTCGTTGAGCCGTTGGGCGCAGTTGATCAGGAATTCGGCTAGTCCGACCAGGAGCTTGTTTTGATATTCATGATGATAGAACCGGGTACGCTCCTCCTTGCTCGAGGTATTGGTGAGATCCTTCGGCACGGTAAAGGCGTCGCTGTTTAGGAGGGGGAATAGCCGCTTCAAGGATTGTTGTGCCGCCTCAACCAGTTTGGGCCTATTTTCTTTGGCCCACCTTAGTTCGGCGTCAATGAGCGTTTGCAGCCCGGCAAGATAGCCGCCGGTCCGCCAGTCGCCGTCGGTGATAGAGAAGTTATAATGGGAGCTCGCGAGTGCCGATTTGATCGTCGGCAGCGGCGCCATGCCCGCTTCCGCCTTCAAAATCGTGATCGCACTGAGCTCGACGGATGCTGATATGGCTGAAAGCACGCGCTGCTGGATCAAATCAACCATTTTACTCTCCCGAACCGTCACAAAAGAGGGTGGTCGAAACGACCACCCTCCGATGCCGCTATGCTCTCATCAGGTAGATGCATCCAAGGCATCCGTCGCACCAACCTAGAGCGTACCCGTGTACGGAGTGGTGGTGCGGATCGTGGTCTTGATCTCGGCGATCTTCTTTTTCATCACGTGTTCCTTTCCTTCTCTGGCACGCCAGATCCAAGCGAAAGCGCGTCCGGTCGTGCAGAACAAGAATAGTAAATTGCTGCACCAATCCGCAGCGAGATTCCTTGGCAGACGTTGTCAAAAAGATTGAACGCGCGATTCGGATCGGCTGCCCGAGCCGGCAGCAATAGCTGCGCCCTTCCTTTTGCGATGCGTTCAGGTATCGCCATCTCAGGCTCAGCAGCCTTGGGCCGGCTGGCGGCGGGGGCGTAAGGATGAACCTCGTCGCAAGGAGTGTCACGAGGATAGGCACGTTGTGCGCTCCGCTTCTGCACATGAACCTCCTGGTGGCTGGCTGATGATAGCCTTCGCGTGCTTCCGTAGGACGTGAATTGGTGCATGTATCCGTTGTGAGGCTGCCCTTGGCGACAGCGCGTTGCTCTGACCTGGGCTTTCATCGAGTACCTTGCGTCCAAGCTCCCTTCGCAGAGGGAGCAAATTGGCTGGCGCCAACCCATTCAGGAAGGCTTCCGGTGAGACAATGGCGCGGTTCAAGTTTGACAGGTCAGGGGACGTAGCGTGGGCCAGAGCCGGTCGGAATATGGACCTCGATCCGGAGTAGCCCTACCAGAAGGCAGAGTTTCAGCGCTAGCCGACTTCCCAATAAGGTGCGAGGGCGCTCCGATTACGGATTTGAGCAACCGCGGGAGTTTGGCTGATCGCATGGCACGCTCGCGCGATGCGATCAGTCTTCCCTGCCTTTAGCACGTGTCCAGCTGCGTGCCTTTGGTGCCATCGACCGCCAGGATTTGTACCCACCTCGCAAATGACGAGCGACATCGATGGATAAGCAGATACCCGCGCTGACCGGTATCCGGTTTGTCGCGGCGGCAGCGGTCGCATTGTCTCACGGCGGCAGCCTGTTCCTGCAGGGACCCAGTCTCGCGCTTGATATCAGCGTCGGGACACTCGGCCTGCTCGGAATGTCGGTCTTCTTCACGCTGAGTGGCTTTGTCATTCAATATAACTATGGCCGCTCGATTGTGAGCAGCCCGCGGAAAGCGATCCCGGACTTTCTCGTGGCGCGCATAGCGCGAATCTATCCTCTGTTTGTTGTTCTCTTTCTCGTCGAATTGCTGACCGGACCGTTTGTCTGGCCGTGGCTCCTCGGAACCAAGGCGCCGGCCGAGGGATTCTCAACGCACCTCATCCCGTTTCAACTCGGGATGGTTCAAACCTGGTTTTTTGCGAATATCGCCGGTGCAGCTCCCGTCTGGCAGTACGAGGAGGTCGGCATCGTCTCCTGGTCGGTGAGCACCGAGTGGTTCTTCTATCTCGTTTTTCCGCTCGTTTGTCCGCTCCTTGCGCGGATCAGAACTGTGCCCGCCGCGGTTTTGTGCGCCATTGGAGCCGTCGCAATCGAGCTTGGCATCGACCTTGCCGTGCTCATGCTGCAGGGCCGCATCAACCTGTTTGCGCTTCATGCCTATGGCACGGAGGCGGCTCTGCCGAACTGGAAGAACACGCTCATCCTCTGGATCGTCTACTTTTCGCCGTTTTGCAGGGTGTGGGAGTTCGTTCTCGGCTGTTGCTTGGCAAGGCTCCATGAAGTGTGGTCGGCGCAGGATTTTAGACCGTCGCGCGCTCTGCTCGACATCGCAACAATTGTTGGCGTCGGAGCGATTAGCTGGGTGTTCTGGTTTACCGCCCACAAGCCGCCATTTGGGGCTTCCATGAGCCTGTTCGATATTGCACGCAACAATATCGCCCTGGCGGCGCCGGTGGCGCTCATCCTTGTCGCGGCGGCTCAGCCCAGCAGCACTGCAGGACGGCTGTTGTCAGCAAGATGGCTTGTCTTTCTGGGCGAGGCCAGCTTTGCCCTTTATCTGATACACATCATCATCTTCCGGCGTTTTCCGGTGGTGCGTTGGGAAACGTCGATCCAACTGCTTGGCCATCTCGGTGCGTTCGCTCTTGCTTTCGCCTTGGCGACTTGCGCCGCGATCTTGTTGCATTTCGGCTTCGAGGTACCGGCCCGCAGGCGAATTCGCGGCGCCTATCAGGCGGCCTCGGCGGAACAGCGCAGGCTCCTGGTGCGATGGGGAACTGTCGGCTTTGCCGCTCTTGTTGGTGCGGCGGCCGCGTATGCACTGCGGGATGCGACCGGAGATGCCATCACGCAATCGGGTATTTCGGTCGTTTCCGGCACATATGGGGGCAATTGCCGCTGGATGTCAGCGCGCGGCAACACCACGGATGCGCTTGCAGAAGCGTGTAATGGTAGGAGTGAGTGTACGTTTCGTACAGAGATGACACGGATTGCTGATCCTGCTCCGGGTTGCGCAAAGGAGTTTGCCGTCGCCTGGTTCTGCAAGGGAGACCGCAGCATTCGCGCAAGCTCGGCTCCGGATGCGCATGCGACGTCGTCGGCTCTGCAACTATCCTGTAACAAGGTGGCGCGCGATGATTGAGCCGCGGGCTGAACGCCCATCCGGATCTCGCCCCTGAAACGAAGATTTGCGACGTCAGGGTCTTGCTGCCGGCCGTCGCACAAAACAGTCAGCACTTTGGTCATCGGGCAAAAAGTTGAGGGCGTGATTGCCGCGGCGGACGAGCGTCGTTTTGCCGCCCACCTTGATGGCTGCGAGACTCTTCGCTAGATCACGAAGGTTCACTGATGGAGATGCCGCCGTGGCAATGGGTATTGTGAAGTGGTTCAATTCCAGCAAAGGTTATGGCTTCATTCGGCCGGAGGACGGAAGTGCCGATGTGTTCGTACACATCAGTGCCGTGGAAAAGGCCGGTTACACCACCCTTGAGGAGGGGGCTCGGGTCAGTTACGAGCTCAAGGCCGGGCGCTCGGGCAAGACGTCAGCTGAGGATCTTCGGGTTGGCTGATTGAAGTGCACCTGCAGGCTGCCCTCTGCAACTTGTGATCTCGCGCCTGTCCGGCGATGCCTTGATCTGGTGCGCCGGGCGGTCCTTTACGACCGTCGCTTCCAACTGAGGCTTTGCCGCAAGCCCCGTGGCGGCTTCAATCAAGGCATTGCTCGCCGGTGCCACAGCAGTTCCGGATTCTGCCCGCCCTGGAGCAGTGTGGACCTGACACAATATCCTCGGTGCCATGAATGGTCCGAACCGTACACTCCTGCCCAGCGGGCCAGGAGGTGTACGCCGCGCATGTCCTTGTAGCAACTTGCTGCACCGGCCGACGCAAAGCTTGTGCTGTCGATTCTAAAACGAGCTCACCGAGGCGAGTTCGTCCGTTATGGACGATGCGAGCCTGCGGCGTGCTGATAGCGTGCCCGCTCGAGGACCGCTCGCGCATGAGCCGGCGAGCGATTTCAGGACGCCGGCGCCGGGTTAGCCAATATAGTTGAGGTTAACGGCGCCATGCTGTTGACGACGTTTCCCTGATCTTGAACCATTGGACGGGAACTGCGCACACAGCCCATCGGAGACACGGCAAGTGTCCTTCCAGCTGACCGTCCTGAAAGTGCTGGCCGGTCAGCCCACCGGGCGGGCCTCTGTTGCCGAAGTCCGACGCGCCGTGGAGATCCTGATGAACAGCGGCCGCGACTGGACCGATCGCATGAAGCGATTGGCCGAACATGCCCCGGATCTGAATATCTTTTCGGCGAAGTTTGTCATTCGTGACGCTCTCGGCTGGGAAATCACGCAAGAGGGGCGGCAATTCCTGTCTGCGCTCGAAAAAGCGGTCGCCGATCAAAGAGAGCGGCGCCAATCAACCATCGATCCCTCGTCCAACGAACTCCATGCGCATGCGTTGGATGCCGCTAAGCCACATACTGCTCCCTGCGATCGCCGTCGCAGGTCGCGGCGGCGCCGCAGGAAGGCCCGGTCTGATCGGCGTACAGCATGAAGTGGCTTGACGCCAACGATCACCCGTCCCCTACCCAAGATGGGTGCGGCATCTGACCCGTAGTGCTGAGGAGATGCGACAAACAAGTTTGAGGCGGCGTAACATGCGGGTACGTGATAGGCGAGCGGAAGCGAAGGCGAGAAGCGGTTTTAAACGGCCCCTGTCCGTGCGGTTCGCAGAAGACCGCCCGCCATTGCTGCTTTAACGGCAAAGACTGGCACAAGCCCGCCGCCACTCTCGGGCTAAGGTCGCTTCCGCCGTCATCGAGTGTCGCCAAGTGTTCCATGAAGGAATTAGGGTCTTGTGTTGCCCCAATATCCGGCGAACACATCATCTCCGAGTCGGTCATCCGGGTGTTAAAAGGGGACGGTGAATTCTCGGTTGCCGGCCTGCCACGGCTTACGCCGGACGAGACCAAGATACTGGCGTCCCAAAGCCTGCGGACCAACTGCCTTTGCACCAAGCACAACAGCGCGCTGCATCCGCTCGACGATGCGGCACAGTATTTCTTTGCGTCGCTGAAATCGTATCTTGAGCACGACGCGGTAAAGAGGCATGCCCTGGTGTCGGGGTACGACATTGAGCGCTGGCTGTTGAAAACGGCCAAAGCGGTTGCCGTCTCGAAGAATCTTGCAAGGGGGCGGGAGCGGCTTTCCGGCACGTTCTCGCGGGACGCGGCGATACTGGACATGCTCGACGACCCGCGTCACTGGCCCGACGGGGCCGGGCTCTATTGTGTAATGAACACGGGCGATACGCTGCTGAACCAGTCGCGCTTTCAGTTGCAGCCACTCACCAATGCGCAAGACGATATCGAAGCTCTGGCGCTCAGCATCATGGGCTTGGTTTTTGTGTTGCTGCTCGAACCGCTCGATGTCGGCAAGCATCCCTTCTTACAGGGGGCAAAGTACCGACCAGCCAGAATTGTCATATCGTATCCGACCTCCACCAACTGGCTTACGATGAGCTGGGAAGACGGGAAAGCCCACGAGATGCTGACGATGCAGCACGTGCGGAATGTGCGAGCCGGTGCTCGCTGACGTGTTCAGCGGCCGGTGTTGGAAAATCTTGTATATAGCGGGGATAAAGTTTCACAACCCACTGGAAGAACTGACGAAAACCGGGATTCGCACAGCTGCCTGTGGGAAACGTGCATAACCGATTATGTGCGTTGCGGATCAGCTCCGAAACCCCGACATAAGGAATCCCACCGGCTCTCAAGGTTTTCAATGGAGAGCTGTATGTCCGACCATCAACTGAAATTCAAAGGTCCCGGCTTCGACTTCGACGCCAAGGGATGGCAGGCGATCGTCGCGGCCATCCTCATCGTCGGTATCGGAAGCGTATCAGAGCCGGGGCACGACGGACATCGCCATGGCATTGACCCTTAAGCGCGGCTATCGCCAGAATGTTCTTGCGAGTAATAGTAGGGCGGACATACTCGCTATAGTTGATACAGCTTTGCCTATTACGAAGGCTCGCGGGGCCTGCAATCTATGAGTCCTTTTGCCAATAACCTCTTATTCCTGGGCATACTTGCCGCTTTCCTCATCCCTGCCAAGAAGTGGACCGAGATGAACCCACACAGGATCGAAGACGGTCCATCGTGGGGCATGGCGACGGTCAGCGCATTTTACACGATGGTCCTATTTGCGATCGCACTTATTTCTGAAGCACGAGAATACTCTATAGCAGCCGCATTCTTCGGCTCTTTCGCATTTGGCTCCGCAATAGGTGGCTGCTTTCTGACCCAATTTAAGCGAAGCCCCGAAGAGGTTCCCAATGCGCTGCTTCGATGGTGGACCAGTAAGTTCGACGGAGCAGCGGACGGCCTGTTTAAGTCAGTTTTCGTTTTACCGGCGGGGGGCTGATCTCTCACCTCACTCCACTAAACGGCCGGTTCTGGTCAGCAGTCATCCTGGCGATAGTACTGGTTTCTGCCAAAACCGGGGTCGCCATGTTGGCCCTTCATGACGATGCGGCAGCTTTGCTGCGAACGACACGGGAGCGGATGCTCATCCGTGGTAGCATCCTGCTCACCATGATCGTGGGCATCGCCAGCCTCTTGTTTTGGCTCGGTCTCGCACGACCGTTTGTCGAGAGTTGGTCGCACGAATGGACGAGCATTATGGGCTTCCTAGTGGGAATCATCTTTCACTCCCTATAGGCAGCTTGGATTAGTGAAGTCGTCGCCAGCCAGATCATTGAACCATATTACGAGCGAATCGGCCAAGCTTGTCGTCTGTTCGACCTCCTGCCTGGGCACCTGCCAATGACCTTTAAGGGCCATAACGTCACCTCTCGACCAGCTTGGCGGCTTCGGTCTGGGTGATCTCCCGCTCAGCCATCAGCCGTTTCAGCTGAATAACGAGAGCGGCCTTGAGCTGATCCTCCTCGGCGTTGGCTAAGCCGAGATCAGCGAAAATGTTGCCGGAGCCCCGGCTATGGGCGGGCAGCTTCTTCTTTGTGCTCATCATCGGTCTCCCTTTGTTGCCTTTGTGGATGGCCTCGGCGTCGCGCAGGCGCTGCCGGATGGCCGATCACGATTGGATTCTTTTCGAACTGGCTTCGGGCCGCATGGCGCTTTGCAGTCCAAAGCACTCGAAGCCGCCAAGTCCGTAACGGCCGTGAAGTTTATAGATGCCAACGAGCGTTCAGCGCTTCGCGAGAACGATGAGCTCATCCCAACACTCGAGGAGGAGTTGGAATCGGATCAGGATGACTCGGACGATGATGAATGATGTGTGAGTCACTGGCGAGCTTGTTGCACAAGTCAAAAACTTGCAACACTGGTAGTCATCAGTCTTCGTAACCGCTTTGACTGTTGCATCAGTCTGCTGCAAATTACAGACAGTGAAACACGGCTACGCCCGCGTATCGACCTCCGAGCAGGATCATTCTGGGCAAGTCGACGCTCTAAAGGCTGCCGGCGCCGTCAAGGCCTTCAGTGAAAAGATGAGCGGTATGAGGGCCGATCGGCCACAGCTCGCCCGTGCCTTCGCCGCGCTGGACCAAGGTGACGTGCTGGTGGTTATGGTCTCATGCTGGCGCTTCGGTGCCTTGATTGAGAATGTCGAGGTAGCGGACGTAGGCGTATATCCGCCGCCTCTGCTTGGCGGTGATTTCGCGGACGATGCCGAGTTTTTCCAGATGCTCCATCGCCTTGGCGACAGTAGGCCTCGAAAGACCAAGTTCTTTTGTCGTCGCCGGCACCGATAGAAGTGGGCGCTTCTGCAGAAGCTGATGCACACGCAGCGTCGATGCCGCAGGCCGGCCAAGCGCGGATATGGCGCGCCGGTCCTTTTCAAACAGCTCCAATAGCTGGCGCGGGGTTTCGGTTGCCTGGGTCGCGGTTTCAATCACGCCTTCAAGGAAGAAGGATATCCAGCTTTCCCAATCGCCGGTCTCGCGGACTCGTTGAAGCAGCTCGTAATAGCGTTTTCGATGAGTTTTGAAATAGAGGCTGAGATAGAGCACAGGCTCTTTGAGGGCACCCGCTTCACAAAGAAGGAATGTGATGAGCAGGCGGCCGAGACGGCCGTT
Source organism: Bradyrhizobium sp. USDA 4516 (assembly GCF_054055915.1). Taxonomy (NCBI): domain Bacteria; kingdom Pseudomonadati; phylum Pseudomonadota; class Alphaproteobacteria; order Hyphomicrobiales; family Nitrobacteraceae; genus Bradyrhizobium; species Bradyrhizobium sp. USDA 4516. The sequence goes on from NZ_JBSRXT010000001.1 coordinate 5,349,355, forward strand.
GCCGTCCAGGAATGGGTGAATGGTTTCAAATTGAACGTGCGCCAAAGCGGCTTTAATGAGAAGAGGAATGCCCTGATGCTCCGCATGAAGGAAGCGCTCCAGCTCATCAAGTCATTGCATGACGAGATGTGGGGGAGGGGGCACAAACGTTGCGTTGCCGGGTCGCGTTCCACCGATCCAGTTCTGGGATTGCCGAAACTCGCCTGGCTGTTTGGTGCTTCCGCGTCCGTTGCGGAGCAGTACGCCGTGAATCTCTCTGATCAGCCGCAGCGACAGAGGAAAATTATCTGTGCGCAGGCGGCGTAGGCCGTGGTTGAGGGCGGCCACGTAGCTCGACACTTCCTCGACATCTTCGATCGGGACGACAGGACCGCTTCCTTCTGAACGTACATGTAGATGAAAAGTGGCGGGGCTGGTAGAACGGTGTCACGCCGTCCAGGCGGCCTAAGGCAGCCGTCGCCCGATCCAGCAGCTCGACGATCTTGACCAGGTCAATGGGCGGAACCGGCGGGAGAGGGGGCGGCATGAAGGCGCGCACGACCTCGCCCCCTACGGCGCTTTCGATGAAAGTACCCAGGCGGGTTCCGGTCGCATTAGCCAAGGGTTCCGGTCGCATTAGCCAAGAAAGCTATCCTTTCCTTACGATTCGTGTAAGTAAAGGATAATTGGTTTTCCTTTCCTTAGGTAGGACGGAGCCCTCCGTTCGGGCAGCTTTTCTCCCCTACGCCCGCCAAACCAACTCGCCCGATCGGAAAACCGGGGAAAATGCCCGGAAACGTTGCGCATTGCTTGACCGTCCAAAGCGGCAAGTTCTAATTTTTTTCTCATGCGCAAGGGAGCCTATCAGAAAGCCGATCAGCCAGGTTGGGCCGGGTTCCCCCCAAGCTTTCTAGACAACAGCAGCCGCGCCAACCCTTCGGACAGGAAAAATGCACGAGATCATCTGTCCCCACTGTGAAAAGGCCTTCAAAGTCGACGAATCCGGCTATGCCGAGATTCTGAAGCAGGTCCGTGACGGCGATTTTGAGAAACAACTGCACGAACGGCTGGAGTTGGCCGAGCGGGAAAAGCAGAACGCTGTGGAATTGGCCAAGGCCAAGGTCAGCAGCGATTTGCAGAAGACCGCGGCCGCCAAGGATGCCGAAATCCAGGAGCTGAAGTCCAAGCTTGAGGCAAGTGAGGTTACTCAGAAGCTCGCCGTCACCGAAGCCCTTAGTGCAGTGGAAAAAGAGCGTGACACGCTAGCGAACGCGCTCGCGCAAGCTGAACGCGAGAAGAAAGCTTCCTCAGAGCTTGCTGAGGCCCTTTTGGCCAGCGAGCTGCACAAAGTCTCCGCCGCCAAGGAAGAGGAAATCCGAGAGCTGAAGGCCAAGCTCCAAGGCGTCGAGCTTGAGAAAAAGCTCGCCATGACCGAGGCCGTCGGCACGATCGAAAAGGAGCGCGATGAGCTGAAAAACGGCATCAAGCAGGTACAGCTTGAAAAGCAGCTCTCTGAACAGTCGCTCAAGGACAAGTACGAAACGCAGCTCAAGGATCGCGATGACGCGATCGAACGGCTAAAGGATATGAAGGCCCGCCTGTCGACCAAGATGGTTGGCGAGGCCCTCGAACAGCACTGCGAGACCGAGTTCAACCGGGTGCGATCGATGGCCTTTCCACGAGCGTATTTCGAGAAAGACAACGACGCGCGGACCGGCAGCAAGGGTGATTACATCTTTCGGGACTCGGACGAGGCCGGCAGCGAAATCATCTCGATCATGTTCGAGATGAAGAACGAGAGCGATAAAACCGCGACGAAGAGCAAGAATGAAGATTTTCTGAAGGAGCTCGACCGGGATCGCAATGAGAAGGGCTGCGAATATGCTATCCTGGTCTCACTGCTCGAACCTGACAGCGAACTCTACAACGCGGGCATCGTCGACGTCTTCCATCGCTATCCGAAGATGTATGTCATCCGGCCGCAGTTCTTTCTACCCATGATCACGCTTCTGCGGAATGCTTCTCTCAACTCACTGAAGTACAGGACGGAGCTGGCGCTCGTTAAGGCGCAGAACATCGACATCACACAGTTTGAAAACCAGCTTGAGACGTTCAAGAACGGGTTCGCCAAGAACTACGATCTTGCCTCCAGGCACTTCCAGACGGCGATCACTGAGATCGATAAGTCCATCGATCATCTCCAGAAAACAAAGGATGCGCTGATCGGCGCGGACCGCAACTTGCGCCTTGCGAACGACAAGGCGCAAGACGTGACGATTAAGAAGCTGACCCGGTCTAACCCGACGATGGCCGCGAAGTTCGCGGAGCTTAAAAACCAGGCCGCTGAAGCCGCCGAGTGAGGCGCGCCATCTGACGCAGACTTCACGGTTCGGCGCGTACGATTTTATCTCGTCCAACGCCGCTTCTCTAGCGCGAGGATAATACAAGAAGTTTGTTGGAAGCCCTTGTCAGGGCAACATAGAGATGGCGTGTAGGCAAGGCTCCGTGATCGAGTACGATCGCTGAGTGTGACTGCAAGCCCTTTAGCAGCAAGGTGCTTCCGATAGATTTTTGGTAAAGAGCTCGGGGCACAAAGCGACGTCTGGTTCTGATGATATCGGCGCTAGCTTGAATTTCGCTGAATGCTTGACAGCGAGACAGCGTTTGAGTGGTAGCCTCGAAAAGCTCCGGCCGAAACAGCCGCGTACCTCTTCTTGCTCGCAGGGACATTAGGACTTGTATTAGGCCATTCGGCGAGGGGTCTGATAAGAAAGAAAGGGCAGCTTGCTCTGCCTGGTCAGGATCGTTCCTAGCACGGCCACTCAGCAGGCTTTCCACTCGTTGTGACAGAACGGTCCCACGAACCGACGTCATGACCGCTTCCGCGTGCTGGATGGCTAAATTCACGATCTTTTTGGGATCATCAGACGCGTCCACCACCTCATTGCAGAACTGTTGAAGGTCCGGCAGATCAGATCTTTCCACCATCGTGACTCCCGGATGCCGCCGAGCGAAATCGCGTCGCACGGCCATCGCAGGCGAATTCTCAATGATGAATAACTTTTCGCCTCTTGCTAATCTCATGTGGGACAAAGCGTCTTATTCCCCCTCGATTTGATCGTCTGTGTGCGTTTTCAGCGTAACATGCGCTTTTGGGCATCCATCAAAATTGACCGACTGACCATTTTCGATGGCTTGCCTGATTTCATGCAGCCATTCTCCGAGTTTCCGGCAGCCAGCTCTCTCCCACTTCTCCGGTTTGGTTAGTCGGTCTAAGGGTGAAAATGCCTTTTCGACAAGAGACCAGTCGACCAGCTCCTCCCCAAACTCAAAGATGGCCTGCAGATGATCGCCATAAATCCGAACGGGCAGCCGCAGGTCGATCGCCGTGACAAGCTGGTGCTGGAGGAGGTCGCAGTCTTGGTATTCATCAACGAGTATAGGAACCATCAGGACGTCGAATAACGACAATCTGCTCTGCTGATAGCTCCCGAACGACAACGGGAGAGTGTGTTGTAATAAACGTCTGGTTCTTTTGGCCGGACTTTGAACCAAGCACATACAGCAGTTGAACGATGCGGTATTGCGCGCCCTTCCGAGCTTGCCACGGCAGGCGTCACGGCGGCGACAATTGCCCGCATGAAGCAAAAGGGCCTTGTCGTTCAACTTGGACGTGGGCTCTACCAACTGGCGGACCCTTCCACAGATACGCATCACTCGCTCGCCGAGGCGGCCAAGCGCGTACCTAAAGGGGATCGTCGCTCTGATTTCCGCGCTCGCTTTTCACGATCTGACCGATACCATCCCCTCTATGGTCTGGCTCGCCATCGGCCCCAAGGATCGGCAACCGCGTCTGACCCATCCGCCCATGCAGTTCGTTCGCTTCAGTCCGGAGCGGCTTCAGGAACGCGTCGAGACACATATCATCGAGGGGGGCCCGGTGAAGATCTTCAGCCCGGCCAAGACCGTCGTCGATCTTTTCCGCTATCGGCGGAGCGCCGGGACACGCTATCGTCACAGCACCGGGCTCAATCTCGCGCTCGACGGCCTGCGCGAAGTGCTGCGTACCCGCAAGGCCAAGCCTGCCGAGATCGCGGCCTTCGCGCGGAAGGCCGGGGTGTGGAAACCGATGCAACCCTATATCGATGCGATGACCGCCAATGGCTAGCGTTGTGTCGACAGGCAGGTGAGCGTCTGGCTGATGTCGCCAAAGTCAGAATGCGCTTTGCGATATCGGACACCGGCCTTGCGCATACGTGGCGACCGCTGAACGTAGGGATGGCAGTTCAAGAACGAATTGCGTCTGGATCAATAAGACGAGCGAAAAGGCGGGCTCGCTTCCATTTTCCAGGAGATCCTCTTACTGGCGCCAGCGCATCGCTTCGCGGCAGGCCGAACTATGGCGCGTTCAACTCAGCAAAGGCGGGGTCCCGAACGCGCCAACACTCCGGCGGCTAACAGCTTGCCTCGTCTATCCGAACGCAAGCGAGAAGCGGCCCCGCCGCGATATCGCACTTCCGATGTGGTTTCCGTGGTCGAACCAGCGGCCACAAAGGGCAGGAAAGGCTTTCTGATTCCGAATCGTTGCCCGGCGGACACCTGATTGTCAGCTCCAGACCCAATGTCGGGAAGCTGACCTGGCGATGCGGTACGACGCGTCAGAAACCGCTGTTTTCCAGACGGCATGCTGCTTGCACAGTCGAGGTCCGGCGGCGCGACATAGTGCGTGCACGCTCGCAACACGAATTTCGCGACTGTCACCCAGTCGCAAGAACCTGCGGGCTCGCCTTGTGCGTGCCCGTCCGAGGATAAGACAATGAAAAAGTCCGTTCTGCACGCCGGGTTGTTCTCGATCATATGTCTGACAGTCGCGCTGCTCCACGGGCAGTCCGGTGCGGCGCCGGCGGACGATCCGTTCCTCTGGCTCGAAGAGTCCGAGGGACCGCGCGCATTGGCCTGGGCGCAGGCCGAGAACGAAAAGACGATCGGCTCGCTGCAGTCGGATCCTCGCTATGATCGCTTTTATCGGGACGCCCTAACCATCCTCCAGGAAAAACACCGGATTCCGTACGTTTCGCTGGGAAGACAAGGTCTAGAAAATTTCTGGCGGGACGAGAGCCATGTGCGTGGCATCTGGCGGCGCACCACCCTTGAGAGCTATCGCAGGGAGGATCCCCGATGGGAGACCATCCTGGACATCGATGCGCTCGCTGCCGCCGAGAACAAGAACTGGGTCTACAAGGGACGCAGCTGCTTTGGGAGCCGCTGCCTCGTCAAACTTTCCGATGGTGGCAAGGACGCCGTGTCCATACGCGAGTTCGATCGTGACGCCAAAAGCTTTGTTACAGGTGGATTCGAGCTGCCAGAGGGCAAGCAGAGCGTCAGCTGGCTCGATCGTGACACTGTCCTTGTTGCACGTGATTGGGGCGAGGGGACCACGACCGAGGCTGGCTACGCTTTCGTATTGAAGGAACTCAAGCGCGCTCAGCCGCTCGATCAGGCGCGCGAAGTCTTTCGTGGCCAGCGCACCGACTTCGAAATCGTGCCATTGGTGCTTGGTGAAGGGCGGATCCATGTGACCGGCGTCGCCCGTCGGATCAACGGATTCGAGCGCCAGTATGTGCTGTTCGGGCCCGCGGGGCCGATCGAGCTCGATCTGCCGAAGAAGTCGGCGATCGTCGGCATCGCGAGTGGCCGCCTGCTTGTGAAACTGGACGAAGACTGGATGCGCCGCGGCGAGACCAGCTTCAAGGCCGGCTCAATGATCTCGTATGACTTGGCCGAATGGAAGCAGGATCCGCTGCGGGCCAAACCATCTGTCGTTTTCCAGCCCAATTGCCGCCAGGCACTCCGCGGATTTGGCAGCAGCAGGAATTTCCTGGTGCTGACGATTTTGGACAATGTTCAAAGCAAGGCATTCCTATACAGGTACGATCAGGGCAGATGGCATGCCAAGCCGATCCCGCTGCCGGAGAATGCGAGCGTTAGCCTAGCAGCCGTTTCCCAGCAAGCGGACGAGATGATGTTTAGCGTCTCTGACTATCTCGCGCCAACGTCGCTTTGGTACTTTGATGCCGAAAGCAAACGGCTCGAGCTCTTGAAGACAGCACCTGCGGCGTTCGACGCATCGAAGCATGTCGTCGAGCAGTTCAAGGCAACTTCGCGCGATGGTACGCGGATTCCGTACTTCCTGGTGCGACCAAGGAGCGCAAGATTCGACGGGTCAATCCCGACGTTGCTCTATGGTTATGGCGGGTTTCAGGTTCCGCTTCTCCCTTCCTACGCAGGAACTGTAGGTCGGCTATGGCTCGAGCAGGGGAATGCGTATGTTGTTGCCAACCTGCGCGGAGGCGGCGAGTTCGGTCCACCATGGCACGAGGCTGGCCAGGGGGCAACGAAGCAAAAGACATGGGATGATTTCATCGCGGTCGCCGACGATCTGATCCGCCGGAAAGTCACAAGTCCGCGCCGGCTCGGCGTGATCGGCAGCAGTCAAGGGGGCCTGCTGGTCGGCGCCGCAATGACCCAGCGCCCCGACCTTTTCAACGCGGCGATCATACGGGTGCCGTTGTTCGACATGCTCCGATTCACCCACTTGGGCGCCGGCGCGTCCTGGACCGCCGAGTATGGCGATCCGGCCATTCCCGAACAACGAGAGTGGATCGAAGGCTACTCGCCCTATCAAAAGCTGGTACCGGGCAAGAGCTACCCGGAGCCTTTCATTTTCACCTCCACCAAGGACGATCGCGTGCATCCTGCGCACGGTCGCAAGGCCGCCGCAAAGCTTGCTGCGCTTGGCCAACCTTACTTTTACTTTGAGAACTTCGATGGGGGCCACAGCGCCGCGGCCAATCTCATCGAACATGCGCGCCGGCTGGCTCTGGAATATACATACGCATCCAGGCGGCTTTCCCCCGAGCCACCAGGAGCCGCACCCTAAGCTTGGATCGACGGCACTGTGGTCGTGAACCTCAGCTCTTCCATGCTGATGAACGAGCTGAGGTCAGCAAGGTCGAGACCGGCGATCGGCTTCTTGTAAACTGCATCATAGACCGGCACCATGAGGCGTAAGCAGACAATCGGTTTCGCCGGTTAAGCGAGAGGCTTCGAGAATTTCCGGAGTATCTGCAATGGCACGACGAAAATCCTCAAGCCAGCCATCGAGTGACGCGATGGCGCACCCATGAACACAGTCATCGGTACGTTTGTTTTGCGTCGGTCAACCAGGGCGACGCGCCGATCAGAGCGCTGTCCTCCACTGTGCTTGATGCGCCGCCCCGGACACCGAAAGATCGATCGATCCGGCAAGCGCCGTCACGGAGAATCGTTTCCAGCCGGCTTCGTAGCTCGGGTAAGAAGAGTTTGCCATCACAGAGATAAGGCCTTTGATTTGCACTTTCCAGAGAGATTGCGCCAAACAACGCCGAGAATTGTCGCCGAAGGCCCGGTACGCCAGTGTCGCCTTCGCATCAAGTGGAGATCGTAAAGTGCAGCGAACCATTGGGCTGATCGGAGGGATGAGCTGGGAAAGCACGGCCATCTACTACAAGGAAATCAATGAAATCGTCCGTCAGCGCCGCGGCGGCCTCGCCTCGGCAGACATCTTGCTTCGCTCTGTTGACTTCGCCGATATCGTCGCCCTTCAGGAGGCGGAAGAATGGAGGCAAGCCGCTGCTTATCTGGCGAGGATCGCCCGGCAGTTGGTCGATGCAGGCGCCAGCTGCATCCTGATCTGCACCAATACGATGCATGTGATTGCCGACATTGTTGCTGCCGAGCTCAGTGTGCCCCTCATCCACATCGTCGATGTGACCGCTGCGGCTCTGCTCGCCGCTTTCGTCAAGCGACCACTCTTGCTTGGGACGCGCTATACGATGGCGCAGCCGTTCTATTGTGATCGCATGCGGCAGCGGTTCGGCCTTTCGCCGGTCTTACCGGCGGAGGACGAGCGGAACCGCATCCACGAAGTCATTTTCGATGAGCTGTGCTGCGGCACGGTTTCCGACCACTCGCGCCAAGAAGTTATCGACATCATTGCGCGAGGTCGCGCACGGGGCGCCGACGCGCTCATCCTTGGCTGCACGGAGATTGGTCTTCTCATCGGTCCCGAACATACACAATTGCCGGTATTCGATTCGGCGAGGCTGCATGCCAGGGCGGCAGCTGATTTCGCAGAGGGCAGCGGTCGGCTCATGCCGCCTCCCTAAGCGCGCAGCGATGATCGCATCACCGATCGACGTTTGATCTCGTCCGTGGTGATGCCACCTTTGCAGGGGTCTCAACGCCGCTGTATCTGGCCATCTCGGGCAGCGCGTGGCGCAGGAAGGACAATTGTTCACTTGATCACAAGACCAAGCGATGATCGATCGCGCTCGACTTTCAATTATCCGGTTCCCGGAGTGGTTTTAAGTTCATTGCAGCGAATTCGCTGGCGCCTGGACGCGCTCAGCGCCAAGCCACAAAAGGAATGCGCATTCATGCGGCGTCGGCCACACCCATTGACAGCCTAAGGGCGTGATGGCCCTACGGCATACAAAGCAGTCGCGTAACTTCGCCTTCGTATCTTGCCACAGTACCATTGCGCTTTCTTCCCGCATGACCGATCCGGCGGCAACTTGTCTTTGTTCTTTCTGGTTCGGCGAGGCACGCCTGATTGTTCCGGCTCAACGTCTTGACTGCACTGCAGCCGCTGTCCTCGTGCATGTCAGGCCGACTTGTCCTCACGGCTGCCCTCAAGTTTATCTCGCAAGGCCGTGATCACGCGATGGACAGTCCGTATATCCTTGACCGACAGCCCTTTTGAAAGATCGTTGATCCAGGGAGCCTGCAATTCCATTGCGGCTTCGAAGGCGCGGTGTCCATTCTCAGTGAGCACGACGAGCTGCGCCCGTCGGTGATGCGGGTTGACCTCAAAAGATACGAGGCCCTCCCTGTGCAGATCATTGATAATCCGCTGCACGTTTTGACGATTGCCGCCGAGGTCGCGAGCGAGCCAAGCGACCGGTTGGGGACGTTCGGCGGACACAATGGCGCCAAGCACCTGCCAGCGTGCGCTTGTTAGGCCAAGCGGGGCGACCAGACGGTCGCCGACCGTCAGAAGTAGGCTGTCGAGCCTGAATAGATCGAGAACAAGGTCGGTCAGGGCGTCGCCCTCCGGGGTTCGCGTGGCTCTTTTCATTTGTCACCATTATTTTATATTGACATCATGATGTCAATCGATCTATGTACCCATAGTACCAATTAGTCATCATATATTAAAAACCGATGGAGGCACTCATGTCGCTGCTACGCCCACTTGACCCGTCCTTCCCGATCGACCGCCAGATCGCTATTGAGGCAAATTCTGTCGTCCTCGTGAACCCATTCACTCTCGACAAAGCCGATGAGGCGGCTTTTCTCAAGGCCTGGCAGGACGACGCAGCGTTCATGAAGCGACAGCCGGGCTTCATTTCCACTCAGCTGCACAGAGCTCTCGGAGATAGCCCGACCTATCTGAACTACGCCGTGTGGGAATCCACCGCACACTTCCGCGCGGCCTTCACCCATCCTGACTTTCTCGCAAAAATCTCAAGCTATCCGGCCTCGGCGATAGCTTCCCCTCATCTGTTCCAGAAAGTTGCCGTGCCCGGCATCTGCGTTGCCTAGCCCTGCTGCTTTTAGGAAGGGAAGATACTCATGATCAAGTTGATCCATCCTGTCGCTGGCGCCTTGGCTATCGCAACGATCGGCACATTTTGGCTATCGACGGTACTCAGCGAGCTGTTCGCGTCCCATGCCACAGTTGCAGCGGTCAAGAGCACCATACCGTGGGGTTTCTTCTTGCTGATCCCGGCGCTCGCTGCGACCGGTGGTACAGGTGTCATCTTGGCAAAGGCGCGCCGGGCCGGACTGATCGGGGCCAAATTCAATCGCATGCCATTCATTGCAGGAAACGGCATCCTGTTTCTTATTCCGTCTGCGCTCTTCCTTGCGTCCAAGGCTCAGGCGGCAGAATTCGATGCCACGTTCTATGCTGTGCAGGCGATCGAGCTCGTCGCGGGCGCAATAAACATTACACTTCTTGCTCTCAACGTGCGGGACGGTCTCAAAATGAAGGGATGGTTGCGCCGCAAACCCGCTTGAACCGGAACTGCGCGGACAACTGACGTGACGCCCGGTATTGTCGTGGCTTTATGAGTGCGCGCCCTGAAATGTTATAGCTCTCCCGCCGGAGAACAGGCCGGATGGCATCAGAATACGTAGCCAAATCAGCAGTAGAACGTTCGGCCCTTCAGTTTACCTTCGGCAGCATAACGCTGACCTTGGTAACACTGGCCTGCTTGTACCTTCATGCGCATTTCGCCACGACGGCGTTCGCGCATTTGTTAGTGATCATGCTGTTTTCGCTGATGGGCAGCTTGATCGCGTCGTCGGCGCTTTGCATCGTAACCATCGCTGCTCTCGCTTACTGCTTAGCGCCGCCAGCATTCAGCCTACGAATCGATGCCCCCCAAGGTCTGCCGGTGATTGTTGCATTCTTTATTGCCTCGATTGTGGGAGCGCACCTGATCGGTAAGCTCCGCCAGGAAAGAGAGGCTGCGCGTGTGATTGCGGCCAAGCTTCAGCGGAGTGCGGCCGATTTGCAGGATCGCGAAAAGCAGTGGCGCGCCATCTTCGAGCACAATCCGGCCATGTACTTCATGGTCGATGAAGCCGGCACTGTTCTCAACGTCAATACATTCGGCGCGACACAACTCGGCTATGCTCGTGCTGAACTGATCGGTCAATCCGTGCTGGAGGTATTTTTCGAGGAGGATCGCGCGTTCGTTCGGGAATGCGTCCGGACGTGCCTGGAGGATGTCGGACAAACGCGCACTTGGAACGTCCAGAAGGTCAGGAAGGACGGCTCGGTCTTGTGGGTACGTGAAAGCGCCAAAGCCATGCTCTGGGCGGATGAGCAGCCCATTGTCCTTATCGCCTGCGAAGATATCACGGAGCGAAGGCGGACCGAACTTGCCCTGCAGCGGAGCGAAGCACATTTGGCCCAGGCGCAGGAGTTGAGTCACACAGGCAGCTTCAGCTGGAACCCCACCACGGGCGAGGCCTTCTGGTCAAAGGAGACATTTCGGATTTTCCGATTAGATCCCCAGACGCTGCCGGGGCCGCAGCTCGTCGTTGAGCGCACTCATCCAGATGATAGGGCTTCGGTTCAAGAAATTATCGAGCGCGCGATGCGAGACCCGAGCGATTTCGAGCACGAATACCGGCTTCTGCTACCAGACGGCTCGGTAAAGCACATCCATGCGCAGGCACGAGCGACGAGAACGGCCTCTGGTGAGACCGAGTTTGTTGGGGCAGCTACGGATATTACGGCGGTCAGGCGAGCAGAACGACAGCTGCGCCGCAGCGAGGCCTATCTGGCCGAAGCCCAGCATCTCAGTCACACGGGCAGCTGGTCCTGGGACGTCGACGGTCTAGATTTCGTGTATCGCTCCGCCGAGATCGATCGTCTGTTCGGCTTTCGCCCACAAGAGCCGGTATCAATCGAGGCCATTCGATCGCGCATCCATCCGGACGACTTGCCGCGGCTGGAGGAGGTGCAGCGCCAGGCGATTGAACACAAGGAGGGGCGGTTCGAATATGATTTTCGTATCCTTCTACCAGATGGCGGGATACGACGCATACACTCCGTTGCGCAGGTGGTGGTCGGCAGCGATGGTAACGTCAGCGAGCTGATCGGAACACATATGGATGTCACCGAGCAACACGCAGCTAGGGAACGCCTGGAAAACACACTTGCCGCGCTGCGCGAAAGCGAACAGCGCTTTCGCGACTACACCGAAACAGCTTCCGACTGGCTCTGGGAGACTGGGCCGGATCATCAGGTCACTCGCTTATCCGAGCACACCAGCGCTGCGGGAATTTTGGCGACAGGATTGATCGGCCTGCTTCGCTGGGACATTGCGTGCGACCTCGAGGAGGAGCCGGAGAAGTGGCGGCAGCATCGGGCGACGTTGGAGGCCCATCTTCCGTTTCGGGATCTTGTCTACCGCACCGTGAATCGGACAGGTTCTCCGACCTACGTCCGCACGAGTGGCAAGCCCGTTTTCGATGGAAAGGGGCACTTTCTCGGCTACCGTGGCGTGAGCACTGACATCACCGCGACCATTCGCGCCGATCAAGCCGAACAAGAACTACGAAAGGCACAAGCGGAGCTTGCGCATGTGACGCGTGTAACGACCTTAGGAGAGCTGACAACTTCCATCGCCCATGAAATAAACCAGCCACTCGCCGCTATTATCAGCAACGCCGATGCGTGCCTCGGTTGGATGGGGCGGGAAGCTCCTAATCTTTCCGCTGCGCGCTCTTCGGTGGAGTGGATCATCGAAGACGCAACCCGGGCAAGCGACGTGATCCGTCGTATTCGCGCGCTCGCGAAGAAAGGCGACATTGAGATGGTGCCGCTCGACATCAATGGGGTCGTTAAGGAGGTCATTGCGCTGGTAACACGAGAGCTGGTGAGCCACCGAGTGACGTTACGAACCGAGTTGACGGCAGGGCTGCCTCCGATCCTTGGCGATCGGATTCAGCTACAACAGGTGATCATCAATCTGGTGATGAACGGAATCGAAGCCATGGAGGCAGTTACCGACCGGACGTGCGAACTGCTGATTCAATCATCAAAGGACGATGTGGGGCACATCCAACTTGCCGTGACCGATTGCGGCGTCGGCATCGCCGAGAACGACGCGGACCGCGTCTTGGATCCTTTCTTCACCACCAAGTCGAGTGGCCTTGGAATGGGTCTTTCGATCTGCCGGTCGATTGTGGAAGCTCACGGAGGACGGCTGTCAATGGTCCACAAAAGTGGACCGGGCGCGACGTTCCAGGTTGCCCTACCGCTGCATAAGGAGGCCGTCTCGTGACAGGACGATTTGACTCGCCAAGTGAAGTCAGCAACGCCGGGTCCTCGACAAGGGCGGTTGTCTTCGTCGTCGAGGATGACATCTCCATGCGTCGCTCGCTTACGAATCTTTTTCAATCGGTAGGGTTAGGCGTCATCGCATTCGGATCGGCGCACGAAATGCTGCAGAGCACAATCCCGGACGTTATTAGCTGTCTAGTTCTTGATGTCCGGCTGCCAGGCTTGAGCGGCCTTGACTACCAGACCGAGCTAGCGAGGTTGAACATACATATTCCGATCATTTTCACTACCGGCCATGGCGACATCCCCATGACCGTCAGGGCCATGAAGGAAGGAGCGGTCGATTTTCTCAGCAAACCGTTTCCCGATCAGGAACTGCTTGATGCCGTGGTTGCGGCGATCGAACGCGATCGCAAAAGACGGGAGGCTCAGCACATCGTCGCGAACCTACAGTGTCGATTTGAGAGCTTAAGCCCGCGCGAGCAGGCGGTGATGAAACTGGTCGTTGGCGGCCTGATGAACAAGCAGGTAGCCGCCGAGCTTGGGCTCGCCGAGATTACGGTCAAGATCTACCGGGGACACGTAATGAAGAAGATGCGTGCACGGTCGCTGGCCGACTTGATCAGAATGACTGAGGCGTTGGGAATTCGCGCCAATCGTCCTGAACAAACACGAGTCTGATTTTACAATTTCATCAGTCGAGCCCATCTTTCGCCGAAGGCGGCTAATACTTGCAGCCCCTATTCCCTCTTCAGGAGGGCTCGTCTTGTCCGCGCCTGTGATTTCCGTTGTTGACAACGACGCCTCGGTCCGTGCGGCGACAGAGAATTGTTTGAAATCGCGTGGCTACGGCGCACAGGCGACAATGCAGCAATTGTACGGGGCGCCGACGAAATCATTCAGTGCGCTTGAAGAAATCAAAAGCTGTTCGTGAAGGCGGATTTCCAAGACGCCGTGCGATCTCGGGCTGAAACGCTGGTGAACAGCGACCGTGTCGAGATGCGGTTTTAGCTGACGCTTGAAGGCGGACTGAGCACCGAGGCGAATATGATTGTAGAGGAGTTGTTCCCGCTCATCTTTTGACAGCTGCTCCACGCGAATGACGACCTGTGAATCCTGGATTACCGGTAGAGCGGATTCCTTCAGAAAATGTCTGGCGTTTTTGTAAATGTAATCCCGGGATGTGAAGACAAATTTGGCTCCGCGTCGAATTGCTGCCCGAATATGGGGAAAAGTTGGCATTCCACTCTGACGTCATTTGCCAATCAAGCTGGGTGGCTCCAAAGGCGTCATCCATCCAGAAAAACTGCCTTTCATGTGGGTTCGACGCAGCCACAAATTCGGACGGGTCGCGTAACTTCACTGTAAAGCAGTTCCATTCGTCCAGAGCGCCGAGAGCGAGCGCCGCTGCGATCGCAGATTTTCCACATGCCGGTTCGCCGAGAAAAAGAACGAAGCTACGTTCGACAATGACACGAGCTGCGGCACGGAGTGCATCGGTCATGACAAACTTGTTCATGTCGTCATCACCGAGCGCGCTGAGAATTTCCTGCGCCTGGTCATAGGCGCGGTGGCCGAGGATTTGACTGAGATCTCCAAGACTATAATTATGAGGGATCAGCATCCAGAGGCGTGCAGACTCCTGGATGAATTGGGAAATTTGATCTGCGCCGTAGATGCGGCAGTGTTCAGCCCTGGAATGGCTTCAAAGCGGCACGAACGGTTTCATCGGTCGTGGCAGTCAGTCGCATATTCGTAAAGAGAAAGTAGTTGTCCGCAAGCCCCCGAGACGAGCAGCTTTGGCGAGTTCATCCTTCAGGAAAGTCAGTCTCAGGTGCCGGTGCGGCTTCTGCGAAAACTTGCGTTGAACCGTGAAGTTGCCTGTGAACGTCTCCCCCTTGTTGGAAGCCCAGGTGCCGTAGAACGCGCCGTCGCGGCCTCCGTCATGCGAGTCGAAAAAGCCCTGAACGGTCTGCCCCCAGATCTCTGAGGCTACAGACACGCGTAATTGCTGAAATGCCTTCCAACCCAACGAATGCAGTTCGTAGGTGGTTGGCGTCGCAATGGGATCGGAGCGTTCGGGCGAGTCATGGCGCTAGGCTTTAGCCAATTCAGGCATTTCGTTCTTTTTCGCCATGGCAGGCGTATCCAACCAAGCTTGGCTCGGTAGACGCTTTACGAATTCAGTAAAGACGGTCACGAACGCGGTCCGCTCCGCGTCGGAGTCAAATTCTTCCGCGTCATCGGGAGCCATCAGCGGGCGCACGTCGGCCAAGAATGAGGGATCTTCCAGCTTAGCCCACATGCGCTCCTCGGCCTCGGCTCGAGAAATGGTTTGGCCGGACGCACTCAGATGTTTGCCAAACAGCTCGACGACACGTGCAGCGTCGAGCCCGTCAAACAGCGCAACGGCCTTCGCAAGATCAACGAGATCTCGGCCTTTATCGCGTTGGAGAAGTGCACGGAGTTTCGTCGCTAGGAGTTCTTCTCGGCTGAACGACGCAATATCCGCTTTCCCATTGAACCAGGGGTTCTTAACTTCGAATGGGAAGCTCTTCTCTTCATCGTAGGTGGTTCGTTCGCGTCGCCAATCTGATGTTTTTGCGGACCGCCCGGGTGCCTTGACGCCGCAGCCACTCAGAGAACAGAAAGTGCATTTCGAAATTTTGCATCTAGCCAGATCGGGCGGTCGCGCGTCACCCGCATGGGGAAGGGCCTTGGCAGGACCCAAGTGTTGAAACAATGCCGATTGAGACCGTATGGTTCCAATCGGGAGCTTCCTTTCATGATCATCATCGGCCTCAAGGGCTTTATTGGGTCCGGCCAGACTACCTTTGCCCGCCATCTCATCGAGCGGCACGGGTTTGTGCGTGGCCGGTTCGCTGGCGCGCTGAAGGACATTGCTGGCGTGCGTGGCCGTGCGCTGTCATAGAGTGTTTGGCCCACAGGCCCTTCCGCATGACGAATCAGAACGGCTGAATCTCCGCGCTCTGGGACTAGACGTCGTCCGCCCTGTTCTCCATCTTTTCAAGGAATCTGAGAGCCTGTCGGTATTCGAACTCGCACCACGCAAGCTCGAATGGTTCCATCAGTATCTCTATCCACATTTCGGCAAAGGCTGCCACTCCGACGAAAAATAGAATTTGCGACCTCCTGATCAGCTATCAGTTGACGAAGCCGGCGAAGACGAATGAGTTGTCGTTGTGGCCAGCCGCACATGCAGCTAAGAGGATCGTGATCAGCGGCTCAATCGAACCTTGGTAAAGATTGGGCACCTCAAGGGGAGCACCTGACGATACGAAAGTTTATGGCGGACGCTCGCCTGGCTCGCACATTTGGTCCAACGGCTGCCCGAGCAGAAAAATAATCCGACGGCTTCGTAGAGGGCGTTCGCGTAGTGAGATTGCGGCGACATGCCCGCTATCTTGGCCTCAAGACGAGGTCGTTAGGAGCGGGGGGCAGTATGTCAAGCGCAATGATAGGGATTGCTTCAGGCTCCGCGGCCCCTGCGCTATGCACGTTGAATGAGATCGAGAGCGGAAAATCGACGTCACTTTCCCGATCGTCGGCTCGGCATTGTGATGACAGGCCGTGCGGCAGTTGAATGATCCACCGTGATCCGCTTGATTTCTTATCTCGAGAGCCAAAGTCGTCGTTGTTCACAAAACCATACAATACAGCGGTAATGTCAGTGATGTTCCCCGACGATGATAATTTATCAGGACGGGACCGGACAGATCTTGTCCGTGAATAGCAGGCGCCAATTCTGCTACGCAGGACTACTCCGCCAAGCTGCAACGCTCAGCTGCCCGCTCGAGGCGCCTGGACCGGAGGCGGGCTCCGCATCACGACCCAAATTTATCGCGGAGCTCCGCAGCACGAAACAAATTCAACGCGGAGATGAGAGTCTTGTCGTGCGGGAACAGCCTCCGAGCGGACTTAACCCGCGCGTCATGGTCCAGTCCAGATATCGTCTGGCCCTCTAAAAGAAGCGCCTCGGAGAATCTACGAAGAGCAGGGCGATACGGGTCAAGGGCGGCCTCGCTGCGCCGATTGGCACGCGTCATCATTTCAATGAAACTCTCGTCGTTTTCTGAGGGCCTGGGTGGAATCGCACGGCGAGTGTCGGGCTCGCAGCAATCGCGAAGATTGCTCAGCGGCGCCTTCATCCTTCGGCTATTAGAATTCGTTGACGTGAGCGATAGGATTGCTGATTGCTCAGATCAAACGCTCGACGTCGAAAGCGGAGAACATGCCCGCAATCGGCCAAGTTCGGTAGTATGCAGGCTTAATGTGCGCCTTTTAACGAGTCCGAGCCGCCGCATTATTCGTCGCGTCATCAATTCGGCGCCGGTCTTCTTCAGACTGATGATGGCATGTACCGCTGCTGGCTGGGAGCGCCGTCGCCAAGGACGGCTCAAACGCCTGGTGCCTCGCCGACCTCTTGCTGCTCTTCCGAGGTGGCATGCTGCACCTGCGACCAAACTGTTACGTTGGATGGGTCACAATTGTGCGGGTCCACGTAGCCTCACGTCCAAGATCACCTGAGCAGACATCCTACCAGAGCAAGCTTTCGAAAAGCTGACGAAGCCGCAGCGTAGCTGCTCGCGATCGGGCGGCTCGAAATTGGCACCGATATATTCCGTCACGCTTACGTCATCGGCCTCCCCTCGGCATGACGTCGAGCCGAGCGCGCCGAAGTGACTTTGGATCATCGACGTTCTGAAGGTGAGCCGCGTGACGCCCTCGGATGGTCAGCAGGGGCTGCCTTCCGGCCCGGTAGCTGTGGGGCGGGCACCCTAGCTATCCTGCTCGCAGACCTACGGCGAGGCGCTCTGTGCCGCGAAGCCGATGCCAGACGATCGCCCTGGGCGTTGAGCTATGAAACCTTGCGCCGATGGGAACGGAGATTCATTGGCCCGCGCTGCCGAAGTATCCTGCGCGTGATCAAGTTCGACCAGGCAATGCCAGTCGTGTCCTGGCACAGCCTTGTATTTGGACCCGTCGGACATGGTCTGTTCGTCGAAATCCAGGCGAGCAATGACCTTCTGGCGGCGCTTACAAGTTGAGAATTGCGGGTTTCTGGGCACGGCCGGCGCGCGAACAACACGCCGGACTGGACGGATGTAGTCAGCAGACGGCAACTGCGCGTATCCATTCAACCTCAACAATCGCTCGTCCCGTAACGACCAAACGAGTACTGCAGGGCGGCTATCGCATCGATCAGGGCTCGAGGCCGTGCTCCCGGAGAACCTTATGCATCAGCTCGCCTTTGATCTCGCGGGCGATTTCGCTGAGGATCTGGGCTCCGACGACGCGCTGGGCATCGACATCATCCGTCAGGCCATGCTCCGCGAGTCGCTCGTTCAAGCGCGCCGGAAACTCATCTTCGAGCGCATCGGCAATCCGGTCCCGCGCCGCGGCATGATCATCGGGGGCGATCCGCCTCACCGCCGCATCCCAGGGCTCCCAGCGCGTTGCGAGAAAATCCGCAAAACCCGTCGCTTCCTGTTGCCGCACCGACGTCTCAGCCCTGGCAACGTCGTCCGCCGTGACCTCAGCGAGATTCAAGAAGCGCATATCGGGGGCAATGTGGCGCAGTTCAAGCCGATCCCGTAGCTGGGTCTGATAGGCAAGATAGACCTCGATCTCGTCGATATCGGCCTCCGGATCGGCACGGCGGAGGGAGCTGACCGTCTCGCGTGCGATGTCGTCAAGCGCCTCCAAACGAAACATCACTCGGCCGTGTTGGAGCAATTGGTCGAGCCGATTGTCATAGAGCCCTTCCTTAACATCAGCGTTCAGACGTGCGGTCTGCATGCTGTTCCAGGTCAAAGTAATGCGGTCCTCGCAGGATGCAGTCGCTCCATTGGCGAGCCCGAAAAACTGCTCGCGCAGCTGCGGCCTCATCGCGGCCTGTAGCAGGTTCTCGGCCACTTGGTCGCGGAACGCCTGATGACCATAGTTCACGGTGCCCGCGAGTCTTTCGAGAAACATTGCGAAGTCCTGCGCACCCGGCTCTTCGGCGAAGCCATGCCACGCGTCCACTGCGCCGGGCTCGTCCGCGAGCCAATCTGCCACAACCTCGTGGAGTAATGGCGGCTGATGTTCCACCGATTGTAGCGGGATCGACAGTAAGACCCGCGGGCCGGCATAATCCGCACCACTCGTGGCTGACGCCAAATCGGCCAGCACCGGGGCCGGTATCGGATTCGACCGCAGGTCGATGCTGGACGCGCTGCCGAGCTGCGTCAGCAACGTCGCGGGCAGGCCGGTCAGCCGGTTATTGCTGGCGCCGAGCATTTCAAGGCTGATCGGGAGCGTCTCGGGCAGATTGGTCAGCTGATTTTCGCTGACGTCCAGGTATCCAACTCGAGCCGGAATCTCGGGCAGGCTTGTCAGCTGGTTGTCGCTTGCGTCCATGTAGCGCAGTCTGGCTGGAAGATCGGGCAGGCTCGTCAGCTGATTTTCGCTGACGTCCAGGCGGCGGAGCCTGGCTGGAAGGTCGGGCAGACTGGTCAGCTGGTTATTGCTGGCGGAGAACTCCTCGATAGTGGCGGGAAGGGCGGGCAGATCGGTCAGCTGGTTGCCATCGACCATCAAGCTGCGGAGCCTGGATGGTAGCTCTGCCGGCAGGCTGGTCAGCTCGTTGGCCATGAGGTGGAGGTTCCGCAGCCTGCTCGGAAGGGGGGGCAGGCTAGTCAGCCGGTTGTCAGAGGCGTAGAGGTCCCGGAGTCCGCCCGGAAGCTGGGCCGGCAGGCTGCTCAACTGGTTACCGATGACGATGACGGTCCGGAGCCTGGGCGGGAGTGAGGCTGGCAAGCTGGTCAGGGACAACGACGACAAATCCAGCTCGTCTCTGACATTACCCTCGTCCCGCCATGCCCTCGTCCGGTTGACCCCCTCTTGCCGATTCTCATTTTGGCCCTGCCCCTCTTCTGCTGCCCAGCTCGCCAGGGCGTTGTCCTGCGACGAGACGAGGTCGGCGGCGGCCGCTCCCGTGACCCACCGCGTCAGGGCTGACGCCCACTGGGTCAGGCATGAGGGAGACTGCCCGGCGGCACCAGACGTTGGCTCGGTGCTTTCGGATTCGGAAGGTATGCCAACGCGAGGCTGGGTCCGTTCTGTATTCATTGAACTCCATGACATGCTTGGACTCAGCCGATTAGGCGGCACTATCGGCTAAATCGAGACGTTCGGATGGTAGGAAGCTCAGCTGTCGATAAGCTGACGAGCGTCAGGTCATCCGCCATGAAGCGGTTGCAAAGCTACTCTTCGTTCACTCGGTGAGGATCCTGCGCTGTCGCGCAGTTGCTCAAATATTTCCATTCCAATTCGCAGCATCGGACTCGAGACTGCTGCTCAGGCCGGACCAGTCCATCTGGACGAAATACTCATAGGACGGTCACCTTGAACCGTTTTGCTGGTTGAAATTGACTGGTCCGGCGTACAGTGCCGGTCTCCTCGTGAGGCTCGTCGGCGCTTGCCAGCTGCTGCTCGAAGGCCTCCTGCTCCTCGTCTGCCTCACGATCTTCCGAACCATTGCACCTGCATCGAAGCTGCCGGATCGGATGAGAAAGGATTGTCCACGCTCTTCTCACTCCGCAGACGGTGGCAGCACAGCTACGCCGGCAAGCGTGCGAGAAGCCAGCGGGCCTTCCGCCCGACTACGAAAGTGGCGCACCGATCCTTGAATTTGGTTTCCGTGGGTGCGGTACTGCGATCGCCCGCGCCAGCACGGTAGATTGTGCGACGTGCAGCCCGGGAGTCCTGAATGCCGCAGGGGCCAGCGGCGCTTCGCATTCGCCGTGGATGGATTTTCGTTGACCGCGAGTGCATGCTGAGAATCACAGCACAGCTGCTTCATCCCGTCTAAAGGGAATGACCGTCGAGCAAAGGGTTATGCTCGCAGGCGCAATATAGTAATCAAATCGCTTTCATTCCTGAGCCGACGCCTACGGTTGTGGTGCAAGAAGCAAATGGAGTAAGCTCGCCACTTAGAAAGAGCCAATTGGAGTGGCCTGTTTTGTGCAACAAAAACGGTAGCGACGTCGCGTCCGATGGCTTGCTGCACGCGAACCCTCGAGAGCTATCTCGCAACTAAACCCAGGTTGTCGCGGCAAAATGTCGTCGGAAGCTATGCTGTTCGAAGATTCGCAGAGCGACGACGCTGACGCGCGAAACAAGGAAGCGCCTCAATGAGGAAAAAGCGAAATCATGCGAGGCAAACAACATCACTGCAGGATCGCCTGGCCGTATTTGCAAGGGGTCTTGCTGAAATGGCGGCGATCATGCCTGCGGACGCGGAGCGAGATAGTCTGCTGAAGCGGGCCCGCACCGCTGAAATTGCAGACATCGACGATTGGGTCTCCTCGGCCGGGCTTCAGCCGCCGGCGCCATAGGGCTGGAGCTTCTCCTCCTCGAGGGGCCCCGTAGCCGGCGGGGGCTCTTCTACGTTCAGGAACAAGGTTTGCCGGAGGTTCGGATACTGAAGCCAACTTGACCACAGGCTAGGCTAGGAGCTGGCTGCCCGTGTGGTCCGAAGAGAATGAGGAACCGTCCCGTCGCGCTCCACTGCGGAGCCTGTCCTTCAGGCGCATTTTCTGGTATCGCGCTATAGCTTCGACTCATGGCCGGCACACCGCTTGAGCCGAAGTCTGGCTCATGGCTGCTACGGGAGGTCTGTTCGCCAAAAGACGCAAACGCATCACAAGGAGGGCCGCGTAAACGGCCTTTCCGATGGACAAGCCGATCCAGATGCCGATGGCACCGAGGCCAGTTTTCAAGCCGAGCACGTAACTGACCGAAAGGCCGATCAGCCAGTAAGCGATGCCTGCGAAGAGCAGCGGCACACGCGTGTCCCTTAAGCCGCGCAGGCCGCCAGCGGCAATGCTCTGAAGTGCATCAGTAATGAAGAAGCTCGCTCCGACAAGGATGAGAGCTGCAGTCAGCTTGATCGTGGCGTCCGCATTGCTGGCCGATTGGTCGACGAACAGCTCGGCGATTTCAAAGCGCGTGCCGACCACCGCAATCGTAGCGATCGCCGCGATCAGGACTCCAAGCAGCATGGCGGCAAAACCAGCTTGTCTGATACCTGATAGATCGTTGCGGCCGAGTGCGTGTCCGATTCGCACGCTCACCGCCATTCCGATGCAAAACGGGATCATGAACAGGGCGGCTGCAACCTGGAATGCGATCTGATGGGCGGCCACCGCGGTGGTGCTGATCACACCCATCAGGAGGGCCGTCGCAGAAAAGAGACCCGATTCCATGAAAATAGCGACCGAAATCGGAGTGCCGACCACGAGGAGCTCCCGCATCAATGGCCAATCGAACCGCCAAAGATATCGGAGCACCTGGTAGTCGCGAAAAGGACGGCAGTATGTAACGAACCAAATACCGGCCAGAAAGGTGCCACTGTTCACCAGACTGGTCGCAAGGCCGGCCCCGAACAAGTCAAGTCGCGGCAAGCCGAATTTTCCGCTGATCAACAGATAGGCCAGCAGTGCGTTGGTCGGAATGGCGGCGAGCGTGATCCACAAGGCCGGCGCCGGGCGATCGACCGCTGCCATGAAACTGCGGATCGCCAAAAACCACAGCGCCGGCAAGATGCCCCAGGCGAGCCCGAGCAGATACTGCTGAGCTAAGCGCGCAATAGCTGGCTCCTGGCCAAGCGCAAGCACAATTTGCTCGCCTTGCACCGGCAAAACCATGATCGGCGCCCATAGCACGAGTGCAATCCATAGCCCCATGCGCAGCGAGCTCCGTACCAGGGCTGTGTTTGCCGCGCCCCGCGCTTGCGCCGCGAGCGGCCCTACTGCCGAGATCACGCCAGCTGCGAAGGTAATGCCAACCGATAAGATCATGCCGGCAAGCGCGGCTGCCGCGAGGGCGTCGGTGCCGATGTGGCCGATCCATGCCAGATCCGTCGCCATCATCGCGATCTGCGCAAGTTGCGTGAGCGCGATCGGGGTCGCGAGTGTCGCGGTTGCGGCGAGTTCGTCACTGAGGTGATGACGAGCCAACCATTTGGCCAACTGGCGACGCCAGGATGATCGGTGCGTGTCGTCCCCTATCTTACTCATTCAATGCCGCCGTTCCGGATTCCGCGCTTCAGCCAATTGCCCTGCTGACGCGACATTCGCGCTGCAATCACGGTCGCGTCATCGGCGCTGTCATTGCTGATAGCATGTTCTCAATCGATGACGCTCCGCTCAAAAATGGTGAGAGCGTTTGGCTGCCAAGGAAAGCAGTCGCCGTATGATCGTCGTGCTTGCGACTTCGGCTGTCTCGCTTCATACGCCGGCTGTCTCAAGCACGACAACAGGACGTTTGCAGCGAGTCAGTGTCGGCGAGAGGCGCATCATTCTTCAATGCAAAGTTCTCAAGCACCATTGGTATGTCGATTGCTTGAAAGATGTGAGAAGATGATTTATGCGGCCATGATGTTTCTCCAGTAATCCATGTGGGTCTTCAAATGAAGATTGCCGGATCCGTCCGATTCCAGAGGTCTCATCAATCGCGCTCCATAGCACGCGCCTGCGTGGCGACGTTTTGTCACCTTCAGATCGCGGTGCGATTTGACGGTGGCCACAAATCTCCTTCCAAGGAGCACGGCACGACTGTGGATACCAGATTGAAGGCGTTTCACCCGAAGGCGCTCTATCGCCGGACTTTTCATCGGCACCTCAGGCGCGAGCATCGATCAGCGGCGAGATGCCGAGCCGTTTCTCTTGCTGCTGAGCGACGCCAGGTAGAGGGGCTTGCGCCGGCGGATGATGAATGAGCTGAAGCAGGACGATTGGAATCCCGAGCAATTATTCAGGCAACGGGACGAGCTCAGGGTCAAGTTGCTTCGAGCCCAATCGGTTGTAGCAGAATGTAAGACAGAATTGGCGGAGCTCGAGCGGAGGCTTGAGTGTCGATCAGTCTCGGCGCCGATCGATGAACGCCAGCAGAAATCTGCGGCAGACACCTCGGCGCGTAAGGCACGGCCGCGCAAATCTCAGAGCGTCAATGATCCTGTCGACCCGCTGGCTGCCACGTTCACGAGTCAATCCTGGGACCGGTAAGCGTGACGGACGCTCGTGAACCCGGAGGTCCTTCAGGCGTAGTAAAGCAAAGCCTTCAATATCTATCGTGTTGCGAACCGACAACCGAAATGAACGTCAAGATGCGATACTTCTATGGCTCCGCTTTTTTTGTTGCTTGCGGCGGCCAGCGGACGCGCGTTTGATTGGTAACGCTGACGGGGGCGTATCGTCCGCGAGTCCGACCGGACACTATGTTTCCGGATTGGGCCGCTCACGCAGAGGTCTCGATCTCTTTTGTTAGAGAGCTAAGCCACAGTGCTCAATCGGTCGTGATCGCTCGGTAAGATCAAGGCACGCCACGCCCCGGGCAGTGATCGGGCAAGACGACCAGCCTCATTTGGCATCGCCTGGATGTCGATGAGAATGACTATGTTCCTCCGGGTGCGTTCTCGAGCAGGGGGTGATAATGGCGATCGCCTGAGTTCGCGGATGCCAGAAAAAGAGGGTTCGAGGCCCATCCAAATTCATATGCGGACAACGATTTCGTCAGCTTCTCGAAAGCTTGTACGAATACGAACTAACGCGGGTAGGCTTCGAGGTGAGGTTGGCACGGACTCGCACAATTTCGACACATCTGGTGCTGCACTTTCAGCGACTGAAAACATCGACGGCGGATTGCAGGCTGACTTTGTAAGTCTTCCGACCTAAGCCGCAGGTGTGACCCGCGCGCAAGCCTCTCCTCAGGTATGCGGTGTTCGGTGAAATCGTGTGCCCAGTTGCAGGGCCATTCTTCGCCCCTTGCAGCAATGCTGCTGCGAGCTCGTAAAAGCCTATGCACCGTCTGCGTCTTATAAATGTCATCTTGCGCGGCGAGTGAGGCGAGCCGCGACCGGTCAGTTCGCGCACGTGAGACAATTAGGCCGCATAGATCCACGCGGCGAAGAGACGAGGTCGATGACAAAGCCTTTTCGAGCATGCAGCCTGTTATCCATCATTGCCTGCATCATTCTCTGTCCGGCCGTCAACGCACAAGATCGTCGCATCGTTACCGAGCCTATTGCACCTCAGACGGTGTGCGACCGGCCCATGCCGTCCGGCAAGCAAGATACGGTCACCTTGCAAGATGCCATCGACCAATGCCCGTCGGGGACCGCAGTATATTTAGGGCGGGGCGAGTTCCGGTCAGGTCCTCTCGAGATGAAATCGGGCGTGACGTTATGGATCGGACGAGGCGCCAAGCTCATCGCCATCGCCGAACCAGCCGCTTACGACAAGGGCCGCGGACAGTGTGGTCGTATCTCGGGTAAGGGCGATGGTTGCCGGCCATTCATCAGCTTTTCCAAAACCCGTGGCGGCGGTATCTACGGGGACGGCATCATCGATGGTCAGGGCGGTGCAACCATGGTAGGCGGTGCCGAAACTTGGTGGCAACTGGCCCGCCGCGCCCAAGCCGAAGGCGGCAACCAAAACGCCCCGCGCTTGATCCAGATCGATCATGCGCAAGACATCACGTTCACGGGTGTCACCTTGCGCAATGCGCCCAATTTTCATATCGCGATGAACCGGGTCGAAGGTGCCACGTTTTGGGGCCTCACGATTGATGCACCGGCGGAAGCCCGCAATACCGACGGCATCGACCCAGGCGCGAGCCAGGATGTAACGATCACCCGCAGCTTCATCCGAACGGGAGACGACAACGTCGCAATCAAGGCCGGCGATAATGGCTCAAGCAGCCATATCTCCATCATCGATAATTATTTCGGCTGGGGGCACGGCATGTCGATCGGCAGCGAGGTGAATTCGGGGGCCAGCGACATACTGGTACGTAATCTGACGCTGGACGGCACGACGTCTGGTCTGCGCATCAAGAGCGATGTCAGTCGAGGCGGTCTGGTCGAGCGCGTGACTTATGAAAACATCTGCCTGAGGGGCAATCGGTGGCCGCTGGCGTTCGATGCGAAATACGATCCGCGTGCACAGGGCTCGCGGATTCCGGTCTATCGGCAGATTGTTTTGCGCCATGTGCGTGGCGACAATGGCGCGCTGATGATGCGGGGCGTAGACGAGCGGCATGCCCTTGACGTGACACTCGAGGATGTCCGATTTGCCAGTTCCGCGACCTGGCAGCTCGAACATGCAAAGGTGACCGCCGATCATTCTAACGTATCGCCGCCGCTGCCGGGGGGAACAACACAACCGCTGTCGCGCGGATCCGACGCTTGTTCCAGGGCATTCCGAGACGCCGACCGGTAAGCACTCCGACGGCGCCGGACATCGGAGCAGAGAGTCCCGCATCGATAGGTGGGAATTGCCAATATTGGCGGAAGACGAGCCTCATGGCCCGCGCCCGGTACGCGACTGGTTTGCAAGGGCGGACATCGCGAGAGTTGCCCGCAGGTTCTGGTTCGGCGAGGAAAGTATCGACGATCCGCGGGCTGTCCGCGTCGGTGCATCGAGTGCGTCCGCGCCGCAAACGCGACCAAGGGTAAGATCAAATGCAAATATTCCTGATGGCCGCCGCGCTTCTGGCTGGATATTTCTGTCTCCCGGCAGCATACGCCGAGGCATTATTGGTGTCGCATGCCGCAAATGCAGACTATCACTCCCTGCAGGAAGCCATCGACGCGTCGCCGGCGCAAGGCGGGGATATTCGGATCGCGCCGGGGACCTATCGCGAGAAGGTCAAGACCTCAAAATCCGGTATTCATATCGTGGGGACTGGCGACAAACCGGAGGATACTGTCATTGTGTATGGCGACGGCGCGATCAATGCGGGAGGAACCGCGCGTTCGGCCACACTGGATGCCGCTGGCGATGACTTCCGGCTCGAAAATCTGACCATCCAGAATGACTACGCCCTCAATCCGGCCAATCCCCCCTCGCAAGCAGTAGCGCTGTCAGTTACCGGAGACCGGGACGTCATTACGCGCGTTCGCCTGCTCGGCGCCCAGGACACCCTGTTTGCCGGCAAGGGACCGAACGGCCGAATGTCACGACAATACTTCTCGAAGTGCTACATCGAGGGGCATGTCGATTTTATATTCGGCAACGCCAAGGCCTGGTTCCGGCAATGTGAGTTGCACGGCATCGCCAATCAAGCGGTCATCTATACCGCTCAGAGCAAGGCAGCGCCGGATGAGGACAGTGGCTATGTTTTTGATCATTGCAGGCTAACTGCCGACCCTATTGCGGGCTATATCGCACTTGGCCGCCCTTGGCGCCCCTACGCCACAGTGGTTTTCCTGTCCGCGAAGATAGATGCCCCCGTGATCGCGGAAGGATGGCGCGAATGGACGCCCGGTAAGACCAATACGTTGAGGACAAGCTATTATGCTGAATACAGATCCTTCGGCGTCGGGGCCAACCCCTCAGGCCGCGAGCCTCACTCCCATCAATTGACAGATGCCGCAGCTGCGAGATGGTCGCTAAGCGTGTTCTTCGGAGGCGCCACAGATTGGCTGCCAACGAACCATCACGATGGAACACAGAGCAGCGTTCAGGGCGAAGGGCTTCGACGGTGATCCTCGGATGAATGACGGGAGGAAAGCCTAATTGTCGCGGAGAGTCTTGTACAGCAACCCACTGGTGCCGCGGTCAAACCGATAGAAAGGGGCCGGCGCGACGATCTCATCGGTTCGCGGTGCGCCCACATGCGTCCGCGCCAGCTCGCAGATCATCCGTTCCTTTTGGCGGCTCAGTGTCGGCAAGCGCTACGGACCGTCACGTCAGCGCCGTCGTCATTGCTCGAAATGGCTGATTTGCTTGTTCTTCTCCCTGCGCACATCTGCGGACAACGAAGTGAGCTGATGCTGCGCGGCTATCTTCGCTCGGCCGGTGATGTTCAGGGCCATCGTAGCTTAGCCAGTAGCGGTCGGCTCGGTCAGTCGATACCGCGAGGCAACTACGGTGGAGTCCGACGTTCTTCCACCCTGGATCGGGAGCCATACAAAGACGCGTATCTTCTCCATGATTTCGGCAATTCGCTCTATCCATGCGGCCCTCGGGGGTAGCGGCCGAGGACATCCGCATCATCGCGAGATCGGCCATCGTCGCTTTAAGCGGACACCGATGGATGAATCGAGCAACGCCGGTGCTTAGATCGGCGTTCCTCAGCACTCGCTGCGCATCACGCGAATCTCTCGGCGACCCACCGCCGCACCAGAGGGAGACTGCAACAGGACTTAGCAGCTTTCTGCAGCAAAAGCCGATTTACAGTTTGAGGCCGTGATCATTGAGCACCTTGTCTCTGAGGGCGCCCTTGATCTCACGGGCGATTTCCCTACGAACTGCGGCACCCAACGCTAGCTTGGCATCCTCGACAAGGTCAGCTTCGACCCCGATCAAACTTTTGTCGGTGAGCTGTTGCTGCAGCCGCCTGGCGAACTCCGGCCCCATTGCAGCAATGAGCTCGTCGTGCGCCGTGGCATGGTCTTTGGGGGCGATGTGACGCACAACGTCGTCCCAAGGTTGCCAGTCCACCGCCAAATAGTCGGCGAATTCCGTCGCCTCCCTCTCCCGCACGGATGCCTCTGCGCTATCAACGTCAGCGTCGGTGACGCCGGAGACTTCAAAGAAGCGCATGTTCGGCGCGACGTGTTGCAATCCCAGTCGCTCGCGGAGCTTATTTTGATAAGCAAGAAAGACCTCAATGGCGTCGATGTCTTCGACGTTGTTGCCCGAGCCTAGCGAGTGAACCTTCTCGCGCGCAATTCTCTCCAGCGCGTCCAGGCGAAACATGACCCGCCCTAGATCGATGAGATCGGGAAGCCGAGCCTTGTTGTTATAGGCGCCGTTCTCGACGTCTGCGATGAGCCGTGCGGTCTGCATGCCGTTCCAAGTCAAAGTTCGGCGATCCTCGCAGCTCTGGTTGGCATCCAGGGCCAGTTGGAAGTAGCGCTTGCACAATTGCGGGTCTTTCGCCGCCTGCCGCAGATCATCGGCGACCGACTGGCGGAATTCTTCATTACCAGAGTTCACGGAGTCAAACAGTTTGCCAAGGAAGAGCGTGTATTCCCGGGCGCCCGGCTCTTCAGCAAGGCCCTGCCAAGCTGCCAGCACCTCTCGATCAGCCTCCTGTGGATTGCCGCGGAGCCAGTCTGCGACCTTTTCGATGAGAGCATCGGCCGGCCCATCGTCCGTCCCGGACGACTCACTCTCGTCATCGCGCGAAAGGTAGACGGTCGGACCAACATAGTCATCGGCGTTAAGTATTGTATCCAGATTCGCTAACACCTGCTCGGGCAACGGATTTTCAGTCAGAACGATCCTGCCATCAGCGCCAAACCGCATCAGCAGGTCCTCGGGCAAACTCGTCAACTGGTTTTGGCTGGCGTCGAGAAATTCCAGTGAAGCAGGGAGGGCCTCCGGCAAACGCGTGAGTTGGTTTTCGCTGACGTCGAGAAACTGGAGCGCGGCAGGAAGGACCGCTGGCAGATTCGTCAACTGATTGTGGCTCGCGTAGAGAGACTGGAGAGAAGCAGGGAGGACTTCGGGCAGATCTAGCAACTGATTGTGGCTGAGGTCGAGAAACTCCAGCGCAGCAGGTAGAACCTCAGGCAAGCTTCTCAGCCGGTTGGAGCTCGCGTCCAGGCCTCTGAGCTCGCTTGGAAGTGCGGGCAGGCTGGTCAGCTGATTGCCCCTGACGTCAAGACGCCGGAGCGAAGCAGGGAGGCTTTCGGGCAGAGTGGTCAGCCGGTTGAACGGCAGATCAAGCACAACGATGGCGCTCGGAAGCCTAGGCAGGCTTGTAAGGGACAGCGATTCAAGATCCAGTGTAAGGGCCTCACCGATAGCATTCACTCGGCGTACCGCTTCCTCCCGATCCTCGAGCGGGCCTACCTCCGGTTCAGCAGCCCAATTCTCAAGTACCTCCTCTTCGTCCTCCTCTGCATGGGCTGAGTGCCCGGAGTTTGCTGCGTAGCCGGTCACGACTGCGTTCCACTGCGCCGCCGCTCCGTTTTGCCCGCCCTCTTGTCCGGAAGATGCAGAAGGGATGCCTCCGCCGCGCTGAATCTGTCCTGCCTCAAAAGGATCCATCTCACCCTCCCTACGAAGCTGAGTAGACTCAACCCATGGTGACCTGCTCTAGGACCTAAGACACTTAGCTTTCGATAAGCTGACAGACTATCACCGGAAGGTGGCAACGATGGCATCGAAGCCGGAATGACTGTCGGTGCGACGATTTTGGAACAGTGACTCGATCCCGGCCGAGGGTAGTCATCTCCAGCCTACACGTTTCTGGGGATACCAAGGCGGCAGCGGCTTCAGTATAGAGCCCCAGAGCCGCGAGGGCGCTTTAGCTCAACGGCGGCCACCGGAGCATTTTCGGCCGCGTAGCCGGAAACGACGGGCGGCAGGCGGTCCGAACGGGGCAAGTTCAAGGCGCCCCTCTCAGATGCCCCAAGGCAGTCAGTGTCGAGCCGGTCTTTGCGAAGCTTGACCGGTTCACTCCAAGCTGGATTATTTCGCTCACCCGTGGCAAACGAGCGCCCCTGAGGTTCTGCAGCGACACTTGTCAGCTGATCGACAGGTAGGCCTGTTAACGGCAGATCGCTGCCCCGGGAACGGTCCTACCGGACTTATCTGGTCAACGAAATGGCAGCAAAATTCGCAGCAGCATCGATCCATTTGCCGCGCTTGGACTCGTGTGAACCCGTACCCACTCCGACCGGGCCGTAGAGCACTTCTAGCGGTTATCGAGTGACATTCGCGCTGTGCAACCGCCTGCTTCGCAAGTTCGAGAAGCAGGGGGTGGGGTATTGTTGTTTGTGATGATGGAGAAATTGATGGACGCGGGACGGGCACAGTGGAACGCAGGTTCTTCTTCCTCGGCGCCTTCCGAAGAGGCGGACCAGGAAAGCTACCTCGGCGGCTTCAACCGCACCGTGGCGAATTTGGTCGAAACCTTGACGGGCTATCGGACCCCGGCTTCCGCGCGCGCGCGGGTCATCGACAACTGGGTTGCCGAAGTGGGGCAGGGCGAGGCCGAGAATCGGCGGCAGGGGCGCACACGAATCAGGAATACGGAGAACACAGGCGCGCGCGCGCTGGACTTATCCTCACTCTCGCTGACCGCTTTGCCTACCGCCCTGCCGCCAAGAATGCTGGAACTGCGCGCCAGGCATAACGAGCTAAGCAGCCTGCCTGCCATGTTCCCACCCGGTCTCCAGCGTCTTTTCATCAGCCATAATCGCTTGACCAGTTTACCGGACGATCTTCCGGCGACCCTCTCTATGCTGGAGGTCGCCGACAATAGATTGATCAGTCTGCCGGCCAACCTTCCGGCCGCGCTCGAAATCCTGAACGCCAACGACAACCGGCTAACCAGCCTGCCGGACGCTCTCCCGAGCGGGCTCACCTCGCTTGCGGTCGGCGGCAATCAGTTGACCGATCTGCCCGAGTCGCTCCCGTCGCGGCTCATTGAACTCAATGTCAGCAGCAATCAATTGGCCAGCCTTCCCGACCCACTTCCGAGCACGCTCCAGTCGCTCAACGTCAGCGGTAACCAGCTGACCAGCCTGCCTGAAGGGCTTTTAGATGCTCTCGTGCCGATGAATAGCCTTTACTACCCGCATCTGGAGAGCCCCGAGTTTGGGGATAACCCGCTGCCGGACGACGTACTCGCTCATCTGGCGGCGGCTGAAGCGCCACCACCGCAGCTTGCGCAGCAATCCCTGCATGAGGCTGCGGCACACTGGCTTGCAGACGACCCGGCCGCGCTGGCCGAATGGCAGCACTTTGCGGATGAGCCAGGCGCCCAGGACTATGCACAGTTCCTCGAGAGGCTACGAGGCACTGTGAACTACAGCATTGACGCGTTTCGGCAGGCGGTCGCTAATGATCTGCGGCAGGCGGCTGCCAATGCGGAATTGCGCGAGCAGTATTTTGCACAGGCTTCCGAGGCCAACACCAGCTGCGAGGATCGTGTTACGTTGCACTGGAACGGTATGCAGACGGCGCGCCTCAACGCTGACGTCAAGAAGGGGCTATATGACAACCGGCTTGGCGAACTGATCCAGTGCGGCCGTCTCGCGTTTCGCCTGGAGGCGCTGGATGAGATCGCGCGCGACAAGGTCAACTCGCTTGCTCGCGGCAACCCGAACGTAGACGACGTCGAAGTCTACCTGGCCTATCAACATCGGCTGCGCGAGCCGCTGGAGCTCAGTCACGTCGCCCCCGACATGCACTTCTTGGCGGTCTCTGACGTAAGCGAGGATGATGCGACGAAGGCGTTGGACCTGGTCCGGGAGCTGGAAGCAAGCCAGTTCACCGAGTACATGGCAAGCCGCTGGCAACCCTGGGAGACCGTGCTGGAGCGCATCGCTCCGGACGAACATACCGCGATGCAAGACCGGGTGCACGAAGCCATGGGCGAGGAGTTTCAAAACCGCCTCGGTCAGCGATTGGCCGAGCATGGTCTGCTGGGCGACGCGGATGCCGAGCGGGTGCTTGGAGCCCAGGTCCGAAACGAGATCGCTGGCGAGATCAAACGCGAGGTCATGGACCGTGTGCTCGCAGAGCGTGGCCTCGAACTATGAGGCTCCCAACCGCCACAGAGATGTCTATCATTGCTCTGCGGCGGTACGTAAAGATCGATCGTGAGGCCTCGCCCATCGCTGCCAACGTGCTTTTGCGCTTTGGAAAGTGCGCTGCCGTCGATCTGGGCCTTTCGGTCTTGCCGAGCGACGAAAATCCCGCGCGCGAGGCGAGGGAGGGCGTACGGCCGAAAGCCGCTATGGGACGAGAGCTCCATCGGTGGAAAAGTTGTTGAGAGACCAAGGCGCGCAGCGGTGAAATCATTAGTTCCGCAGGCGCTGCCCCAGCCGACAAGCTCGGTTTGACGAGGCAGCCAACTGTTCGGCAGGTCCATTTGACTTCAGGTGCTTCCCGCGAGTTACATTTTGGCAATCAAGTGGTGGAGTCCAAGCATGCACCGCGTCGGCAGCTTACGATGGACAAACCGTCGTGCAGGTGCCCATTCTGTGCCGGCAGCCGCCTTTCCAGCACCAGCCGCCGCGCCACGTTTCTTGATTCATGGTGAGCCCTGCGGCCGAAACCTGCCCGGCGGTCGCGTTCTTCTCTTCGATCGCCCACAAGCTGGTTGAAATCGACAAAAAGCATCACCTGCGGCCAGGATCACCGACATCGGCATCGGATGAATCGCGCTTCGTCCGCCTTGGCGATGTCGCATTGAGGGGCCATACTAGGAGATTCCTGCGGATTCCGATGATCTCGCCCGGGTGTACCGATTTGATCTCGCCCAGGATTCCGAGATGATCTCGCCCACCATTCCGATTTGATGTCGCCCGGGGCGCGAGGCATTCTGGCTGTTTGGTTTCTGGCTTCGGTGAAGCCGCGGGGGCAACCTTGAATCGCGGCTTGAGGCCCTTCTTCGTCTGCTGTTGGTCTGCTGTGGGCATGTGGGCAACGCTCTTTGCGTTGTCCAAGCGCAGGGGCATGTCCACAGCGCCACTGGCTCAGGCCTTTCGATCGGGTTTGCGGGTTCGCCGCAGGCTCTCGCCGTTGAGATCGATCCGGTGGGCGTTGGGGACCAGGCGGTCGAGGACGGCATCGGCGTAGGTGGGATCGCCGATCAGCGCGTGCCATTGATCGACGGGGAACTGGCTGGTGACAGTGGTGGAGCGGCGGCCGTAGCGGTCCTCGAGGATCTCGAGGAGGTCGTGGCGGGCTGCGGCGTCGAGCGGCTCGAGGCCCCAGTCGTCGAGGATGAGCAGATCGATGCGGCCGAGCGCCCGCAGGAGCCGCGGGTGGCGGCCGTCGCCGCGCGCCAAAGCGAGATCGGTGAACAGCCGCGGGACACGCTGATAGAGCACGGAGCGATTGTCGCGGCAGGCCTTGTTGCCGAGCGCCGAGCCGGGTCATTAGCTCGGTGATCGCCGCGTTGACCTCGGCGAGGCTGTGGAAGGTGCGGTGGCGCAGCCGCCCGAGCAGCCAGCGCTCGACCATGAGGACCGCCTGTTCGACCTTCGCCTTGTCCCGTGGCCGTCGCGGCCTGGCCGGCAGAATGGCGGTGCCGTAATGCGCCGCCATGTCGGCGTAGCTGCGTTGATCTGCGGGTCGTAGAGGCAGGCCTTGATCACTGCGACCTTGGTATTGTCCGGCACCAGCAGCGCCGGCACGCCGCCGATCGCCTCGAAGGCGCCGACGTGGCCGCTGATCCAGTCGGCGAGCCCCTGCGTCCAGGTCGCCTGCGCGTAGGTGAAGCTCGATGCGCCGAGCACCGCGACGAAGATCTGCGCGGCGCGTCGCTCGCCGGTGAACCGGTCGATTACCACCGGCACGCCGTCGCCGGCATAGTCGACGAACAGCTTGTCGCCGGCCATATGCGACTGGCGCATCGTCACCGACAGGCGGCCTTCCCAGGCGCGGTAGAGCTCGCAGAACCGCGAATAACGATACCCGCCGGGTTCGCCCGCGATGTACTCGTCCCACAGGATCGACAGCGTCACATGCTTGCGCCGGAGTTCGCGGTGTACCGCCGTCCAGTCCGGCTCGGCCTGCCGGCGATGGCCCCGCCGGGTGCCGGGACCGGCTCCCGCGCTGGCGAACAGCCGGGCTTCCAGCGCAGCGTCGGTGATGTCGTCGGGCAATGGCCAGGTCAGCCCCGCCGCCTCGAACCGGTGGATCGTCAACCGCACCGTCGAAGGGGCTGTCCCCACCCGCCGCGCAATCTCGCGGGTCGGCATCCCGGCCGACTTCAATCTGATCACATCGCGCACATGGCGCATCGCAAACCTCTCCGTCGGCATCCAGGTCCCCCTTCGCAAAGCCGAAAGGCGGGACCGTATCGGAGCCAGAAGAGGCCTCGTCACCCCGGGTTCGCCCTTGCGATACCCCGGGCGACATCATCCCGGAATGGCGGGCGACATCAAATCGGAACGGTGGGCGAGATCATTCCGGAATCGTGGGCGACATCGAGCGGAATCAGCAGCTTCTGAAACTCCTGATGATCAAAGCCTCTCTCGCCGTTGCGATCTTAATCTCGACATCCCTTGCGACGCCCGCCCGGGCGCAGCGCGTGGTTGCACCCTTCGATGGCGAGCTGCAGCGATTGGCCGAGATTCTCGGGACCCTGCAACATCTGCGCGGCATCTGCGGCTCCAACGAAGGCGCTAAATGGCGCATGAGATGCAGGAGCTGATCGACGCCGAGACCCCCCGCATCGAGTGTCCAGTTGGTGTCTTGTCGACGCTGACTGCGTGTTTCGGCAATTTCCGGACAGCAATTTCGCTAATTCGCGGACAGCGATTTCAGTAATTCCGGGACAGGGATTCCGCTAAATCGCGGACAGTTGCGGGAGGTTGGTTTTCGGGAGCGCCGTTCAGGCAATGTTCTCTTTCAAGCTGAGTTTGAGAGGGGCAATGCCGAGACGGAAGCAAGCGAAACGAACCACTGTGAAGGACCTACGATCGATCCTGAGGCTGACGTACGAGCAGGACCTGTCGGTTCGGGAGATCTCGGAACGGCTGCAGATCAGCAAGAGTTCGGTTGCCACCTACCTGCTGCGAGCGCGTGAAGCGGGTTTGAGCTGGCCGCTGCCGCCGATTTACGAGAGCGAGGCGGCCTTGCAGCGAGCCTTGTTCCGGCGGGTCGGGCGCCCCCCGCAGGACTTGTCGGACCCGCCAGTGCGAATGACGACGGGCTGTCGGAGTGCTTCCAGAAGGATGGACCCGCTTCTGGCTGCGCGGATCTGTTCTTGTTGGGAGGCAAGGGCCTCAGATTGGATGCTACCATCGCCGAGCTGCTGCGCACCTGTCGCAAGGGCTATCGGCCGGCGTTCGCAATCATGGTCATCGTAGTCTGCAGAGTGATCTCGAGGAGTCGGTTTCGCGGTCGGCCCTCTGGCGGTTGTTTTTGCCGGACAACCCGTCGATAAGTCCGTCGCTATTCACAAGGTCCTAGTCCGAGGCCATCGGCGCCTTCGAATCCCGGCTCGACCGCCCCGATCCGGGGCGACCACCGGCGAAGTTGACCTCTGCAGGAAGGGACTGAACTGGCGGGCATCAGTCGTTCTCGCTAGCGACCCAATACGATTCCCTGGCTACAACCGGTTACGCCAGTTTGTATCGATGTCACCGCGTATCTGTAGAGTGACATAGCCGATGACCGACGCGATCAAGCTGAAAAGTACCGTCATCATGGCTGTCCGCTGCTCCCAACTCAGCTTCTCCCACTTTGTCGGGTTCGCGCGCTGGCCATTTTTCCAAAGTGCCTTGGCGCCGCCCGCAAAACGCACCTTGGACGATTCTTCAAAACTGCCGACAAAATCGCCGAAAGCAAAATATTCGTCGATCGACCGAGCCGTGGTCGCCGAACCGTCAATATCGATGGCGGGAATATTGCCCTTGAATGCAAGAAACTCAACGTGCCCCAAATGATCATTGCTCCTTGCCTGATCGGCATTTCGGAGGAACGAGATCCATCCATTCCCTCCATCGATATGGAGGGAGCTTTTCTCCTGGCCGTAGCCCAATGTTGATCTCTCCTTGATGCTGATCATCGCGCCGAAAACGGCCTCTGCGCCCCCGACCGCGACTCGATCGCGCCTCATGGCTTCGGAAAGCTCAACCGACCGACACTTGAGTTCTCCGATTTTGCGTTGCGCTCGGGGTTTCGCGATCTCGATCACCGAGGTGTTTCCGTTGGCTTTGATGGACATCGAGCGGCTGGACGCGCCCGAGTCGGCGCCAACGGCCTTAAACAAAGGAGCGCTAAGATAGTAGCCGAGA
This sequence comes from Bradyrhizobium sp. USDA 4516, assembly GCF_054055915.1. Classification (NCBI taxonomy): domain Bacteria; kingdom Pseudomonadati; phylum Pseudomonadota; class Alphaproteobacteria; order Hyphomicrobiales; family Nitrobacteraceae; genus Bradyrhizobium; species Bradyrhizobium sp. USDA 4516. The sequence goes on from NZ_JBSRXT010000001.1 coordinate 5,386,020, forward strand.
TCGCCGCCATCGCTTTTCACCGTTATTGATGAGTCCTCCGACACAAATTGCGTGGTTTTGGCTTTCTTCGAGCCAGGATCCAAATCGATAGAGAAAACGGAGATCTTTCCGATGCGAGTAATCATCTTGCCAGACGTCTTTGCCCGGTCGAGTGTACCGAACTCAACGGCGCCCTGGTCGAACGAAACATCTAGCTGGCGTATATCGCGAATCTTAATTTGATGGTCTTCTACCGAAGTCGCTTTGTTTATGGCCTCCGAGAAGCAATCCGCAAAGAACTCGATGGTTGCGTCGAAGCTAGTTAAGTCCGCGAGTCTATTCCACCCAACGACAAATTTATGGTCGTCTGCAGGGCTATTCCAACGAAGAGAACCATCTTCGATATCCCGCGGCAGGAGCTGGAATGGCCCGTCGACTGTTTGCTCCTTCGAGTTTGCACTGTCTTTTTTGTGTGCTGGGATGTCCAATCCGATCGAGCCGTTCACTGGTGCGTCGAGAACGGCATCCAACCTCACCGGTATTGGTCGATAGAAAAATTCGGTGGTGTAGTAGGCGGCGGCGCTCATGACGATTCCAAGGAGCACAGCCACGAAACCAGCTGCAAGTCCTCGGAAGAAGAGCGGTGCTCGCAGCTGAACGAAGCAAGTATTTGCCGCGATCAGGACTATGGCAAAAAGGAATGCGATGACTAGCGAGCCGAATGCATCAGCGATCACATTCTCTAGTGCGTAATCGAAGGACAGCGTGCTGTAGTGGGCTGCGAAAGCCAGGTCGGTGACAATTAATGCTAGGAAAGCAGACAATGCAGTCGCTACAAAAGTGCTCCGCGCGCCCTTTCGGTTGAACGAGAATGCGACGATGAAGGTGGAGATTAGCAGAAATTGCGGTTGAAGACCGGCCATCAGCCACTGTCGAAGACTTGGAAACCTCGCCAAACCTTCTTGATATGCGGAGCCGTAAATCGAAGGCGAGTCGCTCCGGATCAACGCGTAGAGGTAGGTCTGGATCTCTGGACCGGTACCGACGAACAGCGAAAGACCAATGACCAGACATGCTGTCGAGATCAACCAACCGGTAGCCATCGACGGATTTTGTCTTGCGCGCCGATAGACGTCGCGCAGTGTCAGATGCCAGTTATGTCGCAGCTGTCGCCAAGTGTTCTTCAGCATTCAATTTTTCTCACCAATCCGCGCTAGTGTCTCCGCGGCGCTTGGAAATGCACGCGCTGAACGATAGGCTACAGAAAATAACGGTGGCTGTGGCTTCGGGGCGTGGCCAAACGGCCGGGATGACAAAAAGCGATTGTAAAAGGAAGTTCAGGGCCTCGTGTTAAGCGAGTCCCTAAGCCCCTTGACGCGATCCGTCTCCCATTGTTGGTAATCGATGGGGGCATTCCAAAAAGTAGTCCATGCTTGATTAAGCAGCCCAATAATTGGCGCTGTAGGATTGTCAGCGGCCGGGATGACTTCGATAGCTCGAATTCCCCGATGAGCCGCGTCGACGATTTGGACAAGCAGGCCTTCTGCGTAGCATTGGCGATATTCGGCGGAGGGCCGATAGTTCATCACATGACAAAACTCCCGCCAAGCACGCTCGATCATCGCGGCATCCTTCCGATGAGCCTCAGTTTTGCGGAGCATTAGTACAAGAGCCCGCATTCGCGCATCGTCGGCTGGATGGGTAGTGCCGATGGTGAGCGGCGTTTGGAACGGGTCACTGCCCCGCTTTACGCAAAGATGATAGTGAGACCAGGCATAGGCAGGATCCGATGCGGTCAAGCCAAACAGATCGCAGAACATCTCTTCCAGCCAGCTCTTGCTCCAGCAGGTGCGCCAGAGTTGGATTTGAAAAAGACGCCCATCTTGGTTGCCGAGTCGATCAGCTGCATCCGCGTCTGCTTGGAAGTGGCGGACCATCGCAAAGGCGGCATCCGAGAATGCGGCTTCATATCCAGACAACTGCGTTAGGTCGAGGCTGCGATGAATGGGGTGTGGCATAATTCGTGGTAGATATCGGGCAAATGAAGCAGAAACCGGCTTTCGATGAGAGGCAGACAAAGGAGGTTGAAATCGGAGTAGACGTGAAAATAGTCCTGCGACGTCTGGCTGATCACCGGTGTTAGAAGTGGATACTTGATCTCATCACAGATGCCGGTGATCAAACGGTTAAGGAAATTGTCGTCGGTGCCTGCGCGATTGAGAGCGAATACACCAATACTCTCGACATCATGTACGCGCTCTACAACGCGCTTGAACGCGCGCACCCGCCGCGGCGTTTGGAGCCTGCTGTCGACTATCCGTTCCCTTCTTAGAGCGTTGAGTTCGTCGGATGCGCGGTCAAGCCTGTTGAGACAATTCTGCCGGAGGCCGTCATATTCGCGCGGGTAGCGATTTTGAATGATGTTCTTTAGCTGTCGAATGCGCTCGAGAGATTGTTGGATCGAGCCAACAAGATACTCTTCGATCATGCACGTCCTCGGAGGCGGTTAGCGACCTCGGAGCGTTCATTTTCCAGTTCTGTCGCCAATTTTTCCAGCTGTTTCTGGTCGGATGCGTCGACCTGCCCAGAGAGCAAGCGGCGCCCAAGGCGTTCGAAGTTAACGAGAGGCTCGCCAGTAGGCGATCGCAGGAGGCTGTCCAACATAAGGGCTTCGTAGGAATGCGAGGACTGTCCGTGATCCCTCGCGTCGACGAGAAGTTGCCCAAGTCGCATCTGCTCTGAGCCCGGCTTCGCTGTGCCGTCGGTTCTCATATGCTCGATGACGGTATCGATCAACGACGCAAAGAAATCGACATTTGCATAAATGCCATTCAGCAGGCTGAGGTCGCTCATGATGCATCCGCCACATCATCATCGATACCAAAGTCGACTTCGTCTTCGTTTACATCTTCTGCCTCCTCGAACAATCTGCGATCGCAGAGCTTAATCGAGATCGGAAGTCTCATTGCGCCTTCAGGTCGTCCCCATGTCAGGCAACTTAGATCGAAGACATCGGCAAGGCACAGGTCGATTGCCATCGAGCCGTGCCGGCGCTTGACATGAAGGGGCTTGGCAGTACCGGGGATAGCGAACGGCTCTCCAGTGGTGCACACGAAACCCTCAGCGTCCCCGATCCGTACAAAACTACCTACCGGAGGATTGCTTACGATCGGAGCGCCGCCGTCCCGGCCTGGCGTCACATCGAAGAGACGCATGGCGGCGGGCGCCGACTTTGCGATCTCAAGGACCGTGAGCCGCCAATCGTCCGAAATTACGCCGTCCAGCGCGAGCTTCCGGCACGCCTCCTTGAGACCCTCGACCTCGGAGTCCCAGGCTCGTCCGTCACGATGAACCACGATTTCGATCGGCGTGCTTCCTAAATTCGTTTTCTCTTTGCTTACAAGGTCGACGACGTATTGTGCTACCTGGTTTTTGAGCAGCCGCTCCTTCTGGCGGGACGGTTTGGTCAAGAAACGTATGATGCGACCCCCGCCGGCGATCAACGTGAAGGCCGATGTGCTATTCTTGACGTCGATGCCTATGACAATGTCAGCGTTCAGCTTCGAACTAAGCACGAATGGCCACTTGGCATTTGTAAGAAGGATCTTGTTCAAGACGACATTGCGGACATAGCCGCGCAAGCGCCGTTGTTCTGTGTCCTTTGCAACATATCGCAGTTCGTTGTTCCGCCGCTGCATCGTATAAGCCCGCCGGACCATATCGGTATGAATCACAGAGGCCGTCAGCTCGAATTTCTGGCCAAGTTCCTTTACGACCCACGCCGCTAGCTTGTCCGCGGAACGCGGGCGTCGATCGGCGCGATGGACCATGACCAATGCAAAGCCGGGCCGCACCTCGGCGGCCTCCATTGCTGCTCTAATGGCGCGCGACTGCCCCGCGAAGTCACGCGAACCATTGAGGTCGTCGTATACAATAACCTCCGGCTCGTACTCTCCGCCGCAGGAGTAGAGCGACTTCAATTGCGTTTTGAGATCAGAGAGAAATTGTGTGCCCGAACTGTTATGAATGCTTTTGGGAACAATGAAGTATTGTCGCGAGAGCACGGACTGCTCGAAGAAACCGGCGTTGGGATCCTCAAGGAGTTTGAGGCGGTTTTTGCTGTAGTCTCGCACGAGGGTAAGGTCGTCCCCTTGCTCGCCCAGCTTCAGCCGTCGGTTGTTACCGAACAGAAGCGTCGGCAGCGGGAAGAGCTCGGCATCAGCCGCGCCAGGCTTGTCAGCCACCTTCAACTCGGCCCCGGACACTTGGAGTGATGCGAGGAATGTCCGGACGATGCGATCGATTTGGGTGCGTCGGTCCGCAGGTTCAGCAGTCGTCTCCGATTGATGTTGCGCTCCCGAGGCCGCATGGGTGTCCTCAATCAGATAGCACAACGCTGCCGGGGCGGATTTTTGCTCTGGACCACTTGTACGGAAGTAGATCGCAGCTCCTTCAGGTGACAGGTTGGCCACTGCCGGTGGAACGGGTGTCGGCATGCTGGCGTGGAGGTACTCGATCAGGCTCACGGCCCTGCCGGAGAGTGGGATCGATCTCGCTCCCACCTTTGCATCGGACAACCCGGACAATTTGACTGAGAACCAGGTGTCTCCCATCTTGTAGAGGCAGGACCGTCCCTTTAATCGAGCGACGGCATCGCGCGTGATTGAGGTCGATAACGGTGATCGAGCGATAAGCTTGCGGCGCAGATCGACAACGATCCCATAGCCGCCGTCCGTGTGCGGCACGATGCGCACCGTGAACCCGTCATACAGATCGAGCTCGCCGAGAGATTTGGTGGGCCTTCTGAAATAGAATGGCAGACCCGATCCCGGCCGCCAGAGCCTAGGATCCCGAAGGAGGGGGGCTTCAACCGCAAACTGGAGGAAGCGCATGCGCACAGCGTCGAGCGCAGAGCCATACGGGCAGAAGGTAAGCTCGATCACTTCCATTGTGTCGCGAAGCATGGCAACTCCGCCAACGAGGAGCACCTCGCTGGGCGGTTCGCCGTAGCCTTTGGGGATAAGAGCAAACGTGACGTCATCGCGTTCATACATCGCGACCGGTGCCCTCATCAGCGAGCTCAATCGTCGGCGGATTTTCTGAAGGTTGCCGTAGTAGTCCATGCTATCGCGCCGCAAGCCGCCGACCTGGAAAAGCCGGTATTCGGCTTTGAGGGTTTCCAGGCCTTCGATCTTGAAGCTGTTCGTTTCAGTGGGCATTCACCTTCTCCCAGCAAAGAGAGCGGAATTGGCAGGCCTGACACGTCTCGGCGGAGCTAGCGGGAAGGAAATCCTCAATCTCTACATCGACGCTTTTTCGTTCATCGACGAGGCAATGCATTTCGTACGCGGACTCAACAGCATAATCCTCCGCTTCCTCAATCAGGTCGATGTCCAAAGCGTGCTCACGCACCAAGCCCGTCAAAAGTTGTACTTCCAATAGACGGATGTGCTCCGGCCGGCACTCAAAGTCCTCCGGAAAATCCTTGTGCTTGCACCGACTGAGGACGATCGCGTAGGTCGCTAGCTGCAGCCACGCGTCGTTCTCGGCAAGGGCGTGAACTTTCCAGTCGATGATGATAGGCGGCGCGCCGCGTTGGAAAGCGATCACGTCTGGCCTGGCGGAGGCGGTTACTCCGTCGATCAACGGGACGTTTAGTGGCCTCTGCGCGGCGACAAAACTCGACGTCTTCAAGGCTGTTCGGATTGCGTCCATCTCATAGAGATTTACGAGAGCTTGCTCTATCTCGTCCCAAGCATGATCGAGCTCTCCATCAGACGGCCGGGGGCCGTACTCCATCGTGTAGAGTAGGCAAAAATCGTCTCCTTCCTCTCCGACGCGGAGATTGGGATCGTTTATGGGATGTTCGAGCGCAAAGTTCAGTTGACGCTCGTAAAGCTCTCTTGCGAGAACCTTCACGCTGCTGAGCATCACTGGCGTCCCGCGATTAACCCCGGGCACGATTACTTTCGAGATGATGTCGTCGACAATCTGCCCACGCCATGCGCTCAAGGTCTGCAACTTCGATAGGAGGTGAGCGCGCCGTCGGAGCGGATCTTTTGCACGACCATTCGCAACAATGCTTTTGAAGTACCACTGCCGCTGGCATTTTCGAAAAGTGCGGCTTGCAGAGTACGACCAGCGCATCACCCTCTCCGTTTTCTGGACCGGATGAACTGCAGGTACTCGACCAAGGCGTTTTGCTCCTCTTCGGTTATCGGAATCGATCCGATACGCGCGGCGGCTTTGCTTGGCGCATCGATGTCAGAAGAATTCGGAACGGGGAATCCGGCCAGCTCCAACAGGAGCTCGTAGGGCACTTCGTACGCGACTGCGAGCTTATGTAGATTCTGGGGAGCCGGCATCTTGATCTTCCCAGTTTCCAACTGACTTAAGTAAGCGTTCGAGATGCCTGTCTCGGTTTGCACGGCACGGAGTGTCTTGCCGGTCACAGTCCGGGCGGACGCTAGAAAATCGGCCAGCCTTTTTGTAGAATCACCCATTTGCTTAGCGTGGCAATCAATGCTAAGTTTGTCAAGCAGAAATACGCTAGTTATTTCAATGTCATGGCAGGTGAATTGCTCCGCATCTCCAGAATTTACTAGAGGTTGTTCATTCTGGGCGGTGTAAACGCGGTGGCCCGTTTTAGCCATTCAGAGTCGTGCGATCGGCTCGCGACCCTGTTGTTCGGAGCTGGCTCGCGATTGAAGACACGCAACACCTGCTCAGCCCGGTTTTAGACTACGCGGCGGATGCTCTTTCCTGCGCGATCTCGCCGAGTGCCTTCGCTGGCGCTTTCCCGACGCACCGCTCCAACGTCTCGGGGCTCAAGGAAAGCGCTGCGTCGACGGTCCGTGCTCCGGCAGAGAACAGGGCGAGATACTGACCGCGAGACAAGGCAATGGGCAACCCGATCAGCTCCAATGCCTCGGCAGGAAGACCGAACTCGAGGCGGCGGAGGAGCCCGTCGAGCGCGAGCAGGAAGTCGGGCTGCGCGGGGAACAGAGCGGACAGGATCTGGTGCGCCGATCGGAGATGGAAGCGCGCGCCGTCCGCGATGCGGGCGATGTCGCCGTAATTGATGACGCCTTGGCGGAGGTTTGTTGTGTAGCGTCGCTCGATCTCGTCGACGGGAACGCCCTCGATCCAGTCGTAAAGGATGGCTGCGCGCTTGCACCGCGCAACGAATTCGAAATCGCCATCGCAGTAGCGTTGCAGGAAGTGTGCCATGTCGGCCCCGTAGCGTTGTCCGACCTGGCTGGCGCGGACGGACTCGGCGCGGCCCTTCTTCATCACCGGCGTGTAGATCGCGTCCATCTCGGCGAGCACCTGGACGATGCCCAGCACCGTGACCGGGGCGGTGCGCGAGATGTCCAGCTGACGCATCAGCTCGATTAGGCGCAGGCTCGATTCAAACGCGAGGGACGACGATCCGCAGGCGCGACCGAGCAGCGTCAGGCGGACGAGGTCGCCGTCGCGTTCGGCGAGGCCGGCCTGCAGCAGGCGGTCGACAAGCGCGGCGATGTCGCCTTCGGTCTGGCGGATCCAGTGGGGATTTGCCAGAGACGCCGAATAACCGCCGAAGGTGTTGGCGAGCAGTCCTGGGATATCCTCGGCCCGCACGCCGCGGACCTGGCTGAGCAGGCGAAGGATCCAGGTCGGCAGATCGCGCTGCTTGAACGAGGACGTGACGTCCTCGGGCCTTCCGAGGACGTACTTCTGGAACAGCTGGGCCCGTTCGACCGGTGTCTCCGCCAGGATGATGGCCTTGCCGGTCTCGTTGAAGCCGAGCCGGCCGGCGCGGCCGGCCATATTCTTGTACTCGGCGATTGTGAAGGGGCGGCCGTCCTCCCCAAGGAACTCGTTCTCCGCGAGGATAACCGTCGAGGCCGGGCTGTTGATGCCGGCGGCGAGCGTGGTGGTGGCCGCGAGGGCGTGGATCTGTCCGCCCTCCGCGCGGTATCCGCCCTGCGCGCGGTATCCGCGCTCGACGGCCTCGCGTTCAGCGCGGAGCAGATTGGTGTTGTGAAAGGCAGTGCCCCCTTGGAGGCAAAGGCGCAAGACCTGGGATGCCGCCGTCAGGTCCTGTGTCGGTAGGACGGCGAGAACGTCGGTGGCGGGGCCTAGTCCCAGCTCATTCGCCAGATAGCGCGCGCAGCCTTGTGCGGGGCCGCGCGTGTTGCGGAAGACGATGATCTTCTCGCCTTGCCCGACCAGCTGCTTGGCGAGCGGCACGATCACGTCCTGCGAGCTCGGTTTGTCGCGGCGCTGAACGATGTGGCTGGGCGGGACCAGGGTCTCCGTCTTTGTCGTTCCGTCGATGTCGACGAACTGGAAGGTGCCGCGCCGGTCGAGCACGCCCTCGATGAGCGGGACGGGACGGTCGCGCGATGTCAGCAACGGCAGGTCGAGCCATCGGTCGAAACTGTTGAGGTTACCGATCACGGCAGACAGGACAACGAGCTGAGGATCGATGCCGCGCTGGCGGGCGCGCAGCAGAAGCGCGAAAATCAATTCGACGGTGATGCCACGGCTTGGATCGGTGATGAACTGGCCTTCGTCCAGCACGACCAGACCGAGCTGATTGAGCAGACGCGGCGAGGAGAGTGCCAGATTGAGGAACATCTCATACGTGAAAAAACCAAGGTCGTACCGTCCGCTCAATACGGGACCGATGCCGTCGGAGGCATCGCCACTGCAACGGACGACGCGCAGGCCGGCAGGCGAGAAGCGAGCGCTGAAGTCCTCGAACTTCTCGTTCACCAGCGCGCGGTAGGGCAGCAGGAAGACGGCCTTCTTGCCGGCGGCGACCGCGCGGATGGCCGCGAGCTCGCCGACGAGAGTCTTGCCGCTGCTGGTCGGCGCCACGACGAGGAGCGAATTGCCGTTGAGCACGCCGAACTCGTTCACGGCCTTGAGCTGCAATGCGTTCAGGCCGCCCGGGAACGTCACTTTCCACTGGTCGACGATCTCCTGCGGCAGGCCTGCGTCGGCTAGTTCAGAGAAGGAGCCTGTGATCTGGCGCACCGGAATGGCGGGGAAAGCCGCAGCATAGTTCGCGCCGCGCGTCAGAGCCGGGAAGACCAGTCCGCCCTGCACTGTGCCGAGGAAGACGGGCGTTTGCGTCACACCGATCCGCGTCGCCTCGACGCGCGCCAAGCGGATGATCTCGCCGGCGACCTCCGGGAAGCTGATGGGAGCTCCAGCGGTGCCGCTCATCGCCTCGATAGTCGCGTACGTCAGAAGGCCGTGACCAGTGCCGGGCTGCTCCCACGCGGCTTCGGTCGGCGCGCAGGCCGCGAGGAGGATCCGGCCCTCACCGAAGATGCCTGTCAGCGCGAAGGCGCTGCGTGGCTTGGCGGCCGTCTCCAGCACTCGGGCGGGCGCATGACCGCTGAAGCAGCAATCGAGGATGCAAAGGACGATCTTGGCTTTCGTGGTTCGGAAGGCCTCGGCCAGCACGGTCATCGATAGCGCCGTGCCGGGGAGATCGGACGGTTCGGTGTCATACAAGATCAGGCTGCCGTCGGGAGAGCCATGACCAGCGAAACTCAGCACTACGATGTCGTCGGGGGTCGCGGCGCTTAAGGTACCGACGACCGCGTCCCGCACGTCGGAAAGCGTCGCCTGTTCATCGACAAGGAGGCGTGCCGCGAGACCGGGTACGGAATCCGTAAACAGCGCCCATAGGGCGGTGGCATCGCGCTTCGCTCCGCCAAGCTCCGGCACCTTCGGACTCTGATGCCGGTCGATGCCGACGAAGACAGCCTTCAACGCCATCCTTGCCCTCCTGGGCCAAGTGGCGAGATTCTCTCGCCGAAATGGTTCGCCCGCCTAGAAGGGCGCGTGCGGGGGAAATAGGGCACAGCCAACGGGTTGCAAGGATGGAACAGGACGCATCCACTGACATATTGCGGTTCTCACCTCGCCAGGCGACCGGCAACCGTCCATCAAGTTTCAGGGACCGCCGGATCCCTTGGGACCCGCCAATCTCGCGATCTGGTAGTTGGCCGTGCTTGTTGCGTTCGCGGGACAGCGCTGGAAATGCTAATTGTATGCAATCCGTTTACATAAAGTGGCGAAAATCGTCCGTTTCCATACGCAAAATGCGAAGTCCCAGTACTGTTTGGAACTAATTTTGCGATCCGTTGTTGAAAAACGATGAAAAACGTATATTTTCATACATGGATCGCAAAACATGAAGCTCAAGGCATTTATAGAATCGATGCTTGCGAAAGGGCGCCTTTCGTTTGACCGGGACGAGGTCGTCACCGCGCTCGGCGTGGCTCCGGATGCGGTGCTCGCGGCGGCACGGCGGGCGCAATCCGCCGGCATCCTGCTGCACCCCCGCCGGGGCTTCTTCGTGATCGTCCCGCCACAGGCCCGGGTGTTCGGCGCACCGCCGGTCAACCAGATCATCGATCCACTGATGAAGTTCGAGGGCGCCCGCTACTACGTTGGGCTGCTTAAGGCCGCCGAGCTGCATGGCGCCGCGCATCAGGCGGTGATGGAATTCCAGGTCGTCTGCGACAAGCGCCTTCCCGAGATCGAGATCGGTCGATCCGTCATCCGGTCGTTCTTCCGGAAGGAATGGCCCGATGCCGGGCTGATCGAGATCAGGACGACGGATACAGGGACGTACCTCGTCTCCGGAGCAACCCTGACGGCTTTCGATCTATGTCGGTATCCGGCCGCGGCCGGAACGCTAGATGCGGCGGCGACCGTGATCGCCGAACTCGCCGAGCAGATGAACGAGAAGCAGATCGACACCGCGCTCGCAAACGTTGAGCGTCCGGTGGCGCAACGTCTTGGATACATTCTCGATCACGTCGGACAGCCGCACCTGGCCGAGCGTATTCTGCACGCGATGAAGTCGGACTTCAGACTGAGCGATTTTGATCCTCCCGGCAGCGATCCGGAGCAGGTGCAGATCGACAGACGATGGAAGCTAAAAATCCACAAGCCGCTGGAGACCGACTATGATTCCGAAGGCCCACATCCTTGAATGGGCGGCCAAGACGCCTTGGCCCGAGGAGCGGCAGGTCGAGCAGGATCTGATTATCTGCCGAGCGCTCGTCGCGATCTTTTCCGATGACTTCCTTCGCCCGCGGCTGGCATTCCGCGGCGGCACGGCCCTCAACAAGCTCTTCTTCAGCGGCGCCTACCGCTACTCGGAGGATATCGATCTGGTGCAGACGACGGCGGAGCCGATAGGTCCGACGATCGACGCGCTGCGCAGCGTGCTGGACGGGTGGCTGGGTCGTGGCTCCTACCAGCCCAAGATGCATTCGCCCAAGATGATCTACAAGGTTGCCGCGAACGACGGCGGGAGCATCCGTCTTAAGGTTGAGATCAACACCCGCGAACACGCGTCCTACTTCGATCACGCCGACAAGCCGTTCGCGATCGAGAGCGCATGGTTTTCGGGCAAGGCAGATATCCGGACGTTTCTGATCGACGAGATACTCTCGACCAAACTGCGTGCGCTGCTTCAGCGAGACAAGGGCAGGGACGTGTTCGACATCGGTCATGCCCTCGAGAACTTCGATGGGATGGACCCTGAAGCCGTAGTGAAGGGGCTGACGCATTACCTCGGCATGTCGGGCACGATGATCTATCGCTCGGCCGCCGAGGAGCGTCTGTTCGCTAAGGTGCGGACGATGACGATGCTCGATGACATGCGCGCACTCGTCCCGGCCTCTCAGCGGCATCTCATCACGGAGGAGGCGGGCAAGAAGGCCATTTGCAGCGTCCTCAACGCGCTGGTTCCGCACCTGCCGGGAAAGTCTTGGGTAAAGTCGCTCGAAGTGATCAAGGAGCTCGGACTCGAGCCGCTGTTGAAGCAGGGTTCGCGTGGGCACCTGTGGAAGCCGAGCTAGTCGATACCTGGCGAGCGAACGCGGTCTGGTTTTGAAGGCGAACGATGTCAAATCCGTGGGACCCATTTCCGCTGCCTCGCCGAGGCGATAACTCCGCGAGCACCACTCACGAATGGTTCGGTAGAGCAATTGGGCAATGGGTGCATGTCGAGTTTCAGCTGGCCCTGCTGTTCTCCGTCTGCCTCGGCCGTCCACGACATGCTGAAATGGTCAGGGAATTCGGGACCGGGGTGACCTTCAGGAAACGGCTTGATCGTCTGCGGTCCGCAGCGACTGCTTTCTTCTCGGCGAGGAATCTTGCGGAGCTAGAAGCCGAATTTCGGGCAATCTGCGTCGCGGCCGAAGGCTTCGCCAAGCGACGGAACGAGGTCGCGCACTCCGTGGTGTTTCCGAGCATTTTCCTCCCTTCATTCATCGAGGATCGGCTCGGAGGCTTCGACGGGAGATGGGCTCTGGCGCCGCCGTACTATTCGCTCAAGGACTTCGATGCTCAGGGGTATCCAAAGTTCGCGTACACCTCCCGCGAACTGAATACGCTGGTAGTTCGACTTGCCGAGTTCAAGATGAAGATCGAGGCTTTGGAAATCGCGTTGATTGGAGCTGTCCGCAACCCTTGAACAGATTGGATTGCCATCGTTTGGGCACCTAGGAACGCTTTCTCTTCGGTAACATCACCATCGAAAGAGACTTCCGGGAACAAGGGTGTCAATCGGCACGCAAGTTGCTATCCAAATTGCTCGGATACAGTGAGATCATCACCTCATTGACTCCTGCGCGCGCATGTCACCGGCAGGGAATGGATACTCATCCAGAACCGTCATCGTGACCTGCGAGCGAGACTAAATCTCCATGGTTTCATGCTGTGTCTTCTCGACGACTACATGCCGGCAATTGCAACTCTAGCGCTGGGGTCGCCGTAAAAGCAGTAGGCCACGTACGTGTCGCGCCCCGAAGCTGGATCGTATCCCTTCGCGCGCACTTTCCTAAAAATCTGGGCGACGGTCTGGCCCGGATTCTGTTTGATTTCCTGGTAAAATAAAGTGGCGATCTCGTGCGCGATCGTGTCTTCGACGCTCCATAGCGGTGCAATAACCGCAGTTGCGCCGAGCTTGATGAAGGACGCGACAAAGCCTCCCAATCCGACCAGAGAAGGTATGATGCGTCCGATCTCACAAGCGTTCAGAAAGATGACGGGGCGGGTCTGAGCGAAGAGCTCCCCTAATCCGTCAATGCCGAGGATGTTGGACGAGCTGAGTTCTTCGTTGTTGTCCAGCCGAATACACTGGATGCCCGTGGCAGTATCCTTGCCGTGGCAGATAAAATGGATAAGGGAGCGGGAAACAGTCCCTAACTCCTTTCCGACGCTCTCGAACGAAGCAGGGCGAATGATGTCGCCGGGATACTGCTCGACGACCATATTTGCTTCATTCAGGGAGTTCTTGAGGATCATCGTGCCCGTATAGGCGGGCGCTATGATGGAGGAATCCGTTAAGCGCAGGGACCAGGCGGGGGCGACCGTCTTCTCGTCCGTCCATCGACCGATCTCGAACTCAACTCCGAGTGGGAGCCGTCTTGAGAAAGTCGGAACCGCCCTGTTGGGAATCATGAGTTCCCAAGGAATGAAAGGCTCAGCGCTGACGATCGCGATCGTCCTCAGCGGCGCCTTCGCGTCGATCAATGCCCAGAACACCTCGCGGAAGATTTCCGGTGAGGAGTCAAACAGAATGGCGCCAACGCCCTTCAGCTCGGCGATCAGTTGCACTCGCGGCGTACCGGCTGCCGTGAAGCGCCCCATAAAGCCGTTGACGAGTTGCTGAGTAGTGCTCTGAAGATTCCAGGGTCCGGTAATTGGCGCCCGATACTTCTCCAGATGCGGAGTGCTTACGAAGCACCAGAACGATCGCCCATCTCGGCTCGGGTCAGCCGTGATTGTCACCGTCAAATCGGCAACGGGAGCGCCGTTCATCGGAACGACAAGGGTGTCGTTGGCGGGCGGCGACTCCGGGATGGTGTGTCCTGCAACTTCAATCGTTCGCGTGACTTGGCCGACGGATCTGGCGTCCACAAAGAAGTTGACCCCAATGAAGGCGATCCCATCTGTCCAGGATTCCATGGGCTCGACGATCGCTTCGATCGGCGGAAGAGCAATACGGAGATCTTCCCGCCACCCCGCCGCGGCCTCGACGGCGCGAGAAGTTTCGCCGGCCAAGGGGGCGGACGAATCAAGGTAGACGTCGATGTTGAATTCGGTGCCGGGCTGTAATGGAAGATCCTTGTCGACGCCAACATGAGGCGTTCTCTTGACTGTGATGACCGGTTGTGGAGCTGTTGGGCTGGCTTCTTCAACCGCTGTCGGCCCATCGTCGCGTCTTTCAGTGCGCGGACTACGGCCGCCAATACCTCCGCCGTCCTGTCCGCCACCCTGATCAAAATGGTGGTACCAGGCGCCCCTCCACCTGCTTGCACCACCGTCGGGTATGCCTCCGGGGCGAGGCACACTATCAGTGTCGAAGTCCACCTCGAGTTCGCCGCTGTGGGGATCAAACCCGGGGTCGTATCGACCGCCTCGAACCACACCGCCGTCCGGTATAACCGGTATTGGTGGATCGTTTTGAAGCCTATTGAAGCGAAGCAGGGCCGCACTATCGGCCTCTTTGACTTTTGCACGTTCGTCCGGTGGGAGTTCCGTCATTAAGTGTAGGCGCAGCTCGTGCAGGTAGGGGTACGCCTTCACGAACCAGTCGTCGGCGGCTTCAAATGGCTCGAACACCGCCAGTGCCGACTGGAAAGCCCCTGAACTAAAAGTCGCGACCGCTTCCGAAAAACGCAATTCGGTGATGGCGGGCGCCTGTGCCATGGGTTGCATCATGTTTAACTGAACTGCTCTTGCTTGGTTTGAAAGCCTGTTTCGTCGATATACCTTGTGGTCAGTGCGGGCCCATCGAAGTCCAAGACCGCGAACCCCATGTAAGCCCACTTTTCCGGCCAATTGCCGATGAAGCGTCGGTCCTCGAAGGTCGCCGGCTCAACGTAGGGATCTGCCTCCGCGTGCGTCATGTAGACGGGAACGCCGCCATGCCCGATCAAACGAGGGTATCTCACTTTGCCGTGTGAAGAGTAGGCGATGCAGCGGTGCTCATGTCCCCAGAGAGCCGCGTCGATCCGGCCAGAATCCAGCACTCGCTTCAATTTGGTTCTCAGCACGGCCCCAACGGTGTCAGATGGCTCGTAAGCGCTGAAGAACTGGTGATGCGAAAGCAGCATCGTCTTCTGCTGGTTTGCTCCGACGGTGTCTTCAACCCATTTAGCCTGAGGATCGCGCAGCCCGTTGTCATCGTAAGCCGTGTCTAGGCCGAGGATCTGCCAGTTCTTGTTATAGAGCCTGAAGAAGCTCGATTTGGCTTGTTTGGCAAAGCGGGGATCGGCAAGCAGGGTATCGTAGTAGCCATAGCCTCCGGAGTACATGTCGTGGTTGCCGTTGAGGCTCCACGAGCCAATCCGGGTCTGCTCTGATTTGTGGACGGGCCAATAGGGAAGAAATCGCTCTTGATATTCGAAGTCCCAGCCCGAGTAATACACATCGCCAAGGTGTATGACATGGCAATCGATGTCGCTGGCCAGGCATTCGTCAACGTACTTGCGCATGGCGACAGCTGTGGCTTGTGCGCGAGGAAGACCGCTTCCCCAGTCTCCAACGATTACCAGGCGACAACGATCCTTCATCTCAAGGGCTGGAGCCGACGTTGCATTGAATGCACGTGGATTTTTGAACTTCTGGATGCCCATTGCGATCAATGAGCTAACCCAGCCTGGGTCCGTAACCGAGAACTGATCGAAGATGCGCCGGTTGATCCGGGTCCCGGTCACAGGATCAGTCTGGTCGCCACCATCGCCTCGACGCCCTGTACCCGGTTGGTCGACGGTGGAGGCATTCTTGTGTGCAATGTATCGCTCAAGTGCGCTCTGCGTGATGCTCAAAACGGGATCGCTGCTGATAAATGCCCGATTGGCCAATGGCGATGGATCGTCACCACGCCTACCAGAAGGTGGGATATCCGAGGCTCGAGGGCCGGAAGGAGCCGCCGCCTCAGCTGCCAATGATCGGTCAATCTCAGCGGCTGCCGCTTTCAAGTCGTCGTCTGAGACTTGGACTGGAGGTGTGTCGACGTCACCGCCACGCCTGCCACCACCGCCGAGAAAATCTCGCACGATCTCGAGTTGTTTCAGCACGAAATCTCTGTCGAGTACTTCGGCGATCATTCACTACTCCATGTGAATTCGAGCGCAACAGCTATTGGCCCGTAACGGAAGGGAGATCGTTTAGTTTGATGGCGAAACCTAGCATGATTTGGTCGACTCTCGCGCCAGTTTCGTCGAGGCGACCTCGCCGGTAGTTGCCAGAAACAGCGTAGTTTCCATCCTTGTCGATATTGTAAGTCACCGTGGAATCGAAAAGATAGTAATTCCGTGGCGACAGAGCGTCCTGAAGGAAGCTGTAGCTGGCGACCAGGTTGAAATTCTCAAACCACGATGGCCACAGGCCAAGCCCAGAGACCGGCTGGATCTCAAGTCCAACTCGAGGGCCAACGCGAAGGGCTTGGCTGTGATCAGTAAAAACCGGCTGCGTGATCTTGCCAGCCTGGCTCATATAGTCGGCGCGCAATTTGTACAACGGCGCCACGTTGAAGTTAAATAGCGGATAAGGCGCGTTGATGAAGTTCGCTGTGCTGACTGGCTCCCATTCCCCTCGCAAGTAAGTCGACTTCAGCGCCCCTTCAAAGTCGGTGTTTACGCCCCCTTTGAGCCGAAAATAATGATCCGTCGGTTTTTCCTTGCCGACGTTCGCGAGCACAGTCTCAGATACCAAGCCGAAGGAAAGATTGTTGACGTTGGACGATACTTGGGAAGCGTTTGAATTCGATACCTTGTCGAAAGAGATATAGGGCGCTAAGGCGAAAGCCGGACGAACTGAGTATCGATCTTCTTCCTTTAGAGGACCGTAGTGGCCGTAGATTGGTACGACGACAACCCCGCGAGCCGACCAAGCGGTGTTGAATGACACGTTGTCACGGTTGTAGGAGAACTGCGCTCCGGTGACATCCTTGGTCGGCTTGGGAGCGGTCAGGGTATTAATGTCTTCCAGCGATTGCCGAACGAGGACATGTGCTTCGGTCCGGAAACCATCGTCAGTTCCTGTAGGACTCGGCTTCTTTGGGATATCGCTTGGCGGAGCGGCTGCGGGGATTTTTCGTCGTCCGCTTTCGTATTCCGCAGCCTGCGCATCGATTATGTCCGATTGCTTCTTTACGTATCCGAGCGCCTATCAGTTGCTGCCGGTCGATCGAATAAACGACTATAGCACTTTGCGGGACTCGCTTAGCTCCAGGTTAGCGAGCATCGTGTCGCTGACGAGTTCGTTGCGCTAGCCGCAGACTGGCCGAGATGATTTGTTATCCCGATCTTCCAGCACTTGCCGCAGGTCCTCGCCTGAGAGCTCCGCCTTGCATTCAATGAGACGTGCACCTGGACGAATGAGGACGGGAGGTCTGACCATCTCGCCTTTTCCACTACTTACTCATCATCATGCAGTTGCCGAAGCTCCCCTGGAGTGGACTGCGCCAAAAACCCTTCTGGATCAATCGAGACCGAAGGGCGAAGTGATCGCCTCGTAGTCCATGAAGGTCGTCATGCAAGTCCTTTTCCATTTACTGAAGCTCCTTTGGAGCGGGTGGGTTGATCATCGAGATGATCAAAGGCCAGTCGAAGCTCCCCCCCCGCGGCTGCTCTGAATCCAATGCGACTTGCTCCTGAGTAAAAGCAGACCCGGCGGGTTGATCATCTCGCCCGTCGGTATGCTCCCGTACGTATTGATCGCCGAGCAGTCCCTGAAGCATCCCTGGAGAGAACGGCTCTCGATCAAGAGCAAATTCTTCCGGATCGATCGAGAACGGCAGGGCAGGATGATCGTCTGTTAGTCCGTGGAGCTCGTCATACAATTGCTTTTCCAGTCGCCGAAGCTCCTCCGGAGGAGTCGATGCTTGATCGAACCCAACGAACTGTTGGACGAAAACCCGCGGCACGGCTTGACCATCCGGCGGGTCAATCGACATCGAAGGGACGAAGTGATCGCCTCGTGGTCCGTGAAGGTCGTCATGCAAGTCCTTTTCCAGTTGCCGCAGCTCCTCTGGAGGGACGGAGACTGGCGAGTCGCTGGGTTGATCATCGAGATGATCCAGTACTCGCCGAAGATCTGCCTGAGGGAGCCGCTCCGAATCGGATGCGACTTGCTCCTGGATGAAAGCCGAGATGGCGGGTTGATCATCTCGCCCCTCGGTAAGCTCCTGTGCGTCTTCATCTTCGAGCAGTCGCCGAAACTCCGCTGGAGAGAACTGGTCTGGATCAATGATAAACTCTACTGGATCAAAGGAAAACGAGGGGGCGGGGGGATCCTCCGATTGCCGCTGAAGCTCGTTACCCAATTCCATTTCCAGTTGCTGAAGCTCCTCTGAAGGTAGGGAAACTGGCAAGGGGATAGCTTGGTCATCAAGATCGTCCCACAAGCGCCGAAGCTGCTGCTCCTGAGGAAGCTGCTCCGGCTCGACCGCGACCTGTCCTTCGAGGAGAGCCGACGGGACAGGTTGATTGTCGTGTCCCTCCTGATGCTCCTCTTGCCGATCAGCTTCGTACGACGCGCGGTGCTGCGCAGCGGCGATGTCGATGCGTGTCGGTTCTGTCAGTAAAGCGCCTTCGGGATTGATGAGCGGCACGTTCTGAGGGGAAGGATTGAGCTTAGCGCGAGTACGCCCTGGACGCACGATGGGCACGACGGCCCCCGTCGACCGAAAGGTCCGCAGATGCTCTAATGCTCTAGCAAGTCTGTCGCTATTAGAGGCACCGCTGAACTCGCGCATGTCACTGCCATCGCTCAGCGATTTGCCGTCTAGCCGAGCAACAATGCTTGGTTTGTTTTTTGCGAAGAGCCAACGGCTATAGCCAATAAGAGAACCTGCATGCTGCTTCGCCGTAACGGCAGCCATCCCGCCCTCAATAAGCGCCTCCTCAAGCCTGAAGATATCGGTAGCATCCTCGGGATAGAGAGGCCGTCTGTCCCACTGACCCCGGATTATGACGCCCGTTGAGGCGACCGGCATTGCTCCGCCACTTCCTCCGGAAGTGGTGCTTGCGCTCGGTTTCCGATATACTTGAACTTCTTCCAGATCGTTCAGCGTCCTCCGTCTTTTCGCTGCTCTCGATTGAGCTGTGTCAGGTTCATGATTGATGGCGGCCTCCTCGCTTGCCAGGAGATTGCTCCGGGCACGTGGATCCATCGCTTCATCCGGGGATTGCTGGCCATCGTTAGATGCGTCGTTCGCTGGGGGGAGCGGGCGCGGTCGCCCGCGAGAAACCGAATGACCGGAATCATGAGATGCACGAAGCACGCCTACGCCTGTCTTCATGAGGGCGTCTTTCGGAAAGTAAGTATCTAGGTGAATAACCAGGGACTGGTGGTCCCTTAGGTTAGTCGTTTGGCCACGGCGGCGGAGATCATTCGCCAGTCGACAAAGTGCCTGAGTATAAAGCTTGACCGTGTTCGGTTGTAGGTCCTTCTGAGCCTTATATTGAGCAATCGCTCTGTCGATAAGGTCGCGGTCTTCAGCAGATAGATGGGGATAGGAGCCTCCAGCGCCGACGGACGCAGGTTCGGACTGCCTTGTCTCAGCCAAGTGCTGCTCAAAGCCTTCTTGTCCGGCTTGGCTCGTCTGCAGCTCTTTCGAGACGTCGTGCTGCACCTGCGGCCAAGCTGGCACGTTAGACGGGTCGAAATCTTGCGGGTCCACGCTAACCTCTCCTCCAGGATCACCTGAACAGGTCTGCCTAGTCGGGCAAGCTTTCGAGAACCTGACGTAGTTAAGGTGCCGTACTGGAGGTTATTGGCGTTGGCCAATCCCGGAAATGACGGCGTTCGATATCAGCCTCTTCTCGGCAATCCCCTCGATCGTCCCTACAGACCTAACGTCGTCCATTTTGCGCAATCACTTACAGCTGGTGTCCCTTTACATCCGGTGTAACCGGCTCATCAAACGCAGATGCAGGACCGATCCTGCAAGCAGATCGCAGAGTTCCGCTTTCCGGGGGCACGCGAAGGTGGCAGCAGAACGGCGCTTGCCATAATCAGAAGAAAACCAGCGTAGACACCAGCAGATTGAGGGCGTGCTCGGTGTGAAGAGTATGTGTGACGCTTGTCGGGTTGTGGATGTATGACAGTCCGGCGCTTGCATAGATGCCCGGGGCGAGATGGGCAGTATATGTGCCCGTGATCGCTAGTGTATCGCGATGCGCAAGCTGGCCTTTAGCCAAGGCAGCATCCACGGCAAACTTGCTCCAGGTCGTGTTGCCGGCGACGAGCGCAACCAGATCCTTGGGGCGACTATCAAACGGCCCTTTCGTATAAAGACGAAGCTCGTAATACTGGCTGATCCTGTTGAGGTCAGGCGGAGCTGCCATGACAGAGAATCCGCCATAGAGTCCGCGAGACGGCGACCCAGTGGCATCAGTTTGCCAAAATTGCCGGTCCGCAGCGATGTACTGAAAATTGTTGCCGCTCACTCGCTGTTGATCCGGGTCCGCCAAATTTTTGTAGCGGCTGGTGTTGAAACCAGTGCCGGCACGCAGCCATGTGTCGGGTGATCCAGGAGCGGCCTTGCTCCTGTAGCCGATCTCGTCGACAAGAAGCGTCCCCGCATTGGCCGTACTCCAGTTCAAGCCGGCGGGGTTCTCCTTGATCTCGGTATAGGGACCATCCGGACTGATTGAGCGCTGGAGTGAAATCTTGTTGTAGAAGCGATCGTCAAAATTGTACTTCAGGTTGACCGCCGGCGTGGGCGCAGCATTGGTGCTCACCCCTGCCTGGATCAAGGCGAACATGTTCGATCCGGTCATCCCTCCGAACAATGTGCCGGTAAACTCATTCTGGTTTCTCAGGTAACCAAGTTTGAGTTCGAGTTTCCTATCGAGGAAAGTCTGGTAGTAGGCGAGTGTGTTGAGCCCCACTCTGTCAGGCCCCGGGCGATCCCACGTCCAGTATTGCTGTTCGGCTCCGACGACAATCTGGCCATCGGGAATGCCAAATCGGCTGAGATCGTAAGTGACGATCAAGAAGTTCGCCGAAGCGAAGGTCGGGTTCTGGCCCATGTAAAGCTGGTTTGCGATTGGGCTTCTCGCTGCATTCGGCAGCTGATTATCTACAAAAGCGTTGTGTGTCCAACCGATATAGCCAATGCCGACATCTGCCAGCGCGGACCGAACGCCGCCGTTCTCCTGATCAATCGTATCTGCAGGACCAGGAATGGCGAGCCACAGCCCTTTTTCACGCAGATTGTCGTACCTGGCGAAGGGATCGATGGGCTTTTGCGCTCGCGTCTGAGCAAATCTATCGACACCGCTGCGCTTTTCAAAAGACTTATCGGCACGTGCCGCAGACGATGGGCGCCGAGGCTGGATTGCTTGACGCATCATCTCTGTCCGCAACTTTGTCGCCGGACCGGAAGCTTGTCTCCTTTCGCTGGCTTGATCTACAGCGTCGTTCCCGGGATCGAACTCGTCACCGGTTTGTGCCCGCGCGGCGTTGCCGAACAGGCAAGCCGCCAGCGAAACTGCGACAGCACGTCTGCATCGCTTGCCGATTGGCCGAAACGTGAAAACAGATGCCAAGGCGGCCGAAGACGTTCGAAGCGACGTCGCCGCAAGAAACCAATCACGCATAGCGTACTTCAGGTCCGTGTCAGCCGGTTATGATTGGAAAGAACTGTCGCCTGATTGGCCGAGAGTGGCATCCCAACACTTTCACTTCCGAAGAGGCAGCAGATGATCTGCTCTGCAATTAACTTGCGCATCAGGCCGGAGCGCCGAAAGAGAGCAGTGCGCGCCGGTGCGGCAAGAGGTTGAGGACGAGTGCCTTTACCCCCGCCCTCACTTTATGAACACAGCCAGGCTGCTCGCCCCGGGACAGAGCAGGCCGGCGTTGGCGGGTACCTTGCGGGAAGATCCCTTTACTGACGAAGGGGTAAGCACCAGGAAGCAAATCTCGTGGTGCACGAGGCACGGGTTCATGGAGTTTTGTGATGCGCCAGACAATCGACTGGATCTGCGACCAGCTGCCTCTGGAATGTCTGCGCTCGCAGATCGCACGACGACGTCCATCCTGGTGGTCCCAGATGAATGGACGAAAGAGCCTTCGAGCGGCTTTGGTGGAGGCGGGCGAGCAGCTCGCTCGGTAAGGGCCGCTGGCACCGCCGAATCTGTCTTGCATTATGGGTCCTTCCCGTGCGCGGCTTTCATTGGTCCCGCTTGGCATGTGCCCGTGATCTCAATCAACCTGCTGAGATTGGTAGTTGATCGTGCGCAATGGTTGCCCTCCCTAAGAGGAATTGAGGCTCAGCCGTCGCTTAAGCGGCGCGTCTTGAGTGAAGCTGCAGGTCCTTCAAGGCGCGCAGGAAGCAAATGGGCAAGCGGTCGAGGAGGACCGCGAATATGACAATATCGACAGTCGGGACCTCTGGAGCGCGCGAACACCGCAAGCCCTCGGATCGGCGAAGCAAACCGGTCGAAAGAGGAATGCTGGACGAGGCGCGATGGTGATGATTGACGATGCGGTTGCTTTGGATTTACGACCGCTCTTGCGAGGGCCGTCGCGAGGCATTTTCCGAGTTTTGGTGCTTCTCCTTGTCCTCGTCAGCTCCAGTGCGGCTGGCGCTTGGCTTTGGGCCGACTCCGAAGAATTTGTCGGGACGCCGGAAGCCCACCAAATCGCTTCAACGATGAGCACGTCACTGGATGACAGGGCTTCCCTGTCCGAGATAAAATGGGCACAGCAGAAGGCTAGCGACGAGATCGCAGAACTGAACCGCCGGATCGATGCTCAGCGGGAGGAGCTCAAAGAGATCTTAGATCAGATCACCGCGCTGACTTCGAGGTTTGATTCCCTGCAGAATTCAGCGCCTGTCACTTCTACGCCTTCCGTTTCCGCCCCGCCGTCCGCCCAGGCTGCTTCGAGCCGGGCCAAGAAACGGCTCGGGCAGTCCACACCACAAGGACCTGTTTCCGTTGGAGGGGCGCCGGTGATCGCAGCACCAAAGGCAAGCGCGCCTTGACGTCGAAAGGCCGCGTTTTTGCCACCATACCTGTTGTTCCGCGCCAGCTATAGCGCAGTCAATCGGACCAACCCTCCCGCTTTGATTAAGCCGTGCGCTCCTTCGCGATGCGCATATCCGTGGCCTGCTAATAGGGGGCGCGGTCGAGGTAAGCGTCGAACGCGGCAGCAACAGCGCGAATGACAAAACGGTGCTCTGGTTTGACTCGGAGGAAACCCTCTTCGATGTCCAGTATCCCGTCTTCGGCAAGCATTCCCAGACGGTCAGCTGAACCGAGAAAGGGCATCGGAGCAAATCCGTGGGCGGCGCAGATTGCCGGCACGTCGGCCTGCAAGTCACACATCAGCCGCTCGATGATTGCGGCCCGAAGGCGATCTTCGGCGGTGAGGCAGTGGCCCTTCGAAGTTGCCAGATGGCCAGCACTAATCTGTCGGCCATAGGAACTGGTTGCCGTCTCGTTCTGCACGTAACCATCGCGCAGACGGCCGATGGCTGACGGACCAAAGCCGATCACTGTGTTACACGTATCGGCCGAATAGCCCAGCGAGTTGCGGCGCAGCCGGCCGGTTTTCTGCGTGTGCGCGAGCTCGTCGTCCGGGAGGGCAAAATGGTCGAGCCCGATTTGGCGATATCCGGCGGAGACCAGCGTATCTGCCATGGCTGCAGCTTGCTCGGCGCGCGCTACATTGTCGGGCAGCGCTGTCTCGTCGATCTGGCGCTGACGTTTCATGTAAGAGGGAACATGGGCATAGCCGAACACAGCAAGGCGGTCGGGCCGCATGGTCAAAGCCGTCTGCGCTGAGTTCACGCAGGATTGCACGGTCTGATGCGGCAATCCGAAGAGCAGGTCGAAATTGATACGGCTTATTCCATGTTGGCGAAGGCGTTCGACCGCAAAAGCGACCTGCGCTTCGCTTTGGAGACGGTTGACCGCCCTTTGAACTACGGGATCGAAGCTTTGCACGCCGATGCTCGCGCGGCTGACGCCCGCTAATCCCAAGGTTTCCGCCATCTCGGCCGTGAACGCGCGGGGGTCGATCTCGACGGCGAGCGCGGTCGATTTGCTGAACGCGAAGCAGCGGCGCAAAAGCTCCATCAGAGCCAAGAAATCGGCCGGTGGGATAGTAGTCGGCGTGCCGCCGCCGAAATGCAGGTCGCGCACCGGAAGACCGTGAGGCGTTTGCTCTGTGACCAGACGAATTTCCTCACGTACCGTCAGCAGGTAATTGCGAATCGGCCGCTCGCTGTGAGTGAGGCTTGTTGGGAAGCCGCAATACCAGCAGATCGACCGACAGAACGGAACGTGAAGGTAGAGCGATACGGATTCGTCAGGCGGCAGCCGCCGCAACCACGCCTCACAGGTCGTGGCGCCGACCGCAGCAGAGAAATCCGGTACCGTTGGGTAGATGGTGTACCAGGGCAGGCGAGCATCGCAATACTTGTTTAGGAGTGAGGTCTGCAACGCTTACCTTTCCGCGCTGATAGGCTATGAGGCTGACGGATATCCTCTGCTCTGTCTTTGCGTTAAGTCAAAAAGGCACTGCCCTTGATCTTGAAGCTCGAGACCCTTCTTCGATGTAGCTGCCAGGACAGCCTGCGAACTGGGAGCGGTGAGAAAGTCGGGCGTTAGCCATCATTTGCACCCGGTAAGAGAACACATGTCTCACATGAGCTCGGCGGCCCGGGCTCGATCCGCCCAATCATTGTGCGCAGGAACAATCATTCATCGGAGCGCACATTGCGTCTGCATTCTCGAACGCAGGGGCTTTTGCGACAAAGACAGGATCCAAGGCGTTGCCGGCGGCGAACCAGTCGGCCTCAGCCTTTCAAGGTGTTTTCGGTGAAAAAGCTGATGTGGATGCCCCAGGCGTTCGATCGAGCCAGGAAATCACGCTAAATCCGATTGGTAGTCCGTGCCACGCTGGGCCGGCAGCACAGGGCCAATCGGCCAGGAGGGCTCATGAACCTGAAAGCACCGGCGGTGGGCGCAGCGCATCAGCCTATTCTCCATTGCCCGAACTGCAATCATGAAATTCACCTCACCGAATCTCTTGCTGCTCCCCTGATCGAGGAAACTCGCCGACGTTTTCAGCGACAATTGGCGGACAAGGATGCCGAGGTCGCCCGCAAGGCCGAGGCCTCGCGCCATGAGCAGGAGCAACCGGCCGAGACAACGCGAACAGATCGAGGATCAGGTCGCCGCGCGCCTGGCGGCCGAGCGCACCGAACTCGTCGCCATGGAAGCGAAGAAGGCTCGGCAGGCCGCGGCGGCCGAGCTGCTGGCAAGAGCTGCCGAAGCGGCCGAGCTTCGTCAAAGCCTGGAGCCAACAATGCCAAACTTGCTGAGGCACAGCAGGCGCAGGCCGAACTGATCCGCAGGCAACGTGCCCTTGACGAAGAGAAACGTGAACTCGATCTGACCATCGAAAAGCGCGTGCAGGCCTCAATCGCGGATATCCGGGCCAAAGCCAGGCAGGAAGCGGACGAAGCCGCCCGCTTTCGAGTGCTCGAGAAGGATCAAACAATCGAATCCATGGCGCGGACGATCGAAGAGTTGAAGCGCAAGGTTGAGCAGGGCTCGCAGCAATCCCAGGGCGAAGTCCTTGAGCCCGAGCTCGAAGAGCTGCTTCGCAGCCGTTTTCCCACTGGTACAATCGAGCCGATCGGCAAGGGAGAGCTGGGTGCGGACGTCGTCCAGCAGGTCAACGGTTCAATCGGTCATCCTGCGGGCCTCATCCTTTGGGAATCCAAGCGTACGAAGGCATGGAGCGACGGCTGGCTCGGGAAACTGCGCGACGACCAAAGGCGGTGTGGCGCAGATGTGGCCCTCATCATTTCACAGGCGCTGCCGAAGCACGTCGAATGTTTCGATCTGATCGACGGAATATGGGTTGCTCATCCCCGCTGTGCTGTTGCGGTCGCGATCGCGCTCCGTCAGGGGCTGATTGATTTGAGCAGCTCGCGCCTGGTGCAGCAAGGCCAGCAAACCAAAATGGAGCAGGTGTACCGGTATCTGACCGGCACCAGGTTCCGCCAGCGGGTAGAAGCTGTCGTTGAAAAATTCAACGACATGCGAGAAGATCTCGACAAGGAGCGCAAGTTCAGTTCATGGGCCGATAATGGGCCAAGCGCGAGACGCAGATCCTCTCTGTCATCGAATCTACCGTTGGCATAGTCGGTGACCTTCAGGCGATCGCCGGCAAGGCGATGCCGGAAATCCCGAGCCTCGATGCACCGCTGCTGGAATGCTCGGCCCAATCGGAGCGCAAAGCGTCATAATCAAAAGCGACGCGCAGTTGAGCTTCTTTCAGCTTCGATTTCATACATCCTGTGCGAACTGACAGGTGGGCATGCTACCGTTCGGCTCGCGCCTGGCACGTCCCCCTCGCGCAATAGCCCCTTTGCCGCACGTTGCACGTAATGGCGAGAAAGCGCCGGCGGGTCTCGGCGTCGATGTTGTTTTTCTTACGGTAGAAGGGCTCGTCGAGGAGCGATAGTCGGCGCTTCTATTGAAGCTACAATCTGCCGCATCGTTGTCAGTCGCGCATTTTCAAACCTGCGCAGACGGGATTTGAGCCCATTTGCATTCAGCGACTTGGGTGGGAAACGCTTCGGAAGCGATGTCGTGTTCCGATTTGCGTTCCGGGCTGCCTAGGTTGTGCAGGATAAAATGGTATAGGCGAACGAGGGTAGGGATAGTATTTAGCGCGGCGTCTCCGGATGCAACGAGCAGAATGCTCTTCAAGCTGGGATTGTCAGATAAGGAGTCTCGGTCGATGAAACTCAGGGCACGAGATCGTACAACGTGACGTAACGTGAGTTTCAATAGCCGTCGAACCGGCTGAAAAACTTTTTTGCATTGCACCTCATAAGTATGGATGAGCCTCAATTCCGCCACGCCGCTTGTCTCATTGCGCCAAGCATCGTCACGGATGTACTGATGATGTTGGGGCTGTCCCGGCGCACTTCAAACCCCGGCAGGTGCGTCGGGGCGCTTTAATTCGGCCGCGCCATTGTGAGCGCTGCGAGTTCACCAATTCCCAACCAAGCCCCAGGCTGTGCCGGAATCGCAAAGCGCGGGCATTGTCAGCTTCTGTACTCCCCGGCACGTCCAAGTCAGACGATACGCGTCTGTTCTGCTTCACGGCCTCAGGTCATTCGTTTTGGAATCGTTCCGGCTATTGTCATGGCCCCCGTTGGTGGAGCACGATGACCGCAACGACAGCCGCAGCAAAGGCAGATCGAACCGCATCTAGGTGCGAACCAACTGCACGCCGGCAATGAGCAAAACCGCTACGAGGATGAACCTAATAGCTGTCTGGCTCAGCCATTTCAGGCCGATAACCGTTCCTGCGACGGCTCCTCCCAGTGCGGCGATTGCGTAAATGGCCGAATCCGAACACGGAAACTGGCCGGTGAAAAGAACTCCGACGAAGCCCACTGTGGAATTCGCCAGGATGAACGGAGGCGACAGCAGGGTGACTTGCCTGGCTGACGCCCACTTCAGTGTCATGAGCGCAGGCGCCAGGAATACTCCACCGCCCACGCCGGTCAGACCCGAAACAAACCCGACGACCGCTCCAATGCCCACGCTTCCCCAGAGCGGAGTGTCGAAAATACGATGGGCAACGCGGCCGCGCCGAACAACCATCACAGCGCTTGCCAAAAGGAGGACAAGACCAGTCAACGTCCTGTAAACGTGCTCCCCGAGCACCAGCAAGCTGCCGGCAAGTGCCGCCGGCATCGATGACAATAGAAGCGGCCGGAGCGCCATCCAGTCGATGAATTTGTTGCGGTTTAAGAACCACGTGGAATAACTCGCGACAACTATGTTGAGGCCAAGCGCCGTCGGGCGCATCTCTGTGGAGGGCAAGCTAGAAAACGCCATAAGCGCAAGGAACGCGGTTCCACCGGCTTGGCCAACCATTGCATAGAGCAGTGAGATAATCGCGAAGAACAGAGAAAGCATACTTCACCAACCCTGCGAAAAGTTTTTCGCTTGCCTTGCACTAACTGCACGCAGTCCCAATTGTCGTTTCGCGAGGGAAGAAGTCCAAGCGAGCGCTTACTCGGATGCCGCGCGGCAGCGCGCCGCAGTTGCACCGGCTAAGGTTCCCGCACGATTGCCATTTGTGGATCGGCTTCTTCGATTGCCAGCATTGGTACTTGACCAAGGTGTGAAAGTGGTACGCCAGCGCCCGGCTGTTTGAAAGGCGCTTGGGAGCCGCCGCGCCGAGCAGCGCTCTTTCCAGGCCGTGGGAGCCCAGCGCAAGTGGCGCTGTCGCGTTTCCTCCAGTGTCGCCATT
Source organism: Bradyrhizobium sp. USDA 4516 (assembly GCF_054055915.1). Taxonomy (NCBI): domain Bacteria; kingdom Pseudomonadati; phylum Pseudomonadota; class Alphaproteobacteria; order Hyphomicrobiales; family Nitrobacteraceae; genus Bradyrhizobium; species Bradyrhizobium sp. USDA 4516. The sequence goes on from NZ_JBSRXT010000001.1 coordinate 5,414,334, forward strand.
GCTTCAAGCGCTCGTGCGCCGAAACCGGGCTCTTGCCTTGAATCCCTGGTATCGAGGATTGATTTTTGTGAGGGCGCCAGTTGGTACGACACTTGCTGATCCGCGCCCAGGTCCTCTCCCTTATGGAGATGCGCATGCAAGGTGTCCTCTGCGGCCGGCAGGTGTCGTTTCTGCGCGCATCTCCCATTGCGCTCCCGGCGCACGGATCATCTGTGCCTTCAATTCAGGTGCGCTGGACCTCTTCAACGCGCCTGATCAGGCGCCGGACCGTTATATCACGCGGTCACCTGCTGGTGCGGCTCTTCCGCGTTGCTCGCAGACCGCATTCCCGACGCCGTCGAAGGACGGAAGATGAGCGAAGAATCCGCGACAGCAATTCGCAGGATGAGGAAGAAAAAATGACCTTCCTGTCAGCAGGAAGCAGAAGGCCGATGTCCGAACTGCGAAGGTCGAGCCCGGCACCGCCAAGTTGGCCAACGTGCTCCATCTCGCTTGAATCGCGAAGGTCAACGTTCAGGGTATCATCGCGCTCAACCTTGAGGCAAAGCCAGGCGTCTTTCGGGCAGGACAGTCGCTCCTTACCATTTAATCTGAGGAGAGCCGATCTTGTCATTCATGGCTGCTTTGGCCGCACTATTAAGGGAGCATCGAGGGCACAGACCATCAGACGAACGACAATGCGGTGATCGCCTGCTTGGCCAGCGCGTCATCGGCGAGCAGGACCGATCGGACGGAATTTGACGGCGCTTCGGTTGTGGCGTGCCGTCGGGTGTCCGACGAGGATAGCAGCTGGATCCTGGCGTTTGACGGAACAAGCTGGCGGAAGGCGAAAAATTCGGGAATGGCGTCTGACGCAGCGCGCGCTCCAGACTTCACGAAGCGCAAACCTGAGAGTTCAGCTCATGGAATGGAATTTGGCTCGGCCTGAAACAAATGCAATCGAACGCAGCGACGGCGAGCCGGATCGGCGTGCCGAAGCGCCCATCGTGGATCTCTTTAGCTTCACCGAATGCGCAAACCAGACGCATTCGCTGAGAGCGTTGTTCGATCTTCTTGTAAACCGTGCCACCGAGGAAGGATTCAGTGAAGTGGCTTACGGAGCCCTCAACTTCGTCGAGCCGCTTCGGTTGGCTGAGTATCCACCGCCGACTGTCGCTGTGAATTGGCCGCCGGCCTGGTGCGATCGATACTTCAAACGCAAGTACCACACCATCGATCCGGTGGTCCGGCGGACGCCGATGCATTCGCGTCCGTTTCTGTGGGACCAACTCGCTGACCATTGTCAGCTTCAACCGGACGAGAGACGCGTATTAGATGAGGCTAGGGAGGCCGGGCTGAAGCATGGCATGAGCGTGCCTCTATTTGGCCCGTTGGGCCAAGTATCTGTGGTGTCCTTTGCGTCTCCGTCCGACGATGCTGATCCTCAGAATCGCATCGGTCATCTCAATGCCTTGGCTTCGCTCTTTCACAGCGCCTATGGCGAGATTGCTCGACCCTCTAATGGCGGCTGCGGGAAACAAATTGCATTGTCGCAACGGGAGATCAGTTGCATGCGGTGGGTGGCAGAGGGGAAATCGTCCTGGGAAATTGGGAAGATCCTAAAAATTAGCGAAAATACGGTCAATTTTCATATCAAGAATGCAATGCGAAAGCTGGGTGCGACCAGCCGGATCCAGGCGACCGCGATAGCCATTCGCCTCAATATTCTTTGAGATTCCATCCTCACTGCCAGGAAGTGCCATTGACGGCCAAGCCCTGGCAAGGCTCATGTCGTTCGAACAGTGCTTCGTTGAGACAGGCGACGGGAAACTCACGTTGCGTGAGGTTCTGGAGTTCGACGACGCATGTCAAGCCGACTGGCTTGATGTCCTCGGGTGTGCCTGCGGTCTGCTCCGCCAGCCAGTGATCTAAGCCTAGACGAGCTCGAGCCCGTTCCGCTGGCTGGTTGCGAGGCGGTAGGGCAGCATTTCGAGAAAGAACCCCGACCGTTGGTCGGGGCTCTCGATTTAACGCTTGCGCGCGTGGCATTCGCTATTTTGCAAACGCTGGGCCGAATTTGTAGTTGATCCGTGCCGTGACAAGGTCGATGTCCTGGTGAACGCGATCGAAGCCAACGGACGTGGCGAAGCTTACGTTGCTGCCCTGCATGAACAAGTGATTATACTCGAGGCTAGCCGACCAGTTCGGGGTCAGGCCGACTTCGGCGCCAGCGCCGAGCGCGCCACCCCAGCGAACATCGTTATTCCTGCCAAGCGCGGTGCCAGCAGCCGCTGAGTTGACGTGATAGGTGTTGCTGGTCACCGCCGCACCGCCCTTGGCGTAAAGCAGCACGGCATTGAACGCGTAGCCGATATGGCCGGTGAGCAATCCAAATGCATCTGTCTTGGTGCCAACGGTGTCCGCTGGGAAGGCGGTGCTGACATTGGAGCCGCTGAAGTCGGCCCAGTTGCCCTGACCTTCGATGCCGTACACCGTTCTGAAGATCTGCCAGCGATAGCCGATCTGGCCGCCGACGGTGCCGCCGGTCGAATTATGGCAGCCCTCGGAAGTGATGCCGTTGAAATTCCAGCAATTGTGACTCGAGCCCCAGCCGCCATTGAGACCGATATAGTAGCCGCTCCAGTCGTTGATCGGGGCTACCACCGGCAACGTGGGCGCCTTGATGTTGACAGGCTGCCCAGCGAGGTCAGCGCCGAATGTGGGAGTTGCAGCGCTGAGTGCGATGGCTGCGGTCAGAATAAGCAAATTCTTCATTCCAGTGTCATTCCTTTTGATGCCCCCGGCGCCGTGCGTCTTAACAACATGATTGCGAATTGCTGTAACTGATGCACAACATTCCTCCGCAAGAAATGAGCCTAAACGCACGGTGCGTCAGGTTGTGAGGCGCCTAACTTGCCACGCCTCGACGAAAATGCAGCGACATTGATAGGGCGCCTCGTGGCGCCTTTACCTGAAGGCGATGCGATCGTGATGGCACTGTGCGACGCAATGCTGCGAGCGCATTTGCTGAAGCGCCGCCACAACCAGGTTCCTGGCGATACGTCCAGCTGCGCGTCGTTCAGCGGGTCTCGTCATGAGCCGCACAGATGAAGGCGTCCTTATCGGGATGGGATTTGGGTTTATCTTGGGTCAGGAGTTCGTGTGGCTACTTAAGATTGTGGTAACGTCGGAAATGACCCATCAGAGGCATTGATCGATCTAAGGACATCCTGAACGTCCGGAGCGGTATCTCGCGAGCTGTAACTGCTCTTTGCCGCGACAGGAAAGCCAATCGAGCCGGTGCACCGCCAAGATCGTCTGCTGCAGAATGTTGGTCACCGCGCTGGATGAAGCCCGCATCGAAATTGCTGAGACGCATGCCAAGCTGCCACATACGGTGCGCATTGTGTCACGTCGGGACAATGCGTGCTGGTCCCGCCTTCGTTGCCGGTGTGCTCCCGTTTCTATCCTACTGCTATGGGGACCACGAGAGCTGCACGAGCAGGGCTCTCTGACGCAGTCGTCAGTATAGAGAAGATGAGCAGGGAAAACTCAGCTCGACCACGACCTGCCCCTTCGGAAGTTGACGAAACCGTCCCGTTCCTGCCGGTAACAAGGGTGGCGGCTAGCTAGAGGAACGAACCACCTACTGTTTGCTCTGCAACGCCAGTTCCGCTCGCAAATTACGTATCGCTTCGTTCGCCAGATACAGGGTATTCCGTTCGCCGGTCCTGATCGAACACTCCAGTAATGCTCTCAAGCGGCTGTGAAGAAACGTCTTGAGATGGTGCGCTAGAACTGGGTCCTTCTCGACAAAGCGCCACGCTTTTTCAAATGCTATACTTACGATAGCGTCTGGCGCTTGCACCTGGTCGGATATGACCTGATCCATCTCGAACCTCCTCGACTCCTGGCACAAGGTAAAAGATTTGTCCGAAGCGTACCGACGAGCTGCGGCCTGTCCTGTCCGTCAAGAAGTCGGAGCCACAGCCAAAATGTGTGTCGCGCTGCTTGCGGCGCTACAGCGAACTTTATAATGCCGCTTGTTGAAGTCCGGATGACCGAATGTCGAAGTGCCGGCGCGAGTCGAACGATTCTGAATTGGCCGAAGAGACCCTGCGTTGACATTTGTCTCTTTGCGCCCCGCATCTTGTTGCCCGGCGTTCGCCCTTCACCGGGCCCGCACTCCCAAGAGTCAGTCGAACTAGAGCCGTCTTACAGAGCAGGTCGTTCGCTACCTTCTAAACGTTCAAGGCTAAGAAGTGTTCTGGGAGATGTCGTATGCGCCCTTTATGTCGCGGCCAGCTGTGTGGCTCATTCTCGACAATCCGTTCGCGTGGTTCCCGACATGCGTCAACAGCCTGGCCACATCCGCCGGTTTCTTCGTATGGCACCACGTTTGCGATACGATTCTGCTCCGGATGGGTCGCACCAAAAAAACAGGACAAGCTATCGCGACAATTGCGTTGATCTGCCAGGAGCTCGTTCTGGCAGCGAAATATCAGGTGGTCCGCAACTTTAGAATACGGCTGCCGCGATCAGGGGGCAGCTTATGCTGCCAAGATCCGAATATCGGAAGGCTCGGTCAACCGTGCGGTGTCTCGCACGAATGGAGTAAACGGCGAGTGTGTAAGATGCCATGACCAAGCGTTTGAGGTGCAGTCCAGTGGAAATCGGATGGATGTCTCGCCCCCGAAGCGAAATGATCAGCACGTGGGAGCGGCTCATGCACGTAGCGGTGAGCCGCGGTCTCGAAGCGGCCTTATCCGTGGGTAGGAGAGCACAGCCACGGTCAGCCCAGCGATGAAGCTCTCGCTGAGCGGCCGTCAATCGCAGAAGGCAAAGCGGCTCTCAACCCGCTGCACGTGCCAGAATCAATCTGGCAATCCGCATCTGGTTGGCCGGAGTGCGCAGTGCAGGCGGTAAGGCGGCCACTGCCTGATCGAGAAGGCGCCCCAAGATTTGAAGCTCTTCTGGATTGTAGACGCCATGGTCCCGTCTTATTCGCGCTGCTCGCCCGCCGCCAGGATGGCCACCGGTGCTCGTATCGCCGAGCTGGCCGAGCTCCAGTTCCGCTGATATCATTTCGTTCGTGAGTGCGTTGAGCAGCTGGATTGCCTCGAGCTCGTTGCTTCCTTCGCGTACGAGAGTTGCCACGATATCGAGTTGTAGGTCGATGCGATCCTCAAGGTCCTGCATGCGCGAATTCGAAGGGTCAAGTTCCACAGTGTTGCTCCAGACCAATTAAACGAGATTGACGTGTAGTTTTTGTGTGCGTTCCGGTGTGCGAGGCAGCCGATGCGGTGCGTGACCGAATTGCCGCTGCAGAACACAACTCGCGCATGTGCAACCAAAGAAAGGGACAGGCTGGTCTCGCAGAAAGACCCGAAGGAGGTATGGTCGCTATAGAGCGCTGTGCGCTGCGTGGTAGAACGCTCGTCCTTGAGTGAGCTATCGAGCCGGCGCACTCCAAGCTAGCGGAGCTCGCAGGAACGCCGTTGGCATAGGCGGAGCCCACCAAGCAGCGTGGAGCGAATGGGCGGCATGAGAGCCCCGCGATCAAAGAGCGCAAGTGGGCGGCTAGTGTTGTCGCATAGCCTTTCGCGTCGCCGAAATCGACGTCAGTACGCGCCGCTGATACCTGCACGTCCTTTTTGTGTTTAAGGAGGTCAGATGGCTGACGTCGCATTACTTGAGAATCGCAACATCGCGGACGTAACGGGGCTGTCCACTTGGTCAGGCCGACAAGCCTTGCCGAGGCTGGCACAAGAGGCAGTGCGCCTGCCTGGCTTCTATGCGACGCACGCATGCAACCCGGCCAATGCGCGTGAGAAGCACCTAATCGTCGGAGACGCCTTTAGGATGACGAAATTGCTGTCGGCGACTTCGAATGAGGGCCATACGGTTCGGCGAGCCATCCGGCTGAAGCTAGGCCGCTGGTAGCGCGGTTTCAAAGGTCGAGGGATATCGTTGGTGATGTTGGCGCGAAAGGCTTGAGCCGGCTTGCGACTGGGCAGAAGGCAAAGGGGGTCCATGGTTACACGAGCTTCGTCAAAGGTGCTTTCCGGAAACCGGTGAGCGACTATGGTGCATTTGGCTGAAATCCGTAAAATCTAAAGTTTTGATGGGATGCATCCAGTCCGCGGATAGTGCACGCGACTATCCTTGACCTGCTCTGGACGACGCATAGGACAAGCCCGCATACGGGCTGAGCCGGTTTGTCATGCCAACGCTATTCAACCTGTCATGTCGCCGCCGACGACATCGGCTACCCGGCCGGCAAAGTGATGCTTGAGGTCGCGCCTATATCCTTATGGGTTTGGGATCTGCCGTCGAGCGAGAAAGAACGCCTTGATCGTACGCCAATGGCACGTACGGCATGCCAAGTAGGGGCCGGGCATCCCGCAGTAGCGAAGTTGAATAGACATTGTCAGCCAAAGCTATCGATGATTTCGGCTCTGATCGCGCTCGCGGTGTATAGTGACATGTCGAGCGGAAGGTTCCCGAATGCAAGCTGGCAGAGTAGGTAGTTGGTACCTGCCTCTTCCATCTGGTTAAGAAGCTGCTGTCGGGCGGAAGCTGGCGTTCCGACGACGCACAATTGGCTCTCCAGCGCTGCATCAAACGACAGCGGCAGGGTCGGCGGTGTCGGAGTGGTGTTCAACTCGTAAAGGAACTTAAAGCTATCCAGCCATTGTCCATAAGCGGTTTCGGCAGCCGCATGAGCGTCTCCCTCAGATCTCGCAATCACGATCATACGGGCCAACCCTAGGAATGGCTCTCGATCGTCCGCGGCTGTGCAGCGCGCTCGACGCCAACGAAAAGCATCCGTAATGCTTCGGACAGCAGAGGCGGGGCCGACACACGCCAGATTTGCACCATTTGCCGCGGCCCATTCCGCCGATTCGGTCCGATTGCTGGCGATCCAGGTCGGTGGATAAGGGCGCTGATGAGGCCTCAAAGTTAAGGGTACATTGTTCAGCTCAAAATGGTTTCCTTGGTAGGATAACGTATCGCTCTTCAGCGCAACATTTAAGATTTCGCTGGCTTCCATATAGCGGCTTGGCGCCGCGCCTGCGCTGATGCCGAAATAGCCCCATTCGATCGGCTGGGCGCCGCGCCCGATACCGAGCTCGAGCCTGCCGCCGCTCAATTGATCAAGCATGCAGATCTCTTCGAACGCGCGCAATGGATGATAAAGGTTGAGCAACAAAACAAGCGGACCAAAGCGAAGCCTCCGGGTGCGCTGCGCGAGACTTGCTAGAAACAGGTTCGGCGAGGGCCCTCTGCCATGAGGGGTGCAGTGGTGCTCCGCTAGGTGATAAGCGTAAAAGCCCAGAGAATCACACGCCTCCGCCAACTTGAGACGATCTTCATACTGTCGCGCAATGTCGCGGCCGTCGTCGTCCAAGTGGTCAAAGATTGCGCATGTCAGTCTTGAGGGAAGGCCGTGTTTCACTCGATCATCTCCGATTCTGGAATGGGAGTCCTGGTTGCTTTGTGCCTTCGGCCTCAAAGACGTGGCGTGCATCACTTGGCCGATCGGGCTATTCTGCGGGAGCTACCGCTCTGGCCTTGCGCCATGCAGCGTGGGCGTGAGAACCTGCATATTGGTTGCGACTACTTTGATAGGAGTTCGCGAAGTGCATCCACGCCAAGCATGTGCTCGACCAGAAGCTTCTTTAGCTTCGCGTTCTCCTCTTCCAGGGCGTTCAACCGCTTGGCGGCCGAAACGTCCATGCCGCCGAACTTGGCCTTCCAGTCGTAGATCGTCGCTTCGGAGATATTGTGTCTGTGAGCTAGATCAGCCGGTTTCGCACCAGCCCCTTGCTCGTTCAGTATCGCGATAATTTGCTCTTCTGTGAATCTCGGTCGTTTCATCTGTCCGTTCCGCTTTTGCACAGCACTTGCACTCGAAGTGCAGGCAATATGCAATGTGACATCATCTGTCGTCGGCGCCCTTACGAAGCTTGGCTCAAAAACACGCAGTAGATATTCCGAGTTTTCGCGATGTCAGATGGAGCGTTCCATCCTTCTTGCCAAATGGATCGGCGGCTGTGCCCGAAAGTAGAACAACGTCCCAGGATGCGCAGTCGGATAGGAGAGCTGATCGAAGTCATGTCGATAACATTCTCAACGTTGTAACTCTGCCCGATTGTCGAGGCGCCATTGCCGGCTGCCGGAATCAATGTGAGGTTGTTATCGGCAATTCGCTTCGCAACGAGCGGCGTCGCGTCAAACTGGCCGGCTGTGGGATCGCGTTCACACAGACCTTATGTTTGACGTAAGTCGCTGGGATCGGTCGAGGCGCTGGCAGAATTGACAAGGAACGCGCTGGCGAAACAGCGATTGGATCGCAATCGCGTTTCGCGCAATGTGAGGTCGCCGGAAGTTGCGAAGTACGGTTGCATTTGTCAGCATGCGCGGTCGACGGAGAGATTGCCGCGGCGGTTTGGTTGTCATGGCTGCTGTCGCATGAGCGGAACGACGCAGCATTCACAATCAGACTGTTGCGGGTGTTTGGCAGTGAAGCGTCGCAAGAACTGGCCTTAATCGAAATGCTATTTGTCTACCATCGGACGTAGCTCCTCCTCTACGTCGACGTCCGGTAATTCTGCGAGCGCTGCAGCGAGGGCGACAAGCGCTCCGAAAGCCGCGAGCACAAGAGAGCTCGCGAGTATAACGGCAGCAAGATCCTGACGTCGTTTCATCATCTGTGTCGGTGGCTGGGTTGGCGGAGAAGGGCTGTGGTCGCGTCGATCAGTTCTGGTCCAGCGCTTCAACGCGCCCGTCGAGCCAGCGGTAAACCACAAAGCCTGGGCCTGCATTGTCTCCCTTGGTATCAAACCTGACCGGACCAACGGCTGTTTCGATCGGCCGTGAACGGAGTTCGGTTGCGACCCGCGCAGCATTGAGGGAACCGGCCCGCTTCACCGCCTCTGCCCACGCCTGAACTGCGGCATAGGCGTAAAGTGTGTAGCCTTCAGAGGACAGCTCGGAAGCCTTGAGTTTGGCCACGGCGTCGGCCGCATTGGCATTCGTTGCCACGTCGGGCATAAAGGTAAATAGCGTACCGTTTCCCGCGCTGCTGGTGATGCCCCAGAATTCGGAGGTCATCAACGGGTCGTTGGCCATGACGGTAAGGCCGGCCTCTGCTTCTGATGCCTGACGGATGATCAGCCCGATCTCGGTGTGATAACCGCCGATATAGGCGAGGCGTACCCCGTCCTTCTTCAATCTAGAGATCAGCGCCGTATAATCCTTTTCACCGGCTATATAGCTCTGCCGAATGACGTGTTCGCCGAATCCCTGAAGCTGTGCCTCAACCGCATCGGCGATACCTTTGCCGGCGGTGCTCTTGTCGTCGAGCACTGCGATCTTGTCGCTATGGTGTTGTCGGTGAATGTATTCAGCCGCAACGGTGCCCTGCTGGTCGTCGCGGCCGCAGATCCGAAACACGGTCTGGATGCCGCGTTCCGTTAGCTGAGGATTTGTCGAACCAGGTGACAATTGGATGATACCTGCTTCGGCATAGACGTCGGAGGCTGGGATGGACGAAGACGAGCAAAAATGGCCGACAACCAGACGCACCTGAGCCATTGCGAGCTTATTTGCAACGGCGACCGCTTGCTTCGGGTCGCAGGCGTCATCAGCGACACTCAGTATCACCTTGGTGTTGGGAAGCAGGCCCGAAGCGTTCAATGCCTCGACAGCCGCGGCAGCGCCGTTGCGCATCTGCACGCCGAACGCCGCGCTGCTTCCGCTCATTGGGCCGGCCACGGCAATATGAACGTCCGAAGCCCACGCAGTCGAGGCGAGGGCACAGAAAAGGAAGGCTGCACCTGCAGCTGGAGTGTAACGCCTATTCAACACTGCAGAACTCCTAGTGCTCACCTCGATCTAACCCCAACTGTCTGCGGCCAGCACGGGCCCGCCGGTCGAAGGATCGCCAAGCGAAGCATGCGTCAGCTCGGGCAACGACCATGGCGGAGCCTACAATTTGACGTTACGTGCGATTCAAGCCTTTCTTGAACGGGAGCTTCGCTCAATGCATCAGAGAAAGCGGCGGATCGCCAAGACCCTCGCAGAAAATCTGACCGGTGATTGGTAAAGCTGCCGCCGGGCATCAAAGCCGGCGGATCACGCCGAACCGCCATGACGATCGAACCGGCCAAGCGGACTGGTCAAGCCGTCCGAAGCCGCCTTGTGATCTCAGTATGGCTGATCCTCCAGGCCGGTGAGGGCAAGATCGAGATATTGCATGAGGCAGGGATCCCAACCAGCCAAACTGCGTGGGGCGCTTAGGCGTGCGAGGACCTTAAGGATCGTCGAAACCCGAGAATCCGCTCCAGCGATTTCGCCGATCAGCAGGCGCGCGGCAATCGCGACGGCTTTCGCGCGCTCGCCGCAAGGGTGTTCGCCTCTATCCATACAATCGCGGAGGTCGTCCCGAATGCGTCGCCATCGCTCCTCGCGTTCTGCAGCCAACTTGCATGTGCATCGGGATGCTTGACTACGTGTCTCAACCCGCGACATGGCGTCCAAGGTGGCAGGTAGCTCATCCACGCTGACCTGAGCGTCACTGTCGGTCGTCATGTTGCGCAATCGATCTCGCAACAGCGTTGCTCGAGCAACTTGAAGCTCTATACGCTCCAAATGCTTGCGCAATAGGTCGGTCAGTGAAGTCGTTCCCTCCATAGCTTTACGGATCTCGTAAAGGGAGAAGCCGAGCTCACGTAGCGCCCGGATCTGATGAACCCGCTGGACGCTTTCGCGATCGTACATCCGATGGCCGCCGTCCGTACGCTCTGAAGCGGCTAACAGGCCGGTGTGTTCATAATGATGCAGCGTGCGTACCGTCACTCCGGTCGCTTCCGCAAGTTCGCCAATGCGCCATCGACGCCGTCTTGGTGTAGCTTTGCTCATGTTGTTCAATTTCAAAGCCTACAACCTGACGTCACGTTGGGTTCAAGCCATTTCAAAGCTCTAGCTGGATCGTCTTCCATTCCAGCGCAGGTGTGGTGACTATCCTTAGAACGGCGCGGGATCAACCCTGAGGGGAAATGGTGATCAACAGGTTCGTTAAGCATGTCAGCTGGGTATTGCCGGCCGCTGTACGCTCCAAGATGAGTTTGGCGATCGCCGTTCGATTTTCCGGAGTTCGCATTGATGGCGGCAGCGCGGAGACTGCCCTGTCAAAAAGCCTTCCTAAGACAGAAAGCTCTTCGGGATCGAATACTCCACTGTATTGCTCCAACGTAGGGCTCCTTGTTCGTCATTGCGTCGGCATAGCGCACCTCGTCAAGACGTTTGGCCGAGGTGCGGCCAAAAGAAGTCAGACCGGCGGCGCATAGAGACGAAGATGCGATGCGCTCTCGGGTGATGCGACAGAGCAACACGCACGTGCGATGCCTTGCTCGGACGGAGCGAGTCCAATTTTCATATGCACAATCAATCGGCATTGCGCTCGCTGTTCGTAGTGTGGGGTCTCCGACGAGTCCGAACCGTCCGCTCATTGCGAGCGCCACGACCGATTCGCCGTGTTGATGCGATTAGCCGCCGAGCCGATCCTGCTGTCTCGAGAGCGGCGCGGCCGCAAGCCGGGCTTGCAATGCGCCAGCGTAGCTTTGGCGCGAGCACGTAGCGACCTCTCTGTCTCTCAAAGCCGGGCTAATGCTCGAGCGACTGCTTTACGTCGAGCCCGTCGCCGGTGCGAGAAGGACGGCCTCGGGCTTGTGACGGTCGCCAACTATGTGGAGCTTTGACGAGAGACAACGAGTTCGAGCGAGACGATCCGAAAGTGCACGCGCTGGGACACGGTCCGAGTGCCGGGTTCGCTCACCTTTGCCAACGTCCTTACGTTAACGGCGAAACCGATCGTGCGAAGGGGCCGGCATCATCCGCTCGTTCCGAAGCGCTAATGCCGAATGTCTCTTCACGCGCAGTTACCATGCGAGCTGCTTCCTGCAGCAATATTTCTCGCAGCCAGATGCTTTCTGGGTCGCTGTTATTAAGGACAGTCCATTGGACTGCCTCGGTGAAGGTGGGGAATGGCTGGGGAAGGGCGGCAATCCGAAGCGGCGCGGCTCTTTGAAAATGCTTTGCGAGCCTTAAGGGTATGGTCCCTATGCGGTCTGTGCCCGCTAGCAGGGGCGGGATCATGCTGAAGCTCTGCACAAGAATATCGATGCGCCGATTAAGCCCGAGATCGTGCAACAAGGAATCCTCGACGAAGGTCTTGCGTGTGCCTCCGAGCTTGACCGCAACGTGGCCCATCGACAAATACCGATCAAATGTCAACCGCCTCAGTAGGTGACTATTTGTGTGACAGCCCACGCAAACGAGGCTCTCCTCGAACAAGGCCGCTCTGGGGTGCGTACCTGACATGAACAATTCCGGCAGGATGACAAAATCGACCTCGCCGCGCCGAAGTAGCTCATCGTGCTCATCGGTGAGCGTCACCAGCTCGAACCTGACATTGGGTGCTTCTCGCGCGACGCGCTCCACGACGTGGCGGAAGAATACGACGGTTATGAAATCTGAAAGGCAGATCCTGAACCGCCGGTTCGATCGGGCAGGGTCGAAGGCCTCCCGGGCGATGATCGAGTGCTGAATGTGCATCAGCGCCTCACGAACCGGAGCGGCGAGTCCCTCCGCGCGTGGGGTCAGGACAAGTTCTCGTCCTCTCATCACAAACAACTCGTCGCGAAAATAGGCGCGCAGTCGGGCGACAGCTGCACTCATAGCGGGCTGGCTAAGGCTGATCTTACGTGCCGCTGCAGTCAGGCTGCGCTCGGTCATTAGAGCATCGAGCGCGACGAGAAGGTTTAGATCCAGTCCTTTGAAGCGCATATCTTCTTGTCCGGCGCAAACGTGCTTGCGGTGCATAAACGACCGGCCGCGGCTACGTCTGGGGCGGTCTCACCGGCTCGTCCGAATCGGTTTCGTCCCACCTTGCGATCGCGAGATCGCAACAAAGGACAGTTCGGCCGTTGACGGACATCAGAGGCCGGAAACCGTTACAAGCCCGAAGCTAATAGGCTCGCCGCTTCGGCGCGCTTCGTAACAAGACCCGGTCGCTAACTGTTGGCACCAGTCCAAGTTGCTCCGCCAAAGCCGTGAGTTCGGCTGTGCGCCCGGTCGACCGCCGCTTAACGCAGCGCGAGCCAAGGCGCGCAGCCTACAACCTCACGCAGCGTGGGATTCAAGCGAATAATTGAACGTGTCGGACATTTGCGCACCAATAAGGATTATGTACCGCAGCAACGCTGGACGTCCGTTGACCTGTACCGCAGGTATCCCAATCTCAGCCGGAACATTATTAGGCGCTCAACCTGCCAAGCCATCGGGGCGCTTCGTCATCTAACGTCCGGCGTCTGCAACATCGCGCGTCGAGAAATGTAAAGCGTCGGCGAAGAATTAATGGCGTGCCGCCATACGCGAGACGCGGCCGGAATCGCCTTATGCTGAACCTAACATCGCCTGCGAGTAGATGTCTCGAAATTCCCCGATGCGATGTTGGACGCCTCTTCCAACAATATCCGCCTCATCCAAACGCTCGCTGGGTCGGTGTTGTGGAACGCAGGCCATTGCAATGCTTCGGTGAATGTGGGCAGAGGCAAGGGTGGTGCGACAATCCGCACGGGCATCCGCTTTTCGAAGTGCCTAGCGAGTCGCAAAGGCATCGTTCCGATACGGCGGGTGTCCAATATTATGGGTGGGATAAGGCTAAAGCCTTGCACTACCACCTCGATCCGTCTCTTTAGGCCGTGTTCAAGCAAAAACCATTCTTCCAGGTTGGGCCTCAGCGCCCGTCCGAATTTGGCCGTAACGTGACCCATCGAAAGGTATTTTTCGAATGTCAGTTGGCGTGACAGTTGCCTGTTCGTGCGGCATCCCACGCATACGAGAGTCTCGTCGAACAGCGTCGCCTTGGGATGAGCGCTCGACATAAATAACTCCGGCAGAATGAGAAAGTCGACCTGCCCCCGGCGGAGCAACTCGTCGGGCTCATCCGAAAAGGGCAGCAATTCAAAGCGCACAGCCGGGGCTTCCTGTGCGATACGGTCCATAATTCGTCGAAAAAAAACGATTGTCATGAAATCGGAGAGAATGACCCTGAAGCGACGGCTGGACTGAGCAGGGTCGAACGAATCTCGCGAAATAATCGAAATTTGAATGTGCAAGAGGGCCTCTCGAACGGGACCCGCGAGCGCTTCAGCGCCCGGTGTCGGGACGAGCTCTCGACCGCGCATCGTGAAAAGTTCATCGCCGAAGTAGGTGCGCAGCCGCGCGATTGCCGCGCTCATAGCGGGCTGGCTCAGGTTAATTTTACGCGCCGCGGCGGTGAGGTTGCGCTCGGTCATCAGAGCATCGAGCGCAACGAGCAGGTTTAGATCGAGTCCTTTGAATCGCATCTTTTGAGTCTATCCATCGTGTGGATGCATTCCATCGAAACAATCGATTTTACCAAACTGCGGGATGTTGGATAGCAAACATCAGTTTAGAAAATGGTCGGAACACCAGGATGGCTGTGGGTCGTGCGCGGGCTCTGGACAACCTTGAACGCGAGCGGCTGCTGTCGGCTTCTTGGGCGGCTATTCAACGCGAAGGCGTACGAGTGGCGTCGGTCGTGACCAGCGCAACCCGCGTATCCGTCGCAACGCGAAGCGCTCGGTAAACCTTCGTATGTGTATTCCAACCCTTTCCATATCGGCGGTTTACCCGCGTACACTTGAGGGCCGGATCAGCATCGCCCTAGTGTCGCGATACAGCGGCAGGCGCAGATCGCGAATGCCAAATAGATCTGGCGACAGTCCATTGGCTCGACTGTCAATCGCATTCGGGGCGTGTCAAAGATGCATGAGAACCAAGTTGATCTGGTGTCATTGGGACGCTCCCTCAACGAGGTGGTCCGCATCGATGGTCCGGTTACTAGCGGCAAAGCGCCGATGGCCGCCATAGACGAGGCAGAAGGGCTCCATGGTGCAGATAACATCTGCACGATCAAATCGCCCCATCCGTACGCCTTCGGCACAGCATTCGGTCGGAATGACAAGCCTCAACGGAGCGATCAGCTGATCGCTCACAGAGGCGTCACCCCAAGCGATCTGCTCCGGCGCGGGCGCGCAAAGGAGAACTGGCATCCAACAAAACGCGACGGCGCATTTCTCGATCGATCTGCGTCCGGTGAGTGAGTTCGCGTGACTGAGCCCGCTCTCGAAATGACTCGCGTAGGAAAGCCTGCCATGGACATTGTCGCATCTCGGACCGCGGAAGCTCCTTCTGCGCGCACTCAAGTTCATTGGAGCGTTCGCTGGGAAAACGACCTGCGGCTTACCGAGCATGCCGAGCTCGCCGAATTTTTTCGCAAGAGTTACGGGCCGACCGGTGCTTTCAATGCGCAGCCGTTTGAAGGCAACAGAAGTTGGGCC
The DNA here is from genome assembly GCF_054055915.1 of Bradyrhizobium sp. USDA 4516. Lineage (NCBI taxonomy): Bacteria > Pseudomonadati > Pseudomonadota > Alphaproteobacteria > Hyphomicrobiales > Nitrobacteraceae > Bradyrhizobium > Bradyrhizobium sp. USDA 4516. The sequence goes on from NZ_JBSRXT010000001.1 coordinate 5,429,747, forward strand.
GGCGCCAGGCCTGAGGTCCGCGTGATTGGTCGCGACGCCCATGGTGTAGCTGCTCACGTCGGACTACTGCGCCGCTTCATCAAGATTGGTGCTGTCGATCTACTCGTGGCTGAACTTGGGCTGTATGCCGTGCGGCCGGATCTCGAGGGACTGGGAATCAGCCACGCGATGCGGGTGATGTATCCTATGCTGCACGAACTTGGAGTCCCGTTCGGCTTCGGGACGGTCCGGCCCGCGCTTGAGAAGCATCTTACCCGACTGGTGCAAAGACAGGGCCTCGCGACCCTCATGTCGGGCCTTCGCGTCCGCTCCACGCATCCGGATGTCTATCCCAATCTGTCGCCGATCCGCATCGAAGAGGTGATCGTGGTGGTGTTCCCGGTTCAAAGCGCGATCAGCGAGTGGCCCGCCGGCGCAATGATCGATCGGAACGGGCCCGAGCTGTGAAAGAACTTGTCCCCGTGTCTGCCGTTCCTTGCGACTACGCTGATGTAAGCGGAAGCTTCCCTGTCTATTTGACCTTTGACGATGGGCCAAATCCGTTCTGCACGCCAGAGGTTCTCGATGTGTTGACGCAACATCGGGTGCCAGCAACGTTCTTTGTGATCGGTACCTACGCAGCCGAGCAGCCCGAGCTCATTCGGCGGATGATCGCGCAAGGCCACGAGGTGGCGAACCACACGATGACGCATCCGGACCTGTCCAGATGCGGGCCGGCTCAGGTGCGCGGTGAGGTGCTAATGGCCAGCGAGGCGATTCGTTCGGCATGTCGGCAGGCTGCGCCCAGGCACATGCGGGCCCCCTACGGTAAATGGACCGAAGAGGTGCTCGCTACGTCGGCGCAGGCTGGCCTTAAGGCTGTGCACTGGTCGGTCGATCCGAGAGATTGGTCCCAGCCCGGGGTGGACAGAATTGTAACTTCGGTACTCGGAGCCGTTCGACCGGGTTCAATTGTTCTCCTGCACGACGGATATCCTCCTGATGAGGACGGGCCGTGCGCTGATGCAACTCGGCGAGACCAGACGGTTAGAGCGCTCTCTTACCTAGTTCCAGCACTACAACGCCGCGGCTTCGTGATCCGCCCGCTCCCTCAGCTTCACTGAACAACAACTGGCACCCTATGGACCTGCTCGCTACAACCAGCGCCGTCGCGGTTTCGTCTTACGCGCTGCTCTCGACCATCTACAAAAGCGCGCAGGCGCTGTATGCGCGGCGGGGGAATGCCCCATCGTTGCGGAACGATGTGGGACAATCCGCGCTGGCTCTGCCAAGTGTGGATATTATCGTGCCTTGCTTCAACGAGAAACCGGACACGCTCGCGCAGTGTTTGGAGTCGCTCGCCAGGCAAGACTACGAAGGAGAGCTGCGGGTCTATGTGGTCGACGATGGCTCGGCAAATCGCGACGTTGTGGGACCTGTACATAAGATCTATGCCAACGATGCGCGCTTCAGCATCATCTTGCTTGCCAGGAATGTTGGCAAGCGGAAAGCGCAGATCGCCGCAATACGCGGCTCGTCCGGTGACTTGGTGCTTAACGTCGATTCGGATACGATACTGGCCGCCGACGTGGTCGCCAAGCTAGCGGCGAAGATGCGGGACCCCGACATTGGTGCCGCGATGGGCCAGCTGGTAGCGAGCAATCGCAACGATACATGGCTGACCAGTCTGATCGACATGGAATACTGGTTGGCGTGCAACGAAGAGCGCGCGGCGCAAGCTCGGTTCGGTGCGGTCATGTGCTGTTGCGGTCCATGTGCGATGTATCGTCGCTCTGCTCTTGCCCTGCTGCTTGATCAATACGAAACGCAATTCTTTCGCGGCAAGCCGAGTGATTTCGGCGAAGATCGCCATCTGACGATTCTCATGCTCAAGGCGGGATTTCGAACCGAGTATGTTCCGGACGCGATTGCGGCAACAGTTGTCCCTGACACTCTCGGGCCATACCTGCGTCAGCAGCTGCGCTGGGCGCGCAGCACCTTTCGCGATACGTTTCTCGCATTGCGTCTGCTGCCGGAGCTCGATGGCTACCTCACACTGGACGTTGTCGGGCAGAATCTTGGCCCACTGCTACTCGCCCTTTCAGCACTGGCTGCGCTTGCCGAGCTTGCAGTCGGCGGATCTGTACCCTGGTGGACAGGCTTGACAATTGCGGCGATGACGATGGTTCGGTGCAGTGTAGCTGCACTTCGGGCGGGGGAATTGCGATTTCTCGGCTTCTCGCTCCACACACCGATAAACATCTTTCTTCTACTGCCACTCAAAGCGTATGCCCTTTGTACATTGAGCAACAGCGATTGGCTGTCGCGCACGATCGTCAACGAGCCAACTGAAGGAGATGAGCAGGCGGTCATGCCGGTGCCGAACAGCGCAGCAGGTCCTGTGGCTACAGGAGTGGCTTCTGGCACAATTCCGAAGCCGGCGGTTCCTCACCGTCCATCGCGCTTGGCGGCGCCGGAGAGCATTTGCGGTCGGAAACGATCGAGCGCGTATAAGTAGGTCGATCGGCGCATGACTGTGTACAAGAACCATCAATTACTGGAACGCGAACTCGCTGTGGATGATCCATGGCATCTCGACAGCAATGCGTTCGAGCAGGAACGGTACGCGCAAATGCTCCGGATGTCGTCATGCAATGGGGGTGTCGAGCATGCCCTCGAAGTCGGATGCGCAGCCGGGGCATTCACGGAAATGCTTGCACCGCGTTGCCAACGCCTAACGGTGGTCGATGTCATGCCGCAGGCGATCGAACGAGCGCGCCTGCGGACCGGGCATCGGTCACACATAAATTGGATTGCGTGCAATATTCAGCAGTTTTCGACCACAGAGAAGTTCGATCTGATCATCGTCGCCGAGGTTCTCTACTATCTCAATGACGTTTCCGAGATGCACGCGGCGGTCCGCAACCTGGTGAGCATGCTTGCCCCAGACGGCGCTCTGGTGTTCGGGTCCGCGCGTGATGCCACCTGTCGACACTGGGGTCATGCCGCTGGTGCCGAGACGGTGATCTCTCTCTTCAAAGAGAGCCTGTTGGAGGTGGAGCGTCTGCACTGCCAAACCACGTCGGTCAACGAAGACTGCTTGCTCGTCCTGTTCCGGAAGTCGGGGCAGTCGTTAAAACACTCAATTGTCGGTCATTAGATCAGGGGGTCGTATGCGCATCTGCGGCATCAAATTAACACATGACGGCGCAATTGCTCTCGTCGAGGACGGGCGGCTCGTCTTTTGCACCGAGCAGGAAAAGCGCGGCAACAACCCGCGCTATCAATCCATCGACAACCTCGATGATGTCGTGCGTGCGTTAGCGGAGCATGGTCTTGATCCGCGAGACATTGATCAGTTCGTCATCGATGGCTGGGATGGAGAGATCGAGTCGCGGTTCCAGGTCCTTAGTGGGGCGGTGCCGATCACGCTGAAAGGGGGGCCATATGTCGAGCGTCATGCTGAGGGCCTTCTTGATTCCGTCGAAGGCTTTGGCCTGATCCTCGGCGACAAGGTCTTTCCCTATAAAAGTTACCCGCACGTCACGGGCCACGTTGCGTCGGCCTATAGCACCAGCCCCTTTGCCAGTACTGGAAAACCCGCGTTCTGTCTGGTATGGGACGGCTCCATCTTTCCCCGGCTTTACTATGTCGAGCCTCGCGGCGCGCGGCTCGTGGGATCCCTGTTTCCCATGATTGGTCAGCTCTATGCTGCCGCCGGCCTTCACTTCGGGCCATACAGGCAGCCGAACCGCACCAGCTGGGATTTGGGCATCGCCGGCAAGCTGATGGCGTACATCGCGCTCGGCTCTGTCGACGAAGGCGTTGTCGCAGTGTTTCAAGAGCTCTACGAGAAGCGCTTCGCCGCGGACACGGAGCAGGCTCGTCGCTACCGCGCAGACATCCACAATCCGGAAGCATTACTTGCGGCCACGCACGAGTTTTTCGAGACAAGCGCATTGCGCCTTACGGGCAAACGAGCGGAGGACATCCTTGCCTCGTTCCATATGTTCCTGGAACGTCTTCTGGTTCGGGAAATCGCGATGGTTCTGTTGCAGCACTCCTCTCTCCCGGGCGCACGAAATCTATGTGTGGCAGGTGGGTGCGGTCTCAACATCAAGTGGAATAGTGCGCTTCGCGCGACGGGCCTGTTCGATGAGGTGTGGGTACCGCCTTTCCCGAATGACAGTGGCTCGGCAATAGGTGCTGCTTGCGCGGCGATGGCGGCGCGAAATGGGTTTGGACCGTTGGAATGGTCTGTTTACAGCGGTCCGGCTCTGCAGGCCTCCGAGGGGTTGCCGGAATGGGAGGCCGAGCCGTGCAGTCTGCGTGAGCTTGCCGCCATTCTCGCCGACAACAAGCCGGTAGTGTTCCTGTCCGGGCGCGCCGAGCTGGGTCCGCGAGCGTTGGGCGGCAGAAGTATTCTGGCGGCTCCGACGTCACCGGCGATGAAGGATCATCTCAACGACATTAAGTGTCGTGAGCACTTCCGACCGGTGGCGCCGATCTGCTTGGAGGATCGCGCGCCAGAGATATTCAACCCAGGTGCGCCGGACCCCTACATGCTGTTCGATCATCAGACCAGGGCGGAATGGTGCGACAAGATCCCCGCTGTCATTCATCTGGACGGTTCGGCGCGACTGCAGACAATCTCCCGCAGCTCTCCACACAAAGTCGCTGAGCTTCTCATCGAATTCGAGCGCCTTACGGGGCTTCCGTTGCTCTGCAACACGAGCGCGAACCTGAACGGGCGCGGATTCTTTCCGGACGCCGCGGCGGCCTGTCAATGGGGGCGCGTTGAGCATGTGTGGTGTGATGGCCAGCTCTGGACCAAGCCGGTCGTAAGGAAGCAACCGCCGGCTAAACGGCTCCAGTCGGCCTAAGATGAATATGTCCACGGTAGCAATCGACCTTGCCGGCGTCAGAAAGTCATTTGGCGGCAGAATTATCGTCGATGAACTGTCGTTCTCGGTTGCCCGCGGAGAGTGCTTTGGTCTACTCGGGCCAAATGGAGCCGGCAAGAGCACGATCGCCCGTATGCTCCTCGGCATGATCTCGCCGGACGCAGGCAAGATAATGATACTCAATGAACCTGTACCGGCGCGCGCGCGTGTCGCGCGCATGCGGGTCGGTGTCGTACCACAGTTCGACAACCTTGAGCTTGAGTTTACCGTACGCGAGAATCTGCTGGTGTTTGGTCGCTATTTCGGCATGAGCGCCCGCAAGATCGAAGCCGTCGTACCATCGTTGCTCGAGTTCGCGCGGCTCGAAACCAAGGCAGACGCACGGGTCTCAGAACTGTCGGGTGGCATGAAGCGGCGACTGACCTTGGCACGCGCGCTAATAAATGACCCGCATCTGCTCGTGATGGACGAGCCGACGACTGGTTTGGATCCGCACGCCCGCCACCTGATTTGGGAGCGTCTGCGAGTTCTACTTGCGCGGGGCAAGACGATTTTCTTGACTACTCACTTTATGGAAGAGGCCGAACGCCTGTGCGATCGGCTGTGTGTCCTCGAGGGTGGACGCAAGATCGCCGAAGGCAAGCCAGATGTGCTAATCGACGAGCATATCGGCTGCAACGTGGTCGAAATCTATGGAGGTGATCCACATCAGCTCCGCGAGCTGATCAGGCCCCATGCGCGGCACATAGAAGTGAGTGGAGAGACGCTCTTCTGTTATGCGCCATATCCGGAGCAGGTCCGCGTGGAACTGCGGGGGCGAGCGGGACTTCGTGTTCTGCAGCGCTCCCCAAATCTCGAAGACGTGTTTTTGCGGCTGACCGGGCGCGAGATGGAGAAGTGACTGATGGGTGAAAGTTATGCGGCGGTGATGCCCACTAACGCGTACAACTGGATCGCGGTATGGCGTCGGAACTTCCTCGCATGGAAGAAAGTTGCGCTTGCATCGATTCTCGGAAACCTCGCAGATCCCTTGACCAATCTGTTTGGCCTCGGCTTTGGCCTTGGGCTGATCGTGGGGCGCGTTGAGGGGACGTCGTACATCGCGTTCCTTGCGGCAGGCATGGTCGCGACCAGTGCCATGACGTCCGCGACCTTTGAAACCATGTATGCAGCCTTTGCACGCATGGACGCCAAGCGTACCTGGGAAGCAATCCTCTTCACTGAGCTCACGCTTGGCGATATCGTTTTGGGTGAACTGGTGTGGGCGGCCAGTAAGTCCGTTCTGGCCGGAACAGCGATCGGGATCGTCGCTGTCACGCTGGGTTATGCATCCTGGCTATCCGTTCTGTATGCGATGCCAGCAATCGCCCTTACTGGCCTTGTCTTCGGCAGCCTGGCCATGGTCGTCATATCTCTTGCGCCAAGTTACGATTACTTCGTGTTTTACCAGACGCTTGTCCTCAGTCCTATGGTGTTTTTGTGTGGCGTGGTCTTTCCGACGAGCCAACTGCCCGGCTCATTTCAGCATTTCGTCGGCTTGTTGCCTCTCGCACATTCGGTCGACCTTATTCGCCCAGCGATGCTCGAACGCGGTGTCGACAGTGCTGCCCTGCATGTCGCTGCGCTTTGCGTTTACACGGTCGTGCCCTTTTTTGCGTCGATAGCAGTATTTCGGCGCCGTCTGCTGCGTTGACGTGAGTTCAGCGAGAATGGAGAAATTCACAGTCACGATGCGTCGTGCGGTAGCTCGGGATGACCTGGTCTGTCGCAGCGGCCGCTGCAATGGACTTGAGAGGCCGCGATCGAGCAACGTCTCCGGCCGTCTGTTCGGTCGATCGGTGCGGACGGCGGCACCGTGACTTTCTGAGCGCCTGTCGCTAGGCGCCGAGACGGAATTGCAAAAGTTGTATTGTGTTGTCTGGCCCGCGCACCCGACGGAGCGTGACCGCACAGATTGGATAGGTGGAACGCAGTTGTCGTTCCCGCCATGATCAAATGGAGAGTTGGATGTTGTGCCTGGGACTAAGTGGTGGTCTTGACAGAATCTATGAAAGATCGCCGGAGCTGCCGAGTACATTTCTTCACGATGGCGCTGCGGTCCTTGTGCAGGATGGCCGCGTGATTGCTGCCGTCGAAGAGGAGCGCCTCAACCGCGTCAAGCACTCCAACAAGTTGCCGAGCAACTCCATCCGATACTGCCTTTCTACCGCAGGAGTTGAACTCGGCGAGATCGACCGTATCGCGTTCTACGCGACTGAAGCCTACTGCAATACAATGCTCGAGCGTCTTTCTGTTTCCAAGCCCGTTCCGTTGGACGCCAAACTGTTGATGCGCCAGCTGCTGGCACGGGAGTTTGACGCCGACATCGATCCGTCGCGGCTTTCCTTCGTAAATCACCACGAAGCGCATGCCATGAGCGCGTTTGCCATGTCCGGGTTCGAAAAAAGTCTCATTTTTACGATCGACGGTAGTGGAGATTTTCTCTCCGGCTTATTGGCGGTGGGGTCTGGCATCGAAATTGCGCAACTTGCAAGCTTCCCGGAACGTAACTCCTTGGGGCTGTTCTATCTCGAGACGATCCGATATCTCGGCTACGGATTGTTCGACGAGTACAAAGTGATGGGGCTTGCCCCGTATGGTGATCCCGCTCCCTATCGCGAACTCTTCGCGCAGTTCTACGAGTTGTTGGACAAGGGTGGCTATCGCGTTCACCTGGATCGGATCGCTCCGGCCCTGGTCCGCCACATCGAGGTTCGGCGAAAAGGAATGCCATTCACCCAACAACATCGAGATGTCAGCGCTTCGCTGCAGGAGGCGCTGGAGCGGATTGTGTTTCACATCCTGCGGCACCATCGTGAAGCGACAGGCATGACACGCTTGTGCCTGGCTGGAGGGGTAGCCCATAATTGCACGCTGAACGGTAAGCTGCTTTATTCCGGGCTATTTGACGACATCTTTGTTCAACCCGCGGCGCACGATGCCGGTTGTGCGCTGGGCGCTGCATTGATCGTGTCAAACGAGCTGGGCAGGCCGGCGCCGCGTGAGCGACTGTCGGGCGTCTATTGGGGGCCCGATCTCGGCAACGAGCAAGCCATAGAGCGTGAGCTCAACGCATGGTCAGGCCACCTCGACATTCAACGAAGTGATGACATAGCATCCAGTGCGGCAGACTGGATGGCAAATGGCGCTGTAATCGGCTGGGTTCAGGGCCGCTCTGAGTTCGGCCCACGTGCGCTTGGTAACCGCAGCATTCTTGCGGACCCGCGGCCAACCGATAACAAGAACCGAATTAACGAGATGGTCAAAAAGCGCGAGAGTTATCGTCCGTTTGCGCCGTCTGTACTGGTTGAGGATGCGAGCGAGTTTTTCGAGCTTCCAGGCGGCACGAGGGAGCTGCCGTTCATGAACTTTGTGGTTCGCGTGCGTGAAGCCCAGCGTAGCGTGCTCGGTGCGATTACGCACGTTGACGGGACCGCTCGGCTGCAAACGGTGTCGCGCGAGACCAACCCCGCTTATTGGGATTTAATCAACGCGTTCAAGAAGCGAACTGGAATACCGATCCTTCTAAACACGTCGTTTAACAACAATGCCGAGCCGATCGTTGATTCGGTGTCAGACGCAATCGTTACGTTCTTGACAACCGATTTAGACGGACTTGTGGTCGGGCCGTTCCTGGTCAAGAAGCGGACGGCAACATTGCAGGATTGGAGTGCACTGGGCGTTTCATTGCCACCCTATGCATCGCTACATCGTGTCCGCTCTCACGTAGCGGTCGATCGGCAGGAGACGGTCTGCGAGATCCGCACGGGACCTTCCACCCGCGATAGTATGCGCATCTCACAGGAGCTTTTCGAGATCTTGATGCGGGTCGAGGGCGAGGCGTCGCTCGGCGGGCTGCTCGACGCAACCATGCTGGGCCAGGCCAGGCGTGAAGATCTCGTGAAGGAATTGCGCCTCGTGTGGGAGCTGCGAGGCATCCGTCTGCATCCGCCGCGCGCAGCTTGCGGCCGCAACACAGTGTAAAGGGAAACATAGCCGGAACTCGTGAGCATGGCCATGCCGATGCCTGCATGGAGGAGGCCAGGCCATCCGACGCACGAGGGGCATCGGGCATCCGGCTGAAATCGGCGCGTCGCCGCAACACCACTCAAGACAAGACGGAAAGTGTTGCGAGAACGCGGCCCATCACGGATAGCGCTGCTATGAAGTTCTACAGACGCAGCTCGCCGGCACCGCGATTTCAGGTCGTGACGTCGGACGAGATGATACATGAGATGTCTACAATGGCGTCACTTGTCCAACCAGGAGCCCGGGAGGAGGCCATGCAGAGCGGTTCGAGGAATGATAGGTTCGTAGTTTCCCGACGACGTACGGGATTCGGTGACTGCCTGTGGTCGCTGGCGGCAGCTTGGCGTTTTGCACAGCGGACCGGGCGAAACCTGGTCATCGATTGGCGAGGATCCTGTTATCTCGACCAACCCTTCATCAATGCCTTTCCAGTGTTCTTTGAACCAGTGCAAGACATTGCCGGCGTACGGGTGATTTGCGACGACCAGATCAATCAGCGCTCGTTTCCAGGACCATTCTTCCCGAGTTGGTGGAATAAGCCATCGATCGACTGCGTCTATCGGCCGGACGAGCAAATTTTCAAAGAGCGCGACGAACTCGATCAATTGTTTCAAAGCGAGCAAGACAGTGATGCGAACACTGTTGTGTGTGACGCCTGCCTGATGTGGCGCTGCGATCAAGAAGCAGAACGGGAAATTTTTCGGACCATCAAACCACGATCTGAGATTCAGGCCAGGATTGATGCGATCTACCGCGAGCAGTTTGAGCCATACAGCATGATCGGCGTGCATGTTCGACATGGCAACGGCGAGGACATTATGGGGCATACCCCGTATTGGACCGATCCGGAGCGGGCCCTGCGACAGGTCTGCAATGCCGTCGAAATGGCCAAAGCGTTGCCGCACGCAAAACCTGCGAGAGTGTTCCTTTGCACGGACAGTGCGGTCGTCCTCGAAGAGATCTCGGCGATATTTCCTGATGTCTTCACGGTTCCAAAGAGTTTCCAGGCGCCTCAAGCCGGACCATTGCACAGTGGCGCGCTCGGAGCCGCGGGCGGCTTTTCCGCTCTTATCGAAATGTATCTTCTTGCGAGGTGCGACACTGCAATTCGTTTTCCCCCGACGAGCGCATTCACGCGCTATGCCCGCCTGTTTGCGCCACGCGTGGTAGAATTCGACCTGAACGATCCGGGCCGGCTAATCTTGATTGAAGAAGCGTCCCAAGAGCTTGTGACGCTATGAAAGTTGTTGTTCGCCTGATTGATCTGTTGGCCGCTCTTTGCATCGAGAAGTACTGTCGCTTTTTCTCCGCGCGCAGAATTGTTGCCAAAGCAGCTCCTGGCGGCGAGGTTCCATCAAAGGATGCCACCCGCCAACAGCTAATTGGCGCCCGCGGCACTCGAAATCCGTGAAGAGTTGCTCCGCCGCGCTCAAAAGCGTGCGATCTTCGTCATCGCCTCGCGCGAGCCTCGTCAATCTCGTTGATCCTGGCGTCGGAGAAGGGTCACCCATATTCTCGCCGCCGGCGTTACTGGGGACAGTCGACACAGTCGGCGCTATTACGCTGCGCAAGCGGGGAATCGAAAATTGCTGACCTACGCTAACAAAAGCGGACGCCGTGCAGTTCGAGCCTCAAGGCCTGGAGACGGAGCACGACCTCGCCACAGCGCTTGCGCGTAAGTGGAACGAGGAAGGGTTGGAAGTTGGGCATCCGGCGCCGTTGATCTGGACGTGACAGCATCGCGAAGGAGGGAGCAATGGCGACCGGGATGGGCTTTGCTCTCGCCAACAACATCATCAGCCATGTCCTCACGCGGCACCTGTCGGAATCGCCCCCGGCTTGGATGGCGGCGCAGCTCGAAAACCCTTTGTCCATCACCTCGCTCACCGTTTCCGAAATTCGTTGCGGCATGGTGGTGAAATGGACCCCGATTGTTGGGACCGCATGCTTGGTTGGAAGAGGCTGCTCCGTTGATAGACGCAAGCATGATGGAAGACGAGACGCAAGATCGACGCGGTACTGAAGGCAAAGATCGCGCTGGAAGCGATGCGGGAGCAGGCGACGGCGGCCGATCTGGCCCAGCGCTATGAGGTTCACCGAACCAGATCTATACCTGGAAGAAGCAACTGCTGGACCAGGCGGCCCAGGCCTTTGACGCGGGTGTCGGGCGAGAGAGCGGGGACGTTCGCGAACGCAGGATCGAGAAGCTGCACGCCAAGATTGGACAACTGACAGTCGAGCGCGATTGGTTAGCGGGAAGGACCGGAAGGTGAGCGCGCCGGACCGTCGAGAAATGCTCGATCGCGCCGACATGGCGCTGTCGACTCGGCGGAAATGCATGTTGCTTGGTATCGCGCGCTCTGGGGTCTGCCGGCCGCCACGGCCGGCCAACGACAACGACCTTACCCCCATGCGGCGTCTCGACGAGCTGTTCAGCGCCTGGCAGTTCCTGAGCTCGCGGCGAATGACCGCGATGCTGAAGGGTGAGGGGCTTCAGGTCAATCGCAAGCGGTGCAGCGCTTAATGCGGAAGATGGCCATCGCGGCACTGGGACCAAGTCCGATCACGACGAGGTCGGTGCGGACCACAAGACATATCCCTATTTTTTCCGCAACACGACGATCGACGGCCAAACCAGCTATGGGCGGCCGACATCACGTATCTGCCCATCGGCCGCGGCTTTCTTCACCTCGTCGCCATCAGCGACTGGGCGAGCCGTGCGGTTCTGGCGTGGCGGTTGTCGAACACGATGGACGTCTCGTTTTTCGGAGCGGCTCTGGACGAGGCGCTGGCGAAGTATGACACTCCGGAGATCTCACCACCGATCAGAGCAGCCAATTCACCAGTCCGGCCTTCACCGGCGCGTTAGCGAACGCAGGGGGTAAGATCTCCACGGACGGCCGCGGTCGTTGGATAGATAAGGTTCTTCCGCGAGCGGTTGTGGCGGTCGCACAACCATGAGGCATGAGGACACCTATCTCAAGGGCTATGCCGGCTGCCACGATGCCAAGGCAAAGGTCGCGAGCTGGATCGCCTTCTACAACGGTCGTCGCCTTCATCAGGCGCACGGCTTTCGCACGGCGATGGCGGTCTGGCGCGAACGGATGCAGGCCGCGAAGGCTGCGGACATGGTGCAGGGCAACGCTGATGCGTTGACCACATGCCCACAGTAACTGCAGCAGAGCGAGACTCTGGCAGCGTGAAGAGAGGGATCAGGAGCGGTGAGTTTAACAAGCCGGTTCAATTGGTCATGCTCCGCGGGTCCAGTTCACTGGAGCCGACATGATCCTTTAGGCCCTGATGCCCCAAATTTTGTTCGCGGGCCGCGATGTCCCCTTCAGCGAAAAAATGGGCTTCAGCTGGGCGAGATCGTCGACGGAACGCAGACCATGCAGACGAAGGACGTCCCGGGCAAAGATCCACTCAGTCAGTTCGTCTTCCGTGCCTCGCTGGGGCGATCTTCTGAAGGTGTTCTGGCGCAGCCAGGGAGCATGCTTGTCCACAGACAGCCCGGAGGTGGGGCTAATCTGACCATCATTGGCGGTGAACTGCAGGTTAGAGCCACGCAGGAAAATCGGACGTACGATGATGATTACGTTAGCTTTGGATCGCTCGAGCTACGGCGACGGGCCGGACTCCGTTGACCGATCGGTGCGCTGCGCAAACTCTGCCCGCGGTTAGCGCCTTCGATTGTGCGTTCAGGAGTGAGCGTTCGCCTCGTGACCTGTCTTGCGCGCGACACAAACGAGAGCTGACTCCTGACATTTTGTCGGTAGCGCGCCACTATTGTCGCAAAGACAACGCTACGCCTCGCAACCACCGCCAGACCGTTCTGCGTGCGCGACACCAGGTCGCAAAGCCGGAGCGGCGTCGCCTCGGTTATGGTGGCCCAATTCCTGCTTGGAGTGCGCGAGCACGCAACAGGAGAGGAGGTGGGCGTGGGTCTCGATCTGCCAAATGACGATCTGATCCCAGCCGCACCATCGGCGATGCACTCGACTTGTCCTTTTCATGTCGATAGAGCTGGCGTGCATCGAGGAGAACGGAAGGCGATGCTGCTAACGGGAGCGTCGCGCGGAATTGGTCACGCTACCGCCAAACTATTTTCAGAAGCTGGCTGGCGTATCATTTCTTGCGCGCGCCAACCGTTTGACGGCGAGCGCTGCCCGTGGGAATCAGGGAACGAGGATCATGTCCAGATCGACCTAAGCGACCATCGAATGCTGCCGCGCGCGGTGAGCGAGGTGAAGAAACGCCTGAGCGGCGGAGTGTTGCATGCGCTGGTGAATAATGCCGGGATTTCGCCCAAAACACCTAATGGGGACCGGCTAACGTCCTTGACGACATCCACCGAGACATGGATGAGGGTCTTCCACCTCAATCTCGTGGCTCCGATCCTGCTGGCGCAGGGCTTGTTTGACGAGTTGAGAGCTGGGTCAGGATCGATCGTCAATGTCACTTCGATAGCCGGATCGAAGGTGCATCCGTTTGCTGGAAGTGCCTATGCGACATCGAAGGCGGCGCTTGCAAGTCTCACACGCGAAATGGCGCATGATTATGCGCCGCACGGCATTCGTGTGAATGCGATCGCTCCCGGCGAAATCGGGACAGACATGTTGTCGCCCGACACCGAAGCGCGTCTTGTGCCAACCATCCCGCTGCGCAGAGTGGGAACGCCCGACGAGGTGGCCAAGGTCATCTTCTTCCTGTGCTCAGATGCTGCGAGCTACGTCACGGGTGCCGAGCTGCCGATCAACGGTGGGCAACATCTGTGATTGGCCTCGCCTGGCAACGCAGCTGACGTGAGCTGCAGCAGTGGAACGTGCGTTCTACGCTGGCGTCGGTCACCCATTCCGCAAAACAAAACGCACTGAAAGTTTATCGTCGTGCCACGAAAAGCTGTTACGCTTCTATGTCATCTCGTCACCGCTTGGCGCTAGATCGAGAATGACATGCAGAACGAAGCTCGCAAACCAGAAGAAGGCGCCAGGGAGAATGATCAAAACATCGGAGACCGTCCCATGCTGCATATCGCTTCCGCACGCGAAAGACCCGCCTCACTAGTGGAGCCGGAACGTGAGCTTTCCGTCGAGCCGTTGCGCGAGAGCGCGCTGACTGGCATTTTCGAAATATCGAAGATACTGAACGCTCCTTGCCGCCTTGAAGTCACATTGGCCAACGTCCTCGAACTTCTGCAATCGTTTGTGCAGATGCGACACGGCATCGTCTCACTGTTCGACGATGACGGGACGCCAGACATCACCGTGGGTGCCGGTTGGAGCGAAGGCAGCGACGAACGCTACCGGATGCGCTTGCCCCGGAAGGCGATCGACCAAATCGTCGCGGCGGACCGACCTCTCGTCGCCGAAAATGTGGCAGCCGAGCCGGCATTCAGCGCTGCCGATCTGGAGGTGCTGGGCGCCTCGGATAGTGCGCCCGTGTCGTTCATCGGAGTTCCAATTCGCATCGATCCCAAGGTCGTCGGTACGCTGACAATTGACCGTATCTGGGACGACAGGTCGAGTCTGCGGCTCGATCACGATACACGGCTGCTCGCCATGATCGCTAACCTGGTGGGACAGACAGTGAAGCTGCATCGCTTGTTCGCTTGCGATCGCGAACGGCTGATGGTGGAGAAGGACCGGCTACAAAAGCAATTGTTTGAGCTTAGGCAACCTGCACGGGATCGCAAGAAGGTCCACGCCCATGGCATCATTGGCGACAGCCCGGCGCTCCGTGGGCTTCTCGAGAAGATCGCGATCGTAGCCAAATCGAACAGCACGGTTCTACTGCGCGGTGAATCCGGGACCGGAAAGGAGCTGGTAGCCAAGGCTATTCACGAGTCGTCATCTCGCGCCAAGCGGCCCTTCGTCAAACTGAATTGCGCGGCGCTGCCCGAGACGGTCTTGGAGTCCGAATTGTTTGGCCATGAAAAAGGTGCCTTCACCGGCGCGTTCAGCTCGCGCAAGGGGCGCTTCGAGCTTGCTGACAAAGGGACACTATTTCTTGACGAGATCGGCGAGATTTCGGCGCCGTTCCAGGCGAAGTTGCTGCGAGTTCTGCAAGAGCAAGAGTTCGAGCGCGTCGGCAGCAACCAGACCATCAAGGTCGATGTTCGTGTCATAGCAGCGACTAACAGGAATTTGGAAGAGGCCGTGGCAAAGAGCGAGTTTCGTGCTGACCTTTACTATCGGATCAGCGTCGTTCCCTTGCTCTTGCCGCCGCTGCGCGAGCGGCGCAGTGATATTCCGCTGTTGGCCAGCGAGTTTCTCAGGAACTTCAACAACGAGAACGGGCGTACGCTGACCTTGGAGGCGAGCGCGATTGATGTGCTCATGAACTGCGGATTTCCCGGAAATGTCCGAGAGCTCGAAAACTGCATTCAGCGCACGGCGACGCTGTCCGCTGGGCCAGCGATCGTGAGAAATGATTTCGCTTGTTGCCACGGCCAATGTCTTTCCGCGATGCTGTGGAAAAGTACATCGGAGCAGATGATCATGCCACCGGTGCCGAGCACGCCGGTGCTGGCTAAGTCGATCGCGCCGCCATCGGAAGCGACCGCGCCGGCTCCGCCAGGCGGCAGCGAGTTGGCCTCGCTGGTTGCCCCTCCCGGCACTGTCCTCGTAAGCGGCGCGAAGATCGCCGATCGCGAGCGAGTCATTGCGGCCATGGAGAAATCTGGATGGGTGCAGGCAAAAGCAGCGCGCCTGCTGGGGCTAACGCCGCGTCAGATTGGTTACGCGTTGAGGAAATACGGAATCGAGATCAAGCGGTTTTGACCGCAAGGATCTTGGCGTCATTTACCTGACGTGCCCGGCGGCGGCACGGGGATGTCGCGGCCTGGACGCATGTCGGTATTCGTCCCTCGCAAAGCCGGGTCAGGTCGCTCGATCGGTTCGGTCCAGGCCTTTGAAATAGCGAGCAAAGTCCAAGGAGTGTCGTGATGGTACGAGACTTGCTGTCCTCTTCGCAGCTGTCGCAACTTTTGGAGCAACTCCGTGCACAATGTCGTCTGCATCAAACAGGTTCCTGACTCTGCGCAGATCCGCGTGCACCCCGTTACCAATACAATCATGCGTCAGGGCGTGCCGACAATCATCAACCCATATGACCTCTTTGCGCTTGAGGCCGCGCTGGAACTGCGCGATCGATTCGGCGGCGAAATAACCGTGCTTACAATGGGCCCGCCGTCGGCGGAAGACTCTTTGAGGAAGACGCTGACCTATGGCGCCGATCGCGCCGTACTGCTCACCGATCGATGCTTTGCGGGCTCCGACACCCTTGCCACGACTTATGCGCTGGCAACAGCCATCCGGAAGATTGGTAAGGAATATGGCCCGGTAAACCTCATCTTCACGGGCAAGCAGACCATCGACGGCGATACCGCGCAGGTTGGGCCCGGCATCGCAAAACGGTTGGGCGTGCTGCAGCTTACCTACGTCGCCAAAGTCAGATCCCTGGATCTCGCCGCGCACACAATCGAAGCGGAACGACGCTCCGAAGGTGGCGTCCAGGTGCTGCACACTCGGCTTCCCTGTCTCGTCACCATGCTGGAGGCGACAAACCAGATTCGGCGTGGCGCGATGGCGGATGCTCTACGTGCCGCACGGGCGCCGATCGTGAGATGGAGCGCGCACGACGCCGGCGTCGAGGACATCTCCAAATGCGGTCTCAAGGGCTCGCCGACCGTCGTCAAGCGAGTATTCGCGCCATCTGCACGCGCTGAGAAGGCGGCCTTGGTTGAGGCCGCAGAGCAACCGGCGCAGGCGCTGATAGAAGCCATTTTCAAGCGTCAGCCGAAACTCGAAGTCGATCTTGCGGCATCAGCCCGCGATGCTTGATCTGGATAGAAGGCCAGCCAGACCATAACACAAGGCGAGCTTCGACGTGGCGGTGGCGACGACGAAACTCGTCTGCATCCAGGAGCATCATGCTAGGGCGATGCCGTCTGCACGCTCAAAGTGCTGTCATTTGGTTCAGGGTGTGAATGGTCGGCGATTCTCGACGGTTTGGAGGTACCCCGATAGATCGTCAGTGCGGCGATGATGCCGAGCGCGGCTGAAAACATCAGCCAATACCCAGGTGAAGCCTTGTCGTTGGTTTGCTCAATGAGCCAGGTCGAGGCCAATGGTGTGAAGGTGCCAAACAAGGCGGCCGCGAGTGCAAAGGCCAGAGAAAAGCAAGTTGTGCGCACATGCGCGGGCACGATCTCAACGAGCGCGCCCAACATAGTTCCGCTGTAGGTGCCAAAATAGAACGAGAACATCATCGCGACCGCCAACATCTTGCCGAAGGTGGGAGCGCTTACCAGCCAGTGCAAAGCCGGATACGCTGTCATCAATGCAAGGCCGGCGATGGCGAGCAGAACTGGCTTTCGGCCGATACGGTCGGAGACGGCGCCGCCAATTGGATTCCAGATGAAATTGGTCATGGCGACCAGGAGCGTCACCAGGAGAGCGTCCTGAGCGGACAGCTTCAAGACTGCCTTGCCGAAAGTGGGCGTGTAAACGGTGACGAAATAGAAGGTCGTTGTGCTCAGGATCGCCATCATCATTCCGAGAACGACTATGCGCCAGCCGACCAGCGCCGAGGCAAAGATCTCGCGGGCTTTCGGATGCTTCTTCATCGCCAGAAATTCCGGCGTTTCCTCCAGTGTTCGACGAAGAAGGAAGATAAGCGGGATGATAAGGCAGCCGAGAAAAAACGGAATGCGCCACCCCCAGGAGGCGACGGTTTCGGCCGGCATCGACTCGTTCAGCAGGTAGCCCACGCTCGCCGCGACAAAGATCGCGACCTGCTGGCTGGATGATTGAAAGGATGTATAGAAGCCGCGATTGCCTGGGGTTGCGATCTCCGCCAGGTAGACTGAAACACCGCCGACCTCGACGCCGGCGGAAAAACCCTGGAGCAGCCGTCCGGCCAAAACGATAATCGGGGCAGCAATGCCAATGGTCGCGTAACTAGGACAGAAGGCGATGATGACAGTGCCGATCGCCATGATCGATAGCGTGATGATCAGGCCTTTTCGACGGCCGATCTGGTCGATATAGGCGCCGAGGACGATTGCGCCTACTGGACGCATTAAGGCACCCAGCCAGAACACGCCGAAGGTGTTGAGCAGCGAGGCTGTTTCACTTTCGGATGGGAAGAAGGCTCGTCCGATAGCGCTGGCGTAAAAGCCAAACAGGAAAAAGTCGAATTGCTCGAGGAAATTGCCGCTGGTTGCGCGCAGGATCGCATTGACGCGCGATTTAACCGTCCCGTGCTGAATAAGTGTTTGTGACACGCGAGTTTCCTTCCCGTCAAAAATGGCCGGTTCGGAAAACCTCACGCCAGCCCAATTGCATCAGGCCGTGACTTTGTCATCGGTGACATTACCGGCCGCGCGGAAGGCGCCTGATCTTTTCGGCGTATTTTCGGCGATAATTAGATTGGTGCACATATTTCGCCGCCGGTTTGCGGAGCACCAGCAGATCTCAACGTCAATTGCCTCAAGCTAACTTCATTTCAAACCAAAATTGACAAATACATGAGGTATTTCGTTTGCCGGCTCACGGCAGCCATGAGGCTTGTCGGGGCGATCTCGGCGGTCAAGGAGCATGCCCCTCGCGGGTAGAGGCTGGCACTTGTTCGCTGCTCGATTTCCGACAGCCATGCAAACCGTGTCAGACTCAAGACACCTGCCCTGACGAGCCGGTATGAACGTTTTCCCAAACAATTCCGAAACTTATGGCGTGAGACCAGGTTTGGCACGGCGATTGCTGAAAACGTGCAAGACAACGGGAGCGGACGAGTGCAGGCGGAACGGGTAAGAACCAGCGGCGGTGTTTTCTCAGATGCTCGTGGCGGCCGAACTGCCGTCATCTCGTGCAGATCGCGGCCGAAGCTCTCAAGAGCGCGGTAGGTGCGCCTCCTTCCGGCAGCGCTGTCCCAAGCGCGTAGCCAGTCAGAAATACCAATGTGCAGAAACCGCGAGGATTCGATGCATCTTACGACAGACGTCAAGGGAGGCACGAACGCGCAAACAGATGCCCCTTCCTGTGACGCAAAATCCCGATGCGTTTGCGCGGGCCAATAACTCACCATGTCTCTGCGCGTGATGCCTGGAGGCGCCAACCATGCGTGGAATTGGACTGATCTGGATCGTAATCAGACAGGGTTATCGCCGCTTCAATCAGTGGGCGTGCTCCATGTGTGAACAGGATTGGGCTCAAGACGCCCGGCTAAGGGTGGCCGCGAGGACACAAAGAGCAGAGTTCGCCTGGAGGGCGACGGCGATCATAAGCGCCATCGCGCCAACGAGCTCTTTCTCGACTGGCCAGTCACGACGATAATTCGCTTCTTCAAGGCTTGTTCTCCCCTCAAGGCTATCGTCCAAATGACGTCTTCTCAAGCTTCTCGATTTTCGCCGGATCAGCCTGCGCAGATGTTCTGCGCGCATTTGACCGAGCGCGCGCGAGCTCTGTTTGGCGCACATCCCTTTGCTGAGGAGCTGTCCGAAGAGCAGTTTGCTAGCCTGCTGCCTGAATACCTGGCGATGTCGCAGGCGTTTCCCTACCTGCAGGCAGGATCGCAAAAGGATCTCATATTCGGTGCAATGCATCATAATCGGGATATTCCTAGGGATATTGAGCTGACCAGCGTCGTCGCTAACTTCATTTGCTGGGATGAGACGGGCGGCTATGGCCGAATTCTCCAGGGTGGCAAGGCGGCGCTACCCGACATTCTGCTGACCGAAAAGTTTCACTCAAACCTGTTCAGAAGGGATGCATCGCGACTGCTCGGCAGAGCAATACGTCCCAACTATAGCACGACGACGAGCCGGTACCTGCATTCCCTCTATGACGGATTATCAGCAAAAGACCCCGTGGTGCGTTGCGCCTACATGGTCGCCTTTGAGCTGCACGCTGCGGAGATGATCCAGGCGCTGTGGACCACCACGGTCAAAACCTTTGATGCGAGGCCCGACGATCTTGAGTACTTCCGCAGCCACGTCGGTGGAAACGATCCAGCCGAGCAGTATCATGGAGAAATGACAGGCCGCCTCATTGGCGAACTTGTCCCGGCTGATCGCAATGGTATCTTTCTGGCCGAGTTCGATCGAGCCTATCGACTGAACTTGCAGTGGTGCCACGATCTGCTCCGCATTGTCTCACTTGAGCAAAATGACCGAGCTGAAATCGAACATCGTGGCCATTGTCACTGTGGTTCTGTCAAATTCCGCGTCCGGGCGCCGCGGCGGCTCTCGGCAGTTCGATGCAATTGCTCGATCTGTCAGATGTCTGGATTTGTGCACTTGCTGGTACCTGGCGATAGGCTCACGGTTGAATGTGGCAAAGAGTTCCTCACCACTTACCAGTTCAACAAGAACATCGCCCGGCATACGTTTTGTCGGATTTGCGGCGTCAAGCCATTCTATCGGCCGCGGTCGAACCCCTCCGGATTCAGCATCAATGTTCGATGCCTGGATAAAACAACGATCGACGGCATCAGAATAGACGAGTTCGATGGCGAGCATTGGGAACAAGCATTCCGCTCGATGCAAACAGGACCGAGGCTCTGCATTGAAGAACAAACCCCGGAGTGAACCCAATGGCGCGTTCAGCAAATGACAAAAAGGGCCTACTTTCAGAAGAGGCTCTGACGAAATTCCGCATAGAGCTGCTGGTGAAGGGTACGATCGTGATCGGCCCCCAGACGTTATTTACACAAGATGAACTGGCGAGGATCAATCAGCTGCAGGTTGAGATTCCCGAAGAAGAGGTGCGGTTGGGAGATGCTGGCGACTCGCACAACGTCTTTGTCAAACGCGTGAGGGTGGACCCGCCCGGCCGCAATCCCAGCAATGTGGACGGCGCGGCGCCGGGGCAAATCATCGATCTGCTTGAAAGGAAGGACCGCGGCTTCGCATTAAAAACGATCTTGGGAGCATCGTCGGAATATGTGATTCGCAGATGTCAGTTGCATCGTATGCCTCCTGGTTCGTTTGTTGGCATCCATCTGGATGCCGAGAGCGATCCGGACTTTGAGTACTCCGTAATTGTGCAGCTCGCGCAAGATTTTGAGGGTGGCGAATTCGTCGTATATCCGAGCGCGTACGAGCAGCAGGTGTTTCGACCACCGTTTGGTGCGGTGCTTGTCACAACATGTAGGCTGCGCCATGAGGTGAAGCCTGTATCCGCCGGGGAGCGCCGGTCGCTGGTCTACTTCTGTTCGAAGCGCAGCGGCACAAACCGGCGCGTCATCGAAAGCTCTACTAGCGGCCATGAAGCAAATAGCTCGAATACTTGCGAATAAGTTTTAGTGGCGGAAGAGCTTTCAGGCCATGAAATCGACAGTCGCACCCATCTTGCAGAAAATCCGTCCTGCAAGGTGGTCCATCGCTGCGACACGCGCTGTCAACTCAGATCTGTTGAAGGTCGTCGAGAGCCATTCGGCAGGGAATGACGTGGTGACCGGTCAGGATCCTTGCAGCGAGTTCGTGCGCACAAAAGGGGGCGTCGGCGGTTCCAGATTCCACCGGAGCGAGGTTCGCCAAGACGTTGGTCAAAGCGGAAACCAGGTGCTTCGAGCAGTAAACACGTTTTTGCTGGGTCCATTTGCTTGGAGGGCCAGCGCGGAGATGCGTTCGTTGGCGCTCATCGTCACCTGATCCGCTTGCTGGAATGAGCGTGGCGGCGGATGGTGGAATTCGGCGACCGAAATTGCGCTGGCTTAAGGGAATCGGCGCAAACATCCGCGCGACAGGCTGCCTTTCGCCGCGGCTGCCAAAATGCTGATTGGGGCCATGGAAGCCACGATCGACAGAATCGCGCAACCTGCCTCGTAAGAATAGCGGGGGACAACATTGCGGCAGGACCTCGTCACTGTTTTCGGACGCGGGGCCGGCGCGTGCGCGATGGTGTTGCCGCGCCGCTCGTAGAAAGTTACGGGGTCGTCAGGTTCTCGACAGCTATCCGACCTAGCAAAACAGTTGGACGCTGGGACCCTTTGGGACGGTGTATGCGAAACCAGAGTTTATTGCAAAGGGCAGACGAATAAATGCGTTTAGCTGATGCTCTAATCGCACTCGCTCGATTGCCCGATTGTCCCATGCTGTAGCCGAGGCTCGGATATTTCACCGTCGAAAGTGACAGCGTATGAACTTTCCCTCTCCTGGTCGCGCGCGTCAGCAGTCGGGTAGCGCGGGCGCGCAAGACAACTCCTCGATCTCCCCCTCGGCGGACGCGGCGGCGTTCGAACAACAGCTGAGAGACATCGCCAATGCGGGTAGTGGCGTGCCGGAGCAGACCTCCGCCCAGCGGGTCGGCGCATCGCGACGCGAGGGGCTGCCCCTCACGGAGAGCGATGAGCATGAATATTCAACGCTATCGCATGGCGGAAGCTCGCGGGCGATGCTGGTGCTCTCCGTGCAGCAGCCGAGCCAGGCAGTGTGGGCTTTCGCAGGCCGTAGCAGTGAGCCCCTTTATTCTGAAGATGTGCATCTCGTAGAGGGACTGGGAGAGGCACTCATCAAGCGCAGAGTCAAGATGCGTACGGCAAGGGGGCACATCGATTCGCTTCTCAGATTTGGACGCTGGCTCGTCAAACACAGCAAGCAGGGAATTGCCGAGCGGCTTCACGACAGTACGCTGAACAGCGATGCAGCGGCTTTCAAAGAGAGTGGCGAGCGGGGTATCCTCACTGCGCTCGGCCAACTGCGGACCTTTCAGGTGGCGGGCGGAGTGGAGCTGCTCCCGTCGCGGCCTAGCCCTTTTGCTCAGGACGCCGAGCTCATCAAGGAGTACAAATCGACTGTCATTAACGAGCGCAAGAAGGAAGCAGCGACGGCATACAAGTATGGAACTGCCCTAGGCCGATTCAGTAAGTACCTGCGTAACAATGGCAAGCCCGCCATCGCTGCCCGGCTTCACGACATGTCGCTGGATGAAGACCTCGTGCGCTATGAGGCCACCCCTGGTTATCACCCCAAGGTTCGAGCTGCACTGGCCGACTTGCGAAAGACACTGGCTGGTGATGACGCGGTCGAGCTTGATGGCGGTAGTCGTCCCGATTCGGAAGCCTTGGCCGTAACGGGTGAGATGCGGTCGGCAGACGCCGTTGCACCCGACAGCGTGTGGCAGCGAACGGTCAGCTGGCCAGAGATGCTGCCTGCGCAAGGTCACGAGCAGGATACGCCCTCGAGCGTCATGGATCAACCGAGCCCCTCGGCTTACCTGACGCGGCGAGCAGGCCTGGTCGGACGCAGCGCCGATCTTCTTTATTCTGAGGATATTCCCCTTATTCTCGGCCTCAGGGAAGCGCTCCTCAGGGGCGGGGCCGCCGAGAGCACGGCCAGGAGCAATGTCGATTATCTTTTAGGCTTCGACCGCTGGCTCTTTGCCAACGACAGGTCGGGAATAGCTGAACGGCTCGACCACGAGATGCTGGATGAAGAGATCGAGGAATTCATAGCAACGGGCGGTGCCACGAACGTGCGTACGGCACTGGCTCATCTGCGGACCTCTCAGGCAGCGGGAGGAGTTGCGCTGGTCGCAGGCCAACCTGACCCAAAGGCACATCTGGGCGACGCAGCACTCATCAAGCAGTACAAGGAAGACGCGGCGGCCGCCGGCTCATCAAAGATTGCCAGGACCTACGCAAGTGTTGTGACCGATTTCAGTCACTACCTGCGCGAATACAACAGGCAGAGCATTGTCGCTCGCCTTGACGAGAACGGGCTGGATAAGGATGAGTCGCTCATCAAAGATATGGATCTCTATAGGCAGTCCGGTGGCTTCAGGGCGATCCGTGCCGCGCTAAAGCATTTGCGGACCGGTGCAAGAAAACCTGCATCTCTGCATGCTGAGGATGCGCCGCTCATTTCCGGGCTTGAGAACTCACTCATCAAGGCGAAGTTCGAGAAGATCACCGCCCAAACCAATGTACGGATTCTCCGAAGATTCAGCCGATGGCTTGTTGCAAATGAAAAGCTGGCCATTGCTGCCAGGCTTTACGATAAGTCGCTGGATGAGGATGCAGCAGCTTTTGACAAGAGTGGCAAACGGCGCGCTCTCACGGCACTGGGACATCTGCGGGCCTCGCGGTCGGCAGACGGAATTGCGCCCAATGCAAGTCGCGCCAAAACGGTCGCGAACCTCTTCCATCCCGAAGACGCGCAGCTTGTTTCGGCGCTCGAGAAGGCACTCGTCGCAGCCAGGTACGAACAGGCAAGCGCCCAGGCGATTGCCCGTCATATTCGCAAATTGAGCCAGTGGCTGTTAGCAAATAACAAACCGGCGATTGCCGCCCGGACTGGCGAGGAGTCGCTTGATAAAGATGCCGCGTCATTTAAGGCGAATGGAGGCGAGCGGCAGATCGCGGCGTCACTGGCTCATCTGCGGGCCTCTCAGTCGGCTGCCGGGATTGCGCCGAGGAAGCCTCGTGCTGAGCTCAGCCCTTATCCCGAAGATGCGGACCTGATCAAAGACTACAAAGCCGCAGAATCCCGGCCGACTGCCAGAAACTATGCATCTTTCCTTATCGGTTTCAGCAATTACTTGCGCCAAAACCGCAAGCAGAGCATCACCGCCCGACTATCCGACGAGTCGCTGGACGAGGATGTCGAGACCTACAAGAGATCCGGCGGTCATGCAAAGACCAGTGCGGCACTGGCACATCTGGCCAAATCGGCCGCAGGTGTTCGCGCCATGGAACTCAGGCGCACAGCTGATAAGCTGCGCCGGACAATGCACCACTAGGAGCCGCCAATCCGCCTGTGGATGTTGCCACGGAAGAGTACGATCATCTCTCGGCGGTACCGCCTGCAGCCAGCACCCTCTCGCCGCTCGCGCGGAGTCCGCACCCTCACGAGGCTCCAGATCCCGGTGAGCACCTGGACCCCTTGAGCGAGAACTACGTGAATGCGATTGCCGCAGACGGGCTGGTCATTGGGGCGATTTCCTCTCCACCGAGCACGTTCTTGGTGATGATGTGCACGAGGTGGCGGGCGCCAGACCGGCGAAGAGGCAGAGGATCGACAATGCTCCGCAAAACGGCGCGTTCGAGCGGCAGTCGAGCCAGATCAGCGTTTCAGAAGCCGAAGCGTTGGCGCAGCCTCCAGCCAATCAGCCGGATGCTTCCGTCTCACAGGAACAGAGTGGACAAGGCTACGGGACGGCGCCACAAGCTGCCTTTGGGGACGTTGTGGACGACGCTTCGCAGCAAGGACCACCGCAGGGACCTGTCAGCTGGCCAATTGCTTCTGCCGACGGCTTACGATCAGGATCAGCTTTGGGGGGCGTGGAAGGCCTTCCGGCGTGGTCCGGTTTAGCCAGCCCCGAGCGCGCGCGAGAGGCAGAGCAAGTAGCACGGCCGGCAACAGCTGGATCCACCTCGAGCTGGTCCTATCACTATGACTCTGCCGGGCTTCGCAACAGTGCCGTTGCAGAACAGCTCGCAGCACGTCTCGGCTCCCGCTTTCAAGGGGCACGGATGGCCCAGCAGCAGAACGGTTATGAATGCGGAGTCTTCGTGGTGGACGCGACGCGAGCGCTGGTCGGACGATTAGCGCAAGGAGAGCGGCCGGACCGTGAGCCGCTGCACCTCGATCGCCTCATCGCCGATCGACCGGCACTTCGGGATCGCCTCAGGACTGGTCGCGGCTTGCGCTGACGGACTCCATCGGACCGCCGGTTTTCGCCCGGATCAGTCTCTCGGTTGAACAGCGCAGCCGGCAACGGATATCCGCATCAGGCGAGACGGACGCGGATTTCGGATCACCTCCCAGGTACCGTTCTCCAGCACGCTACCGGAAGCAGGGGCAAGTTCGAATGAATGGAGTGGCAGGATAGATGTGGTTACTGTGATTCCAATCAAGCCAGTGTGAGGAGCCGTTGTTTCAGATCGCCGGCGGCGGCCCGGTCGTACGCAATCACGAGGCACTCCACTGTGCCAGCCTCCTCGTCAACGGCAAGCGGGATCACGCCCTGCTTGCGTGTGCCATCGAAGAGAAAACCCTCCTTGGCGAAACGTTCATGTGCAGCCCGGAGCGAACTCGATCGAACGTTCCTCACGGATGAAATAACGTAGGAGCCGGAGTAGTCGAAGCCCAGGAGCCGGACGGCAATGCTGTGCAACACCGAGCCGCCACCCCAGCGGCCGTTCGCTTCGTTGAATAGCAGCCGTCCGTCGTTCGCGAAAATGGCGTCAATATTAATTGGTCCGCGATATCCCAGATTGCGGACAAGGGATACGAATCGGTAGGCATGCGCCTGCGCAGTCAACCATTGCTCATTCCCCAGATCGCTCGGAAGCTCAAGCCCTGTCCAGATCAGAGCCCGTTCAGATCGATCGGTGCTCCGGCGTAGTCGAATATTCCCACTGTTGATGAAAGTGATTGAGCCATCGCGCTCGATTTCATACTCGAGATAGAACGGAGTTCGCGCCAAGTGGTACGATTCGACCACCAGCGTCTTGCATGACGCAGTTGTCATCTCAGACCAAAGTGCGTCCGGATCGAACGAGGGCCAGGCAATCTGTCGGGTCTCTCTCGCCCCGGGTAGCGGACCGTCTTCATTGCTGCTCAGAATGACATTTCCGACCCCGCCGGCCCCATTGTCCAGCTTCACAATGACCCTGCCGGTTTCGTGCCGGAGCGAGTTGACCGCTCGGAACAGTTCGTTCGAATTCGTCGTTATGGAACCATTGGGCAACGGAAGTGCGACACTTGTCGACAGTTGACGGAAGTGGCTCTTGCGGTTCAATAGATCAGGTCCACGCTGCAGAGCGAATTCGTCGCCAGTCTGCTGTATACCCAGCACGGACGCCAGCCGCGCCACGCCTTCGCTGGAGTAGCAGGGATACATGCTCCAGGATGATTTCTGACGAATATGCCTGTTGATTTGCTCAACCATGCCGTTGGACAGCAGTGCGTAATCGTTGAGGATCGGCGCTTCGCGGCCGCCTCCAGGTACAAGCAATGAAAGACTGGAGGCGTCGAAATTAAGCGTCGCGCCAACGTAGGAGAGCAGATCCGTCGGGATAGATAGGGGGGACACTATCAGATCGCCCTCCTGAGCAAACCACGCCGAACGGTAAACCGAGTTGCCGGCAAGCGAAAGTTGAGCTGCTACCAGATCGGAGCCCGACATTTGCGCCGTGCCGGCATTCATGATTATGATCCGCGGCATCAGTGACCTTTGCGCATTGGGATGTGATCAGAGCGAGAGACGGTCAACAATGGCGAAGTCGCTGCAGCACAGCCTGTAGATGACCAGGCGGAAAATCTCATTTTGTGCCGTCACGATGTCACCTGCGGGGTCGCTGAGAAGTACAGCTTGCGTGCAATCCGCCGAACTCAATTGCCATTCCCTTTGCAGCTTGATCCCGCGCCAGCCTTCTTCAGCATGAAATGCTGGACCTTGCCCAACGCAGTTTTCGGTAGCTCTGGCGTGAAAATGATCTCGTGCGGTACCTTGAAACGGGCGAGCTGCGACCGGACATGCGCCATCAGCGCTTCTGCTTCGATCCGCGCGCCCGGTCGCCTGATTACATAGGCGACCGGTACTTCTTCCCAACGCGGATGCGGTCGACCGATGACGGCGCAATCTGCAACATCCGGATGACCAACAAGCACACGTTCAACTTCGGCCGGATAGATGTTCTCTCCACCGGAAATGATCAGGTTCTTCTTGCGGTCATGCACCCAAAAATATCCGTCGGCGTCGCGACTACCAATGTCGCCGGTGCGATACCAGCCATCGTCCAGAGCCTTGCGGGTTGTCTCTTGATCCTCCCAGTATCCGCAGAAGACGTTGGGCCCACGTACTGCGATCTCGCCTGCGCCACCGGCCGGCAGCGTGTGCCCAGCATCATCTATGATCGAAGCTTCGCAACACAGACCTGCGAGGCCGCTCGATCCATCGGGCACGAGACCCCCGCCGAGCTTAGTATACACAGCGATCGGGCAGGTCTCCGTCGAACCGTAAACCTGCAGGACCGGCACCCCGCGCGCGACAAAGAGCTCGACAAGATCGTGGGGCACCATAGTAGATCCGGTACAGATCGCCCTGAGCGCGGAGAGGTCGGTGCTATCCCATCGGGCATTCTCGGTCAGCGCTCGCATCATGGCTGGCACCAAAACTGCCAGCGTGGGTCGATCGCGCTCGAACGCGTCGAGAGTGGTCTCCGGTGTGAAGCGGCTGTGGATAGTAACCGTCGCGCCGTGATGCAAACTGGGCGTCGTCTGGATGTTTAGTCCACCGACATGAAACAGTGGCAGGACAGTCAAGGCATGATCGGCCGAGGTGAGGTCATGCATGTGCTGACTCATGACGCCGTTCCAGAGCAGCGCTTCCTGACGCAGTACGGCGCCTTTCGGTCGTCCTGTCGTGCCCGAAGTGTAGACGATCAAAAGCGGGCAAGACAGGTCCGCACCCGGATTGCGTCCGTCACTACAGTCTGCGTCCAGAAGATCGTCCAGTTTGTTTCCGCCGATAGGTGCGAAGTCTAGCCCGACAACAGAAACAGAAGGCAGTTGCCTCGCGACGACAGGTAAGACTGCGTCGAAGGACTGCTCAACCAGCAACACGTTTGCTCCTGAGTCGGACAGAATGAACAGCTGCTCGGCGGGCGCGAGGCGCCAATTTAAGGGTACGAGAATTGCGCCGAGCCGCGCGCACGCATACAGCAGCACGAGATAGTCTGGTCGGTTCAGGCTAAGGATCGCGATCCGGTCTCCTCGCTCTACCCCGAACTGGCTCTTGAGGGCGCAAGCCGCCCGACCTATCCGGCGATTGAGGCTCGCGTAGCTCAGAGTCTGCCCCTCGAAATGGATGGCGGCTTTATCAGGAGCATACGCTGCATTCCGTTCAACTAGTGTGCAGAGGTCCAACTAAATCTCCATATGATCCAGCTCCGCGCAACGGTTCGGACAGGCCTCGGACCGCGCTCGCGAGGCCCACCACATGGTTCGGTGCCCGTTGCACAAGCGACAATCACACTCTTCGGCAGGACAACGCAGCTATTGATTGTTGTCACGGTTGCGATCAACGGATATTGCCTGGCGAATCGCTGGCGACTGATTACTCGTTCTGTTCGGCTCGGCGGCGGTCGTGTGCATCTGCCCGTAGTGGTAGGCGCACCATGACGACTGTTTCTTGCCCGGTCTTTGACAGACAGGCTCGCCGCACATATAGGCAGCTCTGGTATCTCCATCCTTGAAGCCGATGATGGCCCGGCATTGGCCTTCAATATGGTCGATCAACAAGACCTTGTTGACGCCGTCAGGCTCTTTCAACTTGCTGCTCCAGGATACCAGGCAATCTCTTCGGTGCCGTTCCGGTCACGCCGAGTGACACTTGCAGCTGGGGCCCTTTGAAAACCTCTGGAGGCTCACGGCCTGTCGCGCATCTGCGCGACGAGAATGCGCCGGCAGGCCGGCATGAGCGTAGCGAAGAGCCGGTTCGGCGGACTGCTTCTGGGGCTGTGTCCCGCCAGAAGAGGGGGGCGGGTTCAATATCGGGAAGAGGCCGCGCCCTGCACTGGTGCTGCACCGAACCCTGCATTGATCTCGTCCGACGTCACCTGCTCGCTGCAGGCCAGGCTTGCGGCAGCCACAGTGTCGCGGTTCTGCAATGCCCAACCATTTGCAACTAGCCGCGAGCCGTAAGGCTGCGGTCAAGACGCGCTGCGTCACTGTTTCGACCGAAAGGCCGTCAGAAATGAAGATCATGACCAACCAGTGCGGGGTTGTTCTGACCAGCTCAGACATTCGTCAATCCTTCCAGTCCCGGCGGCGGATGAAGATGCGTGCCGACCGCAAGATCGTACAACTTAACGTTACGTCCGGTTCAAGCCCTTTCTGACAACCTCGCGTGAACATGCCAAAGGGTATGTCGGGACGGATCTCCGCGACGGGTGGAGAGCTTCCAGCGCACGATCTGCGTCAGAAAGTCGCGCTCCCATGAGAATGGTCCTGCGGCTGGCAGGGCCCTTGTCGAAAAGGCTCGCACGTCCAGCGATCGAGTGCTCGCTACCAAGAGCCGATTGCGCGGCAGCCGCCGCTTAAGTTCGCTCGCCTACTGATGCGTGGATTATCGCAATGTCTGATAGAGGCGATACAGCAGCCGCGCGCGAGGTTCGATAGATGAAATATAGAGTTGCTCATAATGCGTGTGTGCGCCCTTGCCGTCTACGCCGAGGCCATCGAGGGTTGCGGTATGCAGCGCGGTGAAATTGGCGTCGGAGCCGCCGCCGCTGAACGCGTCGAGCAGCTCGAAACCGATCTCAGCGGCAAGTTGCCTGGCGTGTTCGTAGAGCGTAGCGCCGGCCTTACTCTTCTCATAGGGAGGACGGTTCAAGCCGCCCGATACTTTCAGGCGAACGCCATCGGTGCGCGAGGTCATTCGGAGAATTCTCGGCACCAACTCGTCTGCATGAGCCATAGTCGGCACGCGCAGGTCGACTTCCGCATAGGCCTGTTCGGCGATTACGTTCGGCTTGGTGCCGCCGCGAACGACGCCAACGTTGACGGTAATGCCGCGCGAAAGATCGTTCATCGCCTCGAGCGTCTGGATCACATTGGCTAGCTCCCGGATCGCGCTACGGCCGTCCTCGGGGCGTGCGCCGGCGTGCGCCGGCGCGCCCTTGATAAACACATCGAAGCGGCCAACACCCTTCCGCCCGGTGACGATCTTGCCGCCGTCGCGCGCTGGTTCGGTAACCAGCACATATTTTGCCTTGCGGCCCTCGGCCTCGATCAGCGCCCGCGAGGTCGGACTGCCGATCTCCTCATCCGACACGTAGAGGTGGGTGATGCCGAGCGGCGGGCGCGCGTCGTCGGCGCAGATCTGCCGAAATGCATGATAGGCCAGATAGGCGCCGCCCTTCATGTCGTAGGTACCCGGGCCGAACGCGCTGTCACCGTTGATCTTGAACGGTAGTCGTCTTATGAATCCCATCGGATGAACTGTGTCGAGATGGCTCAACACCAGAATGCCCGGCACGCCCTGTCCCCAGGACGAGCGCGTGACCAGGTGATCGCCGCAACCCTCGCGTCCCGCAATGCGCTCGATGGTGGCCGGCAGGTCGCGATAGCCGGCCGCGACGACGTCAGCCAGCTTGTTGAGCTGATCCGACCGTTCCGTCGGGGACTCGATCTCGACCCAGCGACGGATGCCATCGAGGATCGCGGAGGTTTCAAACGGGTAACTGGACATAGTTGTGTGATGCCCCTCGAATCTCGACTTTCATCACTCGCGCAAGGTCATGGTACGACCCACTTGCTCGCTTCAGGATTGAGCACGAAGATTGTGACGCAGTGTGCCTTTAAACCGTGATCCTGCCGCGACACTGATGCTACGCGCCTGCCGAGGAGAACTGAGCTACCAAAGCTGGTAGTTTACGTCGGGGCTATGCCGGTCCAGCGTGCGGTAGGATGGTCTAATCAGTCGCGAGGTACGCGCGCTTTTCAACGCGAGGTGAGCCCCTAAAGAACCAAAATCGTCCACGAGTTGCCCGGATGAATGTTCGAATAAGGATCGCTCCAGTACCGGTCGTCCGGTCAACGCGTATTCCATTCTAGCGGCATTCTGCGCAGTACTTGGCAAGGGGCAAGGTTCGAAGCGCGCCCTGGAAGTTGATCAATGGATTGCCATGGCCAGCGCGAGCTGCGACAATTCGTCCGATAAAGATCCTATGTGTGCCAATGATCTTGTGGTCATACAAAACGCATTCGAGCGCGCAAAGTGCGTTCGACAATAGCGGAACGTCGACCACGCCCTGAGTCCAGGAAGCCGTGCCGAAGCGATCAACACCTTTCGTTCCCTCCTGACCGCCAAAGCGCAGGGCAAGGTCCTCCTGGTCACTGTGGAGAAGATTGATTGCAAAACTGCCGCTAGCGAGTATCGCGTCATGCGCTTCAGATTTGGCGTTGATGCCAACGAGCAAGCACGGCGGTTCCATGCAGATGGACGCCACAGAACTCACCGTCAGTCCACGTCGTCCGCCGGCCGTTCCGGTCGTCACGATGGCGACACCGCTTGCCAGATGTCGCATAGCCTGACGGAAATCTGCCGGCTGGATAGACGGCATGTTCCCAACCACAGGAGATGAGGGGTGCGTCATGATCTGCCTTTAAAGTTATACCCCACTTCTGATGCTCCGTTAGCTTGGGCAGGCTCGGATTCATCTCGCGGCCGCAGATGGGTGCGCAGTCTCGGAAAACCGCGTGTCCAGAGGGCAATGATGAGACCGAACATGACATTGATGTCCTCCGCTTGCCGACCAGAGTGCCGCCCAGGTTAGCGCGCTCAATGTACGCGTAAGAGAACGCGCTTTTTTGCATCTAGAAGATGCACATCGAGCGTCGCGTGCAGAGAACCCCGCAGTTCGGGCGGGATCGAGCAATCCGTATCGATCAATTCACGAAACTTTCGAATGATGTGTTCAATCATTGCGATGGATCCGAGTGCTTCCAACTTCTGTGATGACATCATCTGACTATCTCCTTTGGAACGCAGCGCGTGCCGCGGGTCTCTACCTCGGCAACAGGGGCTGGAGCAGTCTCTCGCCGATGAACAGGGATGGCTCTCGCACACGTCCTTAACGCGGATTGCTTTGATCGGCGCAAGGCAGGCCGGCACATACTCATCGAAATCTCGAAGGAATAGACGCCCATTCGCATAGCCGCTTGTCATAACTGGACTCTGTAACCATCTTCCAACCCGGCTGTTAGGCGTTGGAGACTGCAATCAAGCGTTTCAATCGAGCGGCTGCGCCGCCACGGTCAAGCGCATGTTGTGCGAGTGCGACACCCTCCTGCAGCCTCTCGACGCGGCCGGCCACGATCAATGCCGCCGCCGCATTCAAAAGTGCAGCGTCGCGAAATCGACCTGGAACGCCGTCGAGCACGCTTTGCAAGGCGACGGCATTGGCCTTGGTGTCGCCGCTCTCGAGCGTCTCCTTGTCGCAGCGGACAAGCCCGGCTTGTTCCGGTGTTACTTCGAAGGTGCGCACCGTGCCGGCCTCAAGCGCGGCAACAAAGGTCGGCCCCGTGAGGGTAACCTCGCCCAGCCCGTTAGAGCCATGAACCACCCACACCGATTCGGAGCCGAGGTTCTTCAGCACGTAAGCCAGAGGCTGAACCCATTCGCGAGCGAATATCCCAACGATCTGCCGCTTGACCCTGGCCGGATTGGACAGTGGCGCGATGAGGTTAAGGATGGTGTGGGTCCCAAGTGCGGTCCGGATCTGGCCAACGCGCTGCATCGCTGGATAATGAGCTGACGCAAATGAGAAGCCGATTCCGGCTTCTTGCACACAGCGCGCAACGGCCTCAGGCTTGAGGTCAACGTTGACACCGAGATGCGCCAATAGGTCTGCAGTGCTTGCACCTGAATATCTATCGCTGTTGGCATGCCTGGCAACAGGAACGTCGGTTCCGGCCACGATAAAAGAGGCGCACGTCATCAGGTTGGCCGAGTGCGTGGCGGTATCGCTCGTACTAGCGATACCGATGGGATCGCATGCCACCTCGACCCGCGGCATTCGCTCGCGTACCGCGGAGACCGCACCGGTGACTTCTTCGACCGTTTCGCCCCTGACTCGCAATCCCATTAACAAGCCGCCGATCTGCGACGGAGTCGCATGACCCGACATCAGGCCGTCGAATGCTGACGCAGCTTCGTCACGCGTCAGAGTGGCGCCGGCGGCAACTTTACCGATAATTGATTTAAGCGCTTCCATCGACTTTACATGCTCTTTGTCGGGATCCGAAGCGGTTCGCTGCAACGGAGGGCTTTGTTGAACAGCATGGCACTGGCCGCCATGATGAAGCTGTCCGGCCCATCGGCGCACGGCCGAACGTCGTCGACGTTTGAGGTATCGGTTGGTTTGGCACCGTCATTCCGGAAAGGCTACAACCTGACGCTACGTGAGGGTCAAGCGCTCCATGTCAGGACGCCGTCAAGAAATCGCCGGCCGATGAGGACAGTGCAGTCGCTGGCCAGCAAAGATGGCGAGGTCTACTGCCGCGCATGTACCTTAGCGGCAGCTTCTTGATCACGATGATTCAGCCGAAGCGGCCGTAACTTGGAAAATCGTGCGGCTTGCCAGCACCGCTGTTCTGTCGGTTGAAGTCGCTTCTCACGTGCTTTGGGCAGAGCGGTGCTGATCTGCCTCTGCCTCTGCAAACCATCCCGCCAGACTGCAAATCAGAGTGCATTAGGCGAAACCGGAAGCCATCATACAGCAATGGAGAGCTGTCGGTTCGGCTCGCGTCAGGGCCGAGCCGTCGGTGTTCGGTCCTGCTTTACAGTCGGAACACGCCGTACTGCGGCGCGTCGATCGGTGCGTTGAGTGAAGCACTCAATGCAATTGCAAGGGCAGTCCTGGTATCGACAGGATCAAGAATGCCATCGTCCCAGAGTTCGGATGTTGCATAATAGGCGCTTGATCGTTCGCGATATTCTTCAAGAACCGGTTCGCGAATGCCTGCCAGTTCCTGCTCAGTGAGGCGCCCTCCGGTGCGAGCCAATTGTCTTGCCTTGACGTGGGTGAGAACGCCGGCGGCCTGTTCGGCGCCCATCGCGGAAATCTGAGAGTTCGGCCAGCTGAACACGAATCGAGTATCAAACGCGCGTCCGGACATGGCGTAAGTTCCTGCGCCATGAGAGTTATTGCAAATGATCGTAAACTTCGGGACTGACGCGCCGGACACAGCCATGATCAGCTTGGCGCCGTCTTTGGTGATCCCACGGCGCTCATATTCGCGACCAACCATAAAGCCAGTGACGTTCTGCAGGAAGAGCAGGGGCGTCCGGTTCTTGTCGCATATTTGGATGAAATGAGCACCCTTTAGCGCACTATCGCCGAACAAAACGCCGTTATTGGCAACGATCCCGACTTGATATCCGTAGAGCCGGGCAAAGCCGCACACGAGTGATGTCGCATAACGCGGCTGGTACTCATCAAATCGACTGCCATCGACCAGGCGGGCGATGATCTCCCGCATGTCGAACGGCGCTCGCGCGTCCTTTGGAATGATGCCGTAGAGTTCGGATGCATCATAGGCGGGCGGCTCGGGGGCTACGCGATCGATGCAGGTTTTCGCCGGTTGGTGGAAGCGCGCGACAACGTTGCGCGCAATCGCGATTGCGTGGAGCTCGGAAGTTGCGGAATAGTCACTGGTGCCCGACACGCTCGTATGCATGAGGGCACCGCCGAGCTCTTCGGCGGAGACTTGTTCGCCAGTGGCAGCCTTCACGACCGGAGGGCCGCCAAGAAAAATTGCTCCCGTGCCTTCGACCACAATGTTGTATTCGCTAAGGGCCGGGACATAGGCCCCTGCCGCGGTGCAGTGGCCCATGACGATGGCGACCTGCGGTACTCCCATCTTCGAGAGTATCGACTGATTGCGCAGAATTCGACCCGCATGGTATCGATCAGCAAAGAACTCCGCCTGCAAAGGCAGAAAACCGCCGGCGCAGTCGCATAGATGAACCACCGGCAGACGGTTTTCGATGGCTATGTCCAAGGCCCGCACGATCTTCTTAACCGAGAGTGGATACCATGCGCCGCTCTTCACGCTGGAATCGTCAGCGTGAATAATCACTTCTCGCCCCGCAACGATGCCGATGCCGACCACCTGCGCGGCGCCCGGAACCTCTCCGTTGTAGGCCTTGTTGGCGGCTAGCGTGGAAAGCTCCAGGAAAGGAGTTTCCGGATCCAGCAAGGCCTCGAGGCGGTTGCGAACAAACAGTTTATTCTGCCGACGCAGCCGCTCGAAGTCTTTCTCAGGTCTGTCGAACCGGGCCAAGCGTTGGCGCTCCTTCAATTCGGCAGCCAGTTGTCTGTTGTGGAGGTCGTTGCGACGAAACTCCTGCGAATCGACATCCGCCGCAGAACCAATCCGCTGCATTTCAGAACCCCTCTTTAGACAGCGTTACGAGTACGGCGTCGTGCTCGAAGCTCTCGTTCTCCTTGACGTGAATCCGCTCGACGATGCCGTCCTGGGGTGATCGTATGATCGTTTCCAGTTTCATGCTTTCAATCATCATTAGCGCCGTCCCCGCCGAGACTGAGTCACCAGGCGAAACTGTGATCGCGACAACCGTCCCGGGCATTGGCGCCCGGGCTACGAGGGGACAAGTCCCGCTATTCCCAGCCGCGTGGGTCCGTCGCGGATCGATGTAGCGCAAAGTACGCGTTCTGCCGCGGATATGGAGGTGAATGATCTCCCCGTCGATCACGAACCTGACGGGTTCGCTCTGCCCGGCAATGGTCAGGATGCCGCTGCTGTCGCTGCTCTGGGTGAATGCGACGGGGGCAATCACCTCGTCTCGCAAATGAAGGCGGTAGCCATGCCGGCTGGCCGAAAGCCACAATGTATGATCTACGCCGTCAACCTCGAACGAGTGATACACTTCAGTTTCTCCAATTGCCGAGCGCTGAATGAAGCTCTGGCACGGCATCTGCCGAGTCGCGGACCGGCCTCGTCAGGAGAGCGGCGGATGCTAGGAACGCAGACATTCCGGCAGCAAAATTGCCCGCTGCGAGATGCGGGTTTTGTTCAAGGTATCCGACATGGAAGTGACCGCCGAGAAATGCCTCGTCGGAAACGATCCGGGCGAGCAAGTTCGCATTGGTCTCGCATCCCAGTAAAACCAATTCGCGAACTGCACGATGGGCTTTTAGAGCAGATTCCATGCGACTTGGTGAATGCACGATGATCTTGGCGAGCATCGGATCAAACGCCGGCGTGATGTGCTGGCCTTGCATGATGCCGCTGTCGATCCGTACGTCATTGGGATACTCGAGAAGAAGTACTTTTCCGGTGGTCGGAACGTATCCGCGTTCAGGAGCCTCCGCGTACAGCCGGAGCTCGATTGCATGGCCGTTCGAAACGACATCGGACTGGGAGAATGCAAGTTCGCGGCCCGCTGCCGCATAGATCTGTTCCGCCACTAGATCGAGGCCAGTAATCATCTCGGTGACCGGATGCTCGACCTGAAGTCGTGTATTCATTTCGAGGAAGTAGAAATCATCTCCGCTGAAGATGAATTCGACCGTTCCTGCATTCCGGTAGTTCGCTGCACGAGCGATGCGAACCGCCGTATCGCAAATTCGAGCCCGCAATTCTTGGGATAGCCCAGGCGAGGGCGCTTCCTCGATAATCTTCTGGAACCGGCGCTGCACGGAACATTCGCGCTCGAACAGATGCACGAGGTTCCCTAAGCAGTCACCGAGTACCTGTACTTCGATGTGTCGCGGGCATTCGAGATATCGTTCGGCATAGAGGCGGGCATCTCCAAAGTAACGGCCCGCCTCACTGCGCGCCTGCTCGATGGCTGCCTCCAAGGTATTAAGGTCGCGTACAATCCGCATGCCCTTACCGCCGCCACCAGCCGATGGCTTCACGAGCAGAGGAGCTCCCATGGCCTGCGCTCTGGAGGCAAACGTCGCCGGATCATCTTCTTCGATGACGCAGGGGGCGACCGGAAAGCCGTTGGAGTGAACGAAATTGCGTGCGCGGATCTTGTCCCCCATCAGTTCGATAGTGTCAGGAAGAGGACCGATGAACGCAACGCCGGCGTTTGTCACGGCTCTGGCGAACTCCGCATTTTCGGAAAGCAGCCCATAACCGGGATGCAGCGCGCCGGCGCGCGCCTGCTCGGCGGCTGCGATGATCTGCCCAGTATCGAGATAACTTGCGATCGGCGTGCTGCCGCTGATCTGAATCGCCAGGTCGGCCATGGAAACGGCGGGGGTTCTCGCGTCTATTTCGTGGTACGCAATTGCAGAACGGAGTCCAAGTTTACGTAACGTTTTGACGATGCGGGCGGCTATCTCGCCCCTGTTGGCGATCAGTACGGTATCGAAGGGCAATTGTTGCATTGGCCTATCCAATTAAGCATGAAGGGACCAAACCGTCGTGAGTGGCCGGGCTCGTTGCCTCCAGCCGACGTCGCGTGAACGTCCTGCGTGCTAGGCGGGCTATCTCGGAACGCCAGGCTGGCGAACAGGCCACCCGATCCTCTACTTCGAGCTGCCGCCGTTCTTGCCCGTATCTCGTGAGGAGATCACGTAACGGCATTGCTGGCTGAGGCTGGCGTGCTTGGATCTGAGGCAAGCAAGGATAGCGACGTGGCTCGGTATGTGATTGCTGCAAAGGCGGAACACGTCCTCCATACACGCCTGTCTCTCCTCGGGAGTCGGAGCTTGGTCTCGCGCGTTTACCTGCCACGGGATTACACCAGTCACTGCGGCAGCTAGAGCGATGGCGCGGCAGGATTTGAGGAGCGAAGCCGAACCGGCCCCTTGGTCTTGAGTCATGTCATTCCTTAAGGTTGGTAGGTCTGCGATGTCTTGAGCGAAGCGCAAAATGGCATCTCCGTCGGCCAGTCGACGTGTAGCGCCAGGTGCAATGCCTGCGAGTTTCGTTTCGCCGACTCTGGTATGCCTGGATGTCCTGAAG
This sequence comes from Bradyrhizobium sp. USDA 4516, assembly GCF_054055915.1. Taxonomy (NCBI): domain Bacteria; kingdom Pseudomonadati; phylum Pseudomonadota; class Alphaproteobacteria; order Hyphomicrobiales; family Nitrobacteraceae; genus Bradyrhizobium; species Bradyrhizobium sp. USDA 4516. The sequence continues at coordinate 5,468,153 of NZ_JBSRXT010000001.1, forward strand.
TATTCGGCGTGGCACGTCTTGAGGTGCTCGAGCACAGCCCACCTCACGGCCGATAGTTGCCGCCATGGCTGGCGCGATACGGAATCGAACAAGACCTGCGGCCTGGAGCCGAGCTTATCGAGGCAGAGAGATGAGCAAAAGCCAGGTGTACTCAAGCCATAGCTGATGACGGAATTGATCCTGCGTAACGAGCCCTGATGAGGCTCCTCCAGGTCATGTTCAGTGTAGTCGGCCTGCGCTCCACATTAATGTGGAGACGGCGATTGGGATGAGAGCGCCTTCTGTAGAAATATCGAAGGGCTCGATCTCTTCCGCTGCTGGCCGAGGTAGCCTCGGATAAGGTGTGAACAGGCACGTATCTGCAGAAGCGTATGATCCCGAGCGACTCTCGCCAGCTGAGTTTAGATGTTTGATACATTCGCTATTCTCATTGCCTGCAGGTAGCGTCTGGATTGTCGGAGGCGGTCCCAATCTGTCCAGGATCGTACAATCTGACGCTGCGTGCGATTCAAGTCCCTTCTTGGATCAAATCGACTGAGTATCCTCTTACGGTGGCAAATGGCGCTTTGGTGACCGCCGGCCCTTAGGTGATTATACGGAGCGCCGGTGTCGCATTTCTTTGATGTCCAAATTGCATGCTCACGGCATGAATCCGAAAAGTAAACTCTACCAGCCCGACCACTGGCGAAGCCGCGCGGAAGCAACGCGAAAAAAGGCGGAAGGACTCGCTTATGGTAAACCCAGAGACAGGCTTCTTAACGTTGCGATCGAGTACGATAAGCTGGCACGGCGTGCCCAAGAGTGGCAGACGCGCCGAAGTGAGGACGAAACATGGTCAGAGTGAGAGCTGTAGGGCTTTGCCGGGCCTCGATAAGCCGCGCCTCAGCTGGACGGCCGCAGCGCCGATCGCGGAGCAAATGTCACTCGGCAATCGGCGCATCCAAGCAAGTAGCGCTGGATTTTGGCGTTTTGGTCCACGATAGGCCTTGCGGCTTCGAGGCATATTGAGTCGCCAGCGAAGCTGGTTCGGCATGGTATGCTGGAGGCGTCTTACTGCTCAATTGCGAATTCATATCCTGCTAGCCGCGCCGGAGCACAAAGCTGACCTGTGAAAGAAGTGTCCGCTTCCAACTGACGGTAGGGATATTCCTGGCCTACAATCGGATCGCGGAGGTCGGGAGGTGCACGCGCGTGCCATCCGACGTAGCTTTACTTGTGATTTGTCAGTTCCGCGAGCTTCTTTGGCTCATAAGAAGACCGCTGCGACGATCCAGTAAATGCTGGCCCAGAGCAGCGCACCCAGGAGGAGCGCGGCCAGCGGCCATAGATTCCATCGCCGTTGCGCCTGCAAACAACGGCAATCGGCGTCGTAAGGCCTGACAGTCGGGTCCTTTGGTGCGCGCCAGTGAGTCATTGACCACGTGCCGCACTGGTCCGCGGGAAACGGCTGGTCTCCGGATGCATCGTATCGTTCATAAGCTCACAGTCTTCCTTCATGGCACGGGTTATCGGATTCTTGTTTGCGGTGCGACCGGCATGCATCCACGTGATGGCCTTCTCATGCAGTGGGCGGTTAGACGAGGTGCTACCAAAGCTGAGGGGCACCGGGCAGTGCATCGCTCGGAACTAAAGAAATAGCCAGATGAGTGACGTCTGGACTCACTGCAGCAATCAACATGCCACGAGCGGAATAGTGCCGGCGCAGCCTTGATGCGAAGCAAGCCACCCGCTCGGTTTGGCGACACGAACTCGCTGCACTTGGGCGGAGTTGCGACCTTGGTGTCCGGAAGGCGACATCGGCATCGAAAGAAGGCAAGAGCTCGCTAGCGACATTTGGCAAACAGGGGTCGGGAGTTGCATTGTAGGGACGCGGCAAAGGGGCCGCCAATGGCAGCGCGATTGCAGTCCCTCAAGATAGACTAATCAGCTTCTCTGACCATTAGCTTACGAGACCTCATCAACCCATGGATGTTATCGGTCTAGGGACACGTTATGCCTAACCATTGCGGCGTGAGGCTAGCCCGTTTCGATTTTGCTCCCGGACGAATCAATCATGGTCACATAGATGACGCATTGGCCCTGTTTCAGAGTCGGCGAGCAGAAAGCGGCGAATGATCGCAGGACAGTTGGTGAGGCAGCAATCGCCCTTGCGAAGCATTGAGCGAGAATAGGCGAATTGTGCTGTGGTATTGCGAGCGATGATGGAATGTAGATGTCAGGCCATTTCGGAGTGCATACCAAGCATGGTGGTCGATCCGCCGGCGATGACGTGGCGGCCCTGGACGCCTCCGTAGGATCAAGCGCATCTCCGCGTAACATCAACGCGGCGCACGCAACGAAACATTGTGCGCTAACCGCGAGAGCTCAAGGCCACATCGTATGCTGATGCGCACGTTGTTCAGCGGTGTACGCTGCAGTCAATGAGCAAGGCGCTCTGCATGGGCCTCGTGCGGTGATCGAGATGTCGGCTCCCATAGCCGCCGAGCTTCCCAGGGTAGCAATGCTCAACCTATGCGCCGGGTCATTATCGAGTGGATCTTGCACGGTTTGCATTCGGGCAACAAAGGCCCCGCAAGGACTGGCAAGCGCCTGGGCAGGGCGTCAGCGTCCAAAAAGACAGGAGAACAAGTAATGGACATCTGCGGCTTTCTCAGCAGGTGGTTCGCTGAAGAATGGTATTGGAGCGCCGTCCCAAAGAGGACGGAGCATGCGCCAAGTTGTGAGTTGCAAAACAACAACGTCATCTACATCGACTTCAAGGCGGTCCACGAAGCAAAGGAGGAAACGTGCGGACGCAAGTAATAGAGAGGCTGGAGGCCGGTCGCGTACAATATGGCCAGTTTGCCAGCCTTCCAGGATCAGGTCCTTGCGGCATGTTCGTTGTACAGGGACCTTGCGGCTGTGAACTGAGGATCAGCGGATTAATTCGTCCTGGCTGGGAGCATGTCGCTGTCTCAACGCCGCGACGTTGTCCGAATTGGGAAGAGATGTGCTTCGTCAAAGACCTGTTCTGGGATGAAGAGGAATGCGTGATGCAGCTGCATCCCCCACATTCGCAATATGTAAATAACAGTCGGTATTGCCTGCATCTGTGGAGGCCAACTCATCGGGACATCCCAATGCCGCCACCTTGCTTTGTAGGCGTCGTTGGGCTCGGCCCATCGGAGGCGGCAGTGTGGTTTGCCCGCATGAGCGCGACCGCATTATGAGGTAGCCTAAGTTGTCTGCGTGGCCGATCAAAAGCAGTGGTTCGGCGCTGTTGTCAGCCCACACCGCAACGGAAGGGGGCGGCTCTTCCGTTTGCCTGACATCGCGGGCTTGCCAGCCCAGCGAAGCAGGAGGTGATGACAACGCACCGGCCCGACGAATCCCGTGCTGGCGAATTGACGGAACGACAGCGTCAGAATCGGGCCATCTCCGCGTCAAATCTGCGTGGAGAGCCGCGCCAAACTCGAGCTCGGGATAAAATTGCATCCTCCGACGATTGTGCCCGACCACTCCATATCCTTGAAGTCGTCGACCAGGGCGCCGGCATTTCGGCCGGGATTGGGTAAGCGGAAAAGGTGGCCATCCAAGAGACGCCATGCGGCGGCTTCTCGACCTGTTCTTGCTCGTCAGCTCGTCGTCAGCTTGCCGCAATACGATTCGCAGGTAGAGCTCGCCCAGCCAGCCCCACTCGGTCCTGGCAAGCATACGCTGGAGGCACGGGAGCGCCATGTTCAATCCGGTAATTGGCCAAGCCACGCGCGCCGATCAAGCTGATGAACTGAGTCAGTCGGCGGACAACAGCAACTTCGAGCAAGTGCTTACGGATCTCGCGCAGGAAGACGGCCTGCCTCCCGAAGAGCTGTCGGATAAAATGGGGCTCTGCTGCAGCAGGCCTCATACCTCGGATGCGAACATTCACACCTCGGTCTCTTTGGACCTCACCACCTCTTCTCTGTCTTCCGGTTCAAGTTCAGCCTCTCCGGCGGAGCCGAGCCAGCCTTTGTTCCGATACAGAACTGCAGAATTATCTGGCGCCAATGTCGATGGCATCTGCGTGGGCTTGGCAGCTGAGTGGCTCCTCAATCTCGCCGGTAGTCCATCGTCTCGAATGAGCGCGCTGGCACCGGGCGCTGAAAACCATGCCTCGGCGGCAGTGCGGCAGCAACGGTATGAAGATCTCAAGGCCTTGTTGCGAAGTGACAGGGCGGTGGAGTCTACCAACCTTCAGGCAAAAACCGCAATGTTGCGTGAGGCGGGATTAGAGCCTGCGAACAATCAGACTCAATATGAGTTTGGAACGTCCTCCGAAATTGCCCGGATAGTGAATGAAGTTACCCACTATCCATCGGTCCATCTGATCAGCCTGCGTTTTGAGCCGCGTGGCGCGCATACAATTGCGACCTCGACATCGAATGGAATGACGACCCTGTTTGATCCAAATTATGGAGAATTTACCGTTCGGTCAGACCAGATGGGCGAGTTGTTCAAAAGCCTCGGCGACCGATATAGGACCCCCCCGAACAGGCTTCGAATATCCACGGTCGTCACGCAAAGAATGACGTGAGCAACATATCTGGGCTCCGGAGGTCGGTACGACGTCCTCGCGCGAATTGTTGTGCCTGACGGCAACGATCGAGATCGGAAACCGCATTGGTTTGAGGTGCCAACTCCGAAGCCATCGAAGATCGAATTTGCTGCCCACGCCCCGGCAGTGCTCTGAAGGTATCGCAGCTTGGCGCCGAGAGTCACGATGGTTGCGCATGAGGTGCTGTACGTTCGCGAGAATGCCTTGCTTGCTTGGAAGAGACCGACAGCTCACGCGCGACAGAGGACGCCTGCCTCAAACTTAAGGGGGCTGAGTCGCCGTACGCCAGGATTGTGCGCCGCGGGAAGGCGTAATAACGGTGTCTGTTGAATGGTCTCGGTTGAGTTGGGGCGACCACTCGACTCCTTGAGGCGCAAGATTGAAGCCGTCTCAACCTTCTAAAAACAGGGTTAAGCTCCTGGTGTTGGTTCAATGGCCTTGTCGACCTGCGGAGGTCGGCATGTTCGCCGGCCAGTTCTCAGCGACGCGCGGAAACGACCTGCTCCGTAGCGCAATCGGGTGGTCGGTAAGGTCCGTGTTTCGCAGCAAGCTATCGGATCTCGTCCAATGAGAGCGCATGCATCCCTTTCGCGCGGGCCTATTTGATCGCTGCGCGGTCGTCCGCTTGGGCGGCATCATCTGAAACCTTGCAATGGCCGGAATGGTTGCCCGGTGTAGATCGTGAGCTCGCAGTCGCCCTGGCCGGGGCCGGTTACCCCACGAGTCGCCGTTGCTCATGAGGGAGTGAAGGGAAAAGATCCTGTGGCGGACTCCTGCCGGCCCGCGCCGAGCCCGCCTGTCAGGTTCGTGACCAGATGTCGGTAGTCGACATAAATGCAGGCCGCGGCACCGGCAAAATCAACGATTGTGAATTGGCCCGCCGCTTGCTTCTTCACGGCGACATCTCGATCGCTCCAGGGGCGATCAGTTCGATTGACTAAGCAGAGGTGGAGAGGTTGGTGCAGGTTGCGAGCTGAGGTGAACCGATACGTGAAGCGTCCAGCTAGGAGAGGGTTTAGAGGTACTCAAAGAGTATGTGACACGCTTTGAACATCCTGGCTCGAAATCCGCAACCCGATGGGATCCATAACCTGTCAAGCCGCGCGCGTATTCCCGTTGTCGTGGCGAGTTGTCTGGATGTCTATTCGGGTGTTTTCAGGATCTGTTGCTGGATGTCATTTGTGCAGATATGAGAAGAAGCCCAATCATCACGCCGCTAAACGTAGCGAACACGAATCCCGCCGACGTATATATCTCGCCCGTCAACTTGACGGCTAATGGCAGAGCACATCTTGGCCATGCTGCCGGGCCATTTCTCAGAATGGACGTCGTACAAAGGCACCTGAAGAGGGCAGGGCATCATGTTCGCTCCGGTCTGACGACCGATGGTTTCGAGAACCATGTTCTAGTCCGAGCAGCGCGCGAGAACATCGACCCGTCGGACTTGGCTCATGGCTTCCATGTCGGGATTGCTCATGATCTCGCCTCACTAGGGATCGTTTTCGATCATTTCGATGATCCAGCCCATGGCAAAAATCTTCGGCGGTTTTCCAATGTCAGCAACGCGCTCATGGATGCGTTATCTGCAGCAGGATCGCTGGAGTTTCGCGCAGCGCGGCTACCCGTCGACGATGCGGGCTCTGCTCTGACGCCAACGGAAGAGCGTTTCTGCATTGGAGGCTGGTTTGGCGCAACCTGCCCCGTATGCGAAGCATCTGCAGGGAGCTTCTTCTGCGAACAGTGTGGAGATCATTTCGAGCCAGATGAAGTGCGAAATCCGGTGTCGAGGCGAGGACGGATCCTAGAATGGACAGATAACATCTCTGCCTTTCTCTCAATCACACGAAACGACCAACTCGTTCGGGCGTGGGACGATGCGGCTATCGAACCTGGCTTTGTGGAGATAGGGAGGCGCTATATCGCACGCAAAGGGCAGCGAATGCGGTTGACCGTTCCTGGCCTGCATGGATTGGCCTGGAATTCGCAGCAGTTCAACACACGTCAGATCCTGTTTAGCTACTCCTCGTTGCTCTACGCTCATTCCCTCTATTGTGGGCATAAAGATGCGGAGGCATCCGGAACGCCAAGTGCCTTTGCGCGCAATTCCGATACTTTCTTGATCGGCGCGACCGGCATCGACAATACGATCCCGATGCTCGTGGGCGTTACCGGATGTGCATTGGGTCAGGAGTCATTTCGCCAATTTGACCGAATTTTCTTTAATCATTTCCTTCGGTTGAACGGATCGAAGTTCTCTACCAGTCGCGGCCACGTGATTTGGGCAGGTGAAATCGCTCAAGTGCCGGATATATGTATCGATATTCTCAGAGTGTGTCTGTCGGAAATCTGCCCCGAAGAAGCGGAGACCGATCTGATCCCGAATCAATTGATTGATCGCTATAATGCGATTCTCGACAAGAGCGCTGTGGTCATCAATCGTTGTACGGACATCATCAACGCGATGCCGGCTTCTGCCGCGTGTCACGTAGATGATGCGATGATGATCGCGCTGAACCGGCTGTACAACCAACAGAGCTCAGCTCTCTCGCTAGATCATCTGCGCGTGTCGCACGCGTCCAGATCGGTGACCGAATGGCTCGATTGTCTTGATTCCAATCCGAACCATCAAATCGCTTACTCATGGCTGATGGGCTTCAGTATACTGGGTTGGCCGCTGATGCCCAGGATAACAGAAGCTCTGTGGCACTGGCTCGGCCATCAAGGACATCCCATCGCAGCCTGCGCTACGCGACCCTCGTCCGAACGAAGCGGAAGCGCACCAAGAATCGATGGGCCTAGCTTGACGGCCGCAGACATTGATCGGTGCCTTCCGGGAAAAGTTGCACAATGAGAGCCGCAGGGAACATCGTCGCCGCCGAGAAATTGCCCGATGAAGTGCCGCTCGAGGTCTCGATTCCATTCATGCTTGGTAGCATCAATGTGGCCGCGTCCTATGGGGCGAGCTTCTTTCTCGTGGATGCTCTGCGCTCGGCACCACAGAGCGCATCCATAGCAGGAACAGTTATTTCGACCGGTACGGTCGCGACAATACTATGTTCGCTTGTGGCTGGCCGGATCGCCGATCTATGTGGGGTGATGCGAACGATCGTCCTTGCTGCCGTGGTGATGGCAATTGCAATGATCTGTTTTGCAGCGGCTCCAATTTTTATGTTCCTCGCTTATTTCGGTGGGCTCTCGCTCGGCATTGGATGGTCAATCTTCTATATGCTGGCGCCGCTTCAAATCCTGGAACGCGTACGGCCTGCTGCTCGTGTCAAGTATCTCACCTTGCTTTCCGGATCCCAGATGCTGGGGATCGGACTTGCTGTTCCCCTGGCGCGCACCGTCGTGGAGATTTTCGGATCCTATATCGCAGCGTACTCTCTATTCGCGGCTGCATGTCTCGTTGGCGCGATGCTGCTGGAGTTGGCCGGCAGGGCACTGGCGCAGGCTCCTCAGATCAAAATGGCGGCTGTTCGACTCACGGTTGTGGGCGTGCGGGAGGCTTTCAAGTCGAACACTCGTTATCCGATCGTTATGATCGGAATCGGCGCATGCGTGTTTTCCGGTCTGTCCACGTTCCAGACGCTTTACGCTTCATCGCGGGGGCAATCCGCCGATACATTCTTTCTAGTCTTCACGTTGACAGCCGTTTTCTTGCGCTTCGCGGTGGCGCCGGTCATCGGAAAGGTCCGGCTTGAGTGGGTCGCTGCGTTTCTCATCGTGTGCACTATGGCGGGACTATTCTTGCTTTTGATGAATGCAAGGAGTGCGGACATCTACATCCTCGGTACAGCGATGTTCGCCCTTGGATACGGACTTAGCTATTCGACTCTGAACGGTATGGTTGTGCTCATTGCAGGTACAGACGGGACATCATTGGCGGTTGCGTCTCAGGTCTTCACGCTTTCCTACTTCGTTGGCCTATTCGGATTTCCATATATCGCCGGGCAGATCGTGAGCGCCCACAGCTTCGATGATTTGCTGAAGAGCATGATGATGCTTGTCGGTGGCAATGGAATCGTTCTCGCAATTCAAGTGTTTTCGACCAGCCGGGAGCGTTAAGTGGCTCATCTTGCGGATAGCGTGATGTCAAAGCAGAGCGGCGGCCATCAGGTAACGGCAATCGGCGCAGGCCCGGCGAATCTGAGCCTGGCAGCGCTCGCGGCCCCGATCCCGGAAATTTCCTTACACATCCTGGAAAGATCGGAGACGCTAAATTGGCATCCAGGTTTGCTTCTAGATGGGGCTTTCATGCAAACCAGCCCCTTAAAGGACCTGGTAACACCGGCAGATCCGACCAGTAGATATAGTTTTCTCGCCTATCTGCACGAGAAAAGACGACTTTATCAAGCCATTGTTCGAGGAATCGCTTCGGTTGGCCGGGATGAATTTGAAGATTATTTGAAATGGGCAGCAGAAAAGTTAGCGAACGTTCAATTCGGCGAACAGGTTATTTCAGTCGAACTGCGCGGCGAGGCGTTCAGTATCGCTACCAATCGCCGCAATTATCAGAGCCGTACGACAGTGGTCGGCGTAGGCCGGGTGCCCTCTGTTCCTGACTGGAGCAGAAATGCACCGGAGAATCAGGTGTTTCACGCGAGTACCTTCCTCCTGCGGCGCCGCGAGTTCTCCAGCAAGCGCGTTGTTGTGGTAGGTGGTGGCCAAAGCGGAGCAGAAATATTTCTTCATCTGCTAACTGGTGCATGCGGCGCGCTGGAAGCTCTGGTCTGGGTCACGCGCCGCGCAAGCATATTTGCCCTGGAAGATAGTCCCTTCGTCAATGAGTGGTTCTTTCCACAGTATGGGGGATGGTTCCTTGAGCAAAGCGAAGCCGCCAGAAGGCAAACCCTTGAACAGCAAGCTTTGGCGAGCGATGGCGTCAACCCATCGACACTGCGCGCGATCTACAACGCACTTTACGATCGCGAAGTTTGTCGAGGTTCGTATCCCGCTCGGGTCGAAATACGCGTCGACACAATGGCTGAGGAGCTGCGTGCCATATCTCCATTTCGCCTGGGGGTGCGTCAGCAGGCCACCGGCGTTCGCGCAGAACATGTCGCTGACATTATTGTGCTGGCCACGGGCTATCGTACCGAGATCCCTTTCTTTCTGGAGCCGGTCGCAAACCGGCTTTCGATTGTGAGTGCGCCTGGTGGCTCTCGGGAGATCGTGGTCGGCAAGGAGTTCAGGGCCCGGTTTGATGGCCCCGAAAGCTGCCGCTTATACGTCCAGAATGGCGCACGATTTCAACATGGCATCGCCGACACAAATCTGAGTTTGGTTCCTTGGCGGGCCTCAACGGTGCTCAACTCGATCATTGGTCGGGTGGCTTACGATTGCGGACCTGCAACAGGGGCTCTCAAGTGGAATGGTGCGGTGCCCGAGAGCGCCCGTTGAGGATCACAATGGGTAGCATGCCGCGATCCAGCTGCATGATCGGAGATACACCATGAAGAATGCTCAGCTGATGACTTTGGGGGACGTAACGGTCTATAGCCCCGGCGTACTGGTACAGGACGTCAAAGGGATAGATGATCCGGAGATCACCGTTCCGGTCGAATTCATCGAATTCCACCTCGATCCACTTGCGGTGTCGAAGCCTGATTCTCATCCTTCCACCGAGATCTGGCGAATCACGAGCGGGCGCGGTCACGTAGTGACCGACGATGGTGAGTTGGCCGTGAAGGCCGGCGATCTGGTGTTTCTGCGACCAAATCAGAGCCATCATTTGCGGAATAGTGGCAGCGAAGTTCTGAGCGCCTTCTCCATATCCTGGAAACAAGCTTAATGACTGACAATATCTATGACCTCGCAGTCATCGGGGCTGGCGTTATGGGCCTCAGTGCTGCCTTCATCGCAGCGAGCGATCGCCCGGAAAAAAGAATAGTCATCGCCGAACGAGATATCGTTGGATCTGGTACGAGCCGGTTTGCGCCTGGGATCCAGATCAACATCTGTCGTAACCAGAAGGAAAGGAGCCTCATCGACTGTGGTTCGAAATTCTGGCGCGGGATCTATCCCGACGGACAATGGCCCAAGGGACGAGACTGTGATGTGTTTTGGTTGACGCGCAATCCCGGCGAACTCGCGCGACAGAGCAGCGTGGGCCACCTGACCCCATCAACACCCTTCGTTCTTGTCGAGAGGCTATTATCGCTGCCGCAGTTCTCGGTCCCCGGCGATGTGGCCGTCATGTTAGATCGTGGTTCGTATTGTCAAGTCGATTCCATTGTTCAGGATCTGACTCAAAGGCTCAAGATCGAAGGGGTTTCAATAAGCGAGCGTACATCGATTACAAGAATACGGAAGGGGCCGCGCAATATTCTTCTCCAGATCGCTGATAACAGCGAACTCGCGGCGAAGCGGGCCATTCTCGCAATCGGGCCATGGTTACCGGAGTCACCGTTGCGTCAGCACCTAACAGACGAACCGGGGTTGCGAGTTAAGAAGGTCGTCGCGCTCCATTTGGCCGCACGGCCCACGCCGAACTGTCCAATGATCGGGCTGTTCGATGACTACGCGTTCCTCATTCCCATGATCGAGCAAGGATACTGGCTGTTCAGCTTTACCTCGCAGGAATGGGATGTAAAGCCGGTCACCAATGAACTGCGGCTCAGTTCGGATGATCTCGCGCGTGCCAACGCAATTCTGGCCAAGTGGTTCTCCTCCGAGGTGCCAGCGGTGGCGTCAGCACGTGTGTTCTGCGACTGCTATTCGGCGGATGGTGTCCCGTTTTCCCGTCCTGCGAAAGATATCGCAGGTTTGCATGTGATCGGCGGTGGTTCGGGTAATGGGTTTCGCTTTGGGCCAGCATGTGCGCAAGAGGCGGTACGATCCCTATATTGTGCGGATAAACACGCCAGTACGGCGACATGAGGGTGGCATATGCCGGATGTGATTGGTCTCAATTCCAATCTCTCTGATAATCCGTCAGATGCCGGTTATGCCAACACATCGAGATCGACCATGGTTGTTGATCTCGGCGCGATAGAATCTAACTACCGGAAGTTTCGGATGCTGGCGCCCCAAAGCGCTTGCGGCGCAGTTCTCAAGGCAGACGCCTACGGCCTTGGCGCGCTGCGCATAGCGCCCTTTCTTGCGCGGCTTGGCTGCGGGCATTTCTTCGTGGCCGATGTGGAAGAAGGCGCGGCCTTGCGCGAGGTACTGCCACTATCTGCGAAGATCTACCTGCTTCACGGAGCTATGCCCGGTTTGGAGGCGGCCATTGAGCACCATGATTTGCTGCCGATCCTGAACAGCAGGGAACAGCTGGATGCATGGCTTCGGCATTGCCGCCTTCGCAACCGGCTGTTGCCCGCAGGTATCCATGTCGACACGGGCTTGTCTCGACTGGGGTTTCCCATAGATGAGCTGCAAAAAGCCGCCGAGAATGAAAGGATACTGTCGGATCTGCCTGTCGTCTTGTTCATGAGCCAACTCGCCTGCGCGGAGTGGCGCGACGAAATCAGTCGGCAACAATTGCATCAGTTCCGTAAACTCACCTATCTGTTTCCCAAAGCCATCCTTTCGCTATCGAACTCCGCGGGACTATTTGCCGGATGTGAATTTCATTTCGACCTCATACGGTCGGGTGGAGGAATTCTCGGCCTTTCCATATCCGGTGATCCCGACTTCAGGCCATCGCAAGTCGTCCGCCTGCGAACGCGAATCATTCAATGTCGCAGGGTAAAGGTCGGGGAAGCGATCGGATACCACAGGTCATACCCAGTGAAGAGACGGATGCGTGTCGCGACCGCCTCTATTGGTTATGCAGATGGGTTCCCCCGCAGCCTCGGCAATCGAGGTCATGTCTTCATATATGGTGCTCGCGCGCCAATCGTCGGCTTCGTTTCGATGGATCTCATCAGCATCGACGTGACGGATCTGCCCGAGAGTTCGACTGCGCCGGGTACAATGGTCGACCTGATCTGCCCCGAGCAGACGGTCGCAGATGTGGCTTTGGCCGCGAACATGCTGAGCGATGAACTGACTACAGCGATCGGACGCCGATGTCGCAGACTTTATGTTTCGGGCAAGCGGAATCAGATGAGGCGCCAGTGAACTCCTCTGCATTCCGATCTCGCCAAGTGAATCGAGCGATCTATCTGGGCGACGAAGGCATACGTCTCATGCGTCCGGGCTACTTCACCGCTCGGGTGCGTCAGTTCCATGAACGTGAGAGAGCCTTCTGTCTTGAGCTCCTGCGTTCGACCACATACCGGCTAATTATTGAGGTAGGTTGCAGTTGCTACCGCCTTATCGGTATCAAGAACGATGACAGTCATTACCTTGGTATCGATATCAATCCACCTCGTGCACGAAGATTGAAGGAGGACAACGGGGCTGTTGTCCGCTGTGAGGCCAACAAATTCTTTAAAAGGACGCGTCTGGTCGTTGAGATCATGCGGCGATACGACGGAAGAGTGCTTTGCATTCTGCCGTTCAATTTTCTTGGCACCATGGATCGTCCAATGGAATTTCTCACGCTAATGTGCCAGACGCCCTTTGATCTCGCGTTGTCGCTCTTTTCAATCAGTGAGACAGCGACCGCGGCGCGGCTAGAATACTATGATCTTTGCGGGATAAACGTTCAGGCTGTCGTGCGGACAGATGACTACGTCCGATTAGATTGCTCGAACGGCTTCCAGGCGTTTGCTTTCGATCCATGTGTTCTGACGAGCCGAATATCGGCATTTGGATTTCGCTTGAATGAGGCAAAGTACTTTGACGTCTGTAACTTCCTTCATTTCAGTAACGAGCGGGTGTGAAGGTTATTCGCGTTCGTCTTACGAGACATGCTGAGGGGGGAGAGGGGGGCGACGCTTGCTTCGTCGTAGGCATCAGCAGAAAAGATGAAATGCAAGTCAGTTTTGAGCATCGATTCAGTGAAGCAGGGATTGTTACGCGGATGCGAGCCTTAGCAAGCGTATGCCGTTCAATGTCGTCTCAAATGCGGACACCGAGAGCAAGCAACGGTCCAGAGCGAAAATGCTGCAGGGGCCACCCGATCGTTTTCAACGCAAGGTCCCGCGCCGCGCGATCGTGGATCCTTCCTCCGGGGGGGGCGGCTATGGAGCGTGCTCAAGGCTGACGCGATGCGCCATCATGAACTGGCAGCGTTGCGTGGTCGGCGGCTTGTTGTCGCTGACAAGGTCAGGTCATGGTCGAGGTGAGACTCGGCGCATCCGAAATGCCTGTGTGGCAGATCGCCTTCGCTCCACCTCGTGGCTGGACGTTAGACATATTGTACCAATTTAAGGTAATCGTCTGTGAGAACAGGGGAACGGATGGAGCAGGCCGCGTCTTGAAGAAAATTGGCCAGCGTCTGGCTGGCACGAGTGCGGCGTTCGATACTTAGGCGTGTCGGCGCGCGAGAACGCACAGCAGCTAGTTCGGTGCTGACCAGATCAGCCGCCGCTGTGGCACAGTCCGAGGCAGTGAAAGTGCCAGCGGTCATGACAGCTTGTGCTAATCCCAATGTGGTGAGCCAACCTGCATAGATTAGCACGGCACCATCTGTCTCATTGAGGCCGCGGAGCTCCTCAACGACGTCCGCATGGACTGACGCCGCACCCAGAGAGACAAAAAGATCGGCTATTTCGTCGCGTGTGGCTCTGGAAAGAAGACAGCGGCCAAGATGGGATAAAAGCGTCTCCGTCGGACCTTCGAAGATGCGGAGAATACGAGCGTCACGATAGATTTTAGCTAAGGGCGTCCCCTCGTCGTACCCTCGGCCACCCAACAGTTGGACGCATTGATCGGTGACAAGGCCGCACCATTCGGACGACAGTACCTTCGTTGCCGATGCAAGGTGGATATTGGGAGAGCCCTGCCCAGAGACGAGTCTGCAGGATGCCGTAAGCATCGCCTTTACGACTTCGCGGCGAAGTACCATCTGCCCAAACAGCTGCTCTATATAGCTGTTCTCAATCATGCGCAGCTTACCTAGGCGACGATGATTTGCATATGAAGCCGCGACCTGGATCGCGCGCTCAAGGGCGCCAAGGCCCATCGCAGCCACACCTATTCGGCCGCGGTTCATACTGGATGCCGCTGCGCCCCAACCGTCTTGGTCGCGAGAAAGCACGTAAGCACGTGGCACCTCGACATCCTGGAACTCGAGAGTATTCTGTATAATTCCACGCAAACCGAGGGTGCGATGCTCGTGCGTGACTTTAAGGCCGGGAGCCTGCCTATCAACCAGTACACCAACGAGGCGACCTTTGGCATCATGACCGGAAGCTCGCGCAAAACAAACGATCCACCGGGCCCAGTCAGCGAGGCCAATCCAAATTTTACGGCCGCAGATGCGAACCTTATCTTCATGCATGAAAGCCGAAGCTTCTATGTGCCTCGGGGCAGAACCTGCTCCAGGCTCCGTCAAAGCGAAAGCGCAAAGATCGCCGCGTGTTGCACCCCGTATGACCTGCTCTTGGTTGGGGAGATGCGGTGCCGCTTCGATGCAGGGCAAGGCCAGGAAGTTATGGATGACGAGGGTAGAGGCAGCGGAGACATCGAAAGATGCAGTGGCAGAGATGAGCTCGATGGCCTTTTGCAAGGAAAGAGCCAATCCGCCGCGATCGGCCGGTATGGTGAGCCCGAACAGTCCATGCCTTGCCAGCATGCTATGTAGGGTCGGAGGGAATGCTCGACGGTCATCCGCGTCTGCGAAATTTAACTGACTGAGGTCATCGATCAGACTGGAGTATAGGCTGGAAGCACGAACTCCGGCTGAGCGTTCCGGCGCCTCCTCGAAAAGGGCGCAAACTTGAGAGGACATAGCCATACCGCCAGAATGAGGGCCCCTGCGCTTTATGCCAATTATCCCTGCGGCTGGCCCGAATACACATTGGTATAGCTCGCTCGCCAGAGCTCCCAGAATTTGTGCGGGGGACGCTAGGCAACAGGACGCCGCGGAATTGCCGGTCAGAGCGCACCACCGGTTCTGAGGGCCCCTTTACTCCGCATTAGAACGTGGCGCCTGACGTTGTCCGCTTCCTCGATGAGCGAACGACGTGCAGCAGGCTCGTGGCACCGGTCTCTCAGCAGAGTTCTGCGAAGCGGAAGAGTCTTGATCAGATTGACGGTCTGCCACACGGCGACCCGGACCGTCCCGCCGACTGGCACCGGCGATTCCCCACATCGAGCCTTACGAAGTCCGGCCCGATCGATGTCAGAGCGATTTCGAACCGAGACGATGCGCCGACCTCGCGACAGAGGGGGGCCTAACGTTCAGAAGCGAGTCAACCGCCGCTTTGGTGGAAAGAATATTGGCGCGCATCCAGTTCAGGCGGGGGTGCAAGTTCTGCTACGATCGCTTCTCGTTGGAAAACGTGGCCGAGATTTACATTTGCTAATTGCCCAGTTTGGCCCGCTCTTTATTTTCAAGCCGCCCGTCTCTTATCCCTGAGTCAGGCAAGATGGCAGCCCCAGTACCGGCCCTTGGCCACCAGAGGTGCTGGGGCCGTTTTACAGCGGACGTCAAAAGGTTGGTCGGCAAGCTGCTTGTAGACCCCGAGGCCTTCCTCTCGCTCACCACGTTGCAGGTTATTGCCGCAGCATGCGGAGTAATTTGAAGACCGGCGTGGAAATTGAACTTGAGGAAGACGCCGAGGCGTCTTTCGATGTCCGCGTGCGGGATTCTCCCGGCGACTTTGGTTAGTTCACGCTCGGCGCCGCGTTGCCGTGGAGGCGGCGGCTTGAGCGTGACCCTCTCGAGGAGCAAAGCGGCTCATGTGGCTTTCTCGCGACTGTGTCGTCAAAGTCACCAAACCGCTTGAGCGTCGGCCTATGTTCGTCGGGAGCGAGGATCCATGTACGATATCTACGTGAACGAACGGAACGACCTTCTCGTCGTTCCTCGGGGCGATTCCATTCCGCTCCATTTCAACAGGAACTGGCGGAAGAAACGCGTCGTACGGTCGGTGAGCGAGCAAATCCGCGAGGACATCCGGACGCACGGCTACCATCGGCGAAATGTTACAGCCAAGCCGCGTATTCGGAGAGCTTGCGCGTCCTCTCAGCCACGCGCTGAAAACGCTAGCTGACAAGGTGGCTTGATCTACAAAAGAAAAGTTCATCCGCATCTTAGGTGCAGGCGGTCATAGGCTTCATTTGCGAACCTCTGCCCTGATGGAGAGTCGAGGCTCTCGGTGCGCCAGGTCGGCGTGGGATGAAGCCGCCATATTCGACAAGACCTCCAGAACGCCGGCTTTACAGACGTCAAAGTCGTTGCGAGGTCGTTCGTTGTACAGGCGAAGTCACGGGACGGCAAACCTGTCGTTATGAGCATTGTCCGCATGGAATGTCTGTGTTTGAAGCAATGAACGGGACGGAAAGCAGTGAAGGAACAGCAGGGGCTGGTTCAGGTCATGCGTCGCCAGAAGCCAAGCCAAACGATTCAATAAATCAGAACACGGGCGCGTCAAGCAATCAGCAGTCTGGGACTCAACAAGAATGAGCTGGCCGGGTCGAGAAGTGGCTGACCGAGTGTCGCCAGCGGTCGGCGAGCGCGATGGCTCGCCGACGCCGGGCCTTCGGCTCAGCTCGGGTTGCAAGGACGAGTTGGGTGCACTGGACAACACGAGACCGCTGACCGGGCGGCTAACTGCTTTGCTTCCAAGTCGGCCGACCTTGCGCGCATTTCCATAGCGGATTGACGTGTCCCACTCACGAACTGGATGCGCGGGGCTGGAGTTTTGGTGCTTGCCCTTGGAAACGGAGCCGATAAGCGAAATTGGAAGGTTGGGACTATAATACCGCCATTATTGATGTGGCAATTCTCGAGAGGATTCACACCTGTTATTTTCGGAACCCAAATTTTTTCAGATCTTGCTGCTATGGGCAGGTAATTTTCATTTCGTGTTTTTTCAGCCCAACGCACGGCTGCTGATTTCGGCGACCAGCGGTTCGGCGACCTCAATCTGGCCTCAGCGGGGATTCCCCGCTGGGGTCTCTTCATTTGTGAAACCGATTCATCAGATTGGCAGTCTTGCGGCTGCGTTCAGTGCTCGGTTGGCTCTATGGGCTTTGACCGTTGCTTTTACAGCCCGGACAAACTCGCCGCGCCGCTTGATCTTTGATCAAGCGAACGGCTCGCAGCAGTGGAGTATCTTTGCAGCCTCTTGAGCAAGTTGTTCCTTCGCCAGAGTCCCGCGATCTGCCTGATCGAACACTCAACAGCATCAATTACATGTCCTGCTGTTACGTCGCTCCAGAATCGATATGTCGATATCAGGAAGATGCGCTGTGAAATTGAAGGGTCCGTCCTCTTGAACACACTTCGCGGCCCGATGGCGAGGAGATGTCAGACCGAAGCCAGGAATGGTATCTGGCGCTTCGGACTGCGCATCAGAATTGTAAATGTAGGAAGGTGAAAGCCGTAGCTTGGCATTGGATATGCGTCTGCTCAGATGAGGTTCTTCGAAAAACTCGAATGAACAGTGGCAGCTTCGTCAGGCCGAATGGCCCGCAAGCCAGGGTTCCGTCACAAGCTGGGCTCCCTTTTTTGCCCTGCCGAGGTGCGGAGCGTCAGACCAGACGGCTTGGTCGGGCCAACCGCTCCTGACATGGATGACCGATGCGGCTTTCGACACCACCTGCCGTTCCAGCTCAAATGGTGTCTAGATGGTTCGCCCGAAGCTGAAAACCCTGGCATTCCTGCCAGGGCTCCGCATGTGTCGACCCTTTGATGGACGGCGTCAGAAATCCATACCGCCCATGCCGGCGCCAGGAGGGATTGCGGGACCCGCCGCGGCCTTCTTCGGCAGTTCGGCGACCATCGCTTCCGTGGTGATCAGCAGAGCTGCCACGGAGGACGCGTTCTGGACCGCGATGCGCACGACTTTGGTCGGGTCGATAATGCCCTTGGAGACGAGATTGCTGTACTCGCCCGTCTGGGCATCGAAGCCGAAAGAATATTGCTCGTTCTCGAGGACTTTGCCGACTACGATCGAGCCGTCTTCGCCGGCGTTGATCGCGATCTGGCGGGCCGGCCAGGACAGCGCCTTGCGCACGATCTCGACGCCGGTCTTCTGGTCGTCGTTCTTGGTACGCAGGCCCTTGAGCTGCTCGGAGGCACGGAGCAGGGCGACGCCGCCGCCCGGCAGGATACCTTCCTCGACAGCCGCACGGGTCGCATGCATCGCGTCGTCAACGCGATCCTTGCGCTCCTTCACCTCGACCTCAGTCGCGCCGCCGACGCGGATCACCGCGACGCCGCCCGCGAGCTTGGCGAGACGCTCCTGCAGCTTCTCACGGTCATAGTCCGAGGTGGTCTCCTCGATCTGCGCCTTGATCTGGGCAACGCGGGCGTCGATGTCGGCCTTCTTGCCGGCGCCGTTGACGATCGTGGTGTTCTCCTTGTCGATCATCACCTTCTTGGCGCGACCGAGCATCTGCAGCGTGACGTTCTCGAGCTTGATGCCGAGGTCTTCCGAGATGGCCTGGCCGCCGGTCAGGATCGCGATGTCCTGCAGCATGGCCTTGCGGCGATCGCCGAAGCCCGGAGCCTTGACGGCCGCGACCTTCAGGCCGCCACGCAGGCGGTTGACGACGAGGGTGGCGAGCGCTTCGCCTTCGACGTCTTCGGCGACGATGACCAGCGGCTTGCCGGTCTGCACCACGGCCTCGAGCAGCGGCAGCAGCTCGTTCAGCGAGGAGAGCTTCTTCTCGTTGATGAGGATGTAGGCGTCGTCCATCTCGACGCGCATCTTGTCGGCGTTGGTGACGAAGTAGGGCGAGATGTAGCCGCGGTCGAACTGCATACCCTCGACGACGTCGAGCTCGGTCTCGAGCGACTTGGCTTCCTCGACCGTGATCACGCCCTCGTTGCCGACCTTCTTCATGGCGTCGGCGAGGAACTTGCCGATCTCGGCATCGCCGTTGGCCGAAATGGTGCCGACCTGGGCGATTTCCTCGTTCGAGGTGACCTTCTTCGAGTTCTTCTGGAGGTCCGCAACGACGGCTTCGACCGCAAGGTCGATACCGCGCTTCAGGTCCATCGGGTTCATGCCGGCGGCGACCGACTTGGCGCCTTCGCGCACGATTGCGGCCGCAAGCACGGTCGCCGTGGTGGTGCCGTCGCCGGCCGCGTCGGCAGCCTTGGAGGCGACCTCGCGCACCATCTGGGCGCCCATGTTCTCGAACTTCTCCTCCAGCTCGACCTCCTTGGCGACGGCGACGCCGTCCTTGGTGATGCGGGGAGCGCCGAACGACTTGTCAAGCACCACGTTGCGGCCCTTCGGACCGAGCGTGACCTGCACCGCGTTGGCGAGGATGTCGACACCACGCAGCATGCGGTCGCGCGCGTCTACTCCGAATTTGACTTCTTTGGCTGACATAAACAATTCCTTCGGTTTATTCTCTCATCCTTCGGCGCGCCGGGCAGACGCGCGTCGGGGTAAGGTGTGCGAGTAGCCGGGTCAGGCGGCCTTCTTCTTGGAAAACACATCGGTGAGAACGCCCATGATGTCGCTTTCCTTCATGATCAACAGCTCCTGGCTGTCGACCTTGACCTCGGTGCCCGACCACTTGCCGAACAGGACACGATCGCCGACCTGGACGTCGATCGGAATCAGCTTGCCGGTCTCATCGCGGCCGCCCGGGCCGACGGCGATGACTTCGCCTTGCGAGGGCTTCTCCTTGGCTGTGTCGGGAATGATGATACCGCCAGCGGTCTTCTCTTCAGCGTCGATGCGCCTGACCACGACGCGGTCGTGAAGCGGACGGAAATTCATACGGACCTCCTGAGCATTTGAACGAGTTGGCGTTTCACCATTGCAACAGTATCGGTGATAGCAAGAGCCAGGCCAACGATGAGGAGCGCCCCTTGCCTGCAGTTCGGCTGAATCGCGCGCCTGGACTGCGCGTGTCCTAGGTCGGAAGCAGACGTCATCATGTCTAGAGACAGCCAAGCTGTTGCGAAAATGACATTGCGTTTCGTCAACACAACCACATTCCCCCTATACCCTTATCTTGCGGTCTCTGGATGCACGCCGCGGGTCCGCGAAGTGAAGGGTAGCGGAACGTAGCGTGACCCGCGGTCGACGGCCCGAATTGGCGTAGCCTTCCGGAACCGAGCCGATTCGTCGGGAGCGACCTATGGACTGCTGGGACCCGACCACCTGGGAGGCCGCGTGCCCCGTCGGAGTGGCCGTGATCGATGCTCCTTAGAGTTCGCGCCGCACCAATGCTGTTTTCTCCGAGCGCCGGAGTACATGGATCGGCGAACGTT
Source organism: Bradyrhizobium sp. USDA 4516 (assembly GCF_054055915.1). Lineage (NCBI taxonomy): Bacteria > Pseudomonadati > Pseudomonadota > Alphaproteobacteria > Hyphomicrobiales > Nitrobacteraceae > Bradyrhizobium > Bradyrhizobium sp. USDA 4516. The sequence goes on from NZ_JBSRXT010000001.1 coordinate 5,488,963, forward strand.
GCGGTGAGTTCTGCGACCATCATTCAGCGGCGGTCAGCGTGGCCTGGGCGCGCTCTCAGGATCGCCCGGCGTGATCGCGCTCCTTCAGGCCAAACAGCCTAAAAGTCGTGAGCCGAAGGATCGTGAGTGCGCGAATCTGGAACGCCGACTATCAGATGGCAGGGCGACATTGGCTGGGCTGCAACTGCGATCGACGGTGATTGGTCATCGTTGCGCAGGAGCGGTCACTCTGTCCTCGACCGCTCCATCGAGAGCCGCCGACGGGTAATGCGCCGGCACGACGATGTTTACAGGAAGACGATCTTTAGTCTCTAGGGCGAGGGACCGCACACCGGCATGGCCTTTCGCTTCTCGTGCACGCTTTCCGATTTACGTCCTTCCGGATAGCTCTGTCGCCCCAGGACAATTGCTGCGGCTTTCGCCGCGACGGACTGCCGTTTGGTATCAGCGTCCAGATGGCGATGGATAAGGAAGGCCGGGCATATGAATTATATACGTTGATATACGTTGTGCGGGGGCGTCTGGCATGTGATTGCGGCTTCGAGCAGGAAATTTCAACTATCGGGGGAAAGACCGGTGTCTTCTGTGGAAATACATCAGCACATTGTTTCCCTTCTTCAGAAGTCGGATCCGGTGATTCTGGATATCGGATGCAACGACGGGACCGACACACAACACTTTCTCAACCTGTGCCCGCAAGCGCAGCTCTACTGCTTCGAGCCTGACCCCAGAGCGATCGTGAGGTTCAAGAAGAAGTTGGGCCCATCTCTCGACAAGGTGAAGTTGCTCGAAATCGCGATCAGTGATCGAAACGGGATGATCGAATTCCATCCAAGCAATGCAGATGGCGATGCGAAGGAATGGGACCTTTCCGGCTCGATACGCCGCCCGAAAAATCATCTGACTGAGTATGATTGGGTTCGTTTCGATCGTCCCGTCCCGGTTCAAACGCGCAGGCTTGACGATTGGTGCAACGAAGCCGGGCTGAACAGGGTCGATTTCATCTGGATGGATGTCCAGGGAGCCGAAGCCGACGTCATCGCCGGCGGCATGCAGACCGTCAGCAACACGCGCTTCATCTACACGGAATACAGCGACCGCGAGCTCTACGAAGGGCAGCTGTCCCTCCAGGCCATTCTTGGCCTGTTGCCATCGTTCGAAGTGGCGGCGCACTATCCGCACGACGTGGAAGGCGATGTATTGCTTAAAAATACGCGCTTCTAGCGGCTACTTGAATACGGCGCTCGTTCGTTGCTGGAAGACTGATTTGCGCAGTTTATGCCGCCCAAAGCTGCACAACCAGTGATCAATAGGACGAACAGATATAGCTGGTCGGACAAGCTTACGAGCGTCCTTTTTGTTCGCGGCTACTGTTGCAGATCCCGCCGATGGCGGCCACGTCGAGGCTTTGGTGAGTGTCTGACAATCACCGGCTTAGCGAGCCGGCACGACCGGCGATTTTGCGGTCAGTCGCCCGAGCCGTTTCAGATGCTTGAATCAGCACTACCAGCCGGCGCTCCAAGCGTTTAAGCGTCTGAACGGCTGCTGTATGTTCTGGGCCTCTTGGAAGCTGGTGCACTCGTTCGAACAAATGCCAAAGCAATTGCATGAGTTCGCGTAGCTCCTTGAGTTGGTCGGATTTCATCACGCACTAGGCGCCGCTATTGTGTTGCATGCCGTGAGTTGATGCTCACGCCGTCCCTGGCCTCTTCCATTCTTCGAATGGTCAGCATCTGGGGACAACTTGGTCGTCGCAGGCGTCATTTGAAACTCCCTTTATCCATGCGAGCATAACCGCAGCAGCCGATCATCCCGCTGGGTCTCCTCGGTCGTTCCGGGACGAATTAATCTCACGGCCAGGGCTTGGCAAGGACCGTGCCATCGCCAGCCCTGTGCAAAAAGCCATGTGAGGATGCTGTTTGCCTTTTGGTCAGTTCGAAAGTCGCGGCAGTGGACCAGCGCGACTGATGAAATGAGCCTGCGCCGCCACTTCAGCGAGATAGTCATCCACCGCGGTTCGCGCGAGGGCGCTGCCGGGGTGACGGAAGTGCACGGAAATTCCGTCCTGCCAGCGACTGATCCACAGGTACGTCTCGCAAGCATCAGAACTACGACTGATCAGAAATCGTGTCCGCCACTGCGGCCACAGGTCTGACCCGGGCACAGTGCGATTGTCCATATAAGAGACCATGAAACGGTCGCGCAGCGCGGTGCCGAGCAACTCCATCGCTTTTGGAAATGGCACCTGAGCGGTTTTCTTGGCTCGCTTGAGCTCGAGCCGCGCGGCGCGCAGGAGTTGCGGCAACGTGCCAGCCAGGCGGAAACTCACCGGGCTCATCCCGACATACCATCCAACCGAACGCATCGAGCGCAGATCGTACCGCGTGTGAAAGGGGGCAACGGCGAGGAATTCTTGTTGGTCTGCCAGCGTCTTTCCGGCGAGCGCCAGACAGGCGAATAATCCCGTCGTAGCGTTTCCGCCCTGGGACCTGCAGCCGCGATCGAACTCAGATGCTTGTGCCGCATCGAGCAGCCACATTCGTCCTGTGCGTTGTAAGGTCCCCTCCGGCGCACCGAGTGGTAGCGGAAAATCCGGCAATTGACCGCCGTTTGCGTCGATCAGCGCGCGCCAGTGAGCGATAGCAGGATGATCATCGGTCAAATCGCTCAGTCGCTCTCGTTCGGATTCAGCGTGGTCGAGATAGCTGCTCACCGGTGCCAGCTCGGGCGCCACTCCCAGGATTGCGGCTGTGTACAGCTCGCGGATTTCGTATGGCACCAAAGCGATGGAGTAGGCATCGCTGACGGAGTGGTCGCAGGCCAAGATGAGGCTTGTCGATGTCGGCCGGGTGATCGTCACGAAGACATATGCCGGCCAGGTCAGCGGCTTGGTCTCTGCGTCAAACAGCTCTTCCAGTAATTGAGCTATTTCATCGGGATCGGCGCAGTCATCCACCACGGTATTTTCAAGCGCTGCCGCGCCTGGATCAATCGTGACACGACGAATTGCCGATCCATCCTTGACCAACCGGCTGCGTAGCGCCTCGTGCCGGTCGACCCAGCCAAGGATCGATTTGGTCAGCGCAGCGCTGTTGAACTCACCCGGCAAGTCGAAGGCGGTGCCGAGCCAGCCGGGCAGGCCATCGTGTGCAAAGCGAAGATGATCCTCCTGAACATGGGACGGACGGCGCGGGTCGGTCCGCCAGCTGACCGGGTCGGGAACGCTGACCCGCCACACCATCAGCCGACCCGGCTGCCGATCAGTATCGCAAAATTGCTTGATGTCCATGAAGCGGCGTCACGATGGTTACAGATGCAAGCTACGCATGCGGCGCAGCGGCGAGCGCCAGATCCAGACTATCGAGGCGGTGCCAAGCACACTGCTCGCCAGCAAGATGGTGCGCAGGCTCGTTGCAGCAGCGATCGCGCCGCCGACCAGTGCGCCCAACGAGCCCAGTCCCCACACGACGCTGCGGATGCTCGCATTGACCCGGCCTTGCAGGTGCTGTGGGACCAACGCATATCGAATTGGAACTTGCTGCACGTGGTAGAGTCCCTGGCCGATCCACAGAATGAATTGGGAGAGCGCCACGCATGCCACTGCTGCCCACCAGGGCCCGGTGAACAGGCTGGCAAGGCTCATGCCTGCCGCGCTCACCGCCAAACCGGTCATTAATATGGGACCAAGCCCAATTGTCCGGCCCGCCCACGGTGAGCCCGCCGCGCCCACCACACCGCCGAGGGCACCGATACCGAGCACCATGCCGACGATTCGGCTGTCGAACTCGAGAGTCCTGGTCAGATGCAGGAGAAAAGCTGCAGAATACGCGTTGTGCCAAAAGATGAATGTGCCGGTGGCTAGGGTAACGGCCCTTAAAACTGGATTGCCGAACACACTCGCCAACCCTTCTGCCATTTGGACGAGCACAGTGCTCGAGGGGGCCGCTGACCATGAGGTGGCACGCATCGGCACCAGCGAGAGCAACGCGGCGGCAAGCAGAAATGAGACGGAGTCGGCCAGGATTGCGGTTGGAGCGGAGAAGGCGTTGATGAGCCAGCCGGCCAGGAACGGACCTGCGGCCATCGCGGTCGCTTGGCTGAACTCCAATGAGCTCTGCGCCCGAACCAGCTGAGATCGATCCAGGACTGTGGGTATGCACGCCAGATAAGCCACGTCGGCGATCACCGCGGCTACCCCAACCAGCACGGTTGTCACGTACAGCTGAACCATTCCCAGATGTCCAAGGCTGGCGCACAACGGAATGGTGGCGAGCGTTACCGCCATCACCACATTGGCCGTCAGAAGGATTTGTCGGTGCGGGAGACGGTCGACGATGACCCCGGCGAACAGGCTCACGAAAAGGCACGGTGCCCGACCGCAGGCCAGCAAGAGCCCCGCCTGCGCCGGTCCGGCATCCAGCAGGGTAATTGCAGTCAGCGGCAGCGCCAGCATGGTTACGTTGGAGCCCAGCAAGGAAATGGTCTGGCCGACGAGCAGCGCAAGGTAGCTGCTTGGCAGCCGGTGAGGTGCACCAGATCGGCGCCGGCGGCTCACGCGTTGCCAGACGGCGTTGAGGCGGACAGATAGCCTAGTCGGGCCAGTTCACTTCCGGCGATCTCCTCGAACTCCGAAATCTGAGCTGGCGTCAAATCCTGGACGTGGCGACCGATCCGCCCCTGATGCAGCGGCTTTCCCGCAGCCTCGGCTGCCGGGTGGTCGTGCGGTTGTTCGAACAATGCGTGTTCATATTCAGCGTGACGCAGCACGGCCTCGTTCCAAGGCAAGCCGAGGTAATCCAAAATCGTCGCCAGAGTAGTGCGGGGACTGCCTACAAGGTCCTCGTAACGCACCTCGAGGTAACGGCCAGGCGGCGCAATTCTGTGCGGCCGGGACACCACTTCAAGCCAGCCCTGCGCGGCATCGGCAATTGTTCGGTACCCCCAATCAGGAACTGTCCTCAGATGAGAGGCGGCAACGTCGCGGCCGTCCCGCACGATATGCACGAAATGTGCACGCGGCCACAGGCGGGCGAAGTCGTCGATCCGGGTGATCTTCCGCTGCAGTTTCAATCCCCAGCGTTGCGCTCCGCTGCGCACCCGGCGCAACTCACCGATCTCGTTGATGAGATGGCATCGATCGGCGAACGAGACAATGTCATTGCCCGTGACGACCATGACCTTGCCGACCAGTTCGCGCACGTCATCGAAGTCGAGACCGAAGCGGCGGCACTGCACCACAAAATGCATCCCGTCATACCAGAACGGATCGATTGTGTTCTTGCTTGCGCCCACGCCCCACGAATCGGCGGCCGCCAGCTGATCGATGGCACCCAGAATGTGCGGCCCGAGGTTGGGCGGTTCGAGGAAGTCGATCTCTGGCCCGGCTACCAGATCCAGATGCGAATCGAGCACGACACTCAGCAGGGTGGTGCCCGAGCGGTTGTCGCCGCCGAGCAGCACCGGCGATGTGGAAAATGGGTCCGGCTGCGACATGGTCTTGTTCCCTGTTCGACATGCGTGCTTGTCAGTGGACGGGCGCATTGAACCAGCGCCGAACCGCTCCCGGGGTGGCAACGAAATGATCTCTGGCGAACCGTACTGCAGCTGCGACTGCGTCCGGGTCGCGAGCCGGGTTCTCCATGCGGGACAGCGCCGCCGGAAGGGCCTCTCCAGCTGCTTCGACGGCGGCCTGCACATCGGCGTCGGACACAGCCGCCGAGGGCATAAAGCGCCCGCCATACTGCATCAGGAAGCCGCGACCCCACATCTCCTGGAAGAAGGCATGGCCAAGTTCGGGGTCAGCAAATACGACGTCGAACATGGTGGGCCAGGCAAACGCCCATGCCGCGACCTGCTGTCTTGTGAAGACGCCGTTGAGCCCCTTGATCAATTGCTCGCCGACCTCGCCCATCCGGGCCAGCGCGGTCCCGTCGCGCAGGGCGTGCAGGGTGCTCAATGCGGCGGCGAACGGGGTGACTTCGCGCTGGTAGGTGTTTCCCATGTATGTCTTTTCGGCCGCGGCGAGTACGTCCGCCCGGCCCGCGACTGCCGACAGTGCCATTCCGTTCGCCAGTCCTTTGCTCAGTGTAATCAGATCGGGCGTGAGGCCGATCGCCATGTGGTACCCGCCAAGGGCGTAGCGAAATCCGGTCATCACCTCGTCAAGAATAAGCAGGGCGCCGTGCCGATGCACCAGCCTCTGCAGTTCCTGATGGTATTCAGGCGGGAAGAAGTTGACCTCCGGGGTGACGATCACCGCGGCGACGCGCTGGACACTTGCCAGCTCGTCGAGCAAGTCGAGGTTGTAGCGGAAATCCACGCTGTCGCGGTCCCGATTGGGCAGCCCCATCTCGGGGCGGTCCTGCAACTGCCAGTCATGCCAGCCGTGATATCCGCTGGTCAGTACATGGTTGAGGCCCGTGAACGCGCGGGCAAGGCGCACGGCTGCGGTGGTAGCGCAAGATCCGGTGCGGAAAAACATTGAGCGTTCCGCGACGGGGAAGATCTCCGCCAGCCGTTCGGCCAATTCGACCCGGTGCACGGACAGCGGTCCGGGCAGAATCCCGCCGGTGCGGCGCATCTCAGCGGCTGCGTGCGCCACGACCGGCTCAAATCCGGCCCCGAGCGGCGCGGCACCGCTACAGGAAGTGAAATCGACGTATTGCTTTCCATTGATGTCCCATGCATGCGCGCCTGACGCGCGCGTCATCACGACCGGAAAACGCCTGTTGAGATCCCACTTCTGCGAAGCGGTGACGCGTAGCGCCCGTCGCAGTGCCGATCCATGCGCGTCGGTCGCGGTCACGGCGGCAGTAGGCGTGCTGATCGACAAAACCCGTCTCCGTTGCGCTCGTTACGTCAGCTGCGTGACTATTCTTCGAGCGATCCGCAGCGCGTTCGCCTGAATGGTGAAGGTCGGGTTGACGCCTCCGGCATAGGGGAAGAAGCCGCCATCCGCGACATAGAGATTGTCGATGTCATGCACGCGACCCCAGCGGTCAACCACCGATTGTGTCGGATCGAGTCCCGCCCGACAGCCGCCATGCAGGTGTCCGCTGCCGAACTGATAGTTGGAATCTTGATAATCGACTTGTTTTACCCCAGCCTCGGCCAGCAAGTTCGACGCATGTCGGGACAAGTAGCCTAGTCGGCGCTTGTCGAGGGGATGGGTCCGGTAATCGAGAATGATCTTGGGCAAACCCAGCCCGTCCCGGCTGGTGGCCAGCCGGACCGCATTGTTGCGCATGGGCTGATCGGCCGCCAAAAAATGCAGCCGTAGCCTTATCTCTCCGTCGGATTCCGTGCGTTCAGGCGGACTTGCTTCGTAGATCATTCCGCCGAGCCCCGAAGGCGCCTCGTCGTCCAGGTAGTGATCGGACACCGCGACGGTGGAGAAGGGGCGGCCGGGCTGGGGCGTGATCGGCGGATTTATCGTGGTCCTACCGGACACGTAGCCGCTGATCTTAAACGAGATGCCACTGCCTACCATGCCAGATGCGTTGCCGATGCCGTTGGGCGCTGCCTGTTGCGCCGACCGTAGGAGCAGGGCGGCAGACTGCACCGCGTTGCCCGCGAGCACCACGCAGCGGGCGCGGACCCGAGCGCGTTGTCGGTTGAGCGTGTCAACCCATTCCACCGAATCCGCTCGACTGACGTTGCCGAGATCGATGCGGACGGCCTTGCTGCCGGGCGCAATCGTCAGCGCGTCCGGCGGCAGGGCGATACCTGTGAACGGCGAGCGTGCGTCGGCCCTCGCGCCGCTCGGGCACAAATGCTCGTTGCATGGTCCCTCGCAGCGGCAGGCTGGCCGGCCGCGATATGGCATCGAGTTGATTGCCAATGGAGTGGGGAACGGCAGCCGGCCCAGGCGTGCCCCGGCATCGGCAATCAACTGGCCCTGCACGCTGTACTGGTGCGGCGGCAGAACGGGGGGATCGCTTGGCGGCTCGAGCGGGTCCGCTCCGGCCAGGCGGGCCACTCCCACGCGCCGTTCCAGCTCATCATAGAATGGGCGTAGTTCGGTGTAGTCGATCGGCCAGCTCGGGTCGAGCGCGTCCCCGGCCACATGCGCTCGTGCGTCAAAATCGATCGCGCGACAGCGGAAGGCTATTCCGGCATACAAAGTCATTCCGCCGCCGAGCGCGCAGACGGTCCACGGACGCCCGAACGGCGTCAACGTCCCTGCCGCAGACTGCACGAGCGCGCTGTCCATGCCATTTTGGACGCTCGCCAGCGAAGCGCCGGGAAGAAGTGTTCGACCTTCCTCGAGAAGGAGTACTCGCAATCCGCGTTGCGCGATCTCGTGAGCGACCGTCGAGCCGCTGGCGCCACTTCCGATTACGCATACATCAACAATATCGGCCGTCATTATCCCATCTTCTGGCAACAGATATCGCCGATGCACAATCGCGCCGTATTCATTAGAGAGGAAGTGCCATCAAACAAGTCTCATCGCGAGTGCGGAACGCGCGGCTGATCCATGCGATCGCCCCGGATTATCCGGTTTGGCTTCGCTCGTTTGCCAAGGATCATCGCCGTGAGATCGTACAATATGACGCGGCGTGCGATTCAAGCCCTTCGAGGCAGCAACCGCATGAATATCAGCAAGCGGCTTTTTCCGGAATGCAATTTTTGATAGATCTAAGTACTCTCGAAGCAAGCCGCCCACCTGCTCCCGATGTGCGCACCAAACATATATTTTCGTGATCGAGACGGCGCTCGCAAGTTCCGCTTCGCGGCGCCATGGGGGAGCTTTTAGGGCCGCACTCGCTGGAATGAATCGATCGGTCGCTACATTCATATATCATTGTATGAATTGTACGCGGTTTGATCGCGCGAGACTCAGCCGGTCTGATGGACTACCAGCAATTGAATTTCTTTCACGACTCTCCGCACATCAGATGCTGGCTAGAACGACTCAAGCTATGCCCTTCATAGACGACAAAAAAAGGCCCGGCCTGATCGATGGCCGGGCGGAAGTCAGTCTGGGGAGCGAGGCTGCTAAGCATCGCGCCAACTTCCGTCGACAGAGGGAGGACTGTCGGCGGTATTTGCGGTAAAGCTTTCACCGCAAATTCAAACTGCGAAAGGACCAATGTCGGACAGATCTGGTGTCGATTGTGCTCCTTTGCGTAATCTCACAGACGATGGTTGGAACAGTGGAGTTGGTCTCTGCTGTACACATACCGACCGCATCGGCGTCATCGTCTCATCATGGCAGCAACAGTAAGTCCCGTCGGGTATCCTCGTTAGCTGCTCTGAGATGGTACAACGTGCCGCCACGTGCGATTCAAGCTCTTTGAGCTGACCCGCATACAATTTCAAGCTGACCGCCTTTCACGAGCAGCTAAGTGGTCCGAGAAGGGTGGACGTACGTGTTGCATTCGTTTTTTGATGGTCGTGCACCGCATCGCGATCGAGGCGTCGTTGCGGCATGTTTTCCATGTGAGCTCATGCCTGTTGGCTTTCCAAAAGCTGACGTGCTTTCTGATTGGCGGCCGAGAACCTTCAGCGCACCATTTGAGCGTCTTATTAGCCAGCCGAATGGCGCGGTCGGCGTCGACGATCTCAAATGCGCGATCCGATCGACGACACCCGTGCGCTGCGGCAAGATCGCGGCGGGGCGTTGGCCGGGCGGGCGAGTTGCCCTGGATTTCGCCCACGAGCAATGCATTCGCCTCAAAGCCAATTCAACCGGAGCTCGGTCTTGCCTACCCGAAACCTATCCCAGGCTGAGAGGCGATCGCCGTTCCTGCTGGGTCATTCCGGCTCCAAGAGGACAAAACTCGACGTCCTTGCCGGTCATGCCAGTGAGTTTAGTACGAAACGGTCCAATCTGTTGCGCGGATAGCACATTGCCAGGGCCGGCGAGACAGTTGGATCGCATCGTACAATGTTTAGTGGCGTAGAAAGGCCGATGTGCCCGTAAAATTACAGGGCAATAGAGTGTGCTTGAACTGTCGTTCGCGGTTATTGGTCGGGTAGAGGGTCAAATGAATCATGCGGTTGGGAGCCGCTATGAGTCGACAACGACGGATGAAGAGCGTGAGTTGGTGCGCTGCAGGCAGGAGATCGCGCGTCTCAAACAGCTAGTCGTGCAGCTTTCTGAACTCGTCTTGCGCAATGTCACGCAGAATGCAGAGGGCCGAAAGCCGCAATCCGACTGACGCGCTCGGCCGTATACCGAATGGTCAATCCGCAGATGATGGACGTTAGACAAAGCCATTATGATCCGCCGCGCGGCGTCCCCCGGGGGAGGGGAGCGGCCCCGCCCTTGTTCTTCATGGGGCGGGGCCGCGTTCGAACCGCTTCGTGGATCGATAAACATCAGTGATACGTATCGCAAGGATGTGAGTCTGCAGGCTCTCGGTCAGCCCTTTCATCTTGTCGATCCCTCATAGATCTGCGTTAGGCAGGTCTAACAAGCTCCATTGCCTCCAACCCGGTGGAGGCGTTGAACCTGGAGAGCGGGCCGAGCATCGATTGGGTAAAGGTCCAACGATCGGCGTATGCACGCGGTGCTCCCTTTATGCGGATCGCGATCTATGGATACGAAGCTGCTCCACAGCGAGCTTTGATATCTCTGCTGGATCGCTAACCCCACTTGCGCCGATCGCGATGACCTTCTTTGCGACGATTTCGGCGATAGGGTCGTCTCGATCAACCAAGCAAAGCGAACGCAGTGTCTGTGCATAGGCCAAGCTCAGACATTCAATTTCTTCCGGCCGTAGTTTACTGCCCTGGAGTAATCGATCGATCGGCATTGATCACCGCTCCGGGAGACACGCCAGCTTTGATGCGTCGGCCTAAGATGCGTCAAAACGCGCTCGGGTTGGTCTCGCTGTAGCCGCCCTTGTCATCCCACCTGTAAACGACATAGTCGAGCTGCTTGATGTCACCCTTGGCGTCGTATTCCAGCTTGCCAATAACCGTTTCCCAAGAGCCCGCCTTGATCACGTCCATCACCTTCCTCGGATCCGTGGTGCCGGCCTTGGTTGCGGCCTGGGTCCAGACCTGAACCGCAGCGTAGGTGTAGAGGGTGTACCCTTCGGGATCGATGTTCCTGGCTCTGAACTTACTGACGATGGCAGCCGCCGCCGGCTTCTTGCGTGGGTCTGGCCCGAAAGTGAAGAGCGTGCCCGCTCCAGCTGCGCCGGTGATCGAGGCAAATTCCTTGTCAGCCAAGGCGTCGCCCGACATCAGTACGGTCTTCAGGCCCTGATCACGCATCTGGCGCAGGATGAGACCTGCTTCCTGGTGATAGCCGCCGACATAGACGAGGTCGATATTGTCCCGCTTTAGACGCGAGACAATCGCATTGAAATCCTTGTCGCCCTTGTTATAGGACTCGTAAATCTTCTCGATGACGCCGGCCTTGTTGAGGGCCCTCCTCGTCTCGTCGGCAAGCCCCTTGCCGTAGGTGGTCTTGTCGTTGAGAATGCCGATGTTCTTGCCCTTGAAATGCTTGGCGATATAATCGGCAGCAACCTGGCCCTGCTGGTCGTCGCGACCGCAGACGCGCGCCACGTTCCATAGCTTGCGCTCGGTGAATAGGGGGTTGGTCGAGGCGGGCGTAATCTGCAGTACGTTGCCGTCCGCATAGGCTTCCGAAGCCGGGATCGACGACGAAGAGCAAAAGTGCCCGGCAACGAATGGGGTCTTGGCTGCAGCAATCTTCTCCGCGACCGATCGCGCCTGCTTAGGATCGCAGGCATCGTCCTCAATGTCGAGGGCGAGCCTCTTGCCGAGTGCGCCGCCGGAAGCGTTGATCTGCTCCACCGCCATCTCGGCGCCGTTCTTCATCTGCCGCCCGAAGGCGGACTCGCCCCCAGTTATCGGTCCAGCGACGGCGATGGTGATGTCCTCTGCCAGTGCCGCGGTGGACAGCGCAATCAGTGCTCCAAACGCAAAGCCGATCAGCTTGAGTGATGTCATGGATGGTCCTCACAAGGTAAATACAGCGGCGAGTAAGTCGAGCAAAGCAAAGCGATCCTGGCGACGGCCAGCGCCTAAAAGCAGCCGGAGATAAAGTCATGGCCGCGCAGCGAACATCCGCGTGCACTGCCATGATGGAGCGGCAGCCCACCTTGAGCCGGTGGAGAAACAGTCCGTACGCCGAACCATATAGAAGTTCGGTGAACTATCGGCAGGCAGCTCATCGCCCGAAAGCAGTACAAAGACATTTTCCGATGCCGTTCCAGCAGAGTGATGGGCCGGGGCGCGTACGCAAGGGTAGAGCTATATCAACGAGCAACGTTAACGTACAAACGTTCGTCCCGTCTCATTCTCGCAACGCGTTGCCGATCTCATATCGCCCGCCGCTCGTTCAACGCACGGCGCTACGTTGGACGACACTAGCGGAAACTTGCAGCCAGGAAAGTAATAGCTCAGTCCGCAACGTACAGAGCTCGACGCGTCAGGAATGCGTACGTGAGAGGTAAGCGGTCCGGACGGGAGGGAGATGAGGCGATCGTTCACATCGTCCGCCATTCGAAAGACAATCCACATGCCTCACCGACATCGACGGTGGCAGACGGAACTGACTGCAGAGTTGTTTTTGCTGTCCTGGCTAGGCGGGCACGAAGGCTCTCGGCGTCAGCCGAGCCCGCGCCGAGGTCAGAAATCCTTGTCGTCCTTACAGGTCGTTGAACTCTTGATACTTGATGGCGAGGCCGGCATTCATAGGCCGACAAGGCAACCGGCGCTCGTTTCAAATGAAGGCAAAGACGAGCAGGTTTGAGCAGAGGAGCTCGAAGCTGGTTGCGGTCAGCGCGAGGAGACTACCCGAGACAAGGTCATGATTGCGCATGAATCGCCCTCGATTGAACCCATAAGGAAGCACAGAGTGGCAGTTCGCCAAGCTGAATTCTTGGCGATTCTGATTGCACTATTCCTGCTTTCTCTACGTGATGTTGCATCTTCGTAGCGCTATTGCGCCGCAACTCGTTGAAGCGCGGCATAGCAAGAGCGGATCGAATTCGAAGCTTGTCAGAATTCGAAGCCTGTCAGAAGTGCATCAGTGCTCGGGTGACACGGCCGGAGAGGCTGGCCTTGGTCAGGAGATCGGATTCGCTGGCAGGCTGCTCGCACGTTGAACTAGTCGTACAGCCTGCCCGAAAACTCGACCTTCTGCATATTCGAGCACATCCGTCCGCTAAGGTTCCGAGCTTCGGGAAACCGGGTTACTTGGTCGGCCGAAGCGCCCGGCTACGTGCGTTTGCCGCGCTTGCCATCTCCGGCCGCATTTCTGCGCTCGCACCCTCGGGCGTGTCGTCCTTCCAGCGTACCGCGCCGAATGGCCTCTCCAGCATGCGGCGCACACGTACCGGCGCAGGACCGATGTGGAAGTGAATGGCCTGCCGCTCCAGGGCACGTTCCGACTGGGTCGGGCGGTTGCGCCAGCGCAAGTAGTCGAACCAGGTCGGAAAGTGATAGCGTTCGGTCCACAATTCGGGATCGGCGATGTCGCGCGCGATCGACCAGCCATAGGCGCCGTTGCGCTGGCGAGACAATTGCACGTCCTGCATGACATTGTGAAACGCGCGGGCATTCTCTTGTGCAATTCGGTATTCGATCTCGACGACGAGCGGCCCGCTGCGTCCGGTCAGGGCGAGCCGTATTTCGGGATCGGCGAGCGGCTCAGGCTCTTCGCCGCGCGCGCCGACACGGGGCATGGGCAGCCAACGGCCGATGATTGGTGAGGCGAGCATCAGGGCGGCCGATACCAGCAGCGCGGTTTCAACGCCGGCCGCGTCGGTCAGATGGCCCCAACCCCAGCTGCCGACGGCAATCCCGCCTGAACTCGCCGCCTGATAGGCCGCAAGCGAGCGACCGGTTACCCAGCGTGGCGCCGACAGCTGAACTCCGATGTTGAACACCGCCCATGTCAGCATCCACACGGCTCCAGCCAGGACCAGCGCGGCCGCGGTCAATAGCGGTTGGCGGCTTAGCGCCACGGCAGCCATCGCCGCGCCCATGGACAATGCACAGGCGCGAATCGCAGCTTCGCCGCTCATCCGGCTGCGGATCTCGGCAATGTTCAACGCGCCGACCACGGCACCCAGGCCGAAGGCGTCGAGCATGATGCCGTAGGTCTGGGCGTCGCCATGCAACACATCCCGCACCACCAGAGGCATCAGCGCAGTAATCGCGCCGCCTCCGACGCCGGTTACAAGGGTGCGAAGCAATACGACTTTGATCGATGGCGAATTGCTGATGTAGCGCACGCCGGATACCATTGCGCGGCTCAATCTTTCAGGTGGCAGGCGTGAGGGGGCGCTGACGCGCTTCCAAAGGAACAACGAGACTATCAGCGGCAGATAGAGCAGCGTGGTGAGCGCGAATGCGGCCACTGCACCGGCGCTAGCTACCACCACGCCGCCGATTGCCGGGCCGACGCTCCGTGCGATATTGTAACTGATGCCATTCAGCGCAATGGCCGCAGGCAGCTGCGCTTCCAACGGCACTTGTTCGCTTACGGACGATTGCCAAGCCGGTCCCATAAGGGCCATCCCGCTGCCGACCACGAAGCAGAGTGCGAGCAAGACGTTCGGTGTGGCCAAACCAAGCCAGGCGGCCACAGTCAGGCCGGTTGCGCCGGCGAGCGCGATGCCAAGCGAAACCAGCGCCACGATGCGGCGATCGTACATATCGGCGATCGCGCCGGCTGGCATGGAAATCAGCATCACTGGCAGCAATAGCGCGGTCTGCACCAGCGCGACTTTGTCAGCCGAGGACGTCATCTGCGTCATCGCCCAGGCTGCACCGACACCTTGAATCAAGCTGCCGATATTGGACAGGAGGCTCGCAAGCCAGATACGGCGAAACGTCGCGTGCCGCAGAGGCGCCGTGATGCCGTCGGCGCTACGTGACTGGACTGTGGTTGAATCGGTCATGTCAGATCGTGATGATCTACCATGATTTGATTCTGATGCGGATCACAAGGATGTTCCGGGCGCAATATCGACCACACCCTGGCTTGGTCGTGAACGAGACGCGCCGATCGCATAGCGGTGTTCGGCTTGTTTTCCGATCTCTCCATTTCAGTAAGTACGCGTTCCTGGCTCACGGGGCGCTGTCGATCGGATGAGTGAGGTCCGCTTCGTGCCTATTCGCGCCAGTGCGTCGCTTGCATTGCCACATTGACAGACGATGCATGGCTGGCGCGCAAACTTTGTACGTAACGGACAAATTGACGAAGTCCACGAGTGCGGAATCATTCGTCGCGAGATACGGTGAAGCGCTCCCTCACTGCTGGGGCGCCGGGAGTCCATGTCACGGACTATCGATAGTGCACATAGCGATGCGGCGTTTGGCGGAACCTGCTTTCGGTCGGCAAATTGTTGCCTGTCGATGGAGGGCGTCCGGTCTGTTCCCATCCCGCGCGGCGGGTGCTGCGGCGAAGGATTTCCACCGAGAACGCAATGTGGAGCAACAGATGGGCCTTCCAGGCCCGGGCGAACAATTGCTGTGTCACAGACAGCGGGTCTGTCGCAGGCCGGATGAATATTAGAAAACGGCAATACCGAATCCACCACTTGATCCAGCATCTAGCCGGCAACCAGGGAAGCGAACGTGACGGCATACCGTGGGCCAGTCTTTGACATGGCCGTAAAGCAATTCGAAGTCATCGCAGACTATCTATCCATACCGCAGGACGCGAGAGCCAGGATCCTGATGCCCAAGCGCGCGGTCACGATCTCCTGTCCGATTCATCGCGATGACGGCACGACCGCAGTGTTCGAAGGCTATCGCGTGCAGCATCACCTGACGCTTGGCCCCACGAAGGGGGGCACACGGTTCGCAGCAAGCGTTGATCTCGGCGAAGTCGCGGCACTGGCGATCTGGATGAGCTGGAAGTGCGCATTGGTCGGACTGCCATATGGCGGCGCGAAGGGGGGAATCAACGTCGATCCGGCGAGCTTGTCCAGGCGCGAACTCGAGGCGCTTTCTCGTCGATATATGCAGGAGATGATCCCATTCGTCGGGCCCCACACAGACGTGATGGCGCCCGATATGGGAACCAATGAGCAGATCATGGCCTGGTTCATGGATACATACTCCATGTATCAGGGACGAACGGTTACGGAAATCGTGACGGGAAAGCCTGTTAGCGCCGGCGGAACCCTGGGGCGTCGGGAAGCCACAGGCAGAGGTGTCGCTCATCTGGCCCGTCGTGCTGCAGATGAGCGCAACATCCGTCTCGATGGCGCAACTGCGGTTGTACAGGGATTCGGAAACGTCGGCTCGATCGCTGCACTCGAGCTGCATAATATGGGAGTCAAAGTGATCGCGGTAAGCGATCACACCGGCGCGCTCTACCAGCCCTCGGGTCTCGATATTCCCGAGCTGGTCAGGCATGCCGCCTGGCACGGCAGCTTGAACGGTTATTCCAGTGAGCTCGCTTTCGATTCAATGGAGATGCTCGCATTGCATTGCGACATACTTGTTCCGGCCGCGGTGGAACGGGTGATCAACGACAAATTGGCAGGCAACCTGCGTTGCCGAATACTAGCTGAAGGAGCCAATGGTCCGACCACGCCGGAAGCCGATCGAGTTCTCGAAAAGCGCCAGAAAGAGATCTTCGTGATCCCGGACATTCTGTGCAACGCAGGAGGTGTGGTGGTTAGTTATTTCGAATGGGTGCAGGACCTTCAGCAATTGTTCTGGGAGGAGGAAGAGGTCATGCGTCGGGAGTATCAGATATTGGACCGGGCGTTTGATCGGGTATTATCGCGAAGTGAGCGGGACGGGGTTTCCAATCGCACTGCCGCTATGGCCATTGGTGTGGAGCGGGTACGCGGTGCAAAGGAGACACGCGGACTGTTTCCGTAGCCTGTTCAAGTGACTTCGATTTGGTATCTACTCGCTCGCATGGGCGTTCTGTCCACTTCGATCTGTATAGCAGGGGCCAAGTGCAAAGGCGGCTAGATTTGGCACAAGCGCGCGCGGGATGGATCCTGTGCGTTCCCGCATCATGACGCGGGTCCGACGATCCGTTGTTGCGGGCCGTGCGGAGTTGCCGTGGCTGAACGACTTCATGGAAAGCCCGGCGGCGCTGGACTTCCGAGCAAGAGGCGGCCGGCGCTCTGAAGCGTGCCTTCGTTTAAAGCGGCGTGCTGGGCAACCACGAAGCTATCGCACATCGCGCGCGCCAGGTTGCTCGTCGTATAGAGCGAGCCAGTTCCGGCGAGACCGCTCGCGATCTTGCAGACCTCAGCGCTCTGTCGGGCGGCGTTGGTCGCGGCGAGCCGCATCAGCGTCGTCGTGTTCGGCCGGACCGTGCCCTCCAATGCTTCCTTCCATAGCTCCTCGGTTGCATCATAGAAGAAAGAGCGGGCGGAACGCAGCATGGCTTCGGCTCTAGCCATCTCCAGTTGGATATAGCCGCGCTCTGCCATCACGGGCGCTCCAGTAATCGAGGCGCGGCTTCGGGCCATGGCGATCACCTCGTCTAGCGCGGAGCGCGCAATACCGATGCCGACAATCGCATGCGCCTGCGCAGCGAAAGCCACTGACGGGTAACGGTAGATCGGCCCGTCGAGTGTCGGCGGACCGCCGCGGATCAGGGTCCACTTCTCCGGCACAATGACATCGTCGACAACGACGTCATGGCTGCCGGTGCCTTGCAGGCCGATGACGTCCCAATTGGGACGGATTGTCACCTTCTCGGCCGGCATGACGGCTACACGTGCAAGACCACCTGTTGGATCATCCTCCACAGTGATCCCAACGCCTATCAGCTCCGCCCCCGGTGAGCCGCTGGCGAATGGCCACACGCCGTTCACGACAAACCCGTCGGCGCTTCGCTTGGCGGTCTGGAGCGGGAAAACCGCACCCGCGTACACCACGTCAGGTCCATTTGCGTATACTTCGCAAAGCGTGTCGTCTGGAAGAGCGGAGAGATAGCAAGCCCCGTCACCGAAGCTGGCGACCCAGCCTGCCGATCCGTCCGCTTCGGAAATGCGCTCGATCAGGCGACAAAAATCGGCCGGCGTTCGCTCCTCGCCGCCGAAGCGCTTGGCGGCCATGGCCCGATAGACGCCAGCGCGCTTGAAAGCGTCGATGATGTCGTCTGGAAGCTTCTGCGCGCGGGCGAACTCGTTCCGACGCGCGCGGATATCGGCCAGCAGCGGCGACAGACTATCCCTTGTCGCTGCCGAAACGTCGGTTTCCGGCGCGATCATCTCTGGCGGAGTGTTCATGTTGTCCTCGGTGTCTTGAGACGCCCAGCGGCGTGATTGATGTGGATTGTGCACGCATGGCGGAGGCTGGCCGGATTGATTCCAGCCGGAGAAGATCGTCGATTGCGTTGATATCGATTGTGATCGGATTGCAGGCGGTCTCCTCTCTAAATCACATCCCGAACGGATCGGGCCAAAGAAAAGGGGCCTTGAGGGCCGGGAAAGCTGGCCAAGATGTGGCCCGGCGCGATATTGAGTCTGAACCGGCAAATCAGACCATATGCGGCGGTGAGATCCATCCAACTCAGCTGCACCATGACTGCAAGGGGGGACAGCGCATGTCTTGTCATGTCTTCTCAAACCGGCGATTTTTCACACATGGCGGCAGGCCACTTCAGCCCACGTCGTCAATTCCCGACTTGGCGCGCTCTAGCCCGCGGATCCCTTACCATTTCCCCAGCAATCGACGTGCCATCAAACATGGTCCGCCAGCTGTGTTTGCACGGGGCGAGCTCGCCTGGCACGAACTGCGTCAACAGGATGCGTGCGAGCTCTGTGTCTGGTTCCAGTCACGGTGTCATCAAGCGGACATGGCGCGAAGCGAGCGAGCTGAAATAGACCTCAACCGCGGATAGCCGGCCTCAGCTATTTGCCGTTAATCACAGCTTGGACCAAATGGGCGTATCGCTGGTCGCAGCAAAGGTTCACGGCAGCGCGGGCACAGTTCTGTACTTGTACCGAAGTTAAGCGAGGCTCGTCCGCGCCGCTTGAGCTGTTGATTGGAAGCGGACAGCAGACGCAAGGTGCTTGTAGAATGCGACGGCGGCTTGCGGCGCTACCATCGCACAAGTCGCCGCCTTAGGTGCTGCGAGAGTCCTCAGCTCATGCAGGCGACTACAGAGAGCTTCCAGCAGCCTTTGAAGATTTTGCAGGTCCGTCCGCCCGTTCGTGGTCTGTCGTAGCGAACGCAAGGGACTCGCGCAGATTCTTGGCGTGAGTCAACCTTTCGCGGCCGCCGGCCGCTCTATTTCAGCGAACTGTCGCTGCTCATATAGCCACCGCAACGCAGGTCTTGGACGAGGCGATATTCTACTTCGTACATACCCAAAGGAAACCGTCCTGAGATCTCTTTTTGCGTTCGTGCGAAACGATCAAATCTGAGGCCGAGATGACACACTTTGTCGAGGAACTGGATTGTTTGTACCTCACGTACGGCATTTGTCGGAGCATTCTCAACTGCGTGCGGTCTACATGAATATGACTGAACGATGACAAAAAGTTCTCTATAAAGCTTCGGCAATGACAGACGAGCAGTGTGAGCTGGAACGTTGCAAAGCAAGATACTGCGCGTCTCAAAGCCTGGTGGTGTGGCTATCTGAAATTATCTTACGCGACGTCGTAAAACGCGCGGAAGACCAGAACTCCCGTGAGTCTATGGCACAGCGTGGCTTACCGCTTCAGGGCAAGGGGGGCGGGCTCCGCCCTCGTCTCCCTAGTGGGTGGGGGCGGGGCCGCTTACCGCGCGGAGCACAAGCACGCTAGAAAAAGGGACCATGGCCGACCACGTGCCCGCCGTTGTCGACGCGCTCGACTGCTCCGAAAGTGTGGCTCACAAGGGGCGTTCAGCACGCTGCCGATGCTTCGTCGTCTCTTGGTGTGCCCCAAGGAGCGGCCCTTGATCAAAAATGCGATTCTGGGGCGACTTTCTTTGCAAGATCTTACGGCAATAGGGGAGATACTTGAGCCGATCACCCTGAAAAAAGGTATGGCTTTGCATGAGCCGAATAAGCATGTAGAGCACGTCTACTTCATAGAGTCGGGCCTCGCTTCGCTGAGAATTCTCACGGCGGGTAGCATGCTAGAAACGGCAGTCGTAGGATATCGGGGCGTGCTCGGCGCCGCGTTCTTGTGGGGAGGGCGTCTTTCGACGCATCAATCGGTCGTGCTCTTTGCGGGAAGCGCGCACCGGACCCGTATCGAGGATTTGCGTCGAGTGATAAAGGAACGCCCTGAGATCCGAGAGCATCTCGTTGGCTACATCCAAGCGATGACGTTTCAGTGCGTTCAGACAGCATTGTGCGGAGTTCGGCACGATCGCGAACAGCGACTCGCCTCCTGGCTCTGTTTGGCAAGCGATGCTGTCGATGCCCCTATGCTGCCCATTACCCATCATTGCCTTTCCGACGGCTTAGGATTGCGCCTTGCCGCGGTCGCGGAGACGCTCGTCCGATTCGAGGGATACGGGCTGATTCGCAAGGAGCGCGGCGTTTTGCAGATTGATGATCGCAAGTCCCTCGAGCAAAAGGCATGCTGTTGCTATAAGCTTGTCTCGAGCGCTTATGCCTCTTCGGTTCATTGTCTTGGACGCGTGGGTTCTTTGGTCGAGCAGTCAGGGTCTGAGCGAGGCCTGCTCGGATGATTTACGCTCAAGGAGCTTAGTTTCTTCCGGGGCAATAGCCGCTTTCGCGACGCCTGATGCCCGGGTTGCTGCGCCAATTTGCGACGGCGGCACCTGGAGCTGGGCGCCGGATCCAGGCTCGGTCATGACGTCAAAGCCTAATCGGGATGGCAACTTTCGGGCGAAGGGCGCTAATGAGACGCTCGGGTTAAAATGAAGGTTGCTCGTCCGTTGCGTACTGAGTTCGTCGGAGCGCAGCCGAAGAGAATCAAAGCATTCGTTGCCGGGGCATGCAGACGGAAACACGAACCGCTGTAGATCATCGCGGGACGATAGGTGAATAGTGCGAATAGCGGTGCTGCAAGAGGGATGTTGCGCGCATCAAAGCGCATGTCATGAAGTGATCTGAAATAACCTCACGTGACCTCTTTATTGAACTAGCGCAGCTGAAGCCCAAGCTGGGGCGCGATCCGACCGAACGGCTCGGGCCCGCGACCGGTGTTGCCAAGCGAGGATCGGTCAGCGCGGAATAGCGCATGCGGTGATGCGGTGCAGGTTGATGACAAGTGGCCATGATACCCGCGGCGGGCCTGCTCCATCCAACAGCATGACCATCTCATGATGACTTCCTCCTTAGGTGCTTCTCGCGCTTGTTCATGCTATTGTGCACGTTGATGCACGGCCATCAGCACCGCTTGTTGCCGCCGTAACGCGCTATTGCAGGACGAGTTGCCGCGTCCTCAGATGGAGCAACCGATAGCTTCGGCCGCGTCCTGGACCGGCCGACCCGCTGCACTGGACCAGTGCTCGGATTGCCGTAGTTCGCGCCCAAGGCGCATCAGGCTGCACTGCAGCCAGAGCTTTTCCTGCTTCTCGTGCCTGCTACGCAGAAACAGTGCTTCGGTATATGCGCGCATGCGGAATCGGTAAAGCAGTCGGTAGTAATGACTGACCATGTTCCTGTTCCTGCTCGATCTTCGCCAACGAGCCAGCGAGACGCATTTGATCGCATCATTATCTCCGCTGAGCGCGATGTTTAAATGCAATTCGTCCCCACGTGTCGCTTGAAACCGGCGTTTGAGTGCCTGTTTTTGATGAAGCTCATCCCCAGGGAGTGTGGTTCACGACGTAAAGCCGCAGGAAGAAAATTCGATTTCCGCCACTCGCTTGGGGTACGGAGCGTGCGCTTATGACACAATTAGATCACGCTCGCTGAGTGCACGCGTGCTTGTCCGCTCTGTACAAAGTTTGCGCGCGCATGAGGGTGCCCAATCTGCCAAATAGCTAGGCGAGGGCAGAATGGTCCGCGCATGTAACTGGTTCATTCTCTCAGCGGCCGTTCGGGAGGATCTTTAGGTGCGGATAAATGAGGGGGCGCAGGTGTCTCCGCGTGACGCTGGCAAGGTGAGCAGCGTCGGCATCACCGGCAAGCGCAGGCGTGTCGAGAATCGCGTCGGCATGCTCGTCCTGCTTGCTTATTCATGAGGCTTGTTTTCGCTGAACGGCAGTCCGTGACCGACGAGGTGGCGGCGCGGTGCTTCTTCGGCCTGCGCGGCTTGATCTGCTTGCGAATCCGTCGCATGTCGTTGATACAAGCACAGATCCGTGCCACGAAGACTCGATTGATCGCGCCCTGCTCCGGGGCGGCAGGATATTGATCAATGAACACGCCGCTGAATGGCTATGTCGCGGCCCTGCAAGCCTTGAAAGAAAACGATCGGCTGCGCGGACTGAAGTCGCGCGCAGGAAGTGATTTTTCTTCGAACGATTATCTGGCGCTGGCGAGCGCGCCACGTATGAAGAAGGCTCTGCTCACGGCGCTCGATGCAGGCACGCCGATCGGTGCTGGTGGGTCACGGCTCCTGCGCGGCAATTGTAAGGAGCACGAAGCTCTCGAAGCGGAGGCGGCGCGGTTCTTCCGCGCGGAGACAGCGCTGTTCTTCGGAGGCGGTTACATCGCAAACTTCGCTCTTTTGACAACGCTGCCGCAGCGGGGCGATCTGCTTATTCTCGATTCGCTCGTGCACGCCAGTATTCATGAAGGCGCACGAGCGGGCCGAGCCGAGTTCCGGATAAGCGACCATAATGATCCCCAGTCGGTCGACGATGCGATTGGTGACTGGCGCGCCAAGGGCGGAAAGGGACGCGTCTGGATCGTGGTGGAGAGCCTCTACAGTATGGACGGAGACTTCGCGCCCCTCAAGGATCTGGTTACAATCGCCGAGCGCTGCGAGGCGTTCTTGGTCGTGGACGAGGCTCATGCCACAGGCGTTTACGGCGACCAGGGACGGGGGCTCACCGCGCCCTATGAGGGGCGCGAAAATCTCCTGGTGGTCCACACCTGCGGGAAGGCGTTGGGGACGGAGGGCGCGCTTGTCACCGCTTCCGGCGTATTGCGCGACTTCATGGTGAATCGGTGCCGTCCATTCATTTTCGCCACCGCGCCATCGCCCCTGATGGCCGT
The DNA here is from genome assembly GCF_054055915.1 of Bradyrhizobium sp. USDA 4516. Taxonomy (NCBI): domain Bacteria; kingdom Pseudomonadati; phylum Pseudomonadota; class Alphaproteobacteria; order Hyphomicrobiales; family Nitrobacteraceae; genus Bradyrhizobium; species Bradyrhizobium sp. USDA 4516. The sequence continues at coordinate 5,512,007 of NZ_JBSRXT010000001.1, forward strand.
CGCTGCTCGGGAAGCGCTCTTGATCCTACAGGAGGAGCCTGATCGACAGAAACGCCTGACCGATCTTGTCGATTTTACGCATCGGCAGTTCGCCATGTGCGGCCGACCGATCCGTTCGAGCTCACAGATCGTTCCTTACATCGTGGGTGACAACGTCCGCGCGATGCGGCTCGCCGCTGCACTGCAGGCGCGCGGCTTTGATATCCGCGGCATACGGCCACCAACAGTGCCTGTGGCAACGGCAAGGTTGCGGATTTCGCTGACCCTTAATGTCGGGCAAGATGATGTATCCGATATGATCGATGCGTTGGTCGAAGAGACTTGGGGTGAGGTGCGGTGACGTCGCAAAATCATGACGTGACGCCGATATCCGGATCGATATCCGAGGGATGCGCCGGTGCGTGTAAATTGTCTCCTTTCCGATCGGTGATCACGATGTCCTTACGCATAGTGCCGCTTTGTGCGGCGTACGTGAGCTCACACAAATGCGGCGAGGCTGCGTTTCTAACACTGGCGGCCTCTTCGTTGACTGATACATGAGAAATCGACACATGCCGACGCGAGTAGCGCTTTTCCTATCATCGGTGGGTTGGACAGCCATCGTCGTCGCAATTCTCCTCTATGTAATCTTCAGCCCTGCTTGATCGCCAAGGTCGGACGATCCGGCTCGTATAGCTCCCTCAACCGGTTCGATATTGCGTCCAACAGCATGCCGGCCGATCGCCGGATCGACCCATCTCGCAGTGGAGCCCCCTCGTCCACGGGAGGGATTGCAGGAAGGTTTAGGATGGCACCCCGCCCCTTTCTCGGTGTCGGCCTAAGGTCGATGATTGTAGGTCGTTCGCCTGGGCTTATCGACCTAAGCTCGAGGCCTGGACCCGAGACATCACCTTTCCTGTGATCCACGACCGCCGCGCGTGCCGGTGCGCTCAGTCTCCCCGAAACGCGTCAGCTTCTCGAAAGCCAAGCCTCCTAGACCTTCTCTCTCGATGTCGAGGCGTCTAGACCGAACCGTGGCAGCACCGGCGGGGAGGATCTGCAAGAGATTGCACAGAAGGACAGCTGTATGGATTTCAATGAAATCAACGGCGGCGGATCCCAAGGGTCTTTAGGAGAGTACGCCTGGACACAAGAGGATCATGATCTATTTGGTCGGATCATCAATGAACCCGGCCATCGTCGTCCGCCATGGCCAAGGAGGCGGCATACGATGTCTCATTCGCCGTTCCCCACAAGTTTTCCCACGGCACCCAATCCGCCCCAGGGTAAATGGTCGAGAGACTGAACCACTTGGGTCTCCTGCCTGATGCCGACCAGCCGAGTATGACCTATGAAATCAAAGGGCATCGATATACGGCCGCGACGGACCCCTCCAGCGGCGTGCGTCTTATTCATAACCCTCCGGAGGACCAAAATATTGGAGCAGGGCCGGCGGGGCACCAGATTTCGGCGCATTCATCTTCGAGACGCCGCGTAGAGGTTTTCCGCTTCCGGAGCAGTTGGCGCGCCCAGCCCTACTCGAGAAGCTGCTGGAAACGGGCTTCATGCCTAGTCCAAACGACACAACAACCATTGCGCTCAATGGCCGAGCGTACAATTCAGAATTGTTGGAGGGAGGATTCGTTAGGCTCAGGCGGGCTGGGTGAGACGCCGGGGATAGAACCGGCGGAGCCGGCCGCTACAATCTTGCGGTCATTCGGTTCCAACTATGTCAACTGTTCATCGCTCAGCAATGGACTGTCGCGTGCCGCCAGCGGGCGGACAGCATCGGCCCCTGGCGGATCGCGGCTTCAGAGAGCCGCCGAAGCGTCGGCATGGACCAGTTCCGTGAAATCGCCGTCTCTTCGAACGCGCCATAAGGCCACAAAACCAATTACGCGAAGGATAGCCTCTCCACGGGCGGCGATGGCCGCGGGTAAATCTGCGTGGCCGTCGCAACGCTGCCGCAGACAGCGATAATGACCACCATCGGCCGCGATATCGTGATTCCTGGTGCTGGCCCGCGCGTTGCCAACACACGTACGAAGAATATGACCAGTATCAGGAGACCACGCAAAACATTATCCCGAAGCTATGACAATCGTGAAGCGGATCACGTCCGGTGTACTTGATGCAGCCTGATGGACCTGCAAATGCCTGGGCGATCGCGAGAAGGCACCAGCGTCAGCCCAATACGTCGACTCTGCCGGTTTCGAGCCGATATAGACCGCCGATGATCTTTAGTGTTTTCTGCTCAACAGCCGGGTTCAGGATCGGGCTGGCGGATTTGAGTTTATTGACATTATCGATCACGTTCTGCCGGATCGCATCGGCGGAGCTATCACCTGGTTGGTGGCCCGACCCTCTCACGGCAGGCGCGAGCGCGCTGACGAGAGAGCGGATATGTCCCGGCGCCGGCTTGCCTTCGTCAAGCGAGTTGATCGTGGCGTCTATCGCGCCGCAGTGATCGTGACCGAGTACCAGGATCAACGGCGTATTCAGTACGGCAACCGCATACTCCAGGCTAGCTAGCGTGTCATCATTGACGAAGTTGCCGGCGAGGCGGCATACGAATAAATCACCAAGTCCGCTGTCAAAGGCAAGCTCGGGCGCTACCCGCGAATCGGCGCAGCTCAGAATCGCCGCATATGGATTCTGACTATCGACTAAAAGCCGGCGCTCGCGTTCCAGATCGCGCCCTCGCGACACGCTCTGCACATAACGATCGTTACCCTCCATCAGCCGCTTCAACGCAGCGTCGGGCGAGAGCTGGTTATCCGGCTTCGGCGGCGCTGTTGCTTGCTTCGCCTCGACAATGTTGCCGCCAAACGGCACGACAAATGCCGAAATAGCGAACAGCAACAGCGAGCGGCGCGAAGGCGCGAGCTCGGTCGGATAGGGGTCATCCTGTGAACGGTCTGCATGCATGGATAGGACCTCTATCGCGCGGCTCTATGCCACCCCACGGCTTCGGCCTCGTTTTCGCTGCAGAACCAGCGTTCAGCCGGTTTCTTCGTCATGTCGATTTGTCCGTAACTGAGTTGCCCAGGAGAGTGATACGTGCGCTCGCCGTTACGTTCGACGGTGCCCTTTATCAGGCAGTCGGGCGACGGTGGGTCAGATAGCAGAGCGGATCCGAGCAGGAGTTCCTGGGCATCGTTCGGCACCGAGCTCGCGCCGACAATGATCGTGCTCTTGTTGCGGCGGCGCCAGTCCCAGGGGGTGATGAATGCCCCCGACCACAGACCGGCAAAGGCACTGCTCGCCGCCACCTCATTGATGACGTAAACATGGGCGGATGGCTCGGATGACAGCGCCCAACCGGAGCTTACCATCCAGGCGTTCACGTCCTGGCCCTCGATGAAGCAACTGCCAAGAGACCTGCCGTACTTGTCTACTCCTGCGGTCTGACAATCCCATATTCGTCCTTTCGAGTAGTTGATAAGGGCGTCGCGAGCCGCTACTCCGCAGGCCCATTTCCGGCCATGAGCATCCAGGCAAATCTGATCAGTCTCGGGGGCTTCGATACCCGAGAGCCGAATTCGCGTTCGTTCGATCTCTATCGTATTGGCGTCGAGGATTTGGGGAGCACCGCTCAGTTTCGCCGCGCAAACAGGAGACGCGATGATAGCGAGCAATGCTGCCATCATTACGCGGTACTTCATCCTAATATCCTTTCGCTCATGGTTCATCGGCTCACAAAATCGCAGCGATCCGGTGTCGTCACAGCCGACTGCTTGACTGGACATATGTCATCGCGTCTGCATCGTTCGACGATGCTGTTGTGGAGGCTTGCTTATATTTTCAGCCTACGACCTGACGCTGGGTGAGATTCAAGAGATTTCTTTGGGAGCATTTTTCGATGTGCTTCTGGCACTCCAGCTGACTCTCCCTCTTCCCTGGGACCTAAAGGAAGATCCCGCATGTTTCAGCGCTGCACTCGCGAGCCAGGAATACGGCTCCTGGCACGCCATTTCTCCAAAGGCTCGGAAGAAGCGGGGCGGGTGGTAGTCTTCGCCGCCGAACGGAAGAAGCGGCGATGCTAAGCCTCTTTTGATTGCTCGTTCGACAGGACTGCGCGAGGTTCATCATGGTGCGGAAAGCGGAAGTCGGGACAACGCACGATAAGAGTGATTGCTCAAAAAAAGATCGGCCTCCCGTGGCGCGCCGGCGAGAGCGCGGTTGTATCTCGTCGCACTAGTTCCGCCGCGAATCTGTTGGGGCAAGAGGCATCCTGATGCGTGGCTTTTCCCCATTGGGCTTGCAGGCCGGAGGGAGCCTGCCTCCTACTTGCATGGCTGGGACGCCTAAATTTTCCGGCGGATGGATCCTGGTGTGGGGCCGAGGCGCTCAGCGCTCATGAGTAGCGATGCCATCCTGATCAGTTGTCGAGGCCCTTCGCACCCCCTCCAGCGCGTCCCGTTCATTTCGATCTATGTGATGGAACCAGGACCCCGGAGGAAAAGTCGCAATCCTTTTGGCAAGGAAAGATTGCGGCTCCCAATCGTGTCCTTCCCGCTTGTCGAAGGTGATGACCCCATTTTGGGTGAAGTAGCGGGGGCCTGGTATGTTGCAGTTCACCAACAGCAGAACGCGCCACCGGTCCGCTTTCTCGGTCGGCTTGTCATTCGCCGCCCTAACGTAATCCACGACTACAGGTTCGATGATATGACAGCGGCCGTGCCGGAGCAGATCGCCGAGCTTGCCTTGCGCGGTCGTGACAAAGTTGAAATTGACCGGATTATGCAGAAAACGAAGGTTTGCGTCTTTTTCGCCGTCGGTGACTTCACTGGCGATGAGTGAAAGCGCCAGGGCGCGCCAGCCGAGTTCGATAGGCTTTGCATAGGGAGACGCAACTTCAATCTTTCCGTCGGTCCCAACCTTCCAGGTAATAACGTAATGCTCGTCTGATCTGTTATCCTGATGCCTGGTCCAGGAAAGGTAAACATACTCGGTGTGGTCGATGCCTTCGGCGATTCCCCAGTTTCGAGGGACGAATTGCGCCACTTTCGAAACTTTGGAGACAATGTGCTCGATTGTCTCACCGTCTTGCGTTCGCCAGTTTGACTTGACTCGTTCGACGAGCGCGCTTTCGCCGGCTCGCGCCGCGTTGCCCGTCGCAACCAGCCCAGCAAGGAAAATCAGCGATTGACAGAGACAGAGCAAGCCTCTTGCAGACATTCTCTTCATAACGGCCGAACCATCGGTTTTTCATCCACACGTCAAAGCGGGCAGCCTTCAATGCTATCCTCGATTGGAAGAAGTTAGCGGCAACGTGACACGGGCGCCTGCCGATGTCCCGCGCGAGCAGGCGCTGTCCCCTCGATGTCACGCGCCGCTAACTTCAGTGGGCCAGCCACAACCTCAATTTGCTGTGCTGGACCTGCCCAAGAGGAGAAGCCTGGGCACCCTTGAGCTTGCATCCTTCGTGCCAGGAAATAGCCGGCAAATCGCGCCGGATTTGTGCAGTATTTGTCCGCTTTCCGACCTGCATTCGTTTCTATGTTTCCATTCCGCCGATCCGCGTAGGCCGGTTCAGCTTTTGTCGCACAGATCTTCGAGGCGCAGGCGAAGGCCGCTGCCGATTTACGGATGAGAAATCGGGAGGCACCTTTGAAAGCTGTTGGACCGTCCGGTCCGGTGTGCTCACCCGAACGCCCTGCGATCTCTATCAGCCGATCTCTATCGGCTCGTAATTGACGATAAGCAAAAGTCGCTCGTCACCGCCGGGCGCGCGGAATCGTTCGGAAGCGCGTCGTCAGGCAGGCAAATGATATGGCGCGCGCGTTTCTGCCTACGCGCACGATGGTTCGATCTTGTCAATCGTCCAGCGGCCTCGGCTACGCATTCATGGTCGGATGAGCCGCTGTTTCCAGTCGCGGCGGCCGGCAAGCGAGAAACGATCAAGTCGCGCTAATTTCCTCTCGCGTTGCTCAACATTCTCGAGAGCATCTGTCTGTCGGGTTGATTCATGAACGCTTTCACCAATCACCCGAATAGGCCGACCGCAAAGACGGTGACAGCAAAGACGCCGACCGCGCTCCAAACAGCCATTTTCTTCATTGCGGGCCTCCCAGCGTTCGTTGAGGCGATTCGATGTGCGTGCCCGGGTATTATCGGCATCGGAGGCCGCAAGTCGCCTACCAGTATTGGTTGGCTCGTAGATCAACATGCGCGCCGGGTATGCTGATGAAGCTTGTGCAGCTGTTTTGCCCCTGGCGGCGGTTCTTGGCTGTCGAGAGGCAGGACGCCGGCACGCTGGAAGCGCCGCGACTTGCGCCTTCGACAATTCTTTCGGCACATATATTGGAGAGAGCTTCCAGTCGTGGTCAACTTTCGACGTTAAATGGCCATTTGAGTCACCGATGGCAGCATTGACGTGAGAGAGTCATCTGAGAGGTTGACGGAAGAGGTCTGTTGCCGATAATCCAAATCGTAGAGGTTCTCCGGTCCTGCTGGATCCGGAGCTAAGAGGGAAGCCGGTGAACAGGCCGGCGCTGCCCCCGCAACTGTAAGCGGCGAGCCGCTGTCCAACAAAGTCACTGAAGCCGGTGCGGCTTCGGGAAGGCCGGACAGCGGCGATGACCCGCGAGCCAGGAGACCTGCCTCGACCAATATACGTCCACGGGCGGGGTGTCCCGGTGGTGCGCCAAGCAGCCGCCGCTCGGGCGATCCTGCTTGCGTCCGCCATGGCCTTTGCCCCCAACTACGGGGTTAGCGCTATGTCTCTTCTCTCCCTTCCGGTTGCTACGCTTGGAACGCCTCGGATCGGTCCGAGGCGCGAGCTCAAACGCGCGCTCGAAAGTTACTGGGCCGGCGCAATCAGCGAACAGCAATTGCTCGAGGACGCAGCTGGCCTGCGTGCTGCGAACTGGGCCCGCCAAAGATCCCTCGGTGTCACCGTCATTCCGTCCAACGATTTCTCGTTGTACGACCAGGTGCTCGACACCTCCGTCATGGTTGGTGCCATCCCGGAAATGTACGCCTCGAAAACCGGACCGGTTTCGCTCAAGACGTACTTCGAGATGGCCCGCGGTTCACAGTGGGACCGCCAGACTTCGAGTTGCAGCCACGGATCGGGCGGATATGGCGCGCCCGCACAGGAAATGACCAAGTGGTTCGACACCAACTACCACTACATGGTCCCTGAATTTCATCGGGGACAGACGTTCCGCCTGTCCTCTCGCAAGCCTGTCGAGGAGTACGAGGAAGCCAAGGCCCTTGGGTTCCAGACCCGCCCTGTCCTGATCGGGCCGGTCACATTCTTGAAGCTTGGCAAGAGTGCGGATCCTGCGTTCCGGCCCCTGTCGCTCCTGGATGACCTGATACCGGTCTATGTCGAGGTTCTGCAGGAACTGGCCAAACGGGGAGCAGACTGGGTTCAATGCGACGAGCCCTGCCTGGCCCTTGATCTGGATGAGGATTCGCGAAAATCTTTGCTGCACGCCTATGACCGGCTCACCACGGAGGCCCCGGACGTCAAGATCATGGTCGCCAGCTATTTTGGCGATCTCGGCGACAATCTGGATACGGCGTTGAACATGCCCGTTGCCGGACTGCATGCGGATCTAGTTCGCGCGCCGAAGCTGTTGGAGCGGATTATAGCTGCCCGCCGACGCGATCTCATCATGTCGCTTGGTGTCATCGACGGACGAAATGTGTGGCGGTCGGATCTGTCGGTACTCCGCCAGCAGCTGGAGCCCGCCGTTGCGAAGCTAGACAGGCACCGTGTCCAGATCGCTCCATCCTGCTCGCTGCTTCATGTGCCGGTCGATGTTGAACTCGAGATCGGGCTCGCTTCCGATGTCAAGAGCTGGCTTGCTTTCTCGGTTCAGAAGATGCGTGAGCTTGCGATCCTGGCGCAAGCGCTCGCAGGTGACCAGAACGTTGCGGAAGCTGTTGCGGAATCGCAACGTGCCGCGACCGCCCGCCGAACTTCGCCGAAGATTCGTGATGCCAATCTCGCTGTGCGGATGAAAGCTATCGACCAAACCATGCGCCGGCGCGCCAGCCCATTTGTCCGTCGTGCCGAGATCCAACGCAAGCGCTTCGCACTACCGGCTTTTCCTACCACGACGATCGGATCGTTCCCGCAGACTATAGAGGTCCGTAATGCCCGTGCGGCACACGCGCGAGGCGCGATCAGCGACGAGCAATATGACAAATTCCTCAAGGAGGAGACTGCGCGCGCTATACGCTGGCAAGAGGACATCGGTCTGGACGTCCTCGTACATGGCGAGTTTGAGCGCAATGATATGGTGCAGTACTTCGGCGAGCAACTCGCCGGCTTCGCATTTACCAGGAATGGTTGGGTGCAATCCTATGGCTCGCGCTGTGTCAGGCCACCGATCCTATTCGGAGATGTTTTGCGGCCAAAGCCGATCACCGTCGACTGGTGGCGCTACGCGCAGTCACTGACCGGCAAGCCGGTGAAGGCAATGTTGACCGGACCGGTAACGATCTTGAACTGGTCGTTTGTTCGCGATGATATTCCAAGAGGCGAGGTCTGCCGCCAGATTGCGCTCGCGATCCGAGACGAAGTGCGCGATCTCGAGACAGCCGGGGCGACCATGATTCAGATCGACGAAGCTGCACTCCGCGAAGGATTACCCTTGCGTCGATCGGAGTGGGCGGCCTATCTTGAGTGGGCCGGGGATAGCTTCCGCATCTGCTCATCGGGCGTTGCTGATCGAACGCAGATTCATACGCATATGTGCTACTCGGAGTTCAATGACATCATCGATGCGATTGCTGCAATGGACGCGGATGTCATCTCGATCGAAACGTCGCGCTCGAAGATGGAGCTGCTCGACGCGTTCAGGAACTACAAATATCCCAATCAAATCGGGCCGGGCGTATATGACATCCACTCTCCCCGCATTCCCGAGGCAGGGGAAATGAAGGAGCTGATCGCATTGGCTCGGCAGCGGTTGCAGGATTCGCAGCTCTGGGTAAATCCGGACTGTGGTCTGAAGACGCGCAAATGGGAGGAGGTTCGCCCGGCGCTGGTCAACATGGTCGCCGCCGCCCGCGAACTGCGCGCAGCATCTGATCGGCCAAGCCACTGATCCTGCACTTGGCTCTCTCTCTCTCTCCTTGCGGAAGCTGATCCGCTTCTATTCACCTGCGCTCTCGATCGTCTGGACGGAGCTTTGGATGAGCATAAAAAAGCCCGGCCGCGTTAGCAGACCGGGCGAAAGTCAAGTCTGAGAGGAAGCGACGCTGACGCATCGCCGACTTCCATCGGAGGAGGGAGGACAGCCGATGGTCCGATCGCCGGCGAGGACATTCGCCGTAAATCTGAAACCAAGCTAAAGCACGGCTCAGTGTAGCTCAATTATGCCGGGGTATGCGCCCGGTGTAATCGAGTATCGGAAAACTACACCAAGGTTTGTCGCTGATGAGCACTTTCACAAGGTTTATCGACTAGAGCAATGAGGGTGGTGACGCCCAACGGTCGAATCTCGGCCGAACCTATGTGCAATCGGCGGCGCTTTGAGGCCGCTCGATCAGCCGTGACTATACGGGAAGATGCGAAGGAACCGTTGAGCACAGCCAGTACAAGTTGGTTGTTATTGACTCGAGCACTGCTCGGGTCGGCGGTGTCTGGTTCCACTCAATAGCCGAGTTTCGGCTCGAGGCTCTGTTTGGGTTCGAGGAGCGGATCGACGCTGGCGTAACACAAGCGTGAAAGTGGCGGGATGCCAATCGGGCCGGCTTCTCAGTCGTGACATCGGTTCCGGCCCGAGGCATAAGCCGGCTCACCGTGTCGGGTTCGGGAAGTGACCTGTTCGACGCATCGCAAGCGATTCAGAGCGTATGCTGAGTAAAGCGTTGTGCGGGATGGTACCCTGTGAACGCATTCTTGACTGTCGCAGTCCATATATCCTGCGGCTCGGCCAAGCATTGCGCATCACGCGCGCTTCGTCGGTTTCGTCTTTTGCTGCATGTAGGACCGCAGCACGGCGTTGATGCGCCGTTGATAGCCTTCGCCTTCGCTCTTGAAGAAGTCGAGCACGTCCACGTCGACGCGAATGGAAATAGCCTTCTTCTTTGCGACCAGCACCGCATCGGACCAATCAATATCCTTGAAGTCCTGCCAATCGGTATCGTTCTCCATAGTGGTCTCGATCTCTGCGTCGGTGAGCGCGTCGATACGAGCCCAGTCAGACTTGCCACTTCGGCGATCGCCCCATCTTCTCCTTATGGTTCTCTCTTTCTTCATTCTTCCTCGCGCGAGCTGCTGAAGTGTCCGAACCCTAGTCCTGCGCCGAGTCGAGCCCACGGACACCACCCGATCTACGATCCTCTGTCGGCGTGTTGTACATACATTCGTCAAGACCGAAGTGCGGGATTGTTAGACAGGCGAACCCGCCTGTCCTCGAGGATCAGACCGCCAGACTGTGCGTAGCCCCGCACCGAGGAAGGTGAGCGTCGAACGCCGAGGCGACGCTCCGGACGAGGAACTCGGCGCCATCGACTAGTGAAAGCCGGCCATTGTCAACCACGACGACGCCATCTGCGATAAGGCCGTCGAGTCTGGGCCGATCGACAACGGCCGACTCCGGATCCCTGCCGTGACGGCGAGACGTCTCGGACAGATCGATTGTCATGTCGCACATAATCCGCTCGATGATCTCCGCCCGGTAGCGATCATCATCAGTCAGTAAATAGCCCTTCGCCGTCGCGAGCCGATCCTCGGTGATGCGGGCGAGGTAATCCCTGGTCGAGACGGCATTCGCCACGAACCCCTGTTGCAGGCGGCCGATGGCGCTGGCACCGAGACCAATAAGGGCGTCCGCGCAATCGTCAGTGTACCCCTGGAAATTGCGCCGCAACCTGCCGTGCTTCGCGGCCACAGCGAGATTGTCGTGCGGCAGGGCGAAGTGATCGATGCCGACCCGTACGTATCCAGCGTCAACCAAAGTGTGAGCTACCATTTCCGATTGGAGATAGCGCTCGACGCTGTCGGGCAGAGTGGATTCGTCAATCTTGCGTTGATGCTTCTTGAAGGTCGGAACGTGCGCGTAACCAAAGGCCGAAAACCGGTCCGGATACAATTCGAGGCATTTGCCGACGGTATCCAGGCACGAATCGACCGTCTGCCCGGGCAGCCCATACAACAGGTCGAAATTGATCCGGCAAATGCCGGCGTGGCGTAACCGCTCGACCGAAACTGCGGTCTGTTCGAAGCTTTGCGGGCGGTTGATGGCCTGCTGGACGACCGGGTCGAAGCTCTGCACGCCAAGGCTTGCCCGGTTGACCCCGCTATAGCCCAGGGCTTCGGCCATCGGATTGCTCAACATGCGGGGATCGATCTCCACGGCGATCTCGGCATCAGGCAAAAGGGCGAACGAATAACGCAACGAGCCGACCAAATCGGCGAATGCTTCAGGTGTCAGGATCGTCGGCGTGCCACCGCCGAAGTGGATATGAGAGATTGGCTGTCGTTGGCCAACGGCTTCTGCAACGAGGTAGGCTTCAGTGCGCAATCCAGCCGTATAGATCGCGATCGGATCGTCGCGTTTCGTGACAGATGTGTGGCAGCCGCAGTACCAGCACATGCTTCGACAAAATGGCACGTGCACGTAGATCGAGGCGGAGTGCTGGCCCCCCAAAGACTTGAGCCAAGCTTTATAGTCGAGCTCGCGAACTGACGCTGAGAAATGAGGGGCCGTCGGATAGCTGGTGTAGCGCGGCAGTCGGTGCTGCCCGTAGGATTGTGCCAATTCCGGTCGCATTCGGATGCCTTTCTCGCTCTCCGGCCCGATTATCGGACGGGCGCTGAGGAAGCTTTGCGCTGTCTCAAATATCGCAGCTGCTGATGGGGGGCGGCTTGACGTAATTGGTAGGTCATGCCGGCGGCGCATACATCGTGCTTGGGGTCGCGATTAAGCGGTCACACGTCTGGAATGAGCATCCTTGGCGATGCGCCCTCCTATAGCTCGTCATGATTCAATCGCGCCAGCGTTGGACGAAACGAAAGCATCGGTCGGCGGACATGAGAGGTGCACCGTTTTGCGCGATATCAATGCGGCGTGGCCAAGCCTGTTGTGATCCTTGCCGTCGATCACGTTTGAACCAGACCCGTGGAGGTTCGGCCATGGCTCTTTCACCGGCAGTCGAAGCAAGCGATCATCGGGCGCAGAAGCATTCTGGCTGTGCGCAGCCTGATAGCCGGCGAGGCACCCTTGCGATCTTCATTTGGCGATCTTCATTCGCCTGGATGAGGATGATGTCCATCGTCCTCCTGAAATGGCAGCGATCAATTTGGGCCATCCGTCTCGGTGCCGTGTCGCGGGTTGCCGCCCATTGCGGACGAAAATACGAGTGAGCTCCGTTCGGCTTCAGCTTCTTGTTCCAATTGTAGAATATGCGCTCTCAGCGCATCGGAAGCCGCTTCAGCTGTCTCGCTGAATAGCGGATCTCCGTGATCGGTGAGGGCGCAAGCGACTTCGGCCCAATCCTGAGCCGATAAAGCCTCAAGCGCGGCGGGGAAGAAGTCTCGTTCTTCCCACATCATGTGGTGCCGCTCGCGTACTATAAAGTCGCGCACGATGTTGCCGACGTCTTGCCGAAGGACTTCACGATCTGCCAGGACACCATCAATGGCGCGAGCGAAGTGGTGCAAGCGGTCGATGACTTCCTGATGCTCATGCGCGAGATCAACGACCATTGCGGCCGCATCCGGATCGCGCCTCTTGAGCTTGGAAAAGATCAAGTCCTCTTGAGGATGATGATACACCTCAGGGTAAACCTCGAAATAGCTGATAATTGCGCGGATCACCTCATAGTCCGGACGATCTCCACGCTCAAAAATCTCCAATTCGCGTTGAAGGGCGACGAGAAGCAGATCAATGTTGCGATGCTCTCGAAGCAAGCGACCGATGATCATTGCGGTGCTCCATGGGGAAAAATCTAATTTAGCGGCGATTTGTGCCAGCGCTGCTCGGCGCACAGAAAGGAGTGCGCCGCCCTGCCCGGAGCTGGCGCAAATCACATTAGCCAAAGTTCTGCGCAAAGCGGTTGGACAATGTGTCCTTGCGGAGCTCGACTCGGCGAGTGGTCGGCAGGGCGATCGCGCCATTCTGCTCAAGCTGAGTGAAAGTGCGCGACACCGTCTCAATGGTCAAGCCAAGGTAATCTGCAACATCTTGCCGTGACATGGGCAGATCGATGGCAGCGTTCTTCGTAGTGCGGCGAGATATGTCGAGCAGGAAGGCGATGACCCGTTCTTCTGCGCTGCTGATCAGGAGCATCGAATGCGCCTGGAAACGGCGGAGCTCGAGCGCCATCGCGTCCCAGAGTTGCCTTGCCAGTTCCCTCTCGTGGCTGGCGCGAAAGATGACAGCGCTGCGCTTCACCATTAGCAGGTGTGTCTCGCAGATCGCCTCGGCCGAAGAGATATGGCTTTCTTCGGCCTCAAAGCCAAAGATGTCACCGGGCAAATAGAACGCGCCGATCTGACGACGTCCGTCTTCTAGAATCTTGTAGGTTCGCACAGCCCCCGATACCACCTGATAAAGGTATTCGGCTGCTTCGTCCTCTCCGTAAATCTCGCTATTGCGTGTGAACCGCATCGGTGTCGCAATCATACCAAGTGGTCCACGATTGTCAGATTGCCCACGCAAGACGTTGGGTGGATGGCGGCTGGTCTCAGTAAGGCTGGCGGCCTGGGCGTACATGGCGGACTCTGCTGGCGAACGTCGTTGAGACGCAGATTGGTCGCTCCTGACAAATTGTGAAATCTCGATGTTTTACCTAAGTAGAAGCCACTAGGTATTTACACGTAAGCTCTTGATGAGTTCCTCTTGAACGACGCGCGAGGCGGGTCCCCTGTCACTCGAACGTGCTCAAATCAGATTGGGCCAGCTTTGGATCGGAAGCTGTATGCTGACTTGGCCGCCCGCCACGGAAACAATCCAAAGCGCGCGGCCGCACCGGTGAAGAGCTCCAAGAGCTGTCGTTCACCGTCACTTTCAGCCCGCCGCAGGAGGTCTCCTTCGCAAATCATGCCTCTGATCCTGTTCAGCACGGGTCGGCCGCGGAGATGACGAGGCGGGATCATTAGGATCGTCGACGCTGACGACGGCCCCGGTCGTCACTTCATGTGGTCCGAGTTGGAAGCTGAATCATAGAGCTAGGCTCGCGCGACATATTGACCTGGCTCAACAGCCGGCTCGGCCGCACTCCGGCAATCTTAGAAACCGGAGGAGAATCGTGATCCAGCCTGATGTTGAGCTCGGGCATCGTCGGATGCCGGTGACGCCGATCGCGACACCATTTTGATGGCATCCTGGCGGATCTGGCGACATGCTGCCCCTACGGTCTTACCCTCAGTGTGACATCAGGACCGGGATGTTGATCCCGCGAAGCATATGCCCCGCGGTGCCGAACAGCCTCTCCTGCAGCCGAAAGCGACCGTATCCTCCCATCACCAGCAGGTCGAGGCTCTCGTCGGCCGCAAGCGACAGGAGGGGGCGCCGCGCTGCCCGCGTTGTCGGAAGTGACACGACCTTCGCAGGAAGTCCTGATTTTGCAAGATACTCTCCCAGATGCGCGGTGGAACTCTCTGCCGGGACTTTGTCCGGAGCGGTGGTCGCGATGATGGTGAGGGCATCGGCTTTACACAAAAGTGGCATCGCATCGTGCAACGCGCGGGCCGCACGGCGGCTGCCGTCCCAGCAAACCCCCACCCGTCTGATCGAAAAAGCGCCGTGGAAGATATGTGGCAGGTACAGAACAGGTCGACCAGCCTGGGAAAGGATCTCCCTGGGGATCATATTATCGTAACTATCGTGGCCGCTCTGAGGCTGTGTGACGATGGTCATGTCGTGGACTCGCGCGCTCGCGCAGATGATGCGGCGCGCGTCTGCTGGAATCGCGCTCAGCGCACGACTCGTATAGGAAATGCCGGCATTCCGCGCCTGCAGATCGAAGATATGAAGCGCTGCTTCGGCTCGCTCTAATGCAAGCGCCTGCTCGACGTCGAAGACCGAAGTGGCGGCCGTTACGCCGATCGCAAGAAGCGGAATAATGGTTCTCTCGTAACCGATGGCTACAACGTCAAGGTGCGCGCCGGTGCTCAGTGCGAAGGAAATCGACCCGTTGATTGCAGCCCGCGCCGGGAGCTCCGTCGGAAGGTGAACCAGTATATTCCCGAGCATTGTCGTTCTCCGAAGTCAAAGACCCCCTGCCTCGGAGCACAATCCGGGCCCGCATTTGATCCGCTTCATATGCGCCGCTGAACGTTCCTGACCACGATCAAACTGGCAAGAAGCGGATCTCACGATAGTCCACGGCCAGGAATAGTCCTCGCCTGTGTTGCAAAATTTGCGCCCTGCAAAGAATCCGCAGGCGATTTGAGGCTCCACCGCATCGGGAACATGACCTGCTCGGCGCGATCTGCTTACCAGCTCGATGCGTGAATAGGGCATTCCGTCGCTTGCGATGTTGCTAGAGCCCGGCGGCGATGGCTATTCGCATCAACTCGGACATGCTGCGAACATTGGTCTTTGCCATGACGTTCGCCCGGTAAACCTCGACCGTTCTCGGGCTGATACCAAGATCATGGGCGATCACCTTGTTGATCTTGCCGACCAGTAGTCCCTGCAGGACATCACGCTCGCGCGATGAGAGGTCTGCCAGGCGGGCTTCGGCCTGCAGTTTCGTCGTATCGTCAGCTGGCTTGGTTGGCCTTGCTTCCAAGACGCTATTGATCGCACGCAATAGCACCTCGTCTTCGAAGGGCTTCTCGATGAAGTCGACCGCACCCGCTTTCATCGCTTCGACTGCCAGCGTTACGTCGCCATGACCAGTTATCAGGATGACGGGACAGTCGACACGATCGGCCTTCAGTTTGCGGACCAATTCCAGGCCGCTCATGCCCGGCATGCGGATGTCCGACACAATGCAGTCAACCGGACCGCTCGCGGCGTCACCGAGAAAGCCGCTCGCCGTCTCATAGGTTGCCACGCAGAAGCCTCTAACATCAAGCAGAAACGCGAGCGAGTCCCGCATCGCGGCGTCATCGTCGATCACAAGAATGCGCCGCATGGTCATGCTTCTTCATCAGCCTCCGCAAATGGCAGGGTAAACTGAAAGACCGTGCCGCCGCCCGGATTGGCTTCCACAACGATGTGGCCGCCATGGGACTCGACGATCGTCCGGCAGATTGATAGTCCCACACCCATGCCATGCTCTTTGGTCGTGACAAAGGGCTGGAACAGGCGGTCGGCGACATCAGGGCTGATGCCAGAGCCGGTATCGGCGACGGTAAACCTGGCGAGGCCGTCGACTTTGGTAACTCCGACGGTCAATTCGCGACGCGGGCTCGATACCATCGCCTCGATCGCGTTTCGTATCAGGTTCAGCGCGACCTGCTGGATCTGGATCTTGTCCACGATCATCGATGGCAGATCGCGATCGCTGCGGATCGTCACCCGCACGCCTTGCTCCTTGGCGCCCAGCAAGGCCAGAGCGACCGCCTCTTCAAGCAGGGTGAGCGGATTCTCCATTGTGTGCTCCGTCTCGCCTTTGGCAACGAATTCCCGCAGGCGCTTGATGATATCGCCGGCACGCAGAGCTTGCTGGGCAGCATGTTCGATGGCATCACCAATACGGTTGGCGTCCGGCTTGTCTGACGCCAGCAGCGTCGCGGCGCCGCGCATGTAGTTTGTGATTGCGGAGAGCGGTTGGTTGATCTCGTGGGCAATAGACGAGGCCATCTCACCCATGGCGGTCAACCGCGAGACGTGCACGAGCTCAGACTGTAGTTCCTGCAATCGGCGTTCTTGCGCTCGTCGTTCGGTGAGGTCTCGGATGAAACCGGTAAAGAATCGTTCACCGCGCACTTTGGCCTCACCGACGGCAAGCTCCATTGGAAAGGTCGAGCCGTCGCTTCGCTCGCCGATCACGATACGGCCGAGGCCGATAATGCGCCGCTCTCCGGTAGTCAAATAGCGTTCAATGTAGCGGTCATGCTCGGCGCGGTAGGGTTGCGGCATCAACCTGGATACATTCGCTCCGACCACTTCGTCCGGAGACAAACCGAATAAACGCACCGCCGCGGCGCTGAATGAGCGAATGATTCCCTTCTCGTCAATCACGATCATGGCTTCCGGCACGGTGTCCAGGATCGACTGCAGATGGGCTTGCCGGTAGCGCGCCTGCTCTGATTCTCGCCGCAGCCGATCGCCCATGAAGCCGAGCAGGAGGCCAAGTACCGCGAGTCCGGCTATATCGACAATGCTTGCAAAATCGGAGATGAGGTTGTTTCCAAGACATGCCGCGCTGATGGTGAGGCAGAGCAGCGTAGCGAAGATGGCCGGTCCGCGGCCACCAGCGAAAGCGGCAAAAACGATGACTGGAAGGTAGATGATCGTGAACGTGCGGTCCTGAAGATACGGATCCAGCGCCGCACGAAGCACGAGCGCCAGCGCGGCGCCCGCCGCGGCTGTGCCATAGCGGTACCAGATGTGGTCGGACATGTTTCCCGGCAAACCCTCTCATTCGATCGACTGTACATAGTTTGTTTATGTGAGGCGACCGGATGCAGCCGCGTTTCGTTACGCTATCTATTGTGTGCAGCGCGGCCGCCGCTATCTCGGCCAGATGCGCCAGTGCGTGGGCTGCACAGCGACGTGCTCTCCGGTCATGGCCTTGATCCAGCCGCCGAAGATCCGGCGGCAAGGAAAGACCAACCGATGAATGGTATTACCCTCGATCACCGCGATCTCCAGCTCCCGATCAAAGGGCGCCGTTTCAATGCGCTCCCACGTCAAGTTGCCAATAGATCCTGGACGGTGTTCATCGCCGCTGACTGACAAAATCAGGCAACTTTCCGAATGCTACGGGCGAGATCGCTCGGCCACTGCGCCAACAGCCTCAGCCTGATCTCGCGCAAGCGGCGTATGGTCTCGATCACGCCAGTTGCGGTCCGGATGCTTTGGGGCGTAGCGCCGCCGATCCTGTCGTGCTGGGACGTGATCCGATCGCCGATCGAAGTATTAGGGCTGCGAAGCAGTTCCGTAGATCCGGTCGAGTCGAACCGGACCAGTTCAAGCCAGCGCCGGTTGGTATTGATTACTGTTGTACAGCAGCTGGAGTGGACTGCCGTTCCCGCAAGCGTGCCCGCGGCGGGACAATTGTCGCCGTGGTCTGTCATGTCGAACATCCTTTGTCGGTCGGAAGTCTCCCCGTCCCACGAAGTCAGCGTGGGGCGTGGAGTCTTGATGCCCTCCAGCGCGCTCTTGCGAGTCTGGCGGCGTGTCCGTGCGGGAACGGTATGACGCCGGAATTCGCTTGATGGCATTCAGATGGGCCAGCTGCGCTCGGCCCGAGCACCGCGCCGATCCGCGGGCCGATGAAGTGGCCAGCATCACAGGCGGCGCAGGTTTCCGGGTGTAGCCGGCTCGGGTGCGTCCGGCAGCAGTCCTTGAGCCCACTCGCCGGTACTTGGATACGAAAAGATGATCGGGCGCCAAGGCTTTCTATCTGCCAGGTGTCTGAGCTTGACTGGAAGGTCGTTTCTATCCGCAAGCCGCCACTGCTGTATTGATGCAGGTCAAAAAGAAGCTGATGCGCGTTTAGAAACGGGGCGAGGGCGAGCGGCCACGGTCAGTGCGTTGCCGGTCGCACGCGAGTCATTCGACGGAGCCGCGCATCGATCGACACAATCGCCAGCGTGTAGCGAGTTTGATGGAAATCAAAATGCAGGACGCGCAATGTGCAAATGTTGAGGCGCAGCGCACGGGCATTGCACCATGACAACGCGCGTCATTGAGCTGCGAGAGTCGCGAAGGAGATAGTAAGTTGATTGCTCGCCTTACATTGTCGTTGGTCTTGCCCGCGCTGATCGCAGCGATCGGCTACGGCGCCGAAGTCTTCAACCTTGGGCTTATCGAAACCTTGGCTGCGACTAGCCTGATGATCGGCTTTGCCGTTGCGGCGGCAGGGTGGACTATCACGAGCGAGACGAGGCCGGTTCGCCTCATTTGCTCACGTGCGGGCAGTTCTCGCCGCCGGTAGTCCTCGGCCGCCGGCGCTGGTCAGAAATGCCATTGCCCGCTGCCCAGCAATCAGCCAGAGCTGTCAGGAACGCTTTGTGACACTGCTAAGCACCGGTGTCACAAGCTTCCACATTGCCGGCGGTTGAAGTTGGAATTGATCGATGATCGCCAACGCAGGCGTAACGGTTCATTCTGCTCACAATCGTCTCTTGAGAAGTGTCTGGATCAGCGTCTCAACTCTGCCGGCCCAAAGCGTGAGAAGACGAGAAGCTACTGTTCCTGAGCCACTCAACCAATGTGATCCGCCAAACCTGGACGCTTGGTGATTTGCAGCTTCTTCGGGACGAAAGAGCACTCGCATCACTCTCGACCTTATCTCGATGCAGCGAGAATCTTTTTGGGGGCTGCTTGAGACAAATCAAACACTCGCCCGGCGCGGCTGGCAGAATGCAAGATAAGCAAACGCACGGGAATAGGATATCATGCCTTCATTTAACGTTCGGTTCATCAAGACCGTTTGTGACGATACCGGTCACGAGCATCGTGCCTGTCAGGCGGCGTTCCAGGTGCATGCAGCCTCGTTGAGTGCTGCTGCACAGCAGGCAGAAACCGATTTCTGCAAGCAAAAAGGTGTTCGTGATTGGACCATCTTCGCCGATGCGATGGAGCTTCGAACCCCGCCTGCATTGCCTCCGGCATGGGGTGGTTGAGCTCGGCTAGGGAAGTCCTCGAATTCTGATCGTAGAGACAATCCGCGAATTCAGGCACGAGACTTACAAAACGTCTTCCCGAGCGTCGATCGAGAGAACAGCTCGCGATGCTTCCGCCAATTGAGCAGGCGGCCCTCTTGTCCGCGACACCCTAGGAGACCTCGCCCGACATTTGCCGGCCTGCGGTTCTGTGGGCTCGCAGCGCATCGTCGTCCGGCAGGAGCGATCCGGATCGACGATTTTGTCGCATAGACGGGCCTTATTTGATGCATGTCAAAAACAAGTCTGCCGCCGGCAGCTATGGCTGCTTTGAGGGGTATGACACATGGTTAGCCAATCTGGATATGTCGCTCGCCCTTGGGGGTTCAAGAATCTGCTCACCCGGTTACGAGCCAACCTGTCCCGGACAGCCGAGTTGGCCTATTTGAGCGCGCAGGACATCGACGCGATCGCACGTGAACTTAATCTGTCCACGTCCGACTTTCGAAAGATGGCGCAAAGTCCGGGCTATCCTGAACTCTTAAGCAAGCGCCTCACACTTGCCGGCTTTTCCGAGAATGCGCTAGCCTCCCGCCATGGAGACGTGTTGCGCGATTTGCAGCGGGTATGCGGCCTTTGTCAGACCAAGATCCGCTGCGCCGCCGACCTCGAGCGGTATAAGTCTGTAAATCCCCTCAAAGGCTGCCCCAACGAACATACTCTGCGCGCGCTCGCGCGTGAGATCGGCAGCGCTCCGCGCTGTTTTGACGATTGATCGCGCTCGATCGCCCCGTCCCCGGAAAATGTAATCTCCTGGCAAGCCCGCTTTCAAAGAAGGCCAAGACATGACAAGCCCATCCCTCGCATCGAAATCCATGACCATGGGTGAAGCAGGCCTGTTCTCGGTATTCGCTGTTTCTGCCTACGTTTGCTTTTTCGCGGGGGCGATGGGGCGCGATCCTGCGTTTACCTTCCACGCATTGATCTCGTCCGCCGCAAGTCTGGCGGCCGCAGCCGTCATCCTCAATCGGTACTATGAACGCCCGGCGCATTTGCCACCGGCGCAGATCAAAGGCCGGCCGAATTACAATCTCGCTCCGATCAAATTCGCCTCAGTGATGGCGATGTTCTGGGGTATCGCAGGCTTCTCGGTCGGCGTTTTTATCGCCTCGCAACTTGCCTGGCCCGCACTGAATTTCGATCTACCTTGGACAAGCTTCGGCCGACTCCGCCCGCTGCATACGTCGGCCGTGATCTTTGCGTTCGGCGGAAACGTGCTCATCGCAACCTCCTTCTACGTCGTGCAGAAGACCTGCCGCACGCGCCTCGCCGGCGATCTCGCGCCGTGGTTCGTGGTAGTTGGCTATAATTTTTTCATCCTGATCGCGGGCACCGGCTATCTGTTCGGTGCCACCCAGTCAAAGGAATACGCCGAGCCCGAATGGTACGCCGATCTCTGGCTCACCATCGTCTGGGTCACTTATCTCATCGTCTTCCTGGCGACATTGGTGAAAAGGAAAGAGCCGCACATTTTCGTCGCCAACTGGTTCTATCTCGCTTTTATCGTCACCATTGCGGTGCTCCACCTCGGCAACAATCCCGCATTACCGGTCTCCGTGTTCGGTTCGAAATCCTACATCGCCTGGGGCGGTGTGCAGGACGCCATGTTTCAGTGGTGGTACGGCCACAACGCGGTCGGTTTCTTCCTGACCGCCGGCTTTCTGGCCATCATGTACTACTTCATTCCGAAGAGAGCCGAGCGCCCGGTCTATTCCTACCGCCTCTCGATCATCCACTTCTGGGCGCTGATCTTCCTCTACATCTGGGCCGGCCCTCACCATCTACATTACACCGCGCTGCCGGATTGGACGCAGACCCTGGGCATGACGTTCTCGATCATGCTGTGGATGCCCTCATGGGGCGGCATGATCAACGGCCTGATGACACTCTCTGGTGCCTGGGACAAGCTGCGCACGGACCCTGTGCTCCGCATGCTCGTGGTCTCGGTTGCCTTCTATGGCATGTCGACGTTTGAGGGCCCCACCATGGCAATCAAGGTGGTCAACTCGCTCAGCCATTACACCGACTGGACCGTCGGCCACGTGCATTCCGGCGCGCTGGGTTGGGTCGGCTTTGTATCGTTCGGTGCGCTCTATTGCCTGATTCCCTGGCTTTGGAATCGCGAGCTGTACAGCCTCAAGCTCGTCAACTGGCACTTCTGGATCGCCTCGATCGGGATCGTGCTCTACATCTCGGCGATGTGGGTGTCTGGTGTCCTGCAGGGCCTGATGTGGCGCGCCTATACCTCGCTAGGTTTCCTCGAATACTCGTTCATCGAGTCGGTCGAGGCTATGCATCCCTTCTACATCATCCGCGCCGCGGGGGGCGCAATGTTCCTGATTGGTGCGCTGATCATGGCCGCCAATCTCTGGATGACCGTGAACGCAAAGCAAACCGATCAAATCCAGGACACTGGAGCGCTCCAAGTCGCGGAATAGGTCATCGCATGTCTCTTTGGAACCGACACAAGATCTTTGAGAAGAACTCGATCATCCTGATCGCAGGCATCCTTGCCGTGATCGCGATCGGTGGGCTGGTCGAGATCACGCCGCTGTTCTACCTCAAAAGTACGATCGAGGCCGTGGATGGCGTACGACCATATACCCCGCTTGAGCTCGCCGGCCGCAACATCTACGTACGCGAAGGCTGCTACCTGTGTCACTCGCAGATGATCCGGCCACTGCGTGACGAGGTCGAGCGCTACGGACATTACTCGCTGGCCGCCGAGAGCATGTATGATCACCCGTTTCAATGGGGCTCGAAGCGCACCGGCCCGGACCTCGCACGCGTCGGCGCGAAATATTCCGATGAATGGCACGTCACGCATCTGACTAATCCGCGGGCCATCGTGCCGCGGTCGGTGATGCCCGGATACCCGACGCTGGCGCACACCGAGCTCGACCTGACGGACATGGCCGCACATCTGCGGACCAACCGGGCGGTCGGTGTCCCCTATACCGAAGATCAAATCAAGAACGCCGTCACTGACTTGAAGACCCAGCTCGATCCTGACAGCGCAGACCTCGCCTCGTTCCAGAAACGCTATCCGAAGGCAGCTGTGCGCAATTTCGACGGAAGCGTTGGCAATCCGACCGAACTCGATGCGCTCATCGCCTATCTGCAGATGCTCGGTACGCTGATCGATTTCAAGCTCTACGACGAAAAAGCCAATCTGCGCTGAAGGATCTTGTGATGAAAGCCGTCATTTCCATCGAGAACCTGGCGTCAAGCTTCGTCGTGACCCTCTGGACGCCGTTGTTCGTCGGCATCTTCATGGCCGTTGTTGTTTATGCGCTGTGGCCCGGCAACAAGCGGCGTTTTGATTCTGCGGCGCGCATGCCGCTGTGCCGGGATTGACAGACCATGACTGACCGCAACGACTTCGATCGGATCTCCGGCCGCTCCACGACGGGACACGAATGGGATGGCATAAAGGAGCTCAACACGCCGCTGCCGCGCTGGTGGATCTCGACCTTCTACGCCACCATCCTTTGGGCGATCGCCTATTGGGTCGTCTATCCGGCCTGGCCGCTCCTCTCAAGCTACACGACCGGCGTATTTCATTATTCGACCCGCGCGAGTGTCGTCAGCGATCTTGCCGGGCTCGAGCAACTGCGGGGCGAGAAAATGGCGGTTCTCGGCAAAGCGTCTCTGACGGAGATCGAGACGGATCCGGCTCTGCTGGCGCTGGCCCGTGCCCGGGGCAAGACGGTGTTCGCAGACAATTGCGCGCCATGCCATGGCAGCGGCGGCGCAGGTGCCAAGGGTTATCCCAATCTCAACGACGATGACTGGCTGTGGGGCGGATCGCTCGATCAGATCCAGCAGACCATCCAGTTCGGCGCACGGTCCGGGCATGCCCAGGCCCATGAGGGGCAAATGCTGGCCTTCGGCCGCGACGGCATCCTCAGGAAAGATGAGATCGCCACAGTAGCGAATTACGTGCGATCGCTGTCCGGCCTGTCAACAGTCGCCAATTTCGATGCCGCGGCCGGCACAAGGATCTTTGCTGAGAATTGTGCAGCCTGCCATGGCGAGAACGCCAAAGGTAACCAGGAGCTCGGCGCGCCGAATCTGACGGACCACATTTGGTTGTACGGCTCGAACGAGGAGACTCTGATCGAGACGATCAGCTATGGCCGCGCGGGCATCATGCCGGCCTGGAGCGGGCGGTTCGATCCCATCACGATCAAGGCACTTGCGGTCTATGTGCACTCGCTCGGTGGTGGACAGTAGGTGAGATGAGCCGAGAAGTCACCGGCCCATCGACGAGGCTCCGTCAGTCGCCCGTGCCAGATGTAAGGTCGGCCATGAAGCTAGCCCTGAACAAGACTGGTTCGCGCGACGACCCGCCGATCGGCGAAGAGGGGCCTCTCTATACAGCTCATAAGAAGGTCCATCCGCAGAGCGTCTGCGGCACTTTCCGCACCATCAAATGGCGGCTGATGGTGGTCTGTCTCGGGATCTACTATTTGCTGCCATTCGTTCGTTGGCATCGTGGCTTAGGCGCTCCCGACCAGGCGGTATTGCTCGATTTCCCGAACCGACGGTTCTACTTTTTCTTCATCGAGCTGTGGCCGCAGGAGCTTTATTACTTCACCGGGCTGCTCGTGCTTGCGGCGCTGGCACTATTCTTGATGAACGCGCTGGGCGGACGTATTTGGTGCGGCTATCTCTGTCCGCAAACGGCATGGACCGATCTGTTCTATGCGGTAGAGCGTTGGATCGAGGGCGACCGTCGCGACCGGCTGAGGGCCGCCGCACGCCCGATGACAGCGCAGCGCGCGGCCGAGCGCGTGCTAAAGCACGCGGTCTGGTTGATGATCGCTTGGTGGACCGGTGGTGCCTGGGTGCTCTACTTCGCCGACGCGCATACATTGGTGCGCGATCTGGCGACATTCCAGGCGCCCGCGATCGCCTATGTCTGGATCGGGATCCTGACCGTTACGACGTACCTGTTGGCCGGCTACATGCGCGAACAGGTCTGCGTGTATATGTGCCCCTGGCCGCGCATCCAGGCCGCGCTCACCGACGAGTGGGCGCTCAATGTCACCTACAAATACGATCGCGGCGAACTGCGCTGCTCATTGAAGAAGTCATTCGATCTGCGCGCGCGCGGCGAAAAGATCGGAGACTGCATCGACTGCAATCAATGCGCGGCGGTCTGTCCGACGGGCGTCGATATTCGCAACGGCGCCCAGCTCGGCTGCATCCAGTGCGGGCTGTGCATCGACGCCTGCGATGCCGTCATGAAGAAGATCGGGCGCAAAAATCGCCTGATTGGTTACGACAACGACATCAATATTAGGCGCCGCATGGAAGGCAAGTCGGAGGTCTTCAAGCCGGTACGTCCACGGACGATCGTATATGCGTCTTTGATCTCGGTCGTCTGTGCGATGATACTTTATGGGTTGTGGTCCAGAACACTGCTCGACGTCAACGTGCTGCACGATCGTAATCCGATGGCGGTCAGGCTCAGCGATGGTTCGATTCGCAACGGCTACACGGTACGCTTGCTTAACAAGCGCGCTTTCGACCGCGTCATCGCGATCGACATCGATGGGCCGCCCCAAACGTCCGTCCACGTCGTCGGCGTAGATTCTGTGACCGTGGAACGACCGATGATTATCTTGGCTCGCGATACCACGACAGAACTGCGCTTATTGGTGACCGCTCCGGCCGACGACACGTCGGAACGGTCGATGCCGGTGACATTTCGGGTCACCGACATTGGCCTCGGTGAGGTCGCCTCCACAACGGATCACTTCGTCTTCCCCTAGGAATTACTGACGAGATCTTGCCAATGACCGCATCAATTCCAGTCGCGCGGCCCATCACCGGACGCTTTGTCCTGATCGCCATGCTCGCTTTCTTCTCGGTGGTGATTGGCGCCAATTTGATCATGATGCGCCTTGCCATCACGACGCTACCGGGAACGGAGGTTGACAGCGCCTACAGCGCGGGCCTCGCCTATCAGCGTGAGATCCTGGCGGCGCGGGAGCAGAACGAGCGAAGCTGGCAGGTGCAGGTACATGTCCAACGGCAGTCCGATGACCGGGCGGTGCTTGCGATCGAGGCGCGCGACCGCGCAGGCGCGCCTCTCGTAGGAATGAATTTCATGGCCCGGCTCGAGCGACCGGTGAACCGCCGCGCCGATCGCCAGATCAATGTGGCGGAAGGCAGTGCTGGAACCTACCGAGGAGACGCCGAGGGGGTCGCTATCGGGCAGTGGGATCTCGTGATCGAAGGCGGCGCTGACGGTCGCCGCATGTTTCTGTCGAAAAACCGCATCGTATTGGACTGAGGGCACATGAGCATGCAGGCGGACATCGACTTTTCGCACTATTTGAAGAGGACAGGCACGGGCTTCGTCCAACTCGACCTTGCGGTGGAAGGGATGAATTGCGCGGGCTGCATGGGCAAGATCGAGCGCAATCTATCGAGCATTCCGGACGTGACCTCGGCGCGCGTGAATCTCACCGATAACCGGCTCGCGCTGGAATGGAAAGCAGGCGCGCTTGATCCAGCGCTATTCATCAAGCGGCTCGCTGAACTGGGCTATCGGGCGTATCCCTTTCAGCGGGACAATGCGGAGACACTGGAATCGGAGCGGGCGCGGGACTTGCTGCGGCGGCTGGCTGTGGCTGCATTTGCCGCGATGAACGTTATGATGCTCTCGATTCCGGTATGGTCCGGCAATGTCTCAGACATGCTGCCGGAGCAGCGCGACTTCTTTCACTGGCTCTCCGCGCTGATCGTGCTGCCGGCCGCGGCTTATTCGGCGCAGCCGTTCCTCTCCTCAGCTTTTAGCGCGCTACGGGCTCGCCGGGCCAATATGGACGTGCCGATCAGCATCGGCATCTTGCTCGCGTTGGCGACTTCGCTGATCGAGACCATCGCTCATGCCGAACATGCATATTTTGACGCGGCGATCATGTTGATCGCCTTCCTACTCGCAGGCCGCTATCTCGACCAGAACATGAGACGGCGCACCCGCGCCTTTGCTGGCAATCTTGCCGCGCTCAAGGCGGAGACCGCCGCGAAGTTCATAAGCCCGACTGAGATCAGGACCGTTCCGGCATCAACGATCAAACCGGGGGACGTCGTGCTGGTGCGACCGGGCGAATGCTGTACCGTCGATGGCGAAGTGATCGAGGGCCGCTCCGAGGTCGATCAAAGCCTCATTACGGGTGAGACCTTGCCCGCGCTCGTGGCGCCCGGCAGCGCAGTATTCGCCGGTACATTGGTGCGATCGGGTACCTTGCGCGTCCGCGCGGTGGCGGCCTCGGAGGACACGATGCTCGCCGAGATTTCTCGGCTACTTGATCATGCCCTGCAGGCGCGCTCGCGCTATCTGCGCCTGGCCGAGCGGGCGTCGCGACTCTATGCACCGATTGTTCACGCAACCGCCTTCGTGACGATGCTGGGCTGGCTTGCCTCTGGCGCAACCTTCCATGATGCGATCGTCACGGCGATCGCGGTCTTGATCATCACCTGCCCTTGCGCGCTGGGTCTGGCTATACCGGCGGTGCAGACCGTGGCGGCCGGCGTGCTGTTCCGGTCCGGCGTGCTGCTCAACGCCGGGGATGCGATCGAGCGCATGGCCGAGGTGAACCGGGTGGTCTTCGACAAGACCGGAACGCTGACGTTGCCGGAGCTCGATGTCGCCAATCTCGCCGGCATTCCCGACGATATCGTCAAATTGGCCGGCCGGCTTGCATTATCGAGCCGCCATCCTGTCGCCGCTGCCCTGGCGCGAGCTGCCGGCGCAAGCGAGCCGCTGGCCGATATCGAAGAGGAGCCGGGGCAGGGCGTCAGGGGTTACTATCAAGGCTCGGAGATCCGGCTCGGCCGCCCGTCTTTCTGCGGCGCTGAAAGCCTGGCTGATGAGACTCTTTGCCGTGATCCAGAGGCTTCTATCGTCGCCTTTAGCCACGGCGACAGCAAGCACGTCTTCGCCGTCCGCCAACGCATGCGGCCAGACGCGCCCGAGGTCGTCGCGGGCCTCGCGAGCCTTGGGGTCACGGTAGAGATCGTGTCGGGAGATCGCGAGCCAGCAGTTCGGCGCACGGCCGCGACGCTCGGCATTCGAAATTGGCGTGCCGGCGTCTCGCCGACAGATAAGGTCGCCCGGGTCGAAAGCCTGACGGGCGAGGGATACAAGGTGTTGATGGTCGGCGATGGCTTGAACGACGCGCCCGCGCTCGCAACGGCTCATGCCTCGATGTCGCCTGTTACGGCCACTCATATGAGCCAGGCGGTCGCTGATGCGGTCTTTCTCGGTGAGCGTCTTCGGCCCGTGATGACGGCGGTTATGACCTCGCGCAAGGCGCAGCGGCTGATGCGGCAAAACCTTTGGCTCGCTGTCGTCTACAATGTCCTGGCGGTGCCGGTCGCGATCGCCGGCCTGGTGACGCCGCTGATTGCCGCCGCGGCGATGTCAGGTTCGTCCGTGCTGGTCATGCTCAATGCGCTGCGGGCGCGAAGGAGCGAAGCAATCTGATGGAGGTCCTGCTCTATCTGGTTCCACTTGCTCTTGCACTGGGCTTCGTTGGCCTGCTCGGCTTTGTGTGGTCGCTGAACAGTGGTCAGTATGACGATCTCGATGGCGCGGCCTGGCGCGCCCTCGCCGATGACGAGCCCGACGAAGCGCCGGTCCAAATAGTGCAGATGGGCCAGCGTGATTGCGGAAGTGGTGGTCGGCGCTGTGCGGGATAGTGCCAGCTCGGCCGGTGGTCCGCGGCGCAACTGCGAGACACGCGGTCGCAAAGACAGGCAGCGACAACTTGTTGATCAGGGCAATGCGCCATGATCAGCAACAAATGCTCGGCAGCACGTCGGGCTACCGAGACACCGCGATACCTGCAAGTCGGTGGCCGCAGAGGCTGTCGCTTTCGCGGACGCAACAAAAGGCGCCCGCAGCTGCAGCCTCATTAGTCATCCCAATTCTGTCTACCAATCGATCGGGTGACGACGTCGCATTATCCGGCAAGCTTGAGCCCGGCCTCGCGGCGAGAAAAAAGCTCGATCGATAAGGCCGGTCCGCTTTGGATCGGTGAGGCTAAGCCATCTAATCGCGCAATTGACTTGGTGCCCAATAAGGCGGCCGCATTTGTCGCGGCGCAACAGCTCCGATCGCGGACTATCAAGCATCGACTTCGTCTTTCTCGCCAAATATGCATACATCACATCAAAAGAAAATTGGAGGAAGATCGCGCCATAAAAGCTGAAACGCTGGCCGCTCATCTTCACAGCCTCCCTATGAGAGGTCATCGCAGGGCGCTAAATCACAGCGTTCGCCGTTCTCGGCCCGCGTCAACAGAGGTGAAACCTGGCTGTTCATAAGAACAGGCTTGTCCCTCCAGCCTGGAGCCGAAACCGGGCGACGGCTACGAAGAGGAGATTCGATTTGGTGTTCTCGCCAGCGCAAGGGAGGCCCAGGCCGTCTAGACAGTGCAGCGCGCCAAGCGTGCTAGGGCGACCGTGTTAGAGACTGTTACGATGTCTCATAGTCCTCGATCGTTGATGCCTCCACGCTTAATACAAATCACGAACATGCCCGATTCCGAGTTTGTTCAGGCTTACCACACCCTGCTTGCGCACTTCCTTCCAGCAACATGTTAGTCTGCGCGCTTAGCTTCGAACAGGCGAAGTCCTCTCAAGACGGCATCTGTACGAGTTTACAATGGTCGAGGCACCTTGTCCCTGAACACATATGGTGACGCGAGTTCCTATGATTGCCTCATTTTTACGGTCGTCGCTCCGAAAAATCTATGTTACAAGCCGCTCCTCTCAAAAGGAGCATTCATTGTGAAAAAAGCAACCAAGAAACGCGTTAAGCGGCGCGAGTGGACCAAGGCAGATATTAAAGAGCTCAAAGTCCATTCGAAGGCTCGGACCCCCGTCATAAAGATTGCAAAAATGACCAAACGCAGCGTCGGTGCGCTGCGCCAGAAGGCGTTAAATCTCGGAATAGGACTCGGACATCAGCGGTAGCTTACTTAGCAGCGCTGGTAGCCGGCACAGTAGGGCGGCTCGCAGGCCGCCCTTTACGGCCGTTGAAATTGTTTTCCAGATTGGCCTGCCAATTGCTGTGGAAAGAGCTTTTCACGCGCTTGGTCTGTCATTTTCGTGGAACGGGCTCCAGCGCTTCGTCATCTTTGAGGTTAAAGGATGTACGACCGAAGGCCGCTTTGCCCGGTATGATCGAGAATGACGAGACGATCTTACGAGGACCTGCTTCGAATGTTTCCGGGCTGGAAATTGTTTCGATGATCGCTCGTTCCCCGTTAAAGATTAGAAGAATGCGGCGGATCGCGCTGTGGTCGGTTCGTGCGCCGCCCGCTCCAAGGTGTAGCGCGTGCCACTGCCCAGGTTATCCTGCGCGTTGGGGTAAGGCGGTATCGCCCGTAAAGGGGCGAGTTCGCTTAGCTGGATCTCTCCACCGCCGTCCTCGCGTGAGCCAGGTTGCAACCGGTGCAGCTGATGCTCAAAGCTTGCCTGCAGGCGCGCATCGTCACCCTCTTGGCTCGCCGAGATCTCGCGAGGAAATCCTGGCACCCATTCTTGTGCATTTGCCAGGAGTGCGAACCATCCATGCCGCTCTCCAGCCAAACCCCAGGCCTGTCCGCAAGTCTGCGCAGCCAAGCTCAGCTGGTTGTAAGCAGCTTAGAAGCCGCTAAAGGCTTTGCTCCGCGAATGACTTGTCGGCCTGGACACGAACAAAACTTCGCCCAGTGCTGGGAGCGTTAGCTTTTGAGAAGCTGATTAGCGTTAGAGGAACTTCGGAAGAAGGCTGAATCCAGCATCCTCCGGCCAGCAGCCTCTTCAGTTTCGGCGATGCTGCCTTGGTCCTGCTGGGTACCACATGCGCTTATCGCACGAACCACATGGAAAACATCTTACGAAAGGACATTCCTCGAAGTTCATGCCAGCCTAAACCTTTGGCGTAGGCGGAGGCCGCCGAGCCTGTTGGTGAGCTCGAGCTCCCAAGCGATAAGGCGCGCTCAGCAGCAATTGAAAAAGTGCTCTGTTGGCTTGATAGATGGCCGTGGAGCGGTTAGGTCCTGAACCCGTCATCACCTGCGCGCCTTCTGCGGTGTAAAGGGACCATAACCACCTTCGACCGCGACGCCTCAAGAAATATTCGAAGACCGGCAGAGTCGGATGGTTAGCCAGCTTCATTTCTGACGATCGCTCGTTTTGGTCTTCTGGATGCCAGAGCGGGCCTTCTCCAAGCGATGCCTCACTGCGGCCAGACTGGTAATGAACTCGCTTGATCCGTCGAGGCCGAATTCGTCAAAAACCAGCACATCCTGCGCTTCCTGTCGAGGTGTCAAACTCGCGAGATGCTTGCGCGTTTTGGCGGTCAGCGACATCTGGACTACTCGCGCATCGGCTGTGGAGGGTTTGCGCCGCAGGAAACCCTTTTTCTCCAAGATTTTTGAGTGGGTCGTGACGAAGGAAGGATCGACATGCATCAAGCGTGACACCAGGTTGACGGGCACGCCCTTTTCTTTGCCCAGATAGACCACTGCCATCAGGATCATCCACTGTGGCCCAGTGATGCCAAGCACATTGGCACGGAATTTGGCGAGTTCTTCGAGACAGGCAGTGATCGATCTGATCTCCCACATGAACGGCCGGAATATCTCCTGTCCGTCAGTGGAGATACGATAAGGCGCGGTTGCTGGACCAGGTAAATCCGGCGGCATCGTGGGTCAGGGTTCCATCCTTTACAGACTTCCAATAGCGCGGATTAGAAATCGGGACAACGCCGCGAGAACAAGCAAGTCAGATAATTGGTACAGTTCGGACGGATGTGGGACTTGCCACGGGCAGGCGGGTAGACGTACAAAACGCTCATTGTGTTGGCCGAGCAGCGGCAGGCAGTTGCGCCGGGACCATTATCGCGCGCTGAAAAGGTTTGATCCGACCTGCCATTTGAGACGTTTTCGTTCTTTGTCCCGCTCGCCGGCCTGTCCGCTCTATTTGGCGAACTTCTCCGGTGTACGCCGAGCATCAGCGAGGTGTATGTCGCATTTATGTTTTCAACGGCCTGGCAAACAGCATCGCGCCGACTGTATTTCGTATCGTCCCATGCGCCGCGGTCGCTACCCGGTAAACTTCCGTATAGTTCATTCCATCCTTCTCATATACGCAGCAAATCTTCGTGCAGTTGCCTGGTTCTTGACTTGGTCTCTACTGTCGAGCAATCGGGAGCGATCGCAGCTGTCAAACGCTAGCGATCCCGCCCAATCGATTGAACTTAACGGCTTTCAAATCATGAGCGGCAAGGCGAAATCCTTGTAGCAGTAAGCTTGGTTTGCAAGCGGTCGCCTCAACTGAGGCCACGGCCGGCTTTATTTCGCTCAATCGAACGCGGTTCGCTTTTCAAGTATGGGGCCTGAATTATGAGTTGTGCTTCTGGCGGTTCGCCTGTGGTCTGCTTTCTCCTCGGACTTCCACGAGCCGGGACAACACTCCTGGCACACCTGCTCCAAAGCCATCCAGAGATCATGGCCCCGCCTGAACCCTGGTTGATGTTGGCACTTGAAGCCTTCGGAAGGGTGGATCAACGCCACCCGGCAGGATCTTTGCTGATTGAGAGCGCAACCTCCGAATTCCTGGGGCGCATCGATCGGACGACTGCCAGCCGTTTTGCCGATGCAGCATACGGTCAGTATCTGGCAGCAGCGGGCAAGCGGCTCATTATAGACAAAACACCACGCTATTGGGCGGCGCTCGAATTCCTTGAACGTGTCTATCCAGAAGCGCCGCACATCCTTTTGATGCGCAATCCTTATGCCATCGCGGCTTCACTGAAATCCACGTGGGGCATCCCGCTTCGAGCCGAAAGCTCCTACTCGGTCAGCGTATCTAGTCTCGCCGATCTCATGCTTCGTCTGCCCGATGGCTTAATATCTTCATTTGCCGATTTGGTTCTGGGCCTTCCGAGGCTCGCCGCGCACCGCACCCGCCCGCGCACACAGCTGGTGCGATATGAGCTGCTCGTGACGCAACCAGACGAAGAGATTAGGCGCCTGCTAAGCGGGCTCGGCTGTGATCCCGCGGCGGCCGCATCGGCGAGCATGGGACAAGTAGATTATCTTCGATCCAGCAGCTTTGGGGATCGAAAGATCCTAGAACGAAACGCGGTCGATCAAAGCTCTGTCAAGACATGGCAATCCCAACTAAGCATCGAAGAAATGCAAACCGTGACCGATCTGGTCGGCACCGAGCTTTTGAAAGAACTCGGATATGAGGCGGAACTGCTGCATGCACAGCAAGCCGGAGTTGTGGATAGGGGGCCTCAGCTAACTGAACTCTATCGACACACATTCCGAACCTGGTGGGATTTGCGAACTGGCAAGGCCGGAGCATCGTCCGGGCCATCACAATCCGAGCAAGTCCACACTCCGCAGCTTCCAGAGAACTTTCGTTCCACGTGCGACATGTCCGTGGTGCAGGCGCAAGATCTGTCCCCTGCCAGCGTTGCGGAAAATCTGCGGCTGGCCGATCCAATGAAAGCGCAGCTGCAGCAGGCACTGTTGGCGTCAGAAGCTGATCGAGCTGCAGGGCTGGATGCTATTCGGACTCGTGATGCGGCTATCGAGATCTTGCGTGGCGAGGTCGCGCGGCTTGAGCAGATCATCAATATGGCTTAGGGTGATCTGGATGCTTGCGATCAAAACACGCTGGCTGATTTAGCCAGGATTCCTCCGCCCAACGAGCTGATCTGCGCCAATAACGTGTGAGGCCGGCGCCGGCGGTACGACGGTGGAATGCGACATGCCCCGGGGTGTCTCAGTCAGTCTGCCGCCCAACCGGCCACTTGATAGCTGGATAGCCACACGCACCGGCGAGCTCGCTCGCACCCGACATTCCTCCTCTGGGCCGGCGCTGCAGAACCGAGATCCTGCATCGAAAGAACATATATGCTGCCAAAACATCTGCGCCGTCTTGAAGCTGAATCGATCGAAATCATGCGTGAGGTGGCCGCCGAGTTCAAAAGGCCGGTCATGCTTTACTCGATCGGAAAAGACTCGAGCGTGCTGCTGCACATTGCGATCAAGGCGTTCTATCCGGCAAAATTGCCTTTCCCCCTGCTTCACGTCGACACGACTTGGAAGTTCCGCGAGATGATCAGCTTCCGGGACGCGACGGCCAAGCGGCTCGGCGTCGAGCTGATCGTCCATGTGAATGAGGAGGGCATTGCGCGCGGGATCAATCCGATCGACTCCGGCTCGGCGCTTCATACCCAGGTGATGAAGACCGACGCTCTGAAGCAGGCGCTCGAGCTTTACGGATTTGATGCCGCTCTTGGCGGAGCCAGGCGTGACGAGGAAAAGAGCCGCGCCAAGGAACGGATACTGTCCTTCCGTTCGGCCGGACACGTATGGGACCCCCGCAACCAGCGGCCGGAGCTCTGGAGCTTGTTCAACACGCGGATACGCCAGGGCGAAAGCATGCGCGTGTTTGCGATGTCAAACTGGACCGAGCTGGACGTCTGGGAATATATCATGCTCGAAAAAATCCCGGTCGTCCCGCTCTACTTCGCAAAGCAAAGACCGACGGTGTGCCGAAATGGCGCGACGATCATGGTCGACGACAGGCGATTGCCACTCAACTGCGATGAGACGCCGCAAATGCGCATGATCCGCTTTCGTACGCTGGGATGTTATCCTTTGAGCGGAGCCATTGAATCCGATGCGACGACGATCGAGGACGTGGTCGTAGAAATGCAGACAGCGACGGTGTCGGAGCGTCAGGGACGCCTGATTGATACGGATGAAGCCGCTTCGATGGAGAAGAAGAAGCGGGAAGGTTACTTCTGATGACTTCCATAGCAATGTCGAAACCTGTCCACCCTAGTGCAAGGGACCAGCTGCGATTCATAACATGCGGCTCGGTGGACGACGGAAAATCGACCCTGATCGGCCGGTTGCTGCACGACAGCAAGATGATCTACCAAGATCAGCTCACGGCGGTGAAACGCGACAGCATCAGGCACGGCGGCGCCGACATCAACTTCGCGCTGCTCGTGGACGGGCTCGAGGCTGAACGGGAGCAGGGCATCACGATCGACGTCGCCTATCGCTTCTTCACGACGCCGCGGCGCTCTTTCATGGTGGCTGACACTCCCGGTCACGAGCAATACACCCGCAACATGGCAACCGGCGCCTCGAATGCGCAGCTCGCAATCATCCTGATCGATGCCCGCAAGGGCGTGTTGGTTCAGACCCGCCGCCACTCCTTCATCTGTTCGCTACTTGGCATTCGCCACGTCGTGCTGGCAGTGAACAAGATCGACCTTGTCGCATACAGCAAGGTTGCTTTCGATCGGATCGTCACCAGCTATCTGGCCTTTGCCGCCGGCCTTGGCTTTAGCTCGATTGTTCCGATCCCGATCTCTGCCCGCCACGGCGACAACGTCGTTGACCGGTCCGCTCATACCAAGTGGTATCATGGTCCATGTCTGATGGAGCATTTGGAGAGCATCGATATCCAGTCCGACACTGCAAGCCAGGCCTTCCGCTTTCCGGTCCAATGGGTGAACCGGCCCGACACGGATTTTCGCGGCTACGCCGGATCGGTGGCTTCCGGCACGATCTCGGCAGGCGACGAGATCGTTGTCGCCGCGTCCGGACGGACCACCCGCATCAAGCGGATCGTGACCCGGGACGGCGACCTTGTCGACGCCGAAGCCGGCGATGCCGTCACCATTACGCTGGAAGACGAGATCGATATCGGCCGTGGCGATCTTCTGTCGCGGCCAACCGAACGCCCCTGCGTCGCCGACCAATTCGCTGCTTATCTGATCTGGATGGACAACGAGCCGCTCGCTCCCGGACGAAATTACATCCTGCGGATTGGCTCGCAGACGGTCGCCGGCAGCATTACCACGATCAGGCATCGGATCGATGTCAATACATGTGAGCACCTGGCTGCCGAGACGCTTTCTCTCAATGAGATCGCGTTCTGCAATGTTGCGACCGCACTGCCCGCCGCATTCGATCCTTACGACGTCAATCGGAAAACCGGATCGTTTATCGTCATTGATCGTTATACCAATCGTACGGTTGGCGCCGGTATGATTGCGTTTCCGCTGCGGCGGGCCACCAATGTTCCCTGGCAGGCGCTTTCGGTGGGCAGGAGTGAGCGCGCCGCGCTCAAGGATCAGAAGCCTTGCGTCGTCTGGTTCACCGGTCTGTCTGGCGCGGGAAAGTCGACGATCGCCAACATGGTTGATCAGAAGCTGCTCGCAATGTCGCGACATGCCATGCTGCTAGATGGTGACGACCTCCGGAACGGATTGAACGCGGACCTAGGCTTCTCGAAGGCTGAGCGGGAGGAGAACATTCGGCGCGTCGGACACGTTGCCAAGTTGATGCTGGACAGCGGCTTGATCGTGATCTGCTCGTTCATCTCCCCCTACAGGTCCGAGCGAGATATGGTTCGCAGCCTGATTGGCAAGGACGAGTTCATCGAAGTCTTTGTCGATACGCCAATCGAGGAATGCGCAAGGCGGGATCCAAAAGGTCTCTACTCAAAGGCTAAAGCCGGTGAGATCAAGAACTTCACAGGCATCGATGCGTCCTACGAAGCGCCGATAAGGCCGGAAATTCATCTCAGGACGATGGAGCAGGCCCCAGAGCAAGCAGCGGAAGCCGTCGTCGGCGCCGTGATGGCGCGCGCACTCCTCTGCGATGAGCGGCGATAAACCTGTCGCTTCTTCCTCGCGGATGCCGCTTACCTGCCTACTGGTCTGGCGATGGCGACTCGGGTTAACTGGGAGCATCGATCGGATTCGCCGATGCTAAAGGATTAAGATGGTTGCATCCACTCGTCGATTGCCCGCTTCCGGTTATGTGCTCGAAGTCGACGGTCAATTGAAAACCGAATTCGCGACAAGAGACGGCGCCTGGGCAGGAGCGCAAGAGCTTAAGAAGCGCCGTCCCATGCTCCAGGTCCGGGTCTATGACGCCATGACCAAGGACAGAGAGGAAGTCAGCCTTCCAGTCGCCTGAGTGTTTCAACCGCAGTGTGTCTGCGCGAGCGGCGAGCGCCGCGCCGAGTTCTTGAGCAACAGAGCCGCAGTGTCTTGACGCCTTCGATCTCGTCCGCAATCCGAGGTTGAGGAGCAAAGTTACCGCTTTTTCCTGAGCTGCGGTGTCGCACGAAGTTCGCCAACGATTACTTGACACGCCCTCTGAAGCCATTTCGCTTTGTCATCGGTAGTGTTCGAAAGGCTATTCAAGGGCGTTCGGCGGGTCCTGCCTGGCCCATGCCGGAGCTGTCCGACGCAACTGTAAGCGGCGAGGCGATGACCATTTCGTGCCACTGGGATTCGCGATCCTGAGAAGGTGGCCAAGAGCCGCGAACTCCAGCCAGGAAACCTGCTACCAGCCGTTGCCGTGCGCAAATGCGTCGGACGGGGTGCTCTGAGGCATTGGTTGGCCCGTTAAACTCGACTACGGCTCAGATCGAGGTTGCAACGTCAATGCGGCGGCGCAATCGCGCGACAACGAGCTGACGGCAGGATAGAAGCCGCACGAAGCGGTCCAGCACGTTAGCCCAGCAGAGCGGCACGAAAACTGCACCGCGAAGGGGGACCAGCCCTGAGAAGTAGGAAATGCCACTCAACTCCACTGCCGTTGCGACCAGCGCAATTGTCTCGTGCCGCGAATGGGCATGATCATCGGACGCTGTATCCGTCGGTTCGTCTTCAGCCTGGCCGGACCGGCTTTGGCGTGCGCGGCGCTTATGCAAAGAGGGACGTTCGTGATCAAACTCATGCTTAGATGCGCTGCCGAAGCAAGATCATGTTCACATATCCAAAGCTTGCCATAGACGACGCATCGGCTGCCTCGCGGAGTCGAATCATCTCGCTCTATGCCTTCTTGTTGGCCATCAATTGCTTCGCCTGGACCTGGGCCATCGTGGCGCTGTCCGAGCGGCCGACGCTGCTGGCGACAGCAGTGCTGGCCTATGTGCTCGGCCTTCGGCACGTCGTCGATGCTGATCATATCGCGACCATCGACAATGTTGTTCGCAAGCTGATGCAGGATGGCCGACATCCCCTCGCGGTCGGACTTTTCTTCGCCTTTGGCCATTCCTTGTCGGTTGGAGTGGCGGTCGCCGCGATTGCAGCTGCAGCGCTCGCGCTGCAAAGCGGTTTCCAGGAGTTTCGCTTGGCAGTACCATCGGCACCGGTGCATCGGCCTTCTTCTTGCTGACGATTGCCGCCATCAACCTTGTGATCCTACGGGATGTCTGGCGGAGCTTTCAGCGTGCGCGGCGTGGCGAACACGTCCGAGAGCATGAGTTCGATCTGCTTCTGTCCGGTCGTGGCTTGCTGTCCCGACTCTTGCGCCCGCTGTTTCGCATGGTGACGGCGAGCTGGCAGATGTTCGCGATCGGTCTGTTTTTCGGCCTCGGATTCGATACCGCGACGGAAATCAGCCTTTTCACCGTCGCAGCCGGGCAGGTTTCGGGAGGGCTGGACTTCAGTACGGTGATGATATTTCCGGCTCTCTTCACCGCAGGCATGATGCTCGTCGATACGACCGACAGCGTCTTGATGGTCGGCGCGTATGGCTGGGCTTTCCTCAATCCGATCCGCAAGATCTGGTACAATCTGACCATTACGGCCATCTCAGTCGTCGTGGCGCTGCTGATCGGCGGCATTGAGGCACTCGGCCTGCTCGCCAACAAATTGGCGCTTGAAGGCACTTTCTGGAGCGCGGTGGACGATCTCAACGGGAGCTTCGCCAATTTCGGCTATCTGGTGGTCGGCATCTTCCTGGTCAGTTGGGCGCTGTCATTTGCGATCTATCGCTGGCAAGGACTCGAAGAGCCGCTCAAGCCGGGGTGAGCTCATACAACCAGATGAGCTTCGGGGCGCGGAAGCTTGCAGGCTTATGCGCGCCCGATGCGCGAAAGCATCTCGGTCGACGAGTCCCCGCTCGTTGTGATATGGCACGGGAGCTCCTGCATGATTCATCTCTTCTGTCTCGGGCTTGACAGTTTTGTGGGAACAGGATTGTCGCCACAAGCGGGGCTAAACTGAGCCGCACCAGGTCTGGCGGATGCCATTTGGCTTAACGAATGACATAGCCATTCCGCATGGTTGATAGCAGAGATCATGACTGATGGCTCCGGAGCGCAGGGGTACCGGTACAAACGACATCAGACGGAGGCGCGTTCCAAAGCACAGCAAAGTGGACGGTTGGATCGCGACGGTCGTCATCGTGAAAATGGCTACGACAAACGGCTTCACGCACACAAGCTGCGTGACTGGTGTCGCCGGCGCGACCGAGGCCGTGGGCTGACCAAGAAGGCGGGCGAGCCAATGCCGCAATCTTCAGCTGTACAATGCAAGAGGGCAACTGCGACGGTCCGCGTTCGGCCGACGCGACTATCGTTGCACATGATGGACAAGATCGAGCTAATTATCGCCCGTCTTCGGCGTCATTAGCTCCGTGCGTCTGACATCGAACAATGTCGGGTTCAATACCACCGGTCCAAAAGCGACGTCGAAAATAACCGATTGCAGGCG
This sequence comes from Bradyrhizobium sp. USDA 4516, assembly GCF_054055915.1. Taxonomy (NCBI): domain Bacteria; kingdom Pseudomonadati; phylum Pseudomonadota; class Alphaproteobacteria; order Hyphomicrobiales; family Nitrobacteraceae; genus Bradyrhizobium; species Bradyrhizobium sp. USDA 4516. The sequence continues at coordinate 5,551,306 of NZ_JBSRXT010000001.1, forward strand.
TTCAAAACTGCATTTGCGCTCCATGGCCAAGCGCGGTTAGTCCCGGCGCTCCACTGGTTCGCTGTGTCCGCAATCGTCGGCGGAGTGGCTTGGTCGTGGGACTAGAACCAGAAACTGCTGATCTTGAGCTTGAGAGTCGCCAATGAAAGAGCGCCAACACCTCTGAGGACATCAGTCATCGTCTGGCCTACCGCACATCTGGGGTGGTCCGCTTCTCCGCCTTCGATGTCGTGAAATGTTGGCATCGCTCTTGCTGGTGTACAACAGACTCAGTCGAATACTTAAGAAGTCGCTCAAGGGCTCGTGTCGCGTGATCAACTGCTTCGTTTTCCGTCGAACGGCTATACATGTCCGGCAAGCGCCTCGAGGAACGAACGTCCGCGGCTTCGACGCATCGAGCTCTAATCGATGGCTCGCGAATCGCCGCCAGAGGTGAGCGGACGTCGGTTCATCAACACAGGTGTACTGACCAGCTTCCTGTATTTGAAGCGACCGCGGATCGGCCTGCCCGCCTCAGGGGCTGCGGATGGATAGCTATGATTGTTTCATCGACGACGATCGACGCGGTACAGGACCAATGGGGATGGAGATAATCGAAGACGATCTCGCAGGCGCACCGCGGCAGCGCCACCAGTCTGCAGTGCAACGCGTGCACTTTCTTGAAACTGATCGCAGGAGCCGTTTCCCTTCGCCAACGAAGTCAGCGGCTGGGTGAGCGCGGGTGCAGAACGAATCTGTAATCAGGCGGCGTGATCTGCTGGCGCTGATTGGCACCATTGCCGGCAGTTCGGCGATGTATCACGCGATGACGAGCCTCGGCTTCGCGTCCGAATCCGCCTACAAGGGGCCGCTGAAGCTCGCAGGCGATGTGAAGGGCGCCTCGGTGCTGATTCTCGGCGCGGGGCTTGCCGGGATGACGGCGGCGCTGGAGCTGCGCAAGGCCGGCTACAAGGTCCAGATCCTCGAATTCAACAGCCGCGCCGGCGGTCGCAACTGGTCGATCCGTGGCGGTGACAGTTTTACGGAGCTCGGCGGTTTCAAACAGGCCTGTCAGTTCGAGCAGGGGCTCTATCTCAATCCCGGCCCGTGGCGGATTCCCTATCACCACCGTGCGCTGCTCGATTACTGCCGCCGGCTCAATGTGACGCTGGAACCCTTCATCCAGCTCAACCACAATGCCTTTCTGCACGCGACGCGGGCATTCGGCGGCAAGCCGCAGCGCTTTCGCAGCATCAAGGCGGATTTCCAGGGCGGCGTGGCGGAGTTGCTGGCGAAAGTCAGCCAGCAGGGCAGGCTCGACGACTTCGTCAGCACGGAAGATCAGGAGATCCTGCTGCAGGCGCTGCGCGACTGGGGCGCGCTCGATCGCGACTACAAGTACAACGCCAACCTCGTCTCCGCCGAGTTCCGCGGTTATGCCCGCGATCCCGGCGGCGGCTTGATGCCCGATCCATTGCCCAGCGATCCGGTCTCGCTGCAGGAGCTGTTACGATCGCGGATATGGCGTTATCTGCAAGGCTTTGCGCGCTACGATTTCCAGACCACCATGTTCCAGCCGGTCGGCGGCATGGACATGATCGGCAAGGCGTTCGCACGCGAGGTCGGCGATCTGATCCGCACTAACGCCAAGGTGACGCAGATCCAGCAGAGCAGCTCCCGCGTCACCGTGAGCTATGTCGACACGACCAGTCCATCCGTCGTGCAGCAGGCGACCGCCGACTGGTGCATCTGCACCATTCCGCTGTCGATCCTGAGCCAGTTGCCGATCGATGTCGGCCGGCCGATGAAGAGTGCGATCGATTCCGTGCCCTACGTCGCCTCCGTGAAGATCGGCCTGCAGTTCAAACGCCGCTTCTGGGAAGAGGACGAGGCGATCTATGGCGGCATCAGCTACACCGACCTGCCGATCCAGCAGATCGCCTATCCGAATACTGGCTTCAACAGTGGCGGTCGCGGCATCCTGCTCGGCGCTTACATGCATGGGGGCGCCAATTCGTTCGAGTTCACCGCCATGCCGCCGGCCGAGCGGGTCGCTAGTGCGGTCGAGTTCGGTGCCGCAATCCATCCGCAATACAGGAAGGAATTCGAGCACGGCGTCGCGGTGGCCTGGCATCGCGTGCCGTTCACGCTCGGCTGCGCCGGCCAGTGGACCGAGGCCGCCCGCGCGCAGCACTACCGCAATCTGTGCCAGATCGACGGCCGCATCGCGCTGGCGGGCGAGCACGCCTCGCAGCTGCCATGGCAGGAGGGAGCGATTCTGTCGGCGCTCGACGCCATTACCCGATTGCACGAACGCGTGGTGAAGACGTGATGATGAGGGCAGGCACAGCTGTCGTCGCTGCGCTGGCGCTGCTGCCGGCAAGCGCGACCCTTGGAGAGGTCAACGCCACGGGCAAGTGCAGCTTCTCCTCGGACTGTGGATTTTTAACCAGCGATGAAGCTGTCGACCTGCCTGCGGACCTGGAGAGGCGCTGGGTCGGCGATGGCTACGACCGGCGTCCGCCAGGGAGCCTTGCTTGCCAATGTGACGTCAACAGCGCCATCTACTGGGAAGGCAACTGGGCTCAACAAGATGACGGTCAGGCGCGGTGTGCATTCATTGAGTATGGCCTGAGCCGAACTGATAACGGCTAGCCGCTGTCTTTTCAAACCGTTCTCTTAAGGCACGTGCGAAATCGATTTCGGGAGGAATAGGCAGATGGCAAATCGTTACGTGCCACTCATTGGGATGGTCGCGTTGGCTAGTCAGCAGTATCTGGCGATCGCGTTCATCTATTCAGCCATTCCCGTGATCCTTCGGGGCAACGGTGCCAGCCTGGAACTGGTCGGTCTGTATGGCACCGCTTTCTTTGCATTCACCGTTAACTTCCTTTGGGCCCCGGTGGTGGATCGATGGAGCCTCAATCGTCTCGGGCTGAGACGTTCGTGGATCCTGTTGACCCAAGTCGCCAGTACCATTGTGTTGGCAGCAATGGCATTCTTGAACCCGAAGACCGATTTTGTGTCGCTTTTTCTTGTCTCCCTGGTACTTGCGACCATTGCCGCCACGCAGCGGATCGCAACTTTGGGCTATATAGCCGAAGCTCTCGATTCCAGCGAACGGCCGCTCGGCGCAGCGCTGCTGGGTTGGGGCCGGGCCATCGGCCATGTAATCGGCGGCGCCGTCTGCCTCCAATTGATCGAGATGGTCGGTTGGCGTCCAGCTTTGTTGGGTTTGGCGATGCTGCTAGCCGTTTTCGCTGGTTGGGTATTCGCTATTTCTGAACCGCTGCAACGCAGCGACCGATGGAGCTCGACGCAGCGCCCCTCGATCTCCGCGATCTTTCGCTACCCTGGCCTGTGGACGACGGCCGCATTGATCGCGCCGGCGGTTATCGGGATCGCTGTGGCGTTCGCGACGGTTCAGTTACGGCTTGTTGACCTCGGCTTCGCCGCGGCAGACATTGGATGGATCGGGGCGCTTTCGAACGTATTGACGTATACGCTGGTAGCGCCGCTGACCAGCGCCATCATCGGTCGAATGGCACCGCAGCGAGGCTTGATCTGGGGCTGCGCAGTCATGGCGATAAGTTTCGGTGCGCTTGCGATGGTTGATCGCTACATCAGCGTTCGCGTGAGCGCCGTTGTGAGCGTCGGCATCGTGTTCGCGGCACTCGCTGTTCAGCATGTTACATTCACGAACTGGTTTCTCGGGCTCGCCCGACCAGGCAAGGCGGGCACAGATGTCACGTTTCTGACCTCGGTAATGTCGGCGTCAGCGTTGGTCGGCTTCGCGGCGAGTGGGTTTGCCGTGGCGAGATTAGGTTACGCGGTCACGCTGATACTGCCGGGCCTCGGCTCTGCTCTCTCGGCCTTGCTCGGCCTGGCATTGCTCCGTCAATCTGATAAGGAAGGGCCGGCAAGAGTTAGCAGGCCCTTTTCTGCGGAGCAAGTTGTTGGCGCGAGGGACTTACGGAATGAACGGCGATGATGGAGTGATCACGCTGATTGGCCGCACCTATAGTTTTGAATCAGCTCATCGCCTTCCCAATCTCCCCGATGGCCACAAATGTAAGAACCTACACGGCCACAACTACCGTATGGAAGTGGTGATGCGCGGAGGGGTGGACGCGAGGGGCTTCGTGAGGGACTTCGCTGAGATGGATGCCGAGCTGGAGCCGCTGCTGAAGCTCGTCGATCACCGACTGCTCAACGATGTCGACGGACTGGAGAACCCAACCGCCGAGATCATCGCCCGTTGGTTCTTTGATCGCATTCCCCATTGCGCGAGTGTGCGGATTTATGAGACCGCCGACTGTTGGGCGGAGGTGGCGGCTTATGGCGGCAGTCCAAAATGCACGCCGAGTTAGTCGAGGGCGGTGAAACGCCGATGCGACTGCGCTATGGATGCCGGGCAATGTGGCCGGTGCTCGGCGGCGTCCGATATAGAACTCGACCGTTATTCATCAGCCGTGCCGCTCATCCCCATTGGCCTGCCACGGTGGAAGAGTTCCCGCGCCCAGTCATCGGACCGCTCACCCGGTCGAGATGCAGTAGTCTAGGTCGCTGCAGGCTTGTCTGGCATCGTCGCCGGCCGTGCCACATTGCCCTGATGGCGTGACGCGGCGCCGACATTCTACTTGTAAATCAGGGAGCTGATTGGCATCCAAGGGCCGGATACTGCGATTGCTCTTGAGCACACAGATCGACAATGCGCTTCACTGATGTGGCCTGGCTCTCGAACTACTCTCGAAGCAGTTGCTCCGCCTGTTGTCGATCACGACTTGCCTCGCAGCCACCGCCTCGTTTTGTGCGCAAAGTCCACACGCACGACCATGCGCCCTCTTGGGGCGCTTTGCTGAAACCGTGACGGGCACGTCTTGGAAGTGTGTGGAATGACGGGTTTTGCGTCTCGATCGATGGTGACGACTACTCGATCCGGTAGCTTTGTTGTTCAGCCGCATGAGCTACTCGTTAGAGCCATTTTGACAGATACGCCTCGCGCACCAAGGGCCGCGCCGGGCAGGGGAAACGCGATGAAATTGACCGCTCCGGGTCTCACCTCTCTTGCGCTGATCCTGTTTGCCTCTGAGGCGATGGGGAGCGCTTGGGCCAACAATCCGTCGCCCGCCCAGGTCACAATACCGGCCGGCCAGAAGGGTGGTGGCGGGCAAAACCTGGGTATGTCGTCACTGACCGAGCAGCATCGCCTGCCGCCGGACTCAAGCACCAGGCACACGCTTGAGCTGCCTGGGCGGACGCTTTCTTTCGTCGCGACCGTCGGTTCCATCCGCCTGTTCGATGATAAGGGTGAGCCGCAGGCAGATATCGTCTATACTTCCTATCAGCTTGAGGGCGCTGATCTCGGCACGCGCCCGGTGACATTCTTCTTCAACGGCGGACCAGGATCATCATCGGCATGGCTGCAGCTTGGCAATGCCGGACCGTGGCGGCTGCCGATCAATGCTGACGAGGTCACGCCATCGACATTTCCCGAGGTGAGGCCAAACGCGGAAACGTGGCTCGATTTCACCGATCTGGTGTTTCTCGATCCTGTCGGCACCGGCTATAGCCGTTTCGTGGCGACCGGCGATGACGCGCGCAAGCGGCTCTATTCCGTTGAGGGCGACGTCAACGCGCTCGCGCTGGTGATCCGTCGCTGGCTCGAAAAGCATGACCGGCTGTTGTCGCCGAAGTACATCGCGGGTGAAAGTTATGGCGGCATTCGTGGGCCAAAGGTCGTCGACCAGTTGCAGATGCGGCAGGGCATAGGCGTTAGGGGCCTGATCATGGTCTCGCCAGTGTTCGACTACAGCGCCGGCAGGAGCGTGCTGCAGTACGTCGCCACGCTGCCCAGCTATGTCGCGACCCTGCGTGAAGCCGAAGGTTCGGTAAACCGAGCCGATCTCGCCGACGTGGAAGCTTATGCGCGCGGCGAGTTTCTGGTCGATCTCATCAAAGGCCAGGCCGACAAGGAAGCAACTACGCGTCTGGCCGATAAGGTCGCGATGCTGAGCGGCATCGACCAAGCGGTCAGCCGTCGGCTCGCCGGCCGTTTCGAAGTCGCCGAATTCCGCCGTGAGTTCGACCGCAAGAATGGCAAGTTAATCGGCAGGTATGATGCCTCTGTGCGTGGCCTCGATCCATATCCGGAGTCTGATTTCCAGCTTTCAGGCGATCCCTCAAGCGATACGCTGGTGGCGCCTCTGACCAGCGCCACTGTCGATCTCCTTACGCGCAAGCTTGCCTGGCGGCCGGAGGGCTCCTATGAACTGGCCAATCCCAAGGTCAGGGAGGCCTGGGATTTCGGCCGCAGCCCTCCGGAGTCAGTTTCGGAGCTGCGCAAGATCTTGGCGACGGACCGGAACATGAAATTGCTGGTGGCGCACGGGCTGTTTGACCTCGCCACGCCATATTTCGGATCACAGATCGTGCTCGATCAACTGCCGCCATTTGCCTCCACACCGCGCGTCAAACTTGTTGTGTTTCCGGGCGGCCACATGTTCTATTCACGAGATGCCTCGCGCCACGCTTTTCGAGCAGAGGTCGAAGCGCTGATGAAATAAGGCCGATGCCAGGCCTGGTCAGGAGCAAGGCCGCCTTCGCATAAACACAATGTCGCTGATGCTACGGGACAGAGCACATGCGGCCGGTCTCTCGCCGATCAAGGCGTGGATCGGCGTCGTCCGGCCGCTAGACGACGCAGTCCAAAAATGGCTGCGAACAAAACTCGGCTTGATCAGCCAAGGAGCAAGCTTGCGGACGCCATCTGATGCGGGCTCTCACGCTGGGCGGGGGTGACGCGCTTCGTCGAAGATGGCCGAATAGAGCTCGACAATAACGCCGCCGCGCGCGATCTGCCCGATCACGCTCACGGAGCGCGCATCGTTCGCAGGTCCTGATGGCGATGTCCAACACTGCGCAGTCATCGCCTCCTTGGCCAAAACCTGTAAGTGCCGAATTATACCGACGGCGGACCTACAGCATCGTTATCACCAGGGTCGTCAACGATGAAACAGTTGGAATCCGGCTTAAGCGAGCCAATCAATCTTCTTGAGGTGCGTTGGTGAGTAACAAGAACATATCATCGCGAATTTTGTTAGGCCCCAAGGCGCGCGAATCGCTTTCCCAGTGAGACGCGCTTCTCGGAAGTTGTAGAGCGAAGCGCTTCCGGAGAGCCGAAATGAATTTGAGCCCGTGCCTTGCGGCACACTTCGGTGAAGTGATCGTGAGGGGCTGGCTCATGAGCAAGCTTTTATTCGCCGCAAGTACCAGGCGAGCTTCGATTTGTCCTTTCGACCACCCACAACCGGCATGCATTCTTTAATGCCTCTTACGGGCCATGAGTCGATCTTCTCAGAGACCTGGTGCCAAAATCCCCCGGTTTACGACGCTTCGGAAAGAAGGCGCGGGTGTTTGGAGGAGCCGCCCGCGCCAAGTTTGCTTCGCCAGCTTGGCCGCCTTGGGGGCGTGAAGATAAACAGCCAAGCCGATGAGGTTCTTAGCGATTCATGTGCCAAGAGGGTCACGATGCAAGAGTAGACACAAACAGGCGGTACTCGACAGAGCGCAGCGGCCAGGCAGACACGACGGAAAATCGTGCGGCCGATTGCTGACAGGCCGCGCACGACTTGCGATTTAAACGTGCGGCACTCAGGAGGTTTAATCAACAAGCAACGTCCTCAGCAACCCGCGTTATGGACCATCATCGTTCTGTCAGAAAAGCCTGCCGTCGAACCCGAGCGAGCTGGTTACTCTTTGTTGGACATGCGCTCATCGTTCCGTTCCAAAGTCTGGTTTTCCGCACGCTCATTCGAGAGTCCTGGAAACCCGATCCCAGCGGCAAGTGTCTCGACCGGAAAAAGGGTGAGCTTTCACCACGCGGGTGGCATAATCCGCGCAACATTGCACTAGATGACGGTACCGTAGCCGGAGTTTCGCGAAGACAATCGAATGGTCTTAGGAGCTCGCGAATACCGCGTCGTCAATGATAGGTCACCTGCGAGGGCCGCCCCAAGCTGACGCAAAGAGCTGCAAGTTGCTCGATAGAGTCACCCTGGATTGCCGTTCGCGCATGCCAACGAGCATCGGAGCATGAGCGATCATCTGATCGGGAGGAGCGACGCCAGAAAGCAGCAGTCGTCCTCCATTGTCTTCCAGCTGCGTCATTGTTTGTCCGCAGCCTGCGAAAGGACCGGCTGAACCGCCACAGCCCTGAGCGGAAGCTTCCCAGCGCGTCGGCCGGGCAGAGGTTGAATTATGTGGTCAAGCTCAAGGTTAACGAACTGCAGAACCGGGCGCGGCTGACGGACACGCAGCGCCAACAGACCCGTGTATCTGTTTGCCGATGTGGCAAAGCGCCGCGCAGGCAACGCAGGCGGAGTAGGCAGGGCTGACCGTCCGTGGCCATTTAGCTCAGGTGAATTCCGACAGCGTCATTGAACTCCAGGCGACTACGGAGCTCTTTCGAGAATCTCCGCACACGTCGTGTTGTCTCACGAAGGTGGAGGCGCACGTCAGGAAAAATTCACGCGAGAAAATTCCGGAGAGGGTTGAAACGCACCTAACGTCAAGTTGTACGATCTGAAAAATAGACGGCGAGGGTCGTCAGCGTACAAAAAACCTCCAACGAGCGACAGTGTGCGAATGTCTCAAGTCTTAGGCTCACGCAGGAAGCGGCAAGCATCAAATGCGCCGTGCCGGGATCCGGCCCGGCCGCCACGGTCCGACGCGCACTGCTAATCCGATTTCAATATTGCCGGAATGGCGCGCGTATGCCGGCCGGTTGGGCCGCCAATGCGCGGCGACAAGCCGACACTCGCGCTCAAATCTGCGAGATGCGTATGGCCGGATCAGAGTGGCGCGTCGCGCCAAATGGGGTTCGAGGGGCGGTCATAATGCGAACTGTTGGGAGATCTGAATGACATCGCTCAAGAGCCTTGCGAGACATCACTTCGCGTCCGCGACTGGATGTGCAGGTTGTCCCCGGGCAGCTTCTTCGACTGCCGATCCGAAGCGCACCCGGGCTCTATCGCGCAGGGCGCAAAGCTCTTGAACGGCGCTCGCCGTCTCTTTGCTGGGGGCGGCTCCAGATGCATCGATGAATACAACTGAGGGGGAATAGTGTGACAAGAAAGCGTTCTTTGCTGACGCCTGGTCCATTGTCGTTATCGCTGGATGTCAGAAGCCAAATGCAGCTTGACCTTGCATCGCGCGATTGCGAGTTCAAGGAAGTGACCGCCCGCATGCGGCGGCTGATCCTCAATTTGCTGGCAAATGCCGACGACTATTCGGTGGTCCCGATTCAGGGAGGCGGCTCTTTTGCGATGGAAGCCGCTCTGTCAACATTCGTGTCTTCAGCCCACAAACCACTCGTTTGCATAAACGGCATCTATGGCGAGCGCATATACAAGATGCTGCGGCTATGGGGTGTCGAAGCGCAGACGCTTGCCAAGCGGGCGACCGACCGTTTGGATCCTCAGGAGATCGGCGAGCATCTGGACCGAAATCCCGGCGTTACGCACCTGTGTTTCGTTCATTGCGAGACCACGACCGGCATCGTCAATCCGCTGGATGCAATCGTGGAGGAGGCGAGACGGCGTGGCGTGAAGACGATCGTCGACGGGATGAGCTCTTTTGGCGGCATCGATATTGACCTGAGCAAGGGGGGGCCTGACGTCCTGGTCACGTCGAGCAACAAGTGCATAGAGGGGCCTCCAGGCGTAGCGTTTGTCATCGCCTCTCGCGAACTGTTGGAGAAAGCGGTTCAAGAGCCGAGGTCATTTGTGCTCGACGTGAGAGACCAATGGCTCTCGCTGGAGCGCACAGGTGAATGGCGTTCGACACCTCCCACCCATATCGTTCAGGCAACGACCAGGGCACTGGAGATCCTCGAGGAAGAGAGCGTTCCTGCCCGTCGCCGCAGGTATGAGAAGGTCAGGGACGATCTCCTCAAGGAGCTCGAGGGAGTGGTCTCCCCGCTGCTAGCCGCGAACGTGCAGTCGCCGGTCTGCGTTGCGTTCGTTGCGCCGTCGGGGATGGCGGATCAGGCAGCATTTGATGGGCTGTATCGCCACCTGGCGAGCCACAACCTTTACATCTACTCCAAGCTGCACGTTGCGACGCGGAGTTTCCGGATCGGCTGCATCGGGGAAATTCAATCCGGTTGGATTCAGCAGTTGGGTTGCGCCTTCCGGACATACTTCCGCCCTGGTCAGGGTGCCGCGGCGCGACCAATATCCGCCCAGGAGACATCCCAGGCCCTCGTCAAGGTGCCGCCTCGCGTGGCAGCGGGCGCGCAGGTGCCATGGTCCCCCGAGACTGCCGTTCTGCACGCGGGTTACCGTCGCGACCCGGTGACGAAAGCTGTGGCCGTGCCGATATATCAGAACACGGCTTATGAACTCGATGGCGATCTGAACCACATTGCCGATGTCTACAACGTAAAGGCTGATGGGTTCACCTATACAAGGATCATCAATCCGACGACGCGCGCGCTGGAAAGAAGGTATGCGGCGGTCGATACGGGAAGGGATTCGCTCGCCGTCGCATCAGGGCAAGCGGCAACCTTCCTTGCCATCGTCAACCTGGCAAGCGGGCAGGTCGGGGATAATGTCGTCGCCTCGCCATATCTGTATGGCAATACCTGGAACCTGCTCCATAACACGCTGAAGCGTCTTGGCATTAGCGTCAGGACGGCGGATCCTCGAAGGCCCGAGACGTTCGAACGTGCCATCGATGATCGCACGATATGCCTGTTCGGAGAGGTGATTTCGAACCCCTGTCTGATTCCGCTCCCGGTCAAGAAGCTGGCGGAGATCGGTCGGAAGTACGGCGTTCCCCTGGTGGTGGATAATACGACGACGCCACTGGTCTGTCGGCCGTCAGATCTCGGTGCTGCGATCACGACGTACTCCGCGACGAAATACATATGCGGCCATGGCACCACACTGGGCGGACTGATTGTCGACAACGGCAAGTTCAGCTACCGCGGCGCCTCCCGCTTTCCGTTGTTCAACGGTCCTGACGAGGCGCATGGCGGGATTATCTGGCGCAGCGCGCTGCAAGATGTCGACGATCTTGGAAAAAGCGAGTTTCTGCTGAAGGCCCGCATGACTTGGTTGCGCGATACGGGGGCTGCGATCGCTCCGTTTGCGAGCTTCCAACTGATCCAGGGGCTTGAGACGCTGCCGCTTCGCATGAAGCAGCATTGCGCCAACGCCAGGGTCGTCGCAGGCGCTCTCAAGGAGCATCCAAAGGTACGCCGTGTCTTCTATCCGGGGCTTTTCGAAGGAGCGGATCGGGAAACCGTCGACCAGACGCTCAACCCGGCATACGGGCACGGCGCAATGGTCATGTTCGAAGTGGAGGACGAGCTGGCCGGACGCAAGTTCATCCAGAACGTCGACTTGATGTATCACGTTTCGAATGTCGGAGATGCCCGCACACTGGTGACGCATCCTGTCTCCACGACACACACAACCGTTCCACGGGAAAAGCGCGAGGCCGCTGGCATATTTGGCGGTTCGATCCGGCTTTGCGTCGGCATCGAGGACGTCAACGACATTGTCCGCGATCTGCACAAAGCGCTCTCCGCAATCTGACAACCTGCAAGGCGATCAGGAAGGAATTCTCATGAATCAGCCAGAAGCTTGGAAACTGAGGTCGTCACGCTATGAGGCCGTTCCATTCAGCCGCGAGATCAATAAGCAGCTCTCCGAGCTGAGGCCCGATAACATAACGGGAGCGGCGTATATCGCGAAAGACTACGCCGTGATCGCAGCGTGCACGCTCGCGACCGTGTCGGTCTCATGGTGGTTGTATCCACTCGCAGTTCTTCTGATCGGCGCCTACCAGCGCGGATTGACGACTATCGCCCATGATGCGGCTCACCGCACGCTCGCGAAGAATACCACCTGGAACTACGTCCTCGGGATTCTATTCGCCGCCTATCCGCTGTTCCAGCGCCACTGGGCCTACCGGATCTCACACGTCTATTTGCATCATCCCTATCTCGGCGATCCTGACAAGGACCCCGATCTGAAGTTCTTCCTGGCCAACGGTGTTTACGACGTGCAGCCACCTGAGCGGTACGCGTTCAACCTGATCTGGAAGCCGATATTTGGCGGTGCGACAGTGGCGTACCTGAAGTATCTCTGGACCAACCGTTTTTCGATCAGAGATGCCGAGGACGAGAGCCGCTCAGGCATACTTATCGACAAATATGGCTTCTATCTTTTCTGGATCTGCATCCTGGGCGGATCATATGCCCTTGGGCTGCTCCACATCGTGGTCCTGTTCTGGATCGTGCCCTATCTCACCACGTTCCAGGTCCTTGGCTGGTTTGTCGAACTCGCCGAGCACTCGCCCATGTGCGAGACCGAAACGCAGAACGTCTATCTGACCAGGAATCGGAAGGGGAATTTCCTGGAGCGGGCCATCCTGGGGCAAAACCTGGATGAATATCACCTCGAGCACCACCTCTCGCCTGGCATCCCGTTCTGGCTGCTGCACAAAGCCCAGAAAATCAGGATGCAGGATCCAGCTTACGCAAAGGTTGCCGCAAGCTGGGGAGGGCTCTTCGTCAAGGGGCCGCAAGGTCAGCCAAGCGTCATCACTCAGTTGAAGGAGCGAAACCGGCGTCTGTATGAGCAGTCTGTGCGCGGTACCAACCCGAGTGGACAACTCGCGTGACATTGCAACGGCCATACAAAGCCCGTGCCGTGGTCGGCATCACCTCGAACCGTCTGTTGGTCGATGGCGTGCATCGTGATTGGTTGCGGCGCAAGTACGTCAAGGCCCTGCTTCATCATGCGGGACTGGCGTGCGTCATATTGCCGACGATCGACGCTGAAGATGCGTCGGTTGAAACCGCTCCGGCGATCATGCAGGCTCTCGACGGACTCGTGTTGACGGGAGACGAATCCAATGTCGATCCTGCGGTTTTGACGGCGCCTGCGTCCTGTCCGGGAGCTGATCAGCAGGACATCGAGAATGGAATCCGTGATCGTCCCCGGGACAGGCTATCCGCGGTAGCGATCAAGAATGCCATTGCGCAGGGAATGCCGATCCTGGGCATCTGCCGGGGGCTGCAGGAGCTCAACGTCTATTTCGGCGGCACGCTTCGCTCATCCCTTAGCGAGTGGAGTCTGGGGAGTGGCCAGATGCATGCCGAGAAGCCGGACCGCCCGAGAGATCGCCAGTATGATGTCGCGCATAGCATCAGGATATGTCCCGACGGTGCGCTCTTTCCGATCGCGCGCGCTGTCGAAGCGCAGGTCAACTCCCTGCACAATCAAGGCATAGAAGTGCTGGCCACTGCGCTAAGACGGGAGGCGTGGGCGCCTGACGGTCTGGTCGAATCGGTCTCGGTCGTGGGCGCGCCAACGCTGCAGATCGCTGTGCAATGGCACCCCGAATGGCACGCTTCAACCGATCTGCTGAGCAGGCGACTATTCACGGCATTCGGAGAGGCGTGCCTTGCCTACGCCGAACAAAGAAGCACAAGAGGCGGACAGTGACATTTCAAACCAAACGCGGTCCGCCCAGATCAAAAGGGGAGTGCACCGGAACCGACGCGCCGGCATGGTTCGGGATGCGCGCTGCGCCGCGGCAGCATCGAGGCAACGGCGGACGATCGACCAGCCGCTTCGCTCTGGGAGTTCTCTTTGTGGCGCTTTACGTCGTCCTGAGCGCGGCAGGCGAGGTGTATGCGGCATCGTATTTTCAGCAAGCAGACCTGTTCGTCGCTCTGTTGGTGTCCTTTGCCGCGGTATGTCTGTCGTTCAATCTGCTGGCTGGTCACGGGACGGGCAAGGCACGAGCCACGAAGCCAGCGCTCGTGGCTTTTGTGTCGCTCAACCTCGTGACCGCGATCAGCTGGATCGGATTGTTTGTCGGCCTGAAATACGCCGAACCTGCGATCGTCGTCGCGTTCATGGTGGCGCTGGGACCCGCCGCAACAGTGTGGTTGAACGCGCTGATCAGGCGGAAGGGCATCCCTCCGGCATCCGACATCGTCGTGAGCGCCACGATTGCGATAATTGGCGGCTACATGATCTGGATCTCGGTCAGCGGCAATGCGGGCGTGCAGTGGGGGCCTCGATCGTCTTTGGGTATCGTCCTCGCAATCGTGGCCGGCCTATCGCTGGCGCTTACAAATATACTTGTCAAACTGCTGTTCGAATACGGGTTTTCTGGTCGACAGGTATTGGCGCATCGGTTCTACGGAACGATTCTCCTGCTGCTGGGACTGGTCGACTATTCCTCCATGGTGCTTGAGATCTCGCAGCATTGGCCTGCGATCGCAGCGATTGGGCTCTCCACGATCATTGTTCCTTTGCTCTTGATCCAGGAGGGTATCCGCCGCGTCGAGCCCTTCACCGTCAACATGGTGCTGTCCACCGCCCCTGTCATCACGTTCCTGTTCCAGTACTTCGATTCTCGTATCGTGCCTTCGCTACATACGTTCGTTGGAAATCTTCTCATCACGATTGTCGCTGTCGGCAACGTCTACTCGCAGTATCGGAGGACCGCATGAACGAACGCAAATGTGTAATCGTCGACGCATATTCGACTGGCCGATTTCTACCTGAAGAGTTCAGGCGGTACGGAATTGGAACGGTGCACGTGATGTCAGCTGCACAGATTCCATCCATCTTCCAGTCGCATTTCAATGCGGACCTGTATGACGAAGTCATTCGTCCCCGCGAATGCATGGCCCACGACGAGATCGTTGAATTTCATCTTCAGGCGCTCCGCGGCAGGGAGCTGGAGTTCGTTATAGCGGGGTCCGAGACCGGAGTTGAGCTCGCCGATTCCATCTCGGAGCGGCTGGGCTTGCCTTCGAATGGGACGGCTCTGTCAGCCGCCCGGCGTGACAAATCGCGGATGTCCGAAGCGTTGGCCGCGGCAGGCGTGCGATCGATCAGGCAAGTCGTGTCCGACAATGCCGTTGAGATCGCAAGCTGGAAGCGTCAAGAGAACTTCGATGAGATCGTGATCAAGCCGCTGAACAGCACAGGCACGGAGGACGTGTTCTTTTGCTCGACTGATGCAGATGTTCAACGCGCTCTGGCTGCCATCGTCGGAAAGACAAACCGGGTCGGAGCGTTCAATGAACTGGCGCTTGCACAGGAGAAAATAAACGGTCAGCAGTATACCGTAAATGCCGTCTCGATCGATGGAGAAGCGTTCGTCACCGAGGCCTGGACCTACGAGACCGTTCTCGTCGAGGGAGCGTCATCGGTCTGCTCCCGCGAGTGGTTGCTGGGAGCCAAGGAGCCAATCGTTCTGGAGCTGTCCGATTATCTTGTGCGAGCGTTGCAGGCGCTTCAGATCGTCAACGGACCCGCGCATGCAGAGATCATCGTCGATGATCGCGGACCAGTTTTGGTCGACTTCGGAGCGAGACTGCAAGGAACCATGTCGGCAAAAGCCCGGACCATGGCATTGGGTGACAATCATATGTCGCTAACGGCCTGGCGGTACGCGGATCCCAAGGGCTTTGGTGAGTGTATGAGGTTGCGTGGCGCCTACAAGCGACAGGCTCATGCACTGTGCGTCTCGTTGATTTCCGATATGAGCGGCGTCGTTGCGGGTTACTCCGGATTAGATGCAATCCGCAACCTCTCGAGCTTCGCGGATGCCATTGCATTCGTTCCCATAGGCCAAAAGCTGATCCCGACGATCGACTTGGCGTCCACACCAGGCATCGTGTACCTCGTCAACAACGACCTGGTACAGCTTGAGGATGACTATCGCCAGTTGCGTACGCTGCGGATGAACCAGGTGTTCGATCTGATGGCGCAGGAAGGCGGCGAATGACCGACATCCGTGTGGCTCGCACGAATTCAACTCGTGCTGCGATGATTGGCGTAAGCGACTTTGACGGTATCCTTCGAGGTAAGCACGTCTTGGGTGAAGATCTCTCGGACGGGGATAAAGTCGTCAAGTTCTCTGAAGCGGTGCTGGCGTGGGATTGTGCGGACCGGGTCATTCCCGCAGGATTCACCCAAAAGCCGCTCTCAGCATTCGGAGATGCCGATCTACGTGTTCTGTCTGGCACCGGTCGTTTGGTGTCTTATCTCGGCGATCAGGATCTCTACCTTGCCGAGTTTACGGGCGCACATGAGGACATCTGCCCGCGAGGTATCCTGCGTAAAGTCCTGAAAAGGGCAGCTGATCACGGATACGGCTGCACGGCCGGGTTCGAGTTCGAGTTCATGCTGTTCAACGAGAACGCCGACACAATTGAGGACAAGCCGTTCGGCCAATGGGCTCCGTTCACGCGAGGTCCCTTCGGTTACTCGATTGCCCGCTCTGTCGCGCACCAGGAGCTGTTCGGCGAGATCCTGGCGCTTTGTGAGAAGGCCAGAATACCTCTCAGCGGCTTGCACTTCGAGACAGGGCCGGGCGTGATTGAAGCATCGCTTCATCATTGTGATGCCCTGGAAGCTGCGGATCGCGCGATCATCTTCAAGGCAATGATAAAAGCCTGGGCGCAGACGAAAGGCATGATGGCGACATTCATGGCCAAGGTTTGTGAGGAATGGCCCGGCCAGTCGGGCCATATTCACATCTCGATGTCCTCGGACGGCCAGAATGCGTTTTACGACAATAACGCGTTTCGCAACGTCTCAAAGATCATGAGGCAATTTATCGGCGGACAACTGAACTACATGAATGAGTTCTGTGTCCTCGCCGCGCCGAACTTCAATAGCTACAAGAGATTGGTCCCCGGCTACTGGGCGCCGGTCTGCCCAAGCTGGGGAATTGACAACCGCTCATGCGCGGTGCGGGCCATTCCGGGAGAGCCGTCTGCACATCGCCTTGAGTACAGGCTGGCCGGCGCAGACATGAACCCGTACCTCGCTCTCTCATGTGCCGTCGGTTCGGGCATGCTGGGCGTCGAGACAGATGCGGTCTTGCCGACTTCGATCGTCGGTGATGCAAGCATGGAGATGGGTTCTCGCTCCGGGAGGCTGCCTCAAAGCCTGTCCGAGGCAACATATTGGTTTGCACAGTCCCCGGCGGCCAATGATGTGTTCGGGGAAAGGTTTGTTGAGGCCTTTTCCTGCTCCCGCCGCTGGGAGTGGGAGGCCGTTCAACATCGGGTCACTGACTTTGAACGTCGGCGGTACTTCGAGATCATCTAGCTGTTCGCCCTATTGAGCATTGCAGCCGTTACGCTGCAGTTGATCAGGGCAAGGGCGTCCGTCCAGCACAGCCGCGCAAGTTTACGCCTGGACCTTTCCTTCGTTCGCCGTCTTACTGGAGGCTGGCGACCATCACAATCTTGCCACCCGATCTTGCTGCGCTTCAGCCGGCACCTCCGGCCGCAGAGCGCGACCGGAGGTTTATCCCAACAGGGCTTCGCGTCAGTGCCGCTTGCCGCTTATCGGCGTGCTGCTGATTGCGGTGTCGTCGACTGCCTCATTGTCGGATGCGTTGCCGTCGTCTGCATTCTTTGCGCCCTTGGTCGACTTCCTGCCCGCTTTTGCGCCCGCAGTCCTGAGCTTAGGTGAGGAGTCCTCATCATCGCTCATCCCGCTCTGTGTGCTTGTTCCTTGCACGCCTTTGCGAGCCTTGGCGTCCGCGGCAAGGCTTTGCGCAATGACTGGGTACGCAAGGAAAGCCGCAAGGCCACATGCGAGTACAGAGGTCTTCACCAATTTCATTCGTGTCTCCTGGATCGATTTGCTCGCAACGAACGATTTCGGCTCAACGCCGCGCCGTCCGCCTGCACCGCGTGCATCGTGTCAAGCGCACGAGCAGCGTGGCTTCATCTAATCTCTCTTGTGTGGTCATCGTTTAGGAGATTTGGGGTAAATTCGCGAAGTTGTTGTCTTACCTGTGGCGATACAACATCCGTATCGTCGGGAGGAGTCGAGGATCTGCGCTGCTGAAATCGCCGGAGTCCCCGGCCGGGGGAGATAGATGCGCGCGTCTGGCGGCTTTGAAGTTCTCACCTCTGCAGTCATCTCAAGGCAGGCACCGCTTTTGTCGTCGCGCTTGTCAGCATCCTGTAAGCTAGGCTCCGCAGTCTACCGCAATCCGAAGGCCGGCTTTGGCGGTTCTCACGGTGCTGGCCGGGATAGGGGAACGTCGCCGGGATTCTCGGTTGAATCGTCCCTATCGTGAGTCTGCGTTTGCGCGACGGTCCTCGCTTGGTGCGAAATCCGTCGCAGGGCCGCCCCTAGTGACGGCCTTACGGGGATTGTCGACCGCAACGACCTCCTGCGAGCCGCCATCGAAATAACGTTTAGGGTCATTCAAATGTCTGGCGGCTGGATACCTTGGGCCACGCGTCTTCACGGCCGCTGGTCCTTCGAACTTGATTGCATCGGGCGACGTCGATGCGCGCGGACCAGGCTGCTGGGTTCATTGCCGTCTCCCTGCGGGAGCGGGCTGTTGGCTGGCGCTGAAACCCCGGCTTGTGCCGGGTTTTCACCCTTCGGGCTTCCATCCCTGACGGTAGCTGCGGCGGCGCGGAATGTCATGGGCCTCGGCGGCCGATGAAAAAGGGAGAGGCAGAGTGGAGTGGCCTTGGCCATGACGGGTTGAGGGTCGGAGGAGAGTCTTCCGGCGCCCGTCATGGAGGTTGCTGCCATGAATACGCAGATTGTTGATGCCGGCCGCATTGCGAGCGGCGGATATAGAGTGGATGTGAGTCGCGGCGAGCGCGTCGGTCGGGTGTCCTCGGAGTGGTTTTCCCGCCCGGCGGATGAGCGTTACCTGTCGCTCGACGCACTGGCGCGCACGGTGCACGATCGCGCGAACCGCAGCCGGACACGCGTGGTCGAAAGCGCGCTTATCCAGGTCAACGCAAGCCGTGCCGACCCTGAGCGGCTGGCCTTGATGTTGCCCGGCTCCGACACACCGGTTGCGCCGACGCACTGGAGCTTCGGTCAGCTTGCAAGCCAGGTCGGCGCTCCGGCCGCTTACCTGCGGCAGCTCCCTGCGTCACTCGCAGCCATCAACCTGCAATATGGCTTGAACGCCAATCGCCTCGAGCAGATCAAAACGCTCGAGACCGAGGATAGCCGTGTCGAGCTTCGCGCCGTCACCGGTCCCGACTATGGCCGGATCTACGACCACGAACTGGTCGAGGCCGTACAGCGCATTGCCGGCAACGGCACAGGCGATACACGGTGGAAGGTGCCCGGTGTGCTCGACTGGTCGAGCGGCATCTACAATCCCTGCGTCGACATTTCCAAGGCCACGACGACCCTGTATGCATCAGACAGGGACGTTTTCCTCTTTCTGGTCGATGACTTGAATCCGATCGAAGCTGGTCGTCTTCGCGACGGCTCGCCCGACCTCTATTTCCGAGGCTTCTACTGCTGGAACTCGGAAGTCGGTGCGAAGACGCTCGGCATGGCGAGCTTCTATCTTCGTGCGGTTTGCCAGAATCGCAATCTGTGGGGCGTGGAAGATTTCGAGGAGATCACCATCCGCCATTCCAAATACGCAGCCGCACGCTTTGCTCACGAGGCAGCCCCGGCGCTGTCGAACTTCGCCAACTCCTCACCCATGCCTTTCGTCAACGGCATCAAGGCCGCTCGCGAGCGGATCGTGGCACGCAGTGACGAGGATCGCACCGAGTTCTTGCGCCGCCGCGGCTTCTCCAAGGCCGAGACAGGCAAGGTGATAGACGCAGTGCTGGCGGAGGAGGGCCGTCCGCCTGAAAGCATCTTCGACTTCGTGCAGGGCATCACCGCCGTCGCGCGTGACAAGCCGCATCAAGATGTCCGCCTGGACATGGAGGGCAGGGCCAAGAAGTTGCTCGACCGGGCAGCGTAATGTCAGCCAGGCCGGAGATCCAGGTCTCCGGCCTGGTACGTCTACCCTTTGGCCTCACAGGTGATGGGCGCTGCTTTCTCGCCGTCATGTCCATCGCGGGCCGACAGGTCCTGGCGGTTTCGGATTCTTGCGCGATTGAGACCTGCGAATGGGATTGCGACGACGACATTCGGAACATCTGGGTTCTCGGCACAACACGATCGGCTGACTCATGCGGTCGCCGCCACCAACCCACGTCCGTGCGTTCAGCTTCGTGTCCACGAAACCTATTGGCTCAGGGGCAGTCAACATAGGGCGCCTCTGCCACCGCCGGCTGCCATTGTGAGCTTCATCCGATCCGGGATGTGAACGGCGCGACCCGGTTTTTCCGATAGCACGGCAGCCGCCAACGAACGCCATTTGCCGCCGAAAGCCAGAGCGAGAGCAGGACGGACTTGTCCGCGAACGGGTTGGAGGCCGAGAGAGAGGCTCACGGTCGCCCGGTTCGGAGAAGCTGACATGGCAAGCGCCGTTCAGAGGAAGATCAAGCCGTCGCCGTCGCGGGACATCCTCTTCCGTAAACTCGTCTTGAGCCGGAAGGACGTAAGCCCGGTCAAAGCCGGCATTTTCACCGACGCAAGTAGTGTCGCCGTCGTGGCGAAGGTGCTCGGTGGCTACCCGGCTGCGCACCTCGTTGAGCGGGAGGGCGCGTGATGGTCTTTGATGCCTCAGAATTGGCACGCCGCCTCGCACGCGAGGCCGAGGGCGTATGCCGACACTATCTGTCCAATGGCAAGCGGGTGGGGCGGTACTGGGTGGTTGGCGACGTCCGCAACACGCCAGGACGCTCGTTGTTCGTGCGGCTCCAGGAATCGACGAAGGGGCCTGCCGGAAAGTGGACCGATGCCGCCACCGGAGAACATGGGGACCTGCTCGACATCATCCGCGAAAGTATGGCTTTACGAGATTTTCGCAAAGTGGCCGAGGAGGCGAGACGCTTTCTAACGCTACCTCGTTGCGAGCGGCAACCCGCCCCGAACGCCGTCAGTCCAGCAGCGCGAGCCGGATCGCAGCAAGCCGCCCGTCGCCTGTTCGCAATGTCCAGCCCCATCGACAGTACGGTGGTTGAAGCTTATTTGCGGCGTCGCGGAATAGTCAGTATCCACCATGGCGGCAGCTTGCGCTTCCATCCACGTTGCTATTATCGGCCGGACGAGCATCTGCCGATGGAAACGTGGCCAGCGATGATAGCCAGCGTCACGAATCTTAATGGGCGGATCTGCGGCGCGCATCGCACCTGGCTCGATCCGGACGGCTTTGATCGCATCCGGCTCGGCAAGGCTCCCATCGACACCCCACGGCGGGCCATGGGTGACCTGCTCGGTAACGCTGTTCGTTTCGGCCTGGTGGACGACGTGCTTGCTGCCGGCGAGGGCATCGAGACGATGCTGTCGCTGCGCTGCGTCCTGCCGACCTTGCCGATGGCTGCAGCGCTTTCGGCCAATCATCTCTCAGCAATGTTGCTGCCGCCCGGCTTGCGTCGGCTCTATATCGCCCGCGACGCCGATGCCGCCGGGGACGCCGTACAGGCCATCCTGACCCGGCGCGCGGACGACGCCGGCGTTGAAGCGATCTCGCTGTCGCCTCGGCTCGGCGACTTCAATGAAGATCTGCACATCTTCGGCCTTGAGGCCCTCCGGGCAGCGTTGTGGCTTCAACTCGTTCCTGACGATGCCGCCCGCTTCCTGCGCTCGTCCACGATCGAGGCCGGGGAGTCGCGGTAGTTCGACCGATGGCGAAAGATCGGTCATAGCCGAGGCCAATTGGTGGAGAGGACGCGACCTCCGGCCTTCTAGTGGGCGATCGGACGGCAAGCGGCACGGACCGGCAATGGCTGCGTCCGGCTATTTTCCGCCGCGCGCGGGCAATGAGAAGACACGATCGCGATTTGGCGAGCGTGCTTTGCATCGCGAAGCAAAATAGCCGGTCTTCGCCACCCTCCGCTGCCGCTTCGGCCCTCCGCTACCGCCCACGCCCTGCGGGCCTGGGCGGACAAGCCGCTCCGGGTTCTGGCCCGTTCCGCCCGCCGTCTGAGTGATCGCCACGAAGGCCGCGATGGGCGCGGCCGCTCCGCCAAAAGGACACCTTGCGATGACCGATCACGACGACATCGAACCGACGCATGCCCCGTCTCCGACCGAACACGTCCTCAGCGAATTGCAGCTCTTCGGCTATCGCCCCTTCGACGATCAGCCAGATCCAAGACCTCTCCCCGAGAGCCAGATGATCGCCGCTACCATCGTCGATATGTTCGATATCCTGGTTGCCGCGCTGAGCGATACACGGCTCGAACCGGATCTCAGCGAACTCCTCTGGTCAACCGTCAATCTGTTCCATCGGGCCGTCGATCGCATCGAACGCCAGCTCGACGACAATGAACAAGCGCAGCACAAGAGCCAGCGGGAGCAGAATGGGGCAGAGGTGCGATCGGTCGAGCTCGAGCGCCTGACGGCGGAGGGCATCACCTTGATCGAGCGCCGAAATTGCCTGGAGCTCTTCCGCGACCAGGCGATGGAGCAATTTGAGGTTCACACCGGCTCGTCCTGGCGTCCTCGGTCGGGCTCGCTGGTGAGCCACCGCACGCTCACGGCAGCCATGATCGACTCCCGCGACTTCATCGCCGCCAAGCGCCGTTCCCAGACCGAGGTCATGTTGCCGGCAGGACCGAAGATCGCACTCACCGGCGGGCTCGACTTCAACGACCACCACCTGATCTGGGATCGCCTCGACAAGGTTCACGCCAAGCATCCCGATATGGTTCTGCTCCATGGCGGATCCCCCAAGGGGGCCGAACTGATCGCTTCCAAATGGGCGACGGCCCGCAAGGTGCCCCAGATCGCCTTCAAGCCCGACTGGACGAAGCACGCCAAGGCGGCACCCTTCAAGCGCAATGATGCCATGCTCGAGCTCTTGCCGATCGGCGTCATGCATTTTCCGGGTACGGGAATCCAGGACAACCTCGCCGACAAGGCGAGGCGTTTCGGCATTCCCGTCTGGAAATTCGGCGGCGCGTGAGCGCCGTCTTTTTCAAACCATCGAGCGGAGTTGGACGCCTGGCACTCCGGCGCGTCCAGCTTTGTGTCCAAAGTTGCGGCTTGTGACGGCGGTGGAGATGCGATCGCAATCCATCTGAATGAAGCCGCCACCATGATCGCGCCTGGTCTTGTTGTTACCACACCACGCATTGGTTTGTTCTATCGGGCGGCCGTCGGGCGGCCAGTGGCCGCCGACCCCTTTCGTCGCACCTGGTGCTCACGCTTGCGCAGATCGGGCTGCTGACGCGTTTTGCGTTGGCGGCAGGTGACTGTTCCTGCTTGCGAAGGCCCGCCTGTTTGACCCGGCTGAACTGGTGGAGCAACAGTCTCAACCATTCTCATGGCCATGCGAAGAATGATCCCTCGTCAGCTTCCTCATCGAACAGGTTGCGCAGGATCG
The DNA here is from genome assembly GCF_054055915.1 of Bradyrhizobium sp. USDA 4516. Classification (NCBI taxonomy): domain Bacteria; kingdom Pseudomonadati; phylum Pseudomonadota; class Alphaproteobacteria; order Hyphomicrobiales; family Nitrobacteraceae; genus Bradyrhizobium; species Bradyrhizobium sp. USDA 4516. The sequence continues at coordinate 5,574,562 of NZ_JBSRXT010000001.1, forward strand.
CCATCTTGCACGGGGGACGAGTGACTGGAGTGACAGGTATTGCGGCCCTCTTCGGAACGCTTCGACCAGGCTGCGCCGATTTTGGCCCGGCCCACCTCGTCGCCTGGCACGTTGAGCCGTTCTCGATTGTTCTCTCATGACGACACCGCCCTTTGCGGCAGGTTGTTTCTCTTTGTTCGCCGAGTCGTTCCAACTTCTTGTGCAGCCCAACCGAGATTTGCCAAGTCTTCTTCCGAGCTTGCGATCCAGCCCGCGGACGCACGTGGCCTCTTGGATGGCTTGATCTGGCCGAAGACCGGCTCCGCCTCGATCGTCTGAGCCGCAACGCCGTTGATGCGACTTTCTTCCCCTGGGCTTCGCCCATTCCTCGCGAGGCAAGAAAGTCGCCACAACGGCGTCCTCCGCTGCGCTCCGGCCCGCAAGGGGTGCGTCGCCGATCGTCCTCGGCCTTTAGATCGCCATCGAGGCCGCGGTGGTCGCGGGCTCGAAACACAACAGGAGAAGTGACATGGCTAACATCGGTTCTTTCAAGAAGGTGGGCAACGATTTCCAGGGCGAGATTGTCACCCTGAGCCTGCAAGCCAAGGGCGTCCGTATCGTCGCCGAGACCAACCGCTCCAACGACAACGCTCCGAGCCACCGCATCTACGTGGGCCGGGCCGAGATCGGGGCCGGCTGGTCCAAGCGCTCCAACGAGGGTCGCGACTATCTGAGCCTCAAGCTCGACGATCCGAGCTTCACCGCTCCGATCTTCGCCAACCTGTTCGCCGACGAGGAAGACGAGGGCTTCAGCCTGATCTGGTCCCGTCCCAGCCGTCGCAACGGCGACTGACCCGATCCACAATGCCTCGCCCGGCTGGACCGGGCGGGGCATTACCCTGCGCGGGAGCCGGCCGCGATCTTGCGGCAGTGTCGCACCTCGACCATGCCAGCTTCGCAGGACGGACGCACCGATTCCCTCAAGGAGCTCTAGTCTCAACCGACCGAAGGCGCGTCGTCGTGCTTGAGGTGTCGCTTTCGGATATTGTAACTCACCAGCCAGATGACGCCGACCGCGATCGGCACGAAGGCTGCGGTCAGGAACGAGGGCTCTACTCGCAGTCCGACATCGTGCGCGCCCTTGGCAAGATAGCTAAACAGGCTGACCACATAATATCCTATCGCCCCGACCGACAATCCTTCGACCGTGCACTGCAGCCGAAGTTGCTGTCTCGCGCGCTCGTTGATAGCCTGCAACAGGTCACGATTCTGTCGTTCGATTTCGACGTCGACCCGAGTTCGCAACAGATCGGCGGCACGCGCGAGCTTGACCGACAGAGTCGCCTGACGATCCTCCACAGTCGCGCAGGTTCGCATCGCCGGCGCCATGCGGCGCGCCAGAAACGACGACCAGGTTGGATAGCCCGAGACATCGTTGCCTTCAATGATGGACAGTCGCGATTGGACCAGCTCGTTATAGGCCCTGCTCGCGCCGAAGCGAAACAGGCTGCCGGTCGCGCCTCTTTCGAAGGATGCGGCCAGCGCCGTCAGCTCGGCAAGCAGATGGTTGTTGAACTGCAGCCCTTCACCGCTTTGCATTTTCTCGAGTGCCTCAACAAGACGGCGGTCGATCCGATCAACAGATGGTGCAAGCTCAAGGGCCGCCGACAGACCAAGAAGCGCCAATGGACGGTAGGTCTCGATTTCCAGGAGCCGTTGCACCAGGGCGCCGAGATCGTGCGACGTCAACCCGAGGTCGCAGACGAGGATTTTCGTGAAGCCTTTTTCGTCTACGCGGAAGTCTGAGGCCGCAACGCCTGCGCCGCTCTTTGTCGCAACCATGGCCAGGCTGTTCTTGTCAAAAATCTGTTCGGCCCGCCTGGTCGGCGAGGCGTCCTGCTCCACTTCCAGCCTGATCGCGACCAGCAACTGTCCGGTCTGACGCAACGCACGGATCAGCGATCGGACGGTACCATCAACTTTGTCAAATTGGTCTGCGGCAGAGCAATTTGCGTTAGTCCAGATCCAGGTGAACGTTGTAAATTCCGAATGCTGCTCCCAGCGTAGCGTAGCGGGCCCGATGACAATCTGATGAAGTTTCGCCGATTGCTCAGGCGGCGTAAGATTGCGCTCGAGGCAAAAATCGATAAAACGACAGCGATCGCTCGTGGCCGCCTCGCCCTGTGCAAGAAAAGCGAAGTGGATCACGCTGAAGGGCGAAACAAGGCGCGTGAAAGGGCGCGCGTGCACTTCGCCGAGCACAGCGTCGCGTTGCGGATGTGGCGTGAAGGTTCGCAGATCCAGTTCATCGATCATGTATTGACGCCTTGCTTCAGGGTGAGCAGGCAACCGTTGACGCGGGAGGCAATGGCCGTGCCGGGAAACGGTTGCGCGCGGCCAGGTTGCTGATCAAGTCATGTCGACGATCATTACCGAGGCCGCCTTGAACTCGGGAAAGAGGACTTGCGGGAGGAGGGGCAGGCCAGGCTGATTGAGATTGAGCAGCATCATCCAGCTTTCGAACGACGCCATCAACGACATCCGCCGGGCATGGTCCGATGTCTATGGCGAAATGCCGGCGTCGCGGCTCCATAGGTGTAGCGGTGCGCCAGCAAGCCGTTCCGCGACCCTGACGGTGGCGCGCGGCACCGTCCGACGAATGCCTAGATTTACGCGGACAGGGTTGTCTGTCTCCGAATCCCACCAACATCGCGCGGCACCGAAGGGGTGCCGCGTGCAAGTGAAGATGCGCCGGCCCTCCTCTGAAGGCAGTTTTCCGGTCGCATGACCGATGCCGCGCGAGGTCGTGGCAAGCAGGAACGTCTTCCGTTCTCCCAGCGTGGTGCAGACAAACGATCTCGGGTGCGGCAACCGCATTGTCGATTGACGGATCGAGGTCCAAACGCGACTCCCATCTTGTTGCCGTCGTCAAACTCCCTGGCGCAGAGAGCCGGTGCAGGATTTGGGCCAGCACTATAGAAGGGCACTCATGCGTCGTTTTTACGCAATGTGGCTTTCGAAGACAGTCGGAGGCGGGTTTCAGACATGAAGCGCGCTTGTATTCTGACAGAATGCGCACGTGGCACAGGCCGCGTTAATGCCGTGGTTTCGGCAAGGCGATCGCTCGCCCGGCCGCTGCCATTGTCTGAGCGGCCACGCTCTGGCTGGATTTGTCGATGCAGAGCCCTGCGAGTGACCGCGCGCGGACCCGCGGGACATGGGCTCGGCGATGGGCTGATAACGTCACATCGAGTGAGGTTGACTGGATCACGCAGCTGGAGCTTTCGCCGTCCTCGTCTTTGATGCGTCACTCAGAGCAGCCCAAGCGTCGCGGTTTGACCGAATACTCGTTATAGCTAAGCCCTACAGGAGTGAACGAAAGCGTAGACCGGTCCTGAGGTTCAATCAACCTGATGTCTATCCCGCTACACGCTGACACATGATCATTGTCGAGGGATTGAGGGTCATTTCGTATGGTCGATTCCGAATTGGCTGCCCTTTGCGACCGGTTCTGGACGAAGTGTGCGAAGATGTATCGCGTGACGAGCATGGTGCCGAACTCACGTCGCCTGCAAACTCCTGGAAGCCGCCAGCCGCGGAGAGACGTCGGTCCGATGCTCTCAGGAAAATTGGCCGAGCGGCATTGGCCAGTGCACCTCCGATGTGGCGTTAGGACGCAATCGGCTGGGGAGACTTGCGCAGAGTTCCATGAAGGCGTCCGCTCGGCGGGTAAGCGATCACAGGTGCGGTTCGTACGTTTCATGCAGACATCGCGCTTTGACTCATTGCCCGTCGGGCTAGACTACTTAGTTAGCTGCGCGGTCTGTTCACGCAAACAGGTTGTTCTGAGGTTGATCGTGCTATCGGAAAGAATCTATGGCGGGGGTCAAAAGACCGTATGCCTTTCCTTCCGTTCATAGTTATTGTCACCTTTTCCGTCCTGGTCGGCCTCGCATCGGGAGCGACCGCAGCCACACCAAACCGCGCGAAGCACATAGCGCCGCCACCGCCGGACCTTTACTGTCTGCAAAGGCGCAGCTGGGGCTATACAGGCAATTGCCAGTTCTGAACCTATAGACGTTGCCAGGCCACTGCATCGGGCACGTACGCACATGCGCAACCTGCCGGCGGACCGCAATCTGCGTTGATTGCCGTGCTGGTGTTTGGCGGGCCTCACGACTGGCATGCCAAGCAATAGGATGATTTTGCCGCCAGCGCGCGAGATCTCAGCGCTGAGTTTCTATGGCCGTGTGGCGATCAATCCTCCGGCTGCTGGTCGGATCGCAATCGCAGGAAGCGGCGCAAGCTATTGTTGATGACATTCTTTCCGCGCTCGGCACAATGCGCGCTGCAATCGAGCAGCCGACGACCATCGCGCCCTTGGCGCGGCCGAGTTGACGCAGGTTGCAAGTGACCGCCATCAGCTCGGGCGCCACCCATGCTCGAAAGCATAGGTGGGATTGATACCGCAATGGGTAAGAGAGCTGCAGTGCGATTTTGACGCGCTGAAAATCGTTGGCACCTTTGCCGAAAGATCGCCCCTTTTAGTGGCTGGCGTGCCGTGCAGCAGGACAGCGAACCGCGAGGGCGCCCCCAAAGAGAAAGTCGTCGGAGCACGCGCCCCAACCGCGGAATGCGCGCGGCCGCCATCCCTTCGTCAGGCCCGATCGATCTCGCACCCGTCGTTCTATTCGGCGGTGCTGAGGCTTTCCGCATGCGTGTAAGCTCTGATTTGCGATCCGATAAAGCAACGGTTCTGTACGAAACGAACAGAGCTCGTCTTCAATTTTAACCGGTCCAAGCCTCAACAATGAATCCGGCGCGCCGCGAGGTGTCGCGAGGCGGCTGGTACAATCAAGAGTTTATCTTTTGTCAAAGATTTGCCGCGACCTTCCAGAGCTGGCGCCAACGCTACAACCAGTCCTGCAGGGTCCCGGAATGAGGACATATCTGAACTCCTGGCTCTCGAAGCTCCTAGCCGGAGATTTGGTGGCATTTGGTGGGCCGGCCACCGATGAAGCGGTTGCAGGATACATTCGTGCCGAGCAGATCTCCCTCGTGCTTGGTTATTCGCTGGGCATCATGCTGGCCAACGCCTGCAATGCGACCGTGCTCGCAATTGCGCTTTGGCATTCGCCCGACAGAAACTTTGCCCTGATCTGGGCGGCGACTGTCGTCTGCGGCGCGCTATCGATAGGCCTGAAAGCGCGTTCATCACGACTGATGACGAAGCCCCAGTTCGTGTCGCGCCAGGCCATGCACCGGCTGGTACGGAATGCGCTGGTTCTCGGAACCGCCTGGGCAATTGTGCCGGTGGCTTTCTTCGCGAACGCCTCCAATGGCGGGCAGCTCGTCATTACATGTCTCTGCTCTGGAATGCTTGCAGGTGGCGCATTCGCCTTCGCCACGATTCCGGTGGCGGCAGTTGCGTTCACGGCTCCGATCTTTGTGGGTACGGCAATTTGCCTCGGCAGAAACGACGATTTCGCCTATCTGCTCGTCGCTATCCTGGTCGTGGCCTATGGCTTCGTGCTCCTGCGCGGCGTTTTCGCCCATTCCTTCGAATTTACCAGACGCGCCATTGCTCAACTGGAGGCCGAAAGGAGGGGCCGACGGGATACCCTGACCCAACTTCCGAACCGTTTTGCCTTCAATGAGAGCCTAGAAGGTGCCCTCAACGGGCTCGCCCGCACGGGCGAGGAATTCGCGGTTCTTCTTCTCGACCTCGATCGCTTCAAGGACGTGAACGACAAATTCGGCCATCTCGCTGGCGATGAATTTCTCGTGCAGGCGGCGGTGAGACTACAGCGATGCGTACGCCAGACCGATACAGTTGCGCGCATCGGTGGCGATGAATTTGCGCTTGTTATGACCAATCTGACCAAGGTGGAGGACGCCTTGGAAGTCGCCGAGCGGTTTGTCGGCGCCTTCGCCGAACCATTCGCGATCGAAAAATGCGAGATCACGGGGGCGACCAGCGTCGGAATCGCAGTGGCCCCGCGCGACGGCGACGTACCTCATGTGCTCCTCAGGAATGCCGACATTGCGCTCTATCGTGCCAAGCAAGCGGGGCCGGGAACGATCTGCTTCTTTGAGATCAACGACGACAAATCAGCGCACGAGCGCAGGGCGTTGCAGCGGGATCTGGAGCTCGCGATCGACAGAGACGAACTGTTCCTCCTCTACCAACCTTTCTTTGATATTCACGCGAACCGAATCACCGGCTTTGAGGCGTTGCTGCGCTGGCGGCATCCCGTCCGTGGAATAATTTCTCCGACCGAGTTCATCCCAATCGCCGAAGAAACCGGACTGATCCACGGAATCGGTGAGTGGGTGGTCCGACGCGCCTGCGCGACGCTATCGAACTGGCCGTCGGACCTCAGGGTAGCCGTGAATTTTTCGGCGGCTCAATTCCATAACACCAGCATCCTGCAGACAATCGTGCAGGCCCTCTCCCAAGCCAGAGTTGCTCCTCATCGTCTCGAAATCGAAATAACCGAGTCGATGCTGATCTCGAAGTACGCGCCGGCGTCATCGATCCTGACGTCACTCCTGCAATTGGGAGTGACGGTGGCACTTGACGATTTCGGAACGGGATATTCGTCGCTGACTTATTTGCTGAAACTGCCTTACACTCGCATCAAGATCGACCAGTCTTTCATACGGGACATGCTGAGACGACCGGATAATGCGGCGATCGTAAAATCGATCATCACACTGACGCGGGACCTGCGGATCGGCGTGGTCGCCGAAGGCGTCGAAACAACCGAGCAACTCGACTATTTGCGTCAAACCAATTGTGATGAAGTGCAAGGATACCTCATCGGTCGACCGGTCGCGGAGGATCACATTTTCGCTCTGCTCCATCAAGACAAGCAATGGTCGACGCCCGCCGCTTGAATGACGTGGTCGCTGCGTTATCGTCCCTCGAAGTGATCAAGTTTGAGTTCTTCTTTCAGCTGCTGATGGGCCTGTTCGCAAATCCATCGTGCCTTGATGGTGGCGGCTAGTGTCCGCAGATCTGTCGCGGCGGGCAGGTTGGCGCGATAGTATTTTTTGTCCCCGGACGCGTGTTGCTGGTCGATGAGCCAAGCTTCGTCGCCTGGCAGATGCTGTTGACCCTTGTCCCATATTCGCTGAGGAGGTTCGTCGGCGGTGCGCACACGGACAGCAGCAAATCGGGCTTTCAACCGACCTTTGGTCCCGCTGCGCCAACTCGCAGTTTTCCACTTGGTGGCCAGCATGTCTTCGGCCGCGATCGATAGAATATCTGGCACGTGGCGCTTATACGAATTCGGCTGGCCAGCAAGGGCAAGCTTGAAGTGTCAACAATTTGAAGTCGCTAATGATCAAAGGTGCCACTATTAGTTGGTAAATAGACCTCCCGTCGTTCGTAGCGCCACAGGTACATTCTATTCTTGATCGAAACGACCGCTCTGTGGTTGACTGTCCGCAGTCCTAGGACAGCGGACGACGGCGAATTTTCATGAAAAGTCAAGACCTTGTTATATTGTTGAAGCTCGTGAGCCTCGAGCAGGCCAAAAATGAGGACGATGCGCATCCCGGAGAGGTTGCCCATAACGATGACCCGTACTCAGTACGCGGGTTGGAATCGGCCCTGGGTATCAGCAAGACAGAGGTTAATGCCTCGATCAAGCGGAGCGTTTCGTCGGGACTTGCAGTCAAAGATCGGGAATCCGGTCAGGCCAAGCCCAACCGCCGCAATCTCTATAATTTCGTCGTGCACGGACTAAAGTTCGTTTTCCCGGCAAAACCGGGTGCGATGACCCGGGGCATCCCCACCGCCTTTGCGGCCGCCCCACTCAAGAACCTTCTGATCAGCGCTGGCGAGTACATCTACGTTTGGCCATACGCCAAAGGCAAAGACATGGGGCAGGCGGTAGACCCGCTGTTCAAAAGCGTGCCACAAGCCATCCAAAAAGACGATCGCCTGTATGAGTATCTCGCCCTTATTGATGGTGTCAGGCTTGGAAATCAAAGGGAGGCTGGGCTCGCAGCCGAGCGTCTATCGGAAAGGCTTCTCAAGAAATGACCACCATCAAAGGCCAATTGCTTCACATGCTGGAAACGGTCGTGCAGTCTCTGGGAGACGAACTGCGCGAGCGGCTCGTGTTTGTCGGCGGTTGCACAACAGCCCTTTTCATTACTGATGAGATCGTGCTCGAAGGGGTTCGGGCAACCGATGACGTGGATCTCATCGTTGATCTCGTTGGACATGCGCAATGGGCTCAACTGCAAGACCAGTTGCGTCAGAAGGGGTTCGTGGAATCTCCCGAAGACGAGGTCATTTGCCGCATGAGGCTCGGCGACCTCCAAGTCGATTTCATGCCGGATGATCAAAGCATTCTCGGCTTTAGCAATCGCTGGTACGCCAAAGGCATCGAAACGGCGATCACATGTCCCCTGAATGTGGTACTGAACATCAAGCGCCTCACGCCCGAACTGTTCGTGGCGACAAAGTTGGAAGCATATCTCGGCCGCGGCAACGATGATCTCCTAGGCAGCCGTGACATCGAGGACATCCTTCTCGTCGTTGACGGTCGAGAGGAACTCGTGGCTGAAATCCAAAACGCAGACGATGATATTCGTTGCTACATTGCAGAGAAGTTCAAAGCGCTCTTAGGTCATGAGGATTTTGATCATTTTCTCGATGGCAATATCAAGGGACCTGAAGGCCGGGTCGATATTGTGCGAGAGCGCTTTGTCGCCATAAGCCAGAGCGATGCTTGCAAGCGAGAGGGGAATGGAGATCAACTGGCGCAGTGAGCAAGGAAAGAGAACGCGCGATAACCGGGATTGCCGAGGAGTCGGAGTGCGCGCCGACGCCGTGTTATGTCTCCTTCTCGACAGTTCAACCTCTGGCCCAACAAGCGGTGACCTTGCTCGCCAGATTATCCGCGATGTTGTAGACCGGTACGTCGCGACAAACCAAGCCGCAACGGCAGAATGCCTCAGCGCGCAATTGCGCCGCACTCATCTTAGTTTATCTCGGCGATTTCCGCGGGACAGCGCGTGCTACGTGCTCGCCCATATACCGAACACAGGGACGGCGCTCGTTCTGCACGCTGACGATTGCTTGTTAGGAAGCCGCGAGCAAAACGGCGCGGTCCATTGGTCCACCAAGACCCATACGCTGGCCAATCCGATAGGTGACGTTCCGTTTGACGAAATCGTCAGGAGTTCTGCCCGGAACCGACTGCCACGAAGCTTCCGAGGGAGGGAATTCATTCCGGCTGAGGTAAACAAAATCACAGCAGAGTCAGGCAAATCATTTGTTGCCGCAATCGACGGGTTTTGGGCGGAGTTGTCGGCGGGAGAGCAAGCCATGTTCTTGCAAGGGGACGATGTGGCGATCGCAGCTGAAGGCGATGATCGAAGCACCCTTCAGATCGGATATACGAGCAGCCAGTGACTGCATTTGTCGAGAGGCGCTCACCCGGCGCCAGCACGTTGACATGAGACAGGCTGCGAAGGGCGCCGAGGCGAGGGATGGCGTGGCCAGCTTCCGGGTCCCTGACATGGCTCGCCTCGAACGAGGCGGTCGCCGCGCCGCCCTTGCGGGCCGCGACGAGCGCTTGATGTCGGCTGCCTCGAGCTTTGTCTGCCGCCGGTGATGGGGCTCGCTGTCGCTGGCTCGAAGCTGTGAAGGAACGTTCTCGTCATTGCGCCAGCGCCCGTTTTAGATCCTCGTGCTCGAAGGCGCTGGCCATGCGGTTGATTTCGGCCGTGCGGGCGCCGACCGTCTTAGCGGTTTCGCGCCAGGTTGCCGTCACGACGGCGACGTCTTTGATAATCGCGCGGGCCTGCGGCAGGGTGAGCGCGAAGAACTCCGATGCGGCCTCCAGCAGATCGAGCTAGCAGGTGCCCTCGTCGAGATCGATGTTCGTCGATAACACCCGGGCCTTGAGATCAGTTGGAACGGGATTGAGGTCGTATGCCGGCGAGAGAGACCATCCTGTCTTTCCCAGCCACAGGAAACCGTGGTTGCGGAGGTGATCGTCGACATTGGAGATCAGCACGTTGAAGACGACACGCCGATAAAGGCCATGGGCATCCGTTTTCCCTTGTGCGCCGTGTTGACAAGTCGATGCCAGGGCACGGTGTCGATCCAGGCGGATCATTTCAATTTTGAGCAAGAAATAGCTGCCGAGCGTCACCGCACGCGGAGCCCCACTCTTGTTCCGGGCATGACCGTGCCACGGACCAGCGGAAGATATTGCTCGATCATCTCAGGCACCGCCGGAGCGCTTCTGTGGACCGCGAGAATTTCGCTCCCGCTTCTGCGCATCGCGCATCAAGTATGCTGCGGAACGCAAGCTCTCGGATATCCAGCGATTGTGGAAGCGCGTACCGGCGTCGAGGCCACTTCGCCGACATAGCGTGTCAAATAGCCGACGCTCCCATAGCGGCAGCTCGCCCTCCGCAACGAGTTGCGGATGTCTGAGCGCCCGCCGCGCATTGCTGCCGATGGCGTCTATCGAATCATCGCCGGAGCGCTGCTCGGCAAAAAAATGCATTCCGACCGCGCTTAGAAGACACCGGCCCTCGCAATTGAACGATCCGAGGGGACGGAGCCTCGCTCTGATAGATCGGCGGCTATTGCAAGGCTTCTGCGGCGAGCGCCTTCGATGGGGGTATCGAAAATCACCGCATCATCTTCGGCATCCCCCTAAGCACCTCTACTTCGCGATCGTGGCAGTCGACGCGCGGCGAACCTCGTACGCGCTCCAAAGGAGCACGGAGCTTTTCAAATGTCCGATCCGAACACGGATAAGCCGCCGCGTTACTTACGCACGTCCGAAGCCGCGCGCTTCTTGAGCTTGTCCGGCCGCACGTTGGAGAAACACCGAACCTACGGAACCGGTCCCGAGTATCACAAGATTGGCGGGCGTGTGGTTTATTCAGTAGCTGACCTGACAGCGTGGGCCAAGCTCGGCAAGAAGAAGTCGACCTCGGATCCTGGTGTCGGCACCGTACCGCCCGCAAAACGGCGTGCGCCAATTCCCTATGCGGGCAAAGAGCGGCGCTAGGCCATGTCCGTTAGCAAATCCTCAGCGCACCGCCGCCAGTGTCGCGGCGCACTTCGGACCCTTTTTCCCGGCGAGCTAAGGGCCCCCGAGACGCGGATTGAAATTGTCGGGAATGCTCGACAGGATCGTGATGGCCGCCTTGTGCGGCATCGCCCGCGTCAGTTCGTCGCCGCATTTGGTGGTGCTCCCGATGCGACCGGTTTGCCCGGATTGATGGCGCCGTGGCGCCAATCGGAAATGGGCCCGGACATTGGTCGACTTCCTGAATCGTCTGGGATCCAGCGACACGTCGAACCCTGCGTGCAACGTTCGACTTCGTCGCCGACGTCTGGAATGCGCGATGCGCTCCAGCCGCGAATCGTTGCGCGGCATCGTCGCCGTAGCGTGGCATGCAAGGGGGCACAGCCCAGTACTGCTGCTAGCCATAAATACTTGGGCTTCTTTCTGGCGAACCAAGCCTCAACTTTCTTGGGAACTGACTGGCAACGTCAGGCCGCCAGGCCTGCTCACCTTCACAAGAGGCACACGCGCTTCGCTCAGCCCAAAGCATACCGTTCCCGATTCGAGCGTCAGGGAGCGGCGGCATGAACGATCTCACGGAAGTCGAAGTCTTGTGGCTCGAGAAGCGTATCGAAAACCGCATTCGGTTCGGTCATGTTGTCAAGGAACGAAAGCTTGATCGTCACCGGCGTGTCCTATCATTTGCATCGGGCAGCATCTTTGCCTTCGTCCGTTGGACATCCAACGACTTTGGCACGATCATCTCGCGGATTGACATCTTGCGCGCTGTCGCACCGGGACAGCGCTGCTCGACCGTACCCTATGTGAGGCCCGGTGCGGAGATCGTCCTGCGGCTGTCTGGCTGGCCGAAGGTCGAGCGCGTGTTGCAGATGATCGATGCCGTCGAGGCGCTTGAAATCGATCCGGCTGACGTCGCTCCCGATCATTGGCATCACGTTCATAACCGTCTGTCCGTCAACGAAAACCCGCGTCCATACACGAGAACGCGCCACCAGGCCTGGCTCCATCGTCGCAGAGTGATGCGATGACGAGCCGCCTGATGACGCTGACCACGACGCTTGCGGCCGTTGCCGCGCTCATCGCGACGATCGTTCTGGAGCCGTTTCCACTCTACATTTGGAATGCATCGGCAAGCGTGCCAATCGGTCTCTACAGCATACGACCGACGAAGCGCTTCCATGTCACCGAGCTGGTCGCCGTTCAGCCGCCGGAGCCGCTTGCGACCCTCCTCGATTTGAACGGCTATCTGCCGGTCGGCGTCCCCATGCTAAAGCGGGTCTTGGCACTGCCCGGGCAGACGGTCTGCAGAAGCGGGCTCACGATTTCGGTGGATGATGTTCCAGTGGGCGAGGCGAAGGACCGCGACGGTCGCAGCCGGCCGCTGCCCAAATGGCAGGGCTGCCGCGTCGTCGGCGAGGGCGAGCTCTTTCTCATGAATTGGCAGTCGGACGACTCCATGGACGGCCGATATTTTGGCTTTCTTCCGGCGTCGGCGGTGATTGGCTGTGCGCTCCCGGTCTGGACCTGGGAGGATTGACCGTGCGGGTTCTACGTGTTTATCCCGCCATTCCTCGGTTGGATCGGTTGCGGGACCATTCCTCCGTCCCAGCCAACGCTCGCAAGCCTGGCGGGCGCAGCGGTGGTCCAAATGATCGGCGCGAAGCGGCTTTACGCTGCACGGGCGCGAGCACGATAGCAGACTTGGCTCGGTCAGGTGTGCCTGTTTGGGTGGTCGTGTCGCTGCTGCTTGCTCTGACCGCATCGGACACTACCGCTCTGGCCCAAAACGGGTCCGCTGCGCTCCCAGCGATCTGTCGAACCAACCACACGCTTCCGGCCTTCATCGAAGAAGCCTCACGACGCTTTGCGATCCCGGCGCGGTGGATATGCTCGGTATTGAGCATCGAAACTGCTGGAGACATGCATGCTAGGTCGCCCAAGGGCGCAATGGGACTGATGCAGATCATGCCGGCGACTTGGGCGGAACTGCGCCAACGCTATGATCTGGGGAGCGATCCGTACGATCCGCGTGACAACATTCTGGCCGGCACGGCGTATCTCCGTGAACTGCTCGACCGCTACGGTTCGCGCGGCGCTTTTGCTGCGTACAACGCGGGACCAACTCGCTACGAAAAACATCTCGCGGGAGCCCCTTTGCCAGACGAGACGCGAGCATATGTGGCAAAGCTTGCAAATTTGCTTAGCGTCCAACCGCCGCCGTCGTGTGCCGCGAGCTGGAGATCATCAGCAGCTGCGACGCTGTTCGTTGAGCGAGCTGACCAGATGGAAGCGCGCGGTAGGCCGACAGCGCTCGTGCTCTCGCGCTACGCAACGATCGCAATCTCGGCGCGCGATGTTACGCAGATGGCCCCTAGGCGTACTGGCGTTTTTGTAGCTCGATCGGACTCGAGGGCATTACGATGACCAGCAATGGCTTGCTTCAGCAAACAATCGGCGGAGGAGCGAGCGCAGTGGGCAGGCACGACATCTGCGTCCGGGGGCTGCACAGGACGTCATGTCTTGACGAGACGAGCGGCCTCGGCCGGCAATGCGTCGACTCGGCCAGCTCCTGCTGTGTGCGGGGCCCTGCCATGGCAGCTGCCGCCTTCGCGATCACTGCATTGGCGCGCTCCATCGCGGCGCGGAATTCCCCGCTCTTTCAAGTATCAACCGAATGGCCGTCATCCTACGACTCGTCTGTTGCGCGCGTGAGACCAACTCGCGAAGCACCGCAATGGCCTCGGCGAGCAGCTTGGCGTTCAACGCATCGCGGGAAGACCGCGTCACCTCTTTAGACTCACCGCATCGCAATTGTGAACCGTTAGGCAATATCGTCGCAATAAATGACTATTGCAATTGGCTACGGAACACGACGGCAGAGCGGCCCTTCAAATCGGGCTTCGAGAAACCGGTTCACGGGGACAGCCGCCGTGTGGCCGAATCCAGCCCGGTGCAACGACGTAGGTGGTCGTTACCACACAGGAGAGCTTCGATGAAGCTGTGCGTTGGATTGGACGTCGGCCTTGAAGAAACCAGTCTTTGCATCATCGATGGCGAGGGTCTCGCCGTTCGCGAGGTCAAGGTTAGGCTGCTCAAGCGCAAACTGATCGACTTCGAAAACAACATTCGTGCGCTGCGGGCCTATGGTTTGCTCGTTGGAGCGGTCGCCCGTGGCGCCTTGGAGGTCCGCGTCCGCGAGCTGATCGAGCGCAGCGATCAGATTTTCGTAATGACCATTAGGGCCATGTTGGATGTGCGCCGCGCCATCCTTGAGCGTTACGATCGGCTGCATCGTGTGCTGCTGCAGGTGGTCCAGCATGACGCTGTTTGCCGGCGCCTGATGACGGTTCCGGGCGTCGGCCCCGTTGCGACCCTGTCGTTTAATGTCGGCTTCGATGGTTCCCGGCGCTTTGCCCGATCGCGAACGGTAGCCGCGCATTTTGGCTTGGCGCCGAGGCCGCACCAGTCCGGCACGTCGATCGATCACGAAGTGCGCATCAGCAAACAGGGCGACGTCGCAGCGCGCGAGTCGCTTTGCGAGGCGGCCGCAAGCCTGTTGCTGCCGGTCAGGAAATGGTCGGCACCGCGAGCGTGGGGCCTGCGGATCGTCAACGGTCGAGCATGCTGTGCGCGATCACCACCGCCGCGCGCAAGCTCGCAAGCATTCTGCACCGAATGTGGGTCAGCGAGACCGATTTCCACGTTGGTTTTGGCGCGGCGGCTGCAGTGAAACCTGCACGGTAGCCGCGGTGCAGATGACGACAAATTAGCGCTGCGTTTGTGCCCGGCATGTTGAGGAGGAACGAAACTAGAGAGTCCGCGCGCGCGGTGAGCGTCCCCTGGCGGGGCCGCGAAACGGGCAATGTCCGCTATCCCTTGCCTGCTGCCCTTCGGGACGAGCGTGCCGGATTGCTTGGATAGCCCTGTTTATGAACCTGATGAAGAGCATGCGACGGCCGACGTGCTGAACGCGAAGGAACGCATGGATCCCGCCGTGAATGCCGGTCGCGAGCGCGGTTGTGGTGACGCTTGTGCGTTGTTGATGCAGGGAGTCGGTAATGATTGAAGTGCGAAGAGTTGAAGAAAAGCGTAGGAACGAGTGGACTTTGGCCGCCCGATTAAGACGGCGAGATAAAAGGGGCTCGCCGGTCGAACCACAAGCCATTGACATGGCTTGGGTTCCGGCGTGCCGGTCGGTCGGGGCGCGTGCCGCGTCTAAGACTTTCCCCAGGACATTCAAAGATGTTTTCGGCACTGTAGGTGTCGCTGCGTTCTTCGAGGCCGGTCATGACCGCAGGCGATAGCGACCTGCGAATTCGGCCTGGGCGCATCCGTAGTACACGCGCGCCGAAGCCCAAGAGCTTCATCAACCAGGTGCTGCGGGCGGCGAAGAAAGCCGGACACACCTCGGGTCAGACCGTAGCCGGCAGGCGATCGGCGGCCCATGGACGCTCGACGTTTGGCCGTGGTCGCTTCGCGTTTAGCCGCGCCAGATTGTTCAGCTCGACGCGGCGCGTTGTGCTGAAAGCGCGCGTGGTCCGGCACAAAGGGCGAGCCTTCCGCTCAGCACCACTGACCGCCCATCTCTCGTATCTGAAGCGCGACGGCGTGACCCGGAGTGGTGAGCGGGCCGAGATGTTTGATGCCGGCAGCGAGCGTGCTGATGGCCTGGCTTTCGCAGAACGGTGCAAGGACGACCGGCATCATTTCCGGTTCATCGTCTCGCCCGAGGATGCCGGCGAGATGACCGACCTCAAGGCCTTTACCCGCGACCTCGCCAGGCAGATGGAAACCGATCTCGGCACGCGGCTCGATTGGGTGGCTGTCGATCATTGGAATACCGACAACCCTCACGTCCACCTTCTCGTTCGGGGAGTAGATGCGGAGGGGGCGGATCTCGTGATCTCCCGTGACTACATCAGCCAGGGCCTGCGCTCGCGCGCCGAGGAACTGGTCGCCATCGAACTGGGTCCAAAGCCCAAGCACGAGATCCGCAATTCGCTGGAGAGGGAAGTCACGGCGGAACGATGGACGCGGCTCGATCGGGAGATCCGGCTGGCAGCCGATGAGACCGGCTCTATCGATCTTCGCCCGGAGAATCTCGGCAAGTCCGATCCCGAGATCCGGCGGCTGATGGTCGGTCGCCTTCAGCACCTGGAGAAGATGGGCCTTGCCGCATCCACCGCGCCGGGGGAATGGATGGTTGGGCTCGAGGCCGAGCGGAGCTTGCGCGACCTTGGCATGCGCGGCGACATCATCAAGACCATGCACCGTGCCTTCACCGAGCGTGGGGAAGCGCGCGGCGTTGCCGACTACGTCATCGAAGGCGGACAACCGGCGTCTCAGATCGTCGGACGATTGATCGACCGTGGATTGCATGACGAACTGACTGGCGAGGCCTACGCCCTGATCGACGGAACGGACGGACGCGCGCATCACGTGCGCTTCCGAGGGCTCGAGGCCTTCGACCACGCACCGCCGATCGGCGGAATCGTCGAAGTCCGACGCTTCGGCCAACCCGGCGATGCGCAGCCCACCTTGCTCCTTGCGACCCGTTCCGATCTTGATCTACCTGGGCAGGTTACCGCGAACGGGGCGACTTGGCTCGACCATAGGCTGGTCGAACGCGACCCCATGCCGCTCGCCATGGGCGGATTCGGCCGCGAGACCCGCGATGCCATGGAAGCCCGTACCGAGCATCTGATCCAGGAGGGCCTGGCGCAGCGGCAGGGCCAACGCATCATCCTGCAGCGCGACCTCCTGAACACCTTGCGCCGACGTGAACTGAACGAAGTGGCCGCAAAGGTCTCGGCCGAGACGGGCCTGCCTTATGTGAGCGCCGCGTCAGGGGAGCATGTGGCGGGCACGTTTCGCCAGCGGCTGACGCTCACTTCGGGACGCTTCGCCATGATCGATAATGGCCTCGGTTTCCAGCTCGTGCCCTGGTCGCGCGAACTCGAAAAGAAACTCGGCCAACACGTCACCGGCGTCGTGAAGGACGGCGGCGGCATCGAATGGGGCCTTGGCCGGAAGCGCGACCTCGGCCTCTAGCTATCTCGTCAATTTAGTTGCGGAAGGGCGTTCGGGATGTCTGGAACCAAGATTCTGTGGGGACAGGTAGTCGTTGTCGGCCTGATTGTTTTGCTGGCCATTTGGGGTGCCACCGAGTGGACCGCCTGGCGGCTCGCCTGGCAACCGGAGCTTGGGCGGCCCTGGTTCGAACTGTTGGGTTGGAAATTCTACTACCCACCGATCTACTTCTGGTGGTGGTTCGTCTACGACGCCTATGCGCCGCAGGTCTTTGTCGAAGGGGCGTTCATCGCGGCATGTGGGACATTCATTTCGATTGCGGTGGCGATCGGCATGTCGGTCTGGCGCGCTCGCGAAGCCAAAAATGTCGAGACCTATGGTTCGGCGCGCTGGGCTGGTCTGGAGGAGGTTCGAGTGGCCGGACTTCTTGGTCCGGATGGTGTTGTGCTGGGCAAACTCGACCGTGACTACCTTCGCCATGATGGACCGGAGCACGTCTTGTGTTTTGCGCCCACCCGGTCGGGCAAGGGTGTCGGTCTTGTCGTCCCGTCGCTGCTGGCTTGGCCCGGCTCGGCCATCGTGCACGACATCAAAGGCGAGAACTGGCAGCTGACCGCCGGCTTCCGCTCGCGGCATGGCCGCGTCCTGTTGTTCGACCCGACCAACCCAAAGTCCTCAGCCTACAATCCGTTGCTCGAGGTCCGGCGTGGGGAATCGGAAGTCCGCGACGTCCAGAACGTCGCCGACGTCCTGGTCGATCCCGAAGGCTCGCTGGACAAGCGGAACCATTGGGAGAAGACCAGCCATTCGCTCCTGGTCGGTGCCATCCTCCATGTCCTCTATGCCGAGGCGGACAAGACTTTGGCCGGTGTGGCCGCCTTCCTGTCCGACCCGAAGCGGCCGATTGACGTAACGTTGAAGGCGATGATGACCACACCGCATCTTGGTGAGCAGGGCGCCCATCCCGTGATCGCCTCAACCGCGCGCGAGCTCCTCAACAAATCCGAGAACGAACGTTCAGGCGTTCTGTCCACCGCCATGTCGTTCCTTGGGCTTTACCGGGATCCCGTGGTGGCCAAGGTGACCTGCCGGTGCGACTGGCGGATCGCAGATCTGATCGCAGATAGCCGCCCCACGACGCTCTACCTCGTAGTGCCACCTTCCGATATCTCGCGCACCAAGCCCCTGATCCGTCTGGTGCTGAATCAGATCGGCCGACGCCTGACCGAGGACTTACACGCCCGCGACCGCCGGCATCGAGTCCTGATGATGCTCGACGAGTTCCCGGCGCTGGGGCGGCTCGATTTCTTCGAGTCTGCGCTCGCCTTCATGGCGGGGTACGGCATCAAGAGTTTCTTGATCGCGCAATCGCTTAATCAGATTGAAAAAGCCTATGGGCCCAACAATGCGATCCTCGACAATTGTCACGTCCGCGTCAGCTTTGCGACCAATGACGAGCGGACGGCGAAGCGAGTGTCCGACGCGCTCGGTACGGCGACCGAGATGAGGGCCATGAAGAACTATGCCGGTCATAGGTTGAACCCCTGGCTGGGGCACCTGATGGTCTCGCGCCAGGAGACGGCAAGGCCGCTCTTGACCCCGGGCGAAGTCATGCAGCTTCCGCCGATGGATGAAATCGTGATGTTGGCGGGCACGCCGCCGATCCGGGCGAAGAAGGTCCGCTACTACGAGGATCGGCGGTTCACCGAACGGGTCTTGCCGCCGCCCGATCCGGCGAGCGCCGGCCGATCATCGCGAACGGACGGATGGTCAACACTTGGAACTCTGAAGCCGGCGCCACCTCCAAACGACAGGGGGCATGGAGAGGAAGATGCGGCGAACAGCGGTCTCCGCCGTGAGCCCGAACTCCCTGATCATGTCGCGATTGCCAAGGAGACGACCGAGCCGACGCCGGCAGAAGAATTTGCCGTCGTTCTTGACGACGACGAGGATGCGGTCCGCCAGTCTCGACTCATGCGCCAACAGATGCGTGGCGTCGCGCGTCAGGTCGCTATGGACCCGAATGACAGTATGGAGCTCTAAGGCACTATGCGCGACCGGATGAACGTTTATTTCCCGCCAGAGCTCTTGAAACAGATCTCGGAGCTCGCCGATCGCAGGAAGCTTTCCCGGTCTGCGATCGTGGAAGCGGCTGTCGCTTCTTTTCTCTCACCGGACGGAGCGGACAGGCGGGAGGCGGCGTTTACCCGCCGTCTGGATCGGCTTTCTCGTCAGATGCAGAGGCTGGAGCGTGACGTTGGTTTGACGGCGGAGACCTTGGCCCTCTTCATCCGTTTCTGGCTGACAATTACGCCACCATTGCCCAACGATGCCCAGGTGGCCGCACAGGCAAAGGGCAGGGAGCGCTTTGAAGGATTTGTCGAGGCGCTCGGGCGCCGTTTGCAAAAAGGCCAAAGCTTTCTGCGCGAGATTCCAGAAGATATCCGCCGTCAGGAACCGGCCGAAGAAACCTGATTGAACCATGTAGAAAGACCATTTCGCCGGTCCTTCTTTTTCTACGCCAGCCTACGAACGCAGCGATTTAGCCGAACTGACAAAAGCTGGACGCGCTATCGGCTCGAGCGAGCTGAGAGCAAAGGGGCCAGCATGCAAAACTCACCAGCATGGCGTCGAATCGCGCGCGTTTTTCTCCCTTTTGCTGCCGGGTACTATCTTTCGTATCTGTTTCGAACGATCAACGCTCTGATCGCCAGCCATCTCAGCTCGGACACCGGGCTTGGGACTGCCGACCTCGGATTGCTCACGTCAGTCTATTTTCTTATTTTCGCGGCGGCTCAGATCCCCGTCGGTATCTTATTGGACCGCTTTGGTCCGCGTCGCGTCCAGAGCGTTCTACTCTTGCTCGCAGCAGTGGGCGCCGGACTGTTCGCGGTGTCGACCGGCTTTCTGTCCCTTTTGATCGCGCGTGCAATGATCGGGCTTGGCGTCGCGGCGGCGCTGACCGCAGGACTGAAGTCCATCGTCCTTTGGTTCCCCAGGGAGCGAGTTGCCTTGCTGAACGGCTACATGGTCATGCTGGGCTCGCTAGGAGCGGTGACCGCTACTGCTCCCGTCGAACATCTGCTCGCTTGGATGGGCTGGCGGCAGCTCTTTGAGATCCTGGCAGCCGCTACTGGTGCGATAGCCATTCTCATCTATGTCGTGGTGCCTGAACGAGGCGCTGTCCCATCAACAGCGCGCGCCACCCTTGGCTCCGTTTTCAGCGATCGAAGGTTCTGGCGAATGGCCCCGTTATCGGCGACTTGCATTGGATCATCCTGGTCACTGCAGGGTTTGTGGGCGTCGCCGTGGTTGATAGACGTAGAGGGGTTTGATCGCGCCAGTCTGGTCCGACAGCTGTTCATAATGTCGACCGTATTGAGCGGTGGTGCCTGGTTGTTCGGTATGGCGGTCCACAACACCAAACGAAGAGGAATCGGGGCGGAGGCGATAATGGCCATGGTAGCAGTGCTGTTCATCGCAGCGGAGTTAGTCTTGATTCTGCAGGTGCCTCTGCCGTCCATTTGGCCCTGGTCTGCTATCGCAATTGTGGGAACGGCGACGGTGGTCAGCTTCGCGGTGATAGCAGATTACTTTCCACCGGAGCTTGCTGGTCGTGCCAACGGCGCCTTGAACGTCTTGCACTTTGGCTGGGCGTTTCTGGCACAATACGCGACAGGCCTGATCCTGGAGCAATGGCCCACGAATGATGGCCATAGGACCGTCCAAGCCTATCAGGTGGCGTTCGGCGTTAGCGTAGCGCTGCAGATCGCGGCGTTGGTCTGGTTCTCGATGCCTTGGGGCCGATACTTAGCTTCACGGATGAGGCCAATTCCGTTTCTCGTGCCGGCTAATGTTTTCGACGTTGTCGAGTCAGCAAGCTCGTATGAGAACTCGCCGATCCTCATACCCGCGAATGATGATGCCGAGTGGTGAGCAGTAACTCGCAGCGAACCGATACGATTGAGTTGGCCTCAAAGATCAGTTCTCAGGCTTTCTTTTTCTACGCCAATCTACGATCACTAAAAGCCATTGTTGCACCAAGTCCGTTGGTGCCTTTTCTAATCATCCCCATCTGAGGACGCTCTTTGGACGTCCTCATTCGGTGGGGGCGAACGGTGACAATCCATTCCATTCAATCGGAAGCGAGTTCGCGCGGTGCGCGAATGCTGCGCAGTGCGCTTGGCACCGCGATTGCCGGCTACCTCGAGGACGAAGCGATCATCGAGGTGATGCTCAACCCGGATGGGCGGCTGTGGATCGACCGGTTGTCGAATGGGCTGATCGATACAGGCGAGACCCTGTCGGCTGCGGATGGCGAGCGCATCGTTCGCCTGGTGGCGCATCACGTCGGCGCCGAGGTGCATGCCGGCGCGCCACGGGTCTCGGCCGAATTGCCTGGGACCGGCGAGCGCTTCGAAGGTCTGTTGCCGCCGGTCGTTGCGGCACCGGCCTTTGCTATCCGCAAACCGGCTGTGGCCGTGTTTACACTCGACGACTACGTCGCTGGGGGGATCATGACCTCGGAGCAGGCCAGGACCCTGAAGGACGCGGTCGCCGCACGGAAGAACATCCTCGTCGCCGGCGGGACATCGACCGGCAAGACCACCTTGACGAACGCGCTCCTGGCCGAGGTGGCGAAGAGCTCCGATCGGGTCGTGCTGATCGAGGATACGCGCGAACTCCAATGTAAGGCGCCCAATCTCGTAGCCTTGCGGACCAAAGATGGCGTGGCCACGCTTTCCGACCTGGTTCGCTCATCGCTGCGATTGCGTCCGGATCGCATTCCGGTTGGCGAGGTTCGCGGTGCCGAAGCGCTCGATCTGCTCAAGGCCTGGGGCACCGGTCATCCCGGCGGCATCGGCACCATTCACGCGGGCAGCGCGCTGGGTGCGCTGCGGCGGCTTGAGCAACTCATCCAGGAAGCCGTCATCACGGTTCCGCGTGCCCTGATCGCCGAGACCATCAACCTCGTTGCTGTGCTTGCCGGGCGCGGCGGTGACCGTCGCCTCGCTGAACTTGCCATCGTCACCGGGCTCGGGGCCGCCAGTGACTACAACCTTTCATCAGCAGGAGACTGACATGCGTCAGCAATTTCGCTTTCTTCGAGGTGCATCGTTGGCCGCCTTCGGCGCGGTGCTTTTGTCGTCGGCACCGGCGTTGGCGGCTGGCTCGAACATGCCGTGGGAGCAGCCACTCAATCAGATCTTGCAGTCGGTTGAAGGTCCGGTCGCCAAGATCATCGCCGTCATCATCATCGTCGTGACCGGGCTCACGCTCGCGTTCGGGGACTCGTCAGGTGGTTTCCGCAGGCTGATCCAGATCGTGTTCGGTCTGTCGATCGCGTTTGCCGCCTCGAGCTTCTTCCTGTCGTTCTTCTCTTTCGGCGGCGGCGTGGTGGTCTGATGGATGAACCGGTCACGGGTTTCGTGGTCCCCGTTCATCGCGCGCTCACTGAGCCAATCCTGATGGGTGGCGCGCCGCGGTCGGTCGCGATCGTCAACGGCACGCTTGCGGCAGCCCTGGGGCTGGGATTGCGGCTCTGGATCGCGGGTCTTGTCCTCTGGTTCATCGGCCACATGGCCGCCGTCTGGGCCGCCAAGCGCGATCCCGCTTTTGTCGATGTGGTGCGCCGACATCTGCGCATTCCCGGTCATCTCAATCTCTGAGTTCTCGGTCATGATGAACCTTGCCGAATATCGTCATTCCAACGCGCGTCTCGCCGACTTCCTGCCCTGGGCAGCCCTTGTCGACGAGGGAATCATCCTGAACAAGGACGGCTCGTTCCAGCGGACGGCAAAGTTCCGGGGGCCTGATCTCGACAGCGCGGTGCCGGCCGAACTTGTCGGCGTCGCCGGTCGCCTGAACAACGCCCTGCGCCGTCTGGGATCTGGTTGGGCCGTATTTGTCGAGGCGCAGCGTCATTTTGCTGGGTCCTATCCTCCGAGTACATTTCCAGATGTCGCATCCGCACTGGTCGATGCCGAACGCAGGGCTCAGTTCGAAGAGGCCGGCGCTCACTATGAGTCCAGCTATTTCCTAACCTTCCTCTATCTGCCGCCGGAGGAGGGAGCCGCCAAGGCAGAGCGCCTGCTTTATGAGGGCCGCGATCGGACTGTTGGCGCAGACGCGCGCGAAATCCTCCGCGGGTTTGCCGACCAAACAAACCGCGTGCTTCAACTCATCGAAGGGTTCATGCCGGAATGCATCTGGCTCGATGATCAGGACACGCTGACCTACCTGCACTCAACGATCTCGACCAAGCGTCATCGGGTTCGAGTGCCAGAAATTCCGATGTACATCGATGCGCTGTTGGCCGACCAGCCACTGACCGGCGGCCTCGAGCCGACGTTGGGCTCAGCCAACCTCCGGGTCCTGACGATTGTCGGCTTTCCGGGCGCGACGACGCCAGGAATTCTTGATGACCTCAATCGCCTGCCGTTCTCGTATCGCTGGTCGACCCGAGCAATCATGCTCGACAAGACCGATGCCACGAAGCTGCTGACGAAGATTCGCCGGCAGTGGTTCGCCAAGAGAAAATCCATCGGCGCCATTCTCAAGGAGGTCATGACCAACGAGGCGTCGACGCTGCTCGATACTGACGCCCACAACAAGGCGATAGATGCTGACGCGGCTTTGCAGGAACTGGGGTCAGATCAGATCGGGCAAGCCTTTGTCACCGCAACCATCACCGTATGGGACGGTGATCCCAGTGCTGCTGATGAAAAGCTGCGGCTGGTCGAGAAGGTAATCCAGGGTCGTGATTTCACCTGCATGATCGAGACAGTGAACGCCGTCGAAGCCTGGCTTGGCAGCCTGCCGGGGCATGTCTATGCGAACGTACGGCAGCCACCGGTATCGACCCTCAACCTCGCTCATATGATTCCGATGTCGGCCGTGTGGGCGGGCGAGGAGAGGGATCTGCACTTCAAGGGTCCGCCGCTTTTGTTCGGCAAGACCGAGGGATTAACGCCGTTCCGATTCTCGCTCCACGTCGGCGACGTCGGTCATACCCTTGTGGTGGGGCCGACAGGCGCTGGCAAGTCAGTGCTGCTCGCGCTGATGGCGCTACAGTTCAGGCGTTACCCGAACTCTCAGGTCTTTGCGTTCGATTTCGGTGGTTCGATTCGGGCGGCCGCCCTCGCCATGGGCGGTGATTGGCATGATCTCGGCGGCGCATTGTCTGACGGAGGTGAACAACCCGTCGCCCTGCAGCCGCTGGCCTGGATTGATGATCCCTCCGAGCGCGGATGGGCGACGGAATGGATCGGCGCGATCCTCGCACGGGAAAAGGTCGAGATCACCCCGGAGGTCAAGGATCACCTGTGGTCGGCGCTGACGTCTCTCGCTTCGGCGCCGAGGCAGGAGCGCACCCTGACGGGCCTGTCAGTCCTGCTCCAATCGAACTCTCTAAAACGCGCCTTGCAACCTTATTGCCTCGGCGGTCCGTCCGGGCGCTTGCTCGATGCCGAATTCGAGCGTCTCGGCGAGGGATCGGTCCAGGCGTTCGAGACCGAAGGCTTGATCGGAACGAGTGCTGCGCCGGCCGTGTTGGCGTACCTCTTCCATCGTATTGGTGATCGTCTCGATGGCCGGCCAACACTCCTTATTGTCGACGAAGGTTGGCTTGCCCTCGATGACGAGGATTTTGCGGGGCAGCTCCGGGAATGGCTGAAGACGCTTCGGAAGAAGAACGCGTCCGTCATCTTCGCCACCCAGTCGCTTTCGGACATTGATGGCTCTGCGATTGCGCCGGCTATCATCGAAAGCTGCCCAACGCGCCTGTTGCTGCCGAACGAACGGGCGATCGAACCGCAAATCACCGCCATCTATCGCCGCTTCGGCCTCAATGACCGCCAGATCGAGCTACTGAGCAGGGCAACGCCAAAGCGTGACTACTATTGCCAGTCGCGTCGGGGCAACCGGATGTTCGAACTTGGGCTTGGTGAGGTCGCGCTTGCCTTTACCGCAGCCTCTTCCAAGACAGACCAAGCCGCGATCGCGCAACTCCTCGCCGAACATGGACCTGATGGCTTCGTGCCGGCCTGGCTTCAGCACCTTGATGTCGCTTGGGCCCTAGACCTGATCCCCAATCTCGTCAATCTGGAGAAATCCCTATGAGGCGTCATGGCCTATTGGTCGCCGCTGGCACCGTCGCGCTGATGCTTTGCGTCACGGTACCTGCGCGGGCACAGTGGATCGTCTTTGATCCCAACAACTACGTTCAGAATGTCCTGACTGCCGCGCGGGAGCTGCAGCAGATCAACAATCAGATCACCTCGTTGCAGAACGAGGCGCAGATGTTGATCAATCAGGCCAAGAATCTGGCAAGCCTGCCGTATTCGTCGCTGCAGCAGTTGCAATCATCGATCCAGCGGACCCAGCAATTGTTGACCCAGGCTCAGCGCATTGCCTACGACGTGCAGCAGATCGATCATGCCTTCTCGACAAGCTACGCGCCAGCGACCAGCAGCCAGTCGAACCAGTTGCTGATCTCCAACGCTCAATCGCGATGGCAGAATTCCTATGCAGCGACGCAAGACGCGCTTCGTGTCCAGGCCGGTATCGTTGGCAACCTCGACACCAATCGCATCCAGACGTCTGCCCTCGTAACCTCGAGCCAGAGTGCCAGTGGCGCCTTGCAGGCAACTCAGGCCGGCAACCAGATCCTCGCGCTTCAAGCGCAACAACTTGCCGATCTCACGGCGGCCGCGGCGGCGCAGGGCAGGGCGCAGAGCCTCGAAGCAGCTCAGCGCGCCTCGGCCCAGGATCAGGGGCGAGAGCAGCTCAGGCGGTTCCTGACCCCAGGACAGGGCTATCAATCCTCCAACGTGCAGATGTTTCACTGATGACCGACGTAAAGGCATTCAAGGCGCTTTCGCTGCTTACGACAATCGGCCTAGTGGCGGTCGCGGCCTGCACGATCCAGCTGCGTGGCGGAGACGATTCTTCGCCGGCACCGAAGGCGGGGCAGACGACCGATGCAGCCAACGCCGACCTCGCACGCTGCCGTGGCGTCACTCCGGAGGAAACAGCGGGTTATCGCCATTGCCAGCAAGTGTGGGCCGAAAATCGGCGTCGCTTCTTTGGCAAAAAAGGCAGTGCCGCAGCTCCCGGCCACGATGACTCAGCCAGTTCGATATCGGCCCCGAAGGATCAAAGCCGGATCCCGCAGGGATATCCGAACCTGGCGACACCCGAGGCGAACAAGCCATGACGGGTACGGGGATCATTGACCAGTTTCTGGAAACGTTCACGCGTTATATCGACAACGGCTTTGGGCTGCTCGGCAGCGATGTCGGATATCTCGCAACGACACTTGCTGCAATCGATATCACGCTCGCTGCGTTGGTCTGGAGTTGGGGTCCTGACGAGGACATCATCGCGCGCCTCGTCAAGAAGACGCTCTTCGTCGGCGTCTTTGCCTACCTCATCGGTAACTGGAACAGCCTCGCGCGTATCGTCTTCGAGAGCTTTGCCGGTCTTGGACTGAAAGCATCGGGTGCAAGCCTGTCCGCATCCGATTTCCTGCGACCGGGAAAGATCGCTCAAGTCGGCCTCGACGCCGGCCGACCACTGCTCGATTCGATTTCCAACCTGATGGGCTACATCAGTTTTTTCGAGAATTTCGTCCAGATCGTCGTTCTCCTGTTCGCCTGGGTCGTGGTGTTGCTCGCCTTCTTCATTCTGGCGATCCAGATCTTTGTCACCCTGATCGAGTTCAAGCTCACGACGCTGGCCGGCTTCGTGCTCATTCCCTTTGGCTTGTTTGCCAAGACCGCCTTCGCCGCAGAGCGGGTCCTTGGCAATGTCATATCCTCTGGAATCAAGGTCTTGGTCCTGGCCGTCATCGTCGGGATTGGATCGACCCTGTTCTCGCAGTTCACAGCTGGCTTTGGTGGCAATCAGCCAACCATCGAAGACGCGATGACACTGGTGCTTGCGGCGCTGTCCTTGCTGGGCCTCGGTATCTTCGGTCCGGGTATCGCAAACGGCCTGGTGTCGGGCGGACCCCAGCTCGGCGCCGGTGCCGCGATTGGAACAGGCCTTGCTGCCGGCGGCATTGTTGCGGCAGGCGCAGGTGTTGCCGCCGGTGGCGCTGGTCTTGCTGGCGGCGCGATTGCAGGCGCCTCGCGCGGTGGCGGCGCTGTCATGAGCGGAGCATCAGCCGCCTATCGAAGCGGCGGCCTTGCTGGTGTCGCGGAGGGCGGCAGCTCATCTGCCATGAGTCCTTTGCGTCGCGCAGCGGCTGCCTTCGGCGGTGGGCAAGCGGGCGAGCAGGCCGCAAGCACCTCGGCCGAAGGGCAGCCCGATTGGGCGCGCCGCATGAAGCGTGCTCAGACCATCCGGCATGGTGCCTCGGCTGCTGGCCACGCGGTTCGCTCGGGCGATCATGGTGGCAGCGGCTCCTCCGTCGATTTGTCCGAAGGAGAGCGCTAAGACGCACCACTGCACCCCCGCCGCACAGCAGCGCCTCAAATCCCTCCATCGCACGACTCGAAACCGATCACTCGATACCAGGGGCAGCCATCGATGTTTAAGCGCACTTCCGTTCATTACGGGCGCATGCCCGAACCGGTCACACCGTATCAGAAAGCAGCGCAGGTCTGGGACGAACGCATTGGATCAGCGCGTCTGCAGGCCAAGAATTGGCGCCTGATGGCGTTCGGTTGCTTGACGCTTTCAGCCGGTCTCGCTGGTGGGCTTGTCTGGCAGTCAAATCAAGGATCGATCACGCCCTGGGTGGTCGAAGTCGATCATCTCGGCCAAGCCCAAATGGTTGCGCCGGCCAACATGGACTATCAACCCACTGATGCGCAGATCGCCTACCATCTAGCGCGCTTTATCGAGGATGTCAGAGGTCTGCCAGCCGACGGCATCGTTCTACGCCAAAACTGGCTCCGGGCCTATGATTTTACGACCGATCGCGGCGCCGCTGCGCTCAACGACTACGCGCGGAACAATGACCCCTTTGCCAAGCTGGGTAAGACGCAGATCTCCGTCGACGTCTCGAGCGTCATTCGCGCGTCGTCGGAAAGTTTTCGGGTCGCATGGACCCAACGCAGTTACGACAACGGCACGCTGAGTTCGACCGAACGTTGGACTGCAATCCTCACGATCGTGATCGAGACGCCGCGCGATGCCGAACGCCTGCGCAAAAACCCCCTTGGCGTCTATGTCCGCGCCATCAACTGGTCGAAGGAGTTGAGCCAGTGACCGATATGATGTCAGAAGTATCTGCGAAGCGTCGTATCCAACTTCGCAAGCTCAATTCGACTTGGTCCGAGTTCGTGACCGCAAAACGAGCATTTCTGTCCGCGCTCTTACTGGGCTCCTCGGCGCTGGGTGGGTGCGCGACCTACATTCCTCCGGAGATCAGCTATGACGCTGAAGTTCCTCCGTTGCCGGCGACGCCAGTGGCTCCCGACGACAGATCGCGACTGCTTCACGTTCCACCACTCTGGAAGCCCGCTCTCGGTGGCAAGTCGGCTGGGAAGGAAGAGCCCGAACCCGTGAACCGGGTTGAGACGGCAAACAGCGCAGCGCGGGTCGAACCGCGCAAGCGAGGATATTTTAACGCGGCGCAAATCTACGCCTACAGTCCTGGGGCCCTCTACCAAATCTACGCCGCACCGGGGCAGATTACGGATATCGCGCTCGAGGAAGGAGAACAGTTGACCGGATCAGGGCCTATCGCGGCCGGAGATACCGTACGCTGGGTCGTAGGAGATACCGAGAGCGGGAACGGCGACACACGCCGCGTCCATATCCTTGTCAAGCCGACCCGAGCTTGGATCGAGACCAATCTGGTGGTCAATACCGACCGGCGCACCTACCTGATCGAGCTCCGCTCCCGCGAGCGGCCATACATGCCGTCTGTTGCCTGGTATTACCCAGAAACTGCGCGGGAACGATCGCGTTCAGTCGCTCTGAAGCCTATTCTTCCGGACCCGGCGCAGCGCATCTCCCGCTATGCCATTGAAGGAGACAGTCCGCCCTGGCGGCCGCTCGCCGCATATGACGATGGCCGCAAGGTCTATGTCGAATTCCCGCAAGGCATCGTGCAGGGCGAGATGCCTCCGCTCTTCGTCATCGGTCCAGACGGCAAGACCGAACTCGTCAACTATCGCGCGTACGGCAACGTGCTGATCGTCGATCGGCTGTTTGCAGCCGCCGAACTGCGGCTCGGCGGCGAGCACCAGCAGAGGGTCCGTATTGTCAGGACCGACGGGAGGCCGTCGTCATGAACACTCAGAACGTAAATGATCACGAGCAAGCAGTTCCGCCGGAGACACGAGAGGAGCAGTCCGAAAGCTTCCGCTTGAGAGCAGAGCATCCGCGCGTGACACGATTGTCGCGGAAAGTCCTGGCCGGCGGGAGCGCGGTTGCCCTGCTTGTCATCGGCGGAGCGGTACTGTGGTCGCTGCAGAGCAATCGCTCCCGTAATCAGGCGGCTGATGAGCTTTACAGTACCGACCATCACAATATGGCTGACGGCATTACGACGCTGCCGAACGATTATGCTGGCGTACCGCGCCAGCCAATCCCGCAGCTTGGCCCGCCGCTCCCTGGGGACCTCGGTCGACCGATCCTTGCCGCTCAAGGCCAGTCGCCGACGATCGGCGGTGATCCGGAGCAGCAGCGCCGAGATCAAGAGACCGAGGCAGCCCGCACTAGCCATTTGTTCGCTGCGAGCAATGGACGAGAAATGCGTCCGCCCACCGCTGCAGCGGTTGGAAGCGACCGCGTCGTGCCGGCGAGCGCAACGAGCACTGGCGACGATGGATCGGCGCAGAACGGCCAGGACCGCAAGCTTGCCTTCGTGAACGCCTCTGCGGACCGTCGCGCGGTGAGCCCTGACCGCGTCACCAAACCTGCTTCACCCTACATCGTGCAGGCTGGAACGGTGATCCCGGGAGCGCTGATCACTGGGATTCGATCAGACCTTCCAGGCCAAGTAACCGCGCAGGTCACCGAAAACTTATACGACACGCCCACCGGTCGGTTCTTGTTAGTGCCTCAAGGTGCGCGTCTGATCGGAATCTACGATAGCCAGGTCACTTTCGGCCAGTCCCGTGTCCTGCTTGTTTGGACCCGGCTGATCATGCCAAATGGACGTTCTATCGTTCTCGAGCGGCAGCCTGGCGCTGACACTGCAGGGTATGCAGGCCTGGAAGACCAGGTCGACAATCACTGGGGCGAGCTCTTCAAGGCTGCGGCACTATCGACGTTTCTGGCGGTCGGGACTGAACTGGGTGCCGGCTCGGACACCAACAGCAACGACAGCGCCATCATTCAAGCATTACGACACGGTGCCTCCGACTCACTAAACCAAACCGGACAGCAGGTGGTTCGACGCAGTCTCAACATCCAGCCTACTTTGACCGTACGACCTGGTTTCCCGGTTCGTGTTCTTGTCAATCGCGACCTCATACTTACGCCGTATAGAGGGTGACAACATGCCAAAGCTCAAAATAGGAGAGCTTCCAGACGACAAGCCGGTCAAAGTGAGTGCGGAGCTGCCGGCGGCCGTGCATCGCGATCTCATTGCATATGCAGAAGCCCTTACGCGTCAAGGTGGTCAAGTGGTCGAACCGACTAAGCTCATCGCCCCCATGTTGGCGCGCTTTATGGCCACGGATCGAGGATTTTCTAAATTGAAACGTGAAGGCCACGTACCGGTCGCGGGCGAAGGACTGTGATGCTCAAGGCTTCTCGAAGCTGCCGGCCAAAGCTAATAGTACGATGCATCAACCTAGACGCTGCCGGGTTTGGCCCGAGAGCTAAGATATCGTGTCGGAAGGTGTGTTCCTGCGTCTGCCCCGAAATAACTCCGATTACCAGGCTTTCTCTGTTTTCAAATCAAGAGCGCTGGGCGTCGATGGGCATTTATTCGGTCACCTTCAGGCGCGTTACACTGCTCCGGCCATCGACGCTGATAGGCACGTCACCCTCGATCGTCGCCCGACGTACGACGCGATGCCGGTCCCCGTAATCGTTAACGGCGTAATGCTGCGTTGCGCGGTTATCCCATATCGCGATATCGCCCTCTAACCAGCTCCAGCGCACAGTGTTTTCGGGCGCGGTGATATGAGACTGGAACAGATCGAACAGCTTTTGTCCGTCGTATTTGGAGATCCCAACAAAGTGCTTCACCAAAGCGCCGAGCACTAGCGTGCGCTCGCCTGTTTCGGGGTGAACGCGCACGACGGGATGCTCGGTCTCAAAAACCGTTCTGGTGAATACCTCGTCAAAGTGTTTCTTGTCCACCTCGCGGACACGCGCGATCCCGGCGTAATCGAAAACGTTGCTGTGAACGGCCCATAGCTCCTCGGCAAGCCGTTGTAGCGGCGGCGGCAGATCGAGATAAGCGGAAGCTGTGTTCGACCACACGGTGTCGCCTCCGAAAGTTGGCATTACAACGGCCCGCAGGACTAAAATCTTGGGATAGGCGTCGGCGAAGGTGCCATCCGCATGCCAAACATCGGCGCGACCGCCGCCGCGAGTGGAGTCCAGTTCGAGGAGCGAGGCCGTCCCCCTGGCGGCGCCGAGCATCGGATGCGGCGTTAGCTTTCCAAGACGAGCGGCAAAGCGCTCCTGTTCAACGTCATTGAGATGTCGTTGGTTGCGGAAGAAGATCACCTTGTGCTCGAGCAGCAAGCTGTTGATCGCAGCGATCGTGCGGTCCGGTAGATCGCCCGATAGCTCGATATTTTTGACTTCGGCACCGATGCGCGCTGCACGTTTCAGAACATCGGCGCCCGGAATGACATCACCGATCAAAACCGTTGTGCTCATGTTGTTTTTCCAAACCCTTGAAGTTTCTGCTTCTCGGAGCGGATGGTCTTCAGCAAGCATCGTGCCAGGCGAAAGAAGAACATGTAGCTCCCCATGGTGACGAATTGCGCTATTTGGAGCGAGTTCTCGGACTAACCGATGATTCTACCGAGTGACAAAGAAGCTCGATCGTCGACCTCACCCACCGAATATGGTGCAATCGTGAAGAGAGCGGCAGCAGGAGCGTGCCGACGGAAGATATTCAGTTATGTTATTGCAATCATTCAACTGCCCTCAAAAAGGCAATGCTTCTGTAAGATTGGTAGTAATTCATGATGATCATAAATCATGTAGTCGGGCCCTGCCGCGCGTAAGCGCGCTTCGGAAACATATCCTCCCACGATTGATACGTTGATAAGGCCAAGATTGCGGGCAATCTCCGTCTCAACTGGCATATCGCCCACGATGACGGTTCTTTCTGGGGACAGATCATTGGCCTGCATATACAAGCGCAGCCGTTCTTGCTTGCTCATGCTCCTAAACTGAGTTGCGCGGCTCTCAAATGCCAAAATGTCGGTGACATGAGTCTTGATCCCAAGTCTTCGCACTTGTGTGCGAATTGGTCCAACAATGTGGTTGCTGACAATGACGGTTTGGATGGCTCGCTGATCAGCGGCGAGCAAAACATTTCGAGCCCCTTTACGTAAGGCCGCGTTGCGCGCCAGGAACTCATAAGTGTCGTGAAAAATGGCGTTGTCGTTGCTCTGTACGACTTCGATTTCATCTTTCGACATGTCCAGGTTGCGGAAAAGAACCGAAGGTGGGAGTTCGAACTTCTCTCGAAGCTTGTGCATATCCACAGCTGCGCGACCGAAGCGGCTCAAAATCGCATTGATGGTTTGCAGCACCGCGTTGGCATCATCGAGCAGCGTGCCATTCCAGTCGAAAATAATCGCGGATTTCATGCGTCAACCTAAGGCAAATGTCATCGTGCGATGGAATGTGTTCGAGACTTAGATATTTACTGGTCTACATGTCTGGGGCTATCGTGGTGGTTCGAACAGAGTCGTCACGGGTGCAACGCGTGCCGGTGAGCTGAACGGGCGGACCGTTCTTCCGAGGCGAGAGGACGGGTGGAGAGCGTGAGCATTGCTGCTTCTGTAGCTCTTTTTCTGGATCGATTTGGTTGAAGCAATGGCCATGCCAGTCAGCGCTGGCATGCAATAAGGCCGGAAGGCTTTGGAAGGTCTCAACGCTTACTATGCGCGCTGTACTGGACCTGACACGACATTGCGTCTCTGTCAGAATGCGGACAAGAGTCTACACGGTGCGGTAAGTTCGAGCTGACCGTTCCGTAAGTGAATTTTGCGAGTTAATCGATGGCCCAGGTTGATCTCTCCGAGATCGGTTCACTCTGGTGAGGCAAATTGGGTTCTCAGTACTCGGAATATTAAGTCGAAGCTCCGGGGTGTTGAACAACTTTTGACTGAGAGAACGCCGCTGCAGCCAATCCTCAATGCCTCGACCGTCGTCACGGCAAGACTAATGCCGCTGGAGCCGGTGAGAGCTGCAGATGTAGGCTCGCTCTCTGTCGACCGGCCCTGTTGGCGCCAGTCATGCACATTGTCGCCTCAGCCCTGAACCAGGATAAGAGCTGCAACTTCCTGATCCCGTGGCAGTTTGCTCGTCGCCAAGCCGGTGGCGACACCAAGGCGGTCAGGCGCGGGGCGGTTTTGACTCATCTTGCGCTTGCCTTCGACCCTGGTGATGGGGATGCGCACGCCGACGATCTCACGCAACTGGGCGGCGATGAAATCCGCGGGAGCATCGCTGACGGCCCAAGGCGTCGCACGTGACGTCTCATGGATATTCGTCAGACGCGTCACGATTTCAAGCAGGCGATCAGGATCCTCGAAGAACTCGGTCGGCCCATGGGCGTGGACCGCGATGTAATTCCATGTCGGCACCACACGTTCAGCTTGTCGTTTGCTGGGATACCAGGACGGCGTCACATAAGCCTCTGCGCCAGCAAAGATCGCAAGAGCTTCTCCGATCGGGGGCGTGCGCCATTGCGGATTGCCCTTCGCTAGGTGCCCGTACAGCGCACCGTGTTCGCCTTCGCTCTCATCGAGAAAGAGCGGAAGAGGCGTCGCAAGGGGCCCGTCTGACGTGGCCGTGATCAGGTTGGCCAATCGGCCGCAGCGGATCGTCGCTCGTATGTTCTCGAGGTCGTCATCTCGAAAGTGGGGTGGTATGTACATGAAGGTTCTCCGTTGGAGGTCGTCGAGATAAACCCAAGTCAGTATGCTAGAAAACTGCCAGTTTCAGTCGCCCCGTAGGGGTTCCACGTTGGATCGAGCCGCCTTGCTCGTGGCCCGGCCGGCTGACGATCGCAACCCCTCACGCACTTCTGGGGCCTTGACGAAGCTGAGCAAGCAATTGTGATGGACCAGGCGGCAAGTCCGGGTGCACCGGTAGCTCGGTTTTATTCGTCGCTCTGAACGTCTGGGTTCACTTGGACTGTGTTGCCAGGGCAGGTAGTTGTGGCGCTGCGTATCTTTGATCTTTACGCATCAGCCATCGTGGTGAGCCACGCGCCAGTACGCTATTTCCAAGCTTATGAGGATGAGGAAAAGCTGAAGTTTCTCGCGCTCGATGCGGTATCGGGCCGACTGATCCACGTTCCGTTCGCCGAAGCGCGGCATCGGTTGGTCCAGCTGATGACCGCGGCACGCCGCACACCGCCTTTCGACGACCCGCTCGCAATCGTCTGACCCTACAGTATCATCGCGTAAGCCGTTCGATGACGACCCGCATGTTCTTCGCTTTCTCGACGCGGCGCAAGACGGAATCCAGATCTTTCATCTTCCTGCGCGCGACCTGCAATCCCTCATGCGTCCGTTTATCCATGAAGGTGATATCGCAATAGGATGCAAGACAGGCGAGGTGCGTATCGATGAGGTCGCTTCCCTTCCATTCGGCTGAACGGGGCCGGAACCGCTTCAACGCCCGATCAATGATGCCGGATGGAATCCGGTTCTCGCTGACGCTTCGCTTCAGCTCCTGCCAGGGGAGATTCAGCGTCCCATTCATCTGCTTGAGCTTGGTGCGGAACGCGGCCCAGTCGCTAACCTCGCCAATCGTCGTGTCCGGCGTGATCTCGTCTCGATCAACATCGCTCCAGGCCAGGATCTGAAGGCCAGGATTATCGCTGCCAGCCAAAGCGCGGCCGCGTTCAGCAATATCCGCCATAAAGGCCGCGGAGACCGCGCTTTTATCGGGAATCTTTTGGTCCCCGTGTTGTTGAATGTCGGACTCCAGGGCCGCGCCGAGCCGGGAGATATGGCGCCGGATGTCGAGCGGCGCGCGAAGTTTGCCGCTCAGAAACTCGCTTATCTTTCGGTGCGCGACGCCGGTAAAGTCTGATTGCGCTATTGCGACAATCTCCCGACTACGCGCCGCCATGCGGACAAACTCCGGCTGCAGAAGCGGCAGCTCCCGCTGAAATACGCGGACGGCTTCGGCGCCCGACGTCAGCCGGAATATCCCCCTCGCGACCGCGTCGCGAACCATGCGCGGCGTTGCGTTTGGACTACGAAACGCCGCAAGAACTTCTGCCACCTGGAGTTCGAATATCGATCCAGCGACGCCGTCTCCGCGCTGGTTCGTCACGAGCGCAACCAGCGGCAGCGCTTCCAGCACGCGGACTCGCTCCGCCACCACGCGCGCATCGCCATAGACTAAGAGCTCCTGAAAATGATGGAAACTGAGGACGAGGATCTCGTTTCCCGTCGTGAGCACCTCCATGAGCGCGAGGGCGGCCGTGCGCGTTGCAGCATCCGGCGCATAGAGCCCGCGCGCCAGATTGACCAGATGTGAGGAATCGAGCGAGACAAACCGCGCACGTTTCAAAGGACTGGTCATGCCGCCTAGCCTGCCGCGACCACGAAGTGCGTCGTGATATTCATGATCATATGGCACTCGGGTCGTGACGCACTCGAAGCGGCAGCGCCGGTTTTTCGAGACGAAGCCTGGGATTCAGGCATGCGCGTCACGGTGAAAGACGATGTCGGCGCATCGCACCATGAGGCGATTAAGCGCCGATACATCCCTTCGCGCAAGGCGCGGCCGCCGGTATCGAAAGCGGAGAGGTGAGGTCGGGTTTGGCCCGCGCGCGGGTGACGTCGGGAAGAATGCGGATGGCAAGGTCCGGCGCGGGCGGCAAGATGCGATCCACAATGCCGACTTGCCGCAGGCTTCGATCGCGACGGGAAAATCGCTCGTCAGGATCGTTATAGAGGATCTCCCAAGCCGAATTGCCGAACACGGACAGCCGATAGAGGATGCCGCTAATCCCAAGCGGCGGCGGCAACAACTTCATCAGGCACGGTTGCGTCAGTCCCATACTGCCGGCGGCGCGCTGAACTTGCTGAATACGTTCGCGATGGTCGCAAGGAAGCCTTCGGTGGGGATGGGCAAAGCATTGCCTCCCGCCGCCGCGACTGTTGTTCTGACCGCCTCCGGCGTCTCGGTCACGTATTGGATCTTGTCGGTGATGTAGAGCGCCGACTGCGCCTTGGGCGGATGGCCGCCGACAAGACGAACTGGTCCCCGCGAAACCGCACCGTTGAACCACACGGGTTTGCTGTTTGGCAGGGTGAGCTGGCCGATATGGGTGTTTTCAGACCTTACGACAGGAACGACGGCGCTTGAATCTTCGGTGACGAACTGCACGTCGGGATGATCGATCCGGCACTTGGCATTGGATTCGGTCGATTCCTCCGGATAGGCATCGCGTATCCGCACAACAGTGGCTGCCGGAATACTGACCGGTGAGCCGTTGGGGGCCGTAAAACTCGGCATAGAGCGCTCCTTGAATGCGTTGCTACAATAAAATCGAAGCCAGAGAAGTGCGAAAGGGGCAGTGCAACGCTGGGTAGCTTACAGAGGCAAGCCGATTCTTCAACGGCTTGATCGGGCTCCGACCCCATCACAGAAGCTCTGGCAACCGATAAAGCAGGCGCCGCGCCGCCGGCCAGGCCCGCGTCCACGAAGATGTCGAGAGAGGCGATCAGCTTTTCGCGCCATTCGGGGCTGGTAAAGATCAATCGTCACAAACCGCTTGATAGCGAGCGATTCAAACTGGTATCCGACGCAGGGTTTGAGTCGCGCCCAGCTTCGCTGGGCCTGCGACGGAATTGGGCAAAGCTTAAGCCGCGGGAATTGGATAATCTCGCTACGAACTTAACCCGCCGGTACGACTTGGCAGCGACTACGCCGGTCGATGTGCCCGCAAAGGGATGGACCGTGACAAAGCGCTGCGCTGCCACGGTGCGAGCTTTTTATTTGGAAACGGCTCCCAAGCTATTGATATCGTTGGAGGCCCATTTTCCGCTTTTTTTCCAAATGCCCCTTGAAATCGTTGAATAATCAAACTGATTTTGATTCCGCCATTCGGAGGTTCGATCCCTCCCGCCCCAGCCAGCAAGCAAGCCGTTGATTTCAAGAGAGGAATCGTTTTTTGCCGGCCGCCCCCGCCGCCATTTCGGGCGGATTGGGCCGGCTTGGCTGGAAATCTGTGCCGCTTTCGCTTCCATGGCGGCGGGCGACAAGCCCCGAGTCGCCCGGAGATCCAGGTCAACGGGCGATCGTAATCACGACATAACGACGGATCTGACGTGGCGAATACCAAGAAGGCCCGCGCTGCTGCTGGCGCGAAGAAGAAAAGCAAGGGAGCGGCGCGTTCCGGGATCTCGTCTTCCTCACCGCTTGGCATGCTGGCGCTTCATCTTCTCGAGCAATGGAAGAAGTCCGGGCGGGACGGCATCGTTTTCCTTGCGGAAAGCGAGAACAGGGCAGAGCGTCTGGGCAGCGTGCTGCATTCGCTCGATCCCTCGCTCGAGGTGCTGGTGTTCCCGAGGCTGAATACCTTGCCCTTTGACGGGCTGGAGCCGTCACGAGAGATCGCCGGCCGGCGCAGTTCGGTGTTGAGGCGCCTCGCCCGGAGCAAGAAGCCGGTCTTCCTGGTGTCGACGGCCGAGGCGATCATGGAGCGGTTGCCGTTGCCCGCCAGCTCGGCGCGCCTCAGCATCAGCCTGAAGGTGGGGGCGGGCTATTCCGAGCAGGAACTCAAGGATCGTCTG
Source organism: Bradyrhizobium sp. USDA 4516 (assembly GCF_054055915.1). Lineage (NCBI taxonomy): Bacteria > Pseudomonadati > Pseudomonadota > Alphaproteobacteria > Hyphomicrobiales > Nitrobacteraceae > Bradyrhizobium > Bradyrhizobium sp. USDA 4516. The sequence continues at coordinate 5,612,564 of NZ_JBSRXT010000001.1, forward strand.
GAAGCTCTGGGATACGATCTCGACGAAGAGGCGGATTATCCCGGCAGCGCTCTGTTCCACGGAATGACGTTCGAGGTATTTCCCGCGGGCGCGCTGGGGCCGTTCAGAATTGAGCATTCCGGTGGCGTGATCCGCAGAATCGCCGGTGTCGATCCGGACGAGCACGACGTCGTGTTCGACGCGGAGGAACTGCACATCGACCCGATGTCCGAACGGATCGCGTTGGGAGGCAAGCGGGCACAGCGGGCGGCGCTGCCGGATTATTGTCAGCGCGCGCGCTGGATCGCGGACGCCGGCGTTTCGGGCCACGCCGATAGCTGGCTGAGCACGATCAAGGAGGCGGCCGGCCGCAGGGAGGCGGAGCGCGAGTATCTGGGGCCCGCTGACTGGAAACGGCTGACCAAACGGATGAGCTCGCTGCCCCGAAAGGCAGCTTTCACCGCCACGCCTGATTTCTCGAAGGTCGCCTCATCGCGGAAGGCTCTTCGCGCATTTGTCGCCGACACCGAGCGCGCCGGATCGCGGCTGCTGTTTGTCGCGGCGGTCGAAGATGACCTGCGCGCGATGGAGCGAATGAGCGGGATCAAGGCGGAGCGCTTCGCCGACTGGAACGAGGCGGCGAAGGGGCGGGGCGGCGAAGGCGCGCTGCTGGCCGACTTCGACACCGGCTTCATCGGCTCAGGGCGCAAGCCGCTCGTCGTCGTGACGGCGACCGACGTGCTCGGCAGCAGGGCGCATCATCCGCAGCCCATGGCGCGAGCCTGGAGCTCGGCTTTCGATCATCCCGACGTGCCGGAGCGCGGCGCGGTCGTCGTGCATCTGCAGCGCGGGCTGGCCGTGCTCGATGGCTTGCAGACCTTCGATATGGGGAAGGGATCATCGCGCGAGATGATCAGGCTGGCATTCGCGGGGGATGATGCCGTCCTCGTTCCGCCGGCCGATCTTGCGCTGATCTGGCCGTATGCCGCGGAGCTCGGCAAGCTGGCATTGGACAGGGCCGATGGCAGTACGTGGTGGACGCGGCGTGGCAAGGCGGAGCGGGAAATCCAGACTGCCGCCAAGGCGCTTGCCAAACACATCGCGCAACGGCGCCGCCGGCGCGCTCCCAAGCTGGTCGCTCCCGGTCCCGCCTATGAGCGGTTCGTCGCGCGCTTTCCGTATTTCACGACCGTCGACCAGGCGAAGGCAATTCGCGACGTCCTCGATGATCTGGCGTCCGGTCATCCGATGGATCGGGTCGTCTGCGGCGACGTCGGGTTTGGCAAGACCGAGGTGGCATTGCGCGCGGCGGCGGCCGTTGCGCTGTCGGGCAAGCAGGTCGCCGTCGTCGTGCCGACGACTGTTCTGGCAAGGCAGCACGTTGCAACCTTCCGCAAACGGTTTGCTCCGCTTGGCATCGAAGTGGGAAGCCTGTCGCGGGCGACGTCGGCTCCGGAGATGAAGGAGACCAAGGAGGGCCTGCGAAGCGGCAAGATGAAGGTCGTGGTCGGCACGCAGGCGATCGCATCGAAGGACGTGAGGTTCGCCAAGCTGAGCCTGGTCATTGTCGACGAAGAGCAGCACTTCGGCGCGGCCGAGAAGGCGAAGCTTTCAGGGCTGGCGAAGGGCGCCCATACGCTGTGGATGAGTGCCACGCCGATTCCGCGCACACTTGCGGCGGGCCTTGCGGGATTCAGGGAGCTGAGCGTGATCGCATCCCCGCCCGTTCATCGGCTTCCGGTCGCGACCAAGATCGCTCCGCTCTCGGACGCCGCCATCGCCGCAGCATTGCTGCGCGAGCAGCGACGTCACGGGCAAAGCTTTCTGATCTGTCCGCGCATCCAGGATCTGGATCCGATGCTGGCGCGCGTGCAGTCGATGGCCCCGGAGCTCCGCATCGTCTGCCTGCATGGCAAGCTACCCGTCGACGAAATCGACGATCGAATGATGAGCTTCGTCGAAGGCGAGGCGGACGTCCTCCTGGCGACCAACATCGTGGAAAGCGGTCTCGACATCCCCCGGGCGAACGCCATCGTGGTCTGCTGGCCGGAAAAGTTCGGTCTGGCACAGCTCCACCAGCTCAGAGGCCGGGTGGGACGCGGCGGGACACGAGCCTTCGCATACATGCTGACCGAATCCAGTTCGGAACAATCCGGGAGGCGTTTGGCCGTTCTGGAGGAGTTCAGCAGACCGGGCGCCGGTTTTGCGATCAGCGAGCGGGATCTCGACCTCAGAGGCGCCGGGGATCTGCTTTCGGAGCGGCAATCCGGCCACGTGCAGGTTTTCGGTCCGGTGCTCTACAGCCACCTTCTGAAGCAAGCCTCGGAGAAGACCAACGACCGGTCCGCCGATATGTGGGTGCCCGATCTCAACCTTCCGCTCGCGGATCTGCTGCCCAGGAGCTATGTGCAATCGGAATCCGTGCGGCTTGAAATCTATGGCCGTGCCGCGAGGTGCCGGAGCGAAGACGATCTGGAGGATCTCGAGGAAGAGACCTCGCGCCGCTTCGGCAGGCTGCCGTCGGCGGGGCGGGACTTCTTCGCCGCGGCGAGGCTCAGGATCGATTGCAAGCGGCGAGGGATCGTGAGGCTCGATGTCGGCCCGGAGGCCGTCGCGGCGACGTTCCTTCCCGGGAGGCTGCCCAAATCCAGAGCACGTTCGCTCCAGCGCGACGGCGATCGCGTGTTCTATTCGGACAACATACACGAGCCGCCTTTCGAGCGGATCGAGGATCTCCTGGACATTTTGGACGAGTGAGGGCGACGCGGCTCCGTCGGAGACGAGCCTTGCGGGTGCGCCGCGCGCAGTAGAGATATTTCAGCGCGCCGGAGCTGCGGAGAACAAATCGACCGATTCTGCGTGCTGACATCCCAGTGACATGTAGCATCGTTACTGCACATGCGTGGCGAACCGCCCGCCGTCATTCGGCCTGCTCCGAGCCATCGGAAAGCCCTTCCAGGCGCGAGTCGACGGTATTCAGGGCGGGTTATGTTGTTCAAATCGCGGCGTTTTGGGCCGAAACGTCGTGCCCGGATACCGGAATCAGCGCTGCCGAAGCCGGCTTCAGCAATCGCTTTCTCAGTAGGACTACGCGTTTTGCACACCGTTCCGCGTGGTGTTGCCCAATCTTGTGCCCGATAGCGGTAACTGAAATATTCGTATTTTGTTTCAATGGCTTGCGGAAATGCCGCAATTCAAAAGTCCGTGATATTTGTGCAACATTTGCCCGAAAACAGCCGCAACTCGCCCCAAACCGAGCGGTCTTTTGTTGCGTGATCGGGGGCCTTCTGTCTCATATGGAACTACGACGGAGGGGGGCATCCCGAGGTCGTCCCGTTCTAGGTGGTTCGCTTAAGTCCCTCGCGTTCATGCGGGTGTGTCCGAAGACGCGAAGCGACTAAGCGGGGATTTAAGGGACAAGGGAACCAACCTGAGGGTGTTTTACCCGGCGGATCCGGAACCTTCCCTGAGATAGAGCAACTTGGAGGTTTAACATGAAGATGGTTAAGAGCCTTATCCTCGGCTCGGCGGCGGCTCTCGTCGCGGTCGGCGGAGCTCAGGCGGCCGATCTTCCCGTCAAGGCCAAAGCGGTCGAGTACGTGAAGGTTTGCTCCCTGTATGGTCCCGGTTTCTACTACATCCCGGGCACCGACACTTGTATCAAGCTGGGCGGCTACCTGCGCGTCGACGTTCTGGCGAACACCAACTCGGACCACACCGGCAACACCTCGGGTGCTGGTGGTGCGAACAACCGCTTCACCAACGGCTACACCTGGCGTTCGCGTGAAGATCTGAACATCGATACGCGCACCGCGACCGAATACGGCGTGGTCCGCACCTTCTTCGATGCGACGTTCTCCTGGACGACAGACAACTATGCCGGTCTGGGCAACGGCTCGACCGTTTACTCGCCGATCGGTACGTCTGCGGCTCCGAACAATGCCGGCTCTGGTAACGTCGCCGCTGGTACGGTCGGTGTCTACTACGCATTCATTCAGTTCGCCGGCTTCACCATCGGTAAGGCGGTCTCGCAGTTCTCGGCTCCGTGGGCCAACTACCCGGGCAACAGCTACGACGGTCTCGTCGGCGGCGGCGGCACGATCACTGGTGTGAACCAGTTCACCTACACCGCGCAGTTCGGCAACGGCGTGTCGCTGTCTTTGTCGGCTCAGGACCAGACGGCTTACTATCAGGCTGGCGTGGTCAACCTCGGCGCGCCGGTCACCTTCGGCGTTCCCGGCAACACCAACGTGTTCGGTATCAGCGACTACGCCGGCACGATCGCTCCGGATCTCGTCGCGATGCTGCGCGTCGATCAGGCCTGGGGTCTGTTCCAGGCATCGTTCGCCGCGCATAACAACCACGCGGCCTACTACGGCGGCACCGAGTTGACCGGTCATCCGGACGACAAGTGGGGCTGGGCCGGTGCGTTGGCCTTGTCGATCAAGAACATCCCGACCGGACCTGGCGACACCATCAACTTGCAGGGTGTCTACACCAACGGTGCAACCCGCTACAACATCCAGGACCTCGCCGGTTCGGCTGGTGGCAACACCATCTTCGGCGGAACCAACGTTCCGGGCGCCTATCAGAGCATCGGCTTCGGCATCGCGCCGGACTCGATCTTCGTGACCGGCGGTCAGCAGCAGCTGATCACGACCTACGGCTTCCGCGGTGCCTACGTGCACAACTGGAACCCGAACTGGAACACCAGCATCTACGGTGCCTGGGCCCAGGTTAACTACAACAGCACGGCCAAGGGCTACATCTGCGGTCCGGCCGGCAACGGCGTGGGTGGCTCGCTCAGCAACTTCTTCGGTGCTGGTTCGGCTCTGACGTCCTGCAACCCCGACTACAGCATCGCGCAGCTCGGCACGCAGACCCAGTGGACCCCGGTGAAGAACCTGACCTTCTCGGCCGACTTCACCTACACCCGTCTGGACCAGAGCTTCGCCGGTACGGTCGCCTTCCCCGGCAGCCCGACGATCGGCAAGCCCGGCGCAATCTACGAGCTGAAGGACCAGAACACCTACATGTTGCTGCTCCGCGCTCAGCGCAACTGGTAATACCGGTTGATCTGATTGCGATCTAACAGAGCCCCCGGCGCGAAAACGCCGGGGGTTTTGCTTTGTCATGCCGGTTCTGGCGCGTCACGCGGCCAGCATCTCGCGCACCATCGGCGCCACCTCGCGGCCATAGAGCTCGATGCTCTTCATCAGCTTGTCGTGCGGCAGCGGGCCCGCCGAGTATTTCAGCTGGAAGCGCGCCGCGCCGAGCGCCTTGACGGTCGCCGCGATCTTGCGAGCAACGGTTTCCGGCGCGCCGACATAGAGCGAGCCGTGCTCGGCCTCGGCCACGAACTCGTCGCGGCCCATCGGCGGCCAGCCGCGCTCCTTGCCGATACGGTCGCGCATGACCTTGTAGTCCGGCCACAGCTCCTCGCGTGCCTGCGCGTCCGTCTCGGCGACATAGCCCGGCGAGTGCACGCCGATCGGCTTCGGTTCGCGGCCGAACTGCTGGTAGGCCCGCTGGTGCAGGTCGACATAAGGTGCAAAGCGCTTGGGATCGCCGCCGATGATGGCAAGCATCAGCGGCAGGTCGTAATGCGCCGCGCGCACCACCGATTCGGGACTGCCGCCGACGCCGATCCAGGTCTTCAGCCGGCCGTGCTCGACCGGCGGATAGACCGACTGGTTCTTGAGCGGTGGCCGCAGCTTGCCCTGCCAGGTCACCGGCTCCTGCTTGAGCAGTTCGGTGAACAGATCGAGCTTCTCCTCGAACAGCTCGTTGTATTGCCTGAGGTCGAAGCCGAACAGCGGGAACGACTCGGTGAAGGAGCCGCGGCCGAGGATCACCTCGGCGCGGCCGTTCGAGACCGCGTCGACCATGGCGAAGCGCTGGAAGACGCGGATCGGATCGTCCGAGCTCAGCACGGTCACCGCCGAGCCGAGGCGGATGTTTTGGGTGCGTGCCGCGATTGCCGCCAGCACGGTCTCGGGCGAGGAGATCGCAAAATCGGCGCGGTGGTGCTCGCCGAGCCCGATGAAATCGATCCCGAGCTGATCGGCCAGCACCGCTTCGTCGACGACGTTGCGGATCACCTGGGCATGGGGCAGCGGCGTGCCGGCGGCGTCGTTGGTGACGTCGCCAAACGTATCAAGCCCGAATTCGACGGAGGTCGTCATGGTCAGTCCGGTTGTCGGCGTGGCGGAGATCCGCCACGGGCCACCCATCGCACGCAGGCCGAAAGGCCGGGTTGCTGCGGATCGATCCGCAAGCCTGCGCTGTGGAGCCTTGGGTTGGAGATAACGGGGAGCTATTGCCGGTTCAGCGGGCCGGCAAGGTCACGCCGCGAAACGCAGCGTTTCCAGGCCAGATATAGAGCGCCCGCGGCAATCAGCCCGGGACCACCAGGAAGCCGGCGCGCGGGAAATGCACCACCACCTCGCCGACGCGTTCATCCGACCGGCGGATCGCGATGTGTTGCGCCGACAGCGAGATGATCTCGCCACGCACCGGGATCTTGCCGTAGTCATCCGGCATCACGGCAACGACGTCGCCGGGCTTGCGACCGTTCGGGTCGCTGGGGTCGCCGCACACAGGCGACTCCGGCCGCGCCTTCGCCGCGATCTCGAGCGCGTCGGCCGACGACATCTCGGTGCGCGTGCCGTGGCCGATGGCGCGGATGCGCTCCTCCCATGCCACAACGCGCGGAAAGGAATTCATGATCTCGTCCATCGTGGCGAGGCTCTGCCGCGCGTACCACACGTTCATGTAGGCGCTGACGTCCGCGAGGCTGAACTCGCCGAACAGCCACGGCCGGCCGTCGCCGAGTTGCGCCTCGATCCAGTCGATATTGGCGCGGAACTGGTCGCGCATCTGCGGCAGCGCCGCGGTCATGGCGGCGACGTCGAACTTGCCGCCGCGCAACTTCTCGCGATCCTCGATGAAATCCCGCGGGACCCTGTCGCCGACGAAGCCGAACACGAGGTTGACCGTGTTCTGGAAGAACGGCCGGTCGGCCCACATGCCGAGCACCCAGGGCACGCCGGCATTGCCTGCCGGAAACAGCGTCGGCGTCGGGTAGCGCCGCTCCAGCTCGCGGATGATGATCTGGGTGTCACAATAAATGTCGGCGCCGATCTGCATCGTCGGCGTGCGGCGATAGCCGCCGGTCATCGGCATCAGGTCCGGCCGCGGCATGATCCGCGAGATCCGTACCGAGCTCCAGGCGAGCTTCTTGAATCCGAAGATGATGCGGATCTTCTCGGAGAACGGCGATTGATCGAAATGGTGCAGGATCGGCGTGGGCTGCGACATGGCCTTCTCCCGGGACAGGGTGCGATCTCGACGGACCTTGCCGCATAAGCTGACAAGATTCCGGCCGATCGCAACCTATATTCACGGGCGGGAGGGCGGCGCAGCGCGTTCAGAACTGCTCCGCCCACGGCCGCAGGTCGAGCTCCAGCGTCCAGGCGCTGCGATGCTGGTGATGCAGCACCCAATAGGCGTCGGCGATGGCCGCGATGTTGAGCATGCCGTCCGGCCCGCGCTCGTCCTTCAATTGCGGACGCATGTTCAGCAGGCGGTCGCCCTCGATCCCGCCATCGACCACGACATGGCCGACATGGATGCCCTGCGGCCCGAATTCCCGCGCCACGCTCTGCGCCAGCGCGCGCAGCGCGGCCTTGGCGGCGGCGAACGGTGAGTAGTTGGCCTTGCCGCGCAGCGAACCGCTGGCGCCCGTAAAGACCAGCGTGCCGCCGCCGCGCGCAAGCAAAGCGGGGATCGCGGCCTGTGCCAGCTGGAAACCGCCGAGCGCGTGTTCGCGCCAGTGCTCCTCGAAGCGCTGCTCGCTGACCTTCAGAAACGGTGCCGGCCGGTTGGAGCCTGCATTGTGCACAGCCATCGCGAGCGGTGCGAGCCGCTCGGCCGCCGCGACGAAGCGCGCGACGTCGGCCGCCGTGGAGGCGTCGCCGACCACATGCGCGACCGTTGCGCCGCTTGCGGCCAGCTCGGCCGCGGTCGCGGCGAGCTTGTCGGCGTTGCGGCCGGCGATCGCGACGGGATAGCCGCCGGCGGTAAAGCGACGCGCAATCGCGGCGCCGAGGCCGTTCGACGCGCCGACGCCGGCAATCAGCACGCTTCCTTGTACGGCGGTCGGCTCGAGGGCGGATCGGTCGTTCATGGCTTGCTCCATCAAGGTGCCCGCGGCGCGGGCGAAATCATTCGTCGGACGCCATCGCGATGATGCTGTCGCGCACGGTGCGCAGGACGGCATCGGACCGCTTCTGGTCGGTGAGGACGCGCGAGATCGCCAGCGCCCCGACCATCGCACTCACCGCGAGGATTGCGTTGCCGTCGTCATCGTCGCCGAACGTCTCGGCGACCTTGGCGATGAAGGATTCGATGTGCGGCTCCATCACCGCGCGGCACTGCGCATCGGCGCGACCGACATCCGAGATCAGCGCGCCGATCGCGCAGCCCGACTTGGGCGAGTCGCGATGGGCGCGGCTGAGATAGCTCCGCACCAGTGTGTTGATATTGCCCGGCTTGTCGGGATCGCGCGCCGCGTGAGCCGACGCTTCGCCTGCATGCAGCGCTTGTTCCAGAGCCGCGGCGATCAGGTCGGAACGCGAGGCGAAGTGCCCATAGAAACCGCCATGGGTCAGCTTCACCTGCTGCATCAGGCCGCCGATGCTGAGCGCGTCGAGGCCCTTGTCGCGGATCTGCGTCGCAGCCTCGTTCAGAATACGCTCACGGCTCCTGGCCTTGTCGGCCTGGGAATGGCCCATCTCGCCTCGCCCCCGTTTGACTCTCTTTCTGGATTATGACCATCATGCATCTGGATGACAACCATCATCCAGAAATTATCCAGTCACAAAGCAGGGAGGAACTGATGTCCGGCAGCGCGAGCGAAGGGCGGGTCCGCCACGAGCGGCACGACCACATCCTCAAGATCATCATCGACAATCCCGCGAAGAAGAATGCCTTCAGTCCGGAGATGATGGCTGAGCTTTCCGACGCGCTGACGCTGCTCGACAATGACGACGGCCTCTGGGTCGGGGTGCTCTGCGCCGCCGGCGGCAGTTTCACCGCGGGTCTCGACATGCCGAAATTCTTCGGTCCGACGGCGACGCGCAAGCCGCTGCCGGAGGGCAACGTCGACCCGTTCGGATTGTCGAAGCGCTGCCGGAAGCCGATCGTCACGGCGGTGCAGGGTATCGTGTTCACCGTCGGCATCGAGATGATGCTGGCCGGCGATATCGTGATCGCCGCGGACGACAGCCGCTTCTGCCAGATGGAAGCCAAGCGCGGCATCGCGCCGCTGGCGGGCGCGCATTTCCGCTATATCAGCCGCGCCGGGTGGGGCGATGCGATGTATCACCTGTTGCTGTGCGACGAGTTCACCGCCGCCGAGGCGCATCGGATCGGTCTCGTGCAGGAAGTCGTGCCGGCGGGCCAGCAGGTCGAGCGCGCGATGGCGCTCGCGGAGATCATCGCGCGCAATGCGCCGCTTGGAATCCAGGTGACCAAGGAGGCGGGCCGCAAGTTCATCGAAGCCGGCGAGCAGGCGGCAATCGCGATCATTCCGCAGATCCGCGAACGTGTGCTCAACACATCAGATGCGGCCGAGGGTATCAAGTCGTTCGTTGAGCGCCGCGCCGCGGTGTTTCAGGGACGCTAGTTGCGTTCACGATACGTGCTCGAAGAAGCTGTGACAATGATGTCGCAGCTTCTTGATTTCGATCACGACAATGTAGCAGCGACTCTTGTCGAGATTCATCGAATCAGGGAGATTCGATCCATTCATTAAATTCTGTTTCGTCCTGCTTTCACTCAAGCGTCCGGTATGGATTCCCATGACAAACGCACGAGTAATAGTTGTCGGAAATAACAAGGGCGGCTCGGGCAAGTCGACAATTGCCATGCATATCGCCATCGCGCTGATCAAGGCGGGTCAGCGCGTCGCTACCATCGATCTCGATAACAAGCAGAAGTCGCTGACGCACTACGTCGAGAACCGGCGGGACTGGGCGCGGGAAACCTCGCTGGATCTCGGCGTTCCCGCGCATATGTGCTTCGAGACGGTGAGCGGCAGGAGCGGCGAGGTCGAGACGCTCGGGCGCAGCGCGCTTGCCGAGATCGTCGAGCGGCTCGGCCGGTCGCACGATTTCGTCGTCATCGACTGTCCCGGCCATGACACCTATCTGACGACGTTCACGCATTCGCTGGCGAACACGTTGATCACGCCGCTCAACGACAGCTTCCTCGATTTCGACGTGCTCGGCACCGTCGATCCGAACGAGTTCAAGGTGACCGGCATCAGCCACTATTCGAAGATGGTGGAGGAGGCGCGGCGCCAGCGCAGCACACACGATCAGCCGGCATTCGAGTGGGTGGTGCTGCGCAACCGCCTCTCCACGCTTGGGTCACGCAACAAGCGCTTGGTCGGCGAAGCCTTGAGCGAATTGGCCAAGACGCTGAATTTCCGCCTGGTCGATGGCCTGGCCGAACGCGTGATCTTCCGCGAATTCTATCCGCGCGGACTGACGGCGATCGACGACGTCAGCCAGCTCGCACTCGGTAGCCGGCCGACCATGTCGCATGTCACCGCGCGGCTCGAGATGGAGCGGCTGATGACTGCCATCATGCTCGGCCATCTGGTGGCGCGCCCGCCGGAATCCTCCGACGCCAGCCGCGACGCGGCGTAAGGCGACGTCGGGCCGCTACCGGCAATTGGCGTTGCCGGCGTCGGCGACGATCAGGAACGTGATCGTTCTGGGTGCGAAGACGATCGTTCCGGCGACAGCCGCGTCGCTGTTGAGGGCGGGGATACGGTCAGAGGTCCCGAGCAAGAGCGTCGCGCCATTGAGCTGAACGTTGCCGTCGGCAGGCTTTTCGCTCGCGAGCGTGTAACGTTGCGAGGCGGCCGACAGCGTGAGCTTGTGCCGCATCCGCCGGTCATTGTTGATGACGAGCAGGGCTATTCCATCAGGCATGTCGCGCGCGCAATGCGCATAGACATGGAAGCCGTGACGCTCCGCGATACCGGCATCGAGCACAATGGTGCCCATCAACCGCCGCCACAGCAGCGCAGCCCAATAGTTCGGCCGCGGCAGATGAGTTCGCTCGTCCAGCAGCCCGTAGTCGCTCGCCGCAAGCGTGTTGTGCATCACCACCTGGACGCCGGCCTTGGCCAGCCGCCCGAGTTGATCGAGGTAACGGAACGTGTCGGCGAAGGTTGCGGCCAGGCGATTGCCGCCGCATGCGGTCTCGGCCGTCTCGGTCAGCCAGACCGGCTTGCCCGGCGCAAGCTGGTCGCGCAGCGTCTCGTAGAGGGCGAGGCTCTCGCCGGTTCGCGCCAGCCATTCGTCCGACAATGCATGCCTTGCCCTGCGATCACCGCCGCATCGCGCCGACAGCGCGCCATAGTGATGATAGGAGGCCGCGTCGACGCCGGCTGCCGATACGGCGAAAAGCGCTTGGGCCTCAGCGCCGGTGCCGATCGTGCCGGGGCCGAGGATCGTCACGTCGGGCGCGGTGTCCTTCATGAAGGCGCGGAACGCTGCAAAATCCCGGCCGTAGGCCGCAGCATCGTAGCGGTTAGGGGCGCTGCCGATGGTCGGCAGATCGGGCTCATTCATGAACTCGGCTGCGGCGATACGCCCGCCGGCCGATCGCGTGAAAGCGAGAAGTTGCCGGGCCTGCTCGGGGCTCCATTGCCCCTCGGCGTCACGCGCGCCCGCGCTGATCGCAAAGGACGTGACGATCGGAGCGTCGACGGCACGCGAGAACTCGATCACGTCCCGCCACTGCCGTCGCGTCAGCACGCCGTTGAAGCCGGCCGGCGGTGCAGCCGGTGGCGTCTCGGAATCCGCAAAGAACGTGCTGTTGGCCCAGGTGCCGCTGACGCGCAGATAGACGGGTGAGAGGGCTGCCGCGAGCTTGCGAAGCCTGCCATCGTGCAGGTCGATCGGAGTGCGAGCTGCGAACCGCTCCGTCTCTGCACGCCGACGCGTGGCGGCGGTGGCATAGGGCTTCCAGAACCGTCCGCCGGTCACCTCGACCATCTCGATGTTGTAGGACTGAAAACGCGGGTCGATGGTCGCGACGCGCGGCAGGGTCGCGACATTCAGGGCGAGCTCTGCCGCGGCCGCTTTCGTATGCGCGAAGGCTGCCATGGCCGAGACGGCGGCGAGGCATCGAAGCGGATAAGCCCAGCGGTCGCGCACAAGTCCTCGCGGCGTTCCGGATTGTGGCGTTCAGGATGCCGCCGTGGCTTGCTTGAATCAATGCGGGAGCGAGCCTTGCGGCTCGTTCGCGATACGATCCCACAGCGCGCGGATCATGTCCTTCATGACCAGCGCATCCTGCCAGCGGTCGGACAGTTCCCTGCCGTCGGGCCCGGTGATGGCATAGGGCGGGGGACCGAGCTCGCACAGGAAGGTCAGGGTCGCGTCGGGACCGGCGCGCTTGCGCCAGGAGCGGATACCGTAGTCCCACCAGCCCATGAACAGCGACACCCAGCCCTGGTGTTGCGGAAAGCCGAGCGAGATCTGCACCTGCTCGCGGCTCGCGATACGGCCATGGATGCCCCAGGCATTGTCGAGGATGCGATGGATCATCGCGTGGTTGACGTCGTCGACCGGCCAGGCGAATTCGCGGCCGACCAGATAATGCGAGAGATCGGCGGTGAGCCGCAGATCGGGAAAGCAGTCGAGCAGGTCGAGCATGAAGAACAGGTCAGTCGTTATGCGGTCGCGATGGGTCTCGACATGCACGGCAACGCCGGCCTCGGCGGCAAGCCGCCGCCAGCCTTCGAGCAGCGGAATGCAATCTGCGAGCCGGCGCGGCCGAACGTCCGGCTGCAGGTTGACATGATCGGCGCCGAGCCGGGCGACCAGCTCGAGCACCGGTTTCAGGTCGCCGACGCTCTTCGGGTAGCATTGCGCCTGCCAGATCATGCCATGCGCGCGAAGGAAGCTCGTCGCCTCGCGCGCAAAGACAGGATCGATGAAGCGCACGCCGGCGCCGTCAAACCCGGCATCGCGGATCATCGCGAGCTGGGTTTGCAGCGGCCATTCGCCCTCATCGGCCAGCCGTCGCCCCATCGCCCAGAGCGACTGCAGGACGCGCAGTTGCTGCGCCACCGGTCAGGCCCGCGCCGGGATCGCCGTGGGCAGCTCGGCCTGTTCGCCTTCGTCGGCGGCGATATTCTCCTGGTAGGTCTCGGGCCCGATCCAGATCGCAACGACGGTGCAGGCGGACAGGAACATCGCGTAGCAGGCGACCGGCCACCAGGTGCCATAGGCCGCCACCAGTGCGGTTGCGACGAACGGCGCCGGACCACCCGACAGCAGCGAGCCGAGCTCGCGGGCGAAGGCAAAGCCCGCGAAGCGGCGTTGCGGCGGGAACAGCTCGGCGAAATACGCCGCCTGCGGCCCGAACATCGCCGCCGTCACCACGGCGCGCGCCAGGATGAAGGCGAGCGCGATCATGATCCACTCCTTGGTGCCGACCATCCAGAAGAACGGGAAGGCGAGCGCCACGCCGGCCAGCGCGCCGAACATGTAGACCGGCCGCCGTCCGATCCGGTCCGACAATGCCGCGAAGCCGAGGATCGCAAACAGTTCGACCGTGAATGCCAGCATCAGCGCGCTGAGCGCCTCGGCTTTCGGCACGCCGAGCGTGGTGATCACGTAGCTCAGCCCAACCACCGGGAAGAAATAGCCGAGCCCGTTCTCGGCCATGCGGGCGCCGAGCACGACGAAGAAGTTGCGCGGGTGCCGGCGCAATGCTTCCATCGCCGGATTGCTCTCGACCTTGCCGCGCGCGACCACCGCCTCGGTGTAGACCGGCGTCTCGGTGATGCGCATGCGGACGAAGATGCCGACCACGATCAGGAGGAAGCTCGCCAGGAAGGGCAGGCGCCAGCCCCAGCTCATCAAATCCTCGCGCGGCAGCATGGTCACCAGCGCGAAGGCGCCGGCCGCAAGCAGATTGCCGACGGAGACGCCGAGCGGCGCGAAGCCGCCCCAGAAGCCGCGATGCTTCGGCGGTGCGTTCTCGACCAGGTAGATCACCGCGCCGCCATATTCGGCGCCGGCGCCAAGGCCCTGGATGACGCGCATCGCGACCAGGAGGATCGGCGCCCAGATCCCGATCTGCCCATAAGTCGGCAGGAAGCCGATCGCGGTGGTGCCGATGCCGATCATCAGGAGCGTGGAGACCAGCACCGGCTTGCGGCCATAGCGATCGCCGAGGATGCCGAACAAGAGGCCGCCGAACGGCCGCACCACGAAGCCGACGCCGAAGGTCAGGAACGACAACAGCGTGCCTACCACCGGATCGCTCTTCGGAAAGAACAATTCGCCGAACACCAGCGCCGCTGCGGTGCCGTAGAGGAAGAAGTCGTACCATTCGAGCGCGGAGCCGATGCTTGCGGCCAGGATCACACGCAGGCGCGATGTGCGAGCGCCATCTCTTGCCATCTCGGTCATTCGTTTCCCCGTTATGTCTGTTTTTATGGTCGTCTTGATCGGGCACGATCTCCGCGCAAACACGTGCTGCGTTGTCGCGGCGGATCGTGCTCGTGAAAGCAGCAATGCCCGCGGCCTGGCCGCGGGCATTGTGGTCGGTCTTAAGCGGCGCGCGTGAAGTAGGATTTCTTCGACGCCGACTGGGTCTCGTAGATCGATCCCTGTCGCTTGGCCGGCGGCAGTGGCATCCGCACCGGTACGTCGGTGAGCCGCGGCGCGACCACCGGCGGCCCCGCCAGCAGGCGGCTGTTGAATTCGTCGAAGTCCTTGACGCCCATCAGCGGCCAGGCGTCGCTCGCGGCCACTTCATAGAGCAGCAGGTTGCGCGGCCGATTCGACGTGTTGGTTGCCGAGCCGTGCAGCGCGCGCACGTGATGGAACGACATGCTGCCGGCCTTGCCCATGCAGGGCACCGCGCGCTTGATGTCGTCCTGAATCTGGTCCGGATCGATCAGGCCTGCGAAGTGGCCGTCCTCGCCGTGATGATCCCACATCGTGGCGCCGGTGTGCGACCTCGGCGTCACCAGCATCGGACCGTTCTCGATATCGCAATCGTCGAGCAGCACGCCGATCGCGAGGATGTCGTCATTGGTGTGCGGATAGAATGCCCAGTCCTGATGCCACTCAACCGGCGAGCCGTATTGCGCCGACTTCATGTTGAGCTTGGAGCCGTGCAGGCGAAGGCCGGGGCCGATCAGCTTGGTGAGGATCGAGATCACGGCGGGGCTGCGCACGATCTCGTCGAAGATCGGGTGCACCTTGTGCGGCGCCTTGATGCGGCGGACGCGCGGATTGTCAGGCGAATGGCCCGGCTCGAGGTCGTAGACGTCGGTGTGCTCGCTCACGCTGGCGGCGCCGGCCACGAGCTGCGCGAGTACGGTGCGCACCTTCGCCAGGGTCTCCTGGTTCAGCACCTCGGGGACCACGATCACCCCGTCGCGCTTGTAAGCCTGGGCCTGTTCGTCCGAAATCATGCCGCTTCTCCCTTTTTGTTTCATGTTAGCGCTAACATGGGGTGATGCTAGCGCTAACATCATGGCTTGGCAACCCGGAATCGTGCAGGCTCCGGCCCATGAGCTCTGAACTGACCGCCCCCGGGACCGGCCCGGCCGGTGCCGCGCCCACCCTTTCAGAGGTGGCCAAGCGCGCCGGCGTCTCCTCGATCACGGTGAGCCGGGTGGTGCGGATGCCCGACCTGGTCGCCCCGGAGACCCGGGCGCGGGTCGAGCGGGCGATGCGCGATCTCGGCTATGTCCCGAACCTGGTGGCGGGCGCGCTGGCGAGCGCGCGGACCAATTCGGTCGGCGTGCTGGTACCGACCATCGCCAACTCGATCTTCGCCGACACGGTGCAGGGCCTGTCCGACAAGCTCGAGCCGCTCGGCTTTTCCGTGATCCTGGCGCAGTCGCTCTATGACGCGGCGCGCGAGGACCGCATGCTGGCGGCGCTGCTGTCGCGGCGGCCCGAGGCGATCATCATGGTCGGCTCGCCGGCGACCGAGGAGGGCAGCCGCCTGCTGCGCAATGCGCGCATCCCGATCGTCGAGACCTGGGATCTGCCGGCAAACCCGATCGACGCGGTCGCGGGCTTCGACAATTACAAGGCCGGTGTCGCCGTCGCGAAGCATCTGGTCGCGCAGGGCCGCAAGCAGCTCGCCTTCATCGGCGGCGACGATCCACGCGGCACGCGCCGCTGGTTCGGCTTCAGGGACGAGGCACTGGCCGGCGGCCTTGCCGAGCCGCGCCGGTTGATCCTAGACCGCAAGGATTCCGGCAGCGTGGCGGCGCATGCACGCCTGCCTGGTGTCGACGCGGTGTTCGCCGCCAACGATGCGCATGCGATCGGCTTCATGTCCGGGCTGCGCAAGGCCGGGCTGCTGCGCGACGGGCCTGCATCGGCGCAGCCGGTCGCCGTGATCGGGCTTGGCGATCTCGAAATGGGCCAGCTGATCTCGCCGACCCTGAGCACGATCAGCGTGCATGGCGACGCGATCGGCCGTACCGCGGCGACGCTGACGCTGGAGCGCGGCGGCGAGCGCCGCGTCGATCTCGGCTTCGAGCTGGTGCTGCGCGACAGCGGCTAGTGTGCTGAATGCGAAGTTCGTGTGATTTCGCGGCAGCCACTTTCACGAACTTCGCATTCATAAAGCACACTAGAATCATAAGTTTGCTAGTGTCCTTATCGAATCCGAAGTTCGCTCCGAAGGTGCGGCAAATGATGCGAACTTCGGATTCGGGACACTAGCGCGCCTCGCCCACGGTGCGGGCGGAGGTGCTCGTTTCTTTCCGTGCCTTCACCTTGCCGCGACGCCGGCGTCGACCGCCTCGAGCAAGGTCACGAGGCCCCGCAGGATGGCGATCGGCGAAGGCGGGCAACCCGGAATATGGAGATCGACCGGAACAACCGCGGAGACTCCGCCAACCACGGCATAGCTGCCGGCGAAGCATCCGCCATCCCTGGCGCAATCGCCCGCAGCGACGACCCATTTGGGATCTGGCGTCGCACGGTATGTGCGCTCCAGCGCCTCGCGCATATTCTTGGTGACCGGACCCGTGACGAGCAGCACGTCGGCGTGACGGGGCGAGGCGACGAACCGGATTCCAAATCGTTCGACGTCGTAATACGCATTGCTTAACGCGTGTATTTCCAGCTCGCATCCGTTGCAGGAGCCTGCATCAACCTCGCGGATCGAGAGGCTGCGGCCGAGGCGTCGTCGTGCGGTGCGGCCGACCATGGCCGCGAGCTCCGCGAGCGCAGCGTCGTCCGGGCGCGGCGCCTGCTCCGTCAATGGCTGGCGAAACAGGCTCTGGAACAGAAGTTTGCGCATCGCCTCAAGCCCTCAGAGATCCTGCCCGGAATAGGAGCAGTTGAACGACTTATTGCAGAGTGGGAAGTCCGCCACGATGTTGCCTTCGATGGCCGCCTCGAGCAGCGGCCACTGAAACCACGACGGATCGCGCAGATGGCATCGCTCGATCCGATCGCCGTTCAGGCGCAGCCAGGCCAGGATGTCGCCGCGGAAACCTTCGACGAGCGCCATGCCTTCGCAAGGCTCCGCCGTATTGCGCAGTGGCACTTGCACCGGGCCGGCCTCGAGGCCGATGAGGATCTGGTACGCCAGCGCGAGACTCTGCTCAACCTCGCGGATCCGGATCCAGACCCGGGCGTTGACGTCGCCGTCGCTGAGGACGGGGACTTCGAAGCGGAGGCCATCATAGGGGAGATAGCCGGGCTTGCGTCGGGCGTCATGATCGCGGCCGCTCGCGCGCCCGACATAGCCTCCGGCGGCGAATTGCCGGGCGAGCGTTGGAGCAACGATGCCGGTGCTGACGGTGCGGTCCTGCAACGAGGCGGTATTGTCATAGAGCTCGACCAGCGCAGGGAAATGCCGGCGGATCTGGTCGAGCGCGGCCCGGATCGTGTCGGCTCCATCGCCGGCGATATCGCGCGCGACGCCGCCGGGCACGACAAGGTCGCGCATCAGGCGGTGGCCGAATGCAGCGTCGGCCGCGCGCAGCACGGATTCGCGCAGCACGGCGCAATGCGCCTGCATCAACGCAAATGACGCATCGTTGCAGATCGCGCCGATATCGCCGAGATGATTGGCCAGCCGCTCGAGTTCCGCCATCAGCGCGCGCAGCAACAGCGCGCGCGGCGGCACGGCAATCCGCTGCGCGGCCTCGACGGCTTGCGCGAACGCCAGCCCATAGGCGACTGTGCTGTCGCCGGAGACCCGGCCGGCGAGCCGCGCGGCCTGCTCGATCGTGCTGCCCGTCATCAGCCCTTCGACACCCTTGTGGGTGTAGCCGAGCCGCTGCTCGAGGCGGACGACCGTCTCTCCGCTCGCGGTAAAGCGGAAATGCCCGGGCTCGATGATGCCGGCATGCACCGGACCGACTGCGATCTGATGCAGGCTGTCCCCCTCGGCCGGAAGGAATTGATAAGGCGCTGCGTCCGCCGATGCATCGCGATGTTCGCCGAGCGGGAAGCGCGTTTGCCAACGGCCGTGATCAAGCCAGGGACGGGAATCCGGTGTGTCTGTCGCCTGCAATCCGAAGAGGTCGTGCAGGGTGCGCTCCAATCGAAGCGCCGGCGGATGATGGGCCGCAACCGAAGGAAATTGGCGATCGGGACAATCCAGGCTGATCACGCCGATATCGGACGTGCGGTCGTCGAGGACGGCCATGTGCACGCGCGAGGGCTCGCCCCACAGCCCGAGCAGGCTCAGGCCGCCATCCGCAAGCGCGTGAGCGGCGGCGCGCCAGGTATCGCCGTCGACCACGGCGCGCGGCCATGGATGATGTCGTTCGATCCTGTGGCCCGCCCGGATCAGATCGATCAACCTCGGCATATCCTGCTCTCCCTCGCGCTAACCCAGCAGGTTGGCGACGTGCTGGAACCAGACGACCAGCGGTCCCGGAAGGTAGATGCCCGCAGTCAGCACCAGTGCGAAATGTGCGAACATCGGCAAATAGGACGCATCCGCCGGCGCGGCATTGCCGCGCGGCTCGCCGAACGCAAGGCTGGTCAGGCGCAGGATCAGCGCGCCGAAGGCGAGCAGCAGGCCGAACACCAGCGGGATGGCGAGCAGCGGCTGGCGCGCGAAGGTGGAGCTGACGATGAGAAATTCGCTCATGAAGATACCGAGCGGCGGCAGGCCGGCGATCGCGACCACGCCGATCACGAGACTCCAGCCGAGTGCCGGATGCGACTCGGTCAGGCCGCGAATGTTGGCGATCCGCTGCGTGCCCTTCACCTGCGCAATGTGGCCGACCGCGTAGAAGATTCCCGACTTGGTGAGGCTGTGCATCACCATGTGCAGCAGGCCGGCAAAGTTGGCGAGCGGGCCACCCATGCCGAACGCAAACACGATGATGCCCATATGCTCGATCGAAGAGTAGGCGAACAGCCGCTTGATGTCGCGGCGGCGGTAAAGCATGAAGGCCGCGAACAACAGCGAAGTCAGCCCCATCGTCACCATCAGCGGGCCCGGCGATATCGCATCCGGATTGGCGGCGAGCAGGATCTTGAAGCGGAGCACCGCGTAGAGCGCGACGTTGAGCAGCAGGCCGGAGAGCACGGCGGAAATCGGGGTCGGGCCCTCGGCATGCGCATCCGGAAGCCAGGCGTGCAGCGGCGCCAGGCCGACCTTGGTGCCGTATCCGAGCAGCAGGAAGATGAAGGCCACGTTGAGCAATGCCGGGTCGAACGTCGCCGCACGGTTGATCAACACCGTCCACACCATGGCATCCTGACCCTCGCCGACCACCGGCAGCGCGGCCATGTACACCAGGATCGTGCCGAACAGCGCCAGCGCGATGCCGACGCTGCCGAGGATGAAATACTTCCAGGCCGCTTCCAGCGCCGCATGGGTCCGGTAGATGCCGACCATCAGCACGGTGGTGAGCGTCGCGACCTCGACCGCGACCCAGATCAGGCCGATATTGTTCGACACGAATGCGAGGTTCATGCCGAACATCATCACCTGATACATGGCATGGTAGAATCGCAGATAGCCCGGCGTCAGCCGTCCGGTTTCGAGCTCATGGGCGATATAGCTTGCGCTGAACACGCTCGTGGTGAATCCCACGAAGGTGTTGAGCACGATGAAGACGATGTTGAGATCGTCGATCAGCAGGTACTGGCCGGGTTGCGGGCGCTCGACCACGAGCAGCGAAAGCGCGGCCAGCAAGGTGCCGAGACTGGCCAGGACATTGAGGCCCGCGGTCAGCCGGTAACCGGGCAGCGCGGCCAGCACCGCCGCGGCGGTGATCGGTATCAACAGGACCCAGGTGACGGCATCCGACGCGGCAGTCATCGGCGCTCCCCCCTGAATTCATCGAGCGCGCCGACGTCGACGGTGTCGAACCGCTCGCGAATGCGGAACAAAAACACGCCGATCACGATGAATGCGATCAGGATCGAGAAGGCGACGCTGATCTCCACGACGAGCGGCATGCCCTTGGCGCCGGTCGCGGCCAGCACCAGGCCGTTTTCCAGCGACATGAAGCCGACGACCTGGCTGACGGCGTTGCGCCGCGTCACCATGACGAGCAATCCCAGCAGCACCACCGACAGTGCGAAGGCAAGGTCTTCCCGCGCCAGCGGATCGGCCGCGCCGGTCACGCGCAGCATCAGCACCATGGACAGGGCGACGAGCCCCATGCCCGCAAGCATGGTCGGACCGATGCTCACGGCGGTCTCGATATCGCGATGAATGCCGAGCTGCTTGATGATCCGATGCAACGCCACCGGGATGACGATCGCCTTGAAGACCAGTGCGATCGCCGCGGTCACGTAGAGATGCGGCGCATTCTGGATGAAGGCCTGCCAGGCGACGGAAGCTGCGAGCACCACGGCATGAAGTGCGAAGATGTTCAGCAGCGCATACAGGCGATCCTGGTACAGCATCATGAAGCTGATCAGCACGAGCCCGCCGGCGAGCAGATGGGCGATGTCGAAGGCGAGGTTGTGCATCAGAAGCCCCGTGACACGAACCGAAGCAGCGTGCCGAGCAGGCCGAGCATCAGCGCCGCGCCGAGGAATTCGGGGACGCGGAACACCCGCATCTTGGCCGTCGCGGTCTCGAACACGGCAAGGAGGAAGCTCGCGACCGCAAGCTTGAGGATGTAGACGGCGACGCTGACGAGATAGGACAGCGGCCCCGCGCCTTCGGTGGTGATCTGCCACGGGAAGAACACGCAGATGATCAGGGAGATGTAGAGCAGCAGCTTGAGGAAGGCGCCGAACTCGATCATGGCGAGGTGACGTCCGGAATATTCGAGGATCATCGCCTCGTGCACCATGGTCAGCTCCAGATGCGTCGCCGGGTTGTCGACCGGGATGCGCGCGTTTTCGGCGAGCGCCACCATGATGAGGGCGATCATCGCCATGCCGAGAGAGACGCGCAGTCCGACTTCCGACGACGCCATGAAGGTCGCGACCGTCGACAGCTGCGTCGAGCCGGCAATCAGCGCGACGCAGAACACCATCAACAGCATGGCCGGCTCGGCGAGGGCGGCAATCATCACCTCGCGGCTGGAGCCGATGCCGCCGAAGCTGGTGCCGACGTCCATGCCGGCAAGCGCGAGGAAGAAGCGCGCGCTGCCGAGCAGGGCGACGATCGCGATCAGGTCGGCGCTCCAGTTGAATTGGAGGCCGGTCGCGAATGTCGGGACCAGCGCCGCCGCGACCCAGATGGCCGCGAACGTCACATAGGGCGTGACACGGAACAGCCAGGACGCGTTTTCGGCGAGCACGACCTCCTTGCGCAGCAGCCGCAGCAGGTCGCGGTAGGGCTGGACGATCGACGGTCCTTTTCGCCGCAACAGCCGCGCCTTGATCTTGCGCACGACGCCGGTCAGGAGCGGCGCGAGCAGCAGCACGAGCGCCATCTGGCCGAGCTGAACGAGGATGTCCGAGATCACGACCATATCGCGAGCGCCAGCAGCAATGTGACGAGGGTTGCGAACACCAGGCTGAGGTAGCGGCGGATGGTCAGGAACTGGAGCTGGTTCAGCCGATCGGCGAAGACCCACACGAGTTCAGTCACGGGTGTGTAGAGCCGCTCCCAGACCAGGTCGTGCATATCGACCCTGAGGCGGGCCGGCCGCAGTTCGCCCGGCGAGGGCATGTCGACATGCTCGCGGGCTTGGAAAACCAGCGTGCCGAACACGCGGCGGATCGGCTGCACAAAGCTCACGCCGGAATACTGCGTCGCCGGTGTCGGGTCGGAGAAGCCGCAACCCCAGGCCGGTCCGCGCCGGATCGCGCGCGACGCAAAGCGATGGATAAAGTACACCGCGAGCGACGCCGCGGCAGTGATGAAAGCAAAGACGAGCAATCCGTTGTAGGAACTGCGGCTCTCCTCGATCGGCACGATCGAGAGCCAGGGATCGTCCGCCTGAAGCGGCATCCGGTGGCCGATCACGGTCTGCGCGACCGGCGAAAGCGCGTCGATCACCAGGCCGGGCAAAATGCCGGCGAGGAAGCAGAGCACGGCAAGGCTGAACATCGCGGCGAGCGAATAGCGATCGACTTCGCCGGCGGCTTCCGCGGCCGGGCTCCGCGCGCGGCCGAGGAACGTGATGCCGAAGGCCTTGACGAAGCATGCGGCGGCGAGCGCCGCGGCCAGCGCCAGCAAGGCGCCGACCGCGGGCACCATGATCTTCAGCAGCCATTGCGGCAGGTTGGGGCTCTGCAGGACGGCCTGAAACATCAACCATTCCGACACGAACCCGTTGAACGGCGGCAGCGCCGAGATCGCGACGCAGCCGACCAGAAAGACGAAGCTCGTGAGCGGCATGCGGTGGATCAGGCCGCCCAGCTTCTCCATGTCGCGTTCGCCGGTCGACGTCAGCACCGCGCCGGCCCCGAAGAACAACAGGCTCTTGAAGAACGAATGGTTCAGCACGTGGAACAATGCGGCCGTGAAGGCGAGGGCCGCCGCGAGGCCGAGGCCGTTCGCCTGAAATGCCAGCGCAAGGCCGAGGCTTGCGAAGATGACGCCGATGTTCTCGATCGTGCTGTAGGCGAGCAGGCGCTTGAGATCCTTCTCCATCAGCGCGTAGAGGATCCCCATGACGGCGGTGGCGCCGCCGAGGATGAGAACCGCGACACCCGCCGACCAGCTTGGCGGCCCGAGCAGATCGAACACGACCCGGATGAATCCGTAGATCGCGACCTTCGTCATCACGCCGCTCATCAGCGCCGAGACATGGCTCGGCGCGGCGGGATGAGCCAGCGGCAGCCACACGTGCAACGGGATCAGGCCGGCTTTCGACCCGGCGCCGAGCAACATCAGCGCGAGCACCAGTGCGGCTTCGGACGGGGTGTGCTGAGCAGCGCGGATGGACGCGAAGCTGTAGCTGCCGCCCGCTCCCGCCAGCAGGCCGAAGGCAAGCAACAGAGCCTGCGTTCCGAAGCTTGCCATCACGAGATAGACGTAGCCTGCGCGGGCATTATCCGCGTCACGGTGATGCGCCATGACGAGCGCCCACGAGGCGAGCGACATGAATTCCCAGCACAAGAGGTAGGTGAACGCATCGTCGGCGAGCACGACGAGATTCATGCCGGCCAGGAACGCCGGGAAAAAGGGAAGGATGCGCTGCGGCGCGGATTCGTGGCTGCCGTAGCCGAGGCCATAAAGACTTGCGGCCGCACCGCCGAGATTGACCACGACGAGAAAGAATGCGGCGAGCGCATCGAGGCGGAAATGCGATCCCAGCCAGGGCAACCCGATCGGCAGAGCCAGTTCCGTCGCGCTGGTACGGGAGATGAGCGAAATCATGGCCCCGGCCAGCGCGATCAGCGAAATCGCGAAAGTCGCGCCGTAGACGATGGCTGTCGATTGGCGCGATCTGCTGGTTGCAATCGCGAGAGCGGTCGTTCCTAGCAGGGCGGCTACACACCAGATCTGCTGAGTGACCGCCGGGATCATGTCCGCACCTTCGGTGAGCCTGATCCGGCCTTCAATCGCACCCCGCGGCCGCCGCCACTGCTGACGGCGCCCTCATTGATGACCTCGACGCCGGCTGTGCCGAGCGCGTCGATCAGTTTCACGAGCGAGTCGACGTTGCCGCGAATGGTTCCTTCGCTCGCCTCCATCCGCTGGATGGTTGGCACCGAAAGTCCGGACAGTTCGGCGAGCTGCCGTTGGTCGATGCCGAGCAAGGCTCTGGCCGCTCGTAGCTGCGCCGCGGTGATCATCGATTGATGGCCGTCGATCTGAGACTCGCGTCTATTTGAATGTTATTTATGCACATCAAGTAATGATGGCACAAGGGCAATAAGTGATGTTTTATACATCATTCCTAGGCGCAGTCCTCAGCGCGAGCGGTATCCGCGCGCCGACGGAGTTGCGCTGACGCGCGTTCAGTCGGAGATTTTTCGATAGACCGCCGCGGCGTGGCGCAGCAGCCGGCTCTTGCGCTTTCGTTCGTGCACGCGCTGGTGCTTGGCCTTGCGCTCGTGGGCGCGTTGCGCGGGTGCATCGACGCTCTCGAGCAGCCCGCGACGCACCTCGTCATCGTTCAATTCGCCGAGCAATTGCTGTCCCTTGCGCAGATGCTTCAGGATGATCCGCCATGACGCGTATTCGTCGGGGGGCAAGCCGCCCTCCGAGAACTCGATCGCGTAACGCAGCCGCTTGCTGGCGAGACGGACGCGGTGGCGCTTGTTCTTGCCCATGCCTTGCAGCCCGCGGCTCTTCTGGCACAGCTTGCCATGCCATCGCGCTAGCCGCCGCGCGTGAAACACCGCGACCGGCACGGCTCGCCGCTGCGCGGCGCGGGGGTCCTGCCGCGTGGTCCAGGGTCCGCTGCCGACCCAGTCCCACATGCCGTCGAACCATCGCCAGTATCGATCGCTTTGCAACGCCTCCTTGAGCGCCTCGAACGCGTCGGTTCGCGCCGTCTGGAGCATGCCTTCTTCAGGCAGGCCCTTGCTGTTCTCGATCGCGACGTCGAGGTCGCGCGTGGCGCCGAGATGGGCGCTCAGCCATCTCAACTCGGATTTCAGTCGCGTCCATTCGGTGTCCGCCACCATCGGCCCATAGAAGGCGATCGCCGCCTTCAGCCGCGTCAGCGCGATACGGGTCTGGTGCAGCGCGGCGGAATCGCCGGAACTTATGGCCTCGTGATTGGTGGCGACTTCCTCGAGGCATTCGGACAGGATCAGGCGAAACGCGGTCTCACAGCGCATGGCTTCGCTTAGATGGCGCGGCCGCTTTGGGCGGACAACACGCTCCTTGGCCGGACTTGCCGCTAACGTCATGACACTCTCGTGACCCCGCCGGTGCCGCAACGCAACCGGGCGGCTTTCGGGTGGGAAGATTTCCCGTTTGATCGATGTCGATCAAGGATTTTCTGCTGGGCCGCAGTGCGACGATCCAGCGACAGGATCAAAATGTCGCAATCAACCCGTCGGCGGGAGCTCATTCCAGTCGATATGCAGGCCGGGCTTTTGAGGGAACACCATGGTTTCGAGCACGCCGCAAAACCAGCCAGCGGACTTCGCTGCAGCACCAGATATTTCGTGCACGAAGTATCTTGATATTTCGCGTGCGAAATATATAACGGACGGCATGAAAGCGGAACACCGGCTGATCTTTCTTCTGACCGTGGCCTATCGCCGGTTGCAACGCGCCATCGAGCAGGAGACGGCCACGCACGATCTGACGTCGGCCCAGGCCGGCGTGCTGTTCTTTCTCGGGCGCAATGACGGCGCGCTGATCGGCGACGTCTCGCAGGCGCTCGACATCGTGCCGTCGGCGATGAGCGGGCTCGCCGACCGGATGGAACGTGCAGGCCTCGTGAAGCGCCGCCGCGATGGCGAGGACGGCCGCAGCCAGCGGCTCCATCTGACCGCGGCGGGGCAGGAGTTCGGCAAACGCGCCGCGACGCGGACCAGGGCGATCAATAACCGTCTGATGGACGGGTTCTCGGACGCGGAGATCGACGTGGTGTCGCGCTGGCTGACCAGCCTGCAAGACAAGTTTCCGAAGGACTAAGACAGCTAGAGCGTTTTCAAGCGAAGTGGCTATCGGTTCGCGTGAAGAAGACGCGTCAAGCAAGAAGCGAGCAACAGGAGTGAAGCATGAGTGAAGTGGTCGTAGCGCTGGACGGCGGTGTCCTCACCATGACGATGGCGCGCCCGGACAAGAAGAACGCGATCACCAACGCGATGTATGGCGCGATGGCCGATGCGCTCGAGCGCGCGGAGGGCGATTCCGCGATCCGCGCCGTGCTGCTGCAGGGCGACGGCGACAGCTTTACCGCCGGCAACGATCTCGCCGACTTCGCGGCGGTGTCGCGCGGCGTGCAGGGCGAGCGCCACGTGACGCGCTTCCTCGCCGGACTTGCCAAGGCGACGCGGCCGCTGGTTGCCGCCGTGCAGGGCAATGCGGTCGGCATCGGCACCACTATGCTGCTGCATTGCGACCTCGTCTACCTCGCGCCGACTGCGCGGCTGATCACGCCGTTCGTCAATCTGGCGCTGGTGCCGGAGGCGGCCTCGACCTATCTGCTGCCGCAGCGCATCGGCTATGCGCGGGCCTATGCGATGTTCGCGCTCGGCGAACCGGTCGAGGCGGAGACGGCGGTCTCGATCGGCCTCGCCAACGCGGTTGTGCCGCTCGCGGACCTGCGCGCCAAGGCACGCGCGGCGGCGGACGCGCTGGCGAAGCGGCCGTTCGGCTCGCTCCAGCACACCAAGGCGCTGATGCGCGACCCCGCCAGGATCAGCGCGCAAATGGCGCGCGAGGGCGAGATCTTCCAGGAGCGACTGATGAGTGCGGAAGCACGCGAGGCCTTTGCCGCCTTTGCCGAGCGTCGCCAGCCCGATTTCTCCAAGATTACCGGTTAGGCCCGGAGCGTGGGCCGCCACGCGTGGGCGGCGCTATTGCTTTGGGGTTGACGGCCTCGCCGGCTTCGAACATCTCCTGTCGGGGCATAGCGCAACCCGGCGAGGCGAGGCATGAGCGACAGTCACACGCTGCGCGGCGAAGGAATCGCCGCGACCATTTCGGCGCAGGGCGCCGAATTGTCGTCGCTCAGAAATGCCGACGGGACCGAACTGTTGTGGCAGGCCGGCCCGCAATGGCCGCGCCATGCCCCCATCCTGTTCCCGATCGTCGGCCGCTTGAAGAACGATACGCTGCGCCACAACGGCAAGACCTATCCGATGACGCAGCACGGCTTCGCGCGGGATCGCCGCTTTGCCTGGGTGGAGCAGGGGCCCCGATCCTGCAAGCTTGCGCTCACCGACGATACGGAGACGCGTGCGCGCTATCCCTTCGCGTTCAGGCTCGAGGTCACCTATACCGTTGATGGCGCCGATCTCGATGTCGCCTTCGACATCGTCAACACCGGCGCCGAGACGCTGTCGGCCTCTCTCGGCGGTCATCCTGCCTTCAACTGGCCGCTGCTTCCGGGATTGGCAAAGGAGGCGTACGCGTTGACCTTCGCGAAGGATGAGCCGGCGCCGATCCGGCGGCTGACGGAGGGACTGATGCGGCCGCAAGCCGAGCCGAGTCCGATCAAGGGCAGCGTGCTGGCGTTGTCGGAGCAGTTGTTCGACGACGACGCCATGATCCTCGATCAGGTCGCGAGCGCATCGGTCCGCTTTGCTGCTGCGCAGGGGCCTGCGATCGAGGTGTCGTGGCGCGGCTTTCGCGAACTTGGCATCTGGTCGAAGGTCGGCGGCGCGCCGTTCCTCTGCATCGAGCCGTGGCACGGTTTCGCCAGCCCGGTCGCATACGATGGCGAACTCGCCGGCAAGCCCGGCTTGATGCACATCGCGCCGGGCGCGCGGCAGTCACTGGGCTATCGCATCCGCGTGAGCTGACGAAAGAACAGGTCAATGGGTGCGGGGGCTGAGTGCACTGGTGATCGCGCCGACCGATGGCGGGTTCTCGTTCGCCCAGGCCTCATGTGCGGCCAGGTCGCGGTAATGCTCGGCCATGCGTAGCAGCCGCTCGCGGATGCCGGCGTCTTCCTCGCCCTTGGCCTGATCGGCCAATTGCGCGGCGCGTTCGAGAAGCGTTTTCGGATCGATCGACAAGCTCCAAATCCGGTTTTCGCCAAGCGGACAACTGCTACAGGCAAGCACAGTTCCTGCCATGGTTTGATGACGGCGCATTCAGAGCTGGAACACGCCGAGTCCCGCCATCACATCGCGCTTGGTGCGCTCGGTGATCTCCCGGGCTTTCGAGGTTCCGCGCCTGATCACGTCAGCGACATGGTCGCGATCGCCCGCCAGCTCGGCGCGCCGGGCCCGGATCGGCGCGATCAGGGCTTGCAGGATGTCCTCCAGCCGCCGCTTGACGGCTGCGTCGCCGAGACCGCCGCGCCGATAGCGTGCCTTCAATTCCTCGACGGCGTGGTGATCGTCGTCGAACGCGTCGAGATAGCTGAAGACGACATTGCCCTCGACCTTGCCGGGGTCGCCGACGCGCAGATGATCGGGATCGGTGAACATCGCGCGCACCGCGGCCGTGATGGCACCGGGCGAGGCCGAGAGCGCAATCGCATTGCCGGCGGATTTGCTCATCTTCGCGCGCCCGTCGACGCCTGGCAGCCGTCCCGCGCGCGGTATGACGGCCACCGCCTCCTGCAGGAGCGCACGACCGGCGAGCGCGTTGACACGCCTGATGATCTCGTTGGTCTGCTCGATCAGGGGAGCCTGGTCCTCGCCGACCGGCACGACGGTCGCCCGAAACGCGGTGATATCGGCGGCCTGCGCCACCGGGTAGCACAGGAAGCCCGCCGGGATGTCGCGTCCGAATCCGCGGGCGCGGATCTCGTCCTTGATGGTGGGATTGCGCTCCAGCCGCGCGACGGTGACGAGGTTGAGATAGAGCATCGACAATTCCGCGAGCGCCGGAAGCTGCGACTGCAGGCAGATCGAGGTCCGTTCGGGATCGATTCCGACGGCGAGATAATCCAGTGCGACCTCGATGACGTTGCCGCGGACCTTGCCGATGTCGTGCGCGTTGTCGGTCAGCGCCTGCATGTCGGCGAGCAGCAGGTATTGCTCATGGCTGTCCTGAAACGCGAGACGGCTTCTGAGCGAGCCGACGTAATGGCCGAGATGCAGCGGCCCGGTGGTGCGGTCGC
The DNA here is from genome assembly GCF_054055915.1 of Bradyrhizobium sp. USDA 4516. Lineage (NCBI taxonomy): Bacteria > Pseudomonadati > Pseudomonadota > Alphaproteobacteria > Hyphomicrobiales > Nitrobacteraceae > Bradyrhizobium > Bradyrhizobium sp. USDA 4516. The sequence continues at coordinate 5,641,701 of NZ_JBSRXT010000001.1, forward strand.
CGGTGAGGATGATCGGTTTGGTCACGGCTTATCTCCATTCGTTTGAATGGGGACACCGCATGCGGGCTGGATGAGGTGAAAGAAAAAGGCCGCCCAATGCGGCGGCCCCGAAATGCATGAACGCGTTCGGCCCGCCTGTCAGTCGGCGAGCCACCAGAGATTGGCGATCAGGATCGAGCGGTTCATGGCGTGAGGCGTAAGGCAATCGAACGAGCCGGTCAAGACGGCATAGCCAGTTATTCTTCCACCCGCTATGCTCGAGTAATCGCTCCCCTGTGCTCCTCCGAGAACACGTGCGCGTAAAGGTTGGCGATCCATTGCTTACCTTCCTGCGTGACCCGCAGATATCGAAGTGCGTCGCCGATATAGGGGCAGACGGCCTTCCAGAAGAAAGCAGGATACGCTGCACGTAGATCATCGGGAGTCTGATATCCGAGTTTCTCGCTTGCGCCAGTCTCCTGAAATTCGGCAAACAAGGCTGACGTCTTCCGCAAATAGTCAATGTCGGCCAATTGGCCGATCAAATCCGCGGCACGAAGCAGGCCGGGATAATCCGCCGTACTGGTATGCTCCTCTTCCCCCGGTACCGGAAAGCGCGTGTGCTCGATGTTCGCCTCGATTTCCTTTGTGTCGATGGAGGTCAAGCTCACCTTGCCGAAACGCTCGCGGACAAAGAGCTTGGATCGTGTCACATGATAGGGGGTCAAGGATGCGTCCGTGGCTCCAGCAGATATCCGGACGCGATCACCATTTTCGTTACAAACATAAAGTCCGTCCCGGTCGCCTCGACATACCCCGCGTACATAGCCGATGTCGTGGCATAAGAGCGAAATCATGAAATGGAGCCAGTCGCGCGGCCTGACGCCGCCTTCGCTCGTATGCTTGCCGAGTAAAATGTTCTGTCCGACCAACGTCACCATGATGGTGTGGTTCATGTCGTGGTAGGCCGCATCGCTATTGGCAATATTCTCCAACGCGAGGCGCCCAACGAAACCGATGATGTCCGGATAGGCGGGCTCGAGGATTCCGTAGATTTGGCCGTATGTACCCTTAAGCTGATCGACAAACGCTTGGATGACAATTTGAGTTGGGTTGAACATGATCGCCTCCAATGCGCGGATGCTATGCCGGTTTGGGTATTTCGTCACCGGGTTGTTGGTCCCGCGAATTGGGCCGGAGCCTGGTGGCCCGGAGGCCTGTCGAGCCCTGGTTTTGAGGGTTACCGGGATGAGGCAAGGCTGAACCACCGCTGATGGCCCATCGCGATCAATGCACCCGACCGCCAAACGGTCCGCTGCGAGGTGCATACCGGATCTTGCCGAGACCGGGGCCAAACGGTCGCGATTGGACCCGAAGCGGGCAGTGGGGCCAGAACGAGGGTGGACCGAAGCGCGCATGTATCCGCCCATGGCTCCCAACTTCCGTCAATTTTTGATCGCCATGTCAGATGTGGAAATTCTTGCCGAAGCGTGGCGATAGGAGTCACGCGATCAATGCTTTCATTCCAAGTGATTTGCAGGACGAGTAATGAAGAACGCAACACTGTTGGCCCTTGGTTTGTTGGCGGCGGGAGTTTGGTCACAAGACAGCGCGAGATGTCAGACCTCGCTTTCCCCTCCGCTTTCGCTTGCGCCGCCGCCGCCGGATGAGGGATCGGCATCTCCGGGCGCAACCAACAGCGTCTGGCCGCCGACGGCGACCGCTAAGAGATCGGTACCGCCCCGGGCCGCTGAAGATTCTTTGCCACGCTCCACTGCCCCGCGATCTGCCACTGTCGAACACACGCCGGTAGAGTCAGGCAGCGCTTCGCCAGCACAAGTGATCGACAGGTCGCCGCCGTCGGCTGGACCGGTCCCCGATTACGATGGTTTTAGCGTCGGCATCGACGACGACACGTCAAGCCGGACGACGCGACCCGTCAGGTCACACCGGGCAAAGCAGCCCAAGCTCGATCAAGAGGCGGATCACGTCTCTCGGCAGCAATCGGTCGATCCCGGGGACGATGACAAACTAAAGGGCAAGCTTACGATTTGCCGCGGCTGCAAGTAGCAGGTGCCACTCCGGGCGGACATTTGAATTGGCCTGTCATTTTGCGGCACTCTTCTGCGGCGCGTGAGTCCGGAGTTGGCCCACCGCGACATATTCCGATGCTGCACAAAATGACCGCTATAAGGACAAAGCGGACGTAAGCTTCATCGCATGATGCCGCTGGGCTTATGGGTACGTGCCCTAGTTGAACGCCATGCCGCCGCTCATCGCGATGGTCTGTCCGGTCATGTAGGGATTGTTGACCAGCAGCATCACGGCCTGTGCCACCTCTTCCGCTGTGCCGAAGCGGCCGACCGGGATCCGGCTGACGAGCTCGCTCTGTCCCTTCATCATGTCGGTCTCGATCAGCGACGGCGCCACGGCGTTGACGGTGATGCCTTCCTTGACAAGGCGTGCGGCATAGCCGCGGGTCATCCCCTCCATCGCCGCCTTGGATGCGTTGTAGTGCGGCCCGATCGAGCCGGCGCCGCGCGCCGCGCCGGAGGAGATGTTGACGATGCGGCCCCATTTCCGGGTGCGCATCATCGGCAGCACCGCCTGTGTGCAGAGAAACGCCGATTTGAGATTGACCGTGATGGTGCGGTCGAAATCCTCTTCGGTGAGGTCGTCGACACCCCTGACGATCGCGATGCCGGCATTGTTGACGAGGATGTCGACCGGGCCGAGCTCGGATTTGGCGCGCTCGACCAGCGCGGTGACGGCGGCAGCTTCCGAGACGTCGGCGGCGATCGCGACGGCGCGGCCGCCGGCGGCAATGATGCCCTTCGCTAGCGTCTCCGCCTCGGCCGAGCGCTCGCGATAATTGATGGCGACGGCTGCGCCGGCATCCGCCAGCATCTTGACGATCGCCGCGCCGATGCCGCGCGATCCGCCGGTCACCAGCGCCACATGTCCGTGCAGACTGCTTGTTGTCATCAAGGTCACCCTGTTCGACGTACCCTCGCAGGCTCGCAAACGGGAAGGCGCGGCGCAATGCAACTCTGCTCAAATCTGCGTTGGAGGCCGCCGCGCGGCGAAAAACCGGCTTCCGGGGCCGGAATCGGCCTTGCGTCCGGCCCGGGCCGGCGGCAATGGTTGGGACATCACTTCTTAGCCCACCCACGAGAGATCGATGAGCAAACTGATTGTCCGCGCCGGCGAGTTCACCTTTGACGCCCGTTTCGAGGAGCAGCTGGCGCCGAAGACGGTCGCCGCGTTCCGCAAGGCGATGCCGTTCGAGAGCCAGGCGATCCACGTGCGCTGGAGCGGCGAGGGCGTCTGGATGCCGCTCGGCGATCTCGACTTCGGCGTGTCCTACGAGAACCACACCAGCTATCCGGCGCCGGGCCAGATCATCCTCTATCCGGGCGGCATCAGCGAGACCGAGATCCTGCTCGCCTATGGCGGCGTGCACTTCGCCAGCAAGATGGGCCAGCTCGCCGGCAATCACTTCATCACGCTGACCTCGGGGCTGGAGAACCTCACCGCGTTCGGCAAGACCGTGTTGTGGAAGGGCGCGCAGAACATCCGCTTCGAGGAAATCTGATGTGACCGAGGCCCGCTATCCGCGCGATCTCCGCGGCTACGGCCGCAATCCGCCCGATCCGAAATGGCCCGACGCGGCGCGCATCGCCGTGCAATTCGTGGTCAATTTCGAGGAGGGCGGGGAGAACAACATCCTGCACGGTGATCGCGCCTCGGAAGCGTTTCTGTCCGACGTGCTCGGCGCGCAGCCCTGGGTCGGCCGGCGGCACGCCAATATCGAGACGATGTTCGAATATGGCGCGCGCGCCGGCTTCTGGCGGCTGTGGCGGATATTCACCGAGCGGAAGCTGCCGGCCACGGTGTTCGGCGTCGCGATGGCGCTGAAGCGCAATCCGGACGTCGTCGCCGCGATGCAGGAGGCGGGCTGGGACATCGCGAGCCACAGCCTGCGCTGGGTCGAGCACAAGGACATGTCGGAGGACGAGGAGCGCGAGGAGATCGCCCGCGCCATTGCCGTGCATGCCGAGGCGACCGGCGCGCGGCCGCTCGGCTGGTACACCGGCCGCTCCTCGATCAACACGCTGCGGCTTCTAATGGAGGCGGGCGGCCTGCGCTATCTCTGCGATTCCTATGCCGACGATCTGCCGTACTGGATCAAGGCAGCCGGCACCGAGCCGCATCTCGTGATCCCCTATACGCTCGATGCCAACGACATGCGCTTCATCAACGCGCAGGGCTTCGGCGGCGGCGAGGAGTTCTACACCTACCTGAAGGACAGTTTCGACGTGCTCTATGCCGAGGGCGCAACCTCACCGAAGATGATGTCGATCGGTCTGCATTGCCGCGTCGTCGGGCGTCCCGGCCGCGCCGCGGCGCTGATGCGCTTTTTCGACTATATCCAGAAGCACGAGCACGTCTGGGCGCCGACCCGGCTTCAGATCGCCGAGCATTGGCACGCCAATATGAAGCATCTCGCCGCGGAAGCGTTTGAGATCGGCTAGCGCCGGTGCCACTCCAGCCGAATTGACGCAACATCCTGCGCATTCGAATTGCATCGGGTGAATTGCTGCGTTGCACAGACGTCAGAAGCGATCCCGGATTCCACGCGTTAGCAGCCTGCAATGCGGGAGCAGGCGGTTTCATGCAAGACGTCCAGGAGATCGTAACCGGATTGGAACACACATTTCGCTGGGTTCCGGATTAGGTGGTCGGCCTCGTCCTGATCACGGCTGCGATCGCCGTTGCGCTCGTCGTTCACTCCATCGCGCAACGCATCGTCCATCGCATGGTGGGACCAAAGAATTCCGTCGCGCCGATGCTGCTTGACCGGACAGCCGGTCCGTCACGGCTGGCGCTGTGTCTTGCCGCCGTCGCGCTGGTGTTGCCATTGGCGCCGCTCAACGATCTGCTGCGGCTGACACTCAGCCATTTCTTCGGCGTCGCCGTCATCGCGCTGATCGGCTGGATCTCGATCCGCGCCGTCGACATGGCGTCGGCTAGATATCTCGATAAATTTCGCCTCGACGTTGCCGAGAATTTCCTGGCACGCAAGCACGTCACCCAGGTGCGCGTCTTCAAGCGGGTCACCGACACGCTGATCGTCATCATCGCGGTCTCCACCGCGCTGATGACGTTCGACTCGGTCAGGCAATACGGCGTCAGCCTGTTCGCCTCCGCCGGCGCCGCCGGCCTGATCGTCGGTCTTGCCGCAAGGCCGTTGCTGAGCAATCTGATCGCCGGCGTGCAGATCGCCGTCACCCAGCCGATCCGGATCGAGGACGCGGTCATCATCGAAAACGAATGGGGCTGGGTCGAGGATATCGCCTCAACCTATGTCGTGATCCGGCTGTGGGACTGGCGGCGCATGGTGGTACCGCTGTCCTATTTCATCGAGCGCCCGTTCCAGAACTGGACGCGCGACGCGCAATCCCTGATCGGTGCGATTGCGCTGCATGTTGATTATAGCGCCGACGTGCCGGCGATCCGCAAAAGGCTGGAGCAGGCGGCGAAGGAGTCGCGGCTCTGGGACGGCGCGGTGGTCAATCTGCAGGTGATCGACACCCACCCGCGCACCATCGAGCTGCGCGCGCTGATCAGTGCACGGAATGCACCGCAATCCTGGGACCTGCGTTGCGAGATCCGCGAGAAGCTGCTGGCGTTCATCCGTGACGAGATGCCAGACGCGCTGCCGCGCGATCGGGCGATCCTGGCGCCCGCGGTCGATGATTTCGGCCGGGCGTTCCTGCGCGGAGCGCCGGCACGGCAGCGCGCGGCGGCGCCGGCGCGCAGCTGATCCGTGATCCGCTCTAGTGCCCTGCCATGTGCCGGCCGATCTCGGTGAGATCGGCCTCGCTGGCGCGGGCCTCATGCACGAACGCGCCGTGGAACATCACGACCAGCCGGTCCGACAGCTCCAGCAGCTCGTCGAGGTCCTCGCTGACCAACAGCACCGCCGCGCCCCGGTTGCGGGCGGCCATGATCTCGGCGTGGATCTGCGCCACCGCCGCGAAGTCGAGCCCGAAGCAGGGATTGGCGGCGATCAGCACCTCGACGTCGCCCGAAAGCTCGCGCGCCAGCACCGTGCGCTGCACATTGCCGCCCGACAGCGCCGCGATCGGCGTCTCCGGCGTGCGGGTCTTGATCTTGTAGCGGTTGATCTTGCGCTCGGCGTCGTTGCGGAAGGCGGCACGGTTCAGCCACCAGCCGCCGCGCGCGAACGGGGCGCGATCGAACTCGCGGAATGCGATGTTGTCGGCGACGCTCATGCCGCCGACGCAGGCGTTCTTCAGCGGCTCTTCCGGCAACAGCGACATCCTGTGGCGCCGCATCTCCGCGCGGCTCGCCGCATAGGTCTCGCCCTGGACGCGGATCACGCCGCTCTCGGCCTCGCGCTGGCCGGCCAGGACCTCCACGAGCTGGCGCTGGCCGTTGCCGGAGACGCCGGCGATGCCGACGATCTCGCCGCTTTTCACGGTCAGCGATACGCCGTGCACGGCAATCGCGCCGGCATCGTCAAGCGCGGTGAGCTTGTCGAGCTCGAGCCGGGCCGCTCCGGTCTCGCCGGTGCGCGGCGGTTGTACCGTCAGCTGTTCGGCGCCGATCATGGTGCGGGCCATCTCGTCCGGCGTCAGCTCGGCGACCCGGCCGCTGCCGGCAAGCTTGCCGCGACGCAGGATGGTCACCTCGTCGGCAAAGGCCATCACCTCGCGGAACTTGTGCGTGATCATCAGGATGGTGAGCTCGCCCGCGACCACCATCGCGCGCAGCATGCCGAGCACCTCGTCGGCTTCGTCCGGCGTCAGCACCGAGGTCGGCTCGTCCAGGATCAGGAAGCGGCGCTTCAGGTACAGCTGCTTGAGGATCTCGCATTTCTGCCGTTCGCCGGCGGAGATGTCGGAGACCTTTGCATCGAGCGGCACCTTGAACGGCATCCGCGCCAGGAAGGCCTCCAGCTCCTTCTTCTCCTTGCGCCAGTCGACCACGGCAGGCACGTCGTCGCGCGCCAGCACCAAATTCTCGGCGACCGTCATCGCCGGCACTAGTGTAAAGTGCTGGTAGACCATGCCGAGCCCGAGCGCATGCGCGTCCTTCGGATTGGCAATGGCCTGCTGGCGGCCGCCGACGAGGATGTCGCCTTCGGTGGCGTGGTAATAGCCCATGATGCATTTGACGAGCGTGCTCTTGCCCGCGCCATTCTCACCGAGCAGCGCGTGGAACGAGCCGGGACGCACCTTGAGCTCGACATTGTCGAGCGCTGTAAAATCGCCGAACCGCATCGTCATGGCGATGGCGTCGACGCCGAACGCGCCTGATGGTGCGGGCGGCTCGCCGATGATCACGACAGCGCCCCGATCAGGTCGGCGGATTTGGTCACCGCGCCGAACACGCCGCCCTGCATCTTGATCATCTTCAGCGCGTGGTCGTGATTGCCCTTGTCGGTCGCGCCGCAACAGTCCTCGACCAGCACGCATTCGAAGCCGCGATCGTTGGCCTCGCGCATCGTGGTGTGAACGCAGACATCGGTGGTGATGCCGGTCAGCACGATGTTCTCGATGCCGCGCAGCCGCAGCATCAGTTCGAGGTCGGTGGCGCAGAACGAGCCTTTTCCGGGCTTGTCGATAACAGGTTCGCCCGGCAGCGGCGCGAGGTCGGGAATGATCTCCCAGCCGGGTTCGCCGCGCACCAGGATGCGGCCGCAGGGGCCGGGGTCGCCGATGCCGGCGCCGATCTGGCGCGAGCGCCAGCGCTTGTTGGCGGGCAGGTCGGCGAGGTCGGGGCGGTGCCCCTCCCGCGTATGGATGATGTGAAAGCCCTGCGCGCGCATCACCGCGAGCAGCTTCCTGATCGGCTCGATCGGCGCCCGGGTCAGCGAGAGGTCGTAGCCCATCTTGTCGACATAGCCGCCGACGCCGCAGAAATCGGTCTGCATGTCGATGATGATGAGCGCGGTATTCTGCGGCCGCAGATCGCCATTGTAGGGCCAGGCGTAGGGCTCGGACTTGATGAAGCGCTCGGGCATGAAATGATCTTTCGAGATGCTATCGGGTGATGGACAATTCGGCGGGCGCGCCGGTCAGCGTGCGCTTCGGCGAGCAGGTGATGATCATGATCGCGAGCGTCAGGATGTAGGGCGCGGCGTTGAACAAATGATAGCCGGAGGTGATGCCGACCGATTGCAGCGCGGGCCCGAGTGCGGCCGCGCCGCCGAAGGCGAGCGAGGCCCACAGGCACAGCATCGGGTCCCAGCGCGCGAAGATCACCAGCGCCACCGCCGTGATGCCCTGTCCCGAGGAAAGGCCCTCGTTCCAGCTGCCGGGATAGAACAGCGACAGGAACGAGCCGCCGATGCCGGCGAGGAAACCGCCGACCATGGTGGCGCGCAACCGGATCAAGAGCACCGAATGGCCCATCGCGCGCGCCGCATCGGCGCTCTCGCCGGCGGTGCGGATCAAGAGGCCCCAGCGCGTGGTCCTGAAGGCCCAATAGAGCAGCGGCGCGATCGCGACGCCGATCAGGAACAGCACGTTGATGCGCAGCGCCGCGCGGACCTGCGGGATGTCGCTCCACCAGCCGAAATCGATCGCCGGCAGCCGGGCCGCCGTCGGCTCGATCAGCGGCTTGCCGAGGAAGAACGCGAGCCCCGTGCCGAGCAGCATGAGCGCGATGCCGACCGCGATGTCGTTGACGCGCGGCAGCGAGCAGATGCCGGCATGCAGCGCGCCGAACAACGCGCCGGTGACGCCGGCCGCGAGCACCCCGAGCCACGGCGAGCCCGACAGATAGGAGATGCCGTAGGCGCTCATCGCGCCCATCACCAGCGTGCCCTCGAGGCCGAGATTGATGCGGCCACTTCGCTCGGTGATGCACTCGCCGAGGCTGACGAACAGGAACGGCGTCGAGACGCGGATGGCGCCGCCGAACACGGCGAGCGGGACGGTCCAGAGGCCGAGCGATGCGTCCGCCATGTCAGGACTTTCCCTTCAGGAAGCCGATGCGCCCGTAGAGCGCGTCGCTGGCCAGCACGAACACGAAGATGATGCCTTGCAGCACCAGCACGGAGGCGTCGGGCAGGCCGAGCCGGCGTTGCAACAGGCCGCCGGAGGCCGAGATGCCGCCGAGCAGGATCGCCACCGGAATGATCGCCAGCGGATTCTGCCGCGCCAGGAACGCAACCAGGATGCCGGTGAAGCCGTAGCCCGCCGCGAGGTTGGCGTTGGTGCGGCCCTGCACGGCCGCGACCTCGATCATGCCGGCCAGCCCGGCACAGCTGCCGGCGAGGAAGCACACGGTCAGGATCAGTTTGCCGACACTGAGGCCGACGATCTTGGCGGCGCGGATGTTGCCTCCGGCGACGCGCGCGGCGAAGCCGAAGGTGGTGTGATAGATCAGGATGTAGGCGGCGATGGCGGCGACGAGGCCGAACACCAGGCCCCAATGCACGTCGGTGCCGGGAATGGTGCCGATCATGTTGGCGGCGCCGATCTCGCGCGTCGACGGCTTGTTGAGGCTCGCCGGATCGCGCATCGGCCCCTCGACCAGATGGTTCAGAATCGCAAGCGCGATATAGACCAGCAGCAGGCTCGAGATCGTCTCGTTGACCCCGCGATATTGCCGCAGGCCGCCCGACAGCGTGATCCAGAGGCCGCCGCCGATCATGCCCGCGATCACCATGGCGATCTGCACCACGATCGGCGCCGCGCCCTGCAGCGCCAGCGCCGCCGCGGTCGCCGACAGTGCGCCGATCAGAAGGGCGCCTTCGCCACCGATGATCACCATGCCGAGCTGTGCCGGCAGCGCCGTGCACAGCGCGGTCAGGATCAGCGGCGCGGCGCGGGTCAGCGTGTTCTGCCAGGAGAAGGCGGTGCCGAACGCGCCGTAATACATGTAGAAATACAGATCGAGCGGGTTCTTGCCGTAGAGCGCGACAAAGCCGCCGAACACCGCGAGCGCGCCGACCAGCGCCGCGGCCGGGATCAGGATGTATTCGATGCTCGCGCCGTGGCGCTGGAGGAATCCGGGATCGGCGGCCGGAGCGATTCCGGCCGCCTCCACCGATTCCGCCGTCTCGGTCGTCACGCGGTGGCTCCGATCACGCCCTCGACGAGATAGTCCATCTTCTCGAGTTCGGGATCCTGCTGGCCGCGATCGGTGCCGGAAGCGATCACCGTCTTGCCCTTGTTGTCGACGAGCGGGCCCTTGAAGATCGTAAACTCGCCGGACATGAACTTGGCCTTGACGTCGTCGGCGTGCTTGCGTGCCTCGGCGGACACCATCTCGCCATAGGGCGACACCTTGACGATCTCTTCCTTGAGGCCGCCGCGATAGAAGTTCGGGATCGCTTCGCCGGCGGTGATCATCTTGACGAATTTCGGATAGAGCGCCTCCCAATTCCACTCGGCGCCGGTGAGATAGGCCTTCGGCGCCAGCGGCGACTGGTTGACGTGATAGCCGCATACGAGAGCGCCGCGGCGCGCGGCGTTCTCGACCATCGTCTTCGGTCCGTCGACATGGCAGGTCAGCACGTCGACGCCCTGGTCGATCAGGCTGTTGGTAGCCTCGGCTTCCTTGACCGGCATCGACCAGTCGCCGGTGAAGATCACCTGGGTGGTCGCCTTCGGATTGGCGAGCCGGGCGCCGAGCGTGAACGCGTTGATGTTGCGCAGCACCTGCGGGATCGGCTTGGCGGCGACGAAGCCGAGCTTGCCGCTCTTGGTCGAATAGCCGGCCACGATGCCGGAGATGTATTGCGCCTCGTCGATATAGCCGAAATAGCTGCCGGCGTTCTTCGGGTCCTTGTCGGACCACAGGCCGCCGCAGTGCTCGAAGCGCAGTTTTGGAAACTTGCCTGCCATCTTGAGGACGTGCGGGTTGTAGTAGCCGAACGAGGTCGGGAACATGAGCGTGGCGCCGTCGAGATTGATCATGGACTCGATCGTCTTCTCGACCGCATCGGTCTCCGGCACCTTCTCTTCCTCGACGACCTTGATGCCGGGAAGCTTCTTCACCGCCGCGGCTCCTTGCGCGTGGGCCTGGTTGTAGCCGTAGTCGTCGCGCGACCCGACATAGATGAAGCCGATCGTGGTTTCCGCTGCCGCCGCGCCACGAATGCCAAGCGTGCCGCCGAGCGCCAGTGCGGCGCTGCCCTGCAATAAATGCCTTCTTGAAATCCTGCCAAAATCCATCGCCTGCTCCCTCCAGCGGGTCCGGCCCGCCTGTCCTTGTCGCAGCCGCCTGACGGCGGAGCTTGGGGGAAGTGTCGCAAGCTTCATGCCAGAGCATGTTTGGCAATCAGTTCTCAGTAAGTATTTGAATATACGTTGGAATGATGATTGGCCACGGAACGTTCGAAAGCCGATTGAGATCGATTTGCCTATTTTATGAGCGATCGATCGCTGTTGTATGCAATGCCGTTAAGCAGTCGCTAACCGCCGGACAGCCGGTGCGAGCCCGGTCGGGGACGGTGCACGAGGCGCCAATTGCCGGCTGGTGAATCGGATCGGGCCTGCTACGAGTGAAGCGGGCTCCGCCGGACGCGTTGGACTGATGGGAAACAGCATGAGCGAGACAAAACCGTCCTCGAAATCGTCTTCCCTTGGCGAAGAGATCGTGGCGCGGATCGATCAGCTCGCGACGATCTCCGAGACGCCGGAGCATCTGGCGCGAATCTTCCTTACCGACGAGCACCGCAAGGCTGCCGATCTCATCCTGTCCTGGATGCGCGAGGCCGGCATGAGCGCGCATCTCGACGCGATCGGCAATGTCTGCGGCCGCTACGAGGGCGAGCGGCCGGGGCTGCCGGCGCTGATGCTCGGCTCGCACTACGACACCGTGCGCGACGCCGGCAGATGGGATGGCCCGCTCGGCGTCATCACCGCAATCGCCTGCGTCGCCGATCTGAACCGGCGCGGCAGGCGGCTGCCGTTCGCGATCGAGATCGTGGGCTTTGCGGACGAGGAGGGCGTGCGCTTCGCCTCGACCCTGCTCGGCAGCCGCGCGGTCGCCGGCACCTTCGACGAGAGCGTGCTCAACACGCGCGATCGCGCCGGCACGTCGATGCGCGACGCGCTGATCCAGTTCGGGCTCGATCCCGATCACATCGGCAAGGCGGCGCGCGCCCGCCGCGAACTGCTCGGCTATGTCGAGCTGCACATCGAGCAGGGTCCCGTGCTGGAAGAGAAGGCGCTGCCGGTCGGCGTCGTCAGCGCGATTTCGGGCGCGACAAGGCTTGCCGCCAGTCTCACCGGCGTCGCCGGCCATGCCGGCACGGTGCCGATGAAGCTGCGGCGCGATGCGCTGGCGGGTGCTGCCGAATGCATCGTTGCGATCGAGCAGTTTTGCAGGTCCGACGAACAAGGCCTCGTCGGCACCGTCGGCTATGTCAACGCGATGCCGGGCGCCACCAATGTGATCCCGGGCAAGGTGTCCTTCACCATGGATATCCGCTCGCAGAACGACATGCATCGCAAGCGCGCCGTCGCCGACATCGTGCGGCAGATCGAGGCGATCGCAAAACGCCGCGACCTCGCCTTGCAGATCGACGTCACCCACGAGAACCGCAGCGTGCCCTGCGCGCCGTGGCTCAAGGCGCAGATCGCCGAGGCCGTCGCGGCCGAGGGCTATGCCGCGTTCGAGCTGCCGAGCGGGGCGGGGCATGACGGGATGGCGATGGTGGATGTCGCCGATATCGGCATGATCTTTCTGCGCTGCCGCGGCGGGATCAGCCACAATCCGGCCGAGCATGTCGAACTCGCCGATGCCGACATCGGCGCGCGGGTGCTGCTGCGCGTCGTCGAGAATTTTCGTCCGCACGTTGCAGTGAATAGCTAAAATTGCGCGCTTCGCAGGCCTGCGCCGAGGGGCGCTTGCTGCCCACGTTGCGTCAGCACGCCGCAGGCACTGGTCAGGGGCCGCTGCCGGCCCGACCCATGCCTGATCCGGACAGATCAGACCACCGTTTCCGGCTCAGCTGGCCTATTTGCGGGCCGGGCGTGAAGCGCTAGACTTGGTGCAACGGGGGGTAGTGGACATGAGGTCGTCCGTCGTCCAGGACGTTCAGTTCCCAAAACAACCGGCGCTGCAGCTGATCTATGACACTGCACCGATCGGGCTCGCCTATCTCTCACCGGATTGCCGTTACCTTCAGATCAACCAGCGGCTCACCGAGATCTGCGGCATTTCGGTCGAAGGTCACCTCGGGCGCACGGTGCATGATTGCGTGCCCGCGCTGGCTTCGGCCGTCGAGGGTATCGTTCGCTCGATCATGGAGACGGGAGAGCCCGTCACCGACGTGGAGGTTTACGGCCAGCGCCCCGGCCACAATGACGAGCGATGCTGGATCACGCATTGGCATCCGCAGCGCGAACCGAACGGCAGCATCGTCGGCGTCAACGTTGCGGCCGAAGAGATCACCGATCGCAAGCGCAGCGAACGCGAGATCCGCGCCGCGCGCGATGCAGCCGAGAAGGCCTTGCACCATCTGCAGGAGACCCAGGCGTCGCTGATCGAGGCGGAAAAGCTCGCGGCGCTGGGCCGGCTGGTGGCCGGCGTCGCGCACGAGATCAACAGTCCGGTCGGCACCAGTCTCACCGTCGCCTCGGTGCTGGAGCAGAAATGCGCCGACTTCGCTGCCGAGGCTGCGCGCGGCAAGCTGAAGCGATCCAGCCTGAGCGATTTCATCGAGGTCGTCGAAAGCGCCTCGTCGCTGCTTGTCGGCAACCTCAAGCGCGCGGCGGACCTGGTGCAATCGTTCAAGCAGGTGGCCGTCGATCGCAGCTATTTCGACCGGAGCCAGTTCGATCTCGGCGCGGCGACCGAGCAGGTTCTCTCGAGCCTGCGTCCGGCCTTGCCGAAGAACAATCTGGCGCTCGAAGTCGATTGCCCGCCCGGTCTTGCCATGAACAGCTATCCCGGCCCTTATGGCCAGGTGCTGACCAACCTGTTCGTCAATTCGGTGGCGCATGCGTTCCCGGATGGCAAGGGCGGCATCATCGCGATCCGGCTCCGCGCCTCAGGCGCGGACCAGGTCGAGATCCTGTTCGCCGACAACGGTTGCGGGATGGATCACGACGTGCTGCGGCAGGCCTTCGATCCATTCTTCACCACGCGCCGCGACATCGGCCGCATCGGGCTTGGTCTGCACATCGTTCATAACATCGTCACGAACCGGCTGGGTGGAGAGCTCCATCTCGACAGTGCCCCGGGCATGGGGACACGCATGCGCATCACGCTGCCACGCGTGGCGCCGCGGCGCGTGACCGATGGTTGATGGCTACAGGGGGCGACGAGAAGGAAATGCTCCCCGGTTTTCGGACCGGAAAACGTCCTTCCAAGTAACCGCCGCAAAAGGCATTCCACTACCCTTGCTTCTGCCCCCGTCGTCGCGACATTCTCAGGGTATTCCTGATGGTTACGACGATGAGCCAATCCGCATTCGATCCCTTCGGCGAGCCGGTCCCCGCGGTCGATCCTTCGATCGCGAGCGAGGGCGTGTCGAAATGGCTGAAGACCGCGGGCACCAGCGTGTTCTGGGTGCTGGTGGTCGGCATCGTGCTGGCACGGGCCGTCTATTTCGAGCCCGGCGTGTTCAGCTTCGAGCATGCCGTTGCCTGGGCGCAGGGTCTGTTCGCCGCGCTCTAGCCGCAGGTCCGCGCGGCGCCGTCCTGGCCCTTTGCGCCTCCCGAATGATCCCCTCGAACGCGACCGCCGCTGGCACCTCGAGCCGGCCGGGCGATTTCAGTTGCCAGAGCGTGCGCTCGATATGGATGCCCTTGATCGGGATCACCTTCAGCTTTCCGAGCTTCACTTGATCGTCGATCGTTGCGATCGACACGATGGCGACGCCGACGCCTGATGCCACCGCCTGCTTGATCGCCTCGGTGCTGCCGATCTCGAGCGTCCGCTGCGGCTCGACGTGGTGGGCCGCCAGCGCCTGCGCGACCACCTCGCGCGTGCCTGAGCCGGGTTCCCGCACGATCAGGATCTCGTCGTTCAGCGACCGGATGTCGATCGGCCCCTGGACCGCTGCGAAGCGATGATCCGGACCTGCGATCAGCGCCATCACGTCGGTGCGCCAGGCTTCGCTGATCAAATTCTCGTCCTCGACGGGGCCCTCGACCAGCGCGATCTCGATCTCGTGTCCCAGCATCAGCGCGGCGATGTCGCTGGTGTTGGCGCTGACGACGTGCAGATCGATGCCGGGAAAGGCACGGTGGAACACGCCGAGATATTCCGGGATCATGTAGGTCGCGATCGTGGTGCTGGCACCGATCCGCAGCGAACCGCTGTCGAGGTTGCGCAGCGCCTGCAATTCGTCCTCGGCGGCGCGTTCGGCCGCGAACAGCGTCTCGGCATGCCGCGCCAGCGCCGCGCCCTCCCGGGTCGGCCGCACCCCCTTCGGCGTGCGGTCGAGCAGCCGGCAGCCGACCTGCAGCTCGAAATCCCGCACGCCCTTGGAGATCGCCGGCTGGCTGATGTGCAGGAGGTCGGCGGCGCGGGAGAAACTTCCGGTTCTCGCCACGGCCGCGAACAGGCGGAGCAGATGCAGGTTGAGGGACATAACTTCTCTCTATCGGGGCAGTCCGAAAATATATTAGCCAAGAGGGGTGCCATGGCGCATAAAATCTTCTCCGAAAAGAGGATTTTGTGCCGGAACAAAAACAAGACCAGGGGCAGAAGCAGGGGGCGCTGCGGCGCATATTCCAGCTCATTCCGGGGATTCTGCTCTGCGGGGTCGTCACGGTCATCTCGCTCGGCATCCAGGCCGCCGAGGAGCGCGTTTTCGACCATCCCTATATCGAGGCCCTCGTCGTCGCGATCCTGCTCGGCATGGCGGTGCGCACCGCCTGGGAGCCGTCGGCGCGCTGGCGCTCGGGCATTGCCTTCAGCGCCAAGCAGCTGCTCGAGGTCGCGGTGATGCTGCTCGGCGCCTCCATCAGCTTTGCCGCGATCGTGGCGTCGGGCGGGCTGCTGATCGGCGCCATCGCCGTGACCGTCGCGATCATGCTGGCGGTGAGCTATGGCCTCAGCCGGATGCTCGGGCTCAAGACCAAGCTCGCGATCCTGATCGCCTGCGGCAATTCGATCTGCGGCAACTCGGCGATCGCGGCGGTGGCGCCGGTGATCGAGGCCGATGGCGACGACATCGCCTCGTCGATCTCGTTCACCGCCATTCTCGGCGTGCTGATGGTGCTCGGCCTGCCGCTCTTGATCCCGCTGCTGAAGCTGACGGCGACGCAATACGGCATCCTCGCCGGCCTCACCGTCTATGCCGTGCCGCAGGTGCTGGCAGCGACCGTGCCGGCGGGCATCGTCAGCACCCAGATCGGCACGCTGGTCAAGCTGGTGCGGGTGTTGATGCTGGGCCCGATCGTGATCGGCCTCTCGCTGCTGGTGGCGCGGCGGCGCAAGGCCGGCGCCGCCAGGGAGGGCACCTCGAAGGCCGCCTCGATCAGCCCGTTCAAGCTGGTGCCCTGGTTCATCATCGGCTTCCTGGTGCTGGCCGCGTTGCGCTCGTTCCAACTCGTGCCCGATATCGCGATCGCGCCGGTGACCAAGACGGCGGCGATCCTCACCGTCGTCTCGATGGCAGCGCTCGGGCTCGGCGTCGATGTCCGCGTGCTCTCGACCGTCGGCGGCCGGGTGACGGCCGCCGTCACGCTGTCGCTGATGCTGCTGCTGGGCTTGAGCATCGGTCTCGTGCACTTCTTCAAGTAGAGCATGATCCGGAAAAGTGTGGAGCGGTTTTCCGAAGAGATCATGCTCACATCAAAGGGCCGGCTACTCGGCGGCCTTCGCGGTCTTGCCGAACATCCGCGTCGGTGCGGGAAAGCCGCAGGACGTGCCATCGGTGATCTTGACCTGATCTTCCCAGGACAGGCGGAAGCGGCCGGACACCATGTCCTGCATGAACGTGTAGGGGCAATCCATCGCGCCGCCCTTCACAGCGACATAGCCGCGGTGCCAGAGCTGATAGATGTTGTTCTCGACGCCCCAGTTGATCCGCGCCTCGCGCACGAGGTCGGGCCGCACTTCGGCGGTGATGATCTCGTCGGCCCGTCCCGTGGTGCCGTGCGCGATGATGCTGCCGTCGAAATTGACGATCATGCCTTCGCCCATCGAGTCGAACGACCCGTCCGAGCCGCACATGCAGACATTGGCCGTCACCATCAGGTTCTGGAACGCGTTGGCCTGGTTGGTGAAGCGCCAGCTGTCGCGGATCGGTGCGGTGTAGCCCGCGGTGCGGATCATGATCTCCGCGCCCTTGTAGGCGCATTCGCGGGCCATTTCCGGGAACATGCCGTCATGGCAGATGATCAGCGCGATCTTGGCGCCTTTCGGTCCGTCGATCACGGGAATGCCGATGTCGCCGGGCTCCCACGGCTCGACCGGAATCCAGGGATGGAATTTGCGGTAGTACAGCTTGATATCGCCGTGATCGTCGATGATCAGCCCTGAATTGTAGGGGTTGCCGTGCGGGTTGAACTCCATGATGGAGAAGCAGCCCCAGATCTTGTTCTCGATGCAGGCCCGCTTGAAAGCCGCGACTTCAGGCCCGTCGAGCCGGCACATGATCTCCGGATTGGTATCCATCGAGAGGCCGTGCAGCGAGTATTCGGGGAACACGACGAGGTCCATGGTTCCGAGGTTGCGCCGCGCCTTGCCGACCATCCATACGATGCGCTCCGTCTGCCGTGCCAGGTCGGACCTTGTCGCAACCACAGGCAACTGCAGCTGCACCAGTCCGATCACGACGCCATTCGGTGATTTGTTGAGACCGCCAAGTCCATTCATGCCTGTCCTCCCGCCTGTTTGAAATGGGCTGTCATTTCGCGAACGATGATCTTCGTTCGGTCGGGCTCCCAGCTAGCAACGATCATGCCAGCAAGATCGCAGAATGCGCAAATGCAGCGTACGGTCGCATGCTGATCGGGATCGCCGCGATGCGCCGCATCATTGCGCAATGGCACGCGGTTTGCTTAATCAATGCGGGTTTTCTCGCATTCGGGGCGTGCGTCATGGCGAATTCAAGCGGGACAATCGCGGCGGAGCCGGAGCCGATCACGCTCGACTGGAGCAGGACCGCGCTCGTCATCATCGACATGCAGCGCGATTTCATGGAGCGAGGGGGCTTCGGCGAGACGCTCGGCAATGACGTCAGCCGGCTTGCCCGCGCGGTGCAGCCGATCGCCGCGGTGCTCGCGGCGGTGCGCGACGCCGGGCTGCTCGTGGTCCACACCCGCGAGGGCCATCTGCCCGATCTCTCCGACGCGCCGCCGGCGAAGGTCGAGCGCGGCGCGCCGTCGCTTCGGATCGGCGATCCCGGACCGATGGGACGGATTCTGATCCGCGGCGAGGCGGGGCACGACATCATTCCCGAGCTCTATCCCCTCGACAGCGAGATTGTGATCGACAAGCCCGGCAAGGGCGCGTTCTACGCCACCGAATTCGGCGACATCCTGCAGAAATACGGCATCGAGAATCTCCTGGTCTGCGGCGTCACCACCGAGGTCTGCGTCAACACCACAGTGCGCGAGGCCAACGATCGCGGCTACCGCTGCGTCGTGATCTCCGACGGCTGCGCGTCCTACTTCCCGGAATTCCACGAGATGGGTCTGAAGATGATCAAGGCCCAGGGCGGCATCTTTGGTTGGGTCACCGATTCAGCTGCCGTGTTGGAGGCGCTCGGGGACTAGCCGCCTTTCACCGCACCCGCCGTCAGTCCCGCCACGATCTGCCGCTGCGCCATCACGGTGAGCAGCAGCACCGGCGCCGTCACGATCAAGGCGGCGGCGGCGAGCGGGCCCCAGCTCAGCTGGTCGAACGAGATCATGTTGTAGACCGCGACCGGCAGCGTGCGGGTCTCGCGCCCGGCCAGCACAATGCCGAACACGAAATTGTTCCAGGAGAAGATCACCGCGAGGATGAAGGCAACCGCGAGTCCCGGCCTGGCGATCGGCAGCGCGACATGGCGGAACACCTGCCAGCGCGTCGCGCCGTCGATCAGCGCAGCTTCCTCCAGCTCCAGCGGCGTGGTCTCGAAATAGCCGATCATGATCCAGATCACGATCGGCACCGTGACCACGAGATGGATGATGATCTGCGGCACCAGCGTGCCGAGCAGGCCGAGCCACTGGAACAGCAGGAACAACGGGATCAGATACGACAGGCCCGGCGTGATGCGCGCGATCAGGATCACGATCGCCGATTTATGCGCCGCCATCCGCGCGATGCCGTAGCCGGCGGGCACGCCGACCAGCATCGCAAGCCCCGTGGCGCAGCCGGTGACCACAAGGCTGTTGCTGAAATAGGTCAGGAACCGGTTGGACGCGAACACGTCGGCATAGTTCTTCCAGGCGATATGCTCCGGAAAGAACACCGGCGGGTAGGAGGCGTTGTCGATCTCGAATTTGAGCGACAGCGAGGCCATCCAGAGGAAGAACAGGATCGCCGGCGAGACGATGACGAACACCGACAGCCAAAGCCCGATCCGCCCGAGAATCTGGCGCGGGTTCATGCCTCGCCCCCGAGTTCAGATGTCCACAGCAGGCGCTTGCGCAAGTAAAGCAGCAGTGCCGCCAGCGCCACGATCAGGAGGAAGAACACCACCGCGATCGCCGAGCCGTAGCCGAGGTCGTAATAGACGAAGGCGACGCTGTAGAGATAGACGTTGATGGTCTCCGACGCCGAGCCCGGCCCT
The DNA here is from genome assembly GCF_054055915.1 of Bradyrhizobium sp. USDA 4516. Classification (NCBI taxonomy): domain Bacteria; kingdom Pseudomonadati; phylum Pseudomonadota; class Alphaproteobacteria; order Hyphomicrobiales; family Nitrobacteraceae; genus Bradyrhizobium; species Bradyrhizobium sp. USDA 4516. Next base: position 5,661,409 of record NZ_JBSRXT010000001.1, read on the forward strand.
CCTTGCGTGATCGCGAAGATGATGTCGAAGCTTTTCACCGCGTCGATCATGCGGATCATGCCGGCGATGAACAGGAACGGCATGATCAAGGGCAGCGTGATGAAGCGGAACACCTGCCAGAAATTGGCACCGTCGATCTGCGCGCTCTCGTAGGGTTCGGTCGGGATCGCGGCGAGGCCGCCGAGCACGATCAGCATCACCAGCGGCGTCCATTGCCAGGTCTCGACCAGCACCAGCGAGGGGATCACCGTCGCCGGGTTGAACACCCAGAGCTGCGGCGGCAGCCCGACCAGCGACAGCAGATAGTTCAAGACGCCAAGCTGAGGGTGGAACATCATGGTCCACACCAGCGCGATCGCCACCGGCGTGGCCATCATCGGCATGATGAAGATGCCGCGCAGGAAACCGCGCGCGGCGAATTTCTGATGGAATACCACCGCCGCCAGCGTGCCGAACACCAGCGGCAACAGCACTGACAGCGCTGTATAGGACAGCGTGTGCCCGACCGCCTCGACGAAGCGCGGATCGGTCGGCAGCCGCAGATAGTTCGCGAGCCCCACGAACACGGTCGGCGAGCCGACCTTCCATTCCTGCAGGCTCATCCAGATCGTGAAGACCCACGGAAAGATGATCACCGCCAGCACCACGACGAGCGCCGGGATCACGAACGGCCAATAGGACGGCGGACGCCATTCACGCGCCGGGGCGGCCTCTCCAGAGCCTGCGGCTCTGGACTCTTGCTTTGACGCGTTTTCTTCACGCGAACCGGTACCCACTTCGCTTGAAAACGCTTTGCTGGCCGCCGCCGGCTCAGTCTGTGTCACCACGCTCACGCTTTTTCGCTACGCTCCAGGATGGGGCGGAATTGCTCGTGCGCCTTTTTCAGCTCGGTGGCCGGATCGGCGCCCGACAGCGTCGCGGTCAGCGCGGCGCCGACGATGTCGCGGAATTCGGCGACCGGGATGATGACGGGCAGGCCGAGCTTGGAGATCTTGGCGGAGTCAACCACCGACTGCAGCCATTCCTTGGTCTTCACGCCCTTGGCGACTTCGGCATCGTCGACGATGGAGTTGCGGAACGGCACGCCGCCGCCGGCCTGCAGCAGGCGCGCGCCCTGTCCGCGCGAGACCACCCATTGGCAGAGCAGATAGGCGGCTTCCTTGTTCTTGCTCGCCGCGGCGATGCCGACGCCGTCGCCATAGGTCGAGGAGAACTTGCCCTTGGGACCGGCGGGTACCAGCGTGTAGCCGACCTTGCCGACGACGCGCGAGGCGGCGGGATCTTCCAGCGGCGGCGCCCAGCCGTCGGCGTCGATCCACATCGCGGACCTGCCCTGCGTGAAGGACGCCATCGACTCCATCCAGTTGAAGCCGGCGACGCCGGGAGGCGCGCATTTTGTCAGCAGGCGCTGATAGAGCTTGGTGGCTTCGATCGCCTCGGGGCCGTCGGTCAGGATGTTGCCTTTGGCATCGAGGAATTCGCCGCCATAGTTCAGATAGAAGTTGGTCCACATCGCCATGTTGGCGTTGCGCAGGCCGCGGCCGACAAAGCCGTAGATGCCTTCCTTCGGATCGGTCAGCTTCTCGGCCGCGATTGCCATCCTCCTCGAGCGTCTTCGGGACCTCGACGCCCTTCTTCTGGAACAGCTCCTTGTTGTAGTAGAGGATGAAATAGTCGACCGACCATGGCAGCGACAGCATCTGGCCCTTGTCGTTGCGCGCATATTGGAGGCCGGCCGCCGAGAAATCGCTCTCGACGAGGTCCGGCGGCGTCATGCTCGGATCCTTCAGAAAGCCCGACATGTCGGCGAGCCAGCCGGCCTTCTCGAACTGCCGCTTCTGCACGTGATAGCTGAGGTGCACGACGTCGAAGCTCGGCTTGCCCGAGGACAGCTCGATCACGCATTTCTGGCGCTGCTGCTGCTCGGGGATCTGTTCCGACTCGACCTTGATGCCGGTGAGCTCGGTAAATTCCTTGATGTATTTTTGCAGATTGTCGCCGCGCGGCCCCTTGGCGAGAATCACCTCGAGCGTGGTGCCGGAATATCTCTTCCAGTTGACGTCGGCGCGGGCCGGAAATCCGGTCAGTCCAACCGCGCCGGCGGCCGCGGTGCCGGCCAGCATCTGCCGGCGCGAGATCAGGTGATGCGACATGTTTCTCTCCCTGGACGGTTCTTGTTTGGGAGAGATACTAGCGCCTCAACTTTCTGTGCCTAGTCCCACATGCGCGGCGCCGTTGCATAACGCTGCGCCGCGCATGGTATGGCAGCTATGCCTTGACGAAAGCGAGCAGGGTGCCGTTGCCGGAAGCCGGCGGCACGGTGATGCTATTGCCGCTCTTCACGCCGGCTGAGCCCAGCGCTTTCTCGGTCGCGGCAAGGTCGGCCGCGATCACGAGGCCGGCGCCGCCGCGGTCGGGCAGGCCATCCAGCGATACGCCGGGATAACGTTTGCCGAGCTGATCCCTGGTCAGGAACACGAAGTCGGCGCGGTTGCCGCCGGACGGCACCGCAACCGCACCGTCGGCGTCGTTCCTGACGGCGACGTCGATCATCCTGGAGAGATGCGCGGCATCGGCTGCGGGATCGGGCGAGACGATCAGCACCTGCTTGAGGCGTTTTGCCCCATTGGCGTGCGTCATCAATTCGGGAATCCACACCGTCTCGCGGGTCTTGTGCTGGCAGGCGAAGATGCGGACGCCGCCGGGCGCCTCCGCGGTCGGCCACTGGAAGGTGCGGAATTTCGCCGCGGAGGTCGTGCCGTTCGGCAAGGTCACCGGGCGTTCGAAATCGGTCGGCCCGATCGGCGCATAGCCGCGCGCGCGAATCTCCTCGGCGCCAGCAGCGGAATCCACCGCGGTGAACGCGATGCGTTCGATGCCCTCGCCGCGCTTCTCGAGGAAGGCGCGCGCCGGAGCGTTGTGTTCGGTCGGGGTCAGCACGCCGAGCAATTCCATATAATCGGGGTCGAACATGATGGTGTAATTGCCCGATCCCATATGCGCGCTATGGGTGCCGCGCGGCGACACGGTGAAGCCGAGCCGCTTGTAGTTCTCGGCCGCCTTGTCGAGGTCCTTCACCATGACCACGGCGTGATCGATTCCGATGACGTTCTTGAGTGCCACTTGTTGTCTTCCCGGCTGGAATAGGAGAGTAGAATTAGCTAACCAGAATGACCGGGCGCCCGCAAGAAAGGATCATGATGAACAGCAATGCCGTGCGCTGGCCCAATTCGCTCTGGGCAGCAGTGACGCCCTTCGGCCCTGATTGCCCCGAGCTGACCGGCGCGCAGCAGGCCGATGTCGTCGTCATCGGCGGCGGTTTCACCGGCTTGTCGACCGCACTGCATTTGCGCGAGGCCAATGTCGACGTCGCGATCGTCGAGGCCGCCGAGCCGGGCTGGGGTGCCTCGGGGCGCAACAACGGCCAGGTGATCCCGACACTGTCGCGTCCCGATCCGGACGACATCATCGCGAGGCACGGAGCGGCCGGCGAGCGCTTCGTCGCGATGCTGCGCGACAGCGCCGCTGATCTGTTCGACGTCGTCAAACGCTACAACATCGAGGCCGAGCAGGAGCAGGCCGGCTGGGTGCAGCCGGTGCACTCGCCGGGCCGCATCAAGATCGCCGAGCGGCGGGTGCAGCAATGGTCGAAATTCGGTGCGCCGGTCGAATTGCTGTCGCGCGATCAGACCCGGGACATGCTCGGCTCGGATGCGTGGTACGGCGGCTTCTGGAACAGGACCGGCGGTCACGTCAATCCGCTGGCGCTGGCGCGCGGCCTTGCGCGCACCGTACTCGGCCTCGGTGCGCGAATCTATGCCCGCTCGCCTGCGACGAGTTTCGAGCGCCGCGGCGATCGCTGGGTGGTGAAGACGGAAAAGGGTGAAATCTCCGGCCGCGCGCTGGTGGTCGCGACCAATGCCTATAGCGGCGAGTTCGCGAAATCGCTGGTGCCTGAGATCGCAACCGAGGTGATGCCGGTGCTGTCCTGGCAGATGGCGACGCAGCCGCTGTCGGACAATGTGCGCAAGACCATCATCCCCGGCCGGCAGGCGATGTCGGACACCCATGGCGAGCTGTATTTCGCGCGCTACGATGCCCGCAATCGCCTCGTCACCGGCGGTGCCGTGCTCGGTCCGGGCGACAAGACCGGGCGGCTGAAGGCGCGGGTGACCGAGCGGTTGCAGCGTTTGTGGCCGCAGATTGGCGAGGTCTCGTTCGACTATGTCTGGAACGGCTATGTCGGGATGACGGCGGATTTCCTGCCGCGCATGCACCGGTTGGGACCGAACGCCTATGGCTGGACCGGCTGCAACGGCCGTGCCGTCGCGCTGACGATCCCGCTCGGCCGCGAATTGGCGCGCGCGGTCCAAGGCGTGCCGGAAAGCGAGCTGGCGCTGCCGTTCTCCGAGCCGGTGCAGTACATGGCGCACGGCGTGCTCCGCAAGCTCGCGCCCTGGATGCTGGTGCTCTACCGGCGCCGCGATGCACAGGAGTTGGTCAAGGGCGATCGTTTCGAGTTGCTGCGATGGGCGGAGTATTTCCTCGCCTCGCGCCGTTCGCGGTAGGCGCGGAGCAACGTCGCGCCATGCACGCGAGAGGCATGGAGGGGCAAGCCGCCCGAGTTGGGGACTGGTGAGAGGACGTCGCTGGAAGATTGGGGCCCAAGCAGGTTCGGGTGGGTGCCGCGATCACGAGGATTCCGCCGTTGGCGGATAGCGTTGTGGAAACCCCGACGCGACGCAGGCGTTATTGCCAGATAGCAACCCTGGGAGGTGGGCATGGCGAGGAAGCGCATTGGTATTCTCACGGGAGGCGGTGACGTCCCCGGCCTTAACGCGGTGATCAAGAGCGTGACCTATCGCGGCAGCGAGGACGACATCGAGGTTGTCGGTCTCCGCCGAGGCTGGGAGGCCCTCACGCACCTGAACCTCGACGACCCGTCGAGCAAGTCCCATTACATCATCCCGCTGAACCGCGAAAATACGCGCGTCATCGACCGGCGCGGCGGCACCGTGCTGCACTCGAGCCGCACCAATCCCTCCAAAATGAAGAAGTTGCCCGATCATCTCGCGGGCCGCGACTTTCCGGCTTCCCAGAGCACCAAGGGTGGCATCGCAACCACGACGTGGGACCTCACCAACGAGGTGCTCGCGAACCTCGGGGGGCTCGGTATCGAGCATCTGATCGCCATCGGCGGCGACGATACGCTCAGCTACGCGGACAAGCTCAACAGGCGAGGCGTCAAGATCATTGCCATCCCGAAGACGATGGACAACGACGTTCGCAACACCGAATACTGCATCGGCTTTTCGACCGCGATCACCCGTGCCAGCGATGCCATCCAGCGCCAGCGCACCACCGTCGGCTCGCACGAGCGAATCGGCATCTTCCGCGTCTTTGGTCGCGATGCCGGCTTTACGGCACTCTATACCGCATACGCAACCTCGATCCGATGCGCCATACCGGAGTACAAGGTCAATCTCGACAAGCTGATCCAGCTTCTCCTCGATGACAAGCACGGCAACCCAAGCAACTACGCGCTGATCGTGCTCAGCGAGGGCGCCGAGTGGGAGGGCTACAAGGTGCAGGAATTCGGCGAGCCTGACGCCTACGGTCACCGCAGGAAGGCGAGCGTGGCCGAAGCGTTCGCGGACGAGATCAAGCGGCGCACCGGCGAGGAGACCATCGTCTCTGACCTCACCTACGACCTGCGGTCAGGCGATCCGGACTTCATCGACAAGCTTGTGGCGCTGACGTTCGGCAACATGGCTTACGATGCGATCCTGGAAGGCAAAACCGGCCTCATGTCGGCGCTGGTCGAGGGCCGCTACGACCTCGTGCCGATCCCCGACGCCAAGCTCGGGCCACGCAAATTGGACGTCGCAAGCGCGTACAACACCGAGCGCTACCGTCCTCTCTATTCCAACAAGCGGGGCCTGCCGATCTTTCTCAACCGCGCTTCATAGGGCGGGTGGTAACCCCATCGGGCAGGGCGAGCTATTCCAGATGCGTCGATAGCCCGTATCGACACGCGGTGACGGAGGGGCCATAGTTCCGCAAGCAATATGCGCAGGGAACCTGTCGCACCACACGACGTTCTTTTTTGCAAATGAGCGCGCCGTCGCCCCCGGCGCAGCGAGCGCCGAGGCGAAGGCGCTGCGCTGCGGTCGGAGGGATGCTCATGAAACTCACCATTTCGGTCATCAAGGCTGACATTGGCTCCGTCGGGGGCCACACGAAACCATCTGCGCGCATGATGGCGGCTGTCGAAGGGGAGGTCGCGAAAGCGATCGAAAACGGTCTCCTGATCGACGGTTTCGTGCGCCATACCGGCGACGATATTGCGATCATCATGACGCACACGCGGGGCGAAGGGAGCTCCGAAGTCCACCAATTCGCCTGGAAGACGTTTCTCGCGGCCGCTGCAGTCGCGAAGACCTCCGGGCTCTACGGCGCCGGCCAGGATCTTCTCGTCGACGCCCCGTCCGGAAACGTTCGCGGCGCGGGCCCGGCTGTCGCCGAGCTCAGCTTCGACCACAGCCTCTCGGGCGCGAGACCCGCGGAGTCCTTCATGGTGTTCGCCGCAGACAAGTGCGGCCCCGGTGCCTACAACCTGCCGCTCTATCTGGCTTTTGCCGATCCCATGTATTGCGCCGGGCTGATGCTGCCCCCGATGATCAAGGGCTTCCGTTTCCATATCATCGATATGGACAACACGGCCGGCGACAGCGTGATCGAACTCGATGCGCCCGCGGACGGCTACCACATTGCGGCGCTGCTTCGCGACAACGAGCGCTTCGGCATTGATCGTATCGTCTCGAAAACCTATGGCGAAGTCGCCGTCGCCGTTTCGGCGCAGCGCCTTCACTCCATCGCGGGCAAGTACACCGGCAAGGATGATCCGGTCGCGGTCGTCAGGAACCAGGGCATTTTCGCGGCGCCCGAAGAAATCATCTCGCCCTTCGCCAAGGCGCACTTCGTGGGCGGCGATGCGCGCGGCTCGCATGTGATGCCGCTCATGCCGGTGCCGCTCAACACCCCGGTGACGGGGATGTATTGCCTGCCGATCGTGTCCTGCGTCGGCTTCTCGATCGACCGGGACGGGAAGTTCTCGGAGTCCTATACCGACTTCTTTGACAACCTTGCCTGGGACGAGGTTCGCCAGCGCGCGCAGCGCAAGGCGATCGAGATGCGCAGCCAGGGCTGGTCCGGCGCTGCGATGCTGCCCTATTCAGAGCTGGAATATGGCGGCTTCCGCGACACGGTATCCGGATTGCTGAAGCGCTTCCGGCTGCGCGAGGAGCCCAAGCCACAAGCGGCGGAGTAGGGCCGCGCGTGCCCGGCTACACGGTTGCGGTGCCGTGCTCGCGCGCAAACGCGCCGCCGGGGATCGCCGACAGCAGCGCCTGCGTATAGGGATGCCGCGGCTTGCCGAACACCTCGGCGGTCAGCCCATGCTCGACCACGGCGCCGTCCTTCATGACGGCGACGAGATCGCAGATCTGGGCGGCGACGCGCAGATCGTGGGTGATGAAGATGATGGAGAGGCCAAGCTGCTGGCGCAGCCCGGCGAGCAGCTTCAAGACCTGCGCCTGCACCGAGACGTCGAGCGCCGAGACCGGCTCGTCGGCCACCAGCACATCCGGCTTCAGCGCCAGCGCGCGGGCGAGCCCGATGCGCTGGCGCTGGCCGCCGGAGAATTCGTGCGGGTAGCGGTCACCGGCGGACGGATCGAGGCCGACCAGCTCGAACAGCTTTCGCGCTTCCGCAATCGCGGTGGCGCGGTCGGTGCCGTGCACGATCGGTCCCTGCGCCACCAGCTCGGCCGCCTTGCGGCGCGGATTGAGCGAGGCGAAGGGATCCTGGAACACCATCTGGATGTGGCGGGTCTCGCGCCTGATATCGTCGCGGCCGAGCTTTGCCCAGTCCTTGCCGTCGAGCACGATCGACCCGGTGTCCGGATCGATCAGCCGCACGATGCAGCGCGCGAGCGTCGATTTGCCCGAACCGGATTCGCCGACGATGCCGAGCGTCGCGCCGCGCGGCAGGTGCAGCGACACGTTCTTGACGGCCTCCGTGATCCGCGCGCCGCGGCCGAGGAAGCCGCCGGTGCGGTAGGTCTTGGAGACGCCGTCGATGGTCAGGATGTCCTTGCCGGAAAGGATGCGCGGTGGCGGCGCCTTCAGCGGCGGAACGGCTGCGATCAGCTGCTTCGTGTAGGCATGCTGCGGATCGTTCAGCACCTTGTCGGCCGTGCCGTGCTCGACGATCGCGCCATGCTGCATTACCACGACGCGGTCGGCGATCTCGGCGACCACGCCGAAATCATGGGTGATGAACAGCACCGCGGTCTTCTTGCGCTGCTGCAAATCGCGGATCAGCTTCAGGATCTGTGCTTGTGTCGTCACGTCGAGCGCGGTGGTCGGCTCGTCCGCGATCAGGAGCTTGGGGTCGAGCGCGAGTGCCATCGCGATCATCGCGCGCTGGCGCTGGCCGCCGGACAGCTCGTGCGGGTAAGCTTTTGCGGCAGCCTTGGGGTCGGGGATGCGGACGTCCTCGAGCAGCGCCAGCACACGAGCATTGATCTCGGCCTTCGAGAGAGCGGTGTGGATCGCAAACATCTCGCCGATCTGGTCGCCGATCGTGCGCAGCGGATTGAGCGCGGTCATCGGCTCCTGGAAGATCATCGCGATGCCGGCGCCGCGCACATCGCGCATCTCGGCGCTGTCGGCGGCGCAGAGGTCGCGGCCGTCGAACATCATGCGGCCCCGTTCGATCGTCACCTCGTTCGGCAGCAGCCGCATGATGGCGTTCGCCATCATCGATTTGCCGGAGCCGGACTCGCCGACCACGCAGAGGATCTCGTTCGACGCAATTGAAAGCGAAACGTCGGACAGCGCATGCGGCCGGTCGGCGCCCTTGGGCAGGCGCACCGTCAGGGCGTCGAGGGAAAGGACCGTGTCGCTCATCGGCTTTTCAGCCTCGGATTGAGCGCATCGTTGAGGCCCTGGCCGACCAGCGACACCGCGAGCACGGTGACGAGGATCGCAATGCCAGGGATTGCCGAGACGTACCATTGCACCCGGAGCACGTCGCGGCCGAGCCCGATCAGATTGCCCCAGGAGGCGACGTTGGGATCGGACAGACGCAGGAAGGCGAGCGCGCTTTCCAGCAGGATCGCGACCGCCATCACCACGCTGGCATAGACGATGACGGGCGGCAGCGCATTGGGCAGGATTTCGCCGAGGATGAGCTGGACGTCCTTCATGCCGAGCGTCTTGCCGGCCTGCACGAATTCGCGGTTGCGCAGCGACAGGAATTCGGCGCGGGTCAGCCGTGCCGGCGCCGGCCACGACACCACGCCAACTGCAATGGTCACCGTGGTCAGGGTCGAGCCGAACACCGCGACCAGGACGAGCAGCAGCACGAAGTTCGGCAGGGTTTGGAACGCCTCGGTGATCCGCATCAGCACATTGTCGACCCAGCCGCCGTAATAGCCGGCGAAGGCGCCGACCAGGATGCCGATCAGGATCGCGATCACGGTGGCGACGCCGCCGATCAGCAGCGAGATCCGCGCGCCGTAGAAGATCTGGGCGGCGATGTCGCGGCCGGAATTGTCGGTGCCAAGCAGGAAGCGCGGGTTGGAGAACGGCCAGATCAGCGGCCGGCCCGCGAGAGCGAGCGGATCGCGCGGATAGAGGAGACCCGCGCTGATTGCCATCGCGATGACAAGCAGCAGCAGGATCAGGCCGATCACCGCGGCCGGGCTGCGGAAGTAGCGCTTCACGGCATCCATCGTCAGCCCTCCGCCGCGATGCGCGGATCGAGCCGCGCGTAGAGCAGATCGACGACGAAGTTCACGGATATGACGAGCAGCGCGGACACGAAGACGATGCCGAGCAGGGTGTTGAGGTCGCGCTGCACCACCGACTCATAAGCGAGACGGCCGAGGCCGGGCAGCGAGAACACGCTCTCCACCACGACCGAGCCGCCGAGCATGGTGCCGGCCTGCAATCCGATCAGCGTCACCATCGGCAGCAGCGCGTTGCGCAGCACGTGCCGGGTGATGACATGGGTCTCATCCAGCCCCTTGGCGCGGGCGGTGCGGACGAAATCGAGGTTCAAGACCTCCAGCATCGAGGCGCGCATGATGCGCAAATAGATCGCGAGGAAGATCAGCCCGAGCGTCAGTGTCGGCAGCACCAGATGGGCGGCGATATCCAGCACGCGCCAGATTCCGGTCTGGACGTTGCCGATGTCCTCGAAGCCGCCCGGCGGCAGCCACTGCAGATAGACCGAAAACACCACGATCGCCATCAGCCCGAACCAGAACGAGGGCGTGGCGTAGAAGATCAGGCCGAGCGTGGAGATCATCGTGTCCGGCCAGCGGTTGACGCCGCGCGCGGCGATCACGCCGAACACGAGGCCAAAGAAGAACGCGAATGACAGCGACGCCGTCATCAATAGGATGGTCGGCGGCAGCCGTTCCAGGATCACGGTCGCCACCGGCTTGCCGTAGATCGAGGAGAAGCCGAGGTCGAGCCGGACCAGGTGCCACAGATAGTTCCCGAGCTGCGCCGGAACCGAGAGGTTCAGCCCGTAGAATTTGCGCAGCGCCTCGGCGGTCGCGGCGTCGCCGCCGCCCATCTGCGCCATCAGCGCATCGACGGTGTCGCCCGGCGCGAGCTGCAGCAGCAGGAACACGCCGATCAGGATCAGGAACAGGGTCGGGATCGAGGCGGCGAGCCGCCGCCCCGCAAGGCTCAGGATACGCATATTTTATCTATAGCGTTTTCGAACGATGTGGACACCGGTTCGGGGTGGGCACCGGCCCCTTCTTACCTCGCCCCGCTTGCGGGGAGAGGTCGGATTGCATCGCCAGATGCAATCCGGGTGAGGGGGTACAGGTCTATCGATGGAGCAATATCGTGGAGCGAGCCCCTCACCCCGACCCTTTCCCCGCAAGAGCGGGGCGAGAGAGAAGAGGGCGCCACGCCTAGCGCAGATGTGGCCTCATGCGCTCAGCCAAAGATCGTGCCAGCTCGTCGAGCCCCAGCGCGGCGTGTTGGAGTGGTTGCGCGCCTTGGCCGTGATCACGGTGACGAAGATCTGCTCGATCGGCATCCAGACCGGCAGCTCGGTGTTCACCTCCTTGACGAAATCGGCATAGAGCGCCTTGCGCTTGGCCGGATCGACTTCGGTGGCGGCATCGTCGATGGTCTTGTCGACGATCTTGTCCTCCCAGCCCCATTGGTTGGTCCACGGCGCGCCCTTGGGCTGGCCGGAGCGGTACCATACCGTGGTCGAGACCGCGGGGTCGTTGCGATACTGGTGCCAGCCGGTCGCGAGATCGAAGGCGTGCTCGTCATAGACCTGCTTGAGGAAGCCGCCGCCGTCGTTGCGTACGATGTCGACCTGGATGCCGACTTCTCCCAGCGACTGCTGGATGAAGGTCGACCACAGCGAGATGTCCTCGCCCCACGGTGCCGGCAGGAGTCTCAGCGAGAAGCGGTTGCCGCTGGAGGCTTTGAAGCCGGCCTCGTCGAGTAGCGCGATCGCCTTGGCCTTGTCATAGGGGTATTGCGGCGTGTTCGGCCCGGGATAGAAGTCGGTCGAGGTCGACGGGATCGGGCCGGTGCCGAGCTTGGCGAAATCGCCCAGGAAATTGTCGATGAAGAACGGCACGTTGATCGCGTGCGCGATGGCGCGGCGGACCCGGATGTCCGCCAGTTCCTTGCGGCGGAAGTTGAACTCGATGGTGTTGGTGCGGGCGTTGCCCTCATTGCCCTTGGTCTGGACGATGAAGCGCTTGTCCTTGCCGAGCCGCGCCATGTCCGAGATCGTCAGGCCCGAGAACGGGCTGTAGTGCAGCTCGCCGGCCTCCATCTGGGCGGCCGCGGCGGCGCGATCGGTGATCACCTTCCAGACGATGCGGTCGAGATAGGGCGCGTTCGGCCGCCAATAGTCAGGGTTGCGGTCGGCGATGATATATTGCCCGCGCTCGTACTTGACGAATTTGAACGGACCGGTGCCGACCGGCGCCAGATTGGTCGGGTTCTGCCTGATGTCGCCGCTCTCATAGAGATGCTTGGCCGAGACATAGCCGAGGTCGGGCAGGGCCCGGAGCAGCAGGTTCAGCGGCATCGGCCGCTCGTAGCGGAAGATCGCGGTCTGCGGATCGGGCGTATCGACCGATGTGAGGAACAGCTGCAGCGTCGATCCGTAGTTGAGGATCTTCTTCCACATGTTCATCGCGGTGAAAGCGACGTCATCAGAGGTGAACGGCTTGCCGTCGTGCCAGGTGACGCCCTTGCGCAGCTTGAAGGTGACGGTCTTGCCGTCCGGGGTCGCCTCCCAGCTCTCGGCGAGCACGCCGACCGGCTGGCCGTTGGCGTCGAGGTCGACCAGATTCTCCTGGATCTTGCCGCCGATGATGTAGACGCCGGTCGAGGCCTGGATGCTCGGGTTGAGCTGGCGCTGCTCGGCGCCGTAATGGACGTTGAACACGCCGCCCTTGCGCGGGGCCTCCTGCGCGAAGGCCCGCATCGGATTGATGACATTGGCCGCAATCGCGGCCGAGGTCAGAAGGGCCGTGCGGCGGTTGATCTCGAGGCGGCTCAAATCCATACGCAGGTCTCCGGTACTTACATAAAGGCTTGCATCGGGCGACCAGCCGGATCGGTCGTGGCGCCCCTTTGCGATGTTACGATGGAATCGGAACCCGAGTCATTTTCTAATGCCTCGGCCTTTTGGAGGATCGTTTCCGAAACCTGAAGTGGCGCATTGCGACGCTTCGCAACCCGGATCGGGCGCCGCATTGTCGCAGTTTGGGCCGCGCGAGTTGCGTCTGGTGATTCTCTCGAAGGGACGTTTCGGGAGCGCCGAAGCCGCGCAAACCCTGTAATTTTAGGGGTCGGAAGCGCCTTGACTTGAAAAAACACTGGAAAAAACCCTGATTCGGCGGCTGTCCACAGCGATATTGTGGTGGGGAGTGCAGAAAACACTGTTTTTCTCGGCGTTTTCCGCCATATCGTGCCCACTCCAGAATCAATGGAGCAACCATGGCTACCCAACTGTCGAAGTCGCAAGTGATCGAGAAGATCGCGACCACCACCGAACTCTCCAAGCGCGACGTCAAGAACGTTTTGGACTCGCTTGTCGATGTCGGCCACAAGGAGCTGAAGAAGGCCGGGGTGTTCCTCGTCCCCGGCTTCGCGAAGTTCGTTGTGGTCAAGAAGCCTGCGACCAAGGCGCGCAAGGGCACCAACCCCTTCACCGGCGAAGAGATGATGTTCAAGGCCAAGCCGGCCCGGAAGATCGTCCGCGCACGGCCGGTCAAGGCCGCCAAGGACGCGGTTTAAGATGAAAGGCCTCCGGTGACGGAGGCCTTTTGCTTTTGAGCCGTCGCTTCCTGCCGTTGGTTGCCAGCCCGCGTTTTCCAGCGAGTGGACACCGGTTCGCGTGAAGAAAACGCGCCAAAGCAGAATCTGGAGCTCCGGACCGGGTTGAACCGGGACCGGGGCTCTAGACTACCGGCGACCGGCCACCATCGACATTGATGGCGGTGCCGGTGATGTAGGAGCCTTGCTCCGAGGCCAGGAAGCAGGCGAGGTTGGCGAACTCCTCCGCCGTGCCGATGCGGCCGAGCGGGGTGCCCTTGGCAAGGCCCTTGGCGAATTCCCCGAAATCCGTGTTCGGCGCCTGGGCAGCATGCCGCTTGACCCATTGATCGCTCATGATCAGGCCGACCAGCAGCGCGTTCACCAGGATGTTGTGCTCGCCGCCTTCATTGGCCATCACCTTGGTCAGCGCCATGCCGGCCGCGCGCGACACCGAGGTCGGCGCGGAATTGCCGGCCGGCGCCTTGGCAAAGGTGTTGAGCACATTGATGATGCGGCCCCATTTGCGCTGCTTCATCCCCGGCCACACCAGCCGGCTGAAGCGGATCGCGGCGAACAGTTTCAGGTCGAGGTCCTCCTGCCAGGCCTCGTCGCTGATGCTCTCGAACGCCAGCGTGCGCGCCGTGCCGGCGTTGTTGACGAGCACGTCGATCTTGCCGAGATCGGCAACGATCTGGTCGTGAGCCTTGGTGATATCGGAAGCCTTCGCGACGTCGCAGACATAATCGCGTACCACAAGGCCGTCCCTAGCGAGCGCTTCGCGCGCCGCAGCGAGGTCGGCCGCGCCGCGGGCGAGGATCGCGACCCTGGCGCCGGATTCGGCAAACCGCCGCGCCACCGCGATCCCGATGCCCTTGCTGCCGCCGGTAACCACCGCGACGCGGTCCTTCATTGATAGGTTCATTGTTGTTCTCCCTGGGGCTGGCCCGGAGAGGACGCTATCAAACCGACAGCGCGACCAACAAGGTCATGCAGAGCAGGTGTGCTGTGACAATCAGTGCGAGATGGAGCGGACCGGACATCGGAGATCTCCATGGTGGTGCGCATCTTATTTGTCGTCAGGCGAGCACCGTCGCCTGACTCCCTCCCCCTGAAAGGGGGAGGGCGGGGTGGGGGTTGCTCTCCACGGGCGCCGGCGCTTGCGGAGGCAGGATCCCCACCCGGCTTGCGCTTGCGCGCAAACCGACCTCCCTTTGCAAGGGGAGGTGAGGAAAGAGCGTGCCCCGTTCACGCGCGCCGCTAGTTCGAGCTCGCGCTTGCCGTAAAGCTGCGGTCGACGGCCTTGCCGACATCCAGCGTCTTGCCGAGGATGCCGTAGCGCGTCGCGCGATCGGAGGCGGCCTGCACCTCCTTCACCACGGCCTCGTCGATCGCGATCGGGCTCGTCTTCTGAGCGGTGTAGGCGGCGAGCAGCACGTCCTCCGGCAGTTTTGTGAGCTCGGCCGTGTTCCTGGCGTACTCGGCGAGATGGTCGAGCGACCACAGCCGCGCCTTGTTGAGCCGCTGCACCAGGTCCTGCACCGCCGCGCGCTTGGTTGCGATCGCGTTGTCGGAGGCGACGATGAAGGTGATGGTCGGCGTCAGCCCTTCGCCGTCGGCGACGACGCGCGCCTTGTCCTTCAGCGTGGCGTAGGAGACATACGGCTCCCACACCGCCCAGGCGTCGATCGAGCCGGCGAGCAGCGCGATCTTGGCGTCGACCGGGCCGAGCGGGGCGAAGGTCGCGTCCTCGATCCTGCTGCCGGCTTTTTCCAGCGTCGCGTTGATCAGGAATTGGCCCCAGCCGCCGCGCGTGCCGGCGAGGCGCTTGCCCTTCAGATCGGCCGCGGTCTTGATCGGCGAATCCCCGCGCACCAGGATCGCCTGCGTCCGCGCATCGGAGCGCGTGCCGCCGATCGCCTTGATCGGCGCGCCCGACGCATAGACCGTGAGGAAGGACAGATCGCCGGTGTAGCCGACGTCGAGCGCGCCGGCGTTGATCGCTTCCAGGATCGGGGCTGCGGCGGGGAATTCCGACCACTCGATCTTGTAGGGCAGATCCTTGGCGAGGCCGGAAATCTCCAGCAGCGAGCGGTTGCCGCCCTTCTGGTCGCCGACGCGCAGCACGATCGCGTCGGCCGCGAGCGCCGCAGCCGATGTCGACAGCGTGATCACGGCCGTGATCAGCGCTGCCGCCGTGCGGCGGGTGAGAGAATAGGCAGGGCCCGAGCGGGTCAGTTTGCGCATATGAATTTTCTTCCTGATTCATTCGCTGCGCCGCGGAACGCGCGGCAGCGTTCGATCAAGTCTATGAGCAAGCCGTTCGCCGTCAACGAAACGGAAATCTGAATTCGCCGGCTGCGCGGCAAGGATGATCTCGTCAAGCAGGCCGCGCGTAGAAGACATCGCGCATGCGGCCGCAAAACGCCTAGATTTGATGCAGTCACGGGTGATCGCGCCGCATCTCCGTCTGGGACGATCGTGAAAATCCTTTCATCGCCGCGCGATGCGATCGTGGAGAGTTCAGCTGTGGCGCCGACAACATTCGAAATTCCATTTCATTGACGATGATCTTGTCGCGCCGCATCATTTGCATGTTGCTTTGAGTGCAATCGCGCCGGAGAAATCCGCTTTTTTCTGAACCATGTGCTTCGAACGACGGGGCGTTCAAACGGAGACGTTTTGCGCGCGGGGCGGAGCCTTGCCGAAATGCAGGAGTGAAGATGTCGACGGATAACAAGAAGACGGTGATGGATCGCCGCACATTGCTGCGTGCGGGCGCCGCCGCGGCCTTTGCCGCGCCGATCGGGGCGTATAGTGCGCAGGCCTTCGCGCCACGGGCGATCACGCCGGCGATCGACTTCTCGGAATTCCCGGTCTGCAAGACCGCATCCGATGCACCGGCTTTGACCGGCGCGCCGCGCAAGCTGAAGCTGTCCTGGAACGCCGGCGCGGTCTGCCTTGCGCCGCTGCCGGTCGCGATCGACCACGGCTTCTTCCAGAAGCAGAATCTCGACGTCGAGCTGATCAACTATTCGGGCTCGACCGACCAGCTGCTGGAGGCGATCGCCACCGGCAAGAGCGACGCCGGTCTCGGCATGGCGCTGCGCTGGCTGAAGCCGCTGGAGCAGGGCTTTGACGTCAAGATCGCCGCCGGCACCCATGGCGGCTGCATGCGCGTCCTGACCCGCACCAATTCCGGGGTCGACAAGCTCGCCGATCTCAAGGGCAAGATCGTCGCGGTCGGCGATCTCGCAGGTCCCGACAAGAATTTCTTCTCAATCCAGCTGGCCAAGCTCGGCATCGACCCGATCAAGGACGTCGACTGGCGCGCCTATCCCGGCAATCTCCTGAACGTCGCGGTCGAGAAGGGCGAGGTGCAGGCCTTCCTGTCGTCGGACCCGCTGGCCTATCTCTGGCTGAAGGATGCGCAGTACAAGGAGGTCGCCTCCAACCTCGACGGCGAATATCGCGACAAGAGCTGCTGCATCGTCGGCCTGCGCGGCAGCCTGGTGCGCGAGGAGCCTCAAGTCGCGCGCGCCATCACGCAGGCGCTGCTCGACGCCGCGATGTTCACCTCGCAGAACCCGGACAAGGCGGCGAAGTCGTTCCAGCCCTATGCGCCGAAGGCGGCGAGCCTCGCCGATCTCGAGGCAATGGCGCGCTATCACACCCATCACCATCATCCGACCGGCGAGGTGCTCAAGCGCGAGTTGAAGGGCTACGCCGACGACCTCAAGACGGTGCAGGTGTTCAAGCAGAGCACCGACACGGCCAAATTCGCGGAGCGGATCTATGTCGACGTATTCAGTGTCTGACGCGACGGCCGCGGCCGCGCCGCGTGCGGCGGTCACGTTCTCGAACCTCTCCGGCAGTTACGGTGTCGGCCTTGCGGCGAGCCTCGTCTGGCTCGCATTCGGCCTCGCATGCCTTTATTGGCCCGATGTCGGCGACTGGTCGCGGACCGGATCGCTCGGCATCGGCGCGATCGTCATCGCCGCGTTCATCCTGTTCGGCACATTCAGCGCGGATTATCTCGGCGGCGCCGGGCAGGCGTTGCGCAAGCGCGCGCCATGGCTGGTGGCGTTCGGCGCCTTCGTGACGTTGTGGGAGGTGGCCACCGCAAAGTTCGCTTGGCTGCCGCTGCCGTTCTTCCCGCCGCCGCAGTCGATCCTCGAGGTCTATACCGACGATCTGCCGAAACTGCTCGATAGCGTGTTCGCCTCGATCAAGCTGCAGCTCGGCGGCTACATCATCGGCGCAACCGTCGGCTTTATCACCGGTGTCTCGATCGGCTGGTCGCAGAAGATCGGTTACTGGGTGCATCCGGTGCTGCGCTTCATCGGCCCGCTGCCGGCTACGGCCTGGCTGCCGATCGCTTTCTTCACCTTTCCGTCGAGCTGGAGCGCCTCGACCTTCCTGATCGCGCTTGCCACCGGCTTTCCGGTGACGGTCCTGACCTGGTCGGGCGTCGCGAGCGTCAGCAGCGCCTATTACGACGTCGCGCGCACGCTCGGCGCAAAACCGTCATTCCTGGTGCTGAAGGTCGCGATCCCCGCCGCGCTGCCGCATGTGTTCGTCGGCCTGTTCATGGGGCTCGGCTCGTCCTTCGCGGTGCTCGTCGTCGCCGAGATGATCGGCGTCAAGGCCGGGCTCGGCTGGTACCTGCAATGGGCGCAGGGCTGGGCGGCGTATGCCAACATGTATGCGGCGCTGATCGTGATGTCGCTGCTCTGCTCCGGCGCGATCACGCTCCTGTTCCGCACCCGCGACCGCCTGCTGGTCTGGCAGAAGGGCGTCGTCAAATGGTAGCGCAGTCCGCAGCTGAGGCGATCACCTATCCGGCGGTCGGCGCCGAGCTCGATATCGAAGGCGTCAGCCACGCCTTCGATATCGATGGCGCCACGCTGCCGGTGCTCGACAATGTCAACCTCGCGATCGCGCCGGGCGAGTTCGTCGCGCTGCTCGGCCCGTCCGGCTGCGGCAAGTCGACCTTGCTGCGGCTGGTGGCCGGGCTGGAGAAGCCGCGCGCGGGCACGCTGCGCGAGGATGAAGTCCGCATCGCCGGACCGCATCCGTCGCGGGTTGTCGTGTTCCAGGACCCGACGCTGTTTCCGTGGCGCACGGTGTGGGACAATGTTGCGCTTGGCCTCGAAGCGCAGGGCATTCTGAAGGCGCAGCGCCACCGCGTCGATGACGTCATCGAGCTGGTCGGCCTGTCCTCGTTCCGCAACGCTTATCCGCACCAGCTGTCCGGCGGCATGGCGCAGCGCGTGGCGCTGGCGCGCGCGCTGGTCAACGATCCGAAGATCCTGGTGCTCGATGAGCCGCTCGGCAAGCTCGATTCGCTGACGCGGATCGCCATGCAGTCAGAACTCGTCGCGCTGTGGCAGCGCAAAGGCTTCACCACGCTGTTGGTCACCCATGACGTCGAGGAGGCGCTGGTGCTCGCCAACCGCGTCATCGTGCTCTCCGATCGGCCGGCGCGGATCAAGGCGGACATCGCTGTCGCCCGGCCGTATCCGCGGCATCGCGGCGATCCTTATCTGGCTGAGCTGCGCAAGCAGATTCTCGGCCTGCTCGGACTGGAGGCGACATGGTGAGATCTGCGGCGAGGGAGCTGCATCCGGCGGACGGGCCGGAGCACATCGCGCGCGCGTTGCGGCTCGCCGACGTCTTTGCACCGCGTGCGCCGGCGCACGACCGCGACGCCAGTTTTCCCTTCGAGAATTTCGTCGATCTCTCCCGCGAAGGCCTGCTGGCGCTGACCGTGCCGGCGGCGCTCGGCGGCGGCGGAGCGGGCGCCCGCGACGCCACGCGCGTGCTCGGCATCATCGGCAAGGCCGATCCGTCGACCGCGCTGGTGCTGTCGATGCATTACATCCAGCATCTGGTGATGGCGCGCAGCACGCGTTGGCCGGGCCGGCTGTCGCGCAAGCTCGCCAAGGAGACGGTCGAGGGCGTGGCGCTGATCAATGCATTGCGCGTCGAGCCCGAGCTCGGCTCGCCCGCGCGCGGTGGCCTGCCGGCGACGACGGCGCGCCGCACCGAGACCGGCTGGCGGCTGACCGGCAAGAAGATCTATTCGACCGGCGCGCCGATCCTGAAATGGTATTCGGTCTGGGCGAAGACCGATGAGCCGGAGACCCGTGTCGGCTTGTTTCTGGTTCCCGCCGGTCTGCCGGGAACGCGGATCGAGGAGACCTGGGACCATCTCGGCCTGCGCGCCAGCGGCAGCCACACCGTGATCTTCGACGACGTCGTGTTTCCGCTGGATTACGAGATCGACGTGCGCACGCCCGACGACTGGAAGGTTCCTGACGTTACCCAGGCGACCGTGCATGCGATCTTCGTCGCCGCGATCTATGACGGCATCGCCCGCGCGGCCCGCGATTGGCTGGTCACATTCCTGAAGCAGCGGGTGCCCGCCAATCTCGGCGCGGCGCTCGCGACCTTGCCGCGGATGCAGGAGGTCGTCGGCGCGATCGAGGCGCGGCTTGCGGTCAATGCCCGCCTGATCGACAGCTTCGCCGCCGATTTCGATAACGGCTTCCCGCTGTCCGCGATCGAGTCTAACATCATCAAGCTGACGGTGACCAATAACGCCGCGGCAGTGGTGGAGGATGCCTTGTCGCTGACCAGCAATCACGGCCTGTCGCGCACCAATCCGCTGGAGCGGCATTACCGTGACGTGCTGTGCGGCCGCGTCCATACCCCGCAAGACGATGCCACCCGTGTCTCCGCCGGACGCTCCGCGCTGGGCGTCTGAAAACAACAGCCAACAACAACGGAGTTCCCGTTATGCCGGTCGAGTTCATCGGCTTCATCACCAACAACAATGCCTCCGAGACCATCGTCCGCTCAGGCCCGGTGCTCGATCCACCCTATATCGAGACGGTGGCCAAGGCGCATGAGCTCGCCGGATTCGATCGCGCGCTGCTGGCGTTCCATTCCACCACGCCGGATGCGTTGCAGGTCGCGCAGCATGTCCTGACCATCACCAAGCAGCTCAAGGTGATGATCGCGCAGCGCCCGGGCTTCACCGCGCCGACGCTGCTGGCGCGCCAGCTCGCGACGCTGGATCAGTTCTACGGCGGCCGCGTCTCGCTGCACGTCATCACCGGCGGCAACGCCATCGAGCTGCGCCAGGACGGCAACACGCTCGACGACAAGGATGAGCGCTACGCCCGCACCAGCGAATTCCTCGACGTGGTGCGGCTGGAATGGACCAGCGAGAAGCCGTTCAACTACAGCGGCAAGTATTACAACGTCGAGAACGGCTTCTCGCAGGTGAAGCCGTTGCAGAAGGGCGGCATCTACACCTTCGTCGGCGGCGGCTCGGACGCCGCGGTCGAGGTCGCGGGCAAGCACGCCGATACTTTCGCGCTGTGGGGCGAGTCCTACGCGCAGGTGCGCGATGTCACCGCGCGGGTGCGCGCCGCCGCGGCCAGGCACGGAAGGCCGACGCCGCGCTTCAGTCTGTCGGTGCGGCCGATCCTCGCCGACACCGAAGAGAAGGCGTGGAAGAAGGCGGAACATATCCTCGAGCGCGCCACCGCGCTGCAGGACCAGACCGGCTATCGCCGTCCCAACCACGCGACCGACGGCGCCAAGCGGCTGCTGGCGCTCGCCGATCAGGGTACGCGCATCGACAAGCGGCTGTGGACCGAGATCGCCAAACTGACGGGCGCCAACAGCAATACCACCGCGCTGGTCGGCACACCCGAGCAGGTCGCCGAGGTATTCGGCGATTATTACGATCTCGGCGTCAGCCACTTCCTGATCCGCGGCTTCGACCCGCTGGTCGATGCGATCGATTATGGCCGGGCGCTGATCCCGCTGACCCGCAAGCTGATCGAAGCGCGCGACCAGCAGCGGGGGATTGCCGCCGAATGATCCGTCTCATTGTTGCGGCAGTGCTTGCGCTCGTCGCCGTCGACGCGGCCTTCGCGCAGACCACGCTGCGCGTCGGCGACCAGAAGGGCAATTCGCAGGCCGTGATGGAAGCGGCCGGTGTGCTCAAGGACGTTCCCTACAAGATCGAGTGGAAGGAGTTCGCCGCAGCCGCGCCGCTGCTGGAGGCCCTGGGCGCAGGCGCGATCGATACCGGGCTGGTCGGCGACGCGCCGTTCACCTTCGCGGCGGCCGCCAAAATTCCGGTCAAGGCGATCGCCGCGGTGCGGCAGTCGCGCGACGGGCTCGCGGTCGTGGTGCCGGAGAACTCCGCGATCAAGAGCTTCGACGATCTGCGCGGCGAGAAGATCGCAACCGGCCGCGGCTCGATCGGCCATCAGCTGATCCTGGCGGCGCTGGAATCCAGGGGTTGGCAGGCGAACGACGTGCAGATCGTGTTCCTCGCGCCGTCGGATGCCAAGGTCGCCTACACGCAAGGTTCGGTCGACGCCTGGTCGACCTGGGAGCCTTATGTGAGCCAGGAAGAGGTGCTGTTCAAGTCGCGCCGCGTCATCACGGCTGACGGCATCACGCCCGGCCTCGGCTTCCAGGTCGCAACGCCCGATGCGATCAAGGGCAAGCGCGCCGAGCTCGAGGATTTCGTGCGTCGCCTCGCCGCGGCGCGCGCATGGTCGCAGAACAATGTCGAGGGCTACGCTGCGACCTGGGGCAGGCTGATGAACATCCCGCCCGCGGTGGCGGTGAACTGGCTGACGCGGGCCAAGATCCGCATCGCGCCGATCGACGACAGCGTGGTCGCCGACGAGCAGAAGACCATCGACCTCTACGACCGCTGGGGCCTGATCCGGCAGAAGATCAACGCCGCCGACATCGTCGACCGCTCGTTTGGTGCGGCCGTCGGGAAGGGCGCGGGACTGTAGGCAATTTGCAAGCGACACCAAACATTCAGCGTCGTCCTGGCTTTCGCCAGGACGGCGGTGCTCGCACGATTTCGGAATATTGGAAATGTATCCCTGATTTGCCCGACGTGTCAAGCTGCCCTGTCGAAGGCCGGCAGCCGCGAGGTCCTTTGCATGGGGTTGTTTTCGATATTTTGCCGGCGCACCTGCGGCGGCCCTGCAGGCGGGAGATGTGGACCGTCTGCGCGGAAGCGATTCAGCTCCGCACTATTGCACCGCTAACGAACCCGTGATTCAAAACATCCATTCGTCCGCCGGCTGCCGCGCGGCAAGGATTTTCCCCGTTTGGCACATTCCAAAACCGCAACGTTGCTATTTTCGCCACGACCTTGCCACCCCGCCCGGCGCCGCCAAGATCAAAAGCACGAACAATCGAGTCCGGGAGATCACCATGGGCCTTCAACAAACTCGCATCGAGTCGCTGCCGTTTGTGACCGCTGAACTGAATTATCTCGCGCCGACGCCGGGCAAGCCCCGGACCTACGCCTTCGATCCGCCGCCCGGCGAACCCAAATCCACCGCGCTGCCCGAAGCCCACAATGTTCCGATATTTGACGGGCGTTTGATCGCCGACAGCTTCTCGCTCGATCGCGAGGGCTTTGCGCTGGTCAAGCATCCGACCAGCGTCAAGGACTATTACGACGAGAACGAAGTCCGCAACGTCTACTACCCGGCCGTGGAAGCCTTCCTGAAGGCGACGCTGAAGGCGGATCGTGTCTTCATCTTCGATCACACCGTGCGCAAGCGCGTCGAGGGCGCGGCGGATATCCGCGGCGGTGGTCCGCGCCAGCCGGCGACCCGCGTCCATGTCGACCAGACCCCCGTCTCCGGCCGCAACCGCGTGTTCGAGCACCTGCCCGACGAGGCCGAGCAGCTGGTCAAGGGCCGCGTCCAGGTGATCAATCTGTGGCGCCCGATCCGCGGTCCCCTGCGGGATTCACCGCTGGCGATGGCCGACGGCACCACGGTCGCGCCGGAGGATTTGATTGCTTCGGACCTGATCTATCCGAACCGCAGCGGCGAGACCTACTCGGTGAAGTACAATCCGAACCACCGCTGGTTCTACATTCCCGAGATGACGCCGGACGAGGCGATCCTGCTGAAATGCTACGACTCGGCGACCGACGGTCGCACGCGGTTCGGGCCGCATACGGCGTTCGTCGATCCGACCACGCCGGCGGATGCCGCGCCGCGCGAGAGCATCGAGCTGCGCACGCTGGTGTTCCATAAGCAGTGAAGTCACCTCGCCCCGCGTGCGGGGAGAGGTCGGAACGCATCGTTAGATGCGTTCCGGGTGAGGGGGAGCCTCCGCACATCCAATTGTCACCGTGTTCGCGGGTGCAGCCCCTCACCCAGCCCTCTAAGAACGAGCTTCGCTCGTCTCGACCCCGTGAAGAACGGGGAGAAGGCTAACTGATTGGCACCCTCCGCCCAATAATGTTACGCCCGTCGCCAAACCGCTCGGGGAAGAGGCGATTCGTGGACGGCGTGGTGACGAAGGAAGAGGCGGGGATCGGGTTCCGCGCCCTGGTGCTTGCACTTCTGGCATTGGCCTCCGGCCACATGCTGTCGACGCTGCTGCGGACCATCCCGGCGATCAGCCTCGATCTGATGGCGTCGGATTTCGGCACCTCGCCGCAGGCGCTCGCGAGCCTCACCTCGATCTATCATTTCTCCTTTGCCGCCTCGCAAATCCCGGTCGGCGCCGCGATGGATCGTTTCGGCGTGCGGCCGGTGTCGCTGAGCCTGCTCGCCGGTACCGTGATCGGAACGCTGGTCTCGGCGCTGGCGACGGGGCCTGCGAGCTTTGTGCTCGGCCAGCTCATGCTCGGCGTCGCCACTTCGGGCATGCTGATGTGCCCGATGACGCTCGCGGCGAAACAGATGTCGGCGGCGAAGTTCGGCCTGTGGTCCGGCCTGATCCTCTCAATCGGCAATATCGGCATGCTGCTGTCGGCAAGCCCGCTGGCGTTCGTGGTCGATCAGTTCGGCTGGCGCGCCGGTTTCTGGGTTTCGGCCGGCTTCGGCATTGTCGTGCTGATCGCGGTGTTCGCGCTGGTGCCGCGGCAGCCGGCGGCGCATGCGGATGATTCCTCGCCGCTGCACCAGATGGCCGAGGTGCTGCGGCTCGGCATGTCGCGTGGCCTGCGTGGTCTGATCGCGCTGTCGCTGGTGTCGCTCGGCGCGTCGCTGACCTTGCGCGGCTTGTGGGGCGGCCCGTGGCTGATGGACGAGAAAGGGCTGAGCCGGATCGAGGCCGGCAATGTGCTCGGCCTGTTCACGCTGGCGATGATCGTCGGCCCAGCCTGCATCGGCGCTTTCGATCGCAAGTTCGGGCACCGCCGTGCCATGGTGGCGGTGACGCACGCCATCGCCGCGCTGCTGCTCGTCTTGATGGCGGCCGGTGCGCCGCATTTCCCGGTCTCGAACCTCTTCGGGGTTGCCGTGATGCCGACGCAATATGACTTGGTGCTGTTGATCCTGATCGGGCTTGCGACGTCGGCGCAGCCGCTGATCTACGGCATGACGCGGCAGCTTGTCGCCGCACAGAACACCGGCAAGGCGCTGTCCTCGGTCAATCTCGCGTTCTTCCTTGGCGCAGCGCTGCTGCAATCGAGCACCGCCGGCGTTGCGGCGCTGTTCGGGCTGCCTGCGGTGCTGCTGTTCATCGCCGGCGCGCTGGTGATCGGGACCGTGCTGTTCCTGATCTACACCAGGCCCTAAAGCGCGATGAGATTGAGTTGAATCGTCATCGCGCCTTGGCTCTTTGTTTGAGCATGATCTTTTCGGAAAACCGCTTCGCACTTTTCCGGATCATGCTTTAGCGCGCCGTTCCGATCAGATCGTCTGCGCCTGCTTGCGAATCTCGTTGGCAAGCGGCCGCAGGGAATCGCCCCCGCGCGGCCCCACCAGGGAGTAGCCCGTACCGCCGTCAGCCCACGAGAAGCCCGCGACATCGCCACCCGAATGCGCGGCCATCGGCGCGTTCTGGTCTGACGTCATCGGGCGGGTGAGAACCACAAGCCGCTCGCCGCGATCGTCGTCGTACATGAACATGGCCGCAGGACCATGTGCGGTCGGCACTACCCGTCCGCCCATCAAGCGATATCCCGACTTGGTGAGATCCGGCAGCTTCACCGGTTGATGCAACCGGTTGGAGACCCATTGCACAAGCTCGGTGCTGTCGCGCAGCTCGACCGGCCGCGTGCGATCGGAGGCGTACACTCTGTAGGAATCGCTGGCCTCCTCGGCGAGCGCCACAATTCCGCCGACCGGTGTCTGTGTCGCGCCACGGATCATCCATCCACCGAGGCCGCCGATCGAGAGCATCAGCATCGCTGCGATGGCCCAGCGCAACGACGAGGGGCGGCGTCGTGGGCTCTCGATCATCCTGGCGAGGTTGAGCCGCGGCGGCAGCGGCTCCTCGGCGATCGGCAGCAGCGCCGATCGTAAGAGGTTACGCTCATCGGAGTAGGCGGCGATGAGCTTGGCCACGTCCGGATGCTTGTCCAGATAGGCACGGACCTCGGCCTCGCGTTCCGGCTCGAGCGCGCGATCGACATAGGCGTGCAGATCGTCTTCTGTAATGGGTCGGTTGCTCATGTCTTGTTCCGCAATTGCACGACATTATGATCCCGGTCGCCGGGAGTCCCCTCCAGTTCGTGATGCAGCCGCTCGCGGGCGCGCGCGAGGCGTGACATCACCGTGCCAATGGGCACCCCAAGCACCTTCGCGGCATCGGCGTAGGACAAATCCTCAACGCCGACGAGCAGCAGCACCGCACGCTGGTCATGCGGAAGCCTGGTGAGCTTCGCCATGACGTCGCGATACATCACCTTGTGCTCCTGCGCCGCTTCCTGGCCGAACGAACCCTCGTTGGTTTCGTCGATCGCGACATGAACGCCGCGCACCGTTGCGCGGCGAAACTGGTTGATGGCGAGATTATGCAGGATCGCGAACAGCCACGGGCGCGGATTGTCCGACCGCCGCTGCTCCCAGTGGATGACGGCGCGTTCCAGGCAGTCCTGCACCAGGTCGTCGGCCGCGGCGTGATCGCGGACCAGGGCCCGCGCATAACGCCGCAAGGCGGGTATCAGCGGCTCGACCAGGTGCAGCATGTCGCTCATGGCGCTTGTACCTGCACGACCGCGCCGAGTTTCGCCGGCTCGCCGGCTGCGATGACGAGGTAGCGTCGCTCCGCCCTGGCCGCGCTCTGCACGATCTGCCGGATCGGACCGGCCGCGTTGACGATCGCGGAGCCGGCCGGATTGGTCATGAAGGCTGCCAGCGGCTCCACCATGCCGCCACCGTCAGCGTGTTCGGCCAATCCCAGCACGTAGCGCTGCTTCGGCTCGAGCCCGGTCACGGAAGCCTGCAGCACCTGGATCAGCCCTTGATCGAACAGCGATACGCTGGTCGGCGGCTTCTCGTCCTTGGCTTGCTTTTTCGGTGCGAGCGCGAGGTGAGCGGCCTGGCCGGCGACGCCGAGGGCTTGCAGGTTCTGGCGATCTTCCGGATTTGGCGCGGCGTTCGGCACATAGACGATCGCCTGCGGCGCCTGGCCGATCGGGATGTTGGCGATCACCTTGTTGGTCGCGGTGTCGATCGCGGCCAGCGCGTCGGCATTTTCGAGACCGACATAGACCCGCGTGCCGTCGCCGGACGGCCAGACGCCGTGCGGCAGATTGCCGACGGGAATGGTCGCGACTTGCGAGAAGTCGTCGGTTCGAAACACCTTGACCTCATTGGTGCCGCCGATCGTGACATAGGCGAGCGTGCCCTTAGGCGTCTTCGCGAAATTGACGTGGTTGGTGATCGGGCCGCTGTCGATGGTCTTGATCAGGTTGAACGGCGGCTTGGCGTTGAACACCTGCGTCCTGCCGACATCCTTCAGCGTGAACCAGACCTGGTCGCCATCGGGCGAGGCCGCGATGTTCGGGCAGAACGGGCTTTCCTGCTTCACCTTCGCGACGATCTGATGGTCTGCCACCGAGACCACGTCGGTCTCCGGATTGAACGACGAACAGATGTAGCCGTACTTGCCGTCGGGCGAGAAGATCTGCATGCCGGGTCCCGCGGGCACCTCGATGCGCGTCGTTTCCTTGAAGCTCTGCGCGTCGATGACCGAGATGTAATTCTCGCCGCGCACGGTGACCCATACTTCCTTGCCGTCGGGCGTGAAGAACGCCTCGTGCGGTGACCGCCCGATATAGGTGACGTGCTTGACCGCGTTGGTTGCCGTGTCGATGAAGCTCACCGAGTTCGAACCGATCGAGACCACCGCGAGGGTGCGGTGGTCGGGCGAATAGCCCATGCCGTGGACCAGCACCTGGCCCTTGTAGAGCGGGCTGAAATTGCCCGGCTGCGGGTCGCCGAGCCGGATCACGCCGAGCAGCTTGTTGTCGGCCGGGTCGGTGACCGACACCGTGTTGGAGAACTGCTCGGCGGCGTAGACGCGATCGTGATGGCTGACCGGAATGTCGGGCGCGGACGCAGCGCCCGGCGCCTGTCCGGCGAAAGCAGGGCTCGACATCGCCAGCACGGTCGTGGCCAGCAGGCTCTTGAGGATTTGACGGTTCATCGTTTGAGGCTCCTAGTTCTTCATTCCGTGGGACATGTTCATATGATCGTGAGCGGCAGGCGCCGGGGTCTGCTGTGTTGGGGCGGGCGCGGACGCCGTAACCGGATCTCCGATCGCGAGCTTCATGGCGTCGATCTCCTGCTGCTGCTCGACGATGATTTCCTGCGCGATCCGGCGCAGCTGCTCGTTCTTGCCGTAGCGGAGCTCGATCACGGCCATGTCGATCGCGCCCTGATGATGCGGCTGCATCATCGCGACGAAGTCGCGGTCGATGTCGCCGCTCGGCTTGGCCGCCATGTCATTCATCATCTTGGTCATCGCGGTATCGTTTTCAGCAAGGAAGGCGCTCTCTTCGGCCGTCTGCCCGGTCTGGACCGGATAATGGTCGTCATGCGCGAAAGCAGCCGCCGCAGCTGCAAAAGCAAGCAGGGCGGCGCCGGCGAGCGGCGCGAGGCCGGACTTAAGGAATCGAGGAAGCATTTGCGTTCACCCTGGGAGTTGTCGGGGAGGCCCGAGCGGTTACGGGCTTGGGCCGGCTTGCATGGGTGGGACGCAGCAGCGTGAGTTCTATTCCTTCGTCAGGCAGATTCTTGTCGATCACGACTTGCTGATCGCCGGAATGATCCGTTTTGGCCGGGCCAGCCGATTTGCGATCCGCAAGCCACTGGCTATAAGAAGGAATTCCGGTTTCGATCGACCGGTTCCACGATCCTCCCTGCGCAAGTCCTCGCGCCAAGAAGGCCAAAATGTCCGCCAAGATCGATCCGATCACCCGCTCCGTCGTCCAGCACCGCCTGTCGTCGATCGTGAAGGAGATGGGCGAAGCCATGCTTCGCACCTCGTATTCGCAGATCCTCAATTCCAGCCGCGATTTCTCGCTGGCGATCTGCGACACCAACGGGCGGCTGATCGCGCAGGCCGACCACATTCCGGTTCATGTCGGCGCCTTGCCCTGGGCGACGCTGGCGGTCGAGGAGCGCTTCAAGGATGTCGCGCCCGGCGACGTCATCCTGCTCAACGATCCCTACCAGGGCGGCAGCCATCTGCCCGATCTCACTGCCTTCGTGCCGGTGTTCGACGGTGGCAAGCGGCTGCTCTGGACCATCGTGCGCGCGCATCAGAGCGATATCGGCGGCGCCACCCACGGCGCCTACAATCCAGCCGCCACCGAGATCTATCAGGAAGGCATCCGCATTCCGCCGATCAAGCTCTACGAGGCCGGCAAGCCGCGCGAGGATCTGCTCGACCTGCTGGCTTTGAACATCCGCAACCCCAGGGAATTCCGCGGCGACCTCGCGGCGATGCTGGGCGCTGCGCATCTCGGCGAGCGCCGTGTCGCAAAACTGTTCAGCGAGTTCGGCGCGGATACGGTCGAAGCCGCGATCGAGGCCATTCTCGATGCGACCGAGCAGCAGACCCGCGCCGTGGTGTCCGCCTGGAAGGACGGCGTGTTCTACGGCGAAGCTCTGCTCGACGATGACGGCCACGGCCGCACCGACATCAAGATCGCCGCCAAGGTGACCAAGAAGGGCAGCGACATCGAGGTCGATCTCACCGGCTCCGATCCGCAGTCGACCAGTTTCGTCAATTCGTCACACGCCAACATGCAGGCAGCGGTCGCGATGGCCTTTGCCTATCTGATCGACGCCGACATTCCGAAGAACACCGGCGCGCTGCGGCCGCTGAAGGTGGTGGCGAAGCAGGGCACGATTGTCTGGGCCGATCCCGGCCGTCCCGTCACCTTGTGCACCAGCCATCCCTCCAACGAGATCGTTGAAGCCATCATCAAGGCGATGTCGGCGTCCTGTCCAGATCGCGTCATGGGCGGGTGGGGGCGCCGCTTCCGCATCGCGATCCAGGGCGAGGACCCGCGCAACGGACGCAATTTCATCTGGCACATGTTCCAGGCTCGGCCCGGCGGCGGCGCCTCGCCGGGCGGCGACGGTTATTCGTCGATCGGCGAATGGCACTCGGTCGGCGGTCTCAAATTCGGCAGCATCGAGGTGGCCGAGGTGCGCTTTCCCCTGCATTTCCGCCAGCACGAATTCCGGCCGGACTCCGGCGGCGACGGCCAGCATCGCGGCGGCCTTGGCGTCGCGCTCGACATGGTGCTGGAGACGCAGAAGCCGGCCAAGGGCAACACCGCCGGCGACGGCGCGCGCCATGGTCCCTGCGGCATGCTCGGCGGCAAGGACGGCGAGCCGCATCATTACCGGCTGCTCTCGGAAGGCCGCGCGCCGCGCGTGTTGAAGACGAAGGAAGTCGGCATCGAGCTGCGCCCCGGCGACTGCCTCGAGATCCGGTCCTCCGGCGGCGGCGGCTGGGGTCCACCCGAGAAGCGCTCGGCGGAAGCGCGGGCGCGCGATCTTGCGCAAGGTTTGGTTTCGAAAGCGGTGTAGGGCAGCGATGTATACGATTGGGGTCGACGTCGGCGGCACTTACACCGACCTGGTTGCGACGGATCAAAGCGGGCGCACCGTGTTCGCGAAATCGCCGTCCACGCCGGCCGATCAGTCGATCGGCGTGATGGCGGGACTGGAAGAGCTGGCGCGCCGCCTCGGCGTGACGCGCGCGGCGATGCTCGCCGCGACCGATCGCCTGGTGCACGGCACGACGGTTGCGACCAATGCGCTGCTCGAGCGCAAGGGCGCCAAAGTTGCGCTGCTGACCACCGAAGGTCATCGCGACGTCGTCGAGATGCGCGAGGGGTTGAAGCCGGACCGCTACGATCTGCGCACGCCGCCGCCCGAGCCGCTGGTGCCGCGCGAGCGCCGCTTTGGCGCGCGCGAGCGGCTGAAGGCCGACGGCAGCGCTGCGGTTGCGCTCGATGCCGCCGCGCTCGGCGACGTCATCGCGGAAGTGAAACGTTCGGGTGCGAATTCCGTCGCGGTCTGCTTTCTGCATGCCTATCTCAACCCGGCGCATGAGCTTGCCGCCGTCGAGCAGCTGGCGAAGGAGCTGCCCGACGTCAGCGTGTCGCGCTCGAGCGACGTACTGCCGCAGATCAAGGAATATGAGCGTGTCTCGACCACAATCGTGAACGCTTATGTCGCGCCGACGGTGCGGCGCTATCTCACCAATCTGGAGCGCAGCCTCGCGGAAGCCGGTTTCAAGGGCTCGCTGTTCGTCGTGCTGTCGCATGGCGGCATGGCGCCGGTGAAGGAAGCCTCGCGGCTCGCCGCGGGCACGGTGCTATCGGGGCCGGCCGGGGGCATCTCCGGCAGCCGCCGCTGCGCCGAGATGCTCGGGATCCCCGATCTCGTGCCGTTCGACATGGGCGGCACCTCGACCGACATCTCGCTGATCGCAGATGGCCAGGCCTCGCTGTCGGCGGATGGCATGCTCGCCGGCCAGCGCATCGCGCTGCGCAGCCTCGACATCGCCAGCATCGCCGCCGGCGGCGGCTCGATCGCGAGCGTCGACGGCGGCCGCACGCTGCGGGTCGGGCCGGAGAGCGCGGGCTCGGTGCCGGGCCCGGCCTGCTACGGCAATGGCGGCACGGCTGCCACCGTCACCGATGCCAATGTCGTGCTCGGTTATCTCGACGCCGCCGCCTTCATGGGCGGCGCGCGGCCGCTCGACCGTGCGGCGTCGGAAGCCGCGGTGGACCGGATCGCCGCAGCGCTCGAGCTGTCGCGGATCGAGGCCGCCGCCGGCATCTACAAGATGATCAATCTGAAGATGGCCGACGGCATCCGCCTGATGACCTTGCGCCGCGGCGTCGATCCGCGCAAATTCGCGCTGCTCAGCTTCGGCGGCGCCGCCGGCATGCACGCCGCCGAGGTCGCGCGCGAGCTCGAGATCAAGCGCATCATCGTGCCGACGGTCGCCTCTGTGCTTTCGGCCTGGGGCATGCTGACCAGCGATCTGCGCTACGAGGTCAGCCGCACCCATTACGGCACCGGCCGGATTTCCGCCGACGAGGTTCGCGCCTTGTTCGCCGGGCTGGAAGAGCAGGCGGCGGGGCGGCTGCGCGACTGGTTCAAGGGCGATATCGGCATCGAGCGCTCGGCCGAGATGCGCTACGGCGAGCAGGTGTTCGAGATCGACGTGCCGCTCGGCGAGCTCGATCTCGGCGCCGCCGACCTGGTGGCGCAGATCGAGGAACGCTTCCATCGCCGCCACGAGGAGCTCTACACCTATGCCTCGCGCGGGCAGGAGGTGGTGTTCGTCAACGCCCGCGTTGCCGCCGTCGGCAAGGTGGCGCGCGGCAGCAGTGATGCCGGAAAGGCCAGCTCGGCTGCGCCCTGCGCGCCGCGCGGCAAGCGGCAGGCCTGGTTCGGTGCCTGGCGCGAGGTGCCGGTCTACGCGCTCGACGATCTCGGGCCGGGCCAAGCGCTGGCCGGTCCCGCGATCATTGAGGCCGAAACCACGACCGTCCTGGTCGACAGCGGCGACCGCGTCGCGGTCAACCCGCTGGGCTGGCTCGATATAATATTGCGCTGATCGTCAAGTCGGAACTGCACTCCCTCTCCCGCTTGCGGGCAGGGATATCGCATGTGCGCTCGATCCCTCCACAGACTCGTCATGCCCGGCCTTGTGCCGGGCATCCACGTCTTGGTTTCCGCGCGAAAAAGACGTGGATGGCCGGGACAAGCCCGGCCATGACGATGTGGAAATAGCGCCGCCAAGCTTTTCGCTGCCATATGCGATTGCCCTGCGCTTGCGGGGGAGGTGAAAGAAGGCCTGCCTCCGCCATCAACATTTCATTTTTCCGGCATTGGCTTGGGCGATAAACTCCGCTCGCTCGGGAGGAGCGCCGGCCTGGTGCCGGCGCGTTTGTGGCGATGTTGATGCAAACAGAAAGACAAACTGCGCTTTCGATATCCCTCGTCCTCACAGCTGTCCTCGCGGCGGCGCCGTTGCGCGCGCAGCAGGCGCAGACGGCGGCGGCCGGCAACGAGATCCGCATCGGCAACGTCATGCCCTATACCGGGCCGCTCGCCGCGTTCGCGACCATCGGGCGGGCGGAGGCGGCCTATTTCGACATGGTCAACGAGCATGGCGGCATCAACGGCCGCAAGGTCAGGTTCGTCTCGGTCGATGACAGCTCCAATCCGAAGATCGCGATGGAGCAGACCCGCGATCTCGTCGAGAAGCAGGATGTGCTGTTGATGTTCGGCTCGTTCGGCACGCCGAGCAACCTCGCGGTCCGGAAGTACCTCAACGAGAACAAGGTCCCGCAGCTGTTCGTCGCTTCCGGCGACGAGGCGTGGGCGCATCCTGCGACCTTTCCCTGGACCATGGGCTGGCAGCCGACCTTCCGCGCCGAGGGGCGGATCTACGCCAATTACATCCAGGCCGCCTATCCCTCGCGCAAGATCGCGGTGCTCTGGCAGAACGACCAGTTCGGCCGCGACCTGTTCAAGGGATTGCAGGAGGGGCTCGGCGACACCGCCGGCATGATCGTCGCCGATCTCGCCTTCGATGCATCGGAGACCGCGATCCAGAACCAGATCGGAATTTTGAAGAACTCCGGCGCCGATATCCTGGTGTTCGACGGCGCGCCGGCGATCGCGGCACGCGCGATCCGCGTTGCGGCCGACCTCGACTGGCATCCGGTATTCATCCTCGACAATGCGTCGGCCTCGATCGCCAGCGCCTTGCGGCCGGCGGGCCTGCAGAACTCGCTCGGCGTGATCTCGACCTCGTTCCTCAAGGATGCCGGCGATGCCTCCTGGAAGGACGATCCGCAGATCAAGGCGTGGCTCGCCTTCATGGACAAGTATTATCCCGACGGCGATAAGGACGACATCTACGCCGTGTTCGGCTACGCCGCCGCCGATACGCTGATGCAGGTGCTGCGCCAGTGCGGCGACGATCTGTCGCGCGAGAACATCATGCGGCAGGCCGCGTCGCTGAAGGATTACCAGAGCCCGATCGCGCTGCCCGGGATCGTGATCAACACCGGACCGAAGGACTTCCGCCCGATCAAGCAGATGCGGCTGGTGCAGTTCGACGGCAATGCCTGGCAGCCGATCGGCGACGTGATCGACAGCGCGTTCACGGCGGTGCGCGAGGATAATTGAGGGCCGTTGAGTTGGGTCATGCGTCGTCCCGGCCTAGTGCGCAATTGCGCAGGGGGGGGCCGGGACTCATTACCCCAACTGCGCATTGTTTTGCTCTGCTGGGGCGATAATCCCTTACACACCAGGCAGCGGTGGTTATGGGTCCCGGCCTTCGCCGGGACGACGATGGGGTGTGGGCCGGCGCAACAAACGCCTACTTCTTCAATCCATAATTCAGCAGCCCGCCCTTGTTCTTCGGCGGGTGCGCGCGCAGGCCTTCCTCGTTCGGCTCGGTGCCCCAGCCCGGGCGATCCGGGATCACCAGATGGCCGTCGACGAATTCAGGCACGTGGGTGAACAGCTCGTGGTCCCAGGCCAGGCGATCGATGTCCGTCTCCATGATGCGCAGGTTCGGCACCGCGGCGCAGAAATGCGCGTTCATCATGGTGCAGAGGTGGCCGTAGAAATTATGCGGCGCGACGTTGACCTCGAAATGCTCGGCGGCGGCGGCGACCTTCATCGACTGCCAGACCCCGTTCCACGGCGTGTCGATGATCGCGACGTCCATCGCCTGCTCGGTGAAATAGGGCAGGAACTCGCGCAGGCCGAGCAGCGTCTCGCAGGATGAGATCGGGTGCGGGCTCTGGCGGCGGATGTAGCCGAGCGCCTGCGGGTTGAAGGTGTCGATCTCGACCCAGAACATGTCCATCTTCTCGATCGCGCGCAGGATCTTGAGATAGCCCTCGGTCTTGGCGTTGAAGTTGAGGTCGAGCAGGAGATCGACATCCGGCCCCGCGCCGTCGCGGATCGCCTCCAGGTGCATGCAGAGATTGCGCAGCACGGTGCGGTCGATATTGATCTCGGGCTGGAACGGCGAACCGAAGCCGGGGCGCCAGCCTTGCGGCTTGCCGTCGGTATAGACGAAGATGTTGGTCTTCATCGCCGTGAATTTCTTCTCGCGCACTTCGGCCCCGATCGCCTTGACGCCGTCGAGATCGGTGATCGCCGGCTTGTACCAGTCGGGATGATTGATGCGCCAGGTCGCGCAATGCGACCAGTAGACCCGCACGCGGTCGCGGATCTTGCCGCCGAGCAGGTCGTAGCAGGGCACGCCGAGCGCCTTGGCCTTGACGTCGAGCAGCGCGTTCTCGATCGCCCCGAGCGCCAGCGCCACCACGCCGCCGGCGGCAGGGCGCGTCGCGGCGAACAGCTCGACATGGATCCGCTCGTGCTCGAACGCGTTCTTGCCGACCACCCGCGCCGACAGCCGCTCGATCGCCGCCGTCACGCCGGGCGCGCCGAAGCCCTCGTCATATTCGCTCCAGCCGACCAGCCCGTCCGTCGTCGTCACCTTGACGAAGTGATAATTCCGCCAGCCGGCATCGCAGGCGAGCGTCTCGACGCTTTTGATTGTGGTGGATTTGCTCATGGTTTCCTGCCCGGTTGTTTGTTGCTGTTGGCGGGATACCAACAACGGATCGGCGGACGCGTCAATTCGCGCCAGGGCAAGGCGACAATGCGTATTGGCAAGGCGGCACTCGCCTCTTCGTTCACCGTCACCCTGAGGAGCGCGCTCTTGCGCGCGTCTCGAAGTGTCGACGGGCCGGCTCTCTCCGTGTGGATCTCACGGGGCCGTGCATCCTTCGAGGCTCGCAAGAGCTCGCGCCTCAGGGTGACGGGACAAACATCTCGGTGTCAGGCCGGAACAGCGTCGGCCGCTGCCGTTCGAAGGTCTTGCGGCCGTGCTTGAAGCCCATCAGCACGTCGGGCAGCTCGGCGATGGCGTTGGTTCCGCTGTC
Organism: Bradyrhizobium sp. USDA 4516; assembly: GCF_054055915.1. Classification (NCBI taxonomy): domain Bacteria; kingdom Pseudomonadati; phylum Pseudomonadota; class Alphaproteobacteria; order Hyphomicrobiales; family Nitrobacteraceae; genus Bradyrhizobium; species Bradyrhizobium sp. USDA 4516. Next base: position 5,697,052 of record NZ_JBSRXT010000001.1, read on the forward strand.
GGTATCGAGCACGACGATGTCGGCGGGATTGCCGACCGTGATGCCGTAATCCTTCAGGTTCATCAGCCGCGCCGGCAGATCGGTGACGAGATCGAGGCAGGCGTCGAACTCGCCGATCCCGGCATGCGCCGCATTGGCGTAGAGATTGGCCATCCGCAGCAGCGAAGCATCGCCGAACGGCGTGAAGGGATTTTGCACATTGTTGGTCGCGACCGAGCACAGCACGCCATCGGCGACGAGCCGGTGCGCGGCGGTCAGCCCACGCGGCGCGTTGTGGGTGGCGTCGCGGCCCATCAGATAGAGATCGGTCGCCGGCAGCACGGTGACCGCGACACCGGCCTCGGCGAGCCGAGCGCCGGCTTTCTTCAACCGATCAGGCGGCAGCGCGGAGAGTTTGGTGGCGTGCCCGATCGCGACGCGCCCATGATAGTTGCGCCGCTCGGTCTGCCGGCAGACCTCCTCCATGTGCCACCAGGAGGGATCGAGGTCGAAATCGAGATGGAGGTCGACATCGACGTCGAACTCCTGCGCGAGGTCGAAGATGCGCGCGATATGCGCGTTCGGATCGCTGTCGACATAGGGGCAGCCGCCGACCGCCTCGGCACCGTCGTTGAGCGCCGCGACCAAGAGCTCGTCGGCGCCGGGATCGTTGGTCAGGCCCTCTTGCGGAAAGGCGCAGAGCGAGAGGTCGAGCGCCCAGGCATAGTCGCGTTTCAAGGCCTTGACCGCCTCGAAGCCGCGCAGCCCGATCCTCGGGTCGATCTCGACATGCGTCCGCATCCGCGTGGTGCCCGCCGTGATTGCGCGCTCGATCACTTTTGAGCCGCGCGCATGGACATCCTCGATCGTGAAGTCGCGCTTCATCGCCGATACCGCGCGGATCGCCTCGCCGAGGCTGGCGTGATCGTGGCCGCAGCGGCCGAGCAGGCAGGCCTTGTCGAGATGGATATGGGTGTCGACGAAGCCGGGCAACGCCAGCCGGCCGTTGAGGTCGACTTCGACCGCCTCGCACACGAGGCGCGGCGCGATCGCGGCGATCCTGCCGCCGGCGATGCCGATATCGACCGCGGCGGCAGAGCTGCGCGTCACGGCATTGCGGAAGACGAGGTCGAAGGCAGGTTTCGCGATCATCGGCGAGGGAAACATCAGGGTGGTCTGAGCCTAGCGGAACGGCCAGGATCCGGCAGCACCAGATTGTGTGCAGTTTTATGGTTCGATTGTCTAAAAAATATGCATACACTTTGATGACCAGATTGTAGAGTCCTGATTATCCCCGGAGACCCGCCATGTCCGCACCCGCCAAAGCCGATGCCCGCCCGATGTCCGATGCCGAGATCGTCGAGGCCTATTTGACGGCGTCGATGATCCCCGATCCGGATGCGGCTGCGGCCTATATGAAGCCGGGCACGGTGATCACCTTCACCGGCGGGCGCAAATTCGACCATCCGCGCGGGCCGACCGGCTTCAACGCGAAGCGCTATCGCTGGGTGAAGAAGAAGATGGACCGCTTCGATGTCTGCCCCGGCACGGACGAGACCGTCGTCTATAGCGTCGGCACGCTCTACGGCGAATGGACCGACGGCACGCCGTTCGAAGGCAACCGTTATGTCGATCGCTTCGTGGTGCGGGGCGGGCAGATCGTCAAGATGGACGTTTGGAACGACAGCGCCGAGTGGATTTTGATGCAGCGGGGGATCGAGGCGTAGGAAGCGGTGCCACTTCTCCCTCGCCCCGCTCTTGCGGGGAGAGGGTCGGGGTGAGGGGCTGCATCCGCGAGTATCGGCCGCGGATAGACCTGTACCCCCTCACCCGGATCGCATCTGCGATGCGATCCGACATCTCCCCGCAGGCGGGGCGAGGTAAGAGCATCAGCGCCGCGCCGCCTTCGGCAGCTTCACCACCTTTTCGCCGGTTGCCTCGTCGGCATAGGGGGCCAGAATATCCAGCAGATCGCGGCCGCGCTGCGGGCTCGGCGCGACCAGCGCACGGGTCGCCACGGAATCCAGATGGCTGTGCATCAGCCCCATCACCTTGTCGACGTCGCCTTTCGCCAGCGCGGCGATGATCGCGCGGTGCTCGTTGATCGCGCATTCCGACGAATGCGGCCGGCTGTACAGCGACAGCGTCAGGCAGCAGCGGTACGCGACCTCGCTGACATAGCGCACCAGGATCGGGCTGTTCGTCATGTGGGCGAGCAGGATGTGGAATTCGGTGGCGAGCCGGATCGACACCGCGTCGGTGCCGTCGCGGGCGCGATCCTCGGCGTCGACATGGGCATTCAGCTCGGCGATCTGCGCCTTGGTCAGCTTGCCCGCGAGCTGCCGCACCACCAGCCGCTCGAGCTCGATGCGAATATCGAAGGCATCGCGCGCCTCCTGCCAGCTCGGCGTCGCCACCACGGCGATGCGGTTGCGGCGCAGCTCGACCAGGCCTTCGGCCGCCAATTGACCGAGCGCATGCCGTGCGATGGTGCGGCTGACGCCGAAGCGCTCGCCGAGCGAATCCTCGGGCAGCTTGGCGCCGGGCTCCAGCGCCTGCTCGATGATCGCGCGCCGCAGCGCGCGGCAGATCACGCTGACCTTGTCTGACGATTCAGCCGTCTTGCTGCTGTCGGCGCGCCCCGCCATTGCCGCGAATCCTTCTCGAAGGTGCTTCGAACACCTCTTTATCATACCGCCAGAGCAATCGGGCGCTCGAATTGCATGCAGTTTGAGCCGCGGATTGCCCAAAAGGAATCCGGCCTTTGAGGCGCGGAACGCGCGATCTCCTTGATTTTCAACGCTACGGCCGCTGGCATCCGGCTTGCATGCACTTTGCTCGTGATGCGCATGCAACCAAACTCCGAATTTGCCGGCGAGCCGATGGCCGCCGGATCCGCGCCGACCGCGATCGAGCTGTCGGACGCCTCCGTGACCTTCGGCCGCGGCGCCCGCGCCGTGCCGGCACTGTCGACAACCACGCTGCGGATCGCCGACGGCGAGTTCGTCGCGCTGGTCGGCCCGTCCGGCTGCGGCAAGTCCACCATCCTGCGGCTGGTTTCCGGCCTGGCGCGGCCGACCACCGGCGTCGTCATCGTCGGCGGCCGCGAGGTCGCGGCGCGCGCGGTGCGGGTCGGCATGGCGTTCCAGAACCCGACCATGCTGCCGTGGATGACGATCGAAAAGAACATCATGCTGCCGCTGAAGATCGTCGAGCCGTTCCGCTCGCAGTTCCGCAAGCTGCGCAAGACCGAGTTCCGCGACAAGGCCAATGCGTTGCTCGAGCAGGTCGGGCTGAAGGGGTTCGGCGGCCGCTATCCGTGGCAGCTCTCCGGCGGCATGTTCCAGCGCGCCAATCTGTGCCGCGCGCTGATCCACGAGCCGCGCATGCTGCTGCTCGACGAGCCGTTCGGCGCGCTCGACCAGTTCACCCGCGAGGAGCTGTGGGGAATCCTTCAGCAGCTCTGGATGACCCACAGGCCGACCGTGCTGCTGGTCACCCATGATCTGCGCGAGGCCGGCTTCCTCGCCAGCCGTATCTGCGTGATGAGCGCGCGGCCCGGCCGCATCCTCGACGACTCCAGGGTCGACTTCGCCCGTCCGCGCACCGTGGCGATGACCTTTGAGCCCGACTTCGTCGCGCTCAACCAGAAGCTCCGCGCCTTCATCGTCGATGCGCGCAGCGCGGCGCGCGAGGGAGCCTGACCATGTCCGTGTCAGACATCAGGCAGAAGGCCTGGTCCGCCGCCCTGATCGTGCTGTTCTTCGTCGCCTGGGAATTGTTCTGCCTGATGACGGGGATGTCGGACCTCGTGTTGCCGCGGCCGTCGCAAATCTTCGTCACGCTGTTCGAGAAATTCCCGATCCTGTGGCCGCACATCGTGCAGACCCTGGTCACCACCATGATCGGCTTCGTGCTCGGCGTGGCGCTCGGCGTCGCGCTCGGTGCCGTGATCGGGGTGTCAAAAACCGCCTACGACACCTGTTATCCGCTGCTGGTCGGCTTCTCGTCGATCCCCAAGGTCGCCGTGGTGCCGATCTTCGTGCTGTGGTTCGGCTCCGGCACCGTGCCGGCGGTGTTGACCTCGCTGTCGATCTGCTTCTTCCCGATCGTCGTCAACATCGCCACCGGCCTTGCCACCACCGAGCCCGAGCTTGAGGACGTGCTGAAGGCGCTCGGCGCCAGCAAGTTCGACATCCTCTGGAACGTCGGCCTGCCGAGGACGATGCCGTTCTTCTTCGCCTCGCTGAAGGTCGCGGTCTCCTACGCCTTCGTCGGCGCGGTGCTGTCGGAAACCGTCGCCTCAAACCGCGGCATCGGCAACGTCATGATGACCGCGTCCTCCAATTTCAACGTGCCGCTGGTGTTCGCCGGGCTGTTCGTGCTCGCCGGTCTCGGCGTCGCGCTCTACGTCCTGTTCTCGCTGATCGAGGGCCAGGTCACCGGCTGGGCGACACGCAAGGACAATGTCATCGCCACTTGAGACACTTCGTCGACCGTCAAGCAATGAAGCTTAAGGAGATCTCGATGCTGAGAAAAGTAAGCGCCGCGCTGTTGGGATTGGCCCTGGTCGCCGGTCCCGCGCGCGCCGAGGACACCACCATCAAGTTCACGCTGGGCTGGAAGACGCAAGGCTCGGACGCCGCGTTCTTCTACGCCAAGGACAACGGCTACTTCAAGGAAGAGGGCCTCAACGTCGTGATCGACCAGGGCGAAGGCTCCGGCGCGACCGTGACGCGCATCATGTCGGGCGCCTATGACGCCGGCTTCGGCGACGTCAATGCGATCATCCAGAACGCCGCGACCAAGCCGCAGGATGCGCCGGTCATGGTCTACATGATGTGGAACCAGCCGCCATTCGCGATCGTCGCCAAGAACTCGAGCGGCATCAAGACGATCAAGGATTTCGAGGGCCACACGCTCGGCGGCGCGCAGGGGACGCCGACCACGCGGCTGTTGCCGGTGTTCGTGCACAAGAACGGGCTCGATGGCGAGAAGATCAAGGTCTCCAACATGGCGCCGAACCTGCAGGAGCCGATGCTGATCAAGGGCGACATCGACGCCGCGCTGGTGTTCAATATCACGAGCTATTTCAACCTGGTGCTGAACCGCCAGGACCCCGACAAGGACTTCAAATGGTTCTCGTTCGGCGATTACGGGCTCGACCTCTATTCCAACGGCGTGATGGTCTCGCGCAAGCTGATCGCCTCGAACCCGAAGGCGGTGGCCGGTCTGGTGCGCGCCATCAACAAGGGCGCGGTCGCGGTCGCCAAGGACCAGAACGCGGCCATGAAGGCGGCGCTGAACTATGACAATCTGATCAATGTCGATGTCGAGAAGCGCCGGCTGCAATATTCCTTCGAGAAGCTGATCGTCTCGCCGGAGATGAAGGACATCGGCATCGGCGACGTCAAGGACGACCGCATGGCGCGCGCCATCGGCTTCATCGTCGAAGGCTACCAGCTCACCCGCACGCCGGCCCCGGCCGAAGTGTTTTCGCGGGAATTCCTGCCGCCGCGCGCGGAGCGGGAGCTGGTGTATACGGCGAATTGACGCAGTTCGTCATTGCGAGGAGCGAAGCGGCGAAGCAATCCATCTTTCCGCATGCGGGGGCATGGATTGCTTCGCGGAGCCTGTCATTCGGCGGCGCTTCGCGCCGACCGGGTGGCTCGCAATGACGGCGGAGGGACCGATGGACGTCACGGCAACCCGTCTGTTCTGCGGTTCTGACCACGACATCCGCAACGACGTCGTGCTCCGTCACGACGGCGGCGTCATCACCGATATTTCCGAAGCCGCGCGCCCGGCGACAGGCCCGCGTTCCCTTGTCCTTCCCGCCTTCGTCGACGCCCACGACCACGCCCGCCCGCGCGCCTCGAGCTTCGGCGCGGTCGGCATGCCGCTGGAGAGCTGGATCCTGCGCACGGTGGTCGGCACGCCGGTCGATCCCTATCTCACCGCGGCCTCGGCGTTTGCCCGCGCGGCGCAGGCCGGCTGCGCGGCAATGATGGTGCACTACACCCGCCCGAGTGGCACCATGCCGCTCGTCGATGAAGCCAGGGCGATCGCTCGCGCCGCCGGCGATGTCGGCATCCGCATCGCCTTTGCGATCGCGGTGCGCGACCAGAACCCGATCGTCTATGGCGACAGCAAACCGGTGCTGTCAGACCTTCCGGCCGACGACCGCAAGACGATCGAGCAGCTGTTCGTGCGGGCCCCGATGTCGCCAAAAGCGTATATCGAGCTGACCGACGCGATCGCGGCTGCGATCGGCGGGCCGAAGGTTGATGTGCAGCTTGGGCCGGCCGGGGTGCAGTGGTGCTCGAAGCCGCTGCTGGAGGCGGTCGCGGAGAACTCGGCGCGGACCGGCCGCCGCATCCACGTGCATCTGCTCGAGACCACCTACCAGCGCACCTGGGCCGACCAGCATTTTCCCGGCGGCATCGTGCGCTATCTCCGCGATATCGGCTTCCTCTCGGAGCGGCTGACGCTCGCGCATTGCATCCACGCGCGGCCCGACGAGCTCGAGATGATCGCGGCGTCGGGCGCACGCATCGTCACCAATTTTTCCTCCAACCTGCATCTGCGCTCGGGGCTCGCGCCGATCGCCGCGGCGCACGCCTGCGGTTGCGGAATTGCCGTCGGCGTCGATGGCCTGGCGCTCGATGAGGATGACGACGTGCTGCGCGAGATGCGGCTGGTGCAGATGATGCACGGTGGTCTCGGCTTCAAACGTACATGGACTGCTCAGGAATTCTTCACGCTCGCGATCCGCAACGGCCGCCGCGCCACCGGCGCGCCGGGCACCGGCGAGCTCGCGGTCGGTGCGCCGGCCGATTTCGTCAGCATCGATCTCGATCGCCTCGAGGGTGATCAGATTCTCGATGCCGATCCGCTCGACCTCTTGTTCGCGCGCGGCAATGCGTCGCTGATCTCAGAGCTTGTGGTCGATGGTCGCACTGTCGCCAGGGCCGGCCGGTGCCTCGGTGTTGATCTTCCCGCCATTGAGCAGGAACTGCGCGGCATCACCCGCACGAGCGCGGCCACATACGCGCATGTCTTGCGCGCATGGCCGCGATTGTCGAACTCAGTGCAACACTGGTTCGAAGCGCAGCTCACCTGCAATTAGCTGCACAATCTTCGCTTCGCGCTGAGCAGCAGCTTCGGTCAAACGCTCGATAATTCCGTCAAGCGGAAGAAAATTCCACTTGCATCACACTCGTCGCGCGGCTTCAAGTTCACCCAACAAGAAGACTGAATCAGTCGCTGTCACCGGCTGGTCATGTGTCGCGAGGAAGCCTGATGGGCGCGTTATCGCATCTGCGGATTGTCGAGATCGGAAGTGCTGCGGCGACGAGCTATTGCGCGCGGCTGTTTGCCGATTTCGGCGCCGATGTGCAGAAGGTCGAGCCGCGGCACGGCGATCCGCTTCGCCGCACCGCGCCGCTGACGCCCAAAGGCCGGAGCGCGTGGTTTGCGTTCCTCAACTTCAACAAGTCGAGTGTCGTGCTCGACACGCGCGATGCGGGTGCGGTATCGCGCTTGCGGGAGCTGATTGCCGGCTGCGACATCCTGCTCGACGGGCGCGGCATCGCTGCGGCGGATTGTCCCGAGATCGATCTCGACGCGATCAGGCGGGACCATCCCGGCCTGATCCATCTCGACCTCGCCTGGTTCGGCGATCGCGGTCCCTACGCCAATTTCGCGGCGACGGACTCCACGATCCGCGCGCTGACCGGACTGGTGAAGCTGGTCGGTCCGGAGCAGGGGCCGCCGATGCATGCGCCGGATTTCCAGACCGGCATTCTGGGCGGGCTGTGGAGCTTCATCGCGGCCGCTTCGTCGGTGCTCGGCCGCATGCACGATGGGCGCGGGCGCGAAAACCATCTCAGCCTGTTCGAGGCCTCTATCGCCGTCACCGAATACATCATGTTCGAGGCATTCCAGCGCGGCGACATCATGCGGCGGATCGGCGTCAACCGGTTCTGGCCGACCTTTCCGGTCGGCATCTACGAGACCAAGCAGGGCTGGCTCGGCGTCACCACGGTGACCCCGGCGCAGTGGCGCGCGTTCTGCGAGATGCTCGGGCTCAACGAGCTGCGCGACGATCCGACACTGGTCATGGGGGTCGACCGGCTGCGCCATGTCGCCGAGATCGAAGCCAAGATCCTGCCGAAGCTGAAGCAGCGCACCGCGCAGGAATGGTTCGCCGAAGGGCTCAAGCGCAAGATTCCGATCGTGCCGGTGCCGGAGGTCGCGGATCTCATCGCCGATGAGGAGAAGCGTGCGCGTGGCGCCATCGTCCCGATCACCATCGGTGACGAGACCGGCTTTTCCGCCGGCACGATGCAGCGGCTGACCGCAACGCCGCCGCTGCGCGGCGGCCGGGTGCCTGATCTCGGCGAGCAGCAGGCGAGGCGCGAGGCTGCGCCGCGCGTGCCGGCGCCCAAGCCCGCTGCAACCGATCGCTTGCCGCTCGAGGGCATCCGCGTCGTCGACTTTTCGATGGGCTGGGCCGGGCCGATCTGCACCCGCACGCTCGCCGATCTCGGCGCCGACGTCATCAAGATCGAGGCGACCCAGTATCCGGACTGGTGGCGCGGCGTCGACCGCCGTCCGGCCTATGTGCTGGAGCAGATGTACGAGAAGTCGGTGCGCTACTGCATCATGAACCGCAACAAGCGCGGCATCACGCTCGATCTGACCCGGTCGAAGGGGCTTGAATTGGCCAAGCGCCTGCTCGCCGATGCCGACCTCGTGGTCGACAATTATTCGGTCGAGGTGCTGCCCAAGCTCGGCCTCGGCTACGACGTGCTCAGCAAGATCAATCCCAAGCTGGTGATGATGTCGATGTCGGCGTTCGGTGCCGGCAGCGTGCATCGCGACTGCCGCGCTTACGGCTCGACGCTGGAGCAGGGCTCCGGCCTGCCCAGCGTGGTCGGCGATCCCGATGGTCCGCCGGTCATGAGCCATACCGCGTTCGGCGACGCCGTCGGCGGGCTCAACGGCGCCGCCGCGGTGCTGACCGCGCTGATCCACGCCAAACTGACGGGACAGGGGCAGTTCATCGATCTCGCCCAGATCGAATGCATGATGCCGTTCGCCGCGCCCTGGATCGTGGCGCATTCGACCAGTTGCGAGCCGCCGACCAAATACGGCAACCGCCATCCCGATTTCGTGCCGCATGGCTGCTTTCGCTGCGCCGGAGAAGACAACTGGATCGTCGTCGCGGTGTCCGACGATGCGATGTGGCCAAAGCTCACCCGGCTGCTCGGCCGCGAGGATTGGACAGCGGACGCGGCACTCAAGACGGCCACGGGCCGCCGCGCTATCGAGGGCGAGATCGAGGCTGCGATCACGGCCTGGACCGCGGCGCGCGATGCCGATGCGGCGATGACCGCGCTGCAATCTGCCGGCGTTGCCTCCGGCGTGGCGCGGCTGCCGATCGATCTCCTGGAGGATCCGCAGCTCCACGCGCGCGGCTTCATCCAGCATGTCGACCGCGCGTTCATCGGACGACATCCGCAGCCATCGATGCCGTTTCGCGAGAGCGATGCGCCGTTCGCGATCCGCTCGGTGCCGCCGACGCTCGGCGAGCACAACCGCGAGATCCTCGGCGGCATGCTCGGGCTTTCCGACGCCGAGCTCGATGAACTCGCCCGCGATGGCATCATCGGCACCGAGATGCTGATGGAGGAGCAACTGGTGAAAGAAAAGAAGCGGGCGGCGGGCTGATGGACGCAGGCCAGCCGGCACAGCGCAGGGCGGAGGGTGCGCGCGACGGCGCGCCGCCGCTATTGTCCGTGCGCGGGCTCGGCATCCGCTTCAAGACCGGGCAGGGCGTCTGGCAGGCGACGCGCCGCGTCGACTTCGACATCGCGCCCGGCGAGCGCGTCGGCATCGTCGGCGAGAGCGGCTGCGGCAAGACCATCACCGGCCTGTCGATCCTGCGGCTGTTGCCAGGCAATTTTGCCGGCCTCGACGGCAAGATCCTGTTCGACGGCGTCGATCTCGCTTCCTGCAGCGCGCGGCAGATGCGCGCGATCCGGGGCAAGCGCATCGCGATGATCTTCCAGGAGCCGATGAGCGCGCTCGACCCGGTCTTCACCGTCGGCCACCAGATCGCCGAGACGCTGCGCGTCCATACCGACGTTTCCCATGAGGAGGCGCGCGCCAAAACGCTGGAGATGCTCCGCCGCGTCGGCATCGCCTCGCCCGAGCGGCGGATCGACGACTATCCGCACCAGCTGTCCGGTGGCATGCGCCAACGCGTGATGATCGCGGCGAGTTTGATCTGCGGGCCGCAGCTTCTGATCGCGGACGAGCCGACCACCGCGCTCGACGTCACCGTGCAGGCGCAGATCCTCGAGCTGCTGCGCGACATCAGCGAGACCTCGAAGACCGCGCTGATGCTGATCACCCACGATCTCGGCGTCGTCGCCGAGACCTGCACGCGGATGATCACGATGTATGCCGGCGAGGTGATCGAGGACGCCACGGTCGACGAGGCGCTGGTGCGGCCGCTGCATCCCTACACGTCCGGACTGTTGCGCTCGCTGCCGCATTTGAGCCCGCGCCACGGCCGGCTGCCGTCGATCCCGGGCCGGGTGCCGTCGATCGCGGAGATGCCGAATGGCTGCCGCTTCCGGGCCCGCTGCGCGTATGCGGTGAAGGGTTGCGAGGCCGAGCAGAAGCTGCAGGACGCCGGCGGCGGCAGAAGAGTGCGCTGCTGGCGCTTTGCCGAGCTCAATCTGCCGGGCGCGCTGCATCCGCCCGGCGCATCGGCCGCTGCGAAGGTCGCGACGCAATGACCACAGCCGATGCCGAGCCGCGCCGCGACGCCATCGTTTCGGTGCGCGACCTTCAGGTCCGCTTCCAGACCTCGGACCGCCGCGCCACCGTGAAGGCGGTCGACGGCGTCAATTTCGACGTCCGCCGCGGCGAGACCTTCGGCATCATCGGGGAGTCCGGTTCGGGCAAGACCACGATCGGCCGCGCGCTGGTGTTCCTGCTCAATCCCAGCGCCGGCGCCATCCTGCATGACGGCATCGATCCAACGGCGCTGCCACGCCGGGAGTTTCAAAACCATCGCCGCGACTACCAGATCATCTTCCAGGACCCGAACGCCGCGCTCAATCCGCGCATGACCATTCTGGCCTCGGTGCTGGAGCCGCTGGAGCTCGCGCGTGTCGGCAGCCGTGCCGAGCGCGAGCGGCAGGCGCGGGAGGCGCTGGAGCGCGTCGGCCTGCCGCAGGAGTTCGGTGCGCGCTACCCGCATCAGCTGTCCGGCGGCCAGAAGCAGCGCGTCGTGATCGCCCGCGCGCTGACGCTCAAACCCAAACTGATCGTCTGCGACGAGGTGGTGGCCGCGCTCGACATGTCGATCCGCGGCGACGTGCTCAATCTGTTTGCCGATCTGCAGCGCGACCTCGGGCTGACCTACGTCTTCATCACCCATGATCTCGCCGTGGTCTCGCATATCAGCGAGCGCGTCGCGGTGATGTATCTCGGCCAGTTCGTCGAGCTCGGGCCGACCGAGGAGGTCGCCGAGCGCCCGCTGCATCCCTACACGATCGCGCTGCTGTCAGCCGAGCCGCGGCCGCTGCCATCCACGATGCGGCAGGAGAGCCGCATCGTCCTGCAGGGCGAGGTGCCGAGCCCGATCGATCCGCCCTCGGGCTGCCGCTTCCGTACCCGCTGCCCGCACGCGCAGCCGCTCTGCACCGACCGCGTGCCGGAGTGGCGCGAGCTGAAGCCCGATCACTGGGTGGCCTGCCATTTCGCCGACCGCCTGAATTTTTCGCCGAACTCACAACCGGAGACGACGCCATGACAATGACGACACGACGCGAGGCCATGGCGCTGATCTCGGGCGCATTGGCCAGCACCACGCTCAGCGGCCGTGCGTTTGCGGAAGGCGCGCCGAAGAAGGGCGGCACCTTGCGCATCTCGGCGCCGGCCAATCCGTCGAGCCTCGATCCGGCGACCGGCGGCGCCGGCTCCGACCACGCCTTCCTGTTCACGATGTACGATACGTTGACCGAATGGGAATTCGACACGCTGAAGCCGAAGCCCGGCCTTGCCGAAAGCTGGAAGTTCACCGACCCCACCACGCTGGTGCTCAACATCCGCGCCGGCGTCACCTTCCATGACGGCACGCCGCTCGATGCGGAAGCGGTCAAGTTCAATCTCGAGCGCAACCGCAGCGATGCGAAGTCGAACATCAAGGCCGACCTGCTCTCCGTCGCCGCGGTCGAGGTCACTGGCCCGCAGCAGGTGACGTTGAAGCTGAAGACACCCGATACCGCGCTGCCCGGGATTCTCTCCGACCGCGCGGGCATGATGGTGTCGCCGACGGCGCTGAAGGCGGCCGAGGGCGGCGTCGTGACGCGCAAGCCGGTCGGCGCCGGCGCCTATTCGTTCGTCAGCTGGGCCGACGGCGAGAAGATCGTGGTCAAGCGCAACGAGAAATACTGGAAGCCGGAGCGGCCGCTTCCTGACGCCATCGAGATCTCGATCATTCCCGAGCTCACCACCGGCGCCCGCTCGGTCACCGCCGGGCAGAACGATCTGATCTACCAGCTGCCGCCGCGGCAGAAGGTGATCATCGAGCGCGCCTCGAGCGTCAAGGTGGTGCATGGCCCGACGCTGTACGTGCTTCAGATCTTCCTCAACTGGGCCAAGCCGCCGTTCGACAATCTCAAGGTCCGTCAGGCGCTCAACTTCGCGATCGATCGCGAGTCCTTCGTCAAGGCCGCGCTCGCAGGTCTTGCGGAGCCCGCCTACATGAACCTGCCGAAGGCGCATTGGGCATACGACGCGGAGGTCGCAAAACTCTATCCTTATGATCCCGACCGAGCGCGCAAGCTGCTCGCCGAGGCCGGCTTCAAGGAGGGTACCCAGATCGAGCTCGGCGGCTATCCGGACCAGGATTCGGTGCAGCGTCAGGAGATCCTGATCGAGCAATTGCGCAAGGCCGGCATCGGTGTGCGCTTCGTCAACGCCCCGATCGCGGAAGCTTCCGCGGCCTTCTTCGGTCCGGAGAAGAAGGGGGCAGGGCTGCTCTCGGCCTGGACCGGCCGGCCCGACCCGAGCCTGACCTATTCGCTGATGTTCACCAAGGACGCCTATTACAATGGCGGCCGCGCGCCGGTGCCGGCCGAGCTCGAGGCCGCGATCAAGGAATCGCGCGCCTCGGAGGACATCGACACCAGGCGCAAGGCGTTTTCCACCGTGCAGCGGCTGGTGATGGAGAACGCCTTTGTCGCGCCGCTGGCGTTCCAGTTCGAGCTGGTCGCCATGAACAAGAAGGTGCAGGGCTATCGGCCGAACCTGCTTGGCAAGCCGAAATACGACGACGTCTGGCTCGGGAGTTAGGCGATGGCGCGGCGGTCACCGGTCAAGGTCGTCGGCAGCCGCCTCGTGCAGGCGCTGCCGGTGATCCTGCTCGCGACCTTCATGGTGTTCGCGCTACTCAAGCTGGTGCCCGGCGACATCGCCGTGACGCTGGCGGGCGACAACGCGACCGACGCGCGGATCACCGAGATCAGGAAGATCTACGGCCTCGACCGCCCGTTCCTGGTGCAATACGGCGCCTGGCTCGGCAATGTCGCGCAAGGCGATCTCTCGCAATCGCTATTGACCGGCGAGAAGGTCGCGGACTCGATCGGGCGCGCGTTTCCGAACACGCTGCTGATCGTCGTGATCGCGCTGGCGCTGGCGCTGGTCACCGGCATCCCGATGGGCGTGATGGCCGCGATCAAGCCGAACGGCTGGATCGACAAGCTGATCAGCATGCTGGCGTCGCTCGGCGTCGCGGTGCCCGGCTTCTGGCTCGCGATGATCCTGGTGGCGGAATTCTCGCTGAAGCTGAACTGGCTGCCGGCGACCGGCGCAAAATCCTTCAGCGCCTCGCCGGTCGATGCGATCAGGCATGCGCTACTGCCTGGCATCGCGATCGCGGCCTACGGTATGGCCGAGGTCGCGCGCCAGCTGCGCGGGGCGCTGCTGGAGGTGCTGTCATCGCAATATGTCCGCACGCTGCATGCCAAGGGGCTGTCGATGTCCCGCATCCTCTGGCAGCACGGCCTGAAGAATGTCGGCGTCAATCTGCTCACCATCATCAGCCTTTTGGTCAACCGCATGCTGGCGGCAACCGTGGTGATCGAGGCGGTGTTCGCTATTCCCGGCCTGGGCAGCCTGATCGTGCGCGGCGCGATCCAGCGCGATTTCCCGATCGTGCAGGGCGTCGTCTTCACCATGGTGGTGGTTGTGATCGCGGTGAACCTGATCACCGATTTGCTCTGCGCCGCGGTCGATCCGAGGATCGAGCAATGACCGAGGTGGCGCTCGCTCCCCTGAAGGCACCGGCGCGGCCGACGCGGCTACGGCGCTTTGCGCGCTGGCTCGCCGGCGACCTCCGCGCCGCGCTGTCGATCCTGGTGCTCGTGGTGCTCGTCGTCGTCGCGATCGGCGCGCCCTGGATCGCGCCCTATGCGCCAACCGCGCAGGACGTCAACAACATGCTGGCGCCGCCGGGGCCGGCCCATCTGCTCGGCACCGACGATCTCGGCCGCGACATCTTCTCCCGCTTGATCTACGGCGCGCCGGCCACCGTCTATGCTAGCCTGCTTGCGGTCGGCGTCGCGGTCCTGATCGGGCTGCCGGTCGGCCTGATCGCCGGCTATTTCGGCGGCTGGATCGACGACATCATCAGCCGCATCATCGACACCTTCCTGTCGTTCCCCGCCATCGTGCTGGCGATCGCCGTCACCGGCGCGCTCGGCATCGGGCTGACCAACGGCATGATCGCGGTCGGCATCACGATGTTTCCGGCGCTGGCGCGCATCGTCCGCGCCCGCACGCTGATCGTGCGGCAGGAGCTCTATGTCGACGCCTCCAGAGGCTTCGGCGCGCCGACATGGCATGTGCTGTGGCGGCACGTGCTGCCGAACACGCTGCAGCCGGTCATCGTGCAAGTGACGCTCTTGCTCGCCGCTGCCCTCTTGGCCGAAGCCAGCCTGTCGTTCCTCGGCCTCGGCATCCAGCCGCCGGACCCGAGCTGGGGCGCCATGCTGGCGCGCGCCTATCAATACATGGAAATCGCCCCGGAGCAGATGTATGCGCCGGGCCTTGCCATTCTCGTCGTCTCCCTGGCGTTCAATGCGCTCGGGGAATCCTTGCGTGTCGTGCTCGATCCGACCATGAAGGATCGCTGACTGTGAGACGTCGGCCGGTCGCGCACGATTTCTTCACCTCTCCCCGCAGGCGGGGCGAGGTAGCAAACTTACGGAACCGATCATGTCCTTCAAGAAATTGCTGATTGCCAACCGCGGTGAGATCGCGATCCGGATTGCCCGTGCCGCTGCCGACAGCGGCCTCGCCACGGTCGCGATCTATCCCGCCGATGATGCCGCCTCTCTGCATGTCCGCGCCGCCGACGAGGCGCGCGAGATTCCCGGCCGCGGCGCGCGGGCCTATCTCGACATCGAGGCGGTGGTTGCGGCGGCCAAGGCCGCGGGCTGCGACGCGTTGCATCCAGGCTACGGCTTCCTCAGCGAGAACACCCAATTGGCGCGGCGCTGTGCCGAGGACAAGATCACCTTCGTCGGCCCGTCGCCAGAGGCGCTCGATCTGTTCGGCGACAAGGCCAAGGCAAAGGCGCTGGCGAAAAAATGCGGCGTCCCGATCATTGCCGGCACATCAGGCGCGACCAGTCTCGACGAGGCAAAGGCGTTCTTCGCCGCGCTCGGCGCCGGCGCCGCCGTGATGATCAAGGCGATCGCCGGCGGCGGTGGGCGCGGCATGCGGGTGGTCGAGGATGCCGCCAAGCTCGACGAGGCCTATGCGCGCTGCCAGTCGGAGGCCAAAGCGGCGTTCGGCAGCGATGCCGTTTATGTCGAACGGCTGATCCGCAAGGCCCGCCATATCGAGGTGCAGATCATCGGCGACCGTTACGGCGCCATCAGCCATCTCTGGGAGCGCGAATGCACCATCCAGCGCCGCAACCAGAAGCTCATCGAGGTGGCGCCGAGCCCGTCGCTGAGCGAGGGAATGCGCGCGCGCATCATCGAGGCGGCGAAGCAGCTTGCCACGGCTGCGCGCTACGACAACCTCGGCACCTTCGAATTCCTGGTCGATGACGAAGCCGGCGAAGGTGAGGGTGCCTTCGCCTTCATCGAGGCCAATCCGCGACTGCAGGTCGAGCACACCGTCACCGAGGAGGTGCTCGGCGTCGACCTCGTGCGCGCGCAGCTCGCGGTCGCCGCCGGCGCCACGCTCGCTTCGCTTGGGCTGGCGCAGGCCACCGTGCCGCTGCCGCGCGGCTATGCGATGCAGCTTCGCGTCAACATGGAGGTGATGGACGAGAAGGGCATCACAAAGCCAACCGGCGGCACGCTCAGTGTGTTCGACCTGCCGTCCGGCCCCGGCGTTCGCGTCGATACGTTCGGCTATTCCGGTTACCGGACCTCTGCCGCGTTCGACTCGCTGCTGGCAAAAGTCATCGTGCATTCGCCGAGCCCAAAGTGGACCGACGTGGTGCACAAGGCATCGCGCGCCTTGCGCGAATTTCGGATCGGCGGCGTCGCCACCAACATCCCGTTCCTCGGCGCCATCCTGGCGCACCAGAGCTTTGGCCGGAACAAGATCAGCACCAATTTCATCGACACCCATGTTGCGGCGCTGGTCGGCGCGGCGCAGGATCTCGCCGCACCATTGATCGAGGTGAGCGAGGCGGCTGCGACCAAGGCCGTTGCTGTCGAAGCCGCCCCCGAGGGATCGCTCCCGGTGCCCGCGCCGCTGCAGGGCACGATCGTGGCGATCGAGGTCGCGGAGGGCGATCTGGTTCGGCCCGGCCAGCAGATCGCGGTGCTGGAATCGATGAAGATGGAGCATCTCGTCACCGCACCACATGGCGGCCGGGTGACCAGGATCGCGGGCGGCATCGGTGTCACCCTGATGCATGGCGAGCCGATCCTGTTCCTCGAGCCTGCCGAGGTCGACGGCCATCACGCGGCGGAAGAGGCCGCGATCGATCTCGATCACATCCGGCCTGACCTCGCCGAGCTGATCGCGCGTAAGGCGATCACACTGGACGAGAACCGCCCGGCCTCGGTCGAGCGCCGCCGCAAGACCAACCAGCGCACCGCGCGCGAGAACATCGCGCAGCTGGTCGATGAGGGCTCGTTCGTCGAATACGGGTCGCTCGCGATCGCGGCGCAGCGCCGCCGCCGCAAGGTCGAGGATCTCATCAAGAACACGCCGGCCGACGGCCTGATATCAGGCGTCGCCACCGTCAACGCCAAGGATTTCGGCGCCGACGGCGCGCGCTGCATGGTGATCTCGTACGACTACACCGTGCTCGCCGGCACCCAGGGCCATATGAACCACAAGAAGATCGACCGCATGCTCGGCCTCGCCGAGCAGTGGCGCATGCCGCTGGTGTTCTATGCCGAGGGCGGCGGCGGGCGTCCCGGCGATACCGACCGGCTTGGCATGACCGGCCTCGACGGCCCGTCCTTCGTGCAGTTCGCAAAACTCTCCGGACTGGTGCCCGTGGTCGGCGTGGTCTCCGGCTATTGCTTCGCCGGCAATGCCGCGATGCTCGGCGTCTGCGATGTCATCATCGCCACTCGGAATGCGTCGATCGGCATGGGCGGTCCGGCGATGATCGAGGGCGGCGGGCTCGGCGTCTACCATCCGGCCGAGGTCGGCCCGGTCTCCTTCCAGTCGCCGAACGGCGTGATCGACATCCTGGTCGAGGACGAGGCCGAGGCGACCACGGTGGCACAGAAATATCTGTCCTACTTCCAGGGCGCGGTGCAGGACTGGAAGGCGCCGGACCAGCGGCTGCTGCGCCGTGCGATCCCGGAAAATCGCCTGCGGGTCTACGACATCCGCAACGTGATCGACCTGATCGCCGACGAAGGCTCGGTGCTGGAGATCCGGCGCGATTTCGGCGTCGGCATGATCACCGCCTTCATCCGCATCGAGGGCAAGCCGTTCGGCCTGATCGCCAACAATCCAAAGCATCTCGGCGGCGCGATCGACGCACCTGCCGGCGACAAGGCCGCGCGCTTCATGCAGCTGTGCGACGCCTTCGACATCCCGATCGTCTCGCTCTGCGACACGCCGGGCTTCATGGTCGGCCCCGAGGCCGAGAAGACCGCGATCGTGCGCCATGTCGCGCGGATGTTCGTCACCGGCGCCAGCATCACGGTGCCGCTGTTCGGCGTCGTGCTGCGCAAGGGCTATGGCTTAGGGGCGCAATCGATGATCGGCGGCGGCTTCCACGCCTCGTTCTTCACGGTGGCGTGGCCGACCGGCGAGTTCGGCGGCATGGGCCTCGAAGGCTATGTCCGCCTCGGCTTCCGCAAGGAGATGGAGGCGATCGAGGACCCGGTCGAGCGCGAGAAGTATTTCCAGACCAAGGTCGCCGAGCTCTACGCCAACGGCAAGGCGGTCTCGATCGCCTCGGTGCTCGAGATCGACGAGGTGATCGATCCCGCCGACACCCGGCACTGGATCATGGCCGGCCTGCGCTCGGTGCCGAAAGCTGAGCCGCGGACCCACCGCAAGCGGCCGTGCATCGATGCGTGGTAGGGTGGCGTAGGGCGAGTCAGATCGTGCATCAAACTCGGTGTCGTCCCGGCGAAGGCCGGGACCCATAACCACCGATGGTCATTGTTGCACGGTGCTGGGGCCATAGCCTCCTTCAACAACCCAACCCTGTGGTTATGGGTCCGGCTTTCGCCGGGACGACGGCGGCGGTGGGCGGGCGTCTCGCGTCATTGAGAGAGTTACCCCAACCGCAACTCCGCATACCCCTTCGCCGCCACCTCGTCGCATCGCGCGCGATATGCCGGGGCGCTGCCGCTGTAGCGGGCGACGATGCGGGTTTGCTTGCCCTCGACGTTGCGGTTGATGCCGGTCATCCAGGAATCGACCTCGTTGGACAGCAGGCCGACGCCGAGCGCCTTGACATGCTCGGTCCAGTCGGCGGTGCCTTCGGGCGTGGCGTCGAGGAAGGTCAGGTCTCTCTCCTGCGCAAAGCGGATCAGCCCGGTGACCCAGTCCACGCTGTATTCGATGCTGCGCGGGATGTTGCCGAGCGCGGTGTGCGGGCCCATCAGCATCATCATGTTGGGGAAGCCGTCGACCATCAGCCCGAGATAGGTTTCCGGGCCGTGCGTCCATTTCTCCTTCAGCCGCGCACCGTGCGCGCCGCGAAAATCGATCTTGTCGAAGCTGCCGGTGATGGCATCGAAGCCGGTGGCGTAGATGATGATGTCGAAGGCGTAGTCCTTGTCGCTGGTGCGGATGCCCTCGGGCGTGATCCGCTCGATCGGCGTCTCCTTGATATCGACCAGCTCGACATTGTCGCGGTTGTAGACCTCGTAATAGAAGGTCTCGAGCGGCAGCCGCCGCGTGCCGAAGCCGTGGTTCTTCGGGATCAGCATCTCGGCGACCGCCTGGTTCTTCACGCGCTGACGGATCTTGCGCGCGACGAAATCGCTGATCGTGGCATTCGCCGCGCGGTCGATCAGGATGTCCTTGAAGTTGCCCTGCCAGATGCCGAAGCCGCGCTCGCCATAGAGCTTCTCGTAGAACGCCTCGCGCTCCGCCTCGCTCACCTCGAATGCGCCGCGCGGATCGGGCGTATGCACGAAGCAGGCGAAGGTCTCCTTGCAGCGCGCGAAGATCTCGGGATAGCCGGCCTTGATCCTGGCTTGCGTCTCGGCGTCGATCCTGCCGTTGTGCAGCGGCGCCGCCCAATTGGCGGTGCGCTGGAACACGGTGAGATGCCCGACCTCGCCGGCGATGGTCTGGATGGTCTGGATGCCGGTTGCGCCGGTGCCGATCACGGCGACGCGCTTGCCGGTGAAATCCACCTTTTCCTTCGGCCAGCGCGCGGTGTGGAACGATTGGCCCCTGAAATCGTCGCGGCCCTCGATGCGCGGCAGGGTCGGCGTCGACAACGGGCCGATCGCGGTGATCAGGAAGCGGCAGGAGTGCTGCGCGCCGCTTTCGAGCGTGATCCGCCAGCTTCGCGTGGCGTCCTGGTAGATCGCTGATGTGACGCGGCTCTCGAACTGGATGTCGCGGCGCAGGTCGAACTTGTCGGCGACATAGTTGCAGTAGCGCAAGGTCTCGGGCTGGCCGGCGAAATGCTCCGACCATTCCCATTCCTCGAGCAGCTCCTTCGAGAACGAGTAGCCATAGGAATAGCTCTCGGAATCGAAACGCGCTCCGGGATAGCGGTTCCAGTACCACGTGCCGCCGACGCCGGTGCCGGCCTCGAACACGCGCGCGCTGAGACCAAGCTCGCGCAGCCGGTGGAGCTGGTACATGCCGGACAGGCCGGCGCCGATGATGATGACGTCGTAGTCCAGCGCAGCCGTCTGGGCGGTGTTGTCCTGGCGCAATTCGGCCACCTGTCGTTGCTCCCCGATGGATTGATTGCCCGCAAGGCTAACCGGTCTTCCTGCTGCCGACAAACATCGCGGAGCGGAGCAGCTATCGGGATTTGCCGGGTGCGTCGGCCCGCGCGCATTCCGCGCGGCGGACTGTCCGCCCCGCGGCTTTACTCGGCCGCGGGATTCCCTTTATCGTCGGCCCGACACGACGATCGCCCGCCAAGCGGCGACGGAACCTAACGGGAGTGAAGCGATGGGAGAGGCGCTGCGCAGGCCGACGTCCATAGACGTCAGCAATCCCCGGCTTTATCAGGACGACACCTGGCGGCCGCTGTTCGCGCAGCTCCGCCGCGACGATCCCATGCATTATTGCGAGGCGTCGGCCTACGGCCCCTACTGGTCGGTGACGCGCTACGACGACATCTTCGCGGTCGAGCTGGATCACCAGAACTATTCGTCGGCCTCCGAGCTTGGCGGTATCCAGGTCGCGGACCAGCCGAAGGGGCAGGAACGGCCGAGCTTCATCCGCATGGATCCGCCCGGCCACACCGCGCAGCGCCGCACGGTGGCGCCGATCGTGGCGCCGTCGAACCTCGCCAATTTCGACGCCCTGATCCGCAAGCGCACCTCAGCCGTGCTCGATGCGCTGCCGCGCAACGAGACCTTCGACTGGGCCGAGCGGGTCTCGGTCGACCTCACCAACATGATGCTGGCGACGCTGTTCGATTTTCCCTCGGAAGACCGCGCCAAGCTGACCTGGTGGTCGGATGTCGCGATCGCCAACGTCGAATCCCCCGACGCGGTGGTGCATTCGGAGGCGGAACGCACCGCCGAGCTGGTCAAGATGGGAGAATATTTCCGCAAGCTGTGGGACGCGCGGGTCGATGCGCCGCCGACCTTCGATTTGATCTCGATGCTGGCGCATTCGGAGGCGACGAGGAATCTGGAGCCGCGCGAGTTCATCGGCACGATCGGGCTGTTGATCGTCGGCGGCAACGACACCACGCGCAATTCGATGTCGGCCGGGCTGATGGCGCTGTGCGAGAACCCGGAGCAGTTCGAGCTGGTCCGCGCGAGGCCGGAGCTGATCCCGAACCTGGTGTCCGAGACCATCCGCTACCACACGCCGGTGCTGCACATGCGCCGCACCGCACGCAACGACGTCGAGCTTGCCGGCCGCCGGATCAAGAAGGGCGACAAGGTCGTGATGTGGTACATCTCCGGCAACCGCGACGAGGACAAGATCGAGCGTGCCGATGAATTCATCATCGACCGCGCCAAGCCGCGCCAGCATCTCGCCTTCGGCGCCGGCGTCCACCGCTGCGTCGGCGACCGCCTGGCCGAGCAGCAACTGCGCATCCTCTGGGAGGAGGTTCTGGCGCGCGATCTGCGTTTTGAGATGATGGGCCCGCCGCAAAGGCTCTATTCCAATTTCATCCGCGGTATACGAAGCTTGCCGGTGAGAATCGTCAATTGAAGTTGTGGGGTTGTCATTCCGGGGCGATGCAGAGCATCGAACCCGGAATCTCGAGATTCCGGGTCTGGTCCTTCGGACCATCCCGGAATGACGGGGTCATCTGAGATCAAGGAACAAGAATGAAGAACGATCCCGTTGACGTCCTGATCATCGGCGCCGGCGCCTCCGGCGCCGCGGTGGCCTGGAGCCTCGCCGATACCAGGATGCATATCCTCTGCCTCGATCAGGGCGGCTGGATGAATCCGGCCGAATATCCGAGCACCGGGCGCGACTGGGAGGCGAAGTTCTACGGCGAGTGGTCGTCGAGCCCGAATGTCCGCAAGCGGCCCGAGGACTATCCGATCAACGACGACAATTCGCCGATCAAGGTCGTCAACTTCAACGCCGTCGGCGGCTCGACGGTGATGTACACCGCGCACTGGCCGCGGCTGCATCCGTCCGACTTCAAGGTGAAGACGCTGGACGGCGTCGCCGATGACTGGCCGATCGACTACGACGCGCTCACCCCGTTCTTCGAGGAGAACGATCGGATGATGGGCGTCTCGGGCCTGTCGGGCGATCCGCTGTCGCCGCTGAGCCACCCGCCGATGCCGCAGCAGCCGCTCGGGCTATCCGGCCCGCTGATCGGCAAGGCCATGAACAAGCTCGGCTGGCACTGGTGGCCGTCGGACACGACCGTGGCGACGATGGATTACGAGGGCAGGGCGCGCTGCATCAATCTCGGCCACTGCACGCCGGCCTGCGCGCAGGGTGCCAAGGCCTCGACCGACATCACCTACTGGCCGCACGCGGTCCGCGCCGGGGTCGAGCTCAAGACCCATTGCCGGGTACGCGAGATCCTGACCAACGAGCACGGCATGGCCTCCGGCGTCGTCTATTACGACAAGGACGGCGTCGAGCAGTTTCAGCCGGCCGAAGTCGTCATCATCGCCTGCAACGGTGTCGGCACGCCGCGGCTGCTGCTCAATTCGGTGTCAGGCAAATTCCCGAATGGCCTCGCCAACTCGTCGGGCCTGGTCGGCAAGAACCTGATGTTCCACCCCTACGCGCAGATCTACGGCTTCGTGAAGGAGCCGACCGACAGCAACCGCGCGCCGCCGACCTGCCTGTGGAGCAAGGAGTTCTACGACACCGATCTGTCGCGCGGCTTCGTCCGCGGCTACGGCATCCAGTTCGGCCGCGGCGCCGGGCCGGTGTTCGAGGCGGTCGCGAGCGAGCAGAAGGGCATCCTGCCCTGGGGCAAGGATCATCACCGCGTGTTCCGCAAGCTCAACGGCCATCGTCTCGCGGTATCGGCGATCTGCGAGGATCTGCCGGAGGAGCACAACCGCGTCACGCTCGATCCCGTGTTGAAGGACAGCCACGGCATCCCGGCGCCGAAGATCGACTACACGATCAGCGCGAACAGCCGGAAGATGATGGATCACGGGCTGGCGCGCGGCCGGGAGATTCTCGAGGCCGCCGGCGCCACCGACATCTGCATCAACGATCCGATCCCGTGGGGCGGCTGGCATCTGCTCGGCACCGCGCGGATGGGCACCGATCCGGCGCGCTCCGTGGTCAACGAATGGGGCCGCTCGCACGACGTGAAGAACCTCTTCATCGTCGACGGCAGCATCTTCGTCACCTCGGGCGGCGTGAACCCGACCTCCACCATCCAGGCCCTTGCGCTCTACATCGCCGACCAGATGAAGCAGCGCCTCGCCAACCTGTTCGACTGAGACCGTCCATGTCCGATGCAAAACAACTGACCGCAGCCCAGCGCGCCGATCTGCGCACCGTCGCCGCGATGATCGTTCCCGAAAGTGACGAGTACAAGGTGCCGGGTGCGGACGATGCCGCGATCCAGGCCGACATGCTGGCGACGCTCGGCCGCGACACCGCGCTGGTCGCGCAGGCGCTGGATCATCTGGCTGATCTCGCGGGCAAGCCGCTCGCCGAGCTCGACGATGCCGGGCGCGATGCGGTGGCGCGGGAGTTTCGTAGCCGTGGCGGTGCTGCCGCGGCGACGCTCGTCCGCGTGGTGCTGCAATGCTACTACCGCGACGACCGCGTGCTGCGCTCGCTCGGCCTCGAGCTGCGCGCGCCGTTCCCGAAAGGCCATGTGCTGCCGGAGGGCGACTGGTCGCTGCTCGATCCGGTCAGGGCGCGCGGCGGCACGCTGCGGCGGGCGACCTAGCGTTGTGTCCGTGACTTGACAGTCCATTCCGTCATTCCGGGGCGCGACGAAGTCGCGAACCCCAGATGCGCAATCGCGCATCGGGGAATCCAGAGGTCGTGCATCGAGATTCCGGGTTCTCGCTTCGCGAGCCCCGGAATGACACTGAGTCAATCGCGCGTCAGAGAAGCAGCCCTAGCCATCCGGGCAGGTGCAGGGCGTAACCACTTGCGGCGCGGGGAGCCGGTCACCATCTGAGGAGACCAAAGGACTCTCGCCATGCTGGATTTTACCTCAGATACCGCCGGTGACACGCCGTCACCGCGAACGGCCGATGCTGCCCAGGATAACGACCGGGCGTTGCTGGATGCCTATTCGAATGCCGTGATCGACGTGACCGACCGCGTCGGGCCCGCCGTGGTCCGGGTCGAAACCGGGCCGAAAGTGCGCAATGCGCGCGAGCGCGGCGGGCTCGGCTCGGGCATCGTGATCTCGCCCGACGGGTTCGTGCTGACCAACAGCCACGTGGTCGGATCGTCGAAGGAGATCCGGCTGCGCGACACCGAGGGCTTCGTCACCGACGCCCATGTGCTCGGCGTCGATCCCGACACCGATCTCGCGCTGCTGCGGGCCGATGGCGCGCGCGATCTGCCTTACGCGTCGCTCGGCAACTCCAAGACGCTGCGGCGCGGCCAGCTCGTGGTCGCGATCGGCAATCCGCTCGGCTTCGAATCGACCGTCACCGCCGGCGTGGTGTCGGCGCTCGGACGTTCGATCCGCTCGGTGAGCGGGCGCACCATCGAGGACGTGATCCAGACCGATGCCGCGCTCAACCCCGGCAATTCCGGCGGGCCGCTGGTGTCGTCGAAGGGCGAGGTGATCGGCATCAACACCGCGATCATCAACGGCGCCCAGGGCATCTGCTTTGCGGTCGCCAGCAACACCGCGCAGTTCGTGCTGTCGGAGATCATCCGCCATGGCTATGTCCGCCGCGCCTATATCGGCGTCGCCGGCCAGACCGCGCCGGTGCCGCGGCGCCACGCGGTGCTGGCCGGTGTCGAGAACAAGATGGGCGCGCTCTTGATGCAGATCGAGCCGGACAGCCCGGCCGCGCGCGCCGCGCTGCTGCCGGGCGACGTCGTGATCAGGCTCGACGGCATCGAGATCAACGGCGTCGACGATCTGATCCGCGCGCTCGACCACAGCCGGATCGACCGGACCCTGTCGATGGACGTGCTCCGCCTCGGCCGCCTGCGCGCGATCGAGATCCATCCGATCGGGAGGAAGCCGGCGAAGCAGTGAGGCTCTCGTCAGGCGTGATGCACCCTCTCCCCTCATGTCCGCCGTAGCCTTGGCGAAGGCGGATGTGGGAGAGGGTCGCTTCGCGCAGCGAAGCGGGGTGAGGGGTCTGTCTCCGCGGATAGTAGACCTCATCGATCGCGTCAGCCTTAAGTACCCTTCCGAATAGTCGGCGGCTTCCAGGACTCGTTGAGGATGCCCTCCTTACCCCAATAGGCGCGGAGATAGAGCGAGAAATGTCCACCCGGCGCGGGCAGCCAATTTGCTTCTTTGTCTCCGCCTGGCGACTTCGCGCTCGCATATAGTGTGAGCGATCCGTCGGCGTTGCGTTTGAGGTTCTTGTTCTTGGTACCGAGCGAATAGCGCTTCAGGTCGTTCGGATGGAAGAGGTGCTTGTCGTTGTACAACGTTAGCGACCAGAAGCCGTTGACTGGCGGCTCTTCGCCCTTCGGAAACGTGATCTCGTAGCTGCCGCCGCCGTTGAGCTCTCCTCCAGAAGCGTCGCTGTCGGTGTAGAAATACTGCGTCTCTGTGGGCCTGTTGTCGAACATGTTCGATTTAGATGTTCCGGTCCGGTTGAAATAGTCGATCCCGAACTGCGCATTATTGGTCGAGCGATTCCAGCCGTTGCCGGCCGGCCGGCCGTTATGCTTCCACTGGAAGAAGGGCTTGATGACCTTCTCTTCCGTCTCGTTCGCGGTATCGATCAGCACCTTCTTGAGCGCCGGATCCTTGGCCGCGGAGTCGAGCAGCAGGCGGAACTGCCCATACATGGCCTCTTCACCGGGTAGCGGATCGACAATGTCGAGCGCCTGACCGAACTCATCGAAGAACTTTTCCGGCACCACCCATTTGGTTTCCTCACCATTCGACTTCGGCCCAGGGATATCCGGCACTTTGGCCCATTCGATCGTCTTCATCTTGCCGGTGAAGTCCTTCAGGGGATAAGCGACGATCTGGTTGACCACCGACTGGACCGCCTTCTTGTCCTCGGGTGTGTCATCCTGGAACACACGCGGAATCGCGTTGGCGAGTGATGTCGGGCAGCGGACGATCTCGGTAATGCCGGCCGGCTTGAGGCCCTTCCAGTTCGGACCGGCAAGCAGGTAAAACCCGGGTCTGGTATCGTATGGCTTGCCGACCTTGCCGAACTGATCGGTGCGTGCGTCATACAGCGCGTAGACCCAGAAACGGTCACCGAAATCTGGCACCTGGATCACGACCGGCTCCTCATCGAGCGAGAAAAAGCCGAGACCGTAGACCACGTCCTGATTGGGACAGGTGACGAAGGTTTGCGACGGCTCGATGTAATCGGCCAGCATCGCGATCTGGCCGCGCGGCGCAACGGGCAGCACGCCGTTGAGATGACCGGGATGCGGAGCCTGCGTGATCGCTGTGCGCCGGTTGATCATGTTCACGAGCGGCCAGCCCCAAACGTAGGCCATCTGCGCAATCGTCCTTGCGTAGTCGGGCTGCATGATGACGCCAGTCGCGGGCTCGGTGACATCCGGCCCCGCTGGCTCGGGCAGGCGTTGAGCCTGCGCGGGGGCGATTGAGCCAGCAACTGCAGCGCTTGTGACCGCAGCAGGAACGGCGGCGCCGCTCCCCAACACGGCCAATGATGCCGCTCCAATGCCGCCCTTGATCGCGTCGCGCCGACTGGCTCCGGATTGATTGATCGTGGTCTTCATTGCATTCTCCGTTTCAGTTTAAAGGCTGAGCTGGATCACGTTCGGATGCGGGTTCGCATCACTTCACCTTCACGACGTCGTCCGGCTTCCAGGTCTGGTCGAAGAACTCGACGCCCGTACCGTAAAGACGCACTGCGGCGAGGAAGTTTCGTCCGTTGACCGTCTGGACGAAGTTCGTATCGGCAGCTTCGGCAGGCTTCGTCGGGCCGAACCAGACATCAATGGACCCATCGCTATTGGTCGCAACCTTGCCAAGGCTGTTGATCGACGGCAGCAATTGTGGCGTCTCGACCATCGTCCCATCCGTGATGTTGTAGGCGGTGACGGCCCAGAACAGCTTTGCGGGCGGGTTCGGCGGCAGGTGGAGCTTGTAAGTATTCGAGCCGTTGAGGAAATCGCCGTTCGCATCGCGGATGGTGAACGGATACTTCGATCCGGCGTCGAGCGTCCGCATGACCATCGCGGACGCCGTCGAAAACGCGATCTGGAAGTAGCTCGCGCGCTGGTTCACATCGAGATAGCCGTCCTGGAGCCATTCGGCAGTGCCGGATGCCCACGTGTTCAGGTACTGGCGGTCCTTGTAATACTTGTCGCGCTCGTCCGGCCGACCGAGTTGCCGCATCGCCAGGATCATCTTCGGCGCGGTCTCGACCGCTTTCTGCAACAACGCCTGCTGTTTCTGACTTGGATTGAATGGCTGGCCCTTGACTATACCGATCGACGCCAGCACACCGCGCAGTTCGGGGTCGATGGCGGAAGCCGGCTCATGATCGATGAATGCCTTGAGCTTGCTCCAGAACTTGTTGTCGACCGGATACATCATATCGATCCGCTTGCCGCTCGCGTTCGGAAACTGCATCGGCTTGACGTCCTTCTCTGGAGTCCAGAGTGGATAGACCCGCGTCTGCTCGGCTGCGGCTACGGCCGCCTTCGGATCGGGCGCGCTCTCGCCCTTCTTCATGACGGTCCGGAAGAAGAGCAGGACATTGTAGGTACGCGACTTGAATGCGAAGTAGCCCTGCGGAATTTCCCCTTCGTAGTCCGGCGGGAGCAGCAGATAGAGCCCGCCGCGTGCGCGATCCGGTCCGATCAGGCCGACATCGGTGATCGTGCGCTGGAAGAAATCGGTAAACATGCCGATCACGTTCGCCGGGGCCGCCACGACGAGCGGACCGGTCTCCTTCAGATCCAGATAGCTCATGGAATAGATCACGTCGGCGTTGGGGGTCGGCACCCAAGTGCGCGCGTCCATCCGGTCCTTCCAGATCGGCAGGATGTTATAGCCCTTCCCAAACACGGCCTCCGATCCATCGCGCATGCCGATGGTGTTCAAGACGGGAAGCATCGTCATGTAGGAATGGACGGCGCGCTGATAGAACAACTCGTCCCGAAGGTCTTCGGCTTCCTTCTGCGGAAGCCAGTTTCCGTTGTTAAGCTGCTTGACCAAGGGAGGTGCGTCGGCCTGTTGCGCTTGAACCGATGGCATCGATCCGACGAGTCCAACGAACGTCGACAGGACGACAGGCGCGACTGCAAAACGTTTCAGCATCTCGTATCCTCCACAATCGCCGATTTCCGGCTTATCCGCACGGTGAGCGAGTTGATAGTGTCGCGAGAAGGCTAGCTCACGATAGGCAACGGTCTACGTAGTTCGTGCCAATCATCTACGTAGTTCGTGCCATCTCACTCACGTCACTCACGCCAGTGTGTCGTTGCGCTGCAGCGCACGAGCGGACGCAAGCGTGGAACTCGGAAATTCTCCAAACAATTCCCGATAGTTCTTGGACAGTCGCCCGAGGTCTCCGGCCATTCCCCAATTTTGCGCAGCAAGCGACACCGTCGTCGTTCTGTTCGAGAGCAATTCGCGCCTGATCCGGTGCAACCGTAGTCGACGAATGTAATCGCGGGGCGTATCTCCCAGGATTTCTGAGAACGCGCGAAACAAGGTACGCGGCGACGTTTGTGCGGCACGTGCGATGTCATCAACCGAGATCGTCGAGGTCAGGTGCCGCCTGATATAGTCACGGGCTTCGTGAACGATCAGCGCCTGCCCAACGGGCCGCATGCGGCCGTCCCCGATATCGGGCAGTTGTGCGTAGTGACAGACGAGAGTGCGCAGCATTCGCCTCCCAATTCCAAGTCTCTTGTCCCGAGTGTCGCCGGGTGTATGAACGGTTACGACCTGCTCCCTCAGCGAGATCAATGCATCACGCGGTAGCGGTTCAATGTGAAGCCCGGTTCTGCTCGTCAGGTTGCGACGGAGAGCGAGTCTCTCCTGTTCGACCTCCTTTTTCAGTTGTTTTACCGTGAGGGTTGCGGTCACGTAGAGCGAATTGCCCCTCAACAGGACGTCGCATTCGTCGCCGGGCAGCACGACCACGACATTCCCCGCAATCACCGGGTTGAGCCACAGAAGCGAGCCCGGACCCATCTCGAGGCCCACTCCGACCGTAATCGCGTCTTTCGAAAGCGGGCCGCAGATCGCGGCATTGCC
This sequence comes from Bradyrhizobium sp. USDA 4516, assembly GCF_054055915.1. Lineage (NCBI taxonomy): Bacteria > Pseudomonadati > Pseudomonadota > Alphaproteobacteria > Hyphomicrobiales > Nitrobacteraceae > Bradyrhizobium > Bradyrhizobium sp. USDA 4516. The sequence goes on from NZ_JBSRXT010000001.1 coordinate 5,726,567, forward strand.
CTGGATCAGCCCGCTGCTGAACATAATGCCATCCCGGGCCGCAAACGCGAGGCTGCCGCGGACGCCAGCGCCCGGCATCTGGACGGCGTCAAGCCCGGCATCGAACACGGCGTTCCTGAGATCGTCCACTCGGGCAATGTCGAAGCGATGCCACGTTTCGAGAGCGACGGCCGACAAATCCTGGCTCCTGGACCGACTTTGTCGGTAAGGATAGGGGCGTGGCGGATGATTTCTACGTGGTTTGTGCCAATTTTCCGGAAGCTATCCGCGAGCCTGCAACCGTGTCGCGCGGCCGTTCTCCAAAAAGTTCGCGATACCAGCCGGACATCCGCCCCAGATCGCCTATGCCCCACTGATTGGCAACGAGTGCAATTGTACAGGCTTTCTCGGCATCGCTTGCGAGGTCATGCCGGATGCGATGGAGGCGCAGCCTCCGAACGTAGTTTTGAGGGGTGTCGTCGAGAATATCCGAAAAGGCGCGAAACAACGTACGTCGCGACGCGTATGCGGCGGCCGCGAGTTCATCGATGGAAATGGGCTCGGAGAGGTGGTCGTAAATGTAGGTCCGCGCCCGCTCGACGATCTTACCATGCAAATCGGGATGCCGCCCCCTGTTTTCCCGGCGCGGGGGACGCGCGAGATGCGCAATCAACGTCGTCAACAAATGTTTAGTAAGGCCTGAAGGGCCGAAGCCATCGGAGCTGCCGTGAACGGTTTCGAAAGCGTGCCGCAAATCCGCCAGGACTTCCGGAGCCATGCAACGTGCGTGGATGCCAGATCCACCCAAACTGTGCCGGTCGAGGACAAGCTCTTCCGCGGCGGCCTCATGCTCCAGCTTCTCTGCGGACAAGGTCACGGCTGCATAGAGCGATCCGGGCGTGTAGAGCGCGTCGTGTTCGTCGCCCGGCAGGAAAACGCCGACACTGCCTGCTTCGATTTCGTTGAGCCAGTGACGCGCGCCGCTTCCGATCCGAATGGCAACGCCGGTGGTGATGCAATTGCTCGACAGCGGCCCGAACAGCGAGACCCGCCCCTCGATCGATCCACTGCTGCAGACAATTCCATCAACTTCGCTGAACGCAAGAACTCCCGACAGGCGCCCGGTAGACATTTGCGTGGCTTCGAGGCCAGCCCCGCGTACCGCATCGCTGAGGTCCTCGATGCTCGATATCGGAAGGCGTGACCATGCTCCGGCAGGATGGTCGACTTCCATTCGGCGCCTCCATTTTCTTGGAGCAAAGAACTGCAAACGAAGCGGGCGGCGGCTGATGTGACGATAACCCGATGAACTAGCACCGTCTACGGGGAACAATCGTAAATTGAAGAGGCTTTATTGTCGCACAAGGGCAAACAGAAGTGCCAAGCCGGCCGCCTTGCAAGACGCTACAGCGGTAATCGACAGCTCACGATCATGAGAATCTCCGAGATACCGCGAGGTCGCCTATTGGGCCCCTCTCGGACTTACGGCAATGTCCGCTTTCGCGCTCCTGTCAGGGCCATAGCAGACGTCCAGCGCGCGTGTTCCGACCCCGTCTCGATTTATGAGTCCTGGCTAGTCTAGTGATAGTCGATGATCTCCACGTCCTTCGGACCCGCGTCGGTCCACGGGAATACGACCCGCCATTGGTCATAGATACGGATCGGGGGCTTACACCCGCCACGTCGCCTTGCAATGGCATGGTGGTGAGAGTTTTCGGCCGCAATTGCGGCGGACGCGTACGCTGTTGCAGCGGTGGCGAAATTTCGGAATAATAGAAGATATCGCTGAGTTGCCCGACATGTCAAGTTGCTTGTCCGACGCGCCGGCGGCCGCCCTGCTCCTTTGCATGGGGTTGTTTTCGATATTTTGGGGTGGGGGCGGCAAAGGGCACTTCGAACGGAAAGCACCGGAGCCGGCCGAGGGGGCTGCATCCGCGGACGCGGACGTCTCATCCGTCGCGGACTGCGCCCGCGCCACCTTCTCCCGCGAGGGGAGAAGGGAAGTGGAGTTCGCGGTAGCGCTATTGCAGCGCCGCCAGCAGCTCGTCGGGCTGCTCGACCATCATCATGTGGCCGGCACCTGGCAGCACCACGGTGCGCGCATTCGGCGTCGCGGCGGCGAGCGTCTTGCCGGCCTTGGCGGGGGTCATCATGTCGCGCTCGCCGAGGATGAAGGTCGCGGGCACCTTGACCGCGGCCGCCGCCGTGAGCGCGTTCTGGTAGGCGTTGCAGGCGTTGAGGTCGTTGTACAGCACGCCCGGCTTCGCCTCCTGCAGCACCCGCTGCGCGCCCTGGTGCATCCACAGGCCGGGCGCGAGGCTGCCGCCGAGCTCGGCCTTGAAGCCGAGGCCCCAGATCGAGACCATGTCGATCGCCGCGACGTCATTGGCTTCGGCGGCCTTCAGGAGATCGGGGCCAACCGTCATGGTCGCGGCGGTGCCGATCAGCGCGAGGCCGGAGACCTTGTCGGGATGCCGCGCCGAGGTCTCGATCGCGATCAGCGAGCCCATCGAATGGCCGATCAGCCGCGCTTTCGACGCGCCGGCTGCCGTGATCAGCGCCGCGATCCAGTCGGCCATCTCGGCGATGGTCGGGAGCGGCTTGCCGGCGGAGCGGCCGTGGCCCGGCAGATCCGGCGCCAGCACGGAATAGCCATGATGGGCGAACCAGCGGCTGTGCAGCGCCCAGGTCGAGGAATCGAAGCCGGCGCCGTGGATCATCACCACCGCCGGCAGCGACGGATCGAACGGCTTGCCGCCGGTCGCGATGAAGGTGTCTGATCCGTTCACGGAAAGCTGCATGGTGCTCAAGTCCTTTGCGAGGCGCGCAGCGCCTGGCCGAGATCGTCGATGATATCCTGCGCGGTTTCGATGCCGACCGACAGCCGCACCAGCTCCTCGCCGATGCCGGCGGCCTTGAGCTGCTCGGCATCCATCTGCTGGTGCGTGGTGCTGGCGGGATGGATCACCAGCGTCTTGGCGTCGCCGACATTGGCGAGATGGCTGATCAGCTTCAAGGACTCGATGAACTTCTTGCCGGCGGCGCGGCCGCCCTTGATGCCGAAGCTGACGATCGAGCCGGCGCCGCGCGGCAACAGCTTCTTGGCGAGCGCGTAATCCGGATGCGTTTCCAGCGAGGGATGCAGCACCCAGTCGACCGCCTTGTTCGCGGCGAGGGCGTCCAGCACCGCATGGGTGTTGCTGACATGGCGATCCATGCGGACGCCGAGCGTCTCGATGCCCTGCAAGAGCTGGAACGCGTTGGTCGGCGACAGGCAGGCGCCGAAATCGCGCAGGCCCTCGGTGCGGGCGCGCATGATGAAGGCGGCCTTGCCGAACTGCTCGTCGAAGACGATGCCGTGATAGCCGGCATAGGGCTCGGTGAGCTGCGGGAATTTACCGGAGGCGCGCCAGTCGAACCGCCCGCCATCGACGATGACGCCGCCGATCGCGATGCCGTGGCCGCCCATCCACTTGGTCGCCGAGTTCATCGCGATGTCGGCGCCGAGCTCGATCGGCTGGCTGAGATAGGGCGTCGCGAAGGTGTTGTCGATCAGCAGCGGAATCTTCGCGTCATGCGCGATTTGAGCCACCGCGGGGATATCGAGTACTTCGAGGCCGGGATTGCCGATGGTCTCGCCGATCACGAGGCGGGTGTTCGGCTTGATCGCGGCACGGAATTCGTCGAGCGCACGCGGCTTCACGAACGTCGTGGTGATGCCGAACCGCGGCAGCGTGTGCGCCAGCAGATTGATGGTGCCGCCATAGAGCGAGGCGGAGGCGACGATGTGGTCGCCGGCATTGAGCAGGGTCGCGATCGCAAGATGCATCGCGGCCATGCCGCTGGCGGTGCAGATCGCGCCGACGCCGCATTCAAGCGCGGCGATCCGCTCCTCCAGCACTGATGTCGTCGGGTTCGAGATGCGGGTGTAGATGTGGCCGGCGCGCTCCAGATTGAACAGCGCCGCGGCATGATCGGCATCCTGGAACACGTAGGACGTGGTCTGATAGATCGGAACCGCGCGCGCGCCGGTTGTGGGATCGGGGCGCTGGCCGGCGTGCAGGCTCAGGGTTTCGAAGGCAGGCGGCTTGGGTGCGGGCATGCGAAACTCGTCAGGTCAGTCGATGGGAGTGGTGGGTTGGCGAGGAGTCCTTTGTTTGACGCGTTTTCTTCACGCGAACCGGTGTCCACTTCGCTTGAAAACGCTTTGTTAGACGTGAACTGCGGTGCGAACACGGCCGACATTGCCGAACACGCGCAGATAGCGCTCGACCTCGGAGGGGATGCCGGTCGCCTTCTCCGGATTGTCGGAGAGCTTGACGGCCGGGCGTCCGTCGACCGACGTCACCTTGCAGACGATCGAGATCGGGTCGAGCTCGGCGGTGCCGTCGGGTGCGCAGCCGACGAAATCGTTGGTGAGATTGGTGCCCCAGCCGAAGCTGACGCGCACGCGTCCCTTGAAATGGTGGAACGTCTCCTCGATCGAGCCGACATCCATCGCGTCGGAGAACACCAGCAGCTTCTCCTTGGGATCGCGGCCCTTCTGCTTCCACCATTTGATGATCTCTTCGCCGGCCGTGATCGGCGGCGCGCTGTCGGGACGAAAGCCGGTCCAGTCGGCGACCCAATCGGGCGCGTCGCGCAGGAACGGTTTTGTCCCGAAGGCATCGGGCAGCGCGATCAGCAGGTTGCCGCCATAGGTGTGGCGCCATTGGTCGAGGATGCGATAGGGCGCCCAGCGCAGCGCCTCGTCGTCATTGGCGAGCGCGGCCGCGACCATCGGCAGCTCATGTGCGTTAGTGCCGATCGCCTCGAGGTCGTTGTCCATCGCGAGCAGCACATTCGACGTTCCGGTGAAGGAGGGGCCGAGGCCTTCCTTCACCGCCTCGACGCACCAGCGCTGCCAGAGGAAGCCGTGGCGGCGGCGTGTGCCGAAATCGGACAGCCGCAAGCCGTCCAGCTTGCGCAGCCGCTCGACCTTGGCCCACAGCTTGGCCTTGGCGCGCGCATAGAGCACGTCGAGCGCGAAGCGGCCGTAGGTCTTGGTCGCCGCGCGCGAGCGCAGCTCGTTGAGGATCGCGAGCGCCGGGATCTCCCACATCGTGGTGTGGGTCCACGGCCCGTGGAAATGCAGCTCATACTGGCCGTCGACCTTGTGCAGCTCGTATTCGGGCAGCCGGAAGTTCGAGAGCCAGTTGATGAAGTCGGGCGAGAACATCTGGGTCTTGCCGTAGAACGTGTTACCGGCGAGCCAGATCAGCTCCTTCTTGGTGAAGCGGATGGTGCGGGCGTGGTCGAGCTGGGCGCGCAGCTCGGCCTCGTCGATGACCTCGGCGAGCCGGATATGGGTCGAGCGGTTGATCACCGAAAAGGTCGTGCGGGTGTCCGGATAGCATTCCCGGATCATCTGCTGCATCAACAGCTTGTAGAAATCGGTGTCCAGCAGGCTGCGCACGATCGGGTCGAGCCGCCAGCCGTGGTTGTAGGTCCGGGTCGCGATATCTGTCACGGTCATGCGGGAACCTTAGCCTGCCGGGCGCCGCCCGCCCAGTGGGTATCGGGCGGAACATGGCAGGTCAGCGCGCTATGGTCTGCCGTATACGGCCGACGGTGGCGGTGACGTCGGCCCAGGCCGGCTTGTCAGGGGCAAATTGCCGCCGCAGGAAGGTGACGAGCTCGGCGACCTGGCCGTCGCTCATGCTGTCCTTGAACGCCGGCATGTAGCCCAGATCGGTCACGGCCGGCTTGGCGATGCCGTGCAGGATCACCTGGATCAGATTGTCGGGCGCGTCGCTGTGCAAATTGCTGTTCAGCGCCAGCGACGGCCGGCTGCCGAACAGCGGCGGGCCGCCGACCTCATGGCAGACCGCGCAGGCGCCTTGATAGATCCGCGCCCCCGCCGAGGCGGCGGTGGTGACGACGGTGCCGGCTTCGAGCTTCGCGGCAATGGCATCGTGGGCCGGCCGATCGGTGCCCTGGTTGAACGAGGCGAGGTAGACCGCCATCGCGCGAATGTCCTGGTCGGCCAGCGCGGCGAGCTCCTGCACGACCGGCGCCATCGGTCCCGCGGCGACGCCGTGCAGGCGGGACTCGCCGGTGCGCAAATAGGCGTAAAGCTCGTCCTCGCTCCAGGGGATCGGCGCCTTCGACAGCGACGTCAGCGCCGGCGCCTCCCAGCCCTCGGCGAAGCCGCCGGCGAGATAGGCGCGCTGCCGTTCGGCGCCGAGCGCATTGCGCGGCGAGTGGCAGGCGCTGCAATGACCGAGCCCCTCGATCAGATAGGCGCCGCGATTCCACACTTCCGATTTAGTGGGATCACCTTGGAACGTGTTGGGCCGATGGAACAGCGCATTCCATCCGGCGAGCAGCGGCCGCAGGTTGAACGGAAAGGCCAGCGTATTGCTCGGTGCTTCGGCGCGCACCGGCAGCCGCGCCATCAGATAGGCATAGAGCGCCTGCAGGTCGGCATCACTGGTCCTGGCGAAATGCGTGTACGGGAACGCTGGATAGAGATGGCGCCCGTCGCGATGGATGCCCTCGCGCATCGCGCGCTCGAACGCCGGATAGGACCAGGTGCCGATGCCGGTGTCGACATCGGGCGTGATGTTGGTGGTGTAGATGGTGCCGAATGGCGTCTCCAGCGGCCGGCCGCCGGCGTTCGAAGCGCCATGCTCCGACGTATGGCAGACGGCGCAGGCGCCGAGCGCTGCAAGCTCCTTGCCACGGGCGATCGTCGCGGCGGAATACACCGACGCGTCGGGCCGGGCGATCGGCGCGATCGCGCGCCACGGCAGCACGGCCGCGCCGATGCCGATCGCCGCTGCGCAGAGTGCGGCAATGCCGGCGAGCACGCCGCCGCGCTTTGCAAAGGGATTCTGCCATCTGTTGAGGTCTGCCGTCTGCGCAGGCGGCGGGAGCGGGGCGGGCGCGACCGGTTGCTCGCCGCGCAATCCCTTCAGGATGCGTTCCGGTGTGAAGGGCAATTCGCGGAAGCGGACGCCGGTCGCGTCGTAGATCGCATTGGCGATCGCGGCGGCGCTCGGCACCGAGGCGGACTCGCCGACGCCGAGCGGCGGTTGATCCTGCCGCGGCAGCATCAACACATCGATCTTCGGCAGCTCAGGAAACTTGATGATGGGGTAGGCGCCCCATTCCCGCGCCGCCACCGCGCCGCGCTCGAAGGAGACCTCCTCCATCAGCGCGCGGCTGGTCGACTGGATGACGTTGCCTTCGATCTGGTGCCGCACGCCCTCCGGATTGATCATCAATCCGGAATCCTGGCCGGCGACGACGCGGGTCACGCTGACATCGCCGGTCGCCTTGTTGACAGCGACGTCGGCGATCCATGCCGACCACGCCGCGCCGTAACCGGGAAACTTGCTGTGCACGTAGAGCGCATAGGCAAAGCCGCGGCCGCGCACGATGTCGCCGTCCGCCTCGGGCTCTTTCCACACCGGGCGCGGCGTCCAGCCGGCGCGCTCGGCAACGGCATTGACGAGATCGATCGCGCGCTTATCCTTCAGATAGCGCAGCCGGTACTCGATCGGATCGACCTTCGCCTCCGCCGCAAGCTCGTCGATGTAGGATTCATGCGCAAAGGTGTTCGGCAGCGCCGAGACGCCGCGAAACCATGACGCGCGCACGATCGGCGGCATGTCGTTGGCGATCACGCGCATGTTCTCGTAGTCGTAGGGCGGGATCGCGGTGCGGTCGCCCATCTCGAACACCGCGGCTTCAGGCGCGATCCGCCCGGTGAGCAGCAGTGCCAATGTCGGCGCGCCGTTCGAGGGATAGCGCGTGGCAAAATCGTAAGCGGCGACGCTGCCGTCGGCGTTGAGCCCGCCATTGACGTCCATCAGCTGCGCGGTGCCCTTCGGCTCCCAGGCATGCTCCTGCTCGCGGGTGAGCTGCACGCGCACCGGGCGGCCGACCGCGCGCGACAGCAGCAATGCATCGGCAGAGACATCGTCGGCGCAGTTGCGGCCGTAGCAGCCGGCGACCTCCATCCGGATCACGTCGATCTCGGACTCCGGCCGCTGGATCAGCAGCGCCAGGTCGCCGCGCAGGATGTGCGGGTTCTGCGTGCCGGACCAGACCCGGATCGCGCCCTCGCTGTAATCGGCAACCGCGCATGATGGCCCGATCGAGCCGTGCATCTGGTAGGGCCAGAGATAGGTCCGCTGCATCGGCTTGGCGGCCGCCTTGATCGCGGCGTCGACGTCGCCCTTGTCGATCAGCTGGCGCGGCGTCGAGGGATTGGCGCGCAGCGCCTTCTCCACGTCGGCAAGATTGGTCAGTGCCGGTCCGGGCTTCCAGCTCACCGTGAGCTGCGCGGCAGCCTTGGTCGCATTCTCCTCGCGCTCAGCAACGACGCCGACGAAATCGCCGATCCGCACCACCGCGACGAGGCCTGGAATATCGCGCACCGAGGCTTCATCGACCGCAATCAGGCTGGTGCCGACGAACGGGCCGGCATCGACGCCGGCGTAAGGCGGGCGGACCACGCGGCCATGCAGCATACCGGGCACGCGCACATCGTGGACATAGACGAGCTCGCCGGTCGCCTTCGCCGGCACATCGACGCGCAGTATCGACTTGCCGACCACCGAATAGGCGCTCACGGCCTTGACCGGAACCTCATCGGCAAGATCGAGCCGGATGATCTCGTCCGCGATCAGCTCGCCATAGCTGACGCTGCGGTTGTCGTGGCCGCGGATCAGCCCGTCCTCGATCGTGAGCTCGTCGACAGCTAGCTCCAATCGTTCGGCGGCCCGCGCGAGCAAAAAATGCCGCGCTTGCGCGGCGGCCTTGCGCAGGGGAACGGCGGTGATCTGGATGGTTTCGCTTGCGATCGTCGGGCCCTGGTTCGGCACCACGGCGGTGTCGCCGAGGATCACGACGACGCGGGCAAAGGAGACGTCGAGCTCTTCGGCAACGATCTGACCGAGCGCGGTGCGGATGCCGGTGCCGAGATCGACATGGCCGTTATAGGCATTGACCGTGCCGTCGGCCGTGATGGTGATGAAGGTCTCGAACTCATCTTCGGCGCCCAGCACCGCAGGGCGGACGACCGACAGCGAGCCGCGCTGGCGTTGCTCAGGAGCCCGTGCGTCCACCATCAATCGCGCGCCTCAAGGGCGTGACCGGCCGCGCGCATCGCCGCGCGGATGATCTCGATATGCGCGCCGCAACGGCAGAGATTGTAGCGCAACGCCTCCAGCACCTCATGCTCGGACGGATTGGGATTGCGCATCAGCAAGGCCTTGGTGGTGATAATCATGCCGTTGAGGCAATAGCCGCACTGCGCGGCCTGCTCGTGGATGAAGGCATCCTGCACCGGATCGGGATGCTCGCGGCTGCCGAGGCCTTCGAGCGTGACGATGTTGCGGTCCGCACAGCCTTCGATCGGAATCACGCAGGCACGCGCAGCGACGCCGTCGATCAGCACCGCGCAGGCGCCGCACTCGCCGAGCCCGCAGCCGTATTTCGGTCCGTTCAATTCGAGGTCGTTGCGCAGCACGTAAAGCAATGCGGTGTCGGGAGCGGCGTCGACATCATGATTCCTGCCGTTCACGGTCAGGCGCATTGCCCCGGTTCTCCCTGATGTTTTGCGCTGCAACGCCAGCGTCGGACCGCCGACGAGGATAACGTTTGTATACAAACGTGCAAGCGGCGGCATGCCGCGCTGCAGCGCGTGCCCGCTTTATGAACAGGGTGCGCAAGCGAAGGGCAGGGTTTGATTGCAAAGGCCGCTTGACAGCTCCCGGGCTCGCGCGCAGGATCATTCGTATACGAACGATATGCATGGGAGGCGGAAGCGCAGTATGATCGACCGCCGCCACAAGTCCAGGCTTGGTCACGATGGCTGACACAATGACCGTCGCCGCCGGCGACAAGATCCGCTGCGATGCCTGTCCGGTGATGTGTTACATCAAGCCGGGCGCGGCCGGCGCCTGCGACCGCTATGCCAATCATGACGGCACGCTGGTGCGTGTCGATCCGCACGTCGTGCTGGAGCGCACCGTGTCGCATGGCGGCAAGCTGGTTCCGTTCCAGGTGAGCGGCGACTGGGACGGCAAGATCGTCCGCCAGCCCGAACTGTTCGTCACCGCGATCGGCGCAGGAACAACCTATCCGGATTACAAGCCGGCGCCCTTCATCGTGTCGTCGGAGGTCGACGGCGTCGACATGGTCACCGTGGTGACCGAAGGCATTTTCTCCTATTGCGGCGTCAAGGTGAAGATCGACACCGACCGCTACCTCGGCCCGGAAACCGCGACCGTGCGCTCGGACGGTGAGGCGGTCGGCCATGTCACGACCAGCGAATATGGCTCGCAGATGCTCTCGCTCGGCGGGGTGCATCATTTGACCGGCGGCTCCAAGAAGGAAGGCCGCGTCACCTGCGACACGCTGATGGATCTCTCCAACTGCAAGGCGGTCGAGTTGACCATCGACGGCGGCGCCACCGTCGTGGTGCAGGCCGGCAGGCCGCCGATCGTCAATGGTGTGGCAGAAGAGCGCATGCGGGTCGGCTGTGGCTCGGCGACGATCGGCATGTTCGCCAAGCAATGGCACGGCAAGGTCGATGAGGTCGTGGTGGTCGACGATCACATCACCGGCGTGCTCAGCGAGCACCAGGCCGGCAAGCTGCTCGACATCGCCGACACCGGGATCAAGATGAAGGGGCGGCGCTCGACGCCGGGCCGCTATTTCCAGGTCGCCGATCCCGGCACCGGATGGGGCGGCACCAACATCTCCGATCCGCTGTCGATCCTCGGCCCCTTCAATGCGAAGGAGGCGCGGCCCGGGCTCACCATGCTGATGGTCTCGACCACCGGCGAGCATGCGTCCTATTACGTGCTCGACGAGGCGCTGAAGCCGGTCGAGACCGAGATGCCGGCGGACCTCAAATTTTCGGTCGAGCGCATTCAGGAGAATTGCGAGCCGGCGCTGTGCACCGTGCTGTTCATGGGCGGCGCGGGCGGATCGCTGCGCGCCGGCGTCACCGATAATCCGGTGCGGCTGACGCGCTCGGTGAAGGACGCGCTGACGCGGGTGACCAGCGGCGGCGCGCCGGTTTATGTCTGGCCCGGCGGCGGCATCACCTACATGGTCGATGTCACGCAGATGCCGGCCGGTGCCTTCGGCTATGTGCCGACCCCGGCACTGGTGGCGCCGATTGAATTCACGATGCGCAGGTCCGATTATGCGGCGCTGGGCGGCCACATGGACTATGTCCGGCCGCTGTCGTCACTGCGGGACAGCGCTGAGGTCCGGCCGATGCCCGGGCGGCGCGCATGACTAGGCTTCCGCAAATCGCGCTTCTTCCTGACGGCAAGCGGCTGCATTTGCAGGACGGTCCGATTGATCTGGTCATCGAGGCGAAGGGCAGGGACGACGACGTCAGCGCCGCCTATCGAGCGGCGGCCGAGCGCTTCACCGGTTTGCTCGACGAGCTATGCGCGGAACTCACCGAGCTGCGCAGTGCAGCCGATCCGCACCGTTGCGTGTTGAGAGGCGTGGTCGCGCGGCGGATGCATGCGGCAGTCGCGCCGTTTGCCGCCGATTGCTTCATCACGCCGATGGCAGCGGTCGCGGGCTCGGTCGCCGAGGAAGTTTTGGGCACGATGCTTGAGGCCGCGCCGCTCGACCGTGCCTATGTCAACAACGGCGGCGACATTACCCTGCATCTCGGCGACGGCGAACAATTCACCGTCGGCCTGATGGACCGGCCGGACCGCCACGGCGTGATGCGCACCATTACGGTCGATGCCGAGACGCCGGTCCGCGGCATCGCGACCAGCGGCCGGCACGGCCGCAGCTTTTCGCTCGGTATCGCCGATGCCGTCACCGTGCTGGCGCGGACGGCGTCGCAGGCGGATGCCGCGGCGACGGTGATCGCCAATGCGGTCGATCTGCCCAATCATCCCGCGATCCTGCGCGTTGCGGCGAACGAGCTGCAGCCCGACAGCGACCTCGGCGCGCGGCTGGTGACCCGCGATGTCGGGCGGCTGGCGGAACACGAGGTTGAGCAGGCGCTCGAGGTGGGGGCGACGCGGGCGCGCGACCTCCTGATGTCGGGATTGATCGAGGGCGCGGCATTGCGTCTACTGGGCGAAACGCGGCTTGTCGGTGCAACTGGGATTGGGGCGTCGCACGCGTTTCAGGGACAAACGATAGAACACATGCTGCGGGCATGACTGGAAGCGAGGCAAGATGAGCGCCGTCATTCGCAAGATCGTCACCGTGGTCGAGGAGACCCATCTGGAGATGGGCAAGACCATCGCACCGCCGACAAGGCGTGCCGCCGCCATCGCCGTGATCGAGAACCCCTTTGCCGGCCGCTATGTCGAGGATCTGTCGCCGCTGATCGCGATCGGCGAGGAACTCGGCGAACTGCTCTCGAAGCGGGCCGTCGCCGCGCTCGGCATCGACGGCGCCAAGGCGCACAGCTACGGCAAGGCCGCCGCCGTCGGTGAGAATGGCGAGCTCGAGCATGCGGCGGCGATCCTGCATCCGAAGATGGGCGCGCCGGTGCGCAAGGTGCTGTCGAAGGGCGCGGCGCTGATCCCGTCGTCGAAGAAGCGCTCGGGCCCCGGCACCACGCTGGATATTCCGCTCGGGCACAAGGACGCGGCTTTCGTGCGCAGCCATTTCGACGGCATGGAGGTGCAGATCAACGACGCGCCGCGGGCCAACGAGATCATGGTCGCGGTCGCGGTAACCGACAGCGGGCGACCGCTGCCGCGCGTCGGCGGGTTGACGGTCGGCGAGATCAAGGGCGAAGACGGATTGCGATAATCTCTTTGAAGAAAAACTGGAGGACGGGATGCGTGGTTATTTCGTAGGGGCGGGATTGGCGATCGCGGTCGCGACCATGGCGACGAGTGCCATCACAACGCAGGCCATGGCGCAGAGCGAAATCAAGATCGGCGAGATCAACAGTTACTCGCTGCTGCCGGCGTTCACCGAGCCCTATCGCAAGGGCTGGCAGCTCGCGGTGGAGGAGATCAATGCGGCGGGCGGCATCGGCGGCAAGAAGCTCGTGGTCATTTCCAAGGACGACGGCGGCAAGCCGGCGGATGCGCAGACCGCGGCCAACGAGCTGGTGTCGAGCGAGAACGTCGCGATGCTCACGGGCACGTTCCTCTCCAATATCGGCCTCGCCGTTTCCGACTTCGCCAACCAGAAGAAGGTGTTCTTCCTTGCGGCCGAACCTTTGACCGACGCCATCACGTGGTCGAAGGGCAACCGCTACACGTTCCGCCTGCGTCCGTCGAACTACATGCAGGCCGCGATGCTGGTGGAGGAGGCGGCGAAGCTGCCTGCAAAACGCTGGGCGACGATCGCGCCGAACTATGAATACGGCCAGTCGGCGGTCGCGGTGTTCAAGAAGCTGATGTCGGCGAAGCGGCCCGACATCCAGTGGGTCGACGAGCAGTGGCCGCCGCAGGGCAAGATCGACGCCGGCCCGGTGGTGCAGGCGGTTGCGGCGGCGAACCCGGAAGCGATCCTCAACGTCACCTTCGGCGCCGACCTCGTCAAGCTCGTGCGCGAGGGCAACACCCGCGGCCTGTTCAAGGGCCGCACGGTGGTGAGCTTCCTGACCGGCGAGCCGGAATATCTCGATCCGCTCAAGGACGAGACGCCGGAGGGCTGGATCGTCACCGGCTATCCCTGGTACGCGATCAAGACGCCGGAGCATGACGCATTCCTGAAGGCCTACCAGGCCAAGTACAACGACTATCCGCGGCTCGGCTCGATCGTCGGCTACCAGACCATCAAGGCGGCGGCGGCGATCCTCGCCAAGGCCGGCTCGAGCGATCCGGAGAAGCTGATCGCGGCGGCGGAAGGCATCTCGACGCCCTCGCCGTTCGGCGAGATCACCTTCCGCAAGATCGACCACCAGTCGACGCTGGGCGCCTTCACCGGCAAGACCGCGCTGAAGGACGGCAAGGGCATCATGGTCGACACCGCCTATCGCAAGGGCTCGGACTATCTGCCCAGCGATGCCGAGATCGAGAAGCTGCGGCCGAAGGATTGAACTGTCTTCTCCCTCGCCCCGCTCTTGCCGCTCTTGCGGGGAGAGGCTTGAACTTCTCCCTCTCCCCGTTCTTACGGGGAGAGGGGTGGGGTGAGGGGCTATTTCCGCGAACGAGCGCGCGGAGAGTCCCCCTCACCCGAATTCAAGCTGGCGCTTGAATTCGACCTCTCCCCGCAGGCGGGGCGAGGTGAACGGAAACTCCAACGCGGACCGCCCATGGCCTTCTATGTCGTCCAGTTCCTGACCGGTCTTGCCAGCGCGGCGTCGCTGTTCCTGGTCGCTTCGGGTCTGTCGATCATCTTCGGCGTGACGCGGATCGTGAATTTCGCACATGGCGCGTTCTACATGCTCGGCGCTTATGTCGCCTTCACGCTGACCGAGCGCTTTTCCGGCGCGCTCGGCTTCTGGGGCAGCATCGTCGTCGCGGCGCTGGCGGTTGCTGCGATCGGCGTGCTGGTCGAGATGGTGCTGCTGCGCCGGATCTATCATTCGCCGGAGCTGTTCCAGTTGCTCGCCACCTTCGGCCTGACGCTGATGGTCGAGGATCTCGTGGTGCTGATCTGGGGGCCGGACGATCTGGTCGGCCGCCGCGCGCCCGGCTTCAAGGGCGCGATCGATTTCTTCGGCCAGAATATACCGAGCTACGACCTGTTCCTGATCGTGCTCGGGCCGGTCGTGCTCGGCGTGCTCTGGCTGTTGTTCCAGCGCACCCGCTGGGGTGTGCTGGTGCGCGCGGCGACGCAGGACCGCGACATGGTCGCGGCGCTCGGCGTCAATCAGAAATGGCTGTTCACCAGCGTGTTCGCGCTCGGCGTCTTCCTCGCCGCGCTCGGCGGCGCGCTGCAGATTCCGCGCGATGCGGTCAATCACGCGATGGATTTGCGCGTCATCGTCGAGGTCTTCGTCGTGGTCGTGATCGGCGGCCTCGGCAGCATCATCGGCGCCTTCGTCGCGGCGGTGCTGGTCTCGGAGCTCAACGCCTTCGGCATCCTGATCTTCCCGAAGATCTCCATCATCCTGGTGTTCCTGGTGATGGCGGTGGTGCTGATCGTCCGGCCGTGGGGGCTGTTCGGCAAGCCGGAGGCGCCGGCACGGCGCACGCCTGGTCTCACCGTCAATCCGTGGCGGCCGCTGACGATGAACGAGCGGTTCGCCGCGATTGCGGTGCTCGTGCTCGCCGCCGCGCTGCCGTTCGTCGCCGGCAATTACCTGCTCACGGTCGGCTCGGAGATCGCGATCTTCGTGATCTTCGCGGTCAGCCTGCATTTCCTGATGTCGGTCGGCGGGCTCGCCTCGTTCGGCCATGCGGCCTATTTCGGGCTCGGCGCCTACGGCGTGGCGCTGCTTGCCAAGATGGCCGGCCTGCCGATGATCGCCTGCCTGCTGCTCGGACCGCTGCTCGGGCTCTTGGGTGCGGCCGTGTTCGGCTTCTTCGCGGTGCAGCTCGCCGGGGTCTATTTCGCGATGCTGACCCTGGCCTTTGCCCAGATCGTCTGGTCGATCGCGTTCCAGTGGGTATCGGTCACCGGCGGCGACAACGGCATCCTCGGGGTCTGGCCGGAAAAATGGGCGGCGAGCCCGTCGCATTTCTACTGGCTGTCGCTCGGCATCGCTGCGCTCGCGGTGGTGACCCTCCGCATCATCGTGTTCTCGCCGTTCGGCTTTGCGCTGCGCGCGACGCGCGATTCGCCGCTGCGCAGCGAAGCCATCGGCATCGACGGCAAGCGCATCCAGTGGACCGCCTTCGTGATCGCGGGCACGGTCGCCGGCCTTGCCGGCGCGCTGTTCGCCTATCTCAAGGGCAGCGTGTTCCCCGACAATATGGGCATCTCGCTGTCGGTCGATGCGCTGGTCATGGTGCTGCTCGGCGGTGTCGAGACGGTGTCGGGCGCGGTGGTCGGCGCCATCGTCTACAAGGCGCTCAACATCTGGCTGGTCAGCCAGACCGATTGGTCAAAACTCGTGCTCGGCGCGTTCGTCGTGTTGATCGTGGTCGCGTTCCCGAAGGGCATCGTCGGCACGCTGGAAGCCTTCATGCATCGCCGGCGCAAATCCTCGTCGTCGGTGTCGCCCTTGCTGACCTCCCGCATCGAGAGCGCCGAATGAGCATGGTTCCCACATTGCTGTCGGTTGAGGGGCTGACCAAATCCTATGGCGGCGTGCATGCCGTGCGCGGCGTCTCCTTCGAACTGCGCGCCGGCGAGATTTTGGCGCTGATCGGGCCGAACGGCGCAGGCAAGAGCACCTGCTTCGACATGCTCAACGGCCAGAACATTCCCGATAGCGGCCGCATCCGCGTGCTGGGCGCGGAGACCACCGGCAAGAAGCCGCGCGTGATCTGGCGCATGGGCGTCGGCCGCACCTTCCAGATCGCGGCGACATTCCCCACCATGACGGTACGCGAAAACGTGCAGGTCGCGCTGGTCTCGCATGGCGGGCAATTGTTCAACCTGTGGGCCTCGACCGCCCGCCACGCGCGCGACGAGGCGGGGCGGCTGCTCGATCTGGTCGGCATGGGTGCCTATGCGGAGCGGCCCTGCGGCGAGCTCGCCTATGGCGACGTCAAGCGGCTCGAGCTTGCGATCGCGCTCGCCAACCAGCCGAAGCTGCTCTTGATGGACGAGCCGACCGCCGGCATGGCGCCGCGCGAGCGCGTCGAGCTGATGCGGCTGACGGCGCGGATCGCGCGCGAGCAGTCGATCGGCGTGCTGTTCACCGAGCACGACATGGACGTGGTGTTCGAGCATGCCGACCGCATCCTGGTGCTGAACCGCGGCCTCCTGATCGCCGAAGGCTCGCCCGAAGAGGTGCGCGGCAATGCCCAGGTGCGGGCGATCTATCTCGGCGAGGGCCTCGTCTACGATGCGCGGCACCGCGAGGGAGCATCGGCATGAAGCTGACGGTAAAGGATCTCAACAGCTTCTACGGCCCGGCGCATATCCTGTTCGACATCGCACTCGAGGTCGGCGAGGGCGAGGTGGTCGCCTTGCTCGGGCGCAACGGCGCCGGCAAATCGACCACGTTCCGCTCCATCGTCGGCCTGGTCGAGAACCGCTCCGGCCGCGTGATGTTCGAGGGCCGGGACGTCTCCGATTTGCCGACGCATGCGATCGTGCGGGGCGGGCTCGGCTATGTCCCGGAGGAGCGGCGCATCTTCACGGATTTGACGGTCGAGGAGAATCTTGAGGTCGGCCGTCAGCCGAAGCGGGCAGGCGCGCCGCAATGGGATCGCGAAAAACTGTTCAAGCTATTCCCGAACCTCGGCGAGATGCGCGGCCGGCCCGGCGGACGCATGAGCGGCGGCGAGCAGCAGATGCTGACGATCGCGCGCACGCTGATGGGCAATCCGTCGCTGGTGCTGCTCGATGAGCCCTCGGAGGGGCTGTCGCCGAAAATCGTCGAGCAGATGGTCGATGCGATCCTGGCGATGAAGAAAGAGGGCGTCAGCATCGTCGTCTCCGAGCAGAATCTGCATTTCGCCCGGCTGATCTCGGATCGCGCCTACATCATCGAGCGCGGCCGGATCTGCTTTGGCGGCACCATGGCGGAACTCGATGCGCGTCCGGATATCCGTGACGCGCATCTGTCGCTGTAAGGGCGGGGTGGACAATGGCAAGGAGTGCGGCACCGAAGCGAAACGGGAAGGCGACCAGGCCGGGATATGTGCTGGACGAGCAGATCGGCTTCATCCTGCGCCAGGTGTCGCAGCGCCACGCCGTGATCTTCGCCCGCGAGATCGGCATCAATCTGACGCCGACGCAGTGGGCGGCGCTGTCGAAGCTGTCCGAGGTCGGCGCCTGCTCGCAGAACCAGCTTGGGCGGCTGACCTCGATGGACGTTGCGACCATCAAGGGCGTGATCGATCGCCTGACCGCGCGGGGCCTGACCGAGACCTCGCCCGATCCCGACGACGGCCGCCGCCTGCTGGTGAGCCTGACGCGCGCCGGCCAGCAAATGGCCGACAAGGCCGCGCCCAATGCGCTGGTGATCTCCAGGGAAACGCTGGCGCCGCTGGACGCCAAGGAGCGCGAGACGCTGATCGCGCTGCTCGGCAGGCTGCGGTGACATTATCTATCCCCGTCACCCTGAGGAGCCGCGCGCAGCGTGGCGTCTCGAAGGGTCGACGGCCCCGACTTCTGCCGTGGGCCGTTCACCCTTCGAGGCACGCTTGCGCGTGCACCTCAGGGTGACGGGTCGCCGCTACTGCTTCGTGCGATCTCCAGCGTCTTACCTACGGGCAGGGTGCCGCGTCCGGACTACGTTGCAAGACCAAGCACCAGCGCAACGACACCCACCAGCACGAGGCTGAGCGCCCAAACCGTGTCCAGGTTGAACCAGCTCCGGGATACGAATTTGAGGCCGAGATAGCGGTAGACCAGCCACGCCAGGCATCCGCCGGCGGCGATCATCGCGCCGGCATGGACGATCGAGACCAGTACGGCCATCGTGAGGCTGGTATCGATCAGGCTGTTGGCAGCCGCATGGCCTTGGTCCGCTTCAGCCTCGCGGCAGAGCCCCAGATAGATCGGCACCAGCATCAGCGCCGCGCCATGCGCGATCGCCACGGCGAACGACCACAAAGCGAGTTGCGTCGGCGGTATCCGCGCCAGGGCGCGCGGATGGCGTCGGTCGATCAGCCGGTAGACGCCGAACAGGATGACGAGCAGGCTGGCGCCGATCCGGATCGTGCGCTGCCATTCGACGAGGGTGATCAAGAGCGCGAACGGAAGGATCACCAGCAGCATCGCCAGCAAATGACCGATCGCGAGCGGGCCAAGCGCGGTCACCAGCGCACGCGAACTCCTCTGCATTAACCCCGCAGAAACCGCGAGCGGCCAGCCCATGCCCGGGTTGATCCCGTGGTAGAGGCCGCTCGCGATGACCGCCAGCCACAGCCAGGCCGGAGTCCAGTCGGCCGGGCTCACGTCAGGGCCCTTTCCGTTCCGATCGAATCGGAACGGGCTCTGGATTCTTGTTTTGACGCGTTTTCTTCACGCGAACCGGTACCCACTTCGCTCGAAAACGCTCTAGACCGACGGATAGCAGAAGGAGTCGGTGGAGCAGTCACCGCCATCGAGCCGGATCTGGTGCGCCCGGTAGCCGTCGGGGAAGCTGACCCAGTAGTCCTTCGCCAGTTCGAGCCCACCGCCCGGGCTTGCATTCGCCATCACCTCGGCGCCGGGAATGCCTTGCGGATAGAACTGGTCGTCCCAGGTCGAGTAGAGCGAATTGGTCCAGTACACCCGCTTGCCATCGCGGCTGATCTCGACCATCTGCGGCCCGCCGGCAAAGGCCTGTCCGTTCGGGTGAGGCGCGCGATGAACGATGCCGCCGATGCGGACCGATCCGGCGAGCTTCGGCTTGCGCGGATCGCTGACGTCGTATTGGCGCATCTCGCCGGTGCCCCAGCAGGCGACGTAGAGAAACTTGTCATCCATCGACAAGTCGATATCGGTCACCAGCGGAGGTGCGGCGCCGAAACCCTGCAGCAACGGCGGCAGCTGGTCTTTCGATGCAGGCTCGGGCGGGATCGTCACCGTCTTCTCGATGTGAAACTTGCCGCCCTCGCGCCACCAGGTCCAGATCGAACCCTCGAGGTTCGTGGTATCGACCACTACGCCAACGAAGCCGTGTTCGCGAACCGGATCGTGCGCCGGACGCACCTCCAGCGCCATCTGATGATTGGCGCCGAGGTCGATGGTCTGGACATTGCGTCGGGCGCGCAGGTCCCAGAAATGCAGCCGATGGCCGTATTTGTTCGACAGCAGGTCTTCCGGCACGATGCCGTTCTCGAACTGCGGCGGCAAGGCCCACTCGCTGCTCACCATGTAGTCGCGCGGCAGATTCCACCAGAAGTCATAATGCTTGGTCTGCGGCCCACGATCGATCTCCCACCGGCCGAGCACCTCGAATGTCTCGCAGTCCATGATGAAGATGCCGGGCGGGCCATCGGTGCCGTCCTTGCCGCTCCCGCCGAGCGTGCTGACATAGATGCCTTCCGGCCCGCAGTGGATGGTGTGCGGTCGCGAATAGCCGGTCTTCTTGAAGATTTCCTCCGGCTCGATGATCTTGTGGATCTTGGCTTGCGTCGGGTCCGGCTTGGTGTCGACGATATAGATCCGGGAGGATCGCATGCCGGGGATGATGAGATAGCGACGCTCGAGGAAGGCGTGTCCGGCCAGCGGGGACAGCGCCGACGAGCAGGCGTTCCAGCCGAAATGGTGGAACTCGTCGCCCTTGTTGGGCATCGTCACCGTGTGGACGATCTTGCTGTAGGTCGGAGAGCCGGGCTTGACGTCGATCACCGCGAGTGCGTCCGGCTTTGAAAAATCCGGACTGAGCAGCACGGTGTAGGCAAAGCTCTCGGCCGGCGCTTCCATCGCGAGCTTCGGCGAGGCGTGGAACGTAGGATCTGGCCTCATCGTCATCGGCTGCCTCCTGATTGTGTGATGTGGATCGACACGGCACGGCGGCATGCAGCAGCAAGAACTTAAATCCGGATCGAAAAATGCCTCTTGCGAGTGCTGCCGGCTAAGGTTCGCTTGCGGGCAGACTACACCTCAACGGTGACAGCTGAAAACAAGGTTCGGTGACGGCGCTGGCGCGGCAAAGCCGCGCGCCGCCGGGCGCGCGATCTGGCAGCCTGCTCAAGGGGTTGAGCAACCGATCCAGCACATCAGCCTGAGAGCAAGTGAATGTATGACTGACGAGTGGCACCAAACGCTCAGCGCCGTCCCGGCCTTCGCCGGGGCGACACCGGATATGTTGCACCGCTGTTCACCCCGTCACCTCCGCGCAACGGCTTTGGTGCACGTCACTTCGCCACCACCTCCGGCACCTTGCCCGCGGGCGGCGTGTTGCGGCTGCGCTGGGTGCGGACGATGCCGTCGATGATGGTCATGCCGATGCCCGGGAGATCGCCGAGCTGAACGCTCTCCAGGATGTTCTTGCCCGGCGAATGCTGTGCCTTGTCCATCAGCACGAAATCGGCCGAGCGGCCGACCTCGATCAGGCCGCAATCGAGCTCGCGCATCCGCGCGGTGTTGCCGGTCGCCAGGCAGAACGCCAGCTCGACCGGGAGCTCGCCGAGCGAGGACAGCAGCGAGACCATCCGCAAGATGCCGAGCGGCTGCACGCCGGAGCCGGCGGGCGCGTCGGTGCCGAGGATGACGCGGTGCAAATCGCCCATCTCGCGCGCGGTGCGCAGCGTGAACAGCGCCGAGCGCTCATTGCCGTTATGCACCAGCTCGAGTCCGCGCTTGCAGCCCTCGCAGATGCAGCGGATCTGGTCGTCGGGCAGGGCGGTGTGGCCGCCATTGATATGACCGACCACGTCGGTGTCGGCCTCCAGCACCACGTCCTTGTCGATCAGGCCGGAGCCCGGGATCGACGGGCCGCCGGTGTGGATCGTGCTCTGAATGCCGTATTTGCGCGCCCAGCCGACCATTTTGCGCGCGGTCGGTCCGTCCTTGACGCCGCCGAGCCCGACCTCGCCGAGCAGCTTGACGCCGGCGGCGGCCATCTCCTTGAAGTCGTCCTCCACCATCTCGCATTCGATCACGGGCGCGCCGGCATGCACCTTCACGCCGCCCGGACGCAGCGTCCAGAACGCGCGTTGCGCGAAGATCGCCATCGCCTTCAACCCGACGACGTCGCGCGGCCGCCCGGGCATGTGCACTTCGCCGGCGGAGATCATGGTGGTGACGCCGCCATGCAGATAGCTGTCGATCCAGTTGATCTGGTTCTGCCGCGGCGTCCAGTCGCCGGCGACGGGGTGGACGTGGCTGTCGATCAGGCCGGGCGCGACCGTCGTGCCATTGGCATCGACGATGGTGGTGGCGCCTTCGGTGTCGACATCCTTGAGGCGGCCGATCGCAGTGATCTTGCCGTTCTCGGCGACGATGGTGTCGGCATCCAGGATCGGCTTTTCCAGGGCCCCCGACAGCATCAGCCCGATATTGCGGATCACCAGCTTGCTCGGACCGGTCGCCTGGGGTGCATCGTGCGCCATGGTTTTTCCTTTTGGTTCAACGCCTTCGCCGGCCATTGTGCCCGTGGCTTGACGGCCGGATCAAGCTGGATTATTCATTTGTGTACGAACGATCGTGTACAAATGATTTTGCCGCCAATCCGGCCCGCGCGTCAAGGAAACTGACGATGAGCAATTTCAACCAGGAAAGCGTCCTCAGCGTTCACCACTGGACCGACACGCTGTTCTCCTTCAAGACCACGCGCAACCCGTCGTTCCGCTTCCGCAACGGCGAGTTCACCATGATCGGGCTCAAGGTCGGCGAGAAGCCGCTGCTGCGGGCCTACAGCGTCGCCAGCGCGAATTACGAGGACACGCTGGAGTTCTTCTCGATCAAGGTTCCGGACGGCCCGCTGACCTCACGCCTCCAGCACCTCAAGGAAGGCGACGAGATCATCGTCAGCCGCAAGGCGACCGGCACGCTGGTCATCGACAACCTCGAGGATGGTCGCAACCTCTATCTGGTCGGCACCGGCACCGGCCTCGCGCCGTTCCTCAGCGTGATCAAGGATCCCGAGACCTACGACCGGTTCGAGAAGGTCGTGCTGCTGCACGGCTGCCGCCGCGTCAAGGAGCTCGCCTATGGCGAGATGATCACCGAGAAGCTGCCGCAGGACGAACTGATCGGCGAATTGGTGCGCGACCAGCTGATCTACTACCCGACCGTGACGCGCGATCCGTTCCATAACCGCGGCCGCATCACCGACCTCATCACCTCGGGCAAGCTGTTCACCGACATCGGCCTGCCGGCGCTCGATGCCGCGCATGACCGCGTCATGATCTGCGGCTCGCCGGCGCTGGTCGCTGACACCCGCACGTTGCTGAACGGCCGCGGCTTCGTCGAGGGCAATCACGGCGAGCCCGCGCAGTTCGTGGTGGAGAAGGCGTTCGCCGAGCGCTGAAGCCCGCACATTTCGCCGTCATTGCAAGCGAAAGCGAAGCAATCCATTGCTACCCAGCGCGCGGAGGGATGAATTGCTTCGTCGCTCCGCTCCTCGCAATGACGCGGATGGAGCTGTGTAGTCAAGGCCTGACCGCCGGCGTCTCGACCGGCATGCCACGCGCCCGCGTCATCAGATAGAGCTCGAGCTCGACCAGCTCGGGCGAGCCGTAATCATAAGCCTGCGCGCGGATACCGGTGATGCAGGCGCGCAGCCGCCGCTGCAACGATCCGAGCGCCTGCCATTCCAGCCGGTACAGCGGATAGCCGGTCGGCTGCCCTTGCGTGATCGCGCTGCCCGCGAGCTTCTTGTCCCAGTTATCATCGTGGCAGTTGGTGCAGCCGAGATTGAGCTGGCCCTGCCGCTGCATGAACAGCGCGTGGCCCTGTTCGACGAACGGCGCGAGCTCCGGATCGTCGTCGGCCACAATCGGCATGCCGCGCGATTGCCGTGCGACATAGGCGGTCAGCGCCAGCAGCTCACGGCTTTCATAGGCGAAGGGCGAGGCCTGCTGGTGGTTGGTCCGGCAGAGGTTGATCCGTCCCTCGAGGTCGACCGGCTTGCCTAGCGCCTTGTCGAAGGCCGGATAGTGCGCCGCGACGCCATTCATGCTGACGCGGGCGTCGTTGTGGCAGTCGGCGCAGGCCTTGTTTGCGGTACCGGCCTTGCGCGTCCACAAGGCCTCGCCGTCGAGCACGGACAGCATGCCGGGATTGGCGGTGTCCTCGTCCTGCATCGCCTTGCTGTCGGCGCTCATGAAGCTGTAGCCGGAGCGGCGTTCGGATCGCGGGATCTCGGTCGCGAGCGCGGCGCCCGCCATCGCCGTCAGCAGCGCGATGCAGACCGCAATCCTCATTCGACCGTGATCGAAGCCTGCGCGGTCTCCGAAAACCCTTTGTCGCCGATCCATTCGAATTCGAACTTGCCGCTCTCGGTCACCGTGGTGAAGAAGGTGATGAACGGATTGGCCGCGATCGCAGGATAAAGATCGGCGCGGAACACTTCCTTGCCGTTGAAGCGGCAAGTGAAGCTCGTGATGATGTCGCGCGACACCACGCTGCCCGAGGCCGTGTGGCGGTAGCCGGTCTCCATGATGTGCGACATCAGCGTCTTGATCTCGATGACGCTGCCGCGCTTGGCCTTGGCCGGGACATTGATCAGGGCCGACGGCATCAGATCGCCTCCTCGGTGCAGGCAGCGAGCGTCACCACGACGTCGGCGGTTGCAGACCAGAACGTGTCGTCGGACAGCCGCGCGATGGCGGTGACCTTCTGGCTGTCAGCGAGGCGGATGCGGGTTGACACCTGGGCGCGCCCGGCGCGCGGCCCGAGATGGAAATTGCCGATGTTCGGCTGCGGGTTCTTCTCGTTGAAGACGTGGATGCTCTTCACATACTCGTCCGCCGTCATCGGGCTGGTGACGCTGACCGTCATCGGCACCGTGTTGCCGTTCTCGACCAGCGGCGGAATGTCGAGCTTGACCTTGCCGGTGTGCACATCGGCCTCGCCGACGACATTGCGGATCGCGGCGGACAGCATCGCCGGCGTCGCGTCCACGGGGCGCACGATCACCAGCGCGGCGGCGCCGCCAGTCAGGCTCAGAAACGTCCGGCGTGTGGTGTGGTCCGAATTCGCCATCGATTGATTGGTCCTAGTTCCGCAGTGTCGTCAAGTAAGCCACGAGATCCTCGATCTGCTCCGCCGACAGGATCGGCTTGCCGCGCCAAGAGGTACCGACCCGCACGAGCCCTTCGACCCGATAGTAGGACGGCATGATCGTCGCCGCGTTGAGATGCGACGCATCGACCAGGCGGAGCCGCAACTGTCCTTCCGACCAGCGGCTGCCGCTTCCGGCAAGGTTCGGCGCGAGGTCGCCCTGGAACGCCTGCTCGGGAAATGGGCCGCTGTGACAGAGGATGCAAGTGGAGGAACGCTCGACGATCAGGGCGCGGCCGCGCGCCACATCGCCCCTGGTTCCCGTCAGCGAGGCCGGAATCGCATCGCCCACGACGGTGTAATTCCGCAGCTCCTCGGCGCCGACGGGCCAGCAGGCCGCGAACAGTCCCGCGGCGAGAAGCATTGTGAGGGCGAGCCTAGCCAAAGGCATCTCCCGTGATCCTCTTGAACCAGTCGAGCGCCTGATCGGCCTCGCGCTGGCGCAGCTCGCGCGGCGCATCGACCGGGCTCGTGGTGACCTCCGCTTCGGCGTACTGATCTTCCTTCGGCTGATAGATGCCCTTCAGCGAGAAGGCGTAGCCCGGCGCGACCGTGTTGTAGCAGGCACCATCCAGCCGCGGCGTCTCCGGCGCCTTGCCGGCAAGCGCGCTCACGATCGCGGCCGCGCAGGCGCGGCCTTGCGCTGCCGCCGCGGAGGCGGATTTCGGGATGCCGCCGGCGATCGCGGCATCACCGATGACGTGGATGTTGGGCACGAGCTTTGAAGCAAATGTGACGGGATCGATCGGGCACCAGCCGGTGTGGTCGGCGGCGCCGGCGATGTCAGCGATGCGGCCGGCCCTTTGCGGCGGGATCACATTGGCGACCGCGGCGGTGTAGTTGCCGAAGTCGGTGACAATCTCGTTGGTCGCCGGATCGACCGACGTCACCCGTCCGCCCTGCGACAGCGCGATCCGTTCGATCATGCCGGGATAGAGCTCCGTCCAGGCCTTCTCGAACAGCTTCTGCTGCGAGTAATTGTCCTTGGCGTCGAGCACCAGGATCTTCGACTTCGGCTTGTTTGCCTTCAGATAATGCGCGATCAGGCTGGCGCGCTCGTAAGGCGCGGGCGGACAGCGCAGCGGCGCAGCCGGCACTGCGATCACGACGAGGCCGCCATCGTCCATGGCTTCAAGCTGCTTGCGCAACAGCATGGTTTGCTCGCCGGCCTTCCAGGCGTGCGGCATCTTCTCGGCCGCTGCCTCGTCATAGCCGGAGAGGGCGTCGAAGCGCATGTCGATGCCGGGGGCCAGCACCAGCCGGTCATAGGACAGCGTTGTCCCATCAGCGAGCGCGATGCTGCGCGCCTGCGCGTCGACCTTCGTCGCCGCCTGTGCGGCAATCGTGATGCCGTCGGCCCCAACCTTGTCATAGGTGAATTGCTGCGCGGCAAGCTCGCGCAGACCTGCAATCACCTCGTTGCTGAAGGGGCAGGCGGTGAAAGTCCTGTTCGGCTCGATCAGCGTAACCTGAAGCTTGGTGTCGAGCCGCCGCAGCGCCCGCGCGCAGGCCGCGCCGCCGAAGCCGCCGCCGATCACCGCGATGCGCGGCGCCGCCTGCGCCAACGCCGGACGCGCCAAGGCGGCCGCTGCGACGGCAGCGGCGCCACGGATCACATCCCTGCGCGTCTGATGACGCGTGACGGCCATGCACGAGAATCCGAAAAAAGGAGGCGGCGGCCGGTCGGGGCCGCCGCTTCCGGTTTGATCAGGCGAAGCTGATGTTCTGGTTGCGCAGCGGGAAGCTGCGGATGCGCTTTCCCGTCGCGGCGAAATAGGCGTTGAGCACCGCCGGCGCCGCAACGCCGATGGTCGGCTCGCCGACGCCGCCCCAGAATCCGCCGCTCGGCACCATCACCGATTCCACCTTCGGCATCTCGTTGATGCGCATCGAGTTGTAGGTGTCGAAATTGGTCTGCTCGATGCGGCCGTCCTTCACGGTGCAGCCGCCGTAGAACAGCGCGCTGAGGCCGTAGACGAAGGAGCCCGCGATCTGCCGCTCGACTTGCGCCGGGTTGACGACATAGCCGGGATCGGTGGAGGCGACGATGCGATGCACCTTGATCTTGCTGCCGTCGGTCACCGAGATCTCGGCGGCGCCGGCAACATAGCTGCCATAGCCCATTACCTGCGCGATGCCGCGATAGACGCCCTGCGGCGCCGGCGTGCCCCAGCCGATCTTCTCGGCCACGGCGTTGAGCACGGCGAGATGCTTGGGGTGCTTGCCCATCAGCTTGCGGCGGAATTCGAGCGGGTCCTGCCCGACCGCCAGCGCCAGCTCGTCCATGAAGCATTCCATGTAGATCGCGTTGTGATTGACGTTGACGCCGCGCCAGAAGCCCGGTGGAACGTGCGGGTTGCGCATCGAATGCTCGACCAGCAGGTTAGGCACCGAATAGCCGATCGCGGCCTCGCCGGCTTGCGCGACGCCCTGGAACGCGGCGGGGTCCATGCCGTTCTGCAGCGCTTCCGGGCGCACCGAGAACAGGATGGATTGACCCGACAGCCGGTAGTGCAGCGCGACCAGGTTGTTGTCGGCATCGAACGCACCGGTCAGCTTGCACTGCGTGATCGGGTGATACTTGCCGTGCTGCATGTCCTCTTCGCGCGACCACAGCAGCTTGATCGGCGTGCCCGGCATCTGCTTGGCGATCGCCACCGCCTGCCGCACATAGTCGGTCATGCCGCGCCGGCCGAAGCCGCCGCCGAGCATCAGCTTGTGCACGTCGACCTTCTCCGCCGGCAGGCCGGAGGCCTCCAGCGCCGCCGCGAACGCCGCCTCGCCATTCTGCGTGCCGCACCAGACCTCGCATTTGTCAGACGTATAGAGCACGGTGGCGTTCATCGGCTCCATCGTGGCGTGGTTCTGGTAGGGATAGCTGTAGACCGCCTCGACCTTCTTGGCAGCGCCGGCGATCGCCGCCTTGGCGTCGCCATTCTGGTTGCCAATGTAGGCCGGCTGCGCATTGTCGAGGCCTTCGGCGAGCCATGTCGCGATCGTCTCGCTGGAGACCTTGGCGTTGGGGCCTTCGTCCCAGACGATCGGTAGCGCATCCAGCGCGGTCTTGGCGTGCCACCAGGTGTCGGCGACGACGGCAACCGCGCTGTCGCCGACCTGCACCACCTTCTTGACGCCTTTCATGCCGGCGACCTTGGCCTCGTCAAAGCTCTTCACCTTGCCGCCGAACACCGGGCAATCCTTGATCGCGGCGTTCAGCATGCCCGGCAGCTTGATGTCGATGCCGTAGACCATCTTGCCGGTGGTCTTGTCGACGGTGTCGAGCCGCTTCAGGCCCTTGCCGGCGATGGTCCAGTCCTTCGGGTCCTTCAGCTTGACGTCGGCCGGCGGCTCGAGCCTGGCCGCGGCTTCCGCGACCTTGCCGTAGGTCGTCGTCTTGCCCGAGGGCGTGTGGGTGATGACGCTGTTGACGGCCTTGCATTCCGAGGCCGGCACCTTCCACTCGTTGGCTGCCGCCTGGATCAGCATAACGCGCGCAGTGGCGCCGCCCTTGCGGACATAATCCTGCGAGGTGCGGATGCCGCGGCTGCCACCGGTCGAGAAGTCGCCCCAGGCGCGCTTGCGGGCGACGCTCTGGCCGGGCGTCGGATATTCTGTCGTGACCTTCGACCAGTCGCATTCCAGTTCTTCGGCGACGAGCTGGGCGAGGCCGGTGAGCGTGCCCTGGCCCATTTCGGAGCGGGCGATGCGGATCACCACGGTGTCGTCGGGCCGGATCACGACCCAGGCGTTGACTTCAGGCGCGCCGTCGGCCGCGCGCACCACGGCGGGGCCGCCGAACGGCAGGTCGAGGCCGAGCGCGAGGCCGGCGCCGGCGGTTGCGGTGCCGATCACAAAGGCGCGGCGATTCAGTTTTGGCATGACGTGCTGGTTCATCGCTGCGTCCTTATGCGTTCGCGGCAGCATGGATCGCCTCGCGCACCTGCTGGAAGGTGCCGCAGCGGCAGATATTGGTGATGGCGTCGTTGATGTCGTCGTCGGTCGGCTTCGGATTGTCCTTCAAGAGCGCCGCGACGGCCATGATCATGCCGCTCTGGCAATAGCCGCATTGCGGCACGTCGCTGGCGATCCAGGCGAGCTGCACCTTGTGCATCACGCCGCCCGCCGCGAGACCCTCGATCGTGGTGATTTCCTTGCCGGCCGCTTCGCTCACCGTGACGCCGCAGGAGCGCATCGCGACGCCGTCGATATGCACGGTGCAGGCGCCGCATTGGGCGATGCCGCAGCCGTATTTGGTCCCCGTCAGTCCGACGTTCTCTCTGATAGCCCACAACAGTGGCGTATCGTCCTCGACGTCTACAGTGATTGTCTTGCCGTTAATTTTGAGGTTTGCCATCGCGATCCCCTGAATGGTCCGATCCTCCGACCGGACTGCAGCGCGATGTTGGCCTTGAAACTGGAACGGTTCAAATCAAGAAAATGCGCTCGCAGCGCGAAAGAAAGTTGATGCTGTGGTGTTTGGCCGCGGACTGTGCGCGCCGCATACCTGTCATGACTTTTGCGGTGAAGCTACGGCCAAACGCAGGAAGCTCATGACGCTGCCGAGCGCGGCAAATCCGGCACCCAGCGCCAGCGCCACGGTGGCGCCCTCGCGGTCGGCCAGCGCGAAGCAGAGCGCGGCGAGGGCGGCGCCGGTGGTCTGCCCGGTCAGCCGCGCGGTCGCGACGATGCCGCTGGCGCTGCCGCTGCGATGCGACGGCGCGCTCGACATGATCGCCTTCATGTTCGGGGTCTGGAAGAAACCGAAGCCGATGCCGCAGATCATCGTGCGCCAGACGATGTTGGCGACGCTGGGCTCGGTCGGCAGGGTCGCGAGCAGCACCATGCCAAGTCCGAGCAGCAGCATGCCGATGCCGCCGAGGATGCCGGCCGGATAGCGGTCCGACAGCCGGCCGCCGATCGGCGCCATGAAGGCGACCACCAGCGGCCAGGGCGTCATGAAGAAGCCGGTCTCGACCTGCGAGCGGTGCAATATGTCCTCGAAGTAGAACGGCAGCGACACGAAGGCGAGGCCCTGCACAGCGAACGAGCAGACGGCGGTCGCGGCGGACAGCGCGAAGATCGGCCGCCGGAACAGGTCGATCGGCAGCATCGGCGCCGGATGGTCGGCATGCCGCCGGGTCAGGATCCATCCGAACAGGACGGCGACGACAAGCTCGGCGATGACAAGCGCCGGCGCGGCCTTGTGCGCGGCGCTGCCGATGCCGATGATGAAGAGGCCGAGACAGGCGCAGGCCAGCGCCGCGCCGGCGAAATCGAAGGCGTGGGTGGCGCGCGGCGTCGTCGGCAGCGTCTTCATGCCGATCAGCAACGCGACGACGCCGAACGGAATATTGACGGCGAACAGCCAGGGCCATGGGCCGAGCGCGAGGATTCCGGAGGCGATGGTCGGCCCCAGCGTGAAGGCGGTCGCGACCACGAGCGCATTGTGGCCGAAGCCGCGGCCGTGCATCCGGCTCGGATAGACGAAGCGCACCAGCGCTGTGTTGACGCTCATCAGGCCGCTGGCGCCGAGCCCCTGCAAGGTGCGCGCAACCAGCAGACTTGGCAGCGACCACGCCAGGGCACAGCCGAGTGACGCCAATGTGAACAGCAGCAGGCCGCCGAGATAGATTCGCTGGTGGCCGACGATCTCGCCGAGCGCGCCGAGCGGCAGCAGCGTCGCGACCAGCGCGATCTGATAGACGTTGACGACCCAGACCACTTCCGCAGGGCTGACATGCAGATCGCTCGCGATCGCCGGCAGCGCGATATTGGCGATCGCGGTATCGAGCGAGGCCATCGCCAGCGCCGTGAAGATCGCGGCCACCGCCCAGCGGCGGGTCTCCCAAGGCAAACCATCGGTGATCGGTGCCGCAGCCGCGGTGGTCGGGGTCTTCTCGAGCATGCCTGAAAATGTCTCCGGGGCCGCCATGTACTACGCCGGCATCCCGTTCCCCAGCCGCGCCATTGCATGATGCGTATGCGAAGCGGCCTTGCCGGAAGCGTCAGAAGTCCCGCCGCGGACCGAACAGATATCCTTCGATGGCGCGCAGCACCCGGCGGCTGGCCGCAGCCTGCGAGAGGTCGTTTTGAAGCGCATGGTCGACCATGGCGCGGCTGATCACGATCAAGTCCTCGATGGCGTCATCATCGACTGGCCTTGCGATCTCACGACGATGCCGCGCCAGCAGGGCGGCGACCAACTCCTTCAATTCGCCGGCCGCTGACGTGCCCGATGACGCCGCGCGCAGGCGATCCTCCTCGGCCTCCAGAATGCGATTGAGCCCGGCCCGCTCGGCATGCGCCTCGAGCTGGGCCCGAACGATCAGGTTGAGCGATGCCGTCAGGCTCTTGCCCTCGGATGCCGCGACCGCATCCCGTACTTTCGCCAGCAGCGCGTCCTCGAATCTGGCGATCAATGCCAGCGTCAGCGCGTCCTTGTTCGGGAAGTACTGGTACACCGAGCCGACGCTGATCCCGCCGCGCTCGGCGACCGCATTGGTGTTGTAGCCCTCGAGCCCGCCCGCTTCCAAAACGCGAGCCGCCGCTTCCAGAATCACCGCCACGGTTTCCCGCGAACGCTGCTGAAGCGGCTGTTTCCGGGCCTTGATGCGCCGCTTCGCCGGCATGAGGGGCATCTCCCAAAACGCGAGTTGTGAAATATGAGCAATTACTCACATTATGGCCGTGAAAGGAGAACCGATCAATGGTGACACTGCAAACGACCTCGTCTCCCGTGCTTCCCGAGCACGAGGACGATCCGCACAGGTTTCATATCTTCGTCATGGTCAAGACCACGCGGCACTGGCTCGATCTGAAGACCGAGCAGCGTCTCGCCTTCCTGCACGAGGAGGTCATTCCCTTGCTCCGGCGTCGCCCGGAGCTGAAGGTGCGCTGGTTCGAGCCGGAGGCCTTCTCGACCAGGGCGACCGACGTCATGATCTGCGAGACCGATGACCTCTCGGCCTGGGCGTGGTTCTGCGACCACCTGCGCGAGACGAGGTTCTGGGACCACTATTTCGAAGTGCTCGACATCATGCCGGCGCTCGAAGGCAATTACCTTGCCTAGGATGCCGACGCCGGCCCGGATCGTTCCGGGCCGGCGTCCCGGCAGCCTGTGGCGACGCAACTGCGTCCCATCCACATCTGTCATCGCCCGGCTCGATGTTCAGCCCGGACAGATCACTGACGGGTGTTCGGAGACATAGCTGACACATCAACATTGGCTGGATTGGTCCGATTCGGGAGGCCGTCCATGCCTTGGAGTGAGGTGTCAGTGATGGATCACCCGCTTTCGCTTGCGCGGGTGATGACACCGAGTGGCTGTTTTGGCATCTCGAATTCCGCCCCACCCGCATCGTCGTCCCGGCGCAGGCTGGGACCCATAACCACCGATGCTGCTTATCGGGCGTGTTGGAACGACGAGTCCCGTTCAAGACATCCGCCGCGGAGTATGGGTCCCGGCCGTCGCCGGGACGACGGCGGTGGAGCAGCGTGCGAACGCGATCAATCGATTTCGTGTTCCCGCGGTGCGTCACAGAATCGCGCCGAAGCGACTTTCGGATAGCTTGCGTCACAGTCGCGATCGACTACCCTTGGTATACAAGCAGGCCCGGCGTCAGATCGGGCCGCAAGAGGGAACGCGCATTGCACGGACAGGCCGACCGGCGCAGCGAAGCCATGCGAAGCGCCAGCGAGGGAACTCGCCGCCGCGCGTTCACCGGCCTCTGGGTCGCGGCATTGCTGGCGATCCTGACCTTCCTGGTCATCTATCCCGTCTTCATGCTGCTGCTCGGCGCGCTCACCGACACCAATCCGGTGGTCGACGGCATCCGTCTCAGCCTGAGCCATTTGTCGATCGCAAATTTCCTCGCCGTGCTGGCCAATCCGAACGTCGCCGAAGCGCTGCTCAACACGCTGATTGCCTGCGGCGGCGGCACGGTGATCGCGGTCGCGATCGGGCTGTTGTTCTCCTGGATCGTGGTGCGCACCAACACGCCGTTCAAGGGCTTCATCGCCGCGGCCAGCATCCTGCCGCTGTTCGCGCCGCCGCTGGTCGCGGGGGTGGCCTGGGCCATTCTCGGTTCGCCGAAGACCGGCTTGATCAATACGATGTTCAAGTGGATGGGCTCCGACCTGCGCGTCGATCTCTATTCGATGTGGGGCCTGGTGTTCGTGTTCGGCATCTACTACGCGCCATATGTCTACATGTTCACCTCGTCGGCGCTGCGCAACATGGACCCGAGCCTGGAGGAGGCCGCGGAGATCTCCGGCGCGAGCCCGGTCGCGACCCTGTTCACGGTGACGTTCCCGCTGATCATGCCGGCGATCGTCTCGGGCATGCTGCTGTCGTTCATCGTGATGCTCGGCATCTACGGCATCCCCGCCGTGCTCGGCGCGCCGACCAACCTGAACGTGCTCACCACTTACATCTTCAAGCTCACCAACTGGTCGCCGCCGCTCTACAACACCGCGGCTGCGGTCGCGATCATCCTGATGGTGGTCACGGGGCTCCTGGTCTATCTGCAGCAGAAATTGCTGAGCGGACGCAGCTATACCACCGTCGCGGGCAAGGCGTTCCGGCCGCGCAGCCTCGATCTCGGCCCATGGCGCTGGCTCACCTTCGCGATCGGGATCGTCTACCTCCTCATCGTCGTGGTGCTGCCGTCGCTGGCGCTGATCGTCGCGGCGTTCCGCAAGTTCATGTTCATCCGCGACGTCGCGAGCCTGTTCGACATGCGGCAATATTCGCTGACGCATTTCGAGAGCATCTTCGACAATCCGTTGACGATGCGCTCGATCTACAATGCGGTCGAGGTCGGCGTCATCACGGCTGTTGTCGGCGGCGGGCTCGCCTTTGCGATCGGCTACACCATCCATCGCACCCGCGTCAGTGGACGCGGCGCCATCGACCTGATCTCGACGCTGCCGGTCGCGATCCCCGGGCTGGTGGTCGGCGTCGCCTATCTCTGGGCCTGGATCGGCGTGCCGGGCGGGCTCTACGGCACGATCTGGATTCTCGCGCTGGCCTTCATTGCGCGCTTCATGCCGGACACCGTGAAGGCGCTGTCGACCTCGTTCCTGCAAATCCACCGCGAACTCGAGGAGGCCGCCTGGGTCTGCGGCAAGGGCATGCTCGGCACCATCAGGACGATCGTGTTGCCGCTGGCGCGGCCGGGGGTGCTGGCGTCGATGACGCTGTTGTTCGTGCTGGCGATCCGCGAGCTCGGCTCGTCGCTGTTCCTCTACACCAGCAACACCATGGTGATGTCGGTGCTGCTGCTCGACTATTATGAGGGCGGCAATATCGGCAAGACCGCGGCCTTCAGCCTGGTGCAGACCGTGCTGCTCGGTGTCCTGATCGGCGGCGCCAACTGGCTGTCGCGCGGATCGGCGCAGGGCAACGTGGCGCGGACCGGATAACAACGAATAAGGGGAGGATTGCGATGGATAGACGAACCTTCACCACACTGGCCTTGGCAAGCGTGGCGACGCTTGCATTGGCGCCTGCGGCACAGGCGCAGGAGTTCGGCTCGGCGGAGTTGATCGCGGCGGCCAAGTCCGAAGGCAAGCTCGTCTACTACACCGCGAACTTCGCCGAGATCGAGCAGCAGGTCATCAAGGCCTTCAATAAGCGCTTTCCCGAGATCAAGGTCGAGATGGTCCGGGCGCCCGGCGGCCAGCTGATCACCCGCGTGAAGACTGAGGCCGCGGCCGGCAAGCTGATCGCCGACGTCGTCGACCATTCCGACCGCGCGCTGATGCAGCCGCTGGAAGACCTGTTCCAGGATTACGCGCCGCCGAACGCGGCCGATTACGATCCGCACGCGCTGATCTCGCCGAAATACTGGCCGCGCGCGACGATCGCCTGGTCGATCGCCTACAACACCGAGCTGGTGAAGGACCCGCCGAAATCCTGGATGGACCTGACCAAGCCGCAGTATGACAAATTGATCGGGCAGGTGTTCGCGCAGTCCGGCGGCACCACCTGGACGCGGATCATGTTCGAGCGCCAGGTGCTCGGCAAGGACTATTGGGCAAAGCAGGCCGCGACCCATCCGGTGCTGTATCCCTCCGGCGCGCCGACGGCCGATGCGCTGGTGCGCGGCGAGATCGCGATCGCGCCGCTGCTCTACAACGTGATCTACCAAAAGAAGAAGGACGGCGCGCCGATCGAGATCTTCTTTCCGCCCGAAGGCGCTCCGGTCAATCCCTACGCGACCGGCATTCCGAAGACGGCGGTCCATCCCAATGCAGCAAAGCTGTTCCTGAACTGGTGTCTGTCCAAGGAAGGACAGACCTTCATGATCAAGGAGCTTGGCAATCTCACATCCCTGAAGGCGCCGCCGGCATATCCGGAGGGGTTCGATCCAAAGGTGGTCAAGCTCTGGTATCCGAAGTTCGACGAGTATGTGAAGCTGCACGCGGCGTGGGTCGCGGACTGGGACAAGACGTTTGGCTACCGGCAATAGGCTGATGGTGCAGCGATGACGGCGACGCTCGAAGTCACCGATCTCAGGAAGCAATTCTCGATCGGCCGCCCGGCCATCGACGGCGTCAGCTTTGGCGTGCCGGCCGGCGAGATCGTGGTGCTGCTGGGGCCGTCCGGCTGCGGCAAGACCACGACGCTGCGCTGCGTCGCCGGGCTCGAGCATCCGACCGGTGGCGAGATCAGCATTTCCGGGCGGGTGGTCTCCTCGCCGGCAAGCGGCATCCTCGTGCCGCCGCGTTCGCGCGATCTCGGCATGGTGTTCCAGTCCTATGCGGTGTGGCCGCATATGACGGTGCGGCAGAACGTGATCTATCCGCTGAAGCACCGCAAGATCGGGCGCTCCGATGCTGCCCGCATGGTCGAGGAGGCGCTGGCGCTGGTCGGACTGTCCGACTATGCCGACCGGCCGGTGGTGGCGCTGTCGGGCGGCCAAATGCAGCGCGTCGCGCTGGCGCGCAGCATGGTGTACCGGCCGCAACTCCTCCTGCTCGACGAGCCGCTGTCGAACCTCGATGCCAAACTGCGTCTGCGGCTGCGCGACGACCTTCGCGTCATCCTCAAGCAGACCGGGATGACCGCGCTCTACGTCACCCATGACCAGGCCGAGGCGGTCGTGCTCGGCGACCGGATCGGGGTGATGCGCGACGGCAAGCTGCTGCAGATGGACACGCCCGACGTGATCTACAACCGTCCGGCCGATCTGTTCGTCGCCAATTTCACTGGCGCCACCAACGAGCTCGCGGGCACGCTCGTCACATGCAATGGCCGCTATGGGGTGGTCGATTTCGGTGACGGCCGGCAGGGGGAGGTCGCGCTGTGCCAGGCGCTCAAGCCCGACGAGAAAGTGCGGATCGCGCTGCGGCCCGAGAACATCGCGATCGGCCGGCCCGACGGCGCCAACACGTTCGCGGCAAAGGTGCTCGACCGCAGATATCAGGGCACCCAGACCGCCTACGGCATCGAGCTGTTCGGCAAACGGCTGGAAGCGATCGAGCTCGGCACCGCCGCGCGCCATCAGGTCGGCGTCGAGGCACAGGTCGCGTTGCCGCGCGAATGCCTGTGGGCCTATCGCGACAGCGGGCCGGCATCGCATGAGTAGAGCGTGGTATTGTCGCGTCGAGTGGCGAAGGGGCTGGGCTCCCTCGCCCCGCTCTTCGCAGGGGAGAGGGTGGGGTGAGGGGCTGCTTCCGCGAATACAGTGATAGTTGCGTTTGCGGAGGCTCCCCTCACCCGGAACCCATCTAACGATGCGTTCCGACCTCTCCCCGCACGCGGGGCGAGGTGAAGCGGCGGCCGCCGGTTCTCGGGCTAGCCTTCCTCCACCAGCGCGCGGATGCTGCGGGCTAGTCCGAGGATGCGCGGGCCGCATTCGCGCTCGATCTGCTCGGCGCTGAAGCGGAAGGAGGGGACGCCGCAATTGACCGACAGGCACTCGCCGGTCGGCGTGCGATAGAGCGGGGCGGCGACGCCGAAGATCTCGCGCCGCCATTCGCCGAGCGAGACGGCAAAGCCGCGCTCGCGGCACAATTCGATGTCGGGCAAGGTGCGCTTCTGCACGTAATCGAATTCGTCGGGGCGCTCGGCCTTGACGCGCGCGACATAGGCGCCGAGCTCGTCCTCGGTGAACAGCGACAGCAGGGCGCGTCCCACCGCGGTCGGCGCCAGCGTGCTGACAAAGCCGACGTCGGGCACGTGCGGCGCCGTATCCGTCGTGCGCAGCGTCTCGACATAGATGAAGTCGATGCCGAACGGCATCGCGATCGACACCGTGCCGCCGGCATAGGTCGCGAAGTCGCGCATCAGCGGACGTGCCAGTTGACGCACCTTCAGCGCGGACAACACAGGATAGGCGGCGGCGAGCGCACCCAGCCCGAGCACGAAGCGGCCCTTGGTGTCGCGCCTGAGATAACCGAGCTGCTCGAGCGTGTAGGTCAGCCGCGACACCGTCGGCCGCGACAGGCCGGTATGCAACGCGAGTTCGGCGTTCGACAGCGAGCCGGGATGACGGCGAAACGCCGCCAGTACATCGAGCCCATGCGCCAGGGTGGTCGCAAAGGACGGGTCCGCCTGAGTCTCGGCAGGGGAAGATGCTATCATACGGAATATTGGTCGCAGATCGCCTGATTTGTCAATATATCGGAATGAATTTGCAAATCGTGTCGATATCGGCTTATCTGCCGGGAATAAGGACGAGGAACCGCTGGAGCGAGGCGACTTCCGATGACGATGACCGAGCAAGCCCGAGACGCAAAGCCCGCCGCGATCGACAAGGAGAGGCTGCGCCTGAAGTATCAGGAGGAGCGCAACAAGCGGCTGCGTCCCGACGGCAATGACCAGTATCTCCAGATCAAGGGCCAGCTCGCGCATTATCTCGACGATCCCTACACGCCGGTCGTTGAGCGCGCGCCGAAGACCGATCACGTCACCTTCGCCTTTATCGGCGGCGGCTTCGCCGGGCTCGCCACCGCGGCGCGGCTGACCGAGGCCGGGATCAAGGACGTCCGCATTGTCGAGAAGGGCGGCGATTTCGGCGGCACCTGGTACTGGAACCGATATCCCGGCGCGCAATGCGATACGGCGTCGATGGTCTACATGCCGCTGCTGGAAGAGACCGGCCACATGCCGTCCGAGAAATACGCGCATGCGCCCGAGATCCTCGCGCATTGCCAGCGGATCGGCCGGCAATTCAGTCTCTACGACAACGCGCTGTTCCACACCGAGGTCACGAGCCTCGATTGGGACGCCGCGCAATCGCGCTGGATCATCCGCACCACGCGGGGCGACGCGTTTACCGCGCAATATGTCGGCATCGGCACAGGCCCGCTGCACGTGCCGAAACTGCCCGGCATACCCGGCATCGAGCGCTTCAAGGGCCACTCGTTCCACACCAGCCGCTGGGATTACGACTACACCGGCGGTAACCCTGCGGGCGCGCTGATGGACAAGCTTGCCGACAAGCGCGTCGGCATCATCGGCACCGGCGCGACCTCCGTGCAATGCATTCCGCACCTCGCGCGCGCCTGCAAGGAGCTCTACGTATTCCAGCGCACGCCGTCGTCGGTCGATGTGCGTGGCAACGGGCCGATCGATCCCGACTGGTTTGCCGAGATCGCGACGCCGGGCTGGCAACAGCGCTGGCTGGAGAATTTCACCGCCAACCAGGCCGGCGGATCGGCCGAGGAAGATCTGGTGCAGGACGGCTGGACCGACCTGTCGAAGCGGATCCGCGCCAAGATCATGCTGCTGCCGCGCGAGCAGCGAAGCGTGGAGAACATGCGGGCCGCGTTCGAGGATTCTGACTTCGAGAAGATGGAGGAAATCCGCAACCGGGTCGACACCATCGTCCGCGATGCCGACACTGCCAGGAATCTCAAGGCCTGGTACGGCCAGCTCTGCAAGCGGCCATGCTTCCACGACGCCTATCTGCAGGCGTTCAATACGCCGGGCACCCATCTGGTCGATACCGACGGCAAGGGCGTCGAGGAGATCACCGAGAACGGAATCGTCGTTGCGGGCAAGGAGTATCAGCTCGACTGCATCATCTATGCGTCCGGCTTTGAGGTCGGTACCGAGTACAAGCGGCGCGCGGGCTTCGATCTGACCGGCCGCGACGGCATCAAGCTATCGGAGCACTGGGCCGAGGGCATGCGTACCAAGCACGGCATCCACGTGCACGGCTTCCCCAACGTGTTCTTCGTGCAGCCGACCCAGGGCGCCAATCTGATCTCCAACGTGCCACACAATCTGACCGAAGCGGCGCGCACCATCGCGCTGATGGTCGGCCACGCGCAGGACAACGGCTTCATGGAAATCGAGGTCAGCAAGGAAGCCGAGGATCGCTGGGTCGAACTGCTGCTGACTGGCGTCGGCCGGATGATCGGCGGGCCGGATTGCACGCCCGGTTACTACAACAATGAGGGCCGTGAGCCCGGTTCCGCGGCCAAGCTCAGTGTCGGCCATCCCTCGGGCGCGCTGGCCTACTTCAAATATATCGACGGCTGGCGCCGTAGCGGCCAGTTCGAGGGCGTGCAATTCCGCTGAGGGAAGCGCGATCGGAACCGATTTCCGCCAATCGAGGGAGTGCTTGAGTATGGCCCAGACAACCGCAAGCGAAACGTCGCATGAAAGTCCGAAGGCGGCATCCGCGCCGGTCATCGCGCAGCACGCGGCGACGCTGAAGGCGCTGCCGTTCGCCGACACCAGGGACTTCGACGACGCCGCGCGCGGCTTTCTCGGCACCATCGAGAACGCACGCGTCACCTCGGCCCAGGGCAGGGTGGTCTGGAGTCTCGAGCCCTACGGATTCCTGTCCGAGGAGAAAGCGCCCGCGACCGTCGATCCGAGCCTGTGGCGGCAGTCGCGGCTCAACATGCATCACGGCCTGTTCGAGGTGGTGCCGGGTGTCTACCAGGTGCGTGGCCTCGACATCGCCAACATGACCCTGATCGAGGGTGACACGGGCGTCATCGTGGTCGACACGCTGACCTCGATCGAGGGCGCGCGCGCCGCGATGGAATTGTACTTCCGGCACCGCGGCAAGCGGCCGGTCGCCGCCGTCATCTTCACCCACACCCACACCGACCATTGGGGCGGCGCCCGCGGTGTGCTCGACGACGCTATGCTGGCGGCGGGCGTGCCGATCATCGCGCCGAACCTCTTCATGGAGCATGCGGTCTCCGAGAACATCATCGCGGGGCCGGCGATGCTGCGCCGTGCGCAATACCAGTTCGGGCCGTTCCTCGCCAGGGGCGTGCGCGGCCATGTCGACTGCGGCCTCGGCAAGACTATGGCGGCGGGCGGCGTGGCGCTGCTGCGGCCGACCGATTTGATCATCGCGACCGGCGACAAGCGCGTGATCGACGGCGTCGAGTTCGAATTCCAGATGGCGCCGAACAGCGAGGCGCCGGCGGAGATGCATTTCTTCATCCCGCGCTACAAGCTCCTGAATCTTGCGGAGAACTGCACGCACAATTTCCACAATCTGCTGCCGTTCCGCGGCGCGGATGTGCGCGATGCGCTGGCCTGGTCGAAATATCTCGGCGAGGCGTTGCAGATGTGGGGCGGCAAGGCGGAAGCGATGTGCGGCCAGCACCACTGGCCGGTGTGGGGGCAGGCGCGGATCGACACCATGATCCGCGAGCAGCGCGACCTCTACAAATACGCGCACGACCAGACCATCCGTCTAATGAACCATGGGCTCAATGCAGCCGAGATCGCCGAGACGATCCGCCTGCCGCAGAGCCTGGAGGGCGCCTGGCACGGCCGCGGCTATTACGGCCACATCAGGCACAATGTGAAGGCGATCTACCAGAAATATCTCGGCTGGTACGATGCCAATCCGGTCAACCTCGATCCGCTGCCGCCGGTCGAGGCCGGCAAGAAATATGTGGAGTATATGGGCGGCGCCGACGCGATCCTGAAACGCGCCGCGGCGGATTTTGCCAAGGGCGAATTCCGTTTCGTGGCGCAGGCCGTCAGCCATCTCGTGTTCGCCGAGCCTGATAATCAGGCCGCGCGCTCGCTCCTCGCCGACACGTTCGAGCAGCTCGGCTATGCCGCGGAAAGCTCGACCTGGCGCAACGCCTATCTGTTCGGTGCGCAGGAGCTGCGGCAGGGCATGCCGAAGACGCCGCCGCGCTCGCCGATGCCGCGCGAGACGCTGGCTGCGCTGCGCACCGAGCAGCTTTGGGACGTGCTCGGCATCCGCCTCAACGGCCCCAAGGCCGAAGGCAAGCGCATCGTGCTGAACTGGAGCTTTACCGATACCGGCGAGACCTTCGTGCTCAATCTCGAGAATTCAGCCCTGACCTACGTTAGGGGTGCGCAGGCGGCCGATGCGCAGGCGAGCTTCACGCTGGCGCGCAGCGTGCTGGACGAGGTCATCGCCAAGCTGACCACTTTCCCGGACGCCGTCGATGCCGGCAGGATCAAGACATCCGGCGAGCTGCAGCGGCTCGATGAATTGATGGCGCTGATGGACGAATTCCCGCGGATGTTCGAGATCGTCGAGCCGAAGCGGACGGCGGTGACTTGACGAAGTCATTCCCGGGCGATGCGAAGCATCGAACCCGGAATCTCGAGATTCCGGGTCTGGTCCTTCGGACCATCCCGGAATGACGTGGCACTTAACTTACGCACTGAGT
The DNA here is from genome assembly GCF_054055915.1 of Bradyrhizobium sp. USDA 4516. Taxonomy (NCBI): domain Bacteria; kingdom Pseudomonadati; phylum Pseudomonadota; class Alphaproteobacteria; order Hyphomicrobiales; family Nitrobacteraceae; genus Bradyrhizobium; species Bradyrhizobium sp. USDA 4516. Next base: position 5,767,910 of record NZ_JBSRXT010000001.1, read on the forward strand.
TGGCAAGTATCTCAAATCCCGAGATACGCCGCCTGCACCTGCTTGTTGCCCGCGAGCTCGGCGCTGCTGCCTTGCATGATCACATTGCCGCTTTCCAGCACGTAGGCCCGCTGCACCAGCGACAGCGCGCGGCTGACATTCTGCTCGACCAGCAGGATCGCGGTGCCCATCTTGTGGATCTCGCCGATCTTCTCGAAGGTGACGTCGGTCATCACAGGCGCGAGGCCCAGCGAGGGCTCGTCCAGCATCAGAAGGCGGGGCTTCAGCATCAGCCCGCGGCCGACCGCGACCATCTGCTGCTCGCCGCCGCTCATGGTGCCGGCGAGCTGTCTCCTGCGGTCGGCGAGCCGCGGGAAGATGCTGTAGACGAGCTCCATCGTGCGCGCGCGATCCGCCTTGGCCTTCGGCGTGTAGGCGCCGATCTCGAGATTCTCCTGCACCGTCATTTCCGGGAACACCTGGCGGCCTTCCGGCACATGCGCGATGCCGAGCTCGGGGATCCGGTAGGGCGGCAGCGTGGCGAGGTCGACGCCGTCGAACGTGACCTTGCCGCCGAACAGCTTGACGAGGCCGGAGACGGCGCGCAGCGTCGTGCTCTTGCCGGCACCGTTGGCACCTAACAGGCCGACGGCTTCGCCCTCGCCAATGGAGATGCTGACATCGGTGATGGCAGGGACCGAGCCGTAGCTGGCGCTGACGCGCGAGAGCTCAAGCATGGGCGTCTCCCTGCGCCGGCGGATGCACATAGGAGCCGAGATAGGCGCGGATCACTTCCGGATTCTCCACGATCTCCTTCGGCGCGCCCTCGGCGATCTTCTGGCCGTGGTCGAGCACCACGATGTGGCGAGCCACCGCCATGATCGCGCGCATCACATGCTCGACGATCACGATGGTGAGGCCGCTGGCGGAGAGCTTCTTCACCAGCGCCACCGCCTGGTCGATCTCGGCCGGGTTGAGTCCGGCCATCACCTCGTCGAGCAGCAGGATTTTTGGCTGCGTTGCCAGCGCGCGGGCCATTTCCAGCCGGCGCTGGTCGATGGTGGTGAGGTCCTTGGCCGGGGTCTGCTCTTTGGCGGAGAGGCCGACGAACTCGATCGCCTCGAGCGCCTTGTTGTGCGCGGCCGCGATATGCCGGTCGCGCAGGAACGCGCCGGTCATCACATTGGCGAGCACGGTCATCGCGCCGAACGGCTTTGCCACCTGGAAGGTGCGGGCAAGGCCCAGCGCGCAGACGTCATGCGGCTTGAGCCCCACGACCTCGTGACCGAAGGCGAGCACCGAGCCGGAATCCGGTCGATGAAATCCCGTGATCAAATGAAAGCTCGTGGTCTTGCCGGCGCCGTTCGGCCCGATGAGCGCGACCGTCTCGTTCTCCTGCACCGTGAAGCTGACGTCCTGCACGGCGCGCAGGCCGCCGAAGCGCTTGCTGAGACCCTTGATGACGAGTGCTTCTGCCATCGCGACGACCTCAGGCGCGCGCCGGCTTGCGCCGGGCGGTGCGGTGATAGATATCGGTCGCGAACCCGATCAGCCCGGTCGGCCGCCACAGGATGACAGCCATCAGGATCAGGCTGTAGACCGTGAGCTGGATGCCGCCGACCGAGCTGCCGAGCCAGCTTTGCAGCAGCGCCGAGGTGGTCTCCAGCAGCACGGTGCCGATCACCGGGCCCCACAGCGTGCCGATGCCGCCGACGATCGACACCAGCGCCGCCTCGATCGAGACGTTGAAGCTGAACGCGGTCGCAGGATCGATGAAGTAGATGTACTGCGTGTAGAAAGTCCCGGCGAGCGCAGTCAGGAACGCGCTGATCATGTAGATGTCGCGCTTGACCTTCGGCGCGTTGACGCCGACCGCCTCGGCGGCGTCCTCATCCTCGCCGATCGCGACGAGATAGTAGCCGATCCAGGATTTCTCGATCCTGTGGGTGATCCACAGCCCGACCACGAGCAGGCCGAGCACGACGTAATAGTACGACGACTTCTCCTCGAACTGCATCATCAGCGGCGCGCTGCCGAGGTTCGGGATCGTGGTGCCTTCGGCGCCCCAGGCGAAGTCGCGGAACTTGAGGAAGATCAGCATCAGCACCTGGGCGGTCGCGATGGTGGCGATGGTGAAATAGGGGCCGCGCAGGCGGAAGCAGAGCCAGCCGATCGGCAGGCTTGCGAGCATCGCGACCACGCCGCCCGCGATCATCCCGATCCAGGGCGAGATGCCGTAGTTCACCTGCATGATGGTGGAGGTGTAGGCGCCGAGCCCGAAATAGGCGGCGTGGCCAAGCGACAGCTGCTTGGCGTAGCCGCCCATCAGGTTCCAGGCGACGCCGATGAAGGAGAACAGCAGGATGCGGATGAAGATGTCGATCGCGAATGACGAGGTGACGAGCTGGGGCAAGGCGAGCATGACGACCGCCCCGATCGCAAGCCACAGCCATTTCATGTTGCTGGACGTCTGCATCACCGGCCCCTCCTGGCGCCGAGCCCGCTCGGCCTGAACGCGAGCGTCAGCAGCAGCAGCGCGAACACCACGATCAGGCCGGAATCGGCGCCGACGAACTGGATGCCGAGCGATTCCGCGACGCCCATCATCAGGCTTGCGATCAGCGCGCCCATCACATTGCCGAGCGTGCCCATCACCACGGCGACGAACGCCATCAGCACAAACACCTGGCCGACAAACGGATAGGCTGAATAGAACGGCATCAGCAGCGAGCCGGCGGCGCCCGCGAGCGCCAGCGCGGTGCCGAACGCGACCGCGAACACGCGGTTCGGATTGATCCCCATCAGCATCGCGACGTCGCGGTTCTGCGATGCGGCGCGCATCGCGCGGCCGAGATCGGTGGTGTGCAGGAATACCCACAGCAGCCCGCTCAGCGCCATCGCGACCGCGAAGGCGATCAGTTTCGCCACCGGGATGTACAGCCCGCCGATATGCCACGCCGCATCCGAATAGGACGTGTGGACTGTGCGGTAATTGGCGCTGAACAACATCAGCGAGAGATTGAGCAGCAACAGCGACAGCGCGAAGGTCAGGAAGATCTGCGGCATGTCGTTCGGCCCCAGCACCCTGCGGATCAGGAAATGCTGGATCAGGACGCCGGCGAGGAACAGCACCGGCATCGAGACCACGAGCGAGACCAGTGGATCGATGCCGAACTGGGTGGCGAGGAAGAACGAGATATACATCCCGATCATCACGAACTCGCCCTGGGCGAAGTTGACGATCTTGACCACGCCGAAGATCAGCGTGACGCCGATGCTGACAAGCGCGTAGATGCCGCCGATGAGCAGGCCGTTGATCACGGCCTGGGCCAGTGTCTCCCACATGCGATGCGACCGCGGTTCAGGTCTTCATCAGCGGGGCGCGGGCGTCTTCCTTCGGGAAGACGCTGACGAGATCGGTGTTTTGCCACTGCACGCCGACCGGGCGGCCGTAGACGTTCTTGCCGTCCGGCCCGAACTTCACCTTGCCGCCCGGCGCCATCGCAGCAAAGCCCGAGGAAACATCGAGCGTCGAGAGCGCCTCGCGCACCTTCTTGGGATCGGCGGAGGCGGCGCGCTCCAGCGCGTCGGCCAGCATGAAGGTCTGCGCGACCAGGCCGCCGGCATATTCGAACGCGAACTCGCCGGTGCGCTTCTTGAATTCGGCATTCACCTTCTGCGCGTCGTCGCTGACGTCGTGGTTCCAGTGCGCAACGCCCTGCAGGCCCTCGGCGGCATTGCCGACATTCTTGTAGAAGTCCGGCATCACGAAGCCGCCGGAGCCGCCGTTGATCGCGATGTTGAGCCCGACCTGCTTCACGGTGCGCACGATCAGGATGAGGTCGTTGAGATAGGACAGTGAGAACAGCGTGTTGGCGCCGGAGGCCTTGACCTTGTTGATCAGCGGGCTCGCATCGGTGAAGCCGGCCGAGTAGGGCTCGAACATCACGATCTCGACGCCTTCGCCCGGCGCCAGCTCCTTCAGCCCGTTCGAGGTCGAGGTGCCGAACGCGGTGTTCTCGAAAATGACGGCGACCTTGGCCTGCTCGCTGACCAGCTTGGCCATCTGCAGCTGCGCCTTGGCAAACTGCGAAGCGCGCGCGAACGGCGTGAAGGTGTAGGTGCGTCCCTTGTTGAGCTGATCGGAGCTCGATCCGGTGATGATCGGGACCTTCGCCCGTTCGCAGACTTCGCTCGCGATCAAGGTCAGCGCGCTGGCATAGCAGCCGTGGATCGCCGACAGCTTGTTGCCCGTGATCAGGCGGTCGGTCTCGGTGCGCGTCACCGTGGTGTCGCTCTGCACGTCCGAGACGATGAGGTTGAGCTTGGCGCCGCCGAGCGACTTGATGCCGCCGGCCTCGTTGACCATGTCGACCGCGAGCTTGGACGCAGCCACGCAGCCGACGCCGATCTGCGCCATGCTGCCGGTGGTCGGATAGAGCGCGCCGATGTTGATCGGATCGGCCGCCCAGCCGCGCAGCGGAACGGCGCCGAACGCGCCTGCCGCCAGCACGCCGCCGGTCTTGGCGAGGAATTTGCGGCGGTTCAGCTTGTTTTGTGAGGCTCTGGTCGGTGCGGCATTATTAATGGCCGACGGCTTGCGGTCCCCTGTCATGGCGTTCCCCCTGCGCGATCACGGCACGGTTGCTCCGTCCGCTCGCTTATTATTTTTTGCTCAAGCGCGGCGCATAAGAGCACGTAATTCGGCATTCGCAAAGGCGATATCAGCCGAACTGATGGGGAAACCTGTCATCGCTGGTGCGTCGCAGCAATCGTGCGACGCGGGCATGCGTAGTGTTTTGCTGCGTGAGAGTTGCCGCCGCTCACGACGGTATTATTGACAATCGAACGACCCGACGGACCGGCACGGATGGTGCCGGCCGGCCCGCCGGATCATTCGATCGGCCGCTGCAACTGCTACTCTGCGCTGGCCACCAGCTTGAAGCGCGGCTCGGCTTCCATCAGGCCGCGGAAGGCGGCGAGATAGTCGAGCGCCATGCGCCGCGCGGTGAAGCGGGTCTCGAACTGCTTGCGGATCGCGTCGCGATTGAGCGTTCCTAGGCGGCCGACGGAGGAGATCGCACTGATCTCGTCCTCGACGATGAAGCCGGTCAGGCCATCCTCGATGATCTCCGGCACCGAGCCGCGGTTATAGGCGATGACGGGCGTGCCGCAGGCCATCGCTTCGATCATCACGAGGCCGAACGGCTCCGGCCAGTCGATCGGAACCAGGAGCCCGATCGCGCCGCTGAGAAAATCCGGCTTCTCGCGGTCGCTGATTTCGCCGATGAACTCGACCAACGGGTTGCTGGTGATCAGCGGCTTGATCAACTCATCGTAATATTCCTGGTCGGCACGATCGACCTTAGCCGCGATCCTCAGCGGAATGCCGCAGCGGGTTGCGATCTTGATCGCGCGATCGACGCCTTTCTCCGGCGCGATGCGCCCGAGTACCGCGAGATAGGACGGCTTCGCCGGTTGCGGCGTCAGCAGATTCTCCGGTAGGCCGTGATGGATGGTGCGCACCCAATGCGCCTGCGGCACCGGCCGCCGCTGCGCGTTGGAGATCGAGATCACCGGAATCTTCGAGAAGGTGTTGAAGACCGGCTGATGCTCCGGCAGGTCGAGCCGTCCGTGCAAGGTGGTGACGAACGGCGTCGGCTGCCGCGCGAACAGCGACCACGGATAATAGTCGAGATGGCAGTGCAGGAAGTCGAACTCCTCGTCGTCGGCCTTCTGCCGCACGCGTTCCAGCATCACCATGTGGAGCGCATTGGGATCGCGGACCGAGCCGTCGAGCCGCAGTGCCTTCGGCCAGGTCGCATCGAGCTTCGCGGAGGTTTGAGAATCGCCACTGGCGAACAACGTCACGTCATGTCCAAGTGTTACAAGTTCTTCGGTCAGCCAGTGCACGACCCGTTCGGTGCCGCCGTAGAGCTTGGGGGGAACAGCCTCCGTCAGCGGGGCAACCTGCGCGATGCGCATCTCTCCGTCTCCTGTTTGTAATGTGGAATGAACTACCCTCAGCCCTCAGATGGCACCGACATGCCAAAGACGGGAACGTTCTCGCACGTGCGAGGTTCCTTAGATGTGGGAGATCTGCCGCTTCTTTCTTCCATCACACTGTGGTCTTGCTGATGCCATCACGCTCCAACACGGTTTTGCCTATGCCAGCGTTGCAAAATTGTTGCGCAGTGATGGCTGCATCAAGGAATCCCACCGCCGCCCTTCACGTCATCGTGCGCGAGAGCTTCGACTAGAATTTTCTCGTTCACCTTCAACAGCTTTGCAGGACGTCATGGACCATCTGTCAGGATATGCGCATCGTCCGTTTCCCTTTGTGTTGCGCTATCTGCGCCGGCGTCTGCCGTCGCATGTTGTGATTTTGTCAGCCGTTGTTGCGGCGGTTGCCTGCTCGGTAGGCACGCAATACGGCGTGAAGAATCTGGTCGATGCGCTGTCGGCAGGGCCGTCGGCCGCGAGCGGCGTATGGCTGGCATTCGCTCTGCTCATGTCACTGATTGCAGCCGACAACTTCCTGTGGCGGATCGCGAGCTGGACCGCGAGCTACACCTTTGTCAGCGTCACCGGCGATCTTCGCCGCGACATGTTCCGCCATCTCACCGGCCACGCGCCGAGCTATTTCACGGACCGGCTGCCGGGCATGCTGACCAGCCGGATCACGGCGACCTCGAACGCGGTGTTCACCGTCGAGAATATGTTCGTATGGAACGTGTTGCCGCCCTGCATCGCGACCTTCGCGGCGATCGCCCTGGTTGGAACAGTCAGCGTGACAATGTCAGCAGTGCTGATCCTGATCGCCGGAACCATGGTGGTGGCCATGTTCCGCATCGCCGCCGCCGGCCGGCCGCTGCATGACGATTTCGCCAACAGGGCGGCCGCCGTGGACGGCGAAATGGTCGACGTCATCAACAACCTGCCGCTGGTACGCGCGTTCTGCGGCCTCGGCTATGAGCACGAACGCTTCGATGCGACCGTCAATCGGGAACTCGTCGCGCGTGGCCGTTCCCTGCGCTACCTCGAGAAGCTTCGTCTCATTCACGCCGGCGTGACCGTCATCCTGACCATCGCGATGCTGGCCTGGGCGCTCAGCCTCTGGCAGCAGGGCGCGGCGACCACCGGCGACGTCGTGCTGGTCTGCACGCTCGGCATCTCGATCCTCAGCGCCACCCGCGATCTCGCGGTCGCGCTGGTCGACGTCACCCAGCATGTCGCGCGGCTGACCGAGGCGCTGGCGACGCTGCTGCAGCCGCACGAGCTGAAGGACCATCCGGAGGCCGAGGCGCTGGTGAAGAGCGGCGCCGCGATCGCCTTCAACAACGTCTCGTTCCGCTATCCCGGCGGCCTGCAGGTGTTCGAGCGCTTCAGCCTGCGCATCCAGCCCGGCCAGCGGGTCGGCCTGGTCGGCCACTCCGGCGGAGGCAAGTCAACACTGTTTACCCTTCTGCAGCGCTTCTACGACGTCGAGCAGGGCAACATCACCGTCGACGGCCAGGACATCTCGCGCGTCACGCAGCAAAGCCTGCGCGCCGCAATCTCGGTGGTGCCGCAGGATATCTCGCTGTTCCACCGTTCGATCCTGGAGAACATCCGCTACGGCCGGCCGGACGCCACCGACGACGAGGTGCTGCGGGCGGCGATCGCGGCGCGCTGCGACTTCATCGAAACTTTGCCCGAGGGCATGAACACCATCGTCGGCGATCGCGGCGTCAAGGTCTCCGGCGGCCAGCGCCAGCGCATCGCGATCGCGCGCGCCTTCCTGAAGGATGCGCCGATCCTGCTGCTCGACGAGGCCACCGCGGCGCTCGATGCCGATTCCGAGGAGGCGATCCGCGAGGCGTTGTCGCGGCTGATGCGCGGGCGTACCGTGGTCGCGATCGCGCACCGCCTCGCGACGCTGCGCAGCTTCGACCGCGTGCTTGTGCTGCAGGGCGGCCGGATCGTCGAGGACGGTCCGCCCGATATCCTCGTGAAGGGAAGGGGCCCCTACCGCGACCTGGTCGCGCGTGAAATGGGCCGACTTTCCACCAGCGCGGCCTGACCCCGCGTCGTCAAGTGCGTTTGTGCGTTCCGGTGCGTTCGTTCGAACCAGGATACGGGCCAAGCAAAGTCGCCAGAGGTTCAGATGGCAGCTGACGTCGTTACGCAGATCATCACCGCTCGCATCACGGAGCACGTCGCCGAATCGCCGTTCTACATTCCGATGACCGGGCCCGCGGCGCGGCCGCGGCGCTCGCTCAAGCATGACGACACCTTCATCGTGCTCGACAGCCATGGCGACATCGGCGCCTCGGCCGGCGGGCCGGACGGCCTGTTCAACGCCGACACCCGCTACCTGGCGCGGCTGGAAATGGTGCTGGAGGACGTGCAGCCGCTCCTGCTCGGCTCCAACATGCGCGACGACAATTCGGCGCTGACGGTCGACCTTACCAATTCCGACGTCTATCGCGACGACCGCCTCACGCTGCCGAAGGACACGCTGCATATCGTGCGCTCGATCTTTCTGTGGCGCGGCACGGCCTATCAGCGCATCGGCCTGCAGAATCACGGCGATCATGCCGCAAGCTTCGATCTCACGCTGCTGTTCGACAATGACTTTGCCGATCTGTTCGAAGTGCGCGGCGAGCGCCGGCCGCGGCGGGGCATCGGCTCGAGCAAGCTGCTCGGCCCGACCGACGTGGTGCTGGAATATTGCGGCCTCGACGAGCAGACGCGGATCACCGCGCTGCATTTCGATCCGCGGCCGACGCGGCTGTCGGTCAACGCGGCGACCTATCATTTCGATCTCGAGCCGGGGCAGGTCACGTCGCTGTTCGTCGCGGTCTCCTGCAACAAGCCGATCATGCAGAAGCCGGTGCCGTTCTTCCGCGGCCTGCTGGCGCATCGCCGCGAGATGCGGACGTCGTCGGCCGGCGCAGCCAGCATCGAGACCTCGAACAACATCTTCAACGAGGTGCTGTGTCAGGCGATGGCCGACCTCAACATGCTGATGACCGAGACCCCGCAGGGCCGTTACCCCTATGCCGGCATTCCCTGGTATTCGACGACGTTCGGCCGCGACGGGCTGATCACCGCGTTGCAGATGCTGTGGGTCGATCCACGGATCGCCAAGGGCGTGCTGAAGCGGCTCGCGCTGTTCCAGGCCAAGGCGGTCGATCCGCTGGCCGATGCCGCGCCAGGCAAGATCCTGCACGAGATGCGCGGCGGCGAGATGGCCGCGCTTCGTGAGGTGCCGTTCGCGCATTATTATGGCAGCGTCGATTCGACTCCGCTGTTCGTGCTGCTCGCCGGGCTCTATCTGGAGCGCACCGGCGATTTGGAGACGCTGCGCGAGCTGTGGCCCGCGGTCGAGGCCGGCTTGCAATGGATCGACGGCCCGGGCGATCCCGACGGTGACGGCTTCGTCGAATATCAGCGCGCCACCGAGGAGGGGCTGCGCAATCAAGGCTGGAAGGATTCGTTCGACGCCATCTTCCACGCCGACGGAACGCTTGCCGAGGGCAATATCGCGCTCGCGGAAGTGCAGGGCTACGTATTTGCCGGCAAGCAGCTTGCCGCGCGCGCGGCGCGCAAGCTCGGCTTTGCCGACAAGGCTGCGAAGCTGGAAGCCGAGGCCGAGCGGCTGCGCGAGCGGTTCGAGGAAGCATTTTGGTGTGAGGAGCTCGGCACCTATGCGGTCGCGCTCGACGGCGCCAAGCAGCCGTGCAAGGTGCGCACGTCGAATGCCGGCCAGACATTGTTTTCCGGCATGGTGCGGGAAGACCGCGCGCGACGGGTCGCCGCCGACCTGATGAGCCAGAAGTTCTTCTCGGGCTGGGGCATCCGCACCGTCGCCGCGGGCGAAGTGCGCTACAACCCGATGTCCTATCACGACGGCTCGATCTGGCCGCATGACAACGCGCTGATCGCACTCGGATTCGCGCACTACGGCCTCAAGCATTCGGTCGCGCATCTGTTCAAGGGCCTGTTCGACGCCGCGAGCTATATGGAACTGCGGCGGCTGCCGGAATTGTTCTGCGGCTTCCGGCGCGAGCGCCGGCGCGGCCCAGTGCTCTATCCCGTGGCCTGTGCACCGCAGGCTTGGGCGAGCGCGACGCCGTTCACGCTGCTGGAGGCTGCGCTCGGCCTCGAGTTCGACACCGCGCGCGGCGAGATTCGCTTGCGCGATCCGCGGCTGCCGGAGTTCCTCAACGACGTGGTGCTGCGCGACCTCAGGCTCGGCGCTTCCAGTGTCGATCTGAGGCTGCGCCGCCATGACGACGAGGTGTCGCTCGAAGTGTTGCGAACGCGCGGCCAGATCCAGGTGTCTATCGTGCTGACGCATTGAGCGTCGTCGCGCGGCATGCGCGCGCCGGGAAATCGCGGGGAGAGTAACATGCGTCCGAGGATGATGATGATGCTGGTCGCAGCGGCGCTGCTGGCATGCGCGGGTGTCCGGGCCGCCGACGACGAAGCGCCGGCGCCTGCACCATCGCCGCCGGCAGCCCAGGCGCCGCCAGCAGCCTCTGCGACGCCGAAGGAGCAGGCGAAGGAGCCCTCAAAGGAATCGTCCAAGGAACCGTCCAAGGAACCGTCGCCGCCGCCGTCGGTGACCGTGATCGGTGCTCGCGATGCGCACGGCATTCTCGGGCGCGACGTTCGCAGTTCCGCCAATGAGAACATGGGCCGTATCGTCGACGTCATTGTCGACCGCGACGGCAAGGTCCGCGCCGCAGTGATCGATTTCGGCGGCTTCCTCGGCGTCGGCAGCCGCAAGATCGTGGTCGATTGGAACGCGCTGCGTTTCGCCGGTGTTTCCAGCAAGAGCGACAGCATCACGCTGGACCTCAACAAGCAGCAGGTGAGCGCTGCGCCCGAGTACAAGGAAGATACGCCGCTGATCGTGCTGGGCGCGGCGGGAAGCCTGCATCCATGGGATTACGAACATTAGGGGGGTAGAGCTGGTCGCGCGTCCGAACTCTTCTTTAGAGACGGTTGGCGACGATCGTGGCGAGCGATCAGCCGGCAGCACCAACGTTGTGTCAATTGTCCCCGATCAGCCCACTCCGGAGGAACCGCGCGGGCCGTCGCGGGAAAGCCAGCGCGGCCTCGACTGGTTCATCTTCTTCCTGGCCGACGTGCAGACCGGCTTCGGCCCGTTCGTCGCGGTCTATCTGACGACGCAGAAATGGACCCAGGTCGAGATCGGCTTCGTGCTCTCGATCGGCGGCATTATCGGACTCTTGGGCCAGATGCCCGGCGGAGCGATCGTCGATGCGGCGCGCTCCGAGCGGGTCGTTGCGGGCTGTGCGGTGGCCGCGATTGGCGCCAGCGCGTTGGCCTACGCGCTCTGGCCGATCTTTCCCGTGGTGACGCTCGCCGCGACGCTGCACGCGCTCGCGAGCTGCGTGCTCGGTCCGGCGATCGCCGCGATCAGCCTCGGCCTGGTCGGGCCGCTTGCGATCGGCGAGCGGCTCGGCCGCAATGCGCGCTTCGCCTCGCTCGGCAGCGGCTCGGCCGCAGCACTGATGGGCGCCTGCGGCTATCTGCTGTCGAGCCGCTCGGTGTTCCTCGTCACCTTCATCCTGGCGATCCCGACGCTGTTGTCGCTGGCCCGGATCCGCGAGCGCGAGATCGACATCGCGCAGGCCCATGGCGAGGTGAAACGGGAAGTCCCCGACAAGCGCGCCACCAGCGTCGTCGGCCTGGTGCGGCAGCGGCCGCTCTTGATCTTCGCCGGCGCGATGATGCTGTTCCAGCTCGCCAATGCCGCGATGCTGCCCCTGATGGCGGGCGTGGTGACGACCCGGTCGAGCCAATGGGCGCCGGTTCTGATCGCGGCCTGCATCATTGTGCCGCAGGCGATCGTCGCGCTTTCCTCGCCGTCGGTCGGCCGCAAGGCCCAGACCTGGGGGCGGCGGCCGCTGTTGTTGATCGCATTCGCCGCGCTGGCGATCCGCGGCCTGTTGTTCGCGACGGTGCGTGACCCCTATGTGCTGGTCATGGTGCAGATTTTCGACGGCATCACCGCGGCGATCTTCAGCGTAATGGTGCCGCTGATCGTGGCCGACATCGCCTTCGGCAGCGGCCATTTCAACCTGGCGCAGGGCATTGTCGGCACCGCGGTCGGCATTGGCGCGTCGCTCAGCACGGTGCTGGCCGGCTATGTCAGCGACAAGCTCGGCAGCAGCACGGCCTTCATGGGCCTCGCCGGGATCGCCGCATTCGGGCTGTTCGTGATCTGGCTGGTGATGCCGGAGACGCGGCGGACGGCATGATGGCAGGGCGCAACCGCGGCACCATTGGCTGCCACCGACCAGACCCGGGATGCGGCTACCGGCCGGTTTTGCTGCGCGGCACCCTTTCTCCTGCATGTGCCGTCATATATGAGTGAATACATAAGTGATTTGCTGCTGGAACGAGTCCGATGGTCCCCAGGAGCGAGTTCGCGCGTTGGACCGTGGCGGCGATTAATCAATCCAAAATCGCGGTCTGGTACGGGGTTGACGGAGCGCGGGCAGGCATTTCGACCGAGGAGCGGCATGGTACATCGAACGACGACGGCGCAAACCACCGGAGCGATGCGGCGTTGGGGCCAACCCGCCTTTGTGACTTTCGCAGCGATGGTCACACTTGCGTCACTGACCGGTGGCGTCGCGGCGAAAGAGCAGCGTCCCGCGGCAGCCGTCGAGGCGACCGCGCCGCGCACCGCTGGCGAGCCGATCATGGCGATCGTGTCGATCAAGGCCCAGAAGGTGACGCTCTACGACGCCGAGGGCTGGATCTACCGTGCGCCGGTCTCGAGCGGCGTCAAGGGACGCGAGACGCCGGCCGGCGTCTTTGCGCTGATCGAGAAGGACAAGGACCACCACTCGACCCTGTATGACGATGCCTGGATGCCCAACATGCAGCGCATCACCTGGAACGGCATCGCGCTGCATGGCGGGCCGCTGCCGGGATATGCGGCCTCGCACGGCTGCGTCCGGATGCCCTACGATTTTGCCGAGAAGCTGTTCGACAAGACCCGGATCGGGATGCGGGTGATCATCGCGCCGAACGACCCGGCCCCGGTCGATTTCACCCATCCGGCACTGTTCGTGCCGAACGCGCAAGCCATTGCGGCAGCTCCGGCGCGCGCCGAGAAGCTCAGCCGCGAGGCCGCGGATGCCGCCAAGGCAGCCGACGAGGCGAAGAAGGCTTCGATAGCCGCGACCAAGGAGGCCGCACTGTTCACACCGGCGTCGCTGCGCAAATTGCAACAGATCAAGACCCGTGCCGATGCTGCGGTTGCGTTGGCCGACAAGACGCTCGCCGCGGCCAAGACCGACCAGGCCAAGGCGCGCGCCGAGGATCTGAAGCAGAAGGCGGTGGCCAAGGCCGCGGAAGCGACCACGCAGTTCGAGGCCGCCCAGGGCGACGCCAAGCCGAAGCTCGACGCCGCAGCCGCCGCCAAGGACGCCACCAAGGCGGCCGAGACCAGGAAAGCCGATACCCAGAAGGCGGCGACCGAGGCGAAGCTCGCGCTGGAGCCGGTGTCCGTCTACATCAGCCGCGCGACGCAGAAGCTTTACGTTCGGCGCAACACCCACAAGCCGTGGGCTGATGGCGGCGAAGTGTTCGACTCGAGCATCGAGGTTCCAGTCACGATTCGCGATCCGGACAAACCGATCGGCACGCACATCTACACGGCGATGGCACGCAACGACGCGGGCGGTCTGCGCTGGACCGAGGTGTCGATCGACGACGGCGACAGCGCCAGGAACGCGCTCGACCGCATCACCATCCCGCAGGATGTGCTGGATCGCATCGCGCCGACCGCCGTTGCGCGCTCTTCGATCATCATCTCGGACGAGCCATTGAGCGCCGAGACCAACTATCGCACCGAATTCGTCGCCGTTCTGAGCAACCAGCCTCAGGGCGGTTTCATCACGCGCAAGCCGACCCGGCCCATGATGACCGACGACATGGTTGCGAGCAGAGACGACGACGGTTTCGGCTTCTTCTATCAGCGCAGCTGGAATCCCCAATCGGGCACCCAATACGGTACTCCGTATGGCAGTCCCCAATACAGCAATCCTCAGTACGGCAATCCCCAGATTTACGGTAATCCGCAAGCGGCCAATCCGCGCCGGCGCGGCGGCCAGTACTTCTGGCAATCGCAACAGGACTGGTAGCGGGGCGTCGAGGACGCAGGCCGCAACGAGCGGCCGGGGCGTGAGATCAGCATTGCAGCGTTGGGCGGCGGCGTGATGTCGCCGCCCAATCGCATTGTGCGGTTGCCCGTCTTACGGGCGAGCTTCCAGGATCAGGTTGAACGGCGTTTCCGCGGCGCGGCGGAACCGCGAGAAGCCGCCCTGGCGCGCCACCTCGCGCAGTCTTGCCTCTCCGGCCTGCGCGCCGAGCGCGAGCCCGACCTCCTGGTCCAGCGACGCCGGCGTGCAGATCATCGTCGAGGCGGCGTAGTAGACGCGCCCGATCGGATTGAGGTTGTCCTCCAGCCGGTCGTTGGCGAACGGCTCGATCAGCATGCAGGTGCCGTCGTCGGCGAGGGTGGAGCGGGTATGCTTGAGGGCGCCGACCGGATCGCCCATGTCGTGCAGGCAGTCGAAGAAGCACACCAGGTCATAGCCCTTGGCCGGGAATGTCTTGGCGGAATGCGTTTCGAAATGAACGCGGTCCGACAATCCCGCCTCCCGCGCGGACTTCCGCGCCGCCTCGATCGAGCCCTCGTGATAATCGAAGCCGTAGAAGGTTGATTTTGGAAACGCCTCCGCCATCAATCGCGTCGAGACGCCGTGCCCGCAGCCGACGTCGGCGACGACGGCGCCTTTCTTCAGCTTGTCGACGACGCCCTCGAGCGCCGGCAGCCATTCCTGCACCAGATAGTGCTTGTAGCTGGTGCGGAAGAAGCGGGCGGTGCCGCAGAACAGGCACTCGCTGCGCCTGTTCCAGCCGACGCCTTTGCCGGTCTTGAAGGCGTCGGTAATTTTTGGCTCATCGAGAAAGGTCGCGCCGACCAGGCTTCCGACGGCGCCGAGGAAGACCGGGCTGTCCTCGTCGGCCAGCGCGAGCGCCTGCTCGGGCAGCATCGAGAATTTTCCGGATGCCTTGTCGTACTCGATGTAGCCGGAGGCCGCCTGCGCCGACAGCCACTCCTGGATGTAGCGCTCGGCCGTTCCCGTTGCCTTGGCCAGGGCCGCGGCATTCATCGGCCCGCCCTGCGCGAGGGCCCTGTACAGCCCGAGCTTGTCGCCCAGCAGCATCAACGAGGCATTCATCGCCGCGCCGACATCGCCGATCATCTTTCCCATGAATGAATTGAGGCGCTCTTCGTTGACGTCCATGATGTTCCTCCATCGCAATCGCGTTTGGGCAAAAGTCATCATTCGCAATTTCACGCATGCGTCGTCGTCCAGCCGTGTGGCGACGTGATTGCCTGAAAGGTTCGGTGCAATGACCCGATTGTTACCGGGCCGGTGGGATCCCACAGCCGCCCGGCTTCACAAGCCCGCGAGGCGAGCCGCCTACGCCATCACGCGCGGCATGATCAGCCTTTTGTACAGCGCTCCGTAGCAGGCGGCCGACAGGTCCCAGCTGTAGGACTTGGCCATCGCGCTGGAGCGCATGGCGTTGAGCCGGTCCTTGGCGCGGTAGGCGTCGAAGGCGCGCCTGACGCCGCCGAGGAAGGATTCCGCCGACGGCTGCGCGAACAGGAAGCCGGTCTCGCCGTCGGCGATGGTTTCCGCAAGCCCGCCGGTCTGGTGGCCGATCGGCAGCGAGCCGAAGCGCTGCGCATACATCTGGCTGAGGCCGCAGGGCTCGAAGCGCGACGGCATCAGGGTGAAATCGCTGCCGGCGAAGATTCGGCGCGCCTGCCCATCGTTGAAGCCGATGATCACGCCGATCGCATCGGGCCGGCGGCGATGCGCGGCCACCAGCGCATCCTCGATGGCCGGCTCGCCGCTGCCGGTGACGACGATCTGTCCGCCGTCCCTGACGATCTCGTCGGCGGCCGACAGCACGAGGTCGACGCCTTTCTGATGCACGAGGCGGGCGACGAGGCCAAAGATCGGCCCGCGCGAGACCGCAAGGCCGAACTGGCGGCGGACATAGTCGGCGTTGGCCTGCTTGCCCTTCCAGTCGCCGGAGCCGAACGGCTGTGCGAGCTGCGCGCAATGGCGCGGATCCCAACTCTCGTCGATGCCGTTCAGGATGCCGGTCAGCTGGTCGGCGTCGGAGCGCACGCGGAGCAGGCCTTCCAGACCGCAGCCGAGCTCCGCGGTTGTGATCTCCCTGGCGTAGGTCGCGCTGACCGTGGTCAGATGCGAGGCGTAGACGAGGCCGCCCTTGAGGAAGGAGAGCTTGTCGTAGAACTCCAGCCCGTCGATGTGGAATGAGCTTTCCGGTGCGCCGATCCGCCGCAGCGAGTCCTTCGGAAACAGGCCCTGATAGGCGAGATTGTGGATGGTGAGGATCGACGGAATCCGCGCGTTGCGCCAGGCGAGGTAGGCCGGTGTGAGCGCCGCCTGCCAATCGTTGGCGTGTACGAGGTCCGCTGCCCAATTCTTGTCCAGCATCCCGGCTGCAAGTTCGGCAGCGGCGGAGGCAAAGCGGCCGAAGCGGATGTCGTTGTCGGGCCAGTCGCGGCCGGACTCATCGCCATAGGGATTGCCCGGCCTCTCGTAGAGTTGCGGGCACAGCAGCACATAGACCGGAAGTCCGTCCCTGGTCGACGCAAGCCCGAGCGTGCAGGCCGGCATCTCGGCGAGCGCTCGGCATTGCCCAACGATTTCAATATGCGTGAACTGTTCGACCACATCCCGGTAGCCGGGAAGCATGATCCTGACGTCGCTCCACGGGCGGAGCGCCCGTGGAAGGGCGGCGGAAACGGCGGCGAGCCCGCCCACGCGGACGAAATCGTCCATCTCCGTCGTGACGAATAAGACCTTCAACAAGCGCCCTCGTTCCAGCCCGTGACATGGCTATGCAAGATCGGGTCCAATCTGCCTTTGAGTAAAATGCAAGACGGCCCGCGCTCCCGGTCTGGACGAGACGCTTTCCTGCCAGGGCGGCTCACTTTAGGGTCACGCGACGCCGAACAACCAATGACGAAGGTGGAGGAAGCCTTGCCGACGACCATAGCCGCTGACGATGAGGGGAATTTGACACGGAGCTTCGACGGCCTTCGCGTGCTCGATTTTTCGACCACGATCGCCGGACCTCATTGCACGCGGATGCTCGCCGACATGGGCGCGGAGGTGATCAAGATCGAGCCCGCCGAGGGCGAGACGATGCGGACGCGGCCGCCGGTGCGCAACAATTGCTCGACGGCGTTCGGCCAGCTCAATATCGGCAAGAACAGCCTCGTGCTCGACCTGAAGTCGCCGGCGGGCGTCGAAGCCGTGCGCCGGCTGATCGCCACCGCCGACGTGCTGGTGGAGAATTTCCGTCCCGGCGTGATGCGGCGGCTGAAGCTCGACTATGCCTCTATCCGCGACATCAATCCAAAACTGATCTTTTGCTCGATCTCCGGCTACGGTCAGACCGGCCCGTCGGCGGAATTGCCGGCCTATGCACCGGTGATCCATGCCGCCTCGGGCTACGAGATGGCGCATCTCGCCTACCAACCGGGCCGCAGCCGGCCGGACTATTGCGGCATCTACCACGCCGATGTGCTGACCGGCGTCTACGCCTTCGGTGCGATCTCGGCGGCGCTCTACCAGCGCGCCGCCAGCGGCAAGGGCCAGCACATCGACGTCTCGATGCTGGAATCGATGCTGAGCCTGACCCTGAACGAGTTGCAATGGTCGCAATTCGAGGTGAAGCAAACCCAGCGCCCGATGTTCGGCCCGATCGAGACCACCGACGGCTACGTGATGGTGGCGATCGCCAGCGAGAAGACGTTCCAGAACCTGATGCAGGTGATCGGTCGTCCCGATTGGGTGTCCGATCCGCGCTTCGCCAAATATGCCGATCGGCGGGAGAACTGGGCGGGCCTGATGGAGGGCGTGGAGGCGTGGTCGCGCTCGGTCAGCACGCAGGCCTGCCTTGCCGCGCTCAACGAGTATGGCGTGCCGTCATCGGCCTATCGCACCGTGCGCGAGGCGCTCGCCGATCCGCAAATCGCCCATCGCGGCGCGCTGGCCGAGGTTGCGGACGGCGGCGGCAGCTTCAAGGTGCTCAATCTGCCATTCCGCATGTCAGGCGCCACGGTCGGTGCGCGCAAGCGGATGTCGACGCTCGGCGAGCACACGCTGTCCTATCTGAAGGAGATCGGGCTCTCCGAGGATCAGATCGCAGGCTTCGCAGCGCAACCGGCGAAGACGGCGCGTCATTAAGCCTGCGGCTTTTCATCCGCATTACGGTCTTGTCGCGCGCGGCGATTCCGGACAATCTGCCGCCCAACAGACGACGATCCGGAACACCGGACGTCGCCCACCTGGGAGGGAGCATTGATGAAGCTGGTCGGGCGCGCGCACGCCGTTGCGCGCATATTTCTTGTGGCGGGATTCAGTGCCGCGGCATTCGCTGCATCGGCCAATGCGCAGAAGCTGGGCGGCACGCTCAACGTTGGCCAGGAACTCGACATTCCCGGCTTCGACCCGCTCAAGGTCGGCGTCTACGACACCTCAGCCAATACCGCGGCGGCCGCAATCTTCGACACGCTGACCACACTCGACGACAAGGGCGAGGTGAAGCCGAAGCTCGCGCTGTCATGGGAGCATTCGGAAGACTTCAAGACCTGGACCATCAAGCTGCGGCCAGGCGTCAAATTCCATGACGGCACGCCATTCAACGCGCAGGCGGTGAAGGAGAATTTCGACCGCCAGAAGGATCCCGCCAACAAATGCCGTTGCGCCTTCTACATCACGAACATCATCAGCGTGAACCCGGTCGACGACCTGACGGTGGTCTATAATTTCAGCGACCCGGCCGTGAACTTCCCGGCGACGCAGACCATTCAAAGCTCCAACAACGTCATGCAGTCGCCGACCGCATGGAAGACCAAGGGCGACGACTACAACCGCAACCCGGTCGGCACCGGTCCCTACATCCTGAAGTCCTGGACCGCCGGCGACCGCATGGTGCTCGAGAAGAACCCGGACTACTGGAACAAGGGCAAGCCGTATCTCGACCGCATCGTCCTGAAGCCCTTGCCGGATGCACAGTCGCGCTTTGCCTCGCTGCAATCGGGCGAGGCCGACATCATCTGGGACGACGAAGCCGATGCCGACAACATCATCAGGGCGCGCAAGGACACGAGCCTGACCGTGCATACCTATGAAGGCTCGGGGGCTGCGGTCGCTGCCTTCAACACCAAGATCCCGCCGTTCGACGACGTGCGCGTGCGCCAGGCGCTGGTGATGGCGCTCGACCGCACGAAGATGTCGCAGGCGATTACCAATGGCCTGGCGCGACCGGCCAGCAATCCCTACGGCGACGGGTCCTGGGTGAAGTGCAAGGATGACGGCGCGCTGCCCTACGATGTCGAAAAGGCCAAGGCGTTGATCAAGGATTACGGCAAGCCGGTCGAATTCAAGATGCTGGTCACGGCGACGCCGCGCGGCCGCACCGGCGGCCAGGTGCTGCAGCAATTCTGGAAGCGCATCGGCGCCAACATGGAGATCGAGCAGGTCGATCAGGCAACCATTCCGCCGCGCGCCTTCATGCGCCAGTTCCAGCTCACGCCGTGGCGCATCGTCGATCTCGCCGATCCCGATCCGCAGATGTACGCCAATTTCCACACCGGCAGCCCGGTGGCGCTCGCGAACTACTCCAATCCAGAGCTGGACCGGTTGCTGGAGCATGCGCGGACCACGGCCGACGTCGCCCAGCGCACCGAGGACTATTGCGCGATCAGCCGCCTGATCAACAAGGAAGCAATCTGGTTCTGGACTTTCCAGAACACCTACTACGCAATATCGAGCGCGAAGGTGAAGGGCGTGCCGAAGATGTTCAACGGGGTGCTCGACGTCTCCGACGCCTGGAAGGAATAGCCTTTCATGCTGTTCTTCGTCGCGCGCAGGCTCCTGTACCTGGTACCGGTGCTGATCGCGGTCTCGGTCCTGACTTTCGTGATCGCCTCGCTGTTGCCCGGCGATCTGGCCTATGTGATCCTCGGCGACCAGGCGACGCCGGAGAACGTCGCGGCCCTGCGTCACGATATGGGGCTCGATCAGCCGATCTGGCTGCGCTACCTCGGCTGGCTGTGGCACATCCTGCAGGGTGATTTCGGACGATCCTTCCGCACCGGGCAGACGGTGCTGCAGGCTGTCAGCGACCGCGTCCCGGTCTCGTTCGAGCTGATGATCCTGGCCGAGCTGATCGGGCTCGCGATCGGCGTGCCGCTGGCGATCGCCTGCGCGGCCAAGGCGGGCAGCGCGTTCGACCGCTTCATGACCGGCTCGGCCTTCGGCATGCTGTCGGTGCCGACCTTCCTGTCCGCGATCCTGCTGATCTATCTGTTTGCGGTCGAGCTGCGCCTGCTGCCGGCGACTGGCTACGTGCCGTTCACCGAGGACCCGGTCGCCAATCTGCGCTTCATGGTGCTGCCGGCGTTGACGCTCGGGCTTGCGGAATGGCCGGGCATCATGCGCGTGCTGCGCTCCGACATGATCGCGGCGCTGCAAGAGGACTACATCGCGCTCGCCAAGGCGAAGGGCCTCAAGCCGTCGCGCATCCTGTTCGTGCACGCACTGAAGCCGTCGTCGCTGACGCTCGTCACCATCACCGGCATCAATATCGGCCGCCTGATCGGTGGCGCCGTCATCGTCGAGTCGATCTTCGCCTTGCCGGGGATCGGCCGCCTCCTGGTCGGCGCGATCTATACCCGCGATCTGATCATCCTGCAGGGCGTGGTGCTGCTGGTTGCCGCGGGCTTCGTGATCATGAATTTCATCGTCGACATGCTCTACGCCCTTCTCGATCCGAGGATCCGCCATGGCCACGCTTGAGCTCAGCCTCGAGGAAGAGGCCGGTGCGACGCCGGCTCGGCGCCGCCGCGGGCTCGGCATGCTGTTCTGGATCGCGATCGGCTGGATGACGCTGGTGTTCACGGTCGCGATCTTTGCCGACCTGCTGCCGCTGCCGAGCCCGACCGACATGGACATGCTGGAGCGGCGGGCGCCGATCTCCGCCGAGCATTGGCTCGGCACCGACGGTCTCGGCCGTGACGAGCTGTCGCGGCTGATCTATGGCGCGCGCATCTCGCTGATCGTCGGTCTCTGCGCACCGATGATCGGTGTCACGATCGGCGGCGCGCTCGGCATGCTCGCGGGCTATTTCCGCGGCCGTTTCGAATCCTTCGTGGTCGGCAGCATGGACGTGCTGCTGGCGTTCCCGCCGCTGATCCTGGCGCTTGCGGTCACCGCCTACCTCGGCCAGTCGATCTTCAATCTGACCTGCATCCTCGGCGTGCTCGGCATTCCAGCCTTCATGCGGGTGGCGCGGGCGGCGACCTTGTCGCTGGCGCGGCGCGAATTCGTCATCGCGGCGCAGGCGCTCGGCGCCACGCATGCGCGCATCCTGCTGCGCGAGCTGCTGCCCAATGTGATGCTGCCGCTGCTCGCCTTCTTCCTGCTCGGCGTCGCCGTCACCATCGTGGTCGAGGGCTCGCTGTCGTTCCTCGGCCTCGGCGTGCCGCCGCCGATCTCGAGCTGGGGCAGCATGATCGGGGAGGGGCGTGAGAGCCTCGAGGTGGCGCCGCGGCTCGCCTTCATTCCGGCGATCGCGATGTTCCTGACCGTGCTCTCGTTCAACCTGATCGGCGATACGATGCGTGCGCTGACCGATCCCAGGCAGGGGGCGCTATGAGCCGGACGCTGCTCTCGGTCGAGAATGCGGTGGTCGACCTGCCGACGCCGCGCGGCAATCTGCGGGCGGTGGATCATGTCGATCTCGCCGTCGGCGCCGGCAGGACGCTCGGCATCGTCGGCGAGTCCGGGTGCGGCAAGACCATGCTGTCGCGCGCGATCCTTCAGCTGCTGCCCAAGAAGGCGAAACTGTCCGGCCGCGTGATGTTCGACGGGCAGGATCTGACGAAACTGCCGGCGGAGAAATTGCGCAAGCTGCGCGGCCGCTCGCTCGCGGTCGTGTTCCAGGACCCGATGACCTCGCTCAATCCGGTGCTGACCATCGGCACCCAGCTGATCGAGACCATTGTGGAACATCTCGAGCTCGATCTCGCCGAGGCCCGGCAGCGCAGCATCGAACTGTTGGCGGCGGTCGGCATTCCCGCGCCCGAGCAGCGCCTCGCGCAATATCCGCACCAGCTCTCCGGTGGCATGCGCCAGCGCGTCGCGATTGCGGTGGCACTGTCCTGCGAGCCACAGCTCCTGATCGCGGACGAGCCGACCACCGCGCTCGACGTCACGATCCAGGCGCAGATCCTCGATCTCCTGGCGCGCGAGCAGCAGCGCCGTCACATGGCGATGATCATCATCACGCATGACCTCGGCGTGGTCGCCGGCCGCACCGACGAGGTCGCGGTGATGTATGCCGGACGCGTCGTCGAACGCGCGCCGACGCCTGCCTTGTTCAAGCAGATGCGGATGCCCTACACCGAGGCGCTGCTCGCCGCGCTGCCGAAGCTCGACGTCGCGCCGCATACGCCGCTGCCGGCGATTTCGGGGCGGCCGCCCGATCCGACCCGGCCGCTCAAGGGCTGCTCGTTCTCGCCGCGCTGCCGCTATTCCGCGGAGCGCTGCGGCGCGGAGAAGCCGCAGCTCAGCCGGGCCGAAACGCCGGAGCATCTCTACGCCTGCTTCCATCCGATCACCGCGGGGGTCCGCGCATGATGCTGCAGGCAGCACCCGATCCGCTGATGAAGGTGGAAAACCTCGTCGTCGAATATTCGGTGGGAGGCAAGACCATCCATGCCGTCTCCGATGTCAGTCTCGAGATCGCGCGCGGCGAGACGCTGGGGCTGGTCGGCGAATCCGGCTGCGGCAAGTCCACCCTTGGCCGCGCGGTGCTGCAGTTGCGCCAGGCCGTCTCCGGCAAGGTGCTGTTCGATGGGCACGATCTCACCACACTGAAGGGCGAGCCACTGCGCAAGATGCGCCGGCGCGTGCAGCTGATCTTCCAGGACCCGATTGCCTCGCTCAATCCGCGGCGGCGGATCGGCGACATCGTCGCCGAGCCGCTGGTGATCGCGGGCGTCAAGGATCCCGAGGAACGCCGGCGGCGCGTCAGTGACGTGCTGTCGGCGGTCGGCCTCGATCCGGCGCTGGTGAGCGGACGCCTGCCGCATGAATTCTCCGGCGGACAATGCCAGCGCATCTGCATCGCCCGCTCGCTGGTGCTCAATCCGGAATTCGTGATCTGCGACGAGCCGGTGTCCGCGCTCGATGTCTCGATCCGCGCCCAGATCCTCAATCTGCTGGAGGAGATGAAGGCGCGCTACGGCCTGACCCTGCTATTCATCGCCCACGACCTCGCCGTGGTGAAGGCAGTCTCAGATCGCGTCGCGGTGATGTATCTCGGCCGGCTCTGCGAGGTCGGCCCGTCGGAGCAGTTGTTTGCACGGCCGGCGCATCCCTATACCGCGCTGCTGATCGAGGCGATCCCGGTGCCGGATCCGGATGTCCGCCCGACCCAGAGCGTGCCGGTCGGCGAGCCGCCGTCGCCGATCGCGCCGCCCTCCGGCTGCCGCTTCCGCACCCGTTGCCCGCGGGCCGACGCGCGCTGCGCCAGCGAAGTGCCGGAACTGCGCGTGGTTGCGCCCGGCCAGTTCGCGGCTTGCCATCATCCCCTGATCTAAATATCCGGAGGCCGACACCGCGTTTGTCCCGGACGGGCAGGCGTGGCAAGGTCCGCCGCAAGAACAAGCTACGGGAGAACAGCGATGAAGAGTTTCCAGGTCGTCGATTTCAACGCCCCCTTGAAGGAGGTCGATCAGCCGACGCCACAGCCGTCGGGCACGCAGGTGCTGATCAAGGTCAAGGCCGCCGGCGTCTGCCACAGCGACCTGCATATCTGGGAGGGCGGCTATGATCTCGGCCACGGCCGCAAGCCGCTGTCCCTGAAGGATCGCGGCGTCTCGCTGCCGCGCACGATGGGCCATGAGACGGTCGGCGAGATCGTGGCCTTCGGGCCCGACGTCAGGGACGCCGACAAGGGCGGCCTCAAGGTCGGCGATATCGCGCTGGCCTATCCCTGGCTCGGCTGCGGCAAATGCCCGACCTGCCTCGGCGGCGACGAGAACATGTGCGCGATCAAGCCGAATGCGCTCGGTGTCTATTGCGACGGCGGCTACGCCGACCACATGACGGTGCCGCATCCGAAGTATCTGCTCAACCTCAAGGGGCTCGATCCCGTCACGGCCGCGCCCTATGCCTGCTCCGGTGTCACGACCTACAGCGCGCTGAAGAAGGTCGAGAAGGATCTCGACACACCGATCGTGATCTTCGGCGCCGGCGGTCTCGGGCTGATGGCGCTCTCACTGTTGAAGGCGATGGGCGGCAAGGGTGCGATCGTGGTCGATATCGACGCCAGGAAGCGTGAGGCGGCCGAAGCCGCCGGCGCGCTCGCGACCGTCGACGGCAAGGCGCCCGACGCGCTGGAACAGCTTGTCAAGAAGGCCGGCCAGCCGATCCGTGCCGCGATCGATCTGGTCGGCAACGCCCAGACCTCGCAGCTCGGCTTCGACTGCCTGACCAAGGGCGGCAAGCTCGTGATCGTCGGCCTGTTCGGCGGCGGCGCGCCCTGGGCGCTGCCGCTGATCCCGATCAAGGCGGTCACCATCCAGGGCAGCTATGTCGGCAATCTGCGCGAGACCCAGGAGCTGCTCGACCTGGTGCGGACCAAGAAGATTCCGGCGATCCCGGTCACGCCGATGCCGCTGGCAAAGGCGAACGAGGCGCTGACCAATCTGCAGAAGGGCCAGCTGGTCGGCCGCGCGGTGCTGACGCCGTAGTCTCCCTTCCGTCATTCCGGGGCACGCGAAGCGTGAACCCGGAATCTCGAGATTCCGGGTTCGATGCTCCGCATCGCCCCGGAATGACTGTTGTGCTCCGGAGAATCTCATGTCGGCCAACAACGCACTCCACATCGCCGTCCTCGGTGGCGATGGCATCGGCCCCGAGGTGATGGCGCCGGCGCTCGACGTGCTGCGCAAGATCGAGGCGTCGGCCGGTCTCAAATTTCGCTTCACCGAGGCGCCGGCCGGCGCGGGCCATTACAAGGAAACCGGCAAGTCGATGCCGGAGAGCACGATCCGGCTGTGCGAGGAGGCCGACGCGATCCTGCTCGGAGCCTGCGGCCTGCCGTCGGTGCGCTACCCCGACAACACCGAGATCGCGCCGCAGATCGAGTTGCGCATGATCTTCGATCTCTACGCCGGCGTGCGGCCCGCGCGGTTGATCCCCGGCGTATCGAGCACGATCGTCGGCGCCGACCAGCGGGGTATCGACCTCGTCGTGATCAGGGAATCGACCGAGGGCCTGTTCGCCTCGATGGGCAAGGGCGTCGTCACCGACAGCGAGGCGCGCGAGACGATGGTGATCACGCGCCACACCTCCGAGCGGCTGTTCGAGTTCTCGTTCCGGCTCGCCGAACGCCGCAAGGCGCGCGGCAAGGTCAATGGCGGGCTGACCTGCGTCGACAAGGCGAACGTGTTCAAGGCGTTCGCATTCTTCCGGAACATCTTCGACGAGACTGCGAGGCGTCATCCCGACGTCAGGGCTGACCACCTCTACATCGATGCGGCCGCGGCTGCGCTGGTGAAGCGTCCGTGGGACTTCGACGTCATGGTGACCGAGAACATGTTCGGCGACATCCTGTCCGATCTCACCGCCGGTCTGATCGGCGGCATGGGCATGGCGCCGTCAGCCGACATCGGCGACCGCTACGCGGTGTTTCAGCCGTGTCATGGCACGGCGCCCGACATCATGGGGCAGGGCAAGGCCAATCCGACCGCGATGATCCTGTCGGCCGCGATGATGCTGGACTGGCTCGCCGACAAGCATGGACTCGAAAGCGCCGCCGAAGCCGGCGAACGGATCGAGCGCGCGGTCGACAAGGTCTACGCCGACGGCATCAAGCCGTTTGAGTTCGGCGGCAGCAACGGCACGACCGATGTCGCGAAGGCGGTATTGGCAGCGCTCTAGCGCGGAAGGGTGAGGGGGCCGAAGCCCCCTCGCTGATGATTAGCGATGGTGTCCGCCGTGATGGCCACCATGATGTCCGCCGTGATGAGGGCGGTGCCCGTAATGATGCGGGCGATGGTGGAATTGCGGACGATGATGCCATCCGTGATGGCGCGGTCCGTAGTAGCCGTATGCGCCCGGTCGCCAATAGCAGCGGCCCCAGCGATCGCAGACCTGGCGCACCTTGTCGACATTGGACGTTTCGCCCGCGATGTGACCGGCTTGCGGAGGCCCGTTGGGAATCGCGGATGCCGCGCCGGACATCAACGCTGCGCTTCCAAGCGCGGCGAGTCCAATAACGGCAAGCTTGATATTCATCGAGATCTCCTTGGTTGAAGCCTGAGAACGTCCATGCGGGCCACTTCGTTGCTGCGACAAAAAAGACAAGCTCGTGCACTTGGTTCTGGCGGCGCCGGTTCAACTGAGGAAATGCGGGAGTTATGAGGTCGCCTGATGTGCGGGCGACAATTCGCCGCGCGACAGAATAGGGACGCATTGCGCGCGCATGCGCTGCGCGAGATCGGCAGTCGAAGCGCGAGCTGAAAAGAGCGGCGCGCATGCGCGGCTACCTGCGCGAAGATCATGCTCACGTGGAGCGGCGGGATCATGACGCGATGCTCGTCGCCGCTTCATGACCGCGCATCCGGCGGTACTGAAGCTATCCGCCTGGATCACAAAATCTTGAAAGACAGCCGCGCCTCAAGAAAAAGCGCTACCATCGGCGATGGCAGCGCTTCGACGTCTTCCTGGCCCGACCGGCGTGTGCAGCCGCAGCGGCCGGTGACCGGCCGTTGCGGTGTGGTGGGATCGCGTTCGCGGCGACGCGACCCGATCCGCGCTCAGTCTTCGTTGGCGGCGATCGATTCCATCAGCGACACCAGCTGACGTTGCACCGTCTGATCCTTGATCTTGCTGTAGGCGCGCAGCAACCGGAGGCTGAACGCGCTGTCGAGGAACAGCAGGCTCTCGACTTCGCGGGCCTTATTGTCGCCGTCGTAGAAGAAGGTGACCGGCACATCCAGCGCGGTCGCGATCTGTTGAAGGCGGGCAGCGCCGACACGGTTGACGCCCTTCTCGTACTTTTGAACCTGCTGGAAGCTGACGCCAAGCTTGTCGCCGAGTTCGGCCTGCGAGATCTTTTGCTCGACACGGCGCAGGCGAATCCGCTTGCCCAACTCAATGTCCGGCTTGCCGGCACTGCGCTGCTTCATCTTCTTTGCTGCTGATCTGTTCATTCTTGTGACCCGTCCTTCAAATCGAGAATCCCTGGCCCGGCTGGGTCAGGGACACGTTCATGATGTACCGCGTTAAGCTCGAGTGGATCGCCAGTTCGTCTGAACTACGAAATCCAGGAAGATCGCGGGATGGTATCCAAACGCAAACGCGCAAGGAAACACCCTAGTACCGACTCGGTCGACTACCTGAAGTCGACCGCGCCAAGGTGTCTGTCGACACCCCGCCCTCTACATTTGGCAAAATATTGACCAAACCACAACTAGCGCGAGTTTGATCGACACAGATTTTGCGCACATGCATAATAGGCGTCAATGCACAGCGCCCGTAGTTCTACGGGCCACTATATTGTACGGGCGTCGTTGCACGGATGCAACCCCAGCTAGTGCAGCCTGAGGTCGAGAAGGGGCCGGCGGGTGCTTGACTGAATCATCCGATTTGCAAGAGTTTGACGTAAGTCCAAGTCAGGCTTTCGGAATGTTGCTGGACAATTGCCCAAAAGTTCTCAATCATCTGGAACAAATGTGTGCCTACGACAAGCCGGCGAACTCTGGCGGGAGGGGCCAATGAAGCGAAAGAGGGGAACGCCTCGACTCTACCTCGCGGCTTCGGGAGTTGAAGATATGCCGGTCGCAAACACGGAAGAACGGTTGCTGGCGCTGCTTGCAACGCTGGAGGAATGTCAGGCGTTCCTGACCGACCGGGCGAACACGGAGACGGCACGGCTGTTGTCCCTCGCCATCCTCGAGCTTCGGATGGAGCTCCACAAGGTGACGGATTCCGAGCTGAAGGCCCTCTGTGACATGATCGCTTCGGATGAGCCCGTGCTGGAACAATCGACGGCCCGGCAACTGCCGCCGTATTTGAGGCTGATCAAGTAAGTCAGCGCCCCGCGCCACGCGCGGGACGCCGCTCGGCTTGGGGCGCGCGGCTCAGCCCGCGGTCACGTCAACCGCCTCGGCGCCTTCGAGCACGCGACGGGCCTTGTCGCGGTCGAGGTCACCTTCCCATGCCGCGACCACGACGGTGGCCACGCAGTTGCCGATCAAATTGCCGACTGCGCGCGCCATACCGATGAACCAGTCGACCGAGAGCACCAGCACGAGGCCAATCGCCGGGATGCTCGGCACGGCGTTGAGCGTCGCCGCCAGGATGACGATCGCCGAGCCGGGCACGCCATGCGCACCTTTCGAGGTGATCAGCGACACGCCGAGCACCAGCATCAGGTCGCCGAACGACAGCGGCGTGTTGGTCGCCTGCGCGATGAACACGACCGCAAGCGTCAGGTAGATCGAGAAGGCGTCGAGGTTGAAGGAATAGCCGGTCGGAATCACGAGGCCAACCACCGAATCCTTGACGCCGAAACGCTCCAGCTTGCGCATCACCTGCGGCAGCACCGCGTCGGACGATGCGGTTGCGACCACGATCATCAGCTCCTCGCGCAGGTAGCCGAGGAATTTGAGGATGTTGATGCCGGCGAGCGCCATCACGGCGCCGAGCACGCCGAGCACGAAGATCGCGACCGACACGTAGAACAGCGCGACCAGCGAGAGCAGCTGCTTCAGCGAGCCGACGCCGTATTTGCCGACCGTATAGGCGACGGCGCCGAGCACGCCGATCGGCGCGAAGCGCACGATCAGGCCCATGGCGCGGAACAGCACGGTCGAGACCGCGTCGATGAAGGAGGAGATTTTCTCGCCCTTCTCGCCGCCGACCAGCGCCAGGCTGACGCCGAAGATGATGGCGAAGAACAAAACCTGCAGCACGTCGTTGCGCGACAGCGCGTCGAACGAGGTGGTCGGAATGATGTTGAGCAGGAAGCTGCCGATGCCTTCGCCCTTCAGCTTCTGCGCGTTGTTGGCATAGTTGCCGAGCGCCTTGGCATCCAGCGTCGAGGTGTCGATGTTCATGCCGTGGCCGGGGCCGAACAGATAGGCGAGCAGCAGGCCGACCACGAGCGCAACCGTCGTCATCGCCTCGAAATAGACCAGCGCCTTGACGCCGACCCGGCCGACCTTCTTGAGGTCGCCGGCACCCGCAATGCCGTGCACGACGACGCAGAACACGATCGGCGCCACGATCATCGAGATCAGCTTCAGGAAGGCATCGCTGAAGATCTTCAACCCGATCGCGAAATCGGGCGCGGCCATGCCGATGACGATGCCGAGCAGCAGCGCGACGAGCACCTGCACGAACAGTGATGTGTAAAGCGGCTTGCGCGCAACTGTCGCTTCCGCTGCGATGGTCGACATGACTTCCCCCTGTTTCTGGCCGGCCGAACCCGCCAATCATAGCAACTTGCGTGCCAAGATGTCGCAGGATCGGCCACTCCTGTCGGGTCAGCCGTCGATTTCGAGAGTGCTGGTCACGGTGTAGACGACGCCGTGGGGCAGGAAATCCACGGTGGCCTCGCCACCTAGCTGGTCGCGGGCGCTGCGCTCGATCAGCCGGGAGCCGAAGCCACGCTGGACCGGCGCGGTGACCTGTGGGCCGCCGGTTTCGGTCCAGATCATGCGCAGCTTCGGTCCGGGGCTCTCGTTGAGGATTTCCCAGTCCAGCGTCACCGTGCCGGTGTCGTTGGACAGTGCGCCATATTTGGCGGCGTTGGTCGCCATCTCATGGAGGATCATTGACAGCACCAAGGCAAGCCGGGGCGACAGCGGCACGCGGGGGCCGAACATCCTGACCCGCTCGGACGTGTTCAAGAGGTAGGGCCGCAGCACGCGGCTGACGACGTCCTGGAAGTCGGAGCCCTGCCAGTTGTCGGTGGAGAGCAGATTGTGCGCCTCCGCCAGCGCGCCGAGCCGCCCCTCGAACTTGTCGCGCTCGGTGCGGCTTGCGCTGCGGAAGGTCTGCGTGGCGATCGATTGCAGGATCGCCAGCGTGTTCTTGACGCGGTGGTTGAGCTCTTCGATCAGCAGGTCGTGCAGCATCTCGCCGCGCGCGATCGTGGTTGCCATCCGCACCGCAAAGCCGAGCCCGACCAGCAGCAGGATGCCGCCGATCACGCTGGTGATCGCCAGCGAGCGCCACAGCGGCGCCACCAGCGAGTTCTCGGCGATCCCCGCGGCGACGGTCCAGCCGGTGACGCGCGACCTGGTGAAACCGGTGATCAGCGCCACGCCCTCCAGCGACACGGTCGGCAGCGTCGCCTCGCCGCGGCGGAACATCTCGGCAAACAGCGATGGCGAGGCGCGCTGGCCGATGGTCGCCTGCGGATTTGGCACCCGCGCGAGGTTGACGCCGTCGCTGCCGAAGATCGAGATGGTCCAGTCCTGGTTGAGGCGCTGCTTCTCGATGATGGCCTGGAACACCTCGATCGGCGGGCTGAAGGAGATGTCGTAGAGCACCTCACCGTCGCGCATCACCGGTACCTCGACGGTGATGATCAGCCGCTGCTTCACCGCGCCGAAGAACAGGTTGGAGTATTGCGGCTGCCGCGTCGCGAACACCTTCTCGAGGATCTCGAGATTGTTGCGCGGCGGCAGGCTCGCGGTGTCCGGCGTCAGCGAGGAGAACACCTGGCGTCCGGCGCGGTCTGCCACCAGCACCACGCCTTCCTTGCCGTACTGGTCGATGAAACCGACCGCGACGCGGCGGAAGTTGTCGAAGTCGCTGTTGCGCAGCGAGTTGGTCAGGGCCAGCACCTGCAGCCCGCCGGTCATGCGCTGCATTTCCGCATCGAGCAGCAGACGGATGCTGCGCGCCGTCTCCAGCACGCGCTGCGTGGCCGCCTGACGATCCCGCTGATAATTGTGGAAGACGATCCCGACCGCGAAGATGATCAGCGGCAACATCGTTCCCGCGACCAGAAGCGCGAGACGGACTGGCAATGTCAGTTTCGGCACGAAGTCCCCGGGTCGGTGCCCATTCGCTGCGAGCTTAGGGGAGGCGGGAAAAATTCGCCAAAGGAAATAGTTTTATATCAGAAAGGTTCCGCGGCGCCCAAAGCATGATCCGGAAAAGTGTGAAGCGGTTTTCCGAAAGGATCATGCTCGAACGAGGAGTGTGCGCCGCGCAATGACGTCGTGTCAGAGATTGCTCTCGGTGATCGCGGCGTAGACCATGGTGCGCAGCTCGCGCCGCAGCGGATAGGCGCTCGACGGCAGCACCTGGGTCATGAAGATCGTGATCAGCTCCTCGGCCGGGTCGATGAAGAACGACGTCGTCGCGGCGCCGCCCCAGTTGAATTCGCCCGGGCTGCCGGCGATCAGCGTCTGCGACGGGTGCATGGTGACGGCGAAGCCGAGGCCGAAGCCGATGCCGTTATAGGCGGCTTCGGCGAACATCGAGCGCGACATCGCCGGCAGGTCGACGCCGCCGGGCAGATGGTTCGAGGTCATCAGCTTCAGCGTCTTCGGGCCGAGCAGCCTGACGCCGCCGAGCTCGCCGCCATTGAGCAGCGTCCGGCAGAAGGTCAGGTAGTCGGCCGCGGTCGAGCACAGTCCGCCGCCGCCCGAGATCAGCGAAGGCGGCGCCAGGAACGAGCTGGTGGTCGGATCGTCCTGCAGCGTCAGTGTGCCCTTGCGCTCGGCGGCGAGCGGGTTGAAGCCGCCCTGCGGATCGGCGGAATAGCAGGCGGCAAACCGATGCGCCTTGTCGGCCGGCACGAAGAAATCCGTGTCGTTCATGCCGAGCGGCTTGAAGATGCGCTCCTTCAGGAATTGCTCGAACGGCTGGCCGGAGATCTTGCCGACGAGATAACCGAGCACGTCGGTCGAGACCGAGTAGTTCCAGGCTTCGCCCGGCGAGAACTCCAGCGGGATCTTCGCCAGGTCCTCGATCATGCCGTCGAGCGTGCCGGCCTTGATGACCTCGCCGATCTTCTTCTCGCGATAGGCCGCGTCGACATTGGAGCGCTGCTGGAAGCCGTAAGTGAGGCCCGAGGTGTGACGCAAGAGGTCGACGATCTGCATCGGCCGCGTCGGTGGGCGGGTCAGGAAGGCGGGCGCGGTGCCGGCGACGAATACGCCGAGGTTCTTCCATTCCGGAATATATTTCGCGACCGGCTCGTCGAGCGCGACCTTGCCTTCCTCGACCAGCATCATGAAGGCGACTGATGTGATCGGCTTGGTCATCGAATAGATGCGGAAGATGGTGTCGTCCTTGACCGGCGCCTTGCGCTCGAGATCGGCAAAGCCCTGGACCGTGGAATGCACGATCTTGCCGCGGCGATAGATCAGGACCTGCGTGCTGGGAAAACGGCCGGCATCGATGTAGCGGCTCTTCAGATGCGCTTCGAGACGGTTGAGGGCAGTGGTCGACATTCCCGCGGATTCGGGCGAGGCAGGCGTGGGGGCTAGCATCAGGCATTTCTCCGGCTTGCAAGGCAGCCTTGATAGCCGAAAAGTGTCTGCTGCACCAATCCGCTGCCGCTTACCGGCCTTGAGCTGGTGGTGTACCGTCGCCCTTGCAATCGCGCCCCCCAAGGGGCCCAAAGTATCTGCCAAGGTATCCGTCAAGGGAAACGCCGAGATGACCCAGTTCAACGAAACCGAGCTCACCGCCGCCGTCATCCGCAGCTTCGACCAGACACCCGATCCACGGGCCAAGTTCCTGCTGCAGGAATTGGTGAAGTCGCTGCACGATTATGTGCGCAGGACCGATCTCACCTTCGAGGAATGGGACCAGGCGATCGGCTTCCTGACCCGCACCGGGCAGAAGTGCACCGACATTCGCCAGGAGTTCATCCTGTTGTCCGACGTGCTCGGCGTGTCGATGCTCGTCGATGCGGTCAACCATCGCGATCGCGATGGCGCGACCGAGACCACCGTGCTCGGCCCGTTCTATGTCGGCGAGCACAAGGTGACGCCGCACGGCACCGACATCTCGGCAAGCCTGCCGGGCGAGCGCATGTTCGTGCAGAGCCGCGTCACCGACCTCGGCGGCAAGCCGCTGGCCAATGTGCCGGTCGATATCTGGCACGCGGACGATGACGGATTCTATGACTCGCAGAAGCCGAGCTATGCCACCGAAGGTCCGTCGTCGCGGGCGCGCTTCATCACCGATGCCGACGGCCGCTTCTTCTTCCGCACTATCGTGCCGTGCAGCTATCCGATCCCGACCGACGGCCCGGTGGGGCAGATGATCACGCAGACCAACCGTCACCCGATGCGGCCGGCGCATGTGCACTTCCTGGTCAACGCCAAGGGCTACGAGCCGCTGATCACGCATGTCTTCGTCGAGGGCGACAAGTACATCGATTCCGACGTCGTGTTCGGCGTGAAGGATGAATTGATCGCCAAGGTCGAGCGCCGCACCGATCCTGTCATGCCCGATGGCCAGCGTTCGGATGGGCCGTGGAGCCTGATGACCTACGAATTCCATGTGAAGCCCGGCGGCGGAATGGCGCCCGCGCCGCTCGGCGCCAAGGTCACCGAAGACGCCTGATCGGTTTCCGAACGCTTCTGCCCAATTCTTGTGCGCCGCACAAGGATTGGGCGAATCGCAAGTTTTGGCAGCGCGCGGAAAATTCGCGCGGGCTGCGACATGTTGCGCAAGGCTTTGCATCAAAATCGATTTTTGCACTGCGGTAGATTGGCACAAGGCTTGAATCATCATTAGCCGACGCCATTGAAGCCGTCCCTCGAGGCTACCCCATCGGATTTCTGACGCCGCCAGACTGGGGCCTTCCCGGTGCACGCCCTTTTGCGCCCTGCGCGCGTCGCCATCCGGAGGACGGCGCTCGACGCACTGACGCAACACCGCAACGCAACGACGCAAAGGACGACCGATGACCAAGCCCACCGACAAGCCGCCAAGCCGCGGCCTCAGCCGCCGTCAGCTCCTGAAGGTAACCAGCGGCGCCGCCGCGCTGCTCGCCGCGGCCAAGCTCAACTTTCCCGCAGGCGCGTTCGCGCAGGGCGCCGGTCCCGAGGTGAAGGGCGCCAAGCTCGGCTTCATTGCGCTGACCGATGCCTCGCCGCTGTTCGTCGCCAAGGAGAAGGGCATCTTCGCCAAATACGGCATGCCCGATGTCGAGGTGCAGAAGCAGGCCTCGTGGGGCACCACGCGCGACAACCTCGTGCTCGGCTCCGAGGGCAACGGTATCGACGGCGCGCATATCCTGACCCCGATGCCGTATCTGATCTCGGCCGGCAAGGTAACGCAGAACAATCAGCCGACGCCGATGTACATCATGGCGCGGCTCAATTTGAACGGCCAGTGCATCTCGGTCGCCAAGGAATATGCCGATCTCAAGGTCGGCATCGACACCGCGCCGTTCAAGGCGGCGCTGGAGAAGAAGAAGGCCTCCGGCAAGGCGGTGAAGGCCGCGATGACTTTCCCGGGCGGCACGCATGATCTGTGGATCCGCTACTGGCTCGCCGCTGGCGGCATCGATCCCGACAAGGACATCGAGACCATCGTGGTGCCGCCGCCGCAGATGGTGGCCAACATGAAGGTCGGCACGATGGACTGCTTCTGCGTCTGCGAGCCGTGGAATCTGCAACTGATACATCAGGAGATCGGCTATACCGCGATCACGACCGGCGAGCTCTGGGACAAGCATCCGGAGAAATCGTTCGGCCTGCGCGCCGCCTGGGTCGACAAGAACCCGAAGGCCGCGAAGGCGCTGCTGATGGCTGTCATGGAAGCCCAGCAGTGGTGCGAGAAGGCGGAGAACCGCGCGGAGACCGCGGCGATCTGCGCCAAGCGGCAGTGGATCAACTGCCCGGTCGAGGACATCACCGACCGCATGAAGGGCAAGTTCGACTACGGCACCGGCCGCGTGATCGAGAATTCGCCGCAGCAGATGCGGTTCTGGAGCGACAACGCCTCCTATCCCTATCAGAGCCACGACCTCTGGTTCCTCACGGAAGACATCCGTTGGGGCAAGTACGAGGCAGGCTTCGACACCAAGGCGCTGATCGCCAAGGTGAACCGCGAGGATCTCTGGAAAGAGGCCGCCAAGGAGCTTGGCGTGTCCGACATTCCGGCCTCGACCTCGCGCGGCAAGGAGACCTTCTTCGACGGCAAGGTGTTCGATCCCGCCGATCCCGCGGCCTATCTGAAGTCGTTGTCCATCAAGCGTGTTGACGTCTGATTTGAGCGAGCCGCGCGAGCAGTGCGGCTCTCCTTTTTTTGACCATGGAGATTTTCGTTCAATGTCGATGCCTGCCATGAAGACCGAAGTGTCGGCGGTCGCGATCCCGACGGCCGCTGCCGCCGCGCCGGTCGTGACCATAACGCCGAAGCGCGCGCCGCGCGCCGAGATCTGCGCCAGGATGGCGAAGGAGACCGCGGCGCGCGTGGTGCCGCCGCTGATCGTGGTCGCGCTGCTGCTGGTGGTGTGGGAGCTGATCTGCCGGCGCGCCGGCTCCAGCCTGCCGCCGCCGTCGAAAGTGTTCAAAGATACCAAGGAGCTGATCCTCGATCCGTTCTTCGACAATGGCGGCATCGACAAGGGCTTGTTCTGGCATCTCTCCGCCAGCCTGCAGCGCGTCGCCTACGGCTATTCGCTGGCGGCGATTGCGGGCATCGCGCTCGGCACGCTGGTCGGACAGTCGGTCTGGGCGATGCGCGGGCTCGATCCGCTGTTCCAGGTGCTGCGTACCATCCCGCCGCTCGCCTGGCTGCCGCTGTCGCTGGCCGCATTCCGCGATGGCCAGCCCTCGGCGATCTTCGTGATCTTCATCACCTCGGTGTGGCCGATCATCATCAACACCGCGGTCGGCATCCGCAACATCCCGCAGGACTACCGCAACGTCGCGGCGGTCGTGCAGCTCAATCCGCTGGAGTTCTTCACCAAGATCATGATCCCGGCGGCCGCGCCCTACATGTTCACCGGCCTGCGCATCGGCATCGGCCTGTCCTGGCTCGCGATCGTCGCCGCGGAAATGCTGATCGGCGGCGTCGGCATCGGCTTCTTCATCTGGGATGCGTGGAATTCCTCGCATATCAGCGAAATCATCCTGGCGCTGTTCTATGTCGGCATCATCGGCTTCGTGCTCGACCGGCTCATTGCGGGCCTCGGCAAAGTGGTGACCCGCGGCACGGCGGCGAACTGAGGAGGAAGTCATGCAGGCCTATCTGAAGCTCGATCACATCGACAAGACCTTCACCCGCGGCAACGCCACCACGGAGGTGCTGAAGGACATCAACCTGACGATCGAGAAGGGCGAATACGTCTCGATCATCGGTCACTCCGGCTGCGGCAAGTCGACCCTGCTCAACATCGTCGCCGGCCTCACCGGCGCCACCAATGGCGGCGTGCTGCTGGAGAACCGCGAGGTCAATTCGCCGGGGCCGGATCGGGCCGTGGTGTTCCAGAACCACAGCCTGCTGCCGTGGCTCACCGTCTACGAGAACGTCAAGCTCGGCGTCGACAAGGTGTTTGCAAGGACCAAGAGCAAGGCCGAGCGCGACGCCTGGGTTATGCACAATCTCAGCCTGGTGCAAATGGCGCATGCCAAGGATAAGCGGCCGAGCGAGATCTCGGGCGGCATGAAGCAGCGCGTCGGCATCGCGCGTGCGCTCGCGATGGAGCCGAAGGTGCTGCTGCTGGACGAGCCGTTCGGCGCGCTCGACGCGCTGACCCGCGCGCATCTGCAGGATTCGGTGATGGCGCTGCACCAGAAGCTCGGCAACACCATCCTGATGATCACCCACGACGTCGACGAGGCGGTGCTGCTGTCGGACCGCATCGTGATGATGACCAACGGTCCGAGCGCGCGGATCGGCGAGGTGCTCGAAGTGCCCTTGGCGCGGCCGCGCAAGCGGCTCGAGCTCGCGACCAACCAGGGCTACCTGAAGTGCCGGCAGCGCGTGCTCGAATTCCTCTATGAGCGCCACAGCTTCGTCGAGGCGGCGTGATGATCACGTCGACGGCAAGCGTTTCCGCTTTGAACCGAAGCGCCGGCTTTGGTTACCGATGCTCGCGTTTTGAAAAATCGCTTCAGAGCTTATTTCATGACCGAGGAGAATTGAGATGAATCCGACCCAAATCAAGCTGGTTCAGGACAGCTTTGGCAAGGTCGCGCCGATCTCGGAGCAGGCCGCGGTCATTTTCTACGATCGCTTGTTCGAAGTCGCGCCCGCCGTGAAGGCGATGTTTCCGGTCGACATGAAGGAGCAGCGCAAGAAATTGATGACGACGCTTGCCGTCGTCGTGAATGGGCTGAGCAATCTCGACACGATCCTGCCGGCCGCGAGTGCGCTGGCCAAGCGGCATGTCAGCTACGGCGCCAAGCCCGAGCATTATCCGGTGGTCGGCGGCGCGTTGTTGTGGACGCTGGAGAAGGGGCTCGGCGAAGCCTGGACACCTGACGTCGCCGCCGCGTGGACCGCGGCGTACGGCACGCTGTCCGGCTACATGATCTCGGAAGCCTATGGCCCGGCGCAGCCGGCCGAATAGGAAAACGTCGTAAGCACAGGACGGCTGTCCAACCGTCATTGCGAGGAACGAAGTGACGAAGCAATCCATCTTGCCACGCATGGAGGTATGGATTGCTTCGCTTCGCTCGCAATGACGTGGTGGGCTTTGGGGTATTCGACGGCGCCAGCAATCTTCTCTATGGTTAGCCCCGTTCCGCCAACGGGTGAACCAACAATGATGTTCCTGGAAACGCCGCCGAAACTGATCGCGACTGAAATCTTCTCCGTCGTGCCGGCGGAATTCCGCCGCAGGGTGGCGAGCGAATGGGCCGACGCCAACCGCCCGGGCGCGGTGACCGACTGCTTCATCGAGGGACCGTCGTTCGATGCCGACGGCAATCTCTACATCGTCGACATTCCGTTTGGCCGCATCTTCAGGATCGCGCCGGACAAGTCGTGGTCGCAGGTTGCCGAGTATGACGGCTGGCCGAACGGGCTGAAGATCGATGCGATGGGCCGCATCCTGATCGCCGATTATCGGCACGGCTTGATGGAGCTCGACGCCAGGTCCGGCGAGGTCACGCCGCTGCTGCGCTCGCGCAACTCGGAATCGTTCCGCGGCTGCAACGACCTGCACATCGCCTCGAACGGCGACATCTATTTCACCGATCAGGGCCAGACCGGGCTGCACGATCCGACCGGCCGCGTCTATCGGCTGCGGGTGAACGGAGCGCTCGACTGCCTGATCGACACCGGCATCAGCCCGAACGGCCTGGTGCTCGATCCGCACGAGGCGGTGCTGTTCGTCGCGATGACGCGCGACAATGCGGTCTGGCGCGCGCCGTTCATGAAGGACGGCAGCGTCTCCAAGGTCGGCCGCTTCTGCTCGCTATTCGGCCCGAGCGGACCCGACGGCATGACGATGGACGTCGCCGGTCGGCTGTTCGTCGCGCACGCCTCGCTCGGCCATGTCTTCGTGTTTGCGC
Source organism: Bradyrhizobium sp. USDA 4516 (assembly GCF_054055915.1). NCBI lineage: Bacteria > Pseudomonadati > Pseudomonadota > Alphaproteobacteria > Hyphomicrobiales > Nitrobacteraceae > Bradyrhizobium > Bradyrhizobium sp. USDA 4516. The sequence goes on from NZ_JBSRXT010000001.1 coordinate 5,806,569, forward strand.
CGAACGGCGAGTGCATCGCGCGGATCAAGTCCTGCGCCGGGCCGAGCTGCACCAATGTCGCCATCGGCGGCGCCGACCGCGACCGCCTCTACATCACGGAATCGGTGACTGGCTCGGTGCTGGTCGCCGACATCAGCGGGCTCGGCTAGCTATCTTCCTGACTGTCGACCATCGTTATCGCACTTGGCGCGAGTCCCGAAGGATCGACGGCCATCAGGTCGGCCGTTGCCGGGGTCTGGCTGATCAGCGGTCGGAATGCAGCTTCTCGAGAAACTCCTTCACCCCGCTGACGGCGCCGGTGTTGGAGGCGACATAACCGGGAAGGGCCCCCACCGCCTTGTGGAACTCGCTGCTCTTCATGATGTCGAGCACGCGCTGCATCGGCTCGGTCTCGAGGAAGGCGCGCTTGCACACGAAGAAATAATCTTCCGTGAGCAGGCGGATGAAATCGAGCCCGAACTGCCGCGCCGCGGCCTCGACACCAAAACTCGCATCCGCCATGCCGCTCGCGACATAGGCGGCGACCGCCGCATGGGTGAATTCCATATGCTGGGCGCCGTTGATCCGCCCTTCCGGGATCTTATGCAGCCTCAGCAATTGATCGAATAGCAGCCGCGTGCCGGAATCGTGGTCGCGGTTGACGAAACGGGCCTTGCGCTCGACGAGGTCCTTCAGCGTCGTGATCTTCAGCGGGTTGCCGCGCTTGACCATCAGGCCCATCTCGCGGGTCACGAAATTGATGACGCGGTCCTCGCGCGGATCGAGCCATTCGCGGCAGGCCTTGATGCCCTGCGCGCGCAATTCGCCGCGCGGCAGGTGCACGCCGGAGAGATCGCAGGCGCCCTGCGCCAGCGAGACCAGCGAGTTCTGGTTGCTGACATAGCGCAGATCGACGCCGACGCCGCCCGCGCGATCAAGGAATTCGCGCAGCTTGGATACCGCAAAGCCGTGGCTGGCATGGACCCGGATCACCGACGGTCGCTGCTCGAGAAATGGCTTGATCTCGGTGACCAGTTCCTGCGCGAGGTTCTCGAGCTGCAGCCCGAGCCGCGCCTGCATGCGCTCGCCGGCCCACACCAGCTTCTCGCCGAATGGCGTCAGCTTCGAGCCCTTGCCGCGGTGGGTTTCAACCAGCGGCACGCCGAAGAACTCGGTCCATTGCTCGATCAGGTTCCAGACATGGCGATAGGACAGCTGCGCATCGCTGGCGGCGCTGGTGATCTTTCCGGTCTTCCGGATCTCGTTGAGGATGCCGAGCATCACGACCGCGGTCTGCGGGCTGTCCTCTTTCCGAAAGCGCCAGACGGTCTCGATCTCGATCTGCAGCATCGTGGTCACCACTTATGAAGTTGACTTCATATCCTTGGCATGCCAATCGGCACAAGATATCATATTTACTGCTGATCGAAGCCTCCTAGGTTGAGTGACAACACCAGGAGGAAATATGATGTCCGTTGCATATGACTATGAGCGTGACGCCCGCCGCGCCCCGACCATCAGGGACGAACTGCTGCTGATCGACGGCGCCCGCGTCCGTTCGTTGTCCGGAAATACCTTCAATTCGCTCAATCCCGCCACCGAGCAGGTGATCGCTACGATTGCCGAAGGCAATGAGGCCGATGTCGATCGTGCCGTGGCGGCTGCCCGCCGCGCCTTCGAGGGGCCGTGGCGCACCATGCGCGCGGCTGAACGTGGCCACATTCTGCTCCGATGGGCTGAACTGCTGAAGCAGCATGCCGACGAGATTGTCGCGCTCGAAAGCCTCGATGCCGGCAAGCCGATTGCGGGTGTGCTGCGCCAGGATTTTCCGGCCGCCATCGACACGCTGACCTATTACGCCGGCTGGGCCGACAAGATCAGCGGCGATGTGGTCTCGGCGCGCGACGACGCGCTGACCTATACGGTGCGCGAGCCGGTCGGCGTGGTCGCCGCGATCGTGCCGTGGAATTTCCCGCTGATGATCGGCATGTGGAAGCTCGCGCCGGCGCTCGCCTGCGGCTGCACGGTGGTGATGAAGCCGGCCGAGCTGACCTCGTTGTCGGCGCTGCGCATCGGCGAGCTCGCGCTCGAGGCCGGTTTGCCGAAGGGCGTGCTCAACATCGTGACCGGGCCCGGTCGCGTCGTCGGCGACGCGCTGGTCAATCATCCCGATGTCGACAAGGTGACGTTCACCGGCTCGCCCGGCGTCGGCCGCGGCATCATGAAGGGCGCCGCCGGCAACTTCAAACGGGTCTCGCTCGAGCTCGGCGGCAAGTCCGCCAATGTGATCTTCGACGATGCCAATCTCGAAGCCGCTGCCAAGGCCGCGGCTGCCGGCATCTTCTTCAACGCCGGGCAGGTCTGCTCGGCCGGCTCGCGCGTGCTGGTGCAGGAGAACGCCTATGACGAGGTGGTCGAGCGTCTGGTCGACCGTGCGGAAGCGTTGCGGATCGGCGATCCCGCCGATCGCGCCACCGCGCTCGGGCCAGTCATCTCCGAGAAGCAGATGCGCTCGATCCTCGATTATGTCGAGATCGGCAAGCATGAGGGCGCGCTGCTGGCCACCGGCGGTGCGCGGGTCGGTGACCTCGGCTATTTCATCAGCCCCGCGGTGTTCGCCAACGTTGCGCACGAGATGCGTATCTCGCAGGAGGAGATTTTTGGCCCCGTCGTCAGCGTGATCAAGTTCAAGGACGAGGCCGATGCGCTGCGCATCGCTAACGGCACCGCCTACAGCCTCGCCGCCGGCGTCTGGAGCGCGGATATGGGTCGCGTGCAGCGCTTCGCCAAGAAGGCCCGCGCCGGCACGGTGTGGATCAACACCTATGGCTACACCGACGTGCGATTGCCGTGGGGCGGCGAGCGCGATTCCGGCCTCGGCCGCGAGCACGGCACCGCCGCGCTCGACAATTTTACCGAGCCTAAGGCGGTGTGGATGAACCTCAACGTTTGATGCGCGTCGAGAGACGCGAGAGCGCGCGTCACAATACAGCTGTCGTCCCGGCGAAGGCCGGGACCCATAACCACGAATATCTGTTGTTGCACAACGGGTGGAATGACGAGTCCCGCCAACGACGACTGCTGCGGAGTATGGGTCCCGGCCTTCGCCGGGACGATGATGTGGAGATATCGCCGGGATGACGATGTGGAGACATGGTCGTCGGTATGCTTTATCGTCCTGCGCGGAGCCACAAGGGAACTACGCAGAACGAGGCGATCGTGCAGACGAAAAAATTCGGCGACAACGGCCCGCAGGTCTCGGTGATCGGGCAGGGCACCTGGTATCTCGATCGCGGTGACCGCAAGGCGGCCGTCGCTGCGCTCAAGCGCGGCATCGATGCCGGCATGACGCATATCGACACCGCCGAGATGTATGGCGACGCCGAGCTCGTGATCGCGGATGCGATGTCCGGCCGGCGCGACGAACTGTTCCTGGTCTCGAAGGTCCTGCCGAGCAACGCCTCGCGGCGCGGCACTATTACCGCCTGCGAGCGCTCGCTGAAGCGGCTGAAGACCGATCGCCTCGATTGCTATCTGTTGCACTGGCGCGGAACCACTCCGCTTGCCGAGACGGTCGCGGCGTTCGACGAATTGATCGCGGCGGGCAAGATCCGGTCCTGGGGCGTCAGTAATTTCGACACCGAGGATCTCGACGAACTGCTCGATGTCGCGGGTGAAGGCAAGATTGCCTGCAACCAGGTGCTCTACCATCTGCAGGAGCGCGCCATCGAGCACGCCGTGATCCCGTGGTGCGAGCAGCACGGCGTCGCCGTCGTCGCCTATTCGCCGTTCGGTCACAATGATTTTCCTTCGTCGTCGAGCAGGGCCGGCACGCTGCTGCAATCGATCGCGCAGGCGCACAAGGCAACGCCGCGCCAGGTGGCGCTAAGTTTCCTCACGCGGCTGCCGTCGGTGCTCGCGATTCCGAAGGCGTCGAACGCGGAACACGCGGCGGAGAATGCGGCGGCAGGAACTCTGAAGCTCAGCGGCGATGAACTCGCCGCGCTCGATGCCGCGTTCCCGCGCGGGCCGAAGCCGCGCTCGCTGCCGATGCTCTGAGGGCGTTCCGCTCCACACAGTTCTTAACAAACTGTTGCAGTTGCGGCGGCACACGGCCTGCGGCGGGCGGTCGCGCGCGCTGGCGCATATCGGAGTCCCGTTTTCGGGCATTGTTCTCGCGGCGGAATTGGCGTTTTGTACGAGGAGCAGATTCCCTTTATTTTGCCTTCGAGATTGCCGTGACACCGCCCCCCGCAGCCGTGGCCGCCAGGCTGGACAGCGTTCCCCTTTCATTGCCCGCAAAGACCGCGCCCGCAGCGACAAGCAAGGCGCCCGCCCGCACCGACCGGCCGTTCAAGGGCATCGCGCTGATCCTGCTGTCGACCGTGTTCCTGGGCACCTCCGACGTCACGGCAAAATATCTCTCCTCCACGCTGCCCTCGATCGAGATCGCCTGGATCCGCTTCCTGGTGTTTGCGATGATCATGACGCCGGCGATGCTGCCAGGCTCGCCGCTGTTCGCGCTGCGCAGCAGCCGTCCCGGCCTGCACGTGCTGCGCGGCGCCGCGCTGCTTGGCTCCTCGCTGATCTTCATCACGGGGCTCGGCTTCCTGCCGATCGCCGAAGCCTCCGCCACCAGCTTCGTCTCGCCGCTGTTCGTCACCGCGCTGTCGATCGCTTTCCTCGGTGAGAGGGTCGGCATGCGACGCTGGATCGCGACCGCGGTCGGCCTCGCCGGCGTGTTCATCATCCTACGGCCGGGCACCAGTGCCTTCCATCCCGCCGCGATCTTTCCGATCGTCTCGGCGCTGGCGTGGGCGGCTACGTTGATCCTGACGCGTATGATGAGCGGCAGCGAGCGCCCGATCACCGTGATGACCTATTCGTCGATCGTCGGCGTCGCCATCGTCAGCGCGCTGGTGCCGTTCGTCTGGGTCACGCCGAGCTGGCACGACATCATGTTCGGCATCCTGATCGGCGTTGCGTCCACCGTCGGACAGTGGATCGTGGTGCTGGCGTTCCGCTATGGCGATGCCTCGGTGCTCGCGCCGTTCTCCTACACGCAGCTGCTGTGGGTCAGCATCCTCGGCTTCATGATCTTCGGCGAAGTGCCCGACCGTTGGACCATTCTCGGCGCCGGCTTCATCGTCGCCTCAGGCCTCTACACCGCGCATCGCGAGCGCGTCCGACGGTCGCAGCTGCTGACCGTGGCCAGCGAGCCGTCGCCGAACGCCTGAGCGTCCGGACGAAATCGTGCGTCGGTTGCGAAGCCGGCTTCAACTAGCGTTGCGCGGGTACAACAGTCGGGCCGAAATCTTTGATCTCGGATCGCTGAATCACCGGATTTCGGAAACGATCGGCAACCTCACACTTCGCCGCGTGCTAACCCTAGCCCCAAGGGCGCCGCAGAGCGTTTGGGGGGCGGGTAAGTGCATTTTGGTTCGTTCTTTTTCCTGTCAGGCGGTCGGTCGTCTCGCGCTGCGATGGCCTTGGCACTCTGCGCCCTGACCAGCGCAATCGAGTTGCCGACCGGCTCGGCACAAGCGCAAAGCTACACTTGGGGCGGCACGGGCAGCTCGACGAGCACCGATGTCTACGAACTCCCGACCAACTGGTCGACCACGTCGGCCGGCGCGCCGCCGATCCTCCCGAACCAGTCAGCCATTTTCGATTCATCGGGATCGGCGACGGTCACCATCGGGCCCGGCTTGATGCTGCCGGGGTCCTGGAGCTTCACCGCCAATTCGCAATCCTACACGATCAATGGCAACCCGGTTGGCTTCAGCCTGTCCGGGCCGACCGGCGGCCTGATCAACCAGGCCAACAACGGCCAGACCATCACGATCAACGCCAACCTCACCGACGGCATTGGCGGTCCGGCGATGGTGCAGCAGCTCGGCAATAGCACGCTGGTGCTCGCGGGCACCAATGCCTATTCCGGCGGCACGCTGATCTCCGCCGGGACCGTGCAGGTGACGAATGCGGATTCGGTCGGCACCGGCACCATCACGCTCAATGGCGGCACGTTCCAGATGCAGTCGCCGACGGTCTCGAGCGTCGCCTTCGCCAACAACATCGCGGTCAATGCGGCCGGCGGCACGGTCGATGCGAACGGCGCCCAGGTCAATCTCCAGGGCGTGATCGCCGACGGCGTCGGCGCCGGGGTTCTGCGCCTGATCGACTCGTCGGCGTCCGCGTTCTCCAATGTGCAGCTCTCCGGCGCCAACACCTATTCCGGCGGCACGCTGGTGGTCGATACGACCGTTGTCGTCAGCAACAACAGTTCGGTCGGGTCAGGCACCGTCACGCTCGACAATGCCTCGTTTCAGGCCGACGGCCTCATCAACCTGACTTTCAGCAACAACTTCAAGATCAACACGTCGGCGATCGGCAGCGCGATCGACGCCAATGGCGTGACGCTCACGATCGCCGGCAACATCGCCGACGGCAACGGCCCCGGCAAGCTGACGGTGCTGGATAATTCAGGCGGCCTCGGCCGCGTCGTGCTGCTCGGCACCAACACCTACACCGGCGGCACCACGATCTGCGATTGCGCGACGTTGCAACTCGGCGACGCCAGCCACACCGCTTCGATCGTCGGCGAGGTCGCCGTCGACGGCAAGTTCGACATCGTGAATGCCAACACCGCGGGCATCACCAAGATCGTCAACGACGGCTTCAACGGGATCGCCACCACGACGTTCTACAATTCCACCACGGCGTCGACGGCGACGATCGTCAACCAGAATTTCGGCATTACGGAGTTTCGCGACAGCAGCACCGCTGGCAATGCCACCGTGAGCAACACCAATGGTGCGCTCACAGTGTTCCGCGACACCAGTTCTGCCGGCAACGCCAGGTTCACCAACACCAACGGCGGCATTGTGGTGTTCGGCGACGCGTTTGGTCCTCCCGGCGGCTCCGACACCAGCACGGCCGCCAAGGCCGTGATCGACAACTCCAACGGCGGCGCCGCGGTGTTTCTGGGCCACACCAATGCAGGGCAGGCCACCATCACCAACGGCACCAATGGCGGCTCGACGCAGTTTTTCGAGTCCTCATCTGCGGCTTCGGCAACCATCGTTACGCTCGCGGGCGGTCAGGTCGCCTTTTTTCAGAACAGCACGGCGGCGAACGCCAGTTTCGACAACAGCGGCGTGCTCTATTTCGGATCTGTCGGTATCAACCCGGTAGAGGCGCCGACCGCGGCCAACGCGACGATCGTCAATCGGGCTGGCGGCGTTTTCCAGTTCGATGCCTATGCCACCGCGGGCAATGCGATTATCGACAACCAGGCCGGCAGCCAACACATCTTCACGGCGTTCGCTACCGCGGGCGACGCCACCATTACCACTGAAGCCGGCAGTACCATTAAGTTCTTCAACAACGCGACCGGCGGCAACGCACAGTTCATCACCAACGGCACCGGACTGGTCGATTTCTCGCTCAGCACGGGGCTGAACGGCGACGGACGCATCACCGCGGGTTCGATCGCAGGCTCTGGCTTCTATTATATCGGCTCAGGCAACACCCTCGCCGTTGGCAGCAATAATCTCTCGACGACGCTCAGCGGCGTGCTTGCCGACTTCGATCCGTTGAACCCATTCCATATCTGTGGCTGTTTCGGCGGCGGTCGCACCGGTCCGGCGAATTTTGAAAAGACCGGCAGCGGCACGCTGACCCTGTCGGGCACCAATACCTACACCGGCACCACCGTCGTCAATGGCGGCATCCTGCAGGTCGACGGCTCGATCGCCTCGTCGAGCCTCACCACGGTGAATGCCGGCGGCGCGCTCTCCGGCATCGGCACCGTCGGCAACACGACGATTGCAAGCGGCGGCATCCTGATGCCCGGCAACGCGACACCAGGCACATCCCTGAACGTGGCGGGCAACCTCGCCTTCCAGTCGGGGGCACTGTACCTCGTCGGGCTCAATTCGACGGCGTCCACCTTGGCCAAGGTGAGCGGCAGTGCGACGCTGGCCGGATCGGTCGGCGTCAGCGTCGCCGCCGGCAGTACGATTGCCAAGCAATACACCATCCTGTCGGCGGCCGGCGGCCGCAACGGCACGTTCGCCGGTATCGATTCAACCGGGCTGCCGTCGAACCTCGTCGCGACGCTCGGCTATGACGCGAGCAACACCTATCTGAACTTCACGCTCGATTACGGCGCGAAGTCGAAGCTGAACGTCAATCAGCAGAACGTCGCCGCCACACTGCAGAACTTCTTCAACGCCAATGGCGGTATCAACGCGGTGTTCGCCGGGCTGTCGCCGGCCGGCTTGACGCAGGCCTCGGGCGAGGGCGCGACCGGTTCGCAGCAGGCGACGTTCAACGCGATGGGCCTGTTCCTCGGTCTGCTGACCGATCCGTTCGTCGCCGGGCGCGATGGTGGGTTTGGCGGCGGCGCGGGGGCGACGCCGTTCGCCGAGAAGAGCATGCCGCTCGCCTATGCGGCGCGCCAGAGCGAGCCGCGCGATGCGCTGGCCGCGATCTACACCAAGGCGCCGCCGCGGCTGGTCGATTTCGAGCAGCGCTGGAGCGTATGGGCGGCGGGCTATGGCGGCTCGCAGACCACCAGCGGCAATGCGGTGCTGGGCTCGAACAACACCAGCAGCAGCCTCTATGGCACCGCGGTTGGCGCCGACTACCGCTTCTCGCCGAACACCATTGCCGGCTTTGCGCTCGCCGGCGGCGCGAGCAGCTTCAGCGTCAACGGTCTCGGCTGGGGCCGCTCTGATCTGTTCCAGGCCGGTGCGTTCGTTCGCCACAGCGTCGGCGCGGCGTACTTGAGCGCGGCGCTCGCCTATGGCTGGCAGGATGTCACCACCGATCGCATCGTCGCCGCGGCCGGCGCCGATCATCTGCGCGCCAACTTCAATGCCAATGCCTGGTCGGGCCGGCTCGAGGGCGGCTATCGCACTGCCACGCCGTGGATCGGGCTGACGCCTTATGCGGCGGCGCAGTTCACGAGCTTCGAGCTGCCGGCCTATGCGGAGAGCGTGGTCTCCGGCGGCGGTGCCTTCGCGCTGAATTATGCCGCGAAGAGCGTCACCGACGTCCGGAGCGAACTCGGTCTGCGCTCCGACAAATCGTTCGTTATTGACGGCGGCATCTTCACGCTGCGCGGCCGCGTTGCCTGGGCGCACGACTTCAATCCGGACCGCGCCGTTGGTGCGGTGTTCCAGACGCTGCCCGGCGCGGCCTTCATGGTCAACGGCGCGGCGCAGGCCAGCGACTCGGCGCTGACCACCGCCTCCGCCGAGCTGAAGTGGCGCAACGGCTGGTCGGCCGCCGCGACCTTCGAGGGCGAATTCTCCAACGTGACACAGTCTTACGCCGGCAAGGGCGTTATGCGCTATACGTGGTGACCCTCCGTGCTATAGCCTCCTGCGGCGAAAGCTTGTCCCGGACTTGATCCGCGACAGCATTTCGCGAGACGAAATACGCATCAAAATGAGTGGGACAAAACCCACGCGGGAGGGAATATGCGCGCAGCGATCTTCAGGAACGGCGAGATTGTCGTCGACCGGGTGCCCGAGCCGAAGCCCGGCGCCGGCCAGGTGCTGGTCAAATCGCTCGCCTGCGGCATCTGCGGTTCCGATCTGCACGCACGCAAGCATGCCGACCGCATGGTGGAGCTGAGCAAGTTCCTGCCCGGTCGCACGCCGATGGATCTGTCGCGCGACGTCGTGTTCGGCCATGAGTTCTGCTGCGAGGTCCTCGACTACGGCCCGAACACGACGCGCAAGCTGAAGCCCGGGACGAAAGTGTGCTCGCTGCCGGCGCTGCTGACGCCGGAGGGCCCGAAGGGCATCGGCTATTCCAACGATTATCTCGGCGGCTATGCCGAGCAGATGCTGCTCAGCGAGCCGCTGCTGCTCGAAGTGCCGAACGGGCTTGCGGCCGAGCACGCCGCGCTCACCGAACCGCTTGCGGTCGGCGTGCATGCGGTGGCGATGGCCAACATCCAGGGCGGCGAGGTGCCGTTGGTGATCGGCTGCGGACCGGTCGGGCTGGCGGTGATCGCGGCGCTGAAGATCAGGGGGCTCGGACCGATCGTTGCTGCGGATTATTCGCCGGCGCGGCGCCTGCTCGCCGAGAAGATGGGCGCCGATGTGGTGGTCGATCCCGCCAGGACGCAGCCCTATGCGAGCTGGGCCGAGCACGCCCAGATGACCGATGCGGAGAAGGCGGCGCGTCCGCCGATGCAGGCGCTGCTGCCGCCGCTGAAGCCTGCGCTGATCTTCGAATGCGTCGGCGTGCCCGGCGTGCTGCAGCAGGTGTTCGAGGGCGCCCCGCGCAGCGCCCGTGTCGTCGTGGTCGGCGTCTGCATGGAGACCGACAAGTCCGAGCCGATGCTCGGCATCATCAAGGAGCTCAACGTCCAATATGTGCTCGGCTACACGCCCGAGGAATTCGCCTATTCGCTGCGCCTGATCGCGGAAGGCCAGGTCGATGCCGCCTCGCTGGTCACTGGCCGCGTCGGCATCGACGGCGTCGCGCAGGCGTTTGCCGATCTCGCCAATCCCGAGGCGCACACCAAGATCCTGGTCGAGCCGTGGCGCTGATCTGGCGTTGAACGCGGCGCTAAACTGATGGCCAGGGGCGCGGTTTGCATTTCGTGACGCCGAATCTATAGTTCGCTGTCTCGTATCGCACTGACAGCACGTACCTCATGCGAATTTCGATCATCACGGGAGGCGGCTCCGGCATCGGCGCCGCAGTCGCGCGCCGGCTCGCCGGCCCCGCTCAATCCCTGATGCTGCACGGACAGGGCGTCGAGGCCGCCGGCCTCGCGCGGCTGAATTCGGTCGCGGAGGAATGCCGCAGCAAGGGCGCGAAGGTCGAGGTGAGCACCGGCGATCTCGCCAAGGCCGGCGCCGGCACCGCGCTGGTCGCGGCAACGCGGGCCGCGTTCGGTCCGATCGACGCCATCGTGCACGCCGCGGGTTTTGCCGACCGGCGCGAATTCTTAAGCCTGCCGCGCGAGGCGCTGGAGCGCGCCTTCGCGGTGATGGCGGCGGCCTTCCATGAAATCGCGGCGGCGGCGCTGTCTGACCTTACGCGCAGCGCGCAAGGCCGCGTTGTCGCGGTGTCGAGCTTCGGGCCGCATCGCTTCGTGCCCGGCGCCACCTATCCGGCATCGGCCGCCGCGAAGGCCGCGCTCGAGGTGCTGGTGAAGTCGCTCGCGATCGAGCTCGCCGCGTCAGGCGCCACCGCCAACGCCGTGATGCCGGGCTACACCCGCAAGGATCCCGGCCTGTTCGGCGCGCTTGATACCGCGACCTGGGAGAGCGTCGCAAAGGCCAATCCGATGCAGCGGCTGGCCGAGGCCGACGAGGTCGCGGCCGTCGTCGCCTTCCTGCTGTCGCCGGAAGCATGCCACGTCACTGGCGCGACGCTGCCGGTCGATGGCGGCCTGACCTTGATGTGACGCCATGAGCGAGGGCGAACCAACAGAGCAGGTCGATGTTGCGGTGCTCGGTGCCGGCATGGTCGGCGTCTCGGCGGGCCTCGCCGCGCAACAGCGCGGGCTCTCCGTCGTCGTCGTCGATCGCCGCGAGCCCGGCAGCGAAACCTCCTACGGCAATGCCGGCATCATCTCCTCGGGCTCGATCCTGCCGCTCAATACGCCGTCGCTGCTGAAGAACCTGCCGAAATATCTGACCAACGCGCATCCGGCGCTGCGCTGGAACATTGCGTGGGCGCTCGCCAATACCGGCTGGGTGATCCGCTTCCTCGCGGCGGCAACGCCGTCGCAGACCAAACCGCGCGCCGCCGCGCTGCACGGCCTGATCAGGACCTCGCTGAAGCTGCATCGCGACTGGATCGTGCAGGCCGGCGCCGGCCATCGCATCCGCGAAACCGGCTGGCTCAAGGCCTGGCGCAGCGACGGGCTCGCCGCCGCCCAGGCTGAGCAGGCAGCGCTCGCCGAGTTCGGCATCCGGAGCGAGGTGCTTGATCGGCAGGCGATCTCCGCGCTCGAGCCCAACATCATTCCTGCCTATAGCGTCGGCCTGCTGCACACGCAGACGGCATCGGTCGATTCACCCGGCGCAGTGGTCAAGGCCTACGCGCAGATGTTCGCCGCTGGCGGGGGCACGATCAGGCAATCCGGAATCCGGCGGATCGAGCCGCACGGCGACGGCTGGCGCGTGCAGCTCGCCGACGGCGAGATCGCCGCGCGCCATGTCGTGGTCGCGCTCGGGCCGTGGTCGGCCGAGCTGCTGCAGCCGCTCGGCTATCGCGTGCCGCTGGCGTTCGAGCGCGGCTATCATCAGCATTTCGTGCCGAACCCGGCACGCAAATTGCTGCGGCCGATCCATGATGCGGAGGGCGGCTTTCTGATGACGCCGATGGAGCAGGGCGTTCGCGTCACCAGCGGCGTCGAGCTCACTGCGCGCGATGCGCCGTCGAATTTTTCGCAGCTCGAGGCGGTGGTGCCGATGGCGCGCAGCGTAGTCGAATTCGGCGATGCGGTCGGCGAGCGCTGGCGCGGCGCGCGGCCGACGCTGCCCGATAGCCTGCCGATGATCGGCGCGGCGCCGCGACATCGCGGGCTCTGGTTCGCCTTCGGCAACCAGCATATCGGCTTCACCACCGGCCCCGGAACGGGCGCCGCAATTGCGGCGATGATCGCGGGCGATGCGCCGCCGTTCGAGGTGCGGGCATTTTCGCCCGCCCGGTATATCGCGTGACTCGCGCGAGACCGCCTGCAATGCTTGGCGATCAAGCGCGCGGCAACCGAGGGGCAGGATGAACTACGTCTGGGATTTCGGCATCCTTGCCAAGTACAGCCATCTGTTCTGGCTCGGGCTCGGCTGGACCATCGCCTACACGATCGGCACCATCATCCTCGGGACCCTGATCGGCTTGATCGTCGGCATGCTGCGGCTGCGGCGCATTCCCGTGATCGACTGGCTCCTGATCGCCTATATCGAATTGTTCCGCTGCACGCCGCTGCTGGTGCAGATCATCTGGTTCTACTACGCGTTTCCGGTCGTGATCGGCGTCAACATCCCGGCGCATGTCGCCGCCGTCAGCGTGCTGTCGCTCTATGGCGGCGCATTCTACGCCGAGATCGTGCGCGGCTCGATCGAGAGCGTGCCGGTCGGGCAGTGGGACGCGGCGAAGGCGCTCGGCTTCCGCGGCTGGCGCCTGATGCGGCTCGTGATCCTGCCGCAGGCGCTGAAGCCGATGATGGCGCCCTATGTCAACCAGTCGGTCACGCAGCTCAAGAACACCTCGCTGGTCTCGATCATCGCGGTACCCGATCTCGTCTACAACGCGACCTTGATCAACGCCGACACCTACCGGCCGCTCGAGGTCTACACCATCGTGGCGCTGATCTATTTTGCGATCCTGTTCCCGTCGACGCTGGTGGCGAGGCGGTTGGAGCGCGGGCTGACCTACGACAAGGTGTGAGTTGCCTGACCTCTCCCGCTTGCGGGGGAGGTCGGATCGCATCGTTAGGTGCGATCCGGGTGGGGGCTCTCTCCATACATAGGGTGTCGCTTGTGGCGACACCCCCACCCCGGCCCTCCCCGCAAGCGGGAGAGGGAGATCACTGCCGTCTCGGCAATCGCCTCAGATACTCAACTCCACCGGTACATCCTCGGGCTTGACGCCGGCAAGGCCGAGGCCCTTGACGAACCATTCGCGCATCTGGCCGATGCCGCGGTTGTAGTCGATCCACACCGAGAGAAAATCGCGCCAGCGCTTGTCGGCTTCGCGCCGTACCGCCGTGCCGCTCGCGATCGTCACCGATGGCGAGGCCAGGATCTTGTAGGTGCCGAGGTTCGGGTTCTTGGCGATCGCGGTCAGCCCGAGCACCAGCGCGTTGACCACGCAATCGACGCGACCCGACGACATTTCCAGCATCACCTCGTCGCGCGACTTCAGCGACTTGATGGTGGCGTTCGGCGCAAAGCGGCGCGCCACCGCCTCGTTGGCCGAGCCGACGTCGACCGCGATCTTGACCTCGGGCTTGTTGATGTCGGCCCAGGTCTTGGCTTCCAGCCCCTTCCTCAGCATCGCGCCGAACGGATGCGGGAACACCAGATTGGTGAAATCGACCACCAGCGCGCGCTGCGGCGTCGGGTTGAGCGCGAAGCCGAGGTCGATCTTGTTGGCCTGCAGATCAAGGATTGAATTGCCGTAGGTCGACTCGACATATTCCAGCTTGACGTCGAGCAGTTTGACCAGGTCGTTGGCCATCTCGATCGAGAAGCCGGACCAGGTGCCCGACGCGAGGTCCTTGTTGAAATAGGGCAGCTCGCCCGGCAGCACCGCGATCCGCAGCACCTTGTTGGCCCGGATGCGATCCAGCGTGTTGTCGGCTGGCGTCTGCGCCGAGGCCGGCGTTGCCATCGCGGCCGCGAGCGCCGCGCCGCTGCCGATCCCGAGCGCATAGCGCAGCGCGTCGCGGCGATCTTCGGAGATTTTGATGTCGTCGGATTGAGTCAAGCGGGCCTCCCTGCACCAGATCGGGGGAAGCCTAGCGTCGGTATCCGGTGCCAGCAAGTGCGCGCGCCTGCACCATTGGTAGGCAAGGCGAGGGCGCGGTCGCCTACGTGCCGGACTTCACCTCTCCCGCTTGTGGGGGAGGTCGAATAAGCCGCGAACCGCGCCCTTAGGGGTTAGCAACGATAGGTCATGTTCGCCCCTGTGACCGAAGAAAAGAAAACGGCGGGGAAGCTCAGTTCGGCTACCCAATCGAGCACTTGGTTGTCTGTCTGGGTTTCTGGACTTGAAAGGTGTGGAAATTGAAAAAGCACCGTCCCGTGAATGTCCAAAAGAACGAGACGATCGATAACCCAAACATCACCGTCGTCGGTCGAGAAAAATTTTGCCAGCAATTCTGCTGTTCCGTCAGAACGAAGCCTGAGAGTGGGGCCGTTGTTCAGGGTGCCGTTCAAGAAGCCGGACAGCTTGCAATCGCCGTAACGAATAGGCGCGCTCCAACTGAGGTCAAGGGTTTGGATAGCATGTGTCGCAACACCCTTATAGCTTTCTGGCTGGTCGGTCGCCGAGCTTTTGCTTTCAAGATGTTCTTTCAACATAGCGTACGCCTCCTTCTAGCCCGCGAATTGCGAGCAACCTCTGGTTTAAAGGGAGGGCGCAAAAGGACCAGTGAGCTGCCTCACAATCTACAATCGCGATTTAGTGATCCTCCCCGTAAGCGTGGGGCAATCGCATATGGCCGTTTGAGGCGATCGGAGTTCCCACAAACTCGTCATGCCCGGGCTTGTCCCGGGCATCCACGTCTTCGTTTCCACGCGAAGAAAAGACGTGGATGGCCGGGACAAGCCCGGCCATGACGGCGCGGAAGAATCCGTTCATTCCATATGCGATTACCCTGCCCGTAAGCGGGGGAGGACAGAGCGTGCTCGTGCCCAGAATCAATATCGTCCCGGCACGTACATCTCCTGCGGGATCGGGCCGCGGTGATAGTCCGGGTTGCGCACCCGCGGCGGCAGCACCACCGGCTGGTGGGTGACCGCCTGATAGGGGATCTGGCTCAAGAGATGCGAGATGCAGTTGAGCCGGGCGCGCTTCTTGTCGACTGCATCGACGATCCACCACGGCGAGTCCTGCAGGTGCGTGCGTTCCAGCATCGTTTCCTTGGCCTTGGTGTAGAGCTCCCAGCGGGTCCGCGCCTCGACGTCCATCGGGCTCAGCTTCCACTGCTTCAGCGGATCCTGGATCCGCATCGAGAAGCGGAACGCCTGTTCCTCGTCGGTGATCGAGAACCAGTATTTCAGGAGGACGGTGCCGGAGCGGATCAGCATGCGCTCGAATTCCGGCACCGAGTTGAAGAATTCCTCATACTGCTCGTCGCTGCAGAACCCCATCACCTTCTCGACGCCGGCGCGGTTGTACCAGCTGCGGTCGAACAGCACGATCTCGCCGCCGGCCGGCAGATGCGAGACATAGCGCTGGAAGTACCATTGCGTGCGCTCGCGCTCGTTCGGCGCCGGCAGCGCCGCGATCCGGCAGACCCGCGGGTTGAGCCGCTGGGTGATGCGCTTGATCACGCCGCCCTTGCCGGCGGAATCGCGGCCCTCGAACAGCACGACGACCTTCTTCTTCTCGTGCTGCACCCAGTCCTGCAGCTTGACCAGTTCGCCCTGCAGCCGCAGCAATTCGCGGAAATAGAACTTGCGGTCGATCGACGGCCTGCCGGCGGCGCCGTCATGGTCGAGCTCGTCGAGCCTCATGTCGTCGAGCTCGAGCTCGAGTTCCTCGTCGAGGCTGTCGGCCATCTCCTGATGGATGCGGGCGCGCAAGGCTTCATCCCGCAAGGCTTCGTCCCGCAAGGCTTCATCCCGGGAGGCTTCGTCGGTGAGGGCTGAGGTCGTCATGAAGGTCCGTCTTTCAGTGTGTTAGATGGATCGGACGGCAGCATTGACGGGCGATGTTACCCCTCTATGACAATGCCGTGACCGCTGTTTCACGCCGCCGGGCGGACTGTGCTAACAAGCCGACAAAACCAAAAAGGGAGATGTGCCGATGATTTCGCTCACGCCAAAAGACGTCCTGCCGGAGGACGGCACCGCCGGCACGCTGGTCGGGCGGGTCTGGTTGCCGCAGGCCGGCGGGCCCGCCGTCGTCGCGGTGCGGGCAGACGGTGTGTTCGATGTCACGGCGCGGTTCCCGACGGTGAGCGCGCTCTGCGAGGAAAGCGATCCCGCGGCCGCGCTGCGTGCCACGGGCGGCGAGCGGATCGGCGATTTCGAGGCGATCCTCGCCAACACCCCGCCCGACGGCCGCGACAAGGCCAGGCCGCACCTGCTGGCGCCGGTCGATCTCCAGGTGCTGAAGGCCGCCGGCGTCACCTTCGCGATCTCGATGCTGGAGCGCGTGATCGAGGAGCGGGCGCGCGGCAATCCGTCCTCGGCGGACGCGATCCGCAAGGAAGTGGTGCGCCTGGTCGGCGACGATCTCTCCAAGCTGAAGCCCGGCTCCGAGCAGGCGGTGAAACTGAAGCAGGTGCTGATCGATCAGAATGCCTGGAGCCAGTATCTCGAGGTCGGCATCGGTCCCGACGCCGAAGTGTTCACCAAGGCGCCGACGCTGTCCTCGGTCGGATCAGGCATGGATGCCGGGCTGCATCCGAAGTCGACCTGGAATAATCCGGAGCCGGAGGTCGTGCTTGTTGTCTCCGCCGCCGGCAAGATCGTCGGCGCCGCGCTGGGCAACGACGTCAATCTGCGCGACTTCGAGGGGCGCTCGGCGCTGTTGCTGTCGAAGGCCAAGGACAACAACGCTTCCTGCGCGATCGGCCCGCTGCTCCGGCTATTCGACCAGACCTTCTCGCTCGACGATGTCAGGAAGATGGATGTCGGCCTGACCGTGACTGGCGCAGACGGCTTCGTGCTCGAGGGCCATTCCTCGATCAGCAAGATCAGCCGCGACCCGACCGATCTGGTCGCCCAGACCATCGGCCCCGTGCATCAATATCCTGATGGATTTGCGCTGTTCCTCGGAACGATGTTCGCGCCGGTCAAGGATCGCGATGCCAAGGGCGAGGGTTTTACCCACAAGCGCGACGACATCGTGACCATCGCCGCGCCGCAGCTCGGCAAGCTGGTCAACCGGATGCGCAATAGCGACGAATGCGAGCCCTGGACCTTCGGCGTCGGTGCGCTGATGAAGAACCTCGCACAGCGCAAGGTGCTGTGAGGATCAGGACGGGGCGGCGAGTCCACTACCTCGGCCACTTCGTCGGCCGTGTGCGGCCTGTCGCGTGGCGGCAGGTCGGCGCCGAGTTGCGCCGACAATCCGGCGACGTTCAGCCGCCTCTCGCAGCGCGTTGAACGACGACGATGGTGACTGTGCCGAAGCGTCGGCGTTGTCGAACATGTTCAGAAACCTGCGCGGCAGATCGACCGTGTGGCGCAACTTGAGCGCGCTAAAACACGCGGAATTTGCCGCTTTTTCCTAGCTTTATGTGAACCAGTTCATCCTCGTTCGCGCCGGTCCGCTCCAGCATATCGGCTCGACGCGAACAGAAGGAGTCGCGGACATGAGCGAGCAGCCATCAAACGGAATGCCGGATTGGCTCACCACCGATATGCTGGTCATTGCCGTCTCACTGGCCATCATCGTGATTGGGATATGGATCGCGCCGTAGCCTGGTTGTCGCGGCGAGGCCGTCCAGCCGGGCAGGGCGCCAGCGCCAATCACTGGGTTGCCCGACGGCGCAAGCCTCTTTTGCAAAACGGAACGAGATGCAAAGCTCGGACGATTCACACACTCAGTGCCGTCCCTGCGAAAGCAGGGAACCCATAACCCCAAATGCAAATTGTTAAGCGATGCTGCAACGACGAGTCCCTCTCACAACAACTGCTGCGGCGTATGGGTCCCGGCCTTCGCCGGGACGACACTGTGGGGTTGGCGTCATTCGAGTGACCAACCAACGCCCTCACACCGGCAACGCCGTCGAATACTTCACCTGGCTCAGCGCAAAGCTCGACTCGATAGAGGCGATGCCGTCGAGCCGGGTCAGCTTGTTCTTCAGGAATGCCTCATAGGAGGAAAGGTCGGCGGCGACGACGCGCAGCAGATAGTCGCGGTTGCCGGTCATCAGATAGCATTCGAGCACCTCGTCCCATTTCGAGATCGCGCGCGCGAAGCGGTTGAGGTCTTCCTCCTTCTGCCGCGCCAGCTTGATCGAGATGAAGACGGAGACGTGCAGCCCGATCGACTTCTGGTCGACGGTTGCGATGTAGCGAGAGATCACGCCGCGCTCCTCGAGCAGCTTGACCCGGCGGTGGCAAGGCGACACCGACAGCCCGACCTTGTCGGCGAGTTCCTGCATGGTCATGCGGCTGTCGGTCTGGAGCAGACTCAGGATCTTGCGGTCGATGGCATCGAGGGCAGGCATTGGGATGAACTCGTCAGTTGAAGTCGGATCGTGGGAATTTATCCCAATTTTTCCTGTGCTGTCGCGTGGAATTGAGATTTTCGCCGCCGCCTGCGGCAGTAACATTCCGGCATATCGCCCGGAGCATTGCCATGGGAATCGCGCCTGAACGCCTCGACATGCTGTCCGCCCTGGCCCGCAAGGTGCTGTGGCTGTCGTCATGGACCATCCATCACGCCAACCATGTGCGGCCCTCTACCGACGGGTTGAAGGTCGGCGGCCACCAGGCCTCGTCGGCCTCGCTCGCCAACATCATGTCGGCGCTTTATTTCTCGGTGTTGCGCCCGCAGGACCGCGTCGCGGTGAAGCCGCATGCGAGCCCGGTGTTCCACGCCATCCAGTATCTGTTCGGCCACCAAACCCGCGACAAGCTGGAGAATTTTCGCGGCTACAAGGGCGCGCAGTCCTACCCCTCGCGCACCAAGGACAGCGACGACGTCGACTTCTCGACCGGCTCGGTCGGCCTCGGCGTCGCGCAGACGCTGTTCGCCTCGCTGGTGCAGGATTACGTCAAGGCGCATGGCTGGCTGCAGGACCGGCCGGAGGCCCGCATGATCGCGCTGGTCGGCGACGCCGAGATGGACGAGGGCAACATCTTCGAGGCGCTGCTCGAAGGCTGGAAGCACGGCCTGCGCAACACATGGTGGGTGGTCGACTACAACAGGCAGTCGCTCGACGCCGTGGTGCGCGAGGGGCTGTGGGCCAAGTTCGAGACCATGTTCCGCAACTTCGGCTGGGACGTGGTGATCGTGAAGTACGGCAAGCTGATGCTCGAGGCGTTCGCCGAGCCCGGCGGCGAGGCGCTGCGGCGCTGGATCGACAACTGCCCGAACCAGATGTACGCCGCGCTCTGCTTCCAGGGCGGCGCCGCGTTCCGCAAGCATCTGCGCGACGACATCGGCGACCAGGGCGAGGTGTCGGCGCTGATCGAGCGCCGCAGCGACGACGAGTTGCTGGCGCTGATGTCGAATCTCGGCGGCCACGACATGGCGAGCATGATCGAGGCCTTCGAGGCGATCGACCATGATCGGCCGGTCTGCTTCATCGCCTATACCATCAAGGGTGTCGGCCTGCCGATGCAGGGCCACAAGGACAACCACGCCGGCCTGATGACGGTCGCCCAGATGGAGAAATGGCGCGCCGCGCAGAATATCCGCCCCGGCCACGAGTGGGACAAGTTCGAGGGCCTTTCGCAGGAGCCTGCGAAGCTCGAGGCCTTCCTGGCCGAGTCGCCGTTCAACCGCGAGGGGCGCCGCCGCCTGTCGGCGCCAGAAATCGACGTGCCGGAACGGCTGGCCTTCAAGGCCTCGGCGCAGATGTCGACGCAACAGGGTTTTGGTCTCGTGCTGCACGAGCTGGCGCGCGGCGATAGCGAACTCGCCTCGCGCATCGTCACCGCATCGCCCGATGTCACCGTGTCGACCAATCTCGGCGCCTGGGTCAACCGCCGCGGCCTGTTCGCGAAGGCGGAGAACCACGACTTGTTCCGGCAGGAGAAGATCCCGTCCGCCTACACCTGGGAATATTCGCCGAAGGGACAGCACCTCGAGCTCGGCATCGCCGAGATGAATCTGTTCATCATGCTGTCGGCGCTCGGCCTGTCGCACCAGATCAACGGCGCGCGGCTGTTGCCGGTCGGCACGCTGTACGATCCCTTCATCGAACGCGGCCTCGATGCGCTGAACTATGCCTGCTACCAGGATGCCCGCTTCATGGTGGCGGCGACGCCGTCGGGCATCTCGCTGGCGCCGGAAGGCGGCGCGCATCAGTCGATCAAGACGCCCTTGATCGGGATCGGGCAGGACGGGCTCGCCTCGTTCGATCCGGCCTTCGTCGATGAACTTGCCGTGATCATGGGCTGGGGCTTTGGCCACATGCAGCGCGAGGGTGCCGAGGGTGGTTCGGTTTACTTGCGACTCTCGACCCGTACGCTGGAGCAGCCGCAACGGATCATGACCCCGGACCTGCAGCGCGACATCACCGACGGCGCCTATTGGATCCGCAAGCCGGGCCCGAACTGCGACATCGTCATCGCGTATACCGGCACCGTCGCGCCGGAGGCGATCGAGGCGGTCGGCCTGATCGGCGAGAACCACCGCGACGTCGGTCTGCTGGCGGTCACCTCCGCCGACCGGCTCTATGCGGGTTGGTCCGCCGCGCGGAATTTGCGCCGCGACCGCCGCGGCGCGCAGCATTTGAGTCATATCGAGCGCATGCTGGCGCCGCTCGGCCGCGACTGCGGCATTGTGACCGTGATCGACGGCCATCCGGCAACGCTCGGCTGGCTCGGCAGCGTGCGCGGCCACCGTGTCGAGGCGCTCGGTGTCGAGCATTTCGGCCAGACCGGCACGATCGGCGACCTCTACCGCCACTACGGCATCGACGCCAACGCCATCATCGACGCGGCGGAAAGCGTCTCGGTCGGCGCCCCAGTGCGGCATCGCAAGATGGCGGTGTAGCCACATCGTCGTCCCGGCGAAGGCCGGGACCCATTACCACAACTGGCAGCAAGTAAACGCGACTCGTTCTAACAGCACCCTTTACCAATTGCCGGCGGAGTTTATGGGCCCCGGCCTTCGCCGGGGGCGACGAGACCAACCTTGCCACCTGCGCGATAGCGACATTATATGCTGTTCGCGCGCACGAGCCGCGTCCCGCATATGGCGGGTTCAATTCGCCGGGCTTTCGTGCAAGGATGCCTGCCGAACGCTTTCGTTCCCCATTCCATACGCCCCGTACAAGAGGTTTCCGATGGTCAATCGCATGCAATTCTACATCGACGGCGCCTGGGTCGATCCCGTCGTCAAAGGCAAGTCCACCCCGGTCGTCAATCCGGCGACCGAAGAAGCGATGTATGAGATTGCGCTCGGCTCCAAGGCCGATGTCGACAAGGCAGTCGCCGCCGCCAAGCGCGCCTTCGAGACCTTTTCCCGGACCAGCCGCGAGGAGCGCGTCGCGCTGCTCACCAAGATCGTCGAGGTCTACAAGGGCCGCATGAAGGAGATCGGCGCCGCCGTCTCCGACGAAATGGGCGCGCCGTTGCCGATGGCCGAGAAGCTGCAGGCCGGCGCCGGCCTTGGCCACCTCATGAACACCCTCGAAGTGCTGAAGAAGTACGAGTTCGAGGAGACCATGGGCACCGCCGTGATCGTGCGCGAGCCGGTCGGCGTCGTCGGCATGATCACCCCCTGGAACTGGCCGCTCAACCAGATCGCCTGCAAGGTCGCGCCCGCGCTCGCCGCCGGCTGCACCATGATCCTGAAGCCGTCGGAGTTCACCCCGACCTCGGCGCTGATCTTTGCGGAAATCCTCCATGAAGCCGGCGTGCCGAAGGGTGTGTTCAACCTGCTCAACGGCCTCGGCCCGGAGGTAGGTGCCGCGATGAGCGAGCACCCGGACATCGACATGATCTCGTTCACCGGTTCGACCCGCGCCGGCGTCGACGTCGCCAAGCGTGCGGCGCCGACCGTGAAGCGCGTCAGCCAGGAGCTCGGCGGCAAGTCGCCGAACGTGATCCTCGACGGTGCCGACCTGACCAAGGCGGTGACCGGCGGCGTGATGCACATGTTCAACAACTCGGGCCAGTCCTGCAACGCGCCGTCGCGCATGATCGTGCCGCTCTCCAAGATGAAGGAAGTGGCCGCCATCGCGAAGGGCGTCGCCGACAAGACCAAGGCCGGCGATCCGCGTGCGGACGGCACCACGATCGGTCCGGTGGTCAACCGCGGCCAGTGGGACAAGATCCAGGCGCTGATCCAGAAGGGCATCGACGAGGGCGCAACGCTCGTCGCCGGCGGCCCGGGTCTGCCCGAGGGCGTCAACAAGGGCTTCTATGTCCGTCCGACCATCTTCGCCGACGTCACCAATGACATGACGATCGCCCGCGAAGAGATCTTCGGACCGGTGCTGACCATCCTCGGCGCCAAGGACGAAGCCGACGCGGTGAAGATCGCCAACGACACGCCGTATGGTCTCGCCGGTTACGTCTCCGCCGACACCGTGGAAACCGCGCGCCGCGTCGGCCGCCAGATCCGCGCCGGCAACGTCAACCTGCAGGGCGTGCCGAACGAGCGCACCGCGCCGTTCGGCGGCTACAAGCAGTCCGGCAACGGCCGCGAGTGGGGCCGCTACGGTCTGGAAGAATATCTCGAGGCCAAGGCGGTCGCCGGCTACAACGCCGCGTAAGCCGAGCCACGAGAGACGCGACTTTTGGCGCCGGGGCAGGCAACTGCTCCGGCGTCAGCCATTTTGGGGGCGCAAGGTCTTGAAGAGTGCGAATCTTGCGAAGATGAAGGTTGCAGTCTCGCCGTCATTGCGAGCGAAGCGAAGCAAAGCAATCCATCTCTCCTCACGGGCGGACAGATGGATTGCTTCGTCGGTTCGCTCCTCGCAATGACGGCCGGGCTAGCCGCCGAGCGCGCCTTGGGTGTTGACGTAGAGCGCATAGATCGACTGGCTCGCCGCCATGAACAGGCGGTTGCGCTTGACGCCACCGAAGCAGAGGTTGGCGCAGCGCTCCGGCAGCGCGATGCGGCCGATCATGACGCCGTCGGGCGCGAACACGACGACGCCGTCGAGTTCGGGATCACCCATGCCCCAGCCGCACCACAGATTGCCGTCGATGTCGCAGCGCATGCCGTCGGGCGTGCCCGGGCCGGCGTCGATGAAGACGCGCTTGTTGGAGATCGTCTTGCCGTCGGCTGCGACGTCATAGGCGAGGATCTTGCGGTTCGGCTCGCCGCGGGATTCGACGACGTAGAGGATCTTCTCGTTCGGCGAGAAGCACAGCCCGTTCGGCCCCAGCACGCCCTCGGCGACGATGGTGGCCTTGCCGGTTTCGGGATCGAGCCGGTAGACGTTGGGCTCGATCTCGGGATCGGCCTTGTAGCCTTCGTAGTTGCCGAGCAGGCCGAAGATCGGATCGGTGAACCAGATCGAACCGTCGGATTTCACCACGACGTCGTTCGGCGAGTTCAGCCGCTTGCCGCCGAAGGAGTCGATCAGCACCGTGATCGATCCGTCATATTCGGTGCGCACCACGCGGCGGCCGCCATGCTCGCAGGTGATCAGCCGGCCCCGGCGATCGCGGGTGTTGCCGTTGGCGAAGTTCGACGGCTTGCGGAAGATGCTGACCGCGCCGGTCTCTTCCTCCCATTTGAGGATGCGCTGGTTCGGGATGTCGCTGCACAACAGATAGCGGCCGTCGCCGAACCACACCGGACCTTCGGCCCAGCGCAGGCCGGTCGCGATGCGCTCGACGGCGGAGAGTTTCAGCCAGTATTTCTCGAAACGCGGATCGAGCGCGCGGATCGCGGGATCGGGATAGCAGGTCGCGGGACGCCAGCCGGCGGAATGAACATCGGACATTTGCTGTTCTCGTTGTTGTGTTTCGATGGTGTTTCCTTGAGCGCCTGGTTTGCTATCATTGTCGGCCTGCGACCGCAATTCGACCGGAGCAATCAGGAAAGAAGAGGGACGGCATGCCACGCATATTGATGACCGGCGCATCAGGGGGAATCGGAACGACCCTGCGCAAGCTGCTGTCGCCGATCTATCCGGATCTCCTGCTGAGCGATATCAAGCAGCCCTCCGATCTCGGCAGCAACGAAAAGTTCAAGGCGGCCGATCTCGCCGACCTCGCACAGGTCGAGGCGATCTGCGAAGGCGTCGACGGCATTCTGCATTTCGGCGGCTATTCGGTCGAAGGCCCCTGGGACGCGATCCTGCAGTCCAACATCATCGGTTGCTACAATCTGTTCGAGGCGGCGCGCAAAAAGGGCGTCAAGCGCGTGATCTTCGCCTCATCCAATCACGCGGTCGGGTTCTATCCGCGTCATCACCGCATCGGCACCGACGTCACCGCGCGGCCGGACAGTCGCTATGGTGTGAGCAAGGTGTTCGGCGAAGGCGTCGGCGCGCTCTATGCCGACAAGCACGGCATCAAGGTCACGTGCCTCCGGATCGGCAATTTCGGCGAGGCGCCGCTCGACCACCGCAGGCTCTCGATCTGGCTCAAGCCGGAAGACCTCGTCCAGCTCTGCCGCATCGGGCTCGAGCATCCCGACATCCATTTCGAGGTGCTGTACGGCGCGTCCTACAATGAGCGCTCGTGGTGGGACAATCACCGCGCCTACGATCTCGGCTATCGTCCGACCGGAAGGGCTGAAGATTTCCGCGAGCACGCGATGGCCGAGCAGGCCAAGCTGCCGCCGGATCCGGTCGGCGACTATTACCAGGGCGGCGCGTTCTGCAGCATGGGGTTCGACGGCGACAAGGAGAGGGTGATCGACTGGAAGAAGTGATCAGTCCTCGCATTGCGGCAGTTGCTTCACGGATTCGGTGTGCTGCTGCGCCTCCTTCGAACCTTGCCCGGATGTCTTGGGCGGGCTGCCGGGCCCGTCAAAGGTCTCGGCGAAGTGCGTGAGGGGAAAGGCGAGGCTTATGGTCTGCCCGGTGAGGTTCTTGGCTTCGACAGCGATCGTCTGCGCGTGCTTCAGCCGCTCGATCATTTCGCCGTCGGCCTCGAGCGTGCCGCCGCAGCCGAGCGTGTAGCAATGCGGCCTCGCGATCTGGATCGGCTCGTCCTGATCGATGCGGAGGCTGATCGTGCCTTCCAGCATGGTCCGCGTTCCGACATTGGCGCTCACGATCGCGCGCTTGCTACTCTGCGGCGAGACGCTGAGTGTGCCGCCCGATGGCGAACACTGACCGCGCGCGGCGGCGCCGACGAAGCAGCTCGCCTCTGTCAGGCACGTCTTGGTCCAGGGCTCGTAGGTGAGCTGCGTCGCGCGCGGATCGGCCGCTTCGCCGACGCCGCCGAGCGCAAGCTGCACGGTGAACGATCCAAGGAATATAGCCACATAGCGCATCGCCGTCTCCTTCACGAGGAGGCCGCGTATCGCGCTATTGCGGCTTTTTGTCGTTGGAGATGCGGACGAGATAATCCGCCTTGCTGTACTGCATGTGATCGACGCAAAGCTGCGCCAGCGCCCAGCTGTCGCGGCCCTTCAAGAGCTCGATCATCAATTCGTGCTGGCGGCGCGACAATGCGAGGCCCTCGCTGTCGGCGAGATTCTTGGCGCGCATCGGCAGCGTCAGGTTCATGTAGTCCTGCAATGAGCGGACGAGGTAAGGATTGCCGCAGGCGGAAAACAGCGCGAGGTGGAACGCATCGTTGGTCTCGTGAATGCCGCGCATGTCCTGCGCCTCGGCCTTGATGCAGTAGTGCCGTTGCAGCTCGCTCAACTGGTCGATCAGGCTTTGCGGCGCGGGCAGGGCGATCATCAGCGCGGCCTGCCGCGTCAGCATCTCGCGCACCTCATAGATCTGCCGCACTTCCTCGGCCGAATAGAACCGCACCGTGGCGCCGACATTCTTCTCGCGCAGCACGATGCCCTGGCGCTCGAGCTGGAACAGGGCCTGGCGGACGAAATGCCGGCTCGCGCCGTAGCGCTGCATCAGGTTATCCTCGACCAGGCGCAAACCGGGCGCGAAGCGGCCGAAGATGATGTCCTCCTCCAGCCGGCGGATCACCTCCGCTTGTTCCTCCTCGCGCGAGGGGGCCTGGAGTTCGGGCAATGTGGGCTCGGCTGTCATGCGCTCTCGGCTTTGGATCGTTGCCTGAGGTCAGCATAGCGCCACGGTTATTGTCAATAATGGGTGCGATTTTGCCGCAGACCAGCCACCCGCCGCGACCGGATTATCTCATATTGACAATAATTCCTGCCGCTCCTTAAGTGCGGCCGAACAACCACGGGACGAGAAGAAAATGGCCGACGGACTTCGCAAGGGACTGACAAGCTATGGTGACGCCGGCTTCTCGCTGTTCCTGCGCAAGGCGTTCATCAAGGCGATGGGCTATTCTGACGATGCGCTCAATCGCCCGATCGTCGGCATCACCAACACCTACAGCGACTACAATCCCTGCCACGGCAACGTGCCGCAGATCATCGAGGCCGTGAAGCGCGGCGTGATGCTGTCGGGCGCGATGCCGTTCGTGTTCCCGACCATCTCGATCGCGGAGAGCTTTGCGCACCCGACCTCGATGTATCTGCGCAACCTGATGGCGATGGATACCGAGGAAATGATCCGCGCCCAGCCGATGGATGCGGTGATCGTGATCGGCGGTTGCGACAAGACCTTGCCGGCGCAGATCATGGCCGCGATCAGCGCCGATCTGCCGACGGTGGTGATTCCGGTCGGGCCCATGGTCGTCGGCCATCACAAGGGCGAGGTGCTCGGCGCCTGCACGGACTGCCGCCGGCTGTGGGGCAAGTATCGCGCCGGCGAGATCGACGACAACGAGATCGAGGCGGTGAACGGCCGCCTCGCGCCCTCGGTCGGCACCTGCATGGTGATGGGCACTGCCTCCACCATGGCCTGCATCACCGAGGCGCTCGGCCTGTCGCTGCCGATGAGCGCGACGATCCCGGCGCCCCATGCCGAACGCTTCCGTTCCGCCGAGGCCAGCGGCCGCGTCGCCGCCGAGATGGCGAAGACCAAGGGACCGAAGCCGAGCGAGATCCTGACGCCGTCCTCGTTCCGCAACGCCCAGGTCGTCATGCAGGCGATCGGCGGCTCGACCAACGGCCTGATCCATCTCACGGCGATCGCCAACCGCTCGCCGCACAAGATCGACCTCGAGGCGTTCGACAAGCTCGGCCGCGAGGTCCCCGTGCTGGTCGACCTCAAGCCGTCGGGCGAACACTACATGGAGCATTTCCATCACGCCGGTGGCGTGCCGAAGCTGATGGCGCAGCTCGGCGACCTGATCGATCTCGATGCCAAAACCATCACCGGCCAGACCTTGCGCGAGGTCGTCGCCAATGCCGAGGATGTGCCGGGGCAGGACGCGATCCGCTCCAAGGCGAACCCGATCAAATCCGAAGGCGCGATGGCGATCCTGCACGGCAATCTCGCGCCGCGCGGTGCCGTCATCAAGCAGTCGGCGGCGAGCCCGAAACTATTGCAGCACACCGGCCGCGCCGTGGTGTTCGAATCGGTCGAGGACATGACGCTGCGGGTCGACGATCCCGCGCTCGATGTCACCGCCGACGACGTGCTGGTGTTGCGCAATGCCGGCCCGAAGGGCGCGCCGGGCATGCCGGAGGCGGGTTACCTGCCGATCCCGAAGAAACTCGCGCGCGCCGGCGTGAAGGACATGGTCCGCATCTCCGATGCGCGGATGAGCGGCACCGCGTTCGGCACCATCGTGCTGCACATCACGCCGGAATCCGCGGTCGGCGGTCCGCTCGGGCTGGTGCGGAACGGCGACATGATCCGGCTCGATGTCGCCAAGCGCAGCATCGATCTGTTGGTCGACGAGGCCGAATTGCAGAAGCGCCGCGACGCGCTCGCGCCGGCCGGTTCGCCCGATTGGGCCAAGCGCGGCTACGCGCATCTCTTCAACGACACCATCCTGCAGGCCGACGAGGGCTGCGATTTCGACTTCATGCGCGCCAAGGGGAAGTAGCTTGCAAAGTTCGGCGCATCTGCTGAATTGTCGATAATTTCTGCGATGCGGTGCTCGTTGTCGCCTACGGCGAGCTGATTGCCTCTGTTTTATTGACAATCCTGCGCGACTGGTGGGATGATCCCCCTCAATTAAAAACAGGGGGAACGTCGCGATGGGCTATTCAGCCAGGATCGTCGGGATTGCCATGGCCGCGGCAGCGCTGCTGCTTTCCGCGGGCGCCGGCGCGCAGGAAGTCAAGCACTACCGCTTCGCGCACGATCAGCAGCTCAACACCGGATACAGCGTGGCCTACGACATGTTCTCCGCCAAGCTCAAGGAGTTGAGCAAGGGGACCATGATCGTCGACCAGTATCCGGGAGCGCAGCTCGGACAGGAGCCGCAGCTGCTGCAGCTCGTGAAATCCGGAGACATTGAATTCGCCATCATCTCGTCGGCGAACACCGCGACTATCTCGCCGCAGGCCGGTGTGATGTCGCTGCATTTCCTGTTCCGCGACGCCAACCATGTGGTGAAGGCCCTTGCCGATCAGAAGGTGATTGACGCGATCAAGGCGATGATCGACGACACGTCGCAAGGCCTTCATGTCATCGCGACGGGCAGCCAAGGCGTAAGAAGCATCTACGCCAGGAAGGAAATCCACAACGTCAGCGACCTCAAGGGTGTAAAGATTCGCGTTCAGGCGACGGCTACGGAAGACACGATCTTCCCGGCTTACGCCGCGCAAACCGTCCATATGCCGTTCGGCAGCGTGTACACGTCGCTGCAGACCGGCGTCGTCGAGGCGGCGGAAAACAGCGTGAATGTTTACCTCGTCAATAAGCACTACGAAGTCGCGCCGGTGCTCTCGATGACCGAGCATGAGGCCAACAATGCGCTGTTGTTCATCAGCGACAGGCTGTGGCAGAGCCTTTCAGCCGAGCAGAAGGCCTGGGTGACGACAGCGGCCGCCGAGGTGAGCGCCAAGGAGCCGGCGAAGGCGTTCGAACTGGAGAAGAATGCGGCTGCAAAACTGAAGTCATTCGGCGTCAAGGTGGTCGAGGATGTGGACAAGAAGAGCTTTACCGCGATCGCCGATCCCTATCTCGACAAGCTCGCCAAGGATCTCGGGCCGCATGCGGAGAAGATTAAGAATTTGATCCGCGCGGTCAACTAGCCCACTTCCTGCGTCGTCCCGGCGAAGGCCGGGACCCATACGCCGCGGCTCGTCCATTGAAGCACCGGGCCGCCGTTCTTTCTCAAAGCATCAGGCGCCGGTGGTTATGGGTCCCGGCCTTCGCCGGGACGACATACGAGGACGGAGCATTCGATGGCCATCGCCGACACACTGGTGCTGCAACGGCAGCGGCATCTGAAATGGCGGGCGCTCGACCGGCTCGAGCTGATCCTGATGATGCTGTGCGGCCTGCTGTGCTTCGGCTTCTCGCTGTCGGTGACCGCCGATATCGTCACCCGCACCATCGGTCATCCCTGGCTGTGGCTGCAGGAGGTGACCTCGACGCTGTTCATCTACGCGATCTTCATCGGGGCCGCGGTCGCGACACGGCGCAACGACCATCTCTATCTCACCGCGATCTCCGAAGCGCTGCATGGCAGGTCGCGGCTGATCGTCGAGATCGTCATCCGTCTGGTGGTGCTGGGTGTCGCCTTCTGCCTGGTCTGGTACGGCTATCAAAATTACCTCCGAGGCTTCGGCAGCTTCCGCCTGCCGTCCGGTACGCCGATCGCCTCGCTCTATGCGGTGATCCCGCTGTCCGGCATCCTGATCGGCCTGTTCACGATCGAGCAGCTCGTCAATGGGATCCGCAATGGCTTCGACCATCCGGAGCCGCCGGATGACCACCTTCCGATTCCTGCGATCGATACCCGCGCGACGACGGGAGTGCAGCCGTGAGCGCACCGGTCGTGCTTGCGCTGATGTCGTTCTGCTTCCTGTTCTTCGGCTATCTCGGCGTGCCCGTGCCGTTCTCGCTGATGGCCGGCGTGTTCGTCGGCGCAGTGCTATCAGACGTCTCGCTGGCGGCGATCATCCAGAAGGTCTTCGACGGCGTCGATTCCGAGGCGCTGCTTGCGATCCCGTTCTTCCTGCTGGTCGGCGAGCTCATGAGCTCGGCAAATGTCGTGGTCCGCATCGCCAATCTGTCGGTCTCGCTGGTCGGTCACATCAGGGGCGGGCTGTCGCAGGTCGTTGTCGTCTTCAGCATGTTCTTCTCGGAGATGTCCGGCTCGACCACCGCCGATGTCGCGGTCATGAGCCGGGCGCTCGGCGGGCCGATGCGGCGGGAAGGGTATGAGCCGGCCTTCATCGCCGCGATCATCGCCTCGGCGTCGACGATCGCAGCGCTGGTGCCGCCGAGCATCACGGCGGTGGTCTATGGCGCGGTCGGCAATGTCTCGATCGCCGGGCTGTTCATGGCCGGTGTGGTCCCCGGGCTGATGATCGGCTTCGGGCTGATGATCTACTGCTACTTCTTCGGTCCCTCGGGCCTGCGCAAGCCACGCGCGCCGCTGCGCCAGGTTGCGTTCGCCGCCGGTGACGCGGCGCTACCGATGATGATCCCGGTGATCCTGCTGGGCGGCATCCTGACCGGCTGGTTCACGCCGACCGAGGCCGGGGTCGTCGCGGTCGCCTACATCATCGTCGTGGTGATCCCGGCGCTGAACCGCGGGCACCTGAAGAAGATCCCGTATGATTTCTGCCTCGCCGGCCTGATCTTCTCGCTGCCGCTGATCACGATCGGCGCGGCGAACGCGTTCGGCTGGATGCTGGCCTATCTGCGCGGCGCGATCTACATCGCCGACTGGATCACCTCGATCGCCGGTAACGACCCGCACCTCATCATGCTCTTGATGGTGTTGCTGTTCACCGTGGTCGGCGACTTCATCGAGCCGGTGCCGACCATCATCATCTTCATGCCGCTGGTCAACGCCTTGACCCAGGCCGGCGACATCAACGGCGTGCACATGGGCGTGGTGCTGATCGCAACGCTGGCGTTCGGCCTGATCACGCCGCCCTACGGGCTCGTGCTGCTGATGGCCTCGAAATTCGTCGGCATCAGTTTTGCAAAAGCGTTGCGGGCGGCGTTGCCGATCTATGTCGTGTTCCTGGTCACGATCTGCTTCACGATCTATTTTCCGAAGGTCGTGCTGTGGCTGCCCAAGCAGGTGATCCCGGAATCGGTCGGCTGCTTCAAGGCACCCGGCGGCACGGGGTACATTTGCCCGAACTAGCCAAACCTCTACTTCGACTTGCTGGTGAACTTCTTCACGGCGACGCGGAAATCATCGGTATGCATCGCCGTGATGATCTTGTGTTCCTCGGCGTCGAGCTGCTGCTTGGTCGGCGTGGTGGCGGCCTGATAGACCAGTGATTTGGTCCCCGCGATCGCGGCGGGCGGATTTTGCGCCAGACGCTCGGCGAGCTGCCGCGTCGCCGCCTTCAGCTCGGCCGCGGGGACGGTCTTGACGACGAGACCCCATTCATAGGCTTGCTGCGCGGTGAACCCATCCTCGGCCAGGAAAATCTGCAGCGCGCGGCGGGTACCGACCGTGCCGACGATGCCGACCGTGCTGCCGCCATCCGGCGATACGCCGATCTTGGCATAGGCGGGCGTGAAGCGGGCATCCTCTGCGGCGATACACAGGTCGGTCACGAACGCGAGGCCCATGCCGGCTCCGGCCGCCGAACCATGCACGCTGGATAGCACGATCTTCGGCATCCGCCGGACCGTCTCGATGAAGGCATGGTAGTGGTGAAGCATCTCGCCGACCACGGGGGCGACATTGTTGGCTTCGGTCGCTGCGCCGATGGTCTGCAGATCGCCGCCGGCGCAGAAGGCGCGGCCTTCGCCCTCGATGACCAGTACGCGAACGTCCTTGTTGGCTTCGACCTCGGCGCTGAGCTGCTCGAGCTTCTTGGCAATCGTCATGTCGATCGCGTTGAACGCGGCCGGCCGGTTCAGTGTGATGGTCGCGATGGCGCCGTCGATGCGGAGCAAAGCGGGGTCGGTGGCGGAGGGGGCGGGTGCTGGCATATTGAAGACCTTGGGCTTGTTGGTTCCGGACATTTAAGGCCTTGGCGGGAGCCGTGGCAATCCGGCCCGGCGCCCGGGGGCCGCGGGCGCGCCCAGAATCGCCTGGGACCCCCTTGCATCGGTGCGAGCCATGAGGCCAAATGGCACGCGCCTTCGGTACGCAGACACGAGCGCTGTGGGGACGGGGCAAGCAAGCTAACATCGACAAGAGGAAACGGCATGGGTCGCTCCTGCTCGCGCGTATTTGGGTTGTTCCGATGACAGGCTCGGTCATCATCGTCGGCGCCGGACACGCCGGCTTCCAGCTCGCGGCGTCGCTGCGCCAGGCCGGCTTCGCCGAGCGCATCGCCCTGATCAATGACGAAGGCCATTTGCCGTATCAGCGGCCGCCGCTGTCGAAGGCCTATCTGAAAGGGACCGGCGGGCCCGAGAGCCTGATGTTCCGGCCCGACAAGTTCTACCAGGACAACAAGATCGAGCTGATCACCGATCGCGCCCATGCGATCGACCGCAATGCGCGGAAGGTGGCGCTCGCCTCCGGCGCGTCGCTCGATTACGGACACCTGGTGTTCGCAACCGGCGCGCGGAACCGGCTGCTGGATATCCCCAACGCCAAGCTCGACGCAGTCCGCTACCTGCGCATTCTGGATGAGAGCCAGGCGCTGCGCGACTTGATCGCGCCCGGCATGCGCGTCGTCGTGATCGGTGCGGGCTTCATCGGGCTCGAATTCGCCGCCACTGCCCGGGCCAAGGGCCTCGAGGTCGACGTGGTCGAGCTTGCCTCCCGCGTGATGGCGCGGGCGGTGACCGCGGAGATTTCCGAGTTCTCGCAATCCCGCCACAGCGCGGCCGGCATCCGGATTCACCTCGGGGTGCAGGTCACGGCGATCGAGGCCGATGGCGGCAAGGTTACCGGTGTCAGCCTGAGCAACGGCACGCATATCCCGGCCGATCTCGTCGTGGTCGGTGTCGGCGTGCTGCCGAATGTCGAGCTTGCGGCGGAGGCCGGGCTGCCGGTGGCATCCGGCATCATCGTCGACGAGCATCTGTTGACCGCCGATCCGAATGTCTCCGCGATCGGCGATTGCGCGCTCTACACCAGCAAACGCTTCGGCGGGTCGCTGCGGCTGGAGTCGGTGCAGAATGCGACCGACCATGCGCGCTGCGTGGCGTCGCGGCTGACCGGCAAGACCGAGGTCTATGACGGTCTGCCGTGGTTCTGGAGCGACCAGGGCCCCGACAAGCTGCAGATGGCGGGTCTCACCACCGGCTACGACCGCGTCGTAGTGCGCGGCGACCGCGCGCAGGGCGCGTTCTCGGCGTTCTGCTATCGCGGCGACAAGCTGCTCGGCATCGAATCGATCAATCGCGCCGGCGATCACATGTTCGGCCGCCGGCTGCTCGGCGCCGGCGGCTCGATTACGCCGGAGCAGGCGGCGGATGCGAGCTTTGATCTGAAGAGTGCGCTGGCGCAAATGTAAGCAAGCGTCGTCCCGGCGAAAGCCGGGACCCATACTCCGCGGCAGTCGTTGGCGGAGACGAACGCAGTTGCCACGCGTGTGCCCCCAAACTGTGGCCGGTGGTTATGGGTCCCGGCCTTCGCCGGGACGACTTGGGGAGAGAGCGTCCTCCACCTCATCCGCCGTCGGCATCGACGGCGCGGCTCCCATCCGTTGCACGCAAATCGAGGCGGCGGCGTTGGCGTAGGCCAGCGCGTCGCCGAGCGGCTTGCCGATGGCGAGCTGTGAGGCGAGGGCGCCGACGAAGCAATCGCCGGCGCCTGTGGTGTCGACGGCCTTGACCTCGCGTCCCGGCACGAGCAGCGGCTGGTTGTCGACCAGCGCCAGCACGCCGCGCTTTCCGAGCGTGACGCAGACGATCCTGCCTTGCCCCAACGCCCGGGCCGCCTCGGAGAAGCGCTCCGGCGTGTCGCTGTCGCGCAGCCCCGTGCCAGTCAGGTAGCCGAGTTCGGTCTCGTTCAGAACGAGGATGTCGACGAGATCGAGCAGAGCCTTGTCGGCCTGTTTTGCCGGTGCCGGATTGAGGATCGTGGTGGCGCCGACGGCGCGGGCGCGCCGGAAGAAGGCAGCGATCGCCGGCAGCGGGATCTCGAACTGGCTGACCGCGACGTCACCCTTCATAAGTGAGGGGACCTTGACATCATGAGCGTCAACGAGCCCGTTGGCGCCTGGCACGACGACAATCGTGTTGTCGGCATTGGCGAGCGTGATGATCGCCGTGCCGGAATGCGTGCCGTGCGTGGTCTTGACCGAGGTGAGATCGACGCCTTGCGCGGCAAGGAACGCTCGCAGCTCCTTGCCGAACGCATCGGTGCCGAGCCGGCCGATCAGCGTGGTCGCTACGCCGAGCTTGGCCGAAGCCACCGCCTGGTTGGCGCCCTTGCCTCCGGGAAAATAGAGCACGGCCTCGCCGGCGACGGTTTCGCCGATCCGCGGATGGCGCTCGGCGGTCGCCACCACGTCCATATTGATGCTGCCGGCGACGAAGACGTGCCTCATGACTAGCCCCGTTCACCGATATCAGGCCTCGGCGCGAAATTCCTGCTTGACCGCTGCGATATCGGCGAGTGTCGGCAAGCCGGCCTCGTTGCCGAGCTTCTGGATCTTGAAGGTCGAGGCTGCACGCGCGAACTTGAAGTGCTCATGCCAGCCTTTGCTCGGGTTCGAAAGGTAAGAGTAGATGTAGGCGCCGTGGAAGACGTCGCCGGCGCCGTTGGTGTCGATCACGCGCGCGCGCGGGATCGGGAAAGCCGGCAGCGTGCGCACTGTGCCGGCCTCGTCATACCAGAGCAGGCCGCGCTCGCCCATGGTGACGCCGCCGACCTTGCAGCCGCGGCTCTTGAGATAGTCGAGCATCTGCTCCGGCGTCTTGTCCATCTGCTCGCACAGGCGTTCGGCGACGATCGCAATGTCGATGAATGCGAGCAGCTCGTGGGTGTTGGTGCGCAGGCCGCCGCCGTCGAGCGAGGTCAGGATGCCGTCCTCGCGGCACAGCTTCGCATAATGGATCGCGGCGTCCGGCTGGTGTCCGTCGATGTGCAGCGCGCGGCAGCCTTTGATGTTCAGCAGCGGAAAGGGGTGGATGTGCTGGTCGTCGCGGCAGCGGACGATGGCGCGCTTGCCGTCGTTCGGCATGATGAAGGACAGCGAGGAGGAGTTGACCTTGCGGGGGTGGAACGAGATGCCGTACCTGTCGGCCATGTCCCAGAACATCCGTCCCAGCCAGTCATTGGCCATGGTGGCGATCAGGTCCGGCGGGACGCCGAGCTTGGCGCAGCAGAATGCTGCGGTCACGGCGTTGCCGCCGAACGACACCGCATAGGCGTCGGCGACGTGCTTTTCGTCGCCAACAGGCATGTGATCTGTGATGAAGGTGACGTCGATATAGGTCTGTCCGATGAAGAGGGCCTGCATTCGCTTTCCGTCGTGGCTTGGTGTGGTCCCGGCCGGCGGTTCCAGACTAGCATTGCTGATCGGCCGATATCGCTGAAAATATTCGCAACCCTGCCTGGTTTACAGGTAGAGATGATGGCTGCGCCGGGCCGTTCTGGCATGCGGCATAACGGCCGGCGGCAGTCCGTGGTTCCGGGTTGGGTTAAGGGAGAAACACAATGACGGCAGATTCGGGGAGGTTGCAGCCATGATTACCGGTCTCGATCACATCGTCGTCCTGACCAGTGACATCGCTGCTGCCGGCGCTGCCTACGAGACGCTGTTCGCGCGGACGCCGTCCTGGCGCTACCGCGGCGGCGGCGCGGACCGCACGCTGTTCACGCTCGACAACACCACGCTGGAATTGGTGGCGCCGCACGGCGACGACGATGCAGCCCAGCGCGTCCGCAGCGCGCTCGTTACGCAAGGTGAGGGGCTTGCGAGCCTCTGCTTCCGCACCAGCGACATCGCCAGGACACACCGCCGGCTCGACCGGCTGACGCTGAAGCCCGAACCCGTCACTGAAGTCGAAAGCCGCGACGAGACCAGCGGCGCCGTGCTGTCGTGGAAGCGTACGCGGGCCGCGACCGATGCGACGCGCGGCGTGCGCATGTTCTTCCTGGAACGCGAGCAGGAGCGGCCGTTGTCGGTGCGTACCACGACCGCATCGATCACCGCGATGGATCATGTGGTGGTTTCGACCGCCGACCCGGAACGCGCCGCCGCGCTCTATGGCGCGCGGCTCGGGCTCGACATGGCGCTCGACCGGTCGCATCCGGAGTGGGGCCGGCTGATGTTCTTCCGCTGCGGCGACCTCGTGGTCGAGGTCACGCACCGGCCGGGCAAATCGGAGACGGACGCGCCGGACCGGCTGCGCGGCATCTGCTGGCGCGTCACCGATATCGACGCCACACGTGCGCGGCTGATCGCCGCTGGCGTCGACGTCTCCGAGGTTCGTACCGGCCGCAAGCCCGGCACGCGCGTGATGACGGTGCGCAACAGCACATGCGGTGTGCCGACGCTTCTGGTGCAGCCTTCGCAAGGAAAACCGGACTAGGCCGCGTTTCATGCGCGCGTCGTCATGACAGCGTGTATCCGGGAATGGCAGGGAGAACGCTGCATGCCGCGTCTGCGAGAAATATTCCCGCATGGCCGTCACGACAACATTCGTTCTCAAACGTCGTTCGTCATGCTACATTCATCAATTCAGCATCACGGGCGATCGATTTGGCCAAGGCAAAGCGAATACAGAGATGGCAGCGCGACCCCCAGGGGATGCGGCTGCGGATTCTCGAGGCTGCCAAGCAGGAATTCGCCGCCCATGGCCTCGCCGGCGCGCGGGTCGACCGCATCGCGGCCAACGCCGACGCCAACAAGCGCATGCTGTACTACCACGTCGGCAACAAGGAGGATCTCTATCTTGAGGTGCTGGAAGGCGCCTATGAGAAGATCCGCGCCGAGGAGCGCACCCTCGATCTCGAGCATCTCGATCCGCCCGAGGCGATCGGGCGTCTGATCGACTTCACGTGGAACTATTTTCTGCGCAATCCCGAGTTCCTGGCGCTCCTGAACACCGAAAACCTCGCCAAGGCAAAACACCTGAAGCGTTCGACCAAGGTCAAGTCGATGCACTCGCCCTTTGTCGAGATGATCCGCACCGTGGTGACGCGCGGGGTCGAGAGCGGCGATTTCCGCGTCGCGGTCGATCCGGTGCAGCTCTACATCTCGATCGCCGGGCTGGCGTTCTTCTATCTATCCAACAGCGCTACGCTGAGCGTGATCTTCGGCCGCGACCTCTTGAAGAAGGACGCCCGCGACGAGCGCCTCGAGCACATGACCGCGCTGGTGCTGGCGGCGCTGACCGGCAAATCCACGGCGGCGTTCGGCGGCGCGATGCCGGTGCTGCGCGCGGCCGAGCACCGCGTGGTGTGAGGTCTTGCGATCGTTGCGGTGATCCGTAGCCCGGATGGAGCCAACGGGTCGCGCGAACGCGCGCCCGATGACAGGCTCCGCGCAATCCGGGGAGTTGCATGCGCGGATAGCGGTCCCGGATTTCGCTGCGCTTCATCCGGGCTTCTGTAACGGGCCTTGGTTAGTCAATCCCTTTTCGCGTCATCCACTCGCCGGGCACTTGCTTCTGTACGGGATCGGCGCGAAGGCCGTCGCCTGATGGGGTGCATTGAGGAGCCGGCCGGCCAATCTACGGATTGCGTGGTCGTGAGCCACTTCCCGGATGGCGGCCTGACCGGATCCATCGTCCCAGCGGAGGGACTTCGCTCGGGGAGAGCCTGGTGTCGTGGCCCGCCCGGAACCGATTGCTGCTCCTGGCTAGATGGCCTTGGTCATCGGGTTGAACGGTTTGGTGTCGGCGAGCATGCGATGCAGGATCACGGCGAGCTTGCGAGCCAGCGCTACCTTGGCCTTGCGCATGCCTGCGCGCCGGGCGATCCGCATCGCCCAGCTCTTCAATGCCGAGCAATTCTTGACCGGCTTGGTCAGCATGACGTGAGCTGCCTGGTAGAGCGCCTCGCGCACGGAGGCATCCCCGATCTTGCTGATGCGGCCGGTGTAGTCGGTCTCACCGGACTGGTACTTCTTCGGGGTGAGCCCAAAGTGGGCTCCCGTGGCCTTCGAGGAGCGGAAGCGCTTCGGGTCGTCGATCGCCGCGGCATAGGTGAGCGCCACGATCGGACCAACGGACGGCGTTGTCATCAGGAGCTTGGCGGATGGATGCGTCCTGGCGAGCTTCTGGGTGTGCTTGTCCAGGCTCTTGAACTCCCGCAGCAGCACCGCATGGGCTTGGAGCAGCGCCGCCGCGACCAACTCCAGTCCGGGATGGCCGGTCACGAGCTCGCGGATGCGCCCGGCGAACGTGCGCTCGGTGGTCGCACCGACCTTCAGGCCAAAACCGCGAAGTATGCCGCGCAGGCTGTTCTCGACATCGCGAAGCTTGGATTGCAGCAGCTTGCGCGCCGTCAGGATGGCGCGGGTCTCCTGCGCCGCGACCGACTTGCAGTGCACCGGCCGGAACCAGCCGAGCCGCATCAACTGCGCGATCCGGCGGGCATCGTTGCGGTCCGTCTTCACCGGCATCGACTTGAAGGCTTCGCGAACGTGCCGCGTTTCCAGCAGCTCGACCGCAAGCCCTGCGTCTCGCAGACCCGCATACAGCCATTGCGACAAGGGGCCTGCCTCCAGCCCGATCCGTTCCAGTACCAGACCCAGCGACCGGAACCAGGCGATCAGCGCCGCCGGCTCGCTCGCAACCTTCGTCTCGCGCAAAATCTTGCCTGTCCCATCGACAAGGCAAACGCTCGAGCATTCCAAAGACACGTCAATTCCTGCATAGTGGTACATGGTCGTCCCTTAATGATGCTTGGAGCGGGCTTGCCCGACTCCGTTGAACACCATCAGTTTGAGGGACGACCGCCTTCCAACCAACAGGCCGCTCGCGAGCGCGCTTCCAAATTGCGCCGTAGCGAGCGGGCGGCCGGCCCGTTACCCCATCTACGAAGTCTCATCCGACAAAAATTCTCACCTGACGAAAGTCGCGTATTTCGGCGCGATTTTGCCGCGCGCTTGGGGCTGGACAGTATTTATCCAACGGGTTAATTTCTGAACGAACAGAGAGACTGCAAAGGGAGCGTGACGTGGCGGAGGCAAAGAGCCCTTCGGGCCTGTCGAAGGTGCTGAATGCGGCGTGGGTACGTCCGTTCCTGTTTTTGGTTGTCATCGTGGCGGCCTGGGACCTCGCGATCCGCTTGTTCCATATTCCCGCCTACCAAATTCCCTCGCCCGGCGACGTCGTCGCGGTGCTGTGGAGCGACTGGCCGGAACTGCTGCGGCAGTCCTGGCCGACAACCTATGCAACGATCTGCGGCTTCCTGCTCTCGGCGCTGTTCGGCATTCCCGTTGCGATGCTGATCGCGGGCTCGAAGACGATCGAGAGCTACGTCTATCCGCTGCTGGTGTTCTCCCAATCCGTGCCGAAGATCGCGATCGCGCCGCTGTTCGTGGTGTGGTTCGGCTTCGGCATCATCCCCAAGGTGATCTCCGCGTTCCTGCTCGGCTTCTTCCCCGTGGTGGTGTCGGCGGTGCAGGGCTTCAAGTCGGTCGACCCTGATATGGTCGATCTGGCGCGCGCGATGCAGGGCAGCCGCTTCCAGGTGTTCCGTGCGGTCAACCTGCCGCACGCGATGCCCGCGATCTTCTCCGGCCTGAAAGTCTCGGTGACGCTCGCCGTGGTTGGCGCCGTCGTCGGCGAGTTCGTCGGCTCCAATTCCGGCATCGGCTATGTGATGCAGCGCTCGATCGGCACCTTCGACCTGCCGACGATGTTCGCCGCGCTGGCGATCCTCGCGCTGCTCGGCGTCATCCTGTTCTGGATCGTCGACCGCATCGAGCGGCTGGTGATCCCCTGGCACGTCAGCCAGCGCGATGACATCATTTTTGCTTCCTAGGGATATCGCAGAGCCACCTAACGAAAAGGGAAACCGTCATTGCGAGCGAAGCGAAGCAATCCATCGCGCCACAAGCTGAGAAATGGATTGCTTCGTCGCTCTCGCTCCTCGCAATGACGAAAAACAGGGAGAGAACGTGATGCGATTGATCACTGCTGTCATTGCCGCACTGGCCTGGACCGCGCTTGCGGTGGCCCCTGCATCTGCGGCCGACAAGGTCGTGCTGATGCTGAACTGGTACGTCTACGGCGAGCACGCGCCGTTCTATTACGGCAAGGCCAAGGGCATCTATGCCACTGAGGGCATCGACCTCGAGATCCAGGAAGGCCGCGGCTCGGCCGCGACCACGCAGGCGGTGGCCGCCAAGACCGCCGATTTCGGCTATGTCGACGTGCCGACGATGATGCGCGCGGCCGTGAAGGGTGCGCCGGTGATTGCCACCGGCGTGCTGCTGCAGACCAGCCCGATGTCGGCGATGAGCCTTGCCGACAAGAACATCAGGAAGCCGGAGGACATCAAGGGCAAGACGGTCGCGATCACGCCGGCGGATTCGATGACGCAGATCTGGCCGCTGTTCCTGAAGAAGACCGGTCTGAAGGAAAGCGATTTCAACACCGTCGCCGGCGACGGCCAGACCAAGCTCAACGCCGTGATCAACGGCCAGGCCGACCTGCTGCTCGGCTACGTCATGGACCAGTCGATGAAGATCAAGGACGCCACCGGCAAGGACGTCTATCCGATCAAGTTCGCCGACTACGGCATCAACATGGTGTCGTCGGGCATCATCGCGAACTCCGACTATGTGAAGGCCAATGCGGACCTGGTCCGCCGCTTCATGTCGGCGACGACAAAGGCGGTGGAAGCCGCGGAGAAGGACCCCAAGGCCGCTGCGCAGTCGATCCTCGACGCCAACCCGAAGGGCGGCAAGATCCACACGTTGACGCAAGGCTTCGAGCTGACGATCCCGCTCTATCGTACGCCGGAGACCAGGACCAGGCGGCCGTTCCAGGTCACCGACCAGAACATGACCGAGTCGGTCAATTTGATGGTCGAGTATGGCGGCCTCGACGCCAAGGCCAAGGCCAATCCGAAGGCGTTCTACACCAACGACTATCTGCCGAAGGGTGACTCGTGAGCGCAACAAACACCGTCATTCCGGGGCGATGCGAAGCATCGAACCCGGAATCTCGGGATTCCGGGTCTGGTCCTTCGGACCATCCCGGAATGACAGCATTCTACATCCCAGTGGATTCGACAGAATGAATCCTGCAACCAAACCAGCCGATGTTCAGCCCGCCGCGCATCTGCGCCTGGTGTCGGACCGCGCCGCGTATGCCACGCCGGGTATCAAACTCTCCGGCGTCTCGAAGACCTACCGGTCACGCGACGGCGATGTGCCGTCGCTGCGGCCGCTCGACTTCACCATCAACGACGGCGAGTTCTTTGTCGTGGTCGGGCCCTCCGGCTGCGGCAAGTCCACGCTGCTAAAGATGATCTCGGGCCTGCTGCCGCCGACGACCGGCGAGGTGCTGGTCGACGGCGAGCCGGTGACCAGGCCGCACGGCAATGTCGGCATCGTGTTCCAGAACGCGCTGCTGCTGCCGTGGCGCAACATCCTCTCCAACGTGATGTTGCCGATCGACATGAAGCAGCTGCCGCGGGACAAGTATCTCGCGCGCGCCAAGGATCTGCTGAAGCTGGTCGGCCTCGAAGGTTTCGAGAAGAAGCTGCCCTGGCAGCTGTCCGGCGGCATGCAGCAGCGCGCCTCGATCTGTCGCGCCCTGGTGCACGACCCCAAGATCATGCTGATGGACGAGCCGTTCGGCGCGCTCGACGCCATGACGCGCGAGCGGATGAATGTCGAATTGATGCGGATCCAGCGCGAGACCGGCAAGACGGTCCTGTTGATCACGCACTCGATCCCGGAAGCCGTGTTCCTCGCCGACCGCGTGCTCGTGATGACCGAGCGGCCCGGCGCGATCGCCGCGATCTACGACGTGCCGATGCCACGGCCGCGCTCGCTCGAGACGATGTCCGATCCTGTCTTCAACGAACTGGTGCAGCGGATCCGGAAGCATTTCTTCTCACAGGGGTCGCTGGACTAACACCCGAGCCGTCAATGCCGCTTCGCCTCAAAGTCAACGATATCGCCTTCTTCGAACGGCCGCTGGTGTTCGCCCGGCCGTTCCGCTTCGGCGCGGTGACGATCACCGCGTCGACGCAGATGTTCGTGCGGGTCGAGATCGAGGTGGAGGGCAAGGGCCGCGCCACCGGCGCCAGCGCCGAGATGCTGGCGCCGAAATGGTTCGACAAGCGGCCGCATCTCACCGAGGCGCAGTCGCTCGACGGACTTCGCCGCTCGCTTGCGGTTGCGCGCGAGCTCTATCTGACGAACAGGGGCTTTGACACCGCGTTCGGCCTCCACGCCGAACGTATCGGCCCGCAGGTTGCGGCCTGCGCTGCCGAAGACATTCCGCCGCTTGCCGCCGGCTTCGGTCCGGCCGAGATCGACAAGGCGATCCTGGATGCGCTGCTGCGCGCGACCGGCGCGAATTTCTTCGCCGGCATGGCCGACAACATCGCCGGCATCGACGAGCGGCTGACGCCTGATCTAGACGACGCGGCGATCGCGCGGTTTCTGTCGACGCGCCAACGGCTCGAGCGTGTCGCCGTCAGGCACACGGTCGGAATGGACGACAAGGTTGAAGGCGAGGGCGGCGTCGCCGACCGCAACGAGAACGCCGGTGCGCGCTATTTCAAGCTTAAGCTGAACGGCGATCCCGCACATGACGCGGCGCGGCTGGCGCGGATCGGCGGCGAGCTCGCAAAGCTGCCTTACGCAACCAGGATCACGCTCGACGCCAACGAGCAATATGCCGACCTTGCCGCGCTGAACGCGCTGGTCGACCGGCTCGACCATGACGCGGCGCTGCAGCCGATCAGGGCAAACCTGCTCTATATCGAGCAGCCGATGCCGCGCGATATCACAAGAGCCTCGCCGCTCGGGAAACTGGCGGCGTACGGCATCATCATCGACGAAGCCGACGATTCCTATGACGCATTCCCGCAGGCCCGCGTGCTCGGCTATCGCGGCATCTCCTCGAAATCCTGCAAGGGCATCTACAAGTCCATCATCAACGCCACCCGCGCGGCGGCGTGGAACGCTGAGAGCGGCGGGTATTTCATCAGCGGCGAGGACCTGACCTGCCAGGCCGGGCTCGGCGTGCAGCAGGACCTCGCGCTCGGGGCGCTGATCGGCGTCACCCATGCCGAGCGCAACGGACATCATTATGTCGATGGCTTTGCCGACACCCCGGCTGACGAGGCCGACGCCTTCCTCACCGCGCATTCCGATCTCTACACGCGCGCGGGCAGCAAGGTCCGCCTCGCGATCCATGACGGCGATCTGCTGACGGAATCGATCGCCGTCGCGCCGGGCTTTGCCAGTTCGATCCATCCGGACTGGTCCACCATGCAGCCGCTCAAGCGGCCAACACCACGCGTTTCGCAGGAGCAAGCAGTATGACGACCAAACGCCTCGGCCTGATCATGAACGGCGTCACCGGCCGGATGGGGCTCAACCAGCATCTGATCCGCTCGATCGTCGCGATCCGCGAGCAGGGCGGTGTGCGGCTCGCGAACGGCGACCGCGTCATGCCCGATCCGATCCTGGTCGGCCGCGACGCCGAGAAGGTCGGCGCGTTGGCAAAACGCTACAACATCGAACGCCACACCACCGATCTCGATCGTGCGCTCGCGGGCAACGGCGACACCGTGTTCTTCGACGCCGCGACCACGCAGGCGCGGCCCTCGCTGCTGACCAAGGCGATCAACGCCGGCAAGCATGTCTATTGCGAGAAGCCGATCGCGACCAACCTCGAGGAGGCCGTTGCGGTGGTGAAGCTCGCCAATGCCAGGGGCCTCAAGCACGGCACCGTGCAGGACAAGCTGTTCCTGCCGGGCCTGAAGAAGCTGGCCTTCCTGCGCGACTCCGGCTTCTTCGGCCGCATGCTCTCGGTGCGCGGCGAGTTCGGCTATTGGGTGTTCGAGGGCGGCTGGCAGGAAGCGCAGCGGCCGTCGTGGAACTACCGCGCCGAAGACGGCGGCGGCATCATCCTCGACATGGTCTGCCACTGGCGCTACGTGCTCGACAATCTGTTCGGCGAAGTCGAGAGCGTGACCTGCCTCGGCACGACTGACATCCCCGAGCGCTATGACGAGAAGGGCAAGAAATACCAGGCGACCGCCGATGATTCCGCCTACGCCACGTTCCGCCTGAAGGGTGGCGTCATTGCGCACATCAACATGAGCTGGGTGACGCGTGTCTACCGCGACGACCTCGTCACCTTCCAGGTCGACGGCACCCATGGCTCGGCGGTGGCGGGCCTGACCGACTGCGTGATCCAGGCACGC
Source organism: Bradyrhizobium sp. USDA 4516 (assembly GCF_054055915.1). Lineage (NCBI taxonomy): Bacteria > Pseudomonadati > Pseudomonadota > Alphaproteobacteria > Hyphomicrobiales > Nitrobacteraceae > Bradyrhizobium > Bradyrhizobium sp. USDA 4516. Next base: position 5,851,310 of record NZ_JBSRXT010000001.1, read on the forward strand.
CAGGCGACGCCGCGGCCGGTGTGGAATCCGGACGAGAAGCGGATGCATGATTTCTATGCCGACTGGCAGAAGCTGCCTGAGAACGTCGTCTACGACAACGGCTTCAAGGAACAGTGGGAGATGTTCATCCGCCATGTCTGCGAGGACGCGCCCTACAAATACACCCTGCTCGAAGGCGCCAAGGGCGTGCAGCTCGCCGAATGCGCGCTGAAGAGCTGGAAGGAGCGGCGCTGGATCGACGTCGCCCCGATATCAGTCTGAGAAGGGACTTTGTCATGAACAAGCCAGTCCGGCCGATATCATCTCAGTCGCTGAAGCTGCCGACCGCCGATGGCGCCCTCGAGACCTATCGCCTGGCGGCGTCGCGGACCTTTCCGGCGAAGCTCGAGGGTACGCTGAACCGCGTGGCATTCTCGGCCGCGCATGTGGTGGCCGATCCGCGCGCCGACGTCGATCCCTGGCTGGCCGCGGCGATCGACTGGGACAGGACGATCGCGTTTCGTGAGCACGTCTGGGACCTCGGCCTCGGCGTCGCCGAAGCCATGGACACCGCGCAGCGCGGCATGGGGCTGGATTGGCCGACCTCGCTCGAACTGATCCAGCGCTCGGTGAAGGCGGCCAAGGCCAGGGGCAATGCGCTGGTGTTTTCCGGCGCCGGCACCGACCATCTCCCGGTGGAAGATGCCAGGTCGATCGATGATGTGATCCGTGCCTATGAGGAGCAGATCGCGGCAGTGGAGAAGGCCGGTGGCCGCATCATCCTGATGGCCTCGCGCGCATTGGCAAAGCTCGGCAAGAGCGCTGACGACTACGCCAGGGTCTACGACCGCGTGCTGTCGCAGGTTCGTGAGCCCGTGATCATCCATTGGCTCGGCGACATGTTCGATCCGGCGCTATCAGGTTACTGGGGCACGGCCGATCTCGACAAGGCGATGGATACGGCGGTTGCGATCATCAACGCCAATGCGGCCAAGGTCGATGGCGTCAAGGTCTCGCTGCTCGACAAGCAGCGCGAGATCGACATGCGGCGCCGACTCGATCCGCGGGTCAAAATGTACACCGGCGACGACTTCAACTATGCCGAACTGATCGCCGGCGACGACAAGGGATTTTCCCACGCGCTGCTCGGCATTTTCGATGCGATCGCACCGGCGGCGTCCTACGCGCTGTCGCGGCTCGCGGCCGGCGATGAGGCCAGCTTCCACGATGTGCTTGGACCGACGGTGCCGCTGTCGCGCCACATCTTCAAGGCGCCGACGCGCTTCTACAAGACCGGCATCGTGTTCATGGCCTATCTCAACGGGCACCAGGATCATTTTACGATGGTCGGCGGGCAGGAGAGCGCGCGCTCGACCTTGCATCTTGCCGAGCTGTTCCGGCTCGCCGACAAGGCTGGTCTGCTCGCCAATCCGGAGCTCGCGACGCGCCGGATGGCGACGATCCTGGCCACGCGCGGCATCGACGCCTGATGCGCGACTTTTCCAACGACCACCGCTGGCTGTCGCTGAACACGGCGACCGTCCGCAAGCAGGGCGATCTTCTCGCCATCGTCGAGGCCTGCGCGCGCCATGGCATCCGCGCCATCGATCCCTGGCGCGACCAGGTTGCAGCCGTCGGCCTCGATCGCGCCGTCCGTGCGGTCAAGGATGCCGGGCTCGATCTGTCGGGCTATTGCCGCGGCGGCATGTTCACGGCAGATGGCGTGCATCGCAGCGAAGCGCGCGACGACAATCGCCGTGCGGTCGACGAGGCGGCCGCGCTCGGCGCCTCCTGCATCGTGCTGGTGGTCGGCGGCCTGCCGCAATATTCGCGGCCGGGCAGCGCGGCGTCGAAGGATATTGCGTTGGCACGATCGCAGGTGCATGACGGCATCGCCGAGATGCTGGACTATGCGAAACAAGCAAAGCTGCCGCTCGCGATCGAGCCGCTGCATCCGGCCTATGCCGCCGACCGCGCCTGCGTGAACACCACAAGGCATGCGCTCGATATCTGCGACGCACTCGATCCCGGCAGAACCGGCGCGATCGGCGTCGCGCTCGACGTCTATCACATCTGGTGGGATCCGGAGCTGATGCGCCAGATCGCGCGCGCCGGCCAGGATCGCCTGCTCGCGTTCCATGTCTGCGACTGGCTGGTGCCGACCAAGGACATCCTCAACGACCGCGGCATGATGGGTGACGGCGTCATCGACATCAGATCGGTGCGCGCCGCCGTCGAGGCGCAGGGCTTTGACGGCTATTCGGAGATTGAGATCTTTTCGAATGACTGGTGGGGCCGTCCGCTGGACGAAGTGCTGCGAACCTGCATCGAGCGGCACCGGACGGTGGTCTAGTACGCCGTCAGGTGGGCACGGCGCTGCATGCTTCCCGCCCCATCAGGACTCCTCGTTGCGGTGCTCGATCTCAAGCGTGACGAGCCGCGCCAGCAGCGTTGCCGGATAGAGCTGGCCGAAGATCGCCTCGAGATTGCACAGGCTCCGCGCGATCGGATGCAACGGAGCGACGTCGCCATAACCTGTCGTCGTGAGCGTGGCGAAGCTGAAATAGAGGACGCGGCTCGCCAATGTCGGGCTGTCTTCCACCTTCATGCCGGGAAATGCATCGGGCCTCAGCGTGCCGACAAAGGTGTAGAGCGCCGCGAAGATCACGGCGACCGTGAGATAGAGCAGGACCGCGCCGATCACACGGTGATAGGTGACGCGGCCTGGCGCGAACGTCGCGCGCGCCACCGTCACGGCCATGGTGAGGCCGACGAGCAGCCAGGATGCGGCGAACAGGTTGAGATCGAAAATTGAAGGTGAGCGTAGTCTCAGGATCCCGCCCGTGACGATCATGACGAGCGCGACCAGCATCGTGACGACCGCCAGCGTGCTGCCTGACATCAGGAAGACGCCGCCGACCAGGACCAGCGCGAGCAGGAGCTCAAAAATCTGGAACTCGAACAGCCCCAACGCCTGCAACGGCGCCACCACGAAAATCATGACCAGGAGCAGGACAGTGAGCACCGTCAACAAGGAATCGCCCCAGCGCTCGCGTAGCTCGCCAGTGCTCATCCAGCCGCGCTTCATTCCCGCCCCGTCATTCGGCATTGCATCGGGATGCCGGTACCAGACATTGCTGCGCGCCGGCCGCAAAGGCAAGATGGGGGGCTGGCATTCTGTGGCGCGCCCGGCGATCCGGATCGCCGTCCGGCCGTCTCAGGGGCTCGCGACCCGCTGCAGCGTGTTGAAGCGGGCTTTCTGCTCGCTGCTCAGCATCGCATAGAACTCGTCCAGTGCGGGCTCGATCAGCTTCGCGGCCTTCTGCATGGCTTCGAGCCGGTGCTGCATCGCCTCCAGCCGGCCGACCGGCGTCAGCGGCACGTCGTTCGGGCAGGCCGCCTGCAGGTCCGCGATGGCTCTTGTGGTCGCATCGCTCAGGCGGTCGAGCGCCTCCTTCTGCTTGCCGGCTGGATGAAGCGAGGCCGCGATCCGGTTGATCGGCAGGTGCGCCAGGTCGGATTTCGAATCGCCACAATTGCCGGCTTGCGCGGTCGCCTCCTGCTGCGGCGAACGCTCGCCGACATGTGGACCGAGCGCATTGAAGCGGGCCTGTTGCTCGTCGCTGAGCGAGCTGTAGAAATTCTCCAGCGCAGGCCGCACGATCTTGATCGCCTCGAGCGTCGCGCTGATGCGGTTTTGCATCGACCGCAAGCGGCCGGTGGGCGTCATGGCATAGCTGTCCGAACAGGAGTCCTTGAAGATATCGGCGGCCTTTGCCGCTGATGTCTTCAACTCGTCGAGCAGGGCGCGCTGCTGCTGGTCCGGCCGTACCGCCCGCGCGATGTCGGCAAGCGGCCAGGCCGTGACGCCCTTGTCCGGTTCGCCGCAGAGCTGCTTGACTGCCTGCGGGCTCGTGTCGGTGCGCTGACGGGACCGATCGCGGCCCGCGGTCGCCGGATAGTCGCCAGGATAGATGCTGGCATAGGCGGAGTAGGGACTGTTGGTGTCCCAGAACACGGTGTCGACGAAGTCGTCATAGGCGTAGGCCCAATAGCCGGGCTCGTAGGCATAGGACCAGAACGTGTAGTCAAAGATGTCCGAATAGGCGTAGGGCCAGAACACCGGCCCAAGCCACGCCACGAAGGCCGCGTGGCTGCCGCGTCGCCAGGCATGTCGGGGCGCCCAGCCGCCTTGGCGCGCCGCAAGCCCTGCCGGGCCTTGCGCGCCTGCCTGCTCGCGGAAGTGCGCGGCAAACCGCTCGCGCTGCGCCGCCTGCGTCGCGGCTGTGGTCGCGACCGCGGCTCCAACCGTTGCTGCCGGCGCCAATCTCTGCTGGCGGGCAACGTCGGCCTGCTGCGCACGCTGCTCGCGTTGCAACAGACGGCTCTGCGCCTGCAGGGCACGGTTATGGACGCGTTGCGCGCGTGCACCTTGGACCTTTTGCGACTGCAATTGCTGCACGCGTTGCTGCAGGCGATCGATCCGGGTCTGCCGCTCGGTGGTCTGGCGCGAGAGCGCGTCACGCTGCCGCTGCTGCGCCGCCTGCTGGCGTTGCTGGATCATCTGCTGATGCTGCTGCGCGCGCTGTTGAACGCGCTCCGTCGGCGACGGCCGCTCGCTCAAGCGCGAAGGTGGACTCGGGCGTGATGGCGCCGCGATATGCGGAGCCTGGCGCTGCGGTGCTCCTCGACGGAATTCGGGGCGTGGCGTTGCGACACGCGGCGCGGCGATATGGGGGGCCTGGCGCACCGACGGGGCGGCGAAATGCGGGGCCGGGCGCGGCGCCATCGCCGGTCGCTGCGGGGCGTGGAACGCGGGTGCTGCCGGCCGTGCCATCGCGGGTGGCCGAGCCATTGCAGGCGGTCTCGCCATTGCGGGCGGCCTGGCCATTGCGGGAGGGGCGGCGTGTACCATCGGCGCGGCGGGACGCGCCATTGCGGCCGGTGCAGCCGGCCTTGCCGCCGGTGGACCCTTTCCGTGTGGCTGGGCGGACGCGCCGCCGTGCGCCACGAGCATCGAGCTGCCAATCGAAAAGACAACAAGCAAAGCGCTGCGGGAAAGCATGAGCTTAGCTCTCCGTTCAACAGTCGCCCGCAGTACTTTAACGCACCGACGTCGGATTCGTTCGTTGTGGCTACGGCCGGCGTTACGGTCTTCCGGCGAGGGGAACCGTCAGGAAACGTCCTGCGTGAGGGTCGCCGCGATCCGCTCCGTCGCCCAGTCGACCTGATCGGCCGTGATCACCAGCGGCGGAGCGATCCGGATGGTGTGCTCGTGGGTGTCCTTGGCGAGGATGCCGCGCGCCTGCAGCGCCAGGCAATAGCGACGGGCGCCGCCGGCTTCGGGATGCAGCTCGATCGCCAACATCAGCCCGCGCCCGCGCACCTCGCGGATCACGTTGGCGCGGATGTCCTGCAATCCGGCGAGAAAGCGGGCGCCCTGTTGCGCGGCGTTCTCGATCATTCCCTCGTCGATCAGCACGCGCAGCGCCGCCCGCGCCACCGCGCAGGCCAGCGGATTGCCGCCGAAGGTCGAGCCGTGCTGGCCGGGCCGCAGCGTGCCGAGCACGGCGTTGTTGGAAAGCACCGCCGACACCGGATAGAAGCCGCCCGACAGCGCCTTGCCGAGCAGCGTCACGTCGGCCTCGATCCCTTCGTGCTGCTCGGCGAGCAGCTTGCCGGTACGGCCGAGCCCGGTCTGAATCTCGTCGAGCACAAGCATCACATTATGCGTGGTGCACAGCTCGCGCACGCGGGCGAAATAGCCTGGCGGAGGAATCACGACGCCGGCTTCGCCCTGGATCGGCTCGACCAGGAAGGCCGCGGTGTTCGGCGTGATCGCCTGCTCGAGCGCGGCGGCATCGCCGAACGGGATGATCTTGAAGCCCGGCGCGAATGGGCCGAAATGGTCGCGCGAGCCGGGATCGGTCGAGAAGCCGACGATGCCGAGCGTGCGTCCGTGGAAATTATTGGCGCAGACGATGATCTCGGCCTGCCCGTCCGGCACGCCCTTGACCTCATAGGCCCATTTGCGCACCGACTTGATCGCGCTCTCCACCGCCTCGGCGCCGCTGTTCATCGGCAGCACCTTGTGCGAGCCGGTCAGCTCCGCGAGCTCGCGGTAGAAGGGAGCAAGCTGGTCGTTGTGGAAGGCGCGCGAGGTCAGCGTCAGCCGATGCGCCTGCTCGATCATGGCTGCGAGGATCTTCGGATGACAGTGGCCCTGGCTCACCGCCGAATAGGCGGAGAGGCAGTCGAGATAGCGGTTGCCATCGGTATCCCAGACCCAGACGCCTTCGCCGCGCGACAGCACGACCCCGATCGGCTCGTAATTGTAAGTGCCGAACTGCGCTTCGGTTGCGAGGAAATCAGTGACCGATGCATTCATCATGCGTCACTCCCGCTGCAGCGTACGAGAGACTACATCAAATCGTGCCTGCAGTTGATTTGGGCATCAGTTCCTCCACAGGGAAGTGTGTCGCCAGCCAAATTCGCAGGCGACAATGTGTCGTCTTATGCGCTGATGCTGCAGGGCACGCTGAGGAAGCCGCGGAAGCGCACCCGCCCGCCGCGCACCGGCGCGCCGTCGAGCGCGTAGTTCGGCAAGCGTTTGAGGAACCGCGAGATCGCGATGGCGCCTTCGAGGCGCGCCAGCGCCATGCCGGCGCATTGATGCGCGCCGGTGCCGAAGGCGAGGTGGCGGTTCGGCGTGCGCGCGACGTCGAAAGCTTCGGGGTTGGGGAATTGCGCGGGGTCGCGGTTGGCCGCGCCGATGCACAGCGTGACCAGCGTGCCCGCCGGCAGCTTGATGCCGCCGAGCTCGGTCTCTTCCACGATCATGCGGTTGCCGAGCTGGTTCGAGCTTTCGTAGCGCAGCATCTCCTCGACCGCGGTCTTGATGAGTTCGGGTTGCGCGATCAGCCGTTGCTTCTGATCCGGATTTTGGCTGAGCGTCACCAGCCCGTTGCCGATCAGATTGGCCGTGGTTTCGTGGCCGGCGTTGAGCAGGAAGATGCAGTTGTGCAGCAATTCCTTCGCGGTCAGCCGCTCGCCATTGTCCTCACCCTGGATCAGCCTTGTCAGCACGTCGCGTTCGGGATTGCCCGGCTTCTTGCGGCGGCGTTCAACCAGCGTTTCGAGATAGGCGAGGAAATCCTTCACCGCATTGTTGCCGCGGTCGAACGCCTCCTTGCCGATCACCGGCTCCAGCGCGCCCAGGATCGCCAGCGACCAGTCACGCAGCGGCTCGCGTTCGTCGTGCGGCACGTCGAGCAGATTGCCGATCACCTCGACCGGAATGGCCGAGGCGAAGTCGCCGATCAGCTCGAAGCGGTCGCGGGTCTCGATCCGGTCGAGCAGGCTGTCGACCAGCGCGATCAGGTCAGGCTCCATGCCGGCGATCGCCCGCGGCGACAATGCGCCCATGATCAGCCGCCGCACGCGGGTATGCGCCGGCGGATCGTTGAAGACGAGGCTGGTCGTGTGATGCTCGTAGAGCAGCGAGTTGCCGTATTTCGGCAAGAACTCCTTCTTCTTGTCGGAGGAGAATGCCTTGGTGTTCTTGTAGGCGGCGATGAGGTCGTCGTAGCGGGTGAGAAAATAGCAGCCGTTCGGCAGCCGCTTGACCGGCGCGCTCTCGCGCAACGCGCGATAGGTCGGGTAGGGGTCGGCATAGAACTCCGGCGTCAGCTTCTCGAGGTCGAAGCCGTCAGCCAGCTCGCGCGCGTGTCCGTTCATGGCGCATCCAACCCAATTAGTTTCATTTGCAACTATCGTAAGCCGCGGGCGGCGGCCGCGCAACACAATTTGCTGGGGCCGGGAACAGCGCGGCGGGGCGTCGCGTGGTGCGAGCAAATCGCAGAGCCATATGCGGTTTTGCGCTTTGATGAAGCGCGCGCGCCCCTCTACAGTCGCGATCAAACAACAAGACCGGAAACGCCAATGCATGCCCGTGCCGACACTGCGGCCTCCTGGCCCGAGGAGATCTTCTCGATATTGCAGCGCTTCGAGGTGCGTCAGGTGCCCTACGTGCCCGACGCCGGCCATTCAGAGCTGATCGAGCGGGTGCTGGGGTCGTCCTCGATGCGCGGCATCGCGCTGACCACCGAGGAAGAGGGCGTGGCGCTGCTCGCGGGCGCCTGGGCCGGCGGCCAGCGCGGCGTGCTGCTGATGCAGTCGAGCGGGGTCGGCAATTGCATCAACATGCTGTCGCTGGTGCAGATCTTCCGCCTGCCGTTCCTGACGCTGGTGACGATGCGCGGCGAATGGGGCGAGTTCAATCCCTGGCAGGTGCCGATGGGCTCGAACACGCAAGGGATACTCGAACTGTCCGGGATCAAGGTGCTGCGCGCCTCGCACCCTGAAGAAGTCCGCGAAGTCGTCGAGGCCGGCGCAGCGCAGGCCTTTAACGCCTGCACGCCCACCGCCGTCCTGCTGTCGCAGCGCCTGATCGGGGCAAAGGTCTTCACCAAATGAGCAAAGCCAATCTCCTCGACCGCCGTGCCGTCGTTTCCGAACTGCTGAAAGATCGCAAGGGCGCGTTCGCCGTCGGCGGCCTCGGCGCCTCGACCTATGACATCGCCGCTGCCGGCGACCACGACCGCAACTTTTATCTCTGGGGTGGCATGGGCGGCGCCGTGATGATCGGGCTCGGCCTCGCGCTGGCCCAGCCGACGCTGCCGGTCGTCGTGATCACCGGCGACGGCGAGATGCTGATGGGGATGGGAAGCCTCGCCACCGTCGGCCTGCAGCAGCCGAAAAATCTCTCGATCATCGTGCTGGACAATGAGGCTTACGGCGAGACCGGCGGCCAGGCCAGCCATACCGGCGGAACCGCCGACCTCGTGGGTGTTGCCAGAGCCTGCGGAATCGGGGATAGCCGGGCGATCAGCACGATGGCTGAGGTCGAGGCTTTTGCCTCGTCTTTGCAAGACGTTACGGCGGGGCCGCGGTTCGCCAGCGCGAAGATCGACGGGGCCAATCTGGAGCGCGTGCTGTCCAGCCGCGACGGCACCTACCTCGTGAACCGCATCAGAGGGTCGATCGGCCACACTCCTATTTAAAGTGGCTTTCGCGGTGCAATAGAACCTTGACTTTTGGTAAAGTGAGTGATTACTCACGACCCAAATGTCTACCTTACGCATGACGAGTGACTTGCGGCGTCAGTTGATCCTGAGCGCCGCCAAGCGGTGTTTCGCCCGCAGCGGCTTTGCCGGCACCACGACAAAGAGCGTGGCGGCCGCGGCTGCCATTTCGGAAGGGCTGCTGTTCAAGCACTTCCCGTCCAAGGCGGCGCTCTATGCCGAGATCCTTGCCGAGGAGTGCGAGGCGGATCCCGATCTCGCGCATCTGCTCGGCCAGGAGCCCTCGACCGCGACCCTGGTCGAGCTGGTGCAAGGCATGGTCGATCACTTCATGCAGTTGCGTGATGCGCCGGACCAGGAAGAGACGCAGCGGATGCGGCTGATGGTGACGAGCCATCTCGACGACGGCGAGTTTGCGCGCCTGCTCTACGACAAGGTCGGCAAGCTGATCGGCCCGACCTTCGCCGCCTCGCTCGAGCGGGCGATCGCCGCCGGCGAGGCCACGAAGATCGGCGACGAGCCGCTCAACCTATTCTGGTTTGCGCACCATACCGTGCTGATGGGTGCGCTGACCCAGCTGCCTGCGACACCATGTCTCCCCTACGGCGATGCCGCTGCGGCCGAGCGGCAGCTTTGCCAATTCATCCTTCGCGGCATCGGACTTACCGAAGCCGCAATTTCAACTCATTTGGGCCGCCAGCCGTCGCCGATCGCAGGACCGTCGGTAACTGCAGAAAGTGCATGACATGAATATTCAGACCGAAAGCCACATCTCGGGGCAACCGATCAAGGAGAAGCAAGCCAAGCGTCCCGTCCGCATGGTGCGCTGGTTCATCATCGTAGGCCTGTTGCTGGCCCTGCTCGTCGGTGCGCTGGTCGGCTTCAACGCCTTCCGCAGCCACATGATCGCGCAGTTCTTTGCCAACAATAAGCCGCCGCCGGCGAACGTGTCGGCCGTCGAGGCGAAGACTGAGGTGATTCCGAACCTGCTGACCGCTGTCGGCGATCTCGTCGCCGTGCACCAGGTCAACGTCACGACCGACGTGCCGGGCCGCATCACCGAGATCCAGTTCACCGCCGGCAGCCACGTAAAGGCCGGTACGCCGCTGGTGCAGTTGTTCGACGCACCGGAGCAGGGCGACCTCGCCAACTACAAGGCGCAGGCGACCGTGGGCGAGCTGCAGCTCGACCGCGCCAAGCAACTCGCGTCGCGCCAGTTCGGTCCGCAGTCGACCGTCGATACGGCGCAGGCGGCTTACGACCAGGCCAAGGCGGGCATTGCCAAGACCGAAGCGCTGATCTCGCAGAAGCTCGTGCGCGCACCGTTCGAAGGCGATCTCGGCGTGCGCCAGGTCGAAGTCGGCCAGTATCTGACGGCCGGCACGCAGATCGTGTCGCTGACCGATCTGTCGGTGCTGTACGCCAACCTGACCGTCACCGAGAAGCAGAGCTCTCAGATCAAGGTCGGCCAGGCCGTACGGGTCTCGGTCGACGCCTATCCGGGCCGCACCTTCGAGGGCAAGATCACGACCATCGAGCCGCAGATCGCGACCGACACCCGCAACATCCGGGTGCAGGCCACGATCCAGAATCCGGACAGCATCCTCAAGCCCGGCATGTTCGCGACCACCACGATCGTGCTGCCCGGGAAGCCGCCGGTCGTGACCATTCCCGAAACCGCGGTCGACTACACGCTGTACGGCGACTCGGTGTTCCTGATCACCGAGAAGAAGGGCGACGACGGCAAGACCACCCTGACCGCGGACCGCACCTTCGTGAAGACCGGCAACCGCGTCGAGGGCCGTGTCGAGATCCTCAAGGGTCTGAAGGCGGGGGACAAGGTCGTCGCAGTCGGCCAGATCAAGCTGCAGTCGGGCATGCCGGTTGCGATCTCGACCGATCCGCCGCCGCCGGTTCCGGCCGAACCGCCGCGCTACTGATCTTCATTCATCGAACTCGGAGGGCCATCGGCCCTCCGCCACATCTTGCCGCAAGCCGGCAGAACACGAATCGAGTTGGCGATGGCCTTCACTGATATTTTCATCAAGCGCCCGGTGCTGTCGGTCGTCGTCAGTCTGCTGATCCTGCTGATCGGCCTGCGCGCGGCGATGGTTTTGCCGATCCGGCAATATCCGAATCTTTCGAACACCGTCGTGACGATCACCACGTCATATCCCGGTGCGTCGCCCGAGCTGATCAACGGCTTCATCACCACGCCGATCGAGCAGGCCGTCGCGTCGGCCGAAGGCGTCGACTACATGACGTCGAACTCGGTGCTCGGCACCTCGACGATTCAGGTCTACGTCAAGCTCAATCACGATCCGAACCAGGCGCTCACCGAGGTGCTCGCCAAGGTCAACTCGGTCAAATACCTGATCCCGAAGGAAGCCTTCGATCCCGTCGTGACCAAGGCGACCGGTGACACCATCGCCGTGATGTATCTCGGCTTCTCCAGCGAGGAGCTGACCGGATCGTCGATCTCCGACTATCTGACCCGCGTCGTGCAGCCGGTGCTCTCGACGGTTGATGGCGTCGCCTCGGCCGACATCCTCGGCGGCCAGACCTTCGCGATGCGCGTCTGGCTCGATCCGACCCGCATGGCCGGACGCGGCGTATCGCCCAACGACGTCGCCGCCGCGATCGCCGCCAACAACTTCCAGGCGGCCGCCGGCCAGACCAAGGGCTTCTTCATCGTCTCCAACGTCTCGGCCAATACCGACCTTCAGAACATCGATCAGTTCAAGCGGATGATCGTGAAGGCGAAGGACGGCGGCTTCGTGCGCATCGAGGACATCGCGACGGTGGAGCTCGCCGCGCAAAGCACGGACGCCAGCGTCGCCTTCAACGGCGAGCATGCGATCTTCATCGGCATCAAGGCGACGCCGCAGGGCAACCCGCTGACCCTGGTGAAGGGCGTGCGCGCGCTGTTCCCCGACCTCGAGCGCAACCTGCCGCCGTCGATGAAGATGAAGGTGGCCTACGATTCCACGAAGTTCATTCAATCGTCGATCGATGAGGTCGAGAAGACGCTCACTGAAGCGGTCCTGATCGTCGTCGTCGTCATCTTCCTGTTCCTGGCCTCGCTGCGGTCGGTGATCATTCCCGTCGTCACCATCCCGCTGTCGCTGATCGGCGTCTGCATCCTGATGCTGGCCGCCGGCTTCAGCTTCAACCTGCTGACGCTGCTGGCGATGGTGCTGGCGATCGGCCTCGTGGTCGACGACGCGATCGTTGTCGTGGAGAACATCCATCGACATCTCGAGGAGGGCCTGCCACCGGTGCAGGCATCGCTAAAGGGGGCCCGCGAGATCGTCGGTCCCGTCGTCTCCATGACGATCACGCTGGCGGCGGTGTACGCGCCGATCGGCTTCCTCGGCGGCGTGACCGGCACGCTGTTCCGCGAATTCGCCTTCACGCTGGCGGGCTCGGTGATCGTGTCGGGCGTGATCGCGCTGACGCTGTCGCCGATGATGTGCTCGGTGTTCCTCAAGAGCGCGGAGGAGGGGCGTTTCGCCAAGGTGGTCAATCGCGTGTTCGGCGCGTTGACGCGGGCCTATGGCCGTCAGCTCGACCGTTCGCTCGACTACCGCCCGATCACGGCGCTGTTCGCTGTGACCATCCTCGGTCTGGTCGGCTTCCTCTATATGCACATCCAGAAGGAGCTGGCGCCGCAGGAGGACCAGGGCATCGTGTTCGCGGTGACCAAGGCGCCGAAATACGCCAACATCGACTACATCGATTTCTACGGCGACAAGATGGACAAGGAGTTCCAGAAGTTTCCCGAGACCGACCTGCGGTTCATCCTGAACGGCATCACCGGTCCGCAGGGCGGCTTCGCGGGCATGCTGCTCAAGCCGTGGGATGAGCGCAAGCGCAGCGCGCAGGCGCTGCAGCCGCTGGTTCAGGCCGAGCTGTCCAAGATCGAGGGCATCAGCGCGTTCGCGTTCAGCCTGCCGCCGCTGCCCGGCGGCCCCGGCGGTCTGCCGGTACAGATGGTGATCTCTTCGACGGCCGGATTCCAGCAGGTGTTCGACCAGATGAGCAAGCTGAAGGATGCGGCGCGTAAGAGCGGCCTGTTCATCGTCACCGACAGCGACCTTGACTTCAACCAGCCGGTGGTCCGGGTGAAGGTCGACCGCTCGAAGGCGAGCGACCTCGGCATCACCATGCAGTCGATCGGCGGCGCCCTGGCGACGCTGCTGGGCGGCAACTATGTCAACCGCTTCAATCTGGAAGGACGCTCCTACCAGGTGATTCCGCAGGTGCCGCGCGCCAGCCGGCTCGCGCCTGAGGCGTTCAACGATTACTACGTCCCGACCGCGACCGGGCAGCTGGTGCGGCTGTCCACCGTGGTTTCGGTCGAGACCGGCGTCGATCCGAACGCGCTGACCCACTACAACCAGCTCAACTCGTCGACCTTCCAGGCCGTGCCGATGCCCGGCGTCTCGATGGGCCAGGCGGTGGAGTTCCTGCAGGGTGAAGCCAAGAAGCTGCCGTCCGGCTTCAGCTATGACTTCTTGGCCGACTCCCGGCAATACGTCCACGAAGGCAACCAGCTGCTGGTCACCTTCGCGTTCGCCATCATCATCATCTTCCTGGTGCTGGCGGCGCAGTTCGAGAGCCTGCGCGATCCGTTCGTGATCATGATCTCGGTGCCGATGGCGATCGTCGGCGCCCTGATCCCGCTGTTCTTCGGCGTCGCCACCATGAACATCTACACCCAGGTGGGCCTGCTGACGTTGGTCGGATTGATCACCAAGCACGGCATCCTGATGGTGGAGTTCGCCAACGAGTTGCAGCTCAACGAGGGACTGGACCGCCGCGCGGCGATCGAGATGGCCGCCCGGATCCGCCTGCGTCCGATCCTGATGACGACGGCGGCCATGGTCACCGGCCTGCTGCCGCTGCTCACGGCCTCGGGCGCCGGCGCTGCCAGCCGCTTCTCGATCGGGCTTGTGGTCGTCGCCGGTATGACGATCGGCACGCTGTTCACGCTGTTCGTGCTGCCAATGGTCTACACGGTGATCGCGACCGACCACCAGGCCGCTGCCCATTCCGATCGCGCCAAGCAGATCGCCGACTACGAGCTCGACCGTCGCGGCGGCGCGCTGAAACCGACCTGAGCCCTCCAAGCTCATGCTCGCGGGGAAGGCGGCACTGGCGAAAGCCACTGCCGCCTTTTCTTTGTCTCGTGATAGCCTTTGCCGAGGGCGGGCAGAAAGCACTCACCTCAAGGAAATCCGGAGGAAACAGGCATGGCGAGCGAGTTTGCGGCGGGCAACTACCGGTTCATTCCGGCCGTGTTCCAATATTCAAGCGGCGCGCAGGCGAACGCGGGCTATGAGATCGAGCGGGTGCGCTTCGATCGCCTGCTGCCGCTCGCGGAAGGTTTTGCGCGGATCGCGACCTACATCCGCGACGCCGGCCGGCCGCTGACCGCGTTCTGCGCCTGCGAATTGCGTTCGCCGGCCGCCTTCACCGAGGACGGCTTCCGTGCCTTCAACCAGCACTACGTCAAGACGCTCGCCGAATGGGGCCTGTTCGACGGCACCATCAATCCGGTGGCGCGCAGCAACGTCTGTCCCGAGATCGATCCGCCGGCCGAGCCGTCGTTCCATGCGTTCTCGTTCACGCGGCCGAGCACGACGACGTCGCCGTCTTTCGTGATCGCCGGCGGCGCGGAGGCCCGCGGCGGCACCGCCAGCTATCCCGACCGCATCGTCTGCTATCGCGATCTCAGTCCCGGCGCGTGGCGGGAGAAGGTCCGCTTCACCGCCGGCGAGATGGAACGCCGTCTTGCGGAGTTCAGCTTCGGCTGGCAGGAGACGACGGCGGTGCAGGCCTACACCGTGCACGACATCCATCCCGTGCTCGTCGACGAGCTGGTCCGCCGCGGCGCCACCCGCTCCGGCCTGACCTGGCACTTCTGTCGCCCGCCGGTCGTCGATCTCGAATACGAGATGGATTGCCGCAGGGTGCTCAGGGAAGTGGTGATTTAGCTTCCGCCGTCATTGCGAGGAGCGAAGCGACGAAGCAATCCATAGTTCCGCATGCTCGGTGATGGTGGATTGCTTCGCTTCGCTCGCAATGACGAGAACTTGGTGTCCCGTCATCCTGAGGAGCGCGTAGCGCGTCTCGAAGGATGAACGGCCCGGTCGGTGGCCGTCGACCCTTCGAGACGCGCGCAAGATGCGCGCTCCTCCAGCGACAAAGGCGAGCCTTTGCGCGGGGGTGACGGAGAGAGCACAGGCGCTCGCTGTGGCACGAATCCACTACCGCGCCTTCGGATCGAGCGCGTCGCGCAGGCCGTCGCCGACCAGATTGAACGACAACACGACCAGGAAGATCGCAAGCCCAGGCCAGACTGCCATCCATGGCGCGCCGGTCAGGAAGCGTTGCGCGGCGTTGAGCATGCTGCCCCAGGACGGCGCCGGCGGCTGCTGGCCGAGGCCGAGGAACGACAGCGCGGCCTCGGCGATGATCGCGGCCGCGATCGACAGCGTCGCCTGCACAAGCAGCGCCGGCAGGATGTTGGGCAGGATGTGGACCAGCGCGATGCGCCAGCGCGGATTGCCCATGGCGCGCGCCGCCTCGACGTAGTCCTCGACCTTGACGCTCATCACCTGGCCGCGGGTCAGGCGGATGAAGATCGGGGTCGCCGAGACGCCGATCGCGATCATGGCATTGCTAAGACTCGGGCCGAGGAACGCTGCGAGTGCGATCGCCAGGATCAGGAACGGGCAGGCCAGCATCGCATCGGTGATGCGGCTGATCAGCGCGTCGATGAAACCGCCGCGATAGCCGGCGACGAGGCCGAGCGGCACGCCGACCGCAAGCGCGATGCCGACCGAGATGACGCCGGCAAGCAGCGAGGCGCGAGCGCCGAACACGACGCGGGCGAACACGTCGCGGCCGAGCTCGTCGGTGCCGAGCCAGTGCTGCGCCGACGGCGCCTTGCGTACCAGCGACCAGCTCGTCGCGACCGGATCATAGGGCACGATCAACGGCGCGAACACGGCGAGCAGGATGAAGAGCGCGATCACGGTGAGCCCGAGCACGGCACCCTTGCGCCGGATCAGCCGCCGCCAGGCGCGCCGCGCCGGGCTCTCGAGCGTTTCGGCGGCGGCAAGCGGAGCGAGGGGGCTGAGTGCAGCGTCGGTCATCCGATCAACCCCTCAGCCGCGGGTTGACGAGGATGTAGGCGATGTCGGCGATCAGGTTGAGCGTGATGTAGATCGTCGCCGTGGTCAGCACCACGCCCTGCACGACCGCATAGTCGCGGTTGAACACGGCATCGACGATCAGCTTGCCGAAGCCCGGGATCGAGAAGATTTGCTCAGTGAGCACCGCGCCCGACAGCAGCGTGCCGAGCTCGAGCGCGCCGAGCGTGATGATCGGCGTCAGCGCGTTGCGCATCGCATGCTTGAGGATCACGGTGCGCTCGGACAGGCCCTTGGCGCGCGCGGTGCGGACATAGTCGCTCTCCAGCACCTGCAGCATCGCGCTTCGCGTATGCCGCATCAGGATCGCCGCGATCGCATTGCCGAGCACGAAGGCCGGCATGACCGATGCGGCGAGGCTCGCGCGCCAGTTTTCGCTGAGCGGCACGTAGCCGGAGGCCGGCAGCCAGCCAAGTTCGACGGAGAACAGGAAGATCAGCATGATGCCGAGCCAGAAATTCGGCGTCGAGATACCCCACAGCGCGAACAAATTGGCGCCATAGTCCCACGCGGTGCCGATTTTCACCGCCGAGATGATGCCGGCGGGAATGCCGATCAGGAAGGCGACCACGATCGCCATGCCGGCGATTTGCATCGTAACCGGCAGCTTCTGCGCGATCAGGCTCGACACCGGCATCTTGTTGCGCAGTGACTCGCCGAGGTCGCCCGTGAGCACGCCCTTGACCCAATAGGCGTATTGCACCGGGATCGGTTGATCCAAATGGTATTGCTGGCGGATCTGTTCGATGACGGCCGGATCGCGCTCCTCGCCGGCCATGACGAGTGCCGGATCGCCGGGCAGCAAATGTTGCAGCGAGAAGATCAGGAGCGAGACGAAGAACAGCGTCGGGACCAGCTGAACCAGCCGCTTGGCGAGGAAGTTCAGCATTGTCGGCCTCGCGTGTCCTGCGCTGTGGCGATCATTTCAATTTCAGCCCGACCACGCGCACCAATCCGTCCGGCATCTGCCGGTAACCCGCGACTTTTGTGGAATGCGCGATCAGGAGTGTGCGGTGATAGAGATAGATGATCGGCTCGTCATTGAGCACGATCCTGGTCATCTTCTCGTAGATTGCCTTGCGCTGGGCGGGATCGTTGATCAGCCGTGCATCTTCCATCAGCTTGTCGGCTTCCGCGTTAGAATAGCCGCCATCGTTCTGCGGCGCCTTGGTGTGCAGGAAGACATAGGAATTGCCGTCGGGATCGATCCGGCCGCTCCAGTTGATCTGAAACACCTGAAATTCGCCGGCCTGGGCCTGCTTGAAAGTCGTCGCGAATTCGACCACGCGGATCTTGATGTCAAAGCCGGCTTCGGCCGCCATCGACTGCACGACCTGGGCTACGGCTTCGTTCTCGGCGCCTTTGGGGACCATGTAGTCGATGGCGACGGGCAGCGTGACACCGGCCTCCTTCAGCAGCGCCTTGGCCTTGGCAATGTCGCGTCCCCGAACCGGAAACGCCTTCTGATAGTAAGGGTGTGTCGGGCTGACCCACTGATTGCCCGGCGTGAACTCGCCGTTGAAGACGACCTGGTTGAGCGCCTCGCGGTCGATCGACAGATCGAGCGCCTGGCGCACCTTTTCCGACTGGCTGAGCGGCCCCTTGCTCTTGTCGTTGCCGACGTTGATGGTGAGGCCGAGGTACCCGAGTTCAGGTGCGGTCGACAGCACGAGCCGCTTGTCACCTCGGACGTCCTTGATATCGGTGGCGAGCACGCGCTCGATCAGATCGAGCCCGCCGGATTTCAGATTGGCGAGCCGCACCGTGGCATCGACGATAGGAAGGAACACGATGCGATCGATGAAGACGTTGTCCTTGTTCCAGTAATCCCCGAATTTCTCGAACACCATGCGGTCCTGCTGCACGCGTTCGACGAACTTGTAGGGTCCGGCGCAGACTGGATGCAGTCCGAATTTGTCACCCGCTTCCTTCACCGCCTTCGGCGAAACCATCATGCCGGCGCGGTCGGTCAACTGGGCGATCAGCGGCGAGTAGGGCGTCTTGAGCACCAGCTTGATGGTCAGGGGATCAACGACGTCGACGTGGTCGAGAGCAGCCAATTCCGGTTTGCGAAACGAGGTCGGCAGTGTCAGATGGCGCTCCAGCGAGAATTTGGCGGCTTCGGCGTCGAACGGCTCACCGTCGTGGAACTTGACGCCCGGCCGGAGCTTGATCGTCATCTCCTTGCCGTCGGCCGAGTTCTCGTAGGACAGCGCGAGTTGCGGAACGATGTTCAGCTTCTCGTCGATGTCGAACAGCTTGTCGCAGAAGGCTGAAAAGACGATGCGGCCGACATAGGTGCGTCCGATTGAAGGATCGAGGATGTCCGGGTCCTCGGCGAGCCCGATGCGGAGTGTCGTCTCGGCACGCGCGCTCGTTCCGCACCAGGTCACGAGGGCCGCCATCAGGACCGCCAAGCGCCAAAATCTCATCGCCAACCCCTTGTTCCCTACGCCTCTGTTCCCTGTGAAATAACCCCGGGCTGTCCCGAGGCTTCCGCCGCATTGAACGCCGCCACCAGCTTTTCCAGTGTCGGCGAGAACCCGCCATCGGAGGGCACGATCGCCTCCGCGCCGGGCAGCTCGCCCGTCCGGTGACAGGCCGTTGCATATCCGGTGCCATCTTCGCGCAATTGCGGCACTTCGCTGCGGCAGCGCGCGATCGCATAGGGACAGCGGGTATGGAAGCGGCAGCCGGAGGGCGGATTGAGCGCGCTCGGCAACTCGCCCTCGAGCACGATGCGGCTGCGCCTGGCGCGCGGCTTCGGCACCGGGATCGCCGATAGCAGCGCACGGCTGTAGGGATGGCGCGGGGCCGCGAACAGCGCCTGTGCATCGGCGGTCTCGACGATGGTGCCGAGATTCATCACGGCGACGCGATCGGCGATGTGCTTCACGACGGCGAGATCGTGCGAGACGAAGATATAGGCGAGCTTCAGGCGGTCCTGCAGGTCGCGCAGCAAGTTCAGGATCTGCGAGCGGATCGAGACGTCGAGCGCCGACACCGGCTCGTCGCAGATGATCAGCTTCGGCTCGACCGCGAGCGCGCGGGCAATCGCGATGCGCTGGCGCTGGCCGCCGGAGAATTCGTGCGGATAGCGCCGCGCAAAGCGCGGCTCGAGCCCGACCAGACGCAGCAGCTCCTCGACCCGCGCGCGGCGGTCCGCGGCCGGGACGAGATTGTGCAGCGCCAGTGGCTCGGTCAGGATCTGGCTCACCGTCATGCGCGGGTTGAGCGAGGCGTAGGGGTCCTGGAAGATCAGCTGCGCGTCGCGGCGGAATGCGCGGAGCTGCTCGGCATTGAGCGTGCCGAGGTCGCGGCCTTCGAAGCGGATCCGTCCGGCATCCCGCTCGATCAGCCGCAGCACCAGCCGGCTGACGGTGGATTTGCCGCAGCCGGATTCGCCGACCAGCGCTAGCGTCTTGCCGGCCTCGACCGTGAAGCTGACGCCGTCGACCGCCTTCACATGGGCGGTCGGCCGGCCGAACAGCGAGCGTTCGGCGACGAAATGCTTCACCAGCCCTTCGACCTCGAGCAGCGCCGTCATGACACCAGCCGCTCCAGCGGCGCGCGGATGCAGCGCGAGGCGTGGGTCGGGCTCAGCAGCGCGAGCGGCGGCGGCGATTTGGTGCAGGCATCCTCGACGAACGGACAGCGCGCGGCGAAGCGGCAGCCGGCGGGCGGGTTCGCCATGTTCGGCACCATGCCCTCGATGGTGGCGAGATGGCTGGTGCGGCGGTCGAGCCGCGGGATCGAGCCGAGCAGGCCGACCGTGTAGGGATGCTGCGGATTGGCAAACAGCTCGTCGACCGGCGCGCGCTCGACGATTTCGCCGGCATACATCACCGCGACCTCGTCGCAGACTTCGGCGACGACGCCGAGATCGTGGGTGATCAGGATGATCGCGGCGCCGCTCGCGGCCTTCAGCTCCCGCATCAGATCGAGGATCTGCGCCTGCAAGGTGACGTCGAGTGCGGTGGTCGGCTCGTCGGCGATCAGAAGCTGCGGGTCGCAAGCCAGCGCCATCGCGATCATCACGCGCTGGCGCATGCCGCCGGACAGCTTGTGCGGAAACTCGTCGATGCGTTTCTCGGGCGAGGGAATATGCACGCGGCGCAGCAGCTCGATGGTGCGTTCGCGCGCCGTGCGGCGGGAGCCGCCGCGATGGCGCAGAATCGTCTCCGTAATCTGGTCGCCGATGGTAAAGCTCGGATTGAGCGAGGTCATCGGCTCCTGGAAGATCATCGCGAGGCGATCGCCGCGCAGGTCGCGCAACGTCTCGTCCGGCACCTCGAGCAGGTCGAAGCCGTCGAAGCGGATCGCGCCGGACACCGCGGCGGATTGCTTCGGCAACAGCCCCATGATCGCGAGCGAGGTCACGCTCTTGCCGCAGCCGGACTCGCCGACCAGTCCGAGCGTGGCGCCCTTGGCGACGGAGAGATCGACGCTGTCGACGGCATGCGTGGTGCGGCCGTCATCGCCCTGGAAGGTGACGCGCAGGCCTTCGATCTCGATCAGCGGGCCTGCTGTCATTTACGGCTCGTGGTTGCCGCCGCGATGCCGGCGTCGATGGTGGCGCGATCGCTGGTTCCGGCCGGGTTGTCGCGGGTCGGCATGAAGCTCCGGAATGGCGCCCAGTGCTCGCGGCTGACGGCCTCCAGCCGCTCCAGCTCGCGCAGGGGATCGGCGTGGTCGTCGACGCGCAGGTCGAGCAATGGCCATTCCTCCGCGCCGTGGATCAGAAGAGCCGCCGATTGCTTGCCGCGCTTGTCGCCGCCGGCCGCTTCGCCGGCGAACATCGCCTTGATCAGCCGCTCCGCGAACGGCAGCTTCTCGTTCTCGGCATAAACGCGCGCGGTCTCGTCGAGCACCGCGGGGCCGGCCAGCATGTTGCCGGCGATCGAGAACCCGTCGCCGGCGATATGGCCGAACCAGTCGATGCAGTCCTTGCCGGAATGCGCCGCGATGCGGCCCCTGACGTCCATGACGTGGAGCTGCCGGCTTTCGCGGCCGCTGTCGGGCGCAATCAGCGCCGCGATCACCTCATGCGGGCTGTCGCCGCTGCGTAACAGCGCGAGGCCGTCGATGCCGTAATAAGGATTGACCAGCGCCTGCGTCGCCACCGCGCCGATTGCGGGTGCGATGTGCGGCACCAGCGCGCCGACCGCGAAGAACCGCGTCGCGACGGCGATGCCGAGCTGGCCGGTGGCGCTGTCACGGGCGATGATCGACCAGGTCATCTCAAACCTTCGTGTCTAGCGGCCTGCGGCGTAACCCTGCATGCCGCGCGGGTTGGCGGCGGCGCGGCGGCGGCCACCGACCTTCGAGGCCGCGGTGAGGCGGCCTTCCGACCAATCTGGACCAATCTCGACCACATGGCCGCGGCGTTTCAATTCGTCGACGGTCGATTTCGGCACGCGGTTTTCCAGCACCAGGACGCCGGGCCGCGAGGTGCGCGGCCAGAACGAGATCGGGAAATGCTCGGAGTGCCAGGCCGGCGCGTCGATCGCCTCCTGCAGATTGAGCCTGGCGTGGACATGGCGCAGGAAGAACTGCGTGATCCACTGGTCCTGCTGATCGCCGCCCGGCGAGCCCCAGGAGAGATACGGTTCGCCGTCGCGCAGCGCCATGGTCGGCGAGAGTGTGGTGCGCGGCCGCTTGCCCGGCGCGAGCGAAGCAGGGTGGTTCTCCTCGAGCCAGAACATCTGGGCGCGGCTGCCGAGGCAGAAACCGATCTCGGGAATCACCGGCGAGGACTGCAGCCAGCCGCCGGACGGCGTCGCCGAGATCATGTTGCCGGCCTTGTCGATGATGTCGAAATGCACGGTGTCGCCGCGCACTTCGCCGAACCGGCCGACGGTCGGCTCGCCCGCGCCCATGGCGCCGACCGCTTCACGATGCCCTTCGGCGTGTCGCAACTTCACAACGCCGCCGAAGCCCTCGACCGAGCCGGGGCGGAAGTCGAGCGACGCCTTGTCTTTTGAGATCAGCTTGCGCCGTTCGTTGTTATAGGCATCGGACAGCAGCGTTTCGATCGGGATCTCGGTGAATTTCGGGTCGCCGTAGAAGGTCTCGCGATCGGCATAGGCGAGCTTGGCGGCTTCGATCTGCAAATGGATGAAGTCGGGGCCTGCGGGATCGAGCCCGTCGAGCTCAAAACCTTTCAGCAGCGCGAGCTGCTGCAGCATCACCGGACCCTGGCTCCAGACCCCGGCCTTCTGCACGGTGTAGCGGCCGTAGTCGTAGGTGAGCGGCGCCTCGATGGTCGGTTGCCAGCGCGCCATGTCGTCGGCCGACAGCACGCCGCGGTGTGGCGAGCCGGAGACGTCCATCACCTCCTGGGTGCGGCAGAACTTGTCGATCGCCTCGGCGACGAAGCCCTTCGACCAGGCTTGCCGCGCGCGCTCGATCTGCGCCACGCGATCGCCGCCGGCGCTCTCCGCCTCGGTCAGGATGCGTGCGTACGTCTCCGCGAGCTTCTTGTTGGTGAAGATGGTGCCGGGCTTCGGCACCTCGCCATTTGGCAAATAGACGTCGGCCGATGTGGTCCAGTATTTCCGGAACAGCTGTTCGACGGTCTTGATGGTGGCCGATGCACGCTCGACCAGCGGATAGCCGTCGCGCGCGTAGGCGATCGCGGGCTCCAGCACGTCGCGCAGCTTCAAGGTGCCGTAGTCGCGCAGCAGCAGCATCCAGGATTCGAATGTGCCGGGCACGCAGGCCGCAAGCAGGCCGGTGCCGGGCACCATCTCGAGGCCCTCGCTGCGATAATGCGCGATGGTTGCCTTCGCCGGCGCCGGGCCCTGGCCGCAGATCACTTCGCTTTTGCCGCGCTTGACGTCGTGCACGATGATCGGAACGTCGCCGCCGGGGCCGTTCAGATGCGGCTCGACCACCTGTAGCGTGAAGGCGGTGGCTACTCCGGCGTCAAAGGCGTTGCCGCCTTTCTCCAGCGTTGCCATGCCAACCGCGGTGGCGATCCAGTGCGTCGAAGTGACGACGCCGAAGGTGCCTTCGATCTCGGGCCGGGTTGTGAACGGATCGGGGTTGATGTTGCTCATGGCGATTGACCGTTCGTCGGTTTGTTGTTGGGCCTCTTTGGCGGCCGCACTTGATCACAGGCCGGCTGGTATGCCAACCGCTTGGTGCACATGGCCGCTCCCATCCTCGTGATCATGCCGGAACGACGGCGGGACTGTTGACGGCATGGCAGGCGACGCCGTCGATCAGTTCCGGCGTCTTCTGGCGGCAGAGATCGAAGGCGAGGGGACAGCGTGGGTTGAACGAGCAGCCCGGCGGCGGATCGATCGGGTTGGGAATTTCGCCCTTCACCGGAATACGCTGCCGGCCGGACATCGCAAGATCCGGAACCGCGCCGAGCAGCATCTTCGTGTAGGGCATCCGCGGGTTCTCGAACAATTCTCGCCCTTCGGCGATCTCGACGATGCGGCCGAGATACATCACGCCGATCCGGCTCGCCATGTGGCGGACGACCGCGAGATTGTGGCTGATGAAGAGATAGGTGAGGCCGAACTTGTCCTGCAGGTCGCGCATCAGGTTGAGGATCTGCGCCTGCACGGAGACGTCGAGCGCCGAGGTCGGCTCATCGCAGACGATGAACTCGGCTTCCGATGCCAGCGCGCGGGCGATCGCGATGCGCTGGCGCTGGCCGCCGGAAAATTCGTGCGGGAATTTTTGGCCGTCGTCGGGGTGCAGGCCGACCAGCGAGAGCAATTCGCCGACCCGGGCCTTGACGTCGCGCTCGCCCTGGATCAGGTCGAAAGCGCGGATCGGCTCGGCGACGATGGCGGCGACCCGGTAGCGCGGATTGAGGCTCGCATAGGGATCCTGGAAAACCATCTGGATGCGCCGGCGCAGCCGGCGGCGCGCCTGGCCCTGCCGCGGATCGGTCATCGAGACGCCGTCGATGACGACCTCGCCCGAGCTCGGCGGCAGCAGGCCGACGACCATGCGCGCGACGGTCGTCTTGCCGGAACCGGATTCGCCGACCAGCGCGAAGGTCTCGCCGCGCTTGATGTCGAAGGAGACGCCGTCGACGGCTTTCAGGAATTCGAGATGGCCGCCCTCGATCACGCGGTTGAGCCACGGCTTGGAGACGTCGAAGACGCGGCGCAGGTTCCTGACCTCGATCAATGTTCCGCTCATGCCGCCGTCTCCTTCGCCGGCTCGAACAGATGACAGGCAACGAACTGCGTGCCCTGCCGGATCGGCTCGGGGCGTTCGACGTGGCAGCGATCGAAGGCAAACGCGCAGCGCGGATTGAACGGGCAGCCCGGCGGAATCGCCGACAGCCGCGGCATCGAGCCGGGGATTTGCACCAGGCGCTTGTCCTCGCCGGCAAGCGTCGGGATCGCGCCCATCAGGCCCCTGGCGTAGGGATGCAGCGGATTACGCACCACCTCCTGCACCGGGCCGATCTCGGCGATGCGGCCGGAATACATCACCGCAACGCGGTCACAGGTCTCGGCGATCACGCCCATGTCGTGGGTCACCAGCATCACCGCGGTGCCGTGGTCGCGGCCGAGGCGCTTGATCAGCGCGATGATCTGCGCCTGCACGGAGACGTCGAGCGCGGTGGTCGGCTCGTCGGCGATGATCAGTTCGGGCTCGGCGCAGATCGCAAGCGCGATGACGACGCGCTGGCGCATGCCGCCGGAGAATTCGTGCGGGTAGCCGTCGATGCGCTTCTCCGGCGCTGGAATGCCCACTTCGGCCAACAGATCGATGGCGCGCCTGCGCGCGGCGCTCTCGCTCAGATTGCTGTGGGTGCGAATGGTCTCGATGATCTGGTCGCCGATCCGGTAGAGCGGATTGAGGCTGGTCAGCGGATCCTGGAAGATCATGCCGATCCGCCTGCCCCTGATGCGGCGGATCTCCTCCGGCGGCAGATGGTCGATCCGCGTGCCCGAGAGCTCGATCTCGCCGCCAGAAATCCGCCCGGGCGGATCGATCAGCCCGATCACGGCAAGGCCGGTGACCGATTTGCCGGCGCCGGACTCGCCGACCACGCCGAGCACCTCGCCCTTGGCGATGTCGAATGACACGCCGTTGATGGCGCGCAAGGTCGCACGGCGGGTGACGAATTCCACCTCGAGATTGCGCACGGAAAGAACAGGCTTGGTCATCGGAGCTTCGGATTGAGGGCGTCGCGCAGCCAGTCGCCGAGCAGGTTGATGGAGAGGATCAGGCCGGCCAGCGCAATGCCGGGGAAGGCGACGATCCACCATTCGCCGGCGAACAGATAGTTGTTGCCGATCCGGATCAGGGTGCCGAGCGAGGGCATGGTGTCGGGCATGCCGGCGCCAAGGAACGACAGCGTCGCCTCGGTGATGATCGCGAGCGCGAGGTTGATGGTGGCGATGACGAGGATCGGGCCCATCGTGTTGGGCAGCACGTGCCGCAGCATGATCTTCGGCGCCGGCAGGCCGATCAGCTGCGCCGCGGCCACGTAATCCTTGTTCTTCTCGACCATCACCGAACCGCGCACGGTGCGGGCATATTGCACCCAGAAACTGAGGCCGATCGCGATGATCAGGACGCCGAGCGTGCTCATCTCGTCGAGCCGGCTGCCGAGCACCGATTTGGCGACGCCGTTGATCAGCAGCGCGATCAGGATCGCGGGGAAGGTGAGCTGTACGTCGGCGATCCGCATGATCATGGTGTCCACCACGCCGCCGAAATAACCTGCGATCAGCCCGAGGGCGATGCCGAGCGCGCCGGCAAAGACCACGCCGGCCAGGCCGACCGCAAGCGAGATGCGCAGGCCGTAGAGGATCGCCGAGAGCACGTCACGGCCCTGCTCGTCGGTGCCGAGCAGGAACGGGCTCTGGCCGTCGGCGGTCCACAGCGGCGCGATCCGCGAGTTGATCAGCTGCAGCTGTGCCGGGTCGAACGGGTTCTGCACCGCGAGCCATGATGCGAAGATTGCGAGCAGAAAGAACAGCAGCGTAATGACGGCGGCGACCATCGTCAGCCTGGAGCGACGGAACGAATAGAAGATGTCGCTGTCGAGCGCGCGCCTGAACCAGCCGGCAGGGGCCTGGTGGCCTTGGGAACGATGGGGGACGACGGCATCGGACATCGGTCAGCCCTCACGCCGCGCGGCCGACGGTCGAGCGCAAGCGCGGATCGACCACGGTGTAGAGGATGTCGACCACGAGATTGATGGTGACGAAGATCAGCGAGACCATCAACAGATATGCGGCCATGATCGGGATATCGACATTTTGCACGGCCTGCACGAACAGAAGTCCCATGCCCGGCCATTGGAACACGGTTTCGGTGATGATCGAGAAAGCAATAACCGAGCCAAACTGCAGGCCGGCCACCGTGATGACCGGAACCAGGGTGTTCTTCAGCGCATGGCCGAAATGGATTGCGCGCGTGGTCAGCCCGCGGGCGCGGGCGAACCGGATATAGTCGGTCCGCAGCACTTCCAGCATTTCGGCGCGCACCAGCCGCATGATCAGGGTCATCTGGAACAGCCCGAGCGTGATCGCCGGCATGATCAGCGCCTTCAGGCCCGAGACGGTCAGCAGTCCGGTGGTCCACCAGCCGAGCTTCACCACCTCGCCGCGGCCGAAGGAGGGCAGCCAGCCCAGCGTCACCGCGAACAGATAGATCAGGAGGATGCCGATCAGGAAGGTCGGCAGCGAAATGCCGATCAGCGATACCGCCTGGAATAATTTGGCAAGCACGGTGTCGCGGCGCAGCGCCGAATAGACCCCCATCAGGATGCCGGCCACCATCGCGAACAGCGTGGCGCAGATCGAAAGCTCCAGCGTCGCCGGCAGCCGCTCCGCCAGCAGCGAGGAGACCGGCAGGCGGAACTGGTAGGACACGCCGAACTTGAACTGCAGCGCATTGATGAAGTAGCGGCCGAACTGCACCAGCACGGGATCGTCAAGGCCGAGCGAGTGCCGGATTTCGGCGCGCTGCGCGGCCGAGGTGTCGATCGAGACGATCTGGTTCACCGGGTCGCCGGCGAAACGGAACATCGCGAACGCGATCACGCCCACGGCGAGCATCACGCCGATCGCCTGCAGGAAGCGGCGAAGAGTGAAAGCCAGCATCTCTACCTTTCACTGCCTTTGACATTCGGCGCGCGGCTTTGCGCGGCCGGAAAACGCGAGGTCCCGGAAGCCTGCGCTTCCGGGACCCAATTCGCCAAAGCCACTATTCACCCTGCTTGGTCGCCCAGTAGAGCAGCACCTGGTTGTCCGCGCGCTGGGTCAATTTGACCTTTTTCGACACGCCCCACACCAGCGGTTGCTGATGCAGCGGAATGTAGCCGTAATCCTTGATGACGATGTCGTAGGCCTGCTTGATCAACTGGTCGCGCTTGGCAGTGTCGCCCTCGATCAGGACCTTGTCGGTGAGCGCGTCGACTTCCTTGTTGCAATAGCCGCCGAGATTGGCCTCGCCCCTTGTGGCATCCTTCGGATCGTCGCGGCAGCCGAGGATGTCGTGCAGCACGTTGTGCGAGTCGGAGGTCGCGGGCGTCCAGCCCAGCATGAAGAACGAGGTCTGGTAGCCGCCGGGCTTCAGCACCTTGGCGAAATACTGCGCTTTCGGCTGCGCCAGCAGGTTCACCTTGACGCCGATGCGGGCCAGCATGCCGACCACCGCCTGGCAGATCGCGGCGTCGTTGACATAGCGGTCGTTCGGGCAGTCCATCGTGACTTCGAAGCCGTTCGGATAGCCGGCGTCGGCCAGCAGCTTCTTAGCACCATCAGGATCGAGCTTCGGCCGGGTGAATTCCTTCGACAGCGGATAGAGCTCGGGGGCGATCATCAACGTCGAAGGGGTCGACATGCCGCGCATGACGCGGGTCTTGATCAGATCGACGTCGATCGTCTTGTAGAAGGCTTCGCGGACGCGGATGTCCTTGAACGGATTCTTGCCCTTGACGTTGGAATACAGCAGCTCGTCGCGCGCCGTATCCATGCCGATGAAGATGGTGCGAATCTCCGGCGCGGTCATGACGGTGGCGACGCCGCTGGAATTGACGCGCTGGATGTCCTGCAGCGGAACCGGTTCGATCACGTCGACTTCGCCCGAGAGCAGCGCGGCAACGCGGGTGGCGTCGGAGCCGATCGGGGTGAAGATGATCTCCTTGAGATTATGCTCGGGCTTGCGCCAATAGCCGGAAAACGCCTTGAACACGGTCTTCACGCCGGGCTGGTGGCTCTCGATCGTGAAGGGGCCGGTGCCGTTCTCGTGCAGCGCCGCGTAGCTCGGCGTGGTCGCGGAGGCCGGCGTCGGTGCAACCGAGTTGTTCTCCTCGCTCCACTTCTTGTCCATGATGTACCAGCTATCCCACTGCGAGATCAGGATGGGATTGGGCGAGTCGAGCGTTACGTCGACGGTGTAGTCGTCGACCTTACTGAACTTGGCGTCGGCCGGGACGTTGCTGAGGAAGTTGGAGCCCTTGGCGCGGACGCGCTCGGCCGAGAACAGCACGTCGTCGGCGGTGAAGGGATCGCCATTGTGGAATTTCACGCCCTTGCGCAGATGGAAGCGCCATTTGGTCGGGCTCAGCGTCTCCCAGCTTTCCGCCAGGGCCGGAATGATCTTGAGGTCCTTGTCGCGCGCGGTGAGGCCTTCGTAGACGTGGGCGTGGTGCGCGATCGTCGTGGTTTCCTTCAGCGTGTAGGGATCCAGCGACTTCAACTCGCCCTGGTTCGCATACTTCAACGTTTGGGCCGATGCCGGCAAAGCAAAGGCGACGAGTGCGGCGACAGTGGCCGCAAACAAACTCCAACGTCCCGACATGTAATCCCGCGTCCCCGTTTTTGTCCGCCGGCTGCTTTGTCCGGCTGGTATTATTGATCCATGTTGCCAGAGTTTACCGGCCGCGCAAGCGCGATTTGCCAAAGGGTTAACCCATCCGCGCGGGTGCAGCGCAATGAACCGGCTTGGAGAGTAGGCTGTTGGCGCGAACGCGTGACATTCGACTTTCGGAGTGCCGCTTGTCGGTCACGGGAATGATCACCGGCGCGCCTCGAGCAACCGCTCCAAACGGTTTGGTTGACCATAACGGATGATTGAGGCCGACTGCCCCCCGGGGCAGGTACGGCTCGCTTGCGCAACTCGCCCCGTCCCGGCGATACTGTGGCGGGCCAAGGCGCATTTGAGGAGGCGGATATGAAAGTCAACGTCGAGATAGATTGTACGCCCCTCGAAGCGCGGCAATTCTTCGGCCTGCCGGATGTGGGACCGATGCAGACCGCGGTGATGGACAAGCTGCAGCAGCAGATGACGTCGAACATCGACAAGATCTCACCGGAATCGCTGATGCAGAGCTGGTTCACCTTCGATCCCAAGCTCGCCGAACGCTTCCAGGACATGTTCGTGGCGATGGCCGGCTTCGGCGGCACGAGCAAGAAGAAATAGTGACCGACATGGACAGGAGCGTTGATGGGACCGAACGCCGGTTGCGCCCGCCGAGCCTGTTCCTGATGCTGGCGGAGGCGCGCGGCGTGCTCGAACTCAATTCGAGCCTGCTGCTGTCGCCCCTCCTGATGCAGGCGCCGAAGGGCGATGGTCATCCGGTGCTGGCGCTGCCGGGCTTCCTTGCCAGCGACCTTTCGATGGCGCCGATGCGGCGCTATCTCAAGGAGCTCGGCTACGACGCCTATGCCTGGAACATGGGCCGCAATTTCGGCGGGATTTCCAGCAGGCGAGCTGCGCTGCGCGACCTGCTGAAGCGGGTCCATGAGGCGACCGGGCGCAAGGTCTCGATCATCGGCTGGAGCCTCGGCGGCGTCTATGCGCGCGACCTGGCGTTGCAGATGCCGGAGCTGGTGCGCTCCATCATCACGCTGGGCAGCCCGTTCGCCGACGACATCCGCGCCACCAATGCGACGCGGCTCTATGAGCTCTTGTCCGGCGAAGCTGTCGACGACATCCCTGAGATCCGCGCCGCGATCGCCGGCGACATGCCGGTGCCGACGACCTCGATCTATTCCCGCACCGATGGCATCGTGAACTGGCGGACCTCGCGCGTGCGGCCGTCGGCCACCGCCAAGAACATCGAGGTGCATTTCGCCAGCCATATCGGCCTCGGCGTCAATCCCGCGGCGCTGTGGGCGATTGCGGACCGGTTGGCCCAGCCGGAAGGGGAATTCCGGCATTTTGACCGCTCGGGCCCCTTTGCCATTGCCTACGGGCCGGCAGAACAGGCACTATCCTGACCAAACGACGAGAAGCGCCGCCCAAGGCGCCCGCGTAAGTAGGCTCTCGGGAGGAGATCATGAGCGACGCCAAGAAGCTGTCCTCGCTGGACGCATCGTTTCTCTATCTGGAAACGCCGGAAATGCCGATGCATGTCGGCAGCATGGCGATCTTCCGCCTGCCCGACGGCTACAAGGGCGACTTCTTCGAGGAGTTCAAGGCGATGATCGCCTCGCGGCTGCACATCGCGCCGATCCTCAAGGCGCGGCTGCAGAAGGCGCCGCTCGACATCGATCATCCGTCCTGGGTCGAGGACGACCAGTTCGACATCGACCGTCACATCTTCCGCGCCAGCCTGCCGGCGCCGCGCGATCGCGCGACACTGGAGCGCATCGTCGGCTGGATGCACGCCAAGCTGTTGAACCGCGCCCGCCCGCTCTGGGAGTTCTACGTCTTCGAGGGCATGAAGGACAACGAGATCGGGCTCTATTCCAAGATGCACCATGCCTGCATCGACGGCGGCGCCGGTGCGGCGCTGACCAGCATGATCTACGACCTGACGCCGGTGCCGCGCGAGATCGAGCCGCCGAGCGCGAAGAAGGTCGCGCAGGAACCGCGCGACATCGCGGCCAATCTGATCGATGCCTATCAGCAACTCTGGACCCAGCCGTTCGAGGCGGCCGCCGCCGCGCAGAAGAGCCTGGAGCTGCCGCGTTCCGGCAAGAGCGACCTCGGCTCGATCCTGTTCGACAACGCCATGTTCCAGATCGAGAGCGCGGTGAAGTTCGCCGGCTCCATGCCGACGGTCATGAAGAGCCTGTCCGACGTCGTCGCCAAGGTCGCCGATCCGAGATCGCGCGAGAGCCTGCAGGCGATGTCCTCGCCGCCGACCATCCTCAACAAGGCGATCTCGTCCGAGCGCAGCTTTGCCGGCACCTCGATCTCGCTGTCGCGGGCCAAGGCACTGGCGAAGGCGTCCGGCGGCAAGCTCAACGACGTCGTGCTGGCGCTCGCCTCCGGCGTGGTGCGGCGCTATCTGATCAGCCAGGGCGCGCTGCCGAACAAGTCGCTGACGGCAGGCGTTCCGATCTCGCTGCGCGAGGAGGGCAACGCCGAATCCAACAACCAGGTGTTCGGCATGATCTGCTCGATCGCGACCGACATCGAAAACCCAAGGAAGCGGCTCGAAACCATCATCGCGCAGTCGACCAAGTCCAAGGAGATGTCGCATCCGCTGCGCGCCCTGGTGCCGCAGGTCACCAACATCTCGCTGCTGGGCGCGCCGATCCTGGTGCAGATCCTGGCGCTGCTCTACAGCCGCTCCGACCTCTCCAACGTGCTGCCGCCGGCCACCAACATCACGGTCTCGAACGTGCCGGGGCCGCGGCAGACGCTGTATGCGGCCGGTGCCGAGCTGCTGCACATCTTCCCGGTTTCGATCTCGACCCACGGCGTGGCGCTCAACATCACCGTGCAGAGCTACCGCGATCAGCTCGATTTCGGCTTCATCGTGGGCGCCAACATCATTCCCCACGTGCAGGTGATGTGCGACATGCTGCCGCTCGAGTTCGATGTCCTCGAGGCGGCGTTCGCTCCCCCGCCCGCGGACATCAAGGGCGCAGCCGAATAAGGATCCCTGTCGATGATTGAGATGCCACCGCTGCAGTTCGCCGAGACGAACGGCATCCGCATGGGGTTTTATGAAGCAGGCCCCAAGACCGACACGCCGCCGGTGGTGCTGTGCCACGGCTGGCCTGAACTGGCGTTCTCCTGGCGCCACCAGATCAAGGCGCTGGGCGAGGCCGGCATCCGGGTGATTGCGCCGGATCAGCGCGGCTATGGCGCGACCGACCGGCCGGAGCCGGTCGAGGCCTACGACATGGAGCACCTGACCGGCGATCTCGTCGGCCTGCTCGACCATCTCAAGATCGACAAGGCCATCTTCGTCGGTCACGACTGGGGCGGCTTTGTCGTCTGGCAGATGCCGCTCAGGCATCCTGCGCGGGTCGCCGGCGTCGTCGGCGTCAACACGCCGCATTGGGATCGTGCGCCGATGGACCCGATCGCGCTGTTCCGCCAGCGCTTCGGCGACCACATGTACATCGTCCAGTTCCAGGATCCGGCGCGCGAGCCCGACCGCATCTTCGGCAGCCGCGTCGAGCAGACCTTCGACGCCTTCATGCGCAAGCCGGTGCCGCGTCCGGCGGATGCGCCACCCGAACAGCCGATCGCCGGCGTCGGCGCCTCGGCGCGGCTCAACCTGGCGTTTCCGCAGATGATCGCGAATTACGACGCCAAGCATGATCCGCGCACGCCGATCCTGTCCGCGGACGAGAAAAAGGTGTTCGTCGACACCTTCACCAAGACCGGCTTCACCGGCGGCATCAACTGGTATCGCAATTTCACCCGCAACTGGGAGCGCTCGGCCGGGCTGGACCATCACGTCCGGGTGCCGTCGCTGATGATCATGGCCGAGAACGACGCGGTGCTGCCGCCCTCGGCCGCCGACGGCATGGAGCGGCTGGTGCCGGACCTCGAGAAGTACCTGGTCAAGGACAGCGGCCATTGGACGCAGCAGGAAAAGCCTGACGAAGTCAGCGCGAAGCTGATCGAATGGCGCAGAAAGCGGTTTGGGTGACGATGACGTCGTCATTCCGGGGCGATGCGCAGCATCGAACCCGGAATCTCGAGATTCCGGGTCTGGTCCTTCGGACCATCCCGGAATGACTGAGGTTAGAGGGGGTAATCTCAACATGGCGTCCGGCAATAGACTGAGTCCGATTCCGCATCCGCCGACGAAGCCGGTGGTCGGCAACATGCTGTCGCTGGACTCGACCGCGCCGGTGCAGCATCTCGTCAAGCTCTCCAAGGAGCTCGGACCGATCTTCTGGCTCGACATGATGGGCGCGCCGCTCGTGATCGTGTCCGGCCACGATCTCGTCGACGAGCTCTCCGACGAGAAGCGCTTCGACAAGGCGGTGCGCGGCTCGCTGCGCCGGGTGCGTGCGGTCGGCGGCGACGGCCTGTTCACCGCCGACACTAAGGAGCCGAACTGGAGCAAGGCGCACAACATCCTGATGCAGCCGTTCGGCAACCGCGCCATGCAGTCGTACCACCCGAGCATGGTCGACATTGCCGAGCAGTTGGTCAAGAAATGGGAGCGCCTTAACGCCGACGAGGAGATCGAGGTCGTCCACGACATGACGGCGCTCACCCTCGACACCATCGGCCTCTGCGGCTTCGACTACCGCTTCAATTCATTCTACCGCCGCGACTACCACCCGTTCGTGGAATCGCTGGTGCGATCGCTCGAAACCATCATGATGACCCGCGGCCTGCCGCTCGAGGGTCTGTGGATGCAGAAGCGGCGCAAGACGCTGGCCGACGACGTCGGCTTCATGAACAAGATGGTCGACGAGATCATCGCCGAGCGGCGCGGCAGCACCGCCGCGACCGACGACAAGAAGGACATGCTGGCGGCGATGATGACCGGCGTCGACCGCGCCACCGGCGAGCAGCTCGACGACGTCAACATCCGCTACCAGATCAACACCTTCCTGATCGCCGGCCACGAGACCACCAGCGGCCTGTTGTCGTGCACGATCTACGCGCTGCTGAAGCACCCGGAGGTGCTGAAGAAGGCCTATGAGGAGGTCGATCGCGTCCTCGGTCCCGACGTCAATGCGCGGCCGACCTATCAGCAGGTGACCCAACTCACCTATATCACGCAATGCCTGAAGGAGGCGCTGCGGCTGTGGCCGCCGGCGCCGGCCTACGGCATCGCGCCGCTCAACGATGAGATGATCGGCGGCAAGTACAAGCTGAAGAAGAACACCTTCATCACCATCCTGGTGATGGCGCTGCATCGCGATCCCAGCGTCTGGGGTCCGAACCCCGACGTGTTCGATCCCGAGAATTTCAGCCGTGAGGCGGAGGCCAAGCGCCCGATCAATGCCTGGAAGCCGTTCGGCAACGGCCAGCGCGCCTGCATCGGCCGCGGCTTTGCCATGCACGAGGCGGCGCTGGCGATCGGGATGATCCTGCAACGCTTCAAGCTGATCGACGTGCATCGCTACCAGATGCATCTGAAGGAGACGCTGACCGTCAAGCCGGATGGCTTCAGGATCAAGGTGCGGCCGCGCGACGACAAGGACCGCGGCGCGTTCGCCGGCAGCACGGGCGCGGTTGCGGCCGCGCCGAAGGCTCCGCGCGCGCCGACCACGCGTCCCGGCCACAACACGCCGATGCTGGTGCTCTACGGCTCCAATCTCGGCTCCGCCGAGGAACTGGCGACCCGCATGGCCGATCTGTCGGAGATCAACGGCTTCGCGACGCGGCTGGGTCCGCTGGACGATTATGTGGGCAAGCTGCCGGAGGAGGGCGGCGTGCTGATCATCTGCGCCTCCTATAATGGCGCGGCGCCCGACAACGCGACGCAGTTCGTCAAATGGCTCGACAGCGACCTGCCGAAGGATGCCTTCGCCAAGGTCCGCTACGCGGTGTTCGGCTGCGGCAACAGCGATTGGGCGGCGACCTACCAGTCGGTGCCGCGCTTCATCGACGAGCAGCTCACCAAACATGGCGCGCGCGCCGTCTATCCGCGCGGCGAGGGCGACGCGCGCAGCGATCTCGACGGCCAGTTCCAGAAATGGTTCCCGGAGGCGGCCAAGGTCGCGACCAAGGAATTCGGCATCGACTGGAATTTCACCCGCACCGCCGAGGACGAACCGCTCTACGCGATCGAGCCGGTGGCGCAGGGTGCGGTCAATACCATCGTGACACAGGGCGGCGCGGTGCCGATGAAGGTGCTCGCCAATAGCGAGCTGCAGACCAAGGCAGGCGCTCATCCGTCGGAGCGTTCGACCCGGCATATCGAGGTCGAGCTGCCGTCCAGTCTGAAATACCGCGTCGGCGATCATCTCAGCGTGGTGCCGCGCAACGATCCTACATTGGTCGATTCCGTTGCGCGCCGCTTCGGCTTCCTGCCGGCCGACCAGATCCGTCTGCAGGTCTCGGAAGGCCGCCGCGCGCAACTGCCGGTCGGCAACGCCGTGTCGGTCGGACGGCTGCTCACCGAGTTCGTCGAGCTGCAGCAGGTCGCGACCCGCAAGCAGATCCAGATCATGGCCGAGCACACTCGCTGCCCGGTGACCAAGCCGAAGCTGATGGCCTATGTCGGGGACGACGATGCCTCGGCCGCGCGCTATCGCGCCGACGTCTTGGCGAAGCGCAAATCGGTATTTGACCTGCTCGAGGAATATCCGGCCTGCGAGCTGCCGTTCCACCTCTATCTCGAAATGCTGTCGCTGCTGGCGCCGCGCTATTATTCGATCTCGTCGTCTCCGGCCGGCGAGGCGCAGCGCTGCAGCGTCACCGTGGGCGTGGTGGAGGCGCCGGCAAGTTCCGGCCGCGGCATCTACAAGGGCGTCTGCTCGAACTACCTGGCGCGCCGCCGCGCCGGCGACACCGTCCACGCCACCATCAAGGAGACCAAGGCCGGCTTCCGCCTGCCGGACGACAACGCCGTGCCGATCATCATGATCGGGCCGGGCACCGGGCTCGCACCGTTCCGTGGCTTCCTGCAGGAGCGCGCCGCGCGCAAGGCGCAGGGCGCGACGCTGGGGCCGGCGATGCTGTTCTTCGGCTGCCGGCACCCCGAGCAGGACTTCATCTATGCGGATGAGCTGAAGGCGTTCGCAGCCGACGGCGTCAGTGAACTCCACACCGCCTTCTCGCGTGCCGATGGCCCGAAGACCTATGTGCAGCACCTCGTTGCCGCGCAGAAGGACCGGGTTTGGGAGCTGATCCAGAAGGGCGCGATCGTCTATGTCTGCGGCGACGGTGGCAGGATGGAGCCCGACGTCAAGGCGACCCTGATGTCGATCTATCGCGAGCGCACCGGTGTCGACACTGACGCCGCCGCGTGCTGGATCGAGGAAATGGGCACCAGGAACCGCTACGTGCTCGACGTCTGGGCAGGTGGGTAGGCTCACGCCTTCGTAGCCCGGATGAAGCGAAGCGTAATCCGGGACAGCGTCTTATGCGGACGGGGCAGACCCCGGATTTCGCTTCGCTTCATTCGGGCTACGGCAGAGGTGCCGGCCATGTTACAAGCCGCCGCATGATTCCATGGGAAAAGATCGATACCACGCGCATTCCCGGCACCGAGGGTGAATTGCGTCTGATGCGGCGAGGCCGCGAATTTTCGATCATGCTCGGCACCAACGAGCTGATGAACAGCCGCCTGTCGGGCTCGGAAGAGGCGTTGGCGACGCTTGCCGCGAAGAAGATCGAGACGGTCGCACGGCCGCATTTTCTGATCGGCGGCCTTGGCATGGGCTTTACGCTGCGGGCCGCGCTCGCCGTGCTCGGACCCGAGGCGCGGATCACGGTGGCCGAGCTGGTGCCGGCGGTCGTTGCCTGGGCGCGAGGCCCGATGGCGGAGATCTTCGGCGACAGCCTGAACGATCCGCGCGTGAGCATCCGGGAGGAGGATGTTGCCAGCGTGATCGAACGCCAACCGCTCGGCTTCGATGCCATCCTGCTCGACGTCGATAACGGGCCTGAAGGTCTCACCCGCAAGGCCAATGACGCGCTGTATGATGTCTCCGGGCTCAAGATCGCACACGCCGCGTTGCGGCGCGGCGGCGTGCTCGCCGTCTGGTCGTCCGGTCCGAATGCCAAGTTCCCGAAATCGCTCACCCGGGCGGGGTTCGCGGTCAACGAAATTGCCGTCCGCGCCACCGGCCGAGGCCGCGGTGTCCGCCACGTGATCTGGATCGCGGTCAAGCAATAGCGGGCGTCCCGGCGCGCTCGCCAGCCTGATCATGCCAGTGGCTGAACACAAGCCATCACGATGCCTCAGAACATCGTGTTGCTGTTGGCGGGATTCTCCGGAATGGGCTGCGCCACGTCCCAGTGCTCGACGATCTTGCCGTCCTCGAGTTTGAAGATGTCGATGATCGCGTTGCCGCGGGTGCCGGGCTCGCGCACGGCGTGGACGTGCAGGATCACGTAGTCGCCGTCGACGAATGAGCGCTTGATCTCGCTGTGCGAGTTCGGAAACTTCTCGCGCAGGAAGCCGATGAACTTGCGGAAGCCTTCGGGGCCGTCGGCCGCGCCGGGATTGTGCTGCACATAGCGGTTGCCGACATAGGCGAGCGCCGCGTCGGCGTCCTTCTGGTTCAGCCCCTTCTCGTAGAACGCCAGCACCGCCTTGCGGTTGGCTTCCTGCTGCGCGTCGCTGGCAGCCGCCATTGCCGATGAAGACGCGAGCGCGAGGAGGAGAGCGGCGACGGCTGTCTGTGGCCGGAGGATGGTCTTCATCTGGTTGCTCCCGGTGGCTGAGCGGTGGATAGCGCTCTCTACAGCGTCCGTGCCGCGCCCGGAAGAACGCACTCCTGGCTCACATGGTTACCGGAAGATACCGGAGCCCCGTTCCGATTGAATCGGGACGGGGCTCTCGATTTTGGCTTTGGGGCGTTTTCTTCACGCGAACCGGGATCCACTTCGCTCGAAAACGCTCTGGCCTCACGCCGCCTTCGCCGCCGCGCCATGCGCGTGCTTGTCGATGGCGTCGATGATCTGCGGCCACATCGGAATCGGCAGGGCGTGGCCCATGCCCTCGATCATCACCAGCTTCGCGCCCGGGATCGAGACCGCGGTGTCCTTGCCGCCTTCGGGATGCACCAGCGGATCGATGGTGCCGTGGATCACCAACGTCGGCGCCTTGACGCCGCGCAGGCGCTCCTTGCGGCTGCCGGAGGCGAGGATGGCGCGGAGCTGACGGCCGACGCCCTCCGGATTGAGGCCGCGCTCGAAGGTGCGCCGCGCGCGTTCGGGATCGAGCGCCTCATCTTCAGGGAACGAGCCGTTACGCAGGACTTTCCAGGTCTGCCCGAAGCGGACGAAATACTCTTCCTTGCTCTTCGGTGGCGGCGCCATCAGCACTGCGGTCGCCTCGCGGGTCGGGCCCGGGATCTTTGGATTGCCCGTGGTCGACATGATCGAGGTCAGCGAGCGCACGCGTTCGGGGAAGGTGATGGCAACCTCCTGCGCGATCATGCCGCCCATCGAGGCCCCGACCAGATGCGCGGTGCGGATGCCGAGCACATCCATCAGCCCGATCGTGTCCCTCGCCATGTCGGCCAGCTTGTAGGGCGCTGCGACCGGGATCTTCAGGAAGCGGAGCTTGAGCAGTTCGAGCGCGGTCAGCCGCTTGCCGCCGCTCAGGCGGGAGGATTTGCCGATATCCCTGTTGTCGAATCGGATGACGCGAAAACCGCGGGCGGCGAGCTGGCGGCAGAACTCGTCGTCCCAATGGATCATCTGGGCGCCGAGGCCCATGATCAGGAGCAGCGGCTCGGCATTCGCATCGCCAAACATCTCGTAGCAGATGTCGATGCCATTGGCGCGGATGATCTGCGGCGGCTGATGGGCGAGCGTGGTCACGGGCGTCCCCTGCTGGTGTCGCGGTCAGGAACCTCTATGCCACGGATTGACGCAGCGCAGAAGAGCCTCGGCGTCGCCGGTCGCGCCGCGCTGTTGACCGATCAGCAGCAACAGTGTCGTATGGCAGAAACAAATGGAAGCGCGGCAAGCGCCCGAAATTGGTGTGGAGGAGCGCCGCATGGCCGACAAGGGCAACGACCCTGCCGTGATCTGGCAGACGATGATTGGCGAGATGGAGAAGGGGTTCAATTCCTTCGGCAACCAGCTCATGAGCTCGCCGGAATTTTCCAAGGCGATGAACCAGGCCGGCGGCGTCGCGGCCGGTGCGCAGAAGCAGCTCGGCGAGCTGATGGAGAAATATCTGCTGGCGATGAACCTGCCGAGCCGCGCCCAGCTCGTCGGCATGGCGGAACGCCTGCAATCGATGGAGAACCAGCTCAACGAAATCAAGACGCTGCTGCAGCAGGTGCACCACAATTCGCTGGCGCCGGACGACGGCCACGGCGCAACGCCGCGGCCACCGCGCACCAAGCAGCCGCCAGCGGACGGAGGCAGCAAATGAATGCTCCCACCCCCTTTGATTTCGCCTCGATCTCCGAGCGGGTCCAGTCCGAGGTGCAGCGCGCGATCCAGCGCAGCATCAAGGGCGTCGAGTATTTCTCGAGCTCCGGCCCGTCGCTCGGCTCGACGCCGAAAGATGTGCTGTATTCGCGCGGCACCATGAACCTCTATCACTACCGGCCGCTGGCCAGCGAAGTCTATCGCGTGCCGGTGCTGATCGTGATGGCGACCACCAACCGCGGCTACATCCTCGACCTGGTGCCGGGGCAGAGCTTCATCGAATTCCTGCTCAGGCGCGGCTTCGACGTCTACATGCTGGACTGGAGTGCGCCGAAGCCGGAGGAAAAATCGCTGCGCATGGAGGATTACGTCCTCGACTTCATTCCGGAATCGGTCCGCCGCGTGCAGCAGGATTCCGGCGAAAAGGACGTCTCGGTGATCGGCTATTGCTTCGGTGGCGTGCTGTCGCTGCTCTACGGCTCGATCTTCAACGACGGGCCGATGAAGAACCTGATCTGCTTCACCACGCCGATCGATTTCCGCGAGATGAAGCTGTTCTCGAATTTCGCCGACCGTCGTTATTTCGACGTCGACCGCCTGATCGACAGCACCGGCAACATGCCGCCCGAACTGATCCTGCAATCGTTCGACATGTTGCGGCCGGCCGCGCGTGTCGTCGGCCAGATCCAGCTCTGGGACAACATCTGGAACGACGAGTTCGTCAAGTCGTACCGGATGTTCGATCGCTGGGCGACCGACACGCTGCCGCTCGCGGGCGAATATTTCCGCTCCATCACCAAGGACCTGATGTGGGACAACAAGCTCTACAACGACACCATGACGGTCGGCGGCCGCGCGGCCAAGCTTGCCGACATCAAGGTGCCGATCCTGCACGCGGTCGCCGAGCACGACCACATCGTGCCGTATGATGCGGCAAAACATCTGATCACCAAGATCGGCTCCGAGGACAAGGAGGAGGTGATGCTGAAGGGCGGTCACGTCTCGCTGGTCGCCGGCGCCAATGCAATCAAGCGGCTGTGGCCGAAACTGGACTCCTGGCTGAGCAAAAGATCGACCTAAGAGGGGTCGACTTGAGAGAGATTGACATGACCGAACAACGTTCCTATCCGCGCCGCGTCAAGACCGAGGCGGGCGACATCGAGTTTCGCCTGATGATTCGGGACCACGAGGCCGCGGTGCTGGCCTTCGCGCAAAAGCTGCCGACGCACGATCTCTTGTTCCTGCCGCGCAACATCAGCCAGCCGAAGGTGCTGTCGGCCTGGATCAACGAGATCGAGCGCGGCGACATCACGAGCCTGCTCGCGATCAAGGACGGCAAGGTGGTCGGCTGCGGCACCCTGGTGCGCGATCCGCATTCCTGGTCGCCGCATGTTGGCGAGATCCGGATGGTGGTGTCGCTCGACGTGCGCGGGCAGGGCGTCGGCCGGGCGCTGTCGCAGGAGACCTTCGCCATCGCGCTCGGTGCCGGGCTGGAGAAGTTCTCGGTGCAGATGACCGTCGATCAGCGGGCGGCGATCGCGCTGTTCGAGAGCCTCGGCTTCAAGGCTGAGGCCCTGCTGCGCGACCATGTCCGCGACGTCGAGGGCAAGACCCACGACATTGTCGTGCTCGGGCACAACGTGGCGCAGGTCCGGGCCCAAATGGAGGCTTACGGGGTGTCTGACGCGGTCAGTGGTAATTAGAAACCGTTTCCTGCTGGTTCTCTAGGCATTCCGCCGGATCTTCGTGCTGTTCACAGGTTCGTGATATCGCGCTGCAACATATATGTTGCGACGCACCATGAGGCGTGTCATAACACCGTTGCCCCGGGCCAAACCGGACGGGGTGAGCCCATAGCTCAAACCTGAGGATGGAGAGACCCCAATGACCACCGAAACCAATTCCGTGCTGAACAGCGTCAAGGAAGCCTTCGCGCCCGTCACCGAGGCGTTCACCAAGCTGCAGAACCTGGAAGTTCCGGAAGCCGCCCGTGAGTTCGTGAAGAAGCAGGCCGAGGCCGCCAAGACCCGCGCTGCCGATGCCTATGCCGGCTCGGAGAAGGTGACCAACGTGATCGAGTCCGCTGTTGCCGGTTCGGTGACCGAAGCCGCCAAGATCAGCCGCAACATCCAGCAGGCGATCTACCAGGACGCCGAGGCGTTCTTCGCCGGCATCGACAAGCTCGCGTCGGCCAAGTCGCTGAGCGAAGCCGCCCAGATCCAGTCGGAGCTGGCCCGTGCGCGTGGCGAACTGTTCGTCTCGCGGGCGAAGGCCACCACCGAGTATCTCGGCAAGCTCGTCACCGATGGTGCGAAGACCGCGCAGGACAACTTCGCCAAGGTCTACGGCAAGACCGCCTGATCGCGGCCGCGCTGACCAACTGCCCTTTTCGAAGGCCCGCCATTTTGCGGGCCTTCTTTTTTGGCGGTGTCCTTCATAGCTCATGTGTCCACCGTCATTCCGGACGACGCGAAGCGGCGATCCGGAATCTCGAGATTCCCCGGTGCGCAATTGCGCACCTGAGGTTCGTGCTTCGCACGCCCCGGAATGACGGCGGTGAGCCATGCTATGCTTCGTTCGTCACCCCTGCGAAACCCCATGACCCTTCCCGCCGCCCTCATCGCAACGCCAGTCGACGTCGAACGCGCGGCCGAGCTGCGGCGTGTCAAGTGGCTGGCGACCGGCGTGCTGGCGGCAACCTTCATCATCTTCATCGCAGCGAAGGCGCTGCTGCCGGTGCATCCGGCGTTCGGCTTCATCGCGGCATTTGCCGAGGCTGCAACCATCGGCGGGCTCGCCGACTGGTATGCCGTCGTCGCCTTGTTCAAGCGGCCGCTCGGCCTGCCGATCCCGCATACCGCGATCATCCAGAGCAATCAGGCGCGCATCGCCGAGAAGCTCGGCGAATTCATCGAGAACAATTTCCTGGAATCCGGGCCGGTCGAGGCCAAGCTGCGCGAGATCGATTTCGGTTCGTTCATCGCCGACTGGCTGCGCGACCGCAAACGTTCGGAGGATCTCGCCCGCTTCGTGCTGCGGATGCTGCCCGAGGCATTCGCGGCGACCGAGAGCTCGGGGTTGATGCAGTTCATCAGCCGCCGCGTCACGACGCAGGTGCTCTCGATCGACCTCGCGCCGCTTGCGGCCGGCGCGCTGCGCGGCTTCGTGCAGGAGGGCAAGCATGGCGGCCTGCTCGACGACATCCTGCGCGTGCTGCACCAGACGCTGACGCAGCAGGAGACCATGGCCGTGATCCGCGACAAGGTCCGCGCCGAGATGCCGACGCTGCTCAGGCTCTATCGTGCCGACAAGTTCGTGGTGAACCGGATCATCGCGTCCGCCACGAAGTTCTTCGAGGAAGTGCGCAACGATCCGCAGCATCCGTTCCGCGGCGAGTTCGACCGCATGCTGCTGTCCTTTGTCGACCGGCTCGGCAGCGACAAGGCGTTCGCCGATCGCATCGATGGTCTCAAGCGCGATTTGATGGCGCGGCCCGAGCTTGCCAATCTCGGGCGCACCATCTGGGCCAACGTCAAGGACTTCATCGAACGCAGCGCCTCGGGTGAGTCGCAGGTGCTGCAGCATCAGCTGGCGCGAATGTTGGTCGAGGCCGGCGACGCGCTCGACGGCGACACCGACCTGCGCGGCGAGATCAATCAGGGCCTCGTGGCGATCCTGCGCACCGTCGTCGCCGAGCAGAAGAGCGGCGTCTCCGGCTTCATCGCCGACCAGATGAAGAGCTGGGACATGGAGCAGCTGATCTCCCTGATCGAGGTCAATGTCGGCAAGGATCTGCAATACATCCGCTTCAACGGCGCGCTGATCGGCGGGCTTGCCGGCCTTGCGCTTTACACCCTGGAATACACGCTGCGGCTGCTGTGACCGATTGGGCACGAACGTCACTTTAGTTGTGGCAAGTGTGACCCGGACCGCTTGCACGAAAGTGTCCGGTTCCCTAGCTTTTCAGGACAGATTGTTGCGTTGCGGAACGATTCCGCCGGGTTTGAGTCAATCCCGTTGACCATTCTCGTTGGTCCCATTGCCGGCGGTCCTGCCGGAAGAGGAGCTGAAATGTCCGTTGCTGCGCAGACGCTACGCCCGCCGTCCAGGACGCTGATGTTTCTGGAAGGCCGCGCCATTCATGAGCTCGGCGCCTTTCTTGGTGCATTGCCGCTGCTCAGCCTCGCGCCGCGCGGCGATGGGCATCCGGTGCTGGTGCTGCCGGGGCTGATCGCTTCCGACATGTCGACCCGGCCGCTGCGCGACTTTCTCAGGAGCAAGGGCTACGCCGTCAGCGGCTGGCGCCAGGGCCGCAATCTCGGGCTTCGCGCCGGCGTGCAGGACGGGATGGTCGAGCTGCTGCAGGAGATGAATGAAACCACCGGCCGCAAGGTCTCGGTGGTCGGCTGGAGCCTCGGCGGCCTCTATGCGCGCCAGCTCGCCAAGATGATGCCGGAGCGCGTGCGCCAGGTGATCACGCTCGGCAGCCCGTTTGCCGCCGGCCCGAAGTCGACCAACGCCTGGCGCGTCTATGAGATGGCCAGCGGGCGTCGTGCCGACGAGGAGGACCAGCGTTTCGGCGGCTCGCTCGCCAGCGCGCCGCCGGTGCCGACCACCGCGATCTTCAGCCGCACCGACGGCGTCTGCGCCTGGCAGGGCTGCCGCGAGCAGGCCTCGTCGATGACCGACAGCATCGAGGTCGAGAGCAGCCATTGCGGCATGGGT
Source organism: Bradyrhizobium sp. USDA 4516 (assembly GCF_054055915.1). Taxonomy (NCBI): domain Bacteria; kingdom Pseudomonadati; phylum Pseudomonadota; class Alphaproteobacteria; order Hyphomicrobiales; family Nitrobacteraceae; genus Bradyrhizobium; species Bradyrhizobium sp. USDA 4516. Next base: position 5,895,525 of record NZ_JBSRXT010000001.1, read on the forward strand.
CATCATCCGGCCGTGGTCTATGCGGTCGCCGATCGCCTCGCGCAGAAGGAAGGCGAGTGGGCGCCGTTCGATCGCAGCGGCTGGCGCAGCATCGTTTATCCGGATCCGAATCGCTGACTTGCTTGCCTCGCCCCGCTTGCGGGGAGAGGCCGGATCGCATGAAGCGCAGCGCAATGCGATCCGGGTGAGGGGAGTCTCCACGAGCGCAACTCGCACCGTGATTGCGGAGAGCCCCCTCATCCCGAGCTTCTCCCCGCACGCGCAGGGGTGTCCGGGGAAATTCAGGCATAGCGGAGCTCCATCTGGTCAGGTGAGATGGTTGATTTCCGACGGCTGGGGTTGATGGGCGGAGGTTTGTCGATGGCAGCGAGGGATCGACGCGTGAGCAGGAGCTGGCCGACGAGTTCGGCGAACCTGAGCGGGAGCATTTTGATGCAGTTGGTGTGAGCGGCGATGCGCAGCAGCAGGTAGGCAATCATCGCAGCGAGCACCTGAAGGCGGATCGCGTTGTCGTTGGCGCCGAGGAACTTGCGAATATCGAGATGCTGCTTGATCCAGCGGAACAGCAGCTCGATTTGCCATCTGCTCTTGTAGAGGGCGGCGATCTCGACGGCGCTACGGGCAAGGTCGTTGGTCAGGAGTGTGATCTTGCCGCCTTTCTCGCGTCTGATCTTGATGCGGCGGAGCGGGATTGGAAGGCGCGAATCGCCCTTGCTGGTGAGCTTCACCTCGTCATCGGCAAGGATTTCGAAGCCATCCCCGTTACGCTTGCGGATGGCGCGATGCCTGAGCGAGCGAAGACGGATGCTCGTCTTCGCCCGGGTAACGAAGAAAGCCTTGCTATCATTGATCTTCTGCCACCAGTCGAAACGGCAATAGCCCTTGTCAAACACATAGGTGGTGGCGGGCTGGATTGGGGTCTGTCGGCCGATCTCGATGTCATTGACGTTCGCGGCCGTCATCTCGACGCAGGTCGGGACATCGCTCCTTGGGTCGTAGACGACATGCAGCTTCATGCCGCGGATGCGGCCGTTCCACGTCGCCCAACTGCAGACCTTGCCGAGCGGGATCGGACTGGCGTCGATCAGACGCACCATCTCCATGCCTTCACTCCGCAGCTGGCGACGCGCCATCGCCGACAGCGCCGCAAAGGTTTGCGCGAAAATGCCGATCGGACGGCGGGCATTGGCATCGGACAACGTCGAGCGCGACAGCTTGCCGGTTCCCAAGTGATAGTGATGCTGCGAATTGGCGTTGAAGCCAGTCACCACCCCGCGCAGACTGCTGTTGCCGCTAAGCTGGGCATAGATCAGCGCCACCAGATGATCCCAGCTCCTGAACGACTTGTCGTAGGCATCCCCGTCCAGACGATCCACAACCGTCTGAAACTGCCGTCGATTGATCGGTTCAAGCAGCCTTCCAAAAATGCTACCGCGATATCGCATGCTCGGCCCTCTGTGTCTCGACAACCAGAAAAGACCGATTTGCCTCGGTCCTGCCGAGCATGCACCGCGACACAGTGAATCATTCCCCGGACACCCCTGCGCACGCGGGGAGAAGGAGAAGACCCTGCATTGTCGTGAATCGACAAAACGCGCTATGCGTTGGGCATGTCACAGCCGCTTGCCCGCATCGTCGATCAGCTGAAGCGCGAGCCGTCACGCACCGGCTCGATCATCATCACCGTGTTCGGCGATTCCATCGTGCCGCGCGGCGGCTCGGTGTGGCTCGGCACGCTGCTGGAATTCTTCAAGTTCCTCGACATCGACGGCAATGTGGTGCGCACCGCGATGTCGCGGCTCGCCGCCGATGGTTGGCTCGAGCGCAACAAGGTCGGCCGCAACAGTTTTTATCGGCTGAACGCCAAAGGCCGGCAGACCTTCGACACCGCGACGCGGCACATCTACGATCCGCCGCCGTCGGACTGGACCGGCCGCTTCGAGCTGTTGTTGATCGGCAATGCCGAGGACCGCGACGCCGCGCGCGAGGCGTTGAAGAATGCCGGCTTCGGCAGCCCGCTGCCCGGCGTGTGGGTTGCGCCGTCCGGCGTTCCGATCCCTGATGAAGCGTCGCGCGCGATCCGGCTTGAAGTCTCCGCGGAAGATGACAGCGGCCGCCGGCTACTCAGCGAAAGCTGGCCGCTCGACCGCACCGCGGACGCCTATCTGAAGTTCATGAAGACGTTCGAGCCGCTGCACGGCTCGATCATCCGCGGCGAGACGCTGAGCGACGCCGACGCCTTCACCGCGCGCATTCTCTTGATCCACCATTACCGCCGCGTCGTGCTGCGCGATCCGCTGCTGCCTTATCAGCTGTTGCCGAAGGATTGGCCGGGCAGGGCGGCGCGAAAACTCTGCGGCGAGGTCTATCGCGGGCTGCTTTCGCCGTCGGAACAATGGCTTGACGACCATGCAACCAACGAGAACGGGCCGCTGCCGAAGCCCAACGGGGCGGTGGCGCACCGTTTCGAGGGCGTCTGAACATATTACAAAAATTTCTTGCATTAGAAAATTCGTGTTATATATTCCTGCCTAACAACACATTGGGAGGTCGGCCATGTACACGCAGGCGCTCAACTCATCCGACGGCGACGATCGCGGCGTCGAGGATGTCGCCCGTGCCAGTCAGTTCCAGGCCCGCATCGATGCCGACGAGCGCATCGAGCCGAACGACTGGATGCCCGCCGCCTACCGCAAGACGCTGACGCGGCAGATTTCCCAGCACGCCCATTCCGAAATCGTCGGCATGCTCCCCGAGGGCAACTGGATCACCCGCGCGCCGTCGCTGCGCCGCAAGGCTGCGCTGCTCGCCAAGGTGCAGGACGAATGCGGCCACGGCCTCTATCTCTACGCTGCCGCCGAGACGCTCGGCACCTCGCGCGAGGAGCTGGTCGATGCGATGCTCTCGGGCAAGGCGAAATATTCCTCGATCTTCAATTATCCGACGCTGACCTGGGCCGACATCGGCACCATCGGCTGGCTGGTCGACGGCGCCGCGATCATGAACCAGATCCCGCTGTGCCGCTGCTCCTACGGCCCCTATGCGCGCGCGATGATCCGCGTCTGCAAGGAAGAGTCGTTCCACCAGCGCCAGGGCTTTGAGATCATGGTGACGCTGTGCCGCGGCACCGCGGAGCAGAAGGCGATGGCGCAGAACGCGCTCGATCGCTGGTGGTGGCCGGTGCTGATGATGTTCGGTCCGCCGGACCAGGTCAGCCAGCACAGCGACACCTCGACCAAATGGAAGATCAAGCGCTTCTCCAACGACGAGCTGCGCCAGAAATTCATCGACGCCACCGTCCCGCAGGCCGAATTCCTGGGCCTGACGATCCCCGATCCCGGCATGAAGCAGAACGCAAACGGCAACTGGGAGCACAGCCCGATCGACTGGGACGAGTTCAAGCAGGTGCTGGCAGGCAACGGCCCCTGCAACCGCGATCGTCTCGCCGCGCGCCGCAAGGCGCATGAGGAGGGTGCCTGGGTGCGCGAGGCCGCGATGGCCTATGCCGAGAAGCGCAAGAGCCGTCAGCTCGCGCAAGCCGCAGAATAAGGGAGCGCCGAGATGGCCACGCCGAACGTTCCGCTCTGGGAAGTCTTCATCCGCAGCCGCAATGGCCTGGCGCACAAACATGTCGGCTCGCTGCATGCGGCCGACGCGACGCTCGCCCTGCAGGCCGCGCGCGACATCTACACCCGCCGCGGCGAGGGGCTGTCGATCTGGGTGGTGCCCTCGAACGCGATCACCGCGTCCGATCCGTCCGAGAAGGGCATGATGTTCGAGCCGGCGGAATCCAAGATCTACCGTCACCCGACCTTTTACGACGTCCCCGACGAAGTCGGGCACATGTGAATTTCACCCGTCATGGTGAGGAGGCGCGCAGCGCCGTCTCGAACCATGACGCCCGATCGTAACCGCGGCCATCCTTCGAGACGCCTGCTGCGCAGGCTCCTCAGGATGACGTCGAGCAAGTGGATGCAGGTGGAATAGAGAACATGGCAACCGCCAACATCGAAGTCTCCGAAACGCCGCTGGTGCTCTACGCGCTGCGCCGCGCCGACGACGCGCTGATCCTCGGCCATCGGCTGTCCGAATGGTGCGGCCATGCGCCCGCCATGGAAGAGGACATGGCGCTCGCCAATATGGGCCTCGACCTGCTCGGCCAGGCTCGTGAGCTCTACACCTACGCGGCCAAGGTCGAAGGCCGAGGCAACGACGAAGACAAGTTCGCCTATCTGCGCGACGTCCGGCAGTACCGCAACCTGCTGCTGGTCGAGCAGCCGAACGGCGACTTTGCTCGCACCATGGTGCGGCAATTCTTCTACGCGGCATTCGCCGATCTCTACTGGCGCGCGATGATGGCCTCGTCCGATCCGACGCTCGCGGCGATCGCGGCGAAGTCGGAGAAGGAGAGCGCCTATCATGTCAGGCATTCGTCGGAATGGATCGTCCGGCTCGGCGACGGCACCGAGGAGAGCCATCGCCGCGCCCAGGACGCGATCGACGATCTCTGGGCCTATACCGGTGAGATGTTCACGATCGACGACGGCGAGCGCGGCCTGATCGATGCCGGCATTGCGATCGACCCGGCGGCGCTGCAGCCGCGCTGGCTGAAGACGGTCACCGGCATCATCAACGAGGCGACGCTGGCACTGCCGAAGAGCGATTGGATGCAGCAGGGCGGCCGCAGCGGCAGCCACAGCGAACATCTCGGCCATCTCCTCAGCGAGCTGCAATCGATGCAGCGGACCTTTCCGGGGGCAACATGGTGACCGTTGCGCTCAGCGATGCCGATCTGCGCCGGCGCGCCTGGCGCGCGGCCGCGCAGGTGGTCGATCCCGAGATCCCGGTGCTGACCATCGCCGATCTCGGCGTGCTGCGCGATGTCGCGGTCCACGACGGTCACGTCGAGGTCGCGATCACGCCGACCTATTCCGGCTGTCCCGCCATGAACATGATCGCACTCGAGATCGAGCTCGCTCTGGCGCGTGAAGGCATTCATGGGCCGAAGGTCCGCACGGTGCTGTCGCCGGCCTGGACCTCCGACTGGATGAGCGAGGACGGCCGCCGCAAGCTGAAGGAATACGGCATCGCGCCGCCGCTGCCGGGCTCCTCGCGCCGCGCGCTGTTCGGCGAGCAGGCGGTCGCGTGCCCGCAGTGTGGCTCGGGAGATACCGAGCTGCTGTCCGAATTCGGCTCGACGTCCTGCAAGGCGCTGTGGCGTTGCAGGAGCTGCCGTGAACCCTTCGACTACTTCAAGTGTCATTGACCATGTCGACACCACGATTCCACCGCCTGTCCGTCAGCGACCTTCGCCGCGAGGCGTCGGATGCAATCTCGATGACCTTTGCGATCCCCGACGATCTGCAAGGCGACTACCGCTTCACCCCGGGTCAGTATCTGACGCTGCGCACCACGATGGACGGCGAGGAGGTTCGCCGCTCCTATTCGATCTGCTCCGGTCCCGACGACGGCGAATTGCGCATCGCGGTGAAGAAGGTCGACGGCGGCGCATTCTCGAACTGGGCGGCCGAGGAATTGAAGACCGGCGACGAGCTCGACGTGATGACGCCGACCGGGCGTTTCGGCGTCGCCCACGCGCCGGGCGAGGCGCGGACCTATGTCGGCTTTGCCGCCGGTAGCGGCATCACGCCGATCCTCTCGATCATCAAGGGCGTGCTGGCGCGCGAGCCGGACAGCCGCTTCTTCCTGTTCTACGGCAACCGTTCGACTGAGGGCGTCATGTTCCGCGAGGCGCTGGAGGAGCTGAAGGACCGCTTCATGCAGCGGCTCTCGGTATTCCACGTCATCTCGGGCGAGGAGCAGGACATTCCGATCCTGCACGGCCGGCTCGACGGCGAGAAGGTGCGGGTGCTGCTGCGCTCGCTGGTGCCGGCCGAGACGGTCGATCACGTCTTCGTCTGCGGTCCGGCCGCGATGAGCGAGACCATCGAGGCCACCTGCCGCGAGATCGGCATCGCCGACGAGCGCATCCATGTCGAACGCTTCGTGTCGGAATTCGGCGGCAAGCCGCGGGCGAAGGTCGTCGTTCCGGCGGGCGCGCCGCCGAAGGCGATTGCCGGGCTGATCATCGACGGCAAGCGCCGCGAGGTCCCGGTGGCCGACGGCGAGTCGATCCTCGACGCTGCGCTGCGCGCCGGCATGGACCTGCCGTTTGCCTGCAAGGGCGGCATGTGCTCGACCTGCCGCGCCAAGCTGGTCGAAGGCGAGGCGCCGATGGACCTGAATTATTCGCTGGAGCCGTGGGAGCTGAAGGCGGGGTTCATCCTCACCTGTCAGGCCAAGCCGTGCTCTGAGAAGGTCGTGGTCGACTACGACCACGTCTGAGATTGTCGTCATTCCGGGTTCGCTGCTGCGCATCGCCCCGGAATGACGGAAGTAGCGTTGACGCCTCGTGCGTCGCGCTTGAAATTGAAGTTCGGCACAAGAGGCCCTCCGCAACGGGCCCGCGCACAGGGAGTTCGATGTGAACGTGAAGGCCACGCTATCGCCCGAGGACGTTGCCCGCGCCTGCGCGGACGCGATGTGGAAGGAAGACGACGCCAGCAAGGGCCTCGGCATGGAGCTCGTCGAGATCAGGCCAGGGCAGGCGGTGATGGCGATGACGGTGCAGCCGCACATGGTCAACGGCCAGCGCATCTGTCATGGCGGCTACATCTTCACGCTGGCCGATTCAGCCTTCGCCTTTGCCTGCAACAGCCGCAACGATCGCGCGGTGGCGGCGCAGGGCAACGTCACTTTCATCCGGCCCGGCAAGCTTGGCGACCGCCTGGTGGCGACCGCGCGCGAGATCTCGCGCAATGGCCGCTCGGGAATCTACGACGTGAGCGTGACCTCCGGCGACAGCGTGATCGCCGAATTCCGCGGGCATTCGCGCGTGATAGCGGGCACCTGGCTGCCCGACACGGACATCAAGGCATAAAGGCTTCAGGGGAAACGTCGATGGCAACGGCAAAGCTCAAGGTCAAGGACAGCGGTTATCACGCCGAGCTCGATGCGGCCGAGCGCGCCTCGCGCGACGAGATCATGGCGCTGCAGACCAGGCGGCTGGCCTGGTCGCTCAAGCATGCCTATGACAATGTCGCGCACTACAGGAAGGCGTTCGATGCCGCCGGCGTGCAGCCGTCCGACTTCAGGCAGCTTCCCGATCTCGCCAAATTTCCGTTCACGGTGAAGACGGATCTGCGCGACAATTATCCCTTCAACATGTTCGCGGTGCCGCGCGAGCAGCTGGTGCGGGTCCATGCGTCCTCCGGCACGACCGGCAAGCCGATCGTGGTCGGCTATACCAAAGCCGATATCGACACCTGGGCGGACGTGATGGCGCGCTCGATCCGCGCCGCCGGCGGCCGCACCGGCATGCTGATGCACAACGCCTATGGCTATGGCCTGTTCACCGGCGGCCTCGGTGCGCATTACGGCGCCGAGCGGCTGGGTTGCACGGTGATCCCGATCTCGGGCGGCATGACCGAGCGGCAGGTGCAGCTCATCAATGATTTCCAGCCCGACATCATCACGGTGACGCCGAGCTACATGCTGGCGATCCTCGACGAGTTCAAGCGACAGGGCCTCGACCCGCGCAAATCGTCGCTCAAGTTCGGCATCTTCGGCGCCGAGCCCTGGACCAATGCGATGCGCGTCGAGATCGAGCAGGCGTTCGACATGGACGCCACCGACATCTATGGCTTGTCGGAGGTGATCGGTCCCGGCGTCGCGCAGGAATGCGTGGAGACCAAGGACGGCCTGCACATCTGGGAGGACCACTTCTATCCGGAGGTGATCGATCCCCTGACCGGCAAGGTGCTGCCCGACGGCGAGAAGGGCGAGTTGGTGTTCACCTCGCTGACTAAGGAAGCCTTTCCGATCATCCGCTACCGCACCCGCGACCTGACGCGGCTGTTGCACGGCACGGCGCGGCCCGGCATGCGGCGGATGGAGAAGGTGACCGGCCGCTCCGACGACATGATCATCCTGCGCGGCGTCAACGTGTTCCCGACCCAGATCGAGGAAGCGCTGCTGGCGACCGACTGGTGCGGCGGTCACTTTGTCATCGAGCTGACCCGTGAGGGCCGCATGGACGAGATGACGGTGCTCGCCGAAGCCCGGCCGGAGAGCTGGGACGGCGAGGGGCTGACTGCACACGCCGAGAAGGTCTCCGCCTTCATCAAGAACACGATCGGCATCTCCACCCGCGTCCGCGTCGTTGCGCCCGAGACGCTGGAGCGTTCGCTCGGCAAGGCGAAACGTGTTTACGACAAGCGGCCGAAAGAATAGCCTAATCCCTGCAATTCAACAGGGCGCAGGGTATGGCCGATACCAATGAAACGACCGCTGCGGAGATCCTGGCCGATATCCGCGCCGGCAAGGTAACGGCGGTCAGTGTCGTCGAGGCCGCGCTCGATCGTGCGGAGCGGCTCAAGCACCTCAACGCCTTCATCGTGCTGAACCGCGACGGCGCGCTGGCCGCGGCGCGCGAGGTCGATGCCGGCACGCGGACCGGCGTGCTGGCCGGGCTTCCGATCGTCGTGAAGGACAATATCAACACATCAGAACTGCCGACATCGGGCGGCACGCCGGCGCTGCAACACGCGCGGCCTGCGCGCAATGCGCCGTCGCTGCAAAAGCTGCTCGATGCGGGTGCCGTCGTCATCGGCAAGACCAATCTGCACGAGCTTGCCTTCGGCATCACCAGTACCAATCTCGCACCGTTCGCAGGACCGGTGCGGAATCCATACGACACCAGCCGGATCCCGGGCGGGTCGTCCGGCGGAACGTCGGCGGCGATCGCCGCGCGCATCGCCACCTGTGGCCTCGGATCGGACACCGGCGGCTCGACCCGCGTGCCCGCGGCGTTGACCGGGACCGTGGGCCTTCGGCCTTCAGTCGGCGATGGCGGCGCCGAGCGGCGTTATCACGACGACAACCAGGTGGTTCCGATCAGCCATACCCGCGACACCGTCGGCCCGATGGGACGCACCGTCGCCGATGTCGCGCTGCTCGATGCCGTGATGACAGGCACGCCGCTGGCAACGAGCATCCCGCTACGCGGCGTGCGTCTCGGCATTCCCGCCTGTTTCTGGAGCGGCCTCGATCGCGATGTCGAAGCCGTCGCCCGCGCAGCCTGCGCCCGGCTCTCGGCGGCCGGCGCGGTGCTGGTCGATGTCGACATGCCCGATCTGTTTGAGCAGAACGGCAAGGTGTCGTTTGTGGTCGCGTTGCACGAGCCGATCGCCGATATCCCGGCCTGGCTCGCCGCCTCCGGGATTGAAGGGATCACGCTGTCCGACATCGCGGCCGGCGTCGCCAGTCCTGATGTCGTCGGCGCATTCGGTGCCATCACTACGGACGCCTTCGGTGCCGCCTATGATGATGCAATCAAAGTGCAGCGGCCGGTGCTGCAGGCGATCTATGCCACCTACATCAGGGACAACGGGCTGGATGCGATCCTGTTTCCGACCACGATCGCGCCTGCACCGGTCATCGACGAAAACAACGGATCCGGCGAGATGTCGGTCAATGGCGGCGCCCAGGTGCCGACCTTCGGCACCTTGATCCGCAACACCGATCCCGGCAGCAATGCTGGCCTTCCCGGGCTGTCGCTCTATGCCGGCATGACGTCCGATGGCCTGCCGGTTGGGCTCGAGCTCGACGGTCCGGTCGGCAGCGATGCAAGGCTGCTCGGGCTCGGCCTGTCGATCGAGGCGATCCTGGGCACGGCCCCGCCGCCGAAGCTCTGACTCGGCCGGCCGCAACAAGCCCCTTGAATTGATCGGTCAGTCGATTAGTCATGGCCCGAGGCCATCCGGCCGCCACCATCCGCGTGCCTTGCGGCGCGCTCCATGACCGAGACTGGAACGCTGATGCCGCCGGCCCCGCAAGCAAACCGTCATCCTGTCGACGCGCGCTGCGTCCGCCTGCTGACGAAGGCGGAGAACGCGGCGGCGGTGGCGCCAGCGGTCGAGACCCTTGCGTTGTCGCGCGCGGCGGACGATCTGCTCATCGAGGTGAGGGCCGCCGCGGTCAATCCGTCCGACGTCAAGGCCGCGACCGGGCTGATGCCCTATGCCATATTCCCGCGTACCCCGGGCCGCGACTACGCCGGTGTCGTAATCGATGGTCCCGCTGAATTCATCGGGCGTGAGGTGTTCGGCTCGTCCGGCGACCTCGGCATCCGCCGCGACGGCACCCATGCCACGCATCTGGTGGTCGAGCGCGATGCCGTGGTGGAAAAACCCGCGGGCATTTCCTGGGACGAAGCCGCCGGGATCGGCGTGCCCTTCGTCACCGCGATGGAGGGCCTGCGCCGCGCCGGCCTGCCGAAGGCGGGCGAGACCGTGCTCGTGATGGGCGTCAACGGCAAGGTCGGGCAGGCCGCGGTGCAGATCGCGAGCTGGCACGGCGCGCGCGTGATCGGCGTGGTGCGCAAGAGCGAGCCCTATGAAGGCCACAGCAATTCGCCGGTCGAGGTGATCGACGCCTCGACCACCGACGTCGCCGCTCGCGTGCGCGAGCTGACCGGCGGCAAGGGCGCCAACATCGTCTACAACACGGTCGGCGATCCCTATTTCCAGGCCGCGCACAAGTCGCTGGCGCTGCGCGGCCGCCAGATCCTGATCGCGGCGGTCGACCGCATCGTGCAGTTCAACATCCTCGAATTCTACCGCGGCCAGCACACCTATGTCGGCATCGACACGCTTGCGCTGTCGTCGGTTGCGACCGGCGAGGTGTTGCGCGAGCTCGCGCCGGGCTTTGCCGGCGGACATCTGAAGCCATTCCCGATCAAGCCGAGCGCGATCTACCCGCTGGAACAGGCCAAGGCGGCGTTTGTTGCCGTGGCAGGCTCGTCGCGCGACCGCGTGATTTTGCGACCCTAGTTCACCGTCATTGCGAGGAGCGAAGCGACGAAGCAATCCATTTCTCTCCAGCGTGATAGTATGGATTGCTTCGCGGAGCCTGTCATCCGGCGGCGCTACGCGCCGACCGGTTGGCTCGCAATGACGAACGTAATTGAAGGACTATTATGGACCCCGCCACGATCGTCATCATTGCCGCCCTGACCATCGGCCTCATCTATGGCTCGGTCGCGCTGCTCAGCGGCTTCTGCATGATGAGCGGCCTGCGCGGCTGGTGGGCGGAGGGCGACGGCCGCCTGGCGCGCACCTATGCGCTGGCGATGGGCGTCGCGATCGCGGCCTCGCAGCTGTTGGCGGCGGCAGGCCTCGTCGATCTCGGCAAGTCGATCTATCTGCAACCGTCCTTCTCGGCGCCGGTGATGTTCCTCGGCGGGCTCCTGTTCGGCTACGGCATGGTGCTGTCGAATGGCTGCGGCTCGCGGGCGCTGGTGCTGCTCGGGCGCGGCAATCTGCGCTCCTTCGTGGTCGTGATCGTGCTCGGCATTTTCGCCGAGATGACGCTGAAGGGCCTGATCGCCCCGGCGCGGATCGCGATGGTGCAGGCGTCACAGGCCACAGTGTCAGCCAATTCGGTGCCGGCGCTATTGGCGGACATCGGCCTCGGCGCGGTGCCGGCGCGGATGGTGGCGGCCTCGGTTCTCGCAGCCCTCTTGATTATTTTCGCCTTTGCCCATGCGCCATTCCGCAAGTCACCGGGCCAGATCGCGGCCGGCCTGATCGTCGGCCTGCTGGTGGCGGGGGGCTGGTACGCGACCGGCTATCTCGGCGCCGATGATTTCAATCCGGTGCCGGTGACGTCGCTGACCTTCATCGCGCCGATCGCCGACGCCCTGCAATACGTCATGCTGTCGACCGGCTCGACGCTCAATTTCGGCATCGTCACCGTGTTCGGCGTGTTCGCCGGCAGCCTGATCACGGCCATCGCCACCGGGCGCTTCCAGCTCGAAGGCTACCGGTCGCCGCAGCATATGCTGCGCTCGGCGAGCGGCGCCGCGTTGATGGGCGCGGGCGGCGTGATGGCGTTCGGCTGCTCGGTCGGGCAGGGGCTGACTGGGCTGTCGACGCTCTCGCTGTCGTCCCTCATCGCGATCGCCGGCATCATGCTCGGCACCGGCGCCGGCCTGCGCGGGAGCTTGCGGGTCAGGCCGCTTGCGACGGCCTAGGCGTGTACTCATAACCGTCGGCTTCCCGTCATAAAGCGGAAGTTGCCCGGTTCGGTAGTTATCGGCGGCTTATGGCCCCTCAGCAGACATTCCGTTCGTGCCGATGCTCCGTTTTGGAGATAATATGCAGCATTGCGACGCGAGGGAAGAGAATGAATGAAGATCAAACCATTCGAGCGGCTTTGGATCATCACTGGGCAGCCTCAGATGCAAATGACTTCGAGGCGGAGCATGAGATTTACCGTGATGATGCCGTGCTTGAGTACCCTCAATCCGGGGAGAGAATCCGCGGTCGACGCAATATTCAAGCGTCTCGTTTTGCGCAGCCGAACAAGAAGCGCTTTACGGTGCGACGCATACTCGGCGCTGCCGACCTTTGGGTTACTGAATTTGTCCTTACATACGACGGCTTGCCATCTTACACGGTGAGCATCATGGAATTCAGAGGCGGGAAGGTCGTTCGTGAAACCCAGTACTTCGGTGATCCCTTTGAGCCGGGGCCGTCGCGCGCCCAATGGATCGAGCCAATACGTTGAGATGTCTTTGCATTCAATCTCACCACCGCAGCGTGCTCCGGCTCATCATTCTCGTGCGTTGCCTGCCAATGCCGACGAGGTGATCGAGTAGGATGGTCATCGCACGCATGAGTCCGGGATGGCCCTAAGCTGATGGTCTGCATGACTCCCGAGAGGTTGGCTCTTCGAGGGTAACCGGAAGTCCCTCGCGCTTTTATCGAAGTTGAGTGCGGCTGCCTCTCACCCTACTCTCGCCCGGCCGGTTATCGGCAAGCTGGAGGAAATCATGAGAACTCAATACTTGATGGCATTGTCACTGCTCAGCGGCATCGCAATCGGCGGGTTCGCGTTCCAAGGTTTGCACGCTCAAACCAAGCTGAAGGCCTACAGTATCGGTGAGATCGAACCAATTGCTGGTGCAACTGTTTCGCCCGCTTATATCGAGGCAGCGAGAAGGGCACTGGCCGAGGCCGGTGGCCGCTCAATGGGGACTTTGAAAGGCAGAGTTTTCCACGCGGAGGGCGGGCCTGCTCCAATCAGTGTGGCCATGACCGAGTGGGATAGCGCAGATGCCGCCATAGCATTTTTCCAGTCCAAGGTCTGGAAGGACCTTGCACCTGAGGGCGCGAAAACCGCGAAAACGATACGGCGATACATCGTGGAAGTTGAGAAGTGACCACCAACTTTGGTTCCTTGACTAGGCCGCCTCAGTTGGCGGCCTAATTCATTTCGATGTTGCCTGCTAGCCCTAAGCTGACGGTCTGCATGTCTAGCGCTCATTCCCTGCGATGTCGGTATGCGCCTCTTGGCGATGATGTTAAGGAAAGGGTGTTCGCGAAGCCCGCAAATACTCGCATTCTGCGGCATCGTCGGCGCACTGGTAAGGAGCCGCAGGATCACTTCTGCTCCCGCATGGTCGATGCGGCGCGCACACCTGAGGGCGTCTCGCCGAAGTGCCGGCGGAACGTGCGATTGAAATTAGAAACGTCACCAAAGCCGACTGCATACGCGATGTCGATGATGGCCAAATGCAGGTGGTGCGGGTCAGTCAACATCGCGAAGGCACGCTCGAGCCGGCGTCCTGCAAGATGCTCGGTGAAAGACTTTCCGGTCCCCTCCTCGAGCAATTTTTGCACGTATCGCCGCGACATGCCGATCGCCCCAGCGACCTTGTTCAAATCGAAATTGGGATCGCTGTAGCGTCTCGCGACTTCCGCTAGGATCGCCTGCAGCCTTGCTGCCTTCACACCGCGCTCCGTAATGATGTCTGTTGCTTGGTCGGTCGGCCCGAGCGTCGCGGCGACAAGATCGAGGAGATGTACGCCGACGGTGGCGGCTAGCTCTGATGACGGAGGTTCTTTGAAGGATGCGAGCGACCGCAGGTAGCGGTTGAGAAGTCTCAGCGCCGGTCCGGAACGCACTGGCCGACCTGATAGGTCTTCCGGGTTGGCCACCAGAGACCTAAGGGCGGCAGCCTGCACGGTTACGAATTTGACGCTCCCCCCACGCGGCCCAAATACTCGCAGCGTCCTTCCCCGATCGACCAAACAAGCGGAGCCGACGTCATAGCCATACTCTTGGCCAGCATTTGCAAATTGGACCGGTCCAGCCTCGACGAGGTTCAGTCCGAATTGCTCACGGCTATCCTTGAGGTGGTGTTTGTGACGAATAAACGCCACCGGCGTCGTGACAAGGCTACAAACGCCAACCGCACCGAGCGACAAGCAGGTGACGTCGATACGTGGGCGGCCACCGCTGTGGTCTATCACGTCCAACGCGAGGTTCAGCCGCGCAAACTCCTCACGGAACGTGGAGAACCGCACGCGCTCCGGCAGCATCTCGGTCGACCATCGCAAAAGGTGAGATGACGTTGGCATCTCGACCTCCCGTTTTGGGGGCAGTCCCTCAAGTAATCATAATGGGCGGCGCTTCGCTACTGTGTGAAATGGCTTACAAAGGGAAGCCGGCTGCGCGACATTCGTCCTGTTGAGGACCGCTTGTGGCCCAAGGCCGACATGCAGCGCGTCGGTTTCGACGTCAGCTTCCGAGACCGAAGCGGACGTGACGAATCTATGAGCACAGGTCCTAATTACGCACGCGACGGCGCATCCGCGAGCGAGCTCAGCGCGATCCCACCGACGATCAGGGCCGCGGCAATCGCCAGCGAGAGATCGATCGGCTCGCCGAGCAAGAGGGCTGCGGTCACGATACCGACGATCGGCGTCGCCGTGGTGCCGAGCGAGGTGGTCAGTGCCGGCAGGCTCTTGTTGACCATGGACATCGCCCAATAGGCCAACGCCGTACCGATGAAGCCGGAATAGAGGAACAGCAGCAGGAGGTGTGGCGACCATTTCACCTCGGGCACGCCTTCGGTGACGAGCGCCGACATCGTCAGCACCAGCGTCGCGACCAGCACCTGCCACAGCAGCAATTGCAGCGGCGTCGCGATCCAGCGGTGCGAGCGGATATAGATGATGTTCGCGGCCCAGCAGATCGCGGCGATGATGATCATGCCGGCGCCGGCGAGGACATGCAGATTGCTCCAGTCCAGCGACGCCGGGTTGAGGATCACGCCGAGCCCGGCGAGTCCCAGCGCGACGCCGACAAGCTTGAGCGTCCCGAGCCGTTCGGTGCGCGCGGCGGCCGCGGCAAGCGCGACCCAGAGCGGCGTGGTGTAGCCGAGCACGACGCCCTTGCTGGCCGGGAGATAGCGCAGGCCGGCGGCGACCAGCGTCGAGAAAAACGTCATGTGCAGCAGCGCCACGCTGAGCACGACCGGGACATCGGCGATCCGCGGAATGATCAAATTGCCGCTGGCGCGCAGGATCACCAGCAGCGCGATCAGGGCGACCCAGCTGCGGATCGATGCGGTCCACAGCGGCGGCACCGCCTCGACCAGCGATTTCGTGACCGACCAGTTGATGCCCCAGGCCAGCACCACGACGATGAACAGGGCGGCGGCCTTGGCGGGGGAGAGTGACTGGTTCACGGCAGGATCCTTGCAGGCAATACCGCTTGTGAATAGGATCATGCTGGCTCTCTCGAAAGAGCCAGATTTGGTAGAACAGTGGAGCCAGATTGATCCTCGCCGAATTGCTCGCGCTGAAGCGATCGGACGATGCCGGGCTGGCCGCGCAGTTGACCCAGCAGCTGCGCGAGCTGATGGCGAGCGGCCGGATCAGGAGCGGCGCCATGCTGCCATCGAGCCGCAGCCTTGCGGCCGAGCTCGACGTGGCGCGCAACACCGTGACGCATGCCTATGAGCAGCTCGTCGCCGAAGGGTATCTGCGGGTCGCGGCGCGGCGGCGGCCGGTTGTGACCGACGATATCGAGGCGCGCTTCGCCAAGGCTCTGCCCGCGCCACGCCGTGATGCCGCCCGCAAGCCGCTGCTGTCGCCTTGGGCGTTGCAGCTCTCCGATACGGATTGGCCGCTGTCCTACCAGGCCGATTTCCGGCCGCTGCGTCCCGGGCTTGCGGATGCACGGGAGTTTCCGCACGAGATCTGGGCGCGCTGCCTGCGTCGCAGCGCATTGCGCCGCCGCCTCAATGACCAGACCGTGGTCAACCGGCCGAGCCTGCGCGAAGCCTTGCGCGATTATCTCGAAGTCAGCCGCGGCGTGCGCGCCGAGGCCGATCAGATCCTGATGCTGCCGACGGCGCAGGCGGCGCTGACGTTGATCGCCGCGACCGCCATCGTCGCCGGCGATGCGGTCTGGACCGAGGATCCCGGCTATCCCGGTGCGGCGGCGGCGTTTCGTGCCGCCGGTGCAAACGTCGTCGGTGCCAGGCTCGATCAATGGGGCATGATGCGGATGCGCGCGACGCGCGCGCCGAAGCTCATCTTCGCGACGCCGTCACATCAGCACCCCACAGGGCGCGTGATGCCGGTCGCGCGCCGCACCGAGCTGTTGGCTTCCGCCGAGCCCGGCAAGACCTGGATCGTCGAGGACGATTACGACGGCGAGTTTCACTATGACAGCCGCCCGATGCCGGCGCTGCAGGGGCTCGATCGCGAGGGACGCGTGCTCTATCTCGGCACCTTCGCCAAGGCGATGACCGCCGATATCCGCATCGGCTATCTGGTGGTGCCGCCATCACTGGCGCGGACGATGGAGATCGCGCAACGCCATCTCGGGCTGATCGCCTCCGTGCATGTCCAGGAGGCGCTGGCCGGCTTCATGGCCGACGGGTATTTCCTGGCGCATGTCAGGCGGATGCGGCGGATCTATCGCGCGCGCCGCGACCACCTCGCGGCGGCGCTGGCGCGGCAGCTCGGCGAGGTGCTCACCGCCGAGGTGCCGCCGGGCGGCATGCAGCTGATTGCCCGTTTCAAGGATGGCCGTGCGGACCGGGATGCTGTGACGCGCCTGGTGGTCGCCGGCGTCGAGGTGCGCGCACTGTCGAGCCTCGCGCTGGAGCGGCCGCGCGACCACGGCCTGTTGCTCGGCTTCGCCGCCTGGCGCGAGAACGAGATCGGCGCCGCGGTGCGGATCATGGCGAACTGCCTGACCGGCAAGCGCGCGACGCGTGGATAGAGGGGCGTTCGCACGATTTCGGAATAATGGAAGAATATCCCTGAGTTGCCCGACGTTACCTTCGAGCGCCGGCGGCCGCCGGCACCTTTGCATGGGGTTGTTTTCGATATTTTTCAGCACGCCCCTGCGACGGCCCCCGTGCGGGAGAGGGACGCCGCCCAGATGCTGCTACGGCGCGGCCCGTCTCGCTGTGTCGCAGGCTTACTCCGCGGCCTTGGTGACGATCCGTACCTCCGACGTCAGCGTCTTGTGCACCGGGCACTTATCGGCGATCTCCATCAGCCGCTTGCGCTGGTCGGCGTCGAGTTCGCCCTCGATCCTGATGACGCGGTCGATCTGGTCGAGCATGCCTTCGCGCGTCTCGCACTCCTCGCAATCCTTCGCGTAGATCTTGCTGTGCGTCAGCGTTACGGTGACGCGATCGAGCGGCAGCGACTTGCGGTCGGCATACATCCGCATCGTCATCGAGGTGCAGGCGCCTAGCCCGGCCAGCACGAAGTCGTACGGCCCGGGGCCGGAATCCTGGCCGCCGACCGCGACCGGCTCGTCGGCCAGCATGCGATGCGGGCCTGCCGTGACAATCTGCTGAAACTTGCCGGCGCGGGTCTCCTGTACCACGACATTGCGCGGCGCACTGCCGGTATCTGCCGCCGGTTGCGGCGCGATATCGATATAGCGTTCGGCCCAGGCGCCGATCACGTCGGCGACGTAGGCGGCATCCTGTTTGCCGCTCAAGAGATGGTCGGCCTCGGCCAGCGAGACGAAGCTCTTGGGGTGCCTGGCGGCGCTGAAGATATGCGTGGCGTTGTCGATGCCGACGGTGTCGTCGGTCGGCGAATGCATGATCAGCAGCGCCTTGTGCAGCTGCTTCACCTGCGCCATCAACTTCTGCTCGGCGACGTCGTCGAGGAATTCGCGCTTGATGCGGAACGGGCGGCCCGCGAGCGAGACTTCGCCTTCGCCCTGCGTGCGAATGTCCTCGATCCGGTCCCTGAAGAAATGCGTGACATGGACGGGATCTGACGGCGCGGCGATGGTCGCGACCGCCTTGGCTTCGGGGATTTGACCCGCGGCGGCGAGGATCGCGGCGCCGCCCAGGCTGTGGCCGATCAGGATCGCGGGTGCTGTGCGCATCTCGCGCAGATGGTCGGCGGCGCGGACGAGATCGGCGACGTTCGACGAGAAGGTCGAGTTGGCGAACTCGCCCTCGCTGGAGCCCAGACCGGTGAAGTCGAAGCGCAGCGTGGCGATGCCCTTGGCCGCGAGCGCGACCGCGATGCGCTTTGCGGCCAGCACGTCCTTGCCGCAGGTGAAGCAGTGCGCGAACAGCGCATAGGCCTTGATCGGCCCGTCGGGCGTGTCAAGCGCGGCGGCCAGCTGATGGCCGCCAACACCGGTGAATTGAAAGCGTTCGTGCGGCACGGGCAGGCTCCATCATTCTGTTGGTGTGTCAGTCGCCAGAATAGCGCTGTTCGGCCCAGGGATCACCGCGATTGTGATAACCGCGCACCTCCCAGAAGCCGGGCGCGTCCTCGGTGAGGAATTCGATGCGCTGCAGCCACTTCGCGCTCTTCCAGAAATAGAGGTGGGGCACCACGAGCCGCACCGGGCCGCCATGCTCCTGCTCCAGCGGCTTGCCCGACCAGCTATGGGCGAGCAGGGCGTCCTCGGCGGCAAAGTCTTCGAGCGGCAGGTTGGTCGTATAGCCGTCATAGGAATGCAGCGCGACGAAGCGCGCGTCCTCGCGCGGCTGGCAGGCGGCGAGCAGGTCGCTTGTGGCGAGCCCTTCCCACTGGTTGTCGTAGCGCGACCAGGTCGTGACGCAGTGGATGTCGGAGACGAATTGCGTTTACGGCTGCGCCATGAACTGCTGCCAGGTCCAGTAGATGGTCTGCTCGACCGCGCCGTAGACGTCGAGCCGCCAGCGCTCCTGGGAGATGTTCGGCATCAGCCCGAGATCGAGCACCGGCCAATCCGCCGTCAGATGCTGGCCCGGCGGCAGGCGCTGCTCCTCCGGCCGGGCGACCTTGCCGGTGAGGAATTTGCCTTCGCGTGCCCAGCGCTGCTTGCTGCGCGTCAGCTTGCTCTCGGGCGGTTCGTTATCGTCGGTCATGGCGTCGTGCGATCATTCGTGGCGGTGCATCGCGGAGTCGCGCTTGGTATCGCGCATCGTCGAATAGATCAGCAGCGACAGGAAGATCATGCCGCTGAGATAGTAGTAGAACCAGTCCTCATGCCCGATGCTCTTGAAATAGAGCGCGACCGCCGGCGCGGTGCCGCCGAAGATCGACACCGTGATGGCGTAGGGCAGGCCGACGCCGAGCGCGCGGACGTTGGTTGGAAACAGCTCGGCCTTCACGATCGCGTTGATCGAGGTGTAGCCGGCGACGAAGATCCAGGCGCCGCAGATCAGAAGGAAGGCCATGAACGGCGACTTGGTATCCTTCAGCGCGGTCAGGATCGGGATCGTGCCGAGCGTGCCGGCGATGCCGAAGAAGATCAGCAGCGGCTTGCGGCCGATCTTATCGGAGAGCCCGCCATAGATCGGTTGCAGGATGGTCGCGAAGATCAGCGAGCCGAAGATCACGAAGGTGGTCTGGTCCTCGGTGAGGCCGACCGACAGCTTCACGAAGGTCTGCATGTAGGTGGTGAAGGTATAGAACGCCGCGGTGCCGCCGGCGGTGAGGCCGACCACCAGCAGCAATTCGCGCGGATAGTTCAACAAGCCGACGATCGAGCCGGTCGGTTTGGAAACCTTCTTGGCCTCCTCGAAGGCCTCGGTCTCATGCAGGCTGCGGCGCATCACCGCCGCGACGATCGCGAGCATGGCGCCGATCACGAACGGAATCCGCCAGCCCCAGGCCTTCAGCTCGTCGGGCGTCAGGAACACCTTTTGCAGCAACAGCAGCACGATGATCGCGGTGAGCTGGCCGCCGATCAGCGTGACGTACTGGAAACTGGAATAGAAGCCGCGGTGCTTGGGATCGGCGACCTCGCTGAGATAGGTGGCGCTGGCGCCATATTCGCCGCCGAGGCTCAGGCCCTCGATCACGCGGGCCAGCGCCAGGATCGCCGGGGCCGCGATGCCGATCGAGGCATAGGTCGGCGTCACCGCGATGATCAGCGAGCCGAAGCACATGCAGACCACCGAGAGGGTTAATGACAGCCGCCGGCCATAGCGGTCGGCGATGAAGCCGAACAGCCAGCCGCCGAGCGGGCGCATGAGGAAGGTCGCGGCAAACAGCACGGCCGCATTGAGCTGCTGCACCACCGGGTCGCTGTGCGGGAAGAACGCCGGCGCGAAATACAGCGCAAACGCCGTGTAGGCGTAAAAATCGTACCACTCGACGAGATTGCCGACCGAGCCGATGAAGATCGCCTTCACCCGCCGCTCGACATCGTGGATGTCGAGATGATCGCTCGCGGGCTGAGCGGTTTGTTGGGTCATGGCATTGCTCCCGGACTCGTCGGTTCGATTCCGGGGCAAGCTACCTCATTGGGTGACGCGATGTAACCGCTGTCGGGTTCCTCAGGCGTTGCTGCCGAACAGAACGGGCAGTTGACGCGGGCCGCGCACCGTGCCTTCCGACCAGGTGACCTTGCCGGCCGGATCGAGCCGGAAATCAGGGATTCGCTTCAGCCATTCCTCGATCGCGACCTGCATCTCCATCCGCGCAAGGTTGGAACCGACGCAGCGGTGGATGCCGAGGCCGAAGGCGGCGTGGCGGTTCTCCTTGCGGTCGATCACCACCTTGTCGGCATCGGGGAACATGGCGGGATCGCGATTGGCGGCGGGGAAGGACAGCAGCACCATGTTGCCTGCCTTCACAGGGCAGCCGGAGATCGTGGTCTCCTTCATCACCTCGCGCGCCATCGTCACCGGCGAATACGCGCGCAGGAATTCCTCGATCGCGGTCGGGATCAGCGCCGGCTCCGCAATCAGGCGCTCGCGATCGGCCGGCGTCTTGGCGAGGTGCCAGAGCGAGGAGCCGATCGCGCTCCAGGTGGTGTCGATGCCGGCGATCAAGAGCAGCCGCAGCGAGCCGAGCACATGCTCGTCGGTGAGCGGCTGGCCGCCGGGGCCCTTGGCCCGCAGCAGCTGCGAGATCAGATCGTCGCCCGGCTCGAGCTTGCGCTGCTCGAGATGGGCCACGAAGTAGCCGGTCATCTCGCGCACGCCGTTCATCAGCTCGTCTTCGTTCTTGATGCCGAGCTCGAGGATCTGGTGGATCCATTTGATGAACAGGTCGCCGTCCTTCTCGGGAATTCCCAGCATATGGGCGATGGCGCGCACCGGGATGTGCTTGGTGTAGCGCGCGGCGGCGTCGCAATGGCCATCGGCGATGAATTCGTCGATCAGCTCGTTGCAGATCGCGCGCACCCGCGGCTCCAGCCGCTTCATCGCGTCCGGCGTGAACGGCGGCAGCAGCACCTGCTTGGCGGGCTTGTGCTCCGGCGGATCGGAGGTGATCGGCGGCGCGCGAGCGGTGATCTCGGGGCGGATGTCGCGCACGATGACGCGGCGCGAGGAGAAGTGCTCGGTGTCGTAGGCGATCTCCTTCACCGCCTGATAGGTGGTCGGCATGTAGCAGCCGAGGAAGCGCTCGGTATGCACGACGGGCGAAGCCGCGCGCAGCGTCTCCCAGATCGGGAACGGGTCGTCGGTCCAGACCGGATCGGTATGGTCGAAATCATGGACCCAGTCGGAGACCCGGGGATGTTCGGGCAGATAGCTTGCGGACGGGGAATCGGACATCAGCTCGTTTCCTTCTCGTTCGATCAAACGCTGGTTGGCTCAACGGGCGGCGCACGGCCGTCCCCGGCTGGCCGTCATTCCTCGGTGACTTCGATCGCGATTTCCGGGCAATTGGTCTGCGCGAGCCAGGCCTTGTCCTCGAGCCCGGCCGGGACCGTCCCGTCGCCGACCTCATGGGCGTTGCCGTATTCGTCGAGCTCGAACAGTTCGGGGGCGAGTGATTTGCAGCGGGCGTGACCCTGGCACTTGTCCTGGTCGATGCGGATTCTGAGCTTGGACATGCAAGCACCTCCCTCGGCTCTGGCGCATTGTGGGTTGCGCCGGGTTCCTCATTCCGGTTTATGCAAGCCTTGTTTAGGCAAATTCTTGTTTAGGCAAGCTCTTGGCTTGCTTGGGCGGCCGGCCCTCTTAACCGGATCGCCAAGTTATAGTATATTACATTATCGTCGCGCTTGCGCGTCAAGCGAAAATTCAGCGATCATAGCCGCAATGGGACAAATCGTTCGTAAGCCGTTCAAAACCTACCACCATGGCGACCTCCGCGAAGCCCTGATCCAGGCCGCGTTACGCGAGGTCGAGCTCGGTGGTCCCGAGGCGATCAGCATCAAGGCGCTGGCCAAGCAGCTCGGCGTCTCGCAGCCGGCGCCGTACCGGCATTTCGCCGACCGCGAGGCGCTGCTGGAGGCGGTGACCGCGGAAGCATTCCGGCAGTTCAACGTGATCATGCGCGAGGCGATCGAGCAGTCGAGCAAGGGCTCGAAGCTGTCGCGCTTTGCCCAGGCCGCGCTCGCCTTCGGGCTCGAGCGCCACGGCATCTACCGGCTGATGTTCGCGTCGCGCACCATGGCCTGCGCGCCCAAGGGCAGCGAGCTGCACACCGCGGCGATGGAAACGCTGGCACTGCTGATCGAGTCGTTCGAGGCGCCGGCGGTCGGGCTCTTGCGCGAGCGGCAGGCGCTGAAGATCTGGGCCGGGCTGCACGGCATCGTGATGCTCGCCGAGCAGGGCCTGCTGACCGGCGAGTCCGCGCAGATCAGCCGCGAGGAGTTGCTGGACGAAATCGTCGAGCAGACCAAGGCGGCACTCACTGTGGCGCTGCAGGCGACGGAGGATAAGGCGTAGGGCAGATCGTCTGCAGCCTATCCTTCGTGCCATAGAGATAGATAGCCCCGTCATTGCGAGGAGCTCGCGACAAAATTGCAGAGCAATTTTGCGCTGAAGCGACGAAGCAATCCATCGTTCTGCGCGCTCGGTGACAGATTGCTTCGCTTCGCTCGCAATGACGAAGTGGAGGGTATCGCCCGCCTCTCCACCATAAGGGTCAGGATCGCGGCGGCCGCGGATCGATCGGCGTGGTGCCGCGCACGCCCAGAATGTCCTCCAGCACTTTCGCGCCGGCCAGCAGCTGCGCCTCGGCGCGCGGCTTTGCGACCATCTGCAGGCCGACCGGCAGGCCCGAGCCGGTGAAGCCGCAGGGCAGCGACAGCGCCGGGCAGCAGGCCAGCGTGATCGCGTAGACGATGCCGAGCCATTCGACGTAGTTGTCGAACTTCTTGCCGTCGCATTCGGCGACATAGCGGTTCTCGACCGGGAACGGCGCCACGATGGTCGCGGGCGCCAGCAGCAGGTCGTACTTGTCGAAGAATTCGAGCGTACGCGCCGTCATCGCGACGCGCTGCGCCTCGGCGCGTTCGAGCTTCTCGACCGTGAGCTTCAACCCTTCCTCGATGTTCCAGATCACCTCGGGCTTCAGCAGATCGCGTTTGGTGCGCAGCAGTTCGGCCTTGCTGATTGCGAAATCGAACGCGCGCAGCACGTGGAAGCATTCATGGGCTTCGCTGAAATCGGGATGCGCCTCCTCGACGATCGCACCGGCTGCCGCGAACCGCTCCGCCGCCTTGCGGGTCACCGCCTTGACCTCGGGATCGACCGGCGTGATGCCGAGATCGGGCGAATAGGCGATGCGCTTCGGCCTGCTGCCTGACCGCGCCGCCGACAGGAACGACGTCGGGAGTGCGGGCAGCGACAGCGGATCGGCGGCATGCTCGCCGCTCATCGCGTCGAGCAGCAGCGCGAGGTCCTCGACATTGCGTGCCATCGGTCCCTGCTGGCCGAGCGTGCGGTCGACGCCGAATTTCGGCGTCTGCGCGACGCGGCCGATCGACGGCCGGAGGCCGACGATGCCGCAGAAGCTCGCCGGGTTGCGCAGGCTGCCGCCCATGTCGGAGCCGTGCGCCAGCCACGCGGTGCCGCTCGCAAGTGCCGCCGCGGCGCCGCCGGAGGAGCCGGCGGCCGAGCGCGATGTGTCCCAGGGATTGCGGGTCGGGCCGAACACCTCGTTGAAGGTGTTGGCGCCGGCGCCGAATTCCGGCGTGTTCGACTTGGCGTAGATCACGCCGCCATTCTCTTCGAGACGCTCGACCAGGATGTCCGACTTCGCCGGGACGTTGTCCTTGAAGATCGGCGAGCCCAGCGTGGTCAGCACGCCGGAGACGGCGGTGAGGTCCTTGATCGGAACCGGAAGGCCCGCGAGCAGGCCGCGCTCGCTGACCGGTTTCTGCATCAGGGCCTTGGCGTGGGTGCGGGCGCGGTCGAAGCACAGCGTCGGCAGTGCGTTGACCTTGCCGTCCACCTCGGCGATGCGCGTCTCCAGCACGTCGAGCAGATCGAGCGGCGTAACGTCACCGGCCTTCAGCTTCTCGACGACGGCACACGCCGTTTCCTTCACCAAGCCCTGATCAGCCATGCGCCGTTGCTCCTATGCCTTCTGTTTGCTTGTGCTGTAGAACATTTCCTGCCGTCGTGGCAATGCGACGAGAACCGAAGGGACAGGGATGGCAGCGTTGTTTTCCGCGCTGGACTGGCGCGCGATGAGCCAGCAGGAGCGTGACCTCGGCTTGAACAACGGCGTTGCCGTCAAGGGCAGCGCCGAGATCGCCGCCGGCTGGGAGCAACGCTCGGCGGCACTGCGGCAAAAGCACGCCGGCCGTCTCGACCTCAGATACGGCTCGCGCGAGCGCAACCGGATCGACTTCCTGAAAGTTCGCGACGGCGCGCCGACGCTGCTGTTCATCCACGGCGGCTATTGGCAGACCCGTGCCAAGGAAGTGTTCACGACCTTCGCCGAGGGGCCGATGGTCCACGGCATCAATGTCGCGCTGATCGGCTATACGCTGGCGCCGGATGCGACGCTCGACGACATCGTCGCCGAGATCCATGCCGGCATCGACTTTCTGGCCGGGCAGTTGCCCGCGCTCGGGGCCGCTGCCGAGGGCATCGTGGTGTCGGGCTGGTCGGCCGGCGGACATCTGACATCGATGGCGCTGTCGAACGGCCATGTCCGGGCCGGCATGGCGATCTCGGGCATCTACGACCTCGAGCCGATCAGGCATTCCTACCTCAACGAAAAGCTGAGGCTCGACGAAGCGGCGTCGCGGCGCAACTCGCCGATGATGGCGGAGGGCGGCACGGCAAAGCCGCTGTCGCTGGTAGTCGGCAGCGCCGAATTGCCGCTGCTGCGCAAGCAGACCGCCGATTTCGCCGGCCATCGCGCCCGCTACGGCTTGCCGGTGACCTATGAGGAGATCGCCGGCGCCGATCATTTCTCTATCATGAACCAGATGCTGGCGCCGCAGGGCCGCATCACGACGCTGATCCGGCAGCTGTTCGAGCGGACGGCGTCGTCCTGAGGTGCGAGCCTCTTCGGCGAGCCTCGAAGGATGGCGCAGCCCGTGGCCCATCCTTCGAGACGCCGCGCTACGCGCGGCTCCTCAGGATGACGGCGGTACAAGCGAAGGGGCGATTTCTAACCCCATCCCGACGTCAGCCCGCCATCCACCGTGTAGATCACGCCCGACGTATAGCCCGCGCGGTCGGAGGCGAGGAACGCCATCAGGTCGCCGATCTCGCGTGCATGTGCGGGCCGGCCGAGCGGCAGGCCCTTCTGGAATTCCTTGTAGCGGTTCTCGTCGCCGAACTGGTTCTTGGCGCGGGTCTTGAGCAGCGTGACGTGGCGGTCGGTCCCGACCGGGCCGGGATTGATGCCGACGACGCGGATATTGTCGGCGAGGCTCTTGCCGCCGAGCGCGCGGGTGAACGCCATCAGCGCGGCATTGCCGGCGCTGCCGCAGATGTAATTGGCGTCGAACTTCTCGCCGGCCGCGCCGATGTCATTGACGATCACGCCTCCGCCGCGCGCCTTCATCTGGGCGTAGATCGCGCGCGTCAGATTGACGTAACCGAACACCTTGAGCTCCCACGCATGCCGCCAGGTCGCCTCGTCGATCTTGTCGATCGAGCCGCCGGGGATATCGCCAGCATTGTTGACAAGGATATCGATGTCGGCGGCCTCCCCGGCGAGGCGCGCGAGATCCTCGGACTTGCGCAGATCCACCACGCTGGTCGCGGCAGATATCTGGTGCGCGGAGCGCAGCCGCTCGGCGAGCGCCTTGAGCTGGTCGCCGTTGCGGGCGGCGAGCAGGAGGTTGGCGCCTTCCTCGGCAAAGGCTTCGGCGGCGGCCGCGCCAATGCCCTTGGAGGCGCCGGTGATCAGGACACGCTTGCCGCGCAGATGCAGATCCATGGGATGTCTCGCTTGGTATGAGGAGTGGGTGTCGGCGAATTTGGTGGGGCAGGGTCGCGCCGCCTTCAACACTGCACTGCAGCGTTGCGCTCGCGCAAAGTTTGGTCCATTGCAGGACCATCAGAATAGGCGGCATTGCCGGCCGGGCAAATCACAAGGGTGTTCTCGATGAGCAGCGCAAAGAAGCAGTATCGGATTGCGGTCATTCCCGGCGACGGCATCGGCAAGGAAGTGATGCCGGAGGGCCTGCGCGTCATCGAGGCGGCGGCCAAGAAGCACGGCGTCGACGTGAAGTTCGACCATTTCGACTTCGCTTCCTACGACTATTACGAGAAGCACGGCGAGATGATGCCGGCCGACTGGAAGAACCAGATCGGCAAGCATGATGCGATCTATTTCGGCGCGGTCGGCTGGCCGGCGAAAATACCCGACCATATCTCGTTGTGGGGATCGCTCATAAAATTCCGCCGCGAGTTCGACCAGTACGTCAATTTGCGCCCGGTGCGGCTGATGCCCGGCGTGCCGTCGCCGCTGGCGAACCGCAAGCCCGGCGACATCGATTTCTGGGTGGTGCGCGAGAACACCGAGGGCGAATACTCGTCCGTCGGCGGCCGCATGTTCCCGGACACCGACCGCGAATTCGTCACCCAGCAAACCGTGATGACCCGCACCGGCGTCGACCGCATCCTGAAATTTGCGTTCGATCTGGCGCAGTCGCGGCCGAAGAAGCATCTGACCTCGGCGACCAAGTCGAACGGCATCTCCATCACCATGCCCTATTGGGACGAGCGCGTGGAGGCGATGGCCAAGAAATATCCCGGCGTGAAGTGGGACAAATACCACATCGACATCCTGACCGCGAACTTCGTGCTGCATCCGGACTGGTTCGACGTCGTGGTCGGCTCCAACCTGTTCGGGGACATCCTCTCCGATCTCGGCCCGGCCTGCACCGGCACGATCGGCATCGCGCCGTCGGGCAACATCAATCCGGAAGGCGACTTCCCCTCGGTGTTCGAGCCGGTCCATGGCTCGGCGCCTGACATCGCCGGGCAGGGCATTGCCAACCCGATCGGCATGATCTGGTCGGGCGCGATGATGCTGGAGCATCTCGGCGAGAAGCAGGCGGCGGCTGCGATCGTCGGCGCGATCGAGCGCACGCTCGGCGAACGCACGCTGCGCACGCGCGATCTCGGCGGCAATGCCGACACCACGGCATGCGGCAAGGCCGTCGCGGAGATGGTGGATTAGGCTGCGCCGTCAAGCACGGGGTCGTCCTGGCGAAAGCCAGGACCCATTACCCCGAGTGCTTGTTGTGTTGCTGGGTCTGACCACCGCCCTGCGCGATGACGCAGGCCGGTGGTAATGGGTCTTGGATCGCGCTCGCTACGCTCGCTTGTCCAGGACGACGTCGTTATTGATTGCTTCGCAATCTGCGTAGGGCGGGTTAGCCACCCTACGGCCACTGTCGTCCATGCGAAAGCAGGGACCCATAACCACAGGGTCTCGTTGTTGGGGCTCGCTGTGCCCCCAGCCTTCGTGACAATGGGCAGTGATGGTTATGGGTCCCGGCTCGCGCGGAGCTTGTCATCGGGCGGCGCTTTGCGCCGACCCGTTGGCTTGGCCGGGACGACGGTGAAATTACCCCTTCACGATCCTTCGGCAGTGCTCCCACGCCGCGTGGATCAAATTCTCGCTCGCCTCGGGCGTGCGGAAGGCGGAGTGCGCCGACAGCGTCACGTTCGGGATCCTGGTCAGCGGGTGATCCTTCGGCAGCGGCTCGATGTTGTAGACGTCGAGGCCGGCGTGGCGGATGTGGCCCGAATTGAGCGCATCGATCATCGCCAGCTCGTCGACGATCGCGCCGCGCGCGGTGTTGATCAGCACCACGCCCTTTTTCATCTTCGCGATCTTGTCGCGCGTGATCAGGCCGCGGGTCTCGTCGTTCAGCAGCAGATGGATCGAGACCACGTCGCTGATCGCGAGCACGGTGTCGAGATCGACGAATTCGACGCCCGGATGGCTCTTGGGCGACCGGTTCCAGGCGATCACCTTCATGCCGCTGCCGAGCGCGATGCGGGCGACCTCGGCGGCGATGCCGCCGAAGCCGACCAGGCCGAGCGTCTTGCCGGTGAGCTGCATGCCGTCCTCGCGCAGCCAGTTGCCGGCGCGCATCTCGCGGTCCATCTGCGCGATCACGCGCGCCGACGACCACATTAGCGCGATCGCCGATTCCGCGACCGCGGTGTCGCCATAGCCCTTGATCAGGTGCACGGAAATGCCGAGCTCGGCGAGCTCTTCCGGGTTCATGTAGCTGCGCGCGCCGGTGCCGAGGAACACGACGTGCTTCAGGCCGGCGCACTTCTTCGCTACATCGGTCGGCAGCGCGGTGTGGTCGACCACCGCGATCTCGGCGCCGTCGAGCACCGCGGGATAGTCCTCGGACTTGATGTCCGGGTTGCGGTTGATCCGCATCCTGGGATCGCCGGGCTTTTCCAGGCGTTCCGTGATGACAGCAAGCGATTCATTGGCGTCGACAAACACTGCGCGCACGAAAGCCTCCATCCGATGAGGAGAAAGGAAGATCAGGACGCGACGCCGGCGAGCGCCAGCACCGTATGCATCAGGACGTTGGCGCCGGCGGCGCAATCTGTCTGCTTGGCATCTTCCAGCTCATTATGGCTGATGCCGTCCTTGCAGGGCACGAACACCATTGCTGCCGGCATCACCGTGTTGAGGTTGCAGGCGTCGTGGCCGGCGCCCGAGGTGATGCGGCGGTGCGAATAGCCAAGCTGCTTGGCGGCGTTCTCGACCGCGTCGACCAGCTTCGGATCGAAGTGCGTCGGCGCCTTGCGCCAGACGAGATCAAGCTGCACCTCGACCTTGCGCTTTGCTGCGATCTCGCTCACAGCGGCACGCAGGTCGCGATCCAGCGCATCCATGATCCCAGCGTCGGCGCTGCGGCAATCCACCGTGAAGGTGATCTCGCCGGGGATGACGTTGCGCGAGGGCGCGGCGATCACGGCCTCGCCGATGGTGCCGACCGCCTTCGGGCCGTGCTTCTTCGCGATGCTCTCCATCGCCAGAACGATCTCGGACAGCGTCGCCAGCGCATCGCGGCGCAGCGGCATCGGGGTCGAGCCGGCGTGGCTCTCGAAGCCGGTGATCTTGCCGTCGTACCACAACACGCCCTGGCCGGAATCGACCACGCCGATGGTCTTGTTCTCGGCCTCCAGGATCGGACCCTGCTCGATATGCAGCTCGACGAAGCTGGTGAACTTCTGGCGGCCGACCGGGGCGTCGCCGCGATAACCGATCGTGTCCAGCGCCTGCGCCACCGTGACGCCCTCGGCGTCCTTGCGCGCTAGGATGTCGTCTGTGGTGAAATCGCCGACATAGGCGGCCGAGGCCATCATCGCCGGCGCAAAGCGCGAGCCTTCCTCATTGGTCCAGTTGCAGATGCAGATCGGCAGCTCGGTCTCGATCCCGGCATCGTTCAGCGTGCGCACCATTTCGAGCGCCGCCAGCGTGCCGAGCACGCCGTCATATTTGCCGCCGGTCGGCTGGGTGTCGAGATGTGAGCCGACGCCGATCGGCGGCTTCGACATGTCCCGTCCTTTCCTCAACCCGAACATCGAGCCGAGCGCGTCGACCTGCACCTCGAGGCCGGCGTCCGCGCATGCCTTGCGGAACCAGTCGCGCACCTGCTTGTCTTCGGCGCTCAAGGTCAGCCGCCGCACACCGCCCTTGGGCGTTGCACCGAACTGCGCGGTTTCGTGGATGGTGCCCCAGAGGCGGGCGGAATCGATCTGCAGGTTGGTGGCGGCTCGGCTCATGTCGTCAGTCCATTTTTATTTTCGTCATTCCGGGCGATGCGTCAGCATCGAACCCGGAATCTCGAGATTCCGGGTCTGGTCCTTCGGACCATCCCGGAATGACGTTCGATTATCCGGCAATCGTTCAATGACGCGCCACTCTCGCGCCGTCAACCGCCACGCTCGTCTGCGCGATCTGCCTGGCGAGATTGGCGACGCGCTCGATGGCGACCGCATCGGGCGAGGCGAGCCAGCTCGCGGTGAAGGTGAGGGGCGGCAGCTTGAGGTCGGTATCGAGCAGCAGCAAGCGCCCGTCGGCAAGCTCGTTCTCGACGATCGCCGCCGGGATCACCGCGATGCCAAGCCCTTCATTGGCCATGTGGATCACGGTCGCGAGCGAGGTCGAGGCGTGCAGCCGGATCGGCGGCAGATCGGGGGCGTTGAACAGCGCGCGCACGGTCTCGTAGGGCTGGGTCTTCCGCGGAAAGGTGATGATCGGAAACCGCGCCAGGTCCTGCCGCGCCACCGGGCCGTCGCCGAGGCCGAGCGCCGGGCTCGCCAGGAAACCGATCGGGTAATCGCACAGCACGTGGTTGTGCGCGCCGGACGCCGAGACCGGTCCAAGCACGAAGGCGAGCTCGATCTCCTGCGCCAGCAGCCGTTGCGTCAAATTGGGCGTGATGTCGACCTCGATCTCGAGCGACAGGTTCGGGTAGACCTCGTTGACGCTTTTGACGAGGCGCGGCAGCCAGGTGTGCACGATGGTCTCCGCGACACCGAGCCGCAGCGCGCCGCGCATCGCGGAACGGTCGCCGACCTCGGCCATCATCTCCGAACGCAGGCCGATCAGCTTCTCGGCATAGATCATCATCAGCCGTCCACTCGGGGTCGGCGAGGCCACCCGGTGGTCGCGGTTGAGCAGCTTGACGCCCATTTCGCGCTCGAGCTGGGCAATGCGCTGGGAGATCGCCGGCTGGGTGGTGTTGAGCCGCTGGGCGGCGCCGCGGAAGCTGCCGAGCTTAACGACCCAGAGAAATGTCTCGATCGAGCGGAAGTCCGTCATTGGAAGCATTTTCCCGATCGATAAATCTACTTTATCGATTTTGATTAGAAAGGACGATTAGACATTATATCACGCTTGGTGTTGGTTTGTCCTTGTCGAGATTATGGGCAGGAGAATCCCATGACTGTTTTTGCGGCAGTGCAGCGATCTCAGGGGGAGCCAGTGCTGGCGAGCGTCGAAGCGCGCCGCGCCTGCCGTGACGGCGTGGCCTCGGCCACCACAGCCGGTCTCGCCAACGGTTTCGTCCAGGGCAATCTCGCGATCCTGCCGGAAAAGCTCGCCGGCGCCTTCCACCGCTTCTGCCAGCTCAATCCGAAGCCGTGCCCGATCATCGGCATGTCCGACGTCGGCGATCCCCGCATTCCCTCGCTTGGCCTCGACCTCGACATCCGCACCGACGTGCCGCGCTACCGGGTCTGGCGCGACGGCGAGGTGGCGGACGAGCCGACCGACATCACCAAATACTGGCGCGACGATCTCGTCACCTTCGTGCTCGGCTGCTCCTACTCGTTCGAGGAGGCGCTGCTGGATGAGGGCCTGCCGATCCGTCACATTGAACGCAATCTGCGTGTGCCAATGTACCGCACCAATATCGCCTGCAGCCCGTCGGGACCGTTCGCGGGACCCATGGTGGTGTCGATGCGCCCGTTCAAGCCGGCGGATGCGATCCGCGCGGTGCAGATCACCTCGCGCTTCCCGTCGGTGCATGGCGCGCCGGTCCATCTCGGCCATCCGCATGCGATCGGCATCAAGGATATCGCCAAGCCCGATTACGGCGATGCGGTACCGGTCGCCGATGACGAGATCCCGGTGTTCTGGGCCTGTGGCGTCACGCCGCAATCGGTGATCGCAAGTGCGAAGCTGCCGTTCGCGATCACGCATTCGCCGGGCCTGATGCTGGTGACCGATCTCAGGAACAAGCAGCTCGCTGTGCTCTGAATAGGCAATTCGTGCAATTCATTGAGGCTTTACTGCGCGCTACAAGCGTCACATCGATAATAACAAGCTGACCAAGGGGAAATTTCGATGACGATCTCTCGCCGTAACGTGTTGCTGGGTGCCACTGCCGCTGCTGTGCTCGGTCCGATGGCCGCGCGCGCGCAGACCAGTGAAGTGGCAATCGGCGTGATCTATCCGCTCTCGGGCGCCAGCGCCCAGATCGGCGTCGATGCGCAGCGCGCGTTCGAGACCGCGGCAGACATCATCAACAAGAACTATGACTTCGCATTGCCGCTCGCCAAGGGCGAGGGCCTGTCCGGCCTCGGCGGCGCCAAGGTCAAGCTCGTGTTCGCCGACCACCAGGCCGATCCGCAAAAGGGCCGCGCCGAAGCCGAGCGCCTGATCACGCAGGAGAAGGTCTGCGCCGTGATCGGCACCTATCAGAGCGCGGTCGCCGTCACCGTCAGCCAGATCTGCGAGCGCTACGGCGTTCCGTTCCTCTCGGCGGACAATTCCTCGCCGAGCCTGCATCGCCGCGGCCTGAAATACTATTTCCGCGCCTCGCCGCATGACGAGATGTTCTCGACCGCGATGTTCGACTTCTTCGATGCGATGAAGAAGAAGGGCCAGAAGATCGAGACGCTGGCGCTGTTCCACGAAGACACCATCTTCGGCACCGATTCGGCGAACGCGCAGACCAAGCTCGCCGGCGAGCGCGGCTACAAGATCGTGGCCGACATCAAGTACCGCGCCAACTCGCCGTCGCTGACCGCGGAGGTGCAGCAGCTCAAGGCGGCGAATGCCGACGTGCTGATGCCGTCGAGCTACACCACCGACGCGATCCTCCTGGTGAAGACCATGGCCGAGCTCGGCTACAAGCCGAAGAACATCATGGCGCAGGACGCCGGCTTCTCGGAAAAGGCGACCTATGACGCGGTCGGCGACAAGCTCGAGGGCGTGATCTCGCGCGGCAGCTTCTCGCTCGACCTGGCGCAGAAGCGTCCGATGGTCGGTCTGATCAACGAGATGTACCGCGCGAAGTCCGGCAAGGACTTCAACGACTATTCGTCGCGCCAGTTCATGGGCCTGATCGTGATGGCGGACGCCATCAACCGCGCCAAGTCGACCGACGGCGAGAAGATCCGCGAGGCGCTGGTCGCCACCGACATGCCGGGCGATCAGACCATCATGCCGTGGCGGCGCGTCAAGTTCGACGAGATGGGGCAGAACAACTTCGCCGATCCGGTGCTGTTGCAGTACTCCGCGAAGAACTTCGTGACGATCTTCCCGGAACAGGCCGCCGTCTCCGAGGCGATCTGGCCGATGAACAGCTGATCGGTCGGGCGCCAGAGCGTCCGTTCCGATCGTATCGGAACGGAGCTCTGGATTCTTGTTGCGACGCGTTTTCCTGGCGCGAACCGGTATCCACTTCGCTCGAAAACGCTATTGAGGGGGCAAACGGCGGTGACAGCCGAAGACATCATTCAGAGTCTCGCATGTTCCGTCATTGCGAGCGAAGCGAAGCAATCCACGTCTCCGCGAAAAGGAAGCATGGATTGCTTCGTCGCTTCGCTCCTCGCAATGACGGGGGCTAAAGACAATGGTCGGAACATGGAGCGTCGACGGTGACAGCCGAGACCATTATCCAGAGTTTGGCGAGCGGCCTGTTGATGGGGCTGCTCTACGGACTGATCGCCGCAGGCCTCGCATTGATCTTCGGATTGATGGACGTCGTGAATTTCGCGCACGGCGAGTTCCTGATGATCGCGATGTACGCGACCTTCTTCCTGTTCGCGTTCTTCGCGATCGATCCCTTGCTCTCGGCGCCGCTGGTCGCCGCGGCACTGTTCGTGTTCGGTGCGGTGGTCTATCTGTTGATCGTCCGCTTCGCGATGCGCGCCAAGGCCAATGCCGGCATGGTGCAGATCTTCTCGACCTTCGGGCTCGCGATCGTGATGCGGGGCCTCGCCCAGTTCTTCTTCACACCAGACTATCGCAGCATCACCAACTCCTGGGTCGGCGGCAAGACGGTGTCGATCGCCGGCATCTATCTGCCGGAGCCGCAGCTGATCGGCGCGATGCTCTCGATCGCGGCCTTCGTCGCGCTCTACTTCTTCATCAATCGCACCGATTTCGGCCGCGCGCTCGAGGCGACGCGCGAAGACGCCGGCGCGGTGGCGCTGGTCGGCATTGACAAGAACCGCGTGTTCGCGCTCGGCTGGGGCCTTGGTGCGGCGCTGGTCGGCCTCGCCGGCGCCATCATGGCGATCTTCTTCTACGTCTACCCCGACGTGGGCGCGTCGTTCGCCCTGATCGCCTACGTCACCGTGGCGCTCGGCGGCTTCGGCAGCGTATTCGGCGCCTTTGCCGGCGGCATCATCGTCGGCCTGGTGGAAGCGACCACCGCGCTGATCCTGCCGCCGTCGCTGAAATCGGTCGGCATCTATGCCGTTTACCTGCTGGTCGTCTTCATCCGCCCGCGTGGCCTGTTCGGATCGATGTGATGGACACCCAGTTCGCCCAACGCCGCAGGCGTGACCTGATCGTGGCGGCCTGCCTCGCGGTGATCGCCGCGCTGGTGCCGCTGTTCGTCAAGGACGTCTACGTCCAGAACATCATGGTGCTGACGCTGATGTATGCGGCGCTGTCGCAGAGCTGGAACATCCTGTCCGGCTATTGCGGGCAGATCTCGCTCGGCCATGCGCTGTATTTCGGGCTCGGCGCCTATACCACCGCGCTGCTGTTCACCAAGTTCGGCGTGCTGCCGTGGTTCGGCATGCTGGCGGGCGGGGCGATCTCAGCATTGATCGCGATGGCGCTCGGCTACCCCTGCTTCCGCCTGCGCGGGCATTATTTCGTGATCGCGACCATCGTGATCGCCGAGATCGCGCTGCTGTTGATCCAGAACTGGGATTGGGCCGGCGCCGCGCTCGGCATCGACATCCCGGTGCGCGGCGACAGCTGGCTGAAATTCCAGTTCACCCGCTCGAAGCTGCCTTACTTCTATTTCGCGCTGGCGCTGGCCTGCATCGCCTGGTTCGTCACCTGGTGGCTGGAGGATTCCAAATGGGGCTACTGGTGGCGCGCGGTGAAGGACAATCCCGATGCGGCCGAAAGCCTCGGCGTGGTCGTGTTCAATTCCAAGATGGGCGCGGCGGCGGTCTCGGCCTTCCTCGTTGCGGTCGGCGGCAGCTTCTACGCCCAGTTCGTCTCCTACATCGATCCTGAAAGTGTGATGGGCTTCCAGTTCTCGCTGCTGATGGCGCTGCCTGCGGTGCTTGGCGGCATCGGCACCTTGTGGGGCCCGGTGCTGGGCGCGGTCATCCTGATCCCGCTCACCGAGCTGACGCGCTCGTTCATCGGCGGCTCCGGGCGCGGCGTCGACCTCATCGTCTACGGCACGCTGATCGTCGTGATCTCGCTGGCGCTGCCGCGCGGCCTGGTCAGCGTGTTCTCCCTGCGCAAGGGAGCTGCACGATGACGGCGCTGCTGGAAACGCGCGGAGTATGGCAGCGCTTCGGCGGCCTCGTCGCCAACAGCGATGTCTCGATCTCGGTCGGGCGCGGCGAGATCGTCGGCCTGATCGGCCCCAACGGCGCCGGCAAGTCGACGCTGTTCAACCTGATCGCGGGCGTGCTGCCGCCGACCCAAGGCTCGATCATCTTCGACGGCGAGGACGTGACCAAGCTGCCGGCGGCGGAACGCTGCCAGCGCGGCGTCGGGCGTACCTTCCAGGTCGTCAAGAGTTTTGAGACCATGACCGTGATCGACAACGTCATCGTCGGCGCGCTGATCCGCAACACCAAGATGCGCATCGCGCGGCAGAAGGCCTACGAGGTGCTGGAGTTCTGCGGCCTTGCCGCGCGCGCCGACAAGCTCGCCGCCGACCTCGTGCCGTCGGAGAAGCGCCGGCTCGAGGTGGCCCGCGCGCTCGCGACCGAGCCGAAGCTGCTGCTGCTCGACGAAGTCCTCACCGGGCTGACGCCGGTCGAGGCGCAGACCGGCGTCGAGCTGGTGCGGAAGGTCCGCGCCGCCGGCATCACCGTGCTGATGGTCGAGCATGTGATGGAGATCGTGATGCCGCTGGTCGATCGCGCCATCGTGCTGAATCTCGGCAAGGTGCTGGTCGAGGGCAAGCCGACTGAGGTCGTCCGCAATCCGGAAGTCATTTCTGCCTATCTCGGGGATCGTCATGCTGTCGGTGCGTGAAGTCACCACCGCCTATCAGGGCCTGGTCGCGATCTCCTCGGTGTCGATCGACGTCACCAAGGGCGAGATCGTCTGCGTCGCCGGCGCCAACGGCGCGGGCAAGTCGACGCTGCTGAAATCGATCGCCGGCGCCGAGCGGCCGCGCGCAGGCACCGTCACCTTCGACGGCAAGCGCATCGACGGCCAGCCGCAGCACGTCATCACGTCAAGCGGCATCGCTTACGTGCCGGAGAACCGCCGGCTGTTTCCGCGGCTGTCGGTGCGCGACAATTTGCGCCTCGGCAGCTATCTCTACCGCAGTCAGTCTGACCGCGACGCGCCGCTCGATCTGGTGTTCAAGCTGTTCCCGCGGCTTGGCGAACGGCTCGACCAGCGCGCCGAGACGCTGTCCGGCGGCGAGCAGCAGATGCTTGCGATCGGCCGCGCGCTGATGACGCGGCCGCGGCTTCTGATGCTCGACGAACCGTCGCAGGGCATCATGCCGAAACTGGTCGACGAGATCTTCCAGGCCGTGAAGCGCATCCGCGACGCCGGCATGACGGTCCTGATCGTCGAGCAGCGCATGGCCGAGTGCCTCGAGATCGCCGACCGCGCCTACATCCTGCAGACCGGCCGCGTGCTGATGCAGGGCACCGCCGCCGAGATCAGCGGCAATCCCGACGTGCGCAAGGCGTATCTGGGGCTGTAGCGACGGAATATCTCCACGCTCGTACCTCCAGCGACAAAGGTTTTGCCTTTGCGCGGGGATGACGCCAGTGCATGCGGTGCGCGCAATCCAGCCCGTAGCCCGGATGAGCGCAGCGACATCCGGGGCGTCCCGCATATCGCTGCGCTCATGCGGGCTACTGATCCAGCCCACGCAGCCTACTTGCTCTCGTCGATCTTCTCGACCTTGGCGGCGAGGTCCGGCACGCGGCTGACGCGATAGGTCGCGTTGCTGCAGGTCAGCGTCCAGGCCTCGTTGTCGGGCTTCGAGAGCTTGTCGTCCCGCTCGGCCTTGAGCGGCTTGTCGCAGGCATAGCCTTGCGCGCGCAGCTGGGTTGCCAGCATGCCTTGCAAGGTCTCTTCGGTCCGTCCGTCCGACGCCGCAAGGCCGACGGCGAACGGAATCGCTAACGCCAAGCCTGTGAACCTCATCATGACTGTCTTCCGCATATCGATCCTCCGCTTGATCTAGTGAGGGTGATCCGGCAGCACGAGCCCGAACGTCCTGGTCAAATCCGCCACCTGGTCGGGCGACAAATAGCGCGGGTTCAGGCCGCGCAGCAGCAGATAGAGCTTTGCGGTTTCCTCCAGTTCCTCGGTCGCGAACACCGCCGTTTCCAGCGTATCGCCCGACACGACGGGCCCATGATTGGCGAGCAGCACCGATGAATATTTCCCGGCCAGTCCCCGGATCGCGTCGGCAACGGCCGGATCGCCGGGGCGATAATAGGGCACCAGCGCGGTCTGGCCGCACTTCATGACGTAATAGGCGGTCATCGCCGGCAGCGCGGCGCGCGGGTCGATCTCGGGCAGCATCGAGAGCGCGACCGAATGGGTCGAGTGCAGGTGCACCACGGCGCCGGCGGAGGCGCGCGTCTGGTAGAGCGCGGTGTGCAGCGGCACTTCCTTGGTCGGGGCGTCGCCGGAGACGAGCCGGCCGTTGCCGTCGAGCCGTGACATTTTCGCCGGATCGAGGAAGCCGAGCGAGGCGTTGGTCGGCGTCACCAGCCAGCCGCCGTCCGCGAGCCGGACGCTGATATTGCCCGAGGAGCCCGGCGTCAGGCCGCGCTCGAACAGCGAGCGGCCGAAGCGGCAGATGTCCTCACGAAGCTTTGTTTCGCTCATCCGGTTTCGCTCGCCGCGCCATCTTTGGCGCTATCCGTTTTCCGCTTTGTCTCATGCTTTGGCAGCGCGGCCAAGCCGTGATAGGCAAGCAGCAACGAGCATGAACCGGGCCCGGAAGGCCGCGCTAGCGCAAAGTGGCAGCCGGTTTTCCGAAAAGGTCATGCTCAAACAACTAAAAATGTTCAGGGATCGCCAAATGTCCAGTTCCGCAACATCACGTGTCGCCGTCATCGGGCTGGGCTCGATGGGATACGGCATGGCGACCTCACTCAGGCGGGCCGGTTTCGAGGTGACCGGCTGCGACGTCACGGCCGATGCGGTGGCGCGCTTCGTCGCCGACGGCGGCAAGGGCGCCAAGTCGCCGGCCGAGGCGGCCCGGGATGCCGACATTGTCGTCAGCGTCGTCGTCAACGCGGCGCAGACTGAAGGGATCCTGTTCGGCAAGGACGGCGTCGCCGAGACCTTGGCCAAGGACGCGGTCTTCATCTCCTCGGCGACCATGGACCCTGATATCGCGCGGCGCCTCGCAAAGCAGCTCGAGGCGACCGGCCGGCACTATCTCGATGCCCCGATCTCCGGCGGCGCGCAGCGCGCGGCGCAGGGCGAATTGACGATTCTCGCCTCCGGCAGCGCCGCGGCATTTGCGAAGGCGCGGCCGGCGCTGGATGCGATGGCGGCAAAGCTCTACGAGCTCGGCGATGCCGCGGGGCAGGGCGCCGCGTTCAAGATGATCAACCAGCTGCTGGCCGGCGTGCATATCGCGGCCGCCTCCGAGGCGATCGCCTTCGCCGCCAAGCAGGGGCTCGACATCCGCAAGGTCTATGAGGTGATCACCGCCTCCGCCGGCAATTCCTGGATGTTCGAGAACCGCATGCCGCATGTGCTCGACGGCGACTATGCGCCGCGCAGCGCCGTCGAAATTTTTGTGAAGGACCTCGGCATCATCCAGGACATGGCGCGCAATGCACGCTTCCCGGTGCCGGTCTCGGCCGCGGCCTTGCAGATGTTCCTGATGACCGCGGCCGCCGGCATGGGCCGCGACGACGATGCGTCGGTGGCGCGGATGTATGCGCAGGTTACCGGCACCAAGCTTCCAGGCGAGAAATAAGAGGATCCTGCAATGCCCCGTTTTGCCGCCAACCTCACCATGATGTTCAACGAGGTCCCGTTCCTCGACCGCTTCGAGGCGGCCGCGAAGGCGGGCTTCACCGCGGTCGAGTTCCTGTTTCCTTACGACCATCCGGCCGAGGAGGTCGGCAAGCGGCTGAATGGCAATGGGCTGACGCAGGCGCTGTTCAACCTGCCGCCGGGCGACTGGAACGCCGGCGAGAAGGGGTTTGCCGCGCTGCCGGACCGTTTCGCCGACCTCCAGCAAAGCCTGAAGACCGCGCTGCCCTATGTGCAGGCGACCGGCGTCAAGCGGGTGCATCTGATGGCGGGAATAGCCGACCGCAGCGATGCCAGGGCGGTCGCCGCGTTTCGCAAATCGGTCGCCCATGCCGCAGAGTTCTTCGCGCCGCACGGCCTCGACGTCGTGATCGAGCCGATCAATCCGCGCAACGTGCCCGGCTACTTCCTCAACGACTTCATCTTCGCGCGCGATCTGATCAACGAGCTTGGTATCGCGAACCTGAAGCTGCAGTTCGACATCTACCACTGCCAGATCATCCATGGCGACGTCACCATGCGGCTGCGTGAAATGATGCCGATCATCGGCCACGTCCAGATCGCGTCGATCCCCTCGCGCAACGAGCCCGACGGCGAGGAGCTGAACTATCCGTTCCTGTTCGGCGAGCTCGACCGGCTCGGCTACGGCGGCTTCGTCGGCTGCGAGTACAATCCGCGCGGCAAGACCACCGACGGTCTCGCCTGGTTCAAGCCCTATGCCGGAGTGAAGCCGTGACGCGAGCCGGAAAACTGTCTCTCGGTTGCATCGCCGACGACTATACCGGCGCCTCCGACCTCGCCAACACGCTGACCCGCGCCGGCCTGCGCACGGTGCAGACCATCGGCGTGCCTGCCGACGATCTCGCGCTGCCCGAGGTCGACGCCGTCGTGGTGTCGCTGAAGAGCCGTTCGATCGAGGCCGGCCTCGCCGTGACGCGTTCGCGCGCAGCGGAGGCCTGGCTGCGCGGCCGCGGTGCCAAACATATCCTGTTCAAGATCTGCTCGACCTTCGATTCAACCGATGCCGGCAACATCGGCCCCGTGATGGACGCGCTGCGCGCCGATTCCAGGGATGCCATCGTGCTGGTGACTCCGGCATTCCCGGAGACCGGCCGCACCGTCTACCAGGGCAATCTGTTCGTCGGCTCGGTGCCGCTGAACGAGAGTCCGCTGAAGGACCACCCGCTCAACCCGATG
This sequence comes from Bradyrhizobium sp. USDA 4516, assembly GCF_054055915.1. Taxonomy (NCBI): domain Bacteria; kingdom Pseudomonadati; phylum Pseudomonadota; class Alphaproteobacteria; order Hyphomicrobiales; family Nitrobacteraceae; genus Bradyrhizobium; species Bradyrhizobium sp. USDA 4516. Next base: position 5,936,225 of record NZ_JBSRXT010000001.1, read on the forward strand.
CATGATTCCAATCTGGTTCGCGTGCTGGCGCGGCAAAGCACGACCAAGGTCGGCCTGGTCGATCTGGCGACGCTGAGCCGTGGCGCGGACGCCGTCCGGGCAAAGCTCGCCGAGCTCACGCAAAGCGGCATCGGCGCCACCATCGTCGATGCGGTGTTCGACCGCGACCTCGAGACCATCGGGCAGGTCGCGCTGGATCACCGTCTTTCAGTCGGCGCTTCCGGGATCGGGCTTGGCCTGGCGCGGGCGCTGGTCGCCGCGAGCAAGGCCAAACCGGACAGCGCGGATGCGATGCTGGCGACGCCGGTCGGCGGCCCGGCGGCGTGCCTTGCCGGCAGTTGCTCGCAGGCGACCCTGCGCCAGATCGCAAACGCCGAGAAAGTGATGCCGGTCCTGCACCTCGATCCCGAGCAGGTGGTCGCCGGCAAGGACGAAACGCAGCGTGCGCTCGCCTGGGCCAGAGACCGGCTCGGGGCGGGGCCAATCCTGATTGCGAGCAGCTCGACCCCGGATCAGGTGGCAGCTGTGCAATCCCGTCACGGTCGCGATGCAGCCGGGCATGCCATCGAGCAGGCGATGGCCGACATCGCGGATGGTCTGGTGCAGTCGGGCGTGCACAGGCTGGTGGTCGCCGGTGGTGAAACTTCGGGCGCCGTGGTCGATCGCCTGCGCATTCCTGGATTCCTGGTCGGTGCGGAAATCGCCGCCGGCGTGCCGGTTCTGCGAGCGGTCGGCGCCGGGAGAGGCGAGATGGTGCTTGCCCTGAAATCAGGCAATTTCGGCGGGCCGGAGTTTTTCTCGGATGCGCTCGTGTTGATGCCTTGATGCGGCTGGCGCGCATCATGCCACGGTGTCGAAGAGCGCCTCCGTAGTTCAACGGGGAACCAAATTAACCCTACTTAAGGAGGGGGGCTGGCTTTGATGTCTGCGGCGTCCCGCCACGCCCCCAGCCATTCGATCGGGCTTCGCGAGCCCGATATCAAGAGACCCCCACGATGTTCGCCAAATTCTCGATCCGCGCCAAGATTATTGCCGTGGTTGCGTTCCTGCTTGTCGCGATGACGGGCATGGGCCTGCTCGCGGTCGTGAATTTACGGTCGATCAACGCCAACACTGTCGACATCACGACGAGCTGGCTGCCGAGCGTGCGTGCGCTCGGCGATCTGCGCGCCGGCGTCATCACCTATCGCAACGTGATCCGCGAGCACATGCTGTCCGAGACGCTGGAGGACAAGCTCGCGCAGGAGAAGACCCTGACCTCGGTGGTCGACGCCAACCTCAAGGTCCGCGCGATCTACGAGCCACTGATCGCGACCCCCGCGGAGCGCGCGCTCTACGATCAATGGGTCGATGCCTGGACCCGTTACAAGAAGGGAACCGAGGAGGTGATGGCGCTGTCGCGCAGGGATGTCGGCAAGGCCCCGCACGATGCGCATGAGCTGAACGCCAAGACCGTCAACAAGATCGGCCTCGAGGCCGACGAGATCCTGCGCAAGGACATCGAGCTCAACAATGCCGGCGCCGACAAGGCGGCGCAGGAGGCGGCAAACAGCTACGCGTCGGCCGTCATGCTGCTTGCGATGATCCTTGGCGCCGCCATCATCGTCGGCGTCGGCGTCAGCTTCCTGATGATCCGCGACGTCTCGGCCGGCATCGCCTCGATCGTGAGCCCGATGCAGGCGCTGGGCCGCGGCGACCTGACCGCAAACGTCCCGCATCAGGGCGAGAAGACCGAGATCGGCGCGATGGCCGATACGCTGCAGGTGTTCAAGGAAGCCCTGGTCGCCAAGAAGGCGGCCGATGAAGCCGCGGCTGCCGACGCCGAAGCCAAGATCGAGCGCGGCCGCCGGGTCGACACCATCACCCGCAATTTCGAACAGATGATCGGCGAGATCGTGCAGACCGTGTCGTCGGCCTCGACCCAGCTCGAAGCCTCCGCCGGCACGCTGTCGTCGACCGCCCGGCGTTCGCAGGAGCTGACCACCTCGGTTGCCGCGGCGTCCGAGGAGGCCTCGACCAATGTCCAGTCGGTGGCGTCGGCGACCGAGGAGCTGTCGTCGTCGGTGACCGAGATCAGCCGCCAGGTGCAGGAGTCGGCACGGATGGCCGGCGATGCCGTCGGCCAGGCGCGCACCACCAACGATCGCGTCAGCGAGCTGTCGAAGGCCGCCGCGCGGATCGGCGACGTCGTCGAGCTGATCAACACCATTGCCGGCCAAACCAATTTGCTGGCGCTGAACGCCACCATCGAGGCGGCACGCGCCGGCGACGCCGGCCGCGGCTTCGCCGTGGTGGCGTCCGAGGTGAAGGCGCTGGCCGAGCAGACCGCCAAGGCGACCGGCGAGATCGGCCAGCAGATCGCCGGCATCCAGACCGCGACCCAGGAGTCGGTCGGCGCGATCAAGGAAATCTCCTCGACCATCGAACGGCTGTCGGAAATCTCGTCCACCATTGCGGCCGCGGTCGAAGAGCAGGGCGCGGCGACGCAGGAAATCTCCCGCAACGTGCAACAGGCGGCGCAGGGCACCCAGCAGGTCTCGGCCAACATCACCGACGTCCAGCATGGCGCCAACGAGACCGGCTCGGCGTCGAGCCAGGTGCTGTCGGCGGCCCAATCGCTCTCGGGCGACAGCAGCCGCCTCAAGCTCGAGGTCAGCAAGTTCCTCGACGCCGTCCGCGCCGCCTGATCCGGCGGCGCCGCTCGGGCGGCCGCCATCCTTCGCCTAACCGATGCCGACGTGGTGGGCTGACCCGGCCCACCACGTTTTACATTTTCGCAGAGCAGCGATGCGTTAACCTCGCGTCGGCCGAAATAGCATCCTCGGCCGGCTCGCATTCGCAGCAGAGCCGTCTCTTTTTGACGATGATCCGCACGCGATCGGCGGCACTGCGCCCGGCATGGTCGCTCGGAGCGCGCAGCCTCACGCACTATGCCGAGGAAGTGAAAGCCGCCGCGGCTCCGCGGGTTGGCGTTTTGCCCGGCATCGGGTAAATCGGCCGCTACGGAACGGCTTTTGCAATGTCGATTCCTCTGCCTGGGCGGGCTTCATTTCGGGAACGCTTGTTTTATGATCGCACTGGTCCGTATCGCGCTGAGCCGGCCATATACTTTCGTCGTGCTCGCGATCCTGCTGTTGATTATCGGACCGCTGGCGGCGTTGCGCACGCCGACCGACATCTTCCCAGACATCCGCATCCCCGTGATCGGCGTGGTCTGGCAGTACACCGGCCTGCCGCCGGACCAGATGTCCGGCCGCATCACCACGCCGTTCCAGCGCGCGCTGACCACGACCGTCAACGACATCGAGCACATCGTCGCCAATTCCTATAACGGCGTCGGCATCATCAAGATCTTCTTCCAGCCCAACGTCGACATCCGCACCGCCAATGCGCAGGTCACCGCGATCTCGCAAACCCTGCTCAAGCAGATGCCGCCGGGCGCGACGCCGCCGCTGATCCTGAACTACAGCGCCTCGACGGTTCCGATCATCCAGGTCGCGCTGTCGGGCGAGGGACTGACCGAGCAGAACCTCGCCGATATCGGCATCAACCAGCTGCGCACGCCGCTGGTCACGGTGCCTGGTGCGGCGATCCCGTATCCGTTCGGCGGCAAGCAGCGCCAGGTCCAGATCGATCTCAATTCGACCGCGCTGCAGGCGCGCGGCCTGTCGGGTCAGGACGTCGCCAATGCGCTCGCCGCGCAGAACCTGATCACGCCGGTCGGCACGCAGAAGATCGGCAATTTCGAATACACCATCAACCTCAACAACTCGCCGCTGCGGCTCGAGGAGCTCGGCGACCTGCCGATCAAGCAGGTCAACGGCGCGATGGTCTATGTGCGTGACGTCGCGTCGGTCCGCGACGGCAATCCGCCGCAAACCAACATCGTCCATGTCGACGGCAACCGCTCGGTCTTGATGATGGTGCTGAAGGCCGGCGCCACCTCGACGCTCGATATCATCTCCGGCATCAAGCAGAAGGTGATCGAGGTCAAGGACCAGATGCCGGACGCGCTGAAGATCGGCTTCATCGGCGACCAGTCGGTGTTCGTCCGCGGCGCGATCACCGGCGTCGCGTTCGAGGGCGTGATCGCCGCGCTGCTCACCAGCATCATGATCCTCTTGTTCCTCGGCAGCTGGCGCTCGACCGTCATCATCGCGGTGTCGATCCCGCTGTCGGTGCTCGGCGCTATCATCATGCTGTCCCTGATCGGCGAGACGCTGAACATCATGACGCTCGGCGGCCTCGCGCTCGCGGTCGGCATCCTGGTCGACGACGCCACGGTGACGATCGAGAACATCAATTATCACCTCGAGCAGGGCAAGCCGGTCGAGCAGTCGATCCTCGACGGCGCCAACCAGATCGTGACGCCGGCCTTCGTCTCGCTGCTCTGTATCTGCATCGTGTTCGTGCCGATGTTCTTCCTCACCGGCGTGGCGCGCTTCCTGTTCGTGCCGATGGCCGAAGCGGTGATGTTCGCGATGATCTGGTCGTTCATCCTGTCGCGCACCCTGGTGCCGACCATGGCGAACTATCTGCTGCAGGCGCATGTGCATCATGAGGGCGCGCCGCCGAAGTCGCGCAATCCTTTGGTCTGGTTCCAGCGCGGCTTCGAGGCGCGGTTCGAGCGCATCCGCAGCGGCTATCGTGGCCTGCTCGCGATGGCGCTCGGTCATCGCACGGTGTTCGTGAGCTGCTTTCTCGCAGTCGTCGCCGCGTCGTTCCTCTTGGTGCCGTTCCTCGGGCGCAACTTCTTCCCGTCGGTCGACGCCGGCAACATCCTGATGCATGTCCGCACCCAGGTCGGCACCCGCGTCGAGGAGACCGCCAACCAGCTCGCCGACATCCAGAAGGCGATCCGCAAGCTGGTGCCCGGCGAGATCGAGACCATGACCGACAACATCGGCATGCCGATCTCCGGCATCAACATGACCTACAACAACACCGGCGTGATCGGTCCGCAGGACGGCGACATCCAGATACGCCTCAAGGAAGGCCACAAGCCGACCGAACAGCATGTCCGCGCACTGCGTGAGCAATTGCCGCGGCTGTTCCCGGGCACCAGCTTCGCGTTCCTGCCGGCCGACATCGTCAGCCAGATCCTGAACTTCGGCGCGCCGGCGCCGATCGACCTGCAGATCCGCGGCGCCAATCTCGAGGCCAACTTCGCCTATGCCAACAAGCTGCTGGCCGGGATCAAGCGCATCCCCGGCATCGCCGATGCGCGGATCCAGCAGTCGCCGAACAACCCGACCTTCAACATCGATGTCGACCGCACCCGCGCACAATATGTCGGCCTGACCGAGCGCGACGTCACCAACTCGCTGGTGGTCAACCTCGCCGGCTCCTCGCAGGTGGCGCCGACCTATTATCTCAATCCCGATAACGGCGTGTCGTATTCGATCGTGATGCAGACGCCGCAATACCAGATCGACTCGCTGAGCGCGCTGCAGACCCTGCCGATCACCGCGACCGGCAACACCCAGGCACCGATCCTCGGCGGCATCGCCGACATCAAGCGCGCGACCTCGAGTGCGGTGGTGTCGCAATATGACATCCAGTCGCTGGTGCAGATCTACGCCACGACGCAAGGCCGGGATCTCGGCGGCGTCGCGACCGACGTGCGCAAGCTGATCGCCGACACTGCCAAGGAGGTGCCGAAGGGCTCGTCCGTGGTGCTGCTCGGCCAGGTGCAGACCATGAATTCGGCCTTCACCGGCCTCTTGTTCGGCCTGCTCGGCGCCGTCGTGCTGATCTACTTCCTGATCGTCGTGAACTTCCAGTCCTGGTCGGACCCGTTCGTGATCATCACGGCGCTGCCCGCTGCGCTCGCCGGCATTGTCTGGATGCTGTTCACGACGGAGACCACGCTGTCGGTTCCGGCGCTCACCGGCGCCATCATGTGCATGGGTGTGGCGACGGCCAACAGCGTGCTCGTGATCAGCTTCGCCCGCGAGCGCTATGAGGAACTCGGCGATCCCGTCGCGGCGGCCCTGGAAGCCGGCTTCGTCCGGTTCCGCCCGGTGCTGATGACCGCGCTTGCCATGATCATCGGCATGGCGCCGATGGCGCTGGGGCTGGGCGAGGGCGGCGAGCAGAACGCGCCGTTGGGCCGGGCCGTGATCGGCGGCCTGATCTTCGCCACCTTCGCGACGCTGATGTTTGTTCCCGTGGTATTCAGTATGGTACACAAGAAGCAAGGCGCCAAAGCCGCCGCCTCATCGGAGATTCCGCATGCCGCCCACTGAAAAGCGCCCCCCGGTCTCACGCCGGAAGCTGGGCATCTTCGGCGTGGTGGCCCTGGTAGGGGCGGGCCTGATCGTCGGCACCGGGATCCGCGCCCGTGAGGAACAGGACACCCGGCTGAAGGAATGGACCGACGACCAGGCCATTCCGACCGTCGCGGTGGCGCTGCCCAATGCCAAGGCGCTGAGCCCCACGATCGACCTGCCGGGCCGGCTCGAGGCCTATTCCCGCGCGCCGATCTATGCCCGGGTGTCCGGCTATCTCAAGAACTGGGACGCCGACATCGGCGCCCGCGTCAAGGCCGGCCAGGTGATCGCCGAGATCGAGGCGCCCGACCTCGACCAGCAATTGCTGCAGGCGCGCGCCGATCTCGCCAGCGCCCAGGCCTCGGCCAAGCTCTCCGAGGCCACGTTGAACCGGCGCAAGACGCTGGTGGCCTCGAACTTCGTCTCCGCCCAGGAGATCGACGAGCGCACCGCCGACCTTTCCAACAAGAACGGTGCGGTCAAGGCCGGCCAGGCCAATGTCGAGCGGCTGGAAGCGCTCGCCGGATACAAGAAGATCACGGCGCCGTTCGACGGCGTGGTGACCTCGCGCGACACCGACGTCGGCGCGCTGATCAACGCCGGCGGCAACTCGGGCCCGGCGATGTTCACGATCTCGGACATCACCAAGCTGCGCGTCTATGTCAACGTGCCGCAGAACTACGTCCCGGCGATCAAGATCGGCGCCAAGGCGACGCTGGCGCTGCCGGATTACCCGAACCGCACCTTCCAGGCGACGGTGGAAGCCTCCTCGCAGGCGGTCGATATCGCCTCCGGCACGACGCGGATGCAACTCGGGCTCGACAACTCCTCCGGCGAATTGATGCCGGGCAGCTATGCCAGCGTGAAGCTCAATCTGCAGCGCGAATCCACGCCGCTCAGCATTCCCGCCAGCGCGCTGATCTTCAACAGCAGTGGCCTGCGGGTCGCAACCGTCGGTCCTGACGACAAGGTGCTGTTCAAGACCGTGAAGATTGGCCGCGACCTCGGCAAGGAGATCGAGATCGCCACCGGCCTCGCGCCCGACGATCGCATCATCACCGCCCCGCCGGACGGCCTCGCCGACGGCGACCATGTCCGCGTCACTGGTGCCGGCGCCAAGGGCAAGCCGACCACGGCATCCGAAAAGCAGGACGTGAAGGGGTAGGGGAGGACAGGTAAGCTCGTTCCTGCCTCTCACCTCAAGCCGCTTGCTCTGCCGTCATCCTGAGGTGCGCGCCCTTGCGCGCCTCGAAGGATGGGATCACGACGGTGTTCGCAGCCCATCCTTCGAGGCTCGCTCCGCTCGCACCTCAGGATGACGGCGGATTTTGCGGCGTGGTAGGAATTGTCAGCCCACCCGCCATTCCAGCATGCCATCGCCGGCGGTGACGATGTCGCCGGTGGTACCGACCGGCGTGCGGTCCATGTCCTGCAGATAGGCCAGCGTCGCCGTGTCGCTCGCCGGGATGCGGCCGAGCGTGCGCCGGCCGTCCTCGGTGCGCAGCATGGTGACGCCATGCTCGACTTCGCCATTGGCGCGATAGATCACGGTGAAGGCCTCGATCTTGCCCTTTCCCGCAGCCTCGGCGGTGAAGTCGGGCACGTTGCGCCTGTTGCGGTCGGCCTCCGCCTGCACGGACGTGTCCTGCTTGAGCGCGACGTTCGGCGCCGCGCGCGACAGCACGAGGCCATGATGCTTGGTGACGAAGCCGCCCTGGCCATAGAGCAGGCCGAGCGTGCCGCCGCTTCGGAGCTTGCGCACCATCGCGCAGGCCGAGTGCGTCATGTAGGTGTTGAGCGGCGCGCCGAAGAACGTCAGACCACCCGTCACGGTCGGCTGCACGTCGGCACCGAGGCCGAGCGTCCGGCGCGCCATCTTGGGTACACAGGGGAAGCAGCTATAGAGCTCGATCGCGTCGAACTTCTTGCCATCGCCGCCGACGAGATCCATCACCGCCTTCAGCACCGCGGTCTGCGCGTGGCTTTCGACGAACTGATCGCGGATCAGATAGTCGCGCGGCTCTTCCGCCGAGGCGCCGCCGAGCGGATAGATCAGCTTGTCCTCCGGCACGCCGGCCGCGCGCGCCTTCGCGAGGCTGGTCAGGATCAGCGCGCCGCCCATGTTCACCGTCGGGTTCGCCACCATCAGCTTTGTATACGGCCAGGCGATCATCCGGTTGTCGGGCGTGGCCGTGGTGATCTCGTCGCCGGTGAACGTCTTCTTCAGCCACGAGTTCGGATTGTCGGCCGCGACGCGCGCATAGGTCGACCATAGCTCGCCCGATTCCTTCAGCGCGTCGCGCGGCGTCTGGCCCCAATGCGCCGATGTTGCGGATTCATAGAGCGGATAGACCGTGATCGGCCTGAACACGCCGAGGCTCACGGCCATCGGCTTCTGGAACGCGGCGCCGCGCTTCGGCTCCTCCACGTCGTGCGCGAACGGCGTCCACGGCAGCTCCACGCCGGCACGCTGCGCCTTGGTCGCCGTCGACTGCGCCTCCGCGCCACAGACCGCGGCGACGCTGCATTCGCCGCGCGCAATGCGTTGCGCAGCCTCGTGCAGATAGCGGATCGGACTCTCGCCGCCGACCGGGCCGTAATAGAGATGCGAAGGCTGAATGCCGAGCCGTGCGGCGAGCTGCTTCTCGGGATCACGGTAGCGCCAGCTCAGGAAGTTGACGACGTCGAGCGACTGCACGTCGGACAGCAGCCTGGCGCCGCTGTCCGCCTCGGCGCGCTTCAGCGCCTCCTCAAGCAGCGTGAGCGGCTCGAGGCCGGCGGCGATGTCCTTCGGACGATCGACAATTTCGCCGACGCCGACGATGACGGGAATGCGGTCTTCGGGGATGCTGTTCGACATTCTTGTTGGTTCACTCTGCAGTCTTGGGCTCGATGGTTGTTATGGGCGTCATTGCGAGCGAAGCGAAGCAATCCATGTTCCGACACGGGGAAAGGTGGATTGCTTCGTCGCTTCGCTCCTCGCAATGACGGCGGGGAGGGATCGTCACTCCGCCACCAGCGCGTTCATGTGCTCGACAGCTTCGACGAACTCTTCCTTGAACTCCTGCACCACGGCGCCGGCGGATTTGACGCTGTCGATCAGGCCGACGCCTTGGCCGACGAAATAGCTGACGAGATCGCGGGCCTTCTCGTTACCACCAGCTGCGGCGCGGTCGATCGCGTTGAAGGCGTCGCGGCTGATGATGCTTTGCAGCGGCATCGGCAGCGCGCCGGGGCTCTCCGGCGCGCGGTCCCAGGCGTCGGTCCAGACCGAGCGGAGCTGCCGCGCCGGCTTGCCGGTGCGGCCCTTGGAGCGCACCGCGTCGCGCGAGGAGGCCGCGATCATCTTCTCGCGGAAGATCTCCGAGGTCTCCGATTCCACCGTGGCCAGCCACACCGAGCCGGTCCAGGCGCCGGCCGCGCCCATCGCCATGCAGGCCGCCATCTGGCTGCCGGTCATGATGCCGCCGGCGGCGAGCACCGGCACGTCGCGGATCTTTTTGACCGCCTTGATCACCTCCGGCACCAGCACCATGGTCGAGACCTCGCCGCAATGGCCGCCGGCCTCGGTGCCCTGCGCGACCAGGATATCGACACCGGCCGCGACCTGGCGCAGCGCGTGCTCCTTGGAGCCGACCAACGCCGCCACCGGCACGCCGTGCTTGCGCCCCATCTCGATCATCGCCTTCGGCGGTACGCCGAGCGCATTCGCGATCAGCCGGATCGGATGCCGGAACGAGACCTCGAGCAGTTGCAGCGCGGTCTCGGCGTCGAACGGCTGCGGCTGGTTGTCGGCGACGTTCCGGCTGGTCAGCTCGATGTCGTATTTCTTCAAGAGATTGCGGGTGAAGTCGCGATGCTCCTGCGAGACCCGCGCCTCGAGGCTCTTCCAGGTGACGTTCTTCTCGCCCGCGGTCGAGATGTTTTCCGGGATCAGCACGTCGATGCCATAAGGCTTGCCGTCGACATGCGCGTCGATCCACGTCAACTCCTGCTCCAGCGTCTCTGGCGAATGCGCGGTCGCGCCTAGCACGCCGAAGCCGCCGGCGCGGCTGACCGCCGCCACCACGTCGCGGCAATGGCTGAAAGCGAGCAGGGGGAAGTCTATCCCCAGCATATCGCAGATCGGTGATTTCATGGACTGGTTCTCTCCCGGCGGCTGCTTCTTGTGCTTGTTGGCGTCAGCCGCTGCAACGCTAGCGCATCACGGTCCGCGAAGCCAAGCGGGTTTCGGCCACGGCGATCTTGCGTGCAGGCGCTGCTCCGGCTGCATCCCTCGCAGCGCATTCCGCTGGATAGAAAATGCGATCCGCGGGGTGGGCAAAGCGCAGCCCGCGCACCATCTAGTGCGGACATGGGGATGGGTACGGCGCCGCCGCGCCACCTGGCAAGAACATGAATCGGGAGCCAACGACGTGAATGACATTCCTGCCTACGAGCCGCCGAAAGTCTGGACCTGGAACAAGGAGAGCGGTGGGCGCTTCGCCAGCATCAACCGGCCGATCGCCGGTCCCACCCACGACAAGGAACTGCCGGTCGGCCGCCATCCGCTGCAACTCTACTCGCTGGCGACGCCGAACGGCGTCAAGGTCACCGTGATGCTGGAAGAGCTGCTGGCGGCGGGTCACAAGGGCGCGGAATACGACGCCTGGCTGATCAAGATCGACGGCAACCAGTTCGGCAGCGGCTTCGTCGCGGTCAATCCGAACTCGAAGATCCCGGCGCTGATGGACCGCAGCGGAAAGGAGCCGATCAGGGTGTTCGAGTCGGGCTCGATCCTGGTGTACCTCGCGGAAAAGTTCGGCGCGTTCCTGCCGACCGACGTCAAGACCCGCGCCGAAACCTTCTCCTGGCTGTTCTGGCAGATGGGCGCCGCGCCCTATCTCGGCGGCGGCTTCGGCCATTTCTACGCCTATGCGCCGACCAAGATCGAATACGCCATCGACCGCTTCGCGATGGAGGTGAAGCGCCAGCTCGACGTGCTCGACCGCCGGCTCGCCGACAACGAGTATCTCTCGGGCGATGTCTACACCATCGCCGACATGGCGGTGTGGCCCTGGTACGGCAGCCTCGCCAAGGGTCTGCTTTACGGCGGCGGCGAATTCCTCTCGGTGCAGGACTACAAGAACGTGCAGCGCTGGACCGATGCGATCGCGGCACGGCCCGCGGTGAAGCGCGGACGCATGGTCAACCGCACCTGGGGCGAGCCGTCGAGCCAGCTCCATGAGCGCCACGACGCCAGCGATTTCGAAACGAAGACGCAGGACAAGATCGGCGAGCCGGTGGCGTCGTGACGAAACGCGTCATGGCCGGGACAAGCCCGGCCATGACGAAATGACAGCTTTGCCAACCCGCCCTGCGATCACCCCAACAGATCGTCATACTCCGGATGCTTCTTCATGAAGCCCTGGATGAATTCGCATTTCACGACGAGCTTGATGCCCTGCGCGCGGACGGCGTCGAGCGTGGCGCGTGCGAGCTTGGAGCCGATCCCGCGGCCGCCAAGCTCCGGCGGCACCTCGGTGTGCACAAGCGTGATCGTGTCCGGCGTCTTTCGGTAGAGCACGAAAGCGGTTGAGCCGTCGACGGCGAGCTCGAACCGGCTCTGCGCTTCGTTGTCGCGGAATGTTTCGCTCATTGTCTGATCCTCTATTTCTTTGTGCCCTCGGCCGCGGGAAACACCACGCGGTCGTCGGTGCGGCAGTAGCGGTCGGCGAACATGCGGCCGATCGGGTGGTAGCGCTCCATGTGGACGCGCATCGCCTCGCGGTCCCACAATTCGTCGCGAATGTGGAAATGGATGCCTTCGCCCATGATCAGCTGGCGGTCGCCATTGACGTCGATCAGCTTCCAGGTCTTGCACTCCATCGCGAACGGCGCCTGGGCGAGGCGAGGGACTGCGATCTTGCTTGAGGGCGCGAGCTTGAGGCCGAGATAATCGGGCTCGCCGATCTCGGGCGGGAAGTCGCCGGAGGTCTCATGCATCGCGCGCGCCAGCGGCTCGTCGGTCAGGTTGACCACGAATTCGCCGAGACGCTGGATGTTGACCAGGGTGTCCTTCTCGCGGCCGTCGGGCCTGCGGTTGACCGCGAACATGCAGAGCGGCGGATCCTCGCAGAACACATTGAAGAACGAGAACGGCGCCGCATTGACCACGCCGTCCGCGCTCGTGCTCGTCACCCAGGCGATCGGCCGCGGCAGCACGAAGGAGGTCAGCACCTTGTAGCGTTCGCGCTGGGTGAGGTCGCTTGGGGAATATTCCATGGGATGTCCGGAAGTTCGTAGGGCGGGTTAGCGAAGGGTAACCCGCCGCGAGCGGACCGCAAAGCAAAAGGCGGGTTACGCTCGCGCGAACCCGCCTTGCAGACTTGCTTGTTTGTTTTTGTTCCTTGGAGCGCTCTTCCCTTACCTCGCCCCGCCTGCGGGGAGAGGTCGGATCGCATCGTCAGATGCGATCCGGGTGAGGGGGATTCTCCGCGAGACTATCTCTCACCGTGCTTGCGGAGGCAGCCCCTCATCCCGGCCTTCTCCCCACAAGAGCGGGGAGAAGGAGAAGAAGCGACTACGGCATGCTCAGTTCGTGGCGGCCGACCACCATCCAGTGCACCTCGTCCGGACCGTCGGCGAAGCGGAGATGGCGGACGTCCTGGTACATTTCGCCGAGCGGCGACCACTGCGAGATGCCGGTGGCGCCGTGCATCTGGATCGCCTGGTCGATCACCTTGCAGGCGCGTTCGGGCACCATGGCCTTGACCATCGAAACCCAGACCCGGGCTTCCTTGTTGCCGAGTACGTCCATCGCCTTGGCCGCCTTCAGCACCATCAGCCGCATCGCCTCGATCTCGCAACGCGCCTGGGCGATGATCTGCATGTTGCCGCCGAGATGGGCGATCTTCTTGCCGAAGGCCTCGCGGGTCAGGCCGCGCTGCACCATCATGTCGAGCGCCTTCTCGGCCTTGCCGATGGTGCGCATGCAGTGATGGATGCGGCCCGGTCCGAGGCGGACCTGCGAGATCTCGAAGCCGCGGCCTTCGCCGAGCAGCATGTTTTCCTTCGGCACCTTGCAATTGTTGAAGCGCAGATGCATGTGGCCGCGCGGCGCGTGGTCGTGGCCGAACACATGCATGGGCCCGAGGATCTCGACGCCGGGGGTGTCGATCGGCACCAGGATCTGCGACTGCTGCTTGCTCGGCGCGGCATCGGGATTGGTCTTCACCATCACAATCATGATCTTGCAGCGCGGATCGCCGGCGCCGGAGATGTAATACTTCTCGCCGTTGATCACCCACTCGTCGCCGACGAGCTTTGCGGTGGTCGAGATGTTCTTGGCGTCGGAGGAGGCGACGTTCGGCTCGGTCATCGCATAGGCCGAGCGGATCTCGCCATTGAGCAGCGGCTTCAGCCACTTCTCCTTCTGCGCCTTGGTGCCGACGCGCTCCAGCACCTCCATGTTGCCGGTGTCGGGCGCCGAGCAGTTCATGGTCTCGGAGGCCAGCGGGCTCTTCCCGAGCTCGGCGGCGATGTAGGCGTAGTCGAGGTTGTTGAGGCCTTCGCCGGTTTCTGCATCGGGCAGGAAGAAGTTCCAGAGGCCGACTTCCTTGGCCTTGTCCTTGGCCTTCTGCAGGATCGCGAGCTGCTCGTCCGTGAAGCTCCAGCGGTTGGTCTTCTTCTCGCCGGCGCGATAGAACTCGACCGACATCGGGTCGACCGTGTCGCGGATGAACTGCTTCACATGGTCGTAGAGCGGGCGGACCTTGTCCGACATGCGCAGGTCATTGAGCTCGTCGCCCGGACTGAGCGTGTAGTTCGTGGTGCGCGGCACATAGGCATGTTTCACTGTCTTTTCTCCCTCGCGAAGGCGCGTTTCGCGGCGGACAATAGACGCGTGCGACGCCAAGCGCGAGTACCGATTTTCCGATCACCTCTACCGCATCGCGGAATTTAGCGACGGCGTTTCAAACGTTGTTTGAACGCCGCCGCGTGCAGCGTGAAAGATTCCGGCGGACGCCGGTTAGCTCATCCGGTGCATCGCGCAGATCTTGTTGCCGTCGAGGTCGCGCAGATAGGCAAGATAGAGCTTCACGCCAGAACCTTCCCGTACGCCCGGCGGGTCCTCGCAAGGCTTGCCGCCATTGGCGACGCCGGCCGCGTGCCAGGCATGGACCTGCTCCGGCGAAGAGCAGGCAAAGCCGATCGTGCCGCCATTGGCATGCGTCGCCGGTTCGCCGTTGATCGGCTTGGACACCATGAAAATGCCGGCCTTGGTGAGGTACATGATGCGGTGACCGTCAACCCGGGCCGGCCGGACATCGAGCGTGCCGAGCAGCGCATCATAGAACGCCTTGGCCTTGTCCAGATCGTTGGTGCCAACCATCACGTGTGAAAACATCTGAAATATCCTCCCTGCTTGTTAAAAGCCGCCTCATTGCGTCCCTTGCGGCTCAAACGCTAGCAGCAGTTTTGCCGCGACGGAAGCGACGCTGCGTCGCGCGTTGTTCTATCCGTCGCTCTCCGGCCGTCATTCCACGCCGCGCAACTGCGCCGCGAGAGTGCGGATGTATGACTCAACCGCGCGCCACATATTCAGCGTCGTCCCGTTGAAGGCCGGGACCCATAACTACCGATGTCATTTGTGGTGCGATGCTGGTACGACGAGTCCCGTTCACAACATCCGCCGCGGCGTATGGGTCCCGGCCTTCGCCAGGACGACGGCGTTGATGCGGCAAGAGCCGGGCTAGAACGCCGTGTACCCGCCGTCGATCACAAAACAATCCGCCGTATGATAGGACGACGCCTTGCTCATGATGTAGACGGCGATGCCGCCGAAATCGCTCGGCTCGCCGAAGCGGCGCAGGGGGATGCGCGGCATCACATTGGCGACGAACTTGTCGTTGGCCATGATGCCGGCGGTCATGTCGCTCTTGATCCAGCCGGGCAGGATCGCGTTCGCCGTGACGCCGTGGCGCGCGAGCTCGACGCCGAGTGCGCGGCACAGCGCGTTCAGCGCCGCCTTGGTGCCGGCATAGTGCTCATTGCGCGCGGTGCCGAACAGCGAGGCGAGGCTCGAGGTGGCGACCAGCCGGCCGAACTTGTCGCCGGCCTCGGCGCGGTCGGTCATGTGGCGTGCCGCAGCCTGGAATACGTGAAACACGCCGTCGAGATTGGTCGCGAACATCTTGCGCCATTCCTCCTCGGTGCGGTCGATGAAGGCTCTACGTCCGCCGCCGCCGATGCCGGCGTTGGCGAAGCAGCCGTCGACGCGGCCGAAGGTGTCCAGGGTTGCCTTCATCGCGGTCTTGACCGAGCCGGGATCGCTGACGTCGCAGAATTGCGTCGCGACCTTGCCGGGGCCGGCCTTCATCGAGGCCGCGGCGTTGGCGTTTTTTTCCGCGTTGCGGCCCCAGATCGAGACGTTGCAGCCGGCGGCGTTCAGCGCCTGCGCGATGCCGAGGCCGATGCCGCCGTTGCCGCCGGTGATGACAGCGACGCGGCCGGTGAGATCGAAGATGCCACTCATTGGGGTTTCCATTTGGTTTGGTGCGCGCTAATCACGCGTTCACGGATGGGCTTGCCGCCGACCATGGACAAGCCCGGCACAAAAATCAAATATGGGTCGAAGCATCGACCTACCGCGGTACCCGCCGCCGAAACAACGTGAAGAGGAAACCATGCAGTTCAAGCACGTCACGCTCGACTTCGACGGATCGGTCGCGATCCTGAGGCTCGACCACCAGGAAGTCATGAACGCGGTTTCGATCGACATGCTGGGCGGGCTTGCAGAAGCGCTCGATGCGATCGACGACAGGCGCGATGAGGTGCGCTGCCTGGTGATCACGGGCGCGGGCCGCGCCTTCTGCACCGGCGCCAATCTGCAGGGCCGCAACCAGCAGAAGCCCGGCAAGAGCAATGCCGGCGCGGCGCTGGAGACCGCGTTCCATCCGTTCCTGCGCCGATTGCGTAAGCTGCACTGTCCGATCGTGACGGCGGTGAACGGTCCGGCCGCCGGCGCCGGCATGAGCTTCGCCCTGATGGGCGACCTCATCCTGTGCGCGCGCTCGTCCTATTTCCTGCAGGCGTTCCGCCGCATCGGCCTGGTGCCGGATTGCGGCTCGACCTGGCTGTTGCCCCGGCTGATCGGCAAGGCGCGCTCGGTCGAGCTGTCGCTGCTCGGCGAGCGGCTGCCGGCCGAGAAGGCGCTGGAGTGGGGTCTCGTCAACCGCGTCTATGACGACGCCGCGCTGATGGAAGAAACCATGAAGCTCGCGCACGATCTCGCCAACGGCCCGACGGTGGCGTTGTCGCTGATCCGCAAGCTCTATTGGGACAGCCCGGAAAATACCCTCGAGGATCAGCTCAATCTGGAATTCGAGTCGCAGCGCCTTGCCGGTAGCGCCGAGGATTTCAAGGAAGGTGTCACCGCATTCCTCGAGAAGCGGCCGGCGAAGTTCAAGGGCAAATGATCGAGACCGAGCTCACCCGCTGCGTCGCCTCGTTTCATCCAGGCGCAACCGGCGTCACCGGCGCCGCAAAACTCTCCGGCGGCGCCAGCCAGGAGACCTGGTCGTTCGACATCGTGCACCCGAACGGCACTGTCGGCGCGATCCTGCGCCGCGCGCCGCCGGGCTACGGTGCCGCGCCGGGCCGCGCCGCCGGCCTCGATGCCGAGGCGACGCTGATGCAGCTCGCGCATGACGCGGGCCTGCCGTCGCCGAAGGTGATGCATGTCTTGAGGCCGGAGGACGGCCTTGGCCGCGGCTTCATCATGGCGCGGGTCGAAGGCGAGACCATCGCGCGGAAAATTTTGCGCGACGAGGGATTTGCCGGCGCGCGGCCGATTCTCGCCCGCCAGCTCGGCCGCGTCATCGCCGGCATCCATGGCCTGCCGAAGGCCAAGCTGCCGAAGCTGCGCAGCCTGACCGCGACCAGGGAGATCGAGGATCTCTCCCGCGAGTATCACAGCTTCAACTGGCCGCGGCCGGTGTTCGAATTGGCGCTGCGCTGGCTGCGCGATCACGATCCCGGTCCGTCGTCGGAGACGACGCTGGTGCATGGCGATTTCCGCCACGGTAATCTGATCATCGGTCCCGATGGGGTGCGCGCGGTGCTCGACTGGGAGCTCGCGCATACCGGCGATCCGATGGAGGATCTCGGATGGATCTGCGTCAACTCATGGCGCTTCGGCGAGATCGACAAGCCGGTCGGCGGTTTCGGCACGCGCGAAGATTTGTTCGCGGGCTATGAGGAAGCCGGCCGCAGGGCCGACCCCGAGCGCGTGATGTTCTGGGAAGTGATGGGCACGCTGCGCTGGGGCGTGATGTGTTGCGGCATGATGCAGCGCTTCCGAAGCGGCCCGGATCACTCGATGGAGCGCGCGATGATCGGGCGGCGCGCGTCGGAGACCGAGATCGATCTGCTGCGGTTGCTGGCGCCGCGCGCATGATCCCGAAACGTGGAGACCGGTCTTCGGAATCGATCATGCGCAAGAAAGAGAGCAAGTGACATGCAGGACGAACCGACACCCACCGAACTGATCAAGGCCGTCGCCGACTTCCTGCGCAGCGAGATCGCGCCCGCGATCAAGGGGCACAACGGCTTCAAGCTGCGCGTCGGCATCAACGCGCTCGACCTGGTGACGCGGCAGCTCGCGCTCGCCGAGGCCGGCGATGCGACCGAGGCCGCGCGGCTGAAGCAATTGCTGGGCACCGACGGGACGCTGATGGAGCTGAACCGCGTGCTGTCGGGGAAGATCGCAGGTGGCGAGGTCGATCTGAAAACGCCGGGGCTATCGGAGCATCTCTGGCAGACCACGATGGACAAGCTCGCCGTCGACCAGCCGAACTACGCGTCCTACAAGCGGGAGCTCGGAAAGTAGGATGGGTAGAGCGAAGCGAAACCCATCAGGACCACGCGCCAAGCCTCGATGGGTTTCGCTACGCTCTACCCATCCCACGTCGTCATGACAGGATTGCCGTCATTCCGGGATGGTGCGTCAGCACCAGACCCGGAATCTCGAGATTCCGGGTTCGATGCTTCGCATCGCCCCGGAATGACAGAAGGGACGTGCTACCGCCCCAGCCACTTCGGCGGGCGCTTCTCTGAAAACGCCTTCGGGCCCTCGATGTAATCCTGCGAGGCGGCCATCGCCTTCACCGCCGGATAGTCGCGCTGCTCGGCCAGTGCCTGCTCGAGCGAGACTTCGAGACCCTTCTGGATCGCCTGCTTGGAGGCGCGGATCGACATCGGCGAGTTCTTGGTGATGGTCTCGGCCCAGCGCTCGGCGGCTGCCAGCGCCTCGCCCTGCGGCACCACCTCGTTGACGAAGCCGAGTTCGAGGCCTTCCTTGGCGCTGACATGGCGGGCGGTCAGGATCATGCCCATGGCGCGCTTCAGCCCGATCTGGCGCGGCAGCCGGTGCAGGCCGCCGGCCAGCGCAGCGAGGCCGACGCGCGGCTCGGGCAGGGCGAAGGTCGCATTCTCGGAAGCGATGATCAGATCGCAGGCCAATGCGATCTCGAAGCCGCCGCCCATCGCGACGCCGTTGACTGCGGCGATGATCGGCTTGTCGCAGTCGAAGCGGGTGGTCAGGCCGGCGAAGCCGCCCTTGTCCCAGCCGCGCTTGCCTCCGGCAGCCTGCCATTTCAGGTCGTTGCCGGCGCAGAACGCCTTGTCGCCGGCGCCGGTGACGATCGCGACCCACTGCTCGGGATCGGCGGAGAACTCGTCGAACACCTTGTTGAGCTCGAAATGCGCGTCGATATGCAGCGCGTTGTAGACCTCGGGCCGCGACAGCGTCACGATGGTGATGGGACCCCTGCGCGTCACCTTGGAGAATTTCAGATCCATGTTTGCTCCCGTCGATTTTCTGCGGCGAAGAATATTGCTGATATCCTAGCGCCTGCGCGTCGTTCCGTGCCATCCAATTACGCAAGGCGACCGCGCGTGCAAGCCTCGCTCGCCTGCTTGACTTGGCGACAGGCTTCTCACCTTAATCGATCCGAACGCGGATGCGCGACAGCGTCTAGACGCAAAATCAGAATCAACAATATTTCCGGGAGAGACCGCCTTGGATTTCAACTTGCCGGCTGACCTGACAGCCTATCTCGCTGAGCTCGATCGCTTCATCGAACGCGAGATCAAGCCGCTGGAAGAGGCTGACGACAACATCCGCTTCTTCGACCATCGCCGTGAATGGGCGCGCACCGATTTCGACAAGGGCGGCCTGCCGCGCCATGAATGGGAGCTCTTGCTGCGCAAGGCCAAGAACCTGGCCGATGCCGCCGGCCATCTGCGCTTCGCGATCCCGAAGCGCTATGGCGGCAAGGACGGCTCCAACCTGTGGATGGCCGTGATCCGCGAACATTTTGCCTCAAAGGGTCTCGGTTTGCACAACGACCTGCAGAACGAACACTCGATCGTCGGCAATCTGCCGATCGTGACCATGCTCGACCGCTACGGAACCGACGAGCAGAAGGCGATGATCGACGGCTCGATCACCGGCAAGTACCGCATCACGTTCGGTCTGACCGAGCCCGAGCACGGCTCGGACGCCACCCATATGGAAACCAAAGCGGTTCAGGCCACGCGCGACAACGTCAAGGGCTGGATCATCAACGGCGAGAAGATGTGGACGACAGGCATGCATGTCGCCACGCACTGCGCGCTGTTTGCCCGCACCTCGGGCAATGACGGCGACGCGCGCGGCATCAGCTGCTTCCTGGTGCCGGCGAAATCGGCGGGGGTGAAGGTCGAAGAGTATATGTGGACCTTCAACATGCCGACCGACCATCCGCGGGTCAGCTTCACCGATGTGTTCGTGCCGGAGGATGCGCAGTTCGGCGAGGTCGGCCGCGGCCTGTCGCTGGCGCAATGCTTCGTGCACGAGAACCGCATCCGCCAGGCGGCGAGCTCGCTCGGCGCTGCGGTGTACTGCATCAATGAGACCGTGAAATATGCTCGCGAGCGCAAGCCGTTCGGCAAGGCGCTGGCCGAGAACCAGGCGATCCAGTGGCCGCTGGTCGAGCTCGCGACCCAGGCCGAGATGCTGCGGCTGTTGATCCGCAAGACCGCCTGGGAGATGGATCAACTGACCCAGGCGCAGGTCGAGCACACGCTGTCCGACCGGGTCTCGATGTGCAATTTCTGGGCAAACCGTCTGTGCTGCGAAGCCGCCGACCGCGCGATGCAGGTGCATGGCGGCATGGGCTATTCGCGCCACAAGCCGTTCGAGCACATCTACCGCCATCACCGCCGCTATCGCATCACGGAAGGCAGCGAGGAGATCCAGAAGCGCAAAGTGGCGGGCTTCCTGTTCGGCTACATGGGAGCCGGCAAGCACTAACGCAGAGGAGGCGGCATGAGCATGGAAGGTGGATGCACCTGCAGAAACGTCCGCTACCGCCTGACCGGCAGGCCGCTGATCGTGCACGCCTGCCACTGCACCTGGTGCCAGCGCGAGACCGGCACCGTGCACGCGCTCAACGCGTTGTACGAGGCCGAGCGGGTCGAGCATATCGCGGCCGAGCCCGAGATCGTCGACACGCCCTCGGCGAGCGGCAAGGGACAGAAGATCGCGCGTTGCCCCATCTGCAAGGTCGCGGTGTGGAGCAACTATCCAGGCGCGGGACCGGCGGTACGCTTCGTCCGCGTCGGCACGCTGGATGATCCGAGCCAGTGCCCGCCGGATGCTCACATCTTCACCTCGTCGAAGCAGCCCTGGGTGACGTTCCCGCCGGGCGCGAAAGTGTTCGCCGAGTATTACGATCGGAAAGAGGTCTGGCCGAAAGAGGCGCAGGAGCGGTGGCGCGTCTTGCGGGAGAGGACGGGGAAGAAGTGAAGTGCGACACTCCCTCCACCGTCGTCCCTGCGAAAGCAGGCGAAAGCAGGGACCCATAACCACAGTCGGCTATTGGTTGAACGAGATGTGGCCCCAGCGTCGACAGACAATGAACAACGATGGTTATGGGTCCGGCTCGCGCTTCGCTTGGCCGGGACGACAGAGACCGCTAGTTCACCTGCCGGTCCTTGCCCGCCCAGTAAGGTTCACGCAGGCTCCGCCGCAGGATCTTGCCCGACGGGTTGCGCGGCAGTGCCGGGATGAAGTCGACCGATTTCGGCGTCTTGTAGCCGGCGATCCGCTCGCGGGTGAAGTTGATGATGTCGGTCGCGGTCGCGCTCTTGCCCGGCTTCATCACCACCACGGCCTTCACCGCCTCGCCCCATTTGTCGTCGGGGATGCCGATCACGGCCGCTTCCGCCACGTCCGGATGGTCGCACAGCGCGCTCTCGACCTCGGCCGGATAGATATTCTCGCCCCCGGAGATGATCATGTCCTTGATGCGGTCGTGGATGTAGAGATAGCCGTCCTTGTCCATGTAGCCGGCGTCGCCGGTGCGCAGCCAGCCGTCGCTGTCGATGGTGCGCGCGGTGGCCTCGGGCAGATTCCAGTAGCCGGCCATGTTGGAGCCGGAGCGGGTGGCGATTTCGCCGACTTCGCCCGGCGGCAGCGGCTTGCCGTCCGGATCGAGAATCGCAAGCTCGATGCCGGGCAACGCCTTGCCGGCGGAGCGCATGCGATCGAGCCCTTCGATATGGTCCTCCGGCGGCAGCGCGACGATGGTACCGGTGGTCTCGGTCATGCCGTACATCTGCACGAAGCCGCATTTGAAGACTTCGATGCACTCCTTCAGCAGTGCCGCCGGAATCGGGGAGGCGCCATAGAGCATGTATTTCAGGCGGGAGAAGTCGACCTGCCGCGCGCGCGGCTGCCGCACCACGAACTGCATCGCGGCCGGCACCATGAACAGCTTTGTGATGCCGGACTGCTCGAAGAAGTCGAGCACCTTGGTCGGGTCGAACTCGCGCGCGATCACGCCGCGGGCGCCGTGATAGAGCCCCATCACGCCCCAGCCGGAGCCGCCGATGTGGAAGATCGGCATCGCGACCAGCGAAACGTCGTCGGTGGTCCAGCGGTTCCATTCCGGCTTCTCGGCCTCGTTGCCGCTTTGCACGAGGTTGAGGAAGTTGGCGTGTGACAGCATCGCGCCTTTCGGCTTGCCCGTCGTGCCCGAGGTGTAGAGCTGGATCGCGATGTCCTTCGGCTCGATCGCAACGCGCGGGTCGTCGCCGCCCTGCGCATCGCGCCAGGCGACGAAGGCGGGCCATTCCGGCGCGCCGCCCTCGGTCGTGATGATGGTGCGAACGCTCGGCAGCTTGTCGCGGATGTTGCGCGCCTGCGTGATGAATTCGGGGCCGACGAACAGGACGGGGGCCTTGCAGTCGTCGACGATGAAGGCGACTTCGGGGCCTGCAAGGCGCCAGTTCACCGGCGCCATCACCACACCGGCCTTCATCGCGCCCATCAACAGCTCGAAATAGAAGTCACTGTTCTTGCCGAGATAGGCGATGCGCTCACCCTTCTCGACGCCCATCGCGATCAGCGCGTTGGCGACGCGGTTGGTCTTGATGTCGAACCCGGCGAAGCTGGTTTGCCGTCCCTCGAATTCATAGGCCAGCGCGTCGCCGCGGCTCTTGGCGCGCTCGCGCACCATGTCGGCAAGATTGGTTAGTTTCTGCGCGTCGGACATGTTCCCCCGTGACGTCTTGTTTTGGTTGCACGGAGTGTGGCGGCATCGCGCGGGAAAAACAATACGGAGGAATTGGCCGCGCTGTTTCAACATCGTCGTCCCGGCGAAGGCCGGGAGGTGGATTCACATTCGAAGTGCAACACTTGAGCAAAGGACTCGGCAGGCGTGCGGTAGTCAAGGCATTTGCGCGGGGTGTTGTTGTAGGCGGCGATGAACTGGCGGAATCTGGCGGTCGAGAGGGTTACGAGATCCGTCTTGCGGGGAATAAAGCGGCGCATCCTGCCGATGGCGTTCTCGATGCCACCCTTCTGCCAGGGGCATGGGGATCGCAGAAGAAGGTCGCGATCGAGAGGCGGTGCAGCGCCAGGTGAGCGGCGAACTCGGTGCCGTTGTCGAAGGTAACGCTCTGGCGCAGCTCTTGTGGAAGGGGCGCGAAGAAGCCCACGAGATGGCGGGCGACACCGCGCGCGACCTTGCTGGCAAGGCGGATGCCGAGCAACAGCCGCGAGGTGCGCTCATGCACGGTCAGCACGGCCTGACCGTATTTCGAGAACATCATCAGGTCGGCCTCCCAGTGTCCGGGCACGCTGCGGTCGGCCGCTTCGAGCGGCCGATTTGCCAGGGATACACGGCCTTCGATGAAGCTTGCGGGGCTGCCGCCCCGCTTGCCGCGGCAGCCGCGCTTGCTCTTGGCGCGCGGCAGATAGCGCCGCCAGTTGAAGTCCGTGGTGCGCCTGAGTTGGCGATAGATGAAGCGGTAGATGGTCTCGTGGGAGATCACCTTGCGCCCGTACTCGCGGGCCAGCCGGCCAGCGACCTGCTCGGGCGACCAGCCGCAGCGAAGGCGTTGCAACACCGCGCGGCGCAGGCCGGGCTCCCGTTCGAGGCGTCCGCCCGTCCAGCGCCGCGCTCGCATCTGGTGCTGGGCATAGCTCGGCTTGTAGCCGACCTGGCTCCCCCGATTGCGCCTCAGTTCCCGAGAGATCGTTGATGGCGAGCGATCCAGAGCTGCCGCGATTTGCCGGACCGAGCTGCCATTGGCCGATAGGCAGGCAATCTCGCATCGGTCGTCCAGAGAGAGCTGCTTGTAAGTCCGCCCCATGGCAACACCTCCTCAAGGAAGTGTTGCACTTCGTTTGTGAACTCAGGGGACCCATAACCACGAATCTGTATGTGGCGCGACGCTGGAGCCACAGCGAGCTCGACAACGCGCAGCGGTGGTTATGGGCCCTGCTTTCGTGTTTGGTCCCTGCAGATTGGTTGGATGGAATCGGTGTAGAACGAGGCGTGGCCTTTGTTAGGGAGCGCCTCGTGTCATGGAACTGAGCTTGCACGCGAACGCCACGACGACGCCGAAGACACGTGCCTACATCCAGCGCAGCCGGAAGTCGGTCGCTCAGTTGGCGGCCGAACTGGGGGTCAGCGAGACCACGATTTATCGCTGGCGCAGCCGCACGACGGTCGAAGACCGCTCGCACCGGCCGAAGAACCTCACGACCAGCCTCTCCGCGGTTGAAGAAAGGGCCGTTTGCGAACTGCGGACGTCGCTCCAATTGCCGCTGGACGACATCGTTGAGGTGATGCGGCGATGCATCAACGCCAAGCTGTCCCGTAGTGCTATTCACCGCTGCCTGCAGCGCAATGGCATCAGCCGGCTTGCCAAGCCTGACAAGCCCAAAGCCGGCGTCTTCGAGAATGCCAGTATCGGCTTCATCCATATCGACGTGAAGTATCTGCCGGCACTGCAGCGCCGCACTAGCTATGCCTTTGTCGCCATCGACCGAGCCACCCGCTACGTCTTTGTCGAGGTCCATTCCAAGCGGGACGGAGCGACCGCGACCGGTTTCCTTAAGCGCTTCCTGGCTGATTTTCCGCACCAGGTTCACACTATCCTCACCGACAACGGTGCCGAGTTCACCGACCGCTTCGCCGTCGACAAGAAGAACAAGCCGCCCGGGAAGCCTTCCGGCGACCACCCCTTTGATCAACTCTGCCGACAGTGCGCCATCCAGCATCGCCTGACCAAGCCCTACCATCCGCAGACCAACGGCCTCGTCGAACGTTTCAACCGGCGCATCGCCGAAGCCATTGGCCGCGAAACAAAGCGTGGCAGCGCCCGGCGGACCTTCATCGATCACGCCGATCGAGACACCTTCATCGCCAAATTCGTCCACGACTACAATCGAACCAGGCTCAAATGCCTCCGCTACCAGGCCCCAATGCGGGCCCTCGCCAATCATACGGGACCAAACACTTTCGCAGGGACGACAGTAGTGATTGAGGAGCAAGCGCGGGCCTCAGCCCCGCGCCGCGCGATCCTTCTCGTTCTGCGCCTTGATCGACTCGCGCGCCTTGGTCCAGTCGTCGTCGCTCCAGTCGCGGAGCTGATAGAAATTACCGCCCATCGCGAGCGCCTGCGCGCCGTCCATGGCGATGGTCTCGCCGTTGATCCAGTCGCAGCCGCCGGAGATCAGGAACACCGCGAGGTTCTGCAATTCCTCCATGGTGCCGACGCGGCCCATCGGGTTCATCGCCTTGGTGCGCGCACCGGCCTCGTCGCCGGGCTTGATGCGCTTGCTCATGCCCTCGGTCGGGATCTCGCCGGGCGCGATGGTGTTGAGGCGGATGCCGTGACGGCCCCATTCGATCGCAAGCGACATGGTCATGGCGTGGATCGCCGACTTGCTCATGGCCGACGGCACCACATAGGGCGAGCCGTTGCGCACCCAGGTCACGGTGATCGACACCACGTTGCCGCGATGGCCGCCGGCGATCCAGCGCCGGCCCACCGCGTGCGTCACGTAGAAGGTGCCGTGCATCACGATATTGGCGACCGCATCGAAGCCGCGCGGCGACAATTCTTCCGAGCGCGAGATGAAATTGCCGGCGGCGTTGTTGATGAGATCGGTGAGGGGGCCGCTGGTGGTCCAGATCGCCTCGATCATCTCGTCGACCGCCATGGCGTTGCGGATATCGACGCCGTGGCTGACCACGCGCCCGCCATGCTCGGCCATCAGCTCGGTGGCGGTTTCGTCGCACACGCTCTTGCGGCGGCCGCAGATATGCACCTCGGCCCCGAGCTGCAGGAACCGCGAGGCCATGGACTTGCCGAGGCCGGTGCCACCACCGGTTACCAGTATGCGCCGCCCGGCAAGAAGCTGATCAGAGAACATCGTTTCCTCCACGGGGGTTGTCAGTTAATTGGTCGATTGACTAAAAGCGGACAACGGCCTTTCTGTAAAGCGCCAACAAGGAACAGCGGAGGAGATTTCAATGGAAGATCGCGTTTCGATATCGATTTCGGACGGTATCGCCGATGTCCGCCTGGTGCGGGCGGACAAGATGAACGCGCTCGACGCCGCGATGTTCGAGGCATTGGTGGCCGCAACCGACCGGCTTTCCAGGGAAAAAGCCGTTCGGGTGGTGGTGCTGTCCGGCGAGGGCCGGGCGTTCTGCGCCGGGCTCGACATGGGCCGTTTCGCCGCCATGAAGGATGGCGGTAACGGAGTGCCGGGCGGCGAGAAGCGCGATCTCACCGTCCGCACCCACGGCAAGGCCAATTTCCCGCAGCAGGCGGTCTGGGGCTGGCGCCAGCTTCCGGTGCCCGTGATCGCAGCGGTTCACGGTGTCGCGTTCGGCGGCGGCTTCCAGCTCGCGCTCGGCGCCGACATGCGCTTCCTCTCGCAGGATGCACGGATGTCGATCATGGAAATCAAATGGGGTCTTGTGCCCGACATGGCGGGCACGCCGATTCTGGCGAGCCTCGTGCGCGACGACATCCTGCGCGAGCTCACCTATACCGGTCGCATCTTCTCGGCGCAGGAGGCCCAAAGTTACGGCCTTGCCACCCGCGTCTGCGACGACCCGCGCGCCGCGGCGCTCGAAGTCGCGCGCGAGATCGCCGGCAAGAGCCCGGATGCGATCCGTGCCGCCAAGCGCGTGCTCAACAATCTGTCGGTCGACCCGGCGGCCGCGCTGCTCGCGGAATCGGTCGAGCAGCAGAAATTGCTCGGCAGCCCGAACCAGACCGAATCCGTGCGCGCCAATCTGGAGAAGCGCGCGCCAAGGTTTGTGGATGCGGGGTAACGACCGCAGTCATTCCGCAGCGGTGCGCAGCATCGAACCATGGTGCGCAATTGCGCACCGGAGAATCTCGAGATTCCGCGTTCGCGCTCTGCGCGCCCCGGAATGACATTTAACCCGACGAAAGATCGGACAACGACAATGGAAACGTCCCAGCCCTTCCTCGGCATCGTCAGCGGCGGTCGCCGGCGCGATCACGCTGCAGTGGCCGAGCGCGCCGACCGTATTGCCAGCGGCCTCAACGAGCTCGGCGTCAAGCCGGGCGACAGCGTCTGCATGCTGATGCGCAACGACATCGCCTTCATCGAGGCTGCCTATGCCGCGATGCGGCTCGGCGCCTATGGCGTGCCGATCAACTGGCACTTCAAGCCGGAGGAGATCAACTATGTGCTGACGGATTCCGGCACGCGCGTCTTGATCGGTCATGCCGACATGCTGCATCCGCTGCGCGGCGCGATCCCGCCCGGCGTCATCGTGCTCAGCGTGCCGACGCCACCGGAAATCCTCGCCAACTACAAGATCAATCCCGATCATCTGGCGACACCGGATTTCGCGATCAATTTCGAAGCCTGGCTGGCGCAATTCCCGCGCTATGACGGCCCGGTAGTGCCGCAGCCGCAGAACATGATCTACACCTCGGGCACCACAGGCCATCCGAAGGGCGTGCGCCGCTTCGCGCCGACGCCGGAGCAGACCGCCAATGCGGAAGCAATGCGCGCGATGATCTACGGCCTGAAGCCCGGTGCACGCGCGATCCTGCCCGGACCGCTCTACCATTCCGCGCCGAATTCCTTCGGCTTGCGCTCGGGCAAGCTCGGCGGCGCGCTGGTGCTCATGCCGCGCTTCGACGCGGAGGAGTTTCTGCAGTTGATCGCGCGCGAGCGGATCGACACCATCTTCATGGTGCCGACGATGTTCATCCGCCTGATGAAGCTGCCCGAGGAGGTGCGCCGCAAGTACGACATGTCATCGCTGCGTCACATCATCCATGCCGCCGCGCCCTGTCCGCCCGACGTCAAGCGCGCCATGATCGAATGGTGGGGGCCGGTGATCTATGAATTCTATGGCTCGACCGAGTCAGGCGCGGTGACCTTCGCCAATTCCGAGGACGCGCTGAAGAAGCCCGGCACGGTCGGAAAGATCTCGCCCGGCGCCGAGCTGCGCTTCATCGGCGACGACGGCAAGGAGGTGCCGCAGGGCCAGATCGGCGAGATCTATTCGCGGATCAAGGGCAATCCCGATTTCACCTATCACAACAAGGCCGAGAAGCGCGCCGAGATCGACCGGCAGGGATTCATCACCTCGGGCGACGTCGGCTATATCGATGCCGACGGCTACGTCTTCATCTGCGATCGCAAGCGCGACATGGTGATCTCGGGCGGCGTCAACATCTATCCGGCCGAGATCGAGGCGGTGCTGCATGCCGTCCCCGGCGTGCACGACTGCGCGGTGTTCGGCATTCCCGATGCCGAGTTCGGCGAGGCGCTGATGGCGGTGGTCGAGCCGCAGCCCGGCGTCGCGCTCGACATCGCCTCCGTCCGCGCCCAGCTGAAGACCGCGCTCGCCGATTACAAGGTGCCCAAGCACATCGAGATCCAGACCAGCCTGCCGCGCGAGGATTCCGGAAAAATCTTCAAGCGCCGGCTGCGCGATCCCTATTGGGAGCGGGCGGGGCGGAGGATCTAGCCCCACAAAACTCGCCGTCGTCCCGGGCAAGCCAACGGGTCGGCGCGAAGCGCCGCCTGATGACAGGCTCCGCGCGACCCGGGACCCATAACCACCAATCTCCGTGTTGCGCGCTGCAGTAGCCCCAGCTTGCTTCGACCGCAGCCGCCGGTGGTGATGGGTCCCAGCTTTCGCCGGGACGACATTGGTGTGTGTGCACCGCCACCAAGTTCATCTTGCGCTGCGGCAAAAAAAGCGCACACTCGGGAGGAGCCGGGCAGCCTCCGGAGTAGCCGAGCCATGTCTCCCCAGGTAATGCCTCCCCAGACCATGCCGCCCGAGACGGAAATCCGCGCCAAACGTGCCGCAGAGGCCAGCCTTCTGGAAGCGACTGCGCAGGAGGAGGATGCGCGGCTCCGGAACGACATCCGCCTGCTGGGGCGCGTTCTCGGCGACACCGTGCGCGACCAGGAAGGGGCCGATGCATTCGACTTGGTCGAGCGCATCCGCCAGACCTCGGTTCGCTTCCATCGCGACGAGGACAAGCTGGCGCGGCGGGAGCTGGAGAGCATCCTCGACGGCATGTCGATTGCCGAGACGCTGCGGATCGTCCGCGCCTTCAGCTATTTCTCCCACCTCGCCAACATCGCCGAGGACCAGAACAACATCCGCCAGATGCGCAGCCGCGGCCCGAGCGGGGCGCCGCGGCCGAGCACGCTGGAACAGACGCTGGTGCATGCCCGTCAGGCCGGCATCAGCCCGGCCGATTTGCGCAGCTTCTTCAAGAGTGCACTGGTCAGCCCGGTATTGACCGCGCATCCGACCGAGGTCCGCCGCAAGAGCACGATGGACCGCGAGATGGAGATCGCCGATCTGCTCGACCGCCGCGAGCGGCTGCAGATGACGCCGGACGAGAGCGAGGCCAGCGACGAGCAGCTTCGCCGCGCCGTGGTGACGTTGTGGCAGACCAATCTGCTGCGCCGGACCAAATTGACCGTCCTCGACGAGGTCGCCAACGGCCTGTCGTTCTACGACTACACCTTCCTGCAGGAGGTGCCGCGGCTGCATTGCGCGCTGGAGGACCGCCTGAACAAGGAGGGCGGCGAGGCCGGCGAACTCGCTTCCTTCCTCAGGATGGGAAGCTGGATCGGCGGCGACCGCGACGGCAATCCCTTTGTCACCGCGGAGGTGATGCGCGGCACGCTGCGCCTGCAGTCGAGCCAGGCGCTCAACTTCTACCTCGAGGAGCTGCATGCGCTTGGCGCCGAATTGTCGCTGGCGGCGCATCTCGCCGACGTCTCGGACGAGCTGCGGAGCCTCGCCGAGCGTTCGCCCGACACCTCACCGCATCGCAGCGGCGAGCCGTATCGTCTGGCCGTATCGGGCATCTATGCGAGACTTGCGGCGACAGCCTCCCGGCTCGAGGTCGAGACCACGCGGCCGCCGGTCGGCAAGGCCGAGCCCTATGCGCGCGCCAGGGAATTCCAGGCCGATCTCGACGTGCTCAACCGCTCGCTGATTGCGAACAATTCCAGCGTGATCGCGCGCGGCCGGCTGCGGCTGTTGCGGCGGGCGGTGGATTGCTTCGGCTTCCATCTGGCGCGACTCGACATCCGCCAGAACTCGGCGGTGCACGAGCGCACCATCGCCGAACTGTTCGACACCGCCAATCCGGGGATGTCCTATTTGGCGCTCGGCGAGGACGCCCGCGTCAGCCTGCTGCTCGGCGAGCTGCGCAATGCGCGGCCGCTGGCCTCGCCCTTCGTGAAATATTCCGAGGAGACCCAGAGCGAGCTCGCCGTGTTCCGAGCCGCGGCCGAGGCGCACGCCAGGTTCGGGCCGGAGGTGATCTCTCAATGCATCATCTCGATGTGCCAGGGCATGTCCGACATGCTTGAGGTCGCGGTGTTGCTGAAGGAGGTCGGGCTCGTCAACCCGTCCGGCCGCAGCGCCGTCAACATCGTGCCGCTGTTCGAAACCATCGAGGATCTGCAGGCCTCCAGCGGCATCATGGACCGCATGCTGGTGCTGCACGACTATCGCAAGCTGGTCGACAGTCTCGGCAGCGTGCAGGAGGTGATGCTCGGCTATTCCGACAGCAACAAGGATGGCGGCTTCGTCACCTCGGGTTGGGAGCTCTACAAGGCAGAGATCGGCCTCGTCGAGGTGTTCGAGCGCCACGGCGTGCGGCTGCGCCTGTTCCACGGCCGCGGCGGTTCGGTCGGCCGCGGCGGCGGCCCGAGCTATGACGCGATCATCGCGCAGCCCGGCGGCGCCGTGAACGGCCAGATCCGCATCACGGAGCAGGGCGAGATCATCTCGTCGAAATATTCCAATGCCGAGGTCGGCCGCAGCAATCTGGAAATCCTCGCCGCGGCGACGCTGGAAACCAGTCTGCTGCAGCCTCGGCAGAGCGCGCCGCGCCCCGAATATCTCAAGGCGATGGAGGAGATTTCCGCGCTCGCCTTCAAGGCCTATCGCGGCCTTGTCTATGAGACCGAAGGCTTCGCCGATTATTTCTGGGGCTCGACCGTCATCAACGAGATCGCGACGCTGAACATCGGCAGCCGCCCGGCCTCGCGCAAGAAGACCCGCGAGATCGAGGACCTGCGCGCCATTCCGTGGGTGTTCTCCTGGGCGCAATGCCGGCTGATGCTGCCGGGATGGTATGGTTTCGGCAGCGCGGTCGAGAGCTGGATATCAGAGCATCCGGAGCAGGGCATGGCGTTCCTGCAGGAGCTCTATCGGGAATGGCCGTTCTTCCGCACGCTGCTCTCCAACATGGATATGGTGCTGGCGAAGAGCTCGATCGCGATCGCCTCGCGCTATGCCGAGCTGGTGCCTGACGTCGCGTTGCGCGAGAAGATTTTCGGCCAGATCCGCCGCGAATGGCACCTGTCGATCGAGACGCTGCTCGACATCATGGGGCATGACCGGCTGCTGCAGGGCAACCCGCTGCTGGAGCGCGGCATCCGCAACCGCTTCCCGTACATGGATCCGCTCAATCACGTGCAGGTCGAGCTGTTGAAGGAGTATCGCGCGCAGAACCCGGACGAGCAGGTGCTGCGCGGGATTCAGATCACGATCAACGGGATTTCGGCGGGGCTGAGGAATAGCGGCTAGCTAGCTGTCGTCCCGGCGAAGGCCGGGACCCATAACCACGACCGGGAGTGTCGTGAACGATGTGGGCCCCAGCTTTCTTCAACAACCAACTACAGTGGTAATGGGTCCCGGCCTTCGCCGGGACGACGGTTAGGTCAACAGTTGTGCGCGCCCTTCGTCTCGACATAGACCGCGTAGAGCGACTGGCTTGCCGTCATGAACAGGCGGTTGCGCTTCTTGCCGCCGAAGGTGAGGTTGGCGCAGGTCTCCGGCAGCAGGATCTGGCCGATCCGCTGGCCGTCGGGCGCAAACACTTGCACGCCGTCGTAGCCCGGTCCGACCCAGCCGGCGCCGACCCAGATATTGCCGTCGACGTCGACACGCAGGCCGTCCGGGAAGCCTGACTTGCCGTCCAGCGTCATGTCGATCAGCGTGCGCGGGTTGGAGAGCTTGTCGCCGTTGAGGTCGTACTGCCAGACGATGTTCTTGGCATTCGGATAGTGCGTGATGCCGGTGTCGCAGACATAGACCTTCTTGTAGTCGTGGCTGAAGGCGATGCCGTTCGGCTTGAACGGCTCGTCGGCAACCTTGGTGATCTGACCGGTCGCAGCATCGATGCGATACACGGCTTCCTTCTGGTAGGGCTGCTTCGATCCCGTGTTGG
Source organism: Bradyrhizobium sp. USDA 4516 (assembly GCF_054055915.1). NCBI lineage: Bacteria > Pseudomonadati > Pseudomonadota > Alphaproteobacteria > Hyphomicrobiales > Nitrobacteraceae > Bradyrhizobium > Bradyrhizobium sp. USDA 4516. The sequence goes on from NZ_JBSRXT010000001.1 coordinate 5,968,594, forward strand.
CCAGTTGGCCCTCATAGATCGAGATCGCGCCATAGCCGGGATCGGTGAACCAGATCGACTTGTCGTTGGGATGCACGACCATGTCGTTCGGCCCGTTGAGCTGCTTGCCATTGGCCTGCTCCGCCAAGGGCGTGACGGTTCCGTCGTGCTCGTAGCGCACCAGCCGGGTGCGCTCGGCGGTGATCTGGCGGCCCTCGAAATCGAAGGTCGAGCCGTTGGCCTCGTTTGACGGCTTGTGGAATTGCTCGGAGATGTGGCCGTCATCGTCGAGATAGCGCAACTGCCGGTTGGCCGGGATATCGCTCCAGACCAGATACTGGCCCTGCGCGTTCCAGGCCGGGCCTTCCGCCCACAGGCAGCCGGTGTAGAGCCGCTTGATCGCGGTGTTGCCGACCTTGGCCTTGAAGCGCTTGTCGTCGATCACGACGATGTCTGGATCGGGATAGCGCTGCGGCTCCGCGTTGGGGCCGAAGTCGCGCGCTGCGGCATCGGATGCGGCCATCGCGGTTGCAGCAAGCGCGGTTGCACCGCGCAAGATTGTCCGACGGTCGAACGCCTTCGCACCGTCGCCCTCGTGTTTCTGAATGTTGCTTGGATTTGTCACGAAAGTCCTCCCAGGCTTTTTTGTTATCGGGAGGACGACCATACCCCCGCAATTCTGGCACAATGCGGGCACGCCATGATGAAACAACCAAAGAGTGTGTCGCCCCCGCCTAGCGCGATTGCGCGCGGAGTTCGCGGAGGCGACGATTTCATAAAACTGTCAGATCGGATCGGAGGATCAGATCAAGTTCAGATCGGATCCCAGGTGAAGACGTCGGCCGAGCGGTCGAGCTTGGCGAACGATCCCTTCAGCGCCGGCATGCCGTGTTCGGCAACGGTCTCGGGCGTCCAGCCTTCGCCGCGATGCACCGAGCGCACCGGACGATGCTGGCCGAACAGGAAGATCTCGTTCATGCGCACGCCGAAGATCTGTCCGGTGACGTCCTTGGCCGCGTCCGAGAGCAGATAGGCGCAGACCGGCGCGATCTTCTCCGGGCCCATCTGCTTGATCTTCTCGACACGCGCCTTCTCGGCGTCGGTCTCGGTCGGGATGGTGCCGATCATGCGGGTCCAGGCGAACGGCGACACGCAGTTCGAGCGCACGTTGAAGCGGCCCATGTCGAGCGCAATCGATTTCGACAGGCCGACGATGCCGAGCTTGGCGGCGGCGTAGTTGGCCTGGCCGTAATTGCCGATCAGGCCGGAGGTCGAGGTGAAGTGCACGAAGGAGCCCGACTCCTGCTCGCGATAGATCCGCGCCGCGGCGTGGCTGACATAGAACGAGCCCATCAGATGCACCTTGATGACGGCCTCGAACGCTTCCACGCTCATCTTGTGGAAGATCATGTCGCGCAGGATGCCGGCATTGTTGACGACGCCGTCGAGCCGGCCGAAATGATCGGTCGCGGTCTTCACGATCTTGCTGGCGGGAATGGCTTCCGCCACCGACTCGAAATTGGCGACCGCGGTGCCGCCGCGCTTCTTGATCTCCTCGACCACCTCCTCGGCGGGCGCGGCACTCGTGCCGGCGCCATCGGCGGCGCCGCCGGGATCGTTGACCACGACCTTGGCGCCTTCCGCCGCGCAGAGCAGCGCGATTTCGCGGCCGATGCCGCGCCCCGCGCCGGTGACGATGATGACTTTATCCTGCAGTGATTTTGCCATGTCGGTTCTCCTGGTTTGCTCTCCGTCATTCCGGGATGGTGCGAAGCACCAGACCCGGAATCTCGAGGTTCCGGGTTCGCGCTTCGCGCGCCCCGGAACGACGGAGTTGTTACTTCTCGTTCGTAAAGATGATCGTGCCACTTGCGGCGAACATGCCGCCGACGCCGTGGCAGACCGAGATCTTTGCGTTCGGCACCTGCGCCGGCGCGATACCGCGCATCTGCCGCACGCTCTCCTGCAGCGCGTACATGCCGTACATGCCGGAGTGCATGTAGCTGAGGCCGCCGCCATTGGTGTTGAGCGGCAGCTTGCCGCCGGGGCGGGTGTTGCCGTCGGCGATGAACTTGCCGGTCTCCTCATACGGCATGAAGCCGAGGTCGCCGAGGCCGTAGAGCGGCAGATGCGCGAATGCATCGTAGATCATCAGATGATCGACGTCCTTGTGGGTGATGCCGGCCTCCTTGAAGGCCAGCGGCCCTGCCACTTTGAAGGCGCGCGATGAGTCGAACGTCTTCATTTGGCTGACCATCGGCGTTTCCACGCTCTCGCCGGTGCCGAGGATGTAGACCGGCTTGTTCGGGAAATCCTTGGCGCGGTCGGCCGAGGTGAGGATCAGCGCGCCGCCGCCGTCGGTGACGAGGCAGCATTGCAGCAGCCGGAACGGATAGGCGATCATCCGCGAGTTCAGGACGTCGGCGACGGTGATCGGGTCCTTCATGGTCGCGCGCGGGTTCTTCCCCGCCCATTCGCGCTGCACCACCGCGACCATCGCGAGCTGCTCATGCGTGATGCCGTGGGTCTTCATGAACCGCAGCACGGGAATCGGAAACATGCTCGGCGGCCCGTAGACGCCGAACGGCGCCTCGAACTGGCCGTTGAGGCTGTCGGCCGGCGTGAAGCGCGGCTGCTTGCCGATCATCGACTTGCCGCTTTCGGCATGCGTGATCAGAACGGTCTTGCACAGGCCGGCCTCGATCGCCGCAGCGGCGTGGCGGACATGCAGCATGAAGGAGCAGCCGCCGACCGAGGTGCCGTCGACCCAGGTCGGCGTGATGCCGAGATAGTGCGCCATCTGCTGCGGGGTCTCGACCGCAGTAGCGAAGCCGTCGATGTCGCATAGCTTCAGGCCGGCGTCCGCGATCGCATTCAGCGCCGCGTCCGCGTGCAGCTGGATCTGCGAAATGTTCGGGATGACGCCGAGTTCGGTGGTTTCGGCCGCACCGACGACGGCAACCTGGTTCCTGCGCATCACATTACCCCTTTGCCGGACGGAACAAGGGAAGGGTGATCTTGTCGTCGAGCGCCTCGAAGGCGACCTCGAGCCGCATGTCGAGCTCGAGCGCTTCCGGCGTCTGCGGACAATCGATGATGTTGCTCATCATGCGCGGGCCCTCGTCGAGCTCGACGACCGCGATCGCATAAGGCGGCGTGAAGCCGGGCGCTGCGGGACGGTGGTTGATGACGTAGCTGTAGAGCTTGCCCTTGCCGCTGGCCTTGAAGATCGAGACCTTGCGCGAGGCGCAGGAGGGGCAGAACGGCCGCGGCGGAAAGTAGACATTGGCGCAGGCATCGCAGCGCTGCAGGCGCAGCTCGCCAGCCTTGGTGCCATCCCAGAAATGCTGGGTCTCCGGTGTCGGCTTTGGTTTCGCGCGCGCGGGCTCGGCCATGTCTGATGTCTCCTCCCGAAATCGTTACAGTCTTGATGCGACATTGAACCAAGGCCCGTCAACGGTCCATCCATGCTCCGCGCAGCGGCCTGTGTCCCGCGCATGCCGCATATTCCGCCCCTCGCACAATTGCTAAGGCCGCGCTGCTTGTGTCGCTCCGATCCGGCGCGTAGAAGGGCCGCGTCCAAGATACGTCCAAGACACGTTCAAGATAGCCGGGAGGAACATATGATGCTGAGGATCATCGGCGCGGCACTCGCTGCCAGCCTCGCATTCGCCACGCAGGCGATGGCCGCCGACGCACCGTTGGAGATCAAGATCGGCACGCTCTACGCATCCTCGGGGCGCTACGCCTCGATCTCGATGCCGGTCTACAGCTCGCTGAAATTGTGGGTCGAGCAGAAGAACGCCGAGGGCGGCGTCTTCGTGAAGGCGTTCGACAAGAAGATCCCGATCAAGCTCGTCTCCTATGACGACCAGAGCAACACCGCGACCGCCTCGACGCTTTATAATCAGCTCGTCACCCAGGATAAGGTCGATCTCCTGGTCGCCGATTCCGGATCGGTGCTGACGGCGCCCGCGGTTGCGATCGCGCGCGATCACAAGATGTTCCTGTTCGACCAGACCGGCACCGGCGCGAGCTTCTTCTCGAAGGACAATCCCTACATCGCGCTGATGGCCGATCCGGTGTCGACGGTGTGGCCGAAGCCGGTCGCCGACTTCATCAGCCATGACGGTCCTGGCCTCGGCATCAAGAAGGTCGCGATCCTCTATTCGACCAACGAGTTCACCGGCACCCAGGCCAACGCGTTCCGCAAGTTCGTCAAGGAGTCCGGCGCGCCGATCGAGATCGTCTATGACCAGGGCGTTCCGACCGAGACCACCAACTACAACGTCATCATCAACAACATCAGCAACGCCAATCCCGACGCGGTGATCCATTTCGGCTATGCGCCGAACGACATCGCCTTCCTGCGCAACGTCCAGGACGTCGGCACCAAGTTCAAGATGCTGTTCGCGATCTATGCCGGCCTCGAGACCGAGTTGCTCGAGAAGAACGTCGGCGCCAAGGGTCTCGAGCACATCTGGACCTATGTGCCGCCGTCCGAATTGGACTATCCCGTCAATTTCGGGATGAACATGAAGGATTTCCGCGCCGCCTGGACCAAAAAGTACAACGACGGCAAGATGGAGTTCGGCTTCAACGCGGTGGCCGGCTACACCACGGCGCTGGTGATCGAGAAGACGCTGTCGGTAGCGACCAGCCTCGACCAGATGGAGCTGCGCCGCGCGGTGTTCTCGCTCAGCGGCCAGCTCAAGACGCTGGACGGCACCTTCGCGCTGGATGAGACCGGCGGCCAGATCGGCGAACTCACGCCGCTCGGCCAGCTCACGGTCGACGAGCACGATCACATCAAGTTCGTCTCGATCTATCCGCACGAGACCGCCACCGGCAAGCCGATCTACCCGGCGCCGTGATGCAGGTGGGTGCGGCAGGCGTAACCGTCGGCGGCGAGCGGTAGCATGACCTATGCGCTCGTTGCCGGCGTGCTGTTCGGGCTGTATTTCAGCCTGGTCGGCATCGGTCTCAATCTCGTGTTCGGCGTCATGCGCATCGTCAACCTTGCGCATGGCGACATCCTGATGCTGGGCGCCTTCATCGCGCTCGGCGTGGTCGGCATCGCCGGCATCGACCCGCTGTTCGCGGTGCCCCTGGCCTTCGTAGTGTTCGTGCTGGTGGGCGTGCTGCTATACTGGGTGCTGGTGCCGCGGCTGCAGGGCTCGGCCAATCCGGAAATGCTGTCGATCATCCTGTTCTTCGGCCTGTCGCAGGTGATCGAGGCCGTCACCACGATCTTCGCCGGCACCAGCGAGCGCTCGATCCAGAGCCGGCTGCTCGGCACCGTGTTCACGACCATCAAGGTGAAATGGTTCGGCGGCAAGGCGGGCGGCGCAGGGCCGATCCAGATCTTCGGCCAGGGCTTTCCCGCGCCGTGGGTGATCGCGGCCATCACCAGTCTGATCGCGATCGCGCTGGTCTACCTCTATCTCTACCACACAAGGCTCGGTACCCTGACCCGCGCGGTGATGTCACGGCGCGACGAGGCCTTGGCGACCGGCATCGACGTCGATCGCGTCTCGGCGGCGGCGTTCGGCATCGGACTCGGCATCGCGGCGGTCGCCGGCGTGTTCGCGCCCTTCATGTTCGGCTCGGTGACGCCGGCGTTCGGCGCCGACGCGACCGTGACGTCGTTTGCGATCGTCGTGCTGGGTTCGCTCGGCAATCCGCTCGGCACCGCGCTCGGCGGTGTCGTCTACGGTCTCTGCTACATGCTGGTGCAGACCTATCTCAGTTCCTGGGCCGACTTGCTGCCCTATGTGTTGTTGATCGTGATCCTGTTGTTGCGTCCGAGCGGTCTGCTCGGAAGGCGGGTGCGCGTTGCATAACGCCTCGAAACACCTGCTGTTCATCCTGGCGCCGCTGGTGGTGGTGTTCGCACTGCTGCCCGGCGTGTATCAAAACCATCTGCTGCTGTTCAACTTCGTGATCTTCCTGATCCTCGCGCAAGGCGTGAACATCATCTATGGCTTCACCGGCTATCTGCCGTTCGGCTATGTCGGCTTCTTCGGCGCCGGCGCCTATGGCTTCGCCATCATGGTGATGCATCTGCATACACCGGCGCCGCTGGCGGTGCTGGTCGGCGGCGTCGTGGCGGTGGCGCTCGGCCTGTTGCTGACACCGCTGCTGCGGCTGTCGGGTGCGTATTTCGCGATCGCCAATCTCGCGGCCTCGCTCGCGGTGCTGCACTTCGTCGCCAACCCGGCGCTGGAGGGGATCACCAAGGGTCCCTACGGCGTGTCGCTCACCGGCACGTTCAACCCGACCCATGCGTACTATGCCGCGGTCGTCGTGATGGCGCTGACGGTCGGTGCGGTGGTCTATCTGAAGAACTCGCCGTTCGGGCTGGCGCTGCAGGCCGTGCGCGAGGATGCGGTGTCGGCCTCGATGGCCGGCGTCAATATCGTGAAGATGCGGGTGATTGCCTGGCTCGCCTCGGCGCTGGTCGCCGGCCTCGCCGGCGGCATCTATGCCTGGTACGTCTCGGTGTTCTATCCGGACAACGTGTTCTCCGGCGAGTTCAGCATCTTCGCGATCGTGTTCGCGCTGTTCGGCGGCGTTGCCACCATCACCGGACCGATCGTCGGCGTGCTGATTCTCTACGGCATCTACAATCTGATCGGCTTCACCACGCCGCAATATTTCCAGCTGATCTATGGTCTCCTGATCATGGGCCTGGTGCTGTTCCTGCCCTCTGGACTGGTGTCGCTGGCAACCCGCAGGGGGTGGCATGTCCCCTGAGAAAAACCCGATCCTCAAGGTCTCGAAGCTGGTCAAGCGCTTCGGCGGTTTCCACGCGCTCGACGGCCTCAGCTTTCACGTCGTGCCGGGCGAGATCCTCGGTTTGGTCGGCCCGAACGGCTCCGGCAAGACCACGGCGATCAATGTGATCTCCGGTCTCTATGCGCCAGATGGCGGCGAGATCGTGTTCGACGGCGCGTCCGCCGGCGGCGTCGCCTCGCACAAGCTCGTTCACCGCGGCATCAACCGCACCTTCCAGGTGCCGAAGCCGTTCCTGTCGCTCACGGTACGCGAGAACATCCAGGTGGCGCTGGCCTATGGCGGCGCGACCGGTGCGCCGTCGATTGCCGAACTGCTCGAGGATTTCAGGCTGAAGGAGGTCGCCGACCGTCCGGCCGCCGATCTCAACAGCGCGCAGCAGAAGATGCTCGATCTGACCCGTGCGCTCGCCACGCGGCCGCGGCTGCTGCTGCTCGACGAACTCGCGGCCGGCCTCAACCCGGCGGAGCTCGACTGGATCGCCGGCCGCATCAAGGCCTTGGCCGCGACCGGCATGGCGATCATCGTGGTCGAGCATCTGATGGGCTTCATCGAACAGATCACCGACCGCGTCATCGTGCTCAATGCGGGCAAGGAGATCTTCGAGGGCACGCTGGCGACCGCGGTACGCGAGCCGCAGGTGATCGAGGTATTTTTGGGAGGCGAGCATGCCCACTGATGCGGTGTCGCTTCTGGACACGAGGGGCGTCGATGCCGGCTACGGCACCATGCAGGTGCTGTGGGGCGTCGATCTCGACGTCCGCCCCGGCGAGACCGTGCTGCTGCTCGGCGCCAACGGCGCGGGCAAGACCACGTTCCTGAAGTCGCTGGTCGGCCTGATCGAGGCCCGCAGCGGCCACATCAAGCTCGGCGGTGAGGACATCACCAGGATGCGCTCGTCGGACCGCATGAAGCGCGGCATGACCTACATGTCGGAGCTTGCGGTGTTTCCCGACCTGTCGATCGAGGAAAATATCCGCGTCGGCGCGCAGGCGCTGGGCCATGCCAATCCGGGGGCGCGGGTCGACGAACTGTACGGCCTGTTCCCGGTGCTGCGCGACAAGCGCCGCGATCCCGCGTCCAGCCTGTCCGGCGGTCAGCGAAAGATGCTCGGCATCGCCAAGGCGCTGTCGGCCGAGCCGAAGCTGCTGGTGATGGACGAGCCCTCGGCCGGGCTGTCGCCGCTGTTCGTCAAGGAGGTGCTGCGCGCCTTGTCGAGCCTGCAGGGCCGCGGACTGGCACTCTTGATCGCGGAGCAAAATATCGGTTTTCTCGAGATTGCCACCCGCGTATTCGTGCTGGAAGGCGGGCGGATCCGCTTCTCCGGCACGGTTGCCGAGATGAGCGGCAATGAAGAGCTGCACCGCGCCTATTTCGGGCTGAAGTGATGCGAGGTGAGGCGCCGGCGGGCTGGAAATCGGCCTCGGTTCGCGCGACAATCAACTGCAAGCCATGAAGTGCAAGCCGTGAAGTGAAAGCCATGCCCAAGAATCCGACACTCGCCTCCCTGGCCGCCGATCTCGCCGGCGGCGCGACCTCTGCCCGCAAGCTCGTCGAGCAGTGCATCGCCAAAATCGCTGATCCCTCAGGCGAGGGCCAACGCACCTTCATCCATGTCGACCGCGACGCCGCGCTGGAGGCCGCCGACGCCATGGACCGGCTGCGCAAGGCCAATGCCGCGCCGTCGCCATTTGCCGGCATTCCGGTTTCGATCAAGGACCTTTTCGACATCAAGGGGCAGGTGACGCGGGCGGGCTCGCGCGCGCTGGAGGATTCCGCGCCGGCGGATGCCGATGCACCTGTCGTGGCGCGGCTCAAGCGCGCCGGCTTCATCGTGATCGGCCGCACCAACATGACCGAGTTCGCCTATTCCGGCATCGGCATCAATCCGCATTACGGCACGCCGAAGAGCGCCTGGAACCGGAGCGCCGGCCACGTGCCGGGCGGCTCGTCCTCGGGGGCGGCGGTCTCGATCGCGGACGGCATGGCGTTCGGCGCGCTCGGTACCGATACCGGCGGCTCGTGCCGGATTCCCGCCGCCTTCAACGGCATCGTCGGCTACAAGCCGACGCAACGCCGGATTCCGCTCGATGGCGGCGTGCCGCTGTCGTTCACGCTCGACAGCTACGGCCCGCTGGCCAATTCGGTGGCCTGCTGCGCCGCGCTCGACGCGGTGCTGGCGGATCAACCGGTGACGCCGATCACGTCGCGCCCGGTGAAGGGCATGCGGCTCGCGGTGCCGACCACGGTCGCGCTCGACGACCTCGACGATGCCGTCGCAAAAACCTTCGAGCGCGCGCTTGCTTCGTTGTCGCGCGCAGGCGCCTTGATCGAGCGGATCGAGGTGCCCGAATTGCTCGATGTCGGCGTCATGAACGTCAAGGGCGGCTTTGCCGCCGCCGAAAGCTATGCCTGGCATCGCTTCCTGCTGGCCAGCAAGGGCGACATCTACGATCCGCGCGTCGCCGTGCGCATCCAGCGCGGCGAGGGCTTTCCGGCCGCCGACTACATCGATCTGCTCAACGCACGCCGCTCCTTCATCGCCCGTACCGAGAAGCGGATCGCGCCCTATGATGCGATGGTGCTGCCGACCACGGCGAACCTGCCGCCTACGATCGCCAGCCTCGCCGACGACAAGGCGTTCGCCACCGAGAATTTGCGCGCGCTGCGCAATTGCACGCTGATCAATGTGCTCGACGGCTGCGCGATCTCGCTGCCCGCGCATCACGAGGGCGAGGCGCCGGTCGGCCTGATGCTCGCCGCCGCGGGCGGTTCGGATCGGCGCATTTTCGAGCTCGCTGCCGGAATGGAGACCGTGATCCGTGTTTGATCTCACCTTCAATGTCGACGACAAGGGCGTCGCCACTCCGCTCACACTGGAAATCAGGCAGGCCGTGATCGCCGGCTGGACCGGCCGCGATCCGGTGGCGCGCGACAAGCACATCGCCGAGCTCGAGGCGCTCGGCATCGCACGGCCCGCGACCACGCCGATCTACTACCGTTGCTCGGCGCGCCGGCTCACCTTCGCCGATGCCATCGAAGTCTGCGGAGAGGACTCGAGCGGCGAGGTCGAGTTCGTGCTGATCGGCTGGCAGGGCCGCATTTTCGTCGGCTGCGGCTCCGACCACACCGACCGCAAGGTCGAGAGCTACAGCGTCACGGTGTCGAAGCAGATGTGCGACAAGCCGATGGCATCGGAGCTGTGGGAACTCGAGGACGTGATCGGCCACTGGGACCAGCTGGTGCTGCGTTCCTGGGCCGTGATCGGCGGCCAGCGCGTGCTCTACCAGGAAGGCACGCTCGATCACATGCTGCCGGTGAAGGACCTGATCGCGCGCGGCTTCGACCAAGGTGCGCTGCCCGACGGCTGCGCCATGTTCGGCGGCACCTTCGCGGCCAAGGGCGGCATCCGCCCGGCCAGCCGGTTCGAGTTCGAGCTGGAAGACCCGGTGCTGAAGCGGAAGATCAGCCACGGCTACGATGTGGTGACGCTGCCGGTGAGGGGCTGATTGCTCGCCGCGTTGTTGTTGTGAGGGAGATGACCGACGCTTTCTCCACGTGCGTCGTCCCGGCGAAAGCCGGGACCCATAACCACAGAGTGTTGTGGTTGGCACGCTGTGGCCCCACCGATCTCAACAACTGACGACGGTGGCTATGGGTCCCGGCTTTCGCCGGGACGACACCGTAATTGTGGTGACGTTCTCTGCATCTTTCTGTCAGAAATCGGGTGGCGCGGGCCGCAATCAGGGGCCAGATTCCGTCCCGTGACAGCAACAGCCAAAACCATCACCCGTCCACCCACCGGCATCCCGGCCCGCGTCGACGGGCTCGACTGGGACCGGATCACGACCGATCTCGATGGGCAGGGATGCGCCGTCCTCAACAGCCTGCTGACGCCTGAGGAATGCGATGCCATCGCCGCGCTGTATCCCGACGACAGCCAGTTCCGTAGCCGGATCGTGATGGGCCGTCACGGCTTCGGTCGCGGCGAGTACAAGTATTTCTCCTATCCGCTGCCGGATTTGATCGCGGAGCTGCGGCCGGCGCTCTATACGCGGCTGACCGCGACAGCCAATCGCTGGAACGAGACGATGGGGATCGATATCCGAAATCCTCCGTCGCATGCGGCGTTCCTGAAGCGTTGCCATGACGCCGGACAGACGCGGCCGACGCCGCTGCTGCTGCAATATGGCGAGGGCGACTACAACTGCCTGCACCAGGATCTCTATGGCGAGCACGTGTTCCCGATCCAGGTCGCGATCCTGCTGTCGCAGCCCGGGCGCGATTTTACGGGTGGCGAATTCGTGCTGACCGAGCAGCGGCCGCGGATGCAGTCGCGGCCCGAGGTGGTGCCGCTCACCAAGGGCGATGCGGTGGCCTTTGCCGTGCATCATCGACCGGTGCAGGGGACGCGCGGACCGTATCGTGTCAATCTGCGCCACGGCGTCAGCAGGATTCGCTCCGGCCATCGCCACACCGTTGGTGTGATCTTCCACGACGCGAAGTGAGTGCGAGAGAGGCGTGGCCACCGATCTGTTCGAGACCATTGGCGATGCCCGGCCATCGCGCGAGACGATCGCGGATGGCGCGGTGCTGTTGCGCGGCTTTGTCCGGCCGTTCGAGGCCGAGCTGATCCCGGCCTTGCGTGCCATCGTCAAGCAGGCGCCGTTCCGGCATCTGATCACGCCGGGCGGCCACCGCATGTCGGTCGCGATGACCAATTGCGGCAGCGTCGGCTGGGTCTCCGATCCCAGCGGCTATCGCTATGATCCGATCGATCCCGTCTCGGGACAACCCTGGCCTGAAATGCCGGAGGTGTTGCGCAGGCTCGCCGCCGACGCCGCTGATGAAGCCGGCTTCAACGGCTTCGCGCCTGAGGCCTGCCTGATCAATCGCTACGTCCCCGGCGCAAAACTGTCGCTGCATCAGGACAAGGACGAGCTCGACTACCGCGCACCGATCGTGTCGATCTCGCTCGGGCTGCCGGCGATCTTCCTGTTCGGCGGCCTGCAGCGCAGCGACACGCCGCGCCGCTATCGACTCGAACATGGCGACGTTGCGGTGTGGGGCGGCTCGTCACGGCTATTTTATCACGGCGTGGCACCGCTCGCAGATGGCGAGCACAGCGTGCTCGGCCGCCAGCGCATCAATTTGACCTTCCGCAAGGTGCGCTGAACCGCCGGGTGGTCTAGACTTGGCGGATGACCACCAAGGCCGACCGCGCCGTCAACCGTACCGGCGTCTATCTCGCCGTGCTGCAGCTCGTCTTCACGCTGGGCTGGACCACTTATCTGATCTATCTGCCGAAGCTGTGCGCCGATGTCGGCATCGCGCCGTCGACCGTGATCCTGATCCTGATGATGGATCAAGGCATCTTCACCGTCACCGACACGGCGATGGGCATGGCCGCCGACAGGATCTCGAGCCTGGTCGGCCGCCTTGGCTTGTTTGTCGGTATCCTTGCCGCGATCTCCTGCGCCGCCTTCGTCGCATTGCCTTACGTCGCCGGCACCGGGCCGGGCGCGAGGGTCTGGCTGATCGTGCTGATCGTGATCTGGGCCGTGACGTCGTCGGCCTTGCGGGCGCCGCCGCTGACGCTGCTCAGCAAGTATCGCGCGCAACCCTCGGTGCCGTTCCTCGCGGCGCTGGCGATGCTGGGTTATGGCATCGCGGGCGCGGTCTCGCCCTATCTTGGCGTCGTGCTGCGCAACCAGGATGCACGGCTGCCGTTCGTGCTGTCAGGCGCGGTGCTGCTACTGACCGCGCTCGCCTTCTCAGGCGTCGAGCGCCGCATCGCGGCAGAGGCGCAGCCGGCGCGGCTGGCGCCCCCGGCGAAGCGGCTCGGGGCGGTGCCGATGTTCCTGATCGGATCGATGGTGCTGCTGTCGCTCGGCTACCAGCTGCACTTCAACATCAACAGCGCGCCGTTCTATTTGCGCTTTGCCAAGGCGGACGAGCTGCAATGGCTGATGCCGGTATTCTGGATCGGCTTCAACATCGCGATGTTTCCGGCAAGCATCGTCGTCAAGCATCGCGGCGGCCTGATCGTGATGGGCGCGGCGGGACTGCTCGGTGCCTTTGCGATCATCGCCGCCGAGATCGCCGGCAGTCTCAACGTCCTGATCGTGGCGCAATTCATGGCGGGGGCCGCTTGGGGCTGCATGCTGATGAGCGCGGTGTCCGCGGCGCTCGCGATCGGGGAGACCGGCGCGGAAGGCAAGGTCACCGGCCTCGTGTTCTCGGCGCTGGCGCTTGCGACCTTTGCGCGGATGGCGGCGGTCGCGGGCGGCCTGCAGAAGATGCCGGACTATGCGCCGCTGGTGCATTGGGCGCCGGTCGCCTGCTGGTCGGTCGCCGGCGCCGGCCTGCTCGTGATCGCCGCGTCACGGCTGCAACACGGGGTGAAGAGCGCTTAGCGTCGTCATTCCCGTGGCGCGAAACGAACCCGGAATCTCGAGATTCCGGGTTCGATGCTGCGCATCGCCCCGGAATGACGAGCGTTTGGCTTAGTTATTCCGCGCCGGATGGATGAACGCCCAGGGCGAGACTTCCGAATCCGTCGGCACTTCCACCGAGATCACGTAAGGCCCGCCGTCGGCCAGCGCCTTCTCCAGCACGGGGCGGAAGTGATCCGGCGAGGTGACCCGCGCGGCGCCGACGCCGAAGGATTCTGCAAGCTTCACGAAATCCGGATTCACCAGGTCGGAGGCGACGACGCGGCCGTCGAAGCGCTCGCGCTGGTCGCGGCGGACATTGCCATAGGCGTTGTTGTTGAACACCAGCGTCACCACGGCGATCTTGAACTGCACGGCGGTGGCAAGCTCCTGCACGCCGAACATGAAGCCGCCGTCGCCAGTGATCGCGACCACCGGCTTGTCCGGATTGGCGACCTTGGCGCCAAGCGCGGTCGGGAAACCCGAGCCGAGCGTGCCCTGATAGCCCGAGGTAACGAAGGTCCGCGGCTCGTAGATCGGAAAGCCGTACCAGGAGGCGAAACCGACCTGCGACAGCTCGTCGGTGACAATGGCGCTCGCCGGCAGCACCTCGCGCAGGATCTTCAGATAGGCCATCTGCGGCTGGATGCGCTGGATCTCCTGCTCGGTCGCGGCCGTCGCCTCGCGGATCGCGGCGCGGCGGCCGGAGGTCCTGCGGTAGCCCACCTTGCGCACAGCGGCGGCGAGATCGGCGGTGCCGGCCTTGGCGTCCGCGATCACGCCGGCATCGGCCGGCCAGCGCCGCAGCTCGACCGGATCGATGTCGATGCGCACGCATTTCAGTCCGGCGGGCTGGTAGGGCCAGCGCGACATCGTCGGCAGCTCGAGGCGCGTGCCGATGCCGATCATCAGGTCGGTCTTCGGCCAGAGCTTGTAGGCCGAAGCCATGGTGAGCCCGAGTTCATGCGCGTTGGAGACGATGCCGCGGCCGCTGCGGAAGGCGACGACAGGCGCGTCGATCATCTCGGCCAATTCGAGGATCTCCTCGCGCGCCTCGATGGCGCCGCTGCCGACGAAGATCATCGGCGCCTTGCTGCCGGCGATCAGGTCGGCGGCGGCCTTGATGCGGTCCGCATCGGGCTGCGGTGCCGGCAACGGATCGAACGGCTTGACGGCTGCGACCTGGGTGCGCTGGGTGAACACGTCCCACGGCATCTCCAGCGAGGCCGGGCCGCGCCGGCCCGACAGCATCTCCTGGAACGCGCGCGACACCAGCGCGGGGGCGTTATCAGGGTATTCGATCCGGTCGGCCCATTTCACGAAGGTGCGCAGCGTCGCGAGCTGGTCCGGCATCTCGTGCAGATGACCGCGGCCCTTGCCGAGGAACTGCGTCGGCACCTGACCGGTCAGGCACAGCACCGGCTCGTTGCAGCCGAATGCGGTGAGCAGCGCCGCCGAGGCGTTGAGCACGCCCGGGCCGGGCACCACGCTGAACACGCCGGGCTTGCCGCTGGAGCGCGCATAGCCGAACGCCATGTAGCCGCAGGCCTGCTCATGCCGGGCGCCGATCACCTTGAGCTGGGCCTGGTGGAAGGCATCGAACAGGCCATAGATCTGCGCGCCGGGCAGGCCGAACACGGTGTCGACGCCGTGGGCGACGAGGCCGTTGACGATCGCTTCGCCGCCGGATGTTGAGGTCATGGCACTGTCCACTTTGCTGGTGAGGTTAGGTGGCTTCGTCGACGACGCTGTTGCGCAGGATGCCGACGCCTTCGGCCTCGACCTCGACGACATCGCCGGGCTTCAGATAGCGCGGCGGATCGAACCGCGCACCTGCACCGGTCGGGGTGCCCGTGACGATGATGTCGCCGGGAACCAGCGTCGTGAAGGTCGAGATGTAGTTGATGAGGTAGCGGAAGCCGAAGATCAAGCGCGAGGTGCGGTCGTCCTGGCGGGTCTCGCCGTTCACCCGCGTGGTCAGGCGGATATCGGCGATCTGCGCTTCACCGGTGTAGGGCACGATCCACGGGCCGAGGCTGCCGGTGGAATCGAAGTTCTTGCCCTGGGTGACGTTGAACTTGGCGTGCCGCACCCAGTCGCGGATGGTGCCTTCATTGCAGAGCGTGACCGCGGCGATGTGATCGAGCGCGGCGCTCTCCGCAATGTCCCGGCCGGCCTTGCCGATCACCAGGACCAGCTCGCCCTCATAGTCGAGCTGCGGCGAGATGCGCGGCCGCACCACCGGCGTGTTGTGGCCGACGAAGGAGCGCGGCACCCGCAGGAACATGCTCGGGTATTTCGGCGCGTCCGAGCCGTCCTTGTATTCGGCATTGCGGTCCGGGTAGTTGACGCCGATGCAGATGATCTTTTCCGGCGCCGGGATCGGCGGTTGCCAGTCGACTGCGTCGAGCGCATGGTCGGGCGCGCGCCTGGCGGCATCCTCCACGAGCCTGCTCAGCGCGCCGGCGGCGATCGCCTCGCGCAGCGTCGGATAGTCCTTGGCGAAGCGCGACGAGAGGTCGACGATGCCGGTGTCGGTGACGACGCCATAGCTGGTGGCGCCGTTGAAGGAATAGGTGGCGAGGCGAGGAGAGGGCATTAGTAGTCCCATAATTGGTGTCGTCCCTGCGAAAGCACTAGTGCATCTACACGTTTGTCGGGCCATTTGCGAGGATTTGGAAGCGGGCCATTCCGGTGTGGAAGGTGATTGGTCCAGGTGGACGGTGGGAGGCGTAGCCGGTCCATCCGCCGAGTTTTGCGATGATCCATGCCGCCCAAGCAAGGGTGTTGGGGCGATGGTGGTTTTTCTGAAGCTCGGTGCGACCTTTCATGGTTTTGTTGATGGCCCTGAGCGTCTCGATCTCTTCTGCGGTGAAGACAAATTCAGCCGGCAATTCTTCGCCACTGTTGCGGGCCTGAACGAGTTGAATGACGATACATGCCGCTCTGGTGGCGACCGCCACGAGCTTGATCAGGCCTTCGGCGCTCTCGATCTGACTATCCTCGATGCGCAAACCCTGGCTCTTCAGCGAGCGAAAGAGTTGCTCAATGATCCAGCGCTGGCGGTACCAGGAGACGATCTGCCAGGCGTCTTTAGCGGTGGCGACCGGATGAGTGGTCAGGAGCAGCCAGCGAATGGGCTCCGCACCTCTCGGCGGATGCAACTCGACCACTTCTACGAAGCTGAGTTTGATGCCCTCCGCCAAGTCGGTGACGCCGGGCCTCTGCGGCCGCTTGAGCACGACGGTTCCGAAGCGCATCGAGAGATGGGCCTGCCGGCCGCGCCGATCCATTCGCTGCGGCAGATCGATCACCGCGTTGTCGCAGAAGCGGCTCCGCTCGACCGCCTGATAAAGTGTGTCGCCATCGACCAGCGCATGGTCGTGCATGGCACGCGACAGAAGATGGACATTCTCAGCTGGCGTCAGCGCCCAGTGAGCAAAGAAATCCCCCTCGCGGTCGTTGACGACGGTGATCATGCGGGCATCTGCCAGGACGTCGCGGCCTTGCTCGGCGGCCGTCACCCAGCGCGCCGACTCCTTGTCGGCCAAGGCGCGCCGCTCATGCGGGATTTTTACCTTGCCTTTGCGCGTCCAAACGTTGCCGCCAGTAAGGCCAAGACAGACCCCGCTGTCGGCATCCACCGCCATCATCGCATGCAACAGCACGCCGCGAGCATTGCCCTTGCCGACTTTGCCCAGCCCGCGCCGCCGTCCCGCCTGGGTCTGGAACTTGACCTCGCTCGTATCCTGGATCGCCAGCACATGACGCCCGCTGACCGCAGTCCGCGTCTGCGTGCTCCAGCCCTCAATCAATTTATCGATCGTGACTTGGGGGTTGTTCACAAACCGCCAGAACGCCATATTGGCAGCCCAATCGCCCCGGGCCATCTGGCGCAAGCAGACGCTGCGCGTGCAAAGCATAGCCCGGAGAAGCGTCGCCCCCTTTTGTCGAGACGAACGTCCCCGAACTCACCCAAAGACAAATCCGGCTGCATCGCTGGCGCTCCTTCGAATCAAAGCGCCAGTGAGAGAATCATACAACATGCTGCAGAGACGCCACTTCTTGCTGCACCGAGTCAATCTGTCGCGCCCCAAAACCGTGTAGACACGCTAGTGCGAAAGCAGGGACGACGTGAGGAGGAAGGCGCGCACTAGTCCGCGACCAGCACGTCGGCGACGAAGCGCGGCTCGCGCACCGCTTGGCCGGCGAAGGTCGAGCCTTCCTCGAACCAGGAGCGCGGCGCCGGCGCGCCCCACAGCGTCTGGCGGCGCGGATCGCGCAGCGACCAGCGCAGCGGCTCATGGTCGTGATCGCCGGTGAAATAATCGCTGGTGTAGAGCTCGATGCGGTGGCCGTCGGGATCGCGGATGTACAGGAAGAAGGCGTTGGAGATGCCGTGCCGGCCAGGGCCGCGCTCGATGTTCTTGAGGTAGCCGGAGGAGGCCATCACGTCGCAGAGATGCACGATGTTCATCGCGGTCGGTACCCAATAGGCGATGTGGTGCAGGCGCGGGCCGCGGCCGTTGGTGATGGCGAAGTCGTGGACATTGCCCTTGCGGTGCATCCAGGCGGCTGCGATGCGGCCGTTGTCGCCGTCCTCCTCGGCATATTCGGTGAGGCGGAAGCCGAGCCGGGCGTAGAAATCGACTGTGTCCTGCACCTCGGCGGCGAACACGTTGAAATGGTCGAGCCGCTGCGGATGGCAGCCCTTGTAGAGATCGTAGCGCCGCAAGAGATGGGGGCGCTTCTCCATCGTAGCGTAAAGCTCGATCTGGAAGCCGAACGGATCGGTGAATTGCAGGGTGCGGCCCTGGAACGGCTGGTCGACGAAAGCGTAGGCGATGCCGTTCTCGGAGAAGAAGGCGGCGGCCTTGTCGAGGTCGCCGTCGTTGCCGACCTTGAAGCCAAGCCGGTTGCAGGCCGCCTTCGGCGCCTTGCGCAGCACCACCGAGTGATGCTGGTGCTCCTCGCTGGCGCGCAGATACACCGACTTGTCGTCGCGGTTCTCGATGTGGAGGCCGACCGTCTTCTCGTAGAAGGCGGCGCTCTTGTCGAGATTCGTGACGTCGAGCACGGCATGGCTGCAGCGGATGATGTTGAACGGCGGATCGAAAACGTGCGTTGGAACGGGCATCGGTGTTTCCCCTCAATTCTATCGTCATTCCGGGGCTCGCGAAGCGAGAACCCGGAATCTCGAGGTTCCGGGTTCGATGCTGCGCATCGCCCCGGAACGACGGCTGGCTAAATTCCCAGTTTCTGAATCTTGTGCGTCCCGCGCGCGAGCGAGACGTGCTTGGTTTCCATGTAGAAGTCGAACGAGTAGTCGCCGCCGTCGCGGCCGATGCCTGACGACTTCATGCCGCCGAACGGGGTCGGCAGATGGCGGACGTTCTCCGAATTGAGCCAGATCATGCCGGCTTCCAGCGCATCCGCCACGCGCAGCGCGCGGCCCATGTCGCCGGTCCAGACATAGCCGGTCAGGCCGTACTGCACGCCGTTGGCGATCTCGATGGCGTCAGCTTCGTCCTTGAACGGGATCACGGTCAGGAACGGGCCGAACACCTCCTCCTGCGCGACGCGCATTTTTGCGTTCGCGCCGGTCACCAGCGTCGGCTGCACATAGTGGCCGCCGCCAGGACCGTCATGCGGCTTGCCGCCGACCGCGATCGTGGCGCCGTCCTTCTTGGCGACGTCGAAATAGCTGCACACCTTGGCGAGATGCCGCTCATGGATCAGCGGCCCGATCTCGGTGGCGGGATCGAGGGGATGGCCAACCTTGAGCGCCTTTACGCGTTGGGTCAGCTTCTCGATGAACTTGCCGGCGACGCTCTCCTGAACCAGCAGCCGGCTCGACGACGTGCAGCGCTCGCCATTGAGCGAGTAGATCATGAACACGACGGCATCGAGCGCGCGATCGAGATCGGCATCATCGAATACGATCACCGGGTTCTTGCCGCCGAGCTCGAAATGCACCCGCTTCAAGGTCGGCGCGCCCTGCGCCATGATCGCTGAGCCCGTCGCGCTCTCGCCGACGAAGCCGATCGCCTTGATGGCGGGGTGCTCGGTCAGCGCCTTGCCGGCCTCTTCGCCGAAACCATGCACGGTGTTGAGCACGCCGTCGGGGATGCCGGCCTGTTTTGCGAGTTTGACCAGCAGATCGGCGGTGACGGGCGACCATTCCGCCGGCTTGTGCACCACGGTGCAGCCGGCCGCGAGCGCCGGCGCGATCTTCCAGGTCGAGAGCATGAACGGCGTATTCCACGGCGTGATCACGCCGACCGGGCCGATCGGCACGCGGGTCGAGATGTTCCAGTGCTCGTCCGAAGGCGTGTTGAGACCGTCGCGGGCCTCGCCGCATTTGTCGGCGAAGAAGCGGAAATTCTCCGCGGCGCGGATCGCGGCCTTGGCCATGAAGCGGTGCGCCTGGCCGGTGTCGATGCATTCGAGCACGGCGATGTCGTCGGCGCGCGCCTCGATCGCATCGGCGACGCGATGCAGCAGTTTGCGCCGCTGCGCCGCCGGCATGTCGCGCCAGGTCTTGAAGGCCTTGGACGCCGCGGTTGCGGCACGGTCGATATCCTCGGCATTGCCGCGTGCGACCGTCGCCAGCACCGTGCCGTCAATCGGCGATCTCGTCTCGAAGGTCTGGCCGGAGGCCGCCGGCACGATCTTGCCGTCGATCACATGGCCGATGCCTTCGGCTTTCAAGCTTGCAAGCAGCGGGCCGGCGCGATCGCGGTTGGCCTGGAACACGTCGGCTGGCGATTTCGCTGTCGCTTTATCCATTGACCGTCTCCACCTTCAGTGCGTCGTGGATGTTGTTGCGTTTCCAGCTAGTTTCCTTGTCGTTGATCTGCATGTCGAACGACAACGCGAATTTGCTGTTGGCGAAGACCGGATCGAGATGAGCCGATAGCGCCTTGAAGATGTACTCGCCGGCCTTCTTGCGGGTGGCGAGATCGCGGCCTTCGCCGAGCCGCAGCACCATGTCGAGGAAACCGTAATTCTTGCGGCCGTCGGCGATCGCGTAGTGCTCGCATCTGACGGCACGGACGCGGATGCCGCCGAGCGGGAAGATGCCGGTCTCGACCGCGGCCTTGCGGACCAGTTCGACCGTCGCGCCCATGTCGACCAGATCGTCGAGATTGGCAGAGTATTCAAGCGTGAAATGCGGCATGCAGCGCTCCTGCTGAAGGCGTCAGGCGAAGTAGCAGCTTACGGAACCATACGGTCCGTAGTCGGCCTGGATGGTGTCGCCCTTGCGGGTCTCGATCGGACGGATGAAGGAGCCCGCCAGCACGACCTGGCCGGCTTCCAACGCCAGCCCGTTCGGCGCGATCTTGTTGGCGAGCCACGCCACCGCGGTCGCCGGATGATTCAACACGCCGGCGGCCAGGCCGGTTTCCTCGAGCTGGCCATTTCGGAAGCACAGCGCGCCGATCCAGCGCAGGTCGGCGTCCAGCGGGCGGATCGGCCGGCCGCCGAGCACGATGCCGGCATTGGCGGCGTTGTCGGCGATGGTGTCGAAGATCTTGCGGGTCGCCTTGGTCTCGGGATCGACGCGCTCGACCCTGGTATCCAGGATCTCCAGCGCCGGTACCACGAAATCGGTCGCGTTCAGCACATCGAACAGTGTGCAGTTCGGCCCGGTCAGGCGATGCTTCATCACGAAGGCAAGCTCGGCCTCGACGCGGGTGGCGATGAAGCGGTCGGTCGGGACCAGGCCGCCATCGGCGAAGAACATGTCGTCGAGCAGGATTCCGGAATCGGGCTCGTCGATATTGAGCGCGCTCTGCATCGCCTTCGAGGTCAGGCCGATCTTGTGGCCCTTGACGACGCGGCCCTGCGCCACCTTCATCTCGACCCAGGCCTTCTGAATCGCGTAGGCGTCTTCGAGGGTGATGCGGGGGTATTCCAGCGAGAGCTGGCGGATTTGCTTGCGGGTCTTTTCCGCGCCGTCGAGCCGTTCGGCGGCAGCGCGGATATCGTCCTTGGAGAGGGCCATGCGTGCTACACAAAAGTGGATGTCGGGAGATGATTAACATGTTAAGTGAATTCCCGCAAACTGAATCAAGGCATGTTGCAACGCAAAATTTCGTTGCGCAGGATTAGGTAATGGCGCGCAAAAATTCGAACGACATTCGGCCGGGGCAGGGCGAGGACGTGGCGGCGCGACGGACCCCGATGCGCGAGTTCTCGCGCTCGCTGCCGATGTCGCTGCTTCGCGCCCGCGAGGCGGTGATGCGGCAATTCCGTCCGTCGCTGCGCAATCACGGGCTGACCGAGCAGCAATGGCGGATCCTGCGCGCGCTCACCGCGGTCGACGAGATCGAGGTCACCGAACTCGCCCGCATGGCGTTTCTGCTCGGCCCGAGCCTGTCGCGAATCCTTCGCGATCTCGAGGGCCGCGCGTTGATCGAGCGCAAGGCAGCGGAGAACGACGCGCGGCGCGCAGTGGTTTCGATCTCCGCCAAGGGGTTGAAGCTGATCGAGGCAGTGGCGCCGACGTCGGAGACGATCTATGCCGAGATCACCCGGCGCTTCGGGGCGCGCAAGCTTGCCGAATTGCAGGAGATGCTGGGCGCGCTCGAAGCGAGCCTGGCCGGAATGGGCTCGTCCGATGACGCCGAGGTCGAGGCTGACGAGTAGCTTCGATCATGCGCGGCATTCGCGCTCAGGCCATGTAGGGCACGCGCGAAATCACGTTGATGGCGCGGAATTCGGCAATCCAGCCCGCGACCTTCGAGTGGGACCATTCGATATGGCGGCGCAAGATGGCTGCCGCCGCGTCGCCGTCACGCGTGCGCAAGGCCTCGATGATCACCAGATGCTCGTCCATGAAGGAATCGATCTGCGGCGCGGTCAGGGCGACCTGAATGTGCTTGCCGATCACGAAAGCGCAGTGGGTGCGCTTGAGGGCTTCGATCATCTCGCGATTGGCGCCGTAACCCAGGCAGCGGATATGGAGGTCGCCTTCGATCTCATCGAGTTCGCCGACGCCGACGCGGTCGCGGTGCTGGATCCCCTCGCGCAGCCGCTCCGCCATACGGTCGAGCAGGGCGGCAGGAATTGTCGCCGTCGCGGATTTGAGGAGCAGCGGCTCGAGCGTTGCGCGCACCTCGAAGATGTCGCGTAGGCGGTCCTCGTCCAACGGCACCACGTACCAGTGCGCCTTGGCGCCCTTCTCGAGGATGCCGATCGCCTGCGCGCGCAGCAGCAGGTTGCGCGCCACCGTGCGCCCCACCCGGAAATGCCGCGCCAATGCGAGCTCGCTGACGCGGAAGCGTCCGAACAGCGACCGGTAAATGATCTCACGTTCGAGCTTGTAGTAGAGCGTATCCCAGGCGTCGCTGCGCACGGCATCGACGGGGCCGTCGGTCAGCCCAAACATTTCCGGTGTGATCGGGACGCGCCGAGGGTCGACCTTGCGCTTGCCGGCGATGACGCCGCGACCGTCGAACCGCCGCACCAGGCCGATATGCTCGAGCTGTTCAAAAGCTTGCCGCACCGGAGAGCGGCTGGAGCCGAACAAGGTCGCGATCGCCGATTCGGAAAGGACCGTGCCAGGCGGCACGTGACCGGCGCGGATGTGCTTTGCCAATGCGCTCTTGATCAGCGCGTAGGCCGGCTGTTTTCGTCTGGTCTGCGATTTCGCTCGTGGAATCGACATGGAATGGCTGCCCGCTGGCCACACTATCACGTGATCGCGTCATGGTCGCTCGTAGCAGGCATTTACGCACCTCTGCCAGCGAACTTTTGACTATTGCGTGCAATGTGCAATCATGTTTAGCTGGGTCAAGCGCCAGATTGATGGTCGCCGTTGCACGGCTTGTGCGCTGCAGCGGTGCTCACGTTTGCTCGTCGCGCCGTTTGATGGCTGCGAACGGGCCAACAGATCGACGCGTCAGCTCGTCTCAACGCAGCCGACAGCAAGTTCGGCGCATCACAGGGAGGATGGAATGAAACTGACGAGACGTGAGTTTTCCGCTGGTTTGGCGGCAGGTCTCGCTGCACCCGCGCTGATGCGCAGCGCTTGGGCGCAGGGTGCGACGATCAAGATCGGCATGTGCGTGCCGGTGACCGGACCCGCGGCGGAGCAGGGGCTGTGGGCCCAGAACGGCGCCAAGCTGGCGCTGGCCGCGGTCAACAAGGCCGGCGGCGTGCTCGGCAAGCAGGTCGAACTCGTCATCGAGGACGATCAGACCACCAATCCGGGCATCGTGCTGGCATTCTCCAAGCTCGCCGCGCAATCCGACATCGTCGCCTTCCTCGGCTCGATCCGCTCGACCCAGGTGCAGGCGATGGCGCCCGACGTGATCAAGGTCGGCAAGCCGGTGATGATCGGCGGCACCAATCCCGACCTCACCCATTCCGGCAATCCCTGGCTGTTCCGCTTCCGTCCGAACGACAATTATTCCGGCCGCGTGATCGCCGACTTCGGCGTCAATACGCTCGGAAAGAAGAAATGGGCGATCGTGCATTCGACCGACGCCTTCGGCACGGCGGGCGGCAAGGCGCTCTCGGAAGCGCTGACCAAGCTCGGCGCGCCGCCGGTGCTCGACCAGGGCTATGCCAATCAGAGTCAGGACTTCACCCCGGTCGTACTGGCCGTGAAGCAGTCCGGCGCTGACGTGCTCGGCACCTACTTCACCTTCGAGAACGATCTCGGCATCTTTGCCCGGCAGCTGCGCCAGCTCGGCGTCAACATTCCCTGGGTCGGCTCGCCCTCGGTGGTGGCGGTCTCCTCGACCAAGCTCGCCGGCCCCGCGCTGTTCAACACCTACGGCGTCGCCGACTTCGCCGAGGATTCAAGCGATGCGGCGAAGGCGTTCGGCAAGGCCTATCGCGATGCCTACAAGACCGCGCCCGACAACCAGAGCGCCTGGCCGTACGATGCGATCACCATCCTGTCGGCGGCGATCAACAAGGCCGGCTCGACCGATCCGAACAAGATCCGCGACGCCATCCTCGCGACGCAGAAGTTCGCCGGCGCCGAGGGCGAGTACAATTTCGACAAGAACGGCGACGGTCTGCACGGCTACAATGTCGTGAAGAACGACAAGGGCAAGATCGTCTACGACAAGCATATCGACTTCAACGATTGATAGCGGTTCGGCCTCTCCAGGCCACCTCGGAGAGGCCGTTCGCCCGCGACACAATTCTCAGATCGAGCGCTCGTCATGGATCTCGTCCTCCAACTGCTCTTTACCGGCATCGGCATCGGCGCGGTCTACGCGCTGGTCGCGCTCGGTTTCGTGCTGATCTTCCGTGCCACCAACGTGGTGAACTTCGCGCAAGGCGAGTTCTCGATGGTCGCCGCCTATCTGATGGTGGTGTTCTCGGTCGATCTCGGCTGGCCTTACTGGCTGTCGTTCCTGATCGCGCTCGCCGGCATGGCGTTGTTCGGCGTCATCTTCAATCTCGGCGTCTATTATCCGCTGCGCAATCGCACCTATCTGCCCGTGATCATCGCCACCATCGGCGCCTCGATCCTGCTGTCGAACTCGGTGCTTGCGATCTACGGCCCGCAGCCGCAGGTGCTGCAGGGCTGGTTCGATACGCCCGGCATCCAGCTCGGCCCGGTCTATCTCGACAGCCAGTATCTTCTGATCATCGGCGTCACGATCCTCCTGGTGCTGTTCAATTTTTGGTTCTTCGAGAAGACGCTGCTCGGCAAGAAGTTGCAGGCGACCTCGCAGGATAAGGAAATGGCCTCGCTGCTCGGCATTTCCGTTTCCACCATGATCATGATCACCTTCATCTATTCGGCCGTGCTCGGCGGTCTCGCCGGCATCCTGGTGGCGCCGGTGCTGTTCGTCTCGATCCAGATGGGCTCGACGA
The DNA here is from genome assembly GCF_054055915.1 of Bradyrhizobium sp. USDA 4516. NCBI lineage: Bacteria > Pseudomonadati > Pseudomonadota > Alphaproteobacteria > Hyphomicrobiales > Nitrobacteraceae > Bradyrhizobium > Bradyrhizobium sp. USDA 4516. Next base: position 5,993,646 of record NZ_JBSRXT010000001.1, read on the forward strand.
TTGCGCTGAAGGCGTTTGCCGCGACCATCATCGGCGGCTTCGGTGACGTTGCCGGCGCCATCGTCGGTGGCCTCGCGCTCGGCGTCATCGAGACGTTCGGCGCCGCCTATATTTCGGTGCCGTACAAGGACGGCTTTGCCTTCCTGGTGCTGATCGCTTTCCTGGTGTTCCGGCCGCAGGGCATCTTCGGCGAACGCGTCGCGGAGAAAGCATGAGCGCCACCGACAACATGATCCCCGCGCCGGCCGTGCGCTCGAAGCCGCTGATCATCCGTCATCTGCCGTATTTCATCGGCGCCGCGGTGCTGGTGGCGCTCGCCGCCGGCATGCGGTTCGACGGGTACATCCTCAACATCCTGCTGCAGGCCACGACCTTCTCGATCGCGGTGTTCGGGCTGTCGGTCGTGCTCGGCCTGTGCGGCCAGATCAACCTGGCGCAGGCCGCGTTCTTCGGCTTTGGCGCCTATGTGGTCGGGCTCGGCACCGCGGACCTGCACCTGAACTTCTGGCTCTGCCTGGTTGGCGCCTGCGCGATCACGCTGATCGCCGGCGCGTTCCTCGGCATGTCGACGCTGCGGCTCGGCGGGCACTACCTTGCGATGGTGACGATCTCGTTCCAGCAGATCGTGACGCTGGTGATGATCAATGCCATCGGCGTGACCCACGGGCCGGACGGCGTCGCCAACATTCGCCGGCCGGAGCTGTTCCAGTCCTCGCAGAGCTACCTGGCCTTCTGCGTCGCGATGCTCGCGATCGTCGGTTATCTGGTCTGGCATCTGCCTGATACCAAGCTCGGCCGCGCCATGCGCGCGGTGCGCGACAACGAGCTTGCGGCGGGCGTCAATGGCATCGACGTGTTCCGCACCAAGATCTACGCCTTCGGCCTGTGCGCGTTGCTCGGCGGTCTGGCCGGTGGCCTGTTCGCCGGCGGCTTCGCCTATGTCAGCCCGGACCAGTTCTCGTTCGCGGAATCGATCGTGTTCCTGACCATGTCGCTGCTCGGCGGCGTGGCCTCGCCGATTGGCTCGGTGATCGGTACGGGCCTCCTGATCCTGATCCCGGAATGGCTGCGCTTCCTCAAGAGCGTGCCGGGACTTTATCTGGCGATCTACGGCCTGTTCGTAATCCTGATCATCCGCTTCATGCCCGACGGCATCTGGGGTTTTGTGTCGGACGCATTCACGCGCTGGCGTGCGCACACCAAGGCGCCGCCGGCCGCGGCGGCCTTGCAGCTCAAGCCGGCGACGTCAGGCGGCGACATCGTGCTCGAAGTGACCGGGCTGTCGAAGCACTTTGGCGGCCTCAAGGCGGTCGACGGCGTCGATATCGCGGTGAAGCGCGGCAGCGTGCATGCGCTGATCGGGCCCAACGGCTCCGGCAAGACCACGACGCTGAACGTGCTGTCCGGGCTCTACAAGGCGACCGCGGGCAGGATCGTGCTCGACGGCACCGACATCACCAACATGGCGCCGCATCAGCGCACGGCGGCCGGCCTCGGACGCACCTTCCAGAACATCCGCCTGTTCCGTTCGATGACCGCGCTGGAGAATGTCGAGATCGGCGCCGAGCGGCCCGGCAACACCATGATCGGGAAGGGCGAGGACGCGCTGACGGAGCGCGCGATGGAGGCGCTGACCTTCGTCGGGCTCGGCAACCGCGCCAACGAATTGATCTCGAGCTTCTCCTACGGCCACCAGCGCCTGATCGAGATCGCGCGGGCGCTGGCGTCGAACCCGACGCTGCTGCTGCTCGACGAGCCGGCGGCCGGTCTCAACTCGACCGAGAAGCTGGAGCTGCATGAGCTGCTCAAGCGCATCGCAGCCCAGGGCCTCACCATCCTGATCATCGATCACGACATGACGCTGGTGTCGGAAGCGGCCCAGCACATCACCGTGCTGAACTTCGGACGCCGCATCGCGGACGGCGAGTCGATGGCGGTGCTGCGCCATCCCGACGTCGTCTCCGCCTATCTCGGGAGCGAATGATGCCGCTGCTCGAAATCCGTAATCTCGTGGTCCGCTACGGCGAGATCGAGGCGCTGCGCGGCGTCACCATCGCCGTGGAGCAGGGCCAGGTGGTCACGCTGCTCGGCGCCAACGGCGCCGGCAAGTCGACCACGCTGCGCGCGATCTCAGGCCTCGCCAAGCCCGCCTCCGGCGACATTATGTTCGACGGCCACTCGATCGCGGGCCTCGGGCCCGAAGCGATCGTCCGGCTCGGCATCTCGCACGTGCCGGAAGGCCGCCGCGTGTTTCCGGGCCTCACCGTGAAAGAGAACATCATGCTCGGCGCATCGAACCGGAAGGTGCCGGCGTCGCAGATCTCGCGCGAGGCCGACGCGATGTTCGATCTGTTCCCGGACATCCGCGCCTTTTCCAACGCGCTCGGCTGGACGCTGTCCGGCGGCCAGCTGCAGATGGTCGCGGTGGCGCGCGGCCTGATGGCCAAGCCGCGGCTGCTGCTGCTCGACGAACCGTCGCTCGGGCTGGCGCCTGTGATCGTGCAGGCGGTGTTCCGCATCATTTCGCAGATCAGGAAGGACACCACGGTCTTGCTCGTCGAGCAAAATGCGCGCATGGGACTTTCGGTCGCCGATCATGGCTTTGTCCTGGAAACGGGGCGGATCGTGCTGGGCGGCAAGCCCGACGAATTGTGGGGCAATGAGGCTATCGCCGCGGCCTATCTCGGCGGCCACGCCAAAACCCACGCCTGACAACGTCCCGTGCTTTACTGAGCGAGCTGGTTTTTCATGGTCACCATCAAGGTCGATAACCTCATCAACTTCGTGTCCGAGGTGTTTTCCCATTCGGAGTCCTCTCCGGAAGAGGCGAAGCGCATCGCGACCTATCTGACGACCGCGAATCTTACAGGTCATGACAGCCACGGCGTGATCCGCGTGCCGGTTTATGTCAGGTGGAAGAAGATGGGCTCGATCGTGCCGAACCAGACTCCCGAGGTGGTGGTCGACACGCCATCGCTCGCGGTGGTCGACGGCAAGTTCGGCTATGGCCAGACCGTCACGCCGGTTGCGGTCAGACTCGGCATCGAGAAGTGCAAGAAGGCGGGGCTCGCCGCGGTCGCGCTGCGCAACTCCGGTCATCTCGGCCGCGTCGGCGACTGGGCCGAGATGGCCGCCGCCGAAGGTCTTGTTTCAATTCATTTCGTGACCGCGGCCGGCTCGCTGCTGGTTGCGCCTTACGGCGGCGTCGAGAAGCGCCTGTCCACGGCGCCGTATTGCGTCGGCATTCCACGTCAGGGCCAGGATCCGATCGTGCTCGATTTTGCGACCTCGGTTGTCGCCGAGGGCAAGTGCCTGGTGGCAAGCCGCGGCGGCAAGAAGCTGCCGATCGGAGCGCTCGTCGATGCCGACGGCACGCTGAGCGAGGATCCCCACGTGCTGTATGGGCCGTACACGCCGGACGGACCGCGCGACCACACCAAGGGAACTGGCGCGATCCGCGCCTTCGGCGATCACAAGGGCTCGGGTCTCGCCTTCATCTGCGAACTGCTGGGCGGCGCGCTGACCGGCACCGGCGCGACGTCGTCGGACCGGCGCTTCGCCAACGGCATGATGGCGTTCTACATCGACCCCAAGGTGATCGACACCAGCAATTTCTTCGATGGAGAAATCACCCGCTACACCGATTTCATCCGCGCCACCAAGCCGATCGCGGGCACGGATTCCGTGCTGGTTCCAGGCGATCCGGAGCGGAAAACCCGTGCCGATCGCACCAGGAATGGCATCCCCTTGCCTGACGATACGTGGGCGGCGATAGTGAATACCGCGCGCGAAGTCGGCGTCAGCGAAGTTTCTATCCAGCGGGCGACCAGCTGAAGGCTCGTCCTCCAATAAACCGCAAAGGGAAACGCGATCAATGGCAAACAAGGTCAAGCAAGTCTGGGCATCGGGCAAAGCGGTGGTGAACGCGTGGCTCGCGATCCCCTCGGGATTCTCGGCCGAAGTGATCGCGCAATGCGGCTTCGACAGCGTCACCGTCGACATGCAGCACGGTGTGCAGGATTATCAATCGATGGTGCAGTGCTTCCAGTCGATGCACGCCCATCCGGTCACTCCGATGGTCCGCGTACCCTGGAATGAGCCCGGCATCATCGGCAAGGTGCTGGACGGCGGCGCCTATGGCGTGATCTGCCCGATGGTCAACACACCGCAGGAAGCCAAGAACCTCGTCTCCTACGCAAAATATCCGCCGAAGGGCGTGCGCTCCAACGGCCCGATCCGCGCCGGCATGTACGGCTCGGCCGGCACCTATCAGCAGACCGCCAACGACGAGATCGTGCTGCTGCCGATGATGGAGACCAAGACCGCGGTCGAGAACATGGAAGCGATCCTCGATGTCGAAGGCATCGATGGCGTGTATATCGGCCCGTCCGATCTCGGCTTCTCCTACGGCCTGGTGCCGAAGCTCGATCGCGATGAGCCGGAGATCCTCAAGATCTACGAGAAGATCATCAAGGAATGCGGCAAGCGCGGTCTCAATCCGGGCATCCACTGCTCGGGCGCCGAAGGCGCGGTGCGCGCGATCAACATGGGCTTCAAGCTCGTGACGCTATCGAACGAGGTCGGCCTGATGCAGGTCTACGCCAAGATGCAGGTCAACGCGACCCGCGAAAAGTCCGGCGGCAAGGCGTAAGCTCTGTCCGCGATGTTAGCTCTGCTCCCTCGCCCTGCTTTTGCGGGGAGAGGGTTGGGGTGAGGGGCTCTATCCGGCTAGCACCGTCTTTTTAATTGGCAACGTGCGTCGCCCCTCACCCGAATTGTCGCTGTGCGAGAATTCGACCTCTCCCCGTAAAGGACGGGGAGAGGTGACTAACTCCAAAGGAGAACTCCGATGGCCTCGGCACAAGTGATCCGCCTGCACGCCGACGACAGCGTCCTGATCGCGCGCGCGAGCCTGCCGCCGGGGCTTGAGGTGACTGAGGGCGTCACGACGGTCGATCGGATCCCCGCGGGCCACAAGGTCGCGATCAAGCCGATCGCGCAAGGCGAGCCGATCCGGCGCTACGGCCAGATTATCGGCTTTGCGACCCAGCCGATCGCGCCCGGCCAGCACGTACATACGCAGAACTGCGGCATGGGTGATTTCGCCAAGGACTATGCCTATGGCGTCGACGTCAAGCCGGTGCCGAACTTCGATCTGCCGGCGACGTTCGAAGGCATCCGCCGCGCCGACGGCCGCGTCGCGACCCGCAACTATATCGGCATCCTCACCTCGGTGAACTGCAGTGCCCATGTCGCCGGCATCGTGGCCGACATGTTCAAGAAGAATCCGTTCACCGGCGACAATCCGCTCGCCGATTACCCGAATGTCGACGGCGTCGTCGCGCTGACCCACAAGACCGGCTGCGGCATGACCCAGGACGAGCCCTTGGCGCTGCTCCGCCGCACGCTCGGCGGCTATGCGCGGCACGTCAATTTCTCCAACGTCATCGTGCTCGGCCTCGGCTGCGAGGTGAACCAGATCGGCGGCCTGATGCAGGAGCAGAAGCTCGCCGGCCGCCTCCGCGCGATGGACATCCAGGAGGTCGGCGGCACCCGCAAGACGGTGGAAGCCGGCGTTGCCTTCGTGAAGGAGGCGCTCGCCGATGCCAACAAGGTCAAGCGCGAGGCGGTGCCGGCGTGCGAACTCACCGTGGCGCTGCAATGCGGTGGCTCGGATGGTTACTCCGGCGTATCTGCCAATCCGGCGCTCGGCGCGGCGAGCGATTTGCTGGTCCGTCACGGCGGCACCGTGATCCTCTCGGAGACGCCCGAGACCTATGGCGCGGAGCATCTTCTGACTCGCCGCGCCGTCAGCCGCGAGGTCGGCGAGAAGCTGGTCGGCCTGATGCGCTGGTGGGAGGAGTACACCCAGCGTGAGGGCGCCGAAATGAACGCCAATCCGAGCCCGGGCAACAAGGCCGGCGGTCTCACCACCATCCTTGAGAAGTCGCTGGGCGCGATGGCCAAGGCCGGCAGCACCAACCTCGTCGACGTCCTCAACTACGCCGAGCCCGTCACCAAGAAGGGCTTTGTGTTCATGGACACGCCCGGCTACGACCCGGTCGCCGCGACCGGGCAGGTCGCGGGCGGCGCCAACCTCGTCTGCTTCACCACCGGCCGCGGCAGCGTGTTCGGCTGCAAGCCGGCGCCGTCGATCAAGCTCGCCACCAACACGCCGATGTTCAAGCGGATGGAAGACGACATGGACGTCAACTGCGGCACCATCCTCGACGGCGAGGAGAGCGTGCAGGAATGCGGCCAGCGCATCTTCGACCTCATCCTCAAGACCGCCTCGGGCCAGCCGACCAAGAGCGAGAGCTTTGACTTCGGCGGCGCCGAATTCGCGCCGTGGGTGCTCGGCGCGACGATGTAGAATTGGGCCACGATCTAGCCTTTTACTCCGCCGTCGTCCCTGCGAAAGCTGGGACCCATAACCACCGGCCGTAGTGATGTGCGAGGCGTCTGCCATCGTCTTTCATCATTAGGACCACGCGGTCTGGGTCCCTGCTTTCGCAGGGACGACAAGGAAGTACGTTGGCGAATGAAGCTTCCCGGACTACGCTGCGCTCCATCCGGGCTACGGAGGGGACAGAGGAAGCATGCGCGCGCGTTGGTTGGGAATTGTTGGATGCATTGCATTTCTCGCCGCTTTGAGCCTCGGCGCCGCTTCGGCTGACGCCGCAACCATAGTCGCGCTTGGCGCGAGCAATACCTACGGCAAGGGCGTGGCGCGCAACCAGGCCTATCCCGCGCAGCTCGAAGCGATCTTGCGGGCGAAGGGATTGAGCGTCCGCATCGTGAACGCCGGCATCAACGGCGACACCACGGAAGGGATGCTGCAACGCCTCGACCGCGCCGTCCCGAACGGGACCCGTGCGGTTATTTTGCAGCCAGGCGGCAATGACCGGCGCAAGGGCAGCCCTGACCGGACCGCGGATATCCAAAGTCGTCTCAGCGCCCGTGGCATCGCGGTGATCATGCTCCCTAACGGGATGCTGGGTGGACTCCCCCATCAGCCCGATGGTGTGCATTTGACCCCCGAGGGCTATCATATGCTCGCCGAGCAGCTTGCTTCGCAGGTATCCGGCGCAATCGGCCGCTAGCAATCGCGTAGCCCGGATGAAGCCAACGGGTCGCGCGAATGCGCGCCCGATGACAGGCTCCGCGCAATCCGGGACTCTTCCTGCGGATGAAGGCCCCGGATTTCGCTTTCGCTCCATCAGGGCTACGGATCGCGCCCTTACCTTGGGCACCCCGTGCCCGTTGTTAGTGCTTGATGTCGACCGGCAGCAGTGTTCTGCTCAAAAAAGCTGCTGGAGCCCTCGGTCCGTGTCGATATCAGTCGCACTGCATCACGTCACGCACTACAAATACGACCGGCCGATCGATCTCGGGCCTCAGACCATTCGGCTTCGGCCCGCGCCGCATACGCGCATGCCGATCACGAGCTATTCGCTCAAGGTCACGCCCGCCAATCACTTCGTGAACTGGCAGCAAGACCCGCAGGGCAACTGGCTGGCGCGCTACGTCTTTCCAGAGAAGACCACCGAGCTCAAGGTCGAGGTCGATTTCACCGCTGACATGACGGTGGTCAATCCGTTCGACTTCTTCGTCGAGCCCTTTGCCAACAGCTTTCCGTTCGAATATCCCGGCGATCTCAAGACCGAGCTCGCGCCCTATCTCGAGACCGATGAGGCCGAGCCGCTGCTCGCGGCTTACCTGAAGGAGATTCCGCGCCAGGCTGACAGCACCGTCAACTTCCTGGTCGAGCTGAACGCGCAGCTGCAGAAGAAGATCAGCTACGTCATCCGCATGGAGGCCGGCATCCAGACGCCGGAGGAGACGCTTGCCGCGGGCTCCGGCTCCTGCCGCGACTCGGCGTGGCTCTTGATCCAGACGCTGCGCCACCTCGGGCTCGCCGCGCGTTTCGTCTCCGGATATCTCATTCAGCTGCGGCCGGACATCGATCCGCTCGAGGGGCCGCGCGAGGTCGAGAGCGATTTCACCGATCTGCACGCCTGGGCCGAGGTCTATCTGCCGGGGGCGGGCTGGATCGGTTTCGACGTCACCTCCGGCATGCTGACGGGCGAGGGCCACATCCCGGTCTGCGCCACGCCACACTATCGTTCGGCCGCGCCGGTGACCGGCACCGCGGGCGTTGCCAATGTCGAGTTCGGCTTCGAGATGAGCGTCAAGCGCATCGGCGAGGCGCCGCGCATCACCAAACCATTCTCCGATGAATCCTGGGCGCGGCTCGACCAGCTCGGCGAGCAGGTCGATGCCGACCTGAGGAAAGACGATGTGCGCCTGACCATGGGCGGCGAGCCGACCTTCGTTTCTGTCGACGATCTGGAATCGCCGGAGTGGAATGTCGCCGCGGTCGGCCCGACCAAGCGCGCGCTCGCCGACGAATTGATCCGCAAGCTGCGCACGCGGTTCGCTCCGGGCGGCCTGCTGCATTACGGCCAGGGCAAATGGTATCCCGGCGAGAGCCTGCCGCGCTGGGCGTTCGGTCTCTACTGGCGCAAGGACGGCAAGCCGATCTGGAAGAATGCCGAGCTGATCGCCGGCATTGAGAATTCGCGCAGGGCCGAGATCGCGGAGGCCCAGCGTTTCGTCAAAGTAACAGCAACCAAGCTTGGTCTCGGCGTCGACTATGCCATGCCGGCTTATGAAGATCCCGCCTTCTGGCTGCAGCGTGAAGCCGGCCTGCCGGCCAATGTCAGCCCGGCGAATTCCAAGCTGACCGATCCGGAAGAGCGCGCCCGGATGGCGCGGGTGTTCGACGAGGGGTTGACCACGCCGAAAGGTTACGTGCTGCCGATCCAGCGCTGGAGCCCGCTCGGTGATCGCGTGCAGGCACGCTGGCGCAGCGAGCGCTGGAAGATCCGGCGTAGCCATCTGTTCCTGTCACCCGGCGACTCGCCGCTGGGCTTGCGGCTTCCGATCGCCTCGCTCGAATATGTGCCGCCGGACGATTATCCCTACGTCGTCGAACGCGATCCGATGGCGACGCGCGACGTGCTTTCCGACGAGCTGCAGCAAGCCTTGAAGGAGATTCCCGAGCCGCTGCCGGTGCGCACCGCGATGTCGATCGAGGTTCGCGACGGCGTGCTGTGCGCCTTCATGCCGCCGGTCGAGAAGGTCGAGGATTATCTCGACCTGATCGCAGCGATCGAAGCCGCGGCCGAAGAGTTGCAGCTGCAGGTGCACGTCGAGGGTTATGCACCGCCCTTCGATCCGCGCATCGAGGTGATCAAGGTGACGCCGGATCCCGGCGTGATCGAGATCAACGTGCAGCCGGCGCAGAGTTGGCGCGAGGCCGTCGACATCACGCTCGGCCTCTATGAGGACTCCGCCAAGACGCGGTTAGGGGCCAACCGTTTCCTGATCGACGGCCGCCACACCGGCACCGGTGGCGGCAACCACATCGTGGTCGGCGGCAGCAAGCCGGAGGATTCTCCGTTCCTGCGCCGGCCGGACCTGTTGAAGAGTCTCGTGCTGTACTGGCAGCGGCATCCGTCGCTGTCCTACCTGTTTTCCGGCATGTTCATCGGTCCGACCAGCCAGGCGCCGCGGATCGACGAGGCACGGCATGACGGGCTCTATGAGCTGGAGATTGCGCTGTCGCACGTGCCGCCGCCGGGCATGGATGCGCCGCTGTGGCTGGTCGATCGCCTGTTCCGGCACATCCTGGTCGACATCACCGGCAACACCCACCGCGCCGAGATCTGCATCGACAAGCTGTATTCGCCCGACGGCCCGACCGGCCGGCTTGGCCTGGTCGAATTCCGCGCGCTCGAAATGCCGCCCGACCCGCGGATGTCGCTGGCGCAGCAACTGTTGATCCGCGCGCTGATCGCAAAGCTGTGGCGTGAGCCGCAGCAGGGCAGGTTCGTGCGCTGGGGCACCGCGCTGCATGACCGGTTCATGCTACCGCATTTCCTCTGGGAGGATTTCCTCGGCGTGCTCGCCGAGCTCAAGCAATCCGGTTACGACGTCGAGCCGGAATGGTACCAGGCACAGCTCGAATTCCGCTTCCCCGCCTTCGGCCGCGTTCATCACGGCGGCGTCGGTCTCGAACTGCGGCAGGCGCTCGAACCCTGGCACGTGTTGGGCGAGGAGGGCACCTCCGGCGGCACCGTGCGCTATGTCGATTCGTCGGTCGAGCGGCTGCAGGTAAAGGCGACCGGATTCGTCGATGGGCGCCATGTCATCACCTGCAACGGCAGACGGATGCCGATGACCGAGACCGGCCGTGCCGGCGAGGCGGTCGCCGGTGTCCGCTTCAAGGCCTGGCAGCCGGCCTCCGGCCTGCATCCGACCATTCCCGTGCATGCGCCGCTGACGTTTGACCTGATCGACACCTGGAACGGACGCTCGCTCGGCGGCTGCGTCTATCATGTCGCCCATCCCGGCGGCCGCAACTACGAGACCAAGCCGGTCAATTCCTACGAGGCCGAGGCGCGGCGGCTGGCGCGCTTCCAGGAGCACGGCCATACCCCCGGCAAGATCGAGACGCCGCCGGAGGAACGCACAATTGAGTTTCCCTTGACCCTCGACTTGCGGACGCCGCTCCTGCACTAATTGTGTCAAGGGGAAGTGGAATGTCCGCATCGGGTGGCAATAGTCCAGGCAGCAGTCAGGAGAGCAGGGCCCGTCCCGGTCAGCGCCGGATGGCGCAGTGGACCCGCGACTATGTCCGGCTGCCCGGCATTCCCGACGAGTATATTGCAGACAACGGCGCGCCGCGGCCGGTCTGGGCCCGCTTCTTCGACGCCTTTGCCGCGCTGTCGCCGGCCGATATCGAGCGCCGCTTCGCCTCCGCCGATCGCCATCTGCATGAGGCCGGCGTCACCTATCGCGCGCCGGGCGACACTTCCGACCGGATCTGGCCGCTCAGCCATCTGCCGCTGATCATCGACGCGGCGGACTGGCGCCAGCTCGCCGCCGGTGTCGCGCAACGCGCGCAGCTGCTGGAGATGGTGCTGGCCGACCTCTACGGCGAAGGCCGCCTCGTTGCGGACGGCGCCATCCCTGCCGCGGCGATCGCCGGCAGCAGCGAGTATCTGCGCGCGGTCAGCGGCATCAAGCCGCCGGGGGGCCGCTATCTGCATCTCTATGCCGCCGACATCGGCCGCGGGCCTGACGGCCGCTGGTGGGTGCTCGGCGATCGCACGCAGGCACCGTCGGGCGCGGGCTATGCGCTGGAAAACCGCCTGGTGCTGTCGCGCGCCTTTTCCAATCTCTACAAGTCGATGAATGTCGAGCGCGTCGCGCCGTTCTTCGAGGCGTTCCGCGATTCGCTGCGCGCCAGCGCCGATCGCGACGAGCCGCGGATCGGCCTGCTGACGCCCGGCGCGTTCAGCGAGACCTACTTCGAGCACGCCACGCTGGCGCGCTATCTCGGTTTCCTGCTGGTCGAGGGCGACGATCTCGCGGTCTCAGGCGATCGCGTCCACATCCGCACCGTCGCCGGGCTGAAGCGGCTCGACGTGCTGCTGCGCCGGGTCGATTCCAACATGCTCGATCCGCTCGAGCTCGACGCGTCCTCCTATCTCGGCGTGCCCGGGCTTGTCGAGGTTCTGCGCAAGGGCGGCGTCGTGGTCGCCAACATGCCGGGCTCCGGCGTGATGGAGGCGAGGGCGCTGCTCGGCTTCCTGCCCAATCTGTGCCGGCGCCTGCTCTCTGAAGACCTGATGATGCCGCACATCGCGACCTGGTGGTGCGGCCAGAAATCCGCCCGCGAAGAGGTGCTGTCGCGGCTCGACGAGTTCGCGATCGAAGGCGCCTATGGCCGCGGCGTTGCGGATTTTCCCGGCAACGGACCGGTGCTCCCGGGCGAATTGTCGGCAGCGGACCGCGACCGCCTGAAGGATGCCATCAGCCATCGCGGCATCGATTATGTCGGTCAGGAGCTCGTGCGGCTGTCGACCACGCCGGTATGGGAGAACGGTCGCATCGCGCCGCGTCCGTTCGTGTTGCGGGTGTTCGCGGCGGCGACGCCGAGCGGCTGGACTGTGCTGCCCGGCGGCTTCTGCCGGATTGCCGATCGGGCCGATGCGCGCGCGGTGTCGATGGGCGATGGCGCGGTGTCCGCCGATGTCTGGGTGGTCTCCGACAAGGCGGTTGAGACCTCGACCCTGCTGCCGGCGGTCGACACCGTCCGCATCCGCCGCATCGCCGGCGTGCTGCCGAGCCGCGCCGCCGATAATCTGTTCTGGCTCGGCCGCTATCTGGAGCGCGCCGAGGCCACCATCCGGCTGATCCGCGCGCTGTGCACGCCGTTGCGCGATCCTGCGCGCGCGAATTCGAACGGCTCGGCGCCGGCGATGCATTCGGCCGAGCGCATCCAGCGCATGCTGGTCGCCTGGGGCGCGGCCTCGCAGACCGCGCGCGCCAATCTCGCCAAGGTCGCGCTCGAAGCGCTGCAGAGCGAGGAGAAATTCGGCTCGGCGCTGTCGCTGGTGCGATCCGCGCAGCGCACGGCGACCTCGCTCCGCGAGCGGCTGTCGCCGGACGCTTGGCAGGTCATCACCGAGATGGCTGATCGGCTGGCCATCGAGGTTCATGACGATGAGGGCGTCGTCAGCGCCGCCGAATTGACCTTGCAGGAGCTCGCAAGCTTCGCCGGCCTCGCGCAGGAAAACATGAACCGCGCCGCCGGCTGGCGTTTCCTCGAGATGGGCCGCCGCGCCGAGCGCGCCGTCAACACCACGCGCTTTGCCCGTCAGTTCGCCTATGACGAAGCCGGTGACGAGGACCTCGACGTTCTGCTCACGCTGGTCGACTGCCAGATCACTTATCGCTCGCGCTATCTGGTGCAGCCGCTGCTCGCACCGGTGCGCGATCTGGCGGTGCTCGACCCCTACAATCCGCGCTCGGTCGCATTCCAGGTCGCGGCGCTGAACGAGCATATTGCCGCGCTGCCGAGCCTGAAGGAGCATGGCCTGATCGAGCGGCCGCAGCGTCTTGCCGTCGCGGTCGAGGCAATGCTCACAACGGCTGAAGCCTCGAGCCTCGACGTCAAGACGCTGTTCGCGCTGGAGCAGGATCTGCTCAACCTCGCCGACGCGATCGGGCTGCATTATTTCCCGCACGGACCGAATGCCAGCCGGCCGGAGAAGCTCACGGGGCTGGCGTGATCTACGACATCCGTCACGTCACGACCTACAGCTACGAGACCCAGGTCAGCTTCGCGCGCTGCTCGCTGCGGCTGGAGCCGGTCACTGGCGACGGGCAGCAGCTGATCTCGCATTCGGTCGAGATCCGTCCGAGGCCCGCGGAACGCACCGCAAGGCGCGACTTCTTCGGCACGCTCACTGAAAGCGTCCTGATCGAGACCGCGCATCGCAGTCTGCGCATCGATGCCCGCTCGCGGGTCTCGGTGGCGCGACAGCCGCCGGCGTGCGACGCCGCCAGTCCGCCCTGGGAGGACGTGCGTGACAACGCGTTCGAGGCATTGAGCCTCGATGCGGCCTCGCCGGTCGGCTACGTCTTTGCCAGCGCACTGGTGCCGGTGCTACGGCCCGTGACGGCCTACGCTTCCGCGAGCTTTTTGCCCGGCGGCGGCATCCTCACCGGGGCGGCCGACCTGATGCGCCGCATCCGCAACGACTTCAAATACGATCCCAAGGCGACCGTGATCTCGACACCGCTTCGCGACGTGTTCGAGAAGCGCCACGGCGTGTGCCAGGACTTTGCCCATGTGATGATCGCGGGGCTGCGCGGCCTCGGCCTGCCCGCGGCCTATGTCAGCGGCTATTTGCGCACCATTCCGCCGCCGGGCCAGCCGCGGCTGCAGGGCGCCGACGCCACCCATGCCTGGGTCTCGGTCTGGTGCGGCAGCGCGCTCGGCTGGGTCGGGTTCGACCCGACCAACGATCTGATGGTCGGGAGCGACCACATCATTCTCGCCATCGGCCGCGACTTCGCCGACGTCTCGCCGGTCGATGGCGTCATCGTCGGCGCGCGCAAGCAAAAGCTCGCCGTCGCGGTTGACGTGCTGCCGGTGGAGTGAGCGAGACGGGCGGGCGGCGCGTTCGACCGCGCCAATGCGGTCGCGATCAGGCGACGTGCCGCTTGCCCGATTTATCCCACCCGATCGGGCTGACGATGACGCGGTCGCGGCCTTCACGCTTGGCTTGATAGAGCGCAAGGTCCGCGGCCTTGAGCAGATCGCGCGACGTGCGCTCGTGGTCCGGGACGAGGCAGGACAATCCGATGCTGACGGTCGGCAACTCAGGCTCGGATTCCCGCGCGGCCGCCAGCTTGGCGCGGATCCGTTCGGCAATTTCCAGGGCGCCCGCCTTGCCGATGCCGGGCAGCAACACCGAAAATTCCTCGCCGCCATAGCGGGCGCCGAGATCAGTTGCACGCTTGGCGCTGCCTGCGATGCACCGTCCCACGGTGGTGAGCACGGCGTCGCCGGCCTGATGCCCGTACGTGTCGTTGTAGATCTTGAAATGATCGACGTCGATCATCAGAAGCGAGACCGGCGCCTTTGCACGCATGCCACGGCGCCATTCGACGTCAAGGGTATCGTCGAGGCGGCGACGATTGGCGAGGCCCGTCAGTGCATCCGTGCTCGCGAGGTGCGCGAGCCGGTCTTCCGCGGCGGCCCGCCGTTTGAGAGCGGCCACCAGGTAGAACATCAGCACGATCGAGAAGCCGCAGAGCGCTGCCACCACGCTGCCGATCAGCCAGAGCTGCTGCCACCAGTCGGCATAGATGCCGTCGAGCGCAAGACCCTCGGCGATGAGCAGGCGATTGTGTCCGACCGCCTGGAAAACATAGAGCCGGCTGACATGATCGACGATCGATTTCGTGATGTAGGAGCCGGATTGTCGTGCCGGAAATTGCTTGAAGACCAGAGAGTCCTTGATGCTTTGCCCGATCTTGCTGATGTCGAACGGGGCGCGCATCAGTATGACGCCATCGCTGTTGAACAGCGCCATGCTGTCGCCGAAGCCGAAATTCAGCTTGCGAAACAGATTGTGGAAATAGCTGAGCCGCATGCTGCCCGCGACCACGCCGGCAAAGGAACCGTCGTCATTGTTGATGCGGCGGCTGAGGCTGATCAGATATTCGCCGTCAGAGGTAATCCACGGAGCGCTGATGAACAGCCCGCCGTCCGCTCGCGTCTGATGTGCCCGGAAGAAGTCTCGATCGGCGAAATTTGCGGCCCGCGGCGTCAACGTCCTGGAATCGAGCGTGACGTCCCCCGCCGCATTCAGCACAAGGATCGAGCCGAGATCCTTGGCCGTGGCGGCGCGGTCGAACAGCACGACTTGGCGAAGCTCCGGGCTGATCTTGCCGAGTTCCTGCAGCTTGACGCCGTCGGCGACCGCCTGGAGCGAGAGGTCGTAGAGGTCGATGTTGCGGTCGATCTCGCTGGCGATGGAGGCGACGAGGTTGGTCGCACCTTGCTTCGCATGCTGATAGTCCTTGCCCGCCATCTCCCAGAGGATGGATGCGCAGATCGCCGAAAAGCAGAGAACGAGGCCGATCCCGAGCGCAAGGAGCCGTTTGGTCGGCACTGCCTTCGGCTTTGGCAAAAGCCCGTTCATTGCTCGGTTCCACTTCCCCGCGCCCTCGCGCAGCGACGCTTTTCTATGGAGGCATCAAATTGAGAAATGCGACCCGAAGCGGAGGCAATTTGTGTCCGTGCGTTGGGAGAGTCTTAACCATCCGGATTGCCGGGGCCCTGTCGCAGGGCCCCGCCAGATCGCCGCTCAGGTTCCGGTCCGCTGCAGGCCGTCGGCCGCGTCGCTGCGCAGGTTGCGGAAGAACTGCTCGACCTCGCGCGACAGCGTCTCGGCAGTTGTGGTCAGATCGTTCGAGGCCGCGAGCACCGATTCCGCCGCCTTGCTGGTTTGGTCCATGTCATCGCGGAGCGAGCCGACATTAGTGACCAGGGTCTCGTTGCCCTGGGCGGCCATCTGGGCATTGGCGGAGATTTCGCGCGTCGCCGCGTCCTGCTGGCCGACCGCGCTCGCGATGTTCGCGGTGACGTTGCTGATCTCGCGCACCGCCTGACCGATCTCGCGCACGGCGGCCACGGAGTTGCGGGTCGAGGCCTGGATCAGGCCAACATTCTCGCTGATCTCGGCGGTTGCCTTCGCGGTCTGGCCGGCCAGCGCCTTGACCTCATGCGCGACGACGGCGAAGCCACGGCCGGCATCGCCGGCGCGGGCGGCTTCGATGGTGGCGTTGAGGGCGAGCAGGTTAGTCTGCTCGGCGATCGCCTGGATCAGGCTCAGCACCCCGTCGATGCGCTGGGTGGTGGCGGCAAGGCCCTCGATCTCGGTGATCGAGCGGTCGGTGCGCGCACCGGCCTGATCGACTGCGCCGGACGACTGCTTGACCTGGCGGCCGATCTCCTCGACCGAGGCGGAGAGTTCTTCGGCTGCGCCCGCCACCGCGGAGACGTTGCTCGAGGCCTGTTCGGTGGCGCCTGCCGCCGCCACCGCGCGGTCGCTGGCGTCCGACGCGACGGTTGCGATGGTCTGCGCGGTTTGACGCATCGTCGCGGCGTTGTCGTGCACCGCGCGGAGCACCTCGCCGATCGTGCCACGGAACGCTTCGACGAAGGTCTCGATATGCCGGCCGCGCGCGTCGCGCGCCTCGGAATCCTGTACGACCTGCGCGTTGAGGCTGCGATTGCGGTCCATCGCCTCCTGGAAGACCTTGATGGCGCGTGCCAGTGCGCCGATCTCGTCGCTGCGCCCGACATGCGGTACTTCGACATGGTCGGTGCCCTCGGCGACGCGCTTGATCGTCATGGTGATCTGCGACAGCGGCCGGGCCACCGAGCGGGCGATGATCAGCACGCCGAGTACCACCACAATCAAGGCCGCGGCGCCGAGGCCGGTCAGCACCAGCGCCATCGTGCGGTTGGTGTCGGTCTCCCGCGCCAGCTTCTTGCTGCGGTCGGCATAGACCTTGGAGAGCGCCTCGAGATCCTTGTTCAGTGCGGTGCGCACGTCGCGGTTGGCGTCGTTGTCGCCCCATTCCCGCCCGGCTGCGGCGCCGATCTCGATGCCGCGGCGTACCAGCTCCTTGCGGAAATCGATGAACTGCTCGATGCGCTTCTTGAACACCGCGAACTGGGCGGCGTCGTCGGCCTGCACCAGCGTTTCCCAGTTCTTGACCACGCCGAGAATGCGTTCGTTGAACGCCAGCAGCCCGTCGCCGTATTTCTTCACCGCTGCCGGATCGGTCGACATGTAGATGCCGCGGGATTCCATCACCACGGCGTAGACCAGTGAATTGACCCGCTCGACATTGAGTGCGGCACGGCTTGCGAGGTCGACGGCCTCGGTCAGCTCGGCATTACGCCGCGCATTGTATTCGGACAGGAAGGTGATGGCCGCGGTCAGCGCCGCAATCAGCGCAAACGTCGAGTACAGCCTGGCAGCAAGCGAGAATCGGGATGCCATTGGAGGCCGGGACATGGAGATGGGGGATGTGACGGGGGCGGGCATTGCGGGGCACTCCAAGAGGCCGGGGAGTACCTTCGGCCGATTAAAGCTTATGCAAAATTTTCATGGACAATTTCTTAACACGCGAGATTTGTGCAGCCGCGACCGTTAAAATCTGTAAATAATCCCAATGCCTTATGGGCCGCTTTGAGTCTGCCGGGTGCTCGCGGCTTGCGGTCGTGCCGAGGCTGCGCCGCCGTTACCGGCAAAGGCGCCAGCACGCGGGGCGAAGCCGATGGCACGCCTTTCGCAAAGAGGTGCTAGATTGCGCTGCCCCAGCCCGCGACGAACCCCTCATGCTCTATCGTCACACCATCGACGCCACCAATTACGCATTCGACGATCTGCGCATCCTGCTTGCCAAGGCCTCGCCCCCGCGTTCAGGCGACCGCCTGGCCGGCATCGCCGCCGACAGCGCGGAGGAGATGATCGCAGCGCGGCTTGCGCTGGCCAATGTTCCGCTCAAACAATTCCTCGATGAGCCTGTCATCCCCTATGAGGCTGACGAAGTCACCCGCCTGATCCTCGACAGCCACGACGTTGCCGGCTTTCTGCCGGTGTCGTCGCTCACCGTCGGCGGATTCCGCGACTGGCTGCTGTCGGATGCCGCCAGCGGGGAAGCGATCAAGAAGATCTCGCGCGGCATCACGCCAGAGATGGTTGCGGCGGTGTCGAAGCTGATGCGCAACCAGGATCTGATCCTGGTCGCGAAGAAATGCGAGGTGACGACCCGCTTCCGCAACACCATCGGGTTGCGCGGGCGAATGAGCACGCGGCTGCAGCCGAACCATCCTTTCGACGATCCCAAGGGCATCACCGCCTCGATTCTCGACGGGCTGCTGCTGGGAGCGGGCGATGCCTGCATCGGCATCAATCCGGCGAGCGACGACCCGAACGTCATCGGCACGCTGCTGCGGCTCCTGGACGACATCATCACGCGATTCGAGATTCCGACGCAGGGCTGCGTGCTGACCCATGTCACGACCACGCTCGGACTGATCGGGCAGGGGCTGCCGGTCGATCTCGTGTTCCAGTCGATCGCCGGCACCGAGGCGGCCAATCGCAGTTTCGGCGTCGACCTCTCGCTGTTGCGGGAGGCCCGGGAAGCGGGGCTGTCGCTGCGCCGCGGCACGGTCGGTGACAATGTGATGTATTTCGAGACCGGGCAGGGCTCAGCGCTGTCCGCCAATGCCCATCACCAGGTCGACCAGCAGACCTGCGAGGCGCGGGCCTATGCGGTGGCGCGTGCGTTCGATCCGCTGCTCGTCAACAGCGTGGTCGGCTTCATCGGTCCTGAGTACCTCTATGACGGCAAGGAAATCATCCGCGCCGGGCTCGAGGATCACTTCTGCGGCAAGCTGCTCGGCCTGCCGCTCGGGATCGACGTCTGCTACACCAACCACGCCGAGGCGGATCAGGACGACATGGACAATCTCCTGACGCTGCTCGCGGCCGCCGGCGTGAACTTCATCATGGGCGTGCCGGGCGCGGATGACGTCATGCTGAACTATCAGTCGACATCGTTTCACGATGCGCTCTATGTCCGCGACCTTTTCGGCCTTAGGCGGGCCCCCGAATTCGACGACTGGCTCGCGCGCGTCGGCCTTGCCGGGCAGGACTTCCGCCTCGTGGCCGATGCGGAGCGGCTGCCCGACCTCGCTGCCAGGCTCTTGACCTGAGGGGGATAGCGAAATTCTGCAGAGCAACTATCTCGTCGTTATGACGTTAAGTAGTGCCACAATGTTGAAGAATTTCTGGCCCAGCGTTCCGCGCCGTGGTTAGATTTGCCGGTGCTTCGGGGTCGCTTGATGAGAGCTGAGGGCATAGAGACAGTACGACGTATCCTCTGCGTTTTTCCGCGCTATACGTCGTCGTTTGGGACCTTCGAGCACGCCTACCCCCTCACTGACGGCGTCAAGGCGTTCATGCCGCCGCAGGGCCTGCTGCTGATCGCCGCATACCTTCCCGAGAACTGGCCGGTCCGTTTCGTCGACGAGAATCTGCGTCCGGCGACGGCGGAGGATTTCGAATGGGCGGATGCCGTGTTCGTCAGCGGTATGCATATCCAGCGCCAGCAGATGAACGACATCTGCCATCGCGCGCATGACCATCACCTGGTGGTCGCGATCGGCGGCCCGTCGGTCAGTGCTTGCCCGGACTACTATCCCTCATTCGACTACCTCCACGTCGGCGAGCTCGGCGATGCGACCAATGAGCTGATCAAGCGTCTGGCTGATGATACCAGCCGTCCCGACGAGCAGGTGGTGCTTAAAACCATCGACCGGCTGCCGATGACGGAATTCCCGCTGCCGGCCTATGAGCTCGCCGAAACCAAGAAGTATTTCCTCGGCAGCATCCAGTTCTCCTCGGGCTGCCCCTATCAGTGCGAGTTCTGCGACATCCCCGGGCTCTATGGCCGCAATCCGCGCCTGAAGTCGCCGCAGCAGATCATCGCCGAGCTCGACAAGCTGCGCGCCTGTGGTGCCACCGACACCGTGTATTTCGTCGACGATAATTTCATCGGCAACCGCAAGGCGGCGAGCGAGCTGTTGCCGCACCTGATCGAGTGGCAGAAGCGGACCGGATATGTCACGCGCCTCGCTTGCGAGGCGACGCTCAACATCGCCAAGCGTCCCGAGATCCTGGAGAAGATGCGCGAAGCCTACTTCGTGACGATCTTCGTCGGCATCGAGACGCCCGATCCCGACGCGCTGAAGGCCATGCACAAGGATCAGAACATGATGGTTCCGATCCTCGAGGGCGTGCGCACCATCAACTCGTTCGGCATGGAGGTCGTCTCCGGCATCATCATGGGGCTCGATACCGACAAGCCCCAGACCGGCGACGCGTTGCTCTCCTTTGTCGAGGAGTCGCGGATTCCGCTGCTCACCATCAACCTGCTGCAGGCGCTGCCGAAGACGCCATTGTGGGATCGGCTCGAAAAAGCCGGGCGGCTGATCGATGACGAGGGCCGCGACTCCAATGTCGAGTTCCTGCTGCCCTATGAGGACGTGGTCAGTTCCTGGCGCAAATGCATGGAAGTTGCCTACGAGCCGAAAAGGCTGTTCGCGCGCTATTTGCATCAATGCAACTACACCTATGCCAATCGCATCAAGGTGCCGGTCAGTCCGGAAATGAAGAGCTGGGCCAACATCCGGCGCGGCCTGATCATGCTCCGCAACATCTTCTGGAAGGTCGGCGTGCTCGGCGACTACAAGCGCGTGTTCTGGAAGTTTGCGCTTGGCCGGCTCAAGCGCGGCGACATCGAGGGATTGATCTCGGCGACGTTGGTTGCGCATCATTTGATCACCTTTGCGCGTGCAGCCTCCAGCGGCCGGCAGAACGCCTCGAACTACTCGATCCGGCTGCGCGAGGCTTCCGTCCCCGCCGAATAACAGCATGACGACACCGCCGGCGCCCACGTCCCCTTCGCTTGCCGATCTGCGCGAGCTCACGCCGGCGCGCGTCGGCCTTGGCCGGTCCGGGGCCAGCCTGCCGACCGATGCGCTGCTGTCGTTCACGCTCGACCATGCCCGCGCCCGCGACGC
The DNA here is from genome assembly GCF_054055915.1 of Bradyrhizobium sp. USDA 4516. Lineage (NCBI taxonomy): Bacteria > Pseudomonadati > Pseudomonadota > Alphaproteobacteria > Hyphomicrobiales > Nitrobacteraceae > Bradyrhizobium > Bradyrhizobium sp. USDA 4516. The sequence continues at coordinate 6,014,677 of NZ_JBSRXT010000001.1, forward strand.
CGTCCACGCCGCCTTCGATGTCAGCGGGATCGCGGCCGGTCTTGCCGGCCTCGGCATCTCGCCGCTTGAGGTATCGAGCCAGGCGCACAGCCGGCGCGACTATCTGCGGCGGCCCGATCTCGGGCGCATGCTGGATTCTGGGTCGCGGCGGTCGCTCGAGACCTGCGGCATCACAACATGCCCCTGCGCCATCGTGATCGGTGACGGCCTGTCGCCCACGGCGGTCAATGTGCATGCCGTCGAATTGATTCGGCATCTCGTGCCGCGCCTTGCGGCCGACAAGATCGAGGCCGGCGCGGTGATCGCAGCGTCCGGCGCGCGGGTCGCGCTCGGTGACGAGATCGGCGCCATCATCGGCGCGCGCATGCTGGTGATGCTGATCGGCGAACGGCCGGGCCTGTCCGCACCCGACAGCCTCGGCGCCTATCTCACCTTCGCGCCGCGGATCGGCCTCACCGATGCCGACCGCAACTGCATCTCCAACATCCACCATGCCGGGCTGAGCTATGCGGAGGCCGCATTCAGGATTTCGTGGCTTGTGCGCGAGGGCCTGGCACGCCAGATCACAGGGGTCGCCTTGAAAGATGAAAGCGGCGGTGGATCGTCGAGGAATGCGCTACCAGGGTGTGACAAATCAGATACTTAATGGCGGGGATCGGCGGTTCCCTGTCGATTTGGTCAGCCCCTCGCGCTTGCGAGCAAAGGGTCGGGCAGGTAAAACCGGCGCCGGTCAATATTCGCGTGTTTTCAAGGACTAGCGCCGATCAGTTGCGCTCACCCGCCTCATTCGCGCCCCTAGACCCAAGCTAGACAGATTGAGCCGTTTTCAGAACTGGACAGGGCATGCTCGAAAAGAATTCCGAAAGTCAGGTCCACGTCGAGAAGATCGAAGAGCCGCGGTCGGGCCTCAGCATCGCGTTCGGGATCGAGCGTCTCGGCCTGATCCCGATGCGGGCGCCGATCCTGTCCTGCATCGTCCTCGTTCTGTTGCTGATCGGCGCGGTGTTCGGCGTGCACCGGATCAAGATCGACGACTCGCTGTCGCAGCTGTTCCGCTCCGACTCCAAGGACTACAAGCAATATGAGGCGGTGACCAAACGCTTCCCGGCGACCGAGTTCGACGTCCTCGTCGTGGTCGAAGGCAAGACGCTGCTCGCCCGCGACAATCTCGAAAAGCTGCGCGATATGGTCACCGACCTGCAGCTCGTCGAGGGCGTGCGCGGCCTGGTGTCGCTGTTCTCCGCGCGCCAGGCGCCGGAGCCCGGCAAGCTGCCGGCGGCGCTGTTCCCGAACGAGCTGCCCGAGGGCGCGGCTTACGACAAATTCGTCGAGACCGTCAAAAGCAACGAAATCATCCGCGGCAAGCTGCTGTCGGAGGACGGCACGCTCGCGCTGATCGTGCTGTCGCTCGAGCCCGAAGTGGTCGGCAGCAACAAGCTCAGCAAGGTGGTCGGCGACATCAGGAAGATCATGGCCGACGACCTCGGCGGCAGCGGGCTCAATGCGCAATTGTCCGGCGTGCCGGTCATGCAGCTCGAGATCCGCAACGCGGTCGAGCGCGACGGCCTGACCTACAACATCCTCGGCATCCTCGCCGGCTGCATCATCGCCATCATCTTCTTCCGCAAGATATCCTTCATGGTGGCGGCGGCATTCCCGCCGATGATTGCGATCCTGCTCGCGCTCGGCGGCCTCGGCTGGGCCAATTTCAATCTCAACATGTTCCTCAACGTGATGACGCCGCTCATCATGGTGATCAGCTTCTCCGACTCGATGCAGCTGACATTCGCGGCGCGCGACCGGCTGATCGCCGGGCAGGACAAGTTCACCGCGTTCAAGAATGCGGTGCTGGTGGTCGGCCCGGCCTGCGTGCTGACGCACGGCACGGCCGGAATTTCCTTCATCGCGCTGCAGTTTTCGGATTCCGACCTGATCCGCAAGTTCGGCGAGGCCGGGCTTGCGGCGACCATCATCGCGCTGATCGCGGTGCTGTCGCTGGTGCCGGTGTTCGGCGTCCTGTTCGTGCGCAACGAGAAGATCTTTGCGGTCAAGTTCCAGAGCGCGGATGCCGGCGTACAGGCGCTGCGCAATTTCTGCTACTGGATCGCGGTGCGCATGGTCGGCCGTCCCGGGCTGTTCAGCCTGCTTGCGCTGATCGTGGTCGGCGGCCTCGGCATCATCTACGCCAATCTCGAGCCGCGCTACCGGCTCGCCGATCAGGTGCCGGACAAGCGGCAGGCGGTGGCGGCGTCGAGCCGGCTCGACGCCAAGCTGACCGGCGCCAATCCGGTCGATGTGCTGATCGAATTCCCCAAGGGGCAATCGCTGTACTCGCCGGAGACCTTGAAGACGATTGCCGATGTCCATGCAATGGTCGAGGACTCTGCCGGCGTCGGCAACGTCTGGTCGCTGGAGACCTTGCGGCGCTGGCTCGCCGAAAAGGCCGGCAGCAATGATGTCGCGACGCTGAAGGAATATGTCGACCTGATCCCCGAACACCTGGTGCGCCGGTTCATCGACAAGAATCAGGATGCTGTCGTGGTGTCGGGCCGCGTCCCGGATGTGGACTCGAGCCAGTTGCTTCCGGTGGTGAACAAACTCGATCATTCGCTGGACAAGGTGCGCGCCGAGCATCCCGGCTACGAGATCGCGGTCACGGGTCTGTCGGTGATTGCCGCACGCAACAGCGCCAGCATGATCGAGAAGCTCAACCACGGCCTCACTATCGAATTCCTGCTGGTCGCGATCTTCATCGGGCTCGCGTTCCGCTCGATCGTGGTGATGTTCTCTTGCATCCTGCCGGGCATCTTCCCGGTGGTGCTGTCGGGCACGGTGCTGTGGCTGCTCGGGGAGGGGCTGCAATTCGCCAGCGTGGTGGCTTTGACGGTGTCGTTCGGCCTCGGCCTCAGCGCCACCATCCACTTCCTCAATCGCCTGCGGCTCGAGACCAAGCCGGGTGTCACGCCGGAACTTGCGGTGGAGCGCGCCACCGTCCTGGTCGGCCCAGCGTTGATCCTGACCACGGTGGTGCTGGCCTGCGGTCTCGTCGTCACCGTGTTCTCCGACCTGCCGTCGCTGCGCCTGTTCGGCTGGCTCAGCGCCTTCTCGATGGTCGCAGCCCTGGTTGCGGACCTCTTCATCCTGCGGCCGACCTCGATGTTCCTGATCAACCTGTCGCAAAAGCTCCGCGGCAGGGGCGGCCAGCCCGCGCCGATCGAAAAGGCCTGATCGACGAGCGATCAAAAAGCTGCAGCAAAAAGGCCCGGTTCCGAAGCGTTCGGAACCGGGCCTTTGTGTCTTGTGGGCGCAATCGGCCGGGAGCGTCAGCTCTTCGTCATCGTGATCGAGACGCCGCGGATCTCGCCCTTGGAGTCGATCTGCACGACCTGCTTGGAGCCGTTGGTCTGCAGGTTCAGGTTCGCGGCAAAGCCGGACGCCTCGACGAACACGTCGATCCGCCCGCCGCCCGCGGTGCCCTGCAGATTGCCGAAGATGTTGCGGCTCGCCTCGCTCCAGTTGCCGGAGATCCGGTCGCCCTGGCTGGTGACGTCGCTGGAGAGGTCGAACTTGTAGCTGTCGCTGGCGCAATGCAGGGACTGTTTCAGGCTCATGCCCGAGGGTGCGACCTTGTAATCCGCCTTGCAACGAATCCGTTCAGTCGTGCCGTTGGACAGCGCCACCGTGCCCGTTCCGGTCCACGAGCCGGCAAAACCGGCAAACGGCCCGCTGGCCTGGGCGTGGACGGCGGAGGCAGAGAGCATCAGTGCGGCGCCGACGCCCACAGCCCTGAGAGCCTGACCATAAAGGCTGGAACCAAACCGTTTCATTGTGAATTTTCCCATCAAAATCAACGCTTCCTACGCAAGAAAGCGTCTCGCCGCATCGAAGGTTTAGTGTCACCGAAGAATGTTAGGTTCAAACGACAGAAACGGCGCGCGACGCCCATATTGTCATCGAACAGAATCAGAAACCGTCGGCTTCGTGACGGCATGTAGCTTTGCGCAACTGCTATCCGCAATAGCCGAACGCGACAAAGTGATGGCACGAATCGTCATTGCGAATCAATAACTTATGTAGGGGTTTACAGCGCCGCAAATTTAGCCGCATTTAGCGGTGCTTGTCGTCAATCCGTTGCCGCGTTACGTGGCGTCTGCAAATCCCCAAAATCCGTCCCGGCCATGCCGAAGCGCTTTTCGGGAACAGATTTTCTGCTGTCGGAAATGAAGGAATACGATGCGTAAATTTCTCTTGGCTCTTGCCCTGTTGTCGATCCCCCTCTCCTCCAGCGCCTTCGCCCAGCAGCAGACGCGCGGGACACCCGATGAGCAGAAGGCCTGCACGCGCGACGTGCAGCGTCACTGCCGCGCCGTGATCGATCAGGGCGATTTCACCATTCTCGCCTGCCTGCAGCAGAACCGCAGCAAGATCAGCTCCGCCTGCGACCAGGTGCTGAAGACCCACGGCCAGTAAGGCCGGTTCGGGCCCCATGGATCGCCGCAAAGCCCGTGCTCGGCATGTGTGCCGGCCACGGGCTTGGTATGCTGGCGGTCACGGACAGCATTGGTTTTGGTGGCGTATTCCCCTATATGGGGCTCGCAAATCCCCCGCATGCGCTGACCTTTCGCGCCTGCGTCGTGCCATGACCAGTGTAGCCCAAATTTCCCATGACCACCGCGAGCGACCTGCGATCCGGAAAGACCCACCGCGACGAGAATTTCCCGGTCGCGTCGTGGATCATTCATCCGCGGCATCGTGCCCTGATCCTGGCCTTCTATAATTTCGTCCGCACCGCCGACGATATCGCCGATCACGCCACGCTGCCCGCCGAGGAGAAGCTGCGCTACCTCGACCTCATGGAGGCCGAGCTGCTTGGCAATGGCGACACCCAGAAGGAAGCGGTCAATCTGCGCCGCGCGTTCGCCGAGCGCAGCATGCCGCCGCGGCACGCGCTCGACGTGCTGGTGGCGTTCCGCCTCGACGTCACCAAGCTGCGTTACGAGAACTGGGACGACGTGATCGATTATTGCCGGTACTCGGCGATGCCGGTCGGGCGGTTCATGCTCGACGTGCACGGCGAGGATACCTCGACCTGGGCGGCGTCGGACGCGCTCTGCGCCGGGCTGCAGATCAACAACCATCTGCAGGACTGCGGCAAGGACTACCGCAACCTGAACCGTGTCTACTTGCCGCGCGAAGCCCTGGCCGCCGCGGGCGCGACCGTCGAGATGCTCGGCGAGGCGAAATCGCAGATGGCCCTGCTCAAATGCCTGCAGGCGCTCGCCGTGCGCACCGAGGCGCTGCTCGACCAGAGCAAGTCGCTCGCCGCCGAGGTGAAGGATTTCAGGCTGGGGCTCGAGATCTCCGTGATCCAGGCGTTCGCCGACAAGATCGTCAACATGCTGAAGGTGCGCGATCCGCTCAGCGAGCGCGTGCATCTGAGCCCGCTCGAACTGCTGCTGCAGAGCCTTGGCGGCGTGGTCGGCGAGACGGCGCGGCGTGCGACCGGACGGCGTGCGGTCTCCAAATCGGCGGCTGGCGCATGAGCGTTGAGGCGGCGGCCAACGCAAGTTACGGAAGCACCGCGTCGGGCAGCTCGTTCTACGCCGCGATGCGCATTCTGCCGCGCGCGCAGCGCGAGGCGATGTTCCAGATCTACAGCTTCTGCCGGCAGGTCGACGACATCGCCGATTCCGACGGCCCGCGGCCGGAGCGGCTGGCCGCGCTGCAGCAGTGGCGCGACGATATAGACGCGCTCTATGCGGGGCATCCGCCGGAGCGGCTGAAGGACTATGTCGCCTCGGTGAAGACCTTCGGCCTGAAGCGCGAGGATTTTGTCGCGATCGTCGACGGCATGGAGATGGACGTGCCGCAGGACATCCGCGCGCCGGATCTCGCGACGCTCGATTTGTATTGCGATCGCGTCGCGAGCGCGGTCGGCCGGCTGTCGGTGCGCGTGTTCGGCCTGCCCGAGGACGATGGCATCCAGCTCGCGTACCACCTCGGCCGCGCGCTGCAGCTCACCAATATCCTGCGTGACATCGACGAGGATGCCGGCCTCGGCCGGCTCTATCTGCCGCGCGAATGGCTCTGGCACGCCGGCATCACCAATAACGATCCGGCCCGCGTCACCGCCGACCGCGCGCTGCCGAAGGTGTGCGCGCCGCTGGCCGAGCGGGCCAAGATGCATTTCCAGAAATCCGACGAGATCATGAAGCGCAATTCGCGCCGCGCCGTGCGCGCGCCGCGGATCATGTCGAAATACTACCGCGCGATTCTCGATCTTCTGATCGCGCGCGGCTTCACCGCGCCGCGCGCGCCGGTACGTGTGTCCAAGGCCGCCAAGATCGGCATCCTTCTTCGTTACGCGATCATCTGATGCAAAAGACCGTTCATATCATCGGTGCCGGCATTTCCGGCCTCTCCGCGGCGGTGCGCCTCGCCAATGGCGGCTACAAGGTGTTCGTCCATGAGGCAACGCAGCAGGCCGGCGGCCGCTGCCGCTCCTATTTCGACGCGGCCACCAATCTCACCATCGACAATGGCAACCATCTGTTGCTGTCGGGCAATCGCCATGCGCTGAGCTACGCGCGCGCGATCGGCACCGAGGCCGGCCTCGTCGGGCCTGCGCGCGCGCAGTTTCCGTTCGTCGATCTTGCCAGCGGCCGGCGCTGGCAGCTCGACCTCGGCGATTCCCGCCTGCCGCTGTGGGTGTTCGACGAGGCGCGCCGCGTCCCGGACACTAGCCTGCGCGACTATCTCGCCTTGGCGCCGCTGGCTTGGGCCGGCACCGGTGCGCTGGTCGGCAACACTATTCCCTGCAAGGGCACGCTGTATGACCGCTTGGTGCAGCCGCTGCTGCTCGCCGCATTGAACGTCGATCCGCCGGAGGGCTCGGCCGGGCTCGCGGGCGCCATCGTGCGCGAGACGCTGCTCGCGGGCGGGCAGGCCTGCCGTCCGTTGATCGCGCGCGACGGCCTGAGCTCGGTCCTGATCGAGCCGGCCGTGAAGCTGCTGCAGGAGAGGGGCCACAGCGTTCAGTTCAGTCACGAATTGCGTGCGCTCGGCATGTCGGGTGATCGCATCAGTGAGCTCGATTTTGGCAATGGCGACAAGGTCGCGCTGGGAGCCGACGACGCCGTCGTGCTTGCGGTGCCGCCGCGCGCCGCGGCCGCACTGCTGCCCGGCCTGAAAACCCCGACCAAATTCCGCGCCATCGTGAACGCGCATTTCCGCGTCGATCCGCCGCGCGACGCCGCGCCCATTCTCGGCGTGGTCGGCGGCCTCGTGGAGTGGCTGTTCGCGTTCCCGCAACGCCTGTCGGTGACGATCAGCAACGGCGACCGCCTGGTCGATATGCCGCGCGAGGAGCTCGCGCTGGCGATCTGGCAGGACATCTGCGAGGCCTCGGGGGTTTCCGGCGACCTGCCGCCCTGGCAGATCGTGCGTGAGCGCCGTGCCACATTTGAGGCGACGCCGGAACAGAATGCCCTGCGTCCGGGGCCCGCGACGGCGCAAAAAAACCTGTTCCTTGCCGGCGACTGGACTGCTACCGGGTTGCCGGCAACCATCGAGGGATCGGTGCGATCGGGGGATCGCGCCGCCGATCTGGTTCTGGCCAGACGTTAGATTCGACCTGTTGGCGCGTTTTCGAGCGAAGTGGCTACCGGTTCGCGTGAAGAAAACGCGACCAAACAGAAGGACAAGAACGTGATCCGAAGCAATCGGATCATGCTCTGGAGCGGCCGCGGCTTTCGATCAGCCGGCCCGCGATGAAGAGGATATCGAGCGAAATGCTTGCGAGAGATCACAGCGTTGCAGTCGACCCGGTCGCGCTGGAGAAGAGCATCTCCAAGGCAACCGAAGCGCTGCTTGGCTACCGTCAATCCGACGGGCACTGGGTGTTCGAGCTCGAGGCCGACAGCACCATTCCGGCCGAGTACATCCTGCTGCGTCACTACCTGGCCGAGCCGATCGATGCCGGGCTCGAGGCCAAGATCGGCAACTATCTGCGCCGCGTCCAGGGCGCCCATGGCGGCTGGCCGCTGGTGCATGACGGCCCGTTCGACATGAGCGCCAGCGTGAAGTCGTACTTCGCGCTGAAGATGATCGGTGATTCCGTCGACGCGCCGCACATGGCGCGGGCGCGCGAGGCGATCCGTTCGCGCGGCGGCGCTTCGGGCAGCAACGTGTTCACGCGATTCCTGCTCGCGCTCTATGGCGTCGTGACCTGGCGCGCGACGCCGGTGCTGCCGATCGAGATCATGCTGCTGCCGATGTGGTCGCCGTTCCACATCAACAAGATCTCCTACTGGGCGCGCACCACCATGGTGCCGCTGATGGTGCTTGCCGCGCTGAAGCCGCGTGCGAAGAATCCGAAGGGCGTCGGCATCGACGAACTGTTCCTGGAGGATCCGAAATCGGTCCGCATGGCGCCGAAGGCGCCGCATCAGAGCGCGAGCTGGTTCTATCTGTTCCGCTCGCTCGACGCCGTGCTGCGGGTAATCGAGCCGATGTTTCCGAAGAGCCTGCGCCAGCGCGCGATCGATGCCGCGCTCGCCTTCACCGAAGAGCGGCTGAACGGCGAAGACGGCATGGGCGCGATTTATCCGCCGATGGCCAACATCGTCATGATGTACGAGGCGCTCGGCAAGGACGAGAATTTCCCGCCGCGCGCCACCACCCGCCGCGGCATCGACAAGCTGCTCGTGATTAGTGAACACGAGGCCTATTGCCAGCCCTGCGTTTCGCCGGTGTGGGACACCGCGCTGGCCTGTCATGCGCTGCAGGAAGCGGGCGGCGACGACACCCTGGCCAAGGCCAGGCAGGGCCTCGACTGGCTGAAGCCGCGCCAGGTGCTGGACCTGAAGGGCGATTGGGCGGTCAAGGCGCCGGACGTCCGCCCGGGCGGCTGGGCGTTCCAGTACAACAACGACCATTATCCCGATCTCGACGACACCGCGGTGGTCGTGATGGCGATGGATCGCGTGCGGCGTCATACCGGAACCAGGGAATATGATGAGTCCATCGCGCGCGGCCGCGAGTGGATCGAGGGGCTGCAGAGCCGCGATGGCGGCTGGGCCGCATTCGACGTCAACAACCTCGAATATTACCTCAACAACATCCCGTTCTCCGATCATGGCGCATTGTTGGATCCGCCGACCGAGGATGTCACCGCGCGCTGCATCTCGATGCTGGGCCAGCTCGGCGAGACCGCCGAGAGCAACAAGGCGATGGCTGACGGCGTCGCTTATTTGCGCCGCACCCAGCTTGCCGAGGGCTCCTGGTACGGCCGCTGGGGCCTGAACTACATCTACGGCACCTGGTCGGTGCTCTCGGCGCTAAATGTCGCAGGGGTCGATCGCAACGACCCGATGATTCGGAAGGCGGTCGACTGGCTGGCGTCAGTCCAGAATCAAGACGGCGGCTGGGGCGAGGACGCCGTCAGTTACCGGCTGGATTACAAGGGTTATGAAGTTGCGCCTTCGACCTCCTCGCAAACGGCATGGGCTTTGCTTGGATTGATGGCGGCCGGAGAGGTCGAAAATCCCGCTGTTACGCGCGGGGTGGAGTACCTAAAGGCAACACAGACGGAAAAAGGGCTGTGGGACGAGCAGCGATACACAGCTACGGGGTTTCCGCGGGTATTTTACTTGCGATATCATGGCTACTCGAAGTTCTTTCCGCTCTGGGCGCTGGCGCGGTATCGAAATTTGAGAAGCACCAATAGCAGGGTGGTAGGGGTCGGGATGTGATTGTTGAGGCGGGGGCCGCCGAGACCGTGGGCAGTAGAATTGATCCTCGGCCGGTATTGATTGTGACTGGATTGGTGCAGGAGGCTCGCATCGCGGCAGGCCCCGGCATGATCGTAATCTGCAGTTCGAGCGATCCGCAGCAGCTGCGTCAGTTGCTGGCGACGCTGGATCCGAGCACCTTCCGTGGCGTGATTTCGTTCGGCGTGGCCGGCGGGCTCGATCCGTCGCTCAAGTCAGGCGACGTCGTGGTTGCGACCGAGGTGATGTCGGGCGATACCCGTTTCCTGGCCGCATCCGCGCTGAACGAAGAGATGATCGCCAGCGCCGCGCTGAAGCGCCGCAGGATCGTCCGCGGCAGTCTCGCCGGCGTGGAAGAGGTGATCGCGGCAAAGGCCTGCAAGGCCGCTCTGCGCTCGATGACGGGCGCAGCCGCGGTCGATATGGAGAGCCATATCGCGGCGGCCTATGCCGCCAAGGCCCGCATTCCGTTTGCCGCATTGCGCGTAATCAGCGATCCCGCGCACCGGGCGCTACCGGAACTTGCTAAATCCGCGGTGAAGCCGAACGGCGACATCGACCTGCGCAAGGTGCTGCGCGGCATCGCCCGCAATCCACGGACGCTGCGCGCGCTGGTGTCGACCGGAATTGACTTCAACCGCGCGCTGCGCTCGCTGCGCAGCTGCCGCGGCTTCCTGCTCGGCAACGAGGTGTTGATGCCGGTAGAAGACGTTCTGATCACAGCGAAGGCGGCCTGATCCGCTGCGCCGGGCAGGGACCGGGTTTCTCACCGCATCAAGCTCAACTCACAGGCCCGGTCGCATCGCGATCGGGCCTTTTGCTTTGATGCCCAAAGGTTTCGCTCGATGCCACGCTGTTCCGGTTCCACGCGGTCAGCGGACTTGCGCGTCGGCTGTGCGGTGAGAGACCCCGCATATCCGTGTCCCTCGGGCCGGTGGGGTCGCGCGGCCAGCCTCTGACGACTTGCCAGCAGCGCGCCGGCGCCCCGGGAAGGGCCCTACGCGGACCGCGCTGGGTCGATGCTTGACAGCTACGGCTATTCATCCGAAAATGAACTATGATCCTTTATTCATGAATTAAGGTTCACTATGGCAATCGCTGCCGTTCGCCTCAACCAACTGGTCGAAACCAAAGCGCGTATTCTCGATGCCGCCAGGGAGGCCGTGGCGCTGAGTGGCTGGAAGGACGCCCAGATCGCCCTGATCGCCTCACGGGCCGGCGTGGCCACAGGCAGCGTGTATCGCTACTTCGACTCCAAGGCGGACCTGTACGCGCAGGTGCTCGCCCTGGTGTCCGAGCGCGAGGTGGCTGTCGTCGCCGCGATCGTCGAGGCGGAAGGCTCGGCGTCCCAGTGCCTGGTCGACGCGATCTACACTTTCGCGGTCCGGGCGATGCGCGGCCGCCGCCTGGCGTACGCGTTGATTGCCGAACCCTGTGAACCCGAGATCGACGCGGCGCGCCTGAAATACCGGGCGGCCCTGGCCGATCAGATCGCAAGGCTGGTTCGGCGCGGTATCGCCGGCGGTGAGTTCGTCGAGATCGACGCGAACGTCGCGGCATCCTGCGTGACCGGCGCCTTCATGGAGGCGCTGGTCGGTCCCCTTGCGCCCGAAGCGGCCCCCGATTCCGACGCGGCGAAGGCGATCGCACAGTCGATCGCAGGGCTTTCCGCGCGCATGCTGTTTCGCCACGCCACGCCTGAACTCATCCCTGTATCGCGAGTCTCCGCATGAACGCGCGCGTCCAGCCGGTTGCCGTCGCTGAAGCGAAAGCCGCTCCGTTTGCGACCCATGAAGTACGCAATCAGGCGCGGCCGGCGCTCGGCTTCAATGCGTTCGATGACGACCGCGCGCTGAGTGGCCTGATCGCGACGATCGCGCCGTGGGCGAAAGACAAGCTTTCCGCGCTCGGAGCTCATGCCGGCAGCGAATCCGTGCAGGAGGCGGCACGGCTGGCCAACGAGCACGAACCGAAGCTCCTGACCCATGACCGGTATGGCAACCGCAATGATTGGGTCGAATTTCATCCGGCCTGGCATCAATTGATGGCGCTGGCGTTCCGGAGCGAGGTGCATAGCCTCGCCTGGTCGACGCGCGAACCACACGGCCATCTGGTGCGTGCGGCGCTGAGCTATCTCTGGAACCAGATCGAGAACGGCGTCGGTTGCCCCACCGGGATGGCGTACGCCGCGATCGCCGGGTTCTCCGGCAAGCCGCAATTCAATTTGTGGCGGGAGCGAACGCTGGCGGCGGACTACGATCCGCGGCGGCTTCCGATCGAGGCCAAGCGCGCCGCGGTCATCGGTTACGCCATGACCGAAAAGCAGGGCGGCTCCGATCTGCGTGAGACCCAGACCACCGCGCGCTTTGTCGAGCGCGGCGCGCATGGCGAGATCTATGCGCTCACCGGCCACAAATGGTTCTTCTCGGTGCCGGTGGCCGACGGATTCTACACGCTGGCGCGCACCCAGTCCGGCGTCAGTTGCCTGTTCGTGCCGCGCCTGTTGCCGGACGGCAGCGCCAACCGTATCCACATTCAGCGCCTGAAGGACAAGTGCGGTAACCGATCGAACGCATCGAGCGAGATCGAGTACCACGATACGTGGTCGATCCTGGTCGGCGAAGAGGGCCGCGGCATCGCGGAAATCCTTTCGCATGCCCATCTGACGCGGCTGGATTTCGCTGTCGGCTCCGCCGGGCTGATGCGCCAGGCGCTGAGCCTCGCCCTCAACCACGCGCAAACCCGAACCGCGTTCGGCAAGCCGATGTCCGAGCTTCCGATGCAGCGCAACGTGCTCGCCGACCTCGCGCTCGAGAGCGAGGCGGCGATGCTCGGCGCGTTTCGGGTCGCGCGCGCGACCGATGGCCTGCAGACAAGCGAACACGAGCGCTTGCTGGCGCGGGTCGCGACACCCGTGATGAAGTTCTGGAACTGCCAGCGCGCGCCGGCCTTCACCTATGAATGCCTGCAGGTGCATGGCGGCAACGGCTTCATCATGGAGAATCCGATGGCCCGGCTCTATCGCGAGGCGCCGTTGAATTCGATCTGGGAAGGCACCTCGAACATGATGTGCATGGACGTTTTGCGCGCCATGCAACGCGATGCGAATTGCCGGGACGCATTCGTCGACGAGTTGCGTGCGAGCAGGGGCCTCAATCCGGTCTATGACCGAAGCACGGACGACCTCGCCGATCGCTTGCGTGCTCGATACCCGGACGACGGGCATGCGAGAGCGCTCGTCACCCGCATGGCGCATGCGCTGCAGGCCGCCGAGATGCTGAGGCATGGCGACGCCGCTGCCGCCGATCTGTTCGTGAAATCCAGGCTTGGCGCGGACGGGATGCAGGTATTCGGCGGGCTTCCGTCGACGGAAGGCCTCAGCCGTATCGTTGAGCGCGCCACCGTCATTCGTCACCAAGGGCTCCAGTAACATGCGTCAGACCGAAGTTTGTGCCGTCAGCGATATCAGGGCCGTCGTGGGGGAACAGGAGTGGGCAACCCGGGTCGATCTTGCGGCGTGCTACCGCCTGGTCGCGCTCTACGGAATGACCGACCTGATCTACAATCACATCAGTGCACAGGTCCCCGGGCGTCACGATCAGTATCTGATCAATCCCTATGGCATGCTGTACGAGGAGATCACGGCGTCGAGCCTCGTCAAGATCGACATCGAGGGCCGCACCCTGCTGCAGCCCGACCACGGCTACAACGTCAACGTGGCTGGCTTCTATCTGCACGCCCCGATCCATCGCGCGCGGCCCGACGTGAACTGCGTCCTGCATACCCACACCAGGGCAGGCATCGCCGTCAGCACGCTTGCCGAGGGGCTGCTGCCGCTGTCGCAGACGGCGATGCGGTTTCACGGTCGGATCGGCTATCACGATTTCGAGGGGCCGGCGATCGATCGGGAGGAATGCGACCGGGTCGTCGCTGATCTCGGTCGCAACAATGTGCTGGTGTTGCGCAATCATGGCCTCCTGGTGTGCGGCAACACGATTCCGCAGGCGTTCAACGCGATCTACTGGCTGGAGCAGGCCTGCCGGATCCAGGTCGACGCGCTCGGCTGTGGCCGGCCGCTGCATGCGCCGACCGAGATGGCGATCGGCAACACGGTGACCTGTTTTGCCGGCACCGAGATCACGCTGGACAATGAGCGCGACACCAATCCGGTGCTGAATGAAGCGGCGCAAAATCTGCAAGCCGGGTACGGCCTGCTGGAATGGCCGGCGCTGCGGCGCAGGCTCGACCGCATCGACGGGAGCTACGCGCAATGAGCACGGCGCTGGCGGCGTTGCGGATCGGCTTCATCGGCGCCGGCCGCGTGGCGCAGACGCTCGCGCCGGCCTTCGCCTGCGCGGGGCTGAACGTCGCGGCGTTCTACAACCGCGGTGCCGATGCCGCGCAGCGGCTCGGATCCCGCACCCCGTCGGCGCGGCCGATGACGGACGCGCAGCAGGTCGTCGACCGCTGCGACATGGTGTTCCTCACCGTGAGCGACGACGCGATCCTGCCGGTCTGCCGCGATTTGCGCTGGGAGCCGCGTCACCGCGTGGTTCATTGCAGCGGTGCGACCGAACTGGCCGCGCTCGATCACGCGAAATCCGCAGGCGCCGCGACCGGCGGATTTCATCCGATGCAGATGTTCGCCAATCCCGACGTCGCGCTCGAGGGGTTGCGCGGATGCACCGTCGGCATCGAGGCAGAGGGTGACTTCAGGCGTGACCTGGAATGGCTTGCGACCCGCATCGGGTGTGAACCGCTCGCGCTGCGGGCCGGTGCGCGGGCGCTCTATCATGCGTCGGCCTATTACGTCGGTCCGTTCCTGATCGCGCTGCTCAAGGAGGGCGTCGAGCTCTGGAAGAGCTTTGGCGCCAGCGAGGCCGACGCGTTGCGCGCGATGATGCCGCTGCTGCGGGGGACGGTCGCGGCTGTTCTCGACGGTGGCCTCGCCAACGGCATGGGCGGCTGCGTGGCGCGCGGCGACGTCGGAACGATCCTCAAGCACCTCCGGGCGCTGGATGAGCGATTTCCTCCATCCGGCGCGCTGTATCGCGAGCTCGCTTTGCGCAATGTCCCGCTCGGGATCGAGCGCGGTACACTTAGCGCTCCGCGCGCGGCGGAGATCGAGAAATTGCTTCTGCGCACGAGACTGGAAGAGCAGGCGGCATCCTGAACGAAAAAAAGCCCCGGTTCGCTGAACCGGGGCTTTCATGTTGCTTTCGCTCGTCAGGCGGCGGTCGAGGCCTTCGCCTGCTGCTTGGCGGCGGCGGCCGCAGCCTCGTCGCGGCGGATCTCCGAGAGCTTCTTCTGCACCTGCTCGGCGAAGATGTACTGCGCCGGACGCTGCTTCGACATGTCGATCTCGGGCGCCATCGGGCCTGATGTCCTGATGCCGCGCAGCGCAACCCACATCGCCTTCAGCGGATTGTTGATCGCGGCGGTCGCCGCGGTCGGCTCGTAGCCGCAATGGGCCATACAGTCGGCGCACTTCTCGTACTTGCCGGTGCCGTAGGTGTCCCAGTCGGTGGTGTCCATCAGCTCCTTGAAGGTCTTGGCGTAGCCCTCACCGAGCAGATAGCAGGGCTTCTGCCAGCCGAAGATGTTGCGCGCCGGCATGCCCCATGGCGTGCACTCGTATTCCTGGTTGCCGGCGAGGAAGTCGAGGAACAGGCCGGAATGCATGAAATTCCACTTCTTGCCCTTGCCGAGCGCAAAGACGTCGCGGAACAGCTTCTTGGTCTTGGTGCGGTTGAGGAAGTGCTCCTGGTCGGGCGCACGCTCATAGGCGTAACCCGGCGACATCGAGACGCCGACGCCGAGCTCGGTGGTGAAATCGAGGAACTTGGCGATCTCCTCGGCCGGATGACCATCAAAGATTGTGGCATTGACGTTGACCGTGAAGCCGCGCGCCTTCGCCGCCTTGATCGCCGAGACGGCGCGATCGAACACGCCCTTCTGCGACACCGCCTTGTCGTGATGATCCTTCAGGCCGTCGAGATGCACCGAGAAGAACAAATAGGGCGACGGCTCGAACAGATCGAGCTTCTTCTCGAGCAGCAGCGCATTGGTGCACAGCGAGACGAACTTCTTGCGGGCCACGAGGCCGCGCACGATCTCGCCGATTTCCTTGTGGATCAGCGGCTCGCCGCCGGGGATCGCCACCATCGGCGCGCCGCACTCATCGGCCGCATCCCAGCATTCCTGCGCCGTCATGCGGCGATTGAGGATCGCATCGGGATAGTCGATCTTGCCGCAGCCGACGCAGGCGAGGTTGCAACGGAACAAAGGTTCCAGCATCAGCACGAGCGGATAGCGTTTGCGGCCAAGCAGCTTCTGCTTGATCAGATAGCCGCCGATACGCATTTCCTTGAAGAACGGTATAGCCATTAGACGATTTCTTTCTGCACTTATCAAAGGGATGTGGTTCAGATCAGCCCGCAGTCAGTTCGGCTGGCAGCCGGAATTCGATATTCTCTTCTCGGCCCGGAACGACCGAGACCGACACCGGTCCGATCCGCCGCAGAGCCTCGATCACATCGTCGACCAAAACTTCGGGCGCAGAAGCGCCCGCGGTAATGCCGACGGCCTTCGCATCCTTGAGCCAATCCGGATTGAGTTCGCTCCCATCGGCAATGAGATAACTCGCGACGCCGACCTCGGTGCCGATTTCACGAAGCCTGTTCGAGTTGGAACTGTTGGCGGCCCCCACCACCAAAATGACGTCAACCAGTTTGCTGAGGTCCCTTACCGCAGATTGGCGGTTCTGTGTCGCATAGCAGATATCCCTGATATCCGGGCCTTGAATATCTGTAAATTTTGCCTGAAGGGCCGCGATGATGTCCCTGGTGTCGTCCACGGACAGGGTGGTCTGGGTGATGTAGGCGACCGGCGTATCGCTCGGCAGCCTCAGTTCCGCCACGTCCTGGACACTCTGGACCAGCAGGACCGGCCCCGGAACCTGGCCCATGGTTCCCTCGACCTCGGGATGGCCGGCGTGCCCGATCAGGATCAGCGCGCGGCCCTTCGAGATATAGCGCTTGCCCTGGTTGTGGACCTTGGTGACGAGCGGGCAGGTGGCATTGAGCACCGGCAGATCGCGGGCTTCCGCCTCCTCCTCGACGCTCCTAGCAACGCCATGGGCACTGAAGACGGTCACCGCCTTGGCCGGCACTTCCGAGAGGTCCTCGACGAAGATCGCGCCCTTCTTCTTCAGGCTCTCGACGACGTGTTTGTTATGCACGATCTCGTGGCGGACATAGACCGGCGGCCCATACTTCTCGAGCGCGCGTTCGACGATCTCGATCGCGCGCACAACGCCCGCGCAAAAGCCGCGCGGCTGAGCAAGAAACACTTCCATCTGACGTCCGTTACGCAAATTGCACCAATCTCGTTCAATGCCCTGCGGCCTTTTCGGCAACGCACTCCACAGGTCGGACGTCGCAACGTCAGTTGCAATGTCTGAGCCATCACAGTTCCTGGGCGGGATCTGCGCCCCAAGCGCATGGAAATACAGCGATTTGTGGCAAAAAGGTAGCGGTTCGATGGGGGCGTGGTCACGGACTAGGGGCGTTAGAGGTAATATGGTGTGGATTTCGACCCCTGCGACCGTCCGTCTCCCTCACTTGTTCGTCACTTTATCGCCCACTGATGCGGTTTATACCGGCCATTCGTGGCCGTTCCTGTGGTTTGGAACCTCCTCGCTGTCCCGTCGAGGAAGATAACCAAAACAACATTAGATCGGTCCCGGGAACTCCGCTACAGAGCGGGCGTTTTCGGCCATGCTTCCCCGAGATAGAAAGAAACGAAGTGCTGACAAATATTGTCGTCTCCGTTGTTAGAACCTGTACGCGTTTTGCCCTTCCGGTTGTGATTATCTCTGTCCTGTTGTCGATCGGCGCCGGCTTCTACACGGCCCGCAACTTCTCGATCAACACCGACATCAACAAGCTGATCTCGCCGGATCTCGATTGGCGCAAGCGCGACAACCAGTTCGAGGAAGCATTTGATCGCGAGCGGCTGATCCTGGCGGTGGTCGAGGCAGCGACGCCGGAGCTGACCAGCTCGGCCGCGAAGGCGCTCACCGCGAAGCTGCAGGCCGACAAGAAGAACTTCGAAGCGATCACCGCGCTCGGCTCCGGCGAATTCTTCGAGAAGAATGGCCTCTTGTTCCTGCCGACCGAAGAGGTCGGCAAGGTCGCGGGCCAGCTCGAATCGGCTGCACCGTTGATCGAGATCATGGCCGGCGATCCCTCGATACGTGGCCTGACCGGCGCGCTCGAGACCGGCCTTGCCGGCGTCAAGCGCGGGCAGGTCAAGCTCGACAATGCCGCGCCGCCCTTCAACCTGATCTCCGAGACGGTCGAGACCGTCCTCGCCAAGGGCAACGCGACCTTCTCGTGGCGCGAGCTCACCAGCGACAAGCCGCTGACCGATTCGGACAAGCGCGCCTTCATCGAGATCAAGCCGATCATCGACTATTCGGCGCTGGAGCCGGGCAAGGCCGCGACCGATGCGATCCGCCAGGCGGCGGCCGATCTGAAATTCCCGACTGAATATCACGCGCGCGTTCGCCTGACCGGACCGGTGCCGATCGCCAACGAGGAATACGCCACCGTGCAGGACGGCGCGATCACCAACGGCATCGGCACCGTGGTGATCGTGCTGGTCATCCTCTGGATGGCGCTGCATTCCGGCAAGATCATCTTCGCCGTGTTCGTGAACCTGTTCATCGGGCTTGCCATCACCACGGCGGTCGGCCTGATGATGGTCGGCTCGCTGAACCTGCTCTCGATTGCCTTCGCCGTGCTGTTCATCGGCCTCGGGGTCGACTTCGGCATCCAGTTCAGCGTCCGCTACCGCTCCGAGCGCTTCAAGAACGACAATCTGACGCTGGCGCTGGAAAACGCGGCGCGCCGCTCGGCGGTGCCGTTGTCGCTCGCCGCGATGGCGACCGCTGCCGGTTTCCTCTGCTTCCTGCCGACCGACTACAAGGGCATCTCGGAGCTCGGCAAGATCGCCGGCGCCGGCATGCTGGTGGCGTTCGTCACCAGCATCACGGTGCTGCCGGCGCTGCTCGATCTGCTCAATCCGCCCGGCGAGAAGGAGCCGGTCGGCTACGCCTTCCTGGCGCCGCTCGATAACTTCCTGGAGAAGCATCGCGTTCCGATCATCGTCGGCACGCTGCTGGTCACGGTCGCGGGCCTGCCGCTGCTCCATTACATGAAGTTCGACTTCAACCCGATCAATCTGCGCAATTCCAAGGTGGAATCGATCGCGACCTTCCTCGACCTGAGGAAGGATCCGAACACCGGCGCCAATGCCATCAATGTGATGACGCGCTCGGAAGCCGACGCCAAGAAGATCGAGGCCAAGCTCGAGAAGCTGCCGGAAGTGTCGCGCGTGATGTCGCTCGACAGCTTCGTGCCCGACGACCAGCCGGCCAAGCTGAAGCTGATCGCGCAGGCGGCCAAGACGCTCGGCCCCGCGCTCAACCCGGATTCGGTCGATCCGGCGCCGTCGGATCAGGAGAATGTCGAGTCGCTGAAGAGCTCGGTCGACGGCCTGCGCAAGACCGCGGGCGACGGCAAGGGGCCGGGTGCGCTGGCCGCGCGCCGGCTCGCCGACGCGCTGCAGAAGCTCGCCGATGCGAATGAGGCGACCCGCGACAAGGCGCAGGACGTATTCGTCGCGCCGATGAAGATCGTGTTCGATCAGCTCCGCAATACGCTGCAGGCCCAGACCGTCACGCTGCAGAACCTGCCGCCGGAACTCGTCGCCAGCTGGAAGACCAAGGACGGCCTGATGCGTGTCGAGGTGGAGCCGAAGGGCGATCCGAACGACAACGACAATCTGCGCCGCTTTGCCGACGCCGTGCTCGCCGCCGAGCCGACCGCGATCGGCGGACCGGTCTCGATCCTGAAGTCGGGCGACGTCATCGTGAAGGCGTTCGTCCACGCCGGCATTCTGGCGCTGGTCACGATCAGCCTGCTGCTGTGGCTCACGCTGCGCCGCGTCGTCGACGTGCTGATGACGCTGGTGCCGCTCCTCGTCGCCGGCATCGTCACGCTGGAGATTTGCGTCTTGATCGGGCTGCCGCTCAACTTCGCCAACATCGTCGCGCTGCCGCTGCTGCTCGGCGTCGGCGTGGCGTTCAAGATCTACTATGTCACGGCGTGGCGCCAGGGCAGGACGAATCTGCTGCAGTCGAGCCTGACACGCGCGATCTTTTTCAGCGCGCTGACCACGGCGACCGCGTTCGGCAGCCTGTGGCTGTCGAGCCATCCCGGCACCGCCAGCATGGGCAAGCTGCTGGCGCTCTCGCTGGTCACCACGCTCGCGGCGGTGTTGCTGTTCCAGCCGGCGCTGATGGGCAAGCCGCGCGAGGTCAAGGAGGAGGACATCGCCAACGACGTCACCTGACGCGTTGGCGATTCGCTGTCGAACCGGCTTGGCGGCAGGCGCCGCCGAGCCGCGATGTCAGCGGACGGTGTTCCCGCAGGTTTCCGCTAATGCGTCGGTCGCGCGATGTCGGGGAGCAGGCAGATATCGCCCACGGCGTCAGCCTGCGCATTGGCATTGCCCGGGGCCTGCTTTTGCCCCGGCTTGGTGGCCGGCGCCACGGCACCGGTGGTTTTCTGCGGTGCTGTTGACTTGGGCTGGGTGCCCTTCGCCGCCGGGCTGCCGGCTGCGCTCACCGGAATCGGCGGACCGACGCGGGTCCAGGTCTCGCCGCCGCACAAGAAGCCGAGCACGCAGCCCTGGATCTCGAGCTGATCGGTGCCGACGGGCTTGATGGTCGAGCTGTAGAGCTGTCCGTCCTTGGCGTTGTAGACCTGACCCTCCCACGCATCCGCGCCGGCCTTCTTCTTCATGTCGATCAGGATCGGCATGCCGAGCGTCGGCCTGCTCTGCTTCGCAGGATCAGGATTGTTCTTATCCTTGCCGCCTGGGGTTTTTTCCCAAGACACCGCACCCCACATGTTGCCATTACACTGGGCGACGCGGATGGTGGCGACACCGTCAGCGACCTTCCAGTCGCCGGTCGGGTCCGCTGCAAGTGCCGGTGATAATACGGTGGCCAAAAATAAACCTGAAAAGGCTATTGTACGCGCGAAAGTTCTTGGGCAGTGCAACATGGTCCAAACCTGTGCTTAACTGGACGATCCGAGCGGGGTCAAAACGCCGCTAGCGAGCGTTTTAAGTTGACGAGATGGCCATCAACCGACGTATGTAACGAATGGTAAGTTCCAATTTAGACGTTTCCGAGATTTTTGTGGAGCGCGAGGGGCAGCGCGGTGCCATGCATACGCGTCACCTCAACGAGCAGCTCGTTCGCGTTCTCAAGACCATCGGCTACGACGTCGGCTTCCAGAAGGGGCAAGGCCAATACCTCTTCGATCGTCAGGGGGCTCGTTACCTTGATCTATTGAGCGGATTTGGCGTTTTTGCGATTGGCCGCAATCATCCGGCCCTGCGCCAGGCGCTGAAGAGCGTGCTCGACGCCGATCTGCCCAATCTCGTGCAGCTCGATGTCTCGACGCTCGCCGGCGTGCTCGCTGAACGTCTTCTGGAACATGTTCCATACCTGGACAAGGTGTTTTTCGCCAATTCCGGCGCCGAAACCGTCGAAGCCGCGATCAAGTTCGCGCGTGGCGCGACCGGCCGCCCCGGTATCGTCTATTGCGGGCATTCGTTCCACGGCCTGTCCTACGGCGCGCTGTCGCTGACGGATGATTCGAATTTCCGCGGCGGATTCGAGCCGCTGCTGCCGGGCTGCACTCCGATTCCCTTCAACGATCTCGAAGCGCTGGAGAAGGCGCTGTCGTCGCGCCAGGTCGGCGCCTTCATCGTCGAGCCGATCCAGGGCAAGGGAGTCAACATGCCCACCGACGAGTTCCTGCCCGGCGCGCTGGCGCTGTGCCGCAAATACGGCACGCTGTTCATCGCCGACGAGATCCAGACTGGCATCGGCCGCACCGGAAAATTCCTCGCGATCGAGCATTGGGGCATCGAGCCGGACATGGTGCTGCTGGCGAAGGCGCTGTCCGGCGGTCACGTGCCGATCGGCGCGCTGCTGACGCGCAAGAACATCTTCGACAAGATCTTCAACCAGATGGACCGCGCGGTCGTGCATGGCTCGACCTTCGCCAAGAACGATCTCGCGATGGCCGCCGGCATTGCCACGCTCGACGTCATCAAGGCCGAGAAGCTCGTCGAGAACGCCGCCAAGCGCGGCGCCGAGCTCCGTCTTGCGCTGACGCGCATGGTGCCTGGCTATGAACTGATGAAGGAAGTTCGCGGCAAAGGCCTGATGATCGGCGTTGAGTTCGGTCCGCCGAAATCGCTGCGGCTCAAGGCGTCGTGGAATCTGCTGGAGACCGCCAACAAGGGCCTGTTCTGCCAGCTGATCACGGTGCCGCTGTTCAAGGATCACAAGATCCTGACCCAGGTCGCCGGCCACGGCCTCCACACCATCAAGCTGCTGCCGCCGCTCATGATCACCGAAGAGGACTGCACCTGGATCGAGAAGTCGTTCGACGACGTGATCGCCGGCAGCCACAAGGTGCCCGGCGCGATCTGGTCGCTCGGCAAGACGCTGGTCGACAACGCGGTGCGCAAGTCGGCGTAGTTTCGAACCTGTAGCCCGGATGGAGCGAAGCGAAATCCGGGATTCTCGCAACTGGCAAGACCGTTCCCGGATTGCGCTTCGCTCCATCCGGGCTACAAGATTTCACCCCTCCTTGTTGGCGCGCATTGCGCCCTCGAACTTGTCGCCGAACTCGGAGAGCTCGTCGGCGCCGAGATCGCTGACCGCCCAGTAGTTCAGGCCGCGGTCGCTCCAGCGGCGGATGTTGAAGCCCTGCAGTGTCGAGATCTTCGCCGCCTTGCGTTCGGTGTTCGCTGTCTGCGCCACGAACAGGTTGATGACGTGCTGGCGCCGCTTGTAGACCACGGCGCCGATCTCGCGGGCGTTGACGTAGTCGAGCCGGCCGCCGATCAGGGTAAAGCCCTGCGCGGTGAGATCGATCACCGGCGGCGAGACGTCGAGCTTGCCGTTGAACCAGGGCTTGACCGTATGCTGATCCGTCGAGATCACGTCGGTGAGGTGGCCGGCCTGCAGCGAACGCAGATGCGCCGACACCACCTCGTTCTCGATGCGCTGCTCGTCATCGTTGCGCAGCACGATCGCGACAAGGCCGGTCGCTGCCATCGCCGACACCGCGGAGCCCAGCGCGAAGCCGCGCAGCACCGAGCGCCGGGTCGGCGCCGCCTGCGCTTGCGGTTGCGGCAGTGACTTCTCGATCTTGCGGCGCAGCTCGAGCGGCGCCTTGTAGCGCAAATCGCTCTCGGCGATCGCCTGGCGGATCTCCTGATACTCCTTCATGAGCGCGGCACAATGCGCGCACCCCTCGACATGGACTTCCACTTCGCGCGCATGGCCGGCGTCGAGTTCGCCGTCGATCAGCGCGTGGATCAGCACTTCGGCTTCCTCGCAGGTCATTTCGCTTGCTCCTGTTCCGCAAGCCAGGCCGATCGCAGCATGGCGCGGGCACGCGCGAGGCGGGACATCACGGTGCCGACCGGCACGGCGGCGACATCGGCGATCTCGCGGTATGAAAGATTCTGGATTTCCCTGAGAACGAAGGTCTCGCGGAACGGCTCGGCAAGCGCCGCGACCAGCTTGCGCACGGTCTCGCCGTCGAAGCGGCGCAGCAGCTGCTTTTCCGGGGTCTCCGGGGCTTCATTCCATAACGGGGTCTGCTCGCCGCCTTCGGGCAACTCCTCGACCGCGGTCGGGGCGGTCTTGCGCCTTGCATATTCGGCGCGGCAGACATTGCGCAGGATCGCGAACAGCCACGGCTTCATCGCAGGTCCGCGGTAGCTGTCGAAATGCTTGTAGGCGCGCAGATAGCATTCCTGCACCGCATCCTCGGCGTCGGCGGCATCGCGCAGCAGATAGCGGGCCAGCGTATAGGCGTCGTCAAGGTACGGCAGCGCGGCCTCGCGGAAGCGCCGCGCCTTTTCGGGATCGTCTTGCGACGCGTTGACAACCATCGTGTCCTGCCCGGCATGTCGAGAGACGGCTCGTGCCCGGCCGGGGGCGGAGGGCCACCGGCCGGGCATGGTTGTGATTGTATGGGTTGTCACGTTACCCAACCTTGACACTGCCTGTCATGTGCGGATGCAGCGAGCAGAAATACTTGTACTCGCCGGGCTCCGTGAAGGTGAACGAGAAGGTGCCGTCGGTATCCATGGTCTTGGAGCGGAATTTGCCCGCGCACACCACGGTGTGCGGGATGTCGTCGCGGTTGGTCCAGGTCACGGTCGTGCCGACCTTCACCTCGAGCTGGGGCGGGGTAAACGAGAAGTTGTCGATGTGAACCGCGGTATCTTCGGCGCGGGCCGCCGTGACCGGCAGCAGCATGGTCGCGACCACGGCGATCCCGAAGTCGCGTCGATTGATCGAACTCATCGGTCTTGTCCCTCAGCCTTGCAGCGGCGTGTCGATGATCGCCAGCGGCTGGCTGTTCTGCTTGAAGTTGATGCTGGCGACGCCGAGCATGCTGCGCAGCTTGGCATCCTCCACCTTCATCGGGCCGGGCGAGGGGGCGGAGCCCGGCGCCGGCTGCGGGAAGGCGGTCGAACGCGCGGTGTGGAAGGTGACGTTGCCCTCGACCTTCTGCATCACCTGGTGGATGTGGCCGTTGAGCACTGTGACCGAGCCGAAGCCCTTGACGTATTCCAGCGCACGGGCGCCGTCCTCGGTGCCCCAGCCCCATTGCGGATAGACCGTCCACAGCGGGATGTGGGCGAACAGCACGATCGGCGTCGACTTCGAGCGGCCCTTGAGGTCGTTCTCCAGCCATTCGAGCTGCTCGTTGCCGAGATTGCCGAGGCCGCCGCCCTTGAGGTCGACGACGTTGACGAGGCCGATGAAATGCACGCCGCCGGCATCGAACGAATAGTAGCCCGGACCCTTGGTGCCGCGGCCGTAGCGCTCCTTGTAGAACTTGACCTCCTCGTCGATGAAATCGTGCTCGCCCGGCACGTAGTGCACGTCGAGCTTGGCCTGCGAGATGATGCGATCGGCGTCATCGAATTCGGATGCCTTCGACAGATGCGTGATGTCGCCGGTGTGGATCATGAAGGACGGCTTGACCTGCATCGCCCGGACCTTGTTGATGGCCTCTTCCAGCGTGCCGATGGCGTTCGGGTTGGCCGGCTTGTCGAAGCCGACATGACTGTCGCTGATCTGCATGAAGGTCATGCCGGGCGCAGCTTCCGCAGCCGCGGCCGAGCCGACGATGCCGAGCGAATGCGGCACGCCGCCGGTGACGGTCCACAGCACGCCGGTGCCGGCCCAGGTCATGCATTCCAGCACCTTGCGTCGGCTGACGCCTTTTTCCTCATCGCGATGGTCGTGATCGTGTCCGCTCATGGCAAGTCTCCCGTGGGCCCAGGGATTGGGTTTCCGGGGAGGTGATCGGCGGGGCTGGGGCTTTATTCCCGAGGCCTCGGCGGGGCCGAGGGCAGGGATGACGATTTCGTGAGCTGCGACGCCGGCCCGCATGATCGGCAGGCGCAGGGGACCGCGCGACAGCTCGACGCAAGGGCAAGATGCGCAATTGAAGCATTGCTGCTCGCAGCGTTATCGATCCGGCAAACCACTGATCGAGCGGAGGAAAACATGGCTGACGTCACCGGCGGCTGTCACTGCGGCGAGATCCGTTACGAGGTGACCGGCGAACCGGTCGTCCATGCTTTGTGCCACTGCACCGATTGCCGGCGCCACGCCGGCGCGCCGATGGTTGGCTGGATCATGGTTGCCGAGGACATGGTCAAGGTGACCAAGGGGCAGCCCAGGATCTACCGATCCTCGGAGCATGGCCGGCGGCACTTCTGCGCGAACTGCGGCAGCGGACTTTTCTATACCAATGGCAACATGCTGCCCGGGTTCATCGACATCCAGAGCGGCACCTATGACGATCCCGACGCGGTGCCGGCCACGATGCATATCCAGGTCGCGGAGCGGCTGCGCTGGATGGAGGATGCGCATGAGCTGCCGACCTTCGACCGCTTTCCGCCGCCGGAATGACCGCCGGTTGATGAACGCGGCGCTGCCTCTGGCGAAGCGGCGATGCGCGCCGCGACATGGAATCGCCCCGCAACGTAGACGCCTGCGCCCGTTTGGCTTTACTCGTCCTCGTCTTCCGGACCGCCGCGCTGCTCGATCGCATTTCGCACGCTACGCATGACAGCGAACGACACGAACGCCATCCTTCTCTTCTGATCATCGCTCAATGTCTTGTAGAGCGGCTCCCAGGCATCGGCGAGCTTCTTGAGGTCGGTCCCGCGCTGAATCAGCCGATCCGCCCTGCGCTGCATGAATTCGACCGGATTGCCTTCATGCATTCCGTCCATCGGTCCGTTTTCGTGCAATTCGGCAATGCGCTCCAACCGAGCCTGCCGATTTTTCGCTCTGGTGCGGATCGCATCCTCGATGGCCGGCCAGTACTTCTCCTGATCCGGAGTCAGCTGCAAGGCGGCCTTGACGATGCCGACGCGCATGTCGGTCAGGCTCTTCAGGTCGGCGGCGCTGGGTGGCGCAACGCCGACAGTCGGGGATGTCTCTGCTGCGATGGCGAGAGACGAGGTTGTCATCAAAAGTGCAATCGCTGCTGCGGCTGCGTTCCTCGTCATTGCAAACTCCTGAGCTGCTTTTCTTGGACGTCCCGAGAAGGAAAACATAGCCGGATCGGCTGCCGGTTGATCTAGGTCAAAGGGGCAGGGAGCCGGAGGCAGGAACGCTCTTCTGACCGTTCGCAAAATACCGAGCGACGTCGGCTGTTTGCGGGTTGAGCTAGATTAAGCGCGGGCGGTCCAAGGTGTTCAGAAATTGCTGTCCAACTCCCACCGACCGGGCGGTCCCATGCACCTTCTGCTCAAGGAAATTCGTCACAATCCATTATTCTGGATGCTTGTCTTCGTGCCGATTGTGCTGGTGGTCGAGACGGCAGCTCCGTCCGCCCACACAGCACTGTTTGTGCTCGCCGTGCTGGCCATCGTGCCGTTGGCTGCCCTTCTCAGCCACGCGACGGAAAGCGTCGCGGAGAAAACGGGCGACGCAATCGGAGGCTTGCTCAACGCAACCCTGGGCAATCTGACCGAGCTGATTATCGCGATCGCTGCGCTGCATGCCGGCGAATACATGCTGGTGAAGGCATCGATCGCTGGTGCCATCGTCACCAATTCACTCTTCATGCTCGGCGCATCGTTCCTGCTCGGGGGGCTCCGCCATCACGTTCAGGAATATAACCGGGCCGGCGGGAGGATGTATGCAGCGCTGCTGCTGATGGCGACGATTGCGCTGCTTGCGCCCTCGGCTGTCGCCGACCTCGATCCGGCGCGCGGCGAGGCCATGGCGCTGGCTCTCAGTACGGGCCTCGCTGTGCTGCTGATATGCGCCTATGGGCTCGGCTTGCTGTTCTCGCTCAAGACACACAAGGAGCTGTTCGCAAGCGAGGAGCATGGCGAAACCGGCGGCGCCGGCTGGCCGATCGGACTTGCGTTAGGCACCCTTCTCGTCGTCACGGTGCTGGTTGCGCTGGTCAGCGAAATATTCGTCAGCTCGGTGCAGAAAGCGGGCGAGACGCTGGGATTGAGCCCGGCGTTCGTCGGTTTCATCATCGTCGCGCTGGTCGGCGCCGCGGCAGAAATGGCGGTCGCGTTTTCTGCGGCGCGCAAGAACCGTCTCGATATGAGCGTCAGCATCGCGCTCGGCAGCGCGTCTCAAATCGCCTTGTTTGTCGCGCCGGCACTGGTGCTTCTGAGCTACGTCGTCGGTCCGAAGCCGATGGATTTGCAGTTCTGGCCGGGCGCCGTGACGATGGTCATGATCGCCTCCGTGACGTCCTGCTTCATCACCAACAGCGGACGGTCGGCATGGTTTATCGGCGCCTTGCTCGTGCTCATCTATGTGATTTTCGCCATGACCCTGTACATGGTGCCACCTGGATCGCACGGCCCGGTTTGATCAACGGCGAGCGTTGCCGGCACCAATCCGGACGAGGGCGCGTGTTCTTCGTCGCGTTCACGCGGACCCCTGATGGCTTTAGAGCGGTAGCTCGCTCTGACCGCGCGTCCAGTCGATGATGTCGATCTGGAGCCCCCGTTTCAGAATCTCGGCCTCAAGATTGCTGGCATGCCGCTTCCATTCGGCCGTCGACCGGATCCGGAATTTTGGATCTTCACCGTTTGCCTCGAACTCATCGTCGGCTTCGAGCGCGCCGCGAACAGCCTCGTACATCATCTTAAGGCTCGCGTCGGTGAAGGCGTCGTACTCCATCGAGCCGTCTCCTTGGAAAAGCAAAATTCAAGGGACCGCCACGATGGCGATCGTGGCGTCTCTTTGCGATCGATCCATTCAAAATGGACATGCCGATGCCTGACCGAAGCTCGACAGCGAGCCGGTGCGGTGCAACCGCACGTCCATCCATTGCAGCTCAGCCGGATCAATACTGCGGGCAGACCATTTGCCCGTATTCATTGTAGTAGCAGCTTTGGTTGCCGTAGTAGCCATAGGCGCCATACGCGCCGGCTGCGGCTGCAGCGCCGACGGCGGCAGCACCATAACCCCAGCCCGGCCGATAGTAGCCTCTGCCGTAGCCGGGATAGCCGGCGACCGGGCGGCCAGGGCGCCCTGCAATCGGTCGACCGGGATAGCCCGGACGCCCTGCAATCGGTCGGCCACCTGGACGGCCGGCAACGCGATATCCTCCACCGTGAACTCTTCCGCCGCCTACATGCATGCCACCGCCGCGCATCCCGCCGCCGTGAAAGCCGCCTCCGCCGCCGCGGAAGCCGCCGCCTCCTCCGCGACGGGCATAGGCGTCATCAGGAATCAGGCAGACAGCGACGAGAACCAGAGCCGCCAGAGCGGCGAGGATGCAACGAAGCATGGCGTGTCCTCCCTATGGGACAATTTGCGAACGGCGACACTGCGACAATTTCGCCTCGCGAGATTGACGTAGATCAACGGAATGCAGTAGGGCGCGCATTCCAAAAGGGTCAGGCAGCTGTCATCAACCCCAGGCCAATCTGTACTTTGCTGCCGAAGCATCTTGCCTGGAATGCGAACGTGAGTTCCATGGCATTTGCTTTTCGCCTCAGTCAGGCGACAGCCATCGTTTCATTGCCGAGTTCACCTGGTGTTTTTACGTCCTGCGGAACGCAGCCAAGAGGATCAACGTGCGCAAAGCGGATGTGACGTGCGCGTGCTGTGGCGCAGGTTTCCGGCGGTTGGAGCTATGGTCCGAACCTGGTGCCAAGGGTGAGTATCGCTGTCCCGTTTGCGACTACTTGCTCGAG
Source organism: Bradyrhizobium sp. USDA 4516 (assembly GCF_054055915.1). Taxonomy (NCBI): domain Bacteria; kingdom Pseudomonadati; phylum Pseudomonadota; class Alphaproteobacteria; order Hyphomicrobiales; family Nitrobacteraceae; genus Bradyrhizobium; species Bradyrhizobium sp. USDA 4516. Next base: position 6,043,815 of record NZ_JBSRXT010000001.1, read on the forward strand.
GCCTTCGATGGCACCAACCTGATCGCCTATCGGCTGACGATCCAGCCGGTGCGCGCGCCGGCCTACTCGGTCAAACCGATCGACGATCAACAATAGCCGGACGATTGGTTGCCGCGAGCGTGCTTCGGTTTTCGAGGTAACTTGCTGACGCCATGACTGTTTGGCCGTGTCACTGCACCGATTGGCGCAGCATCCCGGCGCGCCGATGGCCGACCCGGTGACGGCCGCAGAGGACGCAGTCAAAGTGACCGGGGCAGAACTACCTGTCGTAGGAGCACGGTCGGGGGCGGGTCGCTCGCACCCTCGTCGGATGGTCTCGGTGCTTGCTTGCTCGGGCGGCCGGGGCGCCGGCTAGTTCTTGACGGCATACAGAGGCGTTCTGAACGTCAGTTGATAGGCCGGTTTCGCACCCACATGATTTCGGCTGTGACGCCAAACAGTCGGTTGTCATTATCGTCCACGCGGTCGAGATCGATCCGCACGATCGGTTGCGCAAAGGGCTGAATTGATGCGAGGTTCAGAAGCTGCGCGCCCTCGAAGGATTGCACGCCCACGCGGCCGGTAAATTTCCAATTGTTCGGCCATTGATAGTAGCCGCCGACATAGGCAATCGTGTTCGGGTTGATCCTGCCCAGCGCACCGTCGACGTCGGTTCGCGTGTATTGGAAACCGCTGAGGAAGCCTCTGGTCTCATCGGAATCGAGCGCATAGTCAAATTCGAGAATGTTGTTGAAGGAGGTTGTGCTCAGAGGACCATCGGGAATCGACTTTGTGATAGTCGACTGCAGCGTCACGGTAGGAAAGGTTCCACGTTCTGCTCGAAAAGGTCGGCCTGGAAGCCGATGTTCCAGCTTGTGATTTGAAGGGACGAAAAGCCGGAGCTTCCAAAGCTCGTCGAACTGCCGGAGACGCCGGCATAGAGCGAGGCGCTCTCGGTGACATCGACCGTCAGCGGAAAATCCATATTGAGGGATTTCGCTGCTGGCAGGCCGACCGGAAATGCCGCGCCGCCTGATGTCGCAAGCGTCTGCGTATTGAACAGCGTCGGATGGCCAAAGCCGAACGCGAGCGATCCTGCCGGAACCTGTGCGTAGATCGTCCTGAGGTCGAGATAGATCGTCGGCACCGAAGCATTGGCAAGGCCATCATCGTTTGCGGCAAAGGCCTGCGCAACCGGGACGGCGATAAGCAGCGCGCACAATGCCGCGCTCAAGATCGATCCGGGAGCCAGGAGCCCCGCGTTGTTACGTGGCGGCGCGTTCAAGGCGAGAACCTTCCCTAGGCGCGGCGATTGCCATTGGATCGGGAGGCAGGCCGATCGATCGTGGCTTGTCCGTTGCTCGACCTTTGCCGAAACTCCCGTGGGGTGCAGCCGGAAATCCGGCGGAAAGCCCGCGTGAAGTGGGCAGGGTCGGCATAGCCCGACGAGAATGCAACGTCGATGATCTTGATTTCTGTGCTGCCCAGAAGCTTGGCCGCATTGTTGAAGCGAGCCTGCTCAAGCAGACCCGAATATGTCAGACCAGCGAGCGAAAGCCTCCGCTGCAGACTCCTGGTGCTCACGCCCATCATCTCGGCGGCCTGCATGATCGTGAGGCCTCCTTGATCAAGGTAGGAGGGCAAGCTTAGCTTCAGTGCGCTGACGACGTCCTTTCCGAATGACTGCGGCTCGTGATCGGCGGGCGTCGGCCGAACGTCGTTTGCGGGATTTGCAAGACTGAGGAGTTCTGCCGGCACTTCGATCCATGACGCCTTTTGACCCGACATGAAGCGCGTGTTCGGCCAATGCGACTGGACCTCCGGGCTCGGCGTATAGAGTGCTTCAAACGCAATCACTCTCGGAGACCAACTGATCCCGGCGAACTGACGGACGATGCGCAGGACGAATATGTTCTGAAGCCACTGGGATATCTCAAGATGGGAAATGCCCTCCGTTCCAGTAAGCTTGCTGCAAATCTTCAAGCTCTCGCCGCTTGGCTCGAGCCATAGCTGGAGGATCGTATCTTCGCACGGCGCCCACCGGCAAATTTGCTGCAGGGCAACCAGAAGCGTTGGCGCATGGCGCACCCGCGCCCGCATGGCTTCGCTCAAATGTTCGAACGATAGCCGCTGGGCTGCGCGAAAGGCGATTTCCGATAGGCCCTGCTTTTGCTGAGCGGCCGTCGCGAACCGAACCGCCGGCAGCAAAGGCACGTAATGATCCGCTTTTTCTTCAAAGGACGTCGGGAGTTGAAATCTGGCGAGAAGTGCTGCCGTCGGGCCGCCTATTTCAGAATGGAGCTCAGCGAACGGGATCAGAAATTGACAACGGGTCAATGGAATGACGGTCATTACTACCTACCCAAGAAGTTTTGCCGCGATCGCAGCTTAGCAGGCCGGAACTCGTCTTGCGTTGTCTTTATCGCGAAACCAGCTGCGACGACGCGTTCGACGAATTCCGGTTCGCGAAAGTTTTGGCGGCCGATGGCCAGATCGGTGGACGAAGCTGCTTTATCTTGAAGCGTCGTTTTTCTTGCAGGAGCACGGGCTTCACGCCTCAAACCAACCGATGAGAGCTGTCCGATTGCCTTCAGCCCAGGCGGTCCGCGCAGTCATTGTCGCGTCGCTGCGACACGGTGACGCAACTCTTGATAGCACCGCTCGCGCCCTCAAGATCAGCTCGCGCACGTTGCAGCGACACCTTGGTCGCCTGGGCACCAGCCACAGCGACATACTCGCGGAGGTTCGCTTGAACATCGCTTGCCGCTTGCTCGTAGACTCAAGCAAGCGGCTGTCGGAAATCGCGAAATTCGTCGGCTACAGCAACGCCAGCAGCTTCAGCCGCAGGTTCGTGCGTTTGATGAAAATCCAACCTATCGTTTACAGGCAGCGGCAACTTGCCGATCGGCAGGGCAAAGCGGGCCATCGCAAGAGATCCCACACCGCTGGGCCATGACAATTCCGATCATTGGCGCGAAATGGCAAGACGCGCGATTTGAATTGGCGCGAAATGCTTAGCGAAGCTGATTGCCGAGATAGCGCTCCCCAAAGGAATAACAAACATGACCCTTCGCTCAGCTCTGTTGGTATTTTGCGTCGCCGGATTGATTGCCGCTCCCCATAAGGCGCTTTCCCAAACTGCACCCGAGAACAAACCACACGTACCGCTCGAGAAGTCGATAGGTCAGGCAAAGCCGGAAGTCGTGCCATCGCTCTTCGTCCTCAACTCGCGCGGTGCGAGCTTGAAGGACGGGAAGCTTGTGCTGACGGGGGTTTCACCGAATGCGATCGTGTTCGCCGATCGGCCCGTGAGGGCAGCCGGTCATGATCTCACATCGCGCATTGTCGAGGATTGGGGCAATGGCAGTGACAATTTCGCAAAGGACCCTCCAAACGCCACGGTGTCCGGGTTCAGGAAAGACGGATCATCGGTAGCGGACGCCGTCGTCGTCTTGAAATCGCCCAAGCTCGAAGGCGACAGGCTGACTTTCGATGTCGATATGCTCGAAGGCGACCTTGCGGGGGCTGATGGACCGGCGTCGATCTTTATCGACATCATCGGTCGTCCATTCACGCCGCTGTCTTTTGCCGGCGTTGCCCGCCGCACCGCCTGGCGAGGTGCTTACTACCGCGGCGCTGCAGTCGCGGGTGCGGCCGCGCTTGGAGCTGCGGCAGCCTATCCGTACTACGCCCCCCGATGCGGATACTATCCTTATCCGCCTTGTTACTGAGCAACGCGACCGTCGCGTCGAAGCCGCTGGGCCGACAGGTGGAAGATCGGCCGCGATCTAAGCCGGGCACGCGAGCTCACAGGAGAGCATCATGAGACGAACCGCTATGATCGCAGCATCGCTGATCGTCGCCGGCATTCAGTCGGCGCACGCGCAGACAGACCTCAGCGCCTACGCCAACGCCGAAGGCTATCTGGACGTTCAGAAGCTGACCTGCGCGCAACTCGCCGGAACATGGCAGGGAGACGCCGACCTTCTCACTGCCTGGTACAGCGGTTGGTACAACGGGCTTGCGCGCAAGCACTACCTCGACATCAAGAAGTCCCGCGAGGCCGAGCACGAAGTAATCCAACATTGCAAGGCGCATCCTGATCAACTCATCATCGAGGCGATCGCGGCGGTCTTCAAGGATATGAGAGCGGCGCTCGGGATCAGGATGCAGCCCTGACCCGCGGGATCGGACACCTTTTACGGCAGGCCGACAGTCGGAGCAGCCTGACGATTGTTTGAAGACCATTCGATTTGCAAAGGAGAGAACAATGGAGATCACGCGTCGCAATCTTGCGCTCGGCGGAATGGGTCTGCTCACCGGAGCGGCGATAGGTCGACCAGCCGTCGCCGAGGAGGGAGCTTTCGCGGGTGTCGGTCAGGGCTTGGAGGACTTCTGGCTCGCGAGCGACGCCTACATATTCGGCTATCCGTTGGTGACGATGGAGATGACGCGGAGGATCATCACCAACGTCGCGGAGCCCGTGGGCACGCGAGGGCCGATGGGCCATATCATCAAGCTGCGCCAATATCCGGACGCGTCGTTCCGTGATGTTACTGCGCCCAACGCGGACACGCTCTACACCACGTCCTTCTTCGACGTCGGGAAAGAACCGTGGGTCCTCAGCATCCCGGACATGAAGGGGCGCTATTTCCTGATGCCCATGCTTGATGGCTGGACGACGGTGTTCCAGGTGCCGGGGAAGCGCACCACCGGCACCGGTGCCCAAACCTATGCCATCACCGGGCCCGGCTGGAAGGGCACGCTGCCGGACGGCGTGAAGGAGTACAAATCGCCCACCAATATCGTGTGGCTGCTCGGCCGCATCTATTGCACCGGAACGCCGGAGGACTACGCCGCCGTCCACAAGCTGCAGGATGAGTGCAAGCTCGTTCCGCTCAGTGCTTACGGCAAGCCGTACACACCGCCTCCAGGAAAGGTCGATCCTTCGATCGACATGAAGACGGCCGTCCGCGAACAGGTCAATCGCATGGACGCGGTGTCGTATTTCAAGCTGCTATGCGAGCTCATGAAAAGCAACCCGCCGAACGCGGCAGACGCGGCCCAGCTCGCCAAATTTGCCCGCATCGGCATCGTACCCGGGCGGGACTTTGATGAGACCAAGCTGAAGGCGGACTTCCTGAAGCGTGTGCCCGAGGTGTCATTCGACAGGATCATGCTTCAGTTCAAGGTCAACAAGGCCATCACGGATGAGAACGGCTTTGCGTTCACGACGAAAACCGGCATCTACGGGACGGACTACCCGATGCGGGCCCTGGTAACCGCGATCGGACTCGGCGCCAACCGCCCGCAGGATGCCGTCTATCCGACCTCGCAAAAGGATGCGGATGGCCGCAAGTACAATGGTGCGAACAAATACGTCATGCGGTTTCCCAAAGGCCACTTGCCTCCGGTCGAGGGATTCTGGTCGCTCACCATGTACGACAGCAGCTACTTCTTTGTGAACAATCCGCTCAACCGATATTCGATCAGCGCGCGGGAAAATCTGAAGGAAAATCCGGACGGCTCGACCGATCTCTATATTCAGAAAGACTCGCCCGGTAAAGACAAGGAATCGAACTGGCTTCCTGCGCCCGAGGGAGATTTCATACTCATGCTGCGGATGTATTGGCCGCAGGAAACCGACCCCTCGATCATCAACGGCACTTGGACGATTCCGGCCGCCAAGAAGATCGGGGCCTGAGAAACTGGATTCATGCCGGCTCCAACCGGGCCGGCATGAATCAATGTGCTACAATTTTGGGGCGAATCGTGCGCTTGAGCGAGCCGTACAGGTCGCACCGCACCAAAGGGGGCGTGACATGCGGCTTCGCGGTCTTTCGATGAGGCGGCGACCAAACGGGCGAGGCAAGACACTCAGGGATGTCGGCATCGCCATGATACTGGTCATGGCGTCAGTTTCGTCTGAGACCGCGCGTGCCGACGAGGCCGGCGTCTCATACTGGCTTCCCGGCCGCTTCGGCAGCCTCGCTGCGACCCCGCAGGTCCCTGGCTGGTCGATGGCGGAGGTCTACTATCACACCAGCGTAAGTGCATTCGGCAATGCCGCAGCCGCCAGGGAGATCCAGGTCGGCAGAATCCCCGCCGCGGCTAACGTCAACCTAAACCTGCATCTCAACGCGCAGGCGGATCTCATCCTTCTCAATCCCACTTATACGTTCGCAACGCCGGTGCTGGGTGGCCAACTTGCCATCGGCGTGACCGGGCTGTTCGGACGGTCGAGCGCGGATCTTGCGGGGACGCTGACGGCGGCCGTCGGTCCGCTGGCGACAACCCGCACCGGCAGCTTCGGCGATTCGATCACATCGGTCGGCGACCTCTACCCGCAGGCGACGCTGAAGTGGAACGCCGGGGTGCACAATTTCATGAGCTATGTAACGGGAGACATCCCGGTCGGAGCATACAGCCCGAGCAGCCTTGCCAATCTCGGCATCGGTCACGCGGCCATCGATGCCGGCGGCGGCTACACCTACTTCAACCAGCAGGCGGGCCACGAATTTTCCGCGGTCGCGGGCTTCACCTACAATTTCAAGAATCCGGATACCCAGTACCAGAGCGGGGTCGACTTCCATCTGGATTGGGGCGCCTCCCAATTCCTGTCAAAGCAGGTTTTCGTTGGCCTGGTTGGATATACCTATCAGCAGGTCACCGACGATTTCGGCCAGCACCCTGTCCTGGGAGGCTTCCGGTCCCGCGTGCTTGGCGTTGGTCCGCAGATCGGCTTCCTGTTTCCCGTAGGCGACATGCAGGGTTATCTGAATCTCAAAGGGTATGGAGAATTTGCAGCAGAGAATCGCCCGGCCGGCTGGAATACCTGGTTGACGTTCTCGATCTCTCCGATGGCGCCGACCAGCACCGTGACGCCGGCCCGACGGGTCGTGACAAAATAGCAGCGCTGCTGGCGCCTTCGATTGTGCCGAGATCACGCCACTATGGGCCGCAACCGTGTCGATGCCCGCCGTTCGGACGCCGCCCGGCAATTAGCCGACGCCGGTTCGATACGCGGGCGTCGTGATTGTCAGCAGGGTCCACGCTGCCAATGCTCGGCCGATTGGTTTCAGCCGCGCCAACCCGAAAGTGGAGTCGATGTTACCGGATACGCCGTCGGTCAGTCAGCTCTCTCAAGTGATTTCTCAAGCGGCCGCGCCCGCATTTCTGCTTGGCGCATTGGCGGCCTTTATCGCGGTGCTGATTTCCCGCCTGAACCGGATCATCGACAGATCGATTTACCTGAACCAAATTTCGGATCAGGATCAGGCGAGATGCCGGCTCAAGGCAGACCTGCCGCGTCTTGCTCGGCGCGCCACCATGATCAATCGCGCGATCTTCTGGTCCATCATGGGAAGCATTTCGATCAGCGTTGTCATCGTCGTCGGCTTTGTGAGTGCGTTCCTTCACATCCAGCACGAGCGGGGCGTTGCCATTCTCTTCATTGTTGCCGTTGTGGCTTTCATCGTGTCGTTAGTCGATTTCGCGCGAGAGGTCCGAATTGCCCTGAGCGAGTTCGATCACTACGGCTAGACGCAACGCATTGATACGTGCACGCCTTAACGCGCACGCGCGGCAAATGTCGTGAGCGCTGCCACCATCAACTCCGGCGCTTCCTGCGCGACGCAATGTCCGACACCGTCGAACGTCCAGCGGCTCGCATGCGGGATCAGCGCCGCGGCGCGGTCGGCCATTTCCTTGTAGATCGGCCATGACTGCTCGGTGGTCGCGATGCAGACCGGGCAGGCAATGCCGGAGAACCAGGGGAACGGATTACCGCGGGCGTCGCCGGTGTAGATCTGCTCCATGGCCTGGAAGATCGGCCCGAGCAGGGCCGACTCGATTTCCGGCGTACAAAGCAGCCGCATGCGGCCGTCGTCGAGCCGCGCAAAGCCGTGATGGACATAGGCCCACAGCGACCGTTCGGTCCATGGTGCGAAGGCCGGCGCGGCGCGCAGCCGCTGGAACAGATCGTCGGCGCTGTCGAACTCGGCCCGGCGGCGCAGCACGCCCTGCACCGAGCCGTTCGCGATGTCGCTGAGGTCTCCGGCGCGCGGCGCGCGCGGATCCATCGCGGTCGGCTCCGTGACATGCAGGCGCGCGAAGCGACCGGGCATCAGTCTGGCTGCGAGCAGCAGGTCGGTTGCGCCGGCACTGTGACCGATGGCGTAGATGTCATGGAGGTCGAGGCGCTCCACCACCATGCGGACGTCTTCGGCAAAATCCTGGAAGTGATAGCGATCGGCCGGCGGCTTGTGGCTCAAGCCATGGCCGCGGCGGTCGAGCGCATAGACGGCGTGATCGGCAGCAAGCGCCTCCGCGACCTCGGTCCATACCTCCGCGACAAAGCCTGTGCCGTGCAGCAGCAGCGCCGGCGGCTTGTCCGAGGCCGGCTCGCCCCATTGCGCCACCGCAACCTGTGCACCGGTATCGCCGACCAGAAAGCGCTTCGGGGCGTTCATCGTTGTTTTATCGTGCATCCTGCAGGATCATCGCCGCGGCCTTTTCGGCGATCATCGCCGTCGGCGTATTGGTGTTGCCCGAGGTGATGGTCGGCATCACCGAGGCATCCGCGATGCGCAGGCCGTGCAGGCCGTAGAAGCGCAGCCGCTCGTCGACCACGGCCATCGGATCATTGGCCGTTCCCATCTTCGCGGTGCCGACGGGGTGGAAGATCGTGGTGCCGATGTCGCCGGCAGCCTTGGCGAGCGAAGCATCGTCGTCGCCGACCGAGGGGCCGGGCAGGAATTCCTCGGGATGATATTTCTCCAGCGCCTTCTGCTTCATCAGCCTGCGCGTGGTGCGGATTGCGTCGGCCGCGACCTGGCGGTCGTCGTCGGTCGACAGATAATTCGGCGCGATCGACGGCTTGTCGTCGGGAACGGACGATTTGATGCGCACGGTGCCGCGCGAGCTCGGCTGCAGATTGCAGGCGCTCACCGTGATCGCGGGGAAGCGGTGCAGCGGATCGCCGAACTTGTCGAGCGACAGCGGCTGCACGTGGAACTGGATATTGGCGCGCGAGCGCGTCGCGTCCGAGCGCGTGAAGATGCCGAGCTGCGACGGCGCCATGGTCAGGGGACCACGGCGGCGGAATGCGTAGTCGAGGCCCATCAGGCCGCGGCGCACGAGATTGTAGTAAGTTTCGTTCAGCGTACGCACGCCGGAGACCTTGTAGATCGCGCGCTGCTGCAGATGGTCCTGCAGATTATGGCCGATGCCCTGCACGTCGAGCACGATGTCGATGCCGAGCGGCGACAGCCATTCGGACGGACCGATGCCGGAGCGCTGCAGCACCTGCGTGGTTCCGATCGAGCCGGCGCAAAGGATCACTTCACCCCTGGCGCGCGCCTCCACGGTCTCATTGCCCTGGCGGAACAGCACGCCGGCGGCACGGCCGCTCTCGATGACCAGGCGGTCAACCAGCACGTCGGTTTCGAGCCTGAGATTGCTGCGGTTCAGCACCGGCTTGAGGAAGCCGCGCGCCGACGACCAGCGCCGGCCGCGCTTCTGGTTGACGTGGAAGTAGCTGGTGCCCTCGTTGTCGCCGGTGTTGAAATCCGGGATGCGCTTGATGCCCATCTCCTCGGCGGCATCGCCGACCGCATCGAGGATCTGCCAGGACAGCCGCGGCGCCTCGATGCGCCAGCCGCCGCCGACACCATGATGCTCGCTTTCGCCGAGGAAGTGATCCTCGAGCCGCTTGAACGCCGGCAGCACGTCGCTGTAGCTCCAGCCGGTGAGGCCGAGCTGCCGCCAGTGGTCGTAATCCTCGGCCTGGCCACGCATCGAGATCATGGCGTTGATGGCGGAGGAGCCGCCTATCACCTTGCCGCGCGGGTAGGCGAGCGCGCGGCCGTTGAGGCCGGGCTCGGCCTCGGTCTTGAACATCCAGTCCGATCGCGGATTGCCGATCGCGAAGAGATAGCCGACCGGGATATGAAACCAGATCCAGTTGTCCTTGCCGCCGGCTTCCAGCAGCAGCACGCGCTTCTTCGGATCGGCCGACAGGCGGTTGGCCATGATGCAGCCCGCCGTGCCTGCGCCGACGATAATGTAGTCGAAATCACCCTCGAGCCTTCGCGGCATGTCCTCGTTCCCGGCAAGCGTCTTTTGTTGGGCCCCTTCTATAGCGTTTTCGAGCGAAGTGGAGCCCGGTTCGCGTGAAGAAAACGCGTCAACACAAGAAAATAGAACTCGGTTCTGACAGAGTCAGGACCGAGTTCTATCCAGACGCAGCGGGCCGACACAAGCCCGGCAGTGGATGCCGGGCGTGCGCTGGATGATCAGGGGCGGCTCGGTTCGGCCAGTGTGACCTCATGGCTCGCGCGGGGAACACAGACGATCAGCGTCAGCATGCCGATGCCGAGCACGGCGCCGACGAGGGCGAGCGGTGCGTAGATGCTCCCGGTTGCGGCAGTCATCCAGCCGATCAGGGCAGGGCAGACCGCGCCGCCGAACGAGCCGATCGCCGAGATCAGCGCGATGCCGCCGGCCGCGGCGCTGCCCTCCAGCATCGCGTTCGGAATCGTCCAGAACAGCGACAGGATCGCGAAGATGCCGATCGAGGCGACGGCAAGCAGCGTGACGGTCAGGAGCACGCTGTCTTGCGCGGCCTGCAAGGCGATGAAGCAGGCCGCTGCGACGAGGCCGCAGCAGACCACGTGCCAGCGCCGTTCCCGTGTGCGGTCGGAGCTGTAGCCGATCAGCACCATGCCGATCGCGGACGCAACCGAGATCGCGCCGCTCAGCCAGCCGATCTCGGTGGTGGTCGCCACGCCGACGCGTTTCAGCAGCGTCGGAGTCCACAGCAGGATGGTGTTGAGCGAGCAGAAGAACGCGAAGTAGATGAAGGAGAGCAGATAGACGGGCGGCTCGCGCAGCGCCGCCGCGAAGCTCCGCGTGGTGCCGGGAACGGCGGCGCGGTCGCGGGCGAGATCGCTTGCGACCTGCCGCCGCTCGTCGGCGCTCAGCCAGCTCGCGACCTGCGGTCCGTCGGCGAGGTAGAAATAGGCGGCGATGCCGAGCAGCACGGCCGGGCCGCCTTCGAGGATGAACAGCCACTGCCAGCCATGCAGGCCATGGACGCCCTGCATGTGATCCATGATCAGGCCCGACACGGGACCCGCGATGACGCCGCCGAGCGGCACCGCCATCACGAACAGGCTCGTCATGCGGCCGCGTACGCGATCCGGGAACCACAGCGTCAGATAATACAGGATAATACAGGATGTAATACAGGATGCCGGGGAAGAAGCCGCCCTCGGCGGCGCCGAGCAGGAAGCGCAGCAGATAGAGGTGATACTGGTTCTGCACCAGCGCGAGTAGCACGGTGACTGCGCCCCACAGTACCATGATCCGCAGCAGCGTCTTGCGGACACCGACCTTGACCAGCAGGAGATTGCTCGGCACTTCGAGCGCGACATAGCCGACCGAGAAGATGCCGGCGGCAAGCCCGAACACCGCGTCGTCGATCTGCAGGTCGTGCAGGAACTGCAGCTTGGCAAAGCCGATGTTGAAGCGGTCGATGATCGCAACCGTGTAGCACGTCAGCAGGAACGGGATCAGGCGCCAGGCGATCCGTCCATAGAGCCGCGAATGGGCCGCATCCTGCATGAAAGTCTCCTCAAGTGATTATTTGATTGTTTGTTGGTGCCGCGACGGCGGTTGGCTCCCTCGCCCCGTTCTCAGGGGGAGAGGGTTGGGGTGAGGGACCGTCTCCCCATAGACGGTGACAGCAACCCTCGCGGAGGCTCGCCCTCACCCGGAATGCATCTAGCGATGCATTTCCGACCTCTCCCCGCAGGCGGGGCGAAAGAGCCCGTTGCTCCGATCGAGTGCGCGCGGCTAGCCTGCCTTCGCGTTCGGCGGAAACTCCAGCATCGCTTCGCCGGCCGCGACCGTCTCGCCGCGTTGGTTCTGTACGGCGACGTCGACCAGCACCCAGCGCGACTTCGCGGTCGTTTGCTTGGCTTTGATGGTGCCGGCCGGGCGGATGGTGTCGCCGGGCTTCACCGGCTTCAGCCAGCGCGTCTCGAGCCTGCGATGGATCGCGCCGGCAGGCGTTGCCCAGTCGGTCAGCATGCGCGAGATCAGGCCGAAATTGTTCATGCCGTGCATGATGATGCCGCCGAAATTGGTCTTGCCGAAATCGCCCTTCATGTAGTTGTCGTCGAGATGCAGCGGGTTGTAGTCGAGCGACGCGTCGCAGAACAGGCGGATCGATTCGCGCGAAACCGCAAATGCCGGGCCGTCGATGGTGTCGCCGGCCTTGAGAGATTCGAAATTCGCCGTGGTCATGGTGATCCTCCTTACATCGGACGGATGGTCTGGCCGCGACCCGAGCAGATCACGTCGCCATGCTGGTTGAAGAAGACATTGTCGTGCACCACGAACAACCGCTCACGCTTGATGAACTTGTCGAGCGCGCGCGCCTGCAGGGTGATGGTGTCACCGGGGCGTGCCGGGATGTTGTAGCTCCACGACTGCCCGGCATTGACGGTGCCCGGCGAGCGCATCCAGTCGTCGGCCGGCGTGCAGGCGAACATCAGCAGGATATGGATCGCGGGCGGCGCGATCAGCCCGCCATAGGGCCCGGCCTTGGCGGCTGCTTCGTCAAGATAGAGCGGATTGGTCTCGCCGACTGCGCGGCAGTACAGCGCGATCGCTTCCTGCGTGAGCTTGTAGGGCAGCGTCTTGCGCGGCTCGCCGGGGACGATGTCGTCCCACACCTTGCGCAGCTTCGCGTCTTTCCAGAAATCGGTTTCGAACGGGGTGGCCGCAGAACTTTCTGCTTGCGCCATCGTGCATCCTCCTGCTACTGAGTTCGCCAGGCGAACAATTCATTCGCTGTATGAATTCACGCTAGCGCGGTCGGGAGCCCCTGACAAGCGGGCAGGGCCGCGTCATGTGCAGGCAGCCATGCGGGCTGCGATGTCATGAGCGCGATGACGGAACCAGCTGGGCGCCCGCCATGAGCAAAGAGAGTGACGGCTTCGTGCGCGCGATTGCGCGCGGCTTCTCGATCATCGAGGCACTCGGCAAGCCGCCGGGGCGGCACACGCTGGCGGAGGCCGCCGATACTGCCGGCCTCAACCGCGCCACCGCGCGGCGTATCCTCGCGACCCTGATCGCGCTGAAATATTGCGCCTCCGACGGACGCTATTTCAGCCTGCGGCCGCGCGCGCTCGGGCTCGGCCTGTCCTATCTCAACGCCTTGCCATACTGGGGTCATGCGCAGCGTGCGCTGGAAAACCTGCGCAACGAGATCGGCGAATCCTGCGCGATGGCGGTACTCGACGAGGATGAGATCGTCTATGCGCTGCGCCTGCCGGCGCGGCGGATTCTTTCCGCCAATCTTGGCGTCGGCAGCCGGCTGCCCGCGCATCTGGTCTCGCTCGGCCGCGTCATGCTCGCGGCGCTGCCGCCCGGCACCCGCGAGGCTTATCTCGCGACCGGGGGCTTCAGGCAGGTCACGCCGCGCACGGTCACCGATCCGGAGCGTCTCGGCGAGTTGCTCGCGCGGGTCGAGAGCGACGGCTATGCCTGGGTCGACGGCGAGCTCGATCCGGCGATCTGCGGCATCGCGGTGCCGTTGCGCGATCCCGCGGGCGCGGTGGTCGCCGCGCTCAGCGTCAACACGATCTCGGGAACGGTGAGCGAAGCCGGCGCGCGCAAGAAGTTCCTGCTGCCGCTGCGCCGCACCGCGCAGGAGATCCGCAGCCAGATGCTGACATCAGGGTAGGGGACGGCCGTTATCGACGCCTTTTCGCCCGCTCCGGACCTGGATGGCTTTCCACGCCCATGCCGAATGAATAGTCTTTCGCCTTGCTGGCCGGGTGAACTGCCAAGGAAAATTGCGGCCACGTCAAAGTGCAGATCGATTGCTCAACTTGCCGGAGGATTGCTGTGGCCGACCCAGTCCGCGCCCCTTTCTATCACGACGGAATGCGTGAGTTGCAGGACCGCTTCGACGGTAGGCGTGTCGCCGACGGCCTCGAGAAGCATCGCCTCCACTTCGAATTCTGGGAACAGGACCGCAAGCTCATCGAGGAGACGCGCTTCTTTTTCATCGCGACCAGCTACCAGGACAACGTCGATTGCTCGATGCGTTCCGGCGATCCCGGCTTCGTGAAGATCACCGGGCCTGATACGCTTGAGTTCCCTGAGTACGACGGCAACAACATGTACCGCACGCTCGGCAATATTCACCGCAACCCGAACGTCGGATTGTTGTTTGTACGGCTCGACGGCAAGACGTTTCGCACGCGCATCCGAGGCAAGGCAACGATCCACGACAGCGCCGAAGTGCTTGCCGGGCATCACGGCGCGAAGGTCGTCGTGCGCGTCAAATGCGAGATCTTTCCAAATTGCCCGCGCTACGTTCCGGACCTGATGGGCGCCTCAGCGGACGTACCGGCGAATCTGTACGTGCCTCGGCCCGGGTACGAGCCGCCCGCCCCGGAATGGAAAAGCCGGGATTATCTCAAGGACGTGCTTTCGAAGTACGATCCGCATCGGAAACGTGACGCATAGCGGACAGCCGGGAACCGCATCCGGACGAGCGAGCAAACCGCGATCAGGGCAGCGGCGCCATGTAGGGAATGCTGCCGACCAGAGCGAACACCTGCACCGCGTTGCACAGCATGCCGCCCCAATGCAGCTGGCGCAGCCGCCGCACCGCGGTAGGATCACCCGAGTCTCGCGCGTCCGCCTCAGCATCGAGCCGCCGCAAGAACCATCGGCGCGCCAGCACCGCGAACGCCGCGATCAAGGCGATGCCAAGCGCAACGGCGAACCGGCCGGCCGTGGCAAAGGCGAGCGTGCCGATCACGCCCGAAACAGCGAGCACCAGGAAGTAGGCATTGAACATGCCACGCAGCAGCCGTGTGACCGGCGGGACGTCGAGCTTCACGAGCAGGAACGCCGGCGCCGCCAGCAGGAAGTATCCCATCGGCACCAGCAGGATGATGGTGGAAAACAACACCGCCTGATCCGGCGTCATGCAGCCGCTCCGTGTTGGAAGGCGAGAGGATTTCGGTGCGGGAAACCTGGGGTAGTATCCGTGCGGGATATGTGCCGCACTATTAGGCTTTGGTCGGATGCGATGATATCAGACCCGAGGTCTGCGCAAAGTCCAGCGAGGGACGGCCCGCATCCCGATTGCGAATGCAGGCTCCAGCCGCGAGCATGCCACATCTGTTTGGGTGGACCGGCTCTTGCATGCTAGAGATGGCTTACGTCCAACCTCTGAGGCCAGAATTCTCATGCCCATCGTGAACCGCGTCGCCGATCTGCAACCCGATATCCAGGCCTGGCGCCGCGACATCCATGAAAACCCCGAGCTGCTCTACGATGTGCACCGCACTGCATCATTCGTCGCCGACCGGTTGCGCGAGTTCGGTTGCGACGAGGTCGCGACCGGGCTCGGCAAGACCGGCGTGGTCGGGGTCATCAAGGGCAAGAAGGGGCCGGCGAAGGGCGACGTCAAGGTGATCGGCCTGCGCGCCGACATGGATGCGCTGCCGATTCACGAACAGACCAATTTGCCCTACGCCTCGAAGACGCCGGGCAAGATGCACGCCTGCGGCCATGACGGCCACACCGCGATGCTGCTGGGGGCGGCGCGCTATCTCGCCGAGACGCGCAATTTCGCCGGCGAGGCGGTCGTGATCTTCCAGCCGGCCGAGGAGGGCGGAGCGGGTGCCGCCGCGATGATCAAGGACGGCCTGATGGACCGCTTCGGCATCGAGCAGGTCTACGGCATGCACAACGGTCCGGGGATTCCGATCGGCTCGTTCGCGATCCGCACCGGCCCGATCATGGCCGCGACCGATGCGATCGACATCAAGATCGAAGGGCTCGGCGGTCACGCCGCGCGTCCGCACAAATGCATCGATTCCGTGCTGGTCGGCGCGCAGCTCGTCACCGCCTTGCAGCAGATCGTCGCGCGCACCGTCGATCCGCTCGACTCCGCCGTGATCTCGATGTGCGAATTCCACGCCGGCAACGCCCGCAACGTGATCCCGCAGACCGCGGAGTTGCGCGGCACCGTGCGCACGCTGACCCGCGAGGTGCGCGACCTCATCGAGAAGCGCGTGCGCGAGGTGGTGGATGGCGTTGCCAAGATGACCGGCGCCAAGATCGATCTGACCTATGAGCGCGGCTACCCGGTCACCGTCAACCATGAGGCGCAGACCGAATTCGCGAGCCGCATCGCGCGCGAGGTCGCGGGCGCATCCAACGTGCACGAGATGCCGCCGCTGATGGGCGCCGAGGATTTTTCCTACATGCTGGAGGCGCGACCCGGCGCCTTCATCTTCTGCGGCAATGGCGACAGCGCCGGCCTGCATCACCCCGCCTACAATTTCAACGACGAGGCGATCGTCTTCGGCACGTCGTATTTCGTGAAGATCGTCGAGAACGCATTGGCGGCGTGAGGCTCACGCGTCCCATCGCACCGGCAGCGTCACCGGTCCGCGGAACACCCAGCCGCGCACGACCGGCGGCGCCTCCGCGCGGAGGCGCAGATTGCGCAGGCGCGCGAACAGCATCGGCGCCACGATCTTGCCGACGGTGAGCCGTGACACCCAGGTGCCGGCGCAGAAATGCGGTCCGGCGCCGAATGCCAGATGCGATTGCTTGGGCCGCGTCACGTCGAAGCGATCGGGCTCGACGAAGCGGCTGCCGTCGCGGTTGGCGGCGCCGACGCAGAGGCCGATCTGAAGGTCTTGCGGCAGCGTGGTGCCGGAGAGATCGACGTCGCGGGTGACGCGGCGCGGATACATGCCGATCGGCGAGATCCAGCGCACCGCTTCCTCGAGCGCGGCCGGCCACAGATCCGGCTTTGCCAGCACGCTGTTCTTCTGCGGCGGGTTTTCCAGGAGGCCGAGCACGAGCGTCAGGATCGCGTCGCGCGGCTCGTTCAGGCCGCCGCCGATGATCACCTTGATGTTGGCGCGGATGCCCTCGATCGGCATCGGCGGATCGGCATTGATCATCGAGGACAGGACCGAAGGATTCGGCTGGCGGCGGTGATCGTCGAGCACCGCGTCGATCGCGGCATCGACCTCGGCGCTCGCCTGCATCGCCTTGCGCTCGATCTCGGCGTCGGCGGCGTAATTGCCCGCGCCGTCGATCAGCGCCTGCGACCACTCGGCGAGGGTTTGCCACGGCATCTTGCGAAACCCGATCATTGCCATCAGGCTGAGCGAGGCCATCGGCGCGGCAAGGGCGGAGAACAGATCGGCCTCTTCGGTCGCCAACAGATCATCGATCAGTTTTTCTGCGATCGCGGTGAATTGCGGCGCCCAATGCTCCTTGATTGTGGCCGGACGGAACGAGGGCTCGATCGCCTTGCGGCCGATCGCATGCTCGGCGCCGTCCTTGCGCATGAAGGTCGGCCCCATCACCTTGTTGACCAGCGAGGGCGGATTATCGGCCGAGTAGGTCGCGGGATCGCGCTCGATCCGCATGATGTCGTCGAAGCGCGTCACCAGCGTCAGCTTCGCGGGCGCGACGAAGACCGCCGGCGCGATCTCGCGCAGCCGGCGGAAGATCGGATATGGGTCGAGCAGATCCTGATACGCGATATCGGTGACGACAGGCACGGCGCTGGTCATTGGTCCTCCCGGAAGCGATTTTTCGCCAAGGCTAGCTCCGGGTGCACGATCGCTCAATTCGATGGGATTGATCTGGACCATCGAAATATTCCATGGCCTTGTGCTAGGCTGGGCCGCCAGCAATGCGGGAGGTGCAGGGTGGCGGCCAATTCCTCGATCGATCCGATCGACATCGGGACTCTGCGGACCCTTGTGCTGGTCTATGACCTGCAGTCGTTCTCCGCCGCGGCCAAACGGCTCGACGTCAACCAGTCCACCATCAGCTATGCGATCGAGCGGCTGCGCGGCGCGCTGCATGACCCGCTGTTCGTTCGCAGCGGCAATGGCGTGACGGCGACCAAGCGCTGCGCGACGCTGGTTACCTGGGCGCGGGACATGATCGGCGAGATCGACGGGCTTGCCTCACCGGCGGAGTTCGATCCGGCGACGGCGCAGGGCTGCGTGACGATCTCCTGCAACTATCACGAACGCCAGACCATGATCCCGCAGTTCAGCACGCGGCTGCGCGCCGGCGCGCCGCAAGTCCGTCTCGTCCTGCTCGATGCCGCGGGCCACGGCGATGTCCATCTCAAGCAGAACCAGTGCGACATCGTGCTTGGTCCGGTCGGCATCGCCGGCGAAGGCTTCTTCCGGCGCCATATCCTCACCGACCACTACGTCTGCGTGATGGATCGGGCCAATCCGCTGGCGCGCGGCCGGATCGCGCTGTCGGCCTATGCCAGGGCCGAGCATGTCTTCATCACCCACAGCGGTGAGTGGCAGCCGCTCTATCTCGCGGCGCTGAGGGCGAGGAAGATCGAGATCGAGCCAGTGGTCAGCCTGCCCAACCACGACAGTCTGGAGCGCATCATCACAGGCACCAGGCTCGTCGCGACTATCCCGCATCATCTGGCGCGGGCGATGCGCGGCGGCCTCCATGTCGCTGCGCTGCCGTTCCGCGTGCCGATCTCGATCGACATGCACTGGGGCGCCAGGACGGCCAAATCCGGCTTGCACAAATGGGCGCGCGGCCTGCTGGCCGAGGTTGCGAAGGCCTGCGCCGCCTGAGCAAGGAGCCGGGCTGCAGGTCCAAAGCAAAAGGCCCGCACCGGAGTGCGGGCCTTTGTCCGGCGCGTTGCTGCGCCGAAAGCGTGGGGCGTCAGAACAGGTGGTAGAACACGTAGTACAGAACGCCCGAGATGATCATCGCGGCCGGCAGCGTCAGCACCCAGGCCATCGCGATGTTGCGGATCGTGGCCCATTGCAGGCCGGAGCCGTTGGCGGCCATGGTGCCGGCGATGCCTGACGACAGCACGTGCGTGGTCGAGACCGGCAGGCCGTAGCCGTCGGCCGCCGCGATCGTCGCGGCCGCCGTGATCTCGGCGCAGGCGCCCTGCGCGTAGGTCAGGTGGGTCTTGCCGATCTTCTCGCCGACGGTGACGACGATGCGCTTCCAGCCGACCATGGTGCCGAGGCCGAGCGCGATGGCGACGGCGAACTTCACCCAGCTCGGGATGAACTTCGTCGCGGCATCGAGCGAGCCCTTGTACTGGTTCAGCGTGGCGATGTCGGCAGCGGTCAGCTCGGCTTCCTTGTCCTTCATCAGGAAACGGATCGCCTCGGACGCCAGGTACATGTCGTTACGGGTGTTGCCGACCGCGTCAGCCGGGAACTTGGCCAGCGATCCATACTGGGCAACCTGCTGGCCGATGTCGCGCACCAGCACCGCAAGCGACGGAAAGGTGCCTTCGTTGATCTGGTGCTGCGCGACATAGTTGGTCACAGCCGGGCGCGGGTTGCCGATCACGTTGTAACCGGCGGCCTTGCCTTCGATGACCTTGCTGGCCGCGGTCGAGTGCGCCGTGAACAGCTCGATCTGGCTCGAGGGCATTGCGCGGTTCAGCGCATAGGCGGTCGGCACGGTGCCGATCAGGATCAGCATGATCAGGCCCATGCCCTTCTGACCGTCATTGGAGCCGTGGAAGAAGCTGACCAGTGTGCAGGTCAGGATCAGGATGCCGCGGATCCACCACGGCGGCGGCTGGTCGCCGACCGGTTCGCCGAACAGCGCCGGCGTCGCGCGCTGCAGCGCGATCTTGAGGAGGTAGAGCAGGCCGGCGGCGAGCGCGAAGCCGAACAGCGGCGACAGCAGCAGCGCCTTCGCGATGTTGGTCGCCTGCGACCAGTCGACGCCCGAGGTGCCGTCACGGCCGCGCAGCAGCGCGTTGGTGATGCCGACGCCCATGATCGAACCGATCAGGGTGTGCGAGCTCGAGGCCGGCAGGCCGAGCCACCAGGTGCCGAGATTCCAGATGATGGCGGCGATCAAGAGCGCGAACACCATGGCAAAGCCGGCACTGCTGCCGACCTGCAGGATCAGTTCGACCGGAAGCAGCGAGACGATGCCGAACGCGACGGCGCCGCTGGAGAGCAGCACGCCGATCAGGTTGAACATGCCCGACCACACCACGGCGACATGCGCCGGCAGCGAGCGGGTGTAGATCACGGTGGCGACCGCGTTCGCGGTGTCATGGAAGCCGTTGACGAATTCGAAGCCGAGCGCGATCAGCAGCGCGACGAACAGCAGGATATACGGCAGGAACGAGGTGATGCGCGTGCCGGTGGCGTCGACATCGGCATAGATGCTGTAGGCAACGAACAGCAGCGCGGCCGCAACCACGCCCAAATAGATAACCCCGGTGAGAGGATGAAAGCCCTCGTCGAGGTCCGGACCCTTTTTCAGGGCGGGCTCGATCGAGCCGGGTAACGCCATATCGCTCATGGTAAACTCCTGTCCCAATGCTCCCGATTTTGATCGATGCATATGACAAGCAATTGAATCCGGCCCGCGAGCCGCGCCGGTCTCCCGTGGCGGTGGACATCGAGCCGAAGTTTTGTGCAACGCATTGAGCGCGCACGTGGCTTCGCGGCCTCGTGGCAATCTTCAGCAACAAGGATCGCGGATCGCGACGGAAAGCTGCCTGCGTTTCGCAGGACGAGACAATGTGCGGAGGACATCACACTGGCATCCGGCCGGCCGGGCAGCCGGAGAATTCGGCGGACGCCTGCGAGTGGAAGGTTGCGAAATGAGGGAGGGGGATTGAGAGATGAGGTGGCGCGCCGCACGATCGGGGCTAGCAAACCGTGCAGCGCGCCCGCCTCAGGGTACGTCATGGCGTGAACATGACGCCCGATACCTGCGGAACACGCTACCTTACCACGGATCAATTCAAGGTTGTAGGTATTTGTCCGCGTTTAGAACAATTTCTCGTTGCGATGTGGTTCCTCAGGTTCCGTCGGTTTTGCGGAACTCAGGCCGCATCGGCTGATCTGCGCAACTGGTGTGCGGCGATTTTCAGATCGTCGACAAAGCGCTGATATTCCAGCGCCTTGGCTTTTTCATCCGGCAGCCGCAACAGATAGGACGGGTGCACGGTGACGAGCACCTTGGTTCCGTCGCGGTCGATCAGATGGCCGCGGTTCTTGTTGATCGGCGTGATCTTGCCGAGCACGCTCTGCGCCGCGGTGGCGCCGAGCGCCATCACGAGGTCCGGCTTGATGGTGGCGAGCTCGCGCTCATACCACTGGCGGCAGGCGCGGATCTCCGGTGTGCTCGGCTTCTGGTGCAGCCGGATCTTGCCGCGCGGCACGAATTTGAAGTGCTTCACTGCATTGGTGACATAGACCTTGCGGCGATCGATGCCGGCTTCCTGCAGCGCTCGATCGAGCATCTGGCCGGCCGGTCCGACGAAGGGGTGGCCTGCGAGATCTTCCTTGTCGCCGGGCTGCTCGCCGACCAGCATCAGCGTTGCGCTTTGCGGTCCCTCGCCGAACACGGTCTGGGTTGCGTCTTTCCACAGCGGGCAGGCGCGGCAATCGGCGGCCTCCTCGCGCAAGGCCGCGATGATGTCGTGAGCTTGCCTGCCTTGAACTTGCTTGCCTTGAACTTGCTTGCGGGGCATCGGCGTATCCTGCCGCTTCTGCGGCTCGGCCGCCTTGCGTGCGATGAAGGGGCCGCTGGTCATGCGCATTGCGTCTTCGATCAGAGGCTTAATGATCGAGTCCTCGGGCAGGTTCCTCCAATAGGCTTGCGGCATCTCCATCACTTTCAGCCGTGCGGGATTGAAGCGGCCGTTGTCGTGACGCCGCCAGGCCTCCTCGAGCCGGTCCTCGGTCGGCACTTCGGATTTGGCGACGCCCGGCGTGATCGAGATCGCGTGCCCGTCCCAATGTGCGCAGACGTCGGGGGTCAGGATCGACCACGGCATGTCGGCGAAGCGGCCGGCGAAGAACGGCGCGGCAAGCTCGACGATGTGATGCTCCGGCTCGAACCAGGCGACGTAATGAGCCGTCCGCTCGCGGCCGATCTCGCGGAAGCGCAGATGCGCATGCATCCTGTCGATATCGACATAGATCGCGCGCGCCATCGCGTGGACCTCGGCGATATCGGGATCATCGGTCGCACTGAGCAGATCGTGACGGCTGCGCAGCCGCCACAGCAGGCGATAGAGCAGGGCAAAGCGTTCGTCACTGCGATGCAGGATCGCGGCCTTTGCGAGCTCGACGAATTTGGCCGACACATTGAACCGCGCCTGCGGCGTATCCGGCAATTCATTCACGCAGGATGCCGACGACAATTCGTCGTCGCTGCGTACGGTCCATGTGATCTCCGCGGGCTTCACATCGTTCAGCGCCAATCGCCGCGCGGCCTTGCGCCAGCCCTCGAAATCGGTGTCGTTGTCGAGCACGATGATGCGCATGCGATTGCTCCGTTTCCGTCACGCCGTCATTTTCGGGGCCTGCGTGCCTGACTTGCGGAAGATCAGGGCCTGTCCGGTTCGGCGGCTGCTGAATCCCATTGATTCCACTCATGAATCGATGATCTCACCAATCCGATTGACTCCGTGGGCCCTGTTAGCTTTATATTAGAACATATCATGAACAAATGAGCCAGTCCCTGGTTCTCTGTTCAGACCAGTGACGGCCTCAAATTTTGGTTGGAAGGAGCGGCGCATATGCCGGAGCGCGATCAGCAAAAGTGGTCGCCGGTTTTGCGTCCGATCGCGCTCCTCTTTTTTAAGAAAGGCGCATGATCTTGTCGCCAAACCGCTCACACTTTGGCGGATCATGCGCCGCCGCACGCATAGGTACGCTTGCGTCTCTGCGCGGCAGCATCGCGCGTATCGAGGCGTCATCGGATGCGGCGATGCCGAACCGCGTCGCGCTCGGCCATGCCGGCGCGGATGCGATGCTGCGCGGCGGGCTTGCGCCGGCGGCATTGCACGAGGTGTTCGCGGCCGGCCATCAAGGCGGCGCGGCGACCGGCTTCATTGCGGGGCTCGCCGGACGGCTGTCGGCACGCAAGCCGCTGGTCTGGGTGCGGCAGGATTTTTCCGATCGCGAAAACGGCGCGCTATCGATGCGCGGGCTTGCCGAGCTCGGCCTCGATCCGCGCCTCTTGGTCACGGTGCGCGCTGCCGATGTCGATAGCGGCCTGCGCGCCGCGGCCGACGCGCTCGCCTGCGATGCGCTCGGCGCGGTCGTGCTCGAGGTCTGGGGCCAGGCGCGCCAGCTCGATCTCGTCGCCAGCCGCAAATTGACCCTGGCCGCGCAGGCCTCCGGCGTCACCGCGCTGGTGCTGCGGATCGCGGCAACCCCGATCCCCTCGACCGCGGAGACGCGCTGGATCGTGCGCGCGGCGCATTCGCCGCCGGGCAATGCCGCGAGCGTGTGGGGCGCGCCGCGCTTCGAGGCCGAACTCGTGCGCAATCGTCATGGCCCTGTCGGGCGATGGATCATGGAATGGAAATGTGATGAGTGCCAATTCAGTGAACCGTCGGCGTATCCTCAGCCTGTGGCTGCCACGCCTGCCCATCGACCGCATCAAGCGCAAGCTCGCGCAGGACATCGCCTCGCAAGCTGATGCACGGGAGGTGGCAGGGCTCCCTCTCCCGCAAGCGGGAGAGGCGAAGAAAGCAGAACTCCCCAGCGTCGTCGTCGCAAAAGACCACAACGCCATCCTGCTGCACGCGATCGACGAGGCCGCGGTGCGCGCCGGGCTGTCGATCGGGCTGCCGCTCGCCAATGCGCGGGCGATCTGTCCGGAGCTCACGGTCTATGATGCCGATCCCGCCGCCGATCTGAAGACGCTGAACGACATCGCCGACTGGTGCGATCGCTTCACGCCGCTGGTCGCGCTCGATCTGCCTTACGGTCTGTTTCTCGACATCACCGGCTGCGCGCATCTGTTCGGCGGCGAGCGCGCGCTGCTGCAGACCGTGACGGGGGCGCTGAGCCGGCGAGGCTTTGCCGTCAGCGCGGCGATTGCCGGCACCTCGATCGCGGCGCGTACGCTGACGCGCACCGCCTCGGGCAAGATTGTCCCCGATAGCGAGGAAGCGGCGGCGGTCGGCCCGCTGCCGGTGTCGGCGCTCGGTGCCGATGCCGCTGTCACCACCGGCCTGCGCCGCGCCGGCTTGAAGACCATCGGCGATGTCGCCTCGCGCGCGCCGCATGAAATCTCGGCGCGGTTCGGTGCGGCCTTCACCACCTTGCTCAGCCACGCGCTCGGGCAGGGCGATGCCCCGATCAGCCCGCGCAAGCCGCTGCCCGATTACATCGTCGAGAAGCGTTTCCCCGAGCCGATCGCGACCGACACCGTGATCGCGCTGACGCTCTCAAGCCTTGCCAAGATGCTGGTTGCGGCGATGGACAAGCAGGGCAAAGGTGCGCGGCAGCTGGAAGCGAGCTTCTTCCGCACTGACGGTGCGGTGCGCGCGATCATGGTCGAGACCGGGCGTCCGGTGACGCGGCCCGAGATGATCGATCGCCTATTCCGCGAGCGGCTCGATGCGCTGAATGATCCGCTCGATCCCGGCTTCGGCTTCGATCTCATTCGCCTCGCCGCAGGGCGTACCGAGATCGTGGTACAGCAGCAGCGCGATCTCGACGCCACCATACACGACAATGACGAGCTCTCGGCGCTGATCGACCGCATCGCCGCCCGCATCGGCGGAAAACGCGTCGTCGTGCATCTGCCGCTGGAGAGCCACATCCCCGAACGATCGGCGCTCGCGCTGCCGGCGCAGCATCATCTGGCCGCGGCCAGCGCCGCCGCCTGGCCGGAGCACGTTGCGAGCGAACCACCGCTGCGTCCCTTGCGGCTATTCGAGCAGCCCGAACCGATCAAGGTGCCGTTCGCGACCGTGCCCGACGGTCCGCCGCATCAATTCACCTGGCGGCGCGCGCAGCACGAGGTGGTGCGGGTCGAGGGCCCCGAGCGCATCGCGATGGAATGGTGGAAGCAGGACGGCGCGTCGCTGACGCGCGATTATTTCCGCGTCGAGGATGCCGAAGGCCAGCGCTTCTGGATCTTTCGCGACGGTCTCTACGAGAGCGAGCTGCGCGACGAGGAGGGCAAGCCCGTTCCGGCCAATTGGTATGTGCATGGGCTGTTCGCATGAGCGCACCTCCACCTGATTATGCCGAGATCGGCATTACCAGCAATTTCTCCTTCCTGCGCGGCGGTTCCGATCCGCGCGCCTATGTGCATCAGGCGAGCGAACTCGGGATTCCCGTGATCGGGCTCGCCGATCACAACACGCTGGCCGGCGTGGTGCGCGCCTGGAAGGAGCTCGACAGCGAGAAGGTTGCCCATCCGCCAAAGCTTTTGATCGGCGCCCGCATCGTCTTCATCGACTCTACGCCCGACATCCTGGTCTATCCGCGCGATCGCGCCGCCTATGGCCGGCTGTGCCAGCTCCTGACCCGCGGCAAGCGCGGCGACGACATCGTGCGGATCGAGAAAGGCGAGTGCCATCTGAAGCTCGCCGACCTCCTCGACTTCGTCGAGGGGCAGCTCCTGGTGCTGGCGCTGCCGCATCGCTTTGAGGAGGCAGGCACGCTCGATCTGCTTGCAAAGCTGAAGGCAAGCGCCGCCGACGGCGTCTGGCTCGCCGCAAGCCTGCTCTATCGCGGCGACGACAGGCGCCGCCTCGCGCGGCTGCATGGCCTCGCCACCGACGCCGGTGTGCCGCTCATCGCCACCAACGAGGTGCTCTATCACCATCCGGCGCGCCGCCCGCTGCAGGACGTGCTGACCTGCATCCGCGAAAAGACCACGATCGAGGCGGTCGGCCGCAGGCTCGAGGCCAATGCCGAGCGGCATCTCAAGCCGGCGCATGAAATGATCAGGCTGTTTCGCGATCTGCCGGACGCGATCGCGGAAACCATGCGCTTTGCTGCACGCATCTCTTTCTCGCTCGACCAGCTCAAATATCAGTATCCCGACGAGCCGGTGCCGCCGGGCAAGACCGCGCAGCAGCATCTGGAAGATTTGACCTGGGCCGGTGTCGACAAATATTTCGGCGGCGAGATCGACGAAAAGCTTCGCACCACCCTGAACAAGGAGCTCGCGCTGATCGCCGAGCTGAAATACGCGCATTACTTCCTCACCGTGCACGACATCGTGCACTATGCGCGCAGCCAGAACATCCTGTGCCAGGGACGCGGCTCGGCAGCCAATTCCGCGGTCTGCTTCGTGCTTGGCGTCACCTCGGTCGATCCGACCAAGGTCGATCTGTTGTTCGAGCGCTTCATCTCCAAGGAGCGGCTGGAGCCGCCCGACATCGACGTCGATTTCGAGCATTCGCGGCGCGAGGAGGTGATGCAATATGTCTACCGCCGCTACGGCCGCCACCGCGCCGCGATCATCGCCACCGTGATCCATTATCGCCCGCGCAGCGCGATCCGTGACGTCGGCAAGGCGCTCGGGCTGACCGAGGACGTCACCGCGGCGCTCGCCGACACCGTGTGGGGCAGCTGGGGCAAGGGCCTCAACGACATGCAGGTGCGACAGGCCGGGCTCGATCCCAAAAATGCGATGATCAACCTCGCGGTCGAGCTCGCCACCGAGCTGATCGAGTTTCCGCGTCATCTCTCGCAGCATGTCGGCGGCTATGTACTGACCCAGGACCGGCTCGACACCTATGTGCCGATCGGCAACGCCGCGATGGACGACCGCACTTTCATCGAATGGGACAAGGACGACGTCGACGCCCTTAGCATGATGAAGGTCGACGTGCTGGCGCTGGGCATGCTGACCTGCATCCGCAAATGTTTTGACCTGATCGCCGACCACAAGGGCGAGCACTGGGAGCTAGCTTCGGTCCCGCAGGACGACAAGAAAGTTTACGACATGCTGTGCCGCGGTGAATCGCTCGGCGTGTTCCAGGTCGAGAGCCGGGCGCAAATGAACATGCTGCCGCGGCTGAAGCCGCGCACCTTCTACGATCTCGTCATCGAGGTCGCGATCGTGCGCCCGGGGCCGATCCAGGGCGACATGGTGCATCCTTATCTGCGCCGGCGGAACGGCCAGGAAAAGGTCAGCTATCCATCGCCAGCGCCCGACCAGGGCGACAAGGACGAGCTCTACAACGTGCTGCACAAGACGCTCGGCGTGCCGCTGTTCCAGGAGCAGGCGATGCGGATCGCGATCGAGGCGGCCCATTTCACCTCGGAGGAAGCCAACGGCCTGCGCCGCTCGATGGCGACCTTCCGCAATCTCGGTACCATCGGCAGCTACGAGGAGAAGCTGGTCGGCAACATGGTGGCGCGCGGATATTCACCCGACTTCGCCCGCAGCTGCTTCGACCAGATCAAGGGTTTCGGCTCCTACGGCTTCCCGGAAAGCCACGCCGCGAGTTTTGCGCAGCTCGTCTACATCTCCTCATGGCTGAAGCACCATCATCCCGATGCGTTCTGCTGCGGCCTGCTCAACTCGCAGCCGATGGGCTTCTATGCACCGGCCCAGATCGTCGGCGACGCCCGCAAGAACGGCGTCACGGTGCGCGAAGTCGATGTCTCCTTCAGCTTTGCGCAGAACACGC
Organism: Bradyrhizobium sp. USDA 4516; assembly: GCF_054055915.1. Lineage (NCBI taxonomy): Bacteria > Pseudomonadati > Pseudomonadota > Alphaproteobacteria > Hyphomicrobiales > Nitrobacteraceae > Bradyrhizobium > Bradyrhizobium sp. USDA 4516. The sequence goes on from NZ_JBSRXT010000001.1 coordinate 6,071,290, forward strand.
TCGAGGAGAAGGTCGGCGATCATTGCGCGGTGCGGCTCGGCTTTCGCCAGATCGACGGATTTCACTGGCTGGATGAGGACGAGGAGAGGCTGAAACAGCTTCAACTGTCATTCCGGGATGGTGCGCTAGCACCAGACCCGGAATCTCGAGATTCCGGGTTCTCGCTTCGCGATCCCCGGAATGACGGTGGTGAGACAGACTGGGCCGACCGCATCGTTGCCGCGCGCAACCGCCGGCCGTTCACCTCGCTGGAAGACTTCGCGCGCGACACCGGCCTGCCCAAGCGCGCGCTGATCCTGCTCGCCGACGCCGATGCGTTCCGCTCGCTCGGGCTCGACCGCCGCGAGGCGCTGTGGGCGGTGCGCCGGCTGCCCGACGACGTGCCGCTGCCGTTGTTCGAGGCCGCCACCGCACGCGAGCAGCCGGATGAGGGCGCCAAGCCGCTGCCGGAGATGCCGCGTCCGGAGCAGGTGGTCGCCGACTATCAGACCATCCGCCTGTCACTGAAGGGCCATCCGATGGAGTTTTTGCGCGACACCTTTACAAAGGAGCGCGTCGTCGCCTGTCACACCATCAACCGGAGCAACGACCGCCGCCGCGTCCGCTGTGCCGGCGTCGTGCTGGTGCGGCAGCGGCCGGGCAGCGCCAAGGGCGTCGTGTTCATGACACTGGAGGACGAGACCGGCATCGCCAACATCGTGGTGTGGCCGAAGGTGATGGAGCAGTACCGCAAGGAGGTGATGGGCGCGCGCCTGATCCTGGTCGAGGGCTATATCCAGAGCAGCCCGGAGGGCGTGACGCATCTGGTGGCGCAGCGCATGACCGATCGCTCCCACGATCTGATCGGCCTCGCCAACGAATCCTTGAGCCGCAAGCATCCGGTGCCGGCGGGCCCCGCGCTGATCGAGCCGCTCAACGACGACCGCCGCGATCACGGCGACAACTCGCCGCAAAAGATCCGCCACCCACGCAACGTCCGCATCCTGCCGCCGTCCCGCGATTTTCATTGAACCGCGTGTGAACCGCGTGCGACGGCTCTCTCACCGTCACCCTGAGGACACCTGTGGTCCTACCCCCGAGCTTTCTACCCATTGCTCGGGGCCCATGGGTGCGATCGGCACCCGGCTTTCCCTGCGCCCTCTATGATGAGAGGGCAGAACGAGATGCAAAGCTCGGACAAATCATGTCGCGAGAATGCGGAAGTTTGACTCAGAAGCCACGCCACACACTCATCGTCGTCCCGGCGAAGGCCGGGACCTATAACCACCGTTGCAAATGGTTACGCGATGCTGGAACGACGAGTGCCATCCACAACATCCGCTGCGGCGTATGGGTCCCTGCCTTCGCCGGGACGACGCCTGGGACTTAACCACCGAAGCAAATTGCTATGCACTCTTGCAACGGCGAGCCCCGCTACAACGTGCGCTGCGGCGTATGGGTTGTCTGAGACCACGGCGTGAACGCCAGTGTCCATCCAGTCGGTTCATCGACTGATGTCGCGCGAATGCGAACGTGTAGCCTACACGCCAATGCTGACACGTAGCTTACAGCTGGTCCCTGTCGGGCGGGTCTCACCGTCGCATCGATGGCGGATGACTTCCTCAGCCGCTGCATGCTACTCCACCGCGGCGCCGACCGGCGGTCCGCCCGGCGGGCGGTGCAGGAAGGTGATCGATGCGTAGGCGCCGACCCACGAGCCGAGGGCGGCGAAGGCGACGTAGAGCCAGTTTTCGGTGTAGCTGATCACCGCATAGGAGGACAGCACATACCAGACGCTGCTCCAGGTCGCCGCCGGCACGCGCTTGCGCGCCACGACCGCCGAGGTGAACATGACATAGACCGCGTCGGTCGCTGCGGTCGCGAGGAAGACAGCGCCGGCGGTGAGAGGATCGATGGCAGCCATTGCAACTCCTGTGTGGTCAGGCAGAGCTGGATATAGGGCAGGGCCGGAAATGATTGTTGGGATCGGGCACCGCCTTTTTGTCATCATGCTCGGGCATAGAATAATCGCAAACGGGTATGCGCATGCAGGACATTCGTGAAATCCTTTCCGATGTCTGGACCGGCGCCGGCGGCGCGCCGGCCGCGCTCGATGCGGTCACATTGACCGGCAGCGAGCCGCAGCTGCCGTCGTCGTTTCGGGTCGCGGCGGCAGCGCAGGCGCCGATCGCAGCAGCCGGCCTTGCCGCGGCCGAGATCTGGAAGGCCCGCAGCGGCGAGCAGCAAGAGGTCGCGGTCGACATCCGCCATGCCGTCGTCGAATGCCGCAGCGAGCGCTATTTGCGCGTCGACGACAAGCCGCCGCCGCCGGCCTGGGACAAGATCGCCGGCGTCTATCGTGTCAAAGACAACCGCTTCGTCCGCCTGCACACCAATTTCCCGCATCATCGCGACGCCGTCTGCAGGGTGCTCGGCTGCAACGCTGAGCGCGACGAGGTCCAGGCCGCGCTGCTGCAATGGGACGGCGAGGCGTTCGAGACAGCGGCCTACGCCGCCGGCGGCGTCGTCGCCTTGATGCGCTCGCACGACGAATGGTCGGCGACGCCGCATGCCAAAGAACTGGCCAAACTGCCGTTGATCTCGATCGAGAAGATCGGCGAAGCCGCGCCGAAGCCGTGGCCCGCCGGCAGCCGGCCGCTGGCCGGCATCCGTGTGCTCGATCTGTCGCGCGTGATCGCCGGTCCCGTCGCTGGCCGCACGCTCGCGGCGCATGGTGCCGAGGTGCTGCTGATTTCCGGTCCCGATCTGCCGGCGATCCCCTGGCTCACCATCGACACCGGCCGCGGCAAGCTCACGAGCTTCCTCGAGCTGCGGAGCGAAGAGGGGCGGGGCGTGATGCAGGGTCTGGTGGCGCAGGCCGATATTCTCTCGCAGGGCTATCGGCCGCAGGCGATCGCGCGGCTCGGCTTCTCGCCGGAGGAAGCGGCGCGGATCAATCCCGGGATCGTCTATGTGACGCTGTCGGCCTATGGCCATGCCGGACCATGGGCCGGGCGCCGCGGCTTCGACTCGCTGGTGCAGACCACGACCGGCTTCAATCATGCCGAAGGACAGGCGGCCGGCACAGATGGGCCGAAGGAATTGCCGGCCCAGATGCTCGACCACGCCACCGGATATTTCATGGCGTTCGGTGCCATGATGGCGAAGGCCCGCCAGGCCCGCGAAGGCGGCAGCTGGCACGTCCGAGTATCGCTGGCGCAGACCGGACGCTGGCTGTGGAATCTCGGCCGCCTCGAAGGAGGCCTTGCGACCGAGGACCTGAAGGCGGATGCGGTGCAGCCCTTCATCGAACGGCTGCCGTCCGGCTTTGGTACGCTGAGCTCGGTCCGGCATGCCGCAGTGCTGTCCAGCACACCGGCCCATTGGTCCCGTCCGGCCATGCCGCTCGGCAGTCACCCTCCGGAGTTTCCTGCCCCGGAGTTTCCCGGATGAGACATTCAGCTGCCGTTCAGGCTATGCAAACTTTAACGACAGGCGTCGCCGAATGGCGATTTTTAGGTTGTTTGATACGCCAATTCAGCACTATTAGCGCACCGCTGGGGCCGTCCCGCCGGATGCTGCAACGATCGACCCCGCGGACCGCATGGTGAAAGAGTTTACCAAGAGAATGCAGAGCTTTAGCCGTCCGCGCCTGGTCGTGGCCGCGGCGCTGCTGGCGGTTGCCTGCGCGGGTGCCTATGGCTACACGCGTTTCGGCTCGGAAAAGCAGACATCTTCGGAAGTCTCCAGCCAGTCCCGCAAGGGCGGCGCGCGCTATGCGCCGTCGGCGGCCGAGTGGGCCAGCCTGACCTTCCAGACCGTGAGCGAGCACACCTTCCGCTCCGAGCTGGTGACCGAGGGCAAGATCGGCATCGATGAGGACCGCTCCACCCCGGTCTACTCGCCCTATACCGGGCGCGTCACCCGCCTCATGGTGCGGCCGGGCGATGCCGTTGTGAAGGGCCAGCCGCTGTTCGTGATCGAGGCGGCCGACACCGTGCAGGCGCAGAACGATTACATCGCGGCGATGACCGGCCTCAACAAGGCGCAGTCGGCGCTCGACCTGGCGCAGATCCAGGAGAAGCGCGCCAAGGATCTGTCCGAGGGCAAGGCGATCCCGCTGAAGGATTATCAGCAGGCCCAGACCGCGCTGGTGCAAGCGCAGAACGATGCGCGCTCGGCGCAGACGCTTTTGGAAGCGGCGCAGAACAAGCTGCACATTCTCGGCTTCGGCGACGACGACATCACGACGCTGCGGCAGAAGGGCCGCCTCAATCCGGAGACGACGGTGTTCGCGCCGATCGGCGGCACCGTGGTCCAGCGCAAGGCCGGTCCCGGCCAGTATGTCTCGACCGGCGCCAGCGACCCGGTCTACGTGATCGGCGATCTGTCGACGGTCTGGCTGATCGCCTTTGTCCGCGAATCCGACGCAGACAATGTCGCGGTCGGCCAGGACCTCACCTTCAGCGTGATGGCGCTGCCGGGCAAGACGCTGAACGCCCGGGTCAACTATGTCGCCGCGGCGATCGACGCGACCTCGCGCCGGCTCCTGGTTCGCGCCACCATCGACAACGCGGACAAGCGGCTGAAGCCCGAGATGTTCGCCAATGTGACGCTGTATTCGAAGGGCGATCACCCGGCAGTCGGCGTGCCGAAGCAGGCGCTGATCTACGAGGGCGATCAGGTTCGGCTCTGGGTCGCGAGGGCCGACGACAAGACCATCGAGCTGCGTCAGATCAAGCCCGGCCTCATCAATGGCGACCTCGTCGAGGTGGCCGGCAACCTCAAGCCGGGCGAGCAGATCGTGACGAAGGGAAGCCTCTTCATCGACCGCGCCGCATCAGGCACCTAAGCGCATGATCCGGAAAAGTGGGAAGCGGTTTTCCCTCGCGACAAACGCAGAGCGCGTTTGCGCGGAGATCACGCTCAACAAGAAAATTCCCTTCCAGTTGAAAGCGCCGATCTGAATGGATCGCCTCGTCGCCCTTGCCGTCAATCGCCGCTACTTGATGGTGGCCATGTTCGTGGCCGTCTTGATCGGCGGCCTGCTCGCGTTCAAGCAGCTCAACATCGAGGCCTATCCCGATCCGACCCCGCCGATGGTCGATATCGTAACGCAGAGCCCGGGCCTCTCGGCCGAGGAGATCGAACGCTACATCACGATCCCGATCGAGACCCAGGTCGCCGGCATCAAGAACCTCAAGACCATCCGTACCATCTCGCTGTACGGCCTTTCCGACGTCAAGCTGCAGTTCTCCTTCGACTACACCTATGACGAGGCGCTGCAACAGGTGCTCAACCGCCTGTCGCAGCTCGCGCCGCTGCCGGGCAACGTGCTGCCCGGCATCTCGCCGCTCAGCCCGATCGGCGAAATCTTCCGCTACCGCCTGAAGGGACCGCCTAACTACAGCGTGCTCGACCTCAAGACGCTGCAGGACTGGGTGCTGCAGCGCCGCTTCCGCGCGGTGCCCGGCGTGATCGACGTCACCGGCTGGGGCGGCAAGACCAAGACCTACGAGATCCAGGTCGACTTCAACAAGCTGGTCGCCAACGGACTGACGCTGCCGCAGGTGCTGCAGGCGGTGTCCAACGCCAACATCAATGTCGGCGGCAACACCGTGAACATCGGCTCGCAATCGGCCGTGGTGCGCGGCGTCGGCCTGATCCGCTCGATCGACGACCTCGCCAACACCATGGTCTCGCAGTCCGGCGGCAATCCGGTGCTGGTGCGCGACATCGCCCATGTCACGATCGGCGAGAAGCCGCGGCTCGGCATCGCCGGCCTCGACAATGACGACGACATCGTGCAGGGCATCGTCCTGATGCGCCGCGGCGAGCAGAGCTCGCCGACGATTACCCGCGTCGAGCAGCTGGTCCACGACATCAACCATTCCTCGATCCTGCCGCCCGGCGTGAAGATCGAGCGGATCTACGACCGCAAGGACCTGATCGAGCTCACCACCCACACCGTGCTGCACAACATGGTGGTCGGCATCCTCCTGATCGTGCTGTTGCAGTGGATATTCCTCGGCGACCTCCGCAGCGCGCTGATCGTCGGCGCGACGATCCCGTTCGCGCTGTTCTTCGCCGTGATCATCCTGGTGCTGCGCGGCGAATCCGCCAATCTGCTGTCGGTCGGCGCGATCGATTTCGGCCTGATCGTCGATGCCACCGTGATCATGGTGGAGGCGATCTTCCGCCGGCTGTCGCAGACCACCGCGCTGTCGGAACACGAGCGAAGCCACATCTCCGAGGACACGGTGATGGGGATGAAGAGCCACGCGATCCTGTCGGCGGCCGCCGATGTGTCGCGCTCGATCTTCTTTGCCGCGGCGATCATCATCGCGGCGTTCCTGCCGCTGTTCACGCTGTCCGGCGTCGAAGGCAACATCTTCGGCCCGATGGCGCGCACCTATGCTTACGCGCTGGCCGGCGGGCTGCTGGCGACGTTCACGGTCACTCCGGCGTTCAGCGCGATCATCCTGCCGGCGCATATCCACGAGACCGAGACCTGGATCGTCAAGAAGCTCGACGCGATCTACCTGCCGGTGCTGAACTGGGCGATCGCCAACCGCAAGCTGGTGATGGCCGGCGCGGCCGGCCTCGTGGTCATGACCATCATCTTCGCGCGCTTCCTCGGCCTCGAATTCCTGCCCAAGCTGGAAGAGGGCAATCTGTGGATCCGCGCCACGCTGCCGCCGACGATCTCGCTGCAGGAGGGCAATGCCTATGTCAACGAGATGCGGAAGCTGATCCGCAGCCGTCCCGAGGTGGTGTCGGTGGTGTCGCAGCACGGCCGTCCCGACGACGGCACCGATGCGGCCGGCCTGTTCAACGCCGAATTCTTCGCGCCGCTGAAGCCGGCCAGCGAATGGCCAAATACTCACGACAAGGACGTGCTGACCGCGCAATTGCTGGCGCAGTTGCAGGAGAAATTCCCGGGCGTCGAATTCAATTTCTCGCAGTATCTGCAGGACAACGTGTCGGAAGCGGTGTCCGGCGTAAAGGGCGAGAACTCGATCAAGCTCTACGGCAATGATCTGCAGGCGCTGACCGACACCGCCAACAAGATCAAGTCGGTGCTCTCGACGGTGCAGGGCGTCACCGATCTTGCGGTGTTCACCTCGCTCGGCCAGCCGACCATCCAGATCGACGTCGATCGCGCGCGCGCCGCGCGCTATGGCCTGTCGCCGGGCGACATCAACGCCACGATCCGGGTTGCGGTCGGCGGCGACAGCGCCGGCGACCTCTATGAGCCCGGCAGCGACCGGCACTTTCCGATTATCGTCCGCCTTGCGCCGGAATATCGCAAGAGCGCGGAGGCGATCCAGAACTTGCGGATCGGGGTGGCGAACGCCAACGGCGGCATCACGCAGATACCGCTCTCCGAAGTGGCCTCGATCAACCTGATCTCCGGCGCGGCCTATATCTACCGCGAGCAGCAGGAGCGCTATTTGCCGATCAAGTTCTCGGTCCGCGAGCGTGACCTCGGCAGCGCGATCCGGGAGGCGCAGCAGAAGATCGACGAGCAGGTGCAACTGCCGCCGGGATCGCGTGTCGAGTGGGTCGGCGAGTTCGGCAATCTGCAGGACGCGATCAGGCGGCTGTCGATCGTGGTGCCGATCAGCCTCGCGCTGATCGCGGTGCTGCTGTTCTTCAATTTCGGCTCGATGGTCGACACCATGCTCGCGATGAGCGTGATCCCGATGGCGATCTTCGGCGGCGTGCTCGGGCTCCTGATCTCGGGGATTCCGTTCAGCGTCTCGGCGGCGATCGGCTTCATCGCGTTGTTCGGCATCGCGGTGATGGACGGCATCATCATCCTGTCGCAGTTCAACCAGCTGATCGACGAAGGCTACGACCGGATGCGCGCGGTGATCCGCACCGGCGAGCTGCAGCTGCGTCCGGTGCTGATGACCTGCGTGGTGGCGGGCGTCGGCCTGTTGCCGGCGGCGATTTCGGAAGGCATCGGCTCGCAGGTGCAGAAGCCGCTCGCCATCGTCGTCGTCACCGGCATGATGCTGGCGCCGCTGGTGATCCTGATCACGCTGCCGGTCTTGATCTCCTACTTCTCGCGCCGGCCGAAGGACGGCCTCAGGTGAAGCCGTAGAGCCGCGCCGGATTGTCGACCAGGATCGCCTTGCGGACCGCGGCGTCCGGCGCCCAGACCGGAAGCTGGTTGAGGAGGCGGCCGTCGTCGATCTGAAACAGCGGCGTCACGTCGGTGACCTTCTTGCCTTGCGGCGTCACCGAATCCGGGTGCGGCCAGTCGGTGCCCCAGACGATGCGCTCGGCATTGGCTGCGATCAGTGCCTGTGCCAGCGGCGTGGCGTCGGCATAATCGGGCGCAAGCTTGGAGGCGCGGTAGGCGCCGGAAATCTTGACATAGGCCTTGCCGGACTTGACCAGCGCGAGCAGGTCGGCAAATCCCGGCTGGCCTGTGCCGAGCGCGGCCTCGGCGCCGCCGAAATGGTCGAACACGACCGGCACCGGCGCTGTAGCGACAAGGTCCTTGATTGCGGAGATCATGGCGAGGCTGGTGAACAGCTGCACATGCCAGCCGCGCGCCTTCATCCGCTCGATCGCGGCCGAGAAGCGCTGCCGGCCGACATTGGGATCGTTGACGCCGCCGGTCGCGAGGTTGAGGCGGATGCCGCGGAAGCCGGCCTTGTTCATGGCATCGAGATCGCTCTCGCTGGTCTTGTCGTCGATCACGGCGACGCCGCGCGCGGTCGGCCCGCGGGCCGTGATGCCGAACAGGGTCGACGAATTGTCGGGGCCATAGACGCTCGGCGTCACGATCACCACGCGCTCGACATGGAGCGCCTTGTGCAGCGCGCTCATCTCCTCCGGCGAGGCCGGTTCCGGCGTGTAGACGCGGCCGGCGAAGAACGGGAATTTCTCGGGGTCGCCATGGATGTGGGTGTGGCAGTCGCACGCCCCGGCGGGCATGTCGAAATTCACCGCGGTCGATGGCTGCGCTGCCTTGGAAAATGCGTTGCTGCTGGTCATGGTCACTCCGGCTGCGATGGAAGCCAGCATCATATCGCGTCGCGTCAGCATTGGACGTCTCCCTGCGTGCTCGGCTGTTATGCGCGTCATACGCGCGCCGGCATTATGGGTTGCCGGCGGGGGCGGAGGTTATCGGCGGAGAGAGCGGGCGGGAAGGGCCCGTTCGCGGTGCGAACGGTTCCACGATGCCTATTGTCCCGACGGCGTGCGCAGGCCGTGCCAGGCGTCGCGCACCTGATGGTAGTGCACCTCGGGCAGATAGTCCGGCGTCTTCAGGTTCAGCGTCTTGACGTCGAGGCGCCCGGTCGCGCTGAGCAGCGTGTAGGAGGCGATCACGCGGTCGCGCTGCGCACCGATCAGCCGTGCTCGCGCGGTGATCAGATCCTGCTGCGCGTTGAGCACGTCGACCGTGGTGCGCTGGCCGCCCGCGGCTTCTTTCTGCACGCCAGCCAGCGCAACCTCCGCGGCCTTCATCTCGGACTCGGAAGCCGACACCGCGATCTTGGCGCCCTCATTGGCGACCCACGCGCTGACCACGGCGGTCTTGGCCTGATTGCGGACCTGATCCAGCACCAGCCGGCTCTGCGCCGCGACCTCCTTGGTCTGCCGGGTCTGCGATGCGGCGGTGCCGCCGTCATAGATCGGCTGCGTCACCTGACCGATCACCGAGGCTTGATCGGTGCCGAAGCTGCCGAGCGTGGTGTCGGTGTCGCGGCTGCGGCTGACGCTGCCCTGCACGGAGACATTCGGCATCAGGCTGCTCTCGGCGACGCGAATCGAGGTCGAGGCGACGTCGACGTCGAAGCCTGCCGCGGTGACGGCGGGATGCTCGCGGAGCGAGAGCGCGATCGCATCCTCGCGGCTGCGCGGCAACAGCCGGTCGATGGTCTCGGCCGGGCGCAACTGGGATGGTGCGTTGCCGACCACCTGCGCATAGGTGGCCTGGCTGATCGCGTAATTGACCTCGGCGGCGTTGAGATCGGCAAGGCCGCGGTTGAGCCGCGCCTCGGCCTGGGCGGTATCGGTCGGCGTCACGTCGCCGGCATTAAGGCGCCGTTCGGTGATTGCCCGGGTCTCCTTCAGGAAGGCGACGTTGGCGCGCTGCGCCTCGACCAGGGTCTGGTTGGCCAGGACGTTGGTGTAGGCGGTGACCGCGTCGAGCAGCACACCCTGGCCGACATTGCGCAACGCCTCGCGGCCGGACTGCACCTGCAACTCGGCGACGCGGACGCTGTTGGCGGTCTTGAAGCCGTTGAACAGGGTCTGCGTCACCGTGACGCCGATCTGCCACGGCTTCAGCGTTGCGGTCTGGATCACATTGCCGGGCAGCTGGTCGCGCACCGCTTGCAGACCAACCGACAGGCCGGCGATGATCTGGGGACGGTAGCCGGCCAGCGCCTGCGGCACGTTCTCGTCGGTCGCACGCTGGCGCGCCCGTTCGGCGTTGAGTTGCGGATTGGTCTGATACGCCTTGACCAGGGCGTCCGGCAGGCTCTCGGCGCGTGCCGCGGTCTCCGTCAGCAGCGCACATGCCAGCGCGCCAAGGCCGATGCCCGACAAAAGCACGCGCCTCGCTACGTCGCCGACCCTCGCGGCACGCTCAACCATGTGATCCCGCAAACCAAAACTCCGGCAGTGCGCCCCCGCCGACGCCGCCGACACATCTACCTGTTTACGGGGCGGTGCCGCCACAGACAAACCGCCGCGCGACATCTGCACATCATTTCAGTTCTTGTCTGTTGCCGGTTCGTCACAGGCGCACGTATCGGTCATATGAAGTATAAGTTTGAACCGCCGGCCGTCGATTCAACGATGCCGGTTATCCACCGTCTCTTCCGGGTCCATTGCTGATGCCGATATTCTTCTCCGACCCCGAGGCGATCGCGGAGCACATCATTCGTGACGTCGGAACCGAACTGGTGGTCGGGCTGCCGCTCGGCCTCGGCAAGGCCAACCACATCGTCAACGCGCTGTATGCGCGAGCAGTGGCCGACCGCTCCATCAACCTGACGCTGTTCTCCGCGCTGACGCTGGAAAAGCCGAAGCCGAAGAGCCTGCTCGAACGGCGCTTCATCGGACCGGTGATCGATCGCCTGTTCGGCGGCTATCCAGATCTCGCCTACGCGGATGCGCTGCATCACGGCGCACTTCCGCCCAACATCAAGGTGATCGAGTTCTTCTTCCTCGCGGGGCAGTGGCTGCACCAGCCATTCGCGCAACAGCACTACATTTCCGCCAACTATACCCATGCGGCGTCATATTTGTTGTCGCGCGGACTGAATGTCGTGCTTCAGCTCGTTGCCAAGCGCATGGTCGACGGCGTGCCGCGCTACAGCCTGAGCTGCAACACCGACACCACGCTCGACGTGCTGCGCGCCCGTGCGCAGGGGCGGGCGTCGTTCAAGCTGATCGGCCAGGTCAATTCCGAGCTGCCCTTCATGCCCGGCGCCGGCGACCTGCCGGCGGATGAATTCGCCGCGGTGCTCGACAGTCCCGAGACCGATTTCCCGCTGTTCGCGCCGCCGTCCGAGCCGATCAGCGACACCAAATATGCGATCGGCTTGCACGCCGCCGGTCTGGTCCGCGACGGCGGCACGTTGCAGATCGGCATCGGGCAGGTCGGCGACGCGCTGGCACAGGGGCTCGTGGTCCGCCATCGCGACAACGCCCAATTCCACGGCATCATGCAGCGCCTTGCGCCCGGTACCAGGCAACCCGCCGCGGCCGAGACCGGGTCGTTCGAAAAGGGTCTCTACGGCGTCAGCGAGATGCTGTTCGAGGCGTTCCTCGGGTTGATCGACGCCGGCATCCTCAAGCGCGAGGTCGGCGGCGTGATCCTGCACGGCGCATTCTTCCTGGGCCCGCCATCATTCTACCGGGCGCTGCGCGAGATGGCACCGGAGCAGCTGGCGCGAATCCAGATGATGCCGGTTTCCTTCACCAACGAGATCTTCGGCGACGAGGACGACAAGCGTCGCGCCCGGGTCGATGCGCGCTTCGTCAACAATGCGATGATGGCGACGCTGCTCGGCGCTGCGATCTCGGACGGTCTCGAGAACGGCCAGGTCGTGAGCGGGGTCGGCGGCCAGTACAATTTTGTGGCGCAGGCATTCGCGCTCGAGGGCGCACGTTCTGTGCTGGCGCTGGAGGCGACCCGTCAGTCCGGCAAGCAAGCGCAGTCGAACATCCGCTGGTCCTATGGACATGAGACCATCCCGCGGCATCTGCGCGATGTCTTTGTCACGGAATATGGCGTTGCCGACGTCAGGGGGAAATCCGATGCCGACGTGATCGCCGCGATGCTGCAGGTCTCGGACTCCCGCTTCCAGGGCGAATTGATGCGGCGGGCAAAGGATGCCGGCAAGCTGCAACGCAGCTACGAGATTCCTGCGGCGCATCGCGAAAATTATCCCGAGCGCATCGGCGATGCGCTGAGGCCCGCGCGCGATGCCGGGCTGCTGCCGTCATTCCCGTTCGGCAGCGACTTCACCGATGTCGAGCAGCGGTTGATTCCGGCCTTGCAGATCTTGCAGCAGGCGCAGCACACGCCGCTGCAACTCGCCGGCCTGCTGTGGCAGGGCATGCGACATCCGCCCGATGCCGCCGACCGCGAATGCCTGGCGCGGCTCGGTCTCGACAAGCCGACGCATTTCGCCGAGCGCGCCTATCGCGCGCTCGTCACCGCGGCATTGCAACGGAGCCGAATGGCTAAAGCGCGATGAGATCATCGCGCCTTAGCCTGTTGTCTGAGCATGATCTTGTCCGGAAAACCGCTTCGCACTTTTCCGGATCATGCTTTAGCGGTTCTTGTTGACCGGCTTGCGCTTCTCGATGAACGCCGCCATGCCCTCGGAGCGATCCTCGAGCGCGAAGGTCGAGTGGAACAGATTGCGCTCGACATTCATGCCCTCTGCGAGCGGCGTCTCGAACGCGCGGTTGACGGCTTCCTTGGCCATCGCGACCGCCGGGCGCGACATCGAGGCGATCTTCTCGGCTGCCGCGAGCGCCTCCTCGAGCAGCTTGTCGGCCGGCACGATCCGCGACACGAGGCCCGAGCGCTCGGCTTCCGCCGCATCCATCATCCGCCCGGTCAGGCAGAGGTCCATCGCCTTCGACTTGCCGATCGCACGGGTCAGGCGCTGCGTGCCGCCGATGCCGGGAATGGTGCCGAGGGTGATTTCCGGCTGGCCGAACTTGGCGGTGTCGGCGGCGATGATGATGTCGCACATCATCGCGAGCTCGCAGCCGCCGCCGAGCGCATAACCCGCGACCGCGGCAATGGTCGGCTTGCGGCAACGGGCGACGCGGTCGCCGCCGATGGCGGTGAAATCGCTGTTGAACATGTCGATGAAGCCTTTCGGCTGCATCTCCTTGATGTCGGCGCCGGCCGCGAAGGCCTTCTCGCTGCCGGTGATCAGGATACAGCCGATCTTGTCGTCGGCCTCGAGATCGTCGACCGCCGCGGCGATCTCGCGGAACACGCCGAACGAGAGCGCATTCAGCATTTTCGGCCGGTTCAGCGTGATGACGCCGACCGGTCCCTTGCTTTCGACAATGATGAATTCGAACGTAGCCATGGACGCAAACCCCGTGCCTGATTTGCCGGGCAATGTGCCCGCTGACGGGATGCGCTTCAAGTGGCTGAAACGAGGCTTTGGGCTGCGGTGCGGCGCCCCCCGCGCCGCACCGCAGGTGCCTCCGCTAGGCCATGAACATGCGCGCGGCGGAGGCCACCGTGAGCAAAGCGCCGAACCCGATGAAGATCTTCCCGATCAGCGAGGTCTGGTCCCAGCTCGCGCTGTCGCTGCTCGCCAGAACCGGGGCCGGCTTGGGTGCAGCCACGGCAACCGTCGGCGGCGGCGCCGGCGATGCCTCCTGAGCGGTCTGCGGCTGGGCCGGCTGCGGCTGTTCCGCCGGCTGCTCCTGCTGCAGGGCTCGGTCGACCTCGTTGAGCTGGTCGGATGCGACCACATTACCGTCGGACTGGTCTGCGGGCTTGTCGGCCGCGGCAATCAACACATTGGCTTTCACCGGCGTCGCCGCTGCATTGTCGTCGCCGGAGGTCAGCTCCGCATTGGCGTTGGCGACGGTGGCGGGAATGCCTGCCGAGGTGACCCTGCCGGCGTCGTTATTGGTGGCCTTCTTGCTGTCGGATTTGTCGGCGGTCTTGTCAGCGGTCCTGGAGGACCGGTGGCGTGCCGAGCGCCGGCCATGCCGCGAACTCTGCTCGGCAGACTTGTCGGTCGTTGCGCTGTCGGATTTCGATGCCGATGCGTCCGATCCGGCCGCATGCGCCGGCAACGGAGCCGCGAGACACACAAGAAGCCCTGTCAGTCCTGTCGCAACCATCAATGCCAAGCGCCCGCTGGCTTTGATCTTCATTTTGATGATCTCCCCATGTCGCCCGCCCAAGGGCGAAAAGAGACCCCGCTGCGTGTCCGCACCGGGGCAGAAAAAGGGAATCTTCGGGCATCCGGGGGCAAAAGCTGGGCAATTTCTTCCCAGTGGCCCATCGACGGCAGCAGCACCGATGCTTGTCGGACCGATCGGTGTTATGAGCCGTGACGTCTGGAAACCCGCCGGAGCGATTCTTTGAGGCCGATCCTCGGCGCGGTCTTGCTGGAGGATAGAGATCACGAATTCGTGATCGTCTGGCATGCCGCGTAACGAACTGAAAGATCGGCCGAATTGCAATTCAGGAGCCTGCGTGCGCGAACGTGAGGATGAATGGACCGGCCTGATGCGGTCGGCCATTTCAGGCGATGATGCGGCGTACCATCGCCTGCTCAAGGCCATCACGCCGGTACTCCGTGCTACGGCGCGCCGCGGCCTGGCGCGCGCGGGACAACCGGTCGATCAGTCCGAGGACATCGTGCAGGACATCTTGTTGGCGGTACATTTGAAGCGACAGACCTGGGACACCAGCGCGGCGTTCGCGCCGTGGCTGTTCGCGATCGCGCGCAACAAGCTGATCGACGCGCTGCGCCGCCGCGGCAAGCGGATCTTCGTCAACATCGATGATTTCGCCGAGACGCTGCCCGGGGAAACACCGGAACCGACGGCCTCACCGGGCGAGGTGAGCGCCCAGTTGCAGGCTTTGCCCGCGCGGCAGCGCGAGGTGCTGCGATCGATTGCGGTCGACAGCGCCTCGATCAAGGACACCGCGGCGAAATTCTCGATGACCGAGGGCGCGGTGCGAGTCGCGCTGCATCGCGGGCTTGCGAGCCTCACTGCGAAATTACGGGATCGATGAGCATGGACACCGATCAACTCATTCGAACCCTGGCCGCCGACAATGCCTATCGCTCGCGTCCGATCGGTCTTGCGCTGATGCTGGCACTACTAGCGGCGGCGCCGGTCTCGCTTCTGATCTTCTTCGCCGAACTCGGCGTGCGGCCCGACGTGATGATCGCGATGCACAATCCGTTCTTCGACCTGAAATTCGCCGTGACGCTGGCGCTTGCCGCCTCGGCGATCGCGGTCAGCCTGCATCTGTCGCGCCCGGAGGCTTCGCTGCGCGGCTTCGGCTGGTGGCTGCTGATTCCCGCCGGCATCCTCGTCGCCGCCATCAGCGGCGAGATGATGATGCCGCAGCGGACGCCGATGATGACGCGGCTGATCGGCAAGAATTCGATGGCCTGCATGACCGCGATCCCCGCGATGTCGCTGCCGCTGCTGGTCGGCGCGTTGTACGGGCTGCGGCAGGGCGCGCCGGCGCGGCCGGCGGTCGCCGGTGCGATAGCCGGCCTGCTCTCGGCAGGGCTGGCGGCAACCGTCTACGCGTCGCACTGCACGGATGACTCGCCGCTGTTCGTCGCCACCTGGTACACGCTGGCGACCGCGATCGTCGCGAGCGTCGGCGCACTGATGGGAAACCGGGCGCTACGCTACTAGGCCGCTGGCGCGGACTGCTGCATGCGATGGAAGCGCAGCACCTGCTGCGCGGTCGACGGCCGCAGCCGCTCATAGGTGTCCTTGCAGGCCTGCAGATCGGTCGGCTCGCCGCCCGAGATGTCGTCGCGCAGGTTGATGATCGCCCGCACCGTCGACCATGACAGGCCCGAGACCTTGGCCAGGATCATGACGCCCTCGGCGCGGGTTTCGATCATCATGTTCTCGGCGACGCTGACCGAGACGTTGGCGAGCGCGGCGAGCGAGGCATTGGTCTCGTCGAACTTGCCGGCCTCGGCGAAGGCCGCGAGCTGGAATTCGTCGAGCCGGCCGTCCTGGTAGAGCGACTTGACCAGCGCATGCGCGATCGTGGTGTCCGGCGTCACGGCGGCCGGCGCCGAGCGCGCGCGTCGCGTCGCTTCCTTCACCGCGATCGGAATCTCCTTGGCCTGCTGCGGATTGGCAGCCTCGAGCCGCTGCCTGACCGCGTCCGAGGCCTTGGCGACCAGCTTGAGATAGAGATGCCGCGGGATGTTCGGGCGCAGCCCGACGCAGGTCGACAGATTGTCGTCGCCCTCGGCGCGGCTGACCAGGCGGGTGAAGCCGCGCTCGGTGAATTCCGCGCCGGGATTGTTGACCGCGCTCTGGATCACCTCGTCATTGCCGCGCAGCACCAGCACGTCGGTGACGGCGCCGCTCAGCGTCTTGCGGTTCGAGATCGCGAGCAGATGCGCCTGGCTCTTGCTGCGCGCCGTTTCGATCAGGGTGTCGTCGTCGAGCCGCGGCGACAGCGTCAGCACGGGGCCCGCGACCTCGATCAGGTCGTCGAAGGCAAGGGTGCGGATGGTCTGCGGCGGTGCGGTATCGATCGGGGCGAGGCGGTCGGCGAGCAGCGCCTTGGCCGAGTTTTCGATGTGCTCGAGCAGGCATTGGAAAACATCATCGAACAGCACGATCTGCTCGTTGGAATAGTTCACCGAGCCGTTGATGAATAGGTCGGTCACGCGGCGCAGCGTCTCGACGCGGCGTGCGACGGTGCCGTGTGCGAGCGTCGTCTGCAGCTCATCGAGCAGACTTTCGGGAGCGGTCTCGGGCTTCAAACTCATGACTCTGTCCTGGAGCGGCGGCGACGGCTTCTCCGGCGCCGAAGAGGAAAAGGATTTCAGCCGCTGGCGATGCGGTTGCGTCCCCTGGCCTTGGCTGCGTAAAGCGCGCCATCGGCGCGGGCGAGCAACGTATCGGAGTTTTCGCGCGGCTTGAGCGTCGTGACGCCCGCGGAGATCGTCACCCGCATGCCGGGCGAGAATGCGCTCCAGTCGAGATCGGCGATGATCGCGCGCAGCCGCTCGAGCGCGCGCATCGCCTGATCCTGCGACAGGTCGGGCAGCACCAGCAAAAATTCCTCGCCGCCGTAACGGCCGAAGCGATCGACGCTGCGGAGGTTGGCGAACATGCCGATGGCGAAGGTGCGCAGCGCCTCGTCGCCGATCGGATGGCCGTAGACGTCGTTGATGCGCTTGAAATGGTCGAGGTCGATCAGCGCGACCGCGCAGGAGCTGCCGTTGCGCGCGCAGCGCGCGATCTCCTCTTCGAGAGTGCGCATGATGCTGCGGCGATTGGAGGCGCCGGTCAGTTCATCGAGCTCCGCGAGCTCCTCGATGCGCCGGTAGGCCTCCTTCAGCTTCAGCCCGCTCTGGTACAGCGATTGCTGCATCGAACTGGAGAAGATGCCGAGGCACATGCAGCGCCCGATCGTCAGCGCGAACACCAGCATGGTGGCGAGGCGATCGATCCGGGTCGCGGTCGGCATCCCGATCGCCTTGTCGGTGCCGAGGAACAGCGCGGCGAGGCCCAGCACCATGACGGTCCAGACGATCGCAGTCTGCCGCGCCGAGGTGCGCAGCGCGCCGAAGCCGAACACCACGAACAGGTTGCAGAGAAACAGCACGCCGACTTCCGGCGCGATGTAGGTGAACACCAGCAGGTTCACCATGTTGATCGCCGATTGCGGCGCGACCAGATAGTGGTCGCGGAAGCGCTCGTGAAAGCCGCGCTCGGAGAGCACCACATAGACGGCGACCAAAGACAGACCGGTCAGCGCGTAGGCGGCCGCCACCCAAGCCGACGTGGTGCCGCCATGCGCGTAGATCAGCAGCACGACGGCGTCGAGCACGAAGCAGGCCGCGATCATCGACTGGATCTGGCGGCGCTGCTTGGCCCGGCGCGCCAGGCGCTCGGCCGTCAGCCTGGGACGGCCGCTTTCCGATGCGCCCGCGATCGGACTGGGAAGTGACGACGCAGCGCTGCCCATGGTCTCGCCATTGGTGAAGTCCGGCGAAAATCTACGTGGGAAAGCCTTTAGGTTTGGTATCTTTTGGAACCGAATCTACCCCGGTGTAGCCCGGTCATCGCCCTTGTTTCGTAAGGGGAATCCGCTCGCAGAGGCGAGACGGGAGCGATGTGCGGCAAGCCTGCGCTGTGACGGTGCTGGCGTGCCGATAAAGCCTTGGTATGGTCGCGCCGGATGGTGCCTGTCCGCGAGAGTTTCCACTATTATGATACCGTTTATCGAGTCTCGGCTGATTTTTTCTCATTGGAAGCGCCGACTGTGGCATAGATCACACATGCAGTGCGGACATTGCCGTAATGTGAAGAATCTTGGCTCTCGCGTCGAACCACGCACCGCCCCCTTCAGACCAACTTTGCGAGACGGGCATTGAGCGCGACACAGGCGGCTTCAGACGACGTTCTGATCGCTCGGATCGCTCAAGGCGACCGGCTTGCCATGCAGGTGCTGTACGGGCGGCACCATGTCAGGGTGTACCGCTTCGGGCTTCGGCTCGTGCGGGACGAACAGGTGGCGGAAGATCTCATCAGCGAGGTCTTCCTGGACGTGTGGCGTCAGGCGGGCAAGTTTGAGGGACGATCCGCCGTTTCGACCTGGCTTCTGGCGATTACCCGGTTCAAGGCGTTGTCTTCGCTGCGGCGAAGGAAGGACGCCGAGCTGGACGATGAGGCCGCGAACGCGATCGAGGACACGTCCGACGATCCGGAAACGGTGGTGCAGAAGAAGGACACCGGTGACACGCTGCGTAGGTGCCTGACGGGACTATCGGCGGAACATCGGGAAATTGTCGATCTTGTCTACTATCACGAGAAATCCGTGGAAGACGTCGCTGAGATCGTGGGGATTCCGGAGAATACCGTGAAGACGCGCCTGTTCTATGCGCGCAAGAAACTTGCCGAGTTGCTGAAGGCAGCCGGTGTCGAGCGAGGTTGGCCATGATGGCTGCGAGAACAAAGGTGCAAGAGCCTGACGATATCGAGATGCTGCTGCCCTGGCACGCGGCCGGCACGCTGAACGCGCGTGACACGCGCCGCGTCGAGGACGCGCTTGCGAGCGATCCGGAGCTCGCCCGGCAGTATGCCGTCATTCGCGAGGAATATGCCGAGACCATCGGCCTCAACGAGAGCCTCGGTGCGCCCTCGGCGCGCGCGATGCAGAAGCTGTTCGCCGCGATCGATGCCGAGCCGGAGCACAAGCCGTCGATGCGCTCGCGCATGTCGGCCTCCGTCTCGGAGTTCTTTTCGAAATTGTCGCCGCGGACGCTGGCGTGGTCGTCCGGCCTCGGTGCGGTCGTGGTGTTGTTGCAGGCGGGCGTGATCGGCGCGGTGCTGATGCGCAGCCAGCCGGCCTTGTTCCAGACGGCGTCGCTCGATGTCGCCGAGCGCAGTGCGCCGGTCGCGCCCAGTGCGCCGATCACGCGCGACCTCGGCGCCAGCGTGGCGGCGACGCCGACCCGGCTGCTGGTGCGCTTCATACCCGATGCCAGGGTCGCCGACATCACGTCGCTGCTCGACAATTACCAGGCCTCGATCCTCGACGGGAAGGGCGGGATGTTCCGGCTGCAGTTCCGCGCAATGGACAAGAGCAGCGTCGCTGCGCTGATTGCGCGTTTGCAGAAGGAGAAGATCGTCAGCCTCGCGGTCGAAACGCCGTAATCGGCGGCTGACGGTTCTGCGCCGAGTTGAGGTCACCATGGCCGCCAACGGCCGGACCAGATCGACGAACCACGCGATCGCCGCAGCCGCAGCATTGTTGCTGGTCTGTGTTGCCGGCTCCGCCTCCGCCCAGAATTTCATGCGATCGCCGACCGGTGGCGGCGCGCCACAGGTCTCGCCCGGGTTGCGGGCCAATCCCGGCATCGGAAAGCTTGGTGGCAATCCCGCCGGCGGGTTCGGCGGCCCAGTTGGCCGCATGCCGCCGCTATCGGTGGACCGTGGCCCGGCCTCGTCGTGGACCGACGATGGGCCGCGACCGCGCGTGCCGCCCCCTGTGCGCCCCGCGCCCCGTCTCTCCGCTAATTGCGATGACGGCGATCGAGGCCAATGTTCCGACCGGCCGGTCGCCGGCAACGGCGGCAAGGGCGCAACGCGGAAGGGCAGGGCCGGCGGTGGCGGCAGTTTGCGTGCACAGGATGCGTCGAGCGTGCGAACCCTGCCGAATGAGCTCGTGGCCGAAATCGACGGTGCATTGACGGAGGCGGAAGCAGATGCACTCGCACGCCGTCATGGGTTGAGGCGGATCGCCTCGCAGAATGTCGCGCTGCTGGATGCGACGATCGGCCTGTTCCGCATCCTGGGCAATCGTTCGGCCGAAACGG
This sequence comes from Bradyrhizobium sp. USDA 4516, assembly GCF_054055915.1. NCBI lineage: Bacteria > Pseudomonadati > Pseudomonadota > Alphaproteobacteria > Hyphomicrobiales > Nitrobacteraceae > Bradyrhizobium > Bradyrhizobium sp. USDA 4516. Next base: position 6,091,836 of record NZ_JBSRXT010000001.1, read on the forward strand.
CGAGCCGCGAGCTCGCAAGCGATGCCGGCGTCCGCTCCGTACAGCCCAACTACCGTTACGCGCTGCAGGACCAGAAGGCGTCGGGCGGCAGCGATCCGGCGCAATATGCCCAGACACAGCTGCATCTGCCCGCGGCTCACAAGCTGGCGCGCGGGATGAATGTCACCATTGCCGTGATCGACTCCGGCGTCGACGCCGCCCATCCGGAATTGGCGAACACGGTCGCCGATACGTTCGATGCGCTCGGCAGCAAGGATGCTCCAAACGCCCACGGCACCGCCATTGCCGGCGCGATTGCGGCGCGTGTCAGGCTCACGGGGAGCGCGCCGGAAGTGCGGATCCTGGCGATCTGCGCCTTCGGTGCGGTCGCGGGCGGCGCCGGGAGCACCTCCTATGTGATCCTCAGGAGCCTCGACTACGCGGTGGCGCATGGCGCGCAGATCGTGAACATGAGCTTCGCCGGACCGAAGGACGCCCTGGTCGAGCGCGCGGTGGCCGCTGCCGTGATGCGGGACGTCGTGCTGGTCGCCGCGGCCGGCAATGCCGGCGCGACATCGCCGCCGCTGTATCCGGCCGCCCATCCCGATGTGATCGCGGTGAGTGGCACCGATGCCGGCGACCGGCTGATGGCGGCCTCGAACCGCGGCAGCCATATCGCGCTGGCGGCCCCGGGCGCCGACCTCCTCGCGCCGGTGCCCGATGGCAAATACCAGCTGATGTCGGGCACCTCGTTTTCGGCCGCGTTCGTCAGCGGCATCGCGGCCTTGGTGCTGGAACGCAATCCGGCATTGAAGCCCGCCGAGGTGCGACGGGTCCTGGCCAGCACGGCGCGCGATCTCGGGACACCTGGACGTGACGATCTGTTCGGTGCAGGGGAGGCGGACGCGCTTGCCGCGGTGATGGCGGCGACCAGTGCGCCCGGTGCCTCTGCCGCGGACAAACCGTCGCAGCCTGCACAGCAGGCCGACAGCAATAACACTTCCGTGAGCCGCACGTCGAATGAACCCGCGCCGTCGATCGCATCGGAGGATTCCGCTGCAAATCGCCGTGCTGCGCAGTGATTTTCGACGCCGAACGCCGGCAACGGTGCGATGGAACCGCGGCGCGAGAAGGTTAAAAAAATCGCCGGCGATTTGAACGTCCGCCTTCCTCTCACGACTTATGTGTGTGGGAGCGGTTTATCCCTCCCCGGCTATATCAGGCGCGAGCGCCCATCCACCCCAAGCGCCCATATGGCTTTGACCCGTCCGGTTGTCCCCCCGGACGGGTCTTTCATTTTGGGGGTCCCTTGTGTGACGGACTCGACGGTGCGCGGCGCGATGGCGCCGACCGATCGCAACGGGATGGGCAAACGCGCGACGGCTGCGACGGTTTGCTGTGGATCATTCCGCCCCAGGAGCGGTGCGCATCGCCACCACGGCAAGTCGATGACTTGAGGCAGTTCGAGCGAGAAACTCCGTAGTAGAGCGGACTTCTTCGATCGCCCGTTCGCGACTAAGAATTTAGTTAGACTTTATTTACCTTTTCCACAGAATATCGGCGTCGCGTCCAGTTGATTCGGTTCGGTTCGTTCGGTTGCGTCTGCGTCCGTTTCTTTTCCTGCGGGCAATTTGAATGACACATCGGACCGACGTGGCCAGAGGCCAGGAGATCGTTGCACGCTGGTGCAACCTCGCCGAGCAAAGGCTGGAGCACCTTACCGAACTGTTCGATACCGGGCGCTGGCGGCGCTATCACAGCGAGCAGGCCTTTCTCGAGAACATCAGGGAAGCCCGCGCCGCGGTCGACATCTGGCGCGAATTGCTGACCCGCGAAGCCTCGCTCGACAATTCGCCGATCGATCTGTCCTGGCTCGGTCGCGGCAGGTCGAAACTGCCGCCGGCCGCCATCTCGCCGCCGCCCGCGCGCCGGCCGGAGGCTGCGGTCCAGGCCGAGGCGGCGATGAAAGCGGTCGCGGCCGCGCTGGAAACGGCGGCCGAGGTGCTGGAGCAGCCGCCCACGGTCGCCGACGCGCCGCCGCTGGAGATGCCGCCGGTCATGCCGCCGCCGGTGCTCGATCTCGACACCATCCAGCGGCGCTATCCACTGCTGCGCAACACGCTGTAGGCGACCGCTCTCGCTTATTTTTTGAGCGTGATCTCCGTGCTTGTCGCGAGGAAAAACCGCTTCGCCCTTTTCCGGATCTAGCGCCGCACCGCGTTCGCGCCGACCACGAGCTGCGCATATTGCTGGGCGCCGCCTGCCGACAGATCCGGCGTGATTGGGCGGGCATGGTCGAGCCCGACCACCGCGCCGCGCGGGGTTTCCGAGATCATGTTGTTGTTGATCAGCGCGGTGCCGGCGCCCGGCACTACCGAGACGCCGATGCCGACGAAGGCGTTGCGGACCACGTTGCCTGATATTGCGACATCGCGCAGGTACTTGCCCCAGCCGGCGGCGATGCCGAAGGTCGGCGCGTTCTCGATCACATTGCCGGTCACGGTGCTGTCGGCCTCGACATAGATGCCGATGCCGGCGCCGTCGTTCGGGTCGGTGCCTGCAGGGCGCTTCGGCAGCAGGTTGCGGATGATGTTGCCCTGGACCACCGCAATGCGGCCGCCCTCGTTGAAATTGCACACGGAGACGCCGATCGCCGCGCCGTCGACGGTGTTGTTGGCGATCACCGCGGCCTCGAACGAGAACTCCGAATAGAGCGCGACCTCGCGGACATTGCTGACGCTGTTGTCGGTGATGTGGATGTTGGAGGCCGAATTGCCGCGCACCGCCGAGAAGTCGCAGTTCTTGATGCGGTTGCCGCGCACGATCACGTTGCCGGCGCGGAAGGCGTTGATGGCGTTGCCGTACTGCCCGGAGCCCCCGGGGCCGGCCTTGATGTCCTCGATGCGGTTGTCTGCGACGATCGAGCCGTCGTCGCCGATCGCGGTGCGCAGGATCTCGATGCCGTTGTCGTTGGTGCCCTTAATGGTGTTGCGCGACACCATCAGGCCCAGCGCGTCGAACGACACCAGCGCCGTGGTCGCGATCTCGGTGAAGACGTTGTTGCTGACGTCGCCCGACATCTGCTCGAACCAGATGCCGTTGCCGCCGCTGCCGGTGAACCGGCAATCGGTGATGCGGATGTCGCGGCCCGATAGGCAGTGCACGAGGCCGCGCCGGTTCGGCAGCGGGACGTTGCCGCCGTCGAAGGTGAGGCCCATCAGGACGACGCCGCCGGCGCCTTCGCCCTCCAGCAGCGAGGCGCCGCCGTTGAACACCAGCCGGCTGGCGCCGCGCACGCCGATTAGCTGGCTGCCGGGCGCAAGCCGCAACAGGCCGGTGCGGTAGACGCCGGGCGGGAACGCCAGCGGCACCTGCGCCCGCGCGGCGTCGTCGATCGCGCGCTGCAGATTGCGGGTCTGGTCGTCCGGGCTGCCGGGGTGCACGCCATATTGCGTGACGTCGCGGCCGAGCGAGCCGGTCGATGGCGCGGCGGCACGCGCGGCGTCCGGCGACATCGCAAGCGCGCCGGCTGCGCCGGCGGCGGTTACTCCGATCAGATGGCGGCGGTTGACGTCCATGGGCAAGGCCCTCGCAACATTCGCGAGCGGTGACGTTCGCGGGTCGAGTGGTAGCGCGAAAGGCGGCGCGGCATGGTGAACACGCCGACGCAGCGGGGCGATTGTTGGCGGTAGGGTTAATCGCGGGTGCAACCGATTCACGTGTCAAACAGGCGTTCCTCGGTGTCGTCACCCGCGCATGCGGGTAATCTAGAATTCCAGAGCCGCCGGTGCTTGAATCGAGAGGCCGCGGCGTACTGGATGCCCCGCCTTCGCGGGCCTGACACCGGGGAGAATGCGGGCCCACGACTCCTTCCCAGGCCGCCCCGGCGAAGACCGGGACCCATACGCCGCGGCTTGTGTTGTGAACGCGACTCATCATCGCAGCGACGATGATCTTTCGTGGTTATGGGTCCCGGCCGACGACACTGAATTCAACCCGTTGCAGACCTCGTCATTCGATCCAATTTTAGTATTTGCCGGGGTCTACGGTTGACGCGTCTGGAGTATTGCTCGCCCGCTGGCTTGAGAGGAGAGACCGGTGTTTGACGTAGGAGACCTGGTTGTCTGCATCGACAATGGCCCGAAGAAAGGAGCCATTGGGCCGGTAGTGCCCATCCATCATCTGCTGCACAAGGGGCGCATCTACCGTGTCAATTTCATCGGGACGACCTGGACGGGGAGTCTGACCGTCGGGCTAGCGGGCGTCGCGCTACCTCCTCCGATGATTGGGTTCGAGCCTTACAGATTCCGCAAGATCGATCCTGCGGAGCCTGAGTTCATTGAAATGATGCGCAGCTTGCGTACGCGTGAGTTGGAGGATGCCAACTAGGGACGTGTACTTACACCGCCCGATCCGCGCGCTCACGCGCGCGAGGCCTGCCGGGTCAGTTTCACCAGTTCCATCAGCATGGCCTCGCCGGCATCGACGAGCGCTTCCAGCGTGATCGATGATTTGCCGGGTGCAGCCGTGCCGTCATGGGCGAGCGGCGGGACGTGGACGAATTGCGCGAGGCGCAAGTCATTGTCGCCGTTGACGGCCTCGATCGCGCGCCAGCTCAGATAGTTGCAGAGATAGCTGCCGGCGTCGCGCGAGGCTCGCGCGTCGATCCCGGTCGCCAGCGCGGCGCGCAGTAATTTTTCAGTATGAGGCCCGAACATGCGCGCATCGGCGCCGCCCTCAATCGATCCCTTGCGTGCATGCTGGCGGCCGGCGTCGGGGAAGCGCGTGGTCACCGCGTTGCGGGCACGGCTTTCGATCCGCAGATAGTCGGTGCGGCCGGCGAGGCCGAACATCAAGAGCGCCTGCGGGCGGTGTTCTGCGATCAGCTCCGGCAATTCGCGATCGACGGCCGCGTAGGTGACGTCGAAGATGTGGCTCGACAGCGCGACGTCGTCGAAGGCCGGGCGGCGCAGGGCGGTCAGCCGCTTCACCAACGGCATGGTCGGGTTGAACGGCGCACCCGGAAACGGCCCGAAGCCGGTGACGAGGATGCGCAGCCTGCCGCTCAATGCAGGATCTCCGCGATCTGTTCGGCGGCGACCGCGGGCGAGATGCGGCCACCGGCGACCTCGGCCTCCATCTTCTTCACTTTGGCGCGGATCGCGGCATCCGAGCGCAGCCGCGCCATCATCCGGCTCTCCAGCATCGACCACATCCACTTCACCTGCTGCTCCCGGCGGCGGCCGGCGAACTCGCCCGAGGCGTTCATCGCGGTACGGTGGTCGAGGATCTTCTGCCAGAGCCGGTCGAGCCCGGCGCCGGTCAGCGCGGAATAGGTCTCCACCGGCGGATGCCAATGCTCGGAGCGCGGCGCCAGGATGTGCAGCGCGCTGCGATAGTCGGCGGCGGCGAGGTTGGCGCGCTTGAGGTTGTCGCCGTCGGCCTTGTTGATCGCGATCATGTCGGCGAGCTCAACAAGGCCCTTTTTTATGCCCTGCAGCTCGTCGCCGGCACCGGGCAGCATCAAGGCCAAGAAGAAATCGGTCATATCGCAGACCGCGGTCTCGGACTGGCCGATGCCGACGGTCTCGACCAGCACGACGTCGAAGCCGGCCGCCTCGCACAGCAGCATCGCCTCGCGGGTCTTCGCCGCGACACCGCCGAGCGTACCCGAGGAGGGCGAGGGACGGATAAAGGCCTGGTCGGAGACGGCGAGCCGCGCCATCCGGGTCTTATCGCCGAGGATCGAGCCGCCGGTGCGCGCCGAGGAGGGATCGACCGCCAGCACCGCGACCTTGTGGCCGCGCTCGATCAGGAACATGCCGAGCGCATCGATGGTGGTCGATTTGCCGACGCCGGGCGAGCCGGTGATGCCGACCCGCACCGCCTTGCCGGTGTCGGGCAATAGCGCCTGCACCAGCTCGCGCGCCGCCGCCTGGTGGTCGCTGCGCCGGCTCTCGACCAGTGTGATCGCCCGCGCCAGCGCGGCACGGTGGCCGGCACGGAGGTCCTTGGCGAGGGCGCGGATGTCGGGAGCGGCAGGCTTCGGTGAGGTCATGGTGTTGGTTTACAACGGCTGGCCATGGCAGGCGAGGGGAACGCGGATCGGCACGTCGCAGGGGCGCACTGCCAAAATGTCGAAAACAACCCCATGCAAAGGAGCCGGCGGCTGGCAGCCGGCGTGCGACAAGGCACGTGCGACAAGGCTACTGTCCGTAGCGGGTGAAGATGTCGTGTTTTTGTAGCTCGTGATCTGTCGCCTTCGTTTCTGATTTGCAGGGGAGCCGGAAGGCGGGGACGGCTTTCCCTGATTGATCATGCCACGGCTGTTGTGGCGGTTTTAGCCCTGTAGGTGAGTTTCTTTGTTCGACTTGAAGCCCGTTTCTCCGTCCCGACCCGCGCTTTCTCGACGGCGGCGCGCGCAGGAGCGGTCAAGGACGCGCGCTTGCGCGCCCGCCAGGGCTTGTCCTTGATGGCTCCGAGCACGCCGCCAGGCTGAAGCGCGTCGGGGCTGATCTGCTGTCCGTCAGGCGCAAACCTCGCCAATCGATGCGGTCCAAGGAACACGCTGACGGTGCCATCGGGATACTCATGGAGCCGCACCAAGGCCTTGACGAAGTGAGGTCTGAGCCGGCTCTCCGGCAATTGCAGCCGCCGACCGTTCCATGCAACGGTATTGTCGTTGGCGACGGTTCGCTCCTCGATCACGCACAGCGCCTCGCGCCAGGCCTCATGCCGATCGGCCACGAATGCCGTGCCTTCCTGTTCGGGCTTGATCGCAAACGCGGCGTTGTGCCGGGGGATGTAATGCGCCTTCAGCCACGCGTTGGCAGCCTCAACCGTCGTGATCCCGGCAAGCCGCAGCTCCTTCGGCAGCCGATCCTGCAAGGTGCCGAACACCCGCTCGGAGCACCCGCGCGCCTGCGGCGAATAGGCTGCGATATGCTCGATCCCAAGATGCGACAAAGCCCGTCCCACCTGGGTTTGTTGCGTCTTCGAGATCTTCTCGCCAGCTTTTGGGGTCAGGAAATAATGGCTGCCGCGGTCGGTGTAGAGCGCGCAGAACAGGCCATGCTCGCCAATCACTTCGCGCAAGGCCTGGAAGGTCGAGGCCGTTCCTTCTTCCTCGACCAGCACCATCGAGTAGATCTCGCTGGTCGCATCGTCCATCGTGACGATCAGGTCCCTCGCGGGCAGGCCTTCGATCCAAACGTGGCGCGATCCGTCCTGGTGCAGCAGCATGCCCCGAAGCGGCCGCCGCGGCCGCTTCTTGCGGTGCGCCGAACGCTTCGGAGCCTTCCGCACCAGCCCCGCCGCGTGCAGCGCCAGCTTCGTCACCGTATAGCCCAGCACATAGTCGTGCCGCTTTTGCATCTGCTCGTGGAAGTGCTTCACCGTGAAGTCCGCGTACTTGTCCCGGTACAGCGCAAGCATCCGTTCCAGCTCCTCCTCCGGCGCCCGCCGTGGCGAACGACGCCCCAGCCGGCGGTCGACAAGCCCGTCGTCGCCCTCCGCCTCATAGCGCTCCGCCCAGCGTTGAAACGTCCGAACACTGATCCCAAGAACCTCCGATGCTGCCTCCTGCGTCAGTTCCTTCGCCTCCGTCCGATCCAGCAAATCTGAAAACCGCATCCGTCGTACACCCTCGTGAATGGATGCCGTGCCCATCGCGCCCCCCTTGTTCCGGAGCACCGAAAACACGACACTTCACGAGCTACAAACAGGCGACAGATCACGAGCTACTGACAACGTGCGACAAGGCTACTTGACACGTCGGGCAACTCAGCGGCATTCTTCCATTATCCAGAAATCGTGCAGACACCCGTAGCCCGGGTGAGCCAACGGGTCGCGCGAACGCGCGCCCGATGACAGGCTCCGCGATGTCAGGGGAAACCGGCCCCGCATATCGCTTCGCTCATGCGGGCTACGAACTATTGCTGCTCGTCCGCATCGCCCTTCGGCCGTGCGCCGGCGAAGATCTTTGCGCCTTCCGGTGTCAGATAGGGTTTCAGCGTCTCCCACGGCACGAAGATCACGTATTGGCCCTCGGCGTAGGGGCCGACGGCATAGGGCGGGTAGTGGAAGGTGAGGCCGGAGCTCTTGCCCGCTTCGGTCGACGGCGCCAGCGTCACGGCGCCGATCTTGAGCAGGGTCGGCTTCATCTCCTTGTACCACTCGGCGGTTGCGGTCTCGCCGGCATCGCGCCGCTTCTTCTCGGCGTTGAGCGCGGCGATGACCGCCTTGCGCATCGCCGTCAGGGTTGGGCCGTTGTCTGCGGTCTCGGTGAAGAACGGGCGGATGCTGATGCGCTTCTTCGCGGTGGTGTCCCACAGGATGGTGTTGACGTCGGAGTTCGGATGCGCGCCGTGGGTGTCCATGTAGTCATCGCGCAGCACGCTCACATATCCGAGTTCTGCAAGCGTCTTTGCTGCATCGAAGCCAGCAACGTTGCGATAAAAAAATTGGTTGGCAAGATCATCCAACGTGGATGATGAAGAATCGAAATTCTCCATGAGAGCTTCGATATACAGGCAGAAGTTCGAATACCCCCTCTCGAAGGTCCGATCGATCCTGTGGCTCAATCCAACCTCGCGAGGCGGTGCGATCTCTTTGTCGCCCACGTACCGCTTCTCGGCATAGTTCAGCGAAATCCCGAGTTTGTCCGCAATAGCTGCCGCAAGGACCTTCTTCTTCAAGCTCAAGGTAGCGTGCTTGGAAAGTCCGATTGCTTCTTCCTTGAATCCAACCGTGTCAAAGACTGGATGGTTGACAAAAACCGGAAACCATCTCCGATAGTGCTCGGTCGTCTCGCGGGAATTCCACGGGCGGCCGTACTCGCTCATTCCGCCGCCGCGCTATGGCCGAGCCGGGCGTTGAGCTTGTGGATCAGCTCCTCGGCGGCATCCGAGATCACCGTGCCCGGCGGGAAGATCGCCTCGGCGCCGGCGGCATACAGCGCGTCGTAATCCTGCGGCGGCACCACGCCGCCGATGATGATCATGATGTCGTCGCGGCCGTGTTTCTTCAGCGCGGCCTTCAGTTCGGGCACCGCGGTGAGATGTGCCGCGGCGAGCGAGGAGACGCCGAGAATGTGGACGTCGTTCTCGACCGCTTGCCGCGCAGCTTCGTCGGCGGTTGCGAACAGCGGTCCGATATCGACGTCGAAGCCGACATCGGCGAACGCCGATGCGATCACCTTCTGGCCGCGGTCATGGCCGTCCTGGCCGATTTTCGCCACCAGGATGCGCGGGCGGCGGCCTTCGGCCTCCTCGAACGCATCGATCAGGGCCTGCACTTTTTCGACCTTGTTGGACATCGCCGCTGCCTCTCGCTTGTAGACGCCGGTGATGGACTTGATCTCGGCGCGGTGGCGGCCGAACACCTTTTCCATGGCGTCCGAAATTTCGCCGACGGTGGCTTTGGCGCGAGCGGCGTCGATCGCCAGCGCCAGCAAATTGCCGTTGCCTTCGCCCGCCGAGCGGGTAAGCGCGGCGAGCGCCGCATCGACGTCCTTCTGGTTGCGCTCCTTCTTGAGCCGCGCCAGCTTGTCGATCTGCAGCCGACGCACGGTGGAGTTCTCCACCTTCAAGACGTCGATCGGCTTCTCGTTCTCGGGCTTGAACTTGTTGACGCCGATCACCGCCTGGCGGCCGGCATCGATCCGCGCCTGGGTCTTGGCGGAGGCTTCCTCGATCCTGAGCTTCGGCACGCCGGCCTCGATCGCCTTGGCCATGCCGCCGAGTGCCTCGACCTCCTGGATGTGCCCCCAGGCCTTCTGCGCGAGATCGCGGGTCAGCCGCTCGACATAATAGGAGCCGCCCCAGGGATCGATGATGCGGTTGGTGCCGCTCTCCTGCTGCAGGAACAGCTGGGTGTTGCGGGCGATGCGCGCGGAGAAGTCGGTCGGCAGCGCCAGGGCCTCGTCGAGCGCGTTGGTGTGCAGCGACTGGGTGTGGCCTTGCGTCGCCGCCATCGCTTCGATCGTGGTGCGCATCACGTTGTTGAAGACGTCCTGCGCGGTCAGCGACCAGCCCGAGGTCTGACAATGCGTGCGCAGCGACAGCGAGCGCGGATCCTTCGGGTTGAACTGCTGGAGCAGCTTGGCCCATAACAGCCGCGCGGCGCGCATCTTGGCGACTTCCATGAAGAAGTTCATGCCGATCGCCCAGAAGAAAGAGAGGCGGGGGGCAAAACGATCGACGTCGAGGCCCGCGGCAAGCCCGGCGCGCAGATATTCGACGCCGTCGGCCAAGGTATAGGCGAGCTCGAGGTCCTGCGTCGCGCCGGCTTCCTGCATGTGGTAGCCGGAAATGGAAATGGAATTGTATTTCGGCATCCGCTGCGAGGTGTAGGCGAAGATGTCGGAGATGATCCGCATCGAGGGGCTAGGTGGATAGATGTAGGTGTTGCGCACCATGAACTCTTTCAGAATGTCGTTCTGAATGGTGCCCGACAGTTTCTCCGGCGGCACGCCCTGTTCCTCGGCAGCCGCGACGAACAGCGCGAGGATCGGCAGCACCGCGCCGTTCATGGTCATCGACACGCTCATCTGGTCGAGCGGGATGCCGGCGAACAGCGTGCGCATGTCGTAGATGGAATCGATCGCAACGCCGGCCATGCCGACGTCGCCGGAGACGCGCGGATGATCCGAGTCATAGCCGCGATGGGTGGCGAGGTCGAAGGCGACCGACAGGCCCTTCTGTCCGGCCGCGAGGTTACGGCGATAGAACGCGTTGGAGTCCTCTGCCGTGGAGAAGCCGGCATATTGCCGGATGGTCCAGGGCTGGTTGACATACATGGTCGGGTAGGGGCCGCGCAGATAGGGCGCGATGCCCGGCCAGGTCTCGAGGAAGTCGATGCCTTCGAGATCGGCCTCGCCGTAGACGGATTTCACCGGGATGCCCTCGGGCGTCAGCCACGGCTCGGCGCTCGCAGCCGGGGCCGTACTGGCCACGGGCTGGAAGGCGACATCGGCGAAATTGGGAATGCGGGTCATCCCTGGGCTTCCTCAAACTGGCGATTGCGTTCGATCAATCGCTGTAGCTTCTAACTCAATCGTGGTCCGGATGCTGATGGCTGACGATGGTCGCCATCTTGTCCGGTCCGTAATTCTGCATCGTGGTCTGGCTCGGCAGGTTGGCGATGCCGACCACCCAGCCGTGGCGGGACTCGGTTCCGAATTGTTGCGTCGGTATCACCCGGTCGGGCCGGTCGAAGGCGCCGGTCATGATCTCGATGCGGGGCCCGTCGATGCGGCGGAAGCTCAGGGGCGTTCCGCAGGCGGCGCAGAAGTCGCGCTCGGCGATCGAGGAGGATCTGAACGCGGCGGGCTTGCCGCGGGTCCATCTGAAGTCGTTGCGATCGATGTCGGCGAAAGAGGCAAATGGCGCCCCGGACGCTTTCTGGCACATCCGGCAGTGGCAGATGCTGATCCGGGTCGGTGCCGCCGAGACGGCAAATCGGACGGCGCCGCACTGGCAGCCGCCGGTCAGAACGGGTGTCGATGGTGCCTCTGCGCTCATGTCTGCTCCATCCGCCGATAGGCGTCGCGCAATGTCGCCAGCGCATCACCGCCGGCGAAGACGAACTCGCCGATGCCGGCCGCCCGCAGCGCCGCTTCCTGGTCGCCGGGCCGCCCTGCCAGATAGATATGCCTTGCACCGGCGCCTTGAAGGGCCCTGGCGGCCTCACTGGCGCTGGCGGCATAGACCTTATCTGAGGAACAAATGCACGCCAGCGTAGCGCCCGAGGCCTTGTAGGCCGCGGCCAGCGCCGCCGCGTCGGCAAAACCCTCGCTGTCGATAGCCTCGATCCCGCCGGTTTCGAAGAAACTCTTGGCGAAGGTCGCGCGGGCCGTGAAGTCCGCGGCGGTGCCGAGATTGGCCAGGAATATCTTCGGCCGTGCGCCATGCGCCTTCAGCGCGGCATCCGACTTGTCGCGCAGCGCCTCGAACGGTTCGGCAAGCCGCATCGGCGCGAGGGCGTCGAACTTCACCTTGGCGCCGGCGAGGGACGCCGGCGCTGATGGTTTCACATCCAGCACCGCGGGGGCGGCCTCGCGCAGATCCGGAAATTCGCTGGCGCCGGTCAGCACGTCGCGGCGCTTCGCCACATTGGTCTCGCGCAGCAATCGCGTCGCGGTGACCTTGTTTTGCAGCAGTCCCTGCTCGAGTGCGGCGAAGATGCCGCCGGCCTTCTCGATCTCCTGGAACAGCGTCCACGCCGCCTCGCAGAGCTGCGAGGTCAGCGTCTCGATGCCGCCGGCGCCGGCCGCGGGATCGGAGACCTTGGCGAGGTTGGACTCATCGAGCAGCACGAGTTGCGTGTTGCGCGCCACGCGCCGGGCGAAGTCATCAGGCAGGCCGAGCGCCAGCGTGTGCGGCAGCACTGTGATCGCATTGGCGCCGCCGAGCCCGGCCGCAAAGGTCGCGATCGTCGCGCGCAGCATGTTCACATTGGGATCGCGCTGGGTCAGCATCCGCCAGGCGGTTTGCGCGTTGACGAAGATCGGCTTCGGCGCAAGTCCGCAGGCTTGCTCGACACGTGCCCACAGCAGCCGCAGCGCGCGAAATTTCGCCATCGTCAGGAACTGGTCGGCGTCGGCGCTGAGGCGGAACGAGATCGCCGCGCGCGCCGCGTCGAGCTCGATGCCGGCGCCCTCCAGCATGCGCAGATAGGCGAGGCCAAGCGCGAGCGTGAACGCGAGTTCCTGCACCTCGGAGCCGCCGGCATCATGGACCGGCCGGCCGTCGGCCAGCACGAACGGCCCCTTGAAGCCGCGCTTGATGAGGCCATTGACGACCTGGCCGAACGACTTTTCGTAGTCGGGCCAGGCGATGGCCGCAGCACCGCGCACGGCCATGGTGCTGAGCGCCTGGTAATTGAAATGCAGATCGAGCTTGGCCGGGTCGAGCTTGCGGGCCTCGACCATGTCGGCAAAGGTCTCGCCGGCGTTCTCGCGGCCGATCACCGGATTGAGCGCGATCATGATGCCGGCATCGAGATGGACGCCGCCGCAGGCGCGCGCCAGCGTCTTCTTGCTGGCGTCGGCAAGACCGAAGCCGCGCGCACCGGGACCCCCGGCGAACTCGAATTCGAGGCCGGTCGCCCCGTTCTCAAGATCCTGCAGCGCTTGCGCATTGGCCTGTGCGGCATCGGGATGATCGACCCGCTGCAGGATCTGCCAGGGTGCAGCGGCGGCGCGGCCGGCAAGCGGGCTTGAATTGGCGGCGCGGCGGTAGATCGGATCGATCTTCAGGCCGTCATAGGTCTTGCCGACCAGCTTCTCGAACGGGGCGCCCTTCAGCACGCCGTCGACCAGCTTGCGCCAGTCGTCATAGGTCGCAGGTCGAAAATCCGAAGCCAGAGCCAAATCGTCAGTCGAGGTCGTCATCCGCCCAAATCGTCCTTCACCGGCCCCGCGCGGGGCCCCTTGATTTGGCCGGAAATTGCCACGGGCGGGCGGCCAAGCCAAACGGTTGTTTGCGGTGGTTTCGCTTTAATCGAGGTCCGCTAGACGGAAAATACCGTCTGTAGAGACCTTCGCCAGCGCATCGGCGACGCGGCGCCCGGCGATGACGCGGTCAGGAACGATCTCGGCGAGCGGCACCAAGACGAAGGCGCGTTCGAACAAACGCGGGTGCGGCAGCGTCAGTTCCGGCTTGTTCAGTGTGACGTCGTCATAGGCGATCAGGTCGAGGTCGAGGGTGCGCGGCCCCCAGCGCTGCTCATTGGCACGGTCGCGGCCGAATTTGGCTTCGATCTTGTGCAGCGTGAACAGCAGCGCATGCGGATCGAGACTGGTCTCGATCTCGATGCAGGCGTTGATGAAGCTGTCCTGCTGCTGCTCGCCCCAGGGCGGCGTCGAATAATCCGACGAGCGTGCGATAAGCGCGGCCTGGGTCATGCCGCAGATATTGGCGATCGCCTTGCGAAACGTGGTGCGGACGTCGCCGACATTGCCGCCGAGGGCGATCAGGACGTCAGCCATCTGCGTTCAACCCTGGGGCGGTTGATGGCGCGAGCGGGTCAGCACGACGCCGACATCGTCGAAGATCGCGGCGATCGGCGCGTGCGGCTTGTGCACCGTGACCTTGACCGCCCGGATGCGCGGGAAGCTCGCCAGGATGTCCTCGGCCACCGCGCCGGCGGCGCGCTCCAGCAGCTTGTAGTTGGTGTTCTTGAATGCCGATGTCGCGGTCGCCACCACGTTGGAATAGGAGACCGTATCTGAAAGGCGGTCGGTGCGCGAGGATTCCGAGAGGTCGGTATAGAGCTCGAGATCGATGACGAAGCGCTGCCCGACCTCCGTTTCATGTTCCATCACGCCATGACGGGCATGGATGACGATCCCGGTGATGAAGATCGTATCGGTCATTGCTGTCCCTCGATTGCTGCGGCCACGCGCAGCGCCTGAACGGTTTCGGCGACGTCATGCGCGCGGATGATACGGGCGCCATTCTGCGCGGCGATCAGATGCGCCGCGATCGAGCCGCCGATCCGCTGTTGCGGCTCCGACGGCGCGACCGTGCTGATGAAGCGCTTGCGCGAGGCGCCGACCAGCAGCGGCAGGTGGAACGCGTCGAGCTCGGCAAGCCGCGCCAGCGCGATCATGCTCTGCTCCGGGGTCTTGCCGAAGCCGATGCCGGGATCGAGCACGATCCGGTCGGGCGAAATGCCGGCGGTTGCGGCGATCGCGAGTGAGCGCTCGAAGAAGGCGGCGATGTCCTGCATGATGTCGATCGCCGGATCGGCCTGCTCGCGATTGTGCATGATAATCACGGGCACGCCGCGTGCGGCGACCAGCGGCGCCATGCCGGCATCGCGCTGCAGGCCCCAGACGTCGTTGGCGATGACAGCGCCCTGGTCGAGCGCCCAGGCCACGACCTCCGATTTCATGCTGTCGATCGAGACCGGCACGCCAAGCGCGATCACGTCGGCAAGCACGGGCTTCAGCCGCGCCATCTCGGCCTCGGCGGTGATCGGCTGCGAGCCGTAGGGACGGGTGGATTCCGCGCCAATGTCGATGATATCGGCGCCCTCGGCGACCAGTTTGCGGGCCTGCGCCAGCGCCTCTTCGGGTGCGGCGAACTGGCCGCCGTCGGAGAACGAGTCCGGCGTCACGTTCAGGATGCCCATCACGGCCGGATAGGGCCGCGACAACAGCGCCGGCAGCAGCGCCGATACGGCCGGGCCGGTCACCGTCGATGCTATGGGCTTGCTCGCCATCATGCGGTGGCTTTGCGCTGACCGCAGCGGCAAGTCAAGGTGCGGCGATGGCGGGTGACGCGGCCGGCGGCCGAATGCCGTTAAGACAGGCTAATAGGTGATCTTGGGAGGCAGCTTGCGTGCCTCTTCGATCAGCAGCTCGACCGACTTCTCCGACGGCATCACGCGGACGAGCTTACGCCGCACATTGGCGTCCTTCATGCTCTGCGCGAGCCGCGACGGGTTGCGGTGCGCGAGCTCGCGCACGGTGGTGACGCCGGCGGCGCGGACCAGGCCGACCTTCGCCTTGCCCATGCCGGGAATCCGCATGTAGTCGGAGATGTTGGCCCATTCGAGCAATTGTTGTTCGCTGATCCCGGTCTTGGCGGCGAGCGCCTTGCGTCCCTTGACGGTGCGGGCGGCTTCAAGCAGTGCGTCGGTCGTGCGGATACCCTGCGATTTCAGTTTGGTGGCGCAATAGGCGGACAGGCCTTCGATCTCGGAGAGGGGGTATGTCATGATACTCGTATGCAGGTAGAAGGGAGCGCACGTGCAATGCGTTTTGGGAGAATGCTTCAGGCAAACTGGCTGAGGCCCGGCGTCCCCGAGATGATCTCGCCCATTTGATCCGCTCCGATTTTGTCGCGGCCGAACCTGAAAAGTTCACGCGCGACGTTCTGAATCTCACTCATGCTCAATCCAAGCGCCATCAGCCGGGTGCCGACAGCCATCAGACCGCCACCCATCAACCGCGATAGACCACCGCTGTTGTTGGAGGCGGCGATTGCCGCTTCGGCGCCGGGGATTTGGTCGATCAGAGCCTGAACTTTGTCGGAAGGTCCCTCGTTACGGAGGAAACCCAGAACGATGCCGATGGTTTTTTCAGCGACAGCACCGTCGATGCCGGCCTTCGCGGCCAGCTGCCCAACCAATTCGTCCATATTGCCCCGCCTCAACCGGTTTTTGCCGGATCATTCTTGAAGATTTATCTTGAGCGCCTGTGTCACGAAATACAAGCGATCCGCGCATTTCAGTTCGTTTTCTTTTTCGATCGCGTCGGGAGTGTTGCACCTCTGCAAGATTGAGCGGCGGATTCACACCATCTTGTCGCAATGCGCAATGCCTTTCGTCACTTGGCCCGGAATCTTGGCCGGGAATAAAGTATGAGGAACTGGTGCAGCGACAATATACATCAGTGCGCGCCGATGGTTTCAATCGACCTGCAAGATGCAATATGATGTCATCGGTTCGAATGGATCGAGCCGATTTAAAATCGCGTTAAGAGGCGAAGCGATGGCGACGTCCGACACCAAGTTGGCCGATACCGATGAGAAAATCTTTATCGGCAAGGGCGAGGAAACAGCCTGGCTGACGCTTGCACTGGCCAACCGCCACGGCCTTGTGACCGGTGCGACCGGAACCGGCAAGACCGTCACGCTACAGGTCATGGCTGAAGGATTTGCGCGCGCCGGCGTTCCGGTTTTCGCAGCCGACATCAAGGGCGATCTTTCCGGTATCTCCGAAGTCGGCGAGGCTAAGGACTTTATCCTGAAGCGCGCCAAGGAGATGGGCCTGACCTTCCAGCCGGATCAGTTCTCGACCGTATTCTGGGACGTGTTCGGCGAGCAGGGCCATCCGGTGCGCGCCACCGTCACCGAGATGGGACCGCTGTTGCTCTCGCGGATGCTCGATCTGAACGACGTGCAGGAGGGCGTGCTCAATGTTGCCTTCCGTGTCGCCGATGAGAACGGCCTCACGTTGATCGACATGAAGGACCTGCGGGCGCTGCTGGATGCGATCGCCCCGGACGGCAGCAAGAAGGCTGCCGACGACGAGGAGGATCCGCTGGCGCCGATCCGTAAGGCCGCGCAAGGCTACGGCAATGTGTCCAAGGCGACCGTCGGAACGATCCAGCGTCAGCTCCTGGTGCTCGAGAACCAGGGCGGCGCCAAGTTCTTTGGCGAGCCGGCGCTGACGCTGAAGGATTTCATGCGGACCGACCGCGACGGCCGCGGCATCGTCAATATCCTGGTCGCCGACAAGCTGATGCAGAGCCCGCGGCTTTACGCCACCTTCCTGCTCTGGATGCTTTCGGAATTGTTCGAGGAATTGCCGGAGGCCGGCGACCTGCCGAAGCCGAAGCTGGTGTTCTTCTTCGACGAGGCGCATCTCTTGTTCACCGACGCGCCGAAGGCGCTGATGGACAAGATCGAGCAGGTGGTGCGGCTGATCCGCTCCAAGGGCGTCGGCGTCTATTTCGTTACGCAGAATCCGATCGACGTGCCGGACAAGGTGCTGGCGCAGCTCGGCAACCGCGTGCAGCACGCGCTGCGCGCCTTCACGCCGCGCGACCAGAAGGCGGTTGCCGCGGCCGCACAGACCTTCCGGCCCAATCCGAAGCTCGACACCGCGCGGGTGATCATGGAGCTCGGCAAGGGCGAGGCGCTGGTGTCGTTCCTCGAGGGCGGCGGCACGCCGTCGATGGTCGAGCGCGTCATGGTGCGCCCGCCGTCGGCGCGGATCGGGCCGATCACGCCGGAGGAGCGCAAGGCGATCATGGATGCGAGCCCGGTCAAGGGCAAATACGACACCGCGGTCGATGCCGAATCCGCCTACGAGATCATCCAGAAGCGGCTCGCCGGGACGGCGGCGCCGGCGGACGGCAGCGCTGGCGGCGAGGGTGGCGGCATCCTCGGCCAGCTCGGTTCGATCGCGTCCACGATCTTCGGCACCAACGTCAAGCGCGGCCGCATGTCGACCGGACAGGTGATCGCGCGCAGCGTCACGCGCTCGGTGACCGACAAGGTGATCGGCGGCGTGGCCGCCGATCTCGGCAAATCGCTCGGCGGTTCGGTTGGCGGCTCGATCGGCCGGGCGCTGGTGCGCGGCGCGCTCGGCGGATTGCTGCGCAGATAGCACCGCGCCGGTCGGCCGAAGCGGGAGACCGGCTTTGCCTCCCGCGGCCGGCGCGCTACAACCTGGCGCAACGTCCAACAAAAAGGATATCCGCGATGTCCAACGCCAAGCTGCAGCCCGTCCTCGACCGCATCGACGCCGATTTCGACAACAGTCTCGAGCGGCTGTTCACGCTGCTGCGGATCAAATCGATCTCGGCCGATCCGGCCTTCGCTGATGACTGCAAGGCGGCTGCCGATCATCTCGCCAAGGACATCGCAACCCTCGGCTTCAAGACCGAAGTGCGGCCAACCGCCGGCCATCCGGCCGTGGTCGGCAAGCTGAACGGCTCGAGCGACGGACGCCCGCATGTGCTGTTCTACGGCCACTACGACGTGCAGCCGGTCGATCCGTTGAATCTCTGGCACCGTCCGCCGTTCGAGCCTGTCGTGACCGACCATGCCGACGGGCGCAAGATTATCGTCGCGCGCGGCGCCGAGGACGACAAGGGACAGTTGATGACCTTCGTCGAGGCGTGCCGTGCCTGGAAGACGGTGACGGGATCGCTGCCGGTCGACATCACGATCGTCATCGAGGGTGAAGAGGAGATCGGTTCGAAGAATTTCGTGCCGTTCCTCGAGGCGAACAAGGACGACCTCAAGGCCGACTTCGCGCTGGTCTGCGACACCGGCATGTGGGACCCGAATACGCCGGCGATCACCACCTCATTGCGCGGCCTGGTCTATGACGAGGTCAAGATCAAGGCCGCCAATCGCGACCTGCATTCCGGCGTGTTCGGCGGCGGCGCGCAGAACCCGATCCGCGTGCTGACGCGGATCCTCGGCGGCCTGCATGACGAGAACGGCCACATCACCATCCCCGGTTTCTATGACGGCGTGAAGGATTTGCCGCCGGATATTCTGGCCCAGTGGAAGCAGCTCAATCTGACGCCGGAGAGCTTTCTCAAGCCGATCGGCCTCTCGGTGCCCGCCGGCGAAAAGGACCGGCTCCTGATCGAGCAGGTCTCCTCGCGCCCGACCTGCGACATCAACGGCATCGTCGGCGGCTATACCGGCGAGGGCTCCAAGACGGTGATCGCGGCCGAGGCGTCAGCGAAGGTCTCGTTCCGCCTGGTCGAGGGACAGGATCCCGAGAAGATCCGAAAGGCGTTCCGCGACTATGTGAAGGCGCGCCTGCCGGCCGACTGCAAGGCCGAGTTCACCGACCATTCCAGCGCGCCGGCGATCGCGCTCGACTGGAACATGAAGCCGCTGGCAGCCGCGCGCCGTGCGCTGACCGACGAATGGGGCAAGGAGGCGCTGCTGATCGGCTCCGGCGCCTCGATCCCGATCGTTGCCGATTTCAAGCACACGCTCGGCCTCGACAGCGTGCTGATCGGCTTCGGGCTCGACGACGACAACATCCATTCGCCGAACGAGAAGTACGACCTCAAGAGCTACCACAAGGGCATCCGCTCCTGGGCGCGGATCCTGGCGGCGTTCGGCGACGCCAAATAGCGCAACGGCAATTCACGTAAAAACGCCGCCCGGAATTGGGCGGCGTTTGATTCGGTAGTGCAGAGGATGTTGGCCGATAGCCTACCCGAAGATTGTGAAATTTCAATCACGGTAGCCGGGATTGACCCGGTCGAGCTTGCGCAGCAGCGGCGGCCAGACCAGCTGGGTCGAGCGCAGCTCGGCGCGGTCCGGGTTGGAGAGCAGCTCGGTGTTCTTGTCGATCGCATGCTGGTCGACCGGATAGGCGATCGGTCCGAGCGCGCGGGTCGCCACCTGCATCGAGCAGGCGCGCTCCAGATGATACATCCGCTCGAACGCGGAGGCGACCGAGCGGCCGACCGTCAGGGTGCCGTGATTGCGCAGCAGCATGTGGTTCTTGCTGCCGAGATCGCGCTGCAGGCGCGGGCGCTCGTCATGATCGAGCGCGATGCCTTCATAGTCGTGATAGGCGAGGTCGTGGGTGACGAGCTGCGCGGTCTGGTTCAGCGGCAGCAGCCCGTCGGGGCCGCTCGATACCGCGGTGCCGTCGACAGTGTGCAGATGGAGCACGCAGCCGGCGTCCTCGCGCACCTCGTGGATCGCCGAATGGATGGTGAAGCCGGCCGGGTTGATGCTGTAGTCGCTCTTCGAAAGCTGGTTGCCGTCGAGGTCAACCTTGACGAGGCTCGACGCGGTGATCTCGTCGAACATCAGCCCGTAGGGGTTGATCAGGAAGTGATGCTCGGGCCCCGGCACGCGGGCGGAGATGTGGGTATCGACCAGATCGTCCCAGCCATAGAGCGCGACCAGCCGGTAGCAGGCAGCAAGATTGATCCGCTGCTCCCATTCCGCCGCACTCATATCCGACGGCACTTCCTTCAGGCGCGCTTCCGCTGGCGACATGGCCGATTGCTCCATTGATGGCGTTATTGCTTGATCCAAGCGTAGCGCCGCCGCCGGACCGCAGCAAGGCAGGGTAACGGCGTGACAGTCATGTCGGCATGCGGCCCACGATCCGAACGGCAATCGTCAGTGGGCAGCGTGATGCGCTACGGCGCCGGGATCGCCAGCAGGCTCGAGATGCTGCGGCCGCGGATGTCGTAGACGCGGGCGAACACGACGTCGTCGCGCTTGATCTCGACCATGACAGGCGCGGCCAGGCCCTTGCAGTAGAATTCGCCGAGCGTCATCGCGAAGTCGGCGGCATTGCTGTCCCATCCGATCGTGAAATCAGGGCCGAGCGCCACCTGCGCGGGGCGCTGCGGTCCGCACACCGCGACCTTCCACTTGCGGTTCTGCGGCGGCACTTCCTGCCGCTCCGCCAGCTGTTCGCGCAGTCCGTCGGATGCCTGCTTCAGCGCCAGGCCCCAATAGTCCAGCATGAAGAAGTTGTCCGCGGTCCGCACCGTGCCGGCGATGTGGTTGAAGTGCGTGTACTGATACGGATGCAGGCGGATCATTTCGCTGAGCGGCAGCAAGAGGCCGAATGCGAACATGGCGAGCGCCGCGGGCTGCCAGGCGCGGCGGTTCTCGCCGAGCCAGTCCATGCCGCGCGCGAATGCGACGCCGGCCAGCACCGTCATCGGCGGAATCACGAAGATGAAGTGGCGGATGCCGTTATAGAGCGCCGGCCGCTTCACCATCGCGATCACCAGCGGCAGCGTCGCCGCCAGCGTCAGCATCAGCATGATCGACTTGCGCTTCGCGGTGACGTCGTAGCGCGACAGCGACATCAGGGTGATGACGACGGCGGCTGCCAGCAGCACCAGCAGCACTTCGGGAAGCTGCAGCGCGAACAAGGTGGGCAGATAGGACCACGGCATGTCCGGCACCGACACCAGCGCGCCGTCGAACATCTCCTTCCACGGTTTCTCGAAGAAGTGCGAGAAATAGGTCACCGCTTCGAGCGGATGTCCGGGCTCCATGATCGACCACGGCCAGATCAGGCCCATCACGAGATAGCCCAGCACAAGTCCCGGCAGCAGCACATAGACGACATGGGCAAAGCGGTGGGTCGCCTCGCGCGGGCCCTGCTTGCGGAATTCCTCGATCAGGAGCGGGACGAAGCCGACCACGGCGTAGATCAATGCGAGCCCGCCAAGCACGCGGCAGCCGATCGACAGGCCGGCGCCCAGGCCGACGATCAGGATGGTGCGCGGCGAGGGCGCCGGATATTCCTCGATCAGGCGGACCAGGCCCATGATCAGGACCACCATCGCCACGGCGAACGGCGCATCCTTCGGATTCATGAACATGTGGCCGTAGAAGGTCGGGCACAGCGCCAGCAGCAGCAGCGCCGCCAATCCCGCCAGCGGGCCGCCGACGCGGCGTGCCAGGCGCCAGGTTACGGCAAGGCCGATGACGCCGACGATCGCGCCGAGCAGGCGGCGCGTCTCGAACAGTTCGAGCGGAATGATCTTGTGCAGCAGGGCCGCGGCCATGTCGAAGCCGCCGCCGTACATATACAGATTGGCAAACGACAGCGCGCCGGTATCCTTGAACCCGGACTCGTACATGCGCAGCAGGAGGTCGGCATATTCAGCGTGGGTGTAATCGTCCCAGCCCAGACCGTAATCGCGGAACGTCAAGCCGGCGACCACGGCGACCACGCCGAGGACGAGGCAAGCGAGATCGTCGCAGGTCTTCTCCACCGAGCGCCGCGCAGGCGCCTCGAGGGCAGACGTCGTAATCGATGACATAGCTAGTGATACCGGCGTGCCTGTGGCCCAGATTGGCGCTTTAGGGCCTCATTCCCCGGCATCCATAGCGCAGTTCCGTTTCCGAGTAATTGGTAATTGTGGCGTAATTTCCCAGATGCGTTGCAATAAATTGGCAGCAATTCGTAGCCAGTAAATCTACGGGAGCTGGCTGCCCGACAGCCACTGCGGCTGCGGTGAAGCAACGCATCGCGGCTTGGTTAAGCGGGATTTTAGGGAACTCTGTCTACAATTGGCGGTTGGCGGTGTGGGCAATATGACGGTATCGTGGCGTTGGTGGCCCGCGCCGATTTTCGGTCGGGTCTCCCGGGGGTTAGTTCGATGAAGGTTGGTCTGTTGGTCGTCGGCGCGGGCCTGGTCGTGGCGGGCTTGGCGGCGATCGGCCTCGGAATTCCAAACAAGGAATTCAGCGTCGGCGGCACGTTGATCGCAACAGGCGTGACCGGCGCATGTACCGGCGTGATTGTTCTGGCCCTTGCCGCCATCCTTCGCGAACTCCAGGCCATGGGCGACCGGCTCGATGCCGTCGTGGCAGTGGGTCTGCGGTCCGGGTCGCCGTCTGCAACTTCCCCGCGCGGCACTCCCGACGATCCGGTGTTCCCGCCGCCTGAGCCGAAGGTCTCGGCGCCTCCGCCGCTGGCTCCAGCGTTCCCGCCATCCGCTCCCGCGGCGCCGCCCTGGCACGACGAGATCGCCTCGCGCGGCGCATCAGGCGAGGTGCCGCCGCCCGCACCGGCGGCCGCGCCCGCGGATGGCGCTGCGCCGCCCAAGCGGCGCAATCTGCTGTTTTCCTCCTCGCGCAAGGAGCGCGAGCGGAGCCAGGGGCGTGCCGCCGAGCCGCTCACGCCGGATCTGTTGTCGCCGGAACTGCGTCCGAATCCGGGTGGTTCGGCCGAACCGGCGTCGGCAACCTTCGACGATGCCTGGCCGAAGGCCGACCGGCCGCGGCCGGTCGACGTCGCCCCGCGGCGCGGCCCCCGGACGCCATCGACCTTCAGCGAGGCCCAGTCGGCCGCCGCCGCCTCGCCGTCGTCGGGCCATCCGCCGCCGCCGCAGGAGCAGCCGCCGGTGACCGTGCTCAAATCCGGCGTCGTCGACGGCATGGCCTATTCGCTCTATTCGGACGGATCAATCGAGGCGCAGATGCCGGAGGGCATGATGCGATTTGCCTCGATCGACGAGCTCAGGTCGCATCTGGAGCAGCGGCCTTAAGATCCGGGCCAATACTTGCGCGCGGCCGGCCCGTAGCCGGAAACGCGGCCGTTGTTGTCAGATTTGCTGCAATTCGTGCATATTCGCAAAGTAGTACGCGATTCCATTAATGTATTGCTGCGCATGGATACTGTCCGGTGGGCGCCGGGCTGCCGAGAGCACGGGGAAGATTGAGCCATGTCCGATACGTCAGGCAAAACGCCGGTCGAGCTGACCGCCAACATCGTTTCGGCCTATCTCAGCAACAATCCGACGCCGGCCTCGGACATTCCGAACCTGATCAGCCAGGTCCACTCCGCTTTGCTGCGGGTGTCGAGCGGACGCAACGACACGCCGAGCGAGCCGGCCAAGCCTGCGGTGTCGATGAAGAAGTCGATCACGCCCGAATATCTGGTGTGCCTCGAGGACGGCAAGCGCTTCAAGTCGCTGAAGCGCCATCTGCGCACCCAGTACAACATGACCCCGGAACAGTATCGCGACAAATGGGGCCTGCCGGCCGACTATCCGATGGTGGCGCCGAACTATGCGGTGGCGCGCTCGCAGCTCGCCAAGAAGATGGGCCTCGGCCAGCAGGCGCGGAAGCGGAAGTAAAGATCTACGCGGCGGACGCCAGCGCCTCGCGCGCATCGTTGCGGATGCGGTCGACCATCGAGCGCAGGCCGTTGGAGCGCTGCGGCGTCAGATGGTCGCGGAAGCCGAATTCGTCGAACAGCGCGAGCGCGTCGGTGCCGAGGATTTCCTTGGGCGTTTGCCCGGAAAACAGCGTTAGCACGATCGCGACCAGGCCGCGCACGATGTGGGCGTCGCTGTCGCCGATATAGATCAGGCGCGGTTCGCCGTTGGCATCGCGCTCGATCCGCTTCGACAGCCAGACCTGGCTGACGCAGCCCTGCACCTTGTTCTCGGCCGAGTGCTCCGCCTCCGACAACGGTTCGAGCGTGCGGCCGAGCTCGATGACATAGCGGTAACGGTCGTCCCACTCGTCCAGCAGCGCAAAATTGTCCCTGATTTCGTCGATCGTCGTCATCGTGGCTCGCGTCCTGTCCTTGACGGCTTATATAGGAAGGCGGGCCGCGAAAGCGATGAAAATGGAACCGGTTCCCGGCTGTTTTGACGCGTTTTCTTCACGCGAACCGGTGCCTGCCTCGCTCGACAGCGCCTTGGTTTCCGCTCACGGCGTCGGCGGCAGGCGGAATTCGATCGACTGATCCTCTGCGGTCAGCGTGTCGCGGAACGCGGTGGCTGAATCGGTATTGTCCTGGCCGATCGAGCCGGTGTGATCGGGTGGCTTCTTGTCGGTGATGATCTGGTAGAGCTTGCGCGCCCCGTCGGTCGCGCGCTGGCCGATTGCGGTCGCGGCCTGGCCGCCGACCTCGCAGGCGGACGGCTGGCGCTTGCAGAACTGACCCATGTCGTTGATCGTCGCGGTCGCGGCCGACACCGCGTCCGACGCGCTGATCTGCGGCGCCTTGTCCGCTTCAGGTGTTTTGTCTCTCGGCAGCAGCACGAGCACAAGCCCGAGCCAGAATGCCAAACGCAGCAGGAAGAACATGGCGCGATCCCGGTCGTCTATCTTGTCTTGCTTCTTGAGCGGTCGATGCCGCTATTGGCCTTGAGGGTTAGCATCGGTCGATAAATCGGAAGTATCTGCATTGAAGTAAATCCGCCGAAAAATCGCGGAAAATTCGCCTGAATTGATTCGCCGTAAATTTTCGATTGATGGCGGCCGACGCGCGCCGGATACGCAGGATTCGCCGCGTCCACCATTTCGAAACCATAGAATGTCGCATCCGGAAACCAGCCGTTCACCATCCCCGACAAATGGCCGGTGAATAGCGGGTCAAACCCGCTCCAATGCACGGTGTTTGGCGGCACGCCGCCCAGCCTTAGCGTTCGCTTAAGTTCGCTCTGACACGTTGACCTGCAATCACGAAGGAGGCGTTCCGGCGCGTCTGTGTTGACGATTGAGCCGAAGCGCGAGTGCTGTGAGTAGTTTGAGTCTGATCCGCGATTGCCTGGATGCGCTGCTGCATCCGTCGGCGCAATATGATGCGCTGACGCGTGCGCGCCATCGTGCCTTCATGGCGCCGCGGCTGCTCGGCAGCCTGGCGGCGCTTGCCTCGTTCCCTGCCTTTCTTGCGATGCGCGGTGCGCCGACGGCGATCGAGGTCGCGGCATTCGCCTGGCTGATCGCGCCGATTCTGCTGTCGTGGTTCCTGTCGCGCACCGGCCGCTATGAAGGCGCGCATGTGCTGTCGTCGCTGGCGCTCGCCGGTCTCGTGATGATGATCGCGGCGACGACCGGCGGCATCGCCTCGTTCGCCGCCGTGTGGCTCGTCGTGATTCCGATCGAGGCGGCGCTGTCGGCCTCGCGGCGTGTGGTGGCGTTTGCGTTCGCGCTGGCGATGATCTGCGCGGCGCTGCTGAGCGTGCTCGGCCATTATCATGTACTGCCGGTCGTCGATCCCACGGTTGCTTCGAACAGCATGCTGATCGGTTTCGGCGTCGTGTCGGCGATCTTCTACGCCGCCGGGCTCGCCTTCGGTGCGGAGTCGCTGGCGCGCACCAGCGTGGCGCTGCTCTATGTCGAGGAAGAGCGCTACCGCCTGCTCGCGCATAACATGAGCGACGTGCTGTCGCGGCACAGCCGCAACGGCGCGGTGCGCTTCATTTCGCCCGCGGCCGAGAACATGCTCGGCGTGCCGGCATCGCGGCTGTTGGGCCATGGCCTGTTCGACCGCGTTCATGTCGCCGATCGCCCGGCCTATCTCACGGCGCTGTCGGACGCCGCGCGCGGTGACTCCCGCAGCGTCGAGTTCCGCGTGCGCCGTGACGGTGCGCGGGGCGAAGCCGTCGCCGAATTCATCTGGGCCGAGATGCGCTGCCGCCCGCTCGATCAGGCCGCCGCCGATGCCGAGGTCGTCGCCGTGATCCGCGACGTGACCGATCGCAAGGTGCAGGAGCAGGCGCTCGAACAGGCGCGCAATGTGGCCGAGCAGGCCGATGCGTCGAAGACGCGCTTCCTGGCCACCATGAGCCACGAACTGCGCACCCCGCTCAACGCCATCATCGGCTTCTCCGAGATGATCGCGCAGGAAGACGTGCTCGGCCTCGACGTGGCCCGCCGCAAGGAATACGCGCAGCTGATCAACGATTCCGGCCAGCATCTGCTGTCGGTCGTCAACGGCATCCTCGACATGTCGAAGATGGAGTCCGGCAATTTCGAGATTTCGCCGGAGCCGTTTGCGCCGCGGCCGGCGCTGCTCAATTGCTGCAATCTTGTGGCGTTGAAGGCGCGCGAGAGCGGCGTCGATCTCGTCACCCGCGTGCCCGACGATCTGCCGATCGTGAACGGCGATCCGCGCGCGTTCAAGCAGATCGTGCTCAATCTGGTCTCGAACGCCATCAAGTTCACCGAGCGCGGCGGCAAGGTCACCGTGTCGGCCGGTGTCGAGGGATCGCGGCTGGTGCTGCGTGTCTCGGACACTGGCGTCGGCATCGCCGCCGATGATCTCAAGCGGATCGGCGATCCGTTCTTCCAGGCCGGCAAGACTTATCAGCGCCGCCACGAGGGCACCGGTCTTGGTCTTTCCATCGTGAAGGGGCTGGTCGGCCTGCACCACGGCGAAATCAATGTGGAGAGCAAGGTGGGCGAGGGCACCATTGTATCGGTCGCGCTGCCGCTGGCGTTCACCCCCGCCCGCCGCCGTCGAGCCGTCCAGCAATGTCTCGACCCTGAAGCCCGCGCTGCGTTCCGGACTACAAGAGCAAACCCATCAGGTGAAGAAGAGTGCCTAGACAGACTTTGGATGACGATGAAACGCCGCGCCGTCGCCGCGGCGCCAAGGCAGTGGCCATCGCGGCCGAGGAGGAACGTGGCCTCGTCCTGCGCCTGCTGCTGCACAGTCCGAAGGATCTGGTCGCCGGCGTGCTGGCGACGTCTGCCATCGTTGCGATCCTGATCAATGCGCTGTTCCTGCAGGCGGGCCGTCATCCGTCGCCGATGTTCGGCGGTTCGGTTGTGACGCTGCCGCCGGCCCCGGTTGCCGCGGCCACCAGCCCGATACCGCGCCCGCGTCCGGCCGAGGCGGCTGCCCGATCGGCCGAGCCCGTCGACGTGAAGCCGGTGGAGACCAAGCCGGCCGAGACCAGGTCCGTCGAAGCCAAGCCGGCAGAACCCAAGGTCGAGGCCAAGCCGGTCGATCCGATGGCCAATCTGGTGCTGAAATCGACCACTGCGCCGCCGGCCGCAGCACCGTCCCCGGCCGCCGCGCCGTCCAGCGTCATTCGTCCGCCGGCGTCGATTCCGACACAGCATCTGAGCCCGGCCGGAAAACGCATCGCCGCGGTCCAGCGTACACTGACCGAGTATGGCTACGGCCAGCTCAAGCCGACCGGCACGATCGGCGCCGACACCCAGCACGCGATCGCGAAGTTCGAGCGCGCCCGCAAGCTGCCGGTGACCGGACAGATGTCCGATCGCTTGGTGCGCGAGCTCGGCGCGATGATCGGCCATTCGATCGAGTAGTCTCTCTGCGAAGGCATTGAATATGTATTCGTCATGCCCGGGCTTGTCCCGGGCATTGACGTCTTTGAGACTTGTTGCAGCCAAGACGTGGATGGCCGGGACAAGCCCGGCCATGACGAGTTAAGGCGCATCGCCCAGCAGAACGTCCCTGACCTCGTCGGAGAACAGCTTCCTGCGGCCGGCCACCAGCACCCATTCCGGATCGTCGCGATCCGGAATAGCGCGCGGCATGCCGTGATCGAGCAGGGCCTGCGCGCAGGCCACCCAGTCGCCGCCCCTGACCGGCTCGTTGCAGGAGGCCCATGACAAGGAGCCGGACACGTTGTCGCCGAAGCCGTGCTGCTCGGTCCACTCCGCGCCGTGCTCGAGCAGGAATCGCGTCAGGCCGGCATTGCCGCGGAACACCGCGTGATTGAGTGCCGACGCATCCCAATCGCCGCCGCGCACCGTGATCGGCCAGCCGAGCTCGACCATCAGCCGCACCGCATCGTCGCCGCCTGCCGCGGCGAGCTCCGGGAGCAACCGCAATTGCCGCGGTGAAAGTGAACCTGGAAGATCGGGCCGACCGGCCTGGATTCGCCGCGCCTCGCTCTCGTCACCGCTGCTGCACGCCGCGACGAACCGCTCATCATCGGCAAGCGTCTCGTCGCCGGTACGCTCGCGGAGCAACTCGGCGACCTCGGTCAGTCCGAATTGCAGCGCGTACCTGTAGGCGCTGAGCCCGCCTGGTGTCGTGATGCGCGGATCCGCGCCGGCGTCGAGCAGTATCGCGATGCAGGTTCGCGACCGCCGCCGGCGGATCGCCCACAGCAACGGCGAGCCGCATTCGGTCAGCGGCGCGTTGCCGGCGGGTTCGTTTGGATTGCCGCCGTGCCGCAGCAGCAGGTCGAGCGCCGCCACGTTCTCGTCATCGAGCACCTTGTACATCGCGTTGGTGCCGGCGATCCGTGCGCCATGCTCGAGCAGCAGGCCAGTCGTCACCGAGCCTTCGAGCGAGTGGTAGAGCGATTCATTGTCGTTCGGATTGGCGCCCGCTTCGAGCAACAGTTTGGTCAGTTCGAGATCGTGGTTGCGGCCGGCGGCGCCGTACAGCGCTGACAGCGGATTGCTGTCATCGGGTGCGTCGAGCGTTCCGGGCGGCCAGCGGCTGCTGATGTGCTGGTCGGGATCGGCGCCGGCCTGCAGCAGCAGGCGTGCGCAGCGATGCAGCCGCGCTTCAAATTCCGGAATCTGCAGCAGGCTGGAATGCGTCACGGCGACCAGCGGCGGCAGTTTGAACGGACCGCCGGCACGGTTGACCCATGTGGGATCGTCGTTGGCGGTGCGTTGCACTGTCTCCTCGTCACCGATGGCGCAGGCGAGATAGGGATCGTCGGCGACAAGACTGGAATCCTCGGTGAGCATCCGCGCCGCAACGCGCGGATTGGCGCGGTCGGTGGTGCCGGCGACGTCCGCGGCATAGACCAGCTGCAGCCATCGCCGCACGCGATCGGCCTTGCTTTTACCGGACGGCAATTGTGCGTCGACATAGCGCCGCAGGTCCGGCCAGGAGGCGAAGCCGAGATCGCGCGCCACGCAGGACTGCGCATCGTGCAGCCGCAGATTGAGCGCGGCGATTTGAGCGTCGCTGCGCCCGGCCGCAGCCGGAAGCGCATGCCGGAAACGCGCGTAGGCCTCTGGCGCCTGCCGCCGATAAAGGCGAATGAGCTCCTTGGCCTGCTTCTTCAGATGATCGAGATTCAATCGCCCGGGCGATCGGTCCATGGAAACCTCCGTGCATCATCGCCGATGGTCCACAAAACCGGCTGCACAAAGGCTTGGTTGGCCGCTCAATTGGTGCAAGTGGGTTCAACCCTTCCCGTGGACCCGGGCGCGGCTTGCACCGCAGATGCAAGGATATTGGTGACGATTGGTTCGGTCAACCCGCCGCGGCGTGACGACATCTGTGACAATTGGACGTGACCGCGCCGCTGGCCTATAGCTCGGCGCATGCGATTGAAAACAAGCATTTGGGTCGCGGCGTATCTGCGCCGCTGCCAGACCGAGGGCGTGTTCGGCGCAGTCCGCAAGAAGGGCGCTGAGGAAGCCGGCGCCGTGTTCGTCAAGGTGGCGTTGATGGACGGCAACGCGATGCTGTATGCGCCGGCGCCGCAGACGGTCTATGACGACAGCCGTCCGGTCGAGCGGCTGTTCGTGCCGATGGCACCACAGCCGGTATCCGAGCCGTCTGTCGAGGAGCGCTTGACCAAGGAGCTCCGCTTTGATCCCGATGCCTGGATCGTCGAGACCGAGGACCGTGCCGGGCGGCACTTTCTTGATCTGGCGAAAAACTAGCTTCCGGACTTCTGGTTGCGAATGGCGGGCGCGCTGCCGGGCTGCAACGCGGGGCGCGTCTGCGACGCCGTCGCGCGCACGCGATGACGCTCATCGTCATAGAGCGACGAGCGATACCTGGCGCGGGCCACCGCCATGGTCGAGCCGCGCCACGCCGCCAGCATCACCAACGCCGAGCGCTCGCTCAGGCGATCGTAGAGCCGCGACAGCCGATAGACGTAGTTGACCGAGGAGCCGGCTTCCGGATTGAGGAACATCAGGATCCGCTGGAACGCGGCGCTCGACACGTCAAGCGCCCGCATCGCGCAGGCGAGCGGCTCGCCGCCGGGATCGTTGACGACGTCCGCGGCGATCCGCGACGGCAGGATCAGCGCCTCGCCGAGTTCGAGCGTGAAGTTATCGAGGTCCTCGGCAAACGCTGCCATCTCCAGGATATGGATCGCGCGCGCGGCGCGCGCGGCCGGGATCCGCGCCGCGGCCTTCAGCGGCGTCTCCTGCAGATTGTGCAGGATCTGCGCGCGCTCCCTCGTGCTGGCGGCAAAGAACATGTCGGAGATTTCGGCGGCATCGTTTGGCCGCATGGCAAGGCTCGCGGCCATCCGCAGCTCGGCTTCGGTCGGGACCTTGGCCGGCAGCGCTGACGGGGCGGGCGCGGGAATTGGCGTGGCCGCCGGCATCGGCTGGTCGGGACCGACGCGGCGCAGCCCGAGCTTGTCCACGATCCGCGCGGGCGTCGCCGGATAGATCGCAAGCCGCGCGCGGACCGCGGCACGCGTCGCGTCGTCGACCTCGTCGATCAGGCGCGTCGTCAACTCGACGAACTGGCGCTCTTCATCGGCGGAGTGGGCGCTCGCCTGCACATAGAGGTCGGTCAGGACGCGCAGCAGCGTCGGGCGGATGTCGACGCCCTCGCGACGGGAGAGCGTCATCAGCCCATCGAAACCAGGAAATAGCGGAGCTGCGCTCATCTCGGGCGTACGCGACTTGCCAGTGAACTTCGGTTTGAAAGCCTTGTGGCAGCGAGCCTACGCAGGCTGTTTTAAGAGGCAGTTAAGGAAAACAAGCCGTGAAGGTGAATGCTCGAATTTGCGCGTGTCTATTAAGGCACAGCGCCATATCCGTAACCGTCCGTACCGGCGGCTTAAGATGTCATTAACCATGCGCGTTCTTAACTCGGCGTGCGCGGGGCAAATCATGTCCGTGCGGGGCCAGAGAGAACGGAACATGGGCACCATCGTTGAGTTTCCGGCGGATGCGGCTGCACGGCGGCCGGGCATGGCCGGTGCTGCCGGCGAAGGCATGGGGACCGTACTGATCCTTCCCGTCGTCCGGATCGAGCGAACGACGGAGGAGACCGGCGGTGGTCGCGGACCGGAGCAGGGCACTGCGCAGGGCCGCCGTCGCCGACGCCGCTCCTGATCGCGGACATCGGGCAATGCCGGAGCTTGTGCAGCGGACCGTCGCGCGGCGGTCACTCCCGGCGCTGATCCTGCTGCTGGCAGGCTCGGCGCTCGCCGGCTGCAGCGGCGGCGATTTCGGCCGCACCCGCGCCGATTTCCGCAACGACGATATGCATCGCTGGATCGGTGCCGAGGCGACCGGCAGCATCGGCAAGAACGCTTCGCAATTCCAGCTCACCGAACACGAACGTCAGCTGCGCGACCTCGCCTATCAGTTCATCGAGCCGCCGCTGTCGCGTCCGGCATGGAAGAGCGTATTCGGCGACTACCAGCCGCTGCCATCGCCGTGGCGGCAGAGGGTCGTGTTCGATCGCACCGCCTATGGCCGCAATTTGATCGATGAGCCGCATCGCTCATTCGCCTCGCGCTATTCGCTGCTGATCGACGAGGTGCGCGACGACATCACCCGCTTCGAGCCGTTCTTCGCCACCGCGCTCCAGGTGATCGAGCTCGATCGCAAGCGCAATGCCAGCCTCCACATGATCGCCGACGTGTCGCCGCGCGAGCGGGCTGATGCGGTGGCGCGGATGGAAGAGAACACGCTGATCGTGCAATGGGTCCAGCAGGCCCTGGAGCGGCGGATCTCGTCCTATCGCTGGGCGCTGGAGCGACTGGTGATCCAGGCGCCCGACGGCATGGCCGCCGACGCCGAACGCCAGATCAACGAGCTCGCCCGGCTCACCGCCAATGCGCCGCTCATATCCGCGCCGGTGACAGGCCAGGCCGTGGTGACGAAGGGCTAGTCTAGGCGCGCTTCGTTTTCTTCGCCGTCGATTTGACCCGGCGACTGTTGGCTTGCCGTGGCAAGCTCGCAATGAATGCCTTCAGCGCATCGGAGGGCGGGTGGGCCGAGGGGTAGGCGAGGCCGACCTGGCGCGTCACGTCGATATCGATCGCGCGCATTGCGACATCAGGATTGCCGCGCGCCACGCCCTCGGGGACGATCGCGACGCCGACCCCAGCTGCGACCAGCGCCATCGCCCATTCCTCGGATTCCGCGATCGCCACCGGCTTGCGCGGCGGTGACGTGCGCTTGAAGAATTCCTGCTGCTCGCAATGGCAGCGATCGATCATCGGAACGCCGGCGAAGTCGGTGGTCCGCAGCGTCTCCTTCAGCGTCAGGGGATGCGAGGGCGGCAGAGCCGCGACATAGCGCTCGCTCCACAGCGGGATGAAGTGCTCGCCGGCGCCGACCATGGTCTTGGCGACGATCCGCGCGTCGGCCTTCTCGCTGGCGCCGACCAGCCGGAGCGCAAGATCGGTATTGCCGGTCAACGGCTTCAGCAACGCGATGGTCCGGGCCTGATCGAGCGTCCGCAACAGGCCGAGCGTCAGCGCCTGCTGCGTCGCGGGCTTGCGGAAGAGATTTCGCGCCGCGTCCGCCTCGTCGATGATCCTGCGGGCGATGCCGTGAAACTGCGCGGCTGAGGCGGTCGGGGCCATGCCCTTCTTGTGCCGGATGAACAGCGTGGTGCCGAGCTCGGCTTCGAGATTGGTGATCGCCGCCGAGATCGACGGCTGCGAGATGAAGCAGCGCTTCGCCGCGGCGGTCAGGTTGCGCTGGCGGTAGACCGCGGCGAAGTAGCGGAGTTCGCGGATATCCATAGGTATATCCTATCACAGAGATAGAAAGACAATATTTTACCTATGGAAACGCGAGTGGCAAGTCTGCGCCCGTTACAGCGGAGGACCTGTCATGCGCATCCACCATCTCAACACCGGCACGATGTGCCCGATCGGAAAGCGGCTCGTGAACGGCAGCGGCAGCATCTTCCAGCGGGCGCGGATGGTCTGTCATTGCCTGCTGGTCGAGAGCAATGACGGCCTCGTGCTGGTCGACACCGGGATCGGGCTCGACGACATCGGCGACCCGCCGCGGCTCGGACGCAAATGGGTGCGGCAGACGACGCCGCGGCTCGATCCGGCCGAGACGGCGGTGCGGCAGGTCAAGGCGCTCGGCTTCTCGCCGGGCGATGTGCGCCATGTGCTGCTGACGCATCTCGATCGCGATCACGCCGGCGGCGTGCCGGACTTTCCGAAGGCCAGGGTGCACGTCCATCGCAAGGAGTACGACATGGCGGTGACGCATCAGGTCACGCCGCCGCAGGGGCGCTACATCACGGCGCAGTGGCAGCACGGGCCGGACTGGACGTTCTATGGTGCCGGCGGCGAGGACTGGTTCGGCTTCAAGAGCGTGCGCGCGCTCGGCGACCGCGAGCCGGACATTCTGATGATCCCGTTGCCGGGCCACACGCTCGGCCATTGCGGGATCGCGGTGCGCGACAAGGACAGGTGGCTGCTGCACGCCGGCGACGCCTATTTCCACCACGCGCAGCTCGATGCCAGGCCGCGGATCCCGCTGGTGCTCGGCATGTTCCAGCGCCGGGCGGACATGGATCGCGCGATGCGCATCCAGAACCAGGAGCGGCTGCGGCAATTGAAGGCGGCGCATGGCGCTGATGTGACGATCGTCAACAGCCACGATCCCGTCGACTACGAGACCTGCCGCTGCGGCGGGCACGCGCTCGCCGCGAGCTAGCGCTTGCGTGCCGCAGGCGGCGGGGCCGGCACAGGCAGCGGCGGCGGCGCCTCCTGCTTGGCCGCGACCGGCTCGGTCTGCACCTTGCAGGAGGAGGCGGCGAGCGAGGCCTGCGCCTGCGGCATCAGGCCGGGCTCCGGCGCCAGCGCTTTCAGGAGGATCAGGCCGGTTGAGGTCGGCGAGTCGATGATCAGCCGGTCGGCAGCGGTGATTTCCTCGTCCTCCGGCAGCTCGTTGTGCTGCGCTTCCGTCATCAGGTCGAGCTCGATCACCTTCTTGCCGGCCGAGCGGTCGTTGATCGCGTAATAGGCGACCTCGTTGCGGGTGTAGAACGACACCGACGTATAGGCCTGGCTGACCGGCACGGTGAGCTTGAGCGGCCCGGTCGAGAGATCGTAGCGGCAGATCGCCACCGCGAAGGCCGGATCCATCAGCGGCATCGGCGAGTGGCTCGGGTCGGCCAGCGGCAGCTGCGTCACCTCGTTGAGCTTGGTCATCGGCGTCAGCCGCGAATAGGCGTCCTGCGAGGCGATGCGCGGCAGCGCCAGCACGCTGACGAGATGCACCACGCCGCCGAGCAGCACGCCTGCGAGGATGGTGAGCAGCACGCGGATCATGGGCAGCCCGTCGTTGTGATCGACGGCATCGGCGCGTCGCGCTGGGTGCGGGTCGCGACCCCGACCGGCGTGTCGTAGAGGCGCAGCATCAGGGCGTAGCGCTCGATGCCGCCGGTCGGCAGCCAGTTGCCGGCGCGCGAGCGCGAGGCGATGTGGATCTCGAACGTGCCGTCGGAGGCGCGCATGATCTCCTGGCTGGTGAAGCCGTAGCGCTGCAGCGTGTTGGCGACAAGGTGCCCCTTGCGGTCGAACAGCGTCAGTGTCCAGAACCGCGCCGCCGGCGTCACGCCGCTGACCACGATGTCGCAGCGGCCATCGAGCGGCTTGTTCTTGTCGTCTGTGGTCGCCGAGAACGCGATGCCGTCGCCGGTGCCGATCGGCAGCTCGCCGCTGCGCGCGATGGTGGCGCGCGAGTAGGGATCGACATCGGAGGTGCCGCTCTTCGGCCGCGCGGTCCAGGCACCGATCTTCAGCGTGCCGAGATCGGTGCCGCGGGTCGCCGTCGCGTAGGTCAGGCCGAGGCCGACGGCGGTGGCGATGACGAGTGCCAGCAAAGTGGTGAGGAGGAGCCGCACGTCAGTTCTTGCGTGGCGGTGCCGGTGTCGCGCCGTCCGGCCCGGCCGCGGCAACGTAGTTTTCGGGGAACGCCAGCGCGCTCGAGGACTCGGCCTTGCCGGTCTTCGAGGACTCGTTCAGCGTGGTCTTGCCGGTGGTCTTCTCAGCCGTCCTGGCCGCGTCGTCGAGCATCTTCTCGACCCGCACCAGGATATCCGCGCCGCGCTTGGTCAAGACCGGCGGCGGACCCGGCTTGGTTTCCAATACGCGCGGCGCCGCGTTGGCCTGGGCATTGGTCTGCGCCGGCTGCGGCGGCAGCTTCTGGCCCATGCCGACGCCGACGAGCTCCTTGACCTCCACGCCCTGATGCGCCGCGACCATGATGTCGTGCCAGGTCTGCGCCGGCAGCGAGCCGCCGGTCATGCGGTTGGTCGGCGAATAGTCGTCATTGCCGTACCAGACCGCGCAGGTGAAGTTGCCGGTGTAGCCGACGAACCAGGCGTCGCGATAGGCGTTGGTGGTGCCGGTCTTGCCGGCGGTCGGAATGCCGTCGAGCGCGGCGCGGCGCGCGGTGCCTTCGCTGACCACGTGGCTCATCATGCCCGCCATATCGGCGGCGATGTTCGGCGGAATCGCCTGCCGCGGTTTCGGACCGTCGCGGTCCCAGCGCCATACCAGGTCGCCGGCGCCGGTGCGCACCTCGAGCACCGAATGCGGCGTCACCGCCTTGCCGCGATTCGGGAAGGTCGCATAGGCGACCGCGTGCTCCAGCACCGTGACTTCGTCGGAGCCGATGGGCAACGACGGCGTATCGGGCAGCGGCGCCTTGAGGCCGAAGCGGCGCGCGACCTCGACGATCTTGGCGCGGCCCGCCTTCGGCCCTTCCTTGCCGCCCATCATGATCGAGAGCTTGACCGGCACCACGTTGATCGAGCGGGTGATCGCCTGCGTCAGCGTGACCTGACCCGAATAGGAATGGCCATAGTTCTGCGGGCACCAGTTGCCGATGCAGACCGGGCCGTCGACGATCTTCGAGTTCGGCGTGAAGCCGTTCAGCAGCGCCGTGGTGTAGACATAGGGTTTGAACGACGAGCCCGGCTGGCGATAGGCGTCGGTGGCGCGGTTGAACTGGCTCGCACCGTAGTCGCGTCCGCCGACCATGGCGCGGATGCCGCCGTCGAGATCGGACACCACGGTCGCGGCCTGCGTCGCGTGATAGTCGCGCCCGAACTGTCGCAGCTGGTTCTCGATCGCTTCCTCGGCCGCCTTCTGCACGTTCATGTCGATCGCGGTGCGGACCACGAAGACGCGCTCGGTGTAGGATTTCGGGAAGGTGTCGACCAGCTTGCGCATCTCGTCGAAGGCGTAGTCGAGATAGTAGTTCGGCGAGTTCTCGTCGCGCCGGTCGACCGCGACCGCCGGATTGCGGCGGGCGCCGAACACCTGGCCCTCGGTCATGAAGCCGGCATCGACGAGGTTGTCGAGCACGACATTGGCGCGGGCGCGGGCCGCGGGCAGGTTGATGTGCGGGGCGTATTTGGTCGGCGCCTTGAACAGGCCGGCGAGCATCGCGGCCTCCGCGAGATTCACGTCGCGCACCGACTTGTTGAAATAGAAATGCGCCGCGCCGTCGACGCCGAAGGTGCCGCCGCCCATATAGGCGCGGTCGAGATAGAGCTTCAGGATCTCGTTCTTGGTGAGCCGCGTCTCCAGCCAGATCGCGAGGAAGGCTTCCTTCACCTTGCGCTCGATGGTGCGCTCGTTGTTCAGGAACAGGTTCTTGGCGAGCTGCTGGGTGATCGACGAACCGCCCTGGCGGACGCCGCCGGCCTGCGCGTTGGTGACCAGCGCGCGGGCAAGGCCCGGCACGTCGATGCCGAAATGGTCGTAGAAGCGGCGGTCCTCGGTCGCGAGCGTCGCCTTGATCAGATTGTCCGGAAAATCTTCCAGCGGGATCGAGTCATTGTGCTTGATGCCGCGGCTGCCGATCGGGTTGCCGTAGCGGTCGAGGAACGTCACCGCGAGGTCGGACTTCTTCAGCCAGTCCTCGTCGGCGGTCTCGCGGAAGGCGGGGATCGCGAGCGTCAGCATCAGGATCATGCCGCCGAGCCCAAGGGTTGCGGCCTCCGACAGCGGCTCGATGAACACCCAGCGCTTCCAGCGGCCGACATAGAAGCGGTCCATGAAGGTGGAATAGCGCTCGTAGAGCTCGCGCAGGCCCTTGCCCGACGAGAACAGCGTCGAGTCGATACGCGCATCGAGGTCCAGGAAGAAGTTCCGGACCCTCTGTTTCCAATGGGACGGCATGATCTGAAAGGACCGGACCCTTGATCAGTTCGACTGCGCTGTGGGCGCCCAAACCGGGCACAGGGCAGCGTCTTGCTTCGATGTTGCGGCAATCCCAAGGCGCTTTTGCGTCGATGGGGACTCGTTCGTTGTTCTATCCGAGCGGCTGCCATAAACCAATGGCGCGGCTTGTGAATTTAATGGGAGCCCTAACGCTGCCCACCGGCTTTTTCGACCCCGCAATACCACCCCCTTGCGCAAGCGTTGCCGGCATCCCAAGAAGAGTTGCACCGCCATTTCAGGGATATCATGACCGCATCGCCCAAGCGCCCGTCGGACCAGGAGGGATTCTTCTGGAAAACCAAGACGTTGGAAGAGATGTCCAACGCCGAATGGGAGAGCCTGTGTGACGGCTGCGCACGGTGCTGCCTGGAGAAGCTCGAGGACGAGGACACCGGCAAGATCTATTTCACCCATATCTCCTGCAAGCTGCTCGATTCCGGCCTCTGCACCTGCAAGGACTACCCGAACCGTTCCGACCAGGTTCCGGATTGCGTCCGTCTGACACCCGAAAACGTCCGGACGCTGAACTGGCTGCCGCCGAGCTGCGGCTACCGGCTGGTGGCCGAGGGGCGGGACCTCTATTGGTGGCATCCCCTGATCTCGGGCGATCCCAACACCGTCCATGAAGCCGGCGTCTCGGTGCGCGGGCGGGTGGAGGGCACCGAGCTCGATGTCAACGACGCCGATCTCGAGGATCATATCGTGCGATGGCCGGCTCTGCTGCCGAAACGGGCACAATTGAAGAAGCGGCCGAAAACGCTGGGCAAGACGACCAAAGCGTGACGTCGTCGCCGCGTCCGCGATCACGTCACCGCGAGAACATCGCGGCGGGATGCACCCATGCGCTGGGGTGCCTGCCTCAGCATTCAATCGCTGCATAAATTGCGAAGCAGAGAATGATTCCATCGCGGGACGCGCCCGCGCAGCAGCATTACGCCTCAAATGAACAAGTATGAACGGCAGAGCCGGATTCCTGCCGACCAAGAGACATTGCCCGACGACATTGCCGAAGAGCTGTCCCGCCTTCCGAGCGAGGTGATCGAACTCAGCGAAGCGCCGCCGCTGGCGCCGCCGGCACCACTCAATCCGGACGAGGTCCGCACCATCGTCATCAGCCTGATGCTGACGATGTTCCTGGCCGCGCTCGACCAGACCATCGTCGCGACCGCGCTGCCGACGATCGGGCGCCAGTTTCACGACGTCACCAATCTGTCCTGGGTGATCACGGCCTATCTCTTGGCCTCGACGGCGGTGGCGCCGGTGTTCGGCACGCTGAGCGACATCTATGGCCGCCGCGTCATGATCATCACCTCGCTCAGCCTGTTCGTGGTCGGCTCGGTGCTGTGCGCAATCGCGCCCAGCATGACGATGCTGATCGTCGCCCGCGGCCTGCAGGGGCTCGGCGGCGGCGGCATCATGCCGGTGGTCCAGACCGTGATCTCCGACGTGGTGAGCCCGCGCGAGCGCGGCCGCTATCAGGCCTATTTCTCCAGCGTCTGGATGGCCGGCGGCATCCTCGGCCCGGTGGTCGGCGGCGTATTCGCCGAGCATCTGCACTGGTCGATGATCTTCTGGATCAACCTGCCGCTCGCGGCGGCGGCGCTGGCGCTGCTGCTGCCGAAGATGGGCAAGATCCCGGTGTTCCACCGCAAGCGCAAGGTCGACTGGCTCGGCGGCATCCTGCTGATGGCCTCGGCCGTCGTGTTGATGCTGGTGCTGACCTGGGGCGGCACCCGTCTGTCCTGGCTGTCGCCGACCATCACCGCGATGGTGGGCGCCTCGATCGCGCTCGCCGGCGCCTTCGTCTGGCACGCGCGCCGCGCCGACGAGCCGTTCCTGCCGCTGTCGCTGCTCGGCGGCTCGGTGGTGCCGTTCGCGATGGGGGCGGGCGGCTGTGCGCTCGGCGCCATGGTCGGCCTCACCGTGCATCTGCCGCTCTATTACGAGGTGGTCTATCATCTCACCGCCAGCGAGGCCGGCCTCGCGCTGATCCCGCTCGCGGCGATCTCGACCTTCGGTGCGGCGATCGCCGGCCGGACCATGGCGAAGGCCAAGCACTACAAGCGCGTCGCCATCGTCGGCACCTCGGTGGCCGCGATCTGTGCCGTCGGCATGGCGGTGACGACGCTGCCGCTGTGGGGATTATTGCTGTTGATGAGCGTGTTCGCGCTCGGCCTCGGCACCACATTCCCGATCAGCGTGGTGTCGTTGCAGAACGCGGTGGCGCGGCCGCAGGTCGGTACCGTGACCGGCGCGATGAACTTCTTCCGCGCGATGATGGCCTCCTTCACGGTCGCCGCCTTCACTACCATCCTGCTGATGACGCTGGGGACCGACATCTCGCTCGCCGGCGAGCATCATGCCGCCTCCGCCGGCACCGTCAGCGCGATCCCGATGGCCGACATGATCCATGCGTTCCGCTACGTGTTCGGCGCCGCCGCCGTGCTGCTGACCACCGCCTCGATCTGCATGATCACGATGGAAGAGCGCCCGCTCGCTGGTCCCGCCGCCCGCCCGCCGGCGGAGATGGCGGAGTAGAGGCAGTCGCCTCATACACCGCTGTCGTCGCCGAGGCGGATGTTGTGAATCGGACTCGTCGTTCCAAATCGCGTAACAATGAGCATCCGTGGTTGTGGGTCCCCGCTTTCGCAGGGACGGCACTGAGCTTGTCGCACGGCCAGCGGGCAACAATCCGCGTTCTCGCGACATGAATTGCCCGAGCCGTGCTTTTCGTTCCGCTCTCTCCGCTTCGCTCGCCCCGCGTAATTTGCGCAGCGGGGAATGACGATCTGAGCGATCGGTGCACCACCAGTTTATTCCCCCGCTGCCTCATGTTTGTTCATTTGGTGAGCGCCGACCCACTACTTTAGTCGCCGTCCTTGCATGGCGATCTGCGCGCAGTTTCACTTGCTGCGCATTTTGTCGCGGCTATAGTCGCGCCCCAAGAGCTCGAAGCAGCCGAAGAAAAAGAGGAGAGAAACAGGGTGACAAGAACATTGCGACTCCCCGTGCACGCGATGCAGAAACTTGCAGGAGCGGCCGTGTTGGGCCTGTTGGCTGCGGCGCCGAGCGGAGCGCTGGCTGCCGACACCCTCAAGATCGGCGTGATCGCCGAAGCGCAGGCGATTGCCGGTGCATCGATCCCGCAGGCGGCGCAGCTGGCCGCCGACGAGATCAATGCCAAGGGCGGCATCGACGGCCGCAAGATCGAGATCGTCAGCTACGACAACCACTCGTCCTCGGCGGATTCGGTGCGCGCGTTCCAGCGCGCGGTCAACGAAGACAAGGTCAACGTCGTCATTTCGAGCTACATCAGCGAAGTGGTGCTGGCGCTCGAGCCCTGGGCTTCGCGCCTGAAGACGCCGTTCGTCACGCCCGGCGCCGCCTCCAACGAGATCAGCAAGAGCGTCCACGCCGATTACGAGAAGAACAAGTACACCTTCCACGGCTACCTGACCTCGGCCGCGCTGGCGCTGTCGGTCTGCGACGCCGCCAAGGAGCTGCTGGTCGATCAGAAGCACATGAAGACCGCGGTCATCATGAGCGAGGATGCCGCGTGGACCAAGCCGCTCGATGTCGGCTACGAGGAGTGCCTGCCGAAGATCGGGCTCAAGGTCGTCGACCATATCCGTTTCTCGCCCGACACCACCGACTTCACGCCGATCTTCAACAAGGTCGAAGGCTCCAAGCCCGACGTGATCATCACCGGCATCTCGCATGTCGGCGTGCAGCCGACGGTGCAGTGGAAGAACCAGCAGGTGCCGATTCCGATGTTCGGCATTTCCTCGCAGGCGACCAATGAGACCTTCGGCAAGGACACCAACGACGCGGCGGAAGGCGTGCTGTATCAGGGCGTGTCCGGCCCGAACGTCGCGGTGACGCCGAAGTCGGTGCCGTTCGCGGAAGGCTTCAAGAAGCGCTACGGCAACTATCCGTCCTACGCGGGCTACACCGCCTATGACGAGGTCTACTACATCGCCGATGCGGTGAAGCGCGCCGGCTCGGTCGAGGCCGACAAGATGGTCGATGCGCTGGAGAAGACCGACTGGGAAGGCACCATCGGACGCGTCCAGTTCTACGGCAAGGACGATCCGTTCACCCATTCGATCAAATACGGCAAGGGCCTGATCACCGGACTGATGCTGCAGTGGCAGGGCGGCAAGCAGGTCGCGGTCTGGCCGAAGGAGGTCGCCAAAAGCGATCTCAAGTTCCCGAGCTTCATCAAGGTCACCACGAACTGACTGATGATCATGCTCCCGGGCCCCACCCGGGAGCATCCCTGTTCGGTTCTGTGTCCTCCACAACAGGCAGCCCTGCTGCCGCGGCCAATCTGAGATGCTTGCCTTACAAATCCTGATCGATGGCTTTGCCATCAGCGCGCTCTATGCGCTCGGCGCCACCGGTTTCACCCTGATCTTCGGTGTCTCCGGCGTCCTCAACCTCTCCCACGGTGCCATCATGGTGGCCGCCGCGGTCGCGGCCTGGGCCGCGGCCAGCGTGCTGCACCTCGACATCTACACCGGCGCGCTGTTCGGTGTCGGCGTCGCGCTGATCGTGTCGTTCGCGACCTATTTTGCGGTCGTCAAGCCGATCCAGAATTCAACGCGGATCCCCAACGAGGAGAAGGAAATCTTCGTCCTCACCGGCACCCTGCTGTGGGGCATCATGATCCAGGAGCTGATCGCCTATTTCTTCACCAACAACGCCAAGACGGTGCTGCCGATCGTCGAGGGTGTCGTCGATATCTTCGGCAACCGCACACCGCGCAACAATATCTTCACCGCGCTGGTCTGCTGCCTCGTGATCGGCCTGCTGTGGCTACTGGTGAACCGCACCAGGACCGGCAAGGCGGTACTGGCGGCTTCGATGAACCCGCGCGGCGTCACGCTGCTCGGGCTCGAGCTCACCCAGATCTACATCGTGGTGTGGGGCATCTACGGCATTCTCGCCGGCATCGCCGGCGTGCTGCTCGGCATGTTCCTCGGCGTCAGCTCCTACAGCGTCGGGCCGCTGACCGCGAGCGCGTTCTCGATCGTCGTGCTCGGCGGCCTCGGCAGCGTGTCGGGCTCGCTGATCGCAGCCTTCGTCGTCGGCTATCTCGAGACCATCACGGCCTACATGATCTCGCCGGCCTATCGCACCATTCCGGCGCTGCTGCTTCTGGTGTTCGTGATGTATATCCGGCCTCAGGGCCTGCTCGGGAGGCGCTGAGATGGCCAGCTTCTTTTCCTCGCGCTTGTTCTTCATTTCGCTGGTCTGCGTGGTGGTCGCCGCGACGCTGCCGTTCTACGTCTCGGGCTACATCCTCGGGCTGCTGACCGTCGCGTTCTATTTCGGCGTGTTCGCGATGGCCTGGGACCTCCTGTTCGGCTTCGCCGGCGAGGTCAATTTCGGGCCGACCTTCCTGATCGGCACCGGCGCCTACACCGCCGGGATCCTCAACAACCAGTTCGGCTGGTCGGTCTATCTCTGCATCCTGCTCGGCGCGCTGGCGTCGGTCGTCGCGGGCTTCGTGCTGGCGCTGCCGGCGCTGCGGGTGAGGGGGCCGTATTTCGGCCTGACCACGCTGGTGGCGGTCTTGATGCTGCAGAACTTCGTCGTGGTGTTCGCCGATCTCACCGGCGGCGAGATCGGGCTCACCATCCCCGACGTCATCACCATCAATGCCGGCGCCAATTACTGGATCGCGCTCGGCTTCATGACCGTGAGCGCGGCCATCCTCTACGGCCTGTCGCAATCGCCGGTCGGTCTCGTGCTGCAGGCGAGCGGGCAGGATCCGGTGCAGGCCGGTGCGCTCGGCTTCAACATCGTCAAGCACAAGCTCGCGGCCTTCATCGTCAGCGCCTTCTTCTCGGGACTGTCGGGCGCGCTGCTCGTGTTCTACTTCGGCACCGCCTCGGTCGGCACCGTGGTTGACGTTGCGGTCGGCGTGAACGTGATCGTTTCCGCCGTGCTCGGCGGCCGGCGCACCGTGCTGGGAGCCGCGCTGGGCGCGATCTTTCTGATCGTGGCCGGCGAGTTCCTGCGTCCGACCGGCGAGCTAGCGACCTTCATCGTCTCGGCGGTGGCGCTGCTCGTCGTCCTGTTCTTCCCCGGCGGTTTCCTCGGAGCGGCCCTGTCACGCGAGGCCCGCTCTTAATGGATCAGACTGTGACCACCGCAACGCTCACCGTCCGCGGATTGACCAAAAGATTCGGCGGCCTGACCGCCGTGAAGAACCTCTCGTTCGATCTGCATCCCGGCGAGATCCTCGGCCTGATCGGACCGAACGGCTCGGGCAAGTCGACCGCGATGAAGAGCGTGATGGGCATCGAGCGCCCGACCGCGGGCGAGGTGCTGTTCGAAGGCGAGAACGTCGCCGGGCTGCCTGCGCACAAGATCGCGCGCAAGGGCTTCGGCATGGTGTTCCAGCACTCGCGGCCGCTGAACCGGCAGACCGTGCTGGAGAACATCATGGTCGCGCTGTTGCCCGACAGCCTGTTCATGCTGTTTCCCGACAAGGCGCTGACCGAGCGCGCCAAGTGGATCGCCGAGCGCGTCGGGCTAGGGGCAGTGATGGACCGCCGCCCGCCGACGCTGCCGTTCGCCGACCTGCGCCGGCTGGAATTGGCCAAAGCGATCGCGCGCGACCCCAAGGTCGTGCTGGTCGACGAGCCCTTCGCTGGTCTCACCAGCGCCGAGGTTGGCACCTTCTCGGCATTGATCCGCAGCTTCCGCGACGAGGGCCGCGCGGTGATGCTGGTCGACCACAACGTCAAGAGCGTCGCGGCGCTGGTCGACCGCGTGCTCGCGATGTATCTCGGCGAGGAGATCACGACCGGCCGCGCCGAGGACGTGATGAAGAACGAGACCGTGCGGCGGGTCTATCTCGGCGGCGCGATCCAGACGCACGCGCGGCCCGAGACCTCGTTCAAGGACAAGGTGCCGCTGCTGCAGGTCGAGAATATCAGCGTGCATTACGGCAAGGCGCAGGCGCTGGAAAACGTCTCGATCCACGTCCATGAGGGC
Organism: Bradyrhizobium sp. USDA 4516; assembly: GCF_054055915.1. Classification (NCBI taxonomy): domain Bacteria; kingdom Pseudomonadati; phylum Pseudomonadota; class Alphaproteobacteria; order Hyphomicrobiales; family Nitrobacteraceae; genus Bradyrhizobium; species Bradyrhizobium sp. USDA 4516. Next base: position 6,136,732 of record NZ_JBSRXT010000001.1, read on the forward strand.
GAGTTCGTCTCCGTCGTCGGCCTCAACGGCGCCGGCAAGACCACGCTGTTCAACACCATCTCGGGTTTCCTGCCGTATACCGGCGAGATCCTGCGCGGCGGGCAGCCACTGCGCGGCACGGGACCTGCGAAGATCGCTCGCTCCGGCCTCGTGCAATGTCCGGAATCGCGCGAATTGTTCGGCGAGATGACGGTGCGGGAAAATCTCGACCTCGGCGGCCAACATCTCGACGACGCGGCGCGGGCCAAGCAACTCGCCTGGCTGTTCGAGCTGTTCCCGATCCTGAAGGAACGCCAGGGCCAGATGGCGCAGACGCTGTCCGGCGGCGAGCAGCAGATGCTGGCGATCGGCCGCGCGCTGATGATGCAGCCGCAGATCCTGATCCTGGACGAGCCGACGCTGGGGCTTGCGCCTGTCATCCTCGAGCTGCTGTCGAAGGCGCTGGAGAAGCTGCGCCAGACCACCAAGATCACGGTGCTGCTGGGCGAGCAGAACGTGACGTTTGCGCTTCCGCATGCCGACCGCGTCTATGTGCTGGAGCACGCGCGGATCGTCTGGGAGGGCGATCCGGGCCGGTTCGCCGCGGAGGCCGGCAAGGACTTTCTCTGACGTTCGCAGTTTGAAAAGAAGAAAGCAAAGCAAGGGAGATCATGATGACAGCATATTCAACCGCGACCCGCGTGAGCCTGTTGGCCTCGGCGCTCGCGCTCTGCCTCGCGGCACCGGCCTATGCGCAGTCCAAGGACCCGATCAAGATCGGTATCATTGCCGAAGTGCAGTCGATCGCGGGCGCGGCGACGCCGGGCGGCGCGCAGATCGCAGCCGACGAGATCAACGCCAAGGGCGGCGTGATGGGCCGCAAGATCGAGATCGTCACCTACGACAACAAGAGCTCGTCGGCGGACTCGGTGCGCGCCTTCCAGCGCGCGGTGAGCGAGGACAAGGTTTCGGCCGTGATCGCGAGTTACATCAGCGAGGTCGTGCTGGCGCTCGAGCCGTGGGCTGCGCGGCTGAAGATGCCGCTGATCACGCCCGGCGCCGCCTCGAACGAGATCACCAAGGCGGTGCACAACGACTATGAGAAGAACAAGTACACCTTCCACGGCTACCTGACCTCGGCCGCGCAGGCGCAGCTGGTCTGCGACGCGGCCAAGGAGCTGTTGGTCGACCAGCTCAAGTTCAAGTCGGTCGCGATCATGAGCGAGGACGCGGCCTGGACCAAGCCGCTCGACGTCGGCTACGAGGCCTGCCTGCCGAAAGCGGGCCTGAAGGTGGTCGAGCACATTCGCTTCTCGCCCGACACCACCGACTTCACGCCGATCTTCAACAAGATGGAAGCCGCCAAGCCCGACGTGATCGTCACCGGCATCTCCCATGTCGGCGTGCAGCCGACCGTGCAGTGGAAGAACCAGCAGGTGCCGATCCCGATGTTCGGCATCAGCGCGCAGGCGCTGAGCCCGACCTTCTGGGGCGATACCAACGGCGCGGCCGAGGGCGTGCCCTCGCTCGCGGTGGCAACGCCCGATGTTGCGGTAACGCCGAAGACCAAGCCGTTTGCGGCGGCGTTCAAGGCCAAGTTCGGCACGCCGCCGGCCTATACCGGCTACACCGCCTATGACGAGGTCTACATCATCGCCGAGGCGATCCAGCGCGCCGGCTCGACCGATCCGGACAAGATGGTGACCGAGCTCGAGAAGACCGACTTCGAGGGCACGATCGGCAAGATCCAGTTCTACGGCAAGAACGACGAGTTCACCCACGGCATCAAGTCCGGTCCGGGCGCGGTGACCGGCCTCGTGTTCCAGTGGCAGGGCGGCAAGCAGATCACGGTCTGGCCGAAGGCGATCGCCGAGGGCCAGATGAAGTTTCCGAACTTCGTGAAGCTGTCGCAGTAGCAGACGTACTCGCCGTCGTTGCGAGGAGCTCGCGACAAAATTGCGAAGCCATTTTGCGCTGTAGCGACGAAGCAATCCATCTGGATTGCTTCGCGGAGCCTGTCATCCGGCGGCGCTTCGCGCCGACCGGGTGGCTCGCAATGACGATCGGCGAATGTGAGTCCCAAACTACTTGCGCGTCGGCGGCGCCGTCTGGATCGTCGGCGCGGCCGCGGCGAGCAGCGCGGCGCGGTCGCCGTTGCGTGGCGGATAGATGCGCTGCTGGTTGATGGTCTGCTTGGTGAGCTTGGCGGCGGCGCCTGTGGTGTGCACCTCGCGGTCCCAGCCGGTGGTGTAGAGCGCACCCCAGGCGCCGAGATCGAGCACCGTCACATACCAGTCGATATTGAGCTGCAGCAGCTTCTCGCCAAACAGGTCCGCCACCACATTGTGGCCGGCGAAGCGGCCCATCGGCCGCGCGAACTGGCACGACATCACGGTCGGGTGCTCGCCGTCGATCAGGCAGGCGGCGACGTCGCCGGCGGCGAAGACGTCCGCAAGGCCTTCGACGCGCATGGTATGGTCGACCTTGATGCGGCCGAGCGCGTCGCGCCTGGCCGGCAGCGAGGCGGCGAGGGGGCTGGCGCGCATGCCGGCGCACCACACCACGGTTTTGGTCGGAATGATCTCGCCGCTATCGAGCGTGATGCTGTCGGCGCCGACGGCACTGACCCGGACATTCAGCCGCGTCTCGACGCCGAGCGCGGCCAGCGCCTCGTTGATGACCGGGCGGCCATGCGCGCCGAAGGTCGCGCCGACGACGGGATTGGGATCGATCAGGATGACCCGATGATCGCCGGCGATGCCGGCGTGCGCCAGCTTGGCCGGCATCTCGGTCGCGACCTCGATCCCGGTGAACCCTGCGCCGACGACCGCGATGCTCGCGCGTGCCTCTGACGGCGGCTCTTTACCGAGCGCCGCCAGATGCGTGTCGAGCCGCATCGCTGCTTCATACGTGTCGACATCGAAGCCGTGGGCGGCAAGGCCCGGGATGGCGGGGCGGACCAACTCGCTGCCGGTGGTCAGCACCAGCCGGTCGTAGCTCACAACCTCCGCGCCCGCGCCCGTCCTCACCGTGACGGCGCGCGTCGCCGGATCGATCGCCGCGACCTCGGCCACCATGTGGCCGACGCCAACCGGATCGAGCAGGTCCTTGAGCGGCAGCGCGACGTCGCCGAGATCGACCTCGTAATTGCGCACCCGGATGTTGTGATAGGCGTTGCGATCGACGACGAGAATTTCGGTGTCTGCTGCCCGCGCACCGATCTCGTCGCGCTTGCGGGCTGCGCCGAGCGCGGCCCATAGCCCGGCAAAGCCGGCCCCCAGCACCAGGATGCGCGCCATCTCTCCCTCCGAAGTTGCACCGGAGGGAGCTTGCCTGCGCTGGCGCGGTCAAATCAAGTGGCAGAGCGGCGTGTGAGGTGCCGTCACGTCCCCGGCCGCGACACCTCGGTCTCCTTGCTGGTGATGAATTCCAGCAGCACCGGCACGCCTTCCTTGGTCTTCTGGATGCCGCGCTTGATCGCGGGGATGATGTCCTCGGGCTTGGTCACCCGTTCGCCGTAGCCGCCGAAGGCGCGGGCCATCGCGGCGTAATCGCCGGAGATGTCGGTCGAGCGGTATTTCTCGGTCGAGATCGGCATCACCTTCAATTCGATCGCCATCGAGAAATTGTTGAGCAGGATCGACATGATCGGAATCCGCTCGCGCACCGCGGTCTCGAAGTCCATCCCCGTAAAGCCGATCGCGGCGTCGCCCCAGACATTGATGCAGAGCTTGTCCGGCTTGGCGAGCTTGGCGCCCATCGCGAGACCAAGGCCGTAGCCGAGCTGCGTGGTCTTGCCCCAGCCGATATAGGACAGCGGCTCGACGGACTTCCAGAACGGCGAAAGCTGGTCGCGCGGGCTGCCGGCGTCGTGGGTGATGACGGTGTTGTGGATGTCGACGGTGTGCTGCAGGTCCCACAGCACGCGGTAGGGATTGAGCGGCGCGTCGTTGTGCGTCAGCTTCGGCATCCACTTGGCGAGCCACTCCTTGTGGGAGGCGGCGATCTCCTCGGCGACCGCGCTTGCGTTGCGGTCCGAGGTCACGGTCTTGCCGATCTCCTCCAGCAGCGCGTCGAGCACCAGGCCGGCGTCGCCGACGAGGCCGACCTTGGCCTCGACATCCTTGTTGATGTGGTTCGGATCGAGCGTCGAATGGATGATGGTCTTGCCCTTCGGCATCGCGATGCCGAATGACGTCTCGGTGAAGGAGCAGCCGATGCCGAAGATCACGTCGGCTTCGGAAAGAAATTTCGGCACCGCGCGCGGCACCGCGAGGCCGCCGGAGCCGAGCGAGAGCGGGTGCGTCTCGGGGAAGGACGACTTGCCGCCGAGGCTGGTGGTGACCGGGATCGCGAGCCGTTCGGCGAGGCGCTTCAGCTGCGGCCAGGCCTTTGCATAGTGCACGCCCTGGCCGGCATAGATCACCGGACGCTTGGCGCCAACGAGCAGGGCGGCCGCTTCCTTCACATGGACGGGGTCGGCGCCGTAGCGGGTGCGCAGCACCGGGGTGTAGTTCAAGGGCTCCGGCACCTCCTCGTTCCACATGTCGGCGGGGATTTCGACGATGACCGGCCCGCCGCGGCCGTTCTTCAATTTTGTAAATGCCCGCCGAAAGATGTTGCAGACCTCGGCTGCGATGTTGATCGGCTCCGACGATTTTGAAAACGCCTTCATCGCCTGGCTGGAATTGAAGTTCGGGTCGATATTCGCCAGTCGACGCGCATAGCCCATCGGCAGCACAAGGACGGGCACGGATTCGCCGTAGCATTGCGCGACGCCGCCCATCGCGTTCTCCGCGCCGGGGCCGTGCTGCATGCAGAAGGCGCCGATCTTCTCGCCCGATGTGACGCGGGAGATCGCGTCTGCCATGTGCACGCCGATGCGCTCCTGGCGCACCATCACCGGGCGGATGTCGGCATTGGCGGCGTATTCGATCAGGTGGTTGACCGGGTAGCCCGTGAGGATCTCGATCCCCTCGCGCTTCATGATTTCCGCGATCGCGGTGCCGAGCTTCATGACGGTCACTCCCTTTGCATGCGGCCGGTTCGTTCCGGCCTCGTTGTCGCCTGTCCGATAAAGGAACAGGATTCCGCGGCACCGGTAAAGCGCGGCCGGGGCCGGATCAGGTAGTTCTGATATGCGTTTACGACTGGAGCTGTTTCCGGTCAGACAGGATCAGAACGGAGCTCTAGATACTTGTTTTGACGCGTTTTCTTTGCGCGAGCCGGTGTCCACTTCGCTGGAAAGCGCTCCGGCCGCGGCCAAGTGCCTCGCCCGGCGGCAACCCGATGCAGGCAGAACTAGCACGGAAATTCGCTGCAACTTTTAAGCGACCGTTCATCCTTTCCCTCAATGGGCCGTCAACCAATGTGGCCTAGTTTGGCCGGCATATTACTACGGCGCGGGAGAAAAAGCCGCGAGCGTCGGACAGGAGCTTTTCATGCGCGCGTTGATGGCAAGGTTTCTGCGTGATGAGGTCGGGGCGACGGCCATTGAATACGCCATCATCGCCGGAGGCATCAGCATCGTGATCGTCGCCGGCGTCAGGGGCATCGGCACCAGCGTGAGCGGCCAATTCAATGCCGTCAGCTCGGCATTCAAGTAAGCCCTGCCGGCAGCTCGGCATTTTCCGGATTCAGTCGTCCCCGTTCAACGCGCGCAGCATCGCGATGCGCGCGAACATCAACCAGCCGGCGCCTTGTTCCGCCGCATTGATCAGATGCTCGACCGCGATCTGCCAGCGCGTTTCCTGCTGGGTGTCTTCCGATAGCTTCATGATGTAGTCGGCGGCGTGCTGCAGCGTCACCAGTGTGCCGCCGCGATGCAGCGCGATCGGTTCGTCAAACGGCGTCGACCAGGGCATCTCGACCGGAACATCTCAGGCGCTGTGGACCGGGCTCATCTTGCGGTCGCTGCGCTAGCCTGCCTTCTTGCGCGCCGCGGTGCCCTGGGCGCGCGTTGTCTTCTCGGCCTTCTTCGGCTCGGGTTTGGCGGCCTCCTTGGGCTCGCGCTTGCCGCTGCCCGAGATCGGCAGCAGCATTTCGCGCTGGCCCTCGATGCGCTTCTTCGGCTTCTTGCCCTTCGCGGCCTTTGCCTCGGCCTTGGCGGGCGCGGCCTGCTTCTCGTTGGCAAGGCTCTTCTTCAGCGCGTCCATCAGGTTGATGACGTTGCCGCTGGTCTTCGCCGCGGGCTTGGCGACCTTGATGCCGTTGCGCTTCTGGTTGATCAGGTCGATCAGCGCCTGCTCGTAGCGGTCCTCGAACTCCTCCGGATCGAAGTCGGCGGACTTCTGCTCGACGATGTGCCTGGCGAGATCGAGCATGTCCTTGGTGATCTTCACATCCTGGATGTCGTCGAAATACTCCTTCTCGCTGCGCACTTCATACGGGTAGCGCAACAGTGTGCCCATCAGCCCGTTGTCGAGCGGCTCGAGCGCGATGATGTGCTCGCGATTGGTCAACACCACGCGGCCGATCGCGACCTTGTTCAGGCTGCGGATGGTCTCGCGGATCACCGCAAAGGCGTCGTGGCCGACCTTGCCGTCGGGAACGAGGTAGTAGGGACGGATCAGATAGCGGCTGTCGATCTCGCTGCGCGGCACGAATTCGTCGATCTCGATGGTGCGGGTCGAATCCAGCGCGATGTCGTCGAGCTCTTCCTTGGTGACCTCGATATAGGTGTCGGTGTCGACCTTGTAGCCCTTCATGATGTCTTCGGTGGAGACTTCCTCGCCGGTCTCCGCGTCGACCTTGGCGTATTTGATCCGGTGGCCGGTCTTGCGGTTGATCTGGTTGAAGGAGACCTTTTCGGTATCCGATGTCGCCGGGTACAGGGCAACCGGGCAAGTCACGAGCGAAAGGCGCAAAAAGCCCTTCCAATTGGCGCGAGGGGCCATGGGGAAACTCCAGGGAAACTCCGATTACGCAACCGACGGAACGGTCAAGGATAACACCGGGAACCCCAGTTTGAAACAACACGGCCCGGTGAATCTCGCAACGGCGTTAACCGTGTCCTCGCGCTGCGCCCGTTTGACGCGGCGGGCGGGACTGCCGTCGGCCCAGCCGTCAACGCTCTCGGAACATCGCTCCCGATCACGCGTTGGCTGTCGAAGGGGCGCGGCAAACGCCGGAATTGCAGGCACTTAAGCAAAGAGGTTGCCATGGCAACGGAACGACACGGTCAAATCGTCGAAACCCCGACCGAGGCACGGCAGGCCGAGCCTGGACCTTCGGTTCTCGCGCTGCTCACGGCCTCGACAGGGCTGGCCGTCCTGATCCTCGGCATTGTCTGGTTCGCCTTTTTCCGCGTGTGAGGCGATTATCATTGGTTGACCGCGTGCGAGGACTTGATTGTTAAACTGAGAGGCAGGGCGAAGCGGGCAGATTGCTCCCGGGAAGAATCCGTTCGGTCGCGCCGGCCTCCGGCGCGCGGCTATCCTGCATGCCGGCCACATCGCCTGGTCAAGCTGCACGACCGTCTTGATCGACGTATGTGACGTCGGGCGAGGATCCGAAGGGAAATTCCGGCGCGCGGGCCGCCGCGATCGCCGACGTAAAATTCCTGATCGTGTCGAACGGAATTTCCACTGCGCGATGGCGTGCGGCCTGGCGGCGTTTTGCAGCGGTGATCTGTGATGCGCGATGCGAATGGCTGCTGCGAGGCGTCACGAGATCATCGAAATTGACTGCTAGCTGATTTGAATCAGTTACGCCTTGAGCCTGAGATGTTCTATTCGCAAGAAGAAAAAAACTCGTTGCTGGCGCGCTTCAAGGAGAAAAGCGTTTCAGGTGTCTTCGTCGGACTGACGGTGCTGGCGATGGCGGGGTGGATTTATCTTCTCAGCTCGATGTTCCTGAAATTCATGCTCTGGTGGTTCTCCTGAGACGTTCTCTCGCGAGAACAATTATTGTCGACGCCTGATCATTGATGCGTCGTTCGATTGCACAAAAATTCCAGCGGCTGAACAATCTTTCGGCGCGTCCAATCATGATGTCGTCACAACTTCGAATGTTAATAACATCGGGGCGAACGTGGACGGTTGTGATGGTTTCTCCTGCTCTGATTCTCGCGGCGGTGTTCGTCGCAGGCTTCTTCTCCGGTTTCGCCGCGCGCTCGTGGCGGTCGCACAAGCGCCGCGCGCAATATCGGATCTATGCACCGTATGTGGCGCCATCAGCCGCGAAATCGTCGAGGCGGGAACAGCCGGTCAGTGCGTTCGGCCACATGCGTCGCGCGTTCTAGCGGAGTAGTTCGATCGAGGTAGCGCGACGGTGTGCGGTGAGTTGGGGTTGGCTGGCAACATGCAATCGGTCATCATGTCGGCGTCCGTCGCGGCAGGCGGGTTGGTTGCATGCCAGCGTGCCCCTGATCTCGTCGCCAGCCCCGCGGATCGCAAGGGAACTTTCACGTCATGAGTGATCTCAGGGGGCATTCGCCAAGGCGGTATGTCGTCGATGTCAGTGGCAAGCGTGTGCTGGTCGGGCTGACGCTTGAGGAGACGTCGGAGTTCGAGGATCTGGACTCCTCGCTGCCGGGACTGGCGGACGGGCACGATAACGGGACGGGCCTGGTGCCGTCAGCCGGTGAGGGACGGTGGCTCGAGCTCTATGACAAGCACGACAAGGCCTGGATCAAGTGGAAAGCCGACCTGAGGGCCGGGCACGAGGGCAATTCACCCTTTTTTAACTAAGACCGGGCGATTTTGACCTGTGCTGCCTCAATGGGCCCGAACCGGATACTGACAGATGTTTCAGCTGTTTTTGCGGTCTCGCGCGCAGGACCTGATCAAATCGCGGCGCGGCGAGGAAGGTTTCAAGGCACGCTCGGCCGAGCGCGATGCCGAGACCGATCGCGCCCGGATCGGATCGATCATGGCCGCGATCGAGGCCGCGTTGCAGGCGGCCGAAAGCGAGCAATCCGGTCTTGGCCGCCGCGTCGATGATGTTCTGGCCCGTGCCGCGGTGACTCTCGGCAACGGCACTGACGAATATCTGGAACGCGAGGCGCTTGACAACTATCATCAAGACCTGTTTGACGCCGAGATCTCCAACGGCCAGCGCCGGCTGAAGGAATTGGCGACCGAGATTGCGCACTTCAAGTTCATGAAGGCCGCGGTCCTGAGCCGCTTTCCAGACTACAAGCCTCCGGCCGCCAGCAACTGACGCCTGGCGGCGCGCAACGCGAAGACAGCTGCGGCTGCCGCGTGTAACGGCTTATTCGAATGGTCCGGCGCAAGGCGAAAGGCACGGGCAAGACGTGGTGATCGCAGGCAATCTACTCGTCACGGGCTGCGCCGGCTTCATCGGCTTCCATCTGGCGGAGCATCTGCTGCGGGCAGGGCAGCCGGTCATCGGCCTCGACAATCTGAACGACTATTACGACCCGGCGCTCAAGCGCGCGCGCCTCGATCTGCTCAAGCAGCACCGTGGCTTCACCTTCGTGGAGCTCGACCTCGCCGACCGAGCCGGCATGAAGGCGCTGTTCGAGCGTTATCGCTTCGAGGTCGTGGTGCATCTCGCCGCGCAGGCCGGCGTGCGCTATTCCCTGCAGAACCCGCACGCCTATGCGGATTCCAATCTGGAGGGCTTCCTCAACGTCCTCGAGGGCTGCCGACACACCGCGTGCAAGCACCTGTTGTTTGCGTCCTCATCGTCGGTCTATGGCGCCAACACCAAATTGCCGTTTTCGGTCCACGACAATGTCGACCATCCGGTCAGCCTGTACGCCGCGACCAAGAAGGCCAACGAGCTGATCGCCCATTCCTATAGCCATCTGTATCGCGTACCGGCAACCGGGCTGCGGTTTTTCACCGTGTATGGGACGTGGTATCGGCCGGACATGGCGCTCTATGCGTTCGCCGACGCGATCACCAAGGGCAAGCCGATCCAGCTGTTCAACAACGGCAACATGCGGCGCGACTTCACCTATGTCGACGACGTGGTTGAGGCGATGGTGCGGTTGATCAGCCTCGCGCCGGAAGGCGACGTCAACTGGTCGGGAGCGCATCCCGATCCGGGCTCGAGCCGGGCGCCGTGGCGGGTCTACAATATCGGCAACAGCAGGCCGGAAGAACTGATGCATGTGGTGGCGCTGCTCGAGCAGGGCTTGGGGCGGCAGGCCGAAAAGCAGTTGATACCGATGCAACCGGGAGATGTACTGGAGACGTCCGCCGACGTCTCCGACCTGGAGCGTGAAATCGGCTTCCGCCCGCAGACGCGGATCGAGGATGGCATTGCCAGGTTTGTCGCCTGGTATCGGGCCTATCACGACGTCGATCGGACCTAGGCGCCGCGAGAAGCGTCGTCGTGTTCCAGCTCGCGGTCAGAGCTTGATCTTCGCGCAAACGCGATCCGCGTTTTGTTGCGACGGAAGACCGCTTCGCACTTCTCCGGATCATGCTTTAGTGCGCTCATTGCGAGTCCGGGCTCGAGAAAAAAACTGATTCAGTTTGGAACGGAGTGTGGCAATGCGAGTTATCTCGGGTTCTGCGATCGCCTCAGCCGTGATCATGATCTCCAGCGCAATGGTTCCCGCGCATGCGATCGACGTGCAGGTGGCGCGCGCCTGCGACGCCTTGGTCGCGAAGGCATTTCCGCCGCTACAGCCCGGCAATCCCGCTTCCGGGAGCGCGCGGGGAGGCGCCAAAGCCCAGCGGGACTATTTCAACAAGTGCGTCGCCAATGGTGGCAAGATGGACGAAGATACGCCTCCTAAATCGAAATAGCGCGCGATCGCGACGCGGGGCGAATTAGCGATGCTTATGGCGAATCTTCGCTGTCGCTGCTGTTCGTGGGGACTGTGCAAGCGTGCGAATGCAGCGACAGGCGCGCGAAAGGCGTTCACTCCCACTGTTCAAGCCGGACGCTTCGGTCCCGCTCATTTTAATTAGAATAGCGTTAGCGCGGTTGGGTCCGGCGGAGGCGAAATCGCGTTTGGTCCGATGTTCAGCGTTGAATTCATTTCGCTGGATTGCTCGAGCGCTTCAGGACACCGTCAGCCGCTTCAATATTAGCAACCGGTCGAAACACTCTGCGATCCTTGATGGACGTGGCAGCAGCAGATTTTGCGTCTACGGAGCAGCTTTGGTGGAATATCTTGTGTGCAGCTGAGCGCGTCCCTTGAAGCGCGATCGCTGTAACACGGCGACATTGTGATAGCCGGACAATGCACGTTCGGTTGAACGACTTGGCAGCCATCAATGATCACTAAGCAATATCATGCGCTTGGTAGAGCTTCCGACCCACATTGAGCCGCGTTGTCCAGCCGCGCGCCTCATAGCTGCCGCTGCCAACTCATCTGTACGACACATCAAAGGCCGCCGATCGGGCGCTTCGCGATCAGGTTGTGGAACCTGATTGAGAAAATTTAACTCGGAGCCATGTTGGTCGCAAACCTGCCCCATTAACCGCCTTCCATGTGCGCGGAATAACCCTGTCATCGAAACTTCAATCACATCGCTCATACCCTTAACCGCAGAGCGAGGGCGCGCCATGAAGCAGCACAAAGTTCAACATTTGCATCAGCCGATCGAAGAGGCGTTGCTCGCGACCAATCAATCGCTGCGCAACGAAGTCGTTGCGTTGATGCTTGATATCGCTGAGTTACGTGAAATCCAGGAACGCCCGGGCTCGTCGCGTTCGTTCGGCATGTCTCGAGAGCAGAACACCCCGCGCGTCGCGCTGCGCCGGGTTCACAGCTGAAGTCCGTCAGCCTCTTTCTCATCGGCAGAATATGCGGCCACATCCTCGCCAATCCGGCGAGCATGCTCGCGCGCCTGCAGTTGCGGACATTTCAATTCTAAATTGAATGATGCGCTGGCCCGATGCTCGTTTAGGCGAGCTGGCGGACGTTGCTGCGGATAATCGCGGTCGTGAGGGTGGGGGCGGTCAGTGCTCCAGCGGCACGGACTTGCGTGCCCCGACATCGGACAGACGCTCGCGCAGGATCCAATTCTGCAAGACCAGTTCGACCGCGGTATGCCGGAGCTCGCAATTCTCCGCGACGAGGCGTTCCAGGATGTCGGCCGCCTCGCTTGACGCGGGTTGGTTCCCCTCGAAGACCTTGAGACGCGCCATGGTGTCGATCCTCGCAAAAATGTTGATCAGAGGCTGGCTCTGACAAGCGTCAGCACAGAATGGTTCGCGGATTATCGGGCGGACGTGGTTCCGCCTGATGGCCTCGGGTGGGAAAGCGCTTAATTGATAATTCGTGGATCGAGATATGAGCGTTAGGTTTCGTGAAAATAATCCTCAAATATGTTGAAACCCTCGTGACACCTAACATCCTAGTAACTACTGCTGGGCGTGTATGCCCGCAAGCGGCCGGACGCGAAACTCGCGGGATTAATTTGTTAGAAATTTGTGAAAGTTGCGCTTGACCGGTGGGGCGATTATCGCGGCGAGGCATGGCGCACTCACAATCTGTCGAGAGACCGATTGAATATTCTCATTTGCTTCCCGTTTGAGAATGCAAACAGTGCGCCAGTTATCCCGATCAAACTCTCATACACAGAAAGTCGTATAACTTTTTTTATCGGGCCCTTTCAGCGGAGGAATATTCCCCGTATATTCCGCTCAATACCTTGCAGCTTCGGCGTTTCTTCGCACTATGTGTTGCTGCCGACCGGCAAGTTCGAGGCTCCCGAAAGGCCCCCGGGAAACCCTCAATTTGAATTTCCTGTTGCATTTACATAGCTTATAGGCCATGCGATGATTGCTAATCTAGGGGGCAATGAGATGACCAATGAGGCGTCATTCTACTGAGGAGATCAGTTCCAAGGTCAAACAGGCCGAGGAACTCATGGCGCGGGGGCAGTCCCAGGCCCAAGCGTGCAAGGTGCTGGGCGTTAGCGTGATGACGTTTCATCGCTGGCGCAAGCAGGAGGCCGCACGCGGCCACCAGGCGAATGGTACTGTTACCGAATTCGCCGCTCGCACCGATGATAGAGATGGGATCCCCCCTGTCCATAACCGTATTGATGAATTACGGCTGGAAAATGAACGGCTGCGCCGGATCGTGACCGACTTGCTGCTCGAGAAAATGAAGATCGAGGAAAAGCTTGCGCTCAGGTCCGGCGGCGGGAGCGGCTTGCCCCGCCGTGGTGAAGCCCAAAGCTGACGTAAGCTATCCGTTAGTGGATGCGTGAAGGCCTGGGAGCCAGCAGCAGCTGGTCGCTCAGATGTGCCTTCTCCGACCTTGCGCGCAGCTCTTCGAAGATCGGACGCAGTCTGGCCTGCGCAAGGTCCAGGCCCCTGACGATGTCCTGATTCGGCATGTCGGCCGGGAAGCGGGCCGCGCGCAGCTTTGTCTCGATCGCCTTGACCAGCACCTCGACGTCGTCGCGGTGCTGGCCCGCGACGAGCTCGGCGCCCATCAGGCGGATGAGATGGAGGAGGGCCACCAGCGCGGCCTCGGTTTCGCCAGCCGATGAACTCATGCGCGCTCTCTATCCGATATCCGCAGCAGCTCTTGCGAGCTCACGACCCGCCTGATAATACACACATGAATTGTTAACACGAATGTTAATTCCCGATGACCGACCTTTCGGACGCTCGATTGGCGAAGGTACCGGTTAACTTCGGCGCCTTCTCGTTCGCTTTCGCCTCCCTCGAGGCGTTTGCCGTCGCGTTCGAGATGATAATCGTCGTGCTGTCCAGCATCGTCGGCGGCGCGGCCTATCACCTCTTTTACTACCACACGGTTTATAGCAACAGCTTCGAGGGTTTTCTAGGGATCGGGGTCCTCGCCGCCATCCTTCACATGTTCGTGGCGAAGTCGCAGGGCCTTTACAATGCGCAGGTGCTGGCCGGTCTCGACCGGCGCTGGAGCAGCCTGCTCGGCGGATGGCTGCTGGTCGTTCTGCTGATGACCCTGATCATCTTCCTTTTGAAGGTGGGTTCCGGCGTCTCGCGCGGGTCGGTGCTGTCATTTGGCCTGATCGGCGGCCTCGGGCTGGTCGGCGGACGGATGCTGCTGCAGGCGCCGCTGCAACGCGCGATCGACCGCGGCATGCTGGCAACGCGCCGCGCGGTCGTGGTCGGGATGGCGGACGAATTGTCCCGGGTGCGGCAAGCGAGCCTGCTGCGCGATTTCGGCCTCAGCGAGGTGCGACGGGTCCAGCTCTTCGGATCGTCCGACGACGCCGGCGACCGGGCCGCCGTCGCGTCGGCCATTCTTGCAGCCCGCGAGTGCGGCGCCGACGAGATCATCCTGGCCATGCCCTGGCAGCAGGAGCCGCGCATCCAGTTCGTGTGCGATCAGCTGCGGGCATCGCCGCTGCCGGTGCGGCTGCTGCCGGACCGGACCGCGGAGCGGTTCCTGGCGCTGCGGATGGTGGCGACCGGCCCGATCCCGACGCTGGAAATGCAGCGCTCGCCGCTTACTTCGCTCGAGCGCGCCGGCAAGCGACTGTTCGACATCGTGGCGTCCAGCGGCCTCCTGGTGCTGTTCGCGCCGCTGCTGATCGGAACGGCGATTGCGATCAAGCTCGACTCCAGGGGGCCGGTCCTGTTCCGGCAGCGCCGCAACGGCTTCGACGGCAAGCAATTCACCATTCTCAAATTCCGCTCGATGCACGTGCTCGAGGATGGCGATATCATCACGCAGGCCCGCCCGAACGATCCGCGGCTGACCGGGATCGGCGCGACCCTGCGCCGCCGCAGCATCGACGAACTGCCGCAGCTGGTGAACGTATTGCGCGGCGACATGTCGCTGGTCGGGCCGCGGCCGCACGCGCTGGCGCATGACGACAAATATTCGAAGCTGATCGCGAGCTATGCAGAGCGCCAGCACGTCAAGCCCGGCATCACCGGTCTCGCGCAGGTGCAAGGGCTGCGCGGCGCGACGCCGGCGATCGAGGACATGCAGCTGCGGGTGGCGCATGACCTCATCTACATCAAGAGCTGGAGCTTCGTGCTCGACCTGCGCATCCTGCTGCGCACGGTCGGCGCGGTGTTGCGTCACAAGGGTATCTGACGGCTGGGCATCTGGGCGCCAGGCGCGCGTTACTGCGGAATGCTCTGGTTGGCGTCCTTGAACTCCGCCTCGATGATGCGCCGGTTGGCGTCGCCAGCCACGCGATAGGCCTGCCCGATCGCGCCCTTCAGTTCCGGCGCCCGCGTGAGGATCAGGCGGATCTGCCGCTGCAGCAGGTCGACCAATTCGACATCGCGCGTGGTGTCGACTTGCGCCAGGAGGATCAGGCGCGGCGCGATCAGATCGCTGCGGTTGAAGCCGGTATAGTAGGACATCTTGAGCGCCTTCGACGCGGTCGGGTTCAGCCAGTCGAACCGTCCGGTTGCCGAGGCGAGGCCGAACCAGGCGCCGGCGTCCATCGGCGAGAGGCGAAGCGCCCGCGTGAACGCGGCTTCGGCCGCCTCCGGTGACGTCTGCAATTGGCTCCAGCCGTCGCGCAGCCACAGCTCGCCTCTGACCATGCCGACCTCTGCGGCGATCGCCGGTTTGGCGCGCAATGCATCGGCGGCAAGCCACCAGGCCGACAAGGCCAGCGTCGCCGCGCCGATCGCAGCGGCGGCCGGCACGAAGGCCGGCGAGAGACGCCTCGCATTCCGGCCGATCGCGTCAGCCATCGCATTAGCCATGGCGCGCGGCCCGGTTGCCGGTCATCAGCAGGGTTCGCCGGGCTCCCTCGAGCTTGACGCAGGTCAGGCGGCCGGTCGCATAGGCACCGGTGTCGACATTGATGCGGTTGCGCAGCAGCTCGGCCTCATGCACCGGCGTATGGCCGTGGACCACGACCTTGCCGAAGTCATCTTCCGAGATCAGGAAGTCGTCGCGGATCCAGAGCAGATCCTCCTTGCGCTGCTGGTTGAGCGCGACGCCGGGCCTGACGCCGGCATGGACGAAGAAATAGCGTTTGTGCACATAACAGAGCGGCAGCGAGCGCAGGAAGGCGAGATGGGCCGGCGGCATCTGGCGGATCAATTGCCGGGCGAGCGCCCTGCGTTCGGAAGCGTCGGGATTGGGCGAGGGCGTCAGGCCGTAGGACATCAGCGTTTGCAAGCCGCCAAACTGCCGCCATTGCGCGAGCATGTCGGGATTGACGAGAAATTCCAGCAGGCAGGCCTCGTGATTGCCGAGCAGGCAGACCATGCTGCGGGTGCGGCGGCGTTGTTCGAGCATGGCGATGACATCGCGCGAATCCGGTCCGCGATCGATATAGTCGCCGAGGAACACCTGGATCGGTCGCGCCGGCCGGAACCGACGGATGTCGGCATCGATGCGGGCGCAGATCTCGTGCAGCAGGTCGGCATGACCGTGGATATCGCCGACGGCGTAGATGCAGGTCTCGTCGCCCTCATGTTCGAGATCGCCGGTCTGGCCGACAAGACGCTGGAGGAAGCTGCGCATCTGGCGTCTAGCCCGCCTGCGACCGTGAACGGCTGATCCGCTGTGCCAGTCCTGTTCCGATCACGGCTCCCAACACGATCACTCCGGGCAGCGCCGGCAATTCCGGCAAGGTGAAGCTAGCCAGCAGCAGCGTCAGCAGGACGGCTGCGGCCGATGCAGGGTAGGACCAGTCGCGGCCGCGATTGCGCGCACCGGCCGTGAACGCTGCGATGCAGACGATGATAGCCGCGACTAAAGTCCAGAACATGGCGGAACCGAATTGCGCGATCAAGGCCGCGGCGCTGGTCGCAACCACGGGCCGCGTGGTGGCGCCCTGCCAGTCCATATAGGTCGACGCCAGCGTTGCCGTGGTGCCGGCGCCGCTGCCGAGCGCGGGCAGGTCGGCGAGCAGATTGTGGGTCGATTGCACGAACTCGGACGGTGCATGAACAAAGGCGACCGCAAGCGGCACGTCGGGATGACGATTGCCGATCGCCGTCGCCAGGGCGATCAGCGCGATCGCTGTCGCCGCAGCAGCGCTGCTCCTGCGGTGCAGATGAAGTTTCCGCGCGGCGAAGGTCATCAGGACGAGGGCGATGCCCGCGGCGATCGCGATCGCGGCGCCGCGCCGCCCAACCCAGCAGGCGCTGGCGGCGCAGAGCAGCGCGCCGGCAGCGAGCAGCCAGCGCAGCCGTCTCAATTGGGCGGCGGTGCGGCCATCGGCGTGTCCGCCGACGTCGAGCGCGCGCGCAAGGCCGAGCGGAACGCCAACGAGAACGACGACCAGGAATCCGTTTGCCGTCTCATCGCGTGCAGCGCCAGACCAGACTTTGACCGGATCGCTTGATAGCAGCAGGATCAGGGCCGCGACGGCCGCGGTTGCTGCAACGGTGCGGGCCACCATATCGGCGCGGCGGGCGTCGATCGCGACAGCGGCGGCGGTGATCATGGCTGACATGAGTGACAGCCAGATCAGCAGCGCGCCGAAGCTTGCGCCGGTGTCGATCGTGATGCTGCCGCTGAGCTGTGCTCCCAGCGTTTCGCCGGCGAACTTCCACACCGGATGCGCCAGGACCGCCAGGGGAAGCATCTGCAGGACGATCCAGAGCACCGGCAGAAGCGCCACCGCCACAGCGGCACCGGCGACCGACTTCAGGAACGACAGCTCACCTGGACGGATCGCCGCGAGGCTTGCGAGCAGCCCGAGCGACGTCGCCGCGCCGACGAGACCCGTCGCGAGCGATGCGTCGATGAGACCGAGCGGAATCGACGCCCCGATCAAGATGCAGATGAAGGCCGTGACGTTCCACACGAGAGGGGGAGGTCCTGCAGAGGATGAGACGCAAGGCAGCGGGATGCCCCGGGCTTGCCGCGAGGTCAACGGAAATCGGCCACGCCAAAGCGGGCAGTGTCATGCCCTGCTATTGCGAACGGCGCAGGGCGAGACGTGGCGTCGAGGTGCGAGACCAGAACAGCGGCGCGAAGGCGCCTGCCAGATATCCGATTTGCAGCGCTACGATCGCAGCGATCATGAGCAGCGCGGTTTCCGACCACGACAGGCGCCCGACTCCGATGGCGGCCAACAGCGCGAGTTCCGCGAGCGCCACCGGTGCCAGCACCAGATAGTGCTGGCGCAGCCCGAGAACGGCGCCGCCGATCAAATTGCCAAGGAAAACAAATAACATAACCAAACCCTGCGCCCGCATGGTATCGGGCCGGGCCTAAGCCGGGGTTAACCCGCGCGTCGCCAGCGGGCCGGCGCGGTGCCGGCCGAGCTCGATGGCCTGTGGTTTTGTTAGTCGATTAACATTCAGAACGGGCGCAGATCGCCGTAACTATAGGCAGCCCAATAATCGCGGCCGCCATACGGTCCATAGGCGCCGTAAAGCGGCGCGCAGGAGTAGCGATCGGGACAGCCGTGCCAGCAAACCCGTTTCCACTGACAGACGTCGCCACGACAATATTGCAGCCGCTGACAGTTGCCGCCGACCCGTTGCACGGCGCGCGGGGCCGGGGAAACGCTTAGTTCTGCGGCAGAAACGGCGGAGCCGCCGAGGGCGCCTAGCAGCGGCAAGGCGACCATTCCCAACGCGATCGCAGGTAGCTTCCTGCGGGCCATCGAACCCTCAATCGGTTAACTCAAACCATCTCATTCACAGATAACGGGAACATCGGACGAAAGCAAAGCCGGAGTGACGGCGCGCGGGGCTTTGTCTCACGGCGGTGCGCCGGTGTCGCCGAATTGCCTCACTTCGCTAACATTATTTATCAATTGCATCGCAATATATCGCGGAAACTTGTGATTGTGATAGTCGGCGTGTTACGGCACGGCCGGAGTATTTGAATGTCGCGTGCGAATTTCATTCGGGTAATGTTATTGCTTGCGGCCGCCTGTTGGGTCAGCGGTTGCCATTACATGCCGACCAACGGTCCGACGAGCTCCGATGTCGTGGCCGGGCAGCGCGATCCTGAAAGCCTGCCCTATGCGATGGTCAAGATCACACCGCAGATCGAGAACGTGCTGGCGTCATTCGCGCCGCAACTCGCCGGCGGCATTCAGGGCCCGCCGCCGAAGGACATCCGCTTCGGCATCGGCGACGTCGTCAGCGTCACGATCTTCGAGGCCGCGGCCGGCGGTCTGTTCATTCCGGTCGAGGCCGGCGTGCGTCCCGGCAACTACATCACGCTGCCGAACCAGAACGTCGATACCGACGGCAATATCTCGGTGCCCTATGCCGGCGCGATCCGCGCCAAGAACCGCACACCGACCGAAGTGCAGCGCTCGATCGTCGATGCGTTGAAGAATCGCGCGATCGAGCCGCAGGCCGTGGTCGCCCTGATCGAGCAGCGCACCTCGCTGATCTCCGTGCTCGGCGAGGTCAATTCGCCGAACCGCTTCCCCGCCAATGCCGCGGGTGAGCACGTGCTTGACGCCATCACGCGCGCCGGCGGCCCGAAAGGGCAGGGTTTTGACACATGGGTCATGCTCGAGCGCGACGGCAAACGTACTACGGTGCCGTTCGGCCAGCTGGTCTACGAGCCCAAGAGCAATATCTACGCCCATCCCGGCGACACCATTTATGTCTACCGCGAGCCGCAGACCTTCGTCGCCTTCGGCGCGTCGGGCGCGCAGGGCCAGTTCAATTTCGAGGCCTGGCGCATCTCGCTCGCCGAAGCCGTTGCCAAGGCGGGCGGCCTGAACGACTCCTCGGCCGATCCGGCCTCGGTGTTCGTCTATCGCGGCGAACTGCCGGAGGTGGCCGCCAAGCTTGGCGTCGACGTCAGCAAATATTCAGGGCCGATCATCCCGGTCGTCTACAACATCAATTTCCGCGATCCGGCCGGCTATTTCCTGGCCACGCGTTTCCAGTTGCGCAACAAGGACGTGCTCTATGCGTCGAACGCGGCATCCGTCGAGGACGCCAAGGTGATGCAGCAGATCCGCCTCGTGACCGCAACGGCGAACGATCCGATCGTGGCCGCCTACAACGCAACCCTACTTCGTAATTCGATCAAGCTTGCGCCCTGATATTGGGGCGTGAGCCGGCACGGCCGGCTTCATGACACGTTTGCGATTAGCTTCCGGCTCAAGCGAGGCGACGGCGTTGCCGTGGCCGGTGCGCTGGTCATCGTGGCTGTTCTGCGCCGTCGTCGCTTTGGCGCCGCTGCCGCTCGGCTCGGTCGGTACGGTTGCGCCCGCGATCTGGTCCATCCTGCTCGGGATTGCACTGTTCGGGGTGTTGCCGATGCGCCTGCGCGGCAGTCAGCTCATGATCCTCGCCGTGACGGCGTTGTTGACGGCGCTTGCCATGCTGGTGCTGCACGAGCAGTCGGTCGTCCGGCCCTGGTCGGGTGCGGCGCCGAACGCGTTGTGGGCGCAGGCCGGCAGATTGCTGCCTGCCGAGCTGCCGCCGGCCGTGTCGATCGCGCGCGGTCAGCCGTTCTATTCGATCGGCGTCGGAATCGTTTGCCTGCTCAGCTTCGCCATCGGCGTCGTGCTCGGTGCCAACCGCGGACTGGCGCGCGGGTTGTTGCGGGCGGTGGCCGCAGCGGGGCTGGTCTATGCGATCTGCGGCATCATCACTTTCGTGATCGATCCCACCCGGATCTACCTGCTGCACGAGAAGCAGGCGCACCTGGCGTGGCTGACATCTCCCTTCGTCAATCGCAACACTGCCGGCATCTATTACGGTTGCTGCGCGCTGATCTGGCTGTTGTTCGGCTGCGAGCTGATCGAGCGGCATTGGCCGCCGCGCCGTGCCGGCCTGTCACGGCTGCTCGCGCGCCTCGATATGCCGGCGCGGCGCCGGCTCGCCGGCCATGCGTTCGGCTGGCTCGCTTGCCTGCTGGCGATGTTTCTGACCGGCTCGCGCGGCGGCGTCGGGGTCTCGCTGCTCGCCGCGGTCGCGGCTGTCGCGATCTTTTTTCGCAACCGGGTGCCGCGCCGCTACGGCATGATCGTGGCGCTCGGGGTCGGCAGCCTGGTCGCGCTGGCACTGCTGCAGCTTCTCGGCGGCGGTGTCGGCGCGCGCTTCAGCACGATGGGCCTGTCCGATGAGGGACGGTTCTCGACCTATCGCGCAACGTTGCGGATGATCTGGGATCACCCGTGGCTCGGCGATGGTTTCGGGACCTTCGAATGGGTTTATCCGGCCTATCGCACCGACGACATCTCGCTGCGCGGGACTTGGAACCGGGCACACAACAGCTGGCTCGAACTGGCGTCCGACGGCGGAATGTTAATGGCCGGCGCCGCCATGATCGCGCTGCTCGCGGCGTTCGTCGTGCTCGCGCATGGCGTGCGGACCCGTCGCCGCGACGTGATCGTGCCGCTCGCGGCGCTCTGCGCGTCGGTCGCCGGCGTACTCCATTCGATGATCGATTTCTCGCTCCAGATCACCGGCTATGCCGTTGTTATCGCGGCCTTGCTCGGGGCAGGCCTGTCGCAATCCTTCCGCTCCGGCCGGGGCGCCGGCGGTGGCGGCTCCGACCGTGACGCCAGTGTTACGGTCGGGCTGCCGGTTAACGCTGATTTCGCGCGCCACGGCCCGGCCGCGGCCGGCGCGGCTATTTAATTGGCGCGATAACTCTGACTATGCTAACGAACTGTTAGTATTCGTTAGGGAGATAGCTGTGTTCACATTTGAGCGATCCGGCGGCTTTTCCGCCCCGCGCCTTGCGATGTTGGTGATGCTGGTGCTCGCGACACCCGGTGGCGCGGCGCTGGCGGAGACACCTGGCGGGCTGATACAGCCGTCCCAGGCGGTCACCAATTTCAAGGCCAATCCCGAGCAGTTGCTGACCCAGTATCCGAATGCGGGCGTGGAATTGACCTCGCGGGCGCGCGATTTCGCCCTCAACGATCCGACATCGCTCGATCCGCTGATCGCGCTGCTCGCCAAGGCAAGCAAGGACCAGAAGACGGCGATCGCCGCCGGTCTCGCCCAGGCCGCGCGCATCGTGGTGCGCAGCAACCAGCCCTACGCGACGCGCATCCAGCAGGCGATTGCCGACACCAAGGATCTCGACACCGTGATGGCGTTTGCCGCTGCGTCGGGTGACAGCGGCACCGCGGCGACCGGCGCCGGCGGCGCGGGCAGCGCCGGTGCATCCGGCGGCCAGACCAGCGCGCTGGGCGCCAGCGGCGCCGGCGGCGGAACGCTCGAGGCCATCGACGGCAACAGCGTGAACACCGGCATCTTCAGCTTCACCTCGTCGGTCAGCAGTTCGGGCAGCACGACGACCGGTACCGCCACGGGCACCGGCACCACACTCATTTCAACAGTTACCCCCTGAGCGGACGTCCGATCGCCAATGGAGAACTTTCTGCAGCAACGCGCTTCGGTGTCGGCGGCGGGACGCTTCCCAGGATCATTGGAGGGCGCGAGGGCAGGATCCATCCTGCCGGCGCGGCGATAGGACGAGATGCTTCAGCGCAACCAGATTTCGCCGTCTGTCGATCTGAGAAATCGTCCGGCTGAATTGCCGTCGCTGGCGGAAACCTTTGACGCCTTCGTCACCTATCTGCTCCGGCAATATTGGGTCATCCTCGGGACCGCCGCGCTCTGCCTGTTCGGCGGCATCTGCTATCTGGCGACGGCGGCGCCGAGCTATACGGCGCTTGCCACGATGATCATCGACACGCGCAAATTCCAGGCCTTCCAGCAGCAATCGCCGGTGAGCGAGGCCCCCGTCGATTCCGCCGCGGTCGAGAGCCAGGTCGAAATCCTGAAGTCGGAGAATGTGGCGCTCGCGGTGATCCGCGACCTCAAGCTCAACGAGGATCCGGAATTCGTCGGCTCCAGGGCCGGCGCGGTAGGAGCCGTGCTCGATTTCGTGTCCGGCCTGCTCGCCGGCGGGGCGCCGCCCACCGAATTCGACCGGACCCGGCGCGCGGTCCGCACGTTCCAGAAGCAGCTCGACGTCCGCCGCCGCGGCATGACCTATGTGATCGAGGTCAGCTTCCGCTCGCTCGATCCCGAGCGTGCGGCGCAGATCGCGAACGCCGTCGCCGACGCCTATATCGTCGATCAGCTCGATTCCAAATATCAGGCGACGCGCCGCGCCAGTGTCTGGCTGCAGGACCGCATCCAGGAGCTGCGCACGCAGGCATCCAACGCCGAGCGCGCGGTGCTCGACTACAAGAAGACCAACAACATCGTCACCTCCAGCGGCAAGCTGCTCAACGAGCAGCAGCTCGGCGAGCTCAACACCCAGCTGCTCCAGGTGAAGTCGCAGGTCACCGACGCCAAGGCCAAGCTCGACCGCATCGAGGCGGTGGTGAAGGGAGGCGTCCCCGATGCGACGGTGGCCGATACGCTGAACAACCAGGTCATCACCAAGCTGCGCTCGCAATATCTCGAGCTTGCCAACCGCGAGGCCGACTGGTCGTCGCGCTACGGCTACAATCATTTGGCCGCCGTCAACCTGCGCAACCAGATGCGCGAGATCCAGTCGTCGATCATCGATGAACTGAAGCGGCTCGCCGAAAGCTACAAGAGCGACTATGCGATCGCCCAGCAGCGCCAGAACGAGATCGAGCGCGCCGTGAACGACTCGGTGTCGCAGTCGCAGTCGACCAACCAGGCGCAGGTCACGCTGCGCGAGCTCGAGAGCTCGGCGCAGACCTATCGCTCGCTCTACGACAATTTCCTGCAGCGCTACATGGAAAACGTGCAGCAGCAGTCGTTCCCGGTCAGCGAGGCGCGGGTGATCACCCGTGCGTCGCGTCCGCTCAGCAAGAGCCATCCGCAAACCTTGGTCGTGCTCGCGCTCTCGGCGCTCGGCGGCCTGATCGCCGGGCTCGGGCTCGGCGTGTTGCGCGACCTCTATGACCGGGTGTTCCGCACCGCTGAAATGGTCGAGACGATCCTCGAGGCCGACTGCGTCGCCATCGTTCCCCGCGTCTCGCCGGGCCAGATCAAGGCGCCGGTCGCCGGTCGTCCCAGTCTGCCGATCGGTCCGCGCACGATCCGGCGCGGCGACGAGCCGGTGCTGTGGGCGGCGATCGATTCGCCATTCTCGCGGTTCTCGGAAGCGATCCGCTCGATCAAGGTCAATGCCGACCTCAACGTCACCAAGCCGTCAAAGATCCTCGGGCTGACCTCGGCATTGCCCAACGAGGGCAAGTCGACGCTGGCCTTCGTGTTTGCGCAACTGGTTGCCCAGAGCGGGGCCCGCGTGCTCCTGATCGATTGCGATCTGCGCAATCCCTCGCTCAGCCGCAAGGTCGCGGCGACTGCCGAGCGCGGCATCCTCGACGTGCTGTCGAATAATGCGACCTTGCAGGACACGCTATGGCGCGATCCCGAGACCGGCCTCGCCTTCCTGCCTGGCGCTACGCGATCGCGCATCGCCCATTCGCACGACGTGCTGGCCTCCGACCAGATGAGGGATTTCATCGACGGGGCCCGCAGCCACTACGACTACGTGATCGTCGATTTCCCGCCGCTCACGCCGGTGGTCGATGTCCGCATCACCGCGCACTTCGTCGATTCCTTCGTCTTCATCGTGGAATGGGGCAAGACCCAGGTGCAGGTGGTCGAGCGTGCGCTGCGCAGTGCGCGAGCGGTCAACGAGAACCTGCTCGGCGTCGTGCTCAACAAGGCCGATATCGCCGCGATGAGCCGCTATAGCGGCTATGGCGGCAAGAACTACTATTACAACTCGCACTATGGGCGATATGGCTACACCGAGTGAGACGCACGGCGGGTTGCCCGGGCGCGCAGCCGCCTGGCTTGCGCGCGGCTTGCTGGCCGCGGTCGCGTGCTCGTCCGTCGCCTGGGGCACGACCACCTTTCCGGACTTTGTCGACCAGACCCGACTCGACGGCGCAAAGGACCTGATCCTTCGCAACGTACCGGTCAGCGACGCCGAGCTCGACAACCTCGGTCCGCTGCTGTCGCGCGCCGTGGCGGAGAAGGATTGCATGCCGGCCATCGATCGCAGCGCGGCGGTGATCCGGCTGCGGCTCGCCGAGAACGCGCTCGCATCCGGCGCGCAGGTCGACGCCCGGATGGGCGAGCTTGACGAAGCCGTCCGCAAATCGCTCGGCTGCGCGCCGGCCGATCCCTATCTCTGGCTCGTGCTGTTCTGGCTTCGCAATATACGGCAGGGCTTGAGCGACGCCAATTTCGACCTGCTGCGGATGTCGTACCGGCTCGGACCCAATGAGGGCTGGATCGTGGCCAAGCGCAGCGCGATGGCGCTCGCAATGTTCGACGCGCTGCCGCCTGACCTTTCGTCCGACGTGGTTGCCGAGTTCGCGCGTCTGGTGAAGACCGAACTGTACACCGAGGCAATCGATCTCCTGAAGGGACCGGGCTGGGCGCACCGCGACACGCTGCTGGCCGGCCTTGCAGCTGTCCCGCAACGGAACGTCGACATCCTGACCCGCACCATGGCCGACATTGGATACGATCTCGACCGCCGCTCGCCGGCGGAGCGGCGCAATTGGGAGCACAAATCGAACGACCGCCTCGACGAGCCTGCCCGAATGCCGCCGGAGGCGAGCGCTAGGCCATGACGATGGAATTTTGCATCGGACAGCACAACGCGCATTATGAGGGCGTCTATTCGGCGCAGGAGCGCGACTGGCGCCGCGTCTGCGCGGTCGACAAGGCCGATCATATCGCCGGCTTGCTCGGCGCAGCCGCCGCGAAGGTCGGCAATGTGCTCGAGGTCGGCTGCGGCACCGGCGCCGTGCTGGCGCGGCTGTCGGCGATCGGCGTCGGCCGCGACTTCACCGGCATCGACGTGATCGATCCCGCGACCAATCTGGAGATCGACGGCGCCGCTTCGGCTCCGTTCCGCTGGTCCAGCTATGACGGCGTGACGATCCCGTTCGCCGACGGATCGTTCGACCTCGTCTATGCCAGCCACGTCCTGGAGCACGTGCCCGAACCGCGCGCATTCCTGCACGAGCTCGCCCGGGTCGCGCGGACCTTTGTCTATGTCGAGGTGCCGTGCGAGCTACACGCGCGGACCAATCGCCGGGCGTTGCAATCGACGCTCGACATCGGCCATATCAATTTCTACACGCCCGACACGTTCCGCCTGGTGCTGGAGACGGCCGGGCTCCGCGTCACCGGCTTCGGCACCTATGATCACAGCCTGCCGGTTCATGCGTTCCATTCGTCGCGGGTGAAGGGGCTCGCCAAAAGCATTGTGCGGAAGTCGCTGTTGTCGGTCGGCCCGGCGTTCGCGACCAGGCTTGCGACCTATCATTGCGGGGCGCTCTGCCGGCGTGACGAGGCGCAGGCGCTGCCGCGGGACCGGTAAGCCATGGCGCCGCGCGTGGTCGTCTTCAACAACATGATCACACCCTACACCAACCGTCTCTACAACGAGCTGGCCAGCCGCGGGCTGGATCTCGCCGTGCTGTCCTGTACACAGCAGGAGGCCGATCGCTCCTGGGCCGGCTCGTTCACGACGCGCTACATCACGCGCACGGTGCCGGGTGTATCGATTCCGCTGTCGCGGTCGCGTCACACCCATGTCAATATCGGGGTCGGGCGCGCCTTGAATGCGCTCGCGCCCGACCTGCTGTTCGTGAACGGTCTTTATCCCTCGATGCTGGCGGGCGCGGCATGGGCGCGCGCCAACGGCAAGGCGCTCGCGCTGACGATCGACGGCTGGCGCGAGACGATGCCCAACACCGCCTATCACCGTCTGGCGCGACCCTGGCTGCTGCGCCAGTGCGACGCAGTGGTGTGTTGCAGCGACAAGGGCAGGGCGTATTTCCGCGGCGAAGGCGTTCGCGCCGACGATCTGTTCGTGGTGCCGTTGGTGCCGGCATGGGATCCGCCGGCGATTGTGCCGGCATTCGACGACCGTCCATTTCATCTGCTCTGGTGCGCCCGCCTCAATGACGACGCCAAGAACGCGATCTTCTTCGAGAACGTCGCGATCGCGCTTGGCCGGATCGTGCCCGGACTGAAGGTGCGCGTGGTCGGGTCGGGTGCAGCCGAGCGGCGCATGCTGGCGCGGCTCGGCGGTGCCGGCATCGATGTCAGCCACGACCGCTATCTGCCGTGGCAGGCGATATCGGACGCTTTTCTGCAGTCGCGGCTGTTGCTGCTGCCTTCACTGCTAGAACCGTGGGGCCTGGTGTGCAACGAGGCCCTGCAGTGCGGGGTTCCCTGCCTGGTATCGCCCCATGTCGGGGCAGGCGGCGAGTTGGTTTGCGACCGAGATAACGGCTATGTTTGCGCGCTCGATGAACAGGTTTGGGTCGACGCGGCGCGCAGCTTGCTCGAACATCCCGCGCGCTGGGAGGCGATGTCGCGGCAGGCCCGGCAGAGCGTGCGACGCGATGCGCTTGCCGACGCCGCGGCGCGTTTTGCGGCCGCGGTCGATCATCTCTTGAGGGCTCCGGTCCGGCAGGAGGCCGGGCAATGATCGGCAGATGGTGGCTGCGAACCGATGTCTTTCTGCACGCCTATCTGGTGATGGTGCTCGGCTGCATCTATTTCCTGTTCAATTTCATCGAGGGCATCTCGTTCGCGGAAAGGGCCGGGGAATCCACGCTGTTCCGCGGCGCCTGGCTGCTGCTCTACATCCTCCTGGTGCTGCACATTGCAATCGATCGGAAGCGCTTCGGCCTGCTGATGCTGCAGTCGCATCTCTATCTGACGTTCATCGCCTTCGCCCTGGTATCACTGGCGCTGAGCGCCGACCCCGCCGGCTCGTCGATCAAGTTCGCGATGTATCTGTTGACCACGATGTTCTCGGCGTGGGTCGTGATCAGCTGCCCGGTCGATCGTCTCGTCGATGCGCTGTTCCGGATCGGGATCGTGGTGCTGATCGTTCACGTCCTGCTGTTTCCGGTGATCGGCTCGCAATGGGATTACGACCCGCTGCATCGGCCGACGGTGCTCGGAACCCAGGCCTATGCCGGCGTGTTCGGTCACAAGAACCTCGCGGGCGCATTCTTCGGTCTCATGGTGCTGATCTGCTTCGTGCGCATGCTGGCAGGACCGCGCCGCCAGTTCGGCTGGACGCTGCTGCTGATGGGATGTCATCTTTTTGCGCTCGCCGCGGCCGGCGCCGCAGGTCCGCTGATCAGCATGTTGACGGCGCTTGCCGTGACCTTCGGGCTCGTGCTCGTGGTGCTCGGGCACAGGGGGGCTGCCTCGATCTATTGGCTTGGCCTCGCTCTTGTTGCGCTTATCGTGTTCGCCCTGCCGAGCGACGAGTTGTACGGGCTGGTGGGCCGCAGCGGAAACCTGACCGGCCGCTCGTTCCTCTGGTCGGTCTGGCCGCACTTCTTCTGGCAGCACCCCTGGCTCGGCTACGGGTTTTCGGGATTCTTCAACGAACTGCCGAATTCGCCGGTGAACGAGCTGACGAGCATGGCGCCGTGGAATACCGAGTTCGGCTCGTTCGAGAATTCCTATCTTGACGCCTTTCTCCAGTTCGGCCTGCTCGGCGGTGCGCTCTATATGCTGCTGCTGGCGCGCGCATTGTGGAACAGCATCGTCTTCGCGTTCGAGCGGAGAGGGATGTACTGCATGGCACCATTCGCGATGCTGCTGTTCGTCGTGATCGCGTCGGCCAATGACTCCAGCCAGCTGCTGCACAATTATTTCGGCTGCGTGCTGGTGTTCTGGTGCTATTTCGGCCCGGAGGCCAGGCTGCAGATGGCGCCGCGGCGGACATTCAACAGATTGCGGGTGAGTGAGGCGTGAGTGCGTTGACCAACAGGCTGGACCGGGCGGCGGCTCAGACCCGGGTCGCCGGTGCCATGAGCGGATTGCTTCGCCGGCTGCGGCATGCCGGGGGCAATGTCGCGCTTGGCCTGATCGATCAGGCGCTGCTGAGCGGGTCTGCCTTCGTGCTGACGATCGTGCTCGCCAACGTGCTCGACATCAATTCATTCGGCAGGTTCAGCGTCGCCTGGGCATTCTCGATCCTGATCGAGGCGGTGTTTCTGCGCGGCCTGTTCGACGACGGGCTGCCGGCGACCGCGCATCGCATCCCGAAGTCGCTATGGCCGCAGCTGCGGCTCGGCCTCTATCTGTCGTCGCTGCTCGTCTCGGGTGCGCTCGGCCTGCTGCTGGTGGGTGCGGGGCTTGTGATCGCAGCCGTCGGCGCGGACGCCGGCGGGCTCGTGATCGCAACCGGGCTCGCGATCCCGGCGGTTCGGCTGCAGAGCATGTTCCGCCGGATCTGCTATCTCGACGGGCGACTGCCGCGCGCGCTGGCGTCCTCGCTGACCTATTGCGTGGCGCTGGTCGTCTCGGCCGGGCTGATGATCGCGCTCAAGCTCGCCGGCGCCGCCGCGGCGATGGCGTGTATCGCGATCTCGGCCGCGCTCGCCGGCAGCCTGCTGCTGGCCCACACCCGCGAGCTGGCCTGGCCGCAAGCCAGAATCTTCCGCGGCTCGCTGCGGCGGCTGTTTCGGAACGGGCGCTGGTTCGTCGCGACCTCGCTCACCTACTGGATCGGCAGCATCGGGCTGATCCCGGTCTGCGGCTTCCTGATCGGGCTGGACGCGAGCGCGTCGCTGCGAATCCTGCTGTTGGTGTTCGCACCGCTCAGCCAATTTTGCGCGACGATGTTCTC
Organism: Bradyrhizobium sp. USDA 4516; assembly: GCF_054055915.1. NCBI lineage: Bacteria > Pseudomonadati > Pseudomonadota > Alphaproteobacteria > Hyphomicrobiales > Nitrobacteraceae > Bradyrhizobium > Bradyrhizobium sp. USDA 4516. Next base: position 6,166,124 of record NZ_JBSRXT010000001.1, read on the forward strand.
GGTTCGCCTGCCGGAAATCGCGGCCGAACTGCGCGCCGGCCGGCGCAGCGCGGTCGCCGCTGCCGCGCGCGAAAATGCCCTGTTGCTCGGATCGATCGCCGCGGCCTATGGGGCGGCGGTCGTGCTGCTCGGCCAGCGCATTCTGGCGCTTGTCATCCACGGACAGAGCTATGAGATCGGCACCGGCAGCCTCGCCTTGATGGGCGCTGCGATGGCGCTCGACGCGGTGTGGCTCGGCCTCGCGCTGCCGCTGTTTGCGACCGGCAAGCCGCAGCGGTTCATGCTGAGCCGGATTGCCGGCCTCGTCGCGCTGTGCTGCGTCCTGCCGTTCGCAGCCGAGGCCTGGCAGGTGATGGGCGCGGTTGCGGCGATGGTGGCCTCCAGCGCGGCGTCGGTGATCACGGTTGTGCTGACCAATTCGGCGCGGGAGCGGACATGACCGACGACGCGCGCGGCGGCTCGCTCGAAAAGCTGCATATCGGTGCCTTCAATTGCGGCATCGACGGCTGGATCAATACCGACATCACGATGCACCTGTGGATCGCGCGGGTGCCGTTCGCGGCGAAAGCGCTACATCTCGCCGGCATGCTGAGCGATGCCCGCTATGCCGAGCATCGCCAAGGCAAGTTTGCCGGACTGCGCCACATGAACCTGACCAAGCCGCTGCCGTTCGCGGATCGCAGCCTCTCGGCGGTGTTCAGCGCGCACGTCTTCGAGCACCTGTTTCCCGACGAGGTCGAGCGGCTGGCGCGCGAGATCGCGCGGGTGCTGGCGCCTGGCGGGGTATGTCGCATCGTCGTCCCCGACATGGAGCGGATCGTCGCGCTCTACGATCCGGCGGCGCCGCTGGCTTTCCTCAAGGGCGTTTTCGAGATCGATCGCCGCAAGGAGGCCGCCTTCGCGCATCACTGGGGCTTTACCCGCGCCTCGCTCGCCGCGCTATTCCGCAACGCCGGCTGTTCGGAAACCTACACCCGTGCCTATCGCGAGGGGGTCTGTCCCGACATCGACCGGCTCGACAACCGGCCGGACGAGTCGATCTTCTTCGAGGCCATCAAGTGAGCGCGACAGCAAAATCGATGCATCGTAGCGTGAGGGATCGCGCATGCCGTGCTAGACCGGACCGACCGGTAGCAGGAGACTAACCTTGCTGGGTGCGATTCAAGCCCGATTTTCCAATGCAGCGCGCCAGCGGCGCGGCGAATTCCTCGTTCGCACCGTGAACCTGCCGCTTGATGCGAAAATCCTCGATCTTGGCGGCGGCACCGGCCGCCACATTCGCGCGATCCTGCCGCGCCATACCGACATCACGGTCTGCGACATATCTGCCGATGATTTGAAGGCCGCGCGCGAGCGCTTTGGATTCAAGACGGTCCTGCTCCGGGAGACCGAGCGCCTGCCGTTCGACGATCAGGCGTTCGACTTCTGCTTCTGCTCGTCGGTGATCGAACATGTCACCGGGCCGAAGCAGGATGTCGTGACGATCGAGGACGAAGCGGCGTTTCAGAGCATCGCGCGCGCGCATCAGAACCGTTTTGCGGGCGAGATCTCGCGGGTCGCAAAGTCCTTCTACGTGCAGACGCCGTACCGGTACTTTCCGATCGAAAGCCATACCTGGCTGCCGGGCATCATCGTCTTGCTGCCGAGGCGGCTGCAGATCGCGCTGATCGAGCGATTCAATCGCTTCTGGTTCAAGCGCACCGCGCCCGACTGGCATCTGTTCGACTGGCGCGAGATGACCGAAACGTTTCCGGACGCGAAGATCTATCGCGAACGCTATCTCGGGATGACCAAATCGCTGATGGCGATCAAGGCCTGAGGCAGCTATCCGCCTGCCACGTCAATCGTCGCGCCGGGCCAGGATGTTGATCAGCGTGCCCACTGCGGGCTGGCGATCGAGCGCCGGCGGCAGCGGGGAGCCGGCAAAGCTGCTCCCCAGCATCGTGAGGCCATGTTGCCGAAGCAGACCCTGCATGGCCGCCGGCGAGGTGTCGAATTTGGAGAACGCGAGATAGCGAAACAGCGGCCGCGCCGATACGCGTGAAGAGGCCGCATGCGCGAGCTTGTAGCTCCGGCGCAGCAGCGATCCGCGGTTTGGGATCGAGAGCAGCAACAGCCCGCCGGGCATGAGCACGCGATGCATCTCGGCGAGGCACTGCGCCACGTCGGGAACATATTCCAGCACGCTCGCGCACAGCGCGCCGTCGAAGGATCTATCGGGAAACGGCAGGCTTGCGATGGTCGGAATCTGCTGGAATTTGAGCCGCCCGGCGAGCGTGCCGTCGGCGCCGCGGCCGCGAGCCGCCGCAATCATCTCCGATGAGGCGTCGACGCCGGTGACGTCGCAGCCGCGCCCGGCGAGCAGGCGGGACAGCGTTCCAGTGCCGCAACCGGCGTCGAGCCAGCGCTGCCCATTGAGGTCTGCGTTCCCGAGCAGGCCGAACATCGCGGCCGTCCGCGCCCTGAAGGTGCGGCTCTGATGCAGCGTCTCCCACCCCGACGAAATCTCGTCGTGAAAGCGGATTTCGGGTCGCTCGCGGGTCCGGCCCATGGTGGCCATGATATTCCCTACCAGTGGAAGCCGCTCACTTTGGCGCGCACCTGCTCGGGCAATCCGATCTCCGACAGTTCGAGCACGACCTGGTCGGGACGGGTCGCCGTCAGCGCCGCAACGAAGCGCGGATCCGCCGTCGTCAGCACGATAATGTCGGCCCACTCGATGGTTGCCGTCACGTCGTCGTTCAACAGGCCGACCAGCTCCGGATTGCGCATCAGGAATTCCCGGTTGGCGCCGATCAGTTGCGACAGCTGCACATTGGGGTCGTAGATCCGGATGTCGCGCCGTTCGCCGCGCAGGCTCTTCACCAGCCTCACGAACGGACTGTCTCGGACGTCGTCGGTGCCGGCCTTGAAGCTGATGCCGAGGAACGCGATGCGGCGGCCCTCATGCGACAGGATCCAGTCGGCGCCGCGCGACATGATCATATCATTGCTCGGCAGGATGCTCTCGAGCACCGGCGTCGACAGTCCGCGGCTGTGCGCAAGGTGTTTCAGCGCCTTGACGTCCTTGGGCAGGCAGGAGCCGCCGAACGCAAAGCCTGGCCGCAAATAGGCCGGCGAGATGTTGAGCCTTGTGTCCTGCATGAAGATGTTCATGACGTCGCGCCCGTCGATGCCGAGCGTCTTCGCGATCGTGCCGATCTCGTTGGCAAAGCTGACCTTGAGCGCATGCCAGCTGTTGTCGACATATTTCACCAGTTCCGCGGTCTCGACCGGCGGCGTCATCTTGGCGCCCGGCAGGTCCTTGTAGAGCGCCATGACGCGGTCGGCGGTTTCCTGATTGAAAGCGCCGACCACGGTCTTGGACGGCGCGTTGAAATCCGCAATCGCGCTGCCCTCGCGCAGGAACTCGGGATTGAACGCAAGGTCGAAATCGCGTCCGATCCTGTTGCCGGAGGCTTCCTCGATCAGCGGCCCGACGGTGCCGCGGGTGGTGCCAGGCAGCACGGTGGAGCGGATCGTCACGGTGTGCGGCGCGTTCTTGGCGCGCAGTCCGCGGCCGATCTCGATCGCGACCTGTCGGATCGCGGTCAGGTCGAGGTTGCCGTTGCCGGACGAGGGTGTGCCGACGCAGACCATCGATATGTCGCTGTTGACGATCGCTTCGGTGGCGTCGGTGGTCGCGGTCAGCTGACCGGTTGCCACCGCGCGCGCCACCTTGTCCGAGATGCCCGGCTCGACGACCGGCGACCTGCCTCCGCGGATCAGGTCGACCTTCGCAACGCTCTTGTCGACGCCGATGATCTGGTGGCCGAGTTCGGTGAAGCAGGCGGCGCACACCGTTCCGACATAGCCGAGGCCGAAAATGCTGACGTTCATGCTTCGACCTTCAACAATCCAGGACGTGCGCGTGGCCGCAGCCGCGTCGCGTTTGACGTGAGTGAGGCGGCTGCGCGTTCAAGACGATGCCCGTCCGGAGGCTGCGTTCGCGCTGGAAGGTTGCGAGGTCGGCCGCTCGGCGGGTGCATGCGCGCGCGGTGCGGGGACCTTTCTGGCGAACAACGCCTCATAGGCCGCGAGCAGCTTCGGCTCCTCATGTGTCCACGAGAGCGCGCGCTCGACGCGATTGCGGCCAAACGCCCCCATCGTCTGTCGCAACGACGGATCGTCGATCAACGTGATGATCTTGCTGGCAAAATCCTTTGGATCGTTCTTCGCGGCATAGAGCGAGGCGTCGAGCGCCGAGCGGCGGCCTTCGCGAACGTCGAACTGAACGATCGGCCGTCCGAGCGCCATGTATTCCATGATCTTGTTCATGGTGGAGATGTCGTTCATCAGCGTGACGCGGTCCGGATTGACGCAGACGTCAGCGGTCGAGAGCATCGTGAACAGCGCGTCATCCGCGATGGCGCCGGTGAAGTTCACGTAGTCGGAGAGCTGCATCTCCTCGCAGAGCTTGACCACGGCATTCCACTCTGGCCCGGTGCCAGCGATGTTGAACTGGATGTCGGTGCGGCCGAGATCGTGCACGATGTGGCCGATCGACTGCAGCAGAAGATCGATGCCTTCCGATTGGCCGATCACGCCGACATAGCCGACGCTGTAGCGCCGGCCACGGCGCCAGGCCGGATCGGCCGGCCGCGAGCGCACCCGGTCGAGATTGGGGCCGGATCGCACCACGAAAACCCGGCTGGCCGGCATACCGCCGCGCGTGATCGCGATCTCGCGATAGGATTCGTTAGTCGCGATCGAGATGCTCGCCGTCTTGAAGGTGAGATATTCGACCAGCCGCAGCAGCTGCCAGAAGAAGTCCCTGCGGCCGAATTTCGCCTCGTAGAGCTCGGGATTGACGTCGTGATGATCGAACACGAAGCGCTTGCCGCCGAGTTTGAACAACAGGCCGATCAGGAAGATCAGGTCGGGCGGATTGCAGCCCTGGATCACGTCGAAGCCGTGCTTCCACGCCACCTTGATCGCGAGCAGCGTTTCCCAGAACAGCGCGACCGGATATTCGATCAGGTAGGCGGCGATCCCGCGCGCTTCCACGGGCATCGGATGGCGATAAATGTGAATGCCTTCGAGGCATTCGTAGGATTCGTCATGGCCGCGGCCCTTCGGGCAGATCACAGAAACTTCATAGCCCGCCTTGCGCAGCGACGTTGCTTCGCACCACACCCTGCGATCGAAAGGAACCGGAAGGTTCTCGACGATGAACAGGATCCGCCGCGGTGATGGTTCAGCTCTCGACATCTGAGATGATCTATACCATTGACCTAACAACATCACAATCCGACTAACATCGGCATTAACATGCGCGGCTTCCACTATGCAATCCCGGCACCGATGTGACGGCGACGAGACAGGGACATGGCAGGCAGAGTGAGGGATTGGGGCCAACGGGCATTGATTGCGCTGGTTTTGAGCGCGGTGCTGCCGCTGGCCTACAATTGGCCGCTGCAGTGGAATGGTTCGACGTCAAGCGATGCGCTGAGTGCGAGTCGCGTGAATGCGGTGATCCCGCCGGCGCTGTTCGGCATGACGATCAACGCAATCGGGCAGTCGCAGCCAAAGTCGCAGCCCTGGCCGGAGCTCAAATTCGACGGCGTTCGGCTATGGGGCGCGATCTACTGGGCACAGATCAACCCGGCGCCCGGCATCTACAATTGGGCGCGCTTCGATGCCATCCTGGCGGCGGCCGAGCGAGAACACGTCGAGATCGTTCTCAATCTCGCCTATACGCCGCGCTGGGCCGCGTCGGTGAAGGATGCGCCGCCGGCGTTCACGCCCGGTGCAAGCTCACCGCCGGCCGATCTCGCGTCATGGGACGACTGGGTGCGCGCGGCCGTGGCGCGCGCCGCCGGCCGCATCAAATACTGGGAAATCTGGAACGAGCCCGAGGATCCCAAATATTACTCGGGCGATATCGCGACCATGGTCCAGCTGCAGAAGCGGGCCTACGAGATCATTAAAGCCAGCGATCCCACCTTGACCGTGCTGACACCGCCGTCCAACGGCACGCCGGACGGATATCGCTGGCAACAGGCCTTCATGGCGCAAGGCGGCGGACAATATGCCGATGTGTTCGCCTTCCACGGCTACACGAGCGAACCCGAAGCGGTGATTGGAATCATTGCGCGCTTCAGGAAAATCCTTGCCGCGCACGACCTGTCCGCGAGGCCGATCTGGGACACCGAGGCCGGCTGGTCGTCCTATGAGGACAATCCGGACGGGTGTCTGGCGCGCGCCTACATCCTGAAATGGATCAGCGGCGTCGACCGGTTCTATTGGTACGAGTTTGCCGGAGGCGGCAGCGACTTTGGAAAATTATGGGACCCGGCGCGCGGGCTGCTTCCGAGCGGAATTGCCTACCGCACGATCCAGTCCTGGTTGGTCGGTGCAAGCGTCGTGGCGGCAGGCAGGACGTCGCCGTCGACCTGGCGCGTCGAGCTTCGCATGCCGGATGGCCGCAACGGCTTGATCCTCTGGACCACCAAAGGCCGGTCCGTTTATCGGGTCGACCCGCGCTTCAGCCTTTACCAGGGCCTCGACGGCGGCGAAGGGCCTGTCGCCAACGGCGAGGTCGAGATCTCGCCAAAACCGGTCCTGTTGCTGGAATGATAACAATGTTAAGTCTCCGGCAATGAGATAATTATGACGATGATCCTGGCTTCATTGCGGGCGGCAGGCGCGATACAAGGAGCGCTGTTAACTTGAGGCGATTGACCGACCGTGAAGCAGATCGCGCAGAACTATAAGAGCGGCGAGCTCAAGCTGATCGATGTGCCGGCGCCGCGCTGCCGCCCCGGCGGGGTTTTGGTGCGCACGGCGTTCTCGGCGGTGTCGACCGGCACCGAGATGATGAAGTTCACCGAAGGCCGCCTGTCGCTGCTCGGCAAGGCGCGCGCGCGACCTGACCAGGTTGCCAAGGTGGTGCGTTCGGTCCGTCAGCAGGGGTTGGCTGCGACCTATCAGAAGGTGATGAACCGCCTCGATTCCTACACGCCGCTCGGCTACTCGCTGTCGGGCACCGTCGTGGAAGTGGGCGAGGGCGTCGGCGGCTTCTCGGTCGGACAGCGTGTCTGCTGCGGCGGCAATCAATATGCAACCCACGCCGAATATAATTGGGTGCCGGTGAACCTCTGCGTGCCGCTGCCGGACAGCGCTGCGCTGGACCAGGCCGCATTCACCACGATCGCCGCGATCGCGCTGCAGGCGATGCGCCAGTCGGAGATCCGTTTCGGCGAGACCGCCTGCGTGATCGGCCTTGGCCTGATCGGGCAGATCATGGTGCGGTTGCTGCGCAGCGCCGGTGTCGTGGTCGTCGGGCTCGACAGGCTGGAGGCGCGATGCCGGCAGGCGGAGGCTGCTGGCGCCGCGGTCTGTGCCGTCGCATCGGATGATGCCGCGGCCGAATTCCGCGCCCGGATCGACCAGCTGACCGCAGGCAACGGCGTCGATTGCGTGTTCATCACCGCAGGCAGCGACGATCCCGATCTCGCGTCGCGTTCGGCGGCGCTGCTGCGCGACCGCGGCCGCATTGTCGATATCGGCAAATGCACGCTGAACCTGCCGTGGAGCGAATTCTACGACAAGGAGCTCGACGTGCGCTTCTCGCGGTCCTACGGCCCCGGCCGCTACGATCCGCTCTATGAGGAGGGCGGCATCGATTATCCGATCGGTCATGTGCGCTGGACCGAGAAGCGCAATATGGAGGCGATCGTCGCGCTGCTGGCCGACGGGCGGCTCGATTTTTCCTCGCTGATTTCCGAAACGGTGCCGCTGGAGCAGGCGACGTCGGCGTTCGAGCGCATGAGCCGTGGCGAGGTCGGTCTCGGCATGGTGTTCGCCTATCCGGACGCCGCTCCCCGCGCGATGCAGATGACCTATCGTCCGGCGGTTGCCCTGCGCAGCGGCCGGGTGCGGCTCGGCGTCATCGGCGCCGGCAATTATGCCTCCAGCATGCTGTTGCCGCAGCTTGCGAGCAACCAGCGCGTCGATCTCGTCGAGGTCGCCACCAATACCGGCCTGAGCGGCGCCACGGCAGTCCGCAAGTTCGGCTTCGCGCGTGCCTCGACGGATGCGGCCTCGGTGCTCGGCGCCGACGACATCGATGCCGTGCTGATCGCAACGCGCCATGCCTCCCATGCCGACCTCGCGACGCAGGCGCTGCGCGCCGGCAAGGCGGTGTTTGTCGAGAAGCCCTTGGCGATCGATACAAGCTCGCTCGATCGATTGGAGCAGGTGATCCGGGAAACCGGCAACAGCCGGCTGATGGTCGGCTTCAACCGCCGCTTTTCGCCGCTGCTGCAGGGCATGCGCGCGGCATTCGCGCCGGCAGGACCGCAGACCCTGCAATATCGCGTCATCGCCGGGCCGCTAGAGAAATCGTCCTGGTATCTGCAGGCCGAGAGCGAAGGCAGCCGCTTCGTCGGCGAGGGCGGCCATTTCATCGACGTGTTGTGCTGGTGGCTCGGCGCCGAGCCGGTGCGTGTCTCCGCGAGCACGGCGGGCAGGGACGTCGACAATCTCGTCGCCACCTTCGATTTTGCCGACGGTTCGGTCGCGAGTCTCAGCTATCTCACCGGCGGCGATCCGCGGGTGCCGAAGGAAGCGCTCGAGATATCGGCAAGCACGGGTTTTGCCGCCTTCGACAATTTCTCGGGCTTCGAGGTCTGGCACTCCGGACAGCGCACGGCGAAGACAGCGCGGCTCGACAAGGGCCAGCGGCCGATGCTGGATGCCTTCATCGCCGCGGTCGCATCGGGAGCCGCGATGCCGATCGCGCTCGACGGGCTGCTGGCGACCACGCGCGCAACGCTTGCCGTGCAGGAAAGCGCGGCCGCCGGGATGCCGATCGATCTGACGGCCGGTGCAGCAGAGCAGGGCGTCGCGCACGCCTCGACGGCGTGAGATGAATCCGGCCTGGTATCTGCGCAGGCTGCAGCGCATGGAGCCGTCCGAGCTTGCGGGGCGGGTGAACGACCAGGTGCTGCATTTGCTCTGGCGGATCACTCCGCCCGATATCGCGCGGCGTGCCGGCGCCAGGCTCGCTCCCGGCCCGCGGCAGCCGCGCCTGAAGCCGCTGCCTTCGCGGGCGAGCGCCCCGCAACAGGCCGCCGAACGGCTGATCCAGAGCGCCGACCGGATTCTCGTAGGGCACTGGCGGATTTTCGCCAGGGACCATGGGGCCCTCGGCGAACGGCCTGACTGGTTCGTCGATATCAGAAGCGGCAAGCGGGCGCCGGCCGGTGTGCACGCATTCGCGGTTCCCTATCGTGACGAAACCGCGGTCGGAAACATCAAATACATCTGGGAGCCGTCGCGTCATCACCATCTCACGGTGCTCGCGGCCGCGTATTACCTGAGCTCCGACGAGCGCTACGCCGTGCGCGCGGCCGAGCATCTGGTGAGCTGGTGGCGCGAAAATCCGTTCCCGCGCGGCCCGCACTGGATCAGCGGCATCGAGCTTGGCGTGCGGTTGATCTCATGGGCCTGGGTGCGCCAGCTGCTGCAGAACTGGCCCGGCGCTGCCGCGCTGTTCGAGGACAACGAACTGTTCCTGACGCAGCTCTATGCGCATCAATACTGGCTGTCGCAGTTCCCAAGCCGTGGCTCCTCGGCCAACAACCACCTCATCGCGGAGGCTGCCGGGCAGTTCGTGGCGGCTTGCGTGTTTCCGTTCTTCCAGGACAGTGCGCGATGGCGCGAGCAATCGGCCGCCACACTGGCGCACGAAGCCGTTGCGCAGACGCTTGCCTGCGGCAGCAACAGCGAGCTCGCGACCGATTATCATGGCTTTGTTCTCGAACTGCTGCTGGCGGCGGCAGTGCAGGGCGAGTCCTCCGGACATCCGCTTGGCGATGCGGTGTGGACCACGATGTGCCGCATGAGCGACGTCATTGCTGCGATGCTGGACGATCGCGGTCATCCGCCGCGGCAGGGCGACGGCGACGACGGCATCGGCCTGCTGCTCGACGATCACGCCGGCAATCGCTGGCTCGGCTTGCTCGCCAGCGGCGCGCGCCTGTTCGGCGCTCTGCCATGGTGGCCCACATCGCCGGAGCCCGATCTGCGCAGCTTTGTGCTCACCGACGGCATCGAGGCCCGTGCGATCGCCGGGCGGCCCAAGCGCCGCCCGCATCTGCTCGAGGGGGCGGGACAGACCTTTCTGATCGATTCCGACCGCGCGGTGTGGTGCCGCTGTGACCATGGCCCGCATGGCTTCGGCCGCATTGCCGCCCACGCCCATGCGGACGCGTTGTCGCTCGAATGCAGGATCGGCGGTGTGGAGATCCTCGCCGACCCCGGCACCTATTGCTACCATGGCGATCCGCGATGGCGGGCCTACTTCCGCTCCACGCTGGCGCACAACACGCTGTGCCTGTTCGCGCGCGACCAGTCAGTGTCGGGCGGGCCGTTTCTCTGGACACGGCATGCGCAGAGCCGGCTTGTCGCCGCCAGCGGCCTGGACGATCGCGATCCGGATGCGAGCTGGGTCGCGGAGCATTCGGGATATCGCGACGAAGCAGGTGTCGTGCATCGCCGCGCGGTGCAATTGCAGCGTCGGGCGGCGCGGCTCGTCGTCACCGATACCGTGCTGGCTGATGAAGCGCTTGCGGTGCCGGCGAGCCTCAGCTGGCATCTCGGTCCCGAGGTCGAATGCAGGCTCGAAGGGCACAGGGCGCAGCTCGCATGGCCCGGCGGGCGCGGCGAGCTCGATCTGCCGGCGGCCCTCAGCTGGGTGCCGTATCGGGGTGACGAGACCATGCCGGCCGGCTGGTATTCGCCGTCCTTCGATCTCAAGGTGCCGGCGACGACCTTGATCGGCTGCGGTACGCTCGCGGGCGGGCAAAACCTGGTGACCGAGCTGCGCTGGTTTTCAGACCCGGCCGGATCATGAAGATCCTGGTCGCTCACAACAGGTATCAGGGACGCGGCGGCGAGGACGTCGTGTTTGAAGCGGAAGTCGACCTGCTGCGCGCCGCAGGACACAGCGTTGAAACGCTCACGGTCAGCAACGCGGCGATCAATTCGCTCCCCGCGCGCATCACGACCACGCTGTCGATCGCCGATAATGCGGAGGGAAAGCGGGTCGTGGCGGAAGCGATCGACCGCTTTCGCCCCGACGTTGTGCACGTCCACAATTTCTTCCCGCTGCTGTCGCCCGCCGTGTTCGATCTCTGCCGGCAAAAGTGCGTGCCCGCGGTGGCGACCCTGCACAATTATCGCAGCATCTGCACCGGCGGCATGCTGCTGCGCGACGGCCGCATCTGCCACAAGTGCCTCGATCGCGGACACCTCTGGGGCGTCGTGCACCGCTGCTACCGCGGATCGCTTCCGGGCTCGATCGCCTCGGCCTACATGATCGCGCAGCACCAGCGCCGTGGCACCTGGACGCGTCCCGGCCTGCGCCTGATCGCGCTGACGCAGTTCGCCAAAACCCTGTTCACGCAGGCCGGCTTCGACGCCGATCGGATCGACGTGAAACCGAATTTCATGGTCGATCCGGGGGCGCCCGATGCAGCCACGCCGCGCAGCGGGCTACTCTATGTTGGACGGCTGAGCCGCGAGAAGGGCGTCGGCGTGCTGCTCGAGGCCGTTGCGGGGACCGGCGTGCCCTTGCGCGTCGTGGGCGAGGGGCCGGAGCGTGCTGCGTTGGAGGCTCGGGCTTCCGATCATGTCACCTTCCTGGGCGGGCTCTCGCGCGATGAGGTGCTGCGGGAAATGGCGAATGCCCGGGCATTGGTGGTGCCGTCGCTATGGTACGAAGGATTTCCGATTGTCGTGGTCGAGGCCTTCGCGTGCGGCACGCCGGTCATCGCCTCCGAGATCGGCGGACTTGCCGAGGTGGTGAGCGCCGGCAAGACCGGCGCGCTGGTGCCGCCGGGCGACGCGGCCACGCTCCGAAATCGGATCAGTGAGGTTCTCGGCGCCGCCGAACTGACCGCCGCATGGGGACGGGCCGCACGAGCCGCCTATCTCGAGCGCTACGCGCCGGACGAGAACCGCCGGCTGCTCGAGGCCATCTACGCGCGGGCCGCCGGGGGATGATCGCCGCAGGTCGGCGCTCTGCCCGCGATCGGGCATCGCCGGTTCCATGCCGACGTTGCTAACATATTGCGGCAAATCTGGTGTTAATTTGTTACAGCAGGGTGTCTGAGCGGCATCGCGCCAGGTTTTTGATCTTGCGGTCGAACGGCGCTGATTCTGCGGGTGATTCCGTGGATCTCGCTTGATCGAGCCCGCAAACTGCTGCCAAGGGGCGCTATAACACTGGCCGGTCGGGCGCCGGCTGCGAAGTTTGACGCTTTTTTGCAAAACGTCTCATGCGATGCAGAAATATTTTTTTCAGATCAGAAAATCGCGTCGAAGCGCTCACGGCATCAGCGAAATTCTGCGCTCCCGCGGTATCCGGGGGCCCCGTGAAACCCCGTATAATCGCTACCCTTTTTTGCGTCGCGGCTAACATTGGCGATGGGCGTGCGTTGAATGTTATGGTGCATTCGAAGTAGTGCTAAGTCCCGCATAAATCTCAGGGAACCAGGTGTTAACAGCGCATTGCTGATTGACACTCTGGCCTAACGGTCTTAACAATGGACTTAACAAGTTCGTAACCTGGGTCCACATTTGAGTTGCGTCGCAACAAACCAGTTGTGAATCAACAGCTTATGTGTGGGCGAGCGGCTTGAATCCTCGTATCCCAAGCAGGGGCTACATCGATGGCGACTTACAATCTAGACCAGACGGACCTCAAACACGCGATCAACGGAACGATCGATCACTCGACCCAGCAACAGATTCTTGACTATCTGATCAACGCGGGGATCGGATACACCAGCCCGGATAACGGCGCGACGATTCCGGTGCAGGAAGGGGCTGGGATCACCAACCCGGATCCGAACGCCAATGTTCTGATCGAAACCAACCCGATTAACACCGTTAACACCGACGCCAACCTGAAGGCGATCATCGAGGACACCAACAAGGACGTCACGCTGACGGTGAACGGCAGCACCCCGGTGCTGGTCGCGACCGGCCACGGCAACGATCAGGTGTTCATCAACAATACCGGCGACACGACGGTTCTCACCGGCTCCGGCAACGACACGATCTTCGGCGGTGCCGGTCACGACTCGATCGATGCCGGCTCCGGCAACGACGTGCTGGTCGACAACGTCTCCGGTCACAGCACGCTGGATGGCGGCAAGGGCAACGATCTGCTGTTCGGCTCCGGTGCCGACACCCTGAACGGTGGCTCCGGCAACGACACGCTCTACGGCGGCAGCTCGTCGCAGTTGAGTGGCGGTGACGGCAAGGACGTGCTGGTGTCCGGCAGCACCGCCGGCAATTCCAGCACGCTGGATGGCGGCAAGGGCAACGATGCGCTGTACGGTGGTGCGGGCAACGACAGCCTGGATGGCGGCGCCGGCAACGACTCGCTGTATGGCGGCTCCGGGGTCGACACGCTGCATGGCGGCAACGGCAATGACCTCCTTGTCGGCGGTGCTCAGACTGCTGCTGAGTTCGGCGGCAACGGCAAGGACGTGCTCTACTCGGGCAGCGATGCGTCGCACGCGACCTCGCTCGATGGCGGTGCCGGCAACGACTCGCTCTATGGCGGTGCCGGCAACGACACGCTGCATGGCGGTTCCGGCAACGATACGCTGGTCGCCGGCTCCGGCACGCAGACGCTGATCGGCGGCGACGGCAAGGACTCGTTCGTCGGCTCCGACACCGGTACGGCTTCGATGGTCGGCGGCTCCGGTCAGGACTACTTCTACCTGAACAACGCCACCAGCAGCGACACCATCGATGGCGGTGGCGGCAACAAGGACTCCCTGACCTTCCTGGATCACGCTTCGACCGACGTGAGCAACATCAGCTCTGGATCGAACGGTTCTATGGACATCACCTTCAGCAATGGTCAGGTGACCCAGATCAGCAACATCGAATACCTGATCTTCAACGATGGTAACTCGACCAAGCTGTAAGATCCTAGGTCTGCACTAAGCGAAAGCGCCGCCCCAACCGAGGTTGAGGCGGCGCTTTTTTTCTTTGATCGCCGGCATGGCCGTCAGGAATGGGTAATTGAAATTGAACAATCGAATACGCTGCCGTTGATGATCATGACGCACCTGCGATGAGTTCGACGGCTCGCCTCAAGGGGAAGCGCATGCGCGCATTCCGATTGGAACTTTGTCGGCCGATTCGCGTCGGATGCATCAAATCAATCACAAGTTCCGCCCGGGGCATTTCCGCCAATGGATGTTATAAGTTAGTTCGTCACATTCGGACCACGTAGCTTTTGTAAAGCCGTGCCGCTCGCTTGACACAACGGAGCTGCGCCCGATGGCTATCTGCGGCCCTGGCACCTTTGTTCAAGACGAACGATCGCTGCAGAACCCAGCCGCTTAACGAACTCGCGGAGCTCTCGAATTGGCCAAGAAAAAAATGCTGAATGCCGGCGCTGGATCGACGGTTACCAAGCGCATCCAGCCGCTCCTGACATCGCATGAATGGGACGAGATTCGATTGGACGTCGACGGCGGCGTGAGCCCCGACGTCGTCGGGTCGATTACCGATCTTGCCCGGTTGTTCCCGGCGGCCTCGTTCGACGCGATCTGGTGTTCTCATGTCATGGAGCATCTCTACGCCCATGAGGTTCACCCCACATTCGTCCAGTTCCGCCAAGTCCTCAAGCCGGACGGATTCGCGTTGATCATGTCTCCCGACCTCGAGGCGGTCGCGCAGCACATGTTGACGCGCGGCCTCGGCGCGATCGCTTACGTCTCGCCGGCCGGTCCGATCCGGCCATTGGACATGATCTACGGGCATTCCGGCGCGATCGAACAGGGGCGCTATCACATGGCGCACAAGACCGGCTTTTCGACCGAGCGGATGGGAAACCTGCTGCTCAGCGCCGGCTTTCCGACGGTTTCCGTTCGGAGCGGGAATTTTGAGATCTGTGCATTGGCACTCATGCCGGAGGCCAGGGATGAGCGGATCAGGCCGCAGCTGGAGGCCTGCGGATTCGACTTCCAGGAGACGGTGACCGCCGACTCGTGATTTGTCGATGTTAAACAATGTTATAAGGTTCCCTGGTTAAATCGCGCGAGAACGTGCTCGAAATTAGCTTCGCGGCCTGCCGTGAAACATATCTTTTTCGGGTGACGCGCTGAAAATGCTGCGTTAGCGAACTAACAGTGATACGTTATATCTCGCTGGGACCGGACCTTGCGCAGTCGAAACTTCGAGGCATCCATGACCAAACACCTCTCGCTCGTCGGCGCACCTTCGGTGGAGGCGCTGCCACCTTCGGGCCTCGCTTGTCTCGTCATCGTGGCAAGGCAGCATGGCTTGCATCTGACCCCGTCCCAGCTGATCCACGACAACCTCCTGGGCGATCAGGAAGTCACGCTGGCCGAGCTTTTGAAGTGTGCGAATTCCTCGGGCATGACGGCAAAGGCCGTCACGCTGGACTGGAAGGGTCTGAGCCATCTCAAGAGGGCGCTGCCGGCCATCGTTCGGCTGCGCGACGGCAGCCACATGGTGCTGCTGCGCCTCGAAGGCGACGAGAACAGCTCCCGGGTGGTCCTGCAGGATCCGAACGCGAGCGAGGACGCGCTGCTCGTTATCGATCAGCCGCGCTTTGAGGACATCTGGTCGGGCGACGTCGTCATGGCCAAGCGCGACTATGAGATTTCCGACGAGACGCAGCCGTTCAGCTTCGGCTTTGTCACCGCGTTGTTGTTCCGCGAACGGCGCATCCTGCGCGACGTCGCGATTGCGGCGCTGATCCTGGGCTTCATGGGCCTGGCACCGATCATGTTTTGGCGGCTGCTCTCGGACAAGGTTATCTTCTACAAGGCCTACAATACGTTCTATGTGCTGTGTACTGCGATGCTCGTGGTCATCGTGTTCGAGGCGGCATTCTCGTTCCTGCGGCAGTATCTGGTTCAGCGTTTGACGGCACGCCTCGACGTCAAACTGTCGACCTACGTGTTCGAGAAGGTGCTCAATCTGCCGATCGACTACTTCGAGCAGAATCCCGTCGGCCTGATTTCCCGGGATATCCGCGAAGTATTTCGAATTCGCGGCTTTCTCACCGGGCAGTTGTTCGGGACCATTCTCGATTCGACGACGCTGTTCTTCTTCCTGCCCGTCATGTTCTTCTTCAGCCCGCTCATGACGCTGATGGTTCTTGCCTTTGCTGCGATGATCGTGACCTGGCTGATCGTGATGCTGCCCGCCTATCGGAAGAAGTCCTCGGCAACCCTGGCGGCCGAAGGGGCACAGGGAGCGTTTCTGATCCAGAGCCTGAACGGCATGCGGACCATCAAATCGCTGGCGCTCGATGCGCGCCAGCGCCACATGTGGGACGTGCTGGTGGCGCGCGTCGCCAAGGCGCGGCTTGCGGAAGGCATGACCGGAACCGCCATCCAGACGCTGGTGAAGCCGTTGGAGCGGCTGGCGGTGAGTGCTCCCTATGCGTTCGGCGTCTACATGGCCGTGTCGAGTGGCGATCCGGTCTATGTTGGCGCGCTGTTTGCCTTTCTGATGCTGTCGCAGCGCGTTGCCGGCCCCCTGATGCAGATGGCCCAGCTCATCAACCAATATGACGAGGCGCGCACCGCGGTCACGATCGTCGGCAGGCTGGTGAATCAGCCGGCCGAGGAGGGACGCTCCGGCCATGGTGTGAGGGTCCCGCTGAAGGGGCTGGTCGAATTCTCCGGCGTCACGTTCAAGTACAAGGGCGCGGTGTCGCCGGCGCTCAACAATATTTCCTTCGAGATTCCGCTCGGTACGACGCTGGGCGTGATGGGCAAGAGCGGCTCGGGCAAGACCACGATCACGCGGCTATTGCAACGCCTGCACTCCGACTATGGCGGACTGATCAAGGTCGACGGTATCGATGTCCGCGAATACGACGTCGACCATCTCCGGCGCAACGTCGGCGTCGTGCTGCAGGAGAACTTCCTGTTCAGCGGCACGATCCGCGAGAATATTGCGGCCGCAAAGCCCGATGCGACCTTCGATGACATCGTCAGGGCGGCGCGATTGGCCGGTGCCGAGGAATTCATCGACAAGCTGCCGCGAGGCTATGAGACCTATATCTACGAGGGATCCACGAATCTTTCCGGCGGCCAGCGCCAGCGCCTCGCGATCGCGCGAGCGCTGATCGTCAATCCGCCGATTCTGATCCTGGACGAAGCGACCAGCGCGCTCGATGCGGAGAGCGAGACGATCGTGAACGCGAATATTTCGCGGATTGCCCATGGCCGCACGCTGATCATCATCTCGCACCGTCTGTCGTCGCTGACGAAGGCCGACGCGATCCTCGTTCTCAACCGCGGCGTCGTCGACGATATCGGTCGTCATGAGGAACTTCTTGAACGGAACGACATCTACAGCTCGCTCTGGTACCAGCAGAACACTCACCTTGCGCCGGCGGGCCGCAATGAAAAGAATTTCAGGAGTCCGACCCTTGTCTCCTAATCAAGCTTCGCTCGCGACCGTTCGCCAGTTCCAGTCCGAGACCGATGCGATCCGCGAGGCCGCCGAGCCGTTGCTGGCCCGCGCAACGCTGTTCGTCCTGGTGGGGTTCCTCGCCGCCGTCGTGGCGATCATGTGCTTCACGCGCGTCGATCGCGTGATCACGAGCGTGGGCGGCAAGATCGTTCCCGTCGATCAGATCAACGTCCTGCAGGCTTTGGACGCGTCCATCATCAAGACGATCGATGTTCGGGAAGGTCAGCAGGTTGAGACGGGACAATTGCTCGCGACCCTGGACTCGACGTTCACGGCTGCCGATGTCACGCAGTACAAGCTGCAGGTTGCGAGCCTTGAGGCGCAGGTCGCCCGGGACGAGGCCGAATTGTCCGGAAAGCCGTTGTCGTACGGCCAATCCAACGATCCTGATGTCACCAGGTACAACTCCTTGCAAAAGGCGCTCTACGACCAGCGCGTCGCGCAGTACCACGCACAGGTGAACAGCTACGATTCCAAGATCAGCCAAACCGAAGCGACGATCCAGAAGTCGAAGAAGGACGACGAGCGGTACAGTCAGCGTGCCGAGATCGCCGGCAAGATCGAGGACATGCGCTCGACGCTCGCCGAAAGCGGCAGCGGGTCCAAGCTGAACCTGTATCTTTCGCAGGACACGCGCCTGGAGCTGTTGCGTCAGATCGACAACACGCACAACACTTTGCTTGAAGCGCAGCACCAGCTGGATTCCTTGAAGGCGGATCGCAACGCCTTCACCGAGCAGTGGAACGCGCAGCTGAGCCAGGATCTGGTCACGACGCGCAACAACCTTGATACGGCCCGCTCACAGTATGACAAGGCGATCAAGCATCAGGACCTCGTGCGGTGGACGGCTGCCGAGCCATCGGTCGTCTTGACCCTCGCCAAGCTCTCGGTCGGGTCCGTGCTGAAGCCGGGTGATCCCTTCATCACGCTGATGCCGCTCAAGACGCGGCTCGAGGCCGAGATCCAGATCCTGTCGCGCGACGTCGGCTTCGTCCGGCCCAACGACCCCTGCACGATGAAGGTCGATGCGTTCAACGCGGCGGAGCACGGTACGGCCGAAGGCAAGATTCGCTGGATCAGCGAAGGCGCCTTCACGAACGACGATGATGGAAAGCCTGTCGACGCCTTCTATAAGGCGCGGTGTTCGGTCGACCAGACCAACTTCAAGGATGTTCCGAAGACCTTCCGCCTCATCCCCGGCATGACGCTGCAGGGTGATGTCAATGTCGGCACCCGCTCGGTGGCGATGTATCTGCTCGGCGGCATGCTGCGCAGCGCAAAAGAAGCAATGCGCGAGCCATGACGGTATCGACGCGTTCCCTTCTCGACTTGCTGCGCCCCGGCTCGTCCCGTTCAGACTCGAAGCCGTTTGAACGGGGGCTGGAGGCGTACGAGAACCAGCAATATCTCGAGGCGTTGCGGTTTTGGCGGCTCGCCTCGCAAGCCGGCGATCCGGAGGCGGATTACCGGATCGGGCTGCTCTATGCGCGGAACGAGGGTGTTATCGGCAGCCTTCCGGATGCGGTCGCGTGGTACGAACGCGCCGCCCTGAAGGGACATACCGAAGCCCAATTCCAGCTTGGCTTGATCTACTTCAACGGCGTCAACGCCACGGTTGGACCGAACAGGCCAGAGATGTGGCGGCAATCCACTGCGGCGCGTCTGGGCGACAAGGCAGTCAACCTCCACGATCTGGTTTTCCCGAACGGAATCGGCGTGCCCAGGGATATCGACGCCGCGTTCCTCTGGTTATCGGTGGCGGCGGAGGCCGGCAAAGCGGAGGCGCAAGCGATCCTTGGCGATATGTACGCCAACGGGCAAGGCTGCACGAAAGATCACGCTGCCGCCCTGCGCTGGTACGAGGCCGCGGCCGAGCAGAAGGCGGCGGCCGGTGAGTTCGCGCTTGGCGATGTGTATTATCAGGGGCGGGGCGTTCCCGTCGATTTCGCGCAGGCCGCGATCTGGTATCACAAGGCCGCGGAACAGGGACATGTTCGCGCACAGGTTGCGCTGGCTTTCATGTGCCTCAAGGGTACCGGGCTCCCCGAAAATGTCGAAGAGGCCGCACGGCTGTTCCAGAGCGCCGCTGCGCATGACGATACGATCGCGCTCTACAACATTGCGCTGTTGCGGTTGAGCGGCAAAGGGGCTGTCAAGGATCTCGACAGGGCCGAGACCGCATTGCGCAAGGCGGCGCGGAAGGACTACCTGCCGGCGATCCAGGCGCTCGCTGAGTTCTATGCGCTCGGAACTGCCGCCGAGCCGGATCTGCGCGAGGCGGCATATTGGTACGAGAAGGCGGCCGAGCGCGGCGATACGCAGGCGCAGTTCCTGACCGGACGCTTCTATGCCACCGGCACCGGCGTTCCGCCCAGCATTCGCCAGGCTGCGAAATGGTTCGAGCGTGCGGCGGAGGGCGGCCATGCCACGGCGGCCCACAACATTGCGGTGTTCTATCTCAATGGCAGGGGCGTGGCGCGCGATATCGCCACTGCGATCAAGTGGTTCGAGCGCGCGTCCGAGGGAGGCATTAGCGCCGCAGGCGTGCAACTCGGCCGGCTCTACTCGGCGGGCAACGGCGTGCCGCGCGATCAAGCGCGTGCGGCGGAGTGGCTCAGCAAGGCGGCCGACGGCGGCGATGCCGATGCGAAGACGGCCTATGCGATGTTTCTTATCCAGGATGAACCGTCCGCGGAGCGTCTTGCGCAAGCACGTGCGCTGCTGACCGACGCTGCCGAGGCGGGCCATCCGGCTGCGGCATTTCAGCTGGGCGGGCTTCACATGGGAAGATCCGGCGGCGCCGTCGACCTTCCGGCCGCAGCCCAATGGTTCAAACGTGCGGCAAGCGCCGGTCACGTCGAAGCCCAGCACACTTTGGCGCTGCTGTATTCCGATCCCAAGAGCGGCCTCAAGGATCCGCAGGCCGCCGCCGGCTGGATTGTCAAGGCCGCGGACGGCGGCAATGCCGCGGCGCAGTTCAAGCTTGCGGTGATGTATTGCACCGGGCAGGGCGTCGAGCAGGACCTCGCCAAGGGCGTCACGTGGTACGAGGCGGCGGCGCGCCAGGGCCACAGGACGGCGCAATACAACCTTGCCGTGATGCTCGGCCGGGGACAGGGGTGCGACGCCGATCCGGCGAAGGCAGCCGAATGGTTCGAGGCCGCTGCGAAGCAGGGCATGATCGAAGCCCAACTCGCAATTGGCGATGCGCTGCGCGCCGGCAACGGCGTCGCACAGGATCGCGATCAGGCGCTGTACTGGTATCGACAAGCGGCGCAGCAGAACAACGAAGGCGCGCGACGTCGTCTGCAGGCAATGGGCGAGAGCGTTGGCTGAGATTGTTGGAGGCGGCATCGCGTCGCGCGCAGGCAACGGCAGAGATGATGGACAGCTTTGTTTTTGAGCGCGAAGGCACGGAAGCGGGCAAGTCCGCGTGACAATCTAGGCAGAACTAACAATGGTTTTCACATCGACGACAGAGAGATTGCGCTAATGTTGCGTTCGCGGAAGAAATGTTCATTGTACCTCTGGTTGTGTGGAGATGATCGATAAGGATCAAGAGGTCACGATCCGGGCATGTCAGGCAGCGTGATCTCGGGATCGAACTTCCGCGCGACCGGGAAAGAGAAACTGGACCCGGCGCTGAGCGTTGGCAGGAGATTGAGTGGCAATGAACAAGATGGTCGAACGGAGCGTCAGGGATACAAAGGATATGTTGCCCGTTGCCAGTCCGGTTCAGCAGGACGACCATCCGCAGAGCCTGTTCCTGGATCCCGACGTAGGCGATCTCCAGTCAGGATCGCGTCTGCGCGGCGCGATACTGGAGTATTCGGGGCGTGGGATTTCGGGTTGGATTGTCGATGCCCAGTCGCCCGCTTCAACCGTTTCGATCGCGCTTTTTGTCGGTTCCCACTGTGTCGAGGAGGGACGGACAGGCCGATCTATGCCGGCCCGCGTAGGTCCGCGGAGCGTGATCGGGCGTCCCGGATTTCGTATCGATCTATCCGCGCCGGGAGTGCGCCGTCGCTTGGCGCGCGCCCTGAGAAACGCGCTTGTGGAGCCTAAGCGTGCGCAGATCTATCTGCGTATCAGCCTGAATGATGGCGAGTACTACGAAATACCCCTGTTCGAGAACTATACGCCAGGCGAATTGATCGTCGCGCTGGGGTTCTCGACCGCGGACTACGACGACCTGTTGTTTCCGAGCAACAACAGGATCGTTGCTGGACTGGCGGACGCGCCTCCCAAGGAGGTGCGCTACATTTGCTTCTACCTACCGCAATTCCATTCATTTGATGAAAATGACAGGTGGTGGGGGCCAGGGTTTACCGAGTGGACCAACGTCGCGCGCATGCGTGCCCAGTTTCCGGCACACGAGTCCCCATGGTTGCCGGCCGATCTTGGATTCTATGACGTCCGGCTGCCGGAAACGCGTCGTCAGCAGGGCGAACTGGCGCGCCAGTACGGCATCGATGGATTTTGCTACTACGTCTATTGGTTCCAGGGCCGAAGGTTATTGGAAAAGCCGCTTCAGCTGCTGCTCGAGGACGGCGAGCCGAACCTGCCTTTCTGCATTTGCTGGGCAAACGAGAATTGGTCTCGTCGGTGGGACGGCTCGGACGCTGAGCTTCTGTTGGGACAAAACCACTCCCTGGACGACGATGTCCGCTTTATCGACGACATGGCCGACCTGCTGCTCGATGAGCGCTACATAACTGTCGACGGTCGAAAGGTCATCGTCATCTACAGGCCGTCATTGTTGCCGGACAAGCAGCGCTTGTTCGAGATTTGGCGCGAGCGAGCCAGAGAACTCGGAATCGGCGAGCTTCTCATTTGCAATGCGATGACGTTCGGAGAGTTCGATCCGCGCGACGTCAATTGCGACGCGGCAATCGAGTTTCCTCCGCACACGGTCTCGACAAGGGAGGTGCCGCCGACCGAAGTCGATGCACCGCCGACCTTCGCTGGAAAGGTGTACGACTATGTCGACGCCATGCGATCGTCGATCGGCAAGATCTACGACTTCCCGTTCTTTCCTGCGGTGATGCCGCGTTGGGACAATACGCCTCGCAAGGGGCCGCGCGGTCACGTCTTTACCAGGTCCAGTCCGGAAGCGTTTGAGGTTTGGCTTCGCGATGCAACCCTGCGTGCCAAGGGCAACAGCTTTTCCGAATCATTGGTGTTTATCAATTCCTGGAACGAGTGGGCGGAAGGTGCGCATCTCGAGCCGGATTCGCGCCATGGACGGGCGTTTCTCGAGGTCGTGCGAAGGGTCGCTTCGGCTGAGCCCATTTCGGCCCAGATTCGAAATAGCCCGGATTTGCTGGATTGCCTGAGCAGGCAGGAGCTTGAGTGGGCGGTAAAAGAAGCCTCGACGCATGTCGAAGTGCTCGCAAGCCTGCACCGGTCGGGCCTCACCCATTCGGGGGTGCAGCGCGTAAGAAGCGGCACGCCAGTGGAGGCAGAAGGCGCGTCCGGTAATCCGGCAGGTTCGTTGCTGGTGATCGAGAACATCAATTCTCAAACTGGCGAACGGGTGATTGTCGATCCGCGCTATGAGATATTGGTGCGGGGATGGATTTGCGCGGGCAACGCCTTTGAGGCCAGCCGACAGAGAACGGGATTCCTGGTCCTGTCGGGGCTTACTCCGGATGGCGCAGCAAACGGCGGCTATTGCCTGATCGTAGATTGGCACGAGCGCGTGGACGTGAAGGAGTATATGAAGGCCGAGAGCAAGGACTGCTATTTCGGTTTCCAGCTGTCCTTCTCGATTCGAGATTTGCCGGATGGTGAATATCAACTCGCGGTTCTGGAGGTCGGCGACGGGACTAGTGCACTCGTGCGGTCTCGCCACTCGATCATCGTGAGACGTTGAGGTCGCCACCAATGCTCGCAAGTGTTGTCATCGCGTGCTACAAGCATGAGCAGTATCTTGAGGAATGCCTTGAGACTGTCTATCAACAGACGTTTGCCGACATCGAGCTCGTCATCGTAGACGACAATTCGCCGGACAAGAGTTTTGAAGTCGCGCAGAGGGTCCTCAAGAAGAGGTCGTTCGGAAAGCGCTTTGTTTCCTGCAAGCTGCTCAAGAACCCTCAAAATCTTGGCGCCCACTACACTTGGAACAGGGCATTATCGCTGACGAACGGCGACATGATTTTTCTTTTGAATTCGGACGATGCCTTTTCCAAGGATCGGGTTCGGCTGTTCGCGGATAAGCATGCCAATGATCGGCTGTTCTTCGGCTTCTCGGCGGTTGAGCCAATCGACGAACATGGAAAGTCGATCAGCAACTTCCAGTTTCCAACGCGCCTGCGCTATGCGATCGATCGGGCCCAGATCGCAGGTGCGCCGTTGTCATGGACATTTCTGGATTCTCAGATCGCGGCATCGACCGGAAACTTTGTCTTCAGCCGTGAACTGCTGCGGCAGGTGGGTTGGCTTGCCGATCTCAAATACTGCCATGACTGGGACTTTGCGTTGCGCGCGGTAACCAAGGTCGAGCCGACCTATCTCGAGACCGACCGCTATCTGTACCGACTTCATTCAACCAACAGTTTCCGAAGTCTGAGCAAGGTGGCAGAGAGCGAGACAAAGGCTTGCATGATGTCGTATTGCCTGAATGCAATCGCGTCACGGCCTCAGAACAAGACCTGCCTCAGTCCGTCAAATTTCGGCGATTCATTCTATGACTTCGTGAAGCTGCACCCGAACTTCAACTATTGGGTGAAGCAGATCTACGCGCCCTATCATGTAGAACACCGGACGGTGGAGTCGAACGATCGGACCCGGCCGGTTCGCTGGCGCTGATCGAGCAATGCAAGGCCAGCCTTGTCCGTTCCGACACAATCGGAACGGGGCCTTGATTGGGATGGAGACCGAGCGATTGCTTCATCGCTTCGTCGGCTGGGAGCCTGGCGTCCGATCGAATTGCGCCGACGAGAGGTCTGGAGCGTGCCGCAGCCGCAGCAGGGTGCTGGAACTCAAAAAGCTGAACGCGCCGGGCGGGAGGCTTGCGGATAACGATGTCAAAAGCATCGTTCTTGTAAGCCCGAACGACTAGCGGACTGCTTCATTCCCGTCGTCCATCGGCGATCTCCGATCGTTCCGGTCCCGTGACGCGGTTTTCGTGCAAATGACGTCGAGCCCCTTGCTCTATTGTATTGATTTTCCTCGAAATAACCTTACAAGAGTTAATTGTGAGCACTGCGTGTTATAGCCTTATTCTTGTAGGATATGTGCGCTAATAGGGAATTCGTGGTGCGAACCAATGTTAATAGCTTGTTGATCTCGTGGAGCGGCTCAGGTTGGACATGGAAATTCCAGCATTGTCTAGTTTCAGCTCAGGCGTGAATCTCGATACGCTTCCAGCAAGTGAGATCGAGACAAGGCTTAGAGATTTCTTTTCCGGGCGGATCGCAAATCCGAAGCCCGACGAGCTGATCCAATCGGTCAAGCAGTTGGAGCAGCAATTCGGTGATTACAAGGAATTCCAGTTTGCAAAGGCGGCGGCGCTTGTGCAGGCATGCGATTTCGCCGGAGCGCGTGGAATCCTTCTCGACCTCGTCAAGCAGATGCCATCCGACTCGCGGGTGTTGCATCGCCTGGCAATCGCGGCCCTCAATATGGGGTCCGCCCATGAAGCGCAGGATGTCTATCTTGCCGCGCTCATTGCGGCCCCGAAAAGTGAAAATCTGCGGCGAGAGTTTGCCGGCCTCCTGCGCGTGATGGAGGCCAAGAAGCTCTACGCCGGGGTCGATCGGAAGAAGCACGGCTTGGCGGTGGTGTGCGCCATCAAGAACGAAGGCGACGATCTGCTGGAATGGCTACACTTCCACAAACTGGTCGGCGTTGATCACTTCTACCTCTACGACAACGGCAGCACTGATGATACTCGTGCCGTGATCGAGTCCTTCCCGTGGCCGGAAATGATCACCTATCATTTCGTGGAAGGGGAATTCGGCCAGATGCGCGCGTTCTCGCATGCGATCGACAGCTACCGCAATTGTGCCGAATGGTGCGCCTTCATCGATGCCGATGAGTATCTGTTTCCGACGCAGGCCGGCAACATCAAGGACGTCTTGACCGAGCTCGGGCCGGCGCCGGCGGTGGCGGTGCATTGGTTGAACTTCGGGTCGAACGGTCACGACGCGAGGCCGGCCGGTCTGTGCATCGAATCTTTCACGCGTCGTGCTCCGGACGATTTCCCGGATCATTTCATCATGAAGTCAATCGTGCGGCCTGACACCATCGTGTCCTATCTGCATCCCCATCAATCGCTTGTCTTGGGTTGCTACGTTCACGAGGACGGCGCGCCTGTCTTCCCGATCGGCGGGCGCTGCACTGCTCCGAAGCGGAACAAGCTCGTGATCAATCACTACTACACGAAGTCGCGGCAGCAATTGCTGAAGAAGCGTGAGCGGGGCAGGCCGCTCGGCGATGGAGATCCTGAAAAGATCCGCGCAATGGAATTCTTCACGTTGCGCGATCGCAACGATGTCGAAGACGCCACGATCCAGAGGTTTCTTCCGGAGCTGAAGAAACTGGTTCAGGGCTGAATTCAAGGGAACAGCGATGTCCTCGCTGGAGGAGGGCGCGCCAGGCGGCGCGCCCGATCGTGTGCTTGAAGTGATTCTTGATCGCCGCGATCGGCTACTCTGGCCGCAGCGATCGGCTACAGCGGTTCCAGCCGGTATTTCGCAAGCAACTGCTGTGCGGCGACGAGATCAATCTCTGCCGGCCTTTGGAAGATCGACATGTTGTTGGCGCGCGCGATTTCGCGAGCGACCGTCCGCACCGAATGGTAGTGGGGACGATTCTCGAAGTCATGAATTGCGATGAAGGCTCCCGGTGCGGCGTGAAGCACGCACTGTACGAAGCAAGCCACGCGAAACCGGCCGTCAACGAAATACAGGTCGGCGGTCTTGCTTTCCGGACGCTCCCAGACACGTTCGTGATACTCGGGCCACGAGCGCTCCTTGTCCTTTTCCACGGGATAACCCCACTCGCGCAGCTTGCCGATATCGACGTGCAGCAGCAAAGGCTTGGTGCTCGCGTCGCCCGTGGCGTCGGCAACGTTGGCGAGCCATTCCGCGGAGGAATCGATGGAAATGACCCACTCCTTCTTGGTTTGACAGGCCAGCCAAGTGCTTCCTCCCGAGCCAAATTCCAGATACCGCGTCGAGAGGTCCACGAAACTTTTGAACAGTGTCAGTTCCTGACCGTCCATTGCGATGTTCATGACGGGATTCCGTGGTTTCTCGAGTTGTTGTCTGGCGGGTGGCTGCCAATCCACCGTCGGAAGGCGGTCGCGGCTCGTCAAGCAGCGATGATATCTGGTTGAGTCGTCATCGCGCTTCTCGACGTCCTGTTGGCGGCCATCCACGCCGGTGATTGGAAAGATCGGCGACTACTGGTTCAGGCCGACGCGCTCCACCTTGTAGCCGCCCTCCAGGATGGCGCGCCACCAAGGTTGCTCGTCGACATACCAGCGCACGGTCTTGGCGATGCCGGTCTCGAAATTCTCCTCGGCGCGCCAGCCGAGCTCGGTCTCGAGCTTGGTGGCGTCGATGGCATAGCGGCGGTCGTGGCCGGGCCGGTCGGCGACGAAATTGATCAGCTGGCGGCGCGGGCCTGCCGCGGCCGGCACGACCTCGTCGAGCAGGTCGCAGATGCTCTCGACCACGTGCAGGTTGGTGCGCTCGTTGCGGCCGCCGACATTGTAGGTCTCGCCGACCTCGCCGCGCTCCAGCACCAGCGTCAGCGCCTTGGCGTGATCCTCGACGAACAGCCAGTCGCGGATGTTCTTGCCGTCGCCATAGACCGGCAGCGGCTCGCCGGCGAGCCCCTTGATGATCATGTGCGGGATCAGCTTTTCGGGGAAGTGATAGGGGCCGTAATTGTTGGAGCAGTTGGTCACCAGGGTCGGCAGCTCGTAGGTCTCGCGCCAGGCCCGCACCAGGTGATCGGACGATGCCTTGCTGGCCGAATAGGGCGAGTTCGGCGCATATGCCGTGGTCTCGGTGAACAGCCCTTCGTCGCCGAGCGAACCGAACACCTCGTCGGTCGAGATATGCAGGAAGCGAAACCGGTCGCGCTTCTCGGGCGAGAGCGAACGCCAGTGGCGCAGCGTCTCCTGCAGGATCGTGAAGGTGCCGACGATGTTGGTCTGGATGAATTCGCCGGGGCCGTCGATCGAGCGGTCGACATGGCTTTCCGCGGCAAGGTTCATCACCGCATCGGGCTGATATTTCTCGAACAGCCGGCGCAGGTTCTGCGCCTCGCAGATGCAGGCCTTCTCGAAGGTGTAGTTCAGGCTTTCGGCGGCACGGGGCAGCGAGGCCAGGTTTGCCGCATAGGTCAGCTTGTCGATGTTGACGACGCGGGCGTGGGTGTCGCGCAGCAGGTGGCGGACCACGGCGGAGCCGATGAAGCCGGCGCCGCCGGTGACGAAGATCGTCGATCCCTTAAACCGCATGTTTGAATACCTCCGCCGCGCGCGGCTCGCCGTGGAATGAGCGGTAGACCGACAGCAGGTACTCGCCGTAGCTGCTCTTGGCGGTCTTCTGTGCGACCCTCGCGAACGCCTCGAGCGAGATGTAGCCCTGGCGCAGCGCGATCTCCTCGGGGCAGGCGATGCGCAGGCCCTGGCGCTGCTCCAGGATCTGGACGAAATGGCTGGCCTCGACCAGCGAGGAATGGGTGCCGGTGTCGAGCCAGGCAAAGCCGCGGCCGAGCACCTCGACATAGAGGTCGCCGCGTTCGAGATAGGCCTTGTTGACGTCGGTGATCTCGATCTCGCCGCGCGGGGATGGCCTGATACCGGCCGCTATGTCGACCACATCATTGTCGTAGAAGTAGAGGCCGGTGACCGCGACGTTGGATTTCGGCCGCTTCGGCTTCTCCTCGATCGAGAGCGCCCGGCCGGTGCCGTCCAGCTCGATCACGCCGTACTGTTCAGGCGCGTTCACGACATAGCCGAACACGGTGGCGCCTTTCTTGCGGATCGAGGCGGACGACAGCATGCTCGGCAGGCCGTGGCCATAGAAAATGTTATCCCCTAACACAAGGGCAACGGAGTCATCACCGATGAAGTCGCGTCCGACGATGAAGGCGTCGGCAAGACCCCGCGGGGTCTCCTGCGTGGCATAGGCGAACCGGACACCCATCTCGCTGCCATCGCCAAGCAAGCGCTGGAACAGCGGCTTGTCCTGCGGCGTGGAAATGATCAGGATATCGCGGATTCCGCCCAGCATCAGCGTCGACAGCGGATAGTAGATCATCGGCTTGTCGAACACGGGCAGCAGTTGCTTGGAGACGACTGTCGTCACCGGATAGAGGCGCGAGCCGGTGCCACCGGCAAGGATAATGCCTTTCATGGTCCCTCACAATTTGACTATCAGAACATAACATATAGCGTGCGCTGCACAAGTTTGTTATGAGAAGGAAATTAACATTTCAAGCGCGTCAAACTGGAACAAATGTTAGATGAACGTCATCAAGACCGAGCTTCCTGAAGTCCTGATCGTCGAGCCGAAGCTGTTCGGCGACCAGCGCGGCTTCTTCCTCGAGACCTACCAGTCTCCGCGTTATGTCGAGCACGGCATCACGCGTCCGTTCGTGCAGGACAACATGTCCCGCTCGGCCTATGGCGTGCTGCGCGGGCTGCATCTGCAAAACCCGGTCACCCAGGGCAAACTCGTCTCCGTGCTGCGCGGCAAGGTGCTGGACGTTGCCGTCGACGTGCGCGTCGGCAGTCCGAATTTCGGCAAGCATGTCGCGGTCGAATTGAGCGAGGAGAACCGCCGGCAATTATGGGTGCCGCGCGGCTTCGCCCACGGCTTCGTGGTGCTCTCGGAAACCGCCGACTTCTTCTACAAGTGCGACGATTTCTACAGCCCCAAGGACGAGCTCTCGATCCGGTGGAATGATCCCGCGATCGGGATCAAGTGGGGCGTCGACAAGCCACAGCTGTCGGCCAAGGATGCGGACGCGCCGCTCCTCGCCGACGCCAGCAACCTTCCGACCTATGGACAAATCTGATGCGGATCTTGTTGACGGGAACACGCGGCCAGGTTGGCAGTGCGCTCAAGCCTTTGCTGGAGAGCCACGGCACGATCATCGCGCCGCCCACCGCGGAGTTCGATCTGTCGAAGCCGGAGATGCTGACGAGCCAGCTTGAGAGTCTGAAGCCCGATCTCATCATCAATCCGGCGGCCTATACCGCCGTCGATCGCGCCGAGGACGAGCGTGAGCTGGCGTTCCTGGTTA
This sequence comes from Bradyrhizobium sp. USDA 4516, assembly GCF_054055915.1. NCBI lineage: Bacteria > Pseudomonadati > Pseudomonadota > Alphaproteobacteria > Hyphomicrobiales > Nitrobacteraceae > Bradyrhizobium > Bradyrhizobium sp. USDA 4516. The sequence goes on from NZ_JBSRXT010000001.1 coordinate 6,195,923, forward strand.
ACGCGAAGGGACCTGAAGCGATCGCCAAATGGGCTGCAACGAACGGCGTGCCGCTGGTGCATTTCTCCACGGACTACGTCTTCAATGGTTCGGGCGACAGGCCGTGGCGCGAGGACAGCCCGACCGAACCGCTGTCGGTCTACGGCGCCAGCAAGCTTGCCGGTGATGTCGCGATCCAGGCGGCGGGCGGGGCGCATCTGATCGCGCGCACCTCATGGGTTTATGCCGCAAAGGGCACGAATTTCCTGCGCACCATCGCGCGGCTCGCCGGTGAGCGTAAGGAGCTGCGGATCGTGGCCGATCAGATCGGTGCGCCAACCACGGCATCAGCGATCGCCGGTGCGGTCGCCGGCATCGTCCTGCCGAACCTCACCACGTTGCACGATCAGCTCGCGCGCCGGGGCGGTGTCGTCAATCTCGTCTGCGCCGGCGAAACCAGCTGGCATGGCTTCGCAACCGCCATTGTCGGCGGGCTGAGGTCCCGCGGGGTCACGCTGGCGGTCGAGAACATCGCTCCGATCGCAGCGGCCGAATTCCCGACCAAGGCGATGCGTCCGGGCAATTCGCGGCTGGATCTGTCGCGGCTGAAGGCGCAGTTCGGCGTGGCGATGCCGACCTGGCAGGAAGCGCTGGCGCGCGAACTGGATGCGTTTGTCCAGCTCGGCGCGCCCGCCCACGCTTAGGGCCGCTTCGGAAGCGGATGCCGGTGCGCGTGAAGAAAACGCGTCAGACAAGAAAAGAGCCTTGGTTCTGATTTGATCAGAACCAAGGCTCCAGGATTGAACCGGCCGGCGGCTATCGTTGCCGGGCGCGAGCGCTCAGCGCGGCCGACCGATGCTGTCGTAGGTGAAGCCGTGCGCGGCCATCTCGTCCGGACGGTAGATGTTGCGCAGGTCGACGACGACCGGATGCTTCATCTCCTGCTTGATGCGCTTGAGATCGAGCGCGCGGAACTGGCGCCACTCGGTCACGATCACCAGCGCATCGGCCTGGCGCGCGCATTCATAGGCATCCTTGCAGTACTCGATCTCAGGCAATTCCTTGCGCGCCTGCTCCATGCCAATGGGATCGTAGGCACGAACCTTGGCGCCGAAGTCGATCAGGCCGTTGATCAGCGGGATCGAGGGCGCCTCGCGCATGTCGTCCGTGTCGGGCTTGAAGGTCAGGCCGAGCACGCCGATGGTCTTGCCGCGCAGCTCGCCGCCGAGCACGTTGGCGACCTTGCGCGCCATCGCGCGCTTGCGGTTGTCGTTCGCGGTCAGCGTGGCCTCGACGATTTTCAGCTGGACGTCGTGGTCGAGCGCGGTCTTGAACAGCGCACGGGTGTCCTTCGGGAAGCAGGAGCCGCCATAGCCGGCGCCGGCATGCAGGAACTTGGTTCCAATCCGGTTGTCGAGCCCGATGCCGCGCGCGACCTCCTGCACGTTCGCCCCGACCCTCTCGGAGAGATCGGCGATCTCGTTGATGAAGGTGATCTTGGTGGCAAGGAAGGCATTCGCGGCGTATTTGATCAATTCCGCCGTGCGTCGCGCGGTATAGAGGATCGGCGCCTGGTTCAGATAGAGCGGACGATAGACTTCGCCCATCACCCTCTTGGCCCGGTCGTCCTCGGTGCCGACGACGATGCGGTCGGGATGGCGGAAATCCTGGATTGCGGCGCCTTCGCGCAGGAATTCGGGATTCGACGCAACGGCGAAATCGGCGTCGGGATTGGTTTCGCGGATCAGGCGTTCAACCTCGTCGCCGGTGCCCACGGGCACGGTCGACTTGGTCACCACCACGGTGAACTTCTTGAGCGCCGCGCCGATCTCCTTGGCAGCAGCATAGACGTAGCTCAGGTCCGCATGGCCGTCGCCGCGCCGCGAGGGCGTTCCGACAGCGATGAACACGGCATCGGCGTCCGCGACGGCGCCCGCGAGCTCCGTCGTGAAGGTCAGCCGTCCGGCCGCGGCGTTGGTGTCGACGAGCTTATCGAGGTCAGTTTCGTAGATCGGGATCTTGCCGCGCTTCAGGGCTTCGATCTTGCCGGCGTCCTTGTCGACGCAAACGACCTGATGGCCGAAATCGGCAAAACACGCTCCGGACACGAGACCTACATATCCCGTTCCAACCATTGCAATCTTCATGAATCCGCTCGTCGATCAGTGTGGAGAGGAGGAGTTAGCACTAGCACAATTGGCGCCGACAACGCCAAGTTTTATAACGCATAGTTTGTGTTGGAGGTCGGCGGCTTTTTGTGCAAACGGTGATCGCCCCAGTGCAGCTGAGCGCCCGCTAGTCACCTCGGGCGCACCATGGACACATTCTCAACTTGAAATCGACCGACATTCGAGCTGCCGTTTGAGGGTGGACATGAGCATGAAGACGATTAGCAAGCAGAAGCCCTCAGGAACCGAATACGCGTCGTTGCAAACGCAGTTCTCCAGATCCGATCGCACGACGTTTTCCGGGTTTGTCTATGATCGCGCCGATCTCGGCCGGCGTTACACTGTCGACCTGCTCGTCGACGGCGAGCCATACATGTCATCATTGTGTGACGAGTTCGTAACAGAGCTTGCCGACGCCGGGATCGGCGACGCTCGATTTGGCTTTACCTTCAACGTGCAGGATCAGGTCAGCGCGAACGCCGGGATCATTGAGGCAAGGCTGGCGAATATCGGCACTCCCGTCGGTGCTCCGATTCGCTGCGATGTCGCTGCGCCGGAAGCGCGATGGCACCGGATCGGCGATATCGAGTGGGTCGGAGGTCTGCGCTTCGAAGGCTGGCTTGCTCAGGACATCGACGAGGACATCGAAATTCTGATCGCGCAACGGCCGGTGATGACCGTGAAGCCGACCGGGTGGACCAACGTTGCGCGGGGCGGCGAGTTCGGCGTCGGCCGCCGGATCGATTTTCATCTGCCCGAGCATTTTGCGGACGGTCGCATGCGCGGACTATCCGCGCGGACGATTTCGGGACGGAGTCTGATCTCGGAGCCGATTTCCTTTGTCGCTTTCGATCGCGGATTGGAGCAAACGCTCGCGGATCTCGGGCGCTGGGATAGCGAGCGGCTTCGTGGAGAGCTGTTCGACCGAGTGTTGCCGGCCTCGATGCCGTTTCACGCCTATCGCGGCTGGAAAGAGCGCTTCTCGCCGACGACACAATCTGAACAGTCTGACGTTGCATCCGAGGCGGCAGTCGTCCTGATCGGCGATGTCAGGGTGGACGAGAGCATCGAAAGCCTCGAAGCCCAACGGCACTCCGCCTGGTCGGCGGTGTCCCTGCCGGCGCGAGCGTTCAGTCAATTCGATCCGATGGCAGCGCGCGAGTTTGTCGACGGCGATGCCGCCGGCAGTGCGTTCTTTGTGTTTTGTCTGAGCGGAACGATCCTCGCGGAAGACGCCTTGCAGCGCTTCGCCGATCTCTTCGCGTCCGAACCCGGCTGCGATATGGTCTATGGCGACGTCGAAGTTGCTGCAGGCGCCGGGGCTGTCTGGCCGCTGGCGTTCTCCGCATTCGATCTCGAACGCGCGCTCGAGCAGGGCTATGGGGCGTATTGTTTTGCGGTGCGTCGGGAGCCTGCCGTGGAAGCGCTGCTATCGGCGACGTCGCTCTACGACATCTTCCTTTGCTGCGCGGAGCCGGATCGAACCTATCATCTTCCGGGATCGGTTGCGGCATTGCCGCGGATTGATGCATCGGCCGCAACCTCCGAACTGGTCGCCGCGAGCAAGGCGTATTTTGCCAGAGCCGGCATCGAGGCCAATGTCGAGCCTCGGAAAGCGGGTCTTCTTCCGGCCGTTCAGGTCAAGCGCGCCGTCGATTGGAGCGAGCGCACCACCATCATCATCCCGACCAGAAATCGCGCCGAGCTGCTCAAGCGATGCATCGAGACGGTCATGCCGGCGGCAAATGAGACGAACGCCCGGATCCTTGTCGTCGACAACAGCTCGACCGAGCCGGAAACGCTGGACTATCTGGACAGCCTGTCCGCGCAGGAAATCGACGTGATCTCGGTCGAGGGGCCCTTCAACTTCGCATTCATCAACAACGCCGCCGTCGCTTGCGTCGATACGGAGAACATCTGCTTTCTCAACAATGACGTCGAGGCGCTCGACGACAGTTGGTTGGCGGAGATGCTGTGGCGGCTCGCGGCTCCCGACGTCGGAGCCGTCGGTGCAAAGCTGCTCTGGCCGAGCAGCGTCGTGCAGCACGGCGGAGTGGTGCTGGGAGCCAATTTCTCGGCCGCGCACGCCTTCAACGACCGGATGGATGGTGATCCCGGCTATGGCGATTTGCTTCAGGTGGCGCACGAATGTTCGGCGGTGACGGGGGCGTGCCTCCTGATGCGCAAGCGCGATTTCGTGGCCGTCGCCGGCATGGACGAGATCCGCTTTCCGATCAGCTTCAACGATATCGATTTGTGCCTGAAGCTGCGCCAGCTCGGAAAGCGGATCGTGTTCACGCCGGACGCGAAACTCGTTCATCTGGAGTCGGCAAGCCGCGGTCGCGATTCCGCGCCGGATCGCAGGGCACGCTTCAGGCGCGAGCTGTCGATCCTGCGCGCGAAATGGGGCGAGGTGCTGCTCGACGATCCCTATTACAGCCCACTGCTGGGGCTGGATTCGACGCCGTTCTCCTCGCTTGCATGGCCGCCGCGATCATGGAAGCCGCGTGCCAACCTGCCGCCGGTGTCGACCGCTCCTCCGATCGGGTTGTAGCAGGACGTCATCGACCGCCCAGTCGCGTACGGCAGCAATCGTTGCATCGGCATCAAAGCCTGGCTGCAGCTGCAGGTCCGTGCTTCGGCCGCGCCCCGGAGGCGTCGGGCTCCATTCCGTCGCGGCGATCGGCAGGCCGGTTGCCAGCAGCGCGTCCACCAACGGATGGCCAAACGCCGGTTCGCCGATGTCGAGAACCAATTTCGTGATGCCGTGACCTTCGATGAGCGTGGCGACGTCGTCGACGACAATATCGCCGGTGACGATGACATTGGTGCGCTGCATCAGCTTGAGATCGTCGAGGGTACTTCCCAGCACGATGATCTCGACGTCTTCGTCGGCGTCGGCCAGTTGATCGCTCAACGCTCGTATGAAGCGAAATTCCGCGGCGTTGGCGTGCAGGACCAGCAGGCCGAGACGCGCGGGGCCGCTCACGGCGGGATACAGCGCCGGCGGCGCGGGCGGGTCGCTCAGCCTCACGGCTTGCAGGCCGAGAACCCCTTCCGAAAAGGCCGCGCCGTGGTCATCGATCGCAGTCACGCGCCGCGCCCCGGCGACCAGGCTTGTCCAATCCGGATGAACGCCTGATCCAGCCACAGCGCGCATTGCAAGCGCGGTGTCGGTGATCAGGAGGTCGTAGGCAAAGTGTTGCGTGAGCTGCGCCAGACATGGGCCGGGAATGCGGTTCGGCTCCGCAATCTCGAGCAACTGGATACTGAGATCGGCGAGAAACCTCAGAAGAGCTTCGCGGCCCTCAGGCGTCGCAACGTCAAGCGCGATCGACTGCGGCGCTCCGCCATCCGGATCGAACATCGCAGCCAGCTGGCGTTGTCCCTCGGAGCGGATCTGCACGACCAGACCGTGCTGACCCTCCGCCGCCAGCTGCCGGCAGCGCCTGATGGCAATTGCGCGGCCGGCGAACGAGCCGCAGAGGATGACGGATGGGCCGGCGGCGACCTGCTGGTTCGTGAGCAGCTTGAGCTCAAGCGCGGCGCGGCAATCGCGGAGTGGATCGGCAAGCAGGAATGCGGCGCAGTCCGTCGCATAGCGCCGGTAACGGTGTTCGAGAACGCGAAGATTTCGCATCACGAGCGAACGCTTCTCGCCCAGAAACGAGCGCGAGCCCTCGTGCCCGACGAAAACCGAAGGAATGCAGACGTTGCGGAAGCCCGCCTCCGCCGCGCGCAGGCAGAAGTCGACGTCTTCGAGATAGCCGCGATAGAAGTCGTCGGAGAGCTCGCGCACGGCGTCGAGGCATTCGCGGGTAATGTAGAGGCAGAACCCGATGCCGTTGGGGATGTCGATGGCAATCCCGGAATTTGCCCTGCCTGCAAGTTCATCCAGCAATTCGATTTCGCCGACCGCGGGCAGGGGATTTGACCGGTTCGGGATTGGAAAGCTGGTGTATTCGCCGTTGTTCGACAGCGGGGTCGCCGTGCCCACCCTCGGCGTCGATTGCACGGCGCTGCGCAGGCGTTGCAGCGCGTATTTCGGCACGATCGTGTCCGAATTCAGCAGCACGACGTCGCCGGCGCCGGTCTCGCCGAGCGCCCGGTTGACCGCGCCGACAAAGCCAAGATTGTGCTCGTTGGTCAGGAGGCGGATGCGGAACTCGGCGGCGAGCTCGTTGAGTAGGCGCTTGATGTCGGGCTCGGGCGACGCATCATCCACGACGACGATGGTCGAGCCCGGCGTGCAGGCGAGCGCATTCAACGCGCTGTCGATGCAGGCTCGCGTTGCGGCCAGATCCCGGTATACCGGGATGATGATGGTGAGTGGAGGAGGTTCGCCGTTTCGAAGGCGAGCCGGCCGGCGTGGTGCGGTCCGATGATCCGGAACGCGGTTGGCCGGGAGTTGAACACTTGCGATCACCCGGTCCGCCTGCGTGATCTGCAGGCGCTGCGAGGTCGCGGATGCGGGCCGGATCAGACGGAAGCTCGCAGCCTGTCGCCCGTCACGCGCGAATCTGTGGCGTGGATCGGCGGGAAGCTGGATCGTGCTGGATTGATCCGCCTGCGCCAGCGAAAGGTGCGGGTCGTCCGGCCCGCGCCACGTCACCCATCCCTTCACCTCTTCATCGAGAAAGTCGATGCGGGCGCAGCTGTCCTGGCCGCTCTGTTCGAGCAGAAGGAGGGCGCTCCTGACCGAATCCGGATCGTCATCACGCCGCGTGACGCTTCGCGCCGCCTCGATCTGCTGAAGGTCGTCGCCCCAAGCCATCATTCGCCGGGCAGCGACCAGATCGTCCGGCTCGAGCTCGAGCGCCCTCGCCACGCTGGCGATGGCCGCATCCCTGAGATCAAGATGAAACAGCGCTTCCGCGCGCAGCAGATGGGCGCGAGCGCCCGGATGCGGCAGGATCCGGCAGCGGCGGTCGGCGAGCGCGAACGCCAGGCGGAAATCACGCGCCTCGAGCGCCCCGACAGCGGCCCGCTCGAGATCGACGTGGTGGAGCGTTTTGGACGTAAAGGCGATCCTGCGCGCGGCGGCGGTCAAATGGCGCCCTTATCTGTCCGCATGGTCAGCCTGCCGTCTTGACGGCGCCCTGCCGGCTCCGGAACACGCGCACCCGTCCCTCGAGGCGGGGTCCGTCCTGGTGCGGCATCGGAGTGGCGGGTTCGACGCGCCTCGGCTGCTGGGGCGCGAGAGGGGCTGCCTGCACCCGGCGCTCCTCGAGGTTGAGCTTGAGGCCCACCAGCGGTTCCCGTCCTGAGGGACCCGACACCACAATCCGGTTCCCGGTGACCCGCAGGGTCGGAGCCCCCAGGAAGATGGTTTCAGCCGCGATGGAGAAGCGATCCGCGCCGGGACCCGTGGCCTCCAGCGAGAACCCCGTGATGGCCAATGCGCGTCCCCGGGTTCCGGCAAAAGTTCCGAGAGGAACGAACTGGTTGTCGCCGCGCTGCGGCCTGGCGAACTTGACGGCATATTGCAGCTGGAGATCCCGCGGCTTGTTGGGCCATTCGAGGGAAATTCCCTCGATCCGGGCCGGCGCGGACGGTCCGGCAATCCAGACATTCGAGCCGACGGTCACGTCGCCCAGGCCCGCGACATGCGCGAGCAGCTTGAGGTCGCTCAACTCGCCGGGGCCGGCCTCCGGCTCGAACATGTCGAATGGCTGGCTGGCCGGCTGCTGCTCAGCCGCCTGTCCCTGGGTCAGCGGCTCGATCTTGATGTTGGCGGCGGTCGACCCGCCGACGCGCCCTGCCGTGACCTCGACGATCAGGCGGCTCGGCCGGGCGACCGACACGACCAGCGCGGTCTCGGGCGCGAACAGGGTTCCATTGACCACGTCCGGTCCGGTAATGATATTACAATTGTTAAGACTGGCGCGATCCGCGTATACGCGCACCACCGGAGGTGACACCTTATCATCTGCGCCATTGTATCGAACCAGGAAGAGACCCCGTGCCAGATCAATGGTTTTCTGCTGAATCTGTTCGTTCATTGTCGCCTGCGAGCCTAACGGAATGGATTGGTAAGTCTCCTGCAGTGTGCCCCAAAAATCTGTGTGATAGAAGGGGGCTTAATGTTAATCCGGTAAGATAGTTTTACTCGCCAATCGATGACATACCGCCGGTGATGATGCAGACCCTGACCCCAATCGAAGACCGCGCGGCCGGGGGGCGCGCTCGCCCGCCAATGAACGTCCTGTTCGTCCACAATAACTTTCCGGCCCAGTACCGCCACATTGCGCGCGCGCTCGCAGAGCAGCCCGGCAACAGGGTCGTTGCCGTCGGTTCATCGACCGCGAGCACGACGCCGGATATCCGGCTGCTCAAATATTCGACGACCAAGACGGATTCCGCGGTCGTCCATCCGTTTGCCCGGCGCTTCGATGTCGAATCGCGGCGTGCCGAAGAGGTTCTGTACGCGCTGTCGTCGCTGTCGGGGCAAGGCTTCGTGCCCGACCTGATCTTCGCGCATCCCGGTTGGGGCGAGACGCTGCCGCTGCGCACGATGTTTCCGCGCGCGCGGATCATCCTCTATTGCGAATTCTACTACGGTGCCGAGGGCAGGGACGTCGGCTTCGATCCCGAGTTTCCCATGACGGGCCTTGATGGCAACGTCGCACTCCATCTGAAGAATGCGACCACGCTGCTGGCGCTCACGGAATGCGATACGGGCGTCTCGCCGACGCCCTGGCAGAGGTCGACCTTTCCCGCCGAGTTTCAGAGCAAGATCGAGGTGATCCACGAGGGCGTCGACACCGACGAGGTGAAGCCCAATCCCGTCGCGCGGTTTCAGCTTCCGAACGGTGCGACGCTGTCGGCGGACGACGAAGTGATCACCTACGTCTCGCGCAACCTCGAGCCGGTGCGCGGATTCCATATCTTCATGCGGTCCCTGCCGAGGATACTCGCCGCGCGGCCGAATGCGCAGGTTGTGATCGTCGGCGGCAGCGGGACATCCTACGGGGCGAACCCGCCCAAGGGTTCGAGCTGGAAGTCGATGTTCCTGGACGAGATCAAGTCGGATATCGACCTGCGCCGGGTGCATTTCCTCGGCCGGATTCCTCGGGAACCGTATCTCGAGCTGCTGCAGATTTCCTCGGTGCACGTCTATCTGACCTATCCCTTCGTGCTGTCCTGGTCGCTGCTGGAGGCGATGAGCGCGGGATGTGCGGTGGTGGCATCCGACACCGCCCCGCTTCGCGATATCATCTCGGACGGCAACGGCCTGCTGGTGCCGTTTTTTGATATTGATGCGCTGTCGGATCAGGTACTGTCGGTGCTGTCACGGCCCAAGGCCTTCAAGAAGATGCGGATGAAGGCGCGCAGCTTCGTGCGGGACAATTACGACGCAAAGCGGGTCTGTCTGCCCCGGATGCTGACGCTCGTTGATGAAGGTGTCCTCCCGCGCACATACGGGGGATAACGCCAGGAGTTTGCGATGCCGCTTGTCATCTCGGTTGCCCAGCGCAAGGGCGGAGTCGGAAAGACGACCCTTGCGGTCTTGCTCGCCGCAGAACTGGATCGGCGCACGGGCGTGGTCGGACTGGTCGACGCCGACTCGCAGGCGTCCGCGTGTCACTGGGCCGAGCCCGGCAATCTGTCGTTCCCCGTCTACCAGCTTGATCCGGAAACCCGGCCGGTCGCCGAATGGGCCAAGCTGATGCGCCAGATTCCGCATCAGATCATCGTGGTGGACTCCGCGCCGAACGATCGGGTGCTGGGCGCGGTGCTCGCGGTCGCCAATATCGTGCTGATGCCGTGCACGCCGTCCGGCCTTGACATCGAGGCCACCGCGCGGACGCTCGACATCGTGCGGGAAGTGCGCGCCACGCGGCGAACGGCGCTCCGTGCCATGATCGTGCCGAACCGCGTCGACCAGCGCACGCTCGAAGGCCAGCAGCTGATCGAGGAGCTTGATACGCTCGACGAGGAGATCGGGCCGATGATCGGCAGCCGCTCGGCCTATGTGCGCGCCGTCGCCTTGGGGCAATCGGTCGCCGATTTCGCCGGCGGGACGCCCGCGGATCTCGAGATCAAGATGCTCGCCGATCTCGTGATGAGCTGGTGCGGGATCGCGCCCAGGCAGCGGGTGGCGATTTAACAGAGGGCGCCGGCGGCTTCACGACAGGCCAACCATGCCGGCATGGGAACGAAAGAGTTCGGGCCGCAACCGGCCCTTGACCTGACGGCGGCGCCCCGCAGGCTTGGTTAACGGACTGCTCGCGCGCACCCTCGCATTTGAAACAAATGCCACAGCGCGCTTGAGCCCAAGCTCAAGACATTTCCCGTACATGCTTCCCGTCACTGTGGGGAGTGAAGAATGTACAACGTCAAGAGAGTGATGGCCCTGGTTCTGGCCGTCCTTGCGCTCGGGACAAGCGCACAGAACACCCAGGCTGGAATGGTCGGCTTCCCGCTGCCGCTGCGTGGCGTGATCGAGAAGATCCGCTTCAGCGAGCCGACGCTGGCCCCGATGGCCTACACCATGTTCTGTATGCGCTATGCCGACGAGTGCAAGCCGAAAGCCCGCGCCCGGATGGTGTTCCGCGGCGGCGCCACACGCCTGACCAAGCAACGCATCGCCGACCTGATCGAGGTCAACGCATCGGTCAATCGCAGCATCGTGCCACAGCGCAACGAACGCGGCCTTGCCGGCGAGGAATGGTTGATCAATCCGGCGCGCGGCGATTGCAACGACTACGCGGTCAGCAAGCGCCACGAGCTCCTGGCGCGCGGCTGGCCGATGCGCGACCTTCTGCTGAGCGAGGTTGTGACCTCCTCCGGCGAGCATCATCTCGTGCTGGTGGTCCGTGCCAAGGGTGGAGACATGGTGCTCGACAATTTGAATGCGCAGATCCGCAGCTGGTCGCAGGCGCGTTATCGTTGGGTCAGGATGCAGACCCCGGCGAACCCCGACCACTGGGCTGGCGTCGCGCAGGCCGGCGCCTGAATTCCTGAACGAGCCCCATCGATCGAAAATGGCGCGGCGAGACATTTCGCCGCGCCATTTTTCGTAGCAGCGACGATCGCCAGCGCGCCGCGGCGACATTGCCGGAACGATTGGAGGCATCGACGGTTGACCCCGGTTCAACCCATCGAGGCATCGACATGAAGCTGGCCGGCCTTGTCACAACAGCGGCGCTGGTCGTCGCCCTAGCCACGCCGGTGCTTGCACAGGGCACCGGGCAGACCACGCAGGGCACAACGCGCTATTCGATCGATGGACCAGGCGGTGGTGTTCCGACATCGCGGCCGCAGGCGACCCAGCCGGTCCCGCCGGCAACACCGGCTTACCCCTATGGCAGAGCGTCGCGGCACGGGCCGCCGGTCGGTCAACGGACCAACGTGCCGCTGGGGTCGCGCTGACCGTCGCTTCGGCTGCAAATCCGTTCAGTCTTAACGCTATTCCCATCGTCATTTTGCCGCCTCGGACGGAATGTCGTACCGATGCGATCACTGCGCCGGTTGAGGCGCGGGATTGGTTCGCGCAGGGCGAAATTTTCAGATGGCGAGCAGGGGTTCAATCCTGATCACGGGTGGCGCGGGATACATCGGATCCCATTGCGCCAAGGCGGTTGCCGAGGCCGGATTTCTGCCGGTCGTCTACGACAATTTGTCCACCGGTCACCGTGATTTCGTGCGATGGGGGCCGCTCGTGATCGGCGACGTCGCCGACCACGACAAGATCGCCGCCACTATCAGCGACCACAACGCGCTCGCCGCGATGCATTTCGCTGCGTTCAGCGCGGTCGGCGAGTCCGTGGCGGATCCGCAGAAATATTTCACCAACAACATTGCCGGCACGCTCGGCCTGCTGCGCGGCATGCGGGAGGCGGGCTGCGACCGCCTGGTGTTTTCCAGCACCGGCGCGGTCTACGGCAACGCCGGACGCGATCCAATTCCCGAGAGTGCCGCAGGTCCGACCGTCAATCCCTACGGCCGCTCCAAATTCATGATCGAGCAGATCCTGGCCGACTACCGCGCGGCCTATCGGTTCAACTCGGTCTGTCTGCGCTATTTCAATGCCTGCGGCGCCGACGCCTCCGTCACCATCGGCGAACTCCGCGATCCCGAGACGCATTTGATTCCGCGCGCGCTGATGGCGCTGCTGGGGCACGTGCCGGACTTTGCCATCTTCGGCGAAGACTATGACACGCCCGACGGCACCGCGGTGCGCGACTACATCCATGTCGATGATCTCGCGAGCGCCCATATCGCGGCGCTCGAGCTGCTGCTGAAGGGCGACGCCGGCGGCGTGTTCAATCTCGGCACCGGCACCGGCTATTCGGTGCGCCAGGTGCTCGACGCGATCCGCGCCGAGACCGGTGAAGCGGTGCCGAGCGTGGTGCGCGAGCGCCGGGCCGGCGATCCGCCGATCCTGGTGGCCGATCCCTCCAGGTCGGAGCGCGGCCTCGGCTTCAAGGCCAGCCGGTCCGATCTCGGCTACATCATTCGCTCGGCCTGGGCCTGGCATCAGAAGGCGCATCCGCGCCGGCGGTAGAGCATGATCCGGAAAAGTGCGAAGCGGTTTTCCCTCGCGACAAACGCGGAACGCGTTTGCGCGGAGATCATGCTCAAATAACGATCAAGCCGCGAGAGGCTCAGTTCAATGTGATGTAGTGCTGTTCGGCCAGCCGCGCGAGGAACGGCATGTCGACAAGGCTTGCCACCAGGAAGACGGCGACCAGCGCCAGCACGAGCAGCATCAGGCCGCGCTCGCCATAGAGCTTCTCGGGCTTCTGCGCCGACGACCCCGGCGACGTCGACATCGAGAAGTAGGTGGTGAACAGCATCACCACCAGCGGCATCGCCAGGACATACTCGATACGGTACTTCACCAGGAACACCGAGAGGAAGAACACCGAGAACAGCGAATAGCTGAGGCACGAGGCCGTCAGCGACACCTCGGTATAGTGCGCGAAGCTAGCGCGGTAGCGCGCCAGAAGCTCCTTGCCATGGGACGCGGCAATCTCGCGATATTCGGACAGCCGCTTGGCCGCCATCAGGAACGCGCCGCCAAACCAGTAGCACAGGATCACCGAGCCCGGCGGCAGCGAGGTCGGATCGATCATCGCCCAGCCGATCAACAGCCGCAGCGGATTGTTGACGGATTCCGAGATGACGTCGAAATAGGCCTTGTCCTTGCTCCGGAGCGGCGGGACATTGTAGACGATGCCCTGCACGGCGAAGATGCCGGTTGCGAACAGCATCAGGCGGCTGCTCGCAGATGCGCAGACGAGGCCGAGCGCGACCAGCAGCAGCCACTCTAGCCCGATGATCTTGCCGTCCATCGCGCTCTGCACCGCGGAGCGCTGCGATTTGGTCGGGTGATGCCGGTCGAAGTCGCGGTCGAACCATTCATTGATCACATAATTGGCCGACGCGATGCAGATCGCGGCCACAAGGCCGAGGACGATAGCGCTTGCGATATGCTCGCCTCTCGGGCCGCGCAACAGCCAGGCAAGGACAATCCCGGGAACGATGAAGATGTGCTTGGTGCTGTGATCGAGCCGCAGGATGGAAAGATACTGCCCGATGCTTGCGGCCGGCGGCTTGCCGGCTTCGACCTTGCTGTCCATCAGCGCCATCGCGCGGTCCTTTTTCTGTCGTCGTTGATCGATCGCCTAGTTGAGGAGGTAGACGTCGAAACTCTCGTCGGTCTTGGCGGGGCCGAAGCGGCGCAGCATCGTGGTCGCTTCGCGGAAATCGCGGATCTGCGCCGCTGAGGCACGGAACGTCCGCCAGTCCTTGCCTTCGTCGTAGTTCCGGTCGGGCGTGATCTCGTCGAGCCGGTAGGCCAGCAGGATGATGACGGGCGCACGGGTCGTGTCGCGAAGCTCGCGGCCAAGGCGCAGGGTCTCGCCGAGATCGCTCTCCATCTTGCCGTTGCGCGAGAAGATCACGACGCTGCCGAATTTGTGGTCGCGCGCGAGATAGGTCCGGTTCTTGACGTAGTAGGGCAGCGCCTCGACCAGCCATTCCGGCTCGCTGAGGATCACCGCATTGGTGAGATCGGCGCGCGAGGCGATCAGGCGGCCGAGATCGGCGCTGCGGCTCGCGACCACGCCGGTCACTGCGTTGCGCAAATCGTTGATGCCGGCGGCGGTCTGGATCGCGAGCACCAGCAGCAGCGACCCGCGTCCGATCGCCGGCAAGCGCCGCTCGAGCCATGCGCGAGAGCCGGATGGCGCGGTGACCCGGCTCCAGCCGATCCAGTAAAGCGCGATCAGGAAGCTCAGCCAGACCGCGGCATGTCGGTAGGCACCGTTGGCGGCGACGGCGAAGAACAACGACGTCAGCAACAGGGCGGCGATGGCGGCGAGAAACGCCGGTCGCCGCGGCAAGAGCCCGAGCGTCGCGCCGAACAGCAGCACCGATCCCGCGACCCCCGGCAGCAGATTGGCAAACAGCGCGCCCAGCGACGTCGCGCCAGGGTTCACCAGGGACAGGATTGCCGCCGCCAGCGGTGACTCGTGCGACCAGTCCCGGGCCGCGGCGTCATTATAGGTCGGCAGCATCGTCACCGCGCAGATCACGACGCCAATCGTCGTTATCGTTGCATTGATCGCGAAATTGGTGAGTTGCGGCGACCAGCGCCAGTCACGGCTCCCTCGGGTCTCGAGCAGGTCGAGCAGCCAGAACAGGAGGAATGCGCCGGCCATGATCGCGCCGACGACGTTGGTGTTGGCGAGCAGGAACAGCAGCGCGCCGAGCAGCAAACCACGGTCGCGGTGGGCCCGATAGCAGGCCGCGATCGCGAACAGGAACAGGGCCGAGATGCCGTAATTCCTCGCCATCACGACATATTCAAACAACAGCGCATGGCTCGTGATCAGCAGCAGGACCAACGGCCGCGGGAATGGCGACCGGAAGATCAGCAGTGCGACCGTGATGAGCCCGACCATGAGGGCGACGGCGGGCAGCACCTCGACCCGATCGAATACGGCATGCACGCCGCGCAACAGAAGGTACCAGAGGGCAGGGTGGCCCTCGCCATGCAACCCTCTCAGCATGGCGACCGGATCGTCGCCGTTCCGGGCAATGGTGAGCGCCCGGACCTCGTCGCGCCACATCACGTGACGGCCGATCTGGAAGCCGACCAGCGCGACCCATCCCGCGAGGAGCAGGACGTCCGGCCAGGATCGGCGGTCCCGCTTGGGCGCGAACAACCACTGGTCCAGGATGGGCAGAGAACGGGTCAATGAATCCTGCTGCTGCTCGGATCGGGACGGTCAAACCGGGGCGTCATCTGCCGGCCTGGTGGTTTGTGTTAACAGTAAAATCCACATAGAATGTTGTAACATTATGGGCGAACCAGACTAACATTTATGACGCCGACGCCGGCCCAGAGAACGGTCAGGGACATCGGTCCTGCGCACCCCGAGGTGGAGTTCGCGCTGGTGCTGGCGCGAACCATCGATTCCGTGAGCGCCGACCCGCAGCAGCTGCGCAGCGCGGTCTACGAGCTCGCGCGGCAGAAGCTGCAGCAGCTTGCGCACGAGGATCCGGCGGAAAAGCAGCGTCTGATGCAGGCGCTGGAAGTGGCGATCGAAGGCGTCGAAGCGCACACCAAGAGCAATGTGATCGAGAAATTCGAGGTGCCGCCGGCGCGGGCGCTGCCCGCATTCCTCGAGGCGGCGGGCGCTGCACGGCGGATCGAGGCCCCGCCCCGGATCGATGCCGAGCCGGCCTTTGTCACGACCCTCGATCGCGTCGAGCCTGCCGCGGTGACGCGTGGTCCGCGATGGTCGTCGTCGGCGCCGCTGCGTTACGTTGTCATGCTGGCGTTCTTCGGGCTGATCGCGGCCGTTGTCCTGCTGCAGCAACGCGGCGTGTCATTGGCTGCGGCCCGCGCGATGATTGCCGGCACGCTGGCATCGGCGCCGCCCGAAGCCCAAAGGCCGGCGGTGGTCGCGGCCGTCCCGGCGCCGGCCGCTGCGGCCGCCGCGCCGCCGCCGCCGAAACGGCCATTGCCGACCGTCTATGGCGTCTACGCCGAGAGCGGCCGCAAGCTCTACGAGCTGCAGCTGATCCAGGGGCGTGCGCCGGATCCGCGGGTGGCGATCTCGGCGGCGATCACCAGGCCGAGCGAGACCACGCTGCCTGACGGACATCTCCGCTTCATCGTGTTCCGGCGCGAGGGTGCCGGCGGCGCCTCCGATCCGATCGATGTACGTCTGATCGCGCATGTGAGCCAGCAGACCACGTTCGACGCGACCGGCAAGCCGGTGGTCTCGCCGGGCGACGACAGCTGGGTGATCCGCAACATCTCGATCCCGTTCCGCGCGGCGCCGCTCAAGGACGATCCGCAGATGTTCGAGATCCTGCCGCGCGACGACGCGCCGCTGCCGCCGGGACGCTACGCGCTGATCCTGAAGGCGCAGGTCTACGATTTCACGGTCGAGGGCGCGGTCACCGACAAGCGGCATTGCCTGCAGCGGCTGGCGGCCGCAAATGGCGTGTTCTACTCGGAATGCGAGAAACCGTGAGCGGGGTGTCCATCCGGTTCAGTGTCGTGCTGGCGCTCCTGCTGGCATCGCGTGCCGCCGTCGCCGCACCCGCCGCCGAGACCGCAAAGCGCTGCCTGCGCGCGGCCTACATGTTCTACCCCTACAAGCGACCGGGGGCCGTGCCGATGAATGGCGATCGGCTGCATTTCTTTCAGCAATGCATGGCGCAAGACGACACGAAGTCGGCGGAAGCGCCGAAGCGCGATTGAGCGCAATGCGCCGGCCGCTCAGTTCGCGGACTGCTCCACGCCCGACCTCAGCCGGCCGAGCTGGTTACGCAGCACGAGCAGCATGAAGCGACCGACGCCGATGCCGGCGAGACCCCCCGCCACCTTGACGATCGCATCGATCAGGCGGCCGTGACGATCCGGTGTCAGGAATTGCATTGCTTCGAGCGTGAACGCGCTGAAGATGACAAGGAGCACGATCAGCGCGGTGCGCCGCGGGTAGCCCAGCACGAAGGCCAGCGCCATCACGGCGAACGCCGCGAAATGCTCGATCTGCGGATGGAATAGCGAGGGACGGTCCTGGATCGGGGACAGTGTCACGAAGGCGATGAGCGCAAGCGCAAGCCAGCCTGCAATCACGCCGAACCTCCGTATCTTTGAAACAAGCAACGCGTTCTTCCCGGTCCATATGCGCTGGGCGCGCCGCCGTTGAATTAGCGCATCGCCGGTGTCAGCGACATGAAAATGGTCGTCGAAGGTTAACTTGCCGGTCGGCTGCAAATGACCCGACATGTTGTCCGCGCTCCGGTCCGCCGGAAGGTTGCCAGCAACAATTGCTTTCAAGTTTATGGTATTAAAATACCCTAAACTGAAACCCAATCTCACTTCGCGCGCATCTCATGGAGGGAACCAGGGGTGCTTGCGCGGGTTCCCCGGATGGTACACCTGACGAAAAAATTAGCGGCGCCTTGCGGGTCCATTCATAAGCCGTTCACGGCGGGAAGCCTCATTTGGTGCCGGAATGTCGTAATGCTCACTCTCGGAGGCCAAAGTGCGTCTGCTCGTCGTTGAGGATGATCCGGATCTAAACCGCCAGCTCACCACCGCGCTGACGGACGCCGGCTATGTGGTCGATCGCGCGTTCGACGGCGAGGAGGGGCATTTCCTTGGTGATAGCGAGCCGTACGACGCGGTGGTGCTTGATATCGGCCTGCCGAAAATGGACGGTATCTCGGTGCTCGAGGCCTGGCGGCGGAACAAGCGGGTGATGCCGGTGCTGATCCTCACCGCACGAGATCGCTGGAGCGACAAGGTTCAGGGCTTCGACGCCGGCGCCGACGACTATGTCGCCAAGCCCTTCCACCTCGAGGAGGTGCTGGCGCGGATCCGCGCGCTGCTGCGCCGCGCGACCGGGCATGCCCAGGTCGAACTGAACTGCGGGCCGGTGGCGCTGAACACCCGGACCAAGCGGGTCACCGTCAACGGCAATCCGATCAAGCTGACCTCGCACGAGTACAATCTGCTCGACTATCTGATGCACCACACCGGGCGGGTGGTCTCGCGCACCGAACTGGTCGAGCATCTCTACGACCAGGACTTCGACCGCGACTCCAACACGATCGAGGTGTTCGTCGGGCGCATTCGCAAGAAGCTGGAAGTCGATATCATCCAGACCGTGCGCGGCCTCGGCTACATGCTTTCGCCGCCGACCTAGAGCATGATCCGGAAAAGTGCGCAGCGGTTTTCCCTGCGACAAACGCGAAGCGTTTGCGCGGAGATCATGCTCTTGAAGCATTTTCGAGCGAAGTGGATGCCGGTTCGTTCGCGTGAAGAAAGCGCGGACCAAACAATGGGATAAGAACATGTCCTATTCAATCGGATCATGCTCTTAAGGTGCTTGATCGCGATGCGGGCATTGGCATGATCCGCGCCAGGAGGACTGGATTCGCCATGTCTGAACTCGCCTTGTCACGGCCCGCTGACGCGATGTTCGAGCTCGTGCCCTGATGGGCGGCAGCTCGCTCGCGACACGCCTGTTCGTCTCGGCGACCGCCTGGGTGGTGGTGATCCTGGCGATCACGGGCGTCATCCTGTCGTCAGTCTATCGCGACGCGACCGAGCGCGCCTTCGACCGGCGGCTCAATCTCTATCTGCGCACCCTGATCGCCGAGGTGGCGACGCCGGACGAGCCGGCGGACCGCCAGTTCCAGTCGCTGGGCGAGCCGCTGTTCGACCTTCCATTGTCGGGCTGGTACTGGCAGATCACCCGGACCGATACCGAAAAGGGCGAGACCCGCGCCTCGCGCTCGCTGTGGGATAAGAAGCTGCCCAAGCTCGAGGAGCACGGCGCCGAGCTGACCGCTGCCGGGGTCCGGCTCGGCTATGTCGACGGGCCCGAAGGCCAGAGCCTGCGCGTGGTGGAGCGGCCGGTCGATCTCGGTGCCGACGGCAAGTTCCTGGTCAGCGTCGCCGGCGATGCCACCGAGATCTTCGATGAGACCCGCAGCTTCGACTATTATCTCGGCGGCACCTTCGCCGCGCTCGGCGTCGTGCTGCTGCTGACCACGGTCTTCCAGGTGCGCTACGGCCTCGCGCCGCTCAAGCGCATTTCGGATGCGATCGCCGACATCCGCTCCGGCCGCGCCGAGCGGCTGGAGGGCCGGTTTCCGGTCGAGATCGCACCGCTGGCGCGCGAGACCAATGCGCTGATCGATGCCAACCGGGAGATCGTCGAGCGCTCGCGCACCCATGTCGGCAATCTCGCCCATGCGATCAAGACGCCGCTCTCGGTGATCGTGAACGAGGCGGCCGCGCATACCGCCGATCCTTTCGCCAGCAAGGTGCTGGAGCAGGCCGATCTGATGCGGGACCAGGTCGCGCACCATCTCGAGCGCGCGCGGATCGCCGCCCGTGCCACCATCGTCAGCACCATCACCGACGTCGCACCTGTGATCGAGGCGCTGCGCCGCACTATGGAGAAGATCCATCGCGATCGCGACCTCTCGATCGAGGCGAAGGCCGATCCGGCGGCACGGTTTCGCGGCGAGCGGCAGGATCTGGAGGAGATGGTCGGCAATCTCGTCGACAACGCCTGCAAATGGGCGGCTTCGCAGGTATTCGTCGAGGTGACCGTGGTCCCGCCCGAGGCCTCGGGCGCCGGGCCGAGGCTGCGCATTGTGGTCGACGACGACGGGCGCGGCCTGTCGGAAGCCGAGCGTGCCCAGGTGTCGCGGCGCGGCCAGCGGCTCGACGAGTCGAAACCCGGCTCCGGGCTCGGCCTGTCGATCGTGACCGATCTCGCCGGCCTCTATGGCGGCAATCTCACCCTGAACAACGCGCCGATCGGCGGCCTGCGCGCCGAGCTCACGCTGCCGGCGGTGTAGTGCAAGATGACTTTACTCTGAATCGAGCGGCAGATTCCGCTTCACCTCGCCCCGCGCGCGGGGAGAGGTCGGAACGCATCGTTAGATGCGTTCCGGGTGAGGGGGAGTCTCCGTAAACGCAGCTATCACCCGATACGCGGAGGCGGCCCCTCACCCCAACCCTCTCCCCGTAAGAACGGGGCGAGGGAGCGCAGCGCCGCCGCGGTCGCCATCCGACCTAAACCCATCTCGCTCTAGTCGGCCTTGGGAGGCTCGGCGCCGCTATTCTTCCTAAACGGCTTCTTAACGCGCCCGCCGCTATCATTGCGGGCGGACGGGCTGCGGCGCTTGCCGGGCACCAAGCTTTCACGACCGGGCATGAGCCAGAAATCGACCGAGCGGCTGAGGGATTATCTCGCGCAGCTTCCGCCGCAATCGCAGGCGCTGCTGATGCGTGAGCTGGAGCGCGCCGTCGAACGCGGCGATGACGTCGCCGTCGCCAATCTGGTCCTCGAGCAGCTGCGCAAGATCGTGCGCGGGGCTGAGGAGGACGAGCAGATCCAGCCGCGCAGCGACGACCCGGCGCGGCTCCTGTTCCGGCCGCTCGAGCCGTTCCTCGCCGAGACCAATTTCCCGACGCGAGCGGGCCAGATCCGGCGCGCCTCGCTGCTGCCGATCTGGCAATGGCTGGCCCGCGAGGGCGCGCCCGAAGCGGCTCGCGCGTTCGAGGCGGCGTTGGCCGCGGCCACGGAGAGCGGTCCGATGGAGGCCGCCGCGCGCAAGTTCCAGCTTGCCGCCGCGGACGCCATCCTCAAGATCGCGGCGCCGAGCCAGGACGACCGCCAGCGCGCGCTGTCGCGGGTCGGCCCGCCAAACGTGGTCGAGGACCTGCTGCCGATCGGCCTCGTTCTGCAGGCCCGCGAAGCGCTGGAAACCCTGGGAAGCCGGTTGCCGAGCCAGATCCGGGTATTTGCCGATTCCCAGATCGCCTCCGCGATGGAGGCGCTCAAGCTGCCGTCGTTGCAGACGCCGCAACTGCTGCCGTTTGCGCTGTCATTGATTGCGCAGCGGCTCGCCGCGCCATGGCAGATCATCCGTCTCGCCATCAAGATGGCGGCCTCCGACGACGAACTGCGGGTTGCGGCGACGCCTTACGGCATCGCGGTCACCATCGCGCTGCATGATTTGTCGTTCGTCGCGGCCTGCCTGCGCACCGACATCAGGCGCGGGCATTTCGATTATGTCGGCGAGCAGCTCAAGACCCTGCATGACGGCGTCCGCGGCCTGCGCACCGAGCTCGATCTGCGCAACGATTCCACCTGGGGCCGCCAGCTCACCTCGGTCCGCGCCGATACTTCCAACGCGCTGCAATCGGAGATCGACAGCGTGCCGGGCCGGGTCCGCCGCATCCTGCGCCAGCGCGCCGACAAGGACATTACGGCAGGGGCCAAGATCGATGCGACCGAGGTCGAGGATGCCGCGGCGCTGATCGATTTCGTCGCGGTGTGCCGCACCTATGCCAGCGAGCTCGCCATCAACGAGGTGACGCTGCGGACTTTCTCCGACCTGCAACATTATGTCGAGCAGTCGACCGAAGGGCTGGTGCAGTCGCTGCGCGGCGGCGACGCCCGGGTCCGGGCGTTCCGCCAGCAGCAGGTCAAGGCCGCGATCCGCTTCTGCGAAGTGCTGTTCGGCCACGACTACGCCTCCCTGATGAACCGGGCCGCCGAAAACGCCGTGACCGGCGAGCGCAAGTCGTCGCGCGCGGGGTAGCGAGACCGCGCAATTCGCGAGCATGTTCGACGGTAAGCCGACGAGCCCCGCTACGGCGGGATGATAGGCATTTGCGCTATTTCGGAATAATGGAAGTGTGGCACTGAGTTGCCCGACGTGTCAACCGTCAATCGAGCACCGGCGACCGCCTGCTACTTTGCATGGGGTTGTTTTCGATATTTTGGTCGTGCGCGCCTTCGCCCGGAGACGCCGGCGCAATACCGCCGGAACGGCACCGGAAACCGCCTGATTTCGACCTTCCGCCGATCCAGCAATTGTCAATTGCCGGGCTCGCCGCCGGTAGTGTAAAGCGATTCTAAGGCGGCTTGCCGGAAGCCGCCGTTCCATCCGGGAACCGCTTGATGACGCTGTGGTTTGTGTTCGCGCTGATGACGGTCGCGGCGATCTTTGCCGTGCTGTGGCCGCTCAGCCGCCGCGGGCGCGCGGATACCGGTGGCAGCGAGGTCGTGGTCTACCGCGACCAGCTCGCTGAAATCGACCGCGACATGGCCGCCGGCATCATCGGTGCCGCCGAGGCCGATGCCGCACGGGTCGAGATCAGCCGCCGGCTGCTGGCCGCCGCCGATCAGGGCGGACGTGAGACCCCGGTGCAAGGCAACCTCAATCTGCGGCGCACTGCCGCGATCGTCGGCCTGGTCGGATTGCCGGTGATTGCCTCGAGCTTCTATCTCGCGCTCGGCTCGCCGCGGCTTGGCGACTTTCCGCTCGCCGAGCGCGGCCGGGTGGCCGACGCCAACCAGCCGCTCGCCGATCTGGTCGCGCAGGTCGAGGCGCACCTTGAAAAGAACCCGACCGACGGCCGCGGCTGGACGGTGCTGGCGCCGGTGCTGTCGCGCCTCGGCCGCTACGATGACGCCGTCCGCGCCTATCGCAACGCCATCACCTATGCCGGCGACAGCGCCGATCGCCGCGCCGATCTCGGCGAGGCGCTGATGGGGACTGCCGGCGGCGTCGTCACCGCGGACGCCAAGGCGGAGTTCGAGCGTGCGGTCGCGCTGAATGGCGACGATGCCAAGGCGAACTATTTCCTCGGTCTCGCCGCCGAGCAGGACGGCCGCAAGGCCGATGCCGCGGCGCTCTGGCAGAAGATGCTGGCGAAAGGGCCATCGGACGCGCCATGGCGGCCGCTGGTGCAGGCCGCGCTCGTGCGGGTTGGCGGCAGCGTGCCCGGTGGCGTGAGCGCACCGGCGCTGCCGGACAGTGCGGTGGCTGCGGCCAGGGACATGAGCGAGGCCGATCGCGGCACCATGATCAAAGGCATGGTCGATCGGCTGGCGACGCGGCTGAAGACCAATGGCGACGACGTCGAGGGCTGGCTGCGGCTGGTCCGCGCCTATCTCGTGATGGGCGAGCGCGACAAGGCAATGAGCGCGCTCGCGGATGCCCGTCAGGCGGTCGGCAACGATGCGGACCGGTTGCGTCAGCTCAATGAGGGGCTGAAGAATCTCGGGCTGGATGGATAGAGCATGACGCCGAAAAGTGCGCGGCGGTTTTCGGAGGATGTCATGCGCAAGGATGGAACATGACCAGGAAGCAACGGCGTTTGACACTGATCGGCTGCGCGCTCGTCGTGCTCGCGATCGCCGCGGGCCTGGTGCTGAACGCGCTGCGCGATTCCATCGTGTTCTTCTCGACGCCGTCGATGGTCGCCGAAAAGCATCTCGGTCCGGGCAAGCGTTTCCGGCTCGGCGGCCTAGTGGAGCAGGGCTCGCTCAAGCGCGGCGACAATCTCGCCGTGACCTTCACCGTCGGCGACGGCGGCGCGACGCTGCCGGTCGCCTACAAGGGCATCCTGCCGGATCTGTTCCGAGAGGGGCAGGGCGTCGTCGCCGAAGGCGCGCTCGACGCGGGCGGCGTGTTCCGTGCTGACACCGTGCTCGCCAAGCATGACGAGACCTACATGCCGAAGGACGTCGCCGACGCCCTGAAGAAGCAGGGCCACTGGAAGGACGATTACGGTGCCAAATCAGGCAATACGCCGAGCGCCTCCGCGGCGCCGACCCAGGGAGCCGTGCGGTGATTGCCGAAAGTGGACATTACGCCCTGGTGCTCGCGCTCGGGCTGGCGCTGATCCAGTCCATCGTGCCGATCGTCGGCGCGCGCTGGCGCGATGCGGCGCTGATGAACGTCGCGCGTTCGACCGCGCTCGCCCAGTTGCTGTTCGTCGCGGCGTCGTTCGCGGCACTGGTGACGCTGCACGTCACCTCGGATTTCTCGGTCGCCAATGTCTACGAGAATTCGCACTCGCTGAAGCCGCTGCTCTACAAGATCACCGGCGTGTGGGGAAACCATGAAGGATCGATGCTGCTGTGGGTGTCGATCCTGGCGCTGTTCGGCGGCCTCGTCGCGGCCTTCGGCAACAATCTGCCGCTGTCGCTGCGCGCGCATGTGCTGGCGGTGCAGGCCTGGGTCGCCAGCGCGTTCTATCTGTTCATCCTGATCACCTCGAACCCGTTCCTGCGCATCGCCAATCCGCCGCTGGAGGGACGCGACCTCAATCCGGTGCTGCAGGATATCGGCCTCGCGGTGCATCCGCCGATGCTCTATCTCGGTTATGTCGGCTTCTCGATCTCGTTCTCGTTCGCGGTGGCGGCGCTGCTCGAGGGACGGATCGACGCCGCCTGGGCGCGCTGGGTGCGGCCGTGGACGCTGATGGCGTGGATTTTCCTGACGCTCGGCATCGCCATGGGCTCCTACTGGGCCTACTACGAGCTCGGCTGGGGCGGCTGGTGGTTCTGGGATCCGGTCGAGAACGCATCGCTGATGCCGTGGCTTGCCGGCACCGCGCTGCTGCATTCGGCGCTGGTGATGGAGAAGCGCAACGCGCTGAAGGTCTGGACCGTCCTGCTGTCGATCCTGACTTTCTCGCTGTCGTTGCTCGGCACCTTCCTGGTGCGCTCCGGCGTGCTGACCTCGGTCCACGCGTTCGCCACCGATCCGACACGCGGCGTGTTCATCCTGCTGATCCTGTTCGTCTTCATCGGCGGCAGCCTGTCGCTGTATGCCTGGCGTGCGCCGGCGCTGAAGCAGGGCGGGCTGTTCGCGCCGATCTCGCGCGAAGGCGCGCTGGTGCTCAACAATCTGCTGCTCACCACCGCCTGCGCGACCGTGTTCATCGGCACGCTGTATCCGCTGGCGCTCGAGGTGCTGACCGGCGAGAAGATCTCGGTCGGCGCGCCGTTCTTCAATTTCACCTTCGCGCCGCTGTTCGTGCCGCTGCTGCTCGCGGTGCCGTTCGGGCCGCTGCTGGCCTGGAAGCGCGGCGACCTGCTCGGCGCGGCGCAGCGGCTGATGGTGGCCGGCATCGTCGCGCTGGTTGCGATGGCGCTGGTGCTGGCGTGGACCTATGGCGGCGCGACCTTGGCGCCGCTCGCGTTCGGGCTGGCGGTGTTCGTGATCATGGGCGCGCTGTGCGATCTCGCCGAGCGCATCGCGCTGTTCCGGATTCCGCTGTCGCTCTCGTTGCGCCGTGCGCGCGGCTTGCCGCGTGCGACCTGGGGCACCGCCTTCGCGCATGCCGGTCTCGGTGTCGCGCTGATCGGGATCGTCTGCGAGACCACCTGGAACAGCGAATATATCGGCGCGATGAAGCCGGACGACGTCGCTCGCGTCGCCGGCTACCAGTTGCGGCTCGACGGCCTGAACCCGCGGCAGGGGCCGAACTTCCGCGAGATGGTCGCGCAATTCACCGTGACGCGTGACAGCGAGAAGGTCAGCGTGATGACGCCGTCGAAGCGCAACTTCACGACGCGCGGCGCCTCGACGACCGAGGCCGCGCTGATGACGCGCGGCGCCAGCCAGCTCTACATCTCGCTCGGCGATACCTCGGCCGACGGCGCGATCGCGGTGCGCATCTATCACAAGCCGCTGGTGCTGATGATCTGGTGGGGCCCGGTGCTGATGGCGTTCGGTGGTCTGCTGTCGCTGTCCGACCGCCGCTTGCGGGTCGGCGCGCCGAAGCCGGCGAAAGCGGCGCGTGCATTGCAGGCGGCCGAGTGATGCGGTCGCGCGCGCTTGCAGCCGCCGTGCTTGCCGCGGTCCTGATGCTCGGTGCGACGCCGGCCCGGGCGGTGCTGCCCGACGAGGTCATGGCGGACCCGGCCAAGGAGGCGAGGGCGCGCGAGCTCTCCAAGGAGCTGCGCTGCATGGTCTGCCAGAACCAGTCGATCGACGATTCGGAGGCGCCGCTGGCGCGCGACCTGCGTCTCTTGGTGCGTGAACGCATCTCGGCCGGCGACAGCGACGGCCAGGTGATCGATTTCCTGGTGGCGCGCTACGGCGAATTCGTGCTGCTGAAGCCCCGCCTCAACGAGCACACGCTGCTGCTGTGGCTGACCCCGCCGCTGGCGCTGCTGCTGGGCGGTTTGGCGCTCTGGCGGCTCGGCCGGCGCAAGGCAAATCCGGCCGCCGGCGGGGGCGATTCCGCCCCTGGACTGACGTCCGACGAGCAGGCGCGGCTGGAACGCCTGCTGGCGGCGGAATCCGCGCCGGACAAGCCGCTTTAGTTCCCTTTTAAGTCCTTTATTTACCTGCGCTATTCTGCCGCAGCGGCGGCCGCCTCGATTACAAAAGTTTAATTCCGCAGCCAGCGCGCCGTAAGGCTGATGACCCCATGTTCAGACCCATCAGGTGCTTGCCCCGGCACCAATGATTCTGGCCCCTGGAGATTTCAAGACATGACCGACCGTCCCGACCTCTCGACCCTTCCATCCTACAAGGCGCCGAAGCGCTCGCTGTTCTCTGCCCGCAAACTCGCGCTGATGGCGTCGGTCGTGGCCGGCCTCGGTGCCGCCACCTACGGCTTCAGCCCCTCGCACAATCCCGCCGACCTATTCACGACGCCCGCGCATGCGCAGGTCAATAACGAGGTCAAGAAGGTTCAGCAGCCGGTCGGATTTGCCGACATCGTCGAGCGCGTGAAACCGTCGGTGATCTCGGTCAAGGTCAACATTCGCGAGAAGGTCGCGAAGGATGACAGCAACAACAATGACGATTCGCCGTTCCAGCCGGGTTCGCCGATGGAGCGCTTCTTCCGCCGCTTCGGCGGTCCGGATGGCTTGCCCCCGGGCCTGCGCGGTGGACCGCGCGGCGGTGGCGTGGTGACGGGCCAGGGTTCCGGCTTCTTCATCTCGGCTGACGGCTTTGCCGTGACCAACAATCACGTCGTCGACGGCGCCGACAAGGTCGAAGTCACCACCGACGACGGCAAGACCTATTCCGCCAAGGTGATCGGCACCGATCCGCGCACCGACCTCGCGCTGATCAAGGTCGAGGGCGGCTCCAACTTCCAGTTTGCCAAGCTTTCCGAAACCAAGCCACGCATCGGCGACTGGGTGCTGGCGGTCGGCAATCCGTTCGGCCTCGGCGGCACCGTGACCGCGGGCATCGTCTCGGCCTCCGGCCGCGACATCGGCAACGGCCCGTATGACGATTTCATCCAGATCGATGCGCCCGTGAATAAGGGCAATTCGGGTGGCCCGGCGTTCGACGTGTCCGGTGAGGTGATGGGCGTCAACACGGCGATCTACTCGCCGTCCGGCGGCAGCGTCGGCATCGCGTTCTCGATCCCGGCCCAGACCGTCAAGAGCGTCGTCGCCCAGTTGAAGGACAAGGGCGCGGTCAGCCGTGGCTGGATCGGCGTCCAGATCCAGCCGGTGACCTCCGACATCGCCGACAGCCTCGGCATGAAGAAGGCCGAAGGCGCGCTGGTTGCCGAACCGCAGGCCAACGGCCCCGCGGCCAAGGCCGGCATCGAATCCGGTGACGTCATCACCGCCGTCAATGGCGAGCCGGTGAAGGATGCGCGCGAACTCGCCCGCACCATCGGTGGCCTCGCGCCCGGCAACGCCGTGAAGCTGAACGTACTGCACAAGGGTCAGGACAAGACCGTCAACCTCACGCTCGGCCAGCTGCCGAACAACCTGGAAGCCAAGGCGGACACCGACAAGAGCGACAAGGGCAACTCGTCCCGCGGCACCGACGTGCCGAAGCTCGGCCTCACCGTCGCGCCCGCCAACAGCGTGGCCGGCGCCGGCAAGGATGGCGTGGTCGTGACCGAAGTCGATCCCAAGAGTGCTGCCGCTGAGCGGGGCTTCAAGGAAGGCGACGTGATCCTCGAGGTCGCCGGCAAGTCCGTCGGCACCGCCGGTGAAGTGCGGGATGCGATCACCGCGGCGCGCAATGACAGCAAGAACAGCGTTCTCATGCGCGTGAAGAGCGGCGGTTCGTCGCGCTTTGTGGCAGTGCCGCTGGCGAAGGGATAACTATCTATGAGTTGGAAGGCGTCGCCGGCATCAGTCGCCCCCGCCGACGGCGCTTTCCGGGGGGCGGGCCCCTTGCTCGCTCCCTACGTTGCCTTTCGATGGAATATGCCCCCCTCTGTCGGAAGGTCTCAGGGCGGTGAGGTCCCCCAGCTTCACCGCCCACTTTTTTCAAGCAATCGAGAATATACGCGGTCGTCTTGCATGTGCAGGCCGGCCGCGTCATGCTGACAGAGGGCCAATTCCCGTGACCGCAATCGCTCCGCAAATGCGCATCCTGATCATCGAAGACGACCGTGAGTCAGCCGACTATCTGGTCAAGGCATTCCGCGAAGTCGGCTATATCGCCGATCTCGCCTCCGATGGCGAGGAAGGGCTGTCGATGGCCGAGATCGGCGACTACGACGTGCTGGTTGTGGATCGCATGCTGCCGAAGCGTGACGGCCTGTCGCTGATCGGCAGCCTGCGCGACAAGGGCAACCGGACGCCGGTACTCATCCTCTCGGCGCTCGGCCAAGTCGATGACCGCATCAAGGGCCTGCGCGCCGGCGGCGACGACTACCTGCCGAAACCCTATTCCTTCGCCGAGCTGCTCGCGCGCGTCGAGGTGCTGTCGCGGCGCAATGTCGGCCCGGCCGAGGAGACGACCTACCGGGTCGGCGACCTCGAGCTCGATCGGCTGTCCCATCGCGTCGCCCGCGGCAAGGACGAGCTTACCTTGCAGCCGCGTGAGTTCCGCCTGCTCGAATATCTCATGAAGCATGCCGGGCAGGTGGTGACGCGCACCATGCTGCTCGAGAATGTCTGGGATTATCATTTCGATCCGCAGACCAACGTCATCGACGTCCACATCTCGCGGCTGCGCTCCAAGATCGACAAGGGTTTTGAGCGGCCGCTGCTGCATACCATCCGCGGCGCGGGGTATATGATCCGTGACGGCATTCGGTAAACTGATCCGGACCACGGCGTTTCGGCTGACGCTGGTCTACCTGTTCCTGTTCGCGCTGTTCGCCGCCTCGCTGCTGGCTTACTTCGCCTGGAACACGCGGCGGCTGATCACCGAGCAGATCACGACGACGGTCAACGTCGAGATCAGCGAGATCACCGACATCTACAACCGCCGCGGCCTGCGCGGCCTGCTGGGCACCATGGGCAATCGTGCGCTGCGGCCGGGCGCCAACCTCTATCTGGTGACGGCGCCGAACGGGCAGATGCTCGCCGGCAATGTCGGCGCGCTGGCACCGGGCGTGATGAGCGTGCAGGGCTGGACGGAGACCGCCTATCGCCGGCTCGACGACCAGGACAAGACCGATCACCGCGCGCTGGTGCGGGTCACCGAGATGGAGAACGGCTTCCGCCTGCTGGTCGGGCGCGACCTCGAGGAGCGGCGGCGGCTGTTCGGCATCGTCGCCAAGGCCGCGCAATGGTCGATCCTCGTCGTCGTCGTGCTCGGCATCGGCGGCGGCATCTTCGTCGCCCGCCGCGTGCTGCACCGGATCGACGCCATGACCGGCACCACCAAGCGCATCATGGCGGGCGATCTGTCCGGCCGGCTGCCGGTCGGCCGCAGCGGCGACGAGCTCGATCGCCTGGCGGAAAATCTCAATGCCATGCTCGAGCGCATCGAGGCGCTGATGACGGGGCTGAAGGAGGTCTCCGACAACATCGCCCATGACCTCAAGACGCCGCTGACACGGCTGCGCAACCGCGCCGAGGAGGCGCTGGCGCGGTCGGGCTGCGAGGCCGAGTATCGCGCGGCGCTGGAGCGGACCATCGAGGAATCCGACGGGCTGATCCGCACCTTCAACGCCCTGTTGATGATTGCGCGTGCCGAGTCCGGCCAGGCGCGCGGCAACATGGACGATTTCGACGGTGCCGATGTCGCCAACGGCATCCACGAGCTGTACGAGCCGCTGGCCGAGGACGACGGCATGACGCTGCAGGTGAAGACCATGCCGGCGCCGATTCACGGCAACCGCGAATTGATCAGCCAGGCGGTCGCCAACCTGGTCGAGAATGCCATCAAATACGGCAAGCCCGACGTCAGCGTGCAGCCGCTCAATGCGGATGCGCGGGAGATCCTGATCGAGGCGCGGCGCGAGGGCGACCAGGTCCTGCTCAGCGTCACCGACCACGGTCCGGGCATTCCCGAGGCCGACCGCAAGCACGCGGTCGAGCGCTTCGTCCGGCTCGAGGCGAGCCGGACCTTACCCGGTTCCGGTCTCGGCCTCAGCCTGGCCTCGGCGGTCGCCACGCTTCATGGCGGCGAGCTCAGGCTCGGCGATGCCCATCCGGGGCTGGTCGCCACCCTGGTGCTGCCCGCGCGGGCGGGCGGCAGTGACAGGCTTGCGGCTCAAACGCAGGATGTGCCACAGAAGGCGGCATGAATGCCGCCGCGCCGGGAAACGCGGATCGACATGGTCTGGCCGCGCGGTTCGCGGACGGACCGCGTGTCGCCGCGCCCACATCCGCCGATCAGCGCCTGACCGACTGGTTCGCCGAGCTCGAGCCGGCGCAATTGGCCGCGCTCAATGCGCTGCTTGAACATCCGTTCGCACGCGACATCCTGCGTGGCATCGCCGAGTTCTCGCCCTACCTGTTCGAGCTCGCGCGTGCCGACGCCGCGCGGCTGATCCGGATCCTGTCATGCGACCCGGAGTCGCATCTGGCCAACCTGATCGAGACGACGTCGCGCGAGGTGCTCGCCGCCGGCAGCGAGGCCGACGTGATGGTTCTGCTTCGCCGCATGAAGGCGGAGGCCGCGCTGATGATCGCGCTGTGCGACATCGGCGGCGTCTGGCCGGTGATGCGGGTGACGGCGGCGCTGACCGACATCGCGGTGAATTCGGTGCAATCGGCGCTGCGATATCTGTTCCGGCAGGAAGTGGCCCGCGGCCGGATGACCGCGGCCGATCCCGATCACCCCGAAGCAGGTTCGGGCCTGATCGTGCTCGCGATGGGCAAGATGGGGGCCGGCGAGCTGAACTATTCCAGCGACATCGACCTGATCGTGTTCTTCGATCGCGCGGCCACCTCGCTCGCCGAGGACATTGAGCCGCAGCCGTTCTTCGTGCGCGTCACCCAGGCGATGGCGCGGATGCTGCAGCAGCGCTCGGGCGACGGCTATGTGTTCCGGGTCGATCTCAGGCTGCGTCCGGACCCGGCCTCGACCCAGGTCGCGATCTCGACCGACGCGGCGTTGCATTATTACGAACGCGAGGGACGCACCTGGGAGCGCGCCGCGATGATCAAGGCGCGGCCCTGTGCCGGCGATCCGAAGGCCGGCGAGGCGCTGATCGCCGAGCTCGCGCCCTTTGTCTGGCGCAAGCATCTGGATTTTGCCGCGCTTGCCGATGTCCACGACATGAAGCGGCAGATGCAGACCTATCGCGGCCAGAGCGAGATCTCGGTCGAGGGCCATAACGTCAAGGTCGGCCGCGGCGGCATCCGCGAGATCGAGTTCTTCGCCCAGACCCAGCAGCTGATCGCTGGCGGCCGCCATCCGGAGTTGCGGGTGCGGCCGACGCTGGAGGCGCTCAACGTGCTCGCCAACAGCAACTGGATCACCTTTGAAGCGCGCGACGAATTGACGACGGCCTATGAATTCCTGCGCCGGGTCGAGCACCGGCTGCAGATGATCGCCGACGAGCAGACCCATTCGCTGCCCGAAGCGCCTGAGGATGTCGAGCGCTTTGCGCATTTCTTCGGCTACGAAAATCGCGAGGCCTTCGCCAGAGACCTGCTCGGCCAGCTCAAGATCGTGCAGAACCACTATGGCAAGCTGTTCGAGGGCGACGATCCGACCGGCACCGCAAAGCTGCCGGATATCGACTACGGCGCCGGGCCTGAGGATGCCCGCCTGATCGAACATCTCGCCAATCTCGGCTTCAAGAAGCCCATTGCGGTTGCCGGCACCGTGCAGCAATGGATCGAGGGCGACTATCGCGCGCTGCGCGTCGAGGCGACGCGCGCCGCGTTCCTGGAATTCATTCCCGGCCTGATCGACGGCCTCGCGCATGCCGAGGAGCCGGACGATGCGGTGGCGGCGTTCGACCGTTTCCTCGGCGCGCTGCAGCGGGGCGGCCGGCTGATCTCGCTGCTCAGCCAGAACCGCGACTTCGTCGCGCTGGTGGCGCTGATCCTCGGCGCGGCACCGCGGCTCGGCGACATGCTGGCGCGGCAGCCGCAGATCATGGACGGCCTGGTCGATCCGCGCTTCTTCGGCGCGATGCCGGACAAGAAGGAACTGTCGGAGCGGCTGGCCGCCACGCTGCAGGATGCGTCGTCCTACGAGGATTTTCTCGATCGTCTGAGATTGTTCGGCCAGGAGAGCCTGTTCCTGATCGGCACGCGGATCCTGTCCGGCACGGTATCGGCGCAGCACGCCAGCACCGCCTTTGCCGATGTGGCCGAGGGGATCGTCCACACCGTGCACGGCCTCGTCACCGACCAGTTCGCCGCGCAATATGGTCGGATCAATGGGCAGGAGACCGCGATCGTCGCGATGGGGCGGCTCGGCAGCCGCGAGATGACGGCGTCCTCCGACCTCGATTTGATCCTGCTGTACGATTTCGACAGCGAGGCGCCGGACTCCGACGGCGAGCGCTCGCTGCATGGCGCGCAGTATTTTGCCCGCTTCACCCAGCGCCTGATCAGCGCCTTCACGACCCGAACCAATTACGGCGTGCTCTATGAGGTCGACATGCGGCTGCGCCCGTCGGGGCGCGCCGGCCCGGTCGCCTCGCGGATCGATTCATTCTCCGACTACCAGGAGCGCGAGGCCTGGACATGGGAGCACATGGCGCTGACGCGCGCCCGCGTGATCTCGTCGTCGCCGGAATTCCGCGAGAAGATCGAAGCGATCATCCGCAGCGTGCTGACCCGGCCGCGCGATGCGGCGTCGACCGCGGCCGACGTTGCCGACATGCGGCGCGCGATCGCGCTGGAGAAGGGCGAGGACGACGTCTGGGATCTCAAGCTCGCCGCCGGCGGGCTCGTCGACATCGATTTCATCGCGCAATATCTCCAGCTCGCGCATGCCGCGGTGAAGCCGGAAATCCTCAGCGTCTCCACGCTGCAGGTGCTCGACAATGCCGCCAAGCTCGGCCTGCTCGGCCAGTCCGAGGCGGAGATCCTGCGCTCGGCGGCGCGGCTCTATCATGACCTGACGCAGATCCTGCGGCTCTGCGTCACCGGCAAGTTCAATCCGGAGACCGCGGGCGAAGACCTGCTGCGCGTAATGGCGCGGGCCGGGGACACGCCGGACTTCTCCGCGCTGGAAGCCCGCCTGCGCGAGACCCAAAGCGAGGTGCGCCGCGTCTTCAACACGATCGTGGGGTAGGGGCGGTAGCGCCTACAATCACCGCTCGATCCACGTCATTGCGAGCGAGGCGAAGCAATCCACAGTTCCGCAAGCGGAGAGGTGGATTGCTTCGTCGCTATCGCTCCTCGCAATGACGGCGGTGCGGAGCGCTCACAGCCTCTAGGAATGATAGTCCAGAAAGCTACGCCTGCTGCTTCAACTTCTGCAAGGCATCGCGGACGTCGGGATCGAGGCCGGTGCCGCCGGCGTCGAGATGGGCGAAGATCTGCTTGCGCATCCGCGGGTCCCAGAACTTCCAGATGTGCTCGGAAATGCCCTGCACGGCACGCCCGCGCCCCTGGCTCTGGAAGAATTTTCCGATCTGGTTCGCCATATAGACCAGTTTGTCAGGCGACGACGACATAAACGGGCTCCTTGCCGGCCATCGCGCCTGTGACGCGTTCCGGATGCGTAAAGATTTCAAATCCATCGGCGCGAGCGATCGCGGCGAGCGTGATGCCGGCGGCATCCGCCATCCGCACCGCAAGCGCGGTCGGCGCCGACACCGCAGCGATCAGCGGCGCGCCGATCGCGGCGGTCTTCTGAACCATTTCGACCGAAACGCGGCTGGTGAGCAGCACCATGCCTTCGCCGGCCATGACCTTGTCGCGGGCCAGCGCGCCGGCGAGCTTGTCGAGCGCATTGTGGCGGCCGACATCCTCGCGCAGCGCCACGATGCCGCGCGCGCCCGTCCAGAACGCCGCGGCGTGCACGGCGCGGGTCTGGTGGTTGATCTCCTGCAGCGGCGCCACCGCCGCCATCGCCGCCATGATCTCGCGCGGCGAGAAGGCGCGGCCCGCGCGTACCACCGCGGCCGGCCGGACTGCCTCGCTGATGGAATCGAGTCCGCACAGGCCGCAGCCGGTCGGTCCGGCGATGTTGCGCCGTCGCTCGGCGATCCGCTCGGCCCTGTCAGGCCTGAGCCACATCCGAAGCTCGATGCCGTCATCGAGCTCGACGATGTCGAGGGTCTCGATCTCGTCGGCCGCTTGCACGATGCCTTCGCTCAGGCTGAAGCCCACGGCGAAATCGCCGAGGTCCTCGGGCGAGCCCATCATCACGGCGTAGGTGCCGCCATTATAGGTCAGCGCGAGCGGCGTCTCCTCCGGGATCAGGCGCGCGCCGTCGCTGAAGACGCCGTTGCGCCAGACCTTCCGGTTCGCCTGATAGACGGGCTCGCGCATCGCTATTCCAAGGCTTCCACCACCGGCGCGGCAATGCGGCGGGAGTGGCGAGCCTGCTCGTCATAGGCCTTCTGCCAGTCGGACGGACCGTTCGACGGCGAGATCTGCACTGCGGTGACCTTGTACTCGGGACAGTTGGTGGCCCAGTCCGAGAAATCAGTCGTGATGACGTTGGCCTGGGTGTCAGGGTGGTGGAACGTGGTGTAGACAACGCCCGGCGCCACGCGGTCGGTGATCTCGGCGCGCAGCGTGGTCTCGCCGGCGCGGCTCGCCAGCCGCACCCAGTCGCCGTCGCGCACGCCGCGCTGCTCGGCGTCGTGCGGATGGATCTCCAGCCGGTCCTCGGCGTGCCACACCACGTTCTCGGTGCGGCGGGTCTGTGCGCCGACATTGTACTGGCTGAGGATGCGGCCGGTGGTGAGCAGCAGCGGGTAGCGCGGGCCGGTGCGTTCGTCGGTCGCGATATATTCGGTGAGGATGAACTTGCCCTTGCCGCGCACGAAGCCGCCGATATGCATCACCGGGGTGCCTTCCGGCGCCTTTTCGTTGCAGGGCCACTGCACCGAGCCGAGCTCGTCGAGCCTGGCATAGGAGACGCCCGCGAAGGTCGGCGTCAGCGCGGCGATCTCGTCCATGATCTCGGATGGATGGGTGTAGTTCATCTCAAAGCCCATCGCCTTGCCGAGCATGATCGTCACTTCCCAGTCGGCGTAGCCGTTGAGCGGCGTCATCACCTTGCGGACGCGCTGGATGCGGCGTTCGGCATTGGTGAAGGTGCCGTCCTTCTCGAGGAAGGTCGAGCCGGGCAGGAAGACATGGGCGTAGTTCGCGGTCTCGTTCAGGAAGAGATCGTGGACGATGACGCATTCCATCGCCGACAGCGCCGCCACCACGTGCTTGGTGTTCGGATCGGACTGCAGGATGTCCTCGCCCTGCACGTAAAGCCCCATGAAGCTGCCCTCGATGGCGGCGTCGAACATGTTCGGGATGCGCAGGCCCGGCTCGTTGTTGAGCTTGACGTTCCACATCGCTTCGAACTGCTCGCGCACCGCATCGCCGGCGATGTGGCGGTAGCCCGGCAGCTCGTGCGGGAACGAGCCCATGTCGCAGGAGCCCTGCACGTTGTTCTGGCCGCGCAGCGGATTCACGCCGACGCCGGGCCGGCCGATATTACCGGTCGCCATCGCGAGGTTGGCGATCGCGATCACCGTGGTCGAGCCCTGGCTGTGCTCGGTGACGCCGAGCCCGTAATAGATCGCGCCGTTGCCGCCGGTGGCATAGATTCGGGCCGCCTCGCGCAGCACCTTCGGATCGACGCCGGTCATGATCGCGGTGGCTTCCGGGCTGTGCTTGGAATCGGCGACGAAAGCCGCCCAGTCCTGGAACTCGCTCCAGTCGCAGCGCTCGCGCACGAAGGCCTCATCGACGAGCCCTTCGGTGACGATGACATGGGCGAGCGCGGTGAGCACGGCGACGTTGGTGCCGGGCATCAGGGGCAGATGCAGCGCCTTCACGTGCGGAGATTCCACCATCTCGGTGCGGCGCGGATCGATCACGATCAGCCTGGCGCCCTGGCGCAGCCGCTTCTTCAGCCGCGAGGCGAACACCGGATGGGCGGAAGCCGGATTGGCGCCGATGATCAGCACGACGTCGGTGTCCTCCACCGAGTCGAAATCCTGCGTGCCGGCCGAAGTCCCGAAGGTTTGCGACAGGCCGTAGCCGGTCGGCGAATGGCAGACGCGGGCGCAGGTGTCGACATTGTTGTTGCCGAAGCCGGCGCGGATCAGCTTCTGCACCAGATAGGTTTCTTCATTGGTGCAGCGTGACGAGGTGATGCCGCCGACCGCGTCGCGGCCGTATTTCTGCTGGATGCCCTTGAACTTCGCGGCGGCGAAATTCAGCGCATCGTCCCACGACACTTCCTGCCAGGGATCCTCGATCCGCTCGCGGATCATCGGCTTCAGGATGCGCTCCTTGTGGGTGGTGTAACCCCAGGCGAAGCGGCCCTTGACGCAGGAATGGCCGCGATTGGCCTTGCCGTCCTTCCACGGCACCATGCGTACCACTTCCTCGCCGCGCATCTCGGCCTTGAAGGCGCAGCCCACGCCGCAATAGGCACAGGTGGTGACGACCGAGTGTTCGGGCTGGCCGATCTCGATCACGGATTTCTCGGTCAGCGTCGCGGTCGGGCAGGCCTGCACGCAGGCGCCGCAGGACACGCATTCCGAGCCGAGGAAGCTTTCGTTCATGCCGGGCGAGACGCGGCTGTCGAAGCCGCGGCCGGAGATCGTCAGCGCGAAGGTGCCTTGCACTTCCTCGCAGGCGCGGACGCAGCGCGAGCAGACGATGCACTTCGAGGGATCGTAGGTGAAGTACGGATTGGACTCGTCCTTCGGCATCCAGTTGTCGTTTTCGCAGCCGTGCGATTTGGCGAAGACGTGGTTCTCGCCTTCATAGCCGTAGCGCACGTCGCGCAGGCCGACGGCACCCGCCATGTCCTGCAATTCGCAGTCGCCGTTCGCGGCGCAGGTCAGGCAGTCCAGCGGGTGGTCGGAGATGTAGAGCTCCATCACGCCCTTGCGCAGCTTCTTCAGCCGCTCGCTCTGGGTGTGCACGACGAGGCCGGGCATGACCGGCGTCGTGCAGGAGGCCGGCGTGCCGGCGCGGCCCTCGATCTCGACGAGGCAGAGCCGGCAGGAGCCGAAGGCGTCGACCATGTCGGTCGCGCAGAGCTTTGGAATCTGGGTGCCGGCTTCCATCGCCGCGCGCATGATCGAGGTGCCTTCGGGCACCGTGATCTGATTGCCGTCGATGGTCAGCGTGACCATCGTCTCGGATTTGGATTTGGGCGTGCCGAAATCGGTTTCCTGGATCAGCGACATCGTGATTTCCTTGCTATTCCGCGGCCTGCAGCCGGGCCGGTGCGGGACCTAGATCTCCGCCGAAATCTTCCCGGAAGTGTTTCAGTGCGCTCATCACGGGGTAGGGCGTGAAGCCGCCGAGTGCGCACAGCGAGCCGAATTTCATGGTGTTGCAGAGGTCTTCGACAACAGCGAGGTTTTCCGCCACGCGCTCGCCATTGATGATCTTGTTGATGGTCTCGACGCCGCGGGTCGAGCCGATTCGGCACGGCGTGCACTTGCCGCAGGATTCGACCGCGCAGAATTCCATCGCAAAGCGGGCCTGCTTCGCCATGTCGACGCTGTCGTCGAACACCACGATCCCGCCATGGCCGATCAGGCCGTCGCGCGCGGCGAACGCTTCATAGTCGAACGGCGTGTCGAACAGCGCGCGCGGGAAGTAGGCCCCGAGCGGGCCGCCGACTTGAACCGCGCGCACCTCGCGCCCGGTGACGGTGCCGCCGCCGATCTCGTCGACGAGTTCGCCGAGCGTGACGCCGAAGGCGGTCTCGAACAGCCCGCCATATCTGATGTTGCCGGCGAGCTGGATCGGCATCGTGCCGCGCGAGCGGCCCATGCCGAAATCGGCGTAGGCCTTGGCGCCGTTGTCGAGGATGAAGGGAATCGCCGCGAACGACAGCACGTTGTTGATCACGCTCGGGCGGCCGAACAGGCCCTTATGCGCCGGCAGCGGCGGCTTGGCCCGCACGACGCCGCGGCGGCCCTCGAGGCTTTCCAACAACGAGGTCTCTTCGCCGCAGACATAGGCGCCGGCGCCGACACGCACCTCGAGATCGAACTCATGGGTGGAGCCGCCGATGCGCTTGCCGAGCAAGCCGGCGCGACGGGCGGCCACGATCGCCGCGTTCATCGCGTCGACCGCGTGCGGATATTCCGAGCGGATGTAGATGTAGCCCTTGGTGGCGCCTACCGTGATACCTGCGATCGTCATGCCCTCGATCACGACGAAGGGGTCGCCTTCCATGATCATGCGGTCGGCGAAGGTGCCGCTGTCGCCTTCGTCGGCGTTGCAGACGATGTATTTGCGGTCGGCGCTGGCCTGCGCCACGGACTTCCACTTGATGCCGGTGGGGAAGCCGGCGCCGCCGCGGCCGCGCAGACCGGACGTGGTGACGTCGGCGAGGATCTGGTCGGAGGTCAGCGTCAGCGCCCGCTCCAGGCCCTTGTAGCCGCCATGGGCGCGGTAGTCGTCGACCGAGCGCGGATCGATCACGCCGCAGCGGGCGAAGGTCAGCCGGGTCTGGCGCTTCAGCCAGGGAATCTCGTCCGTGACCCCAAGCCGCAGCGCGTGCTGACCGTTGCCGGCCATCGCGTCGAGCAGGGGTGGAACGTCCGCCGGCGTCACCGGGCCGAACGCGACGCGACCCTGGGCGGTCGCCAGTTCGACCAGCGGCTCCAGCCAGTACAGCCCGCGCGAACCGGTCCTGACGATCTCGATCGGCATGCCGCGCGCTGCTGCGGCCTGCTCGAAGGCGAGGGCGACGTCGTCGGCGCCGACGGCAACCGCACCGGCGTCGCGGGGAATGAAGATCCGCATTGTCATCGCTGTGCCTCCGCGACCAGCGCGTCGATCCGCGCTTCGTCGAGCCGGCCGACCACGCGGCCATCCAGCATCGCCGAGGGCGCGGTGGCGCACAGCCCGAGGCAGTAGATCGGCTCCAGAGTCACGCGGTCATCCGCCGTGGTATTGCCGAGAGCAACGCCGAGCTTGGCTTCCGCGCGCGCCGCGAGCGCATCGCCGCCGGCGGCCTGGCAGGCCTCGGCGCGGCACAGCTTGAGGACGTGGCGGCCCGCAGGTTGCTTCCGGAAATCATGGTAGAAGGTGAAGACGCCGTGCACCTCGGCGCGCGACAGGTTGAGCGCCTCCGCCACCATCGGGATCGCAGGCTCCGGCACGTAGCCGAAGGCCTCCTGCAGCGCGTGCAGGATCACCAGCGTGGCGCCTTCGAGCCCGGCATGCTCGGCGATGATTTCAGCGCCGCGCGCCTTGTCCCAAGGTTCGTATCCCACCGTCATCAGCGCTTCTCACGATCAGTTTTTTGCTTCGCACATGAGAGTTGGAATCCTTCGAAACATCAATAAAGCTGTCTCATGCGGCGATTGCGAAACGCGATTAATAGCGCTGTCGAATGGATCGATGCGGGATCGTAATAATGTTCTGGAATCACGCACTTCCGGGGCGCTTTGGATTTCGGGATCGCACCCCGATCGTGCTACCTATGGACGTGTTGGGCTGCCGCTTGGGGCGCCGTTTTCCGAAGGGATTTGAACCTTGATCGACAAGCTGGAACTTCTGCTGGCGCTGGCCAAGGAACGGCACTTTGGCCGGGCTGCGGAGGCGTGCGGCGTCACCCAGCCGACGATGTCGACCAGTCTCAAGCAGCTCGAGGAAATCCTCGGCGTCATGCTGGTGCAGCGCGGATCCCGCTTCCAGGGCTTCACGCCTGAAGGGGAGCGGACGTTGGACTGGGCGCGGCGCATCGTCGGCGATGCGCGCGCGATGAAGCAGGAGATCAACAGCCTCAAGGACAAGCTGTCGGGCGAGATCCGGATCGCGGCGATCCCGACCGCGCTCGGCATGGTGGCTTCGCTGACCACGCCGTTCCGGGCGCGCCATCCCGACGTGCGGTTCCGCATCCAGTCGTGCACGTCGGCCGATGTGCTCGGTCTGCTCGAGAATCTCGAGGTCGATGCCGGGCTGACCTATATCGAGAACGAGCCGATCGGCAAGGTCCGCACCATCCCGCTCTATAACGAGAGCTATCGCTTGCTGATGGCGCCGGATGCGATGTTCGGCGACCGCAAGCAGGTGACGTGGAAGGAAGTCGGCACCGTGCCGCTCTGTCTGCTCACGCCCGACATGCAGAACCGCCGCATCATCGATCGCGCGCTGACCTCGGTCGGCGCGGAGGCGACGCCGACGCTGACGTCGAACTCACTGCTCGTGCTCTACACCCACGTGAAGACCGGCCGCTGGGCCAGCGTGATGCCGGCCAAGCTCGCCGAGACGCTCGGCCTTGCGGATGCGGTGCGCAGCATTCCGATCGTCGATCCGGTCGTGGACTACAGCATCGGCCTCGTGATCCCGCAGCGCGATCCGATGACGCCGCTGATCGCAGCCTTGGTGCAGGTCGCACGCGAGGTCGCGCCGACGCTCGAGAGCGCGTAGCTCTCGGCATTCCTTCGTAGCCTTTCCGCCACGGTTCCGGCACAGCAGCAACCGACCACGCGTTGTGTGGTTGCGTTGAAGCAAGTCCTGGTGTTCAGCCGGCGGACAATCTTCGCTTGCTCGCAGCAAAGATGGAACTCAGCGCCGGTTCGGCGGTTGCATTGCGGCGTCCCGGTCAGCGAGCAGGAGCTGCTTTGAATCGTCGCCAGTTACTCCACGGATCGGCCGTATTGCCGACACTCATGTTCTTGCCACAGCGCCAGGCCGCCGCCGCAGCGAGCGCGACGGACGCACCCTTCAACCCAGGCATGGTCAGGGAGCTTGCGCGCAATCTCGCCGGCAAGTCGTTCGAGGCGCCGGACGAGAAGTTGCCGAACGGCCTGACGGACCTCAACTACGACCAGTACCGCTCGATCCGCTTCACGCCCGAGCGCGCCCTGTGGCGCGGCGCGAAGCTGCCGTTCGAGGCGCAGTTCTTCCACCGCGGCTTCTTCTACAAGAACAAGGTCAAGATCTTCGAGGTCGCTGACGGCAAGGTCAGCGAAGTCAAGTACAGCAAGGACATGTTCTCGTTCGGCGAG
This sequence comes from Bradyrhizobium sp. USDA 4516, assembly GCF_054055915.1. Taxonomy (NCBI): domain Bacteria; kingdom Pseudomonadati; phylum Pseudomonadota; class Alphaproteobacteria; order Hyphomicrobiales; family Nitrobacteraceae; genus Bradyrhizobium; species Bradyrhizobium sp. USDA 4516. Next base: position 6,237,170 of record NZ_JBSRXT010000001.1, read on the forward strand.
ACCGTGCCTGACTTCACCGAGACCGACCTCGGCTTTGCCGGATTTCGCATCCACGCGCCGATCAACAAGCCGAACTACTATGACGAGGTCTGCGTCTTCCTCGGCGCGAGCTATTTCCGCGCGGTCGCCAAGGACGAGACCTACGGCCTGTCGGCGCGCGGCCTGTCGATCGATACCGGCGAAGCCAAGGGCGAGGAGTTTCCGTTCTTCAAGGCGTTCTGGCTCGAGCGTCCCGTGCCCAACGCGACCTCGCTGGTCATTCACGCCTTGCTCGACAGCAAGAGCTGCGCGGCAAGCTACCGCTTCACGATCAGGCCTGGAGCGACCACGGTGTTCGATGTCGAGGCATCGCTCTATCCGCGTGCCGATCTCGAGCACGTGGGCCTTGCGCCGATGACGAGCATGTTCTTCTTCGGGCCCAACGATCGCAACGAGGTCGACGACTTCAGGCCGTCGGTGCACGATTCGGACGGGCTTGCGATCTACAACGGCAAGGGCGAGAGCCTGTGGCGCCCGCTGAGCAATCCGCGCGACCTCCAGATCAGCACGTTCCAGGACGTCAATCCGCATGGCTTCGGTCTGATGCAGCGCGAGAAGAATTTCTTCGCCTATCAGGACATCGAATCGCGCTTCGAGAAGCGTCCGAGCTTGTGGGTCGAGCCGATCGGCGACTGGGGCGAGGGCGCGGTCATCCTGTTCGAGATCCCGACCAAGGAAGAGATCCACGACAACATCGCCGCGTTCTGGCGGCCGAAGGCGCCGCTCAAGGCCAAGAGCGAGGCCAATTTCACCTATCGCCTGCATTGGGGGCCGGATGCGCCGAAGCCGCATTCGCTCGCGCGCTTCACGCGCAGTGGCATCGGCGCGCATGGCGAGAACAGCAAGCTGTTCGTGCTCGACCTGTTCGGGGGCAATCTGAAGGGGATCGATCCCGGCAGCGTCAACGGCGTCGTGACGGCCGAGAAGTCCGAGATCACGAATGTCGTCACGCAGCCAAATCCGAATACCGGCGGATGGCGGCTCAGCTTCCAATGCGCCGTCAAGAAGGACCCGGTCGAGCTGCGTGCGCATCTGGCGCAGGATGACAAGCCGCTCTCCGAGATCTGGGTCTATCGATGGGCGCCATAGTCACGTCGCCTCAGTCCGACGTCGCCGCGGCGGCCGACGGCTTCCTGCCACAAGAGAGCCCGCTTGCGATGTCGGCGGCCGATCTCGGCCGGCCGCCGCATGCGGTGAGCACGCCGGTGTCGGTCGGCGCGGGCATGTTGATGCGCCGCGCGTTCGTCCTGATGCTGACGGCGGCGCTGACCGGTGCCGGCGCCTACGAGATGTACATGGTGGTCCAGGTCGGCGGCGTGACGATCATGGAAGGCATGGTGCTGGTGCTGTTCGTCGCGCTGCTCGCCTGGATCGCGTTTTCGTTCGCTTCGGCGCTCGCCGGCTTCTTCGCTCTGCTTCGCCGCAACGGCAACGCCTTGCCGATCCGCGACGACGGTCCCTTGCCGCAGCTCGCGAGCCGGACCGCGGTCCTGCTCCCGACCTACAACGAGAATCCGCATCAATTGATGGCGCGCCTGCGCGCCATCTACGAGTCCGTCGAGGCGACCGGGCAGGGCGACAGCTTCGACTGGTTCGTGCTCAGCGACACCCGCGATCCCGATATCTGGATCGCCGAGGAGAGGGCGTTTCTCGAATTGTGCGAGGCCTGCGGCGCGCAACGGCTGTTCTACCGGCATCGCGCCGACAATACGGCGCGGAAGTCCGGCAATGTCGGCGAGTGGATCACGCGGTTCGGCGGCGCCTATCGGTTCATGATCGTGCTCGACGCCGACAGCCTGATGTCGGGCGACACCATGGTGCGGATGGCGCACGCCATGGAGACCAATCCGCAGGCGGCGCTGCTGCAGACGCTGCCGGTCATCGTCAACGCGCGCAGCCTGTTCAGCCGCCTGCAACAGTTCGCCGGCCGGCTCTACGGGCCGATGGTCGCCGCCGGTGTCGCGTGGTGGCACGGCTCCGAGGGCAATTACTGGGGGCACAATGCCATCATCAGGATCGAGGCATTTGCGGAGCAGGCGGGGCTGCCCGAGCTCTCCGGACGCAAGCCGTTCGGCGGACATATCCTGAGCCACGACTTCGTCGAGGCGGCGCTGATGCGGCGCGCCGGCTGGGGCATCTACATGGCCCCGATGCTCGGCGGCAGTTTTGAGGAGGTGCCGCCGTCGCTATTGGATTTTGCCGCGCGCGACCGCCGCTGGTGCCAGGGCAATCTGCAGCATCTCGCCGTGCTGAGGACGCGCCGGTTGCATTGGATCTCGCGGCTGCATTTCATGACCGGGATCGGCTCCTACATCACCGCGCCACTCTGGCTGTCGTTCTTGCTGCTCGGAATCCTGATCTCGTTGCAGGCGCGCTTCATTCGGCCCGAATATTTTCCGAAGGGTTTTTCGCTGTTCCCGAACTGGCCGGCGCAGGACCCGGTGCTCGCCGCCTGGGTATTTGGCCTCACCATGGCGCTGCTGATCGTGCCGAAGCTGCTCGGCTTCATCCTGTTGCTGACGCGCTCGGATACGCGCCGGCAATTCGGCGGCGGGTTCCGGGCGCTGACGGGCGTGCTCGCCGAGGTGCTGATCTCGGCGATGATCGCGCCGGTCATGATGGTGTTCCAGTCGATCGCCGTCGTCGAGATCCTGCTCGGCCGGGACGCCGGCTGGCAGACGCAGCGGCGCGACGACGGCGCGGTCGAGCGGCGGGAGCTGTATCGGAAGTATGGCGTTCCCACCGCCTGCGGTGTCGCGATGGCGATAAGCGCCTGGGCGGTATCGCTGCCGCTGTTGCTGTGGATGTCGCCGGTGATCGTTGGCCTGCTGTTTGCGATTCCGATCGGCGCCTGGACCGCCCGGCCGGCGATGCACGCGCTGTTCGTGACGCCGGAGGAAGCTAAGCCGCCACGCGTGCTGGTCCGCGCCAATGAGCTGGCGGCGTCGCCGGCACACGCATCGGCCCCTGCGCTCGCGACGTTGCGGCAGGATTCCGGGCTGTTGCAGCGCCATCTCTCGTCGCTGCCGCCGGCGCGGCGCGGCGGTCCGGGCGAGATCGATCTTCATCTCGCGGTGGCGCGTGCGCGGATCGAGGCAAGCGACAGCTTCGACCAGGCGATCCGCCATCTCACGCCTCGCGAGACGCTGGCCGTGCTCGGCGATTCCGCTCTGCTGGAAGGGGTGCTTGCGAAGTAGTGGGGGGCGTCAGGCCGCTTCCGGCAGCTTCGTCTGCAGGGACCGCGGATCGCGCGGCAGCGTGACGCGGACGACGGTGCCGACGCCGAGCTTGGAGCGCAGCCGCATCGAGCCGCCGTGCAGATTGGTGAGCGAGCGCGCGATCGCAAGTCCGAGACCGGAGCCCTGGTAGCTCTTGGTGAGCTGGCTCTCGACCTGCTCGAACGGCTTGCCGAGCCGGCGCAGCGATTCCGGCGCGATGCCGATGCCGCTGTCGGCGATCAACAGCACGATCGAGTCATCCAGCATCTGGCCGCGCACCAGCACACGGCCGTGGTCGGGCGTGAACTTCACCGCATTGGAGAGCAGGTTGACGATGATCTGCTTGACCGCGCGGCGGTCGGCGACGACCGAGATCGTGCTTTCGATATTCGACTCCAGCGACAATCCCTTGTGCTCGGCGCGGCCGGAGACCACGCGCAGCGACTCCGCGAGGATGCCGGAGAGATCGAGCGGCTCCATGTCGAACTTCATGCGGCCGGCCTCGATCTTCGACATGTCGAGGATGTCGTTGATGACCTCGAGCAGGTATTTCCCCGACGTCAGGATGTCGTGGCAGTACTCCGCGTATTTGTCCGAGCCGAGCGTGCCGAACAGGCCGCTGCCCATGATCTCGGAGAAGCCGATGATGGCGTTGAGCGGGGTGCGCAGCTCATGGCTCATATTGGCGAGGAATTTCGACTTCGCGGCGTTGGCGTCCTCGGCGCGGGTTTTTTCCTGCGAGTATTTTTCGGCGAGGTCGGCGAGCTCGACGGCCTGCCGTTCCAGCTCGGCTTGCGAGCGCTGCAGGTCGATCACGGTGGCGCGCAGGCGCAGGTCGTTGTCGACCAGCTTCTGCTCGTGCGCCTTGATGCGGGTGATGTCGGTGCCGACGGAGACGTAGCCGCCGTCCTTGGTGCGGCGCTCGCTGATGTGCAGCCAGCTGCCGTCGTCGAGCTGGGCCTCGAAGGTGCGGGCGCCGGGCGCCGGGACGCCGCTCTCGTGCAGGCGGGTGCGCACTTCCGGCATGCTACCGACCTCGATCACGGTCTCGTAGGAGGTGCCGGGGCTGACGGCGGAATCGGGCAGCTTGTGCAGCCGCTGGAAGTGCGAGTTGCAGAGCACGAGGCGGTCGTCGGCATCCCAGAGCACGAAAGCCTCGGGAATGGTCTCGATCGCGTCGCGCAGCCTGAGATCGGCTTCCACAGACTTCTCGGCGAGGCTTTTCTGCTCGGTGATGTCGACCGCGATGCCGATCAGATGCAGGCCGCCGTCGGCGGCAGCATGGCTGAGCTCGCAGCGCACCCGCAGCCAGATCCAGTGGCCGCCGACATGGCGCATGCGGAAGCTCTGGTCGATGTGATCGATCTTGCCCGAGATCAGCTGGTCGGCGATGTCGAACAGGTTGATGTCGTCCGAATTCACCAGCGCGTTGACCTCGCCGAAGGTGAGGAGGTCGTTGCGGGTGTCGAGGCCGAGCAGGGTGAACATCGACTGCGACCAGAAGATCCGGCCGCGCGACAGGTCCCAGTCCCACAATCCGCAGCGGCCGCGGTTGAGCGCGGTGTCGATCCGGCCGCGCACGGCGTCGTTGATCAGGTCGCCCTCGCGGGCGCGGGTCGATTGCCAGTGGAACGCGAAGCCGAGGATCAGCACCACGAAGCTCGTGGTCGCCGACAGCGTCACCGAGAGTGCCGCATCCGATCCCCAGATCGGCTCGTTCATCTCCTGGATGACGACGACCTGGCCGGGCAGCGACTTGACGAGCTGCGAGATCGCCAGCGCGCCCGTGCCGCCGGGCAGCGTCATGTCGCTGACCGTGCCCTGCTGGCCGGGCGCGACGAGCAGCTGCGCGGTGGAGACGATGTCGAGGATGCGGTCGTTCTCGCCGGCGCCGTCGACCGGCACGCGCGCCAGCACGCGGTGATCGGCGCCGGTGATGATGACGTGGCGGCCGTAGGCGATGCCCCAGGACGGGATCAGGTCCGGCAGCAGTTCCTGCATCCGCTCGATGTTGGCGAGCCGGTCGCGCCGCACCGAGGTCAGGCGATCGAGACGTTCGGCGAGGATGTCGGACAGTGCAGCAAGGTCGCGCTTCATCGCGCCGCGCTTCTGCCGGTTCTGGTCGATCACCTGGACGAAGGCGCCGAGGCAGATCGTGATGAGGAAGGCGATGATGAGCGTAGGGACAGCGCGGCGCAGTGCAGGCTCGGCCGTCAGGAGCCTGTGATAGGCCGGTTTCGCGATCGACTGCGCCAATCCCTTGATCGAATCGGATTGGACGCACGCGTTCGCTGCATGCGCGCGCGCCATGCCTGAGACCCCCGCTCTAAGCTGATTTTTTACCCGGTTCGGATGCTCCCCACGATGCATCCGAATCATGATCATTTGAATCCAGATTTCCGGGACTGTCGAGAGTCAACGATTCGTTAATGCGAAAAAATTCTTGTCCCGGGAAGAATCATGCGGCGCAAAGCGAGTCCGAAACGGGAACGGCTCCGTAGAATTACGCGCGCGTCGGCTCTGCGTGACTGATCACACGCTTCACGGTGGGGAACGCACGACGCAGTTTGCGTTCGATCTCGTCGACGCTTTCGTGCACCTTGATCACACTCATCGAAGGCCGCGCGCGGCAATGGAAGTTGACGACCTCGCCGGCGTCGGTGTTGCGGACCCGCACATTGTGGATGTCATGGATCGCGCCGCCATCGGCAAAGCCGGTCAGCGCCGCCTTGATGGCTTCGACGCGGTCCGGCGCGGCGTCGGTTCCCCACGGCAGTTCCGGCTCGAGCGGCTCGATATGGGTGTCGACCTCGACGTCCTCGCCGAAATCCTCGCGGATCGCGCGCTCGAGCCCGTGGGCGACGTCGTGCGCTGCGTCCAGCGCCATGTCGCTGTCGACCTCGAGGTCGATGCCGACGATCAGCTTGCCGCCGATGTCGTGCACCGTGACGTGGTGGATGGCGAGGCCGGAATTGCGCGCGATCACCATGATGCGCTCGCGCACGCTCTCATTGTCGCGCGCCACCGGCACCGCGGTGAAGGTAAGGTCGGCGTCGCCGAACGTCTTGGTCACCGCCGCCTGCGCCCGGCGCTTGATGTCCTCGACGCGGTCGATCGGGTAGGTGCGCGGCACCTTGGCGATGGCATCGATGAAATGCGTCGCGCCGACCATGCGGACGCGCAACCGGTCGACATCGACCACCCCCGGCACGGCCTTGATGGCGACGGTGGCCTTCTCCAGCGCGCCTTCGGGCGCGCGGTCGAGCAGGGTCTCGACCGTCTCCCGCGCCATGCGCAGGCCGAGCAGGGCGATCATCACCGCGACCGCGATCGCCGCTGCGGCATCGCCCCACCAGAAGCCGAAGCCGGCGAGCACCAGGCCGACGATGACGGCGGTCGAGCCCATCACGTCGGAGGCGAAATGCAGCGCATCGGCGGCCAGCGCCTGGCTCTTGGTGTCGCGCGCGGCGCGGTGCAGCGCGCGGGCCCGCCACAGATTGACGCCGATATCGATGACGAGAACGACAAAGGGAATGGCCGAGATCGACGGCGGCGGCGCGCCCTCGCGCAGATGGCTGTAGGCCTGCACCAGGATGCCGCCGGCCAGCACATAGAGCAGGGCGATGATGCCGAGCGCCGAGACGCTCTCGAACTTGCCGTGTCCGTAATGATGCTCGGCGTCGGCCGGCTGGTCCGACACCCGCACCACCGCCCAGGTGATGATGGTGGCGACCAGGTCGATCGACGAGTGCAGCGCCTCCGAGATCAGCGCCAGCGATCCGATCGCGATGCCGACCACGAACTTCGCCACCGCCATGCTGCCGCTGGCGAGGATCGAGATCGCGGCGACCGATGTCTTGGTGGAGGGTGCGCTGGTGCTGGAAGAGCTCATGGGCGGCGGTTTAGCAGGGAGTTGGTGAACATCAAGTGTCGTTGATGAAACGCAATCGCCACTCAGTTGCAATTGCAGGATTTTGCCAAAATCACGCGGTCGTCCCGGCGGAAGCCAGAATCCACAACCACAGGGTTGTGTGGTTGAAGTGAGCTGTGGCAACCGCATCGCATCATGACTCGCATTCGGGGTATGTGTTGCGCGACGTGTCAACCGAACATCTGCGTTCTCGCGGCGCGTTTCGCCCGAGCTTTGCAAAATCGTTTCGCCACGACACAAGAGGGCGCAGGGAATGCCGGGTGCGCGCTGCACCGCCCGTCGTGTCGAATGGGTAACTCATGCCGCCATCTCGACGCGTAACGTAGGATGGGTAGAGCGCACGAAACCCATCATGTCGGCGTGCGGATGCAATCGATGGGTTTCGCTTCGCTCTACCCATCCTACGAGCTAATGATCCAAAGCGGCCCTTGCCATTTAAGGACCGATTGGTCTATATATCGGCAATGAGCCGCCAAACCACCATGCAGGCGCCCCGTGGCCGCCCGCGAAGTTTCGACGTGGACGCCGCCATCGAACGCGCGATGAATGTGTTCTGGTCGCGCGGCTATCACGCCACGGCACTCCCGGACCTGCTGCGTGCGACAAAACTCTCGCGCGGCAGCCTTTACGCCGCGTTCGGCGACAAGCACTCGCTGTTCCTGCGCGCACTCGATCGCTACATTGCCGATGCCCTGACCCGGATGGATGACGAACTCGATCCCCGCAGAGATCCGGTCGATGGCCTGCGGGCCTACCTTGCCGGTTACGTTGAGCGCACGTGCGGTGCCAATGGCCGGCGCGGCTGCCTGTTGGTGGCGACGGCGATGGAGCTGGCCGGCCAGGATGCCGAGGTTGGTCGTCGCTTCGCGAGCTTCTTCAAAACCATGGAGACCAGGTTGGCGGACGCATTTTCCCGTGCGGAGACCGCGGGCAGATTGGCCGATGGCGTCGAGCCTTCGAGTGCCGCCCGAATCCTGATCTGTTTCCTTTGGGGGCTGCGCGTGGTCGCAAAGACGGCTCCGGCACGTACCACGTCGCAGGCCACCGCTGACGCGCTGCTCGATCGCTTCATCAAATAAGCAACTGTTGGAATGACCCTTGATGTCCTCTGGACGTCTGCGCGATCGGTATGCCCATATATGGACCGATCGGTCTTGAAAGGAAGGATGCGATGTCTGCCATCCAGATCATTTGCGCGGTGGCCGTTCCCTTGCTCTGGGGTTATCAGTTCGTGGTCATCAAGGTCGGCGTCACCGAGTTTCCGCCGCTGTTCTTCCTCGGACTGCGTTTCCTGGCCATCGCGCTGCTGCTTGTTCCGTTCGTCAGAAGGCCGACACGCCAACAACTCGGCCCTGTCTCAGCTATTTCGGTTTTCCTCGGCGGACTGAACTTCGGGCTGTTCTATGTCGGCCTTGGGCTCGGCTCGGGGAGCATGTCGGCGGTCGCCTATCAACTCGCCCCGCCGTTCACCGTGCTGCTCGCCTGGCCGCTGCTCGCGGAGCGGCCGTCGCTCGTCACATCCGCCGGCGTGGTGCTGGCGTTCGTCGGCGTGGTGGTGCTGGCGGCGGGGCCGGGGCTGTCGGCAAACGTGCTGCCGCTGCTGCTCGTGGTTGCCGCGGCGTTCGCATTCGCGGTGTCCACCGTCCTGACGAAACGCTACGGCCCTTTCGATCCCCTGATGCTGATGGGGTGGTCGTCGCTGCTCACCGTGCCGCAGGTCATGTTGATGTCGTTGCTGCTGGAATATGGACAGCTGGCGAGCCTTGGCACGGCGGATCAACGGGGCTGGCTGGCGCTCGCCTACACCGTCTTCATCGGCGGCATTGTCGGGTTCGGCCTGTGGTTCTGGCTGATCGCCCGCTGCTCCATGGCCCGCGTCGCCCCCTTCGGTCTGCTGCTTCCGGTGTTCGCTTTGATCTCGAGCGTGCTGTTCCTTGGCGACCAGGTGACGCCGAAACTGGTTGTCGGCGGACTGCTCGCGATCTCCGGCGTCGCCATCACACAGGTCAGACCGGGTGCGAAGTCGGACCAGTCGTAGCGCTCGCAGGGACGGCATTTCGGCCGTAGCCGATGCTTCGCTTCCGTAACAGGGAACCCCCTTCGGTCGGTCGTCCGTTTGCGTAAAATGCGAACGGTTCGCCGCCGCCAGGACGCGAGCGTGTGCGGCAAAACAGCACTCTCTCGGCATGGCCGGTGCGCGGCGCCTCGCCTCAGAGCCGGCCATCGCGGCATGCAGGGCTGCTCGGCGCGTGATTTCGCGCGCGAGACATCTTTTTTGACCGCTCAGCCCGCAGCGTTGGTGTGCAGCTTGTGCCAGAGCGCGCAGCCATGCGGACGGATGCTGCCGGACATGTTTCGACGTCGCAACTTCGGGTGGAACGATTGCCCTCTGGGCGTGTTTGGCGGCGATGCTCTCGGTGCTCAGGGAGTGGACCAATATCCAATGCAGAAGGGAGAGGCCACATGAGGAGCGTTTTCGCGAAGGCGTCAATCCTCGGGGTTGTCAGTGCGGGGCTGATCGGTACGGCTGCGGCACAGACTCAAGATTTGCGCAATGGCGCGGCCGATGCGACCAAGCAGGCAAATTCGGTCTTGCTGAAACAGCTGCCGTTTAACGACACCTCCGATTTCGACGCCGCGAACAAAGGCTTCATGGCCGCGCTGCCTTCCGAGGCAATCAAGGGAAGCACGGGCAACGCGATCTGGAACCCGCAGCAGTACGGCTTCATCAGCGACGCGACAGCCCCCGATACGGTCAACCCCAGTCTGTGGCGACAATCCCGGCTGATCAACATCTCCGGCTTGTTCGAGGTGACCGACGGCATCTATCAGGTCCGCAATCAGGACCTGTCGAACATGACGATCATCGAGGGCAGCGAGGGCATTACAATCGTCGATCCGCTCGTGTCGGCAGAGACGGCAAAGGTGGCGCTCGACCTGTACCGCTCGAAGCGCGGAAACAAACCCGTCAAGGCCGTGATCTACACCCACAGCCACGTCGATCACTATGGTGGTGTGCGGGGCGTCACCAGCGAGGACGACGTCCAGTCCGGCAAGGTCAAGATCTACGCGCCGGATGGATTCCTGGAGGCTGCGGTCGCCGAGAACGTCATGGCCGGCACCGCGATGAGCCGGCGCGCCAGCTACATGTACGGCAACCTGCTCAAGGCGGATCCGAAAGGTCAGGTCGGCGCGGGTCTCGGCACCACGACCTCGGCAGGCACGGTCACGCTCATCGCGCCGACCAACATCATCAAGGAAACCGGACAGAAAGAGAAGATCGACGGCTTGACCTACGAATTTCTGATGGCGCCCGGTTCGGAAGCGCCTTCGGAGATGATGTGGTTCATCGAGGAAAAGAAGGCGATGGAATCCGCCGAGGACGCGACCCACACGCTGCACAATACATATTCGCTTCGCGGCGCCAAAATTCGCGAGCCGCTCCCCTGGTCGAAGTACCTCAACCAGGCGCTGGTGATGTGGGGCGACAAGGTCGACGTGGTGTTTGCGCAGCATCACTGGCCGACATGGGGCAATGACAAGGTGGTTTCACTTCTGGAGAGCCAGCGCGACCTTTACCGCTTCATCAACGACCAGACCTTGCGCATGGTCAACCACGGCATGACGATGCGCGAGATCGCCGACGGATTCAAAATGCCTGACAGCCTCGCCAACGTCTGGGCAAACCGTGGTTACTACGGCTCGATCTATCATGACGTGGCCGCCACCTATGTTCTTTATCTTGGCTGGTTCGACGGCAACCCGGCCACCCTGCACGAACTGCCGCCGGTCGAGGCGAGCAAGAAGTACGTCGAGTTCATGGGCGGCAGCGACGAGGTTCTGAAGAAGGCCAAGGCTTCCTACGACAAGGGCGAATATCGCTGGGTGGCTCAAGCCGTCCACCACGTCGTGTTCGCCGATCCCGACAATCAGGCCGCCAAGAATCTCGAAGCCGACGCGCTCGAGCAGCTCGGCTATCAGGCCGAGTCCGGACCGTGGCGCAACTTCTACCTGACCGGCGCCCAGGAGCTGCGCAACGGTGTCGCCAAGCTGCCGACGCCGAACACCGCGAGCCCCGATACGGTGCGCGCGATGTCCGCGGATTTGTTCTTCGACTATCTCGGGGTTCGCCTCAACGCGGAGAAGGCCGGCAACGCGCATGCGAAGCTCAACTTCGAGTTCGGCAAGGACGGCAACTACTTCGTCGAACTGAAGAACGGAGTGCTGAACCACACGGCGAACATGAAGTCCAACAATGCCGATGCGACCGTCGCGTTGTCGCGGGATACGCTGAACAGCATCATCCTGCAGCAAACCAGGTTTGATGATGCCATCTCGGCCGGCGCGGTGAAGGTCAGCGGAGACCAGACCAAGCTGCGCGATCTCGTGTCGTATCTCGACACGTTCGACTTCTGGTTCAATATCGTGACGCCGAACCAGACGGCTCAATCCGCCACGACGGGGCGAGGGGGAACGTCGCGATAATCATAACGATAATCATACGGTCAAGCGGCGCGGAGCACTTGCTTCGCGCCGCTTTGCTATGCGCACCTTCGCCGAAGATCGCGCGGATTTCCGCGATCGATCGGGTGCGGAAGGTGACGATACACTCCTCACGCGCTGTCGAAGACAGCTCCGTTCAGTCATTTTGCTGACGCAATCTCTGTTTTAGTCGAGCGAGAAACTGAAAAACACGGTGTGAGGGCCGCCCAGGTTCTCACGATGGTTCCACTGCCGGAACTGGCACGAATCCGCAAGGAATTGGCACGCGTAAACGCCTCCGCGTTCGCTTGACCATGTTTTGCGGCATCGGGAACCGGACGATCGAAGAAAATCAATCAAGGAGTTATGATGCTGTTCGGCTCGAGCGCCGCGATTTGCGGCGCCCTGGTTGCGCTCGCCTTTTCTGGCACCGCTGCTCGAAGTGAAATCGCTGCGGTTCATTCAAGCGCCGTCGTCAATGCCGCGTGTGGGGATGCAATCGTTGGCGCGGCATCCATGTACAATCCATTCAAGCCCGGCAAGGAGGAGGGCGGTCCGAGCACAGCCTCCGGCGAGCGCTATGATCACTCGGTCTGGGCGGCTGCCATCAAGACGAGTCTGCGCCGGAAGTTTGGTGGGGTCCAATTTGGCGCGAGGCCGAAATATGCCCTCGTCGAGGCCGTCGGCAAGAAGGTCATCGTGAAGATAAATGACGTGGGGCCACTCAGGCCTGGCCGCATCATTGACCTCAATGAGCGGACGATGCGCTATTTCGATCCAAGCCTGGAGCTCGGAGTTATCAGTGGCGTCAAGGTCAGCCCGCTTGCGGGGGACTATTGGATTCCAGGACCGGTCGGCTGAACATCGCACGCGAAAGAGCCAGGGCATAGCACGCGGCAAGCGCGGACCCGTTGGCTGATCCGCCCTTCACTCGCAAATCGCCAGAGCCTGCTGCTACAGCGTCACCACGATCTTGCCGAGGTGCTTGTTGGCTTCCATGTGTTCGAACGCCTTGCCGATGTCGGCGAATTTGTAGACCTGGTCGATCGGCAGCTGCAGCTTGCGTGCCTCGACCGCGGGCCAGATGTCCTTGCGCACCTCCTCGAAGATCGCGCGGATCTCCTCGATCGAGCGGGTGCGGAAGGTGACGCCGATATACTGGATGCGGCGCGCCGCGTGCAGGTCGAAGTTGAAGTCGCCGTGGGTGCCGCCAAGCCGGCCGACATTGACGATGCGGCCCTTGACCTTGGTCGCCTTGAGGTTCTGGTTCGCGACCGGTCCGGAAACCTGGTCGACGATCAGGTCGACGCCTTCGCCTGATGTCGCCTTCAGCACCTGATCGACCCAGCCGGGATCCTTCGAGTCCACCGCGAGATCGGCGCCGAACTCCTTCAGTCGGCCGCGACGCATCGCGTCGGTCGATGAGCCCACCACGAGCTTGGCGCCCTTCAGCTTGGCGATCTGCATCGCCATCAGCCCGACGCCGGAGCTTGCGCCCTGGATCAGCACGCTCTGGCCCGGCTGCAGCGCGCCGTTGGTGACGACGGCGTTGTGCATGGTGGCGAGCGCGACGGGCAGGGTTGCGGCCTCGTCGAAGTTCATGTTCGAGGGCGCGCGGAACAGTCGGCCGTGATCGGCCAGCGTGTATTCTGCGAATGCCGCGCCGCCGGAGCCCATGATCTTGTCGCCGACCTTGACGCCTTTGGCATCGGGGCCGAGCTCGGCGACCTCGCCGGCCCATTCCATGCCGAGCACGGTGCCGACGCCGCCGGCCGCGCCGTGGACATGGCCCTTGGTCATGCCGAGATCGGCGCGGTTCAGCCCGCAGGCATGAACCTTGACCAGCACCTGGGTGCCCTTCGGCACGGGCTTCGCAACGTCGGTGATTTCAGGGCCGTTAGGGCCGTAGACATAGGCTTTCATGGGCTTCTTCTCGTTTGTGTCTAACGCGAGATGACTTGAATTCCGTCATCCTGAGGTGGCCGCTTTTTCAGCGGCCCTCGAAGGATGGACGGCCCGGCTGGTGGCCGTTGACCCTTCGAGACACGCTTCGCGCTCCTCAGGGTGACGGATAACACTCGTGCTCCGCTCCGGCCTATTCCGCGGCTTGGCGCTTGCCGCCAGACATCATCGCTTCCAGCCGTTCGCTGATGATGGCTTCCGCTTCGTGGACGATGCGCGACACCAGCTCGGCGCAGGACGGAATGTCGTGGATCAGGCCCTGCACCTGGCCGGCCGACCAGATGCCTTCGTCGGCATCGCCTGACGCGTAGACCATCTTGCCGCGGGCGCCGGCGACCAGCTCGCGCACATCCTCGAACTTGGCGCCTTCCTTCTCCATCTGCACGACCTTGGTCGAGATCGCGTTCTTGGCGACGCGCGAGGTGTTGCGCATGGTGCGGAAGATCAGCTCGGTCTCGCGCTCGTCATTGGCGACGATGCGTTCCTTCACCAGCTGATGGATCGGGCTCTCCCTGGTGCACATGAAGCGCGTGCCCATGTTGATGCCTTCGGCGCCGAGCGCGAGCGCTGCGACCAGGCCGCGCGCATCGCCGAAGCCGCCGGAGGCGATCATCGGGATCTTCACCTTGTCGGCGGCGGCGGGGATCAGGATCAGGCCGGGGGTGTCGTCCTCGCCGGGATGGCCGGCGCATTCAAAGCCGTCGATCGAGATCGCGTCGGCGCCCATCCGCTCGGCGGACAGCGCGTGGCGAACGCTGGTGCATTTGTGCAGCACCTTGATGCCGTGCTTCTTGAACTCGTCGACATGCTCCTGCGGCTTGTTGCCGGCGGTCTCGACGATCTTGATGCCGCTCTCGATGATGGCCTGGCGGTATTCGGCGTAGGGCGGCGGCTTGATCGCGGGCAGGATGGTCAGGTTGACGCCGAACGGCTTGTCGGTCAGCTCGCGGCAGCGCGCGATTTCCTTGCGCAGATCGTCCGGCGTCGGCTGCGTCAGCGCGGTGATCATGCCGAGCGCGCCGGCATTGGCCACGGCGGCAACCAGCTCGGCGCGCCCGACCCATTGCATGCCGCCCTGCACGATCGGGTGGTCGACGCCGAACATCTCGGTGAAACGTGTCTTGATCATTCTGCCCTCGTTTCCATCAGGATTTTCCGTGTCGCGGACGGCGGCGCACGGTGTTGTTATGGGATGTCGAGGGGAAGGATGCAGTCCTGTCCGGCAATTGTCTACCGGCGACCTGCGGCGCGCCCATGCGGAAATGACGGGCTGCGGCGGTCAGGCGAGGGCGGGACGGAAATCTTTCGTCATCTGTTCAGGCGCTGGTGATCGAACACGCAGCGCCTGGCTGAGAGCAACGCAAAGCAGGCGCTTGTTACGCCGGCACGGCGTCCTTCTTCGACGCGGCGGTCTCCTCGTCGAACGCGGCGGCGATGTCGCGCATGCTGACGACGCCGATCAGGCTGTAATTGTCGATGACGGGCACGTGGCGAATGTGGTGCTTGGTCATGAGATGACGGATGTGCTCGAGCGTGTCGCTCGATGTGCACGACACCAGCTGCTGCACCGACACGAACTGCGACACCTTCATGCTTGCGCCCGCCGCACCGTGCTCGGCGATCGCGCGCACCACGTCGCGCTCGGTGAACATGCCGACGGCGGTGTTACCCTCGGTGCGAACGACATCCTTGACCACGAGCGCGCTGATATTGCTGGCGCGCATCAGTTGCGCGGGCGATCGCCACCGTCTCGTTCATGCGCACCGTGGCGACGCGGGGGGTCTTCTTGCGCAGGATATCTCCGACTTGCATGGCAACCTCCTGGGTTATCGTTGACTGGAGTCTGGTATACAAAATGCCAATTGTCAACGTGGCTGTCACAGAAATCTACCATCAGCAAAATGCTTAAATAGGCAGGTTTGCTGACATTTCCGACGATTGTGAGCGGCCGTGGGCGCCGCGGGCGATCTGCCGCACTAAGCGTGGTGGCATCTGGCATCCCTGAGCTGGCAAAAAAGAGAAGAGGCGCACCGAAATGCGCCTCCATCAGTCTCCGGGGAAATGTCGGGACCAAGCGGTCCTGATCGGGTGGTCTTTAGCCAAGCCGTCTTGTTAAGCCGTCTTGGCGCTCGTCGCGGTCTCTTCCGCGGCGGCAGCCTCGTTGCCGTTGATGAAGGCGCGGCGCATCGGCTTGATCACGAACAGCGCCATCAGCGCCGCGGTGGCGTTGAGGGCGACCGCGATCACGAACACCGCCTGCCAGCCATAGCTGGCGGCAACGATGCTGGCGGCAGGCACCAAGAGCGCTGCGGTGCCCTTCGCGGTGTAGAGCATGCCGTTGTTGGTGGTCGCGAACTTCGAGCCGAAGGTGTCGCCGCAGGTCGCCGGGAACAGCGAGTAGATCTCGCCGAACACGCCGAAATAGACCGCGGTCGCCAGCACGAACACCACCGGGTTGTGACCCCAGGTGGATAGCGTGAGCAGCATCAGCGCGCCGGTGCCGAACGCAATGAACATGGTGTGCTCGCGGCCGATGTTGTCGGAGACCCAGCCGAAGAACGGCCGTCCGAAACCGTCGAAGATGCGGTCGAGCGAGATCGCAAAGGTCAGCGCGGCCATCTGGAAGCCGGCGAGCGTGACCGGCGTGTTCGCGATCTTGTAGTCGTGCGCGATCGGCGCGATCTGCGCCGCCGCCATCAGGCCGCCGGCGGCGACCATCACGAACACCAGATACATCACCCAGAAGATCGGGCTGCGCAGCACCTGCGGCGGCGTGAAGTCGACCTTGGTCTGCGGCAGATTGAGCTGCTTCTTCTTCGGCGGGATCGAGACCGCGGGCGGCTGGATGAAGAAGGCGAGCAGGAAGACGATCAATCCCTGTCCGATGCCGAAATCGAAGAACGCGGTCTGATAGCCGCTCGCGGCGATCATCTTTGCAATCGGCACCACCGTGAGCGCGGCGCCGGCGCCGAAGCCGGCCGCGGTTGCGCCGGCGGCGAGGCCGCGGCGATCGGGAAACCACTTCAGCGCGTTGCCGACGCAGGTGCCGTACACCGCGCCGGCGCCGATGCCGCCGAACACGGCGGCGGTGTAGAGCAGGGCGAGCGAGTCGGCATAGGAGTTCAACACCCAGGCGAGCGCGATCATGATGCCGCCGAACATGATGACGAGCCGCGGGCCGTATTTGTCGACGAACCAGGCCTCGACCGGCACCAGCCAGGTCTCGGTCACCACGAAGATCGTGAAGGCGAACTGGATCGCCGCGCGGCCCCAGTGGTGCGCGCCGTCGATCGGATCGACGAACAGCGTCCAGCCATATTGCAGGTTCGCGATCATCGCCATGCAGACGATGCCCATGACGAGCTGCAGCCAGCGGAAGCCGCTGGACGAAGGTTGAGCTTGTGTGACGGCAGTATTGCTGGAAACCATCAAGTCCTCCCGAGCGCGCTGGTCTTGTGACCGAGTGTCGCAATTATTGTGGCGTATCGTCGCAAGCGCCCGGCGGAAGTTGGTATACTATATTCCAGAAAGCAAGCCCTTCATTCTGCTGCAATGCAGCAATCTGCCCTCCGACGCGCCGCTCCGGACGGACCTCTTCCTAACGGCAAAATGAAAAGCGCCCGGCTTTTGGCCAGGCGCTTCGCAGGCTGTGGTGAGGCGGTTGCTCAAGCCGTAGCCGATTTCGCGACCACGATTTTTCGCCAGGGCTTGAGCAGCATGATCGCGAGCAGCGAGGCGAGGATGTTGGCGCCTGCCGCGATGATGAACACCTTGTCCCAGTTGCCCGACGATTGCTGCATGTAGTTGGCGATCGGCACCAAGAGCGCCGCGGTGCCCTTCGCGGTGTAGAGCAGGCCCGCATTCGTGGTGGCGAACTTGGCGCCGAACGTATCGGTGCAGGTCGAGGGGAACAGCGAGTAGATCTCGCCCCAGGCAAAGAACACGAAGCCCGAGAGCAGCACGAACCAAACCGGGTCGTGTCCCCAGAGGTAAAGCATCCAGATGCCGATGCCTTCCATGCCGAAGGCGATGAACATCGTGTTCTCGCGGCCGATCATGTCGGAGATCCAGCCGAAGAACGGACGCGTCAGGCCGTTGAGGACGCGGTCGATGGTTGCCGCGAAGGTGACGGCCGTCATCGTCACCGCCATCAGCGTGACCGGCACGCTGTCGACCTTCCAGTCGACCGCGATCGGCTTCAGGTTCGCCGTCACCATCAGGCCGCCGGCGCCGACGATCACGAACATGAAGTACATCAGCCAGAAGATCGGCTGCCGCAGCACTTCGGTCGGCTGATAGTTACGCCGGGTCTGGATGATGTTGGCGTTCGCCACGACGGCCGGCACCTGTCCGGCCTTCGGCGCCAGCAGGAAGAAGGAGAGCAGCACGATGATGATGCCCTGGCCGAGACCGAAATACAGGAAGGTGGTCTGGAAGCCGGAGTCCTTGATCATCGCCTGGATCGGCGCGACCGTGAGCGCCGAGCCTGCGCCGAAGCCGGCAGCGGTGATGCCCGCGGCAAGTCCGCGCTTATCCGGAAACCATTTCAGCGCGTTGCCGACGCAGGTGCCGTAGACGCCGCCGGCGCCGATGCCGGCGATGATCATGCCGAGATAGTAGCCGTTCAGCGACGTCGCCTGGGCGTTGATCGCCCAGCCGAGTGCGCAGAGGATGCCGCCGACCAGCACGACGATGCGCGGACCGTATTTGTCGACGAACCAGCCTTCGACCGGCACCAGCCAGGTCTCGAACAGCACGAACAGCGTGAAGGCCCATTGGATCGATGCGCGATCCCATCCGAATTTCTTCTGGATGTCGGGGACGAAGAATGTCCACCCGTATTGATAATTTGCGATCATCACCATCGCGGCGACGCCGATCGCGAGTTGCATCCAGCGATAGGTGTCGCTGACACGCGCGGCCGCGGGGGCCGCAGTTGCCTGAACCATGTCCGACATAGATCCTCCCAGTGCGCCCCTTGTCGTTGCTTATGAGCGCGCGATGGCCATCTTGGTATCCGATATGCCAAGGTTCAAGCTGTCGCAGGGGCGGCGCGCGCTTATGCCGCACAGGACTCAGCCCGGGCACCCCGGGAGAGTAGTTCAGCGCGCAAGGAAATGGCCCCGAAAATCGGGGCCATTGGTCGAAGGTTCAATGTCAGGTCGCATCTTGCGACGAAAGCTGCATCGGCGGAGAGCGCCGGAAATCCCTTGGCTTAGAGGCCGAAGCGCGGCAGGTCGCCGTTGCGATTCGAAATCTCCGCGCTCTTCATCAGCAGGCGGTCGATCGAGGCCAGCAGGCGGCCGAACAGGGTGGAGGAGGGCGCAAGCGTCAGTACAGTGGTCTTGGACATTGGTGTCCCCTTTCATTGGAGGCCAGCAATGGGCCGGCTCATCATCTGCAGCCAAACTATGTATACCAGATGCCAGATACAACGGACTTGTTTGCATGGCAGCATGCACGACTGTGCAATGCAGCAAAATCGGCGGATCGGATTCCGGATCGGCGTGGATGGGGCGGGAGCCAGGCGGCGACGCCGGGTCAGAATTTCCAGCTAAAACTGGCCTTTACCGAGTGGTCCTGGACCCGGTCGGCAAGCTGGCCGACATAGGCGATGCCGATGCTGGCCTGCGGTGTGACCCGGAGGTCGAGGCCGCCTTCGACCAGTGCCGCGTTCCGCGCCAGCGGCACGCCGGCCACGGTGAATCCGGTTCCCAGGCCCTGGAACGCGAGCGAGATGTCGGGGTCACGTCGCCGAAGGCGTACTGCCATGCCACCGCCTGTTCGCCGGCGTCGGCCGCCTGGTCGATGCGGAGGTGGTGAGCTTCACCGAGTTCCATCGTCCGAGCTGGGATTCCGGTCGTTGATTTCGGTCGGCGACGATCCGGAGGTTCGTGCCCGCGGCATGCAGGCGTTTGCGAAGCACATGCACTCGCATCCGTTCTGGCAGCACGATCCGGCGTTCTATGGCGAACGCGCGCTGCGCGAGTCGGATTTCTTCAGCGACGAGGAATTCGTCGAGCTGCCGATTGCCAATGAGGTGTTCCTGCCGTCGGGGGCGCGGCGGATCATGGGGATCGCGTTCGAGCACGCCGGTTATGTGGTCACGGTTGTCGGGCATCGCGTGGTGGGACGGCCGGCGTTCAGCGACGAGGAGCGCGACCGGATGCAGGGTTTTCGTCCGCACATCCTACGCGGCTACCGCCAGGCGCAGGAGCGAACGCTGGCGGCGCTGACACCGAGCGACCGCCTGCGTCTGGCATTTCCCGCGCTGACGCCGCGCCAGATCGAGGTGGCGTCGTGGATCGCGCAGGGCAAGTCGAACGAAGAGATCGCGGGCATCCTCGGCGTTGGGCTCGATGCCGTGAAGGCGCACGTCAAGGCGATCAACAGCAAGATCGATTCCGACAGCCGGCGCGCCGCGATCGTCATTGCCCACACCACGCCGCCCTTCGCCGATCTGCCGCCGTTGTGGAAGCTCGGCGTGGAAGGCTGAGGGCGGGCGGCGAGTTCATAAAAGAAGGCCGCCCAAATGCGGCGGCCTCGAGTGAGCGGGTTTGCTTTTCTTCTTGGCCGATGAAGGGTCGGGGCCAAGTCCCTTCACCGCATTCCCTTCACCGCGTCCAGTCTTCGCCGGCGCACAGCGTTCCCATGCAGCCGCGAACGTTCAGCGTGCCCGGCGACACCAGCGTCACCGAGCTCTCATAGGTCTTGCCGTCGTCGGCGTTGTAGATCCGGCCGGCCCATTTGTTCGGGCCGGCGGGCTGCATGTTGATGAACAGCGACATGCCTATGACCGGTCGGGTGCGCTGCGCGCGATCGGCATTCTTGTCGTCGAGCTGCGGCTTGCCGGTGGCCTTGTCTGTCGGTTCCTTCAACCAGACGACGCGGCCGCATAGCGCGCTGCCGCAGCGGTGGACCTTGATCCTGGCGTCGCCGGATTGGGTCAGCCAGACGCCGGCCGGATCGTTGGCCTTGTCGCTCGCCTTGGCGGCATCGGCGGGGCTGCCGAGCAGCGGGATGTGGAACGCGGCCACGATCAAGCGGCGCGTGAGGTGAGCGTGGATCAATTGCTTCAGGGCCTTGCGCAGGCCGTTTTGGTCTGGGATTACCGTCATCATCCACCTTCTTCATGAAAAATTTCATGATAAACATGAAATAAATCACGTTTAAGGTTGAGTCAATGACATTGCCTAGGCATGATGCAATCCGGCCGTACCGGCTTTTTGGCAAAGAATTTTTCGGATGGGTGCGATGGGGAAATCGGTTCGTGAGCAGCGCCAGCTCTGGTTTCGCAGGCTCGATCGGGCGTTCTGGTTGATCTGGGCGGCGTTGCCGGTGGTGTTGTGGCTGGCCTATTACCGCACCACCACGGCGTCGGCGACGATCGCCGAGAGCCTGATCGGCGACCAGGCGAAGTGCGCCAGCATCGTCGCCAACCCGCTCACCATGTCGGCCAAGGGCCAGGTGCTGTTCTGGTCGCTGTTCGCGCTTGGGGTATCGTTTTACGCCGTGCTGATCGGCATCCTACATCGCATGGTGAACCGATTCGCCAACGGACGGATCTTCGTGTCCGAAACGCTGCAGGGTGTCTGGTGGATGGGGATCTTCCTGGTGGTCTGGCCGTTTGTGGATACGATCACGACCATCGCGGTGACCTATGCGCTGTATCAGCTCGGCGACATCAAGTTCTTCCTGCCGAGCTACGGCGTCGACGTCGGCACCGTCGCGGGCGGCGTGTTCCTGATGGCGCTGAAATTCGTGATCGAGCAGGCCATCCTGTTGCAGTCCGAAAACGATCTGACGATCTGAGGGTGATGCTTGTGCCCATCGTGGTGAACCTCGATGTCATGCTCGCAAAGCGCAAGCGCCGCCTCGGAGACCTCGCGGACGCGATCGGCATTTCGATCCAGAACCTGTCGATCCTGAAGACCGGCAAGGCGAAGGCGATGCGCTTCTCGACGCTGTCGGCAATCTGCCGCGAGCTGGACTGCCGGCCGGGCGATATCCTGGAATATGTGCCGGGCGATGAGGGCGGCGAAGGCGAGAGTGGCGAGGGTGGTTGATCCGGCGTGCGGTCGACAGCGGCGCGGGACCGCAAGTTCCTCCCAAAACAAAATGGCCGCGGTTGCCCGCGGCCATTCGTGTTTCTGCTTGAGCGCTGCCTTTACTCGGCCGCCTGCTTGCGCGGCGGGTCGAGCGCGCCGGAGTCGTGGATCTCGGCGACCTGGTGATCGCTGAAGCCGAGCACCTCGCGCAGGATCTCGTCGGTGTGCTCGCCGAGCAGCGGCGAGCGCTGAACGTCGCTCGGCGAATCCGAGAGCTTGATCGGGTTGCCTACCGAGACGTACTTGCCGCGGGTCGGGTGATCGACCTCGACCACGGTGCCGGTCGCGCGCAGCGACTGGTCTTCGGCGATCTCCTTCATCGACAGGATCGGACCGCAGGGGATGTCGTCCTTGTTGAGGATCTCCATCGCCTCGAACTTGGTCTTGGTCATCGTCCACTGCTCGATGCGGGCGAAGATCTCGTTGAGGCGCGGCAGGCGGGCCGGCGGCTTGGCGTAGTTCGGATCGGTCTTCCAGGTCGGCTCGCCGATCACGTCGCAGATCTTCTCCCAGACCGGGGCCTGGGTGATGAAGTAAATGTAGGCGTTCGGGTCGGTCTCCCAGCCCTTGCACTTCAGGATGCGGCCGGGCTGGCCGCCGCCGGAATCGTTGCCGGCGCGCGGCACGGCATCGCCGAACGGAATGCCTTCGCCGAACTGGCTGTATTCCTTCAGCGGACCGTGGGCGAGCCGCTGCTGGTCGCGCAGCTTGACGCGGGCGAGGTTGAGCACGCCGTCCTGCATCGCGGCGGTGACGCGCTGGCCCTTGCCGGAGTGGGTGCGCTGGTACAGCGCAGTGACGATGCCGAGCGCGAGATGCAACCCGGTGCCGCTGTCGCCGATCTGCGCGCCGGTGACCAGCGGCAGGCCGTCGCGGAAGCCGGTGGTCGAGGCAGCGCCGCCGGTGCACTGCGCGACGTTCTCGTAGACCTTGCAGTCCTCATACGGGCCGGGGCCAAAACCCTTGATCGAGGCGACGATCATCTTCGGGTTGATGGCCTGGATCTTCTCCCAGGGGAAGCCCATGCGATCGAGCACGCCTGGGCCGAAATTCTCGACCAGCACGTCGCACTGCTTGATCAGCGCGGTCAACACTTCCTTGCCCTTCGGGTTCTTGGTGTCGAGCGTGATCGAGCGCTTGTTGTGATTCAGCATGGTGAAATACAGGCTGTCCACGTTCGGGATGTCCTGCAGCTGGCCGCGCGTGATGTCGCCGACGCCGGGACGCTCGACCTTGATCACGTCGGCGCCGAACCAGGCCAGCAATTGCGTGCAGGTCGGACCCGACTGGACGTGGGTGAAATCGAGAATGCGAACGCCCTTCAGCGCCTTGGTCATAATGTTTGCTCCGTACTCTATATGCCCCTGCACCCGCAGGGAGTGATGGGGTTAGGGGTTACTTCTTCTTCTGCAGAACGCTCTGCGGATTGAGGTTGCCGATGCGGCCGCTCTCCGAGCCCGCCGCCGGATCGATCACCGCGTTGATCAGCGTCGGCTTGCCGGAATCCAGCGCTGCATTGACCGCGCGCTTCAACTCGTCCGGCGAGGTGGCGTTGACGCCGACGCCGCCGAAGGCTTCCATCATCTTGTCGTAGCGCGAGCCCTTGACGAACACGGTGGTCGCCGGATCGTCGCCGGCGCTGTTGACGTCGGTGCCGCGATAGATGCCGTCATTGTTGAAGATCACGACGCAGATCGGCAGCCTGTAGCGGCAGATGGTCTCGATCTCCATGCCCGAGAACCCGAACGCGCTGTCGCCTTCGACCGCGAGCACGGGCAGGCCGGTCTCGACCGCAGCGGCGATCGAATAGCCCATGCCGATGCCCATCACGCCCCAGGTGCCGACGTCGAGCCGCTTGCGCGGCTTGTGCATGTCGACGACGCCGCGGGCGAGGTCGAGCGTGTTGGCGCCCTCGTTGACGAAGATGGTGTCCGGACGTTCCGCGATGATGGCGCGCAGCGCGCCGAGCGCGCCATGGTAATCCATCGGCGAAGCGTTGCTCATCAGCTTCGGCGCCATCTTGGCGACGTTGTCGTCGCGCTTCTTGGCGATGGTCGAGAGCCAGTCCGTGGGCGCCGCGGTCCAGTTCGCGCCCATGGCGTCGAGGAACGCCGACACGCAGGAGCCGATATCGCCGACCACGGGGGCGACGATCTCGACGTTGGAATCCATTTCCTTCGGCTCGATGTCGACCTGGATGAACTTCTTCGGGGCTTCACCCCAGGTCTTGCCCTTGCCATGCGAGAGCAGCCAGTTGAGGCGGGCGCCGATCAGCATCACGACGTCAGCTTCCTTCAGCACCGTCGAGCGCGCCGCACCCGCGCATTGCGGATGCAGATCGGGCAGCAGGCCCTTGGCCATGCTCATCGGCAGGAACGGCACGCCGCTCTTCTCGACGAAATTCTTGATCGCCTTGTCGGCCTGCGCGTAGGCCGCGCCCTTGCCGAGGATGATGAGCGGGCGTTTTGCGCTCTTCAGGACGTCCAGCGCGCGCTTGACCGAAGACGGGGAGGGGATCTGCTCGGGCGCGGCGTCGATCACCTTGACCAGCGACTTCTGACCGGCGTCGGCGTTCATCACCTGCGAGAACAGCTTTGCGGGCAGGTCGAGATAGACGCCGCCCGGACGGCCCGACACCGCGGCGCGGATCGCGCGCGCGAGGCCGATGCCGATGTCCTGGGCGTGCAGCACGCGGAACGCGGCCTTGCACAGCGGCTTGGCGATCGCGAGCTGATCCATCTCTTCATAGTCGCCCTGCTGCAGGTCGACGATCTCGCGCTCGGACGAGCCCGAGACCAGGATCATCGGGAAGCAGTTGGTGGTGGCGTGGGCGAGCGCGGTGAGGCCGTTGAGGAAGCCGGGCGCGGACACCGTGAGGCAGACGCCGGGCCGCTTGGTCAGGAAGCCGGCGATCGAAGCCGCGTAGCCGGCATTCTGCTCGTGGCGGAACGAGAGCACGCGAATGCCCGCCGCCTGGGCCATGCGGCCCAGGTCCGTGATCGGGATACCCGGCACACCATAGATGGTGTCGATGCCGTTGAGCTTGAGCGCATCGATGACGAGATGGAAGCCATCGGTCAGTTCTTGCTCGGTGCCCGGTGCCTCGGACTTCGTAGCGGTATTCAGCATCGGCATCGTCTCCCTGATCGTTCTTTGTTCGGACGATCTGATTGTCGTCTGAAGCGGGTGTGGACTCTCAAACTTAAGTGAACGGTTCTCTACGTGAATAATTCTTGGCCGTGCGCCTCGACATAGGCCGCAAGCCCAAGCGTGTGGTCGCGTGCGCGCTTCTCGGCGAGCTCGGTGTCGCGCGCTTCCAGCGCCTCGATGATCCCGAGATGCTCGGGCAGCGAGGTCGCGGTGCGGTCCTTGCGGCCGATCGTGAGCTGGCGATAGCCGCGCACATGCAGCAGTAGGTCATTGGTGAGGTCGACCAGAACAGGCGATTCCGACAGCGAGATCAGCGCCTGGTGGAAGGCGATGTTGGCCTTGGAATATTCCTCGACGTGATCCTGCGGCAGGCGATCGTCGCTGAAGTCCTTGAAGAAGTCGCGCAGCGCCGAGATGTCCTTCTTGCGCGCGGTGGTCGTGATCAGGCGCGCCGCCATGCTCTCCAGCGCCGCCCAGGCGCGGATCATGTCGACGATCTCCGCCTTGGTACGGCGGACCACGACGATGCCGCGGCGCGGCACGGTTTTCACGAATCCGTCCTGCTCGAGCATCGCGATCGCTTCGCGGATCGGCGTGCGACTGACGCCGAGGCGCTCGGACAGTGCGCGCTCGTCGAGCATCACCGGCTCCGGCGTCGCGTAGATGTCCATCTTCAGGATCGCTTCCTTCAAGGCCTCATAGGCCTTGTTCTTGAAGCTCGTCTCCGGCGCGATCCGGACGATGGCGATATCTGTGTCAGCCATGGTGGGCGACGCCTTGGTCTGTTTCGGTTCTGGCACGACTCGTCTCCTCCTCTTGGAGACGTCTTCTTAGCAGAAGAAATTACCTTAGATTTTTGGCATGCCAAATACCAGAATGTCAAGCCGCCTATATTTTTCGATCTTTTTGGACCTCGACCGACCTTGACAATTGCGTTTTTGGCATACCAAATGCCACGAAATCTGTCCCAGGAGGAAGCCAATGTCAAATTCGAAGGATGCGGTCCGCAAAATTCTCGATGCGGTCAGGGCCGACAAGCGCACGAGCCTCACCGCGCCTGAAGGCAAGGTGGTGTGCGATGCCTACGGCATTCCGGTGCCGAAAGAGGGGGTCGCCAAGTCGGCGGCCGAGGCCGCCCGCATCGCCTCCGACATGGGCTTCCCGGTCGTGATGAAGATCGTCTCGCCCGACATCCTCCACAAGACCGAGGCCGGCGGCGTGGTGGTCGGCGTCAAGAGCGCCGCCGAGGCCGAGAAGAGCTACGAGACGATTCTCGCCAACGCCAGGAAGTACAAGGCCGACGCCAAGATCGAGGGCATCCAGGTCCAGCAGATGCTGGGCGGCGGCACCGAGGTGATCGTCGGCTCGATCACCGACGGCTCGTTCGGCAAGCTGGTTGCCTTCGGCCTCGGCGGTGTGCTGGTCGAAATCCTCAAGGACATCACCTTCCGCCTCGCGCCCGCGACCAAGGATGATGCGCTGTCGATGCTCGACGGCATCCAGGCGCATGAGATGCTGAAGGGCGTGCGCGGCGGCGAGGCGGTCAATCGCGAGGCGCTCGCCGACGTCATCGTCAAGGTGTCGCAGCTGGTCAGCGATTTCCCCGAGATCGTCGAGCTCGACCTCAACCCGGTGTTCGCCACCAGCAAGAACGCGATCGCGGCCGACGTCCGCATCGTCGTCGACTTCAACTACAAGCCGCGCCCGGCGCCGCGTCCGACCGAAGAGATCGTCGCCGCGATGAACCGAATCATGCAGCCGAAGGGCGTTGCTGTGATCGGCGCCTCCGCCGAGGACGGCAAGATCGGCAACTCCGTGATGAAGAACCTCATCAACGGCGGCTACAAGGGCGAGATCTATCCGATCCACCCCAAGGCCGACGAGATCCTCGGCTACAAGGCCTACAAGAGCGTCAAGGACGTGCCCGGCGTGATCGACACGGCGGTGTTCGCGATCCCGGCGAAATTCGTCGCCGGCGCGCTCGCCGAATGCGGCGAGAAGAAAATCCCCGGCGCGGTGCTGATTCCCTCGGGCTTTGCCGAGGCCGGCGCGCCGGAATTGCAGGCCGAGATCGTCGAGGTCGGCAAGAAGTACAATATCCGCCTGATGGGGCCGAACATCTACGGCTTCTATTATACCCCGGCCAATCTCTGCGCCACGTTCTGCACCGCC
This sequence comes from Bradyrhizobium sp. USDA 4516, assembly GCF_054055915.1. Lineage (NCBI taxonomy): Bacteria > Pseudomonadati > Pseudomonadota > Alphaproteobacteria > Hyphomicrobiales > Nitrobacteraceae > Bradyrhizobium > Bradyrhizobium sp. USDA 4516. The sequence continues at coordinate 6,264,232 of NZ_JBSRXT010000001.1, forward strand.
TATGACGTCAAGGGCCACGCCGCGCTGTCGTCGCAGTCGGGCGGCATCGGCATGGCGATCATCGGCTTCTCGCGCTCGGCCAAGATGGGCGTGTCGGCGATCGTCGGCCTCGGCAACAAGTCCGACATCGACGAGGACGATCTGCTCGCCTTTTTCGAGCAGGATCCCAACACCAACCTGATCGCGCAGCACTGCGAGGACCTGAAGGATGGCCGCGCCTTCGCGGAAGCCGCCAAGCGCGTCTCCAAGAAGAAGCCGGTGGTCGTGCTCAAGGCCGGGCGCACGTCTGCGGGCGCGAAGGCGGCCTCGTCGCATACCGGCGCGCTCGCCGGCAACGACAAGATCTACGAGGACGTGTTCAAGCAGTCGGGCGTGATCCGCGCCCGCAGCCTGCGGCAGCTGCTCGAATTCGCCCGCGGCGTGCCGGTGCTGCCGACGCCGAAGGGCGAGAACGTGCTGATCATCACCGGCGCCGGCGGCTCCGGCGTGCTGCTCTCCGACTCCGTGGTCGACAATGGCCTGTCGCTGATGCAGATGCCGCCGGACCTCGATGCGGCGTTCCGCAAGTTCATCCCGCCGTTCGGCGCGGCCGGAAATCCTGTGGATATCACCGGCGGCGAGCCGCCGATCACCTACGTCAACACGGTCAAGCTCGGCCTGTCGGATGAGCGCATCCACGCGCTGATCCTCGGCTACTGGCACACCATCGTGACGCCGCCGATGGTGTTCGCGCGCAACATGGTCGAGGTGAAGAAGGAGATGGAGGCCAAGGGCTTCGTCAAGCCGATCGTCGCCTCGCTCGCCGGCGACGTCGAGGTCGAGGAAGCCGCCGAGTATCTCTACCAGAACGGCATCCCGGCCTACGCCTATTCGACCGAACTCCCGGTCGAGGTGCTCGGCGCCAAGTACAAGTGGGCGCGCGGCGCGGGCCTGCTCTGACCTTCTGATCTGTCGAATACCACAGGCCGCCTCGGACACCGTCCGGGGCGGCTTTTTTTCATGGGGGCGCTTCCGTCCGAGCCTTCGCCGGGGTGGGCGGGCAGGGCGCAACCCGCCTGACCGTTCGAATCCAGCCAGGCCTTCCTGCTCCGTCTTGCGTGGGTTCCGCGCGCCGATCCCTTTTCCTGACCGCGTCCGGCCCACCAAGGCAGCTTGCCTTTGGCATCTGATGTGCTACTGATATATCAGATCAGGAATGACGGAGGGACCCGCGATGGAGTTGGCTGCAACAGGGATGACCGACCGCCAGCGCAAATATCGCGCGACCTACCGCGAGCGCGTGGTGGGCTGGTACAATGGCTGGCTGCATGTCGTGCTGATCTACACGATCGGCTTCACGGCGCTGTATGTCTATCTGGCCAATGTGCACGACGTGAAATGGTGGGAATACCTCACCATTCCCGTGGTCTTCCTGATCGCAAACTTCTTCGAATGGGCGGTGCACCGCTTCGTCATGCACCGGCCCTCGAATGTGCCCTTGCTGCGCGCGGTCTACAGCCGCCACACCCTGATGCACCATCAGTTCTTCACCGAGGAGGAGATGCGCTTCGCCGATCATCACGACTGGCGCGTCACCTTCTTCCCGCCCTATGCGCTCGTGGTGTTTACTCTGATGTCGATCCCGCCGGCGATCGTCGCGGGCCTTGTGATCTCGGCCAACACCGGCTGGCTGCTGATCACCACGACGACCTCGATGTACCTGATCTACGAGTTCATGCATTTCTGCTGCCACGTCGAGGAAAATGCCTTCGTGCGCAACATGCCGTTCGTCAACACCATCCGCCGGCATCATACCGCCCATCACAACCAGTCGATCATGATGGAGCGGAACATGAACCTGACCTTCCCGGTGATGGACTATGTGTTCGGCACCTCCGACCTCAATCGCGGCCTGCTTGGCCACATCTTCAACGGCTACAGCACGCGCCATGTGAAGACCGACATGCGCCGGACGGCGCGGACGCCGCGGGTCATGGCGAAGGAGCAATCGGTGCCGCATGCCGCAGCTTGAGCCCAATCTCGCCGGTATCGCCTGGTTCGGCCTGCTGTGGAGCGTGTGCTGCATCGGCTTCCTGCAACTGGCCGGGATGTACCCGCTGCGCGGGCGCGCCGTCCTGCCGGTGACGATGACCACCGCATTGTGGGTGATGCTGCTCGCCGGCACGCTGGCATTCGCGCTGGCCGAATTGCGCTGGACCACAATCGTTGTCGTCGGCGGCGTGCTGTTCTTGTTTCTACCCGGGCTGTTTCAGGCGCTGCCGGAATGGTGGCGCGACGGACGCGCGGGATTCCGGCTGTCCTGTTGCGCCATGATCGCCGCGCTCGCGCTGCTGGTCCGCGTCGCCGCGCCGTCCTTTTCCACGTGGATAACCTGAAGGGAGGTCTCGATGCCAAGCCACATCAAGCTCATGCTGTCGCTGGCCTGCCTCGCCACGGCGGCCTGCGGATATTTTTTCATGGTCTATCTGGGACAGCAGGGACCGAGCTATGCGGTAGCCTTCCTCGGCGTGTTCGCAACCGTCGCGATGTGGATATTCCCCGAGGTCGTCAAGAAGGACCTCAAGATGCGTCCGCCGGGATCCTGACCGAGCTCCTGATATGATGCTGCAGCACAGGGAGGATCCGATGGCGAGCTATACCGGGGACCGCACCATCGACGGCATTTCGGTGCTGGTCGACGGCAAGCCGCTGTCACCGCATTACGACCAGCTTCGTGTCACCGAGCACGGCTTTGAATGGAGCTACGAAGGGCCCGAGCCGGCACAACTGGCCTTCGCGCTGCTCTATGACCATCTGCACGATGCCGCTGCTGCGAAAGCGCTGCACGAGAGCTTCATGCGGCGCGTCGTCGCCAATTTCGACAATGAATGGGAGCTCTCCTCGGCCGATCTCGACGAGGCGGTTGCGGCGCTGCGCTCCGGACAGACGGCCTGAGCCCGTGCTGACGCCCCCGGCAGAGAATTCTTGAGATGACCCTGACCTGTCGCGCGGCGGTGCTGCATCAAAGCGGAACGCCGCTTTCCGTCGAGCGCGTATCGCTTGCGCCGCCCATGCCGACCGACGTCGTGGTGAAGGTGCGTGCCGGGGGGCTCTGCCACACCGATCTCGAAGTCATCGACGGATCGTTGCGCTATCCCTTGCCGATGATCCTCGGGCACGAGGCGGCAGGCATCGTCGAGGAAATCGGCAGCGCGGTGCGCGACATCAGCGTCGGCGATCACGTCATCCTGTCCTGGAATCCGCATTGCGGGCACTGCTTTCACTGCGACCGCGCGCAGCCGATCCTGTGCGAGACCTACCTCGCGCGGGGTGCGGAAGGCGTGCATTTCGACGGCGCATCGAAGGCGCAGCTCGCGGACGGACGCAAGCTGACGCACCTGATGTTCCTCGGCGCGTTCTCGGAATATGTCGTGCTGCCGGCCCAGCAAGCGATCGTCGTGCCGAACGACATCCCGTTCGACCGCGCGTGCCTGATCGGCTGCGGCGTCATGACCGGCGTCGGCGCCGCGCTGAACGTCGCCGCCATCGGTCACGGCGATACCGTGATGGTCACCGGCTGCGGCGCGGTCGGGCTGGCAGCGGTGCAGGGCGCCCGGCTTGCCGGCGCAGGTGCTGTCATCGCGGTCGACCTCGATGATGCAAAGCTGGCGCTGGCGCGGCAGCTCGGCGCCACGCACGTCGTCAACGCGGCCCGCGAGGACCCGGTCCAGTTCGCAAAGCAGGCGACGGGCGGCCGCGGCGCCGACGTCATCCTTGAAGCGGCGGGCCATCCCAACGCGTTTCGGCAGACCGCGGAGGCGGTACGGCCGGGCGGCGAGGTGATCTGGCTCGGCAAGATCGACGTCACGCGGGACGTGAGTTTTCGCTGGGGCGCGTTGATGGGCGAGAAGCGATTTCGCCGCTCGAGCTATGGCGGCGCGCGGCCACGGCGCGACTTTCCCTTTCTGGCGCAGGCCTATCTGGACGGCCGGCTCAAGCTCGACGAACTGATCACAGGCCGCTGCAGCCTCGACAGCATCAATGACGGCTTCGAGGCGCTGCGGCGCGGACGTTCGATCCGCACGGTCGTCGAGCTCTGAGAGCCGTTACAGCGTCGAACGTGCAAAACTCTCGATGTAGTCGATCAGGCTGTCGGACGCCGCGCCCGCGGCGTCGACGCGGCGCTCGGCGATGGCTTCAGCGACGTCGGCATGCAGCCGCGCCGCGAGCGGCAAATCGGCCGCTTCCTTGTAATGCTGGTACCAGAACCGGCGCGACAGGCCATGCATCAGGCCCATGGCGCGGGAGGCGAACTCGTTGCGCGACGCCGCGGAGATCAGGGTGTTGAACTGGTGATCCAGCCGCATGAACAGCAGGTCGTCGGATTTCTCCGCCGCGCGCCGCATGCCGGCGGCGATCTCCGAGAACTGCATGCGCTGCTCGCTGGTGGCGCGCTCGGCGGCGCCGCGCGCCATCAGCCGTTCCAGCTCGCGCCGGACTTCGAGCAGGCGCAGCTGGGCCCTGAGGTCGATCTCGGACACCAGCACGCCGCGGCGGGCCAGGATGTTGACGAGGCCGTCGCGCGACAGGCGCTGCAAGGCCTCGCGGATCGGGGTTCGGCCGATGTTGAGCCGTTTGGCGAGCACGAGCTCGGAGAGCGCGGTGCCCGGCGGCAGTTGCAGCGTCACGATCAGCTCTTCCAGCTCGGCATAGGCGCGATCGGTGAGCGTGACGTCGCTTTGCGGGAGCGGGGCCGGCGCGGAACCGCGCGGCTTGTCGCCGGCGGCGGACGATTGCCGTGCCGGCCGGCGGCTTCCTGCTGTGCGCACGCGCACCGTGCTGGATCGTTTGCTCGAATTTACCATCAGGATCGTGAGTGCTGCTGTACAGCAGATATCTCACACGCCCGATGGCAATGACAAGGCCGGTCGATCGGCGCCGCGCTGAACCGGACGGCGCGCCGCGCGCCCATCAGTGCGAAATGCTTTCCAGCGTCCGGCCGCGGGTTTCCTCGCCGAGCAACAGCACCGCAAGCGCCGCCACCACGAACGCGCCGGCGCCGAGCGCAAACACGCCGCCTTGTCCGGCCGCCGGCAGGATCACGCCGATCACATAGGGGCCGATCAGCGAACCGATTCGGCCGACCGCGGAGGCAAAGCCCGTTCCGGTGGCGCGGACATGGGTCGGGTACAGTTCGGGCGTATAGGCGTAGAGCGCCGACCACATGCCGAACAGGAAGAATTGCATGCAGAGGCCGGCAATGATGAGCTGGGTCTGGTCCGCCGCCGAGCCGTAGAAATGGCAGGCGATCGCGCCGCAGAGCAGGTTCATCACCAGCGTCGCCTTGCGGCCCCAGGATTCGACGAGCCACGCCGAGACCAGGAAGCCGGGGATCCCCGCGAGCGAGATCAGGATGGTGTAGAACACCGATTTGGTGATCGGGAAGCCTTTGGCCTGCAGCAGCGCGCCGAGCCACGTGGTCAGGCCGTAGAAGCCGAGCAGCGCGAAGAACCACAGGGTCCACAACATCGTGGTCCGCTTGGCATAGATGCCCGAAAACAGCGTTCTCAGGCCGGTCACTTCGGACGCGGGGGCGGCCACCTGGCGCACCACCGGCGGCAGCTCCTTGCCGCCGAGACGGTCGCGGACCCTGGATTCGATGTCGCGCACGGTCGCTTCGGCCCACTCCGAATAACCGTGGGACGCAAGCCAGCGCGGCGATTCCGGAACGAAGCGGCGCACCACCAGCACGAAGACGGCCGGGATCGCCTGCAGGATGAAGACCCAGCGCCAGTCGGCGACCTGCAGCACGAAGTAGGTCAACAGGCCCGACGCGATGAAGCCGAGCGGCCAGAATCCTTCGAGGAACGCGATGTAGCGGCCGCGGTTGCGCGCCGGCATGATCTCCGAGACCATCGACTGCGCGACCGGAAACTCCATGCCCATGCCGAAGCCGAGCAGCAGGCGGGATGCACCGAGCGCGGTCGCCGTGGTGGACAGACCGCAGCACAGGCTGCCCAGTCCCCAGAAGATCATGCTGACCTGGAAGACGCGGGCGCGGCCGAAGCGGTCGGCAAGCAGGCCGGCGCACGCGGCGCCCGCGAACATGCCGAGGAAGCTCATGCTGGACAGCAGTCCGGCTTCCGCCGTCGACAGGCCGAAGGTCTGGCGGATCGAGCCCAGCACGAAGGTGAGCGCGGCCAGGTCCATGCTGTCGAAGAACCACGCGGTCGCGATGATTCCGAAGATCCAGCGCTGATAGGAGGTCAGCGGCAGGCGTTCGAGCCGCGCCGCGATATCGGCGACCTGCTGCGCCTGCGCGGTTCGCGCAACGGCGGCCGGAGCCCGGCTTCCGGCTGTCGCGGTGATGTCGGAAATGGTCATTGCTGCCTCCCCAAGTGGACATTGATGGGCTCTTGTCGGCCCCTTTTAATAAAATGTCACACGGATAGCAGTAATATGTCAATTGCTGATCACGCGCGAATTGGGGGCGCGAACCGGGCTGCCGCACCGGGCGGGCCGCGGACACATCGGCGCGTAGCCCGGTCCTTCCGTGATCCGGCCGACCATCCTTGCCGCTTCGGGCATCCTGCGAAGCGGCATCAAGAGCCGGTTAACGGCATCCGAGAAATCGGGGGCTAACGGATAATCCGGCTTTAATGGGGAGCCGACTAAACGTCACGTAGTTGCAAGGTGCCGGATGCCTGGAGGTATCCGATGTTGCGTCGGGCGGAGGCGTTTTCCCCATATGTCAGTTCAGGCCGATCTGGATTTTGCGAGCGACGATCGCGCGAGGGCGCAGATCGGCGCGGCGGTGAACTATCTGCTCAGGGACGCGACCGGCGTCGCGCGTGAGCATGCCGTCGAGACCATTGTCGAGATGGTGCGCGACATCGCAAGCCGGCCGCTCACTGTCGAAGCGGCATCGATTCAGCCGCTGATGAGCGGCGTCAGCTATCGGGATTTTGTCATCGATGCCTACCGGCGCGATGTCGATCGCTGGCGCGCGACCATCCGCCGTTCGAACGGCAAGAAGATCCGGATCGCTTCGCCGCCGTCGGTGCGCGACGAGGCGACGACCACAGCGGACGCGATCACCGCCGAGAAGGCCATCGAGTTCGCCAGGCGGGCGATCGACTTGGGCGAGGTGATCTGACCTCGCCGCCTCAAGGCCGCCATTGCCGCGACGTCTTGGCAATGCCGCCTATGCTTGGGAGGCGCGATGTGCTCCGATGCGACGCCTGCGCCGGTTCCGCAGCTGTCTGCGGAATTGTCCATTCATCCTGTCCCAGCCGAGAAATGCCATGCCTTCCGAACTCCGTTCGCCTCGTCTGGCCGTCCTGATCGACGCCGACAACGCATCTGCAAAGATCGCCGATGGGCTGTTCGAGGAGATCGCCAAGATCGGCGAGGCCAGCGTGCGCCGGATCTACGGCGACTTCTCCAATCCCAGGTCCAAGGGCTGGGCCGACATCCTGTCGAAGCACGCCATCATCCCGCAGCAGCAATTCGCCTATACGACCGGGAAGAATGCATCCGACATCACCTTGGTGATCGACGCCATGGACCTGCTGCACAGCGGCCGGTTCGATGGCTTTTGCCTGGTGTCGTCGGACAGCGATTTCACCCGGCTTGCCGCCCGCATCCGCGAGCACGGCATCGACGTGTTCGGGTTCGGCGAGCAGAAGACGCCGGAGAGTTTTCGGCAGGCCTGCCGCCGGTTCGTCTATACCGAGAATCTGCGCGGCGGCGCGCCGAGCAATCAGGATGCCGCCGTGCGGGCGCAGCCGTTGCAGCCGCCGGAGGCTGCCACGCCGATCATCAAGAAGGTCATCAGCCAGATGGCGAGCGAAGACGGCTGGGTCACGCTTGGCGAGGTCGGACGGCAGCTGGCTAATTTCGCGTCGGATTTCGATCAGAGGACCTACGGCTTCCGCACCCTCGGCGAACTGGTGCGCAGGACCAACGCTTTCGAGATCGAGTCGAAAGGCGGGACGATGCGAATTCGCATCAAGCCAGCGGCTGCACCGCCGCCAAGACGGCGAGCTCCGAGACGGCGAGCCGATCAAAAATCGCCGGAATGAACGGCGCGCAGTGCGGTCTGTTCTGCACGATCTCTGAATCTGAACCCAGGATGAATGCTGCTTCGAAGGTTGTTCGGAGCAGCATTTTCGTTCGTGCCGGAATCAAGCGAATTGCGCGCGGAACTGGCGTTGCGCGGGTTGCAGCGTTGGAACTGGAACGTTCTCGTTGCTTGCGATGTTGAGGGGGCATCGATCAATTCGGAGGAGGAGAATCATGAACAAGCGTTTTGCTGTGTCCCTTGTCGCTGCTGCGTCGCTGCTCGCGTCCGGCTCGGCCTTCGCGCAGTCCACGACTGCGGCGGGTGCCGCGAACGGCGCGCGGGCTGGCGGCGAAATCGCGGGGCCTGTCGGCGAGATCGTCGGCGGCACGGTGGGTGCCGCGGTCGGCGCCGGCCTCGAGATTCCGAATGCGGTGATCACGTCGATCCCGCGCAACGAGCCGTCGGTGGTGGTGCGTGAACGCGTCGTCGTCGGCGAGCCGCTGCCCGACACCGTCGTGCTGCGCCCGGTGCCGCGCTACACCGAGTATCGCTATGCGGTCGTCAATGATCGCCGCGTGATCGTGGAGCCGCGCACCCGCCGGATCGTCAAGATCATCGACTGATCGCGTCGAGACGTCTGACTACGAAGATCCTCGCGGGCCCATCGCCCGCGGGGATTTTCCTGAGTCCCATGAATACTGGTATGGCACAGGCCCGCTTTTTTCATGAAGCGACCGGTTGGCCTGACGCCGCGATCCCCTAGACTGATCCGCAACGGATGGACGCAGCCAGCGTTCGTCTCAATCAAGAACAGGGGATGGAAGCATGGCTCGGAAGATCGCGATCGTCGGCGCGGGCGCTGTCGGCGGCTACGCCGGTGCGCATATGGTGCAGGCGGGGGAGGACGTCACCTTCGTCGATCCCTGGCCCGCGCATGTCGAGCACATGCGCAAGCACGGCCTGCGCGTCACGCACGCGATGGACGTCGCGGAATTCTCGGTGCCGGTGCGCGCGCTTGATGTCACCGACGCGCAGCAGCTGGCGAAAGAGAAACCGGTCGACATCGCCTTCGTCTGCATGAAGTCCTACGACACCGCCTGGGCCACCATGCTGATCCGGCAATATCTGGCGGCGGACGGTTACGTCGTCTCGCTGCAGAACTGTATGAACGAGGAGACCATCGCCGGCATCGTCGGCTGGGGCAAGACGCTCGGCTGCATCGCGAGCAGCATCACCGTCAATTTGCCGGAGCCGGGCCATATCCACCGCGGCGCCGGCAAGGGCGGGGCCGCCCACACCGTGTTTCGCGCCGGCGAGGTGCATGGCCGGATCACCGCGCGGGCGGAGGAAGTCTGCCGCCTGGTCGGTTATTCCGACAGCGCCAAGGTCACCTCCAATCTCTGGGGCGAGCGCTGGTCCAAGCTCGTCGCCAACGTGATGGGCAACGGGCTCTCGGCCTGCACGGGTCTGGCGGGCGGCGAGGTGCTGCAAAGCGAACCGCTGCGCCGCTTCTCGACGCGGCTCGGCAGCGAGGCGATCCGCGTCGGCCAGGCGCAGGGCTATCAGCTGGAGGAGATCCTGCACCTGCCGCCCGAGACCATCGCCCGCGCCGGCGAGGGCGACGAGGCCGCAACGCGCGCGTGCGACGAGCAGCGCTTCAAGGATGCCAAGCGCACCTCATCGGCGCAGCGCCCCTCGATGGGCCAGGACATGCAAAAGGGCCGCCGCACCGAGATCGAATTCCTCAACGGGCTCGTGGTCAGCGAAGGCGAGAAGCTCGGCATCGCGTGCAACGCCAATGCCGCGCTGACCGACATCGTCAAGCGCGTCGAACGCGGCGAGCTCGCGCCGGATCCGCGGCACATCACGGAGCTGAGGTTGAATTGAGTGGCCACGGCCGTCATTGCGAGCGCAGCGAAGCAATCCATCCAGCCGCATGCGCGGATGCATGGATTGCTTCGTCGCTTCAGCGCAAGATTGCTCTGCAATTTTGTCGCGAGCTCCTCGCAATGACGGATGCGTCGGTCGCAGGCGCCTTCTTATCTAGAGCAGCTGCCGTACCCCCATCCCATGCATAAACCGCTCGCGGATCTGCACGGGGTCGCGGCGGGTGGTGCCGGTGCCGGGCTTGTCGTCGATGCGGACGCCGATCAAGGTCGGGCCGGAGGCCTGTTTCGACTGCTCGATCAGTCGCTCGAAATCGTCCTCGTCGGCGGCCCATGAGCTGCTCGCGATGCCGCTGGCGATTGCGACCTGAACGATATCGGTATGGCCGGCGGCCGGCGTCGGCTGCGCGCCCGTGATCTGGTAGATACCGTTGTCCATCACCACCATGGTGAGATTCTTCGGCGCCAGTGTCGCGATGGTCGAGAGGCAGCCGAGCTGCATCAGCAGCGAGCCGTCGCCTTCGAGTGCGAATACGCGCCGCTTCGGCTGCGCCAGCGCGACGCCGAGCGCGATCGGGAAGGCGAGGCCCATGCTGCCCAGCATGTAGAAATTCTGCGGGCGGTGGCCGGCGGCCCAGAGGTCGAAATTGGTGTTGCCGATGCCGCCGACCACGGCCTCGTCCTTCAGCCCGGCGACGAGGCGCTGGGTGAGCTCGAAGCGGTTCATCACCTTGGTGTTGCGCGCGGGGGTGCTGGTCATGGCTGATCTCACTTGTCGAAGGTCTTGCCGCCGGTCAGCAGCGGCGAGAGTATCAGTGCCACCGGCGCCTGGGTGGTGACGGCCTGCTTGATCGAGCGGTCGGCAATGAATTCGAGCTCGTCGAGCCGGGTGATGGTGTGATGCTCCATGGCCAGCGAATCCAGCACCGGGCGCATGGTGCGGCAGACCAGCGCCTGGCCGTAGTTGAACTCGCCGAGTGTGCCGCGCTCGGAGACGAACATGATCAACGGGATCTGGTAGGGCACCGCGAGCGAGGCCAGCACATTGGCCAGCGTGGCAAAGCCCGAGGTCTGCATCAGCACCGCGCCGCGCGTGCCCGCCATCCAGGCACCGGAAACGATGCCGACCGCTTCTTCCTCGCGCGCGGTCGGAAATGTCGTGAAGTAGGGATCGGCGTGCAGGTCCTTGATCAGCGTGGTCAGCACCCGGTCGGGCACGTAGGGCACGAGCTTGATCTCGTTCCGCTTCAGCGTCTGCAGCACGATGCCGTGCCAGGTGGTCGCCGTCTTCTGGGACGAGGCTTGTTCCGCGGCCGCCATCCTGTTCTCCCTGCTCGTGCGACGCTGGTGGCCGCTTGCCGCACGAAACTTGACGCGGTGCCTGCGATTGTCAACATGTCGCGGCCGCAACGCGATCTGCGGAATTCGGCCATCGCAGCGCCGGACCAACGTGGGATACAGGCGTAACGAAAAAGGGACGGTAGCGATCAAGGGACGGGAGGCGTCGATGGCCGGATGGGTCTGGCGGACCGCCATTGCGGCAGCGGCCACGGTTGTGGCCGGCCTTGCGTCCGCGCAGGCGTTCCCGGCCAAGGCCGTTCATATTCTCGTTCCCTATCCGCCCGGCGGCGGCGTCGATGTGCTGACGCGGACGCTCGCCGAAGCAGTGTCGAAGACCTGGACGCAGTCGATCGTGATCGAGAACCGGCCCGGCGCCGGCGGGGTGATCGCCTCGCAGGCGATCGCGACCTCCGCGCCCGACGGTTACAATCTGATCATGGTGGCGAGCGGCCACGCCACCAATCCGTTCCTTTATCCAAAGCTGCCCTACGACACCTTCAAGGATTTCTCGCCGATCTCGCTCTTGGCGTCGTCGCCGAACGTGCTGCTGGTGCGCGCGGATTCGCCGTTCAAATCGGTCGCCGACGTCATCGCTGCGGCGAAGGCGAAGCCCGGCAGCCTGTCCTTCGCCCATGCCGGCAACGGCACCTCGACCCATCTGGCCGGCGAGCTGCTCAAGAGCCTCGCCAGGATCGATCTCGACGCGATCCCCTACAAGGGCGGTGCGCCCGCGATCAACGATCTGCTCGGCGGGCAAATTCCGCTGTCGTTCAACAACGGTCCGGAATCGGTCGGGCAGCTGCAAGCCGGCACGGTTCGCGCGCTGGCGGTGACGACCGGCTCGCGTGCGCCGTTCCTGCCTGACGTGCCCAGCATGTCGGAAACCGTGCCGGGCTACGACACAGAAGTGTGGTGGGGGCTGCTCGGACCTGGCAACATGCCGGCCGACCTCGTCGCCAAGATCTCGCATGATTTCGTCGCGGCGATGAACACCGATGCCGTGAAGGAGCGGCTCGGCAAGCTCGGTGCGATCCCGATCGGCTCCACGCCGGACAAGTTCGCCGCCAAGATCAAGGCCGACTACGACAAATGGGGGCCGATCATCAAGGCCGCCGGCATGAAGACGGAGTAGACGATGGCCGCGTCAAAAATTCCCGCTTGCCTGCCGCCGCGTCCGGTGACGCCGCCAAAGGACAAGCTGCCGCCGAAGGCTTGCGATACGCATGCGCATGTGTTCGGCCCGGCCGACCGCTTCCCCTATGCCGGCGATCGCAGCTATACGCCGCCGGACGCGCCGCTCGCGACCTATCTCGGCATGCTCGATGCACTCGGTTTCGCCCGCGGCGTGCTGGTGCAGGGCAGCGCGCACGGCCACGACAATTCGGCGATGCTGGATGCGTTGCAGCGTGAACCCGCGCGTCTGCGTGGCGTCGCGGTGGCCGATGCCGATGTGGCGGCAGGCACGCTGCGGCAATGGCATGTGCTCGGCGTCCGCGGCCTGCGCTTCAACCATTTCTTCCGCGGCGGGCAGCTGCACTATCGCGGCGGCATTCCCTTGAACGTTGCCGAGACGCATGCGGGCGTGATGGCCGAGCTCGGCTGGCATCTGCAGCTCTGGATCGACGTGAGGGATTTGCCTGACACGATCCCGACGCTCAAGGCGCTCGGGTTGCCGGTCGTGGTCGATCACATGGGCCGCACCGATGCTGCCGCCGGCATCAACACCGCGGGCTTTCAGAGCCTGCTGCGTGCGGTGGACGAAGGCTGGTGCTGGGCCAAGCTCTCGGGCGCGCATCGCCTGAGCCGGCGGGCCCCTGATTATCCCGATGCGCGGCCGTTCCACGAGGCGCTGGTGTCGACCAATCCTGAAAGGCTGGTGTGGGGCGGCGACTGGCCGCATCCGCGGGTCGAAGGCGAAATGCCCGACGCTGGCCATCTGCTGACGCTGTTCCAGGACTGGACGCCGGACGCGGCGACCCGGCACCGTATCCTCGTCGACAATCCCGCACGACTCTATGGCTTCCCAAACTGAAAGCTGCTCGAAGACATGACCGTCAACAACAAGCGCGTGTTCTACGTCAAATACCTCGCCCACGAGATCTACGTCGATATCCTGAAGAAGCGGCCGGACGTCAGGCTCGATCGTCTCGAGAACGAGACGCCGGAGGCGACGTTCGCGCCGGTTCTTGCCGACGCGCATGCCTATCAGATCGGCGCGGCGCGCGATGAGCTGGCGCCGCATTTCCATGCCCATGCCGAGCTGTTGAAGCGTGCGCCGAATCTTCTGATCGTGTCGTCGAATGGTGCCGGCTTCGATCCCGTCGATGTCGATGCCTGCACCGCGGCGGGCGTGCTTGTCGTCAACCAGTCCGGCGGCAATGCCAATTCGGTCGCCGAACACGCGCTCGGCATGATGCTGACGCTGTCGAAGCGGATCATCCAGTCCGACCGCAGGCTGCGGCGCGAGGCCAATGTCAACCGCAACGACCTGATCGGCAACGAGCTGAAGGAGAAGACCGTCGGCATCGTCGGGCTCGGCAATGTCGGCCGCCGCATCGCCGAGCTGTGCAGGGGCCTCCTGCACATGAAGGTGATCGCCTACGATCCCTATCTCACGGCGGATGAGATGGCAAAGCGGGGCGGGGAGAAGGTCGAGCTCGACGATCTCCTGCATCGCGCGGACTTTGTTTCGATCTCGTGTCCGCTGGACAAGAACAGCCGCGGCATGATCGGCGCGCGCCAGTTCGCGCTGATGCAGCCGCACGCCTATTTCGTCACCACCGCGCGCGGCTTCATCCACGACGAGAAGGCGCTGGAGGAAGCGCTGCGTGAAAAGCGAATCGCGGGTGCGGGCCTCGACGTCTGGGACAAGGAGCCGCCGCCGCCGGATCATCCGCTCTTGCAGTTCGACAATGTGCTGGCGAGCCCGCACACCGCCGGCGTCACCCGCGAGGCGCGCATCAACATGGGCCGGATCGCCGCCGAGCAGATCCTCGATGCCCTCGACGGCAAGCGCCCGCCGCGCATCATCAATCCCGAGGTCTGGCCGGTCTACGCAAGACGGTTCGAGAAGGCGTTCGGGTTCATGCCGGGGTAGGGTCGGCAGTGCCCCTGCGGGGCCGCGGCTGCGCGCGGTCAAAAATATCGAAAACAACCCCATGCAAAGGAGCTGGCGGCTGTCGGCGTTCGAGCGGGCATCTTGACGCGTCGGGCAACTCAGGGGTACATTTCCAATATTCAGAAATCGTGCAAGCGCTGGGCTTTGCGGGGGAGAATACCCGCAAGGGCGGAAGGGAACTCTTCCGCCGGTGCTTCCCTCGCACAAGCGGCCAGCCGTGCGAGCGTTGTTGCGCGGGCAAAAATACCGGAGAAAATCTCCTTCGTTGCAGCCTCGATCGAGGCAATAAACCCACTGCCGAACGACCGCCTCGCAACACGTCCGTTGTTATTTTCCCTGAGATATCGACGGCTTAGCCCGAAATCGCCATTTTCCGTCTGTGCCCGACCATTCCAGGCACGGAAGGAAGACGTTCATGCGACAGGTCCAGTCATTGCTCCGCAACGCGCCCGCCAGGATCGGCCGCCGTCTTGCGCAGATCGTCGCGATCGCCGCCGCCAGCCTGCCCCAGGCCGGCGCGTAGCTTTTCCCGCTGCGAACAGTCGCACGCGTATCAGCCGAATTAACTCACTACCCTTTCGTGTTAGTGCTAGCGTGGTACCCCCGGGCTCTGCCGGTGCAGCAGGGAGGGTTCCATGTCACGCTTCGTCGTTCATTTCATGAAAGACGTGCTCGGCGGCAATGGCCGCGAGCGCGAGGTTTGCCAGGGTGCGCTTGAGATCGACGCCTCGAGCGAGGGCCAGGCCACCGAGATGGCCAAGGTCAAGTTTTGCCAGGAACAATCGCTGTGCGACTGGTCACTGCATGCCGACCGCATCCGGATCGAGGCGGCCGACTTGCACGTGAGCTGACGTCACAGGTCGACTACCAGCTACATCCGCAATGCGCTCCCTCTCCCGCTTGCGGGCAGGGGAATCGCATATGAATGAACCGATTCCTCCGCGCCGTCATGGCCGGGCTTGTCCCGGCCATCCACGTCTTTTCTCCGCGTGGAAACGAAGACGTGGATGCCCGGGACAAGCCTGGGCATGACGAGTTTGTGGGAACTCCGATTACCTCAAACGGCCATATGCGATTGCCCTACGCTTGCGGGGGAGGGCCGGGGTGGGGGCTCGCTCCGCGAGTCGTATTGTGGAAAGAGTCCCCACCCCCGCCGCGCTGCGGACGACGCTTCGCGTCGCTCGTCGCGCGTCGACCTAAGAGCGAGCTTCGCTCGTCTCGACCCCGCAAGCGGGAGAGGTGCAGCAACTCCGCCACGAGACCGAAGCCAAAAGCGGCCGAGCTCGCCCCGATCACTCCGGCAGGATGCGAACCGCACCCTTGGCCGCGCTGCTGGCGAACGCCGCATAGGCCTTCAGCGCGGTTGAGACGGCGCGCTTGCGTGGCGCTGCCGGCTTCCAGGCCGCGTTGCCCCTGGCTTCCATCGCTGCGCGACGGCGCTTCAGCTCGGCATCGTCGACCTTGAGGTTGACCTTGCGGTTCGGGATATCGAACTCGATGATATCGCCTTCCTCGACGAGGCCGATCAGGCCGCCTTCGGCGGCTTCCGGCGAGACGTGGCCGATCGACAGGCCCGACGATCCGCCCGAGAAGCGGCCGTCGGTGATCAGCGCACAGGCCTTTCCGAGGCCTTTCGACTTCAGATAGCTGGTCGGGTACAGCATCTCCTGCATGCCCGGGCCGCCGCGCGGTCCCTCATAGCGGATCAGCACGACGTCGCCGGCCTTCACCTTGTTGCCAAGGATGGCTTCGACCGATGCGTCCTGGCTCTCGAAGATGCGGGCGGGACCTGAGAACTTCAGAATGCTCTCGTCGACGCCGGCGGTCTTCACGATGCAGCCGTCCTCGGCGAGGTTGCCGAACAGCACGGCGAGGCCGCCGTCCCTGGAATAGGCATGCTCGGCGTCGCGAATGACGCCCTTTTCGCGATCGAGATCGACCTCGTCGAAGCGGCGGTCCTGGCTGAAGGCTTCCTGGGTCGGCACGCCGCCCGGCGCGGCGCAATAGAAGTTGCGTACTTTGTCGCTTGTGGTGCGCACCACGTCCCAGCGGTTCAGCGCATCGTCCAGCGTTGCTGCATGCACGGTCGGCCCGTCGGTCGTGAGCAGCTTGGCGCGGTCGAGCTCGCCCAGGATCGCCATGATGCCGCCGGCGTGATGCACGTCCTCCATGTGGACGTCCTGCACCGAGGGCGCGACCTTGCAGAGCACCGGCACCTTGCGTGACAGGCGGTCGATGTCGGTCATCGTGAACGGCACTTCGCCCTCGCGCGCGGCGGCGAGCAGATGCAGCACGGTGTTGGTCGAGCCGCCCATCGCGATATCGAGCGTCATCGCGTTCTCGAACGACTTGAAGTTCGCGATGTTGCGCGGCAGCACCCTGGCGTCGTCCTGCTCGTAGTAGCGGCGGGCGAGGTCGACGATCAGGTGGCCGGCCTCGACGAACAGGCTCTTGCGGTCGGCGTGGGTCGCCAGCACCGAGCCGTTGCCGGGCAGCGCGAGGCCGAGCGCCTCGGTCAGGCAGTTCATCGAGTTCGCGGTGAACATGCCAGAGCAGGAGCCGCAGGTCGGGCACGCTGAGCGCTCGATCACCGCGACGTCCTCGTCCGACACGTTGGAGTCGGCGGCCGCGACCATCGCGTCGATCAGGTCGACCGCGCGCTTCTTGCCCTTGAGCACGATCTTGCCCGATTCCATCGGTCCGCCCGAGACGAACACGGTCGGGATGTTGAGCCGCAGCGTCGCCATCAGCATGCCGGGCGTGATCTTGTCGCAGTTGGAGATGCAGACCATCGCGTCGGCGCAATGCGCGTTGACCATGTATTCGACGCTGTCGGCGATCAGCTCGCGCGAGGGCAGGCTGTACAGCATGCCGTCATGACCCATCGCGATGCCGTCATCGACCGCAATGGTGTTGAACTCTTTTGCCACCCCGCCGGCCTTCTCGATCTCGCGCGCGACCAGTTGGCCGAGATTCTGCAGATGGACGTGGCCGGGCACGAACTGGGTGAAGGAATTGACCACCGCGATGATCGGCTTGCCGAAATCCTCGTTCTTCATGCCGGTGGCGCGCCAGAGGCCGCGTGCACCCGCCATGTTGCGGCCGTGGGTGGTGGTGCGGGAGCGATAGGCGGGCATCGTAAATCCTTCTCAAATCCTTGGGCTAAGGCGATTTTTTAGGGGAGTTGGCGCTCCTTATGCCTGCCCGTGGATGCGGATTCAAGCGCGGAACCGCATGGCAGAACCCCGCAATTCGGGCAATGTCGCGCGGGCGGCTTGATCTCGGTCGGCCCGGTGCATTAGCTGGTCGCACCGACGGCAAGAATAACGAACAAGCAAAAAAGGGAGAGACACGCGTGGCAAGGCTGCCCCTGATTGATCCGGAGACGACGGGCGGAGAGATCCGCGCCTCATTCGACCGCATGCCGGTCAAGCTCAACATCTTCCGCATGATGGCCCATGCCGAGGCCAATATGATCCCGGCGATGCGGCTCGCCAATTCGATCCTGCACAAGCAGAAGCTGTCGGCGGTCAACCGCGAGCTCTTGATCCTGCAGGCCGCGCAGCTCGAGGGCGGCGCCTATGAATGGCGGCAACATGTGCCGATCGCGCTCGGTGTCGGCGTCACCCAGGCGCAGATCGATGCCGTCGAGCGCGGCGAATACGACGATGCTGCAATCAACGCAGCCGAGCGCGCGCTGCTTCGCTTCGGCCGCGAGGTGGTCGAGAAGGTCCGCGTCGGCGATACCGCCTTTGCCGCGGTGCGCGAGCATTTCAGCGATCAGGAGATCGTCGAGGCGATCGTCGCGCTCGGCTTCTACATGATGATGGCGCGGCTGACCGAGGCGACCGAGACCGATCTCGATCCGGCCGCCGGCATGGCCGTGTTCGAAGGCGGCAAGAAGCAGGGTTGACGAGATGTCGGAGACTTCGCAAGAGGCCAAGCAAGACCCCGAGCCGGAGCGCTATGTCCGTCCGCTGAGCGCGGAATCCTCGGGTACCGCGCCGGGCAGGGGACGCCTCAACGGCCGCCGCATCCTCGTGGTCGGCGGCGGCCAGCGGGTGTTCGATGCCGCCACCGATCCGATCGGCAACGGCCGCGCCATGAGCCTGCTGTTCGCGCGCGAGGGCGCGCATGTCGCGGTCGCCGACCTCAACCGCGCCTCGGCCGAGGACACGGTTGCGCGCATCGCTGCTGACGGCGGCCGTGCTTTCGCGATCGCCGCCGATGTCACCAAGGAAGCCGACGTCATCAGGATGATCGACGAGGCGCATCGCACGATGGGCGGGCTCGACGGCATGGTGCTGAACATCGGTACCTTCGGCAAGACCGGGCTCGACAATGTGAGCGCGGAGGAGTGGAACAGGATCTACGACGTCAATGTCCGCGGCCCGATGCTGTGCTGCCGCGCGGCCTTGCCGAAATTCGAAGACGGCGGCTCGATCGTGTTCATTTCCTCGATCGCGGCGCTGAAGGCCGGATCGCAGATGGCGGTCTATGATTCCTCCAAGGCCGCGCTCGGCGGCCTGATGCGCAACATCGCACATGCCGGCGCACGGCGCGGCATCCGCGCCAATCTGGTCTATCCCGGGCTGGTCGACACCCCGAACGGCCGCGAGGCCGGCGCGGGCCGGCCGTCGCGCGGCAAGGGGCATATCCCGTTCGGCCGTCAGGCGACGGCGTGGGAGATCGCCTATGCGGTGCTGTTCTTCATGTCGGATGAAAGCGTCTATGTCACCGCGCAGACGCTCGCGGTCGACAGCGGGCTCAGCGGTTTGTGAGCGGCGGGGAGGGCGCATGAGTGCATTGTTCGGCAAGGTCTGTCAGAACGGCTACGTCGTTCGCGACATCGACGCGGCGCTGAAGTTCTGGACCGAGATACTGCGGGTCGGGCCATTCTTCCTGATCCCCTCGGTCAAGGTCGATTGGTTCCGCTATCGCGGCGTGGACTCCGCGGTCGAGATGTCGATCGCGCTGGCCAATTCCGGCGATCTGCAGATCGAGCTGATCCAACAGCGCAACGACGCGCCGTCGATGTATCTGGATTTTCTGGCGCGCCACGGCGAGGGCCTGCAGCACATGTCGTACTGGAGCACGGACTACCAGTCGCTCTATGACCGCGCCGTCGCGGCAGGCTTCACGGTCGGTCATGAAGGCCAGATCGGCGGCCCCAAGGGACGCTTCGCCTATTTCGACACCGCCGGCCATGCCGGCACCGTGATCGAGATCTCAGACATCTCGGGATCGAAGGGGCGGTTCTTCGAGACGATCAGGACCGCGGCCGCGACCTGGGACGGCTCGGACCCGATCCGCGTGGTGGGCCGACGCGGTATTATGGCGCAAACGCCACAAGGGTTATGAGGACGAGCACGGCAGTACTGAAAGCTGCAATGCCAAGGCAAATGCGTGCCGGGACAGAATGGGATTCGAAACGTGGCAGTTCAGGCATTGCGCGCTCCACTTGCTTTGCTTGGGGCGAGGCGGGAGCGCGGTGACTGACAGCGATCTCGTCACCGATAGATGCCGAAAGGCCGTGCGGTGATAGAGACAAAGCTGCGCTCTATTTCGTGCGAGCGCCAGCAATATGTTTCTCCCCGATCACGGAACGATCTGAAAACGCCTCAAGGCACTAAGTTGCCGGTTATTGCGGTCAAATCTCCTCCAGCACTACCTGCTCAAGCTCTAGTGCCGCGACGCATGCAAGGAAGAAGATCGCCGTAAACGATCCACGTTTCAGCTTCATGGTTCCACCCGGTATCTGAACAGCCTCGGCGGCCAAACGGAATGCAAGTTAACGAATTTGAATTCATCGCCAGCGGCGAGTTTTCGGACCCATTGCGCAAAGGCAGCAAAACCCTCTGGTTCTATTGCAATTTGGTCTATCTCGATTTCATACAGGTCCGCCGTGAAAGCGGCTTTTGCTGGCGGAGGGTCGATAATCCCAATACGCACGGCTACTTTGTCGCCGACGCCGCTCCGGCTTACAATCAAAAGACTTAAGAGCGTTGCGGCCCAAGCCGCGCGCCGCCACACGGCGCTTCTCCTAGCTCACGGTACCCTCCCGGAATCTAGGAACCGGAGTTTCGGTAGGCTTGTGGCGTTTGCGCCATAATACCGGGCGGACGCGGCTATTCGGCGGCGAGGCTGGCCGGAAGCGGGATGCCGACCCTGGGGCGCGCTTTCACTGCGCGGCGATTCTTCTTGCTGAAGCGGCTGCCGGCCAGCAGCGCCGCGGCGGCGCGCAACTGCTCGCGCAGCCATTGATTGGTGGTGTCGTCCTCGGCGGTGGCGTGCCAGTAGAGATAATTGACGTGCGGACTGATCGGAAACGGGCAGGGGAAGCACTGCAGCAGCCCGGGATCTTCCAGCACGGAGGCGGCGCTCTCCGAGGCGGTCAGCAGCATGTTGCTGCGGCTCACGACGTGGCAGGCGGTTGCGAAATTCTGACAGGTCAGGCGAACAGTGCGGGTCAGGCCGAGGCGCTGGAGCTGAAAATCCTCGAATGACAGGCCGCTGCGCCGCGACGTCACGCAGACATGCTCCATGCGCAAATAAGCCTTCTTGTCGAGCCGGGTGCCGAGCTCGGGATGGCCGCGCCGCGCGAACACCGCGATATGCTCCGTCAGGATCTGCTCGCGCCGCACCTCCGCCGACAGAGGCAACAGCGTATCGATCGCGACGTCGAGGGTGCCGGCGGCAAGCTCGCGCTCGAGATTGTTGCGCTCGCTGCGCACGGTGGCGATCTCGACCAGCGGCGCCACCGTGCTGATGCGGTTGATCAGCGCGCTCAGCATCGGCGCCTCGAGATTGTTGCGCAGCCCGATCACGAACCGTTTCGGCGTCTGCGCCGGATCGAACCGGTGGGTGTGGGTCAGCGTCGTCTCGAGGCCGTTGAGCGCCTGGCGCACCGTGGTGATGATCTGCCGGGCCAGCGGGGTCGGCGTCATCACGTGGTTGCGGCGCACGAACAGCGGATCGTTGAACATCGCGCGCAGCCGGCTCAGCGCATGGCTGACCGCGGGCTGGGTCAAATTGAGGCGGAAGCAGGCGCGGCTGACGCCGCCCTCGGAATAGATCGCGTCGAACACGACGAACAGGTTCAGATCGACGTCACGTACATGCATGGAAATGATCAATCCGTATCCGCCGAATGCATTTGACGAATACTAATCGGCACTCTTAAAGTCTCAAGCAAAATAATACCTGGAGGAAACGATGAGCGTGCAATCGCCATCGCGCGGCGTTGCTGTCCCTGCGGCATCATCTCGCCTGGGCGCAATGCTTGCAAAGCCGAGCCAGGAGCAGATCGTGCTCCTGATCACCATCGCACTCCTGATCGTGTTCGGCCTGACGCTGAACGGCTTCGCCACCGTCTCCAATCTCCTGAATTTGTTGCGGAGTATTTCCATCCTCGGCGTGCTCGGCCTCGGCATGGGGCTGATCGTGATCAGCCGCGGCATCGACCTCTCCGAGGTCGCGATCATGGCGGGTTCCTGGGCGATCGCGCTGATCTACATGCAGAACGGCATGCCCGTTTTCACGGCAGTGCTGCTGGCGCTGGCGGTCGCGGTGCTGATCGGCGTCGTCAACGGCGTGATGGTCGCCTTCGTCGAGGCGCCGGCGCTGTTCGTGACGCTGGCTGCCGGTTTCGTGATCTATGGCCTCGCCTTCTGGATCGCGCCGGCCTGGGTGGTCTATGCGCCGAAGGATGCGCCGGGCCTGATGTATCTCGGCGCCGGACGGCTGTTCGGCATCCCGGTTCCGATCCTGGTGTTCGCGGCCTGTGCAATCGCGATGCATTTGTTCCTGTCGCGCACCTCGATCGGCCGCTTCATCTATTCGCAGGGCGACAATCCGGAGGCCGCGCGGCTGACCGGCGTCGCGCTGCGGCCGCTGATCGTGCTCGAGCACGTGCTGGTTGCACTGCTCGCCTGGATTGCGGGCCTGGTCTGGGTCGGCACCACGGGCAGCATGCAGATGGCGATCACCCAGGGCACCATGATCTTCGACGTCGTGCTCGTCGTCGTGATCGGCGGCATCAGCCTGATCGGCGGCCGCGGCAGCGTGTTCAGCGTCGTGGTCGGCTGCATCCTGATCGGCACGCTGCTCAACGCCTTCACCATCATGGACGTCAACAGCGAGGTGCAGAACATCATCAAGGGCGTGGTGCTGCTGGCCGCCATCGTGCTCGACAACTGGCTGCACCCCCGCGACGAGGAGACCGCGCGGCAAGGGGACTGAAACAGGGCGACCGAGCCGGCCGCCGCGCCAAATGAATCAATCAAAAGAAATTGCTTTGTGGAGGGAGACGATGAAGACGACGACAAAATTCTGGACGATCCTGCTGGCCGGCGTGACGCTGGCCGCGGTGCCGTTTGCGGCATCGGCGCAGGAGGAAGGCACCAAGACCGCGCGCGAGCTGCGTGCCGTCTACGACAAGGCGCTGCAGGGCAAGACGATCGCCTATCTGCCGATCGCGCTCGGCGTGCCGCTGTCCGACGAATGGGGCCGGGTGGTGCAGGAGGAAGCCGAGTGGCGCGGCATGAAATATGTCGTGCGCGATCCCAACAACAACCCCTCGGCGATGCAGCAGGCCCTGACCGCGCTGGTCGACCAGAAGCCCGATGTGCTGATCGTGCAGAATCCGAGCGTCACGCTGTTGATGAAGGATCTGAAGCGCGCCGAAAGCCAGGGCACGCATGTGATCCAGATCAACATGTCCTCGAACTACAAATCCGGCGCCTTTGTCGGCGCCGACTGGCGCGAGATCGGCAGGATGCTGGCGAACGAAGCCGTGAAGGCCTGCGGCACCGGCTCCGGCAAGTCGGGCAAGGTCCAGATCGTGCAGGGTGAACTGACCGCGGCCGCCAGCGTCGATCAGGTCGGCGGCATCATGGAGGTGTTGAACAAGGATCCGAACATCAAGGTGGTCTCGAACCAGGCCGCGAACTGGGACGCCAACACCGCGCTCAACGTCACCGCGACGGTGATCCAGCAGCATCCCGACCTCTGCGCCTCGATCGGGTTCTGGGGCATCATGGAATCGGGCGCGGCGCAGGCGATCCGCAATGCCGGCAAGATCGACGATGTGAAGGTGTTCGCCTCGGGTGAAGGCTCGCAGCTCGATTGCGACCAGGTCAATTCGGGCAATTTCTACAAGTTCCTGAGCTACAAAGCGACCGAGCAGGGCCACGACCTGATGTTCGCCGCCGAGACCCTGTTGGTATCAGGCGAGAAGCCGGGCAGCCGCAATCTCGTCTATTACACGCGTCCGATCTGGCTCGATAAGTCGAACGCCTCGGGCGCCAACTGCTTCGCGCTACCCAAGAAAAATTAACAAGGCGCGGACAGCCGGCGCGGGGGGCATTCCCGCGCCGGCTGTATCAAAGAGCACGATCCGGCGAGGTGGAGCCGGTTTTTCTCCGACCGACCCGCAGCGTTCACGGAGAGCGTGTTCATCAAGGGACGAGGTCGCGATGCGATGGCCGATCGCGTCATGACCAGGAGCATGATCCGGGACGTGCAGGCCGGCTCTCCGCAAGATCGTGCGCGATCACGAGCACGATCCGGAAAAGTGGAAGCCGGTTTTCCGCAAGGTCGTGCTCAATCACGAGCACGATCCGGAAAAGTGGAAGCCGGTTTTTCGCAAGGTCGTGCTCAATCAAGAGGGTGCTTTGGCGATGTCGATGGCCGTTGATTCCTTTGCCGCATCGGTGCGGCGATTTTCACCCCGGCTCCTGCTGTCGGAGCTGCTGCTGAAACAGTGGTTCGAGCCGGTCGTCCCGTTTACCGTGATGATCGGGCTGTGGACTTATTTCGCGCTCACCATTCCCGACTACGCATCGGTGCAGAACTCGGTGTCGCTGCTGCGGCTGTTCGCCGAATTCGGCTTCGTCGCGCTCGCGATGGGCTTCTGCCTCGTCACCGGCGGCATCGACCTGTCGGTCGGCGCGATCTTCGCGCTGTGCAATTTCGCAGCGCTGTACTTCCTCCTGGTGCGCGAATGGCCGGTCGGCCTCGCCGTGCCGGCGACGCTTCTGGTCGGCGCGCTGCTCGGCAGCATCAACGGCTTCCTGATCGGCTTCCTGAAGACGCGGCCGTTCCTGACCACGCTGGTGACGCTGATCATCCTGCGCGCCTCGGTCAACCTGCTCAACACCAGCTACGCCCAGGTGTTCGCGACCAACTCGGTCGAGAGCGACGCCTGGGATTTCATCGGCGGCGGCAGCGTGCTCGGTATCCCCGTCAATGCGGCGACGCTGTTCGTGGTGCTGTTGATCTGCCACATCTTCCTGTCGCGCTCGCGCTATGGCTGGCATCTCACCGCGATCGGCGCCAGCCGCAAGGCGGCGCGCCACGCCGGCATCCGCGTCCGCGTGATGCTGTTCATGACCTATGTGCTGTCGGGAACGCTGTGCGCGGCGAGCGGCATCTTCTACGCCGCGCGGCAAGCCTCGACGGATTCCACCACCGGCGTGGGGTGGGAATTCCAGGCGCTCACCGCCGTCGTGCTCGGCGGCGTGTCGCTCGCCGGCGGCAAGGGCACGGTGTGGCGGGCGATGATCGGCGCGCTGATCATCTTCCTCCTGATCAACGGCCTCGTGCGGATGGGCATCCCGGGCTACGTCACCTCGGCGGTGACCGGCATGATCCTGCTTGCGGCCGTCGGCATCGACGTCAAATGGTCGAAGAACCGCGGCAAGGCGATCCAGAAGATCTATGTCAATCCGGCGTTCGTGCCGCTCGCCTCGGCGCCGGCGGTGCAGCCCGGCGCGGCCTCGCCCTATGCGCAGAACGACCGGCTGATCAATGCGCAGGCGATCGGCGTCGATCAGGTCGAGGGGCCCGAGGATGTCATCCTCGACCGCCAGGGCCGGCTCTACGGCTCGACCCGCGACGGCAATGTGATCCGTTTTTCCGGGCCGAACTTCGAGACCCGCGAGGTGTTCGCCCATATCGGCGGCCGGCCGCTCGGCATGCAGTTCGATCGCGATGAGAATTTGATCGTCGCCGTCGCCGGCATGGGCGTCTACGGCGTCGCCCCCGATGGCGGCATCTTCAAGGTCACCGACGAGACCAACCGCACCTGGTACAAGCTGAATGACGATTCCCGCCTGCGGATGGCCGACGACCTCGACATCGCACCCGACGGCAAGATCTATTTCAGCGACTGCACCACGCGCTACGAGATGACCACCAACACCCTCGACATCCTCGAGGGCCGGCCGAACGGCCGCGTGGTCTGCTACGACCCGGCGACCAGGACCACGCGCACGGTGATCAACCACTTCTATTTCCCGAACGGGATCTGCGTCTCGCATGACGGCAAGTCGATCCTGATCGCGTCGACCTCGCTGTGCAAGGTGTTCCGGCACTGGATCGACGGGCCGAACAAGGGCAAGACGGAGGTGCTGATGGACGAGCTGCCGGGCAACCCCGACAATATCAACCGCGCGTCCGACGGCACCTACTGGCTGGCGCTGGTCGGCATCCGCACGCCGACCTTCGACCTTGCCGCGCGAAAGCCCGGCTTCCGCCTGCGCATGGTGAAGCAGGTGCCGACCGACGAGTGGCTGGCGCCGGCGCTCAACCATGGCTGCGTGCTGAAGTTCAACGAGAAGGGCGAGGCGCTGGAATCCTGGTGGGACCCGACCGGCATCTCGCATTCCACCTTGACCTCGATGCGCGAGCACCAGGGCTATCTCTATCTCGGCGGACTCGAGAACAACCGGATCGGCCGCATCAAGCTCGACGGCGTCGACGACAGCTGGACCGGCTACGATGCCTATTGGGGCGCAAAGAGCAGGGTGACGACGTAATGGGATTTTTCGATCATCTGCTGCGCGACATCCGCAGCGTCATCGACCGCGACGGCGGCCAGAACGCGATCCCGCCGCTCGACGGTGCGCTGAGCCCGAACGACCGGCTCGACACCGCAACCCCGATCGGCGAGCCGCTGCCCGGCGTCGACGACGTGATCGCCGCCGGCGACGGCGCGGTCTATGTCTCGGCCGGACGCCGGGTGCTGAAGCTCGGCGGCAATGACTTGTCGACACGTACGGTCGTCGCCGAGTTCGAGGATGATGCCGGCGGGCTCGCGTTGCATCCGGACGGCCGCCTGCTGGTCTGCGTCGCGGGCAGGGGCCTTGCCGCGATCGATCCGGCGAAGCCCGATCCGCGCTGGCTGGAGTCTGCCGGCAGCAGCGCGCTCACGGGGCTGCTGTCGGTGACGGCGGCGCCCGATGGCCGCATCTATGCCGTCGAAGGCAGCACCGGCCGACGCCCGGGCGAATGGCGGCATGATTTGATGGAGAAGCGCGCCAATGGCCGGCTCGTCAGCTGCGGCGCCGGGCTCGACAATCCGCAGGTGCTGCTGCGCGATCTGCCCTATCCCTATGGCGTGAGTGTTTCGGCCGACGGCAGCAGCCTGTGGCTCACCGAAAGCTGGGCGCATCGCCTCAGCCGGTTCGCGCTCGGCGGCAACGGGCTTGGTCCGCGCGAGACCGTCGCCGCCAACATGCCGGGCTATCCGGCGCGGCTGCATCCGGACGGCCACGGCGGCCTGCTGCTCGGCATCTTCGCCCGCCGCACCCATCTGATCGAGTTCGTGCTCAAGGAAGACGATTTCCGCGAGGAGATGATGGCGACGATGCCGCCGGATTACTGGGTCGCGCCGGCGCTCGCCGGCGGCAGCGATTGCCTGGAGCCGATGCAGATCGGCAGCGTCAAGGCGCTCGGCATCCAGAAGCCGTGGGCGCCGCCGCGCTCCTATGGTCTGCTGGTGCATCTCGATGCCGAGGGCGATGCGACCGACAGCCTGCACAGCCGCGCCGGCGGCCGCTTCCACGGCGTCACCGCCGCCTGCGCCACGCCATCGGGCGTCGTGATCGCGGCGCGCGGCGCCGGACGCCTGCTGCGCCATACGGGAGAGCTGCGATGAATGACGGTGTGATGCAGGCGACCCCCGGCGCCAAGACGGCAGAGACCTCCGCAGTCCGCGAGCCGGTGCTGCGGATCACCAACGGCTCAAAAATCTATGGCGGCGTCCACGCCATCGAGGGCGTCAATTTCGACCTCTATCCCGGTGAGGTGCATGCGCTGGTCGGCGAGAACGGCGCCGGCAAATCGACGCTGTGCAAGGCGATCGCGGGCGCGATCCAGCTCACCTCCGGCGACTATCTGCTCGACGGCAAGCCGACCGGTTTCGAGCAGCCGCGCGACGCGCTCAATGCCGGCATCTGCATGGTCTATCAGGAGACCAGCCTGGTGCCGACCATGACTGCCGCGCAGAACATCGAGCTCGGCAACGAAAAGCTGCTGACCCGGTTCCGCACCCTGAACATCCAGGCCCAGCAGCTGTTGCAGTCGCTCAACTTCCACGTCGATCCGGCGACGCCGGTGGCGCTGCTCGGCACCGCCAAGAAGCAGATGGTGGAGATCGCGCGCGCGATCTACAACAAGGCGCGCATCATCATCTTCGACGAACCGACCGCATCGCTGACGCCGGAGGAGATCGTCCACTTCTTCCATCTGGTGCGCGACCTGCGCGCCCGCGGCGTCTCGATCATCTACATCTCGCATGCGCTGGAGGAGTCGCTGCAGATCGCCGACCGCATCACCGTGCTGCGCGACGGCAAGCTGGTGATCACGGCGCCGGCCAGGCAGCTGACGCGCGATGCGCTGGTGCAGCACATGGTCGGCCGCGAGGTGGCGCAGGCGGTCTATGGCGGCAAGGCAAAAACCCATCAGCGCCGCGAGAAGGTGCTGACGGTCGAGAACGTCACCATGGGCATGGCGGTCAAGAACATGTCGTTCTCGGTCTATGCCGGCGAGGTGGTCGGCATCGCCGGCCTGATCGGCTCCGGCCGCACCGAGATCGCCAAGATCATCTACGGCGCGCTGAAGCGCAATTTGGTGAATGGCGGCACCATCCGGCTGCGCGGCAAGCCGATCCGCTACCGCGTGCCGCGGCAGGCGATCAATGACGGCATCGCCTACATCACCGAGGACCGCAAGGCCAACGGCTTCTTCGAGACCATGGTGGTCGACGACAACGTCTATATCGGCAGCCTCGCCACCGGAAAGGGCTGGAGCTTCCTGCTGTCGCGCGCGCGGCGCAGCAAGCTCGCCAGCTACTGGGTCGATCGGCTCAAGATCAGCGCATTGCAGCGCAAGGCCAGGATCATCGAGCTGTCCGGCGGCAACCAGCAGAAGGTGGTGCTGGCCAAGACGCTGGTGCAGGACCCCTCGATCATCATCTTCGACGAGCCGACGCGCGGCGTCGACGTCGGCACCATCCCGCACATCCACGGCGAAATCCGCCGCCTCGCCGACGAGGGCAAGGCGGTGGTGGTGATCTCGTCCTACCTGCCGGAGATCCTCGCAGTGTCCGACCGCATCCTGGTCGCGCGCACCGGCCGCATCGTCGCCGAGTTCGACGCGGCGGACGCGACGCAGGACAAGATCCTGTACGCCGCGGTGCATTGACGGCGCGCGGCGCGGCCTGTCGTCGGCGTAGGGCGGATTAGCGCAGCGCAATCCGCCGTCTTGCCACGCCTTCGACGGGCAAATCAGCGGCAACAAGTTCAGTCTCGTCCCGGCGCAGGCCGGGACCCATAACCACAGATCGTCATTGTTGTACGTCGCTGGAACGACGAGTCCTGCCGACAATATCTGCTGCGGCGTATGGGTCCCGGCCTGCGCCGGGACGACAGCGTTGGGTGGGGCGCCAACTCCCTTGACAATTATTTTAAGTATAAAATAATATCCCGTATCGGCTCCAGGGGAACGCGCCTCGTCCGTGCCCGCGCCGCCGAAGCCAACGGGAGAACGCCATGCGTATCGTTTGCATTGGAGGCGGGCCGGCCGGGCTTTATTTCGGCATCCTGATGAAGATGCTGGATCCCGCGCACGTCATTTCGGTGGTCGAGCGCAACCGGCCCTACGACACCTTCGGCTTCGGCGTGGTGTTCTCGGATGCGACCATGGACAACATGCGCAAATGGGATCCGGTCACCGCTGACACGATCGAGCAGGCCTTCAACCATTGGGACGACATCGAGGTCCTGATCAAGGGCCGGCGCATGCGCACCACCGGCCACGGCTTCGTCGGCATTGGCCGCAAGCGGCTGCTCAACATCCTGCAGGCGCGCGCCGAGGAACTCGGCGTCGAGCTGATCTTCGAGCGCGAGGTGAATTCCGATCTCGAATTCCCCGACGCCGATCTCGTCGTGGCATGCGACGGCGTCAATTCGAAGGTGCGCGTCAAATATGCCGAGACGTTCCAACCCGACATGCTGATGCGGCCGAACCGCTACATCTGGCTCGGCACCAACCGTCCGTTCGACGCCTTCACCTTCGACTTCCGCAAGACCGAGCATGGCTGGTTCCAGGCGCACATCTACAAGTTCGAGGAGGGCGCGGCGACCTTCATCGTCGAGACCACCGAGGAGGCCTATCTCGCCCACGGTCTCGACAAGATGGAGCAGGGCGACTCCATCGCGTTCTGCGAGAATGTGTTCGCGGAAATCCTCGAGGGGCATCATCTGGTCTCGAATGCGCGGCACCTGCGCGGCTCGGCCTGGCTGTCGTTTCCCAGGCTGATCTGCGGCAAATGGACCGCGTTCAACGGCAACAGCCATGTCGTGCTGATGGGCGATGCCGCCCACACCGCGCATTTCGCGATCGGTTCGGGAACCAAGCTCGCGCTGGAGGATGCGATCGAGCTGACCAACCAGTTCAAGATCCACGGCGCGACGCGCGACAGCATTCCCGCGGTGCTCAAGGCTTACGAGGAGCTGCGCCGGGTCGACGTGGCACGGATCCAGAACGCCGCGCGCAACGCGATGGAATGGTTCGAAGTGGTCGGCTCGCGCTATGCCGACACGCTGGAGCCGGAGCAGTTCATGTATTCGCTGCTGACCCGCTCGCAGCGCATCAGCCACGAGAACCTGCGGCTGCGCGACAAGACCTGGCTCGAGGGCTATGAGCGCTGGTTCGCGGAGCGCAGCGGCGTGGCCGCGACCAACGACCGCGTCACGCCGCCGATGCTGACGCCATTCCAGATCCGCGGCCTGTCGCTTCATAACCGCATCATCGTCTCGCCGATGGCGATGTATTCGGCGGAGGAGGGCGTGCCGACCGACTTCCATCTGGTACATTTCGGCTCCCGCGCGCTCGGCGGTGCCGGCCTTCTGTTTACGGAGATGACCTGCGTGTCGCCGGAAGCGCGGATCACGCCCGGCTGCTGCGGCCTCTGGAACGACGCGCAGGCGGCGGCCTACAAGCGCATCGTCGACTTCGTGCATCAGAATTCGCAAGCCAGGATCGGCATCCAGCTCGGCCATGCCGGCCGCAAGGGCTCAACGCGCGTCGCCTGGGAAGGCATGGACGAAGCGCTGCCGGACCACAACTGGCCGCTGGTGTCGGCTTCGTCAGTGCCTTACCTGCCCGACGGCCAGATTCCGGAGCCGATGAGCCGCGCCGAGATGGACGAGGTGCGCGAGCAGTTCGTCGTCGCAGCCAGGCGCGCTGCGGCCGCCGGCTTCGATATCCTGGAGCTGCACTGCGCGCACGGCTATCTGCTGTCGAGCTTCCTCTCGCCGCTGACTAACCGCCGCACCGACGACTACGGCGGATCGATCGAGAACCGCGCGCGTTATCCGCTGGAGGTGTTCCGCGCCGTCCGCGCGGTGTGGCCGGAGGACAAGCCGATGTCGGTCCGCCTGTCGTGTCACGACTGGGCCGAGGGCGGCAACACGCCCGAGGATGCGCTGGTCTTCGCAAAGCTGTTCAAGGAGGCGGGAGCCGACCTGATCGACTGCTCCTCGGGGCAGGTCTGGGCCGACGACCATCCGATCTATGGCCGGCTCTACCAGACGCCGTTCGCCGACAAGATCCGCAACGAGGTCGGCATCGCGACCATCGCGGTCGGCGCGATCTCGGAGGCGGATCACGCCAACTCGATCATCGCCGCCGGCCGCGCCGATCTCTGCGCCATCGCGCGGCCGCATCTCGCCGACCCCGCCTGGACGCTGCATGAGGCCGCGAAGATCGGCGTCAAGCAGGTCGCCTGGCCGAAGCAGTACCTGTCGGGCAAGTCGCAATACGAGGCCAATCTCGAGCGCGCCGCCGCGGGAGTGAAGGCATGACACGCTTCTGGCCCAACGCACATGCGCTGGTGACCGGTGCCGGTTCCGGCATCGGCGCCGCGACGGCGATCGCACTCGCAAAAGCCGGCGTGCGCGTCAGCATCACCGGACGGCGGATCGACGCGCTGAAAGCGACGGCGGCATCGCTCGACAAGCAGGCCGGCGCCGTGGTTTCGATCGACGTGACGGATGAATCCGCGGTGAGCAAGGGTGTCGCGCAGATCGAGGCCGAAGTTGGCCCGATCGATATTCTCGTCAACAATGCCGGCAAGGCCGCGAGCGCGCCGTTCGACAAGACCGGCGCAGCGCTGTGGACCGACATGCTGGCGAGCAACCTCTCCAGCGTGTTCCTGGTGACGCATGCCGTGTTACCCGGCATGGCGCAGCGCGGCCGCGGGCGCGTGATCAACGTCGCCTCGACCGCGGGTCTCACCGGATATGCCTACGTCTCCGCCTATGTCGCGGCCAAGCACGGCGTCATCGGCCTGACGCGCTCGCTGGCGCTGGAATATGCACGGCGCGGCGTCACCGTGAATGCGGTCTGCCCCGGCTACACCGATACGCCGCTGGTGGCGGATGCCGCCGCGAACATCGTCGCCAAGACCGGCCGCAGCGAGCAGGAGGCGCGCGCCGCGCTTGCCAAGGTCAATCCGATGCAGCGGCTGGTGACGCCGGAGGAGGTCGCCGACGCCATCCTCTGGCTTGCCGCCGAGGGCGCATCGTCAATCAACGGACAAGCCGTCGCGGTCGCCGGCGGCGAAGTCTTTACCGGGTGAAGGAACACGTCATGTCCGAGATGAAAGCAAAGCTACGGCCGTTCAAGGATTATCCCGCCAAGCACTTCCGCTGGCAGGTCGATGCGAGCGGCCGTGTCGCAACCATCACGCTGAACCGGCCGGACAAGAAGAACCCGCTGACTTTCGAGTCCTATGAGGAGCTGCGCGATCTCTTCACCAATCTCAAATACGCCGCCGATGTCCGCGCCATCGTGCTGACCGGCGCCGAGGGCAATTTTTGCTCCGGCGGCGACGTGTTCGAGATCATCGAGCCTCTGACGCGGATGGCGATGCCGGACCTGCTCGCCTTCACGCGGATGACCGGCGAGGTCGTGAGGGCGATGCGCAAATGCCCGCAGATCATCGTCGCAGCGATCGACGGCATTTGCGCCGGGGCCGGGGCGATGCTGGCGCTGGCATCCGATTTGCGGCTGGCGACGCCGCAGGCCAAGACCGCGTTCCTGTTCACCCGCGTCGGTCTTGCCGGTGCCGATATGGGCGCGTGCGGGTTGTTGCCGCGCGTGATCGGGCAGGGCCATGCGGCCGATCTGCTCTACACGGGACGTGCGATGAGCGCCGAGGAAGGTTTTGCGTGGGGCTTCCACAACCGTCTGGTGCCGCCGGCGGAACTCGCCGGTGCTGCGCAAGAATTGGCGCGCTCGCTCGCGGATGGGCCGTGGTTCGCGCATGGCGTGACGAAAACGATGTTCAACCAGGAATGGGCGATGGGCGTCGACGAGATGATCGAGTCGGAAGCGCAGGCGCAGGCGATCTGCATGGTCACCGGCGATTTCCGCCGCGCCTTCGAGGCGTTCGCCGCCAAGCAGAAACCGGCCTTCGAGGGCAATTGAGATGATCGAGATCCTGCAACCGGAAGGATGGGCCAAGCCGATCGGCTACGCCAACGGCATGGCCGCGCGCGGCAAACAGCTCTTCATCGCGGGCCAGATCGGCTGGAACGGACAATGCGTGTTCGAGACCGACGATCTCGTGGCGCAGATCGGCCAGACCCTGCGCAACATCGTCGCGGTCGCCGCCGCCGGCGGCGCCGGGCCCGAGCACATCGTGTCGATGACCTGGTACTTGCTCGACCGCAAGGAATATTCCGCGCGGCTGAAGGAGATCGGCACGGTCTATCGCGACATCATCGGCCGGCGCTTTCCGGCGATGACCGCGATCCAGGTTGCCGGCCTGATCGAGGACCGCGCCAAGGTGGAAATCCAGGCGATTGCGGTGGTGCCGGATTGAGGGCGACGCAGTTCCGCCAATCCCGTCATCCTGAGAGTCTGACTCATAAATCACCCAACCTTAGCTGCAGCCGCGAGTCTGCGGGTCAGGAGCCTGATGTGTGCAATCAGCAGCCAGGCAGCTTCGGTTGCCACCGTCGCCTCGAAGTCCTTGGCGAGGCGGCGGCATCTGCCGAACCAAGCGAATGTGCGTTCAACCACCCACCGCCTCGGCAGAAGCTGGAAGCCTTTGACGCCTTGAGGCCGCTCGACGATCTCGACAGTCCATGGACCGCAGTCTGAGAGCGCGTCGAGGAGTTGATTTCCGCGGTAGATCCGGTCGGCAAAGACGTGGCGCAGCCGGGGGAAGTTCATCCGCACGTTCTTCAGCAGCGGTACGGCGCCATGGCAGTCCTGAACGTTGGCCGGATGAACATGAACCCCAAGGAGGAGGCCATTGGTATCCGTCACGATATGCCGCTTGCGGCCGTAGATGCGCTTGCCTGCATCGTAGCCGCGCGGTCCGTCAGCTTGCGTGGTTGGCGCACTTTGACTGTCGATCACGGCTGCCGTCGGCTTCGGTGTCCGTCCAAGCTTTTTTCGCGCCCGTCGGACAAGCACGCTGACAATCCTCTGCCACCGGCCTGTATCCCGCCATCTATAAAAATAGCCCTGCACCGTCGAATAGGGCGGGAACTCCTGCGGCAACGCCCGCCACTGGCAGCCGGTCGAAACGATATAGAGGATCGCTTCGATCACACGACGCAGCTCCGTCTTACGCGGCCGGCCGCGCCGGTTCGCTCGCGGCAACAGGCGTCTGATCACCGCCCACTCCGCATCGGTCATATCGCTTGCATAACGCAGATCGTCCCGCCGATATTGCTCCCGAGTGATCTTGGTCCAGGGCATCGTGCTCTCCCTCGAATCTTTGCAAATCCGATGGAATCACACCCCACTGAGATCACTCACCCATTTTTCAGTCAGGCTCTGAGGAGCCGCGAAGCGGCGTCTCGAAGGATGCACGGCCCGGCTGGTGGCCGTCTACCCTTCGAGGCTCGCTGCGCGAGCGCCTCAGGGTGACGGGGATAGATTGGGGTACGCTGAAGCAATGTTAAGGCTAAGCCCAATCGTCGTTGGCCAGTCCTCGTCCCGGGCCGCAAACCCGCTTGCGGCCGGACAACGGGGCATGCGACCTTAGCCCAAAGCGTAGAAGCGTCCTGTTGTGAGTGGAGGTGAGGACGATGAAGGCGATTATCGTCGGAGGCGGAATCGGAGGCCTCACCACTGCGCTGATGCTGCGCTCGCGCGGCATCGCTTGCGAGCTGTACGAGCAGTCCGAGACGATCCGCGAGCTCGGCGTCGGCATCAACACATTGCCCCATGCGATCCGCGAGCTGGCGGGGCTTGGTTTGCTCGACAAGCTCGACGAGGTGGCGATCCGCACCTATGAGCTGTTCTATCTGACGCGACATGGCCAGCAGGTCTGGCACGAGAAGCGCGGGCTCGATGCCGGCCACGACGTGCCGCAATTCTCGATCCATCGCGGCCGCCTGCAAAGCGTGATCCATCAGGCCGTGATCGACCGGCTCGGCGCGGATGCGATCCACACCGGCTGCCGGCTCGGCTCCTTCACCCAGGATGAGGGCGGCGTCTCGGCCTATTTCTTCGATCGCAGCGGCGCCCATGTGCATACCGCGCGCGGCGACATCCTGATTGGCGCCGACGGCATCCATTCGAAAGTGCGGCAGACGCTGTTTCCGGACGAGGGCGGGCCGTGCTGGAACGGCCTGATGCTGTGGCGCGGCGCGACCGACTGGCCAGCGTTCCTGACCGGGCGCTCGATGATCATCGCCGGCGGCCTGAACGCCAAGGCCGTGATCTATCCGATCGCGCCGGGCTCGAGCCCGGCAAGCCGCCTCACCAACTGGGCGGTGCTGGTGCGGATCGGCGACGGCACCTCGCCGCCGCCGCGCCGCGAGGGCTGGTCCAATCTCGGCCGGCGCGACGAGATGATGCCCTATGTCACTGGTTTCACGATCCCGCAGGTCGACTTTACCGGACTGATAAACGCGACGCCGGAATTCTGGGAGTATCCGTGCTGCGACCGCGATCCCTTGCCGTATTGGTCGAGTGGCCGGGTCACGCTGCTCGGCGACGCCGCGCATCCGATGTATCCGGTCGGCTCGAACGGCGCCTCTCAAGCCATTCTCGATGCGCGCAGCCTGGCCGACCTGCTGGCGCGATCGGAGCACCCGCGCCAGGCGCTGGCGGCCTATGAGCGGCAGCGGCTGCCGATGACCGCCGACA
The DNA here is from genome assembly GCF_054055915.1 of Bradyrhizobium sp. USDA 4516. Lineage (NCBI taxonomy): Bacteria > Pseudomonadati > Pseudomonadota > Alphaproteobacteria > Hyphomicrobiales > Nitrobacteraceae > Bradyrhizobium > Bradyrhizobium sp. USDA 4516. The sequence continues at coordinate 6,300,080 of NZ_JBSRXT010000001.1, forward strand.
TCGTCGCCTCCAACCGCCGCGGCGGGCCGGAGGGCGTGATCGACGCCGTCGAGCAGCTCGCGCCGCAGGGCTTTACCGACGTCGACACCATCCTCAATTATGAGGCGCGCGAGGCGATCGTCCGCGGCTATGCGGCCAAGGCCGGCTTTGCCGCGCGCGTGGTGGCGCGGCAGTAGGTCCTTTGCAGGAGGAGACGTCCGGCAGGCCATCTCAACACCGTCATTGCGAGGAGCAAAGCGACGAAGCAATCCATCGTTCCGCGATCGCGGAAATATGGATTGCTTCGCTTCGCTCGCAATGACGGAATAAGCTACGCCGGCGGCGGCGGCAGGAAGTGGATGTTGTGCTCGGCGGCGAGCCGCACCACGTCGTCCGGGTTCTGTTCCTTCATGTTGTGGATCGCCCAGAACAGGTCGTAGAGCCTCCGCGTCGGCGACACCCAGAACAGCGTCTTAGCGGGCTGCTGCGACTTGTTGAAGATGCCGTGCGGCTTGCCCATCGGCAGCCGAACCAGATCGCCAGGAGTTGCGGATTCGTCGGCACCGTCGAGCATGAAGTCGAGCTTGCCCTCGAGGATATAGAGGTACTCGTCCTGGTCGGGGTGGATATGCGGAGGAACGAAGGTGCCCGGCGGGAAGGTGGCGTGCCAGGAGAATGAATGCTCGGTGCGGCTCTTCGGCACGTAGGTCTGGCCAAGGATGCTCCAGGAAATGCCCTGCATGCCTTCATTGGCGCGGGTGATGCCCGCAATCTCGTCTTTCATGCTCATGCTTGCTCCTATGATCTACTTTGCCGCGCAGTCCTTGGCGTAGCGATCGCCATAATTCGAAAACACCTTCTCGACGATCTCGGTCTGGAATTTGCCGTCCGGCCGCTTCGCGACCTTGGTGAGGTAGAAATCCTGGATCGGATAGCCGTTGTTGCTGAACTTGAAGTTACCGCGCAGCGAGGTGAAGTCGGCCTTCTTCAGCGCAGCCGCGACGGCGTCCTTGTTGGAGAGATCGCCCTTCACGGCTTTCACCGCGCTGTCGATCAACAACGCTGCGTCATAGGCCTGCATGGCATAGGTGCCGGGCACGCCGTTGTAGGCGGCTTCATAAGCCGCGACGAACTTCTTGCTTTGGGGATTGTCGAGGTTCGGGGCCCAGTTCGCCCCGCCGAACATGCCGACCGCTGCGTCCTGCTGCGCGGGCAGGGTGGATTCGTCGACGGTGAAGGCGGAGAGCACCGGCACGGTGGCGCCGGCCTGCTTGTACTGCTTCACGAGATTAACGCCCATGCCGCCCGGCATGAAGGTGAACAGCGCGTCCGGCTTCAGCGCGGCAATCTTGGACAATTCGGGCTGGAAATCCAGCGTGTTCAGCGGCGTGTAGGATTCCTCGACGATTTCGCCCTTGTAGTCGAGCTTGAAGCCGGCGACGGAGTCGCGGCCGGCCTGATAGTTCGGCACCAGCAGATAGACGCGCTTGTAGCCGCGGTCCTGCGCCACCTTGCCGAGGATCTCATGCACCTGGTCATTCTGGTACGACGTCACATAGAAGAACGGGTTGCACTCCTTGCCGGCATAGCTGGAGGGGCCTGCGTTCGGGCTGATCAGGAAGGTCTTGCTGTCGGTGACCGGGCGGTGGATCGCCTGCAGGATGTTGGAGAAGATCGGGCCGACCACGAAATCGACCTTGTCGCGCTCGAGCAGGCCGCGCACCTTGACCACCGCGCCGTCGGGCTTCAGTTCGTCGTCGGCGTTGACGATCTCGACATCGCGGCCGGCCATCTTGCCGCCGAGGTCCTTGATCGCGAGCGCAAAGCCGTCGCGGACCTGTTGGCCGAGCGCCGCGGCCGGGCCCGACGTTGTGACCAGCACGCCGATCTTGATCTTCTCCTGTGCGGTTGCCGGGGTGACGGCGACACCCAGCAGCGCCGCCAATCCCGCGAGCTTCGTCAATTGTTTCATGTCTCTCCCCCGACCACTGCCTTGATGTTTTCGGCTTCAGCCCAATTGGCCTCAGCTTAGTCTGACGCGTGCAATCGCCGCAAGCGATGTGGCATCGCGTCAGGGCGATCGTCGCGCATCATGCAGGCGCTGCACATGCAAGCGCCGCGCCAATTGCTTGAAGTTTAAAGAAATTGCAGGATTGCCCAGGCGCGTCCGGCACGATTCGCAATTGTCCTTGCGGGGCGCCGCGAATTGCTTGAAGCTCAAAGCAATTGGTCCGACCGGAACCCTCCGCGGAGGCACGATCGCCGCATGATCCTCGATTCCGAAACCAAAGCCGTCGAACTGCCCGACGACCACGGCACCGAGCTCAGGCTGTGGCTGCGCCTCTTGACCTGCACCACGCTGATCGAAGGCGAGGTGCGCAGCCGGCTGCGCGAGAAGTTCGACGTCACGCTGCCGCGCTTCGATCTGATGGCCCAGCTCGACAAGGTGTCCGACGGCATGACGCTGTCGGACCTGTCGAAGCGGATGATGGTATCCAACGGCAACGTCACCGGGCTGGTCGAGCGCCTGGTTGAATCAGGCCATCTCGATCGCCGCACCTCGGAGACGGACCGTCGCGTGCAGTTCATCCGGCTCACAAAGCTCGGCCGCGCCGAATTCCGCAAGATGGCCGCCGAGCACGAGAAGTGGATCGCCGATATCTTCGGCGACCTCTCGCCGAAGGATATCCGCGAACTTATGCGGCTGCTCGCCAAGGCCAAGGGCTCGGCGCAGCGCTCCGCCAAGGCAAGGAGCGCTTAAAGCCGTGACCGAGGTCGATTACGAGGTCGAATACAACAACCGGGCGCGGGTGCCGGAAAATCCGGCGCTGATGGCCGGCTGGGCGAGGGACTCCGCGGCCTATCGCGAGCAGCATCCGCCGCGGCGGCTGACCTATGGTCCGGGCAGCCGCAACGTCATCGACCTGTTCGAAGGCGATCGTGACGGCCCGCTCGTGGTCTTCATCCATGGCGGCTACTGGCAGGCGCTCGACGGCTCATCATCGAGCCACTGCGCGCGAGGGCTCAATGGTCACGGCATCGGCGTCGCGGTGCCGAGCTACGATCTCTGTCCCAATGTCACGGTCGGCGACATCATCGGCGAGATGCGTGCGGCGTGCCGCGAACTGGCCAGACTCTGCCGGCCGCTGGTCGTGTCGGGACACTCCGCAGGCGGACATCTTGCCGCATGCATGCTCGCGACCGATTGGCCGGCCTATGATGGGTCGCTGCCGAAGGACCTGGTCAGGGCTGCTTACGCGATCTCCGGCCTGTTCGAGCTTGAGCCATTGGTCGGCACCTCCATCAACAAGGCGCTTGGCCTCGACCGCGCCGCAGCACGTGCGGCGAGCCCGCTGTCCTGGACGCCGCCTGCAGGCGCGACGCTCGATGCCGTCGTCGGCGGCGCCGAGAGCGCGGAATATCACCGGCAGAGCCGGACCATCGTCGATGTCTGGGGCAAAGCGGGCGTCGCAACGCGGTTCGGCGTTGTGCCGGACGCCAATCATTTCACCGCGATCGCGCCGCTCGCCGACCCGGGCTCGGCGATGGTCGCGCGGCTGAAGCAGCTTACGCAAATCTGAGGTTCTGAAGGATCGGCCGGCGATTGCCGCGCGATTTCCAGGCTTGCGCCGAATTATTTTAAGTATAAAATGATTGGCGATTGGAACGCTGCCGGGCGTCCTTGTTCTTCTCGACGTTGGTCTTGGCCTTTCTGGATGGAAAGCGAGGGGCAATCGAATGTCAGGTGAATTTCCCGGGCTCGGCCCATCCGGGCATGTCGACGATTTCGCGCGGCGCAACCTGCCGCCATCAGCGCAATGGCCGCAGCTGCTGCTCGACCGGCCGGAGTTTCAATATCCGGATTATCTCAACGCCGCGGTCGAGCTGACCGACCGCATCGTCGAGCAGGGGATGGGCGATCGCATCGCGTTGATCGGCAATGGCCGTCAGCGCACCTACAAGGAATTGACCGATTGGTCGAACCGCCTGGCGCACGCGCTGGTGGAGAATTACGGCGTCAAGCCCGGCAATCGCGTGCTGATCCGCTCGGGCAACAACCCGGCGCTGGTCGCGGCCTGGCTCGCTGCGACCAAGGCCGGTGCCGTCGTCGTCAACACCATGCCGATGCTGCGCGCCGGCGAACTGGCCAAGATCGTCGACAAGGCCGAGATTTCGCTGGCGCTAACCGACAGCCGCATCGCGGATGAACTGGTGGCCTGCGCCAAGACCAGCAAATTCCTCAAGCAGGTCGTCAATTTCGACGGCACGCAGAACCACGACGCCGAGCTCGACCGGATCGCGCTGAACAAGCCGGTCAAGTTCGATGCGGTGAAGACCGGCCGCGACGACGTCGCGCTGCTGGGCTTCACGTCGGGCACGACGGGCGAGCCCAAGGCGACCATGCACTTCCACCGCGATCTCCTGATCGTTGCCGACGGCTATGCGAAGGAAGTGCTCAAGGTCACACCCGACGACGTGTTCGTCGGCTCGCCGCCGCTTGCGTTCACATTCGGCCTCGGCGGTCTCGCGATCTTCCCGCTGCGCTTCGGCGCCACCGCGACGCTGCTGGAGAACGCGGCGCCGAGCGAGATGATCCGGATCATCGAAACCTACAAGGCGACGATCTGCTTCACCGCGCCGACCGCCTATCGCGCGATGATGGCCGCGATGGACAAGGGCGCCGATCTGTCGTCGCTGCGGCTCGCGGTCTCGGCCGGCGAGACGCTGCCGGCGCCGGTGTTCGAGAGCTGGACCAGGAAGACCGGCAAGCCGATCCTCGACGGCATCGGCAGCACTGAACTGCTGCACATCTTCATCACCAACCGCACCGGCAGCGCCGTCGGCGGCACCACGGGCACGCCTGTCACCGGCTACGAGGCGAAGATCGTCGACGAAGACATGAACGAGCTGCCGGCGGGCCAGGTCGGCAAGCTGGCGGTTCGCGGTCCGACCGGCTGCCGCTATCTCGCCGACTCCCGGCAGACCAAATATGTCCGCGACGGCTGGAACATCACCGGCGATGCCTTCGTCAGGGACGAGAACGGCCGGCTGTCCTTCGTGGCACGGGCCGACGACATGATCATCTCGGCGGGCTACAACATCGCCGGTCCCGAGGTGGAGGCCGCGCTGCTCGGCCATCCCGATGTCGCGGAGTGCGCCGTGATCGGCGCACCCGACGAGGAGCGGGGGCAGATCGTCTCGGCGTTCATCGTGCTGAAGCAGGGCGCGCGCTGCGACGAGGTCGAGGTCAAGCTGCTACAGGATCACGTCAAGGCGACGATCGCGCCGTACAAATATCCCCGCGCGATCGCCTTCGTCGAGGCGCTGCCGAAGACCCAGACCGGGAAGATCCAGCGCTTCAAGCTGCGCGAGGCAAGCTGACAAGTAAAAGGGGAGGGCGACGGCCCGCGGCCGCCGCCCGACAGATCAATGCGCCGCGCCGCCGCCGGCGGCGTTCTTCGGCTTGCCGGTCAAGAGGATCGCAATCGCGGCGAACACCAGCACGATGCCGATCACGGCAAAGGTGTCGCTGAAACCAAGCACCAGGGCCTGGCGCTTCACGATATTGCCGAGCGCCACGATCGCCTGATGATGCGCGGTCGCCGGATCGGAGATGCCGTGGCTGAGGAAGTAATTGGTCACCTCGGCGATCCGGGTGCGCACTTCCTCGCGGCCGAGGTCGACCGACTGGCCGATGATGTTGGAGTGGAACTGCTCGCGCTTGGTGACGATGGTGGCGAGCAGCGCCGTGCCGATCGCGCCGCCGAGATTGCGCATCATGTTGGAGATGCCGGAGGCCGCCGCGGCATCCTGCGGGGCGACGCTGCCGAGGCTGACCGCCGACAGCGGGGCCAGCATGATCGCCTGGCCGATTGCACGGACGATGTTCGGGACGAAGAACTGGTCACCGGAGTAATCGAGCGACATCGCGATGTTCATGAAGGAGGAGACCGCGAACAGGATCATGCCGGTGAAGGCGATGAAGCGCGGATCGAAACGTTGCATCAGCTTCGGCACCAGCGGGATCAGGATCAGCTGCGGCAGGCCGGTCCAGGCCAGCACCTGGCCGATCTGCTCGGCGTTGTAGCGCTGCACCTGGCCGAGATAGGCCGGCAGCAGGTAGACCGAGCCGAACAACGCGAAGCCGACGAACACCGCCGAGATGGTGCCGAAGCCGAAGCTGCGCTGGGTCAGGAGGCGCAGCCGGATCAGCGGCTTTTCGACGACGAGCTCGATCCAGACGAACAGAGTGAGGCTGACGGCGGCGATCACCGCGAGCTTGACGATGAAGGGCGAGCCGAACCAGTCGTTCTTGTTGCCTTCCTCGAGCACGGCCTGCAGCGACGACAGGCCGATCGCCATCGTGGCGATGCCGAGCCAGTCGCCCTCGCGCAGCAGATGCAGCTGCATCGGCTGGCGTTCCAGCGTGAAGCAGAGCGTGATGACCATCACCGCGGTCGGGATCACGTTGACGAAGAAGATGGTCTGCCAGCCGTAATTCTCGGTGAGGTAGCCGCCGATGGTCGGGCCGATCGCGGGGGCGAAGGTCACGGCGAGCGCGAACATGGCAAGGCCGACCGGCTGCTGGGCCTTCGGCAGCTTGGTGAAGACCAGCGTGAAGGCCATCGGGATCAGCACGCCGCCGAAGAAACCCTGCAAGCCGCGCATCGCGATCATCGAGGGCAGGTCGTGGGTGAAGGCACAGGCGACCGAGAAGATCGCAAACAGGGTGGCGAAGCCGATGATGATCTTGCGGAAGGAAAACACCCGGCTGAGATAGTCGGTCAGCGGGATCACCACGATCTCGCCGATCAGATAGGAGGTCGAGATCCAGGAGCCGTTGTCGACGCCGGTTCCGATGCCGCCCTCAATGTTGAGCAGCGAGGCGTTGGTGATTTGGATGTTGAGGATCGCCATGAACGCGCCGATCATGGCAGCGACGATGGAGATCCAGACGGCCATGCTGGCGCGGTTGGGATCGACCACTGCGGGTGCCGCGCGGGGCGCGGCAGCCGGGGAGGAGAGCGCGAGATCGGACATGACATCACCTATTTGAAGGAGGCGACAGCGAGCTTGGGAGAGGCGCCGGAGCGCGGCGCCTCGCCAGGTTGCGACAAGGTTGCGATGGTCGGGATGACCGACATGCCGGGCCGCAATTCGACCGCCGTCGCGTCGAGCGCGATCTTCACCGGGATGCGCTGCACCACCTTGGTGAAGTTGCCGGTCGCATTGTCGGGCGGCAGCAGTGCGAATTCCTGGCCGCTGGCGGGCGCGAGACTGTCGACATGGCCGCGCACCACCTGTCCGGGGAACATGTCGACGGCGATCTCGACCGGCTGACCCTTGCGGACATTGGTGAGCTGCGTCTCCTTGTAGTTCGCGATCACATAGGCGCCGGTGGCGGGCACCAGCGACATCAGCTGCGTGCCGGCCTGGACAAACTGGCCGGTGCGCAGGGTGCGGTTGCCGACCACGCCGTCGATCGGGGCTGATATGGTGGTGTAGCCGAGGTTCAACTCGGCCTGATGCTGGAGCGCGGTTGCGCGCGCCTGCGACGCGACCGCCTGTGCAATGTCGGCCTTGAGCAGCTCCACTTGGCGGAGCGCGGAGGCGAGGTTCGCGGTATCGCGGGCGACGGCGGCCTGTGCGCTGGCGTAGCGCGACTGCGCCTGCTGCGCGTTCTGCACGCTGCCGAAGCCGGTGCCGGCGAGGTCGGTGTAGCGCTTGTTCTCCTGCTCGGCGAAGGTCTGCGTCGCGGTGTCGACGGCGAGGGTCGCACGTGCCGCTTCGATCACCGACTGCTGCACATCGAGCTGCGCATGCTTGCTGGCGATCGCGGCTTCGGCGGCGGCAACATCGGCCTTGGCCTGATCCAGCGCGACCCTGAAATCGCGATCGTCGATCCGCGCCAGCATCTGGCCGGCGCGCACATGCTCATTGTCGCCCACCAGCACCGCGCTGAGATAGCCGGAGACTTTTGGCGCGATCGTCGTGTTGTCGGCCTTGACATAGGCGTCGTCGGTCGAGACCTGGAAGCGGCCGACCGTCCAGTAGTCCCAGCCGTACCAGGCGCCGCCCGAAAGGACGGCGAGCGCCGCGCCGGCCAGCAGGAGGCGGCGAAGCCTGCCCTTGGCGGCGGGCGGCCTGGCGGCCTCCGGATGTGCGATCAATTGCCTGGCGGTCTCGGCCGGAACTTGGCTCTCGGCCTTGAATGATGTCTCATGCTGGCTCATGGCAGTGCTCCCTGATCCGTTCTATCCTGCTGGAAAATCTTGCTAATTTCGGCCGATGCCGGCAGGGTTAATTAGGAAACTTGATGTTTTCCAAAATAGAGCCCATATTGGGAGTGTCAATAGAATGACAGGCATCATTTAAAAGCATGGCTCGCGGATGAACCGGAATGGCAAGGATCAGACTGAGCAAGGCGCGCCGGCGCGGCGCGGCCGGGGGCGGCCGCAGCTGCGTTCCGACGACGAGACGCGCGCGCTGGTCTATGACGCCGCGCGGCGCGAGTTCTCCGAGCGCGGCTTTGCTGCGGCCAACATCGCCGACGTGGCCTGCCGCGCCGGCGTCTCCACCAAGACCCTCTATCGGCTGATCCCGACCAAGCTGGCGCTGTTCGAGGGCACGGTGACGGACCGGATGGACCGATTCATATCGGCCGTAAATCTCGGCGCCTGCGACGGCCGCGATATCGCGGCGGCACTGGAGGCCGCACTCTCGACCTGTGGCGAGCTGATCCTCGATGCCGAGGTCATCGCGCTTCAGCGCATCATCCTGGCCGACAGCGACAAATTTCCCGACATCGCCGAGATGTTCTACGAGAAGGCGATGCAGCGGACGCTTGGCGCGCTCGCTGCGTGGCTCGGCGTGCAGCAGCGGAGGGGACGGATCGCCGTGGACGACGCGCAGGCCGCTGCGGGCATGCTGCTCGGCATGCTCGTGTTCCAGCCGCAACGCGACGTGATGTACGGCCACAGGCCGCCGCCGTCGCGGGCGCAGATCGAGGCCCGCGCCAAGGCCTGCGCGGCACTGTTCTTGTCCGGATGCGCCGTGCCGGCCGACCAGATCAAGAAGCAGAACGGAGAGGCGTGACGCCGGCCCTGCGTCACTTGCCCATTGCCGCCGCCGGCGGCTGGGCCAGCACCTGCCGGATCATCCGCGCGAGATCGGACTTGCGATAGGGCTTCGGCAGCAGCGTCACATCCGGGTCGAGACGGCCGTGGTGGATGATCGCGTCCTCGGTGTAGCCGGAGGTGAAGAGCACGCGCACCGAGGGCAGTTTGGCGATCACGGCGTCGGCGACCTGCCGGCCGTTCATGCCGCCGGACATGATGACGTCGGTGAACAGCACGTCGCAGACGAACCCGTTGTCGACCGCAGCCAGTGCTTCCGGGCCGTTGGCGGTGACCATGGTGTGATAGCCAAGCTGCTCGAGCTGGGCGCTGACGTAATTGCGCACCAGCGGATCGTCCTCGACGACCAGGATGGATTCATTGCCGCCGCGGGTGTCGACCGGAGGAGGCGGCTCGACGTCGATCATGTCGCCGCTGCTGCGCGGCAGATAGAGCTTGATCGAGGTGCCGTGGCCCTCTTCGGAATAGATCTTGAGGTGTCCGTTGGACTGCTTGATGAAGCCGTACACCATGCTGAGCCCGAGGCCGGTGCCCTTGCCGGTGTCCTTGGTGGTGAAGAACGGCTCGAACACCTTGTCGCGGATCCCCGCCGGGATGCCCCCGCCGGTGTCGCTGACCGCGACCATCACATATTCACCCGCCCGCACGTCGGGGTTGGCGACGGCATAAACCTCGTCGAGGATGACGTTGCTGGTCTCCAGCATCAGCTTGCCGCCATCGGGCATCGCATCGCGGGCATTGACCGCGAGATTGAGCAGCGCGGTCGCCATGTGGTTCGGATCGATGAAGGCCGACCAGGCATCGGGCTCGAGCGCGGTATCGATCTCGATCTGCTCGCCAAGCGAGGGGCGCAGCAGCCGCGCGGTGTCCTGCACCAGCGTGTTGAGATTCGCTTCACGCGGTTGCAGCGGCTGCAGCCGCGAGAAGGCCAGCAGGTGCTTGGTCACTTCTGCACCGCGAAACGCCGCATCGGTGATCATCTTGGCGACAGACGACAGCGCCGGATCATGTTCAACGGCTTCCGCGAGGATGTCGATCAGGCCGGTGATGACGGTCAGGATATTGTTGAAGTCGTGAGCGATGCCGCCGGAGAGGTGCCCGACGGCCTCCATTTTCTGCACCTGGCGGAGCTTTTGCTCGGCTTCGAGCTGTTCGCGGGCGGCCTCGACCTCGCGGGCGCGCATGAAGATTTCCGCTTCCATCTGCTCGGTGCGCTCGCGCAGCCGGTCGGTCAGCTGGTCCTGCTCGGCACCGCGCTGCTTCAGCTGGATGAAGCTGGTGACGTCTTCGACCCGATGGATGATGTAGGTGAACTGCCCGTTCGGCGCCAATACAGGCGAATTGCGCGGGCTCCAGTAGCGTTCCTCGAAGCCGCCGCCCTCCGACTCGGGCTTGCGGATATCGTATTTCTGCACCGTCATGGTGTCGGGGCGGCGGAACTGAACCACGCGCTCGAGCGAGGCGCGCAGGTTCCGCACGCCGTCGGCGGTCGGATCGTCCGGATTGTCGGGAAACACCTCAAACAGCCCGCGCCCGAGGATCGCGGCGCGCTCGGTCTTGGTGGCGCGCAGATAGGCGTCGCTCACTGCCACGATGCGGAAGTCGGGCTGCGTCAGCACCAGATAAAGGCCGGGCGCCGCCTCGAATAACGCCTTGAAGTCGGGCGTCGGCGGGGACTGGTTCTGCAGTTCAACCTCCCTCGCAGGGTGCGGTCCGCCGGGTGACCGCAGTCAAGATGTGACATGCGTTTCGCGGAACTTCAATGCCTAACATACGGCGCCACCTCGATTTTCTGGCTCGATCGGGCGTTGCGACGTCGCCCGGGCGCTAGTTTGAATTCGGCAGATAGCGCCAGCCCTCCTTGCCGAGGAAATCCAGCATGGCCTGCGCGGGCGGCAGCAGGATCTTGTCGGCGCGCCTGATCGCGTGCCACTGCCGGACGATCGGCAGGCCCTTCACCTTGAGCACCACCAGCCGGCCGTCCTCCAGCTCATGGAACACCGTGTGCTGGGAGATGAAGGCGATGCCGAGCCCGGCCATCACCGCCTGCTTGATGGTCTCGTTGCTGTCCATCGCCATGCCGAGTTTCGGCTCCAGCCCGCCCCGTTCGAAATACTGCTGCATCAACATCCGCGTGCCCGATCCTTGCTCGCGAGTGATGAAGGTTTCGTTGGCGAGCTCCGATGGGGCGACGTGCCGCCGCCGCGCCAGCCGATGATCGGGCGCGGCGACGATGAAGTGCGGATGCCGGCCGAGCGGCTTCATCTCGACCTCGACGTCGGCCGGCGGCCGGCCCATTACCGCGATGTCGAGATCATAGCCGCGCAGCGCGTCGCGAATCTCCTCGCGGTTGCCGATCCTGAGCGTGACCTCGATCTTGGGAAAGCGGCGCGAGAACGCCGCGATCGCGAACGGCACGAAGTATTTCGCGGTGGAGACCGCGCCCATCGCGACGCGGCCGCCGCTGCGGCCGGCGATCATGTCGAGCGACTGCTCGCAATCCTTCAGCGCCGCCTCGATCCGCTCGACCAGCGTCAGCACATGCGCGCCGGCATCCGTCAGCGCCATGCCGTCGCCGGTGCGCTGGATCAGCGGCAACCCTGCGAGCGCCTGCAGGTTGCGGAGCTGCAATGTCACCGCGGGCTGCGTCAGGTTCAACCGGTTGGCGGCGGACGTGATCGAGCCTGCCTCGTGCAGGGTCGACAGTGCGCGCAGCTGGCGGATGGTGAGATCCCGCGAGAAGTTGCCGGCCATGACAAGCTCCATAAGAAATACTTTGCTCGGACCAAAGATAATAAAATTTCCCTAATTGGGCAATTCGCGCGTTGATAGGGCGAAGGCGACTCCCCTGAGGTCGCCTCTCGAAGCCTCGGGACAGAGGGCGCGATCATAGGGAGAGGCCGGTGGAGATTCGTCCAGCATTGCATGCCCATCTGGAGTGGCCCGCGCAGCACAACCCGTTGCGCGCCGCGACCGTTGTGGTGATCGAAGCCCTTGCGCGTGCGGCGATCGAGCTCTCGCGCATCATTGCCGCCGGGCCGCTCGCCGGAGTCGGCGGCGAGAGCGGCGGCGTCAATCCCGACGGCGACCGCCAGAAGACCATCGACATCGTCGCCGACGATCTGATGCGGAACGCGCTGCGCACCGCGCCGGTCGCCGCAGTGCTGTCGGAGGAGGTCGAACTGCCTGAGACGCTCGATCCCGACGCGCCGCTCTGTGTCGCGATCGATCCGCTCGATGGATCCGCCAATCTCGAAAATAACATCTCGATCGGCACGATCTTCTCGATCCGGCCGAAAGGAAACGACGTCATCTCGACCTTCTTCGAGCCCGGCACGGCGCAATGTGCCGCCGGCTGTTTCATCTACGGTCCACAGACCGTGCTGGTGCTGGCGATCGACCAGTGCGTCGACTGCTTCACGCTGGACCCGCGAAGTGGCGAGTTCGTCCTGACCGCGCGCGATCTGCGCGTGCCGCAGGACGCGTCGGAATTCGCCATCAATGCCTCGAACCGGCGGCACTGGAGCGGCCCGGTGCGCAGCTACATCGACGATTGCCTCGCCGGAGTGAACGGCGAGCGCGGGCAGGACTTCAACATGCGCTGGATCGGCTCGCTGGTCGCTGAAGCCTACCGCATCCTGATGCGCGGCGGCGTGTTCCTGTATCCGGCGGATGCGCGCCAGGGCTACCGCGAAGGCCGGTTGCGTCTGCTGTACGAGGCGCATCCCATCGCACTGATCATGGAATGGGCGGGCGGCGCGGCGTCGAACGGCCGGTCGCGCATTCTCGAACTGTCGGCACGCACGCCGCATCAGCGCGTGCCGCTGATCATGGGATCGGCGCGTGCCGTGCGCGACGTCGATGCGATCCACCTGACCGTCGAGCCGTTGTTCGAAAGCAGCGATGCCCCGCTGTTCGCGCGGCGCGGCCTGTTCCGCTGAGGAGGACCGCATGTCACGTCGACATCCCATCATCTCGATCACCGGCTCCTCCGGGGCCGGCACCACCTCGGTGAAGAAGACGTTCGAGAACATCTTCCGCCGCGAGAACGTGGTCGCCGCCTATATCGAGGGCGACGCGTTCCACCGCTACGACCGCGCCGAGATGCGCAGCCTGATGGCGGAGAGGGCCGAGCACGGCAACAAGCACTTCAGCCATTTCAGCCCCGAGACCAATTTGTTCGAGGAGCTGGAGAAGCTGTTCAGCGACTATGCCGAGACCGGCACCGGAACCACGCGGCACTACGTGCACGACGAGGAGGAGGCGCGGCTCTACGGCGCCAAGCCCGGCACCTTCACCGCATGGGAGGCGCTGCCGGAGAATTCCGATCTCCTGTTCTACGAGGGCCTGCACGGCGCCGTGGTCACCGACAAGGTGAATGTCGCGCAGCATGCCGACCTCAAGATCGGCGTCGTGCCGGTCATCAACCTCGAATGGATTCAGAAGCTGCATCGCGACCGCAGCCATCGCGGCTACTCCACCGAGGCGGTGACCGACACCATCCTGCGCCGCATGCCGGACTACGTGAACTACATCTGTCCGCAATTCACCGAGACCGACATCAACTTCCAGCGCGTGCCGACCGTCGATACGTCGAACCCTTTCATCGCGCGCTGGATCCCGACGCCGGATGAATCGATGGTCGTGATCCGCTTGAAGAACCCGCGCGGCATCGACTTCCCCTATCTGCTCTCGATGATCCCGAACAGCTTCATGTCGCGCGCCAATTCGATCGTGGTGCACGGCGCCAAGCTCGACCTCGCGATGCAGCTCATCCTGACCCCGCTGATCCTGCAACTGATCGAACGAAAGAGGCGAACGATATGACCGCACTTGCGTCCGTTGCCAGCCGCCCCGAAATCAGCCACGACGAGATGGCGAACGCCATCCGCTTCCTCGCCGTTGACGCGGTCGAGCAGGCGAAATCCGGCCACCCCGGCATGCCGATGGGCATGGCCGATGTCGCGACCGTGCTGTTCACTGAGTTCCTGAAGTTCGACCCGGCCGATCCGGCTTGGCCCGACCGCGACCGCTTCGTGCTGTCGGCGGGGCACGGCTCGATGCTGCTCTACGCGCTGCTCTATCTGACGGGCTACGAGAGCATGACGCTCGATCAGCTCAAGGCATTCCGGCAGTGGGGATCGAAGACCCCGGGCCATCCCGAGTACGGCCACACCCCGGGTGTCGAGACCACGACCGGGCCGCTCGGGCAGGGGGTTGCGACCGCGGTCGGCATGGCGCTTGCCGAACGGCTGATGAACGCGCGCTTCGGCGACGACCTCGTCGACCACTACACCTATGTGATCGCCGGCGATGGCTGCCTGATGGAAGGCATCAGCCATGAGGCGATCTCGCTGGCCGGCCATTTGCGGCTGAACCGCTTGATCGTGCTGTTCGACGACAATCATATCTCGATCGACGGCGTCACGTCGCTGTCCTGTTCGGACGACCAGGCAGCGCGGTTCAAGGCCAGCGGCTGGAACGTCAACCGCATCGACGGCCACGATCCGCAGGCGATTACCGCGGCGATCAGGCAGGCGCGATCGAGCGATCGTCCGTCGTTGATCGCCTGCCGGACGGTGATCGGGTTCGGTGCGCCGAACCGGCAGGGTAGCGAAAAGGTGCATGGCGCGCCGCTCGGTGCCGATGAGGTGGCGAAGACCCGTGCCGCGCTGCGCTGGCCGTATCCGGCATTCGAAATCCCCGATGCGGTGCAGGCGGAGTGGCGCGAGCTCGGCGGCCGGGGCCGCGACGCGCGGCGGGCCTGGATCGAGCGTTCGCGCAGCGCCTGCAAAGGCGACAGGGCCGAGCGGTCTCCGTTCCATGACGCGCTGAACCGGAAATTGCCCTGCGCCTATGCCGAGGCGATGGCAAAGCTGCTGGAGCGGTTCGCGACCGAGCGGCCGAAGCTCGCCACGCGACAGGCTTCGCAGCAGGTCATCGACGTGATCGCGGATGCGTTGCCCAATTTGCTGGGCGGCTCGGCCGACCTCACGCACTCCAATCTGACGCTGGCGAAGTCGCAGGTTTCGGTGCGGCCGGAAACGCTCGACGGCAGCTACATCCACTACGGCATTCGCGAACACGGCATGGCCGCGGCGATGAACGGCATCGCCCTGCACGGCGGGTTCATTCCCTATGGCGGCACCTTCCTCAGCTTTGCCGATTACAGCCGGCCGGCGATCCGCCTTGCTGCGCTGATGGGGATCCGCGTCGTCCATGTGATGACCCATGACTCGATCGGGCTCGGCGAGGACGGGCCGACCCATCAGCCGGTCGAGCATCTGGCGGCGCTGCGCGCGATCCCAAACGTCCTGGTGTTCCGTCCGGCCGATGCGGTCGAGACCGCGGAAGCGTGGGACTGCGCGCTGAAGGCAGAGACCTCGCCGTCGATCCTCTGCCTGTCGCGGCAGGCGCTGCCGACGGTTCGCGACGGCAGCAAGGACAACCAGGTCGCGCTCGGCGCCTACGTTCTGGTCGAGCCGGCCTTCGCGCGTGACGTCACCCTGATTGCAACGGGTTCGGAGGTGGCGATCGCGCTCGAAGCCGCAAAGCTGCTGGCGGAAGACGGGGTACAGGCCGCGGTCGTCTCGGCCCCGTGCTTCGACCTGTTCCGCCAGCAGCCGAGCGACTATCGCGCCCAGGTGCTGGGCAGCGCCCCGCGCGTCGGCGTGGAGGCTGCGGTCGAGGGCGACTGGACGCGTTGGCTCGGAGACGACGGTGCATTCGTCGGCATGGCCGGCTTCGGCGCTTCCGCGCCGGCCGACGTGCTCTACCGCGAATTCGGCATCACGCCCGCGGCAATCGCTGCTGCAGCAAAACAGCTCATTCAACGAGCGAATTGAAAGGAGGACGCCACCATGGCGCGGATAACCCTGAGGCAGTTGCTGGACCACGCCGCCGAACGCGGCTATGGCGTTCCGGCCTTCAACATCAACAATATGGAGCAGGGACTCGCCATCATGGAGGCGGCGGCTTCCTGCGATGCACCTGTCATCATCCAGGCCTCGCGCGGCGCGCGCTCCTATGCCAACGACATCATGCTGGCGAAGATGATCGACGCGCTCGAGGAGATGCATCCGCAGATTCCGCTCTGCCTGCATCTCGATCACGGCAATGAAGAGGCGACCTGCGCCACCGCGATCCGCTACGGCTTCACCTCCGTCATGATGGACGGCTCGCTCAAGGCCGACGCCAAGACCGCAGCCGACTACGACTACAATGTCGATATCACCCGCAGGGTCGTCGAGATGGCGCACTGGGTCGGCGCGTCGGTCGAAGGCGAGCTCGGCGTGCTCGGCTCGCTCGAGCATGGCGGCGGCGAGCAGGAGGACGGCCATGGCGTCGAGGGCAAGCTGAGTCATGATCAGCTGCTCACCGATCCGGACCAGGCGGTCGATTTCGTCCGCGCCACCAAGGTCGATGCGCTCGCGATCGCGATGGGCACCTCGCACGGCGCCTACAAGTTCACGCGGCGGCCCGACGGCGAGATCCTGGCGATGCGCGTGGTCGAGGAGATCCACAGCCGCCTGCCGAACACGCATCTGGTGATGCACGGCTCGTCCTCGGTGCCGCAGCCGCTGCAGGACATGTTCAACCAGTTCGGCGGCGAGATGCCGCAGACCTGGGGCGTCCCGGTCGAGGAGATCGTCCGCGGCATCAAGCACGGGGTACGCAAGGTCAATATCGACACCGATTGCCGCCTGGCGATGGCGGCGGCCTTCCGCAAGGTCGCCGTCCAATCGAAGAGCGAGTTCGATCCGCGCAAATTCCTGAAGCCCGCGATGGATTCGCTTCGCGAACTCTGCCGTGACCGCTTCGAGCAATTCGGCACGGCCGGCAATGCCGCCCGGATCAAGGTGGTTGCACTGCCGGAGATGGCCCGCCGCTATCGCGCCGGCGCGCTCGATCCGCAAATTGGAAAGATGACCCAGGCCGCCTGAGCAAATGGCGACGAACCACAGGAGATTTCGATGAATATACAGCAGTCGATCACGGTGCGCGGCAAGGATCGCTACAAGTCCGGCGTGATGGAATACAAGCGGATGGGCTATTGGGAGCCGAACTACGAGCCCAAGGACACCGACGTCATCGCCTTGTTCCGCGTCACGCCGCAGGATGGCGTCGATCCGACCGAAGCCTGCGCGGCGGTGGCGGGCGAATCCTCGACCGCGACCTGGACCGTGGTGTGGACCGACCGGCTGACGGCCGCGGAGAAATACCGGGCGAAGTGCTACCGCGTCGATCCGGTGCCGAATTCGCCGGGCAGCTACTTCGCCTACATCGCCTATGACCTCGACCTGTTCGAGCCGGGCTCGATCTCGAACCTGACCGCCTCGATCATCGGCAATGTGTTCGGCTTCAAGCCGCTGAAGGCGCTGCGGCTCGAGGACATGCGGCTGCCGACCGCCTATGTGAAGACATTCCAGGGCCCCGCGACCGGCATCGTGGTGGAGCGCGAGCGGCTCGACAAGTTCGGCCGTCCGTTGCTCGGCGCCACCGTGAAGCCGAAGCTCGGCCTGTCCGGCCGCAACTATGGCCGCGTTGTTTATGAAGCCTTGAAAGGCGGGCTCGATTTCACCAAGGACGACGAGAACATCAACTCGCAGCCCTTCATGCACTGGCGCGAGCGCTTCCTTTACTGCATGGAGGCGGTCAACCGCGCGCAGGCCGCGACCGGCGAGATCAAGGGGACCTATCTCAACGTCACCGCGGCGACCATGGAGGACATGTACGAGCGCGCGGAGTTTGCCCACGAGCTCGGCTCCAACATCGTCATGATCGACCTTGTGATCGGCTACACCGCGATCCAGTCGATGGCGAAGTGGGCGCGTCGGAACAACATGATCCTGCATCTGCATCGCGCCGGCCACTCGACCTACACGCGGCAGCGCAGCCACGGCGTCTCGTTCCGCGTGATCGCGAAATGGATGCGGCTCGCCGGCGTCGATCACATCCATGCCGGCACGGTGGTCGGCAAGCTCGAGGGCGATCCGAACACCACCCGCGGCTATTACGACATCTGCCGCGAGGACTTCAATCCGTTGCACCTGGAGCACGGCGTGTTCTTCGACCAGAACTGGGCGAGCCTCAACAAACTCATGCCGGTGGCCTCCGGCGGCATTCATGCCGGCCAGATGCACCAGCTGCTCGATCTGCTCGGCGAGGACGTCGTGCTGCAGTTCGGCGGCGGCACCATCGGCCATCCCCGCGGCATCCAGGCCGGCGCCACCGCCAACCGCGTCGCGCTGGAAGCCATGATCCTCGCCCGCAACGAGGGGCGCGACTACGTCCATGAGGGGCCGGAGATCCTGGCCAAGGCGGCGCAGACCTGCACGCCGCTGCGCGAGGCGCTCGACGTCTGGAAGGACGTCACCTTCAACTACGAGTCGACCGACGCCCCCGATTTCGTTCCCACGCCGAGCATGGCGGTCTGAGAGGAGATACTCATGCGCGTTACCCAAGGCTGCTTCTCGTTCCTGCCCGATCTCACCGACGAGCAGATCGCCGCGCAGGTGCAATACTGCCTCGACAAGGGTTGGGCGGTGAACATCGAGTTCACCGACGATCCGCATCCCCGGAACACCTATTGGGACATGTGGGGCCTGCCGATGTTCGACCTGCGCGACGCGGCGGGCATCATGAAGGAGCTCGCCGACTGCCGGCGGGTCTATGGCGACCGCTATATCCGGATCTCCGGCTTTGATTCCAGCCCGGGCTGGGAGTCGGTTCGCATCTCCTTCATCGTCAGCCGGCCGCAGGCGGAGCCAGGCTTCCGGCTAGACCGCCAGGAGGCGGCCGGACGCAATCTGCGGTACGCGACCCATTCCTATGCAGCGGGCCGCCCCGAAGGCGAACGCTACACCGATCATTGACCGCGTCCGGCTTGCAAACCAGGCGGGTTGCTCCCTCGACCGTCCTGGTCCGGATGCACTTCTCCGTCGTCGCCGCCGCGGCGACGGAGCTTTTCCAGGCGAGAGGACAATGACGCAAGCGCAAGAACAGATCAGCGAACAAATCCGCGAGACCCCGCTCGAGACCATCGACCTTCGCCATGAATTCGCCGACCTCGGCATCGGCGACGTGCTCGACCAGCTCGATTCCGAATTGATCGGCCTGAAGCCGGTGAAGACCCGCATCCGCGAGATCGCCTCGCTGCTGCTGGTCGAACGCATCAGGCAGAAGATGGCGCTGGCGACGACGTTTCCGACCCTGCACATGTCGTTCACCGGCAACCCCGGCACCGGCAAGACCACGGTCGCGCTGCGGATGGCCGGCATCCTGCACAAGCTCGGCTTCGTGCGCCGCGGCCACGTCATCAGCGTCACGCGCGACGACCTCGTCGGCCAATATATCGGCCACACCGCGCCGAAGACGAAAGAGATATTGAAGAAGGCGATGGGCGGCGTGCTGTTCATCGACGAGGCCTACTACCTCTATCGCCCCGAAAACGAGCGCGACTACGGGCAGGAGGCGATCGAGATCCTGCTCCAGGTGATGGAGCAGCAGCGCGAGGATCTGGTGGTGATCCTGGCCGGCTATGGCGACCGCATGGAGAAATTTTTCCAGAGCAATCCAGGCTTCCGCTCCCGCATCGCGCATCACATCGATTTCCCGGACTATTCGGACGGCGAGTTGCTCTGGATCGCCGAGCTGATGTTGCAGCAACAGAATTATCGGTTCTCTCCGGAAGCCCGCGAGGCCTTCATCCGTTACATCGCCGTGCGCAAAGAACAGCCGCTGTTCTCCAATGCACGCTCGATCCGCAATGCGCTCGATCGCATCCGGCTGCGCCAGGCCAACCGGATCGTGGCGAAGCTCGACCGCACGCTCACCGCCGACGACGTGATGTCGATCGAGGCCGGCGACGTGCTCGCTAGCCGGGTGTTCGTCAAAGGCGCCGGTGCGCCGGGCGAGGGACGATGAACGAGGCGCTCGCCGTGATCCGGTCCGCCGGGATGCGCGACATCATCGCGAGCGCCCGCGCCCTGATCTTCGATGTCGACGGTACGCTTGCCGAAACCGAGGAGGTGCACCGCCGCGCCTTCAATGAAGCCTTTGCCGAAGCCGGCCTCGATTGGTTCTGGGACCAGGTCACTTATGCGCGGCTGCTTCGGGTGGCCGGAGGCAAGGAGCGCATCCGCGCCTTCGACCAGCGCAACGCGGTCCCAATGCTTACATTCGCCGAGATCGCCGACCTGCACAGGATCAAGACCGCGCGCTACGCCGCGCTGATTGCCTCGGGCGGCTGCCCATTGCGGCCGGGTGTCAGGGCCTGGCTCGCCGGCGCGCGCAGCCGCGGCCAGCGCCTGGCGATCGCAACGACCACCTCGCACGGCAATATCGATGCGCTGCTTTCGATTTCGCTGGGGCTGGACTGGGCCGATCAGTTCGAGGCGATCGTTGCCGGCGACGACGTGCCGCGGAAGAAGCCGGCGCCTGACGTCTACACCGAGGTCCTGACCCGGCTCGGGCTCGGGCCGGGAGATTGCGTCGCAATCGAGGATTCCGGCAACGGCCTCGCCGCCGCGGCGCGCGCCGGCATCCCCGTGGTCATCACCCGCAGCACCTATTTCAGCGACGACGATTTCACCGAGGCATTGCTGGTTGTTGACGATCTCTCTGACATCGACGCCTGAAGATCGCTGCCGCCGGCCGGCAGCTCAGGCCAATTTATTCAGATGATGAAATAAATGGCGCTTGCATCCATAGCAGGGTGAAGGCACAATCCGGCCAAAGGTTACCAGAAGCGGTGCTGCACCACCTGGGAGGCGATGGGACTTGCCAGCGATTCCGGACAGTACCCCTGCGACCCTCCGCGTCTCCGATCAATTTATTCGGATAATTAAATAAATGGCCAGTCGGCGCTTGCGTCCACATTGCAGCGGCAACATCAACCAAAGGGTGCAGAAAACGGCAGCGCACCGCCAGACGTCCTGTCGGACGCTGGCGCTCGCCAACGATTCCGGGAGACCGGCGCCTCATGATCCTCCACGTCATTCCTGCGCCTCGTTCGTCCAACGACATGGCTCGCGGCTGAACCCGGCATTGCGGGATCGACATGACCGACCATGCGTAGCGAGCATTGGCGCTGTTGACGGGTACGATCGACATTCCGCAATTTCGGTTCGTGACGGTCCCGGCGCCGATCCGACATCGCCGTAGAATCTGAGGCCGGCCCACGAGCGATCGCCGTCGATTGATGCTGTCCACGGCAACTGGAATCCCAACTCAAAAAAGCAAGGGAGTGAAGCATGTTCAAATTGAAGACCACCTTGTTCGCGCTTGCGCTGGCCGGCCTTGCCGCGACGGTGTCGGATCGCGACGCGCTCGCCCAAAGCAAGCCGACCATCGGCATCGCGATGCCGACCAAGTCCTCGGCACGCTGGATCGACGACGGCAACAACATGGTCAAGGTGCTGAAGGAGCGCGGCTACGGCACCGATCTGCAATATGCCGAAGACGACATTCCGAACCAGCTCTCCCAGGTCGAGAACATGGTGACCAAGGGCGCCAAGGTGCTGGTCATCGCGGCCATCGACGGCACCACCTTGTCCGATGTCCTGAAGCAGGCCAAGGCACAGGGCATCACGGTGATCGCCTATGACCGCCTGATCCGCGACACCCCCAGCGTCGACTATTACGCGACCTTCGACAATTTCCAGGTCGGTGTGCTGCAAGCCCAGTCGATCGAGAACGCGCTCGGGCTCAAGGAGGGCAAGGGGCCCTTCAACATCGAGCTGTTCGGCGGCTCGCCCGACGACAACAACGCGTACTTCTTCTACGACGGCGCGATGTCGGTGTTGAAGCCCTATATCGACAGCGGCAAGCTCGTGGTCGGCAGCGGCCAGACGGGCATGAACAAGGTTGCGACGCTGCGCTGGGACGGTGCGACCGCGCAGGCCCGGATGGACAACCTGCTCAGTGCGTTCTACGGCAAGAAGCGCGTCGACGCGGTGCTGTCGCCCTATGACGGCCTGTCGATCGGCATCATCTCCTCGCTGAAGAGCGTCGGCTACGGCAGCAAGGACCAGCCGATGCCGTACATCAGCGGGCAGGATGCCGAAGTCCCCTCGATCAAGGCGATGCTGCGCGGCGAGCAATATTCGACCATCTTCAAGGACACCCGCGACCTCGCCAAGGTCACCGCCGACATGGTCGACGCTGTGCTGAGCAAGAAGGAGGTCAGCATCAACGACACCAAGACCTACAACAACGGGGTCAAGGTGGTTCCGTCCTATCTCCTCAAGCCGGTCGTGGTGGATAAGACCAATTGGGAGAAAGTCCTGATTGACAGCGGCTATTACAAGCGCTCGCAATTCGACTAGAGCGTTTTCGAGCGAAGCGGGTACCGGTTCGCGTGAGGAAAACGCGTCAAAACTAGAATCTGGAGCCCCGTTCCGATTTAATCGGAACTGAATAGGCTTCAGGGCGGATCGCCGGGCAAGCGGCGGCGAGCCGGGCCGGGGGCGATTGACGCTGCAGGACATGATCCGATGACGGCAATGCTTGAGATGCGCGGCGTCAGCAAGAGCTTTGCCGGCGTGCAGGCGTTGCGCGACGTCAGCTTCACCGTCGAGGCTGGGCAGATCCATGCGCTGGTCGGCGAAAACGGCGCCGGCAAGTCGACCTTGATGAAGGTCTTGAGCGGAGTCTATCCGGCCGGCAGCTACGATGGATCGATCGTGTTCGACGGCGAGGAGCGGCGCTTCCGCGACATCAACGACAGCGAGGCGCTCGGGATCATCATCATCCATCAGGAGCTGGCGCTGATCCCGCTGATGTCGATTGCCGAGAACATCTTTCTGTCGCATCCGCCGTCGCGGTTCGGCGTCATCGACCGCAACGCGGTGCATCGGCGGACCGCCGAACTGTTGGCGCAGGTCGGCTTGCGGGAGCCGCCGGACACGCTGATCACCGACCTCGGCGTCGGCAAGCAGCAGCTCGTGGAGATCGCCAAGGCCCTGTCCAAGCGGGTGCGCCTCCTGATCCTCGACGAGCCGACCGCCAGTCTCAACGAGGCCGACAGCGCCGCCTTGCTCGAGCGTCTCCTGGCCTTCCGCGAGCAGGGCATCGCCTCGATCCTGATCTCGCACAAGCTGAACGAGGTTGCGCGGGTCGCCGACCGCATCACGGTGCTGCGCGACGGCCGCACCGTCGACAGCATCGACTGCCGCACCGAGCGCATCGAGGAGGACCGCATCATCCGCAGCATGGTCGACCGCGATCTGGCGCATCGTTTTCCCGAGCGGAAGGCGGAGATCGGCGAACCCGTGATGACGGTGGAGAACTGGTCAGTGTATCACCCGCTGCATACCGAGCGGCAGGTGATCAAGAACGTCGACTTCACGCTGCGGCGCGGCGAGGTGGTCGGCATCGCCGGCCTGATGGGCGCCGGCCGCACCGAGTTCGCCATGAGCCTGTTCGGCCGCGCCTGGGGCACCAACGTCTCCGGCAAGGTCCGCCTCGATGGACGCGAGGCCGATCTGTCCAGCGTGCCGGCCGCGATCGATGCCGGCATCGCCTATGTCACCGAAGACCGCAAGCAGCTCGGGCTGATCCTTGCCGCCGACGTCCGCAAGAACGTGACGGTGGCGAGCCTGCGCCAGGTGTCGGATCGCGGCGTGATCGACGATGTCGCCGAGCTGAAGGCCGCGAGCGACTACCGCACCCGGATGCGGATCCGCTGCTCCGACGTCTACCAGGCGACCGGCGACCTCTCGGGCGGCAACCAGCAGAAGGTCGTGCTGTCGAAATGGCTGATGACCGATCCGAGGGTGCTGCTGCTGGACGAACCGACGCGCGGGATCGACGTCGGGGCGAAATACGAGATCTACTCCATTATCAACGAGCTGGCGGAGGCCGGCAGGGGCGTCGTGGTGATCTCCTCGGAGATGCCCGAGCTGCTCGGCATCTGCGACCGGATCTGCGTGATGAATGACGGCGCCTTCGTCGGCGAGTTCGCAGGCCACGATGCGACGCAGGAGAAGATCATGCGCGCCATCATGCGCAATGACAGAATGTCCGGACGCGGCGCCGACGAAAGGGCGGCACGCGCCGGAGGAGGGGCACCATGACCGACAAGACGGTATCACTTCCCGAGGCCCCCAGGCATTCCGGCTTCATCAAGAACAATCTGCGCAACTACGGCATGCTGCTGTCGCTGCTCGCGATCATGCTGTTCTTCGAGATCGTGACCGACGGCACGCTGTTGCAGCCGCTCAACCTCACCAATCTCGTGCTGCAGAACAGCTACATCGTCATCATGGCGCTCGGCATGCTGCTGGTGATCGTCACCGGGCATATCGATCTTTCGGTCGGCTCGGTCGCGGGCTTCGTCGGTGCCGTCGCGGCGGTGCTGATGGTGCGCTACCATGTCAGCTACCCGATCGCCTTCGTCGCCTGCCTCTTGGTCGGCGCCGCGATCGGCGCGGCCCAGGGCTACTGGGTGGCCTATTTCGGCATTCCGTCCTTCATCGTGACGCTGGCGGGCATGCTGGTGTTCAAGGGCCTCGCGCTTGCGGTCCTGCAGGGCCAGTCGGTCGGGCCGTTCCCGCCGACCTTCCAGAAGCTGTCGTCGGGCTTCATCCCCGAGCTGTTCCCGAGCGCCGGCACGCTCTATCCGACGTCGCTCGCGATCGGCATCGTCCTGGCGTTTGTCCTGGTGCTGGCGACCGCCAGGAGCCGGGCGCGCGAGCAGGCGCACGGCATCGCCGTCGAGCCCTATGCGTTCTTTATCGTCAAGAGCATCGCGCTGGCGGGCGCGGTGCTCTACTTCACCTATCTGATCGCCTCGCATCGCGGCCTGCCCAACGTGCTCGTCATCATGACCGTCCTGATCGCGCTCTATGGCTTCGTCACGCGGCGGACGGTGATCGGGCGGCAGATCTACGCGGTGGGCGGCAACGCCAAGGCGGCGAAACTGTCGGGCGTCAAGACCGAACGGCTCACCTTCTTCACCTTCGTCAACATGGGCGTGCTGGCCGCGCTCGCCGGGCTGGTGTTCGCAGCCCGGCTCAACATCGCGACGCCGAAGGCCGGCCTCGGCTTCGAGCTCGATGTGATCGCCGCCTGCTTCATCGGCGGTGCGTCGGCCTATGGCGGCGTCGGCCGGGTCGGTGGCGCGGTGGTCGGTGCCATGATCATGGGCGTGATGAACAACGGCATGTCGATCCTCGGTATCGGCATCGATTATCAGCAAGTGATCAAGGGCCTCGTCCTGCTGGGCGCCGTCTGCATCGATGTCTACAACCAGCGCCGCTGACCGCCACGCAGTCGCAATTCCACGATAGGATGCCGGCGCAACGCAGGAGAATGCCGCGTGAAACTGTCCCATGCCGACGCGCTTGATATCGGAGCCATCCTTGCCGAAGTCGGCCGCAGCGAGATCATGCCGCGGTTCCGCCGCGTGCGGGAGATCGAGGTCCGCACCAAGACATCGGCATTCGACGTCGTCACCGAAGCCGATGAGCTTGCCGAGCAGGCGATATCGGCGGCGCTGCTGCGGGCGTTTCCGAATGCGGTTGTGATCGGCGAGGAGGGCACCGCGCGTGATCCGGCCGCGCTCGATCAGGTCGGAACCGCGGAGCTTGCCTTCATCATCGATCCGATCGACGGCACGCGGAACTTCACCTCGAGCTTGCCGCTGTTCGGCACCATGGTGGCGGCCACCATGCGCGGCGAGATCGTGCTCGGCGCGATCCATGATCCGGTCAGCAACGACACCGCATTCGCGCTGCGCGGCGAGGGCGCCTGGCTCGCGATGCCGGACGGCCGGCGGCATGACCTGAAAGTGGCTCCCGCCGTGCCGGTCAAGCAGATGGATGCGATCGTCGGCGTCAATTTCCTGCCCGAGCCGCTGCGCACGATTGTCGCCGGCAATCTTTCCAGGCTCGGCGGCAGCGCCTGGCTCAGATGCGCCGCGCATGAATATCGCATGGCAGCGTCCGGACATTGCCACCTGCTGTTCTACAACAAGCTGATGCCGTGGGATCATGCCGCGGGCTGGCTGTTGCATCGCGAGGCCGGCGGCTACAGCGCGCATTTCGACGGATCACCCTACCGGCCGGTCAATCTGACCGGCGGCTTGCTGTGCGCACCCGATGAGGCGAGCTGGCACGCGGCGCGAGAGGCGATCCTGATGCCGGCTAGATAGAAGCAGAAGGTGCGGTTCGTCACGTTGCTGGCGGTTATGGGCCACATTGGTTTTCGGATTCAACTGCCAAACAGCTTGTGTCGTCCCTGCGAAAGCAGGGACCCATACCCCGCGGCGGGTGTTGGGAACGGGACTCGTCGTCCCAGCATCGTTCAACAATCAGCATTTGTGGTTATGGGTCCCTGCTTTCGCACTAGCGTGTCTACACGGTTTTGGGGCGCGACAGATTGACTCGGTGCAGCAAGAAGTGGCGTCTCTGCAGCATGTTGTATGATTCTCTCACTGGCGCTTTGATTCGAAGGAGCGCCAGCGATGCAGCCGGATTTGTCTTTGGGTGAGTTCGGGGACGTTCGTCTCGACAAAAGGGGGCGACGCTTCTCCGGGCTATGCTTTGCACGCGCAGCGTCTGCTTGCGCCAGATGGCCCGGGGCGATTGGGCTGCCAATATGGCGTTCTGGCGGTTTGTGAACAACCCCCAAGTCACGATCGATAAATTGATTGAGGGCTGGAGCACGCAGACGCGGACTGCGGTCAGCGGGCGTCATGTGCTGGCGATCCAGGATACGAGCGAGGTCAAGTTCCAGACCCAGGCGGGACGGCGGCGCGGGCTGGGCAAAGTCGGCAAGGGCAATGCTCGCGGCGTGCTGTTGCATGCGATGATGGCGGTGGATGCCGACAGCGGGGTCTGTCTTGGCCTTACTGGCGGCAACGTTTGGACGCGCAAAGGCAAGGTAAAAATCCCGCATGAGCGGCGCGCCTTGGCCGACAAGGAGTCGGCGCGCTGGGTGACGGCCGCCGAGCAAGGCCGCGACGTCCTGGCAGATGCCCGCATGATCACCGTCGTCAACGACCGCGAGGGGGATTTCTTTGCTCACTGGGCGCTGACGCCAGCTGAGAATGTCCATCTTCTGTCGCGTGCCATGCACGACCATGCGCTGGTCGATGGCGACACACTTTATCAGGCGGTCGAGCGGAGCCGCTTCTGCGACAACGCGGTGATCGATCTGCCGCAGCGAATGGATCGGCGCGGCCGGCAGGCCCATCTCTCGATGCGCTTCGGAACCGTCGTGCTCAAGCGGCCGCAGAGGCCCGGCGTCACCGACTTGGCGGAGGGCATCAAACTCAGCTTCGTAGAAGTGGTCGAGTTGCATCCGCCGAGAGGTGCGGAGCCCATTCGCTGGCTGCTCCTGACCACTCATCCGGTCGCCACCGCTAAAGACGCCTGGCAGATCGTCTCCTGGTACCGCCAGCGCTGGATCATTGAGCAACTCTTTCGCTCGCTGAAGAGCCAGGGTTTGCGCATCGAGGATAGTCAGATCGAGAGCGCCGAAGGCCTGATCAAGCTCGTGGCGGTCGCCACCAGAGCGGCATGTATCGTCATTCAACTCGTTCAGGCCCGCAACAGTAGCGAAGAATTGCCGGCTGAATTTGTCTTCACCGCAGAAGAGATCGAGACGCTCAGGGCCATCAACAAAACCATGAAAGGTCGCACCGAGCTTCAGAAAAACCACCATCGCCCCAACACTCTTGCTTGGGCGGCATGGATCATCGCAAAACTCGGCGGATGGACCGGCTACGCCTCCCACCGTCCACCTGGACCAATCACCTTCCACACCGGAATGGCCCGCTTCCAAATCCTCGCAAATGGCCCGACAAACGTGTAGATGCACTAGTGCTTTCGCAGGGACGACACCCAATATGGGTCGTCGTTTGTGGGTCATACCTTCGCTTAGGGCGTCAGGCCTGCACGATTTCGCCGTCCGCCTCGAGTCTTCGCAAAGGGACTTGCCACGTCGGGCAAATCAGTGATTGGCGATTTCGGCCGGAGCATCCGGGAGTGGCAGATGCCTGATGCGGCGCACGACAAGGATGGCAACTGCCGCAGCGGCGATCGGTGCCAGTTGCAGGCCGTTGGCGCCCGCAGGCACCATGGCGAATGGCGTCAAATAAAGCGCCGCGACGGCGATGCGTTCATAGGGCAGCCAACCCTGCGCAAGCGCCTGCGCGATCAGCCACGCGCCCGGGATCGCCAGGATCACGACCTCATAGTTGCCGAGCGATGGTACGCACAGGCCGGTCATCGCCACCATCAGCGCGATCTCGGCGGCGCCGCCGGGACGTTTTCGCAGCACCAGGATCAGGACGGCGATCGCGATCGCGGCCGCGGTCACCTGGACGAGCCAGGCCGTGCTGCTGGATCCGCCGGCCAGCCTGACCGCGGCATAGGGGCTGGCGAACTTCTCGAAACCGGGTCCGCCGCCGAGGCTCCAGGCGCTTGCCTCCGGCAGAACGGCAACAAACTTGATCCACGGGTCGATCCCGAAGAAGGCGGTGGCCGCCAGCACAAGCACGAGCGTCGTTGCGGCCGCAGCAGCCAGCGCGCGCCAGCGCCGCGTCAGGATCAGCACCAGCGGCGCAAGCAGGGCGATCTGCGGCTTGTAGCTGAAGCACCCGAGCAGCGCGCCGGCGATCACCGGGTAGCGGTCCAGCGTGGCGGCCGATCCGCCGAGCAGAGCCGCCGAGAACAGCGAATTCTGTCCGAATAGCGCGCACACCCACACGGCGGGAAAGGCGAGCGCTGGAACGACGGAGCCGCGCTCGAGCATGGCTCTCACCGCGACTGCATAGGCGGCGCCGGTCGCGAAGATCCAGACGACGGCCGCCGTTGCAAAGGAAACCAGTGCGAAGGGCATCCAGAACAGCAGCGACGTCGGCGGATAGAAGAACGGTGCGTAGGTGTTCTGACCGAGCACGGCGGCTACAGCGGCGCGGCCTGCGTCGCCATAGGCGTCGCCGGCGCGGCCTTCGAGCGCGAGCTTTGCCGCGGTCCAGAACGCCGCGAAATCATGGCCGACTTCCATTGTCGGCGTGGCCCATGGGATGATCGCGATGCAGGCGATGAACAGGACGAGAAATACGCGGGTGAAGGCGGTGACACGGTCAGCCGTGAGCCAGTCGGCCTCACGCAGCGCGGAGACCAGCACGCCCGCGCCGGACTGCCGTGAATGCGCGATTGCCACCGGCGGCTGACCTGTGGACGTATTCGAGGTTGGGCTGATGGTCGCGCGCGGCATCACAGCGCCACGACCTGCGTCATCCGCTGCGAGGTGACGCGCGGCGTCATCAGCGAAGGCCAGCCTGTGTCCCTCGAGGTCCGACTTCTGCGACATCGGCCGCTTCATCCCATTCGCGTCGTGCACGCGCAACATTTGGATCAAATCGTCTAAGGTTGCGTAAACCCGATCGTTGCAATTGGCCGCGGCGCAATCGGAACCGATGATCGACATTGCCCCTTGTCCGCGGCCTGTCACGCCGGGCATGGTAAATGAACCCGCAACGCCGGCGGCAGCGTGCGGGGTTGGATGCGGAGCCCGACGGTCAAGGTTCATCGCGAATGGCGGTATTGCAGCAGTTCGGGCACGACATCTGGATTGCCGGGGGACCGAACCTTGCGGTCGCCGGGTTTCATTATCCGACCCGGATGGCCATCGTCAGGCTGGCGGACGGTGCCCTTTTCATCTGGTCGCCGGTCCGGTTGACCGAGCAAATGCAGGCCGGCGTCGACGCACTCGGCCAGGTCAGGCACATCGTGGCGCCCAACTCGCTGCATCATTTGTTCCTCGCGAGTGGAAGCCCATGGCACGCCCGTCGAAAAGGATGCGCCGGCATTCTTGCGCCGCGCCTTCGCGTGGCTGTCGGCGTGATGATTTCATCGCGGATGTGGCGTCGTTGCGGATCAACCGCCTGAACGGAAATGCCGCGGCGAATGCCGTGTTTCGCGCCGGATCAGCCGGCGGAGGGTCGAGGGCTCGGCATATCCAACCTTGCCCGCGATCTCTTCGACCGACAGGCGCGTGGTCTCGAGCAACGACCGAGCCGTCTCGATCCTGATGCGTTGCACGAATTGAATGGGCGACACGCCGCAGATCGCCTCGAGCCGTCTGGCAAATGTCCGCGGCGTCAGCGCGACGGCAGCGGCAACGTCCCCGATCGTGAAGTCGCGCGCGATGTTACTGCGCACCCATTTCTCGGCCCTGGCGACCTTGGGGTCCTGGCTGGCAAGATAATTGATCGCCATGAACGGCGCCTGCGAATGCCGCTCGCCAAGCAGCAGGTAATTGGCGCAGCCCTTGGCCAGCGCCGGGCTGCCGAGACGCGTGATCACCGCAAGCATCAGGTCCATTTGCGCCATCGCCGCGCCGGCGGTTGCGATCGGCCAGTCGGCGACCACCATCCGCTCCGTCATCAGCTCGACATTCGGATAGCGTTGCCGAAACAGCGGCGCGAACCACCATGTCGTGGTCGCTCGCTTGCCGTCCAGCAGGCCGGTCTCCGCGAGCAGGAAGCTGCTGGCGCAGGACGCGGCGAGCATCGCGCCGCTCGCGAACGCCGTGACCAGCATGTCACGGGCGTGCCGACATGCCGGTGTCGCCAGCTTCCGCTCCAGCTCACCGGCCGATGCCGAGCCGAGCCCGGGAACGATGACGAGGTCGGCGCTGCGCAATCGGGCGGCGCGCCGCCTCGGCCCATAACGCAGCGTCGTCACCTCGAAGCGTGTGCGCTTCGTCGTACTGATCCGGTTGGCGGTGGCCAGCACGTCGTGGGTGATGGCGGCCGCTGACGCGAGGCAGCCGTCGATCTCGACAACCGCAATCCTGGTCATGTCATAAAATCCGCGATCAATGTCATTTTTGACACTAGCTGCCGGGCCGGAAAATCGCAACTCTGACGCCGAGACGCTGCCGATCTCGATCAGGAGGACCGCCGATGCCGAACCGGCCGATGACCCAGGACGATCCGCTCGAGGATTTCGAGCGCCGCCAGATTACCCTCGATGGGGCCGGCAAGACCGTCCATGTTGGCGGCGCAGGTCCTGCGGTGATCGTGATGGCGGAGATGCCGGGCATCAGCCCGCATGTGGCGCGCTTCGCCCGCTGGGTTCGCGATGCCGGCTTCACCGTCTATATGCCGTCGCTGTTCGGCCGTGACGGCGCTGTCGCGAGCGCAGAGGAGGGCGCCGCGGTGTTTCAGCGCGCCTGCGTCAGCGCGGAGTTTCGCGCGATGGCCGCAAACCGGTCGAGTCCCGTGACGCAATGGCTACGCGCGCTGGCGCGATTTGCCCATGGTGAATGCGGCGGTCCCGGTGTCGGGGCCATCGGGATGTGCTTTACCGGCAATTTCGCGCTCACCATGATGCTGGAGCCGTCGATGCTGGCGCCGGTGCTTTCGCAGCCGTCATTGCCATTGAACGATCCGGCGGGCATCGAGATCGCGCCGGAGGAGGTCAAGGCGGTCCGCGAGCGGTTGGAACGCGAAGACCTGACCGTGCTGGCCTATCGCTTTGAGGGCGACAAGTTCTGCATGGCGCAGCGCTTTGCGGCCTATCGCGAGGCACTCGGCGACCGCTTCATTGGGCGAGTGCTTCCCGACAGCGCGGCGAACCGCGATGTGCCGCCGTTCTTCCGGAATTTCGTCACGACACCGCACAGCGTCGTGACTGTGCATCTGATCGACGAGGCCGGCCAGCCGACCATCGTGGCCCGCGATGAGATCCTGGCGTTTTTCAGGCAGCGGCTGTCACCCGCGAGCGGATGAGTTCGGCTGGTCGAAATAGGCGAATGCGGCGCTCGTCAGGCTGCCCAGCAGCGACCAGAACACCAGACTGGTCAGCGTGACGGCGACCATGAACTGGTGCGACAGCGACGAAGGCACGTTGGTCTCGACGTGCTCCAGCTCGGGCGCGCCGATCAGATGCGGCAGCATGATCAGGACCACGCCGGCAATGGCGGCCGGCATCGAGCGCCGGAACACGATCAGCCCGAGGCCGGCTGCGGTCGCCAGCACCGCCGTCACCCACCAGATCTGGCGCGAGAGCAATGGAGCGGTGGGGACCCCCGGCAATTCAGGCGGCAGTCCAAGGCCCGGAGCAATGGTGAAGACGGCGAAACCGGCGAGGCCCCACATCAAGCCTTCATGCCACGAGATCCGCTCGCCGGTCGCGCCGCTGCGAACCGCGAGGAAGCCGCAGAGCAGAAGCGCAAAACCGATCGCGGTCAGGATGTTTGCCCCCGCGGTATAGACGTTGCGTTCCAAACCGTCGCGCGGCTCCCAGGCCTCCGCGCCATGATCATGATCCGCATGATCATGGACGAGGATCACCTGCGGTGGCGCGGCGGCTTCGTGCTTGTGCGTGGCCGCCTTCTCGTAGACCTCGGCCCTGAGGATCAGGGGAACGGTGCCGAATTGCTGGACCGCCGTGACGATCAGGCCGACGATGAATCCGGCAATGACCGACGAGAAGACGATCGAGCGAAACGTGCTCATGCCAACGAGATCAGTGGCAGGGGAAGGCGTTGGAATGGCGCACGTCATGCGCGGCGTTGTGGATCACGTCGATGTGCGAGAAGCCGACCACGCCGACGATGAACAGGCCGAGCGTCATGGCCATCAACGACTGTACAAGCCGTCCGACCTGTCGGGTAGCGATCGGCAGATGCGTGACCTGAGCTTGAGTAACCTGGGTTTGCGCGGTCTGGGACTGGCTCATGGTCGTTCTCCACATTCGATTTGATCGGCTTCTAGCAGCTTTCGGGTGATGTCGCGACTGGTAAGATGCAAATTTGTTCCAAGAGGAATGCGCTTGCGCTCGATCTTGGCGCGTGCGGCTGCCTTGAAGGCTGGTTCAAACCGCCTGAAATGGGCGAGACATGCGTCCACCGTCGGATCGGTGCCCAGCAGCGTGCGAAAGGCGCCCCGATGCACCGCGCAGATAGCGCGGTGCTCCGGCACGGGAAAGACCAGCGAGGCGATGTCGGCGCGCCAGTGCGCGTCACAGCTCAAGGTGCCGTCGCCGGCAGGGGGGCGGTCAGCGTCGGATGGTGAATTCATCCGGACCTCGCCGCGATTCCCATTTGGCCTGTTCGAGCTCCGGACGGTCGCACTCGGTCTGCGGGTAACCGATGCAGAGATAGCCGATAAATTTCCAGGAGTGCGGGATTTCCAGAACGCCATGAATGCGTTCTGGATTGAGGATCGACACCCAGCCGATGCCGATGCCTTCGGCGCGCGCGGCAAGCCACATCGAGCAGATCGCGGCCACCACGGAATATTCCGACGTCTCCGGCATCGTCGCGCGGCCGAGACCGGCGCCGATCCGGTCGGTCTTCTCGGCAAACACGGCGAGGTGGCCCGGCGCCTCCTCGAGGCCCGATAATTTCAACGCGGCGTATTTTGTGGCGCGCTCGCCCGAATAGGACCGCAGCGCATCGGCGTTGCAGGCCTTGAAGTCGTCGATGACAGCGCGGCGTCGTGTCTTGTCGTCGACAACGACGAACCGCCAGGGCTGGCTCAGGCCGACCGAAGGCGACAGGCAGGCGATCTCGATCAGCCGCTCGATCGTGCCATCCGGCAGCGGATCGGTTCGGAACCGCCGCACGTCGCGCCGCCACACGAACAGATCGTGCAGCTGCCGGCGAAACGTATCGTCGAATGAGACCATTGCGGGGCCTTTGGCAGGATCGATCTCGGATTTCATTTAAGCTTCATCGGCAGGCCCGCAACGACGAACTCGACCTCGTCTGCGATGCCGGCGATAGTCTGGTTCATGATTCCTGCGGCGTCGCGGAACGTCCGCGCCAATGCATTGTCTGGCACGATGCCGAGGCCGACCTCGTTGGTGACCAGCACGACCGGGCCGTGCTGGCGCGACAGCGCATCCGCCAGCCGCGTCACTTCCTGCGACCAGTCGCGCCCGGCATGCAGCAGATTGGATAGCCAGAGCGTCAGGCAATCGACCAGCCTTGCACCAGCGCCATCGGTCCCGGACAGCACTTCAACCAGATCGAGCGGCACCTCGCGCTCGATCCAGTCGCTGCCGCGCCGCGCGCGATGTTTGGCGATCCGCTCATCCATTTCCGCATCGAGCGCCTCGGCGGTCGCGATATAGACCGGCTGTCCCGGAAAGCTGCGCGCACGAAGTTCGGCGCGCCGGCTTTTGCCGGACCGCGCTCCCCCCGTGATCAGAATGACGGCCATATCATCTCCTGTGCGACCGGTACGCGCGTCGTTCACAAACGCTCTAACCACCAATCGCGGAGAAAGACAAAGCCGAAATCCGTCACGGAGGGCTTGCACTCGGCCGATGTCTTGCGCATCAGGGGGACCGCGGCGCGGAGAGGATTATCGTGGGTTTTGCGGGAGCGATGGCGGTGGCGATGGCGGTGGATGCCCTGATCGGCTGGCCGGCGTGGCTGTTTGCCCGCATCGGCCATCCCGTGACCTGGCTCGGCCGGCTGATCAATCTTGTCGATAGCGCCTGGAACCGCGCCTCCGACCCGCCGGCGTTTCGTCGCGTGGCTGGCATTGCGGCTGCGATCCTGGTGATCGCGCTGGTGATTGCGCTCGGTTGGGCCGTTCAGTCCGTGCTCGCATCCGGATGGGTTCGCATTGTCCTTGTCGGCGTCCTGGCGTGGCCGCTGGTTGCCGTGCGCTCGCTGCATGACCATGTCGCCGCGGTGGCAAGTCCCTTGGTATCCGGCGACATCACGGCCGCACGTTCGGCGGTCGCGCAGATTGTCGGGCGAGATCCGGCAACGCTCGACGACGTCGGCATCGCGCGCGCCACCATCGAGAGCCTCGCCGAGAATGCATCCGACGGCATCGTGGCGCCGGTGTTCTGGGGCGCGCTGTTCGGCCTGCCGGGAATCCTTGGCTACAAGGCGATCAACACGCTGGACTCCATGATCGGTCATCGCACCGAGCGGCACGAAGCCTTTGGCTGGGCAGCCGCCCGGATCGACGATCTCGCCAATCTCATTCCGGCGCGGTTGACGGGTGTTCTGTTCGTGCTGCTCGCGCCGAACCGTTCGCAGGCGTGGTCATGCATGTTGCGCGATGCGCGCCGGCATCGCTCGCCGAATGCCGGCTGGCCGGAAGCTGCGATGGCCGGCGCGCTCGGCGTGCGGCTCAGCGGTCCCCGCATCTATCACGGGCACGTCGCCGATGAGCCCTGGCTGAACGAGGGGGCGCGCGATCCGGCTGCCGCTGATGTCCTCACCGGGTTGAAACTCTATCGCTACGCCATGGTGCTGTTGGCTGCGGCGTTTGTCGCCCTGGCGCGGGCGTGAAGGTGCGGCGCATGCGTGAGCACGGCGGGAACCTTGATGTCGCCCGGCAGCGCTTCGGCGGCGCCGCGGACGACTGGATCGACCTGTCGACCGGGATCAATCGGGTGCCGTATCCCTTGGTCGATGTCGAGCCGCGGCAATGGAGCGCGTTGCCGTCGCGATCCGATCTTGAATCGCTGCACGACGCTGCGCGGCAGGCCTATGTCACCAAGGCGCCGATCGTGGCGATGGGTGGTGCGCAGGCCGCGATTCAGTTGCTGCCGCATCTGGCGCTCAAGGGGCGGGCGCGGATTCTGGCGCCGACCTACAATGAATATGCCGCGGTGTTGTCGGCCGCCGGCTGGGACGTCGCCGAGGTGTCCGATCTCGCCGCGCTGGCGGGAGCGGACATCGCCGTCGTCGTCAATCCGAACAATCCCGACGGACGACGCCATGACCGGCGCGAGTTGCTGGCACTGCTGCCGCGCGTTGGCCGGCTCGTCATCGACGAGAGTTTTGCGGACGCCGTTCCTGACCTGTCCCTTGCACCGGAAGCAGGACACGCGGGGCTGCTGATCCTGCGCTCATTCGGCAAGTTCTACGGACTTGCCGGCTTGCGCCTCGGCTTCGCGATCGGCAGCGAGGCGGACGTCGCCGCGCTTGCGGCGAGGGCGGGCCCATGGCCGGTTTCGGGAGCAGCAATCGCGATCGGGCGGCGCGCGTTGCTCGATCACGACTGGGCAACGGCGACGGCTGCGCGGCTCGCGGACGACTGCGTCAGGCTCGATGCAATAGCGCGATCGCAGGGCTGGACGCTGCTCGGTGGCACGTTGCTGTTCCGGCTCTACCAGACGGGCGATGCATTGGCTGCGCAGGAGAAACTTGCCCGTGCGCAGATCTGGTCGCGGGTCTTCCAGCAGAAACCGGGATGGCTGCGCCTCGGCTTGCCGGGAGGCGAGGCCGAGTGGTCGCGCCTTTCCGCCGTGTTGTCGCGCTGATTGCGACGGCGCTGCGCTCCCTCTCCCCGTTCTTACGGGGAGAGGGCTGGGGTGAGGGGCCGCATCCGCATATTCGGCGACAGCTGCGGTTGCGGAGACTCCCCCTCACCCGGAACGCATCTAGCGATGCGTTCCGACCTCTCCCCGCACGCGGGGCGAGGTGAGAAGGAATCATCTCGCTTTAACGCGCCAGCGCGAGCAGGCCTTCGACATCGAGATGGGTCTCGATGTGC
The DNA here is from genome assembly GCF_054055915.1 of Bradyrhizobium sp. USDA 4516. Taxonomy (NCBI): domain Bacteria; kingdom Pseudomonadati; phylum Pseudomonadota; class Alphaproteobacteria; order Hyphomicrobiales; family Nitrobacteraceae; genus Bradyrhizobium; species Bradyrhizobium sp. USDA 4516. Next base: position 6,336,686 of record NZ_JBSRXT010000001.1, read on the forward strand.
CCGGCGAGCGCGTCGAGCGCGCTCTCGACCCTGGCGCCGTAAGTCTGATCCGCCGCGGGGATGTCGAGCTGTGCAAGGAACGCCTTGCGAAATTCATCCGAGGCGAACAGGCCGTGCAGATAGCTGCCGTGAACGCGCCCGTCTGCGGAGACCGCGCCCTCAGCCGTACCGTCGAGTGATGCAAAGGGCCGCGCGCGATCCGGCCCGTCGGTGCGCCCGATATGGATTTCATAGGCGCTGATCGGCTGGCTGGTCGCGGCATGCACCGCGCTGGAGCGCGTCAGCGTCTTCTGTTCGGTCATGGTGGTTGCGACATCGAGCAGCCCGAGCCCGCGCGTTTCGCCGGCAGGACCTTCGATCCCATCGGGGTCGGCGACGCTGTGTCCTAGCATCTGGTATCCGCCGCACAGGCCGAGGACATGGCCGCCGCGGCGATGATGCGCGAGGAGGTCGATGTCCCAGCCCTGCGCGCGCAGGAAGGCGAGATCGCCGCGGGTCGATTTCGAGCCGGGCAGGATGACGAGCTTCGCATCACCCGGGATGGCTTCGCCCGGACGTACCATCACGAGATCGACGCCGGGCTCGAGCTTCAGCGGATCGAGGTCGTCGAAATTGGCAATCCGCGACAGCGCAAGGAACGCGATCTTGCACTGGCCGGGCTTGCGCGCCTCGCCGAGCCCGAGCGCATCTTCGGCCGGAAGTTCGCCGGCGCGGACGAACCAGGGCAGCACGCCAAAGCCGCGCCACGCCGTGCGTTCTTCGATCAGGCGATAGCCGTCGTCGAACAATGTCGGATCGCCGCGGAATTTGTTGATGACAAAGCCCTGGATCATCGCGGCATCATCAGGGTCGATCACCGTCTTGATGCCGACGAGCTGCGCGATCACGCCGCCGCGGTCGATGTCGCCGACCAGCACCACGGGCACGTCTGCTTTGCGCGCAAATCCCATATTGGCGATATCGGCTTTGCGTAAGTTGACCTCGGCGGGACTGCCGGCGCCCTCGACCAGCACCAGATCGGCGCGCTGCTTCAGGCGCGCAAAACTCTCCAGCACCGCGCCCATCAGCGATGGTTTCATGCCGGCATATTCGCGCGCGCGTGCGGTGGCGATCCGTTTGCCGTGCACGATGACCTGGGCGCCGACATCGGTCTCGGGCTTCAGCAGCACCGGGTTCATGTCGGTGTGCGGCTCGACGCCGGCGGCGAGCGCCTGCAACGCCTGCGCGCGGCCGATCTCGCCGCCATCGACGGTCACGGCGGCGTTGTTCGACATGTTCTGCGGCTTGAACGGCAGCACGCGCAGGCCGCGCCGTCTGGCGGCGCGGGCGAGGCCGGCGACGATGAGCGATTTGCCCACGTCCGAGCCGGCTCCCTGGATCATCAATGCGCGCGCCATCGTGATGCCCGTCAGAACTCGACGCCCGGCTGGGCCTTGATGCCGGAGCGGAACGGATGCTTTACCAGCGTCATCTCGGTGACGAGATCGGCAATCTCGATCAGCTCCTCCTTGGCGTTGCGCCCGGTGAGCACGACATGGGTCATCGGCGGCTTCGACGTGGTCAGGAAGTCGACGACATCGGCGATCGCAAGGTAATCGTAGCGTAGCGCGATGTTGATCTCGTCGAGCACGACCATGCGCAGGCTCGGGTCTGCGATCAGCTGCTTGGCCTTTTCCCAGCCGGCTTGCGCTGCCGCGATGTCGCGGGCGCGATCCTGCGTCTCCCAGGTAAAGCCTTCGCCCATGGCGTGAAATTGACAGAGATCGCCGAAATGCCCGGTGAGCAGGCGGCGCTCGCCGGTATCCCAGGCGCCCTTGATGAACTGCACCACGGCGCAGGGAAAGCCGTGCGCCACACAGCGCACGATCATGCCGAACGCGGAGGACGATTTTCCTTTGCCGGCGCCGGTATGAACGATGATCAGGCCCTTTTCACCGCTCTTGGTCGCCATGATGCGGTCGCGGGCGGCCTTCTTTTTCGCCATCTTGTCCGCGTGGCGCGCATCCGGCGAAAGATCGGTGCCGAGGGCGCCGTCTTCAGCGTCCTTTCCATCAGAAGTCATCACATTCCTTCGGCTTGACAAGTGCGAGGCTTGGACGAATGGTGGTCCTGCGTTGGTTCCTGTCCTACGACAGGCGAAGAGGGAATGCGATAGGGCTCCGCTAAATCGGGCCCGAAGCGCAGCCGCCCCCGCGACCGTGACCGGAGAGATGCCCAAGCCACTGATTCCATACGGAGTCGGGAAGGTGGGCATCGAAGGGTAAAACCTGCTCCGCAAGCCGGGAGACCTGCCAACGCAGCATGTTGTGAAACCGGCGGACGGGGTGTTCCGCGACGGGGAACGAACCTGTCCAAAATCGGTTCGTGTGCCTCATCGCTTCCCGCTGTCAATCCAGGAAGGGCGATGAGCGTTACACTTCATGTCTGCATCACCTGCCGCGCCGGCCAGACGCCGGCGGAAGGTGAGCTCGCGCCCGGTGCACGCCTGCATGCCGCGCTTGTCGAGGCCGGCGTGCCTGATGACGTCAATCTGGTTCCCGTCGCATGCCTGTCGGCCTGCAGCCAGGGTTGCTCGGTCGCGCTCAGCGCGCCGGGGCGCTGGTCCTATGTCTACGGCCGACTGTCCGCTGATAATGCCGCGGATGTGATCGCCGGTGCCTCCGCCTATGCGGCGGCGCCCGACGGCATCGTGCCGTGGCGCAGCCGTCCGGAAATCTTCCGCAAGCAATCGCTCGCCCGCATTCCACCTCTTCCCGTCGTGCCGGAGGCCGCAGAATGACCACGCTCGCCAAAATTCCGGTCACCGTCGTGACCGGCTTTCTCGGCTCCGGCAAGACGACACTGATCCAGCATCTGATCCGCAATGCCAACGGCAAGAAGCTCGCGGTGCTGGTCAACGAATTCGGCAGCGAAGGCGTCGACGGCGACATCCTGAAGTCGTGCGCCGACGCCAATTGTCCGGCCGAGAACATCGTCGAACTCGCCAATGGCTGTATCTGCTGCACCGTCGCCGACGATTTCATCCCGGCGATGGAGCAGTTGCTGGCGCGGAACGTGAAGCCCGATCACATCGTGATCGAAACTTCCGGGCTCGCGCTGCCGAAGCCGCTGCTGAAAGCGTTCGACTGGCCGGAGATCCGTTCGCGGATCACGGTCGACGGCGTGATCGCGCTCGCCGACGCCGAGGCCGTCGCCGCCGGCCGTTTTGCGCCTGATCCGGCCGCGGTGGATGCGCAGCGTGCGGCGGATGACAATCTCGACCACGAGACGCCGCTGTCGGAAGTGTTCGAGGACCAGATCGCATGTGCCGATATCGTGCTGCTGACCAAGGCGGACCTCGCGGGGGCGGAGGGGATCAAGGCAGCGAAAGAGGTGATCGCGGCCGAGATGCCGCGCGAGGTGCCGATGTTGCCCGTCGTCGACGGCACGATCGACGCGCGCGTGATCCTCGGGCTCGGGGCGGCGGCGGAAAGCGATCTCGCGGCGCGGCCGTCGCATCACGATGGCGAGGAGGAACACGAGCACGACGATTTCAATTCCGTCGTGATCGATCTTCCGGAAGTTTCGGATGTCGACGCGCTGGTCGCCTCGATCAAGGGGCTGGCGCGCGAGCAGAACGTGCTGCGCGCCAAGGGCTACATCGCGGTCGAAGGCAAGCCGATGCGGCTGTTGGTGCAATCGGTCGGCGAGCGGGTGCGGCATCAGTTCGACATGCCCTGGGGCGCCCGGGCGCGGCAGTCGAAGCTCGTCGTGATCGGCGAACATGCCGACATCGATGAAGCCGCGATCAGGGCACGGCTTGGTGTCTGATGCACGTCGTCTTCCGCGAGAGCCGCGGCCTTGAGGAGACCGCGACGCCAAGGGACCTCGGCCAGGATCCGGCCGATCTCGTGGTGTTGTCGTTTTCCGACAGCGATCTTGCTGCCTTCGCGGCCGGCTGGCGGCGCGGCCGTGCTGCGCTGCCGTCGCTGCGGCTCGCCAATCTCGCGGAGCTGCGCCATCCGCTGTCGGTCGATACCTATATCGAGCGGACGCTCTCGCACGCCCGCGGCATTCTGGTGCGGCTGATCGGCGGCGAGCCCTATTGGTCATACGGGCTGGCCGCGGTGCATCGGCTGGCGAAGGAGCGCGGCATTGCCCTGGTGGTGCTGCCGGCGGATGGCCGCGACGATCTGCGGCTCGATGAATTCTCGACCTTGCCGGTCTCGACGCTGCGCCGTCTGAAGGTGCTGTGCGACAAGGGCGGCCCGGTTGCCGCGCAGGCCGTGATCGCGCAACTGGCGCTGGCGTCCGGACTCTATGCCGGGCCGGTGGTCGGCGAGATCGATCTTCCCGAGATCGGCGTCTACGATTCCCGGCGCGGTGCCATCACGGCGTTGCCGGCACCGGACGGCCGGCCGCGCGTGCTGGTGACGTTCTATCGTTCCTACCTCGCGGCAGGCGATACGGCGCCGGTCGATGCATTGATCGATGCATTGCGTGAGAGGGGCTTTGATGCCCACGGTGTGTTCGTCACCTCGCTGAAGGCGGCGGGCGTGGCCGATTGGCTGCGCGCTCAGTTTGCGCAATGCGCTCCAGCGGCGATCGTCAATGCGACCGCGTTTTCCGCGGCCGGTGACGACGGCACGACGCCGTTCGACGCTGCATCATGCCCGGTGTTCCAGGTCGCGCTGTCGACCGCGCGGCGCGAGGATTGGGCCTTGTCGCTCCGCGGGCTCTCGCCCGGCGATCTCGCGATGCATGTGGTGCTGCCGGAGGTCGACGGCCGCCTGTTCACAGGGGTCGTGAGCTTCAAATCGCCTGGTGAGCGCGATCTTGAGCTGCAATTCGCGCATCTTGCGCATCGACCGGATGCCGAGCGCGTCGCTGCAGTTGCCGCACGCGTGGCCGCCTGGCATCGGCTTGCCAGCAAGCCGGCACAGGAGAAGCGGCTCGCGCTGGTGCTCTCGAACTATCCCGGCCGCCCGCATCAGATCGCGCATGCCGTCGGCCTCGATGCGCTTGCCTCGGTCGGGGCGATGCTGGCTGATCTCGCGGGCGCGGGATTTGACCTTGAGCCGGTGGAGTCACTGGGCGACATTCTTTTGCGCAGGAATTTGACGTGGAACGTCGCCGACTATCGTGCGGCGCTTTCCGGCCTTCCCGAGCTGCTGCAGGGCGATCTCAGCCGCGCATGGGGCGCGCCGGAAGATGATCCCGATTGCCGTGACGGCGCATTTCATTTCGCGGCGATCTGCTGCGGCAAATCGGTCATCGCCGTTCAGCCGGAGCGCGGTGAGGTGGGACAGCGCGACGCCGACTATCACGATCTGGCGCGCACGCCGCGCCATGCCTATGTCGCGTTCTATCTGTGGCTCAGGCGGCAGGCCATCGATGCCGTCGTCCACATCGGCGCGCACGGAACGCTGGAATGGCTGCCCGGCAAGTCGGTTGCGCTGTCGCCCGCATGCTGGCCGGAGGCGCTGATCGGCGATCTGCCTGTTGTCTATCCCTTCATCGTCAACGATCCCGGCGAGGCGGCGCAGGCCAAGCGCCGGATCGGTGCCGTGACGATCGGTCATCTGCCGCCGCCACTGGCACAGGCCGCGGTCCCCAAAGGCTTGCGCAATCTTGAGCGCTTGCTCGATGAGTATTCGACCGCCGATGGTCTCGATCCGGCGCGCCGGCAGCGCCTGATCGCCGCGATCCGCGACGAAGCGCGCATCGCCGGGCTGGAGGACGATCTCGGTCTCGCCGCGTCGGTCTCCGCGGCCGAGGCCATTCCGCAGATCGATCGTTTCGTCTGCGACCTCAAGGAAAGCCAGTTCGGCGACGGCCTGCATGTGTTCGGGCAGGGCGCTTGCGGTGAGGCGGAGAAGGAGGCGTTGCTTGGTGCGCTCGCCGGCCGGCGTGTTGCGCCGGGGCCGTCGGGCTCGCCCTATCGCGGGCGCAGCGACGTGCTCCCGACCGGGCGCAATCTGTTTGCGGTCGATCCGCGCGCGGTGCCGACGCCGTCGGCGCATGCGCAAGGCGTGAAGCTTGCTGAAGGGCTGCTGCGCCGTCATTTGCAGGATCACGGCGACTGGCCGAAGGGACTCGTGGTCGACCTCTGGGGCTCCTCGACGATGCGCACCGCCGGCGAGGACTTTGCGATGGCCCTGCATCTCGCGGGCATCGCGCCGCGCTGGGATCACGGCTCGGGGCGGGTGTCGGGCTACGACATCATCGCGCCGGCAGAGCTCGGCCGGCCGCGCATCGACGTCACGCTGCGCGTGTCGGGGCTGTTCCGCGACGTCTTCTCAGGGCTGGCCCAGTTATTCGAAGCCGCGGCGGAGGCGTTGTCCGAACGCAGCGACGAGGCGGACGAGAATCCTTACCGGCAGCGCATCGCGCGCGTGTTCGGTCCTCGCCCCGGACATTATGGCGTTGGCATTTCGTCGGTCCCCGACGTCTTCACACCGGAGGCGCGCGAGGCGGCCGGCGAAGCCTGGTTGTCGGCATCGTCGTGGGCTCTCGCATCCGACGGCGAGATGCGGCCCGATCGCGCCGGCATCGAGGCGCGGCTCGCGGCTGCGGACAGTTTTGTTCACACCCAGGATCTGCCGGAGACCGATCTGCTGCTGGCGGCCGACTACGCCGCGCACGAGGCGGGCATCGCGGCGGCGGCGAGGCGCCTTGGCACGAAAGCCCCATCGCTCTATCACCTCGATGCGACGCGGCCGGATCAGCCGCATGCCCGGGCGTTGACCGAGGAAATCTCACGGGTGGTGCGAGTGCGCGCGGCCAACCCTGCCTGGATCGCGGGCATGATGCGCCATGGCTTCCGTGGTGCCGCCGAAATCACAGCGACGTTGGAGCACATGGCGGCGTTCGCCCATCTTGCCGGCGCGGTGCCGCCGCATCTGTTCGATCTCTACTACGATGCGACGCTCGGCAATGACGAGGTTCGCGGCTTCATGGCGCGCGAGAACCCGGCGGCGCTGGCTGCGATCGAAACCTGCTTCGCGAGATTGCATGAAGCCTCGCTCTGGCAGACGCGGCGCAATTCGATCGCGGCTGCGCTGCAGGAGGCCTCATGAGCGCGGTTGCGGTCAAGGGCTGGTGTCCAGGCGCGCTGCGGCCGATGCAGTCAGGCGATGGCCTCGTGGTGCGCATTCGCCCGCGCGGCGGACGGCTGGACGCGGCGCAGGCAGCGGGAATCGCCAGGCTGGCGGCGCGATACGGCAACGGCCTGATCGACCTGACCAGCCGCGCCAATCTCCAGATTCGCGGCGTCAGCGATGAAGCTTATCCGCCCCTGGTCGATGGGCTCGCTGAACTCGGGTTGCTGGACACGGACTCGAATACCGAGGCGCAGCGAAACATTCTGGTGACGCCGTTCTGGACTGTCGCCGACGAGACGCGCTCGCTTGCGACCGAGCTTGAGCAGGGGCTTGCCGGTGCCTCGTTTGGTCTTCCAACCAAGTTCGGCTTCGCAATCGATGATGGCAATGCGCGGATGCTGGCGGATGCGTCCGCCGATATCAGGATCGAGCGCGATCGCGGCCGGGGACTGCTGGTGCGGGCCGATGGCGCGCAGCGCGGGCTTTCGGTCATGCGGAGCGAGGCCGTTCAGGTCGCGTTGGCGCTGGCCGAATGGTTTGTCACCTCCGGCGGAACCAGGGGTGAGCGGCGACGGATGGCGGCTCATCTCGCCGGCGGCGCGAGCCTGCCGCAGTCGCTTCGCGGTGATGCCGAACCAGTCGGCCAATCGTCGAGTCCAGTGCCGGGCATCTATCCAATGGGCGCGATGGTTGGCGTCGCCTTCGGGCAGATCCCGCACCAGACGCTCAACGATCTCGCCGGCTGCGCGCGGGCTCTCCGCATGACACCGTGGCGGATGATGCTGGTGGAGGGGATGCGCGAGATGCCCGGTGGGGCGGACCTCGTGACTGATGCCGGCGATCCGAGGCTTCGTGTGGTCGCCTGCAGCGGCGCACCGCGCTGCGGCGATGCGCATGCGGACACGCGTATGCTGGCATCGGCGCTCGCGCGGCATATTCCATCCGATGCGCGGCTTCACGTCTCCGGCTGCGCCAAGGGCTGCGCCCATTCCGGTTCTGCGGATGTTACCCTCGTTGCGACAGACGAGGGCTTTGATCTGATCCGCCGCAGCACGACGCGGGATGCGCCGGTCCTCCGAGGGTTGAGCAGTTCGTACCTCGTCGCAAATCCTACCGTGCTGACGGGAGGCCATTGATGCCGCGCGTCTACGAGACCGATGGCGCGGCGATCTATCGCCAGTCCTTTGCCACCATCCGCTCCGAGGCCGATCTTGCCCGCTTCACGCCAGACGAAGAGCCGGTGGTCGTGCGCATGATCCATGCCGCCGGTATGGTAGGCTTGGAAGCGCATGTGCGCTTCACATCAGGCATGGCTGCGCGCGCGCGAGCCGCCTTGCAGGAGGGCGCGCCAATCCTCTGCGACGCGCGCATGGTGTCGGAGGGAATCACGCGCGCGCGGCTGCCGGCCGGCAATGCCGTGATCTGCACGCTCGGCGATGTCAAGGTACCTGCGCTTGCGCAATCGATGCGCAACACGCGCTCCGCGGCAGCGCTCGAGCTGTGGCGGCCGCATCTGGCCGGTGCCATCGTCGCGATCGGCAATGCGCCGACGGCGCTGTTTCATCTGCTCAACATGCTGGAGGATGGTGATTGCCCAAGGCCGGCGGCGATCATCGGCTGTCCGGTCGGCTTTGTCGGCGCGGCGGAATCCAAGGCGGCATTGATGGCTGAGCCCCCCGCGCCGGCGCTGACGGTCGAGGGACGGCTCGGTGGTTCGGCGATCACGGTTGCCGCCGTCAATGCGCTGGCGAGCCGGAGCGAATAGCGATGGGACGTATCATCTGCTGCGGCCTCGGCCCAGGCGATCCGGACCTGATGAGCGTGCGCGCCGACCGCGTTGTGCGTGCCGCGAAGCACGTCGCCTATTTTCGCAAGAAGGGCCAGCCGGGGCAGGCTCGCCGCATTGTCGAAGGCTTGCTCGCCGCTCACGTCGACGAATATCCGATGGAATATCCGGTCACCACCGAGATCGCGTTCGACAGTCCGGACTATGCGCGGCTGCTTGCCGACTTCTATGACGAATGGGCCGAGCGCCTGGCGCGATTTGCGCGCGCGGTCGACATCGTCGTGCTCTGCGAGGGCGATCCCTATTTCTATGGTTCATTTATGCATCTGCATGCACGGCTGCAGGGGCGTGTCGAGATCGAGGTGATCGCCGGCATTCCCGGCATGGTCGGCTGCTGGAATTCGGTGGGTCAGCCGATTGCGCTGGCCGACGATATGACGACCGTTCTGATGGGGACGCTGCCGGAAGCGGAGCTCGCCGAGCGGATGCGCAGCTCCGACGCGCTGGTCGTCATGAAGACCGGTCGCAATCTTCCGAAGATTCGCCGCGCGCTGGCGTCCGCGGGGCGCCTCGATGATGCGTGGCTGGTCGAACGCGGCACCATGCCGGATCAGCGCGTCGCACGGCTTGCAGATGTCGGCGAGGCCGATTGTCCGTATTTTGCGATCGTGCTGGTGCACGGGCAGGGACGGCGAAGGGAGGCCGCGCAATGACCGGCACGCTGACCATCGCGGGGCTCGGACCGGGCGATGAGGCGCTGATCACGCCGGAGGTCGCTGCTGCGCTCGCGGCTGCGACCGACATCGTCGGCTATGCGCCCTATGTGACCCGCGTGCCGCCGCGCGCCGGGCTCACGCTGCATCCCTCGGATAATCGCGTGGAGTTGCAGCGCGCCGCTGCCGCGCTGCGGCTCGCGTCGGAAGGGGGCCACGTCGTCGTGGTTTCCTCTGGCGATCCCGGTGTGTTTGCGATGGCATCGGCCGTGTTCGAAGCGCTGGAGGACGCGCCGCAATGGCACGACCTGCCGATTCGCGTTCTGCCCGGCGTGACGGCGATGCTGGCGGCGGCGGCAAGCGCCGGCGCGCCGCTCGGTCATGATTTCTGCGCGATCAACCTCTCCGACAATCTCAAGCCATGGCCGCTGATCGAGAAGCGCCTGCGGCTTGCGGCCGAAGCGGATTTCGCGATCGCGATGTACAATCCGCGCTCGGCCAGCCGGCCGGAAGGTTTTGGGCGCGCGCTCGAGATCTTGCGCGAGGCCGGCTGTGACGAGCGGATCGTGGTGTTCGCGCGCGCCGTCAGCACGCCCGAGCAGCGGATCGAGACGGTCGAACTGCGTGACGCAAGGCCGGAGATGGCCGACATGCGGACGCTCGTGATCGTCGGCAATTCGGCGACACGGCGGGTCGGCCGCTGGGTCTACGCGCCGAGGCAGGTTCGATGACCGAGCCACTGCATCACCTCGCTCACGCTTTCCACCCGTGGCCGGTCGGGCAGCGACGGCCGTGTGATCATGATGACGGGAAGGCCGAGCACGCGGGCGGCGTCGATCTTGGCGCGCGCGCCGGTTCCGCCGGAGTTGCGGGCGACGATCCATTCGACGCGACGCGTGCGCATCATCGCGAGCTCACCCTCGAGCGTGAAGGGGCCGCGCGACACAATGACGTCGGCATCGGGCAATGGAAGCGCTTGCTCGGGCGGGTCGACGAACCGCAACGTATAGGCATGCTGCGGCCGGGCGCCGAACGGCGCGACGTGCTGGCGGCCGATCGCGAGGAACACGCTGGCGCGGCTGTCCGGCAAGGCCGCGGCTGCGGATACGACGTCCGCGACCTCGATCCAGCGATCACCGGAGGTTTTGTCCCAGGGCGCGCGTTCGAGCGTGAGCAGCGGCGTTGCGGTCTGCGCGCACGCCGCGATGGCGTTGCGGCTCATCTCGGCCGCGAAGGGATGCGTCGCATCGACCACATGCGTGATGGCTTCGCGTTGCAGATAGTCGGCAAGACCGCTGACGCCGCCGAAACCACCGCTGCGGACTGGCAATGGCTGGTCAGCTGGCGCACGGGTGCGGCCGCCATAGGAATAGACCGCGTCGATCCCCGCGCTTGCGATCGCAGCGGCGAGCAGATTGGCGTCGGCCGTTCCGCCCAGGATCAGGGCACGCATCATGGGTAATCCGTGGTTGACCATCATCGGCATCGGCGAAGATGGCCTTGCCGGCCTCTCCGATGCAAGCCGAAAGGCGCTCCGTGAAGCCGAAACAGTTTTCGGCGGCGAACGGCACCTCGCGCTCGCCGGCATCGCCGACCGTGGCCGTGCCTGGCCGGTGCCGTTCGATGCGAACATCGTGCTGAGCTGTCGCGGCCGTCCGACGGCGGTGCTCGCGTCGGGCGATCCGTTCTGGCATGGCGTCGGCGGAAGCCTTGTCGAGAAGCTGCAGGCCGGTGAGTGGGTCGCGCACTCCGCGCCGTCGACGTTCTCACTGGCGGCGGCTCGTTTGGGCTGGCGTATCGAGAATGCTGTCTGTCTCGGTCTTCATGCCGCGCCGTTCGAGCGGCTGTTGCCGCATCTAGTGCGCGATGCGCGGATCATCTGCCTGCTGCGTGACGGCAAGGCAGCTTCCGACCTTGCGCGCTGGCTGACGGAGCGTGGTTGGGGGGCGTCGGCAATATGGACGCTTGCGGCGCTTGGCGGACCGCGTGAATCCATCACGCAGCATCGCGCCGACTCGTATGCGGGTGATTCAGGCGAGAGCCTGATCGCGATCGCGCTGGAGGCGCGGGGAGCGCAGGGAATCGCACGCAGCTCGGGTCTTGCCGATGCGCTCTTTGTGCATGACGGGCAAATGACAAAGCGGCCGGTCCGCGCGCTTGCGCTGTCGGCGCTCGCGCCGCGGCCCGGTGAGCGGCTGTGGGATGTCGGCGCGGGCTCGGGCTCGATCTCGATCGAGTGGGCGCTGTGTGGAGGGATGGCGATCGCCGTCGAAGCCCGCAGCGAACGCGCCGCCAACATCCGCAGCAATGCGGCGAGCTTCGGCCTGGCGCATCGGATCACGATCATCGAAGGCGAGGCCCCCGGCGCTTTATCGGACCTCGCCGCGCCTGACGCTGTGTTCATCGGTGGCGGCCTCGACGCCGCGATGTTCGATGCGATCTGGTCGCGGATCGCGCCGGGCACGCGGCTGGTCGCACATGCGGTGACCTTGGAGACAGAGGCGCTGCTCTCCGATCTGCACCGGCGTCATGGCGGCGAGTTGATGCGCCTCGAGATCGCGCAGGCCGAGCCATTGGGCCGCTATCGCGCCTGGAAGGCCGCGCGGCCGATCGTGCAATGGAGCGCGCTCCGATGAAAGTCGCCGGTCTCGGATTCAGGCGCAATGCCAGTGTCGCGTCCTTGCGCGACGCACTCGACGCGGCAGGCGGTTCCGACAGCCTTGCGGCAATTGCAACGGTGAGTGACAAGGCCGATGCGGCGGCATTGAGGGACTTGGCGCGGGAATTGGGGCTGCCGGTCCTGAGCATTCCCGCCGGGGTCCTGGCTGAAATAAAGACTGCAACGCAATCCGAGTTCATCGAGGCGAGATTCGGAACGGGCTCGGTCGCCGAAGCTGCGGCGATCGCTGCAGCAGGGCGCGGTGCACGCCTGATCTCGATCAGGACCGCGTCACCGGACCGGATGGCCGTTGCGGCGATCGCGGAAGGAGACGGCGAATGACGGTGCATTTCATCGGCGCAGGACCCGGCGCTGCCGATTTGCTGACCCTGCGCGGGCGCGATCTCATCGCCTCGTGCCCGGTTTGTCTTTATGCCGGATCGCTGGTGCCATCGGGTGTTCTGGCGCATTGTCCGCCGGATGCGCGCATCGTCAACACCGCGCCGCTCTCGCTCGACCAAATCATCGCCGAGATCGCTGCCGCGCATGCAGAGGGCAAGGACGTCGCGCGGCTGCATTCGGGCGATCTCTCGATCTGGTCGGCGATGGGCGAGCAGCTGCGCCGGCTGCGCGCGTTGCGGATTCCGTATTCGGTCACGCCCGGGGTGCCGGCCTTCTCGGCAGCCGCGGCGGCGCTGGAGGCCGAGCTGACGCTGCCGGGCCTTGCGCAATCGGTGGTGCTGACGCGCACGCCGGGCCGGGCGAGCGCGATGCCTGATGGCGAGACGCTCGCAGCCTTTGCCGCGACCGGCGCGGTGCTGGCGATCCATCTTTCGATCCATCTGCTCGACAAGGTCATCGCCGAGCTCACGCCGCACTACGGCGCGGATTGCCCGGTTGCGATCGTCTGGCGCGCGAGCTGGCCGGACCAGCGCATCGTGCGCGGCACGCTCGCGACGCTCGATACCGCCGTCGGCCCCGAGCTCGAACGCACTGCGCTCATTCTGGTCGGCAAGACGCTCGGCGCGGACGAATTCGCCGAGAGTCGTCTCTATGCAGCTGACTACGACCGTCGCTACCGTCCGGTCGGGGCGGCGCCGCATTTTCCGGAATCATCGCAATGACCGCGGCGCTCGTCATCTCCGCGCCGGCATCCGGTGTCGGCAAGACGACGCTGACCCTGGCGTTGGCGCGCGCCTATCGCAATCGCGGCGTGAGGGTGCAATGCCTCAAGAGCGGGCCTGACTACATCGATCCCGCCTTTCACGCGGTCGCCACGGGACGCGCGTCGGTCAACATCGATAGCTGGGCGATGGCGCGCGAAGCCATCGCGCATTTGGCAGGCCGCGGCGCGGATGCCGATCTCGTGCTGGCGGAAGGCTCGATGGGACTGTTCGACGGCGTCGCCGCGCGGGGCGTCTCGGGAACCGGCGCCACCGCCGACATCGCCGAGATGATGGGGTGGCCGGTGCTGCTGGTGATCGATCCCTCTGGTCAGGCGCAGACCGCGGCGGCGGTCGCGGCGGGATTGCGCGATTTTCGCGCCGGCGTTCGGCTTGCCGGCGTCGTCCTCAATCGCGTCGCGAGCGCACGGCATGAAGCCCTGGTGCGCAGTGCCATGGAAGGCGCGGGCATCCCGGTGTTGGGATCGCTGCCGCGCCACGCCGAGATCGCCTTGCCGAAGCGTCACCTCGGCCTGGTACAGGCCGAAGAGCAGGCTCAAATCGACGGTCTGATCGACGAAGCCGCACGCTTCGTCGCCGAGCATGTCGATCTCGACGCCGTGCTGAAATCGGCCGAGGTCTGGTCGCCGCAATCCGCCGTACCCAGCCTGGACATCACGCCGCCCGGCCAGCGCATTGCGCTGGCGCGCGATACCGCATTCTCGTTCGTCTATCCGCACATGCTGGAAGCCTGGCGAGCGGCCGGCGCTGAGATCGTGACGTTCTCGCCGCTTGCGGACGAAGGCCCCGACGCGGACGCCGATGTGTGCTGGCTGCCCGGCGGCTATCCCGAACTGCATGCCGGCCGGCTTGCGGCCAACAGGCAATTTCTCGGGTGGCTCCGCGCCTTCGCCGAGACGCGGCCGGTGCATGGCGAATGCGGGGGCTACATGGTGCTGGGCGCCGCATTGACCGATGCCGACGGCGTGCGCCACGAGATGGCGGGCCTGCTCGGCCTTGAGACGAGCTATGCCAAGCGCCGCATGCATCTGGGCTACCGGCTCGCCGAGCTCGCCGCACCGATGCCCGGCCACGGCCCAGGCGCACGCCTGCGCGGCCACGAGTTTCACTATTCGACGATCATCGCGCAGCCCGACACGCCGCTCGCGGTGGTGCGTGATGCGACTGGTACGATCGTTGCGGAGACCGGATCGCGGCGCGGCTGTGCGACGGGTACATTCTTCCATCTGATTGCGGAGGACCGGTGAGCGGATTCGTTTCCTTCGTCTCGGCCGGTCCCGGCGATCCCGAACTCCTGACCATGAAGGGAGCGGCGCGGCTGCGCAAGGCCGATGTGGTGCTCTATGACGATCTTGCCTCGGGCGCGATCCTCGATCTCGCGCGCGCCGGCGCCAACCTCGTCGCGGTCGGCAAGCGCGCCGGCCGCCTGTCGGCGAAGCAGCACCATGTCAGCCGGCTGCTGGTCGATTATGCCACCGCCGGCGTGCGGGTCGTGCGGCTGAAATCCGGCGACGCCGGTATTTTTGGACGGCTCGAGGAGGAGATCGAAGCGCTGCGCGCGGCCGGCATCGGCTACGAAATCATTCCCGGTGTGACCTCGGCCTCGGTTGCCGCCGCGCAGGCCGGCATTCCGCTGACGCGCCGGCTGACCTCGCGCCGGGTCCAGTTCGTCACGGGTGCCGACGTGACGGGCGAATTGCCCGCGGATCTGAACTGGGCGGCGCTGGCCGATCCGGAAGCGACCACCGTCGTCTATATGGGGCGGCGGACCTTCCCGGCATTGGCCGCAAGGCTGATCGCGCACGGCCTCGCGCCCGACACGCCCGCACTGCTGGCGGAATCGCTCGGGCACACCGACGAGCGGCTGCTTCGCACCACGATCGCAGCGCTGGCCGAACAGCTCACGCATGCCGGCGCGGCCACGGCGGCTGCCGTTATTCTGTTCGGTGCGCTGGCGCCGGAGCGAGGGTGATGCGGCCATGTTGACGCTGTCCCTGATCGGCATCGGTTGTGGTGATCCCCGGCAGCTCACTTTCGCCGCGACCGCCGCGATCAATGCCGCCGACCTGATCCTGATCCCGCGCAAGGGGACGGCGAAGTCGGATCTCGCCGAGTTGCGTCGCACCATCTGCGCAGAAGCGTTGAGCAATGACTGCACACGCATTGCCGAGTTCGACCTGCCGGTGCGTGACGCCGGTGAGGAGGACTATCGCAAGGGTGTGGACGATTGGCACGATGCGATCGCCGCGACGTGGTCGCAGGAAATCGCGCGCCATCTCGGCGGGGAGGGACGCGTCGCCCTGCTGATCTGGGGCGATCCCTCGCTTTACGATTCGAGCCTGCGGATTGCGAGACGGCTCGATCCGTTGCCATCGATCGAGGTGATCCCGGGCATCACGTCGATCCAGGCGCTGTGCGCGGCGCATGCGCTGCCGCTCAATGAGATCGGCGAGCCGTTCCTCGTGACGACCGGCCGGCGGCTGCGCGATGGCGGCTGGCCGCCCGGCGTCGACACCATTGTTGTGATGCTCGACGGCGGCGCCGCCTTCCAGATGCTGGATCCTGCCGGGCTGCAAATCTGGTGGGGCGCCTATCTCGGCATGCCCGATCAGATCATCATGGCGGGGGAACTGGCAGAGGTGGGCCCTCGCATCGTCGCCGCGCGACGAGAGGCACGTGAGCGGCACGGCTGGATCATGGACAGCTATGTCCTGAAGCGGAGATCGTGATCCAGATTTTGCTCCGGCGGCATTCCATCCAGCGGGGCCGCTAGGTCTTCAACCCGCGAATCGAGGGCTGGATGGTCAGGCGGTAAGCGACAAGCCTGTCGCCATCGAACTGCTCGAGGGGCGTCTCGCAGACCGGGCAGCGATACTCGCCCTTGCTTCCAGATCCGGACGCCAGCTCAAGGCGTCGGAATCCGGCCCCGCAGCGCGGGCATGTGACGTCGTCCTTCTTCATCAACTCACCCCAGAACAACACCGGCGCTCCTTTTTTGCGCAGACCGCGCGGCGGAACTATGTTCATGGCCGGAGAGCTACCGGATCATTCGTGCATGGAAGCGGCGGTGCGTCGTCGAGCGGGCGACAGCGCAGCCGATCGCGCGGAGCCGATTTTCAACGCGTTATGCAAGTTCGGCAATGGGTTATGGCTCGGCTCTTAAAGAGCATGGGCCGCTGGACCGTGCAGCAATAGTGACTGCCATGTCGTTGTGTTCGAGAGAAATGCTGCGTCTGCTCAATACCACGCGCGATCGCCGGCACGCCCGAGGCCCACCGGCGATCAATCGCGATCAGCTATTGCCTGATCAGACGAACCACGTCCTGTCGCAGCAGGTAGAACGAGACGCCGAGCAGAACGACGTCCTTCATCAGGAACGGCACGTTGCCGGTCATCGCGGGGAAGCCACCGGCGGCAACGTCCCAGCCATCGGGCATGAACGGAATGATGGTGACCGTCGCGATGAAGGTGCCTGTCGAGCCGAGGGCGCCGAGCACGCCGAGCCGCTTGTCCCAGAAGCCCGCGAGCAGCAGCGAACCGAACGTCCACTCAGAGGCGCCAAGGAAGTAGCTGGCGCCGGCGTGGCCGAACGCTGGATACAGCCACCAGATCAGCGGCCCGTTGCTGATGAACGGGACCAGCCGTTCGAACTCGTACGGAAACCACTTCTGGTAACCGAAGAACAGGAACATGATCACCATCGCGGCCCGGACGACGTGATAGTCGAGATCTTCCGCGAGCAGGCCGGACCTATGAAGCGCGCGGACAAGCGGATTTTGTGTGGTGTTGGCAAGCGTGGTCATGGTCATGATCCTTTTCGCGCGACATCGCCCGGTCGCTTCACGCGACTGCCGGGAAGTCGATGTCGGTGTCGTTGATGCGGTTGAAGACGTTGGTGAAGACCGTGGTCGCAAACGCCAGGCTGATCTCGACCAGCTGTGCGTCGCTGTAGCCGGCGGACTTGATCGCGGCGAAATCCCCGTCGCTGACGGTGCCGCTCGACTGCGCGAGCTTGCGGACGAAATGCACGAGCGCATCGCGCCGGGCGTCACCGGTCGGCGCGCCGTCGCGGATCTGCTTGAGCACATCGGCATTCACGCCGGCGAGCCTGGCGAGATGCGAGTGCGCGGCGACACAATAATCGCAGCCGCTGGCAGCGCTGATCACGAGCTTGACGATCTCCAGGTCGCGCCGGGGCAGGCTGCCGCCAGTCAGGACGGCATCGGCCGCGAGGATCGATTTGAGCGCGGCCGGACCGTGGGCGGCAATCGCCGCGTAGGTGTTCGGGACGGCGCCGATCGCCTTCTTGATCTGGGCGTAGATCTGGCCGGACGGGCCGGTATCGGTTTCGAGATTGGGGGTTGAGAGACGAGCCATGGTGGCACTCCTTGTTTGGGGTGGTGAACGATTGCGGAGTGACAATAGGATCGAGATTTGAGACATTGAATGTTCATATTGCTCGTTTATATGCTCCATCGTCTCATGAACTGCTTCGGGGGGAATGGCTATGGATTGGCTGAGCCGGCTGTTCGAGATGATGCCGGTGCGCGGGCGGCTCGACCTGCGCTGCAGCTACAGCGTGCCCTGGCGTATCGAGCAGGGCCCGGGTGTAACCAGCGAGATCCCCTATCATGCGGTGCTTGCCGGCTCGGCGATCCTGGACGACGCCGCGGGCGGACGGCCGTTGCTGCTGAAGGCCGGCGACATCCTCCTGCTTCCCGGCAACCCGCGACACGTGATGCACGATGGCAGCGGGGCGACACCGCTGCCGGCGCGCAACCGGGCGGCGGAGAATTTCACGATCAGCGAAAACCTCGGATCGGACGAACGGCTTGACCTGTTGTGCGGGCACTTCGCGATTGCACCGCCACACGACCGTCTGTTGCGCGGTTATCTTCCGCCGCGCCTTGTCGTGCATGCCGGCACGCGTGCGGGAAAGGGAACGGCTGCGCAGCTCGCCGGGCTCGTGTCGCTGATGCGCAGCGAAACGGCCGACGATCATCTGGGCGGCCACGCCATGCTGAATGCGCTGTCCACGGCAATGTTCGCGCTTGTGCTGCGGCTTGCCAGCGAGACCGATGCAACGTCACGGGGACTTCTCGCCCTGGTCGGCGATCCCAGGCTCGCACCGGCCGTGGCCGCCATGTTCAAGGAGCCCGCGCGCGCGTGGTCGCTGCCGGAGCTCGCACGGCTTTGCAACATGTCGCGCGCGACGCTGGCGCGGCAGTTCCAGGACAAGCTCGGGCGATCGGCCAGCGATCTGCTCACCGATATCAGGATGACACTTGCGGCGAACGAGTTGAAGGGATCATCGCTTTCGACGGGCGCCGTGGCAGAGATGGTCGGGTATCAATCGGAGGCTGCCTTTCAGCGCGCCTTCAAGAGCCACATGGGCGTGACGCCGGCGCAGTGGCGAAAGACGCAGCCGCCGGAACAGGACGTGTCGTCGGAATCTGCCGTGCCGGCTGATCGGAAAGGCAGTTCGCCGACTGTGGATGCTTAGCGTCCTCGGTGCCTCGCGTACGTTTCGGTGCGCGAGGCGCAGAGGGCGCTCGATCAAGACTTGCGATGCCTCGCGTTGACCGCGATCGCGGCGGCGGCGGTGCGGTTCTCGACGCCGAGCTTGGCGTAGATCTGCTCGAGGTGCTTGTCGACGGTACGCGGGCTGAGGCCGAGGATCTGCGCGATGTCGCGGTTGGTCTTGCCCTTGGAGAGCCAGGACAGCACCTCGCCCTCGCGGGTGGTCAGGCCGAGCTCGCTGGAGAACTCGGCTGGCATGTCGCCGCTGGTGTCCTTGGCGAGCCGCAGCAGGAATTCGTTGGGCCCGAGCTTGCCCATATATTGCAGCCGAAGCTGTTCGTTGCCGGGGAACGACGCCACGGTCGCTGTCTTCTTTCCCGTGACGCCCTTCTGCGCCTGCTCGAGCCATTGCGGCATCGGGTCCGGCAGCGCGAAATTGTCGGCGGCGTCGGCGAGCGTATCCGACAGCAGCCGCTGTGCCTGCGGCGTCGCCCACAGCAGCGCGCCGGCGCTGTTCACGGCGAGCAGATAGCGGCCGGAGACGTCGAGCGCCGCGCGGGCGCTTTGCGTCATCCGCGCATTGGCGAGATGGACCCGGATGCGCGCGAGCATCTCCTCGACCACGATCGGCTTCGTGACATAGTCGACCCCGCCGGCCTCCAGCCCGCGCACGATATGCTCGGTCTCGGCGAGGCCCGTCATGAAGATGATCGGCACGCCGTCGAGCCCTGCGTCGCGCTTCAGCCGCCGGCAGGTCTCGAAACCGTCCATGCCGGGCATCACGGCATCGAGCAACACGATATCGGGCGTGATCTGTTCGACGATGCGCATCGCCGAGGCGCCGTCGAGCGCGACCATCACGGTCATGCCAGCGCCGTCGAGCGCATCGGTCAAGAGACGCAACGTCTCGGGTGAGTCGTCGACGACGAGCGCGACGTCGCGCTTCTTCTGTTCAATGGTCATAGCTGTGCAATGTCTTCAACGTCGCCATATATTCATCGAGATCGAACCGGTCGATCAGCGTGCGCATCTGGCCGACGAAATCGGCATGTTCGGGACACTCATTGCCGATCTCGTCGAGCTTGAGCTGGATCGCCCTGACATAGCCGAGCTGGCCGAGGCTGATCAGCTCTTCGACATATTTCACCGGCGGCCGCGAACCGTTCTCGGGCTTCCATTGCGGAGGCGGGGCCGGCTCGGCCTCATACTGCCACTCGATCTTGAGCAACTGGCGGATGGTCTCGAGCAGCCGCGGGATGTCGATCGGCTTCATCAGGTAGCCGTCATGGAATGGCTGCGCCAGCGGCGCGCCATGAGCCTCCAGCGCGCTGGCCGAGATCATCAGGATCCGCGCCTGGTGATGGCCTTCGGAGCGCAGGGTTTCGGCGACCGTCCAGCCGTCCATGCCCGCCATCGAGATGTCGAGCAGAAATAAGTCCGGCCGGCAATGCTGTGCGAGGGCAAGGCAGCCCGGTCCGTCCGGCGCGCTGAGCAGGATGAAGCCGAGCGGCGTCAGGATCTCGCGCAACAGGTCGCGGTGGATCGGGTCGTCGTCGGTGATCAGGATGGTCTTGCGCGGACCGTGATAGCCGTACACGGGAGCATCGACCGGTGCATCGCGCCGCGGATTGGTGACCTCCGACAGCAGCAGCTTGACGCGGAAGGTGCTGCCGGTGCCGACCGTGCTCAGGACCTTGATGTCGCCGCCCATCACGCCCGCGAGCAGGCGGCTGATGGTCAGGCCAAGCCCGGTGCCGGTCTGCGGCTGGGTGACGCCGAGCGCACCGCGCTCGAACGGCGCGAAGATCCGCTCGAGGTCGTCGGGCTGGATGCCCGGCCCGGTATCGATCACCTCGAACTCTGCGACCGGGCTGCGGTAATGCACCACGAACTGGACCTGGCCGGATTGCGTGAACTTGATCGCGTTCGACAGCAGGTTGATCAGGATCTGACGCAGCCGCTTCTCGTCGGCATAGACCACGACGGGCAGCACGGCAGGCCGTTTGAACACGAAGTCGATGCCTTTCGCTGCGGCTTGCAGGCGGAACATGCCGACCAGCTGCTCGAGGAAATCGTTCAGCCGCACTTCGTCGCGCGACAGGTAGAGCCGGCCGGCCTCGATCTTGGAGATATCGAGGATGCCGTCGATCAGCCCAGACAGATGATCGGCGCTGCGGCGGACGACGCGCACTTGCTCGCGCGGCCGCACCTGCAGGCTATCGTCCTGCTCCAGCAATTGCGCGTAGCCGGAGATCGCATTCAGCGGCGAGCGCAGCTCGTGGCTGAGGCCCACGACGTACCGGCTCTTGGCGAGATTGGCTGACTCGGCGACTTCCTTGGCGCGCTGCAGTTCGGCATCGGTGCGCTTGTGGGCGTCGATCTCCTGGATCAGCAGCGTGGTCTGCCGGCGCGTTTCCGCTTCCGCGGCACGCCGGCTTTGTTGCGCCAGCACGAACAGCCAGGCGACCACGCCGATGATGAGGGTCAGCGCAAAGAACACCTTCCAGAGCACGTCGGCCAGCAATTCATTGGCATGCACGGCCGCCGTGGTCTGCAGGTAGATCAGGCCGAGCACCAGCGCCACGAGGCCGGCTGAGACGGCGAACACGCCGAGGTAATGCCCGAGCTGTGAATTGATGCGGGCGTAGATCGGCTGCGGCATCACCTTGCCCAGCGCGTCCGAGACCTGTGCGCCGATCCGGCCATGCGGCTTGCAGAGGTCATGGCAGCGTGCGTCGAGCGAGCAGCACAGTGAGCAGATCGGGCCGGCATAGGCCGGGCAGGAGGCCATGTCCTCGGGCTCGAACGCATGCTCGCAGATACAGCACTGGATCGATTCAATGTTCTGCCAGCTCCGCTTCGGCTTGCGGGCGATGTAGTACTTGCCGTCGGTGGCCCAGGCGATCAGGGGAGCCGTGACGAACGCGACCGCAAGCGCAACGAAGGCCGACAGCGCCTTCGCGGTCGGGCCGAACAGGCCATAGAACGCGCTGATCGAGACCACGGTGGCGATCGTCATCGCGCCGACGCCGACCGGATTGATATCGCAGAGATGGGCGCGCTTGAACTCGATGTGCTGCGGCCGCAGGCCGAGCGGCTTGTTGACGACGAGATCGGCCACCAGCGCGCCGACCCAGGCGATCGCGACGTTCGAGTAGAGCGCGAGCGTCTGCTCCAGCGCCTTGTAGACGCCGATCTCCATCAGCAGCAGCGCGACGACGACATTGAACACCAGCCACACCACGCGGCCGGGATGCGAGTGGGTGAGGCGGGAGAAGAAGTTCGACCAGGCGATCGAGCCGGCATAGGCGTTGGTGACGTTGATCTTGACCTGCGACAGGATCACAAATGTCCCGGTCAGCGCCATTGCCAGATCCGGCTGCGACAGCACGTAGCGGAAGGCTTCGAGATACATGTTGGCCGGCTCGGCCGCGTGCTCGGCCGAGACGCCGTGGCTGAGCGCGAAGAAGGCCAGGAACGAACCGGCCAGCAGCTTGAGCGCGCCGAGCACGATCCAGCCGGGACCGGCGCTCAGCAGCGCGATCCACCAGGCCTTGCGCGAGGTGCGGCGGTCGCGCGGCAGAAAGCGCAGGAAGTCGACCTGCTCGCCGATCTGCGCCACCAGCGCGAACACGACGGAGGCGGCGGTGCCGAACAGCAGCAGGTCGAGAGTCCCTGCGGGATCGCCGTGATCGCCGGCGAATTTGCGCCACTCGGTGAAGGAATGCGGATTGGCCCAGGCGATCGCCGCGAACGGCATGATGTGGAGGATGATCCACAGCGGCTGGGTCCAGAGCTGGAAGCGGCTGATCAGCGTGATGCCGTAGATGACCAGCGGAATGATCACGACTGCGCTGATCAAATAGCCGATCGGTCGCGGGATGCCGAAGCACATGTCGAGCGCGCTGGCCAGGATCACCGCCTCGATCGCGAAGAAAATGAAGGTGAAGGAGGCGTAGATCAGCGAGGTGATGGTCGAGCCGATATAGCCGAAGCCGGCGCCGCGGGTCAGCAGGTCGATGTCGATGCCGCTTTTCGCGGCATGGTAGGCGATCGGCAGTCCGCAGAGGAAGATGATGACGCTGACGACCAGGATCGCGGCGGAGGCGTTCATCGCGCCATAGTTCAGGGTGATGGTGCCGCCGATCGCCTCCAGCGCGAGGAAGGAGATCGCGCCGAGCGCGGTGTTGGCGACGCGGGCGGCGGACCAGCGCCGCGCGCTCTTGGCGGTGAAGCGCAGCGCGTAGTCTTCCAGCGTCTGGTTGGCGACCCATTGATTGTACTGGCGCCTGACGCGGTCTATCCGCTGCCGCCCTGCCACTCGTTTGAACTCCTGGTCCACAATGCGCTGATCGCGGGCAAATCCCGTACCAAAAACCTACGTCGCTATTTTGCGGTGCAGTATACGCGATCTCACGTATCAGTGCGCTGCACAAAAGTGAGCAATCCTCGCCTGATCAATAAGCGTTCTCGAACCAGATGGGGTGCTCATGTCAGACGAACCAAAACCAGGCCTGAAGTCTCCGCTCCGACGCAAGCTCTTGATGGGAATGGCGGCATTGCCGGCCGTTTCGATGCTGGGCCGTCCGGCATTTGCCGACGTTCCTGCAACCTCTGCGGTCAATACCACGGGTCTTGCAGTCACCGATAGCGAAGTCACGGTCGGCATCCTGCATTCCGTCACCGGCACCATGGCGATCTCCGAGACCGGGTCGGTCGAGGCCGAGAAGCTCGCGATCGAGCAGATCAATGCCGCCGGCGGCGTGCTCGGCCGCAAGATCAAGTTCATCCAGGAGGACGGCGCCAGCGACTGGCCGACCTTCGCGGAAAAGGCCAAGAAGCTGCTGGTCAACGACAAATGCGCGGCCGTGATGGGCTGCTGGACCTCGGCCTCGCGCAAGGCGGTGCTGCCGGTGTTCGAGCAGTACAACGGCATGCTGTACTACCCGACCTTCTATGAAGGCCTCGAGCAGTCCAAGAACGTGATCTACACCGGGCAGGAGGCGACCCAGCAGATCATCGCCGGACTCGACTGGGTCAACAAGACCAAGGGCGCCAAGAGCTTCTACCTGCTCGGCTCGGACTACATCTGGCCGCGCACCTCGAACAAGATCGCGCGCAAGCACATCGAGAACCATCTGCAGGGCTGCAAGGTGGTCGGCGAGGAATACTTCCCGCTCGGCTCGACCCAGTTCAACTCGGTCATCAACAAGATCAAGCTGACCAAGCCGGACGTGATCTACGCGATCATTGTCGGCGGCTCCAACGTCGCATTCTACAAGCAGCTCAAGGCGGCCGGCATCGACCTGTCCAAGCAGACGCTGCTCACGATCTCGGTCACCGAGGACGAGATCGACGGTATCGGCGGCGAGAACATCGCCGGCGCCTATGCCTGCATGAAGTACTTCCAGTCGCTCGACAACCCGAACAACAAGGCCTTCGTGCCCGCCTTCAAGAAGATGTGGGGTGAGAAGACCGTGATCGGCGACGTCACGCAGGCCGCCTATCTCGGCCCGTGGCTGTGGAAATTGACGGTGGAGAAGGCGCAGAGCTTCGACATCGACAAGATCGCGGCGGCTTCCCCTGGCGTCGAGTTCAAGGGCGCGCCCGAAGGCTACGTCCGGATCCACGAGAACCATCACCTCTGGTCGAAGACCCGCGTCGGACGCGCCAAGGCCGATGGCCAGTATGAGCTGATCTACGAGACCGCCGATCTCGTCGAGCCGGATCCGTTCCCCAAGGGCTACCAGTGAGCCAGTAGCCCGCATGAGCGGGGCGATATGCGGGACCGTCCCGGGTATCGCCCCCGCTCACCCGGGCTACGAAGCTCCACAACGCATCGTGGCGTGGACGTCATCGTCCACGCCGCGGAACGAGCGTCGCTTGACCGGCGGCGCGTGCCCCTTGGAATGACGGAGGACCAGATGTTCGGCGACTATTCGATCAGCGATCTCGGCGCCATCCTTGCGATGCAGGGATTTGCCGGGCTCATCCTGTTCTCCGTCTATGTGCTGATGGCGCTGGGGCTTGCCATCATCTTCGGCCAGATGGGCGTCATCAACATGGCCCATGGCGAGTTCATGATCCTGGGGGCGTACGTCACCTGGATGACGTCGAACGCCGTGCAGCACGTCGCGCCCTGGCTGTTCCCCGGTTACTTCTTCATCGCAATGATCCTCGCGTTCATTGCGTCAGGCGCGCTCGGCATGCTGGTCGAGTGGGCGCTGATACGCCATCTCTACAAGCGTCCGCTCGACACGCTGCTGGCGACCTGGGGCCTCAGCCTGATCCTGCAACAGGCCTATCGTTCGGTCTTCGGCGCGCGCGAGGTCGGCGTCGAACTGCCGGAATGGATGATGGGCTCCTGGCAAGCGACCGACTCCATCCAGATACCGATCAACGGCATGTTCGTGATGGCGCTGACCATCCTGATCACGATCGCGGTCGCCTATGTGCTGTTCTGGTCAAGCTGGGGCAAGCAGGTGCGCGCCGTGGTGCAGAACCGCGTGATGGCGGGCGCCGTCGGCATCAACACCGAGAAGGTCGATCGTTACACCTTTGGCCTCGGCTGCGGCATCGCCGGGATCGCCGGCTCGGCCTTCACCATGATCGGCTCGACCGGACCGACCGCCGGCCAGCTCTACATCGTCGACACCTTCCTGGTCGTCGTGTTCGGCGGTGCGGCTTCGCTGTTCGGCACCATCGCCTCCGCCTTCTCGATCTCGCAGACCCAATCGACGCTGGAATTCTTCCTGTCGGGATCGATGGCCAAGGTGATCACGCTGCTGACGATCGTCGCGATCCTGATGGTGCGTCCGCAGGGGCTCTTCGCGCTCAAGGTCCGCAAATAAGAACAAGCAGGCTGGTCATGATCATCAACTCGCGCTTTTTCAATCGCTCCGAACTGTTCGGCTTCCTTGCGCTCGCGGTGCTGTTGTTTGTCATCCTGCCGCTGTCGCTGGATATCTTCCGCCTCAACCTCGTCGCCAAATATTTGACCTACGCCTTCGTCGGGATCGGCCTCGTGCTGTGCTGGGGCTATGGCGGCATCCTGAGCCTGGGGCAGGGCGTGTTCTTCGGCCTCGGCGGCTACTGCATGGCGATGTACCTCAAGCTCGAGGCGTCGTCGGTCGCGAACACCAAGATCCAGTCGACGCCGGGCATCCCCGACTTCATGGACTGGAACCAGCTCACCTCGCTGCCTTTCTTCTGGAAGCCGTTCCACAGCTTCCCGGTCACGCTGCTTGCGATCTTGCTGGTTCCCGCGGTCTTCGCGCTGATCATCGGTGCCGCGATGTTCAAGCGTCGGGTCGGCGGCGTGTACTTTGCCATCATCACGCAAGCGATCGCCGCGATCCTCACTATTCTGATTGTCGGGCAGCAAGGCTACACCGGTGGCATCAACGGCATTACCGACTTACGCACGCTGCACGGCTGGGACATCCGCACCGATCACGCCAAGTTCATTCTGTATTTCGTCGAGGTTGTGCTGCTGTTCGGCTGCATCTGCGTCGCGCAGTTCATCCGCCTGACAAAACTCGGGCGCATCCTGGTAGCAATGCGGGAGCAGGAGGATCGCGTGCGCTTCTCCGGTTACAGCGTCGCCAACTTCAAGATCTTCGCGTTCTGCGCCGCGGCGGTGTTCGCTGCGATCGGCGGTGCCATGTTCACGCTCGAGGTCGGCTTCATGTCGCCGTCCTTCGTCGGCATCGTGCCGTCGATCGAGATGGTGATCTACACCGCGGTCGGCGGCCGGATGTCGATCTTCGGCGCAGTCTGGGGCGCGCTCCTGGTCAATTTCGCCAAGACCAGCCTCTCGGAGTCCTTCCCGCAGCTCTGGCTGTTCGGCCTCGGCGCGCTGTTCATCGCGGTCGTGCTCGCCTTCCCGAACGGGCTCTCCGGCATCTGGGCGGACCACGTCCAGCCGCGCATCGATCGCCTGCTGGCATCACGCAAATCGAAATCGGCGGCCGGCCTGATCGCCGACGGCGCACCGGCCGAGTGAGGAGGGATCATCATGCTCGTCGGCCATCAGCCCAAGGACTTCCTGCTCGCGGTCTCCGGTCTCACTGTGTCGTTCGATGGCTTCAAGGCCGTGAACGATCTCTCCTTCTATGTTGAGGAGAACGAGATCCGCGTCATCATCGGCCCGAACGGCGCCGGCAAGACCACGGTGCTCGACCTGATTTGCGGCAAGACCAGGGCGACGTCAGGCTCGATCCAGTTCCGTGGCCAGGAGCTGACCAGGTTGCGCGAGAACGAGATCGTGCAGGCCGGGGTGGGACGCAAGTTCCAGACGCCGTCGGTGTTCGAGGATCTCACCGTGTTCGAGAACCTCGAGATTTCCTTCCCGCGCGGCCGGACCGTGTTCGGCTCGTTGACCTTCCAGCGCGACGATACCGTCAGGCAGCGGGTCGAGGAGGTCGCCGAGATGATCTTCCTGAAGGACAAGCTCAACACCTATGCCGACCAGTTGAGCCATGGCCAGAAGCAGTGGCTCGAGATCGGCATGCTGCTGATCCAGGATCCGGACCTCTTGATGCTCGACGAGCCGGTCGCCGGCATGAGCGTGTCCGAGCGCGCCAAGACGGCCGAGCTGCTCAACCGCATCATCAAGGACCGTTCGGTGCTGGTGATCGAGCACGACATGAAGTTCGTCGAGGACATCGCGCACAAGGTCACGGTGCTGCACCAGGGACAGATCCTGTCCGAGGGAACGATGGAGCACGTCAAGAACGATCCGAAAGTCATCGAAGTGTATTTGGGCCACTGAGGAACCGGGACGATGCTGGCAATCAATGATCTTCACGTCGCCTACGGCCAGAGCGAGGTGCTGCACGGCCTCAACGTCTCGGTGGCACCCAACGAGATCGTCGCGATCATGGGCCGCAACGGCATGGGCAAGACCACGCTGATGAAGTCGCTGATGGGCATCCTGCCGGCCAAGAGCGGCAAGGTGACCATGGACGGCACCGAGCTCGGCGCGATGAAGAGCTACGAGCGGGTCGCGAAGGGGCTCGCCTATGTGCCGCAGGGTCGCATGATCTTCTCCACGATGACGGTGAAGGAGAACATCGAGACCGGGCTCGTGGTGTCGGGCGGCTCCGAGGTGCCCGGCGATATCTATGAGCTGTTTCCGGTGCTGCTCGAGATGAAGGGCCGGCGCGGCGGCAATCTCTCGGGCGGTCAACAGCAGCAGCTCGCGATCGCCCGCGCGCTGGCGACCAAGCCGAAGGTGCTGCTGCTGGACGAGCCGACCGAAGGCATCCAGCCGTCGATCATCAAGGACATGGCGCGCACCCTGAAGCGGATCCGCGACGAGCGCGGGCTGTCGATCGTGGTCTCCGAACAGGTCCTGAGCTTCGCGCTCGACATCGCCGACCGCGTCCTCGTTATCGAGAACGGGGAGATCGTCCGCGACGATCCACGCGCCAGCGTCGATGCCGCGCAGATTTCCAAGTACCTGTCCGTCTAACTATCAGTAACCCAAGGGGAGCAATGCGATGCCAGATACACTGATCAAGGTCGATCTCAGCAAGTCGGCCTACGAAAACGACAAGATCCACAACCGCTGGCATCCGGAGGTTCCGATCGTCGAGTGGGTCAGCCCCGGCGACGACTTCATCATCGAGACCGTCGACTGGACCGGCGGTTTCATCAAGAACAACGATTCCGCCGACGACGTGCGCGATATCGATCTGTCGATCGTGCACTTCCTGTCCGGCCCGATCGGCGTCAAGGGCGCCGAGCCCGGCGATCTCCTCGTCGTCGACCTGCTCGACGTTGGTCCGTTGAAGGAGAGCCTGTGGGGCTTCAACGGCTTCTTCTCCAAGCAGAATGGCGGCGGCTTCCTTACCGACCATTTCCCGCTGGCGCAGAAGTCGATCTGGGACATCAAGGGCCTCTACACCTCGTCGCGCCACGTCCCCGGCGTGAACTTCGCCGGCTTGATCCATCCCGGCCTGATCGGCTGTCTGCCCGACGCCAAGATGCTTGCCGCATGGAACGCGCGCGAAGCCGAACTGATCGCGACCAACCCGACCCGCGTGCCGGGCCTCGCCAACCCGCCGTTCGCGCCGACCGCCCATGCGGGCCAGGCCAAGGGCGACGTCAAGGCCAAGATCGGCCTCGAGGGCGCCCGCACCGTGCCGCCGCGCGAGCATGGCGGCAATTGCGACATCAAGGATCTGTCGCGCGGCTCGAAGATCTACTTCCCGGTCTATGTGCCGGGCGGCGGCCTCTCGATGGGCGATCTGCATTTCAGCCAGGGCGACGGCGAGATCACCTTCTGCGGCGCGATCGAAATGGCCGGCTGGCTGCACATCAAGGTCGACGTCATCAAGGACGGCGTCTCGAAATACGGCATCAAGAACCCCGTGTTCAAGCCGTCGCCGATCACGCCGAACTACAAGGATTACCTGATTTTCGAGGGCATCTCGGTCGACGAGGCCGGCAAGCAGCATTATCTCGACGTCCACATCGCCTATCGCCAGGCCTGCCTGAACGCGATCGAGTATCTGAAGAAGTTCGGCTACTCCGGCGCCCAGGCCTATTCGATCCTCGGCACCGCGCCGTGCCAGGGTCACATCTCCGGCGTCGTCGACGTGCCGAATGCCTGCGCCACGTTGTGGCTGCCGACGGAGATCTTCGACTTCGACGTCATGCCGTCGTCGGCGGGACCGATCAAGCACATCACGGGCGACGTGCAGATGCCAATCTCGCCGGACAAGTGATCCTTTTGGTGATCCCTGCGCGAAGGGTGCGGGACGGCTGCGTATTGGCCGCCCCGCATCCATCGCCGGATGTCACGCACGATTGCGCAAGGATGAAGGAAATGCCGATCTACGAATATCTCTGCAACGACTGCGGCCCGTTCACCGACATGCGGCCGATGGCGGAATGCGACCTGCCGCAGGACTGCCCGCAATGCGAGACGACGTCGCCGCGCGTGATCCTGACCGCGCCGGCGTTCTTCTGCATGCCCTCCGACAAGCGCAAGGCCCACGCCACCAACGAGCAGAGCCGCCACGCGCCGAAGACGCTCGATCAATACAAGGCGGCGCACGGCCCGGGCTGCGGCTGCTGCTCGACGGGAAGGAAGAAGCCGGCACGGCTGATGACCAAAACCAAGAGCGGCGCTAAGGGCTTTCCGACCGCGCGGCCCTGGATGATCAGCCATTAGAGCGTCTTCGAGCGAAGTGGATACCGGTTCGCGTTAAGAAAACGCGTCAAAACAAGAGTCTGGAGCCCGTCCCGATTCACTCGGAACGGGAAGGGCTCTAGAAGCGTGGCTGATCATCAGGCCTGTTCGGCGACCTTCAGGGCTTCGGTGCGGATTTCCTCGACCAGCCGTTCCTTCAGGGCGACGAATTCGGGCGTGGTCTTGATCTTGTAGGACCGGGGATGCGGCAGGTCGACTGCGATCTCGGCCTTGATGCGGCCCGGACGCGCGCTCATGACGATGACGCGGCTGCCGAGGAAGATCGCTTCCTCGATGTCGTGGGTGACGAACAGCACCGTTTTCTGGTCGCGCTCCCAGATCCCCAGCAGCATCTCCTGCATCAGTGCGCGCGTCTGGTTGTCCAGCGCGCCGAACGGCTCGTCGAGCAGCAGGATCTTCGGATCGTTGGCCAGCGCACGGGCAATCGCGGTGCGCTGCTGCATGCCGCCCGACAGCTGCTTGGGCCAGTGATTTTCGAAGCCCGATAGCCCGACCCGGCGAATGAACGCATCGGCGATCTCATGGCGCTCCGCTTGCGACACGCCGCGCTCGCGCAGGCCGAAGGCGATATTCTCCCGCACCGTCAGCCACGGAAACAATGTGTAGGACTGAAACACCATGCCGCGATCGGCGCCGGGGCCGGTGATTTCGCGCCCGTCGAGCGTGACCCGTCCGCTGGTCGGCCGGTCGAGCCCGGCGATGATCCGGAGCAAAGTGGACTTTCCGCATCCGGAGGGGCCGAGGATGGTGACGAAGTCGTTGTTGCCGACGTCGAGCGTGGTCGGCTCGAGCGCTCTCGTCGGCGCGTTGCCGGCGCGGGCGGGGAAGGTTCGCGAGACCTGATCGATCCTGAGCGCGGTCATGCGAGCTTCCACGGGAACAGCCAGGAGTTGAAGGCCTTGAACAGGAAATCGGAGATCAGGCCGATCAGCCCGATCACGATGATGCCGAAGATGATCTGGCCCGTGTTGAGCAGCGCCTGGCTGTCGGTGATCATGTGTCCGATGCCGGATGATGAGCCGATCAATTCGGCCACGATGACGTAGGTCCAGGCCCAGCCCAGCACCAGCCGAAGGATTTCGGCAATCTCGGGCGCGGCGGAGGGCAGCAGCACGCGGCGGATGATGCCGCGGTCGCGGGCGCCGAGCGTGTAGGCGGCCTCCACCAGGTCGCGCCGTGTGGCACCGACGGTGACGGCGACCATCAGGATGATCTGAAATACTGCGCCGATGAAGATCACAAGCAGCTTCTGCAACTCACCGATGCCCGCCCACAGGATCAGCAGCGGGATGAAGGCGGATGCCGGCAGATAGCGCGCAAAGGACACAAAGGGCTCGAGAAAGGCCTCGATCGGCTTGTAAGCGCCCATCAGAACGCCGAGCGGCACCGCGATGACGGCAGCAAGCACAAACCCGCCGATCACGCGCCAGATCGTCATCCCGATGTCGAACAGAAAGCCCTGCTTTGCGAGCAGCTCATAGCCCTCCTGCACCATGGTCAGCGGGTTGGCGAGGAAGGTCCTCGACACATGGCCGCCGAACGTTGCCCAGGACCAGAGGGCGACGAACAGCACGAAGAAGGCGAGGCCATAGGCCACGCGCTGCTTCGATGTCGTGGGCTCGAGAGGACGCATCAAATGATCCGGAGGTAGCTTATGCGCCGGTCCCGCCCGCTGTGTCGCGAGGTGGGACCGGTCCAAATGGTTGCTGCGTTACTTGATGAAGCTTGCGTCGTAGATGTCTTCGACCTTCGGCGCGGCCTTGATGATGCCGACCTCGAGCAGGAGCTCGGCAGCGTCCTTATTGAAGGTCAGGAAGTCGCCGGCGAAGAATTTCTGGTTGGCGGCCTTGTCCTGCCAGCGCAGGTACTTTGCCGAGTTGCCGAACTGCTCGCCGGTCTGCTTCACGTCAGCGCCCATGATCTCGTAGGACTTGGCCTGGTCCTTGGCGATCATGTCGAGCGCCTCGAAATAGCTGTTGGCAAGCGCCTGCGCCGCCTTCGGATTGTCGGTCAGGAATTTCGGCGTGCAGCCGAACGTATCCATCACGATCGGGTAGTCGAGCGTGGTCGCGATGATCTTGCCCTTGTCGGGAGCGGCGCGCACCGTCGACAGATAAGGCTCGTAGGTCATCGCGGCATCGTTCTGGCCGGAGACGAAGGCCTGCGCTGCGGCGGCCGGCTCCAGATTCACCACGGTGACGTCTTTCACCGTGAGGCCGTTCTTCTTCAGCATCCAGGCCAGCGCGAAATACGGAGAGGTGCCGGGCGCCGACGCCGCGACGGTCTTGCCCTTGAGGTCCTTGATCGCGGCGATGTCGTTGCGCACGGCCATGCCGTCGGCGCCATAGCTCTTGTCGAGTTGGAAGATTTGCTTGGTCGCGACGCCATTGGCGTTCCAGGAGATCCAGGTCTCGACCGTGGTGGCCGCGCACTGGATGTCGCCCGAGGCGATCGCGAGATGGCGGTCCTTCTGCGGAATCTTCTTCAGGGTCACGTCGAGGCCGTTCTTCTTGAAGATGCCGGCCTCCTTGGCGAGCGTCAGCGGCGCGAAGCCGGTCCATCCGGAGATGCCGACGCCGACCTTGACGTCATCCGCGAACGCGCCCGTGGACGCGAGCAACACTGCGATTGCGGGCAATAGCTTGAAGGAACGCATGATTGTCGACCCCTTGAACGATGGATTGAACCCAGTTGATGTCTTCACGTCACTGATCGCGGCGGATTGCCGCATGAAGCATGTCGGCGGACGATGGCCCATGATGCATTGCATGAAATATGCCGCGCAAGCTGTCCTCAGCCTCCCTTGAAGCGAGCCACCAGGCGATGCGTCTCGCCTGGATAATGCAGCCGCACCGCCGTCACCGTGCGCGCGCTGCGCCAGGTGTAGCGGTCGATCACGAGGCAGGGCGCCCCGACCGCGATGTCGAGCGCCTTTGCCGTGCGGTCGTCGGCGATGACGGCGCTGATCGTATGCTCGGCTTCGGTCCACGGCACATGGTGCAGCAGCCATGACCCCGGCGGTTCGCGGGCGAAGTCCGCGGTTGCAGCTTCCGGGACCGTGGAGAGATCGATCAGCCTGTCCTCGACGGCGAACGGCACATTGTCGGCGCTGTGCCGGCAGGCGATCGCGACTATCTTGCCGGCCGTGCTGACGCCGAGCCGGGCGCGATCGGCCGATGTCGCGGTACGGCGCCGGCATTCGATCAGCTGATAGCCGTAGCTGCGGCCGAGCGCGGTGATCTCGGCGCGGATGTCGGCGATCTTGAGCACCGCCGACAGATGCTGCGGACGGCGCACGAAGGTGCCGGCACGGCGCCGCCGCTCGATCAGGTCGGCCTGCGCCAGTTCCGACAACGCCTTGTTCACCGTCATGCGCGAGCAGCGATAGCGCGCCATCAGCTGGTGCTCGAACGGGATGCGATGCCCGGGCGGCCATTCGCCGGTCAGGATCCGCGTCTCGATGTCGAGCCGGATGCGCTTGTAGAGTGTCGGCTTGTTCGCCGCGCCGGGCTTGGCCTGGTCGGAGGCGAGGCTCATGCGACGAGCCTCCGCACGCTTGCATTGAACTGCTCGCGCGCCTTGTCGCGCAGCCGATGCCGTCCGCCCGCCACCACCTTGTCGCCGGCGGCCCAGACGCAATCGATCGCGTCGCTGCCGGTTGCAAACAGCCAGCCGTCGAGAACCGCATCGCCCGACCGTCCCGCGAGGGACGGATGCGCGGTGTCGAGGCTGACGATGTCGGCGCGCGCGCCGGGCGCAAGCCCGGCCTTGGTCCGTGCCAGAGCCTGCGCGCCGCCAGCGAGCGCCTGGTCGAACAGGGCGCGGCCGGTGGATGTGCCGGGACGCCCCGAGAGTACATTGCGCTCGCGGTGTTTCAGCCGCTGACCGTATTCGAGCTGGCGCAGCTCGTCGGCGACGCCGACCAGCACATTGGAATCGGTGCCGATGCCGAACCGGCCGCCCGCGGCGAGGAATTCTCGCGCCGAAAAGATGCCGTCGCCGAGACTTGCTTCGGTGACGGGGCAAAGGCCGGCAACCGCGCCGCTGCCGGCGAGTGCATTGACTTCCTGCTCCGTCATGTGGGTCGCGTGAATGAGGCACCAGCGCTGATCGACGGGCGCATGTTCGAGCAGCCATTGCACCGGCCGCTGTCCTGACCAGGCAAGGCAATCCTCCACCTCGCGCACCTGTTCGGCGGCGTGGATGTGGATCGGGTCCGCCCCGGCAGGCGGGATGATCGCCGCCAGCTCATCCGGCGCCACGGCGCGCAGGCTATGCGGAGCGATGCCGATGTTGGCGCCGGGAAGTTTTCGGATTGCCTCGCGCGAGGCGGCCATCAGCGCGGCGAACTGATCGACCGAGCAGATGAAGCGACGTTGCCCGGCATGCGGTGCGGCGCCGCCGAACGTGCTGTGAGCATAGAAACTTGGCAGCAGCGTGAGCCCGATGCCGGAGGCGTCGGCGGCCTCTGCGATGCGTATGGCCATCTCGGCGAGATTGGCGTAGGGCGCGCCGTCTCGATCATGATGCAGATAGTGAAACTCGCCGACACGGGTAAAGCCGCGCTCGAGCATCTCGACATAGAGCAGGGTCGCGACGGCTGTGACGTCGTCCGGCGTCATGGTCAGCGTGAAGCGATACATCGTCTCACGCCAGGTCCAGAACGTATCGGTCGTGTCGCCGCGCAGTTCGGCAAGGCCGGCCATGCCGCGCTGAAAGGCGTGGCTGTGCAGGCTCGCCAATCCCGGAACCGCCATTTGGTGACGTTCGTCGCCGGCGCCAGGCGCAACGCCCGCCGTCACCGAGGCGATCGCGCCATCGACAACGACGACTTGCACGTCATTGGCCCAGCCCGAAGGCAGCAGCGCGAATGCGAAATGCAGTCGTGTCATTTTTCCACGCCGGCTGGACAGAACCCGGACACGATTATATGTCTAGACATATAAGTCAAGCATCCCACCTCGAGGGGACGATCGCATGGCAGAGCGCTTCGACCGTATCTGGCACAACGCCCGGCTCGCCACGATGCGCAGCGACCGCACTGATCTCGGCGAGATCGAGCGGGGCCTGATCGCGGCGCGCGACGGCCGCATCGTCTATGCCGGCGTGCAGTCGGACTTTCCTGTGGGTGCGGACGCCGTTGATCGGATCGATTGTGCCGGCCGCTGGATCACGCCTGGGCTCGTCGATTGCCACACCCATCTCGTCTTCGGCGGCAACCGCGCGCACGAGTTCGAGCTGCGCCTGAAGGGCGCGAGCTATGAGGAGATCGCGCGCGCCGGCGGCGGCATCGTCTCGACCGTTGCGGCGACGCGCAAGGCGACCGAGGCGGAGCTCGTCGCCGGCGCGCTGCCGCGGCTCGACGCGCTGATCGGCGAGGGCGCAACCACCGTCGAGATCAAGTCCGGCTATGGCCTCAATGCCGAGACCGAGATGCGACAGCTTGCGGCGGCACGCAGCCTCGCCCGCCTGCGGCAGGTCGCGATCCGCACCTCTTTCCTCGGAGCGCATGCGCTGCCGCTGGAGGCCAATGGCGACAAGGACGGTTACATCGATCTGGTCTGCAACGAGATGCTGCCGGCCGTGGCCAAGGCCGGCCTCGCCGATGCCGTCGACGGCTTCATGGAGGGAATCGCGTTTTCCGGAGAGCAGACGGCGCGGGTGTTCGAGGCGGCGCGTGCGCTCGGACTGCCGGTCAAGCTGCATGCGGATCAGCTGTCCAATCTCGGCGGCGCGGCGCTGGCCGCGAAATTCTCGGCGCTCTCGGCCGATCATCTCGAGCACACCGACGAAGCCGGCGCGGTGGCGATGGCGAAGGCCGGCACCGTCGCGGTCCTGCTGCCCGGCGCGTTCTATTTCATTCGTGAAACGCACAAGCCGCCGGTCGAGCTGTTCCGTAGCCACGGTGTGAACATGGCGCTGGCGACCGATTGCAATCCTGGCAGCTCGCCGCTCACCTCGCTCCTGCTGGCGATGAACATGGGCGCAACGCTGTTCCGGATGACGGTCGCCGAATGCCTCACAGGGGTGACGCGGGAAGGGGCGCGCGCGCTCGGCATGCTCGCCGAGACCGGCACGTTGGAGGCCGGCAAGTGGTGCGATCTGGCGATCTGGGACATCGAGCGTCCGGCCGAACTGGTCTACCGCATCGGCTTCAACCCGCTGCACAGCCGGGTGTGGAGGGGGCAATGAGCGATCGGGATGCGCCTGTCGTCGTGACGCCCGGAACCGTCGGCCTCGACGTCCTGGTGCGCGTGCTCGCGGGCGCGCCCATCAGGCTCGATCTATCGTGCTGGCCGCGCGTCGAGGCGGCCGCGGAGATCGTGGCGAAGGCGGCGCATATCGACGTTCCCGTCTACGGCATCAATACCGGTTTCGGGAAGCTGGCATCGACGCGCATTGCGCCCGATCAAACCGCGCTGCTTCAGCGCAACCTCATCTTGTCGCACTGCTGTGGAGTCGGTCCGAACACGCCCGAGCCGATCGTGCGTTTGATGATGGCGTTGAAAGTGATTTCGCTCGGTCGCGGCGCATCCGGCGTGCGCCGCGAGGTGATCGAGCAGTTGCAGGGCATGCTGGCGCGCGGCGTTTATCCGCTGGTGCCGCAGCAGGGCTCGGTCGGTGCCTCCGGCGATCTCGCGCCGCTCGCTCACATGACCGCGGTCATGATCGGGGAGGGACAGGCAATCCTTGATGGCAAAGTCGTGCCGGGTCGCGAAGCGCTTGCGGTTGCCGGCCTCGCGCCGTTGACGCTCGGCCCGAAGGACGGGCTCGCGCTGATCAACGGCACGCAGTTTTCCTCCGCCTACGCCATCTCCGGTCTGCTGCGTGCGCATCGCCTGGCGTGCGCCGCGCTGGTGACCGGTGCGCTGTCGGTCGATGCGGCGATGGCGTCGACGGTGCCGTTTCGTCCCGAGATTCAATCTTTGCGTGGCCATGACGGGCAGATCGCTGCGGCCGCCGCCCTGACCGCGCTGCTTGACGGCAGCGATATCAGGCAATCGCATCTCGAGGGCGACGAGCGCGTGCAGGATCCCTATTGCCTGCGCTGCCAGCCGCAGGTCGCGGGTGCTGTGCTCGACCTGCTCGCGCAGGCCGCGCGCGGGCTGACCATCGAGGCCAATGCCGTGACGGATAACCCGCTGGTCCTGGTCGAGACCGGCGAGATCGTGTCAGGCGGCAATTTCCACGCCGAGCCGGTGGCGTTCGCCGCCGACCAGATCGCGCTGGCGCTTTCGGAGATCGGGGCGACCAGCGAGCGCCGGATCGCGACCCTCGTCGATCCCGCCCTGAACTTCGGCCTGCCGCCGTTCCTGACGCCCGAACCCGGCATCAATTCCGGCTTCATGATCGCCGAGGTGACGGCGGCGGCGCTCTATGCCGAGAACAAGCAGCGTGCGATGCCGTGCTCGATCGATTCGACGCCGACCAGCGCCAACCAGGAAGATCACGTCTCGATGGCCGCGCATGCTGCGCGCCGGCTGTCCGATATGGCTGACAATCTCGCCGCCATCCTCGGCATCGAACTGCTGGTCGCCGCGCAGGGCATCACGCTGCGCGCGCCGCATTCAACGAGCGCGCCGCTCGCTGCGGTCATTGCCGCGCTCCGAGAGCAGGTTCCGGCGCTCGCCGCCGACCGCTACATGGCTGACGATCTCGCCAGGGCGGCCGCTCTGATCGAAGCCGACGCGCTGCCCGCCGCTGCGATCGCGGTACTTCCGACCGATCCATTTCCAAGACTGACTTAGAAGACTTGCTTAGCAGGAACATCCGTCATGAACCGCCGACTGGATAACGAACGCATCATCCGTGCTCCCCGCGGCACCGACATCAGCGCCAAGAGCTGGCTGACGGAAGCACCGCTGCGCATGCTGATGAACAATCTGGACCCTGATGTCGCCGAGCGCCCGAGCGAGCTCGTGGTTTATGGCGGCATCGGCCGTGCGGCGCGCGACTGGGAGAGCTTTGATCGGATTGCCGCGTCCTTGCGCAAGCTCGAAGGCGACCAGACCCTGCTGGTGCAGTCCGGCAAGCCGGTCGGCATTTTCCGGACCCATGCCGACGCGCCGCGCGTACTGATCGCGAATTCCAACCTGGTGCCGCATTGGGCAACGCTCGATCATTTCAACGAGCTCGACCGGCAGGGCCTGATGATGTTCGGCCAGATGACGGCAGGCTCATGGATCTATATCGGCAGCCAGGGCATCGTGCAGGGGACCTATGAGACGTTCGTCGAGGTCGGCCGCCGGCATTATGGCGGCAGTCTCGCCGGCAAATGGATCCTGACGGCGGGCCTCGGCGGCATGGGCGGTGCCCAGCCGCTGGCCGCGACGATGGCCGGCGCCTCGATGCTCGCGGTCGAATGCCAGCCGAGCCGCATCGAGATGCGGCTGCGGACGGGCTACCTCGACCGCCAGGCGGCGACGCTCGATGACGCGCTCGCGATCATTGCTGAGGCGGTCAAGAGCCAGAAGCCGGTGTCGGTCGGCCTGCTCGGCAATGCGGCCGAGATCTTTCCCGAACTGGTGCACCGCGGCGTGCGCCCGGACATCGTCACCGACCAGACCAGCGCGCATGATCCGATCAACGGTTATTTGCCGAAGGGATGGACACTCGCCGATTGGGAAACCAAACGCGCGGGCGACCCGAAGGCCGTTGAGACGGCAGCCAAGACCTCGATGGTCGATCACGTCCAGGCCATGCTGGATTTTCACGCGCAGGGAATCCCGACGCTCGATTACGGCAACAACATCCGCCAGATGGCCAAGGACATGGGCCTGAAGCAGGCGTTCGATTTTCCAGGCTTCGTTCCGGCCTATATCCGTCCGCTGTTCTGCCGCGGCGTCGGGCCGTTCCGCTGGGCGGCGCTGTCGGGCGATCCCGAGGACATCTTCAAGACCGATGCCAAGGTCAAGGAGCTGATGCCCAACGACAGCCACCTGCACAACTGGCTCGACATGGCCAAGGCGCGCATCAAGTTTCAGGGACTGCCTGCGCGAATTTGCTGGGTCGGGCTCGGCGACCGCCATCGGCTTGGCCTTGCCTTCAACGAGATGGTGGCGCGCGGCGAGCTCAAGGCGCCGATCGTGATCGGCCGCGATCATCTCGACAGCGGCTCGGTGGCGAGCCCGAACCGCGAGACCGAGGCGATGCGCGACGGCTCCGACGCGGTGTCCGACTGGCCGCTGCTCAATGCACTGCTCAACTGCGCGAGCGGCGCCACCTGGGTGTCGCTGCATCACGGCGGCGGCGTCGGCATCGGCTATTCGCAGCACGCCGGCATGGTGATCGTCGCTGACGGCACGCCGGAGGCCGCGCGCCGGCTCGAGCGTGTGCTATGGAACGACCCGGCGACAGGCGTGATGCGCCACGCCGACGCCGGCTATGACACGGCGGTCGAATGCGCGCGCGCCAACCGGCTCGATCTGCCTAGCCTGCGCTGATGGGACCTCCTCGATCGGGAGTTGCGGCATCTCCCGACCGGGGCGCAGGTTAACGAGCAATCCCGTTGCAGCTCTCAACCTTCCGGTTGATGTACGTGAGGTGACCGGCCGGACATGCCTTGATACGGGAAATCGGCGGTGCAGCTACCGGAGATAGGTGGTCCGTGGAGCGCTGCGCCTGTGACCCGTCGCGGGTGACACATTAGTCTGCCTGCTTTCGCGTCAGCTTCGCTGACAGGATGAGCGGCCAGGGTCCTTGTCTCGCGGCAGATGGCATGCAATCTTCCGCAGCCGGCAATGCTGTTCGAGAGCAACAAGAACAATAATCCCTCTCGTCCCTCCAATTCTGTCGAGGGCCTGATCATGTCGAACCTTACCCAAACGACATCCGCTCCGTGGCGGATAGGAGTGCTGTTCTCGCGAACCGGCTTCATGTCGGTCATCGAGGAGACCCAGTATCAGGGCACGCAACTCGCGATCGAAGAGGTGAATGAAGCGGGCGGCGTCTGCGGCCGCGAGCTGGTTCCCGTTGCTTATGACCCCGGATCGGACTCGGCCGCCTATGGTCATTACGCCAAGCGGCTGATGATCGAGGATCAGGTCAGCACGATCTTCGGCTGCTACACCTCGTCGAGCCGCAAGGCGGTGCTGCCGGTGGTCGAACGGCTGAACGGTCTGCTCTGGTATCCGACGCTTTACGAAGGGTTCGAGGCGTCGCCCAACGTCATCTACACCGGCGCCTCGCCGAACCAGAACAGCCTCGCGCTGTGCCGCTATTTGATGGATACGTTCGGAACGCGGTTCTATTTCGTGGGGTCGGACTACATCTATCCGCGCGAGTCCAACCGGGTGATGCGGGAGCTGCTCAAGAGCAACGGCGGCTCGGTGGTCGGCGAGCGCTATGTCAATGTTTACGCGCGCTGGCAGGATTTTGTGCCGATCATCCAGGATATCAAGCGTGTCAGGCCCGACGTGATCTTCTCGACCGTCGTTGGCGAGGGCACGGTGTTCCTTTATCAGGCCTATGCGAATGTCGGGCTCGATCCAAAGCAGGTGCCGATCGCCAGCCTGACCACGACGGAAGCGGAAATTGCCGCCATGGGCTTCGACGTCGGCGAGGGACACGTCACGGCCGCATCGTATTTCCAGGGCGTCGAGGGCAGCGCTAATAATGCGTTT
Source organism: Bradyrhizobium sp. USDA 4516 (assembly GCF_054055915.1). NCBI lineage: Bacteria > Pseudomonadati > Pseudomonadota > Alphaproteobacteria > Hyphomicrobiales > Nitrobacteraceae > Bradyrhizobium > Bradyrhizobium sp. USDA 4516. The sequence continues at coordinate 6,377,473 of NZ_JBSRXT010000001.1, forward strand.
GTGCAGCGCTTCAAGAAGCGGTTCGGCGCCGATATCTCAACCAACATGTGCGCCGAAGCATCCTATTTCCAGCTGCATCTGTTCGCGAAGGCGCTCGAGCAGGTCAATTCACTCGACACCGAAGTTCTCCGCTCGATGGTGTTCGGCACCAGCTTTGATGCACCGCAAGGTGCCGTCACCGTCAACCCGATGTCGGGTCATACCGACCTCTGGACCCGCATCGGGCGCGCCAACCGCCAGGGGCAGTTCGATGTCGTCAGCCAGTCGAAGGAGCCGGTGCATGCGGATCCGTTCCTGATCGGATATGGTCGTGCAACGCAAACAGGAAGCGTCCAATGAACGAAATGTCGCGTAAGCCGTCGCTGAGCCGAGACGTCGGCGGACGCAAGACCATGGTTCAGGAACTTGCCGATCTGTCGGCGGTGGTGGTCGCGCCGGTCGACGATCAGGTCGGCATGTTGCTGCGCGAGTTGCAGCGGTTCCGGATGCGGGTGCGGCAGGTCTGGCCGATGCCGGAGAGCGTGCCCGCCGATGCCGACGTGGTGTACTGCGAATATTCCCCTGACCTGGCGCGGCGCCTGCCATGGATTCCCGGCGACGCGCGCTCGGCGCTGGTTGTGATCCTGCCGGCGACGGAAACCGTTCACGCCGATGCGCTGTGTCATGCGACGCCGAACGCCGTGCTGCCGCGGCCGTTCACGCAGAATGCCGTGCTGTCCAGTCTCGTGCTGGCGCGCAGTCAATTTGGTTATGAACGGCGGCTTCGCAGCAAGATCGAAAAGCTCGATGACAATCTGCGCTCGATGCGCACGGTGGAGCGCGCCAAGGCGATCCTGATGGCGACGCGGCAGATGCCGGAAACCGAAGCCTATGGCTTCATCAGACGACAGGCGATGGATCGTCGCGTGTCGGCAAGTGCAGTCGCCGCGGCGATTGTTGACTCGTTCGAACTGCTTGGCTACGATCATCAACAGTAAGCCCCAATAGCGGGGCTGGCGGCGACAGCGCCGCCTTCGACACAACCGGCAACAAAGCCCTCCCAATGCTCGCGTAAGCGCGCATCGGGAGGGCTTTTTGTTTTTTCAGTCCTGAAGGGAGCTAGGGATGAGCATTTCACGGCGGACTTTGCTGAGGAATACCGCGGCGCTGGGCGCGTTTGCCGGCGCCGGACTGCCGCACATCTGGATCAAGAACGCCGACCTCGCTTACGCCGCCGGCGGCGAGATCAAGGTCGGCGTGCTGTTCTCGCTGACGGGAACGACCGCGATCATCGAGGAATCGCTCAACAAGGCGACGCTGCTCGCCATCGAGGAGATCAACGCCGCAGGCGGCATCAAGGGCAGCAAGATCGTCCCGATCGTCGAGGACCCCGCGTCCGATCCGGCGACCTTCTCGGAGAAGGCTCGCAAGCTCGTCGTCGGCGATAAGTGCGTCAGTGTGTTCGGTTCCTACACCTCGGCAAGCCGCAAGGCGGTGCTCCCGGTGTTCGAGCGGCAGAACAATCTCTATTGGTATCCGACGCTCTATGAAGGCCGGGAGTGCTCGAAGAACGTCATCTACACCGGCGCGGTGCCGAACCAGCAGCAGGACGAGTTCGTGCCCTGGCTGGTCAAGAAGTTCGGCAAGAAGTTCTACCTGATCGGCTCCAACTACATCTATCCGAAGGAAGAGAACAACTACTGCAAGAAGCTGCTTGAGAAACTCGGCGGCGAGGTCGTGGCGGAAGAATATGTGCCGCTCGGCCATTCCGAATTCTCTTCCGTCATCAACAAGATCCGCTCGACTCAGCCGAACGTGATCTTTTCCACCGTGGTCGGCGATTCCGTGGTCGCGCTGCATCGTCAGTACAAGGCGGCCGGCCTCGATCCCGAGAAGATGCCGATGGCGAGTCTCACGACCTCCGAGAACGAAGTCGCTGCGATGGGCGGCGAGGCGGCCGCCGGTCACTTCACCTCGGCGCCTTACTTCATGGTGCACAAGTCGCCGGAGAACGAGAAGTTCGTCGAGGCTTACAAGAAGCGTTGGGGCGCCGACAAGGTGACGCATTTCGTGTCGGAGGCCTGCTACTTCCAGACCTACCTGTTCAAGCAGGCGGTCGAGAAGCTCGCGACCAGCGATCTCACGCCGCCGAACATCCGCGACGCGGTCAAGGGCCAGGAAGTGATTGCACCGCAGGGCAAGGTCCGGATCGAGCCGGAGAACCTGCACACCTGGCTGTGGCCCAAGATCGCGCAGGCGAAGTCGAACGGACAGTTCGAGATTCTCGTCGAGGCCAAGGAGTGGCTGAAGCCGGTGCCTTACGCGGCCTATCCCGGACAGTCATGCACCGAGAAGGGCTTGGTCGAGAAGAGCTGACGACGGGGGCTGACGAAGGCCGTCGGCGTGCGGCGCCGGCGGCCAGCGTCCCGAAACGAATGCTGCCTCTCGCACGAACGGGGGCGAGGGGCAGGGCGCACAACGCGAACATCGAAAGCGGATCCCGACGTGGACCAATTCATCGAACAAATCGTCACCGGCCTCAGCATCGGATCGATCCTGCTGCTGGTCGCGCTGGGCCTGTCGATCATCTACGGCTCGATGGGCATCATCAATCTCGCCCATGGCGAGTTCGTGATGCTGGGCGCTTACGCGGCCTGGGTGTTCCATACCTATCTCGGGCTCGGCCTGCTCGCGAGCCTGGTGCCGATCTTCTTCGTGGTCGCCGCGTTCGGCTGGGTCATTGAGCGTTACGTCCTGAGCCTGCTCAACAACCGGCCGCTGGACACGATCCTTGCGACCTGGGGCGTCGGCATTATGCTGCAGCAGGCGGTGCGGCTGATGGTCGGCAGCGAACTGCGCTACGTGCAGCTGCCGCCGGCGCTGTCCGACAGCATGGACGTGTTCGGCATCTCGGTATCGTCCTATCGGGTGTTCCTGTTCGTGGTGTCGATCGCACTGTTCGTGGCGACCTGGTTGCTGATGAACCGCACCACGGTCGGAATGAAGCTACGCGCGATCATCCAGGACCGTTCCGTCGCTGCCTCGTTCGGCATCAACGCCAAACGGGTCTATGCGCTGACCTTCGCCTACGGTGCGGGCCTTGCGGGACTGGCTGGCGCGCTGGTGTCGCCGCTGAAGAGCGTGTCGCCCGATATGGGCACCGGCTATGTGGTCGATGCCTTCATGGTGGTGGTGCTCGGCGGCGTGCAGAGCCTCGCCGGCACCGTGGCGAGCGCCTTCATCCTCGGCGAGCTCTCCGGCGGCATTGCCTTCCTGCAGAACGACACGGTGGCCAAGGCAATCGTGCTGCTCGCCATCGTCGCGCTCATCCGTTTCCGCCCCGAGGGGCTTTTCACCGCACGCGTGCGGGCCTGAGACAGATCGCTCATCTATGCCGTCGCATGTTCCTAACTCCGGCGGATTGCAGCGCCTGATCGCGCAGCTTGCACCGTTGCTCATTGTCTCTGCCGTGGTGTTCGCGCTGCCGGTGCTGCTCAACAACGACTTCCTGCTCAACAAGGTCGCGCGTTATCTGGTGCTGGGCATCCTCACGGTGTCGCTCGGGCTGTCCTGGGGATTCGGCGGCATCCTGAATCTCGGCCAGGCGATGAGCTTCGGGCTCGGCTCCTACGCCATGGCAATGGCGCTCAAGCTCAAGACCGTGCCGGTGCATACCGGAGCGAGCGGACTGCCGGACTTCATGGTCTGGAATAATGTCCCGCATTTGCCGTGGTTCTGGGAGCCGTTCCGCTCGCTGACCTTCGCGATCGCCGCGGGCCTGATCGTGCCGGCGCTGGTTGCGGCGGCGCTCGGCTGGTTCATGTTCCGGGGCCGCGTCACCGGCGTCTATGTCTCGATCATCACGCTCGCCACCATGGTGGTGATCAATCTCGTGATCATCGACCAGCAGAGCTACACCGGCGGCTTCAACGGCATCACCGATCTCGCCCAGCTCGAGATCTTCGGCGTCGCGTTCGATGCCTATGGCCGGGCTACCTATTATCTCGTGGCCAGCTGTGTCCTGCTCAGCCTGCTTGTCGCCTTTGCCTTCACGAGAACCAAGGCCGGACTGATCGTGCAGGCGATCCGCGACCATGAGAGCAGGGTGCGCTACTTCGGCTACGACGTCGCGCTCTACCAGATCTTCGTGTTCGCGCTGTCGGCGGCGATCGCGGGCCTTGCCGGCATGCTCTACACGGTGGTGATGGAGTTTGCCTCGCCGACCTTCCTCGGCGTGCAGCTCTCTCTTTCGGTGGTGGTGTGGTGCGCGGTCGGCGGCCGGCAGAGCCTGGTCGGTGCGTTCCTTGGCGCAGTGCTGGTGGCGGGCATGCAGGGCGCGCTGTCGGAGTCAGCGGCGTTCCTGGAAACCTGGACGCTGGTGATGGGCGCGCTGTTCGTGCTCGTGGTGCTGTTTTTGCCGAAGGGGCTCGCCGGCCTTGCGCAGGTCGTGCTGCGCTGGATCGTGCAGCGCCGCCATGCGGCCGCGGGCGGGGTGGCGCAAGGCGTCGGCCAGACGGAGGGCAGCACATGAGCTCCCATCTCGATCTCCGCGACGTGTCGGTCAGCTTCAACGGTTTCAAGGCGCTCAATTCACTCAACATGAGCGTGCGCAAGGGCGAGCTGCGCTGCCTGATCGGGCCGAACGGCGCGGGCAAGACCACCGCGCTGGACATCATCTGCGGCAAGGTCAAGCCGAGCGCCGGCACGGTGAGCTTCGATGGCACCGCGCTGCAGGATCTTGAGGAATACGAAATCGCCCGCGCCGGCGTCGGCCGCAAATTCCAGGTGCCGAGCGTGTTCCGCGAGCTGTCGGTCTCCGAGAACCTCGAAGTGGCGCGGGCGCGTCGCACCTCCGTGCTTGGCAATTTGCGCTGGAACATCGGCAATTCAGGACGCGAGCATGTCGAGCGTCTGGCCGAGCTGGTCGGGCTCACCGAGCAGCTCGACCGGCCGGCCGCCTATCTGTCGCACGGTCAGACCCAGTGGCTGGAGATCGGCATGCTGGTCGCCCAGGACGCCGAGCTGATCCTGATGGACGAGCCTACCGCGGGCATGACGGCGCAGGAAACCCGCAAGACCGCCGAACTGTTCGCACGGCTGAAGGGCAAGCACACGCTGATCGTGGTCGAGCACGACATGGGCTTCGTCAAGGCGATCGGCGACATCATCTCCGTGATGCATATGGGCCAGATGCTGGCCGAGGGCACCGCGGCAGAAGTCGAGGCGCATCCGGAAGTGCGCCGCGCCTATCTCGGATCGGGAGGCATCAGCCATGCTTGAGCTGACCGACGTCGACGCCTTCTACGGCAACAGCCGCGCCCTGCAGGGCATCAACCTGATGGTTGGCAATGGCGAATTCCTCTCGGTGCTCGGCCGCAACGGCGTCGGCAAGACCACGCTGATGCGAAGCATCCTCGGCCTGATGGACCGGTGCACCGGACGGCTATCGCTCGACGGTGCCGACATCTCGCCGCTGCGGACCTATCAGCGCGCCAAGGCCGGTATTGCCTACGTGCCGCAGGGCCGCGGGATTTTGCCGCGCTTCACCGTGCGGGAGAACCTGACGCTCGGAACCTTCGCGGCGAAATCGGCCAACGGCATCGAGGAGTGGGTGCTCGAGCTGTTTCCGGTACTCAAGGACTTTCTCAATCGCTATGGCGGCAATCTCTCCGGCGGCCAGCAGCAGCAGCTTGCGATCGCGCGTGCGCTGCTGGCCAAGCCCAAGGTCATCCTGCTGGACGAGCCGACCGAGGGTATCCAGCCGAACATCGTCGAGCAGATCGAGGACGTGATCGTCAGTCTCAATCGCGAGCGCGGCATCACGGTCGTGCTGGTCGAACAGAATGTCGCGTTCGCGCGGCGCGCGTCTCACCGCTTCGCGCTGCTCGAAAAGGGACGCGTCGTCGCCAAGGGCGCGATCGGTGAGCTCACCGATGATCTCATCCAGCTGCACATGGCCGTGTAGCGGGAATTATCGCTCAGGAAAGGGAGTCGAGACATGTTGCATGGAGACATATCGAGCAGCAAGGACACGGTCGGCGTTGCCGTGGTGAACTACAAGATGCCGCGCCTGCACACCAAGGCCGAGGTGCTGGATAACGCGCGCAACATCGCCAAGATGGTCGAGGGCATGAAACTCGGCCTTCCGGGCATGGACCTCGTGATCTTCCCGGAATACTCGACCCACGGCATCATGTACGACTCCAAGGAGATGTACGAGACGGCGTCGTCCGTGCCGGGCGAGGAGACTCGCATCTTCGCCGACGCCTGCCGCAAGGCGAAGGTCTGGGGCGTGTTCTCGCTGACCGGCGAGCGCCATGAGGAGCACCCCAACAAGGCGCCGTACAACACCCTGATCCTGATGAACGACAAGGGCGAGATCGTCCAGAAGTACCGCAAGATCATGCCGTGGGTACCGATCGAGGGCTGGTATCCCGGCGATTGCACCTACGTCTCGGACGGGCCGAAGGGGCTGAAGATCAGCCTGATCATCTGCGACGACGGCAACTATCCGGAGATCTGGCGTGACTGCGCGATGCGCGGTGCCGAGCTGATCGTGCGCTGCCAGGGCTACATGTATCCGGCCAAGGAGCAGCAGATCCAGATCTCGAAGTCGATGGCCTGGGCCAACAACTGCTACGTCGCGGTCGCCAACGCCTCTGGCTTCGACGGCGTCTATTCCTATTTCGGCCATTCCGCGCTCATCGGTTTCGACGGAAGGACGCTCGGCGAGTGCGGCACGGAGGAGAACGGCATCCAGTACGCGCAGCTCTCGGTGTCGCTGATCCGCGACGCCCGCCGCAACATGCAGTCGCAGAACCATCTCTTCAAGCTGATGCACCGCGGCTATACCGGCCTGATCAACTCCGGCGACGGCGATCGGGGGCACGCGGTCTGCCCCTACACCTTCTACAAGAACTGGATCACGGACCCCGAGGGCACCCGGGAAATGGTCGAGGCCATGACCCGTCCGACCGTCGGAACCGACGAATGCCCGATCGAGGGCATTCCGAACCAGAAAGTCGCACATCGTTGAGTGACAGCGATGATCGGCGCCGGCGCGATGTTTCGCGCCGGCGTGGTTCGATGCAACGGCGGACATTTCCTCGCGGAGGAAACAGGGGGACATCATGAGCGGTCAATCGAATAGCGGGCTGGTTCAGCAGACCGAAGGGCAGATCGACGACCTTCTCGGCCATGAATTCGAGCACGAGCCGGTGCCGATGAGCGCCCGGCGCAGCGCCTTCTCGGTCACGATGGTGTGGCTGGGCTTTCCGATGATCATCACCGGCGCGATGACCGGATCGCTGTTGGTGCTGGGCATGGGGTTCAAGAATGCGCTGGTGGCGATGATCGCCGGCAATCTGATCATGTTCGCCTATGTCGGCGCGCTCGGCCTGATCGGCACGAGGCGAGGCATGAACTTCGCGCTGATCGCGAGCATCGTGTTCGGAAAGAAGGGCTATGTGCTGGCATCGGGTCTGCTGTCGACCCTGCTGCTCGGCTGGTATGCGGTGCAGACCGGCATCACCGGCGCATTGATCTCCTCGACCTACGGCCTCAACTATGTGGCGATGACCATCGTTGCCGGCGTGCTCTATATCGGGATCACCTTCGTCGGCGTGAAGGGACTGCACTGGATCGGGCTGGCGTCGGTGCCGCTGTTTGTCGTGCTCGGCCTTTGGGTCGCGGCCGATGCCGCCTCGACCACGACGTCAGCGGCGATCTTCGGCTATGCCGGCAACAATGGCGTCGCCAGCATGTCGATGGGCGTCGGGCTTACCGTGGTGCTCGCGCTGTTCATCGACGCAGGCACGGTGACGGCGGACTTCAATCGCTGGGCGCCGAGCACGCGGTCCTCGCTGTTTGCCACGTTCAGCGCGTTTCCGTTCGCCAATCTGGTCGCGATGCTGGTCGGCGGCGTGATGACGGCGGCGCTCGCCGTGCCGAACGCCAACCCGTTCGGTGTCGACAACATGTTCGGCTACATGAACGGCAAGCAGCTCACCTGGCTCAGCATCCTCGCATTCATCTTCCTCTATGCCAATCTCGGCTCGGTCTGCTCGCATTGCCTGTACAACGCGGCCACCGGCTGGTCGCGCATCCTCGGGACCAATATGCGGCTGATGGCGGTGGTGCTCGGCGCGCTCGGCATCCTGGTTGCTGCCGGCAATGTCTGGGCGTTCTTCATACAGTGGCTGTCGCTGCTCGGCATCCTCGTGCCGCCGATCGGTGCGATCATTCTGGTCGATCAGTATCTGCTACGGGCCGAGGCGCGTGCGGACGTCGACTGGCGTGCGAAGCCGTTCATCGCCTGGGGCATCGGGTCGCTGTTTGCCTTTGCGGTTGAAAACCTGATGCCGGGACTGTCCACTGCGATCTCCGCCGCGGTGGTCGCAGGCATCGTGTACGGTGCGATCGCACGGGTGGAGTCTCCGACTGAAAAGGTGGCGCGTCCGGCGTAAGCGATCAGCTCGATCAAGCAAGAAGGGTACATCAATGAGCGTCGACTATCAGATCCATGATCTCGGCAATTTGACCTTGCAGCGCGGCGCGACCATTCGCGACTGCAAGCTCGCCTACAAGACCTATGGCCAGCTCAACGCAGCCAAGGACAACGTCATCGTCTATCCGACCTGGTACTCCGGCCAGCACTACGACAATGAATGGCTGATCGGACCGGGCAGGGCGCTCGACCCGGCAAAGTACTTCATCATCATCCCGAACATGCTCGGCAACGGGCTGTCGTCGTCGCCGAGCAACACGCCGGAACCGTATAATGGACCGCGTTTTCCGCAGGTGACGGCCTATGACAATGTGCGCGCCCAGCACCGGCTGGTGACCGAGAAATTCGGCATCAAGCACATCCGTCTGGTGGTCGGCTGGTCGATGGGCGCGCTGCAGACGTTCCATTGGGGCGCGCTCTATCCCGATATGATGGATCTCCTGGCGCCGTTCTGCGGCTCAGCCAAATGCTCGCGGCACAACTTCGTGTTTCTCGAAGGCGTCAAGGCGGCACTCACCGCGGATGCTGCGTGGAAGGAGGGCTGGTACACCGACAAGCCGGCCCGCGGCCTGCGCGCCGCCGCGCGTGTCTATGCCGGCTGGGGCTTTTCACAGGCCTTCTATCGCGAGCAACTCGACATCAAGACGCTGGGCTATTCGTCGCTGGAGGATTTCCTGGTGGCGTTCTGGGAAGGCTTCTTCCTGCCCAAGGATCCCAACAACCTGCTGACCATGCTGTGGACCTGGCAGCACGGCGACATCAGCGACAACGAAATCTACAACGGCGACTTCAAGGCCGCGCTGCGGGCGATCAAGGCCAAGGCCTATGTCATGCCGGGGCAGACCGATCTCTATTTCCCGCCGGAGGACAGCGCGTTCGAGGTCGAGAACATGCCGAACGCCAAGCTCGTGCCGGTACCGTCGATCTGGGGCCACTTCGCCGGCGGGCCGGGGACCAATCCGGTCGATGTCGCCTTCATCGACAGCAAGCTCAAGGAGCTGCTCGCATCGTGATATCGACCGGTTGCGAACGGCTGCCTGCGCGATCATGGGAGGCGTGAGCTTGTCCAATCCCGCTTTGCTGCTTGATCAATACCGCATCCGGGAAGAGCCGTATTACCGGCCGCTCAAGGATGAGGTCGAACTGTTCGGTGCGGCCTATGCCAACCGCATGCCGGTGATGCTGAAAGGGCCCACCGGCTGCGGCAAGACCCGCTTCATTGAATATATGGCGTGGCGGCTCGGCCGCCCGCTGATCACGGTGGCCTGCCACGAGGACATGACGGCGGCGGATCTGGTGGGGCGCTGGCTGCTCGACGCAGAGGGCACGGTGTGGAGCGACGGGCCGCTCACCACAGCGGTGCGCCTTGGCGCGATCTGTTACCTCGACGAGATCGTCGAGGCGCGCCAGGACACGACGGTCGTGATCCATCCCTTGACCGACGATCGTCGTGTGCTGCCGCTGGAAAAGCGCGGTGAATTGATCCACGCCCATTCCGACTTCCAGCTCGTGATTTCCTACAATCCGGGCTACCAGAGCGCGATCAAGGACCTCAAGGAATCCACCAAGCAGCGCTTCGCGGCGCTGGATTTCGGCTATCCTGATCGGCCGGCCGAAACCGAGGTGGTGTCGCGCGAAGCCGGTATCGAGCCGAACCTCGCCGATCTCCTGGTGAAGATCGCCCAGCACAGCCGCAACCTGAAAGGCCAGGGGCTCGACGAAGGTGCCTCGACCCGGATGCTGGTCAATGCCGGCCGACTGATCGGATGCGGCATCAGCCTCGAAAAGGCCTGCGAGACCACGATCGTCGTTCCCCTGACCGATGATGCGGACACCAGGAACACGTTGCGCGACGTGATCTCGGCCTGTGGGTAAGTGGAAGATTGCAGGTGGCGGTCGCGCAAATCAGTTCGCTCGATAGCTTCCGGTCCGGACGTCGGCTTGCGGCACTCTTGCGCGGCCATGACGATGTAGCTGCGGCGGTGCAGACAGCGCGTACCGCTCTGCAGCGAACTGGTTGGTTCGATCACCTGGCGGTCTGGGACGAGGCCGTGCACGCCCTGTTCGAGGCCAATCTCGGTCAAGCCGTGGTGCAGGGTTTTCTGCGTCTATCGGAGCAATGGCCGGCGCAGCGATCGGCCGATGATCTGATCGCGATCGGCCGCGCGGTCAGGGACATCGGCTGCGGTGCCGGAAGCCGCGTCGCCCATGCCTTGCTGGCCGAATTGTCCAAGGTGCTGCCCCGGCTTGCGGGTGCAGGAGAACTCACCGCGGTTCTCGCCGCGCTCGACGAACTCGCAGCCACCGGGCCGGAGTCGGCGGGGCTCGCGATCGGCCGGCTGGGGCAGTTTCTGACGCATGCCGGCGGCGAGGAGTTTGCGGCGTGGGTCTCCGCTGGCTTGCGCGCCAGTGGCAGTCGCGCATCGCGCCGCCGCGCCTATTTCGCGCTCGACGATCAGCTTTCGGCGCAGCTGTTCGCAGCCGGTCGGAGCGGGGATGATTTCGCGCGGCTGGAGAAGCGCCTCGCTGCAACCACGATCGCGTTGTGGAACAGAAAGCCGCGTTTCCGCAAACTTGCCGTTGCACCGACGCCGGTGCCGCGGCGGACCTCACTCGCCGCCGGCCTCGTCGGTCTTCCGCAGACCTTTCCCGGCTTCGAGGGCGAGGCGGCCGACGCCGTCTATCTCGCGGCGGTCGCGCATGCCGGCGCGCATCTGGTGCATTCCACCACCCGCTTTCCGGTGAGGCGACTGAAGGCGCTGCAGATCGCGCTGGTCTCGCTGATCGAGGATGCCCGGGTCGAGGCGCTGGCGCTCCACCGGATGCCGGGGCTGCGCCGGCTGTGGCTGCCATTTCACAGCGCGACGCCAGCCGGCCAGGCAACCGCAGCCGGACTGATGATGCGGCTGGCGCGGGCGCTGATCGATCCCGATTATCAGGATCCGGATGCGTGGGTGACCAAGGGGCGGACGCTGTTTGCCGCTGCCGCCGGCCGCTGGACCGATCCCGCCATCAGCCGCGAGATCGGTGGTTTGCTCGGCAACGACATCGGGCAGATGCGGCTGCAGTTCAACGCCAAGAGCTACGTCGTCGAACCTGCCTATCGCGACGACAATCTGGCGCTGTGGGATTTCGGCGACCAGCGGGACAGTCCGGCCGAGACGATCGAACTTGCCGTCGATTCCGTCCGGATCGAGCGGCGCGACGATGCGGGTGGTCAGCCGGCCGACGACAACGCCAAGCCGGACGAGACGCTGCGCGCGAAGGCCAGCGCGGTAACGCTGCTGGACGGGTTTCCGGTCGCGACCTACCCGGAATGGGACTATGCGGCGCGTACCGAGCGGCCGGACTGGACCACGATTCTGGAAGCCGATGCAGCCGTTTCCGCGCAGCCCTTCGATTCCTCGACGGACGCCGAGGCGATGCGCTGGATCACGGAGTTGACCCGCGACGCGTCGATCGGCCGCCGGATCAGACACAAGGGCCAGCGCGACGGCGACGCGCTCGACATCGACGCGGCGATCGCGCTGACAATCGAGCGGCGCACCGGCAATATCAGCGAGCCCAGGGTCTACCAGCGCGATGCGCCGGGACCGCGCGATCTCGCCATCCTGCTGCTCTTGGACCTGTCGCAATCGACCGCCGACCGTGACCGCCGCGGCCGGACGGTCCTCGACGTCGAACGCAAGGCGGCTGCGATCATGGCGGCGGCGGTCGAGGCCGCCAATGATGCGATCGCGGTGCATGGTTTCAGCTCCGACGGCCGCGAGCGCGTGCGCTATCTGCGCATCAAGGGCTTTGCGGAGCCGATGGATGCCGTGGTTCGCGCGCGTCTAGCCGGCCTTGGTAGCAGCCATTCCACCCGGCTGGGCGCGGCATTGCGCCATGCCGGGGGCTACCTCGCGGAACGACGCGCGTTCCGGAAAGTGCTGCTGGTTCTGACCGACGGCGAGCCGTCCGACGTCGACGTGCCGGATGCGCAATATCTCGTCGAGGACGCCCGCCGGGCCGCGCAGCAGCTGCGGCGGCGCGGCACCGATATCTTTGCCTTCGGCATCGGTGAGCACAGATTTCCCCAGCTCGATCGGATTTTCGGCGAGCGCTATGCGCTCCGGGTGCCGCGCATCGAGGTGTTGCCGCAACGGGTGATGCAGCTCTACGCGGAACTGAAGAAATAGACGACCGGCTCTAGCCCGTTGCCCGGGGCAGGGAGCCCTTTGCGGTGATCTCCGCCGAGAGTTCCTCGATCGTCTTGCGCTGCTCCATGGCGGCGCGGCGGATCAGCGCAAAGGCCGCCGGCTCGGCCAGCGCATGGCTGTGCATGACCTGAAGGACCGCGGCAAGCACGACGCGGCGGGATCGCAGCCGCTGCTCCAGCTTGAGCACCTGCTGCTTGAGCTCGCTGGTGCGCTCGCTTCGCTCGAAAGCCAGGACGAGCGCGGCATAGATGCCGGCCGATCGCAGCGGCTTCACCAGGAATGACGCCGGATCGAGGTCGAGCACCAGCTTCAGACGGCTTGGCGTCTCGGTGCCGAGCAGGGCGATGACCGGGCTTCGTCCAAGCGACGTCCGCTGTGCCGGCGAGGTGAGCGGCAGGAACTCGTCATCGATCAGCGTCACGTCGGGACGGCAGTCGATACTGGCACCGGGCTCCCATATGACGATCTCGATCCCGAGGCGCTCGAACTGCCGCCTGACGATCGAGGCATCGCGCTCATCCTTGATGGCGACGAGCGCCTTGCGGCCCCGCAGCGAAAATGAAGACGGTTTGCTCATTTCACAACCCGCAAATGCGGCGCATTCGGCAACGTTCCATCCCTTGCCGGGCTGGCGGCGATGTCGAGCTGCGTCAGATAGGGATCCGGTCTAACCGGCGCTTCAGCTTCCCAGAAGATGTCAAACTGTCCTTCGGCGTTCGAGACGGCCAGCCGCGGCGTCAGGACGCAGTGGTTGTTGCTGCCGTCGATCCAGACCGGACCTTGCGGCGAATTGTAGCGATGGCCGGCCGCGGCGCGCCGCACCTCGCCGATATCGGATGTGCCCGCGCGCTGCAGCGCCCGGGCCAGCAGATAGACCGCGACATAGGCGGATTGCCCGTCGACGGACGGGCTGCTGTGCTCGCCGTGGCGCGCCTTCCAGCGCGCCACGAAGGCCCGGTTCTCGGGCAGGCGAATGCTCTCGAAATAGGCCGACGATGTGATGCATCCGGCCGATGCGGGACCCGCGATCTTGAGCTCGGGCTCGCACAGGCTGCAGCTCAGCATCGGGATCTCGAGGCCAGCCGCGGCGGTCGCCGCATGAAAGGCGCGGATGAAGTCGTAACTCGAACTGCCGACCAAGGTGTTGAAGACGACCGGCGGCCGGCGCCGCACGATCTCGTCCACGATGTGCGTGACCGCGCTTTCACCAAGTTCGAGCAGGCGTTCGGCGAGAATGCGTCCTTTGGCCGCCGTCACCAGCTCGCGGGTGACGCGATTGGTTTCCCAGGTCCAGACGTAGTTGGAGCCGACACAGAAGATCTCGCGCGACAGATTATCGAGCACGTAACGCACCAGCGGCAGTACGTTGTGATTGGGTGAGGCGCCTACATAGATGACATTGTCGGAGCATTCGAACCCCTCGTAGCGCGCCGGATACCAGAGCAGGCGGTCGGTACGCTCGACGATCGGCAGCACCTGCTTGCGCGAGGCCGAGGTGTAGCAGCCGATGATATGCTCGACGCCGACGTTGCGAATGAGGTCGTCGCAGACCGTGTGGTACTCCGAAATGATTCCGCGGGGATCGCGGACATGCGCCGATATCGCGAAGTCGAATTCGTCCTGATTGTTGATTTCGTCGACCGCCATCATGGCGCTCTTCAGGATCTCGCGTCCCATGGCCTGATAGGGCCCGTGCTGCGAGCAGATGATGCCGACTGGAATGGAGGGCTTGGTCATTGAGTACTTTCGGCCGCGCAACGCATCAAGGAAATCATCTTCGCAGAGGTCGGTGCAAGAGGTCATGCCGATTTGCTGCGCATGCACCTCGCGAAATTTGTGCAGCCAGCCTCGTTGACAACGCGCTGCACACCTCCTTAGAATTTTCTCCTACAGGGCTTCCTGTCGAACCTTGCGTGCGTCGATCTGGCCGATGACGTCCCGATCGCCGCGCAGAGTGCTCCGTTCGACTCCGGACCCATGCGATAGTTCATAGCCGCGGCATTTGGGCCATTCGTCACCTTCGTTTCGGAGGGGCGGGTGGTTTTTTGCTTTTGCCGCTAAACAAATTGGCGACACGTCCGTGCCGCCAAGCCGGAGGCGCATGCGCGGTGATGGGCAGTGCCTGCGCTTGCGTCATGTCAAGTGCGGGGATGAGAAACGATGCCGACGACGGATCTTCACTATCTCGGGCTCATTGAGATCGGGCAGCAAATCCAGGCCAAAAAGCTCTCGCCGGTCGAGGTGACCAAGGCGATGCTCGGGCGGATCGAGCAGCTCGACGGCAAGCTCAAGAGCTACGCCTATGTGATGGGCGAGGCGGCGCTGGCCGAAGCGGCGGCAGCCGAGAAGGACATCGCGTCCGGCAAGATCAAGGGACCGCTCCACGGCGTGCCGATCGCCGTCAAGGATTTGTGCTGGGCCAAGGGCGCTCCGGCCGCGCATGGCATGACCATTCACCGGGACTTCCGGCCGAGCGAGGATGCCACGGTCGTCGCGCGGTTGAAGGATGCCGGCGCTGTCATCCTCGGCAAGCTGCAGCAGACCGAGGGCGCCTATGCCGACCATCACCCGAAGATCGACCCGCCGAAGAATCCGTGGAATGCGGATTTGTGGTCGGGCGCATCGTCGAGCGGTTCCGGCGTCGCCACCGCTGCGGGGCTTTGCTTCGGCTCGCTTGGCACCGATACCGGCGGCTCGATCCGTTTTCCATCGGCCGCCAACGGCATCACCGGGCTGAAGCCGACCTGGGGACGCGTCAGCCGTTATGGCGCGTTCGAACTCGCGGCAACACTCGATCACATCGGCCCGATGGCGCGCAGCGCGGCCGATTGCGGCGCCATCCTCGCCGTGATCGCGGGCCAGGATCCCAAGGACACCACCTCCGTGCCGCTGCCTGTGCCGAACTATCTCGCCGGCCTGTCCGGCGATTTGCGCGGCGTGACGATCGGGGTCGATCGCCGCTGGACCAGCGAGGGGACCGACGAGGCTGCCGGCAAGGTGCTCAGCGAAGGGCTGCGCGTTGCTGCCGATTTGGGCGCGAAGATCAAGGACATCACGTTTCCTGATCCCAAGGCCGTCATCGAGGACTGGTTCCCCTTGTGCGGCATCGAAGTGGCGGTCGCGCACGAAGAGACCTATCCCGCACGCAAGGACGAATATGGTCCGGCGCTCGCCGGCCTGCTCGATCTCGGCCGGGCGCAATCCGGCATGAATTACCAGAAGATCGTGCTGCGGCGCGAAGCGTTCCGCGGCGCGGTGCGGCTGTTGTTCGAGACGGTCGATCTGATCGCCGTTCCGGCCCAGGCGTTCGCTGCGCCGACATTGGCCAAGATGGCGGCGCTGGGTGAGGATCCGTCGCTGATTACCGGGCTGCTGCGCTTCACCTGTCCGTTCGACATGACCGGCAGCCCGACCGTGACGCTTCCCGGCGGCTTCGCGCCGAACGGCGGGCCGATCGCCTTCCAGTTCGTCGGCCGCCACTTCGACGAAGCAAGCCTCGTTCGCGCGGGCGATGCCTTCCAGCGCGTCACCGACTGGCACAAGCGCCATCCCGCGATCTGAATTGAGGAGCCGACCGCATGACCGAAGATTGGTTGAAGAGTTCCATCATGGCCAAGCGCGCCCTTGCCAAGGGCGCGATCGGTACGACCCATAGCCTGACGATCGAGCAGCAGGGTGGCTTCCATTACGTCTATGGGCCCTATGCCAAGCCGACCCTGTCGATCGACCCGGGTGGGGTCGTCGTTGTCGAAACCGAAGACGCCTTCGGCGGCGTGCTCACCAGCGAAAGCGACAGTCCTACGGCGAAGCTGAACTTCCCCTATCTGAACCCGCAATGCGGGCCGATCGCGGTCAAGGGCGCCAAGAAGGGTGATTGCCTCGCCGTCTATATCCGCGACGTCGAGACCCGCGGCGCGCAGCCGGCCGGAACGACCTGCATCATTCCGGAGTTCGGCGGCCTGGTCGGGACCGCATCCACGGCGCTGCTCAACCCGCCGCTGCCGGAACGCGTCAGGAAGTTGCATGTCGACCGCAACGGCGTGCGCTGGAACGACAAGATCACGCTGCCCTATGAGCCGTTCATCGGCACGATCGGCGTCTCGCCCGAGATCGAGGCGATTTCCTCGCTGCAGCCCGATTATCACGGCGGCAACATGGACCTGCCCGACGTTGCACCGGGCGCGATTATCTATCTGCCGGTGCATGCCGAAGGCGGGCTGCTCTATGTCGGCGACTGCCACGCCACGCAGGGCGACGGCGAACTCTCGGGCGTCGCGCTGGAGCAGCGCGCGACGGTGACGCTGCAGATCGATCTGATCAAGAACTGGAGCTTCGCCTGGCCGCGGCTCGAGACGCGCGACTTCATCATGACGATCGGCAGCGCGCGCCCGCTCGAGGACGCGGCGCGCATCGCCTATCGCGAGCTCGTGCGCTGGATGAGCGCCGATTACGGCTTCGACGAGATCGACGCCTACATGCTGCTCAGCCAGGCCGGCCGCATGCGGCTCGGCAACATGGTCGATCCCAAATACACGATGGGGGCGTCGATCCTGAAGAATTACCTCAAGGCGTGACTTCAAACATCCTTCAACGACAGAGGACATCGCGATGTATTCGGGGCGTATAGTCGGAATGGCTTTGCTTGGTGCAATGCTCGGGACCGCGGCAATAGGTGCCGCCCAGGCGGCGGAGCCGCCGCTGAAGGTCGGCTTGCTGGAGGACGTCTCCGGCGATCTCGCCTTCATGGGCATGCCGAAGCTGCACGGCTCGCAGCTGGCGGTCGAGGAGATCAACAAGAGCGGCGGCATTCTCGGCCGGCAGATCGAGTTGATCCATCTCGATCCCCAGGGTGACAATGCCCGCTATCAGGAGTTCGGCCGACGGCTGCTCAATCGCGACAAGGTCGACGTGCTGATCGGCGGCATCACCTCGGCATCGCGCGAGGCGCTGCGTCCGATCGTCGATCGCACCACCACGCCGTACTTCTATACGAACCAGTATGAAGGCGGTGTCTGCGACGCCAGCATGATCAGCATGGGCGCGGTGCCGGAGCAGCAGTTCTCGACCCTGATCCCCTGGATGGTCCAGAAGTTCGGCAAGAAGGTCTATGTCATCGCAGCCGACTACAATTTCGGCCAGATCTCCGCGGAGTGGAACCGCAAGATCATGAAGGACCTCGGCGGCGAGGTCGTGGGCGAGGAATTCATCCCGCTCGGCGTGTCGCAGTTCGCGCAGACGATCCAGAACATCCAGAAGGCGAAGCCGGACTGGCTGCTGACGATCAATGTCGGCGCGGCGCAGGACTCGTTCTTCGAACAGGCAGCCGCGGCCAACCTCAACCTGCCGATGGGCTCTTCGATCAAGATCATGCTCGGCTTCGAGCATAAGCGGTTCAAGCCGCCGGCGCTCAACAACATGCATGCGACCGCGAACTGGTTCGAGGAGATCGATACCCCCGAAGCCAATGACTTCAAGAAGCGCTGGCACGCAAAATTCCCCGATGAGCTTTACATCAACGACATGGGCTACAACGCCTATAACGCGCTCTACATGTACAAGGCGCTGGTCGAGAAGGCCAAGTCGACCAAGCTCGAGGACATGCGCAAGGTGATCGCAACGGGGGATGCCTGCATCGAGGCTCCCGAGGGCAAGGTCTGCATCGACCCGAAGAGCCAGCATACGTCGCACCGCATGCGCCTGATCTCGGTCGGGCCCAAGCATGAGGTGACGGTGGAGAAGGACTACGGCACCATCCAGCCTTACTGGCTTGGCGAGATCGGCTGCGACCTCACCAAGAAGAACGACAAGGATCAGTACACGCCGAGTCATCTTCCCAGCAAGTCGTGATGCGCGCAGGCACGAATCTTGCTCGTGTTTGCACCGCGGCTTTGAGGCGAGCCGGCGCCGCAATGATGCGGCGCCGCGATCAGGGAGACCGGAATGTCGGCTGAACTCTTCTCGGTATTCTATCAGTTCGCCGATGTCTTCGCGTTCCTCATCCTGTCGGCGGCGGGCCTGGCCATCGTGTTCGGCATGATGGGCGTCATCAACATGGCGCATGGCGAGTTCATCATGTGCGGCGCCTACGTCACCGTGGGGCTCGTGAATCTCGGCGTGCCGCTTCCGATCGCGCAGATCCTGGCCGCGCTGACGGCGGGGATCATCGGCATGATCGTCGAGTACCTCGTCGTGCGGCGCTTCTACAAGCGACCGCTCGACTCGCTGCTCGCGACCTGGGGCCTCAGTCTGATCGTGACGCAGTCGATGCTGCTGATCGTCGGCTCCGCGGTGCGCGGTATTGGCACGCCGGAAGGAAGCTTCGCGATCGGGGGCTACACGTTTTCGACCTACCGGCTGGTGCTGTTTGCCTGTGCGGTAGCGGTCCTTGCGGGCCTCTACATCATCTTCATGAAGACGCGCTTTGGCGTGATCGCGCGCGCCACGATGCAGAACGCGGCGATGGCCAAGGCGCTCGGCGCGCGCACCGGGCGGATCTATTCCATCAGCTTCGGCATCGGCACCGCGCTCGCGGGGCTCTGCGGCGCGCTCTACGCGCCGACCATGACGCTGATCCCGACCATGGGCGCGACCTTTGTGGTCGAGAGCTTCGTCACCGTGGTGATCGGCGGCGCCAATGTCCTGCTCGGAACCGCGCCGGCCGCGGTGTTCCTGGCGATGATCCGAATGGCATTGAATGCCAGCTACGGGCAGATCATCGGCCAGATCGGCATGCTGTTTGCTGTCATCCTGATCATACGTGTGCTGCCCGAGGGACTATCCAGCGTGCTGGTTCGTCGTGGGCGCTAGACGGGAATTTCTGATGTTGAAGCTGCTCGAGGGCCCGCAGACGCTCGGACGCGGGAAGATCTTCTGGTCCTGCTTCCTCGCCGTGCTGGCCGGGGCGCTGATCTATCCGCTGTTCGCCGATTCCTATGATGTCGGCAATTTCGCCTACTTCCTGATCTGGATCTTCATGGCGCTCGGCCTCTGCCTGATGTGGGGATACGGCGGCATGCTGTCGTTCGGCCAGACCTTCTTCTTCGGCATCGCCGGCTACGGCTATGGCGTGCTCGCCATCAATATGGGCGGGGGAACGACCACGATCGCCGCGCTGGTTCTCTCCGTGGTCATCGCGATGATCGCGGCCGGGATCCTCGGTTACTTCATGATCTGGGGCGGCATCAGCGGGATTTTCTTCGGCATCGTGACGTTGTCGGCGACGCTAGTGCTTGCCTTCTTCCTCGGGCAGACCGCGGGGCCCGAATGGCATATCGGTCCGGCTCGGCTGAACGGCTTCAACGGCATGAAGGGAATGGACCCGCTCACGGTCGGCGACTTCGACATCGAGGGCTCGGCGCTCTATTACGTCATGATCGCGCTGATCGTGATCGTCTACATCGCGCTGCGCATGCTGGTGAACTCGAGCGTAGGCAACGTGATCGTGGCGACGCGGGAAAATCCGCAGCGCGCCGAGATGCTCGGCTATGACGTCCGCAAGTATCAGCTTCTGACCTTCGTGATCGGCAGCGGCCTCGCAGGGTTGAGCGGCGCACTGTACACGTCGTGGGGGCAGTTCATCACGCCATCCAGCATCGGCCTGCCGGCGGCGGCGATGCCGATCGTGTGGGTGGCGTTCTCCGGACGCAACGATCTGACCGCGACCCTGGTCGGATCGTTCCTGCTGCTGTTCGGCTTTCAGACCATCACGGTCTACAGCCAGCAAGCGGCGCTGGTGCTGATGGGCGTTCTGCTGCTCGCCACCGTGATGCTGGCGCCGCAGGGCTTCGTGCTCGGCATTGGCAAGCTCGTCGTCGATTGGTGGACCAGGCGTCGGCGCCGCGACGAAGCCCCCGCGCTGGCCGACACCGCCCGCCTGCAATCCGATGAGACCTGAATCATGGCGCTGGTCGATGTGAAAGGTGTCTCCAAGCGTTTCGGTGGATTGACCGCCGTCTCCGACGTCGACCTGACGGTCAATGCCGGCGAGGTCCATTGCCTGATCGGGCCCAACGGGGCCGGGAAGAGCACGCTGTTCAAATTGATCGTCGGGCTCTATCCGCCGACCACGGGCAGCATCTTCTTCGACTCGATCGATATCACCGCCGAGCGGCCCTACGCGCGGGTGCAGCGCGGCATGAGCATCAAGATGCAGGCGCCGAGCGTGTTCAAGGAGCTGCCGGTGCGGCAGAACATCCAGATCGCGCTGCAGGAACGCATTTCGGGCGCGGAATGCCGTGCTGAAGAGGAGCGGCTGCTCGCATTGCTCAATCTGGCTGACGATAGCGGCAAGCTCGCCGGTGCGCTGTCGCACGGCCAGCAGCAATGGCTGGAGATCGGGATGGCGCTGGCGCTGCAGCCGCAGCTGCTGCTGCTGGACGAGCCGACCGCCGGCATGTCGCCGGAAGAGACTTTCAAGACCGGCGAGCTGATCAAGTCGTTCAATGCCGAGGGCATGACCGTCCTGGTCGTCGAGCACGACATGGCGTTTGTGCGTCAGGTCGCCCAGCGCGTTACCGTTCTGCATCTTGGCAAGATCTTCGCGCGCGGCAGCTTGGAGGCGATTTTGGAAGACGAGAAGGTCGCGGAAATCTATCTGGGTAAGACTCATGCCCACTGATCGCATTCTGGAGGTGTCGGGGCTTTGGGCGGGCTACGGCGCGACGCCGATCCTGCAAGGCGTCAGCATGTCGGTTTCGCGCGGCGAGATCGTCGGCGTGATCGGCCGCAACGGCGTCGGCAAGTCGACCCTGATGCGGTGCCTGATCGGCCTGCTGCAGACCTGGCGCGGCACCATCAGCTTCATGGATCAGGATGTCACGCAGCTCGAGGCCGATGCGCGGGCGCGCGCCGGCTTCGGCTACATCCCGCAGGGCCGCGACGTGTTTCCACAAATGAGCGTCGAGGAGAATTTGCAGGTCGGCGAGTTGATCGGCGGGCCCGAAGGCAAGAAGCTGCCCGAGCTCGTCTACGAGTATTTTCCACGCCTGAGGGAGCGCCGGCGCCAGATCGCGGGCACCATGTCGGGCGGCGAGCAGCAGCAGCTTGCGATCGGCCGCGCGCTGATCGGCAATCCGGCGCTGATGATCCTCGACGAGCCGTCGGAGGGCATCCAGCCGTCGATCGTGCAGCATATTTGCGAGGCGCTGAAATCGTTCCGAGCGGAGCTCGGGACCACGATCGTGTTCGTGGAGCAGAACCTCGACACCATCCTGGAGATTGCGCAGCGCTGCTACATCATGGAGAAGGGCAAGATCACGCGATCGCTGGCCGGTGAGGAGGTCAACGCGGACAACGTTCGCGTGCAGCTGTTGCTGTGATCGACCGCGCGATGCGGTGAAGATCAGTGCGTTGCATAATTGATAATAATGGAGGGAATGGACATGGATCTCGGACTCAAGGGAGCAAAGGTTCTCGTTACCGGCAGCACCAAGGGCATCGGCAGGGCGATCGCCGACACGTTCGCCGCCGAGGGCGCCAATGTCGGCATCTGTGCGCGCAACCAGGGCGACGTCGACGCTGCGGTCACAGCGCTCAAGGCCAAGGGCGTTTCGGCGTTCGGTAGTGCCGTCGACGTCTCTAACGGGCCGGCCCTGAAGGCCTGGGTCGCCGACATGGCGTCCAAGCTCGGCGGCATCGATGTCGTGGTCGCCAATGTCAGCGCGCTGTCGATCGGGCAGGACGAGGAGAGCTGGGAGAAGGAATTCTCCACCGACATGATGGGGACGGTGCGCCTCGTCAACGCGGCGATGCCGTATCTGGAGAAGAGCGGCGCCGCCGCGATCGTCACCATCTCGAGCGTGTCGGGACGCGAGGTCGATTTTGCCAGCGGTCCCTACGGTACGTTCAAGGCGGCGATCATCCACTACACGCAGGGCCTTGCCTACCAGCTCGCGGCCAAGGGCATCCGGGCCAATTCGGTGTCGCCGGGCAACACCTATTTCGAGGGCGGCGTCTGGAACATGATCAAGGACGGCAATCCCGAACTGTACAAGACAGCACTGGCGCTCAACCCGACCGGCCGCATGGGCACGCCGCAGGAGATGGCGAACGCCGCCGTGTTCCTGGCCAGCAAAGCGGCGAGCTTCATCACGGGGACCAACCTCGTGGTGGACGGCGCGTTGACGCGCGGCGTCCAGTTCTAGGCGGGGCGCGCCGTCAGCAGAGTCGCGAGATCGCCGCCCGCGGCGGCGGTCCGGACAGGCATATTCCGATAACAGCAGGGCGTCAGATGTCAGCGGATTCATTGCACTACAAATCCATCACCGAAATCTCCGAGCTCATTCGCCGCAAGGAGGCGAAGCCCTCGGAGATCACCGAGGCGATGCTGGGCCGGATTGCGAAGCTGGACGGACAGTTTCACGGCTATGCGCTGGTCCTTGCGGAGCGGGCGATGGACCAGGCCAAGCAGTACGATGCGGAGATCGCCAAGGGTGTCTGGCGCGGCCCGCTGCATGGCGTTCCGATCGGGCTGAAGGACCTCTGTTACACCTCGTTTGCGCCGACCGCGGGTGGCACGACGATCCACGCCAAGTTCGTGCCGTCCTTCAATGCCACGATCGTGGATCGGCTCGAAGTCGCCGGCGCGGTGACGCTCGGCAAGCTGAAGATGACGGAGGGGGCCTATACCAGCCACCATCCTGCAATCCGGGCCCCGCTCAACCCGTGGAATGTGAACTACTGGGTCGGCTCCTCATCGACCGGATCGGGCGTCGCGACCGCGGCGGGGCTCTGCTACGGCTCGATCGGCAGCGACACCGGCGGCTCGATCCGCTTTCCGTCGGCGACCTGCGGGTTGACCGGGATCAAGCCGACCTGGGGGCGGGTCAGCCGCTACGGCGTCTTCCCGCTGGCCGACTCGCTCGATCACGTCGGGCCGATGTGCCGCAGCGCTGCGGATGCCGCGGCGATGCTCGGCGTCATCGCGGGCGCTGATATCAACGACCCGACCGCCTTGCGGGCTCCGGTGCCGAATTATCTGGCTGGAGCGGGCGACGGCATCAGGGGCCTCAGGATCGGTGTTGACCGCAGGTACACCCAGGAGGGCATCGATCGGCAGGTCGTCGCCGCGCTGGTGCAAGCCGAGCGCACACTCGCCGATCTCGGCGCCGACATCCGCGAGGTGCATTTCCCGCCCTACCAGAAGCTCGTCAGCCAGTGGATTGCGATGTGTTCGGTGGAGACGGCTGAGGCGCATCTGGACACCTACCCGTCGCGCAAGTCGGAATACGGACCCGACCTCGCGCAGCTGATCGAGCAGGGCCGGGCGACGAGCGGCGTCGACATCGCGGCCATCCATCATGAACGGCAGAAGTTCAGCGGCAGCCTCGTCGCGATGTTCGAGGATATCGACCTGCTGCTGATCCCGACGATGCCGGTGCCGATCCCGACGCTCACCAAGATGAGCGAATACGGTGCCGACCCCAATGTCCTCCTGAGCATTCTGCGCTTCACGGCGGTGTTCGATTTCTCGGGCAGCCCGACCATCACGCTGCCGATGGGCATGGCCTCGGACCAGATGCCGCTCAGTATGCAACTGGTCGGCCCGCATCTGTCCGAGGACGTGCTGGTCCGCGCCGGCGCCGCGTTCCAGTCGGCGACGGATTGGCACACGCGGCGGCCGCCGATCGAATAGAGGCCTCAACCCGTCTTGTCGACATTCCAGAACAGCGGCACCGGCGCGCGGACGATGTCCTTCAGCGCCTTGCGCGTCGCGGCCGGTTGATTGTACTGCCCGGTCGGGACGTGGGTGACCACCTCGTAGGCGCGTGCCTGGATCTTGTCGGCCAGCGCCTTCTGGTCCGGCGGCGCCGCGGTTCGGGCAAAGCTGTCGCGCAGCCGCTCGAGCTCGGTATCCTCGACCCAGCCGAAGAAGCCGCCGTTCTTGCCCTTGCCGTTGACGCAGGCGTTGCCGATCGGATTGACGAGGTCGGCGCTGGCCCAGGTCGAATGGTAGAGCGACCAGCCGCCCTCGGCCGGCATCGACTGTTTGGCGCGGCGTGCCACCACCGAACCCCAATCCATCGCCAGCAGGCTGACGTTCATGCCGATCGAACGCAGCGCCTCGGCGGTGACCGTGCCGAGCGCGGTGATGATCGGGGCGTCGGTCGCGTGCAGGATCGTGATCTGCTCGCCCTTGTAGCCGCCCTGCTTGAGCAACTCCCTGGCTTTCGCGGTGTCCGCCTTGGTCGACCATCCGACCGCGCTTTCGAACGGCGTGCCGGCGACGAAGATTGCCGGCGTGATCTTGTAGTAATCGGGATTGCCGATCTGGGTGTCGAGCCAGTCCTTCTGGTTCACCGCGTGCAGCACGGCCTGGCGGATCTCCGGCCGGTCGAACGGCGGCACCAGCCAGTTCATCCGGCACATGCCGGAGAAGCCAAGCGTGTTGTAATCGGTCAGCTCGACATTGGAGGCGCGCGCAAGCATCGGATGATGGTCGTGCGGCGGCACCTCGAAATAGTCGATCTCGTCGTTGACAAGCGCGTTGGTCGCGATCTGGAAATCCGGCACGCTGATCCATTCGTAGCGGCCGATCTTGACGACCTTTCCGCCGCCGGTGCCGTCGGACGGCTCGTCGCGGGAAACGTAGTCCGGGTTTTTCTCATAGGCGGCCTTGACGCCGGGCTGGAATTCCGCCGTCACGAAGCGGAATGGTCCGGAGCCGAGATGATCTGATATGGCCTGGTCGGCGGGCGTCGCGGCAATCCGCGCCGGCACGATGAAGGGCACGTTGGCGGTCGGCTTGCCGAGCGCCGCCAGCACGAAGCCGCAGGGCTCCTTCAGCACCATGCGGAAGCTGCGCTCGTCGACCGCCTTCAGTTCGGCAATGAATTCGAACAGTTTCTGGCCCATCGTGTCGCGCTTGGCCCAGCGCTGCAGCGAGGGGATGACGTCGGCCGACGTCACCGCGCTGCGGTCATGGAATTTGAGGCCGGGCCGCAGGCGGAAGGTGTAGGTCAGGCCGTCGGCGGAGACCTCCCAGGCCTCGACCATCTGCGGCTTGATCTCGAATTTCGAATTGGTCGAGAACAGAGTGTCGTAGATCATGTAGCCGTGGTTGCGCGCGGTCCACGCCGTCGTCATGATCGGATCGGTGACGCGCAGCGGCGCGTGCATGACGGCCGTGATCGTCTTCGAATTGGCCCGCGCGATGCGCGGCATCGCAATGCCGAGGCTTGCTCCCGCACTGATCTGCAACAGACGGCGGCGGTTGATCGGTGGTCCCATGGTGTCCCCCTGTCGCAATCGGTCAGCTCTTGCCGGCAAGCCTGGCCGCGATCGCGCGATAGCCGCGCATCCACATGTGATCGAGATCGAGATCCATCGGCAGCGGCTGCGAGGAGACGCGTGCGATCACGGTCTCATTGGCCGGATCGATGTAGATCCACTGGCCATGGATGCCGACCGCGGCAAACGGCGTTTCGCGTCGATCGAGCGTGTACCACTTGTTGCGGTAGTTGCCGTTTGGAAACACTTTCGTCAGGTCGCCGCGCGACCAGGCCTCGGCATTGCCGTTCTGCCTGATGTCGTCGATCCACCAGCCGGGGACGACCTGTCGTCCGTTGCTGATGCCGTGATTGCGCATCATCTCGCCGAACCGGGTGAGATCCCGCAGTGTCGCGCAGATGCCGCCGGCGACGCGGCCGGCACCGCGTGAATCGACCGTGATGTAAGCGTCGTGCTCGGCGCCCATCGGCTGCCACAGATAGTGGGAGAGGATCTTTGCGTAGGACATGCCGCAGGCGCGCTCATAGACCCAGCCGAGCACGTCGGTGTTGGTCGAGACGTAGTGGAAGGTCTCTCCATGCGGTGCGCCGTTCGGCCGCAGCGTGCGCAGATAGTCGCGCAGATTGCTCGGCGGAATCGCCGGATCGGGCAGCTCCCAGCCGGTCGAGCGCCGGTAGTTGATGACGTCGCCGTCGCGCGCCATGTAATCCTCGTCGAAGCGGATGCCGACGCTCATGTCGAGCAGATGCCGCACCGTGCAGCTGCCGCCATAGACCGAGCCCTCCATCTCCGGGATGTAGCGCATCACCGGCGCGTCGGGGTCGAGCTTGCCCTGATCGGCGAGGATGCCGCCGAGCGTTCCGGCGACCGACTTGCTGACGGAGAAGATCAGGTGCGGGGTATCGGGCGTCAGGCCATGGGCATACCATTCGAACGCGACCTGTCCGCGATGCGACACCACGATGCCGTCGGTGTGGCTGGCGCGCAGCGCCTCGCCGACGCCGACCGTCTCGCCGCGCGGGCTGGCGAAGCTGAGGTCGTCGAGATAGCGCGGCGCAAAGGACAGTGGCGCCGGCGCTGCGGCGCGCGCGATGTTCGCGGTGGGCAGCAATTCGCGGACATTGCGGAATGCCCACTCGTTGAAGGGATGTTGGCGCCAGTTGGCGAGCGTGACCTGTTCGTCGGCCGCCGACGGGAAGGCGGCCATGATGCGACGCGAATTCATTCTTGATCCAGCAATGACATCGGATGATGCGCGAAAGTTCCGCATGGCTCGTGTCGCTCGCAATCAACCGGATGGTGGAGGGGGCCGTTGGGTTACTTCGGCGTAACCGTTTCCCCGGATGTGCGCTTCGTGCGTTTGGCCCGCAATTTGCTTGACTATGGCTCGCGCGTGCCCCAGCGTGACCGTTACGCGACGCGCAGACGTTCGCCATCGGGAAACATCGGGAGGTAGGTCATGATCGCGCTTCTGGGCCGACCGGATCCGGCAACCACGCAGGCCATTCAGTTCGCGCGCGGCATTCTCGAGGGGTCGGCGACCGCGTTCTACGAGGTCGACGGCAATTTGACCCTTAACCGCTTCGTGCTCTCTAGCAACGTGCCGCCGAGTTTCCACGACCAGTATCTTGCCGGCATGAACCGGCTCGATCCGTTGCATCCGCGCTCGGCGAGCAACCGGCCGATTGCGCGGCTGAGCACAGCGCTCGACCAATGCGCGACCCAGGAGGCGGCGACCTACCGCGCCTTCGCCGGCCAATGCGGCGTCGCCGACATGATCGAGTTCTTCTTCCGCCGCAACGACCGCATCGTCGCCGGAATGAGCGTGCTGTGGGCGCCGGGCTGCGCGATCCCCGACGGCAGCATGCACATTGCGGAGAAGATCCACGACTATCTCGAGTTCAACCTGACCAGTCGCCTGTCGTCGAATGCCGACGAGCCGGCGCGCTTTGGCCTGACCTCGCGCGAGATGGAAGTCGTCGAGCTGTTGTGCTGCGGCCGAACCAACCGCGAGATCGGCGAGTGTCTGAACATCGGCCTCGCGACGGTGAAGACGCACCTGATCCATATCTTCGAAAAGCTCGGCGTCGAGACCCGCTCCGCTGTCGTGGCGATGATGTCGCGGCCGCATTGAGGCGCGGGCTGTCGATTAGAGTCCGCGGCTCTTCCGGCACGTCGTCCCTGCGAAAGCAGGGACTCATACGCCGCGGCGGATGTTGTGAACGGGATTCGTCACTCCAGCGTCGTGAAACGATAAACATCGGTGGTTATGGGTCCCTGCTTTCGCACTAGTGCATCTACACGTTTGTCGGGCCATTTGCGAGGATTTGGAAGCGGGCCATTCCGGTGTGGAAGGTGATTGGTCCAGGTGGACGGTGGGAGGCGTAGCCGGTCCATCCGCCGAGTTTTTGCGATGATCCATGCCGCCCAAGCAAGAGTGTTGGGGCGATGGTGGTTTTTCTGAAGCTCGGTGCGACCTTTCATGGTTTTGTTGATGGCCCTGAGCGTCTCGATCTCTTCTGCGGTGAAGACAAATTCAGCCGGCAATTCTTCGCCACTGTTGCGGGCCTGAACGAGTTGAATGACGATACATGCCGCTCTGGTGGCGACCGCCACGAGCTTGATCAGGCCTTCGGCGCTCTCGATCTGACTATCCTCGATGCGCAAACCCTGGCTCTTCAGCGAGCGAAAGAGTTGCTCAATGATCCAGCGCTGGCGGTACCAGGAGACGATCTGCCAGGCGTCTTTAACGGTGGCGACCGGATGAGTGGTCAGGAGCAGCCAGCGAATGGGCTCCGCACCTCTCGGCGGATGCAACTCGACCACTTCTACGAAGCTGAGTTTGATGCCCTCCGCCAAGTCGGTGACGCCGGGCCTCTGCGGCCGCTTGAGCACGACGGTTCCGAAGCGCATCGAGAGATGGGCCTGCCGGCCGCGCCGATCCATTCGCTGCGGCAGATCGATCACCGCGTTGTCGCAGAAGCGGCTCCGCTCGACCGCCTGATAAAGTGTGTCGCCATCGACCAGCGCATGGTCGTGCATGGCACGCGACAGAAGATGGACATTCTCGGCTGGCGTCAGCGCCCAGTGAGCAAAGAAATCCCCCTCGCGGTCGTTGACGACGGTGATCATGCGGGCATCTGCCAGGACGTCGCGGCCTTGCTCGGCGGCCGTCACCCAGCGCGCCGACTCCTTGTCGGCCAAGGCGCGCCGCTCATGCGGGATTTTTACCTTGCCTTTGCGCGTCCAAACGTTGCCGCCAGTAAGGCCAAGACAGACCCCGCTGTCGGCATCCACCGCCATCATCGCATGCAACAGCACGCCGCGAGCATTGCCCTTGCCGACTTTGCCCAGCCCGCGCCGCCGTCCCGCCTGGGTCTGGAACTTGACCTCGCTCGTATCCTGGATCGCCAGCACATGACGCCCGCTGACCGCAGTCCGCGTCTGCGTGCTCCAGCCCTCAATCAATTTATCGATCGTGACTTGGGGGTTGTTCACAAACCGCCAGAACGCCATATTGGCAGCCCAATCGCCCCGGGCCATCTGGCGCAAGCAGACGCTGCGCGTGCAAAGCATAGCCCGGAGAAGCGTCGCCCCCTTTTGTCGAGACGAACGTCCCCGAACTCACCCAAAGACAAATCCGGCTGCATCGCTGGCGCTCCTTCGAATCAAAGCGCCAGTGAGAGAATCATACAACATGCTGCAGAGACGCCACTTCTTGCTGCACCGAGTCAATCTGTCGCGCCCCAAAACCGTGTAGACACGCTAGTGCTTTCGCAGGGACGACGATGAGGATGAATCGCAATTCAAGATGTCAAACGGCGCGGTGTCATCACCCGCGAATGCGCGCATGCGGGGGATCCAGTATTCCAGAGATGCCTGTGCTTGAATCGAGAGGCCGCGGCACACTGAATCGCCAGGTCGAGCCGGGCGATGACACCGAAGAATATGCCAGCACACAGCTCCCTCCACGTGTCATCCCGGCGAAGGCCGGGACCCATAACCACAGGACTGGGTTGGTGAGGAAAGCCGTGGCCCCAGCGTCGCACAACAATCATCTTCAGTGGTTATGGGTCCCGGCCTTCGCCAGGACGACGATGAGGATGCTTCTCGCGCGAGACAACGCACCGCTACTGCGCACCCTTCTTCGGTGTCATCACCCGCGCATGCGCATGCGGGTGATCGAGTGGCGCTTCTGACAAAGCGAAATATTCTTCGCGTGAAGGTTTGACAGGATTTGCTGAGTTGCCCGTCGAACTGATCTGTCGTTTCCGGAATTGGGCGGGACCGTCGCTCCGTGGGCCGAAGCGGCGATCCCTGATCGCGCGAGGTGCATGGTCGGGTGTGGGCAAAATGTCGGCCAATCCGCACGACTGGGGACATGATAGATCGACAAGCGCACGCGGCAATTGCCATTCTGGACTAGCCCCGAGTAACAGATTCAGCGGCAAGCAAGCTCCACAGCGCAGAAGTAGTAGCGCGGCGCAGCAATCGCGGTTCCTGGTAGATGAGAGTCCGCGGAGAGGCGTAACGTCATGGACGGAGGCTGGCCGCTACGGCCTCCGAAGCCGCCGTCAGCCCCAGCTCACCCCCTGAGCTGGGGCGCTCCGGAGCGCACGAAGCGCAGGAGGGGTAGGCCAATCAGAGGCGCGAGCTGAGTTTCGTCGTCGCGGCCCTCGACGCTGCCTTTGACTTTGCGCGCGTCGTCACGCCATGTCTGGAAGATGCTGCGATTCGGGTATGTCGCTTGCCGGCCAGCTTTGTGTGCCTTGATACCGTACGATGAGCAGCATACTCCCGACCATCGACCGGTGCGAGATGCGCTGGGTCTCCATTCAAGTATGGACGTCCGACTCCGAACTGCTTTTCGTGCTCGTCGATCCATTTCCATAATCGCTTGGTCTCGGTTGCACGCTCCTCCTTGCTCCCGCCATTCATGCTGACGACGTCTGCGGCGAGCCCGTGACCATAGCCTCCACGCGAGCTGCCGCCGTGATAGGACTTGTCATTTGCGGCCTTCAGCCCGCTTGCAATCGATTGGCGGTAGTCGTCGCGAAATCCGCTTGTGATCCCGGGTGCCAGTCCGGCCTGCTCCGCTGCGTGGAGCATATAGAACAGCTTTTGCTTGAAGGCTCGATCCATCCCTCCGATCACGTAATCCATCAGAGGCATGCGGGCTCTTTCTGCCGCCCTGGGGTCCTTCCATCCGAAGTCATTTTCGACCCGCTTCGGGATGCTGCGCGTGACCGTGATCAGCTTGCGCTTCCGTTTGATGATCACGTCCTTTTGTTCGTACACGACGATCCAGTCGGTCTTCGGCGCTCGCGTGTAGAGCGCGCCAAGGAACCGGTCGATGCACGCCTCGGCAACAAAGCATTCGTCCAGGACCAGAACTGTATCAATATTGTCCGGGGCGACCTTGAACGAGCCGGCAACGTTGGCCGTGGATACCTGCTCAGGTTGCTTCTCGCCTGGCGTCGTCGACGGAGCCTCGGGCGACGCTCGGTCCGCATCCGGCAAGACACCTCCGTCGGCATCGGATTGAGCCGACGGTTCGGATGCCGTCACGGGTCGGCTCGACTCCTCATTGGGCGACGCCGCACGCACGTCGTGAACGACGGCGCAGCATGACAGTGAGACCAGAGACGAGGCAATGCGTAACCAACCAGCCCCCCAACCGAACCGACTTCGCCTGGCGCCATGAAGCTCTCTGAGAGATGACATCGGCATTGGCAATCGACATGAGCTAAATTGATCGTGGCAGCGTGCCATCGCGCTCCGGGCTTGGCAACCAGTTACCCACCACAGAATTGCCGCCGAGCACGCAACTATTCAGATAGGCCGAAAGAATTCCTCACGCGCAGGTTTGACAGGTTTTGCCCGGTTGCCGCCGGATCAATTCGCCGCGTCCGAGAGGCGTGACAACCCTCGTCCGTATTCACCGATCCACCGTTGGGTGGATTGCTGCCTGCCCGGTGGCCAAACGAGAGTCCTCCGCGAGGACCGGTGTCGTTTTCGACAATGTTGGCGAGCGGCGGCCGCTCACAACATTGAAGGAAACGACATGCGCGATTTCATGGCCGTCGGCCGTTCGGTGGCGGTTGCGGAGCGTGGCATGGCCGCGACCTCGCACCCGCAGGCGACGCTGGCCGCGGTCGAGATGCTGAAGGCCGGCGGCAATGCCGTCGATGCCGCGGTGGCGGCGGTCGCGGTGCAGGGCGTCGTCGAGCCGCAGATGACCGGGATCGGCGGCGACTGCTTCGCGCTGTATTCGCCTGACGCCGGCGAGCCGATCGCGCTGAACGGCTCGGGCCGCACGCCTGCCGCAACCGATGCCGAGAAATTTGCCGCGAGCGGCGCGCGCGACATTCCGCCGACCGCGCCCGAGGCCGTCACCGTGCCCGGCGCGATCGATGCGTGGTGCCGGCTGGTCGCCGATCATGGCAGCAGGTCGCTGGAGGAGATCTTCCGACCGGCGATCGCGGCTGCCGAGCGGGGCTTTTGCGTGACGCCCCGCGTCGCGGAGGACTGGCGCCGCTTCCGGGCCCGGATCGAGATCGACGGCAATGCGGCGGCGCAGTTCCTGCCCGGCGGCAAGGCGCCTGAGGTCGGCGACATCCGTACGCAACCCGCGCTCGGCCGCACCCTTCGCCGGATCGCGCAGCACGGACGCAACGCGTTCTACACGGGCGAGGCTGCCGACGAGATGGTGGCTATCTTGCGTGCCCTGGGCGGCGCCCACAGCACCGACGATTTCGCCGCCCAAGCCTCCGACTATGTGCACCCGATCTCGGCGCGCTACCACGACCACGACGTGGTCGAGTGCCCGCCGAACGGGCAGGGCCTGGCCGCACTGATGATCCTGCGGACGCTTGCAGGCTTCGATGTCGGCAAGCTCGGAGAGGCCGATCGCATCCATCTGCTGGCTGAAGCCACCAAGGCGGCCTACCGCGCGCGCGACGCCTTCTTTTGCGATCCCGCCACCAGCAAGGTCGATCCGGCCGCATTCCTTGCCGACGACTATATCGAGAGAATCCGTGGAAAAATCGACATGCGCCGCGCATCCGCGCCCGCGACCTGGGACGATATCGAGCATCGCGACACCGTCTATGTCACGGTGGTCGACCGCGATCTCAACGCCGTCTCGCTGATCAACTCGCTGTTCTATCCGTTCGGCAGCGGCATCTACGCGCCGAAATCGGGCATCCTGCTGCACAACCGCGGCTGGAGCTTTCGCGCCAAACCGGGACATCCCAATTCGCTCGGGCCGCGCAAGCGGCCGATGCATACGATCATTCCGGGCCTTCTGCGCAAGGACGGCAAGACCGTGATGTCGTTCGGCGTGATGGGCGGGCACTACCAGGCCGCGGGCCACGCCAATCTGCTGTCGAACATCTTCGACATGAAGATGAACATCCAGGCCGCGGCCGAGGCGCCGCGCTCCTTTGCCTTCGACGGCGCGCTGTCGCTGGAGACGACCATTTCTCTCGGGATACGCGACGACCTTCGCGCCCGCGGCCACGATGCCCGCTTCTCCGAGGAGCCGATCGGCGGCTGTCAGGTGATCCGCATCGACCACGCCCGCGGCGTCCTGTTCGGCGCTTCGGACCACCGCAAGGACGGACTGGCGCTAGGGTTCTGAGGCGCGTCGCGCGGTTTCGGAATAATAGAATAGTAACGCTGATTTGCCCGACATGTCAAGTCGCCATGTCGAGTGCCGGCACGCCGCCGGCTACTGTGCATGGGGTTGTTTTCGATGTTTTGGCAGTGCGCCCCTGCGGAGGCAGGCAATACGCAATAGCCCTGCGCTCGCGGGGAAGCGGCGGAGCATCCACCGGACGGTGGATTGTTCCAAATGCCGACATGCCGAACGTTTGGCCATCATGCCGGCGTCGTGCGCGGTTCAGCCTTGTGAACCGCACGGTGAGAGGCTGATCGCTCCAGGCTTTCCCAATCGAGAAGTTTGATCTGTATGAACAGGACATTCGCCGACACGGTCTTCCGCAACGGCCGGATCTACACGTCGAACCGCGGGCAGCCCTGGGCAAGCTGCGCAGCCGTCAAGGCCGGCCGGTTCATCGCCGTGGGCGAGGAACGCGACGTCGCGGCGCTCATCGGCGAGGAAACGGCGACCGTCGATCTCGGCGGCCGCATGGCGATGCCGGGGATCGTCGACATCCACAATCACATCATGATGGGTGGACAGGCCGATCTTTACGAGCTGCGCTTCTCCAACGCCGACAGCATTCCAAGGATCGCCGAAACCCTGCACAAGGCCGCGTCAGCGGCTGCGCCGGGCGCCTGGATCGTCGGCGGGCAGTTCGGCAATAATCTCCTGAACGAGATGAACACCGCGGAGTCCTGCGCGCTGCTGGACGCTGCCTGCCTCGGGCATCCCGTCGTATTGCGCGACGACACCTATCATAATCGCTGGGCGAGCTCGGCGGCGCTGCGGCTGGCCGGCGTTGCGGCCGACACGGCTGATCCGACCGACGGCGAAATCGGCCGCGACCTCAAGACCGGAACGCTGACCGGCATCATGATCGAGGCCGCCTCCGGCCTGGTCGAGCGGGCGCTCGCGGCCTCCGGCCACTACACGGCCGAGATGGACCGCGCGGCGGTGGCGCGCTCGATCTCGGTGCTGAACGCCTATGGCGTCACCGCCTTCATCGACGCTGCCAGCATGCAGCCGATCATGGCGGCGCTGAAGGGGCTCGACGACCGCGGCGAGCTGACCGCCTGGGCGGTGTGCGCGATGCCGGTGGTCGAGCCGGGCTTCATGTTCGGCAAGGCTGGCGAGGAGCTGTTCGCGCTGCGCGAGGATTACCGCGGTGCGCATGTGAAGCCCGATTATGTCAAGGTGTTCCTCGACGGCGTGCCGGGCGCCAAGACCGCGGCCTTCCACGAGCCGTATGTGGCCGACCCGGTGCGCGGCTGCTGCTTCCGCGGCTCCACCATGCTGACCGTGCCGGACCTGATCCGTTGGCTCGGGCGCTGCGAGAAGCTCGGCCTTGCCGCGAAGATCCATTGCGCGGGCGACGCCGCGGTGACGCAGGCGCTCGACGCCATCGATGTCGTGCGCAGCTTCAACGGCCCGACCCATCTGATCCATCAGATCGCGCATGCGAGCTATATCGCGCCCGACGATGTCAAGCGCTTCGCCGAGCTCGGCGTCGCCGCCGACCTGTCGCCGATCATCTGGTATCCGACCATCTTCCTCGAGGCGCACAAGGCCGCGATGGGCGAGGAGCGCGCGCAGCGCTTCTGGCCGAACAGGGATTTGAAGGAAGCCGGCGCACTGATGGCCGGCGGCTCGGACTGGCCGGTGATCCCGATCCCCGATCCCTGGCAGGGCATCGAGGGCATGGTGACGCGGCAGAATCCGACCGGAGATTTTCCCGGCAAGTCGCTGTGGGCGGAGCAGGCGCTCGACCTCAAAACCGTGATCGACATCTACACAATCGACGCCGCGCGCGCGGCCGGGCTCGGCCAGTCGATCGGCTCGATCGAGGTCGGCAAATCGGCCGATTTGATCGTGCTCGACCAGATGATCTTCGACATCCCGCCGGATCAATTGGCCGATACGCGGGTCGAGATGACCTTCTTCGAGGGCCGCAAGGTCTACGAGCGGGGCGCGTGATGGCAACGGTGGATCAGATCGCGGTCACGGTGCTGACCGGTTTCCTCGGCAGCGGCAAGACCACGGTGCTGAACCATTTGCTGCGCCAGCCAGAGCTCAATGGCGTCGTCGCCATCATCAACGAGTTCGGCGAGGTGGCGTTGGACCACCTTTTGGTCGAGAGCAGCGAGGACCGCCTGGCGCTGCTCGACAATGGCTGCATCTGCTGCTCGGTGCGCGAGGACCTGATCGAGACGCTGGCCGACCTCGCATCGCGCCGCGCTGACGGCACGATCCCGCCATTCCACCGGGTGCTGGTCGAGACCACCGGGCTCGCCGATCCCGTGCCCGTGCTGCACACGCTGATGACGGCGTCCGATATCGTCGGCCGCTACCGGATCGACGGCGTGGTCGCGACCGTCGATGCGGTTAATGGTACGCACACTCTTGCGGCGCACAGCGAAGCCGTCAGGCAGATCGCCGTCGCCGACCGGCTGCTCGTGACCAAGACCGACCTTGCCGCCGATGATGCACTGGCGCGGCTCGATGCGCAGCTTGCGGCGATCAATCCGGTCGCAACGCGCTCACACGTGCGGAACGGGATCGTCGATCCGGCAAAAGTCCTCGATGCCGGGCTGTTCGATCCGGCGGCGCGCTCCGCTGATGTGGTGCGCTGGTTCGATCTGGCAGGGCAGGCGGCGAACACGCCGCACCATCACGGGGATCACCATTGCGACGGCGAGGCGTGCAGCCACCACAGTCACCACGCGCACGACACCGGCGTATCGTCCTACAGCCTGATCATCGACGAGCCGATCCAGCGGGAGGCGTTCGCGCGCTGGCTCGATTATGTCGCGGCGCTTAGAGGCGAGGACCTGCTGCGCTTCAAGGCGATCGTGCATGTCGCCGAGCAGCCCGATGCGCCCATGGTGGTGCATGGCGTGCAGCACGTGTTCCATCCGCCGATCGCGCTTGCCGGCTGGCCGTCGGCGGACCGGCGCTCGCGGCTCGTCTTCATCGTGCGCGGCATCCCGCGCCAGATCATCGAAAACACCTTGTGCAAATTCGCCGCGGTGAGCCGTGCGGCGATCCAGCGATCGGCTGCGTGAGCCGCGTTCAGGCATTTTCATTGGTTGTGGAGGGAGAGGGACATGACTGAGACAAAGAACAATACGGCATCCGGTCGGCTCAATCGGCGCACGCTCTTGAAAGCGGCCGGTGCCACCGGCCTCGCATCGGCGATGAACGTGCCGCTGGTCAATGTCGCGCGGGCCACCGGCAACACCATCAAGATCGGCTGGGTCGGCTGCCTCTCCGGCGTCCGCGCGCAGTTCGCCGAGCCCGATCCCTGGATCCATGAGCGCATCAAGGCGCGGCTGAAGGATGGTCTGAAGATCGGCGGCAAGACCTATCAGGTCGAGCTGGTGTTCAAGGACAATCAATCCGATCCGAACCGCTCGTCGGTGATCGCGAGCGAGCTGGTGCTGCGTGAGAAGTGCGACCTGATCCTGATCGAGGACGGCGACGCCCAGCCGCCGGTGCAGGAACTCGCCGACGCCCGCGGCATTCCCACCATCTCGACCATGGTGCCGTGGCAGGGCTGGATGTTCCCGCGCAAGTCGACGCCGGACAAGGGGTTTCCGTACAGCTACCATTTCTTCTGGGGCGCCGACGACGTCGCCAAAAATTTCTTGGGTATGTGGCAGTCGGTCGACACCAACAAGAAGGTCGGCACGCTTTACATCGACAACCCGCCGGGCCAGGCGTTCTCCGATCCGAAGCTCGGCCTGCCGGCGGGCATCTCGGCGGCCGGCTATCAGGAATTCTCGGCCGGCAAATTCCAGATCGCGACCGACGACTTCACCAACCAGATCGCGCTGTTCAAGAACAACGGCGTCGACATCGTCTCCGGCTTCACCTTCAGCAATCACTGGGTGACGCTGTGGAATCAGGCGGCGCAGGCCGGTTTCAAGCCGCAGATCTGCACGGTGGCGGCGGCCTTCCTGTTCCCGGCCGCGGTTAATGCGCTCGGCGATCGCGGCGACGGCATGTCGACCGAGGTGTGGTGGACGCCGGCCTATCCGTTCAAGTCCTCGCTGACCGGGCAGAGCGCTGGCGAACTCGCCGCGGAGTGGGAGAAGACGACAGGCAAGCAGTGGACCCAGCCGATCGGCTACGCCCATGCGCTGTGGGAGGTCGGGCTCGCGGCGTTGCAGAACAGCGATCCCAAGGACAAGAACTCATTGCGCGATGCGATCGCCGGCCTCGACATGGAGACCGTGGTCGGCCGGGTCAAGTTCAAGGACAGCCCGATCAAGAACGTCGCGGTGACCTCGCTGTCGGGCGGGCAATGGCGCAAGGCCAAGGGCGGCAAGTCGAAATACGAGCTCCTGATCGTGCACAACGGAACGGCACCGTTCATCCCGAAGCAGGCCGATCTCCAGCTGCTCTCCAAGCTGGCCTGAGATGGCACGGCTTCTGCGCGTCAGCGGGCTGTCGAAGCGCTTTGGCGAGATCGTGGTCGCCGACAATGTCAGCTTCGCGCTGGCGCGCGGCGAGTGCCTCGGCGTGATCGGCCCGAACGGCGCCGGCAAGAGCTCGCTGCTCAACCTGATCGTCGGCCTGCTCACCGCCGACGGCGGCTCGATCATGCTCGACGACAGGGAGATATCAGGCCTGCCCCCGCACCGCCGGGCGCGGATGGGGCTCGGGCGAGCGTTCCAGATTCCGCAGCCGTTCCCGCATCTGTCGGTCTATGAGAACGCGCTGGTCGCGGCATCCTACGGCGCCGGCCTCACCGGCGAGGCGGCATCGAGCTGGACCATGGAGGTGCTGCAGCGCACCGGGCTCGACGCCAAGGCGGACAAGCTCGCCGGCGCATTGCCGCTGATCGACCGCAAGCGGCTGGAATTCGCCAAGGCGCTGGCCTCGAAGCCGAAACTGATCCTGCTCGACGAGATCGCGGCCGGTCTCACGGAGCCCGAGGTCGAGCGCCTCGTTGCCATCATCCAGTCGGTGAAGGCCGACCATGCCACGATCTGGATCGAGCACATTCCGCACGCGCTGCGCGCGGTGTCGGATCGCATCCTGGTGCTCGACTTCGGCCGCAAGGTGCTGGAGGGACCGCCGGCCGAGGTCATGGACAGCGCCGTGGTGCGCGAGATCTACATGGGATTGAAGGCCGATGGCGTTGCTTAATGTGAACGGCCTGCAAATCTTCTACGGCGACCTGCAAGCCGTGTTCGACATGAACTTCACCGTCGCGGACGGCGAGGCGGTGGCGCTGGTCGGCGCCAACGGCGCCGGCAAGTCGACGTTCCTGAAGGCGCTGGTCGGTCTCAACGAGGAGCGGCGCGGGGCCGTGCAGTTCGACGGCATCGATATCTCGCAGATGCCGGCCGAAGATGTGTCGCGGCTCGGCCTCATCATGGTGCCCGAGGGCCGCCTGCTGTTCGACTCGCTGACGATCGAGGAGAACCTCTTGATGGGCAGCGTCAACCGGCGCAAAGGCAGCTGGACCTTGCGGCGGGTGTTCGACCTGTTCCCGATCCTCGAGGAGCGGCGGCGGATGTTTCCCGGCCAGCTCTCCGGCGGCCAGCAGCAAATGGCGGCGATCGGCCGCGCGCTGATGTCGAACCCGCGGCTCCTGCTGTGCGACGAGATCTCGCTCGGGCTCGCGCCGGTCGTGGTCGAGCAGATCTACCGCTCCTTTGCCGACATCCGCCGCGAGGGCACCGCGGTCGTGCTGGTCGAGCAGGACGTCAAGCGTGCGCTCGCGACCTCGGAGCGGATCTATTGCCTGTTGAAGGGGCGGGTGTCGCTGACCGGCCCGGCGCAAGGGTTGCAGCCGGAGCAGCTAACGCACGCCTATTTCGGTAACTAGCCAGGATTGGCACGACATGATCTGGGTTGAGACATTGATCAACGGGGCTCTGCTCGGCGGGCTCTATGGGCTGCTCGGCATCGGGCTCGCGCTGGTGTTCGGCGTGATGCGCGTCGTCAATATCGCCCATGGCGAGTTCATGGTGCTGAGCGCGTTCTGCGCCGTGCTGCTGGCCAACCTGTTTCCGCAGGTCTCGCCCCTCTTGATGCTGATCCCAGTGATCGCGCTGTCCTTTGCGGTCGGATGGCTCTACCAGGCCGCCATCGTCAACCGGGTGGTGACCTCGCCCGATCCGCTATCGCCGCTGCTGCTGACCTTCGGCGTTTCTGTCATTCTGCGCAACGTGATGGTCGAGGTGTTCGGCGCCGACGTGCGCAGCCTCCAGGTCGGCGAGCTCTCGCGCGCCAGCCTCGAGATCGCGGGCCTCAATATCGGCATCATGCCGCTGCTGACACTGGTGCTGGCCGCGCTGCTGTTCATGGCGCTGCAGCTCGTGTTGCGTCATACCGAGTTCGGCCGGATCGTGCGCGCCACCGCCGACCGCCGCGATATCGTCCGGCTGTCCGGCGTCAAGCCGGACCGGGTCTATAACTATGTCATGGGCCTGTCGCTCGCGCTCGGCGCGATCGGCGGCGTGCTGCTGGCGGTGCGTTCGAGCTTCACGCCGTTCTCGGGCGCCGAGCGGCTTCTGATCGCGTTCGAGGTCGTGGTGCTCGGCGGGCTCGGCTCGTTCTGGGGCGCGCTGCTCGGCGGCATCGCGCTCGGCATGGCGCAATTGATCGGGCTGAAAATCGATCCGAATGCCGGGCTGCTCTATGCGCACCTCCTGTTCTTCATCATGCTGCTGATCCGCCCGTCGGGTCTCGTGTCGAGCAGGGTGTGATGCCGATGCCGACACGTACCATTCTTGCGGCCTCTGCCATCGTGCTCGTCGCGGTGATTGCCGGCGCGCCCTTCGTGCTGAACGAGGGATTCCTGCGGCTCGCGACTGAGTGCCTACTCTTGCTGACGATGGCGCAGATGTGGAACCTGCTGGCGGGTTATGCCGGGCTGGTCTCGCTTGGCCACCAGGTCTTCATCGCCTTCGGCGCTTATGCGCTGTTCCTGACCTCGGGCTGGCTCGAGGTTACGCCGATCTGGGTGCTGCCGGTCGCGCCGCTGGTGGCGGGCGCCGTTGCAGCGATCATCGCCTTTCCGCTGTTTCGGCTTCGCGACGCCTATTTCTCGATCGCGATGTGGGTGTTCGCCGAGATCATCGGCGCGTTTACGATGAAGTCGCAGGCCGTCGGCGGCACGTCGGGCGTGCCGCTCGCGACCAGCAAGCTGATCGATTTCGACTGGTTCGAGCCGACGATGTTCTGGCTCGCCGGCGGCCTGACGCTCGTCACCATCGCTGCGCTGTACAGGATGATGACGTCGAGCTTCGGGCTCGGGCTGATGAGCGTGCGCGACAATGATCTTGCCGCGATGAGCGTCGGCGTCGACGTCCGGCACAATCGTTTCGTCGCCTTCGTGCTCTCTGCGGCGGGATGCGGGCTAGCCGGCGCGCTCAGCTTCATGGGCAATCTGTTCATCGCGCCGCTGGCGGCCTTCGACGTCAACTGGTCCGTCTACATGATGTTCATCGTGATCATCGGCGGTATCGGAACCCTGGAAGGCCCTATCCTCGGCGTCATCATCTTCTTCGGCCTGCGCGAGCTGATGACCGGCCCACTCGACCTGTCCGGCGGCTGGTATCTGGTCGGGCTCGGCATCATCGCCGTCGTGGTGATGATCGTGGCGCCGCGCGGCCTCTGGCCGGCCTTGCGCGATCGCTTCGGCGTGCGGCTGCTCGATGTACACCGCGCCGCGCCACGCCCGGCCGCCGCCGCGATCCTGCCGGCGGCGTCGGAACAGGTTACCGGATGAAGAAGCGGGCCTTCACGTCGCCACCGTTGCTTGTATTCTGACAGTTCTGGCTTTGAGTGGAGGGCGGAATGGCTCTGATATCCCGGCATGGCGTGTGGGCAGTGGCCGGTCTGATGGTCGCGACATTGGCGGCGCCGCTGCCGGCGCAGGCCGAGCGGCGGATATGGCCGCAAGCGGCCGCAACGCACCCGATGGACGGGCTCACCACCGACGAAATCCGCTCGGTCTCCGATATCCTGCGCGGCGCCGGCAAGCTCGACGATTCGGCGCGGGTCGTCTCGATGTCGGTCGAGGAGGATCCCAAGGACGAGGTGCGGGCGTGGAAGCCCGGACAGCCCTTCACGCGCCGGGCCAGCGCGACGCTGCTGAGCGGCGCGCATCTCTACGAGGCCCATGTCGATCTCGCCGCGCGCAGCCTGCTCGGCTGGCAGGAAGTCAGGGATCACGAGGCTGCGCTGACCATCGATGAGCTGATCTCCGCCGGCGACCTGCCGAAGCAGGACCCGCGCTGGATCGCCGCGATGGCCAAGCGCGGCATCACCGATTTCCGCAACGTCATGTGTCTGCCGCTGACGGTCGGTCCGGTGAGCGACCCGGTCCTGAAAGGCCGCCGCCTGCTCAACGTTCCCTGTGTCGACACCACGGGCGCCGCCAACAATCTCTGGGGCAAGCCGATCGAGAACCTGTTCGCTCAGGTCGATCTCAAGAGCAAAACGGTGCTGTCGGTGACCGATCTCGGCGTGGTGCCGCCACCGCCGCAGACGCCCTCGCACGCCTATGCCGACTCCGGAACATATCGCAAGCCACCGAAGCCGATCGAAATCACCGCGCCTGAAGGCAGCAACGTGAAGGTGGAGGGCGGCCAGGTCCACTGGGACAACTGGTCGTTCCATGTCCGTCTCGAGCCGCGTGTCGGCGCCGTGCTGTCGCTGATCCGCTACGACGACCACGGCACGCTTCGCGACATCGCCTACCAGATTTCGGCGAGCGAGATGTTCGTGCCCTATATGGATCCGGCGCCGACCTGGTCGTTCCGCGCCTATATGGACATCGGTGAGTATGGCTTTGGCG
Source organism: Bradyrhizobium sp. USDA 4516 (assembly GCF_054055915.1). Lineage (NCBI taxonomy): Bacteria > Pseudomonadati > Pseudomonadota > Alphaproteobacteria > Hyphomicrobiales > Nitrobacteraceae > Bradyrhizobium > Bradyrhizobium sp. USDA 4516. The sequence continues at coordinate 6,419,865 of NZ_JBSRXT010000001.1, forward strand.
TGCTCTCCAGCGAATTGCAGCGCGGCGCGGATTGTCCCGAAGGCGCGCATTATCTCGACCTGACGATCTCGGATACCAAGGGTGCGCCGGTCGTTTCCAAGGGCGCGGTCTGCATCTTCGAGCGCCCGACCGGCGATCCGATCTGGCGCCACAGCGAGCTGATCAACAACACCGCCGAGGTGCGGCCGAACAACGAGCTGGTGGTGCGGATGGCGCCGGTGGTCGGCAATTACGACTATCTGGTGGACTACGTGTTCGACCGTGCCGGCAATATCGATGTGCGGCTCGGCGCCTACGGCATCGATGCGACCAAGGGCGTCGCGAGCAAGACACTGAGCGACCCGACGGCGGCGCAAGATACCGCCTTTGGGACGCTGGTCGACGAACGGCTGCTCGCGGTCAATCACGATCACTACATGACGTTCCGGATCGACATGGACGTCGACGGCACCTCGAACCGGCTGGTCGAGGATCGCTTCAATGTCCGCCGGCTGGAGCAGGGTCAGCGCAAGAGCCTCTGGCAGGTCGACACCAGGCCGGTTGCGACCGAAGGGCCGATCACCATGCCGCTGAACGCGGCACAGTTCAGGATCGAGAGCACAGGCAAGACCAACAGCCGCGGCTATCGCACGAGCTATCAGCTGATGCCCGGTCACTCCGACGTCTCGCTGCTCGCCAAGGACGATCCGATCCAGCTGCGCGCGGGTTTCAGCGCCTACACGCTATGGACCTCGGCCTACGCCAAGGACGAGCGCTACGCCGCGGGCATGTATCCGAACGGAAACCCCGAGGTCGACGGCCTGCCGAAATGGACGGCGGCGAAGCGGCCGATCGAGGACCGCGACCTCGTGCTGTGGTACACGGTCGGCTTCCGCCACGTGCCGCGCGCCGAGGATTGGCCGGTTATGCCCGGCCTGTGGCATGGCTTCCGGCTGCGTCCGTTCAACTTCTTCGATCGCAATCCCGCGCTCGACGTGCCGCCGATGGTGAATGCCAGGGAGACGAAATGAGCGGCCGCGCGCGTTGCATCGGAGCGGTGGCCGGCGCGCTGCTGGCTTTGCTCGCGACAGGGCCGGCCGCTGCTGGCGCAGCGGCTGAAATCAGCATTGACGATGCGTCCTTGCTCTATCTGAGCAGCCGCGACTGGGAGCGCCAATCCGCGCCGCGCAAGGTCGCGCTGGCGGCCGATTTCATGCGCATCTTCTGCACCGACCAGAGTATGTCGGCCGCGTCGCTGGCCGATTGCCTCGACCGCGACAAGGCGGATGGCGCGCTGTTCGAGCGCGCCATGGCTTGCGTCAGCGTGCTGTCAACCGGCCGCTGAGAGGCCGGCGTCGATTCCTTCGGCGATCCGCCGAACGTCGGCCGACGTCAGGATCAGGGGCGGGGACAGGATCAGGTTGTTGCCGGAGACGCGCAGCATCACCCCGGCCTCGTAGGCCGCATCGGCGACCTTCGCCATCGTCTTCTTGTCGGCGGCCTTCTTGCTGTCGCGATCGGCGACCAGCTCGAGTGCGGCCATCAAACCCTTGCCTCTGACGTCGCCGACCAGCGTGTGCTTCGCCTTGAGCGCGGCAAGTGCCCGCGCAAGGTCCTCGCCGCGTGCGGCGGCATTCTCGTCCAGCTTGAGGCGGCGGGTCTCGGCGAGCGCCGCAAGGCCCGCGGCGCAGCCGACCGGATGGCCGGAATAGGTGTAGCCGTGGCCGATCGAGCCGAACGTGGTCGTGTCGGCCTCGAAAGCTTCCGCAACCTGCTCGCCGATCAGCGTCGCGCCGAGTGGGAAATAGCCCGAGGTGATCGCCTTGGCCATCGTCATCATGTCGGGTTTCACGCCCCAGAGCCGCGAACCCGACCATGCGCCGGTGCGCCCGAAACCGGTGACGACCTCGTCCGCGATCATCAGGATGCCGTGACGGTTGCAGATCTCACGGGCCAGCTTCATGAAGCTGTCCGGCGGCACGATCACGCCGCCGGCCCCGAGCACCGGCTCCATGATGACGGCCGCGATGGTGTCGGCGCCCTGGAACGCGATCTCCTCTTCCATCGTCGCCGCGCACAGCTGCGCGAGTTTTGCGGGATCGGTCTCGTTGAAGGGATTGCGATAGGTCGACGGCGCGGGGATATGGAACACGCCGGGCAGCATCGGCTCGTAGTTGCGGCGGAAATTGGCGTTGCCGTTGACGGAGGCGCCGCCGAAATGGGTGCCGTGGTAGCCCTTCTTCAGCGCCAGGAACTTGGTGCGGTCGGCCTGGCCCTTGATCTTCCAGTATTGCCGCGCGAGCCGTAGCGCGGTCTCGACCGAGTCCGATCCGCCCGAGGTGAAGAAAGCGCGCACCATGCCTTCCGGCTTGAACCATTCGGTGAGCTCGTAGGCGAGCTCGATCGAGGGGCCGGATGAGGTGCCGCGGAAGCCCGAATAATACGGCAGCGCGCTGAGCTGGTCCGCGATCGCCTGCTTGATCGGATCGCAGCTGTAGCCGAGATTGACATTCCACAATCCACCGACCGCATCGATCACGGTCTTGCCGTCGATATCGGTGACTTCGACGCCTTCGCCCTTCATCACGATCCGCGGCGGCTGCGCCCGCATCTCGGCGGGATGAGCCATCGGGTGCCAGATCGGCTTGGCGTTGTTCTCAACCAGGAAGTTTCTGTCGCGCATGATCGTTCCCTGTCCGGTTGGAGCCTTTTTCGTTCCGATGGAATCGGGACCGAGCTCCAGATTCTGGTCTTGACGCGTTTTCTTCACGCGAACCGGTACCCGCTTCGCTCGAAAGCGCTTTAGTCGAACTGCAGCCCGAAATGCCGCAGCGCCTCGCTGTAGGACGCGGCAGGATTGCGCACATCGAACAGCACCGTGCGCATGTTGCATGCGGCGGCGCCTGCGATGTTGCGGCGCTGGTCGTCGACGAAGACGCAATTGTCTGCCTCCAGCGCCAGTTCGTCCAGCACGCTTTGATAGGCGCGGGGGTCGGGCTTCAGGATGCCGGTATGCGTGGCATCGACGATGGTATCGAAGCGCTTGAGGATGGAGAGGCGGCTGCAGAAATCGGTGCCGTAGAACAGGTCGAGCTCGTTCGAGAGGATGGCGAGCCGGAACCCGGCATCGGCGGCGAGGGTGATCGCGCGCGCTGCCTCAGGGCGGATCACGGTGTCGGGATCGGCGCCGCGCGCGCGTTTCACGAAGGTCTCCATGTCGCGCCAGTCCTCGCCGACCAAGCGCCCGACCTCGCGGCTGCGGGTCAGCCAGTAGTCGCGTTCCGAAATCTCGCCGAGCTGCATGCTCGTCCAGAGCGGATCGCTGTCGGGCGCGAACGGTCCGAGCCATTTCAGTGTGCAGGGGGCGAGTCCGAGCGTGCGCTCGGTCAGGTCGTGGGTCTCGAACAATGTCTTCGAGATTACCCCGCCGAAGTCGAGCACCAGCGCCTGGGCAAGCGGCCTCCTCATGCGGCAACCGTGGTGCGGCCGCGAGGGACAATGCCGGCAGCGACCCATCGGTCGAAGACGCCGAGCACCGTTTCGTTGAATGCGGCGCTGTTGATGTGATCGGTGATCTCGTGCAGCTCGACCGGCGCCTTGATCGCCGATCGCATGGCGTCGACGAAGGCGGCGAGAGCGTCAGGATCGTGCAACGCTTCGCCTTCGCGATCCCATTGCTGGATGCCGCCGGCGGGCAGCACGAAGGCAACGGGAGCGTTGGCCTGGGACAGTTTCCCGGCAATCGCGCGGGCGATCCGTTGGCGATCGGTGGATCCCGACGTTGCCGACGCAAGCAGCCGGTTATGCGCGTGGAATGGACGATCCGACAGCTCGCTCGGAACCCCAAGCCATGCCGGGAAGTCGACCATGTCGATCGCCCCCGGCGCGACGATCTGTGGAATGCCGGCTCTGCCTGCATTCTCAAGCCTGTCAGCGCCGGAATTGACCACCGAGCCGGTGAGCTGGTTGGCGACCTCCTGCAGGCTGAGGTCCAGCACCGCGGCAAAGCCGCCTTGCGCGGCGATCGATTCCATCGCGCGGCCGCCCATGCCGGTGGTGTGGAAGACGACCACCTCGTAGCCGCGCCGCTCGAGCTGCGGCTTGAGCTCGACCATATAGCGTAGGCAGCTCTTGCCGAGCGAGGTGATCGCAACGACCGGCCGGTCTTTGCGCGGCCTGATTGCGCTTCTGGCGGCGCCGACGATCGCGCCGCAGGCTTGCGACAGCACGGCGGTGCAGGTGCCGTTGAGGCCGTAGAGACCGCCGGCCCATAGGATCATCATCAGATCGGCGGCGACGCGCTCGGGCGGGATCAGATGCGAGAAGGCGACGGTTGAGACGATCAGCTTCGGCAGGCCGAGCGGCAGCGCCTGCGCGACGTCGAGCGCAAGGTCGGTGCCCATCGTGCCGCCGATCGCGATCACGCCGTCGATGGCATCGCGCTCCGCGAGCGCGCGCGCCAGATTGGCGGCGCCGACCGCCATCAGTGACATCGCGGAATTCTCGTCGCCGCTCGATGCGATCGCCTCGATCGTGGTCTGTGCGGCGGCCGCCACCGCGTGCTTGTCATGTGCCGCCTGGTACGGCGGATCGCCGAGCACGCTGATGTCCATCATGACGGTTCGGCCACCGGCGCGCGCGATGCACTCGCTCATGAACAGCAGTTCGTCGGCCTTGGTGTCTCCCGTTCCGATCAGGAGAATGCGGGGCTGCGTCATCTCAGGCATGACCTTCGGCTCGCCGGCAGGCGTAAGGGATGGTGACAACCGGTTTGGATAACGCAGGCGGAGCGCTCGGCCATCGTGCGATCACGCTATGGGGGCGCGCCTTGCCGTGACATCCACCTATCGGTTGATTGCTGCCAAAGCCTTGATTTGGCGAGGATTGCGCGGTGCCAGCGGTCTCGCTCGGAAGCCGCCTTCGTCATCGTCATAATTGTCTCGCATGCAGCAAGCCCAGATCGATCGACTACGCGTGGCCGTCATTCCGGCTCAGCAGCTCTTCATCGGCGGCCGGCCGGCGCCGGCGATCAGCGAGGCGCGGCTTGATGTCGTGTCGCCGATCGACGGCAAGGTATTGACCAGCATAGCTGACGGCGACGTGGCCGATGTCGACGCCGCGGTCAGACATGCGCGGCAGGCCTTCGAGCAGGGCAGCTGGTCGCGTGCGGCGCCGGCGCAGCGCAAGAAGGTGTTGCTGCGGTTCGCCGATCTCATCGAGCGGCACGCGCTCGAGATTGCGGTGCTCGGCGTGCGCGACAACGGCACCGAGATCAGCATGGCCTACAAGGCCGAGCCGCTCTCGGCCGCCGGCACCATCCGGTACTACGCCGAGGCGATCGACAAGGTCTATGGCGAGATCGCGCCGACCTCAGGCGATGTGCTCGGGCTCGTGCATCGCGAGCCGCTTGGTGTCGTCGGCGTGATCGTGCCGTGGAATTTCCCGCTGATGATCGGAGCGTGGAAGATCGGCCCGGCGCTCGCCGCCGGAAATTCGGTCGTGGTCAAGCCGCCGGAGCTGGCGTCGCTGACGCTGTTGCGGCTTGCCGAACTCGCGACCGAGGCGGGGTTGCCGGACGGCGTGCTCAACGTCGTCACCGGCCGCGGCGCAACGGCCGGCGAAGCGCTCGCGCTGCACATGGATGTCGATGTGCTTGCCTTCACCGGCTCGGGTGCGGTGGGCCGGCGTCTCCTGGAATGCTCGGCGCGATCCAACCTGAAACGCGTCCATCCCGAGCTTGGCGGCAAGTCGCCCAACATCGTGTTCGCCGATGTGCCCGACATCAAGCATGCGGCCAAGGTGTCTGCGAGCGGGATCTTCCGAAACTCCGGCCAGGTCTGCGTGGCCGGATCGCGGCTCTTGGTGCAATCCTCGATCTATGATCGCTTCATGGCCGAACTGCGCGACGCCACCGCGAAGCTCCGCGTCGGCGATCCCCTCGAACTGACCTCGGATATCGGCGCCATCGCGAGCAAGCCGCAGTTGCGCAAGAACCTGGATGCCGTTGCCGGCGCGGAAGCGCAGGGCGCGACGCGGCTGATCGGCGGCGAGCAGATCCGCGTCGAGAGCGGCGGCAATTTCATGGCGCCCGCGATCCTCACCGACGTGACGCCGTCGATGCAGGTCTGGCGCGATGAGGTGTTCGGCCCGGTGCTGGCAGTGACGCGGTTCGAGGGCGAGGAAGATGCCACAGCGCTCGCCAATGCGACCCCCTATGGACTTGCGTCGGCGGTGTGGACCGCAAGTCTGTCGACGGCGCATCGTATGGTGCGCGCCATCAAGGCCGGCGTCGTGCACGTCAACGCCTATGGCGGCGCCGACATCACGGTGCCGCTCGGCGGCTTCAAGCAATCCGGCTTCGGACGCGACAAGTCGCTGCACGCCCTCGACGCCTATACCGACCTCAAGACCGCCTGGATCGCGCTATGACATCTTTGGCTGCCGAACGCGCCGGCGTTCTGAACCGATTGCTCGATGCCGAGCAGGAGCGCTTTCGCGCGCTGCACCCGCGCTCGGCCGCGGCCTGGCAGGAGGGAAGGCAGCATTATCTTTATGGCGGCCCGTCGCACTGGATGCGGCGCTGGGCCGGCGGCTTCCCTGTCTATGCCGAGGAGGCGCAGGGCGCGCATATCAGGGATATCGACGGACGCGACTACATCGATTTCTGCCTTGGCGACACCGGCGGCATGTGTGGGCACGCGCCCGAGGCGGTGACCGAGGCGGCGCTCGCTCAGCTCAAGCGTGGCGCGACCATGATGCTGCCGACGGAAGACAGTATCTGGGTCGGTGCCGAACTGTCGCGCCGCTTCGGTCCGAAATACTGGACGCTGACGACGTCGGCGACCGACGCCAACCGCGCGGCGATCCGTATCTCGCGCATGATCACCGGCCGGCGCAAGGTGCTGGTGTTCTCCGGCTGCTATCATGGCGGCGTGGAGGAGGCGCATGTCGAGATCCGCGACGGCCGGGTCGGCCTGCGCAACATGATCCATCCCAACGGCATCGATCATGATGCGGTGAGCAGGGTCGTCGAATTCAACGATGTCGCGGGCCTCGAGGCGGCACTTGCCCATGGCGACGTCGCCTGCGTGCTGACCGAGCCGCTGATGACAAATTTCGGCATGATCCCGGTCGATCCTGGTTTTCACCAAGCGTTGCGGGAGCTGACGCGCCGCGCCGGCACCGTCCTCATTATCGACGAGACCCACACGCTGTCCTGCGGGCCGGGTGGCTACACGAAGAGCCATGGACTCGAGCCCGACATCTTCGTCGCGGGCAAGGCGATCGCGGGCGGCATCCCTGCCGGCGTATTCGGTCTCAGCCAGGAGATCGCCGAGCGGCTCTGGAAACTCGTTCCCCACGTCAATCCGCGCGAGCGGCAGTCGGCGCATCTTGGATTCGGCGGCACGCTTGCCGGCAACGCGCTGACGGTCGCGACCATGCGCGCGGTGCTGGAGAAGGTGCTGACCTCTGCGAATTACGAGCGGATGATCGGAACCGCGACCTGGCTTGCGCAGGAAGCGCGCCGGCTGATCGCGGCGGCCGGTCTGCCCTGGCACGTCACGCAGATCGGCGCGCGCGCCGAGATCATGTTCATGCCGCAGCCGCCATGCAGCGGCGCCGACGTCATTGCCGGCCGGCAACCCGATCTCGAGACCCTGCTGCATGCGTTCTACATCAACGAGGGCATTCTGGTGACCCCGTTCCACACCATGCTGCTGATGTGTCCGGCGACGTCCGCGCGCGACGTCGACACACACACGGCGGTGTTGGCGCGGTTCATCGACTTGCTGCGCGGCGCAGGAGCGATCTGATGCAGGTGCCTCCGTTCAATCTTGACGGCCGCATCGCCATCGTCACCGGCGGGGGCAGGGGGATCGGCGCCGCCATCGTGAGACGGCTCGCGGAGGCCGGCGCGACCGTGGTGATCGCCAACCGGACGCTTGATGTGGCCGAGGCGTTGGCGCGCGAATTGACGGCCGATGGACGGGCGGCCTATTGCGTCCCGTTCGACCGGCTGGACCGCAGTAGCTTGCGCGCGATGGTCGATCGCGTCGCTGCTCAATATGGCCGGCTCGATATCGTCGTGCACAATGCCGGCGGCTGTCCGTGGTCATCGCTTGAAGAGCTTGACGAAGCCAAACTTGAGGACACGCTGGCGCTTAACCTCAACGCCAGCATCTGGCTCGCGCAGGCCGCAATTCCGCACATGCGTGCCGTCAGGTTCGGGCGCATCCTCGTGACATCCTCGGTCTCCGCGCGCGTCGCGATGGGCGGCGGCGCGCATTACTCGGCGGCGAAGGCCGGCGTCAACGCATTCATCCGCGGCGCCGCCTTTGAGCTCGCGCGCGACGGCATCACGGTCAACGGCGTCGAGGCCGGCTTCATCGAAAAGCCGGGCCGCGGCACCATGAGCGCGCCGGAGAACAAGGCGAAGCTCGAGCGCTTCATTCCGATGGGGCACATGGGTAGCGCCGACGACATCGCCTGCGCGATGCTCTATCTCGCCTCCACCGAGGCCAAATACGTCACCGGGCAGACCATCGTCGTCGACGGCGGCTCGACGCTGCCGGAGACCGGATTCGCCGTCGAGCGGCAGTGGGGAGTCTAGATGAGCATGATCTTCTCGGAAAATCGGTTTCCACTTTTCCGGATCATGCTCTGATGCCGCGGCTCGACGGAAAGACGGCGCTGGTGACCGGCGCAGCCACGGGGATCGGCCGGGCGACGGCGGCGCTGCTGGCGTTGAGCGGCGCGCGCGTCGTGCTGTTCGGGCTCGGTGAGGCAGAGCTCCAGACCGCCGCGGCGGAGTGCGGAGGGCAGGCGGTCCATGGCGACGTCACGCGTCCGGACGACATCGCCAACGCCGTCGCCGCCTGCGGGGCGTGGCTCGACATCGTGGTCAACGCCGCAGGTCTGATCGTGCCGGATCAGCCCGCCAGCGTCTCCGACGAGGTCTGGGTCAGGACGCTCGATGTCAACCTCACGGGGACCATGCGGGTCTGCCGGGCATCGCTGCCGCTGCTCCGGCAGCGCGGCGGCGCGATCGTGAACGTCGCCTCGGTTGCCGCGTTCAATGCCAGCCCGGACAGCGCAAGCTACGCCGCCAGCAAGGCGGCCGTCGTCGCCTATACGCGCTCGCTGGCCTATGCGCACGGCGCCGACGGCATCCGCGCCAATGCGGTGGCGCCGGGCTGGGTGCGCACGCCGATGAGCGCCCATGAAATGCAGCTGCTCGCGGACCAGAACGGCACCACGGTCAATGCCGAGATTCGCGGCGTCGAACGACGCATTGCCCTGGGACGGATGGCCGAGTCCGCCGAGATCGCCGCGTGCTGCCTGTTTCTGGCCTCCGACGAGGCGTCCTTCGTGACCGGCGCGGTGCTGGTCGCCGACGGCGGCGGCCGCGCGCCGACGCAGAATCGCGCGGTGTAGGCGGCCGGTTGGCGTCTCGGGCAGGCGGCCGGCACCTTGATAACGACCGGCGGATTTGGCACTCTCGTGCGGTCACGTCATTCGATCGAGGGGCGTTATGAACAAGTCATTTTCCGTGATCATTGCCGCGGCCGCTTCAATCGTCGTTCTGTCTTCGACGGCGGCGCGATGCGGCGACTACTATCCGTTTGGCGATCCGCCGTACCGGCTGGACTACGTGCAAGAGCCCCAGATCGTATCGGGCTGCTGGAAATGGAATTGGCAGCTGTACCAGTGGCAGGACTACTGCCCGGTCTACGTCAATCCGAAGGCGTATATGTTCTCGCGCTCGTCGCGCGCCGTGCTCCGCACCAAGGGGTGAGGAGAGTTCGGCTGCTTGAGGTGCTCTGCGTCGCGCCCGTTGCAGCGACGCAGAGCGCGCACTCATGAATGCGCGATGGTGCACGCCACCTGGTGGCGCTTGCCGAAGTTGAGCAGCGCGTTTTCCCGGAAGCCGTCCAGCCAGACGCCGCGGCCCGCATAGCGATAGCCGACGCCCATCGGAACGTGCCGCACATGGATGCCGCCACGGCCGGTGAGCAGGGAGGCCGTGACCACTTCGCCCTCGACCGACACAGCGCGCGGGCACAGCGGATATTGATGGCCGTTCTCGCAGGTGAAGACGATCTCGGTGCAGGTGCCGACCGGTGCTTTTGTGACCAGGCCAAGGTCCGCTGCCGCCGCCGGCCCGGAGTTGCCGAACAACGTTGCACCCAACGCCAAAATGCCTGCGACCGTGTAGCCAAACCGAATACGCATCAGTGCCCCCTCGTCCAGCGATAGGCTAAGTAATTGAAGAAAATATCTCGCGCTAAATGAGCAAAAAAAACCTCTGAGGTCAAACCTCTCTGCCCAATGCGGTGCGGGGGAGATCGGCCGGCGCCATCGCGAATGGCGTGTCAGGTGTTGCAAGTTTGCTGCAGTAAGTCTGAATTCGGCTGCAAGCTGCCCGGTAGCGTTAATGCGCCTTTACTGGCCACAATTCGCCCTGCAAGTGGTGTGATGTATTGAGTCGTGTTCCGGAGATTGCTTCAATGCGCTGACCGGATCGCATCACGAACGCATTCGGACGGACATCGGGGGTGGGAATGGACTTCCGTGGTGGCATTGCACGTTCGCTACTGACCCTGATGATTGTCTCATTGCCTGCGCTGGCAGCTCATGCACAGACTCAGGCTCCTCAACCGGCGAACGGCCGGGCAGCGGCGGCGCAGCCGGCTCAGGGCGATCAAGCCTTTTCTGGCCCGAGCTTCCGCAAAGGTCTGTGGCGCTTCGTGCGAACGCTCGATGTGGTCAGGACGGCCAACAAGAACTTCAAGTATCGGGTGGTCAACGCGGAGACGACGCGCTGCGTCGACCCGACCCACGCCATGAAGGCGACCTTTGCCTCGGGATCGATCGGAAGCTGCGTCTCGGACAAGCCGGAGAAGGTCGGTAATCAATACACCTTCGGACACCGCTGCGATTACATGGGGACGGTCAGCACCGTCATCACCGTGCGCAGCGACGAGGCCTATACCGAGCTGAACGAGATCAGCACCGGAGAGCATCCCCGGACCGACACGGTCGTCGCGACAAGGATCGGCGACTGCGACGACGGTAGCGCGGCCAAGATTGAGGCCAAGTCTGAGGCCAAGACTGACAAGTCCGCTGCGGCGGCTTTGCAGCACTAGCTGGCAATCAAACGGCAGTGGCGGCGGACGAGGCGTCCATTTGTCCCCGACGACGCAGACGCTGCGCTTCCTTTCGCGCCGAAGCTGCCCCGGCCTTGAAGCAACCGGGCATTCACCGTGTTTGACGCAAGAGCTCGTGAGAGCTTCGAGGAAAGGCCAAGCATTTACGGGGTCTTAACACGAAATGCTCCTGAATGATGTGAGGTTGGACGTGCTTCAAGCGAAGTCACGCGATCCGCGTCAATCGGCCGGTTAGGGATTCAATAAATGACATCGCGTGAGGGCTTCGCCCCGTCGAAGATCTTCGCATCCGCGCTTGGCGTCGTGACCGCGCTTTCCGTGTTCGTGCTCGCCTCCCCGAGCGCCATGGCGGAGGAGGGATTCAGCGGGCCGACCTTCCGAAAGGGAATGTGGCGCTTCGTGCGGACGCTGGAAATCGCCACGTCCTCGAACGTCCGGCAAACGCTGCTCGAGCGCGAAATGACGCGCTGTGTCGATCCAACCCAGGCGATGAAGGCGACCTTCTCATCTCCGTCCGTTGGAAATTGCCACTCTTCGCGGCCGGAGAAGATCAACAACAAATACGTCTTCTCCAACCGCTGCGACTATCTCGGGCCGGTCAGCACCGTCATCACGGTTCTCAGCGACGAGGCCTATACCGAGGTCAACAAGACCAATGTTGGTCAGGCGCCGCGGACCGACCGGGTGGTTGCCCGCCGAATCAGCGATTGCCACGAGGATAGAGCTTCGCTCAGGCAGCCGGCCTCCGCACCGAGCGAGGTGTCGTTGCAGCTGGACGAAGCCGAGGGCGAGCCGCTGTAAGGCGATTGGTCGGCGCGCGGGCCTCAGATCGCCGGCAACACCCATCAGATCTTCTGCTGCCCGCCTGGTGCACTCACCTTGACGGTGATCTTCTGAATTTCGGTTCGACCGCCCTGGTACTTGACCTCGATGGTCAGCGCGTCATCGCCGAGAAATTCCGGCGGCGCCTTGTAGAAGGCGACATAGGCCGGCACCTCGAGCGCCAGGCAGGCCTTGTAATTGGTGGCCTTCGCCTTCGCCGACTTCACCACAACCTTTCCGGCAGCCGGCGCGGCGACTAGGCGGATGGTCGGCAGCGGGCCCGACGTGCAATCAGGTAACACGTTGAGATAGAGGCCAATCTGGGTGTCCCGGTTGGCCAGGGCGCGAACCTGGCGCTCGACCGTGGTCTCCTGGGGGACAGGTTGTGCGGGGGCTTGCGCGGCCGCCGCGCCGAAACATCCCCAAATCAGGACAGCGGCACACGCCTGAAGAATCACCCGCATCGACTGCTGCTCCAAATCGCCGGGAAGGACGAACGGGGCCGGGGAAATACTGCCTTTGGCCAAGTTAATCCGGCTAAGCCGTTGTTCTTTCAGCTTCGACCTGTCCGATCTTTACCACACTTCCACGGAAAGCATTGATTAACCAAATACATTTCTTGACCGCGGGGAGGGTTAACAATAGCCTAAAACTAAATTTTTCTACAACTTTTCCTCTAATCGCATTTTGCGGAGTTGATAATGCAGGGTTCGTTTCAGGTCGCTCAGGCAACCGGCACCGGCAATTCCACCAATTCGGCTCCCGTACGAATTTACAAGCTGACCAAGCCGCTGACCGATCAGGCGGTGGTCGTCAATCTTGGATACGACCAGAAGGTGAAGGTCGACTTTTCGTCGATCGCCAATGAAAAGATCACGCTGGTTCACGTCGGCGAAAAGCTGATCATCCTGTTCGACAACCAGTCGACCGTCACGGTTGAGCCGTTCTTCGACTCCCGTGCGGATGGACTGAAGAATGTCACGATCGAGATGGCGCCGGGGCGCGAGGTCTCGGTCCAGGAGTTCGCGACCCTTTTTCCGATCAGCACGGACGCCTCCGTGTTGCCGGCGGCCGACAATGGCGGCAACTCGAACGGCAACGCCCAGGCGAGCGGCGCGAATTTCAGTCCGTTCGCGATTGATCCGTTAGCTCCTGTGCCGACCAACGTGTTGGCGCCGCAGGAAGAGTTGCCGAACCTCGTGACCCCTGTGCCGCCGACCGGCTTCGTGCTGGGCATTGCTCCGCCTCCGACCATTTCCGGCAACCCCCTGTCGGCGCTGATTGTCGACGAGAGCTTCCTGACCGCGGCCACCAACCATGGTGTCGCCGGTTCGGGGCTCGGACCCGCAGGGGCAACGGTCGCGTCTGTGCAGGTGTCGTTCAACGTCACGGTACCGGGCGGCCAGCAGTCGCTGACCTATGCGCTGTCGGTCACGACCCCGAACGAGGATTCCGGTCTGATCGATTCGGCGACCGGTCAGCACGTTCTGCTGACGGTCAACGCGGCCGGCGTCGTGGAAGGGCGCACGGCGATCAGTGGCGATCTGGTCCTCACGGTCTCGGTTGACGCCGCGGGTCATGTGACGCTGACCGATCTGCGCGCGGTTCATGAGGCAACACCGGGCAACTTCAATGAAGGGATCACGCTGGCATCGGGTCTGATCACGCTGACCGCCACCGTGACTGACAACAACAATCAGTCGGCAAGTGCGAGCGTCGATGTCGGCTCGCATCTGACGATCCTTGACGATGGTCCGGCGGCGGGCACGGTGACCGGCGCGACCGACACGCTGGTGCTGGACGAAACGCGTCCTGTCGGCAGCGACACCGCGGGCGGCACGACGCCGACCGGCCTCGCCAGCGTGACGGCTGACTTCTCCAACAACTTCACCGGCGGCAGCTACGGCGCCGACGGCGCCGGCAGCACTGCCTACACGCTGCATCTCACCGGCACGAACGTGGCCTCGGGCCTCTATGCGCTGGATCCGACCGACACCAACCCGGCCCATTTCGGGCAGGGTGCGCAGATCGTGCTGAACCAGTCCGGTGACACCATCACCGGCTCGGCGAACGGCACGACCTACTTCACAATCACGATCAACGAGACGACCGGGATCGTGACCTTCACCCAGGTCAACAACATCTGGCATGCCGATCCGACCAACCCGGATGACGCGGCGACGTTGACCCTCTCCAGCGCCAGCCTGCTGCAGGTGGTGCAGACCATCACTGACGTGGACGGCGACAGCGTGGCAACGCCGATCAACCTCGGTGGCGGCGTGTTCACAATTCAGGACAGCGGTCCGACGGCCGGCACGGTGATCGAGAAGGAAGGGCCGGCGGAAACGCTGGTGCTGGACGAGTCGCGCCCGGTCGGCAGCGACACGCCGGGCGGCTTTGCGCCGAGCGGGCTTGCCAGCGTGACGGCGGACTTCTCCCACGACTTCACGTCCGGCAGCTACGGCAGCGACGGACCCGGCCATACGGCCTACGCGCTGAAGCTCACCGGCTCGAACGTGGCCTCGGGTCTCTACGCGCTGGATCCGACCGACACGACCACTGCAGACGGCGACGGCATCGGACAGGGTGCGCAGATCGTCCTCAACCAGTCCGGCAACACGATCACCGGCTCGGCCGGCGGGACGACGTATTTCACCATCACGATTGATCCGTCGACCGGGATCGTCACCTTCACGCAGTCGAACAATATCTGGCATTCTGACCCGAAGAATCCGGACGATCCGGCAACGCTGACGCTGTCGAGCCCGAGCCTGCTGCAGGTGGTGCAGACCATCACCGACGCGGACGGCGACAGCGTGTCGACGCCGCTCGATGTCGGCACCCGTGTGTTCACGATCCAGGACAGCGGCCCGACCGCCGGCACGGTGACCGGCGCGACCGATACCCTGGTGCTGGACGAGACCCGTCCGGTTGGCACGGACACCGCGGGCGGCACGATGCCGACCGGCCTCGATTCCGTGACCGCAGACTTCTCCAACAACTTCACGCCCGGCAGCTATGGCAGCGACGGCCCGGGCCACACGACCTACACGCTGAACCTCGCCGGCGCGAATGTGGCGTCCGGTCTCTACGCACTTGATGCGACCGATACGACCACCGCCGACGGCGACGGCATCGGGCAGGGTGCGCAGATTCTGCTGAACCAGGTCGGCAACACGATCACCGGCTCGGCTGGCGGCACCAATTACTTCACGATCACGATCGATCCCTCGACCGGGATCGTGACGTTCACCCAACTCAACAACATCTGGCACTCCGATCCGACCAACCCGGATGACGCCGCGACGCTGACGCTGTCTGGCGCCAATCTGCTGCAGGTGGTGCAGACCATCGTCGATGCCGACGGCGACAGCGTGACGACGCCGCTCGATGTCGGCACCGGCGTGTTCACGATCCAGGACAGCGGCCCGAGCGCCGGTACGGTGATCGCGGCGGCGGATACGTTGGTTCTGGACGAAACCCGTCCTGTCGGCACCGACACTGCGGGCGGCGCCACGCCGACCGGCCTCGACACCGTCACGGCGGACTTCTCCAACAACTTCTCGGCCGGCAGCTACGGCAGCGACGGCGCGGGCAACACGGCCTACACGCTGAAGCTAACCGGCGTGAATGTGGCCTCCGGTCTCTATGCGCTGGATCCGACCGACACCGACCCGACCCACTTCGGCCAAGGTGCGCAGATCGTGCTGAACCAATCCGGTGACACGATCACCGGTTCGGTAGGCGGCACCACCTACTTCACGATCACGATCGACGAGACGACCGGGATCGTGACGTTCACCCAGCTCAACAACATCTGGCACGCCGATTCGACCAACCCGGATGACGCCGCGACGCTGACCCTGTCGGCCGCGAACCTGCTGCAGGTGGTGCAGACCATCACCGATGCGGACGGCGACAGCGTGTCGACGCCGCTCGACGTCGGCACCGGTGTGTTCACGATCCAGGACAGCGGCCCGACGGCGGGCACGGTGACAGGTCCGACCGACACCCTTGTGCTGGACGAGACCCGTCCCGTTGGCAGCGACACCGCAGGCGGCACGGCGCCGACCGGCCTCGATACCGTGACGGCGGACTTCTCCAACAACTTCACCGGCGGCAATTATGGCAGCGACGGTGCGGGCAACACCGCCTACACGCTGAAGCTGACCGGCGCCAACGTCGCCTCCGGCCTTTATGCGCTGGATCCGACCGACACCGATCCGACCCATTTCGGGCAGGGTGCGCAGATTCTGCTGAACCAGGTCGGTGACACCATCACCGGCTCGGCTGGCGGCACCAACTACTTCACGATCACGATCGACGAGACGACCGGCATCGTCACGTTCACCCAGCTCAACAACATCTGGCATTCTGATCCGACCAACCCGGACGATGCCGCGACGCTGACGCTCTCGGCGGCCAACCTGCTGCAGGTGGTGCAGACCATCACCGATGCGGACGGCGACCACGTGTCGACGCCGCTCGATCTCGGCACCGGTGTGTTCACGATCCAGGACAGCGGCCCGACGGCGAGCGCGCTGTCTGGCGCAACGGACACGCTCGTGCTCGACGAGACGCGGCCTGTCGGCACCGACACCGCGGGCGGCACGGCGCCGACCGGCCTTGCCAGCGTCACGGCGGATTTCTCGAACGGCTTCGCCGGCGGCAGCTATGGCAGCGATGGTCCGGGCAATTCGGCCTACACGCTGAAGCTCACCGGCGCCAACGTGGCGTCCGGCCTCTATGCGCTCGATCCGACCGACACCGACCCGACCCATTTCGGGCAGGGTGCGCAGATTCTGCTGAACCAGGTCGGCAACACGATCACCGGCTCGGCCGGCGGCACCGATTACTTCACGATCGCGATCGATCCCTCGACCGGGATCGTGACCTTCACCCAGCTCAACAATATCTGGCACTCCGATCCGACCAACCCGGATGACGCCGCGACGCTGACGCTGTCGCGTCCGGAAATCCTGCAATTGGTGCAGACCATCACCGATGCCGACGGCGACAGCGTGACGACGTCGCTCAACCTCGGCTCCGGTGTGTTCACAATCCAGGATAGCGGTCCGACCGCGGGCACAGTGATCGCGGCGGCGGATACGTTGGTTCTGGACGAGACCCGTCCCGTCGGCACGGATACGGCGGGCGGCACGACGCCGACCGGCCTCGACACCGTGACGGCAGACTTCTCGAACAACTTCTCAGCCGGCAGCTATGGCAGCGACGGTGCGGGCAACACGACCTACACGCTGAAGCTTACCGGCGCCAACGTGGCGTCCGGCCTCTTTGCGCTCGAAGCGACCGACACGACCACCGCCGACGGCGATGGCATCGGGCAGGGCGCGCAGATTCTGCTGAACCAGGTCGGCAACACGATCACCGGCTCGGTTGGTGGAACCAATTACTTCACGATCACGATCGACCCCTCGACCGGTATCGTCACCTTCACCCAGCTCAACAACATCTGGCATTCCGATCCGACCAATCCGGACGATGCCGCGACGCTGACCCTGTCGGCCGCGAACCTGCTGCAGGTGGTGCAGACCATCACCGATGCGGACGGCGACAGCGTGACAACGCCGCTCGACGTCGGCACCGGCGTGTTCACGATCCAGGATAGCGGCCCGACGGCGGGCACGGTGACAGGTCCGACCGACACTTTGGTGCTGGACGAGACCCGTCCTGTTGGCAGCGACACCGCAGGCGGCACGGCGCCGACCGGGCTCGATACCGTGACGGCGGACTTCTCCAACAACTTCACCGGCGGCAACTACGGCAGCGATGGTGCGGGCAACACGTCCTACACGCTGAAGCTGACCGGCGTGAACGTGGCCTCCGGCCTCTATGCGCTCGATCCGACCGACACCGACCCGACCCATTTCGGGCAGGGTACGCAGATCGTGCTCAACCAGGTCGGTGACACCATCACCGGCTCGGCGAACGGCACGACCTACTTCACGATCACGATCAACGAGACGACCGGGATCGTGACGTTCACCCAGGTCAACAATATCTGGCACTCCGATCCGACCAATCCGGACGATTCTGCGACGCTGACGCTGTCGGCGGCCAATCTGCTGCAGGTGGTGCAGACCATCACCGATGCGGACGGCGACAGCGTGACGACGCCGCTCGACGTCGGCACCGGTGTGTTCACGATCCAGGACAGCGGTCCGACCGCGGGCACGGTGACCGGCCCGACCGACACCTTGGTGCTGGACGAGACCCGTCCCACCGGAACGGATACTGCCGGCGGCACGGCGCCGACCGGGCTCGACACCGTGACGGCGGACTTCTCCAACAACTTTACGCCCGGCAGCTATGGCAGCGACGGCCCGGGCAACACGACCTACACGCTGAAGCTGACCGGCGCCAACGTCGCCTCCGGCCTCTACGCGCTGGATCCGACCGACACCGACCCAACCCATTTCGGCCAAGGTACGCAGATCGTGCTCAACCAGGTCGGTGACACCATCACCGGCTCGGCAAACGGCACGACCTACTTCACGATCACCATCAACGAGACGACCGGGATCGTGACGTTTACCCAGGTCAACAATATCTGGCACTCCGATCCGACCAATCCGGACGATGCCGCGACGCTGACCCTGTCGGCCGCGAACCTGCTTCAGGTGGTGCAGACCATCACCGATGCGGACGGCGACAGCGTGACGACGCCGATCAACGTCGGCACCGGCGTGTTCACGATCCAGGACAGCGGTCCGACCGCCGGCACGGTGACTGGCCCGACCGACACCCTCGTGCTGGACGAGACGCGTCCCACAGGAACGGATACCGCCGGCGGCACGGCGCCGACCGGGCTCGACACCGTGACGGCGGACTTCTCCAATAACTTCACCGCCGGCAGCTACGGCAGCGATGGTGCTGGGTCGACGACCTACACGCTGAAGCTGACGGGCTTGAACGTGGCCTCCGGCCTCTATGCGCTCGATCCGACTGACAAGACCGCCGGTGACGGTGACGGCATCGGACAGGGTACGCAGATCGTGCTCAACCAGGTCGGTGACACCATCACCGGCTCGGCGAACGGCACGACCTACTTCACGATCACGATCAATGAGACGACCGGGATCGTGACGTTCACGCAGGTCAACAACATCTGGCACTCCGATCCGAACAACCCGGACGATGCGGCGACGCTGACGCTGACGCGCCCTGAGTTGCTGCAGGTGGTGCAGACCATCACGGATGCGGACGGCGACAGCGTGACGACACCGCTCAACCTCGGCACCGGCGTGTTCACGATCCAGGACAGCGGCCCGACGGCAGGTACGGTGACCGGTCCGACCGATACGCTCGTGCTGGACGAGACGCGTCCTGTCGGCAGTGACACCGCGGGCGGCACAGCGCCGACCGGGCTCGACACCGTGACGGCGGATTTCTCCAACAACTTCACCGGCGGCGGCTACGGCAGCGACGGTGCTGGCAGCACGACGTATACGCTGAAGCTCACCGGTGCGAACGTGGCCTCCGGCCTCTATGCGCTCGATCCGACCGACAAGACCGCCGGCGACGGCGATGGTATCGGACAGGGTGCGCAGATTCTGCTGAACCAGGTCGGCAACACCATCACCGGCTCGGTTGGCGGCACCAACTACTTCACGATCACGATCGATCCTTCGACCGGCATCGTGACCTTTGCTCAGCTTAACAATATCTGGCACTCCGATCCGACCAACCCGGACGATGCGGCGACGCTGACGCTGTCGGCTGCCAATCTGCTGCAGGTGGTGCAGACCATCACCGATGCGGACGGCGACAGCGTTTCGACGTCGCTGAACCTCGGCACCGGCGTGTTCACGATCCAGGACAGCGGTCCGACCGCCGGCACGGTGACCGGCCCGACCGACACGCTCGTGCTCGACGAGACGCGTCCTGTTGGCACCGACACCGCGGGCGGCACGGCGCCGAACGGGGTTGTTTCCGTGACGGCGAACTTCTCCGACAACTTCACCGGCGGTAGCTATGGCAGCGACGGTGCTGGTTCGACGACCTACACGCTGAAGCTGACGGGCTCGAACGTGGCCTCCGGCCTCTATGCGCTCGATGCGACCGACAAGACTGCCGGCGACGGCGATGGTATCGGACAGGGCGCACAAATCGTGCTCAACCAGTCCGGCAACACGATCACCGGTTCGGCGAACGGCACGACCTACTTTACGATCGCCATTGATCCCGCAACCGGAATCGTGACCTTCACCCAGGTCAACAACATCTGGCACTCCGATCCGAACAATCCGGACGATGCCGCGACGCTGACGCTCTCGAGCGCCAACCTGCTGCAGGTGGTGCAGACCATCGTCGATGCCGACGGCGACAGCGTGTTGACGCCGCTCGACCTCGGCACCGGCGTGTTCACGATCCAGGACAGCGGCCCGACGGCGCCGACAGCGACGGTCAGCGCAGCTACGATCGGCGTGGACGAGACGCCCGGCGTGCAGACCACCGGCGGCGCGAGCGACGTGCTGGGCTCCACCGCGATCACGTTCAACGGTGCCGCCAGCACTGTCGCCGCGCTGTTCAGCACGGTTGCGAACAAGGGCGTCGACACCGATGTGCCGGGAGCGTCACTTGACAACGGTGCGCTCAGCTTTGCCTCGACGGGCGCGAGCAGCATCCTGACGGTGGCCGGGGGCAGCTTCGGCTCTGACGGCGCGGGGTCTACGACCTATGCGTTGAGCGTCCTCAGCGCTGCGTCAGGCCTGACATTGACGGATGGCACAGGGATCGCGCTGTCGCTGGATGCCAGCGGCCGGATCATCGGTACTGTGGGCAACGATGCCGCCAACCCCAGCCTGACGGGCCAAACGGCGTTCGCGATCGCCATCGATCCGATCACCGGTCAGCTCTATGTGGCGGACTATCTCTCGCTCCACCACAACAGCACCGCCAGTCCGAACGATCTGCTGACGATGACGGCCGGCAAGATCGGCGCGACGGTCACGTTGACGGACGCCGATGGCGATCATGTGACGGCCACCGCCGACATCAGCACTCATATCAGCTTCCTCGACGACGGCCCGAGTTTCGGCACGATCGAGCATGGAATCATTGCCGATTACGCGGGAATGTCCGTGCTAGGTAACCTACCCGTGTTCTCCGGCGCCGATGGTTTTGGCGCATATGACTTCACCTTGACTGGAAACACGGCGCCGGCCGGCCTGACGTTCAATGGCCAGGCCGTGCACTATTCCATCGACGCATTTGGACAGAATTTGACGGCCTATATCGGTGCGGCCCCATCGGCAGCGAATAATATCTTCACGCTGACTCTGGATGACACAACCGGTCACTACCTGTTCACATTGCTTCAGCCATTCACGGAGACAACGATCCAGAATGTCGGCAGTTCATCCGCCTTCGGCTCGGGACCCTCGCAAGAGCAGATTCTTTCCTCGAGCACCGATCAGCTGGCGGTTATTTCGGGCACGGCCTCCGGCGGTGCTCAAGGCAGCGTGAACGGATCGACCAATGGTTGGGGCGTCGGCAACAACAACTTCGATCCCAACGAAAAGCTGCTGTTTGACTTCACGGACGGCGCAAGCGCCAGCCCCGGCGGCAACGCGGGGTTCCATCCTCCAGCACACGAATCGGTCGCGAACTACACGTTCAGCGGTTACAAAGCCGGCGACGACATTCACTACGTCGTCTCCTATTGGGACGGAGTGCACGCCGCCTCGATCACATCGGTCTCCGGTGATTTCGATCCTTCCACCCACACCACGGTCGCCACCGAATGGTCGACGCCCACAGCGCCGGCCGGCCTGCAGCTCTACACTGTCCAGTTCACGGACGTGACAGGCAGCGGCAAGGTCGACCTGGTTGGCGTCGGAGTTTCGTCCACCACGAACGTCTCCGAGGATCTGAGCTTCAACGTGTCGACGATTGACGGTGACGGCGACACTGCGTCGAGCACTATCAGTATCAACATCAATGGCACCGCGACCCTGCTGGGCACGGCCGGCAATGATGTCATTGTCGCCGGACCAACCAACGAGACGCTCACTGGCAATGGTGGGGACGACAAGTTTGTTCTCAATCTCAGCGCCCACGATATCATCAGTGATTTCAACAGCGGTGATACGCTCCTTCTCGACGTGGCCGGTCTGAGCCTGCCGACGGGCGTTTCAAACGCCCTTACGGCTGGTCAATTCACGTCATCGGCAGTCACCGGCGGGACCGAGAACAACGCGAGCGCCTGGAACGAAAGCGCAAGCACGAACAAGTTCTTCTTCAACAATACGACCCATGAGCTCTGGTACTCGGCAAATGGCACCGGCTCCGACAAGGTGGACCTCGCACATGTGAGCACCGGCTTGCCGGCGGCCACGAACGTTCATATTTTCTAGGCTAGGCTTGCAGCAAAATCGAAAATCCGCGGAGACCTCTCCGCGGATTTTTATTGATTGAATTGTCGCCTTTCTTGCGCGCAATCACATCAGCACGGGCAGGAAGCCCAAGAGCGGGCTTGCCGCGTCCAGCGCTTCTACGCCGGTCCATTCGGTCTCCGCGGCATTGGCGGCCGCCGGCGCCGCGTCGAGCTCGTCGCCGAGCGGGAGGCGCTTGGCATAGGGGGCCGCAAACAGCTGCACGCCGCGGTCGTTGATCGCGAACATCGGTGTGAAGTTGCCGAGCTCGCCGTCATCAATCAGTTCGGAGCGGCGGCTGTCCAGGATCAGCCAATGGCCGTCCAGGCGCGCCGCCAGCACGGCATGATCCTGGCGGATGGCGCGATCGCGGCCCAGCACCAGGCGCAGATCCTCGCGCGGGAAGCCGGCTTCGCTGAGCGCGATGTATTTTGCGATCGCATAATCCTCGCAGTCGCCCTTGCCGGTCGCGAAGGTGGCGAGCGGCGCAGTCCAGCGGTCGGCCTCGCCGTGCTGGGCGAAGTCGCTGACATAGCGGATCGCCTGGTTGACGGCGCGGTTGGCCTCATCCAGCCGGTCGCGTCCGGCCTTGGACTTGACCGCGCCGATCAGACGAAGGAATTGCGCGGCCTGCGACGGGCAGGCGGCCGCGTTCTCGCGGCATTGCGCGAGAACGCTCGCCTCCTTTGCGAGATCGGATTCGAGGCCGCGCCATTTGCGCCACAGGCCGTTTTCCGGTGCGCGGAAGGTGAACAGGCCAAACGGCTCGGCGCCGACAGGCGGAAGCGGCTTTGTCGCCGGCACCGCGTCGGTCGCGATATTTGGCGGCGTGAGCGAGGCGGTGCGAATGGCGTTCGGACCCCGGCCGTGCTGCCGGTCGAGCTTGGCCAGGACGTCGGCGATGGTGAAGAAGGTGGCAGGCGGGCGGTTCGACGCGGCGTCCGCAGCGGGCGCGAGCTCGCCGGCGGGTTTTCCGAGAGTGAGCTCGTCCGCGGCAAACGCGGCAGGCATGGCGCAAAGACCTATTGTCAGTGCAGCCGCGGCCATGACCGCCGACGAAGCAAACTTCAGCGACTTCATATGACGTCCCCAATGTCGGGGACCGTCAACGTCTGTGCGTCGATCTGCGTCCCCGCTGTTATCGGGACGCAAACTGGCGCCTTGGCCGCTTAAGCGGAGTTAAGTGGAGGGGGGCGCCACCTCGAATGTCGAAAAGGCGGTCAATCCGGGGTTTGCCGGTTCGTTCGAAATTGAACGAACCGAGGTTACGATTGGTTAACCACGGCCACCGTGGTCCCGATCACCGTTCGCGCAGCGCCTCGTCACGCAGCAGGCGAGCAGGCTTCACGATGTAGTCCAGCACGGATTTCTCGCCGGTCAGGACCTCGACCGTGGTCACCATGCCCGGAATGATCGGCAGCGGATGCTGCTCGGTGCCGAGATGGTTCTTATCGGTACGCACCATGACCCGGTAGAAGGTCTCCTGGCGTTCGGTCTTTTCCGCCTTGTCGTCGACGATGGTGTCGGCGCTGATGCGTTCGACCTTGCCCTTCAGCGATCCGTAGACCGAGGAATCATAGGCGCTGATCTTCACCACCGCGTCCTGGTCGGGACGGATAAACGCGATGTCCTGCGGACGAATCCGGCCTTCCACCAGCAGCGTGTCGTCCAGCGGCACGATGTCCATCAGGTTGGCGCCCGGCTGTACGACGGCACCGATGGTACTGATGTTCAGTTTGTTGACGATGCCGTGGACCGGCGCCTTCAGATCCGTGCGGCGCACCCGGTCCTGGGCGGACTTGATATTCTCGTCGAGCACGGCGAGGTCGGCACGCGATTTGGCCAGGTCCTCGTCGGCCTGTGAACGGAACGACGCGGTGATGTTCGCGATCTTCGACTGCGCTTCGGCCAGCTGTCCCTTCATCTCGGTTGCCTGCCGATCAAGTCGCAGCATCTCGATCTCGGGCACCACCTTCTGCTCATACAGCCTGCGCGTCAGGGTCTGCTCGCGCTCGAGGAGCTTGAGGGAGCCGGTGAGGCGAGTGACCTGCTGGTTGAGGACGTCGATGTCCTGCGCGACCTTCTGACCCCGCATCTTGAACACGCTGGTCTCGGTCGCGACGGCGGCGGGAACCATCTTGTCGAGATCGTCCGGGAAGGTGATCTCGGCTCGGCCGCGCGCCTCGGCGTCGAGACGGGCCACCCGCGCCGCCATCGCCGCACGGCGCTCGCGGATTTCGCCGAACTCGGAAGCGAATTTCGTATCATCGATCCGCATCAGGGACTGGCCCTGCTGAACGATGTCGCCTTCCCGGATCAGGATGTCGCCGACGATCCCGCCTTCGAGCGATTGAACCACCTGCATCTGCCGCGACGGCACGACGCGGCCGCTGCCGCGCTTGACCTCGTCCAGCACGGCAAAATGAGCCCAGATCAAGAACGTCGCAAGCAGCGCGCACGACGTCCACAACAGCATGCGGGAGGTCCGCGGCGTGCGCAGCAGCGCCGCGGACCGGATGTCATTTGCAAATGTGAAATCGGAAGACGCCATAATGTATTTGCTCGTTATGCGGATTTCGGCTGGATCGTGTTCTCCGGCGACGGGGCCGCGGACGCCGGCCGGCCCTGGAGCAAAGCGAGCACCTTGTCGCGCGGGCCGTCGGCAACCAGGCGGCCATTGTCGAACAGCAGCAACCGATCGACCATGTTCAGCAATGACAGGCGATGGGTCGAAATGATGATGGTCATGCGATCATCATCGAGGCCCTTGAGCCGCTCCAAGAACTCCTGTTCGCTGCGAATATCGAAGTGCGCCGTCGGCTCGTCGAGAAAGAGCACGCGAGGCTTGCGGATCAGAACGCGCGCGAGTCCGATGGCCTGCTTCTGGCCGCCCGACAGGCTGCGGCCGCCTTCCGAGATGGGCATGTCATAGCCCATCGGGTGACCGGCGATGAAGCTTTCGACGCCCGAAAGCCGCGCGGCAAGCAGGACTTCCTCGTCGGTCGCTTCCGGTTTGCCAAGCGCGATGTTGTCGCGCAGCTTGCCGAAGAACAGGTCGGTATCCTGCATCGCAAAGCCGATGCCGGCGCGCAGGTCCGAGGGATCGTATTGGCGCGAGTCGACGCCATCGACCAGGATGCGGCCCTCCTTCGGCTCGTAAAATCCGAGCAGCAACCTGCCGACCGTGGTCTTGCCAGATCCCACCCTGCCGATGATGCCGACCCTTTCTCCGCCCTCGATCTTGAAGCTGACCTTTTCGAGCGCGTTACCCGGCGCGTTGGGGTAGGCGAACGATACGTTCTCGAAGGCGACCTTGCCGTCTTCGATTCGTCTTGCGACGTAGGACCGGGTCGGCGAGCGTTCCCGCTCGATCGACATGATGCGATCGATCGCCTTGAGGGCCGTGATCGTCTGCGTACCCTTGGTGATCACCGCGGCGATCCCGGCGATCGGCGCCAGAACGCGCCCGGCGAGCATGTTTGCGGCGACCAGCGCGCCGACGCTCAGCTTGCCGTCGAGGATCAGGAAAATGCCGACGATGACGAGGAGCAGGCTCGTGATCTGCTGGGCCGTGCTCGCGCTCGTCAGCGACATCGACGACCAGAAGTGAACGTCCTCGCCGGATCGGGCGGTCGCGGCAACCGAGCGTTCCCACAAGGTCTGCATGCGGGCCTCGGCGCCGGTCGCACGGACGGTTTCGAGGCCGGACAGCGACTCGACCAGCACGCCGTGCCGTGCGGCGGATTCGGCCTGCAGCCGCTTGATGGCGCGATCAAGCGGGCGCTGCAGCAGGAAGCCGATCAGCATGACCAGCGGCAGCATGACCAGTGGGATCCAGGCCAGCGGTCCGGCGATGAGGAACAGCACCCCAACGAAGAGGATGGCGAACAGCAGATCGGTTGCCGAAACCACGCTTCCGGAGGTGAAGAACTCGCGCACCGAGTCGAAGTCGCGGAGCTGATTGGCCAGGATGCCAACCGAAGTCGGCCGCTGCGCCATCTTCACCGACATCACGTGCTCGAAGATGTTTGCGGCCAGCACGACGTCGATCGTCTTGCCGGTCACGTCGATCATGCGGCTGCGGACCATGCGGAAGATGAAATCGAACACGATGCCGAGCCCCATGCCGATCGAGAGCGCGATCAGGGAGGGGATTGCCCCGTTGGGGATGACGCGGTCATAGACGCTCATCGTGAACAGCGGCGTCGCGAGCGCGAGGATGTTGGTCAGAAAAGCCGCGACCGCGATGTGCCCGTAGCTGCGCCAATGCGTCTTCACCACCGACCAGAACCAGTGGCTCTTGGGGATGTCGCCTGCGGCGGCGGCGCGCGCATCGGCCTGCGGCGCGCTTCTCACCAGGAACGCATAGCCGGTATAGTCCGTGGCGAGCGAGGCGATGTCGGCGACGCGCGGGCTGTTCGGCGTCGCCGGATCAACGACCTTGATCGACTTGTTCGCCGGGTCCACACCCAGAAGGATCAGCGCAGAGCCGTTCTTCATGACGAGGACGGCCGGCAGGACCAGCGCGGGAATGTCTGAAATGTCGCGCTTGACGGCCTCGGTCTCCAGACCCGCGCGCCTGGCGGCGCGGTCGTAGAGCGAAACGGACAAGCGTCCGTCCGTGATCGGAAGTCCGCCGAGCAGAGCTTCGCGGCTCACCGCGCGGCCATGATGGGCGGCGAGATAAGTCAACGACGCGGTGAGGGGATCGTCGCCCAGCGCGCGTGGCCTGCTTGTCGCGGCAGGCTTTGAGGTTGAGTCATCCGGCGAGGGGCGGACGGCGTCGGCCGCCGCGCTGGGGGTGCGAAACAACAACTGAAACCTCGACAAGCAAAATGGAAATGCAGCAATCGCATTAGATTTCGGGCAGACTACAACAAACAGCGAACAAATTCAGCGAAACTTATCTTAACGATTAATAAGGAATCGAAAGGGCCCCGACTTGGGGCCCTTCCGGCAGTCCTGTCCTGAGCTTGTTGGCGGTCACTATCGAGCGGAACTCGGGAAGGCCGACAGCAGCCAGTGGGGCTTGGTCGACGCATAGGAGCTCGCGTTCGCCGTGACCGACGGATCCGCGTAAATCACGTTCGGGCCGTCCGCAGCCGTCTTTTGCTGCTGCATCCATTCCGTTGAACCGGGCACCGCTGCGGTCGTCGTCGCACCGGTGAAACGGTCCGCAAAGCCAACGTCCTTCGGCTGGGTTGCCGCATAGGTCTTGGCAGGACGGGCGACAGGCGCCGGAACGGCGACGTGCAGCGGCTCGGACCCGGTTTGCGGGAGGTTCACGCGAAGAGTCGGGAACGAGTAGCGGGGCAGGCCAATCGAAAGCATGTCCGTCGGCGCAGCATCGACCGGCGGCGGAGCCTTCAGGTACTCAATCAGGGTCCCCATCGCGGCCAGCAGCTGGTAGTCGGCGAAAACGACGACGCTGCGGGCGGAGGTGAGCGAGACCGATGCGTTGAAGAACTGGTTCTGCGCGTTCAGGAGATCGATCAGCGAACGCTGGCCGAGTTCATATTCCTTCTGGAACGCCGTGATGGTCTTCCTGGCTGCTTCCAGCTCACGGGTCAGAGCACCGATGCGGGTAGCCGTAATTGTACGGGCATTCCACGCCTTGTCGATCGACTCATACGCGTCGCGCTGCAGGCGGGCGTGGCGCATGGTGGCTTCGGTATAGCGCTCGGCCTTCTCTGACCTGTTCCAGGCATCTTGGCCGCCGCGGAAGATGTCCCACGACATGACGACCTTGCCGCTGTAGTCCTCATGCGTGATGGAGGGAGTCCCGGGGGTCGCCACGTAGGGGTAGGAGTTGTCGTAATGGGTTGCCCGTCCCTCGAGATAGAATTTCGGGCCGAACGTGCCGTCGGTGGCCTTGAACGCATGCTTGGCGGCGTCGGCGTCGGACTGGGCCGCCGCGATCGTCGAATTGAATCGGAGGGTGGTCGCCAGCGCTTCGTCGCGGCTGTGCGGCAATCCTGCGAGAGGGGCGGGGAAGCGAACATTGATCGGCTCAAGGCCAACAACCTTGCGGTACTTTGCCCGGGCGTCATCGAGGCTGCGCTGGAATTCGGCGAGTGCCGCACGGGCAGCTTCGACGCGCTCCCGCGCTTGCTCCAGGTCGCCTTCGCCGGCCCGGCCACCCGAGAAGCGGGAGTTCACGTTTGCAAAGATCTTCTCGTGGTTGGCGACGTTCTGCTGGGCGAGGCTGACCAACCGGATGTAGCGGACGACGTCCATGTAGCCTTCGGCGGCGTCGAGGGCCAGCAGCTCGGTTCTCTCCTTGACGCGGGAGGCGGCGGCATTGACCCGCGCGGTCTGGCGCCAGACGTCATAGATCGACGAAAAACCGTCCCACAGCAGCTGGCGCACCACGACCGATTCCTGGCTGCCATTGCGCCATGGTCCTGAGCCCACGGTCGGTGCCGCCTGAATGTTCGGGGTGATGAAGCCCGGCGATTGATCGAATTTTTCCGGGCCGTAGCTGGCGTCAATGCGCACCTGCGGCAGCAGTGTGCTTTGGGTTTGCCGCAGTTCGCTTTCCGTCGCCCGCCGGTTCGCCGAAGCCTCGCCGATACCCGGGTTGGTCTGCATGGCCTGGCGTAGTGCATCATTAATAGAAAAAACCTCGGCACATGCTGGCGTTGCCGCCAGACATAGGCACGCTATGACCGTGTATGCCGACTTCATAATCTCAGCCCCTACTCACAAAAATATTATGTAGAATCCTCCAAAGGGTAACAAAGGACAGTTCCGCGACCTATGACATTTCAGCCACACAGGCGCCCTAAGTGGGGGCCGAACCATCCGAGGTCCAGTGCGCGCAAATCTAAACATTTTTATTAAAATTCAGTGATTTATATGATGTTCTGTGATCGCGCGAACTGGTGCCGAGCCGCAACACCGGGGACCGGAACATGAAAGATCAGTTAAGCCCATCTTAAGGTTGGCGGCAGCCGGCTACTGCTGGCGACAGGTCGCCAGGTAGGTTGCAACGAAGGGCGCGGCCTTGGTGTCCGCGGAGGGGCCTCCCAGTCGGCTCGTTAGTTTGTAGAGCGACTTATCGCCAAAATAGAACCGGAAAATCTCGGCCGTGGTGTCGTCGGTGCGGGTCGCAAAGATCGACGCGGCGGTACGGCGGGCGGCCGCAAAGACGTAGGTCGTGAGCTTGGCTCCTCCCTTGCCTTCTGCCGCGACAGATGTCCCCCAGGTGACCGTGAACGTGTCGCCATCGATCACGACGGCGGGCCGGACCGTATCGAGATCGTCATCGATCCACTGGGCGTCACCGCCTTTGCCTGACGGGCCGAGCTCGACCCGTTTGCCCCGCGGCGTGTCGCAGGTGAACCGGGAAGGTTCGGCGATCGCAGCGCTCGTCGCCGCCAAGAACAGCAACAGGCAGCCGACCGACCTCCACATGGGTGTTACCCTCTGTTTCGTTGTTTGGAGGATAGTGATGTCAGCGCCCGACTCGCGCAACTCGGTGATTTACGGACAAGCAGAGCTGCTTTGCTTCCTCGCCGGAAGAGGCGCCCGCGATTTCACTCGGGCGCGATCGGGTGCGCTGGACGTTCGATCGATGCCCTGAGGCTTTCGAGTTCGAGGAAGACGTCAGCTTGCCTGCGAAGCTCATCGGCGATCATGGGAGGCTTGGTTCGGATGCTGGAAACGACCGTCACGCGGACGCCAGCCCGCCTGACGGCTTCGACGACGGCGCGCAGATCACCGTCGCCAGAGAACAGGTACGCGTGGTCGATGCGGTGCGCGATTTCCAATGCGTCGACCGCGAGCTCGATGCCGATGCTGCGCTTCATTCGCCGCCGCCCTTCGCCGTCATCGTGCGTTTTGGCTAACTTTCTCCTGACCGCATATCCGTTGTAATCGAGCCAATCCACCAGCGGCCGAAGGCTGCTGAACTCGTCGTCGTCTCTCACGACCGTGTAGAAGTAGGCGCGGACGATCTGTCCATGCTTGCCGAACTCCGAGAGCAGTCGCCGGAAGTCGATTTCGAAGCCGAGGTTCTTGACAGTGGTGTGGAGGTTCGCACCATCAATGAAAAGTGCAATGCGATCGGCCATCTCAAATCCCCATGACGTCCGGATCAGTGCTGTACGCTTCGGTTCTGAAAATTCCTCGAGCGCATCGTGGGTGAGCGCCAAAACTGAAATGACTGATCCTAGAGCAAGGACTCGCCCTGGAAAAAGTGAAAATTTTCGCCAACCCGGATGCCATACGAATCGTGCGCCTGTTGATAACATAACGGTCGAAAGCGCGCGGCTGGCCGCCCACGCAAACAAAACGATTGTCGTTGAACAACGATGCGGCCGTTCGCGCCGACGAAGCACGAAGGCGCATTCGCCAGCGCAGAAAAATTGGCCGCCATGGCGATTCGATAGCATCGGCGGTTCGAGCACGTGCGCAACGCCGATTCTGATCTCTGCAGCGTCAGAAACGAACGCCCGCCGTCGATGCCGAGCAAAGGTGCAGCGCGGCCGTGCCGCCGCGCCGCTACTCACAAGGCGATTGTTGCGTCACCGACAAAACTACATCTAAAATCAATCTAGTGTAGCGGCATCATTTCGTGCCGGCGCGATATTTCGAGATACCACTTTTTTGCAGATGCAGGTTTTGGTCGATACCAATTTCGCCGCAGGAAGGACGGCCTTGCGTGCCCACATTACGCAGATGGTTATTCTAGCGGGCGGGTGTGGATGCGCGGCGGCGTGTCTGTCGTGCCGCCTCAACCAGTCTCTCGCATGCATTGCTAACGAGCCGTCGCGATCGACCCATTGCTCGATGTTCCGATCAGCAGGAGGCAGGGTGGGGCGCTCGCGATGGGGCTTGCCGTGATCGATGTGGCAATCGGGCGTCCGATCGAGGCGGGCACCAGGGAGTGTTGGGCAAGGCGCGCGAGATGCTTGGTCGTTCTCTCGTTCTGCATCATGCTGTCCTGTTGCGGGGCCGCTCGCCAGGCCATCGAGAAGGAGGCGGGACCGGCACCGGATCCAATAACGGAGACGGCAACAGCGGCCACAGAGCCGACACCAGCGGCGACAACGACACCGACGCCGACGCCGACGCCGGAGGCGACAGGGACGCCGGCACCGGCGGCGGAACCGGTCAACCTGAACGGCGCACTCGCGGAATGCCGGAACGCGTTTCCGGATCAGATCGCGCAGGCGGTCGCGAGAGCGTCGTGTGTGATCAAGGCGACCGAGCTCGTCCGACCGCTATTGCCGTTTCCCGATCTGCTCGATCGGGAGAATGCGCTGCGCAAAGCGCTGGCCGAGCAGGTTCAAGCAAGAACAATGTCCCTGCTTGAGCGCAACATCCAGATTCAGAAGCTGCATTCGCAGCTCCTCGAAGAAGAGCGCAGTAGGCTATCGGCCGCGCCGGCGGACGGGAGCAAGCCGCCGCTGGCGGTCACGCAATGGCGGCAATCCAATGGGGAAAGTTGCGGCCGGCTCGGAGGCGACTCGGGGACGTGTTATTGAGTGGAAGGTCATAGGTCCGCCTCTTCCCGAGAGGTGGCTCGCCTACACTGCGGCAATTGGGCGGTCCGAGCCGATCCTCATCATGGGAGGACGAGCCGTGGCAGTTTGTTGAGAAGCTATGTCGGAATCGACGTCGCGAATCTGAAAAATGCCATCGCGATCGCCGAAACAAGCCGGTGAGGAGAGGTTCGCTTTTTCGTGAGGTCGATGCGTCGGCGACCGGCATGCGTCGAGTCTTTAAACGGATCGCCAGCCGGCTTGTTGGTGTGCATCTCTGTGCGAGGCTGGTTCGACTAGCTACGGGCTTTATCGCCTGATCCTGTGGCTCGGCCACGAACACGACCGTGGGTGCCTCAGATAGCTTCGCACGTGGTGGGTGGGCTGTTAGAGCGCGTGCTGCGCGAAGCGCCCACAGGCCGACGCACTTTGATCTGCATCAAGGTCTAGGCTGGCGATCTAAGCAAGCGATGGAGGCGGGCCTCCGCCTCCATCCCTGAGGCTTCAACAGAGGGAAGAACATTATGCGCAAATTATCCGGAGCAGTATGTTTCTCACTGTTACTTTCTGCAGTTCCTGCAAATGCATTCGATCAAAGTCAGAAGGACGAACTCGGGAAGATTAGCACCGCCTATGAGCAGTATTTCAACAAGCAGGATGCTGCAGGCATTACTTCACTTTTTGCGAAAAATTACCTGCGCGTTACGCCAATGGGGATTGTTGACAACACGAAATACTATGAAGGAGCGTTCAAGGCCGGGATGAATCACTTGGAAATAAGAACAACCGACGTTCAGCTCTTGTCGGAGAACATGGCTATGCGAACCGGCGAGGCCCGCGTAACCGGCAAGAGTGAGAAAGGTGATCCTCTGGAATTGAACGCCTTCTGGACCAGTCTCGATGTTCGTGAGAATGGCCAGTGGAAAATTCGTATGCTGACGTCGATGCCCAAGGCACCGCCGCAGCCGCAACAGGAAGCAGCCAAATAACCTGAGGCGTCGGCGAACTTCGGGGCGGCAAACTGCCGCCCCCGCATTCCGTGCTGCAACTCCGGGGATCCTTGTGGCCCGTAGCTGGCTACCGTTTCCCGAGCTGCTCGATCGAGAGAACGCCGTGCGCAAGGTATTAGCGGAGCGGGTCCAAGCAAGAACGATGTCCCTGCTCGAGCGCAACATCCAGATCCAGAAGCTTGATTCGCAGCCCCTCGAAGAGGAGGGGAGCAGGTTATCGGCCGCGCCCGCGGACGCCAGCAAGCCGCCGCTGGCCGTCACGCAGTGGCGGCAATCCAATGGGGAGAGTTGCGGCCGGCTCGGAGGGGATTCAGGGACTTGTTACTGAGGCGTGCGGCGCCTTTGAAGCGCTTGGAAGCGCACGGTCGGGCGCGCGTGCGATCACCGCTTGTCGCGGCTTTCCCCGTAAAGTCACGGATGCGACGTGCGCCATAAAGGAACCCTTTGTCGGATCGACATTAATGTTAAGGGCGGGGATTTCGTGCGCCGCTAGACGGCCGCGCAAATTTGCGGCAAATTGCATTCAAATTAAGTTTTGGGATGCTTGCTCGCATTTTTTGCGGACACAGATTGCAGGCCTTCCCACGACGAGCCAGTTTGAAGACAAAGATTTTAATATGTGCGGAGTTCAGAGCCGCACCGAAGCGGGCAGGGTAGTGCGTTCGAGGTCTTTCACAGCACGGTGGACGAGCAAATAACATAAATGGCGTGGCCATTGCTTGTCGGTCGAAAACGCTCGCAGGTTTTTTAGACGAGCGTTTGGAAGTTTGATGAATTGATTTTCGACTGCAATCACACCTGCTCTGCGTCGGCAGAGTTTTTTAGGAGTGTGTATTGAGTCGCTTTTTGTTTACCCCGAAGTCCGAACCGGCGCTCGACTGGTCCGAAATGGAATCCCGCCTCCGGGATATGCCGGTTAGTCCTCCGCCGTCTGATCTTCGCGTCGAGTCGTCGGCGACGCTTGCCAATGATCGGTTGCTGACCGCGTCCGACGAGGGCCGCGTTTCACGATCACCTCATCAAGATATCATTTCAGAATTCGAGGCCGCAATCGCGGCATGCGATTTAATCCATTGCCAGCCAGCCACTGCGTTCACTCGCATCCGGACCGGTTCCAAATAGTATTTTGATCTATCAGTTTCGAGGACGAACAAATGGCGACTCAGACCACTGGCGGCGGCAGCACCACTTCCTTCAGCAATACGCCACAGGCCAAAGACGACACCTTTACGAGCGCGCAAACCGGGCTAACGGAAAACAGCCCAACCAGTACCATCCCAACCATCGTGTATTTGGACGTGATGGCTAATGACCTTGGCGGCAATGCCAAGACACTGTTCTCGATCGACAACGGCATCAACAATGTCGGGGGCATGAACGGCTATGTTGCGGCTGACCTGCTGACTCAGGATACCACACGAGTCGAGTCCACCAGCGCAGATACCAGCCTAAATGGCGCCAAGATCTGGATCACGTCCGATGGAAAAGTGGGTTACGACGCAAGCACGTTGAGTGCATCCTTCAAAGCGCAACTTGATGCACTGCAGTCTGGACAGTCTCTGACCGATTCCTTCATCTACGCTATCCGGCTCGGCAACGGTACTCTGAGCTGGGCTACGGCGACCGTACAGTTCGCGGGGGCCAACGACGCCGCCATCATCAGCGGGACGACGAGCGGCACCGTGGTGGAGGCCGGCGGGGTTGCCAACGGAACGCCGGGGACACCGACCGCAACCGGCACGCTGACCGACACCGACGTCGACAACACACCAAATGCGTTCCAGGTGGCGGCGGCCGGCTCGGCCACGGATAACCACTACGGCACCTTCCAGATGACCGCAGGTGGCACCTGGACCTACACGCTCGACAACAGCAATGCCGCGGTCCAAGGATTGAATGTCGGCGGTCATCTGACCGATACGTTTACGGTCCGCACCATCGACGGCACGGCACAACAGATCACCGTCACCATCAATGGTACTAATGACGCAGCTGTGATCTCGGGCACCACGAGCGGCACCGTGGTCGAAGCTGGCGGCGTCAATAACGCAATCGCCGGAACTCCGACTGTCAGTGGCACGCTGACCGACACCGACGTCGACAACACACCAAATGCGTTCCAGGTGGCGGCGGCCGGCTCGGCCACGGATAACCACTACGGCACCTTCCAGATGACCGCAGGTGGCACCTGGACCTACACGCTCGACAACAGCAATGCCGCGGTCCAGGGACTGAATGTCGGCGGTCATCTGACCGATACGTTTACGGTCCGCACCATCGACGGCACGGCACAGCAGATCACCGTCACCATCAATGGTGCCAATGACGCGCCATCGATGCCATCCGACGGCAACAATGCCACCAACACGGTTGCGGAAGGCGCCGCGGCCGGCACCACCGTCGGCATCACGGTTCACGCTACGGACGTAGATAGCCCAACGGTGACCTACTCGCTGAGCGACGACGCCGGCGGCCGCTTCGCGATCGATGCCTCGACCGGCGTCGTGACCGTGGCCAATGCCTCGCTGCTCGACTTCGAGACCGCGACCAGCCACAACATCACCGTCAAGGCGGCCGACGCCAGCGGCGCGTTCACCACCCAGACCTTCAGCATTGCCGTCACCGACGTGGCGCCGACCCAGCCGGTCGACGGCAACAATGCCACCAACACGGTTTCGGAAGGCGCCGCCAACGGCGACCTGGTCGGGATCACCGCGACCTCGAGCGACGTCAACGGCGGCACCGTCACGTTCTCGCTGAGCGACGACGCCGGCGGCCGCTTCGCGATCGATGCCTCGACCGGCGTCGTGACCGTGGCCAATGCCTCGCTGCTCGACTTCGAGACCGCGACCAGCCACAACATCACCGTCAAGGCGGCCGACGCCAGCGGCGCGTTCACCACCCAGACCTTCAGCATTGCCGTCACCGACGTGGCGCCGACCCAGCCGGTCGACGGCAACAATGCCACCAACACGGTTTCGGAAGGCGCCGCCAACGGCGACCTGGTCGGGATCACCGCGACCTCGAGCGACGTCAACGGCGGCACCGTCACGTTCTCGCTGAGCGACGACGCCGGCGGCCGCTTCGCGATCGATGCCTCGACCGGCGTCGTGACCGTGGCCAATGCCTCGCTGCTCGACTTCGAGACCGCGACCAGCCACAACATCACCGTCAAGGCGGCCGACGCCAGCGGCGCGTTCACCACCCAGACCTTCAGCATTGCCGTCACCGACGTGGCGCCGACCCAGCCGGTCGACGGCAACAATGCCACCAACACGGTTTCGGAAGGCGCCGCCAACGGCGACCTGGTCGGGATCACCGCGACCTCGAGCGACGTCAACGGCGGCACCGTCACGTTCTCGCTGAGCGACGACGCCGGCGGCCGCTTCGCGATCGATGCCTCGACCGGCGTCGTGACCGTGGCCAATGCCTCGCTGCTCGACTTCGAGACCGCGACCAGCCACAACATCACCGTCAAGGCGGCCGACGCCAGCGGCGCGTTCACCACCCAGACCTTCAGCATTGCCGTCACCGACGTGGCGCCGACCCAGCCGGTCGACGGCAACAATGCCACCAACACGGTTTCGGAAGGCGCCGCCAACGGCGACCTGGTCGGGATCACCGCGACCTCGAGCGACGTCAACGGCGGCACCGTCACGTTCTCGCTGAGCGACGACGCCGGCGGCCGCTTCGCGATCGATGCCTCGACCGGCGTCGTGACCGTGGCCAATGCCTCGCTGCTCGACTTCGAGACCGCGACCAGCCACAACATCACCGTCAAGGCGGCCGACGCCAGCGGCGCGTTCACCACCCAGACCTTCAGCATTGCCGTCACCGACGTGGCGCCGACCCAGCCGGTCGACGGCAACAATGCCACCAACACGGTTTCGGAAGGCGCCGCCAACGGCGACCTGGTCGGGATCACCGCGACCTCGAGCGACGTCAACGGCGGCACCGTCACGTTCTCGCTGAGCGACGACGCCGGCGGCCGCTTCGCGATCGATGCCTCGACCGGCGTCGTGACCGTGGCCAATGCCTCGCTGCTCGACTTCGAGACCGCGACCAGCCACAACATCACCGTCAAGGCGGCCGACGCCAGCGGCGCGTTCACCACCCAGACCTTCAGCATTGCCGTCACCGACGTGGCGCCGACCCAGCCGGTCGACGGCAACAATGCCACCAACACGGTTTCGGAAGGCGCCGCCAACGGCGACCTGGTCGGGATCACCGCGACCTCGAGCGACGTCAACGGCGGCACCGTCACGTTCTCGCTGAGCGACGACGCCGGCGGCCGCTTCGCGATCGATGCCTCGACCGGCGTCGTGACCGTGGCCAATGCCTCGCTGCTCGACTTCGAGACCGCGACCAGCCACAACATCACCGTCAAGGCGGCCGACGCCAGCGGCGCGTTCACCACCCAGACCTTCAGCATTGCCGTCACCGACGTGGCGCCGACCCAGCCGGTCGACGGCAACAATGCCACCAACACGGTTTCGGAAGGCGCCGCCAACGGCGACCTGGTCGGGATCACCGCGACCTCGAGCGACGTCAACGGCGGCACCGTCACGTTCTCGCTGAGCGACGACGCCGGCGGCCGCTTCGCGATCGATGCCTCGACCGGCGTCGTGACCGTGGCCAATGCCTCGCTGCTCGACTTCGAGACCGCGACCAGCCACAACATCACCGTCAAGGCGGCCGACGCCAGCGGCGCGTTCACCACCCAGACCTTCAGCATTGCCGTCACCGACGTGGCGCCGACCCAGCCGGTCGACGGCAACAATGCCACCAACACGGTTTCGGAAGGCGCCGCCAACGGCGACCTGGTCGGGATCACCGCGACCTCGAGCGACGTCAACGGCGGCACCGTCACGTTCTCGCTGAGCGACGACGCCGGCGGCCGCTTCGCGATCGATGCCTCGACCGGCGTCGTGACCGTGGCCAATGCCTCGCTGCTCGACTTCGAGACCGCGACCAGCCACAACATCACCGTCAAGGCGGCCGACGCCAGCGGCGCGTTCACCACCCAGACCTTCAGCATTGCCGTCACCGACGTGGCGCCGACCCAGCCGGTCGACGGCAACAATGCCACCAACACGGTTTCGGAAGGCGCCGCCAACGGCGACCTGGTCGGGATCACCGCGACCTCGAGCGACGTCAACGGCGGCACCGTCACGTTCTCGCTGAGCGACGACGCCGGCGGCCGCTTCGCGATCGATGCCTCGACCGGCGTCGTGACCGTGGCCAATGCCTCGCTGCTCGACTTCGAGACCGCGACCAGCCACAACATCACCGTCAAGGCGGCCGACGCCAGCGGCGCGTTCACCACCCAGACCTTCAGCATTGCCGTCACCGACGTGGCGCCGACCCAGCCGGTCGACGGCAACAATGCCACCAACACGGTTTCGGAAGGCGCCGCCAACGGCGACCTGGTCGGGATCACCGCGACCTCGAGCGACGTCAACGGCGGCACCGTCACGTTCTCGCTGAGCGACGACGCCGGCGGCCGCTTCGCGATCGATGCCTCGACCGGCGTCGTGACCGTGGCCAATGCCTCGCTGCTCGACTTCGAGACCGCGACCAGCCACAACATCACCGTCAAGGCGGCCGACGCCAGCGGCGCGTTCACCACCCAGACCTTCAGCATTGCCGTCACCGACGTGGCGCCGACCCAGCCGGTCGACGGCAACAATGCCACCAACACGGTTTCGGAAGGCGCCGCCAACGGCGACCTGGTCGGGATCACCGCGACCTCGAGCGACGTCAACGGCGGCACCGTCACGTTCTCGCTGAGCGACGACGCCGGCGGCCGCTTCGCGATCGATGCCTCGACCGGCGTCGTGACCGTGGCCAATGCCTCGCTGCTCGACTTCGAGACCGCGACCAGCCACAACATCACCGTCAAGGCGGCCGACGCCAGCGGCGCGTTCACCACCCAGACCTTCAGCATTGCCGTCACCGACGTGGCGCCGACCCAGCCGGTCGACGGCAACAATGCCACCAACACGGTTTCGGAAGGCGCCGCCAACGGCGACCTGGTCGGGATCACCGCGACCTCGAGCGACGTCAACGGCGGCACCGTCACGTTCTCGCTGAGCGACGACGCCGGCGGCCGCTTCGCGATCGATGCCTCGACCGGCGTCGTGACCGTGGCCAATGCCTCGCTGCTCGACTTCGAGACCGCGACCAGCCACAACATCACCGTCAAGGCGGCCGACGCCAGCGGCGCGTTCACCACCCAGACCTTCAGCATTGCCGTCACCGACGTGGCGCCGACCCAGCCGGTCGACGGCAACAATGCCACCAACACGGTTTCGGAAGGCGCCGCCAACGGCGACCTGGTCGGGATCACCGCGACCTCGAGCGACGTCAACGGCGGCACCGTCACGTTCTCGCTGAGCGACGACGCCGGCGGCCGCTTCGCGATCGATGCCTCGACCGGCGTCGTGACCGTGGCCAATGCCTCGCTGCTCGACTTCGAGACCGCGACCAGCCACAACATCACCGTCAAGGCGGCCGACGCCAGCGGCGCGTTCACCACCCAGACCTTCAGCATTGCCGTCACCGACGTGGCGCCGACCCAGCCGGTCGACGGCAACAATGCCACCAACACGGTTTCGGAAGGCGCCGCCAACGGCGACCTGGTCGGGATCACCGCGACCTCGAGCGACGTCAACGGCGGCACCGTCACGTTCTCGCTGAGCGACGACGCCGGCGGCCGCTTCGCGATCGATGCCTCGACCGGCGTCGTGACCGTGGCCAATGCCTCGCTGCTCGACTTCGAGACCGCGACCAGCCACAACATCACCGTCAAGGCGGCCGACGCCAGCGGCGCGTTCACCACCCAGACCTTCAGCATTGCCGTCACCGACGTGGCGCCGACCCAGCCGGTCGACGGCAACAATGCCACCAACACGGTTTCGGAAGGCGCCGCCAACGGCGACCTGGTCGGGATCACCGCGACCTCGAGCGACGTCAACGGCGGCACCGTCACGTTCTCGCTGAGCGACGACGCCGGCGGCCGCTTCGCGATCGATGCCTCGACCGGCGTCGTGACCGTGGCCAATGCCTCGCTGCTCGACTTCGAGACCGCGACCAGCCACAACATCACCGTCAAGGCGGCCGACGCCAGCGGCGCGTTCACCACCCAGACCTTCAGCATTGCCGTCACCGACGTGGCGCCGACCCAGCCGGTCGACGGCAACAATGCCACCAACACGGTTTCGGAAGGCGCCGCCAACGGCGACCTGGTCGGGATCACCGCGACCTCGAGCGACGTCAACGGCGGCACCGTCACGTTCTCGCTGAGCGACGACGCCGGCGGCCGCTTCGCGATCGATGCCTCGACCGGCGTCGTGACCGTGGCCAATGCCTCGCTGCTCGACTTCGAGACCGCGACCAGCCACAACATCACCGTCAAGGCGGCCGACGCCAGCGGCGCGTTCACCACCCAGACCTTCAGCATTGCCGTCACCGACGTGGCGCCGACCCAGCCGGTCGACGGCAACAATGCCACCAACACGGTTTCGGAAGGCGCCGCCAACGGCGACCTGGTCGGGATCACCGCGACCTCGAGCGACGTCAACGGCGGCACCGTCACGTTCTCGCTGAGCGACGACGCCGGCGGCCGCTTCGCGATCGATGCCTCGACCGGCGTCGTGACCGTGGCCAATGCCTCGCTGCTCGACTTCGAGACCGCGACCAGCCACAACATCACCGTCAAGGCGGCCGACGCCAGCGGCGCGTTCACCACCCAGACCTTCAGCATTGCCGTCACCGACGTGGCGCCGACCCAGCCGGTCGACGGCAACAATGCCACCAACACGGTTTCGGAAGGCGCCGCCAACGGCGACCTGGTCGGGATCACCGCGACCTCGAGCGACGTCAACGGCGGCACCGTCACGTTCTCGCTGAGCGACGACGCCGGCGGCCGCTTCGCGATCGATGCCTCGACCGGCGTCGTGACCGTGGCCAATGCCTCGCTGCTCGACTTCGAGACCGCGACCAGCCACAACATCACCGTCAAGGCGGCCGACGCCAGCGGCGCGTTCACCACCCAGACCTTCAGCATTGCCGTCACCGACGTGGCGCCGACGGGTGTGGACGATACCAGTGCCAGTGCCGGCGCCACAGCGGCAACCGAGAAGGGGGGTACAAGCAACGGCTCTGGCGGCATCAACGGCAGCGGCAATGTGCTGACCAACGATAGCGACGTCCATGGCGGCAGCTTGACGGTCAGTGCGATCCGCGTCGGCGGCGTCGAGGGAGTCGGCACGGCCGGCACGCTGGGTGCCGATCTATTGGGAGCGCACGGCACGCTGACGATGAATGTCGATGGCAGCTACACCTATGTGGTGAACCAGAACGACAGCGCGGTGCAGGCGCTCAACGTCGGCCAGACGACGACCGATACCTTCAACTACACCGTCACCGATGGCAACCTGACCGACACGGCGGTGCTGACAGTCACAATTAACGGCGCGAACGACGCTCCCGTGAATACGGTGCCCGGTGTGCAGGAGGTCGTGCAAAACACTAACGTGACATTCAACGGCGCCAAACTCGTCTCAATCTCCGACGTTGACGTGGGCGCTGGCACCGAGACGGTGACGTTGTCGGTTGCGCACGGCACGCTGACGCTATCAGGTACCACCGGCCTCTCGTTCACCACCGGTGACGGTACGACCGACACCACTATGACCTTCTCCGGCTCGGTGACCAACATCAATAACGCCTTGAACGGTCTTCTCTACAATCCAGCTGATACTTTCGTCGGCGCTGATACTTTGACGATCACAACGACGGATCAGGGAGGACTGAGCGATAGCGATACCGTTACTATCAATGAGGACAGCCCCAACCCAGGTACGCTGACGGCTAGTCCGACCGACGTCATCTTCTACGCTAGCGGCACGAACACGCTAAACGGAACAAA
Organism: Bradyrhizobium sp. USDA 4516; assembly: GCF_054055915.1. Classification (NCBI taxonomy): domain Bacteria; kingdom Pseudomonadati; phylum Pseudomonadota; class Alphaproteobacteria; order Hyphomicrobiales; family Nitrobacteraceae; genus Bradyrhizobium; species Bradyrhizobium sp. USDA 4516. The sequence continues at coordinate 6,461,661 of NZ_JBSRXT010000001.1, forward strand.
CACCACCTTAAATGGAACAGATCACATAACTGGCGGGACCGGCACAGACACGCTGATCGTGACTGGTGGCTCCCCCGGACCATTCACATTTGGTGATGGAAACATCTTTCTCACAAACTTTGAAGTCTTCAAAATCGTCGACACCAACAGCGGAAATCATACCGACAACGTAACTTTCCTGTCCTCGTTCCAGAACAATGGAACGCTGACTATTGACGCGTCTGGAATCGTGGGCAATGGCAAACTTAATTTGGATGCTAGCGCGGTTACTTCGGGAGCTTTTATTGTCGTTGGTGGAGATAGTAACGACATTCTCAAGACCGGCTCAGGCGACGACACGATCACCGGCGGCTCCGGTGCCGATAGCATTACCGGTGGTGCCGGCGCTGATACGATGACCGGCGGAGGCGGTGCCGACACATTCGTCATCAGTAGCGGACAATCTCTCGGCATTGTTGGGGGTTCCGGAGATGCCGGCACGATTTCCGGCTATGATGTGATCACGGACTTCGCCACGACAGGAACTAACGATATCCTCGATTTGCCAGTCACCACGACGGGTAGCTCGGCCACGACCAACGACTCCACACTGACGATCGGGGGGGCGACCGTGAAATCCCACTCAATTACGAATGGGATAATTACATTCGACGATGCTAATACCTTCGCGTCGGCCCTAACCTTATCGTCCACCTCTAACGTCGCCGCCGTTGTCCAGTATCTCCACAATAACGACATAGCCACAGGCACCGGCGCGGCGGTTGCGTTCGTGGCAAATATCGGCGGAACTGCCCATAGCTACGTCTTCGAGCAGGTCGGGGCCACTCCGAACGTCAACGCCGACATCCTGGTGGATCTCGTTGGTGTCACCCTGACCAATATCAGTCAGGCACATCTCGCTCCCGCAGGCATTGCCGGCCAACCCATCAGCCTCGGCCTGACAAACCCGGTGGATCATGTTGGTACGGTTAACGTCAGCATTAGTGGCATTCCCTTGGGCTGGACGCTAAGCGAGGGCACCGATAACGGTGACGGGACCTGGTCGATCCAGACAGGCGATGTCACCGGACTCTCTATCAACACGCTTGATAGTTATACCGGCGCAATCTCGTTGCACATATCGCAAACCTGGATCGATTCTGCCGGCGGTACTGGCCTTTCGATGATCGCGGACAACATCGAGGCGTTTGCCCCCGGTACCCCGATCTTCGCATGGTCAGGCGACGACGCGCTGACCGGATCTGCCGGTCACGACACGTTCGTGTTCTCACGGCCGATCGGCAACGACGTCGTCCACAGCTTCGAGGTGTCATCCGACGTCATCGACCTGATCAGCTACGGCTGGCAGAGTTTCGCGGAAGTTCAGGCCCACACGGCGGACGACGGAAATGGCAATGCTGTGATCACGCTGGCTGACGGCCAGACCATCACGCTCGACCACGTGCATGCGGCGGACCTGACCGCAGCAAACTTCGAATTCGACGTCACGCCGACCGTCGAAAATCCAGGCCTGATGACCATCGGCGATGGGGCGATGCTGCCGCTGTCGGGCGCCATCCACAACACTGGCGAGATCGACCTGCAGGCTTCCGGCGACGACACGCTGCTGCAGCTGATCCAGACCAGGCTCACGCTCAACGGCGGCGGCCATGTGACCCTGTCTGACGATGACCACAACATCATCGCCGGCACGGCCTCGAACGTCACGCTCGACAACGTCGACAACGTGATCTCCGGTGCCGGGCAGATCGGGCAGGGGAGCCTGACCCTGAGCAACGAAGGCACCATCAATGCCACCGGGACCCACGCCCTGGTGATCGACACGGGCGCCAACGTGATCGCCAACGCCGGCACGCTAGAGGCAACCGGTACGGGTGGGCTCGTGCTCGCCAGTGCGGTGGCCAACAGCGGCCTGATCTGGGCCAATGGCGGTAACGTCACAGCTGAGGGCGAGGTTACCGGCAGCGGCGGCGCTCTGATCAGCGGGGCCGGCACCATCGAGTTCGGGGCAGCCTCGGCGGCAGGCGTTACCTTCGATGTGACTGCCGCCGGCCACCTGATCCTGGATGACGCCTTCCACTTCTCCGGAACGGTGAGCGGCCTCGATGGCAATGACGACATCGATCTCAAGGGCATCAGCTTCGGCGCCAACACCGCGGTGAGCTTCGCGGAAAACCAGGCGGGGACCGGCGGCACCCTGACGGTGTCAGACGGCGCTCACACGGCGAGCATCGTCCTGCTCGGTCAATACGATCCGGCCGGGTTTGCCGAGAAGGCTGACACAACGAACGGTACGGTGATCACCTATGATCCGCACCACATCGCCTGAGGGGCGTGAACTTCACGGGGGAGGAAAATGATCGGGGGAGAAGCCGAACCCCGGAAGTTTACCCTCCTGCCTTTTTTGGGTCGGCAGCGGCTTTGGCGCAGCCGCCGGCCATGCTAAGCAGGATAGATTGGATAATTGATTTACTTGGACCTTTTGACTGCCGCCTATTGGCTGTCAGTCATCATTTTTAAGGGATGGCTCCGGCCAGGTTCCGCGTGAGTACCCTTCGGAAAAGAGCGGACGAAATGCGGCAGGCGCTGCAAGCCTGCCAAGGTTATTTTGTCACTGCAGCCATATTCAGCCTGGCTATTAACCTGCTCTACCTGGCCGGTCCGCTGTACATGCTGCAGGTGTATGACCGCGTGATCTCGAGCGCCAGCGAGGTCACGCTGTTGATGCTGACGCTGGCGCTATTGCTGGCGTTCATGGCGCTCGCGGGGCTCGATGCGGTACGCGCACGCGTGCTGACGCGCACCAGCATTCGCCTCGATCGCAAGATCGCGCCGCGGGTGATGACCGCAATCATCGACCATTCGGCAAAAATCGGCGGCGCGCGCAGCCAGCTCTTGCGTGATTTTGATACGTTCCGCCAGTTCATCACCGGATCCGGAATTCACGCTATCTTCGATCTGCCGTGGTCGCCGATATACATCGCGGTGATTTTCGCTCTGCACCCGTTGCTGGGCGCTTTTGCGCTTGGGTGCACGATCATCCTGGTCCTGATGGCCCTTCTCAACGAATGGATCGTAAAGCCTCCGCTTTCCGAATCCAGCGAGGCGGCAAATCGAAATTACAGTTTCACCGAGATGAGTCTGCGCAATACGGAAGTGGTGCGCGCAATGGGGATGACCGCCGGCCTCCTGAAGCGATGGGGCCGGGACCGCGACCGAATGCTTGAGCGCCAAGTCGCCGCAAGCGATCGCGCGGCCACGATGCAGAGCCTAATCCGCTTCCTGCGGCTGTCGATGCAATCCTTGATTCTCGGTCTCGGCGCCTATCTGGTGATCGAGCGGCTCACCACCGCTGGTGCCATGTTTGCCGCCAGCATCCTGCTTGGCCGCGCGTTGCAGCCGATCGAACAGATCGTTGGATCCTGGCGTGGTCTCGTTTCGGCCCGCGGCGCATTCCTGCGGGTGCGCGAGCTGTTGGCGGCCAACCCGCCGCGCGAAACAGGACTGACGCTGCCGCGGCCCGAAGGGCGTATTTCCGTCGAAGCGCTGTCCTTTGCTGCGCCTGGAACGTCGAAGCCCATTCTGCGCGGAGTCACCTTCCAGATCGAACCGGGTGAAGTCCTGGGGATCATTGGCCCCTCTGGCGCCGGCAAATCCACGCTCGCGCGTCATATTGTCGGCGTTCAGGCGCCATCCGCAGGGGCCGTTCGCCTCGACGGATCCGACGTTTCGAGCTGGATCAGGTCGTCGCTCGGCGAGCATCTTGGCTATCTGCCCCAGGATATCGAGCTGTTTGCCGATACGGTGGCAGCCAACATTTGTCGGTTCAAGGACGGTGACGACAAGGACATCATTCTGGCGGCGCGAATGGCCGACGTGCACGAGATGATCCTGCGGCTCGTCGATGGCTACGATACTCAGGTCGGGGAAGGCGGCGCGATCCTGTCCGGAGGCTACCGCCAGCGCATCGGCCTCGCACGCGCGGTCTACGGCAATCCAAGCCTGGTCGTGCTCGATGAGCCGAGCTCGAACCTTGATGCCGAGGGCGATGCGGCGCTCGCCGACTGCATCACGCAGCTGAAGAAGCGCGGGACCACGGTGGTGATCATTTCGCATAGGCCGGCCACCATCGGCGTGGTCGACAAGATATTGGTGTTGCGCGAAGGCGTGGCCGAGATGTTCGGACCGCGGAGCGAAATCCTTGCGCGCCTCACGCGGCCTGTGCCGGTTCCTGCAGTTCGGGGAGCGACCGGTTAGGAGAAGTCATGACATTGCTTGATGTCACAGATCTGTCGATGCGTCCCGCCGCTGCCCCACGCGGAACAAAACGCGCCAACAAGGATGGATCGCCAAACGACTCCATTCGCAAGGTCGCAATAGCGGGGTGGCTGATCATCGCCGTCTTTTTCGGCGGGATCGGTACCTGGGCCGTGACTGCGCCGCTCAACGGTGCGGTAGTTGCCAACGCGGTCGTGAAGATCGACGGCAACCGCAAGAGCCTCCAGCACCTTGATGGCGGCATCGTCAAGGAATTGCATGTCAGGGAAGGCGACAGGGTCCTCGCAGGCGATCTGCTGATCGTTCTCGACGAGACCCAGGCTCGCGCGGAATTCGAGGTGCTGACGCAGCAATATGCTGTGCTGCGCGCAACGGAAGTCCGGCTTCTGACCGAGCTCGACCATGGATCCGCGCTGGTCATGCCGCCGGATCTGATGGCACGCTCTGACGATCCCTATTTCAAAAGCGTCTGGAACGGGCAGCTCAGTCAGTTTGACAGCCGCCGGGCGTCGCTCGAAGGACAAAGAAGCGTCGTCCGTGAAAAGATCAACCAGCTGGGGTCCCAGATCGTTGGCGGGGAAGCGCAGGTGAAATCGTTCACCAACCAGATCGACTCAGTACGCAAGGAAGCCAAAGACATCGCCCCGCTCGTCGAACGCGGGTTGATCGCCCGTCCCCGCATCCTGCAGCTGGAGCGGACGGCGTACGGTCTCGAAGGCCAGATCGCCGATGCAAACGCCAACATCGCCAAGGCCCGCCAGGCGATCGCCGAGCAGGAGCAGCAGATTGCCCAGTTCGACAACGATCGGATGACCGACGTCACGAAGGATTTGCGCGATACGCAAGCCAAGCTCCTGGAGGTCATCCCGAAGGCGACGAACGCCAAAGCCGTGCTCGGCCGGATGGAAATTCGTGCTCCCTATACCGGACGCGTGGTTGGGCTGAGCGTGTTTTCGGTAGGAGGCGTGATCCAACGCGGCGACAAGATCCTGGACATCGTGCCCGACGAGGATTCGCTCACAATCGAAGCGCAGGTGGCGGTCGAGGATATCAGCGACGTGCATCCAAACACGCGCGCGGAAGTTCACCTGACCGCTTACAAACAGCGGATCGTCCCGATCATTCATGGTGACGTCATTCAGGTCTCGGCGGACCGCTTGACGGATCCCAAGACCAACAATCCCTATTACACGGCCTTCGTTCGGATCGACCAGGGCGAGCTGGCGACCATGCCCAACGTTCGCCTTTACCCGGGTATGCCGGCAACGGTCATGATCCCGACGGTTCAGCGAACGGCGTTTGACTACATCGTGGGGCCGCTGGTGATGTCGTTCAATCACGCGTTCCGGCAGAAGTGAGCCTTGGACGCATCCCTCGAAGTTCTAGTTAACTGGCCCCGACACATTAGTTTTGAAATTGCTGTGGCACCCGTGCCACCAACGATGCCCTGCATAGGTTTATGTTGCTCCCCGCAACAGGGCGCTCTCATGTACGATGTATACTTGAGTGGGAAGAACGATCTGCTGGTTATCCGACGCGGACTTCCCATTCCTTCGAACTTGGGCGGAAATTGGCGCAAAAGGAAGCGCACCGTGCGATCGGTGAGCGAAGAAATCCGGGAGGACGTCGCAAAGCGTGGCTACCACTGGCGCAAGCTGGCCAGCCAGATCCGGTGAGACAGGTAAGTGAAGAGCAGGTTCTGCTTACGCCTCGGCCCAACCTTGGTTAAGGCTGCTCTACTTCGGAACGCGAACCATCGATTGCCATAGCAGCCTATGAGACCGAACGCAGCGGAGAGCGCTGGGTCCGTTTTCGCCACGCAACCAAAAAAGCGGGAGAGCAATGTCCGGCGAGCTCGCCCTTAGCTGGCATACAGGTCGTGCCCGTAGAGCTTTTTCCTGGAACTTAGACCGACTCCGCGCTCGCTTAAGGCTCTGGTTACCGTTTTCGGCCAGCATTCACTTATTGCAGGTAGGTCGCAAGCAGCGGCAGCAAAGTTTCAACACAACTGAAACTCTGGACAGCCAGGTTGGCGGTCTCTTTCGTAGGAGAGGCCCACTATGATCAAGGGCTTCGCGATAGCCGCACTCGTGGTGCTTGGAGCATCGCAAGTAGATCAGTATCTCACGTATGGTCGGTACACCGACGCGACGCTGGCCATGCTGAGGCAGATCAGGCACTCATTTCGTATTTGAAACGACGCTGTGTGAACACAGGCGCCACCTCTAGCCTGTCGTGCTATTGTATTGGGAGGATTCGGAGCGATCCAGATTAGGCCCGCGGAGGGAAGATCATCCGGCGCCGCTTAGGCGAGCAAGCCCGGCCTCGCACGGATGCAATGTGCCGACAAGCGGGAGCGTGCGTTTGTTAGACGCCAACCGGCGCCGTCGCGCAGACGCGGGGAAAGGCGTCAGGCGTGATCAAGGCGACCGAGCTCGTACGGCCGCTATTGCCGTTTCCAGAGCTGCTCGATCGGGAGAACGCCCTGCGCAAAGCGTTGGCAGAGCAGGTTCAAGCAAAGGCAATTTCCCTGCTCGAGCGGAACGTTCAGATCCAGAAGGTTCCTTCGCAGCTCCTAGACGAAGAGCGCGGCAGGCTACCGGCCCCGTCGGCGGACGCAGGCAAGCCGCCGCTGGCAGTTACGCAATGGCGACAATCCAACCCAGAGAGCTGCGGCCGGCTCGGAGGGGACTCCGGGACCTGTTACTGAGACGGGTGATCCTGCAAATGGCGATCGACGGGTACCTTGTGGAGCCGAATTATGACGCTGTCGCCCTCGACCTCGGTCTCGCGACAGCTTCGTCGGTGTCGCTTGGGCGCTATCACCGTATTCGCACGGAGCAGCCAAACTGAAATGTCGCGAAATGCAAAAACCCTATAATTTAAGGGGTTTTCGTGCGTTTCCTCGGAGCATCCAGCCTAAAGAGGGTGCCAGCCGCTACGCCGGTAGGGTTAATAAACGATTACCAATCGACAGCTTTCTCGCGACAGATTATAAGAAAAATTAGTTGGCACTGGATTTTGCCCGCCAACCTATTGCGTAAATTCATCGTAAAAGGGATATTTTCCTATGTTGAAGCTTTACATCCAGACCACCGAAGCCTTCAAGCGTCTCGCCTCGGACAAGGACGGCGTTGTGTCGTTCGAGTACGTGATCGTCGCCGCTTGCGTCGTCGCCGCCGTCGCTGCGGCATTCGGAACCGGTACCGGGTCCGGTATCGGCAAGGCGCTGAACTCCGCGATCACCACGATCACCACCTCCGTCACCAACGCGGTCTCGGCCTAATCCGAACGTTGACGGCGTTGGCAGAGTCTTTCTGCCAACAGTCTTCAACCGGATTGCGATGTCGGCAAGGTAGAGGAGGTTCTCTCCATGTTGCGTTGTTATATCAGGGCCAGTGAAGCGTTGCTGCGTCTGCGCGCGGACAAGGACGGCGTCGTGTCGTTCGAGTACGTGATCGTGGCCGCTTGCATCGTGGCTGCAGTCGCTGCCGCGTTCGGTACAAGCACTGCGAGTGGTATTGGTGCTGCGCTGACCAGTGCGATTACCACCATCACTACCTCAGTCACTAACGCGGTCTCTGCTTAATCGGCGAAGACCGCGCTACGGGAGGGGGGCACCATTTTATGCCCCCCACCATTCTCGAGGCTATATTTTATGAATTGGATTGCGACCACGACCTCGTGTCTGGCAATCGCATTGTTGTTGTACGTCGCAACGATCGATATCGCGACACGATTGATCCGAAACGAAATCTGTCTGGCGCTGGCGTTCCTTGGGATCGTTGGTCAACTGGCCGGCCCGATGCAGATTGGCCAGTCGTTGATCGTTGCTGCAATCCTGTTTCTGGTGCTGTTCGTGATCTACCAGCGCGGAATGATTGGCGGCGGCGACGTCAAATTGCTGGTTGCCCTGGCGCTCGGCCTCCCGCTGGCCGGCGTGATTGAATTGTTGACCGTAACTGCATTGGCCGGTGGCGCTCTGGCCGCAGTGCATTTGATGATGCGCCGCCTGCCATACCCGCGGCTGGCGCCCGCCGGATCGTCGCTTGCGCGAAGGGTCTATGCGGTCGAGCGCTGGCGTCATTTGAGGCATGCACCGCTACCCTACGGGGTCGCCATCGCATGCGGCGGTATCTGGGCTATTTTAAGCAAAGGATTTTGACATGTCGTCCGCTTTGCGCGTCTCGATCATCATGGTGCTGTTGCTTGCGGCTACGGCACTCGGGATCATTGCCTACAACGTCAACCAGCCGAAAGATCCGGTTGTCGCGGAGGTGGTCGCGGAAAAGCCGGCGGCCGCGCCTGCGACCGTCGGCTACTTCGTTGCGACGCGTCCGCTGTCGAAGGGGACGTTGGCGCGGGACGAAGATTTCGCCGTGCGCCAGGCGGCGCCGAACCGTGTCCCCGGAGGGGCGATCCTCGAAACGCCTGATTCTAAAGCCGGACTTCCCGGTTCTCTGGTTCGCAGGTTCGTCGACGCTGGCAGCGCCATTACTCTGGAGGACATCCTGCGTCCGAAGGATCGTGGCTTCCTCGCCAGCGTTCTGGCGCCTGACAGCCGCGCGATCAGCATCAAGGTCGACGAGGAGACTGGCGTCTCGGGTCTGATCAGGCCGGGCGACAATGTCGACGTAGTGTTGACCCAGGTGTTCGAGAAGGCGGATCCGGTGCGGCGAGCAGTCAGCGAAACCGTTCTGTCCAATGTGCGCGTCATCGCGATCGATCAGGAGATTGCACAAGGTGGGCGCCCCGTCAGCAATGCTGTCGTAGGCAAGACGGCGCAAACCGTTTCGTTGGAGCTCAAGCCGGAGCAGGTCAAGAAGGTTGCCGTTGCAAAGCAGCTTGGAACGCTCTCGCTCGTCGTCCGAGCTGCGGCCGAGCAGTGGGACAAGGCCGACACGGGTGCGACATCCAGCTGCGATGTGTCGCCCGAGCTGGCGCGCCAGAGCGCTGTCGCCGGCCAGAGCACGACAGTGGCGATCTATTCCGGTAGCGGGGTCAAGCAGTATTCGGTGAGGAAACAGGATGCAGATGATGACCGTGCTGGTTGCGATGGGCCATCCGACTTTGACCGCCAGACCACAGCGGCGGCAAGTGACGTTGGCAAGACGCCGGAGAAACGTTGATGAGTGTGAACATGGCAGTGGTGGACTCACCCGAAGAGACGACGTCCCTTGTTGCGCGCAACCGTATCGTCTGCTTCGTGAACGACGAGTTGAGCGCTGCGGCTCTTCGCAAGGGTCTCGACGGCAGCAATCTGGTGATCCGGCGTGGCACCATCCGCCATGCGACACGAATGCTCGAGACCGACACCGATCTGTACGCGCTGGTGACCGACATCAGCGGGATGGATGATCCCTTTACTGAACTGGAACGTCTGGCCAGTGTCTGTCCGCCCGATGTGAAGGTTGCCCTGATCGGCGACAACCGGGAGATCACCTTCTACCGCGAGCTGATGGAGATCGGCCTTACCGAATACCTTCCAACGCCGATCACCAGGGACATCGTGCTCGACCAGCTGCGTCCGAAGCTAGTCGGCGACGTCGCGCCCGCCCAGAACGATCGCGGCGGACACGTGGTCTCGATCTGTGGGGCGCAGGGCGGTGCTGGAGCCACGAGCGTCGCGATCAACCTCGCGCTGCAACTGGCCGAAACCACCAAGGCCAAGGTCGCACTGCTCGACCTGCACCTGCAGGGCGGCGAGACCGCGGTGATGCTGGGTGTTCGTCCTGGACCCGGCCTCCGCATCGCCCTTGAAAACCCGATGCGGGCCGACACGCTGTTTCTCGAGCGTGCGGCGATCGAGGTGAATGATCGAGTCTGCTTGATTTCCGGCGATGAGGAGCTCGATGCCAAGCTCGACATCACCGAAGCCGGCGTGCGGCACGTGCTGGGCCTGCTCCGTCAGCGGTTCAACTACGTCGTTGTCGATGTGCCGGTGCCGTTCCCGGCATCGATATATCCGGTCATTCAGATGTCCCGTCATGTGCTGGTGCTGTTGGAGGCCGAAGTAACCGGTCTGCGCAATGCCCACGCGCTTCGCAACGCCGTCACCAACATCGCGGGCAAGGATCGCGTGTTTACCCTGCTCAATCGCGCTGACCGCGCCGGCGGTCTGCCCAGGGCGACGATCGTCAAGGCGCTGGGCGCCGAGCCGGACATGATCATCCCCGATCTCGGCAAGGGAATGACCCAGGCGGTCAATCTCGGCGTTCCGGCGCTGAAACACGTATCCAGGCTGCGGCGTCACCTCGCCCCGATCGTACGAGAGATCACAGGCGTCGGCTCCATGAAAAGGTCTGGGTGGAAGAGGTGGCTCGGGCTATGAAAAAGTTCGGCAGGCGAGCAGACGAAATGCCGGTGCGGATGCCTGGAGCGGTGCTGGTCGCGCCGCCACCGGAGCCAAGTGTGCATCCGGTCCCGCCGCCCTTGCCGCCGGCGGAGCCGAGCGCGGCGTCACCGGCACCCAGCCTGTTTGCGCCGGCGCCGAAGCATGAAGAGCCTTCGCACCATCCGGTGATGCCGGCGTCGCTGCGCGAACGGGTGATCGAGCAGATCGAGCCCGCGATTGCCACGACCGTCTCCCGCGACGTCTTGCGGCGGCAGATCGAGGAAATCATCCACGGTATCGCCAACCAGGAGCGGTTGGAGCTGTCGGGCCGTGAGCAGCTGTTCCTCGCAGAGGAAATCGCGGACGACATGACCGGCTACGGACCGCTTCGTCCGCTTCTGCTCGACGAGACGATTAACGACATCATGATCAACGGACCGAGCAACGTCTACGTCGAGCGGGCCGGCAAGCTCGAGCGGGTCGCGGTTCGATTTCGCGACAATGACCACATCGCCGCAGTCGCGCAGAAAATCGCCTCGCAGGTCGGCCGCCGCGTCGACGAATCCAGCCCGATGGTAGACTGCCGTCTGCCTGATGGCAGCCGCGTCAACATCATCCTGCCGCCGCTGGCACTTCATAGCCCCTGCATCTCTATCCGAAAGTTCCCGAGCCGGCGTTACAACATCGCCGCGATGATCGAAAACGGAACGATGAACGCGGCGCTTGGGCAGTTGCTCGAGATCGCCTCCCGCTGCCGGCTTAACGTCCTGGTCTCCGGAGGCACCGGTTCCGGCAAGACGACGCTGCTGAACGCCTTGAGTCAGTTCATCGACCACAGCGAGCGCATCGTCACGATCGAGGACGCTGCGGAGCTCCAGCTTCAGCAGCCGCATGTGATTAGCCTGGAGACACGCCCGCCTAGCCTTGAAGGTACGGGGCAGGTGACACAGCGCGACCTTTTGTGGAACGCGCTGCGTATGCGGCCAGACCGCATCGTCGTGGGCGAAGTGCGCGGCGCCGAGGCATTCGACATGCTGCAGGCGATGAACACCGGCCATGATGGATCAATCTCCACCGTGCACGCGAACAGTGCGCGCGATGCTTTGACCCGCGTGGAAAACATGGTGCAGATGGGACAAGTCAATCTGCCGTCGCGTGCAATCCGCGCTCAGATCGTCGCCGCCCTGGACCTCATCGTGCAGGTCGAGCGCATGCGAGACGGGCAACGGCGCATCGTCCAGGTCAGCGAGGTGATCGGCCTGGAGGGCGAAGTGATCACCACCAATGACATTGCACTCTTCGAGTACAAGGACGAGGATGTTCACGGGCGGATATCGGGCACTTACAAGTCCACCAACGCGATCCCGAAATTCAAGAGCCGCCTTGTCTATTATGGGCTTGATCGAGCCTGGGCCGAGGCGATGAGGCAGATCTGATGTCGATACCCTTGGTCATCGTTCTTGTGCTTCTGCTGTGCGCCACGGCAAATACGCTGTGGCTCGATTCGCGAGAGCGGCGTATGGACCGCCAGCTCGAGATTGCTCTGCCGAGAGCTGAAGCGGCAACCTTGGTGTCTATCCGTCGCGCGGCCAAGGCTTCACGTTGGAATATGCTGGATCGCCTTGCCAATTACCGCGCTGAGATGGTGTACACTGTGCGCCCGGTCTATGTGCTGCTTGCGGCCGCATTCGCAGCGATGGGAGTCCTCTATCTCAACGAGCTGCTCAAGTTCTCTGGCCTGAAGGCGGGTATTGCGGCTGGGGTCGTCGCCATCCTGGTCGTGCGTGGTCTGTTTGGTTGGCAACAACGGCGCCTTGCAAATCAACTCTTCCAGCAACTTCCCGACGCGATCCAGTTGGTGACGAGTACCGTCCGATCGGGGCTGCCCGTCAACGAAGCGTTCCGCACCATCGCCCGCGAAATGCCGCAACCGACATCCGGGCAGTTTGCCATCGTCTGTAGCGAATTGAATCTGGGCAGGTCGCCCGAGGAAGCCGTGGAAGACGTCTATCGGCGGACGCAAGTACCGGAATACGCGATGTTTGCTGTCACGCTAGCAGTGCAATTGAAGACCGGAGGCAGTCTGGCGGAAACGCTGCAGACACTGGGTGAGACGGTGAGTCAGCGGGTTGCTCTGGCGGCCCGTGCGAAAGCGCTGGCGGGAGAGGTCATTTTTTCCTCGCGTGCGCTGACGTTCGCCCCGGTGATTGTCGGCGGGCTGCTCTACTGGATCAATCCGCAGTCGATCGATTTGCTGTTGTTCGATCCGGAAGGAAACGTGCTGCTCGCATACGCGGCGTGTTCGGTCCTGATGGGGCATTTCGTGATCCGCTGGATGGTCAGAAGGGAAACCTCGCTATGACGGCCGGTGTCGCTTTGGCGGTTCTCGCCGTCGCAGTCGCGGCTGCGACCTTCCTGTTGATCATCCGTGAGGTCCATCTCCGCGCCTTGGACACGCGGGTGTCGAATGCGGTGCTGGGCATCCCCGATCGATCGGCCTCGCCGAAGGACCTGATCAGCTGGCTTTCATCGGTCGGCATGCGCTACAGGCGCTTTTACGGTCAGGAAAATCTGGGCCAGTTGCGGATGGTCCTGCAATCGGCAGGATTCAATCATTATCGGACGCTGCCGATCTGGATCGGCTTCAAGACGGTCAGCAGTTTTGCGCTTCCGATCGCAGGGTTCTGTGTCGCGCAAATTCTGGGAAGGCCGTTCAGCGACGTGATGATCTTCACGTTCCTCGGCCTGGCGTTCGGAATCGTGGGCCCACGCGTGATTCTAATGATCCTGAAGCGGCGCTTCGATTCGGCGATTCGAATGGGCACGCCCGATATGATCGACCTGCTTGTCGTCTGCAGCGAAGCGGGCATGGGTCTGGAAAGCGCGCTGGAACGCGTGGCGGACGAGATGCGGGAGACCAATCCATCGATCGCTCATGTGTTGCACGGTCTGCTTGATGATCTCCGGGTCTTGCCGAGCCGCGCTGACGCGTTCGAGAAGCTTGCTGCGACCTCGGAGGGTCTGCGTCGCTTCGGCACCATGGTCAGCCAAAGCCTGCAATACGGCACGCCGCTGAGCCAGGCCCTGCGCAGCATCGCGACCGACTTGCGCCGGGAGCGCATCACAAAGCTCGAAGAGCGAGCGCACAAATTGGGCGCCAAGCTCACTGTTCCGATGGTGCTGTTCCTGCTCCCCGCGATGTTCGTCATCTTGGGCGGAAGCCCGTTCCTCCACCTCACACGTACGTTCTCCAACCTCGGTCACTAAGCCATGAGTGCAAGTACAATGACATTGCCGGCAAGCCTGGCTTACGATCGGGTAACCCGGTTGCTGGGCAGCGCGTGGTTTCTCCTTCTGGGACTCGTCGTCACGCTCAAGCTCGGAACGATGACCGGCGAGCCCTGGACGTCGCTGGTGTCGAGCCTCTGCGTGGCGGTGTTCTATCTGATGCTGGCGCTGCTGATCCTCACCCGGGGACCCGCCAAGGCGCAGGCGGAAGGCCTGCTGCCACGGATCGCGGCATTCGCCGGCACCTATTGGCCATGGACCATCACGTTCTTCGACAGGACCGATGGGGCATTGCTGAACCTGGCGTCCACGGTTTGCGTGCTGATCGGCATGATCATGATCCTCGCCACCGTCCGGCATCTGGGGCGTTCGTTCAGTCTGGTGCCGCAGGCACGCTCGGTGGTGCAGTCCGGTCCTTACCGGTGGATCAAGCACCCTCTCTACCTATCGGAAGAGATCGTGTTCCTTGGAGTCGTGCTGCAGCACCTGAGCTGGATGACCGTGGCCTGGCTGTTCCTGCACATCGGCATCCAGGTTAGCCGGATCCTCTACGAGGAGGACGTGCTTCGGCGCACTCTTCCTGAATATTCCAGCTACGAAGCATCGCGCTGGAGATTGATTCCCTACGTTTGGTGAGTGACCATGCCTTGCAGGGAAAAACGTATGAGCCTCAAGCGCTCGCTGATCGCGGATCAGCGCGGCGCCGTCGCGTTCGAGATGCCGAGCGTCTACCTTTTCCTGATTCTGGTTGTTCTTGTGCCGCTCGCTGATCTCGGGATCGCATATTACCAGTATTCATCCGCCTGGGAGGCGCTGCGCGCGTTCGGGCAGTCGATCCAGTATTCGCCGCCGACAGATGTGACGAGCACTTCGACATGGTCGACGACCGCACGCAACAAGGCCGATTCCCGTTACCCCATTTCAGTCGTCCAGGTGATGTGTGGCGACAGCGTGACGCTGTGCGCCACCGGTAACACCGGGTCGCCAAAATACTATTCCTACAGCACGACCGTCACGCTGGCGCCGATCGTGCTGAGGTCGGTGTTGTGCACCAGTGGCAATACCAATTCCTGTACATTCACGTTGCCTTATACCGAACGGTTTCAATAGGAGTGTCCCATGCGTAACGTGCTCCATTGCCGCCGAGGATCGGCTGCATTCGCAACCGTGATCGCGATGATTCCGCTGATCGGCGCGCTCGCGCTTGGGGGTGAGGCGGGGTCCTGGTACGTCACCCAGCAGCGCGCGCAGAATGCGGCCGATGCGGCCGCCTATTCCGGCGGCCTGCAAGCCGCCTGCCTGGCTTCCGGATCCACCTGCACCGCGACGGGTACGGTCGACTCTCGTGGCAAGCAGTCTGCTGCGCAGAATACGTTCTGCAATTCGGGCGATACCTCCTATGTTGGCTCCAAATGCTCGACGAGCCTTCCGAGCGGTGTCTCGCAGAACGTCCAGATCGCTTCGCTGGCGACGTGGGGCGGCACCGCCGGCACCTACGTCAAGGCCACTGTCAGCCAGACACAGCCAGCGTATCTTGCGAAATTCCTTGGGCTCAACAACGTAACCATCGGCGCGATAGCCGTTGCCAAGATCAATCTGGTGGCGCCAAATCCACCATGCGTCCTGGCCTTGTCGGGCTCTCTGAGCTTCCAGGGGAGCCCCAACATCAATGCGCAGAATTGCGGCATGTTTTCGGACAGCGTGGCCAACAACGCATTGGACTTCACTGGCGGCGGCATGACCCTCACCGGCCCATTGTCTGCTGCGGGCGGTTGCACGGGGAGCACAACGTTCTGCAATAAGGCTTTCCTTTATCAGCAGCCGGTTCAAAACCCCTACACCGCCCTTGATACCGCCCTCACCACGTTGTGTGGAGCGAATCCGACCCTCCCCGCAACATGCGGTCTTCAAACAAATGGGGTTTGCAACGCAAGCATGCTCGTCGCTTACACGGCCGCCGCCCCATGCACGAACAATAATCTCCACATCACAGGCAACACGGCCGAGAATCTGTCCCCCGGCGGGAACACGGGCTGCCCGGCGTCCGCATCCGTCTGCGTTTACTTCATCTCGGGTACTCTGAAAATCACAGGTACTCCCACGATCTCGGGTACGGCTATCTTCATTCTCCTGCCAGGGGCGACAATCAACAACCAGGGGAATGCGGTGATTACCATTGCAGGGCCGTCGGCTGCGCCGAGTGCTTCGTCGCTTCCTGCGGCCCTTCAGTCTTCTGCCAGCCTATTCCAGTACATGTCCATGTACGACGCTTCGGCGGCGGCCGTGCAATTTGGCGGAAATAGCAACATCAACCTGACAGGAACCATTTACGCACCAAACGCGGCCGTGACATTTCAGGGTAATCCGACGATCAGCATGGGCAATGGAACAAGCTGCGGCCAGTTGATCGCCGCGTCGGTCGCGTTCAACGGCAATGCTACTCTCGACAGCTCTGGTTGCCCGACCCAAGTGCAGGTGAAGAGTCCGCCGCAATACGTGCAGTTGGTGCAGTGATGAGGCGGCTCGATCAGCGCGGTGTGGCAGCGTTGGAGTTTTGTCTCGTCTTCGTCCCGCTGTGTCTCGCGATCTTCGCAATCTTCGATCTGGCGCGCTATGCGATCACCCTGCAATCGTTGCGTTCGCTCGCGAATGCGGGCGCCCGGACGATCATGATTGGTTGTTATAGCACCGCCGTTATCAGCAAAAATACTCCATCCAGTTGCGGTGGTGATCCGCTGCCGACGGATGCGGCGAAACAGGCCGTGGCCCCGTTCCTGTATGCTAATGGTTACACACCGACACTGAACGCCCCGGCGACGGCAACCAGTCCGATTGTCGTGACGGCATCTTCACCCAGCTTCAAGATGCTGATGCCGATCTGGGGCACCACGCTCAACGCGCCCAGCGTGACCACCAAAATTCCGTTCTGAAAAGTCCGATTCGCTGGGCTGATTCGAGCTGGTTTGTCCGGGGCGGGCAGCTGCCCGGACAGCCTCGCCGTCGGGCGGGCAAGGAATAGCCTAGGCGGGCTACGGAAGTGGTGCGCGCTGGCAACATCCGGGAGTTTTCTCAGGGGGCGGCACGGCCCGGCAGGGCTCTTTCCTTGCAATCAGGGCGCGCGGCGGGGGATTATCTGGAGCCGCCATTAGCGGTCTGGCGAGTGGGGATGCGACAGCTCAGCGCGCCGGGGAATGCGAATTTCGTGAGTAACGATTTGTAGTCGGACAGACTGTAAGCTCTACGGCGTGGTGGACGAACTGGAGTGATCGGGACGCCGAGGCCGTAGGTTTACGGGGGATCGTCGCGGAGACGCGGCGAAGGGGATTGGCATGATGGGAAGTCGCGTTTCGGGTGATGCGGGACTTGGGCTGGTCGCCTTGAGCGCGATGGTGTTTGGCGCTGCTATTGCCCTGTTTCATTCCACCGATCTTGCGGCGGCCGCGGAGCGGCGGGCTTCGTCGTCCGGCGGCATCTTCGTCAGCGAGATGAGCGACGTCCAGCGTGTCAGGGTGACCATCAACAAGTCACGCACCTTCAGGGTCGATACGGCGTTTGCGTCGATCGTGGCAGGCTCGCCCGATATCGCCGACGTGAAGTCGCTGAGCGACCACCTTATCTACGTCCAGGGCAAGAAGACCGGCACCACCAACGTCATCCTGTTCGACAGCTCGATGAAGCAGATCGGCATTCTCGATGTCGAGGTGACGGTCGATATCGGCAATCTGCAGCAGAACATCCAGAACGGCACCGGTACCCGGGGCATTCGCGTGTCTGCATCCGAAGGCCAGGTGGTGCTGAGCGGAATGGCCGCCGATGCGGTCTCTGCCGAGCGGGCGATGACGATTGCCCAAGGTAGCGTTCCCCAGGGCGGCATCGTCGTCAATGCGATGAGCGTTGCTGCACCGCAGCAGGTGATGCTCGAGGTTCGCTTCCTCGAGGTCAGCCGGTCGGCGGGACGCGACCTCGGCGTGAACCTTATGGCGGCCAACGCCAACGGCACAAATATTGGCAAATCAGGGCTGGGCGGCGTCGTAGCTGCTGGCCGAACTCCCATAGGCGGTATCAATACCGCCAATGGCCCCTTGGGTGCGGGCGGCGATGCGGTCGGTGCCGCTCCCACAGGGAGCCTTCCTGTGCTTGGAACGATCGGCACGCTTGTCGGCTCGGCCGGCGGCGTGTCTCCGGCGCCGTTCGGAAGCCTGCTGACCAGCATTCTCAGGACCAGCAATGGCAGTTCGGTGGACCTGCTGATTACCGCGCTGGAAACCAAAGGTCTCGCGCGCCGGCTGGCGGAGCCGAACCTGACCACGCTCTCCGGTGACGCCGCGCGCTTCCTGGCCGGCGGCGAATTCCCGGTGCCGGTCCCGAGCCAGTCGACATCCGGCTTTCCGACCGTGTCGATCGACTACAAGAAGTTCGGTGTGGAGCTCGCCTTCGTTCCAACCGTGCTCTCGCGCGGCTTGATCAACCTCCGTGTCGAGCCCTCGGTCAGTGAGCTCGACTTCTCCAATGCGGTGACGATCCAGGGCACCACTGTTCCGTCACTGACCCGCCGCGACGCGCGCACCACGGTCGAGTTGCGTGACGGCCAGAGCTTTGCCATCGCCGGCCTGCTGCAGACCCGCAACCAGCAGGACGTTTCGCAATTGCCCTGGATCGGCTCGGTGCCGGTGCTTGGGGCCTTGTTCAGCAGCAAGTCCTACCAGCAGCAGGAAACCGACCTCGTCATCATCGTGACGCCGCGCCTGGTCGCGCCGGCAGCACCCGGCCAGCAGCTGGCATCGCCGCTCGATTCCCGCCTGCCGGCCAATGACGTCGACTTCTTCCTCAATGGCCAGATGGAAGTGCGCAAGCGTTACGACGACTACGTCAATTCCGGCGGCGATGTGAAGGGTCCCTATGGCCACATCATCGCGCCCAATGCGGTCGTACCTGTTCCGCCACCGGCTGCCGTTGGTGCGAACCAGCCGGTCGTGAAAACCCTGAATTAGAGGAGGCGAGAGATGACCATCAGATACCTGGCGCTGCTCGCCCCCGTCCTGCTCGGCGGCTGCTACGGCGTGTACGGGCATGACGAGATGGACCGCTACGTCCAGCGTTCCGACACCATCACGATGAGCGCCGGCAATGCCAAAGAGGTCAACGCCGCTACGCACACGATCCACCCGTGGCCGGCCTATGTCGGTGATCGCAGGATCGCGTATGACGCGCGGCGTACCGGTGAGGCTGTGAAGCGTTACGGCACCACGTCGCGGCCGGTCGATCAACTGCCCGACATGAGCGATCCGACCAAGGCGATGGGCCAAGCGCCCCCCGTCACCACAATTCAGAACGTCAACACGACCGGATTGGGAGCAGGGACCGGAGGATCGGTCGCCGTCGGTGTGGGGGGCAACAGGTAATGAGCTGAAGGGCTCGGCCTCTTGGGCATTCGCCGTTGGGATGTCGACTTGTCGATCAATCCCGCGTCGGGCAGGGGCTCGGAGGGGAATGCGACGTTAGTTCCTGGCGCTGACCTCAGTGTTTCGGTCGTGCCGTCCGTTTTTCGTAGGTAGTTTCGCGATGATGTTTCGAATGGTGCAAGAGATGCGCTGGACTTGGGGAACGGGGCGAGGATTGCATCGTCTTGCGCCAGCGTTGATCTGTTGCTGCTTGGCGAGCGGCCTTGGGGCCTGCGACTACACGACGCGGGAGGCCGCGATCGTCGCGCCCGTGGATCCTCCGGGCGGAGACCCGGTGCAGGAGCCGACCGACGTCAAATACTATCCCTCCGACGAGCCGGTGCGGATGGGCTTGGAGCAATACAATCGCGGCAATTACGGAATAGCGCAGCGTTACTTCAAGGATGCCGTCGAGAAGTCGCCGAAGGATGTCACAGCCTGGGTCGGGCTTGCGGCGAGCTATGATCGGATACGCAGGTTCGATCTTGCCGATCAGGCCTATGCGCAGGCGATCCGGCTTGGCGGCGAGACCGTCCAGATCCTCAACGATCAGGGCTATTCCCTCATGCTGCGCGGCAATCTGGGTGGCGCGCGGCGGAAGTTCGAGAAGGCGTACTCGCTCGATCCGGGTAATCCGGTCATCGCCAACAACCTCGAGCTTCTCAACGGCAGCCGGAAGTTCATCGAAAGGCCGCCGAACAATCAGCCCTAGGCTGATCGCCCCGCGACCGTCGCCTGGTTTTCATGACGCTTCCGAACCCGGGCAGCCCGGAGCGCCGGGCGAGTGCCGACTGCGACGGGCTGCGAGCGACCAGCAACGGCGAGCCGGAGCGGGCCGTCAATTCAGCGGTCCGGCATCACAGCCGCGCCGATGATTCGATTTGGTCCAGAGTCCATTCTTGCGAATCGTCTTTTTGCATAGCCGATGAGCGGGGCCTCGATCACGCGCCAGCTCGTCTCTGCAAGGGCGCACGTCGTCAAAAGGGCGATGAATGCGGAGAACGGAGCATCAAGTTTAAGGACCGCTGCGTACACGAGCATATGGAATAGATAGAGCGCATAGCAGCGACGCCCCATCCAGATCAGCGGACGAAGCATCACCGGTCGTTCCGTGACGGCGGCCGACCAGACCGCAACGCAGCACGTAAAGCTCACGACCGACAGAGCGGCGATGGAGCCGACCAGCGCGAAATGAACAACGTCGCAAACCGGTGCAATCAAGGCCAGGATTGCCCATGTGGTGCGGGAGCGGCAATAGCCGCGCGTCAAACACGCAATCAACACGCCGCCGAACAGCTCATCCAGCCGACCTGGCAGCAGAGACAGCCAGGATGGGTGAGGCAAATAGGCATCGAAGATCCAGCGCCAGGCCGGAGCCAGCAGGACGCCGGCCCACAGCACACGGATCAGCCATCGTCGCGGCAGGCAGAAAATCAGGATCGGAAGGAACAGATAAAACTGCTCTTCGACGGCGAGCGACCAGGTGACGAAGATCGGCTCATGCACCGGAAAGCCGAACTGCAGCCACGCCGCTTGCTGGATGAAGAGCAGATAGTAGCCCCAGTGATCCGGCGGCGCGATCATCAGCAGGAGCCAATACAGCGGCAGGATGCGAAACGCGCGCCGTCCATAGAACGATGAAAAATAGCCGGGCTGTTCGCGGCTATCCAGGAGAATGCCGCCGATCAGGAAACCGCTCAGGACGAAGAACAGATTGACGCCGAATATTCCGAACTTGAACGCGAAGTAGTGATAGGCGATGACCATCGAAATGGCCAGGCCGCGGAGCGCATCAAGCGGCTCTGAACGAGCGTCCCGCTCGACCCTGGAATCGATCATTGATCGCGCGCTTCGCAACA
Source organism: Bradyrhizobium sp. USDA 4516 (assembly GCF_054055915.1). NCBI lineage: Bacteria > Pseudomonadati > Pseudomonadota > Alphaproteobacteria > Hyphomicrobiales > Nitrobacteraceae > Bradyrhizobium > Bradyrhizobium sp. USDA 4516. The sequence goes on from NZ_JBSRXT010000001.1 coordinate 6,482,861, forward strand.
TCAAAATCTGATCACCCGCAATAGATCTGCTCGCTGATCAGTCCATAGATATTGAGAGGGTGCGGTCGGCAGCGCTTCCCAACCGTCTTCCTTTGACAGGAAGTCAAGGTCGGCCTCGCGCTTGGCGACGACGGCCACTTGCGTTGCAGAGCGCCGGAACGTGGATGTCCCTGGCGGTGGAAGGTCAAAAAGGGTTCGCGCCGGCAGGCCCGCATCTGCTGCCAGAGCTCCGACAACCAGCGCAAGATCGAGTTTCCTGCTGCTGATGTGGAACAGGAGGCGGCCGCCCGGCGTCAGCTTTCGCTGGTAAAGCGTCAGGGCTTCGCGGGTTAGCAGATGCATCGGGATGCTATCCGAGCTGAACGCGTCGACGATAAGCACGTCATAGCTACCGTCAGGCGCATTGGCGATGGTCATGCGCGCGTCGCCGAGAACGACCTGCGAGCCTGGAGCGCACTTTTCCAGGAACTCGAAATGCTCTCTTGCCAGCCGCTCGACGATGGGATCGATCTCGTAAAAGGTCCAGCTCTGTCCGGCTTTGGCGTAGCAGGCGAGGGCGCCGCTACCCAACCCGATCACCGCAAGGCGGCGTGTCGCGCCCTGAGGCAGTGCGCGGATGAAGCGCCCGAACGGGCCTTCCGGGCTGTAATAAGTCATCGGCAGCATGGATTCGTTCGGCAGCATGCTCTTTGCGCCGTGCATCGTGGTGCCACTCATGAGCACGAGAGTCGGCGTGCCCGCATCAGAAAGCTGCTCGACCCGGTAGACGCCGAAGAAGCTCCGCTTGGCGACGATCTGCTGCCCAGTGCTCTGTGGCATGACCGGCATAAACAGCAGAACTGCGACCGCGAGCGCGAAACGCAGGCGTCGTTTTGAGAAATTTACGAGTGCCAATGCCGGCAGGACATATAGCGCGTAGAGCAAGGTAACCGCCGCTGGCCCGGAACCGAGCGACGTGAGGGCGTGCTGGCCGATCATCAGGGCTGCCGACAGCAGCAATGGCAGCGCGAAGTCCATTGGCAGGCCGCGCCGCGCTTCGGAGACCATCCGAGACCGCATCAGGCAGGCCGCAACCAACACCAGCGGATATTCCCATACACCATTGAAGATCAGTGGTGCGATCAGAGCGTTGAAGACGCCGCCCAGGACGCCGCCTAGCGAGAGAAAGAAATAGAACTCGGTCAGTTGAGCGGCGGGCGGCCGTCGTTTCGCTAGCTCACCATGGCAGACGATGCCAACGACGAAAAAGCATCCGAGGTGGAAGGCCAGCGCAATCGGAAGCGGGAGCAAATTGCCGCTGGTGCCACTGGTCATTGCGACCAGGATCAACATGATCGGAAGCGCGCGCAGCATCGCAGCATGTGGCAATGGCGGCCGGCGCGCGAAGGCCAGAATGAATGTCAGAAGGTAGAGCGTCAGCGGAATCACCCACAGCAGCGGCGCCGACACCACGTCGGTCGTGATGTACTGGGTGACGCCGAGAAGCAGGGATGAGGGAATGAACGCGAGCGCCGTCCACCTCAGGCGATCCCGCGTGCCCGCCGTTGCGGCTGCTTCAGCGGTTGGCTTCGGCGCGTCCGCAGTACGCCTCTGCGACAGCATGATCGCCGCGCACGCGACGAGGCCGAAAGCCAGTGCGGCAAACCCAGCCGACCAGAGCCAAGACTGCCGATCGAGCGTGAGCTCGGGCTCGATCAACAAGGGGTATGCCAGCAGCGCCAGTAGGCTGCCGGCGTTGCTCAAAGCATAGAGGAAATAGGGATCGCGCGCTTGCTTATGACTTCCATCCGCAAACCAGTGCTGGAGGAGCGGCGCGGTCGTCGAAATCACGAACACCGGGATTCCGCAGGTCAAGGTGAGACGTAGCAAGAGCCACAGGACGGGGGATTGCTCTGCCGACGGGGCGTCGGCGCCGAGCGACAAGGGCAATACGGTGGCCGCGAGCGGCAGTAGAACGCAAATGTGAACAATGATCTGGACGGAGCGCGAAAGTCTCGTCAACAGATGGGCGTAAGCGTAGCCGAGAAGCAGCGTGGCTTGAAAGAAAACAAGGCATGTGGTCCAGACGGCTGCCGCGCCGCCCAGCTTTGGCAACACCATTTTGGCTACCATCGGTTCGACGAAGAACATCAGGCTGGCGCTGACGAACAAGGTAGCTGCAAACGTCGGCATCGCGATCGACGTGCGAACGGGCCATGAATTGGTGGCTGTCAAATTGCTCACAAAAATTGGTTCCAAGTCCTAAATAGCGCAATCTACCACCGCAGTTCTTGGTCGGGCAACGGAGCCGGCATCCACTAGTTAACGGGGATGATCGTCTTGCCGGGCCGTGGTACTACGGGGTCGTGAATGGGTTCACAAACGCACGAATGCACGGCACGATCATTGCTGGTGCTTCGTGTGCCGGGATTTCAGGGGTCCAAGGAGTAGGGCGTCCGCCGGGACACGAGCTCGACGGCGAAGTTGTTAGGGGGGACGCGCTTCATGACGGCCCTGGACTTTCCCCCGGCTGCCGCGCAGGCGGGCCTGTCAGCAAGGACAAAGACCCTCTGCATTCTGTTCTTCTTTTCCGGCTTTCCGGCGCTGATCTATCAACTGACCTGGCAGAGGGCACTGTTCCGTATTTTTGGCGTGAATTCCGAGTCGGTGACCATCGTGGTCTCCGCCTTCATGCTCGGCCTTGGGCTCGGGAGCCTTGCCGGCGGATGGATTTCGAAGCGCCGGAGCATAAGCTTGCTGCCACTGCTGGCAATCATCGAGAGCGTCACGGCGATGTTTGGAATCGTCTCGCTTGGCGCATTCGAACAGGTCGGAGCACTTGTCGTTGGTTGGTCTTTGCCGGCGGTCGCCGCGGTCAATCTGCTGTTGGTGCTCATTCCGACCTTGTTGATGGGCGCTACGCTGCCAATCCTGGTAGCGCATCTCGTTCGCTCCTCGGGAGAGGTAGGCCGCACCGTTGGCCTGCTTTACTACGTTAATACCCTGGGAGCGGGGGCGGCCTGCGTGTTGTGCAGCTTCTTGCTGTTTCCGTTCCTCGGCGCGCATCGCGCGGTGCTGGTGGCCGTCGCGCTCAATGTCGCTGTTGCACTGTGCGCCGTCGTCGTTCATCTGTTCCGCGGCAGTCAGGCACCATCGAGAGACGCCGCTGCTATCAGACCTGCGTCTGAAGCCGTCACCGTCCCGACTGCGATCATTCTCATCGCTGCGCTGGGCGGCTTTATATCTCTATCTTACGAGATCTACCTATTCCGTATCGTCTCCTACGCGTCGGGATCGAGTGCAACCGCCTTTGCGCTGACGCTTGCGTGCTTTCTCTTCGGGATCGCCGGTGGATCACGCAAGGCCGGCGAAAGTTGCGAAGGAAACTCGCCTCCCGGTGTCATACGCAAGGCCATCGACGAAATCATCATCGGCAATCTAATCGGGCTGATGTTTCTGCCAGTCTTGGCACAGTCGGCGTTGTTTGGTCGCGGCGCGATCGGGATAGCCTTGCTTCTGGTCTATTTCATAGCCCGCCGGTGGGGGGCGCTACTGCCCTATCTCGCTCAAGTCGGAATCCCGGCCGATGAGGAGGCGGGGATGGGGATGTCGCGCTTGTACTTTGCCAACGTTCTAGGGTCCGCGACGGGCGCGATCCTCACCGGTTTCGTCTTGACGGATTATTTGACCTCCGTGCAATTGGCCGTCGCTCTGGTTTTCGCGGGCACGCTCTGTGCCCTCATTCTTCTGGCACGATCGAAGGGCCCGCGCGGCGAGCACCGACAACACTTGCTGAGGGCTGTCGCCGTGCTGGCGCTGGCGTGCGTCGCCATCCCGGCAATGTCGCATCGGGTATTCGAAAACCTGCTTGGCAAGGGCCTAACCTCCTACGATTTCACCGACGTCGTCGAAAATCGCAGCGGTATTATCACCGTTGACAAGGATGGCACCGTATTTGGAAATGGCATGTATGACGGCCGCTTCAACACTCGCCTCGCCGGAGACCCGAACGGCATTATCCGTCCCTACGCGCTCAGCCTGTTTCGTGACGCGCCGCGCGATGTCCTGATGATCGGCCTCGCGTCGGGCTCGTGGGCGCAAGTCATAGCGAACAATCCCGCGGTGCGCTCGCTCACGATCGTAGAGATCAATTCTGGATATTTCAGACTCATCGAACGGCAGCGAGAGGTGGCTTCGGTGCTGAAAAATGCCAAAGTCAAGATCGTCATCGACGACGGGCGGCGCTGGTTGACCCATCATCCGGATCAGCGCTTTGACGCGATCGTCTCCAACACGACGTGGCATTTTCGCGCCAACGTGACCAATCTGCTGTCAATGGAATTTCTTGAGCTTGCGAAGCGCCATCTCAACTCCGGTGGTATCCTGTTTTACAACAGCACCGACTCCGATCGGGTCCAGCGGACAGCTTGTCTGGCCTTTTCCTATGGCGCACGATTCACCAACCATATGATTGTATCGGATGTGCCGATTGATTGGAACTTCGGGCGTTGGCGCCGTGCACTTGAGCCCTACGCTATCGACGGAGAGCGACAATTTAGACCCGAAAGCTTTGAGGATCGTGTGCTGCTTGATGCGATCACGTCGCCGGACTATGCCCGACAGGTCATTGAAGAATGTCCGCAGCTGCTCGCCCGGACGGAAGGCAAGAGGCCGATCACCGACGATAATATGGGAACGGAGTGGCGCTATCCGATCGGCATTGACTGAGAGGGGCAGTGAATTAACGGGGCGCTACTGGATCCCACTTAAAGGTCCGCAGGACTCTCTGTTAACTAACAGGCGACTCGACCCGTTGCCGCGGGTCGTCAAACGCCATCCCGGAGAGCGTCCATTGTACATCGATGACAATGCCGGCCTGCGATCGCTTGCTGCTGGCAGGGATTTCATGGCATCGGAAGGCGAGGGCCGGCTGTGCGACCTGTTAGTCGCAGCACGAGAACGGCGACTGGCACGGTCGCAAGTCCAAAGGCGATATCCGTCAGGTAGTGACCACCGGCAGTGAGCGCCGAGAAGATCATCAGGACGTTCAGAGGAAGATAAACGGGAAACAGGAACGTTCCCCTGCTCGAGAGAATCAAGATCAAGGCAAGAGCGGCGTGAAACGAGGGAAACTGGATGATGCCAGTAACCTTGGCCATATCGATGACATGCATCGATCCGGAACGGATGGCGTAGAAGTCAGGCAGGTAGTAGGCGCTTGTCAGATGTGCCACACCGTAGTGCGCCCAAGCGCCTTCCGCAGGGAGCACCATCGATATCGGGATGACGATGAGCAGAGTTACGGCAAACAGCCAACTGAATGTTCGGGCTTGAAAGAGCCTTTTGCTCGAGTACAGCACAATAAGCAGGATGAAAACCTGAATGATCATGGTGTCGTAGATCAGATCGAGCATCCAGCCGATTGTCGGATGCTCGATCTTCGACCATGTAAATAGCGATACCCAATCGAATCCGACCGCGTCATCCATGGCGGCCAATGCATTGTCGACCAAGGGAAGGCGTCGAGCGGCAGCAAGGTAGCTCAGAACGATGGCTACGTTAGTGAATGCAACCAGCTGCGCGCACGTCAGGGCAATTGAAGCAAAGAGCGGGTTCTTCCTGATCTTGGTGTAAAACAGGTTGAGGCCAACAAGCCCGAGGAAGCCGAAGCAAATTGGGAAGCCGAGCGAGATCTGCGTATTCGACAGATAGAGGCCTAATGCGGCGACCGCCGTCATCGCTCCGATGATCAGCCAAAAGTGCACCGCTTCGGCAGATTCTTGGCCATGAGCTCGTACCAAACTTGGTGCTTTCTGCTCAACGCATTCCGAATAATTCATTGAAATCAGCCCGTTTGAAAAATTGCTACGTCACGAAAAACGTCAAACTGAGCTTGCAGATAGGCCACCATATGCTCAACCATGTCTAAGCCGGCCGCGTGAAGGGGTTCAACTCGTCCGAGATCTCCTTGCGGAGACAAGGCTCTCGTGCCCAGGAACACGCAGAAGGGCACCAGAAGAACTTTAACCCAATTCATTCTTGGACTCTCGATGCCGGAGATGTCGGATTGGCCAGATCACGCTATTGACGATGTCCACTCGCTCAGCTGGCACTAGTCCCGTTGCAGGATACTCGTCTGGTTTTGGCACATGTGCCGTGCCAAACAGAATGTCCCAGAGCGGCAAGAAGGAGGCAAAGTTCTTGTCCCGATGCTCCATTAGGTTCGAGTGGTGGATGCGATGCCATTGCGGGTTGTTGATCCAGGTTACAAACCGACCGAGCGGGACCCGCACGTTCAGGTGAGCACAAGCGTCAGGAAGAAAAAAGATGAATGCCGAGACGATTGCCATATCTGGAGGGACCTGAAGCAGGATCGCCAGAATTGGAAGAAAGGCGTCCGACAGCACGCGCTCGAGCCAAAAGTGTCGGGCACCGGTAATGAAGGTAATGGCGTTTGCGCTGTGATGGAACGAATGCATCGACCAAAGGAACGGGATCGCATGCTGGAGGCGATGGAATGTGTATTTGTAGAGATCCATCGCGACTACAACGAATCCAAGAGAGGCGTACCACCAGTAGCCTTCGGTTGGTAACCGAACCCAGCCAATCCCGGTAAAGCTAGCTATCTTACCCGCAATCATTGCTGCGATCGGAGCGAGCAGTTTCGCCAGTCCGATGCTCACAATAACGGCGAGCCAATCATCACGGAATTCGGAGTAGGGGACGTCCGCAATGGGCCACCTTTTCTCCAAGATGCGACTGCCGTAGATGACGCCTACAAACACCGCCGCGAGAAACGCGACATTTGCGATCTCACTCGACATGATGAACGACTCGCCGATTCAATCTGAGTCTCTGGCGGGGCAATCTGATTTCGCCAGCAGAAAATGAAAATTCAAATAGAGGAACAGGCAATGTTCCAGAAAATCATTTCCAATAGATATTGAAGGCTATTTTTCCTTAAACGTTCAGTGAGCGCAACTGCGACTTTTGCGGGAATTGGCCCTGCTTTGGGACGCCAACGTCCTTTGAAGTAGGCCGTTCGACGAGCACCCTCTCCTTGTGGACCTTATGGAGAGAGCTCATTTTAACCATACGTGTTTGAGGCGGCTTCGCCGAGAAGAGGAGCCGGCATGAAGGTCAACTTGAGGGTCGCAGACACTGTGCAATGTTCCTGATTTGTTCAGGGGGCGGCGCCTCGCGTCAGACAACGGTCTGTCTATGCCGGCGCGTTGGCCGATCCGTGCTTGTGGCATACCGCGGTGAGACGCAGTCAAGATTCTAGAGCGGCGCCGCTCGCCCGCCATGTCAACCCCGCCATGTCAACGACGCCAGGGACGATCATCGAAGTGGCTGCCAGCCCAGGAAGTCCGCAGCAGGATGTGGTTCGCCCGCTGCGATCGGTGATCAAGCCGGTCGTTCGGAGCAAATCCGGAGAGGCACCATTTCAGTGCCGGCCTCGGCCTCGGGTGAACGTCTCAAGGCTTGAGGGAATATAAAGATTCTTCTCGTAGACCCTCCTCATTGCATCGTTTTGATCCGATTTAACACTGCCGTCGCTCAGGATCCTTTGACATGACCAAGCCGGGCATTTTCAGCATCGAGGGCCTCAACAAGAGGAACTGTGCTAAGGCACTCTTGTTACTGTTCTGCTTGCTGCTGGGGTGCGCCGACCTCGTGACAACGAATGTGATCCTGGATCTCGGGATGGGCGAACTGAATCCGTTCATGAGTCTGGCGCAGACCTGGCTCGGCGTCTGGTGGCTCATTCCCAAGCTCGGTTTGACGCTTCTCGTGACGTGGCTGCTTTGGCGCAGCAAGAACGTCTACAACGTGGCCCTTGTGGTGGCCTTCTGCTCCACGCCCGTACTGAACAACCTCGTCCTCATCGTCGCCGGCGCGAACTGAACCGGTCGCTTCGCCGATCGCCGCACAATTGGCGAGCTGGCTGGCCGGTGGCGCGAGGATCGCCGCCAATTAGAGTTGTGCCTTGATACAGCTGGGGGGCGCACTCGCGTGGTCTGGAGCCATTATCGTCTCTCTGACCAGAAACCATCCGAACAGAGCCGCGATAGGCGCACCATAGGGCAGTGACGTTCCGATGGAGAATCCATAGATGACCGGCAGATAGAAGACCATCGGAGCAAGGAACGTCAAGCTAATCACCGCTTTCGACCAGGCTGGAAAGCCGGTCTTCTGCCACTCGCGCAACATCCAGGCCAATGGGAGCGCCATGATGAGCATGTCGTAAAACAGCGAGAACGGAGTGATCAGAAGGCACGCAAGCGCGATGATCGAACGTTCGGCCGCGGCGCTAGTCTTCTGGCGCAACGTCCAGACAAGCGCGCCGATCACACCAAGTGAAGCAAGGCCATGGGTGAGGAAGGCTGTGCTGACGTCGGCTCCGAGCAATCGCATAGTTGCGAAGATGCTCTGCAGCCGCCAGAACCCGACATCACCGTTCTCGAGCGTCTGGCGCGCCGAGCGTGAGACGTCGAGGAAATTGAGCCACGTATCTAACCCAAACAGGAGGTACGACAGAACGACGAGCAAAACCGACGAGATCCCGCCCCACGCCAAGGTCCGCCAGCGGGCTGTCGCGATAAGCGCGATCGGCACGGCTAGCGCCAGATGTGGCTTGATCACCATCAGCCCAAGAACTGCGCCCGCCAAGCCGGGTCGCCGGTTCATGAGGCCGAGACCGCATCCGAGAATTGCCGTGGTCAGAAAGGCGTTCTGACCAGCCACGATGTTAAAATAGACCGGCGGATAAGCGAGGATCGCAATCAGGGTCCATGGTGACCGCAGGATGCGCCAGATACTTGCGACGAAAAGCGCCGACGTAGCGCCCAGAAATGCAAGGTAAGAAGCGAAATACGGTACAATTGCAAGAGGAATGCACAAGATCAGCATTGTCGGCGGATAGAAGAAGGCCTCGTATCCGTTTCGCAAATACTGTTGTTCGATAGCCTGATGTAGCTCAGGCACGTAGACCTCAGCGGTGTGGCCGGAGTGGATCTGAAGCGAAGCCGCCCAGAACGTCGTGAAATCGGCGCCGAATAGGTTGCCGCCCTCGTCGTAACCGCCCCCGCGGTAGTAGATCAGAATATGTCTTGCAAAGATGATGACCAATGCAATTGCGATGCCACTTCCGTACAACCCGGCTCGCCGACCGGAGAGCCAGGACATGTCACGAAACATCGATTGATCCCTTAATGACTTCCCAAAAGGGAGGCTTGCGATACTAGCGCGGCGGCTAGCAATGCAGCCTCGACAAACTCCGCGATAAACTCGAGACCTTTGACTTTCGAGAACGCTCGAATCAGTCTCAATGTCCCTATGGCCTCGAGCTCCTCGCTGATGACAAGGTTCGGTCTCCGCATCGAACCGCGCCAATGCTTGTTTCGATGAGTTCAATCTCTTCGCCGAAGGTCTCGCTCACGACCGATGATTTGAAAACCAGGGACGCTGTATACTCGAACGTAATCCAACAATTGTTGGCGATGGTATTTAAGATTGTTCAGCTCTTCGCGATCCTTCAGCGAAACGTAACCGGCAATTGCTTTCATCAAACGGTGCTCTGGACAAAAAAATCAACTAACTGCAATTCCTTCAATAAACCGACCAATCGTCTTCCTGACAAGCCCCCAATCTGAATGCCCGCCCGTAGCATTAAATGCTCGGAGCCCCGTAAAAACCCGGCTTGCATCCCACCGGCGGGCAGGGTCGTCTGAGTCTCTCAGACGAGGTCTCGATCCATGCCCCTTAGGTGACTGAACCTCCTCCGAATGAGTGGACACCTGTAGTAGGCTCTAAGAGCCCGGAGGTGTCGGATGCAAGAGCGTCAACGTCGGTCGTTTACTGAGGAGTACAAGCGGCAGGCCGCTGAGCTGGTGGTATCAAGCGGCTGGTCGATCACGGCGGTCGGCAAGGAACTCGGTTTGCGCGACTCGGTATTGCGGCGCTGGGTGGAGAAACTCCGGCAGGAGCCGGCATCGGCCGCACGGCGCCCGACGACGCAGGCGGCGCCGACGCCGGCGGACCAGGCTTCGGAGATCACCCGCCGTAGCGCGTGACTGGTCAAGACATTCACTGGGAAGCAGCAGGGAACGGCGCCAACACCTCAAAACTCGACCGGCAACGTTATTGGGGTCTTGGGGTCAGATCTTGCGGGTTTGGAATGGCCCGTTCATCGTGTTGTAGCGTCCGACCTCAGGCGTGAGGGAGGGGCCGCGCTGACGACGGCGGCGGTGAGCGGACTGTGGATCGAACTTGTCGCCCACAAGTCTTGCGCCACTTGCAATGGCTCGATCTTCAGGTTGGCCCACCAGGCCCTTTCATTACCCTGCCGATGCAGCTCGTGGTGATGGGCGCGGCACAATGGCACGGTGTACTCGTCGCTGACCTTGCGGCCGAGAGCCTTGGGTTGAGCGAACTTCAAATGGTGGGCATCGCACGGGCTCTGCCGGCAAACGAGACAAGACTGGTCGCGGACAAACAGCAAGTGGGCTTTACTGCGCTTGCGCACGGGTTCTTTGGGAAATGCAAGCTCAGCATCGCTTGGGGTGTCCTGGACGGAAGCAGCCGGCTTCAAGCTATCGCTTATGTCAGGAAGCGCCTTCGATAGGGCTGCCAACTTCTCAAGGTAGGCAGACTCAAGGGTGCGTGCATCTGCCACTAGGAGGGTGTTCTTTCTGGGTAGTCCGGCTTGAGCCCAGGCGAGGAGGTCGTTCTCACTCGTTAAGCAACCGAGTTCCGCCAACATCTGCTCCATTAGCTGGACCGATTGATCCAAGCTGAGTATCGGAGGCCGCTGCGTAGCGCTTTTGTTTCCTTTGACGTCGGGCCGATTGCCAGCTCGAAACTCGAGGGGCGGAGGGGGCGCTGTGGCATCCGGCGCATCCAAGTTGTCCTCGCCCGCGATGCCGACAAGGGCGAAGAGAGCGTATCGCCGGGCATATGTGAGGGCGGTTCCCATCCGGTGTGGAGCATTGATTTCACTGACAGCACACACCGGCCACTCCGAAGACATCCATTCTCCGGAGGAATGCGCGAGGAGCGTCGTCAAACGAACCAGGCCCGTCGCTTGGTCGATACCTGTCGTTTGCACCGTCGCAATCTCATGGCTCCCTAAGCACTTGCGGACCAAATCCAATCCACTTGCCAATGAGGCGTACCTGAAGTTGCGAGCCTCTTCGCGCGGAAAGACTGCAGGGATAGTTGCAGTAAGCGCCTTCTCAGGGTTGGAAAGCTCCAGCTGAGCTTTGGCCAATGCGCTGGCTATTGCGCCGATCGTTTCGCTAGACTGTTGCATGGCCGACTCCTTAGTCCACAACATGAAAGCTGATTGAACCGGATTTCGAGCGCGTGGCCCTCAGTCCATGACCGCTCGCTTCCTTGGCATCTTCTGGGATCAGCTTCTTCAGCTCAGACTTTGCGGCATCGTGCTCGAGATAGGCCGAACGGGTCCGATGAAAGACCCCGGCAAACGCCGCCCAGGCATTGGAGGCGCTCATATCGACCGTGCGGACTGCATCAATCCGAGGTCGCGGCGGCTCGATGCCGAACAGCTGAGGGCGCTCGCCGGTCTCGACACAGCGCCAAAACTTCTTTTCCGCCGTTAGCAGCAAGTGTTGGTACAGGGGATCGGCGGGAATGGTCATCTCCACCCATCTGCCGCCGCCGGTTATGATCGATAGTGCCGAAGTTCGTGACGCCGTGACCCACATGTTGTGCTGCAATTGCGCCATGTGCTTTTCCGCCGCACTCTCTTCCGAGAACGACCATGGGAGCATGAACTTCGCTTCGAATACCGCGCCAGTGTCCTCCACCATGCCGTCGAGAGTTGCCGCCATCCAGCGCTTGACCGGATGAAATGCCCGCCGCTGAACGTCAGTTACGACGTGACCGGTATTCTTCTCGTACCAGTGTCGGTTAAGCTGCTCGGTTGCGGTGCCGAGTTGTACGATCAAGTTGGCTGACAAATCCGCCGGCTCGGCTTCGCCCCGCTTTTCACGCCAGAGACGAAGCAGGGCGGCTTCATCATCACCCATGATTGTGCGTGCGTCAGACCCGCCTATAAAACTGCGTCTTTCTGTTGAATCAGGTACCATTCGAGCTTGCATGTCCACTCCTCCAATCGAATAATCATGTTTTTGATACGAAAACAGTACATGAATACGATAAAGGGAAAAACAGAGATTGCAACTGAAATCGGTTCATTGTTATGATTTTTTTGCCTGTTCAGTGCCGCATGGCCCGGGCTGCTCTGGGATTGGGCGTTCGAGAACTTGCCGCGGCGGCCAAGGTGTCGATCGACACCGTCGCTAGGTTTGAGCGCGGAGAAGAATTAAAGGAGCGCACGATCGAGGCGTTGCGCCACGCATTAGAAGCTGGGGGAGTCGAGTTCATCGACGAGAACGGCGGCGGACCAGGAGTGCGCCTCACGAAGCCAAGAGACGAGAAAGAAAAGAGGTAGAATTCGCGGTTGAGGTCCTCGATTGTCGCCGAACATGTCTCCGAGAAGGCAGGGAGCGAGCGAAACAATCGTGGATAAGCCCCGGGTGCCGCAGTTTAGCCGAGTTTGGTGACAGCAAATGCATCATCTATTTTTCCGGTTCACCGCATGCCCGCGCGTCACAAAGCTCAACTCGTCGAATCTGCAACACCTCTGCAAGAAGTCTGGGCGATCATGGCTGAGGCGTTGAAACCTCAAGCTAGGGCTATTCTTGCCAAGCTGGGTTATTATGCCGCGCGCGACCTCGAAATCCCCGGCTCGGAGAGGGACGGCGAACTCACCGAGGGCGAAGAAGAAGAGTTGAAACCGGTCCTGAGAGCGCTGGTGGAAGCAGCCATGCTTAGTGAGTCCATGCCCGAGCGAATACTGCTCGCCACCCTTCAGAAAGTTGCAAAAGACCCTTCCCGCTACTTTTCTGGTACGCTTCCGGCGGACGTCCTATGGGTCATTGCTGGCAATTATCAGCGCGGTGAGGAAAAACCGGGCACCTTCGCGATGGACGTCTGGGGCGGCGAGCAAATCAGTTGCCACTATCCGCTCGAGACCCCAAGCGAAGCCAGCGTCAAGCAGGCCGCTCGGACAGCGATGCGCCGCATCGACGAAGCCTGCTCTCTGGGACGCCCAAACAACTCCGCCAACCGTCTCATTGCCGAGCAGATGGGCAACATTTTTCGTTCGACCGGTCGCCCCATTGTACGTCGTCGCAAGTCTTCAAAAATGTACAAGGGAGAGGTCGTTTACGTCGAGGTAGGCCAATTTAAAGAGTTCCTCGAACTTGTATTGCCTCCGTTGCAGCAGTACCTCCGCGAACATAACCTTGCCCCAGTTACCATTGATTCGGTCGTCCGGTTCGCGAGCAAGAGGCCTTCATCAGTCAAATAGATCAAGGCCGCCCACTTTCTCCCACGGCAAAGTTCTTCGAGAAATACAATTGAACTGCTTTTATCCAGCTGAGCTGCGCACTTGGTGCCAGCCATGTTTAGGAGAAAGCAAATGCCGGTTGATCAGCCGAAAAAGCCAGACGACCAAGACATCCAGCAAAAGGCCGAAAGCCAGAAAGACGCCGTCGAAGGCGTTCCGCTTTTTGTGCGGGCCTGGCTCAAAAACCCACCTCTGTTGCCGGGTGAAAGCCGATTAGAATTAATCGAGATCTTTCGCTCCTATGAACAGACCCGTGCTGGCAAAGCGGAAACCGAAGCTGAATACTGGATGGTCTGCCGGGCGACGACGTTGACGGCTGAGATCATGCGGTACGAACGTATGAAGGTTACAATCATGCGTCTGCAGGAACGCCCAGCCGTCGAAACTATGCTGCAGAAGACTCACCCCGGCGCCGCCGTAGCCGACGCGGCCGCTGGTGTGAGAGCGAAGTGTCATCTCGACGCAGACAAGTATTATGCGGACCCGAAGCACAAGGAGAAGTCGTCCAAAGATTTTGAATCGGCGGGCTTTGGGCCGCATGCGGTCGAGGGAGAGGCGTTCATTCTTTCCCTGCCGTCATTGGCAACGCTCGAGAAGATGATCGCTTCAAAGGAAAAGCGTCTGCAAAATATAGCCAAAGAGCTGGAGGCTCGGTATTTGATGCGCGCCGAACAGCGACCCTCAAACTGATCGGGCAGGACTCGTGGCCAGCCAAAAGCAGATCGAAGCGAACCGGCGCAACGCGCTCAAGAGCACTGGGCCCCGTACAAGAGAAGGCAAAGCGCGTTCACGAATGAATGCCATTCGCCACGGATTAGCATCTACGACGAAGGATTTTGCCGCTGCGACTGATCAGGTAAATTCAAGCTTGGAATGCGCAGGCACCGTTGCCACCTCGCATAGGGTGCGTCAAATTGACGACGCGCGAAGGAAAATTCTAGCTGAAATTGAAGATTTGCTTCGCCAAGCCGAACCCCATGCTGTCAATGCTGCCATAAGGAGGCTTGGCGCACTCGAATGGTACGAGCGTCGCACGTACTCCTGGCTCAAAAAGGAGGCCGGCCAAACGGAGCCTTTGACTGAACTGCAAAATTTGGCAGAACGAACCCAATTGGCAAGAGTGCCTTAACAATCCTCGAATTTTGATCTCGCCGGGGGGCGCAGATCCATACTTGCTGCTAGGCGCGAGTAACTTGAGATTACGAGTTGGGGTTCACTTAGTTCGGCATCAGCACGGCATCGATGCGGCGGCTGTTTCGTGTGCTGATGACGATGGCGCCGTTGCGGGTGGCGAATCTCGCACCGAGAAGCCGCGGCACTTTTTCCGTCAACGACGACGGCAGCGGAATCATTCCGCCGGTGACGGGATCGCCGACGTTGATCGGCGCGACTGCTGCGCCGGCCGAAGGCGCTGCCTTGATGTACTCTCTTATCAACTGAATCTCTTCACGCGAGAGGCTGAGCGCGGCCTGTTCGCCCGCGCCGTCAGGCAGCTTCTTTTCCGCCTCGGCCTTGTCTTGCGCATCTTGCTGCTGGGCAGCCTCGCGTCTTGCGACTTCGACCTGTTCGAGTCTGGTGAGGCGTTCCCTCAGCGGCGCGATCTCGCGTCGCAACGCGGTAATGTCCGACTTCAGCGAAGAGAGCTGACCAAGTGCAATCGCGGCGGCAACGCAAGCGACGACCGAGATCAGGCTGAGGCACGCTACCGCCAGCCCCGTCAATCCGCCTCGACGATCGGCACGACGATCCCCGACATCCTCCGCGGGTCGCCGTCGCCGCGCGGCGGCGAATTTCGGCTTGATCGTGCCGAGCAAGCTGACCAGACCGGACAGCCGCGCAGCCACCACCCGGTTCGCCTCTTGAAAGGCGCCGAGTGCAGGCGCAGGGACGACCGGAGAGTGCGCCGAGGGGATGCCGGGAGCGGTAGCCGAACGGCCCGCGCCGGATGGCTGGCGGTCGTCGTGGTCCTCGCGCGTCATACCGGGGAGCTCGAGATCAACGTCGTCGGGGCGGTCGATCGCAGTATCCGCAACGTAATGGCGCGTGTCGGTCGCAGCGGCGTCCAATCGTTCCGTTTCCTGTTGATCGGGTCCGTGTTCGATGCGGGCGGCTTCAAGCGAGCGCCACAGCGAGAGCCCCGAATCGGTGATCTGCAGGCCCGCGTCGTTGATCGATGCCCATCCCGATTGGAAGACGTCGGCATCGCCAAGCTCGGACGGCCGCTTCGACTGTGTGGCTTCATCGCCGGCCGCGATCATGCGCTTGACCTCGCGGCTTACCTCGTCGATCGCGATCCGCTGCCCGGGCCTTGCGGCCAGCACACTCAGGATCGCCAGATTGAACCTCATGCGGCGCCTCGCGATGCCCCATCAACCGGCCGTGCCGCCGTTCCGCTCCCCTGCAGGCGACGTGCGAGCCTCAGCGGGGTCGAAGCGGATCAATCATGCCGGCGCGGACGTCGGTCGGTCAGGGAGTCAAGCAAGTGTACCGGCTCGCCAAGGGGCAAACAATCCGGCACCAGACCTACGACAGATGGATAAGTCGGCCCGCAAACGACACGCGTCGGGATCGCGTTCGTTGCGCGCCTCAGAGAAACTCGCGAAGCCTGGAAAGCTCGATCACATGCTCGGGTGACAGCACGTCGGGGACGAGGGGAGGCTGCGACTTGGTCCGGATCTCGTAAAGATGTCGCGTCTTCTCGGGCTTGCCCATGAAATCCCGAATGCATTGGTCGAGCGTTCCGTTGACGACCATATAGGGCGCGCGATCCTCTCGCCTCGAGTTGTTGAGAGAAGGCCATTTGTAAAGGTGGGCCGCAGCTTGGAAGTCCACCTGATGAGATTGGTCGGTCATTGCAAAATATCTACCCGAAAAAGCCCTGCGCGGCAAAGTCAGCCGGCTGATGAGCGAGCTGGTGCGGCAATACGCGCAAGCTGCGGTCGTGCATCGCAGAAGCCGCCGTCATGCATCTCGAACGATCCGCCGATGTGCCTTGCGTTGATGCCTCGCAGCAACTCCCACTTCGATCTCCCGCGGGCCGAGATCGGGGGCGATCGGGCGAAGCCGGCTGAAGGGAGCGCCGACAGGCCCCTCGCGCGGCAAGCACGCGGCGTGGCAACGCGTGTTGACGACCCGGCGTCGTTCGCGGCGCCAGCGGCCGCGATGACATGCTGGATTGACTCGATTTCAGATTGTTCCTATTTTGTTCTATTGTCAATTTCCACGTCCGGAGATGGGCGGCTTCGGTCGGGTCAGGGATGAACGGGTCGAGATGGCAGCCGCAGCCACCATCCTTCATGCGGACCTGGATGCATTTTACGCATCGGTCGAGCAGCTGCTCGAGCCGTCGCTGCGCGGCAAGCCGATCGCCGTCGGGGGCGGGGTTGTGCTGGCGGCGTCCTATGAGGCCAAGGCCTTCGGAGTGCATGGCGGCATGTCGGGGCGGGAAGCGCGCCAACTGTGCCCGCAACTCGTTTTCGTCGGCGGCCATTTCAGCGATTACCAGCGGTTGGGTGACGCGGCCATCAAGGTGATCGGCGACTTCACGCCGCTGGTCGAGCGAATTTCGATCGACGAGGCGTTTGCGGACGTTGCCGGCTGCACTCACCTGTTCGGAACGCCTGCCGAAATAGCCGCGTCGATCCGGTGGCGCGTACGCAGCGAGCTCGGCCTTCCGATCTCGGTCGGCGTCGCCCGCACCAAGCATCTGGCGAAGATCGCCTCGCAGGTCGCAAAGCCCGATGGACTTGTCGTCGTTGATCCCGACGCCGAGCTGAGCTTCCTTCACGAATTGCCGGTCGAGTTGATGTGGGGAGTAGGGCCGGTCACGAGGACCCGGTTGGACGCGATCGGCGTAGCGACGATAGGTCAGCTCGCCAAACTGTCGGAACGGTCGCTGACGCACTTGCTCGGTCCGGCAGCGGGCGAGAAACTCGCCGCGCTGGCCTGGAATCGTGATCCGCGACAGCTCAAGCCACACCGGCGCGCACGATCGGCGGGGGCACAATCGGCGCTTGGCCGAAAGCCTGCGATCGAGCAAGTCATCCGGCCCACGCTGCTTCATCTCGCCGACCGCGTCGCCACGCGGCTTCGGGCGAAATCACGGCCTGGACGAACCGTGACGGTGCGCGTCCGTTTCGCCGACCTGAAGTCGGTGACGCGCTCGATGACGCTCGATGCGCCGGTGTGCACGACCATCGTGCTGGCGCGGCTCGCCGAGAATCTGGTGCGCGCGGCTCTTGCTGACCATCCCGGCGAGAAGATCATCTCGCTGCTGGCGATCTCGGTTTCGCATCTCGAGGAGCATTGGGATCTTGCACTGGAGCTTCCACTCGGACTGGAGGACGAAGCGCTTCGGCCTGGAAGTCGGACAGGGATGGCCCGCTGGGCGGCGGACCGTGCGATCGACAAGATCCGCGATCGCTTTGGCTGGGAGGCGATCGGATATGGTTCAGCGGCGCAGGAGGCGGTTCATTCGGTGCCCGACGCGTTTCGCAAGCTTGCCGAGAGAGAGCTCTAGCGTTCGCCGGTTCACGTATCTGTCACTGCATTAAGAAAAGGCAATTTGGAATCGCGCGCTTGTGAGTGGCGACCCTGTACGGCCGGCTTATTTTGAGCCCGCGGAGGGACAGCCATGAAGCACAGCGCCGAACTGATCCAGACGATGCGCGATGCGTTGGATGCGGTCATGGCAAGCGTACCGGCGGATCAATCCGTGTTCGGTCTCAAGGCCGCTGTTGCGGAATGCATCCTGCGAGCCGCAGCTCACGGCCAGACATCGTTCGACGGGCTCGTGACGTCGGCATCCGATCAGCTTCAGTCGATCATCTCGATGCTGACCTAGGCGATCGGGATGCGCGCGACCGTCGCGTTCGCCTTGCCGCGCGGTGCGCTGATGATGCAATCGCTCGGGCCGACGGTTCTCTCAGGGCAGCGATACGACCCGTAGATTGTTGGTCGTTCCCGCTTGTCCAAAGGGAATGCCGGCGACCACGACCAGCAGATCGCGGCTCGATGCAAACTGCTCTGCTTGCGCGAATGTGGTTGCGCGCTCGACCATCTCCTCATAGCTCTGAACGTCGTCGGAAAGCACGCTGTGAGCGCCCCAAAGCAGGCACAAGCGGCGGGACACTTCGCGGCTTGGGGTGATGGCGAGGATCGGGCGGCTCGGCCGCTTGCGCGCGACGCGTGCGGCCGTGGTGCCGCTCGAGGTGTAGGCCACAATGGCCGCGGCGTGAACGACGGAGGCGAGATCGGCCGCTGCCGTGGCCACGGCATGCGGTGGCGTCTGCTCTTCGCCGGGCTGGGTCGCCTCGACGATCGAGCGGTACATCTTGTGTTGTTCGGTGCTGCGGATAATGCGGTCCATCATCTCGACCGCCTCGCGCGGATATCGGCCTGTCGCGGACTCCGCCGACAGCATCACGGCGTCTGCGCCGTCATAGATGGCGGTCGCAACGTCGGAGACTTCCGCGCGCGTCGGCGTAGGGGCGGCGACCATCGAGTCCAGCATTTGCGTGGCGACGATCACGGGCTTCACCGCGAGACGGCAGGCCCGCACCAACTCCTTCTGGCGCCCCGGCACGTCCTCATGCGGGATTTCGACGCCGAGATCTCCCCGCGCAACCATGATGGCGTCGCACAGCTGGATGATATCGTCGATCCGTTCGAGCGCGGCAGGTTTCTCGATCTTGGCCATCAGGCCGGCACGGTCCCCGACGAGGCCTCTCGCTTCGATGATATCCGAGGGCTTCTGCACGAACGACAGCGCAACCCAATCCACGCCAAGTTTCAGGCCGAACTCCAGATCGAGGCGATCCTTCGCGGTCAGCGGTGAAAGATCGAGGACCGTACCCGGCAGATTGACGCCCTTGTGATTCGAGATCGTGCCGCCGACGATCACCTTGGCTTCGATGAAATCGTCACCGAGCCCGGTAACGCGAACGCGGACCCTGCCGTCGTCGATCAGAAGGTCATGGCCGGGGGCAACGGCGGCAAAGATCTCCCGATGCGGGAGGGGAATTGCGGTTCGGTCGCCTTCCGATCCGGACAAGACGAACCGAATGGTCTCTCCGGCCATTGCGGCGATCTTTCCATCGCGCAAGGTGCCGACGCGGATCTTCGGGCCCTGGAGGTCCATCAGGATGCCGATCGGCCGGCCGACGTCCTGTTCCAGCTTTCGGATCGCCGCGTGAATGCGTGCGTGATCGCTCTGTGTTCCATGACTGAAGTTCAGGCGGAACGTATCGACGCCCGCCAGCAGCAGTGCCTCGAGCATCTCGGGGGAACTGCTTGCTGGACCAACGGTTGCAACGATCTTGGCTCGTCGATGACGACGCATGAATCACCTCGTCGGTGGCTGGCCGGCTGCGATCAGCACGGCACGGATATCATTGACGTTCGTAAGCGTCGGCCCGGTGCGCACGAGGTCTCCAAGGCGGTCGAAGAACGTGTAGCTGTCATGAGCAGCCAGGTACGCTCGTGCGTCAAGCAGATTCGCGGCGGCGCGCCGCAGCGTATCCGGACCGATCAAAGCGCCAGCCGCATCTTCCGTTCCATCAATTCCATCGCTGTCGCCCGCAACGGCCCAGATATCGGATGCGCCGGACAGGGCGACGGCAAGCCCCAGCAGGAATTCGGTGTTGCGGCCGCCGTGTCCCGCCGGCCCGCGCCCGATCGTCACTGTCGTCTCGCCTCCGGACAGCAGCACCGCGGGGGCAGGGCCCGGCTGCGCATATCTCGCGACCGACCGGGCGATGCCGGCCATCACGGTTCCGAGTTCCCGTGCCTCGCCCTCGATCGCGTCTCCAAGGATGATCGGCGTCAGGCCTTCGTCCCGGGCGGCGCTGGCCGCAGCGTCAAGCGCATGGAATGGAGCGGCAAGGATGCGGACATCAGCATCGATCTCGCCGGGCTTGGGTGTCTCGTCCGCTTGTTCGAGCACAAGCCGCGCCGCTTCCGGCAGGTCGATTGCAAAGCGGCCAACGATCTCCAGCGCAGCGGCTTTCGTGCTGCTGTCCGGCAGCGAGGGACCGGAGGCAATCGCCGCGGGATCGTCGCCGGGAATGTCTGAGATCACAAGGGTCGTGACGCGGGCGGGACGGGCGGCCAGCGCCAGCCGACCGCCCTTGATCGCGGACAGATGTTTGCGGACGACGTTCATCTCGGCAATCGTCGCGCCGCTTGCAAGGAGTGCCCGGTTGACCGCCTGCTTGTCGGCGAGAGTCATCGGAGATGCCGGCAGGGTCATCAGCGCCGAGCCACCGCCGGACATCAGGGCGATGACGAGATCGTCTGCAGAAAGCCCCTCGACGGCGCGCAGCATGCGAAGGGCCGCGGTCCTGCTCGTGTCATCCGGCACGGGGTGAGACGCTTCGAGCACTTCGATACGGCCGGCTGGAACCGAATGGCCGTGGCGCGTGACGACGACGCCGGAAAGCGCGACGTCAGGCCATGCCGCGTCGAGGCCCGCAGCCATTGCCGCCGACGCCTTACCCGCGCCGACGACGATGCATCTGCCCCTCGGCTTTGCCGGCAGGGCGTCGGCAATCGTGATCCTCGGATCGGCGCTCGCGATGGCGGCGTCGAAGATTCGCCGCAGGGCGGTCCGAGCCCGCACATCCGTCCATCTGTCGTTCAATCGCTTGCGCTCCGGCCGATAGGTCTCTTGTTATGGCGCCTTCTCGAGACGGTCGTAAGACATGGGTGCCTCAAGTCGACCGCCTTCACCGGGAAAGACCTTTGCGCGAGCGATTGCGGCACTTG
Organism: Bradyrhizobium sp. USDA 4516; assembly: GCF_054055915.1. NCBI lineage: Bacteria > Pseudomonadati > Pseudomonadota > Alphaproteobacteria > Hyphomicrobiales > Nitrobacteraceae > Bradyrhizobium > Bradyrhizobium sp. USDA 4516. The sequence continues at coordinate 6,504,042 of NZ_JBSRXT010000001.1, forward strand.
CCGTCGCTTCACTGCCGAGAATGAACGCGCGCCGCATCGGCTTGATCAGGAACAACGCGGTGAGGGCAGCGGTCGCATTGAGTGCAACCGCGACGATGAACACGGCCTGCCAGCCGAGCTGGGAAGAGATGATGCTCGCGAGCGGCACGAGCAGCGCCGCCGTGCCCTTCGCCGTGTAGAGCATGCCGTTGTTGGTGGTTGCATATTTGGCGCCGAACGTGTCGCCCGACGTCGCGGGAAACAGGCTGTAGATTTCGCCGAAGACGCCGAAATAGATCGCCGTGGCCAGCACGAAGACAACCGGAATGTGACCGTAGGTGGACAGCGTCAGCAACATCAGCGCCGCTGTCGCGAACGCGATGAACATCGTGTGCTCGCGCCCGATATTGTCGGAGACCCAGCCAAAGAGCGGACGGCCGAAACCGTCGAAGACGCGATCGAGCGAGATGGCAAACGTCAGTGCCGCCATCTGGAAGCCCGCCAGGGTGACCGGCGTGTCCGCGATCTTGAAGTCATGGGCGATCGGCCCGATTTGCGCGGCGGTCATCAAGCCGCCGGAAGCCACCATGACGAACACCACGTACATGACCCAGAAGACCGGGGTGCGCAACACCTGGGGCGGAGTGTAGTCGATCGCACTCTGCGGCAGATTGAGACGCTTTTTCCTGGGTGCTTCGACGCCATGCGGTGGCCGGACGAACCAGGCCAGCAGGATGACGATGAGGCCTTGTCCGATCCCGAAGGTCAGGAAGGTGCTCTGGTAGCCGCTGGCGGCAATCATGTTGGCAATCGGTACGACGGTGAGGGCCGCACCGGCGCCAAACCCGGCGGCGGTTGCTCCTGCGGCCAGGCCGCGCCGGTCCGGAAACCATTTCAGGGCATTGCCGACGCAAGTGCCGTAGACGGCGCCGGCACCGATGCCCGCGACGACAGCTGCCGCATAAAGCGTGACGAGAGAGGAGGCGTATGAGTTCATGATCCAGGCCAACCCGATCATCAGCCCGCCGAACATGATGACGATGCGGGGGCCGTATTTGTCCACGAACCAGGCCTCCACCGGCACAAGCCATGTCTCCGTCATCACGAAAATCGTGAAGGCGAGCTGGATGGCCGGACGGCCCCAGTGAAACTTCGCGTCGATCGGATCAACGAACAGCGTCCAGCCATATTGCAGGTTGGCGATCATCGCCATGCAGACGATGCCGATCGCCAGTTGCAGCCAGCGGAAGCCGCCGGGCGATGATGCCGGGTTGGTGGAGATCATGTACGCTCCTAAGGCAGATAATCGTCGTTTGGGCCGGCTGCGTCGGGTTGTCGTCCCGCCGCAGCCTACTGACGGAATTCGTTGGTCAACTCGCCGATTCCGTCGATCGCGACGGTGACCGTGTTGACGGGCTCCTTCATCACCCCGACGCCAATCGATGTCCCGCAGCAGATCAGGTCGCCCGGCAACAGCGTCATGTCGTGCGAGATCTTGCTGACCAGCGTCTGTGCGCTGAAGATCATGTCCGCGATCGGGTAGTTCTGGCGCTCGACGCCGTTCAGAATGGTGCGCACCACGAGGCGTGCGGGGTCGAGGCCTGACGCAATCACGGGGCCGAACGGGCCGTATCCATCGAAGCCCTTGGCCCGCGCCCATTGCGGGAAGGTCGGGTCGCGATTGAGGATGTCCGCGGCGGTGACGTCGTTGGTGCAGCTGTAGCCGAAGATGAAGGCGTCGGCCTGCTCGGGCGCGACCGCCGTGCAGCTCCTGCCGATGACGATGCCGAGTTCACCTTCGTAGGTCGTCTTGCCATCATAGCCCAAGGGACGCCTGATGACGGCACCAGGCGCGGTGACGCTGGTCGGCGCCTTCAACAGGTACAGCGGTTCGGCAGGCTCAGGTGATTTCAGCTTCTCCGCAAGTGCGTGAAAATTGTTCCAGAGCGCGATGACCTTGCTCGGTTGCGTCGGGGCGAGCAGCTCGACGTTGTCCAGCGCCAGCGTTTGTCCAGTCGGTCGCATGTCGCCGAACATGTCCCCTTCGTGCACGGAGATGCCGGATGGAATGAGTTGCCCGAAGCCGATTTCGGCATGGTGGCGGAAGCGGACCCAGCGCGTAACATTGGCCATCGGGATCACGCCACCGCCAGCGTTTCTGCTGCTGCGGCGCCGGCCGCCCCGTCATAGAGGCCGGCCAGCCTGGTGCGCTGCGCGACCAGGGCCAGCACCGCATCGAGGGCGGGCGTCGCGATTCCTGTCATCCGGCCCATCTCCTGCACCACGGTGATCAACGGATCGATCTCGACCGGACGTCCGCGCTCGAGATCCTGCAGCATCGAGGTCTTGTGCGCGCCGACCTTGCGCGCACCTTCGATGCGGCGTTCGACATCGACCCGAAACTTGACGCCGAGGCTTTCCGCGATCGCCTGGGCCTCCAGCATGATCGCCCGGGACAGCGCGCGCGTGCCCGGATTGCTGCAGATCACGTCGAGCGTCGCGTGGGTGAGGGCGCTGATCGGGTTGAAACAGACGTTGCCCCACAGCTTGAGCCAGATCTCGTCACGGATACGGTCGAGGACCGGAGCTTTCATGCCCGCGGCCACGAACAGCTCGGAAAGTTTCTGGACGTCGGATGTGATCTCGCCGGAGGGCTCGCCCAGCGGAAAGTTGTTGCCGTAGACATGGCGGATCACGCCGGGCGCCTCGATCTCGGTGGCGGGGTACACCACGCAGCCGATCGCGCGCTCGGGGCCGAGCTCGTTCCACTGCTGACCGCCAGGATCGATGCTCTCGAGCGTCGATCCTTCGTGCCGACCACCGTGCTTGTGGAAATACCAATAGGGAATGCCGTTGACGGCGGTGACGATGCGGGTCCGATCGCCCAGCAGCGGCCGCATGGGCTCGATGACACCGGTGATCGAATGCGCCTTGAGGCAAATGATGACGTAATCCTGCTCGCCGAGTTCGGCGGGGTTATCGGTGCAGCGAGGATGCACGACGCGCTCCTCGTCGCCGATCAGGAGTTTCAGGCCGTTCTGCCGCATTGCGGCGAGATGCGCACCCCGCGCGACCAGGCTGACATCGGCACCAGCACGCATAAATTCGACACCGAGATAGCCGCCGATCGCGCCGGCGCCGTAGATGCAGATTCTCATTCGATCCTCGCAAGCAGAGTGGGGACACAGCAGGAGCCGCAGCGGCTCGAACCGAGTAGCGTGGCAATGGCCTTGGGCAAGTCTGTCAGGCCGCGCAGGCGGCTTCCTCGAAAGCAAGGGTGATGTCCCGCATGCTCACGACGCCGACGAGCCGGCCGTTGTCGATGACGGGGACATGGCGGATTCCATGACGGGCCATGAGGCGCTCGACATCCGTGAGCGCATCTTGCGAATTGCAGGACAGCAGCGGCCGCGGCGAGATGAATTGCGCGACTTTCATCGCAAGACCATTAGTGCCGCGCTCGGCGATCACAGCGACGACGTCGCGCTCGCTGAACATCCCGATCACGGCGGCGTCCTTGCTGCGCGAGGCGTTCCTGACCACGAGGGCGCCGACATTGCTCGCGTACATCAGGTTCGCCGCAATGCTCACGGTTTCGTTCGAGCCGATCGTCACCACGTGCGCATTGTTGGCGCGAAGGATGTCCCCGACGTACATGGCATCGTCCTCCCGGTTGCTTGATTTGGTCGTTGTGAAGCGATCGTGGTATACATTATCCCAGAAGTCAAATAAAAGAATCGAGCTATTTGCCAAGAATAATGGCAAAAATACTGACCTATTCGTGAGTATTGTCGCCTTGACTCCATGGCCTTTTGGTATGCCATATGCCAATTCTAAGGCTCGCTCTCGACGAGCAATTTCGTTCTGAACCGCAACCGGTTAGGGGCAGGTCGTGATGAAAAGAGAGCCGATCCGGCGCAAGCCGTCCGATCCCGATCTTCGCGCGCAGCCGGAACTGGACGCGCGCGACGGCGGTGTTCAGTCCGTTGATCGCGCCATGCAAATCCTGGAGACACTTGCAGAGGATGATGAAGGCTATCGGCTGACCGATCTGGCGATCCGCACCGGCCTGTCTCCCTCGACCGTACATCGGCTGCTGACCACGCTCGAGAACCGCAGGTTCGTTCAATTCGACCGCGACGAATCCAAGTGGCACATCGGCGCGCAAAGCTTCGTGGTCGGCTCGACCTTCGTGCGCCGGCGGAATTTTGCCGCGCAGGCACTGCCTTATCTGCGCAAGCTGCGCGACCAGACCCGGGAAACGGCCAATCTTGCCGTGGTCGACGATGAATCCATCATCGTCGTGTCCCGCATTGAAAGCCGTGAGATCATGCGCTCGCTGACCAAGGTCGGCGGACGCGTCGCGATGATCGCCTCGGGAGTGGGCAAGGCGGTGCTGGCTACCTATTCCGATGCAGACGTCAACGCGATCATTCGCCGTCAGGGCATGCCGCGGCTGACGGAAAAATCGATCGTGCGGCCCGGCGAGTTGTTCAAGGAATTGGAGAGCGTGCGGCGTCAGGGTTATGCGGTGGATGATGAAGAGGCGCGCCTCGGCCTGCGCTGCGTGGCCGCGGTCGTCTTCAACGATTGCAACGAGCCATATGCCGCAATCTCGGTATCCGGCATGGCGGACAGGCTGACGAACGAACGCTTGCCCGAGATCGGTACGATCGTGCATCGGATCGCAGCCGAACTCACGGCCGAACTTCGCGGGAACCGCACGCAGCAAGCGCAGGCGTAGGGCGGGCTGCAATTCCGTCCGCAACAATTTCCATTTCTACGCTGACGCTAATCGTTTGAAGACGCGCAAGAAATCGCGAGCGTTGCCACAGCGCGGAAATTCCAATCGATTGCGTTGAGATCGATGCTCGCGGGCCTGATGATCCTGCTCAGGCCAACTCATAGCGAAGCGGGATCATCACATGAAGATGCGAGCAGTCGATGCAGCAGTGCGCATTCTCCAACGCGAAGGGATCACGTGCGCATTCGGCGTTCCCGGCGCAGCGATCAATCCGCTTTACTCCGCACTGAAGCGCAACGGCTCGATCCAGCATATTCTGGCGCGGCACGTCGAAGGCGCCTCGCATATGGCGGAAGGCTATACCAGGGCGAAGGCGGGCAATATCGGCGTCTGCATCGGCACATCGGGTCCGGCCGGCACCGACATGATCACCGGCCTCTACTCGGCGATCGCTGATTCCATTCCGATCCTCTGCATCACCGGTCAGGCGCCGCGGGCGCGGCTCTACAAGGAGGATTTCCAGGCCGTCGACATCGAGTCGATCGCAAAACCAGTGACGAAATGGGCCGTCACCGTGCGCGAGCCGGCGCTGGTGCCGCGCGTGTTCAGCCAGGCTTTCCATGTCATGCGGTCGGGGCGGCCGGGACCGGTGCTGATCGACCTTCCGCTCGATGTGCAACTGGCCGAGATCGAGTTCGACGACGAGACCTATTCACCGTTGTCGGTCTACAAGCCGACGGCGACGCGCAAGCAGATCGAGAAGGCACTCGAGATGCTGAACGCCGCGGAGCGGCCGCTGATTGTGGCCGGCGGCGGCGTGATCAACGCCGATGCATCCGAGCTGCTGGTCGCCTTTGCCGAAGCGGTCAACGTTCCGGTCGTTCCGACGCTGATGGCCTGGGGCGCTATTCCTGACGATCATGCGCTGATGGCAGGCATGGTCGGCTTGCAGACCAGCCATCGCTACGCCAACGCCACGATGCTCGAATCCGATTTCGTGCTCGGCATCGGAAATCGCTGGGCCAACCGGCATACCGGCTCGATCGAGACCTACACGAAGGGCCGCAAATTCGTGCATGTCGACATCGAGCCGACGCAGATCGGGCGGGTCTTCAATCCGGACCTCGGTATCGTCTCCGACGCCAAGGCCGCGCTGGAAATGTTCGTGAGCGTCGCCAGGGAGTGGCGGAAGTCCGGGAGGCTGCGCGATCGGCAGGCCTGGCCCGCCGCCTGTCGCGACCGCAAGCGTTCGATGCTGCGCAAGAGCCACTTCGAAAACATCCCGATCAAGCCCCAGCGCGTCTACGAGGAAATGAACAAGGCCTTTGGCCGCGACACCTGCTACGTGACCGTGATCGGATTGTCGCAGATCGCTGGGGCCCAGTTCCTCAACGTCTACAATGCGCGCAACTGGATCAACGCCGGGCAGGCCGGTCCTCTCGGCTGGACACTGCCGGCCGCGCTTGGCGTGCGTGCCGCCGATCCCGACCGCGACATCGTCGCGCTGTCGGGTGACTACGACTTCCAGTTCCTGATCGAGGAGCTCGCGGTCGGGGCGCAGTTCAATCTGCCCTACATCCACGTCGTCGTGAACAATTCATATCTCGGCCTGATCCGGCAGGCGCAGCGCGGCTTCGACATGGACTATCACGTCCAGCTCTCGTTCGAGAACATCAACGCGCCCGAGATCGGCGGTTACGGCGTCGACCATGTGGCCGTCGCAGAGGGTTTGGGCTGCAAGGCGATCCGGGTCACCGATCCGAACGACGCGCAGGCGGCGTTCGCGACCGCACGCGAGCTGATGGCGAAGCATCGCGTGCCCGTGGTCGTGGAGTTCATTCTCGAGCGAGTCACCAATATCGCGATGGGAACGGAGATCGACAACATCGTCGAGTTCGAAGAGGTGCTCGATCTTCCGCTCGATGACGTGCCGAGCGCATCACGATCCGGCACGCTGTTGCCGGCCTGACCACATCATTCATCGCTTCAAGCGGAGATACGACTCGTGCCTCAATTTGCCGCCAATCTCACCATGCTCTTCAACGAGCTGCCGTTCCTCGATCGGTTCGCGGCCGCCAAGGCGGCCGGCTTCAACGCAGTCGAGTATCTTTTTCCTTATGACTTCGAAAAGGGCGCGTTGCGGGAGGAATTGGCGCGCTGTGGGCTGACCCAGGTGCTGCACAATCTTCCAGCCGGCAACTGGGCCGCCGGTGAGCGTGGCATTGCGATCCTGCGCAATCGGGTCGATGAATTTCGCGACGGCGTGGTGCGCGCGATCGACTACGCAAAGGCGCTGGATTGCCGGCAGCTGAACTGCCTGGTCGGCATCGCTCCAGCCGATACGGATAGGGCGGACCTGCAGGAAGTCCTCGTGTCCAACCTGCGCTTCGCCGCAGGCGCGCTCGCCCAGCATGGCATCAGGCTCCTCGTCGAACCGATCAACACGCTCGATATTCCCGGCTTCTTCCTGAGCCGGACGGAACAGGCGGTGCAGCTCATTTCCGAGGTTGGCTCATCCAATCTGTTCATCCAGTACGACATCTATCACATGCAGATCATGGAAGGTGATATCGCGCGGACCCTGCAGAAGCATCTCGGCCGGATCGCGCATGTCCAGCTCGCCGACAATCCGGGCCGTTATGAACCGGGAACCGGCGAAATCAACTACTCCTATCTGTTCAAGCATCTCGACAGCATCGGGTATCGGGGCTGGATCGGGTGCGAATACAAGCCGCGGGCGACCACGCTCGAGAGCCTGGGCTGGCACGCCGCACAGACTTTCGTGACCTAGAGCCTGTTCCGTTCCGATTGAATCGGGACGGAGCTCTGGAATTTTATTTAACGCGGTTTCTTCACGCGAGCCGAGAGTCGCTCGTCCGGAAAAACGCCTTCATCCGGCTGACAGGGAGCAACGACAATGAAAGACATCGGATTCATCGGACTTGGCACCATGGGACGTCCGATGGCCGGCCACCTCCTGGCTGCCGGCTATCGTCTGTTCCTGCACGACGTCGTACCTGTTGCGCCTGAGTTGATCGCGGCCGGCGGAATCGCTTGCGAGTCCGCCAAGCAGGTGGCGCAGGAGGCGGACGCCGTGATCATCATGGTACCGGACACTCCGCATGTCGAAGCCGTGCTGTTCGGTCAAGGCGGCGTCGCGGAGGGCATCTCCAAGGGCAGGATCGTGACGGATATGAGCTCGATCTCTCCGCTGGCGACGAAGGAGTTTGCACGCTGGATCGATGCGCTCGGGGCCGATTATCTCGACGCGCCGGTCTCCGGCGGCGAAGTTGGTGCAAAGGCGGCCAGCCTGACCATCATGGTCGGCGGGCGGGAGCGGGCGTTCAATGCGATGAAGCCCCTGTTTGAAACGATGGGGAAGAATGTCACGCATGTCGGCGGCAACGGCGACGGCCAGACCACCAAGGTTGCGAACCAGATCATCGTGGCGCTGACCATCGAGGCGGTGAGCGAGGCGTTGCTGTTCGCCTCCAAGGCCGGGGCCGACCCCGCATTGGTGCGCCAGGCGTTGATGGGCGGCTTCGCGTCGTCCCGGATCCTCGAAGTGCACGGCGATCGCATGCTGAAGCGCAATTTTGATCCGGGCTTCCGCATTGAGCTGCATCAGAAGGACCTCAACCTCGCGCTCGAAGGGGCGCGCGCGCTTGGCTTGTCGCTGCCAGGCACTGCAGCAGCCCAGCAGCTGTTCAACGCCTGTACCGCCCTCGGCGGCAAAAGCTGGGACCATTCCGGCATTCTGAGAGCGCTGGAGGTCATGGCGGGCCACGAGGTCGCGGCTGCCTGAGCGCCGCGGAGGGGAATGGACGAAAATATCGTGGGCCTGGTCGGTGCGGGGACGGTAGCGCCTACCTGCCACGGATCAGGCGCCTGGCGCCCAAGCCGGTCGCTCAGCGTTCGGATCGTTTGCTGGGCATTTTTTCTGGTGTCCCTAGGGCGCCCCGTGAGGACGAACAAGGTTGTCCGCCCACACCTCGGCAATGTGAGACAGTGCCAGACCCGGCTTGCGCTCGAGCAGAAGTTCGAGCACGCGCGGCGGCGTCAGGGGTAATTCCTGTACCCGCTTTCCTGTCGCGTTGGCAACGGCGCAGGCGACGGCGGCGCCAACATTGAGGATCGGCACCTCGCCGGCGCCCTTGGTGCCGAGCGGCCCCACCGACGGCGCGCCCTCATAGAGGCTGATCTCCACCGGTACGACGTCGAGCGCAAGCGGTACGCGGTAAGTCTCAAAGCCGCTTTGACTGACACGGCCATTGCTGCCGATCGTCACCTCCTCGTGCAGGGCGTAGCCCAGGCCCTGCACGACGCCGCCCTGGATCTGGCCGTGGATTGCGCGTGGATTCAGCGCACGGCCGACGTCCTGGACCACGCGATAGCTTAGCACCTCGACATGCCCGGTCTCCGAATCGACGGCGACCTCGCAGTCGTGGACGGCGAAGACGGGGATGTCGATCGCGTCGATGAAATGACCGGCAACGCAACCGGGCATCGCCGGCACGCCGGCGCCGGTGAAGGCGCCGGTGCCGGCGACCGGTCCGCCCAGCGCTTGAGCGCGGGTCGCGACCTCCGCGACGGTGCGGCCGGAGCCCGGCGCGCCGGCGATCTCGATCCGACCATCGCGCATGACGAGATCGCCGGGCGCGGCTTCGATCATCTCGGAGGCGATCCTCAAAAGCTTCGTGCGGACCTCCTGTGCCGCCGACAGGCTGGCGGCGCCGAGCGAGACGGTGGTGCGGCCGCCACCGACGCCGACATCATAACCGGCCGCATCGGTATCGGCGGCGCGGACGATCACTTGCTCGGGCGCGATGCCGAGCGTGCTGGCAACGATCTGCGGCAGGCTCTGCATCATCGAGCCGGATCCGATCTCGACACCTGACGTGACCAGGGTCGCCGTGCCGTCGGCATTCATGTTCACCGTCGCGGCCGATGGGCCGACGAAGACGAACCAGGTGCCGACGGTGGTCGCGCGTCCAAGGAGCTTGCCGTCGGTGCGCGCCGGCAGCGGCGCTGCCGCGTCGCGCAACGTATCCATCCGGTCGAGCATCGGGCCGAGCACATCGCCTTCGAATACCTGGCCGGTGGCGCCGAGATCCTTGTCGCCGAGCACGTTGCGGCGCCGGAAAGCAAGCGGATTCATTCCGATCCGCGCTGCGATCTCGTCGGTGTGCCGCTCGAGCGCGAAGGTGTTGTAGACGCCATTGCAGCAGCGGAACGCGCCGTTCGGCGCCGTGTTGGTATAGACCGCGCGCGAGACCATGCGCACGCTGCCAAGCCTGTAGTTTCCGCCGAGCGTGTGTGCGGTCATGGTGGTCAGGAAGATCTGTTCGCCGCCATAGGCGCCGCAGTCCATCAGCACGACCGCCTCGCGGCCCACGATTTCTCCGTCGCGCGTCACCGCCGAGCGGATGCGAATATCGGCGTTCTCGCGGAACAGGCAGGTCAGCATCTCGTCCTCGCGGGAATTGACGAGGCGAACCGGCCGGCCGCTGGCGCGGGCGAGGAGGGCGGCGAAGGGCTCAACCGCCAGATCGAATTTGAGACCGAAGCCGCCGCCGACCGGCGGCACAGTGACGCGCACTTGCGATGCCGGCACGCCCAACGCGCGCGCGGTTGCATTGCGGACGCTCCAGGGAACCTGCGTCGACGTCTCGATATGGAAGCGGCCGTCCTCGTAGCTTGCGACGACCGCACGCGGCTCGAAGGCCACGTGGTTCTGCCGGCCGACGCGATAGAAACTTTCGACGATCTCGACGTCAGGCCGCGCAAAGGCGGCGTCGACGTCGCCGCGAACGACGGTCGCCTCCCAGGCGACATTGCCCGCACGCGCGCCGCCTTCGACCAGGACCTCATAGCCGCGCCAGTCCGGATGAACCAGCCGCGCATCTGGTGCCAGCGCCTCCGCCATGGTCAATATTGCGGGGAGTTGCTCGATTTCCACGTCGATCGCCGCGAGCGCGGTCTGCGCCTGCGCCAACGTGACGGCTGCGACCGCGACAAGCGGTTCGCCGTCGTAGCGAATGACATCGCGGGCGAACAGCGGGTGATCGGCGATGCCGATGCCGATCATGCCGCGCGCATCCGACGCCGTCACGATCGCACGTACCCCCGGCATGCGGGCAGCCCTCGACGTGTCGAGGCGAATGATCCGGCCCGAAGGCAGGCCGGCACGCAGCACCGCGGCGTGCAGCATGCCGGGCAGATATCGATCGATGGTGTAGCGCGTACGGCCACGCAGCTTGTCGGCGGCGTCCCGCCGGCGCAAATCCATCGTCGCGGAAACGTCGGACATGCTTGCGCCTCCCGATTATGCGTTGGCCAAGGCGAGCAGCGTCGCCTCGACGATGCGTTCGTATCCCGTGCAGCGGCAGATGTTCCCGGTGAGTGCGGCCCGGATATCGTCACGGGTGGCGTCAGGCCGGGTCGTCAAGAGATGCGTCAGGCTCACCACCATGCCGGGAAAGCACATGCCGCATTGGACCGCATCGCTGGCCTCGAGGGCCGCCTGGATGCGGTTCAGTTCGCCGTGAGGCGCAAGGCCTTCGACGGTGCGGATCTCGCGGCCATCGGCGAGCGCGGCGGGCAACAGGCACGATGGCGTCGGCTCGCCGTCGACCAGCACCATGCAGGCACCGCAAAAGCCTTCGCGACAGACCGGTTTCGCGCCGGTCAGATGCATCTCCTCACGCAGAATGTCGATCAGCGGCGTGGCGGGGTCGGCCACGGAAGGGAGGCGATCACCGTTCACTGTCAAGTTGAATCCCATGTCGGTCCCCACCGGTTCAGGAGCCAAGCGCTGCGATCGCAGCGCGGCGGACGAGACCGGGTAGCACGCTGACCCGATACCAGGCCGGGGCATCGACGCTGTCGCGGCCGACGAAGTCGTCCGCCAACGCGGCCGCAGTCTGCGCCGCCCCCGCCGCATCGAGCGGGCGTCCGATCAGCGCTGCCTCGAGCCGATCCCAGCGGCGCGCCACCGGCTCGACTGAACCGACCGCGACGCGCGCCGCCTGGACACGGCCCGCTGCATCGATGCTGACCGACAGGCTGACGATGGCGACCGGGTAGTCACCCGATTTACGCAGCGGCAGGCGGGCATGGGCGCTTCTGCGCGCCGCCCGCGGCAAGATGATCCGCGTCACCAGATGACCGCGCGGAAGGGACGATCGGATCTTCAGGAAATGCGACAGGCCGATGCGCTCGCGGCCGTCGCGGTCCGACATTTCCACTTGGGCATCGAGGCAGAGCAGCGCCGGTACGCAATCCGCGGCGGCGAATTCCGACGTCGCGAGGTTGCCGCCGATCGTTGCCATCGCGCGGATCGCAGGATTGGCGGAGCGGCCGGCGGCGTCGACCAGGACCGCGAATTCCGCAAGATCGGCCAGGGCCGCCGCGAGTGCCGCATGCGTAACCGCCGCGCCGATCTCGATTGCATCGCTGCCGATACGAACCGCGGTCAGCTCGGCGATCTTGCCGATCGCGACATAGTGCGGCTTCAACCGCTCGTGGCGGATCGGTGACCGCATGATCCACGTGCCGCCGGCAAAGGCAGCGCCGGCCGCGCCGAATTCGCTCAGTGCGTCGAGTGCGGAAGCGAGCGAGGGCGCAACGTAGATCGAGGCAGGTGCATCGTGCATCTCGCCTGCGACGCTCTGCATGGGAGAACCCGTCGTCATTGGCGCCGCTCCAGTCGCAGGCGATCGAGCAGAACGCCGACGATGACGATCGCGCCGAGCACGACCATCTGGACGTATCCGTCGATCCGGGTGAGGTTCATGCCGTTGGACAGAATGGTGATGAACAGGGCGCCGAGCACCGCGGTGCCGACCCCACCGCGCCCGCCCGCCAGGCTTGTTCCGCCGACTACGGCGCCGGCAATCGCCTGCAGTGAAAGCGCCCCGCCGAGGTTCGGCTCGCCCGATCCGGTCCGCGCCGTCATCATGATCGCGCCGAGCGCCGCAAGCCCGGAGCACAGCACATAGGTCGCGATCAGGGTGCGCTTGACCGGCAGGCCGGCGACCGCCGCTGCGCGCGGGTTGGTGCCGATGAGGTAAAGCGAACGGCCGAACACGGTCCGCGTCAGGGTCCAATGGAGCACGGCGCCGACCCCGACCGTGATCGCGATGGCCGCCGGAATTCCGAAGACGCTGCCGCCGTAGAAGATCTGCGAGAACGGCGCCGGCACGCCTTGCACGGGCCGTCCGGACGATAGTGTGGTCGCAATCCCGATCGCGATATTGTAGCTGCCGAGCGTTGCGACAAAGGGGTTGACCCCGAGCAGCGCAATAACCACGCCGTTGAAGAGCCCGCACGCGGTGCCGAGCACGAAGCCGGCAGCGAGCCCGGCGAGCAGCACGGCGCCTGTACCATGGCCCGACGCCGTCGCGCCGGCCATCGCCAGCGCGGTGCCGACGCTCACCATCGATACGGTCGGGCCGAGTGCGAGGTCGAAGCCGCGCGTCAGGATCACCACGGTCTGGGCCATCGCGAACAGGGCCAGATAGCTGCTCTGTTGCGCGATGTTGAGCAGGTTGGCCGGCGACAACACGCCGCGGTCGACCGTGGCGAAGGCGAGCAACAGGGCCACCAATGCGACCGGCAGCACTGCGCTCCAGAGCCAGCGACCCGGCGCCAATTTCGGGCGATCCGCGTTCTTGGCGGCGACGGACAATTCGAGGTCAGACACGAGCCTTGCTCCGTCGGCTGAGTTCGTCCAGCGCCACGGCCGCGACCATGATGACGCCGAGAAAGACCGGCTGCAGCCGGGAGTCGACGTGCAGGAGGTTGAGCGCATTGCCCAGGATGGTCAGGAACAGGGCGCTGATGGCGACGATTTCGATGCGCCCGACGCCGCCGCGCAAGCTCACGCCGCCGATCACGGCGGCTGCGATCGATTGCAGCATCATCCGGTCGCCGCCGAAGCTGGCCTGGCCGGAGCCGACCTGCGCGGTCAGCAGGATGCCCGTCAATGCCGCGAGCATGCTCGAGACAACGTAGGTGCCGACGACGTGGCGCTGGATCGATACGCCCGAAACGATGGCCGCATCGACATTGCCGCCGATCGCGTAGACGTAACGGCCGAACAGCGTGCGCCGCTGCACGAACACCATCACGATGATGATGACCAGCGCGACGTGGACGGCGGTCGGCAGGCCGAGCGCCTGGGCGCGCCCAAAGCCCTTCACGAAGATATCGGGCATGCCGTAAACCGGGATTCCGTTAGTGATCATCAGGCCGACGCCCGCAGTCGCCGACATCGTGCCCAGGGTCACCACGAAGCCGGATACCTTGAGCTTCGCCACGCAGAAGCCGTTGACGAGCCCGACCACGGCCCCGGAGCCGAGTCCGGCCGCCATCCCGCTGGCAATGATGAGGGCGTTGTTGCCGGGAAACGCGGTGGCTGCGGCGGCCATGGTCTTGGCGGTGACGACGCTCGCGAGCGCCACGACGGCGCCGACCGAAAGATCGAAGCCGCCCGCGATGATGACCAGCGCCTGACCGCAGGCGACGATCGCGAGCAGCGACGCGTTGCGCAGGATGTTGAGGATGTTGATGATGCCGTAGAACTGCGGATCGATCGCCGACATGCCGGCGACGAGCAAGACCAGCAGGGCCGGCAGGAACCCGACACGGCCTGCGATCGATCGCAAGCCGATCGCGCCTTGCGGGTTTGCGGTGACCAGCGCGGTGTTCACGCGACCTCCGCGGCGAGATGGTCGCGGAAGAAGCTCGACAGCACGTTCTGCTCGGTCTTCTCGGAGTCCGTCAGCTCGGCGGCGATGCGGCCGTGATGCATGACGTAGAGCCGGTTCGACAGCGCCAGAACCTCCGGCAATTCCGACGACACCACGATCACGGCGGCGCCGGCCTCGACCAGCCGCTTCATGAACTGGTAGACCTCGAGCTTGGCGCCGACGTCGATCCCGACGCTCGGCTCGTCGAACAGGAACACGGTCAGCTCACGCGTGAGCGCGCGTGCCAGCATCACTTTTTGACGGTTGCCGCCGGACAGCGCGCCGGCGCTCCGTTCGATGTTCGGCGGCCTCAGCTGCAACCGCTCCATGATGTCCGCGATCGTGGCGCGTTCGGCGGCCTGCCGCAGCACGCCGAAGCGCGCGAACGCGGGCAGGTCGAGCACCGTCATCGATGCGTTCTCGCGGATCGGACGGGACAGCGCGAGCCCTTCGGCAACCCGATTGGCAGGAAAATAGGCGATGCCGCGCTTGAGGCTTTGCCTCGGGGTCGGGAATTCGTAAGGCAGACCGTCGATCCGGATCACGCCTGATGCCGCGGGCTCGATGCCGTAGACCGCGCGGATCAGCTCCGATTTGCCGCAGCCGACGAGACCGGCGATGCCGGTGATCTCGCCGGCGCGGGCATGGAAATTCACCTCCTGAACGCTGCCGTCCGCGAGCGTCAGGTTTTCGATGTCGACCATCACCTTGTCAGGCCGGTGGGCGATGGCCGGGAACAGCAGGTCGATCCTGCGGCCGGTCATCAGCTCCACCAGCTCGCCGTCGGTCGAGCCGGGGGCGTCGAGGGTCTGGATGTGGCGGCCGTCGCGCAGCACCGTCACACGGTCGGCAAGGGCGCGGATTTCGCGCATGCGATGCGAGACATAGATCAGCCCGACATTCTGGCTCTTCAGGCGCGCGATCAGCTCGAACAGCCGTCCGGTCTCGCGCTCGGTCAACGAGGCAGTCGGCTCGTCAAGGATCAAAAGGCGGACGCGGCCGAGCAGGGCCTTGGCGATTTCGGCCATCTGCTGGTGCGCGCGGGAAAGGTCGTCGATCCGCTGCGCCGGATCGAGATCGAAGCCGAGCTCGTCGATCAGCGCCCTGGCGCGCTTGCGCATCTCGCGCGAGCGCAGCACGCCGCCATGGGTGACCTCGCGGCCGAGGAACAGGTTCTCTTCCACCGTGAGGCTCGGGATCAGCGAGAACTCCTGAAAGACCGGGCTGATGCCGATCGTGCGGGCCCGCTGCGGCGTGAGATGATGGATCTCCTCGTCGCCAAAATGGAACGTGCCTTCGTCCGGCGGAAACGTTCCCGAGATGACATTGATCAGGGTCGATTTGCCGGCGCCGTTCTCGCCGAACAGGACATGAAGCTCGCCGGCACGAACGTCGAGGTCGACCCGGTCGAGCGCGCGAACGCCGGTGAAGCGCTTTGATATCCCCCGCAATCGAAGCAGAGGCTCGGCGGGCTTCGGGTCAATCTCGACATCCATCCGCGTCTCCGTTGGGCCGTGAGCAAGACGGGTGGGAGCAGGTGCTCCCACCCGGCACCATTCGCGAGCGGCTTACTTGGCCTTGACCGAATAGACCGGTGTCCAACTCGCCGGAGCCAGCACGAGGTCCATCTGCAATTTCGGTACGGTGGTCTTGTCGATGACAGCGGCGATCGGCTGGACAAGGCTCATGACCGGCTTCTTCTCGATGAGACGCACTGCCTGATCGATCGCGACGGCGCCTTCTCCGACCGGATACTGGGTTGCGAAGGCGAGGATGTCGCCGCGGTTGAGCGCGTCAAGCATGGCCTGGTTTTCGTAAGACGATACGATCTTCAGGTCGCTTCGGCCGGCCTCGGCAACGGCGCCGATGGCGGCTTCAGCGGTGGGGGCGGTGCCCCAGATCACGTTCATGCCGGGATAGGCCTGCAAGGCGTCCTGAATGAGCTGAAGCTGCACGGCGACGCCGGAGTCGCCGAATTTCTCGGCCAGAATCTCGGCGTTCGGGTTCTTGGCAACGGCCTTCTTGAAGCCTTCGTTGAACGACTCCGCCCAGCCAGAGCCGGCCGGACCGGGGAACGTCACGATGTTGAGCTTGTCGTCGGGCTTGGATTGCGCCAGCAGGCCGGCGCCGGTGACTTCGCCCATGGCGACGAAGTCGACGTAGTTGGCCGCGGGCAGCGCGTTCGGCGGCAGCGGGTTGGTGACACCGACGACCGGCACGCCCTTGGCCTTGGCTTCCTCGAACTTCTTGCTGAGGCCTGCGCCGGAGATGGCGCCGACGATGATGGCGTCCGGTGCGCTGGCCATGCAGTCATCGAATTGCGACAGCTGTTTCGGCAGGTTCTCGTAACCTCCGGCCTCGTAGAGGTTCATGTTGACGTTCATCGCCTCGGCCTGTTTGACGATGCCATAGGCGACGGCGACCCAGAAACTGTCCTTCATGTGCGGAAACAGCACGCAGAGCCTGTACGGCTTCTCGGCATTCGGCAGCGGCGTGTACTCGGCCGGCTTCGGTGTGCCGGACGACGCGTCGTAGACCTTCATCGGAAACCACGGCGTCTCGGCCGCGGCCGGCGCGACCGCAGCGGCAAGGGCGAGGCCGGCGGCAAGGCCGAGCGCGGGGCGGATCGGCCAAACTCGATTGGGGGAAAGGCACGTCGTACTCGTCATAGCACAATCCTCATGGCTCGAATGAAAGTGGAGGGGCGGTGTCGGATCCAGTTTTTCGTGAACGCTCTGTGCGGTCTGCCGACGTCGCGGCCGGCGATGGCATTCAGCCTGCTTTCCACGTTGCGACCGAGCGCCGCTCAAACACCTCGCGGAACTGGCGCGTGGATTCGGGAAGCAAGGCACCGGTGCCCCAATCGAGGATCACCGCGTGCTTGCGGATCGCGTCGAGCGCGTCGATTGCTCCGCTGCGATAGCGTTGCGCCACCAGCTCCGGATCGAGCCGGACATTGGCGACACGCTCGGAGCGGATCTTCGCACGGAGCGCCTCGGTCGCGACCTTGTCGACCTCGTAGTTACAGAGCTCGGCGTCGATGGTGTGCACCACGACGCCATAGTCCTTGGCGGCACGCTCGACCGAGACATAGTCGTCCTTGATATCCTCGACGACGAGGTTCGGATCGCGCTCCAGCGGATCGCCAAATCCGCCGCCGCCGGCGGTCGGACGCGAGAAAGTGTCGCCTTCGCCGATCGGGACGTCCGAGAAGATCGAGCCGAGCCGCTCCGCGGCCGTGCTGCCGGCGCGCTTCAGGGTCAGGCCGTGCGGCATCGACGGCAGGCCGCCCTCGATGCCCCACACGATCGCGCGCTCGCGGTCGCAGATATAGGAGATCACGGTTTTCTCGGCCTGCAGCATCCGCGACGTCTTCACCACGCCGGCGCCGCCGCGCCACTTGCCGGGGCCGGGCGAGTCCTTGAGGATCTCGCATTCGGTGGTCAGGATCGGGTTGGCGCGCTCCTGGCCTTCGACCGGCTGCGACATCAAGCCGGTGCCGAAGCAGGCGGTTGTGACATTGCTGCCATCCTTGCCGTTGCGCCCGCCCCAGCCGCCGGGCAGCCAGTCATAGAACATGAAGATCGGCTTGTCGGAGCTGCGGGCATCGAGCCCGCCGGTGAGCAGATATTCGAGATTGAACGCGCAAGCGAGCGCGCGCTCCGGCATCAGCTTCGACCACATTTCGTAGATCGAGTTCATGATCTTCTCGAACGGCATCAGAAAGCCGGTGACCGCGATCGGCCATTTGGCGTCGACGATCGATCCTTCGGGGGCGATGATCTCGAAGCAGCGGTAGAAACCGGAATTGAGTGGCAGGTCGGGGAAGAAAGTCTTCATGCCGGCGGCGACGGCAGAGAAGGTTGCACCGAACGCCGAATTGTAGATCGAGCCGATGGTCGGATGGCTGCCGGTGAAGTCGTAGATTGCGCGATCGCCCTTGATCGTCATCTTGATGCGGATCGGGATCATGCCTTCGCCGCCGGCCGGATCGCGGTCGATGAAGTCGACGGTTTCCCATTCGCCGTCGGGGAGCGCCGCGATGCGCTGGCGCGCCGAACGCTCCACATAGTCCTGGACGGCGGCAAGCCCGGTCTCGACGGTATCACGGCCATATTTGCCGACCAGGCGCAGGATCTCCCGTTCGCAGACGGCGGTGGCTTCGGCCTGTGCCTGGATGTCGCCGATGATCGAGGCCGGATCGCGCGTATTCGACGCGATCAGATGCGCGACGTCCTTGCGCAGGCCGTTCTTGTCGAACAGCCGGACTGGCGTGATGCGCAGGCCCTCGCGGAACATCTCGCGGGCGGCGACGTCGAACGATCCCGGCACGCTGCCGCCGACGTCGGACCAGTGTCCGTTGGACTGGCTGAAAGCGATGATCTTGCCGTCGGCGAAGATCGGACGGATCAGCCGCACGTCGGAGAAGTGCGTGCCGCCGGCATAGGGATCGTTGATGGCGAAAACGTCGCCCTCATGCATGTCGCCTTCGAAATGGCGCATGACATCCTTGCAGGTGAAATGCAGCGTGCCGACGTGGACGGCAATATCCTGGTTGCCCTGCGCCGCGCATTCACCGTTGGCGTCGTGCAGCGCGCTCGAGAAGTCGCGATTGTAGATGACGAAGGAGTAGCAGGTCCTCAGAGTCTGACTCATAAATCACCCAACCTTAGCTGCAGCCGCGAGTCTGCGGGTCAGGAGCCTGATGTGTGCAATCAGCAGCCAGGCAGCTTCGGTTGCCACCGTCGCCTCGAAGTCCTTGGCGAGGCGGCGGCATCTGCCGAACCAAGCGAATGTGCGTTCAACCACCCACCGCCTCGGCAGAAGCTGGAAGCCTTTGACGCCTTGAGGCCGCTCGACGATCTCGACAGTCCATGGACCGCAGTCTGAGAGCGCGTCGAGGAGTTGATTTCCGCGGTAGATCCGGTCGGCAAAGACGTGGCGCAGCCGGGGGAAGTTCATCCGCACGTTCTTCAGCAGCGGTACGGCGCCATGGCAGTCCTGAACGTTGGCCGGATGAACATGAACCCCAAGGAGGAGGCCATTGGTATCCGTCACGATATGCCGCTTGCGGCCGTAGATGCGCTTGCCTGCATCGTAGCCGCGCGGTCCGCCAGCTTGCGTGGTTGGCGCACTTTGACTGTCGATCACGGCTGCCGTCGGCTTCGGTGTCCGTCCAAGCTTTTTTCGCGCCCGTCGGACAAGCACGCTGACAATCCTCTGCCACCGGCCTGTATCCCGCCATCTATAAAAATAGCCCTGCACCGTCGAATAGGGCGGGAACTCCTGCGGCAACGCCCGCCACTGGCAGCCGGTCGAAACGATATAGAGGATCGCTTCGATCACACGACGCAGCTCCGTCTTACGCGGCCGGCCGCGCCGGTTCGCTCGCGGCAACAGGCGTCTGATCACCGCCCACTCCGCATCGGTCATATCGCTTGCATAACGCAGATCGTCCCGCCGATATTGCTCCCGAGTGATCTTGGTCCAGGGCATCGTGCTCTCCCTCGAATCTTTGCAAATCCGATGGAATCACACCCCACTGAGATCACTCACCCATTTTTCAGTCAGGCTCTCAGGACCTGCTCGCCCATCTGGTCGACGCTGGTGATGAAGGAGTTCTTCAAAACCTCGAAGGTCACGGGGTCGAGCGGGAGAGCTCCGGCCATGGTTTACTCCTTCACGCGGATGATGATGTTGAGATATCTGTCGACCTCGGCGGCGGCGCCGGGCGGAACGACGGTGGTGGCATCGACCTGCTCGATGATCGCGGGGCCTTGAAAGGAGAAGCCGCAGGGCAGGTTGTCGCGCCGATAGACGGGTGTATCGAGCCCGCTGCCCTCGAACCAGACCCTGCGGCGGCTGACCGGCTCGGGGCTAGCGCCGGTCGGCTCGTGGACGGCAAACTCGGCCTTGGGGACCACGCCCACTGCCTTCAGATTGAGACGGAAGAAGCTGACCGGCGCGCTGTCGCGGCGGAAATTGTATTCGCGCTGATGCTCGGCATGGAAGCTCTGCACCAGATCGGCGATCGCGCCGATCGGCCGCGGCGCGTTGACGGCAAGCGAACGCCACTGGCCGCGATACATCATGTCGATCGAGCGCTGCAGCACGATGTCCTGCTGCGCGACGCCCTCATGGATCAACCGTGCGAGCGCAGCCTTCTCGAGCTCGGCGAACTGTGCCTCGATCTCGGTGGCGTCGGCCTCGGCGGCGTCGACCATGCAGCTCTGCGAAAAATCGTGCTGCATGTCGACGAGCAGGCAACCGAGCGCTGAGGTCACGCCGGGATTGAGCGGAACGATCACGACGGGAATCGCCAGCTCACGTGCGACGTCGACCCCATGCAGGGCACCGGCGCCGCCGAACGCCACCAGCGCAAAGTCGCGCGGATCGTAGCCGCGACTGATCGAGATCAGGCGCACCGCATCCGACATGTTGGCATTGGCGACCTTGACGATTGCATCTGCGGCTTCGTGCAGGCCGAGGCCGAACGGCTTGGCGACGCCGCCCTCGACTGCTTGCCGCGCCAGCTCGGGGTCGAGCTTGACCTTGCCGCCGGCGAGATCGGTGCCAAGCCGGCCGAGCGTCACATTGGCATCGGTGTTGGTCGGCTGCGTATTGCCGTTGCCATAGCAGGCCGGTCCCGGATAGGCGCCGGCCGATTGCGGGCCGTTGCGCAGCGAGCCGGCCGGATCGGTCCAGGCCAGCGAGCCGCCGCCGGCACCGATGGTGAGCACCTCGATCGATGCGAAGCGGATCGGATAGCCGAACTCGATGTGCCAGTCCTTGGTAATCCGCGACTGGCCCTCATAGGCGAGCGACACGTCGGTCGACGTGCCGCCCATGTCGAGGCCGATCGAATTGGGGAAACCGCAAAGACCGGCGATATGGCGGCTGGCTATGGCCCCGGCGGCGATGCCGGAGCCGGCAAGGCGCGCCGCGAAATCCTTCACGCTCGCCGGCGTCATCACGCCGCCGCCGGTGTGCAGCAGCAGAAGATCGCGGGTGTAGCCCTCGTCCGAGAGTCGTTCGCCGAGCCGGCTGGTGTAGTTGACGACGACCGGGCTCACCACGGCATTGGCGACCGTCGTCGAGAACCGCTCGTGCTCGAAGATTTCGGGAAGCACCTGCGAGGAGATCGAGACCGGAATATCGGGCATCTCGGCCAGCAGGATATCGCGCATGGCGCGCTCATTGGTGCCGTTGAGATAGGCGTTCATGAAGCACACCGCGACCGCGGCGACGCCGCGACGCTTGAGGATGCGTGCGACGCTGCGCGCAGCTTCGACGTCGAGCGGCTCGATCACCGCGCCGGCTGCATCGACGCGTTCAGGTACGGTGAGGCGGTCGCGCCGTGGCACATAGGGCCGGACCACGTCCTTGTAGGTGTCCCAGAGGTCTTCCTTGTTGGCGCGCCGGATCTCGATGACGTCGCGGAACCCCTTGGTCGTGACCACTGCGGTGCGCGGCAGGCGGCGCGTGATCAGCGCGTTGGTGGCAATCGTGGTGCCGTGCGAGAACAGCGCCACCTTGGACAGGTCGATGCCGGCCTTGGATACGCCGCCCATGATCCCTTCGATCGGATCGCGCGTGGAGGAGGTCTTCTCGATGCGCACGAGACCGGTCGTCTCGTCCATGATGCAGATGTCGGTGAAGGTGCCACCGACATCGACGGCCACACGAAGGTTCTGCGCCATGCCTCTTCCTTTCGAACGAGCGTTTCGCCGATCTTAGGCAGAGCGGCGGCCTTCGTTCTTGACGCTGAGCGCAGGAAGGTTTGTGCGAGAGAGCGAACCGTGCCGGTGCTCATACATGCCCAGGCCGGCGGCGGTGTGCCTAAAAATCCATCAGCAGGCCAGTCATCAGGAGTTGGCGGTGCGCGAAATCGCGCGCGCCTCGCTCGGGGTGCATCCGAACCGGCCGCGATAATTGCGGCTGAACTGCGCCTGGTCGGCAAAGCCCCATTGATAGGCGATTTCCGAAATGCTCTTGCGGCAGTTCGCATCGCGCAGCAGGGCGTCGCACATTGAAAGGCGCTGGTTGCGGATATAGGCGCAGACGGTCAGGCCTTCGCCCTCGAAGATCTGGTGCAAATAGCGCAGCGAGATGCCGCAGCCGTCGGCAATCATCTGCGGCGTGAGCCGCATGTCGTCGAGGCGGGCACGGATGAATTGCTCGCAACGCAGCAAATGGCCGTTGCGCACGGAGGACGAGTGACCGGTCAACACACGGTCGTCGGATTCAATGGCCATCGCAAGCAGCTCGATCAGGTGCTTGCCCATCATCGTGCGCGCCGTCTCGTCCATTTCCTCGATCCGTTCACCGGACAGGCGCAGCGTGTCGACGAACAGCGCGCCGACGCTGCGGCTGGCGTCGAATTGCAGCGTCGCGAGGCGCTCGGGCCGGGAAATGCGGGCGCGCAGCACCGCGCTCGGGATCTTCAGACACCACAGCGCCGTCGGATCCTGATGGCTGAACTCGTAGGGTAGGTGGCTGCGCTCGATCAGGAACGCGCCCGGGCGGCAATGCACCACCTTGCCGTCCTGCTCGAAACGGATTTCGGCGAGTTCGGGCACCGTGATCAGGAAGGATTCCTCCCGCTCGCTCAGGAGATGCCGCTCATGCCGCTTGTACAGCAGGCCATTGGCGATGTTGCGGGACACCGAGACAGGGCCCATCGACCAGGCGCCAAGGCGCGCATTGAAGTCGCGCGTGCTCGGGAAGCGCAGGTCGAGCGAGTAATAGGTCTTCGAGACGACCTCCTGCCAGTACTGGCGGCGGGTCTGCAACGGGATGTCGTTGGTCGTGTAGGTGACTTGCATGTCTCACTCCCGCCGCCGGCTGTGCCTCCGGTCGTCGTGTCCCCGGGCAAAGTTTGGCGAGGACAGCCGGACGGCGTCAAGTCGAATAAAACGGAAACTGATATTCTAGATTTCGATGGCCTCCTCGGCCTGATGTCGGTGGTCCATGCTGACCGGCGGCCGGGCCGGCCCGACGCCGGCAACCGCAAAGCGCATGAAATCGCGAAAAGCCATCGCAGCCTCCGATGGCTTGGTGTCGCGACGCCAGGCAAGACCGATGTCCATGCTGGGCACCTCGTCCTCGATGACGCGGGTCTCGATCCGCTGTCCTTCCAGCGACCAGGGCCGGTAGATCAGGTCGGACAGAATGGCGATCCCCATGCCGCCGGCGACCATGGAGCGGACGGCTTCGACCGAGGAGGTACGGAACACCGTCTTCGGTTCGAGTGAGGCGTTGTTCCAATAGCGCATCGAGGTGTGCTTGGCCTCGTCGACCGTGAGCATGACATAGGGATAGGTCGCGATGTCAGCGAGGTGGACCCGCTCGGCGCGGGTCAGGGGATGCTCGGGCGCAAGCCACAGCCGGCGCGGCGATCGCAGCAAGGTCTCGCTGGTGAGCATGGCGTTGTCGCGCAGGTTCGAGACCAGCATCACCGCGAGGTCGAGGGCACCATCGACGAGTGCGCGCTCGAGCACGTCGCGCGGCGCCTCGAACAGCTCGATCGTGATCCCGGGGAAACTCGCCTTGAAGCGCATCTGATGACGCGGCAGGAAGTAGCCCGACACGGTGTAGGTGACGCCGACGCGGATCGTCCCGAACAGGGGGCCGGCGGACATCTGCGTGTCGCGCACCGCCTCGGCGACGGCGGCGAGGATATGACGGCCCTGGGAGAGGAAGCGGCTGCCCTCCATGGTGACGGTTACGCCGTTCGGCGTGCGCTCCAGCAAGCGGGCGCAGACGGTGGCCTCGAGCTGCTGGATCGCCGCGGTGACCGCTGATTGCGAGACGTTGAGATCGATGGCCGCCTGGCTGATCCGCCCGGTCTCGGCGGCGGCGACGAAGTAGCGGATCTGTTTCAGAGAAACGGACATCGCGGTTGTTCCGATGTTTGCACAACTCATGAGCAGTGTTTCTCAGCCCGAATGTGTCCGCTGCAACTCTCGTGCCGCCCGGCGGACAGCGCGCCGTGGCACAGACCTCAGATGTGCGAGCGCGCAATCGACAGCCACAGGTTTAGACTTGACCATGCGCGAACGCTCCGGCGCCGGCGGCCGAGCTCCGTTGGCAGATGCGGCGGTCCCCTCGCGATTACGCCATGGCGCTGCGAAGCTTGCCCAGCAGCTCGGTCCGGCTCTTGCGTGCCGCAAGCGCCTGATCCATGTCGACCTTGACGAACTTCACCGGCGTGTTGGGCTGGAGCTGACCGATCAGATCCATGTCCGCGGCGATCACGGTGCCGACCATGAAGTAGCCGCCGCCGGATACGGCGTCGCGATGCAGCACGATCGGTTCGGTGCCGCCGGGAACCTGGATCGAGCCGTAGGGATAGCAGGCATCGGTGATGTTGGACGGATCGGAGCCGGCGCCGAACGGCGGTTCGCGCGGAACGAATTCGAGCGCCTTGCCACCCTTGAAGCGGTAGCCGATCCGGTCGGCTTCCGGCGCGACCTTCCAGGTGTCGGAGAAGAAGCCGTTGCCGGCGGCCTCGGTGATGCGGTGCCAATAGAGGCCGGGCATGGCGCGCAGCTCCGTCGGCATTCCCGCCGGTTGCCCGCGCAAATCGTTGGCGACGGTGCGGCCGTCCTTGACCGTCACGCTGGCACGGCCGACCGGCAATTCGTCGCCGGCCTCGAGCTTGCGGCCCTTGAAGCCGCCGAGCGCGCCGAGTGCGTAGGTCGATCGCGAGCCGAGCACCACGGGCACATCGATGCCACCGGCGACCGCGATGTAGCCGCGTGCGCCTCGCTTGAGGAAGTCGAAGGAGAGGATCTGGCCACGCTTCACTTTGAAGCTGGTCCAGGTCTCGCGCGGCTCGCCGTCGAGTTTCGGCGGCAGCTCCGCGCCGGTGACGGCGACCGTGGCGTCCTCGGTGAATTCGAGCTCGGGCCCCATGAACACCACCTCAAGCACGGCTGCGCCTGCATCATTGCCGACTAGCAGATTTGCGGCGACCAGCGCGTGACGGTCCATGCCGCCGGAGAGCGGGATGCCGATGTGATAATAGCCGGGACGTCCGAGGTCCTGGACGGTGGTCGCAAGACCCGGCTTCAAAACCCTAACGGCCATGGAGAACTCCATCGAGCTTGCTGTTGTAGCCATCAATGTCGCGGTTGAACTCGGTCAGCGAGAACGAGACGTCGCGGATCACGGGCGCAAACCGGCCGGCGTCGACGTCGGCGACCGCGGAGTCATAGGCTGCCCGGTCGATCGGTTTCCATTTCACGATGTCGCCCGGCTTGAACAGGCACATGAAGTCGCGCAAATAGCTGATGGTCTGGTTGGGATCGTAGATCGGCATCGGCGTGATGCCGAACATCTGGTAACCGCCGGCGCCGCGCACCGAATAGATGCAGCTGAAACAGCCGCCATGTCCGACGGTGAGCTTCGGCGTATCCGTGCGCGGGCGCAGATATTTCGGGGCCTGAAGCTGCCGCTTGCGCTCGACCATCTGGTAGAGGAAGGGCAGGCCGGCGACGAAGCCGACCATCGAGACGAACCAGGGCGCGCTAGAATGCGCCTTGATGAAGGCATCGACGCTGTCGAGGCCATTGATCCGCGCGGCGTATTCGAGGTCGGTGCCGTCAGGATCCTGGTGACGCTCGCGGAAGCGCATCAAGGTCTCATGGGTCCAGGGATCGTTGTAGAGCACGGGGATCTCGATGATCCGCGTCTTGATCACCGGTTCCGATTTCTCGGATGCGGAATCCAGCCGCTTCAGCTCGGCGAGGAGATCGTCGGGCTTGATCCGCTCTGGATCGAACTTGACCTGATAGGACGCGTTCGCCGGGCAGATCTCGGTGACACCCTTGATCCTGGCATCGCGCACCGCATTGGTGATGAACAGGCTCTTGAAAAAGGCCTCGAGCGACATCGCTTCGCCGACCTCGGCGAAAATGTGCTCATCGCCGCCGAAGGAAAAT
Source organism: Bradyrhizobium sp. USDA 4516 (assembly GCF_054055915.1). Lineage (NCBI taxonomy): Bacteria > Pseudomonadati > Pseudomonadota > Alphaproteobacteria > Hyphomicrobiales > Nitrobacteraceae > Bradyrhizobium > Bradyrhizobium sp. USDA 4516. The sequence goes on from NZ_JBSRXT010000001.1 coordinate 6,530,462, forward strand.
CGAGTTTGCATGCTAGCGGCCTCCTGTTGCTGACGGGGCGGATTCTCTCGCCATCATGAGGCGACCTTCGCGGCTGATGGCGGCTGAGCGGTGGCAAGCGTGGCGGCATGGGACTCAAGCCAGGATTCGAGCCATGCCGTATGGAAGCGCCCAGCCTGGACGTCGGCGTCGCGCGCCAGCGCCTGGTGTAGGGGCTTGGTCGTGAAAATGCCTTCGACGCTGAGCTCGGCGAGCGCGCGCTCGAGTTTCTTCATGGCGCTCGGCCGATCCTTGTCGTGCACGATCAGCTTGCCGAGCAGGCTGTCGTAGAAGGGCGGCACCGTGTATCCCTCATAGAGCATGCTGTCGAAGCGAACGCCGTCGCCGACGGGCAGGTTGAGCGCGCTCACCGTGCCCGGGTTGGGCAGGAAGTTTCTGGCGGGATCCTCGGCGTTGATACGGACCTCGATCGAATGGCCGCTGACGCACATCTCGTTCTGGCTGATGCGCAAACGTTCGCCGCCGGCGATCCGGATCATCTCGCGGACGAGGTCGATGCCGGTGATCATCTCCGTGACCGGATGCTCGACCTGGATGCGGGTGTTCATCTCCAGGAAGTAGAATTCACCGGTGGCGTCGTCGTAGAGATATTCGAGCGTGCCGGCGCCGCGATAATTGACCGCTCGGGCGAGTGCCACAGCCGAGGTGCAGAGCCTCTCCCGCACGGCCTGGGTGAGCGAGGGCGAGGGGGCTTCTTCCCAGACCTTCTGGCGGCGGCGCTGCAATGAGCATTCGCGTTCGAAGCAATGGATCACGTCGTGTCCGTCGCCGAGCACCTGCACCTCGATATGCCGCGCGCCTTCGATCAGCTTTTCGACGTAAAGCCCGCCGTCGCCAAAGGCCGCGAGTGCCTCGGCCTGTGCCTGCGGCATCAGATGCTGAAACTCCCCGGGGGACCGCGCGATGCGGATGCCGCGTCCGCCACCCCCGGCGGCGGCCTTGATCATCACTGGGAAGCCGGTCTTCTCGACCAGCGCGAAGGCCGCTTCGGCCGATTCCAGCCGCCCCTGGCTGCCAGGGACGGTCGGCACGCCGGCCGCGGCGGCGGCCTCGCGTGCCGCGACCTTGTCGCCCATCAGCCGGATCGATTGCGCGGTCGGGCCGACAAAGATCAATTCCGCCGCTTCGACTGCGGCGGCGAACTCGGCGTTCTCGGCCAGGAAGCCGTAGCCGGGATGGATAGCGTCGGCACCAGTGCCCCGCGCCGCGGCGAGGATGGCGGCCTGGTTGAGATAGGATTTCGACGCCTGCGGCGGACCGATATCGACCGCTTCGTCGGCGAGCCTGACCGCAAGCGAGGCCTGGTCGGCCTTGCTGTAGACCTGCACGGTTGCAATGCCGAGATCGCGCGCTGCGCGGATGATGCGCACCGCGATCTCGCCGCGATTGGCTATGAGGAGCTTCTTGATCGCCATGGCTGGTCGAAGAGCCCTAAACGTCGATTTCGGCGATCGGCTGGCCGGCCATCACGGCATCTTCATTCTCGGCCAGGAAGCGGACGATCTTGCCGGCGATGCCGGCTTTCACCTCGTTGAACGATTTCATCACCTCGATAAGCCCGATCGTGTCGCTCTCGGCGACGGCGTCGCCGTCGTTCTTGTAGACCGGCTTGTCGGGTGCGGGCTTGCGATAAAAGATGCCTGGGAGCGGCGAGAAGATCTGCTGCGTTGCCATTGTTTCCTCTTGAGAGTCTTTGGTTCGTTGCCGCGACGGTTCAGCGCGCGGTGAGATAGGGGCGCACCGCCTCGCGGACGGCTTCGGCGATGGCGACGGCGTTCGGCGTGTCGGAGTGGATGCAGATCGAATCGGAGCCGACCACGATGTCGTTTCCGGCCACAGTGCGCGTCTTGCCTTCATTGACCGCCCTTGCGCATCGGGTTGCGGCGTCGGCCGGATCCTTAGCCTCGTGCTCGCGGGTGATGATCAGGCTGCCGTCGGCATTGTAGTCGAGGTCGGCATAGTATTCGGCGACGAAGGCATGACCGCGCCGCTCGTAGACCTTCTGGTGCAACGTTCCCTTCATGCCGAGCAACGGCACCTTGTAGACGTCAGCGGCATCAGCCACGGCTTCGGCGATCTCCTCGTTGCGCGATGCCATGCCGTAAAGTGCGCCGTGCGGCTTGATGTGATTGAGCGCCATGCCTTCGGCATCCAGGAAGGCCTGGAGTGCGCCGATCTGATAGAGCAGGCAATTGGCCAGCTCCTCGCGGTCGATCTTCATCTCCCGGCGACCAAATCCCTGCAGATCGGGCAGCGACGGGTGCGCCCCGACCTTGACGCCAAATTGCTTGGCGAGCTGCACGGTCTTGCGCATGTGATTGAAGTCGGAGGCATGAAAGCCGCAGGCGACGTTCGCGACGTCGATATGAGGCATCAATGCCTTGTCGTCGCCCATCTTGTAGAGGCCGTAGGCCTCGCCCATGTCGCAGTTGATCACGACCATCTCCTGATTTCCTTCCAACTGGCTTTGCATATGACCGGCGAAGGCCGCCCCGGGTATGACTGGCGCACCCAGGGCGGCGCATTGCCGGGTTACTTGGACACCAGATAGTCGAGCGGGATCTTTTCCGAGATCGTCCACTGGTCGATCACCTGCGGCTTGCCGGCCTCGGTGTCGACGATCAGATAGCGACCCTGGTTCTGGTGGTGGATGTCCTTGGTGAAGGTGCGCGGCCCGAACAGCGTGGACTCGTTGTTCATCTTCTCGAGCTCGGCCACGACGGCTGCCGCATCGGTCGATTTGGCGCGTTCGACCGCCTTGGCCCAGACGTCGATCAGGACGTAACCCGGATAGACGTACTGGCTGGAGGGGTCACCGCCGGTGACCTCCTTGTACTTCTTGTTGAACTCGTTGACCTTCGGGTTCGGATCGTCGCCATAGACCGAGCCCTGCACCGGGACGTAGAAGTTCGAGAGGTCAGGAACGGCGTTCATCCAGTAGCTGCCGTCGACACCTGACCCGTTGAGGATCATCGACTTGATGCCGGCGGCGCGGATCTGCTTGATGGCGGAGACAGCGCCCGGCATCATCGTGCAGAGCATGATGGCGTCAGGCTCCTTCGGCAGGCTCTTGATGCGCGTGATCTGCGAAGCGATCGAGGCATCGTCGTTCTTGAAGGTGTCGCTGCCGACCAGCTTGGCCTCCTTGAGGCGCGGCAGCATCCAGTCGAAGCCGTCGCAGATGCCCTTGTTGTAGACGGTCCAGCTGTCGAGCAGCCGATAGAAGCTGCGCGCGTTCTTCTTGGTGTAAGCCCATTCGGACATGGTCGCTCCCTGCACCGGTGCCAGCACCGAGGCCGAGAACGAGAACGGGCCGACGCCGGGGATGCCGGCCTTGATCGATTCGGCGCAGAGGAAGAAGGAAACCTTGCCGGCAGCCTGCGCCTGCAGCGCCGCGGGCGCGCCGAAATCGTAGTCGCAGGAGACGATGACGAGGTCGGCACCCTGGTCGAGCACCGCAAGGCCGGCCTTGGCACCCTCGGCCTGATCGGTCTTGGTGTCGGCAAAGACGGGCTTGATCTTCTTGCCGAGCAGGCCGCCGGCCTTGTTGATCTCCTCGATCCGGATCAGCGCCGCGTCCTGCGCCGGCTTGTCATAGGCTTGCATAAATCCGGACGCCGCGGTCGCAAATCCAACAACGATCTCGTTGGCTGCCCGGGCAGGCGTGAACCAGAGCGCGGATGCTCCGGCCAAGATGCTGAGTAATGTCGTAAAGCGCATATCCCCACTCCTCCAATTGTACAACAAGCGTCAGTGCAGTTCCTTCAGCGCGGTCTGGACCGGTGGCGTCAGGCGGCGCTGCAACGGCCATCGACGCCAGGAGAATTCCTGGTTGCGGGTCAGTCCCGTCGGCAAGTACATCAGGATCGCGATGGTGATGATGCCGATCGCGATTTCCTGGACACCGTTCGGCAGGCCGACGGTGTGACCGCCGAGGCTGATGCCCTTCTCGAGATTGCGGAACAGCTCGATCAACACGGAGATCGCGACCACGCCCGAGACGGCTCCGCTGAGGCTGTACATGCCGCCGACCACCAGCATCGACAGCGTGATGAACGTCGTCCGCAGATAGAATGCGCCGGGATTGACGATGCTCAGGAAATGCGCGTAGAGCGCGCCGGCGAGCCCGATGATGAAGGCGCTGACGACGAAGGCGATCAGCCGTTCGCGGACGATGTCGATGCCGGAGGCGCTGGCCGCGACCGCTTCGTCTCGCGTGGCGCGAAGTGCCAGTCCGGAGCGCGAAATCGAGTAGAGATAGGCGATCGCGATGGCCACGGCGCCGCCGATCCATCCGGTCCAGACATTCATGGTGGGCGGAATGCCGACGATCGAACCCTGTCCGCCCGTCACCGAATCCCAGTTCGAATAGACATTGTTGATGACGCCGAGCAGGCCGAAGGTCGCGATCGAGGCGGCGATGCCCGAAAGGCGCATGATGACGCGCCCGACGATCAGCGCGAACAGTGCCGCAATCAATCCGGATATCGGCGTCGCCACCCACATCGGCAGTTGGGTGTGGAGCAGCCACGCCGGCAATCCCTTGAGCGTGATCGACTTCATCACCGGCGGAATCGTGAGCCAGGCGGTCATGTAGGCGCCGAGGCACATGAAGCTGATATGGCCGAACGACAGCAGGCCCGAATTGCCGACGAAGACGTAGAGCCCGACCACCACCATGATGTTGATGAACATCTCGACCACGGTGCGGTTGAAGGCCCGGCTGCCGAATTGATAGGAGAGGGCCGCCATGATGAGCAGCGCCACGATCAGCACGATCGGCGTGATGATCGTTTGCCGGATGACGGACGGCCGCTGCGACATCGATCAGACCCTCTGCTTGGCGGATTTCGGTGCGAACAGGCCCTGCGGCCGCACCAGAAGGACGACGATGACGGCGCCGTAGACGAAGGCGTCGCGGAATACCCTGGCGTCGTGTGGCAGGGTCGCCTGGAACACGACGCTGGCCGCACCGATCAGGAAGCCGGCGGCAACGGCGCCGGGAATGCTGCCGAGGCCGCCGATCACGGTCGCGATGAACGCGATCAGCATCACATTGGCGCCCATGCCGATGTCGGCGGTGCCGGAATTGGTCGCCAGGATCAGGCCGATCGCCGCCGCCAGCATGCCGCTGATGGCGAAGGCCAGCAGGATCACGCCGTTGGCGCGGACCCCGAGCATGCGCGCCATGGTGAAATTGTCGGCGGCGGCGCGCATCTCGAGCCCGTAGCGCGTGCGCTTGAGGAACAGGACGAGGACCACCAGCACGGCCAGCGTGATGATGATGGTCACGACCTGGAGCATCGGGATGTGAGCGCCGAGGAATTCGACCGGCAGGCCAAGGCTCGGCCACAGCGTGATCGACTTCGGCCGGCTCGAAAACAGCATCAGCAGGAGATGCCGGATCACGAAGCCGAGCGCGAAGGATGCGATCATCATCGTCGCCGGATTGGCATTGCGGAAGCGGCGGAAGACGACGATCTCCGACAGGATCGACAGCGCGGCGCCGATCAAGAGCAGCAGCGGGATCAGCAGATAGAACGGTAGCTGCCCGGCAAAGACGATCGCCGCCGCATCGATCGACGGCCACAGCATGGCGAAGACGCAAAACGCGATGAAATCGCCGTGCGCGAAGTTGACGAGCCGCATCACGCCGAAGATCAGGGCGATACCGAGCGCGCCAAGGGCGTAGAGGCTGCCGAGGCTGAGGGCATCGAAGATGATCTGGAGCAACTCGCGCATCTCAATGATCTCCGAAGCCGAAATAGGACTGCTTCAGACGATCATCCCTGACCATATCGGCCGCTGGGCCCTCGAGCACGATGCGGCCGCCGCGGATCAGGACCATCCGTCCGCCCGTCATCATGGCGCGTGTCGAGCTCTGCTCGACGATCAGGAGTGTGAGCTTGCGCTGCGTCCGCAGCCGCACCAGGATCTCGTAGACCTGGTCGATGATCTTTGGCGCAAGGCCGAGCGACGGCTCGTCGATCGCCATGATGCGGGGCGCGGCCATCAAGGCGCGGCCAATGACGAGCATCTGCTGCTGGCCGCCGGAGAGCATGCCCGCCGGGGTGTGGCGGCGCTCGGCCAGCATCGGGAATTCCTCGTAGACCTGATCCAGGTCGTCGGCGATCTTCTTGCGGTCGGTGCGCATGCCGGTTCCGACCTTCAGATTCTCCTCGATCGTCAGCGCGCCAAAGACATTGCGTCCCTCGGGAACCAGGGAGAATCCGCGCCGGGCGATGTCTTCGGGTGCGGCACCCGTGATCTTTGCGCCATCGATCATGATGGACCCGGAGCCCGGTGGCACGACGCCTGCGATGGCGTTGAGCAAGGTCGACTTGCCGGCGCCGTTCGGGCCGGTCACGAACAGGATTTCGCCTTCATCGATCTTCAGCGTCAGGCCGCGGAGAGCCGTCAGGCGGCCATAGCTAACGGTGATGTCGTCGACGGCAAGCAGCGTCATGACGCGACGGCCTCTTCGGCGGCGACTGGCGGAAGCAGCTCGTCGCGCTGCGTACCCATATAGGCGTGCCGCACCGCATCGCTGTCACGGATCTGAGCGGGCGGGCCGGCTTCGATGACCTCGCCGGAATCGAGGACGTAGATGCGCTCGCCGAGCTCGAGCACGAGGCCGATGTTGTGCTCGATCAGCAGCACCCCGACATTGAGCTCGCCAGCGATCCGCCGGATGATGGCGGCAAGTTCGTGGCTTTCGTGCTCCGACATTCCAGCCGCCGGTTCATCAAGCAGCAGATAGCGCGGTGTGCACATGATCGCGCGGCCGATCGCGACGCGGCGCTCGTCGGTATAGGGCAGGGCGCCGGCGATGGTGTTGGACAGATGCGAAATGCCGAGCCAAGCCATGACGCGCTCGGCTTCACCGATCGCCTCCGGACGGGATTGGCCCAGGCCGACGCCGGTGACCTCAAGGTTGTCGATCACCGGCAGGTCGCGGAAAAGTCGGCCCGACTGGAAGGTTCGCGCCACGCCTTTGCGGCGCAGCTTGTGCGCTGCAATGCCACTCAGCGTCTCGCCTTCCAGTTCCACGGTTCCGGCGCCAACCGGCTGGAAACCCGTCAGCACATTAATAAGGGTGGTCTTGCCGGCTCCGTTCGGGCCGATCAGTCCGGCGATACGTCCCCGCGGTACGCTCAAGGTCACGTTGGACAGCGCCTTCAGGCCTTCGAATTGGACGCTGATATCGCGAGCGACCAACTCCAAACCATCGGACATGACCTCAATGCCTCTCACTCGCGAACCGATGGATTGATTTTTCCGGTCCGCCGGGGGATTGTAAAATTCGAAATATCGTTCGCTGATATCGGAAATTTTTATGTCTCTGACGTTCCGTCAGGTTCGGCATTTCATCGCAACCGCCGAGACCGGGCGCGTTTCGGCTGCCGCGGCGGCGCTCAGCGTGACGCAGTCTGCGGTCACCGCGTCCATCAAGGCGCTCGAGGCCGAGCTCGGCCACAAGCTGTTCGACCGTCACTCGAACGGCGTGACGCTGACCTTTGACGGACGGGAGTTCTTGCAGCGTGCCCGCGCCATCGAGGCCAGCGTATCGGATGCGATACGCGGGCCGCATCGCTGGGGAATGCAGGTGGACGGCACCGTCGATGTCGCCGTCAGCTACACCATCGCCGGATATTTCCTGCCGCCCTTGTTGTCGCGCTTCTGGCGATCATTCCCGGGCATCACGGTGCGTCTTCACGAGTTTCCGCGCGACGCGATCGAGCAGAGCTTGATCAGCGGTAGCGTCGATGCGGCCATCATGCTGGTTGCGAACTTGCATGACCGGGACTCCATTCGCTCGCGGCTCTTGTTGCGCTCGCCGCGTCGCTTGTGGACTTGCGTCAATCATCCGCTGCTTCGCAAGGACAGCATCAAGCTGGCGGACCTGGCGAGCGAGCCCTATCTGATGTTGACCGTCGATGAAGCCGAACGCTCCGCGATGCGTTACTGGCAGCATACCGCGTACGTGCCGAACGTCATCTTCCGGACCCTGTCGGTCGAAGCGGTTCGCAGCATGGTCGCAACCGGCATGGGAATTACAATCCTGTCCGACATGGTCTACCGTCCCTGGTCGCTCGAAGGACATCGCATCGATCTCAAGACGCTCGATGACGATGTCCACACCATGGATGTCGGGCTTGCCTGGAAGGACAAGGCGAAGCTTTCTCCGGCGGCTCGCGCGTTCTGCGAGTTCGTCGCTCATTCCTATCCCGGATCCGAGCCGGTCCAATTTGAATAGCGGACTTGCCCGTGCCAAGGCAGGTTTGATGATGGATTGGACCGAAGGTTGCCGACACGTGCCTCTGCGCCAACGTCGAACAGGGCAAAGGCGGCGCAGGACGTCAGGAGGTACCTGTCGGCTTGGACATTGCTGAAAGCGCGCGTCTCAGGGCAGTGGCGGCGACAACGCCTGCGCAGCAGCCGGCGCCTTTGACGAATATGTCTTTTATGTAGCCATGCCTGCCGGCGAGCAGCTTTTGAATGAGTTCGAAGCCGACGATGACGGCGAGCAGTGCCAGCAGGATTGGCAGGACATGCTTCGGATAGGCGAGCGAAAAGACGGCTCCGACAACGAAGAGCGCGGCAAAGCGATCGGCGTTTGGCGATATCAAGGTGTGGGGACGAAATGCCAGCGTCGTATCGGTGACGATGAAGAGGCCGAGGATCAAACCCCAAGCCAAAAATCGGAATGCGGTTTGGGGCATTTCTGAGCTCAACGGGCCATGCTGCCGGGCGCGGCATTGAGCGGTGCGCCGCCAATCGAAACGGGACCCGAAGGCCTGGCGGCCCGAGGCGGCGGCTTTCTCGGCTGCGGGGTAGTTGGCGCGATCGGGGCACGCGGCACCTCGGCCGTAACAGGTGGCGGCGGCGCTGCCGGCGGGGGCAGGTGCTGCAACTCTTCGACCTTCGAGGTCAGGGCCGCCAGCTGGTCGGTAATGGCCTTCAACTGCGCCTGCCCGTCGGCTACCGACCGATCGAGTGCGGCGAGGTCTTCCTCGAGCTTCTGCTGGGCCGCGAGGAGAGTTGGCAATGCCTCCTTGTCGCTCGTCGTCGTCGCCCCGCCGGACGATTCGTGGCTTATGGCGGGGACCAATGCCGCGACTTCAGGCCAGGCGTAGACGCCGCCGGCGCCGACAAGGGCGACGACGACGATCAGAAGAAACCACAGCCAGCGGCGGCGACCGGCGGGCAGGGGGCTGTTCGGCGCATGGCCGTGCCACGCCTGGTCGGAATCGTTGTCCATCAATGCTTCCTAGGCGCCTCTGGCATTCGTTGCAATCGATACGGAGTTCGACCATGTTACCGGGTAATGCTTCATTTGCCCGCTCCCCTCTCAGCGCCTACCCGTACTTCCCAGCTCCTCGAAGAACTCGTCGCGCAAGCACCTGACGGCCCCGTCGACCTCGAATGGCTCCTCAGCCATCTGGACAGGCGCTCGTTCGGGTTGCTCCTGCTGTTGCTGGGGCTGCTTGTGATCGTCCCCGGCGTGGCCACAATTGCGACGCTGGCCCTCCTGTTTCCGGCGGTCGAGATGATGTTGGGGCACAGTGCTCCATCTTTTCCCCGCTTCCTGTCGAAGCGGCCGTTCGACTTCAAGCGATTCAAGCGGTTCACCGTCAGGGCGGGTCCGCTGCTGCGCGCGATCGAGAACATCAGCCGGCCGCGCTGGAATGCGCGCCATGACGTGACTGACCGGCTTGTTGGGTTGGTCGTGTTCCTGTTGGGTCTGTTGGCAGGCTGGCCCCTGCCTCTGGTCAACGTCATTCCCGGAATTGTGGTCGTCCTGATCGCGATCGCTTACCTGCAGGAAGATGGTCTGCTGCTGGCCGTAGCAATGGCGGCCGCGGTGATGTCCCTGCTTGGCCTTGGATGGACACTCTGGACGTCGGCCGCGGCCGTGATCAGCTGGATCGCGGTCTGAAATACCGCGGCAAGCCGCGGGATAGATGCGCTACAGGAACCGATGAAGCTTAAGACATTGGTTATCACTTTGCTTTCATTTTCACCGCCTCATTCAACAAAGAGGCACTATGTCTGACATCACCATTCCCGGCGGAAAAATTCGTTCTTTCATCGAGCGGATCGAGAATCTGGACGCTGAACTGCAGGAACTGAACGAGCAGAAGAAGGAAGTTTTTTCGGAAGCCAAGGGTGAGGGTTTCGACGTGAAGATCCTCAAGGAGATCGTCAAACTGCGAAAGCAGGATCAGGATGAGCGCGACGAGCGCGAATCGCTGCTCGATCTCTATATGCGCGCCATGGAAACGGCACCGGCCGACAAGGCTGCTGCGAAAGCGGCGTGAGACGCCCGCTGCGTTCCCCGTGATCGACACTCCGGGGGCGCGCGATCTCTCGGCGGACGAACTTCCCAAGTTCGTCCGCCCCCGTCCCATCAACCATTCGCGCGGCGTTGGTCGCACCTTCCGCTCATGATTGCGTCTTCCGATCGGATCGAAGTAGCGCTCGATCAGGGTTGATGCGGCGATGCGCAGCGGAGCGCTGGAACCGGCAATCCAAGGTTATCGCGACGCTTTGGCGCCCCGCACCGTTTCGACCATGGTTCGGAAGGTGATCGAGTATCTGGGGGCCTCGACCGGCGGAATGCTGTGCTCCCATATCTTCCGTGCATCACCGGCCATCAGGTAGAGTGATCGGGGCGCCGCATCGAGCGTGAGCCGCTCCCATCCGTTTTCCGTCCGACAACGAAAACGGAACTTGCATGCGGATCCCAGGGACAGTCCAAAGATCCGGTCGAAATGCGGCTTGTCGCGGTGCCAGCCGATACCGACGCCGCGATCATACTCGGTGCACAGGATCTGCCCGATCTCGGTCGACGCGCCGCCGAAGGATTGGATCGCGGCGACGATGCCGTTTAACCAGGACGGGATCGGTTCGGCACATTCCAGTCGGCGCGACCCATAGTCGTACCGGTAACCGAACGAAGCCACGCGGCGCTTGCCTTCGAACTGTCCGAACTGGAAGGGGGCAAGCGGAAGTGCCCGGATGTGGCGGATGAGTTCGCCCTCGGCCGCTTTGGAGATGAAATCCGGCGCGTAGTGCAGACCCGCCGGTCCTGCGGCGGGCGCATCGAACATCGACAGTTGCTCGGACAAATCTGGTACCGTCAGTGTTTGCGAACCTGTCACGAATATGGGCGCGCCGAGACAGAATTCAAACCGGCCGTCAGTTCGCTCGGGCTTCCACCTGGCGCGGCTTCGATGGGCGAAAGGCGGCGTCAAAGATCGGTCTCGGCATTCTCTTTCGCCACGATCTTCAGGCCTTGGCCAGGAGCGATTGCCGCAACGTCGTCGGCTTCGTTCCGTCGCCACGGGTGACGGCGCTATGAGGACCAGTTGGCCTTAGGGACAGGCTCTCAAGCCAAATGTATCCAATATAGCAATGTCGGCTTCAAAAGGACCGATCGAACTCGGAAATGCGCTTCGATCGCGGACGCCAGAACATACATATATCTGTTTAGATATAGATAGTTATGGAGGTCTTCAGGTGTGAATATATCCTCCGGTCAAACCAGCTGCTGTCCAAAATTTGGATACGGAGATTGACTTCTGGATACATTCTGTTCAATTTCCGCTCACAATAAAATCAATCCTGGGAGGACCCGGTGACCGGCAGTTCGGGCGCGCGCGGGGCGAAATTGACGCAGACGACGGCCGTGCTGGTGATGTGCGCGGTCCTGATCGTCATTTTTTCGATCTTCCTGAAGGGCTTCCTGACGCTGGGCAATCTGTTCGCGCTGGCGCGCAATATTTCGATACTCGGCATTCTCGCGCTCGGCATGGCGGTGGTCGTGATCGGGCGTGGACTGGATCTGTCGCAAGTCGCCTCCTTTGCCGCTTCCACCGCGATCGCGATCATCCTGATGAACTCGGGCTACGCGACGCCGGTCGCGCTGCTGATCGGCTTCGTGATGGCGATCGCCATCGGCGTCCTGAACGGGTTTCTGATCTCGGTGATCGAGATGCCGCCGCTGCTGACGACGCTGGCGTCGAGCCTTGCGGTGCTGGGGATCGTGCGCACCACAGCGGTGCAGCACTATGTCGTCTATCTTTCCAAGGGGCATGACGAATTCCTGCGGCTCGGCGGCAACATCTGGGGTGGCGTTCCGATCTCGATCCTGATCTTCGCGGCCACCGCGGTCGTCGTGCATCTTTTCCTGTCGCGCACCGTGATCGGGCGCTTCGTCTATGCCCATGGCGACAATCCCGACGCCGCGCGTCAGACCGGTCTGCCGACCCGCCCGCTGACCATGATCGAGTACGCGCTGTGCGCCGCGATCGGGTATGTCGGCGGTGTCGTGATGGTCGCGCAGACGGCGCTGATGCATCTCCAGGTCGCGGAATCGACGATCATTTTCGACGTCATCATGGTTGTGGTGCTCGGTGGCGTCAGCCTCGTCGGCGGCCGCGGCAACGTGATGAGCGTCATCGCCGGAACGCTGCTGATCGGCGTGCTGCTGAACGGCATGACCATCATGGACATGGACGTGCAGACCCAGAACATCGTCAAGGGTGTCGTGCTGCTGATCGCGATCCTGCTCGATTCCCGGCTGCATCCGCGCGACGAGGAGACGTCGAAGCAGGGCGATTAAAGCTCTGCATCAACCAACGGGCCGCAACGGTCGGCCGACATAACAGGGGAGGAATTGACATGACGAAAGCTGTGCACAGGAGGGCGTTTGCCGGCATCGGGCTGGCCGCGATGGTGGCAACCGCCGCACTGGCGGCTGCGCCATCGCAGGCGGCCGGGCCGCGCGACCAGCTGCGCGAGAAATTCGACAAGTCGCTCAAGGGCAAGACGGTGGCCTGGTCGCCGGTCTGGATGGGTGTTCTGGAATCCGAATGGACGCGCGTGATGAAGGATCGTTTCGACGATTACGGCATCAAGCTCGTCACCCGCGACGCCAACATGAAGTCCGACATCCAGCTTCAGACCGTCAGCGACTATATCAACGACAAGCCCGACGTGATCGTGGTGCAAAATCCGAACGTCACGCTGCTCGCCAAGGAGCTCAAGCGTGCGATGGACGCCGGCATCTATGTCGTGCAGGTCAACATGGCATCGAACACCCTGACCGACGCCTATGTCGGCGTCGATGCCAAGGATCTCGGCACCAAGATCGCGCGCGAGGTCATCAATCAGTGTGGCGGCGGCAAGGGCTCCGGCGAGGTTGCGATCCTCGAAGGTGAGGCGACCGCGGCCTATTCGCTCGACATGAAGAATGGCGCGATGGAGGTGTTCAAGACCGACCCGTCGATCAAGGTCGTGTCGTCGCAGCCGACCAGCTGGGACGCCAACAAGGCCGGCGACATCACGACCACCGTGTTGCAGCAGCATCCCAAGCTGTGCGGGATCCTCAGCGTCTGGGGACCGCAAACCGCGGGCGCGGCGCAGGCGATCAAGGCGGCCAACATGGGCGACAAGGTGAAGGTGTTCGTCGCCAGCGACGGCCAGCCTGCGGATTGCGATCTGCTCGAGCAAGGCGCGTTCTCCGCGAACCTGTCGTATCGCGCCGACGTGCAGGGCCAGACCATCGCCGACGCGGTGATTGCGCTGTTGCAGAGCGGCGACAAGCCGGGCGCGAAGAACATCGCCTATTACACGACCCCCGCCTGGGTGAAGTCGAAGGACGATCGCATGTACTGCTTCAGCATCCCGAAGGGCGCGAAGTAAGTCGTTCCGGCGCCCGCGCCCACCGCGGCGCGGGCAGGCCGGAGCTGTCGATCCCAATCCCCCGCGTCGTCCCGCCGTTCGGCCGCTGCTGCGCCGAGCCCGCCGGAGTCTGTTGATGAAGAGCCTGCAACGAGCCTGGCACCGCCATTCGCCCCAGTTGTTCCTGGGCGAACTGCTTGAGAAGCGCTGGATGGAGCCGATCATTCCATTCACGCTGACGATCGCGGTTTTCCTGGCCTTCGCGATCATGATCCCGCGCTACCTGACGGCGGGCAGCCTGCAGGAATTGATGCGGAATTTCGCGGAGCAGGGCATGGTCGCGGTCGCGATGGCCTTCTCCGTGCTGTCGGGCGGCATCGACCTGTCGGTCGGCGCGGTGTTCGCGATGTCGAACTTCCTCGCGCTCTATCTGTATCTCATCCTCGGGCTGCCGCTGCCCGTGACCATCGTGCTTGTGGTCCTGTTCGGTGCGGCGATGGGCGCGATCAACGGCGGCCTGATTGCCTACGGCAAGACCCGGCCGTTCCTGACGACGCTCGTCGTCCTCATCATCGTCCGCGCCGCCTACAACAAGGTGACGGTTGCGTACACGAACGAACTCGCGAGCATCGACAGCGGGTCCAGTACGTGGGACTTCATGGGCTCGGGGAGGGTTCTCGGCATTCCCTTCAACATGCTGGTGCTGATCCTGCTTGCGGTCGGAACCCACTTCTTCCTCACCCGCATCAAGCCCGGCGTCCACATCATGGCGGTCGGGTCGAGCCGCAAGGCGGCCCGCCACGCCGGCGTCAACGTTAAGCGCGTGCTGTTCTCGGCCTATGTGATGTCGGGCGCGATCGCGGCGCTGGCGGGAATCCTCTATGCCGCGCGGCAGAGCAGCTCCGGCACCGACACCGGCGTCGGCTGGGAGATCAACGCGCTGGCCGCGGTGGTGCTCGGCGGCATCAGCCTGGCCGGTGGCCGCGGTACCATCGCGCGCGCCGTCATGGGCGCGGCGATCATCTTCATGCTCACCAGCGGCATGGTCCGGCTCGGCATCTCCGGCAACCTGACCACCGCCATCATCGGCATCATCCTGCTGCTCGCGGTCGGCTTCAACGTGAAGTGGGTCAAGAACAAGGGCAAGGTGCTGCAGAAGGTCTACGTCACCCCAAGCTGGGTTGATTTCGAGCCGCCGCCGTCGGTCGAGCGGGGCAGCGGCACGCCGTTCGCGGAGAACGATCGCCTGAAGAACGCGGAAGCGATCGCGCTCGACATGATCGAGGGCCCGGAAGACATCATCCTTGACCGCAAGGACAACCTCTACACCGTCAACCGCAACGGCTCGATCATCCGCTTTCTCGCGCCGGACTATACCGTGCGCGAAGAGTTCGCGCGCATCGGCGGCCGGCCGCTCGGGTTGGCGTTCGATCGGGATCAGAACCTCCTCGTCTGCATCGCGGGCATGGGCGTTTACGGCGTGAAGCCCGATCGCTCGGTCTTCAAGGTCACCGACCGCACCACGC
This sequence comes from Bradyrhizobium sp. USDA 4516, assembly GCF_054055915.1. Classification (NCBI taxonomy): domain Bacteria; kingdom Pseudomonadati; phylum Pseudomonadota; class Alphaproteobacteria; order Hyphomicrobiales; family Nitrobacteraceae; genus Bradyrhizobium; species Bradyrhizobium sp. USDA 4516. The sequence goes on from NZ_JBSRXT010000001.1 coordinate 6,545,716, forward strand.
GCACGCGTACGCGCCTCAAGGACGACTCGCGGCTCTATCTCGCTGACGATCTCGACGTCGCGCCAGACGGCAAGATCTATTTCAGCGAGGCCTCGACCCGCTATGAACTCACCGACTGGGCGCTCGACGGCTTCGAGGGGCGCGGCAACGGCCGGCTGATCTGCCACGATCCGAAGACCGGCACCACCAGGACGGTCCTCAAGAACTTGACGTTCCCGAACGGCATCTGCATTTCGCATGACGGTCAGTCGGTGCTGTGGGCCAGCACCTGGCTATGCCAGATCAATCGCTTCTGGATCGCTGGCCCGAAGGCGGGCACCAGCGAAATCCTGATCGACAACCTTCCGGGCTATTGCGACAACATCAACCGCGCCTCCGACGGCAAGTACTGGCTCGCCTTCGTCGGCCTGCGCACGCCGGTCTACGACCTTGCGATGCGCAACCCTGTTTTCCGCACCCGCATGGTCAAGCAGATCCCGCCGGACGAATGGCTGTGTCCGGGCATCAACTACGGCTGCGTGGTCAAGTTCGACGACAACGGCGTGGTGACGGAATCGCTCTGGGATCCAGGCGGGCTTTCGCATCCGACCATCACGTCGGTCCGTGAACACAAGGGCTATCTCTATATCGGGGGTCTGGAGAACAACCGCATCGGCCGCATCCGCCTGCAGGACGCCGACCCGACCTGGGAAGCGCACAAGTCCTATTGGGGAAGGGCCTGAGCCATGTCTCTGCTTGGCGATATCATCGATCGCGTGCTGTCCCCGAACCGGGAAATTCACGGCATTCCGGTGCTCGACGGCGCCTTCTCCCCGAACCAGCGGCTCGATCAGGCGCGCCAGCTCGGCGACGAGATCGAGCGACCGGACGACATTGCGCTCGGGCAGGACGGTGCGCTCTACGTCTCGACCGGCAACCACGTCCTGCGTTGCACGGGAGACGACTTCAACACGCGCACGGAGTTCGCGACGCTCGACGGCCCGGTCGGCGGGCTTGCCTGCACGCCGGACGGCCGGCTGCTCGCCTGCGTCTCCGGCGTGGGGCTGGTGGCGCTTTCGCCGGCTGGCGAGATCATCGGCAAGCTCGAAAGCGTCGGCGGTGAAAAGATTGCCTGTCCGCTGTCGGTGACGGTCGCGCCGGACGGGGCGATCTACCTCACCGACGGCTCGCGAAACAATCGGCCAGAGCATTGGCTGACCGACCTGATGCAGAACCGCGCCCCCTCGGGCCGGCTCATCGCCTGCAATTCCTCGCTCGGCAGTGCGAGCGTGCGTGCGGACAAGCTCGCATGGCCGCTCGGCTTGGTCGTATCCGGCGACGGCAAGGAGGTCTGGGTCGCCGAATCCTGGACCCACCGCCTGACCGCTTTTTCACGCACGGGTGACGACAGGCGCGTGATCGTCAAGAATCATACCGGCTACCCGGCGCGTCTTGCCCGAGGCGCGAACGGTGAGGTCTGGATGGCCTTCCTCGCGCTGCGCACGCAATTGACCGAATTCGTCCTGCGCGAGCGGGCATTCTGCGAAGAGATGATGCGGACGGTGCCACCTGAGCTTTGGATCGGGCCGGCGCTGGATGGCCGCCTCAATCCGCGCGAACCGACCCAGATCGGCCGCATCAAGAAACTCGGTATCCAGAAGCCGTGGGCGCCGCCGCGTTCCTATGGTCTCGTCGCCCGGCTCGACGACAAGGGCGCGGCGACCGAGACGCTGCACAGCCGCGTCGATGGTCGGGTTCATGGAATCACCGCCGTCCGCCCGATCGGCTCGCGCGTGCTGGCGGTGTCCAAGGGACGCGATTGCCTCGTCGAACTGCCGCCTGGTCGCGGCATGCAGGAAGGATGAACGCCATGCCGGCGGAACAACAGGCAGGGACCCCGCTGCTTCAGATCGTCAATGGCAGCAAGGTCTATGGCGGTCTGAACGCCATCGATGGTGTCAATTTCGATCTGCGGCCGGGCGAAATCCACGCGCTGCTAGGAGAAAACGGCGCGGGGAAATCGACGCTGTGCAAGGCGATTGCCGGTGCGATCGTGCTGACCTCCGGCGACTACCTGATCCAGGGACGCAAGGTTTCGTTCGCGTCGCCGAAGGAAGCGCTCGAGGGTGGGGTCGCGATGGTCTACCAGGAATCCAGCCTGGTCCCGTCGATGACGGTGGCGCAGAACCTTGAACTCGGCATGGAGAAATGGGTCACGGTCTACAGCAAGATCAACATTGCGGCGACCCAGTCGTTGCAATCGATGAACTTCAACGTCGACCCGCTGGTGCTGGTGGAGAATCTCGGAACCGCCAAGCGGCAGATGGTCGAAATCGTGCGTGCGGTTCGCCACAACGCCCAGGTCTTCATCTTCGATGAGCCGACCGCATCGCTGACCCCTGAAGAGACCCAGCACCTGTTCCATCTTCTCAACACCCTGAAAGAGGAGGGCGCCGGGATCATCTTCATCTCGCATGCTCTGGAAGAGGCATTGAACATCGCGGATCGCATCACCGTGCTGCGCGATGGCAAGCTGGTCGCCACTGTACCGGCGAAGGACGTCACGCGTGACGCCCTGGTGCGGATGATGGTTGGCCGTGAGGAAACCGCAGCGCAGTACGCGACCCACGGGGCTGATCCGGATGCGCCGAAGCCGCATGCCTCCCGCGGTGAGAAGGTGCTTTCGGTCGAGAACGTGACGATGGGCAGCATCGTCAAGAACATGTCGTTCTCGGTGTTCAATGGAGAAGTCGTCGGCATCTTCGGGCTGGTCGGGGCAGGGCGCTCCGAGATCGCGCAGATCGTCAGCGGCGCCCGCAAGCGCAACTTCCTGCGCGGCGGGATGATCTATCTGCGGGACAAGCCGGTCCGCTACCGGGTGCCGCGGCAGGCGGTGCGCGACGGAATCGCCTACATCACCGAGGATCGCAAGGTCGACGGTTTCTTCGAGACGATGACGGTGGATCAGAATATCTATCTTGGCTATCTGTCGTCGCCGCGCGTCAAGCGGTTCCTTTACTCCGCGCGCGAGATGAAACGGATCGCCGATCAATGGATCTCGGCGCTCTCGATCTCTGCATTGAAGCGGACGCTGAAGATTGTCGAATATTCCGGCGGCAACCAACAGAAAGTCGTGGTGGGAAAGTCTCTGGCCCAGGAGCCTACGGTGGTCATCTTCGACGAACCGACGCGTGGTGTCGATGTGAGCGCCATTCCACAAATTCACGAGGCGATTCGCAGGCTGGCGCGCGAGAACAAGGCGGTTGTCGTTATTTCTTCCTATCTGCCGGAGATTCTGGCTATCTCGGATCGGATCCTGGTCGCTCGCGGCGGACGTATCGTCGAGGAAATGGCACGGGCTGATGCGACCGAGGACAAGATCATGTACGCGGCCATTCATTGAAGGAGGGCCTTTCATGAGTCCTTATCAGCGGCCTCCCCATTGGAAGGACATGACGCGGGACGGCAATGAGGACGATCCGGAGTCCCGTCGCCTGATGAGCGAGAGGATCGCAAGCGAGATTCGCAGCGCGGTGCTGAGCGGCGAGATGCGGCCAGGCACGCGGATTCGGCAGGAGCTTCTTGCGGCCCATTTCGGAGCCAGCCGCATTCCCGTGCGCGAGGCGCTGAAGCAGCTCGAGAACGAGGGGCTCGTCGTGATGGCGCCGAACCGTGGCGCCTGGATTGCGGACGTCAATTCGGAAGAATCGATCGAGATCTACAAGATCCGTGAAGCGGTCGAGCCGCTTGCCATCGGCGAAAGCGTTCCAAATCTGACCGACGAGGATATCGAGACGCTTGACCGCATTGTGCGCGAACTTGAGCAGGTCACCACGCTCGAGGAGTACATCCAGCTTGATCGGGAGTTTCATCTACGGACCTATTCGCGGGCGCGGATGCCGCAACTGCTCGCGATGGTCGAACGCTTCTGGAACAGCACGCAGCATTTCCGGCGACAGTTTGTGAGCGAGACCTATGCCAAGGACGGGTTTCCGTTCTCCGATCCCCAGCATGTCCTGATCATGGACGCGATCCGGGCGCGCGATGTCGAAGCTGCACAGGTGTTGGTGCGTCTCCACATCCGGCGCACGCGCGTTGTCATTCAAGCAAAAGAGAGTGGGGCGGCCCAGCCGCCCCTTGCAAGCCGTGCCGCGCTTCCGCATGCGCGTCTCGGCTCGGTCTATCGAGGAAAAAGTGCCAATGAGTAGTGGCGGCGAACGCCTTTTGCCACGGTTCCTGCTGCGCCAGGTGGCGGCGGGCTATAGCGGCCGCCGGCCCGGACGGGGCTGCCATCGTTGCGACAGTGGTGGCAAGCGGCGATGACTGTCGACCTGGATTCCGTGTCGCGTGCACGCGCTTACGAGGAAGCCGCGGGCCGGCTGCGCGCGCGGCTCGGGGAATCGGTCGCTCCGCCCGATCCCGGAAGGCGGACGGCGCTTGATCTGTTTCGAGCCGCGCCGCGCGAGGCGCCGGCCGTGTTTTATTTCGATGCGACGCAGACCTATGCCGATATCGATCGGCTCAGCGACCGGCTCGCCGCCCGCTTCGCGCAAAAAGGAGTCGGGCGCGGCGATCGGGTCGCCGTCATTCTTCAGAATGTGCCGCAGTTCGTCATCGTCAGCGTAGCGGCCTGGAAGGTCGGGGCCATCGTCGTCAGCCTCAACCCGATGTACCGCACGCCAGAGCTTCGCAAGCTGTTCGGGGATTGCGAGCCGAAGGCGGTGATCTGCCACGACGATCAATGGGAGAACGTTTTCCTGGCCGCCAGTTCGGTCGATTCCGAGCTGGTGTTCTGGACCGGCGCTCGGGAATTCCAGCTGCGAAACGATGTCCGGGTGCTGCCGGTGCCGGGCGCAGCTCCGCAGGCCCGGGCGCTGGCGACGGTTTTCGCCGAAAATGCAGCCGCACCACCGGCACCGGTTCTGACGTCCGACGACATCGCCCTTCTCTTGTATACCTCCGGAACCACGGGCGTTCCAAAGGGCGCCATGCTCACGCATCGCAATCTGGTGGCGACCGCGTTGATCTGTTGCGATCATTTCGAATTGAACGGCACGTCGTGCATCTTTGGGGTCGCGCCGCTGTTCCACATCACCGGCTTTGAAATCCAGATGGTCGCGGCGTTTGCCGCGCGTGCAGCGATGGTGCTGACCTATCGCTTCCAGCCCCAGGTCGCGCTCGATGCCTTCCTTGAATGGCGGCCGACATTCATCGTCGGTGCCATCACCGCGTACATCGCGCTGATGAACCAGGCTGACGCAACGAGCCGGCATTTCGAGAGCTTCGTACATATCTATTCCGGCGGCGCGCCGATCGCGCCCTCGGTCATCGATGCCTTTGCGAAACGGTTTGGACGGGCGATCCGCAGTTCCTATGGAATGACCGAACTGACCTCTGCAAGCCATCTTGCGCCCAACGAAGGTCGGATTCCGGTCGATCCCGACTCAGGCGCGCTGTCGATCGGCAGGCCGACTTCGGGCGTCGATGCGATCGTCGTCGACGACGAGCGCCGCCCGCTCGGACCCGGCGCGCATGGCGAGGTGGTTGTGCGTGGCTCAGGTGTGATGGCCGGCTACTGGAGGAAGCCGGCGGAAACCGACGAGGTGCTGACCAACGGCTGGCTGCATAGCGGCGACGTCGGCTTCTTTGACGAGAGCGGCTGGTTCTACCTCGTGGACCGCAAGAAGGACATGATCTCCGCCTCCGGCTTCAAGGTCTGGCCGCGCGAAGTCGAAGACGTGATCTATGGCTTTCCGGGCGTGCGCGAAGCAGCCGTCGTCGGCGCCGCCGATCCCTATCGCGGCGAGACGGTGGTCGCCTTCGTCTCCGCTCAACCCGGCACCGTGATCGATGTTGCCGCGCTCTCGCGCTTCTGCCGCGAGCGACTGGCGGCCTACAAGTGCCCGGTCGACATTCGCGTGCTGGACGATCTGCCGAAGACGGAATCCGGAAAAATCACCCGAAACACGCTCAGGGACGGCCTACGCGGCCGGTAAGGAGAATCTACATGGATATCACCCAAAGCGAGCGCAGCCAGCAACTGGCCGCGCGTCTCCAGCGCTTCATGATGGAGCACATCTATCCGAATGAGCGCCGATACTATCAGGAGGCCGAGCGGCTCGGGCCCTGGGCTGTGCACCCGGTTGTCGAGGAACTGAAGCCGCTCGCACAACAGGCCGGCCTGTGGAACCTGTTTCTACCCGCTCACGAGGACGGGCTGACCAATCTCGAATATGCCCCGCTGTGCGAGATCATGGGACGTTCGCATCTTGCTCCCGAGGTCTTCAATTGCAGCGCCCCTGACACGGGCAACATGGAGACCATCCTGCGCTACGGAACGGAGGCGCAGAAGGAACGCTGGCTGAAGCCCTTGCTGGCCGGCGAGATCCGTTCTTCCTTTGCGATGACGGAGCCCGACGTTGCCTCGTCCGACGCGACCAATGTGGCCAGCTCGATCGTCCGTGATGGCGACGATTACGTGATCAACGGTCGCAAATGGTACACCACCGGCGCCACCGATCCGCGATGCAAGATCATCATCTTCATGGGGCAGACCGATCCGCAGAATCCGGATCGTCACAAGCGTCAGTCGATGATCCTCGTGCCGAAGGAGACGCCCGGCGCGCATGTCGTCCGTTCGCTGCCCGTGCTCGGCTTCTACGGCGTCCCGGATCGTGCATCCGAGGTGATATTCACCAATGTACGCGTGCCGGCCGCCAACATGCTGCTCGGCGAGGGGCGTGGGTTCGAGATCGCGCAGGGTCGGCTCGGGCCCGGACGCATTCATCATTGCATGCGGCTGATCGGCCTCTCCGAGCGCGTGCTCGAGCGCATGTGCCGACGCGCGCTGAAACGCGTCGCCTTCGGCAAGCCTCTCGCCGAGCAAACCGTGACGCTCGAGCGCGTGGCCGAAGCGCGCATGAAGATCGACCAGGCGCGGCTGCTGACGCTCAGAGCGGCCTACATGATGGACACGGTCGGCAACAAGGCAGCGCGGCAGGAAATCGCGATGATCAAGGTCGTCGCGCCGAACATGGCGCAGACCATTGTTGACTGGGCGATCCAGGCGTTCGGGGGAGGCGGCACCAACAACGACCATTTCCTTTCGGCAGCGCTCGCGACGACTCGCTTGTTGCGACTGGCCGACGGCCCCGACGAGGTCCACCGCAACCAGATCGGCAAGCTCGAATTGCGCCGATGGCTCAACGTCGATCCCGCACGGACCGGCGGTGGCGCGGATCCGTTGTCGCCCGATGAATCCGAATCCTGGTCCGAAGGCGGCTTGTGGCCGCGCCCGAAAGATTTGCCATAGGCGGGTTGGGAAGGGGCTGGAGCCGGAGCGCATCGGCTCCAGCGCTGATCAACAAAAGGAGAGTTGTGAGCGATCTCACAGGGGGACGTCGAATCCTGCACTAGTCAGGACTCTCCCAGAACCAACGGAGGTTCGCATGAAGCTCCTGATGATCGCCGGCCTGACCGCCCTCGCGCTTTTTCTGGCTGCGACGAATGTCCCGAGATCGCATCCATCGTCCGTGAGCCACACATCGGTGGCAGGGATGCCCGCTGTGCAAGAACAAGACAAGCTGCCGGTTGAAGATTTCGACGATCGATCGCTGGTGTTTCCGAGGGGAACTCAGCAATAGAGAGAATGGTGCCGTCGCATCCGAACGCATTCGGTTCGGGATGAGCGGGCTGGAAATCGTCTGGCGTTGAACAGCGCGACGCGTCGGACGGGTTGTTCGCTTGCGCAGCCCCCGTCGCGCGCTGTGTTTCAAAAACTCATGAAGATCGGGTTGATCTCAGCGGGATCGCCGACATGTTCTGGGAATTGAAACGGCGCACCGTGGCGATCGACTATCAGAATTGCCAGTAGCAGCGCCAACACCGCAGCGATGTAGATGAGCAGTGGCGACGCGTCCCGGCTGGTGGGATTGCGATCCCGCGGCGGCAACACGCGAGAATGCCAAATGCGCGAGATGAACTGCAGATATGCTTTCGGATGTATTTGCATGTTCGACCTCGATTGTGAGGCGCCTTTACCAAGACTGCGACCGCGTGGGCCGCTCTTCAAGGCGCCGCTTGTCGCACCCCAAACCGAATACGAGCTCCCTTGTTGATTACTGGTGAAATGGGCACGTTGTTGCCAAGGGCCAAGCCCGTCGCCCATGGACACGCCAGATTTCCAGAATGATCGCCGGCGGGGCCGATGGACGCCAGGGGAGCACTTTGGCCGGGCAGCAAAAACGGGCAGAATGGCTTGGGGGCTGCGCTGCGAGTGTCTCCGACGGCCATGGATTTGATTTTGCGTCTCGCCACGTTCCTTGTAACAGCATCGCTGCTTCTTGCGCTGCAACCCGCGCAAGCGCAATTGGCCGGACACGGCGGACCTGTCCGCGCGATCGCCGTTTCAGGCGATGGCAGGACGATTCTGTCGGGCAGCTTCGACACTGCGGCAATCCGATGGTCGCTGGCAACCGAGTCCGCGGATCAGGTCCTTCGCTTCCATTCGGGTGCGGTGAACGCGGTCGCCTTCCTCGGCGATGGAAGAATGGCAACGGCGGGTGCGGATGGCCGGATTGCCATCTGGACGTCGGGCCGGCCGCAGCCGGACCGGGTTTTCGCGGACCATACGGGACCCATCGTCGGGCTCGCCGTTTCGCCCGATGCATCCAAGCTCGCATCCGCCTCGTGGGACCATACCGTGCGGCTCTCGTCGTTGTCCGACGGGGGCTCGCGCGTGCTGCAAGGTCACTCGCAAAACGTGAATGGCGTGGCCTTTGCCCCCGACGGACAGTCGCTGGTGAGCGTGGGCTACGATCTGACGGTGCGGATCTGGCGCCTGCCGGACGGCAGCGCCGAGGTCGTCACGGTGCCGTTGCCGCTGAATGCCGTGGCCATCTCGCCTGACGGCGAAATCGTCACCGGCGCAGCGGACGGCAAGCTGCGCATGATGACGGCCGACGGCAAGGCAAGCGGCGAGGTCACGGCCGGCGCCACTCCGATCGTCGCCTTGGCAGTCTCGCATGACGGCGCCTTGATCGCCGCAGCGGCAATTGACGGCACGGTGGCGATCGTCGATCGCAAGGCGCGCAGCGTGCTGCGCACGTTCGCCGGGCTGGGCGGGCCGGTTTGGTCGGTGGCATTCCTGCCCGATGGCGTGACGCTCCTGACCGGCGGCGCCGACGGCAAGATCAGGCGCTGGAATGCACTGACTGGCGCGGCGGCCGGATCGAACGTGGTGGGCACGCCGAGGGACCCGCTCGCCGCCTATGCCGACGACCACGGTGCCGAAATCTTCAGGGCCTGCGTCGCCTGCCACACATTGTCGGAGACGGAGGTGCAGCGCGCCGGTCCCACCCTTGCCGGACTGTTCGGTCGGAGGATCGCCTCGCTGCCGGGCTATCGCTTCTCCGACGCACTCAAGACGATGGACATCGTCTGGACGCCGGAGACCGTCTCAAAATTGTTCGAGATCGGGCCGAACGCCTATACGCCCGGCACGAAGATGCCGGAGCAGCAGATCGGCTCGGCCGAAGATCGCCGCGCGCTCACGGACTTCCTGGCGCGTGCGACGTCGAAATAGCCCGAGTTGGCGCTAGCCGCCTTGCGCATACTCAAGCGAAGGCGTCAAGCCGCGATATGAGACTTTAATACCCCGGCCATTGCTCCACCGGAATTTTCGTCAGCTCAGGGTTCTCCTTGAGCATGCGGGCGATACTAATGCTGGGATGTTCCTTGAGCGCCGCCACGACGCACTGGTTGACGTATTTGCGGCGGGACAGCCACTTGATCTTCTTGCCCTTCGCCTCGGCCTTGCAGGCGACGACCGCCTGCTTGAGTGCAACCTTTTCCGCTTTGGTAAGGGCGGCGGCCTCGACGGCTGTGCCGCCAAGGACCGTGGTGACAAGGCACGTCGACAGAACCTTCATGAATCGAGGCATGCGGCTAGTCCTTGTTCTCGCGTTGACGCAGGTAGTCATCCGTCGTTCGTGGCGGCGCGCGTTCCGGCACGTCCTGGATCGGATCGAACTGCTGTTCGCTCATGACAATGACCCGGCAATCGGCGCACATCCGCAAGGCCTCGGTCCGACGGTCCCCGGCAGGGTACATCCAATGCCGTCCCTCGAGTTTGGTCGCGATCCGATCGATCGTGCTCTTGACGCCGAACGGTGTGCCACAGCGAATACACAGGGCAGGTTCTTCTTCCTTGATCACCCGCGCCGGCGCGCGTCTTGCCCGGAAATCGATCTGCGGGGTGAGCCTGATGACTTTTTCAGGACAGGTGCTCTGACACAAACCGCACTGCACGCAGGCGTCCTCTACGAATTTGAGGACAGGGCCGTCGGGATCGGCGCGGAGCGCGCCGGTTGGGCAGGCCGAAACACAGGACAGGCACAGCGTGCAACCGGCGACGTCGACGGTGATCGCACCGATAGGTGCACCCTCAGGCAAGGCGATCACGTCAACCGGCTTGGGGGCGAGGCGATGCAGTTCGCTCAAGCCGAAGCGAAGCAGATCGCCGCGTTTGCCGACCGTCAGGAAAGTCGCGGGATTTTCGAGGCCGGCGAGGGGGCCAATCCCCGTCAGTTGCTCGGCCAGAGTGTCGGGGTCGTCGGTTTCGATCGTGCTCACGCGGCAACCGTCAAATCCGAGGCCGACAAGAATGGTCTCGGCCATCCGGATCGTCAGCAACGATCCGGTCACGTCGTGTCGTGGCTTGGCGCGCAGCAGGAGCCGCACGGCAGCCGCGCCATAGGCGAAGGCGCCGATGATGGCTTCCAGGCCGACCTGCGTCAGCTCGTTGACGGCGAGGGGAAGCACATTGGCCGGCAATCCGTCGCCATGGCGGGCGAGCGCATCGATCAGCGGCGTGCCGTGCTGGCTGTCATGCAGCAGTAGGACCGGATGTGTGCCGCCGGCCTCGCGATAGGCGCGCAACATGGCGCGGAGGATCTGCAACTGGGTATCGGCGGGTGGCAGCGCGTAGGATGCCGCTCCGGTGGGGCAGGCGGCCGCACATTGCCCGCAGCCTGCGCACACCTCCGCGTTGACTGCGACATGGTCGCCGTCCGGCGTGATCGCGCCGGTCGGGCACAAATCGAGGCAGCGATGGCATCCGATCAGCTTCGAGCGGGAATGCGCGCAGAGGCTGGGTGTGAAGTCGACATATCTCGGCTTGTCGAAGCTTCCGACGAGATCGCGGGCGGCGAGCACCGCACGCAGCATGGCCGCGGGATCTCTCGGATCCGCGCGGAGATAGCCGTCTCGCAGATCGTGTGCGGGAAACAGAGGCGGCTCACCGGAGAGGTCGAGCACGAGATCGCAGCGCGAGATCGCGCCGTTGCGCGGGGCTTCGAACTCGAAGCGGGCGCGTGAGGACGGGCGTGGCTGCGCGTAGTCGTCGATCGCGAGCTCGAAGCCGCCAAAGTGCCCCCGCGCATTGCGGATCGTGCCCTGCACGATCGGGAACACGGCCGCGGCAGGCGGCACGACGTCCGCCGGCTTCCTGAGCATGACCGTGACGTCGAGATGGTCCGCCAGCAGCCGGCCAGCCTCGATCGCGGTCTCGTCGCGCCCATAGATCAGGATGATGCCATCGCTCGACAATGTGACCAGCGGATAGTCCGGCGCGGGAACCGCCGCCGCTGCAAGCAGCGCCGCCATCTTCGGGCCCGCCTTCGCGCCGTCGCGCGACCAGCCCGCCGTCTCGCGGATGTTGACGAAGCTGATCGGGCCGGCGCGTTCGCCCATCTCATTGGTGAACTGGCCGGCCTGCTGCGTGCAGGCGACGGTCAGCGGGCCGTCGGCTTTCGCGGCGTTGCGGAAATCTTCGAGGTCGGCGCCGCAGAGATGACGATGGCTCCTGATCTCGCAGTTGGGACATCCACGCTGGATCGCGGCCACGTCAAGGCGCATCGTGTCTTCACACGAGCAGATCAGGACGGTCTTCGCTGGCTGCTCCAGGTCGATCCCTCCGCGGGTGCGGCGCCGTCTTGCGGACTCGCGCCATTCCTTCACCTCGTATAGATATTCACTATCGGAAGGAAAAGGAAAGTGGAGGACGGCCCTTGCGGTCGACCCCGACCAGCCGCGTCTCCGTGACGGAAGCGATCCATCTGCCGCCGCCATTCACGCTCGTCCGGTTGCGTGAGAGCGGAGACGCCTTTGCTCACGCTTGCCGCATTGCACCCAAAAGCGGTGCCGGCACGCTGGTGTATGTCGGGCGGTTCGATCTTGCCGAATTCGCCGTGGTGCTCGAGCCGGGCGAGCCCTTGGCCACCGCACGGCGCGCCTTCTATGCCGGCATGGTCGCGCTCACCGACGCCCTGCGCGCCTATGCGCCGCCGCACAAGACGGTCGCGATCGGCTGGCCCGACACCGTCGCGATCGACGGTGGGCTGGTCGGCGGCGGACGGATGGGATGGCCGACGTCAGCGCGCGAGGACGAGCCGCCTGCCTGGCTGGTGTTCGGCGCCATGATCCGGACGGTCGCAATGGCCGATCAGGGACCGGGCGTCCATCCGCTCGCGTCCGCGCTGGATGAGGAGGGGTTTGGCGAAGCGGGAGCCGTGCAGGTGACCGAGAGCTTTGCGCGGCACCTGATGCGGGCGATCGATAGCTGGCAGACCGACGGCTTTGGCAGCCTCGCGCGCGACTATCTCAGCCGGATCCCCCGCGAGCGGCGAACCGTGCTGCGGATCGATGACGGCGGCGATCTCCTCACGCGCCGCGTCGGTGCCGACAGGATTGAACGCAGCGTACTCGTCAAGGCACTCGGAACGCCGTCCTGGTTCGATCCGAAGCTCGGAGGGCCGCGGCTATGAAACTGCTCCGCAGCATCGCGCTCGATCCCTCCGACACCTTCGTATTCGATGTGGCGGCCGAGCCGGGCGAATGGGCCGTCTCCGGTGCCTTCCGCTTCTGCGATCAGGATCCGATGAAGCTGACCGGCAAGGCCCGCGTCGCGTTCCGCAGTGGCTTCCTTGGGGTGCAGTCCTGGGGCTGGTCGACGCTGGTGCAGATCGTGCCTGCCACCGAGAACGATTGCAGCGCGCTGATCGACCGCCTCGCGAGGCAATTGATCGATCGCTTCGGTGCGCCGGATCTGGCGACCGCGCGGGTGGCGGCGGAAGAGGAGGTCGCCTTCGCGCAGTCGCTCTGCAACCATCCGGTCAGCTCGCTCATTGCCGTTCACCGTTCGGTGAGCGACGGCGAAGTCCGGGAGTCGTTCCGCAGGCTGCAACTGCGCCAGGGTCAGGGACACAGCAAGGCGTTCTCGTTCATGGAAGTCGAAGACGATGTCGAGCCTGACGGTGATCTCAAGCTTGCCGATATGAGTGGGGAGTCGCGGCACCGATGAATGATTTCTGGATCGCGTGCGGCCACCATCTGCTCGATCGCGACGGGAGCGGGGGGCTTTGCGTCACCGACGAGTTCCTGAAGGCCTATTTTGTTCGTCCGGAGCTGGTTCCGCCGGACGAAGCATGCCCGGTCGAGCGGCGGCTGCACCGCGCGCTGCTCGCGGCTCCCCGCAGGCCGGTCGGCGCGGAAGAAATCGAAGCGATTGTCGATGCGGATGCCCGGGAGAACTGGCGGCTCGTGCTTGCCTTCCGCGACCTCCTCGTGCGGCATCCGACGCTGGAGCAGGCCTATCTTGCAACCGTCCGGTCCGGGACCAACGATTTGCCGCCGCTGTTTGTCAATCAGCTCGTGCACGTGATCCTGCGCAATGCGCTCGATGGCTGCGATGATCCGTTCGTGCTGCGCGCAGCCGAACTGTTCTTCCGCCCGCAGCGCATCCTGCCGCAGGAGCAGGCCCTGCTGCTCGGCGATGAAGAGGTCGTCGGGGGACAGAGTCCGACCCCGGTGCTCTCGCTGATGTCGATGCTGGGGGCGGTGACCGATGCCGAGCTCGACGTCTTGCGTGAGGACAATGCCGACGACTACTGGCGCCGGAGCGATCAATTCGACATGGCATTCGACCTCACCGCAGGCGGCCGCGGGCCGGCGGCGCTGGCGCAGGCGATGGTGCGCTGGATCTCCCATCTGCTCGGGATCGACGTCAGCATTGAGCCGCTGCGCGAGCTTCGTGATGCACGTCTCACCTGGTATGTCGGGCTCGACGCCGACGCGACCAGACTCGGCGACCGTCTCTGGCATGGCGAGCAGCTCGACGACCGCAGCGCCGGACGCGTGCTCTCATTGTTCCGCCTGACGTTTGCGGACGCCAGCGCGGCCGCAGACGAGATGCGGGGCGAGCCGGTTTATCTCATTCTGTCGATGAACGCCGATCAGAAGCTGCGGATGAAGCCGCAGAATTTGCTGACGGGGCTGCCGGTCAAACATCTGGAGATGGCGACATGAGTCCGGCCGCGCTACCGCTTGTGCGCGTTCCCGTCGGCGTCGTGGTGGAGCGGCACCAGGCGGATTCGCCGTGGACCGACTTTGTCTGGCGCGCGGTCGCCGTGCTGCCCGACGAGCCCGACACCAAACCCTGGACGGTGCTTCGCGACGAGAATGGGACGACGCTGTTTTATGCCGGCAGCGCCATGGTCGATCTCTATGGTTCCGAGACGGCGCGCTATCGCGACAATCTCGCCTCGGGCAGTCCGGCCATCTGGACCGTCTTGTCGCCGGCCGAAGGCGCCTGGCCCTACTCGGTGGCTGCCGCGACCGCCGATCCTTCGGAGGGCGAGGCGTTCACGGAGGCCGGTGCGAATCTGGTCGAGGCCGTCCCCATGCCGGATATGCTGCGTGAGCAGATTGAAAGCTTCGTGGCCGAGCACCACGTCGAACGTGAGTTCTTCAAGCGCAAGCGACGGCAGGCCGATCCCGAGGCGCTCGCGCGCCGGCAGCATGAAGGCGGACACGAATGAGTGAGGACAAGTTCCTGACGCGCTGGTCCCGCCGCAAGCAGGAGGCAAAGGCGAACGCCACGCCACCGGATCCGGCAATGCGCGACGACATGCAGTCGCCGCCGCCAGCCGTCAAAGACGACGACGCGGAGTTCGACCTTGCGAGCCTGCCTTCGATTGACACGATTACCTCGGCGACCGACATCACCGCGTTCCTGCGCAAGGGAATCCCGCAGGAGCTGACGCGTGCGGCGCTTCGTCGCGCCTGGAGCGCCGATCCCGCCATCCGCGACTTTGTCGGGCTTGCCGAGAACGCCTGGGACTTCAACGACCCGACTGCGATGCCGGGTTTTGGCCCGCTGGATTGCTCCGAGGCTGAGCTCACCGCGCTCATCGACAGGATCGTCGGCGGCCTCGGCAAGTTGGCCGAGGCGCCGCCTGAGCGTTCGGTTGAAGTTGCGGATTCTTCGCAGGAATTGCGCGAGGTCGAGTTGCCGGGCATCGCCGCCGAAGAAGCCGCGACCACGGGATCCGCACCTGATCCTGCTGCAACGCAACGAACGCTCGCCGAAAGCTCCGATGGCGAACAGGTGCCGGTTGAGCGCCGCACGCACGGCAGTGCGCTGCCCCGCTAGGGACCGCGACGAAAGGCCATAGCCTCAGACTATGCGAGCTGATTGACCCCCCGTTGGGCCGGGACTAGGCTTCGCTAGCGCTTTGTAAGAAAAGCAAAATCAGCACCCGGGACTTGGATGGAGGTCCACGTGCGCGATGCTGGCCTTGAGCGAGCCATTGACGCTGCCGGCGGCGTTGCAGAGCTTGCGCGCAAAATCGGCATCAGCCAGCCCTCTGTTTCGAACTGGAACAAGGTGCCCGCGCAACGGGTGATCGCCGTCGAAGCCGCCACAGGCATCTCGCGCGATAATTTGCGGCCTGATCTGTACAGCGAGCCGCTTCACGCCGAAGCGCCGATCGATTCTGTCGATGTCGCGCGCGCGCAGGAATATCTGCTGCTCGCGACGCTGTTGTCCGCCGCACCATCGAAGAAACTGCTCGATCAACTGGCTGCGTTGACCGCCGATGCCACGCCGCTTGGGCGCGCGCATGCCGCGCTGGCCGAATCCGCCGCCAATGCAGTCGCGGCGACGGTCGAACGCGAATATTTCGATCTGTTCACAGGTCTCGGCCGCGGCGAACTCTTGCCCTACGCCTCCTACTATCTGACCGGCTTTCTCAACGAGCGGCCGCTGTCGAGGCTGCGCGCCGACCTCGCTGCGTCCGGGATCGAGCGCATCGCGAACAATTCCGAGCCGGAAGATCACGCGGCTATCCTGTGCGAGATCATGGCAGGTTTCGCGGGAGGGCGTTTCCCGGCGCCGTTCGACACGCAGCGTGCCTTCTTCGGCAAACACGTCGCGCCCTGGATGGGGCGGCTGTTCGTCGACATCGAGCGCGCGGAGAGCGCCGTCTTCTATCGTGCGGTCGGTGCGCTTGGTCGCGCCTTTGTCGAGATCGAGACAGAAGCATTCACGTTCGCGAACTGACCTGCATCCGCAGGTCCAGGAGAGATGCGATGAGTGAAGACAGGACAACCACAGTCGGGCGCCGCGATTTCCTGCGCAAGGTCGGCGTCGGCACGGTGGGCGCCGGCGCGACCCTCGCAACGCCGCTGGTCGGGGCTGCGCAGGCTGACAGCGAAACCAACGATGAGAAGCGCAAGGCGCGCTACAAGGAAACCGATCACGTCAAGGCGTTCTACCGCGTCAATCGTTATCCGGCCAAGGGAGGTTGACCGTGCTGATCAAGCGAACAAACCAGCGTTCCCTGCGCCAAGGCTCCGCCGCCAGCTCCCTTGCAGATCAGGCCGGTGGCCTCGACCGCCGCAGCTTCCTGCGCAAATCCGGTCTTGCCGGCGGCGCGCTTGCCGCATTCGGCACCTTGCCGCTCGGCAGCGTGCGCAAGGCGGAAGCCGCGGCGGCCGGTCCGCTCACGGCGGGAGCGACCGTGCGCAAGAGCATCTGCACGCATTGCTCGGTTGGGTGCACGGTGACGGCCGAGGTCTTGAACGGGGTATGGATCGGCCAGGAGCCGAGCTGGGATTCTCCGATCAATCGCGGCTCGCATTGCGCCAAGGGCGCCTCCGTGCGTGAGCTCGTGCACAGCGAGCGGCGGCTGCGCTATCCGATGAAGCTGGTGGGCGGGCAGTGGACCCGCGTCTCCTGGGACACCGCGATCAATGAGATCGGCGACAAGATTCAGGCGGTCCGTGAGAAGTCGGGTCCCGATTCCGTCTATTGGCTCGGCTCGGCCAAGATGACCAACGAAGGCGCCTACCTGTTCCGCAAGCTCGGTGCGTTCTGGGGCACCAACAATACCGATCACCAGGCCCGCATCTGCCATTCAACCACCGTCACCGGCGTCGCCAACACCTGGGGCTACGGCGCGATGACCAACAGCTACAATGACATCCGCAATGCGAAGACGCAGGTCATCCTGGGCGGCAATCCGGCCGAGGCGCATCCCGTCTCGCTGCAGCATCTGCTCGAGGGCAAGGAGCTGCAAAGGGCCAACTTCATCGTCATCGACCCGCGGCTGACGCGCACCGCCGCGCACGCGACCGAATATGTGCGGATGCGGCCGGGTACCGACATTCCGGTGCTCTACGGCATGATGTGGCACATCCTGCAGAACGGCTGGGAGGACAAGGAGTTCATCCGGCAGCGCGTCTACGGTTTCGACGACCTCAAGAAGGAGGTCGAGAAATGGCCTCCTGAGGAAGTCGAGCGCGTCACCGGCATTCCCGGCGAGCAGCTCAAGCGCGTCGCCAAGATGTTCGCCACCGAGAAGCCGGCAACGCTGATCTGGGCCATGGGCCAGACGCAGAAGACCGTCGGCACCGCCAATGTGCGGGCGAGCTGCATCGCGCTGCTGATGACCGGCAATGTCGGCAAGGCCGGCGCCGGCGCCAACATCTTCCGAGGCCACGACAACGTGCAGGGCGCGACCGATGTCGGGCTCGATATCGTCACGCTGCCGTTCTACTACGGCCTTGCCGAAGGCGCCTGGAAGCACTGGTCGCGGGTCTGGGAGGTCGACTATGACTTCCTGAAGGCGCGGTTCGATTCCAAGCAGATCATGGAAACCCCCGGCATTCCGCTGACCCGCTGGTTCGAGGCGGTGACGTTGCCGAAGGAGCAGGTTGCGCAGAAGGACAACGTGAAGGCGGTGTTCGTGCAGGGACACGCCTCCAACAGCATCACCCGTATCCCTGAATCCCTCAACGGCCTGAAGGCGCTCGAGCTGCTCGTCATCGCCGATCCGCATCCGACGACCTGGGCCTCGCTCGCGGTCGAGGCGGGACGCACAGAAGGCGTCTACATTCTCCCGGTCGCCACCCAGTTCGAGTGCAAGGGGTCGCGCGTCGCTTCCAACCGCTCGCTGCAATGGGGCGAGCAGATCGTGAAGCCGATCTTCGAGTCGAAGGACGATCTCGAAATCATCTATCTGATGGCGAAGAAGCTCGGCTTCGCCGATCAGATGTTCAAGAAGATCAAGGTCGAGAACAACCTGCCCGAGGCCGAGGACGTGCTGCGCGAGATGAACCGCGGTAGCTGGTCGACCGGCTATTGCGGACAATCGCCCGAGCGCCTCAAGGCGCACATGAAGAACCAGGCGAAGTTCGACATGCTGACGATGCGGGCGCCAAAGGATGATCCCGAGGTTGGCGGCGACTATTACGGGCTGCCTTGGCCGTGCTGGGGATCACCCGAGGTCAGGCACCCCGGCACGCCACTGCTCTACAACACCAATCTGCACGTGATGGACGGCGGCGGCACGTTCCGGCCGCGGTTCGGTGTCGAGCGTGAGGAGAAGCTGCCGGACGGCACGACGCGGAAGGTAAGCCTGCTCGCGGACGGCTCGTATTCGTTGGGGTCGGGAATCCAGGATGGCTATCCGGAATTCACGCTGGCGAGCCTGAAGAAGCTCGGCTGGGACAGCGAGCTCACCGAAGCGGAAATGGCCGTGATCAACAAGATCAATCCGGCCAATCCGGACACGGTGTCGTGGTCGCTCGATCTGTCGGGCGGCATTCAGCGCGTCGCGCTGGCGCACGGCTGCGTACCCTACGGCAACGGCAAGGCGCGCATGAATGCCTTCGGCTTGCCGGATCCGATCCCGGTTCACCGCGAGCCGATCTATACGCCACGCGTCGATCTCGTCGCCAAATACCCGACGCTGCCCGACGCCAAGCAGTTCCGGATGCCCAATATCGGATTCTCGGTGCAGAAGGCCGCGGTGGAGAAGGGCATTGCAAAGCAGTTTCCGCTCATCCTCTCGTCCGGCCGTCTGGTCGAATATGAGGGCGGCGGCGAGGAGACGCGCACAAACCCGTGGCTCGCCGAGTTGCAGCAGGACATGTTCATCGAGATCAACCCTGTTGATGCCGCCGATCGCGGTGTCAAGGACGGCGGCTGGGTCTGGGTCACCGGCGCCGAGAACAATTCCAGGGCAAGGATGAAGGCGCTCGTCACCGAGCGGGTCGGCAAGGGCGTCGCCTGGATGCCCTTCCATTTCGGCGGCTGGCTTGCGGGCAAGGATCTTCGCGGCAACTACCCGAAGGGCACCGATCCGATCGTGCTCGGCGAAAGCGCGAACACGATCACCACCTACGGATACGATCCCGCGACGGGCATGCAGGAGCCCAAGGTCACTCTCTGCCAGATCGCGGCGGCATAAGGGAGCAACGACGATGGCACGTATGAAGTTTCTCTGCGACGCCGACCGTTGCATCGAGTGCAACGCCTGCGTCACGGCCTGCAAGAACGAGCACGAGGTGCCTTGGGGCATCAACCGCCGCCGGGTCGTCACCATCGCCGACGGCAAGCCGGGCGAACGCTCGGTCTCGATGGCCTGCATGCACTGTACGGACGCGCCCTGTGCGGCGGTGTGCCCGGTGAATTGTTTCTATACCACCGCCGACGGCGTGGTTCTGCACTCCAAGGATCTCTGCATCGGCTGCGGCTACTGCTTCTACGCCTGTCCGTTCGGCGCGCCGCAATATCCGAAGGTCGGCAATTTCGGCTCGCGCGGAAAAATGGACAAATGCACCTATTGTGCCGGCGGTCCCGAGGCCGATGGCAGCAAGGAAGAGTACGAGAAATACGGCGCGAACCGGCTTGCCGAAGGCAAGCTGCCGCTGTGCGCGGAGATGTGCTCGACCAAGTCGCTGCTCGCCGGCGACGGCGAGATCATTGCCCAGATCTATAAAGAGCGCGTGCTGAAGCGCGGCTACGGCTCAGGCGCATGGGGCTGGAAGACCGCCTATCGCGAGACGATCGAGTCCTGACGACGACCTGGCGCGGGTCGCGTCGATATCGGGAGGACCTTATGGCGTGTTTTGCACGATGTGTTCGGCTCGTCATTGGCGTGGCTGGACTCCTGCTGCTCGTCTCCGCGGCTTCCCCGTCCGTAGCCCAGCAGGTCAACCCGACCGCAAGCGCGGTCAAGGAGCAACAGCTCCTGCAGGAACTGAACCGGGTGCAGGGACGCGTCAGCATACCCGACCAGCGCTCGGGCGTTCTCGAACAGCCGGCCGGCCGTGAATGGCGCGAGTTCCGGAACGTGACGCTGCGCTGGATCGGCGGCATCGCCATTCTTGGCATGCTCGCGGCGCTGGTCATCTTCTATCTCAGCCGCGGGATGGTGCGGCTGCAGAGCGGTCGTTCCGGCCGGACCATCGTGCGCTTTTCCGCATTCGAGCGCTTCGTGCACTGGATGACGGCGACTTGCTTCATCATTCTGGCGATCTCGGGGTTGAACGTCACTTTTGGACGTCCATTGCTGCTGCCGTTGATCGGCCACGAAGCGTTTTCCGAATGGTCGCAATGGGCGAAATATGTTCACAACTATCTCAGCTTCCCGTTCACCATCGGCGTCGTGCTGATCTTCCTGATGTGGATCGCCGGCAATATCCCGAACAAGGCGGATGTCGACTGGATCAAGCGCGGCGGCGGCATCGTCGGGCACGATCATCCGCCGGCCTATCGTTTCAACGCCGGCCAGAAGGCGATCTACTGGATCGTGGTCATCGGCGGAGGTCTGGTGGCAGCGACGGGATATGCGCTGATGTTCCCCTTCTACCTGTCAGGCATCGAAGGGATGCAGCTCGCGCAGATCGTCCACTCCATCGTAGCGATGCTCTTCACGGCAGTGATGTTGGCGCACATCTATATCGGCACGATCGGCATGGAAGGCGCGTTCGAGGCGATGGGAAGCGGCACCGTCGATGTCAATTGGGCCAGGGAGCACCACAGCCTCTGGCTGGAAGAGGAGAATGCGCGCGATGCTCGACCCCAGCCCTCCGTCACCGCGGCGGAGTAGGGGGGCGCGCAGCCGTTGAACGCGAACTTGCTACAGCCGTACGCCCGTCGTTGCAAAGGCCTGTGCGACCGGTTCTTGCACCCGGTTTAGCGCCAGGGCCCCGAATGCCGACACGACGACGGCGGCCACGCAGGCGAGCAAGAAGACTTTCATTGTCGTTCTCCCAAATCGATCGGGATGCAGTGGGAGTTTACACAAGATGACGCGTCGCGGACAGCGTTGTCCGGCGCGTGTGGGCGGCCATCGCTCAAGCCATGGGGCGCAAGCGGCGGCTTTCGGGACGCTGCACCATCGAGACGCCGCATCCCGCGTTAGGTTGCCTTGGCGACCAGCAGGTCGCGTGGAGCGTGGATTGATCGCGCATGTCGAGCCTTAATGGGATTCCTCAGGCGGTCCGGTCCCCTCAAGGATCGGGGGCAAAAAGAAATAAATGAAATGAATGACTTAAGGTGGAGATTGTCGGTGACCCCGATGCTGGATTGGACTGGCTGATCCCAGGGTCACGGTAGATGATGTTTGCTCTCGGCACAGAGCGTGCGCTTCTAGACGTCAAAATGGCGCTCCCGCCTGCGCGCTTGCTGAATTGGGTTTGATTCAGATCAACCCACGATGCGCGTCGATGCTCTGTCTATCGTGTGAGGTACCGGGTCCAATGGGGAGCGCCGTGGCAGCCTGGAAGCACGCTTTGAGGGTCCTCCGCGCGACATTTATCGATGGCGACGCAAACAGCCGGAGCGCCACGCATGGGTCGATGCGGATTGCAGGATGCGTTTTGAGCATCGCGGTCGTGCTGACCTCGACGAACTGTCTCGCGATGGAGTTTTCCCGTGTCCAGGGGTGCTTTGGAGATGTCTTGAAGCTCAGTGGAGATATCAGGGATGGGGACTTTGTCCGCTTTCGCGGATATCTGGCGACTGAGCGTCGGGTCGTTGGCCTCGATCTCGATTCCCGAGGTGGGTCCCTCTACGAAGGCTTCCGAATCGCCATGCTCGCGCACCAGAGGCAAATCGCCAGTTACGTTTCCGGAGAATGCGACTCGGCATGCGCTTTCATTTTCCTGGCGAGCAGGAAGCGTTATGTGGCGCCAAATGCCAAGATCGGCGTCCATTCGGTTTCCAATTTACACGGCAACGAGGACAGTCGAACGATTCGTGACACGATCAAGCTTGCGAGGTTGTCGGCCAAGCTCCGTATTCCTCCGTCGGCCATCGGCAGGATGGTCATGACTCCGCCGGGAAAGATCTCCTATTTGAACAAGGAGGAACTCGCTTCGCTGAAGGTCATGGAGCGGAATCCGTTTGATCGCACAGCAACCGCGGAATCAAGGAGTGGCTCCATGTGCGGCGCGGCGCCCTCGAAGAGCGCGTCGGAGGAGCAACGTCCGATGCGGAACGCCGCCGGCTCGAAGGGAAGCTAGGGCGCTGGTTGAGCGGGCCTTGGCGCCGAACCGGCTCGTATAGCCCAATTGGGTCAGTCAAGCCGTCGCACGTGACCCTGACTGCTTGGCACAAGCTGCACTGGTCTCTCCATTCCACCGCGATCTACAATCGCAGCCATGGGGTATACCAGCGACAGATTTCGGCGAGTGCGTGGCGCAAGCCAGCCGGCTGGCCCTCGCAATTGGCTGCGTCGCTGGCTTGAAGAGGCCGACGGCGATATTGCCTTCAAGGTCGTGGTCGTGACGGCCGGGATGCTGTCGACCGCGGCGATCGCCTTTGGATTGCTATCGTCCTGAGCGCGCCTCTTGTTTGCCGCGCGTGATGCTGGAATTGTCGTTCTGAGGTGCTCCGCCCGTGAAGCTCTGACAAGATGAGATATCGTCTTCAGCACGACACGGATCATTCCCGGCGGCAATGAATGCACTTCGAATTAGCTGAAAAATCGAGCGGACGTCGAGACCGTCTGGCGGCCAGGTTGGGCGTCGGGACCTGCGCCGCGACCTTCCTGTTTTGCTGCGCGCAACAGACGGCCGCGCTGCCGCTGACGCCTTTCCGCTATGAAGCCCAGGCTCAGCGGCATTGCCCCAGCGATAGCGTGGTCTGGCTCGATTTTCGGCGCGGACGCTACTACCTCAAAGGGCAAAGCCGCTATGCCAGGGGCTTCGATGGCGGCTTCGTGTGCAGGAATGAAGCGCGCGAGAGCGGCTATCGGCGTTCGCTGCTCGGCCTTCGGTGACATCACCGAAGGCCGGCCTGTCACGTAAAGCCGGCACTACCATCCGTCATAGTAGCGTGGCCGAGCGTAATAGCCGTAGCCTCCGCCCGGCGGGCAATAGTCGTAGCCATAGCCGCCGCCATAGCCGTATCCACCGCCATAGTAGGGATACCCGCCATAGTAGGCCGAGCTCGCGATGGCTCCGCCAACGATCGCACCGGCGGCTGCAGCGCCCCAGCCTCGATAGCCCCATCCACGATCGCCTCCCCAGCCGCCGGTGCCGCGCCAACCGCGATAGCCCCAGCCGCCGCCGCGCCAGCCGCCCCAGCCGCCCCAGCGCACCTGAAGGGCGGTGTTGCTCTCGACCATGCCCTTCATGGCCGCGACGTTGGTCGGCAACGGGGCCGCCTGGCTCGCGCCAATGCCGACCATGCTCGCAAGCAGGATCAAGGCCGGCAGGGTCTTGGTGTTCTTCATGACGTCCTCCACATCGGGGTGACACAGGCAGTCGCGACCGAAAGGCAGCCAAATCGAGAGCGGCTTTCCGATCCATGAGGACGCCGAGCCTGTCAGCCGCGGCCGGCCCGAAGCTTGATTTGAATCAAAGTGGCAAGAGGGCGGTGCGGACGATTGATCCTGCGCCTGGGACAATTGCCGCGGATAGGCAGGACGCCGCCTGATGGGGCGCGCTCGCGCTCGTGATCCCGACCGCGAATGCATCCCGGCGAAGTCGGAGCGGCCCCCGATTCCTGCCCCCGAACCGGGCCGCTTCCTCGGTGAAAGTCCGGACGCGCCACGCTTGATCTGAATCAAGCCGTGCGCAGCAAGGCGATGGCATCGCTTCCCGCGTAGCTGCTGATGCTCGATTCGAAAGCACGATCTTGAAAACCCTTCGCCAGCTCGTGACCGGAGACGAGTTCGTCCAGCTCGCAATTCGCCTCGGATTGCTGGCACTGTTGATCTACTGGTCGTTCGTTCTGGTCAGCCCGTTCGTGCCGATCCTGGCCTGGAGCGTCGTGCTCGCGGTCGCGCTCTATCCCGTCTTCACCTGGCTCGCAGCAATGCTCGGCGGCCATACCGGCGTCGCGGCGCTCGTGCTGACCTTGATCTCTCTGGGAGTCGTCATCGGGCCGGCGACCTGGCTCGGAATTGGAGCGGTAGAGGGGGTGAGGGAGCTCGCCGAACAACTCGGCGCCGGCCACGTTGTCGTGCCGTCGCCGCCGCCCGAGATCAAGGATTGGCCGCTGATCGGCGGCCCACTCCATGAGATCTGGGATAGGGCGTCGACCAATCTACGTGCCGTGCTGCGCGAGGTCGTTCCGCAACTGAAGCCGTTGGCCGGGACCCTGTTTGCATTTGCCAGCGATGCCGGGATCGGGATGCTGAAGTTTCTGCTGGCGGTCGTCGTGGCAGGGTTTCTGTTTCCCTATGGCTTGCAGCTTGCGGCGGCGTGCCGGAGCTTTCTGTCCCGCATCGTGCCGGAGCAGAGCGAGCACTTCCTCGACCTTGCAGGTGCGACCATCCGGGCGGTTTCCCGCGGCGTCATCGGCGTCGCCGTCCTGCAATCGCTGCTGGCCGGCATTGGCTTCAAGCTGGCGGGGATCCCGAGCGCGGGGCTGCTGGCGTTTGTCGTGATGCTGCTCGCGATCGTGCAGATCGGGGCGGCAATCGTGCTGTTTCCGGTCATCATCTGGCTATGGTCGGCCAAGGATTTCACGACCGCACTCGCCCTCACGTTCTTCTTCCTGGTCGTCGGCGTCCTCGACAATGTGCTGAAGCCGCTGGTGATGGGGCGGGGCCTGACCACGCCGGCGCTCGTCATCTTTGTCGGCGTGATCGGCGGCACGCTTGCCCACGGCATCGTGGGCCTGTTCATCGGTCCAATCATTCTCGCGGTCGCCTGGGAATTGCTCACGGCATGGATCCGGGACGACCGCGCCCGGCTGGCGGGGAGAGCGATAATGCTGTTTCAGCTCCTCGTGGGATCGGCGGTGAGCGCGATCAATATCGCGATCCATTCGCTGTGGACCGTCGCGGCGATCGGGTTGCTTCGCAACGTTGCCTTGAGCGCGGCCGGCCGGGCGGGGCTACAGCTCAGCGGCGTGATGGTCGCAACCGCGCTTGCGCTGATGCTGGCTCACACGCTCGAGATCGTGGTGTGGAGCCTGGCCTATTGGGTGCTCGGCGCCGCGCCCGCCGGCAGCAATCTGCTGTATTTCGCCTTTGTGAACTACACCACGCTCGGCTATGGCGACGTCATCCCGGTCAAGCAGTGGCTGTTGATCGGACCGATGGCGGCCATGAACGGCATTCTCATGTTCGGGTGGTCGACCGCGGTCTTGTTCGAGGTGTTGCAAAAGACCATCGAGCGCCAGGCGGCGCTGACGAAATCTCCCTGACGTCGGCTAGTTGTCCAGCCTGGACAGCTGGTCGCGGTCGACCAGCATGATCTCGCGCTGGTTCGAGCCAAGGAAGTTGAGCGCGCCATAGGCGTGCAGCTTGGATAGCGCACGTGACACGGTTTCGAGCGTCAGTCCGAGATAGTCGGCAATATCACGCCGGCACATCGGCAAGGCGACGACGCCGACTCCGGTCAGCCGGCGATCCATTTCGAGCAGAAAAGCCGCAACCCGCTCCAATGCGGTCTTGCGGCCGAGTAGCAGCATGTGCTCCTCGGCATGCCGCAGGTTGCTGGTCGTCATGACCAGCAGGTTGCGAGCTAGGGCGAAATCGGAGTCGGCCACGCGTTCGAGGCTGATCCGCCTGATCAGGTGCACGTTCGTGTCGACGATGGCTTCCGCGGTAAAGCGATGGGTTTCGGCATTCTCGAGGCCGAAAATATCCCCGACGAGGTGAAAGGCACCGATCTGGCGGCGTCCGTCGGAAAGCAGCTTGTAGCTGCGGACCGCCCCCGAAACGACCTGGTAGACGTATTCGGCCGGCTCCTTCTCCCCGTAGATCTCGGTGCCTTTCCTGTAGTGGAATTCGCTGGTGATGCAGTTGGCGTGCCGGACGGTCAACCCACCGAGGATGCTCGGCGCATTGGCCGGTCTGACATTGACGCGAGCGAACATGGACTAACTCTCTCGGGTAACGACTGGTGCAGCGTCCGCGGCGGCTCGAAATGCTTGTCCCGCGCGCAATGACTACGACGGAGTCCGGCCGGTCTCTATTGGTCTTGAGGTCATTGTCCTAAAGGACAGGGTGCGCGAAATGCGGCAATTTGTTCGTAAATTGATGCGCACCGTCTTAGATCACTTTTCAATTTTCACGATGATAACCGGGTGCTAGCTTTCTAACTCGTTGGTCTCCGGCTCCGAACGCTATGGGCAAGGCAATTCGGCTCTCTGGCCTGGTCATCTTCCTGGCTGCGTTATTGGCGCCGGTCGGCCTCCAGGCGCAACAGATGCGCCCGCATTCCATGCTGGTGCTGGACCAATCCGATCGACGTGGCCCCTTCTACTACCAGGTGTTCGTCGGCTTGAGGGATGCGGTGAGCGCTCACGGTCACGCGCCGACCACCGTCTACACCGAAAGCCTCGATCTCAATCGCTTCGGCGGCGAGGCCTATCAGGAGGATTTCCGGCGATTCCTCGAGGCGAAATATCGCGATCGGCCGATCGGCGTGGTGGTCACCATTGGCGCGGCTGCGCTTGAGCTTGCGCTCCGCTGGCGCCCTCAGCTCTGGCCCGACACGCCGATCGTGTTTTCGCTGGTCGAAGAGGCTGATTTCAAGCGATTGCAGCCGCCGGCCCATGTTACCGGCGGCATCGTGAACTTGAAACTCAAGGATGCCGTCACGGCTGCCCGCGCCGTGTTGCCGGGCATCAAGACCGTCGTGCTGGTTGGCGCGGACTGGGACCGGCAAGTTCTGTTTCGCAATTGGAAAGACCAGGCAGCGGCCGGCATTCCGGGCCTCGACATCATCGAGATCATCGGACGTCCGATGCCCGAGATCGTTGAGCGGGTCGCGGCGCTCCCCGATCATAGCGCGATCATCTACACGGGCCTCTATAGCGACGGCAAAGGCAACTATTATCCGCCGTCGGATGCCCTCACATTTGTCGCGGCAAGAGCCAATCGTCCGATTGTCGTCGCCGCGGAGACCTTCCTCGGGGCGGGCGGCATCGGCGGATTCGTCATAGTTCCGTCGCTGATCGGTGCCGAGGCTGCGGGAAGGGCGCTGCGCATTCTGGATGGCGAGGCGCCCGAAGGCCTGCCACCGTCGGTCATCGATGCGGTGAAGCCGATCTTCAACTGGCGGCAGATGCAGCATTGGGACGTCAGCGAAGCCAGTCTGCCAAAAGGTAGCGAAATTCGCTTCCGTGAGCCGTCCTTCCTGGAAAAATATCGTTGGCGTGCCGTTGCCCTGGCAGTGGCGCTGCTGGTTCAAACCGCGCTCATTGCTTTCCTGCTGCACGAGCGTCACATGCGGCGGAGTGCCGAGGTCGAAGCCCGCAGTCGCCTGTCCGAACTCGCCCATATCAATCGGCAGGCGACTGCCGGAGAACTCTCGTCCTCGATCGCCCATGAGCTCAACCAGCCGCTGGGCTCGATCCTGACCAATGCCGAGAGCGCGGAGCTGATCCTCGCTTCGCCGACGCCCGACCTTCAGGAGGTGCGGGAAATCATTTCGGACATCAAGCGCGATGACCTGCGCGCAAGCGAGGTGATCCGCAGGATGCGCAGCCTGCTCAAGCGTGCGCCGTTTGAGAAGAAGGAGATCGACCTCAACCAGACCATGCGGGAAGCATTCGATTTCCTCAAGCTGCAGGCCTCGGCGCGCAACGTCGCGATCTACCTGCAGACCTCGCCGCAGACTCTGCGGGTGAAGGGCGATCCGGTGCAGTTGCAGCAGGTCATTCTCAACCTCGTGGTCAACAGCATGGACGCGATGGCCAAAATGCCCTACGGGCGCACCATCATCGGTCGTACGGAGGTCAATGGGGACGCATCGGCGGTGATTTCCATCAGCGATTCCGGGCCGGGAATTCCGCAGGACAGGCTGAACGATATCTTCGATCCGTTTTTCACCACAAAGGAGCAGGGCATGGGCATCGGCCTGTCCATCGCACGGACGATCGTTCTGGCGCATAGCGGCCAGCTCTGGGCCGAGAATCAGTCCGGAGGAGGGGCGGTATTCCACCTTTCGCTGCCGCTGGCCGCGTAGCGCGTTTGGGTCTTGTTTGCCGCAGTGCAAGGTTCGATTTACGACGAACGCAGCATTTTCAGATCGCCGCTGATGGACATTCTACAGGTAGCGGCGATCACCCGGCGATGGAGCAGCAATGCACGCTTACGTGCACATAGTCGACGACGACGCCTCGTTTCGCGCAGCGCTGGAGCGTCGGCTCAAGCTCGCAGGCTATCGCGTCGTCACCTACGCGTCGGCCCGGGAATTGCTCGACCAATTGCCTGACGACGAAGGGACGGGCTGTATTCTGCTGGACGTTCGCATTCCCGGAATGAGTGGTCCGGAGTTGCAGCGTCGTCTCAACGAGCTGGGGTCGACGCTCCCGATCGTATTCCTGACCGGACATGCCGACACGGCGACCACCGTCCAGGCGATCAAGGCAGGTGCCGAAGATTTTTTGACCAAGCCGATCGCGTCGGAACAGTTGATCGAGGCGATCAATCGCGCCCTTGCGCGGCACGAACTGGCCCGCGGCCGGCGAACCAGGCTCGATTCGCTGCGCGCGCTGCTGGCGAAGTTGACCCCGCGCGAGCGGCAGGTGTTCGATCTGATTGTGTGCGGCCGGATCAACAAGCAGATTGCTCACGAGCTTGGCACGACCGAACGCACGATCAAGGCGCATCGTCACCAGGTCATGGAGAAGATGCAGGTGCAGTCGCTTGCCGAGCTGGTTTCGATCGCCGAGCAGCTCGGCACGCGCGCGTCCGGTGGCGAGGTCAAGGCTTGATCGGCCGGGCAGCTCTGCCCCTCCTGTCCCATGGTACAATATGAAAGCTCTGTGACGCGGCGTATCTCCGATATTGGCCGCGGGAATATTGCGCGCCGGTAGCCGCTTGACGTGTCCATTATCCATGCGTGGGCGAAGGTCATTCAGCGATAGGGTGAGGCTTCAGGATTTGCCGACCGCGAAACTCGTTTTCGTTGTGGATGATAATCCTTCCATGCTTCGTGGAATCGGACGTCTGCTGCGGGCGTGCGGATTTGCATCCAGGCTATTTGAGACCGGCGGTGCGTTACTGAGACATGGCAGCTTTGACAGCGCGGTCTGTCTGATATTGGACATCAATCTCAGCGATGGGTCCGGGATCGAACTGCGGCACCGCCTGGCGGATCAGGGCATCGAAATCCCCGTCATCTACATCACCGGAAATGACAATCCGGCGACGCGCATGGCGGCAACGGCATCGGGATGCGTTGCCTATCTGACCAAGCCATTCACCGCCAACTCGCTGATCCAGCCGATTGAACGGCTGTTGGCCGGCGTGGTCTAGCGGCAGCCGGTCTCAATCATTCATCGATGACTTGATCGAGCGTCAGCGCAGGCGCGCCCTTGCGCACGCTTGCAAAGCGGTCGAGCGGCACCAATGTCGTCATCGTCAAAATGCTGGTGTCGACGACCTCGATCGAGAGCGTCTTTCCGCCATCCATGTCCTCGAGAAGCTTGGGATCGGCGACATCGGCCGCGATGCACATGTTGGTCGCGCACCAGGTGTAGGGCAGCCGACGAACCGCCTTCTGGTCGACCGATAGCTTGACGCCGGCTTGCAGATACATCCCGACCGGCAGGAATAGCTGGACACGGCTGCTGCCGTCCTCTCGCTCGATCAGATCGAGGCGAACGGCCGTCTGCCCGGTGGGGAAGGTGCCGGTGATCGTCGTCCGGCATAGTGTCTTGGCGCCGGCGGCGTTGAAGCAGACCTTTCGCCACTCGCCATACTTGATGTCCCGCACCGGCTGACGTGCCCCCCGCGGGGCTACTTCGCCGCCGTCCTTCACCGTAGCAGGCGGTGAGGACGTCTGTTGAGCGTGGGCAGCACTGATGCCGGCCGCAAACAGCGCCAACTTCGCCAAGGCACCATATCGGACCATGGATGCTCCTCCAGCGCGAACGGCCGCCTAGCGAACCTTGTCGAGAAATCGTTCGACCAAAGGCGACCATATGGGAATGGAATCGGGAGAGCCGATCAGGAAATGCCCTTCGTCGCCGAACGGCGGCAAAAGATGGTACTCGGCACGACCGCCGGCGCGCGTGAAGGCCTCGTGCATTCGCTTCGACAGGGCCGGGCCGAAGAATGTGTCGTTCTCAATGTAGAACCACAACATCGGCACCCGCGATGTATGGCCGAACATGCCGGTGGCCTCGACCAGTCTGTCGGGGCCGCAATTGTTGTTGGGTTTGCCATCGACGCGGCCGCCGCGGCCTGCGGCGAAGGTGATGATGGCCTTGATCTGCGGCGGGTTGAGGCTCGACAGCGCGATCGCAGCCCAGCCGCCGGCCGACTGTCCGACGACGATGACATCCTTCGGCAAGGTGCGCTTTTCGGCGGCCATGTAATCGATGATCCAGAGATCGACCTGCGCGACGGCGAGGCCCGCATCGAGGAAATTCGGATTGGTGCACTTGCCGATCTTGGAGAAGAACGGGCCATAAAGACCGCGTTCGGGAATATCGATGGCCGCCGCGCCATAGCCGGTCCCGACCGGTGCCACCACGAGATAGCCGCGCCGTGCGAACCACATTGCGGCATCGCGAAATTCGACCAGCGGGAAGAAGCTGCGATCCCTGGCGTTCAATGACACGCCGTGGTTCATGATGACCAGCGGGAAAGGGCCATCGCCGAGCGGACGGACCAGATAAGCGAACATCGGCAGCGGGGTAGGCAGCGCCCAGATCTCTTCCTGGATGCGCTGGGATGTGGCTTGGTCCTCCGCGCGCGCCGGAGCGATCAGGCCAAGCAACAGCAGCGCTGCGGTTGCGAGGGTCCGTAAGCGGTGCTGACGCATGCCATGCGCTCCGGCAGTCATCTGGCAAATCTGCAGGTCACGACGATCGAGCCGCGCAAGATCAGAAGCCCATTGAGGACTGCGAGGCTTGATCTGAATCAACGCGCATCGGGCCCGCCGGCGCAACCACATGCGACCATTGTTCGTCATACGGCGGGCTTGATGTCGATCCAGGCAGAGACGAGTTGGATGCGCTGGTTTCCGCCGGCGAACTGGCTCGCCGACTACCGGGCATCCTGGCTCGGGGCGGACGCAATCGCCGGGGTCACGCTGGCAGCCTACGCGATCCCGGTGTCGCTGGCCTATGCGGGGCTCGCGAGTCTGCCGCCGCAGATCGGCGTCTATGGCTATCTGCTCGGCGGCGTGGGCTACGCCCTGCTGGGCTCGTCCCGGCAGCTCGCGGTCGGACCCACGTCGGCGATCTCGCTGATGATCGCCGGCGCCGTCGGCATATTGGCCGGCGGCGACGCCACCCGTTACGGGCAGATTGCCAGCCTCGTGGCTTTCAGCGTTGCTGTGCTCTGCCTGATTGCCTGGCTGTTCAAGCTCAGCCTGCTGGTGCGGCTGATCAGCGACAGTATTCTGGTGGGATTCAAGGCCGGAGCGGGGCTCACCATCATCATGAGCCAGCTGCCCAGCCTGTTCGGCGTCGCTGGAGGCGGCCACAACTTCTTCGACCGCGTGATCAAGCTTGCCGGCCAGCTCGGCGATACCAGGCCGCTGGTGCTCGGCGTCGGTGTGACTGCGACGGTGCTGCTCCTGCTCGGCGAGAAGAGGCTGCCGGGAAAGCCCATCGGGTTGGCGGTGGTCGCGCTCTCGATCCTGATGGTCTCCGCGCTCGGGCTCGCGCAAATGGGACTTCCGGTGACCGGGCCGATCCCGACCGGGTTGCCGACGATGTCGTTCCCGACGTTTGGCTTGCTTGAATTTGACGATCTCTTTCCGATCGCCGCCGGATGCCTCGTGCTGGCCTATGTCGAAGGGGTGTCCGCCGCGCGAAGCTTTGCGGCAAAGCACGGCTACCCGCTGGATGTCAGGCAGGAGTTTCTGGGACTCGGCGCGGCCAATCTCGCCGTAGCCTTCGGGCATGGCTATCCGGTTGCCGGCGGGTTGTCGCAGTCGGCCGTGAATGACGCCGCCGGCGCACGCACGCCGCTGGCGCTGGTGTTCTGTTCGGCAACCCTCGCGCTCTGCCTGCTGTTCTTCACGGGCCTCTTGACCAATCTGCCGAAGACCGTGCTCGCCGCGATCGTTTTCTCAGCCGTCTACAAATTGGTCGATATCGCGGCGCTCGCCAGAATGTGGCGGATCAGCCGGATCGATTTCTATGCCGCAATCATCGCCTTGGTGTCCGTGCTGTTCCTCGGGATATTGCAGGGCGTGCTGCTGGCGGCCGTCGCCTCGATCTTCCTGCTGCTGTTGCGGGCGTCGCAGCCCAATATCGCGTTTCTGGGCCGTCAAGCCGGCAGTGGGCGCTATTCCGACCGGGCGCGACACGATGATGTCGAGCCCTTGACCGGGATCATCGCGTTCCGCCCGGAAACCTCGCTGCTTTATGTCAATGCCGAGACGATCTTCGAAACGGTGCTGGCGGCGCTTCGGATGTCGCCCGACGTCAAGCTGGTGGCCTGTGACCTGTCGGCCTCGCCGTTCATCGACCTTGCGGGGTCGCGCATGCTGCACGACCTTCACCAGGAGCTCGCATCGCGCCAGATCACATTCTGCATCGTGGGCGCGCACGCGCAGTTGCGGGATCTGCTTCGGGCGGATGGTCTTGCCGACAAGACCGATAGCGGCGACTGGATGCGTACGCTCGACAGCGTATTGAGCAACAGGAAGCCGCAGGCAGGAATCTAGCGTGCGCGGCCGCACGGACTGCCGCGACATTCCAGCCTTGTTGCGTCGCAAGACGTCGCGACCATGCGCGCTTGGGGAGCTGTCTCAATCCAGCTTGCAGCTTGACTTGGATCAAAGGGCGCAACGGGCCCGGTTTGTACGATTGGACAGAACCAGCGCTGAGATCACGAGATCGGGAGACACTCATGGCCAACGACGCGAAGCCAGCACAGCAGCGCATCGATCAGTTCTTCTCTGGGCCCGGCGGACGAGCCGACAATTGGCGCGATCTGGTCGAGGCCGCGAAGGTGTGGAGCAGGGGCGGCAACCGTGCGGCGTATGACGCGGCGCTGTCGGCGCTTGCGGTGACGGAGGAGTTTCACGGCTATCCGGGCCTTCGTTTGATGGCGGCGCTGAAGGAAGCTGCGGCGGCGGGCGACGCCGCCACCTCGCATATGCTTGCGACGCGGATTGCGCAGGCGCTTCAGACAAAATCCTTCCGCCAGCATGCAGGTGACTGGAGCACGCAGGACGAGGGCAATGGCGACGTTCCCGATCTGCTTCCGCCAACTCTGGGGCAATCGGCGGCGAGACGGCCGTATTTCGAGACGCTGATCGTGACCGGAGTGCCAGCCAGCAACTGGCCGGGACTCCTGGCGGAGTGGCGCAAGCTGCGGCGTCCGGTCGACGCCTTCATCTATGAGCCCGTGGTCGTGGGCAACCTCGAGGACGCCTTCTGTGCGGCCATGCTGAACCCCAATATTGCGGCGGTGGTGATCAATGAAGGCTTCGGGCTGCGCTCGCGCCACGATGCGCCGGTGCTTCGTGCCATGACCGGCGCCATGGGGCTCAGCGAGGAGTCCGATGCGTCCGCGCTCCGGTTGGCCCATATCCTGAAGCGGGTGCGTCCCGAGCTTGACCTCTACCTGATGTCCAACCGCGACGTCGAGGAGTTGGCCGGCAATCCCGAGGCCGATGTGGTGCGCCGCGTGTTCTACTCGGTCGAGGATATCCTCGAATTGCACCTTTCAATTCTGGAGGGCGTGCAGGATCGCTTCGACACGCCGTTCTTCGACAATTTGAAGAAATATGCGCAGCGGCCGATCGGCACCTTCCACGCGCTGCCGATCGCGCGCGGCAAGTCCGTGTTCAAGTCGGACTGGATCCGCGACATGGGCGAATTCTACGGGCTAAACCTGTTCCTTGCCGAGAGCAGCGCGACCACCGGCGGCCTCGACAGCATGCTGGAGCCGACCGGCAACATCAAGAAGGCACAGGAGAAGGCCGCGCGCGCGCTCGGCGCCGACCGCGTCTACTTCGTGACCAACGGCACCTCGACATCCAACAAGATGGCGGTGCAGGCGCTGCTGGGTCCCGGCGACATCGCAATCGTCGACCGCAATTGCCACAAGTCGCACCACTACGGCATGGTGCTGGCCGGCGCGCAGCCGCTCTACGTCGAGGCATTCCCGATGACGGAATACTCGATGTATGGCGCGGTGCCGCTGCAGACGATCAAGCAGGCGCTTCTGAACGCGAAGGCGGATGGCCGGCTCGATCGGGTCAAGATGATCGACCTGACCAATTGCACCTTCGACGGCCACATCTACAACACGCGGCGGGTGATGGAGGAATGCCTCGCGATCAAGCCTGACCTGATCTTCCTCTGGGACGAGGCATGGTTCGGCTTCGCGCGGTTTTCACCGTTCCTGCGGCGGCGAACCGCGATGGGCGCGGCGAACGAGATCGAAGCCTGGATGCGTGATCCCAAATCGGTCGCCGCCTATGAGAAACAGCAGGCCGAGCTCGGCAAGAATCCGTCCGACGAGGTTCTGCTCAAGACCAGGCTGATCCCCGATCCGCGCCAGATCCGGCTGCGCGTCTACCAGACCAACTCGACGCACAAGTCGATGTCGGCGATCCGCCAGGGCTCGATGCTGGCGGTCAAGGACATCGAATTCCACACCGTCGAAGCGCAGTTCAAGGAGGCCGTATTCACGCACGCCTCAACCAGCCCGAACCAGCAGCTGATCGCCAGCCTCGACGTCTCGCGCCGGCAGATGGAACTCGAGGGCTATGGACTGGTGGCCAATGCCATGGAGATCGCGTTCGCCATCCGCAACGCGGTCAACACCAATCCGTTGATTTCGAGATATTTCCGCGTCCTCGGCGCGGATGCCATGGTGCCGAAGCAATACCGCGAGAGCGGATTCACCGACTATCTGGCGGCCGGGACCAACTGGGCTAGCGCCCTGAAGAGCCTGAACGACGACGAGTTCTGCCTCGATCCGACCCGCATGACGCTGGTCTGCGGCACCGCCGGGTACGACGGAACGTCGTTCAAGGGGCTGCTCGCCAGCCGCTACAACATCCAGGTCAACAAGACCTCGCGCAACTCGGTCCTGATCCAGTCCAATATCAACAATACGCGGAGCGACGTCGCGCATCTCGTCCGGGTGCTGGCCGAAATCTCCGGTGAAATCGATCGCGGCCTGACCAAGGGCGGCGCGAACGCCAGGGTCGACTTCGACATGCGGGTCAACAGCCTGATGAAGGATGTCCCCGACTTGCCGAACTTCTCGCATTTCCACGACGCCTATCGCGGCGATGCCGGCGCGAAGACGAATGAGGGCGACATCCGCGGCGGATTCTATTCGGCCTATGACGCGGCAGGATGCGAATATATTCGCCTGCACGATCCCGAGATCGACAGGCGTCTGAAGAACGGGCCCGCTCTCGTCTCCGCCAACTTCGTGATTCCCTATCCGCCGGGCTTCCCGATCATGGTCCCTGGCCAGGTCATCACGCAGGAGACCATCGATTTCATGCGCAAGCTGGATGTGAAGGAGATCCATGGCTACGACGCGGCCGAGGGCCTGAAGCTGGTGACGACCGAGGCATTGGGCAGGATGGGCAAGCCGCGAGCGGCCGCGCCGAAGTTCAAGGCTGCATCATAGACGAAGGAGAGTCCGCAAGGCGTCTTCGCATTCTTGCGGCGATGAGTCTTGCGCAACGAGGCGTAACGCAACCGGTTCCTGGAGGGACATGATGAGGAAAGTGAGTTTGATCGGAGCTCTCGCAATGCTGGCCATTGGATTGGCCGGCTTCAGCACGCCGTCGCTGGCTGAAACCGGCTCGGTCGCCGTCATCTTCACCAAGGGTGGATTCATCGTTGGTGTCGGAGGCGGCGAGGGCGTCTTGACGCTGCGCGGTAAGCACTATCCGTTCACGGTGTCGGGCATGAGCGTCGGCTTCACGATCGGCGCCTCGACCACCAAGCTGGTCGGGCGCGCCCTCAATCTCAGAGGGCCTGCCTCGATCGAAGGCTCCTACAGCGCGGCAGGCGCCGGTGGGGCGATCGCCGCGGGCGCCGGCGGCGTGCAGCTTCAGAACGCCAATGGCGTGATCCTGCAGCTCAGCGGCCCGAAGGTCGGCGCCGAAGTCTCGGCCGCCGTGGGCGGGGTTTCCATCCGCTTGAAGTAGGTCCAAGGGAGGCCGGCCGCGCGCCCTGCGCGGCCTGTCCTCTCAGTAGCGTTCCTCGACGAACTTCATTCCGCGCAGTCCGGCCTGATCGTTGTAGCGACCCTTGTTGGAGCGCTTGGGGAGCTTGACCTTGTCGCGCTTGACCCGTCCGTGAGGAATTGTCTTCAGCAGGAACGAGATGCAATTCAGCCGCGCCCGCCGCTTGTCGTCGGAACGGATGACGTTCCAGGGCGCGTGCTTCGAGCTCGTCGCCTCGAACATCAGGTCGCGCGCGCGGGAGTAATCATACCAGCGGCGATAGGATTCCGTGTCCATCGGGCTCAGCTTCCATTGCCGCATCGGATCGTCGATCCGCGCCCTGAAGCGGCGCTCCTGCTCCTCCATCCCGACCTCGAGCCACAGCTTGATCAGGATGATGCCGCCCTCGATGATGTATTGCTCCATCTGCGGGCAGAGGGAAAGGAATCGCTTGTGTTCCGCCGGCGTGCAGAACCCCATCACATATTCGACGCCCGCGCGATTGTACCAGCTGCGATCGAAGATCACGATCTCGCCGGCCGCCGGAAACTGCTGCATGTAGCGCTGGATGAAGAGCTGGGACTTCTCACGATCCGAGGGCGCGGGCAGGGCGACCACGCGAAACACGCGCGGGCTGACCTTCTCGGTCAGGGCCTTGATCGTTCCGCCCTTGCCGGCCGCATCGCGTCCCTCGAACAGGATGATGACCCTGAGCTTGTTCGCCTGTACCCAATCCTGGAGCTGGCAGAGCTGGGCCTGCAGCTTCTGCAGCTCTTCCTCATAGTCCTTGCGCTTCATCTTCTCGGTCGGCTTGTCTTTCGCCATGGATATCCGTCCATCGTTTCAACTAATCACCCCAGGCAATGACAATGCCGATGTCGCCGGGCATGCCGCCGGGGTAATCAACGATCTGATAGCGGATGCGGTAGCCGCGCGGCTGCAGGTAGTCAGCCCAGAGCTGGTATATTTCCTTAGGGATACCCGTCAGCGTCTTCTCCCAGCCGGCCTCCATCTGATTGATGGCTCGCCCCTTGTCGGAGCACAGCGAGTTCGGGAAGCGATAGACCTGGACCTCGCTCAAACCATTGCGGACCGCCCGCTGAATCACCGTCGACGCCAGCTTGACCTTCTCGTCCTCGGTAAGCCCGGAGGGCTTGCTCAGCCGCTCGATCAACGCGCGCTTCTCGGCTTCGATAGCAGCCGCACGCTTGGCATGCTCCTCGGCCTTCTCCGCTTCCTTGAGCGCTGCCTGCTTCTGGATCTCGTGCGCCTTCGGGATCAGGTCATCGATCTTGTTTCGCATGGCTGGGGACTCCTAACCCGATCTTCCACCTTGCCCCCGGAACGGTAGGGATGAGCCGACCGGCTTCCTTGATCCAGATCAAGCAAGCGCGATAGGATCGTCAGCAGTGTCGATCAGGATTCGCCTGCGGTGTTATTGCGACCGGGAGACTTGGCTTGAGCGAACAGATGCATCCGGCGGCCCCCCATCATCTGCCGTTTTTCATTCCCGGCGCCGACGGGTCGGACACCCTGATGGTGGTGATGGGCATTTTCCTCGTAGCCACCGTCTTGTGGGTTGGCACTCTGTACTGGAAGCTGCACAGCCTGCCGGAGCGCATGGCGCACAAGAGCCAGAAACTTCAGTTTGAGATCGTCGCCGTTCTCGGCTTGATATCGCTTTTCACCCACATGCATATCTTCTGGGTCGCCGGCCTGTTGCTGGCACTCATCGACCTGCCGGATTTCGGCACGCCGATGCGCAGCATCGCAGATTCCGTCGAGCGCATAGCCGACGCCACGCCGGGCGCTGCCGAACCGGTAGCCGAATCCGGACCTGGCGGCGGTCCCGATGTCCGGACGCCCGCGAAGCAAGAGGTGCACAACCATGCTTGAGCTGATGATCTGCTCGCTGGTGACGATCCTGCCGGATTACCTCTACCGCCGCTATCGGCAAGGCAAGCGGTTCGGCAAGGAGATCACGTTCTTCTCTGTCTGGTATGAACTGAGATGGGGGATCACCGGCTGCCTGATGCTCACGATCTCGCTGATCACGATGATCTTCTACTTTCATCCCTCGACAACCTCGGCGGCGATCTACTTCAGGACCGTGCCGATCCTGCCCGAAGGCTCCGGACGTGTCGTCGAGGTCAATGTCGGCTTCACCGCGCCGGTGAAGAAGGGGGACGTTCTGTTCCGGCTCGACAGTTCGAAGCAGGAGGCCGCGCTCGAGACCGCCAAGCGAAAGATCGCCGAGGTGGATGCGTCGTTGATCGCGGCGCAGGCCGACGTCGTAAAGGCGGACGCTCAGATCGGGGAGGCGAAGGCCTCCTTGCAGCAGGCCAAGGACGAGCTGGAGGTGAAGAGCGAGTTGCAGCGCCGCAATCCCGGCATCGTGCCGCAACGTGACATCGAGAAGCTGCAGGTGCTGGTTGATCAGCGGCAGTCCGGCGTCGATGCCGCCAGCGCCGTTAAGGAATCGGCTGCGTTGCGGGTCTCCACGCTGTTGCCGGCCGAGAAGGCGAGCGCCGAGGCCGCGCGGGCGCAGGCGCAGGTGGATCTCGACAAGACTTTCGTCCGTGCCGGCGTCGATGGCCGCGTCGAGCAATTCCTCGTTCGCCCCGGGGACCTCGTCGCCCAGATCATGCGGCCGGCCGGAATCCTGATACCGGACGAAGCGGGCCGCAACAGGTTGCAGGCGGGATTCGGGCAGATCGAGGCCCAGGTGATGAAGCCCGGCATGGTCGCGGAAGCCACCTGCATGTCGAAACCCTGGGTGATCATTCCACTGGTCGTCACCAGCGTGCAGGATTTCATCGCCGCCGGCCAGTTTCGGGCCAGCGAGCTGTTGATCGACCCGCAGAATCTGCAACAGCCTGGTTCGATCCTCGTGTTCCTCGAGCCGCTCTACAAGGGCGGCCTTGACGGCGTGACGCCGGGCAGCACTTGCATCGTCAATGCCTACACCAGCAACCATGACGAGATTTCCGATCCGAAAACCGGGGCGTTGAAAGGCTTTGCCCTGCACGCCGTCGACGCGACTGCACTCGTTCATGCATTGCTGCTTCGGATCCAGGCTCTGCTGCTGCCGATCAAGACGCTGGTGGTTAGTGGCCACTGACGGGTGCGAACAGGGAGACAGCAGATGAAACCGGTCCGTAAGCTTCGCGCAATCGTGGCGACGGGCGTGATCTTCGGATTGCCGGGTTACGCGCAGGCTTTCGATCTCACGGGTGCCTGGGCCACGAGCGCCGAGCAATGCCGAAAGGTGTTCGCCCACAAGGGCAGGGCGAACCAGCTGACCTTCACGAACTTCTCAGGCGTCTATGGCGGCGGATTCATCGCCGAGCCCGATCGCCTCCGGAGCAAGTTCGAGAACTGTAAGATCAAATCGCGCAAGGACGACGGCCAGACCATCAACATCATCGTCGGTTGTGCGTCCGGAATCATGGTATCGAATGTGCAGTTCTTCCTTAAGGCCGTCGACGACGATACCATTACGCGCCAATTCCCGGGCATCGAGGGGATGGAGGTCAACTATCATCGTTGCAAGATCTAGAGGCATCCGCTCCCCGCGCTGGCTCAGCGCCGCCGGACCGTTGTCGGCTGGCGCCGAACCGATCGAGTGATGCGCCGTGGATCCCAGCAGGTTGCCGAGGTCATTGCGCATCGCCCTGGTGGCCGGCCTTGTGCTTTTGGCGGGGGGTGCAAGCCTGTTTGCCTATCGCTGGTACGAGCGGCCGACGACCCTGACGATCGCGGTTGGGTCGCTGGACGGCGAGGCCGGGAGGCTGGTCTCGGCGATCGCAGGAAAGTTCGCCCAATCGAAAGCACCAGTCCGGCTCAGCCTGGTCCAGACGCCGGGACCGCTTGAGTCCGCCAAGGCATTCGCGTCCGGAAAGGTGGACCTCGCGGTCGTCCGTGGAGACGTCGGCGATCTATCGCAGGCCCAGGCCGTGATCGTGTTGGCCCACGCCACCGTCCTGTTGGTCGCGCCGCCCGGCGCTGCGATATCTGACGTGGCGGAGTTGAAACGCGTCGCGATCGGTGTGATCGGCGCCGAAGCCAATCAGAAGCTGATCAAGGTGCTGACCGACGAATACGATCTGACGCGCGCGGGCGTGACGTTCAAGCCGCTCGCCCCCGCGGATGCGCGCCGGGCGCTCGACACCAAGGAGGTACGGGCGATCCTGCTCGTCATGCCTTTGACTGAAAAATATCTTTCGCTGCTGCGCAATGTCTTCGCGCGCACCACGCGAGCCGGCCCGGTGATGATCGCCATCGAGTCCGCCGGAGCGATCGCCGAGAAAGAGCGCGCCTACGAAAGCTTCGACGTACCCAAGGGAACCCTGCGCGGCTCGCCGCCTGTTCCTGCTGATGACCTGACGACGCTCCAGACGTCGTTTTATTTGGTAGCACAGAAGAAGCTTGGGAATGACGTGATCAGCGACCTGACGCAGTCGATCATGAACGCGCGGCGAGAGTTGCTCGCCGAACTGCCGGCGCTCTCCCAGATCGCTACGCCTGATACCGACGCGGGCGCCTACATTCCCGTGCATCCCGGGGCGGCTGCGGTCTATGAGGGGACCAGGGAGAGCTTTCTCGATCAATGGGGCAATGCGATCTTCCTGGCGCCGATGATCGCAGGCGGGCTTGCGTCGGTGCTCGCGGCGGCGTGGAAATTTCTCCGCTCGAGCGAGGCACCGAGCCGGAAGGAGGCGCTCGACACGCTTTATGCACTGGCAGGGCGAATTCGGATGGCTAGGCGTGTGTCGGATCTCGAAGAGATCGAGCGCGAAATCGATCAGGTGCTGCGTACGCAGCGCGAGCAGCCGGTCGCGGACGACAAGGCCGAGCGTGCCGTCACGGCGGTGAACGTTGCGGCCCATCGGCTCGAGAACCTGATTCACGACCGCCGCATCCACCTTGCGTCGCGACAGCCGGGCCAGGCCGGAAGCCAGGTCGAAAGCTGAGCCGAAGGACAGTTTCCTTGATCTCGATCAAGGAGGGGAGGGGATCGTGGCCGATGCTGTCGACCGTTGGTGTCGATGGAGGTCGCGATGTTCCGTTGGGGCAAGATTCTGCTCGCGGTTGTGCTGGTGTCGGTGACGTCCGTTGCCGCATTCGCGCAAACGGCTGACAAGCCGCCCGCCCAGACCAGCCCGCCCGCCCAGGCTAGCCAGCCGGCTGCGGCAACCCAGCCGACCGATCAGCTCCTGAAGCCGGAACAGCTGGAAGCCCTGGTGGCGCCGATCGCGCTTTACCCGGACTCGCTGCTCGCCAACGTGCTGGCGGCGTCGACCTATCCGCTCGAGGTCGTGCAGGCCGATCGCTGGCTCAAGGAGCGCAAGAGCCTGAAAGGGGATGCGCTGAAGGCCGAGGTCGACAAGCAGGCCTGGGATGACAGCGTGAAGGCGCTCACGAGCACCGCCGACGTGCTCGCGATGATGAGCGACAAGATCGATTGGACGAAGAACCTGGGCGATGCCGTGCTGGCGCAGCAGCCCGACGTCATGGACGCGATCCAGCGGCTGCGCAGCAAGGCGCAGGCCAACAACAAGCTGGTGACGACCAAGCAGCAGAAGGTCAGCGTCCAGACCCAGGAGAACAAGCAGGTCATCGTCATCGAGCAGACCGATCCGAACACCGTCTATGTGCCCTATTACGATCCCGCCACGGTCTACGGCGCGTGGCCGTATGCCGCGTACCCGCCGTACTATTTCGGCTATCCGTCCTATATCGGCGCCGGTGTTGTCGCGGCAGGTCTTGCTTTCGGCGCCGGCTGGGCGATCGGGCGCTGGGGCAATTATTGGGGTGGCGGCTTCAACTGGGGCAATCGCAACGTCTATGTCAATCATCGGACCACCAACATCGCAAATGGCTGGCAGCACAATCCGGCGCATCGCCAGGGCGTTCGCTACAACAACAGCAATGTCCAGCAGCGCTTCGGCGGCAACGCCAATCGGGCCGGTGCCAGCGATCGGATGAATTTTCGCGGCCGTGACGGTCAGCAGGTTCTCAATCCGGGCGATCGCCAGGGTGCAGATCGCGCAGGTGACCGGGCAGGAGACCGCGGCGGCGACCGTGCGGGTGATCGCGCCGGAGATCGTGCGGGAGATCGCGCTGGAGACCGTGGAGGCGACCGCGCCGGAGACCGTGCGGGCGATCGCGGCAAAGGCGGTGACCGTGCCGGTGCCGCCGATCGCGCCAAGGGCGGCGACCGCGCCGGTGCCGGCAACAAGGCCAAGGGCGGCGGCGATCGCGCCAAGGCCGCCAACCGCGGCAATGCCGGTAACCGCGCAGCAGCGGCGAATCGTGGCGGTGGCAGTCGCGGTGGCGCCATGAACGTATCGTCCGGGCGGGCAGCTGCGGCGGCATCGGCGCGCGGGCGATCGAGCATGGCCAGCATGCCGCGCGGCGGCGGCGGCGCAAGTTTTGCCGGCCGTGGCGGGGGCGGAGGCGGCTTCCGCGGTGGTGGCGGAGGTGGCGGCTTCCGCGGCGGCGGCGGCGGTGGACGACGCTCCGACATCGCGCTCAAGCACGATATCGAGCTGCTCGGACATCTCGCCAACGGCCTCGGCTACTATCGCTTCAGCTATCTCGGTAGCAGGAAAGCCTATGTCGGCGTGATGGCGCAGGAGGTCGAGCAGGTCATGCCGGCGGCGGTGACGCGCGGCGCCGACGGCTATCTCAGGGTCTATTACGACAAGCTTGGGCTCAAGTTCCGCAGCTACAACGACTGGCTTGCGGCCGGCGCGAAGATTCCATCCCCGTCGGAGGCATCACGATGACAGGCCCCTCATACTCGCGACTGGATCGTATTGCCTCCATCGGCATGGCCGCGGCAACAGCACTCGCCTTGCTGCTGTCTCCTGCGCGCGCCCAGCAAGGCTTCCCCAATCCGGAAGACGCGGCGTCCGCCTTGGCAACCGCCGTCAAGGCCGGCACCAGCCGGGCGATGCTGAAGGTGCTGGGCCGCGATGCCGCCGATATCATCGAGTCGGGCGACGATGTCGCCGACGCCAATGCGCGAGAGAGCTTTCTTTCTGCCTACGACGCCAAGCATTCGATCAAGGCTGACGGCAACAAGAAGGCCACCTTGATTTTGGGGAGGGACGATTTCCCGTTCCCGATCCCGCTCGTCAACAACAATGACGGCTGGAGTTTCGACGCCGCCGCGGGGCGGCGCGAAATCCTCTACCGCAGGATCGGCCGCAATGAGCTGGCCGCGATCCAGACCAGTCTTGCCTATGTCGACGCACAGAACGAATACGCAGAGAAGGATCGCGGCGAGGGTGTGGGCGCCTATGCGCAGCGCATCGTCAGCAGGCCGGGCAAGACGGACGGGTTGTTCTGGCGCGACGACAAGGATCCAAGCCCGCTCGGCGAACTGGCGGCCCAGGCCGCCGCGGAAGGCTACAAGGTCGGCGAGCAGAGCATGCCGTACCACGGCTACTACTATCGGATCCTGAAGGCACAGGGCTCCGACGCCCCGGGCGGCGCGCTGAACTATGTCGTGAAGGGCAAGATGATCGGTGGATTCGCGCTGGTCGCCTATCCCGCCGAGTACGGCAATTCCGGCGTCATGACCTTCCTGGTCAACCACGCAGGCACGGTCTATCAGAAGGATCTCGGCTCACGCACCGATTTCCTCGCCAAGCGCATGATCGCTTTCGATCCGGATCAGACCTGGAAGAAAGTGGATCCGACAAATCCCTGAGCGAGGAGGGGGCTGCAGTGACGCGGTCCATGATCCGTTCCGTCGTACTGGCGCTTGT
Organism: Bradyrhizobium sp. USDA 4516; assembly: GCF_054055915.1. NCBI lineage: Bacteria > Pseudomonadati > Pseudomonadota > Alphaproteobacteria > Hyphomicrobiales > Nitrobacteraceae > Bradyrhizobium > Bradyrhizobium sp. USDA 4516. The sequence continues at coordinate 6,590,178 of NZ_JBSRXT010000001.1, forward strand.
CGCGATGGTCCTCTTGGTCGCGCCATGCTTCGCGCAGGCCGTCGGCCACGTCCAGGTCAAGTTCGTGAAGGCGGCGCTCGTCGTGGGCGGCGGCGGCGGCAGCGGCACGTTGACCTACCGCGGGCGGCACTATCGGTTCATCGCGTCCGGCTTCAGCCTCGGCGTGAGTGCCGGTGCGTCGGTGACCTGGCTGGAGGGCACCGCCTCAGGCATCAGGGACGTCAACGATTTCGCCGGCAGCTACGCGCTGGTCGGAGCAGGTGGCGCATGGGCTGGTGGCGTGGGCGGGGTGAGCCTGCGAAATGAAAACGGCGTGGTTCTGATGCTCAAAGGGCCGAAGGCAGGGCTGGAATTTGCCGCCAATCTGGGCGGGCTCACGATTTCGCTGCGCTGAGCTCGGGCTCGATTCGCCCTGCCTCAGATGGCCGCAGGTGGAAGGTGCCTCCGCCGAGCGACGACCGGCGTCCGGGGTGCGGCACTGAGCGATGGATTGATCTATCTCAAGGCCGGGTCCGAGGCGCAGGTGCAGCTTGCACCTGACGGGAGGCGATACGTCATCCAGATAACCGGGAGGTCTAAGCATGTACCGGCACATTCTCATTCCGACAGATGGGTCGGAACTGGCGGAGCATGGGGTGAAGCACGGGTTGGCGCTGGCGAAATCCCTCGGAGCCAAGGTATCGGTCATCTTCGTCGTTGAGCCGCTCTCTGAAATCGGAGGACGGTACCGTGAGCTGCTCGCGAGATTTGCCGAGATACGCAAGGAAGAGGCCACGAGCGCGCTGGATCGCGCCGCACACGCGGCCAGGGAGGCCGGTGTGCCCTGCGAGACAAGCCAGGTCGAGAGCGGGCAACCCCATCAAGCCATTATCGCAGCAGCCGAGAACAAGGGCTGCGATCTCATCGTCATGTCATCGCACGGGCGCAGCGGGCTCTCCATGCTGCTCATCGGCAGTGTGACAAATAAGGTGCTGACGCAAGCAAAGACTCCGGTCCTTGTCTGTCAGTGAGCGTGCAGATCGCTGGATGGAAAGTACTGTGCATGGAGCTTGGGAGAAATCGAATGAACAAAATCGCTGTGTGCCTGGCTCTTGCCGGTGCGACGCTATCCGGCCCGCTGCAGGCGCAGACGAGCGTCGATATGGCGCGGATAACTTGTTCGCAATACCTCGCCATGTCCCCGGGCGATTCTTCCGTATTTTCTGCCTGGATGAGCGGCTGGTTCAATCAGAAGAAGGGATACGTCTTCGTCGATCTCAACGCGTATGCGCGAAATGTCGCAAGCGTGAAGGCGTGGTGCGCGACCAATCCCACTCAGACCGTGATGGCCGGCCTTGAGCGCTCTACGGCCGGCCAGTGATCAAACAGGATTGGAAGATAACAATGAAACCATCGATTCTTGCCGTTGCGACCGTTGCACTGCTCGCCACGAGCGTCGTGGCCAAAGCCCAAGTCGTCGTCGATCTGTCCCTCATTACCTGCAAGCAACTGCTGGAGTCGGACCAGGAAAGACAAATGCTGATCAGCTCCTGGATGTCGGGCTATTTCAGCGCATCGAAGAACCTGACCGTCGTCGATTTTCGCTACGTCGAGCGAAACGGCAAGGTCATCGGCAAGTACTGCAAGTCGCACAAGACAGACACCGTGATGAATGCGATGCAAAAGAACTGGCGCTGACCATCGTCGCTGCGATCGCGCAGGCAGCGGACAGCATCCTTGTCCTTCTCGGGTCGGAGGTGAAGCCGGCGATGCCAACGGTCGGCAGGCTTGTGGTTCACTCGCGCTTCCGATCGAATCGCTTGTCCCTCAACTCGGGCCGTGGCGCCCGTATTTGTACGGTCCGGGCCCTTGACCAAGGTCAAGGCGCGGCCACCGGCCAGATGGTGTGTCGCTAAGGCTGTTTGCTCTTGCCCGGTGTCGCGGTGTCGGCCATCTGGTATGTCACTTATGAGATTCGCCGACGTGGTCTGCTGGCTCGAAGGGCGCGCAGTCCTCGCGAGACCAGGACATTTGCCAGCGAATCGGAAGCCAAGGCGTTCGCACGGTCAAAACTGGACGAAGGGCTGGTCGTGTTTGCCGGCACCATCAATCCGCACCTCCCCAGGCAATTGATCCCCTCGCAGAACATCGCCGATTGGCTCGTCGAACAGTGAGTCGGCTCCGGCGCTTCCTCTCCGGCAGCACGAGCTTCGTGCTGCACCGAATGTTGAAAGCACAGCCCAAGCACGGTGTTGGTTTGCCCTTGAGTGTTGCCATTTTGGCACGCGCCTTTTCGTGACTCACATCTAGGCTTCGATCACTGCCCCGATTGGGCGAGCGCAAGGACTGCTGTTCTCGATTTAACGCGAAGAGACCCGGAGATCATTCCATGAAGAGATTTTTGCTTTCTGTCGCCGCGATTATCGGCATGGCCACGCCGGCGTTGTCGGCTGACATGGCCGTCAAGGCGGCGCCTGTGCCGGTTCCTCCGCCGGTCTACAACTGGACCGGCTTCTATATCGGTGCGAACGGCGGTTGGGGTGAGAGCCGCACCTGCTGGGATTTCCTCCCCGCCCTGGGAGGTGTCGTGGCCGACGGGTGCAGCTCGCGCTCCGGTGGCGTTTTCGGCGGACAACTCGGCTATCGCTGGCAGGCAGGCCAGTTCGTGTTCGGCCTGGAAGGGCAGGGTGACTGGGCGGACCTGAAGAGCTCGCGCCTCAGCCTGATCGATCCGAGGTTCTCGACGACAACGAAGACCGACGGACTGGGCCTTTTCACCGGCCAGCTCGGCTGGGCCTGGGATGCCGCGCTGTTCTACGTGAAGGGCGGTGCAGCGGTCACCAGCAATCGCTATGACATCTTTACCACGGTCGGCGGAATCGGGGTCGCGTCGGCGACATCGACCCGTTGGGGCGGTACCGTCGGCGTGGGCTTCGAGTACGGGTTCACCCCGAACTGGTCCGTCGGGCTCGAATATGACCGTCTGTTCATGGGCGATGCCAACAACACGTTCTCGGTGGTCAATCCCATCGTGGCCGGCGCCGCCAACCGGATCGGACAGGATGTGGATCTGCTGACGATCCGCCTGAACTATCGGTTCGGTGGGCCGGTCGTCGCCAGATACTGATCTCCCTGGATGGATGTAATTTGGGCCCCGGCATTCTTGCCGGGGCCTTTCTTTTAGTTTTGGCGGCTACCGGACCAAATGTCCGAAGTGCGGCAAGCGCCGCTGTCAGCGCTTTGCGGCTGCGCCCTTCGCTGCTTCGTAGGCGTCGCGATAGCCTCTGGCGATGGTCCGAACACCGCGCCCGATATCGTCATAGACATCGTCGGGCAGGTTCGCGAGCGAGACGCGAAGCGACCATTCGGGCGCATCGAATCCGCCGCCGTTCAACAGCACGATCCCGTGGGCTTCAGCCAGCCTGAACGCGAGGTCCAGCGGATGGACGTTCTTCTTCAGGTATTCAACCGCCTCGTCGCCGATATTCTTTCGGGCCCAGAACTCGAAATCAATCAGGGCGTAGTAGGCATCATAGCTCGGATTCGGGGTCAGCTTGTCGGCAAGCCCGAGGCCATCGAGCAGCGACCACAGGCGCTTGTTGACGATCTCCATGCAGGCGGCCTGATAGGCCTTCTTTTCGTCCATCATCTCCGCGAGCGAGAACAGGCTCATCATCACCTGCTGCGGCAACGACAGGCCCGCAGTGTGATTGAGCGCCACGTCGCGGCTGTCGGCGACGATGCGGTCGATCAGCTTGAGCTTGCGCGGTTCGAGCGTGAGCGGCCCGTAGCGCTTGTCGAGCGCCTTGACGGCCTCGTCCGGGAGCTTGGCGATCATCTTGTCGAAGATGTTGTCCTCGTGGATGGCGATCGCGCCGAGCCGCCATCCCGTGCAGCCGAAATACTTCGAATAGGAGTAGACGCCGATGGTGTTGTGCGGCAGCTCGCCCAGCAGCGAACGGAACCCGTGCACGAAGGTGCCGTAGACGTCGTCGGTGAGGATCATCAGGTCGGGGCGCTTGGTCCTGACCAGATTGGCCAGCTTGGCAACCGTCTCCTTGCTCAACGCCATCCCCGGAGGGTTGGACGGATTGACCACGAAGAAGGCCTTGATCTTCGGATCCTCCAGCTTCTTGATCTCCTCGTCGGTGAACTGGAACTTGTTCTCCTGCGGAGCCCTGATCTGAACCACCTTCAGGTCGTAGTCTTCCAGGTGCGTCATCTCGATGTAGGGCGTGAAAATCGGCGTCGCCAACGCGATCGTATCGCCGGGCACCAGCAGCCGGTTGGCCTTCAGCGACTTGAAGAGGTAGCACATCGCCGCCGTGCCGCCCTCGACCGCATAGATGTCGAATTTTCCGGCCGGCCGGGGCTCGCCGCAAACCGCCCACATCAGGTATTCGTGCACGATCTTTTCGTTGTGCACCAGCATGCGGTCCGGCACCGGGTAATTGTCGCCGATGATCGAATCGACCAACTCGTGGACGAAGGCGTCCGGGTCGAAGCCGAATTTCTTGACCGCAAAGGGCAGCATCTCGGTCAGGAAGCTCGCACCCGGCATGTCCTTGTGCTGCTTGAGCCAGGCTTCGAACCGGCCGGCGATGCCGCTTGCCTGGGGCATGCCGCCGATGCCCGCCGGGTGCTCCATCACCCGCTTGCTCTCGGTGATGGCGAATTGTCCCAGCAGGAAGAAGCCTTCGCGCGGCGTCGTGGCCACCCAGTTCGGATTGCCCCGCCCGGCGTTCAGGAAGGGCATCTGGCTCCGCTTCGAATTGCTCTTGGCGAGGTTGATCAGCTCGTCCTTGATCTCGAAGGGGCTCAACGCCTCGAATTTCTTCAGGGTCAGAAGATCGGCCATTTGACACTCCCGGGGCGATGCGTGCTGTTGGAATGGAGGCGACAGGCTCCGTTGCCTGCGCAATCGCGCGCAGCATGATCGGCGACCGGTTACGAGCCTTGATCTATGTCAACGGTCACGCGCAGGCGATGCGATGCTGCGACGGATAGTCGCTCACGATGCGAGTGCGCGGCACATGTGTGGTGTCGGCAAGATCATGAAATCGCGAGGCTCTCGCAGCTGCGGTTGACATAGATCAACATCCTGCTCGCCAACCGCCGTCTGATGTCGACCGATACGGTTGCTCGCCCTTTTCGGCACCCCCCGCACGAGATCGAAGCGGTCGCACGCCGAAGCCCCGGGACAGCATGAACGGGTGACATCATGATCGATTGGCTCTTCCAGACGCTCCGCACCTATCCCGAAATTGCGATCTTCCTCTCGCTGGCCCTGGGCTACTATTTCGGTTCCTTCACCTATAAGGGGCTTGGACTGGGCGCGGTCACCGCGACACTGGTTGCCGCTGTCATCATCGGCCAGATCGGGATCACCATATCAGGGCCGCTGAAACCGTTCTTCTTTCTGATGTTCCTGTTCGCCATCGGTTATGGCGTCGGACCGCAATTCGTGCGCGGTATCGCGCAGGACGGCGTCCCGCAGGCGATTTTCGCGGCCGTGGTCTGCGTCTTCTGTCTGCTGTCCGCCTATCTCGGCGCCAAGGTCGCCGGTTACGACGTCGGATCGGCCATCGGGCTCTATGCCGGCTCGCAGACGATCTCCGCGTCGATGGGACTCGCGACCGACGCCATCAATCGCCTTGGTCTGCCCGCGGACGAAGCCAAGAAGCTGCTCGATGCCATGCCGGTCGCCTATGCCGTGACCTATATCTTCGGCACGGTTGGGTCGGCGATCGTGCTGGCGCTGCTCGGACCAGCGCTGCTCGGGATCGATCTCGAAGCCGCGTGCAAGAAATACGAGGAGGAGCATGGCGGCAAGAAGGAGCTGGGCGGCCCAGGGACGGCCTGGCACCAGTTCGATGTGCGCGCCTATCGCGTTCATGAGCGCGGACCCGTCGCCGGCAAGACCGTCGGGCAGGCCGAGGCGCTGCTTCCCGATCATCGCATCTTCGTCCTCCGGCTCCGGCAAGCCGGCAAGATCGTGGAGGCAACCTCCGACACCGTGATACATGCCGGCGATGTCGTCGCCGTCGCCGGGCGCCGCGATGTGCTGGTGCAGCTGATCGGCGAGCAGGCCGAGGAAGTTGACGATCGCGAGCTGCTGGCGGTGCCGATCGAAGGTGTCGATGTCTACGTGACCAGCAAGGACGTCGACGGCAAGACGCTGGAGCAACTGGCCAAGGAACCGGGCGCTCGCGGCGTATTCCTGCGCAAGATCGCCCGGGGGGCGATCGCGACCGAGATTCCGATCCTGCCGAACACCAAGATCAATCGGGGCGACATCCTCACCCTGGTCGGCCGCACGTCCGATGTCGCTGCCACCACAAAGATGCTGGGCCGGCCGGACCGTGCAACCGATGTTGCCGACGTCGCCTTCATCGGGGCTGCGATCGCGATCGGCGCCCTGGTCGGCGCCTTCGTCTACAAGATCGGAAGCGTGCCGCTGACGTTGTCCACCTCCGGCGGCGCATTGATCTCAGGTCTGTTCTTCGGCTGGCTCCGGTCCGTGCACCCGACCTTCGGCCGCATCCCGTCACCCACCGTGTGGTTCATGAACTCGGTCGGCCTGAACGTCTTCATTGCCGTGGTCGGAATCTCCTCGGGCCCGGGATTTGTCGCCGGCCTGCAAAAGCTCGGCTTCAGCCTGTTCCTTTGGGGCGTCGTCGTGACCACCGTGCCGCTGATCCTGGCGATGTTCGTCGGCAAATACGTGTTCCGCTTCCACGACGCGATCCTGCTCGGATGCTGCTCTGGCGCGCGCACCACGACCGCTTCGCTGGGCATGATCAACGACCGCGCGAAGAGCCAGATTCCCGGTCTTGGCTACACCGTCACCTATGCGGTCGGAAACACGCTGCTGACGATCTGGGGCATGGTGCTGGTGATGATGATGACATAGCCGCGGCGCGGGACCGTGTTGAGACGATGTTGACCTGGCTGGCGCAATTTCTCGTTCGGTATCCGGAGCTCGCGCTGTTCCTGGTGATCGCCGCGGGCTACTGGATCGGAAGCTTCAAGATCGGCGCTTTCAGCCTCGGCCCGGTGACGGGCGCGCTGTTCGCAGGACTCGCGGTCGGCGATTTCGCGCATGTGCCCGTCTCCAGCATGACCAAATCGTTCCTGTTCCTGCTGTTCCTGTTCGGGGTGGGCTATTCGGTCGGTCCGCAATTCATGCTGGCGATGAAGCGCGACGGGCTGAAGCCGATGTTGATGGCCGTTGTCGTCAGCCTCACCGGGCTTGCGGCAGCGATCGTCGCGGCACGCGTGCTGCGACTCGACGCCGGCTTTGCAGCCGGGCTCATGTCGGGCGCGCTCACCCAAAGCGCGGCGATGGGTACGGCAACTGATGCAGTCAATGGGCTCGCCGTGACCGAAGCACAGCGCGCGTTGTTGGTCTCGCACATCGCGGTGGCCGACGCGGTCTGCTACATCTTCGGCTATGCCGGCGTGATCACATTCTGCACCCTGATCGTTCCGGCGCTGCTGAAGATCGATCTGAAGGCGGAGGCGCTCAAGCTGGAGCAGACCTTGGGCATCACGCGCGCCAAGCCCGGCCTGGCGTCTGCCTGGCGCAAATTCGAATTGCGTGCCTACCGGCTGGATGCTCAGGCGGCGATCGCCGGATTGTCGGTGGCCGCCGCCGAAGCTCGTGTGCCCGGGCAACGCGTGTTCATCCACCGCATTCGTCGCGGCGAGCGCATCTTGGAGACAGAGCCTGGAGCGGTGCTCGCGGCCGGCGATATCATCGCGCTGTCGGCGCCGCGCCAGACCATCGTCGAACTGATCGGACCGCGCGGCGAGGAGGTGGAGGACCGCGAGCTGCTCGACATCCCCGTGATCTCGGCGGACGTGTTCCTGATCAACCGGGAGCTCGCAGGCAGCAGTCTGCAGCAGGCGTCGGAACAGAGCTGGGCACGCGGCCTCTACTTGCGTTCGTTGAGCCGCGGCGATGAAGCTCTCCCCATCGCGGCCGGCGTTGTCCTGCAGCGCGGCGATATGCTTCGCGTCGTCGGTCCTGAATCGGTGGTGCAGAATGCAGCCAAGAGCATCGGCGTCATCGTTGAGCCAAGCACCAGCATCGATTTCGTGGTGCTGGGGCTCGCGATCTTCTTCGGCGGCCTCGTTGGCGTGCTCCTGAGCTTTTCGATTGGTGGCGTCACGATCTCGCTGAGCACCAGCGTCGGTACGCTGCTCGCTGGACTTCTTGTCGGCTATCTCCGCACACGTCTGCCGTATTTCGGCCGGATCCCCGATGGCGCCATCAGCCTGATGACGTCGCTCGGACTGGCTGCCTTCGTCGGCCTGACCGGGATCCATGCCGGTCCGGTCTTCCTCTCCGCCATACGGGAGTCGGGCGTCGGCCTGCTGCTGGGTGGCATGTTTGTAACCCTGCTGCCGCAGATCGTCGGCTTCTGTTTCGGCCATTTCGTGTTGCGCATGAACCCCATCCTCATGCTCGGCGCTTTGACCGGCGCACAGACGGTCACGGCCGCGATGGCCGCCATTCAGGAGCGTTCGGGCAGCTCCGTGGTGGTGCTCGGCTACACGCCCGCCTATCCGATCTCCAATATTCTGCTGACGACCTGGGGATCGATTATGGTCGTCGTTTTCGCTGGATGACGGGGCAGGGACGGCTAGCGCCTACCTCGCCTTTGAGAGCGGCGCACAAGCGAGCGTCCCCCTGGTCCGGACGACCGTATTCCGCCTGTTCCGAACTGAACCGCGGTTTCCAACGAGTCCCTGCGGCTGAAGGGTCAGCGCGCCCGGCGGGGCGAATCTCGAGATCCGGATCGATGCCTTGATGAAGTCCCTCTGCTGGCCGCGTGGCCCAGACTGCGCCGATGTTGCAGGGGACTAACGCGCATTTCAGAGCGAAACATGAATATGAATGCGGAGGCCGATGAGTAACCCAGCCGCAACGCGATCTCTGTGATCGGCAGGTCGCTGCCCAACAATTCGATAGCCTTGAGCAGGCGGAGACGCTGACGCCATGCACGCAAGCTCATGCCGACTTCGCGCTCGAAGTGCCGCGTCAAGGTTCGCGGCGACATGCCAATCTCACGCCCCCATCTCTCGGCGTGGCGCGGATTCGCAGGATCGGCGTAGAGGGTTTCACAGAGGGCCAGCAAGCCCGGGTGGGTGGGCCAAGGTAACGCTGCCGAGATCGGCGTCGCCCGCCGCAACTGATCGAGGATGAGCGCGATAACGCGGTCGGCGTAGCGACGATCCTCGCTTTTCAGCGACGCGGCTTCCACGATGAGCGTCCGCAGGAGCGGGGACACATGGATGACGGTCGTGCGCGAAGTCATGCCTTGGCTGGCAGCATTGGCGACCCAGAGGCTCCGGAATTCCGCTCCCATCAGCGAGCCGACCGAATGCTTCGTACCGGCCGGCAGCCAGACGGCCTGTTCCGGAGAAATGACGACGCGCCGTCCATCCGCCTTCACGGTGAGCGCGCCTGAGATCGCGTAGACCAGCTGATTCCAGCTGTGACTGTGTTCGGCGAAGTAGCTCCTCGCGGGAAGAGACTGCACCCGAACGATCAAAGGCTTCGGTGATCCGAGGCCCTGCGGGGCATCGACCGTCTTCCAGCCGGCATTCCCTGGCGAAATGTGACGTTTCATCGACATAAATTGGCAATCTGTAGAAAGAAAAGTCCAGCGATTTCTCCTTAACTCCGACGCGGTGATCCACGGCCCGGTGGATCGGCCACTGGTCTGATCGGCGACGTCCCATCGACGGACATCTAACGGCGGAGCAAGCCGCAACGTGAACTTCAATTTTTCCGTTCCCACCCATGAGGCGCCGACCGCCATTCGCCGCGAGCGCAACAATGTCGCAAGGCTGGTTGTCGCCCAGGCTTTCGCAGGCGCCAACTCCACGGTCGTCTACGCAACCGCGTTGGCGGCCGTGGTCGGCGACATGCTGGCGCCCACCAAGGCACTTGCGACGCTGCCTGTCTCGGTTTTTGTCGTCGGCATGGCTCTGTGCACGCTGCCGGCGGGCGTTGTCGCGCAGCGCTATGGCCGGCGCACGACATTCCTGCTTGGTGCAGGCAGCGGCGTCCTCGCAGGCTTGATTGCGGTCCTGGCGGTACTCAACGCGTCATTCCCGCTATTCTGCGCCGGGACCTTCTTTGGCGGCGTCTACGCGGCCGTGGTGCTCTCGTTCCGCTTTGCGGCGGCCGATTGCGCAGCACCTGAACGGCGTCCGCGCGCGCTCTCGGCCGTGATGGCTGCGGTGTGTTCGCCGGTGTGATCGGTCCACAGCTTGTGACGCACACCATGAATCTGTGGGCGCCGTACCTCTTTGCCGCGACGTTTGTCGGCCAGGCGGTGGTTGCGGCGCTCTCCGCGGTTATTCTGGCGGGCGTTGAGCTTCCTCCGCTGACTGCAACGCATCTCAACGCCGGAAGGCCGCTCGCTGTCATTGCCCGGCAGCCGCGCTTTATCCTGGCCGTGATCTGCGGGGTCGTCTCCTACCTGCTCATGAGTTTCCTCATGACCGCAGCCCCGTTGGCGATGAAGCTCTGCGGGCTGCCTCAGGAATCGGCCAATCTCGGTCTGCAGTGGCACGTCATTGCGATGTACGCCCCGAGTTTCTGGACCGGCCGCTTGATCACGCGCTTCGGCGCATCCGCGATCGTCGCGGTCGGGCTGGTATTGATTGCGGCCTCTTCGTCGGTGGGCCTGCTCGGGATCGATGTCGTGCATTTCTGGGCGACGCTGAGCCTGCTCGGGATCGGCTGGAACTTCGGCTTCATCGGCGCCTCCGCGATGGTTCTGGAGTGCCATCGTCCCGAGGAAAAGGCGCGCGTTCAGTCGCTCAATGACTTCGTGGTCTTCGGCACGATGACCGTCGGCTCCTTCCTGTCGGGCGGGCTGCTGTCGTCCTTCGGCTGGTCGACCGTCCTGATGCTGTCGTTCGCACCACTCGTCGCCGCATTGCTGGCACTCATCGGCTTTTCATACCGGCCCACCGCACGACCAAGCTAGCGTCTCGAGGAGAATCCACATGAGCGTAGCGGAAACCCCGGTTCAATATATGGAGCGAACGCGCCAATATTACCGTGCCCTTGGTTACGACAACGACTATGTCTGGGCGAGGTTTGATGATGTCCCTTTCATCAAACCTGCCAAACTGTCATCGGATCTGCGTATCGCACTGATTACCACGGCCAGTCCGCCGGATTTTGACGGCGTCAAACGGGTGTGGTCGGGTGAGGTTTCGCCGCCGCCCGGGAAGCTGTTTACCGACAACGTTGCGTGGGACAAGGAATCGACCCACACCAATGATCCGGGCAGCTTCCTGCCGGTAGAAGCCGCTTTTGGATTGGTCGGCGAGGGCGCCCTTGTCGGACTGCCCCGGCACTTTCACGGCGTGCCGACAGAATACAGCCAACGGAAAACGAACGCGGAGGATGCACCTGAAATCCTGGCACGGGTTCGAAAAGACGGGGCTGATGCTGCGATCCTTTGCCCCCTTTGCCCCGTGTGTCATCAGACCGTAAGCTTGGTGGCCCGGCATCTGGAAGCGAACGGCATTCCGACGGTCATTGTCGGCTCGGCGCAGGATGTCGTGGAGCACTGCGGCGTGCCACGGTTCTATTTCACGGATTTCCCGCTGGGCAATCCTTGCGGGCATCCCTGGCGACCGGACATGCAGCGCGAAATCATGCGCCAGGCGCTCGCCCTTTTTGACACGGCGACGGCGCCGCGAACGACTGTGAAAGCGCCATTTGCGTGGAAGGAGGAGGGTTCCCTTTGGCGGCCCCGGTATGGAAGAGTAAATCCAGAGGATCGCGAGCGGCTGCTCAAGCTGGGTGACGAGCGCCGCCGGCGGCAAGCCAAGGCCAAGCAGGTTTCCATGGAGGGAGTGTCATCAAAATGACCGAGAGTTCGATGGGAAATCGGGTGGGCGTTCTTGAAGACCGGTACGGCAACCCCTTGAGCACAAGCTCTGCCGCCGCCCGCGACGCATATGTCGCCGGCGTCGACAAGCTGCTCTCGGCTGGGTCGGGGATTGACCAGGCATTCCGCGACGCGATCGCCGCCGACGAAGGTTTTGCTCTGGCGCACATTGCGCTTGCGCGAACCCTGCAACTGCTCGGTCGCGGCAACGAAGTCAAAGCGCCGCTCGAACGCGCGATCGCGCTGGCGCCTGCTACGACTTCGCGCGAGCAAGGTCATATTGCGATCTTTGCCAAGATCCTGAGTGGTCAAGGCGCTGCGGCGGTTTCGGCGATCGCCGAACATATCAAGCACTGGCCGCGCGATGCCATGGTGCTGGCACCGGCCACCGGTGTCTTCGGCTTGATCGGCTTCTCGGGCAAGTCCGGCCGCGAGGTTGAGCAACTGGCGATGCTGGAGCCGCTTGCAACCCATTACGGCGATGACTGGTGGTTTCGAACCGTGCTCGCGTTTGCCGAAATCGAGCTGCACAGGCTCGACAGTGGTTTCAGGAATATCGAGACCGCACTTCGTGGTTGTCCCCGCAACGCTCACGCTGCGCATATCAAGGCCCATCTGTTCTATGAGAAGGGACAGCGCGAGGAGGGGCTGGCTTATCTCGAGCAATGGAACGCCGCTTACCCGCGCGAGGCGCAACTGCATTGCCATATCAGTTGGCATCTTGCCCTGTGGTCGCTGGAGACCGGCAGGCGGGATCAAGCCTGGAAGATCTATCGTGAGGCGCTGCATCCGGGCGGCTCGTGGGGGCCGCAAATCAATGTCCTCACCGATTGCGCCTCGTTCCTTGCGCGCGCCGAGATGGCGGGCGAGCCACGATATCCGGAACTGTGGAGCGAGATCAGCCAGTATGCGGCGAAGTGGTTTCCCAACTCGGGGATCATCTTTGCCGACATGCACAGCGCGCTCGCCTTTGCAATGGCCGGCGATGCGGAGGCCTTGGCCAGGATCATCGAGAACCCGAAGGGACCCGCCGCGGACATGGTGGTGCCCATCGCGCGCGGGTTCGATGGTTTGGCCAAGGGCGACTGGACACGCGTCGTCGATGAGCTAACGCCCGTCCTGGCAACCCATGAAAGGGTTGGAGGCAGCCGCGCGCAGCGCGACCTGCTGGAATATTCCGTGACTTGCGCCTTGCTGCGCAGTGGTCGCGCCGACGAGGCGCGGCGGCTGATCGCGTCACGACGACCGCAGAATGCGGCGAGCGGCGTTCCGCTCGCGGGGTTCTGAACGTGTCCTGGTTTAGGACCTGCGCTGGTCAAGAGATCCGAAATGGAGAAGCGGTGGGTTTCGGATAGCGCAGCCTGAGGGAGAGTAACGATGCGCATCAACGATGATCTGTCGAAGCCTGTTATCGTTCACGCCTCGAAGCTGGACTGGGTGGCCAGTCCGTCGGCCGGCGTGGATCGGCGCATGCTGTTCCGCATTGGCGCCGAGGTCGCGCGCGCCACCTCGATCGTGCGCTATGCTCCCGGTAGCGCCTTCCCGCGTCATACGCATGGCGGTGGAGAAGAGATTGTCGTCCTTGAAGGTACCTTTCAGGATGAGCATGGCGACTATCCCGCGGGCAGCTACTTCCGCAACCCTCCGGGGACGTCACATGTTCCCGCCTCGAAGGACGGCTGCACAATCTTCGTGCGGCTCTGGCAGTTCCGGGACGAGGACCGGACCCAGGTCGTGCGTCAGCCAGGTGAGGGCCAACAGGTTGCGCCGCGCCCCGGTGCAAGCAACGTCAGCGTGCTATTTGACGACGGCCACGAAGAGGTCCGCCTTGAAGACTGGCGGCCGGGTGAAATCGTCAGCCTTGCGAACGCGCGCGGGCTCGAGTTCTTTGTTCTATCGGGGGGACTAACGATCGGGGACGAGACGCTGCAGCCGCCGGGCTGGGGTCGGCTACCCGCCGGCGTCGACCTGAAGGCGACGGTGGGCCCGCAGGGCGCGAAAATCTGGATCAAGGAGGCGCCGCTGCTGCATCCGGATGTCTGTCGACTTCCCGGGTAGCCGGTACAGTTCTGACCGCCTCCGTTGAGCTCCCTGCAATGGCGAAGCTACTTTGCATGGGGTTGTTTTCGATATTTTGGTTGGGCCGGGCCTGTTTCGGCCGGGCAGCGCTCCGAAACATCATGTTGCATTGAACCGATGTTGCGGCTAGGCAATTGAGATAACATGGAAATTTCCCGTCGCCCCGATGATGGATTGGAGCGAGAGTTTAAGCTTTTCAACCGGTTAGATGATGGCGTGTGCACGACGTGTGCACCGGGAGATCGAGAAAAATCTCAACACAGCCAACGTGCGCAGGCCTGTGGCGCATGTGCCTGGATCTGAACTTCCGAGGGCAGGGCGAGGCGAGTGCTTAAGTGCGGTCTCAGCTGTTCGACGCGGAATGGTCGAAAACCGTGGGTTTGACTCCCACTCTCTCCGCTGCTTCTGGTTGCTGTAAGGTTATATCTGTACCTTCACCCCATTCGATACAGCGCGCAGATCCGATGGTACAGGTCGATTACGTGCTCGTCGTAGAATGGGATACTAGGGCGAGGAAAACGGCCAATCTGTTCTGCTCGCCGCCGCAGGCTATCGCTTGCTGCAGAACCAGGGTTCGATTCGCTCCCCGCTACCAATCGTACGATTTTGCGCGCCAAACTACGAGTTTCCGCGATTTCACACGCCCGATAGTGGCCCAACGCGGGGCGCCGCTGCCGGTCCTTGTCCGAATCTCGCCCCTCAATACTTTTTCAACTTTTTCACCGCGCCTCGTTTTGGGGTGCGACCGCAGGACCGGAATTCCTGGCTTGTCGTTCCTGACGCGCTTTCCTCACGCAAACCCGTGCGCGCCGACGTCGCTCGGAACGCTTTGGTCTCATCGGCCCCAGCTAAGAGGGACGCGACGGCGATGCGGTTCCGCGAACCGCGCTGATGTGGAGGAACGCCAAAAGGGATGGCTGTTGCGACGCAGAGTGATCGCTGGTCCTTGCACGGGCGCCGGATAGGTGCCGCCCGGCGCGAGATCTGTTCAGTAACAAGGAGGATAGGGATAATAGCCGCAAGAGGGCCGGGCGTAGGCGGCTCCGACGGCGGCAGCTCCGACAGCAGCAGCGCCGGCATATATTGCGCCCCGGTATGCCGTGCGTCGCGCGACGCCCGCATAGGAGAGCGGTGTAAAGAGGCGACCGATGATGTCGATGAAGATCGAGGCTGCGCCGTCCGCGCCGGTGAGATCACCCTCGAGCGTCTGAACGGTGAAGGTCAGCTTGTCTCCGTCCAGCTTCGGATTCTTCAGAACGACGACGGCGTCCTTGACGGAGCCGTCCTTGCTGTTGAAAGCCGAAACAGTCGCGTTCGGAGGATCGCTGGCAAAGCTGTCCTTGCCTGCGCCCCAGTCCGCAATGATATCAGCCGTGAGCTGATGGCCCGCAGCGCGCACGGGTCGGTCGGCGAATATGATCGAGTTCGGCGTAATCCCTGTGAGGACAAGGCTGTCGCCCTGCAACATTGCGCCCCGCGAATTGAGAACGATGAGCGACGGCACAATTTGGGCTTGTGCGGCAAAAGGCGTGCCGATCGTCTTCAGGTTTCCGTGCGTATCACTCTGTGCCAGGGCGGTCCCGATGTCGAGCAGTAACGCCGGCGCCAGCAATGCCAAGCAAATCTGCACGCCCTTCCTGTTGCGGATCTCGTTCTCCTTGCGATCGGCCGGAAGCTTCCGGAAGGTTGGTGGGTGCGGACCCTAGACAGCGCAAAACCCGTCGCCTATGCAAAATCGGCAGCGGTCCAACTGTGACGTTTTCAGCATGGCCCGGCGCGCATTGAGCTGATGGCCCGACATGCGGCAGGTGTCGGGATGTCCTTGCAAATAACGTTCGCGCGGTTTCGCAAGTAACGCCGTCTTCGAAAAGTAACGGAGGGCTAGCGTCCAACATCGCAAACCGCTTCCGATTAACGCGACAAAAAGGCCTGAAGGCGGGTTCGGATTGCCGATTTTGCATAGCCTCGTCGGCTCTGCACATGCTCATCTACGAAAACAGAACGCGGTCGGAACCAAGCGCCGACCGCGTTCAACGAGTCTTTGCGAGATGATAGGGAAGCGAAATGCGTGCACGAATTCTGGTTGTTCTCTGCATCGTCTGCGCATGGTCCGGCTCTGTGTCCTCCGCAGGCGCCCAACAGGCATCGTGGACCCAGATCGGCATGCTGGCTTGCAAGCTCGACCCTAGCGTCGGGTTTGTCATATTCGGCCATCAATCGATGTCATGTCGCTTTACACAAAACCCGCCATTGCCGACACAACTCTATGAAGGTGCCCTCAACACCATCGGAATCGATATCGGCGTTTCGGCCGGAGGCGCACTCGCCTGGGCGGTGTTTGCCCCGACGGCAGGCCCTCCGCCCGGAGCTCTCGCCGGCGAATATGTCGGGGCGTCAGGCGACATCGGCCTCGGCTTAGGCGCCGGCGTCAATGTTCTTGTCGGTGGCTCGGGGCGGTCATTTGCGTTGCAGCCCGTCTCGGTGGAGGGCTCGGTAGCCGTCAATGTGACCCTCGGCCTCTCCGGGCTCCAACTGCGTCCGATCTATTGACGCGCCGCCGTCCGACCGCCGTTTGTGCAGTCCCGAATTGCTCGACGAATGCGTGGCGCGCTTTCCATAGCGGGCTTGCGCCGGGGGAAATTGCCTCCGTGCCAATCGGAGGGGGCTGCTGTCGAAACGGAAGCGATTGTCCGAGGGCGGCCGCGCCTACCGCGGTCTCCATTTCTCGCGAAATTCGCATGGCGTGGCGCCGGTCATACGGCGAAACGCACGCGAAAAATGCGCCGGATCGGCATAGCCAGAAGAGAACGCGATTTCGATGATCTTGGCGTCCGTCTCACGCAGAAGCTTGGCGGCATTCTCAAAACGGATCAATTCGAGCAAGCTCAATATGTCAGGCCAGCGTTTGAGAATTTGCGTTGAAAACTCCTGACGCTTGCGCCGGCCATCTCGGCGATTTTCGCGACCGCCGGGATTCCCTCATCCAGGTAAGAAGGCAACATCAGTGCACGGACAAGCTCGTCGCCGAACGGCTGAGGCTCGTCCTCGGAGAAATTCAGCGCCGTATCGCGTGTCAGGCTGGGTAGGTCGAGATGCGCCACGGGCACATCAATCCAGGAGGCTTCCTGGCCCGGCAGAAAGCGCGTATTCGGCCAGAATGCCTGAGCCTCCGAGCCTGGCGCATAATTTGCCTCGAAGGCCATCGTTGAGGGAGTCCACTCCGATCCGGCTAACTGTCGAACGATGTGGACGACAAAGACGTTCTGCAGCCATTGTGAGTGTTCAAGATGGAGCATGCCGGCAGTCCCGCCCAGCTTGCTGCAAATTCTTACACGATCATCGCGGCGCTCCAGCCACATGTACAGGTTCGTGTCTTCGAGCGATGCCCATTTGCACACTTGCTGCAGGGCGACGTACAGCGTCGGAGAGTAGCTGATGATGGTTCGCAGCTTATCGCTCCGGTGGCAGAACTGCAGCCGCCGCGAAGCGTGAAAGCCAATATCCGTGATGCCCTGCGATCTCTGCGCGGCTTGTGCAAACAATATGGCAGGCAATATCGGAACATAATGATCGGCTTTTTCTTGCAGCGCTGTCGGGAGACCAAATTTCGACAGGAGCGTCGCGGTGGGAGCTCCCACCTCGTTATGAATGTCTGCAAACGGAATCACGAATTGGCAGCGGGTTAGGGGAATTCCGCTCATGTTGCTCGTCCCCTGCCTGCGGCGTTCATTTTTACGGTCGTACTTTGTCGTCGCGGAACTATGAGGAGCGATCTCGAAATTTGCTCGCCGGGTGAATTGGGTGTCGCGTTGCAGCGGTGCATGCGAGGCTGGGACGTGTGCAATTGATCTTGATTCCAGAATTGCGATTTAGGCGGCTCATGGCCAGACGGGCCCACCAATTCGATCACATTATAAGAAGATCGTAAGCAGCGGTTTGAGGAAGGAGATCACGCTTGCAATCTTTCATGACGTGCACATGAAACCCGTCTCTTCGCCATCCCGACATTCTGTCCGCGCGGCGATTTCGGTGTTGCTGCGTCAGGATGCTGCATCTGTGCGGTGCACTGCGCGCCAACTGGGCGTGAGCGTGCGCTCATTGCAGCGACACCTCGGTGGTATGGGGACAAGTTACAGCGAATTGGTCACCGAAGTCCGCCTCGATACGGCCTGCCGCCTCCTTGCGGAGTCCAACGAGCGCATTTCGGACATCGCCTTACGTCTTGGCTACACCGGAGCGAGCAGTTTCAGCCGAAGCTTTGTGCGTTTGATGAAAATGCCGCCGATTGCATATCGGCAGCAGCAGGCCGCCAAAGGGAATGGCAAGGCCCGCGCCAGCAAAAGTTAGCGCACGGGTGGCTTGCACTGAGCGGTCGCGGTAGGCGCAAATGCGCCGGGCCACGACGCAGGTACCGGCCCGCGTCGCCCCGCAAACGAGCGTCGCGCTAGCATATTACCAGTATTCGAGCTGTGTTTTTCGGCGGCAAAGCGGCCCGGAAGACCGTGCATCAATGATTGGCGCGAAATGGCAAGACGCTTCGCGCTGAAAGACGCGAGATGCAGAGGTAAAGCCAGACGTTGAGGTCATTATTATGTACTGCGCCGCTCTTATTGCCATTGCTGCTGCCGATCTGATCTGCACGCCCGCGCGAAGCGGTCCGTCAGGGGACCATGCAAACGGGTTGCGTTGCCATATTCGGGGTAGCTTCCTCACTTCATCGGCTTTTCGGATGCGATCGAAAGGCGCCGGCCAATGATTGGCGGTGCCAGCGATCGATATCGCGTTCTTGTCGCGCGGGCCGAGGCCATCGCTGCGGGCAATGCCGAAGAAATGCCCCGCATCCCCGCGATTTGCCACCAACTCTCGGTGAGCCAGCGAACTCTACGAAAGGCGTTCAGGAGCGTTTACGGAGAATCGCCGTGCCGCCGAATTCGCGTGCTCCGACTGAATCAGGCAAGGCAGGCGCTTCTTGCGCTGGACGGCGAGACCGCAAAGGTGACGGAGATTGCGATCTGCTTCGGCTTTTTCGAGCTTGGACGGTTTTCGGTTGAATATCGCAAGCTGTTCGGCGAGAGCCCTTCGCAGACGCTTCGAGCGGCATGCCGGGACAGCGAGATGTCGCACGATGGCAGGGCTGGACTGCGCAACGCCAGGATCGACTACCAGAATCCATTGTCGAGAGCTTTCGGCGCGAGCGTGATGGGCGCGGTTCAAGGTCGTGACGTCGAAAGCGCATAGCGGGAGCGGGCGGACTGCGATGAGGCGAACCCACAGGGAAAACCAATCGGACGGGCGCCGTGTCGATTGACCTGACGAAGGCCTGGTATGTCTCGTTCGAGGTCCCGAAACGGGTGCGCAAGGCATCCGCGCAACGACAGCCGAGACAGAGTGAGAGCTTTCCGACCGAGCTCGAGGCCCAGAGGTTTGCTCGCCAGAAGTTCGAGCAAGGATACATCGTGACCGCGGGCACCATCAATCCCTGCACGCCGCGGCGGGCGATATCCTCGGCGGTCATTCACCATTGGCTTGCGGAAACGTCCGCGCCGCCGTTGGTCGAGCCGGCCTTCTTCGAGGACACCAAGGAGCCGGATCTGCCGTAGGAGCCTGCCGCGATACGGTGCGCCTGTGCATTGGCAGAATTTGCATAGACCGTTCCGACGAATTGCCAATATCGTTTCAACGATCTTTTCCCGGAATGTGCCGGGTTCACCGGATGGCGCATAGTGGGCGATGACCGAGATAGTGCCTGTCGCTCCCTCGATCGATCAGCTTGGCCGCATCACTACTGTCAGACATCGCCGATAAGAACGCCGTTCGAGGAGAGTGTCTTGCAGGTTACGGGGAAGGTTGGAGCGCTGAACGCGCGCAATTGCGTTGGTTTCCCGGGAATGGTGCTGGCCGTCTTGATTTGCCTCTCGAGCGGAATTGCCCGTGCTGGAGATGAAGACGATGATTCCTCGAACGGGGCGTCGAGCGCGCCAAACGTCTATCTCGACATGAGAACCATCTACGCGCGGGTGCCCGCCGGTACGCTGGCGGTCGGCTTCGGCAATTCGTCCTTGCTCCCGGCGTTGCAATCCGCTGCCATCTCGAACGCTGGCAGCCTGGCTGCAATTGCGGGCGGCGCGACGCTGCCGGGCGCCCAGAGCGTCGTGGTCGATCTTCCCATGACGATCGACGTGAACGATAACGTCTCGCTCTACGCCGGCGTATCAGCCAGCTCGACCAGCACTCCGATGACCGGCTGGTCGTCCGTGGCGATTACGAGCTGGAATCTTGGATTTCAGGCCGATCTCTACAATCAGAACGGCGGCTCGATTCCGACCTTGAGTTGGCAATCAACCATTACCCAGACGATTCCGAATGGACCGTTTGCTACCACGAGTTTTACAAACATTTTCGAGTTCGACTATGCGTTCAACCAGGACGAGACCCGTGGGTTGCTGGCGGGCGTGCAGGACACACGGGTTGTCATCGGCAGTCCGCTCGCGACCATCCATCCCGACATCATGGGCTATGTCGGCGGTTACTACCAATGGCCGAACAATTGGAAGTTTACGGGCCGCGCGGGCGTGCAGGTTTTCGGCGGCGCCGAGCTCTTGGGCCGCGCGTCGGTCTCCTCCTTTACCCAGCCGATCGTGCGACTGGACCTTGACCGGATGGACGACAACGACAACCGCCTGTTTGGCGTGACCGCGCAGATCATGTGGGTACCAAAGCCTGATTACCAGATCACGCTCAGGACGCCGCTCTATTTCGCACGCAACTAGGGCTTCCGGGTCAGCATGACGGAATTTCGGCAAGGTTGAACCAGGCCAGGAGCGCCCGGTCATCGCTCGACACCACCGGATTGTCAGAATTTGCATATTCGTCAGCCTGCTCGCCTGACACCGAGAGACCATTGGCGCTCAACACCGACT
This sequence comes from Bradyrhizobium sp. USDA 4516, assembly GCF_054055915.1. Taxonomy (NCBI): domain Bacteria; kingdom Pseudomonadati; phylum Pseudomonadota; class Alphaproteobacteria; order Hyphomicrobiales; family Nitrobacteraceae; genus Bradyrhizobium; species Bradyrhizobium sp. USDA 4516. Next base: position 6,611,080 of record NZ_JBSRXT010000001.1, read on the forward strand.
GCGCGCCGATGCTTTCGCTGCGGCAACTTGGCCACAGTCGGGAAAACAGAACGCGCGCGTCAGATTCTGCATAGTGGGTTGCGCGCATTCGATGCGATCACCGCTACACGATTTCTTCAATCAATCAGGTGCGGCAATGAATAAGATTGGAAAGTTTGGGGTTGCGATCGCGGCCTCGCTGATGATGGGTGGTTATGCGGCCGCGGCGGATTTGCCGGCGGCGCCCGCCTACAAGGCGCAGGCTCCGGTTGCCGCCGTCTACAACTGGACGGGATTCTATGTCGGCGGCAACGCCGGGTACGGCTGGGGCAACCAGGACCCGATGGTGCTGTTCGCTAACAGGTTCGATCGAGCCGGTTTTGACATCAGTGGCGGCATGATCGGCGGCACGTTTGGTGGGCAGATTCAGCAGGGATACGTCGTGCTCGGCCTGGAAGGTGACATCGACTGGGCCAACATCAGCGGGTCCTCCGTCGTAACGCCGAGCATTCTCGGCATCGGACAGGGCGTCACGCTGAACACCTCGTCAAACATCAGCGCGCTGGCGACGGTGAGGGCCCGGGTCGGTATCGCCATGAACAACGTCCTGATCTACGCCACCGGCGGCGGAGCCTTCGTCAAGTCGACCGCCAGCGCATCAACCATCGCCGGCGTGCCCTGCGGCACGGTTGGCGTCTTGCCGGATTGCTCAGCCTCGTCCTGGCGTCCGGGCATCTCCGCGGGTTTCGGCGTGGAATACGGCTTTACACCGAACTGGTCCGTGAAGGCCGAGTATCTCTACACGAAAGTCGTCGGCACCGGAGTCAGCACGGATGAATTGAATGTCGTGCGTGGCGGCATCAACTACCGGTTCTGAACAAGGGACATCGATCACATATTCGGTCCCGTTCGACGGACGATGCGCCGCCTCGAACGTCCGATAGGACTGTCTTGATCCTGATCGTGCATCCGAGCCGATGCTTTTCAGCTCGGATGCCAGTCGCGCGCGAAGGCGCCCGGCCTCTGAAAGTCGTCTGAGATCTTTCTACATCCGATTCATCACAATGGGATCCCCAATGCGTTCGAGACTGCTGCTTTCCGTAGCTCTGCTGGTTGCCACAATGGTGTCTGCCAGGGCCCAGACCCCGCTGTCGGCCTATGTCGACGCGAATGGATTCATCGATGTTCAGAAGCTGACCTGCGCGCAACTCGCCGGGACCTACCAGGAGGACGCCGATGCGCTGACGGCCTGGTACAGCGGCTGGTACAACGGCCTTGCCAAGAAGCATTTCCTCGACCTGCGCAAGGGCAAGCTCGTGGAGCACGAAGTCATCGTCTACTGCAAGGCACATCCCGAAAAGCTCATCATCGACGCTATTGCCGTCGTGTTCAAGGCGGAGCGGGAAATGATGGGCATCCAGATGAAGTAGATGTCTGAGGGCGGATCGGTCGCACGTTGCCGACCGATCCGCTGTGCGCACTGTTACTAAGAGCGGCATAGCCGGTTCTATTTTTCGCTTGAATTGCCGCTCAGACGGGCGGGATATCTTGAATTGAATGATTTCGGGCAATACACCGACGCCATTAGAGGCGCGAGGGTGACATTTCTGAAATCCGCTCCGTCCTCTCACGATTGGGGCGTGAAGTCTCTCGCATTGAATCGGACGATGCTTCAGTTTGGCACCGACGGCGGCCCCGGGATTGCGCATGGCGTGACCGACCCGAATTTTACGACGTTGATCGTCCAGTCCTCCAACTTCGACGATCGCGTCGTGCTCGATGGTGTGCCATGCCAGGCCTCTGACCTGGTCATTTTCCCGCCGAACTGTCACTTCACCTTTGTCCGTTCCGGTCATGTCGAATGGGTGGCGTGGTCGCTGCCCAATGAGGAGAGCATCGCGAGGAACATGCTCCCTGCGGCCACAACTCAGGCTTCGCCGAAGACCGCCAAGCATCTCGTCCGGTTGCCAGAGCCGATCAAATCGAAGCTGATCGAGGTGTCGAGGCAGGCTCTGCTGCGTTCCTTCTCCGATTCTGCCTTCGCTGACCGGCCTATGATGGCGCGGGAGGCAGAGGACGCCCTGATGGATCAGCTGGCTTGCATCCGGGATAATCGCCTGAGCCAAAGCTTCCTGCCCAACAAGTACACCCTCTCGTACGAGCGAATCGTTCTGGAGGCGCTTGAGTTCGTTGGGACCAGGTCGGAAAGCATCGTCCATATCAAGGACATCGTGAAAGCGACCAAGGTGGAATACCGCACCTTGCTGCGTGCTTTCGAGCGCTATCTCGGCTTCTCGCCAAAGCTCTATCTGAGGCTTCGGCAGCTAAACCTGGTTTATCACGAGATCAGTCGCGACAACGGTGCATCGATCAGAGTCGTCGATATCCTGTCGGCACACGGCGTCACCGAGTTCGGCAGATTTGCCGGCCACTACCGGTCGCTGTTCGGCGAGTTGCCATCCGAGACATATCGCCGGTCTCGCGCATTGAGGTCTGGCAACGTGCCGTGACCTCGAAGTGGGGTTTTGGTGCAACAGCGCTAAGAATTGGTCGGCGGTGACAGTTTCTGCATACCGACTGAGACAAGGTCGATGGCAAGTGGCTCATGTGTTTTCCACGTTCAATGAGGCTTGCAGGCGATGAAGAAAATCAGTTTACTTACCGCAGCGGCGGTGATGTCCGTTGCGTTCACGGGTATTGCAAAGGCCGCCGATCTTCCGCAGCGGCCGGCGTACAAGGCGGCGCCGATCGCAGCGCCCATGATGTACAACTGGTCCGGCTTCTATCTCGGTATCAACGGCGGATATGGCTGGAGCAACCAGTGCATCGATATCACCGCAATCAATGGAATTGGCGGCGTCTTCGCGGAAGGCTGCAATAGCAAGGGCGGCGGCATCATCGGTGGCCAGCTTGGCTATCGTTGGCAGGCCGGACAATTGGTGTACGGTCTGGAAGCGCAGGGCGACTGGGCCAACATCCGCAACACGCGCATCAGTGCGCAGGACCCGACACGTACTTACAAGTCGACCCTCGCCGGCCTGGGCCTCTTCACGGCTCAACTGGGCTACGCGGCCAACGAGGCATTGTTCTACGTCAAGGGTGGCGGCGCGGTTGGCAGCCAGGACTTTGCCATCATCGACAATGTGAGCGGCACGGGCCTCGCCTTCGCGAACCGGACCCGCTGGGGTGGCGTCGTGGGTGTCGGCTTCGAGTACGGCTTCTCTCCGAATTGGACGGCCGGCATCGAGTACGACTATCTGTGGCGGGTAAACGAGAGCAACACGTTCCTGACGCCGTCACTCGGGCGCATCACGTCGATCACCGCCAACACCAAGACGGACGCGAGTCTGCTGGCGCTCCGCCTCAACTATAAGTTCGGTTACTAGTGAAGAAAGGAGGTCGTCCAATTCGGCCGGCCTCCATTCTTGTTTCATCATGCCTGGGTCCAGGTAATCCACTATTCCGGAGTTGATCATGCTGTCGAATACGATGCGTGCGATTGCTTTTCTCGGTGCTCTGGCGGCCACAAACATGGTCTTGGCGCAAGACACGGCGTCCCATGCGCCGCTGAAGACGATCGGGGCCAACAAACCCCAGGTCGTTCCATCACTGATCGTCTTCAACTCCAGGGGCGCGAACGTGCAGCCCGGCAAGCTGGTCCTCACTGGCGTCGCGCCAAATGCGATCATATTTGCGGATCGGCCGGTTCGCTCGGCCGGTCACGATCTGACCAGCCATATCGTCGAAGACTGGGGAACCGGCAGCGACAATTTTGCAAAGAATCCGCCCAACGCCACAGTGTCCGTATTCCAGAAGGACGGCAGCACCGTGCGCGATGTCGTTGTCACACTGAAGAATCCCAAGCTCGAAGGTGATAACCTTGCCTTCGATGTCGATATTCTCGAAGGTGACATCAAGGGCGCCGACGGTCCTGCCTCTGTC